>NZ_JAUCFQ010000001.1:80000-5018165 GCF_030348345.1 Peribacillus sp. NJ4
CAACTAGCTAATGCGCCGCGGGCCCATCTATAAGTGACAGCCGAAACCGTCTTTCCATCTTCTCTCATGCGAGAAAAGAACGTATCCGGTATTAGCTCCGGTTTCCCGAAGTTATCCCAGTCTTATAGGCAGGTTGCCCACGTGTTACTCACCCGTCCGCCGCTAATCTCAGGGAGCAAGCTCCCATCGATTCGCTCGACTTGCATGTATTAGGCACGCCGCCAGCGTTCGTCCTGAGCCAGGATCAAACTCTCCGAAGAAATGTTTGACTTGCTCATTTTGCTTTTTTAATAGTGTGTGCTCACTTAAAATTTAACGTTGGCGCTTTGTTTTGTTCAGTTTTCAAAGAGCAATTTGTATCGTTCGTTTAGAAACAACTTTAATAATATATCAACTATATTATTTTTTGTCAACAACTTTATTCTTTCGCTGTCGACTTAGTTATTATATCTAGTATCAGAAATAAAAGCAAGAGTTATTTTAAAATAAATAAAATACATGAATCCATAGATAACAATAAATTTGGTTGTCCACCTAATAGCAAGAAAAAGCTTATCTTTTTAGGAGTAAACTTTTTCTTTAGCATTATAGTATTTCTTCTATATATAATTCACGATTTAACCCTTAATTGATTATTTGATCACTATCTTTCACCTTGATGATCGGTCTTGTTTACGAGCTGGCATCAATAAAAATGATTTCAGCGATGAATCCATTGTTTAGTTTGACCTTGTTTCCCATAGAAAAGTTAGCGAATCCTGATAACAGGGGTATTTACTACTCCAATATCAAATTTACCAAAGTCATCATGGAAGATCATTTCTAAAACCTTGAATGGTGACTGTTTCTTTCTATATGTCCTTTCTGAAGTCATGGCGTGAAAGACATCTGCAACAGCGATGATTTTTGAGAATAAGTTCATGGACTTTGTTTTCAACCTTTGGGGATAACCCGTTCCATCTAATCTTCCATGATGTTCTAGAACGGCTATCTTCACACTATCCTTAATACTTGAACTATCTTTTATCATTTTGTAGCTGAAAATAGGATGATTGTGAATCTCCTCATAATCCTCGGCAGTTAGACTTTCCGTTTTATTTAATAACCTAGGTGGCAGCTTTGCCATCCCGCAGTCTGCCAAACATCCGCCAATTGCGGCCTGGTAGACATCCGCCCTATTACATTTCATTTAATATTCAATATATCCTCCTATCAATCCAATTGAAATGGCATGATGGTATACATAGTCTTCTTTATTGCAATAGTGGTGCAGCATCAAAATGTTTCCTGGTTCCTCTAAAGCTTTGTCCATTAAAGGAACCAGGATTAAACGAATCATGGCCACATCGACTTTACTGCCCGCTTGCCAATTTTTAAATAATCGTTTATATGTTTGTACTGACTCAAGATACAAATCCATAAAATCCGATGACTCTTCCATTTCACCCAAATAAGGATCTATTACTTCTTTCGGTAAAAATTTCTTTCCATCAATCAAAGTTTTTTCAACACTTACCTCATGTATTAAAAAAGCTTGCAAAGCCTCAATTAACCCCTGGGCAATATTGTTTTTTCATACATTATTGGGCGGTCCGAAAGACCTCTAATCTCTTTCGAGAGTATGCAGCCTTCGATTAAATCCCTAAAAAAATTCAATTTATTAGCATTACAATCTTTAATTTACTTCAAATCATAAGAATTTTTACCCACACCCAAGCACTGTAGTATATTTTTTTGTAAAAGCATCTAATACAAAAAAAAAGACCCAGCATAATTGCCAGGGTCTTTTTTTATGGAAGAATTATTCTTCCGTATCTTTTTCAGTTACTTCATTTTCTTCGATTACAGTAGGTTCCGAATCAGAATCAGAATCCGTATCTATTGTTGGACCCTGTTCTGTATCCATATCTATTTCTTCTTCTTCTTCTTCTCTTCCAACGATGGCTACCGTAGAAACATATTCATTATCTGCGGATTCGAGTCGGATGAGCTTAACACCCTGTGTGTTACGTCCCGTTTTAGAAATGCCTTCGACTTCCATTCGGATTAATACACCAGCTGCTGTAATCAGCATCAAATCCTCATCTTCACCCGTTACTGTTTTCACAGCTATAAGTTCACCATTTTTCTCAGTGACATTACATGTTTTTATCCCTTTGCCTCCACGGCTTTGAATACGGTACTCTTCCGCAGAGGTCCGTTTTCCATAGCCGTTTTTCGTAACGATAAGGACTTCTTCATCATCTTCAAGAATTTCCATGCCGACCACTTCATCATTGGCCCTTAAGGAAATCCCTTTCACTCCCGCTGCAGTACGTCCCATTGTCCGTACATCCGTCTCAGGGAAACGAATCATCATCCCGGCTTTCGTTCCAATTATGATTTGCTTCTCTCCATTCGTAAGACGGACAGAAATCAATTCATCATCTTCACGTAAACCTAGGGCAATTAAACCGTTATTACGGATATTTGCAAACGACGACAAAGGTGTACGCTTCGATATCCCATGTCTGGTCGTGAAGAATAAATACCAATCGTCAGCAAATTCCTTCACCGGTATGATTGCATTGACCCACTCACCTTTATCGACTTCCAACAAGTTGATAAGCGGCAACCCTTTTGCCGTCCTACCATATTCAGGTATTTCATATCCTTTGGAACGATAGACCTTACCTTTGTTAGTGAAGAATAATAGAGTGTCATGAGTCGAAGTGGTTAACAAGTGACCGACAAAGTCATCTGTATTCGTTCCCATACCCTGTATCCCGCGCCCTCCGCGTTTTTGACTGCGGTACGTGGTTGCAGGCAAGCGTTTAATATAACCGTTATGCGTCAGTGTCACGATTATATTTTCCTCTGGAATTAAATCCTCATCTTCAAGGCTTTCAAAGCCGGCCAATGTGATTTCAGTTCTCCGTTTATCATCAAAACGTTCTTTAATTTCAAGAAGCTCTTCACGAATAATTTCAAGAACCTTTTCCTCATCAGCAAGAATGGCTTTATATTCTGCAATTATAGCCATTAAAGCCTGATACTCATCTTCTATTTTTTCACGTTCCAGACCTGTCAAACGTTGTAAACGCATATCCAGGATAGCTTGCGCCTGTTTCTCGGAAAGCGAAAATTGTGTCATTAAGCCTTCACGGGCAATTTCCGTCGTTTGGGAACCACGGATTAATGAAATGACCGCATCCAAATTATCAAGTGCAATGCGCAAACCTTCCAAAATATGAGCACGGGCTTCCGCTTTCCGTAATTCAAATTCAGTCCTACGCCGTATGACTACCTGCTGATGCTCTAAGTAATAGTGTAGGCATTGTTTTAAATTCAGCACTTTAGGCTGACCGTCCACCAAAGCAAGTAGATTGATTCCGAAGGTTGTCTGCATTGCAGTATGCTTATACAGGTTGTTTAAAAGGACATTTGCATTAACATCCTTTCGAAGCTCCATTACGATACGCATGCCATTACGATCCGATTCATCCCGTAAATCGGTAATGCCTTCGATTTTCTTATCTCGAGCAAGTTCTGCAATTTTTTCAATCAATCTTGCTTTATTTACTTGATAAGGGATTTCTTTAACAAGGATTACCTGTTTTCCATTAGGTTTTTCTTCAATCTCGACTCTCGCCCGTTGAATGATTGACCCTTTTCCAGTTTCATAGGCCTTCCTGATTCCGCTTCGTCCTAAAATTAAACCGGCGGTCGGGAAATCCGGACCAGGGATATATTCCATCAACTCTGGAATTGTAATTTCAGGATTCTTGCTTAAAGCCAATACGCCGTCGATTACCTCACCTAATTGATGGGGTGGAATATTGGTTGCCATCCCTACTGCTATACCTGATGAACCATTCACTAACAAGTTCGGGAAACGGGCTGGCATAACGGCTGGTTCTCTTTCTGAACCATCGTAGTTATCCTGGAAATTAACCGTATCTTTATTTAAATCGCGAAGTAACTCCATCGAGATCTTCGACATTCTTGCTTCTGTATACCTCATTGCGGCAGCTTGGTCTCCATCAACCGAACCGAAATTCCCGTGACCATCGACAAGCATATAACGATAGTTAAAAGGCTGCGCCATCCGTACCATCGTTTCATATACGGCAGAATCACCATGCGGGTGATATTTACCGATAACTTCCCCTACAATACGGGCTGATTTTTTAAATGGTTTATCCGAAGTCATTCCAAGATCATTCATTGCATAAAGAATTCTTCGGTGTACCGGTTTTAAACCGTCCCTTACATCAGGCAAAGCCCGAGACACGATTACGCTCATCGCGTAATCCAAAAATGATGTCCGCATCTCGGTACTTATATTTATTTCTTTTACACCTGATCTTTCATTTTCTGACATGGAGCCAACCTCCTATAAAAAGCTTATACTCTCATTTAGTTTTAACTGTACGTGCACTATGTAAAGAACAGGATGTAAAAAGCATCCTGTCAAAAAATCAGATATCGAGATTTTTTACATAAATTGCATTTTCTTCAATGAAGTTACGTCGCGGTTCCACCTTGTCACCCATCAACATCTCGAAAGTCTCATCTGCCTCGGCAGCATCTTTCAAACTGACTTGAAGTAGAGTTCTTGTATCTGGGTTCATGGTCGTTTCCCACAATTGCTCTGGATTCATTTCCCCCAGCCCTTTATAACGCTGCAGGTTAGGCTTTGGTGTACTTGGCATACTAGCCATGATTTCTTCAAGCTGCCGATCATTATAGGCATAATCCACTTTTTTCCCTTGCTGAATTTTGAAAAGTGGCGGCTGAGCAATATATATATATCCATACTCGATAATTTTTCTCATATAACGGTAGAAGAATGTCAACATCAACGTTCTGATATGGGCACCATCCACATCCGCATCGGTCATGATAACAATTTTATGGTATCTAGCCTTTTCAATATTGAATTCATCACCAATGCCTGTTCCAAGTGCTGTGATGATCGTACCTATTTCTTCATTGTGCAGGATTCTATCCAATCGTGCTTTTTCAACATTCAGGATTTTACCTCTTAGCGGCAAAATGGCTTGGAAATGGCGGTCCCTTCCTTGTTTAGCAGAGCCTCCCGCCGAGTTTCCTTCAACGATGTACAATTCGCTGATAGCCGGATCCTTAGATGAACAATCTGCCAATTTCCCCGGTAGATTGGATACTTCCAAAGCACTTTTCCTTCGTGTCAATTCACGGGCTTTCTTGGCTGCCATACGGGCTCTTGCTGCCATAAGCCCTTTATCTATAATTTTTCTGGCCACTGCAGGATTTTCGTATAAGAAAGAATCAAGCCGTTCCGAAAGGATGGAATCAGTAACCGTCCTTACTTCAGAGTTTCCCAGTTTGGTTTTCGTCTGACCTTCAAATTGTGGTTCAGGATGCTTAATCGAAATGATTGCCGTTAGACCTTCCCGGACATCTTCACCGGAGAAATTGGAATCGGCTTCTTTTAAAAGACTATTTTTCCGTGCATAATCATTGATGACACGGGTCAAAGCAGTCTTGAATCCTGATTCATGTGTACCGCCTTCATAAGTATGGATATTATTAGCAAAAGAAAAGACATTACTGATATAGCTGTCATTATATTGCAATGCTAATTCAACAGAGATTCCATCTTTCTCGCCTTCCATGAAAATCGGTTCCTCATGAAGGACCTCTTTTGAACGGTTCAAATGCTCGACATAAGATTTGATGCCGCCCTCATAGTGGTATTCCCTGATTTTCTCTTCCTCTTCACGTTTATCTTCAATGATCAGTTTCAAGCCTTTATTCAGGAACGCAAGCTCACGGATACGTGTGGCTAATGTATCAAAATCATATTCCAAGGATTCCGTGAAAATTTGACCATCAGGAATGAAGTGTACAGTCGTACCTGTATGATCGGTTTCCCCGATAACTTTCAAATCTTCTTTAGGAACCCCACGGTTGAATTGCTGATAATGGATTTTTCCTTCACGATGAACATAAACTTCCAATACGGTGGATAAAGCATTTACTACTGAAGCTCCCACACCATGCAGACCACCGGAGACCTTGTAACCTCCGCCGCCAAATTTACCGCCCGCATGAAGGACCGTCATAATTACTTCTACAGCTGGCCGTCCCATTTTTTCATGGATACCTACTGGAATACCCCGACCATTATCGACTACTGTTATGCTATTGTCTTCTTCGATCGTCACTTTGATTTCAGTACAGAAACCAGCTAGTGCCTCATCGATACTATTATCGACAATTTCCCAAACAAGATGGTGAAGTCCTTTTGCAGAGGTAGTACCGATATACATCCCCGGACGTTTACGAACTGCTTCTAAGCCTTCTAAAACCTGTATCTGATTCTCATCGTATGCCTGAGCTTGTACTTCTTTTTGTTCCATTGTCATACGTATCACCTACACTTTTCTTTTGGCATTTATCAATTTTTCAGGAGTAATTATTACGTTATGGCTACAATTCAAAGAATATCTATATCATCGATCAAGAACGATGGCTGCATTGAACGCTTTTTTAAAGTGGACGATGCAAGCGGTGAATAATAGACCTGTTTATCCGTCACCACAATCGATTTAACCGAGTTTTTTGCTAAATGGTAAGTTACATCAGACTTTTTCTCCAGAAATTCACTCATGATTGGAGAAGCCTGGAGCAGCTTCTTATCTAAAATGGCTATGACATCGTCCGTTTTCACAAGAATGTCTTCACCAATATGGAGATACATTCATTCACCTCATCATTTAACCTTTTTTATACTTCCTTGACTAACATAAAAGGTGGACGCTTCTCTTAGGGTTTGATGATCGATTCCATCAACGGAGGGTGTCGTCACAAATGTTTGCACTTTCCCTTGTATCGTATTCAGTAAATGGGATTGACGGAAATCGTCAAGTTCCGATAACACATCATCCAATAATAAAATGGGATACTCGCCGATTTCTTCATGGATCAGCTCAATTTCGGCAAGTTTCAATGACAGGGCAGTTGTACGTTGTTGTCCTTGTGAACCATATGTCTGGACATCACGGTCATTCACAAAAAAAACCAGGTCGTCACGATGAGGACCTACCAGTGTTACACCCCGTTCAATTTCCCTTGTTTTTATTTTATCAAATTTTTCTGTGTATACTTCTATCATTTTCGTCAAATCCATAGATTCTGATACATCAAGCGACGGTTTATATTGGATTTTCAATACTTCTAGATTTCTGGAGATCCCCGAGTGAATCGGCTCTGCCCATTGCTGGAGCTTTAAAAGAAACTCGTACCTTCTTTCGACAATTTTCGCTGCATACTGAATAAATTGGTCAGTTAACACGTCAAGCATTGTCGTATCCGTTTGTTTCCGGGTCTGCAGAAGCTTTAAGTAATGATTTCTTTGTTGAAGTATTTTATGATATTGGCTCATATCATGAAGGTATACGGGAGAAACCTGGCCAATTTCCATATCTATAAAACGGCGTCTGACTAAAGGACTCCCCTTTACAAGGTTTAGATCCTCAGGCGCAAACATGACCACATTCATATTTCCTACATATTGACTCAACTTTCTTTGTTCAATATGGTTGCACTTCGCCTTTTTCCCTTTTTTTGAAATGGTCAGCTCAAGTGGTATTGAGGTATTTCTCTTTCTAACTCTTCCTTCTATTTTAGCATACTCTTCATCCCAGCGAATAAGTTCTTTATCATTTGAGGTACGATGAGATTTTGCCATTGCTAAAACGAAAATGGATTCCATGACATTTGTTTTCCCCTGAGCATTTTCGCCGAGGATTACGTTGACTTTATTTTCAAAAGTCAGATTCAGTTCGGTATAGTTGCGGTAATTTCTCAAACTTATATTTTCAATATACATATTCCGCTCTTCCCTTATGTTTTAGCTTGTAATTGTGTAGGTGCCAAATCCAGGAATTTCTATTTTATCACCTGATCTTAATTTTCTGCCTCTTCTCACGTCTAATTCGCCATTAATGTAAACTTCGTATTCACTTAAGAACCATTTTGACATTCCGCCGCTTTGGATTAAATCGGCCAATTTCAAGAATTGTCCTAGTGTAATATATTCTGTGCTGATTTTTATGGAGTCCATTTCATGCTTCACTCATTTCCAAGTAGTCTTTTAATACTTCATTTTACTAAATTAATCCCATTAAGACAAAGTATAGCTTTTTCAGCTCTTGTTTTTAGCGGTTCTGAGTTCCGTACGGTATTTAAAAAACCCTAAAAACCCTTTGGGAACCTATGTTAAAAATAAAAAAATTAAAGGCCTGCTAAACAAGCCTTTAATTTTTTTGAAATATTATTTTTGCTTAATAAGTCCTTACCGGCAGAATTAATTGCAGCATGGAATCATCATGTAGTGGACGAATGACGAACGGTCGCATTGCACCGGTGAAATTAATTTTTATATCGGAACCTTCCAATGCCTTTAAAGCATCCATTACAAATTTGGCACTGAATGAGATTTTCAGATCTTCACCTTCAATGGCTTCTGCCTGAACCTCTTCAATTACTTTACCAATTTCAGGGGTATTGGAAGAGACTTCGATTATACGGCCTTCCAGGGTTGTCAATTTGACGACATTATTTCTTCCTTCTCTCGCCAATAAAGAAGCCCTATCGATAGCTTGGAGAAAATCTTTAGTATGAACAATCACATCCGTTTTACTATCTGATGGAATCAAGCGTGATGTATCAGGGTAATTCCCTTCAAGAAGTCTTGAGAAAAATAGTAAATTTTCAGCTTTGAAAAGTACTTGGTTGTCGGTAATGACGATCTCAATGAGTTCGTTTGTATCATCAAGGATTTTACTCAACTCATTCAGACTTTTACCTGGGATTACAACGCTATAAGTCCCTGTAATTTTATTTTCTATTTTGGCTGTTCTCATGGCCAGCCTATGGCTATCTGTTGCAATACAGGTCAATTCGTCATCTTGAACCTTTAAGTTTACACCTGTCAAGATGGGACGTGTTTCTGACGTGGACACTGCAAAACCCGTTTGGCGAATAAGGGTCTTTAAAAGATCCGTTGGAAGTTTGAAAATATTTTCTTCTTCAATGATCGGAAGATGTGGATATTCCTCAGGATCTAGTCCATTTAGATTAAATTCAGCTTTACCTGAGCGGATAATCGTTTGAAAGTTGTTTTCCACTTCAATTTCTACAGTATCCATCGGTAGCTTTTTGACAATTTCACTGAAAAAACGGGCATTCAGTACAATACCGCCGCTACTTTTAACTTCAACAATCTCATCTCCGTCAACTTCAGCTGGGATGAATGATTGGATGGAGATATCTGAGTCACTTCCTGTTAGAGTGACACCTTCACTAGTAACGCTTATTTTTATTCCCGTCAGAATCGGAATCGTCGTCCTTGATGTGACTGCTTTCATTACTTCTTGGACACTATGAACTAATCGATCTCTTTGGATTATAAATCTCATGTTTCATCCTCCAATTTTTTTATTGCCGAATAGGCATATTTATTAATAATTTTTATTAAAAAAGATAGTAGTAATAGTAGTAGGGCCTGTTGATATGTGGATAAGTCCACTCAACCTAAGGAAAAACAGTCTATCCACTTGTGGACAGACTGTGTGTAAGTAGTCGTCAGTTATACACAATATCCAGAATCGATTATACCCTCAGCTGGTCCTGTATTTCTTTAACCTGACGTTGAAGCTGGGTATCCGTTTGCATGAGTTTAGAAATCTTTTCATGCGCATGGATAACGGTCGTATGATCGCGACCTCCAAATTCATCTCCTATCTTAGGCAGGGATGAGTCCGTTAATTCCCTGGAAAGATACATGGCAATCTGTCTTGGAAAGGCTACGGATTTAGTCCGTTTTTTCGCCTTGAAATCCTCAAGTTTGACACTATAATGTTCACCGACCGTCTTCTGGATTTCTAAGATGGTGATTATTTTAGGCTTTGAGCTTGGGATGATGTCTTTTAATGCTTCAGCTGCCAAATCGGCATTTATATCTTTATTAATTAATGAAGAATAAGCGACGACACGAATAAGTGCACCCTCAAGTTCACGAATATTGGAATCGATTTGGTTGGCAATATAGAGCATGACTTCATTCGGGATATCAAGACCCTCAGCTTTTGCCTTTTTACGCAAAATGGCAATCCGCGTTTCTAGATCAGGAGGTGTGATATCCGTGATCAAACCCCACTCAAACCTGGAACGGAGGCGATCCTCAAGTGTAGGGATCTCTTTTGGTGGACGGTCACTGGAAATGACGATCTGTTTGCTTTCTTCATGCAACGCATTGAATGTATGGAAAAACTCTTCTTGGGTTTGTTCTTTTCCCGCAAGAAATTGAATATCATCAATTAATAAAACATCTACACTCCGGTATCTATCTCGAAATTCCCCAGCTTTATTATCCCGGATGGAGTTTATGAATTCATTCGTGAATTTTTCAGACGATAAATAAACGACCTTTGCATTTGGATTATGCTCAAGAACATAATGCCCGATTGCATGCATTAAATGAGTTTTCCCAAGGCCTACGCCTCCGTATATAAATAAGGGATTATAAGCTTTGGCTGGAGCTTCTGCGACAGCGAGAGACGCGGCATGGGCAAAACGATTGCCGGAGCCGATGACAAATGTATCGAAGGTATTTTTTGCATTCAGCATATGCTGTGGAAATGCAGCATGCTCTTTATCCCGTTTCTTAATCTTTTTAGGCTGAACAGGAACGGTAAAATCATCATCTTCTTGATTGGGGGGAATGATGAATTTTGCTTCCAATTCCTCACCTGTAAGCTCAAACAATACATCAGAAATAAGATGGGAATAGCGTTCTTCAAGCCAATCCCTGGCAAATTCATTGGGAGCGGTGACTGTTAATGTATCACCCTGCAGTAAATAGGCCTTGGTGGATTTAAGCCAAGTTTCAAAGCTTGGTTTACTGATTTTTTTTTCGATTTTTCCGAGCGCCTGGTTCCAGAGGCTATCGATATTATCCAAACTTATCCCTCCTTTGCAAAATATTTTTAATAATAGTTTCTAAAATGTATAGGCACAAATAAACTCATCGATTGCCGTCTTTATATAAATTTTGACAGCAAAGGTTCGGTGAGCTGTATAAGGGATTTTTGTGTTGTGTAATGTGAAGTCCCTAAAACTATATCTTGCGCTGTACAACCTTTGTACAGACTACATCTGGTAAGCCGGTGTAGATTTGGATGTTTATTCATCAACAGGTATTTTGAGAAATATATAATAAAGAAGAAAAAAGGGTTTTCGACAATATCCACCATCTGTGGACAGATTAATATACACAGGTCGAATAAGCTATCCACATGTTATACACAGTCTGTGGATAACCGTTACCTGTTGATAAAGTTATTCAGAGTGAAAACACAAATATAATATCAGAAATTCAGGCGTCTTGCAATGGGTTAGAAAACTTTATCCACAACTTACCGAGCCTGTGGGAAAAACTTTTCCACAGGCTATTGTTATGTGCAAAAGTCTATAAATTGGGTTGTGGATAGAAAAAAACATGTCGAATTTTATCCACAGACCATGATTATGAGTTGGATTAATTTAATTTTATTTTTGGATGAACTAAGTTGTTCAAGCTGGAAAACCTACATTGATAAAAATCGAATGATACATATTGAAGATGGTTTAGGTTCGTCCAAATTATGTCGAATGCTAGTCGGTCAATTGAAGATACCTCGGGAATCTCATATATTTATTCGTGGATGAATCGATGGAAATTTTCCTCTCCCCAAAAATTTCTATATCAGTTCGGAGCAAAATCATTTACAATAGGCTAGGTAGTAAAAAAAGACCTACTGGACATTGAGCATTAAAAAGAAATATTTTTTTGGATGAGGTTGACAAGTAGAAACCTCCATCTATATAATTGTAAAGACTGTCTTTAACTGTTATTCCTCAGGGAGGTGTCATATAATGAAAAGAACTTATCAACCGAATAACCGCAAACATAGTAAAGTTCACGGTTTCCGTGCACGTATGAGCACGAAAAACGGACGTAGAGTAATCGCAGCACGTCGCCGTAAGGGCAGAAAAGTATTATCTGCATAGACCACTGAAAAGTCTCAGTGGTCTTTTTTCGCAAAATAAGGGATTTACTGAGACTCAATTCATGTAATGAAGGTGTAAAAATGAAAAAAAAGTTAAGGATTAAGAAAGAGGATGAATTTCAGCTTGTTTTTAAAAAAGGTGAATCTTCTGCTAATCGGCAATTCGTTGTCTATGTCCTTGAAAAGCCAGGTCAGGATTATTTTCGGATCGGCCTTTCAGTCAGTAAAAAAATCGGGAACGCCGTTGTAAGGAACCAAATTAAAAGATACATACGGCAAGCGTTTTTGGAATTGAAAGAAGATATAGAAGAGGGTAAGGATTATATTGTGATTGCTCGAAAACCAGCGGCGGAGATGGACTTTTTCCAGGTGAAAAGCAGCTTGATCCACGTCCTGAAACGTTCTAAATCACTAAACTTTAAAATGAAAAAACAATAAAATCCCCTTTATATCGAATACTAAGCATTCCTCGGATCATGTAGTTACTTGAGAAAAGATAATATAGAAAATTCCTATTGGAACTGTAGAAAAATGCGGATTACTTATTCTTGAAATCTGCTAATAAACAGTTCACAATTGTTTCAAAAAAGATTGATTGCAGTTAGGAGGAAATTACGGTTGAAAAAACGAATATTACTCATTATTGGACTAGCCTCGATAATGATGCTGTTAGCAGGGTGTACGGAAATTAAAGAACCTATTACTGCGGATAGTGAAGGTTTTTGGAATTCATACATTGTCTATCCATTATCAGCCCTGATCATTTGGCTTTCTGAAGCATTTGGCGAGAATTATGGTTTGGGAATCATCGGTGTTACATTAATCATTCGCTTAGCATTACTTCCACTAATGATCAAACAGGTGAAAAGCTCGAAAGCAATGCAGGCCATTCAGCCTGAGATGAAAGAACTTCAAGCAAAATACAGCTCAAAAGATGCTGCCACACAACAAAAACTACAACAAGAAACAATGGCTTTATTTTCAAAATATAATGTGAATCCATTGGCGGGATGTTTGCCGATAGTGGTGCAAATGCCGATTTTGATCGGATTTTACCATGCCATCAGCCGTACGGAAGAAATTGCTTTACATAGTTTTCTTTGGTTTGATTTAGGTTCCCCGGATCCTTTTTATGTTTTACCGGTTGTTGCTGGTATTACGACTTTTATCCAGCAAAAAATGTCCATGGCTGGAATGAACTCCAATCCACAAATGGCGGCACAAATGACGATGATGCTTTACATCATGCCAATTATGATTGTTGTTTTTGCTATTAATTTCCCCGCTGCTCTTTCTCTTTACTGGGTAGTAGGTAACCTTTTTGGTATCGTTCAAACATATTTCATTAAAGGTCCGGATCTTAGAAAAGCAGCTGCGGAAAACGCGGGAGGGGCAAAGAAAAAGTGAAAAAGGTAACTGCTACAGGACAATCTGTCGAAGAAGCAGTAAATTTAGCTTTAGCTCAACTGAACAGCACTAAGGATCGCGTGGAGATAGAAATAGAAGATGAAGGCAAAAAAGGATTTTTTGGTTTATTTGGTGCAAGGAAGGCAATTGTCCATGTGACATTGCCTGCCGATCCCATTGAAGAGACACTTGAATTTTTGAAGAATGTCAGCGTGGAAATGGGAGTCAATGCAGAAATTGATGTCCACCGTAAAGGTAAGAACGTAACATTCCATTTATCAGGTGAGAAAATAGCATTATTAATTGGAAAAAGGGGTCAAACACTAAATTCCCTTCAGTATTTAGCGCAGCTGGTTGCAAATCGATATTCGAAGCAGTTTTTGAATATTACTGTGGATGCAGAAGATTATCGAAATCGCCGCAATGAAACTTTAATCCAATTGGCTGAAAGAATGGCAATTAAAGCCAAGAAAACAGGTAAGGCTGTTTCACTGGAGCCGATGCCTTCCTATGAACGTAAGGTCATCCATAATGCTCTCCTGCATTATCCAAAAATAAAAACAACTTCAAGTGGGACGGAACCATATCGCCATTTGGTCATTACTCCACTCAAATGAACCTTCTGCTTTAAAGCAGGGGTTCTTTTTTTTAGGACATAATATCGATGTGTGTCGAATATCTTTTTATATAAGGATAATTCAACAATAACTGACAACTCTTTTTATATTCCCATGATATAGAAAAGGGAATGGAATAAAGGGAGGCTGGCGATATTTGTTATTCACATGTGGATAAGTTAAAATGAATGTTACAGAATATGGATTCATTGCATGTGGATAACCCTTGAAAGGAAGGAGTATCTACTTTTTTTCATGAATATACTGTGGTATTGTAGTAATTTAGGGATTCGACGATTTTATTATCAGAAAAAAATAGAAACATCAATATATAAGAGGTGAAAGCATGGAATTCGATACAATCACCGCTATCTCTACTCCCTTAGGGGAAGGGGCAATCGCCATCGTTAGAATCAGCGGTGATGAGGCCATAGAAATAGCCGATAGGATCTTTAAAGGACCAGGTGGAAAAGGATTGCTTGAAGTGAAATCACATACGATTCATTATGGCCACCTAATCCAGCCTAAAACAGGTGAAATCATAGAGGAAGTCATGGTTTCGGTCATGAAGGGTCCAAAGACATTTACAAGAGAAGATGTAGTTGAAATAAATTGTCACGGTGGAATCGTTTCGGTCAATCGGGTATTACAGCTCATTCTCTCACAAGGTGCTCGTTTAGCAGAACCTGGTGAATTTACGAAACGGGCTTTTTTGAATGGCAGGATCGATCTTTCTCAAGCTGAGGCCGTTATGGATTTAATCCGGGCTAAAACGGATAAAGCCATGAATGTTGCATTAGGTCAAATGGAAGGCCGGCTTTCGAAATTAATCCAAAACCTACGTCAAGAAATTTTACAGACCCTCGCTCAAGTCGAGGTAAATATAGATTATCCGGAATATGATGATGTCGAAGAAATGACGCATCGTTTATTTTTGGAAAAAGGCAGTTATGTGAAGACTGAAATAGAGAAACTGCTTCACACGGCCCAACAAGGGAAAATCTTGCGGGATGGGCTTGCGACGGTTATCATAGGGCGCCCTAATGTTGGAAAATCTTCTTTGCTGAACAGCTTGGTTCATGAGAATAAAGCGATTGTCACTGATATCCCAGGTACAACACGTGATGTAATTGAAGAGTATGTCAATGTTCGCGGTGTACCGCTTAAACTTGTCGATACAGCAGGAATACGCGAAACGGAAGATATCGTTGAACGAATTGGAGTTGAACGGTCCCGTGCAGTATTAAAAGAGGCTGATCTAATATTACTTGTATTGAACTATTCTGATGATTTTACAACGGAAGATGAAAAACTATTCCAAGCGGTTGAGGGAATGGATGTTATCGTTATCATCAATAAAACCGACCTTCCACAGAAAATCGATTTGGCAAAGGTTAAGGAAAAGGCGGCATCCCATAAGGTTGTTTCCACTTCTTTACTTGAGGATAAAGGGGTCGATGAATTGGAAGAAGCCATCGCTTCACTATTTTTTGAGGGTTCTTTAGAAACGGGAGACCTGACCTATGTTTCCAATGCCAGGCATATAGCCTTGCTAGGACAGGCATTACAGTCAATCGAAGACGCAATCGAAGCTATTGAAATGGGTACGCCGGTTGATTTGGTTCAAATTGATTTCACGAAAGCATGGGAGCTTCTTGGAGAAATCATTGGTGAAAGCGTTCAGGATAATTTAATCAACCAATTGTTCTCACAATTTTGTTTAGGAAAATAAGCGTAAAAGGAGGAAAAGGATATGCAATACGAAGCAGGTAGCTATGATGTCATTGTTATTGGTGCTGGTCATGCTGGTAGTGAAGCTGGCCTTGCAGCTGCAAGAGTCGGAGCTAAAACGTTGATGATCACCATTAACTTGGATATGGTCGCCTTTATGCCATGCAATCCGTCCGTTGGTGGGCCGGCAAAAGGTATAGTTGTTAGGGAAATTGACGCTTTAGGCGGTGAAATGGGAAAAAATATCGATAAGACCCATATCCAAATGAGGATGCTGAATACTGCTAAAGGTCCGGCTGTTCGAGCGTTGCGGGCGCAGGCAGATAAATTTCTCTATCAACAAGAAATGAAAAAGACGATAGAAGACCAAGAAAATTTGACATTGATTCAGGGAATGGTAGAAGAATTAATTGTTGAAAATGACGTTTGTACGGGTGTAATCACTAAAACGGGTGCGGTGTATCGTGCGAAAACTGTCGTAATAACGACGGGAACATATTTACGCGGTGAAATCATATTAGGGGAACTGAAATATTCAAGCGGTCCTAATAATCAACAGCCTTCCATCAGGCTATCTGAACATTTAGAGCAGTTAGGATTTGATTTGGTCCGTTTTAAAACGGGAACACCACCACGTGTCAATAGTTCTTCCATAGATTACAGCAAAACGGAAATTCAGCCTGGTGATGAAGTGCCACGTGCATTTTCTTATGAAACCACAAAGTTCATCACTGATCAATTACCTTGCTGGTTAACGTATACGAATGAGGGGACACATCAGCTCATTGATGATAATCTACACCGTTCACCAATGTATTCCGGAATGATAAAGGGAACTGGACCTCGTTATTGTCCTTCGATAGAAGATAAAGTCGTCCGTTTTAATGATAAACCACGGCATCAAATCTTCCTGGAACCTGAAGGTCGCAATACAAAGGAAGTTTATGTGCAAGGTTTATCTACCAGTTTGCCTGAAGATGTACAAGTGAAAATCCTACAAACCATTCCAGGCCTCGAAAAGGCGGAAATGATGCGTGCTGGATATGCAATAGAATATGATGCTATCGTTCCTACGCAGCTTTGGCCTACACTGGAAACGAAAAAAATCAAAAATCTGTATACTGCTGGCCAAATTAATGGGACATCCGGCTACGAGGAAGCAGCAGGACAAGGATTGATGGCCGGTATTAATGCAGGATTGAACGCAATAGGTAAAGAAGAACTGATTTTAAGCCGTTCGGATGCCTATATTGGTGTTCTCATTGATGACCTTGTAACGAAAGGTACGAATGAACCATACCGATTGCTTACTTCACGAGCAGAATATCGTTTATTATTGCGTCATGATAATGCCGATTTGCGCTTAACGGAAATTGGATTCAATATCGGAATGATCCAAGAAGAACGCTACAATCGTTTCCTTTTGAAAAAAGAAGCGGTTGAAATGGAAAAGGAACGACTAAAATCAAATTTCATCAAACCGACTAAAGAGGTACAAGAAATCATTACAGCAAGTGGCGGCAGTGAGTTGAAGGATGGAATCCGTGCCTCTGATTTATTGAAACGGCCTGAAATGGATTATTCCCATATTCAAAAGTTGGCGCCAAGTGATGTCGAACTGAGCGATGAAGTGACGGAACAGGTCGAAATCCAGATCAAGTATGAAGGTTATATCGAAAAATCTCTACAGCAAGTCGATCGCCTGAAAAAAATGGAGAATAAAAAGATTCCAGAGAATATCGATTATGATGCAATTTCTGGTCTAGCAACGGAAGCACGTCAAAAATTAAAGCAGGTCCACCCGCTATCAGTAGCTCAGGCTTCAAGAATTTCCGGTGTGAATCCCGCTGATGTTTCCATTTTGCTTGTTTATTTGGAACAAGGTAAAATTGCCAGAGTATCTCAGTAATGGAAATACCCGAAAAGGATTGAAGAAAACATGAATATTGAACAGTTCCAACAAGCACTGCAGGAGAAAGGGATCGAGCTTTCTCCTCACCAGCTTGATCAGTTTGACACTTATTATCGATTATTGGTGGAATGGAACGAAAAGATGAACTTAACAGCCATCACTAATAAGGAAGAAGTTTATCTAAAGCATTTTTATGATTCAATCAGCGCATCCTTCTATTTCGACTTTAACAAGTCATATCGAATTTGCGATGTTGGGGCTGGAGCCGGATTTCCGAGTATTCCATTGAAGATTTGTTTCCCTGATATCCACGTATCGATTGTGGATTCTTTGAATAAGCGAATCTCTTTTTTGAATCACCTTGCTGAGTCCTTGCAATTAAAGGGAGTTTCCTTCTATCATGACCGGGCGGAAACCTTCGCCCAAAAACCGGAGCATCGCGAATCCTATGATATTGTCATGGCAAGAGCGGTAGCCAGGATGTCCGTTTTAAGTGAACTATGTTTGCCGCTTGTTAAGCCAAACGGGACGTTCATTGCCATGAAAGCGGCTAGTGCACAAGATGAAATGGATACAGGGAAAAAGGCCATTTTTACATTAGGCGGAGAAATTGAAGAAATTCATCCTTTCACATTGCCAGAGGAAAATAGTGAAAGAAACATCATTACTGTAAAAAAAGTGAAGAAGACTCCTAAAAAATACCCAAGAAAACCAGGGACACCGAATAAGCAGCCTATTGAATAACCTCTATTATATGGAGATGGTTTCATATTAAGCGTAAATGATTCGGATATATGGCTGGTACTTGCCCTAATTTTCTTTTACTATAAATGTATGACCTTATTATCAATATTGTATTTGCCAACAAGAAGGCAATTTTTCGGTACAATGTCAAACGTGTGCCAGATTTTACAGCTGGGCTAGAGAGTCGGCGATTTTTCTTTTTGATTCAGGGAAATAATCTTGGGCAAGCCGGCGATATTTATAATAACTGGCCGTCAATTCCTCATTATTGCCTTGATGACGCCAGTCGACATGTTTTTCACAGTGAAGGACCATATGTATAACCATGTCGGGAAATGTATGCAGGACTTGTCCTTTAAATAGAGAATATGTTATTTGGGAGTTTTAAAAGGTGGTGTAGGAAGATGAAGCATCCTTTTTCGCGGTTCTTTGGGTTTGGCGAAAAAGAAGAACAGCAACTAGAGATGGAGACACCTAGCAATAATAATGAAGAGATAAGAAAAATTTCCATTTCTGATATTGTGCCTAATCGATTTCAACCAAGGACCGTTTTTAATGACGATAAAATTGCTGAATTGGCTCAAACGATTCATACACATGGAATCATTCAACCAATTGTAGTAAGGGCTTATGGACAGGGGAAATATGAAATCATTGCTGGTGAGCGTCGTTTTCGAGCCATGCAAAAGCTTGGCTGGGAATTGGCACCTGCAATAATCAAAGATTTCACCGATACAGAAACGGCTTCCGTTGCGCTGATAGAAAACCTTCAGCGTGAAGAACTGACACCGATTGAAGAAGCTTTGGCTTACGGTAAACTATTGGAGCTGCATAGTTTAACCCAAGAAGCCCTGGCACAAAGACTGGGAATAGGACAATCTACCGTGGCGAATAAGCTTCGGTTGCTTAAGCTGCCCCAAGAGGTTCAAGATGCACTTCTTCAAAAGCAAATTACGGAACGCCATGCCCGCTCGTTGATACCGTTAAAAAGTCCTGAAAAGCAGCTTAAACTGCTTTTGGAGATCATTGAAAAGGGATTAAACGTCAAGCAGACCGAAGAGCAGGTCGTCAAGCTCTTAACGGGTACTGTGCAAAAGCCGAAACCTAAGCGGAAAGCGTTTAGTAAAGACATGAGGATTGCCGTGAATACTATACGCCAATCACTCAGTATGGTTACAGACAATGGAATAAATTTGGATGCAGAGGAAGAAGAATTCGAGGAGTATTATCAATTCACGATTAAAATACCTAAGAAAAAAACTTGATTCCCTATCCTTAACCCTGCTTGGTAGTCTCCGATTACCAAGCTTTTTTTATTTTGTCGCCAACACTGGCATTTGCCATCTCAAAAAGGTTTCAATTTTTCCCGGTATTTAATGCTGTTTTAGATATATTTCAATTTTTAAGAGGAATTTAAGAAAACGATTTCTTCCACTAACATTCATGATAAAATAGAAAGAAATAAATGGATTTACGGTAAAAGTTAATAGATATATAGCATGATGAAGATAGTTGAAAGCAGGTGAATTCGTGGGTAAGATTCTCGCCATTGCCAATCAAAAAGGCGGTGTTGGAAAAACGACAACTTCTGTCAGTCTAAGTGCTTGTCTTGCATACATAGGACAGAAAGTCTTAATGGTCGATATCGATCCGCAGGGAAATGCTACAAGCGGGGCAGGTATCGATAAAGCAGATGTGGAACAATGTATTTATGATGTATTGGTTGATGATGTCGAGGCCAGTACCGTCATCATGGAAACAAAGGTAGAAAATTTATATGCTATACCTGCGACCATTCAACTTGCAGGTGCTGAAATTGAACTTGTTCCAACCATCTCAAGGGAAGTCCGATTAAAAAGGGCATTGGAAGAGGTGCAAAGCCAATATGATTACATTGTGATTGACTGCCCTCCATCATTGGGTTTGCTCACGCTTAATGCATTAACGGCAGCTGATGCCGTTTTGATTCCTGTACAATGTGAATATTATGCCCTGGAGGGATTGAGCCAACTTTTGAATACGGTCCGTCTCGTCCAAAAGCATTTGAACCATGATTTGAAAATCGAGGGTGTGCTATTGACGATGTTGGATGCCAGAACAAACTTAGGTATCCAGGTTATAGAAGAAGTCAAAAAATACTTTCAGGATAAAGTCTATCAAACCATCATCCCCCGCAATGTCCGTTTGAGTGAAGCACCGAGCCATGGGGAACCAATAATTATATATGATCCAAAGTCACGAGGAGCGGAGGTCTATCTAGAACTGGCAAAGGAAGTGGTATCAAATGGCTAAAGGACTTGGCAAAGGACTTAACGCACTTTTCAACAATGGGGAGATCAGTAAAGATGAAATCGTGCGCGAAATCAAATTAAGGGAATTAAGGCCAAATCCTTATCAGCCCCGAAAGAGCTTCAGACTTGAAGCTATAGAGGAATTAAAGCAATCTATCATGGAACACGGGATATTACAGCCGATTATTGCCCGGAAAAGCATTAAGGGATATGAAATCGTGGCTGGGGAAAGGCGTTATCGTGCTGCCAAGGAAGCGGGTTTAAAGACAGTTCCGGTTGTTGTGAGGGAATTGAATGAACAGCAGATGATGGAACTGGCGATTTTGGAAAACCTGCAACGGGAAGATTTAAATCCGATTGAGGAAGCGGCTGCTTATCAAACACTTCTTGAAAAATTGGAATTTACCCAGGAGCAGTTGGCCAATCGCTTGGGTAAAAGCCGACCCCATATCGCGAATTATGTAAGATTACTGTCTTTGCCTGAAGGGATTAGGAATTATATCTCCGATGGGGAAATTTCCATGGGGCATGGCCGAGCATTACTGGGTTTAAAGAAAAAAGAGATGCTAAAGCCAGTAGTGGATAAAATCCTCAAAGAAGGAATGAATGTCAGACAGCTAGAGCAATATATACATCAATTGAATGATACCGTTTCACGTGAAACCAAACCTAAGAAACAAGAGAAAAAAGATATATTCATAAAGCAGCGGGAGTCAAGTCTGCGTGAAAGACTAGGAACGAGTGTAACGATAAAACAAAGTAAGAAAAAAGGGAAAATAGAAATCGAATTCTTTTCAAAAGAAGATCTAGAGAGAATTTTGGACTTGATCGATCAAGAGAACCTTTCCTCTTAGATTGCCTTTATGAAAAGATAGTGGCAACAGAAGTTAGATCTATTTTTCACTGTAGAAAATTAGGTGGATGAGATGGTATTATTAGGGGCTTTGGTGAATGGTGCCTGCATTTTAATCGGTTCGATTTTGGGAAGGTTTTTACAACATATACCTGAAAAGATAAAAGAAACGGTCATGAGCGGGATCGGTTTAGCCGTCATGGTCTTAGGCTTGCAGATGGGGCTGAAAAGTGATCAGTTCCTCATTGTCATTTTAAGTATTGTTGGAGGGGCAGTCCTTGGCGAATGGATGGATCTTGAGGCAAGGCTTAATTCTTTAGGCAATTGGATTGAACGCAGGATGAAAGCGACTGAAGGAACTTCGATATCTCAGGGGTTTGTAACGGCTACGCTCATATTTGGCATTGGGGCGATGGCCATTATCGGTGCCCTGGATAGTGGTATCCGGAATGATCATGACGTTTTGATAACAAAAGCGATCATCGATGGATTTACAGCACTGGTCCTCGCCAGTACGCTTGGCATAGGTGTACTTTTTTCAGCATTTCCAATCATTCTTTATGAGGGGTTTTTAGCAATTTTTTCAAGACAGATCAATACGATGATCCCAACCGCTTTAATGGATTCCTTCATATTGGAAATGACGGCAACTGGAGGAGTCATGATTTTAGCCATTGGTTTGAATATTATCGGTGTCACCAAAATAAGGGTGGCGAATCTGCTTCCAGGCATAATGATTACCGTCATTCTGGTTACTATCATGTATTATGTATAAAAAAGAAGGAAGGGGTAAACCCTTCCTTCTTTTTTATAATCAGAAATACCAATCAAAGGGATTTTTCTTGCTTGAATGACCATGTGAAAGGAGTGATGGAAGGTTTTACTGGATAATGATCTTGTGCTTCGGAAATTCCTTCGGCGATGGTTTTGGCCATCTTCAGCACCAGATTAAGACGAGTGTTTTGTAAAACCATGAACTCCATGAATCCACTTACATTCACGATTCCTGTAATATGGGCATTTCCAACGGAAGGAAGTTCTTTATTGACTCCGGCACCTGGTTTCACTGGTCCTTGACCGATTTGAACAATACCCACACTTTTCATTTTGCCTAAACAAGCGTCGATTCCGACAATAAAGGCATTGGTATGAATCTTTTTTATTTCATTTAATTTTTCCTGTAAATTCATCGCATGAATAGGGTCATCCAGAGTACCGTATACATGGAATGTAGAAGAACTGCTTCCAGCTTTTTCACTAAGCAGAGTGCCGACAAGTGGTCCGAGGGAATCGCCTGTAGAACGGTCTGTGCCTATACAGACGATGACGATTGGTTGAAGCTTTCCAGTTGGTAGAAGGTTGATTAATTCCTGGGAAATTTGTTTGGATGCATCCGTATCTTCATGCAGGATGCGACTCAATCTATTTTTATTATTATTAAATAGACTAGAATTCAGATTCATCGGCTCCACTCCTTTACTTTATTTGGTATTACAGTATACGGATAATAAGGGAAAAATATACGGTATTTAACGTAATGGATGAGGGAATTTTTTGTAGAACATGCAAACAGGTGAAGGGGAAATGGATTGACGTTCTTCCTCTACCAATTGCTTTCATTTATACATTCTAGTAAAAAAATACTTGATTAATTCGGAAAAAACTTCTAATTCTTTTACCTATATACCCATATTTTTTTTGTACAGAAACCCTTATTTATTGATAAAATAGAGAAAACTTCTCTTATTCAGGGTTATCTCACAGCAGTAGGGGTAGAGGACTACGTCTATATGGAAAAGTCATAGAGAAGATATAAAAGTTTTGCAGTTTGCATTAGGCAGGAGGAAAAGATGGATCGCATTTATGATAACGTTACAAAAGAGGTATTGGATGAAAAGGTATGGCTGCTGATGGGCGAGGGCATTATTAAAATCTTCCTTGTTCTGTTATTATCGCGTATTATTATTTCAATAGGAAAGACGGTTATAAGTAAATTTTTCGCGGTTCGCTTAAGAAGTCCTATTCGTGTTTCAGAGCGTAGAGAAACGACACTCATTAAGTTACTGGAAAATATTTTAACTTACGTTATCAATTTCATTGCCTTGATAATGATTCTTGAAATTTTCTCATTCGATGTAAAGGCCTTACTGGCTGGAGCTGGTATTCTTGGTTTGGCAGTTGGGTTTGGTGCTCAAAGTTTGGTCAAGGATATAATTACAGGGTTTTTCGTTATTTTTGAAGATCATTTCTCGGTTGGGGATTATATTAAAATAAATAATTTTGAAGGGGAAGTCATTGAAATCGGGCTTCGTACTACGAAAATTAAAAGTGGTGCAGGGGAATTGCACTTCATACCCAACGGCAGCATCATCCAGGTTACGAATTATTCCATTTTAAACAGTATGGCTGTGGTTGATGTGACCATACCTAACGATGGGTCGGTCGAGCTTGCTGAGAAGGTGCTCATTGAACTCTTAAGCAGTATGGAAGGCAAATATGAAGCCTTGATTAAAGCACCTGAATTTTTGGGAATCGAAACAATAAGTGCTGAAGAAATCGTCCTTCGGATTACAGCGGAAACAAAGCCGATGCATCACATCGAAATCAGTAGGATATTAAGAAAAGAAATAAGTGCTGCGCTTGATTTAAGTGGGATTAAATCTACGTACAATGGCAGCGAGTCATAGGAATTAGGGGGGGCTCATGGTTATGGAGGAGAAAGAATTTGGGCTTAAGGATGTAGTGGAAATGAAAAAGCCGCATCCCTGTGGAATAAACAAGTGGAAAATTATTAGGCTTGGTATGGATATCCGGATAAAATGTGAGGGTTGCGGTCATAGCGTAATGCTGCCTCGACGTGAATTCGCGAAGAAAATGAAAAAAGTTCTGCAAAAGCATGAGGAGTGATCATGCTTTTTTTTTGGAATGAAAGTAGTCCTGCCATCTCAATGATTTACTTGTCTTTTTAGGGAGCGAAATCTATAATTGGGAAAGGTTTAGGTAATTGGATGGTCTTTATAGAAGATCAGTCTTTTTCCATATGTACGAATTATCTTGAAGGAGTGAAATATAAATGGCTTTAACAGCTGGTATAGTTGGTTTGCCTAACGTAGGTAAATCCACTTTATTTAATGCAATTACTCAGGCAGGTGCGGAATCTGCCAACTATCCTTTCTGTACGATTGATCCAAACGTCGGGATTGTGGAAGTGCCGGATCACCGTCTGCAAAAATTGACTGAATTGGTTAAACCGAAAAAGACGGTTCCGACAGCATTTGAATTCACGGATATCGCCGGGATTGTAAAAGGAGCAAGTAAAGGAGAAGGACTGGGTAATAAATTCCTTTCCCATATCCGTCAAGTGGATGCCATTTGTCAGGTCGTCCGATGTTTCGCAGACGATAACATTACTCATGTTTCCGGAAAAGTAAATCCAATCGATGATATCGAAGTCATCAACCTTGAATTGATCCTTGCCGATTTGGAATCCGTTGACAAACGCATCGACCGTGTCGGAAAAATGGCCAAGCAAAAAGATAAAGGCGCAGTGGCTGAACATGAAATCCTTGTGGCTTTAAAAGAGGCATTGGAAGATGAAAAACCAGCCCGTTCAGTTGAATTCACTGAAGAACAGCAAAAAATCGTGAAGGGCATGCATTTACTTACAGCGAAGCCGACGCTTTATGTGGCGAATGTGAGCGAAGATGAAGTGGCTAATGCTGACGATAATGAATATGTTCAGCAAGTTCGTGAATATGCTGCTAAGGAAAATGCCGAAGTAATCGTAATTTGTGCCAAAATCGAAGAAGAAATTGCAGAGCTTGAAGGTGAAGAAAAGGAAATGTTCCTATCTGAACTTGGCATCGAGGAGTCAGGTCTTGACCAGTTGATCCGTGCTTCATATAATCTGCTTGGATTGGCAACATACTTTACGGCTGGTGTACAGGAAGTGCGTGCATGGACATTCCGGAAAGGTATGAAGGCCCCTCAATGTGCAGGCGTCATTCACACGGACTTCGAACGTGGTTTCATCCGTGCCGAAATCGTTTCTTATACGGATTTGCTTGAAGCGGGTAGTCATGGTGCTGCAAAAGAAGCAGGAAAAGTTCGTTTGGAAGGAAAAGAATACATCGTTAACGATGGCGATGTAATCCATTTCCGTTTTAACGTTTAAGATTCAACTCCAGTCTGAAAGATCCTACAGCTCCATATGTAGGGTCTTTTTTGAGTCTTTAATCATTAGATTTCAATTAATTGTAATAAGTCGAACCGTTCGTTGCAAAGCCTCTTTAACTATGCTATAATTTTATCTTGTGAGTAATTATAAATAATTGCTCCTTGCCCAATTGGGCCGCTTAGACCAAAAGGAGGTGACAGTGATGAGAAAATACGAAATTATGTATATCATCCGTCCAAACATTGAGGAAGAAGCTAAAAAAGCTTTAGTTGAACGTTTCAACACAATCCTTTCTGATAATGGTGCGGAAGTAGAAGCAAAAGAATGGGGTAAACGCCGTCTTGCATACGAAATCAATGATTTCCGTGACGGTTACTACATGCTTCTTAAAGTTAACGCTGAAAGTGCTGCGATTCAAGAATTCGATCGTCTTGCTAAAATCAGTGAAGACATTATTCGCCACATGGCTACTAGAGAAGAAGTATAATCACATTTTTAATATAAATTCTAATCTTGTTTCACATGAAACAGGCTTGAAACCTAGGGGTTGATTCTGATGATGAATCGCGTAGTTTTGGTAGGACGCTTAACTAAAGATCCTGAATTACGATATACACCTAATGGAGTTCCCGTAGCTACCTTTACTTTAGCTGTGAACCGTAGTTTTACGAATCAGCAGGGTGAACGTGAAGCGGATTTCATTAACTGTGTTGTTTGGCGTAAACCGGCAGAAAATGTAGCTAACTTCTTGAAAAAGGGCAGTTTAGCTGGCGTGGATGGACGTGTCCAAACACGTAATTATGAAGGACAAGACGGCAAACGCGTATATGTGACGGAGATTCTGGCTGAGAGCGTTCAATTCCTTGAACCACGAAGCAGTTCAGCGGGTGAAAGAAATGAAGGCGGTTCTTACGGTGGAGGTCAAAAAAGTTATGGCAATAATAATAACGGAAATGACAACAATTCGTATGGACAAAATCCTAATCAGAATCAACGGAGCAATAACAACTACACTCGTGTAGATGATGATCCATTTGCAAATGACGGTAAAACAATCGACATTTCAGATGACGATCTTCCGTTTTAAACAGCCGTTTAAAATGAAAATTGAAAAAGCAGGGAGGGAAATTTATTATGGCAATGGGTGGACGTAAAGGACGCGGTAAGCGTAAAAAGGTTTGTTATTTCACATCTAACGGAATCACTAAAATTGATTACAAAGATGTAGATCTTCTTAAAAAATTCGTCTCAGAACGCGGTAAAATTTTACCACGTCGTGTAACTGGCACTAGCGCTAAATATCAACGTAGATTAACGATTGCTATTAAACGCTCACGTACTATGGCATTACTTCCATATGTATCTGGTGAATAATAAAAAGGCACATTGAGGAGTTTTCCTTAATGTGCCTTTTTTATAAAATCGGCTCTTATGCCTGAAAACCGCTGAATTGCGGTTTTTTTATTTTCAAAAGTAATTCATATGGCCATTTTCCTTAGAAAAAGTAATCATATCCTAAAAAAGAATGTGATGTTTGAAATATCCTGGCCGTAACGGATACAATAAAAGATGGAGATAAGACATTAATTTTAATCTTAACAGGGGGGTGAAAACAAAGATGAATAGCGGAAGACGAATTGCGGAGGGTGGAGCCCTTTTGGCACTATATTGCATTTTATTGTTCATCACCATTCAAGTACCATTAGTGAGTATCTTCACCACTTTCTTTTTACCCATTCCATTCATACTGTTCACAGTCAAACAAAAGTTATCGTGGAGTCTGGGTTACTTATTTATAGCCTCGCTGTTGTCAATCCTCATTGGGACGCTATTGTCTGTTCCGCTTACCTTACTTATGGGGGCAACCGGAATTGCGATCGGTTATTTTTTGAAAAAGGACAAATCGATGGCAACTATGTTCATAAGTGCAGTACTTGTCTTCCTGGGAGGCATTTTATTAATATATGCAGCTTCAGTGTTGATAATGGATGTTAATTACATAGAAGAATCGATGGATATGGTTGAAGAGTCCGTTGAAAATACAGTGGGCATCATGGATTCTTTTGGCCAGGCACCGACGGAACAAGTCAAAAAGCAGGTGTATGAAACAGTCGATATGTTAAACACACTGATGCCAAGTTTGTTCGTTCTGATGTCAGTCATCATGGTTTTATTGATTTTCTTCGCTGCGCATCCAATTGTGAAGAGGTTCAGTGATAAAACGTTAAAATGGCCCCATTTTCGAGATCTGCGACTCCCGAAAAGTCTTTTATGGTATTATTTAATTACGATGCTTCTTGCTCTTTTTGTGAATACGGACAAGAACAGTTTTGTATATATGGCCATAACGAACATATTTTTCATCTTGCAGTTCTTCATTTTATTACAAGGATATTCCCTGATATTTTATATCGCTCATGTGAAGTCATGGGCTAAAGCCATACCTGTTTTAATCGTGGTTTTTTCTTTGCTGCTGCCGATTCCGATTATTACAACAGCCGTACGATTTTTAGGTATAATAGATTTAGGCTTTCCTTTTAGGGAGACAATCAAGAAAAAGGAATAGACTTTTTTGTAAAACAGATGCTTTTAGGAGCTGAAACTATGCCATCTTATTTGAAAGAATACTCGATTAAGTCCCCGTTGTATGGGATGCTGGCCGCGGGCGTTTTACTTTTGGGCGTACTGGCTTATTATAATTGGGTTATTGCACTTGTTGGACTATTGATTCTTGCTGGTTTATTTTATTTAACATTAAGAATGGTAGAAAAAAAGCAACGTAAGACAGAAGAGTATATAACGACTTTATCTTACCGATTAAAGAAGGTCGGCGAGGAAGCGTTATTGGAAATGCCAATTGGGATCATGCTCTTTAATGAGGATTATTACATTGAATGGACCAATCCATTCCTGGCTTCCTGTTTTAGTGAAGACTCCTTGGCAGGAAGATCGCTCTATGATGTCGCGGACTCGATCGTTCCATTAATTAAGCAAGAGATCGAGACAGAGACACTTACGCTCCACGATCGGAAATTCAAAGTGGTCCATAAGCGTGAGGAAAGGCTTCTTTACTTTTTTGATGTGACGGAGCAAGTTGAAATCGAGAAATTATATGAAGATGAGCGAACGGCAATTGCGATCATTCTCCTTGATAACTATGATGATTTGACACAGGGTATGGATGATCAGCGTAAAAGCAGCATTAATAGCCTGGTCACCTCACTTCTTGATAAATGGGCAAGGGATAATGGCGTTTTCTTTAAACGGGTTTCCTCGGAACGATTCATCGCTGTCTTTAATGAGCATATCCTTCAGCAGCTTGAGAAGGGGAAATTCTCGATTTTGGATGAAATCAGGGAAACGACAGCCAAGCAAAATGTACCATTGACCTTGAGCATCGGGGTCGGCTCGGCCGTGTCATCCTTACCGGAACTAGGTACGCTTGCACAGTCCAGCTTGGATCTCGCTCTAGGTCGGGGCGGTGATCAGGTAGCAATAAAGCAAGCGAATGGAAAAGTGAAATTCTATGGCGGTAAAACCAATCCGATGGAAAAACGCACAAGGGTCCGTGCACGTGTGATTTCCCATGCATTGAAGGATATAGTCCTTGATAGCGATAAAGTCATTGTCATGGGCCATAAAAACCCGGATATGGACGCAATCGGTTCAGCGATAGGCATCTTGAAAGTTGCCCAAATGAATGAACGTGAAGGCTATATTGTCATAAACACCCAGCAGCTTGATAGCAGTGTCCTCCGTTTAATGGAGGAAATCAAAAATAAAAAAGAGCTTTATGCCCGGTTTATAACTCCTGATGATGCATTTGAAATGATTACGGATGAGACATTGCTGGTTGTGGTCGATACACATAAACCTTCCATGGTAATTGAAGAGCGGTTATTGAATAGGATCGATAAAGTTGTAGTCATCGACCATCATCGCCGGGGTGAAGAGTTCATCAAAAACTCATTGCTCGTCTATATGGAGCCATATGCGTCTTCAACAGCTGAACTTGTAACCGAACTGCTTGAATATCAGCCGAAACGCAGCAAGATTGATATGCTGGAATCGACGGCGCTTCTTGCGGGTATCATCGTCGATACGAAAAGCTTCACCTTAAGGACGGGTTCACGTACTTTCGATGCAGCCTCTTATCTTAGGGCACATGGAGCTGATACGGTACTTGTCCAGAAATTCTTAAAAGAAGACGTGGACACCTATATTAAACGGTCAAAGCTCATTGAAGAGGTAATCTTTTATAAAAAGGGAATTGCCATTGCCTCGGCAAAAACCGATCAGGTCCATAATCAGGTGCTCATAGCTCAGGCTGCTGACACCCTATTGACCATGGATGGCGTTGTCGCTTCCTTTGTAATGGCTAAGCGATCTGATGATACAGTAGGCATAAGTGCGCGTTCTCTTGGTGATATCAATGTACAGGTGATCATGGAAATGTTGAATGGGGGCGGCCATTTGACAAATGCCGCTACTCAACAGGCATGCTCCATTGATGAAGCCGAAAGTCGATTGAAAGTAGCTATTGATGAATATTTAGAAGGGGGACAAAAAGAATGAAAGTAATATTTTTAAAAGACGTTAAAGGTAAAGGGAAAAAAGGGGAAGTTAAAAATGTTGCAGATGGATATGCGCATAATTTCCTGCTTAAACAAGGATTGGCTGTTGAAGCAAATAATACAAATGTGAAAACTTTGGAAGCACAGAAGAATAAAGAAGAATCACTTGCTGCCGAAGAACTGCAACATGCAGAAGAATTGAAAGTCCAACTGGAGAAATTAACGGTTGAGCTATCGGCCAAAGCCGGTGAGGGCGGGCGTTTATTCGGTTCCATCACGACTAAACAAATTGCATCAGAGCTTCAGAAGAAACATGGTATCAAGATTGATAAACGCAAAATGGAGCTTGCTGACGGTATCCGTTCTTTAGGACACACCAAGCTTCCAGTCAAGCTTCATCCTGAAGTCACTGCGACACTTACTGTGCATGTGAAAGAAATTAACTAATTTTAGTTGTTTCATATCTGTGAAAAATTGATAAAATAGAGGTAGACGAAAAATGTGATTGGGCATGTTGTCCTTTCACTTTTTTCTTTTTCACTAGAAACATATAAAAGGTATCCTCTTAGAATGGGAGGTTTTAAGATATGATAGAACAATTTCAGGATAGGATTCCCCCTCAAAATATAGAAGCCGAACAGGCTGTACTAGGTGCCATTTTTCTTGAGCCCTCTTCATTGACCGTTACATCGGAAGTTTTGATTCCAGAGGATTTTTACAGAAGCTCTCATCAAAAAATCTTTAATGTGATGCTTAAATTGAATGACGAAGGAAAAGCTGTCGATTTGATTACGGTGACAGAGGAACTGGCTGCGACCAAAAACCTTGAAGAAGTTGGCGGAGTTTCTTATTTAAGTGAATTGGCCGGATCGGTGCCTACCGCGGCCAATATTGAATATTATGCCCGTATCGTCGAGGAGAAGTCATTGCTTCGCCGTTTGATCAGGACAGCGACCAACATCGCCCAGGAAGGCTACAGTCGCGAGGACGAGGTCGAGGAGCTGCTCGGGGAAGCAGAAAAAACGATCATGGAAGTGGCCCAGCGTAAGAATTCCGGGTCTTTTCAAAATATTAAGGATGTATTGGTGCGGACGTACGATAACATAGAAGTTTTGACTACCCGTAAAGGGGATGTCACGGGAATACCGACCGGGTTTGCTGAACTGGATCGAATGACTGCCGGGTTCCAACGTAATGACCTCATCATAGTGGGCGCCCGTCCCTCGGTTGGTAAAACCGCCTTTGCATTGAATATCGCACAAAACGTTGCAACCAAAACGGATGAGAATGTAGCGATTTTCAGTCTTGAAATGGGTGCAGAGCAGCTCGTTATGCGTATGCTCTGTGCTGAAGGAAATATCAACGCCCAGAATTTACGGACAGGTTCCTTAACTGATGAGGATTGGCGTAAATTGACGATGGCGATGGGAAGCTTGTCGAATGCCGGCATTTATATCGATGATACGCCGGGTGTGAGGATTGGCGAAATCCGTTCAAAATGCCGTCGTTTGAAGCAGGAGCATGGCCTTGGCATGATATTGATCGATTACTTGCAGTTGATTCAAGGCGATGGTCGTTCAGGCGACAATCGTCAGCAAGAGGTATCCGAGATTTCACGTTCACTCAAAGCGCTCGCCCGTGAACTTCAAGTGCCCGTCATCGCCCTTTCCCAGCTATCGCGGGGAGTGGAGCAGCGCCAGGATAAGCGCCCGATGATGTCCGATATCCGGGAATCAGGGAGTATCGAGCAAGATGCTGATATCGTGGCATTCTTATACCGTGATGATTATTATGACAAGGAATCCGAGAATAAAAACATCATTGAAATCATTATAGCGAAACAGCGTAATGGTCCAGTAGGAACGGTTTCGCTTGCATTCGTAAAAGAATACAATAAATTCGTTAACCTCGAACGTCGCTTCGATGATGATTCGATGTCTCCCGGGGCATAGAGAACAGCCTGCCATTCATGGAATGGCAAGCTGTTTTTATTTTGGGAAAAAGAACGGGGCTGGTGATAATAATAAAAGAAATCAAAGGGCAGAATAATTATTGACAATCCAAAACCAATTTTAAAACGGAAAGGATTTTTTTATATTTACGAACAAATAATTTATTAAAATGTGTATTGTTCGGATTTTGTATTGACTTCCAGTTTGGATTATTGATAAAATAGGTTTGTTTGATAAGAACCGGTTAAAAATCGGTATTACGTGAACCTTTGGAGGTGCTTTATTCAGATGTCATCAGTTGTAGTAGTCGGTACACAATGGGGAGACGAAGGTAAAGGTAAAATAACAGATTTTCTATCCCAGAATGCGGAAGCCATCGCTCGTTATCAAGGTGGGAATAATGCAGGGCATACAATAAAATTTAACGGCGTTACCTATAAACTGCATTTAATTCCGTCAGGGATTTTTTATAGTGATAAAATTTGTGTCATTGGAAATGGTATGGTGGTTGATCCAAAAGCTCTTGTAGAGGAGCTTGCTTATTTACATAGTCACGGTGTAAGTACGGATAATCTTCGTATCTCAAACCGTGCACATGTCATTCTTCCTTACCATATCAAATTGGATGAAGTCGAAGAAGACCGTAAAGGCGCCAACAAAATCGGAACGACAAAAAAAGGTATCGGCCCTGCTTATATGGACAAAGCTGCTCGTAACGGAATCCGCATGGCAGATCTTTTGGATCGTGAGATTTTCGAGGAAAAATTGTCTCAAAATCTTGTCGAAAAAAACCGTATGTTTGAACGTTTCTATGAAACGGAAGGTTTCAAGATCGAAGATATCATGGAAGAATACTATGAGTACGGACAACAAATTCAGAAATATGTTTGTGATACATCCGTTGTATTGAATGACGCACTTGATGAAGGAAAACGGGTATTATTCGAAGGGGCACAAGGTGTCATGCTTGATATCGATCAAGGAACATACCCATTCGTCACTTCATCTAACCCGGTTGCAGGTGGGGTTACCATCGGTTCTGGCGTAGGCCCTACTAAAATCAACCATGTAGTTGGAGTATGTAAAGCATATACAAGCCGTGTGGGTGATGGTCCCTTCCCTACAGAATTGCATGATGAAATCGGTAACCAAATCCGTGAAGTTGGCCGTGAATATGGTACAACTACAGGCAGACCGCGCCGTGTCGGCTGGTTTGACGCTGTTGTCGTCCGTCATGCTCGCCGTGTCAGCGGGATTACCGATTTATCATTGAACTCGATTGACGTATTATCAGGTCTTGATACGGTCAAAATTTGTGTAGCTTATGAATACAAAGGCGAGATCATTCATGAGGTACCAGCGACCTTGAAAGCGATTGGCGAATGTAAACCAGTCTATGAAGAGCTACCAGGCTGGCCAGAAGACATCACAGGGTGCAAATCATTGGATGAGCTTCCAGAGAACGCACGCCACTATGTAGAGCGCGTATCTCAATTGGTAGGCATTCCTTTGACTACTTTCTCTGTCGGTCCTGACCGTAACCAAACAAATGTCGTGAGAAGCCCTTGGCGTCTAGCGTAATTCATGAAAAAGGAGCTGGCTTTTTTGCCAGCTTCTTCTTTCTTTATTAGGGTGCATGCATTCTGATGTCACGTTCGTAAGGCACGGGATACAGAATTAATGGAGTGAAACAGTAGTGAAAAAGGAAAAAGATAATAAAATTTTAATTTTATTTCAAAAAACTATTGCCTAAACTATATTAACCATGATATTATCAAAAGCGTCGTCACAATAGAACAAGCCATTAACAACAGCAAGCGAGTAGCTGCATTGGAGATGTTAAGTTTACATCCGGCGAAGTTACATTTCATTAGAACGAGCCATTAGCTCAGTTGGTAGAGCATCTGACTTTTAATCAGAGGGTCGAAGGTTCGAATCCTTCATGGCTCACCATTTTTTTCGGCCCATTGGTCAAGCGGTTAAGACACCGCCCTTTCACGGCGGTAACACGGGTTCGAATCCCGTATGGGTCACTTCTTTATATAAATGCTTTACTGGTCCCGTGGTGTAGCGGTTAACATGCCTGCCTGTCACGCAGGAGATCGCGGGTTCGATTCCCGTCGGGACCGCCATTTTATTTTTTTATTCTAAAATAGAATATTTGGCTCAGTAGCTCAGTCGGTAGAGCAAAGGACTGAAAATCCTTGTGTCGGCGGTTCGATTCCGTCCTGAGCCATCCTTTTTAAAAACGCCTTTCCTTTAAGGCGTTTTTTTGTTTTATATCAGACGTATTTTAAATGAAATCTTGTTAATAGATTGTTAACGATTTGTAACATACCAATTTTGGCCAATTTGTCATATAACTCGCTTTTAACCATACGGGGCTTATATCCACTCCTTTTTTCGTAATTTACCGAACTATCCTCATAAACATATTTATTGGTACTTGTTGTCACCATTTATACAGTTCTATTACATTATGAAGTCTATTTCTTGTTTTTTTTCTTATTATGGTAGAGTTATGAGTGGAAAAATCATTAAATCAGTCATATGTATATGGATATTTAAAATGGACTAATAAATCTCACAATAAATTCGATTAGTTTCTTAATTGGTGACTGAGCCGTTAAGGAGGACAATATATGTTTAGCTCAAAAGGTAAGGGGATCATCCTGTTGATGGTTTCCGTCATTTTATTGCTTGCAGGAAATCGGGCAACGGCTGCAGGGATATCGGAAACTAACACCATTCAGCATGTTTACATTAACGATGAGTTCGTCGGAAGTGTGACGGATGAAACGGAAATAGAGAAGGTCGTAGCCGAAAAGGTAGAAGAAGCACAGGAAGATTATCCTGACTTTACATTCGATAGGGAAACACAGCTGACGTTTGTACCTGAAGAGGTATTCGATGTAGAGGTTAAAGAGGATCAGGCTGTAAAGGGTATTCAAGATCAGTTGAATGTGAAGGCAGAGGCGTATGAAATCGATATAGATAATCAAGCGGTCGCCTATGTTGCGTCAAAGGATGATGCTGAGGACGTTTTGGAGAAAATCACTTTATTATATGTAAATGAAGAGGAATACTCCGAATATGAATCAATTAAAAAAGAAAGCGAAACGGATGCGGGAGCGTTAAAAGAACCGGGAAGCAGAATTCTGGACATCGAATTTTCAGTTCCCGTCACGTTTAAAGAAACAATGGTCGATCCAGATGAAATCAAGACCGTCGATAAAACCCTTTCCATGATTGAAGAAGGAAAGGAAGAAAAGACGATCTATGAGGCTAAGGAAGATGAGGATCTTGAATCAATTGCCACTAAGCATGATATGGACCTAGATCAACTGTTGGAGCTAAATCCAGGACAGGAAGAGGACAAAGGTATTAAAGAGGGAGAGCGTCTCTATGTGACCCAGCGTACGCCCTATGTGAACGTAATGGTAGAAAGAGAAGTTTTTAAGGAAGAGAGGATTCCTTTTGAAAAGAAAGTGAAGGAGGATGACGAACTTCCAAAGGGCGAACTCATTACTGAACAAATAGGCAATGAGGGGATTCGGGCATACACCTATGCAGTATCTGAAACAAACGGTAAGAAAATCAGCGAAACGATCGTAAAAAAGGAAGTCACGGAAAAAGCCAAAACAGAAATCACCAGAAAAGGCACGAAGGTCATTCCTTCACAGGGAAGCGGTACATATTCATGGCCTGCAGACGGGGGTTATATTTCCAGTAAGCAGGGCCAGCGTTGGGGGAAACTCCATAAAGGCATTGATATCGCCCGGCCAACCACCAGAACCATAACGGCAGCAGATCATGGAATAATCGAAACTGCCGGAAACTCCGGAGGGTATGGAAATAAGATAACGATCAATCATAATAATGGGTATAAGACAGTGTATGCCCATTTGGATTCAATAGATGTAAAAGCAGGACAAAAGATTGAAAAAGGCATGAAAATAGGCATGATGGGTTCAACAGGGCACTCAACCGGTGTCCATCTCCATTTTGAAATATATAAAAATGGGTCTCTTGTAAATCCGCTAAACTATATAAGTCAGTAATCGATGGAAGTCTTCGAAAAATATTCGAAGACTTCTTCTGCTTCATATATAGATGAGAATAATAGGAAAAAGGTGATTTAATGCCTATAAAATGATAAAGTAGAATAGATACAATTTGCTTTCATTCCGGTGTTCAGCCCCTTTTATTGGGTATATATATATAATTTTGTTGAATCAGGTTGTTAGATTGGTGCAAACAGAAGGAAAAGTGAATAAGGTCCCGGATAAGGACACGGTTTTTAATAGATTCAGTTTAGTTATTAAAAAGGAGATAAGTACATGGATAAGAAGATTCTGGTAGTGGATGACGAAAAGCCAATTGCTGACATATTACAATTCAATCTAAAAAAAGAAGGCTATGAAGTTTTTTGTGCTTATGACGGCAATGAAGCCCTCAAGATGGTAGAAGAGCGGCAACCTGATTTGATTTTACTTGATATCATGCTACCGCAGCGCGATGGAATGGAAGTTTGCAGGGAAGTAAGGAAGAAGTATGAAACGCCAATCATCATGTTAACGGCTAAGGATTCAGAGATAGATAAGGTCTTAGGCTTAGAGCTTGGAGCAGATGACTATGTGACAAAGCCATTTAGTACCCGGGAAATAATTGCCCGCGTTAAGGCGAACTTAAGACGTCAGCAAGCTGTCCCGGTCCCAGATCAAGAAAATGAACCGAAGGAAATTACGATAGGAACGCTCACTATCCATCCGGATGCCTATGTGGTATCCAAGCGGGGCGATACGATTGAATTAACGCATCGCGAATTTGAATTGCTTCATTACTTAGCGAAGCATATCGGTCAGGTCATGACAAGGGAGCACTTATTACAAACCGTGTGGGGCTATGATTATTTTGGTGATGTACGGACAGTCGATGTAACGGTCAGGCGTCTTCGTGAGAAGATTGAAGACAATCCAAGCCATCCTGGTTGGATTGTAACTAGAAGAGGGGTCGGTTATTACCTGCGTAACCCTGAACAGGAGTAGTCCTTATGAAAAAGGTTGGTTTTTTTCGCTCAATTCATTTTAAATTTGTTCTGATTTATGTTTTGCTCATTTTCGTAGCGATGCAAATAATCGGGGTATATTTTGTTGGGGAATTGGAAGAAAATCTTGTCGGGAACTTCACGAAATCAATAAAAGGTCACGTTAACCTTCTTACCTACAGTATTGGTGAAGAAATGGAAAAAGAGAGGGGAGAGGAAGATCCAACCCTCGAAGAAGCGATTTATACGATATTGAAAGACCGGGATAACTCATCGAATGATATTTCGGAAGTACGTGTCATCGACACCCGCAGCAGGCGTGTGATCGGAACTTCAGCCCCAAGTAACCAAGGTATCGTAGGAAAGAAGACAACGGAAGTCCTTATTAAAAATACGCTGATTTATGGAAAAGAAGATAGTGATGTTTTTCGAGATCAGAAAACCGGCAGGCGGCTCTGGGTCCTTTCGACACCCATTGAAGCAAATGGGGAGGTCATTGGTGCCGTTTATGTAATAGCAGAGATGGAAAATGTCTTTGAGCAGATGGATGAAATCAATAGTATCTTCATGACGGGCACAGCCATTGCCCTAGTGATTACGGCCATCTTAGGGATCCTGCTCGCACGAACGATCACCAGGCCCATGTCTGATATGAGAAAACAGGCCCTGGTGATGGCGAAAGGGAATTTCTCCAGAAAAGTTAGGGTATATGGCGATGATGAAATTGGTCAGCTTGCCGTCACTTTCAATAATTTGACCAAAAAGCTTCAAGAATCGCAATCAAGTACAGAAGGAGAGCGGCGTAAGCTTTCATCTGTCCTTGCCAATATGACGGATGGCGTAATTTCAACGGACAGGCGCGGTCGGGTGAACTTGATTAATGAACCGGCGGCACAATTATTGAATGTCTCGCGTGAAACCGTCATGAATCAACCGATCATTGAGGTTTTGGGTCTTGAAGAAGAATATAAATTCGAGGATTTACTGGAAGAGCGAGAGTCCGTGATCCTTGATTACAGCAAAAAAAATCGGCCATTCATTTTGAGGGGAAACTTTTCGGTCATTCAAAAGGAAACGGGATTCGTTAATGGCTTGATTACTGTTTTGCATGATATTACAGAGCAGGAAAAGATCGAGGGTGAACGCAGGGAATTTGTTGCCAACGTTTCACATGAACTGCGAACTCCGCTTACAACGATGAGAAGTTACCTGGAGGCATTGGCTGAAGGGGCATGGAAGGACGAGGAAATCGCTCCATCCTTTTTAAGTGTGACCCAAAATGAAACAGAGCGAATGATCAGGCTTGTTAATGATCTGTTACAGCTTTCGAAAATGGACAGTAAAGATTACAGGCTTAAAACAGGCTGGGTGAATTTCAATAAATTCTATGACCATATCATCGATCGTTTTGAAATGACGAAAAATGATGATATCACGTTTAAGCGTGATTTGCCTAAGGAAGCTTATTTTGTGGATATTGATGAGGATAAAATCACCCAGGTTCTCTATAATGTAATCTCCAACTCATTAAAGTACTCACCTGAAGGGGGTCAAGTGACTTTCCGTGTCAGGGCATCGGATGGCTTTATCATTGTGAGCATTACAGATCAAGGAGTGGGTATCCCGAAAAACGTCATTGATAAAATATTCGACCGCTTCTACCGTGTGGATAAAGCAAGGTCGCGGAACTTAGGCGGGACCGGGCTTGGTTTAGCGATCGCAAAAGAAATGGTCGTGGCGCATGGCGGGAAAATATGGGCGGAAAGTGTGGATGGAAAAGGAACTACCGTGTTCTTTACACTTCCTTACGAACAGGAAGAAGAGGATGATTGGTCATGAATTTTGAACGTGCAAAAAGCATCATACTGATTATTTTGGTTGGGACAAGCATTTTTTTGACTTGGAGCATTTGGACGTACGAGCCTGAATATGATAAATTTGGTGACCAATCGAATTATATAAAGATTAAAAGCGATGTCCAGATTGTTAGTGATGTCATTAAACCTGTCAGTATCCTTTTTCATGGAAATGGTCGACATTTCCAGACTTCCAATCCGGTAGAGATAAATAGAATGGAAAAAGAATTTTCGCAATGGAATTTTACCGGCGTAAAAGAGATATCCGTAAAAAGGCTGCAAAGGAAATTTGATGATTTTGTCCACGAAGATGGGTCGATTGAAATCGAATATTCCGATGAGGTTCCCATCTCCCTCTATAAAACGGTATTGGGTATTACGGATACGGAAGTGCCTGGATTTTCATTCGATAGAATCATCATTAAACAAAAGGATATCAGTGGTAATGAATCTGCCGTTTATTTTGTTTCCTACGATCAAGGGAAAATCTATCAAGGTATGGTCGACTCTAAAAGACTAAGGCGTTTTATGGATTTGTTTTATACGGGTTCTTACGATAGGCACCCTGAATATACGGCCGAAACCATAAACAGCAAAAGGACATTGTTCGTTCCTGAAAAACCAGTGACGATCAGCAAATTTCAATATTATATCGACTATTTGGATATTGGAGACCTTAAAAACGCTCTATTTAATAATCCGAAGTATGTACGACAGGAATCCGTTTCGGTCGGTGAGGAATACACGGATGGAACAAGACTCATGACGGTCAATAAAGAGAATTACCTAATTTCTTATATCAATCCGGCACAAAAGATCAAGTTATTTGGCAGTTCCAGTGACCTTCTCCAAAAAGGCATAGAGTTCATCAATGATCATGCTGGTTGGGAAGATAACAATTACCGCTTTGCCTATATGTCGGAGAATGAGCAACGAGTGGTATTCCGCTTATTCGTAAATGGTTATCCGGCCTTCAATGAATCCGGAATGACCGAAATCGAGCAAATTTGGGGAAAAGAAGAAATTTATAGCTACGAGCGCCCATACTTTTCACTTGCCTCAGTCCTTCCGTCTGAAGGGTCGGAAATGACTTTAAAAAGTGGTAGAGAAGTCTTGAATCAGTTGAAATCGAAAGATAATATCGACTTCAAGAGCGTGGAGGACATCTCGATTGGCTATAAACTGCATAAATCCCTTGATTCCAAACTTGTCACACTAGTTACGCTTGAACCCACTTGGTATTATCGTATCGGCGATAAATGGTTTATTGTGCCTTTTGAAGAAGATGCGGGAGGCGATCAAAGTGGATTGGAATAATACAAAGTCAATATTCATCATGGTTTTCTTCGTTTTGAATATTTTTCTTCTTTATCAATTTCTGGAAAAGATAAATGACTACCAAATTGAAAATTTCACAGAGTCCACAACGGAAGAACTCTTGAAGGAAGATGAGATTTCAATTGAAATCCCACTTCCGAAACAAAAGAATGATCAATTCCTGATTGCCAACAGCAAGACTTTCGAGAAGAAAGATATACAGTACCTGAAAAATCAAAAAGCAAAAATCATAGATGATAAGAAGCTTGTAGGTACATTTAAAACACCAGTTGGCATGAAAGCGGAAATTCATGCAGCAGACGTTGATATATTCCTGAAGGAGTATATATTAAATGGAAATGAGTATCGTTTTTGGAGCTATGATCAAATCAACCAGACCATCACCTGCTATCAGGTGGCAGATAAAAAGATGTTTTATAATAATAGTAAGGGGAAGGTCACTCTATATCTGAACAAGAAGGGTGAAATCGTTTCCTATGAACAGATGTATTTAGAGGGAATTGAAAAATTCAATAAACCTAAAGAATTGAAATCTGCCTTAAATGCTATTGGAGCATTGTATAGAAATGGTGATATTAATCCCAAAAACACAGTCACGAATGTAGAACTGGGTTTTTATAATTCGCTGCAGACGACATCTGTGTCACATTTACTTGTACCAACATGGTGGGTGGTCATTGATGATGAAACGGATCTCTTCGTGAATGCTTTTGATGGAGAGGTCATTGAATTGAATACAGAAGAAAAAATACTGGAGTGAGTATAGATGACTATGCATTTTAGTGTTCTCGCAAGCGGGAGTACAGGAAATGCCTTATTCGTGGAAACGGAGGATCAATCATTCCTTGTCGACGCCGGTTTAAGCGGTAAGGCCTTGGAAGCATTGTTTCAGGATATAGGCCGTGATATGTCGAAGTTATCCGGTATCCTTGTTACCCATGAACACAGCGACCATATTAAAGGACTTGGCGTGGTTGCCAGAAAACATAAACTCCCGATATATGCTAATGCAAAGACATGGAATGCCATGGATCGATCAATCGGTGAAATTGCAACCGAACAAAAGTTCACATTTGAAATGGAACAGGTCAAAACATTCGGAAGTCTTAATATAGAATCTTTCGGCGTTTCACATGATGCGGCAGAGCCGATGTTTTACGTCTTTCATCATGAAGATAAGAAACTCGTGGTCATTACTGATACAGGGTACGTAAGTGATCGCATGAAAGGAATCATCTCGAATGCCGATGCATATGTATTCGAAAGTAACCATGATGTGTCCATGCTCAGGATGGGAAAATATCCATGGAGCATTAAGCGCCGGATTTTAAGTGATGTCGGACATGTTTGTAATGAAGATGCCGCCCTTGCAATGAGTGAAGTGGCCGGTGATAAGACCAAGCGGATTTACTTGGCCCACTTAAGCCTTGATAACAATATGAAGGATCTAGCGAGAATGTCGGTAGAACAGACGTTAAAGACAAAGGGGATCATCGTTGGTGATCAATTTTCCTTATATGATACTGACCCGAAAAGACCAACTGAACTTGTTACCTTATAAAAAAAAGGAATGGATGAGGGATACCTTGTTCATTCTTTTTATTTTTAAAATTTCGATTCGTAAGTTACTATTCGGATTAAAAGGGGTATCGTTTGGTTAGAACTGTATAGGAAAAAGAAAAGTATTTTAAGTTTTCCCTAAAATAAAGGCATGCTTTTTTTTAGAAAAATTTCGGTAATTGAGTATAATTGAGGGAGGATACCAAACAATAGAATTGCTATAATTCATTCCTAAAATGAGAGGATGGAACGGTCTTGGGTTATTATGATCAGAATGAGGAGAACCAAAATAAACGGAAAAAGAGCCATACGAGCTATTTTCTAGCTGGCTTGGGGGGCGCCATCATCGGGGCCTTACTTATTTTATTAGCCTTTCCAGGAAGTGGACTTTTAACTAACGAGGATAACGAAATTAAAACGGAAAAATCAACGGGAGGTGAGTCCACGGAGCAGTCCCAGCAAAACCTTACAGTTGATGTAACAAGTGCCGTCACCAATGCCGTTGATAAAGCCAGCGACGCAGTGGTAGGCATCACGAACATTCAGGAAACGGACTTCTGGGGTCAAGGGAGCAATGCTGAGGACAGTTCAGCTGAAGCTGGCACTGGTTCTGGTGTTGTCTACAAAAAAGATGGCGGCAAGGCCTATATTGTCACGAATAATCATGTCATTGAAGGTGCCAATGAACTGGAAGTGACATTAAGTGATGGCACTAAATTGCCAGCAGAACTACAAGGCAGTGACCCATGGACAGATTTAGCCGTCATTGTCGTTAGTGGTGATAAAATCAAAACCATTGCAGAATTCGGAAAATCCAACAAATTGAAACCTGGTGAGCCTGTGATTGCCATTGGTAACCCATTAGGCCTCCAATTCTCTGGATCCATCACACAAGGGATCATCTCTGGTGTGGAGCGTACGATAGAGGTGGATATCAATGAGGACGGACAAGTCGATTGGAATGCGGAGGTCATCCAGACCGATGCGGCGATTAACCCAGGTAACAGCGGGGGAGCACTCGTTAATATGTCAGGGCAGGTCATTGGAATAAATTCCATGAAGATTGCAGAAAATGCAGTGGAAGGAATCGGTCTTTCCATCCCAATTGATTCAGTTATTCCAATTATTAATGATATAGAAGAATTTGGTGAAGTGAAACGTGCCTTCTTGGGTGTAAACTTGGCATCTGTAGAAGAAATTTCCCAATACCATCAGCAAAATACATTAAAGTTGCCAAGGAAAGTTACTGCAGGCGTTGCAATTACAGGCGTTCAAAGCAACTCTCCAGCATCAAAAGCAGGATTGAAGGAATTTGATGTCATTGTTGGAATGGATAATGAAAAAATCCATGATGTCGTCGAATTAAGAAAATACCTTTACAATGAAAAGAAAATCGGTGATAAAGTTAAAATCATTTATTACCGTGACGGAAAGAAGGCAACTACGGAAGTCACGCTTTCAAGCAGCGAAATCTAAAACGCAAACGGACAGGGGGCGGGCAATGCTTCCTGTCCTTTATATTTCCTTGCGATTTTCTTATTTTTTGTTACGATTACCTGTGGATATATAATGAAATTAATTGAGTTCACCCAACCTGTGGATAATTGGGAACAGAAGTACTTGGAATAATGAGAGAGAAAGGAGATATGAAAGATGAAATTATATTGCTGTCAGGAGCATGTTGACATGGCGCTGGATGAAGTGGTATACGAATGTGAAACCTATCCTGTTTTAACACTGGTTCCTGAAGAAAATCAGTTATCAACAACCTGTGAATATTGTCGAAACGTGGCAATATATCTAGTAGGGAACTAATATTCCCATACAAGATGTGGATAGATTTTGTGGATATGTGGATAACTATTGTGGATAACATGTTTGTAACCTGTTCTTAACTTGTTCTTAACATTTTTCGAACAATAAACCTGAGGGTGGAATTGTTTAGATTCAAGCTTTTTGTTGTTCAAAATAATAGCTCTGTTGGAAAGTGGTTCCTTGGAAATCCACCATTATTCTTTATCGGATCTGAACTTGATCAATCCAAATTTTTTACCGTTGCCGCTTTCAGGGGCAGCGGTTTTTATTTGAAGGGTCATGGAACCCCTTCATTAAAAATTGGAAAGGATATGCTTGTTTTGCTTATAGGTCACTCTAAGGTATGATAATAGGTAGGCAAATCCGACAACTGATAGTAAAACCATAATGAAAGTTAGAGGATATATATGAAAATAACGATTATTACTGTTGGCAAGCTAAAGGAAAAATACTTAAAGCAAGGTATTGCTGAATATACAAAAAGGTTAAGTGCCTATGCTAATATAGAACTTGTTGAAGTACCTGATGAAAAAGCTCCGGAGAACCTGAGTGCAGCGGACATGGACATTGTAAAGCAAAAGGAGGGTGAACGGATCCTGGCCAAAGTCAGCCCGGACACCTACGTGATAACGCTTGAGATCAATGGAAAACAACTTACTTCAGAGCAGCTGGCCACTCATATGGATCAGCTCGCCACTTATGGAAAGAGCAAAATTGCCTTTATTATTGGCGGGTCGCTTGGGCTTGGCAACGAGGTGTTATCAAGAAGTGATTATGCCCTTTCCTTCTCGAAAATGACTTTTCCGCATCAATTGATGAAACTGGTTCTAGTGGAGCAAATATATCGGGCTTTTCGGATAAATAGAAATGAACCATATCATAAATAAAAGAACTGATTCCGGGGAAATTCCCCGTAAGGTTAACATATTAAATCTTAATGTAATGAAAAGAGGGTAACGAATGAGTAAAGAGTCCATTTATGGTTTAACATTCGAACAATTGACAGCATGGCTTTTGGACCATGGCCATAAAAAATTCAGAGCTTCACAAGTCTGGGAGTGGCTGTATAGGACACGTGTGACGAGTTTCTCTGAAATGACTGATGTTAATAAAGAGTGCCTACAACTACTTGAAGATCACTTTGTCATCCAGACTTTGACTGAGCACGTTAAGCAAGAATCGGCTGATGGTACGATTAAGTTCTTGTTTAAATTACAGGATGGAAACCTTATCGAAACGGTTATGATGAGGCATAAATACGGGATTTCGGTTTGTGTCACCACCCAAGTGGGCTGCAATATTGGCTGCAGTTTCTGTGCAAGTGGATTATTGGCCAAAAGCCGTGATTTATCCAGCGGGGAAATAGTGGAACAAATCATGAACGTACAACTGCATCTGGATAAATTGGAACAAGAAGATGCTGTAAGCCATGTTGTTGTAATGGGGATTGGCGAACCGTTCGATAACTTTGAAAATATGATAGACTTTTTGAAGGTGATCATGGACCATAAGGGTCTTGCTATCGCTGCAAGGCGTATTACTGTCTCGACGAGCGGTCTTGCGAATAAGATTTATGAATTCACCGATACTCAATTACAGGTGAATCTGGCAATCTCATTACATGCTCCGAATAATGAGCTCAGGACACGGATCATGAAAATAAACCGAGGTATTCCAATTGAAAAACTTATGAAATCACTCGATTATTATTTAGAGAAAACGAATAGGAGAATTACGATTGAATATATCCTATTGAAAGATGTCAATGATCATCAAGAAGAAGCCGAGCAACTTGCCGAGCTTCTTGATGACAAAAAACATCGTCTCTATGTCAACCTGATTCCATATAATCCTGTAGATGAACATAGTCAGTACCAAAGAAGTGAAAAAGAGTCCGTTCTCTCGTTCTATGATACGCTGAAAAAGAGAGGCGTAAATTGCAAAATCCGGCAAGAACATGGAACGGATATTGATGCTGCTTGCGGCCAGCTTAGAAGTAAACAAATCAAGAAAGCTGAAGCCCAATAATTTACTAAGAGAGACCCAAGCCATAAACCCCATCAAAAAGAGGCCGCATATTTTGCGGCCTCTTTTGGTGTGATTTTATTATTTAGCTATTTCTTTTACTGAGGCGACTTCATACGTAGTAAGCTCGCTGCCTAGAATTGGAGATTCTTTTTTAGCTTCACCGGAACTAGGTTCAGGCCGTTTATGTGCAGCTTTGAATGCATCGCTATTTCTCCAAGCAGTAAAGTTATCAAGGTTTTCCCAATACATATTAACGCTCAATTCATCGTGATCCGATAAGTTCTGCGTTAATAATACTTCAACTTTTACGAAGCCTTCCGTTGTATCAAGTGGACCTGGTGCAGTAAATCCTGGGGCCATGACTGCCCCCATCCCTTTTTTGACTCTGATTCTATTCGTTACGATTATCATAAATCAGCACTCCTTTTGGACATCGGTTTTTAATCTACACCCTGTTTCCCGCTTTAATCTCATACATATTTTAGCATATTGAAAGAAGCATGGTCCATTTTGATTAATCAAGATCATTAGCATCCTTTTTAATGATAATGAAGTTTCATTATATTGAAATAAGGCAATTGAATTTGGTTATTACAAGGTTTATCGATGTATATCGCGTATAATAGAACCTTGTATAAGGAAATTACGATTATGGAAACAATAAAGCAACATACTAAACAACAAAAGAGGCTGTTATATGAATGAATTAAGTTTTACTGATTATACATTAAGCGATGAAATTGTAAGGGCATTAGAAAGCTTGGGATATCAACATCCAACCGAAGTACAGCGTGAAGTGATTCCAGTGGCGCTGAAAAAGCGGGATCTTGTCGTTAAATCCCAAACGGGAAGTGGCAAGACCGCTTCATTCGGCATACCGATATGCGAAATGGTCGATTGGGAGGAGAATAAGCCTCAAGCGCTTATTTTAACACCGACACGTGAGCTTGCTGTACAGGTAAAAGAGGATATCACGAATATAGGAAGATTCAAAAGGATAAAGGCTACTGCGGTTTATGGAAAACATCCATTCGCACTGCAAAAAGCGGAATTGAAACAAAAAAGCCATGTAGTCGTTGGAACACCGGGGCGTGTTCTGGATCATATCGAGAAAGGGACATTCGCCTTGGAACGCTTAACTCATTTAGTTATTGATGAAGCGGATGAAATGCTGAATATGGGCTTCATTGAACAAGTGGAAGCCATTATTAAAGAGCTTCCGAAAGATAGGGTAACCATGCTGTTCTCTGCCACATTACCTGAGAGTATAAAAAAGCTTTGTAAGCAATATATGAAAGATCCTTTGGATATTGAAATCAAAGCAAAGGGTTTAACGACTGAGAAAATAGAACATGCACTTATTGAAGTGAAAGAAGATGATAAGTTTTCCCTGCTTAGAGACGTCACCATCACGGAAAACCCCGATAGCTGCATCATTTTCTGTCGGACGAAAGATCGGGTGGACCAAGTATGCGAACAGCTAATGGATCTGGAATATCCTTGTGATATGATTCACGGCGGCATGCTTCAGGAAGATCGCCTTGCAGTGATGAATGAATTCAGAAGAGGAGAATTCCGCTATTTGGTTGCGACGGATGTTGCTGCACGTGGAATTGACATCGATAATATAACCCACGTGATTAACTATGACCTGCCATTGGAAAAGGAAAGTTACGTACATCGAACTGGAAGAACGGGCCGTGCCGGGAAAAAAGGAAAAGCCATTACTTTTGTGACGCCGTACGAAGACAAATTCCTTACTGAGATTCAAGGCTATATCGGCTTTGAAATCCCTAAGATGCCTGTTCCGACAAAAGAGGATGTCTCCAATAAAAAAATGGATTTCGAAGCGAAACTGGAAGCTCGTCCAAAGATAAAAAAAGATAAAAGTGAAAAATTGAATAAACAAATCATGAAGCTGTATTTCAATGGCGGAAAGAAAAAGAAAATCAGGGCTGTTGATTTTGTCGGAACTATCGCAAAAATTGATGGTGTGAATGCTGAGGACATCGGGATCATTACAATTCAGGATAATGTTTCTTATGTGGAAATATTGAATGAAAAGGGACCGCTTGTCTTGAAAGTGATGAAAAATACGAAAGTAAAAGGCAAACTTTTGAAGGTTTCAGAGGCCTTTAAGAACTAAAAGTGTTGAATGGAAAAGAAGCGGGAGCTTATCTAACCAAGGTTAACCAATTAAAATTGGTTAACTTCTATACCTGGAACAAAAAAAGTGGTGGAAGTTTTGAGAGTAAACTTCCACCACTTTTTTATTGCTAACTTATATTTCATTTCAAAAAAAGCTTCTTTTATTTTTTTTGAAACTTTATAAATTCTAAATACATCATTGGGAAAACAATTATAAACATTATTATAAAACCTATTATTATTCCTACCAAACTTTTATCCTTAGTTATGGACATAGATACATAATAGAACGCTACACTCATAATAATTAAATATAATAAATATCTTAAATACTTCATTTTGTTATATCAATCCACCCATTATTTTTATACCAATCCTTAGAATCTAAAAATTTTGCTATTGCTACACCAACATCTGCATAGTCTAAAGTAAAACTGACAGCACCACCAATTACCGTTGCTATAGCCACTCCTCTTACCGTTTGAATTCCAAGCTTCTTTGCTTGAGCTGTAGCTATCCTGATAGTTTTCTTCTAATTGCTCTTGAGCAGCCTTTAAATCATTAAATGTTTCTGAATTTCCATCAAAAATACCCATAAGTGCTTCTTCTAATAACTCTACTTCCTCAGTACCAGAGATTGCTGCTGCTTCTTCAATTGTTTTTATAAATTCCTTTTTTTCAACTTCATTCATTTTTGATATATCTAAATTATCAACTGAAGCTTCAAAATCAAAATTTTCATCTAGTATTTCATGGTTAAATTCATCAGCACCATTATCTGTGTTTACTCCTAAATCTTCAATCTCTGTATCACTTAACTTATCTAAATCATTTATTAGGTTATTAAATTACAATAACTATAATAATCCATTTGGACTAAAAAATGGAACTAAATTTCTATTTACAATAAAAAAATGAATGAAAAATATTAATATTAGGTATCTAGTCTATATAAAATTGCTCTTTCATAATGATAATAATTGGAAAACCCTTAGATAGACTTAGTTTTTTATCTGTTTTGATAACCTCCCCTCAAAATGGTCGTCCTCACTGGAATCATTTTTTTGTTTTATGAGGACGGGAAGATTCTTTTTCTGAATTCTGTTTACCCGTCAAAATAGAGTGGTATATGAGGAAGGATAACGCAATTATACGAATTTAAAGTAAATACATACAACACGAATTAAACTGAAATTTTTAGACATGGAGGGGAATGAACAGGGATGACAAAGGCAAATGAAAGCGGAAGAATCGATGAACAGAGTAAGCAACGGCAGTTGGAACAATATCGAGTGGACGATAATGGGAAAAAGATGACGACTAACCAAGGTTTACGTATTTCCGAGGATGAACATTCTTTGAAAGCGGGAACCCGCGGTCCCACTTTGATGGAGGACTTTCATTTTCGTGAAAAAATGACTCATTTTGACCATGAGCGTATTCCTGAGCGGATTGTGCATGCACGTGGTTCTGGAGCACATGGATATTTTCAGGTATATGAGCCGATGGCCGAATATACAAAGGCCAAGTTTCTACAAGACCCTTCAGTCAAGACGCCAGTATTCGTTCGTTACTCCACGGTAGCAGGTTCCCGCGGATCGGCAGACTCGGTTCGTGATGTCAGGGGATTCTCGACAAAGTTTTATACCGAGGAAGGAAACTATGATTTGGTTGGAAATAATATTCCGGTATTTTTTATCCAGGATGCCATTAAGTTCCCTGATTTAATTCATGCCGTTAAACCTGAACCTCATAACGAAATACCTCAGGCTGCGTCTGCCCATGATACTTTTTGGGATTTCGTCGCCAACAATGAAGAAACGGCACATATGGTTATGTGGCATCTTTCTGATAGGGCCATACCAAGAAGTTTCCGGATGATGGAAGGGTTTGGTGTCCACACATTCCGATTTGTGAATGAAGAAGGTGTGGCCCATTTCGTTAAATTCCATTGGAAGCCTGTACTGGGAGTTAAATCCCTTGTTTGGGATGAGGCGCAGAAAATTGCAGGGAAAAATCCTGATTTTCACCGCCAAGATCTGTGGGAAGCAATAGATACTGGAAATTATCCTGAATTTGAATTTGGCGTGCAAATGATTAAGGAAGAAGATGAATTCAAATTCGACTTTGATATCCTCGATCCCACTAAACTATGGCCGGAAGAACAAATCCCGGTGAAAATAATCGGGAAAATGGTTTTGAACCAAAATACGGATAACTTTTTTGCAGAGACGGAACAGATAGCTTTCCATCCGGGACATGTTGTACCGGGTATTGATTTTTCAAATGATCCGCTGCTTCAGGGTCGTTTATTCTCATACACCGATACCCAGCTATCCCGATTGGGAGGCCCGAACTTCCACGAGCTTCCCATTAATAGGACTGTTGCCCCTGTTCATAATAATCAACGCGATGGCATGCATCGAATGTCAATAAATCCAGGGCCGGTCAGTTATCATAAAAACTCCCTTGCAGGTAACTCTCCTGAACCTGCTTCAGAAGAGGAAGGCGGCTATGCACATTACCAGGAAAAAGTCGATGGCAGGAAGGTCCGTCAACGCAGTGAAAGTTTCAAGGATCATTACAGCCAAGCAAAACTATTCTGGAATAGCATGACGGAAGTGGAGAAGGAGCATATTATTCAAGCTTTCCACTTTGAAGTGGGAAAAGTGAAAAGTAAGGACGTTCAGCAGCAAATTGTCGAGATGTTCAGTAATGTTGATGTAGAACTGGCAGAAACAATCGCCATTGGAGTGGGGGTGAATCCTCCAACAAACAAGGGTGAAGTCAAAATGGATTTGGCTTCTCCGGCTTTAAGCCAAGAGCAAATGAAAGTGAACACGGCCGCAACAAGAAAAGTGGCAATCTTGGCCGCGGATGGTTTTAACGGATCAGAGGTTAATCAAGTTTTGGAATCCTTTAAATCGGCAGGTATAACTGCTGAAATCATCAGTAATAATCGTGGAGTGATTACAAGTTCAAAAGGACAGCAAGTTGAGGTGAATCAGACATTCCAGACAGCCGATTCGGTACTTTTCGATGCTGTATATGTGGCAGGAGGCCAGGAGAGTGTCGATACGCTAAAGGCATCCAAGGAACCAATTTACTTTGTTGATGAAGCTTACAATCATTTCAAGGCGATTGGTGTAGGAAAAGAAGGAGCCGAAATCTTAACGAAGGCAGGCATAGGTTCCATTGAGCCAGCCGGTGGCATTGTAGCTGTTTCGGAGAAAAATGGTGTAGCTGCCTTTATCGAGGCAATTGCCAAACACCGTCACTGGACACGCGCTTAATTTTTGAAAAAAAACCCCAGACTTGGAGTCTGGGGTTTTTTTCAATAAAGACAGTTCGTATCAAGCTACTTCGCTTTTTCTTCAAGAAGCGATGCAATGCCAACAATCACCTTTGTGGCCAGGACCATATTATCGACGGAAATAAATTCATATTTGCCATGAAAGTTCTCGCCGCCCGTAAAGATGTTGGGTGTTGGCAGTCCCATATACGATAATTGAGATCCGTCCGTACCACCGCGTATTGGCGAGATTTTTGGTTTTATACCGAGTTTCTCCATTGCTTCATGGGCAATATCCACGATTTCCTTCACGGGTTCAATTTTTTCCTTCATGTTGAAATATTGGTCCTGTAATTCAAGTTGGATACGATTCTGCCCGTATTTTTCTTTTAAATCTTCGATGACTTTCGTTATATATTCCTTACGTTCATTAAATTTTTGGCGGTCGAAATCCCTGATGATGTAAGAGAGCTTGGTCTCTTCCACATCGCCGTGAAAAGAAAGAAGATGATAAAATCCTTCGTAACCCTCCGTATATTCCGGTGCTTCTGCCACTGGGAGCTTATTATGGAATTCCATGGCGATTTTAGCTGAGTTCACCATTTTTCCTTTAGCCGTACCAGGGTGAATATTCGTACCTTTGATCAGGATCTTGGCCGATGCGGCATTGAAGCTCTCATATTCAAGTTCCCCAAGTGGGCCGCCGTCCACGGTGTAGGCAAATTGGGCATCAAAAGCATCTACATCAAACTTATGTGGTCCCCTGCCGATTTCCTCATCGGGAGTGAAGGCAACACGAATTTTTCCATGCTTGATTTCCGGATGCTGTATCAAATAATCCATGGCAGTCATGATTTCGGCAATGCCAGCCTTATTATCTGCTCCCAACAGGGTTGTTCCATCCGTTGTAATCAAGGTATGCCCTTTGTAGTTCTTGAGCGAAGGGAAATCATTAGGTGAGAGGATGACATCCAATTTTTCATGTAAAGTAAGATCTTTGCCATCATAGTTGTCAACGATCTGTGGTTTTACATCTTTTCCGGTGAAATCCGTTGCTGTATCGACATGAGCCAAAAATCCAACTGTCGGGATATCCTTTTTTGAATTGGCTGGCAAGGTTGCCATGACATAGCCATTCTGATCAATTGTCACTTCCTTCATCCCAATGGATTGAAGTTCCTGGACCAATGTATTTGCCAAGGTCAACTGTCCGGGTGTAGAGGGGCATGATGGATTTGCCTCATTCGATTGGGTATCCACTTTCACATAAGAAGTGAATCTTTCAATGATTTCATTTTTCACTTTCCTTCAACTCCTTTTTCCCTTATCTTACCATGATTGGTCGTGATGGAAAAATTATCTTTCACTAGGATGGTGGAGGAATTTCAGATCTTTGTCACCAGCAAAGAACAGCATATCTCCAATCGACATGCTGTTCCGGTGCTATCTCATTTTAGAGTGGTGTTGCTTTAAGCGGTGCATCATTCAAGGCCCATACGGATACGCTTTTCCCATGAACGGGAAAGGTCGCGTAACCATCTTCTTCAATGGTAATGTGGTCATCTCGATGACAGGTTAAATCACTCCAGATTTCACCAGCCCGATGTTTACCGACGAACATCCTTTTTTCACTGTTGTGATCACCATTGGAGATAACGACGGCACACCCCGAGCCTGCTAGCTCTTCAACCCCGAGCCGGACCCAGCCAATCGTATTATGATCATCAAAATAGTCCGTCTGTTCCCCGTAAGCTTTTTCATACCTTGCATATAAGAGGCGATCGAGAATATCCTGTTTACCAGGTACCGGAGAAGGCCCGCCGATTCCATAATAGTCCCCGTAAAAGACACAGGGATAACCGCAAAGCCTAAGCAGGATAAGGGCATATGCCGATGGTTTAAACCAGTCCTTTACCCAGGATTCCAGTGATTCATGAGGTTGGGAGTCATGGTTGTCGACAAAAGTGACGGCCTGCGCCGGATTGGTTTGGACGAGGGTATCATCAAAGATGGTTGAGAGGTCGAAGTCAGTTCCTGCTTTTGAAGCCTCATGAAATTTATAATGCAGGGAAACATCGAACAAGTTGAGGTCATGATTGGTTTGCTCTAAGTAAGTTTGACAAGCTTTAACATCCGCCTTCCAAAATTCGCCGACCATGAAGAAATGTTCCTTTGTATAAGGAATGAGTTCTTGTAGAAACTCATTGATGAATTCATAATCAATATGTTTAACGGCGTCCAAACGAAAACCATCACACTTTAACGTATCAACCATCCATTTTCCCCAGTTAATCATTTCCCGACGAACTTCCGGCAGACTGTAATCGATGTTGGCAAACATTAAATAATCATAGTTTCCGAATTCATCGATGACATGCTTACTCCAGTGCTTATTTTCGCCTGTGATTCGATATACACCCATTTTGTCGTTTTCGGCATCGTAGTCAGTCCCATTAAAATGAGTATGGTTCCACTTAAAATCAGAGTATTTATTTTTACGGCCTGGAAAATCGAATGTTGTCCAGCCTTCAATTTCAAAAGGTTCTGAAATATCTTCCATACGATTGTCTGGATTGACTTCAATGACTTCTATTTTTTCGGTTCCATCTGCTCCTGCCTTGTGATTCATGACTAAATCGATATAAACGCAAAGTCCGTAGTTATGACAGGTGGCTATTGCTTGAAGCAATTCATCTTTGGTTCCGTATTTGGTACGAACGGTTCCTTTTTGGTCAAATTCCCCCAAATCGTATCCATCATATATTCCATACCCGTTATCCCCAATGGATTGCCCTTTGGTAACCGGCGGAAGCCAGACGCAATCAATTCCTAAATCCTTCAACTTGGAGGCTGCATATTTCAATCTTTCCCAATGAGAACCATCTGCCTCAAGATGCCACTCGAAAAATTGCATCATCGTATGATTTCTTTTCATCCGTTCCCCCCCTGACACCGACACGTTTTGATAAAATTGAAGCAGAACGATCGGATAAAGTAATAGTGGAAATCTTTACCCTCTAAATTCAAATGATAAACAAGTAAACAAATCCCTCTGAATAGAGTTTCATTTACCTCTCTATTTTACTATTTTATACCAAATAAGGGTATTTTATATTGATTAGCAATTAAAAATTATTAAAAGGTGGAGGAATAACCCGGTTAAAGTATTAGGAAGGCGGAAAAACGATATAGTTTAAGTTCTTGGTCTAAAGTCATCGACGAAAATAATGGATGGCTTTACGCCAAAGCAATAAAAAAGGTATCCCGAATATTTTGGGATACCTTTTTCGTATTGGAAGGGCATGGTCTATCCTTTTTTACCTCTCCGTTTAAAGAAGTGGGCAAAGACAATTGCACCAAATAATAAGAGTAGGAGCACGGAAGATAGAATGATCGTATTTTTGGATGAGCTGCTGTTATCTGTCCCTTGTTGCCCCATGTTCCCGTTCATACCAGGAGGTGCTCCATTCTCGTCATTCACCATGTTAGGGGACTGCAAGGCAGCCCCATTCTCGCCGCCGCCCATGTTTGGTGGTGGCTGGCCTGCATTTGCGTTATCGCCCCTATTAGGAGCTCTGCCGCCCATACTGCTTTCTGTTTCAGCCTCCACAACCAGATCTCCAGAAAGCTGTGCTAAGATAGACTCAGCTCGTTGGGCAGCGAAATCAACCAGGGTTTCCTCGCCTGACGTCGCTTCTGTATACTCGTCCATTGTATAGAATTTAGTCAGGTCCTTTTTCACATATGGTGTGATTAATGTAGAAATATCAGTTGTCATTGCTGTCATATTTTCTTCAGAGAAAAAATCTGTGGCAATGCCGTCTAGATAATCATAATATTTTTCACGGTACCCATCGTTGGAAAGCAGGGCATTCAATAAAGGACGATCTTCAAGGGTTGTACCTGATACAGGTTCGGTAATGCTGAAGTTGATATTACTTTCATTCATGAAATTTGAACTCATATCCATCATTCCGCCACCGTTCTTATTCGGTGCTTCTCCAAGGGGCTCCGTGTCATCCTTGTTAGCAGTATCGTTACTCTCAGCTGCCACTTCATTTTCTTTATCAGATGCGCCTTCCTGGCGTCCCCCGCCTCCGGAAAAGCCTCCAAATGACATATTATAGTCCCAGGGCAGCATGGAAAAGACGCCATTTTCCTCATATAAATAGTAGTTATGCTTTAATGTGCCTTGATAATGATCGAGGTTGACGAGGGCTGTATTGGCTGCAAAGTAGCGCAATGTTTCATCTACATCCAAAACTTCTTCTAAATCCCCGCCATTATTGATGGCATCAAGCATCTTGATCATCGCAGATTGATCAGAACTTTCATTTGTTTTTAAATTCAACCCTGTATAATCATCAATATCTTCACTAATCCATTTTAAATCACTTCCGGTGCCATCAGGATAATAAAGGTCACCGTTGCCAGATGGAAAGTTATTATTCAAAAATGTTTCATTAATAGATTCAACGCCTAAATATAAGCCCCATTCTTTTCCATTGATGGTCACGTACATATAGGAATGTCCGGGAGTTGCTATGCCCATCTTTTCCATTAGCTCATATGAAAGGTACTCCCTCATATACGTGGGATCACTATAATTATTATTTAAATCAAATTCTTTCAGGCCATGTAAATTTTGATCTGACTGATAGTAATTAAAATCTATATTCCAGCTGTAGCGTTCCGAATCTTCCATTTGGACAACAGAGTTTAAGGAAAGGTTCCCTTTGGTTCGAAACCCTACATTTTCAACTTTTTCCCCATTAATGGTCACATCTGATGCAACAACTTCCTTTTCAGAGGGGTTATCCAGGATTGAATCCAAATCATCATCAGCCAATGTTATATCAACGGTTGTCACCTTGCTTTGGTCAAACACGGACCCCGTATATGTATTTCCTTTAGTGGCCTTTTCAATTGTCAGATTGGGAAGGAAAGACATCACTGCTATAAAGATGGCGATAAGTAACCCAATCGACGCTACGACGTATCTTGTCTTTAACATGCCAGGCTCCTTTCTTCTGCATTCTTATATAGCGGACAAGCCATGGAATCTTATGTCCGCCATCTCTTAAGCAGTGAAGTTGCCATCATAACTCAACATGATGGCAGAATGAACGCTATTCATGTCCTTGACTTGATTAATGAATTCCGCATTATTATCTTTTAATCGAATTTCATATGTCACTTCAAGATTATTATCCGGCATGACCGACTTTGATTTGATGGAATGCTTTTTCACTTTATTGGATATCATTTCGTCTAACGTTTTTTCAATTGAGGCATCTGTATATTTAACGATAAATAAATAAGGATTTTCTACAGTGATCCGGTTCGCAAATATGAGCATGACAATACCTATTAAAATAGCACCGATGATAACCAGTGGAATTAGTCCTGCCCCGCATAAAATCCCGGAAGCGGCTGCCCAGAATAGGAAGATCAAGTCCATGGGATCTTTAATTGGCGTTCTGAATCGAACGATGGAGAGGGCACCGACCATACCAAGGGAGATAACGATATTAGTTGAAATACCCATGATGATCAAAGCCGTTGCCATTGTCATGATGATGAGGGAAATATTGAAATTGTGTGAGTACATCACACCGGAAAAGGTCTTCTTATAAATGACGTAAATAAACAAACCGATGGCAAATGCCAACAGTAACCCAATTAGGGAGTCAATGATTGAAAAGCTCTCTGTCTTGTCTAAAAAGCTTGATTTGAAAATATCATTAAAAGTGCTAGTTGTCGTCGTATCCATTTGCCATTCCTCCAAATATTATGTGTTTAGCTGAAATCAGCCATATCTTCTGCTTAGTTGATATTTTGAAAAAGCCGTTTTTCTAGTATCGATGATGGATAACAATTGTTTGATGATATCCGGAAGAAACTCGTCAAACTTTATTTCCAGGATGACCCAATCCGGGTCTAGTGCATCGACGACGATTAATTCGGGATTCAGGAAGTCCGTATCCCGATAGCTGGTTTTCACATTGCTGTCGAAGGTGACCCGCACATTTCCATACTCATAGATAAATACCTCCCTTTCATAGTCGACGACTGTTGTCGGCTTGATTTGGAAAAGGGTCATTTGAATGTATAAGTCCCTAAGGATATCCCTTGAATCTTCGGACATCCAATTTATATCCCCTGAACGAATTCGTTCGTATTCTTCGGCAGACAACCCGCACTTCTGTTTATAGGTAAGGTTATCCCGCTTACTCTTTTTTTCTAGATTGATGAAATCAGTATTATGATCATAAAGTCTAGCCCTGAACTTATCCCTGTGATAGAACCCCTCCGTTTTTTGCCGCAGGATTTTATTGTCAAAGTTATCGAAATAGACACTTCGAATTAAATACTTCCCATCCAGCCCATGGGGATCAAGCCTCATGAAGTTTTTCAGATTATTTCTTAATAAATAACAATCTGCTCTGGTGATTGCATGCTTGAGTTCCCGCCTGCCCTTTAAATCATTCATTGTTGCTCCTCCTTTTTCATGTTTTTTACTGGGTTCAGCTTATAAACACAATCTTAATAAAACCTTAAGAACAATTTTCTGTTTAATGGATAAATAGAGAATAGGCACCAGTTTTAACCTTTTCTTAATTTTATTGGAATTTATTAGAAGAAAAATGAGTGGATTTACTCATTGAGAATAATTATCATTATCAGTAAAATGAATCTCATGATAATGATAATTATTCTCAATTAATTCAATACATGGAGGCTCACTATGGTAACGAATACTCTTACAAAAAATGATCAATTACTGGAACAACAAAATACAAGGGAATCAAATGCCCGATCTTATCCTAGAAGATTACCGATAGCCATCGATCAAGCGGAGGGAATTTACCTAACAGACATGGATGGAAAACGATATATTGATTTTCTTGCCGGGGCTGGAACATTAGCGCTCGGTCACAATCATCCGGCTGTGCTTGAAGCAATGGAAAAAGTTCTTAAGGATAAACGGCCGTTACATACATTGGACTTTACGACACCAATCAAAGAGCAGTTCGTTGATGAAATTTTTGAAAGCCTGCCTGAAGAATTCAGGAAAAATGCAAAAATTCAATTCTGTGGTCCTACTGGCGGGGATGCCATTGAGGCAGCACTTAAATTAGTAAAAACAGCCACAGGAAACAGAAGCATTTTATCCTTCCAAGGAGCTTATCACGGGGCAACCCATGCAACCATGTCAATCAGCGGCAATACAAAACCAAAGGAAAAGATACAAGGGTTAATGCCAGACGTACACTTCCTTCCGTATCCCTATCAATATCGCTGTCCTTTTGGAATAGGCGGAGAAGAAAGTCATAAAATCAGTAGCCAGTATATCGAAAATCTACTGAACGATCCTGAATCTGGATTATTGGCACCTGCAGGAATGATTTTAGAGGCAGTACAAGGTGAAGGAGGTTCCATTCCCGCTCCAATTCCTTGGCTTAAGGAAATCAGAAGAATTACAAAAGAGAAGGGCATTCCGCTAATTATCGATGAAGTTCAATCCGGTATCGGCCGTACAGGAAAAATGTTTGCCTTCGAACATGCAGGAATCATTCCGGATGTTCTTGTCTTATCTAAAGCAATTGGCGGAAGTCTTCCATTATCGGTGGTGATTTATAACAAAGAGTTGGACCTATGGTCTCCAGGTGCACATATCGGTACGTTCCGGGGAAATCAATTGGCTATGGCAGCAGGGACAGCGACTTTAAAGTATATGAAAGAGACGAATCTTGTGGAGCATTCCGCTAAAATGGGTGAAATCTTAAAGGACATTCTTAAAGATTTGCAAAAAGATATTCAGCAGATCGGGGATGTTAGAGGCCGTGGATTGATGGTCGGTGTCGAAATGGTCAAGCATGAAGAACCTCAAAATCCGAATGGAAGCTATCCAGCTGATTCGGAACTTGCCAGTACCATTCAACAGGAATGTTTTCAAAGAGGATTGATTCTGGAAGTGGGCGGCAGACATGGAAGTGTAGTGAGGTTCCTGCCACCATTGATCGTAACGGAATCCCAGCTTCGCGAAGCCACTGCCATTTTTGAACAGGCTGTTCGTGCAGCTGTAGCTAGAGGGTGAATTATCAATGATTGAAATGGTAAATAAAACGGATTTTGCTTATTCTCCATTGTTCTTGAATAACGAAGAAGGTTTCAATAACTACAGCCAGTCATTAAAAATCATGGAAAAGAAGCTGATGGCCTTTTTAAAAGGGAACAATTCACCATACTCTGGGAAAAATCCGTATGAAATAGAAGCAAGATTAAACGAACTGACCCTCGCTTCTCTAAAAGGGGAGACGATTGAAGCAGTTGCGGCTGAGCTGGCGGAGTTTGTTATTGATGACAGCATCAATGTACACAGTCCTACTTGTATCGGGCATTTGCATTGCCCGACACTAATTCCAGCCGTGGCAGCCGAAATGATTATCGGTACGTTGAATCAATCCATGGATTCATGGGACCAAAGCTCGACGGCAACTTTCGTTGAAGAGCGTTTAATAGATTGGCTGTGCAGTCAGGTAGGGTTACCGGAACAAGCGGATGGGATTTTCACAAGCGGTGGTACCCAATCTAATTACATGGGACTGCTATTGGCAAGGGACGCCTATTGTAAGCGTTTCTGGGATGTGGACGTTCAACAGCACGGCTTGCCAGTCGAGGCGAAAAAATTGCGGATCCTATGCTCCGAGGCTGCCCACTTTACGGTTCGTAAATCAGCGGCACAGCTGGGGCTTGGTGAACAGGCAGTGATCACGATTAAAACGGATTCAAATCATCGTCTGTCCATGGATGATTTGAATCATCAGTTGCTGCTTTTAGAGGAACAGGATTTACTTCCATTTGCTATCGTTGCAACTTGTGGAACGACGGATTTTGGTTCAATCGATCCAATACATGAATTGTCCGAAGCTGCTAGGAAGAATGGGATATGGCTGCATGTGGACGCTGCATATGGCGGTGCGATGATTTTAAGCAAGGATTACAAAGAGTTAATCAGCGGAATTGAACGGGCCGACTCGATTACGGTTGATTTTCACAAATTATTCTATCAACCGATCAGTTGTGGTGCTTTTCTTGTCTCGGATAGCAACTCATTTCAATATATCCAGCATCACGCCGATTACTTGAATCCACAGGAAGATGAAGCGGAGGGTATGGTTCATTTAGTCAATAAATCGGTTCAAACGACGAGAAGGTTCGATGCACTGAAACTCTGGATGTCATTGAAGGTCGTTGGACTGGACACCTTTGCTGAAATGATCGACTATACTTGTCATCTTGCACGTGAAGTGGCTGTGAAGATCGATAAAGAGGATGGATTCACAGTATTAAATAAAGATCCTGAATTGAATGCAGTTGTATTCCGTTATAATCCCTCGGGAGAAAGTGATCAGCTAGTAAATCTATTAAATAAGCAGATTCAGCAGGAATTACTGAAAAGCGGACGGGCATTTTTAGCAAAAACGCGTTTTGACGGACAGGTATATTTAAAAATGACACTATTGAATCCAATGACAAGGCTTGAACACATAGAGGAAATTTTAGACGAAATTCGAGTTTTAGGTGAAATGTTCAAGATGATGGAGGAATGAAGATGAATGGTAAGCAAATAGCTGAAAGGGCAACGATGCAAAGCTTTCTGAACTGTTATTTCCGGGAAACCGGGAATTGCAGTTTAGAAGAAACGAGAAACTGGCCAGATTTGGAGGTTTCCATTCCGGATTCATTATTAGTCAGTAATCTCAGATCCCAAGATATTGCATTGCTTGTTCCACTTAAATATTGGTCGGTAACGGGGCGTCATATTTTCACCTTCCCGATTTACTACCAAACAGCATCCAAACAAGTACGTGAATTAGATTATGTGACACTGGTCTCGATTGTTTCTAAGGAGTTATTGAATGAGCAGGGCCGGACGGATAGTGAAGATGAATTGATGCTGCGTGTCATCCTTAGCAGCCAAAATATTCAACGTTATGTGGAAGCGAGGACAGAAGACGCTGATGCACTTCAAAGTCCTGATTTTACATACATCGAAGCAGAGCAGTCGCTTTTATTCGGGCACCTGTTCCACCCGACACCGAAAAGTAAGCAGGGCATTTCAGAAAAAGATGAATGGATCTATTCACCCGAATTAAAAGGGGAGTTTCAGCTGCACTATTTCCTGGCAGAGCCTTCGATCGTCATCCAGGATTCTAGTGAAGTCCGATCGGCAAGTGAGATCATTAAACAGGAATTAGCTGGTGACTTGGAGATTTCCAGTGAATTTCGTGACACGTATTGCCAAAAGGAAAGCCAATACAGCATTATCCCGGCACATCCGCTCCAGGCAAAAGTGCTTATCGAAAAAGAAGAGGTTAAGAAGCTTATCGAGCAAGGAACACTAGTTTATGCAGGACCTCTTGGAAAAAAATTCACGGCTACCTCTTCATTTAGAACGGTATATAGCGCCACATCGAGATATATGTACAAATTTTCCGTTCCGGTTAAGATCACGAATTCATTACGTGCGAATTTGCAAAAAGAACTAGATCGTGGTGTGGAAATTGCTAAATTAATAGATTCAAAAGTGGGCGATGATCTAAAAGAACAGCATCCCGCCTTCCGTGTTATTAAGGACCCTGCTTATCTAACGATCAAAACAACTGAACAAGAATCAGGTTTCGATGTTGATATTCGGGAAAACCCTTTTTATGAAAACGATGAACAAGCTAGCCTGATTGCAGGCTTATGTCAGGATAATGCCTATGGTGCACCATCAAGGCTTGGAGCGATCATCCGCAAATTGGCAGCTGATGAAAACCGCAGTACCGAAGAAGTAAGTAAGGAATGGTTCAAAACTTATCTTTCAATGACATTAAAACCGATGCTTTGGCTATTTGAAGAGTATGGAATTGTTTTAGAAGCCCATCAGCAAAATTCAATCATTCAACTTCAAGATGGCTATCCATCCACTTTTTATTATCGTGATAATCAAGGGTATTACTATTGCGAGTCCAAAGTAGACAGGTTGTTGAATATCCTGCCTGAACTAAGTGAAAAAAGCTTCTCGACTTGTTCTGATGAAGTCGCTGAAGAAAGACTTCAATACTACTTCTTTTTTAATCACTTATTAGGCTTAATCAATAATTTTGGTACGGAAGGATTAGTATCAGAGAAAACCCTGTTACAGCTCGTTCAGGATCAATTGGAAACAAGCAGTAGGGAAAGCGATGATGAAGGGTTGAATCGAGTTGTTTCAAGGCTGCTTCATGCCCGGGAATTATCTTGTAAGGCTAATTTACTGACGCGATTTCATGATATGGATGAGCTTGTCGGCTCACTTGAGACACAATCCGTTTATACAACGATTGATAATCCATTCGCGCAGGGGGTTTTAACCGCCTATGAAAAATAGTTATGAAGAAAATCTGAAGGACTGTAATCAACAGCTTTCATTTGTCAAAGTTGAATTTGAGAGGGATGTAGATACACTGCATAAATGGATGCATGAAGAACATGTGATACCCTACTGGAATTTAAATTTCACAAAAGAAAAGTTTGCTGTTCATTTGCAAAAGGCGTTGGCTGATACACACCAAACACTCTATCTAGGCTGCCTTGATGCAACCCCCATGAGCTATTGGGAATCGTATTGGGTAAAAGGCGATATCATCGAAGATTATTATGAGTCCGAAGAGGGAGATCAAGGCATTCATTTACTCATTGGTGATCCAGATTACCTTGGAAAAGGACTGGCTTTGCCGTTTTTACGTGCAATGGTGAAATACCAACTGCTTTCTTCTAGAACAAAAAAGGTGATGGCGGAACCGGACATTCGAAATGCAAAGATGATTTACTTATTTGAAAAGTGCGGTTTCACCCCAATTAAAGAAATTGAGCTCCCTGATAAAACGGCATTACTAATGTCATGTACACGGGAGAATTTCGAGAGGAAGTGGAAGTATGGAGAAGCAACAATCTATCTATGACCTGGTAGGGATAGGGATAGGCCCCTTTAACCTTGGACTTGCGGCCCTTTTGGAGAAAACCCCGGAGTTGAATGCCGTCTTTTTTGAGAAAAAGCAGGAATTTAATTGGCATGAAGGGATGCTGCTGGAAGGGACAACACTGCAGGTACCGTTCTTTGCCGATCTAGTTAGCATGGCTGATGTGACTAGCCCATATAGTTACTTGAGTTATTTACAGCAGCATGATCGTCTCTATCATTTCTACTTTCTTGAAAAATTCTTGATTCCACGAAAAGAATATAACGACTATTGCCGCTGGACTGCCAATCAACTTGAAAGCTGCTGTTTTGGAAAGGCAGTGGAGACGGTGGAGTATATAGGTGATCAAGATGAACCCTTCTATCAAATCAGTGTAAGGGATGCACAAACACAAAAGATCGAAGTCTATTATAGCCGTCATGTAGTCATGGGAATTGGCACCGCCCCGACTGTCCCGTCGGCATTTCATCCATATATGGGGGAGAGCATCCTGCATTCGGCCGATTATTTACGGAACAAAGAAAATGTCTTAAAGAAAAAATCCGTAACGGTTGTCGGATCTGGACAGAGTGCAGCCGAGGTCTTTCTGGATCTACTGAATGAGCAGGAGCAATATGGCTATCAGCTAAACTGGTATACAAGATCCAAGGGGTTTTTCCCTATGGAATATTCAAAACTTGGGTTGGAATACTTCACTCCGGATTACCTTGATTTCTTTTATCGGCTGCCACAGGAAAAGAAGGATGAAATTCTGCCGAAACAGGATCTATTATATAAAGGGATCAGCGCCACGACAATTGCAGCAATTTTTGACAAGATGTATGAAAAATCGATTGGAAATGCCGAACTTTCCATTGAACTTCGGGCCATGACGGAAGTTTCGGCGGTAACCCCCACCGAAAATGGCTGGGGATTGAAATGCCGACAGTGGGTAGAAGATAGAGAATTTGATGTGGACACAGAGGCGATTGTTTTTGGAACGGGCTATAAATCAACCCTTCCGGCATTCCTTGACACCATGGAAGACCTTTTAGTCCGCGATGATTTGGGGCGGCTTACAATAACGAAAGATTATAGGGTAGGAACGGCCATCACTACGCAGAATCACCTTTTTATTCAAAATGGCGAGATACATACACATGGTGTGGGTGCTCCAGATCTAGGCTTAGGGGCGTTCCGAAACTCCATCATTATCAATCAATTGGCAGGTAAAGAGATTTATCCATCAGAGCCAAAGGGTGCTTTTCAGTCATTCCGTGTAAAATCACCAGTCATGGCTTACTAAGAGAAGGGAAGGGAAGCATTGTATGCAGTTCATAAATGAAGTGGAACAGGCGGTTTCAGAAAAAAATTGGTCGATAGTAAACCAAAACCTGCTGGCCAAGATGATTTCTGAGTATATGTATGAAGATATGATCAAACCAGCTGTCTTGAACGAAAATGCAGCAGGAAACCTATATGAGTTAAAGATAAATGAGGGGAGATCTTATCAATTTTTGGCTTCACCCCGTCTTTTTGACAGCTATGAAGTACAGGCTGAGTCGATCCAGGTATATGAAACGGAAGGTTTTACACAGGCCAATGATGCTATTCAATTCATTTTGGACATCCAGCCGGTAATTGGGATGACTGCAGAAACAACAGGACATTTAATCAAGGAATTCCATCATACGCTGCTTGCGGACCTCCAATTGCTATCCAAACCTGAACAAGACGCGGATGATTTGGTCGAACTGGACTATGCTTTACTTGAAGGGGAAATGAGCGGTCACCCTTGGATTGCTTATAACAAGGGAAGAATCGGTTTCGGTTTTGATGATTATTTGAAGTTTGCTCCAGAAAACCAGAAGGAAGTTCAGTTATCATGGATTGCGGTCCATAAAACAAGGGGTGAGTTCAATTCCATTGAAACGTTGTCTTATAAGCAATTGATGGAGAATGAACTGGATGAGGAAACCCAAAAATCATTTGCAAAAAGATTGACAGAGAAAGGCCTGAAGTCAGAAAACTATTTCTACCTCCCAGTCCATGAATGGCAGTGGAAGAATGTAATCATCCAGAATTTTACCGATGACTTGGCTAAAGGGTTGATTGTAGCTTTGGGAAATGGTCCTGATGAGTATCTTCCGCAACAATCAATTCGGACATTTGTTAATGTATCGAATAAGAATAAACACCACGTCAAGCTGCCGATGAGCATTTTAAATACGCTAGTCTACCGTGGATTACCAGCGGAGCGAACAGTCATTGCTCCAAAAATCACAGCGTATATTAAGAACATTTATGAAAATGATTCATTCTTGAAGGAAGAATGCAAAGTAGTGCTTCCAGGTGAAGTGGCCAGTTTAAACGTTGACCACCCGTATTTTTCCAAGCTGGAGAATGTGCCCTATCAATATTTGGAGATGTTAGGCGGTATTTGGAGAGAAAGCATATACAGTTATATGGAAGAAGGCGAAAAGCCCATTACACTTGCGTCCCTTTTACATGTGGACTACAAAGGGAAGCCATATGTGGAGAGCCTTATTGAAAAATCCGGATTGACTGCGGAAGCCTGGACAGCTCAATTATTCGATGTCATTCTATCACCACTATTACATTTTATCTATCAATATGGATTGGTCTTCTCGCCGCATGGTCAAAATACCATTTTAGTTTTGAAGGATTACAAGCCTCATCGTTTGGCCATCAAGGATTTTGTGGATGATGTAAACGTCAGTGATCAGCCGCTTCCTGAATTGAGTAAACTTCCTGATGATTTAAGAAAAGTACTAAGAAGTGAAACCCCTGAAGGACTGGTTCAATTCATTTTCACGGGACTATTCATCTGTCATTTCCGTTACTTGTCAACACTCCTGATGAAGAGGTCCCTTTTGGATGAGAATGTCTTTTGGGAAGGCGTCGCTCAAGCAATCCTTACACATCAGAAAAAATTCCCTATGTTACAGGATCGTTTCGATATATTCAATTTCTTTGCGCCTAAATTAACAAAACTTTGCCTGAATCGAAATCGGATGCTTCAATATGGATATAGCGATGGTGAAGATCGTCCGCATGCATCTGAGTTTGGGCATGTGAATAATGCCCTTTATGAAAAGTTACCTGCAAAAACGCAATAAAGTTAAACTGGCTCAGACTTTTGAGCCAATTTCAGACTGTAGACGAACTCGGTAAGAATTGAGTACGTCTACAGTTTTTTTGGATTTTTAAATTTTGACCGTTGATTTCCGCTTCAGGCACTCGCTTTCCGAGGGCGGTCCACCCTCGGTGCACTTTGCGCCTGCGGGGGTCTCCCTTGGACGCGTATTCCCGCAGGGGCCTCGTACCTTCCGTTCCAACAGTTAGGTAGAACTCCTATTGACTACCAAATAGAAGTATTAAATAAATCTTGAGGTAATGAGGATGTAAAGCCTATATATGCGAAACGGAAAGAGACGATAGAGTCCGATAATTATTAAAAATGTACGCATTAAAAAGGATTGTGTTATCCGGCTTGATTCAAACTACCTAAAATTTTTCTTTGGAATAGGGCTTGCCGTTCATATAAATTGGTGATAAGCTATTGTGTAAACGGTTACACAAAATTATTGGGGTGGATATATTGGCAACTATTCGGGATGTTGCAAAGGAAGCTGGGGTTTCTGTGGCAACGGTTTCCAGAGTTATGAATGGCAGTGGTTATGCGCATGAGGACACAAAAAAGGTGGTCATGGCAGCTGTTGAAAAATTAAATTATAAACCGAATGAAGTGGCAAGATCCCTTTATAAACGTAAATCCAAATTGGTTGGTTTGATTTTGCCGGACATTACGAATCCCTTCTTCCCTGAAATGGCAAGAGGTGTCGAGGATTATCTGCAGCAATTCGGGTATCGATTAATCTTTGGGAATAGCGATGAAAAGAGAGATAAAGAAATAGAATATATTGACACTTTTCTTCAGAATAATGTAGTGGGCATGATTGCTTCAACCAGTGAAGAAGCCAATGAAAATTTTGATAACCTGGAAATTCCAGTTGTCCTTCTTGACCGTACAGCAGAAAAATTACCAGCTGTTTATTCCGATCAAAAGACAGGCGGTAAGCTCGCAGCACGCGTATTGCTTGATAGAGGCAGTACAAATATCGTCCTCATCAGGGGACCAGTCGAAATAAAACCTGTATATGAACGGTACATGGCAGCATTGGAAGAATTGAAACAAGCCGAAGTGAATGTGCAAGTCATGGATTCATCCCTCACTCTTCAGGGCGGCCAAATTTGCGTGAGACAGCTGTTCGAGCAATATCCTGAAACGGATGGAATCATTGCTTGCAATGATATTGTTGCAGCTGCCGCACTTCAAGAGATTTTAAAACGGGGAATACGGATTCCGGAAGACATACAATTGATAGGCTATGATGATATCGCCTTCACTGCGTTATTGCACCCACCGTTATCGACAATTCGGCAGCCAGCCTACGAGATGGGGGCACAAGCCGCGGAAATGCTAATTAAAAAGATCAATCAGGAAAAATTGGAAGTGACGCACAAAAAGCTCCCTGTTTCTTTTGTGGAGAGACAAACAACGAGAAGAAAGGCGGAGAAGGCATGATTAGAATTACAGTAGTGGGAAGTTCCTCAATGGACTTAGTGGTGACATCAGCTAAGCGGCCAATAGCAGGGGAAACGGTTTTAGGAGAGTCTTTCATCACGGTTCCTGGAGGAAAAGGAGCCAATCAGGCTGTGGCTGCTGCCCGACTTGGTGCTGAAGTTTCCATGGTTGGATGTGTAGGTGATGATGTCTATGGTGAGATCATTTTAGAAAACCTGAAAAAAAATCATGTAAATACGAAGTATGTGGAACCGGTTACAGGTACAGCCTCCGGTACAGCACACATTACCCTTTCAGAAGGTGATAACAGTATTATTGTCGTAAAAGGTGCAAATGATTTCATTACTCCTGAATATGTACAAAAGGCGAAAAAGGTCATTGAGGAGTCGGATATCGTGATGGTTCAGCAGGAAATTCCTGAGGAAACGGTGGAATTTCTGGCTGAATTGTGCAACACGCTTCAAAAGAAATTACTTTTGAACCCAGCTCCAGCCCGCAAGCTAAGCGAGACTGTCATTCAACAGGCATCATTTCTTACGCCGAATGAACATGAGTTCGAAATACTTTTTAATGGCCGGGATCGAACGAAAGTCTTGACTGAGTATCCAAATAAATTATTCATTACCGAAGGGAAAAATGGCGTCCGTTATTTTGACGGGCATGAAGAAAAGGTCGTTCCAAGTTTTGTAGTGGAAGCAGTGGATACAACAGGGGCAGGCGATACATTCAATGCTGCCTTGGCGGTGGCTGTTGCAGAAGGAAAAAGTTTTGACGAATGCTTGTTATTCGCGAACCGGGCAGCCTCCATTTCCGTGACGAAGTTAGGCGCTCAAGGCGGCATGCCGCAAAGGAAAGAAGTCGAAAGGGGCCTTGAAGCATGAAACGTCAAGGAATCATCAATAGTTCAATAGCCAAGGTCCTGGTTGACCTTGGTCATACGGATTATATTGTCGTGGGTGATGCCGGGCTGCCGGTCCCATCGGGAGTTTGCAAGATAGATTTAGCTCTGACGCCTGGAACACCATCTTTTCAAGATGTCGTTCGAGCCGTTCACGAAGATATGGTTGTTGAAAAAGTTATCGCTGCCACTGAAGTGAAGGATAAAAACCCAGAACAGCATCAATATTTGGAGCAGCAATTCGGAGAAGGGATTGAATATGTTTCCCATGAGGATTTTAAAAGGCTGACAAGTAACGCGAAAGCAATAATCCGGACTGGGGAGACGACGCCGTATTCTAATTGCATATTGCAGTCTGGAGTATTCTTTTAAAGAAAAGAGATGATGAGCATGCAAATCGAAATGCACAATATTTATAAAGCATTTGGTCAAAACAAGGTATTGGAAGGTGTTCATTTTTCTTTAGAGGCAGGAGAAGTACATGCACTAATGGGGGAGAATGGAGCGGGGAAGTCAACCTTGATGAACATTTTGACCGGGCTGCATAAACAAGACCAAGGAACGATCGAGATTAACAGTAAAGAAACCTCATTCAAGGATTCAAAGGAAGCGGAAGAGGCGGGAATGGCCTTTATCCGTCAGGAATTGAATATTTGGCCAGAGATGACCGTGCTCGAGAATCTATTTATCGGCAGGGAAATGGTAAATACCTTCGGTGTCCTAAAGACGAAACAAATGAAAGCGCGTGCAAACGAGATTTTTAAAACACTTAATATTTCCCTTCCTTTTGATAAGGAAGCCGGCCTTTGTTCTGTCGGGGAACAGCAAATGATTGAAATTGCCAAGGCGCTTATGACGGATGCCGAAGTCATCATCATGGACGAGCCCACAGCAGCTCTGACCGATAGAGAAATAGAGAAGCTCTTTGAAGTGATGAAGGGACTTACTAAAAAGGGTGTATCACTAGTTTATATCTCTCACCGAATGGAAGAAATTTTTGCCATTTGTGACAGGATCACCGTAATGCGTGACGGAAAAACAGTCGATACGAAAAAAATTGCAGATACAAATTTCGATGAAGTCGTTCAAAAAATGGTCGGGCGGGAGTTGGAGGATCGTTTTCCTCATCGTGAAGCGAACCCTGGCGACGTAGTCCTCGATGTAAAAGGATTAACTAAAAAAGGGCTTTTTGAAGATATCCATTTCGCAGTACGGCAAGGCGAGATTGTGGGTGTAGCCGGATTGATGGGAGCTGGCAGAACAGAAATAATGCGCGCCCTTTTTGGTGTCGACCAAATAGACAGCGGTGAAATTACCATTGAAGGCAAGAAAGTTTCCATACGAAAACCAACGGATGCAGTTCGACACGGCCTGGCCTTCATTACGGAAAATCGTAAAGAAGAGGGGCTGATACTGGACTTTTCAGTAAGGGAAAATATCGGCTTGCCGAATCTGAAAAGCTTTGCTCCTAATGGACTCGTAAAAACGGAGGATGAGAAAAACTTTGCCGAAATGATGATTAAGCGACTTCACGTAAAGACATCTTCAGCTGAAACGATCATCGGCAATCTTTCCGGAGGAAATCAACAAAAGGTGGTAATAGCCAAATGGATCGGCACTTCCCCTAAAGTTTTAATTATGGATGAGCCAACCCGAGGCATAGATGTTGGTGCAAAACGTGAAATTTACGAATTGATGAATGAATTGACGGAGCGAGGCATCGCCATCATCATGGTTTCGTCAGAACTTCCGGAAATCATTGGAATGAGTGATAGAATCCTTGTGGTTCACGAAGGTGAGATTGCTGGGGAATTGTTAAAGCAGGAAGCGACGCAAGAAAAAATTATGGCATTGGCGACAGGAGGGAACTAGGATGAAACTTGAGGCTACAGGGAAAAGCGGGATTTGGCAGAAATTTGGTCCGTTACTTGCTCTGGTACTTTTATTTATCGTAATAACCGTTTTAAATCCATCATTCATGGAACCGAATAATATTTTGAATTTATTGCGTCAAACCTCCATCAATGCACTTATTGCATTTGGAATGACCTTTATCATATTGACAGGTGGCATCGACTTGTCCGTCGGTTCCATTTTAGCTCTATCCAGCGCACTTATGGCTGGCATGATGGTCTCGGGAATGGATCCGATTTTAGCAATATTAGTAGGTATTCTGCTAGGTGCAATAATGGGTGTAATCAATGGGATTCTCGTTTCAAAAGGAAAAATGGCCCCTTTCATCGTGACATTGGCCACCATGACGATATTCCGGGGATTAACGCTTGTGTATACGGATGGAAAGCCGATTACTGGAATTGGCGATTCTGAAATGTTCCAGATGCTTGGGAGAGGATACTTCCTGGGACTGCCAGTACCGGCTGTTGTGATGGTCATCGCTTTCTTAATCCTATGGTTCCTGCTTCATAAAACATCCTTTGGCCGTAAAACATATGCAATTGGCGGAAATGAAAGGGCTTCCCGCATTTCAGGGATTAAAGTTGACCGAGTCAAAGTGGCCATATATGGTCTGGCCGGTACGATGGCAGCAATTGCCGGTGCCATTTTAACATCTCGTCTGAATTCGGCACAGCCGACGGCAGGCCAATCCTATGAAATGGATGCCATCGCAGCCGTGGTGCTAGGTGGAACGAGCCTTTCAGGCGGTAAAGGGCGGTTGTTCGGTACGCTGGTGGGTGTCCTGATCATCGGTACTTTGAATAACGGCATGAATTTACTTGGTGTATCCTCTTTTTACCAGCAAGTGGTAAAAGGTGCAGTTATATTAATCGCGGTCTTACTTGACCGTAAAAAATCATAAGAAGAGGTGTAATCAATGAAAAAAATAGTATCGATCATCATGGTTCTTTCTTTAATGGTCTTAGCTGCCTGTTCAATGGATTCTGGTCTAAAAGATGATAAAAAAGAAAAGAAAGACTCCATGAAAGACGTGAAAGTCGGAGTCAGCATCTCAACTTTAAACAATCCATTCTTCGTTTCCTTAAAAGATGGTATTGAAAAAGAAGCAAAAGAAAAAGGCATGAAAGTTACAGTTGTTGACGCCCAGGATGATACAGCAAAACAGATTAGCGGAATTGAAGATTTAATTCTTCAAGAGGTTGATGTCCTTCTTGTGAATCCAACTGACTCTGCGGCAATAACTTCAGCCGTTAAAGATGCAAATGATGCGGGCATTCCCGTTATCACGATTGACCGTTCTTCAGACGAAGGTGACATTGAAACGTTCATCGCTTCCGACAATGTGGCTGGCGGTGAAATGGCTGCAGAATATCTAGTTAAAGAGCTTGGCGAAAAAGCGAAAGTAGTGGAACTTGAAGGGGTATCCGGAGCATCTGCAACTCGTGAACGCGGGAAAGGTTTCCACAATATTGCGGACAAGCAGTTAGATGTCCTGACAAGCCAAACGGCGGAATTCGACCGGACAAAAGGGCTTAACGTCATGGAAAATATCCTCCAAGGCAATAATGACATCCAAGCGGTATTCGCCCATAATGATGAAATGGCACTTGGGGCCATTGAAGCAATCAAGGCAGCAGGAAAAGACATCATCGTGGTTGGTTTTGACGGAAATGATGATGCATTGAAAGCAGTTGAAAACGGTGAACTAAAAGCTACAATCGCCCAACAACCGGCACTTATCGGTGAAGAAGCGGTTAATGCGGCTGAGAAAATCTTAAAAGGCGATAAAGTGGATGACACAATATCCGTTCCATTGAAATTGGTCACCAAAGAATAATTGTCTGCAAACCATGAGAGTGCCAGAACTTTTCCGGCACTCTTTTTTTTATAGTAAGAAAGAAATGTTTTAATCTCATGGATGTTATCTGAGTCTGGATATTCAGCTTGAATTGAGATGAATAAGAGGGTGAAAAAAAGTGAGATCACTCTTTTACAAAAGTAAGGCGGCCCCTGTCGGAACCGCCTCCTAAATCAACCGATTGCTAGAGTATACCTTGAGTAAGCATTGCATCCGCCACTTTAAGGAATCCGGCAATATTGGCCCCAATAACTAAGTTGCCAGGCTCGCCATATGCTTCTGCAGCGTCTACACTGTTTTTATAGATGTTTTTCATGATTTGATGCAGCTTGGCATCGACATCTTCAAAAGTCCAAGGCATTCTTGCGCTGTTTTGGGCCATTTCGAGTGCAGACACGGCTACGCCGCCTGCATTGGCCGCTTTTGCTGGTCCAAAAAGGATGCCATTATTAATGAATACTTCAATGGCCTCAAGGGTTGAAGGCATATTAGCACCCTCACCGACTGCCTTCACATTATTTTTGATCAGTAATTTTGCTGCTTCTTCATCGATTTCATTTTGTGTGGCACAAGGAAGTGCGATGTCGCAGGGTACAGACCAAATGCCGTAGCTTCCTTCATGGTATACAGCTTCCGGGTGTGCATCGACATATTCGCTCAATCGTTTTCGTTCCACTTCTTTTAAACGTCTGACTGTATCCAGGTTCAGACCGTTTTCATCATATATGTAGCCATTGGAGTCGCTGCAAGCAACAACTTTAGCTCCCAATTGTGTAGCTTTCTCAATGGCATGAATCGATACATTGCCAGATCCGGAAATAACGACAGTGCTGCCACGGAATTGTAACCCTTTGTCATTAAGCATCTCCTCGACGAAGTAAACCGTTCCATATCCAGTTGCTTCTGTACGGGCCAAGCTTCCGCCATAACTTATTCCTTTACCAGTTAAAACACCGGCATGGTAGCTGCCTTGAATCTTTTTATATTGACCGAACAGGTAACCGATCTCCCTTGCACCGACTCCGATATCACCAGCTGGTACGTCTGTATCAGGGCCGATATAGCGAGATAGTTCCGACATGAAGCTTTGGCAAAAACGCATGATTTCCGCGTCCGATTTTCCTTTTGGATCGAAGTCTGAACCGCCTTTTCCCCCACCAATCGGCTGGCCTGTAAGAGAATTTTTAAAGATTTGCTCGAAACCAAGAAACTTTATGATGCTGGAATTGACAGTGGGATGGAATCGAAGACCGCCTTTGAATGGCCCGATTGCACTATTAAATTGTACACGAAAACCACGGTTGACTTGAACATTTCCCAGGTCATCAACCCAAGAGACTCGGAAGGTGATCATTCTTTCGGGCTCAACCAGCCTTTCCAATATCCCGCTTTTCATATAATTTGGATGTTTTGCAAAAACGGGGACCAATGAAAGGAGTATCTCCTTTACGGCTTGATGGAACTCACTTTCGTGAGGATTACGCTCCTTTACCTGTGCGTATACTTGACTTACGAACTCTCTAGCAACTTGTAAATCCTCATGCTCGACTTCTTGTGAAGTGGTCATTGTTCTCTCTCCTTTAGTAAAGTCAAAAAATATTAATTAGGGTAAGCTTATCGATTTTATATAATACTTTCATGATATAATTTAAAAGTGAAATAAACAATCTGAATATTAGATAAATAACATGCTGTTTTGATATGAAAGAGGGAGCTTAGATTGGAATTAAGGCAAATCGAATATTTCATTGAAGTGGCAAAGCGTGAACATATGACGGAAGCAGCAGTGGACTTGCATGTTGCCCAGTCTGCTGTCAGTCGCCAAATTTATAATTTAGAAGAAGAATTGGGCGTGCCCCTATTTATCCGGGAAGGCCGAAAGATTAGGTTGACGCCTATTGGACATACATTTTTAGCCCATATGGAACAAGCTATGGATATAATCAATCGTGCTAAGCGTGAGATGGCTGAAAGTCTGGATCCAGAAAAAGGGACAATCTGCATTGGCTTTCCCAGCAGTTTAGCTTCTTATATATTGCCAAGGGTCATTTCCGATTTTAGGGAAAGTTATCCGCTGGCGAAATTCACATTGAAACAAGGTTCATATCGCTACCTGATAGATTCGGTGATAAAAGGTAACATAAACATGGCCTTGATTGGCCCCCTGCCGGTGAATGAAAAGAAAATCAAAGGAGAAACGCTATTTATTGAGAACTTAGTTGCCCTTTTACCAGAAAGCCATCCTTTGGCCTTGAAGAAGTCATTATCATTAAATGAGCTTCAAGGAAACCCGTTCATCGTATATCCAAAGGGCTATGTTTTAAGGGATCTCGTTATGAAAGCATGCAAACTGCATGGTTTCGAACCGGAAGTGGCATTTGAAGGAAAAGATACTGATGCTATAAAAGGCCTGGTGGCAGCAGGTCTGGGTATAGCCTTGATTCCTGAGATTTCCTTGATTGATAGCTTGCCTCGCTTTACGGTTAAATTGCCGCTGGAGGATCCATCTGTAACCAGGGCTGTAGGGGTCATCGTTCCGACTGATAGGGAACTGATGCCAACGGAGAAATTGTTTTACCAATATTTGAAGGACACTTTTGCAAAATTGGAAGGATTTCAAAAATAGGATGGGCATCTATTAGAATAGTCATAAATCCAGCTAGTGAGAGAATCCTTAATCGGGTTCTTTTTTTGTCGAAAATTTATCGAAATATCTCCATGTAGCACCTCCTTAAAAGGGATATTTTATTTTGAAATAATACAATCCTAGTTTTTATTGGATGAAAATGCGTTAAACTCATATTTATGAAAACGCTTTTATTTTACTAGTATAAAAATACTACTTACATTATCAGAAAATTCATGTTATTATACAGGCAGACATAATACGTAGCGGTGATATAGTTAATAGGCTTTTAAATTAAAGATATTTATTTTTTTTTTCATTTTTTTAAACTGAATATTCTGATAATTAACAAGGGGTGGAGATAAAATGAGCAGGAAAGAATACATCAGTAATAGAATGTACAAAGCATCAACAGGGATAGCCAACGCAGTTTTGGTTACATTAGGGATCGGGTTATTGTTTGAATCCATAGGAGGATATTTAGGTTGGGAGGTCTTCCTGGCAATAGGCGGTGCCGCAAAGGTCTTGCTAGCCCCAGCTTTAGGAGCAGGAATCGCTTATCAGCTAGGAGGAAATTCATTAATTATCTTTAGCGCCATGGCTTCAAGTGCCGTTGGCGGTGCCGCTATTAACAGAACTGCTGAGGGTGCCTTCACAATTGTTACAGGACAGCCACTAAGTGCTGTATTGGCAGCTGTAATTGCAACATATGTAGGTAAGCGTATAATTGGCAAAACAAAGTTGGACATCATGGCCATCCCAATGGGAGCAGTTCTTGTCGGTGGAGTTTCAGGTTATGGCCTGGCTCTTGTCACCACTCCGCTCCTAACATGGATAAGCAGTCAAACCACTGCTGCGGTCGAGGATTCTCCCTTAATCGGTTCCATGGTCATCGCCTTGGTATGGAGCATTTTATTGATGACACCAGCGTCTTCCGCTGCATTGGCAATCGCCTTGCAATTAGATCCCGTTTCCAGTGCGGCAGCCCTGATCGGATGTACCGTTCAGTTTGTTGGGTTCACTGTCATGTCTTATAAAGATAATGATATGGGTGGGTTCCTTGCCCAGATGGTCGTTACGCCAAAAGTTCAATTTCCTAACTTAATCAAAAAACCATTATATGTCGTTCCGCCTTTTGTAGCGGCAATCATTTGTGCCCCTATCGCTACCTTGGCATTCGATTTTCAAGTACCGTATGAACTTGGAGGCATGGGGTTAAGTTCAATGATTGCCCCGATAGCCATCATAACTGGTCAAGGGCTGTACACGTTCTTAGTTTATGTGGCAGTGGGTATGGTATTGCCAGCTGTGATCACACTTGCCTTACATCGGGTATTGAAGATGATGGGCAAAGTTAAGCCAGGCGATCTCCATTTAGAAGTATCATGATCAAGTTTTCGGGAAACCAGCCTGGTTAAGGAACCAGGCTGGTTTTTATTTATAAAGGGATTAGGGTAAAATGGGAAGGTAAGCATTTGCATAGATAGGATGATATATATGGGAAATGAAATAGATATAAAAGTGAAAGCTAAGTTCGTGAGTAAAATCGGCAAGGGTTTTCCCTTGATTGTTAAAGAGTCGATAGCCAACCTTAATGACCTTCAGGAAGAGGGATCTTTAGTGCGGTTGGTGGATGAAAACAACCGTTTTCTAGCAAAAGGATATTATGGTAAACAGAACAAGGGCTATGGCTGGGTATTGACCCGAAGAGAAAATGAAAAGATCGATCAAACCTTCATTAACGGCAAAATCCAGGCAGCATATGAATTCCGAAAGTCTTTTTTTGAAGATACAGAGACTACGGCCTTCCGCTTGTTCAATGGGGAAGGTGATGGAATTGGCGGTTTAATCATTGATCATTATGATGGTCACTATGTGATTAGCTGGTATAGCAAAGGGATATATTCCTTTAAAGACTACATCATCAAGGCATTGCAGGATACGGTTGAAGTCAAATCGATTTATCAGAAGAAACGCTTTGATACAAAGGGGCAATACGTTGAAGAAGACGATTTTGTCATGGGTGAACAACCGGAATTTCCGCTTCTTGTAAAGGAGAATGGAGTAAATTTCGCTGTTTACCTGAATGATGGGGCAATGGTCGGTGTCTTCCTTGATCAACGCGATGTCAGAAGGAAAATCCGGAATGAATACGCAAAAGGGAAAACCGTCTTGAATATGTTCTCCTACACTGGGGCATTTTCCGTGTTTGCCGCTTTAGGCGGTGCTGTTAAAACAACTAGTGTCGACCTGGCGAATCGCAGCTTACCAAAGACGATCGAACAGTTCAGTGTAAATGGAATAGATCCTGAAGCTCAAAATATCGTGGTGATGGACGTATTTAAGTATTTTAAATATGCAGTGAAGAAGGCTTTGAAATTTGAAATGGTCATCCTCGATCCACCCAGCTTTGCCAAATCGAAGAAGTTTACCTTCAGCGCCGGAAAAGACTATACGAATCTATTGAAGGATACCATATCCATTACGGAAGACAATGGGGTCATTATCGCATCAACTAATTGCAGTACGTTCGACATGAAAAAGTTCAAGAGCTTCATTGATATTGCCTTCAAGGAAATGAACGGAAAATACGAGCTCATGGAAGAATTCTCATTGCCGGCTGATTTTAAAACAAGTACGGAATATAAGGAAGGGAACTATTTAAAAGTAGTCTTCATTAAGAAAATTAAAGGATAAAAAAAGGCGTCCACAGTTCAAGCAGAGCTGTGAATGCCTTTTTTCATGAAATTGTTTCATGTGGAACGTACGATTATTCGGATTCACTGGATAGGCAGTTCTCTTTTCGAACCTTTCGATAAATGGAAAGAAGGACTCATGCGAATGCTTCTAGCCATGAAAAACTGAGCTGTATAGTAGGTAAGCATGATCAGTGGATCAGAAAAGGCAACATCTTCGATAAATTTGTTCCAAGATAAAATGGAGTCGGAAATCACGAACAGAACTCCGCCGATGATTGCGGCTGCATTTCCGGTCATAAAAGCCGCCCAACCCATGAGGGAGATGACCGTTACATAACAGATTACAGGGATGATGAGGCTATTTTCACCTTTTTCAATTAAAGAAAGTACAATTTCACGACCAATCCAAGTGGAGTAAATACTGATTGGAAGAATCGTCGCAAATCGCAGCCAAGAAAAGGTCCATAGCTTAAAGAACGCCGAAATATAGAAAAGGTGGCCGATCAAGAAGGCGGAAAGCCCGATGACGAACCAGATTAACAAACCATCACCAAGCATGCAAAAGAATAAACCAAGAAGTATTAAGGATTGGTAACGATCCCGCGTTCCCCCTGTTGTGCATGCATAAAGCAAAATCAATAACATGGGAATGACCTTGAACATGATTTTTATGGTTATAGGCTCTTCCGGTATAAAAAAAATATATAATAGTCCCGTGAAAAGGATGGCAGCGGGTAAGCATTTCATTAGCATTTAATTCCCTCCTTCAATCTTTAATTCTATGTAAGGGGAAGGAACCCCTTGTCAATTAAAGAACTGTTTGAAAGAAAGATGTGAAAATTAAAAAACTGACTCCCGGTAACCAGGAGTCAGTTTGATGTTATAGAATCATACGGCTTCTTTAACGAATGCTTGTTTTAGCCAGTTTTTACCCTCAACAAGCCTTGTGACAAGCATGGCACAAACCGTGTTTCCTGTTGAGTTAAGCAGTGTAGCGGGAGCATCGATGATCGTGGATATAACGGCAATGATCGGCAGGACTTCAACAGGAAAGCCGAATACACTAAGGATGAGCATTTCCCCAATCATACCGCCCCCAGGAATGGCACCCATAACAGCTCCAACCAGAAAGGCAACGGCAAGTATACTTAAAATGCTTGAAATGCTTGTCATATCCTTTCCAAATAAGCTGAATAGGAAAACGATTTTCAATACCCCGCCGAATACAGAACCATCTTTATGAGTGTTGGCTCCGAGTGGGATGACAGTCTCCGCTATATCCTTTGGCACGCCCATTTTCTTGACCGATTCCAGATTGACTGGAATTGACGCGGCACTGGAACAAGTGGCGATGGCTGTAATGGATGGTGTCAGCGCATTTTTCCAAAATAGTTTAACTCCATCTTTCCCACCTGCGATAAAGGCATACAAAGTGAAGAAGCCGAAATAATAAATTAAGGCTAAGACTAGATAAAGAATGAAAGTGCGAGCATACCCTTCTAAAATCTGCGGCCCAAGCTGGCCGATAATCGCCGCAAAATAAGCACCAAGTCCAATTGGAGCATAGTACATGACGATTTTGACGACTTTCATCATGACAGCTGTACCCGCTGTCAAAAACTCGGTAATCGGTTTTGCTTTCTCACCGACCAGTGCAGTGGAAAGTCCGATTAGAACAGAGAAAACGATAAGTTGAAGCATATTGCTTCTGGAGAACAGTTCTGGAAAATCGGACACGGTTACTGTGTTGACCAGTTGACTGAAGAAAGGAACTTCCTCAATGGTCTCTTCAGAGGAACTGTTTTCCATCAGTTCTTTAATGGCTGTCGTATCTGTGCCTTCCAATGGATTGATGATGGTTGTCCCAATAAATCCAATGACGGCAGCTAAAGCGGCTGTAGTCAGGAAAACGACGACGATACTGCCCATGATTTTCCCGAGACGCTTCATTCCGCTCATATTGGCAATCGCTGAAGCAATGCTGAAAAATACCAATGGCACGATGATCGTGAACATCAGATTTAGGAATAAGTCCCCTAGCGGCTGTATGACCGAGGTTTTCTCCCCGAAAACGACGCCCGCTATCCCACCGATAATAATGGCAGTGAGTAGTATTAAAGAGGAACGATAGTTTTTGATAAAGCTCTTCATGAAAATTCCGTCCTTTCAGGATGAATATATCAATAAAAATATACTTCATTATCAACTCTAAAATGAGGTTTGACAATATTTTTTTATAGGAAGGAATGTTAAACGATAAAACGCAATAAATAATAATAGGGAATGGATTGTGAAAATACCGTGAAGGAGGGATGGAATGGCATATATTGAGGTGGAAGAAGGCGTTCGGTTGTTTTATGAAGAAAAGGGACAGGGAAGACCAATTATTTTTATCCATGGTGTATGGATGAGCAGCCGGTTCTTTAGAAGGCAGCTTCCGTCCTTTTCAGAAAATTATAGAACGATCTTACTTGATTTAAGAAGCCATGGCCAGTCAAATCATGTTCATTACGGAAATACGGTCTCCGTTTATGCAAAAGATCTTCATGCGTTCATTGCTAAACTGGGATTAAAGGATGTCATACTCGTAGGCTGGTCCATGGGGGCTTTTGTCGTCTGGGATTATCTGAAGCAATTCGGTGAAGGAAATATACATTCAACAGTGATTGTGGATGAATTGGCCTCTGATTTTAAGTGGCCCGATTTTAATATTGGTGCATTTGATATGGACACATTGATTGCCTTCATGACTGAAATTCAAACGAATCGTACCCCATTTTTACAAAGCTTCCTTGCCTCCATGTTTAAAAATGAATTATCTGTAGCGGATGCAAGCTGGATGCTTAAGGAAGTGACCAAAATGCCGGAATCCATTGCCAGTGCCATTCTATTTGACCAATCAATTGTTGACTATCGTGAATTCTTGCCAAAAATTAATATTCCCACACTTCTCTGTTTTGGAAGGCATGAAAAAGTGATTCCTGTAGCTGCAGGGGAGCATTTGCATAAAAACATTCCGAATTCCCAACTAGTAATCTTTGAAGATAGTTGCCATTGTCCATTTATGGAAGAAGGCGATTTGTTTAATGAAACCGTTGATTGCTTTATTCGAAAGGGAGTATAGTCGTACAGGATATGAAAAAGGGGATGCAGGGTTCGTGCCCGCATTCCTTTTCTTTATGGTTATAAATGAATTTTTCTACTAACTAAGCGGTTTCAGCAAGAAATAAAGGGAATACTGGTACTAAGGACGTCAGCCCTGCAATAAGATGGTGTTAATAATTTAAATAGGTAATATTTTTATATCCTTTTCACAGGAATTGGGCTATTATGAGGTGGATTTAAACTGGTAAGATCGTTATCTGTTATTGAGAGAAACTCATGCAGAAAGTGATGGAGAGGATAAAATGGATGATCAGTTACCATACAATGAAATTATAGATGTATGTTTGCTTGCGGGAAAAATCATGCTTCAGAACGGAGCGGAAACTTCGCGGGTGGAAGATACGATGGTGAGAATTGCTGCAGCTTTTGGATGCGGTGACTCACATAGTTTTTCAACCCCTACAGGAATCATTTTTTCGCTGGATGGTATGCACCCAGCTTCAAAATTGATTAGAGTTTCCCAACGATCTACAGATTTACATAAGGTAACGCTTGTTAACAGTATATCCCGAAGCATTTCCAGCAAGGAAATGACACCGGAGGAAGCTTATTTACGATTAAAACAAATCGAAAAGGCTGGGATGGGGTATCCCATGTGGGGTCAGATTTTTGCAGCTTTTATAGCGAGCGGCTGTTTTTTAATCATGTTCCAAGGACAGTGGAATGATTTCATCTGGTCCTGTATAGCTGGGGGAATGGGATTCTCTTGCCTGCTTTATTTGCACAGGTTACTGGAAGTTCGTTTTTTTGCTGAATTTATTGCCTCTTTGGTTGTGGGTTTAGTAGCTATGTTCTTTGTCCAGATTGGTGTTGGAAGTCATTTGGATACGATAATCATTGGAGCGGTGATGCCCCTTGTGCCAGGTCTGTTAATTACGAATGCAGCCAGGGATTTAATTGCAGGTCATTTAGTTTCGGGTCTATCCAAGGGTGCAGATGCAGGTTTGACTGCTTTAGCCATTGGGGCAGGAATATCTGCAGCGTTTGTTTTCTTATGATTTTAGGGGAGGAAGAATGATGTTTGCACAGCTTATTACAAGTTTCATTGCCTCAGCCGCCTTTGGAATCATCTTCAATGTACCGAAAAATTCATTGTTTCAATGTGGTTTCGTGGGGATGTTAGGGTGGCTTCTATATTTTTCTTTGGTTGAAAATGAGATAAACAGCATCATTGCAACATTAGCGTCTGCATTCATCGTTGCGGTCATCAGCCAGTATTTTGCTAAAAGGTATAAAACGCCAATCACGATTTTCAATGTATCGGGAATCATCCCCCTCGTGCCTGGAGGTTTGTCGTATGATGCGATGAAGCATTTTGTCGGAAATGATTTTTATGTCGCCGTTCAATTGGCCGCCAAGGTCTTCATGCTGGCTGGCGCGATTGCGATGGGGCTGATCTTTGCAGAAGTCATGAACCAGTTAGTAACTAAATACAATAGAAGGAAGTTAAGGTTGAGAAGTTAGGGTAAAGGAATCCAATTAATCTTCCTGATAATATGTTTCTAAATAAAGAGAAAGGAGAGCAGGCGGAATACCTGGATCTCCTTTCTCTTTTTTATATTACAAAATAATAAGTAATCTAGCTTATATAGAATCTTTCATTCCAGTGTTAGCTGTAACCAATATTTCATCGAATTTTTTGGCATCAGCCTTCTTGCTTGACAGCAGAGTTCCGACGATGGCTGCGATAAAGCCAATCGGGATCGAGACGATGCCTGGATTGGCAAGCGGGAATAATGGTTCCCCAACGAACATTGCGGCTCCCTCTACCGGTGACCAGACATTGGGACTTAGGAACACAAGCAATAAAGAACTGACCAGTCCAACTATCATGCCCGTAACAGCCCCGGCTGTGTTAAAACGTTTCCAGAATACCGTGAAGATGATGATGGGCAGATTGGCACTGGCAGCGACGGCAAAGGCAAGTGAAACAAGGAAGGCGACATTCATGTTTTGGGCAAATAAAGCAAGGATGATGGAGAGAATGGATACTCCGATGGATGCCCAACGGGCTGCAACGACTTGTTCTTTGTCAGTGGCCTGACCTTTACGGATGATGTGGCCATAAAAGTCATGGGCAAAGGCAGAAGCCGCCGATAGAACGAGACCTGCTACAACCGCTAAAATGGTTGCGAAAGCAACTGCAGAAACAAAGGCGAACAGGAAGTCACCTCCAATGGCTTCGGCAAGCAGCGGAGCGGCCATATTGCCGGCAGCATTCGCGGCTATGATTTTGTCATATCCAACAAAAGCTGCCGCTCCAAAGCCCAGGAAAATGGTCATTATATAAAAGATGCCAATGATCCAAGTGGCATATACTACGGACTTGCGGGCTGTGATGGCGTCTTTTACCGTAAAGAAACGGATGAGAATGTGAGGAAGTCCAGCTGTACCGAGTACCAGCGCCAAATTAAGGGATAAAGTATCCAAAGGATCCTTGAATTTGTTACCTGGGTTGAGGAAATCCCCGCCTAAAGGGGTGGCTGTTTTCATCTGCTTGAACATCTCGATCACGCTAAAGTCGAATTTCGCCAACACGATAATGGAGATGATGAATGTACCTGCCATCAATAAAACGGCTTTTACGATTTGGACCCAACTGGTGGCCGTCATACCGCCAAATACGACATAGACGGTCATTAAAATACCAACAATGATGACGGAGTATAGATAATCAATTCCAAGTAAGAGTTTTATAAGGGCACCTGCACCGACCAATTGGGCAATCATATAAAAGGTTGAAATGGAAATGGTGTTAAGGGCAGCGACCCCGCGTACCTTCTTTTCATTGAAACGGGCAGCGATCATGTCCGCCAGTGTATATTTACCAAGGTTACGGAGCGGTTCGGCCACGATATAGAGAACGACCAGATATGCAACCAGAAAACCTATGCTATAGAAAAAACCATCAAATCCAGAGAGTGCGACCATGCCGGCTATCCCCAAAAATGAGGCTGCGGACATATAATCACCCGCAATGGCCCAGCCATTCTGCCAGCCAGTCAGGCTGCTATCCGCCGTATAAAAGTCCGCGGTCGTTTTAGTGCGCCGTGAAGCAAAATAGGTAATGACCAATGTTAGTCCGACAATGATTAGAAATAATATGAAAGCAAGTATATTCATGGTAAATCACCTTTATCCTTTCGCTTCTTTAACGATTTTTTCTACTAATTGGTCAAACTTCGCAGCTTTTTTGGAATAGAGGATGCATAATGTCCAGGTCATGATAAATTGAGCGAAGGCAAAAACCCAGGCCCAACTGATTGCCCCGAAAGCATAGGAGTTAAGGACTTTAGAATAGGAAGTTAGTATGGGTAAGGTGAAATAAAAGACCATGAAAAAGATGGATAGTGGGACGATGAAATTGCGTTTTTTCCTTAGGAGTTCTTGAAATGATTGTGATTGGACAATCTTGGTGTAGTCAGTGGAAGCGCTTACCTCGGTTTCCTTTGCGATTGAATCGTTTGATGCCAAGTTGGTTCCCCCTTCATTCTATTAATTTGGTTTTCATTACCAATTTTTCTGATAACAGTATCAGTATATATTTTTCAGAATATATTGTAAATTTAAATGCTAAAATTAACTCTTTTTTCGTTCGACATAGTTTTAATTTTTAAGTAAAAGCAAAAGAAGTGTGCTGTATAAACGAAAGATCATGGAAATCAAACACATGACCATTAAGGAAAAGTTAAGCTTCTTTCACGATACTGGTTTCAACGAAGGAAATCTGAAAGGAGAAAAATGATGAAAAAGTTGATAATGATAGGTACGGTTTTAGTGCTGGCGATTGGGGGATGCGTTTGGTTTTTCATGAAGGACAATGCTGAGCCTGTAATTGCAAAGTCGGTGACGGCTACGGTTGAAAAGGGAGATCTTGAAGTTCAAATAAGCGGTTCCGGATCGGTCGCCGCAATCAATAGTGAGGACATCACCTCCTCGGTAACGGATGAAGTGGATGAAGTCCTTGTAGCGAAGAATGAATTGGTTGAGAAAGGTGATGAACTTATTACCTTCACGGATGGAAGTGACCCGATAACAGCCCCATTCGATGGTACAGTGACCACATTGGATGTAGAAGAAGGGGATCGTGTATCAAGCAGTGATGTGTTGGCACATGTTACGGATTATAAAAAATTGAAAACCACGATCAGTGTTGATGAATTGGATGTTCCAAGTGTTAAAAAAGGACAAACAGTTGAAATAAAAGCCAGTGCTTTTGAAGATGAAACGTTCACGGGTGAAGTGACGAGTGTAGCAAAGGAAGGTACATATGAGAATGGTGTTTCTTCATTCGATGTCACTATCAAGATTGACAAACCTGGAGATATAAAAATTGGGATGTCGACTGAAGTGAGCATTGTGACGAATAGTGTAAAAAATGTTTTATATGTTCCGATTGAAGCAGTCCAAATGGACGGTGAAGAGAAATATGTGAATATACAACAATCAGGTGCAACTGAAGGGGCTACCAGTACAAAGGCAACGGTTGAGACTGGGATCAGTAATGATAGGTATATTGAAATAACTTCAGGCCTTGAAGAGGGTCAGTATGTTTCCTTGCCCATTACCATCAATGAAAGTTCCACTGGCAGTGGCGGTGATGGAATGAGGGGAGGCCAAGGTGGCGAAATACGAATGCAGAGTGGCAGCGGAATGCCGAGCGGCGGCGGAATGCCAAGTGGCAAGGGAGGTCAGTAATATGGCGAACCCCATCATAAAAATAAACAACATGTCCAAATCGTATGAATTAGGCGGTGAAACGGTTAAGGCTCTTCAAGATGTCTGTCTTACAATCGATAAAGGTGATTTCATTTCCATCATCGGACCTTCCGGATCAGGGAAATCGACCTTCATGAACATGATTGGCTGCCTTGATAAGCCTGACATAGGTGAATATCTTCTTGATGGAAAAGAAGTGGAAAAGATGAAGGATAATGAGTTGGCTGCCATTCGAAACATCAAAATAGGATTCATCTTTCAAAATTTCAACCTATTGGCAAAACTGACAGCGTTAGAGAATGTCGAACTTCCCCTGGTTTATAGAGGGGCAAGTTTGAAGGAAAGAAGAGAAGTGGCCAATGCGTGCCTTGATATGGTAGGACTGAGTGACCGGAAGAATCATTTGCCGACCCAACTTTCGGGTGGACAGCAGCAAAGGGTTGCGGTTGCAAGGGCACTTGCCGGTAATCCTCCCGTCTTATTGGCGGATGAGCCGACGGGTGCTCTTGATAGCAAAACGAGTAAAGAAGTGTTGCAAATGCTGAAAGAGTTGAATGAAAAGGGACAAACAATCATTCTTATAACCCATGACTTGGAAGTGGCAAAAGAAGCAACTCGTGTCGTTCGGATTCAGGATGGTCAGCTATTTGAAAACGGAGGTGATTGGATTGAACCTGAGCGAATCAATGAAGATGGCTATACGCAGTATCAAAACCAATAAAGTCCGAGCATTTTTAACCATGCTTGGGATCATAATTGGAGTTGCCTCCGTAATCGTTCTGGTTTCGATTGGTCAGGGTTCCTCACAGTCTGTTCAGGATGAGATCAATAGCCTGGGAACGAACCTGATAACGGTAAGTGTCACGGATACCGACTCCGTGGAGCTGACGGATGACACAATTGAACAGTTTAAAGATCTGGGCGGGATATCGGAAGTTGCACCCGTGGTCACTGGCCGCGTTTATGCTAAAAACGGAGAAGCTTCGGCACAGGTTTCAATGACCGGTGCAACTTCATCCTATTTATCAGTTAGAGATCTAGAGCTCAGTCAAGGCCGGTTTTTGACGGATATGGAAACGGAATTACGCTCTAAGGTCGTTGTCCTGGGATCAGATACTGCCAACACGCTTTTTGAAAATCAAAAAGCTGTGGACCAGAACGTTCTTATCGGCGGCGTTTCCTATCGAGTGATCGGTGTGCTGAAATCGGTAGGCACCTCAATGGGGTCGAGCGGGGATGATGTAATCATTGCACCGATCACCACTGCCGAAAGGGCTACTGGCAGCACGACAATCGGAACGGTATATTTAAAAGCGGATAACGAGAATATCATTGATAGGGCGATGTACCAGGTACAAGGTACGATGACCACATCATTCCCAGAACAGAGTGATAACTATTCTGTGTCCAATCAAGAAGATCTGATGGATACAATGAGCTCTGTGTCGGATACGTTCACACTCATGCTTGGCGGTATTGCCAGTATTTCGTTACTAGTAGGCGGAATTGGAATCATGAATATCATGTTGGTTTCCGTCTCAGAGAGGACGAAGGAAATCGGGATCAGAAAAGCAATTGGGGCAAATCGGAAATCGATTCTTCTCCAGTTTTTAATTGAAGCGATGGTCTTGAGCTGCTTAGGGGGATTGCTGGGAGTTGGAATTGGATTGGGAATCGCAAAATTGATTTCAGTTTTTTCAAGTTTAACGATTAGTTATTCATGGTCGGTGACATTGTTTGCCTTCTTATTCTCCATTTTAATCGGGATAATCTTTGGCGTATTTCCTGCCAATAAGGCATCCAGGTTAAATCCAATCCAAGCACTGCGTCACGAATGAACATTCAATTTGAAAGAAAGCAGGCGATTAAAAGCCCGCTTTCTTTTGCATATGAAAAAGGATAAAATCAACATATATCACAATTGAGGCGGTTGGGAGGTACCCTGCATGAAGGTTTTGGTGGTAGAAGATAATGTTTCATTATTAGAATCGATCCGACAAATTTTGACGGATGAATATGAAGTGGATACAGCGGATAATGGGGAAGATGGGCTATTCAGGGCTCAGCAAAGTATATACGATATCATCATTTTGGATGTAATGCTTCCGGGAATCGATGGATTTGAAATCGTCCGGAAAATCAGGGAAGCAAGAATAGATACAAGTGTCTTGTTTTTGACGGCAAAAGATGCACTTGAGGATCGTGTCAGAGGATTGGAAATGGGTGGCGATGATTATTTAGTCAAGCCGTTCCAGGCACCGGAACTTAAGGCCAGGATTCGTGCCCTGCTTCGAAGGAGTGGCATTATATCGCTTGAGCAGCATGTGAAATACCGTGATATTGAACTGTTGGAAAAAGAAAAGGATATTTTGGTTGATGGAAAGGTCATTAAAATGACCTTGAAACAGTTTGAGTTACTGGAGTATTTAATTCAAAATAATGGAAAAATATTGACGCGTGAGCAGATTTTCGACCGCATTTGGGGGTTTGATTCAGATACGACGATTGCCATTGTGGAAGTGTTCATCCATCACCTTAGAAAAAAATTGGAACCTTTCAATTATCATAAAGATATTCAAACCGTTCGGGGTATTGGTTATATGCTAAAACAACCATAAGGGGATCATTATGTTCCAAAAAACACGGCTTCAACTAACATTATTGAATTCTATCGTCTTTATTGTCTTAATAGCCATCTTAAGCAGAACGATTTATTTCTATACAGAAAATCAGATCTATATGGATGTCAATGATTCACTTGAACAGGATTACAGGGATTTCAATAATGGAGGCATGCGAGGCGGACGCCCGCAAGGTGAGTTTCTCTTAGGACCGGGACCGAGTGTCATCGTTTGGGGACCGGATGATACGATCATTGAGCCAAGACTGAGTGTAGACAATTTTATTAAGGTTAATGAATCGGAATTTTACCCTGAAAGATTTGATGAGATTGAAGAAATATCGGTGAATGGGCCGACGTATCGTGCACTTTCCACCAAGGTCGATACGGAGTATGGCGAGATGACCGTACAATTCATCAGGAATGTGGATACAGAAAAAGAAATGCTCGATCGCTTGCTGCTCATATTGTTTGTTGGTGGAGGAATTGGAAGTCTAGTGGCGGTAGGGGCAGGCTATCTTCTAGCAGGACGGGCCCTTATACCAGTCAAGAAATCCTGGGATCAGCAGCAGCAGTTTGTCTCGGATGCTTCGCATGAAATTCGAACGCCGCTTGCTGTCATTCAATCGCGGGCTGATTTGCTATTTCAATCACCGAACGCGACAATCGAGGAAAAAGCCGTTGATATATCCATCATTTCGAAAGAAGTCCGACGATTGAATAAGCTTGTTAACGGACTATTGACCTTAACCAGAACGGATTCGAATCAAATGGAGGTTAAGAAATCGAACTTTTTCCTTGATGACTTACTTATCGATATCGTGGAACAGTATACGGATATAGCTTCTTTTCAAGGAAAATCAATCATTAGCCATGCTCCCGAACAGGTGGTGTTTCATGGGGATAAAGAGAGAATTCATCAGCTATTGGTGATCTTGGTGGATAATGCCATGAAATTCACCGAGGAAGGCGGGGAGATTTCCCTATCCTGCATAAAGAATGCTTCATCCATCATTCTTACTGTAGAGGATAATGGAAAAGGCATTCCGCAGGAAGACCTCCCCTTGATTTTTAACCGTTTTTATCAAGTGGAGCAATCCCGTTCAGCAAATGAAGGCTCCGGTTTAGGTCTATCCATAGCCAAATGGATTGTAAACACACATCAAGGGAACATCAAGGTTACAAGTGAACAGAATGAACGCACCCGTTTTGAAATCACTTTTCCAAAAAATCAAAAGAAAAATTAATAATGCTAATGACCTTTAATTTTTCCTTGTTGCTTAAGGAAAAATTAAGGGTCTTTTTAGATAATCCTTATGAGAATTAGATTTATTTTCGGAGGAGAATTCATGATGAATGTACTTGGTAAGTTACACTTATTGGTTGGAATATTGGCTTCGGTCCTTTTGATGGCTCAAGCAGTCATCGGGATCATGATGTATGTGAATGGCAGCGGCAATGAACCCATGAATGGTCAAGCGATGATGGATCGGCCTGTTGACCGCAACACAACTGAATCTGATGCAACGGGAGAATCATCGAAGAGTAGTACTGCTGCAACCGATGATTCAACTGCGGAAACAACACCAAATGATACACAGAGCAGTATGGCGGACGGGCCTAATGGTTCTGGAACTCCGGGGGAGATGCCAAGTGGTGGCGGTTTCCAAGGCAGAGATTCTTTTGCATGTAAATTCATCAATTTTTATCAAGGGGTAGGCGGGCTTGCTGCATCCATCATCATCTTTGTAATTGGAAGCACAGGATTGGTTACATCGATGATGTCCAGAAAAACAGCAGCCTAAAAAGTCGATATTATTTTAGGAAAGCGAAGGTTCCTTTCGAAGGGGAGCCTTCTTTTTTAATTCACGAAACCCATTATTGTCACTAATTGTTATTTTAAAAAGGGAAATAATAATTGCACTAAAAAAAATATTAGTTTAATATAGACTTCTGGAGAGGTACGTACATGTATTTTGGATGAAAGAGAAAACGTTTGCATAAATTTTTTGAGGGTAACCTACTATTAATGCACGATCATTAAATTCACCCTTAGTGGAGGCAGAATATATGAAATTTCTGATTGCAATTTTAGGACTGCTTATTGTTTTTGGACTAGCTATCTTAGCCAGCAGTGACAGGAAGAAAGTTAAAATTAAACCGATCATCCTCATGGTGATCATGCAGCTTATTTTAACTTATCTATTATTAAATACGAAGTTCGGTTTAGTGATCATCAATTCGATTGCCGATGGGTTCGGAAAACTTTTAGAATGGGCAAATGAAGGAATCACCTTTGTATTTGGCGGGATTGTAAACGAAGGAGCATCGCCCTTCTTTTTAAATGTCCTTCTTCCTATCGTATTCATCTCGGCATTAATCGGGATTTTACAGCACTTCAAGATCCTTCCGTTCATCATGAAGTGGATTGGATTTTTGCTAAGTAAAGTGAATGGGATGGGTAAATTGGAATCTTACAATGCGGTAGCGTCAGCAATAGTTGGCCAATCCGAGGTTTTCATAACCTTGAAAAAACAACTCGGTGCCATTCCGCCATCTCGCATGTATACGCTTTGTGCGTCAGCCATGTCAACCGTTTCGATGTCGATTGTCGGTGCTTATATGACAATGATTGAACCAAAGTACGTTGTGACGGCAATTGTTATTAACATGTTCGGTGGATTCATCATTGCATCCATTATCAATCCTTATACGGTAACGGATGAAGATGATATTCTCCCTATTGAAGAAGGGGCAGAGAAGCAGTCGTTTTTCGAAATGCTTGGGGAATATATCATGGATGGATTTAAGGTTGCTATCACTGTAGCCGCGATGTTAATTGGTTTCGTTGCATTAATTGCAGGAATCAACAGTGTATTTGACATGATCTTCGGCATCAGCTTCCAAGACATCTTGGGGTATATTTTTGCCCCGTTTGCCTTTATCATGGGGATACCAATTTCAGAAACAGTCACTGCAGGCGGAATCATGGCGACGAAGTTAGTAACAAATGAATTCGTTGCCATGCTGAGCTTAGGGGACGCATCAGCAGCCTTGAGCGATAGGACAATAGGGATCGTTTCAGTTTTCTTGGTTTCATTCGCTAATTTTTCATCTATTGGAATCATTGCAGGTGCAGTCAAAGGACTTCATGAAAAACAAGGAAATGTTGTGGCCCGTTTCGGCTTGAAGCTGCTATACGGTGCGACACTTGTCAGCATCCTATCAGCAATCATCGTAAGTGTGATACTTTAATTAACGGATCTAATATAAAAGAGGCACTTGGGTTTACTCCTAAGTGCCTCTTTTATATTTGTGTAGCAAAGATTGAAAACAATGGTTTTTGAATTTGAAGGTGTTTGGCTTACTGGTATATAATACATAAAATGACAAACGTGAAAGGGGAGTTTTAGGATGACGATGGGTGGAATAGAAACAGCTATCTTTGCAGGAGGTTGTTTTTGGTGCATGGTCGCTCCCTTTGATGAAGTGGATGGAATAATTAAAGTGACATCGGGTTATACGGGCGGTAATTTTGCCGCGCCTAGTTATAAACAAGTGATTACCGGTTCGACTGATCACGTTGAAGCGGTTCAAGTGGAATTCGATCCATCGATCATTTCCTATAAAGCGTTATTGGAGATATTTTGGCAGCAAATCGATCCAACGGATGACGGAGGACAGTTCTCGGATAGGGGAAAGCAATACAAGGCAGCCATTTTCTATCTTAATGAACGTCAGAAACAGGAAGCAGAGCAATCGAAGGAAGATTTAATGATGAGTGGGCGGTTTAAGGAACCTATTGTAACGGGTATTCTACCCTCGGGGAAATTTTACGCGGCTGAGGAATACCATCAAGAATTCTATCGGAAAAATCAATTTCGCTATGCTTTGTATCGTAAAGGCTCGGGGCGGGATGCTTTCATAAAAGAAAATTGGCCTAAGGATAATACACACCTTAGAAAGACCTTAACCGAAATTCAGTTTCATGTCACCCAGGAAAATGGCACGGAGCCGCCTTTCGATAATGTCTATTGGGATCACTTTGAAGAAGGGATTTATGTGGATGTCGTTTCTGGGGAGCCCCTATTCAGTTCGCGGGATAAGTATGATAGCGGTTGTGGATGGCCGAGCTTCACGAAGCCAATTATGTCGGCAAGTGTCAATGAAAAAATGGATCTCAGTCACCGAATGACCCGGACCGAGGTGCGCAGCAGGGACGCAGATTCACACCTTGGACATGTTTTTCCTGATGGCCCCAGTCCTAAAGGCACGAGATATTGCATAAACTCTTCCGCCCTCCGGTTCATTTCTAGAAATGAAATGGAGAGAGAGGGATATGGAGACTTATTATTACTTTTTAAAATGAAATAACTAGTTGAGGGGAACGCAAATGGATAAAATAGATGAAAATTTATATCGATACATCCTTGATAATTCTTCCAAGATTACGGAAAACTGGTTAGCTTTAAGGGAAAAGCAGTTTGGTTCCATCTATTCAATGGACTCTAATGAGGAAATCGAAAAGCTTCTTAGGGAACAGAATACATTGACCATCAAAACAGTGACCAGTGCTTTACTTGAAGATAAAACTGTTTTCATCGAAACAATGGAACAGTGGGCTACACTTGTTGCGAAAAGCAGGGTTGAATCGGACACACCCATTTACGAAGTGTTGGAAGCACTTAATAAGGTGCGGGAAGCATATTGGAGCTTTATCACTGATTATATGCTAAAGGATGATACGGGAATCACGAAGGCGACGATCATCCGTTGGAGCCGGCTTATTAATCGTGCATTCGATCAATTGAACCGTGAGTTCACTGAGCAGTATTATCTTTTGACAAAAGAACGATTATTAGCTCAACAGGATCTGATTAATGAACTGGGCGCACCTGTCATTCCCATTATTGATGCCATTGCGGTATTGCCGTTAATCGGTGATATCGATACCTACCGGGCAAAGGGAATTTTGGATACGACTCCAAGCAAATGCATTAGCAAAAATATTTCTCACTTATTCATCGATTTATCGGGAGTCTCCCTTTTAGATACGATGGTTGCCCAGCAGATCTATCAATTGATAAGCACCCTGAACCTATTAGGCATTCAATCGACCATTTTCGGCATTCGTCCTGAAGTGGCCCAGACATCGATTCAGTTAGGTCTTGATTTTAGTCAGGTTTCGACACATAGTACTCTTAAACAAGCTCTTTCCAAGCAAGGGATCAAACTTTACGAGAGAAAATGATATAAAGGGTCCAGAGAGTGAAAAAGAACCAGATCCCGCTAGGAATCTGGTTCTTTTAAGTGATTCTATAACTTGAAGGAACTTTTCAAACCAACAATTTGGTTGAAAACCAAGTGATCGGCAGTAGTGAGTTTTGAATCAACATTGTAATAGCCATGCCGGAAGAATTGGAATTTATCCTGAGGCATAACATCTTTCATGTTGGGCTCGACAAATCCTTGTAAAATTTCCATGGAATCAGGGTTTACCCGCTCCAAGAATGATTTTTCTTCTTCTTCATCATTTTCCTTATCCAAAATTAAAGGCTGGAAGTTGCGGAATTCTGCTGAAACGGCTTGTGAAGCTTCGACCCAGTGCAATGTCCCTTTTACTTTACGGCCAGTGAAACCCGATCCGCTCTTCGTTTCAATGTCATATGTGCAGCGAAGTTCAATGACGTTACCGGCTTCGTCTTTTATCACTTCTTCACATTTAATGAAATAAGCATGTTTCAAACGGACTTCATTGCCCGGGAAAAGACGGAAATACTTTTTCGGCGGGTTTTCCATGAAATCGTCCTGTTCGATATATATTTCACGTGAAAACGGAATTTGTCGTGTACCCATTTCCGGAACTTCCGGATTGACCTCAGCATCCAGCCATTCAATCTCACCTTCCGGATAGTTGGTGATGACCACTTTAAGCGGGTTTAGGATAGCCATGGTCCGCGGAGCCTTCAGCTTTAAGTCTTCACGTACGAAATGGTCTAGCATTTGAGAGTCTACGACACCGCTTGTTTTTGCGACACCTATCTCTTGGCAGAACGCACGAATCGCTTCGGGTGTATACCCGCGTCTACGTAGGCCTGAAACGGTAGGCATCCGTGGGTCGTCCCAGCCGTCCACGAAGCCCTCATCCACAAGCTGCTTCAGTTTTCGCTTGCTCATTACTGTATTGGTCAGGTTAAGACGGCCAAATTCATATTGTTTTGGTTTGCTGTCCATTTCACAGTTTTCAACGATCCAGTCATAAAGAGGGCGTTGATCTTCGAACTCAAGCGTACAAATGGAGTGGGTGACTCCCTCGATGGCATCTTCAATTGGGTGGGCAAAGGCATACATCGGATAGATGCACCATTTGTTGCCGGTATTATGGTGTTCGGTATGGGAAATACGGTATATGACGGGATCGCGCAAATTAATGTTAGGCGAGCTCATATCGATTTTTGCGCGCAATACTTTTGTGCCGTTCCCGAATTCACCGCTGCGCATCTTTTCAAATAGTTCAAGGTTTTCCTCAACGGTTCTATTGCGGTAGGGGCTATCCTTCCCCGGCTCGGTAAGCGTTCCGCGATATTCACGAATTTGGTCGGCATTTAGGTCGTCCACATATGCCAGTCCTTTATTGATGAGCAGCACTGCTCTTTTATACATTTCATCGAAATAGTCGGAAGCGAAGAACAGGTTATCCCAGTCATAACCGAGCCATTTTACATCTTCCTTAATGGAATTGACAAACTCAATATCCTCTTTCAATGGATTCGTATCATCAAAACGAAGGTTTGTTTTCCCATTGAAATCATCAGCCACCCCAAAATTCAAAATGATTGATTTGGCGTGCCCGATATGTAAATATCCATTTGGTTCAGGAGGGAAGCGGGTGATGACATGATCATGTTTTCCGGACTCTAGATCATCTTTTATAATATTTTTAATAAAATTCGAAGAGTTATTTTCCAACTGAATTCGACCTCTTTCATTTATATACTTCTTTTAATTTTACCTGTATATATACCATAAATACAGATATTTTTCCATGTTCGAGCCGGAATCAGGGTTTTTGGGATACGTTCTGAAACAATTCATCAAGTATATAGTTTGTACAGTCAGATCGAAAATATCCCAGAAACCTTGAACATATAAATGGGCAAACTACCTAACTGGCAATTAAAGAAAATAAGAACGGTTTTTATATGCAAAATAAGCAATACAGGAATCATGCCTGTATTGCTTATAAAGATTGTCCACGTTCTAGGACGGATTATCCGTGAAGACGACGAATTGCTCTCGCTATTAGATAGATTTTAGAATTCAAATCAAAAGACTGTCGTTTGCAAGAATTCTTTTGTACGCTCTTCTTTTGGATTGGTGAAGAATTCTTTTGGCGGGCCGCTTTCGACAACCCTCCCATTGTGCATGAAGACAATCCAATCCCCAACATCACGTGCAAAGCTCATTTCATGTGTAACGACTACCATTGTCATCCCTTCCAAGGCAAGTTCCTTCATCGTAGCAAGAACCTCCCCGACAAGTTCGGGATCAAGAGCCGAGGTTGGCTCATCAAAGAGTAGGATATCAGGTTTCATGGCAAGGGCGCGGGCTATGGCAACACGCTGTTTCTGCCCACCTGAGAGCTTGCTTGGATAAACATCCGCTTTATCTGATAAGCCGACTTTGGCAAGCAATGCTTTTGCTTCTTCAATCGCCTGGGCCTTTGGGATCTTTTTGACGTGAGTAGGTGCTTCAATGACATTTTCAAGTACGGTCATATGAGGGAAGAGATAGAAATGCTGAAAAACCATTCCGACTTTCTCACGGATTTTATTAATATCATGGGTACCCGGATTGACTTCCGTTCCTTCAATAAGGATTTGCCCGCTGTCTTTCTTCTCCAAATAATTCAAACAGCGGAGAAGTGTGCTTTTTCCGGAACCGCTTGGTCCAATCAGACAGACAACATCGCTATCCAATACCTTCATATCAATATCTTTGAGCACATGTAGGTCTCCATACGATTTATTTAAGTTCCTAATGCGAATCATTTCTTTTTGTTCCATTTCAATTCCCCCTATCGATCACTAATGGACAGTTTCTTTTCGAATAAATTTACGATAATGGTCAGGAATGCCACAAGAATCAAGTAGTAGACCGCTACAATCAATAAATAAGTCATTTCATCGAAATTATTAGAGCCTAACGTGGTGGCAACATTAAACAGCTCATTCATGGATATGAAGGCTGCCAGTGATGAATCTTTCAGTCCGATGATGAATTGGTTGCCTAGCGGCGGCAATGCACGACGGAAGGCTTGAGGTAAGATGATTCTTCTTAATGTGAGCGAATTGCTCATGCCAAGGGAGCGTCCGGCTTCCATTTGGCCTTTGTCGATGGATTGAATCGTACCACGTAGGATTTCTGAGATATAAGCTCCATTATGGAAGGCCAGGGCAAGTGACGCCGCCCAGAAGTCAGGCAGTAAGAAGAGGTTGCTGATACCGAAATAGAGTATGAATATCTGTACGATAAGCGGAGTTCCCCGTACCAGGAATACATATGTATCTGAAATCCATGCAAGAATTTTTATATTGGATATTTTTAAAAGTGCAAATAGCAACCCGATGACGATTCCTACCAATATGGAGACTACCGTCAGTTCCAATGTGAGGAGCATGGCTCGGATGAATACGTCCGATGAGCTAAATAATGTATCAAAAAAATGTGAAAAACTTGGCAATGTAATGACTCCCTTTCTATCAATCTTTATTCAGGCTTAGTTGTGATGTCCTCACCAAAGTACTTTTTACTAATTTTCGCAAGTGTTCCATCTTCCCGGAGGTTTACAAGTGCTTCGTTGATTCGTGCAAGCAGCTGGGGGTTGTCGTTAGGCAGTACGATGGCCTGCTCGCTTCGTTCGATCAATTGCCGTCCTTCGATGTCGAAACCTTCCTTGGTCGCTTCCTTGCCGGTTACGAAGTCGGTGATGACGGCATCGTGACGTCCTCCACTCAATGCTTTCAGGGCGGTGATATCACTATCGTAGGTTTTTACATTGGATGTATACTTTTCTGCTGTGGTTGCGTAAGTGGAGCCCTTAGAAGCCGCAACTTCCTTTCCTTTTAAATCTTCAACCGTTTTTATATCACTATCCGAGCGGACAAAAATTTGTGGGCCCGAGTAGTAATAAGGGGTGGAGAAGGCAACATGTTTACTTCGTTGTTCATTAATTGTATGACTCGCGACCGCGGCATCTGCCCGACCGGTTTTGACACCTTCCACAATACCTTTGAATTTAATCCGTTTAGGCACTGGCTCTAGACCTAATTCCTTGGCTATTGCATCGCCAACTTCAATATCGAACCCGGTTACGGTCATGTCATCATTGACATAACTGAATGGCTTGAATTCGCCTGAGGCAGCGAATACAAACTGGTCCTTATTGATCAGCTTACTCCCATCCTCTAGCTGATCCTTTTCAGCACAGCCGGACAGAAGTCCAAGAATAACCAGAATGGATAAAATGAATGTAACTGATGATTTCATGATAATTTCATTTCCCCCTTTGAAAAAAACTAATAGAATGGTCTATACCCTTATGAGGCAGTGAATAACCTTATTAACTATGGAAAATAAAACTGTAACCAAAAAGGTTGTCCAGATCATGCCGACATTTCATCCAAGAATCCCCCTTCACTATTCATTGCATAAAGGTTCTCGGCCTTTGCCTTCATTTCCTTTAAATTCACCAGTTATTTATTGGAAGAATGATAGTGTCTATTAATAGAGGATGAGAACTAATGGTATCTTTTCATCCTCAGATCTAGGTCATTTCTATTTCAATAAAAAAAGTCGACCGTGATCAGGCCGACTTTTCCGCGATTAAAACCTATGAAATATGAATAGAGGATAGCTTTATAAAAAGGAACCTCCATTTGATTTTGCAAGTGTTACTAAAGTAGAACTAGTGACTCTTGGAATAAAAGACCCTCATTTCATATCATCACTTTCTCTTTATTTACTCAAAAATGAAACCCATTGTTCCAAAGTAGGAATGTGTAACAAGTTCCTTTTATATACGATTAAATTATTACAATTCAATCTTCATTAATAAAAGATATGTGGGCTGAATTAAAAGCTGATGCTTCATTTAAATCCCATGTATCAAGTTCAAAAGAAGGAAGAATTAAAGATCAATTCATTTGTCATGCTGTAAATCCATTAACAATTTACAAGTCACCTTGGAACTTAGAACCTTGGCGTCCAGATTTATCGCTAGTATTAACCTATAAAAACAAATGTAACCCAAAGTAGTAGGGCTACATTTGTTTTTATTTGAAATAAGAGGTGATTTCATATGTTTAGCAGTTCGAATCAAGCGATATTTGATCCAGGTTATATTTTTTTACTGTTAATTATTTTAGGGATTGTCTATTTAGTTTACTTTACGTTAATTGTAGTTACTATAAAATTAAACGCTCTAACTATAAGTACTTTAACTATATCTTTCATTACTTATTTGATTGTTGGATTTTATATGGCGGGAACCGGTTATTATATGGATGAACATCCAGATTATAACTTAGTGTTTATTGGCTATGGATTTCCGGATTTAATTTTATTGGCGTTCCCTTATATCTTTTTATCTCTAGCGGCAAGTCTAGGTGAAAAAAAATAAATAATAAATAAAAAAGCATCTCTAAACTGAGATACCTCGTTTCAATATCATATTAGTTCTTTTTACGATTACTCCCCCCTGTTAGAGAAGGGGGGCTTTTAGACCTTCATTCACTTTGATTTACGAAATTTCCGCCACTACATCTCTAAACTTGGATATTAAAAGTTGGATTTTTTATTACGCTTTTTTCTTTTTACCAAATAGACAATGAAAGAAATTAAAGCAACCAATAATATGAATATGGTAATTTGATATCCTACATCAAACCAATTCACAATTGTTTCATTCATGTATTGCCCTCTCAATCCTTTTCAATAACCTAACTGTTTCGATATCATAATAACTTGCCTTATCATTTGGATCTCCACTGCATTTGCCGTAGCCAAGAAACAAATGAGTAGGCGATTTAAGCGTTTTCTAGATTTATAGTCTATTTACAGTTATTCCAGTACTATATTCTTTAGGGGTTAAACTATGAATTAAGGGATAGATCTTAGATGAGTTCGACGCATAAAAACCAAGGGATGAGTTTGATTTACATAAACGTTTACCCTATTTGACTTCTAAATAAGTAATCCAGAAAAGTCCAGGTTGTGGAAACAATTGAACAAAAAAGGAAAAGTAACTGCAAAAACGCCTCTTCCTTTTTTCTCTTTATTTTTTTGATATTTTACGTAATAAATACAAAGCGTATATGATGGCTGGTATAGATACAACCATTAAAATCATGTTTATTAAACCAAATATAAAGTAAGAAGACGATACATCCATTTTAATTTCACCCTACCCTATTAAAGTTTTTAATCTCTATATGTGTATTTTTGATAAACACGAGCAACTTTACTTTTTTTATTTAAAGAAGTAAGTTTGATATAACTAGTAAGAACTATATAGCCATTATTTAGTTTACCACTTATTTTATAAGTTCCTACAGCATTCATATCATAATTTACTTTTTCAGCTTTTGAATCAGTAACTTTACATGAAGCATCTACACTTGAGTAAACAGTACCATTTGTTCCTCCTACATCGCAATATCTCATTTTCAACCCATAATCACCAACAGAATAATGATTACCTAATTTTAAGGTAGCAACAGTGACCCCTGCACTTTTTAGTTTAACCCAAGCAGTATACAATCTAGCTCCATATTCTTTATCTTCTGCACGATATGGCCCCATTTCCGTAGCTGCGGCTGCAATTGTTGAAATTACCAATTAAAACCTCAACTTGTATTAAAAGTAACATACGCAATGTCTTTTTGGGTTTCGATATGGAAACAATTAATTCTACTTTTGGAACAATCTTAATTATTAAATATGGTATATATATCGGAGAGAAAAAAGCTGAAAGGAAGTCGCTTTCTGTCATACTAATCGGTCCTTTTGATGAGCCTATTTAGATGCAATTTTTGTTTTTATTTTCGATCTCAACATTTAAATTATCGCAATTAAAAATAAATCCCGATTCTCATTTTATTGTAGTAATTAACCTTAATTTTTCGAGAAAAACAAACTGAATTTTTTTAAAAACACCATCTGATGGGTGCAATTTTTCATTTTTTCATCCTTCTAAGACTTCATTTTATTAAGCCTTAAGCCTAAAAAATAAAGATGACTGATATCTATCCAATTTTTGTTAAGATTGACTAAGAAGAAACTTGGTATTGGTGTTGAAAACTCGGTGGGCTTTTGCATAACTGGGCTAGGGGGCAAGTCTCAAGTTAAGCGACTAATACAATAGCAAATGTTATTTATGGTTTGAACTTATGGCTTGGAACGATGACAAAAACAAAGGGGAAAGTAGAAAAATGAAAAAGTCTTTCTTGCTTAAATTACTCGGACTTATGGTTTTGTTAGTTCCTATACTATTTAAATCTTTGAATATAATAGAGAGTATAAATGCTACTATACTTGTAATTACTATTTTACTAGGCATAGCGATACTTGTAATGGGAGATTATTTGCAAAAAAAAAAGAATGAGCAGCTAATTTTAGCGGCTTATCCCAATTTGTCGCATTTAAAACTTTCTCTTATTTTTTGAATTTTCTTACAATTTTAAAAAGAAGAAAGCCAACTATAAATATTATAACTAGTGCTATTAAAGCTCCTATTGGACTAAAGGTTTTCATATTATTTCTCCTTAGAATGCATATAAGTTGAAGGACCCACTAGTTGTTTTAACTTCTACATAAGCATCAGTGTATGTGTATACTACAGCAATTGCACTATATTTTACAGTCTTATCCATTGCCCATGATGTTTTTTTTGTGGTTGTGCTACTTTGTGCGGAACCACTATAAACTATGCCTACGTAAGTTCCGCTTTTTCCCAGTACGCCATAAGCAACATTTGTTACAGCAGTTTTTATTCCTTTAACTTTTGAACTTCCAGCAGGAATCGTAGCTTTAAGGTTTCCTCGATAACTATGATTTAATACATTTATATTTGTATAAACTTTTCCAGTGAATTTAACAGTAACACCATATTTTGATTTTGATTTACTAAAAGATTGGCTATTTGCATTACCAAATTTCAGTGAAATTGGTAGAATTAAGTTAGTTGGTTGGACGGCAATGTCCTCTGTTTCGTTTGTACTTGAAGCATAAGCTCTTATAAACTCTGTATCTTCCAAAGAAAAGGGTTCATTTATATTATATTATGAATTAATTTCCTCAAATCTATCAATGATTTGTTCGTCTGATAAATTTTTATTAATTTTAAATTTAATTTCCTTTATTTCAATCGGGTCTAATGATGTTGGTTGTCTTTCAACTGGCTTTTCCTCCGTTACAGGTGAGTTACCTTAAGCTGCAAATACATGAGATGGAAGTAGAGCAGCTCCTAAAACTAGAATCAAGGATAAAAATAGTAAAGATTTCATTTTTTGTATCATTGTTATTTCTCCCTCCATTTAGTTTGTGTATTCTATGTTAAATGAAAAGAGAGACAAGCATTTCTCAAAATTGAAATCAAATGTTTTAATACTGAAACAACCAAAAGATTACGTGATTTCGAATCTCTTACGAATACAGCCATTTAGTTTTTAATTTTAAAGTAGCCATATCTTATTTTCTCCACTCCATCATTGTTTTGTTTTAACGTCAAATACGAATCAGTTTAAATTGGAATAATATCGACTGTGCTTCCGGAATAGGTATAGCTCAGAATAAGAGATGTTGTAATAATGCTGCCAGCAAGTGGTTGGATAGTTTTTTAATATTGTCTAAAATCATTCCAAACGTAACATAAGAAATGATTTTTAGAGTTTCAAGATATAAATAATTTATTTCATTATTGGAACTTTATTAATTTCTATTAAATATAAACACCAATTTTTTTACAGGAGAAAGATGTTATAGATAGGATATTAAGGTACAAATCCTTGTAAGCAAAAATTTTTAAATGTGTTGTATAAGATACGTTGAATTATTTCTACTGTGTAATCTGTGTATGTTGTAATAATAGTGGAATGTTTCAGATCGTCGTGGCTACCAACAAAATCCCGAATTGATTGACTGACTTTAATTTTGGCCATGAATTGAAGTATAATATAGCAAAATAGAAGAAGGGCAGTTGGGAAAATGGTGAGCAACTTTGTGCAAGAACAGTTACAGGAGTTTCGCGAAAAGAATCAAGATAGGGGCCGTTTAATAATAAAATGTCCGGACCAGCCTGGTATTGTTTCAACAGTTACAGCCTTTCTAAAAGAATATGATGCAAATATTGTTGAATTGAGTCAATATTCGATGAATCCTGAGGGCGGTACCTTTTTCACCAGGATCGAATTCGATTGTCCAGGATTAAAGGATAAGGCAGCCGATATGCAACTGGCATTTCAGGAAGTTTCGACAACATTTTCAATGCAATGGACATTTAACCATGTGAGTGATCTGAAGAGGACGGCAATCTTCGTTTCCAAGGAACCGCATTGCCTTCTCGAATTGCTATGGGAGTGGCAAAGCGGGGATTTATTGGCTGATATTGCGCTAGTCATCAGTAATCATGAAGATACCAGGCAAATTGTCGAATCGATGGGCATCCCTTTTTATTACATTCCTGCAAATAAGGATATACGTAAGGAAGTGGAGACGAAACAGCTTGGACTTCTGGAAGAATTCAATGTGGACTTAATTGTACTGGCTAGGTATATGCAGATTTTGACGCCGGATTTTGTTGCCGCCCATCCAAACAAAATCATCAATATACATCATTCATTTTTACCTGCATTCATTGGTGCCCGGCCTTATGAAAGAGCTTATGACAGAGGTGTTAAGCTGATTGGGGCGACTTCCCATTATGTGACGAATGATTTGGATGAAGGTCCAATCATCGAGCAGGATATTGAACGTGTGGATCATCGTGATTCTGCAGGGGATATGAAGAAAATCGGTCGTTCAGCTGAACGGAGAGTGCTGGCACGTGCCGTTAAATGGCATTTGGAGGACCGCGTCCTCGTTCATGAAAATAAAACGGTAGTCTTTTAAAATGAAAAACCCCCCTTTGGGTTGCAAAGGGGGGTTTTTAGGATGGAATTTAGTGAGTGCTAGTACGTGTACTCCACCCTAACCGAGGCGGTGATATTCAATTCCCCGGGCTGAATCGGGGTAGACGCCATTTTTGAAAAGGTGCTTGTTTGATAAAGCATTGGCGTTGCGGTTTCTGATACTTCGTCAACTTGAATAGGGACCGGGTTCAATGAGATTCCTAGCGTTCGAGCCATGGAGAGTGCTTTTTCGTATGCATTTTTTAAAGCGAGAGAAAGTGCCTGGTTATAGTATGCATCTGGATTGGATAAGGAGAAGCGGATGCTGGTGATTGAATTGGCGCCGCTTCTGACGGCCGTGTCGATTATGCTGCCTATTTTCTCTATGTCGGTCGTTTGGGCCTGGATGATGTGCTGGACTTTGTAGTTCTTGAACAATTCCTTTCCGTCAATATAATCATATTGTGGATCGATTCTGTAATCACTCGTTTTCAATCGATCTTCGGGAATGCCTGCAGATTTAAGTGCTGCGATGACATTTGCGATTGCTTGGGAATTGGCTTGCTGGGCCTTTTGCGGGTCCACATCCTCTGTTATGACTCCAAGGGTGATTGTGGCTTGATCCGGAGCAGCTTGAAGCGTCTCTGAGCCGGAAACTTTCAATTTATGTTCATCATCTCGGGGATGATCCCTATCAGGGGCATTATATTCTTGATTCATTTTGACACCAGCCTTTTTAAAGAGATAATCTCAACCCTATTGTACGAAGTATGAACGGGAAACATGATTGAAATATCCCCATTGTTATCAATTTCGTCGAAAAACCCTTAAAAAATGTCTATAAAATCCTCAACATGAAAATGCACAAAAAAAAACACTCGGCCTGGACCGAGTGCACCTTACTTATGAATGACTTGAACCCTGCCAACCTGGCCATCAGTCAATCTTACTTTAATTCCATGAGGGTGAGTGCTGGAATTGGTTAAAATATCCTTTACGGTCCCGCTTGTCAGTTTTCCGCTGCGTTGGTCTGCTTTAAGTACAATGTCCACAGAGGCACCCGGGGTAATATCTTTTCGATTTTTACCGTTCATGTTCGATTCAATCCTTTTCAGAGTTATTTGCAACCATTCAATCATGCAGTAACTTCAGTATAAGGAAAACAGCCACCCTAGTCGACTATTAGCTAAAATCACAAATTGACCATTAGCGTATTTTTTTCAATGGTTCGACAGCAGGGCCATTTAAAACTTCACCAGCGATAGAGTAGCGGGAGCCATGGCATGGACAGTCCCAGGTACGGTCGCCGCTATTCCAGGCAACTTCGCATCCCATGTGAGTACATGTGGAGTCGACAATATGAAGCTGGCCATCATGATCACGGTAACACCCAGCTTTGTCTCCATTCACCTTAACGATTGCTCCTTCATCATTTCCTAGGTCTTCCGGCGTTTTATGAATGACCGCCAATTTACCTTTAATCAGATGCTTCGCTACATCAGCATTAACTTCGGCTAGATTCTTCAAGCCCTTTAAACGGGCAGGGTCATACAGTTCCGCATACCGGTTGTCCCTTTGCAAAATCCGGTCAGTTAAGATCTTGGCGGCAATCGATCCATTCGTCATTCCCCATTTAGCATAGCCGGTAGCTATCAGGACGTTTTGATGGTTGGCTGTCACTGGACCGACGAAGGGGATATTATCCGGTGTCACGATATCCTGTGCCGACCAGCGATAGGGGATGTCCTTCACATCGAAATACTGGGAACTGAAGTCCTTCAGTGCTTCATAATGCTCGATCATCGAGATTCCCTGGCCTGTTTTATGGCCATCTCCGCCAACAAGTATAAGTTTTTCCCCATTGTCCAATTCCGTATAGCGAAGGGAGCGGGTAGGGCTGTCTGCACTGTAATACATCCCGCTTGGATATTCCTGTTCAGTCTTGATACCAAGCACATAGGACCTTTTTACATGAACACGGGCAAAGTATAAGCCCGTTTCATCGTTAAAGGGGAAGTGGGAGGCAACGATTACCTGATTGCTTCTGATTGAATGTCCAGTATCCGTCAGAACGGTCGGCGGATCGCCGTCTTCAATCTTCATTGCCGTTGTCCGTTCATAAATTGTGCCTCCACTTTCGAGAATTGTCGAAATGAGGGCAGTTAAGTATTTTAACGGGTGAAACTGTGCTTGATCTTTCATTATCACAGCAGCTTTACAAGGAATGGAGAAAGGGATATTCTCTGCATAATCCCCCCGAATGCCGAGTTTTTGATAGGCTTTCAGTTCATTTTGAATTTTGCTTTTATATTCATCCGTATTTGCGTAGACATAGGCATCCTGTGCAGTCAAATTACATTCAATGGAATGTTCCTCTACCAAGTCTTTTATTAGCTTCATTCCCTCTGCATTGGCTTCATAATAAAGTTTGGCCTTCTCTTTACCATGGTCAGTGATCAACTGGTCATAAATCAAGCCATGCTGGGCCGTGATTTTTGCTGTAGTGTGTCCTGTCGTCCCAGTAAGGATTTCGCCTGCTTCAATCAGTGTGACTTTAACACCTTGTTTAGCTAGTAGATAAGCAGATGTGATTCCAGTAATTCCCCCGCCTACTATTAAGACATCAGTGGTTATATCTGTATCTAGTTTAGAAAAAGAAGGGAAAGTTAACGCACTGCGCCAATAGGGTTCCGGAAATCGGGGAAGGTCTGTATTTTTTTCATTCATTTGAATACCTCCATACAGTTCAGTTAGTGAATCGTCCATTTATTACCATACCCAAATCCGCTATTTATACGCTAATTTTTGTAAGAAGAAATATTAAAAAAATACATTATTTGGTTTGTGTACAAATGCGTATACATGTAAACAAAAATAGATACGTTGTACACAAATAAGTATACATGTTTACAATCACGTACACATGGCTATACATAAGGTGTATACGTATTTGTTCCTATTGTAAACAATTTGAAAACAATTCGACAAATATAGCTACAACTAATGAAGGATTGACTATCGTGGAAACTGTTTCAGCTTCCAGAATCGTGAAGAGGAGGGCCGTTAAATATTTTAAAGGGGTGAAACTGTGCTTGGATCATGGAAGATTTACAAGGAATGGAGAAAGGGATCATAAGCATCTTATGCAGTCAAATTGAATTCAATGGAATGTTCTTCTGCCAAGCCTTTAATTAGTTTCATTCCATCTGCATTGGCTTCATATTAAAGTCTGGCCTTCTCTTTACCATGGTCAGTGATCAACTGGTCATAAATCATGCCATGCTGGGCCGAGATTTTTGCTGTAGTGTGTCCTGTCGTTCCAGTAAGGATTTCGCCTGGCTTCAATCAGTGTGACTTTAACACCTTGTTTAACTAGTAGATAAGCGGATGTGATTCCAGTAATTCCGCCGCCTACTACTATTAAGATATCAGTGGTTATATCTATATCTAGATTAGAAAAGGAAGGGAAAGTTAACGCACAGCGCCAATAGGGTTCCGGAAATCGGGGAAGATCTGTATTTTTTCATTCATTTGAATACCTCCATACAGTTCAGTTAGTGAATCGTCCATTTATTACCATACCCAAATCCGCTATTTATACGCTAATTTTTGTAAGAAGAAATATTAAAAAAATACATTATTTGGTTTGTGTACAAATGCGTATACATGTAAACAAAAATAGACAGATTGTACACAAATGAGTATACATGTTTACAAACACGTACACATTGCTATATATAAGGTGTATACATATTTGTTCCTATTGTAAACAATTTGAAAACAATTCGACAAATATAGCTACAACTAATGAAGGATTGACTAACGTGGTAACTTTTCCTATTCTTAAAGGGAAGGCTTCACTTAAATTTTTTTCTATTAAAAAGGGGATGTTTTTAGATGAGTTCTAGAATCGCAGCAATAGACGTAGGAAATGATGCTATCAAGGCTATTTTTGGAAAGCTAGAGTCTGAACTTTATATACCGAACGTCATTGCAAAAGACATAGAGGATCGTCCAGTTATCGGGATTGAGGAACTTGATGAAAAAAACCCATTGGAAGGGATTCATATCAGAGTTCATTCACCAGCCCTTCAAGATAATAATGCTATTTATCGCGTTGGGAACTTAGCGACAAAAAGCGATAATCCTACCGAATTGGATTTGGGAAGCAGCAAATCAGAAGAAGATCAAACATTGGTCATGCTTTTTGCGGCTCTGGCATTAGACGCTGCCAAACAGGGGAACAATGATACATTCAAAAAAGTTAATAATGTTGTGGAAGCCAATTATACACTTGGAACAGGCTTGCCTCTTCGTGAGGTTAAAGAAGGAAAAGACGTCGGGTATCGGTCGAAATTACTCGGATCTGTCCATCAGGTGGAATTTTTAATTACCCCTAAATACCAAGGGTTGAAAGTTAATATCAAATTCGATGAAGTGAAGGTCTATCCAGAGGGCTTTGCAGCATACATAAATTTGGTCATGGATAAAGATTTAAATATCATTAACCGTGAATTGATAGATAGAAGAATCCTCATTCAGGATATCGGTGGTCTATCGACAGATATCGCGGTCATTAAAAATCGTAAAGTTGACGATGACAAGGCACAAGGATTCAATTTGGGAGTAGCTGAAGCTCTTGAAGCAATTCGCGAAGAAATCAGGAAGAAACATGGTGTCGAGTTGGACAGCAGGCGCGATGTCGTTGAAATCATCACGAAGAAAAATGATCGCAATCATATTATGGTTCGCGGAAGCCGGACAAGCGTCCATGATATCGTTGACCGTATTTTGGGAGAACTGGCCAAAAAGCAATATCGCCACCTGCGCAACGTATGGCAAAAAAATTCACAAACGGAAATCTGCTATTTTGTAGGCGGGGGATCGATTGTCCTGAAAGATTACTTGAAAACATTGAATCAAAATTTCGATGGCTATAACATAGACTTTTTCGAAGATGAGCGGGAAAGCGTTTGGATGATGGCAAACGCCTATTATAAATTGATTTCGGATTTTAACCGCCGGAATGCAAAGGAACAGAATCAGTCCCAGCAAAAAAAGAAAGAACAAAGATCGGGCTCCATTAAATAGGTGAGAGAATGAAAAAAACAGCTTCTTCTGAAATTAAAAGAGGGCAAGCCATCACTTTTCGTATCCCTTCGGATGTATCAGACTATACGTTAAGACAGCTGCAGAAATTGAAGGAAACGGAAAGAAGGAATTTTTCCAGTAAAATTGCCGAGTATGTTCTCGATGGAGTCGGGCAATCCACCCATCAGGATCGGGAAATGATTGCCCTGCCCATGCCGAACAAGCTAAGCAAATCTCAGCGTGATTGGCTCAAGCATTCCCACTCAGAAGCTATGCTCGGAACGATTATGTACAACCTTTTATCCGATCCTTTACGCGCTACGGCCTTGCTTGCCTCTTTGAACGGCAATGTATTGAATGAGGAATCGTATATGCAGGCCGAGCCTGAAGAAACGGAAGCTGAGGAGGTCCAGGAGGACCTGCCTAAGAAAGACCTGGATGACTTTGATTGGAATAGTTTGGATGAAACTGAACAACAAGTGAAAGAACCCGAACCGAAAGAGGAAGAGGAAAATCTCGACGATCTCCTGGGTGATTTTCTTGATCAAATGAACCAGTGAACTATAGGAGGATATTTGACGATAAGTTGGATATCCTCCTTTTTCTTTTGCGGGGGCTATAAGAATGATACATACCCCGTTAAACTAGACATAAAAAAGAGTATATTAAGCTGCAGCCTTTTCCCGGTAAACAAACGGGGAAAGGCTTTTTATTTTGAATGACAGATGTCCCCCCTCGTAATCGACGGACACGCTTATGAGTTGAAAAATTCCCTCTCTGAATAAAGCTCGTAATTTTCAATAGCCACGCAAGAAGGTTTGTTTTCCCCAATCACAATCCGGTTTAACCCTTTATTCCATATTCGATTGAAGGTTTTTTTGTATGGGGAAATTGTCGAATTAGCCGTACGTTTAAGCAACTGTTCCAAGATTAGCACATGTTATGTCGATTTTGAGAAATGAACATCTTCCTTCCCATGTAACATTAGATATGCCCCCCCTTTTTTCTAGGCCGACTATGGTTTCCTTGATATCGGCTCATGGAATGTGTAAAACAACTGTCGAAAAATGAATAAAAGACATGGGAGTTTTCAGATGAAACAATTATATAAAATAACCGGAATATTTACCGTGTTTATCATGGCGTTCATCTCGCACCAGTCAACTGCAGTCGGGGCAAACGAGGTCTGCGGTCCCACAACGGGAACTTTGATTCAGTTATTGGACAATGACGGGAAGTTAAAACAAACGTTGTCACTAGAAGCAAACTCTTCCACCACAACGATCCGGAGAATCCTTAATAAGGCCATTACGAGGGTTTCAGTCTACCCGCAAGATGAATCGAATGGGAAACGAGGAACGGTTCGTTTGTCAAAAGGCCAGTTCACGGCGAGTGCCTTTATTGTGATGAAGGAAGGGGTAACTTTAGAAGGGACGGTAGAGAATGATAGGCCCGTCACGACAATGTGTACCCAGCCCACAAGCGATGCTGTCACCATTAAAATCATGGTGAGTCATACTGGTGTCAAGAACCTGATACTCGATGGGAAAAGACGGACGGAAGATCCCCGAACTGGTGAACCGAGGAACCATTATTCGGCACGGAACAGGGGGATCGAGGTAACTGCAATCGATCAATCCAAATCCACGGCTGATTTGGTGTCTGTCTATTCGGTTACGAACGATTTGGAGAGGCTTCAAAATATCCTGATCGAAGATGTTCAAATCACCGGGTATGAGGGATATGGCATTTATTTAGAACACGTAAATGGAGTCACTGTCAAAGGGTCTGATTCAAGAAAAAGAAACAAAATGATCATAAAAGATATTGGATATGCAGGCATCGGAGGGTATTCTGCTAGTAACGTGACTGTAAGGCATACGACGGTGAGAGATCTTGGACCTGGGGAGACAGTGGGAAATACCAAGCAAAGCTATGGTATGGCCTTTAGCCACCGGAAAGACAAAGCGGGAGATGTCATGACTCAATCAAAGTTTCCGCGAAGTGACACGATCGTAATTGATGGGAATGTGGTGGCGAATAACCCATCATGGGAAGGGATTGACACCCATTCAGGCCATAATGTTTCCTTCACGAATAATGTCATCTTAAATACGCGTTTTCCAATCATTGTCGGAGGATTGGATTACAAGGGAGGAAGTGTCTCAGCTTATCCACCCAGCAACATCAAGATTGTAGGGAATAGAATTAATGGTGAATCATTTAATGATTATGAGGATTACGGTATAGATAAAAATGCCACAGTCAGCGAACGAGGCATTACTGTCAACGGTACCCAATTTAACGACCTTTCTGAAACGGAAATGGGATTCCTGCAAACGGTCGTGATTAAAGGCAATTATGTGAATAATGTCCAGGCTAATGTCGAGGAATGGGGAGGCATCAGTATCCATGTGACCAAAAATGCACTTATTGAGGGCAATACCATTGAAAATAGCTTCAACAATGGGATTGCGATTCTTAGTTCCAATAAGTTCACCAAACTCCAAGGAAACATCATTAACCACATTAATAAATCCGACGAAAAGTTTATTCAAGCGGGCATTGGTATCAGGGGGTCCCATAATAATGGCAGCCCTACAAATGACTATGCCATTACCACTTTGAACATGGAAAATAACGTGATTGAAAGGAATAACATATTTACCGAAGTTGGACGTGAAATCCATGTACAAGACAAAACGGTTCACAACCGCCTGGATAACTGGATTGCGATCTCAGCCCTCCTTGACTGGAACCAACCTAAAGAGAGGAAAAAACAATGATGCCAGATGGGGAAGCCCTTTTTATCTTATTGGCGATAAGGTTTATCTAGTGGGTTTCAAAATTAAAACGACCCATTCTAAAAAAGGGACAGGGCTCAACTATATTCGATGTTACATTTGATATCTAGGTGAACGCAATCATCAGTAAATCAACTGATTCACACTGGGTATAAGGAAGTGATAAAGTGAAAATTCTTTATTTGCATCAATATTTTAATACCGATAAAGGAAGTACTCGATCTTATGAAATAGCCAAATTTTTAGTTTCTAAAAATAATAAAGTCACCATCATCACCGGAAATGCCACAGATTCGTGTGGGGGAATAAAGATAATATCAACCAAAACTAAATATAAACAAGAATATGGTTACCTGAAAAGATTACTATCGTTCATTCATTATATGTATAAGAGTTTCTTTATTGGGTTGAAGGAAAAAGGGGTAGACGTTGTTTATGCTTCCTCGACTCCATTGACGATTGGGTTAATAGGTATGCTTCTTGCTAAGGTAAAGCGCAGCAAATTTGTGTTTGAAGTAAGGGATTTATGGCCAGATATACCTATTGAGATGGGAATCATAAGAAATAAATGGTTAAAGAGAGTTTTATTGAAGCTAGAAAGCATGATTTATTCCGCAGCTGATAAAATCATCGTGCTTTCGCCTGGAATGAAAGAAGATTTATTGAAAAAAGGAGTTAAACAGGAAAAGATTTCGACGGTTACTAACTTTGCGGATATAGACTATTTTTCTCGGATTTGTTCCGAAGATAAGGAAGAAGCATTGGAAAAATTGGACTTAAAAGCGAAGTTTATCTGTTTATATGCGGGTACTTTAGGATTTATCAATAATATTGATTATATTTTACAGCTTGCCGAAAAGACGGATGACCCTGATATTGTCTATCTAATTGTTGGGGATGGAAGGGAAAAAGAGCGATTAATTCAAGTGAAAGAGAGCAAAAAATTAAACAACGTTATTTTCCTTGATCAGGTATCTAAAAAAGATGCGTACTTATTAATGGCCGTATGTCATATGGGTCTGTGTTTTGTACGTAATAATGAAATATTGGATAGGAATAGTCAAAATAAACTTTTTGATTTTTGGGCCGCCGGAAAACCAACATTAATAAACTATAAGGGCTGGCAACATGAGGTTATGACAAAATACCACGCAGGCCATGGTTTTGAATATAGTGATATATCAAAAATGATAGAGTATGTAAAAGCAATGAAGAGTGACAAACGAATGCATATGAAAATGCAAGAAAATGTAAAGCGGTTAGCCCTGAATTATGAGAAAACCAAATTGATTTCAAAAATAGAAAGAACATTATCGGAATTGGTCGTTATTAATCATTGAATATTCAAGAATGTGTTTTTCTTGAACATTGGTTAGTAAGAATTTTATATTTGTCTGCTTCTCACTTAACTTGAAGATCTAATTTTGGAAAAAGGATGGAGTTCTATGGAGAATATCGTAAATACAAAGCCAGTGATAACAGGTTGGGTAAAACGGGAATACCTTAAAAACATTGAGCACATTTTGGATTCTGGCAGATTAATTCTAGGTGATTTTACCCGGAAATTTGAAGAAAGCGTCAGACAATACAGTGATTCTAAGTATGCTGTCGCACTTTCTAGTGCAACGGCAGCCATTGAAATTATTTTAAAGTATCTGGATGTTGAAGACAAAGAAGTGATCATGCCAAGCAATACGTTTATATCTCCAGTATATGCGGTGAAGAATGCGAAAGGAAGAGTCGTTCTTTGTGACATTAATTTAGAGGATTTCAATTTGGATTTAAATAGCCTGAAGAACGCCGTGACTCCTAAAACGAAAGTTGTCCTAATTACATATATTGCTGGAAAGATCCCTGATAACATCTTTGAGATTAAAGAGTTTTGTGATGAGAATGATCTTTATCTAATCGAAGATGCTTCACATGCTTTTGGTGCCACTATAAATGGATATAAAGCCGGTACAATTGGATTTGCTGGGGTTTTCTCAATGTACCCCACTAAAATTGTTACAAGTGCCACAGGCGGTGTCGTTACATCGGATGATATAGATTTAATCAAATACTGTGAGTTGTTAAGGCACCATGGGAATGAAAATGGTGCAGTCAATCAAGTATTATCCGGTGACATGCTTCTTAGTGAATTTAATGCATTGCTTGGTTATCTGCAAGTTCAGGAAGCTTATGGGATGATCCAGGTCAGGCAGGAAATCTTCCGTTTCTATAAAGAGAATTTAAAAGATATTTTTCAAGAACACGGTCTTTACTTCCAAGCTTCATCTGACCACAATGAATCTTCATTTTATAAAATTATCGTCATGTCTAAAAGCAAAGAGCAATGCGAAACATTTAAAAGGCATTTAAAAGAGGGTCATATAAGCACGGGGCATTGTTATGGGGTCCCGTTACATTTACAGCCCACATTGCTAGAGGAATATCCCCTTGCCTCTCTCCCGAATGCCGATAGATTTCGTGAATCTCATTTCACGTTACCATGTCACTTGGATTTATCCGATGAGGATCTGAAATACATTGTAGCGAAATGTAAACAGGCAGTGGAACATGGCAATTAAAAATAGGATTGGAGTGGTAGGTTCAGGTCCCATAAGTTGTGCAATGATCGATGCCATTAATGAAAGTTCAAATGGAGAGGTAATTGGAATTTGGGGGAGAAGATTTCATTTTGCCAAGGAGCTTGCAAAAGAAAAAGGAGTTTCTAAAGTTTATGGATCCCTGAATGAAGTCTTTGAAGATGAGGATCTGGATACTGTTTATATTGCTACGCCAAATGCATCCCATTATGAACAAGCTATGGCGGCCATTGAGCATGGAAAGAACGTCATTGTGGAAAAAACGGCATTCATGACAACCGATCAAGCAAATCGAGTTTTCGATGCTGCAGATAAACAAAATGTTTTTGTGTTTGAGGCAGTAAGATCCATTTATGAACCTAACTTTCATAGTTTAAAGAATGCCATTAAAAAGTTAGGGGAAATTCATGGGGCAACTCTAAAGTATCAAAACTACTCCAAGCAGTATTTGGCTTTACTAAAAGGAGAAAAAGCTCCACTTTTTGATAAAAATCATGGTGGCGGCACATTAAGGACAATTGGAATTTATCCTATTTATGCAGCCATTCAATTATTCGGTGTTCCCGTTAACAGCTTTTATTTTAAACAAATCATCGTAAAAAATATTGATTTGGGCGGTACGCTCATTTTTGAATATAAAGATTATAAGATAACCATGTTGATTTCAAAAATTAATTTTACGAATGATTCAATATCGGAAATTTACGGAGAGAACGGAACGTTGCGTTTTCATTCATTATACGATATTCGAAAAATTAGTTACCACAGTATCAGTAATAACATTAGAGAAACAATAAGCAAACCCATTAGTGATAATAGTTTGCTTTATGAAATTACTGAATTTTCGGAACATATTTTAATGAAAAATAAAACAGCGTACAGAGAACGAAAGAACATAACACTTCAAGCGATATCTATCATTGAACAAGCACTAAATGGAGGAACATGATGAAAAAAATATTGCTAGTAACAGCGCACCCAGATGATGCGGAAATCAGTATGGGCGGTACCATTCGTAAGCTACTGAATCAAGGACATTACATTATCAACATCATATTTTCCATCCCTTCGAATATCAAGGTCAGGAAACAAGAGGCTATGGAGTCATCAAAGAATTTTGGATATGAGGTACAGTTCTCTAAATATAGCGAGGGTAAAAACGTTGAGGATATTCCTATGCATATATTAATAAAAGAGCTCGATGAAATCATTGAAAAGATCAATCCTGACGAAGTCTACACACATTGGATGAATGACAGTCATCAAGATCATCAAAAATTATCTAAGGTCGTAAGAAGCTGTTTTAGGAAAAAACAGTTTACTCTATATGAATTTGAACAAATTAACCAAAATAATAACATCGCCGCCAATCAATTTCACCCGAATATTTATAGTGATATTACAGAGTTTATCGAAGATAAAAAACGTATGATTACCTTGTTCCAATCACAGCTAACCGGTTATATGGGGCATTACTTAGTTAATGCAGAGCATATTGGTAGTTGGAGGGGTTCCCAAGTGAATTGTAAATACGCGGAAACATTCCTACTAATCTTTTCAAAAGAGGTTCTGTAGGTGGAAAAACAGAAGATAGTCACAATTCACCAGCCTAATTTCCTGCCTTGGATCGGTTTGATTCACAAGATTTTTCAATCAGATGTATTTATATATCTATTGGATGTGAAATATTCTTCAAGTAATTTTCAAAATAAAACATATATTTTAGGTGCTGACGGAAAAGAGTCAAGGCTAACTGTGCCACTACAAAAAAAACCTGACATGTTACATGAAAAAGTAATCAGTTATCATTCCCCGAATCAAAAATGGAAAAGGAATCATTTGAAGCAAATCTCGGAAGTTTATAAAAAAACTCGGCACTTTCAAGATTTCTTCCCACTGTTGGAAGAGGCATATCAAAAAGAACACGCTTTGTTAGTAGATTTAAATATTCACTTAATTGAATTGATCTTACATTATTTAAACTATGAAGGAGAAACACAACTTTCCACTGAGTTTAACACATCCTTTGGAAAAACTGAGAGATTAGTCAGCTTAATTAAGCAAGCTGGTGGTACATGCTATTTAAGCGGGAAAAGCGGTAAGGATTACTTGGAAGAAGAATTGTTTCATAAAGAAGATATTGAAGTCGTATATCAAAATTTCATTCATCCTGTCTATTATGTGAAAAATGAGAAAGAATGTGTAAAAAATTTATCGATTCTTGACTGGATCATGCACTATCCGGTGGATCATATTAAAGAAACGTTAACGAACGATAAATCAGGCTATTCCGAAAAATGTAAATGAGTATATAAAATAGAGATGTGGCGTGGTTTGAAAATATGAAAATAAAAAATGAATTTATAAATAAAATACTTTTATTATTAACAGGGAATTCAATTGCACAGCTTATTCTATTCGCAAGTTCTCCCATACTGACAAGAATATATACACCAGAAGATTTTGGTGTGTTTGCAACCTATACTTCCCTTTTGGCCATTCTCATGTCATTTTCATCTCTTTGTTTAGAAAAGGCGATTCCTTTAGAAAAAAACCATAAGAATACGGTTCACTTAATGTACATCAGTTTGTTTACGATTGCCGTTGTTTGTATGCTGAATATTATTTTAAGCCTTTTTAATCTATCGTTATATCAAATATACGGGATTAAGACGACTATAAAAAATGACCTTTTGCTTTCAAGTGGTCTATTTTTTGCAGGGATATACCAAGTGTTGCTTTACTGGTTGGTGAAAGAAGATAAGTTTAAAGGTATAACTCATTCTAAAATACTTCAATCGATTAGCAATGTAATAAGCCAGTTCTCGCTTACGTCCATTAATCATCTTACTCCAGGAATAGGTTTAGCTACGGGAGATATGATTGGAAGAGGAATTACCCTTGTATATATTTGGCGATTTTTCTTAAAGCAGATGCATTGGCCGAAAGTGAACTTTAGAAGAATTGGGTATTTGTTTAAAAAGTATGAGGATTTCGCTAAATACTCCACGTGGTCAACACTATTAAGTTCTTTATCCATGCAAATCATATTTTTGTTATTAATGCGCCTATACGGACCTGAAGTGACAGGTTATTTTTCCATGGCTTCAAAAACGGTAGGTCTGCCCATTACGATGGTGGGAGCGAGTATTTCACCAGTATTCTACACCGAAGCGTTAAAAAGCATTACAAATGATCCTCGAAGAGTTTTGAAATTATATAGAAGCATCCTTGCTAAGTTAGCGATGGCAGGTATACCGTCACTGATACTGCTTGCTTGGATCGCCCCAGGGCTCTTCAGCTTTGTTTTTGGTGAAGAGTGGCGTGTTTCCGGTGAATATGTGACGTTGATGTCATTTATGTTTATAAGTCAAGTGATTGTCATACCGGTTTCCCAAATATTGTATTTAATAAAAAAACAACGGACTCAGCTTCTATGGGATGTTTCAAGGCTGTTACTGTCATCTATTGGAGTACTGGTCATTTTCATTTCAGGGGGTTCAGCTGAAACAGCCATTTTATACTATAGCATTTGTATGGGGGCGAGCTACTACTTTTTTGCTCTCCTTGGATATAGAGCGATACATTCCATAGATCGAGAGGATAACCTAAAAAAATGAAGCTGATTCAACTGGGCCTGGTAGGAATATACGTCTGGTTACTGGATATATCCTACGTTTACTTTATTTCCCCTGAATATGCTTATATGGGATATATATATCAACAACATCCAAGTGCAGTCATGATAGGTGTTTCCATGTTTTTCATTATATTGCCAGCCATATTCATAAAAAAGGATTTAGATAAGCCGTCGGAACTCGTTTTCTGGATTTTGTATTTTATTGTCTATATACCGGTAGTATGGGTTCCAAATTATTTATTTGATACGATAAAGCCTGATTTCATATATACGAATGTTCTTTTGTTTTTTTGTTTACTTATCATTGGAAATGTTAATAGATTGCCAGCCATGAAGTTTATACATCCTAATGTTAATCTCGGTCTACTAAAAATCAGTTTTGTTATAACATTATTGATTTTTTTTCTTTACATCTTCAAGGTTTCGGGCGGAATTAGTCTAAAGCCTCCTATAAATTCTGAGGATATCTATGATAAGCGAATGACTTTTCGAACAAAACTAACCCCTCTTGCAGGCTATATTATACAGTGGCTTGCAAAAGTATGTAATCCTTTAATCGTGACCATTGGCTTATGCAAAAAAAAATATATCTATGTGGTTATCGGACTAGGGCTGCAATACCTTTTGTACACCGTCAATGGCTTGAAATCCACCCTTTTATCGACTGGATTATTAATCATTGTATTCATTGCTTTTCGGAAGAAGGGAAGGAATTTCTCCATTCTTTTTTGTGTAAGTCTTTGCTCGCTGTTAGGCATCAGCATTTTTCTGGATTTTATCCTTGATCAGACATATTTATCTAATTTGTTTGCCAGAAGGATGATCATCACACCGGGTTTGCTGACAACCTATTATGTAGACTTCTTTTCAAATAATCCAAAAGCCTTGCTATCGTATAGTATTTTTGAAAAATTCATAGACCCTGTTTATGACCAGACTCCGCCCTTCATTATCGGTACAGAGTACTTTGGGCGACCTGAAATGGCAGCCAATGCCAATATGTTCGCCGATGCTTTTGCTAATTTCGGTTATATTGGATTCTTGGTTTATACAGTGATCTTAGCAGCGATATTATGGCTTTATGATAGCCTGACGGAAAATGAAAAGTGGCAAGGTGTTGGCATAATCCTGTTTGTTGTACCTGCATGGTGTTTAGCGGATACTGCGCTTACAACAACGTTTGTGACAGGCGGGATGGTTTTTACTTTCGTTATCATGTATTTATTGTTAGGGTCAGATTTACAAAAGGGAGATAAGAGATGAAGTTATTTTATAATATTAGTTCGGTGCACCCATGGAATGATACCAGGATTTATTTTCGGCAAGCCTTTTCTTTTGGAGAAACAGGAATGTACAAGGTGAAGCATATAGCGATTGAAAATAACCTAATCCCTGATAATATCCCTGCCAATATAGAAGTTGAACTGTTGACTAAGAAATCCAGGAAAGGGCGTATGTTAAATTGGATTGCTCTTTACCTGAAGATTAAGAAAGATAAACCTGATGTGATTCAGTTTCATGATCCGGAGCTGCTGATTTTAATGAACATAATAAGAAGGATTCCCCGTTATCATCCAGTCATTGTTTATGACATGCATGAAAATGTACCAAAGGTCCTTATGAGAAAAAAAATCCCCGAAATTGCATTGAGTATGTATCGTTATTTGGAGAAACAATTGCTAAGGGCATGCAGCGGGGTCGTGTTTGCAGAAATGACGTATAAAGATGATTATCAATTCTTAACTTGTCCAACAACGGATGTTTACAATTACCCGAAAATTCCTGTAATGAAAGAAAATAAAGAAAAAGAAGATGTGTTTACATTCATCTACCTAGGAAGCATATCTGATATACGTGGCGGGGAAACCATGCTGCTTCTTGCAAAAAGATTAGTAGAATTAAAGAAAGTATTTCACATGAGGATCATTGGAACGGGCAGAGAAGTATACATCGAAAATTTGAAAACATTCATCCTTGACAACGGCTTAGAAGATTATATCAGTCTAGAGGGTGTAATGGCCTTTGATAAAGCATTCGAATTTATCCAGAAAGCACATGCAGGCATGGCATTTTTAGTTCCTGATCCTAATTTCATGGGTGGTAAAACAACAAAGTGTTTTGAATATATGGCCGCTGGCATTCCATTTATGGTTTCTGATTTTCTTATTCAAGATGTACTGGATACATGGCGCTGTGGAATGTCGGCCGATGTAGCAAACATGGATGAAATGGTTCAAAAAGCGGTTTATTTACTGGAATCCCCTGAAATGGCAGCGAACATGGGGGAACGTGGAAAAGCTGCATATAGACAAGAATATAATTGGGAGAATGAAGAGGAAAAGCTGCGATCACTGTTCGATAAATTAAAATAATGTTCTTAGGAGGCATATCATGGGTTTATTTAAATGGTTCAATAAATTGGCATTTATTAAAAACTGGGGGAGACTGGGCGGAATCCATGGAATAATCGTCATGTTTGTTTACCGGATAGGCAATATAATTTACTATAAAGTGAACATTCCAATCTTAAAACAAGTATTATGGATTATGTACCGCATGGTAGATTTGTTAATCATAAGACTTTTCCTGAATTGCGAGTTTCCTGGGCAATGTCAAATTGGAAAGGATTTACGTCTGCCTCATGGAGCTAAAGGCGTTCTTATCAACCCATATTGCAAAATAGGGGATCATGTTACGATTATGCATCAAGTATCGTTCGGACAAAATAAAGAAAGTAAAAAAGCACCTATCGTTTGTGATTATGCGTATATAGGAAATGGCGCTAAAATACACGGTGGCATCCGAATTGGCACGAATTCGAAAGTGGGGGCAAATGCAGTTGTTTTGACATCCGTTCCCGATAATTGCACGGCAGTTGGAGTACCAAGTGTGATTAAAGGTAAGCGGAAAGAAAACGTTATGAAGTAATTGCACGTAAACAAAATAAAGGAGTGTTCAATTAACATGAATTGAACACTCCTTTTTATTATCGAATGGTACCCTTCATGAAATGATCAAGCCAGGAAAATCAGTTGGTAAAGGAATAGAACGGCAAACATATACACGAACGGATGCACTTCCCGGAATTTTCCTCTTGCCATTTTTAAAATGGGATAGGCGATGAATCCGAGTGCTATCCCGTTGGCGATGCTTGATGTTAACGGCATGGCGACAATGACCAAAAAGGCTGGGAATGATTCATCAAAGTGTGTCCAGTCAATTTCATTAATGCTTTTAATCATCATACTTCCCACGATGATCAAGCTAGGTGCCGTGATTGCCGCTACATTTGAGACAGCTCCTATCAATGGACTGAAGAAGGCTGTTATCAAGAAAAGGATGGCCACTACCAAAGCGGTTAAACCTGTCTTGCCGCCCGCTCCTACACCAGCTGATGATTCAACCGAGGCAGCGGTCGGGCTTGTACCGAACATGGCACCAACAGTAGTGCCGACGGAATCTGCAAAGAAGGCACTGCCGGATTTTTCAAGCTTATTCTCCTTCAGCAATCCAGCTTGGCGGACAATTCCTAATAAAGCACCGGTCGTATCGAATAGCATTACAAGCAAAATGGAGAAGACGACGCCATAAAGCCCGTAGTTAATGACATCGGCGAAAGATGTGATTGGATTGGCGACTATTATCCCTTCAGGTAAGGAGGGGGTGGAAAACAAGCCGTTAATTTCCAATTGTCCTGTAAAAAAAGCGATTATGGCAGTCATGATCATTCCGATGAATATCGCTCCCTGTACATTGCGAACGATCAGCACGATCGTTATGACCAAACCAACCAATGTAAGTGCCACACTGGGATCCCTGAAGCTTCCAAGGGTAACCAGGTTGGATTCATGCTGTGTTACGACACCTGACAAACGAAGTCCGATGAAGGTGATGAAAAGTCCGATTCCGGCACTGATTGCATGCTTTAAGTTATTGGGGATGGCCTCGATCAATTTTGAGCGGAAAGAAGTAAGGGATAAAAGGATAAAGATGATACCCGTAACAAAGACTGCAGAAAAGGCAACTGTGTATGAGATATCATGGGTTCCCAGTACCGAGTATGCAAAATAAGCATTCAATCCCATTGCCGGTGCTATGACAATCGGGTAATTGGCTAATAGGGCCATGCATAGGGTACCGACTATTATTGCGATTATGGTTGCTGTGAATGCCTGGTCGAAAGGAACACCGGCATCAGAAAGGATCATTGGGTTTACAACGATGATATAAGCCAGTGTTAAAAAGGTTGTAAGCCCCGCAAGTACTTCCGTCTTAATATTTGAATTCCGTTCTTTTAATTTAAACATGCGGTCACTCCTTTTTTATATACAAAAAATCCTTGCAAAAATCTACAAGGATGAGATGCTTACCCTTTTTCAAGTAAGTAGCTCGATAGTATGGATAAAATCTTATAAATTATATTAGAAAAGCAACTAAAGTACAATAGCATGAAAAATTTTAAGGTACAGGTTTTCTCGAAAATAGATAATGATATACTAACAAATAGCTTAGACTAAGAAAAATGACATGAAGTGAAGGATCTGCAACCATTTCCTGAAGTTGATTACCAGTCAATAAAATGAAGAAATTCGGAAAGTAGGCACTATACATGACAAAATTCATCGAACTTGGCGTCAGCCCGGCGATTGACATGATATTAAAGCAAATAGGAATATCCCACCCAACCCCCATACAGGAGAAATCGATTCCAGATATCCTTGCTGGAAGAGATGTCATCGCGAAGGCGCAGACGGGAACAGGGAAGACTTTGGCGTTTTTGTTGCCAATCCTCGAAAAAGTCGATCCCGCCGCATCCCACATACAATCACTGATCGTCACGCCAACCAGGGAATTGGCTTTGCAAATCACTGCTGAATTGAAAAAATTCGCTAATGAAATCGAAGGACTTCAAGTGCTTGCAGTTTATGGCGGACAGGATGTCGAGCAGCAAATGAAAAAGCTGACAAGAAACATCTCCGTGGTGGTCGCCACGCCAGGCAGGTTATTAGATCATTTACGAAGAGGAACCATCGATCTATCACAAACTCAAACACTCGTGCTTGATGAAGCTGATCAAATGCTCCATATTGGATTTTTACCAGAAGTGGAAGAGATCATGGGACAGCTTCCAGAGGAGCGCCAAACTTTGCTCTTTTCAGCGACGATGCCTGAACAGGTGCATCAATTGGCTAAACGATACATGACTAAACCATTAACTGCCGCTGTGAAGGCTGAGCAAGTAACGGTCGAGAAAATCAGGCAGCTTGTCATTGAGACGACCGATCGTGCTAAACAGTCTTCACTAATTAACATGATTAAAGAAGAGCAGCCATACCTTGCGATTATATTTTGCCGTACAAAACGTCGCGTTTCGGTTTTGAATGATGCCCTGAAGGCAGCTGGATTCAATTCTGAAGAACTTCACGGTGACCTTTCACAGGCAAAGCGGGAGCGTGTCATGAAAAACTTCAGAGACGCAAAGCTTCAATATTTAGTGGCAACGGACGTTGCTGCCCGGGGGCTCGATGTAGAAGGCGTGACCCATGTGTTTAATTATGATGTTCCCGAGGATGCAGAAAGTTACATCCACCGAATTGGCCGTACAGGCCGGGCGGGTGAGAATGGCTTGGCTGTAACCTTCATAGCAACGAAGGATCTTCAGCTTTTAAGCGATATTGAAAAAGGGATCTCCATGAAAATCGAGAGAAGGACGATTGAAGGAGTGAAAATGTTCCAACCTGATGAGGTGAGGCAAAACAGGAAGCGTTATGAAGACTCTTCTGATGAGGGTACCCGCCGACCGCGTTCGGGAGGAGGAAGGAAACATCGGGAACGGATAGATACGAGAGGACCGAATCGAGGCAGTCACCGTTCTGTAAATCAAGCTGACAATCGTGAAGTCGAGAGGGAGAAACCACGGGGAGGCCGGATGGAAAACAGCCGCGGACCCAAACGTGAGGATTCACGGGGAAGCCGTTCGGAAAACGGTCGTGGACCTATACGTGATGATTCACGGGGAGGCCGTTCGGAAAACGGCCGCGGACCAAGGCGAGAGAATCCGCGGGGTGGCCGCTCGGAAGATAGCCGTGGACCAAAACGTGACAATCCACGAGGAGATCAAAGAGATAGCCGTAGATCTACTAGTACACAAGGTCCAAGTAATCGCAGGGGTGGATCTGGCAGCAGCCCCAATAGAGGGAGAAACCGGTAAAAGGGGGAGTCGGGAGTGGAAAAGCCTTGGTTGGCAGAATATCCAGTTTCGTTGGAGCTAGCAGGGAAATTGGTCATGCTGCAGTTTCCGGAAATTGAGTTGAAAGAGATCAAGCAACTTGGGGAGGGTTTCGATAACACGGTCATACAAATCAATGGGCAATTTGTATTCCGTTTCCCCCGCCGCCCTATTGCAGTTACGTTGATTCAGGTGGAAAATCAGCTTTTGCCTTCAATTGCAGGCACTTTTCCGCTTGATATCCCTGAACCGATCTTTTTTGGGAAACCAAGTACTCTATATCCTTATCCTTTTACCGGTTATAAAATGGTAAAGGGACACTTGCCTGTAGAAGGGTCGGTTGAAAATAAGGTCGAATCGGCAAAAAGATTTGCCCGTTTTTTGAAAGTTCTTCACAGTTTCCCTGTGGAAAAGGCTAGGCGTTTAGGTGTACAGCCTGATGGGATGATGAGGCTTGATGTTTCCTTTCGCAAGAAATCGCTAATGGAAAATGTCTCAAGTCTATTAAGGCTGGGATACTTGGAACAGGCCAATGCGGTTAAGGAATTTGTTGAAGGGCTAGGCGAATTGGATGTTCAGCATCCGATTTCACTCGTTCACGGAGACATTCATATCCGGAATGTCTTACTTGATGATGAAGGCGTTCTCGCAGGTATCATTGATTGGGGAGATGTGCATATCGGAAACCCAGCCATTGATTTTTCTTTTTTATACAGTTATTTTCCAAAAGAGGTGCGCCGTGATTTTTTTGAAATCTATGGTGAAATCGAAAAGGAAACAGAAAGCTTAGCCAGGTTCAGAGCCATATATATGCTTGTTACATTACTCGTTTATGGCATTGACCGCCATGATGAAGAGCTGATTGCCATTACGAGTACCGGTTTGAAATTTGCTATAGAAGAATAAGAATAATTGTAATGTTTTTTTGACGTTTAGGAGGTTCATATGAAGGCAAGTTATTATCATTCAATCACATTAATGGGGAACATGCTGGATCAAGCTAATATACCTTACCAATATACAGGTCGATCTGCTCTTTTCGTGCAAGGAGTTGAAATTGATGAGTATAAGAACATCGAAATTGATGTACAATGGGATGTCTTTACTGAGGCTTTAGATCTTTTTTCCGAATACTCCCCAACAAAGCCTGAAAGAAGTCCTGAGACTGCCTCCTTTCTAATGGATGTCGAGGGGGTTTCGGTAACTGTCCGCTGTCGGTTTAACACGACCATTAAAACAGATCCTTACCGTTTATCTATAAAGCTGGGGGATATGGAGATTTGGTGCAGGTCGTTGTACAGTTATTTATACGATGAAGAAATGAGCAGGTACAGTGCCGAGATTCATGCTTATTTATCTGCCGAGCAGCAGGGATTCACAGCGGAAAATGAACAGGCGTGGAACCAGAATAATTATTTAGCGCTTGTCAATCGTTATGGAGATCCCGTGGAATTGGCATCAAAAATCAAGCAAAATCCAAAATGGAGACTGCATCCTTTTTATAAATATATGGGGGATGTAACAAGTAAAAAGATAACTCATTTGATGGGGTCGAACGGTGTTAAAGCAGTTGCCCTGGCTATATTGGGAGCTGAAGTGAAGGTTGTTGATTTTTCCCGGGAAAATGCAACGTTTGCAAATGAGCTGGCCAATGGGGCCAATGTTACCATCGAGTATATCGTTTCAGATGTCCTTTCATTATCATCAGAGCATGAATCAGGGAATCAGGATTTGGTTTTAATGGAGCTCGGTGTGCTTCACTATTTAATAGACCTGCAGCCGTTATTTGAAAAAATTAAAATGATGTTGAAACCTGGAGGCCGATTCGTACTGCATGAATTTCACCCTATTTCAACAAAGCTCATTACTTCCAATGGTAAAAAACATAAGATTTCAGGCAACTATTTCGCTCCGGCAATCGAAAACAATGAGGTCGCTTTTTCGAAGCATATGCCAGATGAGGAAAAAGGGAGCCTTTCAAGAGTTGTACAGCGTAAATGGACAATCGGGGAACTTATAACGTCGATAGGTCAATCAGGACTTGTCATTAAAGTACTCGAGGAAGAACCGAATCATAAAATCCACGATATTGGACTTCCGAAAACCTATACCTTGGTGGCGGAAAGAGTTTAAGCCGCAGGTTAAGGAAATATGGCTGGCTGAAGGAGCCTTCCACGCTTTTCATTTTAAAATGGGAGCGACAAATAAATAGAAATCAAAAGAACCAGTATAATTATCGATACTGGTTTTCTTCTGCATTTAAATGAGTTTTTGTTCTCTTTTATTTCATTGTGATATCTACCCTTTAGGGGATTTAGCCTACATGGTTTCCAAAATTTCAGGATTTCATTAAATGTTGCAATTCTTCAAAAAGCAATTCAGCAGCTTTAGGAGTCAGAATGATTGAACCATCTCCCAGGATAAGATTTTGACTTGATACCTCTCCTGTTAATATACATTCATTTTGCGGTTCATGTTTTTTTAGGATGATATGTTCGTCATCTATAAACAATTCAAGTGGGTTACTTATCTCCAAATCCAGCATCTTTCTTATTTCACTAGGTATGCAAAATCTTCCTAATGGATCTAGTCTCCGTACAATTCCAGTGGGCTTCATATCATGCTCCTCTCTGGCTAGAACCAAGGTTACGAAATATTTCTTCCAGAGATGGTTCATTGACCTCAAGCCGATAGATATCCACTTTTGTATTAGAAAAGGCTCGATTAATGACAGGAATGCTTGATTCTTCAGCTACTACTAACGATGTATTTTCTGTTCCCCACTCAATGTCTTTTCCAATTTTCTCGAAAATTTGTTGTAACCCAGCTTTGTGCTCAATAGGAATCTTTCCATGTTTCACCTTAACTGTTAATTGGGATTGATACTTATGTCTTAATTGTTCCATGCTTCCCTGAGCTTGAATAATGCCTTTATCCATTATTGCAATTTCATCACAAAGCTTTTCAACTTCATTTAAGTTATGAGATGTTAAAAATATCGTTTTCCCCTCTGCAGCTACATTTTTAATCAAGGAATGGATATTTAGAACCGCGTTTGCATCTACACCAGAAGTTGGTTCATCGAGAAAGATTAAATCCGGATCATTAATGAGCGCCTGGGCGACACCTAATTTTTTCTTCATCCCGAACGAATACTTCTTGGTTTTCGTTTTAATTGCATCTCCAAGTTCAACACGTTCTAATAACGCAATTAAATCAGCTTTTGAACGTCTCACACCCAATACATTTCCTAAGAACTTTAAATGTTCAATACCGGTTAGATCGTCGTAGAAAGTGGAGTAATCAGGAAGGACGCCTATTCTTCGCTTGATTTTATCTTCCGTAATCTCACTTGAGCCGAGAATTTTAAAATCGCCGGAGGTAGGTGTGGTTATGCCCGTTACCATATTAATAAGGGTTGACTTTCCAGCTCCATTTTTCCCTAAGAAGCCGAATATATGCCCCTGGGTAACATTTAAATCAACCTTATTGACAACGGTATGATCTCCATACTTTTTGGTTATTTGATTTGTTTCAAAAGCATACATTAGAAATCCCTCTTTCTAAGAATTATTATGCTTGATAAAAGAAAGACCAGTGACAAGATTGGGATGAAATAAACATAAAAGGACTGTTCCTGCCCAACATAAAAGTAAGGGGTCAAGTAACTAAATATCCTCAGGAAGATTATTTCTTTTGAAACCATACCCCAAATCCCCAAAACTGGAAGTGTAATCGATAGAATGATACCTAAAAATATACTTAATCCAGGTTTATTAATTAAGGTTGAGATAAATAGGAACAGGGCAACAAAGTACGTAATAAAAATAACTGATTCAATCAATTCGGCAAAGTAGAACGTTTTTGCAAAAGGAATCAACATGATTAAAGAAAGTAAAATACATACAAACCAGAAGAGTGAAACCCCTAAAAATTTTCCGATAACAATTTTGTCCCTCGACAATTTTGTTACTAAAAAACGCATGGTTCGAGAATGGGTCTCCCGATTTATCACATCATGAGATAAGCTCGTAACAAAAATAGGACCTGCGAGCAACAGGAGAATATAAAGACCGCCCATATAAGCATTATCAAGACCTACATCCTGTAACTCAGAACTCCATTTACTAAGTAACTTCGCTGACCCTAATGTAACCCCAAGCATAAAAATAATAATAATAATTGAGCGAATACTCTTGAAAAGACTCTTGAACTCTCGTAAACATATCGTTGTCATCGTGACAGCTCCTTTCACCACTTATTATAAGAGCGCAAGATTAACATTTACATAAAGGTACATTAACAGAACCTTAAAATTGTTAATTTTGGATAATTACAACATGTTATTCGTGATATATTTTTAATCAGGGGTGATAAATATGCATGCATCAAGAATATTGATCGTGGATGATGAAATGACGTTGGTTAAGATGGTCAAAGTTTTATTGAAAAAAGAAGGCTTTACAAACGTCGATGCTTCATATGTTGGGAGAGATGCACTCGACTTAATTGAGCAAAATGAATATGATTTAATTTTGTTAGATGTCATGCTTCCGGATATGGAAGGGTTTGATATCTGTTCCAACATAAGAAGAAGATCGGATGTTCCGATTTTTTTTCTCACTGCTAGAGGTTCAGATTTTGATAAAGTATCAGGATTTGCATATGGGGCTGATGATTATATAACGAAGCCATTTAACCCATTGGAACTAGTAGCCCGAATTAAAGCTCAATTGAAAAGAAATAAAAAGAACCTTAGTTTTTCACAAGTTAATGATAGATTTGATAATGGCGTCCTATTCATTAACTATAATGAGGCAGTTGTTAAAGTGAATGGGAAAGAAATAAACTTGTCAGCACAGCTTTACCAGCTTCTGACTTTCTTCGCCAAGTCTCCTAATCAGATTTTTTCAAAACAACAACTTTATGATAGGGTGTGGGGGGCAGACTCTTACGGAGATGAAAATACCGTTATTGTACATATGCGAAAGCTAAGGGAAAAAATCGAACAAGATCCAAGTAATCCAAAGCTATTAATTACAGTTCGCGGCATTGGGTATAAATTTGTGAGCAAATCGGTCAAATGAGTGTTACACAGCATCTGATAATTAAATTTATTGTTCAAATTGTCATGGCTTTAAGTTTCTTGATTTTCTTTTCAGTAATTGGCCTTCTCATTCTAGCATTTTCCATCATTGAACAAGATGCAAAGGAGGATTTTTCCAAAACACCAGGTGATTTCCTGCAACAATCCATAAAGCTAAATGACGGACAAGTAAGCGTAAATGAGAATATCAAGGAAAGTATTCTTAAACAGGATGGATGGCTACAGATCATTGATAAAAAAGGTGAAGTTCAGTTTTCCCTGAATACACCTCAGGGCCTTCCATCAGCGTATTCAAAACAACAAATAATTGAAATGACATCAAATCAAACTAATAAAAGGACGTTTTGGTCCCTTGATATAGAAAACCAATCATTCATTGCCCTATTTGGTTCGAAGCGATCTTTGGATGAAATCATCAGAGTGGTTAGAGAACAGATGGGGAAATCAGACGAAAAACAATTGGTGACCGAACAAATCAAAAAAGTGTTATCCAAGGAAAAGGCTAACCTTTACATTTATGATGATCAGAGTGAGTTATTGAGAAAGTTTGTAACGAATGAAAATCTAGCAGAACCTTCCTTGTTTCAGATAGTTGATTTTCAAGATAGTTACTGGGAAAAAACAGAGAATATCGCCACTTACTATAATAAGGAGTCAGACACATCTTATGTAGTAATAGCCCCCAATAAAAACTACGAAGAACACATGTTTAGTTCAATTAATATTAATCAAACCGTACTAAGAGGCCTAGTTATTACCCTCATTGTGATGCTGCTTATTCTATTTATGATTTCTTGGTGGTATGCCCAGAAGTTTGGGAAGCCGATTATCCATATCATTAATTGGCTTCAATCGTTAGCCAAAGGTGTCTATGAGGAACCGCTGGGAAAACGTAGGGATTTGGCGTACAGTCTGAAAACAAACGGAAATCTTAAATCTTCTTTTAAACCGTTTAAAGAGGTCATAAATTCGTTGAAAAAGCTGACAAATATGCTAAAAGAAAGTGAATTGCAGCAGAAAAAAATACAGCAAACGAGAGAAGAATGGATTTCGGGACTTTCACATGATCTGAAAACTCCTCTAAGTACCATCTACGGATATGCAGTGATGTTGAATTCTTCTGATTATAATTGGACAGAGGATGAAGTTCGTGACTTTTACTTATCGATTGAACAGAACGCTTCTTATATGTCAGATCTCATAGAGGACATCAACTTGACCTACCGCATAAAAAATAATGCGCTTCCGATGTATAGAGAAGAAGTTGATATTAATGACTTTATTAAGGAAGTTGTAACTCAATTTTTTAGAACGAATGTTGAAAAACATCACTTTTATACCGTCGACGTTGAAGATAATCCCATTTTCTATAAAATTGATAAGAAGTATTTCAAGAGAATTATTGTGAATCTGCTAAGTAATGCAGAAAAATACAATCTTGAAGGAACTTCAATTGGGGTGATCGTAAAACAAGGGAAAGGTTGTTTCAGCATCCATGTTCAGGACAATGGAATAGGCATGGACGAATATACGAAGCAAAATTTATTTAATCGGTATTATCGTGGCACATCTGTTAAAGAAGATACTGATGGAACAGGGTTAGGACTTGCTATAACAAAACAACTCGTTGAATACCATAATGGAACGATCGAAGTCGAAACTGAAGAAAATAAGGGGACAAAGATTACGCTCCTCTTCCTGAATTAGGACACCAGCAAATGTTGCACTACTTAGGATCCAAGAAAGAACTGGCCACCAGTTTAGCCTTTTTTTAAGCAGGATATATATTTTCATGTAAAATGTTCTAAGTTGAAAAGTAGAAGCTTGTAGAGAGAAATGACAATTTTTCTCTACAGGCTATTAGAAAAGAAACGTCATAGAAGGAGTATTACTTTCAATGGAGAATTTTACTTTGAAAAGCTTTCACAACAATGCCGACTCGTGTATGTACTTCAAGTTTCTTGGAAATATTACTAATATAGTACTCTACCATCCTCTGCGAATAGTTTAATTCTACCGCAATTTGTTTATTGGGCACTTCATTGGCAATTAGCTGAATAATACGACTTTCTACACTATTAAACCCCACTTTTTCATTCTTCACGATAACACTCCTCCATTATTTATAAAACAAATATTATCAGAGTTATTAGTTGATTTGGTAATAAAGGTCCAGATGGGTCATAACTACGTTTAATTTATCCCAATTAACAAATATTTTGCCCTAATTTGCAATATTTGCATAAATTATCCTAAAAATAGATGTAAAATTACTCCTTTTATGGTATTTTTGTAAAGTTAAGGAGGAAGTTTGTCGTGTTATTGTCGATTTTCGGTGGGTTTTTGGAAACATTAGTCATTATCCTAGTGGGGTATCGACTAATTGGAATTTCTTTAAAAGATAAAATGATCCCGATATGCATCATAAGTTTTTATGGAAGCATTATTCTGTTAATGGTAAAAGAAACATTGCCTTCGATAACTTACCTTCTAGTAACGATTTTAGCGATTGGGTTTCTGTTGACTTTTGTCACGAACCTGAATAGTTTTGCATCAATTATAGCTGTGTTGCTAGGATGTCTTTTATTGTTAATCTCAGAGGTTATCGGATTCGCGCTCTTTAAGGAATTCCCATATATACATTCTTCGAGTGCTTTACCTTTAGTAAGGGCCATTCCGCACCTTGTGATAATGGTAATATTTTATGTAATCTTGAGAACAGCAAATTATTATATTCCGATACCAGTCAAGAAAAAACAAAATAAAAACGATACTATTTTATCTGTTTTAGTATTCTTATTTGGCCTTCTTTTTTTGTTTTACATTTTCGTTTTTGAATTCAAACAGTTAAAGTTTTTAAGCATAACATCAGCTATAGTATTAGTTTTAATTACAATTTCATTATTGTATATAATTCGGTATCATATGGTGAAAAAAATTGAGGATCTGGCCGTTTCCTTAGATGGTCAATATGAAGAAGACATTTCTAAACATATCACTACAATGCGTTCGCAGCGACACGACTTTATTCATCACATATTAGCGCTGAAACAAATGCTGAACAGTGGAAAATACAATGACTCAGTAGACTATGTTAACTCAGTGCTAGAAGAAATATCCTATGTAAGCGATATATTACCGATAGCTTCAGAAGCTGTTGGGGGGTTATTACTTTCCTACAAAGAGAAGGGTTCCAAAAAAGGCATCAACATGTACTACTACATTGCAGATGATTTATCTTCCTTTCCTTGTAAGATTTATGAAACAAATAAGATATTCGGAAATTTAATCCTTAATGCTATTGAAGCTGTCGATCAATTAGAAGAGGAAAAGAGATATATCAACATGAAAATCCAAAGAAACGATGTCCATTATATTTTAGAAGTAAGCAACTTTATAGAGGGTGGAACTTTAGAGAATATTGGTAGCATCTTCGATCAAGGCTTTACGACTAAAAAAAATGCATGCAACACTGGACAGGGATTGGCAATTGTTGAAAGTCTTGTCATGCAGTACGGAGGACATATATACCCAGAAGTCATAGATGACATGATTACGTTCATTGTAAAAATACCGCATGGAGGGCAATATGTTTAAGCATTTCTTACCGAACCTTTTGGCAACGAACATCTCAAATCTAGTTGTCTCTGAGAATCCACAACTCGTGAAAAGTAAAGATAAAATTCGCTATGGACTTGAATGGATGATATCGGCGATGAATCAAATCGTTTTGGTCAGTTTACTTGTTTGGCCTTTAGGAATCTTACCTGAAACCATGGTGGGCTTGCTTTCAGGGGCTCTTCTTCGAATGTTTTCAGGAGGTGCCCATTTCAAAGGGTATTATTCATGTCTTATTCTTAGCACGTTGCAAATTATTTTTCTGACATTAATTTGCGTACAATATAAAGACGTTCTTTCATCCTATAAGATTCTATTTATCTTATTATTACTGATAAGTTTTTTGATTACTGCTCAAAAAGCACCTATATTACATAAAAAAAAGCACCTTTTCACACAAAAAAGTATTTTAAAACAGAAAATGAAGGCTGTGACCACATTCATCCTATGCACGGGATTGAGCGTTTTTCTACCTCAAACCATAATGTATTGTGTGTGGTCTGCTCTAATTTTCCAAGGACTATCCTTAACGGATTTTTGGGGGAAAAGCGTCTTAATTTTAGATGCTTTTATATATAAAATTACCTTAAAGGGGTTACATTGATTATGTTGAAATTTCTAACTTTTGCTATTGGAATGATATCGTTATTTTTTAATTCCATCACCTCGATGAGTAGTTGTTTCTGGTTTTCCTACGAACCAGAGCTACCAGATGAAGAAAACTAGGAGTCATGATGGGATTTATACGTCTTGCTGTTATTGATGATCAGGAACCGATCCTTAACGAGATTCAGGGGTTTGTAACTAAATTCCCAAATGTGAATTTAATATTAAGTACAACTGATGTGAGTGAATTGTTTAATTCTATCGATCAGGGGCTGACCATTGACGTAATATTATTAGATATTAATATGCCTGTGTCCAATGGATTTGACATTGCCCATTATCTGAAAGAGAATCATCCCCAAATCAAGATTATTTTCATGAGTGCCCATCAAGACTTCGCTTTGCAGGGTTACAAATATTACCCAGAAGATTTTTTAACTAAGCCAATTAATATCGTAAGACTAAAGCAGACACTTGATCGCCTTAGTTATACGCATAAAAAGATAAGAAGAATTGGCGTAAAAGCGAATGGGAAAATCTCTTTAATCGATACCGCCAACATTCTCTATATAGAGAAAAAGGGGAGAAAAACATTTATCCACCTAAAAGATGCAGAGACTGTGGAATGCTCGGAAGGCTTAAATAAGTTAGAAGACATTCTTAATCAGTGTAATTTTTATCGAACGCATCAATCCTATTTGGTGTCGATTGACCAAATCGAATACATAGAATCGGACAATTATATGAAATCATATAATGTGAAATTACATCACTGCAATCACAAGATTAACTTAAGCCGGCACAAATTTACGGCATTAAAAAATCTCATCGAACGACATTTTTAATTTTTTATTAAGTGCCAAAGAAGGGATGACCTTTCTTTGGCATTTAACGTATCTTTAATTCATCTAATAACATAAGACATATCTGTACCTTAATAACCAGAACCGCCAAGAGCTACAGTAACAGCGAGTGCTGTATGAGAATTTGAGATGATTGGCCAAGTAACATGTCAAACTTTTGCCGACATGTTCCACGCCAAAGAAGCTCTGCAGAGTTTTACATTATCAAACAAGATAATGGATGTGGAGTCTACCGGAATTACTATGCATATGTACCAAGTAAGTGGTATTCATCTTGTTAAAAGAAGGTGTTAATTTGAAAAAAAACGGTCAAGTAATAATTTGGGCTAGTATTGCGGTAATTCTATTGATCATATGGATAGGAATGAAATAGGTAAAGGGTTCTTATCTAATTTTAGATAAGAACCCTTTACCTATTTTGTCGTCTGTCAACTGTACCGGACCAAAGGGAGGATAAGGAGTTGATAGACTCGTCTCCAAAGGTAACACCTAATTTAACTGCCTGTGTAGTCCCTAGTAAGGGGAATTCTGTTCTCCCTGCCAGGAATTAATAGTGGAATCCCCACAAAAGGAGATAAGTATGGAGGGGCCGTACGATGAACCGCAGGAAGGGATCCCATTTATCCTTTTCTATCCTGTTAAATAACAAATATAAACAAAATAAAAAGCGCTGCTCCGGATGGAGTACGCCTTTTCATGAAGTGGGAATGGAATTAAGCACCTTTATTTATCACTACTTACGGTATCCTTTTTCTTTGTTGATTGTCGAAGCAAGTAACTGATTAAGAAACTAGATCCACCCGTTATGTAAAAGATGATGCCCCATTCTTCTGCCTTTTCAACTCCAAAAAACCGGAGCGTTAAACCAACGAAACTTAATACAAAGATAATTTCGAAAAATACGGTCAGTTTCTTCACTATAAAAACTCCTTTTCTAAAGTTTAAAAGCTGATTATGTATAACATGGATTTTATGCTCTTAATTTATAGCGTTAAATAAATGAAAGCCTCTCATCTCCATCAGGAGAAACTGAATTACTAATCCATGAAAGGAAATTTTACCATAATTTACATAGAAATTCTATGAATGTAAAAGGATTTGCGGAAAGACGAAACCATCTGTGGCAAAGGGTTTTCGGGTTTCCGAAACATTGCCTTTTTTACCTTTTTTTTCTTTTTTTTCTTTTGTATTATTAAAGCAAGATATCGTAATGACATTAGGAAATTATAAAAAAAAACCAAAAGGTGGATGATTAAAAATGTTAAGTATCGCTATTAAAATTTATAACGCAATCGCAAAATACGGATCAAAGGCATGGGCAGCAATCAAAGCTGGCGCAGCATCAGTATACAATGCAGCAAAGGCTGCATGGGAAGCTGGATACTGGGCTTTCACTAAATGGTTAGCATCAAACGCAAGTGCACTATATGCAATTTATGATGCATTAAAAGCTGCTGGACTAATAGATTAATTTATTAATTTAACTTAAGCAACAAAACCTAATACTTATCCTAATGTCATTACTTTATCTGTAATTTTCTGGTACGATATAGATACTAAGAGTTAATTGGATGTGATTGCGATTAATAGTATAGAGGTCCATCATCTAAATAAGAGTTTTGGTTCCAAGAAAGTATTAGACAATTTAAATTTAACTATTGAACATGATTCAATAGTAGCGATAGTAGGAAGTAACGGAATTGGGAAAAGTGTTTTCTTAAACTGCTTATTGAACTTTATGGATTATGATTCAGGTGAAATTAATATTTTGAATGAAAATCATAATAATCATAACTTCCTGAGAACAGTTACATCGTTCGTTTCGGTGGATAATCAACTGCATTTGGAGAAGGTCACCGGAAGAGAGTTCTTTGAACTTATAATTTCTATATACAACCTTCCAGAAGAATCAGCTGTTGCTAAATATACATCCTTTGCAGAGGAATTGAATGTCATAAATCAATTAGATTCCACATTTAGTTCTTTATCTTTCGGAACAAAGAAAAAAATCCAATTGATCGGTAGCATTCTTTATAATCCCAAGGTTTTAGTTTGTGACGAAATTTTCGAGGGCTTGGACCATGAGGCTGTTAACTGGGTGAAAGCATATTTCCTAAAACGAAAAGCAAATGGAGAAGCAACTTTATTCACAAGTCATATCATGGACCATACATGGGATATTTCCGACTACATATATCGATTGGAAAATGGAAAGCTTCATAGTCAAAAAAATGAAGAAATGACAGAGAGGGTAGTAGAATGAATTTTCATTCATACAGCAAGCTATACAATATCTATACCGAAGAAAAGAGTCTAAACCAAAAGCAAAAAGCTGTAAAATTATTATTCACAGCTCTTTTTTGGGTTTCTTTGCTCTTTATCCTTTTGTCTTTTTTTGATATACATACGAGTACGGTAATCTACTATTATATCATTGTGCTCACTGTAATCGAGTTGTTATTGCTTTTCGTGTTTATGGCGTTATATGAAAGCACCACTTATATCATAAGCTTTTCCAAAACCATTCCGATTAAGCCCAACCAACTCTTTTTTTATCATTTGATTAAATCGAACCTAACAGCAGAAATTGTTCTAGAGCTTACAATCGTGATTTCTTTTCTTTTATTTTACGGGGCACCAACGTTAAATATCCTATTGCTATTATTCTTAGTTTTCTCATTGAAGTTTCTTCGGACATATTCTGAGTTTTTCATCCTTTGGTTTAAGAAGTATCAGGTTCGATTTCCGTATTTTTCAGCCATTACCCTTCTCATCGTTTTAATCTTTTATATTAATTCAAGTAAGCTTTCGCCTTTATTATCCAAATTGGATTTCACGATAACAACCATTTTGCTTATTCTCTGCATGTTTTTAGTCATAACGTTTATCACTTATCCAATCATTGTTGGTGGATTAATAAAAGAAAAAGGTGGAAATCTAGATTCTCGGAAGTTCAATCACGTCACGAACCGGATATCTACAAGGATAGTGAATATCCTCATACGGAATAAAGTTATAAATGGTCTAATAAAGTACAATTTCTTCAGGCTACTGAGAGATGTTAACTATATTAGTAAACTCATTACGATAAATATTACGGTTATCGTTTTTAATATACTTAGTATGTATTTACCTTTTATGAAAATGGAAGATATACATACTAACTTTTTCGTGGATACCATTTATATTGCTTTTTTCGTTAACTTCCTAAATTTAACCAATATCAAAATTGAATACAAATTACATCAAAAGCTTAGACTTGATTTATTACCCGTTTCATTAAAAACGGAACGAATTGCTGTAGACATTACGAACAGTTTTTTTCTATTTGTAACGTTCACCATTCTTCTTCTATTAAAAGTATTCGTAGAGGGTCTTCCCTTATTATTGATACTTGATGGTTATAAGGCATTCTACTGTTTTCTTATTTTAAGCTTAATTTTAGATTGCTTTTATAAGTATGAAATTAAAAAGAAGATAAAAGCCTTGATGATCGTTTCGTATATGGTTATTGGGATCTTTATTGAATCGTTATTTATTATTAAAACAATCTTTATAATTCAATTGACTATAGCCGTTACATTGACACTGATCCTTTACCTCCTAAGGTATAGAGGAAAACCCAAAAAACAAAAGGTGAGTAACTACCAATATAATGGAAATTGATGGAGTTAAGCAGAAAGCTTAATGGCCTAAATCATCAAAATCTCACGAGATCGTACATAGAACACCTTTCAGACTGTAGACAAATTCGAAAAAAGCGAGTTTGCCTGCAGTTTTTTTCTTTAATAAACGTTCCAGGTGTTTTCAGAATCCGCTCCCTTTCGGCCGACTGTCTGCCAAGTCCTCGTGACGAGCTCTTTGGTGTCTCGTCCATTTGGCAGGAGTGTCGCAAATTTCCTCAATACAATGGGGATTACACATAAAACAGTAAATGACCATCTTTTTAAATCATGGTTCGGGATGAGACCTGTCCGAACAATTAAAAGTATGATCTAGCTTTTTATTTATTTCATAATAAAGGGGATGCCGCATTCTGCGACATCCCCTAAAAAAATTAATTTTGGGCAGACCATTCTTCTACATCCCATACTTTGGTAACCCAATCTTCATAGAAATCAGGTTCATGGCATACGAGGACAATCGTTCCTTTATACTCTTTCAATGCACGTTTCAGTTCTTCTTTTGCAACGACATCCAAATGGTTTGTCGGCTCATCGAATAACAGCCAGTTGCTTTCGGTAAGCATAAGTTTGCACAGGCGTACTTTTGATTGTTCACCACCGCTTAAATGGCTCATCGGACGTGTAATGTGCTCGTTTTTCAAACCGACACGGGCAAGAATGGCACGTACCTGCGGTTGGTCCAGATGTGGAAATGCATTCCATACTTCATCTATCGGCGTCGTATTGCCTGCTTTCACTTCCTGTTCAAAATAAGAAGAAAAAAGGAAATCGCCAAGTGATCTTTTGCCGCCTAGAGGATCAATTTTACCTAATATCGTTTTTAAAAGAGTGGATTTACCAACTCCATTACAGCCGACCACGGCAATTTTTTCTCCCCGTTCGATGGTCATGGACAACTTCGGAAGCAATGGGCGGTCATATCCGATTTCCAATTCTTCACCTTCAAATACATAACGGCTGCTCGCACGTGATTCTTTAAAATCAAAGGTAGGTTTCATTGCAGTTTCTGGACGATCGATGCGTTCCATCCGGTTCAATTGCTTTTGACGGCTCTTTGCCCGACCGGTCGTTGAGTAGCGGGCTTTATTTTTTGCAATGAAGTCTTCCTGCTTTTTAATGAATTCGCGCTGTTTTTCATATGCGTTAATATGTTGGTTTTTATTCAATTCAGCCAGCTCAAGGAATTTTTCATAAGTTGCCGTGTAACGGGTCAGTTTTGAAAATTCAAGATGGAAAATGACGTCGACGACGCCGTTCATGAACTCAGTGTCATGCGAAATTAATAAGAATGCATTAGGATATTCCTTTAAGTAGCTGCTCAGCCAGCGGATATGCTCTACATCCAAGTAGTTCGTCGGTTCATCAAGGAGCAGTACTTCAGGCTGTTCCAAAAGTAACTTGGCTAGTAAAACCTTTGTCCGTTGTCCACCGCTTAGGGCAGAGACATCACGGTCCAAACCGATTGCATCCAACCCTAAACCGCGTGCCGCTTCTTCAATTTTAATATCCAGATTGTAAAAACCGCCAGCTTCCAGCTTGTCCTGAATCTCACCCATTTGTTCCAAGAGTTCTTCAAGTTCTTCTGGAGTGGCCGTCCCCATTTTCTCTGTTACTTCATTCAGTGCTTTTTCCTGCTCGAATAAAGGTAAGTATGCATCCCTTAAGACGTCGCGAATCGATTTACCTTTTGAAAGTATCGTATGTTGATCAAGATAGCCATATTCGACACCAGGTGTCCATTCCACCCGGCCATCATCATGGATAAGTTGTCCTGTAATGATATTCATCATCGTTGATTTCCCGACACCATTTGCCCCGACCAGACCAACATGTTCACCGGCCATCAGGCGGAAGGAAACATCCTTGAATAAGGTACGGTCGCCAAAGCTGTGTGCTAATTTATCTATAGAAAGTAAGCTCATTTTATATTGAACCTCCCAATTAATTTGAAAAAATCCCTACGTTTCATCATACTAAAAACTGCACGGGATTGCTATCTAATCTATTAATTTACATTTATCCCCTTGGGTACAAGTGAGCCCAGGCGGGAATTTCAATGGATCGATACCTGTTGGATCTGTTTTTGGGATGCCATGCCTGTGCATTATCGCCCTGTCATAAATTATATGAGATAATAGAGGAATCAGTTTAAAAGGGAAAGGATGTCACTATGAGTAAAACAGTCGTACTGGCCGAGAAACCTTCGGTCGGAAGAGATATAGCGAAAGTGCTGAATTGCGGGAGAAAGGGCAATGGTTTTTTTGAAGGCGATCAGTATATCGTCACTTGGGCCCTGGGTCATTTGGTCACACATGCAGATCCGGAAACTTATGATGAAAAATATAAAACTTGGCGCCTTGAGGACCTGCCCATGTTGCCGCCGTCTTTGAAATTGGTCGTGATCAAGCAATCAGGCAAACAGTTCCAATCGGTTAAAACACAATTGAACCGCAATGATGTCAAGGATGTCATCATTGCAACAGATGCAGGCCGCGAAGGGGAGCTCGTTGCACGCTGGATTCTCGAAAAAGCGAATGTAAAGAAGCCGATTAAACGGCTTTGGATTTCCTCTGTAACGGATAAAGCGATCAAAGATGGATTTAAAAAGCTGAAGGATGGCAAGGAGTATGAAAACCTATTTGCCTCTGCTGTTGCAAGGGCAGAAGCGGACTGGATTGTTGGGATGAACGCAACACGGGCTCTTACTACGAAGCACAATGCCCAGTTATCCTGCGGCCGCGTCCAAACGCCGACACTTGCGATGATTGCAAAAAAAGAAGAAGAAATAAAACAATTCCAGCCTAAGAAATATTATGGCGTTTCGGCAACTGCAGAATCCAATTTGCGCCTAATCTGGCAAGATGCCCAATCTAAAGATATCCGCACATTTGATAAAGCCAAGGCAGAAAAGGTTCTTTCAGCCGTGAAGGGGAAAAGGGCAGAAGTGGTGGAAGTAAACAAAGCACATAAGAAAAGTTTTGCCCCTTCTTTATATGATTTAACGGAACTTCAAAGGGACGCCAATAAGAAATTTGGTTATTCGGCGAAAGAGACGTTATCGATCATGCAGCGCTTATATGAAAGCCATAAAGTCTTGACGTATCCAAGGACGGATTCACGCTTTTTATCAACGGATTTGGTTGATACGCTAAAAGAAAGATTACAGGCTGTCAGCATTAAACCATATGCCCAGTATACATCAAGGATCCTGCGTAGCCCGATTAAGGCCAATAAATCGTTCGTGGATGATAGCAAGGTCTCGGATCACCATGCGATCATCCCCACTGAGCAGACTCCGCTACCGGGAAAACTGAGCGACAAAGAATCTAAAATCTATGATTTGGTCGTTAAAAGGTTTCTTGCCGTATTAATGCCGCCTTTTGAATATGAGCAAACGACCGTCACCGCAAAAATGGGACAGGAGACGTTCATGGCAAAAGGGAAGGTCGTCCTGAAATCAGGCTGGAAGGAAGTCTATGATCACCAATTTGACGAGGAAGAAGCTAAAGATGGCCTTGCTGAGCAACTGCTTCCGAACGTTCAAAAAGGTGACAGTTTATCCATTTCGACTGTGAAACAAACAGAGGGTGAAACGAAACCACCAGAGCCGTTCAATGAAGGGTCGCTTCTTTCGGCAATGGAAAACCCTGCTCGTTTCATGGCAGGGGAAAGCAAGGAACTCATTAAGACTCTGGGTGAAACTGGCGGGATTGGGACTGTTGCAACACGTGCTGACGTTATTGAAAAATTGTTCAATAGCTTCCTGATTGAAAAGAGAGGGAAGGGCCTTCATGTAACTTCGAAAGGTAAACAACTCCTTCAATTGGCACCTGAAGACTTACGATCTCCAGCACTGACAGCTCAATGGGAGCAAAAGTTAACAGCGATTGCCAAAGGACAGCTACCAAAACAGGCATTCATCGGCGATATGCGCGACTATGCCAAAAATATCGTACAAGAAATCAAAAATAGTGACCAAAAGTTCAAGCATGATAACGTGTCAGGAACGAAATGTCCTGATTGCGGCAAGCTGATGCTTGAAGTGAATAGTAAAAAGGGAAAAATGCTTGTCTGTCAGGATCGTGAATGTGGCCACAAAAAAGGTGTTTCACGTGTAACAAATGCCAGATGTCCACAATGTCACAAAAAGATGGAAATGCGCGGTCAAGGAGAAGCACAGACATTCACCTGTAAATGCGGTTTTCACGAAAAACTTTCTTCTTACAATAAACGAAGAGGGCAAAATAAAAATCAAAAAGTATCAAAAAATGAAGTCTCCAATTATATGAAAAAGCAAAATAAAGAAGAGCCGATCAATACTGCCTTAGCGGATGCTTTGGCCAAACTGAAATTCGATAAATAAAAGAAAAGGGTCCTTCACTTTTAGCTTAATAGTGAAAGGGCCCTTTTTTATGGGGTTATTTGCATGGGGCAGGGTGGGCAAATTTCCTTGTCGGCAGGTCCATCTTTCCAGACAAAAGATTGCCGCTTGATGAAGTGGCGAAATTCATATAAAAGTAAAAGATAGCAGAAAAGGATGGAGCATTCGCTCCATCCTTTTCCATATATCACTGCTTCGGTTAAATTTCATTCAGTACGGTGCCGTGTAATTCATATTCAAGTGTTTCGTCAGTTGTGTGTGTGTGTTTATCCGTATCTGCTAGTGTAAGCGTACTGAATGTCTGCTGATCACCCGGACTGAAAATTGCTTCATCATTCTCTGGATTCCATAGGTTGTAAATACTCATGATCAGTATCGTCCTCCTTTGGGCGAGAAGACTAGTAATTCCCTTTTTGGTTATCGACTAACTCTTCAATTGACTCTAACGCTGATCACCGGGACTAAACACCGCTGCGTCATTCTCTTTGTTCCATTGGCCTCTGATTGTACTCATCGTGCACATCATCTCCTTTGGTGAGAATGTCTTACAGTATTTATCTACCCGGATGGGACAGGTTAAAACATATATTTCAAAAAAATATTACTTTTCTGCGGATATTTATATCGAAAAACATCATTAATTAAAACTTCTCTTTAAACAGAGTCAAAAAGTTTTGAACGAAAATTAAATGGTTAATCTCATAATGTATTGATCGCCGATACTTCCGGCTTTTCTCATACCGGTATCTAGAAATCCGACCTTTACATTGGAAGCCCCTCAAAAGCCTAAATAGGTAAGGCCATACCAACAGAAAAAACCCTGTTACGACGCGGAGGTACCGCATTGTAACAGGGTTTTAAAATTAGCGTCCCAGATAGGAATCGAACCTACGACCTACAGCTTAGGAGGCTGTCGCTCTATCCTGCTGAGCTACTGGGACATATAAAAAAAGTCGACGACTTATTTATTATATTTCTTATAGGCAAACTTTTCAAGTTAATAGCAATAATAATTATGAAAAAAATCATCTAAATGCTTAGCTGGTCTCTTGTTTCTGTATTTCCTTTTTTTTCGTAAAATGGAATACTTTATTATTTGCTGGTTTTCTGGTACTATTATACTAGAAAAAAATAGGAGAATGATAGTGAGAAAATACAGAGTTTTACTGTTTGTGGCATTGCTGGGGATGTTAATTTTACCTGCATGCTCACAAGGGATTTTAGAGGGTATAGGCAAAAAGACGGCTGCGCCGATTGCGGAAGATGACATTGAAGTGGTTGAGGCAGCGGAGAATGGCACCGGACAGGATTCAAAGGACGACCCGGAACAAATCGATACGAGAAACTGGATAAGGGCCGATTCCGCGGTTCAGTTTCCAATATTGATGTATCATAGCATTTCTGAAGGTAATGGCCTTCGGGTTCCAAGAGAGGAATTCCAATCACAAATGACTTGGCTTCGGGAGAATGGTTACTATACATTATCCCCTAAAGAAGCATTCCTCGTTTTAACCGAAAATCGGATGCCAAGTGATAAGTGCGTCTGGCTTACTTTTGATGATGGCTATACAGATAACTACACGGAGGCTTTCCCCATATTAAAAGAATATGATATGAAAGCAACCATCTTCATGATCGGGAAGTCCATTGATAAAGGTCATCACCTGACTGAAACTCAAATGTTGGAGATGAGCAGGAATGGGATTTCGATCGAAAGTCATACTATCAACCATTTGGAGCTGAACCGGATGACGGCAGAGCAGCAAGAATCGGAAATGGTTCAGTCGAAGGAGCTATTCGACCGTATCCTCGATCAGGACACGACAGTAATTTCCTATCCGGTTGGCCGGTATAACGAAGAGAGTCTATGGGTGTCAGAAGAAGCTGGATACAAGATGGCAGTCACCACCGAACCTGGAGGAGCTTCAAGGGACCAAGGGATGCATTCCCTGCATAGGGTTCGGATTTCACCGGGATTATCAGTCGAGGGATTTGCGTCCCTGATTGAAAATGCTTCTAATCACTGAAGGTGGACGGGTCATTTCGAGGCAAGTCAGAAAAATCATATAATAATCGATTCTTACATGGTGTATAATGAAAGGCAGTGAAAATTATATACATATGAACGATTTGGTGTCTTAATGACTTAATAGGGAAGTTGGTGAAATGCCAGCGCGGTCCCGCCACTGTATATGGGAGCCAACGGATGTTTACCACTGTATGAGATATGGGAAGGTGCCGTTGATGATGACCATGAGCCAGGAGACCTGCCAAAATTCGTACACCTGTAACCTACGCGGATGGGAAGGTGTGTGGCAGACCCTAAAGAGTCCGTAATTATATTGTTGCCATACAAGCATCTTCCGTTTAACGGGAGGTGCTTTTGTTTTGGGGTGCATCTTCCGATAATGCGTTTTGTTTATTAGGTGTGAAGAAATTAAAAGAAAAAAAGATTGTGGGGAATGAAAATGAAGAAGATTTTTGGTCTGATACTGGTGATGTTGCTGACTGCAGGTATGATGGTTGGCTGTAGCGAAGCTACTAATGAAGGAAAAGAAAAGCAGGAAACGAATCATGCCAAACAGGAAGTTTTCCCGATTACGATTAAAGATGCAACAGGCGAAAAGGTGACGATAGAACAAAAACCGAAGAAAATCGTTTCGTTGATACCAAGTAATACGGAAGTTGTCTTTGCACTTGGCTTGGGTAAAAAGGTTGTTGGTGTTTCCGACTATGATAATTATCCGGAAGAAACGAAAGAAATTGAAAAAGTTGGCGGAATGGAAATGAACACGGAGATGATTGTCTCTTTGAAGCCCGACCTTGTTCTTGCCCATGCATCCAGTGCCCATAATTCGAATGAGGGTTTACAGCAGCTTAAGGATGCTGGAATTGATGTCCTCGTAGTCAATGATGCACAAAGCTTTGACCAAGTCTATGATTCTATTGATATGATTGGACAGGCAACAGGGGAACATGAAAAGGCAAAAGGAATCGTTACGGACATGAAAACGAAGCTCAAGGATATTCAGGAAAAAGCCAAATCTGTAAAGGAAGCGGATAGGAAGACCGTTTTTGTGGAGGTTTCTCCGTCACCTGAGATATATACACCTGGAAAAAATACCTTCATGAATGAAATGCTTCAAATTATTTCAGCGGAAAATGCAGCTGCTGAATTGGATGGATGGGCAAAAATTGATGAAGAGTCGATGATCGCTGCAAATCCGGATGTCATCATTACAACGTATGGTTATTATACAAAAGATGCAGTAAGTCAAGTGAAGGGCCGAAAAGGATGGCAAGACGTAAATGCTGTGAAGGATGACCAAGTCTTTGATGTCCATTCCGACTTGGTGACCCGTTCCGGTCCACGCTTAATAGAGGGAGTAGAGGAACTTGCCAAATCAGTCTATCCGAACCTATTTGACAACTAAATGGACGATTGCTTATTTGATTGCGTTATTATTTTTGTTATTCGCAATGACGATAGGCATTTCCTTTGGTTCGGTGCCAGTACCGATTCCTGTACTTTTACAAATTATCGGCAAGGAGATTTTTCATTTACCGATTTCAGCTGATCCGGATGTAATGCTTACGAATATTGTGATGAACATCCGCTTGCCGCGTGTGTTGCTAGCGGGTTTTGTTGGGGCATCACTTGCGATTTCGGGAGCGGGATTTCAGGGCCTGCTCCGGAATCCGCTCGCTGACCCTTACACATTAGGTATTTCATCAGGAGCATCAGTCGGTGCTGTATTGACAATATTCTTGAATATATCACTACCATTCATCGGCTTATATACTCTTCCGGCATTGAGCATCGTATGCTCAGTGCTCACGATGTTCTTCGTACTGGCTTTTGCAAAAAAAATGGATCGATCGATGAAAGTGGAAACGATCATTTTAACGGGAATCATTTTCAGCTCGTTTTTAAGTGCCTTCATTTCATTGATGATTGCGCTGACTGGTGATGAATTAAGACAAATCATCGGCTGGCTGATGGGAAGCGTTTCAATGCGCGGATGGAATTATATTGCAATCATTTTGCCGTTTTTTATTATTGGTTCGTTGATCTTGATCATGAATACGAGCGAATTGAATGCGATGACTTTCGGGGAAGACCGGGCAAAACACTTAGGTGTTAATGTTAAGCGGCGGAAAATGTGGATTTTGATAGCCGGTTCGATGTTGACAGGGGCAGCTGTTGCCGTTTCAGGGGCGATTGGCTTTGTAGGATTGGTCATTCCTCATTTTGTCCGAAAGATTTGGGGACCTGACCATAAACATTTGCTTCCGTTGTCATTGCTGGTAGGAAGCGGATTCCTAATATTGGCGGACTTTGTAGCACGGTCGATCATTGCCCCATCGGAACTGCCGATCGGGGTGATCACTTCACTTATCGGGGCACCCGCATTCGCGCTGATTTTATTAAAGAGACGGAGAGAAGGGTAAGATGGATGCTTGAAGTTAAAGGGTTAACAGGTGGATATGACAACAAAGCTGTTTTGGACTCTGTTACTTTTGATGTACATAAAGGGGAATTATTCGGGATTCTTGGCCCAAATGGCAGCGGAAAAACGACGCTTTTAAGTATGCTTAGCGGGGTGCTCGATTATAAGGGCGGAAGCATACGGATAAGAGGAAGGGATTTGAAGGATTATTCGTCAAAACAACTTGCACAGGTCATTGCTGTGCTCCCTCAGCATTCCTCATTAGCTTTCTCATATACGGTAAAAGAGACGGTCTCACTTGGGCGATATGCCCATCAAACAGGTTGGTTCCATAGTTGGTCCGCAGAAGATGAAACGATTGTCCAACGGGTCATGGAACAAACGGGAGTAGCGGATTTTCACGATCTTCAATTTGAACGATTATCAGGCGGGGAGAGACAAAGGGTCTTATTGGCACAGGCACTTGCCCAAGAACCGGAAATCCTTTTTTTGGATGAGCCTACGAACCACTTGGATCTTTCCTATCAAAAGGATCTTCTTGATCTAATGAGGAAAATGGCAAAAGAGCAAAAGTTGACCGTTATTTCAATTTTTCATGACTTGAATTTGGCTGGGTTATATTGTGATCGGCTTATGTTGCTTGAAAAAGGGAAAATTTTGGTTGTGGATGTGCCGAATGAAGTGCTCCGACAGGAACGGATTCAGGAGGTATATCGTACGACGATCGAAAAACATCCACATCCCGCCCTTCCGAAACCGCAAATGTTCATCGTTCCGGAAAAGCATGGCAATGATACTATCCCATTGGAAATTGATGATTCTTATCTGACAGTCGGATCTGAAATTATTCAATTGAATTCCCCGATCCCGCTTAGAACGATGTCTTCTGGAGTGACTGGTTCGGGGACGGGATGGCATAAATATTTCGTGAATAGGCATGTCCATCATGGATATGATTGCGAGGATCATCATGTTGAAATGGCTGACTATTTAAAAACTCATGGATTTGACCCGCAGCAAACGGTAGGGATGATGACGGCTGTCTTTCTCGATACGGTTGCCTTCAAGTTATTAAGAGCTGAAGATTTCTCGGTTTTTATCATCGTGACCGCTGGTGTAGGGAATGCCATCGACGCATCTTTAGCTGACCGACATTCTTGGAGTTCCGCTCCAGGAACGATAAATACATGGATCTTCATAAATGGGCATTTGGCAGAAGAGGCTTTCATCCACAGCATAGTTACTGCGACCGAGGCAAAAGTAAAAGCGCTTCATGATTTGCATGTCTTGGATAAGGTGACAAATACATGTGCAACAGGAACATCGACAGACAGCATTTTGATTGCGGCAACTCAAAGAGGGGCAAAGCTTCAATATGCAGGCACCATCACTCCGTTAGGGAAGCTGATCAGCCGCGGTGTATATGATTGTACAGTGGAAGCATTAAACAATAATCGGAAACGGATTGAGGATTTATGATTTACCATCATCTTATTGCGGTTACGCTGGCGTTTTTCCTTGATCTATTAATTGGTGATCCGCCAAATTGGCCGCATCCAGTCAAATGGATAGGAACGATGATAAGCAAGTTGGATCTGGCATTCAATAGAGGAACACATAAGAAGCGGAATGGACTCTTCATGTTGTTCATCGTCTTATCGGTGGTGTTATTGATAACTGGTCTTACCGTCTATTTGGCTTATCGTATCCATCCGCTTGCAGGTATCCTTTGGGAAGCTGTTGTCATTTCCACTACGATAGCTCAGAAAGGCTTGAAGCAAGCTGGAATGGATGTTTGCCATCCGTTGAATCGAGGGGATTTTCCTGAAGCGAGGCTAAAGCTTTCCTATATCGTGGGCCGTGATACTGCGGATCTTGATGAATCCGAAATAGTCAGGGGCACCGTGGAAACCGTAGCGGAAAATACCAGTGATGGGATTACAGCCCCGATGTTTTGGGCAGCCATTGGCGGTGCGCCGCTCGCGATGATGTACAGGGCGATTAATACCTGCGATTCCATGGTAGGGTACAAAAATGATAAATATGGGCAATTTGGCTGGGCTTCAGCCAAGCTCGATGATATCGTCAACTGGATTCCCAGCCGCCTCACCGGGCTCCTGATGTTGCTGAGCTCGAAATCCGGCTATCATGGATTTGGTGCTAGATGGAAGATATTATTCAATGATGCAAAAAAACATCCAAGCCCGAACAGCGGGTGGTGTGAAGCAGGCGTTGCTGCCATTTTGGGAATACAGCTTGGAGGCCGGAATATGTACAAAGGAATTGTTTCCGACCGTGCGAGGATGGGAGTTCCGCTTGTTCGATTGGAAGCAAAACATATACCAAAAACGATTACCATCATGCATCGGTCATCTTTTCTATTTCTACTGATGCTATGGCTAGGGGGACTTATTCTTGACATTACCTTCTCATGGCTCTAATCCTCATTATCTTTACGAAGCGCTGGAAATCGAAATGCCTGAATCGGTTCTCGACTTCAGTGCTAACATCAACCCATTGGGTCCGCCTTTACGCATAAAGGAACAGTGGTCTGGGTTTTTCGAAGGAATCCTTCAATACCCAGATCCGCATGCCATTGAGCTGACAAAATCGATCGCAAATAAAGAAGCTCTTCCAGAGCAATCCGTTTTGGTGGGTAACGGTGGTGCAGAAATAATCATGTTGGTTGCGAACAGATTAGCCAATCAAAGGGTGTTAATCATTCAGCCTGCATTTGCGGAATATGCAGAGGCTTGTTTGGCGGCAGGGTGTGAGGTCGATTTTCATCAACTTAATGCACCTGAGTGGCAACTTGACTTGGATCGATTGATTTCACGGTTACCCGAATATGATGCAGTTTTCTTGTGTACCCCTAATAATCCGACGGGTGTTTCATTTAAGCGGGATGAAGTTAGGGAATTGATCATTGAATGTCAAAAAGCGGATTGTCTGGTTGTCATGGATGAGGCTTTTTATGATTTTACGGAAGATGCCTTTACTTATGCTACTTTAATCAATGTATTCCCACATTTACTCATTCTAAGATCAATGACTAAAATCTTTGCCATTCCGGGTTTAAGACTAGGCTATTTGCTTGCGGCACCGGATATCATAACTCAGGTAAGAACTTATAAACCGCATTGGAGCGTCAACCATGTGGCATTGGAAGTAGGGGGAATCTGTCTTGCAGAAGAAGAATATATGAGAGAAACAAGAGACTATATTCAATTGCAAAAGCAGAAACTATTCCGGTTTTATGAGGAGCAAGGATTGATTGTCTCCAATAGCACAGTTAATTTTTATTTAGTGAAAGATGAATCCTTATCCCTTTTCCCTTTTTTGCTGAAAAAAGGAATCGTACCGCGCCATACCTATAATTTCCCGGGTTTGGATGGAAAGTGGCTTCGGTTTGCAGTGAAGAGTGAACATGATAACGAAGCACTGATGGAGGGGGTAAGACAGTGGAGAAAGCAAGGCTCTGTTTTATAACCGGGGGTGTCCGTTCCGGAAAAAGCAGTTTCGCAGAAAGAAAAGCCCTGGAGTATGCATTCCAAATGGATGGGAACTTGCATTACCTCGCCTGTGGCCGTGTCAGTGATGTTGAAATGGGTGACCGCATCCATAGGCACCAGAAACATAGAGAAAGCAGCCCAATTGCCTGGCAAACTTCGGAATACGCAACGGATATTACAAGAATAGGAGCGGACATTAATCAGGATTCTATAATCCTGCTCGATTGTCTGACAACCCTGCTTGATAACGAACTATTTGGCCCTGGCATTCCGCTTGAAAAAGAATTTTTAGATAGTGTTTTTTCAAAAATAATAAACGGGATCAATGAGATAAGAAAACAATCCAGCTGTTTAATAGTCGTGAGCAATGAATTGGTGCAAGAACCGATTTTCCATAATGAATTCCTCCATCTATACGGAAAAACACTAGGTCTGCTTCATCAAACGATTGTCGGGCAGGCCGATGAAGCCTATCTTGTTGAATCGGGAATACCATTGCGGAAGAAAGGGTGCATCCAGGAATGAACGGAGCGATCGGATTTTTAATTAACCTGCAGTTCTTTACGATTTTTCCAATAAAGAAACAGCTTCCGATGGAGAAGAAATATATTCACCGTGCCATTCAAACCTTTCCATTAGTCGGTCTTTTACTAGGCTTGATATTGGGTGGTGTTTTATATGCACTAGTGGAATGGACCCCATTGTCCTCCCTTGCGATTGCCTTTTTCCTTTGGTTTTTGACGATGGCATTAACTGGAGGTTTGCACCTCGATGGTTGGATCGATGCAAGTGATGCTTTTTTTTCCTATCAGGATAAAGAGCGTCGATTGGAAATCATGAAGGATTCAAGGACAGGTGCATTCGGTGTCATCTCCGTCATCGTCCTATTGGCAGCACGGTTTCTATTTATCTATGAAATTGTCGAAAGGGTAAATGAATGGACATACTTCTTGATCATTGCCCTTCCGCTCTTAAGCAAATGTGTGATGGGCTATTTGCTCATCCGGATGCCGCTGGCTAAAAATGAGGGACTCGGTGCTTTTTTTCAAAGTGCAGTAAAGAAAAGCAGTTTGCCCATTTATTGGCTGTACCTCTTTGTAAGTCTGGCGATTGCCTGGATCATCGATTTTAAGCTTGTCACCCTATTTTTCATCATGTGTCTGGCTGCGCTGTTTTTCCTGCTTTATATAAAACGTAAAGTGGTAAGTTGGTTCGGTGGGATTACTGGGGATGTACTGGGTGCATCCGTGGAAGGGGTTGAGCTTTGGTTATGGCTGATATTGTGGCTATTACATTACTTCGCCATGGGCTGACAGAAGCGAATGAGCGAAAGGCCTATTTAGGCTGGACGGATTCCCGATTAAGTATCGAAGGAGAAAAGGAAATACTGGACTTAAGGGGCTCTTACCCGCAGTATGAAAAAATTCAAACGAGTGATTTGCCTCGTTGTGTGGAAACTGCAAGACTGTTGTTTCCAGATGTAGTTCCGGTCAAAAACCCCTCGTTTCGTGAAATGAACTTCGGCAGTTGGGAAGGGCGAACGTATGAAGAGTTGAAGACAGATGAAGATTATCTTAATTGGCTGGAACGTCCCATGGAGGCAATGGTGCCTGGGGGTGAAAGTTATCCGGCATTTTCCGAACGTGTCAATGATGGCTGGAATCAATTGATTGCCTGTAAGGAGAACCGATTTGCCTTAATGACGCATGGAGGGGTAATACGTGATTTATTGGTCCGATATGCCCCGATGGAAAAGTCTTTTTTTGATTGGGGGATTTCCCATGGCAGGGGATATGAGCTGATATGGGAAGATCGGAACAGTTTAAGGAGGGGAGAACGCTGCACTTTGTTACAGGAGGCGCCTATAATGGGAAAACTAAATGGGTAAAGCAATTGTATGGTTTGGAAAAAGATGTCCTTTGGCTATCCGGTTATCGAAAAGAACAGCCGGAATTGATTGATTTTCAAGGCAAGACTGTTGTATTGCAAGGGTTGGATGCATGGATTCAGCAAGATGCAGAAAAAATGGATTCAGATTCGATTCGAAAAAGATGGAAGGAAATCATGGCTGATTGGCGAATATGGGAGAAAGAAAGGGATGAACACAACTGCATTGTGATCGGTTCTGATATTTCCAAAGGCATTGTCCCGATGGAAGCGAGAGATCGCAGATGGCGCGATGCCTGCGGATGGGTCTTTCAAGATGTAGCATCCATATCAAGGCGAGTTGATATCATCTGGTATGGAATAAACCAGCGAATAAAATAGAGGAGGTAATGGGGATGAAAATCTATACACGTACAGGGGATAAGGGACAAACAAGCGTAATCGGTGGTCGGCTTGACAAGGATGACATCCGTGTTGATTCTTATGGAACGGTGGATGAAGTGAATAGCTATATCGGTCTTGCGGTGACTGAATTGGACCCCGCGATATTTACGGATGTATTGGCCGATCTAGAGAAAATCCAGCATGAGTTATTTGACTGTGGCGGTGATTTGGCAACCGTTTCCGAGAAGGCCCCACAAAAGTTGACGGATGAGGCCATTACCTATTTGGAAGAACGAATAGATGCCTTCATAATCGAAGCTCCGGAATTGGAAAAGTTTATCCTGCCTGGCGGCACAAAAGCAGCTGCAACCATTCATATTGCCCGTACCGTTACAAGAAGGGCGGAAAGATTGGTCGTTTCATTGATCAAGTCTGGTGCGGCTGTTTCACCATTATCACTTCAATATTTAAATCGTTTGTCGGATTACTTCTTTGCTGTTGCACGTGTGATCAATTTCCGTCTTGGTGTGAAAGATGTGGAATATATCCGTAGCGCAAATGTGTTCCGCGGAGGGAAAAGAAAGGAAAAAGAGTAAACATGGACGTAAGAAAAATTAGTGCAATTGCTATATTCATTGCCTTATCGGCAGTAGGGGCAATGATTAAAATCCCTTCCCCAATCGGGAGTATCGCTTTGGATAGTTTTCCGGCCCTTTTGGCTGCCATCATACTTGGCCCGGTATCGGGGGCTATTGTAGCTGGGCTTGGTCATATCATTTCAGCGTTCATCGGCGGCATGACACTTGGGCCATTCCATTTTTTGATCATGGTCGAAATGGCGGTTCTCGTATGGATGTTTGGAATTTTATATATACAAGGAAAAAAAGTAGGCGCATTTTTCCTCTTCTTTATCGGTAATGCCTTCATCTTAGCCTTGCCTTTCGCATTTCTGATCAGCTATGGTTTTTACGCGTTGTTGGTTCCGGGATTAACGGTGGCGGCGGCGGTAAATGTAGTATTGGCAGTCCTTTTACTGCCCCGCTTGGAGCCTGTTTTGAAAAAAATGATCTTTAAAGATGGACTCGTAGAATGAGTGATTCATTGATTTTACCATTTTCCGAATCAGATTCATTGATTGTTTCAAGTGATAATAGCGGCGGAATTGGCATGAAGGAAAAAGATCTTGTCCATGTCCCTTATGAGGTCGTTGGATATTATTCCTTTCGGGTTGCCGTCATGGAATGTTTGGGTGTTGGAGGAAGACCAGTATCCGTTGTCCTAAATAATTTCTGCGGTGATGAAGCCTGGGAGGACTTGACCAGGGGTGTCAGGAAGGGGCTGGAAGAATTGGGAATGGAGGACCTTCCCATTACTGGCAGCACAGAAAGTAACATGCCGCTTCTTCAATCCGCGGTTGGACTTATGGTGATCGGTAAGCGAGTGAATGAATGTATTAAAAAGCAACATCCTTTACGGAAAATCGCACTGATCGGCAGGCCGCTCGTTGGAGAAGAAGTAATGGATCAGCAAGATTGGGTCGCGCCATTATCTTTATATAAAAGCCTATGTGAAATGGAGGACGTTCAGGCACTTCCAGTCGGCTCAAAAGGGATAGGATATGAATGGGAGCATCTGGATCAAAGTGGTGAAGGTGTTTCTGTGCATATAAGTAATAAAGTCGATATTGAAAAATCGTCAGGACCATCCACCTGCTTCCTCATTGCTTATCCTGAACAACTGGAGGAAGAAATCAAGCACCGATCCGGTCCTCTTTTTATTGGTGAATGATCATTTCATGACTGAATCAGGTATCGAGTTTAGTTCACGATGAACAGGTTCGATGCTTTTTTCATTGAGATCTTACCTATATGGATTCCTTATCCTGATTTAGATTGAATGATTGAATAAGACGTTTAGTTTATTTGGATAGAGCCAGAACAATAGTTTGTTGATTTATGCGCTTGTTTCCACCATTTTCTTGATCGTTATCAAAGCCCATTTATTGCGTTACTTCTCGCTTCCGTCCTTTAGGGATTAGCAGGTATGGATGTTCCGGATGTTGCAGATGCTGTTCAGACAGGGATATTTGATCATCGGTATTCCCACAGCACAATTTAGCTGGTCCTGTTTTGGGTTCCTACATATCTCATTGGAGAACCGATCATCGCCCTCATGGTCCTCTGTGGTGGTTTCATTCTTTACATTAGGTTAAGCTAGGGGTATTAATAAAGTAACACTAAACCAATTCATGCAGCCTGCCTTGCTCCACCTGCGTCCATTATCTTGATTATCGGAGCGGGCGGTGCATTTAAAAATGTATTGATCACGGGCGGAATGGGTGAAGCCGTTGCAAGTTTAACGACATCCTTTGATATTTCACTAATTCTGTTTGGCTGCGTTGCAGCTATGATTCGTGTGGCCACAGGTTCAGCAATTGTCGCGATGACAACTGCGGTAGGTATTGTGCTGCCGATCATCTTCTGTACCAGGTGTTAATATTGAATTGCCGGTCCGTGCAATCGGTTCAGGTTCATTCATTCTATCCCATGTGAATGATGCCGGATTTTGGATGATCAAAGAGTTCTTTAATTTACAGTCGCACAAACGCTAAAATCTTGGACGGTTATGGAAACGATTGTATCAATCGTTTCACTTATCCTAATCTTACTATTGAATTCAATTGTTTAAGAGAGAGGAGCATGATGTAAGTATGGGACATTCAGGTTATATGATGGGGATCGATATTGGTACGACGAGTACGAAGGTTGTTCTTTTTTCAAAAAGGGGGGAGGTTGTCCAATCCTGTTCGAAGGGATACCCTCTTCACAGTCCAACGCCTTCGGTTGCGGAACAAGATCCTGAAGAAATTTATAAAGCGGTCATCATTGCAATAGGCGAGGTTATGATTACAAGCGGAATAAAGAAGGATGAACTGGGTTTCATATCGTTCAGTTCGGCGATGCATAGCTTGATCGCCATGGGTAAAGACGGTAATCCGCTTACGAATAGCATTACATGGGCGGATAATCGAAGTGCTGCCTATGCGGGGAAATTGAAGGCTTCGGAACAGGGGATGCAATTGTATCACAGGACGGGGACGCCCATTCATCCAATGTCCCCAATCACGAAAGTAATGTGGTTAAGAAGTGAGCATCCCGGGACTTTTAACGAAACGGACAAATTTATAGGGATTAAAGAATACATCATCTATAAATTTTTCAATGAGTATGTGATGGATTATTCGCTCGCTTCTGCAACGGGTATGTTCAACTTGAATGACTTGAATTGGGATGAAGAGGCACTCACCATTGCTGGAATTGGGGCTGACAAGCTGCCAACGCTTGTCCCCACAACGCATATCCTCTCAGGTTTAAGTGAGGAATTAGCTGCAAAAATGAACATTCAGGCAGGTACCCCGTTTGTTATTGGCGCGAGTGATGGAGTGCTTGCGAACTTAGGGCAAAACGCCATCAAGCCAGGCGTTCTGGCAGTGACAATCGGAACGAGCGGTGCAGTAAGAACCGTTAGTGACCGACCGCTTACCGACCCGAAAGGCAGGACATTCTGCTATGCCCTTACTGAGAATCATTGGGTAATCGGTGGACCGGTCAACAATGGGGGAATCACCTTCCGATGGGCACGGGATCAATTAGGACGTGTGGAAATCGAAAAAGCGAAGGCTTCTGGACAGGACTCCTATGAGATACTGACGGATATGGCTTCCAATATTGCACCTGGATCGGATGGGTTGATATTCCATCCGTATATGGCAGGGGAACGGGCGCCATTATGGAGTGCCGATGCGAGGGGTTCCTTCTTTGGACTGGCTCTTCATCATACTCGTGACCATATGGTCCGGGCAGTGCTGGAGGGTGTGATGTATAACTTATACAGTGTCCTTCTTGCTGTTAGGGAACTGACTGGTGCTCCCGAGAAAATTCATGCAAGCGGTGGGTTTGTCCGCTCGAAGCTCTGGCGTCAAATCATGGCTGATATATTTAATCAGAACGTTACAATTCCAGAAAGCTTTGAGAGTTCGAGCTTAGGTGCCGCCGTTCTTGGGTTGTACGCTTTAGGGGAAATCGAGAGCCTCGATGAGGTTGAAGGTATGATTGGTGAAACGAATGAACTTGTCCCAATCGAAGAGAACGTTAAAGTGTATGAAGAATTAATGTCGATTTATTTATCCGTGAGCAGGAATTTAGAAGACGACTATAAGAGGATCGCTGATTTCCAAAGACGTCATTTAGAATGAATATAAGGGAAAGTACAGATGCATGAGCACTGTGCTTTTCTTTTTGCCTTTGTTTAAAAATGGTAAGATGATAGAAAAAGATAAGGGGATTTATAATATGGGAGCAAGTAAAACGAATGCAATGCGAATTCTAGATAACAAACGTATAGAGTATGGCATGATGAGTTATGATGCCACCGATGGAAAAATCGACGGGATCACTGTTGCGGATAAAATTGGAAAAGCGCCAGAAACCGTTTTTAAAACGCTTGTTACCCATAACGGACCACAGCAGCTTTATGTATTCGTCATTCCTGTAGCCACCGAACTGGATTTGAAAAAAGCAGCGAAGGCGGCAGGGGCAAAAAAAATAGAGATGCTTGCAGTTAAAGACCTGCAAAAATACACAGGGTACATTCGGGGAGGCTGTTCCCCGATCGGAATGAAAAAGCAATACCCGACCTTTATCGATGAAAGTGCAGCAAACCTGCCTGAAATCATCGTAAGCGGAGGGAAGATCGGTACACAGATCGTTTTAAAACCGTCAGAATTCCTGGAGGTCACACAAGCGGAATCTGTAAGCCTAATAAAATAGACTGTTAACCTTTAGGCATTCACCTATTAGGTCTTTTCTGCATACGCTGTCTTGAAGATCACATCTGTATTGTGAGGGAGAGTGTAAAAGTGACAGGAAAAGTGATGCATTATTTCGCTGGAGGCAATACGGCTAAAGGTTTTTATAGTTTATATGATTCCAATTTAGCAGGCCTGGAAAGATTATTCATATTAAAAGGCGGACCTGGCTCCGGTAAATCGACCATAATGAAAAAAATCGGCCAAGAATGGCTGGATAAAGACTATGACATCGAGTATTTACATTGTTCGTCCGATAATGATTCCATTGATGGAGTGATTATACCGGCTTTGAAAATCGGACTCGTGGATGGGACCGCGCCGCATGTGATTGAGCCGAAGGCACCTGGGGCCATTGAGGAATATGTCAATCTAGGAGCTGCCTGGAATTCCCAGCAGCTGGCTTCTGAAAGAGCCGCCATCATAAGATTGACGAATGCGAGAAGCAAGAGTTTCGAGAAGGCATATGCCCTATTCGCTGAAGCATTGAAGATACATGATGAATGGGAAGATATTTATAAGGCAAATATTGATTTCGCTAAATTGAACGGGTTGACCAATAAATTGATAGAAGGCTTTTACAGAGATATCGTCCTCAATAAGAAGTCGGATGTTCGTCACCGATTCTTAGGTGCCGCTACACCAAAGGGTGCAGTTGATTTCATCCCCAATATTACTGAGGGAATACAAAAACGGTACTTTTTAAAGGGACGCCCAGGGTCAGGGAAATCAACGATGCTGAAGAAGATTGCAAAGGCTGCGGAGCAAAGAGGCTTTGATGTGGAAGTATATCATTGCGGTTTCGATCCGCATAGCTTGGACATGGTAATTGTCCGGGAGGTAGGGATCGCCATTTTTGACAGCACATCCCCTCATGAATATTTCCCGAGTTGTGAAGGTGATGAAATCATTGATATATATAAAACGGCCATCCTGCCAGGAACGGACGAAATTTATGCTGATCAGTTAAAGGATGTTTCCTCCAGGTACCGGACGAAAATGAATGAAGCGACAGCCAGTCTGGCTAAAGCAAAAGAGTTGCATGACGAACTTGAAAAGATTTATGTAAAAGCGATGGACTTTACAGCCATCGATGACATTCAAAGAGACATCCACGAACAGATTATTGAACGGGCACAGGAAGTAGATAGCCAAACGATCCTGCATTAAAAAAACAAACTGCACCTATCTTAATTAGGTGCAGTTTATTTATATACATAATTGGATTAAGTCACACCAAGAATCGATACGGGTTTGTTAAACGTGTTTATCCACGCCCATTCGGTTAAAATAGGGATTATATTGAAAAGAAGGAGCCGGTTGAATTGATAAAGACGATTGCGATTGATATGGACGGAACATTGTTAAATAAAATGCAAAAGGTCAGTGAGGAAAATAAACATGCAATCCAGAGGGCGCAAAGTGAGGGAGTGGAAGTGATCATTGCTACTGGAAGATCTTATGTGGAAGCAAGGTTCGCTTTAGATGAAGCAGGAATCGTTTGCCCTGTAATCTGTGTAAATGGTGCTGCCCTCTTCACGGAGGATGGAAAGGTTGCTGCTTCCAATCCAATGTCAGCTGCCACTGCTAAAATGGTCGCTGGATTCCTCGAAGAACAAGGGATTTATTTCGAAATATATACGAGTCAGGGGATTTATTCTAAAGACTATGAAAACGCAATATCCGCTTTGGTTGATGTATTCGTTACAGCCAACCCGGACATTGACCCTGAGAATATGCGGAAATATGCGGAGGAGCGTTTACAGCTTGGACAGGTAACTTCCATTTCCGATTATTCCGAGTTATTCAGCCATTCGAATGTGGAATATTATAAAATTCTCAGCTTCTCAAAAGATTTAAGTTTATTGAATCAAATTGCAACGAAATTGAAAGGACAGGGAGTTACAGTCACTTCATCAGGACGTGAAAATGTGGAAATCATGAGTGGGACAGCTCAAAAAGGTACGGCACTTGAAACATATGTGAATGAAAAATCCGGTTCGATGCAGGAAACAATGGCCATTGGGGATAATTATAATGATGTATCCATGTTTGAACGGGTAGGTTTGTCTGTCGCAATGGGAAATGCCCCGCTCGATATTCAAAAACTTTGTGATGAAGTAACAGGCAAGAATGATGAGTCCGGTGTAGCGGAGGCCATTTTAAAGGTACTTAAACAGTCAGCCTATTAAACTCCTGAATCGGAAGGGGAAAAAGTTTTGAAAAGATGGCTCTTATTTTTCCTTATGGCAACAATGACTTTAACTGGTTGTAACATGAATGAAGAGGACAGCAAAACCCAGCCGAATCCTGATAAAGAAGTGACGGGCACTTTAGGAGAAGATCCGGATGTGCTAGTAACGAACCTGCATATCCCATGGTCGATTCAGAAGGAAGGGGACACAATGTATGTCTCAGAGCGGACAGGAACCATCGTAGAATGGGACAAGGGTAAGATGATACGGCAAAAGGTCAACCTTAAAAAGACATTGTCTACAAAAGCGGAAGCTGGGTTACTTGGATTTTCGTTAACTCCCGATTTCGCTAAGAGCAGGCAAGCTTTCGCCTATTATACGTATGAAGAAGGCAGGGAATCCATCAATCGAATCGTCATTTTACAAAAAGATGATGATAAATGGCAGGAGATGGAGACCTTGATCGATGGCATACCAAGCGGGGATTTCCACCATGGTGGCCGAATCAAGATGGGACCGGACGATAAGCTATATGCAACAACAGGTGATGCAAGAAAGCCGGAGATCGCACAGGACATAGATTCTTTAGGCGGGAAGATTTTGCGCATGAATCCGGATGGCACCATTCCGAAAGATAATCCTTTCGGGAATTCATACGTCTATTCATACGGTCACCGCAATCCACAAGGTCTGGCGTGGGATGAAGCCGGACAATTGTATGAAAGTGAGCACGGCGATTCGGCTCACGATGAATTAAATAAGATCGATCCAGGTAAAAACTACGGCTGGCCAGAAATAGAAGGCGATGAGCAAAAACCTGGTATGGTAAATCCATTGATTCATTCCGGTGAAAATACATGGGCTCCTTCTGGAATGTCCTATTCTGACGGAAAGCTTTATTTTGCAGCATTAAGGGGCGAAGCGCTTAAGAGTTATGATGTACAGAGCGGAAAACTGACTAATATCATTACGGGCTCAGGAAGGATACGTGATGTTTTCATAGATGGAGAATCCCTTTATTTCATAAGCAACAATACGGATGGCCGAGGAAATCCTGATGAAAAAGACGATAAGCTATATCGTTTGCCACTTTCTCGGTTAAAAGGAAATTTGCCCTGAGGTTATCAATGCGAAGGAGCTGCAAGTCGGAAAAGAGGTGTTTGTGATTCAATGATAACACCGATCAAATGGGGTTGTTCAAAATCCATTGCATTATATTTCATATTATAGATGATTCTTCAATCTCTCCGGAAGCCTCGCTTTTAATAGCGGGGTTTCATTTTTTTGTATGGCCTCGAAGCATCGACCACAAAGAGCATGGCCCCCATTTTACCCAAACTCACGAGTAAAAGCGTGAAACTCACGAGTAAAAGCGCGAAACTTACGAGTAAAGCGCGAAACTTACGAGTAAAAGCGTGAAACTCACGAGTAAAAGCGCGAAATTCACGAGTAAAGCCCAAATGCACGAGTAAAAGCGCGAAATTCACGAGTAAAAGCTCCAAACTTACGAGTAAAAGCGTGAAACTCACGAGTAAAGCCCAAATTCACGAGTAAAAGCTCCAAATTCACAAGTAAAGCGCGAAACTTACGAGTAAAAGCGTGAAACTTACGAGTAAAAGCGCGAAACTCACGAGTAAAGCCCAAATTCACGAGTAAAAGCTCCAAATTCACTACCAAACACACGAGTAGCACGAAATAATGTGCATTAACTCCTGCAAAGGGTATCTTTTTGTTGTGTCAAACAGTGTGAATACAATTATTTTCGTTCATCCGAAGGCTGGACATTTCTAATGAATAGGTGTATAGTTACCTAGGTAACTAATTTGCAGGAGGAATCCCTTTGTCCTTTAATAATGGTTTTTTTCATCATAACTTACAATTTTCAAGGTCGTTTACTAAAAAATTAAATGAACAATTGGCCAAGGTTGATCTTTTTCATTCCCAATGGTCGATTGTATATTATCTGAATGAGTTTGGCTGTTCTACGCTTGTTGAAATAAGCACTTATCTAGATGTGGAGAAACCGACGGTAACGAGGACGGTAAACCGGTTGGAGGAACTTGGTTTGATTGAACAAATCCCAGGTAAAGATAAGCGGGAGCGGAGAATACAGTTAACGGAGTCAGGTGTAAGGACTTATCAAGAGGCCAAAAAGGTAGTTGAAGAATTTGAACTTCAATTAATGAGCGGTTTGGCTGAAGAGGATCGAGAGGCAACGTTACGAACGTTGATTTTCCTGAAGGAAAAATTAAAACAATAGTAAGGAAGAAGGATTGAAATGAATCACAAACCGAAACTGTGGACGAAAGACTTTCTGATTGTCTCGTCTGCGAACTTTTTTCTATTTTTAACTTTTTATGTCTTGATGGTGACATTGACCATTTACACGATTGATAACTTTCATGCGTCGCAAGCACAAGCGGGACTTGCCTCAAGTATTTTTGTCCTCGGGGCTGTGCTTGTCAGACCGATTGCAGGGAAAAAAATTGACAAGATCGGCTGCAGAAAAATGTTGCTTGGATCCTTGATTCTATTCCTGATCGCATCCATTGGCTATTTCCTGGTTAATAGTTTATCCCTCTTATTGATCGATCGGCTTATTCACGGTTTTGCTTTTGGCCTTGCCACTACGGCAACTGGAACGATTGCTGCAGATATCATTCCGAATGAGAGACGCGGGGAAGGGACAGGTTACTTTGCCATGAGTACCAATTTGGCAATGGCGTTCGGTCCGTTTATTGGATTGCTGATCACACAGCATTTTAGTTATTCCATCATTTTCTATGCTGCCTCTTTATTTGCCGCGTTTTCTTTAGTGGCATCGTTATTCATGAATGTTCCTGAAGGAGAAAAAGGCAGAGCTTCACAACAAAAAGGATTTAAAATTAGTGATTACTTTGAAAAAAAAGCTCTGCCCATTTCCATTTTTATCGGATTTGCCGGATTTACCTATTCGAGCATTTTGTCGTATTTAACATCTTTTGCAAAGGAAATGGACTTAATGGATGCGGCAAGTTTTTTCTTTGTTGTATTTGCTGTATTCCTTTTGGCGTCCCGTCCGTTTACAGGAAGAATGTTTGATGTGAAGGGGGAGAATGCAGTCATTTATCCTTCGCTCTTACTATTTGCCGTGGGTATGGTCATTCTCAGCCAATCCCATCATGGTATTACGCTTCTGATTGCCGGTGCCTTTATCGGAGTGGGATATGGTACGTTCCAATCAAGCTGTCAAGCGATTTCCATTAAGGAAGCACCATCAAATCGGATGGGATTAGCCACATCCACGTTTTATACAATGTACGATTTTGGAATCGGTGTTGGCCCATTCCTTTTGGGATTCCTTATTCCATTTACCGGCTTCAAAGGGTTGTTCATAGGAATGTCGGTCTTGGCATTCGCTCTTATAGGGATTTACTTTTTCGCACATGGTAGAAAAGCCGCGGCAAGAATGAAAATGCAGCGGGAAGAACGCTTGTCTGCTTAATTTTTTGAATATGCATGTATGAAATAATCAAAAATGGGGATGCTTATATTATGATTGATTTTCCAAAGTATCCCCCTTTTCTCCGCCTGTAATCCACAGGCGTTTTTTTTATGCCATAAACAAAAAAACCGCCTAATTGGCGGTTTCTTTAAAATTTATAGGTCCATAATCGTTCTTTGCGGATCCAGTCGAGAAAATCAGCATCCTGATTTTCGAATTTCTCTTTCCAATCGATCACCATTGCCTGCGTTTGCGAACGGTGGGCAGTGAATGTAGCTACCTTTTTTTCTTCGACGGCAGAGATATCATGGATGATGTCAGGCTGCCCTAACTCATCGATGCAGTTATTGGAGAACGCGACACAATGAAGTTTAGGTCTCTCTTTCTCTTCCATTCTTTCCACGGCCCGAACCACAGCCCGTGCTGTCGCTTCATGGTCTGGATGGACACTGTATCCTGGATAAAACGTTATGATCAATGAAGGATTCAATTCATTGATGGCTTCGGTAAATAATGAAGTCAGCTTTTCATCATCTTCGAATTCAATTGTCTTATCACGCAATCCAAGCATGCGCAAATCTTGGATGCCCATCGCATTTGCTGCATCGATTAATTCTTTTTTGCGAATTTTAGGGAGCGATTCCCTTGTTGCAAATGGAGGATTGCCTAAATTACGTCCCATTTCTCCTAAAGTTAAACATAAATAGGTGACAGGAGTGCCAGCTTCTCTATGGAGTGCCAGCGTTCCGGAGACCGAAAAGGCTTCATCATCGGGATGTGGGAATATAACTAATACATGACGTTCTTTTTCCAAGGTATATTTCTCCTTCCGTTCTACTTACAGTAAGTATGGTTATCGGTGAATGGGAGTTTTCATCGGAATTATATTATACATATCAAGCTAGTCGTGATTATTCAAAGGGAGTAGGGCTGAGCTGCATGGAGACAGCAAGTTTTCCGGAAAAATCAAGGCCTGCCAACAGCAATCTCCCTTGTTCATCCATTTCGAAGTGGTTGACGCCTTCAGCATATACCCAGCCAATATTGAGCTTCAAGCCGATGCGGTAGGGTCCATCCCCAACTATCTTCCCATGTTCATACTGGATAAAAGCATTACGAATATAAGCACCTGCCGAAAAGAAAGCTTCATCTACATGAGTGGCATAGGCGCCATTTGTCGTTTCAAGGTGAAGATATACATCTTGTCGGGCGAAAGAATCAATAGCATTTTGCACCTCTGTACGGTCTATAGGTTTCATTCTATAATTTCCTCCTTAACTGGGCGGCTAGATAAGCTTTTCCTTCTTTCCATTTTACTAAATAAAAACAAAAAAAGCGAAAAAGGCCGCTCGATGAATTTGAGCAGCCATTAAACTTTGGTCTATTATTTTGTGTTTTCAGCATTTCCATATTTATGGTATGCACCATGATTGACAGGTCCAACATAGTCATTCATCTTCCAAGAATGGCGAACCGCCTCGGTAATGAAGTCTTTTGAAATGAGGACAGCCTCACGCGGACTTTTCCCTTCAGCCAATTGAGCTGCAATGGCTGCTGACGATGAACAGCCGGCACCGTGTGTATTGGTTGTTTCGATTTTCTCGGATTCAAGGATCTCAAATTCTTTTCCATCATATAAAAGGTCGATGGCTTTGTCATAATCCAGTTTATTACCGCCTTTGATCAAGACATATTTTGCACCAAGTGCATGAATCTTTTCGGCTGCACCCTTCATATCATCGATCGTTTTGATAGGCGCTGTTCCTGCTAACTGAGCAGCCTCGAACAGGTTAGGCGTAACTACAGTTGCACGTGGAACAAGTAGTTCACGCAGGGCTACAGCCGTTTCAGGGTGCAATACTTCATCTTCACCCTTACATACCATAACTGGATCGATTACGACTTTGTCCAGTTTCAACTCGTCTATTTTACGGGCAACAAGTTCAATGATCTCCACTGATCCAAGCATTCCTGTTTTCATGGCATCAATGCCGATTGATAGAATCGTTTCGATTTGGGCTTCCAAAACCTCGACCGGTGTAGGGAATACATTATGTGACCAGCCGTTCTTGGGATCCATCGTAACGATTGTCGTTAAGGCGGACATACCGTAAACGCCGAATTCTTGAAATGTCTTTAAATCTGCTTGAAGACCCGCGCCGCCGCTCGAATCCGATCCGGCAACTGTCATAGCTCTTTTCATAGTCATTATGTGACCTCCTCAGGAGAATTGGATTTCGATATTATCAGCATACCAGATAATATGCTATTTTTAGAATATACCAAAATTTCTTTTATGTAAAACTTAGTTTTCACCCTAAAATGAGTGCCTATAAGAAGGAGATGGAATGGCCTCGCATAAGCCATTTTTAAAATTGAAATAATACATGGATTTCAGGAAATTGGATAGATGGGCCGCCTGCTTTTAAGCTTTGAATCTTATTTTCCATCTTTTGATATACTAAGCAAAGTTTGTGAAAGTGTCATTATTTTGAAAATTGATTTAAAATATTTAAATATAGTGGACTTATTTATTATAGCTTTACCGTTGGATGCTAGATTAAACCCCAAAAAGGGAGGGTGATTCGTATGGAGTGGACAATGTTGCTGTTAGCTGGTGGGAAATCAAGCCGTATGGGAGTGAATAAGGCCCTGTTGACCATAGGTGGCGTTGTGAACATTTCAAGAGTGGCATCCGTATTGAAAAAGGTATCAGAAAACATTCTGGTCATTACGAATACATTTGAAGATTATCGTTTTCTGCAACTTCCGTTAATACCGGATTTACATAAAGATCAAGGACCACTTGGGGGATTGCATGCAGGGATGGCCTCCTCGAAAACGGAGCTCCAATTCCTTACAGCCTGTGATATGCCGTTTGTGAGTGCAGCTGCCATAAATGATATCATATCCTATTATGAACCTGAATTCGATGCTGTCATTCCTGAGATAAATGGCAGGATTCAGCCGCTTTTTGCTGTTTATCATAAAAGATGTCTTACTGTACTGACAGAATGTTTATTGAAAAACGAATTAAAAATGAGTCTATTTTTGGAAAAGATTTCGGTGAAAATCATGAAGGAAAGCGACTTTAAGATATATCATGAAAATCCTGAACATTTTCAATACCTTTTTTTCAATATGAATACGAGGGAAGATTATCAAGAGGCAGGTTATATTAGCCAAACCGAATTATATATAAAGGATGGTAGACATGAATTATAAAATTTCAAAAGAGCCGATTGTCATCCAGGAAGTGATTGATAAAGTAGTAGAGAGGAATGCAGGTGCCGTCACGACCTTTATTGGTACAGTGAGGGAAATGACGAAAGGAAAAAAGACCCTCTTCTTAATTTACGAAGCATATGAACCGATGGCCATCAAGAAATTAGAGCAAATCGGATCTGAGATCAAGGAGCGTTGGCCTGATGCAGAAACGGCGATCACCCATCGTGTAGGTAAACTTGAAATCACGGATATCGCAGTCGTAATTGCCGTTAGTACGCCACATCGAAATGATGCATATGAGGCAAACAGGTATGCAATTGAAAGAATTAAAGAAATCGTCCCGATTTGGAAAAAAGAACATTGGGAGGATGGGGAGACATGGGTTGGAAACCAGTTGGAAACCGTTTCATATCCAAAAGGAAAACCGGAAGAGGTGGATATCAATGATTAATGTACTTTTATTTGCCCAATTGAAAGATGCGTTAGGCAAAGAGACTCTTTCTATAGAAGGAAATGGAATGAGTGTGGCCCAGCTAAAAGGAAAGATGAGGGTGGAATTTCAATTGGAAGGTCTTGAATCCGTGATGACAGCGGTCAATGAAGAATTTGCCGACGATGACACAGTTCTATCTGATGGAGATACAGTAGCTTTCATTCCACCTGTCAGCGGAGGCTGAGAGAATCGGATCGAATTGGAGGGGAGGGTTTACAGTGAAAGAGCGTTATTCAAGACAGACTTTATTCGCCCCCATTGGTGAAGGCGGCCAATTGAAAATTTTGAAGAAGCATGTCTTACTTCTAGGGGCAGGGGCTTTGGGATCTGCTAACGCCGAGGCCCTTACTCGTGCGGGAGTAGGGAAGCTTACGATTGTCGACAGGGATTATGTGGAGACTAGTAATTTACAGCGCCAACAAATGTATACAGAACGGGATGTCGAGGAGAATCTGCCAAAAGCAGAAGCGGCAAAGCGTCATTTATTTGAAATCAATCATGAAGTTGAAGTGAATGCCATCATCATGGATGCAACCGCCCAGAACCTTGAACAGCTGCTTGGTGATGTTGATTTGATATTGGATGCGACCGATAATTTTGAGACACGGATGATTATAAATGATTTGTCACAAAAGCTTCAAATACCTTGGATTTATGGGGCATGTGTGGGGAGTGTGGGCATGACTTTGACCATTCTTCCCGGACAGACGCCATGTTTGCACTGTTTACTTAAATCTATCCCCATTCAAGGAATGACCTGTGACACAGGAGGAATCATATCGCCAGCTGTAACGATGGTAGTGGCACACCAAACTGCCGAAGCTTTGAAAATCCTTGTTGAAGACTGGCAATCGGTTCGACCTGCACTTGTTACTTTTGATCTGTGGAGGAATCAATACCAAACCGTTCGATTAACAAAAGCTAAAAAGAAAGATTGTCTCTCTTGCGGAGATCAGAGGACATATCCCTTTTTAACTATGGAAAACGCAACGAAAACTGCGGTTCTTTGCGGAAGGGATACTGTACAGGTAAGACCGCCAAAACCTTTGAAACTGCAACTCGATAAATTAGCCAAGGAACTGAATGGCAGCGGCTATTTGGTAAAATTCAATCCATTTCTACTCTCTTGTGAAAAAGCCGGGGAACGTATTGTCATTTTCAAGGATGGCCGGGCGTTGATTCACGGCACGAAGGACATGGTCCATGCAAAGGCCACGTACCAAAGAATTCTGGGTTAATGAATATAAAAAACGAGGCTGCCGGTTAAGGAGCCTCGTTTTTTATGAATCCATATAGGGTAATGGTTATCGGGTATTAGTGTGTAACCCCGCTTTTTTCTTATTTGGAAGCAACGATGACGACTTTTCCTTCGTCAAGCACTTCCTCGTAACGTTCTGCCTCCATATCACTAAGGCCAAGGTTGCTCATTCGATTACGAAGTTCATCTCCGCGTGATTTAAATAGATTTCCAACGGAATCAAGGAGACCTTGTTCCTTCATGCCTACATCTTCTGTATTTGTATTCTCGGTAAGGTGTTTTGAACGGGTTTTATCATGGGCAAACAAATATACATCGTCCTTCGTATAACCTGATGTGACTAGTTCATCGATTTTTTCCTTTGCTTGTAAACCGTTTTCTACTACATGTACTTGATACATATAAACTCCTCCTTGAATTTCAGTGTTAGATTCTCTTCGATATAGGTAAATGGAATCTTGCTTATTACAGTTCTTAATTGGCTATAGTAGTATATAACCTTATTTGGTTACTGATAAACATGTATACCGAATTTATTCAGTAAGTGGTGAAGCGGAACACCTTCTGTATGCGGTAGGTCAAGTATTTGAAGACAGGCAGTTTCTTCTGATATTCACTGTAATCAACGGTGTATGTTCCATTTTGATTTGTCCATAGTCTTTGAAAATAGCTATCGACATCATTAGAAACGTCCGCATCATTTGGAGCATGGATTTCAACATTGGCTTCAAGGTTATAGTCATCTAGATTACGTGATGTATAATTAGCCGATCCTCCAAGAATAATCGTTTCATTAGCCTTTTGGATCATCATCAACTTTGTATGGAACTGTTCTTTATCTGTTTTGTACCAGCGGATCGAGATATTTTCATCCCCAAGTTTTTCGAATTCAGCGGCAACTGGAAGATTAGGAAGCCCGATTTTCTCACTTCCGAAAGCATTTTGATTCGGATCCAATATCATTTGGATCTTTACACCACGTTTAGCCGCATCGGTTAATGCTTCGACAACATCACGATCGGCAATGTAGAACATGGCAAGATGGATCTTGTCGCCTTTTTCTGCATCCTTTATTACTTTAAGGACATGTTTATTGATTTTTCCTTCCGTTAGCAATTGTACCGATATCGGTCCTTTATCTGCTGATGCCCCTTTGAACTCAGGAAATGACTTTGGACCTCCCGAGAATTTCGAAGCTGCTTCTTCGGCTTTAACAAAGTCGCCGATGATATTCCCATCCATCTGAAACGCAATATTGGAATGGAATCCACTTGCGTCATGAGGATTGGCAGAAGAGATGATGGCCGTTTTTTCGGTAGCGACCACTTTTCTATGATTGGCCTTAATATTCATCAGTCTAAGATAAGAACGAAAGGTGACCTTTGGTGCGCTTTTAGCCATTGGATTCACAATCCATCCTTTCCCGCTTTCACCGAACCATTGGAAAAAGGTCCGATACACACCTGAATAGAGAGGATTCGGATCCCGAAGCCGGTCTAAGTTGGTAACGATGACATCAATGCCATTTTTCTTCATCGTTTCCAATGCCTCTAACTGGTAGGAATTATAGGAAGTATTCACTTCATCAGTAATGAAGATAACCTGGAGGTCAGGTTTCTTTTTCTTCTGTTCAACCAGTTTATCCTTCAGATTCTCGGTTAACTTCGGGAAGTTTATCTTTTCATCATAAAAAGCATTAAACAAAAACATATCGATTACGATAAAAGAATCAGCGTCTTCTATGGCTTGATTTATGGTTTGGAAAATTTGCTGCTCATGTTGCAGATTCCCTTGTTCATCGTGATAGGAAAGGTCATAGATAAAATCAATATCCTCGACATGATGAACCTTCCCTTCATAAGAAGTGCCATCAGGGAGAGGCTTGTAGCTGTTATAGACGATTACGGCCGTAATGACGATCAAAATGCAGACAAGCAGATAAAATCGTTTTCTTTTATACCATTTTTTCATAGGGAATCCTCCAACATGGATAAATTGCTTGCTAACTATCTATTTTCCCACATAGGGGTATATAGAAACATAAATCTTAATCTATGGAAAAAGGTAAGGCGATTAGTTTGATATAATATAGTTTCAAAAGGTTGAAAGGGGCTGTGGCACATGGAAAAGCAGTTATTAACAAATGATTGGTGGCCTCTATTGGAAGAGGAATTCAAAAAAACATATTACCAGGAGCTAAGGGAATTTATAAAGCAGGAGTACAGTCAGCAAGTCATTCACCCGGATCAAGATGATATCTTCAATGCGCTTCACTTTACCTCTTATGAAGACGTAAAGGTTGTCATCCTTGGACAGGACCCTTATCATGGCCCGGATCAAGCGCATGGCCTTAGTTTTTCAGTTAAGCCGGGGGTTCGCATCCCGCCTTCTTTAAGAAATATCTTTAAAGAGTTACACACTGATCTAGGCTATGAGGTTCCTGATAATGGTTACCTTGTTGAATGGGCGGAACAGGGGGTGCTTCTATTGAACACAGTCTTGACTGTCCGCGAGGGAGAGGCTCATTCACACCGAGGAAAAGGATGGGAAAACTTTACGAATCAAGTTATTCGCCTATTGAATGAACGTCCGAAACCGGTTGTATTCATCCTGTGGGGGAAACCTGCTCAATCCAAAATCCCTTTAATTGATGAAACCCGTCATAGAATCATTAAGTCCGTCCATCCTAGTCCGCTGTCTGCCTCCCGTGGTTTCTTTGGCAGCAAACCTTTTTCCAAAACAAATCAGTTGCTGATGGAAATGGGGGAATCCCCAATTGATTGGAAAATCTCGAAGCGATGATATGGGCAAGAAAAAGGAACGGGTGAATTGTATGGCGTGCTGTCATTTCTATATAACTTGGGATCCCAGGTTTCCAAAGGGCTGCCGTGCTTTTCAATTCAAAACATCAAATCTGCCCTCTCTTGATGTCTTTCGTTCTTCAGGACAGCCATGCTTGAAATTTCAATCCAAGCAAATTAAAAAGTAGGGAATATGCAAGGTGTTTTCTTCTCTGATTTTTGCTATGCTAGTTATGAAAGTTTTGACCTGTATATAGACGAGGTGGTAAAGGTGGATATTTCATCAAGACAAATGTTAGATAAAATCGAAGAGCTTGTTTTGAAAGCGAAACAGGTAAATTCAGAGGATAAGGTGCAGGGGTATGTAATTGCCATTAAATCCTTATGTGAAGTAATGGTTGATGAAAAGGCTGGGAACATCAGCATTCCGAAGCCAATCACATTGAGCCAGCCCGTTATGTCGGCTACATCGAATGTAGAACCGGTTAAAATGGAAGAAGCAAATGGGGAGTCCTTGTTCGATTTTTAAATTAGAGTAGGGGAGCGAAATCATAGTGAAACTGTTCATCATTTTAGGTGCATTGAATGGGTTTATTGCTGTAGCACTAGGTGCATTCGGTGCACACGGACTGGAAGGGAAAATTCCTGATAAATATTTAGAAACATGGCAAACCGCTGTTCAATATCAAATGTTCCATGCGGTGGGTTTATTAGTGCTTGGTTTATTGGCTGGGAAGATTTCAAGTCCGCTAATCAACTGGTCCGGCTGTCTAATGCTAATAGGAATCATCCTGTTTTCCGGTAGTCTATTCGTTCTTAGCGTTACGCAAATCAAGGTCCTGGGAGCAATCACACCGCTTGGCGGAGTCTCATTCTTGGTTGCTTGGGTCCTAATGATCATTGCTGCATATAAATACTTGTAATGAAGACAGCTGATCTTCTTAGGTCAGCTTAATTAGAAAAGTCATCCCCCATAAAGAAGAGCCTCAAAATCAAATAGATTCTGAGGCTCTTCTTTATGGAAGTTTCTTCACCTTGGCGGATAGGTGGCAAGCCCAGCGCCTCCAAATGGATAGTCATATTCGATTTCCTCATCAAACGTTACATAATCTAAGTATACCATCGGAATTAAGTATCGTTTTCCCGTTTGAGGGTCGCTTATGATCAAATGATCGCGTCCTGCAGCCTCGATGATTCCTTTGAAGATCATTGCATTCCATTCCGTGTTGTTTTCAAACGTAGTATAAACAGTGGCTAATTTCCCTTTATTCAAACGCAATATGTTCTCGATGTACGACGCTTCGACCGGTAGCATGCCAGGTATCTGTGGTCCGGAAGGGCCTCCGGTCATCGCCATGGGCACTTGTTGTTGCGTGCCTCCATTCATCGTCATGGGCACTTGTTGTTGTGTGCCTCCAGTAGTGGGCATTTGTGCCTGTTGGTATGCTTGCTGCGGATAACCCTGTTGCTGGTAAGGAGTCTGCTGCCGCGGATCAGACTCATTATTATCATAGGGGTAATAGGGGCTTCCTCCGTACGGGTAATTACCATAAGGATTATTTTGTGACATTGCATTCCCTCCTAAAAGGTTTATTTGATTTTGTGGAATTTGGACAATCCGAGAGTGTGGCCTGGTATAAACAGTGCGATTTATAGCGACCGGTAGTTCTGGAAAATCCCCGGGTGGCTTAAAAAACCACAATGAATTTGAGCGATACGTAACGGTTGCCGTTCATGATTTAAGTCGTACCATCTTTTCGGCTAATGAATGGATGTAACATTCCTTCACCTCGCTGAAGTCAGGAATTGCCTTGTTAATTTTCCTGAGGCTGAATGGGACTGTGAAAAAATAAATTCATCACTATTGAAAATGTATGGGATGTGCATTGGTTTTATTCCACAGAAGGGGAAAAATAAAAAGGAGGGGACGCGAAAAGAAAAAGCTTCCGGAAACCGGAAGCTAATCGTCTTATACGTATAAGAAAGAAGTTACGTTTTCTTCCGGCAGGATATTGCCTACAAAGAAAGAACCAAATGCAGCGTAACGTGCACTCACTTCATCAAAACGCATTTCATAGATCAATTTTTTAAATTGAAGGACATCATCCGCGAATAGTGTAACGCCCCATTCATAATCGTCAAAACCGACAGAACCGGAAATGATTTGTTTTACTTTACCGGCATAACTGCGGCCAATCAAGCCGTGGGAACGCATTAAGCCTTTGCGTTCTTCCATGGAAAGCATATACCAGTTATCATCTCCATCACGACGCTTGTCCATTGGATAGAAGCATACATGTTTCGCTTTTGGAAGTATCGGATAAAGTCTAGAACGAACATGAGGGTTCTGATAAGGGTCCTCACCATCTCCACCTGCCAAGTAATTGCTTAATTCCACGACGGAAACGTATGAATAAGCGGGAATTGTATACTCGGCAAGCTTCGTTTTGTTGAATTCGTTTTCAATTACATTCAATTCTTCCATGGTTGGGCGGGCAAACATTAGCATGAAGTCCGCTTTTTGACCAACGATGGAATATAGGGCATGGCTGCCTTCATTGTCGCTTTGTGTCATATTCCATTTATCCAGTAAACCTTGGAATTCTGAGATGGCCAATTGGCGTTCGTCACTTGATAACGTTTTCCAAGAAGCCCAGTCGATCAGACGGAAGTCATGTAAACAATACCAGCCATCCAGTGTTTGTGCTGCTTCACTCATTACGATCACTCCTAAGTCTTATTATAACTTTAATATATCATAGTTTCAGTATAAGGAAATTTATATCAACCCGCAAACACCATCACTGTTTTTCGGTGTTCAAACAAATTTCAAATTTACGGAATGGTTGGTGACCAAAGTGGCTGGAATTTACCTAGCTGCTAGAGTATTCTTAAAAGAAGACGACTATGGAATTCTTGCCGAATGGTTAAATATAGGAAAAACAGGGGAAACGTATCTAAAAAAGGAGGAAGAGCCAGTGAGTGATTTATTTGAAATATTGGAATCGAAAGTTATGGGGCATAATTTAAAGATCGTTTTTCCAGAAGGGTTGGATGAACGGATTTTGGGAGCGGCAGGCAGGCTTGCCAAAGCTAAACTGGTGACACCTGTATTGATTGGGGATATCGGGTTGATTCAAGAGAAGGCAAAGGATTTGAAAATCTCCCTTGATGCAATCGAAATATATGATCCGAGGAATTATATCATGATGGATGAAATGGTTGAAGCGTTTGTGAAGGTCCGTGAAGGTAAAGAGACTGATGTACAAGCACGTGAAATCTTAAAGGATGAGAACTATTTTGGAACCATGCTCGTCCATATGAAACTGGCACATGGAATGGTGAGTGGTGCAACGCATTCGACTGCCGATACGGTTCGTCCCGCCCTAAGGATCATCAAGACAAAGCCAGGCGTCCAAAAAACATCGGGTGTATTCATCATGGTCCGGGAAGAAGAAAAATATGTCTTCGCGGATTGTGCGATAAATATAAACCCTGATTCCCAGGACCTGGCCGAAATCGCAATCGAGAGTGCGAAGACTGCACTAATGTTCGATATCGAACCGCGTGTGGCTATGCTGAGCTTTTCTACGAAGGGGTCGGCAAAATCCCCCGAGACGCTAAAAGTAGTCGATGCCGTCGAATTGGCAAAAGAAATGGATCCTGAAATCATATTGGATGGGGAATTTCAGTTTGACGCGGCTTTTGTTCCTTCGGTAGCAAGAAAAAAAGCACCGGATTCCCTTATTCAAGGGGATGCGAATGTTTTTATTTTCCCAAGTCTCGAAGCAGGGAACATTAGCTACAAGATGGTACAGCGCTTGGGTGGCTTCGAAGCGGTCGGTCCGATCCTTCAGGGGCTGAACCGTCCTGTAAATGACCTTTCGAGGGGATGCAGTGAAGAGGATGTATATAAGCTGGCAGTCATTACAGCGGCACAGGGGATTGTGGCGCAGTATCAATAGGCCGCTTGAGGATAAAAAGTAGAGGGAGATTCGTATGAGTGAAACAGATTCATTATTAATGCAGCAAGAGTGGCGGGTTATTGATCAATCCTCCGTTGGACCTCAGTTTCCTGCTCTAGAGTCCTTTGCGATGGATGATACATTTTGCTCTTCCGTAGGGTCAGGTCAATCAGCAGCCGTAGCAAGAGCGTGGGTACACCATCGAACCATCGTCCTGGGTATACAGGATACGAAGTTGCCCTTTCTTAAAAAGGGCTTGGATCATTTAAAAGAACATGATCATCAGGCCATTGTAAGGAATTCCGGAGGGCTGGCAGTCGTGCTGGATGAGGGGGTCCTGAATTTTTCGCTCATTTTTCCTGAAAATGAGCGAAAAATTGAAATCAATCGTGGATATGATGCGATGTGGGAGCTTGTCCAATTGATGTTTTCCGATTTCCTAGTCACGATGGAGGCAAGGGAAATCGTCGGTTCCTATTGTCCTGGAAGTTATGATTTAAGTATAAATGGGCAGAAGTTTGCGGGTATATCCCAACGCAGGATTCGTAATGGCGTAGCGGTGCAAATCTATTTGTGTGTCAATGGAAGCGGGGCTGAACGTGCCAGTCTCGTTAAGGGTTTTTATGATGCAGCTAAAGGAAATGCAGAAACCAAATTCGTTTATCCTGATATCGTCCCTTCGGTAATGGCATCCCTTACAGAATTGTTGGGCGTGCAATTGAGTGTTCAGGATGTGATGCTCAGATTCCTTCATGTCTTGAAGGAACATAGCGGGAGGATATTCTCTGACACTCTTTCTGTTCAGGAATGGCCGTTATATGAGGCATACTTGACAAGAGTGGTCGAACGCAATGATAAAGTATTCGATTCAATAAAGGATTGATATGCAAAAGGCTGTTCCTGTGTCAGGGACGGCCTTTTGGATGTAATACGACTTTAGCATTCACTGAAACTGTAAAAGGGACTGTATGATAGGCAGCAGAGGTGTACCGAACGTCCTTGGACGATTTTATCCTTATTTCTTGGCCATGAAAAAAAGAGCCTTGTTGGCTCCCTTTTTCGGATAAACATGGGTGAATGGCCTTTAGCATGTGGTTGATCTATGTAACTGAACCCCACATTATCAAATTACTCAGCCATTTTTTCCAAATTTCCATTCCGGTCCATCTTGAACTTAGTTGCCGGACGTTCCTCTTCTTCTAACAAGACCAGCTTTCTTGCTCGGTTCATGATATTCATCAAAGTTTCATAATCTTCCTGCATCAAGCCGCTGTTTTGTTCTAAGTGGCTGATTTTATTCTCCAAATCTTCGTTTCGCTTTTTCAGTCCTTTAATTTCGAGCTTCAATCTTTCATTTTCGGTTTTTAATACTTCGGCTTGAAGCATACGGCCATTCATAGATTCCAAATACGCGATGACGGTATCAAGGTTCATGGCTTTTTCCAAAGTTACTGGAGTGTGCTGTGGCTTAGGAGCGAGAGCTTCAGCCACAACGAATTCTTCTGCTGCTTCATAATTGGTGGTATCGACTTCGGATTGCAACTCTAGTTCCTCTTCTTGTACTTGAGAAACCATTATGTCCGAAATCGTTGGGGACGGCGGTGTATAAAGAAGCCGTTTTTTCCCTCCTTGATCTTTTCCAAGAATCCTTTGCCGTTGCTTACGCTGTTTCTTGGCAAGGGATAGCGCTTTATCATAATTATGGCGGACAACTGCATTCCAGCGGAATCCGCATGCGGCAGAGGTGCGATTCAACTTATCTCCTACCTCTTCAAATGCATTTAGCTGAGTGCTGCCTTCCCGCACATGGCGCAATACTGTTTCTGCCAAAAGCAAATCATCTTCTTCTGTCCAGGCGTCTTGACGAACCTTCATTTCTACATACTCCCTTTCTGGTAACTTTTAAAATAAATAACTATATAAAATATCGTGTGGCAGTGATTTATGGAGTGTTCTACTAGCATTTTGGACAAAATTTGGATTTTTTATACAAAAAGGTTGAAAGGATACTAGTTTTTTGATTAATTACATCATTTGCTAGCGGCAGCCCTTTCCTTTTCGCATCATCCAGCCCTCTTGATATTCATAAGTAGAAACGGTAAAATACCTTTTAGTCATATAAATGGAAAGAAAAATAGTTTGTCATGGAAAGGATGGTGACCGGAGGATGTCCAATGAATTCAGAGTGTGCGATGACTGCTTGGCGGTAAACATCAAAACATTAATCCCCCGTCTTGAAAAGCTTGATCCCGACGCGAAAATTGAAGTGGGCTGTCAATCCTATTGCGGTCCTGGCAGAAAGAAGTCATTTGCCTTCGTCAATAACCGTCCAGTTGCTGCACCGACAGAAGACGAGTTACTAGATAAAATCAATAAAAAACTAAAGTAGGATCCATGAGATATAGTTGGAGTGGATTGTTTGCTTTTGATAAATGGAACATGCTGTTCATCACCCAGATTCGACAAACTGCGGTGATTTTTTATTTCCTTATTTTCGAGACTAAACCGACGGGAACTTCCGTTTTCTTACAAAATGACCCCTCTTACTAGAAAGGGGAAAGTTAGGGTTTTTTGTCAAAACACGCTATAATGAGTGCATCGAGATTATGAAAAAGAGGGTAGTTCATGGAATATTCCGGCGAAAAATTACAAGAAGAAAAAGTATTCAAGGACCCGGTGCACCGATATATACATGTTCGTGACCGGGTTATATGGGATTTAATAGGGACGAAGGAATTCCAGCGTCTTCGAAGGATCAAACAGCTGGGAACGACTTATTTAACCTTTCATGGTGCGGAACATAGTCGGCTTAGCCATTCGCTTGGAGTATATGAGATAGTTCGGAGAATCGTCGATGATGTTTTCGAGGGCAGACCGGAGTGGAAACCTGAGGAACGGTTACTATCCCTATGTGCAGCCCTTCTGCATGATTTGGGTCATGGTCCTTTCTCTCATTCTTTTGAAAAGGTGTTTGACCTGGATCATGAGCAATTCACGCAGCAGATAATCGTCGGCGATACGGAAGTGAATAAGATCCTCCTTCGAGTAGGGCGTGATTTCCCAAAAAAAGTGGCAGAAGTCATAGCGAAAACCTATAAAGGCAAATTAGTAGTCAGCCTGATTTCAAGTCAGATCGATGCTGATAGAATGGACTATTTACAGCGTGATGCTTACTTCACTGGAGTGAGTTATGGACATTTCGATATGGAAAGGCTTTTGCGTGTAATGAGGCCCAGGGAAGAACATGCCGTCATAAAACAAAGCGGGATGCATGCGGTTGAGGATTATATCATGAGTCGCTACCAAATGTATTGGCAGGTTTATTTCCATCCAGTTACGAGAAGTGCGGAGGTCATACTTACCAAGATTCTACATAGGGCGAAACATTTATATGAATCCGGTTATGAGTTTGCTCAAGAACCGCACCATTTTTATTCATTGTTCAAGGGAGAAGTGACTTTAACGGACTATTTGAAAATGGATGAAGCGGTGATGCTCTATTATTTCGAAGCATGGGAAGAGGAAAATGATGCGATTTTAAAAGATTTATGCACTCGCTTCGTTAACCGTAAACTATTTAAATATGTGGAATTCCATCCATCGAACAGTCAAATGAACAGATTGATGGAATTAAGGACTTTATTCAAGAAGGCGGGCATCGATCCGGATTATTATCTCGTCGTCGATTCTTCATCAGATCTGCCGTATGATTTTTACCGGCCAGGTGAGGAAGAGGAGAGACTGCCGATTCACTTGCTGAAAAATAATGGCGAAATTCGGGAATTATCGCGTGAATCCGAAATTGTCGATGCAATTTCAGGGAAAAGAAGAACGGATCATAAGTTGTATTATCCAGCAGATTTATTGCGTGATGAATCTACGAAGAAAAATATAAAAAAACAGATTCGTAAGCTTTTGGAGCTATCGGATTAAAGTGGTACATTTTTGGTGAGGAGTGACGAGCCTTGTTTAAGGATCATGCAAACATTATTAATGCAATTTCTACTGCCGGTGAAATCTCGGGTCGGAAAAAATTACAAAAAATCGTTTATATCGCGAAGAAGCTGTCCTTCCCATTTCATGAAAAGTTTCAGTTTCACTTTTACGGACCATATTCGGAGGAGTTGACCTTACGGATTGAAGAGCTCTGCGAAATGGGTTACTTGAATGAAGTAAGGGAAAAAAAAGCAGGGTATTATCAATATTGTTATTCAATTACGGACGCCGGCCAGGATTTCCTATCCATCCAGGAAGTGGAGATGCCTGCTCTTGAGGCATGCTTACTGGATATGAACGAACAGAATGCCCGGTTTTTGGAGCTTGTTTCAACGGTGTTATACTTTGACACGCTTGAAACAGAGGAAGTCACCGAGAAAATTTTCACGCTGAAAAGCAAACAAAAATATACGCTTGAAGAAATTGATGAGGCATATGAATATATTGAGCAGTTAAAAACAAAAGCTAAGCCGAATTGATGGCTTAGCTTTTCCCGATTATGTAAATCTTATTGATCGCTTTTACGGACACCGGCTACTGCCAAGTGATTTTTTGACATTTCTTCAATGAAAATCGTCACGGCTTCAGCTGGTGCTCCAGTTGTTTCCGTAACGGCTGCAGTCACCTTTTCGACTAAAGCCTTTTTTTGTTCGTCTGTACGACCTTCAAGCATTTTGACTGTTACATATGGCATCTATTTTTCCCCCCTTCCTCTCTTATCTTGTAGTGTTTCACAATGGAAAAAGAATTGCAAGACACGGAAGTCAGAGTTTTTTCACTTCTTGCTCTTTTGATGTATACTAACGGTAATAAATATTGGGGGAGAAGCTATCGATGCAATTCTTGGAGCAAATAGAACGGTTTTTGGTTTATCCTTTGGAAAAGCTTCCATATGTCATTGTGTCACTGTTAATCGCATTTACGGTTCATGAATTTTCCCATGCTTATGTGGCCTATAAGTTCGGTGACCCGACTGCAAAGAATGAAGGAAGAGTCACATTGAATCCGATTTCTCATTTGGATCCGATCGGAACTCTGTTGATATTAATAGCCGGATTTGGTTGGGCGAGACCTGTACCGGTTAATCGCTTTCATTTCAAGAATCCAAAATTGGCAGGGGTGCTTGTCTCTTTTGCCGGTCCGTTTAGTAATTTGCTTGTTGCAATTTTGGGGTATTTGATTTTTTACGGGTTGCTGGCGGCAGGCGTTGGACCTGATTTACCGTTCTTCGTTCAGCCATTCTTCGAGGTGCTCATCAACTTAAATATCCTTTTGTTTGTATTTAATCTGTTACCGCTGCCGCCGCTCGATGGTTATAGGATCGTACAGGATCTGGTTTCAGCTGACTTGCGGGCAAAAATGACCCAGTATGAACAATATGGCTCACTGATTTTTTTGATTCTGATCATCACACCGCTGAGCAAGTATACAATTGGCCCGATTTTGAACAATGTTGTACCATTGGTAGGCGACGTCCTGAGTCGGTTCTTTACACTTTTGCTTTTTTAAACGATAGGAAATGACAAACCATAAAGGGGGAAATAAACATGGAAGAACAACCAAAGAAAAAAGTAGGCTTCAATATTATAAAAAATGACCCTACAGAAGGACATGGCGGATATGGAGCGGGGGTTTTAACGCTCGATAATATTTCTCCGGTCATAATCGATGTGGATGCAGGTGAAGCCGAGGTCGATATCGGCGCGATGCATGCAAGGAGTGCAGTGGAAAAAGGAATTAAATTTTTAAAGACTAAAGAAGAGGTACCGAATGCCAAACCTTACTGGCTTGTTTGGGTGACCATTGAAGCCACTCAAAATGGTCCGCACTATGCAGGTGTGACAGCTTGTGAAATGACGGTCGACCGCTCAATTAGACGCGGTTATAAATCGCTTCCGGAGCATGTTAACCGGATGGATAAATCACTGAAACGGCAAATCATCGTCGAGGACATGGATGATAAATCCAAACGTATACTTGCAGACTTCCTGAAAAACCATGATGCAGGAATGTGGGAGCGCTCTTCTGCACTGCTCAAGGAGTCATTGACGGTTTGAATCTGATTTAATCGATGAAATGTTAGGTTTAGTGAAAAATTCACTTGTAGGAAACGGATAAAATAAGTAAACTTAAAGACAGCAGTTTAGACACTGTGGAACTAGGACAGAAAAACCCCGAAGCCGCTACCGGCTTCGGGGTTTTTCGTTATCCCCATGGTTTTAAGACTTTTTTGTACCACGGTGCCTTCTTTTGCTCTTCTTCTTTTGGGGCATGTTTCGGGCTTTCACCCTTAAAGTGCTCGGCACAGTATTCGACAGGTTCGGAGCCTTTAACATAATAAGTCAGTCTTGAGGCAGGACAATCCTTTGTTGCCAATTTTCCACTGACGGGATTTACGTTTACCCCGATTACGTTTTCCGTTTCCTTAAACGATTTTGCTGGTTTACCTTGTAGGCCCTTTTCCATATAAGAAGCCCAGATTTTCTTTGCATAGCCTTTTTCAGCAGGGGTCTCGATCTTTTTGCCTTGATCATATCCAGTCCATACTCCAGCTACAAGCTCCGGTGTGTAACCAATCATCCAGCTATCCGTCGGGGTGGAACCTGATTTGCCGGCATATGGGCGAGTCAGCTGGGAGCTGATGGTGCTGCCGGTCACTTTCGTATAGCCATTTAAGGTTTCATCGAAAACCCCGGTAAGCATCTGAGTCATGACAAATGCCTTATCCTCATCCAAAATCTGTTCCGGTTTCTTATTTTCATCAAAAATCACTTCACCTTTTTGATTTTCCACCTTTTTGATGAACACGGGTTCCACCTTCTTGCCGCCGTTAGCCAGAATGCTGTACGCATTTACCATTTCAATCGCCCTTACACCTGACGTACCAAGTGCAAGGGACGGAACGGCATCCATTTTCGCCGTGATGCCGAAACGATGCGCCGTATCAACCAGGGTCTGTTCTCCAAGGAACAAGTGCGTTTTTACGGCGAAGATGTTATCGGAAAGAGCAATGGCCTGAGCCATCGTTATTTCGCCTTCCGCATATTGATGGTTATAATTATGCGGTGTATATGACGAGTGACCATCATCGAAAGAAAATGTAGTGGTCTCACTTTTTAAAGTGGTAGATGGTGTGAAACCATTCTCCAGCGCTGAGTAGTATAGCAATGGCTTCATCGTGGAACCGGGCTGGCGAACGGCCTGTGTAGCTCGATTGAATGGCGACTCCGTATAATCTTTACCACCGACCAGTGCACGGACTTCCCCGGTGTCCGGATCCATTGCCACTATCGAAGCTTGAATCCCTGAAGACTTGGGTATGGTAGTGGAAAGGACCTCTTCGGCAACATCCTGCTGGGTTTCATCCAGTGTGGTATAGACCTTAAGTCCGCCCAGCTCGATCGTCCGGTCATCTAAGTGAAGCTGTGATTTTAAAGCCTGCTTGACCGCATCCTGGAAATAAGGAGCGGTTTTATTGGTGACCGTTCCGTGCTCGCCCTTTAATGTAAGGGATGTTTGCAACGCTTCCGCGATGTTTTTTCCTGAAATGTAGCTTTTGTTTTTCATGGCTTGCAGGACAACTTTCTGCCTTGATTTCGCTTTTTCAAAGTTATCCAATGGAGAATAATTTGACGGACCTTTTGGTATTCCGGCCAGCATGCTCGCTTCAGGTAGAGTCAAATCCTTGGCATCCTTGCCAAAGTAATATTGACTTGCAGCTTGGGCTCCATATGCGCCATGGCCATAGTAAATCGTATTTAAATAGCCTTCTAGAATTTCCTTTTTAGAGTAGTTCATTTCTAAACGTACCGTATAAAAGGCTTCATTGAGTTTCCGCGACCACGTTTTGTCATGACCAAGAAAAAGGTTCCTGGCATACTGCTGGGTAATGGTGCTTGCACCCTGGACTTTGGACATTGCCTTGATATCCGCAAGGATGGCACCGCCGATCCGTTTTATATCAAATCCATTATGAGTGTAAAATTGACGGTCCTCAACAGCGACAGTTGCTTTGATGAGCTGTGGTGAAATCGAATCCATTCCGGCCCAATAACGTTTCTGGCCATTATCGGTTTCCCCAATCACATTTCCGCTATCACTATAATAGAGCGTGGACTGCGGCACGACCAAAGGAGGCGGACCTAATATTTTTGCATAAATCAGTAAGGAGAGAAGCAATACAAAGAGTATAGTGAGCCCGATTGTGGCAAGGATAATGAAGGCCCGTACATATTTAGTTGTCCTTTTAAATCGTTCGCTTGGAATCAATTCCATTGCTTTCACCTCTCTTATCAGAAAAAGAATCTATTATCTATTACTATTATGGAAAAAAAAGAAATTTTTAAACATAAGAACTGCATTTACGAAATTTATCTTGCATTTCTGCTAGATTCGTCTATAATTTTTCTAGCTAATGACTATACCGATTTTGGGGAACCTATTAGGTGACTGACAATATGAAATGGAAAAGGAGCGTTAATAAATGAGCATTTGGTTTACTGAAAAACAAACAGAGAATTTTGGTATTACGATGAAAGTGAATCGTACTTTACATACGGAGCAAACTGAGTTTCAAAAGCTGGATATGATTGAAACGGAAGAGTGGGGCAATATGCTATTGTTGGATGACATGGTAATGACTTCACAGCGCGATGAATTCGTTTACCATGAAATGGTAGCCCATGTTCCTTTATTCACTCATCCTAATCCAGAAAACGTTTTGGTTGTAGGCGGAGGGGACGGAGGAGTTATCCGTGAAATCCTGAAGCATCCAAGCGTAAAAAAAGCTACATTGGTGGATATCGATGGGAAAGTCATCGAATACTCAAAGAAATTCTTGCCTGAAATTGCAGGCATGCTTGAAGATCCGCGTGTAGACGTACAAGTGGGGGATGGCTTCATGCACATCGCCAAAAGTGAAAATGAATATGACGTGATCATGGTCGACTCAACTGAACCTGTTGGACCTGCTGTCAATTTATTCACTAAAGGTTTTTATGCCGGGATTTCCAAAGCTTTGAAAGAAGATGGGATTTTTGTGGCACAATCAGACAATCCTTGGTTTAAAGCAGACTTAATTCGTGATGTACAACGTGATGTAAAAGAAATATTCCCAATCACTAGCCTTTATTTAGCGAATATCCCGACGTATCCAAGCGGCCTTTGGGCGTTTACGATCGGGTCGAAAAAATATAATCCACTAGAAGTGACGGAAGACCGTTTTCATGAAATCGAAACGAAATATTATACAAAAGAACTTCATAAAGCAGCTTTCGTTCTGCCTAAATTCGTTCAAGATTTAGTGAAATAAGGGAGGCGTGGACCATGAAATTCGATGAAGCCTATTCAGGCAATGTATTCATTAAAAGCCACCCAGTTTTTGACGAATCTGAAGCTGTGCTATACGGTATGCCTATGGACTGGACCGTAAGTTTCCGTCCTGGTTCCCGCTTCGGCCCTACCCGGATTCGAGAAGTTTCGATTGGTTTGGAAGAGTACAGCCCATATTTAGATCGTGAATTAGAAGAAGTTAAATTCTTTGATGCCGGAGATATCCCATTACCATTTGGAAATCCGCAGCGCAGCATCGATATGATTGAAAAATTTGTCGACAGCTTGTTGGATGCAGGTAAGTTCCCAATGGGGATGGGGGGCGAACACCTTGTCACATGGCCTGTCATCAAAGCCATGTACAAAAAGTATCCCGATATGGCCATCATCCATATGGATGCCCATACAGATTTACGTGAGGATTATGAGGGAGAACCACTTTCCCATGCTTCCATCATCCGCAAATCCGCGGAGCTTATCGGTCCGAAAAATGTATATTCTTTCGGCATCCGTTCCGGTTTGAAGGAAGAATTCCAATGGGCAAAAGAAAACGGCATGCACATCTCTAAATTTGAAGTTCTTGAACCTCTTAAAGAAGTACTGCCGCAGTTAGCAGGCCGTCCTGTATATGTAACGATCGACATCGATGTTCTTGATCCTGCGCATGCGCCAGGAACAGGCACCGTAGATTGTGGAGGCATCACTTCAAAAGAGCTTTTAGCTTCGATTCATGAGATAGCCCGATCTGAAATTAATGTAGTCGGCTGCGATTTAGTTGAAGTTGCACCGATTTATGACCCATCCGAGCAGACAGCGAACACGGCGAGCAAGCTGATTCGCGAAATGATTTTAGGTTGGGTTCAAAAAGGTTAATGGATGGAAGACTTGACTGTTCCTGTTTTTTAGCAGGAATGGTCTTTTTTTATCCATCCCTGAAAAGAATTTACACCTGATTGACTCTTTTTTAATTCCACCCCAATGGAGTCATTATTGCGTTAAAATCAAATGAATTGCAACAAGATGATTTCGACAGTTTATCCTCAATTTTTTGGAATTACATTTTATTTTCCGCTCCAAGTTGAAACTTCCTTGAAGAGTATTTATACTTATAAAGTTAAGAACGACATGATGAAGGAAGTGTAGCTTTGACTCTTCATGATATAGATAAGCATGCTATTAAAGTGACTTTACAGACAAAAATCAAGCATGGCTCAGAAACCGAAACGTATGAGCTTGTCACATTTGGTACAAAAATGTATAAAGGTTCAGATTTATATTTGCAATATAAAGAGGAAAGTGAAGTCGGTCAAACACAAACGACCATCAAGCACAAAAAGGATGAAACGATCCTGCTTAGAAATGGTGCCATTAAAATGAGGCAGCTTTTCCGCCTACAGGAAGCGACAAATGGACATTATGAAAGTATATATGGCAGGTTAGGGTTACGGACGACCACGAAGAAAATTCATCATCAATGGGATGAGCAGTCCAAACAAGGGAAACTTGTTCTTAAATATACGTTACATATGCAGGGAAGCGAACCCGGTCAATATGAGATGACGATTTCCTATAAGGAGGAAGCATAGCACATGAATATAGTAAAAGAGGTACAGGAAAAACTGAAAGAAGAAATTAAAGCTGCAGTCATTAAAGCTGGTTTAGCAACGGAAGAGCAGATTCCAAATGTTGTATTGGAACTTCCAAGAGATAAAACACACGGAGATTACTCCACGAATATGGCCATGCAATTAACGAAGGTTGCAAAGAAAGCACCGAAAATGATAGCAGAGGCAATCATCGAAAACTTTGACAATTCAAAAGCGTCCATCGAAAAAATAGAAATTGCAGGACCAGGTTTCATAAACTTCTACATGAATAATTCTTATTTGACAGAATTGATTCCTGTCATTTTGAAAGTGGATGGAGCATATGGGGAAAGTGACTTTGGAAAAGGTGAAAAAATCCAAGTGGAGTTCGTTTCCGCGAACCCGACCGGTGATCTCCATCTAGGTCATGCCCGTGGTGCAGCAGTAGGTGATACGTTATGTAATATCCTGTCTAAAGCAGGTTATGATGTTTCACGTGAATACTACATCAATGATGCAGGTAATCAAATCAATAATTTGGCCATTTCCATAGAAGCCCGTTATTTCCAGGCACTTGGCCTCGAAAAGGATATGCCTGAGGGCGGTTATCATGGCGAAGATATCATTGGAATCGGTAAAACGCTCGCAAGTGAATATGGGGATAAATATGTAAATGCGGATGAAAAGGAACGTTTTGAATTTTTCCGTGAGTATGGCTTGAAATATGAAATGGAAAAATTGAAAACGGACTTGGGAAATTTCCGTGTCGGATTTGATGTATGGTACTCGGAAACATCCCTATATGAAGACGGTAAAATTGATGAAGCACTCAAAGTGTTGAGGGAAAGGGGCCATGTCTATGAGGAAGAAGGGGCTACATGGTTCCGCTCTACGGAATTAGGCGATGATAAGGACCGGGTGCTTATTAAACAGGATGGGTCTTACACATATCTGACACCTGATATTGCCTATCACCGTAATAAATTGGAGCGCGGCTTTGAAACGTTGATCAATATCTGGGGTGCGGACCACCACGGCTATATCCCGCGTATGAAAGCAGCGATCGAAGCATTAGGGTACAAACGCGAGCAGCTTGAAGTGGAAATCATCCAGCTTGTTCACCTGTACAAGGATGGCGAGAAAATGAAGATGAGTAAGCGTACTGGTAAAGCAGTTACGATGCGTGATCTAATTGATGAAGTAGGACTGGATGCAACACGTTATTTCTTTGCGATGAGAAGTGCGGATACTCATATGGACTTCGATTTGGATCTTGCGGTATCACAATCCAATGATAACCCGGTTTATTATGCACAATATGCTCATGCCCGCATTTCCAGCATTTTACGCCAAGGTGTGGAACAAGGGATCAGCTATGAAGGAATCACTGATTTCTCTTCCCTTTCTACTGAAAAAGAAGTGGAGCTATTGAAGAAATTAGGTGAGTTCCCGCAGGCAATAGCGGAAGCAGCCGAAAAACGTATGCCTCACCGCATGACGAATTATATATTCGATCTCGCTTCCACATTCCACAGCTTCTACAATGCCGATAAGGTTTTGGATGTTGAAAAGTTGGAGAGAAGTAAGGCACGTCTAGGACTGGTTAAATCCGTCCAAATTACTTTAAAGAATGCATTAGCTATAATCGGGGTTTCGGCACCGGAAAAAATGTAATGGAAAAAGCGGCTGTTTCTAGCGAAACAGCCGCTTTTTTTTTAGGTTAATTAGCACTCGACTGCACCGCCACTCACCCTTTTTACACCACGAACCTTAGTTATATCTTCAATCAGCTGCAGCATTGCCCGGTCCTTCATCTTGGCCTCGATCATGAAATCCACGTCCTGTCCAAGCTCTTTAAGAACTTTAAAAAGGGGCATGATGAAGTCCAAATCGATATAATCGGCATGCGAGCGAAATTCACCTGCCGATTTTGGGGATGAAATATGAACCTTTGGTACCGCCCCTGCCTGACTCCAAGTGGTGAACACCTCGGTGAGCAGCTCGTTAAGCGGCTCATCTGAAAGGTTTGCGAGATGATGGTGGTAATCGAATACAAGTGGGATGCCTTCCCTCTTACATACGCTCAGGGTTTCAGATGCTGTATAGGTTTTATCATCATTCTCCAAAGTCATTCTTTCCTTGACATGCACAGGAAGCGATTTAAGGTTGTCATGAACCCTTACTATGGCGGACTCTTTATCACCATAGGCCCCACCGACATGGATATTGATGAAAGAGGTGTCCGCAATGCCCATTGCTTCCAGCATTTTATAATGGAACTCCATATCTTTTACGGCATTTTGTGTAATCTCGGGTTTAGGGCTGGTAAATAGCGTAAACTGATTGGGGTGAAAACTGACCCTCATCTTGTGTGCAGTAACCCAATCCCCAAGCTGTTTCCACTCTTTTTTGAAAGGAGTCACGAAATCCCATTCTATTTCGGGATGTGTGGCTAAAGGCACAATGGAACTGGACATCCGGTATATTTCTACTTGATGGGCGGTGTTATATTGAAGGACCCTTAAGGTATTTTCAATGTTCTGCCGTGTCACACTCAGGAGTTTTTCCATCCCTTTTTCCGTGCCAAGTGTGCTATATCGCTTGAAAGTAAGTGTTTTAGCTGGAGAAGCTTCCCATAAACAGGTGGCGTTGGATACGAAACCAAATCTTATTTTCATTATATTTTCTCCTTGAACAACGGGATTTCAAAGAAAAGGGGATAGGATGGAAGCCAACGATTCTTTTATTGAACGGACTACATTCATGGAGGATAGTGCGTCCCCGCTTAATGGCTTGGATTCAGCTAGGTCGTCCGCCAATTCCTTTTCTACATCTCTTATGAATGTCGGGTCAAATACCAGACAATTGATTTCACCATTTAAAAAACAACTGCGTTTATCAAAATTAGCCGTACCGATATCACAGATTGTATCATCAATCAGTATCACTTTGGAATGGTAGAACCCTTTTTGAAGTTGCATGATTTCTGCCCCTTCTTTTAATAGTACCCGAAAGTAGGGAAAGGAAGCTTCCTTGACAAGGGCATGGTCTGAATTTTCGGGCACGATCACCGTAACGGAAACATTGCGTGCAAGGGCTTCCCTTAATTCGTGAAATAAAGTTTCACTGGGAATGAAGTATGGAGTCCCGATAATGATTTTTTTATTGGCTTGCTGAATCAATCGTGTCATGGCCAATTCAAGATCACTTCCATTCGTGACAACAACCTGATTTGCCTGCGACCCGGGATTCAGTGTCGGGAAATAGGCAGGTGTTCTTCTGTAATCCTCGTTTGTATCATGGAACCAATCCGTGAGGAAGACTTCCTGAAGGTCCCTGACCCCCTCTCCGGTCATTTTCAAATGATAATCTCTCCAAGGGTTCAGCTTCTCCCCTTGGTTTATATATTCCTTACCGATATTAAAGCCGCCAAGATAGCCGATTTTGCCGTCTATCACTGTAATTTTACGGTGGTTTCTTTTTTGTATTGTATAGAAAAGGAAGGGGAGTTTCGGTTTAAAGCTAAAAGAAAAATGAACGCCGCTTTTAGTTAGTTCCTGAATGGATTTGCGGGACATCTTTTTACCTCCTACCCAATCGACTAAAAGCCGCACTTCCACGCCCTCTTCCGCTTTTGATTGCAGTAAATTCAAAAAGTCCTTGCTGAATTTATCATTTTTCACAATATAAAAAAGGATATGGATGGAATCCTTAGCTTGCTGGACCTCTTTCATAAAATCATCAAACAGGATTTTCCCTGAAGTGAATACAGTCATGTCACTGTTCCGAGGCGGATATTTAACGTTGGTTGCCTGTTTCATATAACGCTTATGCCCTAACTTAAGATCAACCCAGCACCAAGTGAAGATCAATAAAAATATAGAGGCAAGCTTAGTGATTATTTTCAAAAAAAATCCCCCCTAAATGATTTCATTTTAGTTTGGCTCAAATTCCCTGTTAGTAACCATTAAAAAGCGGGGGAAAGGGTTCTCATTTTTTTTAGAATACAGAAGGGTAATTTACGGAATTGTCGAATTATACATTAATGTGCAGTAACTAAATTTTTTTTAGAAAGAAAAAAGTTGACTGAATGCTCATTCATTATATAATGGAATTAATCAAATTTCAGAAAAATGCCATTTTTCTATTTTATTTAGATGGTTACCTGGCATTTACAATTTACTTAGAGGGGGGAAAGACTGCATGGAAATGAATGGCTTACTATGGATCAACTTAGTTGCATTCCTGCTTGTAATCGCTTACGCCGCCGGTTTATTTGTCTATTTGATAAAAACTCGTATAGCTTATATAAAACTTGGCAAAAAAGTGGAATTCGATAACCGTGTGAAAGATCGTCTTGTGAAAATAGGGGTTTATGTATTTGGACAGAAGAAGCTCTTTAAGGATAAAAAGAGCGGAATCATTCATGCCTTGTTATTTTATGGTTTCATCTTAGTGCAATTTGGCGCAATTGACTTTTTCGTCAAAGGTTTAAGACCGGGGTGGCATTTACCGTTTGGCCCTGTTTATCCAGCCTTTACTTTCTTCCAGGAAATAGTGACGCTTACCGTTCTTGTTGCAATCCTATGGGCGGCTTACCGTCGTTATGTCGAGAAGCTCGTTCGCTTGAAAAGGGATTTTAAAGCAGGTTTGGTTGTCATCTTCATTACCGGTATCATGATTACCGTATTACTGGGGAATGGAATGGGAATGATCTGGCATGGACACGATGCAACTTGGTCAGAGCCAGTCGCATCAAGCATCGCTTTCCTATTCGGCTGGATGGGAACAACAGCAGCAACAGTCGTTTTTTATGTAGCTTGGTGGCTGCATTTACTGATCATATTATCTTTCCTTGTTTATATTCCGCAATCTAAGCATGCTCACTTGATTGCCGGTCCGATAAATGTATTCCTGAATCGCCTGGACAACCCGGGGAAATTGAAACCGGTTGATTTGGAAGAAGAGGTCCTCGACAAAGAAGGCAATCAATATTACGGTGCCAAATATATCGAAGACTTGACGCAGTATCAAATGGTGGACCTCTATGCCTGTGTGGAGTGCGGGCGCTGTACGAATATGTGCCCGGCTACAGGTACCGGTAAAATGCTGTCACCGATGGATATCATCATCAAGATGCGTGACCATTTAACAAATACAGGCGCTGCTGTTACAACGAAGCAGCCATGGGTACCATCTTTTGTTTTTGGAAATAACAAGGGAAATAAGATAGCTTTGGCTGGTGCCGCGCAGGGTGCTCAGGAATCAGCTGCAGCAACGGAAGCTTACAGCCCGAGCCTGATTGGTGAAGTCATTACGGAAGAAGAGCTTTGGGCTTGTACCACATGCCGGAACTGTGAAGATCAATGCCCGGTAATGAATGAACATGTCGACAAAATCATCGATATGCGTCGTTACCTAGTGTTGACAGAGGGCAGACTTGATCCTGATGCTCAACGTGCCATGACAAATATTGAACGTCAAGGGAACCCTTGGGGACTGAACCGTAAAGAGAGAGAAGATTGGCGAAGCCTTCGGGAAGATGTTAGCGTCCCTACAGTGAAGGAATTGCAAAAGGCAGAAGAAGAATTCGAGTATTTATTCTGGGTGGGTTCAATGGGGTCGTACGATAACCGAAGCCAAAAAATTGCCCTTTCCTTTGCTAAATTAATGAATGAAGCGGGCGTCAAGTTTGCGATTCTCGGAAATAAGGAGAAAAACTCAGGGGATACTCCTCGTCGATTGGGTAATGAGTTTGTTTTTCAGGAACTTGCAATGAAAAATATAGAAGAATTCCAGAAGAATGAAATAAAGAAAATCGTTACGATCGATCCGCATGCATACAATATCTTTAAGAATGAGTATCCGGATTTCGGGTTGGAAGCGGAAGTGTACCATCATACTGAATTGTTAGCCAAACTTGTTAGTGAAGGCAGGTTGGTGCCACAGTATCCGGTGAATGAGACCATTACATTCCACGATTCCTGTTACTTGGGAAGGTACAATGAAGTTTACAGCCCGCCGCGTGAAATTTTACAATCCATTGATGGTGTGAAACTTATCGAGATGGAGCGTAACCGTGAAAAGGGTATGTGCTGTGGAGCTGGAGGCGGTTTGATGTGGATGGAAGAGGAAACGGGTAACCGCATTAATGTGGCCCGTACTGAACAAGCACTAGCCGTCAGTCCAACAGTGATCAGTTCCGGATGTCCTTATTGCCTGACCATGCTATCTGATGGGACGAAAGCAAAAGAAGTTGAGGAAAATGTTAAAACGTATGATGTAGCAGAACTACTCGAAAAAGCGGTCATTGGTGAAAATAAATCGATTGCATCTTAATTTAAAATGGAATTGCCTGCTTCTTCTATATGGGATGAAACAAATGGAAGCAGGTATTTTTTTCAATATTTACAAACTAAATATTTTCATTTTTGGGAAAATTGTATAATATAGAATAATATTAAGCGCTTACAACACTATTTTTTTAACTCCATATTGAGCGAGCGTTCAATCAATGTTACTTATAGGGGGAAATAATGATGGCAAAAACAGTGATTATTAGCGGTGTGAGAACACCTTTTGGTAAATTTGGCGGTGGTCTTAGCAGTTTGACGGCATCACAACTTGGTGGAATAGCAATCAAAGAGGCACTTGTTCGGGCAGGGATTGAAGGCAGCCAAGTAGACGAGGTCATCATGGGGAATGTGCTTCAAGCGGGCCAAGGACAAATACCTTCCCGCCAGGCAGCACGTCATGCTGGGTTGCCTTGGGAAGTGAAAACGGAAACCATTAATAAAGTGTGCGCATCAGGACTTCGCAGTGTCACATTTGCTGATCAGATCATTCGCCTTGGTGAAGAAGAAATCATTGTTGCCGGCGGAATGGAATCGATGAGCAATGCGCCTTATATCCTTCCGAAAGCAAGGTGGGGACTAAGGATGGGTGATGGCGAACTGAAGGATACCATGATTTCGGATGGACTTAGCTGCAGCTTTACAGGCGCTCATATGGGGACTTACGGAAACAGTACTGCAGAGGATCTTGAAATCACCCGTGAGGAACAAGATAGCTGGGCTTACGAGAGTCATCAAAAGGCGATAAAAGCAATCGATGGCGGTATTCTTGCAGAAGAAATCATTTCCGTACAGGTGCCCGTGAGAAAAGGCGAACCAATTACCATCGAACATGATGAAGCCCCAAGAAAAGATACATCTGCCGGGAAGTTAGCTAAATTAGGTCCAGCTTTCAATAATGAGGGGACCATTACGGCAGGTAATGCTCCAGGTGTCAATGATGGGGCAGGTGCACTCGTATTGATGAGTGAGGAACGTGCGGAAAAAGAAGGGAAAACGCCTTTTGCCTATATTTTAGCTCATGCAGAAGTGGCAGTGGAAGCAAAGGACTTCCCTAAAACGCCAGGTTTGGTCATAAATGAACTCCTGAAGAAGACAGGTAAATCGATAGAGGAAATTGATTTATTTGAAGTGAACGAAGCATTTGCAGCGGTTGCACTGGCAAGTGGGAAAATTGCCAACATTGAGCCGGGAAAAGTGAATGTTAACGGAGGGGCTGTAGCATTAGGTCACCCAATCGGTGCAAGTGGTGCCCGCATCATCATTACACTGATGCATGAATTGAAACGCCGCGGAGGAGGTTTGGGCATCGCAGCGATTTGTAGTGGAGGCGGTCAGGGAGATGCCATTTTAATTGAAGTGCCGAAGCAAGGATGATAGTTTCATAGATTTTATTGAGGAGGGATTTTCATGAGCATTCAAAAAGTGATGGTCATTGGTGCGGGACAGATGGGATCTGGCATTGCCCAGGTTTGTGCAATGAGCGGTTATGAAGTTCTTTTACACGATTTAAAAGATGAATATGTAGAAAAGGGATTAGGGACAATCACCAAGAACCTTTCCCGGCAAGTTGAAAAAGGGAAAATGGAATCCGGGGAGAAAGATTCAATCCTTTCCCGCTTGACGTCATCGACGGATTTGAAAAATGCAGCAGCGGTGGATTTAGTGATTGAAGCTGCAGTGGAAAATATGGAAATAAAAACGAAAATATTCGCCGAGTTGGATGAAATCACACCACAGCACGTCATTCTTGCATCCAACACTTCTTCGCTTCCGATTACCGAGATAGCCGCAGCCACGAAAAGGCCTGAAAAGGTAATTGGCATGCATTTCATGAACCCCGTTCCAGTCATGAAGCTGGTTGAAATCATTCGTGGCCTTGCTACATCGGATGAAGTTTATAAAGAAGTTGAAAAGATGGCAGAAACCTTGAACAAGGTGCCGGTGGAAGTCAATGATTTTCCAGGTTTCGTAGCGAATAGGATTTTAATGCCGATGATCAATGAGGCCATCTATACACTTTACGAGGGCGTCGCTACTAAAGAGGCGATCGATGATGTAATGAAGCTGGGAATGAACCATCCGATGGGCCCGCTTGCACTAGCTGACTTCATTGGGCTCGACACATGCTTATACATAATGGAAACCCTTCACCAAGGACTGGGTGACGATAAATATCGACCGTGTCCGCTGTTAAGGAAATATGTAAAAGCTGGGTGGCTAGGCAAGAAATCAGGACGCGGCTTTTACGAATATAACTAATCATAGAAAGAATTTGCACCTAGGAAGGAGTGAAGGAATGGATTTCAAGTTTACCGAAGAACAGGAAATGATACGGAAGATGGTAAGCGACTTTGCGGTGAATGAGATTACCCCTCATATCGAGGCAATGGAAAGAGGCGAATTTCCAAAAACGATACTGCAAAAAATGGGTGTGCTTGGTTTGATGGGAATCCCTATCCCGGAACAATACGGTGGCACGGGTATGGACTTCATGTCTTATATCATCGCCATCAATGAGATTTCCAAAGTAAGTCCCACTCTCGGTGTCATACTGTCCGTTCATACCTCTGTTGGCACAAATCCAATCGTTTATTTTGGAACGGATGAGCAGAAGCAGAAATATGTGCCTAAGTTAGCTGCTGGTAAATTTCTTGGCGCCTTTTGCTTAACTGAGCAAAGCTCAGGTTCGGATGCTGCGAGTTTGAAATCAAAGGCGGTAAAGGAAGACGGAGTATATCGAATAAATGGATCAAAGGTATTCATCACAAATGGCGGGGAAGCTGATGTGTTCATTGTTTTTGCCTCAACCGATCCGCAGATGGGAAGCAAGGGAATATCAGCTTTTATCGTGGAAAAAGGGACACCAGGCTTAATCATCGGTAAAGATGAACGTAAAATGGGTCTTCATGGCTCGAGCACCGTGCAGGTAACGTTCGAGGATATGAAAGTCCCTGCAGCCAATCTCCTTGGCGAAGAAGGTGAAGGCTTTAAGATTGCAATGGCCAACTTGGATGTTGGAAGGATCGGGATTGCTGCCCAAGCGCTGGGAATTGCTGAGGGTGCCATGGAACATGCCGTCCAATATGCAAAAAGCAGGGTGCAATTCGGCAAACCTATTGCGAAACAGCAAGGAATTGGTTTTAAACTGGCTGAAATGGCAACGGGCATAGAAGCTTCAAGGCTACTGGTCTATCGGGCGGCTTATTTACGCTCGCAGGGATTGAAGTGCGGTAAAGAGGCGGCCATGGCTAAGCTATTCGCTTCGAGGACGGCTGTCGAGGTGGCGATAGAAGCAGTCCAAGTGTTCGGAGGCTATGGATATACAACGGAATATCCGGTCGAACGCTATTTCAGGGATGCAAAGGTAACTGAAATTTATGAGGGTACCAGCGAAATACAGAGAATGGTCATCAGTAAGAATCTATAATTACGATAAATTTTTGGAGGGCATAGCCATGCAATTTAAATTAACGGAAGAACATGAAATGATCAGAAAAATGGTCCGCGACTTTGCCCAGAATGAAGTGGCTCCGACAGCTGCCGAGAGGGATGAAGAAGAACGGTTTGACCGTGAGATCTTCGATAAAATGGCTGAACTTGGATTGACTGGGATTCCATGGCCTGAGGAATACGGCGGAATTGGAAGTGATTACTTAGCGTATTGCATAGCGATTGAGGAACTTTCCCGCGTTTGCGCTTCTACTGGGGTGACTTTATCAGCCCATACTTCGCTCGCAGGATGGCCAATATATAAATTTGGTTCTGAAGAACAAAAACAAAAATACCTTCGCCCGATGGCACAGGGTGAAAAAATCGGTGCATACGGCCTGACTGAACCCAGCTCAGGCTCAGATGCAGGCGGTATGAGAACGACTGCAAAGCTTGTAGGTGATGAATATATTATCAGCGGTTCAAAAATCTTCATTACGAACGGTGGGATTGCGGATACATATGTCGTCTTTGCATTGACAGATCCAAAATCCAAACAAAAAGGAACGAGTGCCTTTATCGTTGAAAAGGACTTCCCTGGTTTTAGTGTTGGTAAAAAAGAGAAGAAGCTGGGAATCCGTTCATCACCGACCACGGAAATCATCTTTGATGAGTGCCGAGTTCCTAAAGAAAATCTCCTTGGAGAGGAAGGGGAAGGCTTTAAAATTGCGATGATGACACTTGATGGCGGACGGAATGGAATTGCTGCCCAGGCCGTAGGAATAGCCCAAGGTGCATTGGATGCCGCAGTTGATTATGCAAAAGAGCGCGTCCAATTCGGCAAGCCAATTTCTGCACAGCAAGGAATCGGTTTTAAATTGGCGGATATGGCAACGGGTGTCGAAGCTTCCAGGCTATTAACCTATCAGGCTGCCTGGTTGGAATCAGAGGGATTCCCTTATGGAAAAGAGTCGGCCATGTCCAAACTTTTTGCAGGGGATACAGCAATGAAAGTGACGACAGAAGCCGTCCAGGTTTTCGGGGGTTATGGATATACAAAAGATTATCCAGTAGAGCGGTATATGCGCGATGCGAAAATAACCCAGATTTACGAAGGTACACAGGAAATTCAAAAGCTGGTCATCTCACGGATGGTTACTAAATAGGATTGAAACTGAGGTTTTCCGATAAGGTACTGCCCTTACCGGAATTCCCTTTTCAATTTATTCGGAAGAATGTCTTTGGTAATTAAATGATGGGCTTTTAAAAGGAGTTTGAAAATGGAAAAAAGAGAGGTTCTTGCATCTGTAAAGGATGAGCGGCTGGTTGAAAAAAGGCGTACACAAATGATTAAAGGAGCGGTGACCCTTTTTAAGGAAAAGGGATTTCATCGTACGACTACCAGGGAAATCGCCAAAGCGGCCGGCTTTAGTATCGGCACGTTATACGAGTATATCCGAACCAAGGAAGATATATTATATCTCGTCTGTGACTTTATCTATGATGAAGTCCAGGAAAAGCTTCAGAAAGAAATAGAACAGAGTGATGGGACACTTGAAAGTTTGAAGCTGACGATCGCCTATTTTTATAAAGTGATGGATGATATGCAGGACGAAGTGCTGGTCATGTATCAGGAAGTGAAAGCTTTGACGAAAGATGCCTTACCTTATGTTCTGAACAAGGAACTTCGGATGGTGGGCATGTTCGAAAAGGTGATAACGAAATGTGTTGAGAATGGGGAGCTATTTTTGACTGAAAAACAAATAAGCCTTGTTTCACATAACATTTTCGTTCAGGGACAGATGTGGAGTTTTAGAAGATGGGCTTTGCATAAACAGTATACGCTTCAAGAGTATGTTGAACTGCAGACGCAATTATTGATTCAAAATGTATCGCTTCAGAAGCACTGATATAAATATGTTTCAATAAGGAGGAGCCAAATGAGTACAGTCAAAGTGTATAAACCGAAGAATCATATCAGATTCGTTACAGCTTCGAGTTTATTTGATGGACATGATGCATCTATCAACATAATGAGGAGAATCCTTCAGTCCAGCGGGGCAGAAGTCATTCACCTAGGTCATAATCGTTCGGTGGAGGAGATCGTGAATGCGGCCATCCAGGAAGATGTTCAGGGCATAGCCATGTCATCATACCAAGGTGGGCATGTGGAATATTTTAAATATATGTATGACCTACTGAAGGAAAAGGGAGCCGAGCACATTCGGATTTTTGCCGGCGGAGGCGGGGTCATCATCCCGAGGGAAATTAAGGAACTCCATGATTATGGGATTGCCCGTATCTTTTCTCCCGATGAAGGTCGGGAATATGGGCTTCAAGGCATGATAAATGTATTGATGGAGGAGTGTGATTTCTCGACTGTCAAACCATCTTTACAGGAACGTTTTGATGAATTGATCGCAGGGGGGACAAATGCCATTGCCCAATTCATTACCTTTGCTGAAAATAGACTCGATGCTTCCCAGGAATCGGCAGCAGCGGTGGAGAGTCTTTTTGAGCAGATCAAGACTTCGGAAAAGAAGGTTCCTGTCCTTGGGATTACAGGGACGGGCGGCGCTGGAAAAAGTTCATTGACAGATGAATTGATACGAAGGTTCATTAACGAAGTTCCAGACGAGAAAGTCGCCATTCTTTCTGTCGACCCGACCAAACAAAAAACAGGCGGTGCCCTGCTTGGTGACAGGATTAGAATGAATGCGATCTTTTCAGAGCGTGTTTATATGCGAAGCTTGGCCACGCGTCATTCAAAAAGTGAGTTGTCTTTGGCGATAAGGGATGCCATTTCAGTCGTGAAGGCAGCTGGCTTCGATTTAATCATCGTTGAAACGAGTGGAATTGGTCAGGGAGATGCAGAAATTGCCGAGATATGCGATGTATCCATGTATGTAATGACGAGTGAATTCGGTGCGCCTTCCCAACTTGAAAAAATCGATATGATTGATTACGCAGACTTGATAGTCATTAACAAATATGAGCGCAAAGGCTCCGAAGATGCAAAAAACCAAGTTCAAAAACAATACCAAAGAAGCCGTACGCTTTTTGATCAAGATCCATCTGAAATGCCAGTATATGGAACGATTGCTTCCCAATTCAATGACCCAGGCACCAATGCTTTATTCGCTGCACTGATTGAAAAGCTTAATGAAAAATCAGGGACGGATTGGAGTACCGCCTTTTCGAAAGAAGCGGATGTTTACAAGCAAAATGTCATAATTCCAACTGATCGTCGTTATTATTTACGTGAAATCAGTGATACTGTCAGATCGTATCATAAACGTGCGGCTGAACAAGTGCGTATTGCCCGCAGGCTTTTCCAGATTGAAGGAGCAATTGAAGCAGTTAAGGAAAATGAGAATAACGAAGACATGGTGGCTTCTTTAGAAAAATTGAAAAAGGAAACCGCTTCGAATTTATCACCTGAATCTAAAAAAATCCTTTCTGGATGGATGGATTTAAAGGAAAAGTATGCGGGAGAACAGTTTGTAACGAAAGTCAGGGATAAAGAAATCATCACGAAGCTGAAAACAAAAAGTTTATCAGGATTAATGATTCCGAGAGTATCACTGCCTAAATATGTTGATTATGGAGAGATCTTAGGATGGGTATTCCGTGAGAACGTTCCGGGCTTCTTTCCTTACACAGCGGGAGTCTTTCCATTCAAGCGTGAAGGGGAAGACCCGAAGCGGCAATTTGCCGGCGAAGGATCGCCCGACCGAACCAACAGGCGTTTTCATTATTTGTCAAAGGATGATAATGCTAAACGGCTAAGTACGGCTTTCGATTCTGTAACTCTATATGGGGAGGATCCTGATCACCGGCCTGATATCTATGGAAAGGTAGGGGAAAGCGGAGTCAGTATCTGTACGTTGGATGACATGAAAAAGCTGTATGCAGGCTTTGACCTATGCCACCCCTCGACCTCTGTATCCATGACCATCAATGGACCGGCACCAATCATTTTGGCCATGTATATGAATACTGCAGTCGATCAGCAGGTTCAACGGAAAGAAGAAGAGTTAGGCCGTCCCCTTACGGAAGCCGAACTTGAAGAAGTGCAGGCTTATACTCTTCAAACAGTACGCGGAACTGTTCAAGCGGATATTCTGAAAGAAGACCAAGGCCAGAATACATGCATCTTTTCTACGGAGTTTGCCTTAAGATTAATGGGGGATATTCAAGCTTATTTCATCGATCGGAAAGTAAGGAACTATTACTCTGTATCCATTTCTGGCTATCACATTGCAGAAGCGGGTGCCAATCCCATTTCACAGCTGGCTTTTACATTAGCGAATGGCTTTACTTACATTGAATATTATTTAAGTCGCGGAATGAATATTGATGACTTTGCCCCGAATCTGTCGTTCTTCTTCTCGAATGGACTGGATCCGGAATATACGGTTATCGGCAGGGTGGCAAGAAGGATTTGGGCTACAGTCATGCGGGATAAATATGGTGCGAATGAACGTAGCCAGAAGCTGAAATATCATATACAGACTTCAGGGCGCTCCCTACATGCGCAAGAAATTGATTTTAATGATATCAGAACGACACTTCAGGCTTTAATGGCACTGCAGGACAACTGTAACTCCCTGCATACCAATGCGTACGATGAAGCCATCACGACGCCTACAGAAGAATCCGTGCGCCGGGCAATGGCCATACAAATGATCATTACAAAGGAGCATGGGCTCTCAAAAAATGAAAACCCGATGCAAGGTTCCTTCATCGTAGAGGAATTGACGGATCTGGTTGAAGAGGCTGTACTGCAAGAGTTCGATCGCATCAATGATCGAGGCGGTGTGTTGGGTGCAATGGAGACACAGTATCAGCGCGGGAAAATCCAGGATGAATCGATGCATTATGAAATGAAAAAGCATACGGGTGAATTGCCGATCATTGGGGTCAATACGTATTTGAACCCAAATCCTCCTTCTGAAGAAGCTGTGAACAGCATGGAGATTGCCCGTGCAACAAAAGAAGAGAAGGAAGGGCAAATCATCAACCTTCAGGCATTTCAGGAAAGAAATAAGGAGTTCACTGATGAAGCCCTGACAAAACTGAAAGCGGCTGCCATGAATGGGGAAAATATCTTTGCTGAACTCATGAATTGCGTGAGAGTGGCCAGTTTGGGCCAGATAACCAGGGCTCTATACGATGTAGGCGGTCAATATCGAAGAAATATGTAGTGTAAGAAGGGGGCTCCGAAGTTTAGGGGCCTCTTTTTTTAAATAATTTCCGTCTTTTTTAACAAAATGAAGATTTTACCTTATAATTATTTGGAAAAGGGGCAAAAATGAAGAATCAGCCCTATTGGAGTTGAGAAAATGAACCTGAAAATGATTGGATTGATCATAGGTTACATTCTTGCCATGATTATTTTATTTGAGCTGTATGAGCATCAATTGGGTGCCATCTCTTTTTTTATCCTGACTGTTGTCTTTTTTACGGCAGCCTATCGTCAGAAACCGAAAAAAGAAAATGAATGATTTTTCAGTCCTGTGAACGAGAGACCTTAAGGTAAATCTGTGAAAGTATCAGATAGAACTAGCATAAACCCATTTAGATTGTTTATAATGGAGTATATGTCTAGCAGGAATTGTCGTTATTTTATCGAAATACTGTTTTAGATTATTTTTTTATGTGAAAAAACACGGATTTCAGTGTTTGAATAGAGAAGGGAAGTGCGGAATTTGAGTTTAAAACAACACTCAAAAGAGCAATTATTGGAAATGTCCTTAATTGAGATGGCATATGATTTGTTAGTGGAAAGAAATGAACCGATTCCATTTAAAGAATTAATAAGTGAATTAGCTTCGCTGCACCATTTATCAAAAGCGGAAGTGGCAAAAAAAATCGCACAATTCTACACGGATTTAAATGTGGATGGCCGCTTCACTTCACTTGGAGACAACCGCTGGGGATTGAAAACATGGTACCCAGTTGACCAAATCGAAGAAGAAGTTGTACATGTTGTAAAACCTAAAAAGAAAAAGAAAGCTAAAAAGGCTGCTGTCGTTATCGACGATTTCGATGAACTTGAAGACGAAGATCTTGACTTTGACGAAGATGTCGATGATCTGGACGAAGATGAAGATGACGACGATGATGATATCCTAGGTTCTCCAGTTATCGACGAAGTGCTTTTGGATGATGACGTGGATGATGATGACGATCTGGAAGAAGAAATAATTGAAGATGATGCATTTGTCCTGGAAGATGATGAGGACGAAGATGAAGACGAAGAAGAGTTGGATGAAGATAAAGAGAAATAAATAATCGCCCTTGACTTTTTGAGGCGAAATTTGTAGAATCATTTTTGGGCTCCTTAAAAAAGGACACAATGATTAAATTATATCGCTCCCTTACTTTTATTGTAAGCGGAGCGTTTTTGTTTTTAATGATGGAATGAATAAATGACATCATTTTTTTATTTTTAAAAATGATTTCTCGTAGAATTGTAAAAACTATAGAGAACATATTTTGTTTACTGTCATTTAAGGAAATTTATTCTTGTTCATGTATCCTGCATGACTCTCACTAAAGACCTTTAAGTGATTAATGGTTTGTACCGATTTACGGTTTTTAGCTTTTAACCGCTTGTGTGGCGGAAGATTTGATGCAGGTTCTGATTAAAATGTGAAGAACAGCATTGGAAGAAAACATTCTATAGGAGGATATAAGATGACAAAATATATTTTTGTGACAGGTGGAGTAGTTTCTTCCTTGGGAAAAGGGATAACGGCCGCTTCTTTAGGTAGACTTTTAAAAAATAGGGGATTGAATGTTACCATCCAGAAGTTTGACCCTTATATCAACTTGGATCCAGGTACGATGAGTCCATATCAACATGGTGAAGTGTTTGTAACGGATGATGGTGCTGAAACGGATTTGGATTTGGGTCACTATGAGCGTTTTATTGATATCAACCTTGGTAAACACAGCAATGTGACTACAGGTAAAATTTATTCGACTGTCCTGAGAAAAGAACGCCGTGGCGATTATTTAGGTGGAACAGTTCAAGTCATTCCCCATATCACGAATGAAATTAAAGAACGGGTTTTCCGTTCAGGTAATGAAACGAATGCAGATATAGTCATCACCGAAATTGGTGGTACTGTTGGGGATATCGAGTCACTTCCATTCCTTGAAGCGATTCGTCAAATTAAAAGTGATATCGGAATCAATAATGTTATGTATATCCATTGTACACTTGTACCTTACATCAAAGCTGCTGGTGAAATGAAAACAAAACCGACACAGCATAGTGTAAAAGAATTACGCAGTCTTGGCATTCAGCCAAATATCATCGTTGCACGTACAGAAAGCCCAATTTCACAAGATATGAAGGATAAAATCGCTTTATTCTGCGATATTGATAAAAATTCTGTTATCGAGTGTCTTGATGCGGATACACTTTACTCCATCCCTCTTGCGCTTCAAGCACAAAATATGGATCAAATCGTTTGTGATCACTTGAAATTGGACTGTGGCGAAGCGGATATGGAAGATTGGAAAGAATTGGTCAAAAAGGTTACTTCTTTATCAAAGAAAACGAAAATCGCCCTAGTCGGAAAATATGTTGAATTGCAAGATGCTTATCTTTCTGTAGTGGAAGCACTTAAGCATGCAGGTTACGCATTTGATGCAGATGTTGAAATCGACTGGGTGAATTCTGAAGATGTAACAAAAGAAAATGTTGCCGAACTTCTTCAAGGTGCAGATGGAATCCTTGTTCCTGGTGGTTTTGGAGATCGTGGAATCGAAGGGAAAATTGCAGCCACCGAATTTGCCCGCACGACAAAAACACCGTTCTTCGGAATTTGTTTAGGTATGCAGTTGGCATCCATTGAATATGCACGTAACGTCTTAGGATTGCCAGAAGCACATTCAGCTGAAATCAAAGAGGATACTCCAGATCCAATCATCGATCTTCTTCCTGAGCAAAAGGATGTTGAAGATTTGGGTGGTACACTGCGTCTTGGTCTGTATCCATGTAAGCTTATCGAAGGAACTAAAGCATTCGAAGCTTATAATGATGAGGTTGTTTATGAACGTCACCGTCACCGTTATGAATTCAATAACCACTACCGTCAGGCTATGGAAGAGGCAGGATTCGTCTTTTCCGGTACAAGTCCAGATGGTCGTCTGGTTGAGATCATTGAATTGAAAGATCATCCTTGGTTTGTGGCTTCTCAATTCCATCCGGAATTCACGTCACGCCCTAACCGTCCACAGCCGCTATTCCGTGACTTTGTCGGTATGTCTTTAAAGCGCAGCGCAAAACTTTAATAAACAAAAAAACAGCCCATATGGCTGTTTCAGACTGTAGGCAAACTTGAAGGAAATCGAGTTTGCCTACAGTTTTTTTATGGCTTGTAAAATTTGGACGTTGATTTCCATTCCAGGCACTGGCTTTCCGTGGGCGGTCATGGAGCCTCCTCGGCTTGCGCCTGCGGGGTCTCTCTTAGACGCGCTTTTCCCGCAGCAGTCTCGCACCTTCCTCTCCAATCAACTTTGTTATAACATTTAGATAGCAATCAAACCTGAGGAGTTGAAGGTGTTGCTTTGGGTCAGTTGGTTCGGGAACATCATTTGATGTAAGATATATTTCCCGAACCCCTTTTTTTAGATGAATTTATCATTCTTCATCTTCATATTCTTTTATGATTTCTTCAAGAGTGAATTTAATCCCATAATAAGCGAAAAGAGCGGCAATAAGGGTAGGGTACCCATATCGATTTCCAGTTTCATCGGGAATCAATCCTCGTTGGATACGTAAATCTATATGTACGTCAGCCAACTCTAAAAGTGAATCTCCTTTAGAAGGAACGGATGTTGAAACCGCAACAAATGGTATATCTTTTTCCTTTAGTTGTTTTGCCAGCATCAAAGCTTCAAAATCATCCGAATGGCGACTGAATATAAGGAATCGATCTTCCCCGGAAATAGTTTCTACTGATTCATATCTTTGTGCCTTAGGGAAGGGTTCTGCCCCATCTAAAGCCTCGGCAGTGACGCCCTGCATTTCACCAATACCGTGAATGAACACAGTGCCATCCCCAACTACAGCCTGAGCCAGCAAGCGTCCGGCATCCTCCATTTCAAAGGCTTCATTTTCAATCATTTTTTTAAATAAACCGCTTATCTGTGTCGAGAAAATTTTTAACATGAGTAGGGACTCCTTTAAAAAATAATATACTTATTATAAAGGACTTTCCCTTGCATTGACAGGTTTCAGGGCTTTTGATCCAAAGGGCTGAATTTACAAAATCGGTCGAAAAAACAAAAAAATTAAAAATCCTTTTAGCCATACAGCAGGAATTTTGTTACAATTATCGAATATGAACATAGAAATCATGAATGAAATTAATGCGTTTGACTTCATGTGATTTGACGCAATCTATGTAACTACCCTTTTTCGGGTAATATGGCCGATTCGGCTAATACATTTAATTTTTTTATAAATCGGGTAGGGGAGAGGTGATAAAATGCCAGGGAAAATATTGATTGTTGATGATCAATTTGGGATTCGTATTTTATTGAACGAGGTTTTACATAAAGAAGGGTATGAAACATTTCAAGCTGCAAATGGCATTCAAGCCTTGGAAGTGCTAAATAACCATTCACCTGATCTTGTATTACTGGATATGAAGATTCCGGGAATGGATGGAATTGAGATCCTGAAAAGGATGAAAGTGGTCGATCCGGACATCCGGGTCATAATCATGACCGCATATGGTGAACTTGATATGATCCAAGAAGCAAAGGATTTAGGTGCAATGACCCACTTTGCAAAGCCGTTTGATATTGATGATATTAGAAAAGCCGTTCGTGAATACTTACCGATTCAATCTAGTTAACGGTCTTGAAAATTCAATATTATTGACGAAAGAATTGCCGCGGCTATCTTTTTAAGAGGGCCGTGTTTTTTTGGAATAAAATTTGAGGCTTGGCATAGTGTATTTGTTGCTGTTTTTTTGATGTATTGATATGCTAAAAGAGGAGAGATATTCTGATTTATAAGCGTATGCTACTTTAGTTTTAGGGAATATCTAGAAAGAATTAACTTTAAAAATAATAACATCCACTAGTAGGAGGAAATCAAATGCCTTTAGTTTCTATGAAAGATATGCTGAATAAAGCTCTTGATGAAAAATATGCAGTAGGTCAATTCAATATCAATAACCTGGAATGGACCCAAGCTATCCTAGCTGCTGCAGAACAAGAAAAATCTCCAGTAATCCTTGGTGTTTCCGAAGGGGCTGCCCGTCACATGGGTGGTTTTAAAACGACTGTCATGATGGTTCAAGGATTGTTGGAAGACATGAAAATCACTGTTCCTGTGGCCATTCACCTTGACCATGGTTCAAGTTTTGATAAATGTAAAGAAGCTATCGAAGCTGGATTCACTTCAGTAATGATCGATGCTTCACACCATCCAATCGAAGAAAATATCGAAACAACGAAGAAGGTTGTCGAATTCGCTCACGCACGAAATGTTTCGGTTGAAGCGGAAGTGGGCACGGTTGGTGGACAAGAAGATGATGTAATTGCTGATGGAGTCGTATATGCAGATCCTCAAGAATGTGAACAGTTAGTTAAAGAAACGAATGTCGACTGCTTTGCTCCAGCATTGGGATCCGTTCACGGACCGTACAAAGGTGAACCTGACCTAGGCTATAAAGAAATGGAAGAAGTACGGGATTTAACGAACAAACCTCTTGTTCTTCATGGTGGTACAGGCATTCCTACGAAAGATATCCAAAAAGCGATTTCTCTTGGAACATCAAAAATCAATGTGAATACGGAAAATCAAATTGTGTTCACAAAAGCTGTTCGTGAAGTTCTGAATAACGATGCTGAAGTATACGATCCTCGTAAATTCATGGTTCCTGGCCGTGAAGCTATTAAAGAAACTGTCATCGGCAAAATACGTGAATTTGGTTCAAACGGCAAAGCATAATTTTTCAACTGCAGCATAAGGGTTCCATCCCTTTGCATGTAAGATGCCATAGGTAATGTTTCCATTGGGGGGGCACCTCCCCTAATGGTTTCTTTTAGATGCAGGGCTGAATCCAAGCTCTATTTTTTGAAGAATTAGAATTCAGATGCATATAGGGAAAGAAAAAATCGATTACATACGGAGGCTATTTTATGAAATTCTTTATAGATACAGCAAACATGGAAGAAATCAAACAAGCGCACGAACTGGGCGTTTTAGCTGGAGTTACGACTAACCCGTCCCTTGTTGCAAGAGAAAAGGGAGTTTCTTTCCATGACCGGCTAAAAGAAATCACAAGCCTTGTTAAGGAATCCGTTTCTGCAGAAGTCATTGCGCTTGATTTTGAAGGAATGATGGCTGAAGCCAAAGAACTTGTTGCGATTGCACCTAATATCACGATTAAAGTACCAATGACTCCAGACGGTTTGAAGGCTGTTGCAGCTCTTACAAAACAAGGTGTCAAAACAAATGTCACCCTTATTTTCAGTGCTAACCAAGCATTATTGGCAGCTAGGGCAGGAGCGACTTATGTATCCCCATTTTTAGGACGCTTGGATGACATCGGCCAAAATGGTTTGGATTTAATTTCGGATATTGCTGACATATTCGCGATCCATGATATCAATGCTGAAATCATTGCAGCTTCTATCCGCCATCCGATGCATATTACTGAAGCGGCTCTTAAAGGGGCACATATTGCAACGATCCCTTATAAAGTTTTGATTCAATTATTCCACCACCCATTAACGGACAAAGGGATTGAAGCTTTCTTGAAGGATTGGAATTCACGTACTGAAGCATAATGCCTTGCCGCTAAGTCACTATAGATTGCACCGTTTAAATAAAATTAACATAAATTAGAAATTTTTATCTTTTTTTTACATGAATTTTCTACTTTTGTGTAAACTAAAGAACTAGATAGTGAATGTTGTCGGATTATGAAATTCTCCTGTGGTAAAATATTACTTTTTTGAAAGTAGCATCTAAGTGCTTAGCGTGGAAGGGAGTTTATTATGGAAAAACTTAAAATTGCCGGTGGCTATCCTTTAAAGGGAAGCATTCGTGTCAGCGGAGCAAAAAATAGTGCGGTCGCCCTTATCCCTGCAACAATTTTAGCGGACTCTCCCGTAACGATTGAAGGCCTGCCTGATATCTCGGATGTTCAGATGCTGAAAGAGTTAATGGAGGAAATTGGCGGTGAGGTATCCTTTGATGATGGGGAAATGACAGTGAATCCCAGCAGGATGATTTCAATGCCTCTTCCAAATGGAAGAGTTAAGAAGTTACGCGCCTCTTATTATTTAATGGGGGCAATGCTTGGTAAATTCAAAAAGGCAGTGATTGGTTTGCCTGGAGGCTGCCATTTAGGACCTCGCCCAATAGATCAACATATTAAGGGGTTCGAAGCACTAGGCGCACAAGTGACGAATGAACAAGGAGCCATTTACCTTAGGGCGGACGAGCTACGGGGAGCACGCATTTATTTGGATGTCGTTAGTGTAGGGGCAACGATCAATATTATGCTTGCCGCCGTTTTGGCCAAAGGCCGCACTGTGATTGAAAATGCTGCGAAAGAACCGGAAATCATCGATGTTGCCACTTTGTTGACCAATATGGGAGCGAAAATCAAGGGTGCAGGAACGGATATCATCCGTATTGATGGTGTGGAAAGTTTGCATGGGTGCAAACATACAATCATACCGGATCGGATTGAAGCCGGTACTTTCATGATTTTAGCCGCTGCTGTCGGTGAAGGAATCTTGATCGACAATGTCATTCCCCAACATTTGGAGTCATTGACTGCCAAAATGAGGGAAATGGGGATTAATATTGAAGCCGGTGATGATCAGATATTTGTTTCACCGGGAGAAAAATATAAATCCGTAGATATCAAGACGTTGGTTTACCCTGGATTTCCAACAGATCTTCAGCAACCTTTCACTTCTCTTTTAACAAAAGCCAGCGGTTCTAGCATGGTGACCGATACGATATACGGGGCACGATTCAAGCATATTGATGAACTGCGACGCATGAATGCGAAGATCAAAGTCGAGGGCAGAGCGGGCATCATTGATGGTCCTGTCCAACTTCATGGGGCAAAAGTGAAGGCAAGCGATTTACGTGCCGGAGCAGCTCTGGTAATTGCCGGTTTAATGGCTGAAGGGATTACAGAAGTGACCGGGCTTGAACATATAGATCGCGGATATAGCCATCTGGTTGAGAAACTTTCAGGTTTGGGAGCAACGATTTGGCGTGAAGAAATGACGCAAGAAGAGGTGGAGCAGCTTAAAAGCTGATCCCTTTTCTTGTTACCTCATTGTGTTACTATATATGATATAATGTGTTATACTAATATATAAATAAATCATGCTAGTGTACATGAGGGGGAACCGGAAATGGAAAGAAGTTTATCGATGGAGCTTGTTCGCGTAACAGAGGCGGCGGCACTAAATTCTGCTCGTTGGATGGGAAGAGGAAAGAAAGACGAAGCAGATGATGCAGCAACAACTGCAATGCGGGATGTTTTCAATACTATTCCCATGCAAGGGACGGTTGTAATCGGTGAAGGGGAAATGGATGAAGCGCCAATGCTTTATATTGGTGAAAAGCTTGGTACTGGTCTTGGGCCACTAGTGGATGTTGCAGTTGATCCTTTGGAAGGAACGAACATCGTTGCATCTGGCGGCTGGAATGCATTGGCTGTATTGGCGATAGCCGATAAGGGGAACTTGCTTCATGCCCCGGATATGTATATGGATAAAATAGCTGTCGGTCCCGAGGCTGTTGGTCAGATTGATATCAATGCTTCTGTGTTGGACAACCTGAAAGCGGTAGCCAAGGCAAAAAATAAAGATATCCAAGACGTAGTCGCAACAGTATTGAACCGCGATCGCCATTCGAAAATCATTCACGAACTTCGTGAGGCTGGGGCACGTATCAAGTTGATCAACGATGGAGATGTAGCCGGTGCCATCAATACGGCTTTCGATCTTACCGGTGTTGACATCTTATTCGGATCTGGCGGAGCTCCAGAGGGAGTTATTGCAGCTGTTGCCTTAAAATGCCTCGGAGGGGAAATTCAAGGTAAGCTTCTTCCTCAAAATGATGAAGAAGTTGAACGCTGTTTAAAAATGGGCCTTGATGTAGGAAGAGTCCTGAGAATGGAAGACCTTGTTCGCGGAGATGACGCGATTTTTGCTGCGACAGGTGTGACTGATGGAGAACTTTTACGCGGTGTACAATTTAAAGGGCATTACGGCGAAACACAATCCGTAGTCATGCGTGCTAAATCTGGTACCGTTCGTTTCATTGATGGACGCCACAGTCTTAAAATTAAACCGAATGGTTTGATTGACTGAGAACGTTTTTTAGAAAGTATCACCGATAAAAAGCGAGCGGTTTCATCGCTCGCTTTCTCTTTTAAAAAATTTAAGTTGAATAATTAAAATAAAAAAAGTAAAATAAAGCTTGGTCTACTATTAATTGATTTATATATATAAAATCTGCCCTTTCACTCCAAACTTCAAGAAGCCTTCAAATAATTTTCTTCTTTACATGTAAAAATGTATCATCCTTTCTAAGAAAACTCTGGTCGGGTACATGGATTGCGGTTTTTCTTCCATCTAACAAACCATTTCTTTTTCAGTATGGGTGAAAACGTTTAATTAATAAAAGTGTGGTGTCATAATGAATTTAACTATTTCTAATTTAGAAAACATGAAACTAAAGGATCTCTATGAGCACGCGCGTGAATATAAAGTTTCCTATTACAGCAAACTTTCAAAAAAGGAACTTATTTTCGCTATCCTGAAAGCACAAGCTGAGCAGGATGGTCTCCTATTCATGGAGGGCGTTTTAGAGATCATCCCTTCTGAAGGCTTTGGATTCCTGCGTCCAATTAATTATTCTCCAAGCTCGGAGGATATTTATATTTCCGCTTCACAGATCCGCAGATTCGATTTGCGAAATGGAGATAAAGTGTCCGGTAAGGTAAGGCCTCCAAAAGAAAATGAGCGCTATTATGGATTGCTGCATGTCGAAGCCGTCAATGGCGATAATCCGGAATCAGCTAAAGAGCGTGTTCATTTTCCAGGTTTAACACCGTTGTATCCAAACAGGCAAATCAAACTGGAAACGACACCAAAGAACATATCAACTAGAATTATGGATGTCCTGGCACCGGTCGGTTTTGGACAGCGTGGGTTGATTGTCGCACCGCCAAAAGCTGGTAAAACGATGCTCATCAAAGAAATTGCCAATGCGATAACCACGAACCATCCTGAATCCGAATTGATTGTGCTGTTGATCGATGAACGCCCGGAAGAAGTGACGGACATTGAACGTTCCGTTGCTGGAGACGTGGTAAGTTCAACGTTCGATGAAGTGCCGGAAAACCATATTAAGGTAGCTGAGCTAGTGTTAGAACGGGCCATGCGACTTGTGGAGCATAAGCGGGATGTCATCATTTTAATGGACAGCATCACTCGACTTGCCCGTGCTTACAACCTTGTCATTCCACCAAGCGGGCGTACATTATCCGGAGGGATTGACCCTGCTGCATTCCATCGTCCAAAACGCTTCTTCGGTGCGGCAAGGAATATCGAGGAAGGCGGCAGCCTGACGATCCTTGCTACAGCATTGGTAGATACGGGTTCAAGAATGGACGATGTCATTTATGAAGAATTTAAAGGTACGGGTAATATGGAACTGCATTTAGATCGTGCACTTGCCGAAAGACGTATCTTCCCTGCAATCGACATTCGTCGCTCAGGCACTCGTAAAGAAGAATTGTTAATTCCGAAAGATCGCCTGGATAAACTATGGGCCATTAGGAAAACGATGTCGGATTCACCTGATTTCTCAGAGAAATTCCTTCGCCGTCTAAAACAGACAAAAGGCAATGAAGAATTTTTCAGTAAGTTGGATGAAGAAATGACAGAAATGAAAAAGGGACCAGCGAGCGTAAAACGTTCTTAAACAGTGAAAGAAACAAACTGTTGCACAACTAGTTTTAAGTTGCTATAATGAGTTCATGTGTTTTTACAATAAATGTGAGAGTGTTTTTCCCTCACCTTGAAGTATATAACTCTGTTTCGAATGATTCAGGGCAGAAGGAGCTGAAAAGAATGAAAACTGGAATTCATCCAAATTATAAACTTTCAAAAGTATCTTGCTCTTGCGGAAACACTTTTGAAACTGGTTCAGTTAAAGAAGAGATCAAAGTTGAGACTTGTTCAGAGTGCCATCCATTCTATACTGGTCGTCAAAAATTCGCTGAAGCTGGCGGACGTGTTGATCGTTTCAACAAAAAATACGGTATTAAATAAGCCGGACTTTTTAAAAACAGGCAAGTATTTTTCTTGCCTGTTTTTTCTTTTCTGTAAACAAGTAAGAATTTATATAAAGCCGGGTCCACTTCAATTATGGCCAAGGGATCGACAGGTGGAAGGGAGTAGCTGTTTCCATGTATGTAATGAAACAAACAGGCTGGATCGAGCTTATTTGCGGAAGCATGTTTTCAGGTAAGTCTGAGGAATTGATTAAACGAGTCAGCCGTGCTCAATTTGCTAAAGAGCAAATAGCTGTATTTAAACCAGCTATAGATAATCGCTATGCGGAAGAGGCTGTCGTATCACACAATGGCTCTTCTGTGATGGCAAAACCGATTGCCCATTCAACGGATATTTTTAAGTGTTTGGACAAGCCCCTGGATATCATTGCAATAGATGAAGTTCAATTTTTTGATCATGAAATTATCGGGGTTGCCCAGCATCTTGCGGACAGCGGTTATCGAGTGATTATGGCTGGACTCGATCAAGATTTCAGAGGTGAACCATTCGGTCCTATGCCCGTTCTATTATCGCTGGCAGAATCAGTGACTAAGCTACAGGCTGTGTGTGAAGTGTGCGGATCACCTGCGAGCAGGACACAGCGGTTGATAGATGGAGCGCCGGCCTCCTATGATGAGCCGATCATCCTTGTGGGTGCATCGGAATCATACGAGCCCCGCTGCCGCCATCATCACGAAGTTCCAGGTAAGCAAGCTGTTGGGATTAAAGAACATATTTGAATGATGGTGCCCTATGATCCGATGAGATCTTAGGGTGCTTTTTTTTGAAGAAATGGTTAAATCATAGCGGAAAGTGAGTTTATTCTAAAGGCGGTAAGATCTACGCAAAAAAACTGCTGAAGGTATTCAGATGGTAAGACCAATACATGGAAGGGAAATAAAAGATAAATACTGCCCCATTTTGGGAAGGCTAACAAGGAAATGTTCTTCTTAACTAGTCAAAATGGAGGGAAAAAAATATGAAATCAAAACTGTTTTTTATGACGGCCTTTCTTCTTGCTGCACTAACGGCATGCGGTCAAAATGACAATGCAATAAATAATGATTCGGAATATGGTGATCAATCCCGGGATGGCCAGGATTTTGTTGGCAAAGGTTTAAATCGTGTGTCCAATAATGATTGGGATAATGAAGCGGAACGTCCATCGGATCAAGTCCTCAACACACCGCATCATACATCCAATAATTCTCCATCCATGGGGCAGGAAATTGATGAAATCAGAGGGATCATTAAATCGGAAACTAATTATGAGGCAGGCTCCGTTTGGTTTAACGGCAATACCATACATGTTACGGTCCATGATAACGGCGAAATCAAGACGGAAAAAGAAAGAAATAAGGAAAAGCAGCGAATTCAAGGCATTATAACCAAGGTTGTGCCCCAATATAATATAGATGTTGATTTAAAGAAATAACCACAATTTTGAATCCTCTTTGACGTTGATTATTCACCTATACTATAATTAACCTAGAAGTGAACTGAGCTGGGGCACTGAACTACTTATTTATAGTTAGAAAAGATGGATTACTCCCAATACGTTTCATGGAGATGTTTTGGAAAATTTATGAGGTGAATAATTTGTTTGATCGATTGCAAGCAGTAGAAGATAGATATGAAAGATTGAATGAACTATTAAGTGACCCGGAGATCATTAATGACTCTAAGAAGCTAAGGGAATATTCCAAGGAGCAATCCAGTATTCAAGAGACCGCATCGGCTTATAAAGAATATAAAACGGTTCGTGAGCAACTCCAGGAAGCCAAGGCGATGCTGGAGGACAAACTTGATGCGGATATGCGTGAAATGGTTAAAGAAGAGATCAATGAACTTGAAGAGACCATACAAGGCCTTGAGGATAAACTGAAAATCTTGCTCATTCCTAAAGACCCTAACGATGATAAGAATGTAATCATGGAGATCCGCGGAGCGGCAGGCGGAGACGAGGCGGCCTTATTTGCAGGTAGCCTATACCGAATGTATAGCCGTTTTGCTGAGGTTCAGGGTTGGCGGACTGAAGTCATTGAAGCAAGTCCTACAGGGCTTGGAGGCTACAAGGAAATCATATTCATGATTAATGGAAATGGCGCTTATTCAAAATTGAAATTCGAAAATGGAGCCCATCGCGTTCAGCGAGTACCTGAAACTGAATCAGGTGGACGGATTCATACATCTACAGCCACGGTTGCCGTTTTACCGGAAGCTGAGGAAGTGGAAGTCGAAATCCATGATAAGGATGTTCGCGTCGATACCTTTGCATCAAGCGGTCCTGGAGGGCAAAGTGTCAACACGACCATGTCAGCGGTGCGATTGACACATATTCCGACGAATACGGTTGTATCTTGTCAAGATGAAAAATCACAAATCAAGAACAAAGAAAAAGCAATGAAGGTTTTGCGTGCCAGGGTGTATGATAAAATCCATCGCGAAGTGCAGGCTGAATATGACCAAAATAGAAAGCTTGCTGTTGGAACGGGCGATCGATCCGAAAGGATTCGCACGTATAACTTCCCGCAAAACCGCGTTACCGACCACCGTATTGGTTTAACGATTCAAAAGCTGGATCAAATCATGGAAGGTAAACTGGATGATGTCGTGGATGCTTTAATCATGGAAGACCAATCTTCCAGGCTGGAAAATGCAGATGAATAATTCTGCCTTGAAAGTGTTTGAAGCCCTTAAATGGGCTTCTTCTTTTTTAAAGGAAAATGACCGTGACGCCAATGCAGGGGAAATCCTGTTACAGCATTTTTTAAAACTAACGCGCTCCCAGTTACTGGCCAACCTTCATGATGAGCTCAGTGAAGCGGATTTTGGACAATTTAAGGCAGCTGTTGAGCTTCATGCTGATGGAACGCCCATCCAATATATAATAGGCAGTGAAGAATTTTATGGACGGACCTTCTTTGTGAATGAAGAAGTGCTGATACCGAGACCTGAAACAGAAGAATTGATTTATTATACATTACGTAAGCTTCCGGCCGTTTTTATGGAGGGACAGAAGCTCCGTTTAGCGGATATTGGGACAGGCAGCGGTGCAATCGCCATTACGATGAAGCTTGAAAAATCAAACTTGTCGGTGACGGCCACGGACATAGCAGATCCTTCACTTGAGGTGGCGAAGAAAAATGCCGAATCACTTGGTGCCGAAGTGCAGTTCGTGCAAGGTGATTTACTTCAGCCGTTGATTAACATGAACCAGAAAGTGGACATCCTTTTATCTAATCCGCCATATATACCAAATGATGATCAAAAATCCATGTCTGTAGTCGTAACGGGTCATGAACCCCATCGTGCATTATTTGCGGGTATCGATGGTCTGGACTTTTACCGCCGCTTTATGGAACAGTTACCTCTGATCATGGAGGTGCCTGGACTAATCGGTTTTGAAGTGGGCACTGGGCAGGGCCAGGCAGTTGCCGATTTATTGAAGCGGACTTTTCCTGCCGCAGAAGTATCCGTTGTAAATGACATTAACGAAAAAGATCGAATGGTCTTTGCTGAATTAAAATGATTCGTCTCCCTATGTGAGACGGATTTTTTTGTATGGACATCCCTCATTATCGATTTGGAATCTATATTTCCAGCATTAATTTTTTTATTTTTACTAGTTTAAGATAGCTGGAAAATGGTGAGACTAATTCATGTGAGGGGGCGAAGGCGATGAAAACTAAACATTTAGCCATTATTTATCTATTAATCTTAACAATAGGAACGATTGTAAGTATATATATGCCTAAAGCGGAGATGGTCGGTGCAGAAGAAACGATGGTAATTCCGGATGAGGCGATTCGTCTGAGGATACTTGCTAATAGTGATACAGAAAAGGATCAAGCGGTTAAACGGCTGATTAGGGATCAGGTAAATGAAGATATCACAAAATGGGTCGAGGAGCTTACTTCATTGGATGAAGCGAGGGATGTGATCACCTCGCATCTACCGGATATTCAAGCCACGGCTGAGGCAGTTATAAAGGAACATGGTTTGGAACAGTCAGTAAAAGTGGATTTTGGACAAGCCGAATTTCCGACAAAACTTTACGGGCAGTATTTATATCCGGCAGGTGATTATGAAGCTGTGATCATCACACTTGGTGAAGGGGAAGGGGCTAATTGGTGGTGTGTGTTATTTCCTCCACTATGTTTCTTGGATTTTTCAAATGGAACAGCTGTAAGTCAAAGTCCGATTGTCGAGGATGAAGATGAAGGATCTGTAACTTCGGAAGGGAAGGCTTATGCTGCAACGAATGAGGAGAAAGAACCTGTTCCAGAGGAAGCGGTTGAAGAAGAAGTACTGGTTGAAAAGGTAAAAGGGCCAGATGCAGTAGTTGAAGAAGAAGCAATTGAGGAAAGTGTGGAAATACCGCAAAAAACGGTAAAAGAAGAGGTTGTAGAGCCAGAAGTAAAAGGAGAAGTGACAGAAGAAAAAGGCACGGATGAAGTAACGGAGGAAGTAATTGATGGGAATGTAGATGAAAATAAGGTTAAACTTGCGGCATCCAATGAACAAGGTCAACAATTATATGAAGGGGAAAAGGAGCCAGAGGTGAAAGTGAAGTCCTTATTTGCAGAAATCCTAAATGATCTTTTTTAAAAAGAGGGCGGCCCTCTTTTTTTATGATCAGATAATTTCGAAAACATATCCACAGGGTTATTAACAAAAAATCAAAAAAGTCTGTCATTAATCATTAATATCCACAAACTTATCCACGGTTTCGGTAGTGTTATCCACAATTTGTGGATAACACTTGAATTATGTGTATACTTCTTTTATACTTTCAAAGTATATTTCAAGTAAAATTAGTACGATAAGTTGATAATACCGTTCATATAAAAGCGATTATATAAAATAAGAAATGTTAAAAGGCGATGGTGTTTAAGATGAAAACGAAAGTTTGGTCAGTGGATAAAGATGTGGATAATTTACAAAGTTATCCCCAGATTACACAATCAGCTGAATTATTAAAGGATAATCAAGTGGTTGCTTTTCCTACAGAGACCGTTTATGGACTAGGAGCGAATGCCAAAAGTGACGAGGCAGTCAAAAAAGTGTTTGAAGCAAAGGGGCGTCCGAGTGATAATCCATTAATCGTTCATATAGCCTCAGCTGACCAGTTGTCAGGTATTGTAGAGGAGATTCCTGATCAGGCACGAAAGCTGATGGCTGAATTTTGGCCGGGTCCTTTGACTTTGATCATGAAACGAAAACCGGGCCAGCTATCGAATCTTGTGACGGCTGGATTAGAGACGGTGGCTGTCAGGATGCCGGATCATCAGGTTGCACTCGGTCTAATTCGTGCGAGTGATTTGCCCATTGCGGCTCCAAGTGCAAATACTTCAGGAAAACCAAGTCCCACTTCAGCTAAACATGTTGAAGATGACTTGATGGGCCGGATTGCAGGCATAGTCGATGGCGGGACTACGGGTGTGGGTGTGGAATCAACAGTACTTGATTGCACAGTGGAAGTCCCTGTTATTTTAAGGCCTGGCGGGGTGACTCTGGAACAGCTGGAAGCTGTCATAGGGGAAGTCAGGCAAGATGTCGCTTTGAAGAATCAGGAAACGGCGCCAAAAGCTCCGGGCATGAAATATACCCACTATGCTCCGAAGGCCCCTCTATATTTAGTCAAGGGTAATCAAGATTTCCTTCAGAAACTTGTGGATAAAAAAAGAAGTGACGGGTTAAAGGTAGGCATCATAACGGCTTTAGAACATCAACAGGATTATCAGGCGGATTATGTGGTTGTCCCTGGTTCATTAGCGGATTTACATACAGTTGCCACAGGCTTATATGATACTTTACGACAGTTTGATGAGCTGGAGGTCGATATCATTTTTAGTGAAATGTTTCCTGAATGTGGGATCGGAGCCGCTGTCATGAACCGCCTTGAGAAGGCGGCAGGTCATCAAATCATCGAGGAACATGTGTAATAAGGACTGATTTATTCTTCTAATTCTTTTCGGACATGCATAACATGTAGTAGGCACGTCCGAGGGAGGATTGGGATGAATACATTTGCTGGAGAAATCATCACCTTATTGCTCATGGCATTCGCGTTGGGAATGGATGCCTTTTCCGTCGGCCTTGGAATGGGAATGTTTAAGCTAAGGTTGAGGCAAATATTTTTTATAGGGCTGATAGTAGGCATTTTTCATATTTGGATGCCCTTGCTTGGTATGGGGGCAGGCCGTTTCATTTCAGAAAAATTCGGGACCTTTGCTACATACGCCGGCGGTCTATTGTTGGTCATTCTTGGTATCCAGATGTTTATCCCGGGTAAAAAGGAAGAATCTGGTATCAAGGAAAATAAGATGCTGGCTCCGGTCGGGAAAGGTCTATTCATTTTTGCTTTAGGCGTAAGCCTGGATAGCTTCTCAGTAGGGTTAACCCTGGGCATTTACGGTGCAAAAACGATTTTAACCATTCTATGTTTTGGGGTGGCTGCCGCCCTATTAACGTGGGCAGGGCTTCTACTGGGTAGAAAAATGCAAGGGTTGCTCGGGGTGTATAGTGAGATTCTTGGCGGAAGCATCCTGTGTGCATTTGGATTGAAATTATTGTTCTCTTTTTAATTCACTTGACATCATATCTTTCCTTCCTCAACTGTTCCGATTACCGGGGCGGTTTTTATTTATTCTTATGATATCAAGAGTGCTTATTTTTTTGACTATAAAGAACGGGCGATAGCTTATAATGAATAAAAAGGAGGCGTTAAAATGATACGAGTATTATTTGTATGTACGGGCAACACATGCAGAAGCCCCATGGCAGAAGCGATATTAAAAAACAAGAATATTAAGGGTATTGAAGTAAAGTCCGCTGGCGTTTATGCTTCAGCCGGCCAGGATGCTTCATTGCATGCTAAAAATGTATTGATTGAAAATGAAATAGTGCATAATCATCATTCAACGCCTTTATCCGAGAAGGAAATGGAGTGGGCTACTCATATTTTCACCATGACGGAAGGGCATAAAGCGGTCATCATCCGTACATACCCCAAGATGATCGGTAAGACTTTTACTTTGAAAGAATTCGTTATTGACGATAAATATGACAGGGACATAATGGATCCGTTTGGCGGTTCTGAAGACATTTATCAAGAGACGTTCAAGGAACTGCAGGAAATAATAGAAGAATTAGTCATAAGGCTCAAAGAGTAAACGATCTACAGGGGAAAAAAGAATGGCAGAAAGACCACATTATAATAAGTTTGGCTTGCGAAAAAAATTAGTTTTCTTCATCACAGCCCAAGCTCTGATTGTCAATTCATCCTTGCCGTGTTCCAATTTCTTGCTCCCTCCAATTTTATTTGAAAAGATGAGTTCGCTGAGTTTTAGTGTAGGGACGCTTATATTAGGCATATTGGGATCGGGGGTTCTTGCGTTTTTTGCTGCTGTTGTTCAGGGGCACTTCAAATTTGGTTCAAACTATTCAAGTTGAGGTCCAGACGTTGTAAAACACGATCAAGTCATATCGGCCAAATGAATAAGCCCAAAAAGGAACGGATACGGATATAGCAATAGAAGGAATGACAAAAACGGTACATAATGTGGTCGCTGCAGTAAAAGATATTACTGAGCTTGTTGACCATCGAATCGAAAGTGTAGAATCAAGGCAGTCCCAAGAAGTGGTTGCCATTGCAGAAGAAATCTCTGCTGGAGCGGAAGAAGTAACGGCTAGGAAAGCGAACAAGCAATTGTCGTGGAAAAAGTCGAAAAATCGGCTATTGATCTTAAAGTGCTAGCGGAAAGTTGAACAGGACGATTACACGCTTTCACACTTGGCATTTTTTCAGCAGGAAACCTGAGTTGGTTTCCTGCTTCTTTGAGGTCAGAAAAAGGCTGGCCATCCTTTATCTTTTCATAATTTTGTGACACAATAAAATCAAATAAAAGTTAGAGGAGGATTTTGATGAAAGTTGCGATTGCTTCGGATCATGGTGGTATACATATCCGTGAAGAAATAAAGAATTTAATGAATGAGTTACAGATTCCATTTGAAGATTTTGGCTGTGAATGCAGTACTTCAGTGGATTATCCTGATTATGCCTTGCCGGTTGCTGAAAAAGTGGCACAGGGTGAGTTCGATCGGGGTATTTTAATCTGTGGCACTGGAATTGGAATGAGCATTGCAGCCAATAAGGTCAAAGGGATACGATGTGCATTGGTTCATGATGTCTATAGTGCGAAATTGACCCGTCAGCATAATGATACCAATATGTTAGCGATGGGTGAACGTGTCATTGGCCCGGGTCTTGCCAGGGAAATTGCACAAACATGGCTGACTTCGGAATTTGAAGGCGGGCGTCATCAAAACAGGATCGGTAAGATAGCGGAGTATGAAGGTAAACACAGCTAATCGTTAAGGTTTTGGAAAAAAGGATCTAGAGAGATCTCCCTTTTCTTCCGATAGCAAGTTTTCTTATTGAAAGGATGCGTTTTCATGACAAGTGATGCTACATTTTCAAATGAGCTTGAGATATGGGAAAACCAGTTTCGGAAACTATTATTTGAGTTTCAAGAAGAGGCAGCTTTAAAAGAGAAACAGCTACTGGTAATCGGTTGCAGTACAAGTGAAGTGATTGGAAAACGGATCGGTACTGAAGGGACCCTCGACGTTGCGGGGATGATTTTTTCCGTAGTGAACGATTTTCAAGAAAAAACGGGTGTTCAGGTTGCATACCAATGTTGTGAGCATCTAAATAGGGCATTGGTTTTGCAAAGGGAAATCGCGGTTCGAAACAATTATGAAGAAGTTTCGGTTGTACCTGTCAGAACAGCTGGGGGATCGATGGCGACGTTCGCCTATCAACAATGGAAAGATGCTGTCGTCGTTGAGCGCATTAAAGCGGACGCAGGGATAGACATTGGGGACACCTTCATTGGCATGCATTTGAAGCATGTGGCGGTTCCAGTTCGATCTGCAATTAAAGAAATAGGACATGCACATGTGACCATGGCAAAAACCCGCCCGAAACTAATTGGCGGGGAGCGGGCCGTTTATCAGGACATCCCTGAAAACAAGAGTTGTATTTAATGGATGAGACAGCATTTCTCGGATGGGGAATGCTGTTTTCTAATTGAATGTGGGCAAAATCGTAAAGATCAAGTAGGGTTCACAAAAAAAACTTTATTTTGTGGTGCTAATAGAATGGTGATTTTACTCATTAAATATAGGGTTAAAGAGCTATTTAACATGTTTTAGATGTTAAATACGAACATTTTTAAATGAAAAAACATTTAATGTTCGATAAAAATAGACTATCGCTTCTAAATTAGACATGTTAAAATGGAGTAGAATTTTCTAATAATTATTGGTAAGGCTTTTTCATGCTTTCCTGAAGGCATGTTGCACATAAAAACTAAAAAGCGAATCACGCACAATTTGAGGAGGAATTACGGAATGAATCGTTTAGCAAAGCAAGATGAGCAAGTGTTTAACGCAATTCAGCTGGAATTAGGGCGTCAAAGAAGTAAAATTGAGCTTATTGCTTCTGAAAACTTCGTGAGTGAAGCTGTCATGGAAGCTCAAGGGTCGGTCCTGACTAATAAGTATGCAGAAGGATACCCTGGAAAACGTTACTATGGCGGATGTGAGTATGTCGACATCGTTGAAGATCTTGCACGTGAGCGTGCGAAAGAAATTTTCGGCGGAGAGTATGTGAACGTACAGCCTCACTCTGGAGCTCAAGCCAATATGGCCGTTTACTTTACAGTACTTCAAACTGGCGACACAGTGCTTGGGATGAACCTTTCACATGGAGGTCACTTAACACACGGAAGTCCAGTTAACTTCAGTGGTGTTAACTACAATTTTGTTGAATATGGTGTCGACGAAAAGGATCACCGTATCGATTACAATGATGTATTGGAAAAAGCGCGTCAGCACAAACCGAAATTGATCGTAGCGGGTGCAAGTGCATATCCACGGGAAATTGATTTCAAGCGATTCCGTGAAATTGCAGATGAAGTCGGTGCTTATTTAATGGTCGATATGGCTCATATCGCAGGTTTAGTTGCGGCTGGATTACATCAAAGCCCAATTCCTTATGCTGACTTTGTAACGACAACCACTCATAAAACACTTCGCGGACCACGCGGGGGAATGATCATCTGTAAAGAAGAATTCGGTAAGAAGATCGATAAATCCATCTTCCCTGGAATTCAAGGCGGTCCATTGATGCATGTAATATCCGCTAAGGCTGTTGCATTCGGAGAAGCGCTTCAAGATGAATTTAAAGTGTATGCACAACAAATCATCGACAATGCTAAACGCTTGGGCGAAGGTTTAAAGAAAGAAGGATTCACCCTAGTTTCTGATGGAACGGACAATCACTTGATTCTTCTTGATGTGCGCTCTACTGGATTAACGGGAAAAATCGCTGAACATGTTTTGGACGAAATCGGTATTACTGTTAACAAAAATGCGATTCCATATGATCCGGAAAAACCATTCGTTACGAGTGGTATTCGTATTGGGACTGCGGCAGTGACATCACGTGGCTTCGGATTGGAAGACATGGATGAAATAGCTGCAATCATCGGACTTGTTTTGAAAAATAATGAAGACGCTGCTAAGCTTGAAGAAGCAAAACAGCGTGTTGAATCATTATCGAACAAATTTGAATTATATCCTTCATTGTAATATCGGAGCCGCTCCCTTTTAAAGGGGGCGGTTTTTTTGCACCTTATAGAGGTCAGTATGTTAGAAGAGTCCGAATAGTGAAAATAGGTCTGACATCTAAACCTTTATTGAAGATTGAAACGTTTTTCTGTAAAATAGGTTGAAGTGAATTTTAAAAGGACACGAAAAATTTTTCTATTCGATTAGGGAAATCATAAAAAAGCGCAAAACTAAGCAATGGAATTGGAGAGATGCTAAATGGGAAAAGTTTATGTTTTCGATCACCCGTTAATTCAACACAAATTAGCCTATATACGTGATATAAATACAGGAACAAAAGAATTCCGCGAACTAGTGGATGAAGTTGCATCATTGATGGCATTTGAAATCACAAGGGATATGCCGCTTGAAGAAGTGGAAATCCAAACACCTGTAAGCACAGCGAAAGTGAAAATGCTTTCTGGTAAAAAAGTGGGGATCGTCCCGATTTTACGTGCAGGCATAGGGATGGTGGACGGAATCATTAAGCTGATTCCTGCTGCAAAGGTCGGACATGTTGGTCTTTACCGTGATCCCGAAACATTGAAACCGGTTGAATATTATGCGAAAATGCCAAGTGATTTGGCAGAAAGAGAATGCATTGTCGTTGACCCGATGTTAGCAACTGGCGGTTCAGCCATCGAAGCGATCAATTCTATTAAAAAGCGCGGTGCAGTCAATATTAAATTCATGTGCTTGATTGCAGCTCCAGAAGGTGTGGAAGCATTGAAAGAAGCCCATCCTGATGTTGATATTTATATTGCAGGACTTGACGAAAAACTGAATGAACATGGTTATATCGTTCCAGGTCTGGGAGACGCAGGAGATCGTTTATTCGGCACAAAATAAGGAAAGAAACTGAGGTGTCACGAATGAACAAACCGATAAAGGTCATGACAATTTTCGGGACGAGACCAGAAGCTGTCAAAATGGCTCCTTTAGTACTCGAATTTCAAAAACACCCAGAATATTTCAAGCCGATCGTTGCTGTTACGGCTCAGCATCGACAAATGTTAGATCAAGTTCTCGAATTATTTTCCATTCAGCCAGATTATGATTTGAACATAATGAAAGAAAGGCAAACGCTTGCTGATATTACAACAAGAGCGTTAAATGGTCTTGATTCAGTAATGAAGGAAGCCAAGCCTGATATTGTTCTTGTCCACGGTGATACAACCACAACGTTTGTCGCAAGTCTGGCTGCTTTTTATAATCAGATCGTCATTGGACATGTAGAAGCGGGGCTGCGCACATGGAATAAGTATTCCCCCTATCCGGAAGAGATGAATCGGCAGCTTACCGGTACGATGGCGGATTTGCATTTTGCGCCGACTTCAAAAGCAGAAGAGAATCTGCTGAACGAAAACAAGAGAGACAGTATCTTCGTGACGGGAAATACGGCAACCGATGCTTTGAAAACAACTGTACGGTCCACGTATTCCCACCCGGTGTTAAAAGGACTAGGGGAAGACAGGCTCATTTTACTAACCGCCCATCGCAGAGAAAATCTAGGGGAACCAATGAGGAATATCTTCAGGGCCGTCAAGAGAATCATTGCTGAACATGATGACGTTCAAGTGGTTTATCCTGTCCATTTAAATCCTGTTGTTCAAGAGCTGGCAAACGAAATTCTCGGGGACGATCCGCGGGTTCATTTAATCGAACCGCTGGACGTATTGGATTTCCACAACTTCGCTTCTAAAGCCTATCTGATTTTGACTGATTCTGGAGGAATTCAAGAAGAGGCACCGTCACTAGGTGTACCTGTTCTTGTTTTAAGGGATACGACTGAACGCCCAGAGGGGATTGCAGCCGGAACCTTAAGGTTGGCGGGTACTGATGAAAAAACCATATTTAATATGGCACATGAATTGCTCACCAATAAAGGGGAGCATGAAAAGATGTCCAAGGCTTCAAATCCATATGGGGACGGAAATGCTTCGGCCCGTATAGCTGAAGCCATCCGTTACTATTTTAAGCAAGTAAATGTACCACCAACTAGATTTGAATCATAAAAAGGAAAAGCCATGCGGCTTTTCCTTTTTTATTTTGCATACTCCAAGGTTGTTGAGAAAAGATAACTGCTAAGGGGATGATTATATTGGGAAAGAAAACGTTCATATTGTTTGTTTTCCTTTTTATATGTATTTATTCAAATGAAAAGGGATTGGCATCTGTCATTCTGCCTCCTTTACCAAAACTATCTGAATCTAAGGAAGTAACGGCTGTTGTCATGATGGATAAGGCGTTTCAGCAAAAAAAGATCAAAGAGCTGCTTGAAAAATACCCATCCCTTCAATTAAGGAATGTTTATTCGGTTGCCCTGAATGGATTTTCCTTACATGGAAAAATAAATGAAATAGAACAACTCAAAAAGGAGAATGAAATTCAGGCAGTAACGGAAGTATCCATGTATCATGCCGTGTTGGATGAAAGTGTCCCATACATAGGAGGAGGCAGGGTGAGGGGTTTTTTCGATAAGGAGAATCACCGAATCACTGGGAAAGGGGTAAAAGTGGGAATTATCGATACTGGGATCGATTATACACATCCAGATTTACAACGTGCTTATAAAGGAGGGCAGGATCTGGTTGATGGTGATGAAGATCCGATGGAAACCAAAAATCAAGGCGAGCTGGATACAATACACGGAACTCATGTGGCAGGTATCATTGCGGCCAATGGAAAAATGAAAGGCGTCGCACCAGAAGCGGAGATATATGCATATCGAGCTTTAGGACCAGGTGGAGCAGGGGATACAGAGCAAGTCCTGACGGCTATTGAGTCAGCTATGAAGGATAAGGTGGATGTATTGAACCTCTCTCTTGGGAATAACGTCAATGGCCCTGATTTACCTATCTCTCTTGCATTGAATAAGGCTGTGGAAAGCGGCATCGTTGCCGTGACATCAAACGGGAATTCCGGTCCGGCTGTATGGACTGTCGGCTCCCCTGGAACAGCAGAAAAAGCGATTTCCGTTGGAGCGTCGACCCCACCATTAAGGGTTCCCTATATGGTCTACGGACTTGGTTCGAAAAAGTATCAATCTCATTTAACCTTGTTTCAAGGCTCTGAGAAATGGAAGCTGACATTTACTGAGGATGTCATATACGGGGGACTGGGAAATGAAGAAGACCTGAAGCATGTTCGGGATAAGATTGTGTTGATGGAGCGCGGCACACTTACCTTCCAGCAAAAAATATCCAATGCGGAAAAGGCAGGTGCAAAAGGGGTAATTGTTTATAATAATACGAGCGGGACCTTTACTGGAAGCTTGGAAAAAGAAATGAACATCCCTGCTGCTTCTATTAGTAGAAGAGATGGATTGCGACTTAAGCGAATCATGGAGCAAGAGCACAGCAAAACCGTTAATTTTATTTATAAGAACGAGCAAGATAGACTCGCTGATTTTAGCTCTAGGGGGCCGGTAACCGTATCATGGGGAATAAAGCCTGACGTATTGGCACCAGGGGTGGAAATTGAAAGCACCATTCCTAAAGGATATATGTCCCTGGATGGAACAAGTATGTCAGCACCGCATGTTGCAGGAGCATGCGCCTTAATCCTGCAAAAACACCCGGAATGGACTCCTGATCAAGTGAAATCTGCATTGATGAGCACTTCCAAGCCATTGAGGAAGTCTGCTAATCAGTTGTATCACACATATGAACAGGGGGCTGGACGCATCCAGATCGACGAAGCATTAAAAGTGGACACTCTCTTGAATCCAAGCTCATTGTCGTTTGGGATGTATACCAAAAAAGAAGGAATTGAAGAGCATCATGAAACGATAATCATTGAAAATACCGGAAAGGAAAGGAGGAAGTACTCTTTTATGGTCCCATTAAAAGAGACGGGCCTCACTTGGGAATTGCCGAAATCCCTTACTTTGAATCCGCGGGAAAAGAAAAAGATTAAAGTGGGACTGCAGGTCAACCCAGCCAGGCTGAAAAAGGGGGTCTTTGATGGATACCTTCTTATAATGGAAGGAACCAAAAAAATATCCCTTCCTTATTTATATGTAAAGGAAGAGCCGGATTATCCAAGGGTAATGGGTTTTGATTTCGGTCAAGGAGACCAGGTAGGCACATACCGATACGAAATGTACCTTCCCCGGGGGGCTGAAGAATTCGGGATTGCCCTTTATGAGGAAGACAGCTTGAAATTCGTTGGTTATTTGGATTGGTCGAGACCGGCACCTTCCGGTTTGATCAAAAAAGATGTATTGAAAAAGAACCTGCCGCCTAAAGGAGTGTATAAAGCGATAATCTTTGCGAGAAGAGACGGAAGGGAAGATCGGATAGAAAAGACGTTACTTATTGAGTGAACACAGGACAATATGTAAAATAAAATGGATGTCAATAGTATTAAAAAGATAATTTGTGAACAATTCGTTAATAATTACAAACCTGTGACAAATTTCACTAACCACTCATTGACAATGATTCTAGCCTATTGTATGCTAACAAAGGATGTAAAATGAGAGGGTTTTCAGTAGCCCTGCATGCAGATTTTTACAGCATGAAATGTCTTCTATCCTCCACCAAATTCAACCGCGAGGATGCAACTTGCGTCAAATAATTGCCTTCTAAAAATGGCTATGACTTTGATGTCAGCGATTCTTTCTCAAATAGTCGGATCAGTTTTGTTCGGTATCTTCTCTTTGGAAAGATGACTTGTCAGAACCTAAGATTCGAACCGCTGCTATTAGTAATTGGCCTTCTTTGTGGACTTGCTAGGTTTACAAGCAATGCTTCATTCAGTACGAAAATATTTCTCAGGAGATTAAATGAAAAATGCCAGAAATGAAAATCATGTTCAACAGGCAGAGTAAATATATAATTTTTCTTCTGGCGGTTTATGTTGTTGGATGGGGACTTACGAGTTATCAAGCCGTTTTTGCTGGGCTTATACTGGGTACGAGTTTGAGTTTATACAATTTATGGCTGATCAATCAGAAAATGAAAAAGTTCAGTCAGGCGCTCGATGAAGGAAAGAAAACAAAATCTCTTGGGACAATGACTCGAATGGCATCCGCAGGTCTAGCGGTACTCATTGCATTGGAATTTCCGGAGCATTTTCATCTGATAAGTGTTGTATGGGGATTGATGACAGCTTATATTGTCATTTTTATAGATTTTTTCATCCAATTAATACGTCGATAGCGGGGAAGAGAGGTGAATATAGTTGAATCATGGAGCACCCTTACACGATTTTATGGGTCTGACCTTTAACTTGAGTAACGTCCTAATGATAACAGTTGCTAGTCTAGTTGTGTTCATACTTGCTGTGCTTGGCACACGTAAGCTTGCAATGAAGCCAACTGGCATGCAGAATTTCATGGAATGGATTATGGATTTCGTTAAGGGTATTATTAATAGTAACATGGACTGGAGAACAGGTGGTCAGTTTCAACTGCTTGGTATGACTTTGCTAATGTACATTTTTGTGTCCAATATGCTAGGTCTTCCGTTTGCAATTAGTTACGATGGTGTGCTTTGGTGGAAATCACCAACAGCCGACCCAGTTATCACATTGACTCTTGCAGTCATGGTTTTAGGTTTAACGCATTACTATGCAATAAAAATGAAAGGCGCCAAGGGTTACTTTAAAGCTTATAAAAACCCAATGACTCTTGTGGAGGAATTTACAAACTCCTTGACACTTGGTCTGCGTCTATATGGTAACATTTATGCTGGTGAAGTTTTGCTGAGTTTATTAGCGGGATCGCTAGCATTTAGTGGAGCTGCCGGATTTATTGGTGCAATTGTGCCTACATTAGTATGGCAAGGCTATAGTATTTTCGTCGGTAGTATCCAAGCGTTTATCTTTGTCACGTTAACAATGGTTTATCTGTCTCATAAAGTCAGTGACGACCATTAATTATAAGTTCATTTAGAACTAAAAAAATAATAAATTTTGATACAATCTAAGGAGGATATTTATAATGACAGGTTCAGTAGGTCTTCTTGCAGCAGCAATTGCAATTGGTTTAGCAGCACTAGGTGCAGGTATTGGTAATGGTCTTATCGTTTCAAGAACAGTAGAAGGTATCGCTCGTCAACCAGAAGCTCGCGGTATGCTTCAAACAACAATGTTCATCGGTGTAGGTTTAGTTGAGGCGATGCCTATCATCGCGGTAGTAATTGCGTTTATGGTATATGGTGGTTAATAGAACCTTCAAAAAGTTCAAAAATGGCGAAGTTCGTTCCATGTGAACCTTCGCCTTTCCTTTATGTCCACAATCCTGTTTTTATACAGTTTAAGAGCATAGTTTTCTAAAGTTCATATGAATGAACGCTTTAAGAAGTGAAACTCGTGAAGGGAGTGAACCAAGCGTGTTAACAAGCAGCTTTGTACTTGGGTCAACGTCTCATGGCTTTAATGGCGGAGACATGTTATACCAATTAGTAATGTTTATCATTTTGTTAGCGTTGCTGAAGAAATTTGCATGGGGTCCTCTAATGGGCATCATGACTCAACGTGAAGAACATGTTGCAAATGAAATTCAAGCAGCGGAAGCTAGCAGACAAGAAGCACTTAAATATTTAGAAGAACAACGTGAAATCGTAAAACAATCTCGCACTGAAGCGGGACAACTTATAGAAAACGCAAAACTTCAAGGTGAAGCACAGCGTGAAGAGATCGTGAATCAAGCACGTCTTGAAGCTGACCGCGTCAAAGAATCAGCTAAGCGTGAAATCGTACAGGAAAAAGAAAAAGCCATTACGGCATTACGCGAGCAAGTGGCATCTTTATCCGTACTTATTGCTTCTAAAGTAATAGAAAAAGAACTATCCGAAGCAGATCAAGAGCAATTGATTAATGACTACATTCAAGAGGCAGGAGAAGGGAAATGAGCGATATAACAGTAGCAAAGCGTTATGCCGTTGCCCTTTTCCAAATTGCGAAAGAGCAAAATCTCATTAACCAACTTGAAGAAGAGCTTCGCATAGTGAATGAAGTTTTCACAAATGATAATGAGCTATTAAGCTTCCTGGCTCATCCTAAAATGACTAAAGATGCAAAAGGCGCTTTGATTGCAAATGCTTTTGCAAGCCTTTCTTCTTCCGTTCAAAACACTGTGATGTTAATGGTGGAACGTCATCGTACAGATGATGTGACAGCAATGGCACAAGAGTTCATCGAACTTGCGAATGAAGAAAACTCAGTAGCTGATGCAACGGTCTATACAGTTCGTCCATTGACTGAAACGGAAGTGGAAGCTGTGTCTACATCTTTTGCTGCAAAAATCGGCAAAAGAAATTTACGCATTACTAATATTACGGATAGCAATATCCTTGGCGGCATCAAACTACAAATCGGTAACCGCATATATGACGGGACGATTAGCGGTAAGCTAGATCGCCTTAGCAAACAACTATTAGGTTAATATTCACAGATAGGGGTGAAATTCATGAGCATCAAAGCTGAAGAAATCAGTGCGCTGATTAAAAAGCAGATTGAAAACTATCAGTCGGAAATTAAAGTAAGTGATGTTGGTACGGTTATCACTGTTGGTGATGGTATCGCACGCGTTCATGGTTTAGATAATGCAATGTCTGGGGAGCTCTTAGAATTTTCCAATGGTTCAATGGGATTAGCACAAAACCTTGAGCAAAATAACGTGGGTGTTGTTATTCTTGGACCATTCAGAGACATTAAAGAAGGCAGTGAAGTTCGCCGTACTGGCAGAATCATGGAAGTGCCAGTTGGAGAAGAATTAATCGGACGTGTCGTGAATCCGCTTGGACAACCATTAGATGGTCTTGGCCCGATCGCTACGACAAAAACTCGTCCAATCGAAAGCCCTGCAACAGGTGTAATGGACCGTAAATCAGTTCATGAACCTTTACAAACAGGTATTAAAGCAATCGATGCATTAGTTCCAATCGGTCGTGGACAACGTGAGTTAATCATTGGTGACCGTCAAACTGGTAAAACATCAGTTGCGATCGATACAATCCTTAACCAAGCTGACCAAGATATGATCTGTATCTATGTTGCTATCGGTCAAAAAGAATCAACGGTTCGTGGAACAGTTGAAACACTACGTAAAAATGGTGCTTTGGATTACACAATCGTTGTATCTGCATCAGCTTCTCAACCAGCACCACTTTTATACCTGGCTCCATACGCTGGTGTGACAATGGGTGAAGAGTTCATGTTCGCTGGCAAGCACGTTCTTGTGGTTTATGATGATCTTTCTAAACAAGCATCTGCATACCGTGAACTTTCCTTGCTACTTCGCCGTCCTCCAGGTCGTGAAGCATTCCCAGGGGATGTATTCTACTTGCACTCCCGTTTACTTGAGCGTGCAGCAAAATTGAATGACACTTTAGGTGCCGGTTCAATCACTGCGCTTCCATTTGTTGAAACACAAGCAGGCGACATCTCTGCTTACATCCCAACAAACGTCATTTCCATCACTGATGGACAAATCTTCTTGCAATCCGATTTGTTCTTCTCAGGTGTACGTCCTGCGATTAACGCTGGTCTTTCCGTATCACGTGTAGGTGGATCTGCACAAATTAAAGCGATGAAGAAAGTTGCCGGTACATTACGTCTTGACTTGGCTTCATACCGTGAATTGGAAGCATTCTCTCAATTCGGTTCTGATCTGGATGCTGCAACACAAGCAAAACTTAACCGTGGTGCTCGTACAGTTGAAGTGCTTAAGCAAGATCTAAACAAACCGATCAAAGTAGAAAAACAAGTCATGATTTTCTATGCATTGACTAAAGGTCATTTAGATGATATTCCAGTATCGGATATCCTTCGTTTTGAAGAAGAATACTATGTGTTCCTAGATCGTTCTCATCCGGAATTATTAGATCACATTCGCACAACAAAAGGTCTTCCTGAAGACGCTGCTATCGTTGCTGCAATTAACGAATTCAAAAAGAACTTCGTTATTTCTGAATAATAAGGTCTAACTAATTTATAAAGGGTGGTGAGAATGAATGGCCTCTTTACGCGATATTAAGTCTCGGATTACTTCAACGAAAAAGACGAGTCAAATTACAAAAGCGATGCAGATGGTATCTGCTTCTAAAATGAACCGTGCAGAAGCTAATGCTAAAGCATATGTTCCATATATGGAAAAAATTCAAGAAGTGGTATCTAGTATTGCGAACGGAAGCACGGATGCATCTCATCCAATGCTTACTTCACGTCCCGTTAAGAAAACCGGTTACTTGGTAATCACATCGGACCGTGGATTGGCTGGGGCTTACAATAGTAGCATCCTTCGCCACGTTCATAAAACTATTCTTGAACGCCATAAATCCAATGATGAGTTCGTCATTATCGCAATCGGAAGGGTTGGCCGTGATTTCTTTGTCAGCCGTAACATGCACGTAGAGCTTGAAGTAATCGGGGTTCCTGATCAGCCGTCTTTCGCTGACATTAGCTCCCTTGCAAAATCGACAGTGAATTTATATCTGAATGAGCTGTGTGATGAGCTTTATATGTACTATAACCATTATGTCAGCCCAATCCAGCAGGATGTAACGGAAAAGCAAGTCCTTCCGTTAGCTGACTTTAATACTTCCAATGCAACATTGACTTCTTATGAATTTGAACCGAATGCAGAAGAAATTCTTGAGGTATTACTGCCTCAGTACGCAGAAAGTTTGATTTATGGTGCTTTGTTAGATGGTAAAGCAAGTGAGCACTCTGCACGTATGACTGCAATGAAAAATGCGACCGATAATGCAAAAGAGTTGATTGACTCACTTTCATTACAATATAACCGTGCACGTCAGGCAGCGATCACTCAAGAAATTACAGAGATTGTCGGCGGTGCAGCAGCTTTAGAATAAAATCATTAAAGGGGCGGTCGGCCCGGACGATATGCTGGCCGTTCCATAAACTTGATAGTCGTTATAAGCAACGTTAGGAGGGAAAACGATGAATATAGGACGCGTTACTCAAGTTATGGGTCCGGTTGTTGACGTGAAATTCGAAGACGGACAACTTCCTAAGATCTATAACGCGTTAAGAATCGAAAATACAGCGTCTGGTACAGGACTAACTCTTGAAGTGGCCCTTCAACTAGGTGATAATACAGTTCGTACTGTAGCAATGTCTTCCACTGATGGTTTAACTCGTGGTGCAGAGACTGTTGATACAGGAGCTCCAATTTCAGTACCTGTAGGTGAAGTTACTCTAGGTCGCGTTTTCAACGTATTAGGGGAAAACATTGACCTATTTGAACCACTTACAGCAGAGGTGCGTCGTGATCCAATTCACAGACAAGCACCAACATTCGAGGAATTATCAACATCAGTTGAAATTCTTGAAACGGGTATTAAAGTAGTAGATTTACTTGCACCTTACATCAAAGGTGGTAAGATCGGTCTCTTCGGTGGAGCCGGTGTTGGTAAAACTGTACTTATTCAAGAACTTATTAATAACATCGCACAAGAGCACGGCGGTATCTCGGTATTCGCTGGTGTAGGTGAGCGTACTCGTGAAGGGAATGACCTTTTCTACGAGATGACTGATTCTGGTGTTATTAAGAAAACGGCGATGGTATTCGGACAAATGAACGAGCCACCAGGTGCACGTATGCGTGTTGCCCTAAGCGGTTTGACAATGGCTGAATATTTCCGTGACGAACAAGGACAAGACGTTCTTTTCTTCATCGATAACATTTTCCGTTTCACACAAGCAGGTTCTGAGGTTTCTGCCCTATTAGGCCGTATGCCTTCAGCGGTAGGTTACCAACCAACGCTTGCTACTGAAATGGGTCAATTACAAGAACGTATCACTTCAACAAATAAAGGTTCTGTTACATCCATTCAAGCGATCTATGTACCTGCCGATGACTATACGGATCCGGCTCCAGCTACAACTTTCGCTCACTTGGATGCAACAACTAACCTTGAGCGTAAACTTTCTGAAATGGGTATTTACCCAGCAGTTGATCCATTGGCGTCTTCTTCTCGTGCCCTTAGCCCAGAAGTAGTTGGGGCTGAGCACTATAAAGTGGCTCGTCAAGTGCAATCGACTTTACAGAAATATAAAGAACTTCAAGATATTATTGCCATCTTGGGTATGGATGAATTAAGCGAAGACGAAAAAGTAATCGTTGCCCGTGCTCGTAGAATTCAAAACTTCTTGTCGCAGAACTTCCACGTGGCTGAACAATTCACTGGTCAAAAAGGATCTTATGTACCAGTTAAAGAAACAGTCCAAGGATTCAAAGATATCCTAGCTGGAAAATATGACGACCTTCCTGAAGATGCTTTCCGTCTAGTTGGTCGCATTGAAGAAGTTATTGCCAAAGCAAAAGAAATGGCTTAATTAAAGGGACCTAGGAGGGAATGAAATGAAGACCATTAAAGTCAATGTTGTTACTCCCGATGGCCCAGTATATGATGCAGAAGTTGAAATGGTAAGCACTAAAGCTAAAAGCGGTGAGCTGGGAATCATGGCTGGACACGTTCCAACTGTAGCCCCACTTACCATTGGTGCTGTCCGTCTTAAAAATGGAAGCAACACAGACTATGTAGCTGTAAATGGTGGCTTCTTAGAAGTTCGCCCTGATGTGGTAACCATTTTAGCTCAATCTGCTGAAAGAGCTGAAACTATCGATCTTGCACGTGCTCAAGCAGCAAAAGCTCGTGCTGAACAAAGATTGCAGAACAATGATGGATCAAATGATGACAAAAGAGCTAATTTAGCGCTTAAACGTGCCATCAACCGGATCCAAATTGCAGAAATGCGATAACTTTAAATGATGAAAACACCTGATCTAGCCATTCCTGGTAAGATCAGGTGTTTTTTTTAATGGTTTTTCAAGCTATTTATCATTTAATAGCGAAATTTGGAAAAAAATGTTGTGCATTCGAAAAAAAAATCGAATTATAGGATAAAGTATTTTCCATATTAAACCTTCACTCATCGACATGCGATTATCCTGATGATATAATGTATACGCTTACATTAATTGCTTCATACCTCCTCCTGTCACGTTGCTTCTAAAAGAATGTCACCCTGCATAATATTTAAAACGGTATCCACCAAAAAAGAAGACAAGCAAATTTTAAATGCATCCATTTAACATGATTTATCCATAAAGGGAGATGAACATGGGACAGCTGCATATTTACCAAAATAATTATTTAATTGTATTTGTTTTTCTTTGTCTCGGCATTTTATTACCTGTGGTCGCATTATTTCTTGGTAGACTGCTAAGGCCTTATAAACCGACTGATATGAAATATACGACTTATGAAAGTGGAATCGAGCCTTTTCAGGATTCAAGGGTTCAATTCAATGTCAGGTATTATCTATTCGGACTGATGTTCGTCATATTTGACGTAGAAACTGTTTTTCTTTATCCATGGGCGGTTGCCTACGATGAACTAGGGCTGTTTGCTCTGATCGAAATGTTATTTTTTGTTCTTATCCTTATGCTAGGGCTAATATACGCTTGGAAAAAGAAGGTGTTGAAGTGGAATTGAAGTTAGATGAACTTACCCCTAAAGAAATGGAAGAAATGCGTCATAATATTTTTTTATCCACACTTGAACAAATAAAAGGCTGGGCTAGAAGTAACTCACTCTGGCCGATGACTTTCGGATTAGCATGTTGTGCAATTGAAATGATGGGCGTAGGCTCCTCTCATTATGATTTGGACCGGTTTGGTTCGTTTTTTCGGACATCACCCAGACAATCGGATGTCATGATTGTCTCAGGAACGGTAACGAAAAAAATGGCTCCAATAATTAGTAGATTATACGAACAAATGCCGGAACCGAAATGGGTTATTGCAATGGGATCCTGTGCAACTGCAGGAGGGCCTTATGTTCACTCCTACTCGGTGGTCAAAGGAGTAGATCAAATAGTACCTGTCGATGTATATATACCGGGGTGTCCCCCAAACCCAGCAGCACTTATTTATGGAATCAATAAATTAAAAGAAAAAATCCGTTACGAGGCGAAAACCGGAAAGCGGGTGATATAGATGAGTGAAAAGCAAGACTTAGCGAAACAAAAGGCAGCGGCAGCGGCCAAGGCGAAGGCTGTAGCACTGGCTCGAAAACAGGCGAAAGAAAAAGGGACGGAGAATCCGGAAGGAGAAACCGATTTAGCGAAGCAAAAGGCAGCGGCAGCGGCCAAAGCGAAGGCGGCAGCATTGGCCCGAAAACAGGCGAGAGAGGAAGGGACGGAGAATCCGGAAGGAGAAACCGATTTAGCGAAGCAAAAGGCAGCGGCAGCGGCCAAGGCGAAGGCAGCAGCACTGGCCCGAAAACAGGCGAAAGAGGAAGGGACGGAAAAACCGGAAGGAGAAATGGACGTAGCGAAGCAAAAGGCAGCAGCAGCGGCCAAAGCGAAGGCGGCAGCATTGGCCCGAAAACAGGCGAAAGAGGAAGGGACGGAAAAACCGGAAGGAGAAATGGACGTAGCGAAGCAAAAGGCAGCGGCAGCGGCCAAAGCGAAGGCGGCAGCACTGGCCCGAAAACAGGCGAAAGAGGAAGGGACGGAAAAACCGGAAGGAGAAATGGACGTAGCGAAGCAAAAGGCAGCGGCAGCGGCCAAAGCGAAGGCGGCAGCATTGGCCCGAAAGGAATCAAGGGATAATGGTGATGATCTTGAAACTGCGAAGGCAAAGGCTATTGCAGCGGCCAAGGCGAAAGCCGCTGCTGTTGCGAAGGCCAGGACTGCTGTAAAGGAAAGCAAGGAAGTTATCACCCCAGATGATCTTTCTCCAAACCAGTCCAAACTCGATCAAATTGTTCATGCTATTGAAAGGCATGTAGGGCAAGAGGCATTAATAGACCACTATATTAATAGACTATCAAAAGATGTACCCACTTTAGTGGCTAATCCGGATACATATTTCTCAATAGCAAAATTTCTGCGGTATGATGAACAGCTTAACTTTTCGTATTTATCGGAACTTCATGGAACGGATTTTGAATCCCATATGGAAATTTATGTACATTTGCATTCATTCAATATGAACCAATCGGTTGCCTTAAAGGTGAAGCTGGATAGGGATTCTCCCGTTATTCCATCATTAGCTCCATTATGGCCAGGTGCAAATTGGCCGGAATGTGAGGCTTACGATTTATTAGGTATTAATTTTCAAGAACATCCTGACTTAAAGCGGATTTTACTTGGTGATGATTGGAAAGGGTATCCCCTTAGAAAAGATTATCAGCCTTATGATGTGGAGGTGTAAGCCCAATGTTAAGGACCGAAGAAATGCTTCTCAATGTCGGGCCGCAGCATCCGAGTACACATGGTGTTTTTCGGCTTGTCATCAAGATTGACGGTGAAATTATAAAAGAGGCTACCCCTGTCATTGGGTATCTGCATCGCGGTACTGAAAAACTAGCGGAAAATCTGCAATATACACAAATAATTCCATATACCGATCGACTCGATTATCTAGCCGCAATGACAAATAATTATGTGCTTTGCCATGCTGTTGAAACAATGATGGGGGTGGAAATCCCCGAAAGGGCAGAATATTTGCGCGTAATTGCCATGGAATTGGGCAGAGTCGCAAGCCACCTTGTCTGGTGGGGTACTTACTTGCTTGATATAGGTGCGACGAGCCCTTTCCTATACGCTTTTCGAGAACGTGAAATGATCGTTAACTTATTGACTGAATTGTCAGGAGCACGTCTTACATTCAATTATATGCGTGTCGGAGGTGTGAAATGGGATGCTCCTGATGACTGGATTGCGAAGGTGGCCGAGTTTGTCCCTTATATGAGGGAGCAGCTTGCCGGTTACCATGAGTTAGTAACAGGGAATGAAATCTTTGTTAACCGGGTTAGAGGGGTGGGCATCTATACGAAAGAAGAGGCATTGCAGTATTCGCTTAGCGGTGCCAACTTAAGGTGTACAGGCGTGAAATGGGATTTACGGAAAAATGAACCATATTCCATTTACGACAGGTTCACCTTTGATGTTCCTACAAGGGAAGAGGGTGATGCCTTTTCACGCTATCACTGTAGAATGGAAGAAATCGAAGAATCACTGAAAATCATTGAGCAGGCGGTTGAGCAATTTCCAGAAGGGCCGGTTCTTGCTAAGGTCCCAAAAATAATAAAGGTTCCTAAGGGTGAAGCATTTGTCCGAATTGAATCACCAAGAGGGGAAATCGGCTGTTATATCGCGAGTGAAGGGAAAAAGGAGCCATATCGTTTGAAATTTCGCAGACCTTCATTTTATAATCTGCAAATTCTTCCGAAATTATTGGAAGGGGAAAATATGGCAAACTTGATAACGATATTAGGTGCAATCGATATCGTTCTAGGGGAGGTGGATGGATAAATGATCAAGGATTTGCTCCAATCCACTCCTAGCCTACTGAATTTTGGCATTTTTTTTGGTTTGGCAGTCCTGCTGCTATTCGTTGTATTAGGGTTCGTAACCTATGGAATCCTTTCGGAGCGAAAAATCATGGGGTTTATGCAGATGCGTGTCGGTCCCAACCAAATTGGGGGGAAATGGGGTCTCTTGCAGACCGTTGCCGATGTTTTGAAACTTCTGATCAAGGAAGATACGATACCAAAAAAAGCCGATAAGCCGCTATATATATTAGCTCCAGTGATTGCTTTTGCACCGGCTTTCATGGTCCTTGCCACCTTGCCGTTCACCGATGCCTTCCAATTTGCTGATATAGGTGTTGGATTGCTATATTATATTGCCATTTCCGGCATATCGACCATCGGCATCGTCACTGCGGGTTGGGCATCCAATAATAAATATTCTTTGATTGGCGGAATGAGGGCAGCCGCGCAAATGATATCTTATGAAATCCCGTTGGTGATGTCACTAGTGGGAATCGTCCTCTTAACAGGCAGTTTAAACTTGAATGAAATAGTTGCAGCCCAGGAGAAGGTTTGGTTCATTTTTCTTCAGCCGATTGCGTTTATCGTGTTTTTTATTGCATCGGTTGCCGAGTTGAACAGGGTTCCTTTTGACCTGCCGGAAGCGGAATCCGAACTTGTTGCAGGCTATCATGTTGAATACTCTGGATTTCGCTGGGCCTTCTTTATGTTATCCGAATATGTGTATATGTTTGCAATGGCCACGCTAACCACTGTATTATTTTTAGGAGGATGGAATTCTATTCCGTTTTTGGATTTTATTCCGGCAGCCATCTGGTTCGGTCTCAAGTTTAGTGTTGTTTTCTATGTATTGGTCTGGATCCGGGTGACTTTTCCTCGAATAAGGGCAGATCAATTGATGGAGTTCGGATGGAAAGTGCTGCTTCCGGTTGCATTGGCAAATATATTTTTGACGGCACTTATAAAAGAATTAATTAACCTTTTTTAAAAACTTAAGCGGGTCAGAAAGCGAGGGATTTATATGCTTGGTTTAGCAAAAGGTTTAACCTATACATTAAAGAACTTGACGAGGAAAAAAGTGACCTATGACTACCCGAATGAGCCGCTGCCGCTCCCTGACCGATTCCGCGGAATCCAAAAATTCTATCCTGAAAAGTGTATTGTATGTAATCAATGCGTGACTATTTGTCCAACCGATTGTATTCAATTAACTGGTAAAAAACATCCGGACCCGTCAAAAAAAGGTAAAATTATTGATACGTATGACATTAATTTCGAGATTTGCATTTTGTGTGATTTATGTACGGAGGTATGCCCGACAGAAGCAATCGTGATGACGAATAAATTTGAGCTGGCGGAGTATAGCCGTGATGATTTATTTAAAAATCTGGAGTGGCTTGATGAAAATGATGAAAATATCCGGAAGGTGAATAAAGTATGAGTTTGTCCGGTGAATTAATTGCCTTTTTTGGTTTGGCACTCGTCGCCATATTAGGCGGGGTGCTGTTAATTACCTTAACAAAAGTGGTGCACATGGTAATTGCACTCGTTTTTACTTTCTTGAGCATTGCTGGAATTTATATGTTGCTTTCGGCTGAGTTCGTCGCCATTGTCCAGATCCTTATTTATTCAGGGGCAATAACGATTGTGATGTTATTTGGAATTATGCTCACTAAACACCAAGAAAGTGATGAACCCGTTAAAGGGGGCTGGGGGAGATTCTCATTGCTGGCAGCTATTGCTGGATTCGCCGTGGCGGTTTATCTGGGTATTTATAATCTGGATATCCCTGTACAGCCAACCGCCTTGCATGAGGAAAATACAAAACAAATAGGAATCGAACTTTTTTCAAAATATGTCATTCCATTTGAAGTAATGTCGGTACTACTGCTTGTTGCACTTGTCGGCGCCATCGTATTGGCTAAAAAAGATGATGGGGAGGGAGATCGATCATGACGGGAGTTCCCTTGTCGGCTTATCTTGTATTGGCACTCGTTTTATTTTGTATAGGACTGTATGGCGCTTTGACGAAGAGAAATGCGGTCATTGTTTTGATTTCAATCGAGCTGATGCTGAACGCTGCTAATATCAATTTAGTTGCCTTCAGTAAATTCGGTGTAACGCCATCCATTACGGGTCAAGTGTTTTCGTTATTCACGATTACGATCGCTGCGGCCGAGGCAGCTGTAGGGCTGGCTATATTAATGTCCCTTTATCGGAATCGGAAGACGGTCAATGTCGATGAAATGGATATTATGAAGCATTGAAGGTTTATATAAATGAAGAAGGGGATTTGATACGATGATGGAGAACGCTTGGCTCATACCGATCTTTCCACTCGTCACGTTTCTGGTTCTGCTTCTATCGGGTGGGCGGTTGCGGGAACGAGGGGCCTTTATAGGAATAATATGTACAATGGCTTCGTTGGTTCTATCGCTGCTTACCTTGATGGAACGATTTAAAGAACCTACTTATAAAATATCGATAGATTGGCTTTCCTTCGGGGGGACGCAACTTACAGCGGGGTTTGAAATCAACCAGCTTAATGCCTTGATGCTCGTGATCGTTTCACTTGTCAGCCTGCTTGTCCAGATATATTCGAAGGGGTATATGAAGGGTGAAGTGCGATTCTCCATTTTTTATGCTTATCTGGGCTTCTTCACCTTTGCCATGCTTGGACTTGTCATGGCACCAAATTTATTACAGCTTTATATCTTCTGGGAATTGGTCGGGGTGGGATCTTTCCTGCTTATTGGGTTTTACTTTTATAAACTGGAAGCCAAGAATGCAGCGAAGAAGGCATTCATCATGACCAGGATTGGGGATGTAGGGCTCTTAATCGGTATTATTCTACTATTCTGGGAAACGGGAAGCTTTGAATTTGGAGAGATCTTTCAAGCCATTCAATCAGGCGTGATATCAAATGAAAGACTGACTTTGATCGCTATTTTGATTTTTATCGGTGCGGTTGGGAAGTCTGGACAATTTCCACTACACACATGGCTTCCGGATGCGATGGAGGGACCGACTCCGGTTTCCGCATTGATTCACGCAGCAACCATGGTTGCTGCAGGGGTATACCTGGTGGCGACCATGTTTCCGTTATTCGTCGCTAGTGAAGCGGCGATGCAAGTCGTAGCAATAACAGGTGGATTTACAGCCATATTTGCCGCAAGCATCGCTATTGTGCAAAAGGATGTTAAGCGGGTATTGGCCTATTCGACAATCTCTCAGCTTGGTTTTATGATGCTTGCTTTGGGTACTGCCGGATATGTGGCGGGTGTGTTTCATTTAATGACCCATGCCTTTTTTAAAGCATTGCTGTTTTTGGCAGCAGGCAGTGTTATTCATGCTATACATACACAGGACATAGAAGAGATGGGTGGATTATGGGGGAAATTGAATTGGACAGGGCCGCTGTTCTTGACTGGAACTTTGGCGATATCAGGGTTCCCCTTGCTCTCAGGTTTTTTCAGTAAAGATGAAATTCTAATGGCAGCCTGGGAGAACGGCAATTATGTGTTGTTTGGACTTGCGGTGATGACCTCCTTTTTAACCGCGTTTTATATGTTCCGGCTGTTTTTCATGATGTTTGCAGGAGATTCACGCAGTCAAGTAAAACAGGTTAAGGACTCACCTTCCATCATGTTAATTCCCATGCTCGTATTGGCATTGCTTGCTGTAATCAGTGGGTATATCCAAACACCGTGGTTTGGGACTTTCCTGGGAGAGTGGCTTGTGGAGGGAAATGAAACTCTTCTAGGAGCCAGCCATAGTGAGGGACCCGTTTGGATCATGTTCATGGCTGTACTTGTATCACTTGCCGGGATATTCCTTGCATATATGATATATGCTAAAAAGAAGTTACCTCGGGTATGGCTTGTCAAGGAAAACTCCGAGTTATATAGAGTTTTGGAAAATAAGTATTATATTGATGAGATTTACCATTTCACAGCAGGCTATGCAATCAAAGGCTTTAGTATTTTCCTATCTTATTTTGAAAGGTTCGTTGTCGGTGGCTTGGTATCCACCGTAACAAGTTCAATAGAGGGATTGGGGAAATTAGGGTCTAAACTGCAAACGGGACAGGTACAGCAATATGGCATGATAGCCTTTCTGGGACTTGCGGTACTATTGGTGATTTTTGCATTAACTGGGGGGTATCTAAGATGAATGTCTATTTGCTCTCGCTTCTAGTGTTCTCACCGCTGCTGGGCATTGTGATGGTTGCCCTAATGCCGAAGAAAGAGGAAAGGACGATTAAACAATTTGGCTTTTTCGGAACACTGCCTCCCCTTTTCCTATCGTTCTTTCTATGCAGTCAATATTATTCGGGAGTGGCCCTATCCATCTTTGACATTAAGTTGAATTGGATCAGATTTGGGAATTTGGAGATGTATGATCCCAAACTCTTCACAGTTGACTTTGAGTTGGGCCTGGATGGGTTAAGTCTCATCTTCATATTATTGACGACAATCATTTCTTCACTTGCCGCAATCGCCTCCATATATATAAAACAAGAATGGAAAGGGTATTATTTGTTATTTTTGATTTTGGAGATCGGGATGCTCGGTGTCTTCACCGCAGAAAATTTGATCCTTTTTTTCATCTTTTTTGAAATGACCTTGATCCCCGCTTTCTTTTTGATTGGTAGGTGGGGCTTTCTGGAGAGGGAGAAAGCGTCTTATAGTTTTCTGATTTATAATGGCATCGGTTCGGCAGTTTTATTGGTGGTCATTTTGATTTTGTTTGCCAGGACAGGTACGACCAATATTGCGGCATTGACACAGATGATGACAATGGGTGGTGTTTCGCTTTTTGCGCCCATATCCGGTTCGATGAAGTTTGGTTTATGCCTGGCCTTTCTCGTTGCATTTGCGATAAAGCTGCCCGTATTTCCATTTCACAGCTGGATGGTGCGGGTCCATGCGGAAGCACCTCCATCCATAGTCATGATTCATGCTGGTGTCCTATTGAAAATAGGGGCTTACGGAATCATCCGGTTTGGAATGGGGATATTTCCTGAACAATATAAAAGCTTGGCCTTTACCGTTGTCCTGATTGGGGTCCTCAGTTTTTTATATGGTGCATTTCTAGCATTGGTACAAACGGATTTCAAGCTCGTTTTAGCATACTCATCAATCTCGCATATGGGAATCGTCATGATGGGGCTGGGAGCCTTGAATGAAGCGGGCATTCAGGGAGCTATCTTTCAAGTCATATCACATGGGCTAATTGCTGCTTTGTTGTTTTTCTTGGTGGGTGTGTTGTATGAGCGGACGGGAACCACCATGCTTCCTAAGCTTGGTGGATTGGCCAAGTCGATGCCGGTTTTTTCAGGGGTTATGTTAGCGTGCGGGATGGCTTCACTCGGTTTGCCTGGCATGTCTGGCTTCATCAGTGAATTCATGGTATTTCTTGGCTTATTCAAGAGTCAGCCATTGCTTGCAGCAATTGGTGTGATCGGGCTGGTATTAACCGCTGTTTATATCCTGAGGGCGGTCATGTTGATGACCTTCGGGGAAAATGATAGCTTGGTAGAGAAAGAGAAACGGGACCTTAGAGGCTGGGAGCTTGTACCGGCATTGGTTCTTCTCGGTTTGATAATATCTGTTGGGGTATACCCAAATTTGTTAGGCGGGCCTCTTCAAGGAACGATTGAAGCCATGATGCTAGCTTTAGGGGGGCGATGAAGGATGGATTTGAACACAATGCTTTCTTATCATTGGGGAGCGATGATGCCGGAATTCATCATCCTGGGAACGGCCATGATTCTTTCGATATTGGATTTATTCTGGCCGAAGCACTTTAATCGGAGAAAACTGGCATGGCTCGCGCTAACCGGAATCATATTGGCATGTTTGTCACTGATTAGCTTACTATCCTTTGAAACAGTCAGTATCTTATCCGATACGTTTCGGTTAGATTCATTTGCAAAAGCATTTAAGCTACTCTTATTATTCGGAGCGGGCCTAATCATCCTTCTGGCTGAAGAATATGAACCTAAAGAGGGGCTGCGGGAACATCGGGGGGAATTTTATTATCTTTTCCTGACCGCTTTGCTTGGAGCGATGGTCATGTCCTCAAGCGGGGATTTGATAACCCTGTTCGTTGGACTGGAACTTCTTTCCCTTTCATCTTATATACTAGTCGGAATGCGTAAACATGATCGGAAGTCTAACGAAGCGTCCATGAAGTATGTGATAAACGGAGGCATTTCCACGGCAATCACTTTATTCGGGATGAGCTATTTATATGGTGTGACTGGTTCTGTCAATCTAGGCGAGATGAGCCGGACGATGGCTGCGATGACGGACGGTCAGCTGCAATACATCATGGGCCTCGCTTTCTTCATGGTATTTGTCGGTTTATCCTTCAAGATAGCTGCCGCTCCCTTTCATATGTGGGCGCCGGATGTCTATGAGGGGGCACCGACACCGGTCGTAGCCTTCTTAAGTGTAATTTCGAAAATAGCGGGTTTCGTCATCATCCTGCGAATTTTTCTTTCGTTGTTCCTAACGGCATCCGGTGATACATTCGGAGCGCTCGACTTTTTGGAAAAAAACAATATCTATATAGCTTCATTGGCAGGTCTGACAATCATCATTGGAAATGTGATTGCGTTAAGGCAGCAAAATTTAAAACGGTTGTTCGCCTATTCAAGCATCGCCCATGCGGGTTATCTCCTTGTAGCGGTTGCTACATTGGGTGGGGGATATTTCCTGTTGGATACAGTCTGGTTTTACCTACTGGCTTATGTATTGATGAATATCGGTGTATTTGCAGTCATTCAGCTGCTCTCCAGTCAAAGTGGATCGGAAGACATTAGCATTCTTGCAGGACTGGGGAGGAAATCCCCGTATCTTGCCATATCATTTACTGTATTTATCCTGTCACTTGCTGGAATTCCCGGGACGACAGGATTCATTGGCAAACTCAATATTTTCCTTGGAACATTCATTACGGAGCCTGGACATTTTGTCCTTGCGGGGATCATGATCGCAGGTACCATTGTGTCCTATGTATACTATTTCGGATTATTGGTCCAGGTCTATTTCCGACCCATTCATTCAGAGAAGGTCATTAAAATTCGTTGGGGTCTTTACACCGTGTTGATCATTTGCGTAATAGGCACCATACTTTTCGGGGTGGCGCCAAATATTGCCTTTGATTTTATTCATGATCAATTTGGTGAATTTACAGACTTTATTTCGAGTAAATGATATAATGCCTGTATCAGAGGCTTGTTCCATTGGATCAAGCCTCTATTTACAGTTTTAAAAAGATATTTTGCAATTCTTCCTTTTATATTCCAAATACGAAGGGGTTTTGTGTTAGAATAGAGTTCGGGTGTCATTTAGGAGGTATGTACATGTTTTCAGCAATGGGACAGCAGGCTTTAACAGGAATAATTGCACATTTGTTTTTCATAGCAGTTACCTGGTGGGCTTTACAGGCATTACATTTCGATAAAATCTTAAGATCCAATTCGGTCATCAAGGCCAGGGTTTTATACATTTTATTAACGGTTGCCATAGGTTCAGTTGTTAGTAACTTCTTCCTTGACTACCTGGGATTTGCAAACCAACTCCCGTATATGTTTAGTGATGACTGATAAGCTGTAAGACTTTTCTTATAGCAAAATATGATTCTACTCTTGTATTCGCCATGCTTACTGCCATTTTAAGGCGGAATGTGTCACCAATTGTCGGAAAACTCGAAGTATGATCTCTCTCCTTATGGAAAGAATGTGTAAAAGGGGAGGGATTTAACATGTATATTTTAAATAAAAAAATGTTAACATACATAGTATTTCTTGGTTTGATGGTGATTTTAATTGGGAATAGTACGATTGTGGCAGAAAGTAAACCAGATATAGTTAAATTGGTGGGACTGTTACAAAAGGATAAGGATTTAGGCATAGAAGATTGGTCTGTACTCACTAGAGAAATAAAAAAAGAGATTACAACTAAACGAGAGTTTGAAAGCGAAGTTGCGGCTTTAAAACAAAAATACCCTCAATTTCAATGGCACCGGAAAGATGATGCTTCCGGCTGGAAGGCTGAGGCGTTAACTTACAATGTCGATTCAGGTCTAACCGAGTCTATCAAAATAATGACAACGGAAGAGAAATTTGATAAAGTTACCTATGTTATTTACGAAGTGAAGGGAAAAAAGTGGAGAAAAGCTAATTCGGCATTTTTTACGACTACATTCCAGAACAGGGTGAATGACCTATTTATAGGGACTCCTTCAATTTTTTCTTGTATTAAAGGGTCTATCAATGATAATATGGATTCGGTTTTAAACTCTAAAACTGAAGACCTGTTAGATATGTTCCAAGCAAGGGAAATTGAGAGTGTGCATGAAACGAACTTTACATCAATATCTGCACATTCAACATTGTTTAAACAACCTTTGACAAAAGAGAAATTAAATTTGCAGTTTGGGCTACGGACAGAAGGATTGGGTGACCGAACGAACTTTGTAGTTGGCACACCAATCATAACGTTTGAATATTAATATAGAGAAAATGGACGCGGAGGGGAATACTTTTGGAAAAAATCATCGTCCGCGGCGGAAAAAGGCTTAGCGGGACAGTTAAAGTAGAAGGTGCTAAAAACGCCGTTTTGCCAGTTATCGCTGCAACATTATTAGCAAGTGATGGGAAAAGTATCATTAAAGATGTTCCTACGCTCTCCGATGTATATACAATCAATGAAGTATTGCGCAACTTAAATGCAGATGTTGCCTTTCATGACAATCAAGTAACTGTAGATGCATCAAGAGAGTTATTAGAAGAAGCACCATTTGAATATGTACGAAAAATGAGAGCTTCCGTTTTAGTAATGGGCTCATTACTAGCAAGGAATGGCCGGGCCCGCGTTGCTCTTCCTGGTGGCTGTGCCATCGGATCACGTCCTATCGACCAGCATTTAAAGGGTTTTGAAGCGATGGGAGCAAAAGTGAAGGTCGGCAATGGTTTCATTGATGCCGAGGTAGAAGGAAGACTTAAGGGTGCAAGAGTGTATCTTGACTTCCCGAGTGTGGGTGCCACTGAAAACATCATGATGGCAGCAACACTTGCTGAAGGTATAACTGTTCTTGAAAATGTGGCCAAAGAGCCTGAAATTGTAGATCTTGCGAATTTCCTTAATAAAATGGGTGCCAAAGTCAGAGGTGCTGGTACTGGTACGATGAGAATCGAAGGTGTCGATAAATTATATGGCACTGAACATGCGATTATACCTGACCGTATCGAAGCTGGTACATTTATGACAGCGGCTGCTCTTACTGGCGGCAATGTTCTTGTTCAAGGAGCTGTACCTGAACACCTTACTTCCCTTATTGCTAAAATGGAGGAAATGGGCGTTAAAATTCTTGAAGAAGAAGATGGATTACGCGTTATCGGTCCAAAAACCTTGAAGGCCATTGATATCAAAACAATGCCACATCCTGGTTTCCCGACTGATATGCAATCGCAAATGATGGCATTATTATTGCGTGCTGAAGGAACAAGTATGATTACGGAGACCGTTTTCGAAAACCGTTTCATGCATGTTGAGGAATTCCGTCGCATGAATGCCAATATTAAAATAGAAGGTCGTTCTGTTATCGTTAATGGACCAACTAACATTCAAGGTGCTGAAGTAGCTGCAACAGATTTACGTGCCGCGGCAGCGCTCATCCTGACTGGATTGGTTGCAGATGGCATTACTCGCGTTACAGAATTAAAGCATCTTGACAGAGGATACGTTAACTTCCATGGTAAATTGGCATCTCTAGGTGCTGATGTGGAACGTATTAACGAAGATGTACCTGCAGAAACAAAAAAAATTGCAGATTTAAACGCATAAGATAGCTTATAAAACCATTCACGTTCGATACATTGAAACGTGAATGGTTTTTTTTGTTTTGTTCCAGCATTCATCGCCTCCGGTTAAATAGTTATCGTTTTTCTATTCATAAAAGCTTGTCCTTCGACATACATTTGTTATGTAAAGACCCTGCTGGATAAAGATTATACGGCAGAGAAAACAAGTGTAGGGAGGCTCAGGAATTTGAAAGCAATCAAACCGATGATCGTACTATTCATAGCAGTAGCATTCGCAATTATCATGATTCCAGCAGTGCTTGTGCTTCCATTTTCAAATGATAAGACAAGTGGGGAGTTAGCCGAACAATTAGATAAGAAAGTGAAGAATGAGGGGAAAGAGGTAAGTGCAAATGAAATGAGTTCCGTTGAAGTTGCCGTTTACCGTACCTCTGCAAAAAAGATTGAAAAACTGCCGATTGAATCGTATTTGACTGGTGTGGTTGCAGCTGAGATGCCAGCAGATTTTGAGGAAGAGGCGCTGAAGGCACAAGCATTGACAGCGAGAACTTATATCGTCAATCAGCTCATAAGCGAAAGTCGATTGGGCCTGCCGGATGGTGCCGATGTAAGCGATACGGTCATGCACCAGGTTTATAAGAATAATGATGAGCTGAAGAAACAGTGGGGCTCTGATTATAAATCGAAGATGAAGAAAATTGACAAAGCTATAAAAGAAACAGCGGGTCAAATCCTAACCTATGAAGGAAAACCGATTACTGCCACATTTTTTTCGACCAGCAATGGCTACACGGAGAATTCCGAGGACTATTGGCAAGCTGATTTTCCCTATTTAAAAAGTGTATCCAGCCCATGGGATAAAGAAGAATCACCAAAGTTTTATAATAAAGTTGTAGTGAATACTGCAGATTTTGAAAACAAACTGGGTGTAAGCCTTTCATCTGGAACATCAATAGGAACCGTCATTGAAAGAACATCAGGTAATCGTGTTGGTGTGGTGGAAATCGGAGGAAAGAAAATGACAGGAAAACAGATTCGTGAAAAGCTTGGGCTGACATCATCCGATTTTAACTGGGAGCGTCAAGGCAACCAGATTGTCATCACGACAAAAGGTTCTGGACACGGAGTTGGAATGAGTCAATACGGTGCCAATGGGATGGCCAGGGAAGGAAAAACCTATGAAGACATCGTAAAATATTATTATAAAGGCGTCAAAGTTCAGTCTTCAAGTAAGTGGCTGAATACGATGACGGCAAAAAAATGAGAGATGGGGATTCCCATCTCTCATTTTTTTGCGCTTAATTTTTCTATAATGGTCAAAAAGCCGCGTTCACGCTTGAAATAATGATATTGGACATGAAAATAGACTGCAGCCACTCCAATGATATCTTTAATTACATCTATTAAGGTAGCGGTGCGGTATGGGATGAATGATTGGTGGTATTCATCAATAACTCCGTAAAGGCAAGCTACAAGGGCCGCCAACAGGCTTAAACCAGGTTTCAGTTTTTGGTTTGCAGCAAGGGCCGAAACCAATAATATATACAAAAGGGCAAATTCGACCAGATGAAGTGCCTCTTTGATAAAGCGGTCAATTGAGGATGAGGGAAGATCAAGAATCATATCATCGGGGTTGCTCGACATTATCCAAATGGCAATCATATATAGAAAAGGCAATAACGTTAACACAAGTTTAAAGGCTTTTTTCATGAATTAAACATCCTTCAACAGTAAGATACCAAACATTTTACCATTCTACGAATAAAATCGGTTTCATTTCCGCAAAATAAATCTAAAAAAATTTTTTCCTGAATGTATATAATCTTAACAAAATGTTCAGAATGATTGCTGAGGTGATTAATATGAGAGAGGAAGAAAAGAAACCAACTTCCACAATCCGACGTATACTAAAACAACGTTGGGCATTATCAGCAATCTATATCGCAAGTGCAGCCATAATCTTAGCCGCGGCCTTCTTATTACAAAATAGTTTTGATGATTCAGCTAAAGATGGCAAAGAGGAATCAGCTGAAACAGGAAAAAACTATGGTCAGCCTTCTGTCGAGGTTAATAGTAATCTTGAGACAATCAAGATGCCTGTAGCCGATGCAGACAAATCGGTTATCAAGAAACAGTTTTATGATGTGAATGCGGATGAAAAGGCACAAGAAGAAGCATTGGTTTTCTACAACAATAGATATGAGCAAAACAAAGGTATAGACATTGCAATGGAAGATGGAAAATCTTTCGATGTAAAAGCTTCCTTAAGTGGAAATGTAACGAAAGTTCAAGACGACGCGTTACTTGGAAATTTAGTTGAAGTAGAGCATGAAGATGGTGTCGTCACTCGTTATCAATCTGTTAAAGACATTAAGGTTGCAGTCGGTGACAAAGTGAAACAAGGACAAGCAATTGCTACAGCTGGAAAAAGCCAAATCAACGAAGAAGCTGGCGTGCATGTCCACTTCGAAATCAGGAAAGATAACATTGCGTTAAATCCACTTGATTTTGTTAATAAACAAGCTTCTGCCATTCAATCGGCAACTGAAGCAGAAGGCAGCGAACTTAACGATTCAACTGATAAAGAAGAAACACCTGCAGTCGAAGGATCTGAAACTGATAAAGAAGAAACACCTGCAGTCGAAGAATCTGAAACTGGCACGGATGAAACGCCTGCCGTTGACGAAACTGACGAGGGCACTGATTTAGAGAGTGGCACTGATGAGGAAGGCTCTGTCCCAGGTGAAGATGCAACTGAGGAAAGCGATTCCTTAAAAGATTCGTTAAATCAATCTAATTAAGATTAAGATTTTTAATTAAATCAAAACAAAAACCTAGAGCGTTACGAATGACAACAACTGAAAATTTGGTAAAAAGAAGCCGTTCAATTTGAACGGCTTCTTTTTTTCTTTCGAGGAAATATTGGCCCATATGCTGAAACATTTGAATTTCCGACAAATTTCTCGGGAAATAATTTGATTTTAAGGAAAATAAACAAATGAAAATTAGAAATAAATACAAACCGCCTGTCCCATTAGGCATATATTCTTAACCAAGCTAATAAGATGTTATAAACCATGCAAAGAGAGTGTTTGAGGTGAGGAATCGTTTATTACAAATTATCTAATAGGTGAATAATTCTATCTTTCATTGTTTATAGGGCAGCGGTATTCGATTCGAAAAATACGAATCTCATTTCACACTTCTCACATCCAATTTGGGGAGGTCGAGTGGTGTGCACGATTACATCAAAGAAAGAACTATCAAGATAGGAAAGTATATCGTGGAAACTAGAAAAACAGTCCGCGTCATTGCAAAAGAGTTCGGAGTCTCTAAAAGCACAGTGCATAAAGATTTAACTGAGAGGCTGCCAGAAATAAATCCTGATTTGGCTAACGAAGTCAAGGATATATTGGATTATCATAAATCCATCCGTCACCTTAGAGGTGGAGAAGCGACAAAATTAAAATATAAACGATCTGAAAGAGAAGAAGAAATCGTTAAATAATTTTTGATACCATTCCGGCAATTGGAAGTGAATTAAGCAAATCAGGGAATGAATAAGGGGGCATGAAGTGTGTCAGCCTATTCCTTAACCTTGATTGCGGTTCCATGCCGGGATTTTTTTATGGGAGAAGAAGGGGGATAGTGCTTAAGACATCTATTTTTTTTACATATTGGAAAAATAGGAAATAATAGTCTGTATTAGTGTTTATTTATAATTCATACTTACTTGTGTCAATGCAATATGGTAAAATAAACAATTAGGACAGAAGTAGGTTATATGTGAGGATATTCAAGGAGGATTTAAGAAATGTTTGCTAGAGATATTGGGATAGATCTTGGAACAGCCAATGTTCTTATACATGTCAAAGGTAAAGGAATTGTGTTAAATGAGCCTTCGGTAGTAGCGATTGATAAGAATACGAACCGTGTTCTTGCTGTCGGGGAAGAAGCTCGTAAAATGGTAGGCCGTACTCCAGGAAACATCATCGCAATTCGTCCTTTAAAAGACGGTGTCATTGCGGATTTTGATGTAACAGAATCGATGCTTAAGCATTTTATCAATACATTGAATGTGAAAGGATTCCTTTCAAAGCCTAGAATTTTAATCTGCTGCCCGACCAACATAACAAGTGTCGAACAAAAGGCGATTAAAGAAGCTGCTGAAAAAAGCGGAGGGAAGAAAGTATTCCTTGAAGAAGAACCAAAAGTGGCTGCAATCGGTGCCGGCATGGATATTTTTCAACCAAGCGGCAATATGGTCGTAGACATTGGCGGGGGTACAACGGATATTGCCGTTCTTTCAATGGGGGATATCGTTACATCTTCTTCTATTAAAATGGCCGGTGACAAATTCGATAATGAAATTTTACATTATATCAAGCGGAAGTATAAGCTTCTGATTGGTGAACGTACAGCGGAAAACATTAAAATACAGGTTGCAACCGTCTTCCCTGGTTCACGTAATGAAGTCATCGATATTCGTGGACGCGATATGGTATCAGGATTACCTAGAACCATTTCGGTCAATTCGGTAGAAATTGAGGAAGCTCTTCGCGAGCAGGTTTCCATCATTGTACAAGCTGCAAAAAGCGTACTTGAGCGGACGCCGCCTGAACTTTCTGCTGATATCATCGACCGCGGTGTCATTTTAACAGGTGGTGGAGCATTGCTTCACGGGATTGATTTACTCCTTGCTGAAGAACTTAAGGTCCCAGTACTCGTTGCCGAGCACCCAATGGATTGTGTAGCAATCGGAACAGGGATCATGCTTGATAATATGGATAAATTGCCACGGCACAAATTCAACTAAAAAGCGGATGGAAATCTGCATCATAAGATAGGGGTCTAAGGTTCAGACAAACATGAGGCATAGAGAAAGTGCGTGCAGTTCTAGTACTGATGAGCAATAGGCCCTCTTCTTTTAGTCGAGAATTTAACACCATTCCTTTAAATCTGACCTAGCCTACGATAAAAGACAAATTCTTCTGCCTAATGCTTTTTCTTTTTCCTTAAGATACTGATGTTCATGACCGATAAGATAGATATGGGAAATTGAACGGGATAAGTTATGTAGAATGAGGAGTGAAGAAGATGTTAAGAGGTTTTTATACGGCTGCTTCCGGGATGCTTACACAGCAAAGGCGCACAGAATTGCTCACAAACAATATGTCCAATGCGAATACAACAGGGTATAAAGCGGATCAAACGAGTGTAAGGTCGTTTCCGGAAATGCTTATCAGCAATATAGGTGGTAAAACGATTCCTACGGAGAACAAATTCAGTATGTCTCAATTATCCCAGGTTGGGGGGCTCAGTACGGGCGTTTACGTACAGGAGGCGAATCCTTTATTTACCCAGGGTACATTGGAGGAAACCCAGCTTAATACGGATATTTCCTTGGCTGATGAAAACCTTCCGATCATTGAAGAAACCGGCCGGCAAGGGTCGGTGTTTTTTACTGTTCAGGATGGTGAGGGCGACGTCCGTTATACGCGCAACGGCAATTTCACTCTAGATGGGAAAGGGTATCTGACTACACCTGCCGGTCATTATGTATTGAACGAAAATAATGAACGGATCCAGCTTGATAGCGATCGGTTCACTGTAACGGAAAACGGTGTTATTTTGGAAGGAAATGTTCAAACGGCACGTTTGGGCATCGGTTATTCAGATGATCCATCATCACAGCTCATGAAGGATGGGGAAGGCCTTTATAAGGCAGTGAATGATGGGGATTTACCTAACGCATACGCGGCTGCAGATATTGGTTTTTCTACTAAGCAAGGCTTTCTTGAAGGCTCCAATGTTGACCAATCGAGAACGATGACAGAAATGATGTCGGCATACCGCTCGTTTGAAGCGAGTCAGAAGGTTCTTCAAGCCTATGATAAAAGTTTGGATAAAGCGGTCAATGAAGTTGGCAGGCTTTAATTGAACATTAGAAGAAAAATGCCTTTGGAAATTTGAACATGTAAGGGGAAAATCCATGAATCGGACCATGATGACAGCGACCAATACGCTGAACCAACTTCAAAGTAAAATCGATCAAATAAGTAATAATATCGCTAATGTGGACACGACTGCCTACAAAAAGACCCAAACGAGTTTCAATGACTTATTGACACAGAGTTTCAATAATCAACCGAGTGATATCAAGGAAAAAGGAAGGTTGACCACACCTGGCATTCGACAGGGAACAGGTGCTAAGATAAGCCAATCTCAATTGGTGCTTTCACAGGGAGCCTTAAAGACGACGGACCGTAATCTTGATGCTGCATTCACTAGGGAGGACCAATTCTTCACCGTAAGCGTTCAGGACGATAATGGGGTCAATACAAGGCTTACAAGGGATGGGTCCTTTTATTTATCTCCTAATGCCAATGATCCCGATCAAATGATGCTCGTTACCTCTGCGGGACATAAAGTCCTTGATGAAAATGGTGAACCGGTCCTCATAGAGGGAAATATTAAAGACATTAAGATTTCGGAAAATGGCATATTGATAGTGGATACGGAAGAATATGGCGAAAGTAGTTTTGGGCTAGGAATCGTCTCGGTAAAGAAACCACAATTTCTTGACCGGCTAGGGGGAAATTTACTTGGCCTGCCCGAAAACTTCAATGCCTTGGGTGTTACTGAAGAAGATATCATGACTGAATTAACAGCGGATTCCCGCAACCAGGCAGCAGTCCGTCAAGGCACTCTGGAGTCCTCAAATGTCGATCTTTCCAAAGAAATGACGGATCTAATCAATGTTCAGCGTTCTTACCAATTTCAATCCCGGGCAGTAACGATGGCTGATCAAATGAGTGGATTAGTCAATGGAATCCGTTAAGGTATCTGGTAAATAAAATGTCTCCCTGCGGAATTAGAGCAAATCGGTTATAATGAATTCATAACAGAATCATTCGTGCCTATCATTTTGCATAGCTGCTGAATTTCTAAAATCAGTCGGCGAGTTTTCTTAAAAGGAGCTTTCACATTCAATATGGAACAAAATCGTGTAATGAGACAACAAATTGAAGAAGAGATAAAGGAAGTTGAGACGAAACCGAATCGTAGAATCAAGGTCCGTCTTTTGCCTATTTGGCTTCGTTTACTCATTGTTATCGGATTGATTTTCATTGCTGTATTATCCGGGGCACTATTAGGATACAGTGTGATTGGTGGAGGAAATGCTATGGATGTTTTCCAAAAATCCACATGGACCCATATTATTGATATAGTGAACAAGGGCGCGTAGTTCCATGTTTTTTGCAGTAGTTGCTGTTGTTATCGGATTTATATTACATGGCAACTGCGCCTCTGTCTTCATGACAGGGGTGAGTTTACGTTATTTTTGAAATATTTAAGTCATAGGAGGAACAAGTATGCTTGATATCACACAAATAAAGGAAATTATCCCGCATCGTTATCCATTCTTATTAGTCGACCGGATCATAGAAATAGATGAAGGGAAAAGAGCGGTTGGATTGAAGAATGTCTCAGCAAATGAAGAATTCTTTAATGGTCATTTCCCCGATTATCCAGTAATGCCTGGTGTTTTAATTGTAGAGGCATTAGCGCAAGTTGGTGCTGTAGCCGTTTTGAAACAAGAAGAATACAAAGGACGGCTTGCATTTTTCGCTGGGATTGATAATTGCCGCTTTAAAAAGCAAGTTAAACCAGGTGATCAGCTGCGTCTGGAAGTGGAAATAGTGCGTATGAGAGGGTCAATGGGTAAAGGGAAAGCAGTGGCAACGGTAGATGGAGAAACAGCATGTGAAGCCGATATCATGTTTGCTTTTGGTGACAAATAAGAAGTGCATTCATTTTCCGTGAAAGGGAAATAGAATATTTTAATTATATTTCTCAAAAAATGGTTTAAGGAATCGTAAAGCGGTGTATATAAATAGCACTGCATTGCTTTTTTAAAGCAAGAGCGGTTTTTAGAACTTTCTATTCTCCCTTTGAATGCCGGACATTTTTATGTCCGGCATTTTTTAATGATTAAATTCCAATTAGCAGATTTTCTTTTTAAATTTAAAATAGGACGCAAGTTATTTTCACATTCGGGCAAAATAGCTAATGATAAAGAAAGAAGGGAGGTTGCCAAAAATGATGAAGAAAATTTTTGCACTAATTGGGGGATCTTTATTATCTATTATGTTCCTTGCTGGATGTGGAACGGATAATGATGACAACAACAATCCCGCACCAGAAGAAGATAACAACATCATTGAAGATGATAACAACGGTACAGATGATAACGACATGAATGATAACGATGATGGAGTGCTTGATAACGGCGATAATGACGTTGATGATAACATCGATAATGATGCCGATGACTTGATTAAAGACAATGATAAAAATGACGACAAAAATAAGTAATTAGCACAGAATGAGAAAGACTGGCTTAGTTAAGAAGAGGATTTACATCCTTATTCGTCTAAGTCAGTCTTTTTTATGTCCATTCGATTAGGGGATGGGAATTATGGGAAGGATTTTTATTTATTTGTTGCCAATTTAGGCTTTGAGCGGATTTTTTGCTTGAACTCTTTTATTAATTCATCGCCGGCAAGACCCTTTTGGACCAAATCTTCTAGAAGGAGTTCTGCATATTTGCTCCGCGTTTTTTGGATGTGACCAACGAATAAAAGGCTATAATGGTTGCCCACTTTTCTTATCGTGCGTAGAACAGTGTGAAACAGGGCCGGTTCATTGTCCTTTTTGGTAATGACGGCCTGGATATACACCTCTCCGTCAATATTGGGAAGTGAGGATTCAAGCTCCTTGAAATGATTTTCTTCTACAAAGGCCTCAAGTAACCATGATCTAGCGTCGTTTTCTTTATTTATAATCAGTCCATCTGTTAATGCAATATCAATCAAGGTTAAATTCTCAGTAACAATTTGCAACGAGATCAATTTAAATGATTTCATCTAATTCCTCCGTTTCTTGCCAGAAGAGTGGTAATTACCGCTCTTAAACGTAAATTTTAATCTTCCGGAATGGTTCATATCGATTAATCCTTTTAAAGGTAATTATATCATACTAAAAAACAGTCCCTTAATGAAATGAAAACCCAACAATTGTCTAAATTATGAAGGATAGAATAAAAATTTGCAAAATATTTAATTTTGTTAACTATTCGTTTTTTACCTAATTTTGATCGGCAAAAAATGATTTTGCATCAGTTCAAACGGCTTTTTAAGAAGAAAAAGGGTGTAATAAGCCCATTTCCTTCATTTTTTAATCGATGGAAGAAAGAGTATGATAAAAGCATATTAGAGAGGAAGGAGTGAAAAAATGATTAACCAAGTTACCCTCGTCGGCAGGCTTACGAAGGATCCCGAATTAAGATACACACCCGACGGCAAGGCTGTTTCCAATATCACATTAGCAGTCAACCGGAACTTCCGTAATACTGTTGGTGACTATGAGGCGGACTTCGTACAGTGTATCATATGGAAAAAGTCGGCTGAAAATACTGCTCAGTATTGTAAAAAAGGTGCCATGATCGGCATCACAGGCAGAATAAAAACAAGGAGATACGAAAATCAAGAGGGTAAATATGTATATGTAACTGAAGTGGTCGCCGAGAGGGTTCAATTCATTGGATCTAAACAAAATGATGTTAAGCCCAAGGAGATTGAACATATTGGTTTATAGTCTTATGTGGAGGTTGATCATGTGTGAGGATATGAAGCTTGCCTGGGCAGGAGCAAGCTCGCTTTATAAGACCATACAAAAGAAAAAGCGGATGGAAGAACTCATTAGTGATTTAATCTATCATGTGGTGAAGACCCATGTGAAAACTTCCAATAATGAATCATGAATTAGTACAGATTAATTTGAAACTTACTCAATTGGATAAACAAAACAAGTATTTATATGAACATAATGAAAAATTAATGCAACGTATTTCAGCACTTGAACAAAGGCGTAAAATATTTCGATGACGGGAAAAATTCCGTTAAGCTTGTCTGTAGTATATAGAGTTCATTTTCACCCCTTCATTCCCCAAAGGCTAATATAGCTTTTTCCTCGCTGGAAACTCCGATTTACCCTCATATGGAATCAAGTTTTCTGATTCCCTTCCTTTAATGACTGCAAACAAGCAGTCTTTTTTTCATGCCAAAATGTGTGAATTTAAACAAAATAAAAAAATAATTCTGCCAAATTAGAATTTTTAGAAAATATATTGTAATATTTTAATTTTGATGCAATAATAAACCCAATAATATAATTGGAAAAAAAGTTATATATAGGAAGTGATTTGATGGACGAACCAATTATTAAGGTGAGTGGGCTGCGAACCAGTTTTCGTACTGACGATGGGGTGATCCCTGTCGTGAATTCAATCGATTTTCACGTCAAACCTGGTGAAGTTTTAGGTATTGTAGGAGAATCAGGATGCGGAAAAAGCGTAACTTCTTTGTCCATCATGGGTCTGGTTTCTTCACCTGCTGGTAAGGTGGAGGGAGAAATCCTTTTTAAAGGAGAGAATATCGCAAATGCCTCTGAAGCGAAAATGAGAAAAATTCGCGGGAATGATATAGCGATGATATTCCAGGAACCGATGACAAGTTTGAATCCTGTGTTCACTATTGGCGAGCAGTTGGTGGAGACGCTTCGGATACATAAAAAATGGAACAAAAAGCAGGCGCGGCAAAGAGCGGTAGAAATGTTGAAGCTGGTTGGGCTTGGTCGTGCCGAGGAATTGATTAATGAATATCCGCATCAACTTTCAGGTGGAATGAGACAAAGGGTCATGATAGCAATGGCCATGATCTGTGAGCCGAAACTCCTTATAGCCGATGAACCGACAACGGCTTTGGATGTGACGATCCAGGCACAAATCCTAGAGTTAATGAAGAATTTGAATAAAGAAACAGATACGGCAATCATGATGATTACCCATGATCTTGGCGTTGTGGCGCAAATGTGTGAACGTGTCATCGTCATGTATGCCGGCAAGGTAATAGAGGAAGGAAATGTGCAAACGATTTTCCAAAACCCTAAGCATCCTTATACGGTCGGATTACTTCAGTCAATTCCGGATATGCGGATAAAGAAAGAGCGACTTTACTCGATACCGGGTAATGTTCCAAAACCTGGGACAAGCAGCCTCGGTTGCCAGTTTGCCCCTCGGTGCTCCCATGCCATGGAGCAATGTTTGAATGAGACACCGTCTCTTATGAAATTTGATGAGGGCCAGCATGTTCGTTGCTGGCTGTATGAAGATGGGAAAGGAGCTGCCCTGCATGAATCAAACATTGGTTAAGGTAGAAAACCTAAAGAAACATTTTCCAATTAAAGGAGGGGTTCTAGGAAAGACCATTGGAGAGGTCAAGGCAGTGGATGGTTTGTCTTTTTCCATTTATAAAGGGGAAACTTTAGGCCTTGTCGGAGAAAGCGGTTGCGGAAAGTCGACAACGGGAAGATTATTGCTTCGATTGCTTGAGCCGAGTGAGGGGAATGTTTATTTCGAAGGAAAAGACCTGACGGCTTTATCTTCCCGTGAAATGAGAAAGATGCGCCGTGAAATGCAGATGGTCTTCCAGGACCCCTTCGCTTCCCTCAATCCCAGGCATACTATTGAAAAAATATTGGAAGAACCGCTCATCGTTCATGGGGTTAAAGATAAAAAGACGCGAAAGGCCCGTGTACAGGAACTCCTTAAGGTTGTTGGCTTAAGCAGTTACCATGCTAAAAGGTATCCGCATCAATTCAGTGGTGGCCAGCGGCAGCGTATTGGCATTGCGAGGGCACTTGCCGTAAACCCCAAGCTGATCATCGCCGATGAGCCCGTATCTGCACTGGATGTTTCGATTCAGGCCCAGGTCTTGAATCTCCTGCAGGATTTGCAGGAAGATTTTGATTTGACCTACTTATTCATTGCCCATGATCTTGGAGTGGTAAGGCATATCTCCGACCGTGTCGGTGTGATGTATCTTGGACATATAGTTGAATTGACGGAAAGTGAGGGACTTTATGAAGATCCACTTCACCCATATACCCAGGCTTTATTATCGGCCGTACCGATCCCGGATGTGGAATACAAGGGGGATAGGGTAATCCTTCAGGGAGATGTTCCAAGCCCATCAAACCCGCCTGGAGGCTGTCCATTCCATACGAGATGTCCGAAAGCCATGGTAGAGTGCAAAACGGAAAAGCCAATCCTGCATGAACATAAACCTGGTCACTACGTTGCTTGTCATTTATACAATTGACACGACGTATACATAAATTCGCAAAAATAAGGGGGAAGAATATGAAGAAAACATTAGCTTTATTGTTGACTGGTATCCTGGCTCTTTCACTAGCGCTAGCGGGATGCTCCTCGTCTACATCAAAAGAGAAAGATGATGGTAAAGGGGGATCGAGTGATGCAAAAGGCGGCGTATTGATTTACGGTAAAGGCGGAGATGCGGTCGGTCTTGACCCAGCTATCGTAACCGATGGGGAATCATTCATCGTCACACAGCAGATTTTTGAAACGCTTGTGAAATATGGGGAAGATGATACGGAAATTAATCAGGGTCTTGCAGAATCATGGGAAGTGTCCGATGACGCAAAAAAATACACATTCAAATTGAAAACCGGCATCAAGTTCCATGATGGTACTGATTTCAATGCAGATGCGGTCGTAAAAAACTTTCAACGCTGGGCGCAAAGTAAGGATGAAGGTAAGTTTGCTTACTATGCTTCCATGTTCGGAGGATTTGAAGGTGATGAAGGCCATGTGATCAAAGAAGTAAAAGCTATCGATGATAGCACGGTGGAATTCACTTTGAACCGTCCGCAAGCTCCATTCCTGAAAAACCTTGCCATGCCTACATTTGCAATAGCCAGTCCGACTGGATTTGAAAAAGAGGGAGACAGCTTCACCAAGAATCCATCTGGTACAGGTCCTTTCAAATTCAAATCATGGAAACCTGGCGATACGATTGAAGTGGTGAAAAACGATGACTATTGGCAAGATGGCCTGCCAAAACTTGATGGAATCACGTTTAAGGTCATTAAAGATAACTCTGCGCGTTTAAATGCTGCAATCAAGGGTGAAATCGACCTGATGGACGGTTTGAACCCAAGTGATATCAGTAAGGTTACAGGAGATGACAAACTGCAAATATTCGAACGTGCATCCATGAACGTCGGGTACTTTGCTTTCAATGTTGAGAAAGCACCATTCGACAAGAAAGAAGTACGTCAAGCAATCTCGCATTTGATCAACAAAAAGGAAATCATTGATAATTTTTATGAAGGCACTGCAGAGCCTGCCAAGAATCCTATGCCGCCATCCGTTTCTGGCTACAATGACAAAGTCGAAGACTATGATTACGATGTAGAAAAAGCGAAAGAACTGCTTAAACAAGCTGGACTTGAAGACGGATTTAAAATGGACCTTTGGGCAATGCCGGTACCGCGCCCATATATGCCAGATGGTCAAAAAGTGGCTGAAGCCATTCAAGCAAGCCTAAAACAAGTCGGCATCGAAGCTAATATCGTTTCGTACGAATGGGCTGCATATTTAGAGAAAGTGCAGGCTGGTGAAGCTCAATCCTTCATGATGGGCTGGACAGGCGATAATGGAGATGCGGATAACTTCCTTTATACATTATTGGATAAAGATAATATCGGCTCCAACAACTATGCCCGTTATGCAAACGATGAAGTTCATGAGCTACTGATTGAAGCTCAGTCCACGGCAGATGAAGCCAAGCGTAATGAGTTATATGGAAAAGCTCAGGAAATCATCCATGATGAAGCTCCATGGGTTCCACTTGTCCACTCTTTACCACAGCTAGCCGGATCTAAGACAGTCAAAGGGTTTGTTCCACATCCAACTGGTTCTCAATCCCTTGTGAATGTTTCTCTAGAAAATTAACCGTACGAACCGGGTAGTATGGAATCTTGCATGCTTCCCGGTTTTGTTATGGAATGCATTTCAAAATGATCGAGGGCGCTTCGAAGGACCCTTATTTAAAAGGCGGGTGATTGTTTTGTTTTCCTATACCGTACGACGTTTAGGATCTCTCATTCCAGTGTTACTCGGAATGGCATTTATTGTATTCATGATGATTCGGGCGATTCCTGGAAATCCAGCACAGGTGATTCTAGGGCAGCAAGCAACAGAAGAGGCAGTCGCTGCAATGACAAAGGAACTTGGTTTGGATAAACCTTGGTTCATTCAATTTTGGGATTACTTATCAGGCCTGTTAAAGGGTGACCTGGGTGTATCGTTAAAAACGAATAGTCCGGTTTCTGAAGAAATTGGGCCATACCTCATGGCCACGATAGAGCTGGCATTGATCGCCATGATCATTGCAGTAGTCATAGGTGTGAATGCAGGGATAATATCAGCTTGGTTCCAAAACTCATGGTTTGATTATGTAGCAATGGTTATTGCGTTAATTGGTTTGTCCATGCCTATATTCTGGCTGGGATTAATGGAGCAATACATCATTTCAATACAATGGGATTTACTTCCGACGACTGGACGGGACAATATCAGGGATCCTGTTGAGGCCATAACCGGTCTGTATATGATAGATACACTCATTGCTGGCAGAGTGGATCAGTTTTTCGAAGTGATCAAACATCTCATTTTGCCGGGAATTGCGCTTGCGACCATTCCAATGGCCATTATTGCAAGGATGACACGTTCGTCCATGCTGGAAGTTATGAGATCGGATTTCATTCGTACGGCTCGTGCCAAGGGAATGAGAATGTTTTGGGTTGTTTACAAACATTCCTTTAAGAATGCCTTAATTCCAGTGGTTACGGTTATCGGCCTCCAGACAGGATTACTTTTAGGCGGCGCCATATTAACGGAAAACATTTTTGGGTGGCCTGGTATCGGTACATATATTTATGATGCAATACTATCTCGGGACTATCCGGTCATACAGTCCGGAATTCTCGTCATCGCCTTTCTGTTCGTCATGATTAATCTAGTTGTGGACTTGTTGTATGCAGCGATCGATCCTAGGATTAAGTATAAATAGGGAGGGAAACTCATGCCTGAAATAGCAACGAATACATCGCCAATCCTTCCTCCCAAAGAGGCAGAGGAAAAAGTCATCTCTCCCTGGAAGGAAGGATGGAAAAGCTTTAAGAAAAATAAAGTAGCCCTTGTTGGTCTGGGGATTGTTTTATTTTTCATCTTAATAGCCGTCTTCGCACCGCTAATAGCACCCTATTCATTTGAGGGACAAAAGCTAAGTGATAAACATTTGGCACCATCTGCGGAACATTGGTTTGGAACGGATGAATTTGGCCGTGATATTTTGAGCAGGGTCATTTATGGCTCGCGCATATCAATAGGAATCGGCTTCTTATCTGTAGCCGGGTCTGTCGTGGTTGGATCTTTTTTAGGAATCATTGCCGGTTATTACGGTAGGTGGATAGATACGATCATATCGAGGGTCTTTGACATCATTCTGGCCTTCCCGAGTATCTTGCTGGCCATTGCTGTCGTGGCCGTTTTGGGACCTTCCCTTCGCAATGCACTTATTGCCATTGCCATCGTCAATGTCCCGATATTTGGCCGGCTTCTACGTTCACGGGTCTTAAGCGTGAAAGAAGAGGAATATGTAACGGCCGCGAAGGCCATTGGAATGGGAGATGGCCGCATTCTCCTTCATCACGTCCTTCCGAATAGCCTTGCACCGATTATCGTCCAGGGTACCTTGGCGATTGCTACTGCCATAATTGAGTGTGCAGCACTTGGCTTTCTCGGTCTCGGTGCACAGCCGCCAGCACCAGAGTGGGGAAAAATGCTTGCCGATTCAAGAGCGTTCATCATTCAAGCACCATGGACGGTTCTTTTTCCTGGGCTTGCGATCATGCTTACGGTACTTGGCTTTAACCTAATGGGAGATGGCCTGCGTGATGCTCTGGATCCAAGAATGAAAAACTAGAAGTAAAAGGTGATGTTAGTTTTAACATCACCATCTTTTTGTCGTCTATCTTGTAAATCTATTAAAATATGAAAAATAATAACAATATCCTAGTTTGAAATAGGAAAATAGTGACTATTATCTCTTAAATTCACCCCAAAAGTTGTGATATTTTTATACTAAGTAAGAATATTCCAAAAATACATTATTTTAGAGGAGGAAAGTTCATTGATTAAACGTAGCTTGTCCATTCTAGCAATCTTTCTATTAGTATTTACTGCAAGCGTTTCCGCAGCCAAGCTCCCAGATCCCCCGACCGGTTCGGGCGGTGCAGGTGAGAAGAATCAGGAAAGTATTATAAAACTGAAGAAAAATGATTTGGGGAAGAAATACAAAAGCAACGAGAAGGTCAGGGTCATCGTAGAGATGAAGGATGCCCCGGCAATAGAAACGGCTTCGAAAGAAGGGAAACTTTTTAAACAGCTATCGAAAAATAAGAAACAACAATTAAAGTCCGAAAAATTAGCTGTTCAGAAGAAATTGAAAAATAAGGTGAAAGAGAAGAAAATAGCTTTCAAGGAACTTGAAAGTTTTACCACAGTCGTCAATGGGTTCAGTGGTGAACTTCAATATGGTGAAATCAAAAAGGTGGAAGCCATGCCTGAAGTTGCTGAAGTACATATAGCGAATGAATATGAACGTCCTGTAGAAAAACCCGAGATGCTTTATAGTAAAGAACTTGTCCAAGCCCAGGAAGCTTGGAGGGAATATGGATATAAAGGGGAAGGGATGGTCGTCGGGATTATCGATACTGGAATCGACCCATCTCACCGTGATATGGTCCTGAACGACGAGAATAAGGCAGAACTGACTGAAAGTGAAATTAGCGGAATGAAGGAATCTAGCCATCTATTAGGCAACTATTATACGGCGAAGGTACCTTATGGATATAATTACATGGATGAAAATGAAGAAATCCTTGACCTTGGTGAAGGGGCCTCCATGCATGGAATGCATGTAGCAGGGACGGCTGGTGCCAATGGAGATGAAGCGAATGGCGGCATTAAAGGGGTCGCTCCTGAAGCCCAGCTGCTTGCTTTAAAGGTCTTCGGGAATGATCCCGCCATGCAGACAACATGGGGAGATATATATATTAAGGCAATTGACGACGCAATCATCCTTGGGGCGGATGTGCTAAATATGAGCCTTGGCTCAACTGCAGGTTTTGTATCAGCAGAAGATCCGGAGCAGCAGGCAGTATCCAGAGCTGTTGATAATGGGATCCTCATGTCGATTTCAGCAGGAAACTCGGCTCACTTTGGAAATGGATTTGCAAACCCATCAGCCTCGAACCCGGATATTGGCGTTTCAGGTTCACCTGGACTTGCTTATGATTCGGTACAAGTGGCCTCGGTCGAGAATAACTATATGGATTTGGATGCGGCGACTTATGATATAAATGGGCAAGTAGGAAAAGCGCCGTTCATGTCGGCTTCGAGCGTACATCCCAATGCTTTAAAAGAAAAGACGCATGACTTGGTTGCCGCGGGTCTTGGGACGTCGGAGGAGCTTTCCAAAGTGGATGTAAAGGGCAAGTTCGCCCTCATCGAGCGCGGCACACTTTCTTTTATTGAAAAGACTCAAAATGCCCAGGCAGCAGGAGCGGCAGGAGTCATTATTTACAATAATGCTGATGGATATATCTCCATGGCTACAGATCAAAACATCACGATTCCTCAGCTGTTCATGTTGAAATCGGATGGTGCAAAGCTGAAAGCGGCCTTAACTGATGGAGAAAAGGTGAAGATTACTTTTAATGGTGATAAAACAAAAGCTGTAAATCCAGAAGCAGGAAAAATGAGCGCATTCAGTTCATGGGGAGTCGCACCGAACCTGGATTTCAAACCGGAAATCACTGCTCCAGGCGGACAAATTTATTCGACGTTGAACAACGATGAATATGGAATGATGAGCGGTACTTCGATGGCCGCGCCACATGTATCCGGAGGCTCTGCACTGGTTCTTGAAAGAGTGGATAAAGACTTTAAATTAGATGGATCTGCCCGGGCCAATTTGGCTAAGAACCTGATGATGAATACTTCAAAGCCATTAATGGATCAGGGGGTCGTCAATAACGCCCTTGCATGGGAGAATCCTTACTCTCCTCGCAGGCAGGGAGCTGGAGTCATGCAGCTCCAATCCGCATTGTCCACACCTGCTGTCGTGACGGAGGTGTTCACGAAAGAAGCGAAGGTTGCAATGAAGGAGATCGGCAATAAGTTCGCCTTTACTTTAAAGGTTGAAAACTTCAGCAACAAAGCAGTCAAGTATGATGTAAAAGGAAATATCCAAACAGACTATGCAATCCAGGGACAACTGGGTTATTCCGCGCACCAGTTAGAGGCACAGGAAATAAAGGACGCTTCTATTAAAATTAATAATAAAGATACAAATAAGATTACCGTACCTGCAAAAAAATCGGTTACATTCGAAGTGAAGGTGGACATAACCGATGCAAAGGTACTTGGCGATGACCTTCAGACTCTTGTAGACGTTGACAAGGTCTTTCCAAACGGATATTTTGTTGAAGGGTTCATTTCATTGAAGGATCCAGCTGACACTAATCCGGAACTGCATGTACCCTATGTAGGGTTTAAAGGGGAGTGGGACAAGGCCCCAATCCTTGATGGCACTAAATATGATAAAGAGTCTTTCTATGGCATGGCAGGTGGAGTATCGACAGAAGGTGAAGATTTCACTTATCTTGGCTACGACCCTGCGGGGAAAACATTTAATGGCAAAAATATTGCGATTTCCCCAAATGGCGATGGAGCGCAGGATGACTTCGTGCCTGTCCTATCATTCTTAAGGAATGCGAAAAAGGTAGAATACAATATATTGAATGGTGAAAACAAATCAGTCCGGAAACTTCGCACAGAGAATAATGTGCGTAAGGACTATTATGATGGTGGGGAAGGGACCGCATACTCACTTAATCCAGCCCGTAAATGGGACGGTAAAATCAATAATGCACTTGCTAAGGATGGGGTCTATCATTTTGAAATCAAAGCGATGATAGATTACGAGGGTGCAAAATGGCAGACTTTTAAAATGCCTATCAAAATCGATACGGTAAAGCCGACAGTCAAGATTTCTAAAAAAGGCAATGTATTAACCATCCAAGGTAAGGATAATTTGAATGGTTCAGGACTTGCTTATTACGATGTGCAAGTCGATGGAGCATCCATCATGGAGGAGCCGCTCCCGGCGAATTCGAAACAATTCACCCTACCTGATGTAAAAGGGGAAAAGGTTCAAGTAGTGGCAATTGACTATGCAGGTAATGAAAAAACGGCTGAAACTGAATTAGCCAGTGATTCAGCTCCAATCGATAATCATGCACCAGCTGTAAAGATCAAAAGTCCTGAAGCATTAAGCGTGAACAATAAAAACAAAATCAAAATAACAGGAGATATTGAAGAAGCGTCGGAAATAAAGGAATTTAAAATAGATAATAAAACGGTCCCTGTAACGTATAACAAAACGAATAATAAATATGAATTCTCATATGAAAAGAAATTTGAAGACGGCGTCAAAAGCTTTACGGTTAAAGCGACAGACAAATGGGATAACACGGTTTCCTTTAAACGGACGATTATGGTCGATACAACAAAACCAGGTATAAAAGTTAAAGGCGTACCGGCAACTGTAGGATTCAAAGGGAAAAATCCAAAAGTGGATGTGACGGTAGAAGATAATTTCGATGAAATCCGCCTTTACCTGAACGGAAGCGAAGTATTCTATAATGAATTCAAGGAACCATATAAAATGCGTGCCTATAAGAAGAAGATAGAGGATCTGGAACTGCCGCTTAAATCAGGCAACAACAAGTTTGAATTTAAGGTGACCGATCTTGCAGGAAATGAATCGAAGAAATCCTTTAACATCAATAAAGCAAAAAAATAACGAAAGGCAGCCCTCTTACCCAAGAGGGCTGTTTTTGCGTAAAAAGATTTCCGGATTATGAATTTGGAGTATGAATTCTTTCGTGATGATTTTGGAGTAGTTTGCTGCGTTTTCACCGTGCTAATATGGAAATCTATTAGTGAGGAAGTATTTTCATTATCTAGCAGGTAAATAGTGAAAGGTAAAGGAATTAGGTATAAAGAACTGATAAAAAAGGAGGATATCTATGTATCGTAAGAAGTATTCGAGCAAAAAGGTATATAATCGTGGAATTACAGTGAAATTTGAAAGAAAAGGAAGCGACTCATCACTTACAAAACCGAGTTTCTTTGATGCACTTCAGCACGTCAATTCTCCATTTGAAAAAGAGCCCCGCTCAGATTCACCCTATCAGGATTTTCCGCTATTTCAGGAGGTAGCCCTTTCTTTTTTTGAAAAGGGTGCTAAAACATCAATTAATTATGACCCACACCAAGAAAAAATCACCATTGAGGAAAGTTCAGATGAATATCATCAGAATAAGGGGGAAGCGCTTGCCGAAATCCTCGATCATATCATGATCAATCATGGAAATCACCATTCTTTTTTCATCATCCAACTGAAAGAATGGAACGTAAAAAGGAAATCAGGCACTCCGTGACTTTCTTTACATTTCTTAGGCAGGACATTGAAAGCAGGTCACTTTCGTTAAAGTGGAACGTAATTCGACAAGGTTCGTTACCCGGTACATGTAAATTGTTCAGTTCAATATGAATGGGGGCTGCCACGAGCAGCTCCATTAATGTCTCAATACGATGAGGCGCTTTTGATCATTCAAGAATTCAAACTAACGAACGAATGATCTTTGAAAGGGTTTGAATGCCATAAGCTAATTGGTCCTCCGAGGCGTATGAATATGAAAGCCGTAGATGTGTCGTGTCATTTGGTTCATATATGTACCCCGGATTAAGGAGTATGTTCTCTTTTATCGCTTGCTTGAAAAGATTTGGATTCACGATGGGTTTACATAATTTTAACCATATATAAAATCCGCCTTGAGGTATATTCCATTCGGCCAGTCCCTTAAAATATTGATTGAGTAGAGATAATGTAAAATCTCTACGTACTATCAACTCATGCCTTAGCCACTCTAAATGCTTTGAATATTGACCACTTGCCAACCATTCTGCCACAAGGTATTGGGAAAGTGCACTGGAACCGTAATCCATTTGCATTTTAATATCTGCTAAACGTTCAATCACAGTTATTGGACCAGCAACCCATCCGATGCGCAATCCGGGGCTTAACGTTTTGGACATACTGCCAATGTGCAATACAAGGCCATCTGCATCAAGTGATTTTATAGGTAGCGGTGGTTCCTTTTCAAACCACAAGTCACTATATACGTCATCTTCAATAATCGGAATCTGTTCTTTTTTGCATATGGATAGGAGGCTTAGTCTTTCTTCTTTTGTCCATGTAGTATTTGTTGGATTGTTGAACGTTGGAACAGTATAAAACAATGAAGCTTTCTTCTTTTCAATGATGCGCTTCATTTGTGTGGGAATACTTTCACGGCCTTGGTTTGATAAACCTACTAAGTTCATGCCCGCTGATTGAAAAGGATGAACAGAATTTAAATAGGAAGGGGATTCATGTAAAATCATTGATCCCTTTTGAAGTAAACCGACTGAAATCAATTGGAGTGCTTGAAGCCCGCCAGAAACGATCATGAGGGAGCTGGGGCTTGCCTTGACCCCTTTTGTTTCTAAATAAACACTTATACATTGGCGGAGCCTTTTATCGCCCTTTGGTTCAGAATAACCCAATGAGTGGGCATCGAAAGAAGTGGAATGCAGCGTCTTTTCGATTTTTTTTGTCGGCAGGAGAGACGGTGAAAGTTCGCCCGTGCCTAATCTGATGATGGTGGTGTCTGTTTCATACTGATTAATGTCCTGAATCGTTTTTAAATTAGGTTCATGAAGGCCATTCCGGACATAGTTTCTCCAGTCGGGCTGTTTGCTGGAGACGAGCACATTCCATGTGTTATTCGAAACGAATGTACCGGACCCTACCTTGGTTTCCAAAAGTCCATCTGCAATCAACTCATCTATAGCTGTAATGATGGTACTTCGGTTAACGCCAAAGGAATAGGCCAATGAGCGTTGTGCTGGAAGCTTGGTCGCAACGGGCCATTCCCCCCTTGTTATTTGTTGTTTCATCCAATCCACTATTTGTTGGTGAAGTGATATGTTGGATGTCCGGTTAGGTCTCCATTCGATGATCATACGAAAAATCACTCCTTTCAGGTCTATATTCATTATAAATTGGTTGGATTGAAAACCAACCAATTGGATGGTCATTTCCTTTGTTTTTTTCATTATACTGAATGTGGGGGAGGGAGGTATTCGTATGGGACCATTTTTTCATGGATTATTATTGGCATTAGGACTGATACTGCCATTAGGAGTCCAAAATGTATTTATTTTTAATCAAGGAGCAATCCAACCTACGTTAAAAAAAGCATTGCCTGCAACGATCACAGCTGCCATTTGTGATACCGTACTCATTCTGTTAGCCATTTTAGGTGTATCGTTGATTGTCATGCAATATGATTGGTTGCGTCTTACGTTAATCATAATCGGAGTTATATTCCTATTGTATATGGGTTTTCAGATTTGGTCTGCCAAAGCAAATACACAGTCAGATGCTCAAACTATGCAAATGTCCGTTAAAAAACAAATTGTATTTGCTTTATCGGTATCATTACTCAATCCACATGCAATCTTAGATACGATAGGTGTAATCGGTTCTAGCTCACTTGTTTACTCAGGAACTGATAAAATGATTTTCACGGGAACATGCATCGTTGTGTCATGGTGCTGGTTCCATGGATTATGTCTTGCGGGACGATTGCTGAAAAAGGTTGATACATCAGGCAAATTCCTTGGAATATTAAATAAAATCTCTGCACTCATCATCTGGATTACGGCTCTCTATATGGTGAAATCGTTTTTTTGAAAAAATGATATTGTGCAGCATTAACCACTTTATGGGCACTTTTAAAAAAATGAAGGAGAATACATATTATATGTATTCTCCTTTTATGTCTTGATAAGCAACACCCCGCACTCATTCATCTTCATATCGAGAGAGCGGGTGTTTGAGTGTGAGAACATTATTGAAGAGCAACCAAGTCCTTGATTTCCTCTGTGGAAAGTTCGGTGATCCAGTTGTCACTGCTGATGATTTCGTCGTTCAGGGCTTGCTTTTTATCAAGCATCTGGTCGATTTTTTCTTCCAGTGTCCCTGTGCATATTAGCTTATGAACGTGAACGAAACGCTGTTGCCCAATTCGGTATGCACGGTCGGTGGCTTGATTTTCAACAGCTGGGTTCCACCAGCGATCATAGTGAATCACGTGGTTTGCTTCTGTTAAATTGAGCCCGGTGCCACCTGCTTTCAGCGAGAGAATAAAGATAGGGAACTCCCCATCTTGGAATCGGGTGATCATTTCATCACGCTGTTTCTTGTTCGCACTCCCGTTCAGGAATGGCACTTCAAAGCCATACCGTTTTTCCAACAATTCTTTCATCATATTGCCCATCCCGATATATTGTGTAAAAATGAGACAGCTTTCATCCTGTTCGCGGACAGCATCGACAAGCTCAGTCAGCTTCTCGAGTTTGCCTGATCGGTTAGGCGCCTTCATGATGTTTTCCTTGTCCATCTCTTTTAAGTAAAGAGCTGGGTGATTGCAGAGTTGCTTTAGCTTATTCAGCATCTGCAGGATGATGCCTTTTCTTTCAAAGGCCGACAGTTGTTCGATATCAGTAAATGTATCTTTGATCAATTGTTCATACAACGACGCTTGCTCTGTGGTAAGCGGTACGAATTCTTTTTGTTCTTGCTTATCCGGGAGATTAAGTGCGACTTCTTTATCGCGTTTTGTACGGCGGAGTAAAAATGGCTGTATCAAACGCTGTAATTCTTTGACTTTATCCTTCTGTTCATCACGTTCGATGGTCGCCACATATTTTTCCTGAAACTGACCTAGCGTTCCAAGATAACCTTTATTGATGAAGTCGAAAATCGCCCATAGCTCACTTAAACGGTTTTCCATTGGCGTACCCGATAAGGCAATATGATGCCTGCCATTTAGCTTGCGGACCGCTTTGGATTGCTTTGTTTGGGCATTCTTGATGTTTTGTGCCTCATCAAGGATTACGCTGCTCCAATGGATGGAGGACAGTTCAGCTACATCTTGGTGGGTCAGGCCGTAGGATGTTAAGACAATATCGTGGTCCGCTGCCAGTTTAGTAAATGCTTCACCCTTAGCCCGATTTGAACCGTAGTGAAGGTGAACTTTAAGTGTTGGTGCGAATTTTTCCAATTCCTTTTGCCAGTTGCCTAATACTGATGTTGGGCAAACGATGAGCGCCGATTGTACAGAGACGGTTTCGGGTGGAGAGGTATTCACCTCAGCCTCATCGCTGCTCTCTTCGTTACTTTCCTCTTCGACGATGATCGTTTCACTCTTTTGTTCGTCCAAGGGAGTAGTGGGCAGCTCTTTACTTGCTCCTTCTTTGTCTTTCACATGAAGGAGGTAGGCAATCATCTGGACAGTCTTCCCAAGCCCCATATCGTCGGCTAGACAAGCACCAAAACCATGCTCCCTTAAAAAAAGGAGCCAGCTCATGCCCAGTTTTTGATAAGGTCGTAAATCGCCTTGAAGTGTATTGGGGACGGGCAAAACGGATATGTTTTTTGTTTCCCTGAGTCTTCCCACCATTTTACGAAGCTCCTGGTTCAATTCAAATTGAATCCGGAGCATTTCGTCGTTTTCAGAATCGTTATCGCTATCTTCATTTACGCCATTCAACAATTCCTGCTGCAGCAAATCAGTCAGCTGGATTCCTTTTTCATTAGCCGTTTCCATCAGCTCCTGAATTTGTTTAATGAAAGCGGGATCAAGCTTGACCCATTGGCCACGGATGAAAACAAGCCGCCTTTTTTCATTGACGAGCTCCTCGAACTCCGCCTCAGTGAGCTCTTTGCCATTTAATGAGAAACGCCAATCAAAGTCCATTAAAGCCTTTAACCCGACATAAGAAGGGCCGCGATTTGATTGGCTCTTTACTTTTGCCTTAACCTTCAAAGAGGACTCCTTCAAGGCAAGCCACCAGGATGGAAGGAGAATTTCGACGCCAAGAAACAGGAGTTTTTCGCTTGCGTCGGTCAAGAACTCCCATGCATCCGTTTCCGAAATCTCCCTTTTTAGACGTCCATTCTCTCCAAGCCATGGCACGACGAGTTGCCAGCGTTTCGTAGCACGCACCACTTCACTTGCATACTTATTCCAGCCACGCGGCAGTTTCTTTCCTGTATATGTTTCGATGATATTCTCATCCTTTTTGGAACGAAGGGTGACATCGAGTATCCAAGGCCCATTACCATCAGGAGGCTCAGTTAAACGGAGGCCTATAGTGAATGGTTTGGGATCGGGTTGGGTCCCGAGCCATTCCTGCCAGCTGTCTTTGTCAAAAAAGGATTGCAATTCTTCGGGAGAAAGCCGTGAATCCTTTAATGCCCCGACGGCTTCACTCCATTTATGCTGCATGGGTGAATAGTTTTTTAAATACATATTAGCGGCACCGTTATACCACTTTTCGATAAATGTACGATTGGTTTCCAGTTCAGGTGAAGGGAGATCCAAAGATATTTCTTCTTCCCAAAACGAAGGGACGAATTCCTCCTCCACCTCTTCCGGCAGCTTCCAGCCGATGGAGTCCAACTGAAGATTAGTGAAATCCGGTACGGGGATTCCAGCTTCTATGGATTCATGAAGCACAGGCGCTGCCGACAGGCAAAGGGAGGATATCTCGGACCATTCCCATTCTATGAAGGAATTAAAGCTTTCCCTTGCAAAAAAGTTGAGAAGTCCCCAAGCGTCAAGAATGAATACAGGACTTCCATCAACTAAATCCGTGGTCATTTTAGTACCATAAAAGCTTGCGTCATCCCAATTGAATAACAGCCTGCGTATATAATTGGTATTGAGGAAGGTATTCTCTTCATTGACTACGCCAAGGGCGTAGGATCCGTTTTCGAGAGCCGCTATTTTGATTTTTAATTTCCCTGGATTAAACATCGATAAGCTTACCCCTTTTTAGTTCTTCTTGGAAAGCGCGAAGCCGTTTGGTTGAATCAGCTACATAAAGTATATAGCGTTCGAATACGTCTTCCTTTTTGCTCTTTTTGTAGATGGTGCGCATCCTTTTCAAATAACGGACAGCTTGCTTATATGCAGGTCGGTTTTTTAAGGAAACTTTTTCCTGAACTGCATGATAATATAGGGGCAAGATTAGTTCCGGTTCTTTTGAGACCACTTCTTTGATGGATTCACTGCTGATTAAGTCAATGCTGATTTCTGAGTAAATATGCATCTCCACCCATTTTTTATATTGTCCTTGTTCAAAAAGGAAATTTGCATAATTCCAATAGCTGTGCGGAAGTGTAGCTCTGTAAAATTTCTCAAGCAAATCGGTTCGTTTTAGCTTATAACAGCAACTGTTAATTAAAGTCGTAAAGGTCCGTACGAAATCTACCCGCTGATAATAATCGGATAAATCCGCAAGAAACTCCTGGACATTAGCGTTGATGAATTCAATGAAAGGGATGGCGCGTGACCGGTTGTCTGATTCAGACAGGAGGTTCAGCCAATAAAAAATGTATGGACAGGCTTCCTTCTTCAATTCATGGAGTAGTTCAATCGCTTGCTTATCATGATTATCCAGAAGGGATAGGTGAATGGCTGCGAGGGAATAGGACGTCCTCTCAGTCGTGCCCATATACTTTTCAGGAAGTTCTTTCTTGATTCGTTCCAGTTCCTCTTTACGCCATGAGGAGTTGGAGAATAAGTAGCTCCAAATCTCCCGGTAGAGGTCGATCTTTTCATATTCCAGACCATCTCCTCCATCCAGCAGCTTGGCTACATCCTCCTTGATGCTGAAAACGAAGGGATCAAAGGCGAATGGCCTAGCTTGCCGGCTAAGCGGCTGCACCGTTTCATGAAGCTCTTCTGCTAGGTCGACAGCAAGTGCATAAAAGACCCGGATCATTTGCGTCTGACTTTTATGTAACTGAATCATTCTCAGTGTCAGCTGCATCGTGCAAAATTGCGTAACGAAATGGTAAAGCAGTTTCCATTCCCTTTCCATTGGAGCTTTAGAGCTAAGGCGTTTTAAGTAAGTTTGTATATGGTTTTCAATCATATAAGTAGGCTCGCCAATATGAGGCTCGACATGTTCCTCAAAGGTAACATTCACGAATTGCTTCCATGATGGATAGCTTTTATCTAAGGTGATGGATTTCTCCCCAGCCTGTTTAAGTAAATCACTCGCCCGTTTTACTTGCTGCAGTGCTTGGGCGGTTGAGGTATTTTTTGGTGCTTTCCATTCGCTCAGCCAGTCGGAAACACTAGCGTGTTCTGAATACGAAGAAAAGAAAACGGCCATTTGATGCCGGCAAATGAACCTTGAATCACATGTACAGCTTCCATCCTGAGGGAAGAGTAGGTTCAGCCTGGCCTTAAAGCGCGTTTCATCCTGTACCTCAGCCGTAATCGTATCTGCCGCTTCTTCTTTAATATCAACAAGCCCCTGACGGTATAACTGAAGCCCTTGATTCACCACGTCCGAATCTTCCGGATTCCCGGCCTCCAAAAATTCCGCCAGCCGCTCCCCAACTAACAACAACTCCCGCTCCATACTCTCCTCCTTCAGGGTCAAGCCCTGTTTACCAAAATTATATTTTTGTATGATCATGAACCATCAGTACTTTAACAATCGTAGTCTTGCCTGGGTTAACCAAGGAATTGCCACAGTGACAATTTTAAAAGCCATCACAGCATATGTACCATGCTTGACTTTTTTCGTGGCCATTCTCTTTCCGTCTTTTCATTTAACCCCTGTAAAAGTCAATATCGTCAAAAACCCCCTTGAATATAAGCGGTTCGGATATATAGCCTTCCAAACAGGAAAAACTAGCATTCATGCTAACCATGCCACAAATCCTTCATCCGCTTCACATTGCCAAATAGCCAAGTGATGAGGGGCAGGAACCATTTTTAAAAGTGGGTTTTTGAAGCATCTCTTTATTATACTTCATTTTGGCTTGGAATTTGAAATGTAGAATAGAGGTTTTGGAAATGATGAGTCGAGAGCTTATACATATTCTTGGTGAATGGGAAGAGCCATTCCCGTGGGAATGGCTTTATATATAGAATTAGTTTATTTTCATTTCATTCTTCCAACTGTCCAACTTTTTGTTGATGAATGTAGCGAAGGTATTATTTTTTTGTAATGTGAAGAGAAATGCTGACTTTTCCAAGTACTCTTTTGCCTCTTTAAAGTTACCTACGAGTTCAAAATTGTAACCTAAATGGTAATGTAAATCCGCTAACGCATATAATTGATCATGTTCGAGGCACCACTTTATGGCATCTTGGCAGCAGGCAATGGATTCTTCATATCGGACCAGGCGTGTTAAGACTCTGCCGAAATTATAGGATAAGCGTGTCTTTAGCGTTTTATCGGTCAAAAAGGGCAGGGCTTTCAAGTGATCTAAAGCTTTCCTTAACAAGGCAAAGGCATTTTCGTATTGTTCTTCGGCAACATACATCACACCAAGGCTACTCAAGATTTCAAGCTCCCGTTCCGAATAAATTTTATCAGTCGTATGAGTGATGGCGATGGCCTGATTAATAAACTCAATGGCTTTATCTAAATCTTTATTTTTTTCATATTCGTATATTCCCTTGTGCCAAAGAATCAATTGATGATTCTTTTTATTCTGAAGAAAGAGCGGACTGTTCTCCTCAGCCTTAACAATTTGCTGCATTTCTTCATAATTTCGGGTTCTTCTGGCTATTTTTAATTGATAAATCACTTCTTCGACATAATCCAGCCTAGGGGTCATACCAATATCGAAAAAATAGTTTACATCAACGCCTAAACGTTGAGAAATTAAGTAGAGAGTGGATGCATATGGATAGACATCGCCCTTTTCAATCTTACTGATCTGTGCTTGTGTACAAATACCGGATGCCAACTCTTCCTGGGAAAGTCCGATTTGTTTACGTAGCTCTTTGATCTTTTGTCCAACTGCAAAAAAATCCATTTTGATTCTCCTTAAAATATGCCTAGAGTTATATTTTGTTATGAAAAATCGGTGAAAGCTGTATGTACAGGTCCTGAATGGTTTAAATAGATTCTTTAGTCGAAATTAATGGTTTTAAGAAATGTGGTTAAATATAACTATAGAATTAATTTCTATTTTAACCAATATTTTTTTAAAAGAAAAGGAGGAATGACCTATGAAAAAAAGTACTAAAGCATTAGTCGTATCTTTTCTTATCATCGCTGCTTTTGTTATTGTCCCAAGCGAATTACCAGGCCTTTACGCAGAACTTCCAGGTTTATATAAATAAGTAATGAAGCTTCCTATTATTCATTCAAGCATCTTCATATGAAGGTGTTTTTTTTATTCTTATTAATAGATTATTCTTTTGCGCATATTCCTTTAGTTATAATTATCCATGCAATGGGGGTGAAAGGTCCATTTGGTAGGTGTGGAAGAAACGTGAGCGTAGTTTGGAACGCCTATTTCCTTTTATTAATTTTGTTATAGTGTAAATAATAAAACGGAGAGAGGTGTAAGGTTAATGATTGATATTAATATGAAAGTTCAACCCTCTTTTTACGATGATGAATGTGCCATTGTGTTTTCTTTTTCTTTTGATAAGGCAACCAGGAATATTGGTGAAGCTGTGGTGTACACATGCAAAAAATCAGATGGAAAAGAATACAGCCAAGATCATATAGATACAGATGTACAAGAAAAAATCGCTTATATTAAAGAATTTTCGATTGTAGATGAATATCAGGCAACCTCCATGAAGAAAATTCAACATTTTTTGAATGTAATCGGTATCAAAAAATGTGTGAGGCAAAACCTTAACGGAAATGAAATCGCATTTTAAACGATAAAAACTCATGACACCATACATGTCATGAGTTTTTACCATTTAGATGAGAGTTTTGAGAATTCATTTTCATTTTTTTGATGAAATCGCTCATTTGTTTCCTTTCACTTGGTTTTGAGTTATTTGTTCTTTCGAAAAATTTAAAGTGTTGTTTATTGTTATCGGATTTCATGATGTCTCTCCTTTGCTTTTTTTTATTTACCCTTATTCCATTATTTAAAACGTGATTTTCATGATTTATGGATGGTTCAATGAAAATCTTATGATTATTCCTAAAGTTATATTTTCATCTGTGAATCTCTGTATATAAGGATTAATTAGATAATACTTAGTTCTAAAGCCCAAATATGGAGGGATTTCGCGGTTTATCATCCTGAAAATAAATGCTAAAATGGTCCGAATATCGGATTTTTCATTAGAAACATCAGTTTCTAGTACCCTAAAGTGAAGAGGGTTGAAGAACTCTTTTCGATGGCCCCCGAGCACTTGCTTGGGGGATCTTTTTTTTTATTTGGTCAATTTGTCCAATTTATTTCTATAATATGTTTCGTTTTGTTTGTATATACATGGGTAAATAATAATTAAATAAATGAATTAACCCTTGTTTGTCGCAGGTTTAATCGGAGGAATATATTTATGGATGTGAAAGATAAGAATGATGCCACGAAGCGAACTTTCCAGCAGTACATTTTTCCGTTTACGCTTGAAGGAAATATGATTGAAAAGTTTGTGGAAAAGTTGTTGGAGGACAATTTCGTTTTTCTGAACTTGAAAGATATGGAACAACAAAATCAATTTTATGGTAGCCATAAAGTTTCACACCGTAAATTGGAAAAGTATTTCATGCCTTACATCGAGCCGATATTATTTCCAGGAAACGCAAAACAGAAGGAAGGCTTGCGGCGCTTTACGAAAAAACTGGATATTGATTGTACCTTCGAATCACCCTATTTAAATACCCCATTTATTATTAACTCTATAGATATCTTCATATGTCCATTTCATATTGGCATGATGAATCTCCGTGTTACGTTACCTGAAGGACTTTCATATAATGATGTTCTCTATTTTGGAGATACATTCCGAATCCTTGAACCGATTGCTGATGACGAAGAAAAAACGAAAGTCGGCTGTAGGGAAAATCAGTATGAACAGGTGAAGGATTTCATCTTCAATGAACTATTGCCGCCAATGGAAGAATATATGGATGAAGAACAAGCGGACCCGACCTATTTTGGAAGTTTACCCTTCTTCATCGATGAAAGAATGTACGTGATCAGTTACATTGCATTCCCTGAGAATCGTGATATTTCTAAAACTGACTTATTCCGGATCAGTGAACTGAACGGGTATGACAATGATGGGGAGCCATATATAGGCGCATTAAACCCTGATTATATTGAAAGGTATTATCAAGAAAGGGTTTATGACAGGTGGGGCAAGGAAACCTATTATGTAACAAGCATGTATCATTTCGCGTGTGTCACGAAAGCGACAGGTAAACTGGAACAGGAACTGGCAAGCGAAATGTACGGCCAGCACTTTTACACGGTGTTGCTTTTCTTCTATTATAAAATCGTACTGCTCAAATTGGCTCATGAACACTCCCGAATAGATGTGGAAAAAGATCAATCGGATACGGAACAGCTGATTTTCATGATCACTGAGTTTTCTGCAAAATATTTATTTACTGAAGTCAATAGTACGGCTATCGGTAAAGAGCTATTCAAAAAAACGGATGAAACCTTCAGGATCGCCCCTCTCTATAAAGAAGTGAAGGAAACACTTTCCTACCTTTATCAAAACCAGGATAAACTGGCTGGGAAAAGCAGTAATTATCTCTTGCAAATACTAACGATTTATACCGTTATTTCCGGGATATTCGGAATGAATCTATATATTGAAGATTGGAAAGGGAAGTTACCGTGGAAAGCATATATGAATTACTCCCTATACGAATGGGTAGCTGTCATGGTGACGACGAGCGGTCTCATCATTTCGAGCATCCTGGGCTTTTTCTTCTTGAAAAAATGGTTGCAAGAGAAAAAAAGCCGAAAAAAAAGAATGCTTTAGTTTTTCGAAAAAGGGGAATTAGGAATTGCCTCACCCAACGATTAGTGGATGAAACCCTCACTGGTTTGATGGAATTTGCGATACTCCTGCCGAATAACTGGCTAGCCTGGACCACGCAGGATGCTTGCTTTGATGCGGCTTGGCAGACGGTCGGCGGAAAGGATTTGCGGATTTCCGAAAACAACTGGACCTTTTTTAAGAAAAAACTGTAGCTGCTGGTTTTATTTCAAACCATGAATTTAAAAGAAAACTTGAATTTCCTTCATGTTTTTTTACTTTATTATAGTAGATGAAATCTTCACTGGATTGAAGGGATTTGCGACACTCCTGCTGAATAACTGGCTAGCCGGGACCCCACAGACACTTGCTTTGATGCGGCTTGGCAGACAGTCGGCGGAAAGGGAACGGATTTCTGAAAACAACTGAAACGTTTAAAAAACTGTAGGCAAACTCGCTTTCTTCGAAGTTGTCTATAGTCTGAAGTCCTGTACAATATGTACAGGACTTTTGCTTTAGAAAAAACATGGTTAATTAGCAAAATCAAGAAATCGGTCATACAAAATCCCCCATTCCCCTAATATTTTGATAAACTATAGGTATATCACTCTAACTATTCATTAGGAGGAAATCATGAAGAAACTAGCTTTAGTTTCCAGCTTATTGTTAATGAGCGTATTGTTCCTGGCAGGATGCTCGGATGAGCCAACTCCAGAAGATCGCTTTGCAGCATATACGAAGCTTTGGAATAAACAGGATTTTACGAAGATGTACGATTATCTGTCACCGGAGACAAAGAAAGAAATCAGTGCGGATGAATTTGCGAAACGTTATGAAAAAATTTATACGGGCATAGAAGTCGACCAATTAAAGGTGGACTATAAACAGCCAAAAGAAGAAAAAAATCATAAAGATGGAGAAAAGGTGAACCTTGCTTATACCGTTGATATGTCCACTATGGCAGGTGCAGTCAGCTCTGACCATAAAGCGACCCTTGTCAAGGAAGGGGAAGGTGAGGAAGAAAATTGGTACATCCAGTGGGATGAAAGCTATATATTCCCTCAATTGGAAGCCGATGAAAAGATATCTGTTGAATCTTATCCAGCCATTCGCGGGGAAATTGTCGATCGAAATGAACGCGGTCTTGCCATGAATGGAACGGTAGCAGAAGTAGGAATTGTGCCAGAGAAAATGGCCAATGAATCCGAAACAGTTAAAAAGGTCGCTGGAATCCTCAATATGACCACCGACGAAGTGAATCAGAAATTAAAACAATCATGGGTGAAGCCCAGCTATTTCGTCCCCATCAAGAAAATGTCAAACGATAATACCGCGACCTTGGAAAAGCTATCAAGCATTGCTGGGGTATCGGTCAATAATACGGAAGAACGCATATATCCATATAAAGAGGCGACTGCCCATCTAATTGGATACGTCGGCGAGGCATCAGCCGAAGACTTGGAGAAATTGAAAGGGAAAGGTTATACCGCAAGTGACGTTATTGGCAAGCGGGGCCTTGAGGAAGTTTTAGAAGAAAGGCTTAAAGGGAAACCTGGCGGTAAAATCTTTATTAAATCAGAAGATGGCGAAGAAAAAGTGATTGCTGAAAAGCCTGCTGAAGAGGGAGAAACAATTACATTGACCATCGATGCCGAGCTTCAAAAGGATATCTTTAAGCAATATAAGAACGAAGTTGGATCAGCATCGGCACTTGATCCGAAAAGTGGTGAAACGCTTGCACTTGTTTCAAGTCCGTCATTTGATCCTAATAAATATATATTCGGAATAACAAAAGCGGAACAAAAAGCGCTTGAAGAAGACCCAAAAAAACCGCTCTTAAACCGTTTCAGTTCGACGTTTGCACCTGGTTCAACCATTAAGGCGATTACTGCGGCAATCGCTTTGAAAAATGGTGTGGATCCGAATGAGACAATAAATATCCAAGGAAAAACGTGGGCCAAATCGACATGGAAAGATCATTCCATTACAAGGGTTTCTGACCCCGGTGTTCCAATCGATATGGAAAAGGCATTAATTTATTCAGACAATATTTATTTTGCCCAAAAAGCATTGGGGCTTGGAAAGGAAAAATTCTCAAATGGACTCAAGGCATTCGGATTTGATGAAGCTTTGAACTACGATTATCCGATCAAAGCATCGAGCATTGGTAAAATCGACAGTGAAGGACGCTTGGCAGACGCTGGATATGGTCAAGCTCAAGTCCAAATGAGCACTCTTCATCTCGCTATGACCTATTCAGCCTTCTTGAATGAAGGAAACATCCTGGCACCTTCGTTAATAACAGGAGATAAAATGGAAAAGAAAATATGGAAGGAAAATGCCATATCAGCAGACCAAGCAAATCAGATCACCAAGATGCTGACACAAGTAGTGGAACATCCTAAGGGAAGCGGACATGGAATAAATGATCTTGGCATAAAAATCGCAGCCAAAACGGGAACTGCTGAAATCAAGGCATCCAAAAACGCTGACGGAACAGAAAATGGTTGGTTTGTTGCAATGGACTTAGAAGACCCAGAACTTCTCATGGCATGGATGGTAGAGGATGTAAAAGGACGGGGCGGCAGCCATGTCGCTATCGATCATATGAAACCGGTTTTGAAGAAGTATTTAAAGTAAAGAAATAAGTACCCATCAAAAAATGGTTAGATGCATCGAGCATTTACCAAATAAAAAGCTGGACATGTTTTCTTCCATGTCCGGCTTTTTATTTTTTAACGGTTAAGGATTTCAGTACCTTCATAAATAATCAAAAACGTTATGTTATTCAACCTCAATATTAAAGGTTGGATTTGAAGGATAATGAGTCGTACATACAGAATGTAAAAAGAGAGTTCAGTAAACCTTAAAAGTTTGTCATCCAAAAAGGAGTTAAAAACAAGGAATGAAAATCATGGAACATGGTTCAGCAGCAGTGACATCATCCAGGATTATTATATACTCCCCCATGCCATTGGATTGAACGTATCAGGATTAATGCGTCCGGAAATCTTTGAAAGACAAATAGAATTGGAATGAGGATGAAAAGGAATGAGGAGTTTAAAATATTTGTTTATTGCTTTCTTTATCATTTTTTCTGCATTTCCTTCTCCTGAAGCAACGGCAACGGAAGAGAATACAACGATGGAAGTGAAACTGAAGAATTACTTAGGGAATCAAACCAGTGTCAAATTAACGGCAACCGGGGACTACCGTACTTCAGGGGGAGAGATATTCATCAAGGCGGGTGAAGATCTGACTTTGAAAGTGGAGTCAGCAAAAATTGCCGTTTACAAAGGTTCTAAGAAAGCGGGAGCTTATGCTTCCTTCAAGATAATCCCTGTTAAACCAGATGCTTCATTGTCCATAAACGGCCGGCCGTATCCAGGCTCATTTTCATTTACAGTGGAGGGCGGTTACATTCGGCCAATCAATCATGTTTACATTGAAGATTATCTAAAGGGCGTTGTGCCGCGGGAGATGCCTGCACTATGGCATGCCGAAGCCTTAAAAGCACAGGCGATTGCCGCTCGGACTTATGCTCTTCGCCATCAATCCACATTAATTGATGATACGGTTTCTTACCAAGTATATGGAGGGGCGGACGGTCACTACCAAACTAATTCTGCCATTGATCAGACAACGGGTATGGTAATCAAACAAGATGATGAAATAATCGAAGCGTTCTTTTCCTCAAGTAATGGAGGCATGACCGAATCGAATTCAAATGTTTGGTCAAGTGGTAATCCTCTTGCATATTTAACTATAAAAGAAGATTCCTATGATCCAAAAACCAATTGGGCGATAACGCTGGACAAGCAGCAAATCGACCTGTCAAAAAAAGATTTATCTAATCCGGATGAATGGTGGACAAGTGTACAGGAAAAAGATAAAGCGGTTGTACCTAGGCTCAAGGTTTGGCTGAATAATAATGGATATGCGAATAAAGATATTAAAATAACGGAGATTCCCGTCTTAACATTTACCGATAAAAAAACGGGAGGCCGGGTTACGAAAGGCTCCATCCAACTGAAATTCTATGTAAGGGATCTTGTTGATGACAGGGGGAGCCTTTTGGAGCAAAAGATTAACCTTACCAATGTAGCGGCTTCCAAAATCAGGGGCATGGTGGGACAAGGTGTGATGAAAAGCTATCTGGTTGACCATTCATCTTCCAATCCTTCCAGAATTGCAATTGAAGGGTCAGGATACGGACATGGGGTCGGGCTAAGTCAGTTTGGAGCGAAAAACAGAGCGGAAGCAGGTCAATCGTATCAAGAGATTTTGGCATTTTATTACCCTAACACTAATATAGAAAAGGAATATGGAAAAGTAGGGGCTGGAGCTAAAACGGATCTTGACGTGAAGGCGGCACCGAATTCAATAAACATGAAAGCGAAGACGGATCATGAAAAGGATGAAGTTGGAATCACTTATTCCCTTAAAGAAGATGCTGTAGTTTCACTCACGATTAAAGATAGTAAAGGGAAAGCCCTAACTAACCCAGTTCGTGACCAAACAATGAAAAAAGGTACCCATTCAGTAATCTGGAACACGAAAGCGGTAAGTGACGGTACATATGGAGCGGAAATATCAACAATGGACCGAAGCGGTAATGAAGGTTCGGCAACAATGGTGATTAAGATTAGTAAGGATACGTCGGTACCGAAAATCACCGATGTCAAAATTTCTGGAAATTACAGTACCGAGAAAGCGAACATAACGTATACAATAAATGAAAACTCTAAAGTGAAAGTGGAAATCAAGAACAGTAAGGGCAAAGCGGTTGGCACCCTTTCCGAAAGGCAGGTCATTAAAGGCAGGCAATCGGCAACCTGGGATTTCAAAAATATGAACAACGGGATGTTCACGGTGACAATCACCGCTAAGGATGGGAGTGACAATAAGAAAACCGTTTCAACGAAAATCCCCATTAGGAAGACGACGGGAATCGTGACAGCAAACGCATTATCTATTAAAGAAAATAGAAATAATTCTTCTGAAACGATCGGGAAACTATACAAGGATCAAACCGTAACGATCCTAGCTCAACAAGATGAGTGGTATAAAGTGAAAAAGGGAAGCCAGATTGGGTATGTTGTAAAAAAACATGTGAAAAAATGAATGATTAAGACGTCATTTATGGCGTCTTTTTTTGTTCCTTTATATATGGTTAAGGTTCTTCATCAAATTCACGAGTAAAAGGCGCAAACTCACGAGTAAACAGCACGAATTCACGAGTAAAAAGCGCAAACTCACGAGTAAACGGCACAAACTCACGAGTAAAAAGCGCAAACTCACGAGTAAAAGGCGCAAACTCACGAGTTAAAAGCGCAAACTCAGAGTAAAAAGCCCAAATTCACGAGTAAAAGCGCAAACTCACGAGTAAACAGCGCAAACTCACGAGTAAACAGCATGAATTCACGAGTAAACAGCGCAAACTCACGAGTAAAAAGCCCAAATTCACGAGTAGACGCACAAACTCACGAGTAAACAGCGCAAACTCACGAGTAAACAGCGCAAACTCACGAGTAAACAGCACGAATTCACGAGTAAACAGCGCAAACTCACGAGTAAACAGCGCAAACTCACGAGTAAACAGCGCAAACTCACGAGTAAACAGTACGAATTCACGAGTAAACAGCGCAAACTCACGAGTAAACAGCACGAATTCACGAGTAAACAGCGCAAACTCACGAGTAAACAGCACGAATTCACGAGTAAACAGCGCAAACTCACGAGTAAACAGCACGAATTCACGAGTAAACAGCGCAAACTCACGAGTAAACAGCACGAATTCACGAGTAAACAGCGCAAACTCACGAGTAAGCAGCGCAAACTCACGAGTAAACAGCACGAATTCACGAGTAAACAGCGCAAACTCACGAGTAAACAGTACGAATTCACGAGTAAACAGCGCAAACTCACGAGTAAACAGCACGAATTCACGAGTAAAAAGCGCAAACTCACGAGTAAACAGCGCAAACTCACGAGTAAACAGCGCAAACTCACGAGTAAACAGCACGAATTCACGAGTAAACAGCGCAAACTCACGAGTAAAAAGCGCAAACTCACGAGTAAACAGCGCAAAACTTCAGGAATATCGCACAATTTCGTGAGTAATTGGCCCAAACTTCGGAGAAATCCCCCAAAACTTGAGTTAACGCACCTCAATAGAAATGAATACCGAAAAAATCAGTTAATGAGACAGGAGAACCATCTTAAAAGAAGAATGAATTCATTCTTCTTTTGTTTTATGCTGACCGGGTGTGAACGGAACACCGGCGGCTTTTGTGATGATTTTCGAAACATCCGTATTTTCAATGACCCCATCAAAGGCTTCACTTCCTGGACCCGAAGCAAAAACGGGTATCATATTGGCGGTGTGCCCTCCTGTGGAACTGGCAGCCCTTATGCTTCGATCAGCTACACCTGCCTTATGATGCTTGGCGATGGTGCTTCCGATTTCCCAATCAATTTGATGCTGTGGATAGACAAGCGTTCTATTCTTTCTAACGTTAGCGATGAATTGATGAACTTCCTGATCCGTAAGGGATATATGTGCATACTTCTTGAATGTGGAAACGACACTTTCTGGATTGATTTCGTTATTTTTATTGAATGTAAGCTGTTTGGACATATATTCAGAAGAAACCCTGATTTTTTTCAATGCAGGGATATCCATGGTCTCAGATGCGGAGGTCCCCATTGTTTCGTGGTCTGCAAGCACAACAATCAAAGTATCATTTCTATTTTTTGCCCAATTCACAACCTCTTTGACGGTCTGGTCAAACTCGATCGTTTCCTTCCATATTCCAGTGATATCGGCTGCATGCTCCATGTGGTCAATACGAGCACCTTCAGCCATCAGGAAGAATCCCTTATCCCCCTGAGATAAAATATCAATCGCTTTGGATGTCATTTCGGGTAGAGATGGCTCTTGTGAATGTAATACTTCTTTATCCAGCTTAAAATTCATATAGGTAGGGTGAAATAACCCTAATAGTTTTTCCGTTTTATTAATGGAACTAAGCTCTTCTTTAGTGGTTGTAATCCCATAGCCTGCTTTTCTAAATTTAGTGATTAAATCCTCGCCATTTTGCTTATCTGCCCCGAAATAGCTGGCACCTCCGCCGAGAATGACGTCTATCCGGTTCTCAAAGAGCTGCCTCGCGATATTCGCGCCGCCTGTCCACCGGTTAGACACACTTGCACCAAAGGCAGCAGGAGTGGCATCGACTACCATATTGGTTGAAATGATCCCGACTTTTTTTCCATTCGCCTGAAATGCATCCAATACACTATCTACCTCGGAACCATTGACATCGACACCGATCGATTCATTGTTGGTTTTTATTCCAGTGGCAATCGCGGACCCTCCTGCTGCCGAGTCAGTGACGTAATTATTGGCGGAATACGTGCGCATCAGGGCAATGTGCTCCAGTTTTTCCAAATGCAAAACGCCTGTCTTTCCGTATTCCAATTGTCGGGCAATTTCTATTGCACCTAACCCCATGCCGTCGCCAATCAGCAATATGACATTCTTGGGGGCGTTTTTGATCTCTGCTTGAATAGGAGAGGCCATGCAAATAATGCAGATAAGAACGAGTAATCCAAAGTGATGAGGCTGTGTAAGTTTAAGAATGAATCTTGTGGATGTCTTATTCATCTGGAATCCTCCATTGGGTGAAAGTCTTCCTATTATTTGTTTAAATCGATAAAAAAACCCCTTCCTGATAGGAAGGAGCATTAATTTTCTATGTGAATTTCATCCAGACTGGACTAGGATGACTGTAGCTTTTATAACTTTTACAATATTGGAATAAAAGAAGGAAGGGTGAAAAAACCTTCTATATAATTTCAATATATAGGTAATAATTTATAAACAGTAAATATATAACTGATATAATTTCACTAGAGTTCAATTGAAATAATAGGAGAGAAAACCCTATGCTATCCAGTATGAAAAAGTTCTTCAAAGAAAGCTCTAAAGACTTAAAGAGAATTTATAAGTTGGTAGAAGATGTGAATCGACTAGAGGGTAAATATGAAAGGTATTCTGATCAAGAATTATGCGGAATGAAGGATAGATTTAAAAGCTTATTGGATGCTGGTAAAAATATATCGGATATACAAACCGAAGCTTTTGCGGTAGTAAGGGAGGCTTCTAAACGAGTGTTGAACCTTAGGCACCATGATGTCCAGCTTGCAGGCGGCTTTGTCCTGAGTGAAGGGGGCATTGCACAAATGAATACGGGAGAGGGGAAGACACTTGTCGCTACCTTGCCTAGCTATTTACATGCACTGTACGGGAATGGTGTCCATATTATTACGGCCAATGAATATTTGGCCAGACGTGATAAAGAGTTAATGGGAAAAATTCATGAATTTCTAGGGTTGACGGTCGGTTTGAACATTTCCCAAATGGGGCCTACTGCAAAACGTGAAGCTTATGGGGCAGATATCACGTATGGAACGGCAACAGAGTTCGGTTTCGATTATTTGCGTGACAATATGGTTTTCCGAAGAGAAGAAAAGGTTCAAAGAGGACACCGATTTGCCATTGTCGATGAGATTGACAGCATCCTGATTGATGAAGCGAGGACACCATTAATCATTGCGGGCAAGGCAAGCGACGGAACCGAGCTTCACCAGATCACCGCACAAATCATGAAGTCATATATAGAAAATGATGATTACGAGATTTTCACTGAGTCAAAGGCTGCCTTTTTCACGGATCAAGGGGCTTCCAAGATTGAAGAGGCTTTTGGTATCGACAATCTGTATGGTCTGGATCATCAAGAGTTATTGCATAATGTCACACAGGCGCTTAAAGCCCACGCAATCATGAAATTGGATGTGGACTACATTGTCATGGATGGAAGGATTGCATTAATCGATAAATTCACAGGCAGGGTGATGGAAGGGCGAAGCTTCAGTGATGGGCTTCATCAAGCAATTGAGGCAAATGAGGGCTTGGAGATTTCCGAAGAGAATGAAACACAGGCGTTGATAACCATCCAAAATTATTTTCGTTTATATCATTCAATGTCCGGGATGACAGGCAGTGCTGTGCAATCAAAGTCGGAATTCCAGGAAACATATCAGCTCCCCGTCATTGAAATTCCAACTAATAAGCCTATTATTCGAGTGGATGAGATTGATTTGATCTATAAGGATGAAATCAGCAAAATCAACAAAATCGTCACGGAAGTAAAACGGATTCATGAAGAAGGCAGACCTATTCTGATCGGGACGACCTCCATTGAACAATCTGAAAAAATTTCGGTTCATTTAGATAAGGGGAAAATTAAGCATAAAATCCTTAATGCGAAGACGGAAGAGGATGAAGCGGAAATCATCGCCAATGCCGGGCAAAAAAATCAAGTCATGCTGGCTACGAACATGGCTGGGAGAGGAACGGATATAGTGCTGGATGATGCTGTCAAGGAATTAGGCGGCCTTCATATCATCGGTACGGAGCGACACGAGAGCAGTCGGATTGACATGCAGCTAAGGGGACGTTCCGGCCGGCAGGGTGATCCAGGTTCAACACAATTCATCATTTCCTTGGAAGATGATTTGTTTGATTACTATGATGAAGAAGAGATCGAACGGTATATAAATAAAATCAAAACGGACGAAAATGGATTGGTTGTGGGCCCTGCACCCGATAAATTCGTGAAAAGGGTGCAGGAAACGATAGAGCAGATGCATCAATCAAGTCGTTACCATTTGTTGAAGTTAGAACATGCATTAAATGAGCAAAGAAAAATCATCTATGCGATGAGAGATAGGATTCTTGATTGGGATTCTGGACGGATGTCGGCCATATTACTAGAATATATCGAAAAATACGTTCGTCGTCTCATAGAGAAACATTCCCCTGAACATCTAGCAGAGCCTGATTCCTCCGCCTTTATTGATGAGCTTTCCCTTGTTTTCCTGTCTTTGGATTGGCAGGCAAGTGATTTGAAGGATTTGGAAGGTCATTTAGTTGAAGCAAAAGCATTGGATGCTTTAGGTGAATTGGAATCGATGCTAGTAATTTTTCAAGACGATGCAGAATGGGGAAATCAGTTACGTGCTTTCATGCTGCAGCATATTGATACAAATTGGATGAATCATTTGGACGAAATGAGTAGTATGAAGGAAGGCGTTGGTTTAAGCGGATATGGTCAACAGGACCCATATATGTTGTTTGAAAAAGTGGCACTTAGCCAATTCAACCTTCTCTTAAGTATAATCGAGTCGGAGATAAGCATCCGTTTTATGGAATATATGAATAGCAATCAGGAAGATGAAGCTGCTTTGGAGAGTGAAGAATGGTGAGTTTATTTGGAAAAAGGGATATAAGGGTTAATGAAAAGAAAAACCATTTAACTATAGATGAACGTGAGGTACTCAATCAGGACGCTGTTCATACTGCCCTGATGTTTCACAAGGAATGGGAAATTTCCAAGCAAGAGGAATATGTATATAGATTCCACCATCAAAGGCTGGCTGCATTAAAACCGAATCAAATTTCAATATCCGGCGTTAAGCTGACTAGGGTAGAGGATGATGTAATCATAGTTGCTTTTCTCCGAAATTCATTGGAGAAAGCAGTCCGGTTTGATATCGTGGATTTATTGTTAGTGGATGGGAACGGAAAATTATTGGCAAAAAAGGCATTCGATCTATCAAATCTGGGGGAGATACCGGCACTTTCAAGCATGCCATGGCGTTTCTTATTCGAAGAAGGGGATATGTTGGCAGAATCGATTCCTGATGAAGATTGGAAGATTGCTTTTGAATGGAAGAGATAGTAGGAAAAACACTCACATGAATTGGCGGCAACCGGAATGAAAAGAAATGATTAAGTATGTTGAAAAGCCCTCATCTATACCAGTTTGTCGACAAAATAGGGTGCGGAATGGTCTCATCCCGAATCCCTTTCACGATTTTATCGAGGGAAGTATTACCCGAATTATAAAAACGGGAAGGGGTTATGCTCCTTGATTTTTTACTGGTTTATATGGGATGAAACCCTCACTGGATTGAAGAAATTTGTGACACTCCTCTCGAAGCAATTTCTGAAAACAACTGAAGTTTATTAAATAATAAACTTGCTTTTCTCGAGTTTGTCTACAGTCTGAGCCCTCATCTATAGATGAAGGCTCTTGTTTATGAGGGAAGGCATTAAGACTGGTTTGACAACTTAATGCTGTTTTCTGTCTGCAATTTCTCATAAATGGTAACGCTAAGTAATATTTATAAGTAATCTTCCGTAATCAGGCGTAACGATGGCCTGGAAATAATGAAGAGGAAAGTGGCTGGAGCATGAAGAATAACCTAAATCAGCGATTGAAGGAGAGGCTATTTGAGATTTTGTCCATTTCAATCGTGGCCATACTTTTCATTTATACGAATGATAGGATGGGTAATGATCTTTCTATCGGGATTATTACGATAATCATCGGTGTTGCCGGTTTTATTGTTTATCTGAAGGAATGGATACCGAATTGGATCCTAAAGGGCATCATTTTTTCTGTCCTCCTTCTTTCGATCATGGTCTTTTTCCTTGGGGACATCTGGTTTTATCGCTATTACTCGACACCTATAACTTCCTATATGTGGATGCAAAAAAGCAATCTGAATGGGCTTGGTGAAAGTATATTCAGTATGATGGAAATGAAAGATTCTATCTTTCTTCTGGTAGGCATTCCAATTGCAGAATCATTCGTGAAGAAAAAATACCCCCTCAAGCATATGGCACTTATACCGGCCGTGATTTTCCTGATGATAGCAGGGCTTAAGCCGGTAAAGAATATTTTTATCGACAAGGTGGATATAACCCGGCGTTATGAGGCGAATACCTTTTTGCGAAACTGGGGCCCGATCGGTCATCACGTATTGGACACGTATGCCTACTTTACTGACTCGGGAGGGCATGGAATGTCTTCGAAAGAAAAGAAGGCCGTTTCTGATTACTTCAATAAAAAGAAAATAAAGGATCATGCCTTTTCAGGCTCATTGGAGGGGAAGAATCTCATTATCATCCAAGTGGAATCTTTACAGGCGTTTCCGCTATTTCAAAGGAGTGCCGGACAGGAGGTCACACCATTCATGAATGAATTGGCGAAGGAGGGTTTGTACTTCCCGCATGTATATCCACAGACCGTATTTGGAAATTCATCTGATGGAGAGCTGATCGTGAATACCGGTTTATTTCCTTTAAAGCAAGGCGCGACCTTTTTTCGGTTCCCTTATAATGATTTTCCGGGTCTTGCTAAAGAATTAAAGAAGTCGGATTATCAAAGTTATGCTTTCCACGGGGATGAAGAAGACTTTTGGAATAGGCAGCATGCATATCCCTCACTAGGGTTTGATGACTATTTTTCCATAGAGGACATGAAGCAAGATGAGATGATTTCGATGGGCTTGGGAGACCGCAGTTTCTTCAATCAAAGCTATGATTTATTAAAAGATAAACAAAATCCCTATTACGCTTTTTTCGTTACATTGACCAGCCATGTCCCTTTTTCGCTACCGAAGGAACAGATAACATTGAAGCCTGAAGTTGGAAAAGAGGGCAGTTATCTATCTAAATATTTTGAAGCAATTCATTATACGGATTCAGCCATCGGGGATTTCGTAAAGAAGTTGAAGGATGACGGGAAATTGAAAGACAGCGTGATTGTCATTTACGGAGATCATGATGGGATATTTTTAAAAGATAAACACGAGGTTGAAGCGTATTACGGTAGTAAAATTAGCGATGAGCAGTGGATTGAAAAATATATGCCCATTCCCGTGATCATTTATCAGGAGGATATGAAAGGAAGAACGATTGATAAGGTAGCGGGCCAAATCGATATTTTACCAACTCTATGTGATCTGTTCAATATTAAGAGTTCTTCATACTTTGGAGAGAGCATGCTTAATGACGAAAAAGGTGATGCTTTGATATTAAAAGGAGATTATGGCTCTCAAATGAAAATTAATGAAGAAGGCAAGGTCGAAGGATTTTCACCAGAAGACCAAAAGGAGATTGATCTGAGTGACCAAGTGATACGTTCCGATTATTTTAAAAAAACGAAGGATTGACCAAAAGGTAAAAAAAGAGGATGGCTATTAAAGCCATCCTCCCCCCATTATAATCCCAGATGTGTTTTCACACGGTTTTGGGCTTCAAGTTTTGTATCTTCCGGAACGATGTTGTACCAAACGCCATCTACCTTTTGATTGTCACCTTCAAGAGTATATTGTTCAATATTTTTTAGGGATGATTTATAGTTATTTTGGATACTCAACATTTCATTGAAACTTAAATTGGTCTCAACGTTTTTACCTAGTGCTTCGAATATATCGTCATAATTGGTAAGTGTTGAGAGACTTGACCCTTTTTTCATGACAGCTTGGATAACCTGGCGTTGCCGCATTTGCCGTCCATAATCTCCGCGGGGATCTTCCTTGCGGATTCGGGAATAAATCAATGCCTCTTTACCATTTAAGTCGATTGTGCCTTTATTAAAATTAAACCCTTTATAGGCAAGGTCCATATCATTATCAACTGTGATGCCACCTACAGCATTCACAATATCCTGAAAGCCTTCCATATTCATTTTGACGTAATAATCAATCGGAATATCCATATAGGCTTCCACTGTGTTTATCGACATGGAAACTCCGCCATATGCATAGGCATGGTTCATTTTATCATTTATGCCTTTACCGATGATTTCTGTACGCGTATCTCTGGGTAAACTCAATAATTCAATGGATTCTTTTTTAGGATTAACCGTCATGACAATCATCGTATCTGATCGACCTGAGTCATTTTTCCTTTCATCCACGCCAAGAATGAGTAATGAAAATGGATCTTTGCTTTTGAACTTGATGTCATCTACACGCTTATCCGTTTTGTGCTCTGTACCCTGCATAGTTTGAATCGCTCCGGCTAACGATTGATAAACTGAAGCTCCATAAGTACCTGCGCCAATGATAAGGATAAGAAGGGTGAAGCCGATTATTTTAAACGTTTTACGTTTCTTTTTCTTTTTTTTATGTTCGGATCTCATCTAATATTCCCCCTTGAACCATCCCATAAAATGGAAGGTGCGAAAAAATACCTAGTTGGTATGTTTTTAACTATACCTTTTTTTTGTCAAAAATAGAATAGTTTCTTTTTGTACTTAGAGTGCATATTTACCTGTATTAACAGTAAAAAAACGAAGGATTCTCAGATACTGAATTCCTTCGCTATCTTATCAATCGAATTTTTTTAATTATATAACCATGAATAAAAAGAAGGTGTGAATCTCTACATAAGATTGCCAGACTTTAAGATAAAGTCTGGCATGTAAATCTTATAAACTTCTATATCCTATGATTCTACTTTTGAAATAAGAGTTTGAAGTAGAACTGATTGTTACTCCCTTACTTGATGAGGCATGAATGAACTGTCCGCCACCCAAGTAAATTCCCATATGGCTTACCACTGATTTGTTGGAACCCGTTGCAAAGAAGATAAGGTCGCCACTTTTCGGTGAAGTAACAATTTTACCCATATCATAATATGTGGAAGATGAAAGCCTGGAAACTTCATATCCAGCCTTTTTGAACGTATAGTAAATAAATCCACTGCAATCGAAACCTGATGGAGAGGCGCCCGCCCACGAATACGGTGTTCCAATTAATTTCTTTGCTTCAGAAACGAGCTTGGTTACTTTGTTCCCGGAACTTGGAGCTTCCACATTTCCATCATCATGTTTACCTGGAGAGGCTGTACTTGCCGATTTACCTAATTTTAGTTTTTGGCCCACTCTGATTAGATCAGACTTTAACGAGTTGATTGATTTAAGCTGGGCTACAGTCAAGTTGGTTTTTCTGGAGATCTTGGAAAGTGTGTCCCCTTTTACCACAATGTATGTAGACGAATTGGCTGGGGTCTGAGTAACATTAGATGGCTTGGAGCTGCTGGGTAGATCAATGGTGGTGGTAGTGGTTGATTTAGATACGATAAGTTTAGCACCCGCATAAATTCTATCGGATTTTAAATTATTCAATTTCATCAATTCAGCAAGTGTAAGGTTATGCTTGTTTGCTATCCTGGTTAAGGTATCACCTGAAACAATGGTATATGTAGTATTCTTTGTTTTTTTCAAGGAGACTGAAGAATCATTTGATGTGGTTTTGGAGTTGGATATAATTAATTTTTGGTTAATACTCAAAAAGTCTGTTTTTAAGTTATTAAGCTGTTTTAAGTCTTTTACTGTCGTATTATGCTTCTGGGCGATTTTACTTAAGTTATCACCGCTTTTGACTGTATATGTACTGGCAAGGGCAGGAGAAACAAAAGTCGAAGATAAAATGGCTAATGTCGAAAATGCGACTACACTTTTTTTCACGGTTTTCCACCTCGAATATGTCTTTTTCCCTATTCTAACAAATCAAAAGGGTTAAAACATATTACATTTTTGTTACAAGGGGAAAATAGTAGTATTTTACTGGTTTATATTGGTTGGATTTGAGTAATGTAATCTACAATATTTTCTATAATGTGAGTCTTTTTTCACAATTTGGATTCGTGTAATTAATTTGTCAGTCCCTGTAAAAATAGCCCTGTTTTTATAATGTACATTTCCATCTTCATTTAGGTAATTCCTTCTTTTAATGATGGGTTATTGGTTTTCGAATAACAATTTCTATCAGAAATAGTGCGTTATTTTGTTAGTATTTCACTAATCGTGGGCTGAAATCTTCCCGCACTAATTTTACTCATTTTTTTTAACTGGACTGAGTTTTTGAATATCAAAGATCACAGTGGCTTGTTGATTGTTGTAGGGAATAAAAGTTGGTGTGAAGGTTCGTTTTTGGGGTCGCTCATGTGAACTCATGGGCTAAATCCATACCTGTTTTAATCGTAGTTTTTTCTTTCCTCTTGATTGGAGATTGGTAGTGAAGTTTGTTCCCAAGTTATAATTTTCTGTAGTAATCTTTGCATAAAAAATCGACTTTTGTATTTGTTGGAAACTTCATTTACTAAAAAGGGCGATTTTTTTGTGCATTAATTTCATGAAAAAAGGGTATTGTTCCTTAAAGTCATTTTCCTGACTTTTGGGGGATCCCCATCATTCGTGTTCCCTTTTTTTACTCTTTCGGTAGCGCCTACGTTAAAAAAGTCATCCAACTAAATGAGGCAGAAAAGTCGGTTAAGGATGAAAGCAATCAAACTCTTTAGATGTTTTTCTGTTCCCTCTCTGCGATTATTTGGATTGCTAGGTCTAATGTTCTGCTTTTTTAGTATCAGAGGGGCATAATAAAGTTTGGTATGACAACGAGCATTAAATTTAAGTGAATTCAAACAGTTGGTGACCTATTCCTAAACTTTACTTAAGAAATTACTTTAATCACCAAACTTAGTAACATTAAAGTATAAAGCTCTTAGCAAATTCAGACAATGATTCTATAGTTATTAATTCAGGAGGTTTTAAAATGGAAAGTCGCGCGACGATGTTTTGCTTATTAAACTCGTTGGACGTTAATCGGGGTGGAATGACAAAGGCCGCACTTCTACAAGCTAACTTATTTGCAGAATTAGGTTATGAAACCTACATCCTTACCTTTAACTTCAATCCCCGATATAACACGATCATTCAACAACTAATTAAACAGGGTAAGATTGACAAGCGTATCAAACTTTTGAATATGTTTGAATCGTTAAGCCTTACAAACAGAAGTACGTTACAGCAGAAGGAAATTGAAACCATTAAACGGATTGAAGAGTTTAATGCAGTATTGGACAAACGTGCCGGTTTTAATGCATATAGAGCATATGAGAATGGATTATATACAACTTATATAAATTATGATAAAGAAAACAAAGTGAGTTTCCTTGATTACTTTAATGAACAACGTTATCGTACAAAACGTGAGGAGTATGATGAATACGGTTATCTAAGGAAAGTCGCCTACATGGATTTCGAATTGAATAAGCCAAGGCAAAAGATCTATTTTGATGACAAAGGACAAGCTTACTTGTCCGTATGGTCCAACCCTAAGAATGGAAAAACGAACCGCGTAAACCACTTCAATTCAAATGGTGTGCTACTATCCGTTCATACGAATGAGTTGGATCTAAAAATCAAATGGGTGGAGAGCATCATAAAAGACTATGATTACCCTGTTTTAGTTTGTGATGCCAGAACATCCGATCCAGTCATGATGAATGTCAAACTGGAAAAAGCAATTAAGATATGGAGACTCCATAGTAATCATGTTAAACCGCCATATAATGTAGACGGTGAAATTGGTGTAAAAATCGCTCCTACTTTAGAAGCCATCGATGAACTGGATGTAGCTTTGTTATTAACGGAATCACAAAAGGTTGATTTGGAGGAACGCTTTGGCAAAAAAGATAATATTCGAGTGATTCCTCATTATATGAAAGATTTCGCGTTCAGTTCTTTTAAGAAAGCTGATAACTTAGCTGTCATCATTAGTCGATTCTCCACTTTGAAAAGAATCGACCATTCAATAAAAGCCTTCAAAAAAGTAGTCAATCGTATACCAAAAGCCAAATTGGAGATATGGGGCTTAGGTAATGAAGAACCGAATTTAAGAAAACTGATTAAGGAACTAGACTTACAAAATCATGTCTTCCTTAAAGGATATACGAATGATCCGGGTAAGCTTTATCAAAAAGCCTTGTTCTCTGTAGTAACAAGTAAAAGTGAAGGCTTCTCATTGGGCATTCTGGAAAGCATGTCAAATGGTTCGCCCATGATTAGTTATGATATTAACTACGGCCCACGGGATCTCATTATTAATGAGGAAACTGGATTTATAATAGAGAATGGCAATATCGATCAACTCTCCGAGAAGATGATTTGGATGTTTGAAAACAAAAAAGCTGCTTTGAATATGGGTAAGAATGCGGTTAAGGATATGAAAGAACGATTCAATGAGCAGCAATATACAGATAAATGGGTTGACACTATCGAAACAGCGGTAAAAAATAAAAAAGCTAAGCTTGGCGTTTATGCATATAAATGACTAAATAGACCTGTCTTATAAGTTCCTAAAATAAAACAGGTGAAGAAAAACATTTCGTTTTTCTTCACCTGTTTTTCTATTTTAATAATTCTTTATTGAGAGTAGCTGGAGGAAGCCAGCTATCTTCAGCAATGTTAAACTCCGTTTAGACTTCGTTAAGCCCCGAAAAGAAAAGCGGCGAACACCACAAAAAGGGGGGCGCCCCTATTTATTTTCCTGACTTTTGGAATAGCCCCGGTTTTATTTAAAAAGGAAATCAACTAAATTCCTACTCGAATTTCCTGTAGAGTATTGATTCCATTTTTGGTTAAAGGGAGCGATTTTCATTAATGGGTGATCGGCGGCGCGGATTTTCCTTAAGAGCTCTTCTGTGGTAGATACTACCGATCCGGGCATGGAAGAGGAGTAATCCTCCCAGAATCCCCGTTCCTGCATATAATATTCTAAGTCATATGCAAAGAATATCATTGGTCTTTCCAGAAAAGAGAATTCAAATGGAATCGAAGAGTAATCCGTTATCAAAAGATCCGTACTGATCAGCAGTTGATTTACGTGAAATTCACTATTGACAGGATAAACGAACCCTGGGAATTTATGTCGTAAATCATGCTCTGCTTTTACGGCAGGATGCAGTTTAAGTAATAACGCATAATTTTCACCCTGAAGTTCCTTGTAGAGCAATTCCAAATTGAGTGCAATCTCTCCATTGTTCAAGCCGTCATTACGGAATGTAGGGGCATATAACATGATTTTCTTATGCTCAAGTTCTGGATACTTGGCTAGCAATGCACTGCGTGCAGTTTTTTTGGCTTCATCATTGAAAAAGAAATCGGTCCGAGGTATCCCGGTCCTTAGGATATGGGATGTCGGTAGTTGAAAGCTTTCTTGATAAATTTCCGCCATTCTCTCTGAACCTGCCGTAACATAATCAAATTTTTTATATACCTCTAAAAATCTTTTCCTTGCACCGGCAGAACGGTTTTGAATGGAAGGGTCTTTTGCCCCGAATTGCTTAACGGCACCTGCCGCATGCCAGACTTGTACACATGTCACTTGCTTTTTGAATGAAATGGCTGAAAGAAAGCCAAAATAATTATCAATGATAATCCATTTTGATGTAGCGAGATGATAAATGGATCGGAACATGGCAATGATATTTTTAGATTCAAACGGAAGGACGATGGTTTTCCCATCGTCCTTAACTTCTATATGACTGCTCGGTTTCATTAAAAACACTTTTTGAACAGAAATGTCCTGCTTGTCCATTTCATCTGCGATATATTGGCAATTGTCCCCGAATGATGTGACAAAGGTCGTTTTGCCATGTAAAGGGAAAAGTTTAAAGATAGAGAATAAAATTTTGAAACAAAAAAGATAAATCCCTATCGCGAATTCTTTAGCCATTAGTAACTTGTAAAAGGTCATCTTTAATTTGGGAAGTCGAAATGCCAATTGTTCTTGGAAGGTAGACCACTTCACAAACTTCAGATAATTCATCGAATTGGCCTTTCCAGTCATCTCCCATTACAAAGATATCTACACCTTCACGAATGATGTCTTCCTTTTTTTGTTCCCATTTGTCTTCAGGTATAACTTCATCCACATAGCGGATCGATTCAAGAATCATTTTTCTATTTTCAAAGCTATGGTAAGCCTTTTTATCTTTTAAAGCATTAAATTCATCCGTGGAAATGGCAACGATAAGGTAATCCCCTAAATCTTTAGCGCGTTTTAATAGATTAATATGCCCCCAATGAAGCAAATCAAAGGTTCCATAAGTGATTACTTTCTTCATGTTTATTCCTCCTGTAAAAAAATGTATTTATATATTTAATCTTGATGGTCGCAAAAAGAATACATAGTCATATGACTAATTCATGATAAAGTTGAAGTCTTTTTAATTATAACAAATAAGATTTACAATTGAACCACAAAAATTTTACAATCTTGTTTAAATTGTAATGTAATTCACAATTTTGGATCCTATTCTATAATTTAATTGATCCTTAATCAAGAATATATAAATATATTAAAATGGTTATAATCAGAATTTAAGTATAACACATAGCTAAATTCTTAAAAGGATAAGTATATTTCATTTATGTTAAAAAGTGATAGGCAAATAGACCAGATTCAATTTTTTTGCTAGACTTGTTTAGGTTTCTTATATTAAAAAAAATTCGAACTCTTAACTTGATTATTGGGGAATTCGAGAAAAAATAGCTTCATTATTATAAAATAAATGATATTTGGTAAAAGTAAGTTTGAAATTAGATGTTTGTAATCCTATAATATTCTTATTTGAAGCATATGATATGCATGCTGCCGAGAGGGGAATTTCTTCAAAATGGAGAACTATATTTTTAAGAATAGAAAAACGATGAATGTTCGTCTCATTGATGAAGTTTATTATATAGAAATAGCTATAAAAAAGAGTTATCTTGAGGGAATAGAAGATCACTCTTTTATATTAACGAATAGATACAACATTGATGATATAATCCATTTGGATTTTCACGTAAAAGATCAAACGGATGATTATTTTTTATTCGAAGTTAAGATGCCATATCAAGCGATGCAAGATCGCCTTGTTGATGGTGAAATGTGGGATTTGCATATCCTTCGGCATATGGAAGATGCACCTGTAACAACACGGATCAAAAGTAATAATCGCCAGTTGAACTTCTTTTCGATGCTGAATGAAGATCGCAAGAAAATGTTTTATCCTTTCGCGACCAAAAAAGGAAACCTTTCCTTTTATGCAAACGATTATAAGATGTTTTCCTTTTTTGAGGATATTGAGCTTCGAAAGGATGGCACTCTTCATTTCAATGGTCATTTTAATTACCCACCATTATTCCAATTTAATGATTTGAAATTCGAAAAAGTTGAATTGCTCGTCAGGAATAATTTAAATGAAGAAGAAGTCATCATACCGTTAACTGGTATTGACCGTATAGACCTCGCGGAAAAATTCCCTGGAGTTAAGCTTCATGAAAATATCGGTTTTCAAGGTGAGGTCGACCTCAGATCTGAAATCAATGGTGAACAACCTAAATATTTCATGTTCTATACAGTTCTTCACTATCAAATGAATGGCGAATTGGAAGAGCTAAGAAGCGTTCGCATGAAATGCAGTAATCTAAAGAATATGCCTGCAAACCGAATTGTTAAAGTGCAGGATAAAAAAATACAAATTAAAATAAAAGCAACAAAATTAGCGAAGTACCTTTCTTTATCTGCATCTAAATATAACTTTAAAACAAAGTTTCTCAAAAAGGCAAAAAATAACTGGGTGAAAATTCGAAGAAGTAAGCGGCTTAAAAAATGGTATAAATCAGCTTTTGCGGTAGTGAGCTTGCTTATTCCAGCCAATAAAAAATTGGCAGTATTCGAAAGCTATCATGGCAAGCAGTATAGCGACAGTCCTAGGGCAATATATGAGTACATGAAAGAGAATAATCCAGAATATAAATTGGTATGGAGCGTCGACCGCGCTTCAGTTAAGTATTTTGCTCAAAAAGACGTCGAGTATGTCAGACGTTTTTCCATACGATGGCTGTGGATCATGACAAGGGCGAAATATTGGGTTAACAATGTACGGTTCCCGCTGTGGATTCCAAAGCCTAAACACACGATATATATACAAACATGGCATGGAACGCCCCTTAAGCGACTTGCGATGGATATGGATGCAGTGCATATGCCTGGGACCAATACGAAAAAATATAAAGCGAACTTCTTAAGGGAATCGAGTAATTGGGATTATCTGGTCTCGCCGAATGCATATTCCACAGAGATTTTTCAAAGGGCGTTCCAGTTCGACAGAAAGATGATTGAGTCAGGTTATCCCCGTAATGATTTCCTGCATAACTCGAATAATGAAGAAACGATAAATAATCTCAAAAGAAAATTCAATCTACCTCTCGATAAGAAACTTATTTTGTATGCCCCAACCTGGAGGGATAATCAATTTTTCAGGAAAGGGAAGTATAAGTTTAATTTGGAACTCGATTTAATGAGGATGCAGGAAGAGCTTGGCGATTCCTATATTGTCATCATGCGTATGCATTATTTAGTGGCCCAAAATATGGATCTTTCCCAATTTGAAGGCTTCGCCTATGATTTCTCACATTTAGAGGACATTCGTGAGCTATATTTGATATCTGATTTACTAGTGACGGATTATTCTTCCGTATTCTTCGATTATGCGAACTTAAGAAGACCTATGATTTTCTTTACGTATGATATAGAAGATTATCGTGATAACTTAAGGGGTTTTTATTTTGATTTTGAAGAGAAGGCACCTGGTCTTTTAACCAAAACCACGGAAGAACTTATTGAAGAGATTAAAAATATCGAAAGAAGCAATTTCAAATTAAGTGAACGATTCGAAGAGTTTTATCAAAAGTTTTGCTATTTAGAATGCGGGCAATCTTCTAAACGAGTTGTTGATGAAGTGTTTGCTAAGGGCAATACTACTGTTTAGAATGGGCATTCAAATCCTGAAAATGCCGGCTGTTTAACAGTCGGTTCTTTTATTGAAAGGGGAGGCTTATGGCATCAATAGTGACAAAAGTAAAAGCTATGCTTACAAGCGCCTATAAAATGGCTTTTTCAATGGCAGGAAAATTATTGCCAGTGGACCAAAAGCTTGTTATATTTGAGAGTTTTTTAGGAAAGCAGTATAGCTGTAATCCACGAGCCATTTATGAATACTTGCAGAGTCACCATCCTGAATATAAAATGTACTGGAGCGTAGATAAAAGGTACAGAGCTCATTTCGAAGAGGCTGGCATTCCTTATCTCGATCGTTTTTCATTTAGTTGGCTGCTTAAAATGACTAGAGCCCGTTATTGGGTAACGAACAGCAGGCTCCCGCTTTGGATTCCGAAGCCGAAGCACACGATCTATTTGCAAACTTGGCATGGGACGCCATTAAAGAAACTTGCGGCGGACATGAATGAAGTTCACATGCCTGGAACAACGACGGATAAATATAAAGAAAATTTTCATGCCGAATCAAGTAAATGGGATTATTTAATTTCCCCGAACGCTTATTCAAGTGGAATTTTTGCCAGGGCCTTCAATGTCGATGCTTCTAAAATTCTGGAAACCGGTTATCCGCGTAATGATATACTTTACAATGGGAATAATCGTGATACAATCGACTCATTGAAACAGAAGTTGGGTATACCAATAGAGAAAAGGATCATCCTTTATGCCCCAACTTGGAGGGATGATGAGTTTTATAGCAAGGGAAAATATAAGTTTGAAATAAAACTGGATCTGGATCGAATGAAACAGGAATTGGGGGAGGAGTATGTCATTTTACTCCGTCTTCATTATTTGATTTCTGAGAACTTGGATTTATCGGCGTATCAAGGATTCGCCTACAATTTATCCAGTTACGAAGATATTAGTCATTTGTATCTTATTTCGGATTTATTAATAACGGACTATTCATCCGTATTCTTTGATTACGCAAATTTACAGCGTCCGATGCTTTTCTATGTATATGATATTGAAAAATACAGGGACAAGCTTCGCGGGTTTTACTTTGATTTTGAAAAGAATGCACCTGGTTTGTTAGTAAAAACATCGGATGCGGTCATTGATAGTATCAAGACGATGAAATATGAAAATACCAATGAAATCAATCATTTTCACGATCGGTTTTGTGCACTCGAGGATGGCCAGGCTTCACGCCGTGTCGTAGAAAAAGTGTTTTTAGGAAGGTCTGTGTAATTTATGAGTTCAGCTTTGACCGTTTTAAAAGAACAAATCAATAGTTTTTATTTGGTAAGGCGTTTATCTGTTTATGAGGTGAAGAGTGCCAACAGCAATAACTATCTGGGAATCCTCTGGGAAATCATCAATCCGATGATACAGATTGCGATTTATTGGTTTGTATTCGGATTTATAATCTTAAATCGCGGTGATAATTTCCTTCCATGGCTTATGGCAGGGATCGTTGTCTGGTTTTTTGTGAATCCTGCCATAACCCAAACGTCTAAATCCGTCTATTCCCGACTGAATATGGTATCCAAGATGAGCTTTCCGATGAGTGTCATTCCTTCGTATGTCATCTTTGCTAAGTTGTATCAGCATCTCATGCTGCTGGGAGTCATTATCATACTATTGGGTTTTACTGGATACCCCCCAACAGTTTATATCATACAACTGCCGTATTATGTTGTCGCGACGGTTGCGCTGTTATTTTCATTTGGCTTAATCTCTTCAACATTATCAACCATTATTCGTGACGTTCACAATATAATCGTGTCCTTAATGAAAGTCTTGTTTTATTTAACACCAATCCTTTGGGTATTGGATGCTAAGGAGCACCCTATTCTAGTCAATATCATGAAGCTTAATCCACTATATTATATTGTCGATGGGTATCGAGCTTCATTGTTGGGGGAATCATGGTATCTGATAGAGCATTGGGAATATACGCTTTATTTCTGGGCAGTCATTATCATCTTGTTTTTGATAGGTTCCTCGCTGCATGTCAGGTTTAGAGATCGCTTTGTTGACTTTAAGTAAACTGGAAGTGAGAAAAGTTGGAAAAATCGGTAATAGTCAAAGATATAACGAAAAAATATAAATTATATAATAAAAACTCGGAAAAATTATTGGATCTCCTTTTGCCTAAAAGCTATGGGGAAGAGTATTTTGCTCTGAGGAATGTAAGTTTTGAGGCGGAAAAGGGCGATGTAATAGGATTTGTCGGGGTCAACGGATCCGGGAAATCCACATTGTCCAATATTATTGCAGGCATTATCCCGCCAACGGACGGAAATATCCAAACTAACGGGAAAACGGCTTTGATTGCCGTGTCATCTGGCCTGAATAATCAATTGACGGGCAGAGAAAACATCGAGCTGAAAATGTTGATGCTTGGATTCGATAAAAATAAAATCAAGGAACTTGAGCCTGAGATCATTGAGTTTTCAGAGTTGGGCAAGTTCATTGACCAACCCGTGAAATCCTACTCAAGCGGTATGAAGTCCAGGCTTGGTTTTTCCATTTCCGTGCATATTGATCCAGATATCCTGATTATTGATGAAGCCTTATCAGTCGGGGATAAAAACTTTGCTGAAAAGTGTTTGGAGAAAATGAACGAATTTAAGGAAAAAGGCAAAACGATGTTCTTTGTCAGCCATTCAATCGGTCAGATGAAGAAATTTTGCCAAAAGGCTTTATGGCTTGAATATGGAGAGTTAAAAGCATACGGTGCCATGAAAGAAGTAATGCCGCAATATGAAGCATTCTTAAAGGAATATAACGCCATGTCTAAAAAGGAACAGAAAAAGTATCGTGAAGAACAAATGAAAAGGCGTAGTTCTGCACTGGTATGAAAGTGAAAAGCAGACCCGAAGCTTCGGGTCTGCTTTTTTTAGTTAAGCACTTCACCGTACGTTTTCTCAAACCGCTCGGCAGCTGTAAGATGGGAGTATTCGCTTTCCATTTTATATCTTGCTTTCGAAGCTAACATTGCTGCATATGTAGGGTCATTAAGCAGAATGGAGATGGCTTGTGCAAGTGCTTCTGTATTTTTTTCCTCAACTAACAGACCATCTTCACCATCAATGAGAATCTCCTTTAAACCTCCGATTGCACTTGCAATGACGGGTGAGCGGCAACTCATCGCTTCTAATGCAGATATGGATGTAGCTTCTTCCACACCGTGGGAATGAACGCTTGGGATGAGTACGATATCCGATGCTTCATAGAGGTTATGCATTTTCTCGAAAGGCACTGAACCCAAGAAAAGTACGGAATCGGATATTTTGAGCCTTGCTGCCGTTTCCTCAAGCCGGGTTCGCTGTTCTCCTGTACCTGCATAGACCAATATCGTTTCATGATGATTTTTCAGTACCTCCGGCAAAGCAAGAAGCGGGAAGATGACACCGTTCTTTTCAGTCATTCTTCTAGGAACGAAAAGCATCTTTTTATGTAGGGGGATTTGAAAATCCTGGCGAGTTTGCTCCCGCTTTGCCATTTCCGGTTTGAAAGCAGACACGTCAATGAAGTTCTTAATCGTGTCCGCCTCTATATGTGCCAAGTGATTTATATAGTCTTTGATCCTTTGATCGACCGTCACAACTTTTGCAGCAGACCGGTATGCTTTTCTTTCAAGCTCCCGAATGATTAAATCTTCTTCGCTATCCGGAAGGAGAGCACCCCTGCTGACTGCCTCGAATGAATAATATCCATGGACAGTTTGCACCGTTGGTATCCCGGATTCAATGGAGGCAAGCGTTGCGAAAATGTCTTGAGCATTAATGACATCATAGTTCTTTTTCAAGGCTTTAATAGATGAAGCCAATAATTTTTGGCGCTGTCTGTCATTGAAAAGCTGGCCGCTCCCCTGTTTTACTTTATTTAATAAAAATCCTGGAGCCTGGGCGAGCATCTTCCTCTTGAAAGGTGGCAATTGAGAGAAAGATAATATGTCCACATCATGGCCCCGCGACATTAAACCCTTTTTTAACGTAGTGATATGGCTCGATAGCCCTCCTTCATGAGGGTAGTTGAAAATCGTTGTGATTAAAATGTTCATAAAGGCACTCCTTCTTCTAATGTATTACTGTGGTGATCTAATCCTTTTCATTGCCTGTAGGCTGCTTACTTTAAAAAGTAAGGATAGTGCGAAATATAATCCGAATACCAGCAGCGAGATGATCACTAATTCCGGAATGATGGGTAACGTTAGGGTAAGCGGATGGATCCAGAGAGCAAGTCCGTAAATGATGCTTCCGATGATGATCAGCTTGCTGCCTTCCTGAAAAACATCCGTGAAAGCGGCTTTGTCCGCCTTTTTTGACTTTAGCCATAGGAAGCCGAATAGGTAAAGAGATTGCAGGAGCATGGAAATGCCCGAGGCTAAGGCAATTCCACCGACGCCAAGATGACGTGATAGGATCCAACTGAGCAGGACATTAAGCAATACGGCAATCAGGCAGGAATACATGGCCACTTTTGTTTTTTTTAAGGCGTAGAAGGCGTTCATCAAATAATCCCTTAGTGCAAAGAACGGGAGGCAAGCTGAATAAAAGATAAATGCCGCATAAGTCGTTTCGGTAGCTGAAGCATCGAAAGCCCCGCGTTGGAAAGCCAGAGTGATTAAGCTGTTTCCGCTGATTAACATGATGATCATGAAAGGAATGGCTAGAAATAAAAGCGACTTCAACCCCTTTAAGGTCAAATTAAGGAAAGCTTGATAGCCTATAAGTGCCCGCTCGACGATTGAAGGATACAATACTGTGATCAGCGGCGTGAGGACAATGCTCAATGGCAGCCACAGCAGCCGATTCGCATAGTTCAGCGCTGATACGCTTCCGGTTTCGAGCGAGGTGGCAATAATCCGATCGACGACACTATTCAATTGGATCGCCAAAGCGGCGATGATGATTGGGTAAAAGGTGTACAGTGTTTGGGCGATCTGCCGTTTATGAGGCAGTAACGTGACGATTGGCCGGATTCCGTATCTCTTTAATGATGGGTATTGAATAAGGAACTGACTGGCTGCACCGAACACAAACCCCCAAGCTAACCCTTCAACCCCAAAGGGAGCAGCGAGTAATACGGTGGCTGCTATAATGACCGTGTTTTGTGCAGTTGAAGTTAGTGCTGGCAGAATAAAACGCTTATTCGCATTCAGGATACCCGTCGCCATGTATGAAAGCGTGAAAAATAGTAAACTTGGCAGCATGATCCGGGTCAGGGACTCCGTTAGTGCAAGCTCTGAATCAGAGAAACCGGGGGCTACCAATATGACGAGCGGTTTTATGAAAATCATGCAGGCGATGGTCATGACGCCGGCTACCAGCATGAAAAAGGAACCTAACACACTGATGAATTCATCAGCTTTCAAAGGGTTATTCGCCTTCTTTTCCAAGTATATGGGGATGACGCCGGCCTGAAGACCGCTGCCGAGAGCCGTAAATAGGATGGTTGGTATGAGGCTTGCCACGAAAAAGACATCCGCCATTGAGGATGCCCCGAAATAGGCGGCTATGATCGATTCCCGCCCGAATCCGAGGACTTTTCCAACGGCTGCAATAATGGTGACGAGCCCGACCGATTTAATTACATTTGAAAGAGTAGGCATATTTTCAATCCTTTAAAATGATGTCCTTTTGTATACAGAAGCCCAAACAACTATAAAAAAATAGTGTAAAGGTTTTATCTTCGAGAATATTGTAAAAAAGTCCTGCTAATAATGCTGCCAACATCAGGCTGATGGTGAACACTGTCAAAGTGCCATTTCCCGATTTAATGATTTTACGGTAGGTAAAAAGGATGAATGCTAGAACCGCGAGAAAACCAAGCACCCCAGTTTGTACGAGAATCTGGATATATTGATTATCGGAATACATCCTTTCACCAATTTGGTATTCCTGATAGATTGGTGAAGAAAAGGTAAGCGTGGCAGAATCTCCGAAGGTTGCCATCCCTGTACCGATTATGGGATGATCTTTGAAAATTTCAATTCCCTTGATCAGGACATATAACCGGCCCCATTCCGTACTCTGGTGTAAAGTCTTATCAGAGAACATTTCAGAAAATCGATTGGAGAGGGCATGTTCATGTTCGGAAGTGGGTGTGCTGCCAATTACCATATTTTCCATGGGAACAGATGCGGATACCTCCACTTTACTTGAAGCGAATAAAACTGGGTAATAAATCAGAAGCAGGCCGAGAACTAATGCTCCTGCAGCATATTTGAGAAATGGTTTATTTCTAGTCCAAATGATGAAGACAAGTGCCGCGAATCCGAATGCAATCATCGTGCCCCGTGAATAGGTAAGCAGTAACGTACCAGAAAGTAAGATGGACGCTAGAAAGACGATGGATTTATATTTTTTCAGCGACTGGTAAAGAAAGAAACTAAGGAATAACTGGATGCTTAAGAATAAGGCAAATACATTAGGGTTGGCAGGTGCACCATAAATCCTCATCCGGTTCGTTGGAGAAAGATTCCACATTTCCCATGCGTGGGGAAGCAGGATCGTACGCGAAAAGATTTTCTCCAATATACCATGCAGGCAAAGAAGGATAGTAAATATTAGGATTACCTTCAAAAAGCGAAAGATATCCTTTCTTTCTAGATTTAATTCACCGATAATGTAAAGAAGCAAGAATGTAACAAGCAAAGCCCGGAGTTCAAATACGATAGGGAGGATTCCCACTCCGTTAATGAGTGCAGCTACGGCACCAACTAAACAAAACAACCAAAATGGCAAGGTAAAATGATAGTTCGAAAAATGCCATTCGTTCTTCTTGAATCTTTCAATAAGCAAAGAAACGAATAAGGTGAGGATGATCAGGTCACCTGTATAGGTTAAGCCGCTATTCAGTTCCATCAATAAGGGACGGGCAGGGAAGTAAATGAATAGAATTAATAACAGGTTTTTTTTATTTATACCGATAAAAAAGAGCATCAACGCCGTTGCCATGTAACCGGCGATAGGGTGAGGCACTGCTAATGGGACAAGCAGGCACATGACTAGAATGGGTAATGATTGTTTGTCTAAAAACTTCAATTGATTAACCACCTTTGAATCGAAAAATCACGTTCTATTATGTGTATGAAAAAATTTCTTGAATAATACCCCACCCTTTAGATGTATAGTACATATGAAAGGCTGAAGTTAAATGACAGAAAAGTTTGTTGAGATACTATCCATACCATTCATTGATAGCAATATGGATGAATTCGTGAATGGAATGATCTATCCAAGATTAATGAATCAGGAAAAAACGTTTGTCGTTACGGCAAACCCAGAAATAGTGGAGTATGCAAATGAACATCAGGATTATAAGAACATCATTAAATCGGCTGATTACATCACTCCGGATGGCATTGGTATTATTATGGCCTCTAAATGGCTAAATCAACCTTTGCAAGAACGGATTACAGGATTCGACTTGATGAATGAATTATTTAGGGTCGCTGATGAAAAAGCGCTTAAGGTATACCTGCTTGGAGCGGAAGAGCATATTATTGAAGCAGCTGCCCGTAAAGCAAAAGAGCTATACCCGGGTCTCGAGTTGGTGGGATACAACCATGGTTACATTGATATTAAGGACGATGGCCTTGCTAAGTCGATAGCGGAACTTGAACCTGACATCATTTTGACTGCATTAGGGTTTCCTAGGCAGGAAAAATGGGTTTCCAGACACTATTCGCTATTTAATAAAGGGTTGTTCATGGGAGTTGGGGGGAGCTTTGATGTTCTTGCGGGAAAGGTGAACCGCGCTCCGGTTTTCTGGCAGAAGATGCGTCTTGAATGGTTGTACCGATTGATCCAGCAACCTTCACGGTGGAAACGGATGCTTGCGCTGCCAAGATTCGTATTCAAGGTTAGACGGTTAAGGAAAACGGTACAGCGTTCCTGAACTTAAGGAGTGGACTGGATGAGAATCTTGCATTTAAACGCTGGTAATGAAACTGGCGGCGGTATGTTTCATATTATGTCCTTACTGAACCAATTGAATAAAGAGGAGTGCTTGCTTGGTTTATTTGAAGATGGTGAATTTTACCGGAGGGCCAGGTCCTCTGGGATACAAACTGAACTTTTCAAGCAACATTCGAAATATGACCTTTCAATTTTGAAACCTTTACGGGACTTTATCCGTCTAAATAATATAGACATCATCCATACCCATGGTCCGCGGGCGAATATATATGGTGCTTTATTAAAGCGCCTCATCAAACGTCCTTGGCTTCTTACTGTTCACAGTTCACCTCATCATGATTTTTTAGGCCAGGGTGTAAAAGGAAAATTGTTTACGGGCCTTCATGTAAGGTCATTTCAATATGCCGATCATATACTGGCGGTTTCCGATCGCTTTAAGCAGGACTTGATTGACCAGGGAATCCATTCGTCCAAAATTACAAAGATCCTAAATGGAATTGACTTTGAAAAGGAATTGCCTTTCCCCTTTCAAAGGGATGCTTTCGGGTTTGGGGCAGATGATTTCATCATCATCATGCCTGCAAGGCTTGAACTGGTGAAAGGTCATGAATTTGCCTTAGCGGCATTAAGTGAAGTGGTATCAGAATTCCCCCACGTAAAGCTGTTGCTTGCTGGGGATGGGAGCAGGAGAACTGTTCTGGAAAATATGGTCTCGGAAAAGGGATTATCCGATCACGTGCACTTTTTAGGGTATCGTGAAGATTTGGAGAGAATCTACCCATTGGGGGACGTCACATTATTGACTTCCTTAAGCGAAAGCTTTCCATTGGTTTTACTTGAAGGAGCAAGATCCGGTCTGCCGGCAATCACTAGTGATGTTGGCGGTGTAAAGCAATTGATTCCTGATGGGAGCAAGGGTTGGATTACGGATATCGGCAATGTCGATCAGCTGAAATTGGCCATCTGCAACGCTTTAGAATCAAAAAAATCCGGAAACCTGACAAAGATAGGGTTGGATTTACAAAAATTTGCAAAAAACAACTTTTCTATAGAGATTTTAGCCAAAAACGTATATAATGTTTATTTGAGGATGAAAAATTAAAATAAGCATTTATATATAGGTTTTCTTATAGATCGTTACGGGTATTAGATTTTTAGTTGAAATGAGGTGGTTCTTGATGTTAATAGGGGCCTTGTTGGTAGCCTTTTTATTATCCATTTTTTTGACTCCTTTTGTCGGAAAACTGGCCTTTAAATTAGGAGCTACCGATAAACCGAATGAGCGAAAAGTGCATAGTAAAATTATGCCGCGCATGGGCGGTTTAGCTATATTTTTGAGTTTTTTCATTACCTTCTTACTTTTTACATTACTTTTTACAAATGATTTGTGGGGACAATTGCCACTCCTGGTGGGAGCACTTGTCATCATTCTAATCGGGATGGCTGATGATATATATGAATTAAGAGCTGCACCCAAATTCCTGGGCCAGGTTTTGGCTGCCCTCATTATCGTATTATGGGGCGGTCTTGAAGTGGAATTCATCAATTTGCCGTTCTTTACCGATACACTTGAATTTGGCGTTTTAAGTATACCGATCACCATTTTGTGGATTGTCGGCATCATTAATGCAATTAACCTAATAGATGGACTGGATGGTCTCGCAGGTGGTGTCTCGACGATCGCATTAGTGACAATTGCAACAATGGCCCTTATTCAACGGGATTTATTTGTTGCTATGGTCGCATTGATCGTGATTGGAAGCACTCTGGGCTTTTTGAAATATAACTTTCATCCGGCAAAGATTTTCATGGGAGATACAGGTGCCTTATTCTTAGGTTACATCATTGCCGTCCTGTCCCTGCTAGGATTTAAAAACGTTACGATGATTTCCTTGATCGTACCGATCATCATCTTGGGTGTGCCCATTTCGGATACATTTTTCGCGATTATCCGCAGGGTCGTCAATAAACAGCCAATCTCGGCTGCTGATAAATCCCATTTACATCACTGCTTGATAAACTTGGGATTCACTCATAAGCAGACTGTCTTGCTCATTTACGCTTTAGCTGCCTGCTTCGGTTTAGCGGCAATAATCTTTTCATTTGCAACGATGTGGGGAGCTTTGATCCTTGTAACTGGACTCCTGTTGATCATAGAGATTTTTGTGGAGAAAATTGGTTTGGTCAATTCAAACTATCAGCCGTTGCTGAAGATGCTCAACTTTAAAAATAAGCCATGACCGCTTTGCAAATAGATTACTAGATTAGAAAAGAAAAGCCTCCATCCGTTACTTTAAAACGGTTGGAGGCTTTTTTTCGGAGTAGAATCGAAAGGGAAGCAAGAAAAAGTGAAAACCCCCACTTTATAACGAGTGGGGGTTCACTTTATTCTTGTATTTGTGATTGAACGGCTTCAGTTTGATTGCCTTCATTCGGTCCCAGGTTCAAGTGGGATTGAAGCATAAGCTTAGTGTTGGCTACTGATGTTTCGTTCAGCTGATAATAATAGGTTCCGCTAATGGTAGAATCCTGACCTTCAAGTTTGATGGTTTCAAGATTGAGGCCTTTATCGGTAGTTACATATTTTATGAAACCTCTCATTTGTGAGAATTGAAGGTTCGTTGTCATATTGTCACCGACAGCTTCCATTACGTCTGTATATTTAGTTAGTGATCCAGCAGAGGTTGCTTTGGCAATGATGGCTTTTAGGACTTCTTGCTGACGCTCACCACGTTGGATATCACTGTCCTTTTTACGTGTCCGTGCAAACGCTAATGCTTCTTCACCATTAACTGTCTGTAATCCTTCTTCAAGATGGATGGCATTCCTCTTGTCCTTTGAATCCATTTCATTCAATTCATATGGTACGTCGACTTCGATTCCGTCCAATGAATCCACGACATCGATGAAAGCATTAAAGTTCATGCGGACATAATAATCGACAGGGATATCGAATAACTCCTCAACGGTGTCCATCGTTGCTTTTGGTCCACCGGCAGCATGGGCAGCGTTGATTTTCGTGGTTACGCCTTTGGCTGGCACGTACACATATGAATCACGGGGAATGCTTAATAGTTTTATAGATTTTTGATCTTTATTGAATGTAGCCAAGATTAAAGCATCCGAGCGTGAGTTTCCTTTAAAGTCACGTTCCTTACTATCATCGATCCCTATGAAAAGAATGGAGAAATTATCTTCGAGCGGGTCGATCGCTGCACTCCGCTTTCCAGATGCTTCCACAGGGTCATAGGAATCATTGAATACATTCTGGGCTTTCATATACAGGGTTGCAGCATACGTAGAAGCCCCCAGACCAAGTACCAGCAGCGGAACAAGCAATAACCAAAGTCTCTTTCGCCTTTTTTTCTTTGTTTTTTTTATTTTATAGACACGCCTAGTAGTAGACATCTTTTCTTCTCCTTTTAAATAGCGAACATCAGACATAAATCGCTATTTTTCGAATCCTGCAGTTTATATTTCGTCAATTAATCCTAATTTTACAATGATTTAATAATTTCGTAAAATAAATATTTCTTTTCAATTATATTACAGCATAAAAAAGGAAAAATATGCAGGAGGAAATCAGGTGAATTCCTGTTCCAAATATAGCATTTCGTCCTCAGTGATTTGGCCTTGACCATTTGTCAGCTCTGTAATCCAGGCGGTATATGCCTCTTTTTGTGTTTCCTCGACATATACAAGGATATTGACCTGATCGAGGTACTGAATTTCCTTTATTTGATAAATGGAAGATCGCAATTCGTTTTCCAATTTTCCAAGCCAGGTATAGTCGACGGTTGTCGAAATGACCCGCATTAATTTTCTAATGACTACACCGGTGGTATTTATTCCTTCTGAAGTCGCTTTGCTGTATGCGCGAATGAGGCCGCCAGCACCAAGTTTGATGCCGCCAAAATACCGTGTGACCACAACCGCCGTGTCTTTCAGTTCTTTTTTCTTAAGAACTTCAAGGATAGGGACGCCTGCTGTACCACTCGGTTCTCCATCGTCGAGGGCTTTTTGGATTTGATTTTGTTCCCCGATCATATAGGCAGAACAATTATGTGTAGCATCTTTATGCTTTTTCTTGATCTCCTGGATAAAGGCCTGTGCGGCTTCTTCGGTTTCGACTCGGGCGATGTGGGAAATAAAACGGGATTTTTCAATGATGATTTCGTGTTCGCCGCGACCTGCCACCGTTAAATATTGAGTGAGCATTACTATTCCACCTTCGTACTTCCTATTAGTTGATTTATTATAAGGCTTTGCGGAAAAAGTGGCAATGACGATCCATTTTCATACCGGCATGTGTAAAGAAACTTTAATATAAGAAAAATTTGTACGTGTTATAATTAATTCTATTGCCTGTTATTGTTATTAGCTGGTCACATATGCTTAAAAGAATAACATTCTAGGAAAAACATGCGTCCTGTACCATAATCCTGGCTTGTCCATAACGTGTCCTCTCATTTCAAGGATTTTGCCATTTAATAAATGCATCTGTTTCGTATGATAATCAATGGAGCGGAATATCCCGTTTGTTTGAAAAGGATAATTTGTATTAGGATAATGGAAATGGCTTTCTGCCTTTAATAGGTAGACTATTACGCTATCCATAGCCGGGAAAATGAGATGTATAGTAAATATGTACATTTTGTGGAAATCCGAAAAGGAAATTAACGTATTTTTATTCTTTTTTTGGTACAATATGTTCATGAAGGTTACTTCACAAAAGTTTCCTGAAATTTAACCATTCATGAAAAAGGAAAAGAACTTTTTTCCATATACATAGTCTTTAAGACAATAAATTGTTTAAGTCTTTTGATTTAAGTGGAGGGATCTTAATGTCCATAAAAAAGGTTGATGCTAAAGCATTGGACAAGATCTTAGAAACAATGGTGAGCACTGTCAGTGAAAGTAAGGGTGAGGTCTTTGATATCGGCGAACAATGCCGAAAGGATTTTGAGTCACTGACAAAAGAGCTTGATGATGTGAAAATTAGGGTTGCCATTGTGATAACCGATAGCGATGCACTGGATTCAAAAGCCAGGTTTGCTCGAAAAAGGCTTTCCGAAGTCAGTATGCACTTCAACCATTTTTCTGAAGAACAGGTGCGCGATGCTTATGAAAGGGCACATAAGCTGCAAGTCGATTTACAAATAAACCGGCAATTGGAGAAAGAGCTCCGTAATCGCCGGGATGAACTTGAGTTAAGGTTAAGGGGTTTACAGCAGACGATCGATAAAGCGGTGCATCTCGTCTCACAAATATCGGTGGTACAGAATTATTTGACGCAGGATCTTAAATTTGTGGGGGAAGCCCTTCAAGAAGCGAAACGCAAACAGGACTTCGGTTTGAAAATTATCGAAGCCCAGGAGCAGGAACGTAAAAAGCTCTCGCGGGAAATTCATGATGGTCCGGCGCAAATGCTGGCAAACGTCATGATGCGTTCAGATTTGATAGAACGAGTACAACGTGAGAGAGGTCCTGATGAAGCGCTAGTGGAGATTCGTAGTTTAAAGGTCATGGTAAGGAATGCTTTATATGAAGTGCGCAGAATCATCTATGATCTTCGCCCTATGGCACTTGATGATTTAGGCCTAGTTCCTACCCTCAGAAAGTATTTGCAAACGACCGAAGACTATAATAAGGGCGTGCATTTGAATTTCGTCAACCTTGGACAGGTCAAAAGGCTTCCTTCTGATATGGAGGTCGCTTTATTCAGGCTAGTTCAAGAGGCTGTACAAAATTCATTGAAGCATGCGGAGCCAAAACAGGTTCAAGTTAAACTGTCCATTTCCAAAGAGATGGTGACCGTCGTCGTCAAAGATGATGGAAAAGGGTTTGACTCTTCGATCCAAAAAGAAGGTTCATTTGGATTGGTAGGCATGAGGGAAAGAGTCGAGTTGCTTGAAGGTGAAATGACGATCGATTCACAACCAGGGGCAGGCACTTTGGTGTTTATACAGATTCCCTATCATTTATAAAATATAGAGAATAGACATTTTAAATAGAAACTAGGAGGAAGAAGCCGTTGAAGACTAGTATCATCATTATCGATGACCATCAGCTTTTCCGTGAAGGCGTAAAGCGCATATTAGATTTTGAATCATCCTTTGATGTTGTTGCCGAGGGCGATGACGGAAGCGAAGCTATGGATCTCGTTGAAACACATAAACCTGATGTTGTCATCATGGATATCAACATGCCGACTATGAATGGGGTCGAAGCGACAAAAATGCTCGTGAACCGTTACCCTGAAACAAAAGTCATCATCCTTTCCATTCATGATGATGAAAACTACGTGCAGCATGCATTGAAAACAGGAGCACAAGGTTACCTGTTGAAAGAAATGGACGCAGATGCGTTGATTGATGCCGTTCGTGTAGTCGCTGAAGGCGGCTCGTACCTTCATCCGAAGGTTACCCATAATTTAGTTAAAGAATATCGCCGCTTAGCAGCTGAAGAGGGTGCTGATCGTGATTCCATTCACACAATAGAAATCAGGAGACCGCTTCACCTATTGACTCGACGTGAGTGTGAAGTACTTCAACTTTTAGCGGACGGAAAAAGCAACCGTGCCATCGGCGAAACTCTATATATCAGTGAAAAAACAGTCAAGAACCATGTGAGTAACATTCTTCAGAAGATGAATGTGAATGACCGTACACAAGCGGTCGTCCTAGCTATTAAAAATGGCTGGGTAGAAGTGAAGTAATTAAAGCTTTCGATAAGTCCGGCTCTTCAGTTTCCGCAATGCGTACTGAAGGGGCGGACTTTTTTGTCGGCCTCGATTTAAAATTGGGATTTTCCATATTTATGGTAATGAATAAAGCTATTTAATGCAAATAAAGGCATTTTCAGATAGAATGGTGAATAAGATACAGAGTAAATTTTTATAAGGATGGTACTATTTATGAAAACCGCAGTCGTAACAGATAGCACTGCATATATACCCAAGGAAATTCGTGAACGTCTACATATACATATGATGCCGCTTAATGTCATTTTTTCCAATGAAGCTTACCGGGAAGAAGTGGACATTACTGCGGATGAGTTTTATGAGGAAGTAAAGAGGCAGGAGAAATTGCCGACCACTTCACAGCCTCCAATCGGACAGTTTGTCGAGAAGTTCGAGGAGCTGCAAAAAGAATATGATGATGTTATTTCGATTCATTTATCGAGCGGAATCAGTGGTACGTATCAAGGAGCGGTATCGGCAGGTGAAATGGTCGAGGGGATTAGGGTACATGCCTTTGATTCGGAAATCAGCTGCATGGTCCAGGGCTTTTACGTGATTGAGGCGGCTAAGATGGCACTCGATGGTAAAGGTGCAGGAGAGATCATCGCCAGGCTCGAAGAAATGAAACCATCCGTCAAGGCATACTTCATGGCAGACGATCTATCCCATCTCCAGCGCGGTGGACGCTTAAGCAGTGCCCAAGCATTGATTGGCAGTCTGCTTCAAGTGAAGCCGGTCCTCCATTTTGTTGATAAAGTCATTGTTCCTTTTGAAAAAATCCGTACAAGAAAAAAAGCGATGAAACGGATTGCCGATTTACTTGGAGATGACGCGGCAGGCGGCGAGAAGTATAAAGCCGTCATTATTCATGCAAAGCGAGAAAGTGAAGCTGAAAGTTGGAAAACCGAACTTGAAGTTCGGTTCCCTAATGTCGAGTTCGACATCAGCTATTTCGGTCCAGTAATCGGTACGCATCTGGGCGAAGGCTCGATGGGTATGGGCTGGTATAAAATATAAGCTGGTACGCCTTTCCCTTGAAAAAGGGGAAGGCGTTTTTATATGAGCAAAAAGGGATCTGAGAGTAAAAAGCGAATGATATGGAGGAGTGTATTTTATTAAGAAAGAAGGTTGCAGCTTGGAAAATATGATCATTCCCCCTCCTTTTTCCCCGGAACTTCAGAACCATCTCATGGGAAGGCACCTTTTGGCCTTCGAAATCCCCTTCTCCCAAGAACTAATCGCAGGGCATCTCAAGAATGGGTATGTATCGGAAACTTGCGGCGTGCAATCCGAAAGTGGCCTGTTTAACTGTGTTCGCTGCGGTAACAAAGATCCAGCTTTGTTTTATACGTTCCCATGTAAGATTTGCAATCGGGATTGCACTTACTGCCGCTCCTGCATCATGATGGGACGGGTCAGTGAATGTGCAAAGTTATATAAATGGACCGGTCCAGGTGTTCAGTTTGAGGTTCCGGACAATGTGATGAGTTGGGAAGGCACTTTATCTGCAGGTCAGCAAAATGCCTCCGCCTGTGTCGTTGAAGCCATACACGGAAAAAGTGAATTCCTGGTATGGGCAGTATGTGGCGCCGGTAAGACGGAGGTCCTATTTGCAGCAATTGGGGCAGCCTTGCATTCCGGGAAACGGATCTGTTTGGCAACACCGCGGACCGATGTCGTTCTCGAACTCTCCCCACGGTTAAAAAAAGCCTTTCCTGTCATTGAGGTCTCGACCCTCCATGGAGGCAGTGCAGATCGACATGGATTTTCGCCACTAACTGTTTCCACTACACATCAGCTTTTCCGTTTTATTGAAGCCTTTGATGTCATCATCGTCGATGAAGTCGATGCGTTTCCCTACTCAATTGATGATTCGCTCCACTATGCGGTTAATAAATCGAAAAAGTTTTCTGCCGCAACCATCTACTTGACCGCCACACCTACAAAACGGATGCAGCGGCTATATCGCAGCGGCAAATTGAAAGCCGTTATAATCCCAGCCCGTTACCATCGTCAGCCCATTCCTGTCCCTGAAATGAAATGGAGCGGCAACTGGCAAAAACTATTTCTTCAAAAAAAGATTCCTCCCGTAATCAACGAATGGGTAACTGACCGCCTTAGGCAGAATATCCCCTTCCTTTTGTTTTTTCCAAGCATTCGAGTGATGGAGCAAGTCATTCCTCTATTTCAAAGGCTGTCCCCTGAATTATCGATTGTCCACTCACAGCACCCTGATCGAAGGGAAAGAGTACTGGCATTAAGAAATGGAATCGTTCCGGGATTATTGACCACGACCATATTAGAACGGGGCGTGACAATTGAACGGTTGGAAGTAGCCGTGATTGGTGCTGAACATGAAGTGTTTTCAGAAAGCGCCCTCGTTCAGATTGCAGGCCGGGTAGGGAGGAGCTTTGCTAACCCAGCCGGGACGATCACCTTTTTCCATTACGGGAAAAGTAAGGCGATGGTCGAGACGGTTCACCATATACAAATGATGAATGAAGATGCCAAGAAAAGGGGGCTGCTGGATGAGTAGATGTCTTGTTTGTGATGAAGGAATGAAGGAAGCATTGACTTGGAGGAGCCTATTGGTGAGGACTGAGGCAAAGGCGATCTGCGAAAGGTGTGAGGGGAAACTTAATAGGATAACCGGAGAAACATGTAAAATGTGCTCAAGGGAGCTGGTCGGTAATTACAGCACAGGTGACCTCTGTCTGGATTGTTCAAGATGGGAAAGGGATAGGGAATGGGGAGGCTATTTGTCGAAGAACATATCGCTATTTCATTATAATGAATACCTAAAAGATATTATTGCCAAATATAAGTACCGAGGGGATTATGCATTAGCTGAGGTTTTCGTCCCTTTTATGAAAGACAGGTTAAAGGACGTGGAGTTTGACCTGGTAACCGCCATCCCTCTTAGTGATGAACGGCTTAGGGAACGGGGATTCAATCAGGGACAGGCATTGGCAGACCTTCTTGGACTTCAAACCGTTGAGACCTTAACGAGAATCCATTCGGAAAAACAATCAAAAAAATCACGTCAAGATAGACTGTCATTACCGCAGGTATTTCGGGTCATACACCCCGATTTGCTGGAGCATAAATCAATTTTGATCATCGATGACATTTACACGACAGGCACAACTCTCAGGCAAGCAGCCAAGTCATTGAAAACAGCTGGGGCCAAAGAAGTATCATCCATCACCCTTGCTAGGTGAAACAGCTCATTTTAATCAACATCCTAAAGTATCGCCGGTATTATTCGATATATAAAGTACTGAAGAATAATCGTTGTGATGGTGAAGGAGGGGCCCTAATGGAAATATTCAACTGTCCAAACTGTAATTCGTTATTCGTTATGACGAAATTCCGTGATGTATGCGATGCCTGCTATAAAGAAGAAGAAGCCCAATATGATAAAGTGTATGCATATATTCGCAAGAAAATAAATAGAACGGCGTTCATGATGCAAGTGGTTAAGGACACTGGCGTTGAAGAAACCTTAATCATTAAATTCGTGAAAACAGGAAAGCTATGGATTTCTCAGTTTCCCAATCTGGGAATTCCTTGTGAAAAGTGCGGTACTCACATCAAGAGCGGAAGGTTATGCGGAGAATGCAGCGATTCACTGCGTACGGATTTGAAGACATTTGAAAATGAGGAAAAGCGCCTAACTGAAATTCAAGGAAATGATAAAAAAAATACGTACTACATGAAGGAAGATCAAAAAGGATAAATCATGGCAACATGATGCTTGATTTGTTAAAATATTCGATATTTAGAACAAGAATCAACAATGGTTGTCGAAAGAAAGATTAAAAGAAACAATTAAGGAAATCCATTCCTTGTCGATAATAACGATAGGGAGATTAACACAGTCCAGAGCCATTTTCATGGTCTGTTAAGGAAACGTACTATTATGGAATCTAAAAAATCGACCGAAGGAGAGGATCTGGAATATGAAAATCAATAACGTCGGTATGACAGGTGTTAACCCTTATAATCTTCAAGCCAATAAAACGGGGAATATCAAAGAATCCAAGGTCAAATCCTCGGATAAAGTTGAAATTTCTTCAGCGGCAAAAGAAATGCAGCAATCATCTCCGATTTCTGCTGCAAGACAAGCAAAAGTGGACGAATTGAAAATCCAAGTTGAAAACGGAAATTATAAATTGAATGCACAGGCAACGGCTAAGGGTCTCATCGATTTTTACCGAAAATGAATTTTCATTGAAAATGCTTGAATGAAGTGGACGGAACCATTTTCCGTCCTTCATTTATGAGTAGAGGAGGCGGCAAAATGTCTGCACGGAACATCATCGAATCGCTTGAAAAATTGATCAAGCTCCATAAAAGCTTCAATCAATTAGCGATAAGAAAAACGGTCATTTTGAAAGCAAGTGATACCGAGGCAATTAATGCCCTGCTGATTCAGGAACAAAAGCATATTAAAGCAATCAGTCAAACGGATAAGGAAAGGGAAGGGGCAGTCGAGGAATTTCTTGCAGCAAATGGATCGGTGGGACAGGCGGCCTCCATCCATGCAATAACGGAAATGACAGGACCGGCAGAAACGGAAATCCTTGAACGGCTTAAAGCGGAATTGATTGAAGAAGTGGCTAAGCTGAAGGAGCGGAACTTTTTAAATCAGCAATTGATCTATCAGTCCCTTCAATTCATCAATGTCTCTTTGGATATGCTGAGGCCGCAAAATCAGAACCTGAATTACGGGGATTCGGTTAAAATACCGGTAAAAAGCGCCATGGGAATGTTTGATACCAAAGCATAAGAAACAGAAAAAAGATGGAGGTTCGAGTAAATGATTTCAACCTTTATGGGTCTTGAGACGGCTAAACGCGGATTATCCACCTCTCAAGGGGCCTTGTACACAACAGGAAATAACGTGGCCAATGCCAATACATTAGGTTATTCAAGGCAGCGGGTCAACCTGGTCCAGACGTCTGGCTTTCCTACTGTCGGGTTGAACAGCCCGCGCGTAGCTGGGCAGATCGGGACAGGGGTAGCGGCAGAAACGGTTCAGCGGATACGTGACAGTTTCCTGGACGCACAATACAGGACACAAAGTAATAAAATCGGTTATTACGGGGCCATAAGCGAGTCCTTGACCAAAATGGAAGGGGTCATGAATGAACCAACCGACAGCGGATTGGCTGCCACGATGGAGAAGTTCTGGAATTCGCTGCAAGGGTTGACGGCCAATACGGAAAACTCCGGGGCGCGTGAAGTAGTTGCCTCAACAGGCGTCATGGTCGCGGATACCCTAAACTACTACTACAACTCGCTAACGAGCGTTCAAACGGATATCGGTAATCAGATAAACGTCAAAGCGAACGATATCAATAGGCTCATTAGCAGTATTGATCAGCTTAATCAACAGATCAGTAAAGTGGAGCCGCATGGTTATATCCCCAATGACCTTTATGATAAACGTGATGTACTCGTAGACAATCTCTCTCAACTTGTCAGCATTAAAGTGAATAATGTCATTCCGACGGATTATGGCAGGGCCAGCGATGTGGCAACTGGGCTGTACAACATCGAATTGATGCAAGAAGACGGTTCCTCTTATAAGCCGCCCATCAATCTGGTAAGTGTTAACCAAACCGGGATGGTGGGGATTTCGAAAGTTGAAGTTAGCCATGATAAGACGACAGGTATGGTGGACGGAGTGAAATTTGGTTCGAAAACATTGACGGATTACAAATTCACTGGAGAACTATCCGGTTTGATCAACAGCTTCGGTTATAAAAAGGCTGATGGCACGATCGGGGGAGCTTATCCTGATATGCTGAAAAAGCTCGATAATATGACGACAGCTTTTGTGAATGAGTTTAATGCCATCCATAAACAAGGATATGCGTTAGGAGATGGCAGTACTTCGACATTGAACTTCTTTGAACTCGAACCAGGTAATAGTGCCGCCCAAAGCATCAAGGTGAATCGTGAGATCGTAAAGGACCCGACAAAAATTGCCGCAGGCGGTAAAGGTGGAGGGGCGTCCGGGGATAATGAAAATGCAAAACTCCTGGCTGACCTCAAGAAGAAGGCGTTTAGTGAGTACTCGACTAAAGACCAAAATTCAAAGGAATTGACAGGAAGCTTCGACACCTATTATTCCGGTATCATCGGGAAGCTTGGCGTGGATTCCCAAAGCGCCCAAAAGAACCTTTCCAACTCTGTCGTGCTTGCTGAATCCGTTAATCAAAATAGGGATTCCGTCAGTTCCGTATCCCTTGATGAAGAAATGACGGACATGATCAAATTCCAGCAGGCATACAACGCTTCTGCACGAATGATGACGATGATGGATGAAATGCTCGATAAAATCATAAACGGAATGGGTACAGTAGGCCGATAGGAGTGAACGGACATGCGGGTAACGCAATCGATGCTAACCAATAATATGTTAAGCAATTTAAGCGGCAGTTACGAAAAGATGGCCAAGCTGCAAGAGCAGGTTTCCTCTCAAAAGAAATTCTCCAAACCATCGGATAACCCTGTTGCGGCCATGATGGGAATGGGGTACCGGACAAATCTCAATCAAATTGGGCAGTATCAAAGTAACATTGCCGAGGCGACTAATTGGATCGACAGCACGGATGATGCCATTACTGAAGCGGTTTCCGCCATGCAGCGGATTCGTGAATTAACGGTTCAAGGTAGCAATGGTACGTATGAAGGGGAACAGCTGAAAAATGTTTCAGAGGAAATTAAGCAATTAAAAGAACATCTCATAACTCTTGGCGACACACAGATAGGCGGGAAGTATATTTTCAACGGCCAGGATACGAATGTGAGACCGTCTTCCATTAAAGACGCGAATGGGAATACGGTATATGGCACAGGGGACATAAACCTTGAAGTGTTTTCCGGGATTTCCCTTAAAATCAATACGGACGGTTCCAAGATTTTTGGTGATGCACTCGCCGCTGGCGGAAGCATCGACCAGACAATCGATGCACTGGAAAACGGCGGCGACGTGAGTGGCACGCTCGAAGGGCTTGACGCAACGATAAATACGTTCTTAAGTATGCAGGCACAAGTTGGCGCAAGGCAGAATCGGATTGAACTGATGACGGACCGTCTCAAGCAGCAGGAGGTTTTTGCCACTGAGATCCTTTCGAAAAATGAGGATGTCGATATCGAAAAGGCGATCATGGATTTGACGACCCAGGAAAGTGTCCATAGTGCTGCATTAAGTATCGGAGCAAAAATCATGCAACCGAGTTTATTGGATTTTCTTCGCTAAGCTATTCTTAAATGGATAGCTTTTTTCTATAAGGAGTGTTGATGATGCAGATTCCACAAATTAGATTGCAATCCACCTCAATGAAGATTGGATTGAAAATAGAGCAGCCTGTACAGCAAATCGAACAGAAGGCAGCGGTCCAATCAATCGATCAGCCGCAAGCAATCCTGGAAATTCAAACGACCCCAGGCAAGCTGACGATCGATCAGTCACAAGCCAGGGAAGATATGGATTTGAAAAGCCTCTCCAAGCGAGTGGAGGAATTTGCGCAGCAGGGATATCAAGATTGGCTGGCAGGTATGGCAAGACGTGCCCAGCAGGGGACGGAGCTGAGGCAATATGAAAAAGGCGGTAATGCGCTCGCTGATCAGGCCAGGCAAAACAGCAAAGGACCTGAGAAGCAATTCAATCTCGGATGGATTCCCTCTCATTTCAGCGTGAAGCTTGACTACCAGCCGGCCCAAGTGAAGCTTGAAGCAACCGCTCAAAAACCGATCATTGATGCTCAAATCCATAAGGCGAACCATGCGTACACACCAGGCAGTGTGAATGTGGAAATTCTACAAAAAAATGCGCTGGATATAGATTTCATTAATTTATTTCCGGATGAGATAGGGAAGTGAAAACAAAGATGATCATACAGCCAAAATTTCATGGCGAAATGGAAATTGCAGAAGAAAAGATTTATAGATTTGAAAGCGGGATACCAGGGTTTTTAGAAGAAAAGCAGTTTTGCTTGCTAACTTTGGATGACACGCCTTTTTTCGTCCTGCAATCCTTAGAAACAAAAGAGGTTGCCTTCATTGTCACGAATCCTTTTGAAGTGTACCGCGATTACGAAGTGAAGCTTACGGATGAGGTATTATCTTCTTTACAAATAGAAACGGAACTGGAAGTCCTGACTTTCGTTATATTAACGATCCAGGACCCTTTCAATGATACGACGGCGAATCTCCAGGCACCCATCATCATAAATAGCTCTAAAAAAATGGGAAAGCAATTTATCATGAACGGCAGTGAATACCGTACAAAGCACAGACTGATTGGACCTTTAGAAGAACAGGGGGGAGAATGATGCTCGTATTGACCAGAAAACTAAATGAATCAATCATGATTGGCGATGATATCGAAATTACGATTCTGTCCGTTGAGGGAGAACAGATCAAACTGGGTATCAATGCCCCTAAAAACGTCGATATCCATAGGAAGGAAATCTATCTGTCAATCCAGCAGGAAAATAGCGAAGCCTCCAAAACTGAAACCAATCTACTGAAAAATATAAATGAGTATTTCAAGAAAAAATCGTAATATCCGCTAAATATGTTTCCAAGCAGGTCGATATAAAATACAACGAAGGGAAGTGAAATAGGCGGCCGACTTATTCACTTCCCATCGTAAACAACCACATGGACGTGGGAACTTAAAACTCAAGGAGGAAACATAAATGATCATCAATCACAATATCTCAGCTCTAAACACGCACCGTCAATTATCAAGTGCAACCAATGCACAATCCAAATCAATGGAGAAACTTGCATCAGGTATGCGTATCAACCGTGCAGGCGACGATGCAGCAGGTCTTGCAATCTCTGAAAAAATGCGTGGGCAAATTCGCGGATTGGACCAAGCCTCCCGTAACTCACAAGATGCGATTTCTATGATCCAAACTGCTGAAGGTGCATTGAATGAAACAACTGACATTCTTCAGCGTATGCGTGAGTTAGCCGTTCAAGGTGCGAATGATACTAACGTTGACCAAGATAGAGAAGCAATTCAAGAGGAATTGAATGCATTAAAAAGTGAAATTGACCGTATTGGTAATACAACAGAGTTTAATAAACAGACGTTACTTAATGGTGGTCTAGGTGGTACTGTTGATCAAGATGCAGGTACAACTACTGTATTAGCAGTAACTGGTGTAGCAAGTGCAACAACAAACGGTGCTACTTCTGGAACTTATGCAATTACAGCTGATACAACTGCGCATACACTTACAATGACATTTGGTGGAAAAACTCAAACAATCGATAATGCTAATGGAGCTCAAGATTTAAATTTCTCTGATTTTGGAATTACTATTAAAACAAATGCTGGTTACACACAGGATGAAGCAATTGGTGATGTAGAAGTAAATGCGGGTGCAGTTACATTTCAAATTGGGGCTAATGAAGACCAAAATCTAAGCTTAAACATCAGAAATATGAAAACAGATGGTGTACTAAATTTAGCTAATGCTGGACGTGTTGATGTTTCTTCTCATGATACAGCTAAAGCATCAGTAACTAATATCGAGAGTGCTATAACTGAAGTTTCAAAAGAGCGTTCAAAACTTGGTGCATATCAAAACCGTTTAGAGCATACTATCAATAACTTGAACACATCTTCCGAGAACTTAACTGCTGCAGAATCACGTGTACGTGATGTAGATATGGCTAAAGAGATGATGGAGCAAACTAAAAACTCTATTCTTTCTCAAGCAGCGCAAGCAATGCTTGCACAAGCTAATCAACAGCCTCAAGGCGTTCTTCAATTATTACGTTAATTATTATTCGGTTTTCATTGAAAAAGACTCTAGATATTTTTTCTGGAGTCTTTTTTGTATTTAAAGAGATATTAAATCCAAAGTAGTAAAACTCTTCTAAATAGAGAGTGAGAGGATGTTAGTGAAATATCATTCATGAAAGTTTTAGGTGAAAACCAAATCTATGAGTGACTAAATAAAAGACTGTAATTACCGATATAAAAAGTAAAGATATCATATTGGAGGCTATTTAGATGTTGGAGAGTTTGTCCACGAATATTCTTTCCTCACAACTTAGAATAGCCATTTCAGAGGGAATCAGTTCCTACTATCAAAGAGAAATCAATACAGTTGCCTATTCTGAACAAAGTGTAGAATCCAATCAGCCTTCAAAAGAAAAGGTGCAGGAAGTTGTTGATAGTTTGAACACTTTTCTTAATCCAACACATACGGCTGTTCGTTTTGAGTATCATGAGAAGCTGAATGAGTATTATGTCAAGGTTGTGGATGACATAACGGATGAGACGATTCGGGAAATCCCTCCTAAGAAGTTGTTGGATTTCTACGCGGCAATGACGGAGTTTGTCGGGATCATGGTGGATGAAAAAATATAGGCGGTGATCAATTTTGGTACGAATCAGTGGTTTAGCAAGTGGAATGGACATTGATGAGCTAGTTAAGAGCATGATGCAGGCAGAACGGGTGCCATTGGATAAATTAACACAGAAAAAGCAGTCTTCCGAGTGGCAGCGGGATGATTACCGCTCGATGAATACATCTTTATCAGAATTGGATACGCTCATTCGTGATGGAATCGGGAAGCAGTCATCCTTCATTAAAAAGAAGGTGTCGGTATCGAATCCAGATGCAATATCCGTGAAAAATGTGAACTCGGCCAGTGATTTTACTGGCAATATAAAGGTGATCGGGCTTGCCAAAGCAGCAACGATGACCAGTACGGAGAAATCAGCTGTTACTGACTCCAAAAAGAAACTATCGGAATTGGGCTTCACGACACCTCAAGATATTACGATACTGGCCATCAATGGCGGTTTTGATACGGAAGTAAAAGATGGAGTAACAGTGGAAAAACCGTATACGCTTACCCTTAATGCGGACGACACGTTAGAGAGTGTCATCAATAAAATCAATGCTAACTCGGGAGTGACTTTATTTTTTGATGGAAATTCCCAGCAGTTTTCCATCACTGCTAAAAATACCGGCGATGTTAAAGACCGCCCTGAAATTGAATTGGGGGGCACCGGAGATTTTTTCAATATGTTAAAAATGAGCAGTAACAATGAGGGGGCTGGCGGCTCAAAAGGGGAAAATGCATCCATTGTTTATAATGGCCTGGCAATTTCCCGACCTTCGAATACGTTTCAGATTAATGGAGCGGAAATAACGGTAAAGCAGAAAACGACGGATACCGTTACATTCTCATCAACAGCTGATGTTGATGCCATCTTGGACACGATCACTCAGTTTGTGAATAAATATAATGAAATCATTAAAAAGGTTCAGGATAAAACGGGTGAAGCGAAATATCGCTCCTTTACCCCACTAACAACCGAGCAAATGAAGGCAATGACGGAAGATGAAGTGAAGCTGTGGGAGGAAAAAGCGAAGAGTGGAACGTTAAAAAGCGATTCGACATTAAAAAGTCTTCTAACTACGATGAGATCATCTCTGTACACCTCGGTCGATGGGATTACAGGAAAAAACAGTCTTAGCAGTTTGGGAATTACCACAACAAAGAATTACCTCGAGGGCGGTAAATTAACGATTGATGAGGACAAGCTCCGGGCAGCCATTAGTGAGGATCCCAATGCGATTTATGATATGTTCATGGCCAATGGATCGGAAAAGAGCGACAAAGGCCTCGCCCGCCGATTAAGGGATGATATACAATCATCCATGAAGGTGATAACTGAAAAAGCAGGGAAGGCCGGCTATGTTAATAACTCGTTTACCATTGGGAAATTGGTTAACGGATTGGATACCCGAATTTCAACATTTGAAGCAAAGTTAACGAAATTGGAATCGCGTTACTACAGCCAGTTCACGGCTATGGAAAAAGCGATTCAAAAGGCAAACAGCCAAAGTGCATCGTTAGCTTCTTATTTTAGTTAAGGTAAGTCGGAAAGGAAGTTAAATATGGAGATAAATAATCCATATCAATCGTACCAACAAAATTCAGTCAATACAGCATCTCCTGGCGAGCTTACATTAATGCTGTATAATGGCTGTTTGAAGTTCATCATGCTTGGGAAAAAAGCCATTGAAGCTGGTAATATTGAAGCGAGGAATACGAACATCATCAAGGCGCAAAACATTATCCGCGAATTGATGGTGACGTTGAATATGGATGTGGAAGTATCCAAAGAAATGATGAGTCTGTATGATTTCGTGAATCGCTGTCTGATAGATGCGAATTTGAAAAATGATGTTGCTGCCTTAGAAGAGGTGGAGGGACTTGTTACTGAATTCCGGAATACTTGGAAGGAAGTTATTCAGATGAACCGGAAAAAACAATTTACGCAAAGCGGTCAAGTGTAATGGTGATTCAAACCTTTCATGATTTGACTGCTGAATTACTTGGTGTTCTGGAAGACCGGACGATTGCAGAACGCGATGATAAAATAGAAAGGGTCACACAGCTGATTGATCAGCGAGATGAACTTCTTTCAGAAATCAAACCGCCTTTTACTGGTGAAGAGCAACAGCTAGGCCGTGCAACCATGTTGCTTAACCAAAAGGTCGATCACTTGCTGAAGCTCCAAAAGCAGGAAATACAGCGGGATATCCAGGGAATAAATAAGAAGAAAAAATCATCTAATAAATACACGAACCCGTATGAGAGTCTATCAGTAGATGGCATGTTCTACGATAAAAGAAATTGATTACCCAACCGTTTGGATCCCAAACGGTTTTTATGTTAAATATTTTTAAATTTTCTGTAAATAATATGGTCTTAATTTTTTCTTTATGGCATTACATTTGTTATAATGGAGTTAGGGCAGACATCAACCCTTTCCAAACCTTCCGACAATTGTTTCATAATTTCGACATATTTCATGATGTGATTCCAAAAGGAACCGGAGGGGTATTGTAGAATCTAACTGTATAGTCTTAATTTAAGGAGGACTCACTTTATGAATTACAACGTACGCGGTGAAAACATTGAGGTAACTCCAGCAATTCGAGAATACGTCGAAAAGAAAATTGGCAAGTTAGAACGATATTTTAACAATACACCAGATGCAAATGTGTTAGTGAATTTGAAAGTGAACAATAATACATCAAAGGTCGAAGTGACGATTCCTATGCAGAATTTGGTTCTTCGCGCTGAAGAGGAAAATGCGGATATGTATGCTGCCATTGACTTGATCAATGATAAGCTTGAACGCCAAATTCGTAAACATAAAACGAAGGTCAATCGTAAATACCGGAACAACCTATCAACGACTCCCGAGGCATTCGCCTTCAATACGGAAGTTGACGAAGTGGTGGATGAATTCGAAGACGATAACGATATTGAAGTGGTCCGCAATAAGCGCTTTGATTTAAAGCCGATGGACAGTGAAGAAGCGATTTTACAAATGAATATGCTTGGTCACAGTTTCTTCGTTTATACGAATGCGGATACCAACACAACGAACGTGGTGTACCGTCGTAAAGATGGACGCTACGGATTAATTGAACCTAGTTAATTATGAATCTAAGATCAAAAGCACAGCCCAGCCTCTGGGTTGTGCTTTTTTAATGCATTTTGGTAGATTACCAACATATTCGTTGGCAGTTGATAACATTTTTTTATATTTATATGAATTGGAAAGTATAAAAGTTTTGTTCTTTAAAAAATACAAAGTAATTTGAGTTTCATTTTAAAGAACAAAATTCGTTCTTTAAAGAAATAAAATGATTATTTATGTCTATTAAAGCGCCTCTATCTTTTGGACTGTACTAAATTTGTTAGTTCTTTAAAAAGAATGGTTAGTTTATTATGAAAAACAATTGGGTAAAGCTGCAGAGGGGTTGGATTTTTTTGTATCGGAAGAATTGCCATACATGCCATAGGGCTTCTTTTAGCAGTGCGGAATATGGAAAGTGGCTTTGTCCGACCTGCGGCAAGGACTTAACTGTGCAAAAAGCATGGACGCACTTACAATGGAGAGAATTAATACGCCCCATCGATTGATTAAGAAGAGCAATATTTACTATTATATAAAAAAGCGAAATTGACTATTGCATATGATAAAAAATGAATTAGGTTTTTAATTTTCGTAATATTGTAATATTTTGTCGGATGAAAGTTTTTGCATTTTGGTAGATTACCGACATAAAATAGCAATATATGGAGTGGGTATCCGTTATAATATGATTATAAGTAATGTATTTGGTAATAAGTACCACGACAAAGGCTAACTTATTGAAAGATGAGGGCGCAAAGGCACAGGTCTAAGGTCCTTAAGACTATGATGGCTGGTCTGCCTGAAATACAAAGAGTATTTTAGGAGGTAGAAGAGGTGGCTAATGTGGAAATGGATCCAGAATGGGTGAAGTTGATTTCAGAAGCAAGGAGCTTGGGTTTCAAAAAAGAGGAAATTATAGCTTTTTTTGACCGGAAAAGCCTTGAGGTTACATTAGAGGAAAACGATGGAAGATAAGTACCGAAAAGATGAGAACATCCCTATAAACAGTGGTTCAACCCATTAGCTGTTTATAGGGTTTATTCTTCCGTTCTAGCGAGTCTGGCTTATTCAAGCTGTATTCTTCAGGATTATGTAGGTAGACTAGTGCACTTCTATTCTTCTTTATCTTTTCTCCATTTATTAAACTCGATGAATTCCCTGAATTGTTGTTTTGAAACACCGGAATTCATAGCCTCTTCAACGATTTTCATCCAATCAGTGTCCAAGATTTCCTTATTCGGTGCATCGTAAAGTAGGGCATCGACAGGAATGTTGAGTACGGCGGAGATTTTTTCAAGAAATTGAATGGAAGGATTCGTTTGTAAGTTCCGCTCGAGGGAACTTAAGTAAGACTTTGCCACGCCTGCTTTATCGGCGAGTTCGGTCATCGACATTTTCTTTTCTTCTCGCAGTTTTTTTACACGTTCACCAATCATCAATACCACCTCGAAACATGTTCTATTTATCTTCTGCTAATAAGTTTCAGTAGCCCACCTTATCATTCAAAACATGAAGCCTGTAAGGTTGGATTACCTTGACATGCTATCGCTAGGGATGACACAGCATCTAGTGATGGAAGGTTATGGGAAATTCTCTTTTGCATTTGGAATAGAGGGGAGTCTGCTATATATTTTATATACTTCCTTCTATTTTAACAGTTTTACTCCTCATTTATCCATTGTTTTTCACAAGAATTGAATCTGGGTCGATAGGAACGGTAGTGACAGGAAGTTGTACCTCTAGGATAGAAGTGGTAAAATTAAGCGTGGATTAGTCATAATAGAAGGTGTGTTTCTTCTTAATTTATATGAATTTTGTCATTGAACGATCATTACCATAATAGAGGAGCGTTATTGAATGCTTAATATATTAAATAAAGTTTTTGATCCGAATAAGCGAGAAATCAAACGTTTGGAAAAAATCGCTGATCAGGTCGAAGCGCTGGCCGATGGGACGGCTGCGTTATCGGATGAACAGTTGCGTGCCAAAACTGGTGAGTTTAAAGAGCGTTATCAAAATGGGGAAACCGTGGATGATTTGCTCGTTGAGGCTTTTGCGGTTGCGCGTGAAGGGGCAAAGCGTGCTCTAGGGTTATATCCTTACCGTGTGCAAATCATGGGTGGGGCATCCCTTCATGATGGAAATATCTCCGAGATGAAAACAGGGGAAGGTAAAACATTAACATCCACCATGCCGGTTTATTTAAACGCGCTTACTGGTAAAGGTGTACATGTCGTTACTGTCAATGAATACTTGGCACACCGTGATGCCACCGAAATGGGGATATTGTATGATTTCCTTGGTTTGACCGTCGGATTGAATTTGAACAGTCATTCTAAAGAAGAAAAACAAGAGGCGTACAATGCCGACATTACGTATAGCACGAATAATGAGTTAGGTTTTGATTACCTGCGTGACAATATGGTGTTATATAAAGAGCAAATGGTACAGCGTCCACTGCACTTTGCTGTCATTGATGAAGTCGATTCGATTTTGATCGATGAAGCGAGAACGCCTTTGATCATTTCCGGTTCCGCACAAAAATCGGCCCAGCTTTATATCCAAGCCAATGCGTTTGTGAGAACGTTACAAAAAGATACGGACTACACGTATGATGAAAAGACAAAAGGCGTACAGCTGACCGAAGATGGGATGAACCGAGCTGAAAAAGCGTTTAATATCGATAATTTGTTCGATATTAGTCACGTTACATTGAATCATCATATCAATCAGGCGTTGAAGGCGCATGTTTCCATGCATTTGGATGTGGATTATGTAGTCCAGGATGGCGAGATTGTCATCGTTGACCAATTCACTGGCCGTTTGATGAAGGGCCGCCGTTATAGTGAAGGTCTCCACCAGGCGATCGAAGCGAAAGAAGGCCTTGAGATTCAAAATGAAAGCATGACTCTTGCGACGATTACATTCCAGAACTATTTCAGGATGTACGAAAAGCTTTCCGGTATGACTGGTACAGCCAAAACGGAAGAAGAGGAATTCCGCAATATCTATAATATGAATGTCATTGCGATCCCGACAAACAGGAATATCGTCAGGGATGACCGGGCAGATCTTATATACGCGTCAACAGATGGGAAATTCAAGGCTGTTGTGGAAGACATCGCCGAACGTTATACAAAGGGTCAGCCAGTGCTTGTCGGTACGGTTGCCATCGAAACATCTGAAGTCATTTCTGCCTATTTATCCAAAAAAGGAATTCCTCACGATGTTTTGAATGCAAAGAACCATGAACGTGAAGCGGAAATCATTGCGAATGCAGGTAATCAAGGCTCAGTCACGATCGCTACGAACATGGCAGGACGCGGTACGGATATCAAGCTTGGTGAAGGTGTCAAGGAGCTCGGTGGCCTTGCTGTAATCGGTACGGAACGTCATGAAAGCAGGCGTATAGATAACCAGTTGCGTGGTCGGTCCGGCCGTCAAGGGGACCCAGGGGTCACTCAATTCTATTTATCAATGGAAGATGAATTGATGCGCCGCTTCGGTTCCGATAACATGAAAAGCATGATGGCACGCCTTGGAATGGATGATTCCCAGCCAATTCAAAGTAAAATGGTGACGAGGGCCGTTGAATCCGCACAGAAACGGGTCGAGGGCAATAACTTCGATTCACGTAAGCAATTACTGCAATATGATGATGTTCTCCGTCAACAACGGGAAATCATTTATAAGCAGCGTTTCGATGTAATGGAAAGTGAGAACTTACGTGAAATCGTCGAAACGATGATTACGGCATCCATCCAGCGCAATGTTGTCGCGTTTGCACCAATGGGCGATGAGGAAGGCTGGAATTTACAAGGCCTTGTCGATTACCTGAATGGTAACCTAATCAATGAAGGTTCCATCACTGTAGATGATCTAGAAGGAAAAAATGAAGCGGAATTGGTTGAATTCATTTTAGCGAAAGTGAAAGAAAACTATGACCAAAAAGAAGAAGAGCTATCTGAAGAACAAATGCGTGAATTCGAAAAAGTAATCGTTCTTCGTGCAGTCGATAGTAAGTGGATGGACCATATTGATGCAATGGAGCAATTGCGTCAAGGGATCCACCTTCGTGCTTATGGCCAAATCGATCCACTTCGTGAATATCAATCAGAAGGTTTTGCGATGTTTGAAGCCATGATTGCTTCTATGGAAGATGAAGTCGCAAAATACATCATGAAGGCTGAAATCCGCAACAATCTAGAGCGGAAGGAAGTCATAAAAGGACAAGCGGTCAATCCGAAGGAAGAAGACGGGGGAAAAGTGAAAAAAGCCCCTGCCCGTAAAAAGGAAGACGTTGGCCGAAACGCGTTATGTCCTTGCGGCAGCGGTAAAAAATATAAGAATTGCCATGGCAATTTAGGCTGAAATTAGGTGTATAATGATTATGAGACGGTTAAGTGTAAGGCTTGCCGCCTCTTTTCATGTTTAGTTTGCATAAAGCAATATATTTGCATATAGTTTGAAGAGGTTTATTTGTAATGAAGCGAATCCCTCTACAAGGATTTTTTTTAACATACTAATGAGGTGAAGAGAAATGGAATTAGCAGAAATAAGAAATGAACTTGAACGGACAGCGCAACGATTAACGGACTTTAGGGGGTCTCTTTGACTTAGATGAAAAAGAGGCACGAATCGCAGAGCTTGAAAATGAGATGACACATCCCGATTTTTGGAATGATCAGCAAACAGCACAGACTGTCATCAATGAAACGAATGCTCTGAAAGAACAAGTCAATCAATTGTCCGATCTGAATGAATCATATGAAAATCTGGATTTGACATATGAACTAGTGAAAGAGGAGAATGATGAAGAACTTTTGGCAGAGCTGGAAGAAGAAATCACGATCCTTTCACAAAAGATGAATGACTTTGAACTTCAACTTTTACTAAGTGAAGAATATGACTCGAAAAATGCCATTCTTGAACTGCATCCAGGTGCAGGTGGAACGGAGTCCCAGGATTGGGGTTCCATGCTGCTTCGTATGTATACAAGATGGGGTGAAAAAAGAGGCTTTAAAGTGGAAACCCTTGATTACCTTCCAGGTGATGAAGCTGGAATCAAGAGTGTCACTTTACTTTTCAAAGGCCATAACGCCTATGGTTATTTGAAAGCGGAAAAAGGAGTGCACCGTCTTGTCCGCATTTCTCCTTTCGATTCCTCAGGACGACGCCATACTTCATTCGTTTCATGTGAAGTCATGCCGGAATTCGATGAGACGATCAATATTGAAATACGCACGGAAGATTTGAAAATCGATACGTACCGTGCAAGTGGTGCAGGTGGACAGCATATCAATACAACTGACTCGGCAGTCCGGATCACACATTTACCTACAAATACCGTGGTAACGTGCCAAAACGAGAGATCTCAAATCAAAAACAAGGCCCAAGCGATGAATATGCTGAAAGCCAAATTGTATCAACGTGAAATTGAACAGCAACAAGCGGATTTGGATGAAATCCGTGGTGAGCAAAAGGAAATTGGCTGGGGAAGTCAAATTCGTTCTTACGTTTTCCACCCGTATTCCATGGTTAAAGATCACCGTACTAGTGCGGAGACCGGAAACTTGGGAGCTGTCATGGATGGAGATATCGATATGTTCATTGATGCGTATTTACGTTCAAAATTATAAGATGTGCAAGTCGGACTGGATTCCCGGTCCGGCTTTTTTTGTGATTTCTTATGCATGGGGCTCCCTGAATGATGTCTTCTGGCTGACATTTACAGGATATGAAAAGGGATGCTATGCTTCGTTCGGCCAATACTAGATAATAACGATGGTTTGAGGAGACAATATGGAATGAGGAAAAGATACCGGGAGCCGAAGCACCCTTTTCTGCAAAAGTTAATGGAGTATGGATTGGTGATTGTCGGTTCGGCCATAATTGCCATTGGTTTTAATGTATTCCTGTTGCCTAACCAGATTGCATCTGGCGGGGTCAGCGGGATTAGCACGATTCTGGATTCAACTCTCGGTTGGGAGCCGGCGTATGTACTGTGGGGGTTTAATATCCCTTTGTTCATTGCGGGGCTTATCATCCTGGGAAGACATTTCGGAGCCAAAAGCCTGATTGGAACCTTGTTCTTGCCTTTAGTGGTATTTCTGACAAAGGATTGGGGTGCATGGACGAATGATGCATTGCTTGGTTCGATTTGTGGAGGGATTATGGTCGGACTTGGGCTGGGGATTGTCTTTCGCGGGAAGGGTTCTACAGGGGGGACCGATTTAGCGGCACAGATTTTCCATAAGTATACCCACCTGTCATTAGGGACCTGTGTGGCTGTCATTGATGGAATCATCGTTTTAAGTGCTGCCATTGTTTTTGATATTGAAAAAGGGCTTTATGCATTAATAGGTTTATATGTGACAAGTAAGACGATAGACCTCGTCCAGGTTGGGTTGAACCGTTCAAAGATGTCACTGATCATCACGAATAAAGAAATGGAAGTAAGGGATGCTATTATACATGAGCTGGACCGGGGTGTAACAGGGATATCCGGGTATGGCGGCTATACGGATGATACTCGTCCTATATTAATGTGCGTGATAGATCAGTCGGAATTCACCAAATTGAAACAATTGGTGAAACTCGTTGACCCTAAAGCGTTTGTAATTGTAATGGACGCATCTGAGGTACTTGGAGAGGGTTTTAAACTGGATTGAAATTGGTATAATGTTCTTGTGCTGGTATAAATCAGAGGGGGTAAATTCAATGAAAATGAAATGGTTAGTCTTAGTTTTGGGTACTTCTTTGGCATTGGCTGCATGCGGTGGGAACGATGATGCTGCAGATAAAGAGCCTGCAAGTGAAAATAATGAAACGACAACGGCAGGTGCTGGTGATGCCGCGAAAATTTACGAAAACAAATGTTCAAGTTGTCATGCAGTGAATCTTGAAGGCGGCGTAGGACCGAATTTAACGAAGGTCGGTTCGAAGCTATCAAAAGCAGACATCGAAAAAGTCATCGAGAATGGCCAAGGTGGTATGCCACCAGGTATACTCCAGGGCAAGGAAGCGAGCATGGTCGCAGAATGGCTTGCTGGACATAAGTAATATTAACGAAACGTTCTGTTATCAGCAGGACGTTTTTTTAGCCTCCTTAAAAACCTCGAAACAACTCACAGTCAATCCCTTACCAAGCAATTAAACCCTTGAAATATTACATATGATGTTGATATATGTCTAACTGAAATGAAACTGTAATATTTTTTAAGCTTAATTTGACAAAATATGATGTTATAATGTTTCTGTGCTCAAGTAAGAAAGATTCCTGTCAGATTTAATTGAAAATTGTCGAAAAAGCTGTAGTACATAATGATAATACAAGCAAATTAGGTGGTTTTAGAATGATAGAAATGATAGATGTGAAAAAGACATATCCAAATGGCGTAATTGCCATTAATGGAATCAATGTGAAAATAAAGCCAGGCGAGTTCGTTTATGTAGTGGGTCCCAGTGGTGCCGGAAAATCCACTTTCATCAAAATGATGTATAGGGAAGAAAAGCCTACAAGCGGTAATATTTTGGTCAATGGCCTTAGCCTTCCAAGTATCCGCAATTCGAAAGTTCCTCTATTCCGCCGTAATATCGGTATGGTATTCCAAGATTTTAAACTCCTTCAAACATTCACTGCTTATGAAAATGTAGCATTTGCCATGGAAGTTATCGAAAAGGAACCAGAAGAAATCAAAAAGAGAGTCATGGAAGTTCTTGATCTGGTTGGCATTAAACATAAAGCTAGAATGCTGCCTTCCGAATTATCTGGTGGGGAACAGCAAAGGGTTGCGATAGCCCGTTCGATCGTAAATGATCCAAAGGTGGTCATTGCCGACGAGCCTACAGGGAATCTTGATCCTGAAACATCATGGGAAATCATGAACATATTTGAAGAAATTAATAAACGCGGAACTACACTTGTCATGGCCACTCATAATAGGGACATCGTCAACAATATCAAACGACGTGTCATTGCCATTGAAAGTGGAAAAATAGTTCGCGATGAACATAGAGGTGATTACGGATATGAAATTTAGAACATTGCTCCGTCACTTCCGTGAAAGTTTTAAAAATATTGGCCGTAATGGATGGATGACGTTTGCTTCAGTCAGTGCAGTAACGGTCACTCTAACATTGGTTGGCGTCTTTTTAGTGCTCATGATGAATTTAAATCATATCGCGGGAAATGTGGAGAAAGATGTCGAAGTTCGTGCACATATTGATAATGCAGCGAATGATGACGATATAAAAGCTATCGGTAAGCAAATTACGGAGATGAACGGCATTGAATCAGTGGTCTTCTCTCCAAAAGATGAAGAGCTTACGAATTTAATAGATGATTTAGGCGATAATGGTGATGCTTTTAAACCATTTGAACAGGACAACCCATTAAGGGACGTTTATATCATCAAAACGAAATCACCGCAAGATGTCATCAAGGTGGCAAAGGAAATCGAAGGCTTTGAGTATATCCAAAGTGTTAAATATGGACAAGGCTACGTCGAGAAACTGTTCAGCTTCGTGAATATTGCGAGAAACATAGGAATCGTTCTTATTGTTGGTTTACTATTTACTGCAATGTTCCTGATTTCTAATACGATTAAAATTACCATTGTAGCCAGAAGAAAAGAAATTGAGATCATGAGATTGGTAGGAGCAACGAATACATTCATCCGTTGGCCATTCTTCTTGGAGGGACTCTGGTTGGGAATCCTCGGTTCCATCGTTCCCATAGGTCTGATAGCTGTACTCTACTACAATCTTTATAAATATGCAGCACCACAGATTACGTTCAAATTCATAGATTTTCTGCCTGCGAATCCGTTTATTTATCAAGTTTCGGCCATCCTCATTGTAATTGGCGCCGTTATCGGGATATGGGGTAGCTTGATGTCCGTCAGGAAGTTCTTGAAAGTATAAAAATGTAACTTTACACTTGAATGCCAAAAGAAGCCGGATACAAATAGAGAGACGTTACAAGGCACTGGATGTAACGGGATTGAAAGGGGAAATGAAACGTTGAAAAAAAATATCATTGCTATGAATGCCTCCATCATGATTGGGTTGGGAAGCATTTTAGCGGCACCATCGGTTTATGCAGAGTCGATTTCGGATTTAGAAAAACAGAAAGAATCCATTCAGGAAAAACGTTCTGGTGTTGAATCGAATATTTCAGACACGGAGAAGAAAATCGATAACCTGCAGGATAAGCAAATGACAGCAGAAGAACAAATAGAGGCCATTGAAGCGAAAATTGCAGAGTCAACAAAAAAAATCGATGCTAAAAATGCTGAAATTACACAAACGAAAAAAGAAATCGAGGCATTGAAAGAAGAGATTAAAGTATTAAAAGAGCGGATCGCCAAACGTAATGAAGTATTGAAGGAAAGGGCACTTTCTTTCCAGGAGACTGGTGGGGACGTGAACTACCTTGAAGTATTATTCGGATCATCCAGTTTTGGAGATTTAGTTGACCGTGTTGGAGCTGTAGCGACAATTGCAGAAGCCGACCGAGATATTTTAAAGCAGCATGAGCTGGATAAAAAGGAACTGGAAGAAAAACAAAATGCCGTTGAAGCGAAGCTTGCCAGTTTAGAAGTGGCAAAAGCTGAACTTTTGGAAATTCAAAAGCAACAAAAACAGCAGAAGCAAGAAAAGGATGCATTGGTTAAGAAATTAAAGCAACAAACTGAAAAGCATGAACATGAGAAGATGGGCCTAGAGGAAGAAAAAGCGAATCTTGCTGCTCAAGAAAAAGCTATCAAATCAGCCATCAACTTAGAGCATCAGCGTCTTGCCGAATTGGAAGCAGCTCGTAAAAAAGCGGCAGCCGAAGCGAAAAAACGTGCAGAGCAAGAAGCGGCACAAGCTGCAGCACAAGCAGCTTCACATGCTTCCGAAACAAAAAAACAATCCACTTCTTCAGGATCTAGTGCAAAAAGCAACAGTTCATCATCAGCACCATCATCTTCACATGTTTCGTCTAATGTAAGTCAAGCGCCAGCTGTATCATCAGGTACTTTCACTAGACCAAGTGCAGGATATGTATCTTCAACAATGGGTGAACGTTGGAATAAACAGCATGCCGGCATCGATATTGCTGCAAGTGGAACGGTTCCTGTTGTAGCTGCAGCCGACGGAGTCGTAAGCCGTTCTTACTTCTCAAGTACATACGGTAACGTCATCTTTGTTACCCATTCAATCGGCGGTCAGCAATGGACTACTGTGTATGCACATTTAAGTTCTAGACAAGCAGGCGAAGGTTCTGTTGTTGCCAAAGGTCAACAAATTGGCATCATGGGTAACACAGGACATTCATACGGTCAGCATTTACACTTTGAACTACATAAAGGTGCATGGAATTATAGCAAGTCAAATGCTGTTAATCCATTAAACTATATACCTAATTAATACCCCAATATATCAACAAAAAAACAGACCAGGAAAATTCCTGGTCTGTTTTTTTGTGTGGTGTCGCCATTTTCTTCAAGCATATTCTTTCCAATCCCCTCATATAGTGAAATACATATCAGGTCAGAAATGGGGATAAATATGGTCAAAAAATGGGTACTTCCTCTAGCAATCATCATGTCACTAGCCATTGGAGCAGTGGGGGGCATATATTGGACAAGCCTCCCGGATAAGAATGAAGCAAAGTATGAAAGCCAAACAATATTGAAGGATAAGGAATGGGCAAAAGTGGAACAAGCTTACGGTTTGATCGTAAGTCAGTATGTAGAACAGGTGGACGGCTCCAACCTGGTGGAGGGTGCCATCCAGGGCATGCTGTCAGCGTTGAAAGATCCTTATTCCGTATATATGGACAAGGAGACCGCTAAGCAATTCAATGAAACCTTGGACTCCTCTTTTGAAGGGATAGGTACTGAAATTGGTATGGAAGATGGTAAGGTCATAATCGTATCTCCTTACAAAGATTCTCCTGCTGAGAAAGCTGGATTAAAGCCGAAAGATCAAATCCTTAAGGTGAATGGTGAAAGTGTAGAAGGTTTGGATCTGTATGAAACACGCCTGAAAATCCGTGGTGAAAAAGGGTCACCCGTCAAAATGGAAATCAAGCGGGCGGGGGTTTCCAACCCACTTGAATTCAATATGGTGCGTGCCGAAATTCCATTGGATACCGTATTTTCATCAATTAAGGAAGTCGCCGGGGAACAAATCGGTTACATCGAGCTGACTACTTTCTCGGAAAATACTGCGAATGATTTCAAAAAGCAGATGAAGGAGCTGGAAAAGAGGGGGATCGGAGGCTTGGTCATAGATGTACGCGGCAACCCAGGTGGCCTTCTTTCTAGTGTGGAAACGATTCTTGGCGAGTTTATCACAAAAGAAAAGCCCTATTTGCAAATAGCAGAAAGAACGGGAGAAACACAATCGTTTTTTACAAGTCTTAAGAAAGCGAAAAGTTATCCAATTGCCGTCTTGACGGATAAAGGCAGCGCTTCGGCCTCCGAAATCCTGGCTGGCGCGATGCAAGAGGCGGGGGGCTATCCATTGGTCGGCGAGAAGACCTTCGGGAAAGGCACAGTACAGCAAGCAGTACCAATGGGTGATGGCAGTAAGATTAAACTTACGTTATATAAGTGGCTGACGCCTTCAGGGAACTGGATCCATAAAAAAGGGATCGAACCGACCATCAAAGTAAAACAGCCCGATTACTTTGATGCCCATCAGCTCGCTGTTGAGAATGTCTTGCAGCGGGATATGAATGATGAACAAATCCAGTATGCCCAAAGCATTCTGAAAGGACTTGGATTTGAACCTGGTCGTGAGGATGGATATTATGATTGGAGTACAGAAATCGCCGTAAAAGCATTCCAAAAACAATTTGGCCTGAAAGTGACAGGTAAGCTGGACGCAAAAACCGCAGCACATCTGGAATCCGCCATTCTGGACAAGATCCAGGATGAAGATAATGATATTCAGTTGCGGACGGCTTTGAATTATTTAGTTAAATAACTGTATTGCGCCGTTCCCTTGGAGCGGTGCCTTTTTTGCGTTGGATCAACGCCTGTCTGCAAACATGAAGGCAGTATAGGGAAAACATAAGGTAAAGCTATTTTTTCTGCATCTTAATAGGCATGGAGGTTACATTTTTGATAGAATAGGAGGTAACTGACCAGAACGAAATTTGACAAAATATCGATTACTTTTAGAGGATGGTGGAAAGAAATTGACAACGGATTGGCTGATAGCATGCTTAATGGGATTAGGAAAACTCTTCCTTCATCCTTTGCTTTATGTTTCGATTGCCTATTGTTTATTCATCGGCTATCTTCGAGTTAAACGGGAACGACATGATTTTAATACGAAGATCTACAGAGTTTCCATGGAGCTACGTTCCATGTTACCTCAAGGATTGATATGGGGATTGATCTTTTCTGTCCTCACGTTGGCTTCGGGATTCACCATTCCTTTGGCGGCACTGTTCATCATGGCTGGGGTTACGATCTTGTCCATGCTATCCATGAAAAAGCGGTTTGTTTCCCCCGTTTATACAGTGGGACTCACCTTCTTCATCCTTTTTTTTCTATATGATAGAGATATCAAGCTGACGGTATTTCAGGATGTTTTTAATCAGCTTGATCGGTCCGTGTATCCGACACTTGTTATTTTAATAGGGTTATTACTGATTGCTGAAGGGTTTTTGATTGTTGGCAATGGAAGCAAAAAGGTCTCCCCTCAGTTGGAGGTATCCAAGAGGGGGCAGCCGATTGGTGTGTATGTTTCACAACGTATCTGGCTAATTCCAATGTTCGTCATGATTCCGGGAGGACAACTTCCAGTTCCCTTCGAATGGTATCCGGTTTTTTCGATCGGGGACACATACCTGTCGCCAATCTTACTTCCCATTTTAATCGGTTTCAAGCAAAAAGTTCATGGGACGCTCCCGGAACAGGCCATAAGGGCGCAAGGCAAAAAGGTAGGGGCATTGGGATTTGTGATTACGGCCTTGGCAGTGGGTGGTTACTGGTACCCCCCATTGGCAATCATAACGGCCGTTTTAGCAATCTTGGGCCGTGAATTCCTTCATTATTCCCAAAAGGCATTGGATGAAAAGCTTCCTTTTTATTTTTCGAAAAGTAAGCTTGGTGTCCAGATCTTAGGCGTTATCCCTCAATCTCCGGCGGATAAAATGGGGTTGCTTAAAGGCGAGGTCATTTCGAAAATAAATGGTGTCGTCGTCAGGGAAGAAGAAGAGTTATACAGGGCTCTCCAAATAAACCGGGCGCATTGCAAGCTTGAGGTCATCGATAATAATGAACAGATACGTTTTGTGCAAAGAGCTCTTTTTGACGGGGAGCATTACGAATTGGGCATCTTGTTCGTAGACGATCAATTGAAAGAAAGTGGACAAGCAGGGTAATTGTGATTTTTCATAATCACTTGGAATAGCGTCTTAATTCCAGACTAATAATATTTAAAGATACTTTTATTTCGACGAAGAGACAAAACCTCATTGAAATGAATTTGAAAAAAAGAAACGGACTTTCTCGATTTATATATCGAGAAAGGCCGTTTCTATTATGAATATTACTTTTCAAGCATTATTTTTTCTATATCATCTAGCATTTTGTTAGCTGCAATAACACCGCCAGCCGTATTCCAAAATGCGTCATTAACCTCATATGCATTTCCTTTTTTCACTGCATCTAGGTTTTTCCAAAGAGGATCATTTGTCATTTCTTTTGCTGTACTTAGGGCTTGTTTGTCACCTTTAGGTGCGTATGTGAAGTAGAAAATAATATCTCCATCCATTTTAGGTATAACTTCTTTTCCTACCTCAATAGCAAAGTTTCCAAGTTTATTATCTGCAGTAAATAGTTCTTTCTGCTGCTCTGCACGTTTAAATCCTAATTGATCCAAAATTGCTCCAGAGAATGTATCTGTGTAATAAATACGTGTTGTTCCAGCCATAAAACGAACTACAGAAACTTCTTGATTTACCTTATCGCCCAGTTTAGTTTTTACATCTTCTGTGTGGGCATCGAATTCAGCAATTACATCGTTACCTTTTTCTTCAAGGTTTAATGCTTTTGCATATAATTTAAAGTTTCCTTTCCAATCTGCATTAAGTGTTTCTGAAAAAACAGTAGGAGCAATGGCACTTAATTTGTCATATACGGCTTCCTGGCGAATTTTAGTACCGATAATTAAATCAGGTTTTAATGCTGCAATTTTCTCTAAGTTTACCTCATGCTCAACGCCAACAACTTCAACGCCATCCATATCCTCTTTAATATGATCGTACCAAGGATCTCCAGTCCAAGATTGAGCAGCTCCAACTGGTTTTACTCCTAAAGCTAGTAATGCTTCTGTACCTTCATTTGTAAGAACGACGACTCTTTCAGGCTGTTTTTCTAATTTTGTGGTTCCCATTGCATGCTCAATTGTATAGCTTGTATCTTCTTTTTTGTCATCAACCTTGTTTCCCTCTGCTTGATCATTCGAACTTCCGCAAGCTGCTAGTAGGAAGGCTGCAAATAAAGAAATAATAGTAAAAAGTGATCTAATCTTAAACATCTTATGTATTCCTCCTAATTTAGAGCAAATGATAATCATTCGCACTTACCAGCATCATCATAAAATGAATATACTTTTATGTCAATATATAATTGAAAATGATTCTCAAAATCATTGGCATATACAAATTGGACGGCGAGCATTACGAATTAGGCATACTGTTTGTTGACGATCAATTGAAAGAAAGTGGACAAGCAGGGTAATTGTGATTTTTCATAATCACTTGGAATAGCGTCGTAATTCCATGCTAAAAAAATTTTTCGGACCTATTATTCTTGATGTGATCGATATAGAAGAAAATAGTTGCCGAGACGATTTCATGTAGGCTAATAATAATTTCAATAATACTTTTATTTCGATGAAGACAAAACCTCAATTGAAATGAATTTGAAAAAATGAAAAGGCCTTTCTCGAATATATCGAGAAAGGCCTTTTTCAAAATATTACTTTTCAAGCATGATCTTTTCTATATCTTCCAGCATTTTATTAGCTGCTAATACTCCGCCAGCTGTATTCCATGTTGCGTCGCTAACTTCATGAGCATTTCCATTTTTGACTGCATCAAGGTTTTTCCAAAGTGGATCATTTGTCCATTCTTTTGCTGTGCTTAGAGCTTGTTTGTCGCCTTCAGGAGCGTAGGTGAAGTAAAAGAGAAGATCTCCATCCATTTTAGGGATGACTTCTTTTCCTACCTCGATGGCAAGGTTACCTAATTTATTATCTGCAGTGAACAATTCCTTTTGTTGTTCTGCACGTTTAAATCCTAATTGATCGAAAATTACGCCAGAGAATGAGTCTGTGTAATAAATACGAGTAGTTCCAGCCATGAAACGAACAACGGAAACTTCTTGATTTACCTTATCACCCAATTTAGCTTTAAGATCTTCTGTGTGTTTATCGAATTCTGCAATTACGTCGTTTCCTTTTTCTTCAAGGTTCAAGGCTTTTGAATATAGTTTAAAGTTTTCTTTCCAATCTCCTCTTAGCGTTTCAGATAATACGGTAGGGGCGATTGCATTTAATTTATCATAAACAGCCTCTTGGCGAATCTTGCTTCCAATAATCAAGTCAGGCTTCAGTGATGCGATTTTCTCTAAGTTAACTTCATGTTCTACACCAACAACTTCGACTCCATCCATATCATCTTTAATATGGTCGTACCAAGGGTCACCAAGCCATGATTGAACGGCACCTACAGGTTTAATTCCTAAAGCAAGCAATGCTTCAGTACCTTCATTTGTTAGAACGACTACTCTTTTAGGCGTTTCTTTCAACTCGGCAGTGCCCATGGCATGCTCAATTGTGTAGCTTTTTTCCTCTTTATTTCCTTCAGCTTTATTTCCTTCGGCTTTCTCATCCGAATTCCCGCAAGCTGCTAGAAGGAAGACTGCAAATATTGTAAAAATCGTTAATAATGACTTAAATCTAAACATCTATGTATCCCTCCCAATTTTTCGGCAAATGATAATCATTCGCACTTAACAGCATCATCATAAAATGAATATACTTTTCTGTCAATATATAATTGAAAATGATTCTCAAATTCGTTGACATAATCCTGTTATCGCCAGTACAATTGAATTAAATAAGATATACAAACGTGATTGGAAAGGTAACTGGATATGTTATTAAAAAATTCATGGCAGAAATGGATGGGGCTGTTCATTACCATTATTTTGCTGCTGTTTTTAATGTGCTCAAGCATAGTATACGGATATACAAATACAACATGGCAAATGGCCATTGATGCTTTTACCCATTTCAATGGGACGAATGAACACATTGTCATTCAATCAGTCAGACTGCCACGAGCCCTGATCGCATCGGCAATTGGTGCAAGTTTGGCCATCTCAGGGGTGTTAATGCAAACGCTAACTAAAAATCCACTCGCTTCTCCAGATATATTCGGTGTCAACGCAGGCGCGGGATTGGCGGTTGTCACTGGGGTCACCGTTTTTGGGATAAGCAATCTTCAAGTATTCACATGGCTGTCATTCATAGGGGCGGCCATAGCCGCGATAAGCATATATATGATTGGAAGCATGGGAAGTGGGGGCTTGACACCGATGAAGCTGACATTGGCTGGTGCAGCCATGACGGCCATGGTAGCTTCACTTACACAAGGTCTTCTTGTTTCTAATGAGGCTCTTTTAGAGCAAGTCCTATTCTGGCTTGCCGGGTCCGTTTCCGGTAGAAGTCTAGACAATTTAGTTGCCGTCCTGCCTTATCTTGTCGTAGGTTGGGGCCTTGCCTGGATCATGTCCGGTAAAATGAATGTGTTGTCCATGGGTGAAGATGTTGCAAAAGGTCTTGGACTGAATATAGTATTCCTTAAACTGGTTATGGGGCTGGCAATCATCCTGCTCGCTGGCGGATCAGTAGCGGTTGCGGGTCCGATTGGCTTTATAGGAATCGTCGTTCCGCATCTTACCCGTTCTATAGTAGGCATCGATCATCGCTGGTTGATTCCCTTCTCTGGACTTTTCGGGGCGGTGCTTTTGATTGCAGCCGATGTCATATCCAGGTATATCCTGATGCCTCGAGAAATTCCGGTTGGAGTCATGACAGCCATAATCGGGACCCCATTCTTTATTTATATAGCTAGAAAGGGGTTCAGCGGTCGATGAAGTCATATAAGAGCTTTCGTTTGTTTAATGAAAAAATATCATTCTTGATGGATAAAAAAGCTATGATCGTGATTTCCATATTATTTTTAGTCACTTCACTAGTGTTTGTTATCAGTACTGGAGTGGGTGAAATGAATATAAATCCGCTAAGTGTCCTCCAGGTCTTTATTGGAGGGGGGACGGATAGCGATCGGCTTATTATCCAATCTTTCCGCCTGCCTAGAATAATTGTTGCCCTGTTGGTAGGAATGGGCCTTGCTGTAGCTGGAGGAATCCTTCAAGGGATGATTCGAAATCCACTTGCTTCGCCGGATATCTTAGGGATAACAGGAGGAGCGACTGTAGCGGTCGTTGGATTCTTGGCCATTTTTAGCGATAAGAATCATTCTTTAACAGTGAGCATCAATTGGCTGCCGTTAGCTGCATTCATTGGGGCGACAGTCGTGGCCTTACTTGTTTATTCCTTGGCCTGGAAAAATGGAGTTCCCCCGATAAGGCTTGTGTTGATTGGGATTGGGGTGATGGCTTTAATGAAGGCACTCACTACGATGATGATGATTCTTGGCCCAGTTTATCAAGCGAGCCAGGCAAACCTTTGGATCACGGGGTCAGTGTCTAACTCCACCTGGAGTAATATCGCGGTGCTGGCTCCATGGACGATTCTATTCCTTTTACTTGCCTTTCTATATGCCAGGAATATTAATTTACAGGAGTTAGGCGATGACCTTGCAACGGGGCTTGGAGGACATGTCCAAAAACAGCGGTTTACATTATTGATGATCAGTACGGCATTGATTGGTGGTTCTACCGCTTTTGCTGGAGGAATTGGCTTTGTGGGACTAATGGCACCTCATATGGCTAGAAGGCTGGTTGGTTCGAGTTTTGGGGTGTTGTTGCCTACTTCAGCTTTGCTTGGCGGCATCCTGGTTATGGTGGCGGATCTGATTGGACGGACCTTATTCTCACCTTTGGAAATACCGGCTGGTGTCTTTACAGCGAGTATCGGGGCACCATACTTCATTTACTTACTTTATAAAACGAGGAATTCGTAATTCCGATAAAATGAATACTTTGAATAAGAAAAAAGCAGCCATCCTGGAGATGGCTGCTTCTTTCTTATTCATTAAGCTACTTTAGCAACTTCGATTTCGATGGTAAGAGTGATTTGATCGCCGATTAGTACGCCGCCTGTTTCTAATGCTGCGTTATAGGTCAAACCATAATCACTGCGTTTAACTTTCCCTTTTCCACTAAATCCCGCTTTTTCATTTCCCCATGGATCTTTTCCTTGGCCTTCGAAGGTGATGGCGAAAGTTTCTTCTTGTGTGATTCCGTTAAGAGTTACATTACCTGTTACATCGTATTCATCTTCATTCGTTTTCACGATTTTAGTTGATGTGAATGTTAATGTAGGGTTTTTTTCTACATCAAAAAAGTCAGCGGAACGCAAGTGGTTATCCCGGTCTGCATTCCGTGTGTCTATACTGGCCACATCTACGGTAAAATCAATATCTGCAGTTGTTAGGTCCAGTGGATCTGCTGAAATGTTTGCCTCGAACTTATTAAAACTTCCTTTTACTTTGGCGATCATCATATGTTTTACAGAAAATTCAATAGCACTGTGAGTCGGGTCGACTGTCCACTTTGTATTTGTCATGATTATTCCTCCTGATTATTAATCTCGAATATATATATCTTTAATTTGAGATATCTGAACTTAATATAATTATAAGAGGTGAAAGTAGAAGTGTCAACTGAAAGTTTTCCTTATTTTAGAAAACGTGTAAAAACCCTGTGCATTTAAGGAGCACAGGGTTTTTCTTTTTAAGAAGGGTAAAAGCTAACTTTCTTTATTAATTGGCATGTTCTTTCTCTTTTTGATTAGTCACCTTACTCGGCCAAAAAGCATGGCGGCCAAGGAGGGAGGTGATTGCTGGGACCAGGAACGGGCGCACGATGAATGTGTCCATTAACACACCTAGAGCAGTAATGAGCCCGAATTGAACCAATACTTGAATCGGAAGTGTGGCAAGAACGGAAAAAGTGGCTGCCAAGATTATGCCGGCTGAAGTGATGACACCGCTAGTTTCGGCAACGCCTTTTCTAATGGCCTGCTTGATTGGCATCGTTTTTTTCTTACGCCAAATGCTTGAAACCATGAAAATATTATAATCTTCTCCAAGTGCAACCAGGAATACGAATGAATAAAGGGGAATTGTCCCCTCTATGGCATCTACACCCATGAAATAGTGCAAGATTATCCAACCTAAGCCCATAGCTGCAAAGAAAGAGAGAATGACAGTTCCCATTAAATACACCATGGCTGTCACAGATCGCAAGTAGGCTAAAAGGAGCAATGAAATCAGGATGATGATGATCGGGATGATCTTGAATTCATCGGCTTTTACGGTATCCCTTTTATCAAATTGTGTCGCTGTTTGCCCGCCAATCCAAACCTTTTCATCAAAGGAAGTGATATTGGCGGCCTTCAATTCTTTCTCCGCCATGGTGCGGATTTCTGGAATTGAATCAATGGCCTCAATATCGTATGGGTTTATGTTGAATGTGACTTCATAGGACTGCAGATCTTTATTAGATTTACTTGTGACGGGATCAGCAACACTTTCAACGATATTCATCCCTTTTAATGCTGACGCTAAATCGATATCTTCACCATCCGTATCGACAACCACTGTGGCTGGTGCCAGTTCGCCTGGTGAATACGAGTCGGAAATGACGGAATAGCCTTCACGTGAGTTCATATCTTCAGGGAAAGAAGAGAGAATATCATATGAATATTTTATTTGCGAAGAATATCCAGCTAAAACACTGAAGATGATCAGGCATGTAAGAATGACGGTCCATGGCTTGGTTGTGACGATATTACCAATCCAATTACCGATACGACCTGATTCTTTATGCTTTTTGACTTCTTTTCCCTTTTTCTTGGCCCGTGCTTCTTCCATTTCTGGTGTACGCGGAACGATTGGGAAGAAGGAAGCCCTCCCGAATACAGAAAGCAATGCCGGTACAAGTGTTAAAGCTGCCAGCATCATGATTAAAATGGACAAGCTGAATGGTACAGCGAAACGGTGATAGGCTCCGTATTTGGCTACAAGCAATGTTAGCAGGGAAATGACAATCGTAAGGCCGCTCATTGCAATGGCACCTGATGAATCTTTAAATGCGGCAATCATGGCTTTCCGTTTACTTTCATGATTCCTTAATTCACTTCTATAGTGAGAAATTAAAAATAGACAATAATCCGTTCCGGCACCGAATAATAATACGGTCATGATTGAAATGGCCTGTGAATCGACTGTAATCCAACCATGGTCTGCCATGAATCCAAGGATCGGGCTTGTGACAATATAGGCGAAGCCTACTCCGATTAAAGGAATGATGGCTAAAAGCGGGGAGCGGTAAATGAGTAATAAGACAACAAGTACAAGAATTACGGTTGCTAATAGCAATTTGAAATCCGCACCTGAAAATAATCCCGTTGCATCGACGGATATCCCTACAGGGCCTGTCACTCGAAGGGATAATTCACCTGAATCTGTTGGTACCTTGAATGGGTCCGATCCAATGCGTTCGGATACTGTTTCATTAATGCTATCAAGATTTTTCCCCAGAATGGCAGTTTCGGTCTTTTCTTTAAAGAAAAGCGGCTGTACGAAAGTCGTTCCATCTTCCGAAACCGATCCTTGCAGAGCAGGCAACGGAATTTCATGTAGCGGTGGTAGAAAAGATTGCTGGGACAGTGGGTTATCTGTCAGTTCTTTGGAAAGGTACTGGATTTCAGCCAAGTCGGCTTCTGTCAGTCCACCTTCCCGATGCCATGTAAGCAGGGCAGGTAATCCAGAAGATTTCGGGAATTCTTTTTTAATAAGTTCATCAGCCACGACGGAAGCTGAGTCTTCAGGCAAGTCAGCGGCATTATTTGTTGTTCGATCATTTACGGCAGGCAATGTGAAGGTTAAGAGAATTGCTGTAATTATCCATAAAGCAATGACAACCCAACGACTGGTTTTTCCTGTCATCATCCTGCCAAGTCTTCCTATTATTGATTCGCCCAATTAAGGCACCTCGCTTTTTGAATTTTTTATCCTTATTTCATTATAATGAAGTGCTGTTGACTTATACAAAAATGGGTATGCTCCCTCTAAAAAGCCTTGAATGGATGATTGCCATTCAAGGCTTTTTTATCATTTTACGAGTTTAGAACAGACGAAGATTTCTTTTCAATCCATAGGAGCTTGCTGTAATGTTAACCGTTGTTGAATCGGTGCGGGCCATTCGATGATCGCGGGAAGGACACAAATATCAGGATTACTACTAAAAGGTAATTATTCTTTCTTTTATAAAGCTCGCTCCTTTTAAGTATTACTAGAAAAAATATAGTGAAGTTTCTTGAAACATTAATGAGTAGTCAGCCCGTTTTTAATTCGATGTTATGAAGATATGTTGTTGGTGTTGTGAAAATGAAATCATTCATATATAGGAGAAAAGCACTCATTTATTCAATTTCAATAAAATTTGAAGATTGAAGAGTGAAATATAGGGGATAGGGGAAAGTATAGTAGTATTGTGGAATTAATTAACATAGGAGGGATTTTTTTGTCTGATAAATCAAAAAAAACAAATGATGAATCGAAAGAAACATTAACGAACAGGCAAGGGCACCCCGTAACGAATAACCAGAGTCTTAGAACTGTAGGAAACAGAGGTCCTAGTACACTTGAGAACTACGATTTCCTGGAAAAGATCAGCCACTTCGATAGGGAGCGTATTCCTGAACGGGTGGTGCATGCCCGTGGTGCAGGTGCACATGGTTATTTTGTTCCGACTGGTAAAGCGGGGGATGAGCCGATTTCAAAATATACGAGAGCGAAGGTTTTTCAGGAAGAAGGTAAAAAAACACCGGTATTCGTGAGGTTTTCTTCTGTTATTCATGGAGGGACGTCCCCGGAAACGTTACGTGACCCCAGGGGATTTGCCGTTAAATTTTATACGGAAGATGGAAACTGGGATCTTGTAGGCAATAACCTGAAAATTTTCTTTATCCGTGATGCCATGAAATTCCCGGATTTAATTCATGCTTTCAAACCGGATCCGGTCACGAATATTCAGGACGGCAGAAGGATTTTCGATTTTTGCTCGAGTTCACCGGAAACATTCCATATGATTACCTTTGTGTTTTCCCCTTGGGGCATTCCAGCTAACTACCGCATGATGCAAGGGTCAGGGGTCAATACTTATAAATGGGTGAATGAGGAAGGCAAAGCCGTACTTGTCAAATATCACTGGGAACCGAAACAAGGGATCAAGAACCTGACGCAGCAAGAGGCTAATGAAATTCAAGCTACGAATTTCAATCATGCCACACAGGATTTATATGAAGCGATCGAACGCGGGGACTATCCGGAATGGGATCTCAACGTACAGATCATGAGTGATGATGATCATCCCGAGTTGGATTTTGATCCTCTTGATGACACAAAGATCTGGCCGAAAGATGAGTTCCCATGGCTGCATGTCGGTACGATGGTATTGGATAGAAACCCAGAAGACTACTTCACTGAAGTGGAACAGGCTGCATTCGGTACGGGTGTCCTAGTGGATGGACTGGACTTCTCTGATGACAAGATGTTACAGGGACGTACATTCTCTTATTCCGATACACAGCGTCACCGTGTTGGCGCGAATTATCTGCAATTGCCGATAAATGCTCCAAAGAAGCCAACAGCCACGAATCAGACGGGCGGACAGATGCAATATGAAGTTGGCAGAGGTAACCAAAGCCCCCACATCAACTACGAACCATCAACTATAGGCGGTTTGAAAGAAGCCAAGCAGACGGGCAAGGAGCATACACCTTTGGTAGAAGGGAAGCTTGTTCGTGAGACAATCGATCGCCAAAACAATACGAAGCAGGCTGGTGAAACATTCCGTGAATTCGAAGATTGGGAAAAAGACGATTTAATCTCCAATTTAGTGTCGGCATTGGCTCCTGCCGACAAGCGCATTCAGGAAAAAATGATAGCCCTAGCCGAAGAGGCTGATGAAGAGTATGGCCGCAGATTAAAAGAGGGATTAGCCTCGGCTTCTGAACATACGGAATCTTCAAAACCTATGGGTGGAACGGATAACCCAGAGGATGCAGTCAGAAAAGGACATGAAGCAGATCCATATTGATTGGTCTGAAAAGAAGCAAACTTCCCTTTAAAGGGGTTTGCTTCTTTTTTTAATGGGCATAATTTATGGATGGGTGGAATGGTCTTCAGGGGATGCCGTCTAAAATCAAGCAGGAAATAGATTGGCAAAAAACTTCATAATCATTTAAACTGAAACTACGCTATTTTTCTCTTATAAAGGAGATGAAAAAATGATTAAAATTCTTTCTGCCCTTTTCCTTCCTTGTCTACTTGTCATGCTATTTTCAAGAGTCACCTATAACAATGTCGTTGGACTTGTTTTAACGGTTGCCTTGATTACAGCTTCCGCATATAAAGGTTATACGCATACAAACTTATTGATCATCGTGGATGCCTTATCCCTAACTGTGGGATTTTGGTTATCAAAAAGAATGATGAAACGAACATCCAAGAGCGCCTGACATCAAAGGTGCTTTTTTTGTACTCAACTTGTCATTCCCCTCAATACCCATCGAGTCTATAAACAAAAAATAGAATGGATGTTCGCTTATCGCTGGTTTGTTTTGAGGCGATTGTGGTAGAATGTGTATATATACATTCTTAAACCGGAATAAATAGAAGGGATATAGCCATGTCCCGTTTTCATATAAAAATATTTCAATAGGAGGCTATGCTTGGTGAAGGATAAGTTTGAGTTAGTCTCAAAATACTCTCCTGAAGGAGATCAACCTGTAGCAATTGAAATGCTTGTCGAAGGCATTAAAGAAGGCAAGGAAATGCAGACATTATTGGGGGCAACGGGGACAGGGAAGACGTTCACCGTTTCCAATGTGATTCAACAAATAAATAAACCGACTCTAGTCATTGCCCACAATAAAACGTTGGCAGGACAGCTTTACAGTGAGTTCAAAGAGTTTTTCCCAAATAATGCCGTTGAATACTTCGTCAGCTATTATGATTACTACCAGCCAGAAGCTTATGTTCCATCCACTGATACATTCATCGAAAAAGATGCAAGCATCAATGATGAAATCGATAAACTGCGTCACTCGGCTACCTCTTCTTTGTTCGAAAGGAAAGATGTCATCATCATTGCCAGCGTTTCGTGCATATATGGACTCGGTTCCCCGGAAGAGTACCGCGAGATGGTCGTTTCTCTCCGAACAGGCATGGAAATAGACCGAAATGCCTTGCTGCACAGACTCGTGGATATTCAATATGAGCGGAATGATATTGCTTTCCAACGGGGGACTTTCCGCGTTCGTGGCGACGTGGTCGAAATTTTCCCTGCCTCACGTGATGAACATTGCGTAAGGGTCGAGTTTTTCGGCGATGAGATTGACCGTATCCGTGAAGTGGATGCCCTGACTGGTGAAATTACCGGTGAACGTGAACATATCGCCATTTTCCCGGCTTCCCATTTCGTTACTCGCGAAGAGAAAATGAGGATAGCCGTTCAAAATATCGAAACGGAACTGGAAGAGCGATTGAAGGAATTAAGGGAAGATGAAAAGCTCCTTGAAGCCCAGCGCTTGGAGCAGCGGACCCGTTATGATTTGGAAATGATGCGGGAAATGGGCTTTTGTTCAGGGATCGAGAACTATTCCCGCCATTTAACGCTTCGTCCCTCAGGTGCGACACCTTACACTTTAATGGATTACTTTCCAGAGGATTTCCTTTTGGTCGTGGATGAATCACACGTGACCCTTTCGCAAATCCGGGGAATGTTCAATGGGGATCAGGCACGTAAGCAAGTACTCGTCGATCATGGCTTCCGTCTGCCGTCTGCAAAGGATAACCGCCCGCTAAGATTTGAAGAATTTGAAAAAAAGGTCCATCAATCCATATTCGTTTCGGCAACTCCGGGACCATATGAACTCGAACATACGCCAGAAATGGTTCAGCAGATCATCCGTCCTACCGGCTTGCTGGATCCAACGATAGAAGTGCGGCCGATTGAAGGACAGATAGATGACTTGATCGGTGAAATACAAGAGCGCGTCAAAAAGAACGAGCGCGTCCTCATTACGACCTTAACGAAAAAGATGTCTGAGGATTTAACCGATTATTTAAAGGAAATTGGCATCAAGGTCCAATACCTTCATTCGGAAGTGAAGACCTTGGACAGGATAGAAATCATCCGGGAACTGCGAATGGGCAAATATGATGTACTCGTTGGAATCAATCTATTAAGGGAAGGCCTGGATATTCCGGAAGTGTCATTAGTGACAATTCTGGATGCCGATAAAGAAGGGTTCCTTCGCTCGGAGCGCTCGCTTATTCAAACGATGGGCCGTGCAGCCCGTAATGCCAACGGCCACGTCATCATGTATGCGGACCGCATCACGAATTCGATGGAACTTGCCATCAATGAAACGAAGCGGCGCCGTGAAATTCAGGAAAATTATAATAAAGAGCATGGAATAATGCCGCAAACCATTCAAAAGGATATCCGGGACTCCATCAGGGCCACTCACGTAGCGGAAGAAGGAGAAGCGTATAAAGAAGATCTTGCACCAAGTCTCGCGAAGCTTCCTAAAAAGGAGCGCGTAAAAGTGATGGCAAGCATGGAAAAAGAAATGAAGGAAGCGGCAAAGGCATTGGACTTCGAGCGAGCTGCCGAGCTGCGTGATTTATTACTAGAGTTAAAGGCGGAAGGGTGACGAAACATGGCAATGGATAAAATTGTGATAAAAGGCGCCAGGGCCAATAATTTAAAGAATATTGATATCACGATACCGAGAGACAAACTTGTCGTGCTGACCGGATTATCCGGATCTGGAAAGTCTTCCTTGGCTTTTGACACGATTTATGCAGAAGGGCAAAGGCGTTATGTAGAATCACTGTCCGCTTATGCCCGTCAATTTTTAGGCCAAGTGGATAAACCGGATGTCGATGCGATCGAAGGTTTGTCGCCAGCCATTTCCATAGACCAGAAAACGACCAGTCGAAATCCGCGTTCAACCGTAGGGACTGTGACGGAAATCTATGATTATTTAAGGCTGTTATTTGCACGGGTCGGAAGGCCGACCTGTCCGATCCATAATATTGAAATTACCTCACAAACGATTGAGCAAATGGTGGACCGCATTCTTGATTACCCTGAGCGCACCAAGCTTCAGGTATTGGCACCGCTTGTCTCAGGCAGAAAAGGGACACATGCAAAAGTTTTGGAGGAAGTTAAGAAACAAGGATATGTCCGCATTCGTGTGAACGGGGAAATGCATGATCTTAGTGATGAAATCACTCTCGAAAAAAATAAAAAACATTCGATTGAAGTCATTATAGACCGGATCGTCATTAAAGAGGGTGTCATGGCGCGGCTTGCAGATTCATTGGAAAGTGCTTTGAAGCTCGGTGAAGGCAAAGTCATCATTGACGTCATGGGTGAAGAAGAGCTGCTGTTCAGTGAACATCATGCTTGTCCATACTGCGGGTTTTCGATTGAAGAGTTAGAGCCGAGGATGTTCTCCTTCAATAGCCCGTTTGGAGCCTGCTCGGATTGTGATGGTTTGGGGGCGAGGCTTGAGGTGGACCGTGATCTGGTCATACCCAATAAGGAATTAAGCCTCCGTCAACATGCTATCGCGCCATGGGAGCCGACGAGTTCTCAATATTATCCTCAGCTTCTTGAAGCGGTGGCCAACCATTATGGGATAGATATGGATATCCCCGTTAAAGATTTACCGGAAGATAAATTGGAGAAGGTCTTGCTTGGTTCAGGTAAAGATAAGATATATTTCCGTTATAAAAATGATTTTGGAAGAGTGCAAGAAGGATATATTCCTTTTGAAGGAGTTTTAAGAAATATCGAAAGGCGCTTCAAGGAGACGAGTTCAGACTATATCCGTGAGCAAATGCAGAAATATATGTCAGAACATCACTGTCCAACCTGTAAGGGTCATCGATTGAAAAAAGAGAGTCTTTCCGTGCTCATTCAAGGGGTCCATATAAGTGAAACAACAGCTTTATCAGTGGAAGATGCGTTAGTATTTTTCGATGATCTGGATTTGACTGAAAAGGAAGCTGCCATTGCGAGATTGATTTTACGTGAGATTCGTGAGCGGCTCGGATTCCTGGCTAATGTTGGTTTGGAATATTTGACTTTGAGCAGGGCAGCAGGGACATTATCAGGCGGCGAAGCACAGCGTATACGATTGGCGACGCAGATCGGTTCCCGTTTGACGGGGGTCCTGTACATTTTAGATGAACCTTCAATAGGGCTGCATCAGAGGGATAACGATCGATTAATTGAAACATTGAAGAATATGCGCGAAATCGGGAACACCCTGATTGTTGTCGAGCACGATGAAGATACGATGCTTGCTGCGGATTATTTGATCGATGTTGGTCCGGGCGCAGGAGCACATGGAGGAGAAATAGTGGCCGCTGGAACTCCGGAAGAGGTCATGAATAATCCTAAATCCTTAACGGGCCAATATTTAGCAGGGAAGAAATTCATTCCATTGCCATTGGAACGCCGGAAAAATGATGGCCGCGTCATTGAAATAAAAGGTGCCAAGGAAAATAATTTAAAAAACGTTAATGTTAAATTCCCTCTTGGAGTCTTTACAGCCGTTACAGGAGTCTCGGGATCAGGGAAAAGTACATTAGTGAATGAGATCCTCCATAAGTCATTGGCTCAAAAGCTGAACCGGGCAAAAGCTAGACCAGGCGATTTTCGTGAGATCAAGGGAATTGAGCATTTAGATAAAGTCATTGATATTGACCAGTCACCGATCGGTAGAACCCCACGATCAAATCCAGCTACCTATACAGGTGTATTTGATGATGTTCGTGACGTTTTTGCCTCGACTAATGAAGCGAAGATCCGCGGTTATAAAAAAGGACGGTTCAGCTTCAATGTGAAGGGCGGCCGCTGTGAAGCATGCCGTGGTGATGGGATTATCAAGATAGAAATGCATTTTCTCCCGGATGTCTATGTCCCATGTGAAATCTGTCATGGAAAACGTTATAACAGGGAAACGCTTGAAGTGAAATATAAAGGGAAAAACATTTCCGACATTCTCGATATGACAGTTGAGGAAGGCGTTAGTTTCTTTGAAAATATCCCGAAAATCAAACGGAAGCTACAAACGATTTTTGACGTTGGTTTGGGTTATATCAAGCTTGGACAGCCTGCTACCACTTTATCAGGCGGTGAAGCGCAAAGGGTGAAACTTGCTTCTGAATTGCATCGCCGTTCCACTGGGCGATCCTTTTATATCTTGGATGAACCAACTACCGGACTTCATGTCCACGATATAGCAAGGTTGCTCGAGGTCCTGCAGCGGCTGGTTGACAATGGGGATACAGTTTTGGTGATTGAGCATAATCTGGATGTCATCAAGACGGCGGACCATATTATTGACCTGGGACCGGAAGGCGGAGATAAGGGCGGAACGATCGTCACTTATGGAACACCTGAAAAAATATGTGAAGTTTCCGAATCATATACGGGAAAATACTTAAAACCTGTACTGACCCGTGATCAAATTCGCATGGAAAATTGGATTGAAGAAAAAGAACAAGAGCATGAACATGCTTAAAAGAACAAGCCATCAGGCTTGTTTTTTTTGTAGAAAAATGACGGTGTGCATTTAATCAATCATTTGATTAAACAATAGGAAAACAGGATATTTCCGGGGAAATGATACATCTTCCTTTTCGGAAATTGTCATTTTCCTTTGTCGAATGATGGGAAAAAGGGTATTTATGAAACTTTTTAGATATCTAGGCGTATGTATGAATAAAATGATAGAAGAAAGCGAGGAATGTTCATGCAGGAGGAAAGAAAGAAAATCTTAGAAATGATTCAGGATGGAAAGTTATCAGCGGAAGAAGCGATGGGCCTTTTGGAAGAATTGGATAAAGCCAGTCAGGAAAGTGAAGCTAAAGAGCAGAAATTGCAGCATGAATTATCGACGGTAGTCGTGGATAAGAAAAGCGAAGGAAGCACTCAGGATACGTTTAAGAAGAATATCCAGTCATCGAAAGAAAAGATTATTGATTTCGTTGAAAGTGCTTTTAAGAAAATCAAAGAAACGGACCTTGATTTCAATTTCGGGAAATCTGTGGAGGTCAGTCATATTTTTCAGCATGATTTTGATTTCCTCAATGAAGTTGATGTAGATATAGCAAATGGGAAAATAAAAATCGCTGCATGGGACCATAATGATGTCAGGGTTGAATGCCAGGCAAAGGTATACCGGGTGGAAGATATAGAAGAAGCTAGGAAAAACTTTTTGGAAGAAGTCGATTTTTCGATTGAAGATGGAAAGATGAATTTCAAGGTTCGTGAGAAATCCATAAAGGTCGATACGATCATGTACATTCCAAGGAAGGAATATGAAGTCATTCATGTAAGGATGTTCAATGGTGCAATCACGACTGAATCTTTGAAATCGGAGAACCTTAAAGCGAAGACAGCGAATGGTGCCATTCATATCATGCAGGGTACGGGTGATTCTTGTGAGCTTGAAACGGGTAACGGGATGATTACCATTTCAGATACCAACTTTAATGACTTGGAAGCTGAGACCTTGAATGGGGCGATTAATGCCGATGGATACTTCAAGAAACTGGATGTCCAGACTTTCAATGGGGAAATCGTCTGTACGAATTCAGGGATGGATTGCGATTCAATCCATGCTAAGTCTATTACTGGGAAAGTCCAGCTGATCCTGCCACCAGGTAAGGCGATTGAGGGAGAGTTGAAATCTAATTTAGGAAGCTTTAATGTAACTTTGGAAGGGATGACCATCATCGAAGAGAAAAGTGATGTGGTTCAGAAAGTCCTTAAGTTTAAGACGGTTAAAGAAGAGGTTCCTGTGCTTCATGTTTTTGCAGAAACAAAGACTGCCGCGATAACAGTTTCCTGAAGAAGCAGAAAGCCTGCCAGACGGGCTTTCTGTTCGTAGACAAAAGGGGTTCTATCTAAATTTTAAAATAAAGTTTATCGGAACGTAAGGAACGAGACTCCTGCGGGAAAAGCGTGCCTAGGGAGACCCCGCAGGCGGAAAGGCGCCGAGGAGGCTCCCGGACCGCCCGCGGAAAGCGAGTGACTGGAGTGGAAATCAACGTTAAGTTGTGCAAAACCTTAAAAAACTGTAGACAAAATCGATTTTCATCGAGTTGTCCACAGTCTGAAAGCCCGCCAATATAAACTGGCGGGCTTGCTTTTATTTTGGTGTAAGGATTCATGTATGTTCCTCTCATCTCTTTACTGGTTAAGGGGCCATCCCGCTGCCATCATCTGGGCGGAGTGAATAAAAAAACAATAAATCGATAATGCTTTGTTTGGTTATTAACAGAAAAATGCTAAAATAGAAAAAGTATCTCTAAAAATAGCATCGCTCCAAAAGGAGGAAAGATATATGGCAAAAGTCCGTACAAAAGATATAGTTGAAGCGTTCGGTCTAGAACTTATCAGTGGGGAAGAAGGAATTAACCGTCCAATTGTCACGAGTGATTTATCTCGTCCAGGACTTGAAATAGCCGGTTTTTTTGATTATTATCCCGCGGATCGAGTACAGCTTTTAGGCATGACGGAAATGTCCTTTTTTAATCGGTTGAATGAACCGGATCGAATACAGAGGATGGAAGAGTTATGCAGGGACTTTACTCCAGGCATCATCATTACGCGTGGTCAGGAAGTGCCGATAGAGTTGATAGAAGCTTCTGAGCGGGAATCCGTTCCTGTGATGAGATCTAATATGAAGACAACGCGCTTATACAGCCGTTTGACCAACTTCCTTGAAAGTAGGTTGGCACCAACTACTGCTGTTCATGGTGTATTGGTGGATATCTATGGGCTGGGTGTGTTGATCACCGGGAAAAGCGGTGTTGGTAAAAGTGAGACAGCCTTGGAATTAGTGAAACGGGGTCATCGTCTCGTAGCCGATGATTGCGTCGAAATCAGGCAGGAAGACCAAGATACCCTAGTCGGGAATGCCCCGGATTTAATCGAACATCTTCTTGAAATAAGAGGGTTGGGAATCATTAATGTAATGACGCTTTTTGGAGCTGGTGCAGTCCGGAGCAATAAAAAGATCTCAATCGTCATCAATCTGGAACTATGGGAAAAAAACAAGCAGTATGACCGGGTTGGTCTTGATGAAGAAAAAATGAAAATCATCGATACGGAAGTGACGAAAATTACCGTACCTGTGCGTCCAGGTCGAAATTTAGCTGTTATCATTGAGGTGGCAGCCATGAATTACCGCCTGAAACGAATGGGAGTAAATGCTGCAGAACAGTTTTCAGATCGCTTGAATCATGCAATTGCAGATCCTGAACATGATGAATTTTAAAAGGTATATAGGAAAAGAGGGGACAATATGGAACAAGGAATACAACCGCTGAATCCAATAGCGATTGATCTTGGCCCTATTCAGGTTCATTGGTATGGACTGATCATCGGTTTCGGTGTGTTACTGGGTCTTATTATCGCTTTAAGGGAATCTGAGCGAAGAGGTCTCGATAAGGAAATTTTTACCGATATGATTTTGTTTGCTGTCCCAATTGCGATCATTAGTGCCCGTATTTATTATGTCATCTTCCAATGGGAGTACTATTCACAAAACCCGGGGGATATCATAAAAATATGGAATGGCGGAATTGCCATACACGGTGCGCTGATTGGAGCGGTATTGACTGCCGTAGTTTTTGCCAAGGTCAAGAAAGTCTCATTTTGGAAGCTGGCGGATATTGCTGCACCGAGTTTATTGTTGGGGCAGGCGATTGGCCGTTGGGGTAATTTCATGAATCAGGAAGCACACGGGGGAGAAATAACAAGGTCATTCCTGGAAAATATGCATTTGCCTGAATTCATCATTAATCAAATGTACATAAACGGTACGTATTATCACCCAACCTTTTTGTATGAATCGATTTGGAATATCGTCGGTGTAATCATCCTCTTAAGTTTACGGAAAGTGAACTTGCGCAGGGGTGAACTATTTTTAACTTATGTATTATGGTATTCCATCGGCCGTTTTTACATTGAAGGTTTGCGGACGGATAGTTTGATGCTGACGGAGTCGCTGCGTATCGCACAAGTGATCTCGATTGTCCTGGTAGCTGTGGCCATTGCTTTAGTGGTCTATAGAAGGGTCCGTGGGCTTGCAGACAAAAGATACTTAGATGCATAGGGAATATGTGTAAAGGGAGAGGGCATAGTGATAGTGGATTCGGTTAAAAGGGGACTTCTTTCCGGCTTGAATACAACTTGGTCTTTGGGTAAAGTGATATTTCCAGTCACTCTGATCGTCACTGTGCTTCAATATACGCCTGTACTGCCATTTATCATTAACTTGATAGCGCCTTTGATGAATCTCATCGGTCTTCCAGGGGATGCGGCAATTCCGCTCGTGTTAGGGAATTTCCTGAATTTATACGCAGCGATAGCAGGCATATTAACGCTTGATTTGACTGTGAAAGAGGTTTTTATTATCGCTACGATGCTATCTTTTTCACATAATCTATTAATCGAGTCTGGTGTGGCGATGAAAACCGGCGTCAAGCTGTGGATCATTTTAACAGTGCGGATCGGGCTTGCACTTTTGTCAGCGGTCGTCATCAATCTTGTTTGGCAGGGCGGATCTGAAATGGCACAAGGAGTGGCTATCGGGGAGACGGCAGAGATAAACGGAGCGGGTGCAATCCTTATACATGGTGTAATCCAGGCCCTTTCCGGAATCGCCCAGCTGGCGGTCATCGTTATACCGCTTATGGTAGTGGTTCAAATCATGAAAGATTTAAAATGGCTGGAAGCCTTCTCAAAAGCCCTTGCTCCCTTTATGAAGGTCCTTGGGATGAAACCGAATGCTTCCATGCCTTTCGTTACAGGTCTGACTCTTGGATTGGCATATGGGGCTGGCGTAATGATTCAAGCAGCGAAGGAAGATAATGTCTCGAAGAAGGATATGACGATTGCATTCATCTTTTTAGTTGCCTGCCATGCTGTTGTAGAAGACACACTGATTTTTATTCCACTGGGGATTCCGGTCTTGCCGTTGTTACTTATTCGGTTACTCACTGCTATTGTTCTAACGATGGTCGTTGCGTATATTTGGAATCGGACTGACAGAGTACAGAGAAAGGAAGCTGTATATGAACAGTAACATAACTACATTATTATTTGATCTTGATGGTACGTTGATCAATACAAATGAATTGATCATCGCCTCTTTTACAGAAACTTTAAACCACTTTTGTCCTGGAAAGTTCAATCGGGAAGATATCATTCCATTTATTGGCCCGACTTTGGTTGATACTTTTTCGTCCATCGATCCAAAGCGAGTGGATGAAATGATCGCTTTCTATCGGGAACATAATTGGAAGAACCATGATTTGCTTGTCACACAATTTGACGGGGTATACGAAACCGTTCAAGCATTGAAGCAGAGCGGCTATAAATTGGCAGTCGTTACGACAAAGAAACGTGATGTCGTCGAAAAGGGCTTGCGTTTAAGCAAACTGGATCAATTCTTTGAAGTGGTGGTCACATTGGATGAGGTCCAAAATGCAAAGCCGGATCCAGAGCCTTTGGTTAAAGCTTTAAATCAACTCGGTTCGGTTCCTGAAGAAGCGATCATGATTGGCGACAGTTATCATGATATTCTTGGCGGGAAAAACACAGGTACAAAAACGGCAGGGGTCTCATGGTCCATTAAAGGCCGTGAATTTTTGGAAAGTTATCACCCAGACTATATGTTGGAGCATATGGCAGATTTATTGAATATCGTTGAGGTTGAAAAGCTCACGGAGGCTAGAAGATGAGACGTACGTTCCGCTATCCAGTTGAAGGGGCTAATTCACTATGGCATGTGTATAAGACCGTTCCTTTCTGGAAAGTCGTAAAGAACTTTGTGGTGATACAGCTAGCGCGTTATACGCCTTTTCTCGGTATGAAGAATTGGCTTTACAGGACTTTTTTACATATGAAAGTCGGAAAGCATACTTCGTTTGCCTTGATGGTCATGCCGGATGTGATGTTTCCGGAAAAAATATCAGTGGGAATAAATACAGTCATTGGCTATAATACGACGATTCTTGCTCATGAATATTTGATTCATGAATATCGTTTAGGAGATGTAGTCATTGGGGATGAGGTATTGATCGGAGCCAATTCGACCATCCTTCCAGGACTTTCAATTGGAAATGGGGCGATTGTCTCTGCGGGGACGCTTGTCCATAAGGATGTTCCAGAGGGAGCTTTCGTCGGCGGAAATCCAATGAAAATCATATATACCAAAGAGGAAATGCTTGAGAGGGATCAGCAAACTTCCTTATGAAAAAGGGACTTGCCCATTTATGCGGCAGGTCCTTTTTAATGGCATTTTGGATATAACGGACTCAGTTGATTTTTAGGTGATCTATGACTTCCTTAATTGATGCATTTTCCTTGTTCAAACTGTCGTTTCATACGTTTCTTGCAAAATTCGAAAAAACTTTTCCAGTGCTTGTTTATCCATATTGAGCTTGTCCCCCTACTATCCATTTAAGATTTATGAATAGGGGGCTGAATAACTTCAGCCCCCATATCTCATTTATTCAATTCGTTTTCAATAAATCGGCAACCAATACGTACCGTTCTGGTGCACTGCCGATATAGGAAAAAGGATAGCAGGTTGTTACTGTAAGTGTGGCTTTAGGTTTGGGAACGATCACGGTACGGTCATCTGCATCGACGATACGTACCTTCCTCACTTTATATGTAAACGTACCAGCTTCTGTCTTGGCAATCAGCAAGTCACCTTGACCGACTTCACCCAGATCTCTGAAAATAGTATCTCGATGACCGGATAGAACGGAATTATCCTTTTCACCAGGGAGGACAGACCCTGCATAATGGCCGACGCCCTTTTCGAGTTCATCTTCGTCCGTTCCGTGGTAAATTGGGAGAGTTGCCTCGATTTTTGGAATATAGAGCTCACCCATCAAATCACCTGTCTCCGGTCGTTCATCATAAAGTTCAAGCTCATCGGGAATATCTGCATTCGTCTTCGGTTCGGGTAGTTTAGCCGTCGCCTCCGGTTCTGGGAGTTTAGCTGTCGCTTCCGGTTCTGAGAGCTTAGCAGTTAACTCGGTTGTATCAGACTTATTCCATTTATATATGGCATAGCCTTTTAACAGTGTATAGGCGTTGGTCGTTGTAAAATAAAAACCTATGATTAAAAAGCAAACAGCAGTGATGAGTAACCATTTTCTCTTATGCCTGGATTGCCTATTTTCTCTCATCTTAATTAGCAAGTCTCGCTTTTCTAATTAATCCGAAAGCGATGCCCATCATCACTAAACCGATTAAAGCACCGAATAGGTAATTACCAGCCGTTTTAGGAAGCACTCCGCCTTTTTCCGTTTTATGTACGGTTTTTACAGGTTTCTTCTTTTCCTTTTTTACATCAACCACTTTAGAAATGACCTCAGTTGACTGTTTGATGTCATTACCTGTTTCTTTCACTAAATCGGAACCGATCATTTCACCCGTCAATTTAAAATCGAGCAAAAGATTGCCGTTTAGATCATAAATGGAAACTAGTAAACTAGCATTCGGCAAATCCTTAAGCTGGAATAAAGCCTCAAGGGATAGGTTAGTAGTGACACCATCATGTATCAAGGCGAATTTGAATTGAATTTGCAGCAAACTTTGCAGATCATTATATATCGAAAGCAATTCAGCCACTTGCTCTGCAGACAATTCATCAATTGTTTCGAAATATTCGAGTTGATCCATCCTATCGGAAATGGCCATTAAGCGATCTTCAAAGGAAGGGTCCTCGACGATAGGTAAAAGATGGTTCATGAATCTGTCGAGCTCTTCGTCCGTAAGACCGATCTCAGTAAAGAGCCCGTCCATTAAATCGATGATCTCTTCATCATCATATTCCGTCTCTTCATCTTCATAACCCATTTCTAGATCGATGATATCTTCTATGTCGTAAATGAAGTGGAAGGTATCGACGATGGAATCTCCCTCTTCCAGTTCGCCGTATTCTACCAATAATTCCGTGAGTTCTGCTTCTGTCATTTCATATTCTTTAAGTAGATTCAGTAAAGTCTCGGGAGTGACGGCCGGCCCTAATGTATCACGCAACTCTTCTACAGATTCCAGTTCATTCAATGTTAGGTCGTAATAGCCTAAATATTCTTCCAATTCTTCTTGTGTCATCCTAACTTCAGAAAGGTATACATTAAGCTCATCCTGGTTGATCTTAGTGGCCGCAAAACCCTTTGTTCCGCTTAAACCCAGCGAAAAAAGAACAATAAGCGCCAAAAAAAATGAAAAATATCTCTTCAATTCCATTTCCCCCTAAAATTTTATAATATATCCAAACTCCTGAATTATTATAAAACAGCTAAACCAAAAGGTATACATTAATAACAATGAATGGCTAAAGATAGGAGTAAATATCCGGGGAAAAAGGCATGGCCCCTTCCGTTTGACCTTAAAATGATCATGAAGAAAGATATCAAAGACCGTCGTGATTGGAGGCACTTTTTTCTTGACGTGAGGAAGGGGCAGGAGTAAACTATTAATAACTTCATCTCGCTACCATATTAGCGAACTAAAGTAATTTAATAGATTATTGAGATTATTTATATGATTATGACATTTTATTTGATACTATTTTTATATGTTATCTGAAATTTGGATTTAAGCGTGCAATCTTGGAAAGATAAAGGGATAAACAAAAAAGGAATTGTGGCAATGACATCGGGTTTTGCCTATAAGGCAGACCGATTGGATATATATAGTTTTCAATATTTCAAAAGGATGTGCAGTCGTGACAAAGCCATTTATGTTTGAGAAACCGTTAGGCATGAGAGATACATTACCGGTGCTATATGAAACGAAAGTGTCGGCCAGAAATAAAATGAGTGATGAAATCAAGAAGTGGGGTTACCAATTTATTGAAACTCCTGCATTGGAATATTATGAAACGATTGGCGAGGCTTCGGCAATTTTAGATCAACAGTTGTTTAAACTTCTTGATTCCCAGGGACATACGCTCGTACTCCGTCCCGAGATGACAGCCCCCATTGCACGAGTCGCAGCATCCAAACTGTTAAAACAGCAAATTCCGCTTCGCCTGGCCTATTCTGCGAATGTATATCGAGCACAGCAGCGTGAAGGAGGCAGGCCGGCAGAATTTGAACAGATTGGTATTGAGTGTATCGGGAATAAGTCAATAAGTGCCGATGCTGAAATGATTGCCCTGCTTGCTGATGTTCTAAAGGCTGCGGGTCTTCAGGATTTTAAGATTTCGATTGGACATATAGGATTTTTACAAGAATTTTTCTTAAGCATTTTAGGTACGGAGGAAAGAGCCTCTAAATTAAGGAAGTTTTTATATGAAAAGAATTATGTTGGTTTTCGGGAGCATGTAAAATCGCTGCCGCTTTCATCCATTGATAAACAGCGTCTTATCGAATTTACCTCCTTAAGGGGCAGTGAAGGCACCCTGAAAAAGGCTCTAGGGCTGATTGAAAATAATGAAGGGCAAGATTCTTTGGCTGAACTGAAGGAATTGTCTGCGCAGTTGAAAGAATTTGGCGTTGATCAATATGTGAGCTTCGACTTGACATTGGTCAGTCATATGAGTTATTACACGGGAACTTTATTTGAAGTATATGCGGGACACGTGGGTTCGCCAATCGGCAATGGTGGCCGGTATGATAATCTGCTTGAAAAGTTCGGCTGGAATGCTTCTGCCACTGGTTTTGCAATCCGGGTGGATCGTCTTGCAGAAGCTCTTGGGGAGCCGATGCAGCCTGTCGCACCAGAATGTATTTTATTCAGTCCCGAACGGAGATTGGAAGCCATTGAATTTGCAAGAATAAAACGATCCGAAGGAAACTTGGTAACGATTCAAGATATTACAGTCGTTCAAAATGTCGATGCCTTTACAAGAACATTTTCAGAAGTGCATTTATTTGTAGGGAATGGAGGGAATGGAAAAGATGAATAATAGCTTTTTAACGATTGCGATGCCTAAAGGGAGAATATTTGAAGAAGCGGCAGAGCTATTAAGAAGGGCCGGTTTTCGTCTCCCTCCTGAGTTTGATGATTCCCGGAAATTGATCCTTGAAGTGGAAGAGGAGAATCTGCGTTTCATTTTAGCTAAACCGATGGATGTCGTAACCTATGTGGAACACGGTGTCGCTGACATTGGAATTGCAGGGAAGGATGTCATGTTAGAGGAAGAACGTGATGTATATGAGTTACTTGATTTGAAAATCAGTGCCTGCTACTTAGCTGTAGCTGGTCTGCCTGGTACGAAAATAAGTGACATCGCCCCCAAAATAGCCAGCAAATATCCGAATGTTGCCTCCAGTTATTTTCGCGAGCAGGGAGAGCAAGTCGAGATTATTAAGTTGAATGGGTCTATTGAGTTAGCGCCGTTAATTGGTTTAGCTGAACGAATTGTGGATATCGTTTCAACGGGGCGGACATTGAAGGAAAATGGTCTCGTGGAATATGCAAAAATTGCCGATGTGACTTCGAGGCTTGTGGCAAACCCTGTCAGCTATCGAATTAAAGAAGCAAGGATTACTGAAATTGTGGATCGGCTAGCAGAAATAATTGAACAGTAAAGAATCGCTAATGAGGTGAGCGTATGAAAATAGAACGGTTTGCAGAAGGGATTTCACTGAAACGCTCGGTCGATGCAGGTACTGCCGATCAAAGAAAAGCGGTTCAGGATATCATTTATGATGTCAGGAAAAGTGGAAACGCCGCTTTACATAGTTATACCGAACGATTCGATGGTGTAAGTCCGGGGGAATTACTTGTATCGGAACAGGAAATGGAAGAAGCGACAGCGTCCTTAGCCACGGAGCAGCTTGATATTCTTAAAGAAGCTGCGAATAATATTCGATTGTTTCACGAGAAACAAATTAGAAATTCATGGTTTACGACTGACGATACGGGAACGATGCTAGGACAAAAATTAACACCTCTTGATGCTGTGGGTGTTTATGTACCTGGAGGCACAGCGGCATACCCTTCATCTGTACTGATGAATACGATGCCTGCAAAGGCTGCGGGAGTGGAACGGATCGTTATGGTATCTCCTCCAGGGAAAGATGGGAAATTATCGCCAGCGGTTTTGGCTGCTGCCAAAATTGCCGGTATTACGGAAATATATAAAGTTGGCGGGGCACAGGCCATAGCTGCACTCGCTTATGGGACGGAAACAATAAAGAAAGTGGATAAAATAGTGGGGCCGGGAAATATTTATGTGGCGTTAGCGAAGCGGGAAGTATTCGGGGATGTCGCCATTGATATGATTGCAGGACCAAGTGAAATAGCGGTATTGGCGGACGAATCCGCCATCGCCAAAGAAGTCGCGGCAGACTTGCTATCACAGGCAGAGCACGATGCCCGGGCTTGCAGTGTTTTGGTGACGACGTCAGCGTCTCTTGCAGAAGATGTGGCTGCGGAAGTGGCCAAGCAGGTGGCGTTGCTTCCACGCCATGATATTGCTGCAGCATCCATAAAGGATTATGGAAGAATCATTGTATGCGGGAATATGGCAGAAGCTGTTGAAGCCATTAATGAACTTGCACCGGAACATTTGGAGATTGTGACCAGAGATGCACTTGAAGTCATGGCTAAAATCCGGCATGCCGGGGCAATCTTCATTGGCCGCTTTAGTTCGGAGCCTGTTGGGGATTACTTTGCAGGTCCCAATCATGTGTTGCCTACAAATGGAACCGCCCGTTTTTCCAGCCCGCTTAATGTGGATGATTTCCAAAAGAAATCGAGCATCATCATGTATAGTGAAACGGCCTTCCGTAAAAATGCAGAAAAAATTGCGGCATTTGCCCGCATGGAAGGACTTGAGGCTCACGCCCGTGCCATAGAATCACGTGGTGTGAATGAATCCGGGAAATAGTTCCTGAATCCTTACGAAATAAGGGAAATACTTATATAAGACTTTTGACAAGCTTTTTACATCTTGGGAAAAGGGGTCTTGCCCCGATTAGGAGGAGTTGTAATGGAACGTTTTGCCAGTGTGGAGAGAAAGACGAATGAAACGGAAATCAGTTTGAAGTTTGGTGTGGATGGGGAAGGTAATTCCACCATTAAGACTGGCGTTCCGTTTATGACGCATATGCTTGATTTGTTCACGAAGCATGGGAAGTTTGATTTATCTGTAGATGCAAACGGCGATACAGAGGTGGATGATCACCATACAACTGAAGATATTGGCATTTGCTTGGGTCAAACGTTATTGGAGGCCCTTGGAGACAAGCGCGGGATAAAACGTTATGGAAATGCTTTCGTACCGATGGATGAAGCACTAGCCCAGGTTGTCATCGATTTAAGCAACCGTCCGCATCTTGAGTTCAGGGCTGAGTTTCCTTCCCAAAAGGTTGGTACTTTCGATACTGAACTGGTGCACGAGTTTCTTTGGAAATTCGCTCTTGAAGCCAGGATGAACCTTCATGTAGTCGTTCATTACGGGCACAATACACATCATATGATCGAGGCAATATTCAAAGCGCTTGGACGGGCATTGGATGAAGCTACGACGATCGATCCCCGGGTCAAAGGCATCCCTTCAACGAAAGGAATGTTGTAAATGATAGGGATCGTCGATTACGGCATGGGGAATTTATTTTCTGTAAGTAAAGGGCTGGAGCGTCTTGGTGCCGATTCATTCATTTCCGATGACCCTGAAGAACTTTCAAAGTCGAAAGGGATCATTCTTCCTGGCGTGGGCTCTTTCAGGGATGCCATGAGTCTTTTGGAAAAACAAAAGCTGGATGAATTTCTGAAGGAATATGTAGCCGGCGGTGGGTATCTATTGGGCATTTGCCTTGGTATGCAGCTTCTATTTGATGAAAGTGAGGAAAATGGACCGGCAAAAGGATTATCTCTCATCCCAGGTAAAGTGGTTCGTTTTAAGGGAGTGGATGCGAATGACCAGGTTTATAAAGTGCCGCACATGGGCTGGAATCGCCTTGAATTTAAACACGAGTCACCAGTGAATCAGGGTCTGGAAGAGGAACATGTTTATTTCGTCCATTCTTATTACGCAGATACGGATGAATCATTTATTACTGCTTCAGCGACGTATGATGTGGATGTGCCGGCGATTGTCGGTAAAGGGAATGTATTCGGCATGCAGTTCCACCCGGAAAAAAGCGGGAAGATGGGCATGTCACTTTTGAGAAATTATCTGTCATTAGTAGAAGGGAAGGAAAGAACATGAGCAACTTTACTATTTACCCGGCGATTGATATGCGCGGTGGCAAATGCGTCCGATTAATCCAGGGAGATTATAATCAGGAAACCGTTTATGGCGATTCCCCCTTCGATATGGCTAAAAACTTTGCGGAACAAGGAGCCGATTGGATACATATGGTCGATCTTGACGGAGCTAAAGAGGGAGTTCGCATCAATGATTCATATGTGATTAAAGCTGCAAAGGAGTTAGGGGCAAGAATTCAAATCGGCGGCGGCATCCGTACGGAACGGGATATAGCCCATTATCTGGATAATGGAGTGGAACGGGTCATTCTGGGCAGCACGGCCGTTTCAGACCCTGATTTCACTAAAGATATGATAAGGAAATATGGAAGGCATATCGCAATCGGAATAGATGCGAAGGATGGCATGGTTGCCACACATGGTTGGCTTCAAACGTCTGGAACGCTTGCGATAGATCTTGGTAAAATCCTGGCGGATGCTGGTGCAGAGACCTTTATCGTGACTGATATCGCGACAGATGGGATGCTTTCGGGTCCAAACGTGAAAGGTATATTGGCTATGGCGGAGGCAACTGGGAAAAACGTGATTGCTTCGGGAGGCATTAGTTCCCTGGAAGACCTTATCACTCTCAAAGAGTATGAAGCTCAAGGAATTGCAGGGGCAATCATTGGCAAGGCGCTTTATACGAATCGCTTTACTGTGGAAGAAGCACTAGAAAAGGTGCGTGGTTAAATGCTCACTAAACGAATTATTCCTTGTCTCGATGTTAAAGATGGGCGCGTAGTTAAAGGCATACAATTTGTTTCCCTTAGGGATGCTGGAGATCCCGTCGAACTTGCTGCCTTTTATGACCAAGAGGGTGCCGATGAGCTTGTCTTCCTTGATATTTCAGCTTCACATGAAGGCAGGGAAACGATTGTCGACGTCGTTCAAGCCGTTGCAGGCAGCTTGGCCATCCCATTCACAGTGGGTGGCGGTATCAATTCATTAGCGGATATGAAGAAGATCTTACGCGCTGGTGCAGATAAGGTATCCTTAAATACAGCAGCCATTCTGCGGCCTGATTTAATTAATGAGGGTTCAGATTATTTTGGTGCCCAATGTATCGTGGTCGCTATAGACGCCAGATATGAGGAAGAGATTGGATCATGGCGCGTATACACCCACGGCGGTCGAAAACCGACTGAATGGGAAGTGATCGATTGGGCGAAGGAAGCCGTCAGCCGTGGTGCAGGTGAAATTTTATTGACTAGCATGGATTGTGACGGGGAGAAACAAGGATTTAATATCGCTTTAACAAAAGCGGTATCTGAAGCTGTTTCGGTGCCGGTCATCGCCTCGGGGGGGGCAGGTAACGCTGGGCATTTCCAGGAAGCCTTTGAAGAAGGTAAAGCGGACGCAGCACTAGCCGCATCGATTTTTCATTATAAAGAAACATCCGTCAAAGAAGTCAAAGCGTTTCTCAAACAACAAGGAGTGGTTGTACGATGAATCTTGAAACTATTAAATACGACGAAAAAGGTCTGATACCGGCAATTATCCAAGATGCCGGAACCGGAGAAGTGCTGACACTTGCTTACATGAATGAAGAATCCCTAAAATTGTCCATTGAAAAGGGCGAAACGGTTTTCTTCAGCCGTTCGCGCAATGAATTATGGCATAAAGGAGCAACCAGCGGTAATACACAGAAAATCGTCGAAATGAAGTATGACTGCGATCAAGATGCATTGGTCGTTCGAGTCATTCCTGCAGGTCCTGCGTGCCATACTGGGGCAACAAGCTGTTTTAGCGAATCGATTTACCTAAACAGTGAAGCCGGACAAGCCGTGAAGGTGAATGTGACTTTCTTGACGGAATTAGAAAAATTGATTGAAAAAAGAAAATCGGAAATGCCTGAAGGTTCATATACAACCTATTTATTCGAAAAGGGCGTTGATAAAATCCTGAAAAAAGTCGGAGAAGAAGCGGCTGAAGTGATCATTGCTGCTAAGAATCGTGATGCAGAGGAACTTTCCATGGAAAGTGCCGACCTCCTCTATCACTTATTCGTTCTACTTCAGGAACAGGAATTGCCTTTCCAAGCGGTGCTTGATGTTTTGAAAACTAGACATTCCGGTAAGGACGAACCCAAAGAAACCGAATGAATGGTGACTGCCCTCCGTCAATAGGAGGGCTTTTTTTATAGGATTTTATTTATGTAATTAAGACTATGAGCTTGACTCCCCATTTAACCAGGAATATACTTCAATCCAAAGTTGAAATGCTTTGCTTTTCTCTATGGATTTACAATAAGGGGGATACATATATCAATGACCAAACTGTAAATGATGGTCCGGATGTCGCGTTTGGAGGAAGAAAATGAGAGGAATGGGACGCTTCGGTAACCCTTGGGTAGTGGAGGGATTAAATGTAATTAAAGGGATTTCCAAACAAAACATCGCTCGTCAATATCCTTTTTAAAAGCATTTCATCCAAACCGGTCCAATAGTATCCTGGCCCGGTTTTAACCAACCGATGGTTGAAATTCATGTAGGATTTGCCAAATTTTTCTTAAAGATTGAATGATGATTATCATTTTCCATTTTCTTGAATTGTTCGGCAAATTTACTCCAATATGTTATAATACTATGGTTAATCAACTTGTAGATGGAGGATTACATGAGTAAAGACTCTAAATTTGGCCAACAGGCAAAAATTCTAACTTTTCACCCAACAGGTGAGTATTATTTCACCAAGGGTTTAAAAGCTTATCATAGAAGAGAACTACCTAAATCAAAAAAATACCTGGAACGTGCGCTGGAACTTGAACCTGCAGAACCGATGATAGCCTGTCAATTGGCAATCACATGCTCGGAAATCGGTGAATATAATTATTCAAACAACCTCTTGGAAAACATCTTGGATGTGATGGATCCCTATATGTCGGAATGCCATTACTTCCTGGCGAATAATTATGCCCACTTAGGCATGTTCAAGGAGGCTTACCGTCACGCCAGTGCTTATCTTGATAAAGAAGAAGACGGAGAGTTCAGCGATGACGCAGAGGATCTGCTTGAACTAATAACTTTTGAGTCTGATGAGTCAGAAGAAAATCCCTTTAAGCATGATGGACTCATTACCAAACAGGAAAAAGCCCGTGAGTATCTGGAATCGGGGAATTTCCCGAAGGCAATCGAAGTCCTGAAAGAAACGATTGCCGAATACGAGGATTACTGGTCCGCTTATAATAACCTGGCACTTGCCTATTTCTATCTCGGTCAAGTAAATGAAGCTTTTGAAACACTGGAAGAGGTACTGGAAAAAAGTCCTGGAAATCTGCATGCGCTTTGTAACCTTGTTGTTTTTCATCATTATCAACAGGATGAAGAAAAGGTTGAAGAGCTCATACAGATGCTGGAGAAAATTCGTCCGATGCTATCCGAACATCGTTTCAAGCTTGGAGCGACATTCGCTTTGATCGGAAACTATGCATCTGCATATAAATGGCTGAAAGTATTGCAAAAGCAAGGGTTCGAGGGAGATGGAACCTTCTACTATTGGCTTACCATTTCCGCTTTCCACTTAGGTCATGAACAGGCTGCCAGAAAGGCATGGAAAAAGGTCGTGGAAATGAACCCGGAAAAGGAAGGCATGGAGCCTTGGGGAGATATGAATGCGACTTCAGATGGTTTTGAACATCATTTTCCTTCTATTTTAAAAAGGCTGGAAAGCGAATTCATCGAAGAAAGGCTGTTTGCCATTTTTCTTCTGAAACATTCGATCCATAAACAGAAGCTATTGAAAAACCAGGTCCTCAACCTAAATCAGAATTTCACTGATTTGGAACGTGATTATGCAGACCTTGTGCAGACTCCCGCCAAAGATCGCCAATTAACACCGATTGATTTTGCCGATCGCACAGCTGAGCTATTATATCAGCATTTCCAACCGATACAATTAGATGAAGCCGGACTCTATTTAATGTGGTTTTCCGTCTTTATCGAAGCGGTGAAATCCGAGCAGAAGTTAAATAATCCAGCAGGCTGGGCATCTGCGGTGGAGTATGTGTGGAATCAGCTTAAAAATGAAAAGGCGAGCAAACAGGCAATCGCAGACAAACATTTTATATCGGTGTCCACCTTATCGAAGTACGTAAAGTTGGTTCAAACACTTCTGGGATGAGCAGATATTTGGACGAAAAATTATTTGTTATATAGGATAATAGGTAGGGAACACTAACGGTAGTGAAGGTTCCATTTCTAATGGAATATGGAGGAGTGAGAACATGTCTGAAAAAATTTATGACGTTGTTATTATTGGAGCTGGTCCTGCAGGGATGACGGCGGCTGTCTATACATCACGTGCGAACCTTTCAACATTGATGTTAGAACGCGGAGTGCCGGGCGGGCAAATGGCCAATACAGAGGAAGTAGAAAATTACCCTGGATTCGACACAATCCTCGGACCTGAACTTTCGACGAAAATGTTTGACCATGCAAAGAAATTCGGTGCGGAATATGCTTATGGGGATGTTAAGGAAATCATTGACGGTGAAGAGTATAAAACGATCAAAGCCGGTTCCAAGGAATTCAAAGCACGTTCAATCATTGTTTCATCGGGTGCCGAATACAAGAAAATCGGCGTTCCTGGCGAAAAAGAATTGGGCGGCCGCGGTGTATCGTATTGTGCAGTTTGTGATGGTGCATTTTTCAAGCAAAAGGAACTGTTCGTTATCGGCGGCGGAGACTCTGCTGTTGAAGAGGGCGTTTACTTAACACGCTTTGCTTCCAAAGTTACTATCGTTCATAGACGTGATGAACTTCGTGCTCAAAAGATTCTTCAAGATCGTGCATTTGCCAATGAGAAAATTAGCTTCATCTGGAATCATACTTTGAAGGAAATTAATGAAAATGGCGGCAAAGTGGGCGGTGTCACTCTAGTTTCCACCGAAAATGGAGAAGAGACAGTGATGGACGCTGACGGTGTATTCATTTATATCGGAATGCTTCCGCTGACTAAACCATTTGAGAACTTGGGCATCTTGAATGCTGCAGGCTATATTGAAACGAATGATCGGATGGAGACACGGATCCCGGGTATTTTTGCTGCGGGTGACGTTCGAGAAAAAACTTTGCGCCAAATCGTTACAGCTACAGGTGATGGAAGCATAGCTGCTCAAGCCGCTCAGCATTATGTTGAGGAACTTCAAGAAAAGTTGCAGCCAAAAGCTTAATTTCATAAGAATCGTAATTCGCTTTTAACGAGGTTGTAACACGCGTGAAATAATGATTGGGTATAGTATGGGTAGAAGTTGACCCCCTTTAATTATAAACGTTTGAGGACACAGATTAAGTATCTGTGTCCTTTTTTTGTGTCCTGCTTTAAGACTGTATATTTCGTACCAATTTTTAGGTGATAACTTTTAATGTGAAGTAAGCCAGCCTTTTGCATTTAGGGAGGGGAAGTGGAGAAGAATAGGAGTTAAGCAGGAGATGAAGACTTACTCCGTACTTCCTTGCGAATGAATATTCCGCCAATACAGGAAGTTTACTTTATTGTTAGCTTATTTCAAAAATAGTATAATGATAAGATATACTAAACATATATATATCTTTCATAAAGGTAAGAAGATGTAAAATACAACTTGTTTGAACTATTAGCATTTGTAAATCGCCAAATGGATATCTAGCGGCGGTTTAAGGATATGAACTGAATCTCTTCAAGACGGAGGGTGAAGGTTTCTATAGTCGAGCAGAGGCCAATTGAGGTGAAGAACGTGCAACGTGTCACAAACTGTGTATTGATTAAGGATGATCAAATCCTCTTATTGAAAAAACCTAGACGCGGATGGTGGGTAGCTCCAGGCGGCAAGATGGAACCTGGAGAATCTGTACGTGATGCCTGTATTAGAGAATATCGCGAAGAAACAGGCGTTTATTTAAAAAACCCTTCCATCAAAGGTATTTTCACCTTCATTATGAAGGACGGGGATAAAGTTTTGTCAGAATGGATGATGTTCACTTTCTTTGCAACGGATTCCGATGGTGTCAATGTGGATGTTTGTGAAGAAGGGGAACTAAGCTGGCATCCGGTTGAAGATGTTAAAAACCTGATGATGGCTGAAGGTGATTTTCACATTCTGGACTATATGGTTCATGGAAGAGGAATCATTTATGGAACGTTTACCTATACGCCTGAGTTTAAGTTACTCTCTTATCGATTGGATCCAGGTTAATATTCACTTATAAAAAAGATTGTTATACATGGGGGCGGAGAACTATGAGTACAGGGCAGATGAGTGAAACGCAATTGGTCATCATTACCGGAATGTCAGGAGCAGGTAAGACAGTGGCGGTTCAAAGTTTTGAAGACCTCGGCTTTTTTTGTGTCGATAATTTGCCGCCCACACTATTGCCAAAGTTTTTGGAGTTAATGAAGGACTCTGGGAATAAGATGAATAAAGTGGCCCTTGTCATGGATTTGAGGGGGAGGGAGTTTTTTGATTCCTTATTTCTTGCACTGGATAATTTAACGGATACAGCCGCAGTATCACCAAGAATCCTTTTTCTTGAAGCGGATGATGATTCCTTGGTACGCAGATATAAGGAAACGAGAAGGACCCATCCTCTTGCTCCATTAGGCCGGCCATTGGAAGGCATTAAAATGGAACGGGAACTTTTGGACGAATTAAAGGGAAGGGCTCAGTTGATTTTTAATACTTCACAACTTAAACCGCGCGAATTGAGGGAGAAAATCGCTTCTGAATTTTCTGCGGATAAAAGTGTAGGTTTTACAGTCAATGTCATGTCCTTCGGATTCAAGCATGGTCTGCCCATAGATGCCGACCTTGTGTTTGATGTACGTTTCCTGCCAAATCCATATTATATTGACCATATGAGGCCAAAGACTGGTTTGGAACAGGAAGTGTCGAGTTACGTTTTAAAATGGAGTGAGACTCAAAAGTTCTTGGAAAAGGTGACAGATCTGCTTGCCTTCATGCTTCCATATTATAAACGTGAAGGAAAAGCACAGCTTGTTGTTGCGATTGGTTGTACAGGCGGTCAGCATCGTTCTGTAGCATTGACGGAGTATATTTCAAACCACTTCAAAAAAGATTACAGGGTTCAAGTATCACATCGCGATATCGAAAAAAGTAAGGGGAAAGCAGATGTTAGATAATAAGAAACAACCTAAGGTTGTAATCATCGGAGGGGGAACTGGCCTTCCTGTTTTGTTGAGGGGTTTAAAGAAACATCCGGTTGATATAACGGCAATCGTTACGGTAGCTGATGATGGTGGAAGTTCAGGTCGCCTTCGCGAGGATATGGATATCCCCGCGCCAGGTGATATCCGTAACGTGCTGGCTGCGTTATCGGATGTAGAGCCTCTTGTTGAACAAATGTTTCAACATCGCTTTCAAAGTAAAAATGAGCTGTCTGGGCATTCGCTGGGGAATTTGATACTTGCGGCTATGACCTCGTTGACTGGGGATTTTGTCCATGCAATCCAGGAAATGAGTAAATTCCTTAATGTCCGCGGTAAAGTGCTTCCGGCTGCCAACCAAAGCGTGGTTCTTCATGCGAAGATGAATGACGGAACGGTTGTTACTGGAGAATCCAAGATTCCCTTTTCAGGAAAGAAAATAAAAAAAGTATTTCTGTCTCCTCAACATATAAAGCCGCTCAGTGAAACTCTCCAGGAAATCAAGCAGGCAGATCTAATTGTCATCGGTCCAGGAAGCTTATATACTAGCATTCTGCCTAACTTACTTGTCCCGGGTCTAGGGGAAGAAGTCGCCCGTTCCAAGGCTAAGAAGGTGTACATTTGCAATTTGATGACACAAGCCGGCGAGACGCTGGATTATAGCGCGAGCGATCATATAAAAGCTATATATGACCATATGGGGAATGCATATATTGACAGGATACTTGTTAATAATGAAGAAATACCAACCGAAATTCAGCAACGTTATCAAGCTGAATATGCCAAACCGGTTATGTATGATGTGGAAAGTTTGAAAAGAATGGGTCTTGAGATCATACAAGAACGCATTTTCAGCTATGAAGGGAATGTAATACGCCATGACACGAAAAAAGTGGCGGATTTGCTTTATAATATGCTTGTAAATGAAACAAAAAGCCACATAGTTCCGTAGATATAAGCGGGGACGGTTTTTTGATTGATAAAAATAGATTACCTGCGTTCGATTGGGGGTGAAATGGATGTCTTTTGCTTCAGAAACTAAAAAAGAGCTTACTACATTAGAGGGAAAGGATTGCTGTGGAAAAGCGGAATTGTGTGCGCTTATCCGGATGAACGGATCCCTTTCATTTTCTAATCGGAAGCTTGTTGTGGATATTCAAACTGAAAATGCTGCGATTGCCAGAAGGATTTATACGCTGCTGAAAAAAAGTTATGAGGTCCAGGTCGAGCTTTTGGTCCGTAAAAAGATGAAGCTTAAAAAGAATAATGTTTATATTGTCAGGATGTCATCAGGAGGGCAGCGGATTTTAACCGATTTGGAAATTTTAGGCGATGGCTTTGAAATTCTCCATGCCATATCCGATACTATTGTTGGGAAGAAATGCTGTAAGCGTTCATACCTAAGAGGTGCATTTCTTGCGGGGGGTTCGGTAAACAATCCGGAAACGTCTTCCTATCACCTTGAGATTTTCTCACTTTATAAAGAGCACAATGATGCCCTTTGTGAGCTAATGAATAAGTTTGGCTTGAAGGCCAAGACGCTTGAACGCAAAAAAGGGTACATCATTTATTTGAAAGAAGCCGAAAAGATTGCCGAGTTTTTAAGTATAGTTGGTGCCCATTCAGCTTTATTAAGGTTCGAGGATGTACGGATTGTCCGTGATATGCGTAATTCAGTGAATCGACTTGTGAATTGTGAAACAGCCAATTTGAACAAAACGATTGGTGCCTCATTGCGCCAGGTTGAAAATATCCATTACATTGAGGATACGGTGGGACTAAGCATTTTACCGGATAAGCTTCGGGAAATTGCGGAGCTTAGGATAGCATTTCAGGATATAACCTTAAAGGAACTTGGAGAAATGGTATCCGGAGGAAACATCAGTAAGTCCGGAATTAATCACAGATTGCGAAAGATTGATGAAATAGCTGACAGGCTCCGTGGGGGAGAGGCTATTTCTGCGAAAAAATAAAGCTAACAGGGGAGATCAAGATGGTGGAAAAACAAGTTGAGGTAAAATTGAAAACGGGTTTACAAGCCCGGCCGGCGGCTCTTTTTGTACAAGAAGCTAACCGCTTTCATTCAGATGTTTTTCTTGAAAAAGAAGGAAAGAAAGTGAATGCAAAAAGTATAATGGGATTAATGAGCCTTGCCATCAGTTCTGGCGTGTCCGTGAAGTTAATCGTCGAAGGACGCGATGAAAAAGAAGCATTAGAGGCATTGGAAGAGTTCGTTCAGCAAGAGGGTTAAAAAAAGAGGATGCCTAAAAGTGCATCCTTTTCTTTTATGATTTTTCAGATTAAGAAAAAAAGCTCCGAAAGTCGCTTAAGACGGCTTCCGGAGCTTTTGTATAATAATTATTATTTAGAGTCTTTTTTATCATCAAGAGCGCTGCGTGTGATTACTTTGTCAATCAATCCATATTCAAGAGCCCTTTCGGAAGTCATGAAGTTATCACGCTCCGTATCTCTTTGAAGGACTTCAATAGGTTGACCAGTACGTTCTGCTAATATTTGGTTCAGTTTATCTTTCAAGTGAAGGATACGGCGGGCTGCAATTTCAATTTCAGTAGCTTGACCTTGAGCTCCTCCAAGTGGTTGGTGAATCATGACTTCACTATTTGGCAACGCATAACGTTTGCCTTTTTCACCAGCTGCCAATAGGAATGCACCCATGGAAGCAGCCATACCGATGCATACAGTGGATACATTAGGTTTGATATATTGCATAGTATCGTAAATGGCCATACCGGAAGTGATGCTTCCACCGGGGCTGTTGATATATAGAGTGATATCTTTTTCAGGATTTTCTGCTTCTAAAAATAGTAATTGAGCTACAATTGAGTTGGAAACATTATCGTCAATTGCACTTCCTAGCATAATGATCCGGTCCTTTAATAAACGGGAGTAAATATCGTAGGCACGCTCCCCACGACTTGTTTGTTCGATAACTGTAGGAATTAAATTCATGTTCATTTCCTCCTTCGATTAAGAGAATCATTTAAATTCTTTATGTATGTATGATACACTTTTTGGTCAATTTAGGTCAAACAAAACAAACCCTATAATGGATAATTTGTTCGACAATTTTCTGGCCAAGGCTCCTTCCTGATAGATTACTTTATATATTATGCCGCACAGGGATGAATTTCCACATTACCCATAATACCCAAAAGGCGAATTTTTAAACCTGATAACCCTTGCAAAGGATGGGATTCTATCATATAATGAAGTCTGTCGAAAAAATATTTTCTATTACGCCCTCGTAGTGCAACGGATAGAACGCAAGCCTCCGAAGCTTGAAATGCAGGTTCGATTCCTGCCGAGGGCATTACCAATCTTCTGCTTAATAAAGTGGGGGATTTTTTATTGGCCATTTTTAAAAGGTTGCATCAATTGGGTTCTTGCGGTTTTTGATGGATTTACTCGATTTCCGTAAAATTCCATCGAATCTTGCTATGTCAGCTTTTTTGGAAAATATTGGCCCACCCCTTTGAAAAATGGTGATTTTTCAATAAAAGTAGTTGTGAAAATTACATTTCTAACATATAGTATTTAAAACAAATACACTATTCAGAAAAAAACGTAAGCGTTTTCATGGGTTTTTGTGTAGAATTTTCTCCTGATAATGTAGAATGGAGTGGGGGAGGGATGAATCGATGAGTATGAATATGAAAGCAGGACTTTTTCAACAGCAAACATTAAAGATGGCAATGACCCAGGAGCTAATGCAGGCTATTACATTGCTGCAATACTCCTCACAGGAGCTATCGGCTTTCTTAGAAAATAAAATGGCGGAAAATCCATTACTGTCCCTAGATCAGCCAACATCGGCTTTATTTCAGCCAACCTTTGACCGGAAAAAGGGTAAACGTACTCTTAAAAATACGTATGATGCCAACTATTGGATTGAACAGATCAGTGAAGATACTCTATCGCTTGAACAGCATGTCATGTCCCAGGTGAATCACCAGCAACTTTCCGGTGAGCAGCAGAAGGCAATGCTGCTATTAATTCATAATCTTGATGAAAACGGTTACTTAAGGACTCAGCTGGAGGATATATGTGTTCCAGGGATTTCTTCAGTCGTGTTGGAAGAGAGCCTTTCGATTTTACAGCAACTCGAGCCACATGGAATTGCAGCAAGAAATCTCCAAGAGTGCCTTTTGCTTCAGGTAAAAGCAGAAGGGGTGAATCAGCTGGCAGAATCGATCATAGAAAACCATTTCCTCGATTTTGCTGAAAAGCGTTGGAAAGACTTAAGTAAGAAAATCGGTGTTACAATGAAGGAGATTCAAGAAGTATTTGATTATGTCCAGACGTTGAACCCGCGTCCAGCTTCACTATTTTTTCAGGAAAAACCTTCTTATATAGTGCCGGACGTGGTCGTGGAAGTTCGTGATGGGATACTGCTTGTCGGGAACTATGACGGCAACTCTCCCAATCTTAATGTGGATAAAGGGTATTTAAACCGAATGAAGAGCCATAAGGACCAGGGAGTGCAAAAGTTTATCCAGGATAAGTGGCAGGAGTATCAATGGATCTCTAGAGGGATCCAACAGAGAAAAGAAACGATACTGAAGGTTATTCAATGCATCGTCGAAAAACAGCCGGCGTGCTTTCATCATGGCTTGAACTATTTGAAGCCGATGACGATGAAGGAAGTCGCCGACGAGCTTGGTATACATGAGTCCACAGTAAGCCGGGCCGTTAAAGGGAAATACGTGCAGACGCCATTTGGCACGATAGAGATGCGGATATTTTTCACTACTTCTTTACAGTCAGTCGGCCTTGATGAGGATATGTCGGGCATGCAAGCAAAAAAGAGCCTCCAGGCAGCCATCAATGGTGAAAATAAACAAAAGCCGCTTTCGGATCAAGACTTGGCGGAACGATTGAAAGCGGAGCATGGAATTATCCTCGCACGTCGAACCGTTGCCAAATACCGGGAACAATTAGGAATCCCTTCTTCATCTAAACGAAAAAGATATGATTGAAAAGGATGAGTGGTTTGGAATCAAATGCGTTTGTTTTATATAGTCGGGATAAATGTCCATTATGTGATAAGGCCAAGCAGATACTTGAAGAAGTGAAATTTGAGTCAGGCATAGGATATAAGGAAATCGATATCCATACCGATGATGATTTGCTTGAGAAATTCGGCTTGATGATCCCTGTTGTAGAATGGAAAGATGATATCGTTCAATTCGGAAATGTTGATAAATCAGCTCTAAATAGGCTTTTGGAAAAATAATTTTTCAAATCATTTGAAGAAACATTCCGTTCCTGCTAGAATAAAATATGTAGCAGGAATATTTTTTTGTTTTAAGTGGGACAGAAAATGACTACGTGGGACATTATGTGTCCAACTTAACTTTTTTAGGAGTTTTAAATATGCGTACATTACTCGAGGTACAAAGAAAATTATTACCTGATTTCCTTATGGTTATGCAAAAAAGATATGATATCCTGCGTTATATCAAAATGATGCAGCCAGTTGGAAGGCGAAGTCTGGCCGTAAGCCTTAATTTGACAGAGCGGACGCTTAGGAGCGAGGTTGATTTTCTGAAAAGTCAGAACCTGGTTAACATATTCAGTTCTGGCATGTCGCTGACTGATGAAGGGATTGAAATCCTGGATAAGTTAGAAGGAATAATGCGTGAAGTAATGGGTATAGACATAATGGAACGGCAATTGCAGGATTTGTTGCAAGTGGACGAGGTCATTATTGTCTCAGGAAATTGTGACGAGACCCCATGGGTGAAAAAAGAATTGGGTAAAGCTTGTGCAAACCGTATGAAACGAGAATGGAATTCAAAGAATATCATAGCGGTTACGGGTGGATCGACAATGGCCGAAGTGGCTGATTCGCTGTCACCTGATGAAGCATCGAAGAAATTGACATTTGTCCCAGCACGCGGGGGCATTGGTGAAGCGGTGCAGAATCAGGCTAATACGATTGTCGAAAAAATGGCACAGAAGGCGCAGGCCTCATACAGAGTGTTATATGTACCCGATCAATTAAGCGGTGAGGTTTATGCTTCCTTCATGAAGGAACCTGCAATCAAAGAAGTGATTTCCCAAATCAAATCTGCCGATATGATCATTCATGGAATTGGTGACGCCATGGCGATGGCAGAGAGAAGAAATTCTCCGCCAGAAATGTTAAAGAAGCTGTTAGATGGAAATGCTGTAGGAGAAGCATTCGGTTATTATTACGATGAAAACGGAAAAGTTGTTCATAAAGTTTTGACGGTCGGCATCCAGTTAGATGATCTTAGCCCTGAAAAGCGAGTGATAACTGTGGCAGGTGGGAAAACTAAAGCTAAGGCTATCCGCTCTTATATGAAAGGCGCGCCTTCATCAACCGTTTTGATCACGGATGAAGCAGCGGCACAAGAGTTAATTCAGGGGAATTACACCCCTTAATATATTTGTGAACTTTAAAGGAGGAATTTTTCATGGCAGTAAAAGTTGGAATTAATGGTTTTGGACGTATAGGACGTAATGTATTTCGTGCAGCATTGAGTAATCCTGAGGTTGAGATCGTTGCTATTAATGACTTAACGGATGCTAATATGCTAGCGCATCTTCTTCAATACGATACAATTCACGGATCTCTTAATGAAAAAGTAACAGTTGATGGGGATTATCTTGTTGTTGATGGTCTTAAAGTCAAAGTATTGGCTGAACGTGATCCTGCACAATTAGCATGGGGTGAACTAGGAGTAGAAGTAGTTGTAGAATCTACAGGACGTTTCACAAAACGTGCAGATGCAGCTAAGCATTTAGAAGCTGGTGCGAAAAAAGTAATCATCTCTGCTCCTGCATCTGATGAAGATATCACAATCGTCATGGGTGTAAACGAAGACAAATATGATGCAGCAAACCACCATGTTATCTCTAATGCTTCTTGTACAACGAACTGCTTAGCTCCATTTGCTAAAGTGCTTCATGAACAATTCGGAATCAAACGCGGTATGATGACTACTGTTCACTCATATACAAATGATCAGCAAATCCTTGATTTGCCTCATAAAGATTACCGTCGTGCACGTGCAGCTGCTGAGAATATCATTCCTACAACAACTGGGGCAGCAAAAGCTGTTGCACTTGTCCTTCCTGAACTTAAAGGGAAATTGAATGGTATGGCAATGCGCGTACCTACTCCAAACGTGTCTGTTGTCGACCTTGTTGCAGAACTTGAAAAAGACACAACAGTTGAAGAAGTGAATGCAGCATTTAAAAAGGCTTCTGAAGGCGAACTAAAAGGAATTCTTGAGTACAGCGAACTTCCGCTAGTATCAACTGACTATAACGGTAACCCATCTTCTTCTACAATCGATGCCCTTTCAACAATGGTAATGGAAGGAAACATGGTTAAAGTATTATCTTGGTATGATAATGAAACTGGATATTCTAGCCGTGTTGTTGATTTGATCGACTATTTGGCTAAAAAAGGATTGTAATTAGAATAATTAAAAAAACCTCACCAAGGTGAGGTTTTTTTAATCACACCTCTAAAAAAACTTGGCAGAAGATGATATTATTAGTAAGTCATTAATCGGTCAAGCGTTTACATTTCTTGTTTTTGGATAATTTCTTGGAAACCGACTATAATGAAAAAGAGAAAAGGGGAGTTGGGATATTTACCCTCTCCCTTTTTGACTAAAAGAATCAAAAATATGATAACAATATCTAAGGGGGTTCTTGGATTATGAATAAAAAGTCGATTAGAGACATTGAATTAAAGGGGAAACGCGTATTTTGCCGTGTTGATTTCAACGTGCCGATGCAGGACGGGAAGATTTCGGATGATACGAGAATCAAAGCTGCACTTCCGACGATTTCCTATCTGACGGAACAAGGCGCTAAAGTCATTTTAGCCAGTCACCTTGGCCGCCCTAAAGGACAAGTCGTTGAAGAATTGCGTTTAGCTCCTGTTGCGGAAAGACTAAGCGAACTTAGTGGAAAAGATGTGCAAAAGGCTGAAGAAGCTTACGGTGATTCCGTTCAATCAATCATTGATAACATGCAAAATGGCGAGATCCTGTTGTTGGAAAACGTTCGTTTCTATCCAGGAGAAGAGAAGAATGATCAAGAATTGGCGAAGTCATTCGCTGCACTGGCGGATGTATATGTAAATGATGCATTCGGAGCTGCGCATCGTGCACATGCTTCAACTGAAGGAATAGCACACCATCTCCCAGCTGTTGCCGGATTGCTGATGGAAAAAGAACTTTCTGTGCTAGGAAAAGCGTTATCCAACCCGGAACGTCCTTTTACAGCTATAATTGGCGGAGCAAAAGTAAAGGATAAGATAGGCGTTATCGAAAACCTTTTGGAAAATGTCGATCACTTGATCATTGGTGGTGGACTGGGTTATACATTTATTAAAGCGCAAGGTCATGAAATCGGTAATTCTTTATTGGAAGAAGACAAAATAGAATTGGCCAAGTCTTTCATCGAAAGCGCAAAAGAAAAAGGCGTAAAATTGCATTTGCCTATCGATGCAGTCGTAACAGCTGAATTTTCACCTGATGCAGAGACAGAGAATGTCGATATCGATGCTATTCCAAGTGATAAAATGGCTCTGGATATCGGTCCGAAAACAAGTGAATTATTTGCGGATGTAATCAAAGGATCCAAGCTTGTCATATGGAATGGACCAATGGGAGTATTCGAGTTCGATAAATTTGCTAATGGAACGAGAACGGTTGCTGAAGCATTGGCGGAAGCAAAAGATACTTACAGCATTGTAGGCGGAGGGGATTCAGCCGCAGCTGCTGAAAAGTTTGGCTTAGCAGAAAAGATGTCCCATATTTCAACAGGCGGCGGTGCATCTCTTGAGTTCATGGAAGGCAAGGAATTGCCTGGCGTTGTGGCCTTGAACGATAAATAAGCGTAAACCGTTACATATTTCAACTTTAGAAGGGATGAGAAACCAAATGCGTAAACCGATTATTGCAGGAAACTGGAAAATGAATAAAACACTATCTGAGGCGACTGCCTTCCTAGAAGAAGTGAGCAATTTGATTCCGAAGCAAGATTTAATCGATACGGTTGTATGTGCTCCAGCCTTGTTTTTGGATCAACTGGTTCAAGCAGCAAAAGGAACCGATGTGAAAATCGGGGCGCAGAACATGCACTTTGAAGAAAGTGGTGCTTTCACGGGGGAAATCAGCCCGATCGCTTTAGCTGATCTTGGTGTATCCTACGTCATACTTGGTCATTCCGAACGCCGGGAAATGTTCAACGAAACGGATGAAGCCGTTAATAAAAAAGCGCATGCAGCTTTTGCCCACCGGATGACCCCTATCGTTTGTTGCGGTGAAACACTTGAGCAAAGGGAAGCTGGCGAAACGAATGATTTCGTTGGCAGCCAGATTGAAAAAGGCTTAGCTGGATTATCAGACGAACAATTGAAACAAGCCGTCATTGCATATGAGCCGATTTGGGCGATTGGAACAGGAAAATCGTCATCTGCTCAAGATGCAAATGAAGTTTGTGCACATATCCGTTCTGTGGTTGCTGACAAATTTTCAAATGAAGCAGCCGCTGCCATCCGCATCCAATACGGTGGCAGTGTAAAACCTGAGAATATTAAAGAGTACATGGCACAACCTGACATTGACGGTGCGTTGGTAGGCGGGGCTAGCTTGAAAACGGATTCCTTTTTACAATTGCTGGAGGCTGGTCACTATGAGTAAGTCGCCTGTGGCACTTATCATCCTGGACGGTTTTGGCTGCCGTAACGAAGAAGAAGGAAATGCTGTTTTTCATGCAAAAAAACCGAACTTTGACCGTTATTGGGAACAGTATCCGCATTCCCATTTAACTGCAAGCGGGGAAGCGGTCGGCTTGCCTGCCGGTCAAATGGGTAACTCTGAAGTGGGCCATTTGAATATCGGGGCAGGACGGATCGTTTATCAAAGTCTGACCCGTGTTAACCTGGCAATCCGTGAAGGGGAGTTTGCAGAAAACCCAACTTTGGTCGATGCCATGAGCCATACCAAGAAAAAAGGGACGGACCTTCACCTATTCGGTCTTCTTTCAGATGGCGGCGTTCACAGTCATATTGAACATATGTATGCCCTGCTGAAATTGGCCGCTAAAGAAGGAGTTAAAAATGTATATGTACATGCATTTTTAGATGGACGTGATGTCGGACCTAAAACGGCGCAAGGTTATATTAAGGAAGCGGAAGCGAAAATGAAGGAAATCGGTGTTGGTCAGTTCGCGACCATTTCAGGAAGATATTATTCGATGGACCGTGATAAACGCTGGGAGCGTGTGGAGAAATCCTACCGTTCTATGGTGTATGGTGATGGACCTGCTTACCCTTCTGCGATGGAATGTGTTGAGGATTCCTATGAACATGGTATTTTTGACGAATTCGTGATACCTTCAGTCATAACGGCGGAAGATGGTAAACCGGTGGCGACGATTAAAGATGATGATGCCGTCATCTTTTATAACTTCCGTCCAGACCGGGCGATCCAGATTTCAAATACGTTCACGAACGAAGACTTTCGCTCATTTGACCGCGGTCCCGGACATCCGAAGCATCTCCATTTTGTCTGCTTGACACATTTTTCGGAAACAGTTGACGGATATGTTGCTTTTAAGCCGACAAATCTTGATAATACATTAGGGGAAGTACTTTCCCAAAACCAGCTTACCCAGCTTCGTATCGCTGAAACTGAAAAATATCCGCATGTGACGTTTTTCATGAGCGGCGGACGTGAAGAGAAGTTTCCTGGTGAAGAGAGGATTTTAATTAATTCTCCGAAAGTAGCTACATATGATTTACAGCCGGAAATGAGTGCTTATGAAGTGACTGATGCATTGATGGAACAAATTGAGGCTGACCGCTTCGATGCGATCCTCTTGAATTTTGCCAACCCGGACATGGTTGGTCATTCAGGGATGCTTGAGCCTACCATTAAAGCGATTGAAACCGTTGATGAATGCCTAGGCAGGATAGTCGATTTAATCGTCTCAAAAGGCGGTACGGCCATCATTACAGCTGACCATGGGAATGCTGATGAAGTCGTAACGCTCGAAGGCAACCCAATGACAGCCCATACAACGAATCCTGTGCCTGTCATTATCACTAAAAATCAGGTAACATTAAGAACAGGTGGAATCCTAGGCGATTTAGCTCCAACGATGCTTGATTTGCTTGGAGTCGAAAAACCTGTTGAAATGACAGGGAAATCCCTATTATCTAAATAAAATTGTGAATTGGAAAAGGAGAGATTTATAATGCCGTACATCGAACATGTATATGCACGTGAAGTGCTAGATTCCCGTGGTAATCCAACAATAGAAGTAGAAATCCAAACAGAGTCCGGTTACTTCGGACGTGCAATCGTACCATCAGGTGCTTCCACAGGTGAACACGAAGCGGTTGAGCTTCGTGACGGAGATAAATCTCGTTACCTGGGTAAAGGGGTACAAAAAGCAGTTGATAATGTAAATGATATCATTGCTGATGCTGTCATTGGTTTGGATGTAACGAACCAAGCAGGCCTAGACCTAACTATGATTGAATTGGATGGTACTGAAAACAAAGGGAACTTGGGAGCTAATGCAATCCTTGGTGTGTCAATGGCTGCTGCCCATGCCGCTGCGGAATTTTCAGGTTTACCATTGTATCGTTACCTTGGAGGCTTCAATGCGAAACAACTTCCAACTCCAATGATGAACATCATTAACGGCGGATCACATGCCGATAACAATGTTGACTTCCAGGAATTCATGATCCTTCCTGTAGGTGCTCCTAGCTTTAAAGAAGCGGTCCGTATGGGTGCTGAAGTATTCCATGCATTGAAATCAGTCCTTTCTGCTAAAGGCTTGAATACGGCAGTTGGCGATGAAGGTGGCTTTGCGCCAAACCTTGGTTCAAACCGTGAAGCGCTGCAAGTCATCATCGAGGCAATTGAAAAAGCAGGCTATAAAGCAGGCGAAGATATCTACCTTGGTATGGACGTAGCATCATCTGAATTCTATAACAAAGAAACAGGCAAATATGACCTTGCAGGCGAAGGTCGCAATGGCGTTACATCCGAAGAAATGGTTGCTTTCTATGAAGAGCTAGTGAATGAATTCCCTATTCTTTCCATCGAAGACGGCTTGGACGAAAATGACTGGGATGGCCACAAACTTCTAACGGAACGCATTGGTTCTAAAGTTCAATTAGTGGGTGACGATTTATTCGTAACGAACACGAAAAAATTGGCTGAAGGAATCGAAAAAGGGATCGGTAACTCCATCCTGATCAAGGTGAACCAAATTGGTACACTGACTGAAACATTTGATGCAATCGAAATGGCTAAACGCGCAGGCTACACTGCAGTCGTTTCCCACCGTTCAGGTGAAACGGAAGATGCAACGATCGCTGATATCGCCGTTGCAACAAATGCTGGACAAATCAAAACCGGTTCAATGTCACGTACAGACCGTATCGCTAAATACAACCAACTTCTTCGCATCGAAGATCAGCTTGGTGACTTGGCTGTATATGGCGGCTTGAAATCTTTCTATAACTTGAAGAAGTAATTATTTTGAGTTCCGCTTCTGACGAGAAGCGTGCTGATTCAATATCGTAATTTCTTTTCACCTCCTATTCAATGTGGCAATCCACATTCGAATAGGAGGTTTTTTATATTCATGAAGTCTGCGAAAGGGACTGGGAGGGCTGATTAACGTATTTAATCAAACGTTTGATTAATACCAATTCATAAAAAAAAGTGCCGCATCCGGGCACCTTTTTTCATTTATCCGATACAGCTTCCACTGGTACGGCATTATAGTATTCTTCTAATGTACTCTTCGTTTCAAAGATTTCAGTTGCGGCATCGACACCGACATAGCGGATGTGCCATGGTTCGTATTTATAACCTGTGATGTTTTCCTTGCCTTCAGGGTAGCGGATGATAAATCCGTATTCATGTGCATGTTCAGCAAGCCAGGCGGCTTCTTTCGTATCACCGAAGCAGTCTTGGGCGGCACATGCACCATCGTGGGTCGTGACATCAATCGCGAGTCCCGTTTCATGCTCGCTTGTCCCAGGCATTGCACTGTAGGTTTTCGCTTTTTCTTCCCCATCTTTAGCCACATAGTTATTAAAGACCGCGATCTGTGTTTGGTGTGAGCGATAAGCGGAAACGCCGGCAAAGTGCATGTTTTCTTTTTCGGCAGCCTGGAACATTACTTCAAGTGCCTTTCCCGCTTCCTCGCGCATCATTCTTTTATCAATTTTATCTTGAAAGATGAAATCCACTTTTGGGTAGATAAGGTCAGCAGGTTTGTAATCTTCAGGCAGGCTGTATTGTTTATTGACAAGTACAGGAATGCCTTCCGGATGGGCTAATGTCTGAAGGCCAGCCTGTGCAGGTTTAACCGCTTCATCAACTTCCACCTGGCGTTGGGCCGATTCTTTTTCAGCATTATTCTTGTCAGTTTCCGTCTCCGTCTCCGGGGAGCTCGGTTGTTCTTCTTTTTGCTCTTTTTCATCATTGCTGGTCAGATCGAATGAACAGCCGGCCATCAGAATGAAAGATGATAGAGCAGTTGCTGCAAATATAGGTTTTAACATGTGAAAGGCCCCTTGCTTTTAATATAAGATTTCCAATAAAAATAGTTTTGAAAGATTATCGTGATAAGTAATCCCTTGTTAACTCACTTTGATATTTATCAAGAAATAAGCCAATCCAGACGACCATCAACAAAAAAGGATAATCATTACGGACAGCCGTTTCCACGACGGGATCGGACCAAAAGTGTGAAAGGAAACCGGATGACATCCTGATTGTCTCGAATGTGACAAGGGCATGCAGCGATAACCATAGGATCGTAAGGGTATTGGTCCCAAACCCAATGACCGCTGCTATGATGCTCAGCAAGACGGCTGCCGCCCCTATCAGGAGGACATTGAAGTCTGATTGGAAAAAGTCGATACCGCTATTGGAAAGTCCATTATAAATAATAGCAGTAAAATAAACGGTTGTCGTGATATATGCAGCAAATAATAAGTATCGATTTCCGTGATACTTTGCCAGCAGCAATAAAAGCGGTGATAGGATGATTAATAGGATACTCAAAAGATTGCTTCCGCCTGTCCATAAAGAATAGCCGGCAACTGCCGAGAATAGGATGGTCAGGAGATCAAGAATCCGAAGTATGGACTTAAACATGGTGACACCTCTTTCTCTCTTTATGCAAATTATCTCAAACTTTGTATCAAAAAGAAATAAATGACTATGGGTGTTTAGGAATTCTTTCCATTATAGTATAACAAAGATTGTGGATATTTAGTGGGTGTGGTAAAGTTAAAGTAATTGTTTATTGGTTCTTCAGGAGGTGTCATTGCATGCATGCATTTCTCATAACGCTTTTAGTGATTGTCAGTATCGCCCTCATTGTGACGGTATTGCTTCAATCAGGTAAAAGTGCAGGTTTATCAGGTGCGATTGCCGGCGGTGCCGAGCAGCTATTCGGAAAGCAAAAGGCACGCGGTTTGGACCTTGTTTTACATCGCGCAACGGTAGTATTAGCCATTTTATTCTTTGCTTTAACTTTACTTGTTGCATTCTTTGATGTGTAATGGATCAAAAATGAGTCTAGCTAAATAGCTAGGCTTTTTTCTTTGCACAATAGTTGCATGAATAGATATAGTGATTTTAGTACTTAATTATAGGATAGGGAATTTTTTTGGATTCTATTTACCGATAAAGGAGTTAAAATCATGAAAATCAAACTGCAGCAGCCCTTTACTTTTAAAGGCGGAAAAAGAGCTGTCTTACTTTTACATGGATTTACAGGGAATTCCGCAGATGTGCGGATGCTTGGCCGTTACTTGGAGAAACAGGGATACACCTGCCATGCCCCGCACTATAAAGGACATGGCGTTCCGCCGGAGGAGTTAGTGAAAACGGGTCCTTCAGATTGGTGGAAAGATGTCATGATGGCCTATGATTTTCTTAAAAGCGAAGGCCATGAAGAAATTGCTGTTGCCGGACTCTCATTAGGAGGCGTATTTTCTCTTAAATTAGGTTACACTGTACCTATAAAGGGTATCGTAACAATGTGTGCGCCTATGTATATCAAAAGTGAAGAAATGATGTATAAAGGAGTATTGGAGTACGCCAGAGAATTTAAGAAGTATGAAGGGAAAACTCAAGACCAAATTGAGCTTGAAATGGACCTCCTTGCCGATAAACCCATGAATACATTGAAAGCCCTTCAGGAATTGATAACTGATGTACGCGAGCACGTCGATCTTATTTACGCGCCGACATTTGTCGTGCAGGGTCGGCATGATGATGTTATCAATCCAAAAAGTGCCGATATTATTATTGACGCCATTGAATCACCAGTAAAAAAAATCAAGTGGTATGAAGAATCCGGTCATGTCATAACTCTTGATAAAGAACGAAACCAGTTGCATGAAGATGTATTTGAATTTTTAGAAAGTCTGGATTGGTCCGAATAACAAAATTATCATACCCTGAATAGGAGGGTTTTCATGGAAGATAACATTCAAGAACATATTAATAAGCTTCTTACGTACATGACGGATGAAGCATATAAGCCATTAACCGTACAGGAACTTGAAGAGGCTTTGAAAATAGAAGACTCGGCAGATTTCAAGAATTTCGTTAAGGCTCTAGTTAAAATGGAAGAAAAGGGACTGGTGGTCAGAACGAGAAGCAATCGTTACGGCCTGCCGCAAAAAATGAATTTGTTCCGCGGTAAATTAACGGGGCATGCAAAGGGATTCGCTTTTGTGACACCAGAAGATAACCCAGGCATGGATGATATTTTCATTCCGCCGAATGAAACGGGTACAGCGATGCATGGAGATGTCGTCATGGTACGCGTATCTTCGGAAACATCCGGCTCAAGACAAGAAGGCACGGTCATCAGAATACTTGAACGTGGCATTACACAAGTGGTCGGTACATACTCTGAAAGTAAAAGTTTTGGTTTCGTCATCCCAGATGATAAAAAGATTGCAAACGATATCTTCATTCCACAACATGCTTCCCATGGAGCGGTAGAGGGCCATAAGGTTGTCGTCAAGCTGACTTCTTATCCTGAAGGACGCGTAAGTGCTGAAGGCGAAGTCATTGAGATTCTTGGGCATAAGAATGACCCTGGTGTAGATATTCTTTCAGTGATCCATAAGTATGGTTTGCCGATGGAATTCCCGGATGACGTCATGGAGCAAGCCAATGCCGTTTCGGATACCATTCAAGAAAGTGAAATTGGCAGCCGCAGGGATTTGCGGAATGATGTTTTGGTCACGATTGATGGGGCGGATGCAAAGGATCTGGATGATGCCGTCACTGTTTCCAAACTTGAAAATGGCAACTATAAACTGGGTGTGCATATTGCTGATGTCAGCCACTATGTAACGGAAGGCTCTCCAATCGATAAGGAAGCCTTAGAAAGAGGGACGAGCGTTTATTTGGTGGACAGGGTAATTCCGATGATCCCGCATCGTTTATCGAATGGCATTTGTTCCTTGAACCCGCAAGTGGATCGTTTTACACTCTCTTGTGAAATGGAAATCACGCCAAATGGTGAAGTCGTCAACCATGAAATTTTTGAAAGTGTCATTAAGACGACGGAACGTATGACATATGGCAATGTGAACAAAATCCTTGTGGATAAAGATGAAGAACAACTCGAACGCTATGAAGCTTTGGTTCCGATGTTCCAGGACATGGAGAAGTTAGCGGCCATCCTTCGTAAAAACCGGATGAACCGCGGTGCAATCGACTTTGATTTTAATGAAGCGAAAGTTATCGTTGATGAAGAGGGACATCCGACTGATGTGGTTTTACGTGAAAGGTCGGTTGCGGAAAAGCTGATTGAAGAGTTCATGCTTGCGGCTAACGAAACCGTTGCAGAGCATTTCCATCGTCTTGATGTACCGTTCATTTACCGTATCCATGAAGATCCCAAGCCGGAAAAACTGCAGCGTTTCTTTGAATTCATTACGAACTTCGGATATATTGTTCGGGGATCGGCCAATGACGTTCATCCTAAGGCGCTACAGGAAATCATTGAGGCAGTTGCCGGTAAACCGGAAGAAACGGTCATATCCACCGTCATGCTTCGTTCCATGCAACAAGCGAAATATGATCCGGAGAGCCTAGGCCACTTTGGTTTATCAGCTGAGTTTTATACACATTTCACATCACCGATTCGCCGGTACCCAGATTTGATCGTACACAGGTTGATCAGGACCTACTTGGTGGAAGGTAAAATCGATGAAGCCACGAAGGAGAAATGGAATGCCATTTTACCTGAGATTGCCGATCATACATCGAAACGTGAACGTCGCTCAGTCGATGCCGAACGGGAAACGGATGATTTGAAGAAAGCGGAATATATGCTTGATAAAATCGGAGAAGAATATACTGGGATCATTGGTTCCGTTACGAATTTCGGGATGTTCGTCGAGTTGCCGAATACCATTGAAGGTCTTGTCCATGTCAGCTTCATGACGGATGATTATTACCGCTTTGATGAGCGTCAGCTTGCAATGATCGGGGAACGTACCGGTAATGTGTTCCGGATTGGCGATGAGATCGACGTACGTGTTTCCAACGTCAATAAAGAGGAACGCGCCATCGATTTTGAAATTATCGGCATGAAGGTAAGCCGTCCGCGTCCATCTGGCGAGAAGAAAATATTCAAAGCCAATTCAGGTGAACGTAAACGTAGCCGCGGTGGCAATGGGGGACGTAACGAAGGAAAAGGCGGCGGCCGTAATGGAAATGCGCCTTCTTCCGAGAAAAAATCGAAAAAGAAGAAAAAATTCTTTGAAAATGCGCCGGCTGCCAAGCGCAAGAGAAAACCAAAAAAGAGATAAAGATTGAGGCGGGGGGATGATCATTTCATCCTCTCTCCGCGATTGGATGTAAAAAAGGGGAGAGTTAGATGCCAAAAGGCTCAGGTAAACAACTAGCACAAAATAAAAAAGCTTATCATGATTTCTTTATTGAACAAACATTTGAAGCAGGTATCGTTTTGAAAGGGACGGAAATCAAGGCAATCCGTGCCGCCCGAGTGAATTTGAAGGATGCCTTCGCTAAAATAGAAAATGGTGAAATCTATCTTCATAATATGCATGTAAGTCCTTATGAGCAGGGAAACCAGTTTAACCATGACCCGTTGCGGACACGGAAGCTACTTTTGCATAAGAAAGAAATCAGTAAACTGATCGGTGAAACCAAGGAAACAGGTTACACCATCGTCCCGTTGAAAATGTATTTAAAGAATGGCTTTGCCAAAGTTTTAATCGGACTTGGAAAAGGGAAGAAACAATATGACAAGCGTGATGACCTGAAGAAGAAGGAAGCGAAGCGTGATATTGAACGTGCTTTCCGTGATCGTCAGAAGATGTAAAACTGCCAAGACCTTACAATTGATTTTTTGAACCAATCTGTTATAATTAAACCTGTACCGATGACAATTGAATATCAGCCAACTTGCTGACTATTCTTCTCTCGTACGCTCCATTTCAATCATGGGGACGTTACGGATTCGACAGGGATAGTTCGAGCTTAAGTTGCGAGTCGAGGGGATCGGCCTCGTTAAAACGTCAACGCCTATAACTGGCAAACAAAACAACAACCTAGCTTTCGCTGCTTAATAACAGTCGATAGCTGTTCCTCCCTCCATGGCCCACGTGGTAGGGTAAGGGACTCACTCTAAGTGGGATACGCCGGAATCCACCGTCTGAGGATGAAGGAAGAGACCAATCAGACTAGCTGCTCTGCCGCCTGTCGATAGGCTAATGAGTTCGCGAAATGCGAATATATCGACTACACTCGTAGAAGCTTAAGTGCCGTTATGTCTGGACGTGGGTTCGACTCCCACCGTCTCCACCAATACATATATTGGTGGTTTTTTATTTGCGTTTTTTTAATCAATTTGTCGAAAAATCGATAAATCGTATAATTCGTAGATAAATCAGGAGTTTTCGCTGATATATCTCCAATTTCGGAGATATATTCCCGATTTCGCAGATAAATTGTATAATCGCTATCATTTAAAGGAATATTCCCTACTGCTGTAGAATCCTTTGGGAGAAACCAAGATTGGAGCGATGAAATTGATTGTAAAAAGGCGAAAAGTTCCTCTTACTATACGTAAATTACGTGCTTTAACGCGCAGGCTTTCTCCGAATCATCCTAAAATCCCCTTAATCATCAACGATCTCAAAAAAAGGGAAGCGGGCTATAAAGGGGAATGTTCCATTGATTTTCCATTAAGCTTTCTTCAACCGAAAAGCTATTTCATCTTCCACGATTTAAGGCTGCAGGATCAGTCCCGTTTTTTTCAAATGGATACCTTATTAGTGTCGAAGAAATTCGCCCTTATCATTGAAGTGAAGAATATAGCTGGTTCGATCTATTTTGATCCGCATTTCAATCAGCTCATTCGAACGAAAGATGGAAAAGAGACGGCATTTCCAGATCCCATCGTTCAAGTCAACCGTCAGGAATCACAGTTGAAGAATTGGTTCTTGAAAAATGGCTTTCCCTCACTTCCCATCCTTTCATTGATTGTCATCAGTAATCCCCAAACAATCATCCGTACGTCTCCTGAAAACCGTAAGCTCCACTACAAAGTCATCCATCCCGATGTGCTTCCCTCAAGAATCAATCTGATGGAGCATTCCATCATAGATTCCATTTTAGGTGAAAAGGATTTGAAGAAAGTAGTTCGTATTTTAAATAAGTATCATATCGAAGCGGCCTCTTCCATTCTGGAACGATACAATCTTACCGAAGAGGACCTAATAAAAGGAGTGATATGTGAAAATTGCAAGGGGTTTCCGTTAATTAGAAGGCATGGTACCTGGTTTTGCAATCAATGCCAGCTATCCAATAAGGATGCACATATTCAGGTTTTACGAGATTATTTTCATCTATTAGGCTCGACTATAACGAATCGGCAGTTGAGGGATTTTTTAAACATTTCCTCCGCATCCAGTACAACGAGAATCTTGCAATCATTGAAATTGACAAGCAAAGGTGCGAATAAAGGGAGGGTGTACAGCCTGAATTTTGATGAGTGATTTCTGAGTGATCTTGCCTTAATCATAAAAAAAGGAATAGATTCTATACCATTCCTTAATAGTAAAAATCATTTCTCTATATTCACATCAACATTTTGGAAGTCCTCCAAAATAATATCTATTACTGGAAAAACCCCATCAGCTTGATAAGCTAATAAGATTTTTTTTACTGAGGCAATATGTAATTCTTCAATCTCCATATTTTTTATATCTGCCATTTTTTTTCTCATTTCTTCCTTTGTGGGGTAATTTTTTGTGCCGTAAACCCACATGAAAAATCTATCTAACTCATTAACCTCTTGCTCTGTAAAGCCATGTGATAATAACTCATAATACCTAGACTTTAAATTCGGGGCCATACTATCATGTAATTTAAAAAATGCATGCTTCAATAAAAACAATTCGTATTCTAGTTCCTTAATTTTTTCTTCTTGATTCATTAAATCATCCACTCCAATGCTAATCTTATCCAATACGCTACACTTTCAGCAGTTGTTCGTTTTACTTTTGCAGCAACTAAGCCATTACGCAACAAGCTAATGCTTCATATTTTAACATTATTTAGAGTTGATGTAGCTTCATCAATTTGATTAGCAGCATCATTACCAATCCATATTCTTAAGGGCAGTATTAACTATTATTAAGAGCTTCTTTTACTACCTATGCGCTGGTTGGATTAAATAGGAGTAATAGATCCATGGACATTATTCCATCGATCTTAATTGCTGTCAGAGTCCATCCTTTTGTTTTATTCAATATCGTCCTACATGATAGAAAAAAGACTCAAAAGAAGCATGAACTTCTCTTAAGTCTTTGTTCCTATACTATTCTTTTAATTCCTTGCCCATTCCCTTTAGGAAGTGGACGCCAAAGCCGATCGCCCGGTTTATGTCTGGATCATTTAACGTTTTCATTAAATCCAAAACGCCGATCTTTTTATCGGCCTGAAGGAATTTGTTTCCTTCATCGATTCCTGCCAGTGCACTGTTAAGCAGTTTCGTGGATTGTGCGGCATCGGCATTCATCAAGGCTCCTGTTGCCCCCATAAGGGTATTGATCAGGTTTGTTACAGGTTGTCTTGTGACTTGTTGAAGTGCGATTTTGGCAATTTGTTCTTTTCCTTGAAGCATGGAGGTCGCAGCTTCGAATACTCCGGAGTCATTCAGTTCATTGACAATTTTAAACATATTGTTTAATGCATCTTCATTGTTGGTGATCAGCGTTTTCAGTTCTTCTAGTTTTTGAAGCTTCATTTCTTCCTTAGTAATGGGATTATGGATTTCCGTAATGGGAGCTGCCATGATCTTCACCCTCCTCGTTTATTTTTCCGTTAAGTGAACATACCCTGGACGAGCCCACTTACGTTCAACCTCGACACCGTTTTGAGGATGACGTTTTTTATTCCGTGGGTTGGTACCCGGTAATGGGATATCTCCGCTTGCACTTAATACTTCCATGCGGACCATCGTCTGTTTGTAAGCGGGCGTGTTTGTACGTTGATCATAGATGGGACCAGTCAGGAAGTTAATGGCTGAGTCTTTATCGACCGAGTTCATCGGTAAAAATAGTTCATTATTTTTTACACGGTCTGTGATCAGGACTTTTAATTTAACGGCCCCGAATGGCGACACTAAGCGAACGAGTCCGCCATCACTGACTTTACGTTCTTTAGCAAGTTCTGGTGAAACCTCAACGAAAATGTCAGGTACTTTCGATTGGATGCCATTGGATTTGTTCGTCATATTTCCTTCATGGAAATGCTCGAGCATGCGTCCATTATTGATATGAAGGTCATATTCTTCTGGGAATTTATGCGGTTCCACCCAGTCAGCCAGTGCAAAGCGTGCTTTCTTATCAGGGAAATTGAAGCCATCCACATAAAGAAGCGGCGTGTTTGATCCATCATGGCTTCCCCATAGGAAGCTGTTCCATCCTTCCAGCACCTCGTAATTCGCTTGGCTGAATATTGGTGACAGGCTTGCCATTTCATCATAGATTTCACTGGGATGGGTGTAGTCCCAATTCGCACCTAAGCGGTTGGCGATCTCTTGAGTGATCTCCCAGTCCGCTTTAGAATCTCCCAAAGTTGGAAGGGCTTTATATAAACGCTGTACACGGCGCTCCGTATTGGTGAACGTTCCGTCTTTTTCAAGAGATGGAGCTCCGGGTAATACCACGTCAGCATATTGTGCTGTCCTTGAGAGGAAAATATCCTGGACAACAAAGAAATCCAATCCTGATAACACTTTATCGACATGGTTTGCATCCGCATCAACGAGTGCCATATCTTCACCTACAAGATACATGGCTTTCATGTCGCCTTTATCAATCGCTTCGAGCATTTCGATATTGTTCATGCCTGGTTTGCTGTCGATTTTCACCCCATAAGCTTTTTCGAATTTAGCGCGTGCCGCATCATCGGAAACATGCTGATATCCTGGAAGCCATGTTGGAAGGGTGCCCATATCGCATGCGCCCTGTACATTGTTGTGGCCGCGAAGTGGATAAGCTCCCGCTCCTGGGCGACGGTAGTTACCTGTAGCTAAAAGCAGGTTGGAAATTGCAGCCGATGTATCGGAAGCACCAGTGTTTTGTGTTACGCCCATTCCCCAGAGAATGCATGTACCGTCTGCATCGCGAATGCTTTCAGCTATTTGGATCAATGTTTTTTTTGAAATACCTGTGTTCAGTTCTGCATATTCCAGGGTATATTTCTCAAGTACTTCTTTATAATCATCGAAGAAGTTAACATTTTCATTTATGAATTCTTGATCATGCCAGCTTTGATCGATCATATATTTTGTAACGGCCATCAGCCAAACTTGGTCTGTTCCTTGTTTTGGACTGATATGGATGTCAGAACGCTCGGCCATTTCATTTTTACGAATGTCCGCAACGATCAGTTTTTGTCCGTGAAGCTTTTGGGCCCGTTTAACGCGAGTCGCCAGAACCGGATGTCCTTCTGCCGGGTTAGCCCCAACGATGATGACGAGACCTGCGGCGGCGATATCTTTAATCGTACCAGCATCTCCACCCATGCCGACTGTACGGAACAATCCGTCTGTTGCCGGGGATTGGCAATAACGAGAGCAATTGTCGACGTTATTCGTTTCAAACATTTGCCGTGCAAGTTTTTGAATTACATAGTTTTCTTCATTCGTGATCTTGGATGAGGAAATGAAGCCTACTGAATTTCCACCGTATTGCTGTTTGATCGAACCGAGTCTGGATGCAACCAAATCAAGTGCTTCATCCCAGCTTGATTCAACGAATCTTCCATTTTTACGAATCAGGGGCTTGGTCAAACGTTTTTCCGAGTTTACGAAGTCCCAACCGAATTTCCCTTTAACACAAGTGGAAATCGCATTAACGGGGCCTTCATGAGTAGGTTCGACTTTAAGGATTTTACGGCCTTTGGTCCAGACTTCGAATGTACATCCTACCCCACAGAACGTACAGACCGTTTTTGTCTTCTTCGTCCGTGTTTCACGCATAGCCGCTTCAATTTCCGAAATGGCAAAAATCCCGCTGTATCCAGGTTCCACTTCTTTAACAAGGTCAATCATTGGTTCAAGCATATCGTTTTTCAAACCTGACATGAAACCAGCCTCACCAAGCATCGATTTTTCCATTAGAGCATTACAAGGACAAATGGTTACACACTGTCCGCAGCCTACACAAGATGAGTTATTGATTTCCGTTCCTTCATCCCAGATTACCCGAGGGCGTTCTGCTTCCCAGTCGATGGACAGAGTCTCATTGACCTGAAGGTTTTGGCAGACTTCAACACACTGCCCGCATGCGATGCATTGATTGGCATCATACCGGTAAAACGGATGGGACATATCGACGGCACCCAATTCCACTTTCGGTGTGTAAGGATATTTTTGGTGCTCAATTTCCATTAATTCTGCTGTGTTATGCAGTTTGCAATTTCCGTTATTATTATCACATACAGTACAGTATAAAGAATGATTTTCCAGGATACGGTCCATGGCTTCGGTTTGGGCTTCTTTTGCCTTGTTTGAGTCCAAGGCAATATCCATGCCGTTCATTGCAGGTGTGGAACATGATCGGACGAGTTTCCCGTTAACCTCGACGATGCATGTGTCGCATGTTTGGATCGGATCCACTTCAGGTACATAACAAATCTGTGGATGGGCTATCTCGTTTTGATTGATGACTTCCAGTATTGTCGCACCGTTTTTAGCGGTATAATCCATTCCATTGATTTTGATGGTGATGTTTGAATCGCTCATTATATATCCCCCTTTTATAGCCAAAAACACGCAAAAAACCACCATGATCACACCTCCGGCTCTGAACGGAAGTGTAGGTCATGGTGGAAAAGTTTAATAGCAATGCTTGCCAATATACCAATCCATACCATAATGGATAATTTTAAAAAAGATGGGGACACAACAGTACACTATTATGCTCCCAACTTTCCTCTTTGATATTATAACTTTAATTTTAAGGAGAAACAATCCTTGATGGAGGTTATCATTCCCAAATGCCTTTCGTTTTTCTTCGCGTTGTTTTATGATAAGACAATTGAGAACTTAATTTCCTTGAATTGGAGTGACGTAAGGGTGTCAAAAGGTATTCATGAATTCAATGATATGATTCGTAAGCTGCGCAAGGAACTCTTCGGTAAAGGGCCAGACCGCATACACACGGTTTTCGTCGATAATATGGCCGTTACTACACTATATGGGAATTTGACTCCTACGGAAATGTTCATATCAAGATCAGAGGAAGGAAGGGACATGGTCCATTCAGCACGAACCAAAATGATACAGGATGTGTATTCAGAGAGTCCTCCTGATGGAATGGAAGAACTGGTTGGAGCTAAACTGGTCCATTTGTTTTCAGACATCAAAATCAAAGAGAACATAGCGATTTCCGTATTTGTATTTGATAAGAATATTGCTGACAAACTCAACGGGCATTGACCATGTTCCTTACATATTGGTCAATTGGCTCCTGGATATTAAAAGGAGTGGGAACATGAAAGCGATTGAAATGAAGAGGGACATCATCCGGATAACCAAAGGTAACATGGAGCGAATGGAAGATACGGTCGTAACGGAGTTTCCCGTTACTGTGAAAATAAATGGCCAGGAATTTGTCACGATGGTTTGTACACCTGAATACATCGAAGATATGGTGATTGGTTATTTGGCTTCGGAAGGCATCATCAAAAAATATGAAGAGATAACAGAAATCTGGGTCCAGGAAAAAGAAGGCTTTGTCCATGTGAAGACTGATAAAGTGAACCCTTACTACCAGGACTTTCAAAATAAGCGGTATATCACATCTTGCTGCGGGATGAGCAGACAGGGATTCGTCTTTGTGAATGATGCATTGACTGCCAAGAAAATGGATCATGTTTCGGTAAAATTGACTCCTGATGACTGCTTCCGCTTGATGAAGGATTTACAAAATTCTGCTGTCACCTTCCAGAATACAGGCGGAGTTCACAATGCCGCATTATGTGATGTCGATGGCCTCGTATTAAGCAGGATGGACATTGGAAGGCATAACGCCTTGGACAAAATATACGGCCATTGCTTGAAAAATGGTATTTCGATAGAAGGGAAAGCCATCGTGTTCAGCGGCCGGATTTCATCGGAAATTCTCTTGAAAGTGGCGAAGATCGGCTGTGAACTGATACTCTCGAAATCCGCTCCAACCGAATTGGCTTTGGAGTTGGCTGAAGGATTGGGGATCACCACGGTCGGGTTCATTCGTAATGATTCACTGAATATCTATACCTGCCCTGAAAGAATTCAATTGAATGACTGATTATCCTCCGCTGAAAGATGCTGCTCCTAAGGCGGGTTGGAGAATGCGCTTTACTTGCCGGCATGGCTTGGGCTTTTTTGTCTTTGTAAAAGGATATATCCATCAGGCCTTTTGTGATACAGTTTGGATAAAGCATTCAAGGAAAAGCGTATCGGGGGAAGGGTTATGAACGAAAGGGATTGGCATATTTTAAAGGTGTTGCATGAACACAAGAATATTACTAAAACGGCGCAAAGTTTATATATCTCGCAACCCTCTCTAACGAAACGAATTCAACAAATAGAGAAGGAATTCAATTTAAAGATTGTAGAGCGGGGAACAAGAGGAGTGCAGTTCACCCCTCAAGGGGAGTATCTGGCCATCTGTGCAGATGAGATGCTGATCCGGCTCCGTCAGATAAAAGAGACAGCGTTCAATATGGGTCAGGAGATCAGTGGAACATTACGGCTGGGTGTTTCCAACTATATTACGCTGCATAAATTGCCTGGCCTGTTAAAAATATTCCGTGAGCGATATCCTAAAGTGGATTTCCAGGTGACTACCGGATGGAGTAAAGAAGTACTGAACCTCATTTATAAGGAAGAAGTGCATGTCGGGATCGTTCGGGGGGACTATCAATGGTCCGGGTCAAGGCACCATCTTTTTGAGGAAACGATTTGTATTGCTTCTAAGGAAAAAATAGAGGTCCGGGACCTGCCTTCATTGCCGAGGATCGATTATGGGACCGACGCCCTTTTAAAAACAATGATCGATAATTGGTGGAGAGACAATTTTGCAGGACCTCCATTGGTGGGGATGGAAGTGGACAAAGGGGATACATGCAAAGAAATGGTAAGGAATGGGTTGGGGTATGGGATTCTTCCTAGCGTTTTATTGGAGAAAGACCAAAATCTCCGTCAATGGGACCTTTTGGATAAGCAAGGTAATCCCCTTATTAGGAATACGTGGATGTTATATCATGAAAAGTCGCTGGAATTAAAACTGGTCAAAGAGTTTGTCCAATTTGTCAAAGGTGTCGATTTCATGAGGGATATTTAAATGAAGCGCAGAAACTTCTGTGCTTTTTCATCATTCCATTTTTGAATGGTTAACGATAATTTATTAGTATTTTAATTATGGTTTTCCCGGCATTATGATAGATGGGAGATATAAATCATCAGGACCTTGCCTATGGAATGGAGAGGAAGTCAAATGAGTGTCCTATTTCTAATCGTATTGAATGTCATTGTGCCGGTCTTTTTCCTTATAGGGGCGGGGGCCATCCTTCATCGTAAATTCAAACTGGATATGAATACGCTGTCTAAATTGAATCACTTCCTGCTCATGCCGGCCATTAGCTTTGTCAATATCTATCAAAGCAACATGGGCGGGGGGATGATTGTCCAGATATTCAGCTTCCTTGCTCTTCAAGCATTAAGCCTCATCATCGTGAGTACAGTGATTGCTAAACTTGCCCGATTTGATCAAAGTCTTTCTGCCACGTTTAAAAATAGTGTGGTCCTGAATAACTCAGCCAATTTCGGGTTACCCGTCAGCCAGATGGTTTTTCATGGCAATCCTCTTGGCCTGTCGATCCAAGTCATCGTGATCATTTTTCAAAACCTGTTGACCTATACCTATGGATTGATGAATTCCGTTTCCGTCCATACAAAAAGTGCAAAGGGTGCCATTCGTGAGTTTTTGAAGAATCCAGTCATTTATGCTCTATTACTCGGTTTTCTTTTACAGGCTGCTTCTTTCGATATTCCTCTGTTCTTATGGACCCCGATCGATAATATCGCGAGTGCTTTCATAGCGATTGCCCTGATTACATTGGGTGCTCAGAGTGCCTACTTGAAAATTACGCATTTCCCGCTTCCGCTTATCCTTAGCTTGATTGGACGCTTAATACTCTCACCATCCATCGCATTCCTTATCATTCTCATGCTGGGATTGGAAGGGACTGTCGCTCAGGGATTATTCATCGCAAGCTCATTTCCAACATCAAGAAACAGCGCATTATTCGCTTTGGAATATGATAACCATCCGGAATATGCGGCACAGGCGGTCTTGATGTCGACTTTATTCAGCAGTATAACGGTAACGATGGTCGTATATCTATCAAAAATACTATTTTAGCAGGGCTGCTCTCATGGGCAGTCTTTTCCCAATGTCTCCCCATAAAACTTTATGAACAATATAGAGATTATGGAATTTATGTATTTTAGGTGGATAATTAAAGATGTGGAAGATATTTCTGTAGAATTAAGAAAACGCTTTCAAAAGGGGGATTCATATGTTTTCTCGTAAAAAGATTTCTGCAGTCATATTGGCAGGTTCGTTAGCTTTAAGTTTAGGTGCATGCAGCAGTTCGGATACATCGGGAGAAAAGAAAGAAAGTACAGGTTATCCGAAAAAGGCCATAACGATCGTTGCTCCGTCGGGTGCAGGTGGGGGATGGGATTTAACCGCCCGTTCATTTACTAAGGTCTTGGCTGAGACAAAACTGGTGGACCAGCCATTAACCGTCGAAAACAAACCCGGTGGCGGGGGTGCTGTCTTCATGGCGGATTATGCAACACAGCAAGCGGATAATAATGACATGCTGTTCGTGAATTCACCGCCTGTCATCATCAATAACCTTAAAAAAGAGGGCAACAGTCCTTATGGATATAAAAATACGACTCCTTTGGCGCAGCTGACAAAGGATTATGGAGCGATAGTGGTAAAGGCGGATTCTGAATTCAAGGATTTGAAATCAGTGCTGGAAGTGGTGAAGAAAGATCCGCGTAAGTTAACTTTTGCAGGAGGATCGGCTCCGGGATCCATGGATCATTTGATTTCCATTCTTCCAGCCTATGAATATGGTTTGAATCCAACAGAACTTAAGTACGTCTCGTACGACGGTGGCGGGGAAGCGATTACGGCATTGCTTGGTGGAAATGCGGATGTAATCGGAACGGATGCATCCAGTGTCAGGGAATTTTTAAAGGCAGGAAAGATTAGAGTGTTGGCCGTAACCTCGACTGAACGTTTGGGTGGAGATCTAAAAGACATACCGACTGCAAAGGAACAGGGTGTTGATGCGGAATTCACGATTTGGAGAGGCGTTTTTGGACCTCAGAATATGTCTGAGGAAGCGAAAACCTTTTGGGACGGATCCATTGCAAAGTTAGTGGAAACTTCTGAATGGAAAAAGGAAGTGGAAGTTCAAGGATGGGAACAAGAATATAAAAATAGTGAAGAATTCAGCAAGTTTTTAGAAGAACAGGAGAAACAGGTACAGCAATTATTGGAAGCTTTAGGCATGGAAAAATAATGGAGAAGAAGGAGGTGCTTTCACCTTCTTCTTATTTTCTGAAATGGAGGGATAAGGATGGACGTGAAATTTGATCGCTTTGCATCTGTAGCCTTTCTGGCTGTCGGAGTGCTGTTTATGATTGGAAGCAGGAAACTGGCCAGTTCTTCTTATGGAAGTTCGGTAGGACCGGACATTTTCCCTTTTGTACTGGGGCTCGTCCTTGCTGCTTTAAGCATTCGCTTGTTCTATGAGTCATATCGGGGCAAGAGGCAGGAATCGAGTAAGGAAAAGTTTGAATATAAGCCCTTTATCATCATTGTACTCTCCACATTGATTTATATTTTGACATTGGAAACGATAGGATATGTCATTACGACCTTCCTCTTTTTGTTTGTTTGCTTTCAAACGATGGAACGGAATAAGTGGGTGACATCGCTCATCATATCCGCAGGGTTTTCCGGAATCATCTATTTTTTATTCGTGAATGTTTTAAAGGGAACACTGCCGGGTTGGCCAATCTGGTTTTCATAAAAGGAAGGGGGATGGCAAGTGGGCACTTTTGATTATTTAATTCAAGGATTTGAAACGGCACTTACATGGTATAACATACTTTTTGCATTTGTCGGAGTATTGATTGGAACGGCAGTTGGCGTTTTGCCGGGAATCGGGCCGATGAGCGGTGTGGCTCTTTTAATTCCGGTAACTGCTTCCATTACAGGCGGACTTCCACCAGAGCAAGCAGCGACAAGCGCCATCATTTTACTTGCTGGTGTTTATTATGGAGCGATGTATGGAGGGTCGACAACTTCCATCTTATTGAATACACCGGGCGAATCTTCTTCTGTCGTCACCACATTGGATGGCTACCAAATGGCGAAGAAGGGCAGAGCGGGGAGTGCTTTATCCATATCGGCCATCGGTTCTTTCGTTGGAGGGATCGTCACCCTTATCGCCATGATTGCCTTAGCTCAGCCATTATCGACGATTGCCATCAAATTCGGTCCGGCTGAGTATTTTTCGCTCATGCTTCTAGGGCTGGCGGCTGTCAGTGGTCTCGCCGGAAAATCCGTAACCAAGGCACTGATCATGACGGTTTGCGGTTTGTTGATCGCGACGATAGGCATTGATAATGTATCAGGCATCGCCCGTTTTACATTCGATATACCATGGCTATATCAAGGGGTCGAATTCCTGACGATTGCAGTGGGACTATTCGCCCTTGGAGAAGTATTCAAGACAATCTTGGAAAAAGAAGAGGAAGATGGGGAAATCGCGAAAATCAATAATTTGATTCCTTCCAAAGAAGAATTCAAGGAGTCTGCGGGTCCCATTGCCCGGGGATCGCTCTTGGGTTTCTTTGTAGGAATCCTGCCTGGTGCAGGGGCCACTCTTGCTTCTTTCTTCTCATACCTTATGGAAAAACGGATTTCAAAAAAACCTGGGAAATTTGGTACGGGGACGATTGCTGGAGTGGCTGGACCTGAAACGGCCAATAACGCGGCATCCGGGGGGGCGATGATTCCATTATTGACGCTGGGAATTCCAGGTTCCGGTACAACGGCCATTTTAATGGGGGCGCTCATGATGTACAATGTTCAGCCTGGTCCATTATTATTCGAGGATCATCCTCAGGTGGCCTGGGGTCTCATCGCCAGTATGTTCATTGGGAATTTGATGCTCCTCATCCTTAATCTCCCGCTCGTTAAGGTTTTTGCGAAAATCATTGAAACGCCAAAGAAATATTTGATTCCGATCATTATCGCGATTTCCATTTTTGGCGTTTATGCGGTACAAGTATCGACTTATGATTTATTGCTATTATTAGGATGCGGGGTCTTGGGATATTTCTTAAGTAAAAATGATTATCCAATCGCCCCATTGGTATTAGGGCTGGTTTTAGGACCGATGATAGAAAATAATATGCGCAGGGCATTGACGATATCCGATGGGGATTACAGTTTGTTTTTCACTCGGCCGCTTTCCCTGACCTTCCTGATTGTAACGGCATTATGGCTGCTCATTCCGGTTTTACTTAAGAAGAGAGGGAAGGATGTTGTCATCAATATTGAAGGTTAATGCATATTTTCTGAATGTTATGAAAAAACCCCTTTTTTAAAGGGGTTTTTTTTTATATGATGTAGAAGAGGTGATTGAATGCGTTTACACACCAAGTTGATGCTGGGCATCTGTACGTTAATCATCTTAATGGGTGGAATCTTTGAAGTTATTTTTATAAATATCTTAGAAAATAACCTGAAACAGGAAACAGGGGAAAAAGCATTGTCGGTTGCCCAGACCATTTCTTTGCTGCCTGAAATTAAACAAGCTTTTCGAAATGATAATCCTTCTGTAATCATTCAGCCCATTGCGGAAAAGATTCGCAGGCAGATCGATGCGGAATTTATAGTAATAGGAGATGAGAATGAAAAACGGCTGTCCCATCCAGATCCTAACTTGATCGGGAAGAAAATGGTAGGGGGAGATAATGGCGAGGTTTGGAATGGGAAATCCATCATCACGGAGTCAACTGGGACATTGGGTCCTTCCATAAGGGGGAAATCCCCGATAATGGCAAATGGAAAAGTCATTGGTGTAGTCTCTGTTGGCTACCTTCAGGATGATATTGAAAAAGAAGTGTCCAGAATACAAAGAAAGATAGTATGGACCATCTCTTTTATCTTAATCGGTGGTCTTTTGATAGCCTTTTTCATTTCATTCAATATAAAAAAGGCGATATTGGGACTGGAGCCAAAAGAGATTGCCTGGATGTTCCAAGAGAAGCATGCCATTTTGGAATCGATTCATGAAGGTATCATTGCCATTGATGTTCATGGGAGAATCACCGTCGTCAATGAAACGGCGCATAAAATCCTACATATCCCTAAAGACATCATGCTTCGCGGGCAAAAAATTGAAGAAGTCATAACGCATACACATTTGCTTGATGTAGTCAGCACGGCACAGGCCGAGTATGATCAGGAATTCATGATTGACGGTGAAATTTTTTTGGCTAGCCGGATTCCCATTTTGAATGGACAGGGTGAAGTCATCGGTGCGGTTGCAAGTTTGAGGAATAAATCTGAACTATCCAATCTCCTTCAAGAACTATCACATGTTAAGGCTTATGCAGAAGGGCTGAGGGCCCAGACACATGAATATTCCAATCGGCTTTATACTTTACTAGGTTTGATTCAACTGGGATCCCATAAAGAAGCGATGGAGTTCATATCGAAGGAAGTCGATGTTACCCAAGGCTTCATTCACTTTCTCATGAAGGAAGTTCCTGATCCGATTATTGCTGGGTTCATCCTAGGGAAGGTAAGTTTAGCCAGCGAGCTGAAAATTGATTTTACAATTGATAGAGAGAGCAGTTTTAAGGATATTCCGTCCGAAATAGATCGGGATTTATTAGTTACGATCATCGGCAACCTTATCAATAATGCCTTCGAAGCTGTACGGGAAAACGAAAGGGAGGAAAAAAGGGTTTCGTTATTCGTCACGGACTTGGGTAAAGAGCTGATCATCGAAGTTGAAGATAATGGAAGAGGAATGAATTCGGATGTTACCGAACGGATTTTCCAGAACGGTTTTACGACGAAAAATCATCAAACAAATTCAGGTATAGGGTTGAGCCTAGTTCAGGAAGCGATTGATGGATTAGGAGGATCTATCACTTTTTCGACGAAAGAAGGGGAATATACGATCTTTACCGTAGCCATACCAAAAAACAGAGGGGTGATTAAATGAAGGCCAATCGCGATATAGAAGTTTTGATCGTAGAAGATGACTTACGGATTGCCGAGATACAAAAGCTATTCATCGAAAAAATCGAGGGGTTTCAAACGGTCGGGATCGCGTCAAGTTATGTCGAGGCTAAAAGCTTCATTGAAATCATGCAGCCGGATCTATTACTGCTCGATATGTACTTTCCGGATATGAATGGGCTCGATATCTTGAAAGAAATCAAGCAGCAAAGCAAACAAATGGATGTCATTATGATAACGGCAGCTAAAGAAATCGAAAAAGTCCAGGAAGCCATCAAAATCGGCATATTTGATTATATTATCAAGCCTGTCGCATTTGAGCGTTTCAAGCAGTCCTTGTGCCGATATCAAGAGTATTATATAAAATTGTCTGAAATGGAAAAGGGCAATTTCCCCGTAACGCAGCAACAGGTTGATAAGCTTTTACGGAAGGAAATGAATGAAAAGGAAAGGGAAATGACTTCACTGCCAAAAGGGATCGATCGGATGACCTTGGAGAAGGTGATGGTTGTGTTGGGGAAAGCCTCCCCTGGGTTAACTGCCGAGATAGTGGCAAAGGAAATCGGAGTGAGCAGGACAACGGCAAGACGTTATCTTGAACACTTGATATCCGAGGAAAAAATTGATGCCGATTTAACCTATGGCACGGTAGGCCGGCCAGAACGGGTTTACGCCATCAAGTTTTGAATGGGTTCGCCAGGTGGCGGATCTTTTTTTTGTGTTTAATCGAATAAATATTTGGCTGTATTTGAATCGGCATTCGGATATTGGAATTTGAATAAATGTGGTTTGGTTGAAGGGATTTTGTTTTTTGAGGGGTAAAAATGATGGAAAAGGAAAAAATACGTGTGAAAAGTCATGAAGTAGACAAGTATATGACATTTGTCATGCCAGTAAATTGACGTTTATGACTATAGAAGATCGGTTATTAATCCTATACTTAAGGAACAAATGCTGCCAAGGCATAACTAAGGTTTGCGAAATATGCAAGCTATTAAAACACTCCAAGTTCTATATAAAATATATGAGGAGGAAATCATGAGTAATCATAAACAATTGAGAAAAGATATTGCCCCTTTTGAAAAATCCAATACTAAATCAAGTGTGAAACAGCTTATAAATACATTTCCGCCATTTTTCCTGTTATGGTTTTTAGCTTATCAAAGCTTAACCATTTCATACTGGCTGACCCTTGCATTGGCCGTCCTGGCTTCAGGATTCGTAGTCAGGATTTTCATCATTTTCCATGATTGCTGTCATCAATCGTTTTTCAAAAGCAGGAAAGCGAATAGCATCCTGGGTACAATCAGTGGAATCGTTACATTATTTCCGTATGAGCAATGGAAGCATAGCCATTCCATACATCATGCCACAAGCAGTAATTTAAACAAACGCGGTACAGGAGATATTTGGATCATGACCGTTGATGAATATATAGCCGCTTCATTCTGGGGGCGTCTGGCTTACCGATTATATAGAAATCCGATCGTCATGTTTGGATTAGGTCCATTTTATCTATTTCTTGTATCGAATCGTCTGAATAAAAAAGGCGCTAAAAAGAAGGAACGGATGAATACGTATTTGACAAATGCCGCAATCGTGGCAATTTATGGTCTTTTATGCTTGGCTATCGGATGGCAGGCATTCCTGATGATCCAGGTACCGATGCTTTTTGTAACGGGATCACTGGGCATCTGGCTGTTTTATGTACAGCATCAGTTCGAAGATTCTTATTTCGAAGAGGAATCGGAATGGGATTACGTGAAGGCTGCCATTGATGGAAGTTCTTATTATAAGCTTCCAAAGGTTTTGCAATGGGTAACCGGTAATATCGGTTTCCACCACGTGCATCATCTTAGTCCAAGGGTGCCGAACTATAATCTGGAAAAAGTCCATGATTCCACCCTGCCTTTGCAGCAGGCAACGACAATCACCCTTAGTTCAAGTTTAAAATCGCTTCGCTTCCGCCTTTATGATGGAGAAAACAAGACGTTTGTAAGTTTTAAAGAGATTAAGGAACGTCTAAATGAAACAAAATCAAAGGTGGAAATCAATAATAAACGTCCAAGTCTTCAAGAAAAATAAATAGTTCATCAAAAAACCATTCAATTTCCATTGGGTGGTTTTTTGATGAAACTCCTTAGTATATACTAGGGTAAAAAGAAATAGAGGCGGCGCCATGCAAAGTTGGTATCATATCTTTCCCAAGAACACAGGGCTGAGCCCTTATGTCTGGATCATTTTTTGTATCCTACCTTTTTATTTCATTTTCAAATCTTCTTCGATGTTGGAGATTGTCTTTGGAATCGTCATGATCATTTTGTTTTTCATATCATATGGTCTCTCATTCGTTTCGAAGGGATGGCCCGTATATGTATGGACGGCGATACAAATAGTCATATCCATATCCATGACCATATTTTTCAGCTACATTTACTTTTCTCTTTTCTTAGCATTCTTTATTGGGAATGTTCAAAATAAGGTCGGATTTTTCGTATTGTATTCGATTCAGCTATTAGCTACCATCGTGTCTGTCAATATTGGATTCATCATGAAGGACCCTACCTTCTTTTCGCAATTTCCCTTTATGCTCATTTGTGTAGTGGGCGTGATCCTTCTCCCATTCAACACATATAATCGGAATAAACGGGATAGGCTTGAAGAACAATTGGAAGATGCTAATAAAAGAATATCCGAGCTTGGCAAAATGGAAGAACGTCAACGGATTGCCCGTGACTTACATGATACACTTGGACAAAAACTTTCTTTGATTGGCTTGAAAAGTGACCTTGCAGGGAAATTGATTGATTTAAATCCGGATTCGGCTAAGAAGGAGATCAAGGATATCCGTCAAACGGCGAGGACGGCACTCAAGGAAGTACGGGAAATGGTGTCGGAAATGCGTGGGGCCAAATTAAGTGATGAAATCATCCGGGTCAAGCAAATATTGAAAGCGGCCGAGATAGATTTCAATTTGGAAGGCACTGCGGAATTGCAAGATACCCCATTGCTTGTTGAAACGGTTTTAAGCATGTGCTTGAAAGAAGCTGTGACCAATATCGTCAAACATAGCCGGGCCGACTCCTGTAATATCGTCATCGAGGAATTACAGACTGGAGTGACGATCAAAGTCCAGGATAATGGAGTGGGGCTTTCACATAAATCAGAGTTTTATAAAGGCAATGGACTTCAAGGTATGAAAGAAAGGCTTGAATTCGTTAATGGCAGCCTGGATATTCAATCAACTGAGGGAACTACACTTTATATAAGGGTTCCGAATGCTATAAAAAATAATGGATAGGTGGGATTAACATTGATTCGAATCGTAATTGCTGAAGATCAGCGGATGCTGCTTGGTGCGCTAGGTTCCATCCTTGATTTGGAAGAGGATATGGAAGTTGTCGGAAAAGCGAGCAATGGGGAAGAAGCAATGAATCTTGTCAATCGTTTAAAGCCGGATATCTGCATTACGGATATTGAAATGCCAGTCAAAACCGGGCTCGATGTAGCGGAAGAGATCAAGGATCAGGGCCACCAATGCAAAGTCATCATTTTAACCACTTTTGCACGCCCTGGGTATTTTGAAAGAGCCAGAAAGGCCGAGGTAGGTGGATATCTGCTGAAGGATAGTCCAAGTGAGGAACTCGCAAACTCGATCCGTGTCATCATGGATGGTCGGCGAATTTATGCTCCTGAGCTGGTGGATATGGCTTTTGAAGAAGAAAACCCTTTGACTGAACGAGAGAGCCAAGTGCTTGAATTGATTGCAGATGGCAAGACAACAAAAGAAATCGCCAGCCAGCTTTATCTGACCAATGGAACGGTTCGTAATTATATTTCGGTCATTCTTGATAAATTGGAGGTAAGCAATCGCGTTGAAGCTATTGTAAGATTCAAGGAAAAGGGCTGGTCGAAAGATTGATCCAAGGGTAATCCCGTTTGGCGCGAATGGCGTATGGACTTCGCAAATCAAAAAAACACAGTGTTGGGATCAGGATATGGTATATTAATTTTTATTATATATAGGAAGGAGATGACCATTATGCAAAAAGCTACATTTGCTGGAGGCTGTTTTTGGTGCATGGTGACACCATTTGAAGAACAACCAGGGATTGGGGGAATCGTATCCGGTTATACAGGAGGACAGGTCGAAAACCCGACTTACGAGGAAGTGAAGACGGGAACTACGGGACATTATGAAGTCGTTGAAATCACTTTCAACCCTCTGTTATTTCCTTATGAAAGACTGCTGGAACTATATTGGCAGCAAATCGATCCAACCGACGATGGTGGTCAATTCCATGACAGGGGAAGCCAGTATCGAACAGCCATCTTCTATCATGATGAAGCTCAAGAGAAACTGGCTCTTGAGGCGAAAGAAAAGGTAGCAGCCAGCGGGAAGTTCCAGAAACCCATCGTAACGGAAATCCTTCCGGCCCAAACTTTTTATCCTGCCGAAGAATACCATCAAGGCTACCATAAAAAAAACAAAGAAGATTATAAAGCGGACCGTGCGAAATCAGGACGTGATGAATTCATTGATCAACATTGGATTGCTGAATAATCATTATTAAACGATCCAGTTGTTTTCAGAAATCCGCTCCCTTTCCGCCGATTTTCTGCCAAGCCACATCAAAGCAAGCGTCTGTGGGGTCTAGGCTAGCCAGTTATTCAGCAGGAGTGTCGCAAATTTCTTCAAACTAGTGAGAGGTTCATCCCATATAAAGCAAAACATTGACTATGGAAAGATTCCATAGTCTTTTTATTTTGGTTAACCATTGATATATAGGCTTTTATTATTTAAGTATAGGGAAACTCTTACGATTGTGAGGAATCTATCGGAATTTTCTTTTCACATCCGCTTCTTTTTGGTCTTTTATAGGCCTTGATTCCCTTAGTCCGGATATTTTAAATAAAGTCGTTTTTTCATGGGATTTTTTTGTGGACGGCTCAATTTCTCATGATATTTTCATTTTTCTTCAGTACACTAAGGGGTAGGTGGTGGTAAACATGAATAAAAGGATTTTAATAATAGAAGATGAAGAAAAAATCGCGAGGGTCCTCCAGCTGGAACTTAATCATGAGGGTTATCTAACCGAATCGGCTTTTACCGGAAAGACAGGTCTGGAAAGGGCAGAAGCCGAAGAGTGGGATTTAATCTTATTGGATGTGATGCTGCCCGAGTTGAATGGCATAGAAGTACTTAGGCGTTACCGGAAAAAGAATGGTTCAACCCCAGTCATCCTTCTAACTGCAAGGGATGCTGTGCCAGACAAGGTGAATGGGCTGGACCATGGTGCGAATGATTATGTAACGAAACCGTTTGAAATCGAAGAGCTGCTGGCACGGATCCGTGCTTGTTTTCGTACCAATGTACGGGTGAGCCAATCAGAAGGGGAATCGGATGAACTTAAGGTCCATGATCTTCAATTGAACCTTGGTACAAGGGACATTCACAGGCAAGGCAAAATGATTGAGCTGACTTCCCGCGAGTTCGATTTGCTGGTTTATCTTTTGCAAAATAAGAATCAAGTGCTTTCAAGGGATCAAATCCTGACACATGTTTGGGGATATGACTTTGCAGGGGATACGAATGTGGTTGATGTGTATATCCGTTATTTACGTAAAAAAATAGATTACCCCTTTGATTTGCAGCTCATACATACTTACCGCGGGGTAGGTTACAGCTTGAAGGAGCCTGTATGAAGATTCGGACGAAAATCCAATCGTATTCCAGCCTTTTTTTAAGCGTCATGCTTATATTGTTGAGTATCATCGTTTTACTCGCCTTTCTTTGGATATCGGTTGAAAGGGAACGGGACCTGCTTGAAGATCAAGCTTCATTAATTGCAGAAAATATCCTGTCGAAAGATTTGATTTCAGGTGATTCCGATTTAATGGAGCCGTATACCCCAGACGATGGAATGGTACGGATATTTGGCACTGATGGGAGATTGGTAAAATCGTTTACTGATGAAGAGGACCTTCAGGGGCTGGCGGTTAAAGCCATTACCGAGAAAGGATTCGATTTCACCAAAGCTGACGGGGATTATGTATTGACCTACCGTTACCCTTATCCTGAAGAAGGGAAGAAGCTAGGGATGATCGAGGTCACACAGCCGCAGGATACCCTCCTTGATAATTTATCGACTCTTGCCCTCGTTTTAGGCGGGGCGTCCCTTTTTGTCATTCTTTTATCCATTCTTGCCGGTAAGTGGCTGGCCAATCTAATACTCAAACCCATATCGATCATGAGCGGAACAATGAAGGATATTGAGACAAGTGGAGAATTCAAACGGATACCGCTATCAGACCAATCAAAGGACGAGCTTCAGGTGATGGGGGTGTCATTCAACAGGATGATAGATAGGCTGGAGCGGAATTATAACCAACAGCAGCAATTCCTTTCAGATGCTTCACATGAATTGAAAACACCGATTACGGTCATTGAAAGCTACTCCTCTCTATTGAAACGCTGGGGAATGAAGGACGAGGCGATTCAGGAAGAGGCGGTGGAGGCAATCCATCATGAAGCCATCCGGATGAAACAGCTGACGGAACATCTGCTCCAGTCGGCTTCCCAAACGGAACCTTCAGTGGATATGGAAGGAAAAATCGAACTTATTTCGTTTTGTGAACAGATTGCCCAAACATTTAGAAGGACAGGTAATCGAGAAATAAAGATACAATCCGAGTTTAAGGAAATATATGCAACAACCATTTCCAGCAAGCTTGAACAGGTGCTTGTCATCCTATTGGACAATGCCATGAAATACAGTGAATCGGGAATACAGATCATCATAACACGGGAGGCTAATGAAATTTTCATTGGTGTGAAAGATCAAGGCGCAGGGATATCACCAGAACATATCCCGCATGTATTTGAACGTTTTTATCGCGTGGATTCATCGAGGGCACGGAAAACGGGAGGCAATGGACTCGGGCTTTCCATCGCCCGGACACTTGTTGAGTCATTAGACGGTAAATTGGAAATCCAAAGCGAAGTGGGAGAGGGGACTTTGGTTACTATCACTCTTTCTCATCAAATTCTAATCTAGCGTTCATGTTCCTTTCATGAAGGATGGTTATTCTTAAGGTAACAAATTAAAGGAGGAATTCATTCATGAAAAAGCAGTGGAGTACGATAAAAGAAGGTATCATTCAAAGGAAAAAGGTAATCATGACGGTTTCCGTAGCCTCAGTATTGCTTTTTGGCGGTGCTGCTGGAACGGCGGTATATGCGGTCAATAAGGGTGCACTATCCGAGGACGAGGCTGTAAAAATGATTTCAGAAAAACTAGGCGGGGAAGTTACTCAATTTGAAAAGGATTGGGACCAGCCGATGACCTATGAGATGACCGTTAAAACGAAAGAAGGTTATCAAGACGTAGACATTGATGCTGAAAAAGGAGAGATTCTTTCTCAGGAGATGGAAAACGATGACGATGAGGATATGAGCACACAACAAGCGGTGGAAACTGCAAAAATCAGCATGGATCAAGCTGAAAAGATTGCCTTGAAAGAGGTGGATGGTCAAGTGACTGATGCAGAGCTGGATTCGGAGAATGGCATCCTGGTGTACGAGTTGGAGATAAGCCAAGGACAAAAGGAATATGATGTAGTGGTAGATGCCACCACGGGAAAAGTATTGAAAAACCAGTTGGATGATTAATCAATATCTTGACCTGAAAGGTATGAAAGGATTTGCCAAGTGGCAGATCCTTTTTTTATTAACAATCTAACTTGCCATTATTAATGACATTTGTTGATGCTGTATATGGATGGGATGAAGCTCACCGTCACATGTTATTTGTGAATGAATCGAACCCCGCCCTTTAAGTAGGAGGCGAGGATTGTTCTTCCATTTTTTCGATACTCTGAAAGTACCTGCGGTTATAGAGGATGGAAGGGTGATCAGGCAAGTATTCAGCCGCTAACTCATTATGTCTTTTTGATTCTTCCAGCTTGCCGATGCAGGTGGGCTGCTTTCTTTACATATTAAATTCAATAATTATCATTCTAAAGCGGATTTAAGAAGGAATTAGATGGACGTTCACGAATAGGGGCAATTAGGAATCTTTTTCAATGGAGGAATGGCAATGGATAGTTTAGAAATGGCACTGTCATTAAGAAGCAAGAAAGAATTTGAAAAATCCAATCAATTATTGATGGATCTGGCAAGGCAAAATCCCGGGGATGCAGTTATACAGTATCAGTGTGCCTGGAGTTTGGATATTCTTGGACTAGAGGTAAAGGCGGTATCCCATTATGAAGCTGCCCTCAAATTAGGTTTGCCGGAGGAGGACGCAAAAGGGGCCTACCTGGGGCTGGGAAGCACTTACCGCACCATTGGGGAATATGAAAAATCAAGACGGACATTTGAATCCGGACTGGCTAAGTTTCCGGAGGATAAGGCTTTACTGGTATTCAGGGCCATGGCATTTTATAATTTGGGCCAACATGATCAGGCAATGGAGTCCTTATTGAAAATAATTGCGGAAACCTCCAACGATCGAGAAATACAATCTTATGCGAAAGCCATAGAATTCTATAGTGATAAACTGGATACAGTATTTACGTAATAGTGATCATTCATCCCCAAACTATCCACAAAGGGTGCATAAAAAAGTCATTTTTACATATCCGAAATGAATTAATCAACAAAATTCGATAAAAATAAGGACAATTTTTATCGATGACTCGCTTTTAGTCATTTTATCGGATAAATGAATGTGGATAACCTTGAATTGTGGATAACTTTTCGTTGTTATTCACCTCTTTTCCACAGGTAATCCACATATTCACCTTTATATGATAAAAAAACATTAAAATGGCGATTAAGCATTCAGGAATTTTTTATTGTAATGACTTAAGGCCAAAAGGGGATAAATATAGCGATAGCTATGATAATGGATATACAAAAAATCTGCCATTCCCTGGCCGGCAGGATAATCATTTGTCCAGCTTTCTTGTTGACCTGCGCGGATGAGGAAGGCAATGCCCTTTTCAATTTCGGCTGTCGGCTTTTCGGTTGCCGATATCAACGCATCCACAGCCCAAGCTGTATGTGTCAAGGTACTTGCACCAAGGGGGATATATTGCTGCTTGATATCACTGTAACAAGATTCACCCCAGCCACCATCTTTATTTTGAATTTTCTTCAACCAGGTTAGGGCTTTCTTGATGGGTGGATGTTCAGTGGATTGTCCTGCGGCCTTCATGCCAGTCAGTGCAGACCATGTGCCATATAGATAGCAGATGCCCCAGCGCCCATACCAGGATCCATCACGTTTCTGGTCCTCCAATAGCCAATCCACCGCTCTTTTACTGACTTCTTCCTGCTTCTTCATATTTGTATAGTTCCCTAGGAATTCCAGCGTTCTCCCTGTTAAATCCGCGGTAGAAGGGTCGGTCAGGAGATATTTGGAACCCTCTATAGGAAGAAGGTGCAGCCATTTATGGTCGTTATTCCGTTCGAAGGCAGGAAATCCACCATCATCATTTTGCATGGATATCGTGAAGGAGACACCGCGCTGCCAGCTGTCCCGATTATCGGGTTTTGCTTGAAGTTGCTTAGCCAGCGCCCGCAGTGAGGCAGTCGTATCATCCACATCAGGATTCATGGTATTCAAATCCGAGAACCCCCAGCCGCCTGGAATCGCGTTAGGATTATGGATCAGCCAATCTCCATACATATAATGCTGGCGGGACAGTAAGTACTGATTAGCTGCCTTGACAGTTAGGTCTTTGGAAGATATGCCCGCTTCTTGAAGGGCGTAACTTATTAAGGAGGTATTCCAAACATGGGGCGTTGTGAACTGGATATGTGTGTGGCCTTCAACGGAGCAAGCCATCCCCTTCAGACCGGCAACGGCCTTTTGAATCACCGGATCCTTTTTCGAATAACCAATTGAAAGGAGCGCAAAGATCATAAAAAAGGTAGAACCGAAATAATTGTACAGTGTCCCGTCCGGCTCCAGCCTGTCTAGCATAAACCTTTTCGTTGAATCCAAGGCTAAGGAATGCAAATAATCCGGATACCCAATTAACGTTTTGACACCTGTTTGAAGTTTGGAGAAGAAGGAACGATATTCTTCGGTACGATACTCCTCCCACACATGTTCTTCGGAACGGTCCTCCCTTGTGTGATATAAATCTTTTAGACTGGGAGTGTCCGGGGTCTTGATCTGAAATCTTTTATGGCCAAGTAAAAGCAATGGAATCATGTTGACCCGCCCATATACCGAAAGATCATATATGCTGACGAAAAAGGTCGGAGGCAGTAAGACGACTTCGAGAGGAATGGGGAATAGGCGTGGCCATTGATATTGTCCTGTGACTGTAAGCATCATTTTCGTTAACATTTTGGCCTGTTTGATTCCACCCTTGGAAAGAATGAATTGTTTGGCTTTCCTCATATGGGGATCGCGCTTATTTCGGAGTCCGCTAAAAAGAAGACCATAGTAAGCCTCGATCGTAACCGTAACATTGCCGTCCTTCTCGTCATGGAAAAGTTTCCATGACCCGTTTTCCGTTTGCTTGCTTTCGATTCTATTTACTAAAGCCTCTATAAGAGGAGCATCTTCCATATCTAAAATTTTCAATAATATAATCATATAGGCATCTGCCGTTATCCCAGTGTCAAAGGGATAATTCCACGAACCATCAGCGGATTGGTCTTGTTTCAAGCGATGAACAAGGCGATTGATTTCCAATTGTACATGTTGGTTCAATGACGTTCCTCCTCTAAAAACACATTTTCCGTTTATATGTATATTCAAAACTTGTGGTTGCATTCAAGAAATCATGTCAGGTGATCGTCCCAGCATGAATAAAGGAGGATGGAAACTAAAAACGCTTTGGCGATGAAAGCTGCCAAAGCGTCATTTAGATAAGATGCATTATTTAATGGGTAAGCGTGTTGGTTGCATATAACGGTAAATCGGGAGTTCTTTCCCTTTGTCGGCAGGAATGAAATTGAATGTCACATAGCTGTCCATGCCTTCAGGTTCGAGGGCAAGGGAGATGAAGTTGGCATCTGGCTGGGCCATGTCGAATACATAGCTTCCTTTTGGGAAATCCTGTTTTTTGCTAGTTACAGTTGTCGTGACTTCCCTTGTGGAATGTCCGCTTTCCAGTTCATCTGAAACTTTTAAATCCTTGACCCGATAGCTTTCGACAGCTACTTTCATAGGTTTTTTTAATTTTTTCACTTCTACTCCCAATACCTGAAGTTTCTTGGCGATATCTTTATATTCTGGTGGAAGGATGTAAGCTGTCGGACGATCTCTAACCAGGGTAGGGTAGGCGTCAGTAGAATCCAGCCAATCGATGGAGGCATCGACCATTTTAGCTTTCGCTAAATCGACTACTGTCAAATTTTGATTCTTAACCAATTTATTTTCGCTGGTGATGACAATTTTGTCTTTATCATTTACTTTTCGCCCTTTTTGCACGACTTCAATTTCTGCCTGCTTAACGGCCTTTTTAACTTTACTGGCCTGTTCGGCTGCCGTTTTAATGAATGCTGCCTGTGCTGTAGCTTGTGCAAAAACACGTCGTTTAAAATCCGTACGGCCGATATTGATTCCCCTTGTTTCAATTAAATAGGTCATTGTATTTTTTAAACCGAGGGCGTTTCTGCCAATCCGGGCTTCTGTGCTTCCTTCTGTGGCGGTAAGGACTCCATCATCAGATGTAGCCAGTGTATAGTAATCGTGATAGGAAAGCTTTTCTTTTTCCAATGTTTTAAAAACGTTAGGTAAAAGCAGTTCATCGGAAGCTTTTCGAAGCTGTTCGGGAATATTTAAATTCTTGGCCGAGGAGATGAGTAAATCATAGGAAGCGATCGATCCATTAGTTCCCACCTTTTTAAGGGGGGCGGGATTCACTGTATATTCATGTACATCAAGAATGACCTCAGGTTCATACTCATCGATCGTCTGATGAATCGTCTGGACTTCAGGATACTCCACTTTTAAATAGTCCCTATTCGCATCCATGTCATTGGAGGTATATCGTTTGAAATAATAAGAACCATCAGGATTCACGCGTGGAACGATGGCAACATTCACTTTATCGAGGACATCACCAAGCTTGCCCTCGGCCAGCCATTGTGCAAGGACTAATGCTGATTCACCTGAAGCGGGTTCATTGCCATGGATCTGACCTTGAATCCAAATCAATGGTTTATGGGAATCCTTATTTGGTTTTTTTGAATCCTTGCTGAAAAGAAGCATCGGGATGTCGCGTCCTTCTGTGGACTTACCTATCGTCTTGACTTGGATGTTCTTGTTTCTATGGGAGAGGGACTTGATATAACCAATCATTTCTTCTTGGCTCGTAAAGGCGATCTTGTCATTTTTAAAGGCTGGTGTGTTGAAAGAAACATTAGGTTCAGGGAAAAGGTGGGAGAGGTTATCAGGTTGAATATAGCTTGGACCATTTCCATAATAAGGGGTGAATTCTTCTGCCTCGGCGATGTGGCTCTGGCCAGGGAATCCAGTGACAAGACCTAGTGTGACGACTGATACGATGGCAGGAATGATTTTTTTCACGGACGTCCTCCTATCTATCTTTTTCCATAAATTATCATATATTAACCTATTTTTACAGTATAATGGTAGGAAATAGTGAAAAACAGGAAGTATCTACTAGATTATTGAAAAAATCACATGGCTTCTGCCCAGTAATTCACACTCAGAATTAACATGATTATAGTGTTGAAATCGCTAAAAAAACCCCTCTCTGCAAAAAAGAGCGGGGATATATAGTAGAACGCTTATGTATCCAATTTCAAGAAACTTTATCCAGGCTTATTTATTAAAGGGAAGGATGAAGTTTGTGATTCCTTTTAATAGATGTTCATCACCTGTATTCTGTATAATTACAGGTGGAGAGGTGAAATGATACGGATCAAACAAATTTGCCTGGCCCGTATCATTTCAATTCATCATTCAACTGATTTAAAAGTTCCTGTGAATCCTTGCCACTCATGATCTGGCCGTTCACTTTCGCATAGGGGGTTTTCTGACAAAGTTTACATTCACTTAAACATTCATATTCCTTATATTGAACCCTTGGATTCGCTAAGAACTTACCATAATCAGCAACTGTTTGTTCATTAAGGAAGCGGTCAAGATTATTTTGGCAAAATTCAATCTGGATTTTCGCTTTTTTTGAGAACACTTTGGATAGCAAGTTTTTCATCATATCGCTACTTTCATTAGAAGAGTAAATATTTGTTATTTTGATTTTATCATTTCCTGGAGCGAAATGCATGATTGGTTCATCCAAATTCATTACAATATGACTATCCGGAGTTTATTTAAGTAATTCCCTTGTATATATTGACACATGTCAAAGAAATGGTAGAATAAGAAAGACTGATAATGATAATGAATCTCATTATCACGAATGGAAGAAGCTTGTAACTATTGTATCTCCATGAATCCCATTTCAATAGGAGATATACAATAGTCTTTATTCATATATTTTTAATTAAAAATATTATCGCTGTATTTAATGAGATAGGAAGAGTAGGAAATGTAGATGAAGATAAGATATTTAGTCATGGCGTTAATTGTATTATCATTTACGTCATTATTCATTGGTGTAAAAGATATTACCCCCCTGGATTTATTGGATTTAAGTGATGATAAAGTGCAAATCATGCTGCAAAGCCGTTTCCCCAGAATGATGGCCATAGTCATTGCCGGTGTTGTGATGAGTATAAGCGGTCTGATCATGCAGCAATTGAGCCGAAACAAATTTGTATCCCCGACGACTGCCGGTACCATGGATTCTGCAAGGCTTGGACTTCTTCTTGCCATCATCATTTTTCCTTCGGCAGCACTTATAGAGAAAATGGCATTCGCTTTCATATTCGCTTTGGCAGGTACGTTCTTGTTCATGAAAATTCTTGATCAAGTGAAATATAAGGATACGATATTCATTCCGCTGGTCGGTTTGATGTTTGGTAATATCGTCGGATCCATCTCAACTTTCTTTGCTTATAAATATGATTTAATTCAAAGCCTTAACACATGGATGAATGGAGATTTCTCGATGATCATGTCGGGAAGGTACGAACTTATATATGTAAGTATCCCTCTAGTCATTCTCGCATACTTCTTTGCCAATAAATTCACTGTGGCAGGGATGGGTGAGGAGTTTGCTATCAATCTAGGACTCAATTATAAACTTATAGTCAATTTTGGGTTGATCATCGTGGCATTATCCTCCACTGTCGTCCTGTTAACGGTGGGAACGATTCCTTTCATAGGATTGATCGTACCAAATATTGTATCCCTTTACCTTGGTGATAATTTGAAAAAGAGTCTTTCTCATACAGCATTGCTAGGGGCAGTATTCCTATTGATCTGCGATATTCTGGGCAGGATCATCATATATCCATTTGAAATCCCGATCGGACTCGTGGTTGGTGTGATAGGAAGCGCCGTATTCATCTATCTGATTATGAGGAGAAAGGCATATGAATAATAAAAGTAGGATCATAATATTAGCTGTTCTAGCAGCAGCTTTAACGGCAGGTTACATATTTTGGGACCTTGGCCCGAATTGGGATTATGCACTGCCGAGAAGGGTTATAAAAATCATCGCCATCATCGTGGTGGGTTGTGCGATAGCCTTTTCAACAGTGATTTTCCAGACGGTTACGAATAATAAAATCCTGACACCAAGCATTTTGGGGTTGGACTCCATGTATATGCTGATTCAAACGGGAGTTATTTTCCTCTTCGGTTCAACGCATATCATGATTATGAATAAAAATCTCAATTTCCTGGTTACCCTTACGGCCATGCTTATTTTTTCCAGCCTGCTGTTCAAGTTCATGTTCAAGAAAAACCGAAATATTTACTTCCTATTGCTGATTGGGATCATCTTCGGGACCTTATTCGGCAGCATGTCTTCATTCATGCAGGTATTGATTGACCCGAATGAATTTCAAATCATTCAAAATAAAATGTTTGCCAGCTTCAATAATGTCAACACGGACCTGTTAACGTTAGCGATTATCCTCATGATAGCGGCAATGATATATTTCATGAGATTTTTGAAGTATTTGGATGTCATGTCCCTAGGGAGGGACCAAGCCATTAACTTGGGTGTGGATTATGATTTTGTCACAAAACGGGTTTTAATCGTCGTCACGATTTTAATCTCCATTTCAACTGCCCTGATTGGTCCAATCACGTTCCTTGGATTACTTGTTGCAAATGTGGCTTATCAATTCATTAAGTCCTATCAGCATAAACATATCATCCCTGGTGCAATGCTGATCAGTGTGATTGCCTTGGTCGGCGGCCAATTCATTGTAGAGAGGATCTTTACGTTCTCAACCACTTTGAGTGTCATTATCAACTTTGTTGGCGGGGTCTATTTCATCTATCTTCTATTAAAGGAGAATAAATCATGGTAGAAGTGAAAAATTTATTCAAAAAATATAATAGCAAAACGGTTGTCGAGGATGTTTCCATTGAAATAACGAAAGGGAAAATCACATCCTTCATCGGTCCTAATGGTGCGGGGAAAAGTACAGTCCTTTCGATGATCAGCCGGCTTATTACCCGGGATTCGGGAGAAGTCCTGATCGAGGGTAAGGATATGGGGAAATTCAATAGCAATGAACTAGCGAAAAAGATTGCCATCTTAAAGCAGGCCAACCACATCAATATCCGTTTAACGATTCGTGAACTCGTTGCCTTTGGCCGTTTTCCTTATTCACAAGGTAAACTGACTAAAGAGGATTGGCAATATGTCGATGAAGCGATTGAATATATGGAACTTGGCGAAATGCAGGATAAATTTCTTGACCAGCTTAGCGGCGGGCAACAACAGCGGGCATTCATTGCCATGGTTATTGCTCAGAACACGGAGTATGTACTTCTTGATGAGCCCCTGAACAATCTTGATATGAAGCATTCCGTCCAAATCATGAAGGTATTGAGGAGATTGGCCGATGAATTAGGTAAAACGGTCATCATCGTCATTCATGACATTAATTTTGCTTCCTGTTATTCCGACTATATTGTCGCATTGAAGGATGGCAAGGTCGTTCATAATGGACCTACCGAACAAGTCATCAATTCCAATGTATTAAAGGAAATCTATGATATGGATATTGAAATCCAAAATATCAATGACAATAAGATCTGTGTGTACTTCACTTAAGACAATGCGCTTTGGTTTTAAATTACTTCAGTATTCGTAGCTGATCCAGAATCACTTCGTACGCTCATTAGGCTGTTAAAAGTTGGCGGGCGCCCAATACTTTAGCCGCCTCCTGTTTATATGGCAGGGAAAAGTGATGAGGTGAATTCTGTGCAGGTGAGGATTCAATATGTAATTTTAAATAAAAAAATACTTTTCGAGGTGACCATAATGATAAAGAAATTATCTTTACTGCTATTAGTAGCAATGCTGGCTGTAGTGGCTGCAGCTTGTGGAGCAGATAAGGAAAAAGAAGAATCCAGTGCGAAAAAAGAAAGTGCAAAAAGCGAAGAATTTACGGTTAAGCACCAGCTAGGCGAAACGAAAGTAAAAACAAACCCTGAAAAAGTCGTTGTATTCGATATGGGTGCTCTTGATACTCTTGATAAATTAGTTGTGGAAGTAGCAGCTGTTCCTCATGATGGCCTTCCAAAATACCTTTCTAAATATGAAGGTACAACTGAAAATGCTGGCGGATTAAAAGAACCTGACTTCGAAAAAATCAATGAGATGGCTCCTGACTTGATCCTTATTTCTGGCCGTCAATCTGAAGCATATAAAGAATTAAGCAAAATTGCCCCTACTGTCTTTGTAGGTGTAGATACTGCAAAGTATATGGAATCATTTAAAGAAAACGTAACACTTTTGGGTAAAATCTTCGATAAAAAAGACGAAGCTGCTAAGGAATTGGCAAGTGTTGAAGAAAACATCAATGCTTTGAAAGAAAAAGCTCCAACGGATAAAACTGGTTTAATCGTTCTTGCTAGCGGTGGAAAAGTAAGTGCTTACGGACCGGATTCAAGATTTGGAATTATCCATGATGTATTCGGAGTACCTGCTGTAGATGATAAATTGGAAGTATCGACACATGGTCAAAGTATTTCTTTCGAATACATTGCTGAAAAGAATCCTGACTACCTATTCGTTGTAGACAGAGATGCGGTTGCCGGTGATGGAGCTAGAGCAAAAGAAACTGTTGAAAATGACATTGTGAAAAATACAAAGGCTTTTAAAGAAGGCAACATCATTTATCTTGACCCTAACTACTGGTACTTATCAGGCGGCGGTTTAGAATCTGTTGATGCAATGGTTAAAGAAGTTTCTAATGGCCTTAAGTAATATAAAGGAAATCCTGCCCTCGATTGGGGGCAGGAATTTTTTATTTTCTAATAATAAAGATGACTGAAAAATATATACTAACAAGGGGGGAAACGGAAAATCTCGTAACAACTGCTTATAAGGTCCTCACAACCAAATAAGGTGAATAAATAGGACAAGGGCCCTTACACGCCAGTTCCAGTGTCAGGGGGATTTATATGGGCAGTTATAGAAAGAAAATAACTTTTCAGTCAATCAAATAACAACAAGAAAATTCAGTTTCTTCCTATTATAATGTCATTTGTCTGGATACTTGATGCACTTTCAGGTTCCGGTGTGGTTTTTAAATTGTAATTTAAGTGAAATTTGGTAAATTGGACCTTTCATGGGTTGGAAAAACAATCTAATAATTAACATTCATTTAAACCTGGAAATGATCGAATTCATCATACAATACTTCAGGGATTTTGGCGTCATTTACTATCAGGAAAAATAATTTAATAAAAGTTGATCAAACGAAGTCAAGAAGGGAATGATGTCGATTTACGCGAAATGCGTTTATTAAACAGTCTTCAAAATCATTTGTTATTTTATGGAATTTCGGAATGGTATGACGCAGGAGATAGACCGGTGAAACTTATGCTGGCTTTGGTTCTGAAAGGGATACGAAAAGTGCGGTGGAGCCATGCATCAATGTAATCGTCAATCAATTTTCAACTGTCGAATTATCGGGAAAGATATCCTGGAAATATCAATAGCTTTCAATGTTTGAAGATTTATATCTTTACATATTTTGTAATGTGCTGGTGTTTTTATTAAGAGTCGTTTATAATGGTAAAAGCCTGAAGGACGTGAAATTTATATAGTGACTGTCATCCGCAGTCACCCCAAAAAGTTACGGTGATATTTATTGGATTAAGACACGGAGTTCCTATATATTTGTTATAGGTGTACTGAACATTCGAGAAGGGCAAAACTCTGTAATTTTTTAAAAGGCTTGTTCATAAGCTAAGGAAGTGTTCTGGATATAAGGATTATGGATGTGACAAAAGGTGGTTTTCACAATCTTGACTATCTGAGTGAAAGAATGCTATTATAAGGTTTCCGTTTTTCCGTCTTTTGTAAGTTTGTAAGAATTTATATAAATAAACCACTAGATTAATAGAGGTGAAAGCATGAATAATTTTCTCAAAAAAAGCCGGCATTTATTTGCAAATAACATACTAGGCTTTTTCTTTATTGCAGTAGTTATGTTTCAGATTAAAACTTATATTGGATATCGAGTTGAATTTAACTTAGGTATTGAAAATGGCCTGCAACAGTTCTTACTGTTCATAAACCCGATTAGTTCAGCCATTTTATTCTTTGGCCTTGCACTATTGGCTAGAGGCAAAAAATCGTTCAAATGGATCATCAGGTTGAACCTATTGATGTCCTTATGGTTATTCTTCAATATTGTATACTACCGTTCATTTACTGATTTCATTACATTACCAACCTTGACGCAAGTGCAAAATGCCGGGGATTTAGGACCGAGTATTTTAGAATTATTTAAAACCCATGATGTATTTTATTTCCTTGATACGGTTCTTTTGATCGTATTGTACAGATTCAAAGACTTTAAAGTGGAAGACTTCAAAGTCAAACGCCGTACAGTTGGAATGGTTTACCTAGCGGGTCTTGCAATTTTCGCTATCAATTTAGGACTTGCTGAAAAGGATCGCCCGCAATTATTATCAAGAACATTTGACCGGAACTATATCGTCAAATATTTGGGCATGTTCAACTATACGGTATATGATGCCGTTCAGAATACTAAAACATACGCTCAGCGTGCGACTGCAAATAGCACGGATATCGCAGAAGTGGTCAACTATACGAAGGCAACAAGCGCTGAACCGAACCCTAAGTATTTTGGGGCAGCTAAAGGTAAGAATGTCATATACTTGCATTTGGAATCCATGCAGAATTTCCTGATCGATTATGAGTTGAATGGAGAAGAAGTTACTCCATTTTTAAACTCACTTGCAGCAGACAAGTCAGATTTCATGCACTTTGATAATTTCTTCCATCAAGTAGGCCAAGGTAAAACGGCGGATGCTGAATTCATGCTCGAAAATTCCCTGTTCGGTTTACCACAGGGTGCAGCATTCACAAACCGATCCCAAAATACGTATCAAGCAGCACCAGCGATTTTAGGACAACAAGGATACACATCTGCTGTGTTCCATGGTAACTACAAATCTTTCTGGAACCGGGATAATATGTATAAGTCTCTTGGTTTTAATCAGTTCTTCGATGCAAACCATTATAATATGGAAAATAAAGAGGAAGTTCTAAGTTATGGATTAATGGATAAGCCTTTCTTTAAAGAATCGATTCCTATGTTAGAAACGCTTAAACAGCCTTTCTATACAAAATTCATAACGGTATCTCATCATTTCCCATATGCCATGGACCAGGAAAAAGCAACAATCGGTAAGCATACGACAGGCGATGCTTCCGTTGATAGTTACTTCCAAACTGCACGCTATGCCGATGAGGCGCTTAAAGAGTTTTTCGATTATCTGAAGGAATCCGGTCTTTATGATAACTCGGTAATCGTTATGTATGGTGATCACTATGGTATTTCCGAAAACCATAAAGAAGCCATGTCAAAAGTGCTTGGCAAGGATGTTGACGCATTTGAGAATGCCCAATTGCAACGTGTACCATTATTGATTCATGTTCCAGGTGTCGAAGGCGGGGAAATGCACCAATACGGAGGACAAATTGACCTTCTCCCGACTTTATTGCATCTGTTAGGAATTGAATCTAAAGATTATGTACAATTCGGTTCGGATTTATTATCAAAAGATCATAATGAAGTGGTACCTTTCAGGAATGGTGATTTTGTAACACCGGATGTCACTTCCATTAAAGGGAAATACTACGATACGGATACAGGGGAAATGGTCGAGGAAAATGATGACATCCTCAATTACAAGACGAGAGTTGAAACGATGCTCAATTTATCCGACCAAGTAGTGAACGGTGACTTACTCCGTTTCTATACTCCAAATGGCTTTAAACCGATTGACCCTGCTGATTATGATTACACATATGAAGAAGAAGGTTCAAAGGAAGACGGGACCGATAAAGATAAATAAGCTTAATGAAAAGAACAGGCAGGAAGCCATTGCTTCCTGCCTGTTTTTTATATGCAAAAGGATATTTATGCTTTGTTGGTCATCATGGCGATATACTTTCTTATTTCATCAGGCTTTCCTGCATATTTTTCTGCACGCCGTTCATCCTTTAAGATTTTATCTTTTGCTTTGTTCAGGATTTCTTCACCCATGGCTTGTGGCACGACCACGACTCCATCTATGTCCCCTATGATAATGTCCCCTGGAAATACAGTGACACCTCCACAGGAAATGGGGATATTGGTTTGTCCTACACCAGCCTTGCCGCTTGAGGCAACCGTCGTCCCTTTACTGAATACAGGGAAATTCAGATCTTTAACCGCTTTAAGATCACGAATGACACCATCAACTACGAGGGCGCCAATTTCCATTGCCTGCATCATGCCGACAACAAAGTCTCCTGCAATAGCCCGGTATGTATCGCCTTTGCTGTCAACGACTATTATATCCCCGGGACTTGCTTCGCCGATTGCTTTTAACACCGCTGAATTATCACCGACGGGCATCTGTACGGTTAAAGCACGTCCGGCAAAATGATATTCTTCTTTTAAGGGCTTAATCGCTGATTCCAGATTGTTCAATCCTTCCATTGCATCTGAAATGGCCGTTGTAGGCAAATTCATGAACTGTTGAATGAGAGTATCCATGATATGATTCCTCCTTGAGGGATATGATTATATCCTAATTATACACAAAATTTGTAATTTTCCATTTACTTTTCATCAGCAAAATGGTAATTGTGGTGAACATGGAGGGGGAGGGAAGTTCTGCTGACACAAAGGGTTTCAAGGCAGATGCCTGTTTAATCAATCGTTTGATTAAACTTTATAGGCAGGAATGTATAAGGAAATCCCCTTCGGCAGCAAGTGTAATATCCATGGATAGACGTGGTCACTTAACCTGTTTTATTAAAGGGGATTAAACTTCCTATATTAGAAATGTGCCTATGGGTTTCAATCGTGGTGAAGGTTTTGAATAAGGAGATCATATCGAAATATCGTATTTTCATATTTTTGCGTTTTGCCTTCTTGTCCCGTATGTACTTTTTAATGTTTACTTCATTCGCCAATTGTCACCAAGAGGGAAATGTCAGTATATCCCCTCAGTTTTCTTGTTTCGAATGCAGGGGTATTGAAGCGGTCCTTAGTGGAACCAGTATGCGGGAGGTCGCTAAAGAGGTTTTCAACAATCTTCAAAGCAGGAGCAAAATCAAGACGGACGTAGCCAATGTAATCCAAATGGGGCTAAAAACTTCTGGATGAATGATTAAAAAAATGATTCCTGCGATTGTGGCAGCCTGCTGAATGGTCATATGTCTAATGAAGTGTATTCCAGCTTTAAAACAGGCTTTAAGCAGAGGCATTTGATTCATTTTCATTCCTCCCTTTTCTTTCAATAATATGACCAGGCATAAAAGAAAATACATGGGGATTCGTTTTCCGCTCAATTATTACGGGTATAGTAAAGGTAAAATAAAAGGAGGAATCATAGGTGGTCATTGTATATATTAGTCTTGCCCTCTTTATCGGATCGATTATCTATTTAGCGTTTTTTGCTTTTAAAACATTTAAGGATTCCAAACCGACTATTGATAATGTGACGGAAACCGTTACACGCATTCAGGCAAAAACGGAGCAGATTAAATCTAATACGGACCAACTCGCCATGACACAGCAAGGAATCACTGAAGATGTTCAATATAAAAAAGAGGCCGTACAATATACGGTTGATGCTGCTAAACAAACACCGGAGCCCTTCAAAAATATTTGGTTTTCAATAAAAGGTGACAAGTGGAAGCTTAGAAACAGAGCATAAGCGTATCGAATTGGAGTATATGATATAGTCTTGAAATAATAAGTTTCTAGGATTCCTCGGTTTTACCGGTAGGGTCCAAGAGAAAGCGGAGGAATCTGCGTAAACGGAGGGAAAAAAGCCCGGGAGGTTATGATACATGACCTTTCGGGCTTTTTCTGTAATTGGAGGGAAAAAGATGGCTTTGGTTCAAATCGTGATTGAATGATTATTTGAAGTGTCATGGCCACGAATTAAAAAATGACGAGGGTTTTACGAAATTAGCGATGCGTTTGGTATTCGTCGGTTTATTTTGGTTGGAATTATCGGCTTGAAGGTCACTTCTTCTGAATAATTTATCGTCTCCTCGCAAATATTAATATTAAATTATTTTAGAGGAGTGAAGAAAATGAATTATAAAGCGATGGTATCAAGTGCGATGATGGCTTTAGTGATTACAGGTTGTTCACCTAATGATAAAGAAGATGCCAGTGAAAATCTTGGCCTGAATCGTACCAATCAGGATAATTTAGATAATCCGATGAATGTAAGCGACACAAGGCAAAATGTTAATGATGATAATAATGATAATGGTGTAAACGATATGAGGGTTTCCGAAGATATCGCAAATCGTGTCGAAGCTTTGAAGGAAGTAAGTAACGCCAATGTCATCGTGACTGAAAATAATGCATATGTAGGGGCAGTATTAAAAGACGGCGGGGATAAGGATATCCCAAATGACCTTAAAGAAAGGGTTGCTGATGCAGTAAGGGGAGCCGATCCATCGGTGGACCAAGTTTATGTTTCGGCAAACCCGGACTTTGTTCAAAGAATGAAAGGGTATGCAAATGATATCGAGAATGGAAAACCCGTTGCAGGATTTGCTGAAGAGTTCCGTGAACTTGTAACACGGATTTTTCCAAGCCCAAGATAATTGGTAACGTTAATGAATTAAGATGAAAAGACTTATCCGGTGAATTCCGGATAGGTCTTTTCCTATTTAAAGGATTTAGGTGAATCATGACTAACTTTATAGAGGGTGGTTACACTAAAAAAACTAAGTACAGGTAATGGGAGGGGTGGAATAGTGAGGTTTTTTAAGGACAGGAAGGATAAGGATGCAGCAACCTTTCAGGATTCTTCCAAGGATTTTCAGGAACTTCTTAAAAAGTTTGAAGCATCTAATGATTTTCTTACCTTCCAATACCCGAATGAAGACGACTATACCATCTCCTATTTCAATTCACTGGTTAGTGAACAACAGCTCCATGAACATGTACTGACTGCCATTTCGAATCAACCAAAGAAGGATCTTAAGCAATTAAAAGGCGAAATTCCGATGGAAGATATGAAATTGACGGCTGATTTAAATGACATTCAAAGGTTGGTTTTGGCCGGGTCGGTCATGATTCAATACAGGAAAGATGAAGAAATGTGCTTGTTGATTCCATGTGTTCATAGTGTGAAAAGGCAAATTTCCACACCCGAGTCGGAGTATACGGTCGTTGGGTCCAAGGAGGCCTTTGTTGAATCGCTTGATTCGAATTTGAATCTGATCCGTAACCGTTTGCCCACTCCTGAATTGCAGTCCAAGGAATTTCGGGTCGGGAGCATCTCGCAAACAAGGTTAGCCGTTCTTTACATAGATGGGATAGTAAATCAACAGATCATTAATACAGTCATGCAGAGAATAGAAGATATAGAATATGATACGATCGTCGATATTTCGTTTGTAAGTCAGATGATCACGGATAATCGGAATTCGATGTTTCCGCAACTGATTGATACGGAGCGGCCCGATCATCTGGCCAGTGTATTATCGGAAGGGAAAATAGGGATCATGCTGGATGGATCTCCTCATGTATTAGTTGGTCCCAATACCATCATTTCGTTCTTTTCGTCATTTGAAGATTATTTTCAAATTTGGAATCTCGGTACTTCATTCCGTTTGATTCGGCTTTTCGCAGTGCTGTTTTCCGTTTTGTCATCACCTCTGTATGTTGCCGTTTTAACGTATCATTATCAGGTGATTCCAACTGATTTGCTGCCCATCTTAATATCATCCAGGGGCGTGATCCCTTTTCCGCCGATTTTGGAAGCGATCGTGCTGGAAGGGACGATCGAATTGCTCAGGGAAGCAGCGGTCAGGCTGCCAGCTAAGGTTGGCTCCACCATCGGTATTGTTGGCGGTATAGTCATCGGTACAGCCGCTGTGGAAGCGGGATTTGTCAGTAATGTCTTGTTGATGCTTGTCGCTTTGGCTGCCTTGGCTTCATTTACGGTGCCGATTTACCAAATCAGTAATACGATTCGCCTTATCCGCTTTCCTTTTCTAATTGCAGCCCAGTTATACGGACTGTTTGGAATAGCTTTATGCAGTGCATTCATTTTAAGTCACTTATTGAAATTGACTTCGCTTGGCAGTCCATATTTAGATCCTCTATACCCGTTAAGGGTTCATGACTTTAAAGATAGTCTGATTCGCCTCCCTTTTTCAAAACAGAAAAAACGCCCGCAATTTCTGCGGACGGAAAATCCACTAAGGATGAGGAAGAAGGCGGATACTCAAAAATCCCAAAGTGATATTGATGAATAAGTTGTAGAAAGCGGTGAGAAGGTATGGAAGTCAAACCAAATGAAACTAAACAAATATCCCCATTTTTTATTTTTTTCCTTATGCCCGGCATGCAGATTGGCGTAGGGGTATTGGGGTTTGAACGGGTCATAGCGAAAGAGGCTGGCCAAGACGCATGGATATCAATCATAATTTCAGGGTTAATCATAAATGTTCTGCTTTGGATGTGTTTCAAGCTTTTAGGCAGGGGACCCCAAACACTTGATTTGATTGCCATCCATAAAGATTTGTTTGGTAAATGGGTAGGAAATGCTTTCAATATTTTATTCATCCTCTACTTCATAATGATTTCCATCATACTTATCAGGACTTATTTAGAGGTCATTCAGGTTTGGATGTTCCCTGGTGTCAATGTCCTGATGCTATTAACCTTCATTCTTATTCTCCTGTATAGTTTTGTGACGGGAGGGTTCAGGGTCATAACTGGTTTTTGTATAATCGGGCTTATTATTGGATCACCATTATTCCTTTTGAATTATTTTCCATTGAAGTACGCCCACTTTGAAAATTTGGGTCCTTTTCTTGATCATTCTTTTTTGGAAATCATGAAGGCCTGTAAGAAAATGACCCTGAATTACCTTGGTTTTGAATTACTCCTGATTTATTATCCATTCATTAAAAAGCGTGAACACTCTCAAAAGTGGGCCCACTTAGGGGTGTTGTTTACTATGTCGATATATTTAATGTTCATTATTGTTTCATTAGCCTACTATCATCAAGATCAGCTGAAAGATGTAATATGGGCAACTTTGACGTTATGGAAAATTGTCGACCTTCCATTCATTGAAAGGTTCGAATACATAGGGATTTCCGTTTGGCTGTTCATGGTGCTGCCGAATGTTTGTTTAGGGGTTTGGGCAGCAAGCAGAACAGCGAAAAGAGCATTTGGATTCAGACAGAAAAAGATGTTGGTTTTCATCCTGCTTATCATTTTAGCTTCCTGCCTTTTTTTGGATAACCGCTATAGAATCGATAGGTTTAACACGATCAGTTCGCAAATAGGCTTTTATATCATTTATTTTTATCTTCCTCTCTTATTCATATGGCAGTCGATCGTTTATAAAGTTAGGGGGGATAAATCATGAAAATCAAACTCCTTATGATTACATTAGCTTGTTTCTTGATGACGGCGTGCGGTGTGGAAAAGCAAATATTAGAAGATATTTTAATTGCTGAAGTCGTAGGTTATGATGATGCCGGAGACAAAAAAATCAAAGGTACGGTCGTTGTCAGCGTTCCTCAGCCCGGTGAGGAAGCAGATCTAGGTAATGAAGTATATGAATCGATCTCCCATGATATAAAGGCGGCCCGCCAGCAAGAAAATGCAAAGACACCATTCCCGATTGTCGGCGGGAGGCTGTCAGTCATTCTCTATGGTGAAGAATTGGCGGGTGATGGGTTGAATGATTACGTCGATACATATCGGCGTGATCCGATGGTGGGACGGGATTTGTATTTAGCGATCGTTCATGGTAAAGCTGAGGATGTAGTTAAAATGGAGCCGAAGTTGATTAAAACTCCAGGGGTTCAAGTAAAAGAACTGATTGAACAGAATATCCGGACTAATTTGCCTGATGTAGATTTGCACAGGTATTTATATGCGTGTCATGGTAATGGGATCGATCCGGTCCTGCCCTTATTGGAAACAGCAGAAGACCAAATACGGGTAAAAGGGATCGCCCTGTTTAAAAGGGATAGGTATATTGGTAAATATATCCCTTATGAGGATGGGTTTTTATTCAAAGTCCTCAGTGAAAACTTTAAGCTGGGGAATTATGAAATTAAATGGAAGGAAAATGACTATACAGATATCAATAACGTGGAGTCACGTGTCCATTATGATTTCTCGAATGTAAATCAAGACCCGAAAGTCAGGATTAAAGTGAAACTAAAAGCGGGTTTGCTAGAGGTCCAAGGTTATGACTTGGGCAAAGGGGTCGCCCTGAATAAAATAGAGGCCAGGGCTGAACATGTCATTGGTAATAAATTAAATGAGATGGTAACCATGTTTCAGGAAAACAATATAGATCCGATTGCACTCGGTAATCACGCTAAAAGTAAAACAAGAAATTTCGATCAAAAACATTGGGAGGAGGCATATCCCCATATTCCCATCGAGGTGGATTTGGACATTGAAATGATTCAAACCGGAATTGCGGAATAAAATAAGAATATTCTGAAGTTTCTCCCTTTATAATAGGGTATTGGTGTAATGATTATGTCAATGCGTTTAAAGAGGGGAGGAAAGGCATGGACAAAGCATGGTGGAAAGAGGCAGTTGTATACCAAGTGTATCCAAGGAGTTTTATGGATAGTGATGGAGATGGGATAGGGGATTTAAACGGGATCTTGATGAAACTCGATTATTTACAAGAGCTGGGTGTGAACGTGATATGGCTATCCCCCATTTATCAATCTCCCAATGATGACAATGGGTACGATATCAGTGATTATCGATCAATCATGACTGAATTCGGGACAATGGCTGATTTTGATAGGTTGCTGAAGGCGGTGCATGAACGTGGGATGAAGATCATGATGGATCTGGTGGTCAACCATTCTTCAGATGAACATACGTGGTTCAAGGAATCCCGATCCTCAAAAGATAATCCAAAGCGTGATTATTATATTTGGAAACATGGAAGGAATGGGAAAGAGCCAAATAATTGGGAGTCCATTTTTAAAGGTTCGGCATGGGAATATGATGAAGGAACGGATGAATATTATTTACATTTATTCAGCAAGAAACAACCTGATTTAAACTGGGAGAACCCTAAGCTCCGTGAAGAAATCTACAGCATGATGACTTGGTGGCTGGATAAGGGTGTCGATGGATTTCGGATGGATGTCATCAACTTCCTTTCAAAAGATCAGAGCTATTCAGATGGATCCGTTCATCATGAGAAGCAGTATGGTGATGGAAGCCCCTTTTTCCTGAATGGACCGCGCATACATGATTTTTTACAGGAAATCAATCAACGGGCACTTTCTCGATATGACGTGATTACCGTTGGGGAGATGCCAGGCGTCACACCGGAGGAAGCACAATTGTTCACAGGTAAAGATCGTGGTGAGCTACATATGGTCTTTCAATTCGAACATATGGATTTGGGGTGCGGACCAGAAGGGAAATGGAGTAACGATAAGTGGAAGCTAAGCGATTTAAAGCGAATTCTTTCCAAGTGGCAGACTGGTTTGGAGGGGGATGGCTGGAACAGTTTATACTGGAACAATCATGATCAGCCCCGGGTTGTCTCAAGGTTTGGAAATGATGGAAAGTATCGTATTGAAAGCGCAAAGATGCTTGCCGCTTGTCTTCATATGCTTCAGGGGACTCCTTATATATATCAAGGGGAAGAGTTGGGCATGACCAATGTTGCATTTGAAAGCATCGATGAATACCGGGATATTGAAACGTTGAATTCATATGACGAACTCGTCAATTCGCGTGGCTGGTCAAAAGAGCGGATGATGTCAGCCGTTCACGCCCGCAGCAGGGATAATGCGAGGACACCGATTCAGTGGAATGACTCCCGGAACGCAGGATTCACAAATGGGAGTCCTTGGATTAAGGTTAATCCCAATTTTCCCGAGATCAATGCGGAAAAAGCCTACAATGATCCGAATTCCATTTTTCATTTTTATAAAAGGCTTATCCAAATACGCAAGGATCATGAAATCGTCGTTTATGGCCGTTTTGAACTGCTCTGTCCAGATGATGAACGAATATTTGCCTATACGAGAACGTTGGAAGAAGAAAAGCTGCTAGTGCTATGCAACTTTAAAGAGGAGCCGGCCTCCTATTCTTTGCCTGAAGAGCTGCATGCATATTCTGCTACAAGGCTGATCGGTAATTATGATCAGGAAGAAGAAGGAATCTCCACCAAACCTCTGCGTCCATATGAATGTCGTGTTTATCATTTGAAATGAAAAAAGGACCTGTTCTTCCCCGTTTAGAGAAGAGCAGGTCCTTTTACGTATTATTTGGATTTAAGGTCACATTCCTCAAGGGGAATGATTTTCGTTTTATGCTTAATTTTATAGCTGAACCATAGGACGAAAAATAGAATCAAGCCAATGTAGGAAACGAACATTGAATTCCAATCGATCCCATTGCTGCTGAAGGCTTGATAGCCTTGTCCAATGATAATGATGATACAAAGGACAAGTGCGAATATAGGTCCGAATGGGAAGCCTTTGGCCCGGTATGGTAAAGCATTCATATCAAGGCCTTGAGCTACGTAGGCTTTGCGGAACCGATAATGGGCAATCGCAATCCCGACCCAGGTGACGAATCCGGCCATGCCTGAAGCATTCAATAACCAGATATAAACAACACCATCTCCGAAAAATGAAGCTAAGAATGCAACGCAGCCAACTAAGGAAGTCACGATAAGTGCATTCACTGGTACTCCTCTTTTATCTAACTTGCCAAGGAATTTCGGTGCTTTCCCATCACGTGCCAAGTCCCATAGCATACGGGTTGAAGCGTACATGCCAGAGTTACCGGCAGAGAGTACGGATGATAAAATGATCGCGTTCATGATGGATGCGGCAAATGCAAGGCCCGCACGTTCAAATACAAGCGTGAATGGACTTACGGCAACATCTTCACTCAATAAACGTGAATCCGTAAACGGTATGATCATTCCAATTACAAAAATTGCAAGGATATAGAATAAGATGATGCGCCAGAAAACGGATCTGATCGCTTTAGGGATATTTTTTTCCGGATCCTCACTTTCACCAGCCGTCACTCCAAGCAATTCCGTTCCTTGGAAAGAAAAGCCAGCTGCCATGAATACGCCTAGAATCGTGAAGAACCCCCCGTTAAAGGGACCTTCGCCCATTGTGAAATTGGAAAAACCAATTGGGTCTTTCCCACCCATGATTCCGAGGATGATCAAAACACCAGTGATCAAGAATATGACGACCGTCACGACTTTGATCATGGCAAACCAGAATTCCGTTTCCCCAAAACCTTTAACGGACATGTAATTGATAAGAAACATTGTGATTAACGCAATGGCACTCCAGATAAAGGAAGGACTATCCGGGAACCAGAACTTCATAATTAAGACAACGGCTGCTAATTCAGCGGCAATGGTGATTGCCCAGTTATACCAGTAGTTCCATCCAATCGCAAAACCGAAAGACGGATCGACGAATTTGGATGCATAGACACGGAACGAACCGGCCACTGGCATGAACGCTGCCATTTCTGCAAGACTTGTCATTAAGTAATAAACCATGATGCCGATGATCGCGTATGCCACCAAGGCACCGCCGGGTCCGGCTGAATGAATGGCACCGCCACTTGCTAAAAATAAACCTGTTCCAATCGTTCCACCTAATGAAATCATCATCAAGTGCCGCGCTTTCAGGCTCCTTTTCAATTCAGTAGGGCTTGATGCTTGTTGTGAATTTGCCAATTGATGTTACACTCCTTTTTATTGGAAGGGAACGAAAAATAAAAAAACAGCAGTCGAAAAAGATCGACGGCTGTTTATAATAAACCCGTTTATCCTTCCGAAGATAGCTCCCCACGCTTTTAGAAAAAACGTGACAGTGATGTTCCTGTTCGAAAACACCGCCAGCCAAGGTATACATGGAATATACCCAAACTTCGGCAACTTATCCTTTCAAACGGAGTCTTTAATTTTCCAGAATCTCGTCCGTTTTACTTTTATAAGCTGCAGCCTCTAACTCATCGGTAAATGAGGAAGTATTCAATTTTCTTAAATCGTTGCGCCATCTTGTAATTGACGACGGACGATTATACTCATGAAATTCATGCAATAGCTAATAGATTGCTAGTAATTGAGTAAACTTTACTATATCAAAATTATAAAATAATCTCATGGATATCGCAATGATTATTTTATGTGGTTATTTTTTCCTAGTTCAAGAAAGTCTGGAAGATTTGATGATACAAAAGTAAAGCTATTCTTAGCGTTATTAAACGCTCCTTCTTTTTATAAGGGCGTATTCCAGTTTTACATGTTTGACCACTTCGGGATTCTCGAATAGATCAACTGCCATTTTCCCAATCCATTCCAGCGGTAAGGAAATGGTCGTGATTTCGAGCATTTCACTCAGGCTATCATTATTGAAGCCGATAATGGCCACATCTTCAGGTACCCTCAAGCCAGATTTCTTAGCTGTTAGAATGAAGCCTGCCGCCGTGTCATCATTAGTGATGATGATGGCCTCAGGTTTATTCACCATCGAATTCCAATCCTGAAACAATTGTTCACCGTCTTTGATGTGATAACTGCCTTCAAACAGCCAATCTTTATTGTTTATAAGTTGATGATTACTCATGATATCGTTAAAAGCCTTTGTACGGAGAGAACTGTTTCTGCTCTTTTTACGGCCAAGACTGTATCCAATTTTCTGATAACCTTTAGCAATCACGTATTCAAGCGCACAAGAGAAAGCTGCATAATGATCAACGCTGATGGATGAAAATTCAGCCTGGGCTGTATCTTCACATAAGATAATCGGTCCATATTTTTGATACTCCAAGAGGATTTTCATTTCCGAAATTCTTGAACAAACGATAATGCCATCGAGTTGCTTCATTTGCAGCATATTCAAAGCCTGGATTTCTTTCTCTCTTTCGTAATGGGTCTGAAAGATGACTAGATGACAGCCGATTGCATTCGCCTGTTTAGAAATTCCGTTAACGATTGCCCCGTAATATGGGTGATTGGTGAAGGGGATGATGATGCCGATAAGATTTGTTTTGCCTTTAGAAAGATGGATGGCGTTGATGTTTCTCGAATAATTCAAACGGTCAATGGCTTGTAAAACGCTCGCTCTTTTTTCAGGGCTTACATAAGGATGATCATTCAATACACGGGACACTGTTGAGACAGATACACCAGCACTTTGAGCAATTTCTTTAATATTTGTCATGGAATCACCGTATTTTCTTTTTTTATATTGTACAGTATGAAACCCATTTCATAGCAAGAGAACACAGTGGGGCTGCTGAAGATTTCTTCAAATAAGGTCTTGTTCTGGTATGGGTTTCATCCTTTAAGATTGGTTTAAGTCTTAGAGGAGGAGGAGATCATGATGGTCCAAACTTTAATTACCCTGTTTATACTTTGCGGAATCGAATTGGGATTGGCGTACCTGGCAATTTCATTGAAGTCGGAAAAATGAGTGGCAGCGCACATGGAATGCCGGATGCCAGTCGGGAATTACGCGATTTACTCTGAATTCCACGGCATTAGGCGTGAAATTCGCCATTTTCCTAGTGAATAATAAGGAATTACTCGTGAATACTGCATTTACTCGTGAATTTTGACACTTTACTCGTGAAATACGCGCATTTACTCGTGAATTTTGACACTTTACTCGTGAAATCCATGCATTTACTCGTGAATTTTGACACTTTACTCGTGAAATCCATGCATTTACTCGTGAATTTCACGTTTTCCCGCCATAAACAATCGAAATAGACCCTCTAGTTTATTTTCACCATTAAAACTCCACAATATAAATATAACTTCATCGTTTACGTTTCATGTTACGGAAGGAAGAACTTTTCTTCATATAAATGACTGACTGTCCGGAAGGTCCACGTGATATTCCGGACAGTTTTTTGCTGTTTGTAAAGTCATTCGCTGAACTCAGATCCCGAAGTTATTTTTGGGTATTTATAATAAAATGATTTATCTGCTTTATGAAAAATAGTTGCACTTTTTCCGTATACTTGTGTATAGTATAAAATAAGTTGTGTAGAGGAAACTTTTTAGCATTTGCGACAATGTAAAAAAATTTATGCTTAATTTTGCACATGGCAAACATTTTTAGAAAGATGAAAAAGGGAGGGAATATGGATGGGTTTTCTAAAATCTATTGGGGGCGTGCTTGCTGCATTGCTGATTTTAACGGGGTGCGGCAATGACGCGGCCGAAAGTGATAAAGGTAATAGCAAGTTGAATGTCGTTGCAACAACGGGAATGATTGGGGACTTGGTTGAGAATATCGGCGGTAAACATGTAGAGGTCACAAGTTTAATGGGACCGGGAGTCGACCCCCATCTATATAAAGCAACACAGGGTGATGTGAAGACACTGGATTCGGCTGATATGATTTTTTATAACGGTGTGCATCTTGAGGGGAAAATGACGGATATATTTGAAATGATGAGCAAGGATAAACCGACGATTGCCGTAACGGAGGATTTCAAGGAGGACCAACTTCGAAAAGTTAGTGCGACGGAACATGATCCCCACGTATGGTTTGATGTAAAGCTTTGGATAGTAGCGGCGGAAGCAGTTAAGAAAGAGTTGATTGCCACCGATCCGGACCATGAATCAAGTTATCGTAAAAATTATGAAGAGTACGTACTGCAGTTGGAGGAACTTGATAAATATGTTCAAGATGAAATAAATGAAATACCAGAAGATCAACGGGTGCTCGTTACAGCACATGATGCTTTTGGATACTTCGGCCAGTCATATGGTCTGGACGTAAGAGGGCTTCAAGGGATCAATACATTATCGGAATATGGATCAAAAGATGTGACCGATATGCGGAATTATCTTGTAGAGAACAAAATAAAAGCGATTTTCATTGAGTCTAGCGTGCCAAGGAAGGCTATCGAGGCTGTGATTCAAGGTGCCGAGAAGCAGGGCCACAAAGTGGAAATTGGCGGTGAATTATTCTCGGATGCAATGGGTGAAAGAGGGACGGAAGAAGGAACGTATATCGGAATGGTCCGTCATAATACCGACACCATCGTCCGTGCTTTGAAATAAGGGGGAGAAAAAATGTATCAATCAGCTTTAAAGGTCGAGAATTTAACGATTGCTTATCATAAGAAACCGGTTGTTGAAGATGTCTCATTTGAGGTGCCTGAAGGGAATTTAATTGGTATCATTGGCCCCAATGGAGCAGGGAAATCCACCTTGATAAAGGGAATACTCGAATTGATTCCAAAAATATCGGGGGAAATCACAATAAAGGGATCTACTTATAAATCGATGAGGAAGAGTATCGGCTATGTACCGCAGCGGGAGTCAGTGGATTGGGATTTTCCGACCAACGCACTCGATGTCGTGATGATGGGCAGGTATGGTCATCTCGGATGGCTGAAGCGACCAGGGAAGGCCGAAAAGCAGAAGGGGATGGAGTGCCTTGATAAGGTGGGGATGGCTGAATACGCTAACCGCCAAATCAGCCAGCTATCAGGCGGGCAGCAGCAAAGGATATTCCTGGCCCGTGCATTGGCACAGGAAGCGGATATTTATTTTATGGATGAACCGTTCGTAGGGGTGGATGCCGCAACAGAGAAAGCAATCATACAATTGCTGATGGAATTGAAGGAAAAAGGCAAAACCGTTCTGGTTGTGCACCATGATCTTTCCACCGTGAAGGAATATTTCGACTGGACGATGTTATTGAATAAAAAGGTGATGAAAATAGGTCCGACAGAAGAAGTTTTCATTCCCGAATACTTACAGGCAACATATGGAGGCCGCCTAGCGATACTATCAGACACAAGGTCCGGCCTGTTATTAAAATGAGGTGTACACGATGAATATACTGGATATTATTACTGATCCAAATACAAGGTGGATTTTGCTGGGCACGATGTTCCTTGGATTAAGCAGTGGGGTCATCGGCAGTTTTGCCTACCTCAGAAAGCAGTCTTTGCTTGGCGACACACTCGCACATGCAGCGTTACCAGGTATCTGTGTCGCCTTTATTTTAACTGGAGTGAAATCCACTTCCTATTTTCTTATAGGAGCTGCCCTGTCTGGCTTAGTGGCTGTTTTCTTAATCAGTGTGCTAACGCGATACAGTAAGATCAAGCAGGATGCGGCCTTGGGAATCGTCTTATCTTCCTTCTTTGGCTTCGGAATTGTCATGCTTACACAGATTCAGCAGAGCGAGTATGGAAACCAGAGTGGATTAGATACCTTTTTATTCGGGCAGACGGCTTCAATGGTCATGTCCGATGTATATATGATGATGACGGTTTCCTTTATACTCATTTTCACTTGTACCGTGTTTTTTAAAGAATTCAAATTACTATCCTTTGACCCTGGGTTTGCCAAGGGGATGGGATTGCCGGTTGTTTTTCTGGATTATTTCATCATGATGCTGATCGTGGCAGCTGTAGTGATCGGTATCCAGGCTGTAGGCGTCGTATTGATGGCATCTTTACTAATCACGCCAGCCGTTTCTGCGAGGTATTGGACGGAGCGGCTGCATATCATGGTCATCCTGTCCGGTGTATTCGGAATGTTGAGCGGTGTGTCTGGAACGTTGATCAGTACCTCAGTGAATGATTTGCCAACAGGACCTTTAATTGTCTTATCCGCGACGGTATGGTTTTTCTTTTCCATGCTTTTTGCACCTAAACGCGGAGTGCTTTCATCTGTATGGAGAAGGGTATCGACAAAAAGGAAATATTCTCTCGAACAGGATAGAAGGAAAAGGAGACACTCATCATGAATGATTTTTGGATTATTTTAGTCGGAGCATTGGTGGCGAGTTCTTGCAGTGTATTAGGATGCTTTTTGATAGTCAGGAAAATGACGTTGATAGGGGATGCCATCAGTCATTCCGTTTTGCCGGGAATCGTATTGGCATTTTTAATAACCGGGACTCGTGACTCGGTTCCAATGCTGATCGGGGCAGCTGCTCTAGGTTTACTAACAGTATTTTTAATCCAGCTGTTCCAATCGTCGGGCGTTCAATCTGACGCAGCGATCGGGATTGTATTCACTTCCCTTTTTGCAATGGGGATCGTACTCGTGAGCTTGTATACGCAACAAATAGATTTTGACCTGGAACATGTCCTTTATGGCGAAATAGCCTATACTCCCTGGAACACGATGACCATCGCGGGAATCGAGGCTGGACCAAAAGCTGTTTGGATCGTCGGCGGTTGCTTCATCCTGAACCTCATCCTGATTTTCCTTTTCTTCAAACAGTTTAAACTCGTATCCTTTGATCCATCACTTGCGGCTGCAATGGGAATTCCTGTACTGTTCTTTCATTACTTATTGATGAGCCTCATTTCAATGACAACTGTAGCTTCTTTTGATAGTGTAGGTTCCATTTTAGTAGTTGGAATGCTCATCATACCTGCGGCAACGGCTTATCTGCTGTCAGACCGTTTAAGCCGCATGATATTGGTCAGTATCGGGGTCGGGGTGCTAAGTTCCATCATCGGTTATTATTCAGCTACCATTATGGATGCTTCGATATCCGGTTGCATGGTGGGATCGGCCGCCATATTATTCGGATTGGCCTTTCTCTTTTCCCCAAGCCATGGATTGGTCAGCAGATTGCTGAAACGGAGAAAATCAAAGGAATCACATGCATAACTCCCCCTGCCTACAGGCTTCATGGAAATAACTCCGTGAAGCCTGTAAACTATTCTTCTATATAGTTGTGATTTTATTTGTTTAAAGTATAATGAATAAGTGTATTTATAGATGTATAGCAGGAGCCTTTTTAAGGGAGAGTTAAGTATGGAAGAACAAAATAAATTTTCATCACGAATAGATTTTTCTTTGGTCACAATATTGCTGTTATTATGCGTTGGAAGTTGCTTAGCAATCTATAGTGCCCAAACGACTGGACAGTACGCTGAAAACTTCTTAATTAAACAAATTTTTTGGTATATAGTGGGAATTGGAATCGTATTAGGGTTCATCACCCTGGATTCGGATCAGCTGAAAAAAATCTCTTGGTATGCCTATGGCTTCGGATTGTTTTTGCTTTTTTTGCTGATCATTATGCCAGATACCATCGTTCCTGTCCGGAATGGTGCGAAAAGTTGGTTCATCATTCCGGGAATCGGTTCGATTCAGCCATCGGAATTCATGAAGGTTTTCCTGATCCTGGCTTTAGCGAATGTCATCTCAAACCATCATCTCAAAAACACGCTGAAAACAATTCAATCGGATATGTGGCTACTTATTAAAATCGGTCTTGTGACTGGTGCCCCCTTATTGTTAATCATGCAACAGCCGGATTTGGGTACCTCGCTTGTCATCATGTCAATCATGCTCGGAATGATTTTCATATCAGGGGTATCATGGAAGATCCTGCTGCCAATCGTTTCGGGAGGAATTGTCGTCGCTTCAGCGGTCCTATACTTCGTCCTTTGGAAGCCGGAAATCCTGGAAAAATACTTAGGGGTAAAATCTTATCAATTCGGCCGTATCTATTCTTGGCTGGATCCATATAATTATGCCAGCTCCGAAGGATATCACTTAACCAAATCATTACTGGCTATCGGCTCCGGCCAGACCACAGGCAAGGGAATCGGTTCGAGGGAAGTGTATTTGCCTGAGAGTCATTCGGATTTCATCTTCAGTATCATCGGTGAAGAATTCGGCTTCATCGGATCTAGCATCATTATTTCCTTGTTTTTCCTATTGATTTACCATATTACAAAAACGGGAATGGACACGAAAAATAACTTCTATACATATATCTGTGTCGGCGTTATAAGCATGTTGACGTTTCATGTTTTTCAGAATATCGGCATGACTGTAGGCCTTTTACCGATTACGGGGATTCCGCTTCCATTTGTCAGTTATGGAGGAAGCTCGCTAATGGGGAACATGATGGCCATGGGCTTAATATTCAGCATTCGGTATCACTATAAGAAGTATATGTTTTCAACGGATATCTAAATGGAAAGCCGGCCCACCATGGGCCGGCTTTATTTGTTGCAAAAAAACAAAAGGAGCAGAATCTGCCCCCTGAATGTTTACTTATTGAATGTTCGATCCAGAAGGAAATTGATTTTTATATCCGGAAAATTGTTGGTACGATTGGCCTAAGCTGGTAGCTTGCGCCTTTTCTAAACTATACCAGCCTTTTTCGAACATAAGGTTATAGAGCTCACGCTGCATCTCCTGATTTTCTTTTGATACGGAGAAAATGTCTTGGAATAATGCTTGGTTACTCATTTCATGCAAGGCAACGGAAAAGGAGTTACAAAAGTACTTTTCAGTTGTAAGCATATCATTTATAAAATCCCTGTCATTCATTTGCGGTGTCTTTGCTACAGGAGATTCTGGATTTTGGACTTTGTTTTCATTGGGCATCAAGAACCCTCCTTTACTGGTATTGTTGTTGACCCTGAATTTGGTTCGGGTTCAAATGTTTCAAAATGGTATCGTAATGGCGTTGATGCATGAGACCGCACCGATTTAATGCATCAATGATTTGCGGGTCCTTGCATTGTGTGGCAAAAAAATGTGCTTTTTTAATCGCATTCAGATTCCATGCAAGCATATCGGTTAAGTATAAGCTATCTTTCACCGAAACCATTTCCGGCGGCTGCTTCATAAAGCCGGTGGACTGCTGTTGGCTGTTAAACGAATTTTGCTGTTCCATCATTCTACCTCCTTAAGTGTTCTTTAAACGAACTTAATTTTCCCTTAATGAAATTTATTTATTCTTGATTCTAAATATCTGAAAAATGAATTAAATGGTAAAATAATCTTGTGCATCTATTTTCCAAAATGATTTGGAGGGGAATGCAGATGGAAGGAATATTGAAAAATCTATTTCTTTTTTTATCAAAGAACAAAAGCATGACAAAGGCAGCGAAAAAATACGGGCTGCGGTTTGGTGCATCTCGTTTCGTGGCAGGAGAATCATTGAATATGGCATCTGGTGTGATTTCAGATCTAAACCGGAAAGGGCTTGCTGTTACCCTTGATTATTTAGGTGAATTCATTGAAGATGAACATGAAGCAGGGAAGATGGCAGATGAGTGTATCGAAGCGATTCGCATGATTGGCAGAAATCAACTGGATTCACAGTTATCCCTGAAGTTGACCTCGATGGGCTTGGATGTGTCCGAACGAGTCGTAATGAATAACATGCGGAGGATTTTGGATGAAGCTAAAGCCCATCAGGTTTTCGTGACGCTTGATATGGAGGATTTTCCGCGCTGTCAGCCAACTTTGGTTGTATTCAAAAACCTAAAGTCTGAATATAATGAATTGGGGACCGTAATCCAAGCTTATTTGTATCGGACTGAGAAGGATATTGAGGAGCTGGATGCATACCATCCGAATCTAAGACTTGTTAAAGGAGCTTATAAAGAACCAAGGGAAGTGGCTTTTCCAGAGAAAAAAGATGTGGATGAGAATTTCAAGAAAATTATCAAGCAGCATTTGCTGAATGGCAATTATACAGCCGTTGCCACACATGATGATAAAATCATTGATTATACGAGGGACTTGGTCAAAGATCAGGGGATTCCCCATGACCAATTTGAATTTCAAATGTTATATGGCATACGCAATGAAAAGCAGCTTGAGCTTGCTGAAGAAGGATATAAGGTAAGGGTATATGTTCCTTATGGTACGGATTGGTATGGATATTTCATGCGCCGCCTTGCGGAGAGACCGGCCAATATTGCTTTCGTTTTAAAAGGCCTATTCAAGAAATAGGAAGCGAGAGCCGCCCCGGATAAGGGACGGCTGCTCAAATTAAGAAGGTTTTATTTTTTAAACTGATTGTTCTGGCTGTTCACTTTATTGATTCCATGTTGACGTTCAGCGCCAGGGCCGGCATTGCCTTTAACGCTTGCTGCACTTACGGCTGCTTTAGAAGGATTATCTTTACGCTTCATTTTATAAGTCACCTCCTGCACGGTTATTTTTTACTGAACGGCGGAGAAATAACCAAAGGAATTTGGAGAAAAAAATATTTTTTTTACTGTTTAATCATTGCGGAATTTCCAAATATATTCTATATTAGTAATAAGAAAAAATATTCAAAAAATTTTTGGATTAAAAATGAATGAGCATTCATTCAATACATTGCGTAAGGGGGATATGAACTTGGTTCGACAAATACGAAAGGCTGCTGTTCTAGGGTCAGGAGTTATGGGATCAGGGATTGCTGCACACCTTGCTAACATCGGCATTCCGACTTTATTATTGGATATTGTACCTCGTGAGCTCACTGAGGATGAAAAGAAAAAGGGTCTTACATTAGATAATAAACAAGTGCGTAACCGCATTAGCCAAACTGCGATTACTAAACTTTTAAAACAGAAACCAGCTCCGCTTTCGGCTAAGGGAAATATTGCGTTGATCGAGGCGGGAAACCTGGAAGATGATATAAGCCGTTTAAAGGATGTCGATTGGGTCATCGAAGTGGTCGTTGAGAAACTTGAGGTTAAGCAAAGTGTATTTGCCCAGGTCGATCAGCATCGTAAACCAGGAAGCATCATTTCATCGAATACATCCGGAATTTCAATAGAAGCGATGGCAGAAGGCCGTTCGGAGGATTTTCAAAAGCACTTCCTGGGAACCCACTTCTTCAATCCACCGCGTTATCTTAAATTGTTGGAAATCATCCCTACTGAAGCAACTTCACCAGAAGTGCTCGAATACATGAAACGATTCGGCGAAGATGTACTGGGGAAAGGTGTCGTCGAAGCCAAGGACACGCCAAACTTCATCGCAAACCGCATTGGCACTTATGGTTTATTGGTCACTCTCCGGGAAATGCAAAAAGGCGGATACAGTGTCGGTGAAGTCGATTCGGTTACAGGACCGTTGATTGGAAGGGCAACCAGCGCGACTTTCCGGACACTTGATGTAGTTGGTCTGGATACCTTTGCACATGTTGCCAAAAACGTATATGACCAGGTGGATGGAGAAGAAAAAGAAGTTTTCAAAATCCCTGATTTCATGAATGAAATGCTTAAGAATGGGTGGCTCGGAAGCAAGTCAGGACAAGGGTTTTTCTTGAAAAAAGGCAAAGAAATCCTTGAACTGAATCCCGAAACGCTTGAATATGATGCACGAAAAAAATTAAAAGCGCCGTCCATTGAAATGGCTAAACAGGCCAAGGGCTTGCCAAATAAAATGAAAGCGCTTGTTTATAGCGAAGACCGTGCTGGCCAATTGCTTTGGAATGTGCTGAATCCGGGGCTTGTGTATTCTGCCCAACTGCTTGGGGACATTGCAGATGACATCGTGGCAATCGACCAAGCGATGAAATGGGGATTCGGATGGTCCACTGGTCCATTTGAAACCTGGGATGCGATAGGTGTAGAGAAATCGGTAGCCCGTCTGGAAGCGGAAGGCATCACCGTTCCGCAATGGGTAAAGGATATGCTCGCCAAGGGAATCACTTCTTTCTATAAAGAAGAAAATGGCATAGTCCACTATTATGATAATGGTGAATATAAAGAAATTGTCGAAAATCCTAAGGTGATCAATCTTAAAGCAATCAAGAAGCAAAAAGGCGTAATCAAGAAAAACAGTGGTGCAAGCTTGATAGATATCGGCGATGGAGTGGCCCTTCTTGAATTCACTTCACCGAATAATGCAATCGGTCTGGATATCATGCAAATGATCAATGCGGCGGTCGACGAAGCGGAAGCGAATTATAAAGGCCTTGTCATCGGAAACCAAGGCAAGAATTTCTGTGTAGGCGCCAATATTGCAATGATGTTGATGGAAGCGCAAGATGACAATATTTTTGAACTCGATATGGTCATCAGCCAATTCCAAAAGGCGATGCTGAAAATTAAGTACAGTGCAGTTCCTGTAGTGGTTGCCCCGTTTAATATGACACTTGGCGGGGGTGCTGAAGTATCCCTTCCGGCTGCGCGCATCCAGGCAACGACTGAAACGTATATGGGACTGGTGGAAGCTGGTGTAGGTTTGATCCCAGGCGGCGGCGGGACTAAAGAACTTTATGTGAAGACATTGAGGAATATGCCGAAGGGTGTCGACTTTGATTTACAGAAAGTGGTTAACCAAGTATTTGAAACGGTTGCCATGGCAAAGGTTTCAACCTCTGCTGAGGAAGCACGCGGGAATAATTTCCTTAATTCATATGATGGAATAAGTGTGAATGCGGATCATCAACTATATGATGCGAAGCAGGCTGTCATTTCCATGTATGAACAAGGTTATACCGCTCCTGCCCGCACAAAGATTCCTGTCGTTGGTGAAACGGGATATGCCGCACTTCTCTTAGGGGCGGAATCCATGCGCCTTTCTGGATTCTTATCCGATCATGACCTTGTCATAGCCAAAGAGCTTGCATACGTCCTGGCAGGGGGGAAACTCCCGTTTGGCACGGAAGTAGATGAACAGTATATCTTGAACCTGGAAAAACAAGCGTTCCTAAAACTGATTTCGATGCCGAAATCTCAAGCAAGGATGCAGCACATGCTCGTTAAAGGGAAACCACTCCGTAATTGATGATTAGATGAAGATATGGCCAAACCGATAAGGAAGATTAATAGATCGATAGCTTAAAAATGAGTAAGGGGGATCCTCATGAAAGAAGCGGTAATAGTAGCCGGAGCAAGGACTCCGGTAGGAAGAGCGAAAAAAGGTTCTCTAGCTAATGTACGCCCTGATGATTTAGGGGCACTTGTTGTAAAGGAAACGTTAAAGCGTGCAGGGAATTATGAAGGAACCATCGATGACCTGATTATCGGTTGTGCAATGCCTGAGGCGGAGCAAGGATTGAACATGGCGCGTAACATTGGAGCGTTGGCAGGGTTGCCTTATACAGTACCAGCCATAACCATTAATCGTTATTGTTCAAGCGGGTTGCAAAGTATCGCTTATGGAGCGGAAAGAATCATGCTCGGCCAAAGTGATACAGTCATTGCAGGCGGAGCGGAATCCATGAGCCTTTTACCAATGATGGGTCATGTAACGCGTCCGAACGCGAAACTTGCGGAAACAGCCCCGGAATATTATATGGGTATGGGTCACACTGCTGAAGCCGTTGCAAAAAAATACGGGATTTCCCGTGACGATCAAGATGCATTTTCTGTACGAAGTCATCAAAAGGCGGCTAAGGCCATTGCAGAAGGAAAGTTTTCGGATGAAATCGTACCGGTTGACGTAACCCTTCGCTCAGTGGGTCCAGATCTTAAATTAAAGGAACAATCATTCACATTCTCACAGGATGAGGGCGTTCGTCCAGGTACGACTGTTGAAGTGCTGAAAAAACTAAGACCTGCATTCGCTGTTACAGGATCCGTAACAGCAGGGAATTCATCACAAACGAGTGATGGAGCAGCCGCGGTCATGGTCATGGATGGGGAAAAGGCATCTTCATTGGGAATGAAACCGATTGGTAAGTTCCGCTCCTTTGCTGTAGCGGGGGTACCGCCTGAAATTATGGGGATCGGACCGATTGCAGCCATTCCTAAAGCTTTGAAACTAGCAGGCCTTGAGTTATCCGATATTGGTTTATTTGAATTGAATGAAGCCTTCGCTTCCCAATCCATTCAAATCATTCGTGAGCTGGGGCTGAATGAAGAGATTGTCAATGTAAATGGCGGAGCCATTGCCTTAGGCCATCCACTGGGATGTTCAGGAGCAAAATTGACATTAAGCCTGCTTCATGAAATGAAGCGCAGAAACCAACAATTCGGAGTTGTGACAATGTGTATCGGAGGCGGAATGGGCGCTGCTGGAGTATTTGAATTATTAGCGTAATTCAATCCCTTCCGGAAGCTGTCAACATGCTTCCGGCGGGTTAACTTTCATAAATCACTTAGGAGGAAAAAACATGTCCAATCAAACAACAGATAACCTCATTAAAGGCGGAGCCTTTTTAGTAGAAGATATTACGTATGATCAAGTGTTTACACCGGAAGATTATTCCGAAGAGCATAAAATGATTGCCAAAACTTCAGAGGATTTCGTGGTGAATGAAATTCTGCCGCAGGTTGAACATTTAGAAAACCATGAATTCGACCGTTCTGTAAAATTACTGAAGCATGCAGGTGAAATCGGTTTACTTGGTGCTGACGTTCCTGAGGAATACAGCGGATTGGGTCTTGATAAAGTCAGTTCGGCATTAATTACAGAAAAAATGGCACTTTCAGGCGGCTTCGGAATTACGCATGGTGCACACGTAGGTATCGGATCTTTGCCAATCGTATTATTCGGGAATGAAGAACAAAAGAAAAAATATCTCCCTTTACTGGCAACGGGTGAGAAAATTGCTGCTTATGCCTTAACGGAACCCAGCTCAGGTTCAGATGCCTTGGGGGCAAAAACGACTGCGAAATTGAATGCTGAAGGAACACACTATATTTTAAATGGTGAAAAACAATGGATTACAAATGCAGGTTTTGCAGATGTCTTCTGTGTATACGCCAAAATCGACGGCGAACAATTCTCTGCTTTCATTGTAGAGCGTGATTATGAAGGTGTATCGACTGGTGCTGAAGAGAAGAAAATGGGCATCAAAAGCTCATCTACACGTACATTAATCCTCGAAGATGTTCATGTACCCGTTGAAAACCTTTTGGGTGTAGCCGGAAAAGGGCATGTCATTGCTTTCAATATCCTGAATATTGGCCGTTATAAATTAGGCGTGGGTGCTGTCGGCGGATCTAAACGTGCCCTTGAGATTACAGCTGCTTATACGAATCAACGCCAACAGTTCAAAACGAAAATTTCCGATTTTAACTTGACGAAAGAAAAACTTGCAACAATGGCGTCTAAAATTTATGCAGCAGAAAGCTCTGTATACCGTACTGTTGGCCTTTATGATCAAAGGCAAAGCAAATTGACGGATGAGCAAGTGAAAGATGGAAAATCAATGGCAGCTGCAATCGCTGAATATGCAATTGAGTGTTCATTGAATAAATTCTTCGCTTCCGAAGTATTGGATTATGTTACGGACGAAGGCGTACAGCTTCATGGCGGTTATGGATTCATGCAGGAGTATGAAATTGAAAAAGCATATCGTGATTCCCGTATTAACCGGATTTTTGAAGGTACAAATGAAATCAACCGATTGCTTGTACCGGGAACTTTCCTGAAGAAAGCACTTAAAGGGGAATTGCCGCTTCTTCAAAAGGCTCAAGGTCTACAAGAGGAATTAATGATGATGATGCCGGAAGAACCTGGCGATGAGCCATTGGCACAAGAAAAAATGCTTGTTAGAAACGCTAAGAAAATTGGTATTTTGGCAGCTGGCCTTGCTGCACAGAAATACGGCAATAAGCTTGATCAAGAACAAGAAATCCTCTCCAACATTGCTGATATAGCATCCCTTGCATATGCAGCTGAATCCGTGGTATTACGTACGGAAAAAGCAATTGCGGCTACAGGGCTGGAGAAGAACAAACAAAAAGTGCTTTACACGGAAATTTTCGTTCAGGAAGCTTTCAATGAAATAGAACAGCATGCAAAGGAAACGTTAATTGCGGTGGAAACAGGCGATACCCTTCGCATCATGCTTTCTTCGCTTCGCAAGCTGACAAGACACAATCCAATCAATGTCATTGCGAAAAAACGTGAAGCTTCCGTTAAGGTAATCGAAACGGAAAAATATGCACTTTAAGCAATGAATCAGAATCTGTAAAGGGAATGCCCGTAAAGGCATTCCCTTTATTTCCTTTGATGAAATTGCATTGGAAATTCACAAGACATTTCGTTGTATTGCGTGGTGAAAACGGGTATTCTATTGATAGGTGGTGAAATGATGGGCTTAACATTATATTGGTACCCAAAATGCGGCACATGCCGTAATGCGAAGAAGTGGCTGGATAATCATGAACTGCAATATGAAGCGATTCATATAGCGGAAAATCCGCCTTCGCGAACTGAAATTGAACAACTATATAAAATCAGTAATTTGGAGTTGAAGAAGTTTTTCAATACTAGCGGTCAAAAATATCGGGAGCTGGGCTTAAAGGATAGGCTGAAAGAAGCTTCTGAAGCAGAGATGCTTGATATATTGTCCACAGATGGCATGCTTCTGAAAAGGCCGATTGTTACGGATGGTACCAAAGTGACGGTAGGATTCAAAGAAGAGCAATTCGAACAGGTTTGGAACTGAAATTTTACAAAATATTTGGTTAATTCCTTACTTAAACAATAAATCTACCTTATAATGGAATAGATAAAATAAGATGTACATATGGAGGGTTTATAATGACAACAACACCAAAAGAACTTCGTTACACTAAAGAACATGAATGGGTAAAAACCGAAGATGGAACAGTGCGCATTGGAATTACAGCTTTCGCCCAGTCCGAGCTAGGGGACATCGTCTTCGTTGAGCTTCCAGAAATCGGGGATGAACTTAAAGCGAACGAACCATTTGGAAGTGTTGAATCCGTTAAGACCGTTTCTGAGCTGTATGCTCCTATCAGTGGCAAGGTTGTTGAAGTAAACGAAGACTTAAGTGACAACCCTGAATATGTAAATGAATCTCCTTTTGAAAAAGCATGGATGATTGTGCTTGAACCATCAAATAGCAGTGATATTGAAAACCTGATGAGCGCTGAGGAATATGAGAGTTTGATTAACGGTTAAAAACGAAGGAGAGGGGGGACTGAAAAGGCCTGCTCTCTTTTTCATTTTGTACAATCATAGTTGCGCACATAATTCGTGAGATGGAGTGATGACATGGAATGGGGCGAATTCGATAAAGTGATCATTGTAGAAGGCAGTTCCGATAGAAGAAAAGTTGCCTCCGTTTTAGATGAAGATGTGGAAATTAGATGTACGAATGGGACCATATCATTAACTAAGCTTGATGAATTAGTGGATGAATTGATGGACCGTGATGTTTATCTCCTTTTTGACGCAGATGAATCAGGAGAAAAGCTGCGGAAGCAATTCCGAAGGGAAATGCCGGAAGCGAACCACCTGTATATTAATAAAATGTACAAAGAAGTGGAGAGCTCACCTGAACATCATATCGCAACTGTGCTTCTATCTGCCAATATGAATGTTAAAATGAAATTTTTAAGTCAAAGGGTGAACGACTAATTGATTCAGGAATGGAAAGAAGAAGAGTGTAAGCTTGCCGTTGAACAAGGGGAAACATTTTGCTTATATTTATATACGCCTTTATGCGGCACCTGTCAGGTGGCTTCCAAGATGCTGACGATATCCATGGAACTTTTCCCGGAACTGAAGGCAGGTAAAATGAATATGAATTATGTTCAAGCAATTGCCGAATCATATGAAATAGAAAGTGTCCCGTGTTTATTGCTTTTCAAAGAAGGGCAGCTGCACAAAAAAATATATGCCTTTCAATCCGTTCCTTATTTGTATGGATTGCTTAAGGAGATCAGCTAAGAAACCAATCAGAAATGGATTGGTTTTTTTAGTTGTGGACATGTGGCGGCCAAACCGGAATTAAACAAAGAATATTCTAACAATTCATTGACTGGTTAATTCTAAAATGTTATATTTTGTATTAAGAAAGCATCTGAATTTAATAGTTCTTATCAAGAGTGGCGGAGGGACTGGCCCGACGAAGCCCGGCAACCGGTATAAATTTATATACGGTGCTAATTCCAGCAGAGTGTTAGCTCTGAAAAGATGAGGTGCGTTATTAAAACCTCTTCTTGTGGAAGTGGTTTTTTTGTTTATGAAAGGCCCGGTTTCAATTTAATTCCTACTAAATCCATAGAGAAAGAGGAGAAATAGTATGTCAGAGAAAAAGTTACGTTTCGAAACATTGAGTGTTCATGGCGGTTTGCAAGCTGATGAAACAGGTGCACGTGCAGTCCCGATCTACCAAAGCAATGCATACTTGTTCAAAGACACTGACCATGCAGCGAATTTATTTGGCTTAAAGGAGAATGGCTATATATATACACGACTACATAATCCCACGGTCAGCGTTTTTGAGGAAAGAATGGCCTTATTGGAAGGCGGTATCGGCGGATTGGCAACAGCAAGCGGAATGGCTGCCATCTCACTGTCAATCCTGAATATTGCCGGTGCAGGGGATGAGATCGTTTCAGCCTCCACTTTATATGGCGGTACGTATAATCTTTTTGAAAATACTCTTCCTAAATATGGGATTAAAGTGAAGTTCGTTTCTCCTGATGACCCTGAAAATTTCAAAAGGGCGATTACGCCAAGAACTAAAGCCATATTTGCCGAAACGATCGGAAATCCAAGTTTGAGGGTCCTTGATATTGAAGCGGTAGCCGACATTGCCCATGATGCCGGGATACCTTTAATCATTGATAATACCTTCGCTACACCGTATCTATGCAGACCAATTGATTTTGGAGCGGATATTGTTATCCATTCCGCTACAAAATGGCTTCTGGGAAATGGAACCACCTTAGGCGGTGTCATCGTGGATGGAGGGAAGTTCGATTGGAACTCGCCAAACTACCCTGGCTTTACGGAGCCTGATCCAAGTTACGACGGTCTGGTATACGCCGAGGCAGTTGGACCAGCCGCTTTTATAACGAAAGCCCGAGTGCAGTTACTTCGTGATTTAGGCCCTGCGCTAAGTGCCCAAAGCGCATTCCAGTTTACGCTTGGACTTGAAACGCTGCATGTGAGGATGAAAGAGCATCTTTCGAACACGAAGTCTGTACTTCAATATTTGAAAAAACACCCTGCCGTGACTTGGGTTTCGCATCCTGCTAATGAGGATCATCCCGATAAAGCCCTTGCGGATAAATATTTGCCTAAGGGAGCAGGATCTGTTGTGACTTTTGGAATAAAGGGAGACCGCGAAGCCGGGGCGAAACTTATCAATTCGGTGGAATTATGGTCCCATGTAGCGAATGTAGGGGATGCGAAGAGTTTAATCATTCACCCTGCCAGTACGACCCATCAGCAATTGAATGATGCAGGTCTGGCGAAAGCTGGTGTGCGTGCTGATCAAGTCCGTTTATCCATTGGGATTGAAAATGTAGAGGATTTAATAGAAGATTTGGAGCAGGCAATTGAAAAAGCGACGAATATCGTCTCCTTGACTTCTAAAACGGTTTAAGCAAAAAGTCCTGGGCATTCTTGAACTAGAAATATTATACATTGCGCTCCTTTTTTATCTATGATAAAATTTCAACATACTAAAGAACTTAATGATGTACAAATATTCTATATATTAGCTCTTATCAAGAGAGGTGGAGGGATGTGCCCGATGAAACCCGGCAACCGACAAGGAGATTTCCTTGGAAAGGTGCCAATTCACACAAAGTTTAATCACTTTGGAAGATGAGAGGAAGGCCTGTTTCTTCACCTGCCTTTCTGCTCATGCAGAAAGGTTTTTTCTATTTCAGTAGGGAAAACCTTTGCATGAATTGCAAAATTGGTAGGGGAAACAGATAATAATGTAGAGAAATTAACTAAGTTCATAGGTTTTATTGGATAAAAGAGGTGAGGATTAATGATTACATTGACAAAAGTCAGTAAGCTGTTCCGAACAGGAAAAGGAAGCAGTGAGACGATCAAGGCTGTAAATAATGTGAATGTTGAAATAAATAAAGGCGAGATTTTCGGTATTATTGGTTATAGTGGAGCGGGGAAAAGTACTTTGATCAGGATGCTCAATGGATTGGAAACACCCACAGAAGGATCCGTTGTGGTGGCTGAGAAGGAAATTTCAAAAATTAAAGGTGCTCAGCTTCGTAAGGCCCGTCAAGAAATCAGCATGATTTTCCAACATTTCAATCTATTATGGTCCAGGACCGTTCAGGAAAATATATCCTTCCCGTTGGAAATTGCAGGAGTTTCAAAATTTGAACGCACCAAACGTGTGAACGAATTGATCAAGTTAGTCGGACTGGAAGGCAGAGAAAAGGCCTATCCTTCGCAATTAAGCGGAGGGCAAAAGCAACGGGTGGGAATAGCCAGGGCTCTAGCGAATGATCCTAAAGTGCTGCTGTGTGATGAAGCGACTTCTGCCTTGGATCCACAGACTACCGACTCTATACTCGAATTGCTTGTTGACATCAATCAGCGTCTTGGGTTGACGATTGTCTTGATAACACATGAAATGCATGTAATACGTAAAATCTGTCATCGTGTGGCTGTGATGGAAAGCGGGCAAGTTGTTGAACAGGGACCTGTCCTGGATGTTTTCAAGAATCCTAAAGAACAAATGACGAAGCGTTTCGTGCAACAGGTGACGGAACCGGAAGAAACGAAAGAAACGATGGACCATCTGCTCGAACGCTTTCCTGCAGGCAAAGTGATTCAATTGACTTTTGTAGGTGATCATGCAGAAAGCCCGTTGATCACTAAGCTTGTGCGTAACTTCGAGTTGGATGTCAATATAGTTCAAGGTAAAATATCGCAAACCAGAAGCGGTTCATATGGAACGTTGTTTATCCATCTTGATGGCAAAGAGGATGAAATGCTCCGCGCAATCGAATTCATTAAAGCACAGCAGGTAGGCGTGGAGGTGATTACTCATGCTTGAAGAATTATTGCCGAATGTTGATTGGGAAGACATTATTGAAGCAACGAAAGAAACGCTTTATATGACAAGTATCTCTGTAGTGGCAACCTTTTTTATAGGCATATTATTAGGATTGATCCTGTTCTTGACAGGGAAGGGGAATATGTGGGAAAACCGGGCAATCAACGCGGTCATCAGTGCTGTGGTTAATATATTCCGTTCCATTCCATTTCTTATTTTGATCGTGCTGCTCATTCCTTTCACTAAAGCGCTTGTCGGTTCCATGATCGGAGAGAACGCTGCACTGCCGGCACTTATTATCGGTGCGGCACCATTTTATGCACGTATGGTTGAAATCGGCCTCCGTGAAATCGATAAAGGTGTAATTGAAGCCGCTAAATCGATGGGGGCAAAAACGAGCACGATCATTTGGAAGGTCCTTCTTCCGGAGTCGATGCCTGCCCTTATTTCCGGGATTACGGTAACATCGATTGCATTGGTTGGATATACCGCAATGGCCGGGGTCATCGGCGCAGGCGGACTTGGTAATCTAGCCTATCTGGAGGGCTATCAAAGAAATCAAAATGACGTTACGCTTGTAGCGACTATCGTTATTCTAATTATCGTCTTCATAATTCAAATTATTGGAGATGTGATTACATCTAAATTGGACAAAAGATAAAGGGAGATGAAAAGGATGAAAAAGTTTTTAGGATTTGCATTGATTTTAGTGTTATCTATCGCTTTGGCTGCTTGTGGAAGTGAAAAGGATAAAGGCGGCAGTGAAACGGAAAAAGAATCGAAGAAATTAGTTGTAGGGGCATCCAATGTTCCGCATGCTGAAATCCTTGAGGAAGCTAAGCCGCTTCTTGAAGAAAAAGGAATAGAATTGGAAATCGAAACATTCCAGGACTATGTTTTACCAAATAAGGCTTTAAATGATAAGGAATTGGATGCTAACTATTTTCAGCACATTCCTTATTTAGAATCCCAAATTAAAGAAAATGGATATGATTTCGTTAATGCAGGCGGAATCCATATCGAGCCAATAGCTCTATACTCAAAAAAATATAAAACCATCGATAAACTTCCTGATGGGGCAACGATCATTTTAAGCAGCTCTGTCGCTGATCATGGGCGTGCTTTATCCCTTTTGGAAAAGAATGGCCTGATCACTTTGAAAGAGGGAATCGATAAAACGACGGCTACAACTAAAGACATCGTTAAAAATGAGAAAAACCTTAAATTCGATTCTGAATATGAAGCGGCTCTGCTTCCTAAAATTTATGAGAGCAGCGAAGGCGATGCTGTTTTGATCAACTCAAACTATGCGATCGATGCAGGTTTGAATCCGATTGAAGATTCGATCGCCATTGAAGATTCTGAATCACCATACGTGAATGTCATCGCTGTAAACAAAGGTGACGAAAATAAAGAAGCAATCAAAGCGCTTGTAGAAGTATTGCATTCTAAAGAAATTCAAGATTTCATCCTTGAAGAATACGAAGGTGCAGTTGTACCGGCGGATAAATAATTCAACAATGACGGCCTGATGTAATTCAGGTCGTTTTTTCATGTTTATATATGATAGAAAAAGGGTAGAGAATGATTGAAGGTAATAAAATGATACACAAATTTGAAAGGATGGTTCACTATCAATACTCTGGATTTAAATGTAACAAGCGAAATGGAAAAGGCGATGCAGTCTTCACATGGGATTGGCTACAGTGAGTACAGTAGAAACTTAGACCTCCGTATCGAGGTTGAGAAAGAACGAGATAGGGAACATGAAAAGTGCAACAAAATGGTCCTGGACCTGCAACGCAAAATTCACGGCTAAGCATATAAAAGAGTTCTTTAAAAGATCGGTCTGTAGAGGTAAAATGGTAAGTGGTCCAGAAAATAAGGGTTTCCTTATTGGATGAACTTACATAATGCCTTACAGTCCGATTTTTTTATTTTCAAAGCGGAACGTTCATACCATCCGATCGACTCTTTCGAACATATATTAATAAGAACGAAGGTTTGCCGAATAATAAGATAATTTTAACAAAAGCTAAAATAAGGCTAAATATGCTGTAAATAGGCTATATCTGTTAGTATGGTAAGAATAGGACAGGTTTTTAACATGTAAGAAGTGGAAACCCTTTTCTATATTAGTTGATTCCAAATTGGATTTGTTATAAAATTGGAATGAGAATAAATTGAGAATGGTTTTACGTAAATTTATAGTAAAGAAAGTAATCTTTACTTTCTGGTAATAAAATAGGAATTAGTTCACGGAGGTATTATTATGTCAGCTTCTACATTAACGGTTAAAGATCTTCACGTATCAATTGAAGGCAAAGAGATTTTAAAAGGGGTAAACCTTGAAGTTAAAGGTGGGGAGATCCATGCGATCATGGGACCAAATGGAACTGGTAAATCCACTTTATCATCAGCAATCATGGGTCACCCTAAATATGAAGTAACAAGCGGTAGCATCACATTCGATGGTGAAGACGTATTGGAAATGGAAGTCGACGAGCGCGCTCGTGCAGGCCTATTCCTAGCTATGCAATATCCAAGTGAAATCAGTGGTGTTACAAACGCTGACTTCCTACGTTCTTCCATTAATGCACGTCGTGAAGAAGGCGATGAAATTTCATTGATGAAATTCATCCGTCAAATGGATCAAAAAATGGAATTCCTTGAAATGGATGAAGATATGGCGCAACGCTATCTGAATGAAGGTTTTTCCGGCGGAGAGAAAAAACGTAACGAGATCCTTCAATTAATGATGATCCAACCTAAAATTGCAATTTTGGATGAGATTGATTCAGGTCTTGATATCGATGCACTTAAAGTCGTTTCAAAAGGAATCAACGAAATGCGTGGAGAAGACTTTGGATGCTTGATCATCACTCACTACCAACGTCTATTAAATTACATCACTCCTGATTATGTACATGTAATGATGCAAGGACGTGTGGTTAAATCAGGCGGTCCTGAACTTGCTGCCCGCTTGGAAGCGGAAGGTTATGATTGGATCAAACAAGAATTGGGCATTGAAGACGAAACTGTTGGCGAAGAAGCGTAAGTAGGAGGATTTGCAATGACTACAGAAACGAAATTACCGTTTGAACAAGAGGATATAAGCTCCTATTCAACTAAAAATAATGAGCCAGCTTGGCTTTCCGAGCTTCGGATTCAAGCGTTTTCTGAATTTGAAAAGCTCCCGATGCCAAAGCCGGATAAAACGAAAATCGACAAATGGAATTTTACTTCCTTCAAAACCCACGCGGTTGAAAGTGAAGCTTTTGCCTCTTTAGAGGAGCTTCCGGAAGAAATTAAATCCATTATTGAAGAAAATGGGAACTTATACATTCAACGCAACAATACGCCGGCATATATCAATCTGTCAGCTAATGTGAAAGAACAAGGCGTCATCTTTACGGATATTTTCACAGCGGCCCGTGACCATTCTGAGCTCGTGCAAAAATATTTCATGAAAGACGGCGTTAAAATAGATGAACATCGTTTAACAGCGCTGCATGCTGCATTAGTCAATGGGGGAGCATTCCTCTATGTTCCGAAAAATGTAGAAATCAAAGAACCGATTCAATCGGTATTCTTGTTGGATAATCCAGATACTACACTTTTCAACCATGTATTGATCGTAGCGGAAGATAACAGCTCGGTAACGTATGTGGAGAACTATTTCTCAAACGTTGAATCTAGCGAAGGTATCGCCAATATCGTAACCGAAGTAATTGCGAATGCAAATGCAAAAGTGGAATACGGAGCGGTCGACACCCTTTCAAAAGGATTTACGACATATGTTAACCGCCGTGGGGTGGCAGGTCGTGACGCACATATCGAATGGGCGCTAGGTCTTATGAATGATGGTAATACGATTTCGGATAACACAACATATTTAATGGGCGATGGCTCACATGGGGATACTAAATCTGTTGTAGTTGGCCGCGGGGAGCAAAAGCAGAACTTTACGACTGCCATCATTCATTATGGTAAGCGTTCCGAGGGGTATATCCTTAAGCATGGTGTTGTGAAGGAAAGTGCATCCACGATTTTCAATGGAATTGGAAAAATAGAGTATGGTGCGACAAAATCCAATGCCGAACAAGAATCACGCGTACTGATGTTAAGTGAAAAAGCACGCGGAGACGCCAATCCAATCCTTTTAATTGATGAAGATGATGTAACGGCTGGTCATGCCGCTTCTGTTGGACGTGTTGACCCGCTTCAACTTTATTATTTAATGAGCCGTGGTATAACAAAGCAAGAAGCGGAAAGACTTGTCATTCACGGATTCTTGGCCCCTGTTGTTAACCAACTTCCTATTGAGGGAGTAAAAAAACAATTAGTTGCGGTCATTGAAAGGAAAGTACAGTAATGAACCCATACGAAATTCGTAAGCTTTTTCCAATATTAGATCAAGAAGTCAATGGTCAGCCATTAGTTTATTTAGATAGTGCTGCAACCTCTCAAAAACCGGCTGCAGTGATTGAAGCGATTGAGCAATATTACCGCGGATACAACTCGAATGTTCACCGCGGGGTGCATACACTAGGAACAAAAGCTACGGATGCGTATGAAGGTGCACGTGAAAAGGTGCGTAAATTCATTAATGCTTCTTCTACTGAAGAGATCATCTTTACCAGAGGTACGACTACTTCTTTGAATACAGTAGCAAAAAGTTACGGTGGAGCAAATGTTAAAGAGGGTGACGAAATCGTCATCTCTTACATGGAGCATCATAGTAATATCATTCCGTGGCAACAGCTTGCCAAAGAAAAAGGCGCTGTACTGAAGTACATTCCACTTCAAGAGGATGGAACGATTTCCCTTGATGATGTGAGGGCAACAATTACGGATGCAACGAAAATCGTTTCCATCATGCAGGTTTCGAATGTACTTGGTGTTATCAATCCTGTGAAGGAAATCGCGAAAATTGCCCATGATCACGATGCTGTAATGGTAGTCGACGGGGCACAAAGTACACCTCATTTAAAAGTGGATGTCCGCGATTTGGATTGTGACTTCTTTGCCTTCTCAGGTCATAAAATGGTCGGTCCGACTGGTATCGGCGTATTATATGGTAAAAAAGAATTACTGGAAAAAATGGAGCCGATTGAATTTGGCGGGGAAATGATTGATTTTGTAGGTTTGTATGAGTCTACATGGAAAGAACTCCCGTGGAAATTCGAAGGCGGAACCCCTATCATTGCTGGTGCGATCGGCATTGGGGCTGCGATCGATTTCTTGGAAGAAATCGGCTTGGATAATATTGAGCGGCATGAACATAAACTCGCCGCTTATGCAATGGAAAAAATGTCTGCAGTTGAAGGACTTACCATATACGGTCCAAAAGATGCAGAAAAACGTGCGGGCGTAGTAACCTTTAATATTAATGACGTACATCCACATGATGTCGCTACCGTACTTGATGCAGATGGAATTGCTGTCCGTGCCGGTCATCACTGCGCACAGCCATTAATGAAATGGCTTGACGTGTCATCGACAGCAAGAGCAAGTTTCTATCTCTATAACACGGAAGAAGATATTGATAAGCTTGTGTCCGGGCTTGTTAAAACGAAGGAGTATTTCAGCAATGTCTTTTGATAACTTAGATACACTTTACCGTCAGGTCATTATGGATCATTATAAGAAACCACGTAATAAGGGTATGCTTGAGGATGGAAGCATGACAATTGATATGAACAATCCAACTTGCGGCGATCGGATTCGTTTAACGATGAAGATTGAAGATGGAAAAGTCAGCGATGTTAAATTCGATGGTGACGGTTGTTCGATATCCATGAGTTCAGCTTCCATGATGACTCAAGCCATAAAGGGCAAAGACGTAGATACTGCTTTAGCGATGTCCGAGACTTTTTCCTTAATGATTCAAGGAAAAGAATACGATGATGAGATGGACCTTGGGGATATTGAAGCCCTTCAAGGTGTTTCTAAATTCCCTGCCCGAATCAAGTGTGCGACGCTAGCTTGGAAGGCCATGGAAAAGGGATTGAAGGAATAATTAAATTAAAATGAGCTGTTGTAATTCAGCCATTTGAAATGGAGGAATACGAGCTATGGCAAAGAAAATGCCTGATATCGGCGATTATAAATATGGCTTTGCGGATAAAGATGTTTCCATCTTCCGTTCAAAGCGTGGTCTGACAAAAGAAATCGTGGAAGAAATTTCTCGAATGAAGGATGAACCGCAATGGATGCTTGATTTCCGTTTGAAATCATTGGAGCATTTCTACAACATGCCAATGCCTCAATGGGGCGGCGACATGCAAAGCTTGAACTTTGATGAAATCACATATTATGTTAAACCATCAGAGAAATCAGAGAAATCCTGGGATGAAGTTCCTGATGAAATCAAACAGACTTTTGATAAATTGGGAATTCCTGAAGCTGAACAAAAATACCTTGCAGGCGTATCTGCTCAATATGAATCAGAAGTGGTTTACCATAGCATGAAAGTGGAATTGGAAGATATGGGTATCGTGTTTAAAGATACGGACTCAGCACTTCGTGAAAATGAAGATATCTTCCGTGAGCATTTTGGAAAAACGATTCCGCCGACTGACAATAAATTCTCGGCATTGAATTCAGCAGTTTGGTCAGGTGGATCTTTCATCTATGTACCAAAAGGCGTTAAAGTGGATACTCCGCTTCAAGCTTATTTCCGAATCAACTCTGAAAACATGGGTCAATTCGAACGTACGCTTATCATTGTTGATGAAGGCGCATCCGTTCACTATGTAGAAGGTTGTACAGCACCTGTTTATACAACTAACTCCCTTCATAGTGCGGTTGTTGAAATCGTCATTAAAAAAGATGCTTACTGCCGTTACACGACGATCCAAAACTGGGCAAACAACGTGTTTAACCTGGTTACGAAACGTGCGGTTTGTGAAGCAAACGCAACAATGGAATGGATTGATGGTAACATCGGTTCTAAATTGACAATGAAATATCCTGCTGTCATCTTAAAAGGTGAAGGCGCTCGCGGTATGACATTATCCATTGCTATTGCCGGTAAAGGCCAACACCAAGATGCTGGAGCTAAAATGATTCACCTAGCGCCAAATACATCTTCAACCATTGTATCAAAATCAATTTCTAAACAAGGCGGTAAAGTAACATACCGCGGTATCGTTCACTTCGGACGTAAGGCCGATGGGGCTCGTTCCAACATTGAATGTGATACATTAATCATGGATAATCAGTCTACTTCTGATACAATCCCTTACAACGAAATCTTGAATGACAACATTTCCCTTGAACACGAAGCGAAGGTTTCCAAAGTATCTGAGGAACAATTGTTCTACTTGATGAGCCGCGGAATTTCTGAGCAAGAAGCAACGGAAATGATCGTAATGGGCTTTATCGAACCATTTACAAAAGAACTTCCAATGGAATATGCGGTTGAAATGAACCGTCTGATCAAGTTCGAAATGGAAGGCTCCATCGGCTAATAACCGACTGGCCTGCCTGTAAGGCGATTTAGAATAACCATTCATACAAAAGCCTGCCGGGTCTGCCTGGCAGGCTTTTGTATTTGGAAAGTGATATATGACACTCTTATACCAAAGATTAAATATGGCTCAATAAGGGTAAAAAATAATAAAGGAAGAAGTCAGGAAATGGGGACTGTCCCGGGAGGAGTGATGGTGCAGATGATTTATGTTGGCGTGACAGGTTGGGGGGATCATGATAGTTTGTATCATGGCGGTGTGTCCCAACGTGAAAAACTCAAAGAGTATGGGGCTCATTTTCCCATTGTGGAGGTGGATGCCTCATTTTATGCAGTCCAGCCAAAGAGGAACAGTGAAAAGTGGGTATCAGAGACGCCGGCATCATTCAAGTTTGTCGTCAAAGCCTATCAAGGGATGACAGGACATCAGCGTGGGGAGATCCCGTTTGAAAGTAAGAAGGAAATGTTCAAGGCATTTCGCGACTCTCTGGAAGCTTATCAGAAGTCAGGGAAGCTCGCGATGGTCTTATTTCAGTTTCCGCCATGGTTTAATTGTAAGCGTGAAAACGTGAATTACCTGCGATGGTGCAAAGCTGAAATGGGCGATATTACAGCTGCCATAGAATTTCGGAATCAAAGCTGGTACAGACCCAGCGTAGTCCAGCAAACTTTGGACTTTATCCAAGAGGAAGGCTGGATACATACTGTATGCGATGAGCCGCAGGCTGGAGAGGGATCCATTCCTGTCGTTCTGCATGCCACCGATAAAGATAAAACCCTGATACGCTTTCATGGCCGTAACCTGCATGGTTGGCAGAGACCTTCCTCGGGTGATGATTGGCGTGAGGTCAGGTACTTATACCGATATAATCATCAGGAATTGACTGAATGGGTGGAGAAAATCAGGATATTGGAAAAGGAATCCAAGGAGATATATGTCCTGTTCAATAATAACTCAGGCGGAGATGCCGCCGATAATGCCAAACAAATGATTGAGTTGCTTGGTATAGAATATGAAGGACTGGCTCCAAGGCAGCTTGGTTTGTTTTAAAAGGCATTATATAATCAATAAAGAGAAGATGTGACAAGCTAGTAGAGGTGCCATCCTCACAAACAGGTAAAGGCGGATTTCTTCATGGTATGGTTAGTTTTAGTGGGTATCGGATTATTAGCGGGATCAATCGGCTCTCTTGTCGGTCTGGGCGGAGGCATCATCATTGTGCCTTCTCTTTTATATTTAGGTACTTCGACAAATATAATCGATGAGCTGACACCTCAGGTGGCCGTAGGTGTTTCAACCGTTATCATGATTTTCACCGGGTTATCTTCTACTTTATCTTATTTAAAACATAAAGTGGTGGATTATAAGGCCGGCTTAATCTTCTTTATAGGCAGTGCACCAGGTGGCATAATAGGGGCATATGTGAATAAAAACCTTAATGTCGAAGCTTTTTCATTGTACTTTGGGATTTTCATGGTTTTCATGGCTATCGTGTTATTAGTGAAGGACCGGTTGAAGCCAATGGTTTTCAAGCCTGGAAAAGGGAAAATGGTCAAAACGTATAAAACTGAAAATGGACATTCATTTTCTTATGGTTACCACCCCCTTATAGCTGTATTGATTACTTTTTTCGTGGGATTCAGCTCCGGGTTATTTGGGATTGGCGGCGGAGCCTTAATGGTTCCCGTAATGATGCTTCTTTTCTTCTTCCCTCCGCATATGGCTGTAGCGACTTCGATGTTCATGGTATTTCTGTCTTCCATCACTAATTCGATTACGCATATTTCCCTTGGAAATGTAAATTGGCCATATGCTTTTGCCCTGATTCCGGGTGCATGGTTCGGTGCTAAATGGGGGGCATTCATCAATAGGCGCCTAAAAAGCGCGTCGCTGGAAAATATGTTAAAAATAGTGCTGATAATCATTGGTTTACGTCTTATATACCAAGGTATTACAGGATAAACGAGGAGGAAAAATGATGTCAGAAATCATTCATTTATATCACACCAATGATCTCCATAGTCATTTTGAGAATTGGCCTCGTATTGATAAGTTTCTTAAAGAAAGAAGACAACTTCATCAAGATACGGGAGAAGAAGCGATCATACTTGATATAGGCGATCATGTAGACCGCTGGCATCCATATACAGAAGGTACGTTGGGTAAAGGGAATATTGAACTGCTGAATGAAGCGGGCTACCAATATGTGACCATCGGCAATAATGAAGGGATCACTTTACCTCATGACGCGTTAGACTCCTTATATGATCAAGCAAGGTTCAAAGTATTGGCAGCCAATATTTATTACGGAAATAATGAAAGACCGGAGTGGGCGCTGCCATATTGGATACATACAACGGAAAAAGGCACTAAGATCGCCATGATAGGTTTGACAGCATTTTTTCAAAAGTTTTATTCTGCGATGGGCTGGGAATTAACAGAACCATTCGCGGAGTTAAAGGCACAGCTTGAAAGGGTCAAAACAGAGGCGGATGTAATCATCATCCTTTCTCACCTGGGCATCCATGATGATGAGAGGATGGCAGAGGACTTTCCGGAGATTGACGTCATACTTGGCGCGCATACCCACCATATCCTTCACCAAGGGAAATTGATCAATGATACACTCCTTTGCGCTGCGGGAAAATATGGTTTTTATGTCGGGCAGGTGGAAATGACCGTCAATCAGGAAAAGAGAATTAGCCAGAAGAGGGCCATTATATATGATACCAATGACTTTTCGGAATTAGAGGATGAACGGGCATGGATTGAAGCGATGTACCTGGCCGGAGGGGAAACGCTAAAACAGGTCGCAGTGGACTTGCCGGAAGCCTTGGACAATGATTGGTTCAAGGTAAGTGCTTTGACGGAAATCCTTGGAGAGGCCTTAAGGGAATGGAGTCAGGCGGATTGCACCTTTCTGAATGCTGGTCTTCTACTCGAGGGATTGCCGAAGGGACCAGTCACAAAAGGGGATATTCACAGAATCTGTCCACACCCCATCAATCCTTGCGTCGTTGAAGTAAATGGGAATGAATTAAAAGAAATCTTAATGCAATCGAGAAATGAGGAGTGGCCTCATATCCAAGTGAAAGGTTTCGGTTTCCGCGGAAAAATCATGGGAGTCATGCAATATGATCAAATTGAATTTAACGAAATGGAGAATGGAATCGTAAATGGGATTCTGATAAAAGGGGATAAACTGCAGGCAGATAAGTCCTATAAATTGGCTATACCTGATATGTTCACGTTTGGGAACTTTTTTCCAAGTATCCAGCGCTCCAATCGTAAGAAATACTTATTACCGGAATTCTTGCGGGATATCCTTTTATGGAAGTTGAAAAAAATGTATACGGACGCCTAACGCTAAATCACGGTTTCGCCCTTTTTTTCATAAAGTATGGGGAAGAAAGGGGCGAAACCAATTGATTAGCATGATACCTATAATACTTGATAATCATACATTCCTAGCCATTACTGTCCGACTTCCCAAAACGAATTTACTTGCTGTCGCGTCCGAAAAAGGGTATATAATGTGCGGTGCGTTAGATGTAGGACTGTTGAATGATAAATTGAGAGATCGTAAAATCCTTGCAGGAAGGGCCACAGGAGTTAAATCGATTGAAGAGCTTTTGGAAGTGCCGCTTGAATCAGTTACCTGGGAGGCCGTGGAAAAGGGCATTCATCCAGGAATGATTGGTAAAGAAGCATTAATCAAGATGATTTGAAAAGGTAGGCTTTCTTTTATCAAGAAGGGGGGCCTTGTTTTTTACCAAAGATTTATTCAATAATTATTTTTAAACGGATTCATTTATCAAAATATTTTCCGATAATCCTTATAAAGGAAAGAAATGGTTCGATTTACAAATATTAAATGGGGAAATAGCGTACAAGAATGAGGCTAGCTATTACAAAGTCCCTAAGCCCTGGAGCCAGGCTCGGAAAAAACATCTATAATGAGCGGGGCCATAGCCTATTATGTGAAGGTCTTACATTAACTCAGAAAATGATCAATCGACTGGTGTCCCTTAATATTCCCTTTGTTTACATACAAGATTACAGGACGGATGACAATTAATGAAAAGAATCTCGAAATTCTTGGGCTGGGCGCGATTTTACATGATGTCGGCAAAATGCTCGTACCTTTGGAAATCCTTCGTAAACCCGGTCAGCTCACGGAAAAGGAGTTTGAACAAATCCGAAAACATGCCGATTACGGATTTCACCTAATTAAAAATGTTCATACCGTTTCACTTTTAGTTGCAAATTGTGCATATCAGCATCATGAAAGGTTGGATGGATCTGGATATCCACGTGGGATAAAAGGGGATGAAATCCACTATTTCGGCAAGATCATTGCCGTTGCCGATGTGTTTGATGCCGTGACATCCAAACTGGTTTACCGGAATGCCATGCTGCCGCATCAGGGGTTGGAAGTACTTTATGCCGGAGTCGGGAGAAAGTTCGATAACACGATCATCGAGGCTTTCCGCAGGGCAGTCGCGATCTATCCAAATGGTTTATCCGTAGAATTGAATGATGGGAGAAAAGGGGTGGTATCAGCTCAAAATGAGGGGATAGGGGACTGCCCAATGATCAGGATACTTGAAGAAAATGGGGAACAGATAAAAGAGCCATATGAAGTGGACTTGAATAAAACCCTGCATTTGCTGATCATGAAATGTCTCAAAATACAAGAACCAGCCTAACCTCATGGATAAGCTGGTTTTATTATTCCTTGTTTTCCTTCATGATGGCAGGTGCCAACGAACCGTTTCCATTACTATAATAACTTGGTACATCACCTTCAATTAGCAAACTGCCGACTGTCACTTCCTGACTTACCTTGGTCTCCTTTGTGAAAGAGGGGATGACGATTTGAATATTGACATCAAAATCCACAATCAATTCATAATACACATTATTGATGCCTGCGTTTGTCAGTTTTGTCCTCAAATCCGATTCAACATTGCCGATGACTGACATTTTCACTGGGATTTCAGGTCCGTAGTTGGAAAGAAGGTTATTTCCGGTCACGACACCCAAGGGTATATAATAGACCACACTTTTATATTGTTCATCATTTATTTTGGCTGAACCCGTTTTAAAAGGATTTCCCTTTTTGATGCCAAGCTTCTTTTGAATATCCTTCGTAATGCTAGCGCGCAATTCGCTGTATATGACCGGATTGAAGCTATAGGAAGAACTGGAGTCCTTACTACCCTCGTTGTTGGTGATGATTTTGTTCATATCAACCTTGGCTATATTCTCATCAACCGATTCATGAATCGTTTCCGTTGCAATCCGTTTGATTTCATATTCGGCTACACTCATGATCACGGGTTCGATTGATTTATCAACGTACCAAAGAGTCATGATGCTGGTTATGATAAAAAGGATAAAGGAATAGAGAAATACTTTTCGGGTGGGAAGAGGCCCCTTCTTTCGGAATTTCTTTGTTCGAAATCTTTTTCGGAACACGCTTTAGCCCCCTTTACTAATACCTATGCATCAAGTTCAGGGGTTTATGTTCGAATCAAAAAAAAGCAGCGTAAAATTCATCGCCGCTTACTTTTTCTTTTTAGCTAAATCCTTCCTTTCCCACATTTTCAAATAAGGGTAAGGGTCAAAGCTCCATTCCGTGATTCCGTTGTCTTTGTACATTCCGTAATGAAGATGCGGAGGGAATTTCCCTGAAGTTCCCGGAGGGCCGTAACCTGTACTGCCAACACCTCCGATGACTTGCCCGGGCTCAACGATCTGTCCGACTTTCAATCCTTTGGCAAAACCGCTTAAATGGGCAAAGTAATGATACGTATTATTTAAATCCCGTATCCCGATCCGCCAACCGCCGAATTTATTCCAGCCTTTCATTTCGATGATTCCATAGCTCGTTGATCGAACGGGAAGGCTATAATCCGCAAATATATCAGTACCCTCATGGATTCTCCTTCCGCCCCATCCACGAGCGCTTCCCCATGTATTCAAATACGTATAATGAGTCCGTACTGGAACGGGGAAGGCCTTTTCCTGTAAATCCAGCCGGCCATATTTCTTATAAATCTCGGCATTGCCGATAATGATGCTGACGGCTTTATCTCGTTTATAATAATCCCACAAGCCGATCCGGATATTATCTTCATCTGCACCATATGATTGAAGGTGCTTCGAAAAAGCATACAATCGATCGGTATCATTAGTGATATCAGCTTTGCCATCACCATTGCCATCCTGGCCAAGCCCATCAAAAAATGTGATCGTGAGCGGGTTCACGTCGTTTAAGTCAGGATTGAGGGCACCGCTCCACTTTGAAGGCTCGATGTGGATGCCTATTAAACCCTTTGCCGGCTCTAAATCCCTTCGTGCAGCCCTGAGGCTGTGCTCATATTGATCAGCTCCAGCAAGGTAATACCACGGGATTTGGACGGTAGCCTCCATATTTTTGTATAGCTCCATTCTCCCGGCATAAGCATCTGGAGTATCGGCAGCATTAGCCACTTGGCCTGGTGCATTCAAAATAAACAAACAAGTTAGGGTAAGAAGGAATAATTTTTTCAACGGGGCAGGCTCCTTTCATGTCACTCTCCGATTTATAAAGACATCAGTTATCCATCTTTTATAGTTTTGCTGATTTAGCTATAAACATGAAAAATAAATAATGGGAAACCAACTATAACTTGTATTAATGCTTTTTTATTGTTAAAGTAGGGTGTGTTAATTTCTATAGAATGGAGTGGCATTTTCATGTCTTCTACAAATAAAGAAATTCTTCGTAAACCAGATTGGTTAAAAATAAAGCTTAATACTAATGAAAATTACCTCGGTTTAAAAAATATGATGCGCGAAAAAAATCTTCATACTGTCTGTGAAGAGGCGAAATGTCCGAATATTCACGAATGCTGGGCAGTGAGAAGAACGGCTACATTCATGATCTTAGGTGAAATCTGTACAAGGGCTTGCCGTTTTTGTGCTGTTACAACCGGACGACCTAATGAATTGGACTGGGCTGAACCGGAGCGTGTTGCCGATTCCGTCGTATTGATGAATTTAAAGCATGTCGTCATTACAGCTGTTGCCCGTGATGATTTAAAAGATGGAGGCGCTGAAGTTTTCGCTGAAACGGTCCGTGCCATCCGACGCAAGAATCCATTTACATCGATTGAAGTATTGCCGTCGGATATGGGCGGGGTACATGAAAATATTAAGACTTTGATGGATGCTAAACCAGACATTCTGAACCATAATATAGAGACAGTCAGAAGTTTATCCGACCGTGTACGGGCTCAAGCCAAATACGACCGTTCATTGGAGCTTTTAAGAAGAGCCAAGGAACTGTATCCGGAGATTCCGACAAAGTCGAGTTTAATGGTTGGCCTTGGTGAAACGCGGGAGGAAATCCTTGAAACGATGGATGACCTAAGGGCCAATAATGTGGATATCATGACGATCGGCCAGTATTTGCAGCCGACTAAAAAGCATTTGAAGGTGCTAAAATACTATACGCCTGAGGAGTTTGCCGAATTGAAAGAACGTGCATTGGAAAAAGGCTTCAGCCATTGTGAATCCGGCCCGCTTGTCCGTTCTTCCTACCATGCGGACGAACAGGTTAATGCTGCGGCAAAACATAAGCAAACCAAAGGTGAAGAATTATTGAAATAGAGTGAAATAAAGGACCGAAAAAATTCGGTCCTTTCATTTTTAATTAACGGTTATCCATTTTTTGATGGATGTTATCGTGATGATCCCTTTTATCGTTAATCATTTCTCCATTTTCATTTTCCCCGTCACTCATTTTGTGTCCTTGAGGCGATTTCAGCATTCTTTTGATGGTTTGTTCAATCGTATAGTCGATCCCTTTGCTGCCGGATTTCAATGTAGCGAAATTCTCGACATCTTGGGCAAGGTTTTGATAATCATCACTAACATAGACATGATAGTAGCGAGGCACGACGGACATGGCAGTACGTTTAACTTGGTCTGCGGTTTCAGTCCGATCCTTGGTATTGGTATCATATACGACAAGAACTTCCTCGTCGGTCACCAGAGTAGCCGCGTCATTGACATTTGGAATCTGAACACTCAGTTTTGAAATGACATCTGACAGTTGTTCACGGTCAATGGAAGCAGCCTTGTTGGAAATGTTACGGCCGTCAATGGTTGCACTATTTGTGCGGGTAAAACCGAAATCATCACTCTTGTTGTCATTATTACGGTAATCCTCGTCATAATATTGAGTTGGGTTATTTACGTTTGTTGGGTTGCCGGCATTGTTTTTTGCACCGAGCCCCTGATCCTCTTCTTTATCAGCACATCCAGTTAGTGCAATAATCGAACTTAAACCTATCGTTATTAGCGTTTTTTTCATCAATAACACCCCCATAACTTTAGGATGAACATATTTCTCTATTTTTCGCTTAGTAATTGATGGGGAATCAGTTATAATTTAAAGAAGGAATGTATTTATGAGAGGTGAAAATAATGATTAACATCAATAACATGACCTATGAAATAATCGAGGATGAACGGGAAGGCTATAACGAAGAAGCGTTTAAAGCCAGATACAGTGAGATTTTAACGAAGTATGATTATATAGTGGGGGATTGGGGTTACGGCCAATTGAGGCTGCGTGGATTTTTTGATGACTCTAATCAGAAAGCGACCTTCGATACAAAAATAAGCACGCTTAGTGAATATTTATATGAATACTGCAATTTTGGCTGTCCATATTTCGTCGTGAAGAAAATAAAGAAATAAGAAAGGCCAGGATTTACTCTGGCCCTCCATGTTAAGAGTTTCCATATCCTTTATAAGGAGACTGTTCATCTTTTTCTGGATCATCATGTGTCGGATGAGCTCCAGGATATTGTCGAGGTAAGTCTTCGTGCAAAGATTTATTTTCATAATTAAAGGCACTTTGATATCGTTGACCTTCCTGCCACGGGGTGTTTTTATTCTGAACTGGTGCATCTTTTGCTATGGATGATCCAAAAGGTCCTTCGGGAAATTCTTCAGGAATTAAATAATCCCGCTGTTTTTCGACATTGGAGAAATCGTGGTATATTTCCTCTTCTTTGCCCAAGGTAATCCCCCCTCATGTAATCGTACATTCAGTAGGTTATCCCGTTTAAGAAAAAAACGTCGGCTTTCAGACGATTTCCATTAAAAAGTGACTTAGTTCTTCGGCTTCCGCTTCTGACAACTGAAAGGCATGCTCAAGATAGCCTTCCTCTTCTAAATCATCAGGTCCAATAATCGCGAAACGGTTACTCTGCATATTTAAGACAAGTTTCTTCCCATAAAAACGATCGGTTGTCGTAATGGCCAGATCGAATCTTGATTCCTCTCCCATGAAACTTATGAACCGGGTTTTTGAATCAACTACGTCATTGTATAAATAAAAACGATCTTCCATAGTATCATTCCCTTCTTATCTTCACATTTGTAGTTCCATCATAACAAAGTGCCTTCAATAGGGGAACAGACATTTTTCGGGTTCCCGGCAGGAGGAACTTCGTCACTCCTCATGGTTCCACAGGAAAGTCCGGCAATCATGCCGTCAGAGTTTTCATTGATTAAAGGAAATTTGTCAAGAATACAAATGGGACCGTAAATTTAGGTTTTTTTATGGCAATGCTTGCGTTTTTGCTGCTGTTTAATATAGGGATTGGTTCAAATGGCTGAAGGAATTGAGAGTAAGGGAGAAGCTATGGTATCATCAAGGAATAAGGTTGGTCCGGCACAGGGTTTTACCTATGCCGCTCATTCAACCAATGATTCCCTATATCATCTTAGATCAGAAAGGATCTGGAAAAAAATGTACTTTGTAGACCGCCAAAAGATTGAACAAATATTAGGTTTTCTTGAAAAGCAGCTTGGACTTTTTGAAGGGCATGATAATTGGGATGGAGACCTTTCGGAACTTATCGCTGAAAGGCTTATACATACTTCCATCGATTCCGTGTTGGATGTGGGAAATGCGGTAATTGATGGTTTTATTATGCGTGATCCGGGAAGTTATGAAGATATTATCGATATCCTTCAAGATGAAAAAGTCATTTCAGAAGAAAAAGCGATACAATTCAAAAAGGTTTTGCCGCTAAGGAAAATGCTGGTCCAGGACTTCATTGAAGTCGATCACAAAGAACTGCATGCTGTTTTCTCGGAAAATATCGAGGCATTCAAGCAATTCCCCGATTTGGTGAGGAACTATTTAACAAATGAATTGGGACCCGTATCAGCTTTTAAAAACTAGTAGCGTTAGGAAGGCGAATTCAAATGAAGTCGTATAAAGGATATTTGATTGACTTAGATGGCACCATGTATCGCGGAACTGAACAAATTGCGGAAGCGGCAGGGTTTATTAATGACCTAAGAAAAAGGGAGATCCCTTATTTATTCGTCACCAACAACTCATCCCGGACTCCGGCACAGGTAGCGGATAAATTGAGAAGCATCGGCATATCAACGGAAGATGATCAAGTTTTCACGACAAGCATGGCCACTGCCAATTACATAGCTGAACAAAAGCAAGATGCATCGGTCTATGTGGTGGGTGAAGAAGGCATCATCGAGGCTCTTAAGGAAAAAGGAATGAAGCTTGTGGATGAACATCCAGACTTTCTGGTAATGGGCATCGATCGCGGCGTCAATTATGAAAAGTTGTCAAAAGCCTGTCTTGCTGTCAGGAATGGCGCTGTTTTCATTTCGACCAATGGTGATATTGCCATTCCTACTGAACAAGGCCTTTTGCCGGGGAATGGTGCTTTGACCTCCGTTGTTTCCGTTTCGACTCAAGTACAGCCAATTTTCATCGGAAAACCTGAATCCGTCATAGTGGAGCAAGCTCTAAGAGTATTAGGGGTACCTAAAGAAGAGACGATCATGGTTGGCGATAACTATGATACGGATATCCTAGCCGGCATTAATGCAGGAATCGATACAATGCTTGTACATACTGGCGTAACGACCAAAGAACGCTTGAAACAATATAAGGAGCAGCCAACGTATGTGGTGGATACGCTCGACCTATGGCACTTCGAATGAAAAAACCAGGCCTGCGAAAGCAGTCCTGGTTTTTTTATGTCGTTTAATATCATAAGCTCACTATTCTGCATTTTCGGTTCTATGGGCAAGCCTGCTTGAAGCGGCAGCAGCAATTGCCCCAACGATATCGTCTAAAAAGGTGTTCACCTTACCTGTGCTTTTATCGTTTAGATATTTTAAGATACCTGGCTTTTGTTTATCGATGAAACCATAATTGGTAAAGCCGATGGATCCATATACATTCACAATTGAAAAAGCCAATATTTCATCGACCCCATATAGTCCTTCATCTATTTCAATGATGCTCAGTAGCGGCTCCTCGAGCAGTTTTTTCTCAGCTAGAATATCCAACTGAATGCCGGTAAGGATGGCATTTTGGACCTCGCGTTTTGAAAGGACCCGTTCGACATTGTGAAGGCAATCGGACATTTGGAGATTTTCATGGTATCCAGATTGTAAATACATGACAAGCTCAGCGATATCCTCCAATTTCACCCCTCGTTCAATTAGCCACCTACGAGCCGTTTTTTCAGACATTGATTGTTCAATATTAGCCATGTCATCACCCATTTCTCTATATTTTAAAGGGATAGTTCTATTGCCGGAAGTTTGATTTGATTAGAGTCAAAACCCATGAAAGGGATTTCGATTCGATTTTATAATAAGGTTTCGATAATCATTCAGAAAACGGGTTATTCCACATATATATATAAGTATATGATGACCAATATTTCTATTATATCCATTTGATGAAGGGGGCCATTCCATGATAGAAGAAATCATTTTTAATAATTATGGTATACAGGTAGGTCATGAAGAAGCCAATAGCAGATTTCCAAGCTTCCGTTCAGGGAATATGGTTTACAGCATCGTTCCCATTGAAAATATGGAGCAGGAGGAATTAGTGGAACGGCATACAATGTCTCAACACATGATTTCACAAGGAGATCGTCACGTATCGGCTTTTGTTCTTGCCAATCATGGAAGTTATGTTTCGGAAGCGGATGAACAATTATTCATCCTTCTTGCCAATCAGGCATTGGAAGGTCCGAAAAATTTCAACCCAGGAAGACGTCTGGCAAGATTCCATCAGCGTGGGAGAAATATTAATGAAACGATTCGAACATGCTCAAGGATCGGTAAATGGAAAGAACTCTGGGAACAAAGGATCGATCAGTTAGAAAAGATTTGGCGGGATAAGCTCAATGCCCATCCTGATAACCAGTTTGAAAAATTATTTATAGAAACCTTTCCCTATTATATGGTCCTGGGTGAAAATGCGATTCAATATTTAGTCGACACGGAAATTGATGATACCCCGCAAATTGTCGATAGTGGTACGGTATGTTATGAACGTTTTTTACATGATACGTGGAAAAGCAATAAATGGATGAAAAATCCGTTTGATTGGGTATTCGACCACGGAACAAGGGATGTCGCGGAATGGGTGAGGGAACACTATTTTCAAAATGTGCATACCCATCAGCGTGGCATTGGCCATTTCTTTCACGAATATCAATCCATAGAACCGTTCTCCAGCTTTTCAGCCCGGTTATTATATTCAAGGATGCTATTTCCCATTCATTACTTTGAAACAGTGGAAGAGTATTTTTCAAAAACGACGGAATCAAGGGCGAATGAACTGGAGGATAAAATATCTGCGATCACGAAATCCTCCCAACAATATGAGTCCTTCCTCAAACATTTTTATGAATTGGCGGAGGTGCCGGCCAAGCAATATGATTTGCCTAAAATTGACTGGATTTAGGTAAAAACGGAAAAGAAATATGATTCATCCTTACTTACTATGTTATGATGATAAAAAGATTTTTTAGAATAGTTAGATATTTGGTTATAACTACGGAAGGATGGGTCCATGAAAAGATTGATGATGGCCACCCTTTTAGTCCTTTTAATCCAACCGACAGATCTTACGAAAGCTGAAACGAAAACAAGCTGCGAAGCAACACAATTCAAGATTGTCATGAAGACTACTACGGATGTGAAGGAAAAGGCGTCGGCTGCGAGTAAAACATTAAAAACTTATAAGAAAAATAAAGAACTATCGGCAAGTGGTAGAACTGGAAACTGGTATAAGGTCTGTCATTCAAAAAAGACTGCATATATCAAGATGGCAGATGTAAAAGAGGTTTTCAGTTCCGGTGAAAAAGTCCTTCTGAAAAAATTCGATACGAGGAAAGGTGTTAATCAAGTTGTATCGGTGACAGGGAAATCCATGAGTGATACGAAGGTCGCGATCCAAACTTACGAGAAGAAACAGGGTGAATGGCGACGCGCATTAAAGAAGATGGAGGGCGTCATTGGGAAGAACGGCTTCACGAAGAGTAAAAAAGAGGGTGATGGAAAATCACCGGTTGGAATTTATTCATTTGGTACGGCCTTTGGAAGCAAAACGAAGCCGCCCGGCGTGAAAATGAATTATAGGAAAACTACCAAATATGACTACTGGATTGATGATCGGACATCCAAGGATTATAACAAGTGGATAACCTATAAAGGAAATCCTTCAAGTAAATGGAAGTCTTTCGAAAGGATGAATCATGAACTCTATAGGTATGGGGCGGTCATCAATTATAATACGAATCCCATCATAAAAGGAAAAGGAAGTGCAATCTTCCTTCACATATGGAGAGGGGAAACAAAGCCGACGGCAGGATGTACAGCAACTGCCGAAAAGAATGTCCTCAGTTTACTGAAATGGATGGATCCCGCGCAAAAGCCACATGTAGTAATGGGAACGAATGATTCATTAAAGAGCGCTGAGTAATAATCTTCAAAATGGTTTTCCCATAAAAAAATTAGCTTTAGCCGTTCTTACTCGTTCAAGGGATGGACAAAAAAAGTCGTTCATCCATCTTTTCTAACTATTGATAATTATATGAATTAAACTTATAATGTCTACTATACAAATACAAATGTTTTCTACAGGTAAACAGTTTTTAAGGGGGAACCAAATATGAAAGCCATCTCGATCGGTTTATTGGGGTTAGGTACAGTTGGATCAGGAGTCGTACAAATCATTGAAAGTCATCAGGACAAGCTCATGCATCAAGTGGGCTGTTCCATATCCATTAAGAAGATACTGGTCAAGGACACGACTAAGGAGCGGCTTGTCGAGGTTGATAAAGATATGTTAACTGACAAACCTGAGGATATCCTTTCGAATCCCGAGATTGATGTTGTAATTGAGGTCATGGGTGGAATTGAAGAAACACGCGGTTATCTGATAGAAGCAATAAAAAATAAAAAGCATATCGTTACGGCCAATAAAGACCTAATGGCTCTATATGGACCGGAACTGTTGGAATTGGCCACCGAGAATCAATGTGATTTGTTCTATGAAGCAAGTGTTGCAGGGGGAATTCCGATTCTAAGAGGTCTTGTCGATGGATTATCTTCTGACCGCATCACGAAAATGATGGGAATCGTCAATGGGACGACAAACTTCATTTTAACGAAAATGAGCAAGGAAGGCAGAGCTTATGATGACGTATTGAAGGAAGCCCAGGAGCTGGGATTTGCTGAAGCGGATCCGACAGCAGATGTAGGGGGATTGGATGCAGCCCGTAAAATGGCGATACTATCCACACTCGGGTTCTCAATGAACATTGGCTTGAATGATGTTGAGGTACAGGGAATAACCGATATATCCGAAGAGGATTTGAGATATAGTAAAAAGCTTGGATATACGATGAAATTGATTGGCGTCGCTTCCAGGGCAGGGGATAGGGTCGAAGTAAGTGTCCAGCCTGCACTTCTTCCGGAAGCACATCCTTTAGCATCGGTAAATAATGAGTATAATGCGGTATACGTTTATGGGGAAGCTGTAGGGGAAACGATGTTTTACGGACCGGGAGCAGGAAGTCTTCCGACTGCGACTGCAGTCGTTTCGGATATGGTGACGGTCATCAAGAATATGAGGCTGGGCGTAAATGGCCGCAGTGCCGTTTCACCGCAGTACCCGAAACAATTAAAAGATGCCACTGAGATTTTCGCTAAGTTCTTCATTCGATTGCATGTTCAGGATGAAGTTGGCGTTTTAGCCAGAATCACGAATTTATTTGCCGAGCATGGGGTAGGATTCGATAAAATCCTTCAATTGCCGCTGGATGAAAAGGAATCTTCCGAAATCGTATTAGTTACGCATACAGCCACTTTGGCAGCATTTGAGCAAATTATACAGAAATTAAATGATTACAATATGGTAAGAGAAGTGAAAAGCACATATAGAGTTGAAGGAGAGGACATCAAATGAGCTGGCAAGGACTTATAAGCACATATAAAGATTTTTTACCTGTCACTGAAAATACACCTGCGCTCTCCCTGTTGGAGGGGAATACACCTTTAATCAGACTGAATCGATTATCCGAAGAGTGGGGAATCGACTTACATGTAAAATATGAAGGAGCTAATCCAACTGGGTCGTTTAAAGATCGCGGAATGGTCATGGCTGTCGCAAAAGCGATCGAAGCAGGTAGCGACACGATCATCTGTGCTTCTACTGGGAATACATCGGCAGCCGCAGCGGCTTATGCCGCCCGTGCCAACCTGCGCTGTATCGTTGTCATTCCAGAAGGTAAAATAGCCATGGGTAAGCTTGCACAAGCAGTTATGTACGGAGCAGAAATAATCTCTATCGAAGGGAACTTCGACCAGGCTTTAAAAATCGTCCGTTCACTTAGTGAGAGCTCACCGATCACCCTTGTGAATTCTGTCAACCCATACCGGATCGAAGGGCAGAAGACGGCGGCTTTCGAAATTTGTGATGCTCTAGGCTCTGCACCGGATATTTTGGCGCTTCCAGTCGGGAATGCAGGTAATATAACTGCTTACTGGAAAGGGTTTAAAGAATATAATGAATCGAAACAAACGGGCCTACCTGAAATGAGAGGGTTCGAAGCGGAGGGTGCGGCTGCAATTGTCAGGGATACCATTATTGAAAATCCCGAAACCATTGCAACAGCCATCCGGATTGGGAATCCTGCAAGTTGGAACTTTGCTGTCGAAGCGGCAAAAGAATCCCAAGGTAAAATTGATGAGGTGACAGACGAAGAAATTCTGGAAGCCTATCATTTCCTCGCTAAAAAAGAAGGGGTATTTGCAGAGCCAGCCTCATGTGCTTCCATTGCAGGCATCTATAAACAATTAAAAAGCGGTGAAATCAAAAAAGGAAGCAAGATTGTTGCGGTGTTGACTGGAAATGGCTTGAAAGATCCGAATGTGGCAGTCGATACTAGCACGATTCAACCGACATTGTTGCCAATGGACGAAGAGGTCATATTAGAACATCTGCAGGGTGTGAAACAGGCATGAGTGCAGATTCCGAGATGTTCTTGATCCGTGTACCGGCGAGTACGGCCAACTTAGGACCAGGATTCGATTCCATCGGCTTGGCACTAGGACTTTACTTGGAAATACACGGATCTTCATCAGATCATTGGGAAGTCGTTCCACTATCAGAGGAAATGTCTGTTTTTCCAAGGGATGATCGTAATTTTATCGTTAAAGTTGCCAAGGAAACGGCGGCTTATTATGGAAAGGAACTATCCCCATGCCGGATTTTCGTCTCTAGTGAAATTCCCCTGGCACGGGGTCTTGGAAGCAGTGCCTCCGCCATTGTAGCGGGGATTGAATTAGCGAACATCGTTGGTGAACTCCATTTATCCGTTGATGAAAAGAATAGGCATGCTTCCCTCTTTGAAGGGCATCCGGATAATGCAGGGGCATCTGTTTATGGTGGATTGGTAGTGGGCCTGCATACAGAGGAGAGAACGGATGTCGTGTCGTTTCCGATCGAGGGAGTTAAGGTGATTGCTGTCATTCCCAATTTTGAATTGCTTACTGAGGATTCAAGAAATGTCCTTCCTAATTCACTTTCCTATAAAGATGCGATAAGCGGAAGTGCAGCCGCAAATGTATTGCTTGCAGGAGTCTTATCGAAAGATTGGAAGCTTGTTGGTGAAATGATGCAAAGCGATCGATTCCATCAACCTTTTAGAGCGGGGTTAGTCCCTCATTTAGCACTTATAGAAGAGGTCGTCCTTAAAAAAGGTGGATTTGGTGCAGCCCTAAGCGGAGCAGGCCCCACTGTATTATGCTTGGCATCCGCAGAAAAATGCGAAAGTGTGCTCACTGGATTGAAGGAGAAATTTCCGGAATATCTTGTGAAAGAATTGGAAATAGATAATGTTGGCAGTTATACGGCAATCCTTTCAGAACAGGAAAAAAAGGAATTGAAATTTTTGAAATCGTGAGCCGCATTTCATTTACTTTCCATATAAAAAAGCTGACTCGCGTCAAGCCGTATCAATTCATTTGATAGGGCAAAAGCCGAGTCAGCTTTATTTTTTACTACAGTCCAGGAAAAGTTCCGGCCTGCATGAAAAAAGGTTGAACGTGTATAGATGAAGTGATCCTTCATCCATACGCTGCATGTTATTTAAAGGGCTATTAGAAAACTTGTTCTACTTCCACTACACCAGGAACTTCTTCAAGAAGGGCACGCTCAATCCCAGCTTTTAGCGTAATGGTCGAACTAGGACAGCTTCCGCAGGCTCCTAGTAATCGTAATTTTACAATTCCATCTTCTACGTCAACTAGTTCACAGTCACCGCCATCACGAAGAAGAAACGGACGAAGTTTATCTAGGACTTCTTGAACTTGAACTTCCATTGTTTGTTCAGACATTGCAATCGACTCCTTTCCTAATCATATTATAAAGCGAAGGTAGTAAAAAATCCAACTGTAACTTTGCGGAAATATAATCTATATTATTCTGGTATGATGGAAACAGGTGAAGTTTTTAAACATTATTCAAAATGAAGCAGATATACTAAAATGAAGGAGGAAGAGTATGGTAATGAAAGAAATTGAGATAGAAGTGTATGGAGCGGAGCAAATTTGCGCGAGTTGTGTGAATCTCCCATCTTCAAAAGATACCTGTGAGTGGCTTGAAGCCGCTTTAACGAGAAAGTTTCCTGAGCAGAAATTCAAAATATCCTATATAGATATGTATAATCCCCCAGAAACGCTGAAGCAAAAGAACTTTGCCGCGAAGATGATCGAAGAAGATTTATTTTATCCACTGGTCCTCATCGAAGGTGAGATCGTTGCAGAAGGAAATGTGCGTCTCAAAAAAGTGGTGGAAACGATGGAAAAATACGGATACACTATATAATGGAAGAAATAAAAAAACCGACCCATGATGAGCTGCTCGCAGCTCCATGGGCCAGTTTATGAAATGTGTGGCATATGAAGGTCTTGAAATCAACCGTTATGGTATTTATACATCCAAAGAATGCCTGATTTCATTAGACGTGCCACTCTTCCGGTGATAGGGCGATTTGCAACAAGACCAAAACCTTGTTTCTTCCCAAGGGAACCTAATGTCCCTTTTAATTTCATGGTAGGGAAGCTTTCTGGAAGTGGTTCATTTGCCCATTTCTTCACAAGGACTTGGACGATTTGTTCAGCTTGGGACTCCGCCAATTGAGCACTAGGTGCATGAGGCAGGCTCGCACAGTCGCCGACCACAAAGATGCTGTCATTATTAGGAAGGAAATGCTGAGGAGTCAGAACGGCTCTTCCTTGACGATCTTTTTCAATATCCATATCGCGGATGATTTTGCTTGGCTGAATTCCCGCTGTCCAGACGATGACGTCACTTTGAACGGCTTCGTCACCATTATAAAGAAGGTTTGGCTCAACTTTGGTTATATTTGAATGATGGATGATTTCGATTGTATGTTTATCGAACCAAGATTCGACAAAGGTACTTAATCTTTCTGGGAAAGCAGATAGTATATGCGGTCCACGGTCAAATAGCTTAACGTTCAAATCTGAACGGCTTTCAATTAATTCACTTGCTAGCTCAACACCACTAAGTCCGCCACCAACGATAGAAACGGTTGCACCTGCACCCAAATTATTCAAAGCTGAATATGTGCTACGTGATTTATCGATTGTTTGGATACTATAGGTATGTGTGTCTGCTCCAGGAATATTGTGGTATTTATCTTCACAGCCAAGGCCAATGACTAAATCATCATAAACGACAGGATCTTGGTTTTCTATAATGACCTGTTTATTTTCCATATCGATGGAAAGTACTTCTCCGTATACGTTCTTCAAGCGAGGATGTTCAGGAAATGCAACACGGATGTGCTGATCAGGAATGGTACCTGCTGCTAAAGCATAATATTCCGTTTTTAAGCAGTGATAAGGATTACGGTCGATAAGCGTGATGCTCACATTTTCAGGCAGCTGATTAGGCAGCAATCTTTGCAACATGCGCATACCACCATACCCACCACCAAGTATGACTAAATTCTTCATATGATTTTCCCCTTTATTTGATCTCTTGAAAAATTTGAAAAAATGCTTCACTTGTGAAAACAAGTATCCAACTATAGGATTCCCCCAAATGAACCCTTTTAAAGTTTAATTAAATATATATACCCCAATTAGTAGTAAGAATAAAAAATTAGATAATTTTCTTTTTTTACGTACCCCGACAAAAGTATAACGAATATAAAAGGAAATCACAACCGATATCTTGAAATCAGCTTACTTTTTATGCGTAAATATTGACTGTAACTGGGAAAAGTAATAAGATGATTTGTTAGTAACTGTGAGGTGAAACAATGTACCCGATTATTGAATTTTGCGTAAGCAATCTAGCCAGCGGTGCTCAAGAGGCTCTGGAAAGATTGGAGAGGGATCCAAATTTAGATATCATAGAATATGGTTGTTTGGGATATTGCGGCAAATGCTCCAGTAACTTATATGCACTAGTAAACGGTGAAGTGGTTTCCGGCGACACAACGGATGAATTGGTAGATAAAATATATAAGTTCATTGATGAATTTGAAATGTAATCATCAACGGCGAATGAAAAGGCTGCTCCTTTTGGGACAGCCTTTTCATTCCCTGTCCTTTTTAAAATGTCTCCAGCGAGTTAGAGGGTTCTGGCTTCAGATGCCTGAGTACGCTAAAGTCCAAGTCCCCTTTAAATAGGATGCTTCATATTCCTTAAGTGCGAATCTCAAGAATCTTCCTTCTTGGTCCTTTGTTTGATTGATTCTGTATAGCCAGGCAATCCGTAAATGGGTAAAATAAGTGCGGGAATATGAGTTTTTTCAAGCTGGAAAATTGAGCGTGGGAAATTCTTTGGTATATACTATAAAGAGAAATAGTTCTATCTCACATATCTTAAGAAGGAGGGGTTTATTGTGAGTGAAGTTGTTCAAATAACGGAAGCTGCTGCTTTTCAGATAAAAGAAATGATGAAACAAAATGGTGAAGAGGGTTCCTTTTTAAGAGTGGCCGTTAAAGGCGGGGGCTGCAGTGGATTATCCTACGGAATGGGTTTTGAAGAAGAGCCCGGAGAAAAAGATAGCCAACTGGAGCAGTTTGAAATAAAGATCCTTGTTGATAACGGGGATGCTGATATATTAAATGGAACGGTAATTGATTATAAACAAACGATGATGGGCGGAGGCTTTACGATCGAAAATCCAAATGCCATCGCTTCATGCGGTTGTGGGTCTTCCTTCAAAACGGCAAAAAACGCCGGTACACCGGAGAATTGCTAACAAACTGGTTCATTTAAAAAGGGGGGGCACTTTAACAAGTGCGCCCCTTTTTCATGCTTATTTCCTATTTTAAATATTGTTAAGGGCTTCCTTGATTGAAGAGGTACCGCTGAAAATCTCGAATGTCTTATTGAACGTATTTTCCGCTGTGATTGATTGGGCAAGAACGGAGGCGACATCTGCTCTTGGAATGGATTTGTTGGCATGGTCCACTTTTACTTCAGCAAAGATTTTTCCGATAGCTTGTTCATTTGTCAATGCAACCGGCCGGACAATCGTGTAAGTCAGCCCGCTTGCTTTTAAATGTTCATCGGCATCATGTTTTGCTTCAAGATAATGGCGCATCCCTTCTTGGGCTTGTTCCGGATCATCAGTACCGACAGAGCTTAACATGATAAAACGTTCGATCCCTTTCTTTTTGGCGGCATCAACTAGTTTAATCGCCCCATTCTTATCCACAGCCGTCGTTTTATCCGATCCCGTTTTTGGTCCAGATCCGGCTGCGAAAATGATGGCTTCCATGTTATCCACTGCTTTATCCACATTTCCCTCTAAATCTGCAAGAATTGGATGACCGCCGAGTTCTTTTATCGTTTGAGCCTGTTCCTCTTTCCGGATTATTCCGAATACATTCATTTGTGGATTTTTTGATAATTCCCCAATGATCTGCTTTCCGGTCGTTCCATTGGCTCCAGCAATTAAAATATTCATATATGTGCATTCTCCTTTCAAGTCTTCTCCTACTCTCTACCCTTAGAATAACAAGGTTAAGCACTGTGGATAACTAATGAAAAACAGTTATCCACAATCATGGAATTGGGGACAAAAAAACCCGGCTACGGAAGCCGGGTTTTTACGTAATTTTAAAACATGGAAGAACTGTGCATTGGCTGGACTTTTGCTTTTGGGTCAATATATTGTTTTGCGTGATTGACGGCAGTGGGTGCCTCACCAAAACCACTTGCAATCAATTTGACCTTGCCATCGTATGTTGCGATATCACCTGCTGCATAAATTCCTGGGATATTCGTTTCCATTCTGGAATTCACCAAAATACTGTTCTTCTGGATATCAAGTCCCCATTCCTTGATGGGACCAAGGGAGGAAACGAAGCCGTAGTTGACGATGACTGCATCTACCTCCATCGTCTCTGTATCTTCACCGTTAGTATCCTTGATGACAACTGTATTGATCCGGCCGTCTGTACCAATCAATTCTGAAGGTATGTAAGGAGTCTTTATTTCAACTTTTGAATGTTTAAGGTTCTCTACACTATGTTCGTGGGCACGGAATTTATCTCTTCTATGAATGATGCTCACTTTCTCGGCGATCGGCTCCAGCATAAGTGCCCAGTCCACTGCTGAATCCCCACCTCCGAATACCACCACTTTTTTGCCAGCAAAATGATTGAGGTCGTCGATGAAATAATGAAGGTTGCTGCTTTCATATTTTTTTGCATCATCAATTTCGATGCGGCGGGGTTGGAAAGCCCCATTTCCAGCTGTGATGATAATGGTTTTGGAGTAATGGATTTCTTTATCCGTCGTTAACTTGAAAACTCCGTCGGCTTGCTTTTCCACTTCTTGAACGGCTTGCTCCAAGACAACATCCTGTTCAAACTTTGCCATTTGTTCTTTCAAATTATTCACTAGCTCCTGAGCACGCACTTTTGGGAAACCTGCGATATCATAGATGAATTTCTCAGGATAAAGGGCCGACAATTGTCCGCCTAATTGTGGCAGGCTCTCGATGATTTTTACGGATGCCTGTCTCATGCCGCCATAAAATGCAGTAAATAATCCAACCGGGCCTCCGCCAATGATGGTAATATCATAAACTTTTTCATTAACTTCCAACGTTATCCCTCCGATATACTAGGTTTGCTGAAATTTATTCTTTTATTTTAACATAGATGATCTTTTAAAAAGCGGAGAAAGATTAGAAAAGTGAGAAAGTTTTGACTATATATGAGCAGTCACATGATGAATACTGTTCACCCTCTTTCATAAGTGGGTAAAAATACTCTTTACCATGATTGAACATATAGAAAAAATATGGTCAGTAACCGGGTGAAAAGTAACGTTTTTAAGCTTTATTTTAACGCTAAAAAGTTCAGTTTGTTACTTGAAAAAGGTATGGAAAAAGACTAATATTTACTTAGACATCATTTGGTAAAATTTTTATGAATTTTTTATTACAATTACGAATTGTTACGTGAAAAACGTCACAAATGTATAAGAGTGCTTTTTATAATGGAAATTAATAAGATACACAATAGATTTTAGTTATGGAAAGCATCACAAGAAAATATCGTAAAGGTGGACGAATACTTTTGAAAAAGCCAACTATCGTTGTTTTAGGAGCAGGTTATGGTGGATTGATGACCGTTACTCGCTTACAGAAGGCATTAGGTCAAAATGAAGCAGAAATCGTATTAGTTAACAAAAATGATTACCACTATGAAACAACATGGCTGCATGAAGCATCTGCTGGAACGCTTCATCATGATCGTGTGCGCTATCCAATCAAAAGTGTCATTAACGGCAGCAAAGTTAAATTCATCCAAGATTCTGTTTTGGAAGTGAAAACAGAAGACAAAAAAGTCATCCTTGAAAACGGCGAAATTTCTTATGATTACCTAGTGATTGGACTTGGACCGGAATCGGAAACATTCGGGATCCAAGGGCTAAAAGAATATGCTTTCTCCATCTCCAATGTGAACACTGCTCGTAAAATCCGTGACCATATCCAATTGCAATTTGCTACGTACAGTTCTGAGGTCGAGAAGAATGAAGACCGATTGACGATCGTCGTTGGCGGAGCAGGATTTACGGGTATCGAGTTCCTTGGCGAATTAGCTAATCGTGTTCCTGAACTTTGTAAAGAATATGACATCGATTTCCAAAAGGTTCGTATGTACTGTGTGGAGGCAGCACCGGCCGTCCTACCTGGATTCGATCCGGAATTGGTGGATTATGCAGTTTCTTACCTTGAGAAAAAAGGTGTGGAATTCAAAATCGGTACACCGATCAAGGGGGCAACTCCTGAAGGTATCATCGTGGCAAAAGGCGAAGATGAAGTGGAAGAAATCAAGGCGGGAACCGTTGTATGGGCAGCTGGCGTACGTGGTAACTCCGTGATTGAGGCTTCTGGTTTTGAAGCTATGCGTGGACGTATCAAAGTGAACCTTGACATGCGTGCACCGGGTCATGACGATATTTTCATCGTAGGGGATTGCGCTTTGATCATCAACGAAGAAATTAATCGTCCATATCCACCAACTGCACAAATCGCCATGCAACAAGGTGAGGTCATTGCGAAGAACCTGACTAAATTGGTTCGTAACGAAAGCGACCTTGAAACGTTCACTTTCGAAAACAAAGGAACGGTATGTTCACTTGGTGAAAACAATGCGATTGGTGTTGTATTCGGCAAGAAAGTTACAGGTAAGACTGCATCATTCATGAAGAAAATGGTCGATAACAGAGCATTGTTAATGATTGGCGGAGCTTCCCTGGTTGCTAAAAAAGGTAAATTCAACGTCCTTTAATTTTTTGATTTATAAATAATGGCCATTTGGGGAATCCCTGAATGGCTTTTTCTTAGGTTCTCTCGAGTGAGAGTCCCATGAAAGCTAGGAGTATGCACCTTTCGTATGTGGAATATAATGGGGATAAGGATGACAGCTTTAAAATCATCGTATGTTCTTATGCGGTTTGGAGTTTATACTGCTTATAATGAATGTAGGGGAAGTGGGTTTTGGTGGAACGATGCAAAAATGTTTGGCTGGCAGTGTCCGGCCTTGTGATATCTGATAAAGGTGAGTGGCTTGTCGTGAACAAAAGGTATGGCGGATTGAAAGGGCAGTGGTCACTTCCGGCTGGTTTTGTCAAAAATGATGAAACCGTTGATGAAGCTGTCGTAAGGGAAGTGTTGGAGGAGACGGGTATTCATACAGAAATCGAAGGTATTGTAGGAGTGAGAAGTGGAGTCATCAAAGGGGATATAAGTGATAATATGTTTGTATTTTTACTTAAACCGCTCAGTTTTGAAGTCACCGCTCAATTGGATGAATTATATGAAGCTAAATTTTATGACCCTGAATTACTCGTGCAGGAGGGGAAGCAATCTTTACTATTGGAACAGCTTTTAGCGTTTAAAAAGGAAAGAATGCAGACGATGCTTGACGGATTGAATCCGGGAGATCAATTTGGCTATACATCCTATAAATTATTCATGTGATTTGGGTAATTATCTTTTCTTCGGTATTATTTGGTATAAGTCGTTGACGTAGCAATTATTTTTTCAGTAAACTAAAGGTGTCGCTTTTAAGGAGGGTCAAGAATAACATGCCATTGCCTGTTTTAATTATCTCAATACTCTTATTTTTCATACTGTTTTTCGGAATTGGCTTTTTGCTGAATATGCTCTTTCGTTCTTCGTGGATCATGGTCATCTTATTTCCAATCGTCTTCATCATCATTGTCAATGAAACAAAGCTAATAGAATATTTCAGAAATCCGGGAATATCTTTTTCACATCTTGGAACGAACCTAACATCCTTACATATGGCAGATATCATGATTTTATCGAGTGGACTGCTTGGCGCGGTTTTAGCTGGTGTGGTCATTAGGGTTTTAAGGAATAAAGGATATCAAATGTTTTGAATTGGGAAGGGCCTTCATTTATGGAGGTCCTTTTTTGTAAGAAAAAATGGTTGTTTTCATTCTTTATGAATACTTTCACTCGGGAAAGGGAACAAATATCCTTGTGAGAGGAGTGGAACTATTACATATGAAAATTGTAAAGGCATTATTTTTGAGGGTTGCTATTATCATATTATTTATCTTGGCCATCGAATCAACCTTAAATCATGTTTTTGGAGCTGAGTCGGACAATCATCTCTTTGAAGAGGCGATGAGACAAAATCGAATGCTTGGTCTCGAATACAAAGCCATCCATAGTGGTGGCCAAGTGGCAACGCTAGTGGCATCCGCATCCCTGAGCAATGGTCCAACGACGATAGCGGAGGCAATTGAGCTCTCTAAATACCCGAAGCACGAAGTTTTGGCTACAGGGTATACAGCAGGGTATGAATCAACCGGAAAGTTCCCGGAGAGCCCATCTTATGGAATCACTTATTCAGGGGTGAAGGTGAAAAGGGATCTGTTTTCCACCATTGCAGCTGATCTTGCCGTATTTCCTCTCGGAACCATCCTTTGGATTCCGGGCTATGGATATGGGGTTGTAGCGGATAAGGGTGGCGCGATCAAAGGCAATCACCTGGATCTATACTACGAAACGGTACAAGACGTGTACGAGAACTGGGGAAAGAAAACCCTTGAAGTATATGTTGTGCAAAAAGGGAACGGCGAATTATCTGAAGAACAGTTAAAAAAGCTGAACGAAACCAGGATCAGGCAGGTTTTCAAGCCTAAAATCGCTGAAAAAACATTGAACGAGAATGTATCATCCTTTGCTTTTTAATGAAATGATGGATAAAGTCCAGCGAAGGTCAAAAGGCTGCCCCGATTGTGGCAGCCTTTTTGATATCATGTTCATTTGAAAATCCCTTAGCCCAAGCCGTTGTATGCTTCTGGGTGAAGAGTCTTTGCCAATTTTGAAAGACCATCCAGTAAACGGGGGGAAGGCCGACAGAATAAGGGTTCTTCCATGATGTGGATATTGTTATCCCGGACTGCCTTCATATCGGTCCACCCTTTTCGTTTCTTGACCAGCTCTGGATTCACTTTTCGTAAAGGGACACCGACCCAAGCTAAGCAAATATGGTCGGGATCCTTTTTCCGGACCTCTTCGGAAGTGACTTGAATGCTTGCCATGTCCACATCTTTGAAAAGATTATATCCTCCAGCAAGAAGGCTGATCTCGGTTAACCAGTTAACTCCCCCAGGGCTGAATAAGGGATTTGGCCACCATTCCCAATATAGGGACGGCTTCGTTTCGATTTTATCGGCGACGTTTTTATATTGAAGGATGGCCTCACGGAATTTAGCAGCCTGTTCCGCTGCTTTATCATTAAAATCCGTGGCTTCGCCCAGGATCAGCAAATCTTTTGCTATATCTTCAAGTGATTGCGGATTGAAGATGATATGAGGGAGGTTCCGTTCTTTTAATCCTTCAATATTTTTTTCCATACCCGGTACACTCAGGGAAGCGAGCACCAAATCGGGTTTCAGTGATTCTACATGATCGATATCAATCGATAAATCGGGCCCCACCTTAGGAAGGTGCTGTATGGTTTCGGGCCAATCGGAATAGTCATCGATAGCAATCAGCTGATCTTCAATCCCTAGATATGTGCAGAGTTCCGTATTGCTGGGGCAAAGAGAGATTATTTTCAAATTGACCACCTACCCTTGAAAGATGAAAAAGTGAAGTGCCAGTGCAATGAAAACTCCGGTCAAGGCTCCGAAAAATACCTCGATTGGCTTATGGCCCAACAGTTCCTTTAATTGTTGCTGTTTCTGCTTTTCTGCTTTTTTCTGCCAGTTTTTTGCTTGCTCGACAAATGTATTGAAGTCCGTGACGAGCTGATTCAAGACGGCTGCCTGTTCTCCTGCCTGCCGTCTCACTCCTGTCGCATCGAACATCGTGATGATGGCAAAGATAGCGGCAACGGCAAATACAGGAGAATCCATTCCGGTTTCAATCCCTACTGCTACTGTTAGAGCTGACACGGCCGCAGAGTGGGAGCTGGGCATACCGCCTGTGGAGTTAAGAAGTGACCAGTTAACCTTACGAAAAGCTATGAAGTGGATGGGCACTTTAATGAATTGAGCAAAGAAAATAGCAATCAATGCTGCAATTAAAGGGAAGTTGAGAAATAATTCCAAGAGTATCAGCCTTCTTTCTAGTTATGAGTAACAATGAAATCCATATATGGGTAAATAAGAAATCCTGCTCGGTACAAGGCCCTTATTATTAGTTCAATTCGGTCCTGTCGATTCCCTGCTGGTTATAAGTATAAATATGATCTTTCTTATACTATTACTCTAAAGTCACCCATTCTAAACAATATCCCTTGTTATTATTATTTTAAGGTGCCTTATTCGAAAATTTTGGAAAATTTCGTTATAATGAAGGTAATCGAATGAAGGAGGTAGCAGAATGTTTACAGTTAAAGATTCCTTGAATATAGATTTGATTGATGAATGCCTGATTCTAGGCATATTTGACAAACCCGTAAAATTCACAGGCATAGGGAAAGAAGCCGATGAACGATTGGACGGTCAGTTAACCGAGTTAGTTAAAGCTGGAGAAATCTCTTCCAAGAAAAAATCAGTAGTTAAAATACATACATTAGGTAAATTAGGCGTAAAGAGATTGATTTTTGTAGGGTTGGGCAAGGAAAAGGAGCTTTCCTTTGAAACGCTGCGCGAAGCGTTGGGGAAAGCCCGTAAAACGATTAAAGAATCCAAGCTTACGACGCTTTCGATTGCTTTGGATACATTCACGACTGAAAACCTGGATGCATTGGATGTAGCCCATGCTTGTTCAGAGGCCTTTGAACTTGCTTCCTATAAATTTGACGGATACAAGCAAAAATCGAACCAGGTCGAAAAAAGCATTGAATCGATTACGGTTTACAGTGAATCGGATAATGAAGAGGTCGGGGCCGCACTTCATGTAGGGAGAATCTTCGGAAGGGCGACGAATTCAGCAAGAACATTGGTTAACACACCAGGCAATTTGTTGACTTCCACGGATCTGGCGGATTATTCATCTGCCTTGGGTGAACGATATGGCTTTGAAGTGGAGATCCTGGAGAAGGAAGATATGCTCAAGTTGGGTATGGGCGCCCTCCTTGCTGTCAATCAAGGTTCGGTCGAGCCTCCGAAAATGATCGTCCTGAAGTATCAAGGTAAAGATGAATGGAAGGATGTTATCGGGTTGGTCGGTAAAGGCATCACATTCGATACAGGTGGATACTCATTGAAAACGAAGGCCGGAATCGTTGGAATGAAGACGGATATGGGTGGTGCGGCAGCTGTTTTAGGTGCAATGGAAATTATCGGGGAATTAGGACCGGATCAAAATGTCGTGGCTGTCATTCCGTCCACTGATAACATGATCAGCGGTGATGCATTCAAGCCAGATGATGTGATCACTGCCATGAGCGGCAAGACGATAGAGGTATTGAATACGGATGCGGAAGGCCGGCTTGTTTTGGCGGATGCCATGACTTACGCTAAACATCATGGTGCTGACTATCTTATTGACGTTGCTACTCTAACGGGTGGTGTCATAACGGCGTTGGGCATGGATATGACGGGTGCGATGACCAATGACACGGAATTCTATGAACAAGTGGTCAAAGCCTCAGAGGAGGCCGGGGAGCCCATTTGGAGATTGCCGATTACCGAAAAGGATAAAGAGCGGGTACGCAATAGTAAAATAGCCGATTTGAATAATTCACCTGGCGGGGCAGGGCATGCGATCATGGGTGGGGCCTTCATCGGCGAATTTGCCGAAGATACTCCGTGGGTCCATCTGGATATTGCCGGAACATCCACAACCTCTAGCAGCTCCGAATTGTGCACGGCGGGGGCTACCGGTGTCATGGCACGAACGCTTGCACTATTGGTTGAAACCTTTGAAACGAAAACGAAATGAACCCAAATATCCGAAGCCGAAAAAAGGCTTCGGTTTTTTTACCAAAAGGTGTTGGACGTTATACATCACTCCATTTCAAGCTGACGATGATATGACAATTTTCTTCCTCTGCTTTAGGATAGAAATCAAAACGGATCCCATCGGGGTTATACGTGATATCAGGTTCGTTCTTAATTCCTATCTTTCGGATCATATCGATCACGACACTCATTTTCGATGCTTGGGCAGCAATCATCAGCCGGTTTGAAAAAGGCTTGGATGTGGCTAAAGTATCCATGACTTTTTTCACATCAAGCATTAAAGATTGTGATGTCTTTGCCGATTTAACTAGCAGATCTGGATTGGTTGCCGAGTAGGGACGCAATGTTCCTCCCCGCTCCCGATTCATATTCATTGCCCCGGCGTGAGGTGGAAATAGGATGGGGTCATACAAAAAATAAGGGAAATCCTCCAAAAGGTTTCCTTCCTTTCCTTAAGTCTGTCTATAGACACGTTTTCGTTATACGTTAAAATATGTATAAAGGCCAGCCGATATGATAGCGGTTTGTGAATGACTTCCTTTTGCAAGAAAACTTCTTGAAAATTATGATCAAAGACACACTATTATTTGTAAACTGCTTCATTGACAGGTATAGTGTATAGTAATATACTTACTTACCTAAAGTAAGGAGAAGGCACACTATAAATTATAAAATAGGTGATGTTAAGATGAAAATAACCCAGGAAACAAAAAACCTTTTAATAGATAAAATGAATATCATCAAAACCCCGGGAAAGGCTGATATATGCCTTGTGGGGCCTGTGAACCTGCCTGTTGAACAAGGCGATTTCTCAACGGTGTTCCAATGGTATACGTGGCTCCAGCTTGATGGCATGGATAATGACAAGGAAGCGGTGCTTGAATCGCTTTCGGAAGCTAACCTTGCTTTTGGACAGCAATCCTCCGTATTGGTGTATGGAGATTTTGAAAAGTCGGGGGATGCACTCGTCCGGATGCATAGCATCTGTCACACTGGTGATATCTTCGGCAGTAAACGCTGCGATTGCGGCTACCAGCTCCACCAATCGATGAAAATGATAGCCGAGCATGGGTGCGGGGCCATTTTTTACCTTGCGGACCATGAAGGAAGAGGGATCGGCCTGTTTTCCAAATCTCTTGCATATTTGCTTCAGGAGGAAGGGTATGACACGGTCGAGGCGAATCAGGCATTAGGATTCGAAGACGATACGCGATCTTACGAGGGAGCCATTCGAGTGTTGAGGGAACTGCGTGAGGAGCCGGTTACTTTAATTACGAATAACCCCAAAAAGTTGGATGCCCTTATGAAGCATGGACTTGCGGCAAAGGACCATATCCCGCTTTGGGGCGGTTTGACGGAAGATAATAGCTTCTATCTGGATACAAAGGTTAAGAAGTCAGGACATATTCCCCACAAGAAGCCAACTTTGATTGTATAAGGAGAGCCATAGTATGAATGATGATCAATATTACATGAAGCTGGCATTGGATTTGGCGGCCAGTGCTAAAGGAAAGACGAATCCAAATCCAGTGGTCGGTGCAGTCATAGTTAAGGACGGTGTGATAGCCGGTACAGGAATCCACCGTAAAGCGGGTGAACCGCATGCCGAGGTTCATGCTTTCAAAATGGCGGGTGAGTATGCAGAAGGTGCAACGCTATACGTGACTCTTGAGCCGTGTTCCCATTATGGAAAGACACCTCCTTGTGCAAATCTAGTGAAAGAATCAGGTGTCCGGCGGGTTGTGGTGGCTACACAAGATCCAAATCCGGAAGTTGCAGGAAGAGGGATATCCATCATTCGGAATGCGGGCATTGAAGTGGAAGTTGGCGTCCTGGAGAAGGAAGCGCAAAGACTGAATGAGCGTTTCATTCACAATATGTTGACGAGCCGTCCATTTGTCATTTCGAAGTATGCGATGACACTTGACGGAAAACTTGCAACCCACACAGGCCATTCAAAATGGATAACAGGAGAAGAATCCCGTCATTCCGTTCATTTGCTGCGTGATGAGGTGGATGCCATTCTCGTTGGTATCGGGACTGTTTTGGCCGATGATCCATCATTGACGACAAGACTTCCGGAGGGCGGAGGGAAAAATCCGATCCGAATCATTCTAGACAGTGAATTACGTGTTCCGATGGAAGCAAATGTTGTCCAGGTATCAGATGCGAAAACCATGATCGTAACGCATGATCAAGCACCTGCGGAAAAAATGGCGGCTTTACGTGAAAAAGGAATCGAATTCATTCTCGTCCCCAAAAACGATACGGGCCTGAATTTAAGGACCTTGATGGAAGAGCTGTATAAAAAGGGGATTACGGATGTCTTGCTGGAAGGTGGAAGTGAAGTGAATGCCTCTTTCCTAAGGGCGGGGCTCATCGATAAATACTTGATTTATATAGCTCCTAAACTATTGGGCGGGAGAAACTCACTAACACCGTATACTGGAATGAATGTAGATACTATGGATGAAGCGATGGATGTTACCTTCTCTGGCGTGGACACGTTTGGTGAAGACATACGCATCACGGCTTATCCTAAATTAAAATAGACAACAGGTGAAGAGGCATGTTGGTTAAATCAGATGTATGCATAGTCGGATCAGGACCAGGAGGAGCGCTGCTAGCTTACCTATTGGCCAAGCAGGACATTTCAGTCGTCCTGCTTGAGAGGCATTCTGAAGTTGCCAGGGAGTTCCGGGGCGAGTTCCTGAACGATGAAGGAGAGGCCATTCTTAAAAAGCACGGTTTATTCGAGGACGTGGAAAGGCTTGGCTTGCTTAGGATGGAACAAATTGAATATTGGAATGACGGCCAACTATTTAAAAGGATTTTCCCGGAATTTCCTATAGACCATGTTGGGATACATGTCCCTCAAAATCATCTGCTTACAGCTATATTGAATGAAGCTGAAAAGCTGGATTCTTTTCAATTGATGATGAATACGAGGGTTACGGACCTGATTCAGAATGAAATGGGCCGGTTTACGGGTGTCAAGGCTCGAAAGGGCGGAAATGACCTGGAAGTGCAAAGTTCATTGATAATCGGAGCGGATGGCAGATTTTCCATGGTTCGAAAAAAAGCGGGGATACCAGTCGTGATTAAAAATCATGGCTATGATTTACTGTGGGCAAAAATTCCTGCTCCAGAGGGATGGAAGCCTTCGATCAAGATGGCATTGGTCAATGGCTCCCAGGTTGCCCTCTTCACTCAGGCTGGAGGTTTCATCCAAATTGGATGGAATATAGAACATGGTTCATTTTCCCATTTGCGAAAACAGCCATTTGATCCATTCATTGAAGATTTGCTTTTTGCATTTCCTGAATTAAAAAAGGTCGTGTGTGAAAATATCAGCTCTTGGCAAGACTTCATTTTATTGGATGTTTACAGCAGCTACTGTGAAACGTGGACAAAGGATGGTGTTGCATTATTAGGTGATGCAGCCCATACGATGACACCTACAGGTGCATTCGGACTCAATTGTGCCATGAAAGATGCCGATATATTAGCCGAGCTTATTCAACGATGCATCCTGCAGGGGGATACTGGATTCCTTGGATTAAAAATGGCTGAACCGGAAAGAAAAGCCGAAATTGAAAGATTACAGGCCATTCAGGTGGACAAGGAAATTTCCTTCGCATCACAATTTGCCGCCGCTTATGTTTAAAGAGGAGTGAAAGATATGAAATTCGGTTTTGATATTGACGATACCCTTATTAATTTGAGGGAGTTCGCGTTCCATCTTTATAATGAAAAGCTTAATAAGAACATAGAGTTAGCGAAATTCAAAGCATTAAAGACAATAGAGATCCATGAAGCTTTCGGGCTTGATAAAGAGGCTGGCGGCAAGATGTGGAACAGCCTTGCCGAGGAAGTGTATTATTCATCCTGTCCAACCTTCGAGGGAGCGGTGGAAACGCTGCAGGAGCTTGAACGCGATGGTCATGAGATCTATTACATCACCGCTAGAAAATCGGAGCATGGTGAACGGACGAAAAAATGGTTGATTGAAAACGGCTTTCCCGTTAAGGATGACCATTTTTACTGTGGTATGAAGGATCATGAAAAAATTGATACGATTCGTAAATTGGAATTGGATTATTATTTTGATGATAAACCGGCAGTTCTGGAAACTTTATTGGATATTCCAACGAAAGTGTATGCAATTGATAATTCCTATAACAGGGAATTGGATATCCCAAGACTGACAAACTGGTTTGAATTAAAAGAAATACTCTCGAAATAATACAATTCACATTATTGAAGGATGACTTGATAGACTTGGGTCATCCTTTTTTTGTATACTATTATGAATGGTGATTCACTTTTTCTGAATCATTCGTTGTAGGAAAAAACATAAGAGTTGGGGGTATTGGGGATGGAGAGAAATATTGAAAATTCGTTGATAGGCACGCTTGGGATAGACATGAAAGTAATCGGTGACGGGAAAGTCATTGCGACGATGCCGGTGGATGAACGTACCAGGCAGCCATATGGTTTATTGCATGGGGGAGCGTCCGTTGCCCTTGCGGAATCCGTTGCAAGTTTTGGCGGGATGCAGCTTGTGGACAGTGAAAAACAAGCTGTCGTGGGCCTTGAAATCAATGCCAATCATGTAAGGGGCGTCCGTTCAGGTATTGTTACCGCCGAAGGGAACATCATCCATCGCGGGAGGACGACAATGGTATGGGACGTGAAAATCCGTGATGAAGAGGATAATCTTATCTGCATTTCACGCTGTACGTTGGCCGTTATCGACTTACCGAAGTGAATCAGGGAACGATCGCTTTGAGGTGACGTAATGATTTAGACGGTTCACTATTTTGATTCTACAGTATCCGGTTTACGTATAATATGGCAGTAGACTATTGTATGAAAAGGAGTTTTTTTATGCTGGTTGGTCATATACAGGAAATCACCCGTCATCCTGTAAAATCTTTCACTGGTGAACAGGTACAGAAAACAAGGGTGATGGATTATGGACTATATGGAGATCGCAGTCATGCCTTTAAAGACAAAAATGGGAAGTTCCTGACGATAACCCAAGTCCCGGAGATGGTCCGCTATCAAGCTGTTTTTTCTGGTGAGGAAACCCTTGACCAATATCCGGAAATAAAAGTGAAGACCCCTTCAGGAAACGTGCTGACATGGGGAGGGGAAGCCTTTCGGGAGGAAATGGAACGGTTGTTAAATCAGGAGGCAACTTCCGTTGTTTATCCGCCAGCACATATCCCGTTCGGTGCGATTGAAGAAGAAAACATCCTGCTAGTCAGTGATGCCTCGATTGGCGAATTGTCGAAGCTTTGGGGAAGAGAAGTGGATGGCAGAAGATTCAGGCCCAATTTGGTGCTATCTTTAGAGAACAAAACACCCTTTTTAGAAGAGCGATGGTTCGGAAAAAGGATTCTGATCGGGGAAGATGTTGAACTGGAAATCAAAAGGCATTGTGAGCGTTGCATGATCATAACAGTCGATCCGAGCGATTCCCATAGAGATCCATCACTCTTGAAAACTGTCGTCAAGGAAAGGAACAATCATTTTGGTGTATATGCTTCGGTCATACGAAAAGGTGAAATCAGTTTAGGGGACCAGGTATATTTAAAGGATTGAGACAGAAAAGAGCTGCTCCTGTTAAATAGGGCAGCTCTTTTGCAATGGCAGGGAATCACCGGATTTTCTTTAAATCATCCTGGACACTCCGATCCCACATTTTAACGCCTGAATGGTAAGCCGAGCGATTGATTAAATGCCCGGCAACAGGGCCGGTCATGAAGATGAAGATGATCGCGAGCACGACCCGGAAATCGAAATGGCTATGCTTATAATAGAAATATAACAAGGTGCCAATCAGGATGAACATGATCCCAAGTGTCGAGCTTTTTGAGGCAGCGTGATTTCTTGTATAGACATCGGGCAGCCGGATGATTCCGAAAGCCGAGACTAAAAAGAGAAAGACCCCCAATAATAGGAATAGGGCAGATAGGATTTCAACGATTGCGGTCATCTTCGATAATCTCCCCTTTCTCAAGGAATTTGGCAAACGCGACCGTTCCTATGAAAGATAGGATTCCGAGCAGTAGAATGGCTTCCAGATAAGCGCTTGTATCCATGACAATGGAGGCAAGTGCAACGATTGCTATTAGGTTTATTCCCATCGCATCGAGTGCGACGACCCGATCCGGTACGGAAGGCCCTTTGATTAAACGGTATAAGAATCCAATCATGGAAAGCGAAACACCGAGCAACGCGATTTTAAGTATTAGATCGAACATTATTTGCTCACCTCCATGATCGCCTTTTCGAATGTATTTCTAATGCTGTCCACGGCTTCATCCTTATCGGCAATATCCATCGCATGGATATAAAGAATCCGATTATCCTCCGATACTTCAACGACAAGTGTTCCTGGTGTCAGTGTAATTAAATTCGATAGTATCGTAATTTCCCAATCCTTAGTCAGCACTGTTTCGAATGCGAATATGCCAGGTCTCATATCCAGACTCGGTTTAAGCACGACCTTAAGGACGCTAATATTGGAAAGTATGAGTTCCCTTGCGAATATGAGTAGTAATAGAACGACGGCATTCACCCTGTTCAGGTAAAAACGATCATTGAAAAAATGACGGAAGACGAACATGATGCCGAGCCCCAATACATATCCGATGATAAAAGTGCTCCCGTTAAACTCATTTTTCAAAAACATCCAGATAACCGCAAGGAACACATTCAGTAAAATTTGGAATGACATCAGGCACTACTCCTTTAAAACCGCTTTGATATAAATATCGGGATTCATTAATGTATCTGCAGCTTGTGTAATGAATGGGTAAATCGATTCTGTTCCTACTCCGAATAAAACGGAAATGATAACAAGGAGGACGGCAGGAACCAGCATTTTATTTACCGTATTATTAGATAAGGCATAATCAGCTTTTGGAGTTCCCCAGAAACCATTCATGAATATTTTCATAACCGAGTATAGGACCATCAAGCTTGAAATCAAGACAACGGCCATTCCAAAGTAGGCACCTTTTTCTGCAGCTCCCTGAAGAATCAGGAGCTTGCCGGCAAATCCGCTGAACGGTGGTATTCCCGCCAATGATATGGCAGCTATGAAGAAGGTCCATGCAAGGGCAGGGTATTGCTTGATCAAGCCGCCCATATCCCGTAAATCATCCGATCCGCTGATTTTGATCATGATGCCAACCAGCAGGAAGAGTGCAGCCTTGATAAGCATGTCATGAATGATATATATAATGGAGCCTGATAATGCCTGCCCATTCATGATCGAGATGCCGAAAATGATAACCCCGACGGCGATGATGATATTGTAAATGATGATTTTTTTAACATCCCAATAAGCTATCGCTCCTATGACACCGATGATGATGGTCAAGATCGCAAGTATCGCAAGGAAAGTGTGGGTGAAATCCTGGTCATGATAAAACATGAGTGTATAGGTCCTGAAAATGGAGTATATCCCTACCTTTGTCAGCAATGCCCCGAATAGTGCGATCACTGGGATGGGTGGAGCATAATAGGACCCAGGCAGCCATTGGAAGAGCGGGAAAATGGCTCCCTTCAAACCGAAGACGATCAAGAAGCCAATTGCTATCACCGAGATGATTCCAGGCTGGTTGACTTCCGCTATCCTCTGGCTGATGTCTGCCATGTTCAATGTGCCAAGAACTGAATAAAGGTACGCCACCATGATGACGAAAAAGGAAGAGGAAAGCACATTGACGATGATATACTTCAATGATTCCCTCAGTTGTATTTTCGTCCCTCCCAGTACCAGCAGCACGTAAGAAGCCATCAGCATGACTTCAAAGAAGACGAATAGATTGAAAAGATCCCCCGTAAGGAAGGCACCGTTTACACCAATCAGCAAAAATTGAAATACAGGATAATAATAGTGTTTTTCACGTTCTTCACCTATGGAGTAAAACGAGTAAATCAGTATGGCCAATCCAATGATATTCGTGGTCAGGACCAACAGTGAAGAAAGCATGTCTGCGACGATCACGATCCCGAACGGGGCATCCCAGCTACCGACACCGAGAGTCAAGATCCCTTGAGTATGAACCGAGAACACTAGATAAAGGGATATTACGATTCCGATAAGAGAGGAAAAAAGAGAGATTCCTCTTTGCAGCTTGATTTTTTTTACAAAGAAAATGAGAAGTATGCCTGTGAAAAGCGGCCATAAAACAGGCATGAAAGTAAGATTATTCATTCGCTTCCGTACCTCTCATTTCTTCCATATCATCAGTTCCGAGTTCCTGGTAGGTCCGATAAGCAAGAACCAGCAGAAATGATGTGACTCCGAAACTGATGACGATGGCCGTCAAGATAAGCGCTTGCGGAAGCGGATCAACATAGGTTGTAACATCATCACTTAGCAATGGAACGGAACCGCCTTTCAAACCGCCCATCGTCAAAATCAAAAGATGGGCGCCGTGACTGAGCAGCCCAGTACCGATTATGATTCTTAAAATGCTTTTTGAAAGCATTAAATAGGTCGCACACATAAATAGTATTCCAATGACAATGGCCATTAAAAGTTCCATTATTCACTCTCCCCTATCGTTTGAATAATGGTCATCGTTACACCAACAACCACAAGATAAACACCCAGATCAAAAAGTACCGCAGTATGAAGCGAGATGTGCCCAAGAAGAGGCAAATCGAAATATTGATATACATGTGTCATGAGCGGCACCCCGAACACTAACCCGCCGGCAACAGTCAGGCTTGATATGAACAAGCCTGAACCAATCATTAACTTATAGTCAATCGGCAGGATGCCTGTGACGGTTTTAATGTCGAAAGCGAGCAACAGCAGGACTATGGCGGCTGATGTCATTAAACCGCCGACAAACCCGCCTCCTGGCGAATAATGCCCCCCTAAAAAGATGGCTACTGCAAAAAGCAGGATAACAAAGGCGGCGACTTTCGTAACCGTTTGGAGAATCAGGTCATTTTGCTTCATGATTTATCTTTCCCCCCTGTCAAACGCAATTTGATCATCGCGAATATTCCAAGCGCAGCGATCGAAAGGACAGTGATTTCAAACATCGTATCAAGTCCGCGGAAGTCAACGAGAATGACATTTACGACATTCTTTCCGCCTGCTTCCTTATAAGCATTTTCAAGGTAGTAACTTGATATGGAATCAAATAGTTTATTGCTATGTGCCGATAAGGCAATCAATGTAACCATGACTCCTACACCAATGGATATAAGGGCATTATTCAACCTGAATGTCATCCGTTCTTCCTTTCTGCTTGCCATTAATGGAAGGTGGAAGAAACAGAGCAAAAACAGTGATACAGAAATCGTTTCGATGACAAGTTGAGTCAGGGCTAAATCCGGTGCCCGCAACAAAACGAAAAATAGGGAAATCGTATAACCGACCGCTCCTAAGATGATAATGGAAGTCAAACGGGATCTTGCAAACAGAATGGCGATCGAGCCAATCACGGTAATCGCCGCTAATACCCATTCATATAAGCCGATCGAAGCTAAATTTCCTGTATCCAATTTAAATGCATCCTTCCAATAGAGCGTAAAGCCCAATGAAAGAATGAAGAATAGGAATATCGAAAGCAGATATGTACGGATCGAACCTGTCATTAAAAATTTCATGACGGAGGATGCCGAGCGTTCGAGCCCTCTTAGCCCGTTATCATACAGAGCATTCAGGGATATACTTTCAGGCATCCACTGATGGATCTTTTGCCACTTCGGAAACGTCTTGTATAAAATGATACCAAATGCAATGATACCGACTGTCATCCATAATTCGGGTTGGAATCCATGCCAGAAGGCGATATGGACTTGGAAATCCGGACCCACCAAGCTTGGCTGAATGCCAGCTACCGCCGGTTCAATGATTGACGAAGATAGCAAGTTTGGAAAAATGCCGAAAATGATCACCAACGAAGCAAGGATTATTGGAGAAATCAACATCCCGATCGGTGCCTCATGGGGTTTCTTGTCCAATAGGTTTAACTGAAGTTTGCCTGTGAAGGGTTTGAGCACGACAATCATGCTGTATATAAAAGTGAATACACTGGCGACCCATGCCAGCACAGGAAACAGCATCCCCCATGTCGCCATATTGAAGATATTCAGTTCCAATACATCCACCATGCTGGCCAAGAACATTTCCTTGCTTAAAAAACCATTGAAGGGTGGAAGGCCAGCCATTGAAAAAGCACCTATGACGGCGACGGTGAAAGTAATCGGCATCAACTGCATTAATCCGCCAAGCTTTCTGATATCACGCGTACCGGTTTCATGATCAATGATGCCTGCAACCATGAAAAGGCTACCTTTAAAGGTCGCATGATTAATCAAGTGGAATACAGCTGCAACCGTGGCTGCCAAGTATATATTTTCCCCTAAAGATTCATAGTGGAGTGCCGCCGCTCCAAGCCCCAAAAGCGACATGATCAATCCGAGCTGACTGATGGTGGAAAAAGCGAGAATCCCCTTTAAATCTGTCTGTTTGATTGCAGAGAATGAGCCCCAGAACAGGGTGATCAATCCGGCAATCGAAACTAGCCAGAACCATATTCCGGATTCTGCAAAAACAGGGCTTAATCGGGCAACCAAATAAATTCCGGCCTTGACCATTGTAGCGGAATGAAGGTAAGCGCTGACTGGTGTCGGAGCTTCCATCGCGTCAGGTAGCCAGATATGGAACGGGAACTGTGCGGATTTAGTGAACGCACCAAGCAGCACAAGCAAAAGGGCAGGAGTGAAGAGCGGGTGGTCCATAAGTTCCCCACTTTGTGCTATCAATTCACGTATGCTGAATGTGTTCCCCATAATGGCAAGGAGAATGATGCCTCCAAGCAGGCTTAAGCCTCCAAACACAGTGATCAACAGGGATTTCTGCGCCCCATAACGTGAACGCTCCCTTTCATTCCAATATCCTATCAATAAAAATGAGGATAAACTCGTGAATTCCCAAAACGAATAAAGGACAATCAGATTATCGGAAAGGACGACGCCCAACATCGCTCCCATGAAAAGCAAAAGGAAGACGTAAAATTGGTTCAGCTTTTCTTTCTCTTTCGATAAATAGAAAACCGAATACAGAACGACGAGTGAACCTATCCCTGTGATAAGCAAGGCGAACAAAAGCCCTAGACCATCCACATAGAAATCAATATGAATTCCGAGAGAAGGAATCCATGCAGCCCTTTCTGTAATGATATCCCCTCGTTTGGTCAAGGAAATGAAACTTGAAAAATAGGTGAAAAGGAGAATCGGTAAAATCAATACAAACCAACCTGTATGTATTTGTCGAAATAGTTTGTATAATATTGGTACAATAAGTGCTAATAGAAACGGTGATAATACCGCCCAATGAAGTAAAGACATAAACTCCCCCCTTTTTAAAACGAAGTCATTCGTCTTATTATGCTTTTTTCACGCAATCCTAGACGTTAGGAAATCTTCGTTGATTATGAATTTTTTTATCGAATACTTGTCTCGCTTAAAAGTATAACGCAATTTTTGTGGGTTTGCATGGCTTTAAAAACAGTGAAGGCCGACTAAAATGGAGTTTTATATATAGGTAGAAAAGGAGAGGAAATCGACCTGAAAAATTTAATTTAAAAGTTTTTCAAGGGTGAATTAGTAGAGTATCCATTGTGAAATGGTGGATTATCTAGCATAATATAGGATAAAAGATACATGGATGGAGAAATCATGAAAAACACATATTTACTTAGCTACTTTCCAATCATTTCAATCCTATTGTTCAGCCTCTCCTTTGCCATTTATGGGGAAATGCAGATGCTCAAGTTATTTGGGAATTTGGGAATCTACCAAGGGATGCTGGAGTTTTTTTCTGAAGCGGGCATTAAGCTGGCGCTGCTGATCGTATTGCTGCTATTATTCTTTATGGTTTTTGCCGCATTGAAGTTGATTTCCGATACTATATTGGAGCTGTCCTTATTATTCTTTTCCAAAGATTCGGAAGGTAAAGCACTGAACAGTGTAAGAAGGGGATCTGTCATTTATGTCATTGGCGGTGCCTGTTCATTGTTCAGTGTCCAATTCATCATCGGGCTTGGTTCTATCTTTATCGCAACGAATGTCGTGGCCTTAATTTATTTTGTCAATAAGTTAAGCCCGAGCCTGAATTTGTCCAGGCTTGTCGGATTGGTTTTCTTTCCAATCTTCGTTTGGGCTGCCTTGATTTCAATAGTCGCTTATGCGGGATTGAAGCTTTATAACAGCGTTATTGCAAGTCTTCCCATATAGAAAAAAAAAGAAGGTGCCATCATGGCACCTTCTTTTTTTCACTCGGCAGTCTGGCTGATGTCTTTCCAAATCAGTACATGGGGTGTATGTGAATAAATGGATTGCAGATTGGATGGCTTGTCCCTCCCAATCCAAACGCCTGTTGTATAGTTTGCTGTCAGGCCGACAAACCACATGTCTTTCACATCATTGGTCGTACCGGTTTTCCCGCCGATATAATCTGTGGGAAAGTAGGCTTTGCGGGCTGTCCCGGAAAGCGTTGTTTCATGGAGAAGTTGCCGCATCTTGGCTACGGTGCTTTTGTTCCATATCTCCTTGGAGTTGTCGTTCCATTTATAAAGGACTTCACCTTTTTGATCAGTGACTTTAATAATGGCCCGCGCTGGCTGATAGTTTCCGTCATTGAAGGAAGTATAGGCATTTGTCAGTTCAAGGGGACTCATGCCATATTCGAACCCGCCTATGGCCGAACTCGTATGGTGGTCTTTTTTGCTCACTTTTTTAAAGTCGAAAGCTTCCAGGTACTTGAAACTAGTCTCCATACCCGTCTTTTCAAAAAGCCTTATGGCGGGTGTATTATAGGATTGAGCGAAGGCTGTCCTTAGTGAGACCATCCCATAACTGTCACCGCTATAATTCTTTGGGCAATAGCTATTGCTGCAATAGCTCGCTCCACTTACAAGCTGATTGATGTCAGCACCCGTTTCTTCAATATAGGGAGCATAATCGAGAAGTGGCTTTATGGCTGACCCTGGCTGCCTATAACTTTGGTATGCCCGATTGAAAGAATTTTTTTTATAATCCTTTCCCCCAATCAAAGAGACAAGCTCGTGCGTATGATGCTGTATAACCACTAAAGCTCCCTCGATATCATTGACACCGATTTTTGATTGTACAGCAGTCTTGGACTGGGTTTGCAGCTTGGTATCGAGTGCGGTATGGATGGTTACACCGGAATTCAAAAGCTTTTCGACCTTTTTATTCAGTTCTACTTCCGCCTGCTGACGTATATCGACATCAGGACTTTGCAGAGATTTGGTGAGACCTTCAGAGGATGCCACCAGGTTTTTCAATTCCTGATGAACATACGCCACGTAATCGGGATATAAGTCGACCGAGGTGGACAAGTCTAATTTAATCGTAGTGTTGATGAGCTTTTCATACTCGGTCTGTTCTAAATCACCTTCGGCTACCATTTGTTTCAGTAATCTCTCCTGCCTCTTTTTCGTCTCATCAAAATGTTTAAGAGGATTGTAGTTTTCGGGATTATTAGGAATCGCTGCAAGGAAGGCAAGTTCCGCTTTGGACAACTCCCCAGTCGGTTTACTGAAATAATACTGGGAGGCAGCTTCGATTCCATAGGCTCCATTACTGAAATATATGGCATTCAAATATAGCTCCATGATTTCCGGTTTTGATTTTTTTCGCTCTAACTGATAGGCGTAAAGGATTTCACTAAGTTTTCGGTTATACGTCCTATCATGTGAAAGGTAAGCATTCCTGGCCAGCTGCTGGGTAATGGTACTGCCGCCTTGTTCGATTGTTTTATTTTGTGAATTGATAAGAAGCGCCCTGCTTATGCCGGATAGGTCAACGCCTGCATGATCATAAAATTTCTGATCCTCTGTAACGATGAACAGGTTTTCCAGGAAAAGGGGGATGTCTTCAAGTTTTAGGTAGGTCCTTTTTTCACCAGTGGAAATTTCACTGATGACCTTTCCATTTGCAGCCTTCATGTAACTGGTCTGAGACAGTTCTACCGAATCCATGGGAATTCGCTCGTCGAGTACATGATAGGGAGATTGCGCTAAGGACCATTCCTGATAGGAAAGGAAAATGAAAAGGATCAATACGGGAACTAAGAGGGAAATCGTGATATAACCAAGGCACTTGCGCATAGATCAACTTCCTAACTAATATATTTTTAGTATGTTCTTGGGAAAAATGACGGGATGAAAGAATGGTACTTTTGGTTCATTCATCCATCATAATCCAATTAAGGTAGACAATAAAGAGTTTTGGGTAAATTAGGTATGACGGCAAAATTTCTATCTGAATGGTGTATTACGATCCAATTAAAAACTTTCTAAATCTTCTGTTATAATATTCTCATGAGAAAATTAAATCCAATTTTTGTTTAGACGTGATGTCAGGAAAATGAAGGGGGTCATAAAAATGGAGGAACAACAGCAATATGTATTCATTGATTTTGAATTTACGATGCCGGAAGGAAAAGCCAATCCATCAGGGTTTTATCCAGAAATCATTGAGGTTGGTTTAGTCACAGTCATTAATGAGAGTATTCAGGAACAATACTCATCTTTTGTTAACCCATTGAAATTTCCAGTCCTAACGGGAAGATGCAAGAAGTTCTTGAATATTACCCAAGATCAGGTGGACCGGGGGATTTCATTTGAAGAGTTGGTTTCTTTATTGAAGAAAATTGATGAGCAGCACCCGACGACGATTGTGACCTGGGGAAATATGGACATGAAGGTACTTCGCCAGAACTGTCAGAAATCAGGACTTGATTTCCCTTTTTCAGGGAAACAAACGGATCTTTGCTTGGAGTATAAACGCTTTTTCGGAGATCAAAATCAAACCGGACTTTGGAAGGCTGTACAGGCCTATGGCAAAGAAGGGACAGGCAAGCATCACAGGGCGCTGGATGATGCAATCACGACATATAATATCTTTAAGTTAGTAGAGAAAGATAAAAGTTATATGCAAAATCATGAACCGACGACAATTGGCGATCGCATTGATTTATCAAAGGTTTTGAATCATTTAGCGTTATAAAAGCCAAATCATCTACTACTGATTTGGCTTTTATCATGCTTTATTTGAAATAGTCCGCCGCTAAATCCTCTAGCAACTGTAAGCTTTTATCATTCCACTCTGTGTGTGCTTCGCTTAAGGTGCGTTTCATTTTCTCGACAGCTTCTCTTAAGGACTCCTTATACTCAGGAATCTCCTCTTCAAAGATCCTTACCATATTCTTCGGTACATTGGTTTGCTCCCGGAATGCAAGAGCGCGCCGCTGATGGAACATGGACACTTCCGTTTGCTTCGGGTTATGAAGATCTCCCTGCATGGGATGCTTCAAGACAGCCAACACTTTAACAAGATATGCAGCAGGTCTGATATCGGTAATTTCCCCGATGTATTTTCCAGTTTTATATATGGCGGTAACTTTATCGCCGATTTTAAAATCCTGTTCTGACATTTCCCTACCACCTTTCTTTTACTTCCTTCATGATACATAAGAACAACGATTTTTCACAGCGATTTTGTTCAACTTCGCAAAGATGCTTTTTTCACGAAAATCGTGTAAAGTGTACAAATGAAGATGGAAAATGGCAGTTAAGGCCATTTTATTTAAAACAGAAAGAGGGTATGTACAATGACAAACTTTCCACAATTAACAAGTGAAGTTTTGGAAAATGAAAAAGCGGTCATCATGCAAACGACGATGGGCGATATTAAAATTAAACTATTCCCTGAGCTGGCTCCGAAGACAGTGGAAAATTTCTTGACCCATGCTGAAAACGGCTACTACGAAGGAATCATCTTCCACCGTGTCATCAAGGATTTCATGCTTCAAGGCGGAGATCCGACAGGGACTGGAATGGGTGGAGAAAGTATCTGGGGAACTCCATTCGAGGATGAGTTCTCTATGCAATTATTCAATTTGCGTGGAGCTCTTTCCATGGCAAATGCAGGCCCGGGAACAAACGGCAGCCAATTCTTCGTCGTACAAGCCCAGCATGTAGACAGCAGAATGGGTGAGCAAATGAAGCAAGCCGGTTATCCGGAAGAAATCATTAGCGCTTATATGGAACAAGGCGGCACACCATGGTTGGATCATAAACACTCTGTTTTTGGTCAAGTGGTTGAAGGCATGGACGTTGTTGATACGATTGCTAACGTAGAGACAGTTGCGGGAGACAAACCAGCAGTTGATGTTGTCATTAAAGGGATCACCATTTTATAAATAAAAGGGAAGCGAGGGGCTAATGGCCTCTCGTTTTTTTTAGATTTTAGTGGATAAGGCCCACTAGTGGATTGTTCTGGTAATTGATATAATGGGATAATGCAGTTTAATTCCCTATCAGGAAGGATGTATCGGATGGACTTTCTCAATCATACTTTACTTGGTTTGTTTCTTTACTTTCCAGAAGACAAGACTGAATATATCTCGGCTGGCATAACTTGCTTCATCTTTTTGGTTGCAGCGGTTTTTACGATGAGGGCAATTATAAGATATTCAAAGAAGGAAGAAATGAAAACCAAGCAATTTGAAGATGAAGTCACTAAAAGGAACCGACGTATAAAGGATGATACCATTACTTGATTCCGGAAGAGGCGGGTGCATCGCGAGAGGTCCTGCCGTTTTTTTATTCCATGATTATTGATTATCTGAATATGAATGGTATTATGTTTTGTTAGAAGGTTGTAAAGGATCTGAATGAAGAATAAAATGTTCCCTTATCAGCATAAGCATTTTATACTATAAGCAGAGAGAGAGAAATTTTGGGGGCGTAAATAGTTATGCAAATCGTAGCGAAAAGAATGATTGCGACAGATACGGTCAAGAGTTTTTTCATTCAGCACTGGGAGACGACTCAAGTCGTTTTTTCAAGAGGCTTGTTTCATTATGCGGAACTTGAGGGTTTTGGAGTGATGGACGAGAATGAAAAAATCACGGGTTTGGGAACATACAAATTATCCGACCATGTATGTCAGATCATTTCTTTGAACAGTGAGCATGAGAATCAAGGTGTGGGCTCATCGTTGCTTTATGTGATGGAAAATATCGCTAAGGAAAAAAATTGCCATACTATTAAAGCGATTACAACGAACGATAATTTACAGGCATTGAAGTTTTTTCAAAAGCGTGGTTATGTCATTTCGGAAATCGTTAAAAATGCAGTTGAAGAATCACGGAAAATAAAACCTGAAATACCATTTTACAGTTTTGATGGAATTCCGATCCGAGATGAGATAATACTGGAGAAATACTTATGATAGGGTGTAATTACCTGAAATTTGATAGGGGGAATGGGAATGTTCAAGAAAATTGCGGCTGATGCCCTTGGTCTTAGTGATATTGGGAGTGTGATTAGCCCTGCCGATTATGACAAGGTGGATGCAGATGATTATATCATGCATGAAGATGAGGAAAAAATTTATTTCCTGATTAAATCGAAAACCGATGAGTACTGTTTCACGAATCAAGCGTTCATACATTTGGATGGCACGAGTGCAATAAGCAAAAAGCGTACACTTACTAGGTATAGCTACAGCCAGTATAATATTTCCAACGTAACGCTTGAAACGGCAGGGACTGTTGATTTGGATGTGGAAATTAAATTTTCGATCGGTGCAAAGAGTTTCTCCATTGATGTCCATAAGAAATTCATTGAAGAATTAAAGGACTTGTTCAAAACACTCGTGAAAATATCGGAAATTTGCCATGAGAATGAATATGCCCTTCAATATGCCCAGCAAAGTGTAAACCTTGCTTCTTCCACTTTGAACCAGGTTCGTACTGAAGGAAGCCAAATGGCTGCAAGTTTCAAGGAAATTAATTCCGCAGCTTTCGAATGGTTGATGGATAGCCGGAAAAAGTACCATGTGAAAGATTTTGGCTTTGTTTTTGAGAAATATATCAATAATTAAAACAAGGAGGCGAACACAGAATGATGTGTCCGCCTTCTTTTTTAATTGTTCAAATCACTCAATCCAGGACTGTGTTCATTTGGCATATCTGGCATTTCTGGGACCGGGAATCCTTTTGGCGGCTCGGTAACAGCAAGTTTTCCGCCATTTCGACTCGGTGTTTCCCCTTGGAAAACTTCGCTGATTTGAGTTTGATCCAGCCTGAAATTGAATTGGGCATTATGGTAGCCTAAATCCACATATTTGCGGCATTCAGGATATTTGTTCAAATCATAATTAGGTACGGGGAAGATTTTTCCCCAGTCGACCCCGAGGGTTTCCAATGCTTTGGCAAATGCATTTTGATGGGCATTGTCACGAACCATTAAAAATGCCAGTGTTTCACGCATTGTTTTATTGGAACTCATTTCATAAATCCTCGACTTTTGCAGGACCCCCGTGGATTCAAGCATGACATTATTCAAAAGGTTCGCCACAAGATTACCGTGATCATAAACCCATGATCCATTCCATGGATTGCCGCCAGCATCGACGGGGAGGGAAGCTTTCGCACCGATGATGAAATGATGGGGGTTTGCGCCACCCCGGATGACATCATCCAATGGGGCACCATCGATACCGGCATCTCCGGGCATATCCCCGCCAGCATCATTCAGCAGCTGGTTAATGGTTGATTGGACAAGTTCAACATGGCTTAGTTCCTCTAAGAAAACACCACGGATTAAATCACGATATTGTTTAGCCTTGCCGCGGAAGTTGGCGCTTTGGAAAGAATACTGCATCATCGTCCGCATTTCACCGAATTGCCCTCCGAGCGTTTCCTGAAGTACTTTTGCTGCATTCGGATCAGGCTTATCGGGAACGATGATATTTATTAAATCTTCTTTATAGAAATACAAATCAAAGCCCTCCTAAGAATTAATATTTCTGATTTAGCTTCTGTTATCTGAATTAAATTATTCTTAAGGTAAAAAATACCCTTATGGAATGACGGGAAGAGAGAAATACTAGTGGGAAGAACGATTTTGAAAGGATGTTGCACATGCTATCCAATCAGCAGCTTAAAGAATTTCAACAGCAATTGCAGCAAACGAAGCAAGAGTTGAAAGAGCGATTAAATGATCAAGGCGACCACGATTTAAGAAGAAGCATGGAGGATTCGACAGGTGAGTTATCGAATTACGATAATCATCCCGGCGATCAGGGAACCGAGTTATATGAACGGGAAAAGGATTTGGCCCTTACCGAGCATGATCGGGATGAAATAAGGGATATTGAAAGAGCGCTTTCTGCCATCGAGGCAGGTGAGTATGGAAAATGCGAGGTTTGTTCAAAGGAAATACCTCTTGAACGTTTGAATGCCATCCCTACTACGACTTATTGTGTCGAGCATACCCCGTCACAAGAAACTTCGGACAATCGGCCGGTGGAAGAGGAAGTGCTGGGACCCCCATTTGGAAAGTTTGATTATGATGACCGGCACGAATCGGTTGCATACGATGCGGAAGATTCATGGCAGGACGTTGCCAGCTATGGAACATCTGAAACGCCTTCCGATTTTGTGAATCCACCAAATGATTACGAAGATATGTATGTCGAGTCCGAAGAAAATATCGGATATGTCGAAGATTATGAAAATTTCGTTGGTGTGGATATATACGGTAAAGAGATAACCGTTTACCCTAACTCGCAATATGAAGAATTGAAGGAAGAACTTTTTGAAGAAAATATTCAAACCCCGTTTGGGGATTTGCCACGTTATGAGCATGATCCTTATGTAGATGAAGAGAAAGAATGAAAAAAAAGAACCAGGATTCTAAACCTGGTTCCTTTTTTATTTATGGAAAAGCCAATTTCAAACGGTTTAGCCCTTCCATCATCATGCTGCGTGAACAACCGAGATTCATTCGGACGAAACCTTCTCCGCCAGGTCCATATTTTGAACCGGGCTCCAATGCGAGCTTCCCTTGATGAATCAGCCGTTCCTTAATTTCCTTGTCGGTCAATCCAAGGTCACGGCAATCAATCCATAATAGGTAAGAAGCTTCCGGATGCATGACATGCAGTGAAGGAATTTCAGCAGCAATGAATTCCTCTGCCACTTTTATATTCTCCTCAATGTAGTCAATCATGTCTTCCAGCCAATCCAAGCCCTCTCGATACGCGGCTTCCATAGCTGTTAAGGCAAAGATGTTAAGACCATGGAAGGCAAGCTTCGTTTGGGCCTTTTGCAATTGCTTCTGCAATTTTTCATTACTGGCGATCAGGAATGAAGCTTGAAGGCCGGCAATATTGAATGTTTTACTTGGGGCCATTAACGTAACGGTTATGTCCGCTAATTTTTCCGAAAGTGAGCCGATCGGATAATGCCTCGAAGTTTTATGGAATAAGTCAGCATGTATCTCATCACTGACGATGACTACATCATATTTTTCACATAGCTCCCCGATTCGCAATAGTTCGTCCTTTGTCCAAACGCGTCCGCCAGGGTTATGTGGACTGCAAAAAAGGAATAGTTTCACTCCGCTTTTCAGTTTGTCCTCAAAATCCGTGAAATCAATCTCAAAGCGGTCTTTTTCTATGATAAGGGGACTATTGACCACTTCCCGGTCATTATTTTTGATCATATCAAAAAATGGGGTATAGACGGGAGATTGTAACAATATTTTATCGCCCGGGTTCGTGAATGCTTGGATCGTTGTACCGATCGCAGAAACGACGCCAGAGCTGAATGAAATCCACTCTTTTTCGATTTGCCAGGAGTGCCGGTCTCTAAGCCAGCTTTGAATTTCGGTGAAAACCGTTTCCGAAGGGACGGTATAGCCGAAAATTGGATGATTCAAGCGTTCCATTAACGCCTTTTGAATGCCCTCAGGAGATGGGAAGTCCATATCGGCAACCCACATTGGTAGAATATCCTCGCGTCCATACAATGATTTGAGCGAGTTTTTATCCCATTTTGCTGACCCTGAATTTTCCCTGTTAATTTGTTCTTCAAAAATTGACTTGTTCAAAATATACACCACCGAATAAAAATTTGTCGTCTTCGTGAAAAGTCTGTTGTTATGATACTATGATATCATGTTCTTTGAAAATATTGAGCAGGTGATGAAGATATGGATACACAGCAAATGAATTTAGCGTTGGTTGCCGTTTTGCAAGAGTGGGATCCCTTCCAAATAGGTTGGGATTTATATGAACCGGAAATTGCAGATACAGTCGTAGCAATCCGGGATATAGATGACCCAAAGGAACTGGCGGAAAAAATAAAATCCATTTACGAGTTCGCGTTTGATGAATCCGTTCAGATGGAAAAATGCCTGGAAGTTGCACAGAAGCTGCTCATCATAAAAAATGATGCCAGCTGTTCGATCTAAAGGTGAAATAGGGTGTACCCGAATAAGGGTCACCTTTTTTATGTTGGGGTGGCTACTCCAAGAAACCCCTTAATTAATTGATACACTTCTTCCGGTTTCTCCTCTGGGAGGAGGTGCCCAGTATCCTCAATGACAACAAGCTCGGAATTAGGCAGGTCATCATGAAGCCTTTGGCCAACACTCAATGGCACCACTCTGTCATGCCTTCCCCAAATAAGCAGGCAAGGTGTATGGATATCACTAAGGTCCTCCTTCAGCAAATCGACTTCCTTATCTCGAAGCATCCTCCCCAAGGCACGGAAAATATCATGATTCTTTATGAATGGCCCCAGATAACCCTGCCGCATTTCATCGTCAATCATGGCCGGGTCATGGACGACATTTTTCAAGTTCTTTTCGATACCTGATTTTTGTAAATACCGTTTTATCCCGAATGAAAAGAAAGGCAGGTAACTGACCATTTTCATTTTTTCCGAATAGCCGGGCTGATAGCCTGAACCGGCAAGCAGAATGGCGTGGTCGACAAGATCAGGATATGATTTGATGAGCTGCAGGGAAATCTGCCCGCCCATGGAATGGCCGATGAGACTGAATTTCCTGATATTTTTCCCCTCTAAGAACAGAACGACGGATTTAGCAATGTTCCGGAATGAATATGTATATCGATAATCTTTTCCGCTTTGACCGAAGGGAGGGAGGTCTATAGAGATCACATTGAATTCCTTGATCAAATAGGGTACTAATTTACGGAAACTGAAGCTGGATGACAAAAACCCATGAAGCAGTACAAGGGTGGGGAGTGAATCATCCATTCGGTCATATTCAAAATAGATTTCCATATCATCCACCCGTTCCACGCCTTTGATTGTATGACTTTCCATAAAGATCCTCCTCCGTTAAAATGAAAGTCCATGTTAACCTGAATATCCCAAAAAAGGTCCTTTAATACTGTTGCATAACAGTAATTGTAATAATAACGATGAAAAAAGACAATTACTATAACAGGTCACCAACCAATTTTGATATAATAGTGTAAGTTTATCCTGACAGAATAGGACTTATTAATTTATATTGTCATATAGGATTGTAAAAAAGTCTAATAAGGTAATTCGTGAGACTATCTGCCAGCCAAACCATCACATTTAAATTAGTGAATTCCAAAAGGGGGTTTTTCCAATGCACTTGAATGAAGAGGAATTGGAAGTCTTGAGAATCATTGAAAATAACAGCCGGATTGATCTGAAGGATTTGGCTAAAATGACCGATCTATCAGAAGCGGACATTGAAATAACATTGAAGAAATTAGAAGATATGCGGGTTATTGTACGTTATTTAACCGTCATTAACTGGGCAAAAGTAGATGAATACCATGGTGTCACAGCCATGATTGATGTAAAAGTCACTCCAAAACGCGGTGTCGGTTTCGATGAGGTCGCAAAAAGGATTTACAAATTCAAAGAAGTCCAGTCCGTTTATCTAATGTCAGGGGCCTATGATCTTTCAGTCATTGTCGAAGGACGTTCGATGAACGAAGTGGCAAGCTTTGTTTCAGAAAAACTTTCGACACTGGATTCCGTCATTTCTACGACGACTCACTTCATTATGAAAAAATACAAGCACGATGGCACGATTTTTGACCAAACTGAAGAAGATAAGCGGATAGTGGTGTCACCATGATTAAAACGAGTTATGTTTCAAGGACGATTGCAGAGCTTAAACCATCAGGTATCCGCCGCTTTTTCGACCTGGCAGCCAATTTGGAAGGGGTCGTCTCACTTGGTGTGGGTGAACCGGATTTCGTTACATCTTGGGCTGTAAGGGAAGCGGCGATCAACTCCTTGGAGGAAGGGTATACCTCTTATACGGCTAATGCCGGATTATATGAATTAAGGTCGGAAATCAGCTGGTATATGGAAAAGCAGTTCCATGTTTCGTATAGACCAGAGGATCAAATCATTGTCACGGTCGGAGCAAGCCAGGCTCTCGACATTGCTTTGAGAACCATCCTGAATCCAGGCGAGGAAGTCATAGTCGTTGAACCATGTTTCGTCGCTTATGCACCGCTTGTGACCATGGCCGGGGGAATACCGGTGACGGTCCAAACTTCAAAGGAAGATGACTTTAAGCTGACTCCCGGGCAACTCGAAGCGGCGATCACCCCTAAAACGAAGGCCGTTTTAATCTGTTCGCCGAATAACCCAACGGGCACCCAGCTTGGGCAGGAAGAATTAGTGATGCTTGCTGACATCGTCAAAAAGCATGATTTATTGGTCATTTCCGATGAAATCTATGCCGAACTTGCTTATGATGAGAAATTCACCTCCTTTGCTGCCATTGACGGCATGCTTGAGAGGACAATTGTCATCAATGGGTTTTCGAAAGGGTTTGCGATGACTGGATGGCGTCTTGGGTTCGTTTGTGCACCTAAGGAAATTTCTGAAGCGATGCTTAAGCTTCATCAATATGCGATGATGTGTGCGCCGACCATTGCACAGCATGCTGCATTGGAAGCTTTGAAGCACGGAATGCAGGATGTGGAAGAAATGCGTCGGAGTTATCGGAGAAGACGAAATTTTATCGTGAAATCATTTAACGATATGGGTCTGGTTTGCCATAATCCTGGCGGGGCTTTTTATGCTTTTCCGTCCATCGAGAAAACGGGGATGACTTCGATGGAGTTTGCTGAAAAACTTCTGACGGAAGAACTTGTAGCCGTTGTACCGGGAGATGTGTTCGGGGAAAGCGGTGAAGGTCATATCCGCTGTTCCTATGCATCCTCCATGGAACAACTTCAAGAAGCACTTAGTAGGATGGAACGTTTCATGAAGAACCATTGCCAATAAAAGCAAAAAAATAGGGATCCGGCCTTTTCAAGCAGCCGGATCCCTTTCCATAGGGGGAATTAGAAAAAAGAGTTAATCTAATGGATTAACATAGAAAGTGTTAATCATAGTATATCCAGCACACTGAAAAAAAATACACACACTACGACATTTTTTGAATTAGGCTTTTGTATTATATAAAGTATGCATAACATTCAGAATTTGTTCTTCGCTAAAATCTTTAGCTGTTCTTAGAATGAGCTTTGCTTTTTTTGTTCCAACTTCTTCAATGAGCTTTTTGATGTCCTCGTCCACATCAGAAGCGTTCCCGGTTGGGGTATCCTCCAGGAATTCTGAAGCTGGAATGTCAAGAACGGTGGAAAGCCGTAAAATGGTTTGTGTATCAGGAATCGATTCACCGGATTCATACTTTTCAATCTTCTTGGTGCCGATTCGTAATTTTAGAGCCAGTTCCTGTTGAGTGAGGTTATGATCTTCTCGGTATTGCCGGATATTCTTCGCGATATTTGACATAGTCAGGCACTCCTTTTTCAGGAAATATTTTAGTAATGTAATTATTTTACCATATTATAACTTAAAGAGAAGTAATTGATTATGTAGGTTTTGTGAAAAAAATGCCGTCCCGAGATATATCGAGACGGCATTTTGGATGTTAAATGAGATTGATTGACTTAAGGAATACGAGTATGATCATGATCGGCACGATGTAGCGAATCAGGAAGTACCAAAGTTTAAAAAGTGATCGGCCGGAATCTGCGCCAGATTCGAACTCCCTTTGGACCTCGATCCTTTTCATTTGATAGCCGATGAAAAGGGATATGAACAAGGCGCCGACTGGCAGCGCGATATTGCTTGTCAGATAATCAGCCAAATCGAATATGGATAAATTGAAAATCTTCACATCCGAAAGCACCCCAAATGATAATGCGCTTGGAATCCCAATCAGGAACACGAGGATACCAGCTATCCAAGAAGCCTTCTTCCGCTTTGCAGTATCACCTTTGATCATGGCTGCCACAACGATTTCAAGTATCGAGAATGACGTTGTAAGGGTGGCAAATAATAATAAAATAAAGAAAATGGCCATGAAGATCCCGCCAAGCGCCATTTCATTAAAGACGGCAGGTAATACGACAAATACCAGTCCAGGCCCGCTTGATGGGCTGAAGCCTAGTGCGAAAACAGCCGGGAAGATAACTAAACCTGCCAACAAGGAAATGAAGATATTCAGTCCGACTACTGAAAAGGCCGATTTTGTAATATCCTCATTTTTACTTAAATAGGATGCGTAGGTTACCATCACTGAAACACCAACACTTAGCGCAAAGAAGGATTGGCCAAGTGCCAATAGGATCGTTTCCCCTGTTAAAGCGGAAAAGTCGGGCTTCAAGAAGAATTTCACACCCTCCATTGCTCCATCGAGAGTCAAGGAACGGATTAGAAGAATGATGAAAAGAATGAACAATGAAGGCATCATATATTTATTCGCTTTTTCAATTCCCTTGGATACGCCACCTTGCACGACCCAAATGGTAAAGACCATGAATAATAATTGAGCGATTACCGTTTCATAAGGATTGCTGATTATCGCATTAAAGAAGTTTCCATATTCCTCTTGAGTTAAGTTTGAGAGGGAACTTGTAAAGCTTCTTGCTAAATAAGAGATGATCCAGCCTCCAACCACACTGAAGAATGAAAGCAGAATGATGGAAGCGACGACACCGCCGTACCCAATCAAAACCCAAGGCTTTCCTGGGGCGATATGTTTATATGCGCTGATGGCATCTTTCTGTGCATTGCGGCCAATTGTGAATTCTGCAATTAATATGGGTGCACCGATAAGCAGGGTGAACAAAATGAAGAGCAGGAAAAAGACCCCTCCACCATTTTCCCCAGTCATATATGGGAGCTTCCAGATGGCACCCAATCCAATAGCGGATCCCGCGGCTGCCAGGATAAACCCAAGTTTTGAAGTCCATTGATCTTGTTTTGACATGATGGAAAAACTCCTTTAGATGTAAAAAATATCTAGCTGTAAATTACTTTCTTTAAAACATTTTCCCATCTTACTATGTTTATTAGGGATTGGATAGTGTTTTAATATTACAATCTTTAGAAAAATGAGTAAATATCTTAAGGGGAAATGAGGTTATTTGCAAATTTTTAGGATAAGTTATTAATAACGAGCTTATGATATTTATTATTTCCAAAAAACAAACATATTTAATGAGTAAAATCCCAAAAAGTATGGTATACTTAACTTTGATTATTTTCCAATTATGTGATATAATTTTTTATTGCGTGAAAAGACGAAAAAATATATATAAAATAGGAGTGTTACCATGTCTGAAAAATTCGAAATTGGTGCGGTAGTTACTGGTAAAGTTACTGGTATTCAACCATACGGTGCTTTTGTTGCTCTAGATGATTCAACTCAAGGTTTAGTTCATATTTCTGAAATTACTCACGGATTCGTTAAAGATATCAACGAACATTTAAAAGTGGGCGATGAAGTAAAAGTTAAAGTGCTTTCCATCGATTCAGCTGCAGGAAAAATCGGCTTATCGATCCGCGCTACAGAAGAAGCTCCTGAGCGTACTGAAGCTCCGAAAAAAGCTCCGAAAAAACGCCAAGCATCTGTTAAAGCGACATCTCACATCGAATCTACTGAAGGTTTCAACACATTGAAAGACAAACTTCAAGAGTGGATTGAACAATCTCAACGCGAAGACTTAATCAAAAAATAATTTTGTGAACCGGCAGATCCTTCGATCAGCCGGTTTTTTTTGTCCATTTTCATGATCAATGAAGATGTCCAGACCTAACTTGCCGCTTATAGATGGTATACAGGCATATGAATTAAATAAAGCCGGGTCATGTGTTTACCATGGTCCGGCTTTATTTTATAGAACATAAACAATGTCCATGGACTTAAGACTTTCAACGAGTAGGTTTGGTTTCAGGCTCCCTGGAAATTTCAGGACTTGGTTTAAAGAGAAGACCAAGATTAATGAGACCGGCAATTCCTACCAATCCATAAACGATGCGGGCCATTGCTGCATCTTGCCCTCCGAAAATTGAAGCGACCAAGTCAAATTGGAAAAAACCTATTAATCCCCAGTTGATTGCCCCGATTATAATAAGAACAAGTGCAGTTCTTTGTATTCCACTCATTGTACAGCCTCCCTTTTTGAGAAAATCAGTTCTTTACTTATCATGCTTTTTCATCATGTAAATATACATCCTTATAAAAGATGCGGGCGGATATTTTGTATTTATATGGAACATTGGTTCATAATGAAAAGAAAAACCAGCCATTGGCCAAATGGGCAATTTTATGGCCACAGATGGGGTCAATGAGGCACTAAAGGAGAGAAATCCATTGGAAAATTTCACTTATAAAAATCCTACTAAAGTAATTTTCGGGAAAAATCAGCTTGAAAGTTTAAAAACTGAAATTCCTGCTTATGGTCATAAAGTTTTACTTGTTTACGGTGGAGGAAGCATAAAGAAAAATGGCTTATATGATAAAGTGGTCAACGCATTGAAGGTGATTGATGCAGAGGTACACGAACTTTCCGGAGTTGAACCGAATCCACGCATCTCAACAGTCCGGAAAGGTGTGGATCTTTGTAAAGAAAAGGGTATCGACTTTGTCCTTGCTGTTGGAGGCGGAAGCGTTATTGATGCTACAAAGGCAATTGTGGCAGGTGCTAAATATGAGGGGGATCCATGGGATCTTGTCATTAAGGAGGCACCAGTGGTAGAGGCCCTTCCGTTTGGAACGGTGCTGACTTTAGCTGCAACCGGCTCCGAGGCAAATTCGGGCTCAGTCATAACAAACTGGGAAACGAAAGAGAAATATGGATGGGGAAGTCCATTGGTATTTCCTCAATTCTCGATTTTAGATCCCGAAAATACTTTTTCGGTGCCTAAAGATCAAACGGTATACGGAATGGTCGATATGATGTCACATGTGTTCGAAACGTATTTCCATCCGGAAACGCATGCACCCCTTCAAGACCGTTTCTGTGAATCGCTGTTATTGACCGTGATTGAAACGGCACCTAAACTATTGGAAGACCTAGAGAATTATGAGCACCGGGCTACTATCCTATATGCAGGAAATCTAGCCTTGAATGGTTCGCTTGGGGTTGGTTACAGTGGTGATTGGGCAACTCATAACATTGAACATGCCGTTTCAGCCGTTTATGACATCCCGCATGCCGGAGGATTGGCCATCTTATTCCCAAATTGGATGAAACATGTGCTCCATGAAAACGTCGCACGCTTTAAACAGGTTGCAGTCCGCGTGTTCCATGTGGACCCGGAAGGTAAAACGGATGAGGAAGCTGCACTTGAGGGCATTGAAAGGCTTAGGGCGTTTTGGAGCAGCTTAGGGGCGCCGACCAATCTTTCGGATTATGGCATCGATGACTCACAATTGGAAGTCATGGCTGATAAAGCGATGAGCAGAGGGGAATTTGGACGATTCAAAATCCTGAACCGTGAGGATGTCCTTGCCATTTTACGGGCTTCATTATAAATCAAGTGAAATGATCATTTCTCCCATCTTGTCAGGTGGGAGATTGCTGCATTATTCGTTATTTACTAAATCGATGTCTTGATTATGAGAATTACATCAGATAAAGTGAAAGGGAAACTTAAAATTAAAGGAGGAATTTGAATGGCCCATATTCGTTTCGATTATTCAAAAGCCCTACCGTTTTTCGGGGAGCATGAAATAACCTATTTACAGGATGCTGTAAAAGTGGCACACCATTCTCTGCATGAGCAGACAGGGGCAGGCAATGAATATCTTGGCTGGCTTGATTTACCCGCCAATTATGATAAAGAAGAGTTCTCAAGAATCAAAAAAGCGGCCGAAAAAATAAAAGAAGATTCAGATGTGTTGCTGGTTATCGGAATCGGTGGGTCATACCTGGGAGCACGTGCGGCAGTCGAGATGCTTCAACATAGTTTTTATAACATTTTGCCATCGGACAAAAGAAATACACCGCAAATTTTATTTGTGGGTAATAATATAAGCTCTACATATATGCAGGACGTAATGGACCTATTGGAAAATAGGGATTTCTCGATCAACGTCATCTCTAAATCCGGTACGACCACTGAACCTGCACTTGCCTTCAGGATTTTCCGGAAATTGCTGGAACAAAAATATGGGGTTGAAGAAGCTAAAGGCCGCATTTATGCGACCACTGATAAAGAAAAGGGCGCATTAAAAACGGTAGCAACGGAGGAAGGTTTCCAAACTTTCGTCATTCCTGATGATGTTGGCGGACGTTACTCGGTCTTAACGGCAGTAGGGCTGCTTCCGATTGCGGTCAGCGGGGCGGATATCGATCAAATCATGGAGGGAGCCGAGCAAGCCAGGGTGGAATTCAGTTCTTCCGAGCTAGCGGATAATCAGGCATACCAATATGCGGCGGTTCGAAATATCCTTTACAATAAAGGGAAAACCATTGAAATGCTGATAAACTATGAGCCTGGACTTCAATACTTCTCTGAGTGGTGGAAACAATTATTTGGAGAGAGTGAAGGAAAGGATCAAAAAGGGATCTTCCCTTCATCCGCTAACTTTTCGACTGACCTGCATTCATTAGGGCAGTATGTTCAGGAAGGGCGACGTGATCTTTTTGAAACAGTCATCAAAGTGGAGAAAGCCCGTCATGAAATTTCAATTGAAAAAGCGGGAAATGATTTGGATGGTCTGAATTACCTTTCAGGTGAAACGGTGCAATTCGTAAATAATAAAGCATTTGAGGGTACTCTGTTAGCCCATACGGACGGCGGCGTTCCCAATCTGATCCTATCGGTTCCTCAGCTCGATGCTTATACATTTGGCTACCTTGTATATTTCTTCGAGAAAGCTTGTGCAATGAGCGGTTACTTACTAGGTGTAAATCCATTTGATCAGCCTGGAGTGGAAGCATATAAGGTGAACATGTTTGCGCTTTTAGGCAAACCGGGTTATGAAGAGAAAAAAGCGGAGCTCGAAAAGCGCTTATAATAATAAAAAGGCATCAAGCTGGAATACATCCAGCTTGATGCTTTTTTTGGGTTGAACGCCAAAGGGTAAGAATAAACATATTCGATACTGGTATCGAAAATGAAAGTGGGGGATAAGTAGTATCGAGGTGCTAGAGAAACTGAGAACGGTTCCCGGGTCCGCAAGAAGCCTGCCTGCCGGATGGAAAGAAGAGCAGCAGAAGATCCGGTAATTACGACTGGAGGAGGAGAGGAGCGACGAAGCTGAAATAAAAGCGTAAGGAAAGCTTGGAAATCAGTGAGGAAGCCAATCTTCCTTTATGCCTGATCAAGGGAACGATAGAGTCATTCCAGGGGTTTTTTTAAAGGCCTTTTGGTTAAGCTAATAGAAAATTAGCGAAAGAGGTTTTTTACAATGATTAAAATTTCTTCTGAGTTGGAAGGGAAAACATTCGGTTTGTTCGATTTGGAGACGAAGTTAAAACCCGAAGGCTATGTGATAGGCGGAGGATGGGATTATGACCACGGGTCTTTTGATTATAAGATAGATGACAGTGATGGATACCAGTTCTTGCGAGTCCCTTTCAAGGCTGTTGATGGTTCACTCGATATGGATGGGGTAATGGTCGAATTTTTACAGCCGTTTTTGCTATCTCATAAGTACGAGGACGGTATTGACGGTGAAGGAAATATCGGAAACCTCTCCGCTTCCTTCAACCAGTTTGCTGAGCCGGAAAATCCGGATGCCGAATTTCCGGAAAACTATATCTCATATGGAAAAACGCTTGTCCGTGATTTGGAAAAGCTTTTATTACATTAATCTTCAATGATGAGCAGGGTGTCATTACGATGTATGATTACATCTGCAGGGGGCTTGATGAAAGTCTTGTCCCCTGAAATGATGCCAATCAATAAAATGTCCTGATCAAATAGCTTGACGCCCAGCTGTTTGAACGACATTTCCACCCAGTCATTCCGGACGGGCAGCTGTTTGAGGTTCAATCCATCCCAATCATTTTGCACTTCTGCATCCGCAATGATCCCTTTCGATAAGCAATCCTGCATATATTCACTCGCAAATTTATTCGTTTCCACTATACCGTCCGCTCCTGCTCGTAAAGCATTTTCCTTTTGTTCATGCGTTAATATCTCCACAAGGCAATACACATGCGGATTCAGTCCCTTGACAGCCAATAATGTTAATATCGAGAACATATCCGTTTGCAGCTCGTCTTGCTTGAGGTCAGCTGTGATAAGTACGCGTATGGCTTGTTTTATATTAGCTTTTTGCAAAACGGAATCCAATGTAGCTTTTCCTTGGACAAAGTGGATATTCGTTCTTGGAAGCGGATGCTTTTGCAGTGTATCATCTATAAGGACGATGGATTGATGATGTTTACGATCATGAATGTTTTGGATGATTCTCTTGGAACGGCCATTCCAGCCTACAATGATGATATGACCGCCGCCGCCGAATACTTTCTTTCCTGTTAGAAATTGCTGTTCATTGGAAATGGACATTTTAGCAATGAACGCAAAATAAGAGGTGATCAGGCCGGCTCCCGACAAAATGAGGACCATCCCAATTATTTTTCCAAGATTTGTAACGGGAGTAAAATCTCCGTAACCCACCGTTGACATTGTGACGATTGCCCACCAGATGCCATCAAGTAAAGTAGGGAATCTCTTCGGCTCCACAATGTGGATCAAGACCCCGAATGAGAGTAAAAATAATGCGATGATAGAAAGCAATCTGATGAAACGCGGAATTCTGGGAACGGCGCTGATGTATGTGCCGATTCGAATCATGTTTCTCACACCCCCTTAACTGTTCCTTTTAGTATGGTCAAAAAAGGCTTGGCTCATAAGGGAGCGGACAGACAAACTTTGAATGATGAATTTCGGCAGATTACCTGGAAAGTTGCGACTGAAATGATAAAAGCCCTCCGGCAATGCCGGAAGGCTTATTGGCTGAGTCACGTATCCTGAACTGGACTTCATGCTCGATATTTGATTATATGTCCGTTTGCGTCTTGGTATTCCAAAAATTTGACGATATAGGCTCAATCTGTTCTTAGACCCTTCTGCGTACGTTAAAATTATCACTGATGAGCAGCCAGTTTTGAGGGAAGGCCAGGCCGAGCTTCCAATAACTCATCCCCCTTAGGTTCAGTTCTTTGATTAAATCGAATTTTGCCTGAATGGATCTGGCATCCTCAAACCACACCTCATGCTGCCTATCCTCAATAGTATAGTTGAAGTGCGGGGCCTGTGCGGTTTCATCATACTCGATGGAAACATTATTTGCCGCCGCAATCTGGATGGCCTGCTGCGGACTCACGGCCTTGGCGGTGGATCCCTGTACAAAAGGCAGGGTCCAATCATAGCCATATAGATTCTGCCCCATCAGGATCTTATTGGAGGGAATATCGGTGACGGCATATTCGAGAACATCCCGAACCGGTCCAATAGGGGACACGGCCATTGCAGGTCCTCCGCTATATCCCCATTCATAAGTCATGATGATAACGAAGTCGACGATTTCACCATGTGCTTTATAGTCATGTGCTTCATACCAACTGCCTTTTTGTTCAGCACTTGTTTTAGGGGCAAGTGCCGTGGAAATGAACCAGCCTTCTTTCTTGAATCGATCCCTGGCTTTTCGGAGAAATTGATTATAGGCTTCTTTATCGGCCGGCCTTAAAAACTCAAAGTCAAAGTGAATATCCCGGAATCCATATTTCTTTGCCGTTGTAACGATATTGTTCAGGAACTTATTCTGAACAGAAGTATTCGTCAAGATGATTTGCCCGAGCTCATCGCTGAATTGGTCATTTTCCTGATTCGTGATCACCATCATTAAAACATTTTTATTTTCTCTGGCGATGGCAGGGAAGTCATCGAGCAAAGGCTCTTTTAAGGAGCCGTCACGAAGCGCCTGGAAGCTGAATGGGGCTAAATAGGTTAAATAGGGCGCAGCTTCCCTTGCAGCCGTTACAAGGGCCGGTGCGACCGTCGTACCCCTAGGCTCGACATAACCGTTGAATTCGGCGGTCCTTTTCTTCCGTGCCGGAATATAGAGTCGATATCCAACGGATAAGACTTGATTTTCGGGAATGCCATTTATTTTTGCCAACTCTTGAAAAGGGACATCAACCTTTTGGGAAATGGAATAAAGACTATCACCCGGTTGAACGAAATAATAGCTGCCGACTATTGGAATGACAAGGGCCTGCCCCGAAACAAGGTTAGTTGGGTTAGGAATCTTATTCGTTTCCACGAGCCTGTCAACGGTTACGCTGTACGTCTGGGCGATGCCATATAACGTCTGGCCTGGCCTAACCACATGTATTTGCAATTCTTTTCCCTCCTACTGTACTGAAAGTTTCCTAACAGTTTATGAACATAATAAGAAAATCATGATAAAGAGCTTTGGATTGAAGGGCCGTAAAGAAAAAAATACAATAAATTGGCAATAATAATTTAAGCTTAAAATGCTAATTAATATTAGTAGGAGGTGAAAACACATGGCAAACAACAATAACAGCAATCAACTAGTAGTAGCTGGTGCAGAGCAAGCTCTACAACAAATGAAGAATGAAATCGCTAGTGAATTTGGTGTAAACCTAGGTGCTGACACTACTTCTCGCGCTAACGGATCTGTTGGTGGGGAAATCACAAAACGTTTAGTGCAAATGGCTGAGCAACAATTAGGTGGATATTCTCGTTAATTAATTGAATAAAAATGGATTAGAAAGAGAAGGGGCTTCGCTCCTTCTCTTTCGCATTGTTCAGCCGTGTGACTGCCAAGCCTTTAAAATCTTGATTGCCTTTTCAGGGAAATCGGTCATGATAACATCGACATCCAATTCTGCAAGCTTGACGATGTCAGCTTCATCATTGGCGACCCATGGCCGGACTTTGTATCCAAGTTTTTTCGCTTTTTCACTAACTGCCGGGGTCAGGCTGTTTTTATCTGGATGAAACCCTGATTCTTTTTTATCACGTAAGATTTCTTCGAAGTTTTCAGGAAGCCCCTCGAACAATAATGCACGTTCAAGTTCCGGGGCTAGCATCTTCACTTTTTCAATGGATTGATGGTTGAAGGAAGAGAGGATCACCCGATTTTCCATTCGATATTGCCGAATTAAATCAATGATTTTCTGTTCAATCCCTTCGTAAGCGAGTTTATCCGTTTTGATTTCGATATTCATCAATAAAGCATTTCCCTTTGCCCATTCGAAAACTTCCATTAAAAAAGGAATCGGCTCCCCAAGGAATTCCTTGGAAAATTTGCTCCCGGCATCCGCCGTTTTCAGCTGTTGTGACGAATGATCTTTTACATAACCAGTAAGGGTGGTCGTTCGATCTAATGTTTCATCATGGATGATGACCAATTCACCATCAGAACTGAGATGGACGTCGAACTCGATCCCCTCGGCACCGATTTCTGCCGCCTCTTGAAATGCAGCCATGGTATTTTCAGGATGCGTCCCCTTTGACCCTCTATGGGCGAAAATCAGTATGTTTTGCAAAATCATCACTTCCCCTTTAAACTTTATCTTGAACCCTATCATACATGTACCCGTAAATTGTTTCAGCAATGTTTAATAGACAATATTTTAAACAACGAGTAAAATACATATGATATTTCCATAAATAGGTGTTCGAATTATGAGGTGAATAAAATGAATATGTGGGAAATTTTTGTTGCGGTTATCCTTGGTCTTGTTGAGGGGTTAACTGAATTTGCTCCTGTATCGTCTACAGGGCATATGATTATCGTCGATGATTTATGGCTGAATTCGAAAGAGCTTTTCGGGAGTGAAGTGGCCAATGCGTTCAAGGTGGTCATCCAGCTTGGTTCGATACTTGCCGTAGTCGTGCTCTTCTGGGGACGATTCATGGACTTGCTTGGTTTAAGGAAGCTGAAAGGCACATCCGCTGTGAACGGCCCAAAGCTTAACCTATTGCAGATCCTTGTCGGATTGCTACCGGCGGGCGTTTTAGGTCTATTATTCGAAGATTACATTGATGAAAATCTATTTACCATGAAGACGGTTATCGTCGGGTTGTTCTTGGGCGCATTTTTGATGATTGCTGCAGATAAATTCCGTCCAAAGCTGACTGCAGAAACGGTTGACCAAATCACTTATAAACAAGCTCTCGGTGTAGGGTTAATCCAATGTTTATCTCTATGGCCGGGATTCTCTCGTTCAGGTTCAACGATATCAGGCGGTGTGCTATTAGGGATGAGCTATCGGGCTGCTTCCGATTTCACGTTCATCATGGCAGTGCCGATCATGGCTGGGGCCAGTCTGTTGAAAATCGTGAAGTACTGGGATAATTTCACGCCTGAAGTTCTGCCATTCTTTATTGCAGGTTTCATAAGCGCATTTATCTTTGCGTTAATCTGTATCCGCTTTTTCTTGATTTTAATCGATAAAGTTAAATTGACTCCTTTTGCCATCTACCGGATTGTCTTGGCGATTGTGCTTCTATTCATTATTTGGTAATACGAAATGAAGCTTGAAAGTGGAGTGGAACCACCCCGTTGATTTGGGGTGGTTTTTTTGCGTCCCTAGAAAAATGCTGGAATCTCACAAATATATATAACGAATGATAACTTTATTTTGTGATTTTTAATTCGTGATTATTGAGCTAAATAACGAATAATCTTTTGTAAATAAAAAAATATTCGGCTTTTAGCGTAGTTTCAGTCATATTTAGTAAAAAAAATATAAATGTAATAAAGCGCCTTGAGCGTAGTAATACCAATGTGTCTGAGTTTTTATTGGAATATTCAAATGATTACATAAACTATTTTCGTATAATTTATATGATATAATTTTAGTATAAAATAAGTACATGTGTACACCTGGGGGGGACAACATGGGAAATGACCAATTGAAAAAAACGATTGGCTTTTGGGTTGGAACATCTATTGTAGTTGGTACAGTTATCGGTTCTGGTATTTTCATGAGACCTGGTGACGTGCTTGAGTTAAGTGGTAATTCAACTATGGCCTTATTAGCTTGGCTGATAGGTGGTCTGATTACCCTGGCAAGCGGATTGACGATTGCGGAAGTGAGTACCCGGATTCCTAAAACGGGTGGCTTATATGTTTATATGGAAGAAGTGTACGGAAAAGCATGGGGATTCCTATGCGGCTGGGTTCAAACATTGGTATATGGACCTGCAGTCATGGGTGCCCTCAGTTTATATTTCGGATTATTAGTCGCAGGAATATTTAATATTGCTTCAGATTACGCTTGGGTAATAGGGATTCTTACGATCGTGTTTTTAGCAGGCATGAATCTGCTGGGGACAAAATACGGCGGTATGATACAAGCCTTATCGACCGTTGCTAAATTGATTCCCATCATATTCATAGCAGTGTTCGGTATCGCACAGGGTGATATGCCTGTATTCAATGTCAATAGTGAAAGTTCAATGAAAATCAGCATGGCCGGTGCGATTTTGGCTACGCTCTGGGCATATGATGGTTGGATGAACGTCGGCTTCATGGCAGGGGAAATGAAAAACCCGCAGAAAACGTTGCCGCGTGCGATCATAACGGGAATAGTCGTGGTCATGGTCGCTTACTTAGCTGTTAACCTTGCCATGCTTCATGTATTGGGAGCAGAGGGAGTCATAGCTCATGGAACGAATGCAGCGAATGTTGCGGCAACGCTTCTATTTGGTGAATTGGGCGGGAAATTGATATCAATCGGAATAGCGATTTCCATTTTCGGTTGCTTGAACGGAAAACTCCTGACCTTCCCGCGCATAACCTTGGCGATGGCGACTGATAAAATGATGCCTGGGCATAAACAAATCGGGAAAATATCGCCCAAGTTTAAAACGCCTGTAAATGCAACGATATTACAAGTGTTCATTGCAATCATCATGATGGTTGCAGCAGACCCTGACAAACTTACCAATATGGCCGTATTCTCTGTCTTCTGTTTTTATGGATTAGCATTCTTTGCGGTCTTCATCTTACGCAAGAAAGATCCGGATGCGAAAACTTATAAAGTTCCATTTTACCCATTGATTCCTATTGTAGCGATTGCTGGCGCAATATATATTGTTGTAAGCACATTAATCGATACGCCTTTAAATGCCCTGTACTCTGTGATCATCCTCATTATAGGTATGCCTGTGTACTGGCTGCTTAAAAAAAGTGAGCGGAATGATAAACGGTCATATTAATGAAAAACCCTTCACTCAGTGCAGTGAAGGGTTTTTTTAGGATTGCTGGAACTGAACTTTCCCTTTGGCCATAAGTGGCGAAATAGACAACTCAGGAAGTTCGTATTAACATAGGGGGAAAGTTTAATAGTGAAGGGTCTGAACAAAAGTGAATTATATCGAGCCTGCTGGAAAATCATTCAGGAAAACAATCTTGGCTTTATTTCTTGGTAGCTTTGTAACGTTTGCCGATCTATATAGTACCCAACCGGTCATTCCGGTATTCGCAAAGCAATTCGGAGTCTCTCCTGCTATGGCAAGTCTTACATTATCTTTCGCAACGGGGACGCTTGCCATTTGTTTATTGCTAGTTTCCTTTTTCTCGGAAAATATCGATAGGAAAAAAATAATGGGGACAGCGCTCACCCTGTCTGCATTGTTATCCATATGTGTAAGCTTCATCCAGGATGACCTATACATACTTATTGCAATACGGGCGGTTCAAGGAGCGGTGCTTGCTGGTTTCCCGGCAATTGCGATGGCCTATATCAATGAAGAGTTCCATCCGAAAAGTCTGGGCTATGTGATGGGGATTTACGTGAGTGGGTCGAGTATCGGCGGATTGGCTGGCAGGTTGATTGTCGGGGTGCTGACCGATCATTTCTCATGGAACATAGCGATTGGCAGCCTTGGAGCTTTAAGTTTGATCATCAGTCTGGCTTTTTGGTGGATGCTTCCGCCTTCGCAGCATGCAGTTCGCGTAGGAGTCTCATTGTCGAGAATAAAAACCTCCCTCATTAATAACTTAAGGAATGGCAGACTAGTACTCTTATTCGGTATGGCCTTCCTATTAATGGGCTCGTTTGTTACCGTTTATAACTTTGTGGGTATACCTTTAATGGGACCGCCATATCATTTATCACAGACATTGATTGGCTTCATTTTCATCATCTATCTTGTGGGGACATTTAGTTCTACATGGATGGGGAAGCTTGCCGATCAATATAGTCGGAGGCTTGTACTTCTTATAGGAATCGCAATCATGCTGATGGGGGCCCTTTTAACCCTATTGGATCCACTTTTGCTGAAAATAATGGGGCTTGCCTTGTTAACATTTGGCTTTTTTGGAGCTCATTCAATTGCGAGCAGCTGGGTTGGAAGTTTAGCCGATAAAAGTGAAAAAGCACAAGCATCCGCATTATATCTCCTGTTTTACTATGCGGGATCAAGTGTAGTGGGGGCATCAGGCGGTTTATTCCTGATGAAGTTCGGTTGGGTAGGGGTCATCTCGGCAGTATCCATTTTAATCATCCTGGCTGCTGCTTGTGCCATGATGGTTGAAAAAGTGAAAATCGTTAAATAAAATGATCTTTTCTATCATGATTTTCCGGAATCCTGAATATAATCTAGTGAAAAAGGATATTGAATAATAGATTGATAAGAGAAGAGGGTAATAGATAGAGTGAAACGAAAAGTAGTAATTCTCATTGGGTTAATAGTCGTATTAATTATTTTATTCGTTGTATACTTAACAAGTCCTGGCAGATTGGAAAAGGTGGAGATTGTTGAAAAATACTATCCTCATTTCTCCGATGGCAAGGCAGTCGGTTTTAAGACGAACGAAGTCATTGATGTGACGGAGACCGAAGAGGGATCCAATTGCGCAATGAAATTCGACAATGGGAAAACGTTGGAAATTGATTGTGACCGTTATTTAACATACAAAATTGATGAAACAGTCTATATTACCACTGAAGGGAACCATGTGAAGGAGATTCGGAGAAAAAGATAGGGACAGGAAGAGCTGGGTTTGCTTAAATAACAAACTCAGCTCTTTTATTTATCCATTCAAAAACCCAGACCACATTGGACTGGGCTTTTTCATTTTTTATCTTTACTTTTATCCTTTTTGTTACGCCGAAGTACATCCAATAATCTGCGGCTGTTATTTTTACTGTTTATGAGTTCGACTAAATCGCTCATGTTTTCAGATTCAAAGTCTTGTTGATCTTTTTTCATGGTAATCCCTCCAAGTCATATGTCATAATACCCTTATTCAGAAAAGGGTAAACGTCTATTATCATATTGGTAATAGAAGGTTTTATACCCATAACCATTAACTATTTGATAAAATGTGATGAAAGCCCTGTATGGGAGGTCTACATGGAAGAATTAAGAATGATCGGTGAAAAAATTCAAAAATTTAAATATATCTTAGTGGAGCATATCGAGTTGTTCGAAGAAGATGTCCCGCTCTATGATTTTGAAACCAGTAAAAAGGTAAGGTCAGAGCTTATTCAAATCCATGCAGATGCCTTAATCCATGGAAAGTCACAAGCGATGGAACGTATGAAAATAACGGGTATGGAAATAGGAAAGCGCGTCGTGGATATGGGTATTCCTTTAGATAAGAATATTGAGGAAGCTCAGCTGGTACGTAATCTTTTCTGGAGTTTCATTGAAGAAGAAGTAAGCAACCGCTACTACTCCATTGAAATTTTGCTAAAGGCAAGTTCGATAATTGATGCGATCCTGGACCAATTCATACACTGTGTGAGTATAAGTTACGTGAATCATTATAAAGAAATGGCAAGAATGGCAAACGATTCTTTGCAGAAGATAAAAGAAAACCAGGAAGTCATGGAAGAATTGGCCACTCCGATCGTTCAGACCGTTTTAAAGGATGTCCTGCTCTTACCATTGATCGGGCGCATTGATGATTGGAGAATGGAGCCGATGCAATCGACTGTACTGCAAAAATGTGCAGATCTGCATGCGGAAGTATTGATTATCGATTTCTCCGGGATTACCTTTACGAAGGAAAGCAATGTGCTCTCCCTTTTAGATAAACTAGTGGGGGCACTGGCGTTGATGGGTACGGAAACGATGTTTGTCGGTTTTACCCCTGATGTGGTGAAAGAGATAATCAAACTCGATTTCACTAATCAGGTAAAAGCTTTTCTATCGTTCAGGCAGGCTATGGAATATCTGTTTAAACAAAGAGGGCTGGCTCTTCAGCCGGTATGATGGGGGTATCCTTTTCAGGGTATCTTTTTTGTATGTCATGAAGTTGCATATCCCTCCATGGTATAGTGAAATGGCGTGAGGACGGACATGTTGAGTTTGCCATTTAGATAATGAATGGGAAAAATAATATACAAGAAAAAGAAATAGGACATGTAAAGCGTGAAAGGAAGGTGGATGAATAGTGTTTTTCAAGAAAAATGAAGAACTGGATCATAATGAAAAATGGTATTGTATAGGAATCATGACGGATAATGGGTTGGAGGATGAAGAATATGATGTTTTGTCAAAACGCATCCTCGACTCGGTCCAAAATGTGAAGGTCATATCAGATTTGATAAGGGTGGAATGGGATCGGGGAAAATTGCAGGCATTGAACGAACGTTTTCAGGACCATTCATTTTCTGACCCATGTTTTATCATTAATGAATTCATACCAGAGGATATAAAAAGGGCAAGGAAACTTCTTGAGAAAAACAATAAATGGAAGCGGCTCTTTGGTTTCCTTTCCCCTGTTGAATACATGGAAGCCGAGACGAAGGCGGCCCATGACTTCGATAAGGCCCTCTTTTATACGGATGATGCGGAAAAAGTGATTGAATACATAATTGCAAATAGCTAGAATCCCCTGACGCATCGATACATAGTATCGGTGTTTTTGCATTTGACAATGTTTATCGGAGCAATTTCGCGGTAGTAATTCGCCCTTACGCGGTAATAATCCGCCCTTGAGCATATCTTCCCTTCCGGAAATAAAAAGAGAGAATGTCAGGAAGTTGGTAGGAAAGGTGGGTGGAAACGCGGAATATCTTAAATAGAAAGAAAGAGAGTTTTAAGGGAGAGGGAGATGTATCGATGGAAGTTGCCGTACCTCAGCAAAAGCCAAAACCGAAATGGAAAAGACGGGCGCTATGGAGTTTTGGAATCCTGATTTTACTTTTGCTGTCTGTCTTGATTGCTGCAAATGTATTTCTTTCAAGATCCTTGCCCGAAACAAAGGGGGAAATATCGCTTCCAGGCCTTTTGAAACCGGTTACGGTAGTGAGGGATTCCAGTGGGGTACCGCATATCAACGCAGCGAATGAACATGATTTGTATTTAGCCCAAGGGTATATCCAAGCACAGGACCGTTTATTTCAAATGGATTTAAGCAGGCGTCAGGCATCAGGAAGATTGAGTGAAGTGATTGGTGAGAAAACCGTCAAAAATGATAAATATTTTCGTACACTGGGGTTGAGACGGGCGGCTGAAGCCTCTTATGGTGCATATACAAGTAACGGGAAAGAAGCCCTGGATGTGTTTGCCGAAGGGGTGAATCTTTATATCGATGAACTGAAGCAGAATGGGAAATGGCCGGCAGAGTTCACTTTACTTGGATACGAACCAGAGCCGTGGACACCAGTCGATTCGCTGGCCATCGGTAAATATATGGCCTTTGATTTAGGCGGGAACTGGGAAGATCAGGCGTTTAGACAGTATTTGCTGCAAACGTTCCCAAAGGAAAAAGCGTATGATTTATTCCCGAATTATCCCAATGGCGCTCCATATATCATCAGCAAGGAAGAACTGGATATTGAAAAAAGTTTCGCTGGGGCGGTTATTCCTTATGAATTCAACGGCAGCAATAACTGGGTCGTTTCAGGCAAGAAAACGGATTCCGGTCAGCCGCTATTGGCGGATGATCCCCATCTGGGATTAGCTACACCGTCCGTTTGGTATCAAATGCATTTGGAGGCCCCGACAGTCAATGTGAGCGGTGTTATTTTTGCCGGGATTCCAGGAATCATACTAGGTCATAACGAAAAGGTCGCTTGGGGTGTGACCAATACAGGTCCGGATGTTCAGGATCTGTATATTGAGAAGAGAAACCCGGAAAACGAGAAAGAATTCGCCTACAAAGGTAAATGGGAAAAAGCTGAAATCCTGGACGAGCCGATCAAGGTGAAGGATGGTAAAACACTTGACTATAAGGTGACGGTTACCCGCCATGGACCGGTTGTTTCCGAGTTTGCCGGGAAAAGCGGAAAAGATACCGTCCTTGCATTAAGGTGGACGGCACTTGATCCTTCTGCCGAGCTTGAAGCGGTGTTGAATATGAATAAAGCCGGAAACTGGAAAGAATTCGAAAAGGCCCTCTTGAAATTCGAAACCCCGGCACAGAATTTCGTCTTTGCCTCAGTCGATGGGACCATTGCCTATAAGGCGAATGGGAGAATCCCAATCCGGAAAAAAGGCGATAGTATGCTGCCAGTACCTGGCTGGACGGATGAATTTGAGTGGAAAGGCTACATTCCGTTTGATGAACTTCCAAAAACGGTCAATCCGGAAGAGGGATTCATTTCGACAGCGAATAATAAAGTCATCTCGGATGACTATCCTTACCACATCAGCAATAACTGGGCACAGCCCTACCGTCAGATGAGGATACAGGAGTTTTTAAAAGCCAATAAAAAGCTTACGGCCGAGGATATGCAAAGCCTGCAAATGGATCAGCTGAATCTGCAAGCTAGAGAGTTTGTCCCTCAATTTCTAGAGGTATTGAAAGGTCCTTCGGGAAAACAGGAAGAACAGGCACTTAGGATTCTTAAGAAATGGAATCATATTGATTCCGTTGATGAAGCAGCGCCGCTGATTTTTAATGTCTGGATGAAAAAAATAGGGGAAGTTCTGCTTACAGAAGAAATACCGGAGGAAACCCTCAACCTCTTTAATGGAAGGCGTTCAGCCATTGATGAACTACTAAGGCGGGCACTGGACGGTAAGCCGGGTCCTTGGATTGAAGAGGCAGGCGGACTGGAGCAGGTACTCGCCAAGTCGTTACAGGAGACGTTAAAGGAGCTGGAAGAATCACAAGGTGACGATATAGCTGATTGGGAATGGGGTGACTATCATCAGGTAAGGTTTAACCACCCGCTATCAAGTGTCGCCCCGTTAAATTATTTATTTAACAGCGGCGGCGGAATGCCGGTCGGCGGCAGCAGTGTAACTGTACAGGCAGCGGCATTTTTAGATGACGGAACTGTTAATCATGGTGGCTCCTGGAGGTTTGTCATCGACCTATCCGACATGAACCAGGGGTATCACCTCGTTGGCCCGGGGCAATCAGGTAACGTTAAAAGTGAGTGGTACCACGATCAGCTTGATGATTGGGCAGAAGGTACTTATCACAAAACGGCATTAGACGATCCAAAAGGTGATAAGCTGACATTGAATCCATCATACTGATATTCAGAAAAAAAGTACCAAGTCCAGCATGCATGCTCTGGACTTGGTAATTTTTCATTATTTTTGCTTAGTCAGGAATTCTGCAAGGAATTCCTCAAAATTAGGTGCCTCGATTGCTGCAATTTTTTCATATGACTCAATGATCTTGAGTTTAATCTCTTGTTCCAGATCATTCCGGTCTTGATAGTTTGTGTTTTTTAACGATTTTTTTATTTTAGGATTTAAAGAATCGATAAGATTCACCAATTCTTCTTTTGAGAGTTTTTTATCCACAATGGCTTTTCTCCTTTCTATTATATACCTCATCCATATAGTGCTTTCGAAGTTTTTTTAGAGCTTGTTTACGGATGCTTGAGATATTCTGTGGCGACTCATGGAAATAGGCAGCAATTTCCTTGTTGGATAGGCCGTAGGAAAAAATCATGGTCAGCACCAGGTTTTGTTTGGCTGTTAACTTCTTCAAGGCTTTTATCATCTCTTCATCACTTATGTGTGAAGATAGATCATTCGTTTCTCCCATCTTTTCAAGTTGAACGTCCAAAGTACCGATTCGATCGATCATTCCGCCAGTATCCCTTGGTGTCGCATCAAGTACCATTCGATAGCGTTCCCGCTGCTTCCGTGCCCTTTTATCAAAGTCAACGGAGAAAAAGTAAATTAAGGAGCACATGTATTTGTATACCTTAGCCCGGTAATAGAAAATTTTGAAAGTCTCGTTGAGTTGGCAAATGTTGTGTGAAGAAGGGGAATCAAGAGTTTCGGTGAAAATCTTTAAATGCTCTGGGTTCTGTAAAAATACTTGAATGATCGGTTGTTCAAAGAAAGATGAGTACTGTTGTTGCAGAAATTCCAATGAATGAGAAAAAAAATGAGAAGTTAATTGGTTCATCGCTATCCCTCCTTTAATTAATAAAGTGATGGACAAGGGGAATAAATCAATTATATACGAACATTCGTTCTTTTATCCATAAATCAATAGTGCTAGATTGTTTTTTTTAAACAAGTTTCACTTTAGATATCAGATACAAGAAAAGGGGTGAAGAGGATGATGATTGAGGATGCTACTATGTGGGTGTCATTAGTTAGCGAATTTGGCTATCCATTCGTCGTTTCTATGTTTTTGCTCTTCCGCTTCGGTAAACAATTAAAAGAACTGACAACGGACGTAGAGAACTTAAAAAAGTCCGCTCACAAAACGAAAAAACGATAACCTCAGGACGTAATGTGCTAGGTAGTAAAAACCGAATTTCGGGTTCTGTTCAATAAAGGGTCCGGAATTCGGGTATAAAGAAACCGGTACATTGGACCATTAAATTCCTCCTTTAAAGTCAAATAAAAAAAAGATAAACCATTATTTGGAATATAGCACAAAATGGTTAAAAAATAATCCTCAATTGGAATCATTTTACTGCTATAATTCATCCGTCAATGGAATTAGATAGGAAATCCTCCCCTCATACGATTTTAGTTTTATGGATTAAAGTGAAAATACTTTTAAAAAAACAACATTCATATATAAACTTATGTAAATATGCGGCATCCAAGTAAAAGGATGCTGCTTTTCTTATTTTTTGGTAATAAACTGATAGTATGGAAAGGGGTGACAATTTTGAATGAAATACAGCTAGAAGATATTCGGATTCTACAGCATGAATGTGAAGGGGAAGATTTTACATTAAAGCTGAACTGGGAAACGCTTCGCAGTCGAAATGGTGTGAATAAGAATGACTTTCTTCACTATGATGGAGTAAAACTTGTTGGTTTTCTTGGTCTTTACGATTTTGGAAACAAAGTGGAGATGTGTGGGATGGTACATCCTGATTTTCGGAGGCAAGGCATTTTTACAAAGCTGATGGATGAAGCTATAAGGAGTGCCATGGAGCGCAACTATAAGTTGATCATCTTGAACGCACCTTCCCAATCCCATTCAGGGACAGGATTCTTGAAACAGCTCCCATGTGAGTTTTCTTTTTCTGAGTTTCAAATGAAATGGTCTCAAACGGAACTGGATGATTATGAGGATGCAGTCGTTCGCCCTTCACGGAGAGATGATGAGGAAACGGAAATTCAGCTGGATATTCAATGTTTCCAATTTACGAAACAAGAGGCGAAGGATTATTATCAGCGCATCCTATATGAGGATACTCTGAAAACCATGATGATTGAAAAGGATGGCCGCGCGGTCGGTAAGATCCGTGTTGATCACTCAGACCGGGAAGCGTGGATTTATGGATTTTCCATTTTGCCGGAATACCAGGGAAACGGACTGGGCAGAAAGGCATTGAAAAAGGTTGTAGCCGAACAATGCCAGCTGGGATATGATATTTTTCTCGAGGTCGAGGCGACTAATGAGCATGCTTTAAGACTCTATGAATCTTGTGGATTCAAAACCATTCAAAGACAGGATTATTATCAATATAAAGGGAAGCGGTGCTTTAACGTCAAATAGTGTTGGGGGAAAAGGGATGTTGACATTATTCACTTATAACTGGCAGGTGCGAAATGAGTGGTTCAAGTGGTGCAGATCCGTACCGATTGAGGAACTGAAACGACAGCGTACTGGCGGGATGGGCAATATTTTAAGGACACTCGCCCATATAATCGATGTCGAATGCAGCTGGATCAGGGCCATACAAGGGAAGCCGGATGTCGGGATAGATTTAGACGCTTATAATACGATCGAGAAAGTGGAGGAATTATCCGGGCGTTATCATTCAGAGGTCGTGGACTATTTGAACTCGCATTCAATTGATGGGAAGGAAGAAATGATTCAGCCATCCTGGATGGAGGGGACATACCAACAAGGCAGGATACTGCGCCATCTGATAGCACACGAAATTCATCATATAGGCCAGTTGTCCATCTGGTCGAGGGAGATGGGAATCGAACCGGTTTCCGCCAGTTTAATAAATCGGGATTTATAGGTTTTCATGTTTTAATAACTGGTTACCAGTTTTTTTTGAAAGGAATTCTGCAGGTTTTTTCAAAAAAGGGGATTATGGAGGGGGACAATTCGGGAATCCATATTGGGTATAATGGTCGTTTCACCGGCACGCCTTGGTCTGGATGGGACAGGTTAATTCCTAATATAAGAAATTTTTCGTCTTAACGCAGTAGAGTTATAACATATTAAATAAAAAGGATTAGCGTATTAGCTTAATCCTTTTTATTTATTTGTCATATACATTAATATTTACGCACTCAAATTTTTGTTAATTTTGGCTTATGTGTCGCTGGTTTAATGTATTTAGTTAATAACCGGCGTGAGATTGGTCCAACAATCAGTAACTGTGATGGTAGCGCCACGATAAAGTTTAGACCAACTGTTTTAAGGTAAGCTGTGACAATTGAACCCTCGATTCCTATTATTAACCTCGTTAAAATAACCCCATATACTGACATAATAAGGACCATTATTGGGACCATACAAAAGGCGATTGCAATAATAAAGTTGGTTTCTTTCGATTTATCATAAGGCAGTGATAATGCAAGTTTACGCGCCTGCGGTTCAACTATTGACTCTGCAATAAAAGCGACGATGAATGTTACCACAAATTGAATCACTGCACCCCCTACTGTAAACGATGAAAACCCGTGTAAAGCTGTGTTGTAAACTGACATAATAAGAACCATTCCAAAACACATAAAAAGCCCAAAGATTATGCCTTCCTTTTTATTACTAGGCAAATAAAAACATCCTTTCTTTTAAGCATAAATGTAATTATATATGCCAAAATTTTTTTACATAAGTGACATCTTTATGACTTTTATTTTAAGTTATTTTAATTACATTGTTGTTTTGATGAAACCTTGTTTATAGAGGTTTTGCAAAAAAAAACGAATTAGAAAAATTGATAGATAAAGAAAACCATAAAAGAATAATAGCGAATTTAATTTGTTTCAATGAGTTTGATGATTCATTAGATTCCCAGTAAGTATTTCATTATCAATCGGGAGTATGCTGGGGTGATTGCCTTGGTCCTATTATTATCAAGCGGATTAACTGCAGCGGCGCTTCCGGTTCACTGAAGTAGAGAGCGTCGAAGAAAGAAGGAACGATCTTGAAACCATACGATGTAAGCAGGCTGGCTCATGTGCATGGGCCAGCCTTTTATTAAAAAGCACCTTTCTCCCTAAGGATTCCCTCGGATTCGGTGACGATTATATATATTTGAAGGAAAAACGATCCATGTTCAGTGAATGGGAATGGATAAATAGTACCAATTATTCAAAATTATTAATATTATGGTAAATCATGACGCGATTTCGACAAAATCATGTTATATTATTCTAGCATTTTACAAAAATAGAAGGGTTGTGAAGTATGTCGTTCAAGATGCATGTTAAAAAGATGCTTGCCCCGATTCTGGCTGTAAGTTTGATTACAGCCCCATTTACCGTACCGGGGGAGACATCCGCCAAAGAGTCTAATAAGAAACCGGTCGCGACTAAACCATTCATCATTTCAGCTCCTGCCGTTAATTACACAAATGGCACCAAGGCGACTGTAACGGTCACACCGAAAAAAGGGAACAAAGGAAATGAAACAGTTGTCTTCCAGTTAATGAATGGGACGAAGGTCATTTCACAGTCAGCCGTTGAGGCGGATATTAAATCGGCCCAAAAGTTCTCTGCATACTTCAATACGTATAAAGCTGGTTATTGGGTCAAGGTATCGGTTGTCTCCAAGTATAACGGCAATACGAGTAACTTCGGCAACAGCCTGGCAACCTCCGTTTCTGATGCCCCATTTGAACTAAGGATCATGGAGACGACAGATATACACACTAATCTAGTGAGCTATGATTATTATAAGGATGCCGTATCGGACTCCGTCGGCTTTTCCCGCACGGCATCTTTAATCAAACAGGCACGAAAAGAAGTGGAAAATAGTGTTTTAGTGGATAACGGCGACCTTATTCAAGGGACCCCCCTGGGTACGTACAAAGCGAAAATAGCGCCACTGAAAAAAGGTGAAGTTCATCCTGTCTATAAAGCGATGAACTTGCTTGACTATGATGTCGCTACATTCGGCAATCACGAATTCAATTATGGTTTAGCTTATTTGGACGAGGCCATCAACGATGCGGACTTCCCTTATGTGAATGCCAATGTTTATAAAAAGGATAAAGACAATAATCCAAAGAATGACAAAAATAAATATACCCCTTATAAGATCGTCACGAAAAAAGTAAAGGATATCAATGGAAACGAGAAATCAGTAAAAATAGGCTACATTGGATTTGCCCCTCCGCAAATCATGGATTGGGATAAAACGAATCTTGACGGTAAGGTCATTACAAAAGAAATCGTCACGACTGCAAATAAATATGTACCTGAAATGAAGAAAAAGGGTGCGGATGTCATCGTGGCGCTCACTCATTCCGGGTTTAATGGCGACACCAAGAATACCGAGGATGTCATCTATTCATTAAGCAAAGTATCCGGCATCGATGCCATCACGTTCTCTCACACGCATAAAGTCTTTCCGGCACAAGATGAGGCGTCTTTAGACAGCCTATTTAAAGATAGCCAAGGAAAAATCCTTAAAGGCGTGGATAATAAAAAGGGCACCATCAATGGTGTACCAGCCGTTCAAGCAGGATATGGCGGCAGTAATCTGGGGATCATCGATCTTGATATCCAGAATATCAAAGGGAAATGGAAGGTCGTTCATTCCGATTCATCAACACGGGCAATCAACGACAAAGTAACAGGAAAAAAAGCAGCTGAAGATGCATCTGTCGTCAAAGCCGTTAAAAAGGATCACGAAGGAACGATCAAGTATGTCAACACGCCAATTGGAACGACTACAGCTCCAATCCATAGTTACTTCGCCCTTGTGCAAGATGATCCTTCTGTACAGGTCGTGACAAGCGCGCAGAAATGGTATGTGGAAAAATATATCCAAAGCAACCGTCCTGAATACAAAGACTTGCCTATTCTTTCTGTAGGCGCCCCTTTCAAAGCGGGGCGCAATGGAGTCGAGGAATTCACCGAAATCAAAGAAGGCGGACTGACCATTCGCAGCGCCGGCGATTTATATTTATACGATAATACCTTGAAGGCAATCAAGATCAAAGGGTCCGTGGTTAAAGAATGGCTTGAGATGTCTGCCGGGAAATATAATAAAATTGATCCTGCCAAGTCTGAGGAACAGGAATTGCTTAATGGGAAGTTTGCCGTCTATAATTTTGATGTGATTGACGGCGTTACGTATCAAATCGATGTCACCAAGGCTCCGCGCTATGATGAAAAAGGGATAAAAGTGTCGGATTCAAGCAGGATTGCAGATTTGAAATATAATGGCAAACCAGTGGACCCGAATCAAGACTTCATCGTCGTTACGAATAATTACCGTGCTTCGGGCGGAGGAAACTTCCCGGGAGTGAAAGGCAGTGAATACGTAGTTGACTCTGCGGATGAAAATCGCCAAATCTTGATGGATTACATTACACAAGAGGGTGAGATCAATCCAACCGCTGATAATAACTGGTCGATTGCCCCGATTTCAGGCAAGGTGAACGTTACTTTCACCTCATCACCAAAGGGTGCGGAATATCTAAATGAAGAAAGTACGATTTCCTATACAGGTAAAACCGATGATAAAGGCTTTGGCATTTACAAATTCAATCTTGGAAAAGAAAACGTTAAGGTGCAATTGCTCGGAATCAATGATCTTCACGGCCAGCTGGATACCACTTCTGATTTTGGCGGTATCAAACAAGGGCGTGCTGATTATTTAGCTGCGCACATGAAGCAGCGTAAAGCTGAAAACCCTGAAAATACACTTTTACTATCAGCAGGGGATGCTGTTGGGGCAAGTGCTCCCGTTTCCTCTTTGATCCAGGACAAACCGACGCTACAGTTTTTGAATAATATGAAATTCGATGTCGGAACTGTCGGGAACCATGAGTTCGACAAAGGGGTAGAAACCCTGATGGCTCAAATAAATGGCGGAAAGTCGCCCACATCTGATGTGGTATTCGATAAATTGAACTTTCCGTATGTGGTTGCCAATGTCGTATATAAAGACACGAAAAAACCCATTTTGGACCCTTACGTCATAAAAAAGGTCGGCGGGGTTGATATTGGGTTCATAGGTGTAGTCACGAATGCCACACCTCAAAAAGTAAGTCCGGATGGCATTAAGAATGTGGAATTCATAGAACAGGCACCTGCGGTAAATAAGGCGGTTGATGAGTTGAAGGAGAAGGGCGTCAAATCCATTGTGATCATCTCGCATGACCCAGGCACTGAAAAGGAAGGGGTCATCACAGGCGAAGTGGCTGATCTTGCCAATGCAGTGGATGATGAAGTCGATGTGATCTTAGCAGGAGATAATCATGCAAGGGTCAACAACTATGTGGATAATAAATTGATTGTACAAGCTTACTCTTATGGAACGGCTTTTGAAGATGTTGATTTGGAAATCGATCCAAACACAAAGGATATTGTCAAAAAGTCAGCTGAAATTGTCACGGTTACACAAGATGGCATCACACCCGATGCCGGGACGACGAAATTCATTAACGACTATTTAGACATGTTCCCCGAGTTGAAAGCCCCACTTGGGACAACGGATGAGAAAATTTTAAGAACCAATGCCTATACACAGGAAACTGCACTCGGTAATTTAATTGCCGATTCGATGAAAGCAGATTTGAATTCGGATTTTGCCTTCATGAATCCAGGTGGAATTCGTGCAGATATTCCAAAGGGGGAAGTCACTTTTTCCGATTTAGCGAAAATCCAGCCGTTCGGAAACGTATTGGTTAAGCTCGAACTGACTGGAGCCGAAGTGAAAACGCTGCTTCAACAGCAATGGATTGTTGAAGGATCTCCGAAAACTTTGCAAATTTCTGGACTGAGCTACACAGCCGACTTCAGTAAACCTGTCACCGAACGTGTCACTTTATTGAAGGAAGCGGACGGGACACCGATCAAGGATACCGAAACATACACGGTCGCCGTCAATGATTTCATGGCAAGCGGTGGTGATAACTATACCGTCCTGAAAGGAAAAGAGCGAGTATTTGGGCATGCTGATCTGGAAGCTTTCGTTAACTATGTGAAAGAAACCTTCAAAGGCGGAAAGATCACGGCAGAAATTGAAGGCAGAATTACGAATATCAATAATTAATTGAGGTTTACTCGTGAGTTTGAGGATTTACTCGTGAAAATTGGACATTTACTCGTGAGTTAAGTGAATTTACTCGTGAAACCTAAATGAGAGCGCTCCTTAATACAAGGGGGCGCTCCTTTTTGTGATCAATTGTTTCTGAAGATGGAAAAGTTTAATCCCAATGCAAAGGTGACCCATGCGATATAGGGAATCATCGCTAAACCTGATGTACGGTCTATTTTATAAAACTCGAATGCCGTTAATGTAATCAAGGTCAGCAGTCCAGCCATTTCAATAAATGCTGTTCCGCGCAAGCCCCATTTGAAGAATAAAAAAGACCATAAGAAATTCAACCCTAGTTGAGTATCGTAGAGGAGTTCAGCTGACTTCGATTTTTTTTCTTTGGATGCAATGCGATATTTCGCTATTCCCATAATCATATAAAGGCCGGTCCAAGCAACGGGGAAGGTCCAGGAAGGAGGAGCAAAAGCAGGTTTCTTGAGTTTGTCATAAATTTCTTTTGAATTCCTTGTGGCGAATATCCCCACAAGTGAACCTCCGACCACAGGTACCAAAACACTTTTAGCTAACTTTCCGTAGTTCATCATGCAATCAGCTTCTTTCTTCATTGTTTGGATGTTCTTAATACCTTTACCTTTTCATCTGAAAATAAAACATGTCCTTTAATCAAGGAGTGTAACTTTCTTCCAAATTTTACGTCGGTACTATTAAGAAAAGGGGGAATACCGATGAACCGTAAAAAAATGATGTTTTTGTTCAGTTTGTTCCTTTTACTTGCTGCATGCAGCAGTAATGAAAAAGATGATTCAGCATCGGAATCACAGGATGAAAAGGCGACCAGTAAAATGGACGCTTCCTTTTCTGGGAATAAGGAGCCGGAAGAAGTCGCGGAAAAAGAAGGGGTGACGGATGAAAGAAAGGTCATCCATCAAGCCCAGCTAGAGTTGAAAGTGAAGAACCTTGAAAAGGCACAAATAAAGATTGAGAATAAGGTGGATGAATATGGCGGATATGTTGTCGAGTCCAATGTATACAGGGAAGATGAAGAATTGGTGGAAGGAACCATCACTGTTCGGGTCCCCGAGGCCCGTTTTCAGGATTTTCTAGCCGATAGCGAGGGCGAGGCTTCAGAAGTGGTCGGAAGGAATGTTACAGGACAGGATGTGACGGAGCAATATGTAGATTTAAAAGCAAGGTTGAAGTCAAAGAGGGCTGTGGAGGAAAGGTTACTTGCATTCATGCAGGACGCTAAGAAGACGGAAGACCTGTTGAAAATATCATCTGATCTTGCCGTGGTTCAAGAAGAAATAGAGCAGCTGACCGGGCAAATGAAGTATCTTGAAAACCAGACTTCATATTCAACGGTTACAATCACGTTTATACAGGACCGGATTGTTGTACCGGGCATTGATAATAAGGAATTGAATACATGGGAGAGAACCAAGAAACAACTTGCAACGAGTGCGAATCTATTACTTAAAGCGGGTTCGGGAATCATTGTTTTCATAATAGGAAACTTGCCTATCCTCATTATTTTAGGCGGAGCTGGAGCGGTGGTCCATTGGGCGCTGAAAAGAAGGGGTAAAAGGTAAAGGAAGAAAAAAAGAGGGTGCCCAAACAAATTCGTTTGGGCACCCTCTGGCATTTATTTTTTTCTTTTATGCAAACCGGTCACATAATACAGAACCACTAACAGTAAGATCCAGATCGGACCAACGATTAGAGCGATTCTTGTATCTGCTGAAAAGCCGAGTACAACCATTACGAATACTAAAAAGGCTAGAGTGAAATAAGAAGTGAATGGGAAAAGAGGCATTTTGTAACCTAAGCCTTGTTTTTCCGTCGGACTCATTTTTCGTCTAGACATAATCTGTGTGACAAGTATGGTTCCCCAAGTCCAGAGTGCACCGAATGTGGCAACACTTGTCACATAACTGAAAACTTTATCGGCTTCCATGTAGTTAAGGTAAACACCAAAAAGTAGCACGACAGCCGAAACGATAATGGCAACGCCAGGAACGCCTGACTTTGTTGTACGTTCGAAACTTTTTGGTGATTCACCTTGCTGCGCTAGGTTGAATAACATTCTTCCCGTACTGAAGATCCCGCTGTTACAAGATGATAGGGCCGCTGTCAATACGACAAACTGAATGATTCCTGCTGCGCCTGGTATACCGATTTTATCAAACATCATAACGAATGGGCTGTTTTCTCCATTCATTTGATCCCATGGAGTGATCGATAGAATGACTGTCAGAGCTAAAACGTAAAAAAGTAAGATCCGATAAAAGACGGTATCGATGGCTCTTTTTAGAGATTTTTCAGGATTTTTGACTTCACCTGCTGTTACACCGAGCATTTCAATTCCCAAATAGGCGAACATGACCATTTGGAAAGAGAGGATGACACCGGAAATCCCATTAGGGAAAAATCCGCCATGTTCAACAAGGTTGCCGAATCCAACCGCGATTCCGCCGTTCCCAAGTCCAAAGATGATCATCCCGAAGCCAAGAACGATCATAAGGATGATCGTAACGATTTTAACTAGGGCGAACCAAAACTCCAATTCACCGTAAGCTTTTACAGCAAGAAAGTTAATCGTTGTCATGATGGCAAGTGCGGCTAACGCCCAAGCCCATTGTGGAGTCCCAGGGAACCAGAATTGCATATAGATTCCGACTGCCGTAATTTCGGCCATACAGGTGGCAATCCAAACGAACCAGTAATTCCAACCGGTTATATATCCGGCAAGAGGGCCGACAAATTCGCTTGCATAGCGACTGAATGAGCCTGCGACAGGGTTTTTTATCGCCATTTCCCCTAGTGCCCGCATGATAAGATAGATCATAAGCCCGCCAATTGCATAAGAAATAATGATAGCTGGGCCGGCTAGTTTAATCGCAGATGCCGAGCCGAGAAATAAACCGACTCCAATGGCTGCGCCAAGAGACATTAATGCGATATGTCTTTCTTCCAAACCTCTATGCAGTTGAGATTCTTTGGAGTTTTGCATAATTTTCCCCTTTTCTTTGTTGGAGTGAAGTTTTCTCTATCTAGCATTTTATCACTAGTAGAGCTGAATACATATTATTTATTGATTTTTCACATAATATTACAACTAAATAATATATTTTAATAGAGAGATTGTAAAGCGAAAAATGAAAACGCTTACCAAGAAGGAGCTCTTACCTGTTTTCATTATATAATAATCTTTTATAACTAAATGGAATGCTATTTAAATAAAATATAATTATGTGATTTTTCTAAAAATTTAGACTATTATCCGATGAAAAGCTGTCCCAATGTAAAGGAACAGCTTTTTGTTATCATTGCCAGATGGCGGAGGCCCACTCTGGATGATCTATGAAAGGGTTGCGATTATGTTGATATTCATTATAAATGACCTCATTTCGGTTACGCTCGAAGGCATCTACAGGGTCCTGTTCATTCCATTCCAGTAAGACAGCCAATTTACCATGATACGGGGCTGTACCATTGTTCACTTGATTATTTAGCTCTAAATTGACTTCCCCTGAATCGCCCTCGTAACGAACCGCCATATAAAAAAGCATTCGGGCGACATCCCCTTTGACACTATCGCGAGGTTCCCAAGAATCCGAGTCATAGTAATTTCCTTTCGCTTCGGTGTGTTCAGAACCTCCATTATCGAAGTCCAGGTTGTTTCTTGTACTATTGACGGACGCATCAGTCGGCCGAAGGTGATGTAGATCGGTGCCAGGTCCTAAAGTGGTGCCAAAATCGCCATGTGATTTTGCCCAGACATGTTCACGGTTCCAATCATTGACACCAGATCCGTTCATTGTTTTTCCTTGAGAACGCCCTGTATAAAGAAGAATGACATTATTGGCGTTATTCGGGTCCTCATCGGTTTTCCGTAAAGCGTCCCAGACATTTGTATACGATATTTCCGTATGGTCATCGATGATTTCATGGAGGGAACTCTTTAGCGAAGCCCCTGATTTTCCGCTGGCTGATTCATAGTATGAGCCGACCCCGGGTGTCTCCGGTTCTGGTGAATCATTCCCTGAAACCATGGCAGAAACATCTTTTAAGCCTGGATGGGTGAAATATGCACTCAGTGCACCGGTTACGGTGACTTTTTTTCCTTTTAAAGAAGGATTCGATTTCAACCCAAATTCAGGTCGAAAGGAAGATGGGATCTGAACATATACCATATTGGCAATGTTTGTTTCCGCGAAACTGTCTGCTAAGGCTATGGCATAATCATTCGGATAGCTGTTCGTGACTACGGTGTTAGCAGAGGTAGGCTGTCCCACTACATAGCCACTGACCGTTTTAATCGTGCTGTCTTGATTTGCAATGGCTTGGGAAACGGAGAAAGGAGATGACAAGCTGCCATCGCCAGTCGCGGCTAGTGAAGGGGTGCCGAAAAGAGCGGGAATAAAGAATGCCAGCACGAGTAAAATGGACAGGATAAGTCTTGGTTCATGTTTTGTGAACATGTCATTCCTCCATAAATCGATTCATACCCATTTCCAGAAAAATCGGCATGTATATGTAAAGTTATGGATAAATGGTGCCTTCTCCTTCTGGATTGTCAAAAATGAGAGAATACAGCTAGTGAGGGTTAGCGAAATTTAGGGAAATAGCCCGGGAAATATCGAAGTCCGTTATGGAAATGACATGGATACGAAAAACCGTCAGCATCCTACTGACGGTTTTTTTTACTCTTTTTTATAAGAAGGCTTTGAATGAAACTCAATAGAAATGATCCGATTAAAGCTCCCCAAAAAGAATCTATTACAAAGCCACTCACTACATAGGAGGTGATTTGAAATGTGAAGGCATTGATAATGAAAGAAAACAACCCGAACGTCAGGATGGTGATCGGCAATGTGATAAGTTGCAGAATGGGTCTAACCAGCAAGTTCATGATTGATAATATAAAAACCGCCAGCAGGGCTGTACCGTAAGATTTGATCGTGATGGAGTCGAGAAGCCAGTCAATAACGAGCAATACCAACCCGTTGATAAGAAAGCGCATTATTATGTTCATGAAAAACTCCTCCTGAAGTCACTTTACTACAAGTCATTATACTAAAATTTCATGAATTTCAGTTATATGTTTACAGAATTGTCACAAAAAAGAGGGGGCGGATATGTACTCCCCCCGGAAAAGAAAAGGACCCATTTTAGGGCCTTATTCTATTAGTTGTTGGCAATGATCTTTTCGAATTCACTTAACTCCAATGTGTTTTTCAGCTTTGGATTGGTGTTTAAGGAAAGCAGGGCACTTTCGATGAGGAAGGTTCGCGGATCACTGTTTTGTAAAAATTCCTCTTGGATAAAGTGAATTAATTTTAAGTTTTTCACCCGTTCAGCTTCATCATCTTGACATAGCTTCAAAATCATCTTTTTTAGGTCGTTTGCAGAGTGCAGGAGTGCTGTATGAAAATCCTGCTGTGTATTGAAGCACTCCGGCAGCCATTGCTTGATTTGATCGGGTTCTAAAAGCTGTACGCCGGACTGGCTAACATCTTCGAAAATGGTTTTGATCCGGTCCACACAATAACGGATAACTTCAGTAGGGTTGAAATCGGGCTCTTTAGCCAAGACATTAAAATGAATCGTTTGATGCATCATCCCCGAGTAAAGAATGGCACAGTCCAAAATATAGGGTTTTTTCTCAGCGCCGAAAATATCCAGAAACCGTTTTGATAACCAATGTATATGCTGGAATTTAGCATGGGTTATGAAGTTCTTAAGTTCGGTATCATTCGAAATCATTACTTCTTCATATAAGGAAAAGAGTTTATTACTTTTATTGGAGTGCATTTGCAATTCGGATTGTTTGATGAATATTTCAATATCTCCAAGGTTTTGCCCAATCAGCAATTCATTCCGCTCTTTTTCTAATTTTTCTAGGGTAGTCAGGAAGACTGCCTTAAGCAATTCGCTTTTAGAAGAAAAATAGTTATAAAATGTTCCTTTTGAAATGCCGCTATAATCCAAAATGTCCTGAATGGATGTTGCTTGATAACCCTTTTCGATAAATAATTGGTGTGCATATTTAACTACCAGTTGTTTCCGCTCATTCATTTATATCACCCTTACTCTTATTGGACGGTCATTTTAACGTAATAGTATCTTATTTTCTATACGAATACAAACCAGTATGTTTACAATTTCTCTAGCAAAATAAGGGTGATGTCCTCATATGGATACCTTGTTTCAGTCAATTTTTTTATAGGGATTCATGGATTTTTGAAATCCAAAATGTACACGAATGGATCAAGTCTGATGAAATCGGGAATCAACAAAATGCATCCTTCTACACTTTATGTAAATAAAGGCTAATGAAGTGAACAAAGTCACAGGAGAATCATCTGGATTGCTATAAAATAAATAGAAGGAACCAGGTGCAGCCGCATCGTATCAAGAAAGCATATATCTCTCATTCTCGTTTACTATCCCATTAGTAGGAGAAATGATAAAAACACTTATTACGAAGGAATATTGGGCATGAGGGTCGTATACCATTATTAGGAATATTAATTTGTTTATATGTTGTACAACCAACGTTTATAAAGTGTGAGTAATCCATATTATGGTTATGTTTCGGGGGTGCAATATTAATGGTGACTTAATGAATTGATTATTATATTAAAATTATTATAAATAAGTATTGATTTTTTCCTGAGAAGCTTTATCATTATATACATAAATAATAATGAAAAGGTGGTTCAATAATGACGAACAAGAAAAACCTTACTACAAGCTGGGGAGCACCAGTTGGAGATAATCAAAACTCAATCACTGCCGGCGAACGCGGTCCTGTACTCATTCAAGATGTACACTTGTTGGAAAAGCTAGCCCACTTCAACCGTGAACGTGTGCCTGAACGTGTAGTTCATGCGAAAGGTGCCGGTGCATTCGGTACTTTCGAAGTAACGAACGACCTTTCTCAGTATACGAAAGCTAAACTTTTCAATGGTGTAGGCAAGAAGACAGATCTTTTTATCCGTTTCTCTACAGTGGCCGGTGAATTGGGATCTGCCGATACAGTCCGTGATCCGCGTGGATTTGCTGTTAAATTCTACACGGAAGAAGGAAACTACGATATCGTCGGTAATAATACGCCTGTATTCTTTATTCGCGATGCGATTAAATTCCCCGATTTCATTCATACACAAAAAAGAGATCCTAGAACACATTTGAAAAACCCGACTGCAGTATGGGATTTCTGGTCACATTCACCAGAATCCTTACATCAAGTAACGATCCTGATGTCCGACCGGGGCATTCCTGCTACACTCCGTCATACACATGGTTTCGGAAGCCACACATTTAAATGGGTGAATGATGAAGGAAAAGGCGTTTGGGTGAAATACCACTTCAAAACAGAACAGGGCATCAAAAACCTTGATGTGAATCTAGCTGCAAAACTAGCAGGTGAAAACCCTGATTACCATACGGAAGATCTTTTCAATGCCATTGAAAAAGGGGACTTCCCTGCATGGAAATTATATGTTCAGATCATGCCTTTGGAAGATGCGGATACATACCGTTTCGATCCATTTGATGTAACGAAGGTATGGTCTCAAAAAGATTATCCGCTAATCGAACTTGGCCGTATGGAATTGAACCGAAATCCTGAAAACTATTTTGCAGAAGTGGAACAAGCCACGTTCTCACCGGGGACATTCGTGCCAGGAATTGAAGCTTCCCCAGATAAGATGCTTCAAGGACGTCTATTTGCATATGGAGATGCACACCGTTACCGTGTAGGCTCGAATCACAACCAGCTTCCGGTTAACCGTCCGAAAGTCGAAGCGAACAACTACCAGCGTGATGGCTTCATGCGGGCGGATGACAATGGAAAGGGATCTGTTTATTATGAGCCGAATAGCTTTGGCGGTCCTGCAGAATCAACGGAAAATAAAGTCACTCCTTTCGAGGTGACTGGAAAAGCTGCACAAGTGGGTCATAATAGTGATGATCACTACACTCAAGCAGGTGACTTATACCGTCTATTGAGTGCGGAAGAGAAAACCCGCCTTGTCGAAACGATTGTGGGCGCAATGAAACCTGTTGAATTGGAAGAAATCAAGCTTCGTCAAATCGGCCATTTTTACAAAGCCGATCCGGAATACGGAACGCGCGTAGCTGAAGGTTTAGGCTTGGTGGTACCACAAGAAGCGTAAAATATGGAACTCCCAATCTATTTTTAAAGCAAAAAGGCACCCATTCATGAATGGGTGCTTTTTTTTATACCGGGATGTCCTGTTCATCAGGAAGGCGATGATATTCTGACCTTGACCCCAAGAAATAGGACGCCAAAAGGGTGGCTGCTGCAAGTTGATGAATTAAAGCCATCGTTTTATAAAGCGTGGAACAAGGTGGTATCACTGACACCCAACAAGTTCGGTATGAATATATAGTTATAAATGTTCGTAAAGGAAGTAATGCAGTCAGATCAATAGGGGGCTGGGTACTTAGTTTATCGGTAAAGGGTGGAGTTAATGACTAATAAAAAGAAACGGGTTTTAGTAGGCAGTCCAGTTTACCAGAAACCACATATTTTAAAAAGTTTTCACTCTCACTTGAACGCTTGGATGTGGAGGGAATGGAGATTGGCCATTTTTTCATTGATGACAATGAAGATGAGCGATCAAGAAAATCCGGTTATATGACTTTTGAAATGAAACCCATTACAGGGAGGATGAACTCTGGTTCGCTCACCAGTACTACCGCCGTTCCTGGTCAGGTATCGTGAGGGGGTTGAATGCAAGTGGAACGATAGGCCGCAGCATAGCGGGAGATTTGGAGAAAATGTTTTTGAATTGCCTCACAAGTTATCTGACATACGCTTGAAGCATCTGGGCTGGGTCAAAGAAGAAGAGCGGATGGCGAAATTCAAAAGGTTTCAGGGATTGGACCCTGATGGTACCTATGGGAGTACCAAGCATTATCTAAGCAATCCGGATGATGCCCCCAATTTGGTTCGATTTGAGGAGTGAGGATCATTAATCATGAAGTCCCTATCAAGATGGCCCGGGTGCTTTGGCAATAATTAAATCGAATCAGCATACATTTGGTTAAGAGGAGGTGCAGTATGGACGTTTTTGTGAGGCAGAATGATTCCTTGTGGTATTATAGCCAATTATTCAAGGTGAATTACCAACTTATCATTGATTCCAATAATGGGATTGATCCACTTGCACTTATGATTGGCCAACAAATCAAAATTCCTGGCTTTACGACTACCAGTTATAGCATTAAGCAAGGTGATTCGTTATGGGCAATTGCCAGGTCACGTAATCTTTCATTGGATGCCCTATTTTTGGTTAATCCTAATCTCAACCCGAATGCCCTGCAAGTTGGTCAGACGATTTCTGTGCCATTAAGGATTACATGGAGGCTAGTTCAAGGAAACCAGGAATATGATTATGAGATGATGGTGACTGATGTAAGACGTTTGAAAAATATCTATCCATTTATTAAAACATCCCCAATTGGGGACTCGGTACTTGGGAGGGATATCCCCGAAGTGCTGATTGGAAATGGTAACAAACGAGTTCACTATAATGGTTCCTTTCATGCCAATGAGTGGATTACGACACCTGTGATCATGACCTTTTTAAATGATTATTTACTCGCAATCACGAATCAGGCTGACATCCGCGGTCTATCCATGTATCCTTTTTATCAACAGACGATGCTGTCGATCGTCCCAATGGTGAATCCGGACGGAGTGGAGTTGGTTCTGAAAGGCCCGCCTGCAGATGAGTCATTGAAAGGTCAGCTCGTGGAATGGAATAATGGCAGCGAAGACTTCTCTGGCTGGAAAGCCAATATCAATGGAGTGGATCTGAATGATCAATTTCCCGCCAAATGGGAATTGGAACAAGCTCGCAATAATGTAACGGAGCCAGGTCCGGCAAACTATCCTGGGGAAGGCCCGCTTACGCAGCCTGAAGCGATTGCAATGTCAGAGTTGACAAGAAAACGCGATTTTGGCAAAGTCCTTGCTTTCCATACCCAAGGAGAGGTCATTTATTGGGGGTTTGAAGATTTGGAGCCACCCGAGTCCGAAACGATAGTCAATGAGTTTGCGAGGGTCAGTGGATATGAGCCTGTCAAATCCGCCAATAGTTACGCAGGGTATAAGGATTGGTACATTCAGGATTGGAGAAGGCCAGGATTTACCGTGGAGCTGGGCAAAGGAACCAATCCCCTTCCTATATCACAGTTCGATGAGATTTATCAGAAATCGCTTGGGATTTTCTTAGCAGGGCTATATATGTGAATTTTGACCAAATGAAAAAGCTCAACTCCGTTTCCTGGGGTAGAGCTTTTTAGTCTTATAAACTATTAGACTTGAAACGATGAGGGCTGCTGCAAAGAATAAGTAAAGTTATGCTTTACTTATCGATTGCATGATTAACTCGCTTTAAGCCTAAAAAGTAAGGACGTTCTCCAGTATTCGTCCTAGTAATAATACAGCCCCTACCAAAAGGAATTCTAATAGTTTTACGGTAAGGAAGTTTGTCTCCCTTAGCGCTAGTATTGGCCCCACCTACGCCAGATACTTTGACGGCCACGCATGCCATCCAACCTAATTCCATTATAATGGAAAGCGCTTACATTTACAAAAATATTCGTATTGCAAATTTCGACATTCGCTTCTATATCCCCTTATCAGCATAGGAAAATGGGCTTCTTACTGATAAGGGCCCTATAAGATTCAGGTTAATCTGCAATGAATTCCTGCAACTTTTGCGTTAGTCCACCATTGCCGAATTTAATGAACTTTGTTTTTCCGGCATCTTGTTCAGGGGTAGAAGCGAATTCCAAAAAGGCTAATAAGTTGATCCGGCGGTAAAGAATATGGACAATGCCATATTCATAGAACCAACGATCGATCGTGTTGTAAACCCCTCTATTCAGTCGGTATTGCTGCTGGCACCAGTGGAAAAATATTCTGTCCGGCAGATTTAGGTACTCCATATCTTCTAAGCCCCCATTTTGCTTCTCATTCATGATAGGGGAAATGGTCCGTAGCGATTCCTTTTGCATAGTGCAATCCTCCCTCATTGATAAAAACGAAAAAACCCCCTATTCTTGTTGAATAGAGAGCCTCCAGTGAACTAGTCAGCTTATATATTTTCCTTATATAAAAGCAGTATAAAATACATTAATCCTATTTGTAAAGTTGGTATTTAGAATTATTGAAATAGATATGTTTACTTTATATTTTCCGGGAAAATTGATTGAAAATACGAATAAAATTTTATGTTTATTCGTTTATAGTTCGTATATAATGATTTTGAAGTATTAAGGAGGAGAGACTGAATGTATAAATCGAAAAAGATTTTATTATTGGGCTCGGGTGAATTGGGGAAAGAGGTCATACTTGAAGCACAGCGACTTGGTGTTGAGACCATTGCTGTAGACCGCTATGAACATGCCCCTGCCATGCAAGTCGCTCATCGCAGTTATGTGATCGATATGCTGGATGCGGAGCAACTAAGGGGAGTTGTAGAAAAAGAACAACCCGATTTGATTGTACCGGAAATCGAAGCCATCGCTACATCTGAATTAGTCAAGTTGGAAGAGGAAGGCTTTCACGTCATTCCGACGGCAAGAGCGGCTAAATTGACTATGGATCGTGAAGGAATCAGGAGGCTGGCTTCCGAAACCTTGGAGATTCCGACTGCAGCCTACAAATTCGCCGATACATATGAAGAATTTGTCCAAGCTGCCAAGGAAGTTGGATTTCCCAATGTCGTAAAACCGCTGATGAGTTCCTCAGGTAAAGGGCAAAGTGTGTGCCGAACGGAAGGTGACCTGGAGGATTGCTGGAAAATCGCGATGGAAGGCGGCCGGGTTCAAAATGGACGGGTGATCATTGAAGAATTTATCCGATTTGATTCGGAAATTACGCTGCTTACTGTCCGGGCCGTGAATGGTACCATGTTTTGTGCTCCTATCGGTCACATTCAGCAGGGCGGGGATTATATTGAATCATGGCAGCCGCATAATATGACAGAAGCGCAAATAGCGGAAGCTAAAAGAATTGCCCATGCCATTACGGATGAACTTGGAGGGTACGGATTATTCGGGGTTGAGCTTTTCCTCTCAGGGGATAAAGTCTATTTCAGTGAAGTTTCCCCACGTCCGCATGATACAGGGCTAGTGACATTAGTGACTCAGAATTTGTCCGAGTTTGCCCTGCATGTTCGAGCGATACTAGGATTTCCAATCCCGGAAATCACGCTGATCAGCCCAGGTGCCAGCCGTCCATTAAAAGCGCAAGATGAGTTATCGGAATATTCTATAGTCGGTGTTGAACAAGCTTTGGCTTTACCGAATACACAAGTGCGTCTTTTCGGAAAACCGGTTACCAAGGTAGGGAGAAGGGTCGCGGTTGCCCTGTCAACTGCCGATTCAATCGAGTTGGCGAGAGTGAATGCGGCCCGTGCTTTGGAATGTTTAGTTGTAGAGAAATAATAGTGAAAAAAGCGCTCTTTGAATGGAGCGCTTTTTCATATAGCATGACCTCCATAACCAGGCCTCCGACAGAGTTCTATAAGCGAAAATAAAGCATCCTGATTGGATGCTTCAGTTTATCGACAATAGGGGATTCGGAAGGGTCTCATCCCGAACCATGTTTAAGACTAGGGTGGACTTTATGGTTTTTTCTTGTTTTATGAAACCCTCAATAGTTTGAAGAAATTTGCGACACTCCTGCCGAATAACTGGCTAGCCAAGACCCCGCAGACGCTTGCGTCGAGGAGGCATGGCAGACAGTCGGCGGAAAGGGAGCGGATTTCTGAAAACAACCGGAACTTTTTTTCTTTTCTCCATTAATTTTTTAGCACTTTCAAACTCCTAACAAATCACTCTGATTTGAAGTTAGAGGGAAGGTATCTTTTTTCGTTCCATCTAGTTTTATATAATGGCGTAAAATCTTGATTTAATGCACTTTTTAACTAGTCATATATCATTTAATTTTATCTAATTATATATATAAACATCTAATCTGTGACCAAGTTGTGACCAAAGATGTGACTAGTTTTCTTATTTTATTAATGGGATTAATTAAGTAAAAGAGGAGGTTTATACAAACCTCCTCTTTTTCCATTTGTCACCTAAAGGGAGAATAAGACTAATTCAACGAATGACCCCAACCCTGCAAGGTTGTGGGAAAACCAAATATTCTGCCTAAGGCTTGACCATGTATAACTTTACCGCTAATTAAATAAGGTCTTCCCAGCAGGGTTAGTACAGCTTCCAACTTGCCATCTTTAACAAGGGAATGTATCTTACTGCTGCTTATTTCCCTTTTATCTTTCTCATTAAAGGATGCTGATGTTGCTTGAATTACTTCCATTAATTCCACTTCCTTATAAGGTTCAAAAAGTAAAAATCAATAGAACAAGAAGCCAATAGGCACCTCATTCTATTGATGATAAAAATACATAAGGTAAGTCCCAAAGGATACTTTTTAAAAATCGTATTTAGCCTCTTTTTCTTTACGGATGTTTGTATATGTTTCTGTTAACATGACCGTGTCCTCAACTAATCGTTCTAATCGGAAGAGAACATCATCGTTTACTATTTCCCTACGATGGAAATCCTGTTCTTCAATAAATACATATGTTTGAACAATTTGGGCTTTCATATAAGCCAAGATCGGCTTTAATGTCTTGCTATACATGTTAGGTATTCACACAATTAAGCATGGACAATCATCTAGAACGTAACAGCTTAATATAATATCGAGAAAACTAAAATCAAGATAAGGAGGAAAAAGAATTAACGCCTTATGAAGGAAGCACGGTCGATTAAGTTATCCACACATCATCACCTCAAAGGGATGGAAGCCGCCTTTCCCTCGGTGCCCCGTTGAAGTCAAAGCTCGTAGAAGAGCTAGGTTCCATCGGGAACAGGATGATTTGCTGGCTAGATCGTTGGTTCCCTTAGTTTGTGAAGGTATTACGATTGCTTGGGAAAATGGTCTCCAAAGGAATGTAGGCACATAGATGTCAAGAAAGACGAGAGTATACGGCTCATAAAAGCACTGATCCACAGTGCATCGTTTAAGGATTTATTACTCCCCCAGATTTAACCTGTAGAGACCGCGAATTTGTACCCAATATCAATATTGAAACGACTGACCTGACAGTCGTTAGTTTATGCAGTATTTTATTCATGCCGCAAGGTATAAAAAAAGTATTGGAGAGATGTTTATGTATTATCATCCGTATAATAATTATAGTCATTCAGTCGAACGTGCTCTTGTTAACACCTTTTATCACCATATTAATGAAGGTGGTGCGTCTTTCACTTTAAATACAGGAGACTCGATGGCATTCGTAGGAGATCTTTGGAACGACCAGATTTCTTCTGTAGTGGTCGCACCTAAGACTCAGGTAATTTTGTATGAGCATATTAACTTCAGTGGTAGGAAAAAGATACTGACAAATAGAAGTAACGATTACTGGAGGTTTAACATTCACCGCGATTTTAATGACACAGTTTCATCAATTAAAACTTATCAACTAGCCTAAATAATAAAAATGCCCCCAGTATCCAGCCTGAGGGCATTTTTTATTATAAAAATACAATTGGAGAGATGTTTATGTATTATCATCCGTATAATTATAGTTATTTAGACGAACGTGTTCTAGTTAACACCTTTTATGTTCATGCAAATGGGGGTGGTGCGTCCTTCACTTTAAATACAGGAGACTCGATGGCATTCGTAGGAGATCTTTGGAACGACCAGATTTCTTCTTTACGTGTAGCACCTAAGACTCAGGTAATTTTGTATGAGCATATTAACTTCGGTGGTAGGAAAAAGATACTGACAAATAGAAGTAACGATTACTATCTCTTTAACGTTCACCGCGATTATGGTGACAATACTTCATCAATTAAAACTTATCAACTAGCCTAAATAATAAAAATGCCCCCAGTATCCAGCCTGAGGGCATTTTTTATCCAAAATGTATCTTCCTCGATTCAAAATGGACACCCGATATTATCAGGGCAAAAAGTGAAATCAAAACTTAAAAAGCCTTAAGAGGTGCCTCCTCCCAAGACTCTTAAATATAAATCAAGACACCGACACATGTTTGTTTTCCTTGATTAACTGTTTTATACGAATGTTATAAGTTTTAGCCTTTTCTTGATATGGTTCTTTCCATTGCTCCAAGGTGTCGATACTCTGACCCACTGAGCACTGTAAACGAAATATTTACCGCACACATTCGCGAAACTCTTCGCTATTTTGAGCAAGCCATTCACAAACATTATCATACTCATCTTCATTTGCATTTTTTATTGTTGGTAATAGCTTTTCAAGCTTATTTATTCTTTTTTGAATTCTCACGATGTTTCCACCCCTAGCCGCTTTTCTATTTCCTTCATACGTTCATCAAGCTCGCCTACTTCCATTGCCTTAATGATACTATTTGATAAGGTTGCAATCACTCGTGCTCGATCTATACTAGATGGTTCTTCCTGAATTAGTTCATTAATCACTCTAGCAAGTAACCTTCTTACATCTTGAGGTCGGGTCAAACGAATATTTCCCTTTGGCATACTCATATTTTTTCCCACTCCCTTAAAATACTGTTATATCAAGGGATTAAACCTTTAATTTTTATACAAAAAGCAGAGTTTTTAGGCTTAAATTAAAAGCTTTTGTTCATATAGTTTCATTATTGTAATCATTTTATTTGAAGGTTCTTCCTATAATCATCTGTAAATAAATCAATAAATTTTGTATTGTCATTTAGACGGGAATAGACTCTACTTCCTACGGCATTTTCTAAATCTGTTCCAGTCAAATTGGTTGTGTAGATTGTCGGTTTACCAGAACGGCTTTCTACAATTTTAAACATCATTGCTATTCTCCAATCGTTATTTCCACCTATCGCTTCCAATCCTAAATCATCTAATATAAGAAGATCACATTTTTTTAGGTCTCTAAAAATATCTTCTTCCTTTTTTGCTGCTCCCTTTTGATAAGTTTCGCTAATTATTGAAAGTAATTTTCCTGTAGTTAAAAAACCTACCGTAAAACCTTTTTCTATTAAGGTTCTAGCAACTGCTACACACAAATGTGTTTTTCCAGTTCCCGGATTCCCCATAACCAAAAGATTATAGCGTACAGAAACCCGGAAATCCTTTACAAAACGAATAAAATTACTTTTTGCTCTAGCAGTAACATTGTTCGTTTCTCGGTAATCCTTAAATCCAGCGTTATTTAAAGTTTCCGGAATAAGGAAATACCCTTTCTTCAATCGGTTTGCAATTTCCTTCTCCCGCTCTTTTAAACTGTTTTCCATCTGAATTTTTAAAGCTATGGAATTCCTACAATTGGAGCAAGCTTGTGTTTCCCCTGCTTGAGTCCATTCATCGCCCTCATTAACCCGAAAAAAAATTGCCCCAGTCCCTATACTACCACTTTCACCGCATTCCGGGCACTCTATAGCTGTCCTAAATTCGGTTTCTATACTCCTTCCCTCTAATTCTATTCTATACGTAAGACAGTCCCTTCAGGAGGTTAGAGGTGAAGGCTTAAAATTTAAGGAACCTAAATCAGGAAAAAGCAGATCAATTACTATTACCCCTTCCCTAGCAAGAGAATTGAAAAAAGTTTATAAGCAACAAATAGAATACAAGCTTTTATTAGGCCAAACTTATCATGATTTAGATTTAGTTTTTGCTCAAAAAAATGGTAAGCCAATCCAACCAACTGAAATGGCAAGAAATTATCGTAAGGTGGTTAGTAGTACAGATTTACCCTATATTAGGTTTCATGACTTAAGACATACGCATGCTACGTTATTGCTGCAAAAAGGGGTACACCCTAAAATTGTTTCCGAACGTTTAGGTCATTCAACAATAGGTATTACAATGGACACTTATACACATGTATTACCAAACATGCAAAAAGAAGCTGCTCAACAATTTGAGCAACTCATTAAATAGCATATGTAATTTCAAAAAAATAATGATGTGACCAAACCGTGACCAAAAACAATATTTTTTGCTTTTTCGCGAACACAAATCTTCCTTATCAACTTCATCAAAAGGCCTCTAAAACCCTTATATATCAAGTGTTGGCGGGACCGCCTGGGAATCGAACCCAGCTGACCTGACACGCAGGTCACAAGCGGTTTTGAAGACGTTGAATGAAAAGAACTTGGTTCAAGATCACTTACCCACGCTGGTGTTAACTAAATCTTTTTCATTCCTCTAAAGCCTGTAAAATGACCCCACTACTGATGATTTTCCTGAATAACCCACAACTTCATAAAAGTGGCATACAATTCCGAGTCAAGCTGCCTTTACTTTGTCTTAACAATTATCCTGCTGCATTTTTACATAGCCTTGACATTGAGTTCATTTTCTTCACCTATAGTTTAATTAAAGAGAAAACATTAATGGGAGGTCATTCATTTGAATCGCACATGGAGTAAAAAGGTTTTACCCATCACACTCGTTTCTGCATTAGCATTTGGAAGTTTATCATGGTCCGCTACGGATCGTGTTTCGGCAAAGGGGAATCCAAAAAAAGAACCCGAAATCAAGAACGTGATTTTCCTGATCGGTGACGGCATGGGTGTTTCCTATACCTCCGCTTACCGGTATTTAAAAGATAACCCTGGTACCCAGGTGGCAGAACGGACAGAGTTTGATAAATACTTGGTGGGCCAGCAGATGACCTACCCTGAAGACGCTGCACAAAATATAACGGATTCAGCCTCGGCAGCAACGGCAATGTCTTCCGGAGTGAAGACTTATAACGCTGCCATTGCAGTGGATAATGATAAATCCGAAGTCAAAACCGTATTGGAAGCAGCGAAGGAAAAAGGAAAAGCGACGGGATTGGTTGCCACTTCTGAAATCACTCATGCTACACCTGCATCTTTTGGCGCCCATGATGAAAATCGGAAAAACATGAATTCAATCGCAGACGATTATTATAATGACTTGATCAAGGGCAAACATAAAATTGACGTCCTCTTGGGCGGTGGGGAATCCAATTTTGTCCGTCCGGATGTCAATTTGGCGAAAGCCTTCGAAAAAGACGGTTACAGTTATGTGACTGATAAAAATCAAATGCTCAAGGACAAAAATGAACAGGTACTGGGATTATTCGCTTCAGAAGGACTCCCGAAAATGATTGACCGCCCAAGTGAAACGCCTTCTTTGAAAGACATGACTAGTTCGGCCATCGAGCGTTTGAATAAAAATAAAGATGGTTTCTTCCTTATGGTCGAAGGAAGCCAAGTCGATTGGGCAGGACATGATAATGATATCGTAGGTGCAATGAGTGAAATGGAAGACTTTGAAAAAGCATACAAAGCGGCCATGGAATTTGCGAAGAAAGACAAACATACCTTAGTGGTGGCTACTGCGGATCACTCTACAGGAGGATTCTCTATTGGAGCCAAAGGAATCTATAACTGGTACGGTGAACCCATCAAGGCAGCCAAACGCACCCCTGACTTCATGGCGGATGCCATCGTCAAAGGCGCCGATGTTGAAAAAACTTTAAAGCAATATATTGATCAAAATGAAGTGAAGCTAACTAACGATGAAATCAAAACGGTTTCCGATGCTGCCAAAACAAAAAATGTGACGAAAGTCGATAATGCCATTGAAGCCCTATTCGATAATCGGACCAATACTGCATGGACTACCGGGGGACATACGGGTGAAGATGTACCGGTCTACGCATACGGGCCATATAAAGAGCGTTTTGCCGGGCAGGTCGATAACACGGATCATGCCAAAATCATCTTTGATCTATTAAAGAAGTAATAACACTTCAGGGAGGGATTCAATGAAAAGACTGATGATTGGTGCCCTGTTATTAACGGCATTTGGTGCTCTTAATACCCAACCAGCTTACGAAGAAGAAACGACAGCTAAAGAAAAAACAGAGGAAAGTGCACGACCACTGGTAAAAAAGGATGTCTATGTTCCGAATCCACAGCTTCCTGATGATATAAACTTGAACCAGATCGGTCAGAACGTTTCCGATGCAAAAGGCGAATTAACTTTGAAGGCCTATAAAAAAGTGAATGAAACGTTGAATGTTGGTCCGATCGAGGTTAAAGTCAAAGAAATGAAAGTGATGCATGCCACTCCGGATTACAGCATGATCGATTTCTTTCATGGCTATACACATGATGAAGATTTCGATATCGTAAAAGTGAACGTGGATATCAAAAACAATTCGGATAAAAAAATCAAGTTTTCCCCAGTCGCTTTCCTTGAAACAGACAAAGGGGAACATCTGACATGGGAAGATGACATCTATTTAGAAGAACTTACTGGTGTAATAGAAGGAAACGGTTCAAAAAATGGAAACATTGGTTTCATTCTAAGTGATGGAGACATAAAGGGAATATCCTTCATGACAGGTGATGCGGTGGATGAAGAAAGGGAAGTCCTTGCAAAAGGCAAGTCAGCTGAATTCGCTTTTTAGAGAATATGGTGTATGAATACCTTCCAAAAAACAAATACTAGAACAAGTGATAGGGATTTCTATCACTGAACGGAATCTCCAAATCCTAATGATGAGGTGACACAGAATGAGCTATAAAGATCAATTAGATCCACATTCTCAAAAGTTTCACCATAATTGGACAAGACCTAAGCGTTCAAATTCTCAAGTTAATGGCCATACGCAAGAATCGCAAACAAACATTATACTAAGAAGCAATGCAAAGGCTCACAGGTGGTAATGGATATTTCCGACAAAGAAGGAGGCTCTTAGTGAGTCTTCTTCTTTATATTTAAAATAGTTCATCTATACCAATCAAGGCATACATGGCTTTTCATTGATAATTATGATACCATTTACCTTTAAGGTTAAAGTGATGAGCTTGGCGTGAAACTGGAGTTTCGATCTCGATTGAAAGTTTCACCTTATACAAATAGAGGACGTGAATTGTAATGATTAAAATTGAAATCCCTGCAGCGGATATAAGCATCAAACAAAGAAAGCAAGTTATAGAAGGAGACGAAGCCGTCATTCCTGAAATTTACGGGTTTATCGATTTTCATTTGATTCCCCGTGATAAAGGCGGCATCATCTTGTTTTACAATGAAAACGAAGAGCTGATTTTTGTCGGGAAAGCACGTAAATTAAGACAAAGGGTCAAAAAGCACTTCGAGGATAATGTTTCTCCAATTAAAGAGCATCGTAATGAAGTCAAGAAAATTGACATTCTTATAGTCGAAGATGCCATGGAACGTGAAATCTATGAAACGTACATGATCAATAAACTTCATGCTAAATACAACATCGACAAAGTGTTTTATAAATAAGAAGAACCTATGAAAAGCTGACTGCATATGCACTCAGCTTTTTTGTGTGCAAACTTAAGTTTACATATGTACAAAAATAATTTCGTACATTTACAGCTGCTCCATGTTAGGTTAACAATGTTGGTTTATATTTAGAGTATTCCAATACATTTTCAGGAGGAAGCTATTGAAGAAAATACTTTGTAAAAAGGTGTTAGTTATCTCAATCGGGACAGTGATTGCCTTTGGGAATTTAACGTGGTCCGTGTCACAAGCTTCTAAACTGGCGAAACAGAGAGAGATTGAAACTTTTGAACAAAAGACAGTAAAATCTTCAGGGTGGGAAATGGCGGAATAAGCAAAGTAACCAATAATTTTTTTCTTGATTTTCAACAAAGAAAAAGAAAAATGTATTGGATAATGAAACGTTGTTGATGATCAGCAGCTTGTCAATATGGAAGTACAATAAATGATAAAACTGTAATGGAGGTTCATTACACATGATGTTATGTGTGATTGGGCTTCCATTTAATTTTTTTAGTTTTAGGAAGAATGTCAGCACCTTTCATTTATCCGTGATTGCCCATGCTGAGTATCGGGTGCAATGGCTGATTACATATGTTCAGGAAAAGTATTCAAGAGGTAATTTTGATAAAAAGCTTGCAAATAGGAATGATTACGTTTTATTATTAAAGAGTGATTTTTCATGGAGGTTAACTTTTGTATTTAAATCGTAATGATTTTGATTTGTGAACAAAAATAATAAATCAGGTAAGGAAGTGACAAGGGATGGAGAAGGAGAAAATTCCCGTTACGGTATTGAGTGGATACCTTGGTGCGGGAAAGACGACGCTTTTGAATCATATACTTGAAAATCGCAATGATCTAAAGGTTGCCGTCATCGTTAATGATATGAGTGAGATCAATATTGATGCTTCGCTGGTCAAAAAGGGAGGGTTTACCCGGACAGATGAAAAACTTGTGGAAATGCAGAATGGCTGCATTTGCTGTACGCTTCGTGAGGATTTAATGATCGAGGTGGAGAAATTGGCGAAACAAGGGGACATTGATTACATCGTGATTGAATCGACTGGGATAAGCGAACCGGTACCTGTAGCCCAAACCTTCTCCTATGTTGATGAAAGCATGGGAATTGATTTATCGGAATATTGCCGGCTTGATACGATGGTCACCGTTGTTGATGGGTATAACTTTTGGCAAGACTTCACTTCCGGAGAAACACTTATTGACAGGATGCAGGCAACTGATACTGCGGATGGCAGGGAAGTCGTCGATCTTTTAATAGATCAGATTGAGTTCGCCAATGTCATCCTGTTAAATAAAATCGATCTAATGGATGCTGACGCCGTGGAGGAACTGAAAGCGGTACTTCATAAAATGAATGCAGATGCGAGGATCATCGAAACGGATCATTCCAAGGTGCAGCTAAAGGAAGTATTGAATACGCATTTATTTGATTTTGAAAAGGCAAGCCAAGGTGCAGGCTGGATAAAAGAGTTGAATGAAGAGCATATCCCTGAAACCCTTGAGTACGGGATTTCATCCTTCGTTTACAGAAGGAAATTACCCTTTCATCCATCACGGCTGATGACGTGGTTAGAAAGTTGGCCGGTGGAAGTGGTGCGGGCAAAGGGCTTCCTTTGGCTGGCATCAAGAAATGATATAGCCGGATTGCTATCGCAAGCAGGACCGTCATTAACGATACAAGCAGCCGGTAAATGGGTCGCAGCTTACCCTGAGGAAGAACAGCTCCAAATTTTGCAGGAAGCACCTGAATTACTGGAACGGTGGAATGCGGTATATGGTGACCGGATGACGGAGCTGGTGATGATTGGCATCGAGATGAATCAAGAGGAGATAGAACGTGAACTAGATCAATGTTTACTGACTTCAGCAGAGTTGCAGCAGGATTGGTCTCTGTATGAAGATCCATTACCTGCATTTACGGAAATAGTCCATTAAAATTTAGGAGGAAAAAAACATGAGAGTGAACATTACTTTAGCATGCACTGAATCAGGGGACCGGAACTATATCACAACGAAAAACAAGCGGAATAACCCGGACAGGATCGAGCTGAAAAAGTACTGCCCGCGTTTAAAGAAACACACGCTTCACCGTGAAACGAAGTAATTTCGAGATTTAAATCGTAATGATTATGCTTTATGAAGAGATTGGATGTAAAAGGAGGGAAGTTCATGTTGGAATGGATCATTATTGGCGGAGGCATTCAAGGTACGATTATGGCTGCATTTTAGTCTTATCCAGGCCCGTAATAAGGGATCCATTCCACCTGACTTACATAAAGCGCTGATGAATCAGGTTAAACAGGGATTATTGCGTGTGATGGATGTTGAAGTGATAAGCGCTGTGCGGAGGGACGGGCATATTAGCCTCAGGGATAAAAACAAAAAGGTTATTCAACAAACAGGGACGATCCTTTTGGCGACCGGCTTTAAGTCATCAATGCCAGGGAAGGATTGGCTAACGCCAGTCATCCAGTAGCATGATTTACGCTGCGCGAAATGTGGTTATCCGATTGTATCGCAGTCATTGCAGTGTGGACCTGGTTTAGATGTAACGGGAGCATTGGCTGAACTTGAAATGGCCCGATATCCAGGAATATATCGGGAGCAAGACAGGCAGCGGAACGGATTGTGAACAGTTTATAGAATTTATAAAATCATTATGTTTAAAAAAGGAGAATATAAATGGCGAAAAAATCCAAAGTGGTAAAAGCACAAAAACAGTTGGCAATGGTCGAAAAATATGCAGAAATCCGTAGGGAATTGAAGGCGAAAGGGGATTATGCTCCATTGGCTAAACTGCCGCGTGATTCTTCGCCGACAAGGGTCAACAATCGTTGTGGAGTAACAGGGAGACCGCGTGGGTATATGCGCAAATTCAACATGTCCCGTATCGCTTTTAGGGAACTTGCACATAAAGGGCATCTGCCGGGTGTTAAAAAGGCAAGCTGGTGAAGCGTGGTGGTGAAAGTGATTAGGGATGAAAGTCTTTCATTCACTTGAATCAAGTACTAGTACTACAAAGAACATTCATAAAAAAGGGAGCCCTTGTTAAACAGGGGCTCCTTCCATTCGCTCATCATAATAAAGAAGTGATGCTTACTTGACTGCCTTTAATGCTTGTTCAGATATATAGAAGTCTTTTCCATTGTAAACGGTGATGGCATTTATTTTCTTTTGCTGTGTAGACTTAGAAGTCTTCATGATAACGATATTCTTATTTGCAGGCAACTCCACTTTTTGCTTACCCTTTTTTGCTACGAAAACTGGGTTATTCGGGTCAGACACATCAATACGGGTTGAATATCCCTTTTTCTCAAAGGAATCTTTAGCATTCATGTATAGTTTATTCGATAACTTTTGTAAATCAAACCCCATGAATTGGGCCATCTTTTTAGCGAGATCTGTATTCTCCACTAATCCTGTCGGTTTTGATGGGCCATAAGAATACAGAAATACGTCTTCCCCTGTATGACCGCCTGTTGTAAAACCAATGTTGGCACGGTTAGCAAGCATCTTTGTCATGTCAGCCCCTACGTTTTTTGAAGAGGATAGTTTTGCTGATTCTTCAGCTGTCAGATCATTAAGTCCATAAAGGGCTGCAACTTCCTTTAGATTGGATTTATCTGATTTCAACTTACTTAAAGCTCCTTCAACTGTCATCTTCGCTTTCTTTAATGGATCGATGTAGGCTGAAACGGGTGTTTCCGGGTAGGAGGAGTTCGTGTTTAAGTTACCCATTGTAATTCCGCTGTTCCCATGGTCCGTTACAGCAATAACCATCGTGTTTCCATCTTTTTTTGCAAACTTAAGTGCCTCGTCCACGGCATTATCAAAAGCTAAAGTATCACTGATCATTCCGATTGTGTCGTTTCCGTGAGCAGCCCAGTCAATCTTGCTGCCTTCAATAAATAGGAAGAAGCCGTCTTTATCTTTTTTCAAGGTTTTAAGGGCTTTATTGGTCATTTCTGCTAAAGTGGGCTCACTTGGCTTTGTTGTTTCACGATCAAAATCATAGGCTAGGGCACTTGGTGCAAAGCTTCCCCAAATTTTATTAGATTTAGAGTTTAACAGCTCATCTCGGGTTTCAACAAAGTCATATTTGCCATCATCAAGCACTTCCAAAAGGTTTTCCCCATCAATTCTTGCATTTTTTGTTTTACCTGGTGAAAGGGATTCCTTGCCCCCTCCCAAAACCACGTCAATGCCCTGATAAACCTGCTGTTCCGCAATATCAGCGTAATTGCTTCGATGTGTCACATGAGCTGAAAAGCCTGCGGGTGTAGCATGCTGGATTTCAGAGGTAGAGATGATGCCAGTTGCCTTTCCCGCTTGTTTCGCTCCTTCCAATACGTTGGCGACTGGTTTATGGGCATTTTTCGGATTAACCGGATCGAGCCCTGGGGAATTGACGATGGATGGCAGGACACCGACAAATTTATCATTGGATTTATTTCCTGTCGCAAGCGCTGTTGCTGCAGGAGCTGAGTCTGTAATCGCTGATTCAGCTGAGTATGTACGCATACCACCGGCCAGCATTTCGTCCATGGCCAGATTATCGCCTTTATACCACCTTGAAAGGGTTGTGGCACCTGTACTTGTTCCGTCCATAACCATCATGATGACGTTTGTTGGTTCTTTTTTCTTGTCTTTTGCCTGAACATCTTCCTTCAATGTTGAAATACCCAGTGATGAAAGGGCTACTGTACCCGCTAACGTAATTCCTGCTACCTTTTTACTCATTTTCCCCAAAATGCATACCTCCAAAAAATATACTTGATACATCTAAGGATAAATGGGATATATTAAGAAATTACTTCATTTAAGTAAAGAAAGGTTTTTTATCTGTAAATTTGATTTTCTCGCTATAAATGAAATGAACGTACCATTTGAAAAACGCGACTGTTATTTATCATGGAAAAGCTCATGGGAAATGGACTGAAGTGTATTTTTGAAGGCTGTTCAGAAGGAATAGCTTAAGAGTGAACGTTAAAAAGGCAGAAATCCCATGGACTCTGCTTTTTTAGTATGCTAGTTACCTTTGGAAAAATTCAATCCACTCTTTTTCTGGTCCATAAACGTAGAAATAGCGATAACCATTTGGAAGTGTGATGATTTCCTCCTCAATAAGCTCGGTGTTATCCAAGCTTTTGATCCGGGCATATTCTTTTTCGATATCATCCACGGTAATGGCAAAATGGTGGATCGTTGCTTCGGATGGCAGTGTGTCGCTATATCCTTGAATCAATTCTATTTCTGTTTCGTCCGACTCTTCGTAACCCAGGAATGCCAGTTCGATTACCCCATTAGTATGAGGCATGCGTAATTTTAATTTTAAATCCAGCACATCTTGATAAAAGGCGATGGATTTTTCAAGATCTTTTACAACGATGCCAATGTGATCGACCCTTTTCGCAGCCAAGAAAACTTCCTCCTTCATTATGTCCATGTGCAATATGCTGATAAATAGTATGTATAACATTATTCGGAATTAAATTACATTTTTATAGCCGTTTTTAGATAATATTTAAAATAATGTTAATTAAGAGGAATTATTGGTGAATATCGGAAGGTGAGCGGTGACGTTATGGATAATATTTTTTTCATAATATTGTCTATTCAGATTCGAGGTATAAAATTATTGCGTTTACATTACATTATGTTGGAAAGAATAGAATTTAATATTTTTACAAGGTAAAAATTTGTTTCTATATGGATTAGTCGATATACTATGGAAACAACACCATTATTAATGGATATGAGAGGAGAGGTAATATGGGGAAAATTCGTGAAGGTGAAGTTTTCACACTTGCTGATGACAATGATGAAGGCCATGAAGTTGAGGTTTTAGGATCATTGGATGTAGAAGGAACGGAATATGTAGCGGTAGGTCTGCTTGAGGATATTGAAGAGGATACTGAAGAAGATATCGATATTTTCTTTTTCAGGGTCGAAGGCGAAGGTGAGCTGCTTGATATCGAATCGGATGAAGAGTTCGAAAAGGTATCATTGGCGTTTGAAGCCGCATTTGAAGCGAAAGAATGATGGGACAAGATAAAAGACGGCACAATATGTGCCGCCTTTTTTATATGTATAAGAAAGTATTGGCCCCGCCTTCGCCATATACCATGATAGCCACTCGTGCTATCCAACCTTACTTAAGTATAGGATTGTATTATTGATGGGACATGTACTCTATATGTAGATTTTGTTAAAAAACGGAGCATTTTTCCATCTCTAAGGCATAGGATAAAAAAGTGGAGGTGATGGGATGGCTGTTGTAAAGCACACTGATGCCGATATTGCTTTATTGGCAAGGTTGCTTAGAGCTGAAGGCGAGGGCGAAGGCGATCAAGGCATGTTGATGATCGGGAATGTAGGGGTGAATCGGATCAGGTCGAACTGTTCCGATTTCAAAGGGTTAAGGACGATTCCAGACATGATTTATCAGGAACATGCCTTTGAAGCTGTACAGAAGGGGTATTTTTATCAACGAGCAAGGGATAGGGAAAAAAGGCTTGCACGCCGCAGTGTAAATGGTGAAAGGCTATGGCCCTCGAAATTTAGCCTATGGTACTTCAGGCCACCGGGAGATTGTCCGGCAACCTGGTATAATCAGCCTCTGGTTGGCCGATTCAAGCTTCATTGCTTTTATGAACCAACAGGTGCAGAATGTCAAAATATTTATAATACATTTTAATGAAGAGGCTGAACCTTATGGAGGTTTAGCCTCTTTGTGCATCAAACCCTAAATGGTAAATATCATATGATAAAACTGGCAAATGATTTACTGTTACTGTAAAATTGAGACAGTAAATTTCCGGATAAGAAAGGAATAAAAAAATTGATGAGTAAAGGGCTTATTAATTATGGACAAGGGCAAATGGGGGAACAGTCGGAGGAGAATACTTGGAAATTCAGGTCTTTCATGGAGAATAACCCGGACGCCATTTCCATTGTTGATCTGGAAGGTAAGACTCTTCAAGTAAATGCAGCTTTTGAAGAGTTTTTCGGTTGGACGAATGATGAGCTCATTGGCATGCCATTTCCCATTATTCCTGAATTCTTGAAGGAATCAGTCAAAGGATTGCATGACCAGATTAGGGCTGGGGTACAAAAGAAAGGCTTTGAAACGGTCAGGCAAAGGAAGGATGGCCGGTTAATCGATGTGAGCATCTCCCTATTTAATATCCGGGATAAAGAAAATGAGCCGTGTGCACTGGTCTTCGTTTATCGGGATATCACGAATCAAAAACTTGCTGAAGCTGCCTTGAAGGAAAGTGAACAAAGGTATCGCAGTTTAGTGGAGGTGTCACCTGAAGCGATATTTGTGCATCGCAATGGGATCATAGAGTATATGAATCCCATGGGGGCAAAAATGCTTGGGATGGATAGTGTGGAAGATATTATCGGTAAATCGGTTTTTCAATTCGTTCACCTTGATTCCCGGGAAAGTGTACAAAAAAGAATCGAGATAATGAGGGACGATTATCAGGCAGTTGGTTTACTGGAACAAAAGTTCATTCGACTTGACGGACAAGTATTTTATGGAGAAACACTCGGGCTTCCGATTATTTATAAAGGTCAGCCAGCCATACAGGTATTTTGCAGGGATATTACGGAGCGTAAAAAGACCGATGAGCTGCTCTGTAAATCCAATATGTTATCAGCGGTAGGACAGATGGCTGCGGGCATCGCACATGAAATAAGAAATCCATTAACTACGGTAAAAGGATTTTTACAATTATTAAGGGAAGACCCTGAGCAAAAGGACTATCTTGAAATGACGGTCAGTGAAGTTGAGAAAATCGAAATCCTGGCCAATGAATTTTTAAGTTTAGCAGAGCCTGAAGCGAAGGTTTGTGAATCGATACAGCTTAACGAAATATTGGATAGTGTGATTACGTTAGCCGAGTTTCAAGCGATATTGAATGATGTTGAAATCATCAAGGAATTCAATACGGATTTGGCATCAGTCATTGGCGAACCGAATCAGTTAAGACAAGTATTCACGAATGTCGTCAATAATGCGATAGAAGCCATGCCGAATGGCGGCAAACTTCATATACAGTTAAACCATGAGGGCGCCTCCGCAATGATCCGATTCATTGATCAAGGTTGTGGAATCTCAAATGAGCGCATGAAGCATATAGGGCAGCCTTTTTATAGCACCTCGGAAAAAGGAACAGGGTTGGGGCTCATGGTCAGTACTAAAATCATCCATGAACATAATGGGGAAATTCATTTCAGCAGCGAAGTGGGAAAAGGGACGATTGTAGAAATCATTCTCCCGATCAATGAAAGTTCACAATGAAAAGTGACGAGAAGCCATGCTCTCGTCACTTTTTGGATTATAGCTTAACGATCGTTCTGCCTCTTGCTTCCCCTTTTAATAGGGTAGGAAGGATGTCAGGCAATTCATCAATTGTAATTTCCTGTTGAATGAGCTGTTCTAAATGCGTAAGTTTAAAGTCGGTGGCAAGGCGATGCCAAACTTTCAATCTTGTATCCATCGGGCAATTGACCGAATCGATACCAAGTAAATTAACGCCTCTGAGGATAAATGGAAAGACGGTGGCAGGAACGCTTGTACCAGCCGTTAATCCACTGACCGCTACAGATCCGCCATACTTGATTTGGCTAAGGACCGAGGCTAACGGTTCACCGCCGACGGGATCTACCGCCCCGCTCCACTTCTGTTTGCCCAGTGCCCGCAGCTTGCCATCATATACATCTTCACGGGATATAATAGTCGTCGCACCGATTTCCTTCAGGTATCCATGTTCCGATTCTTTTCCTGTACTCGCTTCAACGGAATAGCCTAGTTTGGAAAGGATCGAGACAGCGAAACTGCCAACCCCGCCAGTTGCACCAGTGACGAGAACGCTCCCTTGCCCAGGAGTAAGGTCATTTTCTTCCAGACGCTGAACCGATAAAGCTGCAGTGAAACCAGCCGTTCCGATGATCATCGCCTCTTTCATTGTAAGGCCATCAGGAAGCGGAACGATCCAATCTGCAGGAACACGGGCAAATTGACTGTAGCCGCCGGATTGTGAAACGCCAATCCCATAGGAGGTCGCAATGACTTCGTCCCCTTTTTTAAAGCGGGAATCCTCAGATGAAACGACAACACCAGCCATATCAATTCCCGGAACGATCGGATAGCTGCTGACAATGTTTCCATTCGGAATGCTGGCAAGGCTATCTTTATAGTTCACACCGGAATAATGAACACGGATGAGCACGTCCTCTTGCGGCAGATCATCAACTGATAGTTTCTGAATGTTAACGGTGAATTGATCATCTTGCTTGTTCACGACTAATGCATCAAATTGCTGTATCATGGTTCGTTCCCCCTTTTATAATGAATCTATCCAATTATAAAGAAAAAACGTTGTGATGTATAATGATACAAATCGAAATAAGTAGTGCTTGCTTTTCTTTCTGCTTCTAAAAATGTTACTATTAGATTTGATTCAGTTCATATTAAAGGAGATGTTTTACATGGCTAAAAAAGGATACATACTTATGGAAAATGGAGAAAAGATCGAATTCGACCTTTTCCCGAACGAAGCACCGAACACAGTTGCCAACTTCGAAAACTTAGCAAACACAGGATTTTATAACGGCGTAGTCTTTCACCGTGTCATCCCTGGTTTCGTAAGCCAAGGCGGAGATCCAACAGGTACAGGTGCAGGCGGAAGCGGCACACAAATCAAATGTGAAACAGTAGGAAACCCTCACAAACATGAGGCAGGCAGCCTATCAATGGCACATGCCGGAAAAGATACAGGCTCAAGCCAATTCTTTATCGTGCACGCACCACAACCGCATCTTAACGGCGTTCACACGGTATTCGGTAAAGTGACATCTGGACTTGAAACAGCAAAAGCTATGAAAAATGGCGACAAAATGGAAAAAGTCGAAGTTTTTGACGCTGAATGATAGAAGTGAAAAGAGGGGGCATTATGCCCCCTCTTTTTTTTCCATGTTCATGGGCAGCAGACTTAACCTATAAGCCCGCTTTAATGGTGAGCATTTTAGTTAGGTTGGCGTAATGCTTTCAGTGAAACGATAGTTGACCTCTGTCATGGATTCCGAAATAGCCCATAATCTTTTCGAGGTTTCTTCATTATATAAGGTATCGATGATATCGTCTTTTCTAGGAAAGCCTTTTCTGCTTTTCTTGCCATCGGGACCGATATACTCCCCGCCTGTTAATGTAGGTTCCGTTGCGGCATAAAGAGTGGGCAATGCGCCCAGATTTGCGGGCTGGGTGATGGTTTTGGAAAGAAAGTGGACAAATTTATTCATGGGCTTGCCAGATCCGCGTGACATGAGATTGGTATGGGCAAGGCCCGGATGACAGGCAATGCTAATCGGGTTTGCATCATGCTGGTTGAATTTGTTCTGTAATTCGCGGGCAAAGAGAAGATTGGCCAGCTTGCTTTGCGCATAGTATTTCATTGGTTTATAACCGTTTTCACCATTTAGATTTTCGAAATCCATGAATCCATTGTTGGCGGCCAAGCTGCTCAATGTGACCACCCGCGATTTTGGAGTAGAAAGGATACGCGGAAGCAGGAGGCCTGTCAAAGCAAAATGACCGAGATGATTGCTGCCGAATTGTAGCTCGAAACCATCCTTCGTCTTGCTGTAAGGCGGAATCATCACACCTGCGTTATTGATAAGGACGGAGAGTGAGTCATAGTTTTCCTTATATGAATCAGCAAAATGCCGAATGCTGCTTAAATCACTTAAATCCAGCTGCATAACGCGTACATTTGCCTTAGGGTGGACCGAGATGATTCTATCGACCGCCTTTTCACCCTTTGAAGAATTCCGGACGGCAAGAATGATTTCTGCCCCCTTACCGGCCAGTGCAAAAGCCGTTTCGAAGCCAAGTCCACTATTAGCACCAGTGATTACAATGGTTTGCCCCGATAGATCTACCATTTCTTCGCCAGTCCACTTTTTAATCATCCAATCACACCTTTCCACACATTCTATACCTATCATATACCCAAATAATTCCTATATGTCACATTCCATGGCGGGAACTAAGTGTTGTACTTATTTTTTTGCAATTTTAAAGGATATTGTTGATTTTATTGGTGAACTAACGGGGAAGTTTAGTTGCACAAGTTATAAATTGAATGGTTTAAAGTTATAGAGCATTTCGCTGTAATGAGGAATGCTTTTTATCTTGTCTATAAACAATAACAATATAATTAAAATCAATAATATTTTATTGTGAAACAATAAAACATGTGTTAAATTCAAATTGACAATAAATAAATGAGGTGCTTTTTATGAAACCAAGTTCAACACTCTTTTTAAAGGTAGCTGTTATTTTTATTGGTATTCCTGTTCTTGCTTTGTGTCTATTTTTGTTGCCTCAGATAGCGAATGAAGCAAATGAAGCAGCAGAAAGAGGTTCAGATTTGGCTTATGTGGTATATGGAATTTTAATGGTTATGTATGTTTCGGCGATCCCATTTTACTTCGCTTTGTATCAATCTTTTAACCTTTTAAGCTATATTGACAAGAACCAAGCTTTCTCGGAATTATCTGTAAGAGCCCTAAAGAAAATCAAAAACTGTGCCATCACAATCAGTGGCTTGTACGTGGTTGCTCTGCCACTCGTCTATATCATGGCGGAGATAGATGACGCACCGGGTCTCGTACTAATCGGAATGGGCTTGATTTTTGCTCCCATGGTGATTGCGGTCTTTGCGGCTGTTCTTCAAAGACTTTTAAAAGAAGCCATCGATATAAAATCAGAGAACGACTTAATAGTCTGAGGTGAATAACATGGCAATAATAATCAATATTGATGTGATGCTGGCTAAAAGGAAAATGAGCGTAACAGAACTTTCGGAGAGGGTTGGAATAACAATGGCTAACCTTTCTATATTGAAAAATGGAAAGGCAAAAGCGATTCGACTATCCACGTTAGAAGCTATTTGTAAGGCTTTAGACTGTCAGCCGGGAGATCTTTTAGAATACAAAAGTGACGAGTACACTCAAGAATAATAGGCAACAAATTTCTTCAACTAATGGGTGGTTTAGTTCAAAAAGGGAGGTTGCTGCGGCAGCCTTTTTCTTATGGAACTAACTGGGCAGGTTAGTTTGAATAAGATATAAATAATTTTCATAATTTTTATTTCAAAAGAGCTGCATATCCGTTTCGAATCTATTCATTAATTCATATCCTATTAATACTAGGGAGGAGATGAATAGATGGCATCTAATGATGAATTAATTTGTCAAGAGTTTGCAAGAATTATCGGCGGCCAAGAAGGATTTGCGGGTGGAAAATGTGTGACAACCATAAATCGAAATGAAATAAAAGCAAAAATTTCAGGAAAACGTTTTAGAGTAACCTCTTCTTTCTCATTTGAATCAAGAGATAATAAGACTGGACGAGCATTGTGCCTAGGTAGGGTAGCACTCTTGCAAAAAGAAGTCGAGAATTTTGTTGCTTCCATTCTTAAACAAGGAATAATAGTTTCATCCATACACAATGAGTGGCTTTTTGATAATCCGAATTTGGTTTACGTTAATATCGAAGCTGTTGATGCCCCATTAGTTTTTGCAAGGAAAGTAAGAAAAGCGTTATGGAACTAATGGATTTCTCACTAGTGGTAAACCGGAGGGAAAACCAAAAAGAATAATTAATAGTTGTAGAATAAATGAGAACAGAGAACAGATAAAGCCAATGGAATCCAGAATTCCATTGGCTTTATTCTGATGCTTTATGTAAACAGCGTGCGTGATTATCTATTCCAAAAAAAATTATTCCTTATCAAGAACATCCATTGTTAAGATGTTATCTAATACCTGATAACCCAAAGCCACCTTCGTTTCTAGCGGTTACTGATAATTCACTAACCTCATTAACTACCGATTTATATGTAGGTTGTATTACCATTTGAGGGATTCTCATTCCAACTTCAATATGAAATGCATCTTTCCCGTGGTTAATTAAAATAACTCCAATTTCTCCTCTGTAACCTTCATCTATGGTTCCAGGACTATTTAAAACTGTTATAGAGTGTTTTAAAGCTAATCCACTCCTAGGTCTAATTTGAGCCTCTTATTTGTTGGTAACCCGATTTTTATACCTGTTTTTAATAATGATGTTTCTCCAGGTAGTAATAATTTTTCCTCAACTGAATATAGATCCATGACTATTTTCCCTATATAAAGTGGTTTTTTTGAATTTTTTTTGCAAGGTGGTATAAGTTTAACGTCTACACATGACAAACGCTCAGTCATTCAAAGGCTTGTTGCATAACTATAGAAAGAATGTCCTATTAAAGATCTCTGTCCATGCAAATAACAAAATGGGAAACCCATACACTCATGTTTATGGCTTCCTAAACTAAAAAAGAGGTGAATCATTTTGTCTTTTCCAAACATCCCTAATATTACACCAACCATTTCGATTACGACTGCTCAGACTGTACCGCTACTTTTGTCTTCCATTGCTCTTGAAGAATTAGCCCTCGCTCACATCATCAATGCTGAGGCAGAGAAGCTTCAATTTGTTCTAGGAACATTACCAACAGGAACCACACTTTCTCCTGCAGTGGTTTCGTTACCCAATCTTCTTGCTGTTGACTCGAGTGTTCAAAGAACCCTTCGTGACGTCATCAAAAAGGAAATGTTGTTGGAATTCAAGTTTGAAAACGTTCTGGATTTGTTAACAACTATTCCCCCAACTCCGCCTCCACCAGCTTGCGGTTGTCAGGTAACGGGCATGCCAGTAGCAGGAAATGCCTTTTCCATTAACCGAGGACAAGGCGCAGCAGGCACAACTGTTACATTTAACGAAGTCGTTCAAGATCCACCTGGAGGAGTTACCTATAATGGTCTCATATGTTCGAGCTGCACACCAGATGCCAACTTCTTTGAGTTTGATTTCGATGGATCCGATGGTGTCGCTGCATTTATTTTCACGGCAACTACCTTTAACGTTCCTAATTGCCCTAACAATGCTACAGTAACAATAACAGGCCAAGGGACTATCACAGCAGGCACTAATGTGTTTGGTGCTAATCCTGTATACGCTCTCACCGTGAACGAAGTAACAGATGATATTAGCTTAACGATTACTGGTAACGGTAACACATTCATAGCAACGGTAACAGACCTAGGAGAAGGTGAAATCGCTCTCTTGAATTGTCCTTAAACTGGTTCAGCGCCCAAAACATTCACACATAGACGATTTTTCCCATTAGAGTAGGAAAAATCGTCTTTTCAATTGACATAATATTCACCTTTTATGATTCTAGTAAATCACTTTCGTTAATTGATTTCAGTTATTTGGCGTCTCCTAAGATTGAACTGACCCCATAAAGTTAGACAGGTTATTTCGTTAGGGATTTCTTGAACTAGAACAAAAATTACTTATAACGGAACAAGGGCCGTGTCCCATTTACACCATTAACCATAATTTATATATAGTCTTAAAAATTGAAAGAGGTGAATGATTTTGTCTTTTCCAAATATACCTAATATTACTCCTACCATTTCTGTTACGGTAGAGCAGACGATTCCTTTACTGTTAAGTTCCATTGCTCTGGAAGAACTAGCTCTGGCTCACATCATAAATGCCGAGGCAGAGAAGCTTCAATTTGTTTTAGGAACATTACCTACAGGAACCGCACTTTCTCCTGCAGTGGTGTCGTTAGCCGAACTTTTTGCTGTTGATTCGAGTGTTCAAAGAACCCTTCGTGACGTCATCAAAAAGGAAATGCTCTTGGAGTTCAAATTTGAAAATGTTCTGGATTTAATCGGAACTCTTCCTCCTGTGATATCTACATTTCTTTTTGTATCGAATCGTGACGATAACACGGTAGCAATTTTTGATATTTCCACTCCTCCAAATCCTTTATTTGTAACGAAGTTTAGTTCAGTAGATTCTCCAGGCGTTTTAAATGGTCCTACTGGTGGCCCTACCGGATTAGCGATTACAGGTACCACTCTTTATGTCGCAAATCAATTCGATAACAATGTAGCAATTTTTGATATTTCGTTACCTACTGGTCCTATCCATCCTGGTGATCCTATCTTTCCTACAGGTCCTATACGTGTAGGGCAGTTTAGTACAGGTTTAAGTGAACCTACCGGATTCGCGATTACAGGCAACATTCTTTATATCGCAAATCAACTCGATAGCACGTTAGCCATTTATGATATTTCCACTCCTCAGGATCCTTTATTTATAAAGAAGTTTGGCGGATTAGATATTCCAGTAGGCTTAAGTAAGCCTAGCGGATTAGCGATTACAGGTGACATTCTGTATGTATCAAATTCCGGCGATGACACGGTAGCCGCTTTTGATATTTCTTCGCCTGGGTTTCCTTCCCTTGTAAAGCAGGTGAATGACGTAAGTGGTCCTGCCGGATTGGCGCTTTATCCTATTGATCCTATCCTTCCTGGGGATCCTGTCGTTCCTCCAAGTTCTATGTATGTATCAAATTTTAACAATAGTACGATAGATATATTTGATATTACCCTTCCTACTGATCCTATACATGTAGGGGAGTTTGGTGCAGGGGATTTAAGTGGTCCTGAGGGATTGGCGATTACAGATACGACTCTGTATGCAGCAAATTTTAACAATAGTACGGTAGAAATTTATAATATTATCCTTCCTACTAGTCCTGTACGTGTAAGGGAGTTTGGTGCAGGCGTTTTAAATGGTCCTTTCGGATTGGCGATTTTCCCAGTTGACCCTGTCTAAATGAATATCATATACATGTGAGGTTGACATAACATCACATTATTGGAAGTAGCTAAAAAAGCCAAACCCATGTGTATCAGGAGTTTGGCTCTTAGTCGTTTTTTATCGTTTATTCAGGATTTTATACAACCTTGATGTAGCAAGGGTTTACTAGCTTGTAAGACTCATATAACAGACCTATTCTTTGCATAAAAAATATAAAACACCTTATTAAGCTAACGGGTGCTTTACTTCAATAAGGGAGTTGCTTTGGCAACTCTTTTTCTTATGGAACTGACGGGGCAGGTTAGTTCAAGAGTACATAAGGAGTTGTTCAACAATTGGGCTAGATTGCGAGGAAGAATTGCTGACTTTACAAAAGGTAAATTAGTTAAGGATAAATAGTGGTGAACCGAAAAGAAGGCGCTTTTGAGTGGAGCTATTATTTGGAATTTAATGCATAAGATTGGAACCGATGCCCATTTCAAACGTAAGTAATGTAAAAGACTTAAGGTTGGGAGGCATAAGTATGAGGCAGCTTTATATAAAGCAGAAGGTATTCAGTCTTAGCGGGAAATTTACAGTAAAGGATCAGCAGGAGAAGGATATATATTACGTGGAGGGAAGTTTTATGCAAGTTCCAAAAACTTTCTCCATTATGAATACAGCAAGAGATGAAGTAGCACTCATTACGAAAAAGGTGTTCAGCTTTTTACCAAAGTTTTTGGTTGAGGTGAATGGTCGAGAGGTATTAACAATAAAGAAGGAATTTTCCTTATTTAAAGCACGATATACAATTGATGCGGCAGGCATTGAAGTACATGGTAATTGGTGGGATATGGATTTTCAAATTTTACAGCATGGTAAAATCGTAGGTAAAGTGGGCAAGGAGTGGTTCACTTGGGGCGATAGCTACAAGGTTCAAATAATAGATGAAGAGATGGAAACCATTATTATTGCACTCGTTGTTGCAATTGATTGTGTGAAGGCTGATCAAGCAGCTGCTTCCTCAGCAGCGTCGATTTAAAGTAGAAGTGTAAAATTAAAAGGTTGACAGTTTTTAAAAAATCACTGCTTGAATAGGTGCGGTGAACCGTATCATAAATAAATAAATAAATAAATGACAAGGCCATTTGGTACCAAGGTTTTATATTCGTTCTTCAGTAATCGAGCGCGATTCTTGAATAAGGTTCGCTTTTCTTATAGAACTAACAGGCTGAAGATTGGAGCTGTCTTTAAGGCAGCTTTTTCTTATGGAGCTAACGGGGCAGGTTAGTTGAATAAGGTAATATTTGGATTAAGATAGATATAAGTAGAAAAGTTAATAACAAGGGGTGCTTTTTTGGAGAAAAATATTGGGGGTGTAGATTTTTTTAAACAAGTAGTAAAAAGACTTTGCAAAAAAACAATATTTCCCCTCAGAAACCTAAATTTGAAATCATCGAGAACGTAATGGTTATTAGCATTAAGAACCATTTAAAAGATGGAGTAGACTTAGATTGTTTTAATATTTTAAACCTTATTTAACGAACAATTGGACCTTTAGAAGAGAGCTGAACAAACAAGAAATAGAATTATTGAGGCTTATGCAGAGTGTCAAGGCATTTTATTTTGATTATAGCAATGAAATGAATACCATTTGGCGATGAATTATTTTACTAAGTTTTTAATGTTTTTACTGATATATGCAAAGTTAGAGTACACTAATAAAGTAATAAGGTTTACTTCAGTAAAATAAGGTATATTATATTTGTTGAATAGATTCTCTTTAAAGACATGAAAAGTAGGTGAACAAAGTGGGAAAATATCAATTGGATACCAAAGGTAAGGTAGCTGTGACAAAGTTTCATGAAAAACAGAAGCCTGCCAAATTTGATAAAAAGCAGCAACTTGAAAAAATACGTGCGGAGTATTTGAAAAAGAAGCAAAAACAAACAGATAAATAATATGAATGAAAACATAGGAAGACTAAGATCTCCCTATGTTTTTCTTATTCGAAGTTCTTTTTTAAATTGATGATAGAGTTTATTATTCCCATAAATTTCAGATTCGGTGACAAAAAACTCGTCATCAGATATCCATTCCTCACTAAAAATTTCAGTAGCAGAATCAATAGATCAGCCGTTATTTTGGATACACCAGTAATCTCAAGCAGAAATTTTTAAAACATTTGGATACTCACTTGGCTTAGGTAGCTGAATAAAAAGATAAGTCTCGATCTTTTCAGCAAGATACTTTCTCAACACCCCACACTCAAAGAAAGTCAGGGAATACCAATGCGGCTTTAATTCATACTTTCAATTTTACGCTTGACGAGTTTTTTATAAAAATGGTTACGTTTTTGATTACGTTTTTCCCAATTTTCTGTATATGGTGCAAACAAACACAAGAAAATAGGTAAGTTATTCATCGTTCAAATATATACAGGCTATTTTTTCAAACCTCTTCCTTATGCAACTAACGCATGCGTTAGCTGAAGATCGGAGCTGTCTTTAAGGCAGCTTTTTCTTATGCAACAAACGGGGCAGTAGAGTTGAAGAAGGAATAGGTGTATAAAGAACGAATATATATGAAGGCTGGGATTAATTTCCAAGAGTTAAATAATGTGTTTTAGAGGGTGAAGATATGGGGTTAAGCTTTAAAAAGGCTTGGTTTATGAATTAGCAGGTGAAAATCGCAAAGAAGCAAAAAATGATTGAAGCATATGAACACTCTGCAAAATATAATGCTTATTTTGTTTGCTTATTGGATGACACTAAATTAATTGGCTGGGTTCTAATCTATAAGGGGTATGATTTCTTAAATGGTAATCAAGTGGGTTGGATAAGTGATTTGTATGTAAAATCACAATACAGAGGTAATGGTTATGCCAAATTATTGATGGAAGAAGCCTTTAATGAGTTCAGAAAAAATGGAGATAATGATCCACCAAATTTTAATGATGGAAGTGAATTTATGACGAAAACATCAGATAACAAAGGTAGCGCAAAGAAAAAATATCCCCTCAGGAAGCTTGGTATCGCGTTGATTATCTTAGCCGTTATCCTGGCTTTTGTTGGAGTCGCCCTTATGCCTACGGCCGATGATGCGTTCGCTGCTGCAATGGTTGCATGGATTCCTGGCGCCATAGCACTTTGGGCTGGCCTGGTATTTACCTGGTGGGATGGCAAGCTGTCTGACGGCGGGCATATGGGCTCGTAGCAGGCAGTAAAGATAAAAATCCTTAATCAACTAACAGGTGCGTTAGCTGAAGATCGGAGCTGTCTTTAAGGCAGCTTTTTCTTATGGAACTAAAGGGGCAGGATAGCTCAATAAAAATAAGGGTTACCCAATTAATGTAGCTTACCTTTTGCTATATTTATTTGTTTATTTCTTTAGCTAGATATTCACATGGCTTGAGGTGGTCTTTCAACCAACCGTGCTTATATCATTAAGTTTTCAGCATCTCCATTAAATCGATATGAGGGATGTAAAGTGTTTAATTTTGAAGCAGAAAAAAAACCACTCAGAGTGGTTTTTTAATCGCGCATTGCTCCTGCCTCTCGGGAGGTCATTGCACCTTGTCCTTCGCTTACATCTTTTTGAATTTCTTGTTTTACTTTTTGTGCATCAGTTCCGGAAAATTCCGGTTTCATAATAGAACCCAAATTCTCTTTAGCTTGTTGATCCTTTTGCATATAAGTCCTCCTCAATTTATTGTTTAACAATCTTATTATTTACAAAAGAACACTCTTTATATCCCGAGGATTTGAGCGAATTTCCCTTAAAGTAAAGGGGGCTTTCGTAAACAATCGGGTTGCTGTGGCAGCCCCTTTTCGACTAACGGGGCAGGTTGGTTAAAGAAGTATTTAACTAAATTCAAGCCTTATTAATCACCTATAACACTATAAATAGAGCGGAAAGAATATTAAACTGACTTTGCCAATTAAAAATTTTATTTTGAAATTCAGAAGACCACAATAAGTGGTCTTTTTCATTTGTTCAAATATCAATATTAATGTTTAATAAGGCATTTTTCAGATGTATACAGTTCTTGCTGTAGCTGAAAATTTCTATTTAGCCACCCATTAAGTAATCGAATATATTTTTCATGATCAGAATGACGGTAACTATGATAAATAATACTCTTACATATGCAACTCCCTTCTTAATGGCAAATTTTGAACCTGCCAATGCTCCTGCTATCATGGAGATCCCCATCGGTATTCCATAGGAAAAGTTGACGGTATCAAGAAAGATGAACATGATCAGTGCTGCCAGATTACTTCCGAAGTTTAAAAATTTTGCGTTTCCTGCAGAGTGCAAAAAATCAAAGCCAATCATTAAAAAGGCAAACAAAATGAAAGATCCCGTTCCAGCTCCTAAAAATCCATCATAAAAACCAATGGCAAATATAGCGAACGTAAATAGTGCTGCCTTATACCATGTAAGCCTTTGGTAAGTCGAATCTTGTCCCCAGTCCTTTTTTAAAAAGGTATAAATGGCTATAGCTAGTAAAAGAACTAAGATCAGTGGTTTTAATAGTTCGGGTGAGACGAAATTGACAACCCAAGCACCTAGCAAGGATCCCATGAAAATAAGTGGGAAAAGTTTGGATACCAATCGAAAATCAACCTTACCTGAGCGAATGAAGGCAATGGTACTTGTTAAAGATCCCATGGAACTTGCCAACTTATTCGTTGCGATCGCTGCTGAAGGGGAAAGTCCTGAAAATAATAAAGCGGGTATGGAAATCAGGCCACCGCCGCCAACTACTGAATCAATGAATGCTGCCAGAAAGCCGAAAAATATCAGCATCAAGAGTGTTGAAATTTGTATATCTTCCATTCAGGAAACCTCCGTAAACATTGGCATTATGGCGGAATCCTTGCTTTTTCTGTAGCCATAACCCAAAGTATTTCTATTAGTCACTATTTAAATAGTAACTAACAAAAATCATTCTGTAAATAAGAATATGATGCATACCTTTTGAAATCGAATAAATTTCGATAAGAGATTTGGTATGATAGGCATATAACTTACTTAAAGCACTAGGAGGTACTATGCAAGATATCATTCAAAAACTACAGTCTCTCGGATTTAGTCAATATGAAGCAAAGGCTTATGTTTCTTTAGTTCGCCAAGGTCCAACCAGTGCCTATCAAGTAAGCAAGGAATCAGGAATTCCCAGGGCACGTATCTATGAAATATTAAATGGACTTCAAGAAGAAGGAGTCGTATTAAAAGAGGAAATCAATGACTCGATACAATATTCACCATTACCAGTCGATGTGTTTTTGGAATCCGTCCAATCGAAATGGAAAAATACCTATCAATCCATCAGTCATACACTAAAACAATTCGAGAAAATCGAGCCGATGTCCGACAATCGTGTAATGACGCTAAAAGGTGAGGGGCATATCCTATCCTTCTGTCGTACTTTGATTCAAAAAGCCGAGAAAAGGGTGGTGGTTTCCTTATGGGACAAGATGTATGGGAAACTTGAACAAGAGCTTAAAGGGGCAGCCGAGCATTGTACTCTCAAGGGGATTGCATTTCAGGTTGAAAACCCATTATCAGGTATAGATATACATCGCCAAACCAGCTATGTGGATAATATCGGAGAGAACAAATGGTTCATCCTATCCATTGATGGCAAGGAGACGATTTACGGGCCTTCTTCGGAAGCGAGAGAAACGGCGTTTTACACAGATGACCCCATTCATATCAATTTTCTCGAAAATTACATTTGGCATGATATTCTCGTTAACCGCTTAGTTAAAAAGGATGAAGAAGATGCCGAGAAATGGATTTCGAGGGAAAGAGACCAGTTTTTCTCCCTATAAATTTGAAAAAAAGCTGATAACCCCTTATGTAGGGAATATCAGCTTTTTATTTTTTGTACCAGAGTCATTCGGACAAAAGGGTTTTAGGAAATCTAATCGCCGTGGGTAAGCTTGATTTATCTCGATAAGATCTGTAAGACACAATCGTATGGTTCTGGGCTTGAACATCCAACTGGAGAATTTGAGAGCTCTTCATTTCCAAATAGTACGTAACATCTTCTTTTTGTAAGTGGTAAAAAGAAAAGGGTATCCCTAAATGGTTCTTGCTGATTAGTTTTGTTTCAGGCTGATTGATGATGTGCTCACTTAATTCCGCTATCGTAACGGAAGTTGTTCCTGTAATTGCTGTTATTTTTTGTTTTGCATAATCGACTGCATGATTTAAGGTAACGGCAATATTTTTCAAGATTCCGTTCATGGGGGGCATCTCCTTATAATTAGGCTATGTTTGTAGTATGGTACCTGGCTAATGCTTTATGCAAAAAAATCCTCAATGATGATATAGAATGTTCCATTTATGAACATGATTAAGATAGTGTGCCGCGAAATCAATAAAAGGGCAATTAAGGAAGGAAAGAGAAAATGTCAATGAAGGTTAAAGCATGAAGAAAAGAAAAATATATATGGGCCTGCTTTTCATCGCAATCCTAGCTTTTTCAGTGGTGTTCATTCAGTTGAATATGGATGCGAATTCTAAAGTCGAAAAAGGGAAAGACGTCGATGCCATTACGGATAGCCATGAGAAAATAGAAAAAATGCTCGGAGAAATGACGCTTGAAGAAAAAGTTGGGCAGCTTATGATGGTCGGTTTCAGGGGAACTGAAAAGAGCAGTGAAATTACGGAGCTTATTGAACAAAAACATATAGGGGGCGTCATTTATTTTGACCGCAATATGAAATCACCTGAACAAGTGGCTAAGTTATCCAATTCGCTTCAGCAAACGGCAGATCAAAGTACACTTTCGCTTCCGCTCATGGTGGCCGTCGATCAGGAAGGCGGGAACATAATCCGGATGAGGGAACGGGTATCGCCACTTCCTTCGCAACAGGACCTTGGGAAAAATGCATCTGTGGAAGACATGTACAAGGTGGCAAAATTGAATGGGGCAGAACTGGGTTCCATGGGGATTAACATAAATTTAGCCCCGGTTCTTGATCTATCGAAAACGGATGAGCGCTCATTGGGAAAAGATCCGGAAAAGGTCTATCAATACGGAAAGAAAGCCATTCAAGGCTTGAATGATGTATCCATAACGGGTGCATTGAAGCACTTTCCCGGAAACGGACGCAGCGAAATCGATCCGCATGTCGAAACATCGTCCGTGGAAGCAAACCAACTTGATCTGGAAAATTCGGATATTTATCCTTTCAAGCAAATCATAAGTGAAATGGATAACCAAAAGTTTTTCGTGATGGTGACCCACATTAAATATCCAGCCTATGATAAAGAAAAACCGGCAAGCCTTTCAAAAGTCATCATAGAGGACCTGCTTCGGGGGAAACTTAAATATGAAGGGCTTGTGGTCACGGACGATTTGGAAATGGGAGCTGTGAACAAGTATTTCTCCTATGAGGATATGGGGAAGCAAGCAATCCTTGCAGGAGCTGACTTATTACTCGTCTGTCATGAATATTCCCATGAGCTTGAGGTATATAACGGATTACTAAAAGCAGCAAAGACAGGGGAAGTTCCGATGGATAGAATTAACGAGTCAGTGAAAAGAGTTTTGACATATAAACTCTTCAATATGAAGCAAACGAAGGCTGACCCGGATCAAGCTGAAAAAGTGGTGAAAAGTCCTGAAAGCATAAATTATATTGAAAGTCTGAATTTGGATAAATAAAAGGGACACCGCACTCTCAACAGGATGCTTTTGTTTAATTCTGTAGATAGAGGGAATACTATATATGACTAACTTGAAGGAGGAAACTCACATGCCATCAAACAAAATGCTTGGAACCGTCCTGATAGGAGCTGCCGCATTTCTAATGCGCAATAAGAAAACTCGTGAAAAAACCATGACTCAAATAAAATCACTGGCCACACCAGAAACCATTGACAAGGTTAAGAGCCAATTCCAATCAATGACTAAATCAAAATCAAGTAACCCATCCGTACGTTAAGGTGAAATGACCACCCCATTAAGTTGTTCTTAATGGGGCGTTTTTTATTGCTTAATATCCAACAATTAAAACGATTAAAATCCAGCAGTGAATTCATCAAGCCGGTAAAAGGAAAATGAAAAAGCACCCGTTGCTTTCGAAGACCTTTGACAGGTCTTTCAAAAGCACAAGTGCTTTCATGAATGTTCAATGATCATTCAGCTACATCTTCACCGTCATCTTCTTTATTGAACCAAAGCGGATCCTCATTATCGACTTCACCATTATAATTAATCAGGATTTCTTCTCCTGCTTTTATGTCGGTGTAAGCAAAGAAATCAAACGTATGATTCTTAAAGTTTATGTCATACGTAGCGTTTGGGGTATAAGAATGATTAAACAGCATGCCATAACCTAAAAGCATGGCGGTATGGTTAATTCCATATTCAAACGCATAATCAGCAAGCAATGTTTTCTCTATGAAGACATGCTCCTCGTTTGGGTAAGCAATGACAGGTGCTTCATGCAAAAGCTCACCTTTTTTAATGTCCTGTGTTGCGAATACGCCTCTATTGAACTCACCATCACTGAGTGTGGAAGTTTTAACTTCAATCATGTTCGTCACCTACTTGTTCTATTCAATATAGTCCAGATCATCTAAGCTTGACAGTTAATAAGGAGAAAAGCAACTATTTTACGGAATTAATCATTTTATCATTTAAATGACACTAATGTATTTATTGAGGCTTAACCTTTATTTCATAGGTATACATTCACGAGAAGGACGAATTAAAATTCCGGACAGTCGAAATATACGAAGTCTGGTTATCTTTTTTTACTTTTTATTATGATGTATCGGAAAATCCATATTTATTCTAAAATCCAAACTCACGAGTAAATGCACGAAACTCACGAGTAAATGCGCGAAACTCACGAGTAAATGCTTCAAACTCACGAGTAAATGCACGAAACTCACGAGTAAATGCACGAAACTCACGAGTAAATGCGCGAAACTCACGAGTAAATGCGCCAACTCACGAGTAAATGCGCGAAACTCACGAGTAAATGCACGAAACTCACGAGTAAATGCGCGAAACTCACGAGTAAATGCACGAAACTCACGAGTAAATGCACGAAACTCACGAGTAAATGCGCGAAACTCACGAGTAAATGCGCCAACTCACGAGTAAATGCGCGAAACTCACGAGTAAATGCGCGAAACTTACGAGTAAATGCGCGAAACTCACGAGTAAATGCGCCAACTCACGAGTAAATGCGCGAAACTTACGAGTAAATGCACGAAACTCACGAGTAAATGCACGAAACTCACGAGTAAATGCGCGAAACTCACGAGTAAATGCGCGAAACTCACGAGTAAATGCGCCAACTCACGAGTAAATGCGCGAAACTTACGAGAAAATGCGCGAAACTCACGAGTAAATGCACGAAACTCACGAGTAAACTCACGATTATAGTACATACAAAAAAACACCTCCGCTAAAAGTGAAGCTAGGGAGGTGTCGTTCATATAGGTAAATCCCTTAATTCACACCGACAGCTGTAAAGGCATTTTTGACAGCTGTGACTTCGGCACTGGTTGAACCGTATAAATCAGCTGCAGCTTGTACGACTGCCGCTTTGGCTTGTGAAAAAGTTGATGAGGTAGTTAAATAAGTCGTGTTTGCCCGGTAAAAGATTGTCCCAAGTTTATCGATACCGATCCCGGAGACGGTCACGCCATGGTGAGTGCCGCCTGCAGAGATCAAATAGGCTGCCTTATTTATGATTCCGCTGTTCGTGTGGACTCCGCCATTATCACCCGTGCCCGTATAACGGTTCGAATAATGGTCAGGGTCACCATTCAATGTTGGGTTAGCCATTGAACGGAGTGCATCACCGGAAGTTTTAGGTGTGTAAATATCTTCTCCAATCAAATAATCCGCTTTGGCACTTTGATTCTTAAATTCGACCACTGTGCCAAAAATATCAGAAATCGCTTCATTCAAAGCACCGGATTCATTTTGATAGGTAAGATTCGATTCAGTGGAAGTCACAGCATGCGTCAGTTCATGTGCAACGACATCCAGACCGCCGGACAATGGGATGAACGTCGTGCCATCTCCATCACCGTAAACCATTTGGGTGCCATCCCAGAAAGCATTATTGTATCTCGAGCCATAATGAACGGTTGATTTCAGGATGGTTCCATTTCCATCATAAGAGTTCCGTCCAAATGTGGATTTGTAATAATCATAAGTTTTACCCGCATAAAAATGAGCATCTACAGCAGCTTTATCGGTAGAAGTGGTAAAAGCATTTGTTGTGTTGGAAAAGAGTGTGCCAGGTAATCTTGAACGGTTATTGGCATTGTAAGTGAAAATGCCTTTGCCGCGTGTATTGTCTTGTAAATAGTAATTACCGTTGGATAAGGTAGTGTTCAACGACACGGTGTCGTTTAATACTCCTGTGCCCGTTCCTACGGAATTGGTTCCCGTCACTTCATCCAGGGTATTATATTTATTCAGTATTTTCCCCGTTTTGACTGAGATGAAATAATTATGATTTCCTGGTTCCGGACTTAAGAAATTCAAATTGACTTTATATACATAATCCGCCTTGCCTTCATTTGCGTATACATATAGCTCAGATTCAGGGGATTGTTCATAGGCAGGAGTGAACCCCAGATCTGTTTCCGCTATTTTGATAGCTTCTGATTTACTGATGCCTTTTTTAGCCTTTTTCTCTAATTTCGTGTTTAGATTGGCTTCGACCGTACCGGATACGACCGTTAAAACCCCTTTAGCGTCAATCGATACTGCTTGTGTAGAATTCCATACAGGTACCCCTTTATAGGTTTGTTGCAATCTAAGGACGGTATTGCCAAGTTCATCCTTGCTTTCTTTCTGGATAATGAAGGAGTCTTTCGCCTTTTGCTTTTCTAGCTTGTAAGACTTTTTGTTTTCGTCAAAAAAGGTAAGAATGATATCTTCTGCCGTTTGCTTCGATGGGTCTGTAAGTTTCCCAGACTTGAATTCTAGCGAATCCTTATGCTTATTATACTTTTCAACACTTAACACATTTTTTGCCGCTAAAGCTTCTTGATGGGGAATAGCAGAAAATAATAGACCGATGGATAGTGCAGTTCCTAAAAATACCTTACCTTTCATAACACTCAACTCCTTCATGAGAATACCTCATTTTTACATTTGCTTCATATATTATCAAATGGAGAAAACACGCAAAAAATATGACAATTAAAGGAATAAAATGGGGAAAAATGGTTTTTAATAGAAATATTCTTTCTGGATATTCTTCTAGTAATATTTGGAATGTATTTAAATTGAACCATATGAATAAAAAGTGCAAAAAAACTTGGCATAAAGTGCAAAAAAACGTGGCATAAAGTGCAAAATGTTTTGTCTATTCTGTCATTTTTTCTGTTAATTTGTTGAATATTGCGGTTTTGTAAATTTGGCATGAAAATTGCATATATATTCAGTAAGGGAATTCAGGAAGGATTCAGAAAGGATTCAGAAAGGAAGATTCGAATTGTAAATTAGGTCTATTTGAAAGTCTATGAAATAGGAAAATTTATTAAATGGATTTCCCCATACATGTAAGCGCTTATATAGAAAGGGATGAAAATTTATGATACCAAAACAAGAAAATGACGTCTTTCAGCATCCTCCACAGCAAGAAGGACAAGAATTAAAGCGCGGTTTAAAATCCCGACATTTAACGATGATTTCCATTGGAGGGGCAATCGGCACAGGGCTGTTTCTTAGCAGCGGGGCAGCCATTCATACAGCTGGGCCAGGCGGCGCATTACTTGCTTATGCCTTAGTTGGGGCAATGGTTTACTTCGTGATGACAAGCTTAGGGGAACTGGCAGCCTTTATGCCGACAAGCGGATCATTCAGTACCTATGGATCGAAATTCGTCGATCCGGCATTTGGGTTTGCCTTGGGATGGACGTATTGGTTCAATTGGTCGATGACCATAGCGGCAGAGTTGGCAGCCTCAACAATGATCATGAAATTTTGGTTTCCGAATAGTCCATCATTGTTGTGGAGTTCATCATTCTTGGTGCTCATTTTCCTATTAAACTATTTATCGGTTAAAGGGTATGGTGAAGGCGAATACTGGTTTTCCTTCATAAAAGTTACAGCCATCGTTATTTTTATAATCGTTGGGATATTAATGATTATCGGCATTATGGGCGGCGAAGCAGTAGGATTTAAAAACTTCACCGTCGATGACGCGCCATTCCCGGGCGGGTTCATGGGTGTCTTCATCGTGTTCATAGCGGCTGGCTTTTCTTTTCAAGGTACTGAAATCGTCGGCGTGGCTGCCGGTGAAAGTGAAGATCCTGCACGGAATATACCAAAGGCCATTAAAAGTGTCTTCTGGAGAATCCTGCTCTTTTACGTATTGGCAATCTTTGTGATAGGACTGCTTATCCCTTATACAAGTTCAAGTTTACAAGGGGATAACGTCATGGTAAGCCCGTTCACGCTCATATTTGAAAAGGCTGGAGTGGCCTTTGCAGCTTCACTTATGAATGCAGTCATTTTAACAGCGGTGTTATCAGCAGGTAACTCTAGTCTGTATGCATCTACGCGTATGCTATATTCCATGGCAAAAGATGGCCAAGCACCGCGTATTTTTGCAAGACTTAATAAACGAGGGGTACCGGTTGCAGGAATGATTTTGACATGTTCCATCGGTATGCTAGCCTTTTTAGCTTCCGTATTCGGTGATGGTAAAGTGTATATTTGGTTAATGAATGCCATTGGAATTACAGGATTCATCTTTTGGCTGGGCATTTCCATCAGCCATTACCGTTTCCGCAAAGCATTCATCGCTCAAGGCCATTCATTGGAGAAGCTGCCATATAAGGCATTATGGTTCCCGATAGGTCCGATTTTTGCCATTGCAATTGGCATGATCGTCATCCTGTCTCAAAATATCCAAGCCTTTTTCTCAGACCAGATTGATTGGGGCAGTGTTATAGCTGCGTACCTAGGAATCCCGCTTTTCCTTGGTTTATGGTTTGGCTATAAACTGGTAAGAAAGACTAAATTCGTTAAACTGGATGAAGTCGAGTTTGACTTCGACAAAAAATACGAATGAACAAGCTTAAAGTAAAAGCCGGACAATTTGTCCGGCTTTTACTTGTTTTCTTTAGGCTCATTATCAAAAGCTAGGAAGCTGATTCCTAGCTTTTTATTTTTGTTAAATGGAAATTTATACAAATCTCGTGGGAGGTGTTATATGATAATCGTAAACTCTGCTAAATTGCATGTACAGAACGACGGGGAAAGCTTTTAATATTTCCAATAGAAAGGGAAGGTGCACGGCTGATGACCTTATTGACTCATTTAAAAGTATTGGACTTTTCAACGTTACTGCCAGGCCCATTTGCCACTTTGATGCTAGCGGATTTAGGAGCGGACGTTTTGAAAGTAGAGAGGCCGGGAGCAAAGGATTCATGGGGTGTGAACCAATATCTTAACAGATCGAAGAAGTCGATCACACTTGATTTAAAACAATCTGAGTCCATCGAATCCGTAAAAAATCTAGTGAAGGAATACGATATCGTCATTGAACAATTCCGTCCAGGTGTCATGGAACGCCTAGGACTGGGGTATGAGGCATTGAAATCGATCAATCCGAAGCTGATTTACTGTTCCATCACTGGCTTCGGCCAGACCGGTCCCTATAAAGACCGACCGGGACATGATATCAATTATATTTCGATTGCAGGCTTATCAGGCTATTCCGGTACGAAAAAGGACGGCCCGGCAAAAAACGGAACCCAAATAGCAGATCTTGCCGGAGGCTCACTGCATGCTGTTATCGGTATATTATCTGCAGTCATTCATAGGGAAAGAACAGGAGAAGGCCAAGCCATCGACATCAGCATGACCGACTGCAGTTTTGCCTTGAATGCCATATCCGCACCTCTGAATTTACAAGGGGGCCTCGAGCTTGAACCAGAAAAACTGATGTTAAACGGAGGGTCCTTTTATGACTTTTATGAAACGAAAGATGGACGTTATTTTTCGGTTGGAAGCCTTGAGCCCCCTTTTCGAAAAGCATTATGTGAAGCGATCGGTGCACCCGAATTGTATGAACTGAGCATGAAAAGCAATGAAGAAAGCGGAATCAGGTTTAAAACGGCCATCCGACTTGCTTTCCTCGAAAGAGATTTTCATGAATGGCAGGAAATATTCGCTGATTTCGAGGCCTGCGCAGAACCAGTGCTGACCTTCACTGAAGCGGCCGAACACCCCCATTTGAAGGAGAGGGGAATGATTGTCGAGGTACCTGACGGAAAAGGAAATGCCCAGAAGCAAATCGCATGCCCGATTAAAACATCGGTTTTCACCCCTGAATATAAACATGCAGGCTTGAGGCCAGGAGAAAACAACGCAGAAATTCTTCGCACCCCCAATCGCTAAATAATGATGTAAAGGCTATCACTTTTCCGAGTTTTTTTGAAAAGAGATAGCCTGTTTTTTTTGAAGGGCGAAATAAGTTGGAGTTAGGTCGAATTAAGAAGGAAACAGCCGAATTAACTGTGAAAATTTACTAGTTATAACTATTTTGGACAGGGTATCAGAGTAACATCCCAGTAATAGGGTTTTTGAGAAAATTGCTCTGATAAGGAGGGTTGATTAAACATGTTTGGTCTCTCTGATATCATTAAATTTCTATTTTCCTTTTTTTTGATCTTGCCGATCGTTACGCTGATACATTTGAGCGGGCATATTTTCTTTGTTACGATTTTTGGGGGATCAGAAAAGAAAATCTTGATCGGTTGTGGTAATAAACTTTTCGCCTTTCGGAACATAGAGGTGAGGAAATATTATTTTTGGAATGGGACTTGCGAGTTCAAAGGATTGAAACATGATAATCGATTTACGAATACGCTGATTTATTTAGGGGGGGCTATCTTTAATTTAGTCAGCATGCTGATCATATATAGCTTAGTGTATCAGAATATCCTGGACAGCTCGGTAATCTGGTATCAGTTCATATATTTTTCTTTCTACATTATGTTTTTCTCCTTGTTTCCGATGTATTTCTCGGACGGGTCGCCCAGTGATGGGAAGGCTGCGGAATTGGCCTTGAGGAACAAGCTGAAAGATAGGGTGACGGATGATATTTTTGTGAAGAAAATGGATGATGAAGATAGCTGCAAGTAAAAAGGGACGTGCTGGTGGGCGTTCTTTTTTTGTTGCTTTCGTCTTTAGGATTTATCATAAGGCTAAAATCTAGCCTTATGATGAATGTTTATATATCGGTCTAGGATTTTATGACTGTGCTATTTTACTGCTTGACGATGAACTTGAAAGGACCAGAACAATGACCATGGCAATGGCAACCCCCGTTGCACCGATCCAGGTTATGGAAGCAAGGGATACATGTTCTACGGCAACACCGCCAATCCCAGCACCGGTAGCCATGGCCAATTGCATCATCGACTGATTGAGACCGAGCATGACTCCTGATGATTCAGGCTCAAGGGTGGCTAAATGATATTGCTGTGTCGGCCCTGATGACCATTCCTTAGAATATATCGATTATTAACTCAGGAAATGTTAACTGCATCCGTTAACCCGGCATATGTTATAACCGACGTTCCTTATGAACCGTGATATTGAAAGTTGGAGGGGAATACGAGGATGAATGCATTCGATCCATCCAATATATTTGGAAATGGCATACCGATAACGGTAACTGCAGCTATGATAGAGAGAATCATAAAGATGAAATCATCTGATCAGGATATTAAAGTCGAGATTACGCCAAAGTATATAGTGCTTTCCGGAACGACGGAAGTGAAAAAAATGATGTTTAAGAAAAACGTAGCTTTCAGGATTACATTAAAACCGGTTCACGTGGAAAAAAGAACGATATCATTTGAATTAGTGGAAATGGAACCGCTTGACAGGAGTTTCATCAACCAAAGGATATTTAACAGACCGCCATTTTTTGAATTTGAAAATAGAATGATCAAAATGAATGTTGATGCTTGGAACATCGTGAGAAAAATCCCGGTGGGCACAATTAAATCATTTGAACTGGTCGATGGTTCATTGAAAATGAAACTTTCTTTATGATGGAACGTTTTTAGCCGCAATATATAAAGGGGATGCCAGGTATGTTAGTGTAGGGATGGATAGGGTGGCGATTCATTAAAATGTGTTTGAAAAACCAAGCTCTTTAAAATATACTGAATTACTAAAAGTTTTAGTTTTTCCAGAGATAAGGGGGAAAATAATGGACCAGAAGATTTTGCCTGCTTCGGCAAGCATGAAGGATTTCGAAAGATTCTTAGAAAGTTCCTATGAAATAGGCGTGTTTCTTGATTTGCATATATCACAATTGAAAAATGTAAGTATGATGGCAAAGCAGCATAATAAGAAAATGATTTATCATGTCGATTTGATCCATGGCATAAGAAGTGATGAATATGCGACAGAATTCATTTGTCAGGAGTATAATCCATATGGATTGATTTCGACTAAATCAAACGTTATTTTGAAAGCGAAGCAAAAGGGGGTCATTGCCATCCAGCGAATCTTTTTAATAGATTCACATGCGCTGGAGAAAAGTTATAAGCTGGTGCAGAAAACCAAGCCGGATTATATCGAAGTTTTGCCGGGTGCTATGCCGTGGATGATAAAAGAAGTGAAGGAACGACTACAAACACCCATTTTTGCAGGCGGTCTCATACGTACTTCCGATGAAGTCCTGAACGCCCTTGATGCTGGAGCGTCGGCAATCACCACTTCCAAAACTGAATTATGGGATATCGTCTAATAGGGTAGAACGAGGAATTTGAGAAAAATTACAGAAAAATAGATTAATTTTTCACAAAATAATTGACAGCGTTTTCACAACCTAGTATATTTTACATTACAAGTTAATATATGTGACGGAGACTAGGAGATTCACAACAGATCTATTCATAATTTTTTTATGAGGATAGTTCTGCTGTGAATCTCCTTTTATTTGTTTGCAAGGTTTTTAAATTATCAGGGGAGGGGTTTTATTCATGACTCCATTTTGGGGAGAAGTAGTAGGCACAATGATTTTAGTTTTATTCGGAGCAGGTATTGGAGCGGGTTCATCCTTAAAGGGATCTTATGCTAAAGATGCCGGTTGGATCGTTATCACGATTGCGTGGGGACTGGCTGTCACCATGGGTGTTTTTGCAGTGGGATCCATAAGCGGGGCGCATTTAAATCCGGCGGTCACAGTAGGATTTGCCATTATTGGAGAGTTTCCATGGAGTGATGTGCCTGGTTACATCGTTGCCCAAATGATTGGAGCAATCCTGGGCGCAACTCTAGTATTCCTGCACTATTTGCCACACTGGAAAGCTACTGATGATCCAGGAACGAAGCTTGGTGTGTTTGCGACTTCACCAGCTATCCCACATACATTTTCAAATCTATTAAGTGAAATGATTGGAACTTTCATCCTTATTCTTGGTTTATTATTCATAGGTGCCAATGATTTTACAGAGGGTCTGAACCCATTCGCTGTCGGTTTATTGATTGTCGTGATCGGGATGTCACTTGGGGGAACGACAGGATATGCCATAAACCCAGCCCGTGATCTGGGGCCCCGCATCGCTCACTTTTTGCTGCCGATACCGGGTAAAGGCAATTCGAATTGGGGCTATTCATGGATTCCGGTAGTTGGACCGATTGTTGGGGGGTCACTTGGTGCCGTTTGTTATAAAGCATTCTTTTTAGGGGATATAACAGTAGGATTTTGGTCTGTTTTGGGTGCAAGCTTGGTACTATTGGTATTAGCCTATGCATTTGGGAAAAAGCAGTCACATGAATTGGAAAGCAGGAATATCGCTAGTTAATTAAAAGGAGGGGCATACACTATGGAAAAATATATTTTATCATTAGATCAAGGAACAACAAGCTCGCGGGCGATTTTATTTAACGAAAAGGGGGAAATCGTCCATTCCTCCCAAAAGGAATTCACGCAGCATTTCCCTAAACCAGGCTGGGTCGAGCATAACGCCAATGAGATTTGGGGATCGATCCTGGCAGTGATTGCCGGTGTACTATCGGAATCAGGTGTAAAGCCAGAGCAAATTGCCGGTATCGGGATTACTAATCAGCGTGAAACGGCAGTCGTTTGGGATAAGGAGACAGGTACTCCTGTTTATAATGCGATTGTATGGCAGTCAAGACAAACAAGTGAAATCTGTGATGATTTGAAGGAAAAGGGACTTAATGATTTATTCCGGGATAAAACGGGATTGTTGATAGATGCATATTTTTCCGGAACGAAAGTGAAATGGATCCTCGATAATGTGGAAGGGGCACGACAAAAGGCGGAGGAAGGCAAGCTGTTATTCGGTACCATCGATACTTGGCTAATCTGGAAGCTTTCAGGAGGCAAGGCTCACGTAACGGACTATTCCAACGCATCCCGGACATTGATGTACAATATTCATGAACTGAAATGGGATGAAGAACTGCTGGAGATATTGACTGTACCGAAGTCGATGCTGCCGGAAGTAAGACCATCATCCGAGGAGTATGCACGTACGGTCGAGTATCATTTCTTCGGCCAATCTATTCCGATTGCCGGAGCAGCCGGTGATCAGCAGGCAGCATTATTTGGCCAAGCCTGTTTTAATGAAGGAATGGCCAAAAATACGTATGGCACAGGCTGTTTCATGCTCATGAATACAGGGGAAAAGGCTGTCAGTTCCGACCACGGACTATTGACGACCCTTGCTTGGGGATTGAATGGGAAGGTCGAATATGCACTGGAAGGCAGTATATTCGTAGCTGGCTCCGCAATCCAATGGCTGCGAGATGGTCTGCGGATGCTTCATGATGCCAAGGATAGCGAAGCCTATGCAAAACGGGTGGAAAGTACGGATGGGGTATATGTAGTGCCGGCTTTTGTAGGCCTTGGAACTCCATATTGGGACAGTGAAGTACGGGGAGCCGTTTTTGGTTTGACGCGCGGTACCTCCAAAGAACATTTCATTCGTGCCACACTTGAATCACTTGCGTATCAAACGAAGGATGTCCTTGATGCAATGGAGGCGGATTCAGGAATCGAGCTGCAGACGTTGAGAGTGGATGGCGGTGCAGTCAAGAATGACTTCTTAATGCAATTCCAAAGCGATTTATTACGGGTGCCTGTCGAAAGGCCGACCATAAACGAAACTACGGCATTGGGGGCTGCGTATTTAGCGGGACTTGCTGTCGGGTATTGGAAGGATCAAGAAGAAATCTCTCGGCAATGGGCGGTGGACAAAACCTTCAAACAATCCATGGAAGAGCAAGATAGTGATAAATTATATGAGGGCTGGAAAAAAGCTGTACACGCTGCAATGGCGTTTAAATAAAAAAACAAGGTGAATTCTTTCTCAAATGAGCTGGAGTATGCTATACTGAAATCAAGTTAATAACTCGGCCGGAGAACAGGAGAGACCATGAATGCGTTATCGTGAATACGATAATGTGCATTTATGGTCTCTCTTTTTTGTTTTTTAAAGGCAGATTAGGGATATTAATATCTATACGAATGAGAAACTATGAGAACAAATGAACCAATTGAATATAAGCGAACTCACGAGTAACCAGCACGAACTCACGAGTAAACGTGCAGAACCACGAGGAAACAGTGCGAACTCACGAGTAAACGTGCAGAACCACGAGAAAACAGTGCGAACTCACGAGTAAATAGCGCGAATTCACGAGTAAACGTGCAGAATTCACGAGTAAACAGCGCGAACTCACGAGTAACCAGCGCGAATTCACGAGTAAACAACACGGACTCACGAGTAACCAGCGCGAACTCACGAGTAAACAGTGCGAACTCACGAGTAAACGTGCAGAACCACGAGAAGACAGTGCGAACTCACGAGTAAACGTGCAGAACCACGAGAAAACAGTGCGAACTCACGAGTAAACAGCACGAATACACGATTAAATAGCGCGAATTCACGAGTAATTCAAGCTACACGACAATAGAGAGCATTACTTAAAGGAGGAGTCAGGGATGAGGTTTTCAAATATATATCGGGAAGAAACAATCGAACTTCTGAAAAAAGAAAAATATGATGTAGTTGTCATTGGTGGGGGAATTACCGGTGCAGGAATCGCCCTGGATGCAACGACCCGTGGGATGAAAGTGGCATTGGTTGAAATGCAGGACTTTGCGGCAGGTACTTCAAGCCGCTCGACAAAACTGGTCCATGGTGGTTTGAGGTATTTGAAGCAATTTGAGATAAAAATGGTTGCTGAGGTTGGTAAAGAGCGGGAAATCGTTTATGAAAATGGACCGCATGTGACCACGCCGGAATGGATGCTGTTACCGATGCACAAAGGAGGCACCTTCGGGAAATTCAGTACTTCCATTGGACTCCGTGTATATGATTTCCTTGCAGGTGTTAAAAAAGCCGAACGCAGGAAAATGCTTTCGGCGGATGAAACACTAAAACGGGAACCCCTCGTTAAGAAAGAGGGACTGAAAGGCGGAGGCTACTATGTCGAATATCGGACAGATGATGCTCGTCTGACGATTGAAGTGATGAAGGCAGCTGTCGATAAAGGTGCAACGGCGATAAATTATACAAAAGTAGATAAATTGTTATATGAAAATGGAAAGGTGAACGGCGTCCAAGTTGCCGATTTACTTTCAGGTGATGCTTATGAAATATACGCAGATAAAGTTATTAATGCAGCAGGTCCATGGGTGGATTCCATCCGTGAGAAAGATCAATCGAAAAAAGGGAAAACGCTGAAGTTATCCAAGGGTGTCCATGTGGTCATCGACCAATCGAAGTTCCCGTTGAAGCAGGCGCTTTATTTCGATACACCTGATGGACGGATGATCTTTGCCATCCCGAGAGCCGGTAAAGCTTATGTAGGGACTACGGACACTTTTTATGATGGCGATCCTGCAGTGCCATCCGTTACATCCGAGGACCGTGCCTATTTATTAAAGTCGATACATTATATGTTTCCAGAAGTGAAAATTTCCGATGATGATATCGAATCAAGCTGGGCTGGAGTAAGACCGTTGATTCTTGAAGAAGGAAAAGACCCTTCTGAAATATCAAGGAAAGATGAAATATGGGAGTCCGATTCGGGTCTTATCACGATTGCGGGAGGTAAATTGACCGGTTATCGCAAAATGGCAAAAACGACGGTCGATCTTGTGGCAGGGAAGCTTTCCCAGCAATCTAATAAGACTTACCCAACCAGCAGCACTAAAGGAATGCCGATTTCAGGAGGGGATGTCGGAGGTTCAAGCAACTTCTCCGATTATATCAAGCAACATATTCAAATGGGAGTGGACTCAGGACTTGCCGGTAAGGACTCCGAAGAAATATTGGCCATGTACGGGTCAAACGCACCTGTGTTATTCGATATCGTAAAAAGCGAAGGAGACGGAGCAGCAAGCATTGGCCTTCCGCAGAAATTGTTCGTTCAGCTGAAATACGCACTAGATCATGAAATGGCCGCAACTCCAGTGGACTTCTTCTTCCGCAGGACCGGGACCCTGTTATTCGATATCGATTTAGTCCAAACGCATAAAAGTGGAGTGATTGAATATATGGCTGGATATTTCGGGTGGACGGAATCAACAAAAATGGAGAGAACCAATCAATTGGAACGGGAAATACTCGGTGCGATTAGAGTATCTTGACTTATATGCAAAAAACATGATGCCGGCGGAATCGCTGGCGTTTTTTTCGATTCGGGAAGGAAATGAAAGACGAAACTATCATGTTAGGTTTTCCGTGGTGCCTGGAAGCTCATCATACTGGTAGCCAGTTTCCATGGATCCGTCCGTACGGCAGAGCTGGCTTGGGCATTATGGTATGGCTTAATGTCATTGCCATTTTAATTCTGGCTAAACCGGCGCTTATTGTGTTAAAGGATTACGAAACGCAAAAGAAGGCGGGGGTGGTTCTGGTTTTCGATCCCAAAGCTTTAGGCATAAAAAACGCCTTCTTTTGGGAGCATGAATACACCGGAGACAAGGAAAACGTTTCATGAAGAGAAATGCCCTGAAATAAATTAATAAATATATGGAGATACATGAAAAACCAGCTTTAGGTATTTGAGAGCTGGTTTTTTATCATATTGCGATAACTAGGACAAAACTGAAATTGTGAACATAACTAGTGAGGCTTTAGTTTACTAGAAAGACTAAAAGGATGGAATATTATTGAGAAAATAATCATAGTATTTATGATTGTAATTATATAAGTGTGTGAGGGAGTTTGATTAAAGATGAAGCTGACAAAGGTCGATACAGTATATCAACTATCTTTCATGCCACGTGTATTTCCCGTAAACTGTTATTTCATAGAAGAAGAGGATAGCCTTACACTAGTAGATGCAGCTTTACCCTATAGCGGAAAAAGTATTTTGAAGGCGGCGCGGATTATTGGAAAACCGATAACAAGAATAATAGTTACTCATGCACATGATGATCATGTCGGTGCACTAGACGGGCTAAAAGCGTTAATGCCTGATGTGCAGGTGAGTATTTCTATCAGGGAAGCATCATTACTGGCTGGTGATTCCAGCCCCTTACAAAATGAAAATCCAATTCGCGGTGGAGTCCCCAAAAACATTCAAACTCAACCCGACTTACTGCTTAAAGAGGGCGACCGTATCGGTTCATTGGAAGTTATTTATTCACCTGGGCATACCCCTGGTTCGATATCGCTTCTTGATACCCGGAATCATAGTTTAATTGTCGGGGATGCCCTGCAGACAAGGGGTGGAACTGCAATTTCTGGAATCATTAAACCTTTATTTCCATTCCCGGCCTTTGCTACATGGGATAAACTCATTGCCCTTGAAAGTGCAAAGAAATTAAGAAGTCTTAATCCGCATTTGCTTGCTGTAGGTCATGGAAAGATGCTAGAACAACCTGGGAACTCCATGGACAAAGCAATAGTTGAAGCTGAATTAAAACTCCAACAATGAAAGAATGGGAAAGTGCCGGCATATTGAGGTGTTATTTCAAAAAGAGTGAGGAACACGGCTGATGGGTCTCCGTGCTCCTCACTCTTTAGCTGTTTGAATCTTTTAACCGTAAAAGCGAAATGCCTTAAGATTTTTGCTTTATAAGCTGTAAATCGATGTAGAGTTGTATTCTTGAGTGTAAGTCATCAAAATCGATTGAAGTAAGATCGGCTATTTGGTTCAATCTATATTTCAATGTGTTGGTATGAATGTATAGCTGCTCAGCTGTCGGTTTGATCCGGCAATTGTTCAACAGATATATTTCCAATGTTTGAAGGAGTTTCGTTTGGCTTTCCTGGTCCTTCTTTTGAAGAATCTGTAAATCCATATTGATATAATTCGTTTTAGTATGATGATGGGAGATCATTTCGAGGTAACGGAAAATCCCTAGCTTGCTATATTGGAAAGGAAGCTGTTCAGGTTTACCGATGAACTTCGCAGCATTGATCACTTCCAGGGCTTCGAGGTAGGATTTCCTTAATTGAAGAATCGAAGAATATTCATTTCCGATTCCCGGGAACACCCTTTGATCATTGAATTGGGAAAGAACCGTATTCGTTAAATCATTGGCGCTTTCAGAAAGGAGTTCTTTCCCTTTTCCGTTGCTGCCAATTAATACGATGATCTTCAATTGGTTTGTGAATACATGGGAAAAATGATTCAAAGCATTGGCGAATAGACTGACTGTATCCGTTAATTCATCGAAATGTTCCGCATCGGATTGAGCGATGGTAAAGACATTTACAAGGAAAGTTTCCGGAATGAGGAGATTCATATTGGCGGCTTCCCATTTTATTTGGTTTTCAGTTTGATATACTTCATCAATGACCTTTTGATAAAACTCATTTTTTTCTTCATCTTTTTTCATGTTTATCTGTTTTTTCTGATAAAGGAGCTTGCCGATATGATGGGAAACCTCATGCAAAAATTCCAAGTCGGAATCAGTCATCATTTCCGTCTCTTGAACCCATATGAATCCGAAGACTTGCCCTTTGTGTACCGCGCTTACAACGACTCTTTGATTTAAACCGATTTCCTCGATTTGTTTCACCCTAAAGGGATGCTGCACCGTTTTAAGCTGTTCGACAATGCCCTCATCCATGAATTTCTCCAAGATTGGAATCGGCCAATGCTTTGTGAAAATGGTTTGCCGATTGGCTTGGTCGAAGTGATCGATATAATATGAACTATATGACAGCAATAAAAATTGGTCATTTTCGATGACCACTGGTTTTTTTAAATAAGTGCTGACCATATCCGTTATATCGTTGATGTTTGTGAGAGTAAGGATTTTTTCTAATGACATATATGGCCCCCTGTTTTTTGAATTGGACGATAACTTAGTCTAATAATACTTATAAACGGATGATGTGTATAGGGGCAAGCACAAAGAAGGCACGGTATATGAAAAAAATTTCATATACCGTGCCTTTCAGGGGATTTATTATTGTTTTAATGTTCTTTCGAATTCGTCGAACTTTTCTTCTACTTCTCTAGATGGTTTCGCTGTAAGAAGACTGACCACGATGATGGCAATCAAGCTCGCGCCAAAACCAGGAATCATTTCATAAAGCGTATCGGATAATCCTGCCATGGACCAGAAAATTACAGTCCCGGCACCGACGATCATCCCTGCTAAAGCGCCCCATCTTGTCATCCGTTTCCAGCAGAGGCTTAGTATGACCAATGGACCGAATGAAGATCCGAATCCAGCCCATGCATAGCCGACAAGTCCAAGGATCGTGTCATTCTGTTCCCAAGAGAGAATGAGCGCTATGATGGATATGGTCAGTACGGAAAGTCTGCCCAGGAAAACAAGCTCTTTATCTGAAGCGGAACGACGGAAGAAAGTTTTGTACATATCCTCCGTTAAAGAGCTGGCCGTAACCAAAAGCTGCGAAGAAATCGTGCTCATGATGGCTGCCAGTATCGCTGAAATCAAGAAACCAGTGATAAGTGGGTGGAATAGTATTTCACCTAACTCTATGAAAATCGTTTCAGGATCATCTAACTTCAGGTTGTTCTGATGGAAATACGTGATACCGATGAATCCAGTCAGCATGGCACCGACACTGGAGAAAATCATCCAGCCCATCCCGATAGTACGGGCTTTTTTGATTTCCTTAATAGAGCTGATCGCCATAAAGCGGACAATGATATGCGGCTGGCCGAAGTAACCCAGTCCCCAAGCAAATAATGAGATGATTCCTAAAAAGCTCGTCCCCGTGAAAATATTCAATAGAGCTGGATCAATGGAACGTGGCGTATCTATGGAAGGACCGAAACCGCCAACATGGAAAAGGGTGACGATCGGTACAAGAACCAAGGCAACGACCATGATGATTCCTTGAACGAAGTCTGTCCAGCTTACTGCCAGGAATCCGCCGAATAAAGTATAGGCAACGGTGACGCCTGTTAAGATCCATAGGCCTGTATGGTAATCAAGGCCAAATGTACTTTGGAATAAGACTCCGCCGGATACCATTCCGGAAGAAACGTAAAAGGTGAAGAAAATTAGGATAACTAAAGCGGAAATGAGCCTTAGGATCCGTGAACCCTCGCCAAAACGATTTTCCAGGAAAGCGGGGATCGTAATGGAGTTATTGGCGACTTCCGTATAGGTTCTTAATCTTGGCGCAACATACAGCCAGTTCGCATAGGCGCCTAGCGTCAGGCCGATTACGATCCAGATGGAACTTAGTCCTGTTGCGAACATGGCACCAGGCATCCCCATCAAAAGCCAACCGCTCATATCCGCAGCGCCGGCGCTTAATGCAGTGACAGCAGGACCAAGGCCCCGGTCGCCCAACATATAATCACTCAAATTGGAAGTCCGTTTGTAAGCGAAGTAACCAATGAAAAGCATGCCAGCCATGTAAATGCTGATGGAAATTATTAATGCGTAATCCATAAAAGACTCCCTTCAGGTTGAAATATATATTTTTTTGTTTTAAAAGAGGAAGCAACCTATTTGTCACTTCCTCCATTTACCCTCATTTTGGTTTTGTATCGCAAAATGGAAGATACATAACCAAAACGAGTATTCAAACTGCTTGATAGAACATTATCAGAACGTTTCTGATGTTGTTTTAGCTTGCATATGAAGCTGCAAGTAGTCCGGTCCGCCTGCCTTGGAATCGGTTCCTGACATGTTGAACCCGCCGAATGGCTGATAACCTACGATTGCACCAGTACAGCCGCGGTTGAAATACAAGTTCCCCACATGGAATTCTTCACGTGCTTTTTCCATGTTAAGGCGATTTGTCGTAATGACAGCCCCAGTCAAACCGTATTCTGTGTTATTGGCAATTTCAAGAGCTTCGTTAAAGTCTTTGGCTTTTGTAAAGGCAACGACTGGTCCGAAGATTTCTTCTTGCATCAAACGGGCTTTCGGATCTACATCAGCGACGATTGTCGGTTGAACGAAGTAGCCTTTAGAGCTATCTCCTTCTCCTCCAGTCAGAATGCGTCCTTCTTGGTTCCCGATTTCAATATAGCTCATGATTTTGTCGAAAGCTGCTTGATCGATTACAGGACCCATGAAGTGGTTCTCTGTAGGATTACCGACAGTCAGTTGTTTAGTTAACTCGACAGCGCGATCCAAAACTTGATCATATACATCTTCTACAATGACAGCACGGGAGCAAGCAGAACATTTTTGTCCCGAGAAGCCAAATGCCGATTTCACGATCGATTGAGCTGCCAATTCCAGATCAGCCTCTTTGTCGACGACGATTGTATCTTTTCCGCCCATTTCAGCAATGACACGCTTTAGCCAAACTTGGCCTTCGTTCACTTCTGAAGCACGTTTGTAAATGCGCAGACCTACATCACGTGAACCGGTGAAGGAAATGAAACGTGTTTTTGGATGATCTACCAGGTAGTCGCCCACTTCGGCTCCGTTCCCTGGAACGAAATTCAATACTCCTGCTGGAAGGCCTGCTTCAAGCATCACTTCAACGAATTTCGCAGCGACAATAGGAGTGGTCGAAGCTGGTTTCAACAGGATTGTGTTACCAGTAACGATAGCTGCAACAGCTGTACCTGCCATGATGGCAAATGGGAAGTTCCAAGGAGAAATGATGATGCCGACTCCTAATGGAATGTAATCATAGCGGTTATATTCTCCCGGACGGCTTTGTACAGGCACACCATCTTTAAGCGTCAACATTTGACGGGCATAGAATTCAAGGAAATCGATTGCTTCAGCTGTATCGGCATCAGCTTCATTCCAAGGTTTTCCTGCCTCTTTTGTCAACAACGCAGAGAATTCATGCTTGCGTCTGCGAATGATGGCAGCCGCTTTGAATAAAACGTCAGCACGGATTTCCGGCTTCACTTTTTTCCAGCTTTCAAAAGCTAAAGACGCTTCCTGCATGGCTTTTTCAGCAAGATCCCTGTTCGCTTTCGATACTCGGCCGATGACCTCTTCCTTATCTGCAGGGTTATATGAAACGATTTTCTCATCAGTCGTCACTTTCTCTGCCCCGATATAAAGAGGGTAGTCTTGCCCTAAGTAGCCTTCAACAGTTTGAAGAGCTTCCTGATACGCTTTTTTGTTTTCCTCGTTTGTAAAATCAACAAATGGTTCGTGTTTATATGAAATCATTGATTACTCACACCTTTTTATAGATTTTTTGTAACAATTAGAATATTAAATGTATATTTAGCTTTTGACCATCCCTTTGAAGGCAAAGGCAATATTGGATGGCCTTTCTGCAAGCCTTCTCATGAAGTATCCATACCAATCCAGACCATATGGAACATAGACGCGCATTTTGTAACCTTGCTTGACCAACTCGTATTGTGTTTTGTTTCTCATGCCATAAAGCATTTGAAATTCGAATTGTGTATTTGGAATGTTGTGCCTCTTAGCCAACTCTTTTGTATACTCGATGATTTTGTCATCATGTGAGGCGATGGCCGTATAATTACCGTTAAGAAGACTTTGCTTAATCAACTTTTTATAGTTTTCATCTACATCATCCTTTTCGGGAAAAGCCACCTCTGGAGATTCCTTGTAGGCACCCTTTACGAGACGCAGGAATGGCTTATATTGGGCAAGGTCCTCCAAATCTTTCTCTGTGCGGAATAAATATGCTTGTAGAACAGTACTTATGCAGCTGTATTTTTCCTTGAACTGTCTAAAAATGTCGATTGTTGCCTGACAGCGAACTTCATCTTCCATGTCGATCGTGACCATGACTTTATGCTTTTCTGCTGTATCAAGAATTTTCGTCATGTTCTCTATGACCAGATTATGATCGATATCGAGTCCCAAAGAAGTCATCTTCAGAGAAACTTGTGAATCAAGTTTTTCCCTGCTGATCATTTCGATGGTTTCGATGCATTCTGCCGTCCTTTCCTGAGTCACTTCCTTAGAATCAACGAATTCCCCAAGATGGTCGACTGTAACCGACAAGCCACTATTATTAAGTTGTTTAATAAATTTAATGGAACTTTGGAAATCAGTTCCCCCAATGATCTTTCCAGCAGCAAAACTTCCTCCGCTTTTTTTAGCAATATTATTAAGCAGATTATTTTTAGATAAAAATAAGAAAAAGTCCCTTGTAATGGCTTCCATATAAAGCGCACCCCCTAAGAAGATGTATTTCAATAAATTAAGCTTACGATTATTCGACAATATTCACAATGTTTCAAAAAAACAATAATTATGCCTTCCGTTTGTCGGTTATGGACAAATGAAAAGGTTTACATTTTTTCTTTTATGATCGGAAAGAAACGAAGGTTTATATTTTAACTTAAAGAGAAACGCTAGAAATAAAGGCTTTATCAGGAAGCGATGATGTGAAGGTCATCAATAAATACGTTTAAAAGTGGCACCTCGACCATAATCATCCAATGCGTTATAATGAACCTAATTTAACGGAATGGGTGCAAAGTTCGAAGATAAAACGATTAATGAAGCTTTCAGAAGTAAAATGGGTGATAAACCGTAAAATAAGTCGCATCGGCAAGCCGGGGAGGATAAGGAATGGATGCTGTACTTGAAGAACTTAGAGAAACATCGGGTTTGATAATAGGATTAATAATGGCCCTGGTAATATTGGGGCTGATCGGTTATGCCCTTACGAATGTACATGATTCCATTGTGTCGCCTGTGGTTCAGTTCATAAAGAAAATGGTTAGGCGAAAATAGCTGAAGCGAAATAAATAACCCTTTGTCCCTAATCGATAACAAGCCCTTGATAATAGAAATCCCTGCAGGGTTTGTCTAAAAGGAACAAAAAAACTGCAAGAAATAAGCATATCATCCGAAAATGAAGAAAATCCCCGCTCCTAATGGAGGTGGGGGGTTTCAGACTGTAGACAAATTCGAATAATTTGCCTACAGTTTTTTTATTTAGTAAACGTTCCAGTTGATTTCAGAAATCCACTCCCTTTCCTCCGACTGGCTGCCAAGCCTCCTCACCACAAGCGCCTGGACAATCTCCCAACCGGTATGATCTTTGGTGTATGTAAGCTTGAAAATTGTTTGAAGGTAATTGAAAATAACGGGATGCAGGCAATGCTGGAAGATGGACAAGTGGAACAAGGCAATGATTTTTTTTAGGAGCCCCACAGTGGGAGAATACGCCTGGGAAGTAAAGGACATGCGGCTGTTCCAGTGAAAGGAAAGCTTGGACTAAGGGAGCATGGATAAGGAGAGTATCAACATTTAGCCCCGGCCATTACGCTGGGGGCTTTTTGTTTATAAGTCAAAGTAGTCATCTGCCTTTGCGCCAGCCTCTATACTTCGAACCGCCTTCATGATTTTCTTTAATACTCCGGCTGACGGCACATACTTGGGATCGCTGCAAACTCTGCTTATCGTATTGCGTGAGATTCCGGACGCGCTTACAAACTCCTCTTGTGAATATCCGTGCTTATCGATGAATTTGCCGACCTTACTTCGTGGCTTTCCCTTCCCGAATCTAAACATTTTGATAACCTCCTAGATTAATTTACTAGCAGTCTCGTCCAACTTTCACAAAAATATACGCATAGTTTCGCAAAAATTTGGTATTACGGACAAAGTAAGCAATTGGATGTATAAAATATATGTGTGAGGTTGCCAAGGTTTCTTATACTAACGGCAGAATAATGAAATATCCATTCACTATAGTAAATAAGGATTAACGAAAAATGTTATAATGCATAAGGTATCAGAATATTCAAAAATGCGTTGGCGGAAAAGGCAAACATAAATAAAAAAAGGGGATTTTTGTTTGAAGGTAACAATTGGCCTAGCTATGTATGGAAAGTGCGGGTGATGAAGAAGTGAATATGGTATTTCTTTATTACCATAAGTCGGTTACCTTATACTTTAAAGCAGTTGGAGATCAAAGGCTAACGGATAGAAATTTATGATTTATCTCTTAAAAAGGCAGCTATCCAAAAAAAATGTGAGGATCAATTAAGGCTCGATTGAAGGAAGGGGTATGGTTGAAGTGAATGTTGAATCTTTTTTTTCTGAAAACATTAAAGCGGCACTTAAGAATGATCCGCCCGGTGCATGGATGCCAGACCTGCCAGATGGTTGTATTCGCTTGAGTTCAGGCTATCCTGATCCTGCGCTCGTTCCTGCTGAGGAGCTCAAGGTAGCTGTAGCCGGACTTCTTGATGAGGAGCAGGATTTGCCGCTCCATTATATCGGAAGTCCAAGGATTGTAAGACTGAAGCAGCAAATCCAGAAAAGACTTGAAGATCGTGGAATTCGCGTTTTGGAAGAACAGCTTTTGATTACATCAGGTGCTTGCCAGGGGATTGATCTTATTGCCCGCATTCTCCTTGATGATAAAGCGGTCGTAGCTGTAGAATCTCCCACCTATATGGAGGCTTTAGAGATTTTTCAAAACTATACGAAGCAGATTATTAGTATACCTATAGATGAAAATGGACTCCAAACGTACCTATTAAAAGAAATGCTGGATGAAAGGAAACGTAAAGGTCTAACCCTCCCGCGTTTTCTATATACCATCCCAACCTTTCAAAATCCAACTGGGACGACTATGACAACTGAGCGGCGAAAGCATTTATTGGAACTTTCCATCGAGTTTGATTTCCTCATTCTAGAGGATGATGCATACGGAGAATTAGCCTTCGATGAAAATCCGGTGCCAATAAAATCTTTTGATACACTCGGACGAGTCCTCCACGTTGGTTCATTATCCAAAGTAGTGGCACCGGGAATGCGGATTGGATGGATAGCAGGAGAAAGTGAATTCATTAAGGCATTAGAGTGGTTTAAAAAAGATTTAGACCATCCATTTGCTCAAAGTACAATGGCTGTATACTTAGAAAACACGGATTTTGAGAAACGAATCGACCTTCTGAAAAATGTGTATCGTGCTAAATGTACTGCGTTAATCCATTCGTTGGAACAATTCCTTCCAGAATCCGTTTCCTGGTATGTACCAGATGGTGGTTACTTTGTATGGGTGAGAATTCCAGGTATGGATACGTCGCAATTATTATCACAGGCTCTAGCGGAGGGTGTTTCGTATGTTCCAGGGAAGTACTTTTTCTTGGATGAAAAGGATGGAACCGAGTTTCTCCGGCTCTCGTTCAGTTATGCTAATGAGGAAGAAATAATCGAGGGAACTAGAAGACTAGGACAGCTTATCGCATCTTTTTTTCATAAAATGTCCTGAAGGATTGTTAGTTTTAAATTTGAATGCGCCTACTTCCTTAAAGGGGGTAGGCTTTTTGTTATAAAAGGATTCTTTATCTCTTTCGCGATGATTATATCGACAAATTCTTTCAAATCTTAGCTGGGATATGCATGCAAAGAAGTGGCATCTGGGCAAATACATATTCACATGTTCTTCCAAACATGCAAGAAGAAGTGGCAAATTGTGACCGTTTTTATGGCCAAAATATGATCAGCGCGCGATGTTTTTCCGTTAAGACAAAGAAAAAAACCCTTGCTACACAAGGGTTTTTGGATATGGAGCATAGCGGGATCGAACCGCTGACCTCTACGCTGCCAGCGTAGCGCTCTCCCAGCTGAGCTAATGCCCCGAATTGAGGTACAATAATTATTTTATCGGATTTTGGGGAAAAGTCAATATAAAAAATGAGATTTTTGCAAAAATGATAAAAAAAACCGTTTGAGAGTAGTCAAACGGTTCTTTTATTATGAATTTTCGATTTCTACCCGTGCAATTTCCTTAAGATTGGAGACGGTGTAATACACTTCAGATGTTCTAACTTTATGATCGACCAAAACTTTAAGTGTCAAAAGGTGGTGGTCTTCTTCTACATCTTTGATTCTAAGGTTCTTGATGAATATCTTTTCCTCTTTGATTTTTTTCAATACGACGGCAATGTCATCTTTGTTTTTGACCACCAGCTGCAGAAAGATTTCTTTTTGCCGTAACTTCATCGGTCCGAGCCAGGTGACCATTGCTGGCACCAATTCGACACTGATGATCAATAGTATGACGCCGGCTATGGCCTCAAGAAAAAATCCTGCTCCTACGGCAATCCCGATTCCGGCCGCTCCCCAGATGATGGCGGCTGTCGTTAAACCGGATATGCTGTTGTTGCCCCGCCGGAGAATGACGCCTGCCCCGATAAAGCCGACGCCAGAAACAATCTGAGCGGCTAGACGCAAGGGGTCCATTGTTATATTTACGTCGTCACTTCCTGGGAACTTATAAGCGGACTCCATGGAAACGATCGTTAATAAACAGCTGACTATTGAAATGACCAGGCTTGTTTTTAATCCAACGGGTTTTCGTTTCATTTCTCGCTCAAGTCCGATAATTAGTCCTAGGAGAGCTGAAATCCCCAATTTGATAAGGATTTGCAGTTCCGATTGAGGGTCGAATGTCCATTCCATTTTGTTTCACCACTTCCGAATTATTATCGAAGAAAAAGATCGTCTGTTGCCATATACCCGTTTTTAAAAAAAGCTTACCCTATTAATTTTAACATAGTAGAATAGAGTTCAATGTTAAGTAATTCCCTTTGAAAGGAGGAGTTTGAAATGCAAATGCCAAAAGTGAATCCTTATGTTGCGTTGGCGATTGGTGTGGCATCCGTTTCATTTTCGGCCATCCTTGTTAAATTAGCGACTGCTCCATCGGGTGTTATAGCCTTTTACCGTTTATTATTTACTGTCCTTCTTATGCTGCCGGTTTTCTTGGTGAAATACCGCCATGAACTTAAATTCATTGGTAAAAAGGATTGGTTATATTCGATTGCTGCAGGAGTGTTCTTGGCTTTTCATTTTATTTTATGGTTTGAATCGCTTAATTACACGTCTGTTGCGAGTTCAACTGTACTTGTCACCCTCCAGCCTTTATTCGCTTTTGCCGGAGCCTATTTGTTTTTTAAAGAAAGTTTTTCAATGAAGGCAATATTGAGCGGCATCATTGCGATAGCAGGCAGCCTTGTCATTAGCTGGGGAGATTTGAGAATCAGCGGCATGGCGCTTTGGGGAGATATTCTTTCGCTAATCGCATGTGCGCTTGTAACCGGTTATTTACTATTTGGGCAAAATGTTCGAAAACGCATCTCTTCTATAACATATACATTTGTCGTGTATGCTATCAGTGCAGTCACTTTGTTTTTCTATGTGATCTTCAAGGGAGAGGCATTGGCACCATATCCTGCTGCCGATTGGATCTATTTTGTTTTGCTTGCCATTTTCCCGACATTATTAGGACATTCTTTATTCAATTGGTCATTAAAGTGGTTAAGCACTTCGACGCTTTCGATGGGAATCTTACTTGAACCGGTTGGAGCGACGGTTCTGGCTTACTTCATATTAGATGAACCGATACTATGGACGCAGGTCCTGGGAGGTACCATCATATTGGGCGGTTTGATGATGTTCCTGAAGGATGAAAAGAAAAGTAGGGTACGGGAAGAAACACAAGTCTCCGTATAAAAGCAGTAAGTCTCCTGACTTACTGCTTTTATTTAATAGGGATGAAACAAATAGGTGATTCGTGTGAAAATCATAGCGAAAGTAAAGCTGAATAAAAATGTCGTACCATTCACCTTGCCTTTTTCTCTGCTGAACCTGATGGCTTCATAAAAAGCAGTACTGAATAAGTAAAGGGCCATACTGTAAGAAATGAGTAATCCGATTAATGATAGATTCATTGCTTCACCTCATGGGAAAAGATATCTTTATAAGTCTATTTGTGTTTCTTTGGAAATATGCTTCGTTCATTCATGTACCATGCTATTGGTCAAGGAAGCAGGGGGGATGATAATGAAGGATATATAGAGGGAAAAAGAAAAAAACGTTTTTTTTGAAAAAAGTTTTAAAAAACATATTGCAAACATTTTTGGTACATGGTATATTATTTCTTGTCGCTAAGACAGCAACTTAAACAGCTAACAAGTTGTTGAAAAATATTTTTAAAAAAGTTGTTGACGAAACGTGACACAATGTGTTACATTATAGAAGTCGCTTCTGAGAGAAACGACAGAAATTGCTCTTTGAAAACTGAACAAAACAAAGCGTCAACGTTAAATTTTAAGTGAGCACACACTATCAAAAAAGCAAAATGAGCAAGTCAAACATTTCTTCGGAGAGTTTGATCCTGGCTCAGGACGAACGCTGGCGGCGTGCCTAATACATGCAAGTCGAGCGAATCGATGGGAGCTTGCTCCCTGAGATTAGCGGCGGACGGGTGAGTAACACGTGGGCAACCTGCCTATAAGACTGGGATAACTTCGGGAAACCGGAGCTAATACCGGATACGTTCTTTTCTCGCATGAGAGAAGATGGAAAGACGGTTTCGGCTGTCACTTATAGATGGGCCCGCGGCGCATTAGCTAGTTGGTGAGGTAATGGCTCACCAAGGCGACGATGCGTAGCCGACCTGAGAGGGTGATCGGCCACACTGGGACTGAGACACGGCCCAGACTCCTACGGGAGGCAGCAGTAGGGAATCTTCCGCAATGGACGAAAGTCTGACGGAGCAACGCCGCGTGAACGAAGAAGGCCTTCGGGTCGTAAAGTTCTGTTGTTAGGGAAGAACAAGTACCAGAGTAACTGCTGGTACCTTGACGGTACCTAACCAGAAAGCCACGGCTAACTACGTGCCAGCAGCCGCGGTAATACGTAGGTGGCAAGCGTTGTCCGGAATTATTGGGCGTAAAGCGCGCGCAGGTGGTTCCTTAAGTCTGATGTGAAAGCCCACGGCTCAACCGTGGAGGGTCATTGGAAACTGGGGAACTTGAGTGCAGAAGAGGAAAGTGGAATTCCAAGTGTAGCGGTGAAATGCGTAGAGATTTGGAGGAACACCAGTGGCGAAGGCGACTTTCTGGTCTGTAACTGACACTGAGGCGCGAAAGCGTGGGGAGCAAACAGGATTAGATACCCTGGTAGTCCACGCCGTAAACGATGAGTGCTAAGTGTTAGAGGGTTTCCGCCCTTTAGTGCTGCAGCTAACGCATTAAGCACTCCGCCTGGGGAGTACGGCCGCAAGGCTGAAACTCAAAGGAATTGACGGGGGCCCGCACAAGCGGTGGAGCATGTGGTTTAATTCGAAGCAACGCGAAGAACCTTACCAGGTCTTGACATCCTCTGACAACCCTAGAGATAGGGCTTTCCCCTTCGGGGGACAGAGTGACAGGTGGTGCATGGTTGTCGTCAGCTCGTGTCGTGAGATGTTGGGTTAAGTCCCGCAACGAGCGCAACCCTTGATCTTAGTTGCCAGCATTCAGTTGGGCACTCTAAGGTGACTGCCGGTGACAAACCGGAGGAAGGTGGGGATGACGTCAAATCATCATGCCCCTTATGACCTGGGCTACACACGTGCTACAATGGATGGTACAAAGGGCTGCAAACCTGCGAAGGTAAGCGAATCCCATAAAGCCATTCTCAGTTCGGATTGTAGGCTGCAACTCGCCTACATGAAGCCGGAATCGCTAGTAATCGCGGATCAGCATGCCGCGGTGAATACGTTCCCGGGCCTTGTACACACCGCCCGTCACACCACGAGAGTTTGTAACACCCGAAGTCGGTGAGGTAACCTTTATGGAGCCAGCCGCCTAAGGTGGGACAGATGATTGGGGTGAAGTCGTAACAAGGTAGCCGTATCGGAAGGTGCGGCTGGATCACCTCCTTTCTAAGGATAATTACGAGAGCGCTTTTGTTTTGTTCAGTTTTGAATGAGTAATTCATTCAAATAGGAAAGACAAGCATCACGATGTGATGGATTCTTTCTGCTTTGTTCCTTGAAAACTAGATAATAGATAGAAGGCAATTAATTTTTTTCAAAGCATCTGTAAGATCTTTTTAACGGTTAAGTTAGAAAGGGCGCACGGTGGATGCCTTGGCACTAGGAGCCGATGAAGGACGGGACTAACACCGATATGCTTCGGGGAGCTGTAAGTAAGCTTTGATCCGGAGATTTCCGAATGGGGAAACCCACTGTTCGTAATGGAACAGTATCTTTACCTGAATACATAGGGTACTGAAGGCAGACCCGGGGAACTGAAACATCTAAGTACCCGGAGGAAGAGAAAGCAAATGCGATTTCCTGAGTAGCGGCGAGCGAAACGGAATTAGCCCAAACCAAGAGGCTTGCCTCTTGGGGTTGTAGGACACTCAACATGGAGTTACAAAGGAACGGGGTAAATGAAGTGATCTGGAAAGGTCCGTCAAAGAAGGTAAAAACCCTGTAGTTGAAACTTCGTTCCCTCCTGAGTGGATCCTGAGTACGGCGGGACACGAGAAATCCCGTCGGAAGCAGGGAGGACCATCTCCCAAGGCTAAATACTCCCTAGTGACCGATAGTGAACCAGTACCGTGAGGGAAAGGTGAAAAGCACCCCGGAAGGGGAGTGAAATAGATCCTGAAACCGTGTGCCTACAAGTAGTCAAAGCCCGTTAATGGGTAATGGCGTGCCTTTTGTAGAATGAACCGGCGAGTTACGATTTCATGCGAGGTTAAGTTGATAAGACGGAGCCGCAGCGAAAGCGAGTCTGAATAGGGCGAATGAGTATGAGGTCGTAGACCCGAAACCAGGTGATCTACCCATGTCCAGGGTGAAGTTCAGGTAACACTGAATGGAGGCCCGAACCCACGCACGTTGAAAAGTGCGGGGATGAGGTGTGGGTAGCGGAGAAATTCCAATCGAACCTGGAGATAGCTGGTTCTCTCCGAAATAGCTTTAGGGCTAGCCTCAAGATGAGAGTATTGGAGGTAGAGCACTGATTGGACTAGGGGCCCCCAACGGGTTACCGAATTCAGTCAAACTCCGAATGCCAAATACTTATTCTTGGGAGTCAGACTGCGAGTGATAAGATCCGTAGTCGAAAGGGAAACAGCCCAGACCACCAGCTAAGGTCCCAAAGTATACGTTAAGTGGAAAAGGATGTGGAGTTGCTTAGACAACCAGGATGTTGGCTCAGAAGCAGCCACCATTTAAAGAGTGCGTAATAGCTCACTGGTCGAGTGACTCCGCGCCGAAAATGTACCGGGGCTAAACGTATCACCGAAGCTGTGGATTGACACCATTAGGTGTCGATGGTAGGAGAGCGTTCTAAGGGCGTTGAAGTCAGACCGGAAGGACTGGTGGAGCGCTTAGAAGTGAGAATGCCGGTATGAGTAGCGAAAGAAGGGTGAGAATCCCTTCCACCGAATGCCTAAGGTTTCCTGAGGAAGGCTCGTCCGCTCAGGGTTAGTCGGGACCTAAGCCGAGGCCGAAAGGCGTAGGCGATGGACAACAGGTTGATATTCCTGTACCACCTATACATCGTTTGAACGATGGGGGGACGCAGAAGGATAGGGTAAGCGCGCTGTTGGATATGCGCGTCCAAGCAGTTAGGCCGGAAACGAGGCAAATCCCGTTTCCATTAAGGCGGAGCTGTGATGGCGAGGGAAATATAGTACCGAAGTTCCTGATTCCACGCTGCCAAGAAAAGCCTCTAGTGAGATGTAAGGTGCCCGTACCGCAAACCGACACAGGTAGGCGAGGAGAGAATCCTAAGGTGTGCGAGAGAACTCTCGTTAAGGAACTCGGCAAAATGACCCCGTAACTTCGGGAGAAGGGGTGCTTTTTAGGGTGAATAGCCCGGAAAAGCCGCAGTGAATAGGCCCAGGCGACTGTTTAGCAAAAACACAGGTCTCTGCGAAGCCGCAAGGCGAAGTATAGGGGCTGACACCTGCCCGGTGCTGGAAGGTTAAGGGGAGAGGTTAGCGCAAGCGAAGCTTTGAACCGAAGCCCCAGTAAACGGCGGCCGTAACTATAACGGTCCTAAGGTAGCGAAATTCCTTGTCGGGTAAGTTCCGACCCGCACGAAAGGTGTAACGATCTGGGCACTGTCTCAACGAGAGACTCGGTGAAATTATAGTACCTGTGAAGATGCAGGTTACCCGCGACAGGACGGAAAGACCCCGTGGAGCTTTACTGCAGCCTGATATTGAATTTTGGTACAGCTTGTACAGGATAGGTAGGAGCCTGAGAAGCCGGAGCGCTAGCTTCGGTGGAGGCGTTGGTGGGATACTACCCTGGCTGTATTGAAATTCTAACCCGCGCCCCTTATCGGGGTGGGAGACAGTGTCAGGTGGGCAGTTTGACTGGGGCGGTCGCCTCCTAAAGAGTAACGGAGGCGCCCAAAGGTTCCCTCAGAATGGTTGGAAATCATTCGTAGAGTGTAAAGGCACAAGGGAGCTTGACTGCGAGACCTACAAGTCGAGCAGGGACGAAAGTCGGGCTTAGTGATCCGGTGGTTCCGCATGGAAGGGCCATCGCTCAACGGATAAAAGCTACCCCGGGGATAACAGGCTTATCTCCCCCAAGAGTCCACATCGACGGGGAGGTTTGGCACCTCGATGTCGGCTCATCGCATCCTGGGGCTGTAGTCGGTCCCAAGGGTTGGGCTGTTCGCCCATTAAAGCGGTACGCGAGCTGGGTTCAGAACGTCGTGAGACAGTTCGGTCCCTATCCGTCGCGGGCGCAGGAAATTTGAGAGGAGCTGTCCTTAGTACGAGAGGACCGGGATGGACGCACCGCTGGTGTACCAGTTGTCTTGCCAAAGGCATAGCTGGGTAGCTACGTGCGGACGGGATAAGTGCTGAAAGCATCTAAGCATGAAGCCCCCCTCAAGATGAGATTTCCCATGGCGCAAGCTAGTAAGATCCCTGAAAGATGATCAGGTTGATAGGTCAGAGGTGGAAGCGTGGCGACATGTGGAGCTGACTGATACTAATAGATCGAGGACTTAACCAACGCTTTAAAAAAATGAAATACCTTCTTATTATCTAGTTTTGAAGGAATGAAAATTTCTTCTTGCATTTTTTCGAAAAGACGTTATAATAATATATGTCTTAAAAAAATGTTAACAATGTTTGGTGACGATAGCGAAGAGGTCACACCCGTTCCCATTCCGAACACGGCAGTTAAGCTCTTCAGCGCCGATGGTAGTTGGGGGTTTCCCCCTGTGAGAGTAGGACGTCGCCAAGCAGGTTTTATATGGAGGATTAGCTCAGCTGGGAGAGCATCTGCCTTACAAGCAGAGGGTCGGCGGTTCGATCCCGTCATCCTCCACCATTTTACACCTGCCGGTGTAGCTCAACTGGTAGAGCAACTGACTTGTAATCAGTAGGTTGGGGGTTCAAGTCCTCTTGCCGGCACCATATTTTGAAATAGTACAAGCACGAGCCATTAGCTCAGTTGGTAGAGCATCTGACTTTTAATCAGAGGGTCGAAGGTTCGAATCCTTCATGGCTCACCATTTTATATGCGGGTGTGGCGGAATTGGCAGACGCACCAGACTTAGGATCTGGCGCCGCAAGGCGTGGGGGTTCAAGTCCCTTCACCCGCATCTTTCATGCGGAAGTAGTTCAGTGGTAGAATACAACCTTGCCAAGGTTGGGGTCGCGGGTTCGAATCCCGTCTTCCGCTCCACTTTTCGTATGTGCCGGGGTGGCGGAACTGGCAGACGCACAGGACTTAAAATCCTGCGGTAGGTGACTACCGTACCGGTTCGATTCCGGTCCTCGGCACCATCTTAATATGCGCCCGTAGCTCAATTGGATAGAGCATCTGACTACGAATCAGAAGGTTGTAGGTTCGACTCCCGCCGGGCGCACCATGTTTTTATTGCGGGAAGTAGCTCAGCTTGGTAGAGCACTTGGTTTGGGACCAAGGGGTCGCAGGTTCGAATCCTGTCTTCCCGACCACGTGATTTTTAATGAATGGGGCCTTAGCTCAGCTGGGAGAGCGCCTGCCTTGCACGCAGGAGGTCAGCGGTTCGATCCCGCTAGGCTCCACCATTTTTCAATCAGATACTTATATTATATTGGCGGTGTAGCTCAGCTGGCTAGAGCGTACGGTTCATACCCGTGAGGTCGGGGGTTCGATCCCCTCCGCCGCTACCAATAAATATAAGGACCTTTAGCTCAGCTGGTTAGAGCAGACGGCTCATAACCGTCCGGTCGTAGGTTCGAGTCCTACAAGGTCCACCATATGCATTTTTTAAAGCCGTGGAGGTATACCCAAGTTCGGCTGAAGGGATCGGTCTTGAAAACCGACAGGGGAGTCAAATCCCGCGGGGGTTCGAATCCCTCTACCTCCTCCATTTTTTTAAAAAGCAGCAAGTTGTTTTGAAACAACCTTACATAGAGGAAGCGAAAAAACAATATTCACGAAAACTTGATGCAAATCGTTTCATTATTACCGTCGCGGGGTGGAGCAGTCCGGTAGCTCGTCGGGCTCATAACCCGAAGGTCGCAGGTTCAAATCCTGTCCCCGCAATTATTAGGTCCCGTGGTGTAGCGGTTAACATGCCTGCCTGTCACGCAGGAGATCGCGGGTTCGATTCCCGTCGGGACCGCCATTTTTTAAATTTAATACAAATGTGGCTCAGTAGCTCAGTCGGTAGAGCAAAGGACTGAAAATCCTTGTGTCGGCGGTTCGATTCCGTCCTGAGCCACCATATCTTTCATATTACGGCGGTTGTGGCGAAGTGGTTAACGCACCTGATTGTGGTTCAGGCATTCGTGGGTTCGATTCCCATCAGTCGCCCCATTTCGCGGGTGTAGTTTAGTGGTAAAACCTCAGCCTTCCAAGCTGATGATGAGGGTTCGATTCCCTTCACCCGCTCCAAATATGGGCCTATAGCTCAGCTGGTTAGAGCGCACGCCTGATAAGCGTGAGGTCGATGGTTCGAGTCCATTTAGGCCCACCATATTCATATTGTTCCGCAGTAGCTCAGTGGTAGAGCATTCGGCTGTTAACCGAACGGTCGTAGGTTCGAGTCCTACCTGCGGAGCCATGGGGAAGTACTCAAGAGGCTGAAGAGGCGCCCCTGCTAAGGGTGTAGGTCGCGCGAGCGGCGCGAGGGTTCAAATCCCTCCTTCTCCGCCATTTGGCCCGTTGGTCAAGCGGTTAAGACACCGCCCTTTCACGGCGGTAACACGGGTTCGAATCCCGTACGGGTCATAACAAAAAAGGAAGCATACATTCATGTATGCTTCTTTTTTTCATTTCTTTTCATTGATATAAGTATCTTTTTGTTTATAAGGAATGTTTCCAAGCTGGGAATCGATATTTTCTTCATCTAATGTATCTTCATATTCCTTTTGCTTTTTGTTCGGTATATCCACCCTATTTTTTTCCTTCGATATCATTTGCTGCAAATCCTTCATAGTCTTCTGGAAATCCATCCGTTTCATCTTCGGTTTTATAAAGATCATTATAATTGTCATGATCGCCGGTGTAATCAGATGGCGTTTCGGATGTACCGAATTTGGCGACTTCACCAAAGCTATCCTCTTTATCCACTATTTCATTTCCATGACGATTTTCAAAATGATCACCCTTAGATGGAATCAATATATCCTCTTCCACTGGTCGGTCTTGTATAGTAGGCCGTTCTGGGGCATGCTCGACACAGTAAAGAGTGCTTGGGATCGCTTCAAGCCTATCGATGGGGATTTCTATATCACAGGTTTCACAATGGCCATACGTACCCTCATCTATGGCATTCAATGCTTCTTCGATTTTCTCCATTTCAGATTGTGCATGCTCATCCAATGCTTGGTTCCGTTCCATCTCGAATAATTCTGTTCCTAGGTCAGCAGGATGATTATCATAGGATGATAATTCCCCTACGGATTCAGTCTGGCTTTTATCCAGAACGGATTGTTCATCATTTTGAATCCTGTTTCCAAGCTCATCTTTTTCTTGAAGCAGTTCTTTTTTGAATTTTTGCATTTGCTGTTTGGTTGCCATATCCGTTTCACTCCTTCTAAAGTCCATATCTCATTTTATATTGGTAAGATGGTTGTATTATCTATTACCCGAATCGTAGTATAGGAAAACAAAATGGAACGGAAGATAGAAAAAAGGACTGAGCGGATGAGCTCAGTCCTTGGAGATCATATTAGATAGCTGATGAATAATCCAATGGCCATGAGTAAGCCAAAGAAGGTGTTCGTCTGGGCCGTGGCTTTCATTGCTGGCACCATGGTGATCGGCTGCGTTTTACCTACGAAGCCTTTGATTGCGGCCATGGCTTTAGGGATGCTTAGGAAGGCAAGGAGAATCCACGCTGTTACGTTTCCGGTAAGGACTAACCCAACCAGCCATAGATAAGAGAAGGCAAACATGATTGCCATGAATTTCAGGGCGTTTTTCCTGCCCATCACTACAGGCATGGTTTTGCGGCCATGTGCCTTATCCCCATCATGGTCACGGAGGTTATTGGATAAGTTGATCAACCCGACCAATATTCCACTTGGAATGGCAATTAAGATGGCTGTTGAGGAAACATGACCGGTTTGAATGAAAAAGGCGATCAGGATTATCAAAAAGCCCATGAACAATCCAGAAAAAAGTTCCCCGAATGGTGTATATGAAATGGGTAGGGGACCGCCTGTATAAAGATAGCCGACAAGCATGCAAACCAGTCCTACTGCAGCAAGCCACCAAGATGATGCGGCACAGATATAGATTCCGATTATGAGTGCGATGGCATACATGCCAAGGGCCAAGGTCATGATGAGTTTGGGGGTCATCCCATGACGGACGATTCCGCCACCGATGCCTACGGATTCCTCCGTATCCAAGCCTCGCTTGAAATCATAGTATTCATTGAATAAATTGGTTGCAGCTTGAATCAGGATACTTGCAATCATCATGGCAGCGAATAGTAACCAATTCACTCCATCATCCAAAAGTGCAATCATAGTTCCAAGTAAGACCGGGACAAAAGCTGCGGTTAGTGTATGTGGACGAATTAACTCCCACCAAATCTTCCAGGTCCGTTTAAGGGGAAGTCCGTCGTATTCTGTTTGCATTATTTCTCTCCTCAAACTCATTATTGGTTCTCTCGAAATTATAACAAATATTGAAATGTTGCACAAAAGGTTATCCTAATAAGGATAGGAAAATTAGGTAAGGGTGTCAATTGATTTCGTGGACGATTCTCTTCCAAAATAAAGGATATTTCTCTTCATTCGCTAAGATTCATATAATAAGGAAAAAAGCAGGCATGAATCGCTCGGTATAGGGGCGTTTTATTGACATGAGGTTGAATGGAGGTGTATCTTTAAATAGGTTAAAAAGCTTTTAAAATGTACATTTGGGGGGATTTTTTTGGCTATCTCAGAAGAAACTGGGCAGTTTCAGGGACTGGCTTCAGCTATACAAAAGGCGAAGGACTTGAATGATCAAGTTCTATTCAGTCATATTAAGAAAGTTAATTGCACGAACCCCCTTTCATTTTATCAAGCTGGAAGAGAACGGTACGCGGGTGAACGCTTTTTCTGGGAGGACCCTGCAAAGGAAATAACCATCACCGGCTTAGGCAATGTTAAGAAACTCAAAGCGGCATCGAATGCCGAACGTTATAGAGAAGTCGAAAAGAGCTGGATCAAACTGCAGAATACTGCTGTCAAAACAGGATTGACTGATGTAGAAGCGACCGGTCCTTTACTGTTTGGGGGCTTTTCTTTTGATTATGAAACTAACAGTACGCTCCTTTGGAATCAATTCGGGGACAACCTGTTTTATATACCTGCCTTCATGCTATCAATAGTGGGGAAACAAGCTTACTTAACGACAAACTTACTTTGTTCGCCTGATGATTCAGAAAAACTCTTCATAGATATGATAAATGAACGGGAAGCTTTCCTTTTCGAAAGCTTGGATGACACTGGATTGGGTCACAATTCCCTGGTTAAGCAGAGGGAAGTCAAACCTGACGAATGGAAACGGACGGTCGCTGAGGCTGTTCAGGAAATCAAGACGACAGATCTCGACAAAATCGTTTTGGCGAGGGAGCTTCGACTGGTTTTTGAGCGTTCCATCGATTCAGGGAAAGTGCTTGAACAATTGATTGCTGAGCAGCCATTAAGCTATATTTTCAGTTTGGAAGCTGGTGGTGACTGTTTTGTCGGTGCCACTCCTGAACGTTTAATTAAGAAACAGGGAAATGAAGTATTTTCTACCTGTCTTGCTGGATCGATGGGGCGAGGGAAAGATGAGGAAGAAGATGTTTGTCTTGGTGATGAATTGCTTCATGACCAAAAGAATTTACAAGAGCACCAATATGTCGTGTCGATGATATCGAATGCCTTTGATTCTGTATGCGAAAAGGTAATTGTTCCGGCCGAACCGAAACTTATGAAAAACCGTCATATCCAGCATTTATATACACCGGTCCGCGGAATATCCAAGGAAGGTGTCACGATTTTTGAATTCGTCGAGAAACTACATCCTACACCGGCTATGGGCGGACTTCCAAAAGAAAAGGCCGTTGTCCGAATCCGGGAAATGGAAGGTCTTGAACGCGGCTTTTATGCGGGTCCTCTAGGCTGGGTGGATACGTATGGAAATGGGGAATTCGCTGTAGGGATACGATCTGCGCTTATACAGAACAATGAGGCATCGCTTTTTGCTGGATGCGGCGTAGTTGAGGATTCGACTCCCGAAAGTGAATTCCGGGAAACGGGGATTAAATTCAATCCGATGTTAAGTGCTTTAGGAGGAAATCTTAATGAATGACCGAGATGCATTGACAGCATATGCTGCTTCATTTGTCGATGAGCTGGCACAAAATGAGATGAAGCATGTGGTGGTGAGCCCGGGTTCACGATCCACACCCCTAGCTTTGTTGCTAGTGGAACACCCTGATATCGAAGTTCATATTAATGTGGATGAGCGTTCGGCTGCTTTTTTTGCCCTTGGTTTGGCTAAGGCCTTAAAGGAACCTGTCGGACTTCTTTGTACGTCCGGTACAGCCGCTGCAAACTTTTATCCAGCCGTCATTGAGGCTTTTTATTCAAGGGTGCCGCTTATTGTACTTACCGCTGATCGTCCGCATGAATTGCGTGATGTCGGCGCCCCACAGGCAATCGACCAGATTCATCTTTATGGTAGACAAGTAAAATGGTTTGTCGAAATGGCACTTCCTGAAAGCACGGATGAGATGATGCGGTATGCAAGAACGGTCGGTGCAAGGGCAGTGGCTACAGCGGCAAGTGAACCTGCAGGGCCTGTACATTTGAATTTCCCGCTTCGTGAACCATTGATTCCGGATCTGGAGCAAGCAAAGGAGTATCGGCAAAATAAAATGACGCCTGCAGTGTTGATTGACAGTGGAGAACGGTCATTGTCCGCATCACAAATAGAAGCTGTTGCAACTACTTTGTCACAAGCTAGGCAAGGGTTGATTGTATGTGGCGAATTACCGCATCCAGAGATGAAGGAAGCCATCGTCGCATTAGCGGATAAACTTGCTTTTCCGGTACTGGCTGACCCTCTTTCCCAGTTAAGGAGCGGGAGTCACGGCAAAGACGTCATAATTGATGCGTACGATACGTTTCTGCGCGATGAAGCGGTAAAAGCGGCTTTCAAGCCGGAAGTGATATTGCGTTTCGGGGCAATGCCTGTTTCTAAACCCTTATTGTTATTCATGAAAAAACAAAAACAGGCAACCACTTTGGTCGTCGATGGCGGTGCAGGTTGGCGTGAGCCAGCAGGATTGGCAACTAACATGATTTACAGCGAAGAGAAAGATTTCTGCAAGCGTGTTGTTGAAAATATTACTGAGGCCAATGATGATGAATGGCTTGGTTTATGGCAAACCGTCAACGGAGCGACGAAGAATGCCTTAGCCTCCATCAAGGATGAAGGGGAGTTAAGTGAAGGCAAGCTGTTCTCCCTGTTAGCTGATATGATGCCATCGGGATCCACTTTGTTTGTCGGGAATAGTATGCCCATACGTGATTTGGATACATTCTTTTTGAATAATGGAAAGGGAATCAAGACCTTTGCAAACCGAGGGGCGAATGGCATCGATGGTGTCGTTTCCACTGCGCTTGGCGTAAGTACGGTATCGAAAAATACCGTACTGGCAATCGGGGATTTAAGTTTTTTCCATGATATGAATGGCTTGCTTGCGGCTAAACTTCAAAAACAAAACATCACGATATTGTTGATCAATAATGATGGGGGCGGCATTTTCTCCTTCTTGCCACAGGCGAATGAGAGAGAACATTTCGAAACGCTATTCGGGACGCCTCACGGTCTTGATTTTTCCCATGCTGCCCAGCTTTACGGCGGTAAATACAGCAAGGTGCAAAATTGGGATGAGTTAAAGAAGGTATTTACAGAGTCATTTGAAATGCAAGGTCTGAAAATCATTGAAGTACCGACAGAAAGAGAGTCCAATTTACAAAAGCATCGAAATTTGTGGAGTTTTGTTTCCCAGGAAATAAAAATGGTGTTAGACAGGGAAATATCATGAATTTTGTCATCAAGGATGTCAATTATGCTGTTGAAATAACGGGAAATGGAGATCCTCTTGTTCTTTTGCACGGATTTACGGGAAATCGGGATACATGGAAATTCCTCATTCCGCTTTTGCGTGAGCGGTATACAATGATCATGGTCGACATCATAGGTCATGGCATGTCTGCATCACCAGTTGATTATCGAAGGTATGAGATGGAGCGAGTGGCTGAAGATATCAAGGATATTTTGGATGCGTTACATTTCACGAAAGCCCATATCCTTGGATACTCGATGGGCGGAAGGCTTGGATTGGGATTTGCCTGTTTATATCCTGGGTATGTTGATACATTGATATTGGAAAGCGCTTCACCAGGCCTTTTAACAGAAGAGGAGCGGGAAATCCGAAGACGAAATGATAGGAAGCTTGCCGAAAGGATTCTTGAAAATGGCATGGAAGCTTTTGTGGATCAATGGGAAAACATCCCGTTGTTTGAAAGTCAAAAACGGCTGCCGGCCAAAACCAGGTCGGCCATCCGGGAACAGCGGATGGCAAATGTCCCTGCCGGCCTTTACAATAGCCTTCTCGGTATGGGGACCGGCAGTCAAGCTTCTTACTGGGAAGAACTGAAAACCCTTGATTTTCCTGTGCTCCTTGTAACCGGTGAATTCGATCCTAAGTTTTGTGAAATTGCTGCCTCGATGAAAAAAAAGCTGAAGCGGGCTGAATGGAAAATAATAAATGGTGCGGGACATGCGATTCATGTGGAAGATGGAGAAAAGTTTGGTAAAATAATAAGTGAGTTTTTAAAGAGAAATCGAAGGAGGAATTAAGATGACGATACAATGGGAAACAATACGTGAGTATGATGAAATTTTATATGAAAAATATAACGGGATTGCAAAAGTGTCCATCAACCGACCGCATGTACATAATGCATTCACGCCAAAAACGACTGCGGAAATGATTGATGCATTCGCAAGGGCGCGTGATGATTCCAGCATCGGTGTCATTATTTTAACGGGTGTAGGCGGCAAAGCATTCTGTTCAGGCGGAGACCAAAGTGTACGTGGGAATGGCGGATATGTAGGTGAAGATAACATTCCACGTCTAAACGTTCTTGATTTACAACGCTTGATTCGCGTCATTCCAAAACCAGTCGTAGCCATGGTCGCAGGTTATGCAATTGGTGGAGGTAATGTCTTGAATGTGGTTTGTGACTTAACGATTGCTGCTGACAATGCAGTCTTCGGACAAACTGGACCGAATGTTGGAAGCTTTGATGCTGGTTATGGTTCTGGCTACCTGGCACGTATCGTCGGTCATAAAAAGGCACGTGAAATCTGGTACCTATGCCGTCAATACAATGCCCAGGAAGCATTGGATATGGGATTGGTCAACACAGTCGTACCTTTAGACCAATTAGAAGCGGAAACGGTTAAATGGTGTGAAGAAATGCTTGAGAAGAGCCCAACGGCACTTCGTTTCTTGAAAGCGGCAATGAACGCTGATACTGATGGCCTTGCAGGTCTTCAACAATTGGCTGGTGACGCTACACTTTTATACTATACAACAGAAGAAGCAAAAGAAGGCCGCGATGCATTCAAAGAAAAACGCAATCCGGACTTTGGACAATTCCCTCGTTTCCCTTAATGAAACGCGTGAATCGATGAGACTGACAGCTTGGCGGATATTCGCCGGGCTGTTTTCTATATCCAAATGGAGGAGGCTAAGCAAACATGGCAGAAGAAAAGTTGCCGAACTGGCTGAAAAATCGGGCGCATCTTTCACCAGATCGTCCGGCAATTGAGTTTGAAGGTCATACGTATAGCTTTCTTGAACTGCATACATTATCGGAGAAGATGGCTGGCAAGCTTTCTAACATTGGTCTGAGGGCTGGCGATTCATGCGCGGTTTTACTCCGTAATCATATTGATGGTGTTGTCGCTATCCACGCACTATTTTATCTTGGTGTGAAGATTGTGATGCTGAATAATAAGTTAACGGCAAAAGAGTTGTCCTGGCAGATTGAAGATAGTGAGACCGTTTATCTGGTTTCAGAAGGTACCTTCACCGACAAACTCTCGGATATTGGCGGTATTCTCCCTGATTTAAACCTTCACTTAATGGAAGAATTGCCGGATGAGGGCAAGGCAGAGATACTTCAAGAGTTTTACCTTGAGGATACCGCTACGATCATGTATACATCAGGTACGACAGGAAATCCAAAAGGTGTGATCCAAACCTTCGGCAATCATTGGTGGAGTGCCGTCGGGTCGGTTCTGAACCTTGGATTGCATGAGGAGGATTCTTGGTATTGCGCGGTTCCGATCTTTCATATTAGCGGCTTATCCATCCTGATGAAAAATGTGATTTATGGCATGAAGGTCGTTTTGGCGGAACGGTTCGATGAACGGGAAGCAAACCGGAGCATTCAGGAAAATGGCGTGACGATCATTTCGGTCGTGACGGCGATGCTGAATAGGATGGTGCAGGATTTGAAGGGAACTGGCTATCCGGAAACCTTTCGCTGTTTCCTGTTGGGCGGCGGCCCTGCACCCGTTCATTTACTTGAATCATGTAAGGAGAAAGGGATTCCCGTCTATCAGTCTTATGGGATGACCGAAACGTCTTCACAGATTGTGACACTGGCACCGGAGTATAGTATGACAAAAATCGGATCAGCGGGAAAACCTTTATTCCCTTCGCAATTACGTATAGAGAAAGACGGCAATATGTGTGAACCGGGGGAAGCGGGTGAAATCGTGGTTTCAGGTCCAAATGTGACAAAAGGCTATTTCAATCGGATGGATGCTACACAGCAGGCCATTACCGATGGATGGCTTTATACTGGGGACCTTGGTTATCTCGATGAGGAAGGCTTTTTGTATGTGCTTGACCGACGCTCGGATTTAATCATATCCGGCGGTGAAAATGTCTATCCGGCCGAGATTGAAAATGTCCTTAGTAAGCATCCGGATGTATTCGAAGCGGGAGTGACGGGGACTGACGATGAAAAATGGGGACAGGTTCCACTCGCTTTTGTCGTTTTAAACCAAGGTGCAGAGCTTAGTGAGAGCGAACTGCTGGAGTATTGCAGGGAATCCTTGGCGGCCTATAAAATTCCCCGGAACGTGATTTTTTGCCAGGAGCTTCCGCGTAATGGCGCGAGCAAGCTTCTGAGAAGGGAACTGAAGAAGGGAATGGGGGAATGGCAATGATGTTATCCTCCATTTCACTAAAGCTCATTAAGGCCCCATTAAAGCGGCCATTTAAGACGCATCTCGAAACGGTAAGCGACCGGGAAGTGATAATTGTCGAAGCCATGGATGAAGATGGATTGATTGGATACGGGGAAGCGGTGCCATTTGCAAGTCCTTGGTATACCGAGGAAACGATCAAAACATGCTTTCATATGTTGGAGGACTTCTTAATACCGCTGACATTGGCAAGTCAGATCAAGCATCCTGATGAGCTGCCGAACTTATGGAGCGGAATCAGACGGAATGCGATGGCGAAGTCAGCTTTAGAGCAGGCAATTCGTGATCTATATGCGAAGCAGAAAGAAGTCTATCTCGGTCGGCTGTTTGGCGGCGAACGAAGTGAAGTGCCCGCTGGTGTTGTCGTTGCTTCCAATGATATTGAAGACGCGTTGCGCCAGATTGAGGATTTTTCCGGATCTGGTTATCAGCGATATAAGATAAAAATCAATCCTCAAGATGATCTGGAGTTTTTATCGGAAATCCGTCGGGCCTATCCCGATATTCCGCTAATGGCAGATGCCAATTCAGCGTACACTCTTGATGACATCCCACACCTTCAGAAGCTTGATGTGTTTAATCTGATGATGATTGAGCAGCCGCTGGGACATGACGACATTGTTGAGCATGCCATTTTACAGAAACAGCTGCAGACACCCATTTGCCTTGATGAAAGCATAAATTCCTTTCATGATGCCAAAAGTGCTCTGTCGCTCGGAAGCTGTGGGGTGATCAACATTAAGATGGCAAAAGTCGGCGGCTGGACGGAAGCTGTCAAAATACATGATCTATGCCTGGGAAATGATGTGCCCGTTTGGTGCGGGGGCATGATTGAATTTGGCATTTCACGTGCACATAATATCGCACTTGCCACATTAAAAGGGTTCACGATTCCCGGGGATATATCATCCTCATCCCGCTATTGGGAAGGGGACATAATCGATCCGGAAGTCATTGTCAAAAATGGCATGATCCAAGTCCCCGATAAAGCTGGGATCGGTTTTGCCATCAATGAAAAGCGGCTAAAGGATTTGACTACATATAGTAAACTGTACAGGTGAAAACATCAAAGGAGGTGAATGCCGCACCTCTTTTGAACCACATTTTATAATAATCCTCTATCTCGCTAGAAAGCTAATGTGCTTCATCCATTCGATATCACGGTATATGGAACTCACCCATTTAGTACTTCTTGGACAAAAACCCCACCCTTTTGGAAAATGATTTTAATAGGATACTAACAAATATCAGTTTGTCGATATAAGGAGCTCTCACCCCCGAATCATGGTGTTAAAAGTTAACTCGGATACTCCTGCCGAATAACTGGCTAACCAAGACCCCGCCAGATGCTTGCGGCAGGAGGCTTGGCAGAGCGGAAAGGGAACGGATTTCTGAAAACGATTGGAACTCTTTTTTATTTGTCAGCAGACTACAAATATATTTTTTCTCCAGTATTCCCTATTAAAAATGGAGTTTTAAAGAAGAAAAATCATTTAAATGGCCCGATCAGTCATATTTTTTTTCGTAAAATGGGGCTTTGTCTATTTTTTCTTTACTGGATTATTTTGTATAATGAAATAAAAAGTATGCAACCAAGGGAATGGGAGGGGAGAGTATATGAAAAGACCGTACCTTATTGCGGAAATTCTACTAAGAAGAGGCATGCCGGACTATGTCATTAAAGAAGTGACGGCATTGGCGGAGTGTGAACTGTTTCTTTTGAAGAGAAAGTGGGGCCTATATGATCGAAAGACGGGTGCGTAAAATGGATAAAAGATAAAAGGTAAAAGGGAACCGTTTCGGTTCTAGCTGGTCCCCATGCGTTTTAAGATTTTTGAAGCCGGTACCTATTGACTGGACGGCCGATGCTGCCGTACTGAACGTCAAGCTGAAGGACTTCTTCGCCATGCAAGTATTCAAGATAGCGCCTTGCAGTAACTCTGGCGATTCCAATCCCATCAGCCACTTCTTCCGCAGATAAAGATCCAGGCTGGGTCTTTATGAATTTCGTCACTTGCTCAAGAGTCGCGCCATTCAATCCTTTCGGAACATCATATTTCGGACTCGATTCAGAAGGTGTTTTGGTTTGAAAGAGAATTCGGTCAAGCTGATTTTGAGAGATTTGATGGTCAGGTTCAACCTCCATCCGAAAAGCAAAATATTGTTCAAGCGTATGTTTTAGCCTTTCGAATTTGAATGGCTTGATTAAATAGTCAAAAGCCCCGTTCTGTACCATTTTTCGGATCGTTTTCTGATCATTTGCCGCTGAAATGATGATGACATCCACATCAAGTTGCTCTTTTCTTATTTGATAAAGTGTATCTACCCCGTTTAAAGATGGCATGAAGATGTCCAAAATCACAAGGTCAGGTTTAGACTCCCTGATTTTTTTTAGACCATCAAGCCCATTGGAAGCTGTATCAACTACTTTAAAGGCAGACAGGCGCTCGATGAACTGTTTGTTGACCTCTTGGACCATTGGGTCGTCTTCAATTAAAAGTACACGAATTTCATTAGTCATTTTGGTTCTCCTCTATATCGTGCATGGGAAAAGAAAGAAAAAAGCTTGTTCCTTCGTTAGGGCGTGTCGTGAATTTCATTTCGCCGTTCGCTTTTTTTACAATTTGGTCTATTAGGTAAAGACCAATTCCTGATCCTTCCGCACCTTTTGTTGTAAAACCATATTCGAATATATCTTTATGAATGTCCTCAGGAATACCGGGTCCATTATCCTCAAGCACGATTTGACAATTACGTTCATCCTGGTAGATGGATAGATAAACCTGTTTCGTTTCCTCTGAAAAATGCTTTAGTGCAGCGAATGAATTTTCGATCAGGTTTCCGATTATCAAAACAAAATCGTGATGATCCATATCAGCTGGGAAGTGGTCCAATTTCGTGTGCTTGTCCATGATTAGTTCGATTCCGAGTTCCCGTCCCAAGGAAATCTTGCTTAATATAAGCCCCACTAAATTATCATCGTGAATGTGCTTCGTTAAAAACCTGGTCAATTCCTCTTGCTCTTCCGTGATTTGAAAAATGTAATGCAGTGCTTCGTCCAGATTACCTAGCTGGATCAATCCAGCTATCGTATGAAGTTTGTTCATATGTTCATGGTTTTGGACGCGCAGGGCTTCAACGAAAGCTTTGACACTAGTCAACTCTTCAGCTAGCTTCGTCACATCGGTGCGATCCTGGAAAATGGCCACGGCACCGATCGTTTTATCCGCAATCTTTATCGGTACCCGGTTGCTTACAATATTCCTGTTTTGAACGGAGATTTCCTGATTGAAGATGGGAGATGTCCGGTCGAGCACTTCCGGGAGACGGGTATCATGTATAATATCATTGATATTCTTGCCTATGACCGCACCGTCAATATTGAATATTTGCTTAGCCTTTTCATTGAAAATCGTGATTGTCTGATTATTATCTATGGCGATGACCCCTTCATGCATGGCATTGAAAGCCGCTGTCCTTTCAACCAACATCCGTGAAATTTCATGTGGTTCAAGTTGAAAGGTCTCTTTTTTTATCCGTCTGGCCATGAGCCATGAGCCGCATACACCGAATAGGAGTGTAAGGACCAGGATAATCGCGATTTCGCCTTTCAGATCCTTGATTAATTCCGGTATCGTAGGCAGGATATTCCCAACCAGAACGACGCCGATTTGCTCTCTATCTCTATCAAGGATCGGGACAAAGGCGCGGACGGAAATGCCAAGTTCGCCAGCGGCCTTCGAAAGGTATTCGTGTTCGGCGAACGCAGCGCTTTCGTCGCTGCTGCCCGAGGGGGTTCCCAATTGGCTGAACACAGGGTGGGAATAACGTATATGCTGATTGTTGAGCACAACTATATAATCCGCTTGATGGATTTTCCTTAAATTTTCAATAATCGGATTGAGCTGCGTCCATCCTTCGGGCTCACGGACCAATCTTTGTACCTCAGGGAGTTCGGCAATGGTATGGGCGGTGATCATCGATCGTTTGCCAATTTCATCTTCCCTGACTGAAACGATATTTCCAAATATAAAAATCCCGCCTATAAGTATCGAAAAAGCGACGATTACGAATGATAGCAGGGTGATTTTAACTTGAATGGGCATATGAAAGGATTTATCCATTGTTTCTCCTCCATTACTTCTATACTTAATAGTAACAGAATTACTATCACTTTTCGCTATTTTTCGCGCATTGTATTACGACAGCAAAAAGGCTGTGATAGAATAGTGATAACGTGATGTGAGCGGTAAGGAGTTGTCGGTATGCGTGCATTATGGGGGTACTTCATATTAATTGGCTTGGGGCTGTCGATAGCAGTATATATATCGTTTCAATCGTTCTTTACAAGCTTCGGTTTCAATTTGCCGAAGGATGAGGAGCAGGTAGGGATGAAGGATCAAATCGTAATTAAGTTCAGTCATGTCGTAGCCGAAAATACACCTAAAGGGCTAGCTGCGAACCGGTTTGCCCAACTAGTCGATGAATATACAGATCATCGTGTCAAAATTGAAGTTTATCCTAATCAGTCATTATATAGTGATCTTGAAGAAATCGAAGCATTACAGGAAAACAAGGTGCAGATGATTGCTCCAACTACATCTAAAATTACGAGTATATCAAAAAAATGGATGCTATTGGACCTCCCTTACGTCTTTCCAACGGACGCTGCCTTGCAGGAAGCTTTGAATGGGGAAGTGGGGGAAGAGCTGCTTAAGCAGCTGAATACCATTGATATCGAGGGACTCGCATTTTGGTCGAATAACTATAAACAGATTACAAGCAGCAAACCGATACGGCATCCAAGTGATTTTGCAGGAAAGAATTTTAGAATCATGCCAAGTGCAGTCCTGGAAAGCCAATTTAAGCATTTTGGGGCGACTACATCTCAGCTGGAGTTTAATGATACGTTTAAAAGCCTTGAAATCAATGAAACGGATAGCCAGGAAAATACGATTTCGAATATCTATTCCAAGAAATTATATGAGGTGCAAAAATATTTAACGATCAGTGATCACGGCTATTTAGGGTATGTCGTCATGATAAACAAGCCATTTTGGAACAAACTCCCGTTGGATATTCAGCAGCAAATCCAACGGGCGATGGATGATACAACGAAATGGCTATGGAACAAATCAACTGAATTGAATCAGGAACAGCTACGGGAAATTCAACAAAAATCGAATATAGACATCTATACACTGTCAGATGAAGAAAAGAAAGAATGGATGGAAGAGATGACCGTCATCTATCCGGAATTTGAATCAACGATTGGAACCGAATTGATGACGAAAATGGAAAAGATTCGTGAGAAGCATTTAAAGGAATAACGAAAGCGGCTCTTTAGTCGTTTAAAAGGACCAAAAAAAGCGGACCCATAAGGACCCGCTTTTTTTTTTGACTATTGCAATGCAGTTTGCAGTGTCTTTATATTTTTTTCCATTAAACTGAAGTAATCTTCGCCAGCTTCGATATCTTTATCCGTCAGAACGGAAAGGTTATGGAGCTCAAGTGATTTCGCTCCCATTTCCTTTTGGATGATCTCGGTTAGTTTAGAACTGATATTCTGCTCAAAGATGACGTAATTCAAGTTCTCTTCATCGGCCATGGTTACGATTTTCCCCAGTTCTTTTTGAGATGGTTCGTTTGAAGACGTTAGTCCTGTGACGCCAATCTGTTCAAGGCCGTAGCGTTCCTCCCAATACCCATAAGCGGAATGGGAAACGATGATCTTATTGGTACGGCCCGACTCGATTGTTGTCACGAATTTTTCATCAAGTGACTTCAGCTTTTCGGAAAGCTTGTTGAATTGACTGTTGAAATATTCTTCCTGTTCAGGCATTTTCTTCGTTAATTCGTCCTTGATGGTTTTGGCCATCTCAATGGAATAGATGGGATCTAACCATAAATGCGGATTGACGCCCCCATGGTCATGACCGTCTTCTTCATGGGCATGTTCATCTTCGTGTGCATGCTCTTCTTCATCAAGATGAACCGTTTCGCCTATCGCGACTGTGCCGACGCCTTCTTTGCTTAAAATTGGTTCAGCTTTGGTTACAAAGCCTTCAAGATTATAGCCAATATAGAAAAATAGGTCTGACTCAGCCATTTTTACAATATCTTTTTGAGAGGGTTCAAATGAGTGTTCATCCGTTCCGGGTGGATAAACCGTTTCGACGTTCACGTACTCCCCACCAATGGCTTCCGTGAAGTATTGCAATGGGTAAACGGTCGTATATATATCTAAGGTATCCTTCTCTTTTTTAGTGGATTCTCCCTTTGAGTTGCCGCAGGCTGACAAAAATAGCGCAGTAACAAGGAAAAGTGAGAGCAATGCTCGATTTTTCATATGAAATGCTCCTTTATAATTCGTATTGATTACGATTTGAATTTTATGTGTAAAAACGAAATGATTACGATTTGACTTCTGTATAATACAAAAAATTGCAAAGGAAAGCAAGGGTTTTTTCTAATGGTCCTCACTTTTTTCTTTTTTTTCTGGAACAAGGTCAATGCCTCCTGGATGAAACGGATGACATTTAAGGATCCGGATGAGTGCTAACCAGCTTCCTTTTATAGGGCCGAAACGGTTGATCGCTTCCAAACCATAATGGGAACACGTTGGGTAAAAACGGCAGGTAGGCGGTTTTATTGGAGAAATGGCAACTTGGTAAAAACGGATGATTCCCATTAGTACTTTTTTCAACACGATGCTTTCATCTCTTTTCGAGTAAATTCACTACCCTCAATTATAGCATATTTTCTAAATTTCCAATAAGGTATAAGCATATTGGTAATCCGATAGATATAATGAGAATTAATTTTAAAGGATGAAATATATTGTTATTCAAGGTAAAATAGAGATGACATACAATTAAGGAGTGAATTAAATGCCTTCAGTTGAAAGCTTTGAATTAGATCATGACGCTGTTAAAGCCCCATATGTTAGACATTGCGGTGTCCATAAGGTAGGAACAGATGGTGTTGTTAATAAATTTGATATCCGTTTTTGCCAGCCGAATAAACAAGCGATGAAGCCGGATACGATCCATACACTGGAACATTTGCTTGCATTCAATATCCGTAAGCATTCTGAGCGTTACGATCATTTTGATATTATCGATATTTCGCCAATGGGCTGTCAAACAGGATATTACCTTGTTGTCAGCGGTGAGCCGACAGTAACGGAAATCATCGATGTTCTTGAAGATACATTCAAGGATGCCGTTACAATTACAGAAATTCCTGCTGCAAATGAAAAGCAATGCGGCCAAGCAAAATTGCATGATCTTGAAGGAGCTAAGAAATTAATGAATTTCTGGCTTACACAAGATAAAGAAGAACTTCATAAAGTTTTCGGTTAATGAAAAAGGTTCCCGTCATTTTTTGACAGGAACCTTTTTTATTTTTCGGATTCTTCCTTTTTCCGCTCATACTCTGGCAAAGGGTCAATGGGATCCACTGTATGCTTGTAGCTGTAACCCTTTCCGATGGTTAGGACGGATAATGCCAATACAATCAGAATCACAATAATGGAGATAACTAAAACCGTAATCATACTTTACAGCCCCTAACGTTCACAATTTAGATTCATTTTAGCATAAGAATCGAAATAGATAATGTTTCAATTTTTGAATAGAGGGAATTATAAAGGTATAACCAACTTACGGAGGTAGATATTTATGGCTCAGAAAAAATTAGGAACTTTAGTGAATAAGGAAATTGCAAACTTCAGTGTTCTTTATACGAAAATTCATAATTACCACTGGTTCGTGAATGGACCGCACTTCTTTGAACTTCACCAAAAATTGGAAGAGCTATATAAAGAAGTGACAACCAATTATGACGAATTGGCTGAAAGACTATTGGCCATTGGTGAAAAACCGGTCGCTACCCTTAAAGAATACTTGGAATTAACCACGATTGAAGAAGCGACAGGGAACGAAAATACAGAAGATATGGTTCAAAGTGTCATCAGTGATTTTGAGAAGCTTTCCGAAGAGTTCTCGGAAATTATCGAAGTTGCGGAACAAGAAGATCCGGTTACGGCTGATATGCTGACAGGCATGAAGAAAAGCTTAAACAAACATGCTTGGATGTTGCGTGCGTATTTAGGACGTTAAGGTTTAAGGAAAAGCTCTACTTCGGTAGGGTTTTTTTTTGGAGGAAAAAAAACTAAAACAACAAAAAGGCATCCATCAAGAGAGGGACACCTGACAAGTATGTATTAATGAATATTCCGTGGCGGAAAATGTGTAGGTTTCGTGTCGTTCATGCTATTTTGTGCGAACTTCCCTTTTAAAGTTTCAATAATGTAAAGGCCCATTAGATTGGTTAGTTCCTGATCATCCATCTCTTGAAGCAATTCGAAAATTTCCTTGCGATCCAGTTGTTCCAGAACGGCAAAAGTAAGCATATCAATATCTTCTTCATCACCAGTCATCTTATTGCGGTACATATTGTATAATTCTTCAATTAACTTCAAAACTCTCACCTCACATTTATTAGAAATCCGTTATCTCTTTATATGTAGGTTATCAAAAAAACCTCTGGGTGCATATAAAAATCTGAAGGGATGCTTGGGCTTATTATATGTTTTACCCTTTGAAAGATACTTTAATCTATTATTTAACATCTTTGTTCTTCTTTAAGCAAAATTTTCCATTGTATGAAGTGGGGGATTACGTGAAAAAATAAGCGTAGGATTTATGGAAAGGGTGGATGAATGTGTCTGAAAACAGGAAAAAGTATTACATTTGGCTTCCGAATGGGCAGATAACACAAGATAGGGAAAGTTCTCCATGGAATTTCGAAATCGAGGCTACTGATAATGAAGTCATCAAGTTACGTGAGTTATTTGATTATAATTATTCTGTAGGGGAAGAAAACTTTTACCGGGCACATGTCCCATACCTACAATATCATTATGACCGGGAAAATGATAAACAGGACATCACACTCCAAAAAATTTACGAGATGATTTATGCACTAGGTACTGAAGAAGGAAGACGGCATATAGAAAGTATGGGGATTTTACAGGCAAAACCAACAGACGATGGCCTCGAATATTGAGGTGCCATCGTTTTTTTGATGTGATGGAGATTCTTGCTGGATTATAATGAAAGATGGATCCAATAAAAATCAGCATTATTTCTTACATGGAGAGAAGGGGAAAAATGAAACGCTTTTTTGATAAGAACGGATATAAGGTGGAATACTCCGAGGATCCTGTTTTTGGAGAGTCCTGGCATGTTTTTGTGCTAAGCAGGTATAAGGGAACGTGGGTATTGACCAAACACAGAGAGCGGGGATTGGAGTTCCCGGGAGGTAAGCGGGAAGCAGGGGAGTCGATAGAACAAACAGCCATACGGGAAGTGTATGAAGAAACAGGGGGGTTAGTGGGGGAGCTGCAATTTTTGGGACAATATAAAGTGCATGACCCAGTTAAGCCATTCGTTAAATCGATATACTATGCTTCTTTGCGTGAGGTCGAAAAGAAGGAAGATTACCTGGAAACGGACGGCCCGATCTTTTTGGAAGCATTTCCGGATGTACTGGGTGAGGAGTTTAGTTTCATCATGAAAGATCAGATTGTGCCGTTGAGCTTATCAAGGCTGGATGGCAGTATATAACTGAGAAACGAGTAGATGGGGCAAATTTACGGATATTGGACAATTTATAGGTAAAACATCAAATTCACGAATTAAGGCTCGTATTCACGAGTAAATCGCGCAAACTCACGAGTAAACGCACCGAACTCACGAATAAACCGCGCAAACTCACGAGTAAACCGCGCAAACTCACGAGTAAAGCACCAACTCACGAGTAAACCGCGCAAATTCACGAGTAAACGCACCAAACTCAACTCACGAGTAAATCGCGCAAACTCACGAGTAAACCGCGTAAATTCACGAGTAAACGCACCAAACTCACGAGTAAACCGCGCAAATTCACGAGTAAACGCACCAAATCACGAGTAAATCGGCGAAACTCACGAGTAAACGCACCTAATTCACGAGTAAATCGCGCAAACTCACGAGTAAACGCACCTAATTCACGAGTAAATCGCCGAAACTCACGAGTAAAGCACCAAACTCACGAGTAAACCGCGCAAATTCACGAGTAAATCGCCGAAACTCACGAGTAAAGCACCAAACTCACGAATAAACCGCGCAAACTCACGAGTAAACCGCGCAAATTCACGAGTAAACGCATCAAACTCACGAATAAATCGCCGGAACTCAATAAATTCCTGACATGAATGAAAAACTGCCGAGGGTTATCGGCAGTTTGGTTAGTCTTTGATTAGTTTTCGCTCGAGCAGTTCGACAAGTTGATACATGATGGTGGCAAAGACGGCGATGATCATCAAGGCAAGCATGACGAGGGTGAAGTTGAAGACTTGAAAGCCATAAATGATCAGGTAGCCCAATCCTTTCGCCGAGACAAGGAATTCTCCGACGATGACGCCGACCCAGGAGAGGCCGACATTCACTTTCAATGTCGAGATGATCGTTGGGAATGAGGCGGGTAATATGGCTTCCCGAAAAGCTTGTGTTCTTGTGGCTCCAAAAGTTTGGAGCACCTTCAGGTAGTTCGGGTCCACTTCGCGAAATGCGGTGTAGACGACGATGGTGGTGATGATGATGGAGATGATTGCCCCCATCGAGATGATGGAAGGGAAGCCAGGGCCGAATGCTACGATGATGATGGGGCCGAGTGCCACTTTCGGCATGGCATTTAAAATGACGAGATAGGGGTCAAGTGTTTTTGATAATCTTGGCGACCACCAGAGCAGTGATGCCAGGACTGTTCCAAGAAAAGTCCCTATGATGAAGCCGAGAACGGTCTCGAATAGCGTCACTCCGGAATGGGAAAGCAGCGTTCCATCACTCAATTTCTGTATGAAAAGATGCCACACTTTAGTTGGGGAGCTGAAGATGAGCGGGTCAATCCATTCCATTCTGGAAAAAAGTTCCCAACTGCTGAAAAAAACAATGAAAATCAGGATCTGATAAAAGCGAATGAGCCTGTTTTCCTTTTTTAATGAGGTTTTATATTGGTTATGAAGTTGTTCAATATTCAAGGCTCTCAAGCTCCTTCCAGATCGTTTGGAATAGCATCGGATACTGTGGATGGTTGCGTGCATGGAAAGGCGTCAGTTCACGCAGTTCATCGGGAACATCTAAAGTTTTGTACACGCTACCCGGGTTCGCGGAAAACAGATAAATGCGGTCACTCATTGCAATGGCTTCACCGATATCATGGGTGACGAGCACGGCTGTCTTTCCGAAGGATTTCAAGGTTTCAAAAACAAGGTCTTCCAGCTTCAGCTTCGTTTGGTAATCAAGGGCCGAGAAGGGTTCGTCAAGCAAAAGGATTTTTGGATCGACCGCCAGTGTCCGTGCCAGTGCAGCCCTTTGCCTCATTCCGCCTGAGAGTTCGCGCGGATATAATTTTCCGGTGCCTCCCAATCCAACGTCACTTAATAGTTTCAGCGTCTTTATTCTCTCAAGGCCTTCATCCTTTTTAATCAGTTTCAATCCTAATAAAACATTTTCTTCTATCGTCTTCCATGGAAATAGATAATCCTGCTGCAGCATATAGCCGATTGAAAGGTCACTGTTGGCCTTCAGAGGTTTGTTTTCGAGCAGGATCTTTCCCGCAGTGGGCGGAAATAGCCCGGCGATGATGGAAAGCAGGGTAGTCTTTCCGCAGCCGCTGGGACCTAGAAAAGAGACGAATTCACCTTTTTCAATGTCGAGGGAAATGTCCGCGAGTGCGGTCGCTGCCGTCTGATTTGAAAAATAAGTATGGTGAATGTCTTGGATTTTTAAAAAGCTCATCGGACATCCTCCTTACCTTTAGCTATGCTATTTTGTGACTTCTTCAGCAAAATCGGTATTGACCAGCTCATCATGGCTTATACGTGAAGGCAGCTCTCCTGCTTCATCCATGATGTTTTGCAGATTGTTCCATTCTTCTTCATCAAGAATGGGGTCGGTGGCAAAGGATCCTTGTTCTTTGTAGCGGTTGATGACTGTTTCCATCGTCTCGATATTGGTATCTTCAAAATATGGCTGAATGACTTTGGCAATTTCGGCAGCGTCAGTTTCCTGAACCCAATCCTGTGCTTTCTTCAATGCCTTCGTGAATTTCTCGACAGTCTCTTTGTCTTCTTTCAAATAGCTTTCCTTAGCCATATAAACCGTATAGGGAAGATGCCCGGACTCGGTGCCGAAAGAAGCGACGATATAGCCTTTTCCTTCTTTTTCAAACACGCTGGCTGTTGGTTCGAACAGTTGAACAAAATCGCCTGTTCCGGAAGCGAAGGCAGTTGCGACATTCGCAAAATCAATATTCTGGATGAGATTCAAATCTTCTTTCGGGTCTATGTTATGTTTTTTCAATACGAACTCGCCGGCCATTTGCGGCATCCCGCCTTTTCGCTGGCCTAGGAATGTAGAGTTTTTCAGCATATCCCATTTGAAGTTGTCGATTTTTTCACGTGAAACAAGAAACGTTCCATCCGTCTGTGTTAATTGGGCAAAGTTGATGACGGGATCGTTCGAACCTTGTGCCTGAACATAGATCGATGTTTCAGAGCCAACGAGAGCAATATCCGCACCATCGGACAGAAGCGTGGTCATCGTCTTGTCGCCGCCTGCCGTCGTTTTCAAATCAATGCTTAGGCCCTCGTCTTTAAAAAATCCCTTTTCAATCGCTACATATTGCGGTGTATAGAAAAGGGAGCGGGTAACTTCGGCCACCCTGACCTTCGTTGTTTCCTGGTCCTTGTTGCCACATGCTCCGAGCGGGATCACCAGCACACACAGAAGTAAAAATATGACACCTGCTTTACACCATTTTTTCAAAATTCCTTCCTCCTTGATAAATAGGTATTTTGCCTACCTTATCGTATGAATGGAAGAAAAAAATGTGAATGCCTCTTAGGGGATAAAAACAAGCGGATGTTTTACAATAAGATTAAAGAGAAAGGAGAGTGGAAATTGGAGAACGGGACGATTATTTCAAAACGGCGGTTTCCCTCACCGCATCCACAAATCCATCTTTATTCAGTTACATACATATCACAAGGCCTGAAAGTAAAGGGGTTACTGGCTGAACCGGTTGATGGTGAAATTCACGATGCCTTCTTATATTTACGCGGCGGGATTAAAAATGTCGGCAAGGTCAGGCCCGCAAGGATTGTGCAGTATGCCGTAGAAGGTTTTATCGTTTTTGCCCCTTTTTACCGTGGAAATCAAGGCGGAGAGGGAGATGAGGATTTTGGGGGAGAAGATAGGTTCGACGCGATATCAGGATTCAATCTTCTTGAACAGCACCCCCGAGTGAACAAGGACCACATTCATATCCTCGGATTTTCCCGTGGCGGCATCATGGCGCTTTGGACTGGGATATACTGCAAGAATGCAGCGTCGATTGTCACATGGGGAGGTGTGTCGGATATGTTTTTAACATATGTCGAACGTGTCGATATGCGTCGGATGATGAAGCGGGTTATCGGCGGAACACCAAAAAAATGCCCTGATCAATATGAATACCGTACACCATTGTTTGCGATTGAAGATTTGAATATACCCGTTCTGATCATTCATGGTGAAAAAGATGACAATGTCGCCATTGAACACGCGTACAGGTTGGAGAAAAGGTTGAAAATGCATGACAAAGAGGTCGAAAGCTGGTATTTTCCTCAATTCACTCATTACTTCCCACCGGCCATTAACAGAAAAGTAGTCGAAGATTTAACAACTTGGATGAAAAATAAAACCGAATAATGATAGAATGAAGTATATTCTAAGTATATTGGCAAGAGGAGGAGATACAACATGGGCATGCCTATGGAACTCAATACTATGATCGTTACAAAAGGGAATGAAACCCGAGAAGAAGAAAATATCTTTCGGCTATCGAAAGCAGGTTACCGGTTATACCCTATCGATATCCCAATCGATGTCCGCAAAACGATTCAATCTGACTCAAGCGGAACAGCCGTTATCCAAAAAATTGAATGGACAAGTGAAAAGACCATCATTACGTACCAACTTCTATCACTGAACTCAACTAACTAAATAGACAAGCGCTTGCCGGGAATTCACTGCAAGCGCTTTTTTTGGTTGGGTTGCCAGAATTAGACCTCCGCGCCGATAAATCGACCTACACCCAAATAAATCGACCTCCGCGCCGATAAATCGACCTACACCCAAATAAATCGACCGTGCGCCCAAAAAAAATCGACCTCCGTACCAAAAAATCGACCTCCGCGCCGATAAATCGACCTCCGCGTCGATAAATCGACCTCCATTCCGATAATTCGACCGTCGTCATTCGCCACACAGCAAAATTCCAATTGATATTCAATATTCGAAATGAATGATACTGAAAGAATGATAAAATGGATTAAAAAGCATGAGATGGGGTGATTTGATGATTTTGGTGAGTTCTTGTTTAGCAGGTCTTGAGGTGAGATACAACGGTACACACAGCCTGGACGATAGAATTATGGAATTAATGAGGGAGAAAAAGGCGGTAGCGGTTTGTCCTGAGTTGCTTGGCGGTTTTTCGACACCTAGGGAACCTGCTGAGATAATTGGCGGTGATGGTGGGGATGTCCTTAATGGAAAAGCGAAGGTAATTGAAAAGTCGGGTCGGGATGTAACGGAGTTGTACATAGAAGGAGCCAATCTTACATTATTGAAAGCCCAGGAGGTTGGAGCGACGCTTGTCGTTTTAAAAGAAAATAGTCCATCCTGTGGAAGTGCGACGATTTATAATGGTGAATTCAAGGGGGAGAGGAGGGTCGGGAATGGAGTGACCGCGGCTTTGCTTAAACGCCATGGATTCACGGTTACATCAGAGGAAGGGTTAGTCGATTATCTGGACGAAAAATGATTTAGATAGTGCTTTTGAAAGAAGGGGAATACATGGAGGATATCAATCTCTATACTTTGCTATTTTTAATTATTGCGGGTTTTATTGCTGCATTCATCGATTCCGTTGTGGGCGGAGGCGGCTTAATTTCCATTCCGGCTTTATTGTTCACGGGGATTTCGCCTTCTGCGGCACTTGCGACTAATAAGCTTGCGGGTACAATGGGATCTTTAACGAGTACGATTTCATTCATTCGGGCTGGCAAAGTGAATTTCAAATTCGTCATCAAGCTGTTTCCGATTACTGTGATTGGAGCGGCATTAGGGGCTTTTGTTGTACATTTCGTTTCCGCTGAAATATTAAAGCCCCTCATTTTGATCTTGTTGGTCATTGTTGCGATTTATACGATGGTAAAAAAAGATTGGGGTAAAGATGCAAGGTATAAAGGACTGACAAGGAAGAAAATGTTACTTCTGATTGCCATAATTTTTGCCATTGGTTTTTATGATGGTTTTCTTGGACCAGGGACAGGCTCCTTTTTATTATTTTCATTTTTGATCATTGGATTTGATTTTGTCCAGGCAGCTGGGAATGCAAGAATATTGAACTTTGGAAGCAATATAGCCGCACTTATCATTTTCTTATCGATGGGGACCGTCAATTTTGCCTATGGAATTCCGATGGGTCTTGCAATGGTCGCAGGAGCATTGGTCGGAACGAACTTCGCAATTAAGAAAGGTGCTTCCTATGTACGTTTATTATTCATTTGCGTCACGATTTTACTGATTGGAAAAAATGTCTTGAATTATTTTCATGTGTTTTGATGATATAAAAAATGGCCGGAGATACAAATTTGTATCTCCGGCCATTTTTGAATTCATTTTGTGTAATTCAAGTCCCAGTGAACGCCAAATTGATCCTTGACTTTACCATACTTGGCCCCCCAAAAGGTATCTTGCAGTTCCATTAAGGATAATCCTTTTTCACAGATGGCATCATATAAATACTGGATTTCCGAGTCGCTTTCACATTCGAGGACCAACGATACATTATTCCCGACTTGAAGGGGATTGCCTGGAAACGTATCAGATACCATGATTAACATATCGCCTTTTTTGATTTTGGCATGCAAAACAAGGTCATTCGCTTCTTCAGGTGTTGGGAAATCAGCTTCACCGTAAGTTTGCAGGTCGATAATCTCTGCTTGGAATACCTCTGCATAAAAGGCTAATGCGTCCTTTGCTTGACCATCGAACATTAAATAGGGGGTAACCTGATTTTTCATATGAATCCTCCTTCTTGTACATGACTATCATTTCGACAGAGATATCTTATCCCCCTTTATTTCATCACAGGGAATATGATTTGTGTGTTTTTTATTATAAAAACTTTCCTGACGAACGTTCGTTAGGGTATGATGGGTTTATCAGAAATACAAAAAAGAATATTCGGCAATGAAAGGTGAACCTTATTATGAAAAGCGATGAAATAAAAAAAGCGGCACTCAAATATTTTACGATTCATGGGTATGAGGGGACTTCACTCTCACAAATTGCGGAAGAAGTCGGAATAAGGAAACAATCCATTTATTCTCACTTTAAAGGGAAGGACGATCTGTTTTTATCTGTCCTTAAGGATGCCAAGGAAATGGAGCTTTCGTCTTATGTGAAGTATTTCAAAATGATGCGCAACAGTGACCCGGAAGAGACGCTATACGGATTTTTGGAAGAAATGATCAAGATGTTCCAGGAGGTAGAAAGTTTGAAGTTCTGGCTTCGCATGGGATTCTTTCCGCCAACACATCTATACAATGAAATACAGAAGGAGACTGATGATCTTCAGGTTCAACAGGAAGCCTTAATGGAAGAGATATTCCGATCATGGGTATCAGAGGGGGCTTTAAACACAGGGAATGCGCGGACCCTGACATTGGCGTATTCAGGTGTCATCGTAGCCATTATGGTTGAACTGGTTTATGCCGATAATCGAGAGCGGGTGGCGGAAAAACTTGCAGCGTCATGGTCCATTTTTTGGAGAGGTATTTCAAAGTAAGGTCGAATAGCAGGAGATGGTAAACATGTCATTAAGAGAAAAACAACAACAAAATCTACTGGAGATGGAATCGACGGGAAGGGTCTTTTTACGCTATTTGATTCCTTCTATGATAGGAATGGTATTGATGGCATTGAACTTTGTTGTCGATGGCGTGATGGTCGGCAATAAACTTGGATCGGTTGCCCTTGCAGGAGTTAATATAGCAGGGCCCATTTATACGATTTTTGTAGCGATGTCGATTTGGATCGGGGTAGGCGGCGCAACACTTTATTCACAAAGCATGGGGGCAAGGGATTATGGCCGTGCACGCTTTATTTTCACCCATTCCATCATTTTGATTACGATATTCACCGTAATCATTGGTCTGATTGCCTACGCTTTTCACCATCAGCTTGTTTATGCACTAGGGGCCAATGAAGCAACGGCTCCCTTTGCAACGGACTACATGAATGTTTTCTTGATGCTAGGCTTTGTTTTCACGTTGGAAAACACTTTAAGCATATTCGTCAGGAATAATGGCAATCCGAATTTGGCCATGGCCTCCCTTATCGTTACAGCCATATCCAATTTCGTTTTGAACTTCATTATCCTTTACGTACTTGAACTAGGGGTGCGTGAGACAGCTTATGGTACGATCTTGGCAGCAGCGTTGGGGATACTGGTTCTCAGCCTGCACTTTTTCACGAAGAAGAACACGCTTCGTCTCGTCAAGTTCCGTTTTGAAAAGTCACTATTCATGATGACGATGATGATCGGTTTTCCTAGTTTCTTAGCGGAAATAGGCGTATCCGTCTTTACTATCGCTCATAATAATGCGTTCTCCCGACTTGCAGGCACCGATGGATTAGCTGCATTTTCGATTGTGAATTATGCCCATAGTGTCATGCTGATGATGTTTCTCGGCATAGGGTCGGCAATCCAGCCGCTGGTAAGTTATTATCATGGTGCAAAAGATGAAAAGAGGAAGCGCGAAACGGTCCGCATTGCCATTTTTACCGCAATGGGGGCAGGAATATCCATTACCCTCATGGGACAGGTTGCGGCTCCTTTAATCGTGAATTTATTCGGTGATTTTTCAAGTGATGTTAAAGAACTTGCTACAATTGGAATTAGGATCTTCTTTAGCGGCTATATCCTAATGGGTGTCAACTTTGTCATGATGACCTATTTCCAATCCATAGGGCAAGTGAAGATGGCCGCCTGGATCACGATTGGGCGAGAGTTCATTTTCATGCTTATATTCTTGCTGACATTGCCGCTAATATTCGGGACGAATGCAGCATGGCTGGCCATTCCATTATCAGAGGTGGTCATATTCTTAACCGTCCTACTTTATTTAAAAGAAAAGGTTCGAAAACTTGGGGAAAAGCCCAGTTCAATAAAATGATAAATTGAGGATCACCAATTTTGGTGGTCCTTTTTATGCAAGGACTTAGTAAGAGAGAGAAATTTAAATATCATATATTAGTTTTAAGCTTTATCAAAACACTCTTCACAGATGAAACTTCCTTCATTTTTTAAATATGCTTTTATTTCAGTCATCCCTCTACGCTTCGGATAACGCATTTTCACAAGAACAACTTCATCGCCTTTAATTTCTTTTCCACAATTAACACACTTTGGGTCTTCCCCGAACATTTAAACACCTCCAAGCAATGTAAAGTTTTAAATCCAATGAACTTTGATATATCAAAACTATCATAAGTATCTGCCATTTCAAATACAAATTAATAGTGGTTTTTTGTCCTTCGTTGCTTTGACTATTTTTGCGTCCCCTTTCGTAAATGAAATTCAAGTGATGATCCAGAATGTTAATGCTGGTGCGGATTCAATAATAGAAATAGCGGTTATTTCGGAATAAGGGCAAATGATACGTGTGCCGCGACTGAACAGATTTTCGAAGGTGCTCAAGTATAGATCTAACTAATTGGAAAAAGCCTGCCGGTAAAGTGGCAGGCTGATTTAATCATCTTTTTTTATTGAACCATTTTCATATTGGAAGGGGGGATTTCATACTATGCTTTAATAGGATTTCAACAATCCGCTTTGAAGCAAGTCCATCTCCATATGGGTTGGAAGCTGTGGCCATTTTTTTATAGGCCACTTCACTCGTAAGTAGGTCATTGGCTAATTGGTAAATTCGTTCTTCTTCGATCCCTGCCAATAATAGAGTGCCAGCTTCAATTCCTTCCGGCCGTTCCGTCGTATCGCGCAATACGAGAACTGGAACACCCAGTGATGGGGCTTCTTCCTGCACCCCTCCGGAATCTGTCAGGATCAGATGGGATCGCGCAGCGAAATTATGGAAATCAATCACCTCTAAAGGTTCGATTATATGCAGCCTATCGTTATCGCTGAAAATCTCATGAGCGATTTCGCGAACGACTGGGTTTTTATGAATCGGAAAAACAACTTGGATATCCCCATGTTCATCAAGAAGCCGTTTCACGGAACGGAATATTCCTTGCATGGGTTTTCCGATATTTTCACGACGGTGTACGGTCATCAATAGCATTCTATCGCCATTCAACCCAGAGAGGATCGGGTGCGTGTAGTCTTTTTGTATCGTTGTTTTCAAGGCATCGATGACAGTGTTACCGGTAATATGGATTCGGTCATTCTGTTTGTTTTCCAATAGGAGATTTTCAGCAGCCTTCTTGGTCGGTGCAAAGTGCAAGTCAGCCAGGACACCAGTCAACTGTCGATTCATCTCTTCTGGGAACGGTGAATGCTTATTCCAGGTACGGAGACCAGCTTCAACGTGACCAACCTGTATCTTATTATAGAAAGCAGCCAAGCTTGCGATGAAAGTTGTCGTTGTATCCCCATGAACGAGGACGATATCCGGTTTTATATTTTTCATGAGCGAACTCAACTTTTCAATGCCTCGAGTTGTAATTTCTTCTAATGTTTGCCTATCTTTCATCATATCCAAATCGTGATCTGGCTTTATTTGAAAACATTGCAAGACTTGGTCGAGCATTTCCCTATGCTGGGCGGTGACCACCACGATGGTTTCTATTTCTTCTTGATGTTTTTTCAGTTCCAATACGACGGGTGCCATTTTGATGGCCTCCGGTCTTGTACCAAATACGGTCATGACCTTTAAACGTTGTTTAGGCATGCTCATTTCCTCCCCTTCTAAATGTCCTCCCCATTATAGCGGGAAGTTCATGGAAAATATGAAAATGAAACAATAATTAACGGAATATTTACAATATTAATGAGGACTTTATATTTCTTTAACTTTCAGTTAATATCTGGCATTTACAATGAAAAGCAGGAACATAACAACCCAAGAATAGAGGTGATAGGCGAATATGAAAAGCGTCCTGATGATCGTGCAAAACTTTTATCCGGAAATCGGAAGTGCGGGAAATAGAATGAAAAATATATATCTCCATTTGAAAAGAAACGGATTTGAGGTAACGGTCATCACATTGAAGCCGAGTTATCCTAATCAAAGTTTATATCAAGATACAAAGTTTTGGGATGAAGATAGCATTGAAGAAGATGTCATCAGGATAAAGCCGGACAAAGTGAAGAGGTATACAAGCAATATGGGAAAGCGGTTGCTTCATTATCTTGAAGCGATGTGGCTTTTCATTTATACAATCATCCGTCTCGAAAAAAAATATGATTATGTGTTTGCCACTACCCCGCCGATCTTCCCGACATTGGCGGCGTTGATCGCCAAGAAAAAGATGAAGGCGAAACTCATTACCGATGTCAGGGATTTATGGCCGGAATCGTTGATAGGAGTGGGAGTGTTTACAAATAAGTGGGTTTTGAAAATCGCGTTCTTTCTGGAAAGGAAGCTATATCGGCATTCGGATTTTATCATAATCAATAGTCCTGGTTTCAGGGATTATATCGTTTCAAAGGGAGTCAAGGAGGATACCATCCAATTCATCCCTAATTCGCTTACTGCGGATGAGCTGACTTTAAAGAATTTGCTTACACCCGCATCGGAAAAAATAATCAAGGTCGTTTATACAGGGAATATTGGACTGGCTCAAGACCTGAAAAAACTGATAGCCGTGGCTGAAAAGCTAAGGGAACATAAGCAAATCGAGTTCTCGATGATCGGATATGGATATCGGGTATCCGAAGTGGAGAAGGAGATCGGATCTAAAGGGCTGACTAATATCAAGGTGATTAATGCGATGAATAGAAGAGTGACTCTTCATGAAGTTTCAACTTCTCACATTGCATATGTAAGCTTGGTTGAAAAAGAGGTCTTCAACAAGGTGCTGCCTGGTAAAATCATCGATTATATGTGTGTCGGAAAGCCCATTGTCGGTGATGTTGCTGGACGGGCCAAGAAGATGCTCACAGAGGCGAAATGCGGGTTGGTGGCAGACAGCCGAAATGTTGATGAAATCAGTCAGCATATCCTGACCATGGCCTCGGATCCAGCCCTTCGTAAAGAACTGGGGGAAAACGGTTATCAGTATGCTAAACAACATTTTCAATGGTCCAAAAATATTAAAGGTCTCATCAACGTGATGGAAGCGTCAGGCTGAAAACCTGGAAGTGGAGGACAACATGGCGAAGAAAGTATGTATGTTTGTGTGGAATCACTTTACGAACGATGCAAGGGTTCTAAGAGAATGCACAGCACTTACTGAAGCGGGTTATGAAGTGGATTTGATTGCCATTCATAACTGGAAGATCAAGGATTTGCCCAAAAAGGAGAAACATCAAAATGGTTTCACTGTCACTAGGGTGAATAACCGCTGGGAGGCGCTTCATAGGATTCTCAGGATCGTAGGCAAATTGAAGAAAAAGAAGTTTGAAATCGTTCTACTGGCATTATTGGTTTGGAATACGTTGTGGAACTTGAACTTGATCAATGGCTGGGTGGGATCGGGAATATTGTTCGGTTCCCTTGCACTCCTTGCGATCGGCACCTTGATCATGAGTAAAACGAAACTGCCGACCCTATTAACAAGGAGCTACATTTTTGGTCAAATGATCCACCATGGCCGGAAAAGGAAATATGATTTTTATCATTCGAATGACTTGAATACGCTAATGCAGGGAGCGATCAGCAGTAAATGGTTAAGGCGGAAAAAGCTGATATATGACTCACATGAGGTACAAACGAGCAGAACGGGATATAATAGCCGACTTTACGGGATGATGGAGAAATTCCTATTAGTATTTGTTGATGAAATGATTGCCGAAAACCATACGAGAGCTAAATATAACGAAGACTTATATGGTTTATATCCCAATGTGGTCCATAACTACCCAATTCCAACCAATCCGGAGGAAAGTACGGCCGTGAATTTGCATGAGCTGCTCGATTTGCCAGCGAATGAGCCGATATTGTTATACCAAGGCGGCGTTCAAATGGGCAGAGGTTTAGAGCAATTGGTTGATGCTGTACCGATGATAGAGGGTGGGACAGTGGTTTTTATAGGAGATGGAAGAATCAAGGATGATTTGATGAAAAAAGTAAGCGACATGCATCTGGAACATCGTGTGAAGTTCTTACCGAAGGTTCCGGTCGACGAGCTGCTCCATTATACGAAAAATGCGTATTTAGGTTTTCAGGTATTGAATAATGTCTGTTTTAATCACTACTCCGCTTCTTCAAATAAATTGTTTGAATACATGATGAGCGGTGTGCCTGTGGTTGCCTGTAGTTTTCCTGAAATCCAAAAGGTGGTCGATGCGGAACAGATTGGCGTGTGTGTCGATTCACATGATCCAAAGTCAATTGCCGAAGGAGTCAATTACCTATTGAAACACCCTGAAAAAAGGGCGGAAATGAGCAGTAATTGCCTAAATGCCCGGCAAAAATACAATTGGAAACAAGAGAAGGAAATCTTTATCGATATTTATCAATCTGCCTAACAAAACGAGTGTAGCAGAAAAATAGGATAGGAGTGGTTAATATGAAACTTTGTACAATGGGACTAGGTTATATAGGGCTTCCAACTTCTTTAATGTTTGCGAAACACGGTGTCGATGTTATCGGCGTGGATATCCAGCCTGAGGTTATCTCCAATTTGAATGATGGTAAGCTCCATATCGAAGAACCTGGACTGGAGCAGGTATTACATGAGGTGCTTATTTCCAATAAGTTTCGAGCTGCTTTAAGCCCGGAACATGCTGATGTTTTCATTATTGCAGTCCCTACTCCAAATAAAGATGACATGCATCAATCATGTGATTTAACCTACGTCTTAGAAGCGACATCCACCATTCTTCCTTTTATCAAAAAGGGAAATGTCATCATTATCGAATCGACGATAGCGCCAAGAAGCATGGATGATCATATCAAACCGATGATAGAAATGACTGGCCTCACGATCGGTAAAGACATCTTCCTCGTTCATTGCCCGGAACGTGTTTTACCTGGAAGGATTCTTGAAGAGTTAGTTCATAATAATCGTATCGTCGGAGGGATCACGGAAACATGTTCTTATAAAGGGAGCTTAGTTTATGAAACCTTCGTTCAAGGTGAAATCATTCAGACGGATGCGAAAACGGCAGAAATGTCCAAGCTGATGGAAAATACTTTCCGGGATGTCAATATCGCCCTTGCAAACGAGCTGGCGAAAGTCTGCTTCCAGCTGGACATCAATGTCTTGGATGTCATAGGGATGGCAAACAAGCACCCACGTGTCACTATTCACCAACCAGGCCCTGGAGTCGGGGGACATTGTTTAGCAGTCGATCCGTATTTCGTCGTAGCAAAGGCACCAGAGTATGCGAGAATCATTAAATTGGCACGTGATACAAACGTATCGATGCCTTATTACATTGTCAATTGCGTAAGAATGATGCTCGAGGGAATCCGTCATCCAAAGGTAGCGGTTTTCGGACTTTCATACAAAGGAAATGTAGATGATATTCGTGAAAGTCCCGCCATTGATGTCGTCAATATCTTGATGGGAATGGAAAATGTGGATGTAGCCTTGCATGATCCGCATGTTCAATCTGGGAAGATGCCAATCGTTTCAGTGGAAGATGCTGTAAAAGGTGCCGACTTGATACTTGTCCTGACCGACCATGATGAATTTAAACGGATGGATTATGATAAGCTATCGGATCTTATGGCCAATAAATTGATTTTGGATACACGGAATTGCATTGATGCAAATGAAACCGATGTCCCGGTGGCCAACCTGGGCAATATATATCAATACAAAACGATGTCCATGAAAAAAGCCAGGAATAAAGCGATCATCTAAAAACTTGGACAAACATCGATAATGGAATAAGGATAAAGGGGGGCGCTGACTATGGACAGTGCCCTTTTTGTGGTTGAAAGTCAAGCTCTGCAACTGGCACGGGGGGAGCGGAAAACCAATGAAGAAAGGACCAAGCAAGAGCTTGGTCCTTTTGTGTACAATTTATTAAGCTGTCGGTCCGCCAAGTTCTTCGATTTCACTTGGAACGCTACCGAATTTCTTGAAGTTTTCACGGAATTGAGCTGCAAGAGCTGTTGCTGCTTGTTTATAAGCTGCAGGATCTGCCCAAGTCTTGATTGGTTGAAGCACTTCGTCAGGAACTCCAGGAACATGAAGCGGGATATCCAAACCGAAGATTTCATCCTTGATCGTTTCGATGTTCGCTAATTCACCTTCAAGTGCCGCTTGTACCATCGCACGAGTGTAAGCAAGTTTCATACGGCTTCCGGTTCCGTATGCTCCGCCAGTCCACCCAGTGTTGACAAGGTATACTTTTGCATTGTGCTCGTCAATTTTATCACCAAGCATCTCAGCATAGCGTTGAGCGGGAAGCGGTAAGAACGGTGAACCGAAGCAAGTGGAGAATGTAGCTTCCGGAGAAGTTACCCCTCTTTCAGTACCAGCCAATTTACTAGTGTAACCACTTAGGAAATGGAACATTGCCTGTTCTTTGGAAAGTTTGCTGATTGGTGGCAGAACGCCTGAAGCATCAGCTGTTAAGAAAATGATTGTATTTGGGTGTCCTGCAATACTTGGGTTCACGATGTTATCTATCGCTTGCATTTGGTATGCAGCACGGGTGTTTTCAGTCAATGAACTGTCATCATAGTCCGCTTCACGTGTATCCGGGTCCACAACTACATTTTCCAATACGGCACCGAAGCGGATCGCATCGAAAATTTGTGGTTCTTTTTCACGTGAAAGGTTGATAGTTTTCGCATAGCAGCCACCTTCGATGTTGAATACACCGTTAGAAGACCAGCCGTGCTCGTCATCGCCAATCAGTTTACGGCTAGTGTCTGCGGATAAAGTTGTTTTACCTGTTCCAGACAGTCCGAAGAATAAAGCGACGTCCCCTTCACGTCCTACGTTAGCAGAGCAATGCATTGGAAGGATTCCAGCCTCTGGAAGTAAGTAGTTCATGATCGAGAAGATCGATTTTTTCATTTCTCCTGCATATTCCGTTCCGCCGATCAGGATGGTACGGCGTTCAAATGAAACGATGATGAAAGTTTCAGATGAAGTCCCGTCCACTTCTGGGTCTGCTTTGAAATTAGGTGCCGAAAGAATTGTGAATTCAGCTTCGTGACCTCTTAATTCCTCTTCGTTCGGACGGATGAACAAAGTATGGGCAAAAAGATTATGCCAAGCATATTCGTTAACAACTCGGATTGGAAGACGTGATGATTCGTCTGCACCAGCGAAACCTTTGAAAACGAAAATCTCTTCTTTTGCTTTTAGGTAGTCAACTACTTTATTATATAGTTTATTGAACACATCTTCAGAAATTGGCTGGTTCACTGAACCCCAATCGACTTTATCCTTAACGGATGCTTCTTCCACGATATATTTATCTTTAGGTGAACGACCAGTATATTTGCCGGTTTCAGCTTTTACTGCGCCAGTTGATGTTAGTACGCCTTCATTTCTGCTTAATACTTTTTCGACCAATTGAGGAACTGAAAGTTGAGTTTGAACATTGTTTCCTGTTAATAACTGGTGTAACTCATTAGAAACATCTACAGAATTCATATATGAGATACCTTCCTTTGTTTAAGTTTTTATATTACAATTAGTATAACACATTCATTTAAATAGTCTATACTATTTCTTTTAATTTGTGATTATTTTCAACTGGTTGCGTTAATCATTTTTCATTATTAAGGCGCAGGAACCGAGTCATTACTATTGCATATACTTACATGGAGTGAAAATTTTATTTTAAATAGGAAGTAATTAAGCAACATATTTCTAATTGGCCGTTCCTGTTAGTATGCTTTATTTTCTATTATTAATGGCAATTTTCAACATTTCTATTCGCAGTCGGCCTTGGAAACCCTTTGAAGACGCTGAAACAACCCGTTTTTTCAAGTGGGGGGATATGTTCTTTTTATAAAAACATTGACAAGTTCCAACCTGATACGATATTATCTTAAATTGTACGGATTCTCTTATCCCGAGTTGGTGGAGGGACAGGCCCTTTGAAACCCAGCAACCTGCCATATTGAACTTGACTCCAAGATCGATCGCCGAAAATAAAGCGATGTTCTTCAAGGAATAGTGGTGATGGTGCTAACCTGAGCAAGGTAAAAAACCCTTGAACGATAAGAGTGAAAGGATAGAAGACAGAATTTTAAACCTTTCCTCATTTGCCAGGGAAGGTTTTTGTGTTTTTATAAGTAATTCTGTGTCTATAGTTGAAACTAATGAGGGAAACGAGTTCCGTAAAAATCAGGCTTATGCCTACAACATACTAACTTCCAAGGAGGAAATATGATGTCAAAGAAACGTCTATTTACTTCTGAATCTGTTACAGAGGGCCATCCGGACAAAATTTGTGATCAGATTTCAGATTCCATTTTAGATGCTATCCTTGCTAAGGATGCAAATGCACGTGTTGCGTGTGAAACAAGTGTAACAACAGGTCTTGTGCTTGTTGCTGGTGAAATTACAACATCCGCTTACGTGGATATTCCGCGTATCGTTCGTGATACCATTGCAGGAATTGGTTACACACGTGCGAAATACGGTTTCGATGCTGAAACTTGTGCTGTATTGAGTTCCATTGATGAGCAGTCTGCCGATATCGCAGCTGGCGTCGATAAAGCATTGGAAGCTCGTGAAGGAAACATGTCAGAGGAAGAAATCGATGCAATCGGTGCAGGGGACCAAGGTCTTATGTTCGGATTTGCTTGTAATGAAACAGAAGAGCTTATGCCGCTTCCGATTTCATTGGCACATAAACTTTCTTTCCGCTTGGCTAAAGTTCGTAAAGATGAAACTCTTGCTTACTTACGCCCTGATGGTAAAACACAGGTAACTGTGGAGTATGATGAGAATAACCGTCCTGTACGTGTAGATACGATCGTTATCTCTACACAGCATGATGCAGAAATTACGCTTGAACAAATTCAAGCCGATATAAAAGAACATGTGATTAAAGCAGTTGTTCCAGCTGAATTGATCGATGCTCAAACTAAGTACTTCATCAACCCGACCGGCCGTTTCGTAATTGGCGGACCTCAAGGGGATGCTGGTCTTACTGGACGTAAAATCATCGTTGATACGTACGGCGGATACGCTCGTCACGGCGGTGGTGCATTCTCTGGTAAGGATGCTACTAAAGTTGACCGTTCTGCGGCATATGCAGCGCGTTACGTTGCGAAAAACATCGTTGCCGCTGGCCTTGCTGACAAAGCGGAAGTTCAATTGGCATACGCAATTGGTGTGGCAGAGCCTGTATCGATCTCGATTGATACATTCGGAACTGGTACAGTTAGCGAAGAAGTCCTAGTTGACCTAGTTCGTGCAAACTTCGACCTTCGTCCAGCTGGTATCATCAAAATGCTTGATCTTCGTCGCCCAATCTACAAACAAACAGCTGCATACGGACATTTTGGCCGTACAGATGTCGATCTTCCATGGGAACGCACGGATAAAGCAGAAACATTAAAAGCACAAGCATAATCCATAGAAGAAAAGGTGTCCCGCAAAAGCGGGGCACCTTTTTTTATGGATTAATTTTGCCTTCAGGGGGAATAATTCAAGAAATCGATAGTTACTCTAGAGTTAGGAGTTTACTCGTGAAATTGGAGCATTTACTCGTGAGTTAGGAGCAAATACTCGTGAAACTGGAGCATTTACTCGTGAGTTAGGAGCATTTACTCGTGAGTTAGGGTCGTATACTCGTGAAATGAGCATTTACTCGCGAGTTAGGAGCAAATACTCGTGAAACTGGAGCATTTACTCGCGAATTAGGAGCAAATACTCGTGAGTTAGGAGTTTACTCGTGAATTGAGCATATACTTGTGAGTCAGGGTCGTATACTCGTAAATTGGAGCACTTACTCGCGAATTAGGAGCAAATACTCGTGAAATTGGAGCATTTACTCGCGAGTTAGGAGCAAATACTCGTGAAATTGGAGCATTTACTCGCGAGTTAGGAGCATTTACTCGTGAGTTAGGAGCAAATACTCGTGAAATTGGAGCATTTACTCGCGAGTTAGGAGCAAATACTCGTGAAATTGGAGCATTTACTCGTGAGTTAGGAGCATTTACTCGTGAAATTGGAGCATTTACTCGCGAGTTAGGAGCAAATACTCGTGAAATTGGAGCATTTACTCGTGAGTTAGGAGCATTTACTCGTTAGTTTATTTTATTCGTTCTGCCGTTTTATAGTATTGTCCTTTTTCGGCATATTCGCGTACGATTCGTTCCATATCCTGGCGATCTTCTTCGTTGATTTCGCGAATGACTTTAGCTGGGCGTCCGAATGCCAACATGTTCGGTGGAATGACTTTACCTTGGGGAACGAGACTGCCGGCACCGATAAAAGCCCCTTCGCCGATTTCCGCTGCATCAAGCACAATCGATCCCATGCCGATCAAAGCTCCTTTACGGATTTTGCAGCTATGTAAAATGACCTGATGTCCGATGGTCACTTCATCCTCGATGATCAATGGATTATTTGGGCTTTGGTGCAGGACGCTATTATCCTGTATACTGACTTTTTTCCCTATGATGGTTGGGGATACATCACCGCGAATGACGGAATTGAACCAAATTGATGATTCGTCACCAATTTTCACATCACCTGTGACGACAGCATTTTCAGCAATATATGCGCTTTCAGCGATTTCAGGTTCTTTGCCTTTAAACGGATAAATAATCATTTTCAATCATTTCCTTTCCGAAGTTAATGTTTTTATGTATTATTTTAATATACCGTATGCAAATACACTTAGCTATTTATAATACCAATGTACAACTTGTTAGATTTCTTTTTTGTCGAAAATCACGAATATGGTTATAATTTATATATATTATTTTAACTATCATGGATCGTATACAACAAGTGAAAAGTGAAAGGGGGATTTCGAATGTGGAAATGGGAGACAGAAGGAGACGCAAAAGGCGTCATTGTCATCATTCATGGGGCTATGGAGCATCACGGCCGTTATAAGTGGGTTACACAAATGTGGCTTTCAGCCGGATACCATGTGGTCATGGGCGACCTTCCTGGGCAGGGAATGACAACACGCGCCTACCGGGGACATATCGATTCCTTTGATGAATATTTAGATGAAGTGAAAAGCTGGATAGAAGATGCCTACGAATATTCGCTGCCGGTGTTTTTACTTGGTCACAGCATGGGCGGTTTGATCTCGATACGCCTTCTTCAGGAAGAGGAATGGGACATTGCAGGGGTGATTCTATCTTCACCATGCTTAGGCCTCATGACGAAGCCGCCGAAGTTCATGACAGCCCTCTCTCATGGTTTGAACATCGTGATGCCAAAGTTCAGGGTAGATTCCGGGTTGACACCTGAAATGGCAACGAGAAGTTCTGAAGTTCGTGAATCCGATAGAAACGATACCCTATATATCACAAAGGTTTCGATTCGTTGGTATCGCGAGCTTGCACAGGCTATGAAGGATGCTTTTGAAGAGATTCCCGAAATTCAGGATGTACCGCTTTTGGTCATGCAGGGCGGAGATGACAAAATCGTGAATAAGAAGGCGGTTCGTGAGTGGTTTAATTATAACTTGGCCAGTGAAAAGCAATATAAGGAATGGCCGAAGCTTTATCATGAAATCTTTAACGAGCCTGAGCGTGATGATGTATTTCAATATGCACTGAGTTTTGTTGAAAATCGTTTAAAGATATTAGGGTATGTCGTTTGATCGGTACATACTGCGGGATAAATGAAAAAGCTGCCGAAGTGAGACCTTTGGCAGCTTTTTTTATTTGGATCAACCTGTTTTTGTAAGCAATTCGTTCGTCTTGATGACCGGTGCACGGAATACATTACAAGTATCTTTTTATAATGTGGAGGATATTGGCGAATAGGTCTAGTCGCTTTCATATTTTGTTCCATGCACCCTTCGAGTGGGGGCTTAAACGAATGTCTAATGCAAAAACACCGTTACTAAAGAACGGTGTCATGCGTGATCATCTCTTTTCAATCGCCACGATGAATGGCGGATTGTTGGCTTGGTTGATGAAACCGTATTTCAGGATATGCGCTTTCTGTTGAGGAAAGTCCCGTACATAATCCATCAATGCATCCCGTTCTTCAGATCCCCCTGGATGTCCATGGTAAATGACGAGGATGATAATGCCTTCTGGTGCCAGCATCTCGAACAGCTGTTCAATGGCCGATATCGTCGTATCTGCTTGGGTGATGATTGCTTTGTCTCCGCCAGGAAGGTAGCCTAGGTTGAATATGGCACCTGTGATCTTTCCGGAATGTTCTTGCTTGATGTATTTGCTCAATTGTTCATGCCCATCGTGAATGAGGGTGCAGTGCGCTTGTAAATTCTCGGCCTTCAGTTTCGCCGCTGTGGTTTGGAGGGCTTCTTTCTGAATGTCAAAACTATAGACATGTCCGTTTTCACCTGTAAGTCCTGCAAGAAAGACCGTATCAAAACCGTTGCCCATCGTGCCATCAATGCTTATATCCCCAGGCTGAACCGCCTTTTCAAGCAGAATCCTGGCGAATGGCAAAATTCGATCAAGCTTCATGTTTGTACCTCCGTCTGATGATTTTTCCCCTGCCAGCTGTTGCGGCGTTTTAATTCGGCATCAATGGCATTCAAGACATCCCATTTATTGACGCTCCACATTGGTCCGATCATCAAATCGATCGGACCGTCACCCGTAATGCGGTGAACGATCATTTCTGGAGGGATAATTTCCAACTGGTCACATACCAGGCTGACATAATCGTCACGGTCGAGAAACTCAAGTAGGCCTTTTTCATATTGTTTGACCATTGGTGTCCCTTTTAATAGATGAAGTAAATGGATCTTTATGCCCTGCACATCGAGTTTGGCGACTTCCCGGGCTGTTTCCATCATCATTTCGTAATCTTCCTGAGGAAGACCATTGATGATATGGGAGCATACGCGGATGCCGTGTTTACGCAGTTTATCGACACCCTCTTTGTAGCAATTGAAGTCATGGGCACGGTTGATCATCGTCGCGGTCTTTTCATGAACCGTCTGGAGACCGAGTTCCACCCATAGGTAAGTGCGCTCGTTCAATTCCGCTAAATACTCGACTACATCATCTGGGAGGCAATCCGGGCGTGTCGCGATGGAGAGTCCGACGACACCTTCCTGGGTCAATACACTTTCATATTTCTCGCGAAGCTCTGCTACGGGTGCATGGGTATTCGTGAACGCTTGGAAATAGGCCATATATTTTCCGTCTTTCCATTTATGATGCATCCGTTCGCTGATTTTCTTAAACTGGACGTCTAACGGTTCAACCCTGCTGCCCGCAAAGTCACCGGAGCCTGAGGCACTGCAGAAGGTGCAGCCTCCATGCGCGACGGTGCCATCACGGTTCGGGCAGTCGAAACCGCCATCCAGGGCAACTTTAAAAACCTTATGTCCAAAATGATTTCTCAAGTGGTAATTCCATGTATGATATCGTTTGTTATCCGTTGCATATATAAACGGGTTTGCTTGATTCAAATCAGCAACCTCCTAATTAAAAATAAAGCGCAACATATATTATACAACATTCTGGCAGCTAGGTCTTTTTTTGAAAAATAAGCGTATACTGTATACTTGAAGGTTAAAATTTAGCTGCTATTTTCAGTATATCTAATGAATGACTATATCCAATCGGGAGCTGATGGACATGACCGGTCAAGTTGAAGAAGCGATTAATCAAATGAAAAAGAAATTAGCCGAAAATAATCAGGTGATCGAATTAAATGAAGATGGGTTCATATACAAAGCCACTTGCACCTTCAATTCACCTGCTTCGGATGAACAAATTCATTCCTTTGAAAAGAAAACCGGATTGCTTCTGCCCGATGATTATAAAGAGTTTTTAAAAATAACGAATGGATGCCGTCTATTCGATAATGTGGAATCTGGCGGGGAAAATGATTTATACAGCCTGGATGATATTGTTAATTACACATATGAAAATTCATACGAAGGATGCTATAAAGTGGCATGCATTTATCAAGATAATATCGTGATAGATGGGGAAGCCGTCGCTAAAGGTGATAAGGATTATTTAATGGTAAAAGGCCATATCGATGATTTTGAAGAAGGCGAGAAACTCCATATGGGTTTTGCCGAGTGGATCGAGCAGTTCATTTCCCATCATGGGGAGAAGTTTTGGGATAAAGGTTGATTCCTCAAAAAAAATGATAATCCACTCGTTATTTGCTCAAACTAAACAAGATGATTCCGAATCATCCACATGAGACGCGAAGGAGAGGGTTTGTAATGGCAACCAGACAATCCGTCGATCATTTTTTAGAGCAATGTGAAGGAGCTCTCCATTTTGCAGAGTTTGAATTTAACGAGGCCTCACGGCAGGAGCATTATGATGATGAACAATTTCAAAATTCGCAAAGGTATATCGAAGAGGCTTTGACGGATATGGAACGATTGTATGCCAGCTCGAATGCCCAACAACGGGATATGCTTTCGCGGATGCGGCAGCAGTTGAATGAATTGAAAAATGAAATGATTTTACTGCGGCATTAAAGGGAAGCAAGGGAGCTATGGATGCATAGCTCCCTTTTTTGCACGATTTTCCTTGAATTCGCATATATAATGAAAAACCTGTCGATAATGTTTATGTACGGCTATTGCAATTATCGGTGAAATTGACTAGAATTAATATAATCAAATATTCTCATAAAGACTATGATGAGGAACAGTAGCGATTTGATTCCAGTAAAGAGAGTTGACGGGTGGTGCAAGTCAACCTGGGAGGGTCGTGAACTCCCCTTGGAGTTCCGGGTGTGAAGGTAAAAAGTAATGCCTGGCGTTTTAATCCATGTTACGGATGTTTTAAGCTGGGCGGATTTTAGCTATCGCCAATGTGGGTGGTACCGCGGGAAGATATACATAATCCTCTCGTCCCTATTTTGGGATGAGGGGTTTTTTATTGTTTTTTATACGGAAATTAGGAGGAAATCAAATGAGTTTTGACCATAGAAGCATAGAAACGAAATGGCAGCAGTATTGGGAAGGCAATAAGACATTCAAAACGGGTGAAGAAAGCGGCAAACGCAAATTCTACGCGCTGGATATGTTCCCATACCCTTCAGGCGCAGGTCTTCATGTGGGGCACCCGGAAGGTTATACGGCAAGCGATATCCTAGCACGTATGAAACGGGCGCAGGGGTATAATGTTTTACACCCGATCGGCTGGGATGCATTTGGGCTTCCGGCAGAGCAATATGCGATCGATACGGGAAATGATCCAGCTGAATTCACGGAGCACAATATCAACACGTTCCGCCGCCAAATCAAAGCCCTTGGTTTTTCTTATGATTGGGATCGCGAAATAAACACGACAGATCCCGACTATTACAAATGGACGCAATGGATCTTCTTGAAATTATATGAAAAGGGCCTTGCATATATTGATGAAGTGGCCGTTAACTGGTGTCCGGCTCTTGGCACGGTATTGGCGAACGAAGAAGTCATCGATGGAAAAAGTGAGCGTGGAGGCCATCCGGTTGAGCGCCGCCCGATGAAACAATGGATGCTTCGAATCACGGCTTATGCGGACCGCTTAATCGACGATTTGAATGATGTGGATTGGCCTGAAAACATCAAGGATATGCAACGTAACTGGATTGGACGTTCCGAGGGAGCGGAGGTTACATTCAATATCGATGGCTTTGAAGATGCATTCACGGTGTTCACGACCCGTCCGGATACGTTATTCGGTGCAACATATGCCGTATTGGCACCTGAACATCACTTTGTCGATAAAATTACGACAGCTGATCAAAGGTCGGCAGTCGACGCATATTTAGATGAAGTGAAACATAAAAGCGATTTGGAAAGAACAGACTTGGCTAAGGATAAATCAGGCGTGTTCACGGGGGCATATGCCATTAATCCGGTAAACGGCGAAAAAATGCCGATTTGGATTGCTGATTACGTGTTGATCAGCTACGGAACAGGTGCGATCATGGCCGTTCCTGCGCATGATGAGCGGGATTATGAATTTGCAGTCAAGTTCAACTTGCCGATCAAGGAAGTCGTAGCTGGCGGAGATGTGACAAGTGAAGCATATACAGGCGATGGCCTTCATGTGAATTCGGAATTCCTTGATGGATTGAATAAAGAAGAAGGCATTTCAACCATGATCAAATGGCTGGAAGAAAAAGAAATCGGTACGAAGAAAATAACATACCGTCTTCGCGACTGGTTATTCAGCCGTCAGCGTTACTGGGGTGAACCGATTCCAATCATTCATTGGGAAGACGGCACGATGTCTGCAGTGAAGGAAGAAGAACTTCCATTGATTTTACCGAAAGCTACGGACATCAAGCCTTCGGGTACAGGCGAATCACCACTTGCGAACATTACGGAATGGGTGAACGTAACGGATGAAAACGGACGAAAAGGGCGCCGCGAGACAAATACGATGCCACAATGGGCAGGCAGCAGCTGGTACTTCCTTCGTTATATCGATCCGGACAACAAGGAAGCACTTGCAGATCCTGAAAAATTAAAAGAATGGATGCCGGTCGACATTTATATTGGCGGCGCTGAGCATGCGGTGCTTCACTTGCTTTACGCTCGTTTCTGGCATAAATTCCTGTACGATATCGGTGTCGTGCCAACGAAGGAACCTTTCCAAAACCTATTTAACCAAGGGATGATCCTTGGCGAGAATAATGAAAAAATGAGTAAATCCAAAGGGAATGTCGTGAACCCGGATGATATCGTTGAAAGCCATGGTGCAGATACACTTCGCATGTACGAAATGTTCATGGGACCATTGGATGCTTCGATTGCCTGGTCTACAAACGGATTGGACGGTTCCCGCAGATTCCTTGACCGCATCTGGCGTTTATTAGTCAACGAAGACGGTTCGATCACAGATAAGATGACCGAAACGGATGACACGGGCAAGCTTGAAAAAGTCTATCATCAAACGGTTAAAAAAGTGACCGAGAATTATGAAGAATTGAAATTCAATACGGCGATTTCACAATTGATGGTCTTCATCAATGATGCTTATAAAGCGGATTCGCTTCCTAAAGTATATATCGAAGGCTTCGTCAAATTGCTTGCACCGGTTGCACCGCATATCGCTGAAGAGCTTTGGTCTAAACTAGGCCATTCCGAGAGCATCACATACGGAACATGGCCGGCGTTCGACGAAGCGAAGTTAGTGGATAACGAAGTCGAAATCGTCATCCAAATCAACGGAAAAGTCAAAACGAAATTAATGGTGCCGACTGACACTACGAAAGAAAAGTTGGAAGAAATTGCGATGGGTGATGATTCCATCAAAGAACAAATCGATGGGAAAACCATCCGTAAAGTCATTGCTGTACCAGGTAAATTAGTCAATATCGTCGCAAACTAACCAAATCGAATGAGAGCTGTTCCGCATGTTTTAATGCTGGGACAGCTTTTTTTTTCGTGGGCATTGGCGGAACTTAGGAATTAGGTCATGTTAGGATATTCACCGATTTAAGTCCATTAGCGATGAATCTATCAAATATTGGTATCAACATCGTTATAAGGTGTCGATCGGAGCTCAAATATCTTGCTTAATTGGTACAGGAGAATCATTTTTCTGCTCGCTGTCCAATTGTATCAAGCATTTGTCATAAAAAAGGGAAAAAATTGGTTGATAAAATAATACAGTGTGATAGTTTGGTATAGTACTGTTATTTTATAACCAAATATTGGAGGCGAAACCGTGAAATTTAAGAATGTGAGTCGAATTACGGTGTTTGTGCTTATTTTTGCACTGATTTTCAGCTTGGTTCCACAAAATTCTCAAGCTGCAGCTGTAACACCTATTGAAAATGTAAATACGATTAAAAATGGGGACACTTTGGACGGAAAGTTTGAAAAACCGGGTGTTCAATGGTATCAAATCACTCCCACACAAGAAGAAATACAAAAATTCTCCCATATTGAGTTCGAAGTCAATTCGGATAAAATCTTGAATATTTCCGTATATCAAAATAAAGAAAAAGCAGAAAAAGATGAGAGTAATTATTTTGTCTCTTCTTATCCTGATGAAAAAGCTGTAGTTGATTTCCCATATGCTTGGGACGGCACATATTATGTTAAAGTTGAATATTTCGGCGATACGGATGATGAAGGAAATCCTCTACCGGATGCGGAAAATGTAGCTGAATACTCCATCAATGCCCATTCAGTGACATTGCCGCCATCTGCCGGTGACGAAGGGGAAGATCTCGAATCATGCCCGGTTGAATTGAGTGTAAACGATAAGAAAACGGGAGAATCCATGTTGAAAACACTCCGCGTGTTTAGAGATGAAGTTCTCACGAAATCATCTGAGGGACGCACCCTGTCCTCTTTATACTATAAGGCTTCTCCATTCCTGGCTCTTCATCTGGCTGGTAATAAAACGGCAAGGGAAGCCGTCTATAATCATTTAGTCGTCATTAAGCCCCTTATTGAGGATCTCAATGAAAATGGAGCAAGCAGTACGGCAGTCATTAGCAACAAGCAGCAAGAAGCGATTAAAGCTTTATTCACTAAGACGGCAGACGTCGCTCCGGCTGGATTGAAAAAGGATATGGACGGCATTGCAAAGAAAATCAATCTTGATAAGCTTGCAGGTGAGAGAATCGTCGATATCGCAAGCAAAGCGGGAATCGAACTTCCGGCTACGAAAAATATAAAGAACAAATATATCGTCAAACTTAAACCAGGGAAGTCATTAAGCTCTGTCCAATCCAAAGTAAGCGGAAAAGAATTCGGGACATTATCGGCACCTAAGAAACAAGAGGTTCTGTATGATGATATGTATGTCGTAGAGTTAAAGAATCAAGCAAAAATGAGCACAGCAGCTCTTTCCGGTATTGAAAATCTTCCAGAAGTGGAATATATCGAACCGGTAAAAACGTATAAAGCACTTTCAGCCGATATTCAATCATCGTATCAATGGTCTTTAAATAACCTCGGTGGTGAAGAGGGCATAAAGGGTGCGGACATCGATAACGAAAAACTGCAAAACCTTATTAAGAAACGTAATCTAAAGGATACATTAGTAGCGGTTATCGACACAGGTGTCGATGATTCACTTGCGGATTTGAAAGATACGGTTCGCATGGACTTAGGCAAGAATTTCGTTGATAAGAAGGGAAATGCAGTCGATGACAATGGCCATGGTACACATGTATCCGGAATTATCGCTGCAAAAGCAGACAATGGCTATTCCATGCAAGGAATCAATCCAGTAGCTAAAATCATGCCTGTGAAGGTCTTGGACTCTTCAGGATATGGAGACAATGAGAAAATTGCACTAGGCATTAAATATGCCGTGGACCATGGTGCCAAGGTCATAAACCTTAGCTTGGGCGGAGAATATAGCAGGACGATTGAACACGCCTTGAAAGATGCAGCCGCCAAAAATGTAATGGTTGTCGTAGCAAGCGGTAATGATGGGATGGAAGGTCTTTCTTATCCTGCATCATCTAAATACGCCATTTCCGTCGGCGCAACCAATGCCCTTGATTTAGTATCGGATTATTCCAATTATGGATCGAAATTGGACATGGTCGCTCCGGGGACAGGCATCCCGAGCCTTGTACCTAATGGAAATGTTACCTATATGGATGGTACATCAATGGCAGCTCCTCATGTTGCGGCAGCTACGGCCTTGTTATTATCCGGAAACCCTGGATTGAAATTGAATGAAGTAAGGGAAATCCTTCATGAGACATCGGAATATGTTGCTTTTGAAGAAGAAGATAATGTAGACCCTGATGAGGACTATCCACCTGAGGATGGAGAAATCATAATACCAGAAGAAGAACTTCCTGTCGGAAAAGATTTAGTATCCGGATATGGAAGGCTGAATGCATACAGTGCACTTAGTGCAGTGGATTTAAAAGCAAAAGTCAATCTTGTGATGGATACGCAAACAACACTGACTGGTACAGCTAAAAAGGATTCAGTCATCGAAGTGAAAAGCGGAAACAAAACGCTCGGTAAAGCAACGGCGGCAGCTAACGGAACGTTCACCATTAAAATTCCGGTCCAAAAAGCTGAGCAAATGCTTACTGTGAATATCTCTGATTCTTCCAAACTGGCAACCTCTTCAATCAAAGTATTCGTGAAGAAAGGGAAAGCCCCTAATAAGCCAACCGTTAAAGCTGTAAGTGACAAAGATACGTATGTAACTGGTCAATCACAAGCGGACATGAAAATCACGATCAAAAATAATGCAAAAAAAGTGATTGGTTCAGGTAACACGGACAGCAAAGGGATTTTCAAAGTGAAAATCAGCAAACAAAAAGCCGGCACTAAACTTTCAGTCACAGCTACAGATCTAGCAAAACGGGAAAGCAAGGCGGCAACCGTAACTGTTCTGGATAAAACCGCCCCAGGTGCACCGAAAGTGAATGAAGTGAACGACAAAGCGACCAAAGTAACAGGTAAAGCGGAAATCGGTTCAACCGTCACCGTGAAGTACAACAATAAAAACATCGGAACGGCAAAAGCTGATAACAAGGGGAACTTCTCCATCAAGATCAGCAAGCAAAAAGCAGGGTCCGCATTATATGCCTCTGCAAAAGACAAAGCAGGCAATACAGGAAAAGCGGCAAAAGTAACGGTTAAAGATAAAACGGCTCCAGGAGCACCGAAAGTGAATGAAGTAAACGACAAAGCCACCAAAGTAACAGGTAAAGCGGAAATCGGTTCAACCGTTACCGTGAAGCACAACAATAAAAACATCGGAACAGGAAAAGCAGATAACAAGGGGAACTTCTCCATCAAAATCAGCAAGAAAAAAGCAGGATCCGCATTATATGCTTCAGCAAAAGACAAAGCGGGCAATACAGGAAAAGCAACAAAAGTAACGGTTAAAAAATCAAAATAGTTATAAGAGGTGAAGGCCGTTTAACTTACATGTTAAACGGCCTTTTTATGTTAGAAGACGAATGAAAACACCGCTCGATGATGAGCGGTGTTTTTGATATGAGCGTGTCTTTTGCCTGTGCGTTGTCATTGCGTGATGTCAGATCTGGAGTTTCGCGTTTTAATTCTGAAATAGAACCTACTCTTTTTTCTTGTACTATAAATCTTTATTAGAGAAAAAGAGAGGAGAAAGAATAAAAGTCAAAGTGCAGTAATACCAAATTTCAGGTGGAATTATAAAGATGAAAAAAGGAAGAGTAATAGCATTAGGTACTATTCTAGCCTGCTCAATTGGTTTAGGAACGCTTTCGGTTGAAGCTGGAAATGAGAATTCAGGATATTCCTTTGAGATTAAGAAAGAGCAGGGCAATGAATATACAGGTACAAAGTATCGTCAAACGACTACGCGGAACGGAATACATGGAAAGTGAGAATGTATTATTCAAAAGAAGGAACTAATACCTATACGACTTATTGGCTGGAGAAAAGCAATGGAACGAATGGTAAGGATATTTCATTTCCTTCTAACATTAGTGTCATTATTGAAAACACATCCCTGCTTCACCAGTATGACGCCTATACAAATCTGAAAATATTATCAAAAATCAGGAACATCGCCACTGATGAGGATATTAAATTGGCGATAAAAAGAGTCGGTCTTGATCCTGATTCAAAAATGAAGGTAGGAAAGTTTTCGTTAGGAATGAAACAACGATTAAGTGTCGCCCAAGCGATATTTGAAAAACCGGATATTTTATTATTGGATGAACCAACAAATGCAATTGATGAAGAAGGTGTCATTCAAGTTTATCAAATCTTGAAAGAAGAAAAAGAGCGCGGGTCACTCATCATTTTGACAAGTCATCATAAACAGGATTTAGAAGCATTAGCGGATGAATATATAAAGATGGATAATGGAGGAATCGTTCTTGACTCTAAATAAAAGAATGGCAGCATTAAGCTTACTCGTATTAGTTGGCGGATTCCTTATCTATAAAGTGTACTTTGTTTCAGCAGCAATTAGTGCCGATAATAGAAATCCTGAAAATAATGCAGCGTCCTATAAGGTTTTGGAATCACAAGAGATCAGTGTCGGTAAGGATATCGATCAGGGTTATTATGATATTAAAGCCCTCGATAATGAAGCGGAATTTTTTGGTGATAAAATGCACAAAAATGCCATTTTACATGCAGTGCCAGTTCATCTCAATGGGAATTTGTGGATTAAAGGAAAAGTTGAATTCAAGCCTCCTGAATTTGAAAAGGCAGCGAAAAAGGGTCAAAAGATCATCCTTAAAGATCCTGGTCATTATGTGGTCGGTGCAGAAATACAAGCGGGGAATTATGTACTATCAAGGACATCCGATAGAATCCGAGTGTTTATCGATATAAGAGATGGAACAAAATCAGGAAGTTTGCAAACCATTCAATGGGAAATTGGTGAAAAAGTAAAAAAGCCAATCGAAATTGAACTGAAAAATGGGTATAACGTGTATATTAAGAAAATGGATAAAGATGGTTTCATATCAAATGAGGATGATTTGATATTGGAGAGAAATAATGAGTAATTTAAGTGTATTTAATACAAGCTTAATTGAAAGATAAGTTTGAAATACTATCAATCAATATTGTCTTTATGCACAGATTCAAATCCCATGATCGTTTCTTAAAATGTTAATATTTATTGACTTGAAATTATAAGGAATCAAGCTCAAAAGCGGATTCCTTATTTTAAATGTATATACCTAGGGCGGGATTTTCGAGGGTCATTATATCCGCCGGTTATTTGATGTCCGAGAGAGCTCGCAATGACTACTGCTGCAAAGAGGAGGATGATTTTCTTCAATTTAATATCTTCTTTCCGTTTTTTTTTATTTTAAAAGATTACACCCAAATGCCTCTTCCTTCAACCCCTTTTTAAAATTTTCCCATACCCATTATTTGGACTTTAATACTTCATCAATTTGATCGCCAACCCTTTTTTGAATCTTCAAATGTCTCATTTATTTTCTTGAAATCATAGAGTTTTGTAGTATTAGCGTGCAAAAAATAAACTGTGCAGTTGCCAGTTCGATTCAACTTGCACCTGCATTTGTCAGCTCATTTAGTGAATTCACTTCTCAGGAGGTAGACAACATCGTATTCCTTCAACTCGTCCATATGGCCATCCATATCACCATAAAAATCAGTGGAAAGCGAACGTATGCCTTCATTTCCGCTTGAGTAGCATATACTCGCCAATGCAAGCTTTGTTGTGCTGTTAATATTGATTTTATCAGGACTGCCCCATACGCTGGAATCCCTTCTATCAATGCTCTCAGGATAAGTAGCTGAAATCAAACTGTCATCGTTTTGAATGCTGATATTGAACATCGATTGATCTTGGTCATCATCCGTTTTGGATGTGGTGAAGATAATCGTCCCATTCTTTTCAACCCCAGTTGTCATGCGGCCTTTTTCATTCTCAACTAGTTTACCAAATTCATATTTCTCGACCCAGACGGACATCTCCTTGTATGTATCATCAACTTTGAAATCGATAAGGAAGGAATGTTCACTTGAACTCTCCAGGATTGCTTTTTCCCTAGCGGTCAACTCAGGAACTGAAAGGATATTCTCGGGTTTTGGCCCATCAGCCTTACAGGCGACTAAAGATAATGATAGCAGGGATATGATGATGGATAAAAAGATCTTTTTCATGATTTTCACCTCTTTAATACTTTTGACCTAATTAAAACCAATTCTTATATATTATAACATTATAATGAAAACCGGAATCGGAACGCGGCAAAAAGGCAAGCAATCGGTATGCTTACCTTTTTTTGCATTTAGAATGGTTGGGAAAGAGCCTTATTGGCAACATCTACGTCATTTTGAAGCAGTTGGTTCAAGTCGTATGCAGGATAGAGGTTTCTTTCATAAAGTTAGTTGAAAATCTTGGCATGGGTATCGATGGCTCCATTTAAATGTTTCTTAAATACTTTTCGAAGAGAAGGGGTGGCTGTTTCAGTAATGGCAAGTGCATAACTTTTGATGGATGATTTGGCAAAGCCCAGCAATTCCCCGGCAGCAGCGGCCGAAGCGTCATCCCTTAATACATCGTCATCCCGGCCCGTCTTAGGCGCCAATGGGTAAAATTGCAGCAGCTCCATGATGTTTTGGGTAAGAGTATCAATCGTTTGCTTATATATCGTTTTTAAAATGGGGTCTTTTATTTTTGGATAAGCTTTTTTAAATTTCATAAGGGCATTGGACTGGGCGGCGACCAATTCATGAAGCTCGAGTGTTTCATGCCATGCAAGATGTGAATGGGTGGGTGCCATTTAAATTCTTCCTGAACGAATAATCTTGAACAGTGGGCTATTTGTAAGTTGTCTAGTGAAATCATTTATGGAAAAGGCTGTCCCATCTTCGTTCACATTCACAGTTTAGAAGGGTCGCCATGTTTTATTGATATTGCTCGAGAACAGAGAAAAACTTTTTGGCAAATTCATAAAACACCTTTTCCGATGGTGCCAATTCCCTGTGTTTTGGAGTGATGATGCCAACAGTCCGTTTGACTTCGGGTGTATCGATCGGGATTTTGACGGTAAGTCTTGGAGTGACTTCATAAAACGTACTTTCAGGGAGCAGACTGACTCCGATTCCGGCTGATACGAGACCTTTAATGGAATCCATGTCTTCACCTTCCGAGGTGATGTTCGGTGCGAAACCGGCTGCTTTGCACGCTTCGATAGCGATAGTGTGAAGGATGTATCCTTTCGGAAACAAGACGAATGGATCATTTCGTAAGTCATTTAGTCGCAAACTCTTCCTTTCCGCTAATGGGTGAGTTATGGGCAGTAAAGCGGAAATGTTTTCCGTGAACAGGATATGACCTTCGATATCTGGATCGTTTGTCGGGATTGGTCCAAGGAAGGCTAAACCGATTTCGCGATTTTTGACGGCTTCCTTTAAAGAGGAATAAGATCCCTGTCTTAAGTGGAACCCGATATTCGGCTGCTCATCTTTAAAAGCAGAGATAACGGTAGGTAGTAAATGGGTGGAAAGGCTAGTCGGGAACCCGATTTTAATGGTTCCGTGTTCAGGGTCCAAAAATTCCTCAATTTGATATTTGGCATATTCTATCGCTTGTATCGCCGTTTTTGCATGGATAAGGAATATTTTTCCGATAGGGGTTAACTGAATATTTCGGCCGATTTTTTCAAATAAAAGGACGCCAAGCTCATCTTCCAATCTGGAAATTTGCCGGCTGATTGCTGATTGTGCGATATGCAGGTGCTCTGCGGCTTCAGAGACGTGTTCTCTCTCGGCGACTTCAACAAAATAACGTAATTGCCGTAGTTCCATTTATTCATCCTCCAACCATTCATCTCAAATTGAGATAGATTCTATTAGAATTATATATTGTTTATATCGATTTGAAAACCTAGAATAAATGTAAGTGACATAACGGTGTAAGAATACGATGGGGGCGATTAATATGACATACAATCAAATACCAAAAGCACAAGGGCTCTACCATCCTGAATTTGAACATGATGCATGTGGGATCGGTTTATACGCTAATTTAAAAGGGCTTGCTACACATGACATCGTCAAACAAGGACTGAAGATGCTGTGCCAATTAGATCATCGCGGCGGACAAGGCAGCGATCCCCTTACAGGAGATGGCGCAGGATTAATGGTGCAGATTCCCGATAAATATTTCAGGCTGGCATGCCCGGAGATGAATTTGCCAGCAAAAGGGCGCTACGGTGTAGGCATGCTTTTTTTCTCTAACAATGATGATGAACGGATTGAAATTGAAGCTCGTTTGAATGCATTTATCGAACAAGAGGGCCAAACGCTATTAGGCTGGAGAACGGTCCCTGTTGATGCTGGGAAAATCGGGGAGGTCGGTAAGGAGACATGTCCGACGATCCGCCAAGTATTCATCGGTGCCAGTGAAGGGATAACCAATGATTTAGCTTTTGAACGTAAATTGTTCATTATTAGAAAACAAGCTGAAAACTGGGCTCGTGAACGTGGGAATCGTTTTTATTTTGCCAGCCTTTCAAGTACTACGATCGTTTACAAAGGTTTATTGACACCGGAGCAGGTGGATGCATTTTATCTTGACCTTCAACAGGACGATTTCGTTTCGGCTTTCGCTTTAGTGCATTCCCGCTTCAGCACGAATACTTTTCCTAGTTGGGAACGGGCACATCCAAACCGTTACCTGATTCATAATGGCGAAATCAATACGCTTAGAGGCAATGTGAATTGGATGAAAGCGCGTGAGCAGCAGTTTGTTTCAGAAGCATTCGGAGATGACCTGCAAAAGGTCCTGCCCATTTTGGATATAGACGGCAGTGATTCCTCGATTCTTGATAATGCACTTGAATTCTTTGTCCTTGCCGGGCGTAAACCGGCACATGCGGCCATGATGCTCATTCCTGAACCATGGACGGAAAATCCGCATATGACGAAGGAAAAGAAGGCATTTTACGAATATCATAGCATGCTCATGGAGCCATGGGATGGTCCGACGGCCATATCCTTTACGAATGGCAAGCAAATCGGGGCAATCCTGGATCGAAATGGTTTAAGGCCTGCAAGGTATTATGTGACAAAAGATGATTACATCATTTTCTCCTCCGAAGTCGGCGTGATCGATGTGGAGCCGGAGAATGTATTATATAAAGATCGTTTAAGCCCAGGCAGAATGCTTTTAATAGATTTAGAGGAAGGCCGTATTGTTTCCGATGAAGAAATCAAGACGGAAATGGCTCAGGAAAATCCATACCAGCAATGGCTGGACGAACAGCTTGTTCAATTAAGTGACGAAGAACCAGTGACCGAAGGGAAGCCATTGAGTGATTTGTTATTCAGGCAAAAAGCGTTCGGATACACATATGAAGATGTCCAAAAATATTTACTGCCGGTCATTACCGAAGGCAAAGACCCGCTGGGCAGCATGGGGAATGACATTCCGTTAGCGGTCTTATCAGATCGTCCGCAGTCGCTATTCAACTATTTCAAACAATCCTTTGCACAAGTAACCAACCCGCCAATCGATTCGCTTCGTGAACAGATCGTCACGTCAACGATGACATTTCTGGGTGCGGAAGGAGATTTGCTGAAACCGGATGAAACGAACAGCCGCCGCATTCAATTGGATTCACCTGTTTTGACGCCAGGTCAAATGCAGCAGTTGAAGGAAAATGCCTTTCCGGAATTCAAAAGCAAAGTCATACACACTTTATTTTCAGAAGATTTAGATAGTGAACTCGATCGCATCTGCCGTGAAGCGGAACAAGCGATCGCTGATGGTGTCAGCCTTTTGATATTATCTGACAAGGATATGAGCAAAGAAAAGGCTGCGATTCCTTCCTTGTTGGCTGCGAGCTCCCTTCATCAAGAGCTTATCCGTCATGGAAACCGTACGAAAGTGAGCATTATTGTTGAATCGGGTGAAGCAAGGGAAGTCCATCATTATGCGTCCCTTATCGGGTATGGAGTGGATGCGATTTACCCATACCTTGCTTATGAAACATATAAGCAAGCTGTATTGGAAGGCAGTTTAGCCATCAGCTACGAAGAAACGGTAAGGAAATATGTAAGCTCCTTGACGGAAGGTATCGTAAAAGTGATGTCGAAAATGGGGATTTCCACGATTCAAAGTTATCGTGGGGCACAAATTTTCGAAGCAGTCGGAATTGGTGCTGATGTAATCGAACGCTATTTCAGTGGTACGGCATCGCAGCTTAGTGGGATAGATTTGGAAACGATAGCTGATGAAGCGTTGATTCGCCATAGGAAAGCTGCAGCTGATTCCCTTGACCAAACACTTGAAAGCGGAAGTGATTTTCAATGGAGAAAAACAGGGGAACATCATGCTTTCAATCCTAAAACGATCCATACACTGCAATGGGCCTGCCGGAAAGGCGATTATAATTTATTTAAGCAATATTCCAACTTGGCGAATGAAGAGAGACTCGGGTTTTTAAGGAATTTATTCTCGTTCGATCAAAAGCGCCAAAGCATTTCAATAGATGAAGTGGAATCCGTGGAATCCATCGTCAGCCGATTCAAAACGGGTGCGATGTCATTCGGTTCATTGAGTCAGGAAGCACATGAAACATTGGCGATCGCGATGAACCGTTTAGGCGGAAAAAGCAATAGCGGTGAAGGCGGGGAACACCCAAGCCGTTACCAAGTGGATGAAAATGGTGATAACCGCCGTAGCGGGATTAAACAAATTGCATCTGGACGTTTTGGTGTGAAAAGCCATTACCTTGTCAATGCCGATGAACTTCAAATCAAAATGGCACAAGGTGCAAAGCCGGGTGAAGGCGGCCAGCTACCGGGGAATAAAGTATATCCTTGGGTTGCAGAGGTTCGTGGTTCCACACCAGGTGTCGGCCTGATTTCACCGCCTCCACATCATGATATCTATTCGATTGAGGATCTGGCACAGCTGATCCATGATTTAAAGAATGCGAATCGTGATGCCAGGATCAGCGTCAAGCTAGTATCAAAAGCAGGCGTGGGCACGATTGCAGCCGGTGTGGCCAAAGGAGCTGCAGATGTCATCGTTATCAGCGGGTATGATGGCGGTACGGGTGCATCACCAAAAACGAGTATCAAACATACAGGTCTTCCTTGGGAGTTGGGCCTTGCCGAAGCACACCAAACATTGATGCTGAATGGCCTGCGCAGCCGTGTAGTCCTTGAAACGGATGGAAAGTTAATGACGGGACGCGACGTTGTCATGGCAGCTATCCTTGGAGCGGAAGAATTCGGCTTTGCTACGGCACCGCTTGTGGTCCTTGGCTGTGTCATGATGCGTGCTTGCCATTTGGATACATGTCCAGTCGGGGTAGCTACTCAAAACCCTGAGCTTCGCAGTAAATTCACTGGAGATCCGGATCATGTCGTGAATTTCATGCGCTTCATCGCTGAGGAAGTGCGGGAAACGATGGCTGAGCTTGGTTTTAGAACACTAGAGGAGATGGTCGGCCGCACTGATGTTTTACAAGTGAGCGAGCGGGCACAAAACCATTGGAAAGCTAAGCATCTGGACTTGACGACACTTCTTTTCCAACCGGAGGGGATACGTACGTATCAACTTCCGCAAAACCATAAAATTGAAGAATCCTTGGATATCCGTGAGATTTTACCTGTGGTGCAGCCTGCTTTAAATGATCAAACCCAGGTGGATGTAAGCTTCCCGATTACAAACGTGAACCGTGTGGTCGGAACGATCGTCGGCAGTGAAGTATCCAAACGCTATGGGGAAGATGGGTTGCCTGAAGATACGATCACACTTCGCTTTACGGGATCGGCGGGCCAGAGCTTCGGTGCGTTCATTCCAAAAGGAATGTCGATGTATTTGACAGGTGATGTCAATGACTATGTTGGGAAAGGCTTATCTGGCGGAAAGATCATTGTCACGGCACCTTCTGGGAATCAGATTGAGGCCGGGGACAATGTAATTGCCGGTAATATCGCCTTATACGGTGCAACAAGCGGCGAGGCCTACATTAATGGCCGTGCGGGAGAACGATTTGCCGTACGGAACAGTGGAGTCAATGTCGTGGTTGAAGGGATTGGAGACCATGGCTGTGAGTATATGACAGGCGGTCGTGTGGTCATCCTTGGCGACGTCGGCAAAAACTTTGCCGCAGGAATGTCAGGCGGAATCGCTTATGTACTTGCTGATGATGCAGAAGAATTCAAGGCATTATGCAATGGTGAAATGATAGAATTCGAGACGCTGGCGGATATGGATGATGCAAACGAGGTAAAAGAAATGCTTTACAGCCACCTTCATTATACAGAGAGTGCAAAAGCCTCTTATGTACTGGAGAACTGGGAGGATTTCGTCAAGAAATTCGTAAAAGTCATTCCGAAAGATTACAAACGGATGATGAAAAGCATCAATGAGCAGAAGAACGCTGGGTTGTCGGATGAAGAAGCGATCATGAGTGCATTTCAGGCAAATTCCGTTCAAGATAAAAAAATCACTAAACAAGCTGTGATGCAGTAAGGAAGGGGAGAGAAAGATGGGAAAAGCAACAGGATTTATGGATTATCCGCGAGAAAAGCCAACAGACCGGAATCCTCTCACTCGTTTAAGCGACTGGAGAGAGTATACAGCTCCTTTCTCTGATGAAAAGTTAAGTACACAGGGAGCGCGGTGTATGGACTGCGCGACCCCTTTCTGCCATATGGGCATGGAATTGAACCGAGTCACAACAGGCTGTCCGATTCATAATCTGATCCCGGAGTGGAATGATTTGGTTTACCGCGGCAGATGGAAAGAAGCATTGGACCGTTTGTCGAAAACGAATAATTTCCCTGAATTCACCGGGCGAGTTTGCCCGGCCCCGTGTGAAGGGTCTTGTACGGTAGCGATAAGCGACCCTGCGGTTACCATCAAGAACATTGAACGGACCATCATCGATAAAGGATTTGAAAATGGCTGGATCACGCCTCGCATCCCTGAGAGCAGAACCGGCAAGAAAATTGCCATCATCGGTTCAGGCCCAGCAGGATTGGCGAGTGCCGATCAGTTAAATCAAGCAGGTCATTCTGTCACGGTTTATGAGCGCGCAGACCGTGCAGGCGGACTGTTGACATACGGCATCCCGAACATGAAACTTGAAAAAGATGTCGTTGCACGCCGGATCAAATTATTGACCCAAGAAGGCATCGATTTCATTACCAATACGGAAGTGGGCAAAGATATTTCAGCCGAGGAACTGCAAGATCAATATGATGCAGTCATCCTATGCACAGGTGCCCAAAAGCAGCGTGACCTGGAAATTGAAGGCCGCGGGGCATCAGGCATTCACCTAGCTATGGATTACTTGACAACTTCGACTAAAAGCCTGTTGGACTCCAATTTTGAAGACGGCAAATTTTTAGACACGAAGGGTAAGGATGTCATCGTCATCGGCGGCGGGGATACAGGAGCGGACTGTGTCGCAACTGCCCTTCGCCAGGAATGTAAGAGCGTCGTACAATTCGGGAAGCATCCAATCCTTCCGACGGCCCGTACATCTGATAATATGTGGCCGGCCTACCCGAATGTATTTTCACTAGAATATGCGTATGAAGAAGCGGAAGCGAAATTTGGTGCAGATCCGCGTCAATATTCCATCCAAACAAAGAAAATCGTGGCCGATGAAAATGGCAACGTTAAAGAACTGCATACAATCTCAATGGAAAAAATCAAAGGTGAAGATGGAATATACATTTTCAGGGAAGTTCCAGGAACTGAAAAAGTATGGCCTGCACAATTCGTTTTCATTGCAATCGGATTTGAAGGCACTGAACAGCCACTATTAACTCAATTTGGTGTAGAAACAGTCAATCAAAAAATTGATGCCGTCTATGGCGAATACAGAACGAATGTCGAAGGCGTTTTCGCTGCCGGAGATGCAAGGAGAGGCCAAAGCCTCATCGTTTGGGCGATAAATGAAGGTCGTGAAGTAGCACGTGAAGTGGACCGCTACTTGATGGGCGCATCGGTATTGCCATAATTGCAAAAGAAGAAGTGCCATATCAATCATTATGGCGCTTCTTTTTTTGTGGTGGGAAATGTGGAATTCACGAGTAAAGCATGAAACTCACGAGTAAACGCACGAAACTCACGAGTAAAAGCATGAAACTCACGAGTAAACGCATGAAACTCACGAGTAAACGCACGAAACTCACGAGTAAACGCACGAAACTCACGAGTAAAAGTATGAAACTCACGAGTAAACGCACGAAACTCACGAGTAAATCACGAAAATTCATGAGTAAACGCACGAAACTAACAATACTACGGCTTAAATATACAAGGAATTCATAACAAGTGGTCGGTAACTCAATAAAATGCATGGCAAAAAAACACGCTTAGGAGAACTCCTAAGCATGTTGTCTATTTTTTTACATCAATTGATGGCAAGTATTGTTCCGAGGTGATGATATCATCGTCGGTTAGAACATAAGGGTGTGTTTCCATCAATATCTTTTTTAGGTAGTCTGGCATCCTAGCACCTTCGTACGCACAAATTAATGGAAATGACAGCAGATTTACTGCCTCATCTACTGTTCTCTCAAAATCTTCTATGATATGCAGTGGCTCTTCCATGGTCGCCCACTCCACATGTGCCCATGATCGGAAAGAGATTTTATTTTCCACATAGGGCTGTACTGTTTTATTAAAGTATTCTTCGATTGCAGGGGGATGATAACTGCCGCTTGAACAATAGAAATCGAAGTTGTTCACAAAGTGAATGAACTCCATTTGCTCTTTCGCTAATCGTGCACTCAGTTCTCTGTGAATAATGGGATAAATACGGTCATTTTCAATAAGAATGACGTAGTCTCCCGCCGCGAGGCCATCTTGGATATAACTTAAAACCTGTTTGATGTAATTTTCCTTTTCATTATAGGAATACAGCACATGAACATTCTTTTGGTCTTCAAACAACTGATTCATTTTGCTTTTCAATATATCATTCCTTCTCTCATGTATCTCCTCAATTATACTAGATTTGTGTAAACAGAACAAAATCAATTGGTGACAGCAGGTAAAGGTGTTGATTGAAGAAGTGCCACGGCAGCAGGGGGATCGATAACTCAACAAAAACGGTAATGAATATAGAAGATAGTAATCATGCATGTTGTTATCGATTATTAGCAATTCTTTATATCTTTGAGAATACGAATTTCAAGGCCATTCGAGAAAAGAGAATAAATTTTACCACAGCAATCTTTTTGATTCTATGACAATAGTACTTCGAATAGTGTAAAGTTAGCAGGAAATTAGGAGGAGTCAGAAATGACAAACCGTAATAATGAAACGCCGCCACTACATTATTCTAGAGTCGCAGGAGTAGCGCTATTGCTTATGGCAATACTTGCGATGTTTTCTAACTTTTCTGTTCTTGAAGGACTTATCGTCTTTGATGATGCAGCAGCAACTGCCACTAACATCATGACCAATGAGATGTTATTTAGGACTGGATTCATTAGCTTTGTCATCGTGCTCATTCTTGATGTGCTGTTAGCTTGGGCTCTGTATGTTCTGCTTAAACCCGTTAATAAGAATCTGGCGATGCTCGCTGCGTGGTTTAGGTTGGTGTACACCGCCATCTTTGGGTTCGCCTTGCATAATTTCCTGGGTGTACTGCAACTGCTAAGCGGTACTGAATATTTGGCGGCATTCACACCTGAACAGATACATGCTCAAGTGCTGTCATTAATCGATGCTTTCAATAATGGATGGCTAATTGGGTTGGTGTTTTTTGGCTTTCATTTGTTTGTCGTTGGTTATTTAATAATCAGGTCAGGAGGCTACATGCCAAGATTGATCGGGATCTTCCTGGTCATTGCATCTGCTGGGTATTTAATAGACAGTTTTGCACATTTTCTTCTGACCAACTATACCGACTATAAAACGATATTCTTATTGATTGTAGCCATACCTGGTGTGATTGGGGAGTTATCATTAGCTTTCTGGCTTTTGATTAAGGGTGTTAAAGTTCAATAAAGGCGATAACCTTCCAAAATTAGGAGCCGTACCTATTGAGGCTGTTGAGTAAAATGCGTTAGTTCATAAAATGCACACATTCAAAAATAACATGAATGTATAACAAAGCCCAAAAAAGCAATCCTTCAAATGGTGAAGGATTGCTTTTCCGTATTATTTCAGCCGCTCGATTAGATCGGTCATTTTATCTAAAGTGGTTATGTTCTGGTTACATTTCATACTATCCAGGCAAATATAATTCCCTTTTTTAATGAATGTCCCTTGGACGGTTCCTTTTGTTTCAGACATGAACATTCCTACTTCTTCAAAGCGGCTGCATATGGCACAGATCCCTTTTTTGTTGGCGGGTTTAATGGTTCCATGCAATCCGGTGAGTTTATTATGATGGGGTGCAATGATGAATTTCTTTCCGGATCCGCCATCATCCCATCCCAAGTATGAAATCTCTCTCAAATCGATGTTTTCCAACAAAGGGGCTTTTAATTTCTTTGCTTTAGGAAACAATTTTTTTATCGTTTTTTCGCTTACTTCTTTAAATGGGATCACAAACGGCTTTACCTGTAAGAGAAAGGCTTCGGCTTGTGCGGGATCTTTAATGGTATCTACTGGATCCAGCAGTTGTTTTTGTTCTTCGCTCAAGTCACTGAATAAGCTTAATACTCTTTCTTTGGCAACAGTTTTCAGGGTGTTGATCACATCCTTATCGTTGGCCGTCGCGTGTCCATTTATAAGAATCTGCGTTTGGGATTTAATGAAGTTATATTGCTCGCTCCTGATAAAAGGTTCCATTTTCTTCACTCCTGTTTTTATTGCGCGATACTTGTAACATGATACCGTTTTTATATACTTTACAGAAATCGCATCTGCATTAAAAGGGGGAAAACGACTAAGAAACATTCTTGGCATATGAATAGCACTGATATCATTATCAGTGCTGCCCATGCAATCCTATTTAGAATAAACGATTTTCTTAATGGTTTCCGCGGAGAGAAAATGTTCCTCGGCTAATTGATGGATGGTATGACCGTCCTTGAATGCATATTTTATAGAGGCATTTCGGTCATCGATCAATTCCCTTGATCCCGAACGGGTTCCCCATTTGTGATGGGCCTTTTCAGGTTTCGGGATATATATGGTTTCACCTTGCACATACTTTTGAATTTCAACGATCAGCTTTTCAGGCAACACGGCCGTTGCTTTTACATATTTCATTTCTGCCAGCCCCTTATTCTTTTTTAAGAATGAAATAAGGTGCAAAGCCAAATATTAGAAATGATAAGTCGGGCGATTAAGTTTAGCTTAATTTAACCCCATGCAAAGTATCGCCTCCAATACTAGGCTTTGCATGAGACGCTGCAGAAGGTGGCATTAACATTCTTATTGCCATCTTTACACCTCCCTTTTGTGTCCCAGAAGAACACGTACTGTCATTATTATAAAATATATAAGGGTGGTTGCCAAACTTTTTCCAATGTATGGCGGGCTGATTGTTTGATAATGATCTAAGTACATGAAATAATTTGAAATGAAATCAAACTAACCATTATGGGAGCTGACTTTCATGAAAGTATTCGTAGTTGGGGCAAATGGGCAGATCGGTAAACATCTGGTGGATTTATTAAAAGATAGTCCGGATCATACTGTACGGGCAATGATTCGCAAAGAAGATCAGAGGAAGCATTTTGAGAAAAATGGAATTGAAGCTGCAGTCGTCAGTTTAACGGGAACAGTGGATGAGATTGCGAATGCGGCGAAAGGCTGTGATGCCATCGTGTTTACAGCAGGATCCGGAGGAAGCACCGGCGCTGATCAAACGCTGTTGATTGATCTGGATGGTGCAGTTAAAACGATTGAAGCGGCAGAAAACTTGGGAATCAACCGATTCATCATGGTGAGTGCTTTTCAGGCCAATAATCGCGAAAACTGGAATGAAGCCATCAAACCGTATTATGTGGCCAAGCACTATGCGGATAGGGCATTGTTACAAAGCGATTTGAATTATACCATCATTCGGCCTGGCGGTCTGGTTAATGAACCGGGAACGGGCAAAGTGACCGCCGCCGAAGAATTGGAAAGAGGTTCGATTGCCCGTGAAGATGTGGCTCGAACTATTCTTGCTTCTTTAACGGAAGAAAATACCTACAAGCGTTCATTTGATTTAATCTCCGGTGATACTGCAATCGCGGAAGCATTAAGGAAAATATAACGAAAAAAAGGAGGCAGAGCCACTCAGCATCGAGTGAGCTCTGCTATTTAATTCCCTCAATATGCTTGATGACCCTCGCTGGGTTTCCACCGTCAACAACGCCTTCAGGAACATCCTTTGTTACGACGGCCCCTGAAGCGACGACGGAATGACTCGCTATTGTAAAGCCAGGATTGATGATGGCCCTTCCGCCAATCCATACATGATCCCCAATCGTAACCGGTTTTCCGTATTCCACTCCAGAACTGCGTTCGAAGGGATTCAGCGGGTGTGTGGCCGGATAGATATGCACTCCGGGACTTGCCAATCTTCACTTCACAAACATCCAAAATGACACAATCGAAATTAGCATAAAAGTTTTCCCCGACAGAAATATTGTATCCATAGTCACAATGGAAAGTGGGTTCAATATAAACATTTAGTCCAGTGGAACCTAAAAGCTGTTTCAGTAGTGCCCTTCGTTCATCCCCTTCGCTTTCCATTGTCTGATTGTATAACCGGTCAACTTTCTAGCATTTTCCCTATCTCTTATTAATTCCGGATCAGCGGCCATATAAGGTTTCCCGCTCACCATTTTTCTTTTTCAGTATTCATGTTTACTCTTCCTATTTTTTTACTTTTTATATAGTTTATTTAAATATCTGAATATTAAAACATTTTTCCTGCAAAATAAATTGCAGGACATTTTACTCAAATTTTCTGTTGAATCTGAATGCCTCTCTCAGTTTCATAAAAAGAAGTAAGAAAAGAAAGATTTTTCCGAATAATGAGTGAAATAGCTTTGACAAACGTTCCGCCGAATTTTATAGTAAGGAGAGTTATCAATAATCAATAGTTTCATGAAGGTGCATTTTAATAGATAAGTAGAATGGACCGAAGCTCATTTCACTTTTTTATCGGAACTAGATGGACAACTCTTTTCTTCGTTAAGATAATCAAAATAATGGAGGGCTCAATATGTCACAGAAAGCACCACTTTCTTTTATCGTTGTAACAGGATTAATGCTTTTTGCTTTATTTTTTGGTGCAGGAAACTTAATTTTCCCTGCCATGCTCGGTCAATCCGCTGGGACCAATTTATGGTCGGCTAGTTTAGGATTCATCATTACTGGTGTTGGATTGCCATTTATTACAATATTGGCATTTGGTTTTTCGGGAAAAAATGATGTTCAATCGCTTGCAAGCAGGGCACACCCGTTATTCGGCATCATTTTCACAGTCGTTCTTTATTTATCTTTGGGACCGCTTTTCGCGCTTCCGAGAACGGGAAGTGTCTCTTACGAAATAGGGATCAAACCTTTCCTTTCCAATGACGTCGGTTCTTTACCATTGCTGGTATTCACTATCATATACTTTGGAATTGCCTGTTTATTATCCATCAATCCATCCAAGATGCTGGATATCGTCGGAAAAATATTAACACCGTTATTATTGATTTTTATCGGGATTCTCATTGTAGTCGCAATTATTAACCCAATGGGTGAAATCCAGTCACCAGTGGCGGGTTATTCAGATAATTCTTTCTTCAAGGGATTTAAAGAAGGATATTTGACCATGGATACGCTGGCCGGATTTGCATTTGGTATCATTGTCATCAACGCGATCAAAGACAGGGGGATCACTTCAAGAAAAGAAGTGTTAGGCTTCTGTATGAAAGCTGGCTTGATAGCTGCAACCTTGTTGGTGATCGTGTATACGGCATTGACTTATGTCGGAGCAACAAGTGTGGAAAAACTAGGTCAACTGGGTAATGGCGGAGACGTTTTGGCTCAAGCCTCGAATCATTTTTTCGGATCGGCTGGTGCCGTGTTGTTAGGGTTGATCGTGATCGCAGCATGCCTGACGACAAGCATTGGGTTGATAACGGCTTGTTCTGCGTATTTCAATAAAATACTGCCTGCTGTATCGTATAAATCATTTGTCGTCATCTTCTCCGTTTTTAGTGCGGCTGTTGCAAATGTAGGTTTGACAAAGCTCATTTCAATTTCAGTGCCTGTGTTAACCGCGCTTTATCCGGTGGCGATCGTTTTGATCGTTCTGACGTTCTTCCATTCCCTTTTCAAAGGGAAATCGGAGGTATACTTAGGAAGCTTATTATTAACGGCCATCATCAGCATAATGGATGGAGTAGTGGCATCAGGCATTAAATTGGATGCTGTTTCGAACTTTTTCACCCAATACCTTCCACTATATAGTGTAGGGATAGGATGGGTTATGCCTGCCATCATCGGCGGTGTATTGGGCTATATGATATACCTGATGAAAGGGGACCCTAAGGAAGCCTATTAAGGGTCAGCATTCACTATATGAGCATGAAAGGAGCTGTCTTAATGACAGCTCTTTTTCTTAGTGTTTGTTTTTAATGGGAAAGAGCCTTAAAATGTTTAGAAAGGGGTGTAGGAACACAATGATCAATCGACTACCAATAGAAATAGCAAATATATTAGAAGCTAATAAAAAAAATCCTGCTCAATACAAGGAATTGATTAGGAGTGGCGGATATCTGCCTCCCGAGATGGAGTTGATGGTAGATGCCATCACTGCCTTAAGCATGGGGAAGAATATCCTTTTGAAGGGTCCGACAGGGGCAGGAAAGACAAAGTTTGCCGAGACATTATCGAATTTATTCAACCAGCCAATGTTCAGTGTCAACTGCTCAGTCGACTTGGATGCCGAAAGTTTATTGGGCTTCAAGACGTTGGCTTATAAAGAAGAAAAACAGGTGATAGAATTCGTACCCGGACCTGTGACCAATTCAATGAATCACGGTCATTTCTTATATATAGATGAAATCAACATGGCAAAACCGGAAACACTGCCGCTAATCAATGGGGTGCTTGATTACAGAAGGACGATAACGAATCCGTTCACGAATGAAGTCATCACTGCAAAAGATGGCCTTAATGTGATTGCTGCAATCAATGAAGGGTATGTCGGTACAGTACCGCTGAATGAAGCGCTGAAAAATAGGTTTGTCGTAATCGAAGTTCCCTATATCGAAGGGGAGCAGTTAAAGCAATTGATAGAAACCAATACAAAGTTGAAGGACCCAAGAAGTATTGAATTGTTCGTTAAACTGTCGAGTGATTTGATAAATGCCGTGAATCAAGGGAAGGTCGCTGAAGATGCGGCATCGATCAGGGCTTTGCTTGATGCTTGCGATCTGAGTGTATTGATCCCGCCGAAACGGGCGATTCTTCGTTCCATTGTGGATAAGTTGGACGAGGAGCGGGAGCGTGAGTTTGTGAAGAACTTGGCTGACACATTATTCTAACTAGGAGAATGCCTCATGAAGTATATCCGGTTTAATGATTCAATAATCGATACGGCCCTTTTTTTACAGCTTCAGGATCTCTCGACTGTCTTATCCGGCATTTCTGAGCTGGAATTCGAATATAATTATGGTTCCTTCATTGATCTGATCGAGAATAAGGTCACAGCCAGCCATTTTTGGGAAAATGGCAATAAGGAAGTGAAGGAAGCGGGACTGAAAACGGACGTGCTCCTTAGAACGATAGGTACGCTGCATCATTCAACAATCCAGAGCATGAAGGAGTACCAGGACATCATCGGGGAAAGTTCGCTTCCGAAGTTTGCAGCCCAATTATTCGCTATAATGGAAGATTTGCGATTGGAAGAATTGGTGAAGAAAGAAAGGCCGGGCACGAAAAAATGGTTTTCGGTAAGGGGAGCTTACCTTAAACAATATTTCGAAAGCCAATTAGCAACGAATGTCACAAGAAGTTTTGCGCTGGATGAATTATACTGCCTCATCTATTTACTGCTTCAATCCGACCGTCCGGATCCGATTTTTCCCAGAGCCAATGTACGGCAGCTGGAAGAGCTGGAGAAAATCAAACCGTTCATCCATTCTGTCTTTGAAGCCACTAAAACCAGTGATATCACGAGGATTTGCGAGCAAATCGTTTTCCGTGTGAACGATGGATACGAGGATACGATCAATGAATATTTCATCTTCCCCATTGCAAATGTGGAAAAGTATAAGGCAAATACCTTATTTGATGAACTGACTAGAAATGATGAACTGGTTAACGATGATACAGAAGAGGTAGACGAAGAAAAAAGTGAGTTCATTGATGAAAAATTCTCAACTTGGCACCGGGAGAATAAGAACGGCGAGAGTAATTCGACTTTCCTTCAATTTGAATTGGAGCAGGGAACGAAAACAAGTCTTATGGGCGGCGGTGCCCGAGAAGCGGAAGATGCCGACCAAGCGCTGGCTTCGATCCAGGGTTCATCAGGGGAAAGTAAACAAAAGGAATACAATCAGCAGGAAACGCTGGAGAAGAAACAAACCAATATGGGCAAAAGTGGTGAACATCCATTTGGTGAAGAAAATAAAGACGTCGTCCAAGTAATCAAGGAAGCAAAAATACCAACACTTTCGGAAGAGAAACGCTACCGTGAGTTTGTTGCGGATATCGAACCGTTTAAGAGGAAACTTTCCAGTACAATTGAAAAGACACTGGAAAATAAAAAGAATGCACCAAGAAAAGATTTGGTTTTTGGTCGTTTATCGAAGAAATTACTGCCGCTTGTACTTGAAGAAAATCCAAGGGTCTTTTATAAAAAGAACCAGGATTCAAATGAATTGGATGCCGTATTCACATTGCTTATCGATTGCTCGGCCTCCATGCATAACAAAATGGATGAAACGAAACGAGGGGTCGTCCTGTTTCATGAAGTGCTGAAAAAATTAAGGATCCCCCATTCGATCGTGGGATTTTGGGAAGATGCGAATGAAGTGAGAGAAGGATATCAGCCGAATTACTTCCATGTGATCCAGTCCCATTCCGATTCTTTTTATCTGAACTCAGGAGCGAAAATCATGCAGCTTGAACCGGAGGAAGACAACCGGGACGGATACAGCATCAGGGTGGCCACAATGGAATTGGAAAAAAGGCGCGAAAAAAACCGTTTCTTGCTCGTATTTTCCGATGGTGAGCCGGCAGCAAGCGATTATGATCAAAATGGAATTGTCGATACACATCTTGCCGTATCGGAAGCCAGGAAAAAAGGCATAGAAGTCATAGGCCTATTTTTAGCGGATGGAGGCGTCGATGAAAGTGAAGAATTGACGATGAAAAACATCTATGGCAAAGAACGGCTAATGATTCCGAGTGTAGCTGAATTGCCAGAGCAATTTACACCGTTGTTAAAAAAGCTACTGCTGAAGACGATTTAAGAATTAGGTGTATATAGGGAAAAACGCAGTAGGATTCTGATTTGGATCTTACTGTGTTTTTTTTTGTTTCATATCAGTTATTTGCAGTAAGTGAATATTTTGATGAGAAGCTTGAAAAGAAAAAAGGATGCGATTCTTTTGGTGGGATTGGGGTAAACAATAAATGAGGAAGTGATCGTGTTGATGAATTTACTGTTTATGTTACTTTACTTTATAATCATTGTTCTTGTTATTGAAATATCAGTTACCTTGCTGAAATTGACTGGATTAAAAAGCACAGTAGCCAGATTTCAGGTTATCTCCATGCTGACAGGTACTGGTTTTACAACTGATGAGTCAAAATCCATTATTGATCATCCCGTTCGCAGGAAAATAAGCATGTTTTTAATATTATTTGGTGCTTTCTCACTTGCTGTCATCATTTCATCGATCAGTACATTGCTTACAGATGACCTACGCTTGATGGAGTTAAGCATCATTATTGGTGTATTGGTGGTCTTAACCATTTTTGTGAAGACGCCATTCCTGAATAATAGAATATCGAATAAGTTGAAAAGTGAAATGTATAATCATTATGAATTATGGGAGCACCCGATAGAGGAGGTCCTATTTTTACAAGATGATGACGTGGTCATGGAGATTGATATTTATGAGGACTCTGAATTCATAGATGTCAAAGCGTTTGATGTCATATCGGATGGAGCGGACATCAATATTTTATTTATTGAAAGCGGAGAAGTGAAAATCAGGAAAGAGTTATATGAGTATAAAGTTAAATTAGGGGATAACCTCTTTTTATATGGAAATAAAAAAGAGATAGAAGACACATTTTCAAAAGAAATCGAAGTGATGAAGAAGAAAAAAAGTACATCGGGGTGAAGAAATCCCTGCCTTGAAATAAGGCAGGGATTTTTTGAATTGCGATCTTCATTAATGTTTTTTATTCGGTAATTTCTGAGCGGGATTACCGTTACCTTGACGGCGAAAATTGCCTTCTTCCTTTTTCTGCTGCTCTTGAATGCTTTCCACAAATTCCTTTGAACTTTTCATGGAATGAACCTCCTCCGTTAGTTTCTTCTTTACTATAACCAGAAGAGGTGAAATTCATGAGTGTGGAAGAAATGTTGACTTTCTTATAAATAGGATAGATGGTAATGTGTGGAATTAAAATATTTTTTATGAAATGAAACCACCCCGACCTACTAGCATAGCACTAAACGAGACTTCTCTAAACCCTTCCTTAATATCCTTCGTGAATTCCTGTTACGTTTAAACCGGAAATTAAACCAACAACGATTACTATTATAAAAATATCCTGCCATTTCTAACATGAACAAACAACCTTATGCTAAAACGCCAGATACTTGTCTCAAATTTGGGAAATTAAATTTCAAAAATGAAACACCATGATGCGATTCAGATGATTTAATTGAATTATAAAAACAGGTACTCCATTAAAGCGAACCCAAAAAAATGGAGTAGACCTGCTATCTATGGAGATTCATTTGCTACCAAATTTCGAATGAAATCATAGACGGGAGCTGGAAAACTAATAAGCACAACTTATGTAACGTACTATCATACAACAAAAACATATATAAAAATTTTATATTAGTATAAAGGGCTGAGGTGAAATTATTTTCAAAAAATCTTCATTTTTTTTAGTGGCAATACTATTAGTTGTTGGTTTTGTTAGCAGTGATAAATTGGGATTATTCGAAGATGTACCACCTTCAATTGTTTGGGAAGGGCAATCTTACAGAATTACTGATGAACCTGTTGAAGTTCAAGATATAGGGAATGAAGTAGGAGAAGTTATTCGAAAAATTAGTAGCAATAGCACTCCTAATGCGGATGGAGAATCTAATGTTTTAGAAAAGGGAACAAAAATCTTCGAATCTAAAATACAATTTGAGGATAAAAATTATAAAGAGTTAGTTCTTCAAATAAATAATAAAGAGTATATAAAAGCGTATCCAATGTTAGGATTATAATAGCAAGGAAAAAATGCTCTCTTAAAAAAGAGGACATTTTTTCCTTGCTATCTAATGTCAGGATATATAACATTTGAATATTTTGAATATTGACAAAAATAGGGACGGTATCTATAATAATCAATAATAATATCCATGAATAAACGTTATTGGGGTTTTGCCTATGGAACGGACAACTACAACTGCTGTCCGAGAATTATGTGAGATGCATACTCACCTACTGGACAAGGATATTCAAATTCTTGAAAACCTATCAACGAATTTATCGTTGATAGCCAATTTGAATAAAGCGAATGTCTTTATTGATTGTCCGGTGCGTGAAGGGAAGCATGCCATAGTCGTGGCAGAGGCAAGCGCATATTCTGTAAAATCGGCTTATGATCATCCGGTTGTCGGGAAATTTGCCTATGAGGCTTTCGAGCCGGCAGTATTTTATGTATTGCGCACCGGAAAGGAGATGTTCGTGAATCGGGCATTGACTCAAGAGGGGGCAATGGTCCAGCAAAGTGTCGTTCCGGTCAAGGGAGAATGCAATCGGGTCATAGCCGTTTTGATCATGGAAAAGGTGATTCAGGAAGAACCTGAAACTTCAAATCAGTTTGAAAGGCAAGATCAACAAAATTCCTTAGTTCCTGAATTCATCGAAGAGTCCATTTTCCTGATCAATAACCAGAACCGACTTGTTTATATGAATCCTGCTGCCATTAATCTAGTAACGGAAATAGGTTTGAGGGACTGTGTCTTGGGGGACTCCATTTTCGATTGTTTTCCTGACTTTGCCGATGTTCTTGCTTCAAAAGAAGAGATTTTAATGAAAGAAATTAATATTGGTAAAAAGACTTTCCAAATTAAGAAATTCCATTTAGGCAACAAGAATTCCGATGAAACATTCATCATCATCCGGGATCTGACTGAACTGCGGGATAAAGAGAGAGAGCTGATTAGCAAGTCAGTAGCCATTCGTGAAATTCATCATAGGGTGAAGAATAATTTGCAGACTGTTGCCAGTTTACTTCGGCTGCAAATGAGGATAGGGGCCCCTGAAGAAAGCAAGCCCCATTTATTGGTCAGTTTGAACCGGGTGTTAAGCATATCGTCGGTTTATGAAATCATTTTGGCAAGCAGCCATGCGGATCACGTGGATTTACTGGAGCTTATTAAGAAAATAGGCGATATGATCGTTTATACGGAGGATCATACCCGTAACGTCCTAAGCATTGAATATACGGGTGAGCTTCATTCCATTGATTCCGACATTGGCATTTCCGTCGCGCTGGTGGTGAATGAGCTGATTCATAATTGTGTGAAGCACGCTTTCATGGAAGGTACGGAAGGGAAGATTACCGTATGCTTTCAAAAGGATGGTTCTGAATTGGAGATTCAAGTAAGAGATGATGGCATCGGCTATTCGCCGGCAGTGAAACCTTCTTTGGGGCTGGATATCATCCGTATGACGGTGGAAAATGATTTGGATGGGGAGTTTTCGATTCATCGGATTAAAGAAGGTACCCTGGCTTCTGTGAGATTTCCATACAAGAGGTAGGTGGGAGAAGTGGTCAAGAGGATTTTGGTCGTGGAGGATGAATCGATCGTTCTGCTTGATATAACGATTATGCTCAAGGATGCAGGCTACGATGTGGTTGGACATGCACGTGACGGCGAGAAGGCGGTTGAATTGGCACATGCTTTACAGCCGGATCTCGTTTTGATGGATATAAAAATGCCTAAAATGAATGGACTCAAGGCTAGCGAAGTGATATCCAATACCTTTCAGATACCGGTCCTGCTTTTAACTGCATTCAGCCAGCGTGAATATATCGACGAGGCGAAACGGGCGAATATCGTCGGATATCTTGTAAAGCCAATAACGGAGGCGAATTTGATTCCGGCAGTGGAGATTGCTTTACTGCAAGCCGCCAATGTAAAAAAATATCAGGAACGAAATGCTCAATTGGATGAAACGCTCACAAATCGTAAAGTCATTGAAAAGGCAAAAGGAATTATCATGAAAAGGAAGAAAGTAACAGAAGAAACCGCTTACAAAAAACTGAGAAGGCTGAGTATGGATAAGCAGCTATCCATGGAGACAGTGGCACGAATGATCATTTCAAATGATCAAAAACAAGTAAATAGATGAAGCAATGGCGCTTTGATGGTCCAAATTGGTTATAGGTAGGCAATTCTACTGAAAAACCTAAGTTTGGGCTATAAGAGGCGTCTTTTTTTATACCCTTTTTTAAAAGTCGATAGGCCAAATCAAATCGGAATTCAGGGGGAATATGTATGGAGATGGTAGGTAAATTCGTTATTTATATCATTATGGTGTGTGCTGTTGTCGGTGCTTTTGCATCGATTAAGGACAGTGAGCGAGGATTGGGCAAGCAATTCATGGAAGGTTTGCATACCGTTGGCCATATATTCATCCCGGCTGCTGGAATCATGGCCTCAATCCCTTATTTATCATGGTTCATCGATACAGTATGCGGTCCGGTTTTCGCTGCAATCGGTGCAGATCCCGCCCTTGCTGCAACCACGATTTTGGCAACGGATATGGGGGGTTACCAATTGGCTGCCGAGCTCCAGGAGTCATATGAAGGCTGGATCATGGCGATGATTGTCGGATTCATGTCTGGAGCAACGATTGTATTCTCGATTCCAATGGGGCTTGCCATGTTAGAGAAGCGTGATCATAAGTACATGGCTCTTGGTGTCATGTCAGGGATCCTGACGATTCCGATTGGCGCTTTCATCTCAAGTGTGCTGGTGGTGGCAACGAATTCGAAAATCCGCGAAGTTATTTCCACGAATGCGGATTCTACATACGAATTCGCGTTGAGCTATTTGAAAATTGCCCTGAACCTTTCCCCCCTTCTCATTTTTGTGGTATTGCTTGCGTTAGGTCTTTATTTCCTGCCGGATTTGATGATCAAAGGTTTCATGTGGTTTGGGAAAATATTGGATGCCGCGATTAAACTCGTACTTGTGTTTTCAATCGTGGAAATTTTCACCGGACTGTTTTCCACTGTATTTGGTGCTTGGGGGTTCCACCCCATCATGGCCGATAAGGCGGACCAGTTCCGTGCCCTGGAAACGGCGGGGTATATCGGGATCATGCTGGCAGGTGCTTTTCCAATGATTTACCTGATTCAAAAGTATGCAGGCAAGCCGCTTGAAGCGATGGGCGGGAAAATCGGATTGAGCAAAGCGGGGAGTGCAGGGATATTAGCCACGGTAGCCAATATATTGGCGATGTTCAAACTTGTTAAAGATATGCCGCCGAAGGACAAGGTCATAAACATTTCCTTCGCTGTGTGTGCGGCCTTCCTATTAGGCGATCATTTATCTTTCACAGCCAACTTTCAGCCCTCCTTAATATTACCGATCATTGTGGGCAAGCTATCTGCCGGTGTTATTGGAATCGGTCTTGCTTACTGGCTGTCCGTTCCGAAAGCTTTGGAATTGGAGGAAAAGGATCGTGCAGCAGGAGTTATCGGCATAAATGAATATAAAGGGGAAAACAAGGAAGAAGATGGAAACGAAATCCAAGTTGTGTAAAACTGAGGTGGAATTTTAATGAATGAACAGGTGGAACGAATCATCAGTGCAGGAATTGATATTGGCACCAGTACGACGAAACTTGTTATCAGCGAGCTTTCGCTTAGGAATGTGGCGGGTGGTGGACAGGTACCAAAAATCGAAATTACCGATAAGAAAATTCTGTATCAAAGTCCCATTTTCAGGACCCCGCTTTTATCCGATACGGTAATTGATATACCTGCCGTTCAAAGAATGGTGGAAAGTGAATATCATCAAGCTGGAATCATGATGGAAAACATACAAACAGGGGCTGTCATCATCACAGGGGAAACGGCAACCAAACAAAATGCAGAAGAAATGGTACACCAGTTATCCAAAGCGGCAGGGGAATTCCTTGTAGCGGCAGCCGGTCCGGATTTGGAGGGAATCATTGCCGCCAAGGGATCCGGTGCCTATCAACATTCCATTGAGACAGGAAAGACAATTGCGAACATAGACATTGGCGGGGGAACGGCGAATATTGCCGTTTACCGATCTGGCATGCTTTGCGGAACTTGCACACTGCATATAGGGGGCCGTTTGGTTGAATGGGAGGGAGCGAAGGTGAAGGTTGCTCCTTCAATAGGAAAATGGCTGAAATCAAAGGGGTATTCTCCTTTGAATGGTGATGGGGCAATCATCGCAAATGAAATGTCGAAGGTGCTTTTGAGGTTTCTGGCTGGTTCATACACAAACGAAGATAAACTCCTTTTAGTGGGGAAGGAGCCATCGTGGACAGGACGAATAGATGGGTTAATGTTCTCGGGCGGGGTCAGTGATTGCATTTATCATGAAGAACGGAAGGACAAAAGCTTCCGGGATATAGGTATGATGCTTGCAACCTCTATAAAGGAAAATGAAGGATTGGCTGCATGGGAGTGGGAACAGCCCGTTGAAACGGTTCGGGCGACTGTCCTTGGAGCAGGCGCACATACAACTGAAATCAGCGGTGCTACCATCGAGGTGAATGATTCCCATCTGCCAGTTCGTAATATCCCAGTCTATCGGCTCGATTTTCAAGGCGTGCTGGATGATGGAGCCGAGAGAATGACACAAGCTGTTCTGGATGCGATCACGATATACGATCCCCAGCATGAGGGCCTGAATTTCGCCTTTTATTTAACGAATTTGCCTTATCTATCATTTCGGGACATTCAGCAGCTCGCAGTCGCTTTTACCGAGGCTTTGAAGCAAAAGCCGAATCAGCAGCAGCCTCTGATCATTGTCATGGATAGTGATTATGGGAAGGTGCTTGGTCAAACATTTCTAGCGAATCAACCAGATTTGCCGGTCATCTGCATTGATCAGACACAAGTGGAACATGGTGATTATTTAGATATAGGAAGGCTGCTGCGGACAGGGGTCGTTCCGGTTGTCGTAAAAACGCTAACCTTTCACAGTTAGGAAAAGGAGGATTACACGATGAAATTATCCACTCAATACTTTGGGGAAATCCATCAATTCAAATCGTTGAAAGAAGTCTTGGCCAAAGCGAATGAAGAGAAATCAGGAGATAGGCTTGCGGGAATTGCAGCAGAATCGGTCCAAGAACGGATTGCGGCGAAAGCGGTGCTTAGCGAATTGACTTTGGCAGACATTAGGAACTATCCCTTACTCTCCCCGGAAGAGGATGAAGTGTCACGGGTGATAGATGGTCTCATCAATGGAACCATCTATCAATCTGTGAAGAATTGGAGCGTTGCCGAGCTGCGTGAATATATTTTAAGTGACGAAACGACTGGAGAGGATTTAAAGCGAATAAGCAGGGGGTTGAATAGTGAAATGATTGCTGCTGCCGCCAAGCTGATGTCGAACCTCGACCTCATTCATGCAGCCAATAAAATCGAAGTGCTCACCAAGAATAATAGCACGATCGGATATAAAGGAACGCTTGCCTCGCGCCTTCAGCCTAACCACCCGACAGACAATGTGGATGGCATGCTCGCTTCTTTAAAAGAAGGCCTCTCCTATGGAATTGGGGATGCACTCATTGGAATCAACCCTGTCGATGATTCAGTCGAAAGCGTAAAGCGGCTGCTTCATGCGACACAGGATGTCATCCAGAAGTGGAACATCCCGACACAAAATTGTGTGCTTGCGCATGTGACCACACAAATTAAGGCCGTACAGCAGGGGGCACCTGCTGATATGATCTTTCAAAGCATAGCCGGAACCGAAACGGCCAATCGTTCTTTTGGAATTAATGTTCAATTGCTCGAAGAAGCCAATGAGGTGGCAAAGGCCTATGGGACCGGGACAGGTCCACAGCATCTTTATTTTGAAACGGGGCAAGGCTCCGAGTTATCGGCGGAAGCGCATTTCGGAATCGATCAGGTGACGCTTGAAGCAAGGAACTATGGATTTGCCCGCTATTTTGATCCGTACATTGTCAATACGGTCGTCGGATTCATCGGACCTGAATATTTATATAACAGCAAGCAGGTCATCCGCGCCGGGTTAGAAGATCATTTCATGGGAAAAATGCATGGCCTGCCGATGGGAGTCGATATTTGCTACACGAATCATATGAAGGCGGATCAAAATGATATCGAGGACTTGGGTGTACTTTTAACAGCGGCTGGCGTGAATTTCATCATCGCAACTCCGATGGGGGATGACTGCATGTTAAACTATCAGTCTTTGAGTTACCACGATATAGCAACTTTGAGGCAAACGATGGATAAGCGGCCTGCCCCCTTATATGAAGCTTGGCTGGAGAAGATGGGGATTATGGAAAACGGCAAGTTAACGAAGCGTGCCGGTGATCCAACGATATTTAACCATTAGGAGTGGATGATATGGGAATGAATAATAAGGAAGATTTGGATGCTTTGATGGCGAAAACCCCTGCGCGGATAGGGGTAGGCAGATCGGGAACACGGCCGAAAACGGATTCTTGGCTGAAATTCCGTTTTGACCATGCAGCAGCCGTTGATGCTGTATATGGTGAGGTCAGTGAAATTCTGTTGAAACGCTTGGATTTATTCAAGGTGAAAACGAAGGCCGATGATAAGGAAGTCTATCTGCGGCGTCCGGATTACGGCAGGAAACTTTCGGATGAAGCAAAGCGGGTGATAGAAGCCAAATGCATAAAAGCCCCTACGGTTCAGATCATCATATCCGATGGCTTAAGTGCCAAGGCGATCGAAGAAAATATGGAGGACGTCTATTTATCTTTCAAACAATCTTTGGCAGTGGCAAAACTGGATACAGGTACCCCTTTTTATATTGAAAAGGGCCGGGTTGCCGTGATGGATGATATCGGTGAAATCCTTGGACCTGAGGTCATTGTCCTGTTAATCGGTGAACGGCCTGGTCTCGTCAGTGCTGAATCATTGAGCGCTTATATTTGCTATAAACCTCGCTTGGGCACAATTGAAGCAGAGCGGATGGTCATTTCCAACATCCATAAAGGAGGAATCCCGCCCGTTGAAGCTGGAGCGCATCTTGGCACGGTCATTCAAAAGATCCTCAAATACCAAGCGAGCGGCATGTCCCTCGTGAAGAAAGAACATGACGAAGAAAAGCGTGAAAAACTCGGTTGAAAATAAAAATGGAGGAGCGAATTACTCCTCACAGTTTGTCGGCAAAAGTGGGGGAGATATGGTCTCATCCCGAACCATGATTTTAAAACAAGACTAGATTATCCTTAAAGTTTTTTTATTGCAATCCTTATTGGATAGAAGAAATTTGCGACACTCCTGCCGAAAAACTGGCTAGCCGAGACCCCGCTAGACGCTTGCGTTGAGGAGGCTTGGCAGACAGTCGGCGGAAAGGGAGCAGATTTCTGAAATCAATCGGAATGGTTTTTAAATAAAAAAACTGTCGGCAAACTCGCTTTATTCGAATTTGTCTACAGTTTGGGAGGAGCGAATTGCCCCTCTATTTACTTGTCCCTAAATTCCACAATCCAAATGGGTTATAGAAGGGATGGTCTTCTTCGTATCTAAAGTCCTGAAGGCCCGTCAATATGAAGTCGGGTGCGTCTTTTTGTATGCTAAAGGTTTCGCCATTCTTAAAGAGAGGCTGTTCACCTACATGGTAATAATTGAATGTGTTAAGTAGAGCAGCCGCCTCTTTCGGACTCATTGTGTTAAGTGTCACGGCATCCGGAAGACCAAAAGCTTTCATTCCGAAAGAACAATAATAATCCTCTTCACCGATGATCGTCACAAAATGGGCATATACCGAGAGAATATCGGGGCTATGATGAAGTTGTTGCCAATCTTCCTTTGAATGGGCAATGCCAGCTGTTTCTATTTTCACTGCCATTCCGCCTGCCCTAAGGATTGCTACACCGGCATCGATCAAATCTGAAACATTTCCGACATTGGATATATCAGCAATTATATAAACGGTAAAGGTATGGTCATTGATTTCCGCTAATAAACTCTCTGGAAAGGCGCCTTTACTGGCGTAGGAAAAGGTCTCTGTTAAAGTGGGTTCATAATCCTGGATCTCCGCCTGAAAAGTTATGTTCTTATCCTTGTTATGAAAAATATTCCCGGCTAACAGATACCCTTCGCTTTGGGAGGCTACCGTTTGAATCAATTCTGTCCGGTCCTTCCACTTTCCGGGTATCCCGATGATGATTTGGTTTTCCGTCATGAATCATCTCTCCTTTCCAATCACTTCATACTATACCACTCTTGATGTATTCCATAGTATTTTATAATATATGGCGCCAAGCCGTCGATTTAATGCCAGTGGTTGATGTGCAGACTTTTTCAAATTTATACAATTGATGTATAATATAATCTAGTAAACGTACTGTCTATCTTTAAAGGAATTCCCTTAATGGGTTTTCTCTTAGAGCAGTATCTTAATAATCAATTCGTATATATTCAATGATGAAAGAGAGTGGAATATAATGGGTCGTAAGTGGAATAACATTAAAGAAAAAAAAGCGTCAAAAGATGCAAATACAAGTCGGATTTATGCTAAGTTCGGACGGGAAATATATGTAGTGGCGAAACAAGGTGAACCAGATCCAGAATCCAATCAGGCATTAAGGGTCGTACTTGAGCGTGCGAAAACCTACAATGTTCCGAGAGCGATCATTGACCGTGCGATTGAAAAGGCAAAAGGCGGTTCGGAAGAAAGCTATGACGAACTTCGTTATGAAGGATTCGGTCCAAATGGTTCAATGGTCATCGTGGATGCATTGACAAATAACGTGAACCGGACGGCATCTGATGTACGTGCCGCGTTTGGGAAAAATGGCGGGAATATGGGTGTCAGCGGATCTGTTGCTTATATGTTCGACGCAACGGCTGTGATCGGGATTGAAGGTAAAACGGCTGATGATGTACTTGAACTGCTCATGGAAGCGGATGTTGATGTACGTGACATCATTGAAGAAGAAGAATCGGTCATCGTTTATGCTGAACCTGAACAATTCCATGCTGTGCAACAAGCATTCAAGGATGCAGGAATCACCGATTTTACAGTGGCAGAGCTGACGATGCTTGCACAAAATGACCTTACCCTGCCAGAAGATGCACAAGCACAATTCGAAAAAATGATTGATGCATTGGAAGATTTGGAAGATGTTCAACAAGTTTATCATAATGTAGATCTTGGAGAATGAAGAAACAAGCAGACCTTTGCTGTATGATCAAAGGCCTGCATATTTTGTTTGGATGCAAAAGAGCCTGTTCCGAATGACGAAACAGGCTCTTTCTTTTGATTATTCATTTATGGTGATTCTGGAAAGTTCACGGTCTTTCTTTACCTTTTCCAATTCCGAAATAGTGACAAGTTGATAGCCTTTGTCATGCAGTTGTTTGATGATTTTTCCTGCAGCCTGGGCGCTAGCTTGATAGATATCATGCATTAATATGATACTGCCATCTTTGGCTTTACTCATCACTTTGTTCACGATTTTCTTTTCATCGCGTTCTTTCCAATCTTCGGGATCGACATCCCAGAGTATGACTTTCATATCCTCCATGTATTCACGCGCATTATCGTTAATCGCTCCATATGGGGGACGGACGAGATTTGGCCCAGCACCTGTAGCTTTTTCTACAGCGTCTTGGGTTTTTTCGATTTGGTCTTTGATTTTGTTCTTGCTTAAGCGCGTCAGCTGCGGATGGTCCCATGAATGGTTGCCGATCTCATTTCCTTGCTGCAGCATTTTTTGCAGAACTTCCGGATAGTGCTGTACGCGGCTTCCAAGCACGAAAAAGGTCGCGTGTCCATCATACTTGTTCAGGTCTTCAAGAATGGACATGGTATGACTTGGATGCGGCCCATCATCGAACGTCAAGGCAATGACCTTTTGTGTTGGGTCAATCCATTCCTTTTGCTCGGGCAGTTGGGCGACGATATGTTTCGGCTGCCATTCCTTTACACGATCCTCATTCAAATCTTCACTTTGATATGAATCTAGCAAACTATCTTTAAAAAGTTCCTTCTTGATGGCTATTGTATGGGTCTTAGTTGAATCATCAGTCTTAATGTAGAATACAAGCGTATTTTTCAAGACTGAGAAAGAATTGAAGTTGGCCGCTTTCAGTTTGTTTTCCTTTTTAATAAGACTCTTTGAAATGCCTTCTTCTTCCTTCTGCGTTAACTCTTCAAAAACAATATCGGATAAAACGGATAAATAATCAGTATCCGTGGCAAAGATGTCTTTTATGGAGAGCTTTTGCTGAGATGGAACATCATAAGTGAAGATCCGGGATTCAGACTCCTTCTTTCCTTCCACTTGTTCATATTTATCGAAGGAAATCGTAATGGTCTGCTTGCTGAAATGGAGGATCGTATATGTGAGGTTTAGCTCGGATGCTTTTCCGTCGGATGCTTTCCATTTCTTTTCATAATTCTTAATTTCTTTCTTTATGTAAGCTTCTAGTTGCTTGTCGATATTTTCTATATGCAGAACGGGTCTGCTGGCTGAATACCCGCCTTTCGTATTATCTTTCACATACGTTTGAATATCAGCTTCTGGGTAATTTTTATCGTTTGTATAGGCCGAAACGGTTCGTTTCTTATCAAAAGCAAGACTTTTGATGGCTAACCCCATCGTTCCCACTGCAGCTGTTAGACAAAATAGAAAAATAAAGACTTTTTTATAATTTAGTTTCCTCATGATGCATTCCACCTCGATAATCATTCTACTATATAGACGCGCCAAAAGCCTTAAAAGTTTGTAAATATTTTCATTTTTTTATATAAAGATATTTCCTTGATCAAATTCAAACTTTTATGGCTGCACGAACGTCTATCCTTTGTACCTAGGATACGTAATTTAAATGTAAGGAGCTCTATCATGCAATGAAAAATCTAGATATGAATCAATTAATAACGAACCGGATAACCGAACGGCAAGAAAATTTGTACAGACTTGCTTTTTACTATGTCAAAAATCAAGAGGATGCGCTTGATATCGTGCAGGAATCGATCAGGAAAGCGCTGGCCTCCAGCAGCAAAGTAAAAGACGCTGCTTCTATAGATAGTTGGTTATATAAGATCATCGTCCGAACGGCACTTGATGTTTTGCGAAAGAAAAAGAAGCTGACAGTCGCCGATGACGAAACAATAGAGTACTTACGCAGCGGTGAGGAAGATCACTACGCTGACCTGGATTTGCAAAAGGCCCTTGAAGGACTTTCGGTCAAGTATAAAACGGTAGTCGTCCTTCGTTTCTTTGAGGACCTGAAGTTGGAAGAGATAGCGGAAGTGCTGGAAGAGAACGTAAGCACGATTAAAACAAGATTATATAAAGCGCTGCAACTATTACGGATCAACATGACTGAACGGGAGGAAACGAAAAGATGGAAAAAAAATTAAAAGATCTTCGCGAAGAGTATCTTAAAACACCGATCCCAAAAGAATTGAAAGATGTCGTTCAAGCCGCCTTGAATGAAAGGCCAAGGAAGAAGCCAAGGGTTGGCAGGAATATCCTGGTGTCAGCAGCTGCAGCGCTTCTGATTGTGACAGCTTCCGTAAACATAAGTCCGGCAGTGGCGAAAGCCATGAGTGATATTCCAATAGTCGATAAGGTCATCGACGTGATCACCTTCGTCGAATGGAAAGAAGAAGCGAATAATTCCTCGGCAGTAATCAAAACACCTGCTATATCCGGTCTGGAGAATAAACAGCTGGAAAATAGCTTGAATGATAAATACTTATCGGAAAGCAAGCAGCTCTATAAGGAATTCTCGGATTCCATGTCAAAACTTAAGGAAGGGGAAAAGGGTAATATCTCGGTGGAAAGCGGGTATGAGATATTGACGGATAATGAAACGATCTTATCCGTACGGCGTTATACGGATAAGATCCAGGCTTCCAGTTCTACAGAAAGTCAATTCGATACAGTCGACAAGAAAAACGAAGTGCTATTAACGCTAAATAGCTTATTTAAAGATGATCGCTATCTCCAGGTGATCAGCGAGAACATCAAGGAACAGATGAAGCGGCAGATGGCTGAAGATCCGGAAAAGATATATTGGGTCGAAGATGATGATTTTACTGCTTTTAAAGGCATAGATGGAAACCAAAACTTTTATATAAACGAAGATGGCAAGCTAGTCATCGCCTTTAACAGCTATGAAGCTGCCCCGGGATATATGGGGGCCGTCGAGTTCATCATCCCGACAAAGGTGCTAACAGATCTTCTTGTGGGCAATCAATATATCCATTAAAACGAATGTATTTGTAAGGTGCTTTAATCATTCTTATGACGGGCGGGATGGTTTTAAAACGGGGACCCCACAATGCCCATAAAAAAGGACGAACCAACGTTACTTGATTACAGTAACCTTGGTTCGTCCCTTTTTTCATCGAATTTCATCTGATCCAGTTCCAGCCTCATTTTTTCCGTCTCCATAAGAAAGTTTGCATGTTTAAGTTTTTCAAGTTCCAATTCATCTTTGAGCATATTGTGTTTGGTTTTTGACTGTTTTTCGAAATGGGTAGTCAGTATGCCGAGTATAGGGATGGAAAAAATCATCACGACGGTTATGATACCGAGCATTATTGTGCCTCCTCATTTTTGTGTTATTTCTATTATACGGTGTCCATAACGGTTTTGGTTGGGGTTTTGCGTTTTCCTTTTTGACTTTCATTTAATTGGTAAATGGTTACTAATGAGGTATTAAACGTAATATCATTCGTGAAGTTAGGGCAATATATCATTGATGGTGCTTCCTATTGAATGGTGTTTTTTTCCGGAGGATTCGCAGTGTTACTTGCATGGTGAAAAGCCATTATTATTTACTTTGAAATTAATTATTTAAATATACTAAATATTTGTTTACAATAGAGAAAATAAAATGTTATTATACAATAATAAAAGGAGGACTGGGTATGGCAACGATAAATAAACAGAAAATTGTGGATAGTGTACCTCAAAAAGGCTTTTTTGGAAACCCCAAAGGACTATTCACCCTTTTCTTTACTGAGTTCTGGGAGCGTTTCTCCTATTATGGCATGAAGGCCATTCTTGTTTACTATATGTATTATGAAGTTTCTAAAGGGGGACTAGGTCTTGATGAAACCACAGCCCTTGCCCTTGTATCCATTTACGGATCTTTAGTTTATATGTCCGGTATAATAGGTGGCTGGTTTGCCGATAGGATTTTTGGGACTTCCAAAGCTGTATTTTACGGTGGTATCTTGATTATGCTCGGGCATATTGTCCTTGCTGTACCAGGCAGTCTCTCCATGTTCTTTGTTTCAATGGTTCTTATTGTACTGGGTACTGGTCTTTTAAAACCAAATGTCTCCAGCATCGTTGGGGAAATATACGCAGAAAATGACGAGCGCCGGGATTCCGGTTTCAGTATATTCTATATGGGTATCAACATGGGTGCATTCCTTTCACCGTTTGTTGTCGGTACAGTCGGAATGGACTACAGCTTCCATCTTGGTTTTGGACTTGCAGCAATTGGTATGTTGATTGGACTCATCGTCTTTGTTGCAACAAAGAAAAAGAACCTGGGCCTGGCTGGAACCCTTCCTGCTAACCCATTATCACAAGGTGAAAAGAAAAAAGTATTCACTAAATTTGGAATAGCTGCATTGATCATAGCTGCCATCATTGGCATCACTGCTTCTGCAGGCATCTTAACGATTGAAACCTTCATTAATCTTGTAGGTATCCTTGGGATCGTTATTCCGACCCTTTATTTCATTTTCATGTATCGCAGCCCGAAAACGACTTCTGTTGAACGTTCACGCTTGATTGCCTATATTCCTTTGTTTATAGCAGCTGTCATGTTCTGGGCGATTCAAGAGCAAGGTGCAACAATATTAGCAAGCTATGCAGACAAACGGACACAGTTGAATTTTGCTGGAATAGAAATAAACCCGGCATGGTTCCAATCATTGAATCCTTTGTTCATCATTACCCTTGCACCAGTATTCGCATGGTTATGGATTAAACTAGGAAAGCGCCAGCCGACAATTCCTCAAAAATTCTCAATAGGTTTATTGTTCGCTGGTTTATCATTCTTGGTTATCCTGCTTCCTGTTTATTTCGGTGGATCCGACGCATTAGTCAATCCACTATGGCTTGTACTTAGCTATTTCCTTGTAGTACTTGGAGAGCTTTGCTTATCGCCAGTTGGACTTTCTGCCACTACTAAATTGGCTCCAGCTGCATTCTCGGCACAAACGATGAGCCTGTGGTTCCTGGCAAGTGCAGCAGCACAAGCACTGAACGCACAAATCGTTAGATTCTACACACCTCAAACTGAAATGGCTTATTTTGGAGTGATCGGTGTTGCTTCAATCGTCCTTGGACTGGCCCTGATGGCCTTATCACCAAAGATTCAAGGTTACATGAAAGGCATTCGCTAACACTTAGCAAGCAATAAAAGAAAGATGACCTCCAAATTAAAAAGGGGTCATCTTTTTTTCATTTTTTGTACCTCTAGCAACTTCCTGAATGGGTGCTTGATCGATTTCTATTTGAGGTTATGATTCAAACCTTTAACTTTTCTTTTAATAGGATCCACAGTGAACACTAAGACGAAAAACAAAATAATCTTGGGAATGGGCCCGATATCGATGATAAAAAAAATACAATATCCTAAAATGAAATAAATCGAAAATAGAATACCTAAGTACAATCTATTTTTCATTTAACCCTCTCCTTAGCTGAGTGTCCATCCCAATTCTAAACAAAATGGCATTGCCTGGCATTTTTAACATTAACAGCTGACATTAGTAATCCATAATAAACTAAGTTTCAACTTGATAGATTCCAAAAGAGAGCAGTGGAATTTCAGAAATGATACGGTTGCCATAAAGAAATAAGCTAATATGAAAAAAAGAGCATCCTGTATAGGATTGCTCTTTTTTTCGGTTGTAAGAACCTTTTCCTTTTTTGTTTTTAATAATACGGGTGGAGGGGGCAAACGCCCAACGCATTCGGCTATTTGTCATTTCACCAATGGTTTTTTTATTGGTTGTAATCATTTTAGTCATTGTATATATTCCTGTTTTCATAGATTATCCGAACTAAATGGACTAGCTTTGCACACCTTTGTTTTTACTCGCAATTATTGAAGCCACAATTGCAAAGGGAAGTAAAAAGAAAGCAAGTATTCCATATCCAGCTCCTTCAAACCCTCTGATGTTCACAAAACCAATGTAAAACAAAATAATTGACGCTATAACGGTTAATATGCCTGGTAAAAGCCTTACAAATAAAGATAAATGTAATTTCCTAAACCACCACGCCAAAAGTATTACTAACATCCCAGGGACACAAGCAACCAGGAGGGGAAATCCCAACATCATTTTGTAACCTCCTTAAAAACATTATGTAAAGAATACCATAATTAGCAAATTTTTTCTTTTTTATTTAAGGAGTGAAAAAGACAGCAGGAGGTCACCTTCTTGGATGTATGAGGGAGGAAAACAAAAAAGATAAACGTAAAGGTGAGGTAAATTAAATTCTTAATATTTGTGTACAAACAAAGTTCACTTACATTAGTGATCGGCCTTTTTCTTATCAAGATCTCCAAATAGCCAACTAAAAAGTAAAATAAATGCTACGAAATAGGATGCATATCCTAAATTCCCTGACCACTTTATCGGTTGGCCACTGAAGTATTGCAGACCAGAGTTAGCAAGAAACATGAGTATGATACCCACTATAGAACTTATGAAAAATCTTTTCTTTGTTATCGCCATACTGCAAATCCACTCCTTTGCTTATCCAGTTTACAATAAATATCCAATCATTTACATCAAGGATTATTAAAATTAGTCCATTAATGGTGCGTAATGAAGAAGCGGATAGGGATGAATGTTATATTTATATCGCACTCGATTTTTAAAAAGACAGGAGGTAAAAATGAAACGTTTACTTGGAATATGCATATCCATGCAAATGACCTTCGTGCTGCTTTTTATCTCGGGGATTACTCCAAAGTTGAATTCCTATGTTGGAGCCAGCATTTATTTGATCATTGGGTTTGCAAGTCTGGTGATCAGCTTATATTTAGCAGGTAAGAAATTTCTCTTGGGCATTTCGTTTATTGCATTCATCTTTTCCTTGCTTATCATTTGTTTCACCATTTTCATTTATTTCTTGCCTGAAGCCGGGATGCCGCCGGAAATCCCTTTGTTTGAATAGGTGACTTCATCCAAAATTCAAGCGAAAAAAAGGGCATCCCATTGAGGGTGCCCTTTTTAGTTCCACATCTTTTTGAATCAGTTTGCTGCTGGGATCAATCCTTTATGAATGGAGACTTCCTGAATGGCACGGTAGACGGTTTCGACCATGAAATCGAGTTCCTTTTCTGACATGGAAAGGATCGGCATCATCGTGATGACTGGACCAAGTTCCCGGATGATCAGGCCATTTTCCCGTGCTGTATGGATGATTCCGGAAACGACATTCTCTTGGAGGGTGAACGTTTCTTTTGTTTGGCGGTCTTTAACGATCTCCACTCCAATCATGAAGCCGCGCTGGCGGATATCGCCGACTATCGGAAGTTCGTATAGCGCTTGCAGTTTTTCGGATAGGTATTTTGATTTTTTCTGGATGTCTTTAATGAGATTGCGGCTTTCCATTAGCTCGATATTCTTCAGGGCCAGTGCACAGGCTAGCTGATTTCCTGTATAGGTGTGGCCGTGATAGAAGGTTTTATGTTCTTCCCGTTCTCCCAAGAAGGATTGAAAGATCTGCTCGTTCATGATGGTTGCTGCGAGTGGCATATATCCCCCAGTGATCCCTTTGCCCATACACATGATATCAGGAACAACATCTTCCTGTTCGCAGGCAAACATCGTTCCGGTTCGACCGAATCCAACGGCCACCTCATCACAAATTAGGAGGATGTTGTACTTTCTGCATAATTGTTCGACTTCTTTCAAAAAGCCTTCCGGATGGGTTATGATGCCTGCCGCGCCCTGCACAAGCGGTTCGATGATCAATCCTGCAATTTCCTCTGATTGTTCTTGCAGTAACTTCTCCAGTTCCTTCAAGCAATGGTTTTTCACTGCTTCTGGATCTCCATACTCAGTCATGTGATAGGCATATGGTGAAGGGGCGGAAATCCGTTGAAATAAGAGTGGCTTAAAGATTCTATGGAATAGATCCATTCCGCCAACACTCACGGCACCGACAGTATCGCCATGGTATGCTTCGTCAAGGGAGACGAATTTGTTTTTATTCCGATGCTTGACGGGATCGATGTTCTGCCAATATTGATAAGCGACTTTAAGGGCGATTTCCACAGCAGCAGATCCCGTGTCAGAGTAGAAGACTTTCGATAAATGACCAGGAGTGATCTCTGCAAGTTTTTTTGCCAGTAAGATCGATGGTACATTTGCAGATCCCAGCAGTGTGGAGTGCGCGACCTTATTCACTTGTTCAATAAGGGCGCCGTTTAATTCCGGCTCGTTATGCCCGTGCACATTCACCCATAATGAAGCATAGCCGTCCAAATAGCGTTTGCCATCCACATCAATCAAGTAGCTGCCTTCCCCGCGCTCGATGATCAGCGGTTTACTTTCCCGATACGTTTTCATTTGTGTGAACGGATGCCATACATATTCCTTATCCCATTGCTCTAAATCCTGACTGTTCATGCTTGGAACACCTCTTTCAGTTGTTGGGTATAATCTTGATCATCAAGTAAATCAAGGATGCAGATCCTCAAGTCTTTTCTAACATCCGCCAGTGTTGGGATGCAGGCGAGGCCATTCAGCCCTGTCAGCTTTTCAATGGTTTCGATATTGTCTTTATGAATCCGATCCTCTGACCGGTAATGGTTATACAAAATGGTTTTCACGCATATATCATGGATTTGGGCATACGAATGCGTCGTCACGACATTATGAATCGCGCCTAAACCACTTGTAGATACGAATACGACAGGCATGCCGCAATCTCTTATGAAATCCGTCGTCATATAGAAACCGTCGGATCGTTCAATGAGCGGGACAGCCAATCCGCCAGCACCCTCGACTAATACGATGTCATACATTTCCTCAAGTTCATGAACCCTTTCCACGACTTTCTTCTCATCAATTTGCTTTCCGGTCAATTTAATCGCCAAATGTGGGGAGGTTTCAGGTTCCAGTGTGTAAAACCCTGATTCCTTTACACCGAGTTCCTGCTCAAACCAAGATATGTCCGGGTATGTATTGTTTTCCTCGTTGATTCCAGTTTGAAATGGTTTGAATATCGTGACGCTTTTTCCCAATGTTTGAAGAGACAGATAGAGTGCGCTCGTGACGATGGTCTTTCCAATATCCGTGCCAGTTCCGGTTATAAAGTAGGCTTGGCCCATGGATGATTCAGCTCCTTCACGTTTATATATCTTGCAATGCGCGGACGTACTTGTTGAATGATGACAGCACATATAATGCACAGCAGTAGATCACCGGGGACAGGTAATAAGAAGCCGTAAAGAATCGTTTGGTTGATTGAAAGCGGCGTTTCCACAATCCACTTCATTGCACCATAAAGCCAGATGCAGCCGAAGAAGTACACAGTCAGTAAAGAGGCGGCATTAGCAAAGAATATGGAACGAATCGTGGTGAGGGAAAACCGGTTGATCAGCCATCCATTTACATAGGCTCCCAGTATATATCCGAGCAAATAGCCGAAAGTGGGTTTGAATATATAGCCGAATCCCCCGCCTTCAGCAAACACGGGCACCCCGATAAGTCCGATCAAGACGTAGCATAGCTGACTGAGCAATCCAAGACGGGGGCCCAATAATGCGCCTGCCAAATAGACTGCCAGAATTTGAAGTGTGAATGGTATGTAAGGGATAGGTATTTTAATAAAGGCGCCAATTGCGGTTAACGCGGTAAAAAGGGCCACATAAGAAATCGTCCTTGCTTTCAAGGTTTTCACCTCCTTTTTTAGAAATGATAGGCGAAATGCTCACTATTAGTTTGCCTGATTCCCATTTTATATGTCAACTAATTTATTATTTAGTTAACATATAAAAACCATACGTACACAGGTTTTAATGGACAGACTAGTAAAATATTGAAAAAAGACCATTGAATAATATTTTGTTTGTATGTTATTATTCTATCGATATGTTAACTTAAAATATTATAGGTTAACAAATTAAAGGTTCTATTTTCGGGAGAACTATTTAGATCACTTATTGGCATGTTTCCAGGCATTGTTGATCTTTCGGCGCTCATTATGGTTGGTGTTGCACGTTCGACCCGCGGGGAACTTCCGAACATTTTGGTTTGAAGGGAAAGATAGATATCGAAATGGGGCCATTCTGCTGAAAACCGGAACGAGCCAAGCTGCTTTCCTAGGAAGTACATAAGCCACGGAATCCATGCACCAGCGATTCATCACACTTTAATGGCAACACATCAGGAACAACAGATGTGATTTAGCGAGTGCAAAAATTATCCAATCCGTTCCAAGGGTCAGGTAATTAATCGAGTCAGTTTTATGAGAAGGAATTTAAAAGATTGTAAAGAAAAGAGGGATAAGGTTTGGATACATTAGTAAGGGATTGGAAGATGTTAGCGGAGAACGTAATTAAAGGATATAAAGTGACGGAGGAAGAAGCATTATCCATCGTGCAAGCTCCGGACGGCGATGTTTTGGAAATTTTGAATGCAGCCTATCTCATACGCAAGCATCATTATGGGAATAAGGTTAAATTGAATATGATCATCAATACGAAATCAGGATTATGTCCCGAAGATTGTGGCTACTGCTCGCAGTCGATCGTTTCGGAAGCCCCAATCGATAAATATGCCTGGCTGACTAAAGAAAAGATTGTCGAGGGAGCACAAGAATCCATTCGTCGTAAAGCGGGTACATATTGCATTGTTGCCTCTGGCCGTCGGCCGACTAGCAGGGAAATTGATCATGTCATTGAAGCGGTAAAAGAAATCCGCGAAACGACGGATCTTAAAATCTGCTGCTGTTTAGGTTTCCTGAATGAGGAACATGCCGGCAAACTAGCGGAAGCAGGCGTTCATCGCTACAATCACAACTTGAATACATCACAGGAAAACTACAGCAATATTACATCGACACATACATATGAGGACCGGGTAGATACAGTCGAAACTGTTAAAGATGCCGGAATGTCTCCATGTTCAGGTGCCATTTTCGGTATGGGGGAATCAGAGGCCGAAGCGGTGGAAATCGCTCTATCCTTACGCAGCCTTGATGCAGATTCCATTCCTTGTAATTTTCTCAATGCAATTGACGGAACACCGCTTGAGGGAACTTCCGAGTTGACCCCCAATAAATGCTTGAAATTGATTTCAATGATGAGATTCGTTAACCCGAGTAAAGAAATCCGTCTGGCCGGCGGTCGTGAGGTCAATCTCCGTTCCATGCAGCCCATGGCACTTTATGCAGCCAATTCCATCTTTGTCGGCGATTATTTAACGACAGCTGGTCAAGAACCCACGGCGGATTGGGGAATCATCGAAGACCTGGGATTTGAAATTGAAGAATGTGCTCTTTGATAAAGAAGGTTATAAAACTTTCATTTTTTGAGGAAAACTATATGGATTTGAAAAAAACACCCTTAGGGTGTTTTTTTCAGTTTGTGACAAAAGGGAGCGGATTTCTGAAAACAGCTGGAATATTTTTTGAGGGTTTGTAAAATTTGAACGCTGATTTACTCTCCAGGCACTCGCTTTCCGCGGGCGGTCCGGGAGCCTCCTCGGCGCTCTTTGCGCCTGTGGGGTCTCCCTTGACACGCTTTTCCCGCAGGAGTCTCGTACCTTCCGTTCCAATCAACTGGAATGTTTTGAAAAAAACTGTAGGCAACCCGCTTTCTTCGACTTTGTCTAAAAACAAGACTAGATTATCCTTAATGATTTTTACTGTAATCCTGACAAAATTGAAGAAATTTGCGACACTCTTGCCGAATAACTGGCTTGCCGAGTCCCTGCAGGCGCTTGCTTTGATGTGGCTTGGCAGACAGTCGGCGGAAAGGGAGCGGATATCTGAAATCAACTGGAATTTATAAAGGAAAAAACTGCAGTCAAATTCGATTTCTTCAATTTGTCTACAGTCAGGGTGTTTTTTTATTAAGCTGTAGATAGCTAGTGACCAGTCAATCTTTACAAAAATAAAAAAATGATTGATTAGTGAAAATAATTTAAAAAAAATGCTAAATTGTAAGAAGGGGTTTTTTAATGTAATGAAAGACAGTGCAATGAAAATTGTAATTGCTTGAAGATAATAACATTTGCTGCATAGAGTTAAAAGATTATGATATAGGGAAAGGACCAGTATTGGTAATATAAATAATGAGAGGGTATGTTTTTGTGTGATACATATATGGATATTTAGTTTTATTATTTTATTTTTGCTATTTATATTTTATACTATTTTCCCAACGGTGCTTATTCGTGCATGCAGTCTGGGAATAACAAAAAAAATCAATTCGAATAATGGGATGGCGCTAACTTTCGATGATGGCCCAAACCCTGAATATACAATGAAATTACTTGATCTTTTAAAAGATTATGGGATAAAGGCTACGTTTTTTGTTGTTGGCAATAAAGTGAAAAGCAATCCTGAAATTATTAAAAGAATGCATGAAGAGGGACATACTATAGGTATCCATCATTTTCATCATGTTTCAAGTTGGGTTCTTTCTCCAATCCATCTGCGGAGACAGTTGGATATGACGGCAAAGGCAATAAATGAATGTACGAATGAAAAGGTAGTTTTTTATAGACCTCCATGGGGCCATTTCAATATTTTCACCCCACTTTTAAGTAAGAAATATAAGGTGATAATGTGGTCGGACATTTTCGGGGATTGGAAAGTGGAAAAATGCAAAAATAATCTGCTTGATCAACTGCGAACCACTTCAACAGAAGGTTCCATTCTATTGCTTCATGACTGTGGTGAAACCTTGGGAGCGGATAAAGAAGCACCTGGCTACATGATTGAAATGTTAAAAATTTACCTGCAGGAGCATAAGGAAAAGGGAACGCGCTTCATTACTTTAAAAGACTTATAACTAATTCTGGGGGTATTATGAATATAGATACGCTTTTACATTTTATTGATTCGTATGGATACCTGATCATTTTTCTTTTTTTATTCTTTGGCATTGTGGGAGTGCCTGCTCCAGAAGAATCCCTTCTATTTCTGATTGGGGTGTTGGTTGTCCAAGGGAAGCTCTCATTTGGTTTAGCGATGCTGTGTGCAATTCTCGGCGCCTTTATCGGAATGCTTGCAGCTTATGCATGCGGAAAATATGTGGGGTATCCATTTATAAATAAATATGGAAGATTCATTGGAATTACTAGTGAACGCTGGGAGAAAGCAAAGAAAAACTATACGGATAATGCACAAAAAACCTTAGTATTGGGATTTTACATTCCGGGTATAAGACAAATTAGTCCATATTTTGCAGGAATCTCTTCTATACCCTTTCGGAAATACTTCCTATTTTCCCTATTAGGCACTATACTCTGGACTGTCCCTTTTATAGTGGCCGGTTATTATGTGGGGGATGCTTTTAATGTTAATCCCAAATATGTTCCATATTTAGGAATTGTATTTTTGGTGATTTTTGTACTATATGTTACTATCAAATACATTAAAAAGAGAAAACGAATGTCGGAAAATTGAGTCGGCTCCTCGTTATACAGCACAACATTGATTCCCTCTCGGAAGATGGAACTTTTGCTAAACTTGATTTAAAGGAAATTGTTCAAAAATATCGATAATTATATTGTAAGAGGAAGATATCATGGACCTGCTAATACATTTCCCCATTATATATTTTCAGAATGATTTCTTAGGAGATGACACATATGAAGAAGATTTTGTTTTTACCTCTCTTTCGAATGCAATCGGGACATCATCAAGTTGCCGAGGCATTAATGGACATGTTGAAAAAGCATTCAAATGGGATTACTTATAAAAAAATCGATCTAATCAGTTATACCAACACCTCTCTAGAAAAACTAGTGGCAAATAGTTACCTGACATGGATTCGTTATGCGCCAGAAACCTATAATCTTGCCTATAAAAACCTTTTTTACATTCACTCACCAAAGGAACGGATATTTAAATGGTATCAGCAAATATTCATGAAAAAAATGGAACAATTGATAGCTGAAGAAAAGCCTGATTTAATTGTTTGTACACATGGTTTCCCTTCCTATCTTTTGAGCCAGTTAAAGATGAAAGGGAAGTGCAGCACACCGGTTATAAACGTGTACACGGACTTCTTTATTAATAATGTGTGGGGAAGCGAAGGGATAGATGCCCATTTTCTTCCTAGTCAAGAAGTAAAAGAAAAGCTGATGGGTAAGCGTCAAATACCAAAACAAACGATGATGGTCACTGGTATTCCCGTGCACGAGGAAATCACTAAAAATGCCGGTGTACAAAGAAACACAGAACGACCAAAAATTTTGATATCCGGAGGAAATAGTGGCTTGGGAGGGATTTTGAACTTAGGTGATGAGTTAAAGAATTCGACCGACTTTGATTATTTAGTTCTTTGTGGCAACAACACCAAGCTGTATGATGAAATCCAAACGTGGAACTTAGCTCATATCAAACCATTGCCTTATATCTCATCAAGGTCTGAAATGAATAAGCTTTATGAAGAAGCTGACGCAATCGTTACGAAACCGGGCGGTGTCACGATTAGCGAAGCATTGCGAAAAAGGCTTCCCATTTTTGTTCATTCCAGGCTTCCGGGGCAGGAGGAAATTAATCTACAGTATTTAAAACAACAAGGACTTGTATTTAAACTTAATCAGAAAACGCCTTTTGAAAAACAATTGTTGAGTATATTGAAGGATCAGAAAAAAATGAAAAAATGGAAAACATCCATTGAATCCTATCATAAGGAAATAGAGTTGGAGAAACCTGAGCGAATGGTGGAGGTCATGAAATTGATCCTTAATCTTAATCAAAATGGTACGCCTTCCTATCTAGCCCGACAGCCCAAAGTTCTTTATAGCTAAGTTTTCACTTGCTGGCAAGGGCATCCTACAATGAACCAGATGAAGAGGCGGTTTGAAAAGAACAGATTATAGTCAATGGCATACCAACCCGGAAGGCTGCTTTATTAGTAGCTCTCCTGATTTCGTTTTTATAAGATATAACTGGGCGGAAGGAAGAGTGATTTTGAAAAAAATATACCTTATGATTTTTGCGATTATGCTGCTTGTGGCAGTGGGTACAGGGTGTTCAAATGAAGAAGCGGAAATCACTGAAATGAAGGGGAAGCAGGTGGAATTGACTGTTTCCGCAGCTGTAAGTTTGCAAGATGCCTTAAATGATATAAAAGAGTCCTTTGAAAAAGAGAATGCAAATGTGAAAGTTAATTACAATTTTGGAGCCTCTGGAGCTCTTCAGCAACAGATCTCCCAGGGCGCACCTGTTGAACTGTTTTTCTCGGCTGCAGAAGATAAATTTGATAAATTAGTAGAGGAAGACCTTATTGAAGATAAAAACGGAATCGATTTAGTCGGCAATGACCTGGTGCTGGTGGTGCCAAAGGATTCCGATAAGGAACTGGGATCACTGAAAGACCTAACAAAGGCTACCAAAATTTCGATTGGCACTCCTGAGTCTGTACCGGCAGGGCAATATGCTAAACAAACCTTGGAAAACCTGAATCTCTGGAAAGAGGTTGAAGATAGATTGATTTATGCCAAGGATGTCCGGCAAGTGCTTACATATGTGGAAACGGGAAACGTGGACGCAGGGCTCGTTTATAAAACGGATGCGATGAGCTCATCAAAAGTTGATATCATTGCAACAGCCAAGGAAGATTTACATGATCCGATCATTTATCCCGTCGGTATGATCAATGACCTGGAGCATTCCAAGGAAGCCAAGCTATTCTATGACTATCTCCAAACGGAAGCCTCCATTAAAATTTTTGAAAAATACGGATTTAAAGATTTAAAATAACCACCAATCTGGTGGTCTTTTTTTTTAGTGTAACAAGTAATATTAGGAATATTTTACTTTATATTGAAACTTCATCTCGCTTTAAACGTAAGAATAAGAACATGCATCTAATCATCTTTCACCATTAGCGGATAATTCGACCTACACTTGACTGCCAATGGTTCCATTCTTTTTGAAAACTGTGTAAAACAGCTTAATCGGCAGGTACCCTATAATCCCCCCGAGAGTATTCAGGATTATATCATCGGTATCAAAACTTCCTAATTCAAATAAAAGCTGAAGAATCTCGTAGGTGAAGCTAAAACAGAATGTTGCAATCAAGATCGGTTTGAGTTGGGTAAACCTTTTTGATAGTAAAGGAAGCATGAGGCCAAATGGTACGAAACCGATGATATTCCCCACTATGTTTTCAATCCGGATGGATGTATTTACATCCGCTAAGAACAGGTAATGGAAAATGGTTTTAAAAGGGATGAAGTTATGGGAACCCCAATAGCGGCCATTGAAGGAAAAACTAATATGATCATTCATTTCGGTTATCGAGAAGGTTTTAAATAAAATGAGCTTTGTAAGAATTAATAGATAAAGAACCATACATAGCGATAAAAGGACTTTTACAAAAAATTTCATGATACAACTCCGATATTAAAGTAGGAAATATATATCATTTTATCACAAATGGTATATGATGAGTTTAATGTAATATTTTACAAGTTTTTTAGGACGAATTACCAAGGAGGAGTAAAAGTGGAGGAAGCAATAATTGATTTTCTCATTGTAGTCATGTTAATTATTGGTTTCACATACGGTCTCATTCGGCAATTTAGACAATGCGTCAGTATCAGGAATGGAAATAAATCTGATTATGCACATTACAAGAGGATACTGATCGGAAACTATCTGTTTTGCCTATCCTATTCGGGTTTTCTTTTTTCCTACATTTTGAATTCATTACTGGGATCTCGTATTATACAGGCTTCATTTATTACAAGTGATAATACTAGTTTTTGCTGTTTCAGTTTTCTTGCCATTCTATTAATCGCTAAATTTGGGATTATTCCTAAGGAAAATGAACAAGTTGAATTACAAGAATACATAGTTGAGAAAGAGGAAATATGAAGAAAATTTCGCTTACCCTATTAATCGTATGCATATCGATCACTTTTCTAATGAATTTTGCCATGCCTGAATTTGCTGGCAAAATGAAAGGTAATATAAGTTCCATGAATATCCTTTATTCATACAGTGTCACAAAATCATTCTCGGAACAAACTCAAGATACGATCGAAATGGCATCCGTGCCTTCAGGGAAAACCGATACCAGGAGCGTTGATTTCCGAAGCGAAGTTAAGCTTGAGGAAACTCCGTTGAATATTAAAAGTGTAGTGAAAGGGAGCTTGAACAAGCCGCAGGCGTATAAAACTAAAGAAAAATTAACCGGTCCCGAAAAAGGGTTTTCATACCGGAAATATTTTCTTACCAAAAATTATGATAAAGGAAGATATACAGTCATCCGAACCAATAAAATAACGGGAAAAGAAAAGGTGTATGTCGGAACTTATTATGAGCCGAGCACGCAAGATCCTATCGTCAAATGGTCACGTGATGAAAAGTGATGGCTGACAATACCATTTCATGAAAAGTTGAGTGATTAAATGGGGAAAACAGTAAAGATCGAGGATTATAACCCTGATTGGGTTAGCGTATTTCAACAGGAAAAAGCGAGGATAACGGAGGTTTTAAAGAACTATTCCCCCCTTTGTGTTGAGCATATTGGAAGTACATCTGTAAAAGGGTTGGGGGCAAAACCGATTTTGGACATCATGGCTGGCGTCCGGCATTTAGATGAAGCTGACCCATTCATTGAACCCTTGAAATCGATTGGGTATGAATTTGTCCAACATCAGGAGTTTCCCGAAAGGCGTTTTTTTAGAAAAGGTCAATGGAGAGCAGGGACACACCATTTGCATATCTATAGATTCGGAAGTGAACAGTGGAATGATCAACTTTTATTTAGGGACTATTTAAGAACCCATCCTGATGTAAGGAAACAATATCAGCAATTAAAATTATCCTTAGCTCAAAAGCATCGTGCGGATATAGTCGGGTACACGGAAGCGAAAGCACCATTTATCCAAAATGTCATAGAATCAGCTAAAAATGAGGTGAATGGTGGGTGATTTCCAAGTGGAAGGTTTAATCATGTATCTGTAAATTGCCTGAAAGAAAAAGAAAATCGGTTAGCTTTTCTTTCATCATTCCAGTGTAAATGGAACGGCAGTGTAACTAACCTGCCGTTTTTGTCTAATCCTTTAGCATGAACCTCGAACAATCAGTTCGGGGGCAAACCGATAAGTAATGTACGGGGTCTGACCAGAATCGGTTATCCGGTGCAATAATAACTCTGCTGTTTTAATTCCCATTTGTTGTATTGGTTGTCCGATTGTTGTGATCGATGGTTCATAAAACTCCGTATAAGCGACATCATCAATGCTGACAATGGCCACTTCCCCAGGGATCGAGATTTTTTGTTTTTTCAAATAGCTAAGGATTTCACGTAACACTAAATCATTTCCTGCGACTATGGCAGTTGGAGGCTTTTCTGCATCGAATATCTGGGCCAATTTTTCTTGAATTCGATTTCTGGGTAAAGAATGAATATCATCATCCCTGACTTCCAATTTATGAGATGCCATCGCTTTTTTAAATCCTTCGATTCTCTCCAATCTTGGTGTTATCGGGATATCAATCGGTAAGGTTAAAAAAGCAATATTTTCGTGTCCTTTTTCAGCGAGCATGGAAACAGCTAAAAAGATTGCAGCATGATTGTCCAAAAGAACGGAATCGGATGTAACTCCATCAACTAATCGATCAACGAATACCATTGGAATGGAATGATCGATCAAGTAATTATAGACTTTAAAGTCATTTCCTACCGGAAAAATGATGATTCCATCTACTTGTGTAGAAACCAGCAAGTCAAGGTATTCCTTTTCTTTCTCTGGATCATCGGCAGAGTCACATATGAATACTTTCATGCCATGCTGCTGAAGCTGTTGTTCAACGGTACGAATGATTTCAGTGGATAAAGTATGTAAAATATTAGCTACGAGTATGCCTATCACTTTTGTTTTTTTTACTTTTAAATTCCTGGCATTATCGTTGGGACGAAAGTCAAGTTCTTGGATGACTTGCTCGATTCTTTCTTTTGTTTCAGCACTCATATAACGAAAACGTTGGTTAATATATTGAGAAACCGTACTTTTGGAAACACCGGCCTTCTCAGCAACATCTGATATTGTAGTTTTCTTTTTTTTCATGATGTTCTCCTAAAGGGAATAATTTCTTGAAATAGAACGGGATACCTACATCATAACAAAGGAGTCCGATTTTGTTAAACATTGGATGAAAGAAACACCCTAAGCGCTTTGGCTAAGGGTGTTAACCTTAAACATATTCATTTGTCTTAATCGGCGGATTAACGAACGAGCCAGCCTCCATCAACAGCGAGGATATGGCCATTCATATAGTCAGAGGCCTTGCTTGCAAGAAATACGACGGTTCCCATGACATCAAAAGGTGTTCCCCATTTTTCAGCCGGGATCCTTGAAAGAATGTCTTTGTTTCTTGACTCATCTGCACGAAGCGCGGCTGTATTGGCCGTTTCAATATATCCAGGGGCAATCGCGTTTATTTGAATGTTTTTAGCGGCTAATTCATTAGCGAATGCTTTAGTCAGCCCAGCAACGCCATGTTTACTCGCAGTATAGGCCGGAACGAACTTACCTCCTTGGAATGTGAGCATGGATGCGATATTTATGATTTTTCCGCTGCCTTGTTCAACCATTTCTTTAGCAACGAGCTGACTAAGAAAATACCTTAAAGAAGTGACCTTTCATCCCAGTGTTACCTATGTTATCGGGGAAAATGGAATGGGGAAGTCCACCTTGCTTGAAGGTATTGCGATTGCGTATGGCTTCAATCCAGAAGGCGGAACGTTGAATTTCAATTTTTCCAATTATGATTCACATTCGAATTTGGACGAATACCTCCGTTTGAAAAAAGGAGTGTACAAACCGAAGGATAATTTTTTCTTTAGGGCGGAAACATTTTATAATTTAGCTACGAATATTGAGGAATTGGACAGGGAGGCATCGTTTGGTTCGAAAATCATCGATTCCTTCGGTGGAAAGTCACTTCATCAACAATCACATGGGGAATCTTTTTTCTCAGCCTTTGTAGAACGATTTCAAGGCGATGGATTGTATATCCTCGATGAGCCTGAAGCTGCTTTGTCGCCGCTAAGACAAATATCGATGCTGGCCAGGATAAATGAGCTTGTTCAAGAAGGTTCCCAATTCATCATTTCCACCCATTCCCCGATCATCATGGCCTACCCGGATGCTAAAATCCTTCAGATTTCAGAAGAGGGAATGAATGAAGTGACTTTAGAGGAGTCCAATCATTATTTGTTAATGAAACAATTTTTTGAAGATAAAGATCGGCTGCTACATCATCTATTCGAATGAAACTTTGGCATCTCCTTCTAAAACATATAATGAAACCCCGACTGCACCGCGCTTTCGGGGCTTTCATTTTGTTGAAAGTTAGGATTGACAGTTTAGGTGTATTACGGGTATAGTACATCTATAAGGTGTATGAACCACTTAGTACATACACGAGTGAATACACGTAATTCTAAATAAATAGGGGGTGTTTTTAATGAATGTTAATACCCGGGAACCGGTATATCTGCAAGTCGTTAGGCATTTTAAAGAACAAATAGCCATTGGTAAATTCGTTGCTGGACAGGAAATTCCCTCCCGCAGAGAACTGGCGGCTTCACTGAATATAAATCCTAATACCGCTCAAAAAGCGTATAAAGAAATGGAGGAACAGGGCTTGATTCATACAGAACGAAATTTCCCAAGTCAAATCACGACGAATGAAACGATTTTACAGGCAGTAAGGCAGGAATTGATTCTGGCAGCCGTTGATTCGTTTGTCGATGCGATTCGTCCGATTAATGTACCAGTTGATGAACTGCTTCGTGTTGTTAAAGAAAAATATTCGGAAGAAATAAGGGAGGAGGAAGAAAAATGATAGAAGTAAAACGGATTTCCAAGAATTACGGCCGGAAAAAAATCTTGGATAGTGTTTCTTTTACAGCTAATAAAGGGGAAGTCACGTGTCTGATCGGGATAAATGGTGTCGGTAAAACGACTACACTCAAAGCCATTATGGGATTGACGCCATATAAAGGTGAAATCCTGATCGATGATCGAAAGATGACAAAGGACAGTTATGAAAAAATCACCTTCATTCCGGACGCACCGATCATGCTTCCGCAAATGACCGTTAAACAGGCAATGGTTTTCATGGAGGATTTCTATACGTCATGGAATTCGGAAAGAGCTAACCAATTGATGGGATTCTTCAAGCTGAAAGAGGAGACCCCCATTTCGGAACTGTCAAAGGGGAATACAGCTAAGCTCAACCTGATGCTTGGTTTGTCCCTTGACGTGGATTATGTACTGATGGACGAACCATTTTCAGGCATCGATATGTTTAGCCGCGAGCAAATCGCCGATGTCTTTGCGAGCCACCTTATTGAAGATAGAGGAGTCATCATCACGACCCATGAAATCGGTGATATTGAACATTTAATCGATAAGGTCATTTTATTGGATAACGGTACAGTGCTTAAAGAGTTCAAAACAGAAGAAATGCGTGAAGAGGAAGGAAAATCGGTAGTCGATGTAATGAGAGAGGTGTATCAATCATGATGCGATATTTAAAGCTAGTGAACTTTGAAATCAATCGATTTAGTAAAATATATATATCCTTATTGTTGATAACCTTGGTTTCGCAATTTGCTGGAGTGATCATCGTAACGAAGAGCCTTCTTAAAGATGCCAGGAAGATCATGTCGGATGAAAGACTATCCGAAGCTGCCTATATTGCGACTTATAATGGCATTGATTTTAGCCATATCGCCCATACCCTCTTGTTTGTAGGACCGATTGCGCTGAGTGCGGTTGCCCTTATTTTTTACATTTTCCTTATTTGGTATCGTGATTGGTTTGGTAAGAATACATTCATTTATCGTCTATTGATGTTACCGACATCCAGATTATCGATCTACCTTTCAAAAGCTACGGCCATCTTCCTTATGGTATTAGGGTTGATTGCTTTCCAGATCATCATTTTACCAATGGAAAATGCCCTATTTAATTCAAATGTGCCGGAAGCGCTCTTGAATGAAATGTCAATTTCCACTATCACAAAAGCCAGTCAAGTTTTGGCATTGATCATCCCAAGCACGTTCACGCAATTCCTGCTTTCCTATGGCATCGGTCTTATGATCATGTCGATATTATTCACGGCGATCATGTTTGAAAGAAGTTTCCGCATAAAAGGAGTCGTAATGGGCTTGGTATATTGCGGAATCGCTGCTGCATTGTTTTTAGCTCCTGTTTTCGTAATGGCGTTTGGTAAATTCCATTTTTATCCTAATGAATTATTTGGTCTGCTGCTCGCATTAGGAATCATTGTGACAGGACTTTCGATTTGGCTTGGTTCCTGGTTATTGAAAAACCGCGTTACCGTATAACAACAACTTTAAAGGAGAGTGAACAAGGTGAAACGTTATTTATGCAGCATCATTATTGGAATGGTTGTCATCTTAAGCATCGGGACCTATTATGTCAAAGTAGCTTCCTCCGCTTCCAGCCTTCCAAAGTATACCTTCAAGACACTGGAAGGCAGCGATAAAGAGCTTGATCCGGTAATCATAAATGCAACGCTTGAAAATGGCTCTTTTTATGAATCGTTAACATTTGAATCCAATACAACGACATATGCTAGCGAAAGGTCTTACTTGGAGAACTTATATGGAAGACAAGATCATCAAATTGAAAGATTAGTAAAAGAACATCGTGCATTTATGCGTGGCAAGGATTCCATTAGTTCTTTATATGAAGACGATGATTTTCTCGCTTACGCTTGGGTGAATAGCGATATTACGAATAACGGGAAAATGGATGCGGAGTTTGATATCGGTTTACTGGAGAAGAAGGACGAAGAGGAAACTTCTTTCCAAATTGAACTGCCCGACCAAGAGAGAATCATGAATGCTGATGTCAGGGATGTGCAGTTGGTCCATTCAAAACTACAGGTTTTAACGATGAATGATGTGAATTCAAGTGATGATAAGCAAACGAAAGAGGTTCATCTGTATACGATCGATTTAGCTAATAAAAAAGTTTTGAGCGATAAAACCCTTTTATCCGAAACCTTTACTTACCCCAATCAAGTAGATTTTGAGATGCCAATTGATATTGCTCCTTCCCAGCCAAACAATATGGTTTTAATTTCTGTAATTAAAGGGGTAAATCATGAGGACGGTCCCTATGAGGAAAAATTGAATGAAAGCAAACTGTTATCTTATAATTATGAAACGGAAAAAGTAGAAACGGTTAAATTACCCAAAAGGGAATCTCTTAGCCTTGGTATGGCTGAATCAGGATATGTGGACGGGAAAAACCTTTACCTAATTGATAAGAAATCCGATAATTATCGCATTAAAATGTTTGACCTAAGCAGTCAAACATTAACGAATGACATGGAGCTAGATTTAGCTGTTAATAAAAAGGAACAAAACTTCGCTGCCATTAAGAATGGGCGTGTGTACTTCCTATTAGGCAACGGAGTGGATCAAATGGACAATTTAACATACAAGCCTGCCAAACTTCTAATCGTTGATATAAAGACTGGAAAGACTTTATATAAAGGTGAATCGGTCATGCAAGCAACAAATAAAATGAATGGTAGAAAATTTGGAATCTTTATCGATGAATTGGAAGTAAAACAATAAAATGAAAGGTCCCCTCATGATGAGGGGACCTTCATTTAATTGGTCAAATAAAACGGCATATATAGGCTATTGGCTTGGTGAAGATTTTCAAGGGAAAGGGATCATGACTAAGGTGGCCAAGGCCCTGACTGATCATGCCTTTTCTAATCTCAAACTAAATAAAGTGGAAATTAGAGCGGCTGCCGAAAATGAAAAGAGCAGGCGAATTCCCGAAAGGCTTGGCTTTGTAAAGGAAGGGTGCATTAGAAAATCTGAATGGCTGTATGACCATTATGTGGATTCCATCGTTTATGGGGTACTGGCAGATGAGTGGCAAGGGAAATCTGAAATATTTTGGGTTCGAAAATCGTGAAAAAAGGGATATCCACCAATGGGATATCCCTTTTTTCATTTAAATGGAAGCTAAGTTTGTTTTAGCTGTACGTTCTTTCTTGCCGTGCAAGAAGTAGTAAAGAACGGAAGTTGCGATGACGACAACGCCCAGGATGACATAAAGTGTGCTGTACCCTGTTACTGGAATGATGAATCCTAGAATATAAGGGCCGAATCCAAGTCCTGCATCAAGCATGATAAAGAAGGTGGATGTTGCCATCCCCATACGGTGGGGCGGTGTCAGTTTAACGGCAATCGCCTGCGAGCTTGATTGCATATTACCGAATCCAAGGCCAATTAGGAAACCAGCAGCCAATAAAGTGAAACTATTGGTTGATATACTTAGAAGGAGCAAACCGACTCCGAAAATCATGAAAGCTGGATACATAATGAAGTTCGATCCTTTCCGGTCCATTAACGGTCCTGAGAAAGGACGTGATAACAATACGGCTACTGCGTAAACTACAAAGAAGAAGCTTGCTGTATTGACCAGGTCGATTTCAATGGCATAGAAACTGATGAAAGAAAGGACGCTGGAATAACAGAATGCCAATACCAGAGTAATGAATGAGATGGGCAGTGCCTTAGGTTCTATGAAATTGGAAAGCTTGAATCCTTTACTTTCGGTTACTTTTGCCGTCACTTTCAATGCCGGGACATATAGGAAGAATGCAGTAATCAGGCTGATCAACCCTAAAGCCAGGCAGAAACTGAAAATTACTTGGAAGCTTGTATTTTGAGCCATATACAGACCGATGAAAGGGCCGATTGCCGTCGCAAGTGTTGCGCTCATACTGTAATAGCCGATGCCTTCGCCTTTTCGTGTTGCCGGGATGATTTGGGCGACGATCGTTCCTGTCGCAGTACTTGCCATACCCATCGCCATACCATGGATGAGACGGTTAACAAGCAGGAAGCCAATTCCAAGGTCCACAAAATATAGAAGTGTTGTCAAAGTGAAAAAAATCAGGCCGATGAATAATGTTTTCTTGCGTCCGATCGAATCAATGAAACGGCCGATGAACAGACGTCCGATTAACGTCCCGATTATGAAAATACCCGATATGAGTCCGGCTTCGCTTGTAGAAGCATCCAATTCATTTACAGCATAGATGGCAAGTGTCACCATCAGTAAATAAAAGATTAATGTTATGAAAAAATTAATGGAAGAAACGATGACAAAATCCTTCGTCCACAGTCTAGATCTGGATTGTTCCATTTTATTATCTCCTTACTTTAATATGTTATTTCTTATTTCGCCCATGATGCGGATGGCTGCGATTTGTTCCTCTTCAGTTATCCCTTTCAAGATATCCTGTTCGTATTGATCGATTGTTACGCGGACTTCAATGTAGACCTTTTTTCCAAGCTCCGTAAGCCGCATTCTTTTTTCGCGTTTATCTTTACTTGGCACATGTTCGACATACCCCAGCTCTTCCAAGCGGGCAACGGTCCTCGTAATCGTGGGTTTCTCCACACTTTGGTAATTAGCAAGCTCTACAAGCGTCGCCGAACCATAATTGGTTAAGTAATACAAAATGGACCATTGCGCCCTGTGTAAATCATGCTTGTTAAGCTGTATATTAAGATTATTTTCAAACGGTCGGTACAGCAGTAATAATTGCTGAAAGAATTTTTGGTAAGTCTTTATCAGAAACACCCCTTATACTTAATATATAGTTACCCTAAGTAATTGTTACCCTTAGTAACTATAATAGCAAAATAAATCCATTCTGTCCACTCAGATTTGTAGTAGTAATTTGATAAAATGAGGGGGCGGAGCGATCCCGAATTCACGAGTAAAAGCCCTGAATTCACGAGTAAAGATCCGAAACTCACGAGTAAAAGCCCCGAATTCACGAGTAAAAGGCCGAAACTCACGAGTAACGCCGAAACTCACGAGTAAAAGGCCGAAACTCACGAGTAACACCGAAACTCACGAGTAACGCCGAAACTCACGAGTAAAAGCCCCAAACTCACGAGTAAAGATCCGAAACTCACGAGTAAAAGCCCCAAACTCACGAGTAAAGATCCGAAACTCACGAGTAAAGATCCGAAACTCATGAGTAAAGAGCCGAAACTCAAGAGTAACGCCCAAACTCACGAGTAAAGAGCCGAAACTCACGAATAACGCCGAAACTCACGAGTAAAAGCCCCAAATTCACGAGTAACGCCGAAACTCACGAGTAAAGATCCGAAACTCATGAGTAAAAGCCCCGAATTCACGAGTAAAGTGCCCAAATTTACGAAAAGCGATGATAATTTTGAGCTGTATGTATCAAATTTAAACAGGACCATTGGTTTTTGGAGGGGATGGGCTATGAGCCATTCCAGGAGTGGGGAAGCGAGAAGGGTTGGAAATTGGATGAGAAGTATATGCATTGTTTTGTACAAGCGGAAACAAGGGTTCTCGATGAAAGTCGAACTTGAAGGCACTTAATTACCAGTCAATTTCATGCGTAATAATTTGCAAAGCTATAATGGCTGTTAAGTCCTTCCTTACCTTTCTCAGGTTGTTCGGGTTCTGGTCCAATGGAAAAGGCATCGATTAATATGAATGCACCGATAACTTGGGTCCAGCTGCCGAGCAAAAGAATTTGCTCTCCCATCCGTCGTTTTTCATTCAAAATGAAGATATTTCCGATCGATTCCAAAAAAGAACCTGCAGCAATGAGGCCATTTCCCTTAATCTCTAGAGAGCGTGAAAATGTCGCCTCCGTCAGTGATGCCCCGAATGCTTCAAAAGTGGCACCCAGGCCTTGGATTCCACTGCCGAGTGCATCCGTCCGGGTGCCCTCCTCCTCTGAGCCATTCAACTGCATATCTATTCCAACTGCATTTGCGGTATTACCAGCAGCCTCAAGCCAAGCACCGAATATGAAATAGGTTTCCGAATGTTCATTTTCCGAATTCAGCATTTTCGTCCGGCCGATTGCTTGCAGCGAATTCCCAACCGCTTCAATGACATTCCCTTTGAGGACCAGATCTTTGCCGAGATTAGTGCCCGTTAAAGTTTGCCGGGTTTGACCGATTGCACCTACGAGTGTACCGAGGCCCAGTAACCATGCTCCTGAAATAAGGAGGTCATCTCCATGAGTGATCATATCTTAAACGCTCCTTAAAAGTGTTTGCATTATATTATTCAGGAAACAGTGTATGTTTACATATTGCTTTGGGGTATAAAGACAGTTTTGTTTCAAGATTGGGTGTGAATTTTACCCATTTATTGGTATGATGACAGCTGGAGGAGATGGCATTGACTTTTAAATATTTTTTGCAAATAATAATCGCTGCACTTTTCTTTATGGTATTTTCATTTTGTGCATGGTTTGAAGGCAGCGAAATTCAGGATGAACCTTGGGAATGGAAGTATTCCGCGCATTTTTCACAAGTAAGTGATGATGAGGTGATGGATGCACATGATATCTCGAATTTGGATCATTTCGTGTATGCTGCAAAATTCAAGCCTTTATTTCCATTTCTAATGGCCCTTACCGCTTCATATATAATCATATTTACGGGTTATACCTTATTCAAAAGAAGCATTAAAAAAACAGCACTATTTTTGTCTGGATTTGGGGTCCTTTTTCTGATTTCAAGTGGTTTCATATCCACTTCCCCGACTGTTGGAGGAAATATCTTTCAAGCTTTTTTCCTGATAGGCGGAATGATAGTCATAATGGGCGCAGCTCTATATTATTTCCGGATCCCAAAAAGATTCAATACTGAAATATAAAATCACTTCTTCCGTTTTTATGAAGTAAGCGAGGCTGCCGATGAGGCAGCTTTTTAATTTGCAGTGGCAAAGGTGACACAAAATAACGAAAAATAATAGCCATATTAGCGAAATTCTTAGATTGAACTTCACTGAAATATGGTTTAAAGTTAAGTCCGAATTAAGTAGACCAGTTGTTATATTGTCAGCTGTGGAAGTTTCAATTTCTAGTAAGCATTAATGTCCCCACTTTCAAAAAAAAACGGTATGCGGTAAAAAGCCTTTTGAAAATCGAACGGATATGACTCCAGGTCAAACGTCATTCCGTACTTTTCATGTAAAGGAACGTGTTGCAGTATTGATCCGGTTTTTAGCTAGGCACTTGAAAGGTTAATAAAGTGAGAAGGTGATAATATGTCAGGTAAAATCAAAATTGAACAGCCAAAGATCCCCCAAGACTTAACTCAAGCGAACTTTCAGGAAATATATTATCAGGATGAGCCTTATCTTGAGTCCTGTATCATAACCAATTGCACGATCGATAGAGAAAAAATGGACAAAATCGTATTATCACAGGTTGTTTTTAAAAATGTGACATTCAGCGATGTATCTTTCAGGAATATCGAGCTGACGGATGTCATTTTTGACCATTGCGATTTGACGAATGCCGATTTCATGGGTGGCTCGATTCATCGGGTGGAATTCAAGGAGTCCAAACTTTTAGGCATTAACCTGTCTGACGCAAGTTTAGGAAATGTCTCCTTTGAGAATTGTAATTTGAATTTAAGTGCATTCGGTTATTCCAGTTTGAAGCAAGTGAAGTTCGATCATTGCTCAATGGAAAGTGCTGATTATTATGAGTGTAAATTCATCAAAGTTAAGTTCGAAACATGTAGATTAAATGAAGCGAACTTTTCCCGGACACCGCTCAAAGGAATCGATATTAGCAGTTCTACATTTCAAAGGCTTACCGTATCCCTGGAGGATTTAAATGGATGCGAAGTTTCCCCGGACCAAGCGATAGGCTTTGCAGCCATGCTTGGAATGAAAATTAAAGAATGATCCTTTTTAAGACGAAAAGATGAAAATACATGACCAAATGGAGAAGGAGAAATGATTCAAAACAAAGTGGTTTAAATTACTGGTTCTCCAACAGGGCCGAACATTTCAGCTACGGCAGAAGAAATTGCCGACATGGTCATTTTTGCTTCAACAACAGGGGCGATCATCTTAAATGGAACCATCGTAAACTGCGCTGGCGGAGAGATTTTTTCAATACGGGGGACCACCGATTTGGTGGTCCTTTTTGAGTTGGCTGGCCGAAAAATTAAGGGATATTCCATTGGCTATTTGTGGTAAAAATAGGTAAAGTGAATATGAATATATATATTTTAATATGTAAATGAAGAGTACGGATTTGGGAGAAGGGGGATTAAACTTTGATTATCAATAAGGTCACTTTGTATAGTCATGCATTGAATGATATGCGGAATTTTTATGTTAATGAGTTAGGATTTGAGTTACTATCGCATACTGATGATGGTTTTGAAATTAAAGCAGGGGACAGTGTGCTTGAAATTAAAAAATATCATCTCCAGGAAAAGCCTTTTTATCATTTTGCCATGAATATACCGACCAATTTATTCACTTCGGCCAAAGCATGGGCGAAATCAAAAGTGGAATTGACTAGGGAAGATGAAGTGGACGAAGTTTATTTCAGTTATTCAAATGCACATGCCTTTTATTTTTCAGACCCTTCAGGCAATATTGTCGAGTTCATTTCCAGATATTCCGTATCACCCAAATCTGAGGCGGAGTCTTTTTCAGCTCAAAACGTCCTGTGTATTAGTGAAATAAACATTACGACGAATGAAGTCAGGACCTTGGGAAATCAGTTGGTCAGTTTTGGTGTACCCGTAAGGAAGGCTGAAACGATAAGTGAAGATGGATTGAATTTCATGGGGGAACATGAAGCAGGTTCGTTTTTACTTTTAGGTCCAAGTAAACGGCGGTGGATCTTTTCGGATAGAGAGTCGGAAATCTTTCCGCTTTCGATAGTCGTTAATCAGCAATTTGAAATTTCATTAGATGGCGAAGGCCTTATGGAGTTGAAAAAAGTGGAATGACCAAGGGGAAAGATTGATATGTCCGGAATTTGATGAAAGAGGTGAGTTAATTGAGGAATTTCATTTTTTTGACAATGGTTATTATAAGTTAAATTATCCTATTCGGATTAAGATATTCATTTAATCTCATTACTGATTCAAATTTTATGAGTATAAACTTATTACTCCTGATATCAGTATTAATAATTAGGAGTAAATTAAATATCACTTTCTTTAAATAAGGCTATGAATCTTAATGTTTTGTAAAAGGATAAAGTAGGCCTTTTTCTTTTGTCTTCCGGAAAGGAAGAAAAGTCATGCTAATAGATTGAAATGCTCATAGCCAAACATAAAAAAGAAGTGAATACTGCACCATAACCCAAGGAGCGAGCCATGAAAAAAAGAAGTTTATTGATAGCGGTGGGCTCGATCGTTTTCGTGATCATTGCCTCGCTAGCATTGGTATCTCAAACCACAAAGAGAGAGATTGCCGGTAAAAGGGCATTTCCTCAGCATACAGTCTATCAACCGGGTACGATAAAACCTGACAATCTATCACAGGAGGAGATGGATGATGCCGTAGCGAATTATTATAAAACCTGGAAAAATGAATATTTGAAGCAGCCTGCTGATAAAAATGATGAATATTATATCTTTTACAATGATAAAGGATATGCAGAACCCAAGAACGCAGTGACCGTTTCTGAAGCGCACGGTTATGGGATGATGGTTACGGCAATAATGGCAGGCAGCAAGGACAAACAGTACTTCGATGGTCTGTATCGTTTTTATAAAGCGCATCGAAGTGACAATGACCCTTCATTAATGGCGTGGCAGCAAGTTAAGGATAAATCGGGCAAAATCATAAATACTCCAGGGGATGCCGATTCAGCAACTGATGGCGATATGGATATCGCTTATTCGTTATTATTGGCTGATCGCCAGTGGGGAAGTGAAGGGGAAATCGACTATCTCGCCAGAGCAAAGGACATCATGGATGCGATCATGTCGAATGAGATAAATCGGTCCCAGTCCCTGATTAAACTAGGTGACTGGGCGGAGGATGAAGATGAAGTATACGGACAATCGACTCGTTCATCGGACTTTCTTCTGAATCATTTGAAGTCATTTGAGGCGGCAACTGGGAATCATGAATGGAAAGGTGTTACGGATAAGGCCTATGCGATCATTCATTCCATTTATAAGGAGAAAAGCGGCAATACTGGTCTCATGCCGGACTTCATTGTACAATCCAAGGGAGAGTATCAGCCAGCACAAGCTGACTTTTTAGAAGGGGAGAATGACGGCAATTATAGCTGGAACAGCAGCAGGACCCCTTGGCGGTATACGCTCGATTACTTACTGACTGGTGATGAAAGGGCGCTGCCGCAATTAAAGCGGATGAATGATTGGATTAAAGAGGAAACGGATGGAAACCCTGAAAATATCCAATCGGGCTATACGCTAAGCGGAAAAGCCTTGGAAGAAGGGAATAGTACAAGCTTCGTTGCTCCATTCATGGTAAGTGCCATGGTTGATTCCTCCAATCAGCAATGGATTAATCAGTTATGGAATCGGACGATACAGGAACAAGATGATGATGATGATTATTTTGCCAATACGATAAAATTACAGACAATGATCGTGGCTTCAGGTAACTGGTGGGCGCCATGATTCAATGCAAGAAACTAATTAAAGATGAAAAGGGGTTTGATGAGAATGATGAAGGTCACACCTTTCTTGATGTTCGAAGGAAATGCGGAAGAAGCAATGAATTACTACACATCTTTAATCGAAGGATCGAAAATAACCAGCATGAAACGGTATGGTGCAAATGAATCAGGTACAGAGGGGAGTGTCATGCAGGCTACCTTTACCTTGAAGGATCAGGAATTTATGTGCATCGATAGCAATGTTAAGCATCAATTTACGTTTACACCTTCGTTTTCAATATTCCTTACATGTGATAGTGAAGAGGAAATTGACAGGCTTTATTCGAGCTTAACTGATGGCGGACAAGTGATGATGCCATTGGGTGATTATTTCTTTAGTAAGAAGTTCGGATGGGTATCCGATAAGTTCGGTGTTTCCTGGCAACTAACTCTCCCAATATGAATGAAGTGAAAAGACCACTGGATAGTGGCTTTTTTCATGAATAAACACTGATTTGTGGATTGCTAGATTAAAAGTAATATCACATCCCTTGTGACGGAAAAAGGAGAATTTTTCATAAACAATCAACATAAACCGGGCAATAGTGGGATAGATCGAGGTTAAACCGTTTGAACTGGGAAGGAATAAATTATATAGTAATTCTTGAGTACATATATTCATTGATTAAAGTATGATGATGATAAGAAAAGCTCGGAGGAGACAATCATGAAAAATATTAATACAGAACAAGAATACCGTGAACAAATCAAACAAGAGGGACTGACGGTCGGGATTTTTACGACTACGTGGTGTCCAGACTGCAAACGTTTAGACATGTTCATTGATGAGATCACTCAAGAACATCAAGACAAACAGTGGTTTACAATCGATCGTGACGAGTTCCCAGAGATTTCTGAAGAGCAAACCGTAATGGGAATTCCATCTTTATTAGTATTTAAAAATGGAGAAAAGGTTGCACACCTGCACAGTGCAAATGCTAAAACTCCAGAGGCAGTCAATGAATTTTTAAATGACCTATAATAGATCCTGCCAAAGGTGAACCCCGCATGATGTTGTCATGCGGGGTTCACCTTGTTTTGAGGACCCAAAACGCTTTTTTAGAAATTTTTTCTGGAAATAACTTGATTTCTAAGATGAAACAGGGTTTAATTATAGATACCGAATATCCATTATGGATATCAAACATCCACATACATACTTGAAGAGGTGAACTGAATTGCAATTAACAAAAGGTGTCGAGCAAGCTATATGCATCATTGTTATACTCTCTACCCAGGATAAAAATGTACCGCTTTCGTCTAATGAGATCAGCAGGCGGTTAGAGGTGTCTCCTTCTTATTTGAAGAAAATCATTAGGAAATTGGTCGTTAAGCAGATAATCACTTCCGTTCCTGGTAATAATGGCGGCCTTTCTCTTGCCAAAAGTGTAGATAAGATTAAAAACCTTGAAATTATTGAAGCGATGGAAGGCCCCATTTCGATGTTTCCAGATACAGGACTTATAGAAAAAGCGTTTAAAGATGGAGAGTATGCAGAAAAGGGCATGGACGTTCTTCGTCGGATGTTTTCTCAGGCGGATGAACTTTTAATGGATTTCTTTTCCAGTCAAACAGTAGCAGATTTGCTTAAAGAAAGCTTTGGCACCACGGATATACCGACTGTTAATTGGAATTCAGGGTCATTGGGTGAATTAATGCGTGAAAAGAAAGGTGAAAAAGAGTGAACATGCTTAAACAAGAATGGAAGCTTTTACTTACAAATCGAAAACTGATCGGGGTCGCAATCGTATTACTGTTCGTGCCGATTATTTATGGGGGGTTATTCCTAAGTTCTGCTTGGAATCCATACGGAAATACCGGTAAATTGCCTGTTGCAGTCGTGAATAATGATGTGAAGGCGGAGTATGAGGGTAAAACCTTATCTGTCGGTGATGAGCTAATCGAGCAATTAAGGGACAATGATGATTTAGAATGGCATTTCGTAACGGAAAAAGCGGCGAAAAAAGGATTCGATGATGGTACATATTATATGGTCGTCACCATTCCTGAGGACTTTTCGAAAAATGCTTCAACCGTAATGGATGATAAGCCACAAAAAATGAATTTAACGTATGATGTGAATCCTGGACGCAGTTTCGTTTCTGAAACGGTCGGAAAACAGGCAACGAATAATTTGAAAACTGAAATTGCAGAAAGTGTCACAAAGGAATATGCAGAAGCGATCTTCTCACAACTGGATGAAATCGGAGATGGATTCGGTGATGCAGCAGATGGGGCATCAAAACTGGATGACGGTGCTGAAAAACTGAATGATGGAAACAAAGAAGTGACAGACAATCTGAATAAATTGGCTTCCAGTACATTAACGTTTAAAGATGGCGCGAATAAACTTCAAATTGGCGTTGGTGAGTTTTTGGAAGGCGCCAATAAACTTGAACGTGGGGCGTCGGAATTAAGTAAGGGAATTTCACAATACACGTCTGGTGTCGGTCAGTTGCAAACGGGTGCTAACGAACTCGCTTCTGGCACAGGGGAGTTGACTAATAATAGTGAAGCGCTTATACAAGGTTCTTCCCAACTTTCCACTGGGCTTGCAAAAATGGTTCCAGGAGCCCAAACATTAAATAATGGATTGGCACAAGCGCAAACAGGCAGTGCGAATTTGAATGATGGCTTGAATCAGTTATCACAAAATGCAAGCCAGCTGACTGACGAATCTACGGGAATTCCAAAAATGGCAGCAGGTCAGCAGAGCTTAAATGAGGGAATCACTAAACTTTCAGAAGGAAGCCAGGCATTAAATGACGGCCTGAAAAAGATGGATGGCCAATTGCCCGCGGAAGAACAGCTGAGTCAGCTTAAGCAAGGCCTGACAAGCATTCAAAGCGGTGTAAATCAATTGCAAGAAGCGGTTCCTGCAGGAAGCGGCGCGTCCGGTACCGTATCGGGAATTACAGCAGATCTCGAGAATAGCCAAGCAGCTTTAACAGAACTTCAATCAACGATTGCGAATAATGGACAAAGCACAATCAATACTGTACAAAACACTGAAGCATACAAAAGTATGACCAGTGAACAACAATCCGAATTAATCGGAGCCATTCAAAATGAACTTCAAATGCAAGCGGAAGCACAAAAACAAATTGCATCGACTCTTGCTGCAAGTGTATCCGACTTATCAACACAATTAACGAATAAAGTAATGCCAGTATTGAATGGATTAGGCCAGCTTCCAGAACAAGTGGCCAATTTAAATAATGCGGTGAATAAAGTCAATCCAAACGCCGTATCAGCGTTAAACGGATATCCGGCGATAAGGAACGCACTGGAAGAACAATTGATTCCTGGTGCAACCCAATTAAATAGCGGCTTGAATGAAGCAGTTAAAGGCAGCAATCAATTAACAGCGGCAACCGAAAGCTTAAATGAACGAGCACCGGAACTTGTGAATGGGATCAATCAGTTAGCACAAGGCGGTTCCTCGTTAAATAATGGCTTGTCAAAACTAACTGAGGGATCTGGTCAGTTGGTTGATGGAGTTTCACAACTTCAAGCAGGGTCATCTTCTTTTGGAAATGGTCTGGAGAAGTATGCGTTTGGTGTTAGCAAAGTTGGCGAGGGAGCGAACAAACTTGCTAATGGAGCCAATCAACTGAATGCCAACTCAGCATCCTTGAACGATGGCTCATCAGCACTTGTTAAAGGCACTGAGCAATTGGCAAGCAATCTGCCTACTTTAAGCAATGGTGTGATCCAACTTGCTGAAGGCGCAGGTAAGATCAATGAAGGTTCATCAGCACTAGCTGAAGGTTCACATAAATTGGGTGATGGAATCTCCTCACTAAAAGATGGAACGGTCGAACTTTCGGAAAAACTAAGTGATGGTGCAGAAGAAATAAGGGGAAATAAAACAACCGATGATAATTACGGCATGATTGCTGAGCCGACACAGGTTAAAGAACAAAAAAGCAGTGAAGTGCCTAATTATGGTCATGCTCTGGCTCCTTACGTATTGTCTCTAGGGTTATTTGTAGGAGCGATTGCCTTCAATATGGGATACCCGACAGGCAAGCCATCTACAAGACCTACATCAGGAGCGGCATGGTGGTTCAGTAAATTTACGGTCCTATTTATACAAGCCACGATTTCAGCATTAGTATTGGATGCAATCATGATTTGGGGTATGGATTTACAAGTCGAGAACATGGGGCAATTCATAGGGGTTTCCATATTGACTTCCCTTACTTTCATGTTCATCGTTACTTTCTTAACTGTAGGATTTGGAAATCCAGGTCGTTTATTAGCGATGATATTCCTTGTATTACAGCTAGGAGCAAGCGGAGGAATGTTCCCTGTGGAACTGACAAATAACTTCTTCAGTCATGTTCACCCGTTCATACCAATGACATACTCAGTCATGGGCTTCCGTCAGGCGATGAGTACGAGCCTTGGAGCGGATGCATTGACAACGAGTATCGTGTTCCTTACTGGATGCATAATTGTATTTAATTTACTGTTGTTACTAACGATGGTCATCAAGAAGCGCAAAGAACACAATATTGAGATGGATGCATAAATTAATGAAGAAAACCCCCCGGTGCAATGCGCCGGGGGGTTCTTCATTATGATTGTTCATCCGTGTCCTTTTCTTTTTCGGCGGTTTTAAATCCATTTTCCCTTGGATTTTCAATCACATGTTTAAGGATGGATAGTTTGTTATCCCAAAATTGATCGTAAAAAGAAAGCCACTGTTTCAATTCCGCTAAAGGTTCTGGATGAAGCCGAAAGCGTTTCTCTCTTCCTACCTTCCGGCCACTGACCAATTCAGCTTCAGAAAGGATATGAAGATGCTTGGCAATCGCTGTACGGCTCATGGAAAAGTGAGAAGTGATTTCTGAAATGGGTAAATCCCCTTCAGCAAGCAATTGCAGGACCTTTCTGCGGGTTGGGTCTGCGATAGCCTGAAATACATCATGCTTTTCTGCTGCAGACACTTAGCCCTCAACAGCCTTTTTAAGATTTTGATTAACGATCTGTTCCCAGCCATGATCCATTCTATCGCGAATGACTGAGCTTTTTTCGTTCGGTTTCGGAAGAATCGTGTCAGGCTCTTTCCAACCACCATGAATAAGGGTAAACTCCGTTTTGCCATCCAGTTCTTTTAAAGTGAACGATATGATCCAACCGTCCGTATCCCAAGCGAATGAAAGCCGATTAGGAGCATCTAACTCTAATACCTTACAAGGAGAAGGACCAAAAGGTGATTGGACATGGAACTCATGTCCAACTTTCGGTTGAAAATCATTTGGCATGAACCATGAAGCTATACCCTTGGCAGTCGAAACTGTATCCCAAACTTTTTGGATGGGTGCTTCAAGAATAATCGTCTTTTTGATATCTTGTAATGTATGTTGATTTTCCATACTGATTCTCCTTTTAATTAAAAATATAAAACCAATTGGTTTCGCTTTATCGATTATATAAAACCTTTTGGTTTCATGTCAATAATTTGTTCCGAACATTCCTTTTTAATTCATGATTCCTTGAAATTAAAAGGGACATCGGTACGAGGAGTTCTTCATTTTAATGGAGCAGGCTGCTTAATTACCCAACTCTTCAATTTGCTTTGCCAATCCTGTTATATTATCGATTGATTTCATTATCTCTGAATCTTCCAATGCCTTAGGGTCAATTTGGCCATTTTCAATATTATTCAGGTATAATTCAATTCCATCTGAAAGCTGTTGATTTGAGCTGACGATCTTCTCATGGATGCCTTCAGCGATTTGGGGTGGTTCAGTTGCATTGAATTCTTCAATCTCCGTTTTCATCAATTCCAGTTCTTTTTCAAGATTTGCTCTTGCTTCGGTATTCGCGACGGCGTCTTGTGACAATGCGGGCACCTCATTGGCAAAATCCTTAACGGTACTTATATACTCCGTGGCATTATCTGCATACTCCAATGATGAATTGACTTCTCCCAAAAGCGAGCATCCGCTTAATGTAAGGATGGACAGTAAAGAAATGGTTATGATTTTTTTCATATGTGCCTCCAATGTGATTTTTTTTAGTGATGATCAGATGGGCAAGAATCTCTTTTTATAAATCGCTGCTATGGAATTCAGTATGAAGCCTGGGATTTTCTTCGGGAAAAATGACTTCGAATAGAAAAGGTGAAAAGCACTTTTCAGGTCGTGCCACTGATTGCAGGATTTCACTTGCTTAAACCTCGCTACGTCAATGATCTTCACCTTCTTTTCGGAAGTGATGAAGATGTTTCGTAAATGAATATCCGAAGGGTTCAATCCCTCTTTCCTTGCTAATTGTAAGGCATGGTCAATCTCCTTGATATTTTCTTCCGTTATTGGGATTCCCAATGTTAAACATTCAAAAAGAGTGTTGCCTTCGATGTGATCTATTACCAGATAATTTACCCCCGCATCATATAGGGTTGGATAGTAATCGATCGATTGAACGGTTTTGTATATTTCAGCTTCTACTTTAGCTGTGTGAGTATGGTCAGGGAAAAACACTTTTAGTGCTTTATTGGTGGAATGTATTCGGAATACATAAGCGCTGCGGCCTTTTCCGATAAGTGATAAAGATGGGTCGGCATCAAGCAATATATGCTTTTTATCATCGGAAATCTTAACGCTTTGAGCTAATTCATTATAGTTCTGCATACTTTTCACCTCTATTGTGCAATTTTTTCGATTAAAAAAGACGGTATAACCGATTTTTGGTTATACCGTCTTTTAAAAATTTAAAAGACCTCACCAAATAATCGGCAAGGTCTTGCAAACAACTAAAATCAGTTGCCAATAAAGCCGAGGATTAAATCCTGTACTGACGACTTTATTGTATAGCTACTCCCCTTAACAGAAGGATTCATATAAGTTATTTAGAGTAATTATATAGGTTATGGCCTTGATCCGTCAAATATAAGGATTGTAGGCTTACCCTTTATGTATATTCGGTATGCGTAGAAAGATGCTCGTCTCATAAACATTACTTTGAGTATGAATAAATTATTTCAATATATCTTATTTCACGTCATTAAGCTTGTATCCGCTTCTTATGGAATTTAGTGAAATGGATTACATTTCTAATGTTACTAATTAATAACTTAAATGTCTATTAGTTTACTATTGTGTTACAATCTCGTCCATCTCTCTATAGATCTAAAGGAATATGTTATATTTTTAACGAATAAGCACAATTGCCTATATTATTATACTGAATTTAACCGATATTTAAATAAATGTTAAAAATATAATTCTTTAGTAGGGAGAATGAGATGAAGAAATTAATTATACCAACTTTCTGTTTTGCAGTGTTGTCTACAGTTGCTTTCGAAGAAAAAATATCTGCAGCTCCACTACACGCAGAACATGCCAATATTGAAAAAAGCGTCATGTTTGTAAATGTAAATTCCGGTTCGCTAAATATGAGAAAAACTGGTGCGGATAGTGCAAGCATAGTTGCAAAGCTGGCAAAAGGCACACAAGTAACGGTATATTCGGAATCCAGAGGCTGGGCGAAGATCAGAGCCAATGGAAAAGATGGATATGTCAGTACCAAGTATTTATCGGCAACGAAGCCAGGGACTTTAACTAAAGCTGCAGTAACCATTAAAACGGCAGAGAAATATGTGAATGTCAGTACAGGTTCACTTAATATGCGCAAAAGTGGAATGGATAGTGCAAGCGTAGTCGCGAAGCTGACAAGGGGCACACAGGTAGCGGTGTATTCGGAATCCAAAGGCTGGGCGAAGATCAAAGCCAATGGAAAAGATGGATATGTCAGTACCAAGTATTTATCGGCAACGAAGCCTGGAACGGTGACCAAAGCTGCGGCACCCGTTAAAACGACAATGAAATATGTGAATGTGAGCACAGGTTCACTTAATATGCGAAAAAGTGGGGCAGATAGTGCAAGCGTAGTCGTGAAGCTGACAAGAGGCACACAGGTAACGGTGTATTCGGAATCCAAAGGCTGGGCGAAGATCAAAGCCAATGGAAAAGACGGATATGTCAGTACGAAGTATCTATCGGCAACGAAGCCTGGAACGGTAACCAAAGCTGCGGCAACCGTTAAAACAAAGGTAAAATATGTCAATGCAAGCACGCTCAATATGCGAAAAAGCGGGACAGTAAGTTCAAGCATAGTCGCGAGGCTTTCAAAAGGAACGAAAGTGACGGTGTATTCGGAATCCAAAGGCTGGGGGAAGGTCAAAGCCAATGGTATAGACGGTTATGTCAGCACCAAATATCTGTCTGCTGCAAAGCCGGGATTGGGATCTACAGTAGCCACACCTGAAAAAACGACGGTAAAATATGTGAACACGGGTTCACTCAATATGCGAAAAAGTGGTACAGAAAGTTCAAGCATAGTCGCGAGGCTTTCAAAAGGAACGAAAGTGACGGTGTATTCGGAATCCAAAGGCTGGGGGAAGGTCAAAGCCAATGGAAAGGACGGATATGTCAGCACCAAATATCTATCGACGTCAAAACCGGGATCGGGATCCACAGTAGCCACGCCAGAAAAAACGACGACGAAATATGTGAACACGGGTTTACTTAATATGCGAAAAAGTGGTACAGCAAGTTCAAGCATAGTTTCGAGGCTTTCAAAAGGAACGAAAGTGACGGTATATTCGGAATCCAAAGGCTGGGCGAAGATCAAGGCCAATGGAAAAGACGGACATGTCAGCACCAAATATTTATCGACAACAAAACCAGGAACGGAAACCACGCCCTCCATACCTGATAAAACGACGACAAAATATGTCAACGTAAGCTCAGGAACGCTTAATATGAGAAAAAGCGGGTCGGAAAGTGCCAGCATAGTCGCGAAGCTTTCAAAAGGAACGCAAGTAACGGTGTATTCGGAATCCAAAGGTTGGGCGAAAATCAAAGCCAATGGGCAAGATGGATATGTCAGTACTGACTTTCTTTCAACAACAAAGCCAGAAGCCAAACCCTCCATACCTGATAAAACGACGGTGAAATATGTAAATGTAAGCTCTGGTTCTCTGAATATGCGTAATAAACCGTCAGAAAGTGCTTCCGTTATTGTGAAATTGGCAAAGGGTGTGAAGGTGGAAGTCATCTCGGAATCAAATGGCTGGTCAAAAATAAAAGCGTATGGCGGGGAAGGTTATGTCAATACGCAATATCTATCAGCAACGAAGCCTGGTTCTGTACCGGAAAGCCCGAATCTCAATCCAGACGAGGAAGAAACCACGTTAGTTAAATATGTAAAAGTAAATGATGGCTCCAGTCTTAATATGCGCTCTTTTGCATCAGCTTCCGCTTCAATTATAGCCAAACTCGTAAACAATACGGCCGTAACGGTGTATTCTGAGTCCAATGGTTGGTCAAGGGTCACGGCTAACGGAAAAACGGGATATGTCAGTACGCAATATTTAACAGCTAAAGCACAAGGTCCAGGAAGTTCGGATGGATCGATAATCAGGATCGATAAAGAGTACAATCTTACGATGGACAAGATGGTTGAAATTCAAATGGCCGTAAATGGTCAAACGGATAAAACGTATAAAACCTACATACGTGAGGATGGGTTAACTTTAATCAATTCAACAAAGGGAACGGTAAAAGGAAGCGGATGGCGTGTTAGGGGCGGAGCTGGATCTAATTATTGGGCAGTCGGTGCTGTCAGCAATAATCAATCATTGAATATTAAATCAAAAGTAAAGGGCTCTGACGGATACTATTGGTATGAAGTGAGTTATAACAAGACATGGGTAAATGCCAGTCCGGATGATATAAACTATAATCTCAACCCAGATAATTTTGTGAATGATCCAATCAAATCGTTCCAGTTCGTTAAGCTCTCCCAAGTCACCAACATGAACGTTTCTGAAGTGAATGCTAGAATCCTTTCAGGTAAAGGGATTTTACAAGGCCAAGCTGCAACCTTCACTACGGCAGGGGAAAAATATGGGGTCAATGAAATTTACCTGATTTCACATGCTTTGCTGGAGACTGGGAATGGTACTTCACCGTTAGCAACTGGAGTTAAGGTGAATGGGAAAATGGTCTATAATATGTATGGAGTGGGAGCTTTTGACGGAACAGCGGTAAGCAGCGGCGCTCAATACGCATATAAAGCAGGCTGGTTCACCCCGGAAGCGGCCATTATAGGTGGTGCCGAATTCATCGCCAAAGGGTATATCGCTACTGGACAGGACACGCTTTACAAAATGAGATGGAATCCTACAGCTGCAGAGAAAAATGGATATGCTTCACACCAGTATGCAACTGATATTGGCTGGGCAACAAAACAAGTGAAACAGATTCATAATTTGTATAGTTTACTAGATTCCTATAAAATGACGATTGAAGTTCCTAAGTATAAATAAGAAAACAGGAAAAAACACATGAGTCCGACCCATGTGTTTTTTTGCTATTTAGTTTTTATCCTTTTCCAGAATACCTCTAACGACATCCTCGATCGTCACCACTCCAAGCGCCTTTTCCAAGGCAAGTTCAGCGACTGAAAAGATGGGCTCTATTGTATCTTGTATATTTCTTCCAACAGTGCATGCTGGATTAGGATTTTCATGGATTCCAAATAATTCTTTATCGGAGACAACGTTAACAGCCTGATAAACATCGAGCAAAGTAATATCCGATAAGTCCTTGGCCAATGTCGCCCCGGCGATACCCGGCCGAACGTTCACTAAACCTGCATTCTTCAGCATGCCGGTGATTTTTCTAATTAAGGCTGGGTTTGTGTTTACACTTTTTGCTATAAAATCAGAAGTGTTAACGCCTTCTTTGTTTATTTCTAAAAGAGATAATATATGGATTCCTACGGAAAAGCGGGTACTGATGGACATCTCTTTTTTCTCTCCTTTAAAATCTCTATTCTTATATAGTATAAATTATTTAACATGTAATTCAAGTGGTTACAAGTTATAATGGCCTGCAAGAATAATATTTATCCATTAACCGTTTCCTTGTCAAGTCACGCCGGCAAAAATAAAAGGTATGTGTAATTGACAAACCATCATGATGAAACTTATATTATAACGTGTAAATGAATCAGTTACAGGTGAAAGCTACAGGAAGGGGGAACTGAAATCGGCCGCTATGGCTGGATAAGGAATATCGACACAACTACAAGTGATGGAGGTATATGATGGCTAATAAAAAAAAGGGTAATCAAAAACAATCTTATGCATTCACGTTTTGGATCATAGGGTTAATCGCTGTAATCATTATTGGCTTTATATTTTTAGCAAATGGGAAGGACGAAGATACAGCCGTTAATGAAATAGATTATAAATCACAGCCTTATTTGGGAGAAAAATCGGCTCCTGTCCAAATAGTGGAATTTGGTGATTATAAATGTCCAGTATGTAAGACATTCGAGGAACAATTCTTTCCTTCCATACAAAGTGAACTGATCGAAACAGGAAAAGCGCAATTTTATTTCATGAATTATTCGTTCATTAACGTCGATTCAACCAGATCCGCTAAATTTGCGGAAAGTGTTTATCAGGAATTAGGAAATGATACCTTTTGGAAATTTCATGAGCTGTTGTACGATAAGCAGCCAGATGACTTGAAATATGAAAAGGAAGATGTCTTTACGGACAAATTCCTAGAAGAAACATTGAAAGAAATCGCAAATGACAAAGATGTGAAAAAGGTCGTTTCCTCTTTTAAAGCCGAAAAGTCCGAGGACCAATGGAACAAGGATATGGAGTTGGCCGACGAATTGGGCGTTTCTGGAACACCTTCCTTATTTGTCAATGGCAAGAAGTTTGAAGGAAATACAATTGATGATTTAGTGAAAATGGTTGATGATGCAGCGAAGGAGAAATAGTGATGAACAAACCACTATTATTTTCGTGGATCCTATCCATCATTGCCACTGCTGGAAGTCTCTACTTTAGTGAGATTCTCCATTATGTACCTTGTACCTTTTGTTGGTATCAAAGGATCTTGATGTACCCGCTCGTTATTTTATTGGGCCGGGCCTTTTATGAGCAAGACCTGAAAATCCATCGATACATCCTCCCATTATCGATTTTGGGCATGTTGGTGTCAGGGTATCACTATAGTCTGCAAAAAATTCCGGCACTACAGCATTTCGAAATGTGCCAAAGCGGTGTTCCCTGCTCAGGCGAGTATATAAATTGGCTAGGATTCATCACGATCCCGTTTTTGGCTTTTATTGCTTTTACTCTCATTACTATCTGTATGGGATTGCTAATGAGGAAGAATGGAAAGAACTGATCAATAAGTGCACCATTCCTTGTATCTGCAAGGAATGGTGCTTTTTTTATCGACGAAAATCGGGATATATCTATCGAAAATGGTAATATATCGACGAAAATCGGGATATATCTATCGAAAAATGAAATATATCAACGAAAATCGGGATATATCTATCGAAAATGGCAATATATCGACGGAAATCGGGATATATCATCGAAAATGGTAATATATCGACGGAAATTGCAATATACCTCCGAAAAATGAAATATATCAACGAAAATCGCAATATATCATCGAAATACTTCCTCGATAAATAAGTTGACAAAACAGCAACCTGTAACTTATGTTATTACATGTAAGTAATTCGATTACAATTAAAATCCAAAACGATATAGGAGGAAATTGAAAATGAAAATTGGTATTATAGGTGCGAGCGGAAAAGCTGGAAGTCTGATTTTAAAGGAAGCATTGACTAGGGGACATGAAGTTACGGCCATTGTCAGAGATGAAGCCAAAGTCCAAATTCAAGGTGCATCCGTACTGGAAAAGGATCTATTCGCTCTGAAAGCGGAAGATATTAAAGAATTTGATGTGGTAGTGAATGCCTTTGGCGCTGCTCCAGGGAAAGAACATCTGCATGTGGATGCAGGAAAAATCTTAATTGACGCCATGAAAGGGGCTCCTCAAACTAAACTGATCGTTGTTGGCGGAGCTGGAAGCCTTTTCGTTGACGAGGCGAAAACGATACGTGTACTGGAAACGCCTGAATTCCCTAAAGAATACTTTGCAACGGCATATAATCAATCTAAGAACCTTGAGGATTTACAAAATGCCACTGGCATCCAATGGACGTTCATCAGTCCTTCAGCCTTCTTTGATCCACAAGGAAATAGAACCGGAGGGTATAAATTGGGTAAAGACAACCTTCTTGTAAACTCAAAGGGTGAGAGTTATGTAAGTTACGCCGATTTTGCCCTTGCAGTACTTGATGAAATTGAAAACCCGCAACACATCAACCAACGCTTCACCGTTGTTGCCGAAGCTGAATAATTTGTAAGGTGATCCATCATAGTGGACATCGCTCCTGTTTACAGGCCGTGATGTCCACGATTACCGCAACATCGCCATCCTCTATTTTTGCCTTCCAACAAATTTTTTATGTTGAGAATATTGACTGATGTCTATTTATTGCTGATAATATAGCGAAGAAAGTCGTATGAACGGCTTTTTTTTTATTTCAGCGGTAACTGTTATTTTTTAGTGAAAACATCTAGATTTTCCAAGGGGAACTAGAAAGAAAGAAGGACTATGTGAAGATGGATTGGAAATGTTCTTACCACTCATGGGTGAATTTCGAAAACCTTGATGAGGAAATGAAATCATTACTTAACAAGATGCAAGATGATGAAAAAAATATTGAAGATGCGTTTTATAAGAACTTGGAATTCGGCACAGGCGGTATGCGCGGGGAAATTGGGGCAGGTACCAATCGGATGAATCTATATACAGTCCGTAAAGCAACATTGGGATTAGCCCATTATCTGCAATCGATGGGTGATGAAGCAAAACGCAGAGGTGTCGCGATTGCCTACGATTCACGTTTCAAATCGCCTGAATTTGCCTTGGAAGCAGCCAAGACCCTGGCTACAGAAGGTATCAAGGCTTATCTATTCGATGAGTTAAGACCAACGCCGGAGTTATCCTTTGCCGTTCGTGAACTGAATGCTTATGCTGGGATCGTTATCACAGCAAGTCATAATCCCCCTGAATATAATGGCTATAAAGTGTACGGGCCAGATGGTGCCCAGCTTCCTCCGGCAACGGCTGATAAAGTGATTGAATTCGTGAATGCGATTGAAAATGAACTTGCCATTTCGGTAAAAGATGAAGACACATTGAAAGCGCAAGGCCTCATCAAGATGGTCGGAGAGGAAATAGATACCGCTTATAATGATAAATTGCTTACTGTGCCCGAAAATAAAAACCTAAGTGAAGAAGTTGATGTGACTGTAGTATTCACACCGCTTCATGGCACGGCAAATAAGTCGGTTAGAAGGGCTTTACAAGATCTGGGATACGACAAGGTACATGTTGTAAAAGAGCAGGAATTGCCTGATCCCAATTTTTCGACAGTCAAATCCCCGAACCCTGAAGAGCATGCAGCATTTGAAATGGCCATTGAATTAGGAAATGAGGTATCGGCAGACCTCTTGATCGCAACAGATCCTGATGCAGATCGTCTCGGTATCGCCGTTAAAAATAAAGATGGCGAATATGTGGTGCTTACAGGTAATCAAACAGGTGCACTAATATTGGATTATCTTTTGAAAGAAAAGAAATCGAAAGGCACTTTACCTGAAAATGGAGTTGTCTTAAAAACGATAGTAACCTCTGAAATAGGCCGCAGAATCGCAAAGGAATATGGTTTAGGGACCGTTGATGTATTAACGGGTTTTAAATTCATCGCTGAAAAGATCAACGAATATGAGGAAAGCGGTAAGCATACTTTCTTATTCGGATATGAAGAAAGTTATGGTTATTTAATCAAGGATTTTGCCCGTGATAAAGATGCTATCCAAGCGGCCATTCTTGCGGTGGAAGTTTGTGCCTACTATAAAAAACAGGGCATGGACCTATATGAAGGATTGCTTAATATCTTTGAAGAGTACGGATATTACCTGGAGGGACTTCAGTCATTGACTTTAAAGGGGATTGAAGGCGCTGGGCAGATTCAAGGGATATTGAATCAATTCCGCAATGCTCCTCCAAAGCATATAGCCGGAAAAGCTGTAACGATTCAAGAGGATTATCAAAGTGGCGTGAAGCTCAACATGGGCACCAATAAGGAAGAAGTCATTGATTTACCTAAATCGAATGTAATTAAGTACTTCCTTGAGGATGGTACATGGGTATGCTTACGTCCATCTGGCACAGAACCTAAAATCAAATTCTATTTCGGGGTCCAAGGTGAAAAGATGGAATCAGCCGAGCTGAAATTGAAGCAGGTCATGAATGCTTTCATGGAAAAAATTAATGGGATAATCAATAGTGCTACATAAGTCAGACCCTTGGACCTGACAGCCATATATATTGAAGAAAATAAGGCCTTTTCCTGTTTTTATCGGGAAAAGGCCTTTATATTTTCTGAAGAAGGTTTTGGGGAAAAGTTACAATTATATATGGGATTACAAATGTTTTATGCTAAATTATTTACAAAAAACAAGTCTATGTTACTATGAAAAGGGTGAATAAGTAAATTTTGTAGTTTTATATTAATGTGGAGGAGTTACAAAAGAATGAAAAAAGTTAAAAAGGCTATTATACCTGCAGCGGGATTGGGAACTAGATTTTTACCTGCTACGAAGGCAATGCCAAAAGAGATGCTGCCAATAGTGGATAAACCAACTATTCAATATATTATAGAAGAAGCCGTAAAATCGGGAATTGAAGATATAATCATTGTCACAGGAAAGAATAAACGTGCGATAGAAGATCATTTTGATAATGCATACGAGCTAGAGAATAACTTGAGGGAAAAAGGGAAATTCGATTTATTGGAGAAGGTACAATACCCATCCAATTTAGCAAATATCCACTACATTAGGCAAAAAGAACCGAGAGGCCTTGGACATGCTGTATGGTGTGCACGTAACTTTATTGGTGATGAGCCGTTTGCCGTACTATTAGGCGATGACATCGTTCAAAGCGAAATACCCTCTCTAAGTCAATTAATCAACGAATATGATGCGACGGGTTCGTCCATCATTGGAGTGCAGCCAGTAAATGAGAACGAGACACATAGATATGGCATCATTGACCCGCTTACCCAAGAAGGCAGAAGATACGAAGTGAATCGTTTCGTTGAAAAACCCAAACAAGGAACGGCACCATCCAATTTGGCCATTATGGGAAGATACATACTGACTCCGGAAATATTCGATTTCTTAGCTAAGCAAGAAACGGGAGCTGGCGGTGAAATCCAGTTAACGGATGCCATCCAAAAACTGAATGAAATCCAAAAAGTCTTCGCATACGATTTTGAAGGGAAACGCTATGATGTCGGAGTTGTCGATGGCTTTGTGAAAACGACAATTGAATTTGCCCTGCAACATCCTGAATTAAGAGATGACATTATAAAGGAAATGGAAAAAATCCTCGAACTGCACAAGGCAGTGGACAAAAAATGATTTATTGAGTTACTGTATTACCGCCAAATCGATTTTTTCAGTTTAAAGAAAGATTATCTACATAGCAAATGATGGTTGTAGTCATTAAGTTTTAAGTTTAATAGAGTTTTAGAAAGATCTCCAACTATTGATCATTCATAGTTGTTATTTTTTGTTAATTAAATCATGATTTTGAATGGTGAATACTAAATTTATAAAAGGGGATGCCTATTTAGTGAATAAGAAGGTAATAAAAAGAAAAGTCGATTTCCTTAAACAGCCGCTTGCCAATTTCCTATTGAAGGAGAACCATCAGCGTGTAAATAGATATGCGAAGTATTTTGAGAAATTAAATGTGCAAAAAAACACGATTTTATATGAGAGTCGTGATGGAAACAGTATGACTGACAGTCCATACGCGATGTTTAAATATATGCTGGAAAAGCAAGACTTTAAAGATTTCATGCACATTTGGTCAATCCAGGATTTTGGTGCCCTCTCAGGTGTAATATCGAAGTATAAGGATATGCCGAATGTGAAATTTGTTCAACGTAATTCAAAGGAATATTTAAAGTGGTTGGCAACAAGTGAGTATTTAATCAATAACTCCACTTTCCAGTCCTTCTTCATACCTAAAAGCGATCAAATTTACATGAATACCTGGCATGGAACGCCCCTTAAGAATATGGGCTTTGATATACCCGGTAACCCTTCGGTCTCTCAAAACGTTGTAAGGAACTTTTTGAGTGCAGATTACATTTTGAGCCCTAATTCCCACACTACCAAAATATTTACAGATAGCTATAAGTTAAACGGATTGTATAAAGGTGAAATTATAGAAGAAGGATATCCGAGGATCGATTTAACGCTGAATACGAATCCAGGGGAGTATAAGGAATATCTAAGGACCCTGGGTTTGAACATCAGTGATGGTAAGGAGAATATTTTATATGCTCCGACTTGGAAGGGAACGAACCTTGCCAAAGTGGATAACGACCTTCTTCAAATCATTGCAGATATTAATTATTTACAAAGTCAAATCGGTGAACAATATAACTTATTCATCAAGGTGCATCCATTTCTATATAAAGAAGCTGCCAAGCATTCAGAAATCATGGATAGATTGATACCTGATCATGTGGATACGAATGAATTACTTGCTGCTGTTGATTTGCTTATCACGGATTATTCCAGTATTTTCTTTGATTTCCTTGTTACCAATAAGCCCATCCTATTTTACACATGGGATACGGACGTTTATACAGAACAAAGGGGACAGTATCTCCAAAATGATGAACTCCCAGGCCCGATGCTTTTTAACTCGAAAGAATTGGCTATCGCAATTAAAGATATCAATAATGTTAAATTGAGTTATTCCGATAAATATAAAAAGATGCAGGAAAAATTCACTAACCATGAGGATGGACATGTAACGGAGAGAATAGTCAACTATCTCTTCAATAAGTCTGCGAAAGAACTAAACACAATTACTGGCCTGGATTCCGCAAAGGAAAAAATATTAATTTATCCTGGAGGATTGAGGGATAACGGAATTACATCCTCTTTTCTTAACCTAATGAATAATATTGATTATGAGAAATATGATGTCAGCTGTTTTACTGCCACTCCTCACTCATACGAGGTTTTGAAAAATATGGACAAAGTAAATAAAAATGTGCGTTTTCTTTTTAAACCTGGCTTACCTGTGTATAAATTTTTGGAAGTCTATAAAGATAAATTCATCCATAACAGAGGGGAAAGAGGTTTCTTAGGGAAAAAGCTTTACCCGGAAAATGCCTATATTAGAGAACATGCACGTTTATTCGGTAAAACTAAATTTGATTTTGTTATCGATTTTAGTGGTTATAGCCATTATTGGGCTAAATATCTGCTAGCAGCAGATGCAAAAAAGAAAGTTTGTTATATGCATAATGATTTACTGTCTGATAGTGAGCGTATCATTAATGGAAAGAGACCTCACCGTATTAATCTAAGAGGGATTTTTTCTGTATATAATCGATTTGATAAGCTTGTAAGTGTTTCTGAGGGAACGATGGAATTAAACCGAAAGAACCTATTGGAGTATGCAGACTTTGATAAATTTGATTTCGTAATGAATTCCATCAACCCGGATAAAATCCTTCAACTCGAGTCAAATAACTCTGAAGTCAGCGATAATGATGAAGATGCATTGTCCACTGAAAACTTCAAAGCAAGAGCGATATTAAGGAATGTGAAGGATAATCAGGTTTGGAATACCCTTCCGGGAATTTCAAATGCCACTCAATTTCCTCTGGATGAACGATTTGAAGAAGCTGAAATCATGATCTCGAGGAAAGGCCATGCAGATCAAAATACTTTCTACAAATTCAGTCATAACAATCAAATAATTGGCTGGATTAGTGAAGAAGCTGTTGAGTTGTTGCCAGACAGCATTATTTACGAAAAGGAATTGGATAAAATTGCAAGGTTAGTAAGGCCTCGATCGAACTATATTTGGTCCATGCCATATAAGGTTGAAGGAACGTACAAGGTTTCTGGCAGTCAAGATTTTAAAGGGATCATTGTAAAAATTGATAGGGAAGTAAAGACCCAACATTCGATTTATAGCAGGATATCTGTGAAAAACAAGATAATAGGTTGGATAGATAATGCAGCTTTATCCATGCTTGAACATTGTACGATCAATGAAAACACGAGCTTAGGTGACAAGCTTCAAATCATGGTGAAAAGAAAGTATATAATATCCAGAAACTATAAAAACAATAAAAAATTCATTGATAAGATCGATAATAGAACGTTGAAGGAAATAAACACAGGTAATCAGAAGTACGGAAAAATAACGGAACCGGAAGACCATACAATCTGGACGAAGGCTTATCCGAATTACAAGGCTAAAAGAGTATCTAAGGCTATCGATTTTGAAGGGCAAATCGTCAAGATCATAAAATATAACAGAACCAGAAAAGGCGGCTATTACCTTTTCGAAATGGATAATAAGAGAATTGGCTGGTTGAATACAAGGGCATTCGAAATTATGGAAGAGCCAATACTGTTAAAAGAGCGGGAAGTGCACGGTACCGCAGAAATTAACTTGGGAGATTATAATATTTGGGATAAGCCTTATGGGTTACAAGATGCCATGGTCGTGGAGAATGGGCCAACCTTTAATGGCCGGATTGTGGAGTTCGATAAAGAAGCGGTTACTCAACTTGGTACTTATGCTCATATCTTATTAGACGGGATATCTCTAGGTTGGATAGATGAACAGGCGTTGATCGTACAAAAAGTGCATGGGTTGGAAGTAAACAATCAATTCGTTCCATTTCCTGATAAAAATGATTTCAATTTTGTCAATATGGGAAGGTTATCTCCTGAAAAAGGTCAGGATAATTTGATTCGTGCATTCGCAGGCTTTCATGAGAAATACAGTAATAGCAAGCTGTATATTTTAGGACAAGGTCCATTAAAGGAAGATTTGCAGGCAATCATTGATGAGCTGGAATTAAATGATTCCATTCATCTTTTGGGCCAGCTTGAAAATCCATTTTCGTTCATGGAAAAATGTGACTGTTTCGTTCTTTCATCACATTATGAAGGACAGCCTATGGTATTATTGGAGGCAATGACTTTAGGAATGAAAATCATGGCTACTGATATAGTTGCTAACCGAACCGTTTTGGAAAACGGTAAATATGGTTTACTTGTTGAAAATAGCATAAATGGACTTGAAAAAGGCTTATCTACTATGGTTAGTACTGATAATCCTAAACTAGAAAAGTTTGATTACAACCAATATAATGGATTAGCCATGGAAACCTTCAAAAAGTGCTTATAAAATAAGGGAGGGGCTCTTTTTCAATAAAAAGAGCCCCTCAAACTCTAAGGATATAAATAGGTTACGAATAAAGCTTAAAGTAAAAGGGGAAATTCTATATGATTTTGGTCGTTGGCGGTGCAGGATATATTGGAAGTCATCTTGTAAAAGAGTTAGTGAATACAGAAGAGGTTGTCATTCTGGATAATCTCTCAACCGGTTTTCGTTCGCTGGTCGATTCGAAGGCCATCTTGGTTGAAGGGAATTTAGGGGACGAAGCGGTTTTGAATGAAATATTCCTTAAATATCCCATTAAAGCCGTTATGCACTTTGCTGCTAATAGCTTGGTTGGTGAGTCTGTTCAAGACCCTTATAAATACTATGAGAATAATGTTGGTGCAACTCTTACATTATTGAATACCATGCTCAAGCATGATGTTAAGAATTTCATTTTTTCATCAACGGCAGCTACATACGGGATACCAAATGTAGATATGATTGATGAAGATCAGCCAACTAATCCGATTAATCCATATGGCCGCTCGAAATTGATGGTAGAGCAAATCTTAGGTGATTTTGCAAAGGCATATGGACTCCATTATGTCGTTTTGCGTTACTTTAATGCGGCAGGAGCACATGTATCGGCAGAAATCGGTGAAAGCCATGATCCGGAAACACACCTGATTCCTATCATTTTACAGCATTTATTAGGTCAACGTGATAAGATTTCCGTGTTTGGTACGGACTATGACACAGAAGATGGCACTTGCATCCGTGATTATATTCATGTAACGGATTTAGCTCAAGCTCATATAATCGCGCTTCAAGCCCTATTGTCCGGGAAGAAGGATACGGCCACCTACAATCTTGGGAATGGGAAAGGATTTTCGGTTAAGGATGTAATCGACACTTGCGAAAAAGTCACAGGAGTGAAACCGACCATAGAGTATGCAGACCGACGTCCTGGAGATCCAGCCCGTCTGGTTGCTTCTGCTAATAAGATATATGAAGAACTAGGATGGAAGGCATCAATAGATTTGGAAGAGATTATTGAAAGTGCATGGAAATGGCATAAATCTCAAATGAATTAAAGGTCCCTTTGGACTCGATAGTCGTTTCAGACTGTAGACAAACTCGAAGAAAAGCGAGTTTGCCTGCAGTTTTTTTATTTAAAGAAAGTTGCAGGTGATTTCAGAAACCCGCTCCCTTTCCGGCCAAGCCGACATACCTAAAACAATGAGGAAAACCTAAAAAAATAGCCCACCATAGAGGGAGGCCATCTCCAATATGTATTAATTATTCATATCTCTCCATTTTCTAGTTTTTTGTTTAAAAGTATATAATCATCTTTGTTAAAGGTTATCGCTGCTCTATCTAATCTATCTCCATTTGGATATAAATATAACTGTTGATTGAATTTTATACCTAAAGGTACGACTGTTAGGTTTTCGAGGAGAAATATTATCAGCTTTACAAAGTCTTTTTAATAGATTTTGATAATAATCATGATTTTGTTTCAAATTAACCACCTCATTTTTTATTAAATAAAGCTAGCTTTAGCGTACTTCGTTTAGACCCAATTAATATTATCGTTTGGACAATTTAATTGGGGAGTAGTAATGAGATCAGTCTTCTTACTTTATTCGAGCTACCGCGTACTTTATTCGACCGTCCCCGCGGTAATTCGAGCTACCGCGTGCTTTATTCGACCGTCCTCGCAGTTATTCGACCGTCCCCGCAGTAATTCGAGCTACCGCGTGCTTTATTCGACCGTCCCCGCAGTAATTCGAGCTACCGCGTGCTTTATTCGACCGTCCCCGCAGTAATTCGAGCTACCGCGTGCTTTATTCGACCGTCCCCGCAGTAATTCGAGCTACCGCGTGCTTTATTCGACCGTCCCCGCAGTAATTCGAGCTACCGCGTGCTTTATTCGACCGTCCCCGCAGTAATTCGAGCTACCGCGTGCTTTATTCGACCGTCCCCGCAGTAATTCGAGCTACCGCGTGCTTTATTCGACCGTCCCCGCAGTAATTCGAGCTACCGCGTGCTTTATTCGACCGTCCCCGCAGTAATTCGAGCTACCGCGTACTTTATTCGACCGTCCCCGCAGTAATTCGAGCTACACACACTTCATTCGACATACTAAGCTTCCAGTGCTTTCTGGATTGATTTTTTCAGGGATTTTACGAAATTCTGGCGTGTTTTATCGGTTAATTCCAACAAAGAAAGATAGGGATTTAAATCTTCCAGTTCAACTAATAATAGTTCACCATGCTCATTCCGGCACGCATCAACGCGTTGAATCCCCCAATCAAGGTTGTTCCATTCAATAAATCGTTGAGCAAAAGCTAGATCTTCTTCGGTAGGTACATATTCTTTCAATTCCCATCTTTTCTCTTTATCCGGTGCATAAAGAGCATACTGAAATTCTGTATCGATAAAGTAAAATGAGACTTCATATTCAAAATTGATAAATGGTTGTACCAATGTATTTTTCAATTCTGAATCAACTTTGCCATTCAATGCATCTTTCGTAACAAATTCCAAACCGATGGAATCCGCTCCATCTTTCGGCTTTACGATATACGTGTCTACATTAGGCAGTTTATCTAGGGAGTGAACCGTATCGATTGTTGGAATGACAGGAAATTGAGCATTCGTTAGTTCTATTAAGTATTCCTTTCCGTTCATATCAGCCTTTCCTATAAATGAATTGTAAGTTTTCAAATGATCGGTAGCCACTCTTTTACGGAATGCTTGATACTTATCTTTAAAATTCGCTACTGGACCAGCATTTCGAAATACAATTAGTTCAAAATCCTTTTCAAACGTTTCAATATCTTCAGGATGACAAATGACCAATTGAAAATCTTCCCTAAGTTTTGAAGTTAGATATAAATCCTCCTCGTAATAATTTCTTCCTTTTGCTTCATAGTTTAAATCTGTTACGAATAATAGTGTCTGCATTAGACCTTCACCTCTTTGCCTTTATTTCCATTGATTTAAATACAAAAAATCCCGTCTCATTAAGAGACGAGATTTGAACTCGCGGTACCACTCTTGTTTAATAAAATGCTTCGAAAGCAAATTACTACCTTTACGAACGTACAATAATACGTTGTCCCTTATAACGGGGGAAACCGATAAAGCTTACTAAAGATTCGGCTTTACTTCTCAGGGATGATCTTCGGTTATATTCTGGACACTGGCTTTCAGCAAAGCACCAGCTCTCTTTGGAACAGAAACTATAACGTACTTTTTCCCTTCATGGAATTTTAGATGAAATTAGATGAATTTGAGTCATTGTACAATAGTCAGAAAATAAAATCAATGGTTGTTTCTCTTAATATAGGTAAACTGGACGAAAAAGGGATTTTATAAAGAACATAGAATTACTATTCAAGAGAAGCACCATTCAGTTAATAGGAGATGTTAGATTTGAAAATGGTAAGGGTTTTTCATTACGATGCGTTCAGCAGTAAACCGAATAAAGGAAATCCGGCAGGTGTGGTTTTAGATGCGGATGGACTGACGGAGAAGGAAATGCAGGATATAGCGCTGAAGGTGGGGTTCAATGAAACCTCTTTTCCCATGGAGTCCGATATTGCCGATCTTAGAATCCGTTATTTTACACCAGGACACGAAATGAATCTTTGCGGACACGCGACAATGGCTGCCATTCATGCACTGAAGACCAGGGGATTATTGGATAAAGATGAGCTGATGATTGAAACGGGAGCGGGAATATTGCCAATCAAGATTCATACGACGGCTGATCAAGAACTATACATTACGTTGAAGCAGGCTACCCCAACGTTTGAAGAATTTAGCGGAGATAAGCGGGATTTAGCGAGTTCCCTCGGACTTGATATAGAAGATCTGGAAGCGGAATTACCTATTATTTATGGAAGTACAGGTTTATGGACTTTACTGATTCCGATAAATGACCTCAATGCATTCAAAAAGATGAAGGCGAACAATAAACTGTTTCCACAAATTTTAAAGGAAATGCCAAGAGCTTCTGTTCATCCCTTTTGCTTGGAAACGTACGATCAGGATGCCCATATGCATGCCCGGCATTTTTCCTCGCCATTTTCAGGTACGCTTGAGGACCCGGTTACAGGAACGGCTTCAGGTGTAATGGGAGCTTATTATGCAAAATACATAAAAGATGACCGTGAAAATGAGCTGCACCTGTTAATAGAACAGGGAAATGAAATCGGAAAAGATGGCAGGGTCCGCGTTACGGCTACAAAAACCCATGACAACTATGATATTGAAATCACAGGGAATGCTGTCTACGTGAATGAATTTGATGTGGAAGTCTCAAGGTGAATGCAGGGGAGGGTGGGCGGTTGAATGATGAGAAAGGTATATTGAAAATACGAAAAACCCTGTGCCAAGACGTTTCATGTCTTGGCACAGGGTTCTTGATGAATCATTCCCCCATGCTCATTCCTTTTAAAACGACCGCAGTCAGAAACACGGTCACGCAAATGATTGAGGTGGATACGACAATCGCTAACGGTAAAGTCATTGGAAATTCCTCCTTAGATGATGGTCACGCCGCTAAGATCAACCTTACCTCCATGTAAAAAGTTGTAAGTGAGTTTATCCATCGAAGCTCCCGTAAAGTCAATTTTCTTTAAATCGGACATCCGAAATTGAACATTGATGAGTGTGGCGTCGCGAAATGATGCCTTTTTCAATGAAGAACCCTCGAAAACGGTTTGGTTGAATGTTTCCCCATCAAATATAAGACCAGATAAATTACAGCTTTTAAAATGGGTTTTGTTATAAATGCTGTTCTTGAAAGTTACGCCTTTTAAATTGGCACTTTTAAATAAGGTACTAGTTAAATTGGCGTTTTCAAAGATGCAGTCATTTAAGTTACTGCTTTTAAATGTGCTGTTCGTCAGGTCCGAATGGCTGAAGTCGGAACGGCTTAAATCACAGGAATTAAATTTCCCATCATGCACGGAAACCGAGCGGAAGTCGGAATCCAATAAACGGTGTCTGGAATAGTCCATGGATATCGCCTGCTCAAGCTCGTTATACTGAAGGTTGAGTGATTCCATTAGCTCTGATACTTCTCCAATTGAATCCACAGTCAGCTTATAAGCTTCTTGCTCACTAGAGCCATTCCTTTTATGGTCATTGTATTTTTCCAGTAAGTTTTGCAGCAGTTCTTCTTCCAATTCCTTTGTGGTTTTTGCATTTTTGTACGGGGCAAAAATGCTATGAACATGTGCATGCAGTTTTTCAATCACATTTCATCTTCCTTTCTTACAAGAGGCGTTCAAGTATTCGCTTGGCCTGCTCCCAGTCATTTTTATTTTGCGTATATGTCTCTTCCCCGATTGGGGTGATTTTGTAATACTTCCTTCTTCCGCCTTGTGTAGCATCTCCCCAATAAGAGATGATGCAACCATCCTTTTCCAGACGTTTTAAACTGGAATACATCGTAGCTTCCTTTATTTCATATTGCTCATTTGAACTCACATATATCAGTTTGCTGATTTCATAACCATATTTATCGCCACTTTGCAGGAGTTTTAGAATCATCGTATCTACATGTCCGCGAAGCAAGTCAGAGGATAGTTTACGTTCAACCAAATCCTCACCTCCTTTGGTATATCTTATAATGTATTACTATGACAGTCAAGGTAATTTGTATAATATGGGGTGTGTCAGTTGGGGGCTTTATATTAGGAGGGTCGTTGATTATGAAAAGAAACATGTCTGTTATCGCGGACCACTGCGTCGCATACTATTTTTAATTTTACTAATTTGCCAGATGTAATATCCGCTTGGAAGGGATTTATTATGCTACATAGAAGAAGTATGTAAGGGGGTGGGGATGTTGAATAATTCGTGGAATAAAGTGATTTATAAGTTTTGGTCGCCGATTTATGATAATATCTTCAACTCTCATCTCTTTTTAGATGCCAGGAAAAGAATATTTGAAGAGATACATTTTCATGATAATGCGAAGGTTCTGTTTGTAGGCGTAGGTACGGGTGCCGATTTGGAGTTGATCAAGAACCTTGACCTTGAGATAACGGCGATAGATATATCAACCGATATGCTAAAAAAAGCGATGGGGAAATATGAAAATACAACGATCAATTTCCTGGAGATGGATGCACAGAATATGGAATTAGATAATGAATCGTTTGACTATATAGTTGGAAGTTTGGTCCTTTCCGTCGTACCTGATGCCAATCAATGCCTTCAGGAAATGATCAGGGTTTTAAAAGGAGAGGGGAAAATAATACTATTTGATAAGTTCATTTCTAAAGATGAACGGCTTTCATTACCCAAAAAGGTTCTGAGACCCATCATTGGATTGTTAGGTACAGATATTGGCTTGCGGTTTGAGGACTTGTTCAGTAGACATGAAATGAATATGAAAATTGAAGAAGATCGACCGATCATGCTGAATGGAATGTACAGAAAGATAATCATCAGTAAACGGATATGACATGTAAAGACCTATAAAGGTTGGAAACATTCTCGAAAATGAAAGGGCTCAACATGGAATAGTGTAGCTCAATGTCACTGAACGGAGGATCTGGGATCAGGTCCTTTTTTTGCGTGATAAAGAAAAGGGGCAGGATGGCGGTGAATTTGTTAACAAAAAATAAAAATGGTAAACTATAACAAAAAAATACGATTTGGTGAATGCCGCTTTACCAGAATGATAGATGAATGTTCTTGCAGATTTTTTTTTTTGAAAAATCAGTGGTTGTATGGTTTCAAAAACAGCTGGGAAGGTATATGGAATGAAGGGACCATTGGCATGGGATCTTAAGTATTGAAGCGGTTATCTTCGATGCTTCTTTTGTTGATAAAACGGTTAACTTTCAATACCCTGACAATGCTGATTCAGTCTTTAATAGCATTAGATATTATAAAAAAATTAAATAGGTGGAGGAGTTTATGCACAGAAATAAAGAACTATATTCCTTTTTATTAGGTGAGGCAGCTCAATTGACTGAGGATTGGTACGCAACATTGAATAAAAATGATAAGTCGGGGGTTTATAGCTCACCCGATCCCAAAGTGATTAAAAAACTGAAGCAACAAAATAATGAGTTCCACTTACATTTCTTTCAGATATTTGTTACAGAGGAAAGGGAATTCTTTAAGCGTCTTGATGAGTGGATTGAAGATATCGGTCAGGATGAGCAGCATTTAAACACACCCATCTATTTTATATTGAGGGAGTTTTTTCGAACGCAAGAGCAATATCTGGATTACATTGACCGATTTGTGGGATTGCATGGAGATCGATATACACGGGAGGAAGTAAATTCCTGGCATCGGATAGTGGTCAAGGTGTTCAGTGAAGTGATGGAGAGGTTTACGGAAGCGAATCATAAATATGCCAATAAAATTATGAAAGCCCAACAGGCCACGATCGATGAATTGAGCACGCCCATCATTTCCCTTAAAGATAATACCGCGTTGCTTCCCCTGATAGGCGATATTGACACGACGAGGGGCATGTCCTTGCTTGAAAACACCTTACAAAAGTGCGCTGAAAAAAATGTCACCAGGCTTTTCATTGACCTATCGGGCGTTCATGCAATAGATAGTGCATCCGCCCACCAACTGTCACAATTGATTGAATCCTTACATTTGATCGGAATTCATACAACCCTTTCAGGACTTCGGCCGGAAATAGCCATGACTGCCGTTAAGCTTCAACTGCCTTTTGATAAAGTGACGATAAAGTCCACTCTTGCCCAAGCGATCAGTACGATAAAATAATACATACATATACTTGGCAAGGGTATGCTCGTTATAAATTTCATCGAGAAGACCTCCATATGGCGGTCTTCTCGCATGTATAGGTGAATGCTACATTCAAAATAGGTGGCGGGCTCCATAAGGCAAGAGCCGGAACCTGCCAGATTATTCAATATTTGCAAAGACGGCTAGGTCTTCTTTATTGCCAACGACCAAAAGCATATCTTTTTCATGGATATCCTGATCTGGTGACGGTGCTATGATAATTTCTCCATTACTCACGATGGCAATGACGCTGATATTATATTTTGCGCGTAAATCAAGTTCCCTGAGGCTTTTTCCCTTCATACTCATGGGGAGGATGATTTCCTCGATATTGTATTCTTTAGACAGCTCTATATAGTTCAGCATGTTAGGGAACAGGAGCTGGTTCGCGACCCGTTCCCCCATATCCCTCTCAGGATAGATGACCCAGTCGGCACCAACTTTAGTGAGCACCTGACCGTGATTTTTATTAAGTGCTTTGGCAATGACCTTTTTAACCCCAAGCTCTTTTAAAAGCAAGGTAGTCAAAATGCTTGATTGCATATCATTTCCGATGGCTACGATGACACAATCGAAATTACGAATCCCGATGGATTTCAATGTCTCTTCTTCAGTGGTATCCGCCATGACTGCATGGGTAACGCTCAGTTCTGCATTCTCGACTCTTTCTTCGCTGATATCAATACCCAATACCTCTTGGCCAGCGGTATATAATCTATCTGCCACACTGCTTCCGAATCTGCCTAAACCGATTACGGCATATTGTCGTTTTCCCATCATTTACACTCCTTCATTTATGGTTAACCAATCATGATTTTCCCTTTTGGATGACGGAAGGGATCTGGCTTACGCCTCATTGCGATGGCGAAGGCAAAAGTCAAAGGACCCACCCGGCCTGCAAACATCGTGAAAATGATGAGCATTCGGCCAACCGGTGATAATTCGGGGGTCAAACCCATTGAAAGTCCCACTGTGGCGAATGCTGAAGTGGCTTCAAATAAAATCATCAAGAAATCACTTCCACTTTCTGTGATGGTCAGCAGAATGGAAATGATTGAAACAAGGAAGACCCCGATGAATGTAACGGATAATGCTTTAAAGATGGTTTCATTCAAAATGCGGTGACGGAATAATACCACATCGCCCTTTCCTTTAATCTGTGACCAAACCGTTCCAAGAAGCGTCGCAAATGTTGTTGTTTTAATCCCGCCGCCAGTCGATCCGGGTGAAGCCCCAACGAACATCAAGAAAATGATGAGCAGTAATGTAGGTTGAGTTAAATCAGGGATATTCAACGTATTGGAGCCTGCTGTCCTTGGTGAAACCGATTGAAATAAAGACGATAACGTTTTACCCATGAAAGATAAAGGCTGCAATGTTTTGGCATTACCGAACTCGAATAAAAAGATTAAAATTGCGCCGACGATTGTAAGGGTCAAGCTAGTCATCAGAACAACCTTCGTATGTACGGATAAACGATGGGTTTCACGATATTCGTATAGTTCATTCATTACGATAAAACCTATTCCGCCAAACGTGATGAGGAAGGCGACGGTAAGGGTTACGAATGGGTCCGATACATAAGGGGTCAAACTCCTGAATTCCCCCATTAAATCAAAGCCGGCGTTATTGAAATTCGATATGGAATGAAAAACCCCGTAATAGATCGCCTTGCCGATTGGCATGTCAAAAGAAAAGCGGATCGATAAGATCAGGGCACCCACGCCTTCAATGATGGCCGTGAAAATTAAAAGCCGTTTTACTAACTTGACTACACCTGCCATGGATAGATTATTTAAAGACTCCTGCAAGAGTAACCTGCCTTTTAAAGAAATCTTTTTGCCTAATAAGAAAAAGAAAAACGTGGCAAATGTCATGAACCCTAGGCCGCCTATCTGAATCAGTGTTAAGATGACCAACTCACCAAAGGTGGTGAAAGTCGTCCCCGTATCCACCACGACAAGCCCTGTTACACATGTAGCGGAGGTTGAGGTGAATAAAGCATCCAGAAAAGAAAGACCATTCCCATTTTCAGTCGAAATCGGCAGGGTCAGCAAATAGGCCCCAATAAGTATCAGGATGGCAAAGCCGAGTACAAGGATTTTTGGCGGATCCAATAAATTTTTTGTTTTTATCAAATGATCATCCCTACCTATAAAAATATTGTGTAAAACTTATGAAATCTTAACCATCAATCCTCTTTATGAATCTTTTTCAAAGCATAATAAAAAGACCTGCGAAAACATCGAAAGGCTATTTTGCCACAAAAAGCGTGAAAAAAAAGCTCCCGAAATAGGCGGTCTTATGACCTCCTTCGCTTTAGCCGACGAAGTTAGCTGACGGGTAGGATGGCGAAAGAGCTGATCTCATCCCTTCTGCAAGGCAGAATTAACCCCAAATGATTGGGTCCTCCGTACTCAATTCCTTGAGTTTTGGCCGAAATGCATTAAATTGATAAACGTATTCTACTCCCATCATTTAGCAGTTGTAAACCCCTAAAGTGTAAAAAAATATTTCTTTAACAAAACTGAAAATTTACGTTTTATTTACATTTGAAAAACGTATTGACAAATATTAGTTAGCACATTATGATAGGTTCGATTAATCCGAATATGTTAACCAACATCGATGTACTTTATTCAACACTTTCAAGTAGAACATGTCATTGCAAATCTATTTTCTAATATAAATAAATTATTTTTCTTTTGAAAATCATAAAGAAAAAAAGTATGGCATTCTTATTAAAAGGTTTTAAACATTTTATAAAAAAGGCGGGCAATTATGGAGAAGACGTTCAATAGATATGTTATTAACGCTACAGGCAAGGGTGGACAGACATATTTAACACAATGCCAGGATAAAGATGCACTAAGGAAATGGATAGCCGATCATGAGGATCAAATCATAATGAATGAGTTAAGGATAACGGATAAGAAAAAGAATCCGTTGTTAAAATTGTTTTCTCTAAGGTAAATCAACTGAAATTATGTCATCCTGTGTACTATCCGGGAACTAGAGCGAAAAATCCATAACTTGTTTTGCTTTTAAACTCATTTATTTTTGAATGAGTTTTTTTGCGTTGAAAATTATGACGTTTACACTATTAATACAATAATGTTAAAATTTAGAAAATGATGAATATGGATGTAATGAAGAGAAAGCAAATGAAATGACCACTTTTCAGAGAGCACCGTCAACTGGAAGGAGTAGTAAGCATAAATTGAAGCAATTCTCGGGAAGGGTATGCTGTGACGGGATCTTCCGTTATGGTGCATAGTAACACCGCACTATTGATCTCGTCCCCCGAGAAGCCTTTCCTGGGGATGGGATTTATATTTCCTTTTCTAAGGAGGAGAAGCGTTGACATTCAAAAATTTATTAGTAGCTTGGAAATATCCCTCCATTCTATTGTGCGGCATCGGGATTTCGAACTTTGGTGCATGGGTTTATTTTATTGCACTTAATTTAATCGTGCTGGATATGACTGATTCAGCTTTAGCGGTAGCTGGACTTTATATCGTTAAACCGATGGCTGCCATATTTACGAATGTTTGGGCAGGCAGCGTGATCGACCGGATAAATAAGCGGAATCTTATGGTGGCACTTGACCTATTTCGAGCGGTATTCATAGCCTTGCTGCCATTGACTTCTTCTATTTGGGTCATCTATTCCCTTGTCTTGGTGATCAATATGGCAGGGTCCATGTTTGTAACGACATCCAGGTCGTATATAACAAAATTAATACCCATTGAACAGAGGAAACGATTTAACTCGTTGCGAAGCTTAATGGATTCTGGGGCTTTTTTGATTGGACCTGCGATAGCGGGTCTCCTTTTCTTGATCGGTACACCCGTTATAGCCATTTACATTAACGCGGCTGCCTTATTATTATCCGGCATCATAACTCTATTCATGCCCAATCTTGAAAAGGAACGTTCCCTTGAACAAACCAGTCATTACCTGTCTTGGACCATCATGAAAAAGGATTGGGGCATCGTCATGGACTTCAGCCGGAAATTTTCCTATATCATGCTCATTTATTTCTTATTCAGCTGCATGGTAGTAATGGAAACGGCCATGGATTCCCAAGAAGCGGTGTTTGCCAAGGCCGTGCTCCTTTTGTCTGACAGCGATTACGGATTCCTTGTAAGCATCGCCGGGGCAGGCATCATTGCGGGTGCAATAGTCAACGCGATATTCATTAATAAAATACCAATATCGTACCTAATTGGACTTGGATCTTTATTTGTATCGATAGGTTATGTGATCTATGCCCTTTCAAATTCCTTTTCGATGGCCGCCATCGGATTTTTCATCATTGCCTTTTCACTGGCTTTTGCCAACACAGGCTTTCAAACATTTTATCAAAATAATATTCCAGTGGAGATTATGGGGAGGGTTGGAAGTATTTTTGGCTTGTTGGAAGCTTTACTGATCATCATGACTACAGCGATTGTTGGTGTCTCAGCTCATTTCATTTCGATTAGGTTCGTGGTCATTTCAGGTACCATGATCATGTTCGCCGTATCAATTTTACTGTCCATACTTAGTATGAAGGCCTCGAAGAGCAGGTATTATTCCGTTGGGAATGCCGGGGAAAAGATGTAAGTTCTTATAAAAGGCATGTAAATGGAACATGCCTTTTATAAAAAGTTCATTGAACGAATGTGCGCACTTGGCTGATGAAGTTCAAGATTTGAAAATGAATTTTCGCCATTTCTTCCACCGTTTGCCCGTCGCAATTCTCCAGCCACTCCTGTATCACCCCTAAAATCGCTGATGTCATGAAGGCATGCATATACTTACGAAACGCCTCATCTTTTACTGCTGGATGCTGGCTGATTAGTCGCTCCAACAGCACTTCACCGAATACACGCTTTATTTTTTTTGCAAAAGAAGGATCGCCCTGATCACCAAGAATGGCCCTTAATGCATGTGCATGTTCACTAATGAATTGAAAAATTGCTACGAAGGGCGGGTAAAGTTGTTGCTGATGTAGAGCCAAAAAAGCCTCTTTCGGCAGAATGGCAGTAATCCGTGTTTGAAGTTCATTTAACAATTTCTGCTGTAAGTGATCCATCAATTCATATTTATCCGTATAATGCAAATAAAATGTGCCCCGATTAATGTTAGCGCGTTCCGCAATTTTCTTCACTGTTACATGTGAGAACCCCTCTGCCTCTACGAGTGCAATAAAATGATGTTGTATCTGCAGTTTCGTTTTATATACCATATCCTCATGAATCGATCCCATGAAATGTCTCCTTCACTTAACATTTTTCCAAATATGTTGATTGTATTGGACCAAATGCTACCTTAGAATGATGATACACTCAACACCGTGTTAATTAAAGAGGAAGGATGTGTGTACAATGAAAAACGCGATTTCCATTGAAGGAATTGCTAAAGGTTTTCATCATAAAAAGGTCATTCAGCCATTGAACCTGAATATAGAAAAAAATGGGATTTTCGGCTTGTTAGGTCCATCCGGATGCGGAAAGACGACCTTGATTAAAATGATTGTCGGATTGCTTAAGCCCGATGCGGGTAAAGTCACGGTTCTTGATAATGAAGTGCCAAACGAAGCACTGTTAATGGATGTCGGCTATATGGCACAGTCCGATGCTTTATATACAGAACTGACGGGAGCTGAAAATCTCGCATTTTTTGCGAAGCTTTACCGTTTATCGAAAAAGGAACGAAGGGAACGCATTCAATATGCAGCTGAAATCGTACAATTGACGAATGATTTGAACGTTCGGGTAGCGTATTATTCCGGTGGGATGAAACGGCGTCTGTCACTGGCGGTTGCACTCATCCAAAACCCGGAGATCCTCATTTTGGATGAACCGACCGTAGGGATAGACCCTTTGCTGAAACAGTCCATTTGGCAGGAACTTGAACGTTTAAGAAATGAAGATCATAAGACGATCATCATCACGACTCATTTGATGGATGAGGCGGAACGATGCGATAAACTGGCGATGCTGCGTGAAGGTGAAATCATCGCATCAGGAACACCGGCAGCTTTAAAAACACAATATGCAGTGGATACGCTGGATGATGTTTTTTTGAGGATTGGAGGTGGACTATCATGAGAATTGCCTCTCTTGTTACTCGAATTATACAGCAGATGCGCCGGGATCGAAGGACACTCGCTTTATTTTTCCTCGCTCCATTGCTCATTTTAACGCTCATGTATTTTATTTTCGATACAGAAGCGAGTGATTTGGAAATCGTTGTTACAGGCAGTGATGAAACTCTGGTTAAAGCATTGAAACAAGCGGATTTTCAAGTAACGGCTGCTGAGAAGTTTTCTAAGGAAAGAATGCTCGAAAATAATACGGATGGCTGGTTGCATGTTGAAAATGGCCAGATAAAACTGACGCTGTTGAACGACGAACCGGCTCGTGCAAAGGCCGTTCAAATGCAAATGATGCAAGCGTTGCAAGGGAAACAAAAAAATACTCCTTCAATTGAGGAGCAATATGTTTACGGGGATGCAAACACAAAGGGTTTTGATACTTTCAGTCCGATGCTCGTTAGCTTTTTCGTTTTCTTCTTCGTATTTTTAATAGCGGGTATTGCGCTTTTGAAGGAGCGAACAAGTGGTACGTTGGAACGTCTGCTTGCTACACCGATTAAACGATACGAAATCGTAGCGGGTTATGTGATCGGATATGGTTTATTTGCTCTTATTCAAACGATAATAGTCGTACTATATGCTGTAAATGTGCTGGATATCGTGCTTGTCGGCTCAATATGGCTCGTTTTATTGACGAATATACTCGTCGCGCTCGTTGCATTATCGCTTGGTACATTACTATCGAGTTTCGCAACATCTGAATTCCAAATGGTACAATTCATTCCTCTGGTCATCGTGCCGCAAGTCTTTTTTACAGGGATTTTCCCATTAGATGGCATGGCAGACTGGCTGCAAAAAATAGGCAAGGTCATGCCGCTCTATTACGCGTCGGATGCCATGAACGGCATTATGTACAAAGGTTTCACATTCAATGATATTTTACTGGATTTACTCATTCTCCTGGCATTTTCAGTCGTTTTTATAACCATCAATATCATCAGTTTAAAAAAATACCGTACCTTATAATGAGGATTAAATACCAATCCTTGCTAAGATGATTACATCTGCATAACGTAAAACAAAGCCGGATTCCTGGATCGTGAGGAACCGGCTTTTTGTTTTACTGGAAGAAGATCGAATTTTGGTTGAAGGTCGAATTATTCCACACAACAGTCGAATTATCCGGAGTAAGGTCGAATAAACCCACACATCGGTCGAATTATCTGGTAGGTCGGAATATCCGGCACATCGGTCGAATTATCCGGAAGAAGGACGGAATATCCCACACATCGGACGAATTATCGGGGATTAAGGACGAATTATCCTTTCCATCGGTTGATTCATACTAAAAAGCTTCCCTTTGAAGTAGTTTGTTGACGGGGTGTTAAAGATGTCCTAGGATATAATGATATGCAGTGATTTGGAAAGAAATAGAAGGGGAGGGAGTTACATGTCTCTAAAATCGGTCATGCTTTCCCTTTTGCTGTCGCAAGCACTGTTTTTATGCGGTTTGCCTCTTTTCCTTCAGCTCCTATTATATTTGAATCCTTTGGTGATCATGGTTGTCTGGTTTTGTATCCTCATTTTCGTTTCGCTTGCGGTTCTTTATTTTCGAGGTGAAATGGTCAAGGTTCCGCGCCTTTAGTGGCAGGCAGCCTTTAGTGGCTACAGTTTATCATTAATGGTTTTGTTGTTCTTTCGGCCAAAAGGGCAGGTTTATTCGTATAATTTGATTCCTTTTTCCACGATTCTTTCATATTTATCGAACGAAATGAACGGGCTTGTGTCATTTTATAATCTTAGCGCCAATGTGGGACTGTTCATTCCATTCGGGCTATATTTGTTGTCCAAGGAAGGGAAAGATCTATCAGCTTCAAGGAAATTTCTTTATCCATTACTTTCGATTTCGGGCATCGAAATCTGTCAGTTTGTTTTTCGGCGCGGCAGTTTGGATGTCGATGACCTGGTACTGAATATGATTGGTGTTTACCTGGGGTACATCCTGTATCCATTGTTCACGAGAGTGGTGGCGATCCATTCTAGAGTAGATTCATAAATAAGATAACTGAAAGGATGAATTCCATGTATAGCACTTTAGAAGAATTAACGGGCCATCCCGTGTTTCATTATTTTGCAGCGATTTCCGAAATCCCGAGAGGATCAGCCAATGAAAAAGCAATCAGTGACTATTTGGTTCGCTTTGCTAAGGATAGGGACCTGGTGGTGATTCAGGATGAAGCACTGAATGTCATTATCAAAAAGCCTGCCACAATTGGATATGAAAGTGCACCTACCGTCATTATCCAGGGGCATATGGATATGGTTTGCGAAAAGAACAAGGGTACACTTCATGATTTTGAGAAGGATCCGCTTCAATTAAGGATTGTGGGTGACATGTTGTATGCGACGGAGACAACTTTAGGGGCGGATAATGGGATTGCCGTTGCTTATGCTTTGGCATTATTGGATGCAAATGATATTCCGCATCCTGCTCTTGAAATAGTCATAACGACTGAAGAAGAAACGACAATGAACGGTGCACTTGCTGTGGATCCGGCTCACTTCAAGGGAAAAATGATGATCAATATCGATTCGGAGGAAGATGGAAAGCTGCTGGTCAGCTCAGCAGGAGGAATACGCGTTCGGCAAATCCTGCAAATCGGATGGGAATCGGCTTCAATTGTTGAAGCTGTATCTTATAACATCAGGATTAAAGGGTTAAAGGGCGGACACTCCGGTATGTCCATCCATAAGGAAAGAGGGAACTCCAATAAACTTTTGGGCAGAGTATTACATGAATTAACGACAGACTTTCCTTGCTTCATACAGCAAATGAACGGGGGCCTGAAAGGGAATGCGATTCCTCGTGAAGCAGAGGCGACTGTACTGATTCATGTAGAAGATGTTCAGAAGATAGAGGAGAGACTCCAGCAATGGGAAGATACTTTTAAAAATGAACTGCAATCTTCCGACCCTGAGGTATCGATTGGATTTGAAAAGATCGAAACGATTTCTTCAAACGTTTTTTCCAAAGAGACGGTATCTAAAGCCATTACCTCTTTACTGGTAATCCCGCATGGCGTTCAAGGAATGAGCATGGGAATAGAAGGATTAGTGGAAAGTTCGACGAATCTAGGGGTCGTTACGACAAATGAAGCGGAAATGATATTCGAAAGTGAAATCAGGAGTTCGGTCAAAAGCCTCAAATATAATATGGTCACTCAGGCAAAGGCGATAGCTGATATGCTTGGATGCGAGATATTAGTAGATGCGGATTATCCGGAATGGCCCTATAATCCCGATTCGAAACTCAAGAAATTATTTGAAGAAACATACAAAGAAAAATATCATGAAGATATTGAAATCATCGCTGTACATGCAGGGATCGAATGCGGGGTTTTCATAGATAAGATTCCAGGACTGGATACTGTTTCAATCGGACCGGATATATTTTCCGTACATACACCAGATGAACACATAAGCATCCCGTCCACTATAAATAACTGGGAGTATTTCCTTTATACATTAAAAAGGATGAAGGATCTATAATCAACTGCAAGTTTGGGGAACAGGTAAAATGATAATTGAATAGATTTTGAGACATCCTATCGTAAACGATTTGATGTCTCTTTTTTTGGTTGAAATAAGGAACAGCACGAGGATATGGAACATGGTCAACTCCATAAGCCTAGTAAAAAATATAATTGAAGTTATATTAATTTTAGAAAGAGTAAGAAAGGCCATTAAAGAGAACCAGTCTATCAAAGGCAGATATTATCCTGTTTTGTTGACTTGATCTGCAAGTGAAAAAAGCGTTTACATTTTTATGTAAACGCTTTATAATTCATTTGTACCTATAAATTCATACCAATGAATTTAATGTATGCTTATCAATCCGAATTAAAGATGCCAGAATTCCCTTTAATTAAGGATGGAAGTCATTAATGAAGCGTAACTTTTGAATTCAGAACATTCTGTTTTTTATCCGATCACCATCTTCTAAATAATTAGATTAGCAGAAACATATTTCATATCTTTCTTTAAAGGGGGTGACATGCATCTTCATTTCGTTTTGAGATTTACCTGGATCAGAAGCAAAAAGTAATCTAAATCAAATAATGGAGGAGAAAAATGAGAAAAACCATTACGATAATAATTTTGTGTATTTTTACCTTTACTTTGTTCGTCGGGAATATACCAGGAACAGTCAAGGCGAAGCAAGCAGGGAAACCATTATATATGAACGAGAAGGCACCTGATGAAGAAAGAATCAAAGATTTGTTAAAACGAATGACAATCGATGAAAAGGTCGGTCAGATGATCCAGGCTGAGCGAGCCTCAGTAACCCCAAATGATGTAAAGGAATATAAATTAGGTTCGGTATTAAGCGGGGGAGGTTCTTTTCCGGATGGAAAGGAGGAAAACAGCACCCGTGAAAAGTGGTCAAACTTAGTGGATTCATATCAATCCGGAGCTGTTTCTACCCGATTGGGCATTCCACTATTATATGGAGCAGATGCTGTCCACGGTCATAATAACGTAAAAGGCGCTACCATTTTCCCGCATAATATTGGTTTAGGTGCCACTAGTAATACAGAATTAATAGAGAAAATTGGACATGCTGCCGCATCAGAAATCAAATCTACAGGCGTGAATTGGACGTTTGCCCCGACAATGGCCAATGTCCAAAACATCCGATGGGGAAGAACGTATGAAGGGTTTGGAGAAAACTCAAAACTTGTTGCCAACATGGGTGCAGCCTATATTGACGGGCTTCAAGGCAAAAACCTTAAGAAAACGGAAAATGTTCTAGCTACCGCTAAACATTTCATTGGTGAAGGATATACAAAAGGCGGAGTCAATCAAGGTGATGTGACTGAGTATACAGAAGAAGAGATACTTAAGAATGATAGGAAGATATATGAGGAGGCTATCGAATCAGGGGCCAGAACGGTGATGGCTTCTTTTCATAGTATCGAAGGGTTGAAAATGCATGCTAACAAACGGCTGCTTACCGATGTATTGAAGAAGGATATGGGCTTTACGGGATTTGTCATTTCTGATTGGTATGGGATACAGCAAATCACGAAGGATCAAAATGGGAATGCGGTTTCCGGGTTAAAGCAGCAGATTGAAGTGGCAGTGAATGCTGGGGTCGATATGTTGATGCAGCCTGAAAACTGGAAAGAGACACTTAAACTTACAAAAGAACTGGTGAATGAAGGTGAAATTTCAGAAAAAAGGCTAGATGATGCCGTTACACGGATTCTTCGGGTCAAGTTTGAGTCTGGTGTTTTTGAAAAACCAATGACAGATCCAAAGTTGGCTAAGTCATTTGGGTCTGAAAAGAACAGGGAAATAGCGCGTCAATCCGTCAGTGAATCTCTAGTCCTATTAAAAAATGATAAAGTGAATGGTAAACCGATTCTTTCTCAATTAAAGAAAATGGACAAAATATTTGTGGCAGGCAGAAGCGCTGATGATATCGGAAAGCAGTCGGGTGGCTGGACGATATCATGGCAAGGGAAATCAGGTGATACGACTGAAGGTACGACTATTCTAGAAGGATTAAAAGAAGTTGGTGGAAAACAAAAGAAAATCACTTATAACAAACATGGAAGAGGAGCAAAAGGAAATGATGCTGCTATCGTTGTTGTAGGTGAAGAACCATATGCAGAAACTGATGGTGATGCCACTGATCTTCATTTAAATCGGATGGATCTATTAACATTGGAGAATGTCCGCAAGGCAGATCCGAATATTCCGATCGTTGTCGTATTAGTATCTGGCCGGCCGATGATCATTACGGATGAAATGAAGGATTGGTCAGGTTTGGTTGCAGCGTGGCTTCCTGGTACTGAGGGTGCAGGAGTTGCTGATGTCTTGCTCGGTGGTGAGGAATTTTCAGGTAAATTGCCAGTTAGTTGGCCTTTCTATTTGGAAGCCTATGAAAATAGGGAAAACAAAAAGGATCATTTTATGTTTAATTATGGATATGGTCTGACGAAGAAGCAGGCTACGCCAAAGCTGCCTGAAAAACCAGAGCTCCCTGAAAAGCCTGGCTTAAAAGTACCAGGGAAAATTGAAGCAGAGGATTTTGCCGCCCAATACGGATTGCAAACGGAAAATTCATCTGAAGGGTCATTAAATATGGGGTATGCGGATGGAAGAGATTGGTTGGAGTACGAAATAAATGTAGAACAGGATGGCCTTTATCAAGCCGATTTTCGTTATGCGGCCAATCTAAGTGGTCAAACCGGGATTAATATCGTTAGCGAAGAAAAGAAGCTGCTTGGTAAGTTACGAGTCGGATCCACTGGGGGATGGCAAAATTGGGACACATCTACGGTTGATGGCGTCATCTTGAACAAGGGTAAACAAAAGATCAAATTTGAATATATCGAGGGATCATTGAACTTAAACTGGTTCGAATTTAAGCGGGTTGGCAATATTCCGGAAACACCTCCTCCGACTGAGGATGTACCCGCAGAAGTTATTAAAGCAAAGGCAGTTGAATCATGGATCACGAATGAACGGGAACCAAGTGATGTTGCTTGGTACTATGATTCCAGGTATCAACCAGATGATAAGAAGTTGTCCAAGCAGGAAAAAATGGATATCACCAAACCGGATGCATCAAATCTTACCACCATAAACATTGATCCGACCAAACAATACCAAAGCATATTGGGGATCGGTTCTTCAATGGATGAGTCGACCGTTCATAATTTGACGAAAATGTCTCCTGATAAGAGACAGGAAGTTCTCGATAAATTGATAGATCCGGATAAAGGCATCGGAATGAGCCTTATTCGAACAACGATTGGCACATCTGACTTCACGGCACAGAAATTTTATACGTATGACGACATGCCGCCAGGGAAAACGGATGTCAATCTGAAGCATTTTTCAATCCAAAAGGATATCGATTATAAGATTATTGAAACGTTAAAACAAATTAAGGAAATTAATCCGGATGTTACATTCTTTGCCTCCCCATGGAGTCCTCCAGGCTGGATGAAAACGTCTGACAGCATGATCAAAGGACAGGTGAAAGACGAATACCTGCCAATCCTGGCAAAATATTATTTGAAATACTTTCAAGCCTATAAGAAACAGGGAATCGATATAAGTGCAATGACCTTGCAAAATGAACCGATGCTGGAGATTGAGTACCCGAGTACCAATATGCCTTACAGCCAGGCAGCGGAATTAGCGACACTCCTAAGAAAAGAGCTCGATAACAACGGTTTTAAGCATGTAAAACTTTGGGGTTTTGATCATAACCCAAGTGATACAGGAGCATACGCGGAACAATTGTTAAAAGATAAGGGAGCCTATGATGCCTTAGATGGTACGGCTTTCCACGATTACGGCGGATCCTTGTCTGAAATGACTAGATTACACAACTTATTCCCAGAGAAAAACGTGTATTTAACGGAGCGTGCAGTTTGGGGAACGTATGGCGCGGATCGAATTGCGCAATACATGAGAAACTGGGCGAGGAGTTATAATTCCTGGGTGGTCATGCTGGATAGCGACATTCAAACGCATCAATGGGTGGGTCAGCCGGATCCTACACTATTGATTCAAGACTCAGCTGATAAGGATAATTACTGGTTGACTCCGGAATATTATTTAACTGGGCATTTCTCCAAGTTTGTTAAGCCAGGGTTCACTCGTGTTGAAAGTGATTATGGTTCTTCGGATACGGTTACAAATGTAACATTCTTAAGTCCTGACCAAAAGAAACTTGTATCTATAGTTATCAATCAATCCTATGAACCTCAAAAATTCAAGTTCATTAGCGAGGGTGAACAAATCAAGGGTGAGCTGCCGGCCAAATCTGTGGCTACTTACCAATGGCAAAGATAATGAACACCAAGATTGAAGGAAGGGGCCAATCAAAAAGATTGGCTTCTTTTGTTGCTGAATAAAAACGCAATAAATTATTTGAATAAATAGAATATAAGCGTTTACATTTCTGTTTGTACGTTTTATACTATATTTATACCAATGAATTTGTACCAATAAATATAAATCATTCTTATGAAATGGAGGGGTATTATAGATGCCTTATACTTCTGAAGAAGATGTACAAATGATCATATTTGGCTTGATTGCTGGAGCGGGAGATGCCAAATCCAACTTTTATCAAGCGATTTCCCTTGTGCGGGACCATAAATATGAAGAAGCAGAGGAATTGATACATCAAGGGGAAGCAGCCTTACTAGAAGCACATAAAGCCCAAACTAGATTAATAACAAATGAGGCAAATGGAAACAAAACGGATATTGGCATCTTAATGATTCATGCTCAGGATCATTTAATGAATGCCATTCTAGTGAAAGAATTATTAAACAATCTAATTTCGATGCAAAAAGATATAAATGCATTAAAAGAAAAATTGGAGGGAATTGAAAATGGTTAAAATCGGTTTGTTTTGTTCGGCAGGAATGTCAACAAGTATGTTAGTGACAAAAATGAAAAAAGAAGCTCAAGCAAATAGTTTGGAAGTAGAAATCAATGCATATCCAGAATCTGAATTGGAACAAATCGCAGATTCAATTGATGTGGCTCTATTAGGACCACAAGTTAAGTTCCTTCTGTCTAAAGCAAAAGCCGTTTGCGAACCGAAATCGGTTCCTGTCGAGGTGATAAATACAATGGACTACGGCATGATGAACGGAAAGAAGGTTTTAGAAACCGCATTGAATCTAGTGAAAAAGCAATAGTGGGAGGTACAACATGAAATTTCCAAAAGACTTTTTATTCGGAGCTGCATCTGCATCATATCAAGTGGAGGGTGCCTGGAATGAAGATGGAAAAGGGCTGAGTAATTGGGACGTCTTTTCAAAGATTCCAGGTAAAACATTCGAAAATACAAACGGTGATGTAGCGATTGATCATTACCATAGATATAAAGAAGATATAAAACTAATGGCAGAAATGGGATTGGAGTCTTATAGATTTTCAGTTTCCTGGACGCGCATCATCCCGGACGGTGACGGTGAAATAAACGAAAAAGGAATCGAATTTTACAATAATGTCATAGACGAATGTTTGAAATATGGAATCGTCCCGTTCGTTACACTATACCATTGGGATTTACCACAGAGTTTAGAAGCGGACGGGGGCTGGGTGAATAAAAGAACGATACGTGCATTCGCTAAATACGCCGAGGTTTGTTTCAGGGCTTTCGGTGACAGGGTGAAACATTGGATCACTTTTAATGAAACCGTTGTATTCTGCACATTAGGATATTTGAATGGAGCCCATCCACCAGGCCTTGTAAACGATCAAAAAAAATACTTTCAAGCTACCCATAATGTATTCGTGGCTCATGCTGAAGCCGTTCAAATCTATAAAAGCTTAAAGCACTATGGCGAAATTGGCATAACACATGTTTTTAACCCCGCTTTTAGCATTGATGGCAAAGAAGAAAATATTTTTGCCTCGATGCATGCGAATCACTATCAAACATTTTGGTATTATGATCCGATTTTAAAAGGGGAATATCCAAGTTATGTAGTGGATGCCTTAAAGGAAAAAGGCCTGACACCTGATTGGACAGAAGCAGAGTTGACTTTGTTGAAGGATACGGCTGATTACAATGATTTCATGGGCTTGAATTATTACCAGCCAGCAAGGGTGGCCAAAATTGATGGAGCCATTGAAAGCACGAAAATTGATCGTGATAAGTCGACCGGGAAACCTGGCAACCCATCATTCGACGGTGTATACAGAACGGTCATGATGGAGGATAAAGTATATACAAAATGGGGCTGGGAAATTTCTTCCGAGGGCTTCTTGGATGGCTTAAGAATGCTGAAGGTACGTTATGGCGATGTAAAACTTTATATCACTGAAAATGGTCTGGGCGATGAAGATCCAATCATAGATGGTGAAATTGTCGATGTCCCAAGAATCAAGTATATTGAAGAGCATTTAACCGTGATTAAAAGTGCAATAAGTGAAGGAATTAACTTAAAAGGCTATTATGCTTGGTCAGTCATTGACTTATTAAGCTGGTTAAACGGCTATAAAAAACAATATGGTTTTATTTATGTGGATCATAAAAATAATTTGGAAAGAAAGAAGAAGTTATCGTTCCATTGGTATAAGCACATTATTGAAACAAGAGGAGAAGAGCTGTAACGCTTTCAGTCATCATGAAAAAAAGACCGACCTAATCCATTTCCAGGATAAGGTCAGTCTTACTTAGTAAGTATCATTCACTTTTACTAGGAGGGGTAGTTATGTCGCGTATTGAAAAACTATTCGAGAAAATGATGCCTGCATTCATGAAATTTTCAAATGCAAAAGCAACCGTCGCACTTAAGGATGGTTTCGTACTTACGATGCCGTTGACACTTATTGGCTCCATTTTCTTATTAATAGCAAACCTGCCGATCAAGAATTGGAATAAAATCATGGCTAATTTATTTGGTGCAGATTGGATGGTGCCATTGAATCAAGTTACAGGAGCCACCTTTGACATTCTTGCCCTCATAGCCGTTTTTGGAATCGCTTACTCCTATGTGAAAACAAGCAATATTGAAGCCGTTCCAGCAGGGATAATCGGTATCATTTCATTTTTGATTCTCAGCAATTCATTTGTTGAAAGTCCTTCTGGGGAAGTGGTTGGCGGAGTCATTCCTAAAGCCTGGACAGGCGGACAAGGGATGATAACATCCATATTGGTAGGGTTGGCTGTCGGTGCGATCTACACATGGTTCATCAAAAAAAATATCAGGATCAAAATGCCGGAAAGCGTACCATCTGGTGTTTCAAATGCCTTCTCGGCATTAGTTCCTGGATTTGTGATCATGTTATTATCGATGTTCATTTTCCTCATTTGTGATAAGATTCAAGGCGTATCAATGACTGAAATCATTTATAAGGTATTACAGATCCCCATGCAAAATCTATCAGATACATTACCTGGAATCATCATTATCATGGCATTAATCTCCATTTTCTGGTGGTTTGGATTACACGGTCCGAATATCGTCATGGGAATCATGGCACCTATTTTAACTTCAAATGCCTTGGCGAATCAAGCTGTCATAGATGCCGGTAACACGCTGGCCGTAGGCGGAAATGCAAAAATCGTTACGGTTCAGCTAGTGGATATTTACGCGAAATTCGGTGGTGCGGGCATAACATTAGGTTTAATTGCAGCAGCGTTGCTTGTCGCTAAATCACAGCAAGTGAATCAGTTATCTAAAATGTCGCTGGTTCCAGGTTTATTCAATATTAATGAACCAATCATTTTCGGGCTTCCCATCATATTTAACCCTTTAATGATCGTTCCATTTGTTTTGGTTCCTGTCATTGCCGTATTGATGACGTATTTTTCAATTATTTTAGGGTTTATCCATCCATTTACAGCGGTACAGGTCCCGTGGACAACCCCGCCAATCATTTCAGGCTTTTTATTATCGGGATGGCAAGGGGCAGTCGTCCAACTAGCTATATTGGGTATGGCTACCATGGTATATTTCCCATTCGTTAAAATGCTTGATAAAGTAGCGCTGGAACAAGAAACCCCAATTGAAAAAGTTAGTTGATTTAAAAAGAAACAGAGGTTTCTTTACAATCGTTATGAAATAAACTATTGTAAAGAAAACCTCTCTTTTAGTCTAAACTATTGTTCGAAAACGTTCGAAATCATTATGTATAGAGGAAGGTATATGGAAATATGGGTGTAAAGTATAGAATGGTCGTAGAACAAATGGAGAAAGAAATATTAGATGGAAAATATACATTAAATACTAAGTTACCTACTGAAGATGAGTTGATGAAGAAGTTCGATGTCAGCAGGAATACCATAAGAAAAGCAATCAATATATTGGTTGAACAGGGTTATATATACCAAGTTCAAGGAAGCGGCATATTCCTAAGGGAATTTTCCAGACCCGGCTGTATTTCTATGAAGGATATGAATGGCTTAACCAAAGAGTTTGCAAAGGATGAAATGACAAGTAAAGTGCTGAAGTTGGAATTAATAGAAGCTGATGAAAAATTGGCCGAACAAATGAAATGTAATGTAAAAACCAAAATCTATAACCTCAAACGGGTTAGGTACTTAAATGGTGAACCCATTGTAATAGAAGAATCCTTTTTCAATAAAGACATCATTCCCATTTTAAATAAAGAAATCGCAAATGGTTCCATTTATGAATATATCGTCGAGGATTTAAAGTTGAATATTGGTTTTGCAGATAAAATCATTTCATGTGAGAAACTAAATGACGATGATGCAAAGCTTTTGGACTTGCAACCAGGAGATCCGACTTTAATTGTTGAAAATACGGTCTTCTTAAAAGCGGGAGTCGTTTTCGATTTTTCAATTGAGAAATATAATTATACTTCCGCCAAATTATTAACATTGACCACGAATTAAAATGGGCTTTCGGAATCTGAATGGAAGATTCGAAACAAAAAAAGAGCGACTGCATTTCTTAGCGATCGCTCTTTTTATTTATTTTACCTGGTTCTATAGTAGTTTTCAGCTGTGTATATAGGCCAGCTCCAAAACGGTACACCTTGTGAAATAATGTAGCGGTCCAAGAAGATTTCAAAATTAAGATTTAGAGATGAAAGCTCTGTAAACTCCAATATTTGAAGGTAATTTGGATCCTCGACCTTTAGTTTTTCTTTATCTAATATTAGAAAACAATCTTCCAATAAATGTCCAATCGGAATCCCCTGTTCACCTATAATCTCAAGTTCTTGAGCCTCTTTTACTTCATTTAAACTAAATAAATGAAGACCGCCCCCTATATTAACACTGTCGTCATCAATCAATTCATATATTCTTGCCCCATTATGGAGTGTTAAGAATGCCTTGTAGTCTTCAGGAAGCTTGATATTGTTTTCACTTTCAAACATTTCAACTTCAGTTGGCTTTATCGGAGCGTTATAAGAACACGAAACGTTACCAACTTCTCCTTCGTCTGATACTGTCTTCATTTGGTCTTTCTTATTCAACAATTCTTTTAGTCCCGACAATGTATTATGTATAAAATGACTCAATTCACTAATCCCTCCATAACGAATGATTATTACTAGTTCCTATTCATGACGTAACAATAATTACCAATTCTATCATTAAATTATTGATATGCATCGGAAATTTCATTTAACAGGAAAGAAAATTATAGCGTAATTCATGAAACGGGAAACTTTGTCCATCGTATATCATATATATGGAAAAATACGGAGGGGTTAAGCTTCAAGAAGATTATAGATGGGAAAACTTATTAAGGGGTGAGAAGGGGAATCTTATGCAAAAAAGGGTGAAAAGAAAATTATTTCATTTATATACAGGCGAATTGATGGCAACTGTGATTTTTGCTGTACTTTGGGTTTCGTTTCTGATGCAACATGATTGGACCGATTCCTACTTAACTTCATTTTCATCTGTTTATGCGTTCGTCCTATTGGAATTTATTTTGCTTCAAGGAAGTTTATATTGGTTTCTTAAATGGAAACGGGCAAAAGAAAACGATTACGCCCATTTACCTTATACGCAATTACGGATTTTTCTATTCTTTAAAAGGATCAACCTATTACTTATTGCCACAGGAATAGCAGTCTTTTTTTATCAATTAAAAGTAGTTGGATCAGGAATTTATTGGTATTTATTTCTTTATGTTTTCGCCATCATCGAGCATATAAATTACTACCACGTCAGGCTTTCTTATCAAAGTCCAAAGGAAATGAGAGAATTCAATCGCCAAAAAGGATTAAGGAAATCCATTTTGGCAAAGGAATTGAATGATCTTAAAAAAGATTTTACGGTGTGAATCGATTCACACCGTTTTTTTTATTCCGGGGTTTTGGTTCATTCATCATTTTTTCCGACTATCCCATAAAATAAAATCTTCATGATATCCTCAGTCAAAGGCAGGATTTTTTGATAAACCTCTTCCCGTTGGATATATTCAGTCATCGCTTTTATATAAAATAAAATGGCTTCATTAGATAAGTTTGGATCTACATATCCTTGTTCCTTCCCCTGGTCAAACAGTTCAATAAAGCGTGGCAGAGCCTTTTCTGTATATATTTTTTCCATATAATCGATTCCGGAAGTATATTCCCTCATTAAATATTGATAAAAATCTTCATGAATTTGTTTCGCAGTTTCATTCTTAGCAAACATGATTTGCTTTATTTTCTCAGGGAAAGCCATGTTGCTATTAAGTATTTGTTCAAATTCATCCAATGCCTTATCCGTATAATAAAGAAAAACCTCATGAATTAAATTATGTTTACTTTCAAAGTAATTATATATCGTTACTTGAGATACATTTGCTTTTTTGGCTATTTCCCCAATGGAAATCTTTTGTACACCATACTCCATGAATAATGTTAAAGCAGCCTCAAGTATATTCAATTTTTTTTGTTCCCTGCGTCGTTGAAACCCGTCCATTTATTTCACCTCAACCTTAGTTTAATTAAAAATATGTAATAGAACAATTAAATTAGTTCATAAACTATTGTCAGGATTCCTTATTTTATATATTATGAACTAAATCAATTAAAATATTTCATAATATCATTTCATATTTAATCAATGAGGAAGAGGTGGATGAGGGATGTCAGTATTGAAAACAACGGATTTAACGAAAAAGTTTGGAAAGTTTACAGCTTTAAATGGTGTGAACATTGAGGTGAATAAAGGTGAGGTATTTGGATTCATCGGTCCTAATGGTGCCGGAAAATCAACAACGATTCGTGTGCTGCTCGGGATTTTAAAAGCGACGGATGGGGAAGCGAAGATTTTTGGCAAGGACGTTTGGAAAGACGCGGTTGAAATTCACAAGCGAATTGCCTATGTTCCAGGAGATGTGAACCTATGGCCCAACTTAACAGGCGGGGAAGTAATTGATCTGTTTGTTGAACTACGTGGCACGAACAATAAAAGCAGACGCGAAGAACTAATAAAAAAATTCGATTTGGATCCTTCCAAAAAGTGTAGAACCTATTCTAAAGGGAACCGGCAAAAGGTTGCTTTGATTGCTGCTTTCTCATCTGATGCCGACTTTTATATATTGGATGAACCAACATCAGGTCTGGATCCATTGATGGAAAGAGTTTTCCAGGATTGTGTGATGGAGGCGAAAAATGAAGGGAAAAGCATATTACTTTCCAGTCACATTCTTTCTGAAGTGGAAAGGTTATGTGATAAAGTGGCCATCATTCGGCAAGGACAAATCATTGAAACGGGAACATTGGATGAGTTACGTCACTTAACCAGAACAAGCTTGCTCGTCGAAACGAAGCAACCAATTACTGCTTTAGGGAATGTAAACGGGGTTCAGGATATAGTGAAGAAAGATCAAGCACTTTCATTCCAAGTGGATACAGATGAATTGGATAATGTGATGAAGTATATAAGCCAGTTTGGAATTGTGAAATTGGAAAGTGCGCCGCCTACATTGGAAGATTTATTCATGAGCCATTATGAAGGAATAAGGAAGACTTCCGATTCAGGGTCGGGAGGTGCGTTATAATGCCGATGCAGTCCTATCATAATACTGGAAGACTCTGCCGATTAATAGTACGGCAAGATCGGATTCGGATCCCTGTTTGGTTAATTTCCCTATCTGTCCTTTCATTTATGGTTGCAATGGCATTCACTGATCTGTATCCGACTGGGCAAGCAAGGCAAACCATTGCAGAAACGATGAGGAACCCGGCAATGACAGCGATGGTGGGGAAAGGTTACGGCCTGGATGACTATACAAACGGAGCGATGATGGCGCATCAAATGTTACTTTTAACTGCTATTGCTGTAGGAATAATGAGTATTTTGCTAGTTACGCGCCATACACGCGCAGATGAAGAGGACGGCCGTATTGAGATGATTCGTTCTCTGCCAGCTGGCCGTTTGGCTAATTTAAATGCAACCATCTCCATATCGTTTGGAACGAATGCATTGATTGCGTTAATAACGGGTTTTGGATTGTATGCTCTGGGAATTGAAAGCATGGATTTGGAAGGTTCCCTTATGTATGGAGCTGCTTTAGGGGCAACCGGTATTTTCTTCTCGGCGATAACGGCATTATTTGCCCAGCTTACGGAGAGTGCGCGAGGTACGATCGGGTATTCCATCACTGTATTGCTTCTCTCCTATCTTATTCGGGCAATTGGGGATGTTGGCAATGAGGCACTTTCCTGGTTTTCACCATTGGGTTGGGTTTTGGGTTCAGAAGTATATGTGAATAATTATTGGTGGCCAATCATACTGACGATCGGTGCAGCAATTATCTTGGTTGTAATTTCTCTCTATCTCAATTCCATCCGTGATTTGGAAGCTGGATTCATACCGGCTAAGCCTGGCAGGAAATATGCTTCATCCTTTTTAAAAAGTCCGCTTGGTCTTGCACTAAGGCTTCAGCTTACAGGATTGATTGCGTGGGCAGTCGGGATGTTCATTTTAGGAGCATCTTACGGTTCCGTTTTAGGTGATTTGGAATCCTTTTTTGCAGAAAATGAAATGATGGCTGAACTATTAACGCCTGTTGAAGGTTACTCGCTGACAGAGCAATTTTTAACCATGTTGATGTCGATCATCTCCATGATATGCACCATTCCACCTTTAATGGCGATGTTAAAGCTTAAAGGGGAAGAGAAAAAGAATCATACTGAACATTTACTGAGCCGCGCTGTATCACGTACAAGGCTTATGGGCAGCTACTTTATCATCTCCGTTATTGGCGGCTTTTTCATGATTACGCTAGCTGCAATTGGTCTTTGGGCAGTCGGGAATTCAGTAATGAATGAAGGGATTGCTTTTGGCACTTTATATCGTGCAGCAATGGTCTATCTGCCTGCGATGTGGATCATGATTGGCATTGCAGTGCTGTTTATCGGTATTGCACCAAGATTATCTGTCTTAACTTGGCTTTACTTGACATATTCAATCTTAGTCGTCTATTTAGGGGGAATGCTTCAATTCCCGGAATGGATGGGTAAACTAACACCATTTGGCCATATTCCGAAACTTCCTATTGAAGATATGGACTTCATGAAAGTATCCATACTTACAATCATAGCTATAATATTACTGGCTGTTGGCTTTATCGGATATAACAAACGGGATATTCAAGGTTAACGATTCAACTTTGATTGATGGGGCTGGAATGGAATAAGCGTAAAGTTTTTTGAGGGGTTGTAAATTTCGAACGTTCATTTCCACTCCAGGCACTCGCTTTCCGCGGGCGGTCTGGGAGCCTCCTCGGCTTGCGCCTGTGGGGTCTCCCTTGGACGCGCTTTTCCCGCAGGAGTCTCGTACCTTCCGTTCCAATCAACTTTGTTTTAAGATTTTGATGAAGTCCCCTTAGTCTACAACTTGGCAATCTTTCTTAATGAAGGATCGAACCCGTTGCCCTTTTTCATTGTACAAGAATCGAAATGGCGCTATACACTAATAACAAAGCCATGATTACATTAAACTGACTTCTATACTTTGATAAAAACGTTTGAAAAACCGAACCGAACATACTCCAACAGAACGTACTCATAAAACCAACAAAAGCCAGAAATAATGAAAAGAATAGTAAGCTGAAATTTGAAGAGTGATAAGGTAGTATGAAGGTTGATATTGCCGTGATGCCATATAAGATGCCTTTTGGATTTATGAATTGTAAAAGCATGCCCGCTATAAAACTGTTGTTCCTGTCATCATTATCGTCCTTATCTTTATTTGAACTGGAAATGATTTTTATGGCCAGATACAGCATATAAATTGCACCTAGGATAGTCATGATAAATTCAATCTTTGGTATGAAATTTTCAAGCAAAACATTAAAATAACTACACAATAACATTATTACAAAAAAACCGGCACCTACCCCAAAACAAAATTTAATCGTCTTTTTTAACCCGTACTTGTTCGCAAATAACATTGCCATGATGTTATTTGGACCTGGAGTGAAACTTGTAACAAAAACAAATAACAAAAAAGATAGTAAAGGCATGGTTGACTCCCCTTTGTATGTTATAATGACCAAAAGTGACACTATAACGACTTACTTTTTATTGTACAATGCCGACGTTATATTGTAAATAAGGAGCATTTTTATGGAAGAAATAAATTTTATTATTGCTAACAATTTAAAAGCCATCAGGGAAAGTAAGAAATTAAGTCTTGAAAAAGTTGCTGAATTAACCGGAGTAAGCAAAACGATGATCGGACAAATCGAAAGGGGCGGATCGAGCCCTACGATTACAACAATTTGGAAAATAGCCAATGGATTAAAGATTTCATTTTCTTCACTGATAAATAGTCCGCAGCCGGATACAAAAATTGTTTTAAAAAGTGAAATCCAATCATTATCTGAAGATAACGGCAAATATCGAGTTTATCCCTACTTTCCCTTTGAAGATGAGAAGCGCTTTGAAGTATATTCAGTCGAGATAGAAAAAGGTGGATTCCTAAGTTCCGATTCGCATAGAGAAGGAACTGAAGAGTACATAACTGTTTTTGAAGGGGAATTGACTGTACGTGTAAATAACGAAGAATATACAGTAAGGAATGGTGATTCTATCAGATTCAAGGCTGACAGACCGCATACTTACCATAATTCAGGGGAAACATTAACTCGCTTAAGCATGATCCTATATTATCCAACTTAAAAATATGGGAGTAATGTTGTTCTGCTTGTTATGGATTATTAAAAATTCATGTTCAATGATGCAGCTCAAAGACTGGGAGAGATTTAAATCTCTCCCACAGACTGTACAAGTTGGACGTTGAATTCCGCTCCAGGCACTCGCTTTCCGCGGGCGGTCTGGGAGCCTCCTCCGCTTGCGCCTGCGGGGTCTCCCTAGACTCGCTCTTCCCGCAGGAGTCTCGCACCTTCCTCTCCAATCAACTTTGTTATAAAATTTTGATATAAACCATACCTGAGGAGTTGAAGGTATTGCTTTGGGTCAGTTGGTTCTTGATCAAAGTTACGTTTTCCGAAGCCCTTTTGTCTACAAACTTGAGAGAGAGATTTAAATCTCTCTCTTTTTTTTGATCTTCTGTAGGTATAAAGACCAAAATTGATTACGGAGAAATAATGATACTATTTTACCATTAAATAATTTTGTTGATATATCATCTAGATACAGATGGGTATTTTGGGGTGATTATAATGATAATATTCTGTTAATATTCCGTGTTGCATTGTAAATTTGTTTTAAAATTGGATTATTTTGTTGTAATATAGGATATACACGAATCTTTAGAGGAAAAAAGTAGGGTGGATTTGTGTATAAGCAATAAAATTTATTCAGGTTTAATATTTTGAAAAATGTGTAAAAACCATGGATATGTTCGCGAAATGTTATGCCAGTATAGAACTTACGGGGGGATTACTCTAATGGGGAAAAAGAAAATCGTTAAAATTGCAACAGCAACCATAATGGCTGCGACAACGATCGTAGCAGTAGCACCGGCACCATCGGATGCTGCCACTAGCCTGAATAGTAAAATCAAAACGGCAAAGGCCACCATCAAAAAACCATTCGACACCTATTTCTACTCTTCTAAACTCGCTTCCGTATCCACTGTTGAGAAACAAATCAAGTCTGCAATACAAGCAAAAAAAGACATCAACTCTACCATTAAAAAATCAATGCTAAGCAAAAAAGAAAAAGAAGCCAAATACAAAGAAATCGAAGCTTATGATAAGTATATCATTCGTTCAGAAGGATATGTGAAAGGGTATAAAGCGGCAGAAAAAGCAAAAGCTGCCCATGACAAATCGATTAGCGCCCTTACGAATTCAATTCTTGCCAAGAAATCTATTGATATCAGGAACCAATACGAGGCACTGGATAATGCCGTGAAAAAGACAGACAAAGATATTAAAGATACGGTTTACGGTGCGAAAATCGAAAAGCTCTTATACGATAAATTCACTAAATCGACCAAAACGGCTTTGAGCGGTGACCTGAAAGTGCCGTACTACTATGAGAAAGCTGCTTACTGGGTGAAGAAAGGTGATTTAAAGACCGCGGACAACCGGATGAATACCGTTTCTTCGCAGTTGAAAAAGGTCAGCAAAACATCCAAACTCGGTAAAGCCATTCATGCTTATGTTAAAGAGGTGAAAGGTAAGTATGATGAAGCGGTATATGCAGAAAAGAAAAAAGAAGTGGCAAAACGGGTCAATGCCTATGTAGCTCTTGCCAATGGGGAACTTAAAACGAAAGAACAGATAAAAGCGGCTAAAAAGGCGAGAGCCGACATCCATTTAAATGGGATCAAGGAGTCGGACCGAAAGGAATTCGAAGCGAAAATAGCATTGGCGGATAAGAAAGTGGCAGCTGCTAAAGAAGCTTTGAAAAATCCAGCGAAGGCAATCACGCTTTCCTTGATGCATACGAATGACACGCATGCCCACTTGGACAATGTAGCCAAAAGGGTGACGGCTGTTAAAGAAGTGCGTAAGAGTAAACCGCAAGCTCTTTTGGTGGATGCTGGTGACGTATTCTCGGGAACCCTCTATTTTAATGAATTCAAAGGGCAAGCGGATCTTCGCTTCATGAATTTAATGAAATATGATGTCATGACATTTGGGAATCATGAGTTTGACTTGGGATCAAGCGCTGAAGGGCATCAAGCTTTAGCTGACTTCATTAAGGGGGCTCAGTTCCCATTTGTCAGTTCGAACGTGGACTTCTCCAAGGATGATAAGTTTAAGGGACTATTTTCGGACCTGATTTCAAGTAATCCGGAGCAAGGGAAGATATACAATGGAATCGTAAAACAAGTGGATGGTCAGAAGGTGGGTTTCTTTGGGCTTACGACTGAAGAAACGAAAGATATTTCAAGTCCTGGAAGTATAGTATTTGAAAACTATCTTGAAGAGGCAGAAAAAGCGGTCAAGGCGTTCAAAGGCATGGGGGTTAATAAGATAGTTGCCGTATCCCATATTGGTTATGATGACAATGCAGCTTATGACAATGATTTAACATTAGCTGCCAAGGTCAAAGGCATCGACGTGATTGTGGGCGGACATAGCCATACGCAGTTAAACGCCCCCGTTGTAATTGATAAGGATGATAAGGGGGAAACGAAAGATCCGACAGTCATCGTTCAAGGGTATCAGTATAGCGACTTTTTAGGAACGATTGATGTGGAATTCGATAAGAAAGGCAAGATTGTCGGACAAGCCGGTCAGCTGATTAAGCTTTCTGAAAAACAGGATGATCCTGAAGCGGCAACAGTGCTCGAAACATACTCCTCGAAGATTAAGGAGCTGAAGGAAACGCAGACTGGGGCAACAGCTGTGAAGGCTTTGGACACACCGCGTGATGCAGGGGATGAAACGAAACCGAGTGTTCGTAAAAATGAAACAGAACTGGGTAATTTAATTACGGACGGAATGCTTAGTAAAGCAAAAGAATTCAATAAGGATGCGGTCATTGCTTTCCAAAATGGCGGGGGCATCCGTGCAGGTATCGATCAAGGTGAGATCACTTTAGGGGAAATACTGACCGTTTTACCGTTTGGGAATACGTTAGCGACGATGGCGCTTACGGGTGCAGAGATCAATGAAGCATTAGAGCATAGTGTCAGCTTGGCTCCTAAGGAAAATGGCGGCTTCCTGCATGTATCCGGAATGAAATTCAGCTACGATAGTTCAAAGGAATCAGGCAATCGTGTGACAAAGGTTGAAGTCCTGGGACAAGATGGAACATATTCCGAACTGGATGCAGCGAAGGAATATGTCGTGGCGACCAATGCTTTTACAGCTAAGGGCGGAGATGGATTCACCGTTTTCAAGAAGGCTTATGAAGAAGGAAGAGTGACGGATATCGGACTCGCTGATTGGGAGAATCTACGGGATTATGTAAGTGGGCTCAAAACTGTCGATCCAAGCATCGAAGGACGCATCAAAGATGTGGCCGGAAACTCTACAGACCCGACTACGGTGTTGGCCAAAGACTTTGGCGGAACGGCTGATGCTCCAAAAAACCATGAGGGTAATGTAGTTGTGGACATCACGGATATTGCTTCATTGGAAAATGCAGTGGTTAAAGGAAATCTTACATTAACGGGAACCCCTCCAGACAGCTTTACTTTTTCAGATGTTACAGTCGAGGGTAATTTGGATTTATCGGGACTTAACGGTAAAACCGTGAGCCTAAGCGGTGTCACCGTGAATGGCGAAACGATTTTTTAATCGGTATGAATGCTGAACCTACGTAAAAAGTTGGAGGGGTTGAGATTTTGAAGAAGAATGGGATATGCAGGCTTTTCTTTGCCATATTGATCGTGCTATCAACGGTTTTGCCATATGCAGACGCTGCAAATGCGGAAGGGACTATAACGGTAACGGAAGCGATTAATAATAACAGTGGCACGGCAACGGTGAAGGGATATATTGTCGGTACAGCTAAAAGCGGTACAAGCTATCAACAAACATCGCCTTTTACTGAAGGTACGAATATAGGTATTGCGGATAGTCCGGATGAAACGGATGTAAAGAAAATCATACCTGTTCAGCTTCCGGCCGGTAATATCCGTACGGCGTTGAATCTAGTCGAACATCCGGAATTACTCAAAGCACAGGTGACGATTACAGGAAAGCTGGAAAGATATTTTTCAGTGCCAGGTCTGAAATCCGCAACCGATTACACTATCATCACTGATGGAGGAACACCTCCTGAAGAGCCTGATGTGAAGGTTCTGGATTCCATCGCCGAGGCAAGAACGAATACTGAAGATGTAGTGCAGGTCGATGGGGTGGTCACCACAGGGCTAGGTTATTGGGGAGGAAAAGGCTTTTATATCCAAGATGAAACGGCTGGGCTATATGTTTATGGTTCTTCATGGCCTGTGGATGTAAAGCAAGGGGATAAGGTTCGTTTAATCGGACAAGTATCCGCTTATAATAAGGAATTACAAATCCAACCAACCTCCCTTGAAGTGGTTTCTTCCGGGAATGAACTTCCTGAAATCCAAAAAATCGATGCCGCTGGCGTCAATGAAGAAACGCAAGGTGAGCTGGTCACGATTGAAAAAGCGACCATTACTGAATTGGCGGCATCGGGAACATACGGAACATTCGAATTCAAGGCGGCAGATACTGAAGGAAACTCTGTTACCGTTCGCCATGATAACCGGAACGGTTCGAATTATGAAGATTTCCTGAGGAACTTTAAAGCGGGGGATGTCATTTCCGTAACCGGGATAGCATCGCAGTTCAATGACACGTATCAACTGAAGCCACGTGGTCTTGAAGATTATGAACTGGTGAACAAACCAGCTGTTTACCCGGATATTTTCCCTGGTACGGTTAGTGAAAATACAAAAGTAACACTTGAATCGGCCTGGGAAGAAGCAAAAATCCATTATACGCTGGATGGATCCACTCCGACGTCTTCAAGTGCCTTGTACACAGATCCTATCTTCTTAACGGAAGATACTGTCATAAAGGCAATCGCTGTCAATGATAAGACATCGGAAGTTTTCACATTTGCCTATACGGTTATCAAAACCAATGAATTGAAGATCCGTGACATTCAGGGGATGAATCATTTTTCATCATATGAGAATCAACTCGTCTCAGGTGTTGAAGGTGTCGTCACTTATGTAAAGGATGCGAATAACTTTTACATGCAAGATCTGAATCCGGATAAGGACTTAACGACTTCAGAGGGAATACTCGTGTACAACAAAGCGCATGGTCTAAAAGCGGGAGATCATGTCAAAGTGGCAGGTAAAGTCGTGGAGTGGTATATCGAAGGATACGCTGAAATGAAAACGACGGATCTGCCAACAACCGAATTGACGAATACGACTATTGAAAAGCTTGGAACTGTAGCAATGCCAGAACCGATCATCATTGGAAAAGATGTCATTCCGCTGTCTGAGAACATCGATGATGATAGATTGACAGATTTTAATCCGAACGAGGACGGCATTGATTTTTACGAGAGTTTGGAAGGAATGCTCGTGCAAGTATATAACCCGAAAGTGGTCGCTCCTCAAGACTATGGTGAATTGGTCGTGATTCCGGGGAATATGGAAACGACGACTGCAGTTAAAGGTGTCAAAATAACGGAAACGGATTTCAATCCTGAAAGAATAACCCTGGATATGGATGATGAATCTTTTGTAGCGAAAACGGGTGATTCTTTTGAAGGCTCGGTTACGGGTGTCATCAGTTATGGATATAGCAACTATAGGGTATTGACGGATAAAAATCAGCTGCCGGCATTAAAGGATGGCGGTACGGCCCGGGAAGTGACATCCTTGGAGAAGGATTCCGATAAATTATCGATCGCTTCCTATAATATCGAGAATTTCTCCACACAAACCGCTGACTCGAAAGTTGAAACGATCGCAACATCCATCATTACTAATCTTAAACAGCCGGATATAATCGGCGTAACGGAAATGCAAGATAATGATGGGGCAACAGATAGCGGGACAACGGATTCTGCTCAAAGTGCCAAGAAGCTGACCGACAAAATAAAAGCGTTGGGCGGACCGCAATATCAATTCATCGATATCGCTCCAGAAGATAAACTTGATGGCGGGGCACCTGGCGGGAATATCCGTGTAGGCTTTTTATATAATGTGGACCGTGTCAAATTAACTGAGGGGACGAAAGGAACGGCGACGCAATCCGTTGCCTTCAAAGATGGAAAACTCACCTTGAATCCTGGACGAATAGAGCCTACTGATTCTGCCTTTACTTCAAGCAGGAAGCCTTTAGCTGCTCAATTCGAATTTAAAGGGGAAAGTGTAGTGGTGGTGGCCAATCATTTTAACTCCAAGGGCGGCGACCAGCCATTATTCGGCAGGAACCAACCTCCTATCCTTTCAAGTGAGACGCAGAGGCTACAAATTGCCTCCATCGTCAATCGGTTTGTAAGTGATATCAAGTCACAGGATGCCAAGGCGAATATCGTCTTGCTTGGAGACTTTAATGATTTTGAATTTTCGGCTCCGCTTAAAACATTAAAGGGTAAAGATTTAACCAATATGATCGAGAAAGTTCCTTTTGAAAAACGTTATTCTTACACATATCAAGGCAATTCACAAGTACTGGACCATATCCTTGTATCGAATAATATGGCGGCGGCAACAAAAGTCGATATTGTCCATATTAACTCATCCTTCATGAAAGCTCATGGAAGGGCAAGTGATCATGACCCTGTATTGATTCAAACATCTTTATCTGAATCAGGGGGAGTTGAACCCGCTGCTCCAGATAAAACGTATCATTTAACAAACGTTAAAACAAAAAGACTTACGATTGCTTCACCTAGTGTTTTGATCGATCTTGACGAAACATCCAACATCGAGGAAGGGATCTGGTTAAAAGGTTCCTATGCCGTACTCAAAGGCCTTGGGCTGAAGGATGCAACTGTGACGATAAAACCGGCTAAGGAAGGCGCAATCATTGATTTTGGAGGCATGGCGGTGAAGGAAGTCATCATTGATAACGCCAATGTAAAAGAAATCAGGGGTGCTGAAAATGTTCAGAAATGGACTGTAACAGATGGTGTCGACGCGTCTAATATCAAATTTGTCGATTCAAAAGGGGAAGCAATCGCTTCCCCTTTCGACCCTAAAGAAAATCAAGCGCCTGTTGTAACGAAAAAACTGGAGAATCTTGAAGTGAAAGCCGGTTCTAAGGTCACTATCGATTTGAGTGAGCACTTCTCAGATCCGGATGAAGATAATCTGACCTTTTCATCCACTATCGGTACTGTTGCCGGCCCAATATTAACCCTTCCTGCAAATGAAGCTGGAACATACCTTGTTGCAGTTAAGGCTGAGGACCATCTATCGGAAGTGGTTGCCCGCTTCACGTTGACCGTAACGGAGGATAAGCCGCTTGAAGCTTATTACGAAACGGCGACAGGAAAAACAGGCCCGGAATTGAAATCGGTTCTGCACTCGATTATTAAGGGTCATACGAAGTTATCTTATGATCAAGTGTGGAATGCCCTTAAAGAAACGGATGAAGATCCGGCAAACAACCAGAATGTCATCTTGCTTTACTCTGGAAAATCGATTTCGAAGAACGCTAATGGAGGCAATGCAGGACAATGGAACCGTGAGCATGTTTGGGCTAAGTCCCACGGTGATTTTGGAACAAGCATAGGTCCCGGGACCGACCTTCATCACCTCCGTCCGGCTGATGTTACAGTCAATGGTAAACGGGGCCATCTGGATTTCGACGATGGCGGTCAAACATATAGCGGTTGTGAATGTAAGTTTGATTCAGATTCATGGGAACCGCCAGATCATGTTAAAGGTGATATAGCCCGGATGCTCTTTTACATGGCCGTCCGCTATGAAGGAAATGGTGAATTGGATCTGGAACTATCCGATACAGTCAATACGTATCCGAAGCCGCTTCATGGAAAGCTATCGACACTTTTGAAATGGAATGCTCTCGATCCAGTCGATGATTTCGAGAGCCACCGTAATGAGGTCATATATGACTGGCAGAATAACCGCAATCCGTTCATCGATCATCCTGAGTGGGTCTCCGAAATTTGGGGAGCCGCTAAATCCAAAGATGAGAAAAAAGCGAGTTAGAGCGGAGAGATAGAAGGGAAAGCAGCCTGATGGCTGCTTTTTTACCTGTTTAATTGTTGTAAGTGATTTTATTAATTATCTTAAAATACTGAAAAATCAAATACTATCTCTACGATAAATAATAAAAGTTTTTGGTAGGTATGTTATGTAATATATGTTAATATGGGTATGCAATGAAAGGGTTTTCATTGCAGGAATGATAAAAATATCTTAATATAGTAATTATGCCGCTTTTTGATCTTCATTCACCCTTATTTGAGATGAAAGACGGTTAAAAAATATATTGCCAGAAAAGGGGCATTACAAAATGAAATACAGATCTGCATTCGATATAATCGGTCCCGTTATGATTGGACCTTCAAGCTCACATACAGCAGGAGCTGCCAGAATTGGCAGAGTAGCAAGGACGTTATTCGGAAAGCAACCGAAGAAAGCCATTATTTCTTTATATGGTTCTTTTGCAAAAACCTATCGGGGACACGGTACGGATGTTGCTGTCGTAGGCGGGATATTGGATTTCGATACGGATGATGAACGAATCCCTACTTCTTTGACGATAGCGGAAGAAGCGGGTATGGAAGTTTCCTTTACAATCGAGGATACTGTGATGGATCACCCTAATACAGTCAAAATCAGACTGTTTGACGAAGATAAAGAATTAGAGCTTGTTGGAATCTCCATTGGCGGAGGAACGATAGAAATAACGGAGTTGAATACTTTCAAGCTTAAATTGTCGGGTGAAAACCCAGCCATTTTAGTTGTGCACAACGATGTGTTTGGAATAATATCTTCCGTTTCAACAGTATTGGCCAATCATGAAATTAACATTGGACATATGGAAGTTTCACGAAAAGAAAAAGGTCAAATGGCCCTCATGGTGATTGAAGTCGATCAGAAAATCAAGGGCGAAGTCATGAAGGAAATTGAGGGACTGGAAAACGTGTCGCAAGTCATAAGGATGGTTGAGTGAGAATCATTAAAAGTGTTGGTATAGATATGGAGGTAAAAACATGTTCCGAAATGTAGCAGAGTTGGTTGAACTTGCTGAAAGTAAACATGTAAAAATCGCGGAAATCATGATTTTACAAGAAATGGAGTTCTCGGGCTTGTCGAGAGAACAGATCATTGAAAAGATGGACAGGAATCTGACAGTGATGGAACAGGCGGTGGAAAGAGGTCTGAAAGGCGTGCAATCCGTTACAGGCCTAACGGGCGGAGATGCCGTTCTTTTGCAAAATTATATCAAGACGGGCAAGGCACTCGGAGGCAATTTATTATTGGATGCCGTAAGTAAAGCTGTTGCGACGAACGAAGTGAATGCAGCAATGGGAATGATTTGTGCCACTCCTACAGCCGGTTCTGCGGGCGTGGTTCCCGGTACGTTATTTGCCGTGAAAGAAAGACTTAACCCGACCCGAGCAGAGATGATTGATTTTCTTTTCACTTCCGCTGCCTTCGGATTCGTAGTTGCAAACAACGCTTCCATTTCTGGAGCAGCTGGTGGCTGCCAAGCAGAAGTGGGCTCGGCAAGTGGAATGGCGGCAGCTGCAATTGTAGAACTGGCCGGCGGTACACCAAGTCAAGCCGCAGAAGCGATGGCAATCACACTGAAAAATATGCTTGGATTGGTTTGTGATCCAGTGGCAGGTTTGGTTGAAGTTCCTTGTGTGAAACGTAATGCAATGGGTGCATCTAACGCGATAACGGCAGCTGATATGGCACTTGCAGGCATTACGAGCCGCATTCCATGTGATGAAGTCATCGATGCCATGTATAAAATTGGATTGACCATGCCAGTCGCACTTCGTGAAACGGCAGAGGGCGGCCTTGCTGCCACTCCGACTGGGCGTAAATTGGCAAAAGAAATATTCGGTTCTTATAAATAAACATTCATCCCATTGACAACAAGTTTGTTAATGGGATTTTTAATTTGTTTAAAAAAATGACTTCATTCCTATCTACTTGCTCATAGCTTTGAACAAATTAAAAATTTATCTTTACGGTTAAAAATGGAAAATGGAGGAAGAGGGAGGGATATGGCGTTTACGTACATGGAGATAGGAACAGCTGTGGAGAATTCTGAATTATCAGTGAATATGGAGCCGTAGCAACTTTGTCAGTTAGCATTTTCAATGATAAGATGAGTACGAAATTCACTATGGAAAGGATTGATTCTTCATTAATTTTCTCGAATTAACGTACACGTCGGCAATGGAAAAGGCAATGTTTCAGGCTCATGGAATCGGCTATGCACAATATGCTCAAAAACTGGAGCAACGTATAATGGTTGAACAAGAACGGGAACAGGATCATTTACAAAGCAGGCGTATAACAGATGAGATGAGGGCCAATCTTTTTATGGGGAGTTAATATCGGTTTACGATATCAGTTAAAATAAAACGAAATAATCATACACAAACGAAAGGGCAATCTGATGATTGCCCTTTTTGTCCTGCCTTTACCGTCAATAAAACTAAACTTCCCATAAAGCTTGCCATTAATTAACAGGCGATTTTTCATGTAAAAGAAGGAAACGAACAATTTAAATAGAATGTACGTTCAATAAGAGGAGGATGATCTTTTTGGAGAAAAGAGCATTACTGGTATCTGTATTACCGGAATATGAAGAAGAAATTGGGCGGTGGCTATGGTGTTTAGAAGATGTTCGCCGTACGCTTATAACGGAATTAACTGGAATTAGCCAAAATATACTCGATTCGAAAATGGATGAACGGCAAACGATTGGCTCGATGTTATATCACATAGCATTGGTCGAGGCGGATTGGTTATACGAGGAGGTACTTGTTACGGAATGGGATACGGAAATACGCGCTTTATTTCCATTAGGATGCCGTGCGGAAGATGGCTCCCTAACCCACATTGAAGGACAAACATTAGAAGAACATTTCTATCGCCTCAATAAGGTACGTGAAGTATTCCTTTCAAACTTTCGTTCAATGGACCTAACGGATTGGCGTAAACCGAGGGTGCTTGAACAATATGATGTCACGCCTGAGTGGGTCGTTTACCATTTGATTGAACATGAATCGCATCATAGGGGGCAGATTTTTCAATTGCTGAAGAAATTACGGAATGAATAAGAAGTGAAAAGAAATGGGATTGGGATTTTATATCCCTGCTATCTAGCTTAGCCGGAGTTGCCTTTTTGGCAGCTTTTTTCTCGTTGGGAGACAGGCAGCTTAGGTAAATTAGGGGGATTATCCATAATATATTACAGTTTATGGTATATTGGTTAATATCACAACGTAATAAAGCTGCAGTGAAAATAATTCACCTACACAGAGATAATTCGATCTACAGAAGATTAATTCGTCCTAAATGAAAATAAAAAAAGTCCAGGAAATATTCCTGAACCGATTTTATACCATTTAATCTATTTGATGATTAGGACCGAATTTCGACCGTAAGACGCTGCTGGCATACCCAATGAATCCTCCAACAATGGCTGGGATGATCCACCCTAGTCCTGTCTCATACATAGGAAGGATTGCAGTGAAGAAATCATTGATGAATGAAATGTGTATACCCGCTCCATTTAATCCATCCATTAAACTGACGATGAATGTTAAAAATAAGCTGCCTTGATAAACTTCAGGTCTTCCTTTAAATAAAGAATGAAGGAATGTTAAGAAAATCAAAACAATGGCTAATGGATAAATGGCTGTCATTACCGGTACAGAAATGGCAATTAACTGGGTCAATCCAATATTGGCAATGATTGCACTGAATATGGATAAACTTATAGCAATTGTTTTGTAAGGCAGGTTTGGAAATAGTTTATGGAAGTACGTCGAGCAAGATGTAATCAGCCCTACGCTCGTCGTTATACAAGCCACTGTGATCATTAATCCCAATAAAAGCCCGCCATATGCACCGAAGTAATAATCCGAGACTTTCGCTAAGATAATGCCTCCATTATCCAAACGTCCCAGTTCCTCAACACTTGAAGCACCCATGTAAGAGAGAGCTGTATAAATGGTGGCAAGGATAACGGCAGCAATTGCAGTCGCTTTTCCGCAAACGATCATTATTTCTTTTTTTGTTTTAGCACCTTTTTCTTTAATGGCATTAATGATGATGATGCCAAAAACAAAAGATGCAAGAGTATCCATGGTTAAATACCCTTCTCTAAACCCATTGAAAAATGGTTGAACCATATAGTGTTCGGCAGGTGCTTGAAAATCTCCAATTGGATTAACAAAAGCGACTACGACCAGGATTCCAATGAATGTCAACTTGATGGGTGTTAATATTTTCCCCACAATTTCGACAATTTTCGCAGGATTGAGCGAAAGAAGGCACGAAATCGTAAAAAAGATGATGGTGAAAATAAGTAAAGGCAGTGGCCCTGAGTCTTCAGGCAAAAAAGGTTTTACACCGATCTCAAAAGAAACGTTTCCGGTTCTAGGCATTGCGAATAATGGACCAATCGCTAAATAAAGAACGGTTGTGAATACAATTCCAAACACGGGATGGACGCGGCTTGCTAATGATTGTAAATCATCTTTTCCCGAAAAACCGAGTGCCAGTACACCAAGTAACGGTAATCCTACACCTGTGACTAAAAACCCTGCATTAGCTGACCAGATGTTCGTTCCTGCAGATTGACCAAGCATTGGCGGGAAAATTAAATTCCCTGCCCCAAAGAATAGGGCAAATAACATTAACCCAATCACTACTATAAATGAAAATGGTACCTTGTTAGACAAAATAAACCCTCCACGAATAAACCAAAATTTACTATTTTAGAAAATTATTAAATTTTCTAAAAATTATATACAAACTAATATTAAGAACGTATCGTATTATAACTAAATTAAATTGATATTTCAATATATTTTTGTTTTTTTATTAATTACTCTGGATGATCAGTGATCCGCCCTTGTCTTATTTTGAACATCTAAAGGTAACTCATACCATTAATAAAATTCATTTTGATGAAATTCAAAGGAAAAGGTGTTCTAACATTAAAGAAATTCTTGGCTCATTGTTTTTATCCGTATGGTTCATAGGGGCAGGGGCGTGTAGTAAGAAAATTGTCAAAGGAAACGATGATGTTACAGAGGAAAAATTAAGGGGTGTTTTATAATGGGAGTATTTTTTGAAAAAATGTTGGGAGTGTTTTTTGAAAAAAGGAAACAAGGCAAAAAAGATGTTTTACTAATGGTTTGCTTATTCGGGCTTTCCATATTGAACATTGTTGAGTATTTCTCGGATATGGACTTATCATGGTTATCTACCATTGTATTGATTGCATTCATTGTTCTTGCGGTACTCATATATATGGAACGAAAAAGGAACAGGGAAAGCGATGAATGAATTCCAGGTCTCGTTGAGCTAACTGTAGGCGTGAAGGCAGGCTTTTTTTAATATTGTACTTAGCCACACCGGCAAATGGTTCGTTAACAGTTTTCAATGAAAACTTTAAATATTTCATAGTATACTTAACTTATGTAGGCCAAACACCCTTCCAAAGATCCGACTTTTTGGAAATTTTTGTTATGTTCATCTGAACCTTTGAACTACGTTATTTTTTTCTTTTAAAAGTGGATAAAGCCAACCTGAAGTATTGTGTTGGTTTACAGTCCATGTTAGAAAGTCTATTATTAGATTAAGGCCTAGTGAAAGTTAGATTCTTTTCAATTTTTTTAAGTTACAGTATACGATGATTTTAGAAAAGAATCCTGATAACGATGTAGGATGTGAAACAGATGAAGATTACCGATATAGATAAAAAAATATTAGAGATATTAACGATAAATAGCCGAACGTCTTATGCGGATATGGGTAAGGAATTAAACATATCACGAAATGTTGTCCGTGACCGTGTTCAGCAGCTAGTAGAAAAAGGCGTAATTGAAAAATTCAGTGTTGTTATCAACTCTGAAGCTGTTGGCCAAAAGGTATCAGCTTTTTTTGAAGTGGATTGTGAACCTGCATACTTAGTGAAAGTAGCAGAAAAGTTGGCTAAGAACCCAAGTGTTGCAAGCTGTTACCAAATGACAGGTCCCAGCACATTACATATGCACGTTTTAGTTGAAGACTTTCCTTCATTAGAGTCATTCATTAATAACGAATTATATGGGATAGAAGGCATTTCCCGAGTTGAAAGTAATATCTTGCTTCGGCGTTTCAAAAGCAGGTCTGGGTTAAAGTTATAATGAACGCTTCATAATTGTAAAAAGTATACGCTCAATGCAGCCTGAATTCCCGATTCATAGGGACTCAGGCAATTTTTTTGATTTCGTTATTTCCTCTTCAGCAAAACCTTCATTCTTCTGTAATCAAACCTCTATGAACTTTTTCCCTTCTCCATTGTTTGTTGTTTTACCATTTGTAATTAACCAGTACGAGCTACTTTTGCCAACTAACATTGCAATTAAACAGGATGGCATTTATACTCATCCCCTCCTTAAGATATAGATCTACTGCCCTTTTCTTAAACGATATAGAATGTCTTATCCTTCATTTTATTAAAGATTTATAATATTCAGAATAAACTTTACTTTCGGCGATAAAACATGCTATTGTTATTTTATTAAGCCGCTTTTATTAACAAACGCAAAGAAAAGACTATTATTTCAAGCGTTTGATTATTTTTACCCCGATTAATAAGCCCATATTGAATTAAAGGAGAGCTAGTAGTATGACTTTACAGCTTGACCCTAATTATTCACCTTATCCATCACAGCGAAATGTAGTTTATGCAAAAAATGGAATGGTCGCCACCTCTCAACCCTTAGCTGCACAGGCAGGGCTAGATATTCTAAAAAAAGGAGGAAATGCGATTGATGCTGCCATTGCAACTGCTGCTTGTCTTACAGTAGTAGAGCCCACCTCAAATGGAATTGGCGGAGATGCATTTGCACTCGTTTGGACAAAAGGAAAAATGCATGGTTTAAATTCAAGTGGCCCGGCCCCCATGAACATATCGATCGAGAAGGTAAAGGAAGCCGGATACGAAAGCATGCCAAAGTATGGCTGGTTACCAGTCACTGTACCAGGTGCCCCTGCTGCTTGGGTTGAATTATCAAAACGTTTCGGGCGTTTGTCACTTTTGGAAACCATGAAACCCGCGATTGAATATGCAACAAATGGCTTTCCCATTTCCCCTACACTTGGCCGCTTTTGGCAGAAAGCATATGAACAATACAAACAAGACTGTACAAGTGAAGAATTTGAATCTTGGTTCGATACATTTGCTCCTAAGGAAAGAGCACCTGAAGTAGGGGAAATATGGTCTTCTCTCGACCATGCCCTCACATTGGAAGATATTGCAAGGACAGAAGGGGAAAGCTTTTACAGAGGGGCAATTGCAGAAAAGATCGCAGCAGCTTCTGCGAGTTACGGAGGCTATCTAACTAAAGGTGATTTAGCTAGGTACAAGCCGGATTGGGTTGATCCTATTAAGGTAAATTACCGGGGCTATGATGTATGGGAAATCCCTCCAAACGGACAGGGGATAATAGCTCTAATGACTTTAAATATACTGCAAGGATTTGATTTTCCAACCAAAGATTCAACAGATACATACCACAAACAAATTGAAGCCATGAAACTTGCGTATTCTTGCGGTAAACAATACATTACAGACCCTAAGCATATGGGAGTAACTGCAGAGGAGCTATTGAGTACTTCATATGGGCAACAACGCCAGGCCCTAATCGGAAGTCAAGCATGTACTCCAGCTCCAGGCAACCCGCCGCGTGGTGGAACAGTATACCTCGCGACAGCAGATGGAGAGGGCAATATGGTTTCATTTATCCAAAGTAATTATATGGGCTTCGGTTCGGGGATTGTAGTGCCTGGAACAGGAATCGCCTTACAAAATCGCGGCTATGATTTTAGTCTTGATCCCACTCATTACAATTGTCTCAAGAGCGGTAAGAAAACATACCATACCATCATTCCTGGATTTTTAACAAAAGATAATCAACCTGTTGGACCGTTTGGTGTAATGGGTGGATATATGCAGCCGCAAGGACATGTACAAGTCATCATGAATACGATAGATTTTCATTTGCATCCACAAGCTGCCCTGGATGCACCAAGGTGGCAGTGGCAAAATGATAAAACAGTAGAGGTGGAAAAATCATTCCCATCACACATTGCAGAAGAATTAGTGCGAAAAGGGCATGACATTAAAGTGGCGGTGGACTCCGGTTCATTTGGCCGCGGTCAAATTATATGGCGAAATCCTGAAAGCGGCGTGCTGATGGGGGGGACTGAATCAAGAACGGATGGTGCAATTGCCAGTTGGTAGTGATTGTAAGTAAAAATAATCTAGAGTCTCTATTTCGATTAGAGGCTCTACAGATTACGTATAGCAGGACCTCCAGAGGAACTTTATGCGGATGTAAAAATTGAAGGATGAACTTCATTACCCCACTGGTTACAGCAGCTTATTTTGTACGGTTCCCATGGTCTGAGTTCAATTAATTGAATATTCAGAAATCAAAACTGTGTAGATGTCCGTTTTTAAGAGGGAAGTTGGAATGTTGTCCATAAATATAAGTTAGTAAAAAAGATGAAATGAAAGCGCTTAATATAGAAGGAGGAAGATGAAATGACTAGATTATCAGGAGGAGAGGCCGTCGTCCAAGCGCTGGTGCGGGAAGGGGTAAAAAAAGCTTTCTGTGTTCCAGGGGAAAGCTATTTGGGGGTATTGAATGCTCTTTATGAGCATTCCTCCATCCAGCTTATCACCGGACGTCATGAGGGAGGGGTTTCCTTTATGGCGGATGGCTATGCGAAGGCATCCGGTGAAGTGGGTGTGTGTATGGCTACAAGAGGACCAGGGGCTTCCAATCTGTCCATTGGCCTTCATGCAGCAATGCAAGATTCTACACCTTTAGTCGCTCTCATTGGTCAGGTGGAACGCCCATTTAAAGGAAGGGAGGCTTTCCAGGAGGTTGATTTCGCTGCTTACTTTAGTCATTTATGTAAATGGACGGTAGAGATTGATCTAGTTGAACGGATCCCGGAACTATTGCATCGGGCTTTTCATATCGCACGGTCAGGTCGGCCCGGTCCAGTTGTCGTGTCGTTACCACATGATATGTTAGAAGATTTCGCTACATTTATAGAACATAAACCTTATGAAACCGCACCGTTGATTCCACATGAAGAATCGCTGGATGAAGCGTTAATGGAAATTTCCAAATCAAGAAAACCGATACTCATTGTCGGCGGCGGAATAACCCAGTCAAAGGCGACTAAGCAGTTAATTCAGTTTGCCGAGGCTTTGGGGCTTCCAGTTGTCACTTCTTATCGGCGCATGGATGCTTTTCCGAATAACCATCCTTGCTATGCAGGTGGGTTAGGGTTTGGCACTCCTTCTAACCTGCTTGACTACATCCGAAATGCTGATTTAGTAATAGCTGTTGGTACACGTTTTTCTCAAGTGACGACACAAGATTATAGTCTTTTAGCCGACAATCCACGTCTCATTCATGTTGATATCTCATCAGATGAACTCGGAAAAGTATATACCCCAACCCTGCCGATTTTAGCCGATGCAAAACAATTCTTATTAAAAGCGGTAGAGAAAGTGACGGAAATAAAAAATGCAGAAAGGGAGGAACTGCTTAATGAACTGCATTCTAATTATCTAGAGTTTTCAACTACAAAAGCAGATTATTCTACGGATTATGTTGATTTGGATGGCATGATGCATGACCTAATACAATTGCTTCCAAAGGATACCGTGATTACAAGTGATTCCGGCAATTTCTTTGGGTGGATTTCGCGCTATTACCGTTTTGTCCAAGAAAATACGTATATAGGGACAACTTCAGGATCAATGGGATATGGTTTGCCTGCTGCGATCGGGGCGAAATTAGCTCATCCTCGAAAAACGGTTATTTCCATTTCTGGCGATGGCGGTTATACGATGACAATGCAAGAGCTTGAGACCGCTGTGAGGGAGAATATACCGGTAGTCACCATCGTAGCGAACAACAATATGTATGGAACGATTCGCATGCACCAAGAGAAGCAATTCCCGGATCGCGTGGTTGCAACGAGTTTATCCAATCCTGATTTTGCTAAAATGGCCATGCTCGTCGGAGCTCACGGGGAACAAGTGGCAAAGAATGAAGACTTCATCCCTGCGCTTGAAAGAGCCTTGTCAAGCGGCCGTCCTGCCGTGATTGAAGTACTTACGAATCCTAAAATTCTGTCCGCCGGTCAAAGAAAAGTAAGTGGTTTAAAACTATAAGAACGTGCTGCGGTTTTTAGGTTTTTTATTTTTATAGTTAAAAGGGGGAAAAACGTTGAGGGAATTATCCGTGATGAAGGCCACTACATTATTGCTTGTTTCAATTGCAGTTATTTTTGGGGGGTTATTGGTTGTTAAAGCCCCTTCAACCATGGTGCTTGGCGCTGCAGGAATAACGGTTATCATTTTATCCCTGCTTTGGGGGATTAAATGGGAGGACATCGAAAAGGATATTTACGACACCCTAGGAAAGATGTTGCTTCCCATTTTAATTCTACTTGCTGTAGGGGTCTTGATTGGTGCCTGGATGTTATCCGGAACGATCCCTGTCATTATTTATTATGGTTTGTTATTGTTGAAGCCTTCAATATTTTTACTCGTAGTCACCATCGCCTGTACGTTAATGTCATTAATGACGGGAACTTCCTGGGGGACGATTGGAACAGTTGGTGTTGCGTGCATGGGTGTTGCGATCGGACTTGGGATTCCCCCTCACTATGCAGCCGGAGCAATTGTGACAGGAGCCTTCTTTGGTGATAAGCTGTCACCTCTTTCTGAAACAACGATTATGGCGGCTGCTTTTACAGACGTAAATCTTGTTGAACACATTAAACATTTGTTGTACACGACTATACCAGGTTTTGTCATTTCTCTGATTCTTTATGCAATCTTAGGTTTTCAGTTAAACGGAAAAGCTAACAACAACGAAGAAATCAATCTAATTTTATCTACATTAGAGACTCACTTTTACTTGAATCCGATTCTTTTGTTGCCTCCTATTGTCGTGTTGTACTTAATTTATAAGCAGAAACCTACGCTACCTGTCTTTGGAATTGGAATTTTACTAGGTTGTGTGTTAGCGATGGTCTTTCAAGGAAGCAATTTGCTAGAAGTAGCTAATACTATGAACGATGGTTTTACGGCTAAAACAAATATAAAAGTGGTTGATGAAATGTTACAGCAAGGCGGACTATCCAGTATGTATAGTACACTCGGGATATTATTTGCAGCAGCTATCTTCGGTTCACCTATGAGAACTGCCGGTGTGATTCAGGTGATCCTTGATAAAATCACGGAATTGGCCAAAACCGGAAAAGCGATGATGACTTCTTGCCTAACGCTGCACAGCCTCTTTTTTATCATAACAGGCAGTTTTTATGTATCGTTTTCAGTATTAGGGCCAATGCTGGCACCATTATATGATAAATATAATCTGCACCGGAAAAATTTAGGGAGAACACTTGAAGATACTGGATCAGCTTTTTCCCCGGCAGTACCATGGGGGATAACAGGTGCTTTCGTCGCAAGCACGCTGAATGTTTCAACAGGTCAATTTATCCTCTATGCACCAGTTATTTATCTAGGAGTTGTGTTTGCCCTCATTTACATTTTTACAGGGTACGGCATTGCCAAAGCCGATCCAGATCAAATCAACAAAGAAGTGAAAAGCGGAAAGGTGGAAGCTACCCTGTAATTGATGAAGTATATTGGTTATCGAAAGCCGGAAGGTTCATGAAATTATGGAGAGAAAATAATAAAAGGTGTAATGGGAAAGTACCTACAAATAGGTGGAATCCATAGTTTGGAAAATAATCTTTTAAAACAATGATTATCCAATTAAATAGTATTAGAGCGTGTTTTGATCAATCTTTTTTCAAAAACAGGCTCTTTTTTTTTAGCCTTTGGTTCGAATATTATATTCCAAGGGGTGGGAATGAGGGAAGACAGCTGTGAAAGCCCTTGGCTTACAGGTGCTTAATTGCGGCAGCCTTTTTATATAACGTCCCGTCCTAACGTACAGGAAAAGGATTTTTTTGATGAGATTTGCTAAGCGTACAAGTCTTACATCCTTTCAATAAGATTGATAATGATATATTGTAAAGTATACACACTTATATCATATACTTATCTAAAGGAGAGTGTAAATTGTGCGTGAAACCTGTGTTCCGACTGGCGTGAAACCAAATGACACTGGCTTTGGATATACGTTGTCCTTAATAGGGGGCAAATATAAAATGATCATTTTGTATTGGCTGTCTGAAAATAAGGTTATGCGACATAATCAGCTGAAGCGAAGTATCGGTACCATTTCCTTTAAAACGCTAAGTGTCATGTTAAAAGAGCTGGAGGCAGACGGCCTCATCGTACGCAAGGAATTTCCCCAAATACCTCCAAAAGTTGAATATTCATTATCTGAACGTGGTCTTTCTCTCATTCCATTGTTAAATATGATGTGCGAGTGGGGAGAGAAAAACAGTTTGCCAGGTCAGGAGGCTGTACAGCCTTAGGCCTAGCTAATTTGTTTGGAAAACGTCCTCGTTGGTTTCAGAAATCCGCTCCCGATTTTGTCGACAAACCGAAAGAAGTATTTCTTTAAAAAGGAAATACTTCTTTTTTTATGGGTTTAATAAACCACCCTAAACCTATTACAGGTTGTCAACAAAATCCAAATAATCCTGAGCGCTTTTTTCCAATTGGATTGAACCTAGCCCATTTTCTTCTTCTTCGTTTCCACCCGGCTCATTTTCTTTACCATAAAACGCAAAGGGCGAACGATAATCTGCATTGCAATACCGGAATGTCGTTTCAAATGGAACTAATATTTGTTCAAGTGTATAGCGATATCTTCCGTTTTCACTATAATCTTCTTTTATGATTCCTGCAGATACAGCTAAAGCAACTTTACGATTCTTTAATTTATCGCCTCCATTTGAACCATAAGCCCATCCATAAACTAAAACATCGTCAAACCATTTTTTAAGGAGAGGCGGACAATTAAACCAATATACAGGGAACTGCAAAACAAGATCACCATGTGATTCAACCAATTTTTGTTCTTTATCCACGTCTATGTTTCCATCAGGGTAAACCTTAGACAATTCGTGAACCGTATACTTTTCTGGATGTTTTTTGAGTTCTTCTACCCATCGCTTATTAATGGCGGAAGTTTCTATGCTTGGGTGTGTCACGATAACAAGAGTTTTCAAAGATTTTTCCTCCTTAAGATTATTTATCTTGAGTATAAAGTGCACACCATAAATATGTAAGTATGCACTTTTAGTACAGGTACTTACAAAAAGGTGAGTGTTAAATCAGTCCTTAATTATGCGTGAACAACTATACGCCACGATATAGTGTTGCCCCAGGTAAGGAAATTTTGGATTGTTGTTTGGGGGATTTTTAGTGGAGGGTATTATATTTTTTGTTTTTTTGATTTTTTGATTGTTGGGTTATTCATTCTCTATATAGTTATTGAAACAGCAGTAAGAAAAGGAATTAACAATTCAATTATTGGTTCAATTTCATGAAAAAAAGTATGGAGTTAAAGAAGATAAAAAGTCTTTTATTGATGATGATTTAGATAATGATAAATAAACCGGGTTATTAAAATAGGTGGAGGTTGCTGCGGCAACCTTTTCTAGTGGGAAGGGAAATTCCATATGAAACTGTGGCTAGTTCATTAACAATCTCTTTTTTTAAAACAAATTCAACAAGACAACAATGAGCCTTACAGGCGCTTTCTTGTAACAAGGAACAGTGCTTTTATTCTTTTCTGGTCCAGATTGCGGCATAGGGACAATTATTCAGAGTCTTTCCCAGGGCGACGAAATTCGGCGTAGTAAACCTTTCGCTTTTCTGGTTCGGATTCAATATTTTCGATGAAAGCTGTTTTGGCTTCCTCCAGTAACAAGTCCTTTAATTTCCGAAACTTTATTGGTCCCACTCCTGGCAACTTATCAGGTATATGTACTTCGAAATCCCCCTGCCGTTTATAAAAGCGAATGCTACCATGCCCGGTTCTTTCGACTTCCCCCAAGGTATAAGCAAAATCAAATCGTTGCTGAATGAATGAAGATAACTCAGGCAGTCCTAAACCTTCATAGAGGGGAGGGAATTCATGATAAACTGGAGGTTCTTTGAATGAAATTGAAGAGATCTTCAAATCGATACTCCTCCTTTAGTGGAATAAAGGCGACGTTGCCTATAAGAGTTATTAAAGTCAAAATTAAAAGCACCTATTCAATCCTTTCATTAAATATTATTGTGCCATGGGCCAATTTTTTAAACATCTTGGTTAAAGGTGAAAGAAGTTTGCAGTATGTAAGAAAGCCAAATAAATCCGATATAAGGATCCAAATTGGAAACGGTTAGAGTAAGGGCACATATATTAATTGATTATTTTGTTCGTTAACTAACAGCTGCTTTAATTCAATAAGAATTTTAATTGGGACTACACATTATAGATATGTCTAATATGTGTAGTTCTTTTAATATCAACTGTTAAGCTAATTTAAGTTAAATATAAAAAAGTGTTCGTTTTTTGAAGGTGATTCATTTATTTTGTTGTATTTTTAATAATTGGTAGATTAATTCTAAAAATAGACAAAAATTGGAGGAAAAATCACATGGTTAACAATTGGAAAAAAACACTGATGGCTGGAGTGATTAGCTTATCCTTGCTAGGTACAGGGTACGTCGGTCACGACCTAATCTCCTCGCAAAACGTATCGGCTGAACCTGCATCGGAAAATGCACCAGGGCATTTGAAAAATGTTGAGGCTTCCCAGCTTGATGAGATAATCGAACGAGGATACATTCGGGTAGGAATGACCGGGGACTACAAACCATTTACCTATTTGAACCCAGAAACAAATGAGTATGAGGGCTTTGACGCGGACGCTGCCAAAGAACTTGGCAAAGACCTTGGGGTGGAGGTGGAATTTGTCGCTACCACATGGCCTAAGATGATGAAAGACCTGCAAGCGGACAAATTTGATATCGCTGTGGGCGGTGTGACTCGCAACACAGCCAGACAAAAAAGCGCTTATGTATCCCAAGGTTACCTTTCATTCGGTAAGGTGCCTTTGATTCGCAAGGAAGATAAAGATAAGTATCTTACCATTGAAGATATCAACAAGCCTTCTGTGCGCATCGGCGTAAATCCAGGCGGAACGAACGAAGAATTTGTCCGTCAGTATCTAAGCAATGCTAACGTAACTGTTGTAGAAAACAATCTTGATATCCCTCATCTTGTTTCAGAAGGTACGTATGATGTTATGATCACAGACACAGTAGAAGCAATGCTATATGCAAAAGCTGATCCCAGATTGTATGCAGCTCAAACTGACAAGCCTTTCACAAACAGTGAAAAAGGTTATATGATTCCAAGAGGTGATTTCATTTATGCAAGCTACTTGGAAATGTGGATGGATGAAATGAAGCTCCAAGGAAAATTTGACGCACTCTACAAAAAGTGGATGGAATAGAATTTAGCGATGCTCCCAATAATTCTACCCTTAATACTGCCGTGTCAGGGAAGCACTTTTTCGAAAACCACCAATTGGTCCCTTTTTCTTAATTGGCGATTATTATTATGGTTTGGGGTACGAATTAGGTAAGACCTTCCGTGCTACAAGGGAATGATTCCATCTTTAACAAAGGGTCTTGAGATTCATTTAGGGCAGCTTTTTCTTTATGCAACTATCGGCCAGGATAATTGAAAAAATATAAGTATTTGGGGGAGTTGAATGAAAATGAATGACGAAAAAATTGGCGCGGATAGTGGAGTGGTAATAGCTGTAAGTAAAAGTGATAAACACACGTTCAGTAAGGAAAATTGCAATAGTATAAAACTGTTGAAAGGTTTGGGCGTTGAAGGAGATGCCCATTTAGGTAAAACGGTTAAGCATCGTTCACGTGTAGCGAAAAACCCAAATCAACCTAACCTGCGACAGGTTCATCTAATCCACTCAGAATTATTAGATGAATTGAAAGATAGATTTAATGTGACAGCTGGACAAATGGGTGAAAATATTACCACAAAAGGTATCGATCTGCTTGAATTACCGAGGGATTCGTTACTATATATTGGAGAAACAGCAGTTATTAAAGTAACAGGCTTGCGAAATCCATGTGTCCAAATTGATCAATTTAAATCAGGACTTATGAACGCTGTTTTAGATCGGGATCAACATGGGAACTTGATACGTAAAGCAGGAATAATGAGCATAGTTATGGAAAGTGGTGAGGTTCACCCGGGAGACCAGATTAGAATTCAATTACCACCTTTACCTCATACACCTCTTGAAAGGGTATAATATTTTCAATAGAACGGTTTTTATTTTCAGTAAAAAAATTTAAACTAGCTGGTTGCTGAGGCAGCCTTTTTCTTATGGAACTATCAGGATAGTTCCATAAGGAATACTTATATTAGCTCTAACGAGAGCTGAGAGTATGAGTTTTACCTTATTTCTAATACAACTGATATAGACGTTATATCTATAAAAGAACGTAAAAATCTCTAATCTAAATTTTTAGAGGTTTTTTTTATGCATAAACACAACTTTTATTTAGCTAATACGTCTAAGTATTGAACATTCAAGAAAAGGAGGGTTGGTAACTTGTCGGAGTACAGAAAAGAAGAAATTGCAGATTGGTATGACCAACATAGTAAATCCATTTTAAGTTTTATTTTATTGATGGTTAAGGATTATCAACAAGCAGAGGATTTGACTCATGATACCTTTGTAAAAGCGTATTTATATCATAATTCATTTAATCAGCATTCCAGTGAAAAAACATGGCTATTCAGTATCGCTCACAATTTAACGGTTGATTTTATAAGAAAACGGAAACCCAGTAAGTTTTTTAAAGAAGTATTTCTTTTGCAAAAGGACAATAACTCATTGCCTGAAGAAATGATTCGAATAAAAGAGGAATCATCTGAACTATATAAAGCGTTAGGGGAAATTAAAGATACATATCAAAAGGTTATCGTTTTAAGAAAAATCAAGGGTTTTTCTATTGAGGATACGGCAAAGATATTGAGTTGGTCTGAGAGTAAAGTCAAATCGACTCTTTTTAGAGCGATTCCAGCATTGAAAAAACAATTAATAAAGGAGGGGTATTTGGATGAAAAGGCAATATGAAGATACCGATTTTGATAGTTCCTTAAAGAAATTAAATTCTGATCTAATGTGGAAAACAAAACAAAAACAAGAACTCAAAAACCGAATCTTAACTGATATTGAAAAATTGGATTCCCAAGAGAAAAATAAAAACCCTATCCTATCCACTCGTATCAAAAAAGTAAGTTTGATTAGGAAGTTAGCATACTCTAGTATCGCGTCGATCATATTATTTGGTTTATTTATAAGTTCTGCATTTGTTTCACCTGTAATGGCAGAAGTAGTCTCAAAGATTCCTTTTTTAAGCTCAATTATTAATACAAAATCGATTGGTCCTATTATTGATGAAGAATTAAGCGAGAGGGGCTACAAAGTTAGAGGTCCTAGTATTAACTATCCCAATAAAATGATAACTATATCTGTTGATGGTTCTAATCAATATTATAAAAGTGTTAAAGGTGAAATTGAAGGTATTGTGAAGGATGTATTACAATCAAACAATTATGATGCTTATAAAGTTAAAATAGAAAAAAACGTGGATGTTCCTTATAGCGAAGAAGAAAAGAAACACATTGAAGAGCTAGAAAAACAGCATAAGAAGGACATGGTACTTTGGAAGCCTCTTGATAAAGTGTTAGAAAAGTATCACATCTTACAATATGGTGTGAATCCCAATAAGACAATAGAATTAGCCATACCGGACACCGAGACAAATACAGATGAAATTAAAAAAGAAGTTAGTAAAATAGCACAGACCATAACGAACGAACAATACACAGTTAAAATTAATAAAATAGACATGGATAAAAGAGATCAAGACAAAAGATGGATGACGATTCTAGATTATATTACTGATGAATTAATCGGTAAAAAGGAGTATAAAGTTACGTTGACTGGATATTCAATTAACCCAAAACCCAGAATTAGTATACAGACTTCTTTAAATAGCTCGGATCCTAATTCAAAGAAACATGGTAATAATATCGAAAAGGTCCTTAAAGAATATCTGAATTCTAAAGAAATGCAACCATTGGTTAAAAATGATACATACAAAATTAATGTATACAGCAAGGATAAAAAGAAGATAAATTAAATAAAAAGGCCCCAAATTGGTGGCCTTTTTAATGTACGATTCTAACCTTATCATACAGTAGAATTAAAGTGAAAAAATACCCTTAATGAACTAACAGGGCAGGTTAGTTGAACAAGCTTTGAAGATCCAGCTGAATACTTATGGAAAAAGAAGTTTTTGACAGTTGTGTGAACTGGTAGGATTAGCGACTAGAAATAAAGAATACCTATTTATCAAAAGGGGGCATTTTTAATGGAAAAAGAAAACTTACTAGCTGTAAAATGTTCGTGCTGCAAAAAGGAATTGGGCGCAATAGACTTGGTCATCATCAATGAATCACTTCAGCTGACGCATATTCAATGCCCTGATAAAGGAGAAAAAGCAATTATTGATGTAGGATATTTTAATGCTATATCCCGAAAATACCTGACCTGTACTCGTGAAGAAGCCCCTATAAGTTTATAGTGGAAGTAAGTCCATGGCTTTAAGAACCTTCTATAACTAACAGGTGCGTTAGCTGAAAATGAAGGCTATCTTTAAGGGAGTTTTTTCTTTTTACTATAATTACCTTTTTAAATCTAGCACGAAATTGTCCAGGGTTTATTTGCATTCTAATGGGGCACGATATTAGTAATTTTATCAATTTTAATGTTTTATCATGATGAATTAGAGGTTATATATCCGAAATAATAAAATTAAAGTATACCAATTAATCTGTTTCTTTCACATTTGGTTGTCTGGCTCCTGCAAGACACAGTGTATTCTTTAGGGTACAATAGTCATATGATAGCAGGATCTTATTCCTTTAGGACAAAACTCCATATTAGTTAAATCCCAAATTTAATAAATCGGAGGTATGAATGTTGAAGGACAAATTAAAAAAATTAATAAATGATCCAAAAGTACAAAAAGCAGTAAAAGAAAAGGTAATTCCTTTGGTGAAAAAAGAAATTGAAAAAAGAAAAACAAATAAAACATAATCCTTTTGAAGGACCTAGGCTGCACCGAATGGTTTCGAAGTGATAAACTACGAACACGGGATGTTTCCGATATTAGAAAGATACCATTTAAAGCCAATTTAAATATATACACTTAACTAACGAGTGTGTTAGTTCATTTAGAAGGCCACCAAATTGGTGGTCTTTTGAATGTGAGTGTCCATTCAAATTAGAAAAGAAAGTACCCTTATGCAACTAATGAGTCAGGAAAGTTCAAGAGTGCATATGCCATATTCTGAATAACTAATTGTGGAAATATTGGCAATTTGAGATAATTGTTATTAAGGGAAGACAGTTTAATAACATCAGTAGCTTTATTCAGAAATAAATGCTGTAAATAATGAAAATATAAAAAAACTTGGCGGGAGAAACTATATCTAATTGATTAAAGGGAGGAAGAATAATGTCCAATAACATAAGACCAAGAAGAATAATTTTAGATTTAGCAATTACTTTAGATGGTTTTATTGAAGGGGAAAATGGGGAAGTTGATTGGTGCATCATGGACCCTGAGATGGGGTTTATTAATTTCTTAAATCAAATTGATACTATTTTATATGGAAGAAAAAGCTACGATTTATGGGGACAATTTACTCCGGAAATTGAAGATACAGATAAAGAAATGTGGGAAATAGTTCATAGTAAAGAAAAATATGTGTTTTCCAGAACGCAAAAAGGGACTGATAATAAAGCGATATTCATAAATGATAATATTCTTGAAGAAGTAAATAAATTAAAGAATAAGCCTGGTAAAGACATCTGGTTATATGGTGGAGCAAGTCTTATTACAACTTTTATCAATTTAGGGCTTGTTGATGAGTTTAGATTATCCGTTCACCCTGTTATTTTGGGAGAAGGAAAACCGTTGTTTATTGATATAAAACAGAGGTTGAATTTAAAAGTGGTTAATACAAGAACATTCTCCTCTGGCGTTGTGCAACTAATCTATCATTTGAATGGGGATTAATAATATTGCACATTCTAAAGATAAAATACCTCGATAGTAATAGTCACTTATTCAGCAAACGGTCCAGATAATGGAATTAGACTTGGATATTTATTTTAATATATAAGATTGTAATAATGTACTTAAAGTAACGGGCAGTTTAGTTGCATAAGAATAGATTCTAGAAGATCGTCATTAGAGTCGATCTTTTTTTATTTTTGCAACCAAATTAATAGTAATAATATTTTATGAATTAGAAAAAAATAGTGTTAGGGAAGGAGGGATTGCGAATGTCTGTGAAAAAGTGGGTAACAGGATTGGTCGTTGTGCTTGCAATGGTTGTAGTTGTGACAACAGTAGGTTCACTCGGCGTATTTGCCGAATCCGGTGTTGTAACTCAGCCTATGGAGACGGGAAAATCGATTGAGGTCGAGATGAAAGATGATTTCTTTAATCCGAAAGTCATCACTATTCCGAATGGAACAGCCACAACGTTGATATTGAAAAACAAAGGTACAAAAGAGCACACCTTCACAGTGGAAAAGCTCGGAATTGACGCCGAGGTCCAGCCAGGTACAGAAAAAAACATTACCGTGAATCCGAAACAGCCCGGTACATATGAACTGATATGCCGGTACCATTTCCAGGAAGGAATGGTTGGAGAAGTAATTGTCAAATAAGAAGCAGGGCCTATAAGGCCTTGTTTTTTTTATAGGCAAAGGAAATTACTTTTTACCCAGACATCCTCATAACAGCTAACTTTCCTCCACAGATGTTCTCTCCTTTGTATTACCGGTTAAGTTTTAGAGAGATTTTTTATTAAGTTTTTCATTACACAGGATATTGATGTTTGAATCATTAATAATTGTTCCACCTCTAATAAATGGTAATACAATGTATCGTAACGTATAAACCATTTAGAATGAGGTGGAAAGGTGTATTTTTTTAAACCTATTTCTGATGAGGTTCGTTTATCTCAAATAATATTCAATAAACATAAAAAAACGATGAAGCTCATTTTAGGGTCTATTTTTGCCTGTATTGCTGCTATTCTACAGGCTGCTGCTGGATTTTTACCAGGTATAGGATATTTTTTAAGTCCGCTAGCCACTGCACCTATTCTGTTATGTTCCATGTTTTCCATTCCATTTGGAGTAATGTCCTACTTTCTGACAATTATGTTGTTATTCATCCTACAGCCAACTGAACTAATTGTATTTCCTTTTACAACAGGATTGTTAGGACTTGGCATAGGGGCATCTTTTTACTTTTTTAGGAAGAGATTAAGTATTATTGCTACTGGTGCAATTCTTTTAATGTTAGGAATTATGAGTCTAATATTTATTTTTCACTTTCCAGTTTTAGGTCCAGCCGTCCCTGTTTCCTTTTCATTTCTTACAATTGGTTTTTTATTGGCTTTCATTTATAGCTGGTTATGGGTTGAAATTGCTTTAATCATTTTTAAAAGATTAAAAATGATTATAATTTAGTGATTCTCCATCACTTGGTTTTAATTTCGATTACTTAGATCCATGTAGAGATTTATCAAGTAGAATTTTATAGTTATGATTCATGGAATTATTTCAAAAACAGTGCCTTGGTTAAAATCAGTCACTTTCATGGAGCCATAAACTGCTAAATATAATCTGGTTTGATTGAGGTTCGTTCCCAAACTAACATAATAGGCTGATTGAGACCCAAATTCATAATCGGTTTGTATCACACTAAAATCATTTTGTTCACCATTTGGTCTTACGATGGTATAAGCTAGAGCCCCTCGAACCTGAGGTTGAGATTCTTTCCGGGCAAGGTCGGTAAACACAACGCTTCCTGTTAAACCAGGGATACTTTCCCCCATATAGGCTTGCACTCCTGTAAGTGCAGTTCCTCCAAACTTATCGGGTCTGGTATCTTTATGAAAATAACTAGTTAAAGGCTGAAGACGACTACCTGAAAGTGTTACTGCTTCATTGTAAAAAGCAATTGTTTTCTCATCCAAAGTCGAATCTTCAGTGCAGCCTCTTATAATGGGAGCAGGAAAAGCACCTTCCCAACCTCGCCAGCCAAAGTTAATAAACCCTTCTTTGTCAGGTTCAGAATTCATGAAAGAAGCTTGAATAAGCTGAGTAACCGGTATTGGTTTATAATGAACGAATGAAAAAATGGACTCGACCAAATCCTGGCCGACATTTCCCGCATATTTAATATACTGATTATAAAACTTTTGAAATGAAATGCCTGGTATATTGCGAACCCCTTTGGCCATTACCATGAGCGTTTCCTGAATAGTTGTGGGAAGTTCATTAAAACGTGTGACAATGGGTGGATTATTGATGTATACATCCTTACCTACATCAATTTCAATTATTTTACCAGCGATTTCTAGATCGTCCTGGCTTAAGTTAAATGGATCATAGCCTGATCCACCATCTCCGGTTGTTAAAACAAGTTTTCCTGTTTCGGGTGAAAAGTTTAAACTATTGACCCCATTATGATTTGAAAATGGCCTTCTTAAGTTAAGTAATGTCCGTCTTTTTTGGGGTTGACCATTCGATTGTAAAATCCATTCTTCAATTGTATCAATATGATCATATTGCGTTTCTCTATTTATCCACCTTAGGTTTAACGTTCTAGGATCACACGGGTCAGGCTTAAAAGATTCACGAAGAGCACCTGGTCCTTGTGTTCCAGCTACTGAATAATGAAGATAAAACAGACCGTTATAATAAAATTCGGGATGGAACGCTAGCCCCAGCAATCCCCGTTCATCATATCCGCCACCAGAAACACCTAGTTTTAGGATTCGCGGGCGAATATCTAAAAAAGTCCTTATAACTCCGTTTCCTATGTAAAAGATCTCTCCTACCTGGGTTGCAATAAATAATCTTTCAATTGAGTCACCTGGAAGTATAGTTGTTTTCAAAACAGTAGGTAAATTTATCTTACTTGCAATGGGTCGTAAACCAACCTTAACTTTTATCAACTGCTTTGCACTCCTTCCTATTGTTTTCTTTTATAAGAATATGATTAGAACTGTCTATTAGTACCCAATTAGGCCGGGGAATCTGATAAGGCATTGCACCACTTTCCGCACGAGCGTAATTAAACGAAAGGAGTGCGTTAGTTGAAATCTTTAAGAATGAGGATAAATTCAAGTTATGCCATAAAAGGACGCTATCCAGGAACAAGGATAAGCGCTTATTTTTCATTTTAGGGCCATATTCTTGAATGAGGGGTAGCATCAGGAAAATGCGTATTTACAACGATGAGCATTCAGATACAAGTCATATGAGACAGATTGGATTGTGTCTCAAAAGACTCTACTATTGAGATTGTGAAAGAATGTACTTAAACTATCGGGGCAGTTTAGTTGAAGATTGAATACGTTGCAAAAAGGGATTAATACTGTAAAGGCGAATAGTTAATAATTGGATTTATTTTGAAATGGAGAGATTTTAAGAGTTAAAAAAAGACCTAAATAGAAAGGTTGTTTTATTTGAACAAATTTGACTGCGTTTTAGAAACAGAAAGATTAGTAATAAGACCATTAAAGGTAAATGATTTTAAAAATTGGCTTAGCGAATTTAAAAATAGACTTCCATCTCAACACAAGTATGATCAAGGAAAGATTGATATGAGTGAATGTACAGAGGAATGGTTTACCAACTTAGTGGAAAAACATCAAGAATTAGCAGTGGATGATATAGCATATGTTTTTGGTGTCTTTAGGAAAGAAGACGGTAAACATCTTGGAACGATAGATTTTTCCACCTTAGAGAGAAATGACTTTCAATGGGGTAGGATAGGTTACAATATTCATAATCAATATTGGAGAAATGGTTATTGTAAAGAGGCAGTAAAAGAAGCCCTTAATATCGCCTTTAAAGACTTGAATTTCCACCGAATTGAGGCTCATATAAACGTTGATAACACACCTTCTTATAAGTTAGCAGAGAATGTAGGAATGGAGTTTGAATGCATAAGAAAAGGATTTATTTTTGAATTTGGTGAATGGACTGATAATCTGGTTTATTACATAAATTCCAAATAGAAAATTCTACAACTACAAGGGGCTACCATTCGGTGGCCTTTTTGCTTAATGAACTAAAGGGGCAGGTTAGTAGAAGAAGGAAAATAGCTAGATTATAAAGAATATTAGTTTTAGAAAAGAGAAATAAGGTAAATGGAAGAAAGTAATTAAATAGAATAACACATTTTTGGAGGACGTTATGACTTTTGAAGAACTAACAAAAAATAAACCACCAGTAGAATGGAAAGAAAGAATGGATGAAGATGATGACCTTTTTACGGATGAAAATATCAATGCGACAAATGAGGTTCTTGATTTTTACATTAACAATTTAGTAAAACTTGGAGATAAGCCGACAGAGGAAGACATATTAGAATGTGTTAAAGAAGTGGTAATAATTTTAAATGAAATAAATGAACAATACGATGATTTTATCGAAACAATGGAGAGAGAAGAACTATGTGAGTTTATTATTGAAGCTGCACATATAGCTGGGTTAGAATCCGAAGAAGACATTACAGAAGACTGGAGAGAATGGTAAAAGTAATTGTAATTCTTGTTTCACTAACGGGTGCTTTACTTCAATAAGGAAGGTTGCTGCGGCAGCCTTTTTCTTATGGAGCTAACTGGGCAGTTTAGTTGAAAAAGGAATATTAATTTTATTAGGTTATGGAAAGAACAAAATATAATAAAAAACTCGCCAAGAACTGAACGAGTTTTAAATCCCTTTTTTTATTGCTGGTTGAAATAATAATACGCTCAACATAAAACGATTATACGATAGGGTGTGGTTTGAGCAGGGATACTTCTTGTGGCAGGTCCATAGAAAACAATTAAATCTCGGTTCGCTGGATATCTTGAAAAGAGTTGCCCATTTGTTAAAAATATTTGGGTATAGGGAGATAATTTTAATTGTAATTGTCCATCACTACTCACCAATTGGTTATTAAAATAATCAACTTTTACATTCTGATTTGGGTTATCTTTTACCATGACAAGCGCTTGATATTGTGGAGGGTAAATAAGAATAGCAGGTAAATCTCCATCATAATATCCTGTCACGCGATCTCCTACTATGACCATTTCATGGTCAACGAAATAAGTTGAGGGTGAAACCACGAAATTTACTATTGAACCCAATTCATTTTCTATTGTAAATAATTTATAACAACCTTCTCTTTCACCATTTTGACCTGTAAAAAAATCACTAATCACCGTGACAGTTCCATGAAATGAATAAAAAGTTGTCATACAATACCTCCAAAATTAAAAGATAGGGGCGATCTTTTATTTTGAGACTATTCGAGATAAGGCTTTTTTAGGATTTTAGTATAATGTAGGGATAGGAGGGCAGGCAACGGCATCTATAAGTCTTGGGTCAATACCGTAGAATTGCCAGAAAGCACCGTTCCATCTATATCCAGATACTTCCCCATATTCCACACGAGTAGGGTAAAACCAAAATTGTCTGCCATTTATAAGCCATACATAAGTGTTTTGATATAGACAGTCGACGATATAGGACACAGAAGGTTTTGGTGGTATGAATGTTGGAGGAGGGGATTGTGGACTCATTGTCCCCTGGCGTGGGAAATATCTCATGTGATTTCACTCCTTTTAGTTAGGTTCTCAACATTATATGTTGAGAAGAAGTAAAAGGATTATTTAACGCGAAAACTAAAGATTGTGAAGTAATGTACTTAAACTAATAGGTGCGTTAGCTTAAGATCGGAGCTGTCTTTAAGGCAGCTTTTTCTTATGGAACTACCATGAAAATAAGTTTCTTTAATAATGAAAAATGACAATACTTAAGAAGACCCTGCTCAATCGTTTAAAAAAAGAGGAGAGCGTTAATTAATTAGTCTATAGATTAGGGTTGACTGGATTAAGGTCAGTATCAGTATTGACACTTCCTAACCATTTTCATTCTTTGTGGTGAATCGCCGATTTTTGCGATTCATGGATGGCTAACGGGGCAGGATAGTTGAAGAGTGCTGTTTGACCTTTGTTCAACAATTGGGCCATATTGTTGAAGAAACTTCATAAAGTTAAACCCTTAATGGGAAATCAATTTATCTTGGTTATTCAAGAATCGGAGGTGCAATTCTTAAATGAAAGAAATTACAGTTTAATCCAATTCCGGATTTTATGTTAAGATAATTCTTGTGATTAAGTTTGTTGCGAACTGAATAGAAAATTAATAAAATAAGTTTTGATTGAGGGAGAGAAAAATTTGTCTAAATTAAAAAAATATCTATTTTCAACTTTTTCAATCACTTTTCTTTCTTGGGGAATGATTGCTGTTTATACGCAAATTAAAAATATTCCTTTTGGTTCATCAATTGCTTTATATATTCTTTATATTTTAGGTGTAATAGGGCCTGCAATCGCTGGTATAACCGTTAGCAAAAGGTCTGATTCAAAAGAAGATTTTAGTATGTTTTTAAAGAGTTGTTATCAACCACCGAAAAATTTAAATTGGTATTTATTTATTATCGTGATCGTTTTAGTTTTTTCTTTACTTCCGTATTTCGTAGTCGGAGGAGAACAAATTGTACCCGTTCAATATATACTTTTACAAATTCCTATTTTTATCTTAATTGGCGGTTTAGAGGAAATTGGGTGGCGGGGGTTTATGCTTCGAGAATTGACAAAAAGAATACCTGCTTTAACAAGCACATTACTCGTAAGTATTGTTTGGATTTTTTGGCATTTGCCATTGTTTTTCATAATTGGAACTTATCAATATGAATATTTGAATATTCCTGTATTCTCCATAAGTGTTATTTCTTTTTCCTTTCTTTTATCAACTGTTTATTACAAAACAAAGAGTATATTTCTTTGTATTATGACACACGCTTTTTGTAATAGTGTTCTCAATGTGTTCGTTAGCAATCAATCATTATTAGGAGGAATTATAGCATTAGTTTTTTCTTTATTCATCTACTTGCTATTCGCATACAATCGCAACCGATCATTAATAATGAAAAAAGTTGATACATATATTGAATAATCTATTAGTAGCAATCTCTTATTCCACATAAGGGCGCGATTCTTTAATAAGAATCGCTTTTCTTAATGAACTAACGGGTGCTTTACTTCTATATGGGGCTGGAAACAGCTCCATTTTCTTATGCAACTATCGGGGCAGGTTAGTTTACTAAAAATGTTACTATTAATTAAGTAAATAATAAAGTTATAAATCAAATGAATGGGAGTAGAAAATGGCAGAAATATGGATTAAAGAAGAAAGAGTTTCAAAGAAGTTTTTAGATGATTTGGGACATTATATAAGTTTAGATGGGGAACTAGATATTGCCTATTTTATTGCTGCTGACGGAGAAGATTATGTAGAAGAAAATAAAAATTTTTTACTGGACTTCTTATTTTTCCAAAACAAGTATCCTCTATTTATTTCCTTCATTGTTTATGAGGATCAAACTGACGAATATATTACTTTCTTAAAAGAAAATAAAATTGATTTTACGTTAAATTACCTTGAAGAAAAAAGAACTTATTATGATTACCTTGGGAAACACCAATATCATCCACCTTGCTTTACTGCGAAGATAGAAGATTCAAATTCTTTAGCTCTTATATTAAATGAAACTTTTTGGTTACCAGCTCAAAATGAATTTTACTCAATTTCCTTTTCCGATAATTTAATGTTCGAATTAGGGGAGGTTATTGAATGGGGAAGAAAAAGAAAACGGTCGATTCCAATTTTCAAAACAAAGGGAGAAACTACTTTTATCACTATTTTTCACGACGGAGCAGGGTTTTACTTGTTTTCAAACGATGAGAAATATTTCACCCTAGATAAATTCATTTCTAACTTACCAAGAGGAACAGTGATTACACAAATAAACGATACTTTGGTAAATGGAGATATTCTTGAAGAAGATTAATGCTTATTTAGGTAACGGGTGCGTTAGCTGAAGATCGGAGCTGTCTTTAAGGCAGCTTTTTCTTATGGAACTAACGGGGCAGGTTAGTGGAGGAAGGAATTTACATTTATGATATTGAATTATATATAAAAAGGTGATAGGAGGCTTAAATATTGAATAAGGAAAGGCAATTAGTAATTCCTTTAGACGGTTTAATAAAATTTAAAGAAAATTCAACTAGATTCCTTCTTAAATATAGGTATATAATTTTAACACTAGCTATAATAGGTACGTTTTATTTTCTTTTAGAAAATCAAATGATAACAGTTGATTTATATTTTTATCTTAGTGCTTTTAAAATTATTACCACCTATATTTTACCTTGGGGCATTTTGTATTGTTTAATTCAAATAATGAAAAGAACAAAATAACCAATGAAATTTCAAAATAAAGTTTAGTCTAAAAATGGTGTAACAGGTGCGATGCTTTAAACAGGCATCGCCTTTTTTGTTTCAGTAAAGTAGAAGATTGTGAAGTATTGTACTTAAACTAACGGGTGCGTTAGTTGAACAATGAGACATCTTAAAGGACCAAAAAGTGGTCCTTATCTCTTTATTAACCTCATGAATGAATTAGAGTCTTACCGAAAGACACTAAAGGTTTTCAAGAATTATTCGTTTCTTCTTCGGTGATGCCGATAATAAAGGTTTATGTTAACTGGATGCTATTTTTGCGATTTCTTCAACTACCGGGGTAGGTTAGTTGAGTAAAGAAAAGGATATATATTTAAGCTGTTAATAGAGGTGGAAGGTGTAGACTAAAAATAAAGTCGTACCGTTTTTAAAAAAATTGATAAAATTGTGTCACAAGCTATTTCATTTGGCACAGTAAATGAGGCATATAATGGGTAGTGTGTTGATAACAAGAAAACAGAATGAATAATTTAGGAAAATAATAATGTTATTTACACTTTGCCACGGGGGGAACTTATGAAAACTCATTATTATTTAGGTTGGTTTAATAATTTTTTTCCAGATAATCTGGGTAGGGTGTTACAGGAGGATATTACTGATAGAAAATCGCTTGCTATGATTAGCTCGAATCCATTATCTTATGAAGATGTTGGTGCTACTGAACGCTCGTGGTTTGACCAGGCCGGCATTATGTTTGATGAATATCATTTAATTAATTACCGCGTACAGAAAGAAGATGCCCAAACCTTAATTCAAAATGCTTCAGTTATTTTCTTGTTGGGTGGAAATACCCTTAAACAAAATGGGTTTTTAATGGAATATGAATTGTCGGATTTGATTAAAAAAAGTAGAGCCGTTGTGATGGGAGCTAGCGCTGGTGCGATCAATATGTCCGCTAAATGGTTATGTTCGAAAAATTTTGGCTATAAAGTTGAAATAAGCTCTGTTTACGATGGAATCGGCCTTGACGAATTTTCCGTCCTGTCTCATTTTGATCTTGAAAATAACATTGAATTGGTTCAAGGCGAACTGTCTCCCTTATCGGAAGAAATTAATATTTATGCGTCTAACAAGGATTGCGCAATACGTGTAAAGGGAGACATAATCGACATTTTAGGCAAGGTATATTTAATTTCCCACTCAAAGATTCAGAAATTGGATGAGACGCTCTAGTAATATGTAAAGCCAATCCGATTTGTGAAATATTGTACTTAAACTAACGGGTGCGTTAGCTGAAGATCGGAGCTGTCTTTAAGGCAGCTTTTTCTTATGGAACTATCGGGGCAGGTTAGTTCATTAAGAACTACCTGTTTTTTCTGAAGAATACCTTGCATTATAAAGTAATATAAAATATATTTATACCAAGAGGTGGGAAAATTGGAAATTAATAAGGAAGTCTTAAAAGGCCATATAGACACTCTCATCCTTTCTCTTTTACATAGGAGGGATATGTACGGCTATGAATTAGCCAAAATTGTTCGAGAAAAGAGTGATAACCAATTTGAATTAAAAGAAGGTACGCTTTATCTGTCTTTAAAGAGATTAGAAAAGAATGAATGGATTTCTTCTTACTGGGGTGATGAGCAAGGACCAGGAGGAAGAAGAAAATATTACAAACTTACATCAATGGGTGAAGAAGGATTTAAAGAAAAGCGTTTGGAATGGGAATTTGTAAGAGATGTTATTGATTCGTTTTTAGATGGGGGGAGAAAAAAATGAATCAAATTGAAGAATACGTTCATTCGGTTTACCGAAATGTTGATGGAGATAAAGAAGAAATCGAAGAATTAAAACAAGAAATGCGCTCACATTTACTAGAAGCTGTTTATGAGTTAAAAGAAAATGGAGTGTCGGAAGAAGAAGCAAATAGAATTGCCATTGAAAACTTCGGAGATAAAAAACACATTATAAAAGGATTATCGGAATTTTTTAATGTTCAAAAGCGGTTTGCTCGGTATATCTTATTATTTTCTCTTGTTTCACTTGTGTTAGGAGCTACCTTTTTTGTAAACACCTTTTCAAAAATAAACGATTTTAAAGAGGAAAGAAACATCATCATGAACAATGTGTTAACCATCATAGGTGATGATAGTGTGATTACAAATTCCGAAAAAGAGGGTCTCCATACTATTTTCGACGAACATAGCGACCATTTAAATTATTTGGCAGTATTTAATGTGAAAGAGAAAGCTCAAGTACAAGAATGGTTAAAAGAATATGATATAACAACAAAACCTTCTACCACCTACCCCCTTGAATATCAGCATGCAACATTTATGATTGGACATCAGGGTGAGATTTTGAATAATAAAGAAGAAATCGTTAGCAGTAATTATGACTTAGGAACAGTAGCGAGTGCAAATGATAGTTGGATTGTTCAATATGAATATAAGGATACCTACCATAATGTTATTGAAACAAATAATTCAATGGTATTAGGAGATTACACGGATATTTTTCATCTACCGATTTTGTTCTTTGTAGTGTTTGGAGTTCTAATTATTGTTTGGGTATTCTTAAAAAAATATCATAAAAGATATTTAAAAGGACTTATAAACTGAATTTCTTGAATGAACTAACGGGTGCTTTACCTCATTATTAGGGGCTGATCAGAAGCTCCTTTTCTTATGCAACTATAGGGGCAGTATAGTTGAAGAAAAAAATTTATATTTGTGTTCAACAATCGGGCCATATTCTTGAATAAGAGAAGAATGGAGTTTTATGATACAGTATTCAGGGAATCACCCCTTCTCTCAACCAAGTTAAAAAAAACCGATTATTTCGGTCTTTTTGTTTTCTTGTTATTCAGCAGTGAATGTAAATGTTTCTTTTAAAGGTCTGCCTTCGCTCCCCTTTTGAGTCCAAATAATTTCCACTTCAAATTCTGTTGCTTTTTCAGCCAAAAGGAAATTTTTAAATCGATAAGGTATTCCATCATTCAATTGTTTAGCTAAAAAAGTAGCTTCATCAAAGTGGTTTTTGTTGCAATCCTCTTCACCAGGACAACCAAAAAGTGAAAACTTCGTTGTAGAGTTAGGTTCATTTCTAAATATATAAATTTCTGCAGACAATATATCCTTGCCAATGTTATCAACCTCTAAAGAGTAAGTACGAAATTTTCCCCTTTTTGGTTTTGCTAACCCCTTACCTTGATCAGCTTTGTCTACTTGAACCGACCATTATTTCGAGGTTTGTTTGGTTGGTAATTCATCAAAGGTTAAAGCTTTTGTCTCTAAAGTTGGTGCGACTATGTTCAAAAGAAATAATGTACTTATAGCAAGTATCGTTTTCTTAAACATGACTACCTCCTTGTTTTAGTTACAGGATACTTTGCCCAAAATGGATTGGAATATGTTTTTTATAAATTTGGCCAAAGTATCATATATAAAAATTAAAGTGTAATATATCTCCTTATTCTAACGGGGCAGCATTCCTGTTAGAAGGATGTTCGAGGTCTTGAAAGAAAAAGAGCCCTCTTGTATGATGCATGAGTGTCAACGACCATTGACCCAGCATCAAACAAGGAGGACTTCTCTATGCAGTTTAAATGGAATGAAAAAATTAATCAAGTTACTGAAAATACACTCGTTGTTGGTATGGATATTGCCAAGCGTGTTCATTACGCTTGTTTTGTTGATGAACGAGGGCGCGTGATAGAAAAAGCCTTCGCAGTTCATCAATCAAAAGAGGGCTTTGAACACCTGTATGAAAAGATTCGTCAAACGATGAAGGAAGCTAAGAAAACAGAAGTAATTGTTGGAATTGAGCCAACAGGCCACTACTGGATGAACCTAGCTAATTTCTTAGATCATTACGGCATACCACTAGTCATGGTGAATCCAATGCATGTCAAACGATCGAAGGAACTGGACGATAATTTACCGACAAAGAACGATAAAAAAGATGCATTAGTCATCGCTCGTTTATTGAAAGATGGGCGTTTTAGCTATCCACGTTTATTAAAAGAAGTAGAGGCAGAACTTCGTATCGGATCTACTCTTCGTTCAAAGTTAACGGAAGATTTAGCGAGTATTAAAAATCGAATCATTCGTTGGCTTGATCGTTATTTTCCCGAGTTTACTCAAGTCTTTCCGGCTTTCGGAAAGATGGCTCTAGCTACATTGGAAATGACTCCGTTGCCACAGGATATCGATGGAAAAAGTGCTGAGGAGCTTGTCTTTCTTTACCGTAAGGTAAAGGGAATGAGAGCCCCACAGCTACCAAAAGCAAAGCTACTCATTGAAGCAGCGACGAATTCAATTGGACTGACAGAAGGGACACAGATGGCCCGACATGAAATTGCCACGCTCCTGCGTCAGTATCGCTTACTAGAAAACGAAATTGAATCTGTGAATAGTCAATTATCCGAAATGGCCCAAACAACTATGGAATATGAGCTGCTGGCTTCAGTTCCTGGATTAGGAGATGCAACCATTGTTGATTTGCTTTCAGAAGTTGGAAGCTTTTCACTTTATGAAAATCCACGCCAATTGATTAAACTAGCGGGATTAACATTACGTGAAAACTCATCTGGTCAACATAAGGGACAAAAACATATCTCCAAACGAGGAAGAAAGCGACTTAGATATATTCTTTTCAAAGTAATAGTACCACTCATTCGTCACAACGAGGGGTTTAAACAGCTTCATGAATATTACACAACACGCCAACAAAATCCCTTACGTGGAAAGCAATCGATGGTGGTACTCTGTGGTAAATTGTTGAAAGTATTGCATGGTATTTGTAAAAAGAAAGTCCATTTTAATGAGCAGAATATGATGAAGGATCTCTACTGCCTCTCAGAGGCAGCGTAAGCATTTCTAACTATCGATTTATAACAAGAAGGATGACACGGAGAAGCCAGCAACATTACTAAACTAAGACCAAGAGTCCCCGGGGCAGCTTAGCAGGCCTCTGCCTTATGAATAGACCGAACGAAGGAATGTAAGCGCAAATGACGCTAAGAGACATGGGAGGGTACGTCATCATAAGTTTCGCAGAGATCTATTGTGCATCACATAGTGGAGAAAATAGCTAATGATTTCCATTAGTTTTAGCGAAGCGTACGCTCAATTTAGTAATAAAAACCAGAATTTCTATACTCTGTTTAAAAGCAGAATAAAAAAATAATTTCACTAATACACCGAGTGGTGCAAACCGTTGATACATCAATGTTTATAGAGGGAGGTTAGTTTACTAAGGCATAACTATTGAGTTTAGCTAAAGAATAAGGAGTAAACAGAATATGAGGTGAACCTTGATGGCTTATAATCCAATGGTTCATTACGTTCGGAAGAGACTTGAATAAAATATTAATCTAAAAAAAGCCCTTTCTAATGTTAATACCATTCTCCTTTTGCGATTAAAAATACCTTACCCCCTACAAGGATTTGAATGGAATTTTGGGAATTTTCAGCTTGTATATTTAAAATAGATGGTCTTCCCATTTGGAATCCTTGTTCAACTCTGTACACTATATTTTTACTTTCAAAAAAGTTATGTGCGATAAGGTATCCAGCAAGATTTCCGTTTGCACTTCCAGTCGCAGGATCTTCAGGGAATCCTGTGTCATCTAAAAATACTCTTACATTTAAATCACTTTCTTTTAGTTTGGTTTCAGGAGTAAAGACAAGGATATTTGCTTTTATAACGTTATCAATGAAATTTTGATAATTATTATGATTGATCTTGCAACGATTTACAGCATCCAAAGAACAAAGAGGAACAATTACTGCTGGTAATCCAGTTGATACAATTTGAATTGGAAAACGGGAATCAATATCTTCATTTGGTATCTGTAATATTTCGGTGAAAATATCTTGATCAGGAATAATCGTTCCTAATTCGGGTGGGTTTTGCTTCATTATTAATTGTTCACCTTCAATATTTACAGGTATTTGTCCTACTTTAAGGTTTAGAGTTATTTGTTTACTTTCATTGTTTTCTAAAACTTTCTGAATGATAAATGCTGTTCCTAATGTTGGATGACCAGCAAAAGGAACCTCTACATCAGGAGTAAATATTCGAACATCGTATCCTCCGTTGTCTTGTTTGCCAGATAAAATAAATGTTGTTTCATTAAAGTTTATCTCTCTTGCAATCTTTTGCATTTCTTCAGTAGATATTGTTCTCGAGGGAATAAGTACAGCTAATTGGTTACCTTGATATTTTTCTTCTGCGAATACATCAACTATATAAAAATCCATAAATATTACAACTCCTAATTTTTAATTTTAGTATAAATTATATCATTTCTTTATGAACTAACGGATGCGTTAGCTTAAGATCGGAGCTGTCATTAAGGCAGCTTTTTCTTTATGCAACTATAGGGGCAGGTTAGTTGAACAAAGACTAGAAGGGGATAAGATGAAAAAATGCTTTATAGCTGATTAAGTGACTCGTTTATAAGCGAATTAAGGGAAGCCAAAGGGCTTCCCTTAATTCGCTTAATTTTCAATACTATTTTAAAACATGGCCTTTTATTTAGAAGGTTCCAATCGTTAGCGAATAGATTAATGCCATCAGCAGATAATATAAGCGAAGGAGTGAATCATATGCCACAAGATTATAATGATCCATTAAATAATGCCGAGAACCTTGATAAACGTAGAGACCCAACTAATTATCCTACTGATAAGAATGAAGACAACGATACAGTTGACAGATCTGTAATGATTGATGGTGGCCCTGGATTTGATGGAGAAGAACGTTCTAGGCGTGGTGATAATATACCAACAATAGAGGAAGCTACAAACTTTAGAGAACGTTTCAATTCCGACCATGAGAAACTTATGGGCAGAATCATTCTTGGAGATACACTTATTAATCGAGAAAATACACATTTTGGACGGTTTGAAAGATAAAAAAGAGACAGCCAATTTTACTTGGCTGTCTTTTTCTTTTCTGTTAATTTCTTTTGAGACTTAACTATTTGATTATTAAAGATGTAGTTTTAATAAAGTAATATTTGATTTTGGTTTTCCTAAATGAACTAACGGGGCAGGATAGTTTAAGTACAATACTTCACATTCATGCCTTCTAAATTCCTTATCTGTACAAGTTATAGTTACTGTAACCAATTAATTGTGATGGGTTCGCAGGAGATTATTGTTTTTGGAATTTTGATGTAATTTTAACAGGCTATTGATGTGGTTGGAAACTTATTCTAATTTGGAGATATGTAATTTTATGCATTTTAAAAACTCTCTGGTTGCAAAAGAAAAATGTTTTTTCTTTGACCGTACCCATCCGAAGGATCGGCGGTTGGAATCGAAATTTATTAAAGGTATTGGAACAATTTCTCCACTTTTAACATAATGATCATCTTTTAGTGATATATCCATCAAAAAACTAATCGCCAATCCTTCTGAAACGGCTTTTTTGATGACTTCAGTATTGTTTGAAGAAAATAAAATATTCATGGAGCCGTATCTATTCATAAATATAGAAATGGAATCTTTCCATATTCCCCCATCATACATCACTACAGTTTCGTTGATTAATTCCTCAGGAGTTAAATAGTCACTTAATGCTAATGGGGAATGTTTATTAACACATACCATTATTTCCCCTTCTAGTAGTGTTTCAAAAACTAACTCTTCATGAGCATCCAAATCAATCTCATCGATCATTGCTAATCCAATGTCAATTTTACCTTGTAAAACATCTTCAATAATATTTGGTGATTTTTTTTCCGTCATGACAATACGGAAGTTTGGATAGTCTTTTTTGAAGCTTGATAATGATTTGAGTAAGATGGTCATGAATAAGCTGGGGCTGGCAGATAGATTTATTTCTCCATTTATTAAGGATGTTTGAGTTTGCGCTTCTTCTTGTATTTCATGAAGTTTAACTACAATTTCATACGCTTTTTTAATGATGTTTTTGCCTTCAGCTGTCGGTATAGCGCCTAACCGTGAACGTGTAAACAAATTAATTCCTAATTCTTGTTCTAAATTGGTAATAGCCTTACTAATTGTAGACTGAGAGACATGAAGATTTTGTGCAGCGATGGAAATAGAACGTGTTTTAGTTACTTCAACAATATATTTTAATTGTTCAATATGCATTAAATTTACTCCTTTATATGAATTTCCTTCAAGTAAATATGATATATAGCCATTTTACATTATTTATAACCATATATAAAATAGATTTAGAATATTAAAACTATTCAATCTATAAAAGAAATCACTTTTAAAAAAACTGAAAGCGTTTTCGATTCCTCCTAAACATAAGTATGAAAGGAGTAAAAGTATGAAGGATACAGTGCAAATTAAGAATGAAGAGAGTTTACGGGATAAGCTACTTCATTTCATTTACAACGAGTTATTACCGTTTGAGAGAGAAAACGAAATTGACTCAGAAAAAGAAATTCCGATGGAACATATCCAGTGGGCAAGAAAGAGATCTAAGGAGTTAGGGTTTTACGGAATCAACCTTCCTAAAGAGTTAGGAGGACAATTACTTAACCTGAAAGGGCTATGTATCTTGAAGGAGGAATTGACAAAATCCGGTGCGGTTTTATGGGGGCACGTATTAGGTGAAATAGGCGGACCTTTGCGAATCGGTAAAATGTTAAAGGTATTTTCCCCGGAACAAAATGAAAAGTATGTAATGCCGGTTATCAATGCAGAAGCGGGATGTTGTTTTGCGTTATCTGAACCCGAGGCGGGATCAGATGCTAAAGCAATTCAAACGACGGCAGTACGAGACGGTGATGACTACATTTTACATGGTAAAAAGCATTTTATTAGCGCCGCACCTTATGCAGATTGGGCCATTGTGATTGCTAAAGAGATCGTTGAGGAAGGCGGTGAAAGGGTTACCGCGTTTATTGTGGAGAAAAAATCGCAGGGTAAGTCAGGTTTTGAATTAGGGAAAATTCAAGTACCGATTTCCGGAGAACGGAGTACAGCGGAGCTTATCTTTAATCGTTGTCGAGTCCCATCTTCCAATATTCTCGGTGAACCAGGTAAGGGTTTGTTGTTGGGACTCAGCAGGATAAATGAAAACAGAGCCTCGTGGGGTGCTACCTACCTTGGCGTGGCACAGCGGCTTCTGAATTTATCCATTGATCATGCCAAGCATCGGGTTCAGTTCGGTCGACCGATTGGGGAATTTCAAGCGATTCAACATATGTTAGCGGAGATGGCGACTGAAATTTACGCCGCACGTTGCATGCTCTACGAAGTAATCGAAAAGATTGATAACGGTGAAGATGTGAAAGGGGCTTCATCCATGGTTAAAGTTTTTTCCTCAGAGGTCGCCAATCGAGTTGCCGATAAAGCCGTTCAAATCTTTGGCGGGCAAGGGTTAATGAAAGGGCATCCTGTCGAGAAAATGTACAGAGACGTACGGATGTTTAGGATTCTAACTGGTACATCCGAAATTCAGAAAAACACTATTGCCAAAGAATTGCTGAAGAAATAAGAGAAGAAGGTGTGAGTATTTTGTCTGAATATCAAAAAAAAATTAGAGTGCTGGATTTAACTCGTTTATTACCTGGACCTTATTGCACCATGCTGCTAGGCGATTTGGGAATGGACGTAATTAAAATTGAAGATACGGAACATGGTGATGCAACTAGAAAATCAGCCTCATTGTTCAACATCCTTAATCGAAATAAAAAATCGGTTGCCCTTGATTTAAAACACCCGAAGGGAAGAGAACTATTTCTTACACTTTCTCAAGAAGCCGATGTCATCGTAGAAGGATTCCGCCCGGGGGCGATGAATCGTTTGGGGCTTGGCTATGAAGACATTAAAGCGGTAAATCCGCGTATCATCTATTGCTCGTTATCTGGTTTTGGGCAAACAGGACCGTATAAAGATCGTCCGGGACATGATTTGAACTATTTAGCCATGGCCGGAATGGTTGGCATTCCATCCCAAATGGAGTTCCCTACGGGGAGACCTGCGACCAGGGTTTCTGACTTTGCAGGTGGTCTTATGGCTGCTCTTTCTATTCTTAGTGCACTTCATGATTTACAAAGTTCGAAGGTCGGCCGGTATATAGATGTGGCTATGACTGATGTCATGGCTTCATGGGTCGGAATGTTCCTTCCTTACTTGGTAAAGGATGGAGCTGCGCTATCCAAAGAAGAGGTTCATTTGGTAATGCCAGGAAATGATATGTATGAAACGAAAGACAAGCAATGGCTAACTCTTGGAATGAATGAAGATAAATTTTGGAGAAACCTAATTGAATCCCTTCAGGAAGAGTTTCCAAGTATAGCCATTGACCAATGGAAAAATCCAATAATAAGAATGAAAAAAAAAGTGGAACTCCATTTTCTCTTGAAAGGGATCTTTCTATCAAAACCTCTCCATTACTGGGAAAGTCTCTTAACTGTAAACGATATTCCTTGGGCGCCCGTCCAAAATGCAATTGATGTGTTCAATAACGGGCATTTCAGAGAACGGGGTATTATCGGGGAGATGGTCAACCCTGAAACGGGCGATTTAGAATACCAAGTGGGGTTTCCCGCACTATTCTCAACCAGGCTTGACGTGTATCGTAACACTGCCCCGCAGTTGGGACAACATACTGAGGAAATACTCGAAAATTTAGGCTACCAAAAAATTTTCATTCATGATTTAGTCGCTAAAAATATTGCTAAGATCATATGATAATTTCAATCTATCAGTTTTGAACTATACTAGGGAGGGAAAATTTTCATGAATACTTTAACCTATCAGGCTCTTCTATTCAATAGAATAACCGAATTTGATTACCAGCCTGCACTTACTTGCTTAGAAACAAGCGAGACCATCACTTATAAGGAATTGCGGGATAGAGTAGATACGGTAGCCAACCAGTTGATTCGGCTAGGCGTAAAAATTGGAACCCATGTTGCTGTTATAGTCCCAAATAGCATTGAAAATGTCATATATAATCTTGGTGTAAGTCGATGTGGGGCAACCGTAATCCCTTTAAACGATAAGCTGGGTGTTAGAGAGATCGAGTTTATCTTGAGAGATGCCGAGCCCCAAGTGGTAATTATGGCAACCCAGAAACATGTGGAGTCTGTGCATGACTATCTTAAAGAGGAAGATAAAAACAGCGTGACTGTTATTGGTCTTTCGGGTTTCGGTGTCGAATACCCTGATGAGTTCTATTCTGTTGATTGGGATGATACAAAAGGCAATATGGAATTTCCCGTCGCCTCGTTGGATGATTTAGCAACAATATCATACACTGGTGGCACAACAGGCACACCGAAAGGAGTCATGCATTCTCAACAAGGTTTTGGAGCCTCGATCATGGCTTCGTGCATGGAATATCCGTACGATGATCAAGACAAGGTTTTGTTTTGTACACCGCTTATTCATTCGGCAGGTGTGCTGCTTCAGAGGTCATTGTTATCCGGCTGTCATGTCTACATCATGCGGTCGTTTAATCCCGAGTTTTTTTTACAGACTGTACAAGAAGCACGTATTACCAGTACTTTTATTGTTCCGACAATTATTTACCGATTGATTGACGAGGCTAAGAAAAAAGGCTACGAGGTGAGCTCGTTGCGAAACATTAATTATGGTTCATCCCCTATATCTACAGAACGTTTAAAAGAAGCGTTTGAAATCTTTGGACCTATTTTTAGACAGCAGTATGGAATGACAGAATGCAGTATCTTGATCGCAAGACTCACAAAAAGCGATCATATCTGGGCGTACGAGAACAACCCTGAAGTGTTAAAAAGCTGTGGAAAGCCGTGTATGTTTACCCAAATTCGCCTGATTGACAACAATGGAAATGACGTGAAACCTCTTCAGCCAGGGGAAATTGCTGTCAAAATCCCTTCTGTCTCAGTCGGCTATTACAAAAGACCCGATCTTACCCAAGAGGCATTCCGTGATGGTTGGTTCTATACGGGAGATATCGGAAAACTAGATAAATACGGTTTTCTTCATATAATTGAACGAAAAAAAGATATGATCATTTCTGGTGGTTTAAATGTATATCCCGCTGAAGTGGAAAGGATAATTAACCAGCACCCTGCTGTATCAATGAGTGCATGCATCGGCATACCACATGCTGATTGGGGCGAAGCGGTCTGTATATTTGCAGTGCTTCGTGAAGGGGAAACGTGTTCCAAGGAAGAGTTAATTCAGTTCTGCAAAGAACGTACTTCTAACTATATGGTTCCTAAAGAAATATATATTGAGACATCATTACCACTAACACCAGTAGGTAAGATAGATAAAAAAGAGTTGAAAAAACCTTTCTGGGAAGGTACGACACGCGTTGTAAATTAGAAGGCTTCAATTGTTAGAGGATATGTTATATGTTCTCTAACAAGAATTCGAAAGCGCTTTCGATATTATTTACTTTACAATGAAATGAAAGCTTTTCCACCGCCTATTTTTGAATCGGATAAGTATAGTAATGATTACTGCTTAACCTATATTTATTGTGATGAGATTTGTACCACATATGGGGAGGCTCATGTCGATACTTCAAAAAGGAGCGAATTGAATGAAAGCTTATGCGACCGATAAAAAGCGTAAAACCATCATTATCATTCTTCTATTTATAGTAGCGACAATAAGTTTCATTGATAAAGCGGCGATTAACGTAGCAATTATTCCAATTCAGAAGGACCTGCAGCTTAACTCTTTTGAATCAGGTTTGATATTAAGTGTTTTCTTTATCAGCTACGCCCTTATGCATCCATTAGGAGGATGGCTTACAGATAAATACGGATCACGAAAAATTTTAATTCTTTCAATCTTAGGTTTCTCGGTTTTTACTGCTTTTACGAGTTTTGCTTGGTCATTTGCATCACTATTTTTGTTTCGTTTCCTGTTTGGTATTGGGGAAGGTGGTATTTTTCCTGCCAGCATACGATCTATTTCCGAAAACTTTCCCGATAAAGAAAGGGGTAGAGCAACTTCTTTCTATCTATCTGCACAAACGTTCGGTGGTGCGCTAGGTTCAGTCATTATTGGGGCTTTGGTAGTTTCCCTTGGGTGGAGATGGATGTTTGTCAGCATTGGTATAATAGGTGTTTTGATAGCATGGGTAGTTTGGGTTTATCTAAAATATCCGGTAGATATACAAATAAATAACGAGAAGCCAAATCAAAAGAAAGTTTCTTATAAAAAGGTATTTAATACAAAAAATTTTTGGAAGATATTCTGTACTAAATTTTTTTCAAATATAGTGAACTGGGGTATCGTTTCCTGGATGCCTTCTTATTGGGTAAGTAAAGGTTTAGACTTGGTGTCAGCAAGTGCCTTGATGGCCATACCGTTCCTTACCTCCTTTCTTATGTTTAATGTTAGCGGCTGGATTTTAGATAAATATATGGCTGGAAGAGAAAAATACCTGACAGTAGCAGGATCACTATTTTCTGCCTTCTTTCTTTATTTGATGTTTAATGCAACGTCTGTTTCACTTGGGATTGTTTATATGACCTTAAATGCTTTTTCAATCGCGTTTATCGGAACATCGCTATACACAATGGTCATTAAATATTCAGCAAAGGAATTAACTGGTTCTGTGACAGGGTTAGTTAGTTTTGGCGGACAAATTTCCGGGGGTATCTCTCCAGCCGTAATTGGGTTCGTTCTTACTGTATTCAACGGTTCTTACAATGCTGCTTCCTGGTTTTTAATCGCTGCTGCATTGGCAGGGGCAATTACGTCACTAACGATTAAAAACAACGTTGTAGAAACAACAGAAAATGTGCTTAAAGAGCATTCTTTTTAAATAAAATACAAAAGCAGGAGGAATTGTAATGAAGTCCATTACAAAGAATGAAAGCAAAGTTTTTCCGCCACTTACAGAGGATATCGTTACGAAGGATAATTGGTTTACTTCAAAAAAAAATTTGCAACGGTATTGTCATAGTGGTGAACTGAGTCCCGGTCGTATTATATGGAGAGGAAACCAAAAGCCTACCCAATTATCATATGCTAAAGACCAATTAAATCTAGAAAAAATAAACAATAAGAATGGGGAAAGTATTTTAGCCGATCTTGAGAGAACTGACACAGATGCTTTTTTAGTAATGCATAAAGGAAAAGTTTTGTATGAGAACTATTTTAACGGATATAAATCTCATCAGCTTCATGCAATGAACTCTGCTACAAAATCTTTTGTAGGCTTGATTGTTAGTTTGCTTGCTGATGAAGGATTACTAGATATAAATAAAAAATCTTCCTTCTATATACCTGAGTTAGAAGGAACAGGACTTGGTGATGGAACAGTTCAGCAATTGCTTGATATGCAAGTTCCTGTGAGATATTTGGAAGCCGACACGCCATGGGGAATAGGCCGTGGGACACCCATTTTTATGGCAACCGGTTCAATTCCAAAACCTGATAACTACGATGGACCCGAAAACCTATACGAATTTACGTTATCGAGCAAAAAAGATAAAATACCTGGTACTGCGTTTTATTATGAAAGTGGACAAACAGAAGCATTGGGATGGATTGTCAAACGCTTGACAGGGAAAAACTTGGCAGAATTAATTCAAGAAATAATCTGGTCTAAACTGGGGACAGAAGAAAACGCATTGATGCAATTGGATCTAATCGGTACGGATATTGCCAGCGGCGGTATGCGGGCTACATTGCGTGATTTGGCACGATTTGGTGAAATGATGCTTAACGATGGTTACTACAATGGCCAACAAATCATTCCGGAACATATTATAAGGGAAATTAAAAAAGGTGGTAACCGAAAATATCTCGCGGAAAGTAATCATAGTCATCTTTCAGGATTCTCTTATCATAATCAATGGTGGGTTAGCCATGATCAATTCGGTGGATATTCAGCCCGTGGGAAGTTTGACCAGCGAATATACATTGCACCAAAAGCTGATACAGTGATTGTAAAATTATCTTCATATCTGTCTCCTAGTTCAAAAGAGACAAATGCTTTTCAAGCGATAATAGAGTATTTAGAAAAACAATAAAATCAAAAGAAGTCGGGCGTGATGACTTTCAAGATTAGCGTATGTTTGTCACTAAGTCCTGTTCAAATCCCATCCCTATCAACTAAGCAAAAGAAACATTCTTAAAACAAAAAAGATGAAATGAATTCTCGTGGACAACGTAGAGAAGTTAAATTTTTACATTTAAGAGAATTAAATAGCTTAGCCTGATAGGCATGGTGGATTTGTTCAAATATAAACTGGATGGACATGTGGTACTCCCCATAACCATCCAGTATACGGGAAACAGAAACTTACCAAAGTATCGAAAATCTAGGTAATATAAGAGAATTACGTAATCTCATTGTAGCCAAAGCAGGTCTGCTAGTGAGCCTCTTTGCACTTACTGTCGCCATATCTGTTTTTCATCCAATTTATTGTTCGTTGCTTTGACAGTAGCTGCCACATCTGTCAGCAAGGAAGAATCTCCAAAGGCTGTTTCTAAAGTGATTATGGGAGTAACCGCAGGTATGATACTTGGTGTACCAGTGTTATTTGGCACATCCGACTTTAAAAACCCAGCTATTCTTCACATTAGAAGATTAGCTGGGTTTCTTAATTATTTACATCCAATCATTTATAGCTCTATCTGATCTTTTTAGAAAAAAGCGACTTCTCATTTTTCATCAATCGCGCCCGATCGCGGAACAAAGAACTCCTGCATATCAGGAATTTTAATCAACATTCATTCAGTCATACCTAAAATACCACTCCTAAGGATTCAAAGGATAGTTAGATTTCATTCGCGAACAACCTAAGCTCTTGAGACTCATTAGAAAACTTAACCATTCGTTCAAATTGCAACCCCAGCTTTTCAAGTAGTTTAGCAGAACTATGATTGTTTGGAGAAGTTATAGCCACAATGCGATTAATACCTAAAACGTTTTTTCCATGCGCCATTACTGCAGAGGCTGACTCATAGGCATATCCTTTCGCCCAAAACCTGGGAAGAAAGGCAAATCCAATATCCACATCTTCCAAGGTGTCCCTTTTTATCAGACCGCAGATCCCAATAGGAATACCTTCCTCTTTCAATTCGGTCAAATACAGACCGAAGCCCAATCGATTATACATTTCAACGGGTCCGTTCAAAATATAATTTCGCGCATCTTCGAGGGTTCTTACACCCTTATCCCCGATAAACTGGATCCATGAAGGCTCATTCAAAAGCTCAAGTATAAACTCCGCATCATCAGGTGATATCCAACGAAGGATTAATCGATTTGTTTCAAGAACTTTCAAAGTAGATACACCCCTTTATAATGTCTATAAATGATTCAATATAAGTCAGAGTCTGGTCTTCCATCACCACGGGTATAGCTACCAAACTCTCTTGTCGTATGAAGAAAACATGAGTCTTCCTTTCATTCTGATGGGAAGTCTGGCCTTTTCTCCCTGGGAAACAGACACTGGTATTACCCCATCGCCCTCAAGCTGTTATTACGATTATGCGTCAGGACCCCCTGTTAGTCATAATAACAATTATTTCAAATTCCAATAAAATGAACAAGGAGTTATTTCATTATATAGCCCAATACACGAAAAAGACGCGGTACAAAATAAACGGGGCAGTTATTTAAAAAGAAACAAGGATTTAATCTTTATTGTATCGAAAAGATTAATAAAGGAAAGTAGTGAAAAAATGATTATTAATAAAAAGATAAACACACAGTTTAATTCAGTTGTATCAAATGTTAGAAAGACATCTGAATTAGTTGACTGTTCAGGTGCATCTGTTTTTATAATTCACAACGATTATATTGTAACAGAGGAATATTGGGGTAAACATTCTAAGGCTCCTGATTTGAGGGAAATCCAAGAAGATACCCAATTTCATGTTGCATCAGTTAGAAAAAGTTACATAGGCTTTGCAGTTGCCTATGCGGTTTATGAAGGATACATAGACTCAATAGATGATTTAATAGTTAAATATCTTCCAGGGAATAGTATGCCAATATTTAATGGGACAACAATAAGACACCTACTAACACATACGCATGGTTTAAAGAGTATTAATGGAGAGATACATCGGGAATTTATACCTGGAATTAATTGGTCATATAGAGGTGTCGGAATTGATATGTTGACGCAAATCGTTAAAAATACAACTGGTAAATCGGTTGCTGAAATAGTTGCTGATAACGTATTTAAACCTCTGAATTTTACAGAGACTGGCTGGTATGGAGAAGTAAATGAAAAACTTGTTTCTGTAATACGGAAGCCTAATGACCCAAATTGGACTACAAGTAAGAGTACAGACGGCAATAAGATGAATATGTATGTATCATCAAGAGAGTTGGCTAAATGGGGGTACTTTCATCTTAAAAAGGGAAATGTAGATGGAAAACAAATCGTATCAAATGAAATTATAGATATCGCTACAACCGTTCAAAGCCCAAATTCATTAGATGTGGAACTTCCCCAAAACGGATATTTATGGTTCGTAAAAGATTTACCTGCAAGAAAATCAGAAATTGGTGAACTTGTATCTAAAGGATCCTTTCAAATTTTAGGCTATACAGGAGTAACTCTTTTGGTTATACCTCAACATAATCTTGTAGCAGTGCGTGCGTTTAATAGTTTTGGTTCTCCTAATGGATTTGATTACTTAGCTGATGTCCGAGAATTTGGTAATACTATTATGACCTGCTTAATATCGGCATCCCATTGATGGATTGAGCCTCGAAATAATACGTCTTGAGGCTATCAAAATTTTTTTTAGATAGAGTCATATCTTCATGTGTTCTTTAATTGAAAGTGACTTTTCACTTCATTACCAGGAGCTGATCAGCAGCTCCTTTTCTTATGCGACAAATGGGGTAGGCTTGCTTAATGATAAATATTCCAAAATCTGTTTAATTCCAAATTAATAATGTTAAAATTATCCTATGATTCGGCTAAATAAATGTAAAGAAGGGAGTAGTTTATTTGTTAAAATCGAAAGCATTTAGAATGTTAGTACTAATATTCATCCTATTCTCCATCTTTATAATTCTAAAAAAAGATGTGATATTTCAGGAAGGAAACCCTATTCCGTTTGCTGTGGCTATATCTAAAATAATTATTCAGGATAAAGAAATTACTGAAGTAAAAGGAACAGAGGAAGTATGCCTTCACGAAATCTTCATGTCCTGAAATCACTTCATTTATCCGTGAACTTAAATTCAATGGTGATGAAATCCTGCGAATAAGCGAGTATTTGTGAGAAAATTGTATTAAACTGAGGGAGTTCCATAAGCGTAGTGTATTCGTACTGCGTAGTTCGATATTTACACAAACATACTCATTTTTTGTTAAAATTAGGTAGTGTTAAATTATCATTAAGGGCACAAATTTTTATAATCTAATTCATTAAGGGGCAATTGTTGTGCAAAAAATACCAGGACTTATATCCATTCTAATCCCGTCTGTTTTAACATTATTGATCATTAACTTTTTATTTGATATCGTATCCTTGAAAATTCAAGGAATGCCACTCGTATTTCCGTTTATACTGTGTCCAATAGGAGCTATATTGGGATTCGTAGGCTATAAAATGAATCGCGATAAACTTTCGTTAGTTGGAATAATTTTTAACATCATTTTATTTGTGTTCCCAATCTTATATAACATCGTCGCTATACTTACACAAGGTCCATAATCTTTAGTACAAAAGGGTCGGATTTTTCCAATCCTCCGTTTTAAGAGATATATCGCACAGTTTGTGTCAACTCTGCAATAAGCCTTAATGAACTAACTGGTGCGTTAGCGCCATAAGAAGGTCGCCAATTGGCGGCCTTTTGAATGTATGATTCTTACACTTATCATACATTCAATCTAAAGTGAGAAAGTACCCTTAATTAACTAAATGTTGGCGGTACCTTTTCTTTGCTAGGGGGCGTCGATCGCGATGAAGCGAAGTGCCGTGTTATGTATGATTTCACTGTTCTTAAGATAGATGACATCCAGCGTAAAATTAAAAATCTCAAAAGAATTGAACAGATGCTGATGGATCTTAAAGAAAGATGTCCCGAAAACAAAGATATTTACGAATGCCCCATTATTGAAGCATTGATGAGGAAATAAGAGGCGAAACAGGATGAAAAACACAATAAAAAGTTCAGGTTGGTTTATTTGTCGAACTAATCAATGCCCGTGCCATCTGGTTTTACTGCTTCCGTTGTTTGCATGAACGGCACTGGGTTCATACTTCACGGAATTTAAAGATGTTATTTTCATTATGATGGCTCTGTAATTTGTTTTTGCTCTTTTCAAGGGCTGGAGAAAACTTTATCCAGAAACAAAGAAAGAAACAACAACGCATGATTGTTACAGCATGGAGAAGTTTAAAGCATGTAGGAAAAAGTGTCGCAGTTAGCCACTGTATTTTCGGGTTTTTTTAGGGCTGCATGCTGCCTTGGTTCACTGATTTTCATCCCTCTTGGATTAACTGGATTTGCAGGAGTATTATCCTTCTACTCATTGAAGTATCGGTTATTGTTCACCATCGTTAACATCATTCTTCTTGCTTACTCCCTTTACATGGTTTACGGGAGAAATGGCCCAAAAACCGGACGGAGAGATTCACTGACAAATCAAGACTTGTTAGTGTGAAAAGGAATATGAGGATGGAAAAATTATTCAATCATTTTGCAGTCAGACCTGGCTGCATTTTTCTTAGATGCATGGTGAAACCTTTAATAGTGCATATTAATTTCTAGAACCATTGGAAGGGGGTAATCGCCATGAAAAAGCAAGTAAAGCAAAATGAAAAGGTTACTGAAGAAAGACAAGAGGAGCTGCAAACAATTAATGATATTTCTAACAGCGAAAACGGGCAGCCGGTCCCTCAGCCTAAAGATTACGATGAAATAGAGTATTAAGATAAAAGTAAATCCCCGGGATAAATGCGTTTAAACCAATTCCTTCAGTAGCTAATTCAAGGGTGCATTTATGAAAAAGCAGATTTACAACATTAAGATATTTTCATTATTAAAAGCCTGATATATCTCTATATTATCTAGAGAAATCTGGCTTTTTTAATTAATCACTAAAGTCTTTAAACGGAGACTTTAACTAATTAACACCCTGAAATTATCCACTTTTTCACCTCTGCAATATAATACAAGCTAGTACCGTCCACATCTAACATTGGCATTTATATTATCACCTCAATAATCTGATATCGTTTCTAAGATCTTCAACTATTCTTTATTCAGAATGGTTGAAGTATGTATTGCTATACTAAATCCCATAAATCTAATAAAAAGATAAGTGCTTTATCTTAATGACAAGCGACTTGGATTTAGAGATATATTGAAGAGGGTATGCATAAAATAAAATTCCCATTAAAAGAGTAATTGCGCAATTACCGCCTGTTTTTTCTATTATATATTCCTCTGAAATTTTTTATATTTTATTTTTCCTTTAAAACATTATTTTATTACTAATTGTTTTGGTAACAAACACCTTGAATTTTTAAGTTTTTTTTTACCCAAGATATTAAGGTTCAGGAAATGAACCAAAATTTTATGAATAAGGTGATGTAGATGAAGACAAACATGGATAAAATTTTACCCGTTTTCGCTTCAGTTGGAGTAGGTATTGCTGCTTATCAAATGTTGAGTGGAAATGGCGGAAAAATGAAAAATATGATGCCACTTGCCTCTAACATGATGGGAATGGGGACTGGCATGCAAGAACAGAATCAACAACAGTCCGGAAATCAATAACGCTTATAAAAATAACAATTTCCTAATTAAGGTAATTTCTTCTAATCCACAAATAATCCCCTTTCCATGTCAAAGATACGGTTGGGGGACTTATCTAATTTATTCAAGAAAAGGGTTGCTAAAGTTTAATAAGAACTATTACCAAAAAACATAGTTTGAGGGTAGTGTCACATGCCCATCAAGCTAAGACAAATCATTACCCCTAAAACGAAAAAAATTACGTTCTCCCTAAATCATCCTCTGACTTTCTTTGTGCTCTCTCCAACACCTCAAGACGTCCTAAGTGTAAAAATAGACGGTCAAATGTAAGAAGATGAATCCCGATAAATACAGCCCCTAAGCAAGGGGAAAAAGTGGATTATGCCTATAATGATCGGGAGATTGAAGAAATCATGGCTAGTATGCGAAGTACTCCAAAGCCTAACCTGCAGCGTTATAAAGGGCTGGGGGAAATGAATCCAGAGCAATTGTGGGAAACGACCATGAACCCAGATACAAGAACTCTACTCCAATTCAGTTTGTAAGAGAGACTGAAGAGCGAGTGGAAATTTACGAAGATCGCATAACAAAAAAGAATTGGAAATCAACTTGGAATAAGATAAAAGTTAACCACATCAAAATCCCTTCAAAATGTACGATTCTTACAATAATCATACTGTACAAAAGGAGCCTAAAAGGCTCCCTTTTATATGCAGCTTAACTTTTTAATGATCGCCATTCTGCCCATTTGCAGAACTTGATGTTTTATGGTTCCCCTTTTTACCCTTATGCTTTCCTTTTTTACTCATGAAAGAATCCCTCCCCAATACAAGATGTTATTTCTTGATTAGTGTTCGTTGAAGGGCTTTCAGGTATTACGGGAACTGAAGGAAGCTCATTCACATTTTGGATGATCTTCATTTATGAAGGCATTGATTTCTCCCCCTATAATGATGATGAGCGCAGATAAATAAAACCAGATCATTAACACAATGATGCCACCAAGACTGCCGTATGTAGCAGACTTAAAGAAGTATTCGCAAAGGACTTTGATATCATTAGTTTTAGGGTAATGAAAAAGATTACTTAATTAAGTGAATTTTTCGGAGAAGAATTTTTGTGGACAAGCTTAATGCAAATGAAATAGTTGTTGAACTAACAGGTGCGTTAGTTCTATAAGGGGTACCGTCAGCAAAACTCGGATTTACAACGTTATGGGGATCTGAATGCAAAAATAGCCACTCCCGTCCAGTTTGTTAAATCTTACTGAAAAAATCAAGCCCTTACAGTTGTTGTAAAATAACTGTAAGGGCTTTTCCTTTTTGAAAGTTATCGACTTAATGCAGGTTTGATTTCCGTCGGAATTGGACAGACATAGTTTGCTCCATCTAAATTTTCCTTCAGTTCAGCTTTTGCCTGGTCAATGACTTCTGGTTGGAGCAGTATATCGACTGCGGTAGCAGCCATTACTTTGCCGGCATGCAGCATACCTTTGTGGCCAATCGATGTTCCCCCCTGCGCCACAGCCTGCCAGGAATGAAGCTGTGTCCCCATCGCAAAGCAGTTGACTGCGCATTGCACAGTAGGTACAATCCAGCTGACATCTCCAACATCGGTCGAACCGGTCATACGAAAGGTTTTGTTTATATAGGGCATTAACACAGTGGAAAGCTCTTGTTCCTTTATCTTTTGAATTAAGTTTTTGTCTACTGGTAGCTGAGAAAGCATGCGCAAAATACTTTTCTTATCGGGTTCTGGCATGGTGGTGCGAATTTGACGGGCAAATGCTTTTTCTTCTTCGTTAAATTCTGGGACGCCAACCTTGCGATAATTATCGTACATAACAGCTGCTAATGTTCGATTAGGAATCAAGTTGGAGCACCCTTTATCAAAAATGATGTCAACTTCTGTTTCTGTCATCATGGCAGCACCACGGGCAATCTTGCATACGCGGTGATAAATCTCATCTACCTGCTCCAGTTCTGGAGCCCGCACCATATAGAGTACTTCCGCTTCTGCCTGCACAACATTGGGAGCCAGCCCGCCCGAATTAGTAATAGCATAGTGGAGGCGAGCTTCAGGAATAATATGTTCACGGAGAAAATTAGCCCCGATATTCATTAACTCTAAGGCATCCAATGCGCTGCGGCCGAGATGAGGAGAGCCTGCTGCATGGGCCGCTTTTCCTTTGAATTTAAAGTACACCTGATAGTTGGCCACGTTTGTTACCGATGCAACTGCGTTAAAGGAATACGGATGCCAGGAGATAGCCGTGTCCACATCATCGAACAAACCCTCTCGGACCATAATAGTTTTTCCTGAGCCCCCTTCTTCAGCCGGACAGCCGTAATAGCGAATCGTTCCTTTGATTTGATTTTCTTCCATAAAGTGGCGAACAGCTACTGCAGCCGCCAACGAGCCGGTACCCAGGAGGTTGTGACCGCAGCCATGGCCGTTGCCGCCCTGCTTGATTGGATGATGAGATGCGATTCCACGGTCCTGGCTCAGTCCGGATAGTGCATCGTATTCCCCAAGAATAGCCACAACAGGTCCGCCGCTTCCATAGCTCCCGATAAAAGCGGTCTCCATGCCGCCGACTCCTCGTTCTACACTAAATCCTTCTTCTTCCAGTGTTTTGCAAAGCAAATCTGCCGAACGGAACTCTTCAAATCGAGTTTCGGCATAGTCCCATATACAGTCGCTCACTCGGATAAATGTCTCTCTTTTTTGTTCAATAATATCTGCAATTTTTTGACGATTAAACATGAAGAACACCCTCTCTTTTCTTTTAATTAGATGCGAACCATGCTACTCAGCTCTGGAGTTTATCTCTGTAGCTTGGTCACTCGTTTCGTCAGAATGGGTTCGCACAGTCATCCCGACAATAAGAGCAATGAAAAGCGCGGAAATTAAAAACCAGAATCCGGCATCATAGGAACCGTTAAACTGTTGAATCATGAATCCCATGACGGTAGGAGCGATAACGCCAGCTAATTGCCCACCCAAATATACCATCCCAGTAGCCGTGCCTATGGAAGAAGAGGCTATATACTTTAGCGGCATCGTTAACGTGGTGGTCAAGGCTATCGCAATACCGATACTTGCGAATGCGCCATACATTACTACATAAGGGATAGAAGGGGCGCTGATAAAAAAATACAGGGATATCATCCCGATCAGTGCTCCCAAAACAATTAAGTATTTTTCTCTTCCCACCATGTACTTGTCCAGCAACCAACCAGTAAAAAGCATTGTGATGAGACCCATGATGGCCGGAATGGTAGCCACTGCACCCATCGATACCAGGTCAAGGTCCCGCACTTTAACCATATAAGATGGCATCCACGCCGCAGTTCCCCAACTCACTATTGAAATTCCGAAGTAAATCACAGTAAGCTGCCATAACAAAGGAATTTTAAGGGCCTGTTTTAACGACATTTTTTCGCTAGGTGCATTTTTTTGAATGCCATGTGTTCCTGCAGGATAGAAATACTTCCAGTAAAAAAAGGCAAGTAGCAAACCGACAAGACCAAGGAAGATGAACATGAACTGCCAGTCAAAGATACTAATTAGGCTAGCGATAGCTAGTGTCCCTAGCACGCTCGCTAGCTTCCCGGCAGCTAGAAGTCCCGATTTGGCACGTCCGCGCTCTTTTTGCGGAAAGGTTTCCGCGAGTGAGACTTGGCTTGCAGAAGGATAGCTACCCTCCCCAATTCCGAACAAGAAACGGAGAACGATCAGAGAAAGAAACGACCAGGCCATTCCAGTTAGAATGGTAAAAATGGACCAGGCAATTAAGGAAAACAAGATCACTTTCCGTGAGCCAAACCTGTCTGCCAGACTGCCTCCAATTGGCTGCATAATTGCATAACTTAGAAAAAAACTGCTAATCACAAGACCTACCTGTGTTTCCGTTAAACCGAACTCCTTGGAGATAGGAATGACGGCTACGTTGATGGCTATCCTGTCGAAGGTATTGACCATCCAGCCAAGACAGAGAAGAACCATTATCAAGGTTTTCTGTTTACGGTTTGCAGCAAGTGGATCCATCTTTGAACTCCCCCCCTTTTTTTTGAAAGCGCTTTTATATTTGAGTAAGCCAACAATCATCCGGTCCGAAAAACATAAACACATTTAGGTATAGAAGGATATGTGTATATATTTTTGTGTTTATATTTATTTTTAGACACTTTTAAGACGAATTGTCTAAAATTGAGTATAAGTTAATAATCTGAACATTTCAAGTTTTTTTAAAACATTTCCAAGTGGCTCCGAATCTCTTATAATGTTACTAGTGAACGAAAGGAGGGATCGGGTATGATACGTTTGGGTGTCATGATTGCCCAGCATTCCCTGAAAGAGTTGAAAACAGTACCGGATCGGGTCCAGGAGAGCTGCGAAATTGTAATGCTGCCGTATCAACGCTTGCATGAAACGATCGATCTATACCTACAAAACCAGCAGCATGTGGATGGATTTGTGCTGACTGAGCTGGCCTACTATTATTTGACGGAAAAGTGGGAGAAATTCCCTATACCTACCTATACCTTTCAAATCAGCAAGCAGGAATTCTACGAAAAGTTGTTGCAAATCAGCCTGTCCAACCGGAACCTTGATTTTTCTAGGATCTATATTGACTTTATAGCGAGTCAAAACAACTTTCTTGGATTGAAGCAGGTGCTGAATGAAAAGGACATGCCTCTCATGGTCTCTTTCTCACAAGTGACTGACCAGGTCTATGAAGAGGTACTGAATGAACACATCCAGTTGTGGCAAGAGGGAAAAATCGATTTGTCATTAACCCGGTTGAGTAATATTGTTGAAGAGTTGGTCCGCCATGAAGTCCCCCATATTTTCCTGTTCCCGTCGCCTGATTCAGTTGTGCAGCAATTCGAGCAAATCATCAGCGAGCTTTCATTGATTAAACTGGCGGAGAGCCAAATTGCCATTGGCCACATTACAATTGGAAATCCGGACACGGGGAAGCAAAACATCAACGAGTGGGAGTTTCAGCAAATGCTTTTGCACAAATCGCTACTGGAATTCAGCACAGAGCAAAAAGTCCCGTTTCTCATCCAAAAATCCAGTGGAAGCTTTGAGCTCATCAGTTCTTACAAGGAACTCAAGACATTTACGCACAACCTTTCGCAATGCTTGCTTATGTCCTATCTTGGCAAAGTGTTGCCCTTTTCGGTCCACATTGGTTGGGGGGTAGACAATACCATGTACAAGGCGCGTTCAAACGCGCAGTCAGCCAACAACTTGTCCGTAACTAGCCGGTCCCCGGGTACTTATGTGGTGACAGACACGGATAAAATCATCGGGCCATTGGGAGAAGGAAATTGTTTGGAGTACCTGAACGGAGTCAACAAGTCCATCCAACGCATCAGCAAAGACGTGGAAATCTCTACCCTTCAGCTCCAAAAAATCATGGCGGTCATTTCGAAGACAGAAAGCAACGAACTGACAGCGGAGGAGCTTGCTTACCATCTTGATGTCACGGTAAGAAGTGCCAATCGCATTCTTAATCGTCTGGAGGAAAAAGGGGTGGCCCGTATTCTTTACAAAAAGCAGGAAAAGCTGCGAGGGCGTCCCAAGAAAATCTATCAGATCCAGTTTGCCGGCAAGGGATGACTTCAGTCCTACTTGTTGTTTAACAATCGTTCGATGAATTGTTAAGGTTTGTTCGTATATAAATGGATTTGGGTAACCTTTTCATTATAAAGAAAGTGTAGAAAGAGGTTACCATCTTAAACTTTGCGACCATTAAACAAATACTAGCAATAATGCCGGTTACACCCTTAGCGTGGTGAAAACCGGCTATTTTTATATCTAGATGCCCTTAACGTTGTAAATCCGCGTCATGATGGTGGTACCCCTTAATGAACTATCGGGGCAGTTTAGCTTAATAAGAAAATAATAACTGTCGAAATCTACATCTAAAGTTGTATGGAAAATTTAGCCTTAAGCCGCATTAAAGATTTCCATTAAATTGTTATATTTGAATAAGTGGAAAGCTTTTTATTTAATGAGTTTGTATCGATCATCAGTCCTTTTTTATTATGCTAACGGTGCAGTTTAAAAGAAGGTGATGTGGTACTCTTAAAACCAGATGAACCTGTTAAAAATGGTACTCCAGTTATCTAGAACATTGAGCAACTTAGTGTCTCAAAAAGTAAGTCTTGTTGAACAAACAGGTGCGTTAGCTGAAAATCGGAGCTGTCTTTAAGGCAGCTTTTTCTTATGCAACTATCGGGGCAGGATAGTTCAATAAAATGATATTATAAAACTAGCAATTATACTTTATCACTTTAGGAATAATAATTGAGGTGTCCAAGAATAAATGGAGCATATCCTGAACGAACTAAAAAATATAAAAGGAAAGAGCCCCCACACATTTTGTTTTTTGGGGGAGTTTTTATCTGTTAACGGAATTAAGTCCAATCCAATATAGGAACATATGGACAGCATTGGGTGTATCCCTTATTATTATTACTCTTTTAGTGGTTATTGATAGAATAAAGGGCTGGCATTATACAAAGTGGATTGTGTTTATTCTTATTTTTATATTGGGTTTAGGTTTATATATCTTCAATGACATATATGGGAATTAAATACCACAATCCTTATCTAACGGGGTGCTTAATTCAATTAGGGAGGTTGCTGCGGCAGCCTTTTTCTTATGGCACTAAAGGGGAGGTAAGGTTAAGCGTAACGTGTGTAAATGAGGTTTTATTTATTATTCTTAATAATAAATGAACTCCCTCATTATTCATGAAGCTTTGCTACATCAGTAACCACATTATTACAAAGAAGATTCAACACATCAATTTCTAGCGAATTAAATATGATTAATATTCCTCGTAACAATTATTAATTGTTAAATTTGTGTAAATTACCTAATAACTAGATTAATAATGGTATAATTAACCAAAAAATGACGATAAATATTTCTGATGCAGTTTATAGTCTTTTAAGGAGAATTGGATATGCGTAAGGTTACAGTTGGGATACCTTGTTACAATGAAAGTAAAAACATTTTAAAATGCCTAGATAGTATAACATCTCAATCAGATATATTTCAGGGTATCGAAGTACTGATAGTAGATGACGGGTCAACGGATGATACAGTAAAAATTATTGAGAATTATAAAAAACAGTACAATATAGATGGCAATATGAAGATATTAACTCAAAAAAATACTGGCGGCCCATCAACCGCTAGAAATAGAATTATCGATGAAGCCGAAGGGGAATATATCTTCTTTGTTGATGGAGACGATTATCTTGCTGAAAATTCCATTTCAAATATGTATACATTAGGTAAAGAAAATGATTCAGATGTTATTATCGGAAAATATGAGGGCGTCAATCGTAGAGTTCCTGTATATGTATTTAAAAGTACGCAAATAAACACGAATTTTTTTGATTCACTAGTAAAAGACACGATGTCAGTATTGAAAATGTTTAAAACTGAATATCTCCGTTCTTTGAATATTCGTTTTAGAAAAGATATTAAATTGGCAGAAGATCACCCCATTGCTATGAGTGCTTATTTACACACTAAAAAAATTAGTATATATGCAGATTCTCCTTGTTATTATTGGGTGAGACATATTAATTCTGAGAATAAAACTCATTTAACTGGCGGCGTCATCCCAGTAGATGAATTTTATAAGTATTTATTTGAAACATTTGAAGTAATAAAAAATGCCCGAATCACTGAAAAAGAAAGAACAGAAGCTTATAGAATATATTGGGACAGATTACTTACACTTGATATAGTTAATGAGTTTAAGCGTAATAGAACTGAAATGGAAAGAAATCATTCATTTGCGATTTTACTCCGTTTGTTTAATAAGTATGAAGGCCCCTTAATAACACCGTTATTAACAGGTTATAAACGTTATACTGCAATGCTACTTTGCAATGAAGATTATCTTTTATTTACTGAGTATTTGAAAATAAAATAATGTTAGTTGATTTTTATTGAGGCCATTATAGTAAATAGAAATACACTTGAGTATTTTAAAGCTAGCAAATTCTAATTCCAATTGCTAGCTTTCTGATACAAAGTATAACAAACTAATCGACGTCATTCTCGTACCTACACAGGCAACCTAAAAAAAGGTTCCCTGCTTTTTTTTATTTATTAATCATCATTACGAACTATATGCATTCACTTTTCCTTCTCCGAAATAACTATCTCTACCACGCTTACCGATATCAGAACTTCCTCTGTCAAATATTTAAGCACCTCATGAACAGAATGCTTACCACCCGTTCATTAAGAAAAGCGATTCTTTTTAAAGAATCGCGCTCGATTGAAACTACCATGAAAATAAGTTTCTTTAATAATGAAAAATAACAATACTTAAGAAGACCCTGCTCAATCGTTTAAAAAAAGAGGAGAGCGTTAATTAATTAGTCTATAGATTAGGGTTGAGGTCAGTATCAGTATTGACACTTCCTAACCATTTTCATTCTTTGCGATTCATGGATGGCTAACGGGTCTATATATTGGGTCAATCTCTAAAGAAAGATCATTAATTCATAAGTCTGATAAAAATATTTAGGAAATATTTACCTTATAATCCATATTTTTAATCTGTAAACTAATACTTAGTTGATAAAATTATTTTTTAGGGAGGAAAGGAGAAAAAATGAATTTATCCCTCAAGGAACTATAAGAGCTGTTACTGTTTGTTTTATGCTCTTCAATGCTTTTTGGCATTTTTCCACAGTCTAAGGACCAAAAAGCATCATCCCCTGACACGTTTCATATAAATGGTTGAGGAGCGAAACGGGATTCATTCATTGGTTTCCAGGCTGAAAATATATTGGGTCAAAGATTTATTTATGTTCGGTAAATTTAAAAAGACAAGGCACTTAAATATTAGGTGTCTTTCTGGTTTAATAATTTTTAGAATATTCAGCATTCGTATCGATTGGAATAATTCCCAATATATACTTTTGATGGGTACTGACTAGTTGCTATTAGAAAATAACAACTTGTAAAGGAGTTGATTTAATGAAATTAACTCAAGGATTTTGACAATATTCTTTGGATGGGAACCACGATATCGTATATAGGTTAAATTAAAATTTTTATAGAGGAGATTATCACGTTGAAAAATAAAGTAAAAAGTATGTTGAGTTTTTTATTGATCTTTGCAATGATTTTCGGCGGATCTGGGCAAGCGGTGGTTGCCAAGGGCAATAACCATGCTAATCAAGGAAAACATAAGAATTCTAGTGAGCAAAATGTAAAACAGTGGTTAAGTGAATATCAATTCTATGAGGACACCAGAATTGCAAAAATCTATGATCAGACTGCAATAAATGAATTAAAGCGTTTCGCGACAGTCATAAAAGAAACTAATGCTAAGTTTGATTCTAAACTGATAGCGGAAATTGATGAAACCGGAGACTTTAAACAAAAAGATATTAATGAACTTGATGTACTTCAACAATTGATTAACCAATATGAACAAGCTGTTCAAGAGGAGTATATACAAGAGTCGGTTCTTAAAAGTGATCGGCTCTTGGAAATCAAACATAAGTTAACCATATGTCTATGGGGGTATGTAACAAAAAACGATTTTAATGAACCAACTGAAGTATTACTTGCAGATATACTCTTTAATTTTTATTTATCGGATAAAATTGTCAATAAAAATGCTATCGGCATCTTAGAGGATATCTCCGATCAAGCAGATCACAAAGGAAATAAACTAAAAGCTCATTTGAATAACGCTGGGAAAATGTCTGAAAAAGGTAATGAGTTTCTAGAAAAAGATCTAGCTATTCCTGCATCAAAATCCTATCAAAATGCATATAAACAAGTGTTATTCGGACTTAAAAAAGCAGGCTATTCATTTAACACAGAATTCTTTGAATCTACCTCTGACACGGATGGTGATACTATAACAGATGGAATAGAATTCCTAGAGGGTATGAATCCATTTAAAAAGGATACAGATGGTGATGGATTGCAGGACAATATTGAATATGAGGTTAAATCATTTATTTCCCCAACAAAATATGATTCAAATCGTAATGGCATAAGTGATGCAGATGAAGATATCGATGAAGACGGCCTGAGTAATAAAGACGAGCAAGCTAATCAAACAAATTTGATTAAGGGAGATTCAGACCAAGATGGTTTAACTGACGGATTTGAAGTACATCAGTTCGATACATTACCTAATAAGTATGATACAGATAACGATGGGTTAAGTGATGGAGATGAATATGCTTTAAAGACAAATCCGAATGCTACAGACAGCGACAATGACGGAAGCGAGGATCCACAAGAACTCTATAAACAATCGATTAGTAAATCATTGATTCAGCCTGATAAATCAGAAATTAAAAGCGTAGAAGTTGGATTTAGTGCAAAGGATAATATTAATAAAACGACCAGAATTAGCAGCACAAACAACATAAATATTAAAACAACTAATTTACACGGTATTATTGGTTCTCCTGTAAGCATCAATACGCAATCAAAATTTGAGAAAGCAAGCATTCAGTTTACTTATGATGAAGCGAAGCTAGGAGACACGTTGGAAGATGATCTAGCCATCATTTGGTACAATGAAGACGAGGAAATGTTTGAAAGCCGTAACGCTGAGTTAGATAAAAGTAAAAATACAATAAGTATGGAAACTACTCACTTTGGTGAATATCTGGTTGTTGATAAGGCAAAATGGTTGGAGCTATGGAATCGGGAAATAGACTACTCAAGGACGCATGATCTAAATAACGCTCTGTATAACAATCTTGCAACGAAGACAGTAGGTGATGTAGAAATTGATATAACAGATTCAGATGGGGATGGCTTATACGACATCTATGAAATTGAAGGAATGAAAACACCATACCGTATAATTTACTCAGATCCTAACAAGAAAGATAGTGACGGAGATGGATTAACCGATGGGCAAGAAATGGGGCAATTAAAATCATTCACGGTAGAAATTTTTGGAGTTGAAATTCATTTTGAAGGTTTCTTTCCAACCAGTTTCCCTGACCGAAAAGATAGTGACGGAGATGGAAAGTTTGATAATGAGGATTTGAGACCGTTGTACTCTGATTTTACCGATACAGAAATTTATCAATCAGATAGACCAGAAGGCTATGATGAAAATGGAAATGTAGCGAATGATATGAAAACAAATGATTATACAGAAGATGAAATAAAAGACATTAGCTGGATGTTCAGACTCCAATTACTTGAATCTTATTTCCCAAGTATTCTCTTTTATGAGTTCGAGGATATGACAACAAGCTTGTTTTCCATGGGAGATATGGAAGATGTTATTTTAGATATGATTAATCATTTTAGAGAGGGAACTGGTAAAGAGTACAGAAACCAGACTTTAACTAAAGAAGCGAGTGAGCATGAAACAACGAAAGCCTATGTTGATTTTGTCAAAAATGCCTTAGTTGATGAGCTAAAGAAAAATGGAGGTAATTTGGCAGCACTTAAGTTGGATAAAAGTACAAAGAATACAAATGAATTTTATAATTTGATACAGAGAAATGCTAGTTATCCGACGTTTAGCACTTGGAGTGATCGAGTAGGTGGACTTACAATTACAGTAAATGATACTTGGGGGAATACGGTATCCGTAAAAGATTTTTCTGAAGAGAATAATCACTTTAAAGGAGTCATGCGTGTTCGTTTATATGATCATTTTGGGTTGGATCGGCCAGATGTTGAGAAGGAGTATGTCAACTTAGCAGGATTCCGTTCCTGGTTTGTCTTACAGCATTATGATGAATATAATGGGAAATATAAGCCCTTTGTTACTGTAATGGAAATGGATGTACCATTTGAGGGGAAATTGAGTGATTAAAGTTAATTTAAAAATTATAGTTTTAATGATTTGTATATTCTTAATTCCATTAAACTTAATAGGATGTAAAAAGAATGAGGAATCAAGTGGGGAAACAAAGATTTTCGAAATTGACAATACAGAAGAGATATTTGGTAAAAAGGATGAAGAAGAGGTGACTGTAAAAAAGCATTATATGATTCTAAATCCACCAAAAGATCTAATAGAATTAAAAGAATTAGTTGAAAAATACAGTAAGGAACATCCAGTTGAAGAAGAAATGAAAGTAATGGAAGGCAAAAACAGGATTTTTGATATGTCCTTTTATAGGGAAAGTAAGGATTTGCCAAGAGACTGGCAGCTTGATGAAAGTTACATGAATACAGATCGGCTAGAACATCATAAGAATGATCTAATTGCATATATAATTTGGTCAGATGCTGAACCACAAAAAGAATACAATGTTTATGATAAAAATAAGGAAGGAAAGGTAATTAAGAGGATGCATTTTATTGGGGATCAGCTTGTTGAGTGATACACTATCCATACGCTAAAAAAAAGAAATGGAAATTGTTAGGAAATATAACAGGAACACTACATGATAGACTGGGGATCACTATGAATATTTTCCATAGTGGCCCCTCATTACTCGAATCGTTTCCATACCCTATTAAAACTAATTTTTTCTTTGTTCCGTTAAAGGGCGCGATTCTTTAATAAGAATCGCTTTTCTTATAGAACTAACGGGTGCGTTAGTTGATTAAGAGATGAGATCCTTGAGGATCCTAAGCGTAGGAAATTAGGGGCTTTATTTTCCATAAAATTTATTATCATATTTTTTCGCGTTTTGTCGTCTGGACCATAATTAGAGTCCTCAAAATAGCTATCATTCCCTAGAAATAGGAATCAAATTTGAAGAAGCCGACCAATAAAGGTCGGCTTTTTTCATACTATTTTTAACAACAGGCGCCATATCCGTAACCGCCGCCGTAGCCGTCGCAGCCACCAACAAAGCTAGCTCCAACAATGATTAAGAGTATAAACAAGACGACTATAAAGGCGAAACCTCCACCAAATCCAAAACCGTCATCACAACTTGATTCACAACGTGACATATAGAAACATCTCCTTTTTGTTTTTAAGGAGGAAATTAATTAAATGGGTAATATCACCTTATGCTCTAATTAGGAAAATGACACAATAGTCTCCATCTCTGTTCATAGGATAAAATGTTGGAGGTACCTCTTATTGAGCTAACGGGTGCGTTAGCTGAAGATCGGAGCTGTCTTAAGGCAGCTTTTTCTTTATGCAACTAACGGGGCAGTTTAGTTAAAGAAAAAAAGGCAATAAAAACTAATCTTGTCCAAACCAATTAAAGTAAAATTGCATCTCCTAATATAGAAGGAGATGATAATGATGTCAGAAGATATGGATGAAAAATCTGGTTCTGATAAATTCAATATTTTTGATTATATCGTGATTGGTGCCGGAACTGCCGGAGGGGTAATCGCCAAAAAATTAACGGATGATAAACATACCTCTGTACTTGTCCTTGAAGCAGGAACAAATATGACGAATGAGCTAAGTAACCCTAGCGTTCTGGCTGCCATTAATACAACCCGCGGTAACAGGTTTAGCTTTAATGTTACTTCTGAACTAGAGTCAACTATTGCACGTACACTTATTGCAACAAATGGTCGCGCCATAGGGGGAAGCTCAGAAATTAGTGACATGTACGCCGTACGTGGGAGTAAAGAGTTGTATAACCAGTGGGCAAGTCTTGTTGGTAATCAATGGAGTTATGACAAGATTAGCTCCTTATTTGTAAAAAATGAAACCTATACAGGATCGACACAAGACCCTAATGAACGAGGAACACAAGGGCCGATCTTTATTAGGCAACAGAGTATTCCCCCTAATGGATTGATCAATTCGTTAGTTCAAGCAACAAACACTGTATTGGGAACGCCGATTGCTGTGGACTATAATACCGGCATAAGGGATTGTACATTTTATAAAACGCAAATTATTCAAAAAGAGGTTAGCCCCGGTCAATTTGTCCGATCCTCAACGGCAACAGGTTATTTAAATGACCATATTGTCAGTCAAGGAAACCAGTTCCATCCAGATGAATTTGGAGTTGGTGGAAGAAAATTGGTTATTTTAGCTAAAACAACTGTTAACAAAATCTTATTTAAGAAAAAAGATGGATTGAACATTGCGGTTGGTGTTGAATTTGTCAAGGATGGTGTTTCACATAGAAGGTTTGCAAGAAAAGGAATTATCGTCTCTGCAGGATTTTTTTCCTCAGTCATTCTACAACGTTCAGGAATCGGTAAATCGGATGATTTGGCTAAAGCAGGTATACCAACATTGATAGAGAGTCCAAATGTGGGTCACAATCTTCAAACTCAGGGTTATGTTGGATTGGGGGTTGAGATAGATACCTCCCGAATTATTCCAATATTTTTTGCTGATCCCAACTTTCCACTTATCTTAGGTGCTTTCCAAGCAGAGAATCCAATGAATCTACTAGAAGGTCGTCGTCTCCAACTGATAGGGGCTCCTATCCCATTTTTTATCCCTGCTCCAGATGTGATCAGCAATGGTTGGAGTTTAGATTTAACTTTCCAAACCACTCCAAGTATCATGAGTTTTGGTATTGTAGACGTGAATACAAAAAGCAGGGGTACAGTGCTAGTGGAACATAGCGATCCAGAGGCTTATCCATCTCTTAACTTCAATCCGTTGGAAGATCCCAATGACCTAACGTATATGGTCGATCAATATAAGAGAATTTATAATATTATTGTAGAGGCTAGAGATCCACTGAAATACCCAAATAACGGCATCGGGAAAGTTGTATATCCTCCCGAGAGTATATTCCAGCTACCTGACAACGATCCTAACAAACAACAGCAGCTTGAAAATTATGTCAAAGCCTCTTACACAAACTTTTCTATAGGCGGGCAGTGTCGGATGGGACAGACGATTCAAGAAGGGGTTGTCGATGGATTCCTCAATGTGTTTGGTACCAAAAATCTTAAGGTTGCCGATCTGTCCATTTCGCCTATTTTTCCGGATGGTCAGCCGTCCGCCGCTGCTCAGATGATCGGACTAAATGCGGTACGGTTTATTCGAGAGGACTCTTCCCCATGTGTGGTGGATGATGATGATTTTAAGGATTACGAAGAAAGTGAATCAGAGGATTATGAAGAAAGTGAATCAGAAGATTGAAACAGGGGAAAAATTTTGAATTATAGACTCGAAGAGAGGTTGACTTTTATTTATGTAGAAAATATCGTAATCATCTTCAACTAACGGGTGCTTTAGCTTAGAATCAGAGCTGTCTTTAAGGCAGCTCTTTCTTTATGCAACTAAAGGGGCAGGTTAGTGGAATAAAAAGTGAACTAATCCATTATTATCTGTATTATGTTAACTGCATAAATCAGTTGTACAGAGATAATAAAGTTGATTAATTTGCAATTATTTTGCGGTAATGAAATTAAATATCAAATAAAGGAAATTTCTTCTTGAAAGTCGAATATTAGCCTAGAACCATAATTAACTATTCCGATGAGGAGGATTCTTGTGCGTCCACGACCATTATCTATTGAAAATCCAGAGTATGATAGGTATGTTAGTCTTGTGCCAGATGGAGATATTGAGGAAATACTTAGTAAGCAACGAACTAAGACCATTACCCTCTTGAGCAGCATATCAGAGGAGTCAGCAAGGAAGGCGTACGCACCAGGGAAATGGACTTTAAAAGAAGTGATTGGGCATCTGGCCGACGTGGAACGTGTGATGTCGTATCGAATGCTTGCCATTGCACGAAATGAAAGTGCACCACTCCCAGCAATGGATCAGGATCAATACGTTTCTGCGGCAAACTTCAACAAATTATCCTGGGAGCAGCTACTAGCTGGTTTAGACACGGTACGCTCCAACACGTTAAGTCTTATTTCAACCATTGATGATGCAGCGTGGGATCGTAATGGAACTGTAATGAACAACCCAGTTTCGATAGGTACCTTTGCATATGGCATTGTCGGGCACGAGTTACACCATATGAAAGTGATTAGTGATAAATACTTATAAGTCTTTTTCTATTAATGAAAAAACCTAATTTCTCATTTAATGCTGAGAAATTAGGTTTTTTAATATTGAAACTTCCTTAACGTTGTAAATCCGCATTTTCCTGAGGCTACTGTACAGAGATAATAAAGTTGTTTAATTTACAATAAAGTCATTAAAAAATAATAATGTTGTTTAAAAATCCTTATGTCACTAACGGGGCAGGTTAGTTCCATAAGGAATACTGTTAATTGACATTAAAGTCGTTTAAAAACGTCAGTCCTGTTATTCCATTAAAGGGCCGGATTGTGGAGGATTGGAAAATTTTGATTCTACAAATAATTGGGGGATTGGAAGAAGGAAAGCTATGTATAATTAGTGATGTAAGTTTATGCTTTTTATGTAATAATTATTTTGTAGAAATGTAAAGTTACAATTCATACATAGTGAAGGTGGGGATCATAATGGCAACGGGAACGCATACTGTAGTAGTTCCAGTAGATGTACAGGCAGTTTGGGATTATGTCAGTGATCTCGAAAAATGGGCAACGACAGTACCAGCCTATAAAGAACATGAAATCATAAATGACAAGCAATCTATTTGGACATTTGAAGGTAGTGTGAAAGGTATTAAAAAAACAATACAAGCGCAGGTAGATATTACCGAATGGAATGAACCTTCAAATATTAAGTTTGAACTAAAAGGTTTATCAGATAATTTTACAGGAAGCGGTCACTTTACTGCAGAAGATGTTAATGGTGAAACAATAATGACTTGTACGGTGGAAATCCATGCAGGCGGATTATCTGGTGCGGTGTTAACACCAATTATTAAATGGGCTGTTCCAAAAGTAGCCTCTCGTTTAACAGAATCTATCGCACGTAAAATTGCAGTATTCTCATAGTTTTCAAAGATTGAAAGCCAATTCATTTTGGAGATACCTTCTCTGAAGTATAGATGGTAACATTCTGAAGTGACCAATATAATGATATCGAGCTCTACTAGAAATTTTATAATTAGCGGAAAGGGGGCTGTCCAAAAAGGATGGCCTCTTTTTTTCAATATTCCAGAATCGCTTTTCTTAATGAACTAACGGGTGCGTTAGCTGAGGATCAGAGCTGTCTTTAAGACAGCTTTTTCTTATGCAACTATCGGGGCAGGTTAGCATTCCTGTAGTTCGTTATTTTCAACTTTGAAAAAAATAGGGCTCCTCAGTAAGATATGAGTAAGACACCACTCTAACTCAAAACCTTAGGAGGAAACCCTAATATGAAGTTTAAAATGCAAGATAAACAAAATCAACTAATAGAAAGAATTTCCGATAATCACCTTGTTGTTGGAGTGGATATTGCCCAACAATTACATGTGGCTAGAGCAGTGAATTTCCGTGGAATTGTAGTCGGAGATCCACTTGCATTTGAAAATAATGAAGATGGATTTGCTAGTTTATTAAAATGGATGGATAAGCTTCAAAGATTAAATAAACTGGAGGCAGCCATCGTGGGAATGGAGCCTACAGGCCATTACTGGATTAATCTTTCAAAATGGCTATTTAAACAAGGAATTGAGGTAGTAACAGTAAACCCTCACTTAGTAAAAAGGAATAAAGAAAACCGTGATAATACTCAGTCCAAAAGTGATAAGAAAGATGCCCTGGTCATCGCTGATATGGTGAAGAACGGTTACTACGCCTTTGTCAGGAACACTTCAGAATCATTTGAAATACTTAGGGTCCTTATGTCTAACCGTGATGTGGTAGTTAAACGACTCGTTAGCACTATTAATCAATTAAACCGTTGGGTGGATATTGTCTTTCCCGAACTCAGGCAAGTATTTAAAGACATTACTGGTAAAGGGGCGATCGCCACACTTCGTTTATTTCCATCTCCAATGGAACTGCGTTCCCTGAAACCTCATGATGTTGTTTCAGGATGGAAATCAATAATGAAGAGGCAGCCTGGATTAAAGAAAGCTCAATTACTTCTTCAGTTAGCTAGGAAATCTGTCGGCACAAGACAAGCACTTGAAGCGTATAAATTTCATTTGGAACAATTATTAGAGGAGTATGATCTCGCAGTCTTACAACTCGAAAGAGTGGAACAAGAGGTTAAGGATGTATTAAAACAAATACCTTTTGCCAAGAAGCTTCTTGCCATTAAGGGAATTAGTGAAATTTCATTAGCCGGAATATTAGGTGAAGCAGGAGATCTAAGTGGTTTTTCACACGGTAATTCTTTACTTCGGCACGCTGGGTTGCATCTGGCTGAAGCAAGCTCTGGAAAGTGGAAAGGCCAAATGGTCATCTCTAAGCGAGGAAGATCCAGGCTAAGGCGTTTCCTTTACTTAGCCACCATGAGCCTTGTGATGAATAACATGGAATTTCGAGCCATTCACTCCCATAATGTTAAGGTGAAAAAAATGAAGAAAATGAAATCGATTATGAAATTGGTAGGTAAGCTAGCCAGGATATTTGTTGGAATAGCACGCAGAAACGAGTCTTATTGTGCAGATAAAGTTCAACCTATAACTGAACTGGTTGCGTAGTTTTAAAGGGGGATTTTTTAATAGGGTTCTCGAAGGGAACCTTCAACAACTAATTTTCATAGACTTTTTCTTTTTACGAATGTTGGCTTATTCGTAGGATTTCAAATATGTACGGAGTACCAGATTTCTTGAACAAAAGGGCACCGACCCATCAGGTTAGCATAACTGGCCTTCACCCCTTGGATAGGCATGACGAAGGAATGATAGGGCAATTGACCCGTTGAGACATGGGAGGGAAAGCCTCCAGGGCGGCGTGGAGAATGTACATTATATGGTAAAATATGGAGTATTGTACAACTCCTTTATTTCACTATGCCTTCACGAAATCTTCATGTCCTGAAATCACTCCCTTTACCCGTGAACTTAAATTCAAAGGTGATGAAATCCTGCGAATAAGCGAGTATTTGTGAGAAAATCGTATTAAACTGAGGGAGTTCAATAAGCGATTTTGTAGAATAAAGTGTAAACTCACAACACCTTTGAGTTGCAGAATACACTCAACAAATTCAAAAGCTATCAAAAAAAAGCAACAGTTTAAATAAGCAGAAATCGCAAAGTGGTTTCTGTTTATTTTTTTAAACTTAGGTTTTTATTTGCATGTTATGCTTTTTCTAAAAATACTTTAACTTTTTGAAACTTTTTCTGAAGATATATTCCACTAATAGTTGAAGGAGTTGAGAGAGATGGAGTTTGAGAATGATAAGATGGTTAAAAAAGCAATCAGGGGCAATAAAAAAGCTTTTGAACAACTCATAAAGCAGCACTATGAACGAATCTACCGGACTGCTTATCTTTATGTACATAACGAAGAGGATGCATTAGATGTCGTTCAAGAGGCAACGTATCAGGCTTTTACGAGTATTCATTCGTTAAAGCATCCGGAATATTTTATGACTTGGCTTACAAAAATCATTATCCGCTGTGCTGGCCAAATCCTTAAGAAAAGAAATAATATTGTGCGGCTAACAGACGAAGTATTGTCTAATTTAACGGTAACCTATCATTCAGGTCATGACGAAGCAATAGATCTATTAAATGCGATCGGACAGTTAAAAGGGAATTATCGAACCGCCATTATTTTGTTTTACTACTATGATTATTCTATTAAAACCATTAGTGAAATCATGGAGATCCCCGAAGGGACTGTAAAAACTTATTTAAGCAGGGGGAAAGCCGAATTAAAAAAGTCCTATAAAGAAGAGGAGGGCAAATGCAATGGATAACAAAGAAGTAAAAAGTGCTATTGAAAAAATAGTTGTACCAAAAGAAAAAGTGTTTAGCGCTATTGATAAAGGCTTAAAAATGTCAGGGCAAGGTAGGAAAATAAAGAAAAAGAAAGTTCTTGCAGGTTCAGCTGCTGCAGCTGCTCTTCTTGGAATCACCATTGCTTCTGGATTTGTTAATCCTACAATGAATAAAGTATTGGCTAATACCCCTTTAATAGGCGGGATTTTTCAAGAATTTAATGATTCAATGGGCGTTGAACTTGCGAATCAAGATGCAGTTACAGAATTAAATCAATCCTTAACTAAAAATGGAGTGACTGTAAAACTCACCAGCGCTTATTTTGATGGCAATGTGGTATCAATTACAGGATTTGTAGATGAAGATGTTGAAAAAGGGCATAACGAAAAAGGGGAAGTAAGCTTTGATATGAATTTTGAACACAACAAAGGGGATAATGACCCTTGGTTGAATGGAAAGTCGACAGACATTAGGAAGGTCAAGGGGGGATACAATTTCCAATGGAAAATGGAATATCCATATGAATCATTTAAGGAGAATTCTACTCTCCCCATAACTATTCATAATATTAACGGGATAAAAGGTGAATGGAATTTTGATATCCCAATTCAGCAAGAAAAAAACAGTACACTTGTTATTGATCAGGAGCAAGGATACCCAGATGATGAGGTCAAAATCCGTATTAAAGAGATCCTCACCGCAAGGGCGTCATCTTCGCTTATTTATGAGACGGTGGAAAAATACAAAGATGATGAAATTTATATACTAAAAGCAATTGATAATAAAGGAAAGGTATATAGGTTTGGAAACGGAACATCTCTAGAGGGGGCAGCACTAGAGGATGGATATCATAATACTGCTCGAACAAAAATGACCAAGCTGAACTCAAATACTACTTCACTTACTTTTTATCCGCAGCTATCTGTTGCAGACCCAAAAGTACAACAGCTATTGGACAAAAAATCGTTTGCGTTAAAAAGCAAACGGCTCAATTTAGGCCTTCAGGTAAATGATATAACCAAAAAGGGTAGTAAACTAGTAATCGATTATCAATTTACAGGGCTCTCCAAGGAATTGAGTAAACACCAGCTTGATTTATTTGAAAATAATTTGAAATATGAATTATTGTTGGTAGATAAGGAATATTTAGGGGAAATAGATCCTGAAAATCCAGTACCACCTAAAAATCATAGCATTCGCATGAATAAAGTGAAAACTATCGATAAAAAAGCAGCGCACTTCCAATCTACATTCGATTTAAATGGGGAAGAAAAAATTATGAACTTTAAGTTGGAAAATACAATTTTGCAATTTAATTTTTCAAGCTTTTTCCCAGCTAAGGAATTACAACCATTTACTGTTGTACTTCCAGTGGGGAATGAATAAACAATTAAAGTAGATCATTTTAGGGACCATATAGTTGATGAGTGGGATTCTACTAGTGCATTGAATAATTAGTAATATCGGGGCGATGACTTATGTAAGTCACCGTCTTTTTTTTATTAGTTAGAAGTTTGTGAAATATTGTACTTAAACTATAGGGTGCGTTAGCTGAAGATCGGAGCTGTCTTTAATGCAGCTTTTTCTTATGGAACTATCGGGGCAGGTTAGTTGAAGAGTGCTGTTGATCTTTATTCAACAATTGGGCCATTTTGTTAAAGATACTTCTTAAAGATTCTTGGAAATTTATGTTAAAATCAGGGGGGTATACATTAATCTAAATCAGCATAGCTACACATATATAAGAGTATTGTGAAATTTAGAGAGGGGAGTAACAAAAGATGGCATTTGCCGTAGGGTATGGAATTGCATTTATAGGAGTACTTGTAGCTTATCAACTTAGCAAAGGCAAGTCGAAAAAAAGAAAATGTATTGTTTGGGGCATCGCTCTTATGTTGGCAATTTCACCATTCTTATCTTTTGCGATTGGTTTATCATACGCATTTATTGTTGAGGATCCTTGGGCAGCTTTGGTTATGTGGTACTTGTTCCCAATCGGTTTCATCATAGGACTTATTATGCTACTGGTAGGCATATTTAAGAAAAAAGAAATAGAGAATGTCATGTAACTTCTTCAACTAAAGGGCGCGATTCTTAAAGAAATTTCGCTTTTCTTAATGAACTAACAGGTGCGTTAGCTGAAGATCGGAGCTGTCTTTAAGGCAGCTCCTTTTTGTATGAAAACACAATAGTAAAAAAGCCATGCTAAAATAAACCCTCCAAATTCTCATTTTTTTTGATGGGCGTAAATGTGCTATGTCGTTATTTAACTGGTTATGCAGGTTGTTGTTCAGATGGAGCGATTGTATAGCCTTTCTTTTTTAGGTATTCGATCATTTTTAATTCTTTGTTATTTTGTTTTTCTTCAAGGTAATTTGAGCCTAGTTCATGATAAGGTTCTCCTGTTTTTAAGATGTTGTAAGTAATCGTTAATAGTAAATGGGCAGAAGCGATTCGTCCCTTCATTTTTCCTTGCCGTTTGGTAATCCTTTTTCGATGTGAAGCAATTCGATTATTTTGCCTTGATGTCGCTAATACACATTCTACGGCCATCGTTTTTAAAGCTTTATTTCCTTGTGTGGTTTTACTCGTTTTTTTTTACCTGCACTTTCGTAATTTCCAGGACTCACACCAGCCCAAGAGGCAAGATGTTTAGCTGACTTAAATACGGACATATCAACACCCATCTCCGCAATAAAAGTAGCTGCCGCAGCTTTGTTCACACCAGGTATACCATCCAATAATTCTACTTCCTTACGATAAGGGGACAGGAGTTGATCAATTTGTTTTTCTAATTCTTCTATGGTTTCTTCTAAATAACCCATATGCTCCCAATGGTAACGCAACATATCACGATGATGACGGCGAATACGACCATTAATTGCATTGGCAATGTCAGTAATACTTGCTTTTGTTCGCCAATCCACCATTTTTCGAAGACCATCGGTCTCTATTCTTTCACCATTTAGAATCGCTTCAAGGATACGGCGTCCCGATACACCAAAAATGTCTGATAGAACGGATGTTAGCTTGATATTAGCATCTTGAAGAATTTTGTGAATGCGATTCTGCTCTGAGGTGCGATGATGAATCAATTTTTTTCGATAACGAGTAAGATCTCGTAAATCACGAATATCCTCTGGTGGGACAAAATTGCTTTCAATAAGTCCGCATCTTAGAAGCTTGGCAAGCCATTCGGCATCTTTCACATCAGTTTTACGCCCTGGAACATTTTTGACATGCCTGGCATTGGCAAGAACAAGGTGAAAAGATCCTTCGAGTATATTCCATATTGGTTTCCAGTAGACTCCGGTACTTTCCATCACAACATCGGATACCTGAAGGGTAGCTAGCCAATCACTTAAAGCCAACAGTCCCGTTGTTGTAGTTGAAAAAGTTTCAATAGAGGTTTTTGGCTTTTTTTCTAATGGACCCAATAATACGCAGGCTACTACTGTTTCTTGGTGTACATCTAGGCCAGCACACCGTTCAATCATTGCTTCCATAGGAGAATCACCTCAATAAAAGATTAACAATACATATGACAGGAGATTTGTTGCAAAAATTTTTGTATACGTACTAGCAGTACACTAAATGGTTCTTCAATACTGTCACAACCAGTTTCTTATACAGGGTATCTTCCTTAAGATCCACCAAAAAAGGTTCAGCCTGGTTGTATTGTTATCACCATTATTGTCAACGGTTTAATGGGTTAGACTTTATTTTGGGGTAATTAGCAGGGTTTCGTGATAGATGGTGGCGGCGAGGATCGCCGCCATAGAAGTTTCTTATGTAACTAAAGGGTCAGGTCAGTTCAACAAAGATAAGATATAATTTGGATTAATATACAAAATTTTAATGAAAATAGAAAGGAAGCATGAATATGACAGAAATGTTACCACTGACATCGGAGAATTTAGAGCCATGTATCGAACTCTACATGAACGTTTTTAATAGTGAACCATGGAATGAAAGTTGGACATACGAGACTGCTAAAGAAAGACTTGCTGACTTATTGAATACTCCTAGGTTTCTTGGTTTTTTATTCCATGTCGATCACAATCCAGTAGGTTTTATTGCTGGAAATAGTAAGGTGTCTTATCAAGGTTTAACTTTTTATTTGGCGGAACTTTGTGTAAATAATCAATTGCAAGGTAAGGGATACGGCTCAAAAATGCTTCATTCTTTAGAAGATGAACTACAGAAGAGAGGGATTAAAAGTTTATATTTATTAACTGCTAACGACGGGCTTGCAGAAGCATTTTATCGAAAGAATGATTATGTTGTAAATGAACATAGGATAGTTATGAAGAAAAGTTTATAATTGTGCGAATTTTAGGGTTTTACTTCAAATTGAAAAATGTTGTGAAAAGTTGCCAAGGAGTGTGAAGGAACTATGTCGAAATCTGTAAAGTTGTATCAATTTAGCCGAAAAGTACATAAATGGTCAGGATTAATTTTATCTGTTTTTTTTATGTTCATCGCAGTCACAGGCCTCGTGCTTGTTTATATGATACCACTCGGAGTGGCTGATGAGTTAAGGACGGGGAAAGAGTCGAGTCCAGATCAAGCGATACCAATGGAGAAGGTCGTGTCGATTGCTGCTTCCCAGGGACTTCCAGGTACAGACTCGGTTGATGATATATTTAGAATTGAATATAGACCAAGTGCAAATGTTTACCAGGTTCGCTTTAATAACAGTCAAGGTGTTCAAATCGATGCAAGTACGGGAAAAGTTTTATCCACGAACCCGGATTACTCAACTTTCCTCATTACTTTGCATGATGGATCCTTCTTTGGCAATTGGTATAGATACACGATCCTCACAATGACAGGTTTAGCCTTAATACTGCTGTCATTTTCAGGGTATTATATGTTTGGCTTTCCTCTTTATAAGCGTCTGATGGCGAAAAGAAAAACAAGAGATTCGGAGATTTAGCCAGGGGTCTTGGGGAAGAGCAAGCATCTTTAAGTTCCAAGTGCATAGTGTCTCTATAAAGTGAATATTTTTATAGTTATGGAGATATTGCTGCTTAACGGAGCAGTTAATTGAAAATAAGGGAAAAACAACTTTTCATTGAATTAATTAGGATCAATTGAATGAAAGGAGAGACTCGTCTATTCATGGGTTTATCAAGGGCACAACAATTTGCTTTAAAGCATTTTACAAAGTATGCAAGGAACCATAAACATGAAGCTAAAGCAACAATTAATCACATATTAAAAATGTCCAATATCTCGGAAAAGGTATTTGAAAATGCTGTTGTTAATTTAAAGGCTCATGCAAATATTTGTCTGCATTTTCACCCAGATAGACCAGATTCGACTATGAAAAGCGTTGCTGAAGCAATGCTTGAGCAGGGAATATATAAGAGCCAGTTTGAAACATTTTTATCGAATGGCAGCGTATCCGCATACTCTGGCGGTAATCGCGACATTTGGGAGAAGAGAATTTTTGGAGGAGCATATCAACTGGAGGGCACAACCAATAACCAACGGCCAAAATATGGGGCGCTAAATTTGATGTTACACCCTGATGGGCCTGCTCCACGGTTTGGATCATGCTATTTTGTTCTTTCCCCTGAGGTCTCTTATCGTTCCACCTACACGTATTTGGATTCGCATCAAGACCCAAAAGAAAAGGGCACTTATGAAGAGTTTGACATCATTTTGGCTGCACTCTTGGAAGAAGCGTTCTTAAGGGATTTTGCAATCGGTGAAAGAAATCTGACGCCAGCAAGATTAATCAATCATTTACTGGTTAACCTAGAAAGCCCGTTTATGGATCCAGCAAACAAAGAGCCAAGCCGCAATCTTAACCACTATCTTGAAGCCCAAGTTCATGGGGACATATCACTTAAAGAAGACGTGGAAGTGCTTGTTGCAGATCCTTCATTCAAGGACAATCATGTAGGGAGAACAATGGAACAAATATGCCTTAAGTATTCTATTGATCTTTATTGGCACAAGGGCTCTGTACTTATGGTAGACCAGGTCCCTGCGGATTTTAGAGGCCCATCAATGACTTCCTTGGCAAAACGAATTGCACATAATAATTTAATCGATGCGAACATAATTGGATCTGCTGTAATGGACTTGAAACGCAATCCAGGGTCTTGGAGCGATCGCGGAACGTATCCAGAGGTACTTCAGGAATTAAAACTATTGTGGCATATTTTGGTGAAATATGGGAAGGGAATTTAAAATTGACCTAAAGGGTTTGAGTCGAACATGGAGTTGCTTAGGCAACCTTTTTCTTAACCAACTATCGGGGCAGGCAGTGGAAGATACATGTTGATATTAACTTGTAAGTTACAAAAATCCAGGGAGGTGCTATTATGGGAAAACCTATACATTATACAATGGAACCCCCTGAAAATTTCAAGCAAGTACTAACCTTATATGAATCTTTAGGATGGAATTCACTTAAATTAACAGTTAATGAATTGAAACAAATGTGCAATCAAAGCTGGTATGCAATTTATGCTTTTGATGAACAGCAGTTAGTGGGTATGGGACGTGTTATTTCAGATGGTGTGATTACTGGAGTTATATGTGGAGTTTGTGTACTATCGAGCTATCAGTCCAAAGGAATCGGTAAAGAAATATTGAATCGAATAATTGAACATTGTGAGCAAAATCGAGTAATTCCTCAACTTATGTGTGTAGAAAGTTTGGAATCATATTATGAAAATTTAGGATTTGAGAAGTTTACCATTGGTATGACAAAGAATATAATTCGATGAATTTAAAGGTTGGTCTAATAATCGGGGTGCTTTACTTCAATAAGCGAGGTTGCTCGGCAGCCTTTTTTCTTATTGAACTAAAGAAAGGTTAGCTTAATGAAGATGGATTTGCTAGTTTATTAAAATGGATGGATAAGATTCAAAGATTAAATAAACTGGAGGTAGCCATTGTAGGAATGGAACCTAAAATCCATTAATGGATAATCTCTCGAAGTGGCTATTTAAACAAGGAATTGAGGTAGTGACGGTAAACCTCACTTAGTAAAAAGGAATAAAGAAAACAGTGATGATTCTCAGTCGAAAAGTGATAAGAAAGAGGCCCTGGTCATCGCTGATATGGTGAAGAACGGTTACTACACCGGAGAAATTACAGAATGATATATGAATTGAGGTCTTAACAAATGTCTAGTAAAACATATCAATTGAACCAGAGTTATGTAGATTCTCAAGAAAAACAAAAAATGTTATACAAACGTACATTGATTATTATAAGTATTTCACAAATTTTTGGTGGTGCTGGGTTAGCAGCTGGAGTTACGGTGGGGGCACTTCTTGCACAACAAATGCTTGGCACAGATGCATTTGCTGGACTTCCTTCGGGTTTATTTACTTTAGGGTCTGCAGGGGCTGCTTTAATCGTAGGGAGACTTTCTCAACGTTACGGTCGTCGTACAGGTCTAACAGCTGGCTTTATGGTAGGTGGACTTGGAGCGATAGGAGTCATAACTGCAGCCATAATAAATAGCATTTTCCTTTTATTCGCTTCCCTGCTCATTTATGGTGCAGGAACAGCGACAAATTTACAAGCTCGTTACGCTGGTACGGACTTAGCAAACAATAAACAGCGAGCTACTGCTATTAGTATTACTATGGTATTTACAACATTTGGTGCAGTTGCAGGTCCGAATTTAGTGAATGTAATGGGGGATTTTGCTCTTTCTATTGGCGTTCCATCACTTGCTGGTCCTTTCATTTTATCAGCTGCAGCATTTATCTTAGCAGGTCTTGTACTTTTCATCATGCTTCGCCCAGACCCATTGGTTATAGCAAGAACAATAGAAGTGTCCAACCAAGAAAGTAATCGAATAGAACATTCGACAGATACTGATAAAACAGAAAACAAAAGAGGCATTATTGTTGGTGCAACAATCATGGTTCTTACTCAAATTGTCATGGTGGCTATTATGACAATGACACCAGTTCATATGAGACATCATGGACATGACTTGGGTGAAATAGGTCTTGTTATTGGCTTTCATATAGGTGCAATGTTTCTCCCATCACTGGTTACAGGTTTCCTTGTTGATAAGTTTGGTCGTACTGCTATGGCTATTGCTTCTGGAGTTACGTTGCTTCTGGCAGGTTTAATATCAGCGATTGCACCAGGTGATTCTATGATTCTCCTAGTTATTGCTCTTTCTTTACTTGGATTAGGATGGAATTTTGGTTTAATAAGTGGGACTGCTCTCATTGTTGATTCAACTGGAACTTCAACTCGGGCTAAAACTCAAGGTGCAGTGGATGTTTTAATTGCATTATCAGGTGCTGCTGGTGGAGCCTTTTCTGGAATGATTGTGGCCGGTTCAAGTTATACAACATTATCATTTATTGGAGGGTTATTATCTTTATTATTGATTCCTGTAGTTATCTGGTCTCGGGGAAGTGAAAAATAAAATAACCAATTTCTCTATGAAATCGTTTTTTTGTTGAACTAACAGGTGTTTTACTTCGATAAGGAAGGTTGCTGCGGCAGCCTTTTTCTTATGGCGCTAACGGGGCAAGAAGCACAAGTTATTTTAAGTTATGGAGCTTTCTTTGTAATGAGTATGCTTTTCTTCCTTTTTTTAAAGGCTATGTTAAAGTTCTTGGGTGATTTTACTCCTATAATTCTCTTTGCCCCTTAGGGCTACATCACTGAATTAAGATATTTCCTACATATTGGGCAGTACCTCTTGAACTTGTGAATACAACTTCTAAAACATAACTCCCTTTGTTATTGGGGATTTGAAATTCCCTATTTTCATGCAATTCGAGTTCAATTCGTTGTTCATCTTTCAGTAGGGCAACTGTTATTTTTTGGTCAGTCCAAATGTCTCCACCATTTCTTACGTTCTCTTGAAAATCCAAGGAAACTTTTTCGTTGGCAGTAACCTTCATTTGTTCTTGTGATAATCCTAATTCTTGAATATCATCTATTTTTTGATCTACATCTCCACTTGATGAACTCCAACTGATATTTCCTTCTGTTAATTGTAAAGTTGTAGCAAGGTCTTCTGAATATAAATGAGCAGTTGGAACACCAACATCATAATCTTCTCCTATGCATCCTGTTGATGTAAATATTAAGAACATTCCTATAAAAAATCTAAAAAAACGTTTCATTTCATCCCCCCGTATTCTTTTGCAATACAAACCTTATTTAACAATCCTGAACCGTTAGTTGTAGTGGAAATCTTCATAATTTCATATATATTTTAACATAAATTACCATTTTATTCTTTGCTTATATATTTTTTTAAAATCAACCTTCATCTTTAACATAGCCTTTTTTTAAAATGAAAGGGATAATTACGTAACAATAATAATATAATAAAAGACAATAATACTTTATTGTAAAACGATAAAACGTATGTTAAAGTCAAATTAATAATAAATAAGTGAGGTGCTTTTTATGAAACGGGGAACAACACTCTTTTTAAAGATAGCTGTTATTCTTATTGGAATTCCAGTTCTTGCTTTGTGCATATTTTTGGTGCCTGAGATAGCGAATTTTGCAGCAGAATTGTATCCGGATATTGCTTATATGAAATATCTCGTTTTAATCGATTTGTATGCATCGGCGATACCTTTTTACTTTGCTCTGTATCAAGCTTTTAAACTTTTAAGCTATATTGACAAGAACAAAGCTTTCTCGGAATTATCTGTTAGAGCTTTAAAGATTATCAAATATTGTGCAATCACAATCAGTATCTTGTATGTCGCAGGCATGCCACTCTTTTATCTCATTGCGGAGATGGACGACGCCCCAGGTATCATATTAATCGGAATGGTCGTTATTTTTGCTTCAATGGTGGTTGCTGTCTTTGCTGCCGTTCTTCAAAGGCTTTTAAAAGAAGCCATAGATATAAAAGCGGAAAATGATTTAATAGTCTGATCTGAGGTGAATAATATGGCAATTATAATCAATATTGATGTGATGCTGGCTAAAAGGAAAATGAGCGTTACAGAACTTTCTGAGAGGGTTGGAATCACGATGGCTAATCTTTCCATATTGAAAAATGGCAAGGCAAAAGCGATTCGATTATCAACTTTAGAGGCGATTTGTAAGGCTTTAGAATGTCAACCCGGAGATATTTTAGAATACCGAAATGATGAAGGCACAAAAGATTAATAAAGTGGGGAAATGCAACATTGAAAGGAAAAGAAAGATTTTTAAAAAGGGGAGTTACTCATGAATTTAACGATTCAAAAATGGGGGCACCAATCATGAGAGCACTAAAACAACTCGTTCGTTTTGGTTGGGAGCAGGCCCTATCATGTTTGTTTCCTGTCGTTATTTTTGCCTCTTTGGCTTTTACAAAAATCATGCCGCTTCCCTTCCTGCCACGGTATGACTGGCTGCTCATCATCTGTCTTCTGATGCAGTGGTGGATGGTGCGTTCTGGACTTGAAACACGGGATGAGCTAAAGGTTATCACATTGTTCCACCTTATTGGACTTGCTCTTGAACTTTTCAAGGTACATATGGGCTCCTGGTCTTATCCAGAGGAAGGCTATTTCAAAATTTTTGGAGTGCCTTTGTATAGCGGATTCATGTACGCAAGTGTAGCGAGTTATCTTTGCCAGGCGTGGAGGAGGCTTAAGGTTGAACTGGTTAAGTGGCCACCGTTTTTGGTAGTTGTACCTCTTGCAGCTGCGATTTATTTGAATTTTTTCACCCACCATTATTGGATTGACGTTCGTTGGTGGTTATCTGGACTTGTAATTATCGTCTTTTGGCAATCATGGGTCACATACGAGGTTGATGGAACTCGTTACCGAATGCCACTCGCGCTTTCTTTTGTGCTCATCGGATTTTTTATATGGATAGCCGAAAATATCGCAACATTCTTTGGAGCGTGGGAATATCCAAACCAAACCGATGCATGGAGTCTGGTTCATCTAGGAAAGGTGAGTTCATGGCTCTTATTAGTGATTGTTAGCTTTCTTATAGTAGCGACGTTAAAACAGGTTAAGGGAAAAAGTTCCACTAGGATAGATACCAGTCAATTTTTATAACTGTTAAGATCCCTCATAAAAAAAGTAAAATCCTTAGAATAGTAAGGAACTCGACTATTTTTAGGTTGAAGTTCTCCTGACCTTCAAAATTCCGAAATGGATAAATTGGAAAAGGCAACGTTCGAGTTGTTGCTTTTCTCTTTATAAATACTTTTGATAATACCGTCTTAATGGATAATAGAAATGAAGCAGCCCGATCCAATGGAGCTGCTTCATTTTTTTGGGGCTTTTATGAGTCCACACCAAGCACAAATGACATAATTTTTTAAAAATTTGCACAAGTGGTATTTTTTTGTTGACGTAGCTATTTTTGTAAGCGTATACTAAATTCAATAAAGCACAAATGATTAGGGTTGCACAAATGTGCATATTTAAAAAGGAAGTGACGAAATGGATAAAAGAGAAGAAAAAAGACTCTTAGTTAAAATTGCGCAAATGTACTATGAAGAAGATATGACGCAAGGCGCCATTTCAAAAGAATTAGGTATATACCGAACATCCGTCAGCAGACTTTTAAAAAAAGCAAGGGAAGATGGGGTAGTTAAAATTACTGTCAGCAGCGATATTGATGGAGCTTTTGAATTGGAACGTCAATTGGAAAAGTTGTTTGGCTTAAAAGAAGTAATTATTGTTCCTGAAAAAAGAGACAGTACCGAACTGGATAAAAAGAAAGTGGTAGCGATGGCCGGGGCTGAATTACTAAAACGGATTATTAAAGACGGTGATGTCGTAGGCTGTGCCTGGGGAAGCACAATGGCCAGTCTGATTGGTGAATTTACCAACGCCGGAAAAAAAGACGCTCATTTTGTCCCTTTAGTAGGCGGGCCTGGACCTATGGATACGAAGCATCACGTCAATAGAATTGTTTATAATATTGCAGAAGATTTTGGAGGAACTTCTTATTTTATTGATGCTGCGGCAGTAGTGGAAAAAAAAGAGACAAAGGATGACATTGTTCAATCTCACTACTTCACTAAAATAACGGAGCTTTGGGACAACTTAACAATTGCAGTAGTAGGGATTGGGAACCCAAACCAATCATCTAATTTAGTCTGGGCCGGCTTTTGCGGCAATCGGGAAATTGAAGATTTAAATCAACAAGGTGCCATAGGTGATATCTGCTCACGATTTTATGATATAGATGGAAACCTGATTCAATCTGACTTATCTGATCGAACAATAGCCATTGAGCTGGAAAAACTAAAAAATATTCCATACTCAATCGGTATTGCAGAGTCTGTTGAAAAAGCTCCTTCCATTATTGGGGGATTAAGAGGAGGATACATCAACACTCTGATCACCACTGAGGAAACGGCAAATGAAATCATTGAAATCATTGAAGAAAATGGAACATCCTTATCTTAAGGAGTATTGATTAATTATCTGATTGTAACGGAAACAAGATGTAAGCTTCAGTTCATATGAAAAGAGGAATCAAAATGCTATGGTATGTCATTATATTAATTGGTTTTTCTTGGCTCCTTCAAAGCATTTTTGGATTTTTGCAAATCAAGCATTTCAATAAAAGGTATGCAGAGTTGAGAAAGCTTGGAAGGGTCGCGATTGGGAAAAGAACGGGACTTTTTAAATCTGGCACTGTCGTAATGTTTGCAATTGACCGAAAAAACAACATATTGAAAGCCGCCAAAATGCAGGGAGTAACCGTGCTTTCAAGAGTAAGGAACTTAAAAGGATTTGAAGGGAAAAATCTCTTACACCTCGGTGAAGAGGATCTTCATAAAGTAAATAAGTTAACAAGGTTAGCCATTGAGGATGCACTGAACAGCTATCATATTATCTCTAAAGGGGGTGAATTGAAGGTTAAGAAAGGCTGGATTGATTTACTCTTATCAAAAAAATAGGAATTATTGAGGTGAATTGAATGGATTGGCTTACAAATGCAGCAGATGGCTTTATGAATTTATTTAGAGCAGGTGCCGAAACTTTTGTCGATTTAGTAACAGGTATTGTTCCACTCCTTATCATGCTTTTAGTTGCAATGAATGCCCTTATACGGTTGGTTGGAGAAGAAAGAGTGGAACTGATCGCGAAGAAATCGAGTAAGAACCCACTTACAAGATATTTTGTCCTTCCGGTAATTGGAACGTTTGCTTTGGCAAATCCAATGACATTATCACTTGGGAAATTTTTGCCGGAAAAATACAAACCAAGCTATTATGCTGCTGCTTCTTATTCCTGCCACACGCATAACGGACTTTTTCCACACGTTAATCCAGGGGAGCTGTTCGTATTCTTGGGAATTGCTGCAGGAATTACAACACTGGGATTTGAAACAACAGAACTAGCCCTTCGTTACTTCTTGGTGGGGGTTTTCACAAACTTTTTAAGAGGTTGGGTAACAGATTTAACAACTTATTATGTATCTAAACAGCAAGGCGTTAAATTGAAAGAAACAGTGGATCTCTAAGGAGGGGAAAGGAATGACTCAAACGGTTACGAAGTACAAGTCAATTATCGTCAATGCAGGGCAAGGCGGATTTGGCGGGCCATTAGTGATTTCACCGACAGAAGAAAAAAATAAAGTGGTATATGTAACAGGCGGAACAAGACCGGATATTGCAGACACCATTGCAGAATTAACAGGCTGTGAATTAGTCGACGGTTTTAAAACGAGTGTACCCGAGGATGAAATGGCGTGTGTCATCATTGATTGTGGCGGAACGCTCCGATGTGGCTTATACCCCAAAAAAAGAATCATGACGATCAATATCATGCCTACTGGACAAAGTGGCCCGTTAGCAATGCACATTACCGAGGACATTTACGTTTCTGGAGTAAAGCCTCAAAACATTGAATTGCATGAAGGTGCTGCAACACCTCCAACATCCAATGTGAACAATGCTAACGGAAAAATTGAAAAAACAATTTCTAAACCTAAGTATAGCGCAGATAAAAAAATTAGTGAACAAAGAAAGCCTAAAGGCGTCATAGCACGCATTGGGATGGCGATGGGTTCCATCGTCAATGTCTTTTATCAGGCTGGCCGTGACACGATAGATACTGTCATTAAAACAATTTTACCGTTTATGGCTTTTGTGGCCATGTTAATCGGGGTGATTAAAGCATCTGGAATTGGGGATGTGTTCGCACAATATTTATCACCATTTGCAGGATCTTTGCCGGGCTTGCTCTTAATCTCTTTAATTTGCTCATTCCCATTATTATCACCATTCTTGGGACCGGGAGCTGTTATTTCACAGGTCATTGGGACATTAATTGGAGTGGAAATTGGAAAAGGAAATATCCCGCCGCACCTTGCATTGCCAGCTCTTTTCGCGATTAACTCACAGGCTGGAGCTGATTTTGTTCCAGTTGGGCTAGGTTTAGCAGAGGCAGAAGTGGAAACCATTGAAGTCGGAGTTCCTTCCGTTTTGTACGGACGTTTTTTAACCGGAGCACCAACCGTTTTTATTGCTTGGCTCGCAAGCTTCGGGTTGTATGAATAATTACTAGAATAGATTCTGAATGAATGATGTAAAGCAAAGAATTGGAGGAGTTTCTTGTGCAGACAGTTTATCAAACTAAAATTAACCAACTTGGTCCATCTGTCTCTGATTTTCTTGGAGAAAAAATGTTCATCCTATTCGGAGCAAATGCCCCGAGTGAATTAGCGGATTATTGCCTATTAATTGATGTAAATGAAATTAATGGAGAAATCGAAAAGGGTGACATTCTCATCTTAGGCAATCAGCAATATACCATTACCTCTGTAGGTGACGTGGTGAAAAAGAATTTAGGTTCACTTGGACATATCACGTTAAAATTCAATGGTTCTGAAACGGCAGAATTACCTGGCACTTTACATCTTGAAGAAAGAGATATTCAAATGCCGCAAGCAGGGACAACTCTTCAAATCTTGAAAAAATAAGCTTTTCAAAGATTTATATAGAATAATTGAATGCAAGAAGAGGGAAGTTCCCTCACCGGAAAATTGCATCAGTAAGACACAGCCAAAACAAGAAAAAAAATTTAGAGTTTGTTACTCATTTTTAAATTTCACCTATGATTCTCGACTCTATATATAATAAGGAGGAAAAAGAATGAATGAATCATGGCCTCAATTAGAAAATAAAGTGGCAATCGTTACGGGTGGTGCCTCTGGAATTGGCTCGAAAATTACAGCACATTTAGTAAAGAACGGTACAAAGGTGATTGTTTCCGATCTAAATGTAAATACTGGCGAACAAACTGATGGAACTTATCATATCCAATGCGACGTTACCAATAAAGAAAGCGTTGAAAAAATGGTCACTAAAGCCACCGAGTTATTTGGAACTGTAGATATTTTAGTTAATAATGCTGGTGTAAACCTACCACGTTTACTTGTTGATTTCCGTGGCGAAAAGCCGGAGTATGAGTTAAGTGAAAAGGACTTTGATTTCATGGTTGCCGTCAATCAAAAAGGACCTTACCTTTGTGCTCAGGCAGTTGCGAGAGTAATGGTGAAAAATAATAAAGGCGTTATCATTAATATTTCTTCCGAGGCAGGTATGGAAGGATCTTCCGGACAAAGTGTTTATTCGGCAACAAAAGGTGCTGTCAATGGCTTTACCCGTTCTTGGGCAAAAGAGCTGGGGAAATTCAACATCCGCGTAGTCGGTGTTGCGCCAGGGATCAATGAGCAAACAGGTTTAACAACAGACGCTTATAATGAAGCATTAGCTTACACACGTGGAGTGACAGTAGAAGGTCTTGGAACAGATTACAGCAAAACGATACCACTTGGACGACCTGGTAAATTGGATGAAATTGGTGAATTGGTCACTTATCTAGCTTCAGACCGTTCTAGTTATATTACAGGTACAACCGTTAATATTTCAGGTGGAAAATCCCGCGGATAAATAATGGCATCAACCACTGAGATCCCTTTCATCCCAATTATGAAAACGAGGGTGTTGGTTGGTATTAGTAAGTCTTTAATTAACAAACAGGTTTGTTCGTATTATAAGGTTAGCCAGTTTATTTTACTGGTTGACCTTTTTTTAATGGAACCTATTATATCAGTAGCCAAGGTAGGCTGTCTTTAAGGCAGCTTTTTCTTTATGCAATTAACGGGGAAGGATAGTTCATTAAGAAATGTTATAATATCACTAATTTACCTTTGGATTCTCTATTGAGAGGGGATAAAAATGTTCGTAAACAAATATAAGAATATAATGGTGGATTTTTTAGAGAGGAAGATTTCTGCAGATGAATTTCAAACTCGTTATATGAAAAATTTCATAAAGTGGAATGATAAGTTCGATGAGACGTTTTTTGAAATACTGAATGGGGTGTTTGAGACAGCAGATTGTTACTGGCACGAGTGTCTTCCTGGACAAGAGACTTCCTTTGAAATTTCTGAACAACAATTAAGAAATGATATAAATGAATCATTAATTAAATTAAATATATTGTTAGATAGCCGATAGCTCTTATTCAGCTAACGGGTGCGATACTTCAATAAGAGGTATCGTTTTTCTTATAGAACTAACTGGTGCGTTAGGTGAAGATCGGAGCTGTCGTTAAGGCAGCTTTTTATTTATGCAACTAAAGGGGCAGTTAGTTTAATAAGTTCAAATGATAAGATAAAAGAAATAATGATAGGGGCGATTCAAAATGGATAACTGGAGAAATAATACGATTTGGTTTGAACAAATACCAGATAATCTTCAATCTTACTTAAACTTAAAAGAAGATAAGTTTAATGAGATGCAGTTTGAAAACATTGAGTATTTAACTCTTTGGCATCATAAAAAGAATAAGCTGGGTAACTTTGATGGTATTCCTGAAAATCTCCTCTATCTAGAATTAAACTGGTCCAATATACAAGATTTCCTTGGGGTAGAAAAAATGAATAAATTAAAGCGTTTAGAATTACATTATTGTACTAAATTACAAAATGATTTGGGTTTGTCTGGATTAGCCAATACGTTAGAACATTTACATATTAATCAATCTAAGAAATTTGTACCAAATGACGAATTATTCTCTCTGAAAAATCTTCGGGTTCTGTGCCTTAATTCTTGCGGTCCTATTAAGAATTTGGATTTTTTAAATCAATTTCCTAATCTAATTGACTTTAGATTTGTTGATACTAATGTGTTAGATGGTGACCTATCACCAATTTTAGACCATCCAACAATCCGAAGTGTAGGCTTTCTGAATAAGAGACATTACAATATTAAAGATGATAAGATGGATGCTTTGTTAAAGGATAAAAATGGTGGGGAAGAATTTAAAACTGTTATCAAGTATGGAAAATATGAGACTTTTAGATATATTTATAACCTCAATTGTTAATGAACTACGGGTGAGTTAGCTCCATAAGAAGGCCGCCAATTGGTGGCCTCTTGAATGTACGATCAACTTATTTCTTCCTTAACCAACGGGGCAAGTTAATTGAAGAGTTATGTTTAACTATAAAAAAGAAAAACAAACAACTAAGAGGTGATTTCATGAAATATACTTGTCCTTGCTGTGGATATAAAACTTTAGATGAAGAACCTCCAGGAACGTATGATATTTGTGAAATCTGTTTTTGGGAAGATGATGGTTACCAATATGAACATCCAGATGAGGATGGTGCAAATTATGTTTCCTTTAGAGAAGCACAACAAAATTTTAAAAAATTCAGGGCTAAAGGTGAAAGAAGTTTGCGGTATGTAAGAAAGCCAAATAAGTCCGAAATAAAGGACCCAAATTGGAAACCGTTAGAGTGAGGGGGTACATATAGAAAAGCATAAACGAAGACCTGCTGATGAGAAATCTGAGCAATAACCTCAGCAAAATATAAGAGTGAATCAAAAGTTCCTTTTCGAACTAGAAAGATGAGTTAAAGGGTTTAAGAGTGCTTTACTTCAATAAGGAATGTTGATGCGGCAGCCTTTTCTTATGCAACTAAAGGGGCTGGATAGTTGAACAAGCAAATCAATGTCTATGCTACAATTATTACAAGCATAGCCATTAATATAAGTTGATGTTTGGGAGATCACTATGAGAAGAATAAAAATAGCTTTATTACACCTATTGCCTATCGCTGGTGATGTGGAGTATAACCAAAAACTAATTGAACAAGCCATTCATATAGCATCAAATAATAATGCGGAATGGATTATAACACCCGAACTATGTGTCAGCGGGCTTCAATTCAATCATAAGATTGGGACTGGATGGATTAACAGGCAACCTGATGCTTGGATGAGTAATTTGAGCCGTAAACTAAAGAATTTGAAAAGCACTGTATTTTTGGGTTGCCCTGAAAAAGGCAGTAACGGAGAGTTGTATAATTCTGTGTTTGTCATAGATAAAAAAGGTCATTTATTAGGTAAACAGAGAAAAATCAGTGTTATTGATGATTGGTCAGCTTCAGGTGATGTAATGGAGCCTATAAAAACAGACAATGTTGAGGTTGGTATCATGATTTGTGCAGACGCATATACCAAAGGTATTGCATACAACTTATTTGAAAAAGGAGCAGAAATATTAATTGCACCGTCTTCCTGGGGTCCCGGATTACATGGTCCAGAGGGAGAATGGGAACAAAGGTCATTAGAAACAGGACTGCCCGTAATTGTCTGTAATCGTACTGGTGAAGACGAAACTGTCCGTTTTTGGGATGCAGAAAGCATGATCATAAAAAATGGTGTACGCCTCCTAACACATAAATCGAAACAATCAGCTATACTTACCTTTGAATGGGATTTACAAAGCATGGAATTAATATCCCCTCATTTCGACATCCATTACATATAATGAGAACTTCACTTACTATATACATTACACTCTTGTTGAACTAAAGGGTGCTTTACTTCATAACCAGGAGCTGATCAGCAGCTCCTTTTCTTATGGCGCGAAAGGGTCAGTTTGGAACTTACAACTACCTAATTTTTAAGGTCCGTCAAAGAATGAAAACCATAAAAATACTCCCCATAGCAGCACATTTCCGTTGGGCTGCTGTATGGGGAGTATTTTTATTTTTTGCACTGTTGGATAAATAATCCATAAAAAATGGAGCGTTTTTTTAATTGACTTTGCAAAAGGAATAAAATAAACTATAAAAGTACTTTAATTAGAGTACTTCAATAAAAGTGCTTTTATTAAAGTGGTATGATTTGATTTAAATAAATTCTTACTTAAGGAAGGATACAACATATGAAATTTACTCAGTTCTTAAAAACAAAAGGTGCAACTGCGACAATCTTCATGGGGATTTTCTATGCCATTGCAATGCTAGGCATCTTCTTGCCTGGTTATACATCAATTCCAGGGAATATCGATAAATTACCGATTGCTATTGTCAATGATGATGCCGGTGAATATGGGGCAAAGATTGCCGACCAGTTACAAGAAAATTTACCGTTTAAAGAAATCGATAGGGATTTAACAAATAAACAAGCCTTAAACGATTTAGAGCACAATGATTTATCATTAGTCGTACACATTCCTGAAACATTCTCTGCGGATATGCAAAAAGGTGAAGCATCATCAGGTATCGACTTTACAATTAATGAAGCAGGGGCAACAACTGTTTCTTCTACTATGAATTCAGTTGTTAACGAAATTAACAATCAATTAAGTACACAATTCTCAGAACAAACAGCCCAAGGTGTATTAATGAACTTTAATGTACCAGAAGAGCAAGCTGCTGAATTAGCAAAAAAGATTGAAACGGCTTACGTAGGAAACGTAGTGACAATCAACGAAGTACCAGACGGTATGAATAATAATATGCTGCCCATGTTCCTAACGATGGCTGGTTATACGGGTGCGATGATCGGAGCGATGCAATTAGTAGGTGCGTTTAAAGAAAGTCGTGGAAAAGCAAGTAAAACACGTTTATTCAACTATGTACAATTAACTGCGTTATTGGTTGCGGTTGTATCATCTTTAGTTGCTTTAGGTGTAACATATTTAATCAATGAGCCAAGTGGTGACCTGTTCTTCAGTTTAGTAGGACAACAAATTTTAAACTATATGGTATGTTTCAACTTTACAGCGATTATTATCTTCTTAATTGGTGAAGGCGGTATGATTTTAAACTTACCAATTTTATTAATACAAACATTAGCAAATGGTGCCACAATTACACGTGATATGATGTACTTGCCATATGAATGGATGAGCCACATTTCACCAATGTATTATTCGGTACAGGCATACTTCGCAAACCTATTTGGCAGCATTAGTCCAAGTCCATATATTTGGTCAATGGTTGCAGTTGGTGCAGGTTCACTGTTAATTAATATTGCTATTGTCGCCTTTATCCATAAACCAATGCCAATAGAAGATCCGGAAACAAAGGCTGAAACGGAAAGTGTAAAGAATGCAACGGAAGTCACAGCTTAGTTTTGCTATAATAAGGAGATAATTCTTCTTGAAGGAGCAAAGAGAATGCCCATTCAAATTTTTATATTGAGTAAATTGATGGAGGATAACAATTATCCTTATAAATTGAAAAAACAGCTATCTGAACCCATTCCAATGGATCGACTAGGCGGGTTAACAGAAAGTAAACTGTACTACCATTTTGATTCATTAGCAAAAAAAGGGTTAGTTGAGGCAGTCGAAATCATAAAAGAAGAGCATCGACCTGATAAGCAAGTATTTGCAATTACAGCTAAAGGTCGTGAAGAACTACCAAAACTAATCTACAAGTTGTTTGAAAATGCGGATGAAATTAAGGATATGGTGGCTGGTTTAGCAAACCTAAAGTATGTTGATCGGGATGAAGTACTAGTAATACTGAAAAGAAAATCAAAAAATATCAGGGATCGTTGGGAGCAAATTAAGGATTTTGAACAGCAGATTCAGGTCGACGAAGGTCACGAGAAGTTTATTGAATTTATGAGTGGCTATGTTTCAACTAGAACAGAGCACACAATTTATTGGCTTGAAGAGTTAATTAAACGAATTAATCAAGGGGAAATATAATGGTATTGGTCTAAATAAAGAAAGCCAGTTTTCATTACTATAGGGAAAACTGGCTTTTTTCTTTATTAAAACTGATAGTTGTGAAGAAGCCTACTTAAACTAACAGGTGCTTTACTTCATTACCAGGAGCTGATCAACAGTTCCTTTTTTTATGCAATAAATGGGGTAGCATTCCTGTATTATTTGAAATACTAAAAAGTTTGTGAAGAAATCTACTTAAACTAACGGGTGCGTTAGCCGAAGATCAGAGCTGTCTTTAAGGCAGCTTTTTCTTATGGCACTAACGGGGCAGGTTAGTTCTATAAGAAAATGAATTAAAGTATGGTTTTTTGAATGAAGAACAAAAGGATGTAACCGAAAAGAAATTGACAAAAACATTTATTTAAAGAGTATTAGTGGTTTCAAATTATCTTAAAGTTGCCGATTTCTATTACTATGCCCTGATGGTTTTTACAGTAATTAAAAATAAAAGCAGACGGTACATCGAGGATCTTATAAAGATTCTAATGACCATCTACTTTTAAAAGAACGTAAAGTTGCTAAGGCATTTCAAATGTGCATGTAATATTACCAGCTATTTTTCAAAACAATTTTTCCTATCGCCTTGCCTGACTCCATGTACTCATGGGCTTTTGAGACTTCATCAAACGTGAAAATGTTCGAATCCAAAAGCGGGCGCAGCTTCCCTTCCTCAACCACCCTGGCAACCTTCTTCAAGATTTCTCCATAATGTTTATGCAGGTCCTTGTTTAATATCTTCAACAACATAAAGGTAACATGGAGAGAAAGTCCCTTTGAATGCACTGGGGAGAGGTCATGAGTCGAACGTGCAGCAATGGCTATTATCGTTCCATGTACCGCGGCCGCCTCAAAGGAGCGATCAAGGTTTTCACCCCCTACTGTGTCAAATACAACGTCAAATCCTTTTCCGTCTGTATATTTTTGTACATAATCGTGAACGCTTTCTTCTCGATAATTAATGGTTACATCAGCACCAAGACGCGTGCCAATCTCCAGCTTCTCTTGCGAAGAGGCAGTTGTATAGACTGTCGCTCCTCTCCATTTGGCTAGTTGAATGGCAATGTGTCCTACACCGCCGGTGGCTGCATGAATCAGTATATCTTGTCCTGGTGTAAGCCTTGCCCGATTAAATAATGCTTCCCAAGCGGTAATGGCAACTAACGGTAAAGCTGCGGCTTCTTCCATCGTCAAATTTTTCGGCTTGTGAGCAAGTAAATCAACATCTGCAAGCATAAACTCTGCAAGTGCACCGCCAGTCCCTTTAAATCCACCCGCGCATCCAAACACTTCATCCCCAATATTAAACTCGGTTACTCCTTCACCCACAGCAGAGACCAAACCGGCCACATCCCCATGTAATACTGCTGGAAACTCGGGTGCAACGGCCGGAACTGCACCAGCACGGACTTTCGTATCAATTGGATTTACACTTGTAGCCTTTACTTGAATAAGTACATGTCCAGGTTGTAGTTCAGGTTTTGAAATCTCTTTATATTGAAATACGGATGGTTTACCAAAAGATTGTATGATTTGTGATTTCACTCTAGTCACTCCTTTTTATTTTATGGGAAAATGTCTCATCACCTATTCATGTTAAGGATTAATACACCGGAGATATTACCATCCGATTTTATTAGGAACATCTTTAATGATGAATAGTGTGAAGAGAGTGAATATTTAGTCTTTGCTTGCAAAATCAATGATACTTTATATAATATAAAATTAAAAGTACGTACATTTTTGTTGAATAGGATAAAATTTGTAATATAGTATACAATTTGATACTTAAAAAGATTGGGTGTCGATATGAAGGACTTTAAAACGGAAAAGTGTCCTGATACCACTGCTTGTCCCTGTTGCCGTTACAGTGGATGTGATAGGAGGCAAATGGAAAGGGATCATATTATATAACTTAATTTCCGGCCCTAAACGTTTTAGCGAGTTAGGGAGACTTATGCCCTATACCACACAACGTATGTTAACGTTACAACTTCGGGAATTGGAACAGGATGGTATTGTACATCGTGAAATATATCGGGAGATTCCTCCAAAAGTTGAATATTCTCTTACTGCATTTGGAGAAACATTAAAACCTATCAACTACCTCATGCGAGATTGGGGAGATATTTACCAAAGTGAGGTTTTAATGAAACGAAAGATCTCAGAAAATGTGTCGCATCAATAGCGATCTCTCTGACAAAACCGAAAGTTAGCTTTCAGCATATCCATGACTTATGTTTTTTTACCAATAAGATAAAAATAAAAAGGATGATAATTGAATATAAAAATGAAATTCAGAAATTATATTATGAAATATTGTACTTAAACTGACGAGTGCTTTACTTCAATAGGGAAGGTTGCTACGGCAGCCTTTTTCTTATGGAACTATCGGCGCAGGTTATTACAATAAGGTTTTACTTCCTTTGTATAATAATTAAGAATTCTTATTTTGAGGTGATATGGTGTCTATAAAAGGTTTGAACCACTTTTTATTTTCAGTTTCTAATTTAGAGAATTCCATTGAGTTTTATAAAAATGTTTTTGATGCAAAATTGTTAGTTAAGGGAAGAAATACTGCCTATTTTGATTTGAATGGAATGTGGATTGCCCTAAATGTAGAAAAGGATATTCCCCGTAATGAAATAAGCCATTCATACACACATATAGCTTTTTCAATCAAAGAAGCCGACTTTGTAAAAATGTACGAGAAACTAATGGAATTGAATGTAAACATCTTGTCAGGTCGTCCAAGAGATGAAAAAGATAAGAAATCTGTTTATTTTACTGACCCCGATGGCCATAAGTTTGAATTTCATACAGGTACTTTACAAGATAGAATGGATTACTACAAACAAGAAAAAGCACATATGGAGTTTTTCGATTAAAGGATTTCCTTGTTGACTAACAGGTGCTATAGCTTAAAGCGACTTATGGCCAAGTTATCATAAATGATGGGAGTAAACTCGCTATTTCAGATGGTTTTGGCAGCAATCCTCCTAATGCGACTATCTGTAAGATCAATGACAATCAGTTATTCAAAAATCCTATTAGAATTATTGATCAGTTAAAATCACGAGGTTGAAGAAGAATCTCAAATAGCATAGCCTGCAAAAAAGAACGCAAACTAAAAATACTGGTTGCCGATAACGAAAAAGAAAAAATATTACACAGTATCTTTAAATCGTGTATTTATTGGCATCCACGATGTATCACTAACTCAAACTACAGGGGGGTGGAAAAATGTCTAAAAATAAAAATAAGCAATTGAAGAATAATGATGCTTTACCTAGAAAAGATGTAGAATTTGCGCATAATGGACTTGAAAAAATAGCATTAAAAGACCAGGAACGCCAAAAAAAGTAAACATATTTGACTTCAAACTGTCCCTCAAAAAATTTGAATTGATGTTTTTTGGGGGATACAAAAATTATCGTCACATTTGTTTACCTATATCTCTTGTATACCTCTGTGAATTCAATCAAAAAGTTAGAACTTATTATTAAAGAATACAATGTTCATCATTATCAATAGAAGAACTCGTCAAAAAAAGCCTTTGCTCCTGCCATTCGAATTTAATCCTGAATATGTACGGGGAGAATAAAACCAAAATAAAAAGTCACCCCATCAACCATAGAGGTAAGCTTTGTTAATGAACTAACGGGTGCTTTCGTATTATAAGGTTAGCCAGTTTTTACTGGTTGACCTTTTTTTAATAGAATCTATTATATCAGTAGCCAGGGTAGGACGTACGGGTGCGTGGGACTTGATCCCGTGAACTAAACAGTCCGCCCCCTATTTGTAGAAACATGTTTGAGGCTGGTTGGGACGTAGATCTCGTATAACAAGCGAAGCTATGACACTACATGGAGGACTAGGGGTACTGGTAAGTATGTAGAGGAGGGAAAAACAATGAATCCAGTTGTTGGTCTGGATGTGGCAAAAGGAGAGAGTCAAGTTCAGGCATTTTTAGATCAATCTAAACCGTATGGGAAGAGCTTTTCAATGAAGCACATCAAAGAGGAATTAGATCATTTTTTAGACTTTTTAAAAGAGATTGAAGAGGTGACAGGGCAGATGCCTATGGTCATTTTAGAATCTACAGGGCATTACCATACTCCTGTTATTCAATACTTGGAGGAACAAGGGATTCTATATATCTTACTAAATCCGATTATTTCTTATCAGGCAAAGAAGACCAGTTTACGGAAGGTAAAAACAGACGCTATCGATGCGTACCAGTTGTGTGTGCTGTATTACAAAGAGGATTTTGAACCTCATAAAATTAGAGGAATTCAGCTATTAGACCTTCGGAATTTGTCCAGACAACAGGAAATCGTAACGAATATGTATGTGGAAGCTAAACTTCAGTTTCACACCATTTTAGATCAAGTGTTTCCTGAATACCGGAAGGTTTTTGGGGATCTATATTCAAGGGTTTCTTTATTGATATTAAAGGAATATCCCACTTCAGAGGTGGTGTTAACAGCCGGGGAAAGTAAACTAGCAGAGAGTGTTATAGAGTTCTGTCCTAGCCGATCGGGTCAATGGGCATGGAAAAAAGCCAAAAAAATAATGGACTCCGCATCTCGAAATCCATACCAAAAAAATGTGTATCAAAGTCACGTAATCAATCTTCGTATGTATATTGAGTTGCTTTTTCATTACCAGGGACACCTCTCTGATTTGGAAGATCGTATAGTGGCCCTGGCAAATGAAATTGAGGAATATAAGATCATCCAATCGATTCCAGGTATCGGAGAAAAAATCGCAGCCACAATTATTTCTGAAATTGGTGAAATCGATCGGTTTAATCATCCGAAAAGACTGGTTGCCTTCGCTGGAATAGATCCAAGTGTTCACTCATCGGGTAAGTATACGGCAACCATTAATCGTATTACTAAAAGAGGTTCGAGCAGACTACGTCATTCCCTGTATCTTGCCGTGCTATGCGGCATAAGGAGTTCAAGAAACAAAAAGCTTAAAGCTTTCATTGATAAGAAAAAATCAGAAGGAAAGCCAGCCAAAGTGGCGATCGTTGCCTGTATGAATAAACTTCTTCATTGGATTTACGCTTTATTAAAGAGAAAAGAAGCATTCCTAGATTTAGCCTGATTAACGGTTTTGTGAAACAGAGAAAAATCCTTCCAAAAGGGTTTTGGAGGGTTATTTGTCATGAACAAAAATAGTATATCATAAGGGAAATGAAAATTTTAGAGAAAGATATTGACATCCTATTAGCTGGTTTAGTTCTATAAGGATCACTAAAAATAATAAAAATATTTTATAAAAACCGTATACTAAATCACTAGAAAAGAATCCATTTTGATTATTTTTTTAAAATGGATTCTTTTTATTTACGCTAATATGTGGGTTCATGAGGACCTTTTGATCAATCCCTACAGTTGATTCTTTTAGGTGCAAATTAGCACTTAAAATAAGTGCTAATTATCACCTAAAGTAACAAGCATTTTTAATTGTCTACTATGAGTGTACTCAAAATTTACAAGATATTTTAAATATGTGTTATGAAATCAATCACTAAATGATTCTAGTAAATGAGCCTAAAAAAGCCCCTCTCTATATGAGAAGGGCTTTTATCCGATATCCAAAGTGGTCACATATGATTGGTGCCCATTTTTAAAATTAGCCATTCGTTGAACAGTGACAAGTTAGCTCACTTCTAGTAAGTCTATTCATCATTCGCTTCGTTCGCGATTTGCTTTAAGTAGCCTTTTGGAATGGACTGCGTCAAACGGAAATGCTTTGTATACGACTGATGAGAGAGCAAGCACATCTGACATAGCAACACATGATATGTCTAACTTTTTTCCTGTTTCGTACTCTGTTTCAAACAAATGATGTGTTCATTTTAAATATCAAATAGATATTTTTGTTGTTATTTCCTAAAAACACCCTACTATAATAGTAGGAGGTTGCATTTGCCATGAAAAGAATACTAGTGTTTCTAGCTACATTTATATGTTTGTTATGGATTCTTGCACCATTTGTAAAAGGTCAATTTCAAGAGGAACCAAAAGTCTCGGAAACAAAGGCAGAAAATAAAAAGAAACTTAAACCCGAAAACGCTTCATCTCACGTTCATACACCTGTTCCGAAACAAAAAGTAACTGCAGCAACCATAGGTGCTGTAGGAGATATTTTAATTCACGATAGGGTGTATATACCCGCCCGCAAGTCAAACGGCTCGTATGACTTTAATCCGATGTTCCGATTTGTGAAGCCCTATCTGGGGAAAACGGATATTACGGTGGCTAATCAGGAAACGATGATTGGCGGGAAAGAAATAGGGCTTTCCTCATATCCTTCCTTTAATTCACCAGTAGAGGTGGGAGATGCTCTAAAGGCAAACGGGGTTGATCTCGTGACAATCGCCAATAACCATACACTTGACCGAGGAGAAAAGGCCATTTTGAATGCGCTTAACCACTGGAACAGTATTGGGATGCCTTATACAGGAGCTTATCAATCGTCTGAAGACCAGAAGATCATTCGGATATTAAAAAGAAACGATATTACCTTTTCGTTTCTCAGCTATACGTATGGAACGAACGGGATTCCTGTTCCTGAGGGGAAGCCGTATCTTGTGAATTTAATTGATACCACGAGAATCCAGACGGAAGTTAAAGAAGCAGAGAAAGTTTCAGATGTCGTTGTGGTCAGTCTGCATTTCGGCAAAGAGTATGAACGGTTGCCTAATGATGAACAAAAGCTGCTTGCTCAAACGACAGCTAATGCAGGTGCTGATATTATTATTGGCCACCACCCACACGTTTTGCAGCCTGTTTCATGGCTTACAAAACCAAACGGCGAACGGGCATTTGTTGCTTATTCGCTTGGGAATTTCTTATCCGGCCAGCAGGGAGATTACAAAGACATCGGCGGTATTATGCAAATTGGCGTAAAGAAAATCCAAACCGGGGATGATGTGAAAATCGAACTGCAAAATCCCAAATTCCTGCCAACCTGGGTCAACCGGCCATATGAGATCATTCCAATGAAAACCTTGAGTGATCAGTCTGACAAATATAACGAAATCCAAAAACATATGAATCAATTCATGCCTGAACTGTCATTTGATTTTTAATGAAGGTACAGTCTTTGGCATTGGAAAAAACTAATTGTTTACATAATGAAAAAGCCACCGGCTATTTAGCCGGTGGACCGCATATTCCTCCTAATAAGGTAAACACTATTCACCATGTTCCAGCTAAACGGCTTGAACCAACAGACGAACACGACTCAGACAAAGAACCTATTCCGCAAAACATATACGAAAAACTGTCATATGAGCGAACTATATGAGATTACATTAGATGAACTGATTAAAAATGATCATACATTTCAAATGCAAGTAACTAAAAATGGAGAGAAATTAGAGCAAGAGTTTACTCCTAATGAGGCAACTGTTAATTGGATGGACTTTCCTCAAATCGATAAAAATGAATATACATTTCGGAATTATAAATATTATGATAAAGATGGAAATCTAATTGAGGAAAACGAATAATTATTATTCAACTAAAGGGTGGGTTAGCTGTGGATCGGAGCTGTCTTTAAGGCAGCTTTTTCTTTATGCAACAAACGGGGCAGGTTAGTTAAAAAAGGGTTTTGCAATCCTTATGCAGAATAAGGTAATGCTTAAAATCTTAGTACATAAAGGGTGTGTATGAGGATGGATTGTAAGAATGTTACCGGAGAAAATGATACAGGCAAATCACAATTAAATATACTTCTTGAAATAAATGAAATTTGCTTATCACTTAATTTTAACCTGTGGCTACGAGGCGGATGGGCGATAGATTTTCTTCTTGGAAGGATTACTCGGTCACATTCTGATATTGATTTAGTTACTTGGTTACAGTATCGTGAGCACTTGGAACAGGCTCTTGTTAATGCTGGTTTTCAAATAAAGCCAGTAGGCCAGTTTCAAACCGATTTCCTCAAGAACAATGTCGATGTGAGTTTTGTATTTGTTAGGTATTCTGATAATGGCGATATAGTCGCTAACGGTTTTCCAGATTGGGTATGGAGGAAAGATGCCTTGCCAATGGAACTTTATAATTTACAAGGTGTATCAATAAATGTTCTAAACCCATACCAATTACTTGAGGAAAAAAGAGTTTACGAACAAGGAACAGGAAGAACACTTCGTCCAAAGGATCTTAAAAGCATAGAAATTATTCAACAGATAATTGATGCAAAAAGTTAGAGGTTAAATAAAATTCTTATAGAACTACCATGAAAATAAGTTTCTTTAAAAATGAAAAATGACAATACTTAAGTAGACCCTGCTCAATCGTTTAAAAAAAAGAGGAGAGCGTTAATTAATTAGTCTATGGATTAGGGTTGACTGGATTAAGGTCAGTATCAGTATTGACACTTCCCAACCATTTTCATTCTTTGTGGTGAATCGCCGATTTTTGCGATTCATGGATGGCTAACGGGTGCGTTAGTTGAGAACCGGGGCTGCCATTTGGTGGCCTTTTTGCTTAATGAACTAAAGGGGCAGGTTTGTTCAATAAGGGACTTGAGTACAATCTGCTAAAATAGTTAGAAATAGGCAGGGTAGGGTGAAGTAAATGTGTGGAATCAATTTCATTTTAGCTAACACCTATAAAGAAGCGTATAAGGAAGAAACATATGTAGAATTTGAAGAGGGAATACACTCATATCTTTTAAGCAAGGAAAAGGACTCTAATAATGAGTTTGGTTTACTTCTAAATCTTCATATTTATGGTGAAACAATATTGTATAGAGACGAGATTAATGAATTAATAGGTATATGTGATGGCGTAATTAATAAATACACAGGGGAGGACAAAGAACAAAAAGTTAGATGTTTTGCTAAAGAGTTAAAATTTATTTGCATAGAAGCGTTACAGCGAAAAAAACATATATTTGCCATAGGTGATTAGTTTTAAATAGTCTTAAACTTGGTGCGTTAGCTCAAGATTGGAGCTATCTTTAAGGCAGCTCTTTTTTTATGCAACTAAAGGGGCAGGAGAGTTCCATAAGGAAATGAAGACTAATGTGTAAATTTATACCATGAAATTTATACTATATTGGACATATAACGTCAATAATATTAAACCTAAATTTGCAAGGAGAAATAATGAAAATACACTATTTTGTTGTTTTAGTTTTATCTTCAGTTTTATTGTTTGGTTGTTCTTCCAAATAAAAGTATGACAATGCTGCGAAAGCAGAAGTACAAGATGGCCTAAAGGAACAAAGTATTAAATCTAATTCAAGCTCTAAAATTATTTCATCTAACAACAACTCAGAACAAACACCAACATTCACAGTAAATGAAAAAGTAAGAGATGTAATAATGGTAAATGAAACAAGGGGTGAAAATCGGAAATTTGTTTTTTTAGATAAACCTTTGATAGGGGTACGACCGAGATACATGTAAAAAAGGGTTATGACATGGTATTTGTTACCATAGATAACCCTTTTTTTACTTTGTGCTGTTTTCTATTTCTAATTAAAGCAACATCCAATTCTCCTCGCATAATCGTTAAGGAAGTACGAAGTTCATGAGAAACATCGGAAGTAAACTGCTGGATTTGAGTGAAAGAAGTTTCTAACCTGTCAATTATGATTGACAGGTTTAGATAAACTCTGCAATTCATCTTCCTCCTCCTTAATTAAGACGTTTTCTTCATTTCAATGACAATATCCGATTGCTTTTTTAATTTTTTTCGGTATACGATTTTTGATAATGTAACACTACATTCGTACAACACTAAAAGTGGTACGATAACTAATATATCGGATATAAAATCAGGTGGTGTAATTAAAATAGACACAACGATAAGCAAAAAGTAAGATATCTTTCGCGCTTTTGAAAGAGTCATAGGATTAATGACACCAAGAGAGGTGAGGAACATGACGACAAGCGGGATTTCGAATAAAAATCCAAACGGCAGTGTCAAGTTAATCATGAATTTAAAATATTTTTCAGATGTGAACATCGTTTCAAATTGTCCTTCAGACAGGGATAGTAAAAAGGAAAGTACGGTTGGATATACTACAAAATAACCAAATGATAAGCCGGTAATAAAGAGGACAAATAATCCAGGAATGTACGATAGGGTCGTTTTTCGTTCTTTTTCAGAAAGCCCCGGTTTTACAAATAGCCATGTTTGATGGGCAGCAATCGGAATAGTAAGAGCAATCGCGATCACTCCTGAAATCATGAAATACACCCAGAGGATTTCACTTGGCCCCAATACTGCTAAATTATGGTTGAGGTCACGGATAAGCCATGTGTAAATTTCCTGTACATAAATGAATGATCCAAATAAGAAAACGATAAAAGCTACCAAAGTATAGATTAACCGTTTCCTGAGTTCTCCGAGGTGCTCAACCAAAAGCATTTCTTGATTAGTCATACAACTTCTCCTTTTCTAAAAACAAGAGGAAGATGCAAGCTTGTTGCCTACATCCTCTTCAAAATTACTTGGATTGCGTCTTTTCTTCTTCGTCTGAAGAAATTAAATCTTTCGTAGAGTTTTTAAACTCTCTTAATGTACTTCCAAAAGCACGTCCAATTTCGGGCAACTTAGATGGTCCAAATATGATGAGGGCAATGACTAAAATTAATATTAATCCAGGTATCCCAATATTTTGAAACATAGTGTTTCCTCCTTAATATTTAAATCCTTTTTTCTTCGGTTTAACACGTAATAGGGTGTCAGTTTGGGCATTGGCTGTCTCACTTAAAATACCCAGACCAGAAGTGGCAGCCGCACCTGTTCCCATATATGTTAAAAACGTACGACGATTTAGCGGTTTGTTTGCCAAAAAATGTCCTCCTATTAATCTCCTGAAATTTAAAGCTAAATTAGAGAGCGGCCTATGCTTTCGTTATTCCATCTATTTTCAAAAATGTGTCACTTATATTCCCAAATGAATCAATTGCATATACTTCGATACTATAGCTTGTACCAGGCTGTAACCCCTTAACTGGCTGAACGAATGGATTAGGTACTGGATCTTTGTAGAATTCTGAGAAAGCACGAAACTCTTTTACTATTTGTCCTGTTAGATTGTTCTTCGCTACTACTTTATAAGAATGTACCAGCGAATTATCATTGGCCTGATTAAACATGATATTCATCTCAGTACTAGTGGTATCAACAATCGAAATGCTTGACCCTTTCGGGAAACGAGGTTTTACTTGATCTCTCATTTCTGTATATTTAAATGAATTCTTTTCACCTCGACAGTCAATTACCCATGGTTCGCCTATCCAATCATTTTGAGTAAAATCACGACGATGAATGAACACTTTGTCTCCATGAACCTCTACAATTAGACCTTGGCTAAACGTTTCGGCTCCTTTAGGTAATTCTCCTTGAATATACCCAGCTTCAACCCACATATTTTTTAGAGAAGCAGTTGCAAGTGTAGTAAAATCCTTTTGGTGGATTGTTCTTGGTTCATCTAATGGATAATGTGTATGACCAGAAAACGTGATTACTTGCGGATATTCTTTTAAAGTATCGTAAAAAAGGTCTCTATTTGCAGAGAAGCCCCATTCGCTTCCATAAATGGTTCCTTTGATAGGCTGGTGATGGAAGACAAAAATTGGTTTTTTCGCATCATCAGTGTTTGCTAACTTTAATTGTTCACCCAACCATTCAATTTGCTTCACTGAAAAGGTTCCCTCTGTTTTACCATCTTCCGTACCAAGAACAATGAAATGATAACCTTTGACGACCTTATGGTAGTAAATCGACTCCATTCCCGTTTTCTCAATAAATCGTTTTTGAGAATCTATTACTGATAAACCATTCCAATAGTCATGATTTCCGATTGCAATCATAGATACAGCCTTCGGTTGTTTTTTGATATCATAAATCGACATAAATCGATCATACTCTTCTATGTAACCATTCTCTGTTAAATCACCAACAACAACAAGAGCATCTTGTTTTGGTACTAATTCATTCAATTGATGCAATGCGCTGCCCCACTTTTGCAGATCCGTTGTCCCACTCTTCAAAATATGCACATCACTAATAACTGGAAACACTAAATCGGGGTTTTTATGCAAACCAAGCTTTGATGTTGCTCCAGCTGACTCAAGATTTAGTGAGTTTACTAGCGATAATCCAAGGGTAAGCCCAGCAATCTTCGTTGTACCTTCCAAAAAACTGCGTCGATCCATTCCTTTTTCAAAGATAGTATTCGACAATTTTTCTGATTCGTGTTTTAGTTGCTCGTCTTTCATTGATATCTACTCCTCTTAAGGTATTTTTGGTTGATTTTGCTAATAATAAATCGGTAATATAGGTGAATTCATATCATGATGCCAGCGCTCAAACATCACCTTATATTCCGTTTTTCAGTAGATAACTCTACTCTTAATGCTGGAAAAGGCTCGTTTTTAACATAAACCGCTAAATGATTCGTGAATGTTTCGATTTGATGTCGACCACCATAAGTCATTCCTAATCCACACAAAAAGACAACTTTTATCACAAATTACCTCTTTTCGACATAAATATACACAAAAAATGTTAAGAAAATGTTAGTTTAAAGTGGATTATTTTTGGTTTTAGTGTAAATTGCCACAATAACCATTTTTTTCATAACTTTAACCAAATTAAAAGAGGAAAAGCCAATATTCGCTTTTCCTCAACGTAACATGCATGATTCTATTTATTTACGATCTCTATACCCTCTTTTTCATACTTCTTCAATATTTTTTCCGACAGCTTAGAGTCGGAAATAATACGGTCAATCCGATCAAACTGGCAAACCTTCAATAAGGAGGCAATATCAAATTTGCTGCTGTCTGCTAAAACAGTACAATTTCGAGAAATCTCTAGCAGCTTCATTTTTACCTGGTATTCACCTAATCCGTAATCCGTTAGTCCTTCCGTCAACGAAATGCCGCTGATACTCATAAAAAATGCATCGATAGGAAATCCTTTGAAAAACTCCTCCGCGTTCCTTTTGTCAATAACTGCAATCAGGATACACAAATGATTATGATATTTTCAAAATCACCCAGAACTTTAACATAGCCTGTGACATTAATCATTACTGCATTATTTTTTTTTCAATAATTCTTAATGAACTAACGGGCGCTTTACTTCAATAAAGGAGTTGCTTTGGCAGCTTTTTTTCTTAGGCAATTTAGTTCATTACAGTTTATACTACAAGCAGACTTTGATTTAGATTGAGGAGATAAAATAATGCGTTCTTTTTTAAGAAAAGAATTTTGGGATGACAGAAATAAACCTATTCTGTTTATACAATGGGTATTGACAATCTTTGCAATAATATTATATTTCCAAACTTATAACAGTATAGATTATTTTCACTCTGGAATTATAAGACTAATTGCAGGGATAATCACCTTTCTAATAGGAATTGAAAACTACATTGTTAAAAAAAAGAGAATACATATTTTGGTTCATCCTAACGATAATGTTTTGTGGAATGGGGATAGACATATTAATCAACTAAGGGGAGAGTTAGCTGAAGGTCGGAGCGCAGGTGCGTCTTTCTAATTCGTCCAGAACCCTTTAAGGCATTAAACATTTGGTTGGAACAGTATCGTGAAATATGGGAAGAAAAACTCGACAGCTTGGAATTTTATCTGAAGGAGCTACAAAATAAAAAACAATAATTGGAGGAATAAAATGTTTCCAAAAACCGAAATCACCCGTAGTTTCAATGCTCCTCGTGAGCTTGTATTTAAGGCATTTACCGAATCAGAACATCTGCAGAACTGGTGGGGCCCTAAAGGATGGGCTTTTGATATTTCTAAGTTCGATCTTCGCAAGGATGGTGTCTTCCATTACAGCCAGACATCTCCTGACGGTAATGTAATGTGGGTCAAATTTGTTTATCATGAAGTAAATGCTCCAGAGAAACTCGTTTACACCTCTTTCTTTTCTGATGAAAAGGGTAACATCGTACGTGCTCCTTTTAACGACAACTGGCCATTGGAAACTCTCAATACTTTTACATTCGCTGAGCATGAAGGTAAAACAATACTTACGATGATTGGGACACCTGTATCCCCAACTGAGGAGGAAATGAAAACATACGAGGAGTCGCAAGAAATGGTTCAGGAGGGCTTTTCAGGAACCTTCGTTCAACTGGCTGATTACCTCTCTAATATTTCAGAAAACTGATATAGGTCGATGACGAACAAAAGAACAATGGGAACACTGTTAATAGCAGTGTTCTCGTTTAAGGAAAGGTAATAACAGTTCAATAATTGGTCATGGAATTAAAGAAGATGAAAAGTCTTTTCTAAAACAGATTTTTAAACTAACAGGTGCTTTACTTCAATAAGGGAGTTGCTTTGGCAGCTCTTTTTCTTATGCAATAAACGGGTGCGTAGTTAAAAAAGGAATAACAAGGAGTGAGTGGAAATGAGTTTGGCTGCCTATATTGATATGCCCCACTCCTGGTAACGTCTTGAACATCATGTATCCGATTATACAAGTGAACCATCTCGTGCATTAGGGTATCCATTGTATCGTAGAAAATCCGGGTCAAGAAATTATCTGGAATTAAGTTAATTTCAAACATCTTATGTAAAAACGGCAACATTGTTGGTATATAACTTATAAAATAACCGAACTGGAACTTATTATTCACTTTGTTTTTTTACCCGAATTACTTGACGGATTCATGTTATTATCGGTTTTAATTCGGGGTATATTTCTTCTTTCTGATCTCATACTAAAGATAAGAAGGAGGGGTATCCATGGCAAAACGAACAAAGAAAAATGATGCAGACCAAAAGAACAAACAAGGATTTGATTCAAGCAAATCCGATTCAGAATTCTCTAAAGAATTTGGCAGTGCAAACGCTAATCAAGCACATAAAAATAAAGCAAAAAAAGAAAAAGCATCTAAAAATCAAGGTGAGTGGAAAGGCATGCATTAATTAATACTTACCAGACTCGACTCTTGATAAGTGATGCCTGCACCGAGTACAAAGGGTGGAGGCTTATCATGCTTCAAACTATTTACTGAACTTTATGTAAAGGAGCTTATTTAGATGACTCAATCTAAGCAACAACAAGAACGCCAATGGAAAGATCGTAAACAATCGCAGAATCCACATGGTAAGGTCAAATCATTTGAACAATTAGCTGATGATATGGGAAAAAATGAATCAGAAACTAAGTAAAACTGTTTAAGAATGAGAGGCTATCCCAAAGGTCAGAGCCCCACATAATAGTGAGGTCACTCCCTTGGGGTACCTCTCTTTGTCGTTACCTAAAAGGTCATAATTACCTGGAGTGTAATTATTCATACAGAAATACCGATTAATGATGATCAATATTTAGGTTATTTTTTATATTCGCGGTTGTTTTGCCGGTGAGTTTGATTTGCTAAACGTAAAGAAATATCAGTTTACTACTCCTTACGTTTATGAGGTATCCAGTCATGCGCCAGCCCATTTTCTTATTCGACAAAAGGGGCAGGTTAGTTGCATGAGAAAATGTAATTTTATGTTAAAATAATGGCAGGGATAAAAAAGGAGATAATTTAATATGCCAGCCTGTCATAAATGTAGTTATAAGTGGAGCAGGAATGAAAAATAATATAATTTTTGGACTTGTCATATTTAATGTCTTAGTATTTATGAGTACTCTCATTTGAATACTATTTTTATGATGGCATCTTAAGTGCAAATTTCATTTATGTAGTATTCCACGTATATACTCCTTACTGTTTGGTTTACTTTTGTTTAGGCTTCTATTTCTAAATATGTTTGAAGAGTCAAAACATAATAGTAGAAAAAGCATGAACCAATGAAAATTCAGGCTTAGAAGGTTGCTGAGGCAGCCTTTTTCTTATGGCAATAACGGGGCAGGTTAGTTGAACAAACAGGATTTGTTTTACGGTTTATAGAAAGTAGATTAGGGGGGATATTTAGATGTCAAACCATGAAAACGAAGAAATGCTAACAGGGGGGAATGTCTCTAAGGTTTATCGTTCAGGAAATACTGTGCGACGAGAATTAAAGCCAGACAGTACCAAAGTTCATAAGCTATTAAAGCATTTGGAGAACGAAGGTTTCAGTTATGCACCAAAGTTTTTAGGTATTGATGAAAAAGGAAGAGAGATATTATCCTTTATTGAAGGGGAAGCTGGTAATGATCCTTTAAAAGAATATATGTGGTCAAATGATGTTTTAAAAGAAATAGCGAAGATGCTCCGTCTTTATCATGATGCTGTGAGTGATTTTCCATTATCAGATGATTGGAAACCGATAGATAATACTCCACACAAAGTGGAGGTATTATGCCATAATGACTTTGCCAGATACAACATTATTTTTAATCATGAAAGACCAGTAGGTATCATTGATTTTGATGTTGCTGGACCTGGTCCAAGACTTTGGGACATAGCTTATACTCTTTATACTTGTGTCCCCTTAAGTAGATTTTATCTTTCTGAAACAGGTGAGAAAGTTTATTATAATTCATTGCAGCACGCTAACCGTATAAAACAAAGAGTTAAATTGTTTTTTGATTCTTACGGTGAGGGAGTAGAAGAAGATTATTTGGAAATGGTATTGCTGCGATTGGAAGGGTTATGTAAAACAATTACAAGAAAAGCCAGTGAAGGTGACATTGCTTTTCAAAAGATGATAGATGAAGGGCATCTTGAACATTATCAAAACGATATTAAATTCATTCGTCAATATGGAAAAGAGTGGATTTGAGGTAAGGTTTTGTTGAACTATCGAGTGCTTTATTTCAATAAGTAAGGTTGCTACAGCAATCTTTTTCTTCAGGAACTATAGGGTCAGGTTAATGGATGAAGGAGGAGTATTTATAGAAAAAATACCTGTTAAAACCATAAAGAAGATAGAAGAGGACATTAAAAATAATGATTTAGGAAAAGCAAGAGATAGAATACACGGGTTAATTTTCACCTATCCAGATGAATTAGAACTCCGTAAAAAGTTAGGGGATATCTATTTTGCATTAAAATATCCCTCGATGGCCGGTCGATATTGGTATCTAGAAAAGGATAAGACTCCTGAAATGGTAGATGCGTGTATTCAGTTCGAAAAATCAATGGGTAACGATCCTAATAGAATAGCAAGGGTTCTAAAATTTAAAGGAGATAGTGAAATTATAAAAAGACTGCAAGATCAGGAAATTTCTCCTATACAAAATAAAGTTAAAGAAAAATTGACGGAAGAACCTGATGAGACATTGGAGGATAAGTTATTTACTATTGGGTGTATCACGATATTAATATTAATCATTTTCTTTACATTAATCGGAATTTACACTCTCTTTAGCTGGTTTTTTTGATCCCTAGAGTCTTTATTCAAGAGGTATTTATAGTTATTGTTCTTCAGATAACAGGTGCTTTACTTCAATAACAGGGGTTGCTGCGGCAGCCTTTTAGTTTAATAAGAAAAATAAATAAAGGATGCTATTATAGCATCCCTAAAGATTTCGGCTTTCAAGGTAATGTATTTGAATTTATTTCGGAAATGGTCTTTTTATCACATATAACGAAAAGCTGTGCATCATCAGGAATTCTTTCATCTAATTTTTGGTTTATGGTAAGATTACCACGATCTGCTACCAGTGTGGCTCCTTTGTCAAGAAGATCTATAAACGCATCACGATAGGTTCTCCATTCATCTTGTTTAGAAATCTCATACATGGTTTCTTTATACTTTGTGCTCATAAGTTCAGAATACATGTGGGTGACTCCATGAGAAAATAATGATCTTACTGCTGCGTGGGAGATCATCTCTTGTGTAGGAATAAACTCATCCACTTTTACACGCTCGAATAAACGAATATGCTTTTGATTGATTACCTCGGCGGTGACATGAATAGATGTATTCGTTTTTTCTTCAATGGATGTTATGGCAGTGGCAACTAATAATGTCTTTCCATCGACAAGCAAAGGATCCTTTGTAGCATAATTATCTTGTGTTATTTGGTCAGCAAAAATGATAACGCCTTTTGCTCTAGGCAGGTTTGCACGGAGTAATGTTTCTTCATCGGTAGCATCCCCACGAACATAAAACAGACGCTCTTCCATCATAGGAGCTTTTTCCAAGTTATCAATGATTACAATATCAATGATTTCATCAGATTTTATAATTTCTTGGATGGCGGATTTTGACTTATCACTCCAGCCAATCAGAATGATCTGATTTTTACCTGTATATTTCATTTTTCCACCAACTTTAAATTTTTCGATAAGATATACAGATTTAATGATTTTTCCAATAAAAAGACTAACTAGCCCAATACCCGTGACGTAAAGACCAATGGTAAATGCTTTTCCAAGATCGGTGACCGGTGCATAGTCTCCAAAACCAACCGTAGCAAGCGTTGTAAGTACCCAGTAAACAGAGGTTAAATAAGACTCGAACGTCTCTGGCTCTATAGAAAAAGCAACATACGCAGCAACTAATATGTATAAAATGGCAAATGGTAAAAAGATTCTACCTCTTAATTTAATAAAGTAATACATTATTTTTTTAGCCGTAATTCTCATCAATATCCATCCTAGTTTTCAAGTCATCGATTAGATTTATATTTCCCCAATTTAACAATTAATTAAACGTAAGCGTAAAAGTAGTTTACCCAAGTGGGGAGCAAGAACAGCATAAAAAAAGGAGAATTTTGTATGTTCACAACATATTACGGATAAAGTGAGAGGATCGTGTTATGTAAGAAGATCTTGGGGAAGTAAATGGAAAACTGTTGAATCCCGCTTGATGGCATTTTGGATATCTGAAAACCGAAATTTTTAGTCATCCTTTTTTGTAATGGAGTGGATGATTGAGCATGGGGTCTGAGTTCATTACACAACAACCATAAACTTTTCTTTTGTGATATAGAATGTATCAGCACCCTGCAATAATATACTATAGCCATTTAATTTTAAGATGTAAGATATGAGATACTTGAAAGGAGTATTCCTCATGAATATTACATCTTTTTTAATTTACTGTTTTATTGTTACTTTTACACCAGGACCTACTAATATCATCATTTTATCCACAGTTCATAATTCAGGTACAAGAAAGGCAATGGAATATACGTATGGAGCAACGATTGCTTTTGGTTTATTACTTGTTATTTCTGCCATGTTGCATACTATGCTTGTAACGATAATACCGAAAATCTTGATCGGTATGCAGATAATCGGAAGCTTTTATATGTGCTACCTCGCTTATCAAATTTACAAAATGGATACATCTAAACCAACTGTAAACCAAACTGGTACCTTTATGTCAGGCTTCCTTATGCAGTTTTTAAATCCAAAGGTGTTACTATTTACAATGACTGTAATTCCTAGCTATGTTATGCCCCACTATATCGAAATGACTGAGGTGACAATAAGCGTTATAGCTATAACTATTATTGGATTTTCAGCATTTACTACATGGGTTCTTTTCGGTACAATCTTCAAGAAGTTTTTACAGAAGCATGAAAAGACTGTTAATGTAATGATGGCATTGTTTTTAGTTTATGCTGGAGTAATGATATGGATGTAGGTAAGCCAATTAAGAGGTGAATTAAATGGACAAATTTATCTATAAAAAATCGGCAGGTATTACTGCGTTGTCAGCAAGCATTACTGATTTTAAGTATAAAAAGCACTCTCATAAGGAGTATGCAATAGGGGTAACCTTGCGTGGCATTCAACAGTATAACCTGAATGGCAGTTTACAATTATCCTATCAAAATGGAGTTATGCTTTTTAATCCAGAACAGGCACATGACGGAAGGGCACATGATGAGCAAGGCCTGGATTATGTGATGCTATATATTGAGCCACAATTGCTTTTAGAGGTTATTGAGAAAAAGGATATAGTACGTTTTTCAACCCCTATTGTGTATGATTATAGACTTGAACAAAGAATATTAAGTCTTTCTAATGCAATATTGAGTGAAAAAGATGAGGCTTTGTGCAGCGAATTACTTTTATCCCTCACAGATAGCCTTATTCAAACTAATCTTTCTACAGACTATAAGAAAGATAACGCTCTAATTAGAAAAGCAAAGGATATGCTTCATACCAACTTAGAAAATGTACTTAAACTTGACGAGATATGTAAAGAGCTTAATTTATCAAAATTCAAGTTTATCAGATCATTCAAGGCTCATACCGGAATTTCACCATACCAATACTTTCTTAACAGCAAGATAGAACGTGCAAAGCAGTTAATAGAAAAGAATGGAGATATTTATTCAGCAGTAGCTGAATGTGGTTTTGTTGATTTAACCCATTTAAATAAACACTTTAAAAGCGTATATGGAACAACAGCATTTGAATATATATCACATTTAAATTGAGGAGGGATTTTTTAAAATAAAGGGGGAATAAAATTGTCTTTAAAAACAGGCGATATTCTTACATTTGAACGGACTTTCACAGCAGAAGATGTTGAAGTGTTTACTAAGGTTTCAGTTGATGAAGGCTCACACCATGTTACTCCTGATGAACAGGGAAGACTTGTAATACAGGGATTACTAACCGCTACATTACCAACAAAAATAGGAGGCGATAACAACGTACTCGCTCGTACAATGACTTTTGAGTTTTTAAGGCCTGTGTTTACGGGGAATACAATAATTTGTATAGTCAAAATTGAAAAATATGAAAAGCAAGAAAATAATAGAACAGCTATTGTTGCATCCTTTTTATGTAAAAACGGGGATGAAAAAGAAGTATTAAAAGGGGATTTTTCAGGTGTGATCCTTTAAATTTATACTTTCTCTAAAACATTGAATATCACTTATTGTGCGTTGATCAACGAGGATTAACGCCTTTTTTTTTGTTGGACCCCTTATAATAATCTGGGAGAAGGACTTTAAAACCATTAAAATTACACCGAAAGTCAAAGTTGAAGTCATTGAAACTGGAATTGCAAATTGATGTGCTGAGAATACTTCCATTACAATCGAGGAACCAATGAGTTTAAGATCCAGAGAGCTGAATGTAGCTCTTTTTTTATGGCTGTTTTCGTATAGATTTTTGTTTTTTAAGTAATAGCACCCGATTAAGTAAGTAAATCAAACATCAACCCTCTTTCTAAAGGAACAATTGCGGAAGAAATAAAATTAAATCCAAACGCCTGGGTAGTGAAGATTTCCCGGAGGTTCTAGAAAATCTCCGGGAAATCCTCATCGTGGATTGGTAATTGTAATCCTCTAGTTCTGATAAGAACACTCTAAGTAAATTATTAAACTAAAGCACCTGTTAGTTAAACCAAAAATCATTTCCAGCCTTCAACGTTTGAAAAAGACTCATAATCACATCCTGTGATATATTCAAACTTTTTTCCAGTTCTTCTTATATATGCATTGGATGCTAATGAAAGCAAGGATTCAAATGAGTCATCCTTGGGCATATTTTTAGGATTACCGAGAGTTGATTCGAAAAATTCTTTTCCTCTAGCAAGCACGGAACATCTGAAATATAAGAATAAATCCGCAGAGAAATAGTCTCTTTCTTTATCATATGAGTATTCCCCTATGTTTTTTGCGTGTTCTTTCGTATCTAATAAATAAAGTTTGTAAGACAAGGCTTCTTCGAACTGCTTAATGTCTCTTACACTCATCTTTGCCAGTTTATTAACCGCAGGTTCGATAATTTCTTCTTCACATTCAGCATTAAAATTAAGAAGGGAAATAATTGACCAAAACAATTCATCTTTCATTATCTCTTTTGGTTTTTGAATTGTATGGAATTCTTCTATATACCTTTCCTCTTCTTCCCGAATTTCTCTTTCAAAGTTTTCTCTATCATTTTCCCAACGCCACTCTAAGAAAGCTTCTATTCCATCGGAATTATCCCACTTTTCACCGAAAGAATTACATTTTATTTTTCTTTCCTTTTTAGTCAGAGGAATATTACCAATGTAAATAACATCTTTAGGAACCTTGCCATCAACCCATACTAATGCAGGATTATTATCGTAAAAAAATCGATTTTGAATAAGAATTTCTTCTAAAATGTCATTTTCAATTGAAGGAATTTCAGTTCCATTATAAGGTGTTGTAGCTAAAAGGTACGAATTATCCGTTTGATCAAGGATTCTAATTGCCCCGAATTTACCATTTGGCAAATTTACGGCATATATATCTCCAGTCGTTACAGTTTTTTTTGTTTTATTTTTTTGATTGTCCAATTTTCATTACCCTCCTTAAGCCCTACAAGAAGTATTATTGAATACATTCAATAATATAGATTAGCTATCCTTTTTCAATTAAACCGCCTTATATTTTACCATAAAATACAAGTGGTTAGATTTTTATCATGAGAGCAACAATCTTTTAGAAAACACCCTTTTTTATCGTGCTATCAGGTGCTTTACTTCAATAAGGGAGGTTGCTGAAGCAACCTTTTTGTTATGTAACTATAGGGGCGGGTTAGGAACAAGGAATGCTATAATAAAAGAAATGCTTTGGAGGGGAACCACTTGGACAATGAACAATGGGAAAAACAAATGTTAGAAGAATACGGCTGGTATATGGATGCTATTTACGCTGAAGAATACGATGAAATTCACGCTAATTATCATACACACGGAGTCCAAGAGAACTTTAATCATATGGATTTTCAAATAGTACTTAATATGGACCCTGAAATTGCAAATGATGTCTTCTTTACTTTAATTGATGACATACGCCGTGGAAAAAGGTTTGAGGAAGGCAAAAAATACACTGACATACTAGAGGGCTTTGAAGTGATGTTAAAAAAGTATAGAGAAATGGGACGGGACGTATTAAGAGTTCTTTTGCCTGATGAAGACGGAATGCTTCCAACTGAAGAGAATTGTGATGAATATTATAAAACTCAGCTTGATGACTATGCTTTTGATAGTAATGATTAAAAAGTTGTTGATATAACCGGTGCTTTACTTCAATAAGGGGTTGCTTTGGCAGCTCTTTTTCTTATGCAACTAAAGGGACTTGTTAGTGATCTATAAAATTAAAGATTGGAGATTAAGGATGTTTAAAATAACTACATTTCTAGTTAAAACCAGTGAAGGTGATGAGAGTTATATATCCTTAGATGATTCTTTAAAATTAAGAGAAATTTTTGAACATCGAAAATTCATTCCGGAGCATATTCAAATGCATATAAAGATTCAATATAATGATCAAATTATTGTAGGAAATGATATTCCTAGTGGGTTAGATTTATGGAGTGATTATATAGTTGGTATAGAGCAATATTTAGACGGTGAGAACATTGAAATACCTTATGGTATCGATCCATATCTTATGAAGTTAATCTCGATAAACAGCAATTTATTGGAATTTTCCATTGTTGGGGATTGGGAACCTGTTGAGGTGTTTGCACAAGCTAGATTACCTAAAAATGAATTCTTGGAGGCCATTTTAGATGGAGCAACACACTTTTGGAATACATTGAATGATTACAAGGTGTTTGAAAAAAATACAAAGAACACAACCCCTAAAGAATATCCAAAATTAATAATAGAAGAAATTGAAAAACTAAGGAAAAAGGTAAAAACCATAATGAACTAACAGGTGCTTTAGCTAAAAATCGAAGCTGTCTTTAAGGCAGCTTTTTCTTATGGAACCAAAGGGGTAGGTTAGTTAAACATGTGATTTATCTATTAATCATATATGTTAATATACAAAATAAACCAATAGAATAATTAGGGGGATGAGTATGTTCTTACATAAGATTGATGAGGAGTTATCATTGAAACTGTTAGAATTAAAGGATGCAGAAAAAGTTTTCGAAATAACAAATCAATCAAGAGAATACCTACAAGAATGGCTTCCTTGGCTGGATAATACAACAAAACTTGAAGATACAAAAGGGTTTATTAATATGTCTTTAAAAGGTTTTGCTGAAAACAAGAGTGTCAATACAGTTATTATGTATAAGGGACAAATTGTTGGTGTAGCAGGTTATAACCAAATAAATTGGTCAAATAAAACTGCATATATTGGTTATTGGCTCGGAGAAGAATATCAAGGAAATGGAATTATGACAAGAGTAGCTAAGGCATTGACCGATTATGCATTTTTTGAATTGAAACTAGATAAAGTGGAAATAAGGGTTGCTGAGGAGAATAAGAAAAGTAGAGGAATTCCCGAAAGATTGGGTTTTGTTAATGAAGGTTGTATAAGACAAGCAGAATGGTTGTATGACCATTATGTTGACCATATTGTTTACGGTATGTTAGCTAAGGATTGGAATAAGTAGTAATACCTTATAGAACTAACTTCTGCGTTAGTTCTATAAGAAAAAGTAAAAAAGTCGATTCCTTAACGTAGAGGAGATCGACTTTTTAGGTTGGAATTCTCTTAGTGTATAAAATTTCCGAAATGGGCGGTAGCATTGTTGCTACCGTTCGTAAAAGGGCACTTTTACAAAGCATAGAGCCCATCTTTAAAGATGGGTTCTATGCTTTGAGTTTAGTTAAGTATTTATGTATAAGAATTTACGCGTTAAGTTTTTTGGTAGCTTCCAATAAGCTGCTTTTATGTAAACTAATTTTTTGTTTTTCTAGTGTATAGACATAGAAAAACCCCGAATAAGGGACCTTTTTCGAAGTGTCCATTATTCGGGATATAGTTCATGAAAGGGTGTTTTTTTTATTTAGATACAGGTATGACTGCACCTTTATATTTTTCAGTAATGAAGTCTTGTATTTCTTTAGAGTGAAGTACTTCTACTAACGCTTTTACTGTCTCTTTATTTTCATCACCCTTACGTACAGTGATAATGTTTCCATATGGATTATCTTCACCCGATTCAACAGCGATTGGATCTTTAAGCGGATCTAACCCTGCATCTAACGCATAGTTAGCATTAATAACAACCGCATCACCTTCGTTGTTATTATAAATTTGAGGTAATAGTCCACCTTCTATATCTGCATTAAAAGTTAAGTTTTTAGGATTTTCTACAATATCATTAATAGTAGCTTCTGTTTTATTGAGTCCTTCTTTTAGCTTAATAACGCCTTCTTTTTCAAAAATAGATAGAATACGTCCTTGTTCAGCTACAGCATTACGCATAATAACTGTACCGTTTTTTGGAAGATCTTTTAAGCTATCATACTTTTTTGAGTAAATACCGATTGGCTCAATATGAATAGCACCCGCATTTACAAAGTCATAGTCTGGATTCTCTTTTAACACTGATTTAAGATATGGAACGTGTTGGAAATAATTTGCATCAATCTCTTCATCAGCTAACGCTGTGTTCGGTATAATATAATCTTGGAATGTTTTAATTTCTAAATCAATTCCCTTTTCCTTTAATAATGGCTTTGCCTCTTCTAAAATTTCAGCATGCGGAATGTTTGATGCACCCACAAGGATTTTCTTTTCTTTGTCTGAAGAATCTGATCCGCCGTTAGACGTACCGCAAGCTGCTAAACCTAATACTAATGCTGAGGAAACTGCTAAAGTTGATATCCACTTTTTCATAATTCATTTCTCCCTTATCGTTTATCTATTTTTGTTGTAAATATATCACCTATAAATTGAATGAAAAAAACAATGACTAAAATTAATACAGTTGCTACCAATGTTACATCATTATTATTGCGCTGAAACCCTTCAAGATATAACAAATTACCTAAACCATTGCACCAATTACCCCAGAAATAGCTGTATAACCAACTAGAGCGATTGTTGTAACTGTAAGACCTGAAATTAATGCTGGCAGCAGCTCTTAGTAGGTTAGTTTGTCCTAAGTATACAGGGGAAAGGAAAGTTTTTTCTCCTCAAAAAAACCTTTCTACACATGAGTAGAAAGGTTGGTTAAACAATCCTTTCTCTCATCTTCCAAAGCACATTGCTTTGCAGGAATTGGCACCATTTCAGTTAATTAACTGACGGTTGCCGGGCTTCACAGGGCACAGTCCCTCCACCTCTCTTGATAAGAGTCAAACATTATATTCAATTAAACGCAATATTTTAAATTCAGCGTGAATATAGTACGAGAGTGATCTTATCATGACCAAATGGTAGTGTCAATCACAAAATTGTTCAATTAATTTGAATTGACGGATGATTGCATTAAATGTTTTATTCCTGTAGCCTATGAGATTGCTTGTTCCAGGTCCTCAATTAAATCATCGACATGCTCGATTCCAACGGACAAGCGTATAAGATCTTTTGTTTTTCTTATGGAACTATCGGGGCAGGTTAGTTCAACAAGGAAAATGGTAATATACGTTTCTGAGAAGGTGAAAAAATGTTGAAAATTTTTGGAGAAAAAATTGATGGTCTTGATTATCAAATAAGAAAAGGCGTTTATGCAATAGTTTTCAATTCTGAAAAGGATAAAATTTTAACTGTCAAAAATTCCAGAGGACATTATTTTTTACCTGGTGGTGGAATTGAAAATAATGAAGGTTATCAAGAATGCCTGGAAAGAGAAATGCTAGAAGAAACGGGTTATAAAGTGTCGATAGGTTCTTTTATAGGCAATGCAAAGAGATATTTTCAATCCACTAAAAATGAACCACTAATAAATGACGGATATTTTTACTGGGTAGAATTGTTAGATAAAATACAAGAACCAATTGAAGATGACCACTTTATAAAATGGATAGATATTGAAAGTGTTCGAGAACTCCTTGTCCACGAACATCATTGTTGGGCGGTAAATAAGGGTTTAAAAGGGTAAGGTTAAAAGCACTCTTGTTGAACTAACGGGTGCTTTACTTCAGGAGGCAGCCTTTTTCTTATGGCACTAACGGGGCAGTTTAGTTCATTACAGTTTATAATACAAGTAGACTTTGATTTAGATTGAGGAGATAAAATAATGCGTTCTTTTTTAAGAAAAGAATTTTGGGATGGCAGAAATAAACCTATTCTGTTTATACAGTGGGGATTGACAATCTTTGCAATAATATTATATTTCCAAACTTATGACAGTATAGATTATTTCCACTCTGGAATTATAAGACTAATTGCAGGGATAATCACTCTTCTAATAGGAATTGAAAACTACATTGGTAAAAAAAGAGAATATATATTTTGGTTCATCCTAACGATAATGTTTTGTGGAATGGGGATAGACATTTTACTGAACTAACGGGTGCGTTAGCTGAAGATCAGAGCTGTCTATAAGGCAGCTTTTTCTTATGGAACTAAAGGGGCAGCATTCCTGTTAGAAGGATGTTCGAGGTCTTGAAAGAAAAAGAGCCCTCTTGTATGATGCATGAGTGTCAACGACCATTGACCCAGCATCAAACAAGGAGGACTTCTCTATGCAGTTTAAATGGAATGAAAAAATTAATCAAGTTACTGAAAATACACTCGTTGTTGGTATGGATATTGCCAAGCGTGTTCATTACGCTTGTTTTGTTGATGAACGAGGGCGCGTGATAGAAAAAGCCTTCGCAGTTCATCAATCAAAAGAGGGCTTTGAACACCTGTATGAAAAGATTCGTCAAACGATGAAGGAAGCTAAGAAAACAGAAGTAATTGTTGGAATTGAGCCAACAGGCCACTACTGGATGAACCTAGCTAATTTCTTAGATCATTACGGCATACCACTAGTCATGGTGAATCCAATGCATGTCAAACGATCGAAGGAACTGGACGATAATTTACCGACAAAGAACGATAAAAAAGATGCATTAGTCATCGCTCGTTTATTGAAAGATGGGCGTTTTAGCTATCCACGTTTATTAAAAGAAGTAGAGGCAGAACTTCGTATCGGATCTACTCTTCGTTCAAAGTTAACGGAAGATTTAGCGAGTATTAAAAATCGAATCATTCGTTGGCTTGATCGTTATTTTCCCGAGTTTACTCAAGTCTTTCCGGCTTTCGGAAAGATGGCTCTAGCTACATTGGAAATGACTCCGTTGCCACAGGATATCGATGGAAAAAGTGCTGAGGAGCTTGTCTTTCTTTACCGTAAGGTAAAGGGAATGAGAGCCCCACAGCTACCAAAAGCAAAGCTACTCATTGAAGCAGCGACGAATTCAATTGGACTGACAGAAGGGACACAGATGGCCCGACATGAAATTGCCACGCTCCTGCGTCAGTATCGCTTACTAGAAAACGAAATTGAATCTGTGAATAGTCAATTATCCGAAATGGCCCAAACAACTATGGAATATGAGCTGCTGGCTTCAGTTCCTGGATTAGGAGATGCAACCATTGTTGATTTGCTTTCAGAAGTTGGAAGCTTTTCACTTTATGAAAATCCACGCCAATTGATTAAACTAGCGGGATTAACATTACGTGAAAACTCATCTGGTCAACATAAGGGACAAAAACATATCTCCAAACGAGGAAGAAAGCGACTTAGATATATTCTTTTCAAAGTAATAGTACCACTCATTCGTCACAACGAGGGGTTTAAACAGCTTCATGAATATTACACAACACGCCAACAAAATCCCTTACGTGGAAAGCAATCGATGGTGGTACTCTGTGGTAAATTGTTGAAAGTATTGCATGGTATTTGTAAAAAGAAAGTCCATTTTAATGAGCAGAATATGATGAAGGATCTCTACTGCCTCTCAGAGGCAGCGTAAGCATTTCTAACTATCGATTTATAACAAGAAGGATGACACGGAGAAGCCAGCAACATTACTAAACTAAGACCAAGAGTCCCCGGGGCAGCTTAGCAGGCCTCTGCCTTATGAATAGACCGAACGAAGGAATGTAAGCGCAAATGACGCTAAGAGACATGGGAGGGTACGTCATCATAAGTTTCGCAGAGATCTATTGTGCATCACATAGTGGAGAAAATAGCTAATGATTTCCATTAGTTTTAGCGAAGCGTACGCTCAATTTAGTAATAAAAACCAGAATTTCTATACTCTGTTTAAAAGCAGAATAAAAAAATAATTTCACTAATACACCGAGTGGTGCAAACCGTTGATACATCAATGTTTATAGAGGGAGGTTAGTTCTATAAGGAACTGGTTTATTATGGTATAATATTTAGGTTATTGTCTTCAATACTCAATGTTAGGGTGGATAATTTAATGGTTCGAAATTTACATCCATCTTTTGGGAGGGCTGGCCTTTGTTTACTTTTAAAAAAATCTCCGTAGGACTCCTGGTTATATGGAGTCTTGCTGCTTGTGACAACGAACAAGAACAAGTCATAAAAAGTGAAAAGGTGGATGTAGAGCAAAAAAATGAGGTACAAGATTCTACACAACAAGAGGATGTGCCCTCTTACGATGCACCCAAGTATCATATATATGGTGGCTGGATGAACGGTGGATCTTATATACTTATCAAAAGTGATGGTGACGATGGCGAGGGTAGAGCCAAGTTCACATTAGAAAAATTCACTAAAACGGGAAAAGATAAAATCATAAAGAATTTCCAGTTATCAGAATCTACTGGATCCAAACTAACCGGTATAATATCTAGCAAAGAATCAAACAAGACTTCTTTTCTAACGCTAGAATTAAATAAAGAAAAAACTGAAATAACTGTCAGGTTGCCAAATGAAAAACCCGTTAAATATAAACAAACAGAAATAAATCCGCAAGAATTTAATCCCGATTATGAGTGGGAAGAATGAAACCAAAGTATAAAGAAAAATAAAAAGACACCTCCTGAACCGTAGGAGGTGTTTTTTAGAGGGCAGCCTTTTTCTTAAGCTCGGGGCGGAAGAAGACCCGTTTGCGTTATGCTATAGTTTATTAAATTTAGTTGTATTCTTATGGGGGAAATTAAATGTTAGAGGATGGAGTTTGAAATGAAGAAAGATATATTTAGTTTTACGGCAGCCATCGTTGGAATTATGGCTCCGTTATTTTATTTGCTGCAATCGAAACGATGAATGGCAGGTTAGATAATATATTTCTAATTAGTAGTTTGAGTCTGTATGGTGCTTCTATTGTTTGTACGATTATAGCTTTGAAAAGGAAAGAAAAAAATAGGATAAAGTACTTCCCATTCGTTACACTAATCCCCATTTTCCTGTATCAATTATTAATTATTTTCGCTTATAAATTATTAGAATTCATAAATGGGTTGATATTTTAAGATAATCAACAGGGGGTAATCCAGTACCAAAATAAATCGTTCATTATAGGAATGTTGACAAAATTTGCAAAAATAACGGTGGTGGATAGATTGAAAAAATGGGAAAATGTAGCGAGGGGCATTTCATTTGTAATTATACTAACTTTTCTTCCTTATTTTCTTGAAAATATAGGAATCTCCTTTTGGCTTATAGGGTTATGTATATTTGCTGTGATTTATTGTGTCTTTTTTATTTTATCAAAAATCGAATGCCTTCAGAAATCGGTATCAAATAAAGTAGGATGGTTGACTTATATTATGGTATTTATAATCATAATGGTTTTGTATTATAAAATAGGCAGTGTGTTAGCCCATGACGGAAGTATGAGAGTTTCGGCAGCTTTTTTCTAGGAACTATCGGGGCATATTGATTGAAGGAAAATGGGAATGTAATCTTATCAGTGCGATTCATTATTATGAGGGATCTTTTTTTATAAAGATAGAGGTGCTAAGGTTAGAGAAAAGGAGACTGCAATGAAAATAAATTTACTGATTTTCATATCGTCTGTAAAAGAACAAGAAAAGAGTATATCGATGATGAAAACATTCGAATCTGATATTCGTCCTGTCAGAGGGGATATAATCGATGATCCGGGATTCGATCCGGGGTTTCATAATGGATATGAAGTTGTAAAAGTTTCGATTAATTATGCTTCGAATGAATGTTTTGTTTCGCTGCACCCACTTTCGTTAGAAATTCAGGAAATCAAGATAGAAACCTACATAGGGAATCTTGATGCACATGGTTGGTGTGCTGTCTCAAAAGAAGAATTAAAAAGTATGTAAAAAGGTAAGAACCCTTCATTTTTCACGAAGGGTTTTTTATTTGATGTAGTGCATACATTCATATTTAACCAAATGGTTGAATGTAAATGGCGAAAAACTGTTATATTAACTATATGGTTAAGCAAAATGAGGATAATTTAAATGAAATTTTTCATGCTTTAGCTGATTCAACAAGAAGGGAAATGGTTCAGATGATGGCTCTGAAAGAAAGGACGGTTTCTGAACTAGCGAAACCATTTGAAATGTCTTTGGCTGCTATTTCAAAGCATATAAAGGTCTTGGAGCGGGCAAATCTAGTCGATAAGATTGTCGATGGAAGAACTCACATCTGTCGATTGAAGACCGAATCATTATCACAAGCTACAGAATGGCTGCATTTATATGAGAAATTTTGGAGTATTCGTTTTGATCTTCTTGAGAATGAGTTATTGAAAGCAAAAAAGAAAGAACATTAAATTATGTAAGGGGTATGTAAATGCAAAAACATTCAACAACTACTTTAAAGATGACAAGAAATTTTGATGTAGTACCTGAAAGAGTTTTTGATGCATGGTTGAACCCTGAGATGATGAGAAAATGGTTTTTTACATTGGAGGGGACAAATAAGGTGGCACAAAATGATCCTCAAGTGGGAGGCACTTGGGAAATTATTGATCATCGCGATGGAAAAGATTATCGGGCGATAGGGGAGTATCTTGAAATAGACCTTCCAAACAAATTAGTGTTCACCTTTAAAATGCCGCAGTTTAGTGAATCGGAAGATACCATTACAGTTGAGCTGAAGGAACTTCAACAGGGCTGTGAAATGACCTTTTCACAAAATATCAACGTTCCTCATGAAGAAAATTGGACAGAAGCGGATATCGAAAAAGCTCTTGGAGAATATCATGATGGATCTGAACATGGCTGGAATTTAATGTTCATGGGACTGAAGGAATTGGTTGAAACTGGGCAAGTTAGCTATAAAGGCTAATAGTCGTTAGCATAATCCAAAGTTGATTCAATGAACTCAATTTGAAGGCACTCCAAATTAACTGGAGTGCTTTTTTAATTCAGCATTAATGGTCGCATCTTTTCTTGAAAAGTCGTTTAAATTGACAATTCCCTCATAGCTGGTAATATTTCTTTATTATTCCATTATTCTAGGCGATTCCATTAAAAGGCGATAAAAAAACTTTAGGAATAATGGGTGAAATAATCTAAGAAAGTGGGCAATATCGCTTTATATGACTAACTTTATGTATTTATTTTGTTTATTGGTATGGGGGCTTAATTTTATTGCCGTAAAGATTCAAGGTACGCCTGTGAGTTTAGAATTATCTTTAACGTATCGTTTAAGTTTGACGGCCATCCTATTCTTCATTCTATTGTGCATTCTTAGACCTAAAGGAAAACCAATGAAAAAGGATGTTCCATTTATTATTGTGTTTGGTATATGTAATTTTGCCTTAAGTTATTTATGCCTTTATTACGCCACTATCTTAAGTTCAGCGGCAATGGTTACATTGATATTTTCATTGAAAGTCATTTTAACACCCATTGCCCTTCGTATTTTTTTGAAAGAACCATTACATCCCCGTATCTTAATTGGTGGGGTAATTGGAGTGCTGGCTGTTTGTATCGTTATTTACCCAAGTTTGAATGACATTCATGGTTTTAATGATATAAAAGGTATCATGATAGCTGTTCTTGGTACGATCCTTACTGCATTGGGCGATGCTAGCTCAGCTAGAAATGCTAAGAATAAAGTAAATCCAATCTATGCTAATGTACTTGGATTTGCGGCAGGGGGAATTCTTTTAGGGGCAATTGTGTTCATTAAAGGACAGGCAGTCAGTCTGCCAACATCTATTACATATTTATCTGCTTTGTTCTATTTAACTATATTCGCTTCCTTTGGAGCTTGGCTATTCTACCTAAAGCTTGTAGAGAAAATAGGTGGGGCGAAAAGCGGATACATGGTTGCCCTTTTTCCGGCAATTGGAGGTATAGCTTCAGTGATGATTGGTGAATCAGATCCATCCATTTTCTTGGCTGCTGGCTGTCTTTTCAGTTGTTTAGGTGCTGCTATTGCCTTAGGATTAGGCACGCGAATTGGTAAAATAAACTTGAAGGAAGAAAAATCGACCTTTAAATAAGGGTTTCCGCAGTAATTCGATATACAGAGAGGGATGGGACAATGGAAAGTAAATGGCCAAAAGAAATGAAAGTATCGCAAATCCGAGTTGCACGTCCTACTGATCAACTAAAAAAGGTTGTCAACTTCTATTGTGAAGGATTAGGTTTGAAAAAAATCGGTTCTTTTGAAGGGCACGAGGGATATGACGGTATCATGATCGGGCTACCTGATTCCGACTATCATTTAGAGTTCACTCAACATAAAGATGGCAGTCCTTGTCCTGCCCCATCAAAGGATAATCTGCTTGTCTTTTATATTCCTGAACATAAGACCATTGAAGAAATCGCAAATAGATTGAAAGCGATGGGGTATGATCCAGTTTCTCCGGAAAATCCATATTGGGAAAAGTCAGGTGTTACCATTGAAGATCCGGATGGTTGGAGAATTGTATTAATGAATTCGCCCGGCATAGGAAATTAAAATAATAAAAGTGTACAGATGGGACTCGCCCCTAGCAATCTGATGAAGGAATTACGGTGTTCAAAGTTGAATGTAATGTTAATAAAATTTTCAGGGGTGTTAATGTGAATTCAACGGTAGAAACAATACAAGAATTAACAGAGAAAGAACAATGGTTAGAAGCCTTTCCAATTATGAATCAGTTACGTACTGACTTAACTCAAAAGACATATCTGGAGTCACTAGAAGAAATGAGGAAAGATGGGTATCGTTTGTATGCTTTATATAAGGATGACCGGATTGTATCCTTGGCTGGTTTAAGTTGGAGAGTTAACTTTTATAATAAACGTCACGTGTTTATTTATGATCTGGTAACAGATACTTCGCACCGTTCATTTGGATATGGAAAGAAATTATTAAGTTATATACATAACTGGGCAAAAGAAAATGGAGCTGCATATGTGGCATTGGAATCTGGAATTCAGCGAAATGAAGCGCACCGTTTTTATGAAGAGAAATTTGATTATGATAAATGGTGCTATTCATTCAGGAAAACGTTGTGATTTAAAAATAGCAGTAATCAAGTATAAGAGCTGAGTAATCAGCTTTTTTTTATGTGACTATCGGGGCAACGGTCGTTTTTGAAGGTGTTTGCCACGGGAACAGTAATTTCATTCCTTGCATAAAAGCCGCAAACTCATGTATCGACCAAACTTACGAGTAAAAGCTCGAAACTCACGAGTAAAAGCTCGAAACTCACGAGTAAAAGCCTGAAACTCACGAGTAAAAGCTCGAAACTCACGAGTAAAAGCTCGAAACTCACGAGTAAAAGCCTGAAACTCACGAGTAAAAGCTCAAAACTCACGAGTAAAAGCTCGAAACTCACGAGTAAACACCAAAACTCATGAGTAAAAGCCTGAAACTTTATGAAAAACGGGTGTGCTGTAGTCGTACTTAACATTAATTCGGAAAAATTTTGTAATGATTTTTTTAGCCTTGGACATACTTAGTTAAGACTCTTAAAGAAAATTTTAACTTAAGGAGGAACCCCAATGCCTGACGAAAATATACAAATGAAAATGGAAAATATTTGGCAGGATACATGTGGATCATGGGAAAACTGTACGGAAACTACAATTCAGTCATTCTTGGCAAAATCCGAAGAAAGCAATATAGACCCGCAATATTGCATGAGCTGGGTGGAGCAGCATAAAAACCAAATCCCTGAGTGGCCTGCCGTTTCAAAAGTGTCGCTTGACTGGGTTAATCAACATACTTCAACTGGTTCACCGATTTCGATGAAGGAAGAGGATCTTTAGAGGCAATTAAAACTTTTTTCATTTAGATTTTTGGGCTTTACGAACTCTAATGTGTAAAGAGGTGAAAATAGTTGTCGAATAATGAGAAACAAAACGGTCAATCAAATCGTCGGCAAGGTTCAGAAGATACCAGGGAGCATTCGAATAATGATCCAGAGTATAGAGCTAATGCTTGGGGCGAAACGAATGATGCGGATTCATTTGTACAATCAGCCATCCAGGAAGAATTCAACAATCCAGTAATCCAAGAATCCATCTTGAAGTTCAATAAAATAGCAAATGAAGAAGAGAAGGAATCATGATTAGGCGCCCTATTGGGCGTTTTTTATATGGGGCAACTCTTACTAGCCTTTCCGCTGAAATTATGTAAATTAACAAAAAAAAGATAGTGAGGGGTATCCTCACTATCTTTTTCATGTGATTTTATACTATATCTGCCATCTGATCTAGCTCCAAAGGCAAAAAGGCATATTCTCCATCCTTAATGATCTCACATTTACGAACTGGAATGGGATGCTTGAAAATGGGCCCATCTATTACCGTGGTATGGAACTCTCCACCTTCTCCGCAAGGGTCGATACCACGGGCTTCAAGCTCCTTCACGTATTCATGGGTCAACGTTCGCCCTAAGTCGTCCTCTCGCATTCCCAATGATAAATTAACAGTTACAATGATCGTTACAAATCCTAGATTCATGAACTCTTCGACAGCTTCACGATGGTTCATTTCCCATAAAGGCATCCCAAGCTTTAATCCCGCATTCTTCGTAACCTTTTCATGCCAACAGCCATGAGCAGGCATATCCAAGTCTCCAGTTACTAAAACTTCCGTTCCTTGATTTTTAGCTTTTTCTAAAAGGCGCATAAATACTTTTTCATAATCTGTCCAACTTGCAGCTGCAGTATATACGGGCAAACCTATGGAATTCGCTTGGGCACGTATGAGCTCAGGAGGCATTCCATGGGATCTGGAACGTTTCCCTTCCTCCTCCAGCATGACGATCAGTCCAACAGCTTCCCCAACCTTCATTGCTTTATACAGAGCTAGGACACTATCTTTTCCGCCGCTAAAAGAAGCTATAAATTTATGCCCGTGAGCACCATGTTTCCAATCGATTAATTCCGCCATTCATATCTTTCCCCTTTATTCTAATGACTTATTTCAAGATGCCCCTGTTATTAGCCAATTTCCTATTTTATATATGAGGTTTCTAGTCCCAAATTTCAGGAAAACCTCTTTACTGGAAATTCAGGACTTGTTTTGTAAAAACAGTGAAATCACTGAGATGATTCACTACGATTTGTTTTAAAATATCTAAATTAATGGTTTGGTAATCATGCACGGCAATATTTCTAAATCCAACCATAGCTTTTAAGCGCTTTGCTGTATCTTCATCAATGACCGAGTGTTCCTGCAACATATCAAAAGCATCCCTGCTTGACTGAGGCAACCCGAGTCTTTGATCAGCTACAATATGCATGGCCAAGTCGATCGAGGATTCGCAAGCACGTTGTATATTTAGGATGATGGAATCTTGTTTGGTAAAGTCCTTTAGGTTTTCTGGATTATTCGCGTATACCACCTTAACGCGGTTCATGCAACGTTCTATTGCATTGATTTTGTTCAAAATCACATCATTCTTCATATATGGTCCCACTTTCCCCTATTTTTTTAAGATGTTTTCACGTTCCTCATTCAATTTAGCTTACATGCTAAGAACAGTCATTTGTTGGTTTTTAAGAAGGGGGTCATCCTTTGAACATATCACAGTACCAGTCGTGTGAATCTGTGCCTGAAAAATCAATATCTATTTCAAGGATATCTGCCAGTTCCTGGGCCAATAAAAAAGCTCATAGGTACTGTAAGGACGCCATATCGATGTCACTATCCCGATGTGTAGTATTCTTCGCGTATGAGCCAAACACGATTATAAATGAAGGATCAATTTTGCCGATTAGGAACTCTTGGATACTTTGAAACATTTCTGTTTTCATAAGATATGCTCCCTAATGATTATACGAATAGTATACCAAACATTAGTTTTCCTTTGTACTGACCACAAAGGATCCTATGAAAAATATGGTTTCATTCATATAGGTTTCTATATGAACCAAGTGATTCGTTAAATTTTGGGGATAGAGTGATAACTGGTGGGAATCCGTAATTGCTTCTTCCCGGTAAACATAACTTTATCCTGGTTATCATAAAGTTTTATTAAAGAAGAATGATATACAAATAAAGGGAAAAGGCATCATGATATCGTATAAAGCATAGTATAATTCGTTTTTTTATTAACTAAGTTAGCAACATCATTAATGGGAGTGAAGAGTATGGAAGCGTCGGTAGAGCGGATTTTTTCTTATGAATTGGTGGGAAAGGCTGGGCATTTTTTTCAAGTGAGTTCAGGGAGTCCAGTAAAACTTGGAGATGCAGAGAACTATGTATTTGAGGTTTACCGGAATGGAACGCCATACATCTTAAGAATGACACACCAATCACATCGTACAAAAGGCCAAGTGCTTGCTGAGTTGAAGTGGATTGAGCATTTACAGAATAATGGAAGTGAAATTCCGAAAGTCATTCCTTCGACAGGAAATAATTTAGTTGAAATTGTAAAGGGTCTGGATGGCACGGATTTTTATTGCTGCCTGTTTGAAAAGGCTCCTGGTGTAAGGATGAAAGTCACCGATGAAAATTTCGACGAACATTTATTTTTTGAATGGGGAAGAACAATAGGGCAACTACATAAAAAAACAAAAAGTTACAAGCCTGAAACGGAATATAAAAGGCTGGATTGGCATGAAGAAGAATTATTGAATGCCGAACTCTATCAATCTGATGTTCCAGAGCAAGTGAAGCACCAACAAGAATTAATCATGAAGAAATTAAATGCGCTTCCAGTTCATCAAGATAATTTTGGATTGATTCATTCTGATATACATAACGGCAATTTCCATTTTCATGAGGGGAAGATTCATGTGTTTGACTTTGATGACTGTTCTTATCACTGGTTTGCCAGCGATTTGGCCATACCCCTGTATTATCTGATATGGAGCTTGGAACGTGAAGGTGTAAAAGAACTCGATGATTATGCTGCAAAATTCATGAGGGAATTTATAAAAGGTTATGAGACGGAAAATAAACTGGAACGGGCAGATTACGAAGCGATCCCGCTATTTTTAAAATTAAGGGACTTGACGTTATATAATTTTTTTCATAAAAAGTACGATTTGAATAGTGGGGATAGTCAATTATACAAAACCGTTCAAAAAATCGAACGCAGAATTATGGAAAGCCGTCCTATTGTTCACTTCGATGCGAACGTGATTCATTGAGGGTTCGTAATGAAAAGTTAAATTGATAATGGCCGTATAAGAAAGTTAGACAAGGAGACTTTAGAACAAATATGAAATTCAATGCTCTAGTACCTGAATTATCAGTATCGGATATAAGCGAATCGAAAAAGTTTTATATGGCTATTTTGGGGTTCCATTTAGAATATGAGCGTGTTAATGATAAATTTGCTTTTCTTTCTTTAGGCGAAGCGCAAATGATGCTAGAAGAAATAAATGGGAGCTGGGATACAGGAGAATTAATCTATCCATTAGGCAGAGGGATTAATTTTCAGATTGATATTGATGATGTTGAAAAATTGGCGGCTGCTTTAAAAAGAAATGGAATAAACTTATTTAGAGAAATGATGGAAAATCATTATGAAAGCGATAAAGGGGTTTTTGTAAAAAAAGAGATTTTAGTTCAAGATCCAGATGGCTATTTACTAAGGTTTTCACAGTCATTGAATCCGAGCGGGAGCAGTCAAGGGGGATTGGAATGTCAGAAATGAAAAATGATAGTCTTTCGTATATGATTCGGACTGGTGAATTGGAAGATGCGGAAGCTGTTTTGGAGTTACAGAATTCCGTTATTTCCGAAGGGGAGTATTTCATTGCAGTATCAAACGAGTTTAATAAAACAATAGAACAACAAAGAGATTGGATACAAAGTTCATTGGAAAATGAACGTGAAACCATCATCGTGGCCGAATTCAATGGTGAAGTGATTGGATGGATTGGATTTGAATCGGAAAATAGAAAGAGAATGTCTCACAAGGGCTCATTTGGATTGATGATCAGAAAAAATTACAGGGGTATGGGAATCGGAAAAGAGCTTGTTCAAGCATTATTGGACTGGGCAGAAGCCAATCCGTTAATAGAAAAGGTGAGTTTAGGGGTTTTTTCGACAAATCATCGGGCAATAGCCTTGTACAAAAGTATGGGGTTTGTTGAAGAAGGACGAAAAATAAAGGAATTTAAGATGAGCGAAAGTGAATACGTCGATGACATTATCATGTACAAGTTAGTTTGATAAGTCGGATACTGGCAATCCATAGCTCCAGCAGGATACAGAAAGAGCATGTATTGATTCCATACATGCTCTTTCTGTTTGTTATGTATCTTTTTATATTAAAATGACGTTTCCGTCATGCATCATTTAATTACTTTAACCTTCACTTGCTTTCTTCCCCATGTTAAAGCATCTTCTTCTTTAGCGATGAATACATCGATTCTGTTTCCTTTGATCGCTCCGCCCGTATCTGCAGCGATGGCTTGTCCGTAGCCTTCGACTTCAACGATCGATCCCAGCGGAATCACGTTCGGATCGACTGCTATCAGTTTGGCATCATCATATTTAATTAAATCGACGCCCATTCTTGTTGTGCCTGAGCACCCTTCGCAGCTCGCTGTATAAGCTGTACTTGTAACCGTCAGTTCTTTAACGGCTGAACTTGCTGAAACTGCTTTTTCATTTAATTTACTGAAAGTCCGTGCACCGGCTATTCCATCAGCTGATAATCCCTTTTGCTTTTGAAAGTTCATAACTGCTTGCTTTGTACCTGTTCCATAAATGCCGTCGATCGTTGATGTGTAAACATTCCAGGCTTTCAATAGCCTTTGCAGTTCAGCTACAGGTCTTCCCATATCCCCGCTTTTCAGGGTCTGTATTTTCTGATTCGTTTGTGTTCCTGCTATTCCATCGACTTTCAGTCCTGATTTTTCCTGAAATTTCCTTACAGATTCCTTTGTAATCGGTCCGTAGTAGCCTGTTGCTTCATGATAGGGAAAAACCCCTTTTGTCAGTAATAATTCTTGTAGTTCTTTTACATCGCCATTACTCATTCCAAATGAAAGTGTGCGATCCAAAGCAGCGGCTTCGCCTTTAGTTGGCATGCAAACTCCTAGAATGAATACAGAAGCCGTTAGGATCGTTAATAAAATTTTCTTCATGTTTATCCTCCTCGTTGTTTCCTGCAATTAAACCATTCGTTAAACTATCACTCTTTTAGGCGCAGTTAAGGAAAAACACCGCAAAGGCACTAAGGAATTGTTAAAAGATGTAACATAAAGAAAAGAAATGAGGCGGAGAACGGGTTACCATGTCCTTAGTAATTAACGGATTCTGGATTCTATGAAAAATAATCACGCTTCCCATGGAACGAAAAGAACCGTTTGGTTGAACAAGGGGATTCATTCATGTACGTTTATGTTAATAGAAATTCCATTTCACGGTTAGAGGAGGAAATTATTTTGATTAAAGCAGTTATTTTCGACTTTGATGGTTTAATTTTAGATACAGAAACGGCTTGGTATCAGGCTTATAAGGAAACGATGGCTTTTTATAAATCTGATTTGCCTCTCGAACAATTCGTTAAATGCATCGGAACGGATAATACTGAACTTAATCAGTACTTCAAAGATCAGCTGGGGGAAAGGTGTAATATTGATGAAATTGAATCCAGAGCAAAAAGCCTCCATGAAGTAAAGATGAAAACATCACAGGCACGTGAAGGTGTAAAGGATTATTTAGAAGAAGCAAAAAAAAATGGATATAAAATCGCCCTCGCTTCAAGTTCAACAAAAGAGTGGGTCACGCATCATTTGGGGGATCTTGGACTGTTAAACTATTTTGAAGTAATTATCACAGGGGATGATGTGGATAAAGTAAAACCAGCTCCTGATTTGTATTTAAAGGCAATTGAAGTTCTGGATATTCAGCCCACAGAAGCCGTAGCATTTGAAGATTCGTTAAATGGGCTTCAAGCGGCCCTGACTGCTGGATTAAAGTGTGTAATCGTACCAAATCCCGTGACGGAAGCTTTAGCTTTTGAAAACCATCATTTACGCCTCCGATCCATGGTGGATAAGAGCTTATCTGACGTTATAAAACATATTGAGCAATAAGCGTTCGACGGTAAGTGTAGTATGATAAAGGAATGAAACCACGCCGAAGATGGCAGAGTCTTCGGTTTTTCTGGGTTTTATTGAATGTTATATTTAGGTGGGGAGGGTGAATTTATGGGATTGCATATCAATGACGAAGGAGTCCGGCTGCGGGAGGTAAAGGAAAGTGATCTTCCTATCTTTTTCGAGCAGCAATTGGATTTGTCCGCAAGTTATATGGCTGCTTTCACATCTAAAGATCCAACAGACAAAGTGGCTTTTCTGACCCGCTGGAAGAATATCTTATCGAACCGGGATATTCAAAAAATGACGATAATCTGCAACGGATGTGTTGCGGGCAACATTCTCAAGTTTGAACAGTTTGGTAACCCGGAAGTGAGTTATTGGATTGGGAAGCAATATTGGGGTAAAGGAATTGCTACAGAGGCACTGGTCAATTTTTTGCCGAAAATAAATGTTCGTCCTCTTTATGCTCGGGCGGCCAAGGATAATCTAGCATCCATCCGGGTGCTGGAAAAATGCGGATTTGAGAGATTCGGTGAGGACAAAGGGTATTCCCATGCAAGGGGTAAAGAGGTTGAAGAATTCATTTTGAAACTTGAATCCCCAAACCCAGTTAAGATAAGAATATAACAATATCGTTTAACCTATGAGGAAACAGGTGACATACAATGGGGTTTAAGATTTTTTCCATCATTTTTATTTTATGTGGTCTTTTTGTAATGTGGTTCGCCGTTTTTGGCAAAAAGAAAGAGATCAAAGAGTTCGGATCCGGAATACCAACGAATTTCATCGATGTAATTGTAATGATGATATATAGGCTTTTTCCTTCTTATATTAGAAGAATCTTTCTTTTTGCCTTAGGTCTTGCCATTTCTATATTCTTTACCTATTTTTTGCTTTTTTTATGATTTTCCATGAATTTTCCTTATTAGATAAAATAATCCTGAAACTTTATTCTTTCGGAAACGTATTAAAAGGTAACGATACATAGGAGTTGTGGCTATTTCGAGGAAAAAAAGTGATGGCAGTGTTATTGATAATGGGAATTATGGGGCGGGATGTCATTTTCTCTTTTTTAAGCAAAAAGGATTTGACATTAAGGTCAAAAATCAAGCAGTGGAAAATATATCAGGATTATATTTGAGCTATCAACATATTCCTCGCCTGTATAGACTGCCATCACCTTGGATTCCATCGATGGTAACGGTGAAAAAATCTATTGATTGTAGCTGATATTGAAAATAACTGTGGCCCATTTGTTTTGATATCAAAGTCCTAATGGGCTGCTCCATATCCAGATGGAAAAATATCAGTATAGTAATAATATGCATAATATGGTAATGTTGAATTTGTGTTATTTTGGAAAATATAAAAAAAGGAAGGTATTATATGTCTGAATCGGTTCTTAAGGTTCAATCCTTAACTAAAAAAATTGGAAAAGCAACCATTGTAGACAATGTTAGCTTTGAAATAAAAAGTAATGAAATATTTGGTTTGCTTGGTCCGAACGGGGCTGGTAAGACCACTATCATCCGTATGATCACAGGTCTTATCAATCGTACGGGCGGCACTGTCATGATCAATGGCAGTGACCTCGATAGAGATTTCGAAGGTGCGATGAATCAATTGGGGGCCATTGTTGAAAACCCGGAGTTTTATAAATACATGACAGGCAGAAAGAATATCCTGCATTATGCCCGAATGTCATCCAATGAGATATCCAATGAGAGAATAGAAGAGGTCATAAAGCTTGTAAAACTGGATCATGCCATCGATAAGAAGGTTAAAACATATTCATTAGGGATGCGTCAGCGCCTTGGCGTGGCACAGGCCATTTTACATAAACCGTCGTTATTAATTTTTGATGAACCGACGAATGGCTTGGATCCACAAGGGATTCGCGAGTTTCGCGATTATTTGAAAGTACTGGCAAGTGAAGGCGTCGGGATATTGATTTCATCCCATTTACTATCGGAAATGCAATTGATGTGTGATAGTTTTGCCGTTATCGAAAAGGGAAAACTGATACATACGAAAGAACATATATTAGATGAAAAAACCGAAACAATCAATGAAGTTTCATTTACTGTTAGTGATGGGAAGCTAGCTAAAAAAATCCTTCAAGAACAGTTTGTCGATATTACGATTTTAAAATATGATGCGAAGACAATCTCCGTATCAGCCACTCGTGAACAAACGGCCGATATAAATAGGAGTTTTAATGGAAATCAGCTGGATGTCTATGAAATTGGCATTACTAGAAAATCACTGGAAGATAAATTCTTTGAAATCACTGAGCAGGAAATGAGGGAGTCTGTATGATGTCCTTAGTAAAAAATGAATGGATGAAAATCTTTTCAAAAGTTTCAACTTATATATTCATCGCTTTTCTTTTATTGGCAGCATTAGGGGCTGCAGTCATCGATTATAAACTAAGTCCCGAAGAATCAGGTAAAGATTGGAAGCAAGGGTTAAAGGCAGATATCCAAGAACAGCAAAAGGCTTTGGAAGCTAAGGATATCAGTGACGAGGAAAAAGCGATGATCATGGAAGACATTGATCTCAATAAGCAACTTTTAGCTGATAATATAAACCCTGACTTAAACACGAATTGGACCTATATGGCAGAATGGACGACATCATTAACATCATTTGTCACTTTATTCGTCGTCATTGTTTGCAGCTCGCTCGTTTCCTCGGAATTTTCGGATGGTACCATAAAACAACTGTTGATCAGGCCTTATAAACGGTGGAAGATTCTTCTTTCCAAATACATTACTTCCCTGTTATTTGCTGCGTTATTACTGGCGAGCCTACTTATATTCAGTTATCTAATCGGAATCATATTCTTTGGCAATGGCTCGTATTCAGACAAAATCATGGATCCTGCAGCTTTCGGTGAATTCAGTCCGGTGGTAGTCGGCGAATATTTCGTAGACATGATCGTTTACTGGATACCAGGATTCTTAGTCATCACGACCATCGCTTTCATGTTAAGCACATTATTTAAAAACCAAGCACTTGCAGTAGGTATATCCATTTTCATCCTATTTGCTTCCTCGACATTAAACATGGTCATTCAATCATTCATCGGTAAATACGAGTGGTTAAAATTCGTCTTATTCCCCCACCTTGATTTAAGGGGCTATATTTCCGGAACCATAGAAATGTTTGATGGAGCTACCCTTGGATTTTCAATGGGTGTACTGGGCATCTATTATCTTATCTTTTTAGCGCTAACTTTCTTCTTCTTCCAGAAAAAAGATATCACTAATTAAATAATCCTTACTGGAAAAAACCGAAATCAGTGGCTGATTTCGGTTTTTTCTTATGTTAACACGCACAAAAATACGGCAAACGAATTGATAATTCGACCCACGCGGAAACAATTCGACCTACGTGCCGATAATTCATTCGATGCTCAAATAGAAGATCGACCGTGTTAGTTATTTAGTAGATATATTTCTTAATCTTCAACGAATTGGATTAATCCGCAGCGTCATCCCCTCAAATTCCACACTAAAACTACTAAAGCGAAACTCCATATTGAGTGCAAACTGGAAAAAGTTCTTCGAAATTTATCGTTACTTAAAATTTTATTTCCAATGAATCTTGATACCAGATAAGTATATAAATTGAGTTATTTTACCGATAACAGGTACTTTAACCTAATCACTTATGATTATATAAAATTCATTATATATGAAGGGTTCTTTTGTAATGGTTAATAAGTATCTATGTTTTGTTGTATTTTGTTAATATTCTGATATTTTTACTAATTTACTAGATATATTTACTGATGTATAATCTGTTAGAGTTAATTGGAATTGGAGGAAATATTTTGTTGAAATTCAGAAAGTACATTGCATCGATTTTGATTTTGGCTTTGTTATGTAGCTTGTTGCCAACCTATACAGGTGCTTCAAGTGAAAATACGAGTCAGACGAAAGAAAATGAAAAGGAAACAATCAACACTGACAATTTGGATGAAGTGGTGAAAGAAAGAACGGAAAGTTCAAAAACATTCACTGATGGAGAAGGAAACTTTGTTAAAGAGATTTATCCAGAAGAAATACATAACAAAGTAGACGGAAAATACAAGACCATTTCCGAAGAGTTAGTGGAAAAAGATAATAAGGGCTACATAGAGACAGAAACAACAAACTTAGAATTTATGTTTCCTGAGAAATTAGGGGAAGATAAGCCTTTAATTTATCAATCTGGTGAACACAAGTTATCATTTGAGTTAACTTATGCCTCTGATGGAGAGAAGCAGACTGAACCAACTTATACATCGGGGTCAGTAAAAGAAGAAAATTCAATAACTCTTAAATCTATATACCCGAATATTGATCTACGGCATGTTGCCTTAAATAATGAGGTAAAAGAAGATTGGATTATGAATGAATATAATGGTATCAATGAATTTCACTATACCATTCAAACGGATTTATACGGTCAAGTTGAAAAAGACGGATCTATAGGATTCTATGAAAACGAATCTAAAGAGAAATCAATTTTCACTTTACCAAAGCCTGTAATGGTGGATTCAAACTATAACGACACTTTAGGTGATGGTGTCCGATCGACAGATATCCATTATGAGTTAAATAAAAAATCAGACGATAGTTATGAGTTAGTATTAAAAGCTAGTAAAGAATGGCTATCTTCGTCTAAGCGAGTCTTCCCTATTTATATTGACCCTTCTGTATCGATTGATGCATTGGGAGATACATTCGTGATGAGCGCCTATCCAAATAACAATTACAATAAAGAATGGGATCCATCACAAGGAGAATATGTATTAAAAACAGGATATTATGATAGCACTACAGGAACCAATTACCCGTTTGTTAAATTTAGTGTAATTGGTGATTTAAAGGGTGCAACCATTGATTCTGCTGAATTAGCCGCCTATGTTACCCATTCTTATTATGTCGATACAAAAACGGATATATGGGTAGATGAGGTAAAAGCACAATGGTATGTAGATGAATTAACTTGGAACAATAAGCCATCATCCACCAAAATAACCAGTACGTCTGTTGCTAGGGATCAGTGGGCTTATTTTGATGTTAAGAATACCATCCAGGCTTGGGTGGACGGTACAAGAGAAAACTATGGATTTAAATTCCATACGAACGGAAATGGCAAAACACATTGGAAAAAAATCACGGCTGCAGAAAGTGCGAAAAAAGCTAAATTGGTTATTAGTTACCATTATGAAAAGATGAAGAATCCTACAGTCAGTTCTTTCTCCTATGGTGAGGGGAAGGCTGATGGATATATTGATGTTAAGTGGGGTTCCGTTCATGGAGCAAAGTCTTATGATTTGCAAATGTATGATGGTAAGGGTTATCAGACTATTTATTCTGGTACATCTACAAGTTGGTCAACAAAGGGCAAAAAGATATTCCCTAAAGCTCCTTATTCAACAAGTTCCACGTATAAAACGGATAGCACGGGTGTTGAATTACCGGTAGATCCGAGTGCTTTTTATAGTGTGAAAAGTGGAACGACAACTACGAAAAAAGATTACGGATTTCGTGTAGTAGCAAAATTTGCAAATGGAGATAGCCCGGCTTCAACAGCTATTTACAAAGCCATACCAGTTGTGCAAGTGGGAATTCCGGATATTCCAGCCGTAAAACCATATGCGTACCCGGAAACAGATACAGTAAATAAAGGGCGTGGTTGGCTTGATATTTCCTGGAAACCAGTGACTAATGCAACGGGTTATAAAGTTCTTATTTGGAATGGTACAAAATATAAAGAGTTTTCGGTAGGTAAAGTAACCAGTGTTAGTACAAAGGGGAAAAAGATCTGGCCTACGGATGCGGATTTGAAAAATGGGATTAAAGAACTTTATCCAGTCGAATTAGACAAATCGACAAGTATAGGTAAAGGAACAGAATTACCAATTGACCCTAGCATTACTTATGGAAATGGTTCAAATCGTTATAGTATTCGAGTCAAAGCAATTTCTGCAGCAGGAGATTCAGCTTCATCAGATGTTAACTATGGATACATACCATTATATGCACCTAAAAATGCAAAGCTAACTAGTAATTTAGAGGATATGGTCAATAACAAAAGTAGTTTGACAGTGAAGTGGGATGCGACAACTTCAGCAAAATATTACGAGGTACAGATTTCCGATGATAAAACAACTAAAACATATCAAGTAAAAGGCAAAACATCTTTCACAACAGAACCCATTTATGGTGTTTCATCAAATTATTCCGCAACGGTTAAAGCCTATTATGTGGACGACGACAATGCTCCAGAAACAGAACAGGGTAAAATTACAGGAAATCGTGGTTTAAGTCCTGCTTCGAATAAAGGAACGGTATCAGTTGATCCTAGAGAGGATTTAAATGGTTTAGAAGATTATTTCACTTATGAAGACCATTCATTTGGAAATGCAACTGCTTCCGTCAATGTAACCACGGGAAATATGGTCATGGAGTTCACGGATCAATCCCTATTCACTCGAGGTCTCTTAGGATTTGATTTTACCCGTTACTATAATTCACGGTCCACTCGTACTTCTGCGCTTGGGCAAGGTTGGACATTTATCGGAAATGAGAAGTTGAAGATCCTCTCGAACAAAGATATTCTTTATACAGATGAAGATGGAACTACACATATCTATGTCTATAAAGATGCGAAATATGTAGCTCCAAACGGTATTTACGAAAAATTAGAGAAACAAGATGAACAAACTTGGACTTTAACTAATCCGGACGGTTTTGTTCAGACATTTAAAATAAGTAAAGATTCATCTAACTTCTTAATTGCTTCTTATACAGATAACTACAAAAACCAAATAGACTTCGTACGTAATGAGAAAGATCAATTAATTACAGTGAAAGAAGCTAAGGGAATTGATAAGCAAGAAAAAATAGCAATTAGTTATCAAGATGATAAAATCAGTAAAGTTCAGTTTGCAAATCACTGGACAACATTTACGTATATCGGGGACTTACTAGTTAAGACTACCATTGGTAATGATAAGACAACGCGTACAATTATTGAAAACTTTGCATACAATAGTCACAATCAATTAGTGAAATATGTAGATGGAAAGAACAATACATCAGAATTTTTCTATGCTGAAAATGAACTAAAGATATTTGATAAACAAGCAAAAGATGAGGAATTATCAGTTACAAATAGTTATCAATTTAACGTAAAAGACAATGAGTATAAGTCCGTTGCAACAGATGATGCAGAAACGATTTATAAACGCGATTTAAAAAATAATACGTATGCAGTTTCCCAAGTGACAACGCCATCAGAAGAAGACCAAAATTCAACAATATTTTATGATTTAGATAAAAATTTTAATGTTTTAACGGTCACAAATCCTGATGGAACAACGGAAAAAAATTCGTATGATACAAATGGAAATGTGCTTTCTTCAAAAACAACTAATGGAACAATTGTAAATACGTACAATGACAATAATCAACTCGTAAAGACAGTTGCAGCCAATGGAGAATTAACAACCAACCAGTTTGAAGGGCCATCTCTTGTTTCCAGCACATTGAATGATGAAACAACAACATATACGTATGATTCATTTGGTCGTTTAATTAAAACAAATTATCCAAATAATACATTTGAAAAGATTGCATACGATGATGACGTATTTAAAGAAAAAGTTACCGATAAAAACGAAAATACGACATCTGTTCAGTATACAATTTTCGGACAAAGAGAAGAAGTAACAGATGCAGAAGGACATACAACGAAATATACGTATGATCCATTATATTTTGATAAGCTTACATCTGTGACAGACGGTAATGGGTACAAAACAGAATACACCTATGACGCAAACAACAATATGACATCTCTTATAGATGCATTAGGACGTAAAAAATCATATGAATATAACTATAACGATCAAGTAACTAAAAAAGTCATGCCATTAATGACATTCCAATATGAATATGATTTAAATGGCGAAATGAGTAAAGAAACGCTTCCTTCTGGGATTCAAAAACAGTATAACTTTAATGAGAGTGGCAATCTGGATACGATAAATTTGCTTAATGCACAAGACGAGACAGCAATATCATACCAGTATCAATATGATGCATTTGATAAACTTACTACATTATTACAAGACGGCCAGTCAATCAAAGCATATGACTATAATAAAGAGAGTAACTTATTAGAGAAATATGGCTTGGGTTCATTTGTCCAATCATATACTTATGACGATCAAGAACGTTTAACTAAACGAAAAACTTCGTATCAAGATATTTTCTCTGTTCAAGAGTCCAAAACGTATAAAGAGAACACTGATGATATTCAAAAAGTGCAGTATAAAATGGGTGAACAAGTCTATCATTCTTTTGCATACGATGACAATGCAAAAAATAACAATCAAACAATTTCTGTCAATGACGATTTATTAAAACAAGTTTCACAATTAAATGATGCCAATCGTTTAGAAACATTGACATATACATCTAAAGCACAATCACCATTCGTGATTGCATACGACTATACGAAAAATGGCAACATTTCAAAAGAAACCGTTCAAAATAAGACCACAACTTATGCATACGATCAAAACGAACAACTGGTTAAAGAAATATTATCAAATGGTCAAGAAAACACCTATTCGTTTGATAAAGTAGGAAACCGTTTAACGTCGAATATCAATGATAAAAAAATTACCTTCACTTATAATGATGCGAATCAAATTAAAACCAAAAATGACATTGTATACAAATACGATGTAGATGGAAATCTTATACAAGATGAAAACTATCACTACACGTATAATGCAATGCAGCAACTAACAGTTGTAGAACAATTAGATGGCCGAAAAATCGCATCTTACACTTATGATGAAAATGGTTTACGACTAACAAAAACTGTGGGAGATACGATCCATGAATACTTCTATAATAATGAAGTGTTAGATATGGAAGTCATTAAACAAAATAATCAAGTTATTTCTTTTCGTTCTTATGAATGGAACCAGTACAATCCACTAGGTATGATTGTAAAAGAAAAAGATACTACAGATACTTGGACAACAAAGTCTTATCAATTTACAACAAACCAACGAGGTGATGTTCTCAATATTCGAGATGAAAGCGACAAAGAAGTTGGTTCATACACATATGATGCATATGGAAATATCCTTTCAGTTGAAGGTGATATTGGAAAAGAAAATCCTATTCGTTATGCGGGCTATTACTTTGACGATGAAACAAAGAATTACTACTTGCAAGCCAGATACTATAATCCAGCGAATGGATCGTTCTTAGCGCTTGATCCACATCCCGGTGATGATGATGAACCGATTTCACAAAATGGCTATACCTATGCGAATAATAACCCTGTGATGTACGTTGATCCGAATGGTCTTTATAGTATGAGAACGAGCGTGATTAAAAGCGGAGTAGATGTTTTAGTTACTCTTATTCCAGGTCTAAAAGCCATTAATACGCTATTGAAGCTTAGAAAACAAAAGCAAGTTCACAACTTGTTAAATGGAAAGAAAATAAAAATTAAAATAAAAATAACTAGTTATCTTACACATGCAGGACTGAATAGATCACTTGCGATAACAACTGCTGCGACGGTAGTAAATTCATTGTTTGCTGTTACTGGGTGGTCTGTAGGGAGTATCACAGTAATGGTTCTAAAAAGATACTTCAAAGCGTATAAGAAAAAAGCTAAAAAATATATAAATTGGGGTCCAAAGGTTAATGTTGAATATATTAATTTTAGTAAAAGAAAATAAATCTATTAATTTATGAGAGGTATTTCAGTGGTCAAAATTTTATACATTTTTATATCTATAATATTTTGTTTTATAACGATTCGTCTATATTTCTGGACAAGGCCAAAAAGAAAAAAGAATACATCTGATTTGAAAGTTAGAATATACCTATATATGTTTATTTCATTTTTCATATTTTATCTTATTGCAACTGTTCTATTGGGATTCAACGAGTAGAAATAATTTATTGTTAAAAAGTTACTCTAAAGAGGTTAGTTGATTGGAATAAAAAATGGATCGTTCTTAACGCTGATCCACATCCCGATGATGATGAACCGATTTCACAAAATGGCTATACCTATGCTAGGAATAATCATTGGTGAAATTCTAGAAAGATTATAGCCCCTGGAATAAATTTAACGATTTTTACTACTACGGGTTTTTTTGGCGGAAAAATGAGTAGTGCTTTACTTAAGTATGGTAAAAGGCAATTATCAAAAGCAAAACGAACAACTTTTGCAAAAAAAATAAAAAGCAGTTTAATAAGAAAGGGGGGGTCAGCTAAAGGTGCAGGCTATGTTCTTAGAGCCCTGAGTAGCTACAGTAGCTTCATATTATTCAAACCCAGGATATTATATATTTAACTATCTTGATAGTATGGTTATTAAATAAATTGGAGGTTAGAATAAACTGGAGTTTTTAAAAGCGAAGAAATGGAACATCTTTAGTTTTTTTCTTTTTATGATTATTTTGCTTATTTTAAGTTATATTCTTACGGATGGACCGGCTACTTATTCTGGCCCCATTGGTATAACTTTTGGATACATTATTTATCAATGGTTTAATTTTAGAAAGAATTATAGAGATTAGTCATAGTGTCAGATATAAATGTACTGGATAATTGGATCTACTACAAAATAGATGGTCATGAAGATATCTTCCGAGTTAAAACAGATGGGACAGAACATACCTTATTTTCAAAGCATGAATAAAGTAAGGTGCACTCCTGTAGTTTTGTAAAAGACTAATAGATTCGAAGAAAGCTTTGTGGAGGTGGATCTCTACAAAGCTTTTCTTAATTCATGAGCGAGACAGTTGTACCTACGAGGACCATCTTCTCAAAATTGTTGGTATGTTAGTTAATTAACTTAATATAAAAAACACCAGCCTTTTACATAGAGTGTCCTGTAAAAGGGTTTGGTCGTTTAAGAAAGCGATGCGATAAAGAATATGTTCATTAAAAATTTCTGCTATCATTACATCATTTATCCAATCATATTTGTTGGGGTATATGCATTATTTGCTATTTTTAAGCTTGATGATACACCCGTTCCAATAAGTGATGCTCTGCATATGATTTTACTCTATTATTTTGCAATTAGTGTGTATAATGCTTTGCCTACCATAAAATCTAATCGTAATAAAAAAGGCAGCCAATAAAAACAGTATTTAATGGAATTTACATATTTTTGCATGAGTTCCGAAACCATTTATCACTTTATCCGTATATTTAATTATGAACGGTGCTGGGAAGCTCCGGTATTTATCGGCATTATTATTTATAAATTGGGAGATGAAGGATCATGAATGAAAAGGGATGCATGAAATGCGGAAGCAATGATGCTGCTAAGAAGGACGTAGCCATGACTGGAACAGGATTGTCAAAAATGTTCGATGTCCAGAATAATCAATTTACGGTTGTGTATTGCAAGAATTGCGGTTATTCGGAGTTTTATAATAAGCAATCATCAGCAGGCAGTAATCTGCTTGACTTATTCTTTGGATGATCACTGCACGAAAAGAATCCCCTTTTTCATGAAAAGGGGATTCTTTTTTTTTCTTCATTATGTTTTTCTACTTTCGGAAATAATCTTGAACGACGTTTGAAAATTCCTTTGCTGCTGGTGAAAGGTCTTTGGATGATTTCATGACCAATCCGATCTCCCGGGAAATTTCCGGAGTCAAGGGCAGGCTTTTTATACGTTCCGGTTTTTCAGGTATAGCCAAGTCGGGCATAATTGAGATGCCTAATTTTCCTGCCACCATTGAAAGCACCGTTTGATTGTCTTTAATATCGTATGAAATGTTTGGTTTTATTTTGGCATCAAGGAATCTATCTTCTATGAGTGTTTCACAGCCGGATCGCAGCATGATGAATGGTTCATCAGCGAAGTCCTCAAGATTGATTCCGGTTTTCTCCGAAAGTGGATGGCCTTCGTATACGACGGCTGATAAAGGATCTGTTAGCAGATGAATGAATTCCACATTCTTAACTGGTTTTGCTGCAAAGCCGATGTCCACTGTACCTTCTTCTATCCACTTTAAGATTTCATCATATCCACCTTCATGAATCAGCAATTCAATAGTAGGGTATTTTTCATTAAAGATAGAGAATAGTATCGGTATGAATCTGGCAGTGAAGCTTGGAAAACTGCCAATCGTTATCTTCCCGATTTCCATTCCATTCACAGCTGCAATCTTTTGTTCGATATGTGCAAGATTGGCGGCAATGGCCCGCATATGTGGAATAACCTGTTCTCCAGCAGTGGTGAGTGTTACTCCTTTTCGATCACGTTTTAATAAAGTCACACCAAGTTCCGTTTCAAGCGCCGTAATGTTATGGCTCACGCCTGATTGAGTCAGTCCGATCCGGTCTCCCGCTTTCGTGAAACTTCCGTGTTCAACAACATGTAAGAAGACTTGCAACTGAAAAAAATTCAAATGCCCCACACCTTTCTTGTAATTGATTATACATGAGAAGTTCTAATGTAAGTGATGAAAAACATTCATTTTACTTATGTTAGGGTCGAGAATACAATAAAATTACAAAAAATAAAATACGAATGGGTGATGGGAAAATGATGAAACGGAAATACAGCCAAATTTTTTCACCGTACACGCTTTCTAATGGAACGGTTCTTAAAAACAGGATTGTAGTTGCGCCAATGACCACTTATTCTGCTCAAGAGGATGGCTTGGTTTCTGACCAGGAACTAGCTTACTATAAAAGAAGGGCAGATGGACCTGCCATGTTCATTACTGCTGCGGCCGCCATATCCCCTGTTGCTACAAGCTTTCCCCGGCAAATGAAAGTATATGATGAACAAAGCATCGCTGGACTCACACAGCTTTCAAAAACAATCAAATCAAAAGGTGCAAAAGCAATTCTCCAGCTTCATCATGGCGGAAGCGAGAGCCTTCCAAGCTGTACAGGCGGAGAACGTATGGTTAGTCCAAGTGGAATCATTGCAAGCGTTTATAAAGAAATGGGCGGGGAATACATTCCAAGGCCAATGAGTCACACGGAGATCATCTCCACTATTCAAGACTTTGGAAGAGCCACTCGCCATGCCATTCGTTCAGGATTCGACGGTGTGGAAATCCATGGTGCGAATGGATATCTCCTTCAGCAGTTTTTCTCACCGCACTCTAACAGGCGGACAGATAAATGGGGCGGGAATTTGGAAAATAGAATGCAATTTCCACTTGCAGTCATCGCGGAAGTGAAACGGATACGTGATCTATACGCAGACAAAGATTTCATTATAGGCTATCGCTTCTCCCCTGAAGAACCGGAAGAAGGCGGAATGAAAATGGATGACACAGCTGCATTGGTGGATAAATTGGCTAGCCAAGAGCTTTCCTATTTACATCTTTCCGTTAAAAATGTCTGGTCCATCGCTAGAAGTGGATCAAAGTTGGGGTTAACAAGGACGGAAATCATCCGTGATATCATTGCTAGCAGAACCAGTTTCATATCACTCGGATCGATTAATACTCCAGAAGAAGCAAATGCTGTGCTTGAGAAAAATATACCGCTTTTCGCGCTGGGGAGGGAATTGCTGATGGAACCGGACTGGGCCGCCAAAATAAAGGAAGGTAAGGAAGAAGAAATCATGACAACCTTGCCGCGCGATAGCAGGTGTAAATTGATGATTCCAGAGCAAATGTGGGCCAATATCATCACGCGTGACGGAATGCCCGAGAAGTGATAGTATTAGTTACATTAATGTAAAATAATAGGTGATTATATAAGGGGAAATTAAATGAATAAAATAGCACTTATTCAACTGTCTTTAGCCATGACAATCTTTGGTTCTGTCGGTTTCTTTTCAGAACTATCAGGACTCCCAGCACTGGAGTTGGTATTTGTTCGCTGCATTTGTGCTGCCATATTCTTATGTGCAGCCTGGATGATTACAGGGAATTTCAAGAACGAAATATGGAACGGTAGAGAGGTGATGCTCATCATATTCTGCGCCGTGGCCAACTTGTTAAACTGGATATTCCTCTTTAAATCATTTGAACTGATATCCGTGACAATTGCCATTTCGCTCTATCATTTAGCCCCGATTATCGTACTCATCATAGGGAGCTTCATCTTTAGGGAGAAAATGACTTTATTCTCCATCCTGGCCATTTCATTATGTTTCATTGGCACATTATTCATTATGGGAACAGATGGATTTCGATCATCATCTCCTGAATGGGAAGGTATCATGTATGGGATCATAGCTGCATTTTTCTATGCGGCAACCATGCTTTTAGGAAAGAGCATTACAAAGACGAGTGTATATGCGACCACTTTTCTGCAAATGTTCATTGGATTTCTATTACTGATTCCTTTTGTTGATTTTTCAATCTACACAACGCTAAAATCTTCCGAATGGTTTTATACGATACTTACCGGCATCATCCATACAGGCGTCGTGTATCTTCTGTTTTTTAATAGTATCCGTCATTTGCCCACAAATGTAGTATCCTTCATGATTTTTGTCGATCCGGCAGTTGCCATCCTTTTGGATATTCTGCTTTCAGGATTTCAACCTGACAGGATTCAAATCTTGGGCATTTCATTAATATTCATTGGGGTGGTCTATTCACTTAAGACGACAAGACCGACTGAAAATGATGTCATGCAGAAAAGGCCGCACACAATGTGAGGCCTTTTTCCTTTATGATTTTTCTATTAACCTATTTCTTAAAATGATATACATCCCAAATGTCAGGAGTTTCTGCTCCAATGTACCAAGCAGATACACCGCCTAGATGATTTTGTTTTACCAGGTCAAGACGAAGGGTCATCGATTTTTTATCTTCTATCCATATTTGATGCTTTTTCCCTTTGGAAGTATACTCCACATAATTTTGTGAGGTCTTTTTATCCCATACCTTTTTAAGTCCATGAGATGAAATGATTTTGTTGACCTCAGCCATGGTACGGTCATGACTTTTCACTTTATTGGTCGATAAATCGGTTACCCATTCTCTCGTATAAAATGGGACAGCCAATATAATCTTATGAGCTGGTACTTCTTTCATTAAAAGCTTAGTTCCTTCTTTGATCCAAGGTAACGAGGAAACGGACCCGGCTACTGGGCTACCTCCCCAATGCTCGTCATAACCCATTATGATTATGTAGTCCGCTATTTTGCCAAGTGCTTTCCTATCTAGACTTTTTGACCAAAAAGGATCGTCATTTTCTCGGGTGACATCCACAGATAGTTTGATGCCATGAGGTTTTAGGGCCTTTTTTAGTTCGCCTATGAAAAGTACAAAGTCTTTCTTATTTTTTGGATCGATGTTTTCAAAATCTACATTTAATCCATCACTTTTAGTTTGAACAAGTGAATCACGTAAAGCTGAAACTAGTTTCTGACGTTTTTTTGTATTGCCTAGTATAGAACCAGTTAAAACAGGATCGAATTTATTACCGATAAGTTGCCAAACTTGTTTTCCTTGTTTATGAGCGTATTGAACGTATTTTGTATCTACAGAAACGGAAACGAAATTTCCGGTATTCGTCAGCGTATAGGAACGGGGAGATACTACATTTAAATTGGGGTGTTTAAGTTGTTGGGTGTAGTTTTCTTTCGATCCATTATGTTTCCAGCCCATGACGATGCGGTTTTGCGCTTTTTTTTGAAGATGGGATTTCTTTATCCATCCCTTTTTACCTCCAAGCAATTGAACCTGGTAGTAATATTCCGGAATCTTCAATTTTTGGCCAACTTTAAGGGAAGTTGTACGTAAGTTATTCAATTTAGTCAAATCACTTGTGGCTACCTTATATTTAGAAGAAATCTTCCACAATGTATCGCCTGATCCAACCGTATGGATCTTATATTTTTGAGGAATCTTCAATTTTTGGCCAACAGTAATTTCGGAAGAGGTTAACTTGTTTTCTTTCTGTAACGCACTTACTGAAACTCCATATTGATTTGCTACTTTCCATAAGGTGTTTCCAGTCTTTACTGTATGTATATTAGGCTTCGCAGAATCCCCGGCGACAGAAGAAATGACGGGAAATTCCTCGCCCTTTTTTAAGGTCTTTAATATAGTGGAACCTAGTTTAGGAGAACTGAAAACCTTCGTATTGCCTTCCTTAACGGAACCTATGTCAAGGGTTTTACTTGATGCTTCACCACTGGCAGGACAGAGACATATACAAAGAAGGCTTAACATAATAAGACATCCAAAGAATTTTTTCACTATTATTTTATTCCCCTTAAATTACGTCAATTTTAACTTTACTAGTTTACTATGGTAAATAGCTTTAAAATAGAGGTACATTGTGGAAAGGCCCTATATAGTAGGAAATGGGGAGTCTAAAAAGGATTACGATTCTGCTGTTATGTTGGTCAAATCGTGCCTATTTACTGTGACCGACACGAATACCAAACTTCGGCTCTCTGCTTATTCTTGTTAAGCTAACGGGCAGTTTTGTTGAACAAGTTGTAAATTTAACATTTTAAAGTAAGAGCATTTCTTTGTAATGAGAAGTGCTTTTTATTTTTGTCAAAATTAGAAGGATATTTCAATAACAATATAAAAAAACAATATAAATTTATTGTAAAACGATAAATGATATGCTAAAATCATGTTGTCATTAAATAAGTGAGGTGTTTTAAATGAATGTTAAACGAGGTTCAACCACTTTCTTAAAGGTAATTATTTTTCTGGCTGGAATTGCAGTGCTTGCTTTGTGTATCTGGTTGCCTGAGATAGCCGTTAGAGATGCAAGGGTACATCCAGATACGGCTTACTTCCTAATCCCCTTTTTAGTATGTGCATACGGATTCTGTATTGCGTTTTCTGTTGCGTTGTATCAAGCATATAAACTATTAACCTACATCGAAAAGAACAATGCTTTCTCTGAATTATCCCTTAAATCTTTGAAGATTATAAAGAAATGTGCTTTTACAGTCATTTTCCTCATTTTGTTAGGAATAGTAAGCTTAAGGGTGCTTGCTAAAGTTACAGGTAGTGATGATGCAGCGGGTCCTACATCATTATGTCTAATGGGTATTTTAGCAACAAGTATCATCGCAGCCATTGTGGACGCACTTCAAAAGCCATTAAAAAATGCCCCAGATATAAAGTCAAAAAATGAATGATTAACGGATATGTAAGACTTTGGATTGTCAGCCAGGTGATTTTTGGAGTACAAAAGCGACGAAGACACTCAATAAAAACAGACACAACTAATTTATTTAACTACGGGGACGATAGCTCAATGAACCGCCTTTTCACCAAGGCGGTTTTCTTATGGTCAAATATCAACATTAGAATTTAACATAGCCTAAATAAAAAAGATTAGCCATGAGCTAATCTTTTTTATTTTTTAGATTGATGGTTTAATAGTCGACTAGTTTGTGTATTCGCCGTGCTTAATTTTATTGACTTTATCTTTTTTCTTAGAAATGATATCCCCATTGTAGATATTGACTGTGTGGTTTTCGCCTGTTTCGACAGCATATCTCACTCTATATCCCTTATAGACTTGTCTATTAGGACCTACATTTAGCGTAATTGAGAACCCATCTGGCGGCCTAATGAGAACTTGTGTAGGCGAATTGGGGCCACATGTCGTGAATCATGGAACATACCATCGTGGCATATCACAGCCATGTTACGCCAAATGGGTTACGCTTCAATTTCAACGGATTATGGTCTTTATTTATTTTTAAAAGGGGAGTAACTAAAGGTTAATGTTGATTTTTCATCTAGAAATAGGACTATTTGTGTATGCAAATATTTATTGTTTTCTTTTAAGTAAAAATCTTGGAGATGGAAGGACTTCTTGTTCAGCTTCAAAATAAGCGAGTTTATTTGGGATACAGGATATGATTGACGGCATTCCCATCCCAACGGCTTTTTCTAAGGCGGTTAATAAGGGGAGCTCCTTACCATCAATATCTTTATCCCAGGATATTACATAACAAGAGTCTTCAGCACCATTCTGTTTCAGTAACTTTGCTATATCTACTGGATCTGAATTAGGTTTTGGGATCTCAATGATATATTCTTCACGAAGAGTTGTTCTGTAAGTATGACAAAGTCGACTTAAGGCATCTTTGCGTTTCTTATTTGAAGACAATTCGAACAGAACTCTATCTTGGAGCCTTTTGGTGAAAAATGATTTTACAATTATTTTTTCGATTTCCTTATCCATTTTAATCCCCCTTTACAGTTTTTTAACTGGTAAATCCTTATAGTCCAAGCCTATCATAAGTAGCATTTGTCGATAATAAACATCTCTCTAAAATCATTTTACTACTGTTGTATTGTCAAAAAATGTTGCCAAGCCTTATTGGAGAACGATATCGAAATCCGATATTTATGAACAGGTTAACCAGTTGTCACTGGTTGGCGTTTTCTCGTTTTTGTTTTTGGGTAAGGTTTTCATGTATGTGCAGGCTAAAGAAAAACTTGTACATGACATTTGTCATCTTCTAGTCATGACACCTGGTACTAATAATTTAAGGTTGATTTCTTTATAATATGAAATAACGACAAATAAAAGGAAGTGCAATTGATTAATGACTATACAAAACACTAAAAACTTGAGAAAACAAATTGCTCCTTTTGAACAATCAACGACAAAGGAAAGTATATGGCAGATCATCAATACATTGGGACCGTTCATCATTTTATGGTACCTAGCATATATAAGTCTTTCCGTTTCTTATTGGTTAACTTTAATTCCAGCTGTGTTGGCTGCTGGCTTCCTGACAAGAATTTTCATTATTTTTCATGATTGTACGCATCATTCATTTTTCAAAAGCCGCCGTGCGAATAGAATAGTCGGGACAATCATGGGTGTTTTGACTTTATTCCCTTTTGATCAATGGGGGCATGAGCATTCTGTGCATCACGCAACAAGCGGTAATTTAGATAAGCGGGGTACAGGAGACATTTGGACCCTTACGGTGGATGAATATTTGGCTGCACCGCTTAAGCTTCGTTTTGCCTATCGTTTTTATCGCAATCCATTGGTTATGTTTGGAATAGGTCCAATTTATGTTTTCCTTCTTAAAAATAGATTTAACCGTAAAGGTGCTAGAAAGAAGGAAAAAATGAATACTTATTTGACGAATGCAATAATCGTTGTTTTAGTGGCATTACTTTGCCTGGCAGTAGGTTGGCAGTCGTTTCTTTTAGTACAAGGTTCCATTTTCATGATTTCTGGTTCAGTGGGCATTTGGCTGTTTTACGTCCAGCATACATTTGAGGACTCTTATTTTGAAGAAAATGAGGAGTGGGAATATGTATTGGCAGCAGTGGAAGGAAGTTCTTTTTATAAGCTTCCAAAACTGATGCAGTTCCTTACTGGTAATATCGGTTACCATCATGTTCACCATTTAAGTCCAAGGGTACCTAACTATAAATTGGAAATGGCGCACAATAATACGCAGCCATTAGAGAACGTACCAACGATTACTCTTGCTACGAGCTTGCGCTCACTCCGTTTCCGTTTATGGGATGAGGAATCCAAGAATTTTATCGGTTTCAAAGACATAAAATATTTAACGAAAAAAAGCGTTTCCGCTCAAGTGAAATCTGAACTGTAACGTTCATGTATCATTTCAGACTCCCTTAATAATCCTTGGATTTGGGGGAGTCTTTACTTCATATAAGCGACTCGATAAAGGAGAGAACTTAAAATGATTCGAATTGTCATTGCAGAGAATCAGCAAATGCTGTTAGAGGCAATAAGTTCTCTACTCAATCTTGAAGAAGATATAGAAATTGTCGGGCAAGCCAGTAATGGAGAAGAAGCGATCACTCTTGTGAACCAATTACAGCCTGATGTTTGTATCATGGATATGGAGATGCCTGTAATGAGCGGACTTGAGGCAGCAGAAGCTTTAAAGTCATTTGAATGCAAAGTGATTATATTAACGACATTTCGAAGGACTGGTTATTTTCAACTTGCGTTAAAAGCTAATGTAAGTGGTTATTTATTGAAGGATGGCCCGAGCGAAGAGTTAGCCTGCTCGATTCGCAGCATAATGGATGGCAAGCGTATATACTCCCCCGAACTTACAGATGAGTCTTCCAACAATAATACCCGGGAAATGGGAGTGTTAGGCCTGTTAGCCGATGGTCAAACCACAAATGAACCATCTAATCAGCAAAGAAACCCAATTGGTACCGTAAGGAAATATTTTTCAACCATCAAGGATAAAATGAAGTTACCGGCTGGTTAGTCATATTGAGACTTAATAACCGGTTGGATCTGAAATCCTGTGTTGACACGTATTTTTAAATTGTGTACGATGGATTAAATCATATATTGAAAATTCTGTGATAAAGAGAGTAGTTCATTTTGAAATGGAAAGCGAGTTAGGGATGGTGTGAGCCTAATGCAGGACGGATGAATGAAGCGCACTTTGGAGAAATTTCTTGAAACGTTTAGTAGGGAACATCGGGGAGTCACCCCGTTAACAATGGAAAGTGGTCACGATTTGTGGCAACTAGAGTGGTACCACGGGAATCCATGCTCTCGTCTCTTATTTAGAGACGGGGGCTTTTTTGTTTTTTTAGGAGGGAAAATGACGATGAATAAAACAATTGCAGCATTAATTTCAACTGCTTTAAACAATGAATTGCCAGCAAGCGAAATAGAAAAATTAATGGAAAAGCCTAAATTAATGGAGTTAGGTGATGTCGCCTTTCCATGCTTTACACTTGCAAAAAAATTTAAAAAATCACCTCAAGTTATTGCGTCTGAAATAGCTGAACAATTAACCGGTCATTTGATCCACGAAGTGAACGTAGTGGGTGGCTATCTGAATATCTTCGTCAATCAAAAGATGGTGACGGAAAATGTGCTGCAAACCATATTAAGTGAGAAGGAGCAGTATGGTTCGAAGCAGCCTGTACAGGAAAATGTCGTGATTGATTATTCATCCCCGAATATTGCCAAGCCTTTTTCCATGGGGCACTTACGCTCAACGGTCATAGGGAATGCACTGGCTAACATTGCTGAAAAAAATGGCTATAATGCCGTGCGTATTAATCATTTAGGGGATTGGGGCACGCAATTCGGCAAATTGATTGTCGCGTATAAGCTGTGGGGAGACAAAGAGGCAATCGAAGCTTCCCCGATTCAAGAATTATTGAAAATCTATGTGAAGTTCCATGCTATGGCTGAAACGGATGAATCGTTGAATGACCAAGCACGCGCTAGCTTCAAGTCGCTTGAAGATGGAGACGAGGAGGCACTGGCACTATGGAAATGGTTCAGGGATGCGTCTCTAAAAGAATTCGATACGATTTATGATTTATTGGGCATCCGTTTTGATTCCTATGCTGGCGAAGCGTTTTACAATGATAAAATGGATGTTGTTGTCGAGGAATTGAATGAAAAAGGCTTACTTACCCTTTCCGAAGGTGCTTATGTCGTGGAATTGGAAGATATGCCGCCTTGCTTGATTACGAAAACGGATGGTGCGACACTATATGCGACGCGTGATTTAGCAGCAGCACTGTATCGTAAAAAGCAGTATGATGCAAAGAAAACATTTTACGTTGTAGGAAACGAACAATCCCTGCACTTTAAACAACTCTTTAACGTCATTGGGAAAATGGGTTACGATTGGTCAAATGACTTACAGCACGTAGCCTTTGGCATGATGTTAAAAGACGGTAAGAAAATGTCGACACGTAAAGGGAAAGTCGTGCTGCTTGCGGATGTATTGGCAGAGGCAATCGAAACTGCAAAGCGCAATATCGAAGAAAAAAATCAGGCACTTGAACAGAAAGAACTGGTTGCGAAACAGGTTGGTGTCGGTGCGGTAATCTTTAATGATTTAAAAAATCACCGCATGAACGATATTGATTTTTCATTAGAGCAAATGATGAATTTTGAGGGAGAAACGGGTCCTTATGTACAGTACACATTTGCGCGAATTTCATCATTGCTTGAAAAAGGTGAATATAAAGAGCAGGCCATCCAATTTGAAGCTTTAGGTGAATATGCTTGGTCAGTACTCCAGCTGCTGGAGCAATATCCAATCATTGTCCAAAAATCATTTGAACAAGCCGACCCATCACAAATCGCGAAATTCAGCTTGCAGTTATCACGCGCATTCAATAAGTATTATGCACATACGAAAATCTTGGTTGAAGATGAATGGAAACAAATGAAGCTCTCATTCGCTTTCTCCGTAGCGATAGTATTAAAGGATGCGCTAAGTTTATTGGGAATTTCAGCGCCGACTAAAATGTAAAGTTAAAACGAATAAAGAATCCATTTTGAAGAAAGATTGATCAAAATGGATTCTTTTTAAATGAAATGGCAAAAAACCCCACTCGATGACATAAAACCATAAGGGGATTTATCATCATTTCAATCGTGATTTCCACGCCAGCCTTTATATCTTTATGTGCATAAAAGTCTATCGTTAAATCTTCTGGATTATAATCGAACGGCGCATTCGGAGTGTAAGAATGATTGAATAGTGATCCATTTCCTAAGGCAACCCTGGTGCAGTGATACTACTTTGTTTTCCAGATGCTGCACGGTAAATGTAGTTTCCAATGTTTCAATCAAGAGTGTTTTGTAGTACTTACGGTATTGATTCAGGAACCTGCAAGAGAGATTGATTGATGGATGAACGGACCGGAAGAAGAAGCTCTTTTTTCAAAAGCAGGCTCTGCTATTAAAATTTGATATGGGAAAAATATGAATAAAATGGATTGACATTCATTGGGAATGTGTTAATATTTATAAAAATGGAACCGGTTCCAAAATTCGCGAATGGATGAATGAAATGGTTAAACGAGAAAATTCAAAAGTTACAATTTACGATGTCGCTAGAGAAGCAGGTGTTTCAAAAACCTCCGTTTCCCGGTATTTAGGGGGGAGATATAATGAACTCTCTGACAAAACCCGCAAGAAAATCGAGTTGGCGATCAACAAAATGGATTACCGCCCAAACACGATGGCCAGAGGGCTTAAAAGCAATAAGAGTTATTTGATTGGAATCATCGTGGCGGACATCAACAATCCATATACGACGGCCATCCTTCGGGGGGCTGAAGATATATGCAGCCAGAATGGATATAATCTGATGATTTGCAATTCGGATAATAATCCGGAGAAGGAAAGAGGATATTTTGATATGCTTCTATCCCATCGCATTGACGGTCTTATCATTCATACGACTGGCGGAAATCACGACATGTTAAAACAGATGCAAGACCAAAAGACACCGATCATCCTTTTGGATCGGAAAGTGCCGGATCTTGAAATCGATACGGTAGGATTGGATAATTTTCAGGCTACTTCTCAAGCGGTCAATTATCTTGTCGGCCAAAATTATGAACGAATTGCGTTTTTCAGCGAACCTGCAAGCAAGGTCAGTACCAGGTATGAACGGCGGCTATCGTTTCAGCAAACGCTGATGAGCCACAGTCATCCGAGTTCAGAAGATGTTTATGAGGTAAATGTCGACGATTTACATGATGTCGAGTCCAAGCTCCAGCATTTTTTAGATGACTCAAAAGGCGTATCAAGAGTTATATTGACGGCAAATAGCGTCGTGCTATTAAAATTAATTTTACTTTTTCAAGAAAAGAAATTGGCGGTACCTAGAGATTTAGCAATAATGGGATTTGATAATCCGGATTGGAGTACCATTGTTTATTCGGGTATTACAACGATTGAACAGCCCACATACCAAATCGGGGTCGCTGCTATGGAAATGATCCTGCGCCGCATTGATGGTCAGGTGTCTCCAGCCCAAACAATGGCATATCAAGCGAAGTTGAATGTTAGACAAACGACGCCTTTTATACAGAAGTAAGTCTTCTAAGCATGGAAGACTTTTATTCTTCACCCAAAATGGTACCGATACCATTTTAGTTTGTTAAAGCGTTCGTTAGGAGGAGGAATCATTATGAAAGTCTTTGTATGCATGAATTCATTACCGCTGGAATTGCTTCAAACGCTCGGACATCTTGAAATCATAAAAGCAGTGGCGGCTGCTGGAGCTGATGGAATCGAAATCAGAAGAGAGCTATTGGGCCAGGATGTTAGGTTGGAAGAATTGGGTGCCTTATGCAAGGAGCTTAACTTGGACATTTATTATTCCGCTCCGGAATTCCTGATCGGACCTAACCATCAAATCAATGAACAAGGTTTTAAGCGACTGGCAAGGGAATCGGATGAACTGGGAGCGGAAATGTTAAAGATGCCTCTAGGAAACTACCACTTCTCGGAAACCGATATGGCTCAAGTGAAAGAGGTCTTGACGGAAAATCTGCAAAACGGCGGATTAAAAATCACCATCGAGAACGATCAAACGCTAGACGGCGGAAATGTAAACCGGATCGCCCATTTCCTGAACCGCTCCGAAAAGTTTGATATCCCGATTAGATTGACGTTTGATACGGGGAACTGGCTGTATACAGACGAGGTTCCAATGAATGCTGCAAAAGATTTAGCGAGATATGTAGACTATATTCATCTGAAAAAAGTGAAGCGGGGGAAAGAGGAATGGGTGACCGAGCCGGTATCATTGCCGCTGCAGCCTGGGGTGATAGAGTTATTGGAAAGGTTCAGTGATGCCTGTCCGAGAGCGATTGAATTCCCGGTAACCCTGGAAAATGTAGAGACCTATATTTCACATATGAAATCGGAACGGGAGGTTAGCCATGAGCGAGCTTAAGGTATTGACGATGGGAGAGGCAATGGCGATGTTCATAGCTGATGAGCCAGGAAAACTTGAAGACTGCTTTAGTTATAAACGTTATGTGGCGGGGGCGGAAACCAATGTAGCGATTGGTCTGTCAAGGTTAGGGATCAAAACTGCATGGATGAGCAAGGTGGGGGACGATTCGTTCGGGCGCATGATATTGAAAACGCTAACAAATGAAGGGGTGGATGTCTCCAATGTTTTAGTGGATGCGTTCAATCCAACTGGGTTCCAGCTAAAATCGAAAGTCGAACAAGGGGATCCGGTCGTTGAATACTTTAGGAAGAATTCAAGCGCCAGTAAGATTTCCCTGGAGGATTTTCCCCTTGAGAAGCTCCCTTTAACTCAGCATCTGCATTTAACGGGGATACCTCCTGCGATTTCCAGCAGTTTCAGAGAGTTGTCGTGGGAAGTCTTGAATCATCTGAAACAAAAGGGTGTAACCGTATCATTCGATCCAAACCTTCGTCCATCACTCTGGAAGAATGAAAGGGAGATGATCAACATCGTCAATCGGTTTGCGGAAGAGGCGGATTGGCTGCTTCCCGGTATGAAGGAGGGTGAAATTCTTACGGGATACAGCAAAAAAGAGGATATCGCCAGTTACTATCTCGAACTCGGTGTTAAGCTTGTGGTGATTAAACTTGGGGAAGAAGGCGCCTACTTTGCGACCCAGAATGAAAGGAAAGAGGTACCGGGTTTTGCTGTAACGAAGGTCGTAGATACCGTAGGGGCAGGAGACGGGTTTGCAGTCGGGGTAATAAGCGCTTTATTGGAAGGGGCAACGTATCAAGAAGCCGTTGTACGGGGAAATGCGATAGGGGCCAAAGCTGTGATGTCTTCTGGAGATCACGAAGGGCTTCCTGATATGGCAGAGCTAGAACACTTTATGAAAAAAGGAGTGGTTCAATCATGTCTCAATTACAGGTAGCTTCGCGAAAAAGGTGGATGAGATTGATCCCCTTAGTGTTCATCACATACAGCCTCGCCTATCTCGACCGTGCCAATTATGGGTTTGGTGTAGCGGGAGGGATGGGGGAAGACCTAAATATCACAGCCGGGGTATCTTCCTTTCTGGCCGCGCTGTTTTTCCTGGGTTATTTCTTCTTTCAAATTCCAGGCGCGCATTACGCGGAAAAGAAAAGTGCCAAAATTCTGATTTTCTGGAGCTTGATTCTCTGGGGAGGACTGGCCACATTGACGGGTATGGCGACAAGTGTGGAATGGCTCTATCCGATTCGCTTCTTTCTGGGTGTCGTTGAAAGCGCTGTTATGCCTGCGATGCTCGTTTTCCTTAGCCACTGGTTCTTAAAAGAAGAACGTTCCCGGGCCAACACCTTTTTGATCTTGGGGAATCCTGTTACCGTATTGTGGATGTCGATCCTTTCCGGCTACCTATTGAAGGCATTCGACTGGAGATGGCTGTTCATCATTGAAGGACTTCCGGCTGTCCTGTGGGCGTTCATCTGGTATAAGGCCGTCAATGACCGTCCAAAAGATGCCAAGTGGCTTACCGATCAAGAAAAGAAAGATATGGAAATGGTCCTCCAGAAAGAACAGGCCGCATTAAAACCCGTTAAAAATTATAAGGAAGCTTTTAAGTCGAAGCAGGTCATCGTGCTCAGCATCCAATACTTCATGTGGAGCATTGGGGTTTATGGGTTCGTCATGTGGCTGCCGTCCATTATTAAACAGGCGTCCAATATGGATATAGTAGCAACGGGCTGGCTTTCATCCGGACCTTACTTATTAGCAGTCGTTTCAATGTTGGCACTATCCTATTATTCGGATAAAACATTGAATCGGAAAACGTTCGTTTGGACATCGCTGCTAGTGGGGGCCATCGCATTCTTCGGATCCTTCATGATCGGCACATCGAATTTCTGGCTTTCATATGCACTGTTGGTCATTGCTGGCGGAGCGATGTATGCCCCGTATGGACCGTTCTTTGCCATCATTCCTGAAATACTTCCAAGGAATGTCGCTGGCGGTGCAATGGCCCTGATTAACAGCATGGGGGCGCTTGGCTCATTTGTAGGTGCTTATTTCGTCGGATATTTAAACGGATTGACTGGCGGGCCTGGAGCATCCTATATTTTCATGGCGGGATCTTTATTGATTTCAGCGTTACTGACATTGATGGTTAAAAAGCCAGCGGTTACATCAGTCAAGCAAATGGAGGTGGTTTCGTCTTGAAAATTCAGCTGGCGTTGGATCGCATGAATATGGGGGAAGCCATTGAAATGGCACGAACCGTGGAATCTTCGATTGATTGGATCGAAGTGGGGACTTCCCTGATCAAAGAGTTCGGAACGAATAGCATCAAAGAAATGAGAAAACACTTTCCCGATAAAAAAATCGTTGCAGACATGAAGACGATGGACAATGCGGCTTACGAAATGGATCTTTGCTTTCAAGGCGGGGCCGATGTAGCTACGGTAATGGGGGCTGCTTCAGATGTAACCATCCAAAAATGCCTGGAAAAGGCACTTGAATACAATGGGCAGATCATGATTGATTTATTGAATGTATCCGATTCCCGGCTTGAACAGTTACGGATTTACAATCAGGCGATTTTCTGTGAGCATGTAAGCAAGGATAGCCAGGAGATAGCTGATCATGCCATGATCCATATGAGAAATCACGCTGGATCCATGAGCGCGGCTGCAGGAGGGATCACACTTTCATCCTTGCCTGTAATGATCAGGCGGGGTGTGGATGTCTTGATAATTGGCTCGGCGATTACAAAAGCAAAAAATCCAGCAGAAGCTGCCCGTCTATTTAACGAAACGATGAATGGGGAGAAAGGTGTGAAGAAAGTTTGAAAAAGGAAATTGCGGTTATTTTAGAAGAAATGAACGGTGTATTTCACAAAATGGACGGAACGGAAACGGATGAGCTCCTAAAGCAGTTACAGTCGGACAACAGGATTTTCATCGTAGGTGAAGGAAGGTCGGGCTTCATGGCTAAAGCCTTTGCGATGCGATTGATGCATCTCGGCTTAAACGTTTATGCAGTCGGCGAGACGATTACCCCTTCTATTGCGAAAGGCGATCTAATCATAGCCATTAGCGGGAGCGGCTCGACAAAAAGTGTGATTTCGGTTGCGGCAAAAGGCAGGGAAATGGGATGCAAGGTGTTTTCCATCACGACGAATGATCAATCCGATTTAGCGAATGTCTCTCATGAGGTCTTGTTGATTCCAGCTGCAACGAAAAATCGCTTGGACCATGAAACGAAAAGCGTCCAGCCGTTAAGCTCATTGTTTGATCAATGCGTACATGTTTTATGTGATGCAGTATGCTTGGACTATTCATTAACCCAGTCCATAAGCCACGAGCTCACTTATTCCAAACATAGCAATGTAGAGTGAAATATGGCGGGCCCCCTTCAAGTAGGGGGCCCGCCTTTTTTTCTGTAGGCCATCAATAAAAAGTTAAACCTCGTGAAATAAAAATGCCCTTTACTCCCAATGACGGGGAATAAAGGGCATGTACCGCGGACATGTAAATGCATGTCACGACTATAATAAATTAATAAGCCAAGCTGAATAGGGCTTTGATGTGTGATAGATAGCGAATATTACTTGCTTCTTTCATCAAAGTAGCGGGCAGACCTTTTAGGGAAGTGTTATTGGCTCCAACAGTTGCCACCGCATCCTTACGGCCAAGGCTCGCAAGTGTACCTGAGTTTACAGGTGAAAATTCTTCGAGTTTCTTGCCTTCAAACGCTGCATATAGGTTGTATCCAACAAGCTCACCCATTTGCCAAGCATTTTGTGCAGTAGGAGCGTATGGACGTCCGCCTTCTGGAGGGAAAGCAAGGGCACTGTCCCCGACGACGAATACATCATTATGGGATTTGGATTGCAAATACTCATTGACGGCCGCTTTGCCGCGATCCACTTCAAGGCCTGATTCGCCTACGATAGGAAGGGCTGCAACTCCGCCTGTCCAAACAAGCGTATTGGCAACGATAGTTTGTCCATCTTTTAATTCGATTTGGTTTCCTTTAACACCCGTAACAGGCAGACCTGTCAAGAATTCAACGCCGCGTGCTTCCAAGCTTGTCATGGCACGTTCGATTAAGTGATCAGGCAGGACCGGAAGGATTTTTGGACCAGCTTCCACAAGCTTGATTTTCAAGTCCTTGAAGTCCACTCCGAACTTTTTGGCGATTTTAGGGAAATGATCCACGATTTCACCGATTAACTCGACGCCCGTCAAGCCGCCGCCGCCGATCACGATCGTTGCGTCCGCTTCATTATTCGTTTGTGCATATTCACGGATGCGATCTTCGATATGTTTGTAAATCTTGTTTGCATCATTTACGGATTTCAAGACCATGCTGTTTTCCTCAAGTCCCGGAATGCCGAAGAATCCTGTTTGGCTTCCCAAAGCAACAACCAGGGCATCATAAGATAAAGTGGAGCCATTGGAAAGCTTCACTTCTTTTTTATCGACTGAGAAAGACTCCACTTTTGAAATGGCAAGGTCGATATCTTTTCCTTTGAAAAGTTTTTCTAAAGGAATGGAAACAGCTTGTTCAGAAATGGATCCGCCTGCAAGACGGTGCAATTCGGTGATGATTTGGTGCGTTGGAAATTGGTTCACCACTGTAACCTGCACTTCATCCTTCTTGTAATATTCACGTACGGATAAGGCAGATAGTAATCCAGCATAACCTGCACCTAAGATGACGATTTGTTTTGACATAGTTAATCCCCCGTCCTTACTGATTGAAAGTTTATCAAATTATTTTTGGTTTTTACGTTCTGAAGAGACTTCAAGAAAAGCTTGGGCGAAACGGAAAAGCTTTTGCGCTTGCGGGTCTTTCATCATTCTTAACAGACCAAAAAGACCGATCACATCATTATTCACTTCAGCGCGATCCTTAGCTTCGATGGAAGTGGCCGCAAGCCCTTTCACTGAATCCACCACAGGTCCTGCGATCTCCGAAATGGCGCTGACCGTATCATTTTTCAAAACATCATCAGTCGCTACTGATTGAGCAAAATCATAAGACTTTGTTAAAATATTCACTATCTCAGTCAGCTTTGGTAACTGCTCAACTAAAGTGTTCAAAGATTCCTGAACCTCAGGCTTTAATAATTGGTCCAGTACATCTAATTGTTTTTGGCGGTCATTAAGTTGTTCAGTCTGTGATTGGGTAATCGTTTCTGACATATCCAATTCTCCTTTACAATAAGCATTTTGTTAATATAATTAGAAAAACTTGTAAAATATTGCACAAAGTGCAACACGAAAAAAATACTTTTAAAAATTAAATAAAAGCTATCCTTTAGTATATCCTTTTAGCTTCATGAAAACAGCTGATTTTTTAAAAATATCCATAAAATAAGCTTTTCCTTCATATTTAAAGGATCTAACCTAATGGAAGGTCTTATGTATGGCCTGAAATTTTTCACTAAAATAGACCATTTTGTAAAGTGTCTATCATCGTCGCCAGTCATACATATTTCCATCTTTATTTGCCATCCTAAATGATGGAGGTGAATATTGTGACTGATTCAGAATCTAAACTTGTAGAAGAGAATAATGATGAGAAGCATAATAAACTGGTTGGCAATATGGAATATACGAAAGCGCAACTATTGGAAGGCATGAATGGAATTTCTGAAGTTTACCTCAAAAACAGTGAGGAAGGCACATCGGAAACATCTGATAAATAATAATTTCGTAAGCATAGCGAACCGGTTATGCTTACTTAGTGTTGCTCATTTTTATAAAAAAACTCCTTAATCCTCACTATGCAGCTGTTCGGATATTCTGAAAGTTAACTCGACTTTATGGTGAATTGACTCTAGAAATTCTACTCTCCATCGCCCTAAAATGGACTCGGTGAATTAAATGATTAATCTATAAATAACTGTCGAATCTAATGGACTTCGCCAGCCAGCGAAGCTAAACCTAGATCAAAAACCAGTTCTATCAATTATATCTAATTGATAGAACTGGTTTTTTTATTTCATCATTCATCTTGTTCCGTTTTTGGCCTTCGGAACCTCAGACTGTATACAATTTGGACGTTGATTTCCGCTCCAGGCACTCGCTTTCCGCGGGCGGTCCGGGAGCCTCCTCGGCTTGCGCCTGCGGGGTCTCCCTAGACGCGCTTTTCCCGCAGGAGTCTCGCACCTTCCTCTCCAATCAACGTTGCTACAATAGTTAGATATACCCTAGGAGTTGAAGGTGTTGCTTTTGGTCATTGGTTCGGAATTATTTGATGAAAGATACGTTTTCCGCCCCCTTTCTCCTACTCCTACAGTCTTTTCAAATAGAACCGTGTGAATGAGTGTAAGCCAACCGCTGGATTTTCTTATTCATTCGGATAAGAGCCATTCTTAATGAAAACCCATCAGTTCCTTCACATGTTTACAATTTTCTTCGGAAGTGAGCATTTCCAAGAGCGTGAAGGCAACATCGAATGCTGTTGAAGGATTGTAGGATGTAATGATATTATCAGTGACGACAATCGGTTCATTAACGACAATCGCACCATAATCTTTTAGCTGACCCTGTCTCTTACTAGTCGGATGGTTGTACGTAGTGGCTTTTCTTCCATTCAATATCCCGCTTTTTCCTAATGGGAGAGAACCTACACAAATCGTTGCTATGATTTTGTTCTTATTGTGAAAATACTTTATAACATCAAGAAACCTCTGATCATATGCATCATCATAGAAACCGGCTTCTTCAAAGCCTCCTGGAATGGCCAAAGCATCGAAGTCATCAAGATTTACTTGATCGATGGTAAATTCGGGCTGCACGATGAAATTCCATGTGCATTTCAATTGTTCATGAAGTCCCACCGTAACTAGATCAGTGGTACCATCACCCTCCAATTTATTCCACCCCAATACATCTGTAAACACACTTGCTTCAACCGCTTCGAATCCATTGGAAAGCAGCATCAATACTTTTTTCATAGCAGTATCCCCTTAAATTTATTTGTATTAATTATATAAAAATGAAATTCCCCATTACATACGATTAATTACGTATTCAATACATTTCTATTTATTTTATAATGTATTTAGATGATTTTTATTAATAATGAAAAGTGAGGGCGATTGAGTTGGATCGAACGGATAAAAAGATACTTTCCCTGCTGGAGAATAATGGGCGCATGTCAATGAAGGAACTGGCACATGAAGTTTCCTTGACAGCTCCAGCCACTAAAGAACGTGTTAATAAATTGGAGGAAAGCGGAGTGATAAAAGGATATAAAACGGATATATCCCTTGAAAAACTTGATAGGAGCATCACAGCTTTCATTTTATTCGAAACGGATCGATGTAAAGACTTTTATAATTTTAGCTTAAGTCATCCAGACGTTCTGGAGTGCCACCGGTTAGCCGGACAATACAGTTATCTTATTAAAATAAGTACATTTTCCATGGAAACACTGGAAGAATTCGTCGATGAAGCCATCAAATACGGGAAATCTTCCACCCATCTGATTTTTTCTTCAGCAACGAAGAATGTCTTTTCAGGCGAGGATGTAACCCAGCTTTAATTATATGCCTGCCATATCTCTAATATTTTAGCAGGAAAAAACTCCACCAATATAGAAAGTAATTAGTAACAAAAGTCACAGTTGAAAGTTACTAAAAGGGAGTGGAGACTAATGAGTTTTGTTTATGAGGAAGAAAAAATAATGGAATTCTTTTTGCAGAATAAAAGTGAGTTTGAAGAATATCTTTTATCGGAAGCTGTCAATGTCAGGGATAAGATTGAAGAAATTCTGCTGATTGGAAATGTCGACCTTTTGAATAATGCTCATAAACTCATCCGTTATATAGTGGAACAGAATGAAGTGGATATGATTGCCTTTGCCGAACAAGAGGGAGTTACGTGGGCAACCCACTCCTTGACGCTTTCATTCAAGCTGGAATGGATTCAGGCCATCCGCCGAACACTTTGGACCTTTCTTTATAAGTTCGAAAGTGCAAAAGTAGTGTTTAGTGAATCCAAAACCTTTTTTGAATTAGAGAAAAAAGTGAATGAAAAGGTTGATGTATTTCTTAAATCCTTTTTCGTCAGTTACTCCGATTACAAAGACAAATTGATTCTGGCCCAGCAAAACTTGGTGGAAAATCTGTCCGTCCCGATTATTCCAATCACTTCCACCACCTGCGTCCTTCCTTTAATTGGGACAATCGATGATTCACGTATACGGATAATCGAGGAAAAGGTATTGCTGGAGATAGGTAAACTACGGATACAGACCTTAATCTTGGATTTATCCGGTATCATTGAAATGGAGGTTGAAATCATTAATGATTTATTGAAAATCCTCGATGGAACGGCAATGATGGGGTGTAAAGCTGTAGTGACTGGTTTACGCCCTGAAGTGGTTACCAAAATGATCCGTTCAGGGGTTCAAATCGAAAGTAGAGCAGAGACAAAGGGGACGCTGCAGCAGGCCTTGAAAGACTACCTTGTAGTTACCTAAATCGGAAGTCGCCATGATTTGGTGACTTTTTCTTGTGGGTAATTTGGTATATTAAGAAAATCAATTCGCTGTTTTTTTCGACTCGAATAAGTAAATGGAATCGGGGAACGGATGCTTCGAAGCAATTGAACGTTGATTTCAGCGGATTGCTGAAATCAACTGGAATTTTTTTTAGAAAAAACTGTAGGCAAACAGAATTTTCTTCGAATTTGTCTACAGTCTTGAACCCTCACTTCAGCAGTGAATAGACATATGTATCATGAGGGACACCATTTTGGTATATATAACTCCTTAATATTCCTTCCTGGATGAAGCCCAGCTTAACCAATAGATCACTGGATGGCTGGTTTTCCAGAAAAACAACCGCGCCGATGCGAGTTAAGTCAAGGTCGTTGAAGCCGTAAGCGATAATTTCTTTAAGAGCCTCTGAAGCAAATCCTTTGCGCCAATGTGCAGGATGGATTTCATAACCGATTTCGGCCCGTCTGTATTTGGGACTGTGGGCATGAAAACCTATTGTACCAATCAATTCTTGCGTATCCATGCGTTCAATTCCCCATCGAATCGCTCGTTTTTCAAGATAGTTTTTCGCAAAAGTTACCACAATATCCTGCGCCTGCCCGACAGTTTCCAATGAATCCTGACCATAAAAGCGGGTAACTTCATCTTTTGATAAACATTGGAAAAGGGCTTCCGCATCACTTTCACGAATTTCCCTTAATCGTAACCTTTCCGTGTTCAATACAGGAAACATATTATTCCCTCCACATATATCAGTTTTCTATCTATTCGGTCTCAACGATGGTTTTTCCTTTATTATGAAGTGCCTATTTTGCCGGTATTTTCGGTGATAATCGGACAAGCTAACATTAGAAAACGTAATAAATAGCATTATGAAGGGGAGATGCATCATGGGTAAAAAACATCGCAACCGTACCGGTTCACCGAAAAAGAATAACCATATTCCGAAAGCGGACATCATTGCAGAACATGAAGCACACGGTAAGGAATATTCTGCGAATAAACGAAAGAACGGCCCTGGTTCCAATACCGATTGATGGGTCAAACTTAGGGACCGCTCTAGCCTTTAAGGGCAGGGCGGTTTTTTGTGTTTCTTGCCATCAAGGGGTTCATCCTATATCTTTAAGATTGTAAAGAACCATTGAAGGGAGTTAGGATGATGAAAGCACTTGTCTTTGATAATTTCGGCGGACCGGAAATCCTGTCTGTAAGGGAAATTGCAGAACCTGAACATTCAAAATCAGCCGTGATCGTTCGAATGAAAGCAATCGGATTGAATTTTGCTGATGTATATAGAAGGAAAGGGAATTATCACTTGGTGGGTGATCCTCCATTTATTCTAGGTTATGAAGGGGCGGGGGTCATCGAATATGTCGGGGAAGATGTTCATCATGTGAAAGCAGGTGATCGTGTAGGATTTGCTGATGTTCCCCATGCCAATGCGGAGCTGGTTTCAGTTCCAGCGGATAAACTATTACCGCTGCCTGAGGGCATTTCCTTTGAAACGGCCGCTTCCGTTTTACTTCAAGGATTGACTGCGCAATATTTAACTCATGACAGTTATCCAGTAAAAGAAGGGGAAACCATTCTGGTCCATGCAGCTGCAGGCGGAGTCGGTCAATTACTGACACAGATGATCAGGATGAAGGGCTGTCAGGTCATTGGATTGACTTCATCAAATGATAAAGCGTCTGTTGCCAAACAAGCGGGTGCCGATCATGTTTTCCTTTACGGATCCGACTGGGTGAATTCCATTAAGGGTGTAACCGGCGGGAAAGGCGTTAATGTCGTTTATGAATCAGTAGGACAAACTTTGCTGGATAGTTTCGAGGCGACCAAGACTGGTGGAACAGTCGTTTTCTTTGGAATGGCGGGCGGAGATCCAGAGAAAATCGATCCGAGAATGTTGATGGATACATCCAAAGCATTGATAGGTGGAGACCTCTGGAACGTCTTGACTACCCATGAAGAACGGAAAAGAAGGACCGCAGAGTTGTTTGAATGGATCATGTCAGGGAAAATCCTCATTGAAAAACCGACTCTTTTTTCGTTGGAAAATGGGGCGGATGCACATAGACTTCTTGAAAGCCGGAAAAGTACGGGGAAGATATTATTAATACCATAAAACGTATGAGGGTCATCCATTCAAATGGGGGCCTTTTTTCATTCCTTTCTTAAATGGGCCCGCCACATTCAACTCCTTGTTCATACTGATGATCAGAATCTTTTTCAGTTCCTTTATATAGACCTTTCCTTAGACCCTTGGATAACTCATTTATAAATGCCCTTGCCCTTACAGGGGTTAGGGTCTGCTGTCAAAACAACCTGCTGACCAAGTTCCCTTATCCACATGATTCATATGCAACCCACGAATTCAAAGGGGAAATCAACAGTGGGCCATCCCCAAACCACAATCGTCATTCTGCAAATCACAGTCGACATTCGTTATCCACATACCCCAAAGACCGCAAAAAAAGAGAACGGATTCGTTCTCTTGAACAATCTGTATGAAAAGGCATGGGGAATCACACGAAACTTAATGCTCCGTGTGAATGTTAGCAAGTGGAAATAGAGAGAACATCCAGACGCTCCTTTTGGATTGCGAAATAGGATTGGAGGGTTTCCTTTTTCTTTGTGAGGGGAGAATTCCGGGCAGACGGGGCCACTGCATGGTTGCCGAATTTAAGGATCAAGGTCAACAGCCTGTCCAACTGTCCATATGTATCGTTTCTAATACGTGTCATATATTCGGCAGCGATCTGCTTATCATCATGCGTACTTTTCTTTTTTCCTTCTGCTCTCAGTTCTTCGGTCACTGTCTTCACACGGGAAATGAGCCATGTCTCGCACCAGCCGTTCAGTACATTGCGGATGAATTCCGCCTGATGGTATTTATTGAGAATGGGTTCGATATGGTCAGCCATTTCCAAATCATTCACTTCCCGGCCTAGAGCTTTCTCGGAGATGTCCCGATGAAAATGAACACGTTCAAGCAAGCTTTTGATGGATTCCGCCTGGTGTGAAAACTTTACCATCTGTTCCAGGGTTTCGTTATAAATGATCTTGCTTAAATAGGCAGATGCTTGTTTTGGTGCCAGTAGTAACTGCTTATTGGCAGGAAGGGCCTTGCCAAATTTCTTAAGGGAATGAGAATAGACGAAACGGGCTAATTTCAGCAGTTCCTGTTGGGTATCATTGGAAAACTCTGGATTTGTCGCTTCTTGTAGAAATGAACGGAAAATATATTTGCCGATCCGTTCCAATTCCCTGCATACAGAATCATTGATATGCCCAAGGAAGCCAGAGTTGAAAATCGTTCTTCGCAACAATGTCCGTTCCGCCCGATTTTCCTTATACTGCTCCAAGACGCCTCCGGTAAAGGTGAATACCAGAACTTCTTTCTTTGAAAAAGCCCTGCTTGCAAAAGAAATCCTCACTAAATGGCCTAAAGCGTCATGGACTGCATCGATTGCATCCAATAAGCGCTTCCTAGTGAAGAGCGAGCTGGAATCAGGAACGATTTCACTATAATCGAATAGTACTTCTTCAGACTTCAAAACAGACATTCGAAAAGCGCCCATCAGCAGCAGCCGTTTTCCATGAATCGTTAAGATTTTGAAAGCATCGCTATAAAAGAAACGGTATTTCTTGCAGTAACGGTCCGTCTTCCTGTTAAAACCAAGATTGCTTGCAGGCCCCAGGTTAAACTTATATAAAATGTCTTCGCCCTGATGAACAGGCACAAACACTTTTTTTAGTGATCCTTGAGGGGCGGTGAATTTATTGATGATCTGCCTTAAGTACTTTTCTGTTGTCCCGACTCCTCTGGCCATCATATGAAGCGGGCTCTGGATGACCCCATCCCAATCACTGTGAAGCAAGGCGTACAAACACGTATCGAATTCAGTGGAAGATACATTTCTTAATAGGTATTGGTAGGTTTCTTCATAAATCATACGGTTTTGTCCCCTTTGGTTTTTCTATGACGCAGTGTCATTTTTCAAAGATAATGCGATGTTCTATCTGTGCTATCACAAATATCAATGGCTAATTCGTAACGAATGCTGTACCATTTCGTTTTATTCATTTTCCATTTGTTATAGTTGCATGAAACAAGGCATCCATCCTTTTCAAGAATAAGGATTGTCTGTTTGACTGTACCCTTCGACCAAAAGGGCATCTGCCTTTGCAATTGTTCATAAGTCTGGCAAATCCAATCCCTCCCGTCCCGTTCCACGCCATAACCTTCAATCAAAGAATGAAGATGTACCAGCATCAGAGCTTTTTGCAAGCCAATCGCTTTCGCCAAATGGGGGTTGAGCCCCATCTCATATCTCTGATCGAGTATCGTTTCCAATTCCATTTTCATTTACATCCCTCCCGAATGGTTTGGTTCGACCCTATCGAATATCTGGTATTTATACATCGAAAAGAACGAACTTCACCATCTATATAAACAATGAATCGGAAAAAGTAGCATCGTTGGAAAAAATAAGTTTTATGATTTGGAAGAAATGATATTTCGACATATTTCAAGAATAGTAAAATTGTTTCACAAAAGTGATAAACTGGGTAAATGGAAACGTATTTGACAAGGAGAGATTTTAAAAACCATGATACTTTCGCTACTCATTTTCATCTTAAAAGGAATTTTAATGAAAATACCATTTGCCATATTGGGACTTTCCTTGATTCCGCAGAGATGGACAAACGCAATCACCAAAAAGGATATACCCTTTTTCATTGAACAGGTGCTGAGACTTTTAGTTTCTGCTGCCGTATTATTTTTCGTTATCGATATTATGTTAGTGGATCTTACTGCCGCAGCATTCTTTTCGAGTTTTGCCATCATTCTTGGGCTCATTCTCATCATTGATTCAAGAATGTATGTGTACAGTGCCAGGGCATCTTTAATGACCCGACGAAATCGGAGGGAAAATGAAACTGCGAAGAAACCAAAAACACCATGGAACGTACATTTCAACAGTTTGTTAGGGGGCATTTTGATTGCAGCATGGGTTATCATGTTGTTTTACCCCATCACTTTTGCCGCAGATCTGCATGGCTTGGCAAAGGTCGATAAGAAAAATGAGTTGGAAGAAGTTCAAGATATTAAAACCATGCCGCTTGTTACAGTGAAAATGGCAGACGCAAAAGGCGATGCCGCGATTAATAAAATAGAAAATGCATCATATTTCACTGAAGGCGAATACCGTCTAACCAATATAAATGATCAATTGGCTTATACTTCACCCATTGAAATGGACGGATTTTTGAAAGCCGGGAAAGCGGAGTACACGCCAGGTTATAATCTGATTTCCGCCGTATCGACGGATAAAGGGGCAAGTACGGTAAAAGGGAAGATGCTGTATGCTCCCTCACAGTACCTCGATCATGATTTGGAAAGGACCATCCGGAAGGCCTATCCGAATAAAATCATCCATGATTCATATTTGGAACCGAACGAAGATGGAAAGCCCTACTTCGTAGCTTCTGTGGGGCATTATTTGAAATACCGCAGCGGGTCCGTAGTGGACGGGGTGGTATTGGTGAATCCGGAAACGGGGGATACGAAATACTACCCAAAAGGAAAAGAACCTGAATGGGTGGATCGAACATTCACGCTGGAAACAGCCCTGGAATATTGGACCTACTGGGGGAAATATGTTCACGGGTGGAAAAACCAATCCCTGATCGGGCCGAAGAAAGATGTCTTGATACCTAATGAGGATAATATGCAGGTCACGTTTAACGAAAAAGGCGAATTGATTTATGTAGTGGACTTTACAAGGGCTAAATCAAAAGGAAACTCCAAAACCTTGGTAGGTTACGGTGTTTTCAATGCCAAAACCGGTGAAATGACGTACTACAAAGGTGTCACGTCCGTTCTAACTGGAAAGGAAGCAAAATCCAACGCCAATGCGAGTGAATTTTTGTCTAAATATCCAGGCTGGAAAGCCACTAATGGAATTTTCTATACGATATACGGTGCTCCCACTTATGTCATTCCAGTTACAAAGGGCAGCAAGTTTCAAGGTGTCGCGATTGTTTACGCCAATAGCGATAATCCCCAAGTGGTCTTCGGTAAAACGAAAGACGAAGCTTTCCGGAATTATAAAAAACTGATTGCATCTTTAGGGAAAGTCAGCGGTATAACGCCACAAAAAGGATTTGAGATGAAAGAAATAAAGGGGAAAGTAACAAGGATCAACGACGCCAATCTCCCAAATGGATATGTTTTTCATTTAATCGTCGAGGGTAGTGCCAAGAGATTCTCAGTGGACCCTGGGGTCAATGCGCTATCCGATGTTGTATTGACGAATGTAGGAGACCGGGTTGTACTGAAGGTGATGGATATGGAAGAAGATGTCGTTCCAGTCGATCAATTCACTAATCTGGACTTACCAAAGAAATAAAAGCATTAGGATGGAACGGGTGGATACAGGCTGGCCATCTCCACTATATGAAACACTAAACCAATTATTAAAGCATGAAAAAAAGCATTGTAATCAGCAATGCTTTTTTTCATGTCTTCGAATGATTGTCATTATAAGTCCGATAGATTGAATGTGAGGATGGATTCCATATAATATCCCTTTTGAATGACGGCTTTTATGGCGAAGTGCCCATTTAACCGTTTCCGTACCCGGTACAGGAGTGAAGCGATTTCTTCTGCCGTCACGATTTGCTCGGGATCACCGAGTCTCTCTGGCCATACATGCTGGACAATCTCTTCCTTCGAAATAAGGTTGTCCAAATTCTCATAAAGTAACTTAAAGCAATTGAATTCCTTTGTAGGCATTTTAATGGGTGCTTCTTCATTGATGATCACGGTCTGAAGGTGCTCATTGATTGCCAAGGTTTGCTTGATATCGGGGTTCACCGGCGTGAAATCCCGTGTTAAGTCATTGTCGATGGAGATCATGAATTCAATCAATCCATTAATCAAAGTAATGGAATCCCCCGGTTCAATGAGACAGGGATTGCCCGGTACGAGCGGCATCTCGTTTACCGAGGTACCGTGTTTGCTTGCCAAATCCTCAATGAAGAGCTGTCCTTCCTCCATATAAATCCGGCAATGTTCCCTGGAAACGAAGTCATTGTAAAGCTTGAAATCAGCTTTGGAGTGCTGGCTTGCACGGCCAATCAGCAGGCTTTTCCCTTCAAAAACATAGGCGAATTCCTCGGTTTGACCTTTGTGCAAAGCCCTCAATACAACCTTGAAAGTTTTATAGATCATTCACTTCACACCTCTTAAAAGTCTGAATATTTAAATTATTTTCATGGATTTATCATTTTGGCTACATGGCTGTTTAGTGGGTTCAATCTTATAATTATAAATTATCAGTCGCTTACTTACTAACGAAAAATGAAAAAATACAAATTAGGCACACAGCCATTATAACAAAGAGAAATGATGGATGAAGAAAGTAACTCTATTTTTGCTGATATTCGCTTTGACTGTGGGAGGAGTATTTTTATGGCGTTTCCTCAAAGCCGACCAGGCAGCACCGGAAGAAGTATGCGATGAAAATGTACCTTACGCTTGAACGCAATGGAAAAGGAGTTGACCAAAGGTGAGTATGTGGAGAGATAGGATAAATGCCTTCAGCATCCTGCTGATGATCATTAGCATGATGGTATATATTATTTTTCCCCAGCCCTTTACCCTCATTCTGTACTGTATATTTGGCATTGCCTTTATCAGCCTGACTTTACTGAATTAAGCATATCCTGGATTGGAGAGGGATGTTGGAGACGAAACGGGAAGGAAGAAGATAGAAAAGGTGGGGGAGCAAGGTGAAAACATCAAGACCCATATTTTTTAACCTTTCAATCGCTTTTTGAGAGGTTTCTTTAATAGTATCCGCGACAGCAATCACGTTGGGTTAGCTTGATGGGCATGTGGCGGTACCCCATTATAAAAAAAAGTACCCTATAGGTAGACTTTTTTAGTGTCTACTCTATAGGGTACTTTTTAGTAGGCTAAATTCCTCAATACGACCCTTGTCAGTAGAAAAGTAACAAGAAAAACTGTTAACTAGATTTCAAATTCGTGGCTATTCCTGAACTGTCTTGGCGTAACGTCTGTATGTTTTTTGAATACTTTTGTAAAGTAACTCTGGTCATTAAAATTAAGTATGAAACTTATCTCTGATACAGTATAATCGGTAAGAATTAAAAGCCTTTTTGCTTCCTCGATACGCTGCCTCTGAATATATTCACTTACTGGAATACCCGTTTCCTTTATGAATAACTGTGACAAATAGCTTGGATTTAATCCGGTGTGCTCACCAAGGTTTTCCAGGGTTATCTTCCTATATAAATGCTTAAAAATATAATTTTGACAGGACAATACCGGTTTAGAAACAATTTGCCCCTTATTTCTTCGCTCGACATCAACAAATTCAAGAAGTGCGTCAATAATGGCATTTTCTACCTTATAGATTGCTTCTAATTCTTCAATATGCTGAATGTGAATATCACTCATTGTATATGCGGTTTCCCAGTCTAAACCTCCGTTTATAGCGGCTCGTGTCCAAAGCGTAACTGCAGTTATGGCAAAATTCTTCCTGCTTCTTAAATAGCTTTGTTTGGATAAAGTTCCAATCGATTCCTTAGGGAAAGACAGATAGGCCTTTAACGCTTCATCCTTTTTTCCAACCTTAATGAGGTGGTACAAATTTTTCTCAAAACTCGGATCCATATGGAAGAATTTGTTTTCACGCTGATTCAACACTATGACATCAAGATGGTCGGTTGGGGTAACTTTGGGTGAATAGATATAGGACTGCTCCAATACTTCGTTCACCTTAAGAGTTTTCCCACAAACAAGGTAATAGAGGAGCGTTCCGATATAAGCCAGCCTCTTTTGGTTAATCACTGGGATGTTCTCGTAATATTGGAACCACTGATCATGATAGTTGCCTGGCACTTTGTTATCTATTATAAGGATTTTTTTGGATTCCTCGGTTAATTCTTTATAGCAAGATGGTCCAATCACAATGGTTCCCAAAGATGGATGACCAGGCAGGCGTAGAACAAGAAAGTGCTCCAAAAAATTAGTCATATGGATAGCCGGCAATAAAGTTCTTTGGTAAAAATGTGTAATTTCACCAAGAAGCTCTTCAATCCCTTCGAATAAGGGATTAGCTTTAAAAGTTTCAGGTAATTTAATTGTGACTTTTTTATTCTCATTTAAATAAAAAACAGGTATGTCGAATGTTTTGAACATAAGATTGCAAATATATGGAATATCCTTCCTGTTAACCATTCTATTCATTTTCATATCACTTGCCTTTTTTTAGATAACTTATTTGTTTTAAATAGATATATCAAAATAACATTAGCTTACTGTAAAAGATCCAAGCCCCATAATGGAATATCCTATTATTGATTTATAGAACTCTACTTTTCCCGCGCCAATAAGTCGGAAATAATACTCTTTCCAAATTCTTCGAATGATTATTTTGACCCGTTTTTTAAAAAATCTGTATAATTTTCAACTTACTAACCTTTAATATAAAACCCTTTCATTTCACCAAAGTCCAGTTTTGACAAATAATAAGGATTATGAAGCAAAGTTAGGCATTTTCACCTGTTTCCTTCGACACCTTGAAATTACACCAAATACCTACTAATTATACCATATATATTAAATATTGTTCTGTAACATTTAGAAGGCAATAATAATTTTGAAAGAGGAGCTGGAAAAATGGTTGGTTTATTAGATGGGAAACGGAAACTTACCGTACTAAGCCTTATTTTTACTTTGGTTCTTAGTATGGTAACTATTCCACTGACGACATCTGCTGAGGCAAATTCGTTTCCGTGGATGAACAAGGAACTTTCTGCTGAAGAAAGAACTAATTTGTTGGTGGATGCAATGACACTGGAGGATAAAGTACATTTTATCACCGGTAATTTGAACAATTATTATGGCTTTTATAATAAGGGAGAAGAGAAATATGGGATTCCCGCGTTAACAATGGCAGATGGGCCTGTCGGGGTCCGGATTGCAAATCCGGATGTGCAGAATAAACAATCGACTGCTTTGCCTGCTGCGATTGGATTAGCTGCAACCTGGAATACGGAAACGGCTAAAAAATATGGGGAATTACTTGGGAATGAAGCATTTAATACAACACACAATGTATTGTTAGGACCTGGACTAGATATTGCTAGAAATGCTTTTGGAGGAAGGAACTTTGAATCCTTAGGAGAAGATCCATTCTTACAATCACAAATGGCTACAAATTATGTGAATGCGGTTCAAAACAACAATGTATTAGTTACAGCGAAGCATTATCTATTAAACAATCAAGAAAAAGATCGCTTCACAAGTGATTCACAAGCAAGTGAGAGAGCAATAAACGAAATATATGCAAGACCTTTCGCAAGTGTGATAAAAGATGCAGATTTAGGTAGTGTGATGTGTTCCTTTAACCAAGTAAATAGTATGTATGCTTGTGAAAATGAAGATATCCTAACGAAACTATTGAGAGGAAATCTAAATTTTGCTGGCTTTGTCATGAGTGATTACGGGGCAAACGTAAGTACTTCAGAATCAATTAATGCTGGGTTGGATCTTGAAACGCCTGGAGACCCTAATGGTTTTTGGGGCGATCACTTAGTACAAGCAGTGAAGAACGGAAAGGTAAGTGAAGAAACAATAAACCAAAGTACGTATCGCATTTTATATCAAATGTTTGATAAAGGTTTATTTGATAACCCTGTGCAAAATAATGAAATTGACGCAAAAGCACATGGTGCAATTGCTCGACAAATCGCTGCAGAAGCAATGGTTTTACTTCAAAATAAAAAAGATGTCTTACCGTTAAATACGGAAAAACTAGATTCAATTGCTGTAATCGGACCGGATGCAGATACTGCTTCTGCTGCGGGTGGGGGTAGTTCTCTTGTGAATCCTACTTATACTGTAAGCCCACTTGAAGGGATTAAAAACCGTGCAGGGAAAAATGTAAAAGTAGAATATGCGGCTGGAACAGATCCAATTAGTGCGGGAGATATTCTTCCAGGACCAAATTCTATACCATCTGCATTCCTAAAGCCATCAGCTGATGCAATAGAGAATGGATTAAAAGCAGAATACTGGTCGAATAAAAACATGGAAGGCGACCCGGTTTTTGAACATACAACAAAACAAGTTAACTTAAATCTAGGATTTTATAATTTCGAAGGCTTTAATGCTCAATCTTCTAAATTAGATAAACTTCCTACAAATTTAAATGGCATGATGTCGGCAAGCTATACAGGAGTAATCAACGTACCAAAATCTGGTGAGTACAAACTTTCTACCACTAGCTATGGTTCTAGTAAAGTATATATTGATGGCAATCTCGTTATAGATAATGCTGGAGAAGAACTTGGCACTGAAGAGAAAACTGTAACATTAGAAGCAGATAAAAACTATGATGTTAAGATTGAATATAAAACAGATTATCCAAATGCTTCTAGAAATGATGATGGCGGTCAATTACGTTTCGGCTGGGAAGCTGCTGACGATGTTGTAGATGATAATATTGCTAATGCAGTTGAGCTGGCGAAAAAATCAGATGTAGCTGTTATAGTAACAAGAACGTTTGATAGTGAAGGTTATGTAGATCGTTCCGATATGGAATTACCAAATAACCAAGAACAACTTATCAAAGAAGTTGCAAAAGTGAATAAGAATGTGGTTGTTGTAAATGAAAGTGGTATTGCTATTGAAATGGGAGCTTGGAAAGATAATGTTGCTTCTATTGTACAAGCTTGGTATCCCGGACAAGAACAGGGGAATGCTATTGCTGACGTATTATTTGGAGATGTAAATCCATCAGGTAAATTACCTGTTACTTTCCCAGTCGATGAAGATTCAACACCAGTATCATCGGAAGAACAATACCCTGGTATCGACGAAGTGTCAAAATACACGGAAGGTATTTTTGTAGGGTATCGTGGCTTTGAAAAAGCTGGGATAAAGCCAGCCTTCTCCTTTGGACATGGTTTATCTTATACAGAATTTGGCTACAAGAATTTAAAAACAAAGGTAACCTCTTCAAAAGACTCAGAAGAACCTACCTTTAAAGTATCATTAAACTTACGTAATACAGGCGATGTAACCGGATCAGAGGTTGTACAAGTGTATACTGGCAAACTGCCAACAGACGTAGAGACTGCGCCAAAACAATTAGCAGGCTTCCAGAAGGTAGAATTAAAGCCTGGTAAACAAGAAAGAGTAACTATTAAACTCGATGCAAAAGCCTTCGCTTATTATGATGAAGAGAAAAATGAATGGGTAATGCCTTCGGGTCAAGTACCTATTTACGTTGGTAGTTCTTCTGCTGATATTCGCTTAGAAGGTAGTATCACTGTTTCCAATGATAACAGTAAGAATTTTAATCAAGTGAGCAATGCAAATTCAGATAAAAATAATCTAGCAAAAGCAAACACGAATAAAGCAAAAGCAAACACGAATAAAGCAAACAAAAACAAACGTATTAACCCAAGTAATAAGGACAGTCTATCTAGAAGATAATCCTTTTCCCCACAATGAATTTACGTTCATGTGGGGAATTTTTTTCAGATGAGGTGAGAAAATGAATTCCTATCGGAAAAGAACGATCTTAATCCTCCTTCTCCTGGTGTTATTTATAATGTTTATTAGTCGATTCAATTCTTATCTTGAAAGGGAAGAAATTTCGCAGGAAAAAGAAGTTTCTGTTTGGCTTACGACTGGTGATCAAAAGAACTTGTTAACTAGTAAATCCCCTATTCTTTTTTCAGACAAGGAAAAAACAAATGTGCAAACTATAACAATTGATCGTAATACAACTTATCAAACAATGGACGGTTTTGGAGCAGCCATTACTGGTTCTTCTGCCTATTTGATTCATAAAAAAATGGATGAATCGAAGCGGGAATATTTATTAAATGACTTATTCACCTCTAACGGAATTAATATCAACTATATTCGGCATACCATTGGGGCTTCTGATTTTTCTGTAGATGAGAATGGGAATCCAAGCAGCTACACATATAATGATACAAATGGTGAGCTGGATTTGGAACTAAACCATTTTTCCATCGAAAAAGATCAAGATGTAATTACTACCTTTCAGGCTGTCCTGGCAAAGAAAAGAGATATTAAGATTGTTGGATCTCCATGGACAGCCCCACCCTGGATGAAATATGGTGTAAAAATATTCAATGGCCGGTACTTAGACTATACCAATGAGGAAATATATAGAGCCTATGCTAATTATTTTGTTCGTTATGTACAGGCTTACGAACAAAAAGGGATTCCTATTGATAGCATTACCATTCAAAATGAGCCTGAATTTACTTCACCCAATTATCCGACGATGAGCATGAGTGCAGAAGAACAGGCGAAATTCATTGGACATTATTTAGGTCCAGTATTTGAGTCGAACGGTATCGAAACGAAAATCATCGCCTATGATCATAATTGGGAGGGGGCTTTAGATTATACTACAGCTTTGTTTCAAAATGAGGACGCAAAAAAATATACAGATGGTACTGCGTTTCACTGTTATGAAGGTACTCCGGCTGCAATGACCCAAGTCCATACAAATTTTCCTGATAAAAATATTTATTTTACCGAATGTAGCAGCGGGGAATGGAGCGAAGACTTTGGGGATAATTTAAGCTGGCAAATGTCCAATATTATCATTGGTGCCCCTCGGAATTGGGCAAAAAACGTATTGATGTGGAATATCGCACTCGACGAAAATGGAGGGCCCACAAATGGCGGCTGTGAGAACTGCCGTGGGGTTGTAACGATTAATCAAGCAACCGGTGAAGTGAAGAAGAATGTAGAATACTACGCCATTGGACACGCCAGTAAATTTGTTAGGTCTGATGCCGTTCGGATTGCCTCCACCACATACCTGAGAACAATTGAAACCGTAGCCTATCAAAACCCTGATCACTCTAACGTTTTAATTGCCTCAAATCCAAGTGGAAAAGATCAAGAATTTCAAGTGAATGATGGAGGGGCATTCTTTACTTATACTCTTCCTCCTAAAAGTGCTGTTACTTTTACCTGGGAGTCGAAATAATAAGTTTATTTATACTTTGATGCAATCAAGGTAATAAATCAATGGAAACAAAAAATTAATTCCTGGCACCAAGGCATTCGGATATAGATTAGTGAACAGCGTGGATCCAAAGTTTTAAAGTAACCAACGTCAGCGTTTTTGCCTTCGTGCCAAGTTTTTAAGGTTATCCTTTTCAACTTTTAGTAATGTATCCATTTTCGGATTTAGCTTATCAAGGGGTACAGCCAACATTTTAACAAAAATATACGCTAAGACAATATTTGGAACAAAAAATCTGATTAGCCCTACTCTAAGGGCAATCAGATTTTTTAATCAAAATGAAATTACATTTAAGTAAAACATTACAAAACTAGGAGCACATATTTGTATATTTTCGGCAAGGAATTCTTTGTTCTTTTCAATACCACGTTTTTTGCACCAAGCTACTCCACTAAATGCGTGGTAAAAAGATTAAAAAGGTAGAAAATTTTCTAAATTTGGCAAGGTCCGGATGCTTTTGTATCCCAATATAAATTCCTCTTTAGTCTCTGGGTACACGTCCCATACATACTGCTTTATCTTTGTGAAGTCTATTTCAGATGGACCTCCATGGGCACTTTCAAAATCAATAAGCCCAGATATCTTTGATTCATTAAGAACTAATATGTTACCTGGACGAAAGTCCATATGAACTACGCATGGACCATCCACTTCCTGATGTCGAGACAAAACTTCGTTGTAGTAAGCGATACATTTTTTCAATAAATTAGTATCCAGTATCTCCGAACATGGTGTTTCTAAATCTTCTAATTGATGACGAATATATAGCCACCAATTATTACCTTCGACATAATGAAAACCTTCTTTGTGTCATGCCCAAACCCTGGCATTTTTATATTATGTCGAATCCTCCACTCGATTGGCAAGTTTCTGTTCACCTGTTTGGGAAGATTGTAGATAATGTAAAAAAGCCCGCCGAATCAAAGGCTGGCTTCAGACTGTAGACAAAATCGTAGAAAGCGAGTTTGCCTACAGTTTTTTTCTTTAAAAAACGTTCCAATTGATTTCAGAAATCCGCTCCCTTTCCGCCGACTGTCTGCCAAGCCTCCTTGCCGCAAGCGTCTGTGGGGTCTCGTCTAGCCAGTTATTCGGCAGGAGTGTCGCAAATTTCTTCAATCCAATGAGGGTTTCATCCATATAAAAAAGTAAAAAAACATGGAGGATAACCAAGTCTCATTAAAATCATGGTTCGGAATGAGACCATTCCGAACCCCCTTTTGTCGATAAACTGAAGCCTGCCGATTTAACGGCAGGCTTTTTTTGCACAAGCTAATTTTATAACGTCCCTTTTCCTTGTTTTATAGTAAAAATGATACTAAAAGCACATATTTCTGTTGTTTTTTTCAATTTATTGTGATTTTTATAATTTAAAATACCTATATTAACCATTACTGTAGTAATATCACTTAAGGAGGGTGCTGGGATTTTTTAAAATATTCCTATCCCGATTTTTTGAAAAGAGAATTAAAAGGAGGGAATGATAGTATTTGAAAAAATTAATATTGGTAATAGGTGCTTTCATGCTGCTTGGACTAATCTTAATGAATACCTTAACAGATTCAGGAACAATGGCACGGGATGGCATTGAAATTAATACAACATATTTAAAAGACTCAACAGAATTAGTGGCTGATATGAGTATCTCAGGTAACCTTCGTAAAGAGAAAACGCTTGATATAAAAACTCTTTTAAAAGAAGATAATACTATTTCAATAAAGAACGATCAATCTGGTAGTGAAATAGAATGTATAGTAATTAATTCAAAGGGAGAAAAGGTATTCTCTAAAAAAATAAAAGGCGATGCAATTCGTTCATTTGAATCAATGTCTGGAGAAGGAATCATCAAAATAGTTTTAAATAGTGGGAAACATGATGCAATGTTTATTATTAATGGGGATGAGCTTAAAAAAGAATAAATGAGCAATTCTGTATGTGGAATTAATCAGGAAATCATACTTCTTTCGTCCTGATTTCATTTAATCACGCTGAGCAGTATCACAATTTTAAACGGGAATCGACTATATTCTTAAGCAGGAACCCAGTAAGGGTACCTGCTTTCTTTATTTCTAAGGGACAGCGAGGTTATTGCGCTTTACACAATCGTTTTATGAAATCCCGGAAGGCGCCATTGATTTTACATGACTTTAAAAGAGCCATTTTTATCCTGAGACGGTATAATTAATTGGCAGAAGTAGACATTAAAATGGACTGCACCTGTGCTTTATGACGTTTATTAATTGAATCATGAGAGAAAGACCTTTATACAATAAAGTCAAAACAAGAAAAGGAGAAACCATGACAAATGAAACTGGATGGAATTTAGATAATAGTTATGCCCGTCTTCCGGAAAAATTTTTCACGAGCACGAACCCGACTCCTGTACGTTCACCGGAGTTGATCATTCTCAATGATCGTGTGGCTGCATCCCTTGGTTTGGACGTTCAAAAGCTGCAAAGCGATGATGGCGTAGCGGTGTTTGCCGGCAACGAGGTTCCAGAAGGTGCTTCGCCTCTTGCCCAAGCCTATGCTGGGCATCAATTCGGGCATTTTAACATGTTAGGCGACGGCCGGGCGATACTGCTTGGCGAGCAGATTTTGCCTCAAGGCGAGCGGTATGATATCCAGCTGAAGGGTCCGGGAAGAACGCCGTACTCCCGCGGTGGCGATGGCCGGGCTGCACTTGGACCGATGCTGCGCGAATACATCATCAGCGAAGCGATGCACGGGCTCGGCATTCCTACCACCCGAAGTCTGGCAGTGGTGACGACCGGTGAAACGGTAATCCGTGAAACCGTGCTGCCTGGTGCCATCATGACTCGTGTGGCTTCGAGTCATCTTCGTGTCGGAACCTTTCAATTCGGTGCAAAATGGGGTACGGTCGAGGAACTCCGGACCCTTGCCGACTATGCAATAAAGCGTCATTTTCTAGATATTGAAGCCGGTGAAGGCCGTTATCTTGCGCTCCTTCAGGAAGTGATCAAGCGTCAGGCCAAGCTTATTGCCCAATGGCAGCTGGTTGGCTTCATCCATGGGGTGATGAATACCGACAACATGACGATTAGCGGGGAAACCATCGATTATGGCCCTTGCGCCTTCATGGATGCTTTTGATCCTGCAACGGTATTCAGTTCAATTGATACCCAAGGTCGCTATGCCTATGGCAACCAGCCGGTTATCGGGGGATGGAATCTTGCGCGATTCGCTGAATCCCTATTGCCGCTGCTGCATGATGATGAGGATCAGGCGGTTACGCTGGCCCAAGATAAGATTTCCGTTTTTAATGATCTTTATCACGCTAATTGGGTAGCGGGAATGAGAGCAAAACTGGGGATATTCAACGAAGAGACACAGGATGAAGCCCTTATTAATGGCATCCTCAGCATGATGAAAAAGCATGGTGCCGACTATACCAATACCTTCCGTGCTTTGACCTTTAATACGATGGAGGAAACGGTCCTTTTCGGGACACCTGAATTCGCTCAGTGGCAAGAGCTCTGGCAGGCGAGACTTGGCAGGCAGAAGGAATCGAAGGAATCTTCGAATCAGTTGATGCAGAACAGCAATCCTGCGGTTATCCCACGGAACCACCGGGTGGAAGAGGCGTTGGAGGCGGCAGTGGAGCAAGGGGACTACAGCGTGATGGAACGGCTTTTGGCGGTTCTTTCAAATCCTTATGCACACTGCAAGGAACAAGCTGAATACTCGACACTACCTGAGTCAACAACACCTTACCAGACCTTTTGCGGTACCTGATTATAAGTTAGTTTTATGCGTAGAAGCTCCCTCGATTGAAGTTGATCAGTTGTCAACTTCAATCGAGGGAGCCTATTTTGTGTATTCATGCATTAGTAAAAAAGTTTTGTGTGAAGAATATCCATGGCACGCTCAATATCCTCTAAGTCTTCCTTCGATGCATACTGCAGTCGGCTTTGGAAACGGGATTCCACGATTGCAAAGGCTTCGTTCATCATCATTTCCCCTTCTTTCGAGAGACGGATGTATTGTTTCCGTCTATCTTCCGAATCACTTAATTTTTCAATTAGATTCTTTTCGCTTAATTTTTTCAGTTCACGGCTCGTGTTAGGCATGGAAATATGCTGACAGTCACTGATTTCACTTGGAGTGACAGGCTGACTGACTGTGATGTATTCAAGAATATTATATTGAACTGGCGTGATCGAAGTAGATTTAGCATGTTGTGTTAATTCGTGTGTCACTTGATGTACGGAAGTTGTAAATGAGACCCATTTATCAAATAGAGCTTTTTTGTCCATAACTTTCACCTCTACAGAGAAGATAACAAAAGTGTTATCAAAACACAATTATCATTTGACAACAAAAAAAAGGGAGTGCTATATTATTGTTATCAAATGATAAGTAAATAGGGGGGGCGTCATGAACATGTTGGTCATTTACACATATCCAAATCATAAGAGTTTAAGCTATGCCTTTTTACAAAAAGTCATCAAAGGTAGTAAGGAGAACACCAACATAAAGGGGCTGCAGGTGTTGGATTTATATGCTGAGGGCTTTAATCCACTCTTGGAGTTCAATGAGCATAAACGAAGGCGTGATATGCATCGTGATCCTCAGCTTGAAAAATATAGAAACCAGATTACTTGGGCTGACCAGATTGTCTTTGTCTATCCAATCTGGTGGGGGAGGCCTCCCGCCATGCTCATGGGATACATTGATCAATTATTTTCTGCGAATTTTGCCTACAGGGATAAGAAGGGACTGTTACCAGAAGGTCTTCTAAAAGGAAAGTCGGTCGTATGTGTGTCCACGATGAAGGGCCCTGCAAAGTATCCACTTCTCTGGTTGAATGATGCCCATAAAATATTGATGAAGAGAGCGTTGTTCAATTTTGTCGGAATCAAAAAAGTGAAGTTTTTCGAATTCGGTAATATGGAAAGTCCGAAGGGGAAACAAACCCAAAAACTAGAAAAGGTTTATCGGTACTTCAAAAAGGTGGATAGCTAAGTTTTTACGAGATTAATAGTGTGACTTGAATTTTATATTATCGATGAACCTTGATTTAAAGGGTTAAGAGTCTATCTTTATAGAGATCAAAACTCCAGACTGTAGACAAACTAGATAATAATTGATTTTGCCTACAGTTTTTTTGAGGGTTTGTAAAATAAGAACGTTGCCTCCAGGCACTCGCTTTCCGCCTGCGGGGTCTCCCTTGGACGCACTTTTCCCGCAGGAGTCTCGCATTTTCTTTTTTGTCTCTAAAACTGCCTTGATCTATATAGATCAAGCTCTTTTTATTTGTTGTGTTATAGACTCCCTCAAGACATGCGGAGCCAAATGCACGCAGGTCACTTCTGAATATGTGAATGATAAAAATATTTCCAAAAATACCATACAGTAACATTAATTTATTGCATAATGAAAATATATGGAATTTGTTGTCGATATACTTATTGGTTGTAAAAATTTAATAAGAAAGATGGTTTACTTATGAAGAGGAATTTATTTATTAAAGTGATTGTCATGTTGGTACTATCACTATCGATTGGGTTAGGAAGTAAGACGGCACAGGCTGTAAGTAGTCAATCTTTAAGTGATGGGACATATACAGCAGGGATGGATATATCTGCAGGATTAACTAAATTCAGTATCCCTGAAGGTGCGGCTGCCATTTCCATCAGCAGAGGAAATAACGATATCATTTTTGAAACGCTTAGTGATGATGAGTACTCGTCCAAACGATTTACCGTAAGTTTAATAGAAGGAGACAAAATAGATGTCAATCTCTATGATGCTACTACTGTAGAGGTACAGCAAATCCCGAAACTGGATTTAAAAGGTGTATCTGCAGGTTATTATGAGGTCGGTACTGATATTCCGGTAGGAACTTATACATTGGACATTGATCGCCCAATGGATGACTATGATACGGCATATATAGACATTTTTGATGAAAGCTATAATGAAAAAGATTCCTTCAGCCTCTATTATGAAGATGATGCTTTGGAGTATAAGCTTTCAGAGGGAGAAAAAGTCTATATCTCATCTTTAATCGGTACGATGAGTTTTAAAGAAAAGATCCTTGTTCCTCAAAGTATCTCGTTAAGTAAGTCCAGCTTGTCCCTAGTGGTAAACCGAACCGAACAGTTAAGGGCTACGGTAAACCCTTCTACTGCCGTTAATAAAAGCGTCAGCTGGACAACCAGTGATCCGGAAATTGCGACAGTGGATACGAAAGGCAACGTAAAAGCACGTAAAGCTGGCAGTGCGACCCTGACCGCTACAGCAAATGGTGATGCTTCCATTAAAAAAAGTATTCAAGTTACGGTGACGAACATTGTACCAACCAGTTTGAAGTTAAGTAAATCCACATTGAATATTACAAATAATCAAACTGTAAAAGTAACTGCGACGGTAGCTCCGACTGATGCAGCGAATAAAACGGTTTTATGGAAAAGTTCAAATGCAAAAGTCGCAAAAGTGGATTCAAAAGGCAACATCAAAGGAATGGCCAACGGATCCGCTACCATAACGGCGACTGCAAAAGATAACACGAAAGTGATGAAAACGGTAGCTGTAAAAGTTTCTGCTAAAACAGTAAAAGTAAATAAAACGAGTTTATCCATTACAGCAGGCAAGACTGGAACACTGACTGCAACCGTTTCACCCTCTGATAGTACAGATAAAACCGTGAAGTGGAAATCCGCTTCCACCAAAATTGCAACGGTGGATAGCAAAGGGAAGGTAACCGGCAAAGCAAAAGGAACGACAACAGTTACGGCAACTGTTAAGGGTGCAAAGGATGTAAAGGTAAAAGTAACGGTTACAGCTCCGATCATGGCAAAATCAGTTAAGCTGAACAAGACTTCCGCTACTATATATAAGGGTAAAACCTTAACTTTATCTGCAACGGTAAGCCCAAGCAATACAACGAATAAAACAGTGAAATGGAAATCTTCCAATTCTAAAATAGCGAAAGTGGATAGTAAAGGGAAAGTCACGGCTGTAGGTGTAGGGACGGCCAAGATTACAGTGACCACTATAAATGGTAAAGCAAGTACAACTACGATTCATGTACCTTATAGTAAAAGTTTAAGTGCAGGGAAGTGGAAAGCGGGCAAAGATTTACCAGCAGGCCGTTATAAAATCACTACGAAATCGGGCAGTGGTAATTTATTTATCGGTATGAATACCTACGACCGTTTTGTAAATGAGATTCTATCAAGTGAAGATGATGGTTTTGGCGTAACCGTTGTTACAACGGATATAAAATCGGGGGATAGTATTGAAATTTCTGGATTAGACAGTGTCCAGTTTGTCAAAGTCACTAATGTTAAATCGAATACATTGCATGCTGGATACTGGACAGTCGGTAAAGATATAAATGCGGGAAAATATAAAATAACGACAACCAGTTCATCAGGGAATTTAATTATTTACAGGGGACAAAATTTACTTGTAAATGAAATCCTTTCAAATGAACGTGATGATTATTCAGTAACAAGCGTGACCACCACACTAAAATCAGGAGATCGCATTTATATTTCCGGTTTGAATAAGGTGAGTTTCTCGAAAAGGTAATTCGTAAGTGAAATGGATCATCCTTCTTCTTTAACTTTGGGTTGCCGACTTTATGTCGGCAACTTTTTTTACATGTAACAGATTGCATCCTTAGGTGAAATAACGGCTAATATGAGCCAGGTTCATCACACGCTTTGATGGAAGCTATATCGTTTTCGAAATCCAATGAGTTGGCCTTCGTCATACATGCCGTTTTGTTATTACGAATCTCCATTTTTTCTTGATGAACGTAAGGATCGTACAAATCACTATGATGGTCAATGAAGCCAATCCGCTAAACCATATGCTTTGGAATTCACTTACATAAGGCTGGATGATGTATGAAGCGGCAATGGCCAAGACCGCGCTTATCGGTATGAAATCAGCGATTTTCCCTTTACTGAATACGATTACCAGAATGGGAGCCAGCAATGCTGAGTATACATTACCTGAATAAAATAAGAGCTCTAACAGGTTTGGGGAATAGAAGAGCGTAGCTACGAAAATCAATCCACCCATACAGACTGAAAGCAGGCAGGCCATCCTTATTTTTTGCTGGTCGCTTTTTTTGGTTTGGAAGGGTTCAAGAATATTGGCGACGATCAGGCTTACCAATGAATGCAGGCAGGCACCGAATGTCGAGGTGATTGCACTGAAAGCACAGAGCACAAAAAGGATGAAAAAGAATGGAGTCGTTATCTTGTTTGCCAATCCAGCCAAAATCGAGTGTATATCAGTGAATCCGCCCGTAAAGATAACCATTATGAACAGGGATGAAAATGAGAGCGGGAATATGATCCAAATAAGGCCGGATAAAGAAAATGTCAATCGAACCTTTTTCATTTCCATCATAAATAATCGCTGCCATGATGTCAGGTCAAAGAAAAACTGGCCGAATCCAACAAGAAGTCCTGCAAAAAGAAAACTCCATAGATCATACTTATTGATCACCAGCATGTAAGGATGGTATAAACGAATCCCATCATAAACAGGCTGAATGCCTTCCTTGACGAAAAAGTATAAAGGAATTAAGATAACGGCGGCAAACATGAAGACGACTTGAAAAGCTGCGAATCGATGAATGAGCTTTAACCCGCCGAAGCCAGCAAAAAGAACACAAAAACCGTAAAAGAAGAACAGCCCGACATAGAGCGGCGTGTCGAAAAGAAACTGCAATAGGGTGGACGCGGCCATTCCCTGAATGAATAAAATGTGTAAGCTGGTCATGACCAGAATCACGATCAATATCCAATATCCCAATGGATGAAGCCGGGTTTTTAAATAGTCCCCGATGGTCAAACCGACGGGAAAATCCTGCCTGACCCTCTTCCCGATGAAACTGAACATGAACAGGGCGATCGCTCCCATCAGGGCATAGCCGATCCCTCCGAAAACTCCATACTTCACCATCGATTCAGGGGAGGATAATATCGTTGTTCCCGTCACCCAGCGTGCCAGGAGGGAGATGATCCCTAAACCCATCCCAATTTGAATGGGGCCTTGTACGTATTCTTGAAATGTACGTGGTCGCAATGTTCATTTTCCTTTCTCGCGGAACTCCTTGGGCGTGATTCCCTCTATCTTCCGGAATAAAGTGCTGAAATAATGCTGGCTATTGAAACCCGAGTTTTCAGCGACGTCTGATATGCTCCAACTGGTGTTATTGGTTAAGGCCCTTTTAGCTGCCTTTATTCTATATTGCATTAAATATTCCGAAAAGGAAGTGCCGACTTCTTCATGGAATTTCCTGCTTAAATAAGTCGGGTTGGTATGCACTTCACGGGCGATGTCCGAAAGGGAGAGTTTTTCAGCATAATTTTCATGAATGAATGAAAGGGAATGGTGAATCAGGGTTGAGTAGTTATGAGAAGACTCCCTTTTATCATACCTGGATAGCACTTTATGCAAATCGCTTTCAATTACAGGTTTCGTTAAATAATCAACTACGCCTATCCTTATGGATTGCTGGGCATAATCGAAACTTTGATGTGCGGTCACCATGATGATTTCCACTTCTTTGTTCAGTGCCCTTAGGTCTTCACCAAATTCAAGACCCGATCGCCCCGGAAGATTGATATCCAGGAAAGCGAGGTTTATTTTAAAATTTTGGGTGAGGGTCAGTGCCTGACAGGCATCAGCAGCTTTATGAAACTTCCAAAAAGGGTATATGGACTGAATCATATATTCCATTTGTTCAAGGACCAATGGTTCGTCATCAACTAATAATACATTCATTCCGGCGCCGCCTCCTCCATTTTCTTATCATGAACCAGTGGCCATGATACCTCTACCTTTGTTCCAGATTCATTAGAAGATATATTCAATTGTGCACGGTCATTGAAATACAAATATAAACGTTTTTGGATATTATCCAGGCCATGGCCGCCTTCGTTTGTAACGGAATGTCCCATTAATCCATTATCCATCACTTCGAGATACACCATCTGCGAATCCTGATGGAACCGGATATGCAGAAGGGCTTCCCCCACTTTTTTTTCCAAGCCGTGTTTAAACGAATTCTCCACTAAAGTCTGGAGAATGAAAGGGGGTACCATTGCAATTGATAATGGGTCTGGGCACTCCATATCGATCTTAAGGCGATCGCCAAAGCGAAGGGTTTGGATGTCGAGATAATGCTGAGTATACTGAATTTCCTGGGAAAGGGGGATTAATGGTTCAGTTGCTTTATATTTGAATTTCAAGAATTGCGAAAATGCCTCTAAGGCCCTGATCAGTTCAGCCGTCCTGTTCAGGCGGGCCAAGCCCAAAATGACATTTAGTGTATTAAACAAAAAGTGAGGCTGGATTTGCTGGTTCAATTTATTATATTGTGCTTCTTGAAGTGCTTGCTCCAGACGTATCTCTTTGTTTTTATTTTCAAGGAGATCGATCCGCTTCTCGAATATGAATAGAAATAAAAGAGCGATAGCTCCCATGATGGGAGCTAATATGAAGAGCATGATAATTAACGTGAATCCCTCGTAACTAAGCATGGAGAACCTCTGTTGGTTATATTTTTATATAACTTTAATTATTCTGTCTATTAGTATCATACTAAAGACCCCTTGGGAAATCTACAACTTATGACACAATGTGACAAGCCACTTGATGATTCTGTTCAGATAATTTTAGTTCTGGTGCCTCTGTTTTACAGATGTCCAATGCAAAAGGACATCGTGTATGGAAGCGGCAGCCGCTTGGAGGATCGATGGGTGAGGGGACATCACCCGTCAATAGGATCCGTTCCCTTTCATGCACTGGATTCGGTACTGGGATGGCAGATAGCAATGCTCTCGTATATGGATGCTGTGGCTGCTCGAAAATGGACTTTTTATCGGCTATTTCGACTATCTTTCCGAGATACATGACCATTACACGATCCGAGATATGTCTGACCACACCCAAATCATGTGATATGAAAAGAAAGGTAAGGTCGAACTGTCGCTGTAACGATTTTAATAAATTCAGTACTTGCGCTTGAATGGAGACATCGAGTGCAGATACGGCTTCGTCACATATGATCAATTTTGGGTCCACTGCAAGGGCCCGTGCAATGCCGATCCGCTGTCTCTGGCCGCCGCTGAATTCGTGCGGGTATCTTTCCGTGGATTCAGGTCTCAGCCCGACATGTCCCAATAATTCTTCAATCCTGCTCTTTCGTTTTTCTTTAGGCACTACATTTTGTATGGCTAAGGCTTCTCCGAGAATCTTCCCTATGGTCTGTCTGGGATTAAGAGAGGCAAATGGATCTTGGAAAATAACTTGTAAGTCCTTCCTGGTGCTCCTCATTTCCTTTTTTCCTAAACTCAGTAAATCCCTATCCTGAAAATGTATACTCCCGCTTGTAGGTTCGTCCAATCGAAGGATCGCCCTTCCGGTAGTCGATTTTCCGCAGCCGGATTCGCCAACTATGCTTAAGGTTTCACCCTGATAGATATGGAAGCTGATGTCATCAACGGCTTTTACATGATTGACGGTTCTTCCGAAAAATCCACCCTTGATCGGAAAATATTGTTTCAATTGATCCACTTTAAGCAGAACCTTTTTCTCTGCAACTGGTACACCCATCATTAAACCCCTACCTTCTCTTGAGTGTCATATTCCTTCTCCCATTGGGGGGTGAACATCCAACAGCTGACCTGGGTGCTTGGGCCGGTCGATTGTAGATCCGGTACGGCTTGTTCACAAATGCTCTTCGCATGTGCACAGCGGGGGGCAAAGCTGCAGCCCTTAGGCATATTGTAAGGACTCGGAACAGTCCCGGGAATTGTAGTCAATTCCTCCTGGTCCATGTCCAGACGCGGAAGGGAGTTTAATAAACCGATGGTGTATGGATGTTTAGGATTTGTGAATATTTCCTTGGCCAATGTGTATTCAACGATTTTCCCTGCGTACATGACAGCAACGCGATCACAGGTTTCATATACGACACCCAAATCATGAGTGATCAAAATGACAGCCGTCCCGAAATCCTTTTGCAGCGTCTTAATCAGTTCCAGGATTTGGGCCTGGATCGTCACATCCAATGCAGTAGTAGGTTCATCGGCTATTAAAACCTCAGGGTGACAGGCAAGTGCCATGGCAATCATGACCCTTTGCCTCATTCCGCCGCTTAGCTCATGCGGCTCCTGTTTTGCCCTTTTTTCAGGTGAGGGGATTCCGACGAGCCGAAGCATGTCGACCGCTTTGTCCCATGCTTCTTTTTTTCCAAGATTTTGATGGAGCCGGATCGCTTCTGCAATTTGCTCACCTGCTGAATATACGGGATTCAATGATGTCATCGGTTCCTGGAATATCATCGAAATTTCATTGCCGCGTATGGACCGCATCTGTTTTTCAGTCTTCGTAAGCAGATCCTCCCCTTTAAAAAGGATGCTGCCCCCGGCAATCTTTCCGGGTGGTGATGGAATAAGCCTTAACAATGATAAGGATGTTATACTTTTGCCGCTTCCCGACTCCCCGACGATTCCAAGGGTTTCCCCTTTATTTAGGGAGAAACTGATTCCGTCGACGGCTTTACTCGTGCCTTCGTCAGTGAAAAAGTGGGTCTGCAGATTTTTTACCTCCAGTATTTTATCATCAACCTGTTTCATCATCATACCTCCTTAATTCAAATCTATTCTTTTGTTAAAGTATCGATAGAGGACATCCACTGCCAAATTCATGAATACGAAGATAACGGAAGCGATAAGGACCCCGCCCTGAACCATTGGTAAATCCCTCGTTCTGATTGCATCGACTATCAATCTCCCAAGTCCATTGATGGCAAAAACGGACTCTGTCAATACAGTACCGCCGAGGAGTGCACCGAACTGGAGGCCAACGACTGTAATGACGGGGATAAGCGCATTTTTCAGGCCATGTTTATAAATGATGACATATTCTTTTAATCCCTTGGCTCTTGCTGTCCGGATGTAGTCCTGGCGAACGACTTCGAGCATGCTCGACCTGGTCATCCTGGCAACTATGGCCGCTCCGCCGGCCCCAAGGGTTATCGCTGGCAGGATCATGTGCCTGATGGTTCCCCAACCTGAAACCGGAAACCACTGAAGGTTTACGGAAAAGAAGTAGATAAGCATCAGACCCAGCCAAAAACTAGGTAAAGAGATTCCCAGTAAAGCAACGATCATGATGGAAATGTCAGCTGCCGAGTATTGCTTGGTTGCCGAGATGATTCCTGCAAGCATACCAAGGACAACGGTTATGAAAATGCTGGCGAGTGCCAGTTCCAGGGTGATCGGCAAGCGGACCATGATTTCATCCAAAACAGGCCGGCTGCTGCGGAGTGATTCCCCAAAGTCTCCTTGAACGGCATGAATGATATAGTCGACGTATTGATAAAGGATTGGGCGATCCAAGCCAAGCTCATGTCGCAGTGATTCAATCGTTTCTTTAGTCGCTCCTTCACCTGCAAGCAGTGTTGCCGGATCTCCAGGGACCATTTGCATGATGAGGAAAACAACAAGACTTACTCCTAGTAAAACCGGTATGGTTTGAAAGACCCGTCGGATTATAAATACGAACATTTTCTCTCCTCCTTATTTTTTCATTCTTGGATCCAGGGCATCTCTAAGTCCATCCCCGAAGACATTGAAACCGAGTACCAGTGTTGATATGGCTATTCCCGGAAACAAAGCGATGTGAGGGGCGCTGAACAAATAATCCCGACCGCTGCTCAACATGGCTCCCCATTCCGGTGAGGGAGGCTGGGCTCCCAGCCCCAGGAATGATAATCCGGCTGCCGATAGAATGGCTGTTGCCAGACGTAATGTAGCTTGAACGATGACAGGTGATAGAATATTCGGGAAAATGTGCTTGGTTATGATCGTGAAGTCAGTGGCTCCCAATGCACGGATGGCATCGATATATTCAAGCTTTCTGACTGACAGTGTGGAGCCGCGGACAATTCGGGCAAACATGGGTATGGAAAAGACACCGACCGCTACCATTACATTGATTAAACTTGGGCCAAGGGCACTAATGATGGCAAGTGCGAGCAATATTCCCGGGAAAGCCAGCAGAACATCGACAATCCTCATAATGACGGTATCGATCCATTTTCCGTAATAACCAGCCGTTAACCCAAGCAGAATGCCAATGAAAGCCCCGAAGAATACAGAGACAAATCCAACGGTTAATGAAAGCCGGGTTCCATATAATAATCTGCTTAAAATATCCCTTCCTTTATCATCCGTACCCATCCAATGTTCGGCCGACGGAGGCTGGAGTTTGTTGACTAAATCAATTTCATAGGGATCCTGCGGTGAAATCAAAGGTGCAAAGATAGCCAATAAAATATAAAAAAGTACGATATACCCGCCTATCAATGCCAGTTTATTTCTCTTGAATTTTTTATAAAAGGCTTTCCAGTGGCTTAGTTTTGGAGATTTTTTTTCGTTTACCTTCAATTCGGTATTATTAATGACGATCTCTGGCTTCATTGCACTTCCTCCTTTTCTTTCATTAAATTTATTCAAAATAGGTATTGAAGTAAATATGATGCGGAAAAGCAGTAAAGATAATTAAAAAATGTGTAAAGATTCTGAAAATATAAAATTCTGTTTTTTTTTATAATTTGAAGTAAGCCCGATGTACTCATAGCTGAAAGTTACTTGGAGAAACAAAGGCAGGTTGAAAAGGGAGGAAATAGAATGAGAAAAAGTATGATGGGGTTACTGTTTGCATCGTTATTAGGCATCTCATCCGTTTTATCTGGGTGTTCAGCAGATCAAACCGGCAGCAAGGAACCGGAAGGAAAAGCGAAAGAAGGAGGTACACTGATCGTCGCGAGATTATCTGATGCGACCATCCTGGATCCTCATTTCATAACAGACATTCCATCAGCAAACGTCGTTTATGAAAAGGTTTATCAAACGTTGGTCGTTCCTGATAAAAACATGGATCCTAAACCGCTGCTGGCAAAAGAGTGGAAACAACTGGATGATGTCACTTGGGAATTTAAATTGCAAGAGGGAGTCAAATTCCATGATGGAGCTCCATTCAATGCCGAAGCGGTGAAAACCAATTTCGACAGGATACTTGATCCGGCAACAGCTTCTCCGCAGGCTGGTAAATTGGAAATGATCAAAGAAATTAAAGTGGTTGACGAAACGACCGTACAATTCAAGCTGAAATATCCTTATGCACCGCTGTTATCGATTTTAGTGAGTAATGAAGGAAGCATCATCAGCCCTAAAGCGATTAAGGAACATAGTGACAAGTTAGGTCAAAACCCGGTTGGGACAGGGCCCTTCGTTTTTAAATCGTGGAAGCCAGGTGAAGAGATCGCACTTACGAAAAACGAGGAATACTGGGGGGATGAACCGAAGATTGATGGCGTAGTATTCAAGGTTGTCCCTGAAGATGCCACGAGGATTGCGATGATTGAAACCGGTGAAGCACATGTGACCGATCAAGTGCCAGTTACTGAGATTGATAGGATCGAAGCATCGGACACGATGAATTTATATCGCACGGAGGGACTTGCGGTTGAATACCTAAGCTTCAATGTTAAGAAAAAACCTTTCGATGATGTACGTGTCCGTAAAGCGGTCGCTCATGCCATCGAGGTCGATTCGATTATTAAAGGGGTTTATAACGATGTCGGTACGAGGGCAAATTCGACAATGAGCCCAAAAGTGTTTGGCTATGATCCGGATATAAAAGGCTACGACTATGATATTAATGAATCGAAGAAGCTCTTGACTGAGGCAGGGGTCAAGGATGGCTTGGAGTTTACATTGACGACGAGTGACCGTAAGGAAAGGATTAATATGGCCGAAGTGATTCAATCCCAGTTAAAAGGAATTGGAATCAAGGTCAAGATTCAAGTCCTTGAGTATGGGGCCTACATTGATGCGACCGCTAAAGGCGAGCACCAGGTATCGATAGGCGGCTGGGGCAATGCTACCGGGGATGGAGATTATAATCAATTCAATCTTTTTGATAGCAAATCCCAAGGTGCTGCTGGAAACAGTTCATTCTATAGCAACCCGGAAGTGGACAAATTGATTGAAAGTGCACGTAAAGAATCGGATGGCGATAAACGTAAGGAACTATATTCGAAGGCACAGGATATTGAGAGGGAAGAAGTTCCATATGTTCCTATCCGTAACTATGAACATTTGGCGGTATATGGTGGGACGGTTAAAGGGCTTTGGCTGAATCCGGCAAATTATTTAATGCTTGATGACGTAACCGTGAAGTAGGGAAATCATCAAAAAAGGAAGGCAGCATAAGGATGTTATGCTGTCTTCTCAATTAGGAGGGGAAATATGATAGATTTACTGCTAATCCATGGAACCGTGATAACCATGGATCAAAACAGGAGAATTCTGCAGGATGGCGCCATCGCCATTAATCAAGGAAGGATTTTAGCCGTTGATTCAACCGAAAAACTGAAATTGAAGTATGAGGCTGTAAAAGTCATTGATTGCAGCCATCAGTGTATATTGCCCGGATTAATAGATGTTCATGGTCATGGGGGACATTCCATGTTCAAAACGATTGCAATGGAGAATATTGATTTTTGGATGCCCATCATGACAAATACGTACAAGCATTTTGTTACGGATGACTTTTGGTATTACGAAGGAAAGCTGTCCTCCCTTGAGAGATTAAAGGCGGGAGTGACAACCGGGGTGAGCGTTTTAGGATCCATGCCACGATCCGATGAACCGATTTTCGCCATCAATCATGCAAAAGCATACGCCGAAGTGGGAATCAGGGAAGTGGTTTGCACGGGTCCTTGCAACCCTCCATGGCCCCATTCATTCAGCCGGTGGATTGACGGAAAGAGAGTGGTGAAGGAAGTTTCCTATGAAGAAGTATTGAAGGGGGCGGAAGCGGTGATCGAGGCACTGAACCATGCGAATGAAGACCGCACGAGAGCCTTCATTACACCATTTGTCATTGTGACATCCGTTGATCCTTCCAATCCCACATCACCTGACAGGCTTTATGGGCTGAATGATCATGATCTTTATCAAGCGAAGAAAATAAGGGAGATTGCCAGGAAATATAACACAAGGATACACTCCGATGCCTTTGGCGGGATGATTCATTTAGCGATACAGGATAAGGAAAATGCCCTATTGGGTCCGGATGTCCATTTACAGCATTGTCGGGGCATTTCCTTCGATGAAGCAAGAATACTGGCAGAAACAGGTACCAACGTCAGTGCATCACCTGGATTTGGACAGGTTCATGCACGCACCCCGATAACTGAATTATTGGAGATGGGTGCAACTGTGGCGATCTCCACGGATGGGACTTCCCCTTCCACAAGTTTCGATATGTTTCAGGCAATGAGGAAAACGCAGTTCGTTCACCAGGCAGCCCTTAGGGACTACTATTATTTGCCCCCAGGCAAACTGTTGGAAATGATCACGATAGATGCTGCGAAATGCATTGGCTGGGATGATGAAATAGGCTCCCTGGAGATCGGGAAAAAAGCGGATGTCATTACGGTCAATCTGCATCAGCCTCATCTGACCCCTGAATTCATGCATGTTCACCGGCTTGTATTCCAAGCAGTGGCGAATGATGTGGAGCATGTCATCGTGGATGGGAAATTGATCATGGAAGGGAGGAATGTACGGACGGTTCATGAAAGTACAGTGCTGAACGAAGCGAATGAAGAGGCCTTTTCAACGATAAAGCGTGCCGGGCTCGAAAAGTATATGCAGCCGACGAAATATTTCTGGGGACATGCCAGGGCATATGTAGATGAAAAAAGATATGACGAACGGGAAGACGCTGCCGCAATGAGGAAAGGGGAATAAGATGAAAACCAAGCTTAAAGGAAGATATGTAATTGGGTATGACGGGTGCGATCATGTCATTTTGGAAAACGCAGAGATTGTTTATGAAAAAGACACGATTCTGTATGTTGGAAAAAATTATCCGGAAGAAGTGGACGAGGTAATGGATGCCGGTAACGCCATTATCAGTCCCGGGTTCATCGATTTAAATGCATTAGGGGACATTGACCATGATATTTTACATTTTGAAGCCGGTTCCAACAGACAGAAAAACCTTCTCTGGTCAGAGAATCATATACAAAGCGGACATCCCGAATTAATGACCGAGGAAGAAGAATCCTTTAAATCTTTATATGCTTATTCACAACTCATTCTTCATGGTGTGACGACGGCCATGCCCATCACTTCCGTTTTTTATAAAAGCTGGGCCGAAACCTATGAAGAATTGGCAGCTGCGGCAAAACATGCAGCTGAATTGGGGTTAAGGATTTACCTGGGCCCAAGTTTCCAATCAGGAATGAGAGTCGTCGAGCCTGACGGAAATATAAAACTGCATTGGGATGAAAAAGCCGGGGAAGCGGGATTGCGGAAAGCGGTGGAGTTTGTAGAAAAATTCGATGGAGCCCATGGAGGCATGGTCAGAGGGATGCTCGCTCCAGAACGTATAGAGTCTCAAACTGCAGAGCAATTAAAACAGATCAAATATTACAGTGAAAAATTGGATGTACCGATAAAGCTCCATGCTGCACAAGGAAGTTTTGAATTCAATACCGTATGGGAAGCTTACCGTGTCACACCGATTAGATATTTGTACGACCTTGGCTTTTTGGGTCCAAGAACAGGAATCCCGCATGCCCACTTTGTTTCAGGATACAGTGGAGCGAAATATGGACAGGGTGATGACTTGGCGCTGCTAAGAGAAACGAATACAACAGTGATTCATTGCCCTCTGATTATCGGGAGGCATGGGGAGGCGTTGGAATCATTCGCTAAATATAAAAGGGCAGGGATAAATATCGCGCTTGGAACGGACACCTTCCCTCCGGATATGTTTCAGAACGTCAGGACAGGAAGCATGCTCTCACGGATGATGGAGAGAGAAGCGGAAGGCTCTGCATTTGCCGACTTCTTTCGGTCAGCCACTCTTGATGCGGCGGCTTTTCTTGGCAGGAATGATCTTGGCCGCATTGCAGCAGGGGCCAAGGCGGATATCATTGCGATTGATTTGGACAGTTATCATATGGGTGTAATCGATGATCCCATTCGAACCATGTTCGTAAGCGGATCAGGAAGGGACGTTAAATTATCCATCATAAATGGAAAAGTAGTCATGAAGGATCAAAAAATCCCCAATCTTGATTTAATGGAAATCAAATATAAGGGGCAAAAGTATTTCGATAAGATGAGAAGAGGATATATGGAAAGAGATTATAAGAAGCTTCCTGAGAAAGAATTGTTTAAGCCATCATTTAAGTTCGTCGAATCGATAAGCGATACAGAAGTGAAAACCATTTACGAAAACAAGTAAAGAAAATGAAAAACATAGTAAAGATTTTCAAAATAAATAGTCAGAATATTTCCTATAATTAGATAAATGCTCAATTAAATGAAATCGGGAGGTCGAAGTCGATGGGGTTAAAACGTGGAACAGGAAAGCTTTTTCTAGTCATGATCATGGTTATCATAATTACGGGCTGTTCTTCTAACAATGATGTAAGCAAGACGGCAAATGATCAAAGCAAAGCATCAAACGAAGGGGGTACATTGGTCATTGCCCGTTTGTCCGACGCTGAGAATTTGGATCAGCAGTTCATGTCCACGATTAACGCCGCTAGTGTCACTCACCATAAAATCTATGAAGGTCTTGTACAACGGGATGAGAATAGTGAGATACAGCCTATGCTAGCAGAAAAATGGAAGCAAATAAATGACACGACTTGGGAATTCAAGCTTAGGGAAGACGTAACGTTTCATGATGGCACGCCATTTAATGCAGATGCAGTAAAAAAGACGTTTGATCGACTATTGGATCCAAAGGTCGCTTCTCCTAGAGCGGTAGTATTCGATATGGTAAAAGAGGTGAAACCGATTGATGAATTTACCGTGCAATTCATTCTGAAGGAACCTTTTTCCCCGCTCCTTTCCATATTGGCGAATCACGAAGGCGGCATCATCAGTCCGAAAACAATTGAAAAGTTTGGCAAAAAGATCATCCAGGAACCGAATGGAACCGGTCCTTTCGTTTTTGATTCATGGTCCCCAGGGCAAGAAATCACATTGATGAAAAACAAAAGCTATTGGGGAGACAAGCCAAAATTGGACAAGGTCATCTTCAAGGTCGTCCCTGAAGATTCCACGAGGATATCGATGATTGAAACCGGTGAAGCGCAGATTGCTGAACCTCTTCCTGTAGCGGTCATGGACCAGGTGGAATCTTCACCGGCAATGGATGTTTACCGCAGTGAAGGGTATGGCACCGAATATTTAGGGTTCAATGTCAATAATGAACCGTTCAATGATGTCCGGGTCAGAAAAGCCATTGCCCACGCCATAGAAATGGATTCGATCATCAAGGGTGTCTTCAATAATGTGGGAGTAAAGGCGAACTCATTGATGGGCTCTAAAGTATTTGGGTACAACGAAGATCTGGAAGCCTATGAATACAATCTGAAAGAAGCAAAGAAACTGATGGCTGAAGCTGGATATTCAAAAGGTTTGGATGCGACCATCCTGACGATGGACAGTAAGGAAAGAGTGAACTTGGCTGAAGTCCTGCAATCCCAACTAAAAGGGATCGGAATTAATTTGAAGGTACAGGTCATGGAGTACGGTTCGTTCGTGGAACAAGTGAATAAAGGGCAATCGGAAATGTTCATCATCAGTTGGAGAAACGCGACCGGAGATGCTGATTATAATCAATATAATCTATTTCATACGGATTCACAGGGGGCGGCTGGAAATACATTCTTTTACAGCAATCCAAAGGTTGACAGTTTAATAGATGCTGCCAGAAAAGAAAAGGAAGAAGGGAAACGAAAAGAACTATACGCAGAGGCACAGGAAATCGAGATGGGTGACACCCCGTATATTCCTGTAAGGGTCATTGAAAATGTTGCTGCAGTCGCGACAGAAGTAAAAGGGTTTTCAATCAGCCCTTCAGGCTATCTGGATATAAATGACGTAACGATAAAATGATGGTCGAAAAAAATTCGTGAACTGCCGAATAATTTGTGGTTTAGGTCGATAAACTGCGTCAACGGCCCAAGACAGTGCAGCGGGTCGAATAAAGTGCTCCGGTCTTTACGTTTTTTACTGTAATCCTCATTGGATTGAAGAGATTTGCGACACTCCTACCGAATTACTGGCTAGCCGAGACCCCACAGGCGCTTGTGCCGAGGAGGCTTGGCAGGCAGTCGGCGGAAAGGGAGCGGATCTCTGAAATCAATTGAACTTTTTAAATAAAAAACTGCAGGCGAACTGAGTTTTCATAGAGTTGCCTCCAGTCTGAAAGGGTTCATCCATTTTAGGGTGAGCCTTTTTCTTACAATAAGTAAAAATAACATAAAAATGAGTAAAAATTCTGAAATTATTAATTGGCCTTTAGAACTATAATGAAATGGATGCATGTTCAATCTGGAGTGGAAGGGTGAGTTTAATGTCACGATCGTATTGGTTGACGAATGTACGCTTGGAAAATGGTTTTACTTATAATGAAAATGAAACGGTTACCGGCACTGAAACCGGAAATTACCACATCAAGATTGAAAATGGAAAAATATCCTCGATTTTATTAGCGGAGGAATCGATAACAGATCAGGATCCACAGCATGATGTTCAAGGACTCCTGATGGTCCCTTCGTTTAAGGAAATGCATATTCACATTGATAAAACGTACTATGGCGGTCCGTGGAAGGCTTGCATGCCTGCCATAAATGGCGTGAAAACCCGGATAGAGGAGGAGCAGGCTTTACTTCCTGAGTTATTGCCTACCGCTAAAGCAAGAGCAGAAAAAATGCTGGATTTATTATTGGGCTTCGGATCTACCCATATACGCACCCATTGTAACATTGACCCCGTTATAGGTCTGAAAAATTTAGAGGCCACCATTCAAGCGCTCGAAGGATATAAGGATAAATTGACGTATGAAATCGTCGCATTCCCACAGCATGGACTATTACGCAGCAATTCCGCGGGACTAGTAAGGGAGGCCATGAAGAATGGGGCGAATCTGGTAGGAGGCGTGGATCCCGCCACCATTGATGAAAATATAGAACGCTCTCTTGAAACGATCATGGATATCGCGGTTGAATCGAATTCCGATATCGATGTCCATTTACATGATCCGGATCACCTTGGACTCTTTACCATGCAACGTCTCGCTTCGATGACGGAAGACGCAGGGTGGCAAGGAAGGGTAACGGTTAGCCACGCCAGCGGTTTGGCAGATCTTTCCGTTGCAGAGGCTACGGGTATAGCCGAAAGGTTTTCGGAAACAGGAATATCCATTACATCCACAGTGCCTATCTTCAGAACGATCCCCATTCCCCTGCTCCATGAAAAAGGGGTGAAAGTTGAACTGGGCAATGACAGCATCACTGATCATTGGACACCCTTCGGCATCGGTGACAATCTGGAAAAGGCCGGTCGCCTTGCTGAGAGGTTTCGCATGATTGAGGAACGTTCTTTAGCTAAAAGCCTGCAGTTCATAACAGGAGGGAAGACCCCATTAAACCAAGACGGGGTCAAGGCATGGCCCAATGTCGGGGATGAGGCGAATATCGTTTTGCTTGAAGCAAGCTGTTCCGCGGAAGCGGTGGCCAGAAGGTCAAAGCGTGCCGCTGTCATTTTCAGGGGCAATGTTGTAAGCGGATCTATTTCATCGTTCGAGACGACAGGTGTTTAATCTTCTATTAAAGAGAGTGATTCAATGAATGAACCATACTGGCTTACAAACGTTACACTTGATAGTGGATTTGTTTTTGAGAATGAAAGAATCGATCGAACGAAGACAGCTTCATACAACATGTATATAAAAGACGGGATCATTGAGGAATTGCAATTGGCTTCAAGTATGCCTTTGAAAACGGAAACGCCCGTCCAAGATGCGGGAAACTTGCTTGCACTTCCGCCTTTTAAAGAGATGCATAACCATCTGGACAAGACCTATTTAGGACTGCCATGGAAATCATGCACTCCGGTTCCGGGTTTAATCGAACGCTTGAAATTAGAAGCGGAAGAGCTTGCCGAACTGGCTGAAACTGGGCGGCTCCGGGCTGAACGGATGCTTCAACTATTGTTGAAAGGCGGTGCGACGCATGTAAGGACGCATGTTAACATTGACCCATACATCGGTATGAAGAACTTGGAAGAAATTCAGAAGGCGTTAAGCAGTTTCAAAGGGAAAATGACATACGAGATCGTGGCTTTCCCGCAACATGGACTGCTAAGAACGAATTCAAAAGGGTTGATGAGACAAGCGATGAAAGAAGGGGCGTCTTTGGTGGGAGGCCTGGATCCTGGCGGAGTGGATAATAATATAGAAGCTTCCCTCTATGAAATGATGGATTTAGCTGTTGAATTTGATGCAGACATTGATATTCATATACATGATCCCGGTCATCTTGGTTTTTATACGATTAAGAAACTCGCTTCTTTAATCGATGAAGCAGGCTGGAAAAACAGAGCGGCTGTCAGTCATGCCTTTGCCCTTGGGGATGTTTCCAGTGGGGAATCAAATGAATTGGCCAGTGAATTATCAAACCTGGGGATAGCCATCATGTCCACAGTTCCGATTAACCGGGTCATTCCCCCAATTGATGTACTGCATGAAAAAGGTGTCCGCGTTGCTCTCGGATGTGATGGCTTTTATGACTCCTGGTCCCCATTCGGTACAGGGGATATGCTGGAAAAGGCAGGTCGATTGGCAGAGAGGTACAACTGGAAGGACGAGTATGGATTGTCTCAATCGCTCCAATTCATTACGGGCGGGGTCAGGACACTGGACCATGAAGGAAATCGTTTATGGCCGAACGTGGGAAATGAAGCAAGTATGGTATTAGTGGATGCATCTTGTGCTGCCGAGGCAGTTGCCCGGAGATCCACGCGTTCTGCGGTCATGGTCAATGGGAATCTGGTTTACGGCGGACTCGACTGTGAATCCGCCTTGAATGTGAAGGGAATGTCAATTTCAAGAAGGGAATGAAGGGCATGAATACAATCTATTGGTTAAAGAATGTTCGTATGGAATGTGGTTACCGAAAAGAGAATGATAGAGTTACAGGAACAATAACCGGTCTATTCCATCTGTTGATGGAGGATGGAAGGATCACGAAGATCGTTAAAGATGGGGAGTCCATACCTAATGATCTGCCAGCGGAAGATGCAAAAGGATTGCTGGCGTTACCCTCCTTCATTGAAAAGCATGTCCATCTTGATAAGACACTGATGGGGGATGTATGGAGAGCATGCACGCCTTCTAAAAGTGTCATTGAACGCTTTGAAAATGAGAAGAGGGTGCTGCCTTCCATTGCAACAAGCACATGTAAACGGGCAGAGTCTTTACTGGAAATACTTTTAGCTTCTGGCTCTACACATGTACGGACCCATGTTGATATCTACCCGGAAGTGGGATTGCAGAACTTAGACCAAGTCCAACAGGCGCTTGCTGGCTATTCCAATAGACTCAGTTCAGAAATAGTCGCATTTGCGCAGCACGGATTGTTGCGGTCGGGGTCTGTCCAGCTTGTCAGGGAGGCATTGCGAAACGGAGCGGGAATCGTCGGTGCAGTCGACCCAGCCACAGTCGATAACAATATTGAAGCTTCGCTCGTGCAATTGATGGATTTGGCAGTGGAAGCGAACGCTGATGTGGACCTGCATTTACATGATCCCGGCCACTTGGGCACGTTCACCATGAAACGTTTGGCAGCCCTGACCAAGCAAGCAGGCTGGGAAGGCAGGGTAGCATTAAGCCATGCGTTTGGCATAGGGGACGTATCCAGGGAAGAAGCCTTTGAGCTGGCTGACATCCTTAGGGATGCGGGGATTTCTATCGTCACAAGTGTCCCTATTAACAGACAGATGCCCCCTGTTGGTTTATTACATGAAAGAGGGGTTGAAGTATCAGTAGGGAATGATAATATCTTTGATGTATGGTCACCTCTAGGGAATGGTGACATCCTAGAGAGAGCCGGCAGGCTGGCAGAACGCTTCAAATGGATTGATGAAGTCTCCCTCTCCCAAACACTAGGGTATATAACTGGCGGAAAAACCCCATTAGACGAAAAGGGTAACCAGGTATGGCCGAAAGTGGGGGATGCCGCAAGCCTGGTGTTAATTGACGCAAGCTGTTCTGCAGAAGCAGTTGCCAGGCGTTCTGAACGTAAAGCGGTCATTTACAAGGGTAACTTGGTTTCCGGTTCACTATATAAACAAAAGCAGTCAATAGACTTGTAGGGCTAACCCAAGGATCTCTGGATACTTCCGGATTTCCTTTTTCTTTTGGGGATTGAAAGTCTCGGAATGCAGGTAGTCTGCCATGTTCGCTCCCGTGTACTTTTACTTACTGTGATTTTTTTTGCTATATTGGTTAAGGACTTGCTTCCCATGTCATTATTTTTTTGCCCAATATGCTTTATACAGGATAAAATGGACTACGATTCCAAAAGGGCTGGTTAACAATTTCTATCAAATTAAAGGGTTTGGCTTCCGCTTGTCCATTTGCCTTGTAATCGAGTCCAGCCAACAAATTAGCAAGAAGCCGCGGCCTTTGTTACTATTAATGGTAAACGCTGTCATTTTGCATGGAATCTGCATCTTTATTTTGGCATGATGATGGCAGCAGAACCGCAAAGCGTAAGAGGACTTTGATCCCTTTGTTGCCATGTGTTCAAGAAATGACAATCTGGGGACCGCGTCCATTAGCATGGTGTTGTCCTATGAAGGGCGATTAAACCATGTATTCACCATGAGCTTAAAAAAGTATCATGTTCAAAGGAGATGGAATCTATGAAAAGTTGGAGATCTTCCGTGACTCTATTTTCTTCTTTTCAATGGTTGTTTTTTATTTTTGCAAATACGGTAGTGGTGCCCATATCGATTGGCGCAGCTTTTGATCTTCCTCCCAGTGTTACGGAAATGACCATGAGAAGCTCGCTCATTTTCACCGGGATCGCTTGCGTGATTCAGGGTTGGAAGGGGCATAAGTATCCCATTATGGAAGGGCACTCCGGTCTATTATGGGGAGTGATGCTGAATTTAGGGTTATCTGCACCATCCATAGGGCTCGGTTATGCTGAAATAGGAGGGGGAATAGCTACTGGTCTCATTGCAGCCGGTGTCGTGACCCTCATTATATCTGGCTTCAACCTGATTTCTTATGTCCAGAAGATTTTTACTCCCATGGTCATGACCGTTTACTTATTCCTTCTGACGTTCCAGCTCATTTTTGTCTTTTTTAAGGGGATGCTGGGGATTACGGAGGATGGGGAAATTAACATCCCGGTCAGTTTTCTATCATTGGGGATTGTCTTTTTAGTAAGTATATTAAAAATAAAAGGACCAAGGACCATAAGCAATTTCTCCATTTTGATCGGAATTGTTGTGGGATGGATTTTTTACTCGCTGCTATTTCCAGAGGACGGGGGAGAAATGGGATCGACGGGTGCCTCTTTTTCCTTGTTCCCATTAGGCACTCCAAACCTGGAATTCGGGATAATAGCGATTTCTTTTTTTGCAGGCTTACTGAATTTGTGTAACACGTTCGCTTCCATTCAAGCCGCATCCGAGTTAATGGGGGATGACGCTGACCACAAGCAGTATCGAAATTCTTTATTCATGACTGGCGGATTTACCATTTTCGCTCCGGTGCTTGGCCTTGTGCCGTATACACCTTTCACTTCATCCATCGGATTTTTGCAAAGCACGCAAATCTATGAGCGGAGGCCCTTCTTATTCGGAGGCATGTTGTTGACCATGATTGGTCTCATTCCTCCGTTTATCTCTTTCCTGGCCAGCATGCCAATAACAGTCGGGAACGCTGTATTGTTCGTCGCTTACCTTCAACTGTTTGGAACGGCTTTCAACAGCGTCAAGGGTCAGCATTTCACTTCAGACACGATATTCAGGCTTGCCGTACCAGTATTGATCGGAGTGAGTTTGATGAATATCCTGCCCAATGCATTTGCGGGCGTTCCCACGCTTTTACAGCCCTTTTTGACGAATGGGCTCATAATGGGGGTATTGATATCAATCGTGCTGGAAAAATCGGTAAACTGGAATCGCTATGAACAACTGCAGAACTAAGGTGACTTTTCATGCATATCCTGATGACCGATTGATATGGCTATACATAAATGATCCTCCATTGAAGTGTCTTGTAAGGACCTAATTTAAGAGGTGAGCATGAAAACCGGAAGGATATTATCCTTCCGGTTTTCTGCTTTTTCATTTGGTTTTTAATGGTGATCAGGCATTCGACGTGAACGGGATTTAGTAAAAATAGGCTTTTTCATCAGTGGCAATACCCACTCCCCTTACATATTTTGTTGGAGGGATACTTGATGTGGTGTTAATTCCCTGACCATTTCGTCCCGTTTTTTTTTATCTATTCCAGGCACTACCTTATAAATAATACACGGAGGTTATATAAAATGTATGAATTTCAAAATCAATTGCAAAATCTGAATGTTGATGATTTCCAGGTAACCCAGCCAGTTCCTTGGGAACAAAACCAGTACAATTTGGATGATTCGTCTCGACAATTCATTGGTGTGGGTGGTTGTTTTGGTTGTTTTGGCTGTTTCTTGTGCTTTGGTTGCTTTGGTTGCGGTGGTCGTTGCGGTCGTTGCGGTCGTTGTGGTGGATGCGGACGCTGCGGAGGGTGCGGCGGTCGTTGCGGACGTTGCGCCGGTTAAGGTTTCAGGTCTAATAAAGAAAAGTCCCTGCGGTGCAGCAGGGACTTTTCTTTATTAGACATAAGGGACAAATTGTCGTACATAGGATTAAAGTGAAGTGCTGAAGCAGAACGTAGAATGCTTTGGGTTAGGAGGAGCGGAATGGTGAATTTGACCCCTTCTATGCGTTTGAAAGTGAAAAGGGATACGTTTTTTCTACCAGAACCAAACAGAGGTGTTTATTTCAGGAATAATATAAGTTCGTTCCGAATGGAGGGCAGCACGATCGTCCAATGGATTGAAAAGTTATTGCCGATGTTCAACGGGGACCATACATTAAGTGATTTGACGGATGGATTGCCTGGCCCGTATCGGAACCGTGTCATGGAAATTGCCGAGGTTTTGTACGCGAATGGGTTCGTTCGGGATGTAAGTCAGGACAGTCCCCATCAATTAGGGGATCAGGTTCTTGAAAGGTATGCTTCGCAAATCGAGTTCCTCGACAGCTACGGCGATTCCGGGGCATACCGTTTTCAAGCTTATCGAAAGGGAAGGGCTCTGGCAATAGGCTCTGGCCCACTGTTCCTTTCAATGGTGTCCGCGCTGATCGAATCCGGACTGCCCACATTCCATACCCTGATTACGGACACGGTACCGACCAATAGAGAAAGGTTGAAGGAAATCGTTGCACATGCTCGTAAGTCGGACGAAGAGGCAGCGATAGAGGAGGTCGTGCTTGACAAGGGAGCGGGGATTGAATGGCAGGAGATCGTGCGGCCTTTCGAATCGATATTATATGTGTCACAGGAGGGTGATATTAAGGAATTAAGAGAACTTCATTCGGTTTGCAGGCAAGGGAAAAAGGTCCTGTTTCCTGCATTGATCATCAATCAAATAGGCATGGCTGGCCCGCTTGTCCATCCGGATTCCAAAGGATGCTGGGAGTCAGCGTGGCACCGTTTACATCAAACTGTGCTGGAAAAGGATCAGGCTTCGACTTCTTTTTCCTCCACAGGCGGAGCGATGTTAGCCAATATAATGGTTTTCGAGTGGTTCAAAGAGGCTACAGGTGTCACAACTGCAGAACAAGCCAATCAATTCTATCTGTTGGATATGGAAACATTGGAGGGAAAGTGGCATCCATTCATTCCTCATCCGGGGGTGACGGGAAAAGGGGCTGCTAAATGGATTGAAGATTTTGATCAGCGGCTTGAACAGAAATCGGGCCGGGGTGAGCCGGGGAAAGTGTTCATGCATTTCAGCCGGTTGACATCGGCCGAATCCGGAATCTTTCATACTTGGGGAGAGGGCGATTTAAAACAGCTGCCGTTGGCTCAATGCCGCGTTCAGGTTGTGGATCCGTTGTCGTCAGGTCCAGCCGGACTTCTGCCTGATATTATCCGTTCAGATCTGACGCATGAGGAAGCGCGGAGGGAAAGCGGTCTGGCAGGGGTTGAAGCATATGCATCCCGGACACTCAGCCAGCTCGTTCAGACTCTTCCTCCGATTGAGGGAGCAAGCGGAATTAAGGAATCCATCGGTGTCGGAGCAGGTGAAACATTTGCTGAATGTATTTGCCGTGGGCTGCAAAGCAGTTTGGATACAGAGTTTGGAAATAAGGAGTTCAACCAGGAGAAACTTGTGTCGGTGCAGTTGGCCGATGTGGATGATGAACGCTGCCGGTATTATCTACAAGCGCTGACCCGGCTGCAAGGAGATCCAATCATCGCGTTGGGTGAGGAAGTGTCCGGTTTCCCAGTTGTTTGGGCAGGAACGAGCGACGGCTGGTCTGGCGCTGTCGGTTTGAATGTAACGATCGCATTACGGAACGCGCTGCAAAAGGCAATCATGAAAGTTCAGAACCAGACCGTTTGCCTCACAGCTCCAGATCTAGTGGCATCGTCTGTTCTTAATGAAAAAAAGGTGAATCTTGTGATTCCTTCGTGCGAGGTAACAGGGAATTCCGAGGTAGTACAGACCGCCATTCAAGTCCTGAAGAAGAATAAGAAGCGGATCTTCGTTTTCGAATTAGAACTGGAACCATTCTTTAAGGAAGAACTGGCAGGTGTGTTTGGGGTATTTTTGCGAGAGGAGGAATCAGGGTGAAAACTGACGTATTGGTTGTCGGGGAAGGAGTGTTGGCCGACCATGTTCATGGGGACCTGTCCGGCCAATATCAGGTCAATCGCCAAACCGATTTCGAGGCAGGAATACCGCAAACGACGGCTTTGGTCCTTTTGCTGCAAGATGCTTGGAATCCCACTGTCCATCAAAAGGCGGAAGAGGTGATAAGAACAGCTGGCATTCCATGGCTGCGGGGGTTCGTATCATTTGGAGAGGGAGTGGTAGGTCCGCTGGTGCGCCCGGGTATTATAGGTTGCTCACAGTGTGCAGACCAAAGACATTTCATGGCCGGGCGTGATCGTAAAGAAATGTGGGGAATCCGCAAACAGCTGCAAGAAAATGGGGGGATACAGCGTGATGTGGCGGCATCACGCACAGGCCTTTTGCAGATGGCTCACCTGATTGGTGCAGAGGTAAGGAAGGTGATGAAAGGAGAACACGCCCGTTCGGAAGGACGTGTATCATTAATCAATCTGAAAACGCTGAACGGCTCGTGGCACTCTTTTTTACCTGATCCCTTGTGTCCTGTTTGCAGCCAATTACCTGATGACTCGAAGGATCGTGCAAGGATTGCGTTACAGCCAAGTCCGAAAATAAGTCCCGACAGTTACCGGACCCGTTCAATGGAGGATCTGAAAGAAGTTCTGGCCAAGGATTACTTGGATCACCGCACAGGATTCTTGAATAATAAAATGATAGACCTTGTGCCGCCATTTGCCGATGTAAGTGTTAATTTGCCTTTATTCATAGGAGATGAGGGGGCGGCAGGCCGGACTCTCTCATACGCCATCAGTGAGATGACTGCCATATTGGAGGGATTGGAAAGGTATTGCGGAATGGAGCCCCGCGGCAAACGGACAGTCATACATGACAGCTACAATAACCTGAAAGATCATGCGCTCGATCCCATCAAGATAGGGGTGCACTCGAAGGAACATTATGCACAGCGGGATTTCCCGTTTCAACCGTTTGATCCTGATCGCTCGATAGATTGGGTGTGGGGCCATTCATTTTTGCAAGAGCGGCCGATCTTGGTCCCGGAATTGCTTTCCTATTACAGCTTGGGCTGCGGAGATGGATTCGTCTATGAAACTTCCAATGGCTGTGCATTAGGGGGAAGTTTGGAGGAGGCCATTTTCTACGGCATCATGGAAGTGGTGGAACGTGATTCGTTTCTGCTGACCTGGTACGCGCAGTTGCCCCTCGCACGTCTTGACCCCTATTCTGCAAATGACAAAGAACTGGAATTGATGATTGACAGGGCAAGGGCGGCAGCGGGGTATGATATCCATTTGTTTAATGCGACCATGGAACACGGTATACCAAGCGTATGGGCGTTGGCAAAAAACAGGAAACAAAAAGGATTGAATCTCATATGTGCGGCAGGGGCTCATCTGGACCCGATCCGGGCGGTGAAAAGCGCGGTCTTCGAGTTGGCAGGCATGATGCTGACCCTTGACGATAAATTGGAAGAGAACCAGGAGGAGATTGAGAAAATGCTGCATGATTCCTCACTGGTACGGAAAATGGATGATCATGGCATGCTGTACGGTTTACCGCAGGCCGAGGAGCGACTGCAGTTTCTGCTGGATGATGACCGGCCGATGCGAACATTCGATGAAGAATTCGGGAAAAAGGTGAATCATTCAGACTTGACTGAAGATCTGCAGGATATCCTTCAGGAGTTCCGCCGATTGAAACTCGAGGTGATCGTGGTGGATCAGACGACACCGGAGATTGAACGGAATGGATTACATTGCGTGAAAGTGCTGATCCCGGGGATGCTGCCGATGACATTCGGCCATCATCTTACCCGCATAACGGGGCTTGAGAGGATACTGAGGGTTCCGATGGAACTTGGATATGCAAAACGGCCGCTTGAATTCGAACAGATCAATCCGCATCCGCATCCTTTTCCATAAGCGGTGACTTAGGAGGTAGGAGGATGAGTCTAGAGGCATTTCTGCACAATTTGCATTTTGACATCGAAAAGGCAAGTCCGCCGGATTGGGAAGTGGATTGGGATGATGCACCACTAACGTATAAGATTTACCGTGACTTGCCTGTTTTTCCACTATCACTGGAGGTGCCGCTGACGCTTGAGGGGGGCAATGGCCCTTCAAAGCTGGACCTCGAAGGAATCGGTCATTTCCTCTGGTATGCATATGGCCTGACCCAAGTCAGTCAGGTACCGAGATCCTCGGAATCCGAGGACCTCATGCAGTCATTCAGGCGTTTTCCGGCATCAGGGGGAGCTTTGTATCCAAGTGAATTGTACGTGTACTTGAAGATGGAGGAAGTGCCTGCTGGCGTATACCACTATGATGCGGCACACCACCGGTTGGTATTGCTGCGGGAAGGGGATTTTGATTCATATGTAACAAAGGCTCTTGGTGAAACCTTTGATATGTCCTCATGTTTTGGGACGGTTTTTGTATCGACGATGTTTTGGAAAAACTTCTACAAATATAATAATTTTTCATACCGCCTGCAAGGTCTGGATGCGGGGGTGCTCATTGGACAGTTACTCGAAGTTGCGAAACGATTTGGAATCGAATCTGGGGTTTGCTTCCAATTCCTTGACCGGGCCATCAATCATCTGCTCGGGCTTTCGGAAGAGGAGGAGAGCACGTATGCGGTGATTCCCTTATCGGCAGAACCAGCATTTTGGTGTACGGATGAAAGCTACAGTGACGGACTTTTCACTTCGACGGAATTATGCAGGGAATTGACGGGGATTCAGCCTGAACACTATGTTCGGTCGAAGAGGATCAGGGAATTTCCGATGTTAACTAAAATGAATGAAGCATCCATGATCGAGTCCACCCAATCATTCCGGCCGATCGCTCCAAAGAATAGGGCCGAATGCGAAGGGCATGTAGTAACCCTACCTATCGTTAAAAGGTTATCCCATGATTTGGCAGCGGTTTGCCGAAAGCGGTTTTCACCTGAAATGGACTTCGCTCTAGGGAAAGTCAGTCAACTGCAACTGGCGGCTCTCCTGCAGGAGGCAACCGCCTCGTTCTCCTATCGAAATGATTTGGATGGAACAAACGAGAACAACGAACATCGCGTTTCCTTATATGTTTGTTTGTATAATGTGGAAGACATTCAAGATGGTGCATACCATTATGACAGCACGACACATTCATTACGACAGATACAATCAGGAGATCATCGGCTCCGACTGCAATACGGAATGTCCCTCGATATCATGAACTTTCAGGAAGTGCCGATATGCATACATGTAGTTGGCGATCAAGATCATTCCAAAAAGCAGCTTGGATATAGAGGGTACCGCATCCAGCAAATGGAGGCGGGGATGCTCGTACAGAAATTACTGATAGCGGCCTCAGCTCTCGGAATGAACGGGCACCCGCTGCTCGGTTTTGATGTGAATATGTGTGATGAACTTTACAAGATCGGTGGTGGTCCCCAAGGAAAAACGAGCCTTATCCAAGTCCCGATCGGCCACTATCGGAATCGTCCTTGGCTGAAGGGGAGTCTGCATTGTTGAAAAAGATGAAACGAAAGCTTCCATTTCATTTAAGAAATGGAGGCTTTCGTTTTTATTTTGTAGTGCAGCTTCTATCCTAAGAGTGCAATAATCTCTACTGAAGATTATACTGAAATAAAAGATTTTACTACTTTTGGGAATGAATAACTATATAAAGTTAATAATTTAGTACGCTTTAAACTAAACATTTTAAAGGATGTAGCTTATGGAATGGAAAACTGACAGAAAATCCAAGAAGCCTTTATATAAACAAATAGCAGCTTACATCGAGAGTGGCATTGCTGATGGAACATTTTTATTGGATAAGCCGCTACCGTCTGAACGCTTCTTGGCAAGTGAACTGGGAGTTAACAGAAGCACAGTTGTTGCGGCTTATGATGAATTGGAAGCAAATGGGCTAGTTGAACGAAAAAAAGGAAGCGGAACGATGATCAGCAAGGATATCTGGGGAATTACTCGAAAACGTATACCTAGTTGGAATAGATATATCGAAGCGGGTTCTTTTTTGCCCAATATGCCAGTAACCCAAAGAATTCGTAAAGAGACGGAAGGGCATAACCTTATTAACTTAGCTAGTGGGGAACTTTCAGAAGACTTATTTCCAGTCCAATCCTTACGTGAAATCATTTCTAACAGGTCCTTCATTGGTAGCTTAGGTTATGATCACCCTCAAGGCAATGCGGTTTTAAGGGAAACAATAACCAAACATGTTAAACAGTATAGGAGAATTGACACGCATCCATCTTCTATACTCATTACGTCTGGTGCACAGCAAGCCATACATCTGGTGGTCCAATGCTTGTTAAAGCCAGGAGATGCCGTTGTATTGGAAGATCCATCATATAGTTACAACCTTCCCATCTTTCAATCCGCGGGGCTAAGAATTTTTCCTTTACCAGTTGATAAAGATGGCATCAACCCAGAGGATTTACTGGAACTCCATAAAAAACATCGGATCAGGATGATCTTTTTGAACCCTGTATTTCAAAATCCTACAGGAACTGTCCTTCATATCAACCGTCGTAAAAGGATTCTTGAACTTTCATCCGAATATGGAATACCGGTCATAGAAGACGATCCTTATAGTTTAACTTCCTTTGCTGGGGAAGAAATTTCCACTCTTAAGTCGATGGATAACAACGGAAATGTTTTATATATAAGCTCTTTGTCAAAAATTGTTGCTTCCGGTTTAAGAATTGGGTGGATTATAGGACCGAAACCAGTTATAGAGAGACTATCTGATGCTAAGCAGCAGGTTGACTTCGGTCATGGCTCATTCACTCAATGGATAGCAAACGATTTTTTGGATTCAGAGTATTTTCCTGCCCATATTGCCTACTTAAGGGGGCAACTGGAAAAAAGAAGGGATGCAATGGTTTCGAGTCTTCAACAATTCCTCCAAAAAAAAGTTGATTATAATTCGCCAAATGGTGGAATTCATTTGTGGTGTAAGCTGAAAGTGCCATTGAACGAAATAAAGTTACTGGAGGAATCCATCAAAAGAGGAGTCATATACGTTCCGGGTTCAACACTAGGTACAAATAAGGAATACGTACGCTTTACTTTTGCAAGGGAAAATGAGGAATCCATTCACGAAGGCATCAAAAGGTTTGCAGAGGCTGTAAAAAGTTTATAATCATATGCTTTGATATTCACGAGAGAGAGTCATGATGATTCCATGATTCCAGACTGTAGACAAACTTGTTCGGTTTGCCTGCAGTTTTTTAATTAAAAAGTTCCGTTGATTTCAGAAATCCGCTCCCTTTCCGCCGACTGTCTGCCAAGCCTCCTCGACGCAAGCGCCTGTGGTGTCTCGGCTAGCCAGTAATTCGGCAGGAGTGTCGCAAATTTCTTCAATCTATTGAGGGTTTCATCCATAAAAAGTAAAAAAACATGAAGGATAACCAGCTCTTCTTTAAAATCATGGTTCAGGATGAGACCATTACGAACCATGATTTTAAAACAAAGTTGATTGGAACGTAAGGTACGAGACTCCTGCGGGAAGAGCACGTCCAAGGGAGACCCCGCAGGCTTGCGCCGAGTACGGATTAAAAAAACTGTAGGCAACTCCATTATTATCGAGTTTATCTACAGTGTGTAAGGTGCCGATCATGGCACATTCCTGTTGTCGACAAAAGAGGTTCCATCTATATGTTAAAACAAAGTTGATTGGAACGTAAGGTACGAGACTCCTGCGGGAAAAGCGCGTCAAAGGGAGACCCCGCAGGCGCTTGCGCCGAGGAGGCTCCCGGACCGCCCGCGGAAAGCGAGTGCCTGGAGTGGAAATCAACATCTAAATTGTAACCATAACCGAGGAGTTGAAGGTGTTGTTTTGGGTCAGTTGGTTCAGGAACATCATTTGATGAAAGTTACGTTTTCCGAACCCCTTTTGTCTACAAACTGGAATCATGACGAAGTCATGATTCTTTTTTTTTTGTCCTTTTTCGAAGAAGGGAATTAGGTCAGAGTTCCTGCAATACGTGGTATCTTAGCCATTTCTTCAGTGGCGCTTTGCACTTTTCTATGTAAATGAACGTAAGAATTCAACAAGTGGATGGTGAAAATTTCACTTAATTGGATGGTCCGAAAATTGGCTGTTCTTTTATTATAGAGAAGTAGGCTTGTTCTAATATATTTACTCAGTAAACACGAATCGCGAACTACTTGGACAATATAATTTTGACATGCAAATTAGGTGCGATTTTTTATGTAGTTACACTACGATATACGATGAGAATCGGAATAATTTGAAATGGTTCAAGGAAATAGATAATAATATTGGGAGGCGTTGAATCATGACGATAAGTGTAATATTAGTAGTAGCCATTAGTTTAGTTGCTCTGGTTGGCACCCTTTCATTAACGGGGAAGAGTGATAGTGATTATTCTGCAGCAACGAGAGGGAATTTGTTGAACCTTAGTTATATTTATATTGGTCTTGCCCTAGTATTAACTGTGGGCATCATCTACTTCGTAATAAAATTAGCCTAAGATACCACGTGAATGATTATTATAATAGCGTATCAAAATGCATAGTAATATAGGCTTAAATGTATAAAGGTCATGTTTTGTACGAGTGATTTACAAGACATACTCTATTTGTTGAAAAATGTGAATTCGTTCACAAACCGTGGCGAAAATATGAATAAAAAAATCACCTTTGTAAGCTGAGTGAACAATCAAATGAAGTCTTTGACATTTATGGATAAAAAATTATATTGATTGAGTTTAATTATGTTTTGTGCCCTCCTTCAAGTACAACTTTTCACCAAAAATGAAACGTTAATAGAACGGTCACTTCAAAGAAAAACTGACCGCCTCTTTCATTTAATAATTAAATTATAACGTCGCGGAGATGATCAAATATGACAGTGCCTGTATTGATTTTGACAATTATCTTAAGCTTGCTTAAATTATTAGTTACCTGTCTTCCAACCGATGCAGTGAATTGGATTATGAGTAAATTTAAAATGCATTCAGAAATTAGTGATGCTAATGCAATCGTAACCTTTGATGAAAAACGTTTGGAAGGTGAAGACAAAATTCAAGTAATTAATTATTTTAACGAAGCTAAGTTTTTGAAAAAAAATCATATATTCCCAGGGAACGAGAAATTGTTTTTACATCCAGAGAACAGTGGGACTCCAATAATAATTGATACTAAAAGAGGGAAAAACGATGTTAGATTATTTGTGTACATTTACAACGACCACGTGGATGTAGTCAAACAGCACAAGAATAAAGTAGTTGCGTATAGTCTTCTTTCCGAGAGCCTCCAAGAACGTTCCATGCCAGTAATAAGGAATTTAGTTTAAAAGGAACAAAAAAAAGACGTCTTTTAAAGTGAACTGCACCCCAATTGTTAGTAACATCTAATCAATTGGAGATGCAGTTTTTTTATATGATGAATAACGAAAATGACTTTCGGTCAGGTTTAGCTAAACAAACAAACTGATAAATTTCAGCGGCCGAAAGTCAGTCGGTCGCGGTTAATACCTTTAAAGTCTTTTCCCTGATGCTTATCCTGTTTTTATAATCTTTAGCAACCAACTCTGTATATATTAAATCGAAAAGTAATAGTAGCGGAAGCAATGGAGAGATGTTTTGTCCCATATGCAGGCTATTTTTGCTGGTGACCGATAGCGATATATCACCAAGCTGTGAGAGCTCGGAATTTTTATCACCAGTAAAAACCAAGATGCGCGAGCCTTGTTCCTTTGCGATTTTAACTGCGCGAATCACTTCTTTTGTTGCTCCGGAAATGGAAATGCCGATGACAACACTATTCTGGTCACTTAAAGCTGCGTCCATCATTGACTGGTGGGGATCTGTAATAGCCTCAACAGATAAGCCAATCCGGAAAAACTTGGATTTGAACTCCTGGGCGGCTAAACCCGAACTCCCTATTCCATATACATGTATCTTCTTTGCCTGTGTAAGGAAAGATACCGCTTTCTGGATATCGTCATATGTGGTTATATGAAAGGTATTATCTATGATACCTAAGTGATCTTGGTACAGTTTAGCGAAATAATCCACCTGCTTGATGTCCTTCATATTTTTCGGTGTTTTTCGGAGATCCACGAACCTTTTTAGCTCATGCCTGAACTCATTAAACCCAGAAAAGGCTAATTTTTGGCAGAAACGCGTAATCGTTGCAGGCGAAATATGAAGCTTTTTAGCTATTTGACTAATGGTTAACTGACTTACTTCTTCAGGGCGTTCCAGAATGTATTTGGCCAATTCTTCTTCTGTTTTGGTGAATTTGCCCATACTGCACTCGATGCCATATATGAGGTTTTCTGCTAGATATTCCATCTGATCCCCCATTTCAAATTACTTATATGTATACCTTTTATAGTTTAATGTATCCATTAGGGACGTCAATAACCAGAACGGATGGCTACAGGAATATGAATCAAAAAAGAGACCCAAACTATTGACAGTCTGGGTCATTTCATTACTATGTGCAATTTTCTATTCTTGGATAGCATCCACGAATCTTTTAGTGATTTGCTGCGGTCTGGTAATGGCACCGCCCACTACTACTGCATGGACATTCATATCCAATACAGAGCGGGCGATTTCTGGTGTTATGACATTTCCTTCAGCGATCACTTTCGCTTTTTTCACTGCTTTTACTATCTCTTTGAGCACAGCATAATCATCCTGATATATTTTTTGGCCAAATGTTTCGTTCGTATATCCGTATAAAGTGGGTGCTACAATATCGAATCCTAACTGTTCGGCGTATACTGCTTCCTCTATGGTGGATACATCAGCCATTAGTAAAACATCCGGATATTTAGCTCTTATTTCGTAATAAAACTGTTTTAACGTTTTACCGTCCGGTCTTACCCGGGCTGTAGCATCCGTCGCAATGATTTCCGCTTTAGTTTCCATCAATGCATCAATTTCGGCCATGGTGGGAGTGATAAAGACATCATTTTGTCCATACACCTGTTTAATGATCCCTATGATTGGAAGGTCCACATTTTTCTTGATTTCCATTATGTCAGCTACGGAGTTTGCGCGAATGCACTTCGCACCGCCTTCTTTGGCAGCAATGGCCATGCGTCCCATAATAAAAGAGCTGTGCAGCGGCTCATTCTCCAATGCTTGACAAGATACAATTAAGCCTTTGTGAATTTGATCCAGCACCTGTTGCATGTTTAACACTTCCTTATCGTTATCTATGTTCTCAATGACCCAAGAATTCTTCCACTTCATTTTTGATGATCGTTACTTGGGGACCGTAAACTATTTGAATGCCATTCCCTTTTTTTACGACGCCTTTTGAACCGGTTTGTTTAATGACGTCCTCTTTCACCAATGATTCATCCTTTACCGTGACACGGAGACGGGTTGCACAGCAATCGACTATATCGATATTTTCCTGTCCGCCTAATCCAGTAACGATGGTCTGGGTTCTCTCTGATGCCGTTACTTGTGTAACAGCGGCCTGTTCATCATCTTCACGGCCAACCACTTTTAAATTCTTCTTCCTGATCAAGAATTTAAAAGTGAAGTAGTATAGGAAAAACCATGGAATGCCGACGAGAAGTACATAAACCCAGTTTGTTTTACTGATACCCTGGAGAATCCCGAATAAAGTGAAATCAATAAATCCTCCAGAGAAGGTTTGACCGATTGTTATATTGAATATATCTGCCATCATGAAGGCAAGCCCGTCAAACAAGGCATGAAAAACATAAAGGATTGGGGCGACAAATAAGAAACTGAATTCAAGCGGTTCGGTAATGCCTGTTAAGAAAGATGTTAAGGCAGCTGAAAGAAGCAAACCGGCCACGACTTTCTTATTTTTAGGTTTAGCGCAGTGATAAATGGCCAGTGCAGCGCCTGGTAAACCAAACATCATCGTGATGAACCGTCCGGACATGAACCGGGAAACACCCTCATAGTACTTGACAGTAGTTGGATCGGCCAATTGCGCAAAGAAGATATTCTGAGTCCCGCTTACAATCTGCCCTTTAATCTCCATCGTCCCGCCTAAAGCTGTTTGCCAGAAGGGAAGGTAGAAAATATGATGCAACCCTAACGGCCCGAGCATCCGTAATATGAATCCGTAAAAGAAAGTCCCAATCGTACCTGTGCTCGTTACCAGCGCACCTAATTGGTTAATGAGAAGTTGGAAATAAGGCCATACGATAAAAAGCACGGCTCCAACCAAGATGGACGCGAAGGAAACGATGATTGGAATGAAACGGGAACCACCGAAAAACCCTAAAACTTGCGGAAGCTGAATTTTATTATATTTATTGTGCAGAAATGCAGCAGAGATACCTACTACGATACCGCCAAACACACCAGTCTCCAGTGTTTGGATCCCGACCGCCATTCCCTGTCCGGCACCTGCCAGATTCTCTTTGGCAAGTTCCCCGTTTATTAGAAGCAGTGCATTTATTGTACTGTTCATGACGAAGTAGCCGATCATGGCTGCAAGTGCAGCGGTCCCTTTATCCGAGCGTGCCAAGCCCACTGCAACACCTACGGCAAAAATAACCGGCAAGTTGCCGAATACGATGCTTCCTGCAGAACTCATGATCGTGAAAATGGCCTGCAGCCAAGCAAAGTCTAAAAAAGGATAGGCCTCAACTGTATTTGGATTAGAAAGAGCACCGCCAATTCCCAGCAATAAACCGGCCGCTGGCAAAACGGCAATCGGGAGCATAAAAGATTTACCGAACTGTTGCGCTTTCTCAAAAGCTTTCTTCATATTAATTCCTCCCTCATTTAACGAGCCCTTTGATACTCTCTATTTTTAATCGCTCTATACTAGCTATATTAAATCCTTATGAGAGCGTTTTCAATGCGATGCAAGGTTATATCAATGGTTTTCAATCTTGCGCTTATTTCTCTGAAAAAGTTTTCATTAATAGAAGGTGCGGGCTTGGATATAAAGTTATATGAATATATTGAAATCCTCATTTGTTTATTTTTATAATTCGTGTATTGGTAAGTAAATGTACGTTTTTTATGAAAAAAAACATTTTTTTGTACGAAATCCGAATATTATCTTGTGCAATTCTGAAAAAGTATATATAATTACCTCAAATGATAGTTTGGCAGGTGATAGTCATCTTACCGATAAACTCTAACGAAACGAAGAAATTGCTTTCTCATATGTATAATGAGGTATCGAAGGAATTGTTCGGCTTTGGTACGACTTTGCTAAAGGTTACCATTGAGAAGAATGTGATTACATTTCAGGCCAAACATCGACGTGCCCCGCGCTCTGAAGCTTTAGAGGGTGAAGTTCCCAGCCTGAAGCAGGAAGTTGACTTCCATATGTCACTGCTTTATAAAAAGAAACTGAGACAAAAGCTGGAAACGCAAACGGATTGGGATATTGAAGCCGTCCTGAGGGATTATGACTCAGCGACGCAGCTGGCATTCACCAATATTGTATTGAAGGAAAATTAATATAATCATATAAATGGATTTCCACTCGGATTTATCTGGAGGGAACGCCACAATAGAACCAAATGATAAGTTTTATCTTTGTTTACAAAGAAAAGACAATCTTGGGTAGAATTTCAATTCTATTTAAGATTGTCTTTTTTTACATTTATATCAGTAAAAAGGAAATTTTAAACAATATGAAAGTGGAGGTTTGAATGATGAAAAAAATGATTAGCGTATTAATGGTGTTATCCCTTTTCACATTTGTTTTAGCTGCATGCTCTTCAAAGGAGGATGGAAAGAAAAAACCAGCCAAATTAGTCGTTTCCACTTGGGGATTCGCCGATGATTTCTTCCGGCCGGAAGTCTACGCACCATTTGAAAAGAAGCATAATGTCGAGATTGTCGTTGATTCAGGAAATAATGCAGATCGACTGAACAAGGTACGCCAAGCGAATAGTGATGTGGATGTTATCTATTTATCCGACTACTATGCACAGCAGGGCATCGATGAAGGCTTATTTGAAAAAATTGACCACAGTAAAATTCCGAATATTGATAATATATACGACAAAGCAAAAGCACCAAATGGCGAGGACTTTGGACCAGCATATACCATTGCACAATTTGGCATTGCTTATAATCCCGATGAAGTGAATAAGCCAATTACGTCTTGGAAAGATCTTTGGAGCAAGGATTTGGCAGGGAAGATAACGATCCCGTCAATCACATCAACAACTGGACCGATGTTTTTGGATGCCGCTTCAAAAGTCAGCGGAAGTAAAGAGTTCAATGAAGATAAAGCCTTTGATCAAATGAAAAAGATCATGCCGAATGCGGTAAAGGAATATGGGCAAACATCTGAGTTCGTAAACATGTTCTCGCAAGGGGAAATTGCTGCAGGCCCGATCATGGAAATGTATTTTGGCGATTTACAGGAAGCCGTTCCTCAAGCTAAGTTCATTTCACCTGAAGAAGGCGGTTACGCAGTGATGAATACGGTGAATATTGTAAAAGCCAGCGATCAAAAAGAATTGGCCGGGGAATTCATGAATTACATCTTAAGCAAGGAAGTTCAGGAAAAATCAGCGAAAGCGAAAGTGGATTCTCCTGTCAATACCGAAGTCAAGCTCTCTAAAACGGAAGCTAAAGGCTTAACATATGGGGATGACGTCATAAGCAGCTTGCGTGTGTTAGATATGAAGTTTGTAAATCAAGAATCTAAACAATGGATCGACCGTTGGAATCGTGAACTTACACACTAAGAAAAAAAAGAGGTGTGCTTGATGAAGAAAAAAATGATTCTTGATGTGGATACTGGAATAGATGATGCGATCGGGATCATTCTTGCTGTTAAAAGCCGTCAATTCGACATATTGGCGATTACGACAGTGAACGGGAATGTATCACTTGATACGGCCACACTGAATACATGCAAAATATTGGATTTATTGAATGAACAGGACATTTCAGTCATAAAGGGGGCAGATAGCCCAATTATCAGGAGACCCTTTTTTGAACACCGAATCCATGGCGAAGACGGGATTGGCGGAGCCTTGAAGGATGTGCCGGTCAAAAAGCAGCCTGATGATGGATTTGCATCTGATTTCATCATCAATTCCATTTTGAATTTTCCTGATGAAGTGACGCTTGTCATGACGGGACCTCTTACGAATTTGGCATTAGCGGTGAAAAAATGTCCGCAAATCACCAAGCTTGTTAAAGAAGTCATTTTCATGGGCGGTGTTGTACAAGGGGTTGGCAATGTCACGCCAACTTCTGAATATAACACGTATGTCGATCCTGAAGCAGCCAAAATCGTCTTACAGGCGGGATTCGAATCGATCACGCAAGTGGGTCTTGATGTCACGAGAAAGGTTCTATTGGGTGAAGAGCATATCCAATTGATTCAAAACGATGCACTTGCTAGCTATATAAGCGAAAGTACATCCGATTATCGGAAAAGGTATTTTGAACGTAATGGTATATGGGCTTGTGCGATGCATGATCCATTAGCTGTAGCCATTGCTTTGCAAAATGATCTTGTCACTAGAGAAGAATATTATGTGGATGTAGAAACAAAAAGTGAAATTTGTGACGGACAGATGGTTTGCGACTTTCAAAATAGGCTGAATAAGCCGCCAAATGCGCATGTTTGTCTTGACGTGAATGCGGAAGCGTTTTTCGACCTGTTCATTCGCATAATCAATTCATAAATAATACGAACAGGGGGTTCCGAGGTGAAAAAACGCTATCTATACCTGTTGCTGTTGCCAGGGGTTCTATTTTTAACGATATTCATGATCATTCCAATCCTATTGACGATTGGCACGACATTTTTTACTGAAAGCGGCTTTTCCATACAAGGATATCTCGATTTTTTCAAAGATCGATACTTTATTGAAATACTGCTCACGACACTTAGGGTGAGTCTGTTCACGACCATCATTTGCATTCTATTAGGATTTCCAGCAGCTTATTATATTTCAAAACTGAAACAACGAAAAAAAGCGATCATGCTTTTACTGACGATCTTTCCACTATTGACAAGCCCTGTGGTTCGCTCATTTAGCTGGATGGTGATTATCGGTAAAAACGGCGTGGTGAATAAATTGCTTATGGGCATGGGCCTGATTGAAAAGCCGCTTGATATTTTATATACGCCTACTGCAATCATCATCGGATTGGTCCATTTATTCCTGCCATTGATCATCGTGACGCTGGTTGGTGTGATGGAGAACATCGAGACGGATTTATTAAAAGCGGCGGAGAGCCTTGGAGCGTCAAGATTGGCAGTATTCTCAAAAGTGATCATTCCGCTTTCGGTTCCAGGTTTGGTCATTGGCAGCATCCTTGTTTTTGTAGGGAGCTTCACTGCCTATACGACGCCTGCTTTACTAGGTGGGAAACAGCGGGTCATTTCGACATTTCTTTATCAAAACGCCATTACATTGAACGAATGGCAAGTGGCATCGATTGTCGCCACCATCATGATTGCCGTGACCGTTCTAATCATATCGATCATGAATGGTTTGGCAAAAAAATTAAATCCAAAGGGGTAGAGGTGTATGCAGGAAAAAAATCGAGGATTGGCCCTGTTTACTCTCCTGGTGTTTCTCTTTTTACTAGGGCCTTTGCTTATCATATCCGTTACGTCATTTGAAGGCGGAAATATTTTGAAATTCCCGCCGGAAGAGTTTTCTTTAAGATGGTACGAAAATATTTTTAATGTGGAAATGTTTTTGGTCGCTTTTAAAACTTCCATCCTTGTTTCACTCGGAGGCAATCTTTTGGCACTGTTACTGGGAGTGCCAGCTGCCTATGCATTGAGCCGATATGATTTTAAAGGGAAAAGCGTGATTAATGCATTTTTCGTTTCGCCAATATTAATTCCGGGAATTGTGCTGGGCTTTGCATTTTTACGTTATATTGTCGGAACTTATCAGCTTCCGATATATGCGGCCCTGTTTGTTGGACATACTGTTATCATGCTGCCGTTCATCATCCGTGTGATTTCTTCAAGCTTATCAAACTTTGACTTTTCCATTGAAGAAGCGGCGGAGAGTCTCGGAGCCAGTAAATTGGGGACATTCTTTACAGTCGTCCTCCCGAATATAAAATCAGGAATTCTAGCGGCAGTCATGATCGCCTTCTTGGAATCCTTCAATAATGTAGACATTTCAGTTTATATGACAGGCCCTGGGGTAAGTACGTTTCCGATCCAGATGCTGACGTATGTAGAGAACTACTTCGATCCTACCATTTCGGCCATTTCCGTATTACTCATGTTCCTAACGGCTTTCTTCATGTTTATAGTAGAACGGCTCATGGGCTTGTCTTATTTCACAAAACGATAAAGGAGGTAATGATGGATGGCTTTATTCACTTTACAAGATATATCTGTAGCTTATAACAAACAGAATATATTAAAGGATTTCAATCTTGAGATAGAAAAAGGGAAACTGGTATCCCTTCTTGGCCCGAGCGGCTGTGGGAAAACGACGACCCTGCGTTTAATTGCCGGGTTTTTACAGGCGAACGAAGGGAAGTTTTTATTTAAGGAAAAGGACTATACGAAAGTGCCCGTTAACAAGCGGAATTTTGGCTTTGTGTTCCAAAACTATGCATTATTCCCGCATTTGTCGATATTCGATAATATTGCATTCGGTCTCCGCCTTAGAAAGAATTCAAAAAGTGAAATTGAAAAAAAAGTGATGAATGTGCTCGAAATCGTTAATTTAAAAGGGTTTGAAAAGAGATATCCCCAAGAGCTTTCCGGGGGGCAAAAGCAGCGGGTTGCGATTGCCAGGGCACTGGTGATTGAGCCGGACATCCTATTATTCGACGAGCCATTGAGTAATCTTGATGCGAACTTAAGGGTGAATATGAGAGTCGAGATTCGCCGTATCCAGCAAGAGCTGGGTATTACGACTGTGTATGTCTCCCATGACCAAGAAGAATGCTTTTCCATTTCCGATCAGGTAGCGATCATGAATAAAGGGATCATCGAGCAGCTTAGTGACCCTGCCACCATTTACAAATATCCTGAAACCAAATTTGTCGCAGACTTCATCGGTTTTAAGAACTTCATTGAGTTTGATAAGCGGACGGATCATGAAGGCAAAATTGAACTGAATAAGTCTGGCTACTCATTTGTGCTGCACAAGGATGCACAGATGACCAATTCGACTGGAAAAATAGGCGCCATCAGACCGGACGATCTGTTGATCAGGGAAAAAGACAATGTTGGAGCGGTCCTGGAAAATAGTTTATCAGGCCGGGTTAAGGTAAGTACGTATCTGGGAAGAAGCTATCAATATGTCGTTGAAACGCCAATAGGGGATTTCACTGTGAACAAGGAAATGACGGAATCCTACCGGACGGGGCAGGAAATCATCCTTGAAATTCCGAGAAACCAGATGGTGCTTGTTGACTAGCTTAGGAGGGTAAGTTATGCGAATGGATATGCTTGTAAGAGATATCAACGTGTTTAACAGCTATTTTAAAAGATTCATTAAAGGGAATGCAGCCATCAAGGATGGAAAGTTCTATTATATTGGAGAACGGGAATTGGATGCCTTCGAGCCGGATAGAATCGTCGATGGACAGGGGAAGTATATGGTTCCAGGTCTGATCGATATCCATCTACACATTGAAAGTACAATGGTCACGCCGGCCACGTTTTCCTACGGGTTAATCAAAAACGGCGTGACGACGATCGTGCCTGAACCGCATGAAATGGCCAATGTTTTCGGAATTTCCGGTGTGAAGGAAATGATCAAAGCGAGTAAAGATTGCGTAGCGGATATGTTTTATGCCATCCCGAGTTCTGTTCCTGCGACATCGATGGAAACGACAGGCGGTTCTATCGAAATAGGCGACATAGATGAATTGATGCAAACAGAGGACATTATATGCCTCGGCGAGATCATGAATTACTATGAGGTCATATCCGACCCGGATTGCAAGACGAACAGGATCTTGTCCCATATCCGTTCCCGCTATCCAAATCTGATCATAGAGGGGCACGTTCCAAAGCTGCTCGACTTGGAACTGCAAAAGATTATTTATGCCGGAGTGAATTCAGATCATACACACCAGACCGTAGAAGGGATGGATGCGAGGATCGCAGCCGGAATGTTTATTGAGATTCAAGAAAAATCAATGACTGAAGAAGTGATTGAGTACTTGAAGGAAAAGCAGGTGGATGAGCATTTCTGCTTTGTCACCGATGACGTCATGACCGACTCTTTCCAAAAAAGAGGACACCTGAATGTCCTTTTAAAGAAAGCCATACAAATGGGGATGTCCCCGGAAAAAGCCATCTATGCATGCACGTATACACCTGCACAGCGGATGAGGATGTATGACCGCGGCGCCATTGCGCCAGGAAAAGCGGCAGATTTTCTGCTTGTATCCAACTTGGAAACATTTGATATTGAACAAGTATACAAAAAAGGCGAGCTAGTCTATGAATCTTCCCGGCCATATGTGCAAGAAGTGAAGGAAAGACAATTTCCTGAACATTTCTATCAAAGTGTGAAACTAGCGGAACTTACTGAAAACGATTTTAACATCCCAATTTCAGACAAGCATGGACACAGCAAGTGCCGGATCATCAACGTGCAGAATGGTTCCACTTTCACAACGGAAACCCATGATTTTATTGATGGGAAGAATGGTGAATTATGCTGGGAAGAAAGCCCTTATGGTTTAATCGCAACATTCGAGCGATACGGGAAAAACGGCAACAGGGCGCACGGATTAATCACCGGCGATGTTTTGAAGCGGGGAGCGGTTGCCACAACCTATTCGCATGATAACCATAATCTTTTGGTGATTGGCCATAACAAGCAGGATATGCTGCTTGCCGCCAACGAAGTGATAAAGAAGCAAGGCGGAGTCTGTTGCGTTGAAGATGGCAAAGTCCTATCCATGATACCTCTTCCGGTAGGGGGCATCCTTTCCGAAGAGCCAATGGACATCGTATCCGAACAGGTTCAGCACCTGACAGATGCACTTAAATCGTTAGGCTATGAACATTATAATGTCATCATGTCATTAAGCACCTTATCGCTTCCTGTCAGCCCGGCCCTGAAAATAACCGACCATGGATTAATCAACGTGAATGAAGGGAAAATAGTCCCTCTCATAATGAATGATGAAGCTTAAACCGCAAAGGGGATTATCCAATGGATAATCCCCTATTCTTAATGACTTAACAGGATCAATAGAAATTTGAGTTAATTAAAACGGTCTCGTTAGGACGCCTTATCGTCATATATTACTAGCTAATCAGGAGATATGTTCAAATATTAGCTGTACTTGTAAATAAAGGGGAATAATCTGAGCTAGAATACGTCCTCTTATTTATTTTCATATATTTTCCATAACGTGAAAGATATGATAAAATAGAGGGACAACTGAGGATAGAGTGGGAGGTCACTGTTTTGCTTTTCCATCTAATTATAGATGGGAAAGGGGGTGACCGTATGATGCATTTCTTATTGAACTTAATTACAGATATGGGTAAAGAGATATTTGTTGCTGTAGCAACCAGTCTAATCCTGTCTGCGTTCGCCAAGAAAAGGAAAAAGAACCACTCATCCTCGCAAGATCGCAGTGGTTCTTCTTCTGACCAAGATTAAATTGTTTAGAAAAGTGATCGCTCACTCTTGCAGTTGTCACCCTCATGTTACCAGCATGGGGGTGTTTTTAGTTTATGTTAATATAAGGATATCATACCCCAATTCTAATGTAAATATTCAAAACTGAAAAGGGGAGGTACTGAAGCATTATGGATGTTAAAGCTAATTCCCCCTTTGTTTTACATGAATAGATTCGAAGGATGGCCCAAAAATGAAAAAATGAATTGACTCTTTCTTACTGATATGGTATGTTAATTCCAATCTAAGAAAAGGTGTGGTGTTTTATGTCGGGAGTAGGTATCAACTAATTTAGTTGAATAAGGTTTTTAATCACTGATATGTCAGTGGATTAAGTATGCCTTTTTTCATAGTGCAACTCTGCATTGTGAATACCTACCTTAAGACTGCTTCCTTTTCCATAAATCGTGTAACATGTAGGTGTTACGACGAAAAGTATGGTGGGATTTGTCCTATCATGCTTTTTTGTGTACGCAGGTCTATTCGAGCTGCCTTATTTGTTAACGATTTTAGGTCCTTATCTATAGATAAGGCCGATGCCCGCAGGAGCTTTCTACTCAAATGGCTTGTTCATTTGTAAAGGTAGGGGGACCATTGCGGGCATTTTTTGGATTCGGGAATTTTAATCACTCACTCATTCAAGGAGGATCATTAGATGAATACAATGACTTATGAAAAATTACAATATATCCAACTCAAGGAAATGGTGAAAAACCATTGCGTAAGCGGTTTAGGAAAAGCGTTATTGGATCAGCTTAAGCCGAGCAGCATTTTGAAGGTCGTTAAAAATCGTTTGAACGAGACTACGGAGGCTAGGAACTTACTGAATGCGGAAAGCCATATTCCCTTAAAAGGCATTTCTCATATTGGCCTCCATATCGACAAACTGGAAAAAGGAATGATTTTGGAGCCGTCAGAGTTAGTGGCGATAGCAGACTTCTTAAGAGGCTGCAGGAATATCAAGAAATTCATGACCGATAAAGAGTTCTTTGCACCAACACTGCATTCCTACGCCCGCTCCATGACTGAATTCAGGAGCATTGAAGAAGAAATCCAATTCACCATCAAAGGAAATGCTGTTGTTTCCGAAGCCAGCAAGGATCTGAAACGGATCAGGAACCAAATCATCAAGACAGAAGGTAAAATAGAGGAACGACTGAATAAGTTCTTGAAGAGCGGAGCCAATAAAGAGTTCATTCAGGAATTTTTCATCAGTAAAAAGGATGATCGCTACACCATCCCGATCAAAGCCTCCTATAAAAATCAAGTGGCCGGAACGATTGTGGAAGTATCCGCAAAAGGGGCTACCGTGTTCATTGAACCTGCCTCGGTAACGAAATTGAATGTAGAATTGGCCAGTTTAAAAGCGGAGGAATCGATGGAAGAGTATCAACTTTTGGCTACATTATCCGGAACGGTTTTCGAACAGTTGAAACCGATCAAGATAAACATCGAGTTAATCAGTCAATATGACATGATCTTCGCAAAAGCCAAGTTCAGTAAAAGCACGGATGCCATCGAACCGAAAATCAATGATCATGGTTATATTAAATTAAAGGGCTGTAAACATCCCCTTTTGCCGCAAGACAGCGTACCTTTGGATTTCGAAATCGGTAAGGACTATCGCAGCTTGATTATTACCGGCCCTAATGCCGGGGGTAAAACGGTCGTCCTGAAAACGATCGGCATCCTTACATTGGCCGTCATGTCAGGGCTGCATGTTGCCGGGAAAGAGGGGACGGAGCTTGCCGTCTTCGATCAGGTATTCGTCGATATCGGTGATAACCAAAGCATTGAAAATGCACTGAGCACATTTTCGTCGCATATGAAAAACATCTCGGAAATCATGGCGGCATTAACCAATAACTCATTGCTGCTGTTCGATGAAATTGGGAGCGGAACGGAACCGAATGAAGGTGCCGCGTTAGCGATTGCCATCCTTGAGGAATTTTACCAAAGGGGCTGCATTACCGTTGCGACGACCCATTATGGTGAAATCAAGCGCTATTCGGAAATCCACAGTGATTTCATGAATGCGGCCATGCAATTCAATAGTGAAACACTTGAGCCAAAGTATAAGCTGTTGATCGGTCAATCCGGGGAAAGCAATGCCCTGTGGATAGCGAAAAAAATGAATGTACGTGAAAAGGTTTTGCAAAAGGCAAAGCTATATATCGACAATAAAGACTACGACTTGGAGCGTGTCCAGGAAGGTAAAATCAAAAAAGCGAAGCCAGCTGCCGTTCCTAAGGAGGCATCGTATGAATATGAAGTCGGCGACAAAGTGAAGGTAAGCGAACTGAATGGATATGGGATCGTTTATAAGAAAAAGGATTCATACAATAATGTCACCGTTCTTATCGAAGATACCTTCAAGGAGGTTCATGCCAATAGGCTGGAGCTTGAAATAAAGGCCATCGAATTATATCCTGAAGGCTATGATCTCAATTCCCTATTTGTCAGTTACAAAGAAAGGAAATTGAACCACGACCTTGAAAGGGGATCAAAAAAGGCGCTAAAGAATGTAGCGGCGGATATACGGAAGAAACTTGGTGAATAGTACGATCATCTAATATGCAAAAAAGCCTCTCTAAAATGAGAGGCTTTTTTGCGTTGTATTGCCAAAAGTCTATTTTACTGAGCCCTTTTATTTCTATCATTATACAGATTGATTAATTCTGCATTTTGCTCATTCATTTTTTTCACATTCTTATTAATCGTTGCCAATTCCCATAGTACAGCTAATCCAAAGATTAGCATAAGCGTTAATAAATCCATTGTTGCCCTCCTATTGATGTTTTGTACCTTTATGTTTAAACGACTCTCTTTACTTTCCTTGGATTCAATTCCTCAACTTGGGAAGGCGAGTTTTTTCTTTGATAATAATTGTTTTGAATCAATGCATATATCACTAAAAAAGTTCCCAGTAATTCGAATGATGATAGTGATCCTCCTTGAATGAAAACGATGGCCAACGTGGTTATTGGCACTAAATTGATAAATAGGATTCCATTGATCGGCGTTAAAAGTTTAATGCCTAAATTCCAGCTTAAAAGGGCTATGGCACCGGGGAAAATAATCATGAAAATCATTTCACCATAAATGGATTGCATAACCTCTGCTGTAGGGACAGACAGGCCCAGTACAGTTGCAAATAATGTTATGATTCCTGATACCGAAGTTCCTAAAATACATGTTAAAGTCGAATAGCGGAGTGTTGACCATCCATTGAATTGGTCGCCGCCCATTGTATATATAACCCAGCCTATCACCCCGATGAGAATGAAAAGTAGAGGAATGATGCTATCGTTCAATGAAAATAGGAATGATAATTTGCCATTGGTAATGACAAGAATGGCCCCAATTAAGGCAAGGAGCATACTGGCGATGTTATATTTCATGGGTTTGGAATTTTTGAAGACCCACATTATTAAAATTGAGATCATGGGCATTAATGATTCCATGATGGAAGCAACAATTACCCCGTTATGTCCCAGTAAGTCCTGACCTGCGAAAATGAGAAAGTTATATACTGTAAAAGCCATCGTTCCGAAAAACAATAACCTCTTTCCTTGCCCTTCCAGCTTGAATGACTCCTTCCCCTCTTTCATTAAAAGCAATATCCCTAAAATTACGCTAACAGCTAAATATCGCAAAAAAGAGAAATAAAAAGGATCAATATACATTAATGCCCTTTCTGCAACTGGAAACATGGCTCCCCAGGAAATACTGGCTGTCAAACATAAAAGTGCACCGATTAAAACTTGATTTTTTTTCATAAAAGCTTCCCCTCAAAAAATAATGATTGATTAAATTCCTATACACACCTTATGATAAAGTCATTATCATGTAAAATGACTTAAAATGAATATAACCATCATTATTAATGATAGTTGAGGAAGGGGGTCACTTTTATGGAAATACGGGATTTGCAAATATTCCAGTGCGTCGCTAAATATGGCAGCATAAGTAAGGCGGCTGTTGAGTTGAATTACGTCCAATCCAATGTAACGGCGAGGATTAAGCATTTAGAGCAGGAGTTACGGACGCCTTTATTCAATAGACATAAACGTGGTATGTCATTAACTGCAGAGGCCCGAAAAATGTTGGAGTATGTAAACAAAATTTTGCTTGATGTGGAAGAACTCAAGCAAGTATTCCTGGATAGTGAAACACCTACAGGGATATTGAACATAGGTACAGTTGAAACGGTCACCGATCTTCCCAAGATTCTAGCCTCTTATCATAAACAATATCCAAATGTCGATTTATCCATAAAGGCGGGATTAACAGAAGACCTAATTAAAGATGTCATTGAACATAGGCTGGATGGAGCTTTTGTTACAGGACCGATTAAACATCCACTCATTCAGCCATATGATGTTTGTACGGAAAAACTTGTATTGGTTACAAGAAATGAAACATTTGACCTTGAAGAAATTATAACAGAACCATTTTTGGTATTCAGTCAGGGATGTGGCTATCGCTCTAAACTGGAACAATGGCTGAAAGAAGAAGAAGTGATGCCCAAAAGGATCATGGAGTTCAATGTATTGGAAACGATCTTAACCAGCGTATCACTCGGTCTTGGCATTACTCTCGTACCACAATCAGCAGTAAATCACCTTGCAGCCAATGAAAAAGTGCACGTGCATGCAATTCCGGAAGAATACGGCAATATTTCGACTGTCTTCATTCACCGTAAAGATGCTTATATGACAAACTCCATGCAAAGCTTCTTACAAACGATCGAAGTGCATCATGACAACCGATTTAAGCTAAACCCTGGAACCACTCCTGAGCTAGTATGAAGGAAGGGGGAGCAGCATATCGCTTTACATAGAATGATAGAGGATCGCTGAAACCGTTGATTATTAGGCTGCGAAACTATTAAGGGTGGGGAAATCGTATGGATGAAAAAGATTGTTTAATTTTACAATATTTATATAAAGACCAGAATCTGACAAAAGCTGCAGAGCGACTTTACATGACCCAACCCGCATTAACGTACCGCGTAAGACAAATTGAAAAGGAATTCCAGACTGAAATACTAGCTAAAAATGGGAAAAATATCAAAATGACTCCTGCTGGAGAATATTTGGTAAGCTATGCGAACAAAATGCTCATAGATTTACGTCAAACAAAAGAGTATTTATTGAGTATGGGAAGTGAAACGAAGGGTAGTTTGAAATTAGGTATAAGCAGCCATTTCGGACTTTATAACCTGCCTTCCATTTTGGAAGAGTACATGGTTAATTGTCCTAAGGTCCATTTAAATGTTGATACGGGATTCAGTACGGAAATGATGGAATTGCTTATGCAAGGTGAGATTGATGTTGCGATTGTAAAAGGCGATTATGAGTGGTTCGATGAAAAGTTTCTTCTTGAGGAAGAAAATATATGCATCATTTCAAAAGATGAGATACCTGTTGATAGCCTTCCAGATTTTCCGATGATTAATCGTAAAGAACCGAATGTTTTGCTGAAATATAGAAATATATCGCAAATTCCCTCTGAAAAAAGTATTGATTATTGGTGGAATGAAAGGTTTACATCGTCTCCTCTGGTAATGATGCAAGTGGACAGCTATGAGACATGCAGGGAAATGGTAAAAAGAGGGCTGGGGTATGCCATTATTCCTCGTGTTTTTTTGCAAAAAAGTGATGATTTATTTTCCCATGATTTGATCTTAAAAAATGGTGAAGAGATAAAAAGAAGAACATGGATGTTATACCGGCAATCATCTTTACAATTAGCCAGTGTTTCCAAGTTTGTGAGTGAAATTAAAAAGCTATATTGCTAAAAGGAGATATTGATTGTTCTCCTTCCAGACTGTAGACAAACTCGAGGAAAAGCGAGTTTGTCTACAGTTTTTTTATAAAAAACGTTCAGCTTGATTTCAGAAATCCGCTCCCTTTCCGCCGACTGTCTGCCAAGCCTCCTCGGCGCAAGCGCCTGTGGGGTCTCGGCTAGCCAGTTATTCGGCAGGAGTGTCGCAGATTTCTTCAATCCAGTTAGGGTTCGACTCCATAAAAAAAGTAAAACATGAAGGTAAACCAAGTCTTCTTTTAAAATCATGGTTTGAGATTAGAGCATTCGGACCCTACAGTTTTTTATTTAAAAAACGTTCCAGTTGATAGGAATGGAAGGTACGAGACTCCTGAGGGGAAAGAGCGCGGAGGAGGACTCCCTATGCTTATTACATGGGTGAGAATGATGCAGAATCCGTTGCAGCATGGCAATATCTTTGGTCGCCTTGTAAAACCAATAGCCAAACGTTTTTCGCAAGGTATGGTTGCCGACATGTTCTAAGCCAGTTTGAAGGCTATAAGATGAGAGGTAAAACAAAATAGACCCCTAAAAGCTTAGAGGAGTCTATTTCTTGTGTCGTTGATTTGTATTAATTTTTTACATCTTTTGAGTTACTAAAAATTTTAAAAATAAAGAGCGCACTAAAGAAAATAACCGGTATCCCTATAATAATATAAAAGATATGGGGATACTGGGCCAGCGATATAGCATAGCAGTGGTATTTATTATTACTTCGGTTTCCTTATGTTTTTCGTTTATTAATCTTGTTACCTCTAGAAAGTATTTAACATTAACCATAGGTGAAACTAACGATAACTTGGAAAAGCATTTGTGAATTATTTAGACAAAAAGCCAACGATTTCGTTGGCTTTTTGTCTGTACGATCATTTCAATTATCATACATTCAAATTAGAGAAAAAAATACCCTTCTTAAACTAAACTGGTAGTTTGGATAAAGAAAAATTGTATTAATTTTCATAAATTAGGAAAATATATAAATAATAACAATAAGGAGGGAACAGAGATGGAAGTAAATATGAGTGTTGAAGAAGTCGTGAATCAAATTTCTCAATTAGTAGAAAAAGAAGGGAAGCCACCTCGAAAGAAAGAGGTAAAGAAGTCAGATCCGGAGTTAATGAAAAATGCATTGTATTATTTTCCTAGTTGGGATACTGCAGTAGAACATAGCATTGGATCTTAACCATAAACGATACATAAACATTTTATTTTTCAAATTAGTATATAAGGCAAGGAAAGTTATGAAGGCCGCCAATTGGCGGCCTTTTGAACGTGCGATTCTTTACATTATCATACATTCAAATTGGTTTTAAAAAGTACTCCTTATTCAAATTTTCTATTGGGTAGTTTAGTTGAATAAAGATATGGACGCATCAAAGGATTCCTGGTCTCAATTAGGGAAAGATTATTTCCGGCAAGCCCGTATTAATGTCGATGGATTACCGATGCGTGAAGCGTTAACTGGTGAAAACGATGTATTAGAACAATTTTTTGATGTTGAATATGTTTTTGATTCCACACGACCAACAGCTAAATTACTTATTCCTTAAGGAGTAACTGTACAATTCGAAATTAGGGATGGAGAAGAGTATCGATCTTTTTTAAGTCTATAAAGTCTGATACTTGCAAAGAAGCATAGTGTAACTTTTTTACATATGGGACCGTATAATAATTTGTTAAAACACTTGAAAAGAGGGTTCCAATGAAAAAGATATTGTTGATTTTGGCAGCCGTTTTTTTGGTAACAGGACTTAGTGCTTGTAAAGGAGTACAGGAGGAAAATAAGGAATCTCCACCAATTTCAGAAAAGCCAAATGATAATCCTAAGCAAACCGACGGGCAAGATGAAGATCCTACAGGTGAATCGGTGGATGATCCGACAAAAGATCGGCCAAATACGAAAACGGATATGATCATATTAGAAGGTATGGAAGAATCATTCCAATTCACGCTTCATCATAGTCAGGCATTGGGATTCTCAACCTATATCGTGGATGACATGGTCGTTGAAGAGGCTAGTTCTGGTGAAGGAGATGCAATGATTGTTTTTGCAAATTTTGCAGGCAAGAGAAATGAGGATGCCAAAGTTCAGATATTTTCCAAAGGGGAGGGTACGAATGCGACAATAGAAGAACAGGCGGAGTTTGCGAGGGAAGTTGTGATAAGCAACGACTTTGAGATTAAACAGCGATCTGATAATACGCCTAACCGATTTGATTGGTCTGAGGTCGAATTTGACATTAGTCAGATGGACAGTAATTATTCAATATTGGGTACAGTGTCGGTTTTTCAACATGGCGACCGCGTTTACTATGCGATAGTTCAATACCCGGAAGATTATGAAGAAGGCTTCATACCGCGGGTTGTAAAAATGTTTGATGATATCGTATGGTATGAAGCACCTTGATAAATGAGTATCTGAAATTGGGTACCATTTTAACAGAGAGTGGTAATATATTTGTCCAAAAAGGGGGGCATAAGAAGGAATACTGTTGAACGGTAGGGAGCTACTAGACCTAGTTCATTCAAAAAACTTTGATAGCAGCCCTTTTTTTCTTTCTTTTGACTAGTTAATTGAGCCCAATTGACTCTAATTTCACCTCTAATTCAGTCTTAGCCTAATTTCTCAGAATTTTAGTGAGAAATTAGGCTTTTTTACCTTTCATTATCCTTAATGTTGTAAATTCGCATTTTCCTGACTTTACCCCATATAAAACAGTAAAAAATCATGGATTATAACTAGTTCTTGTTTTGAAACTATGAGGATCCCCAATGAGTTAATCCCGTTAAAGCTCCATGCTGGTTCAAAATGAGACCACTCCTAACCCCCTTTTCGTATTCAGAAATTTCGATAAATTTATAAATATTCATAGTTGTTACTATATTGAACTATAAAAAAATTTTTTAGTTTCATAAAAAAACCTTAATTTTACTTATCATTAAAGTGAACGTAATATTTAAAAAGAAACATTTAATTTTCTGAATTTTTTGGAGGTTGTATATTTATGTCAATACATATTGCTGAAGGAAAGAATTCGATTCAAATGGCAGTTGATGCCCGTGATGCTCAATTACGTGAGCTTGCATTGAACATTCATGCTCATCCAGAACTTAGTTTCCATGAATACCAGGCAGTGAAATGGTTGATAGAGCCTTTAAAGAAGGCCGGCTTCTCGATAGAAAAAGGGGTAGCAAATTTAGAAACTTCATTCAGGGCAACATGGGAGGGGCATCCTGGTGGTCCCACGATTGCCATTTTAGCTGAATATGATGCACTGGCAGGACTAGGCCATGGATGTGGCCATAATATTATTGGAACATCTGCCATTGGAGCGGCATTGGCACTGAAAGATGCTCATCCTGACCTTCCGGGGAAAATCGTCGTATTGGGGACGCCTGCGGAAGAGGAAGGCGGAGGGAAAATTTTGATGGTCGAGGATGGCATTTTCGATGATGTGGATGTAGCCATGATGTGTCATCCGCAAAAACAGTCCATGGTATTGCGTGGCGGACTGGCATGTGTGGATGCATCTTTTAAGTTTTATGGTAAAGCATCACATGCATCTTCTGCTCCCGAAAAAGGAATCAGTGCTCTTGATGCAGTCATTAATACTTTTGTTGCCGTCAATTCTTTACGTCAGTTTTTTAAAGATGATGTGAGAATCCATGGAATCATAACAAAGGGCGGGGATGCAACAAATGTAGTTCCCGCCAATTGCGAGGCTGAATTTTTACTGAGGGCAAGCACTGTGGAAGAGTTAAATGTTGTTCGTGAGAAAGTATATGCTGCAGCTCGTCATGCTACAGAAGCCATAGGTGCCAGGATCGAGATAACCGAAGGCCTGATATATGCTGAACGAAATAATAATAAAGCATTAGCCGCCTTATTTAAAGATAATCTAGAGATGTTAGGGGAGGTTGTATGTGACCCGCCTGCAAAAGGAGGAATCGGTTCATCGGATATTGGTAATGTTGGACAAGTAACTGCAACGATTCATCCGTACATCAAAATAACGGATGACGCAATTACCCATACTCCAGAGTTTGTACAAGCTGCAGCTTCAGAGAGGGGAATGATTGGATTAAATAAAGCAGCAAAGGCTTTAGCGATGACAGCATACGAAGTATGTATGAACCCTCAGCTTCTTCAAGAAATTCGGGAAGAATTCGAAGGGTGGAAAGCTAATAAATCATGTATATGAAAATAAGGGAAGATTCCGTTTTGCGGGGGATCCAGGTGGAAATAATGTAAAAGGTGGTACGAAAAATGAGTAAAGTGAGTGCTGAAAAAATAAAGAGTGAACCCCCATTCAAAAAAAGTAAAATAAAAATGCCACACACATTTGTAATTATTATTTGTATGATCCTATTTGCAGCTGCTCTAAGCTATTTAGTGCCCGCAGGTGAGTTTGACAGAGTGGAAGATGAAAAAAATGGTAATACAGTAGTAGTGGAAAACTCTTATCATTCTGTAGAGAACAACCCCATTGGTATATTCGAGGTTCCTTTAGCAATTGTTCATGGCCTTGTAGATGCAAGTGACACAGTTTTCTTTATTTTCATTGTCGGTGGAGTATTTCAAATCATTAATTCCACAGGTACGATTGAAGCCGTGGCTGCGAGGGTTGGAAAGACTTTCATGAACCAAGGAATCGTCATCATTCCCATTTTTTTAACTCTATTTTCAATCGGCGGATTCACGATTGGAATGTCGGCAGAAGTCATGGCATTTGTACCCATTGGCATTGCAATTGCAAGGTCTTTAGGCTATGATGCTTTGACTGGAACTGCCATGGTGACGCTCGGCGCAGCTGTCGGCTTTACAGCTGGACTTCTTAATCCTTTCAATGTAGGAATCGCTCAAGCCATTGCAGAAGTTCCGATGTTTTCCGGGATGTGGTTACGTGGAATCATTTTGGTGGTTTTACTGATTGTCACGAGCATTTATATCATTAGATATGCAAAAAAAGTGAAGAATAATCCACAAGCCGGTATTGTGTATGACTTGGAAAAAGAGGAAAAGCATGAGAATTTGGATATATTCTCTTTATCCTCCATGAAGCTTAGACATTACTTAACGATTATTGTCGTGTTGATAGGATTTAGCTTCTTGATTTGGGGTGTTTCCGAAAAAGGCTGGTGGATGGAAGAATTAGCTGCATTTTTCTTATCTTTAGGTGTTGTTGTTGGGTTTTTATCTAAATATGGTCCGAGCAAAATTGCCAGCGAGTTTGTACAGGGGGCAAGGGATATTACATTCGGTGCTTTTATTGTTGGTCTGGCAAAAGGTGTGGTCGTAGTGTTAGAGCAAGGACATGTTATCGATTCAGTTGTAAATGGACTTGCAGCAACGGTAGGTCATTTGCCTAGTTCGATCCAAGTTCTTGGCATGTATGTATTTCAGACCATCATGAATGTGTTCATCACTTCAGGAACGGGTATGGCAGCAACGACCATGCCGATTTTGACACCGCTTTCCGACCTGATCGGTGTTACAAGGCAAACGACCATACTTACTTATCAGTTGGGAGATGGTCTATCAAACTGCATTCTCCCTACCTCTGCCATGCTTATGGGAAGCTTGGCAGTCTCTAAAATCAAATATCAAGAATGGGTGAAGTTCTTCTGGCCCTTGTTATTGATCTGGATTGTAATAGGTGCTGTGTTTATATTAATAGCGGATTTCATTAGATACTAAACCTTAAAAAACGAATGGCTCTTTGGTTGCTCTGAGTTTGTAGACAAAAGGGGTTCTATCTAAAGTTTAAAAAAAGTTGATTGGAGCGGGTGTTCGGGACTCCTGCGGGAAAAGCGTGTCTAAGGGAGACCCCACAGGCGCAAAGAGCGCCGAGGGCGGACCGCCCGCGGAAAGCGAGTGCCCTACGTTCCAATCAACGTTCACTGTAGAGAAAATCAATCGAGTTTGTCTACAGTCTGAGAGCAGCTCTTTAGCTGCTCTTTTTTATGTTGTTTGAATTACTGCTTTAAACGAGGTGAAGAAGGATAAATGATTGGTTTAGAGAATAATTATGGAAAGGGTCATACGTTCTCGAAAAATGAATTTGATAGAAAATAGGTGAAGCAAGTGGAGTTGGATACTTTATATAAGACATATCAACCTTTTCTTTTTTCCATCGCATACCGGATGCTTGGATCGATTACCGACGCAGAAGATATCGTTCATGATTTATTCCTGCAGCTTAAGCTTGATACCGACCAAATTAAGGACATGAAAGCATATCTTGCGAAAATGACGACAAATCGCTGTCTAAACTTTTTAAAATCAGCCCATAAGAGAAGAGAGGTTTACACAGGACCTTGGCTGCCTGAACCTCGGGTAAACGAAACAGAGCAGCCTTTAGATAAGGTTGTAACGGATGAAACGGTTGCTTATGCCTTCCTCGTTTTGCTGGAACAGCTGTCACCTGTTGAAAGAGCGGTGTTCGTGCTTAGAGAAGCATTCGCTTACAGCTATGAGGATATTGCCGAGATGCTGGAAAAGACTGAAGTGAACTGCAGAAAGATCTACAGCCGGGCTAAGCGGAAATTGAAGAATGATATGTCAGTCCTTCCGGAGGATACAAAACATGTCGATCTTTTGGCAAAAACATTCATAAAAGCATCAAAGACAGGGAACTTTGAGGAGTTTTTGGATATCCTTACAGAAGATGTCGTTCTTGTCACTGATGGCGGAGGAAAAGTGCTTTCTGCTTTAAATCCAATTGTAAACAAACAGCGCGTATCCTCCTTTCTTAAAGGAGTTTCTGCTAAAGGAGGTTTCATAGGAGAGCTTCTTCCGGTGATGGTCAATGGTCAGGAAGGGATTTTGCAAATGAAAGACGGGCAGCCTATCAAAGTCATCTGCTTTGAATTAGATCCAAAACAAGAAAATATCCGGAAAATCTTCATAGTTTCAAATCCGGATAAATTAACTCATATTCCTGTTCCTTAATAGAATGGACAGAGGGCTCATACGGGCTCTCTATTTTTATGTCACAAATCAATTCTCTATTTTGTCTTATAAGTGAAACCTAAAAAGATTTAATGGAGGAGATAGACATGGAACAACGCATTAACTACATGAAAACAAATCGGGAAGTAATCAAATTGATGATGGAATTCGAGGAGTACAAGAAAACAACGGAAATCGATAGCAAGTTAATCGAATTGATTAAAATTCGTGCGTCTCAAATCAACGGCTGTGCGTACTGCTTGGATATGCACACAAAGGATGCCCGGGCAATGGGTGAAACGGAACAAAGAATTTACTGTTTAAGTGCTTGGCGTGAATCGCCATTCTATCTTGAGTCGGAAAGGGCAGCGCTGGAATTGACGGAAGCGGTCACGGCCATTTCAGCAAACGGTGTCCCGGATGATCTGTATGAGCGGGTCCGCCTTCACTTTGATGAAAAACAATATATCGATCTCGTTACCATAATCATCACAATCAACGGCTGGAACCGATTGGCCATTTCGGCAAGAAGCATACCCGGACACTATAAGCCTGTAATGGAAAAATGATTTTGAACAAAAAAAACCCCTTGTATGGTTATAACGGGTTCCGTTTACAGGGAGAAACAATGCAATTAGCATATAAATTAGATGACCAATTCGCAAAGCGATTTGGTCTCAATTTTTCCCATAAACCTTGATTTAACGGGAGTTTAGCACACTTCTGCGAAACAACTAATGGACTTGATGGAAGAATTAATACCTGCTCAAAAGTTAAGGATAAAATAAAAACAATAAAAAGCCACGTTTTTGTATAAATCGTGGCTTTTTATAATTATTTTTCTTTTTTATAAAAGCGTTCACCCGTATCAGGATTATAATACACCCTTGTTTTTTCTCCAGTCACAGGGTCTATATTTATTTCATCTGTCGATTGAAATCCATCAGGAACTTTCACACCGTGATTACGATTAAGCCGTTTATCATAGATAAAGTATCCTAGTAAAATGCATAAGATAACTATAATAATTTGTAATATATAGTACCCTATGATGAATTTCATTATATTGTCTCCACAATGACGGCAGTTCCATATGCAACTATTTCACTCATATTTTTACCGATTTCCCCAGAATCAAATCTCATCATTACAATTGCGTTTGCACCCATTTGATTGGCATTTTTTATCATACGGTCCATTGCTTCTTTTCTTGAATCTTCAAGCATAGCTGTATATTGCTTGATTTCTCCACCTACTAGGGATTTTAACCCTGCCATGATATCGCCGCCAAGCCCTCTGCTTCTTACAATTAGACCAAAAACAGGTCCTTTTACTTCTACAACTTTGTAACCTTCAATTTTTTCTGTGGTAACTACCAACACATTAATCGCCTCCATCTTATGCGTATATGTATGTTCTCTTGTCATAACGTAGCACTGCAATTCCTTTTTCCGACCAAACCTTCAGCGGGGTCTGACTTTATAAGGGTAATTATAACTTTTTCATCCCTATTACTTGGTCCAGAGCCGTGAACGAATACAACGGAAGGAACCAATCCATTATTTCAGCACCCATAACACTTTTTTTATCAGCCATTGTGTTACCTCCAGTGAATAATAACAAATAATAATTACCTTTTTATCAAGTGCAAAAATAATACCATTCCTATAAATTTTAACATAATATAAGCTTTATCCTTCTTATACAATAGGAAGTGCACTTATTTAACACGTAGCATATTTCGAGTAAACATAAAAAATCCCATTTCGTAAAAAAGAAATGGGATAAAATTTATTAGTGTTATTTTCTGCGGATTTGATTGTTATTTGTGTGTAGATTTATGATGCTAATTGCACACCTCTTTCTTCTTCAAAATGAATTTTTCTCCCTCATAACGGAACCGATTAGTATGATTACGAGGGGTTTGCTTTTTATAAAAAGCGGTTTTTAATCTTTATTTGATTAAGAATGTCATACAATTTATTTTCATAGTACAAGCTGATTAATTGTGATCTGGAGGTTATCTCTAATTCTTCAAACATTTTATTTACATAGTTACGAACTGTAGAAACACTTATATGCAGATTATCAGCTATTTCTTTATCTTTGAGACCTTGAGTTATATTCTTTATTATTCGCAATTCAACTTTATGTTGTTGTTCCCTGGTAATTAAAGATGATGTATCTGTTTTTATTATATCTTCAATTAATAATTTCTCACGATGCACATGTAACTCGTAGGAGATTTGATTAGCTAGCATCTCGGAAATCATTTTGAAATTTTCACTATCATCCGTTGTGATTATACCTACATAACCTTGCAATTCCTTATTTTTAATTTCATGGATGGGGGAAGATATGACACTAAAATCCTTCCCGTAGATTTGGTTTTTAGTTCTTACTGTAGTATTTTGCAATGTACTTAAAACAAATGCATTATTTTCAACAGATTCTTTTATAACCACTTTACATATATCTTCATTTTCAAAATTACTCTTAGAGTATAAAACATTTAGCTCTTTATCAAAGATAAATATAGAAGTTTCAAAATTAAATTTGAAATTCTTAATACTATTCAATACTTTTTTACTGATATAAATGATTTGATTTTTCAATTCCATATTCATACCTCATAGTTATAAAAGATAATATTTTTGGCATTTAAAAAGGGTGTGAAGGCACTGTATCTTTAACCCATCAGGTTACTTTTTTTCATGAAATAACCTATTTATTCTCCTCGTTTAACAATAAACTATTTTTCAGTATGATGGATTCCAAAAATGACGAATGCAATTTCAGAAATGATACCGGGGGTGCAAATGTGGACTTTCCGATAATTAACCTTTTTGTGACGGACCGACAAAGGTAATTTCGAAAGCGTAGTTAGAGCAGAATAGATCTAGTGGACAGAAGCTATAGGGCAATTCTATTAAATATAAAAAGGGCAGGTTTGCATTAATCTTTTTTCAAAACATGTCCTTTCCATGTTATTGTTTAGCGCCCCTAGGATTATCAGTGTTAATCGTAAAAACAAAATTCGACAAAGATTTCATGGCTGTTGTAAGATGAATGAAAAAGCCAGAAATGGGGTGAGTGAATTGGTTCATTTATTACCGTCGCTGTTTGAAAAAGTGGGGATCATCGTGATTGCTGCATTCCTGCTTTCTTATATGAAACCCTTTCGGCAAATGATAGGCCATGAACATGAAATGTCGAAGAAAATCATGTTTATCGCACTTTTTGGAACTTTCGGCATCATAAGTAACTATACAGGAATTGAAATCGGGAATCATGCCATACCAGAGGGTGCTTGGCATACTGAGATAGCTCCGGATAACGCGATTGCCAATACTCGGATCATGGGTGTGGCAATCGGCGGTTTGCTGGGGGGACCATTTGTCGGTTTGGGCGTGGGTTTGATTGCGGGGCTTCACCGTTATTCTCTCGGGGGTTTTACAGCGGTGGCTTGTGCGATCGCAGCGATTTTGGCTGGAGTCTTATCGGGGTTTTTGGGAAAAAGGCGCCGAAAGCATGGGACGATCACCCCTTGGTTTGCCCTCCCAATTTGCATGGCCTTGGAAGCGATCCAAATGGGGATCATACTAGTGACGGCCAAACCATTTGAAAAGGCGTGGGAGCTCGTACAAGTAATCGGTCTCCCGATGATCATCATCAACGGGTTCGGCACTTTACTATTCATGCTCATCATTCAATCGATCACGAGGGAAGAAGCACGGACGCGGGCCGTGCAAACGAACCTTGCATTCCTGATTGCGGATCAGACATTGCCCTATTTCCGGCAAGGGTTGAATCAAACTTCCTGTAAGAGAATTGCCCAAATCATCTTGGGGCTTACTGAAGCCGATGCCGTGGCCATTACCAATGAACATAGTGTACTTGCCCATGTGGGTGCTGCGTCCGATCACCATGTACCGAAAGTGGGAATAGCGACAGGCTTAACGAAAAAGGCCCTTGAACAAGGCAAAATCATCGTGGCCAAAACAAAAAAGGACATTTATTGTTTTCATGATCAATGCCCATTGCAGGCGGCCGTAGTCCTGCCGTTGCAGGTACAACAGAAAACGGTGGGGACTTTGAAGATGTATTTCAAGCATCCGGATAAATTAAGCCAAGTGGAGCAAGAGCTAGCGGAAGGATTGGCGAAACTATTTTCCACTCAATTGGAGCTCGCTAAAGCGGAAATGCAAACGAAATTATTGAAAGATGCTGAAATTAAGGCCTTGCAGGCACAGGTCCATCCTCATTTTTTATTTAATGCAATCAATACGATTTCCGTTTTATGCCGGATGGATGTCGAGAAGGCAAGAAATTTATTGTCGGAGCTCAGTGCCTTCTTTCGCTCAAATTTACAAGGGGCCCGTCAAATCCTGGTACCGCTTGAAAAGGAATTAGAGCATGTCAACGCTTATTTATCACTGGAGCAGGCCCGTTTTCCAGATAAATATCATATCGACTATCGCATTGAGCCAAGGCTTAAGGAAGTCCTCATCCCTCCATTCACGTTACAGCCACTTGTTGAAAATGCGGTACACCATGCATTTCCACATGTGAAAAACAAAGGTGAAATCATCATACACGCTTTTTTCAAAGACGATAAGATGCAGATTGTTGTGGCAGATAACGGGAAAGGGATTTCAAGCGGGAGATTAGATGAATTGGGTAAGCATGCTGTAGAATCGACTAAAGGTACAGGAACGGCCCTTCATAATATCAGTGAACGGCTGGATGGGATCTATAATGGTCAGGCCAGTCTCTCGATAGAAAGCGAAACGGGGCACGGAACACAAGTGAAAATATCAATACCACTCAACGAAAAAGGAGCATATGTCAACGATGATGAAAGCATTTATCGTAGAGGATGAACCACTGGCAAGAGATGAATTGAAATATTTACTGAAGAGAAGCAGGCAAGTAGAAGTTGTGGGTGAGGCCGAAGGGATAGAAGATGCCATGAGGGATATCTCCCACCTTAAACCTGATCTTGTCTTTTTGGATATTGAGCTAGCAGAGGGGAATGGTCTCCAATTGGCTAAGCAATTAGCGGAACTTAACCCTGCACCTTCGCTCATTTTTGCGACCGCTTATGATGAGTTCGCCCTCCAAGCCTTCGAATTATATGCGTTTGATTATCTATTAAAGCCGTATAATGAAAATAGGATTCGTCAAACATTGGATAAGCTAATGAAGCTGGGTAAAAACAGGGAAGATGGATCCAGAACAGCACCTCCAGCCAGTCGGACGGCGGTGGAACAGACAGGTAAATTGGCTGTAGAGATAGATGATCGGATTGTTTTGATCGACCGGGACACTATTTTATTCATAGGACTCATAGAAGGAAAGACGATCATTAAAACCGAGGAAAATGAATATAAAACCGGTGACCCTCTCATCGTACTTGAAAGGAAGCTCGACAATCGCTCATTTTTACGGGTCCATCGCGGTTTTATCGTGAATGTCATCCATATATCTGAAATACAGCCTTGGTTCAATTCGACTTTTAACCTCATTATGAGTGACGGATCAAACATTCCGGTAAGCCGCACCTATGTGAAGGAGCTAAAGCAGCTAATCGGTTTTTAAAAATTTTCACAATTCTGCATTTTATCTTCTATATAATGCAGCCCATCCCTCATTATCTGCATTATAACTTGAAAACCCATTGAATCCGCTTTCATCGTGATATCATCAGTTTACGATGTAAGTAATAGAGGGGGTTCAAATATGAATGCGGTTCCAATCGTCATAGGCTCCATTTGTATATTAATGATTGCCTACCGTTTATACGGGACATTCATAGCACTTAAAGTATTAAAACTAGATGATTCCAAGCCGACTCCTGCCCATAAATTAGAGGATGGAAAAGATTATGTTCCAACAAATAAATGGGTGGCATTTGGCCACCATTTTGCAGCCATTGCAGCGGCTGGTCCATTGGTGGGCCCAATCCTTGCTGCACAATTCGGGTATTTACCAAGTTTATTATGGCTTTTAATCGGGGCTGTAATCGGGGGAGCCGTCCATGATGCCGTCGTGCTTTTCGCGTCGATGCGTAAAGACGGAAAATCCCTATCGGAAGTTGCGAAAGAAGAACTTGGACCTGTAGCAGGCTTCTGTACAGGACTTGCGATGCTTTTTATCATTACCATTACGATGGCAGGACTTTCAATGGTCGTTCTGCATGCTTTGGAAAATAATCCATGGGGGACGTTTGCTGTCGGGATCACCATTCCCATCGCCATGGGTGTTGGGCTTTACCATAAAAAAACTGGCAATCTGAAAGGTGCGACCATCGTCGGGTTCGCGCTCATCATGGCCGGAATTTTACTTGGTCCGAACATTCAAGGAACGGCATTTGGTGAATTATTGACACTGGAAGCGAGCACACTTGCCATCATTTTGCCAATCTATGCTTTCTTTGCTGCCGCATTGCCTGTTTGGCTGCTGCTGGCACCTCGTGATTACTTAAGTACATTTATGAAAATCGGCGTATTTGCCGCATTGATTATCGGCGTTTTCGTGGTAAATCCAGAAATCCAATTTCCTGCGTTTACCGAATTCATTAATGGCGGGGGACCAATTGTAGCCGGACCTGTCTGGCCATTCATTTCAATAACCATCGCCTGTGGAGCGATTTCAGGATTCCATGCATTTGTTGGATCAGGCACAACTCCAAAAATGTTAAACCGATGGAGTGATATCAAATCCGTTGGTTTCGGAGCGATGCTTGTAGAATGTGTCGTTGCCATCATGGCCCTGATTGCTGCGGTTTCACTACAGCCAGGAGATTATTTTGCCATTAACTCCACACCTGAAGTATTTCAAACATTAGGCAAGGAAACCGTACACCTTAACGAACTCAGTGAAGAAATCGGCATGAATCTAGAAGGACGGACAGGCGGGGCAGTTACACTTGCTGTCGGCATGACCTATATTTTTACCGAAATACCCTTCTTTGACAAACTGGCTTCGTTCTTCTTCCAATTCGTCATCATGTTCGAGGCAGTGTTCATATTAACCGCAATCGATTCGGGGACACGTGTTGCCCGTTATTTAATCCAGGATTTCTTCGGGGAATTCTATAAACCATTAAAAAGAGTCGACTGGTTGCCAGGTAACATCTTCGCCAGTGCGTTAGCCTGCTTTATATGGGGATATCTTCTTTACTCTGGGGACATTGGCTCGATCTGGGCACTCTTCGGTGTATCCAACCAGCTCATGGCTTCGATTGGACTCATCATCGGTGCGACCGTCGTTTTGAAAATTGCAGACAAACGCTGGTATATCTGGACATGCCTCGTACCCCTAGCCTACTTATATGCAACCGTTAATGTAGCTGGGTACTGGATGGTGAAAAATGTATACCTGAATCCGGACTCTGCAGGATTCAGCATCTTGAACGGAGTATTATCGATCATCATGCTATGCCTAGGCTTGGTCATTCTCATTGCAGCCTTGAAAAAATGGCGGGAGCTTTGGAAAATCCCACAAGCAGAACTACTGAAAAGATCAGCATGATCATAAAAAAATCCGGGCGGAAGCTGCCCGGATTTTTTTTGTCCTTAGATTCCACACGAGAATGAAATTCTTTCATCGAAAAGCGTTTTACTGGTGAATTTGATCGATTTACTCGTGAGTTTGAGCAATTACTGGTGAATTGGCGGTTACTCGTGAATTTGATCGATTTACTCGTGAGTTAGAGCGCTCTATTACACGAGGTTGGCGGTTTTTTTAAAATGAAGGAACCTGAACCTTAAAAAGGAAAGTATCAATAACCCCAATTTTGTTAATGATAGCAAATGAGGAGGTGTGATACGATGGCAAAAGATGTTCTATGTGAAGTGAATAATTGTAAATATTGGGATTCTGGAAACAAATGCAGTGCAGATGCTATTTATGTTGTCAGTCATAAAGGGAACCAAGCATCAAATAGCAAAGAAACGGATTGCAAAACATTTGATCCAGAAATTTAAATCATCGGGGGTAACCATCAAACTGGTTACCCTTCTTTCATACTTTATTATTGATAATAAAAATCATTTTCATTCAAGATTATAGAAATTCATTTTATTTTTTCTTCAAGACTTAGTGAGTTTGATCGATAAATTCGAAAGTTTGACTGATAAATTCGAGAATTAAGGCGATATACTCGTGAGTTAGAGCACTTTACTCGTGAATTAAGCTGTTTACTCATGAGTTAGAGCAATTTACTCGTGAATTAAGCTGTTTACTCGTGAGTTAGAGCACTTTACTCGTGAGTTTGGCTGTTTTACTCGTGAATTAGAGCACTTTACTCGTGAGTTTGGCTGTTTTACTCGTGAATTAAGCTGTTTATTCGTGTGTTAGAGCACTTTACTCGTGAGTTAAGCTGTTTACTCATGAGTTAGAGCACTTTACTCGTGAATTTGGCTGTTTTACTCCTGAATTAAGCTGTTTACTCATGAGTTAGAGCAATTTACTCGTGAATTAAGCTGTTTACTCGTGAGTTAGAGCACTTTACTCGTGAATTAAGCTGTTTACTCATGAGTTAGAGCACTTTACTCGTGAATTAAGCTGTTTACTCATGAGTTAGAGCACTTTACTCGTGAGTTTAGCCGTATTACTCGTGAATTTGGCTGTTTTAATCCTGAATTAAGCTGTTTACTCGTGAGTTTGGCTGTTTTACTCGTGAATTAAGCTGTTTCCTCGTGAGTTAGAGCACTTTACTCGTGAGTTTGGCTGTTTTACTCGTGAATTAAGCTGTTTACTCATGAGTTAGAGCACTTTACTCGTGAATTAAGCTGTTTACTCGTGAGTTAGAGCAATTTACTCGTGAATTAAGCTGTTTACTCATGAGTTAGAGCAATTTACTCGTGAATTAAGCTGTTTACTCGTGAGTTAGAGCACCTACTCGTGAATTAAGTTGTTTACTCGTGAGTTAGAGCAATTTACTCGTGAGTTTAGCCGTATTACTCGTGAATTTGGCTGTTTTAATCCTGAATTAAGCTGTTTACTCGTGAGTTAGAGCAATTTACTCGTGAGTTTGGCTGTTTTACTCGTGAATTAAGCTGTTTTACTCGTGAATTAAGCTGTTTACTCGTGAGTTAAGCTGTTTACTCGTGAGTTAGAGCACTTTACTCGTGAGTTTGGCTGTTTTACTCGTGAATTTAGCAGTATTACTCGTGAATTTTGTTTTTTGACTTATATGTCTTCATGCACGTACTTTTAATCAAACTTCATTTCATTCTTTATTTCTTTACTTTTGAAATGGTCAGTCCATCACCGATCGGAATGAGCAGGGATTCCAATTGAGGATGATTGGCCACAGTTTCATTGAATGTCTTCATGAATGCAGTATAATGTTTAGGTTTAGCATCCTGGTCTGCGACACTGCCTCCCGCAAGTACGTTATCCATGACGATTAAAGCACCTGGCTCTGCCAGGCTAATGCAATATTTCAGGTAATTTTCATAATTGTCCTTGTCAGCATCTATAAAGAAAAATCGAGTTTTTCCAGGCTTAGCAGAGCTGCTCCGGTCATATATGATACTTGATCGCCAAAGCCCGCTTTGGATAGATTGCCATAAGCTAACTTTGCGTACTCTTCCTTTAATTCAAGGGAGGTTAATTTTCCTTCGCTGCCGAATCCCCGGGCAAGGCAAATCCCGCTATATCCCCCTAGAGCGCCTATTTCCAAAATATTTTTTGCCCCTGAAATGGATACAAGCATGGTAAGTAGTTTTCCGGATGAGGGAGATACCGATATGGACGGCATTCCGTTTTCTTGTATGGACGTAATGACTTCTTCCAAAAGGGCATCTTGGGTATAAAACACTGAATCGATATAACTGTTAATTTGTTTCATTGCTTTCAATTCCTTTCTCACTATTATTGGAAGTTTCCTTTTCTTCACTTTTCTTATCGGCTGCTTCACTTTCTTGTATTTCAAATAATTGAATAAATTCGTTGATTAACATATCAATGGCTTTTAATTCACCGACTAAGATTTGATTAATGGATTGAAACTCTGGTTTATCTAACTGTTCCTTAATGGTTGAACGTTTAAGGTTCATCATGTCTAAAAAGGCAATTGCCCGCCCTCGGCGAAAGGTTTTTGGACCATGGCCTTTGCCACTGTGATGCTCCCCACGGTGATGTCCCTCTTTCTTGAAATCCTTGAATTTTTCATTTCTCATGTTAAAACCTCTTTCTGTGTATACGTTTGTATACATTTTTAATCTCGTATTAAATGTATACAAACGTATACAAAATGTCAACGCATACAAATAGGAATAAAACATCTGCTCAAAGTACAAATTCGATTATCAATAGAAAAACAGATCACCATTAAACAGGTGATCTGTTTTTATTTTTGAACTTTATTAAGTAAATCTAAAAGCTGTTGTTTTTCCGTCTCATTCAAGTTGGCAAACTGTGATGCCTGAAAATGCTCTTGTTTTGGAACAACTTCATGAAAAAACTCTTTTCCTTCCTCAGTCAATGATAGGTATTTTGTTTTCCATTCCTGTTCCCGTTTAATCAATCCCAACTCTTCCATTTTCCTTAATAGTTGAGTGATATTGCCTTTTGTCACAAAAAGCTTGTTTGCAAGTTCTTGCTGAGACAATCGTTCATGGGAACCAATTTGAACCAAGATATCGAATTGGGCTGCCGATAGATTCCATTTTTTTAAATGTTGATTGGATTCCCGGATACTCTGGTTATATATTCGTGTTATTCGGAACCATAACATTAAACCCAGTTGTTCCTCATTATTAGATGTTGAGGGATTCGTTGTGTTTTCTTTCATGAATGTCACCTCATTCTTCTTTTGTCACACTCAGTTTATGAATAAACTAATTCGAAGTCAAATGCAAAAACTTCCAACTTCCATACAAAGAAACCAGTATTATCGTTTGATACTGGTTTCTTTGATTCCTTTATTATGTGGTCGTCAGTTTAGCAAAGATGATAAAAAACAGTGTTAATTCGCCTATTATCACAATATTCGGTACCACGACAATCAAATTAAAAATAAAAAAGACCGCTAAAATCCCTAAAAATAACCCTAAATGATATATTTGCAACCGCTGGTGCTTATGTCTATATTGGTGGAAAACAAAAGTGGTTGAAATGAAATAGAGCAATACGGAACCAAAAACAAAATAGAGGATAAATGAAAAATGGACTTCATGTAAAAACAATAATCTGATGGCTGCTGCAATCATGCTTATAGACATTAAAATAAACAGATGACCGTAAATGATGATTTGGCCGGAAGACTGTACAGACTTGTCGACTTTCTTCTCCATGTTATCGAAATATTGCCACCACATAGCTATTATCAAGGTAAATGAAATGATGGAAAAGGCTATCGAGTCCCAATTTCCTTGTTTAGGTTGAATTACGGCAAGAGTGCTGATAAGCGCTTCCCCAAAGAGAATGATGGTAAATAGACCAAAGCGCTCTAACAAGTGGGCCGTATTTGTAGGTACCTTTTCTAAGCATTTTTTTCCAAGGATTGGGACAATGATATCGATCAGGATGCCCAAATACAACACAGCATATCGAAGCCAAGAATCAAAAAGGACGGAGAATAATGAAATGACGATCCCAATCCAAAAATACCTTCCCAAAAAGAGTGCCGCTTTTTTTCGAAATCCCTCTTCTATTCGCTGTACAACAAGATATTGGATAGCAGTCACGGCTCTTAAGCCAATATAACCAATTAAAAAAGAAAGATAATAAGGATCAAAATCAGCTGATAAGCTTGATGTCATAATTAGGACAAAAAACATTTGCAGTATCAAAAATAGCCGTTGATGAAATAAATCCTTTCCAAACCGGTTAATAAAGATGGTTTGCCCTACCCAAGCCCACCAGATAGGAATAAAAATCAACACGAACTTCAATAAATACTCCGGATGGATATATCCATCTTCAACATGCAGTAAAACATGAGTTGCGCCCGCAACTGCCGCCACAAATAACAAATCATAAAAGAGCTCTAACCATGTGACTTTCTTTTCATCCATTTCTATACTCCTCCCAATACCCTTCTAGTTTATAGTATGTTGGAAATATTCAGAAAATGGAAGTGGGATTAATATAAGGAAGTTCTTTTTACCCAGCAATCATGTTACGCCATATTTAGATCACAAGCTTAATTAGGAATAACGTCACTTTTTTATAGTTGGTAGATTATGGTACTATAGGAGATGATTTCAAACAGGGAGGGATGTAGATGACTAGAACCATCGGCCTTATTTGCGGCAGTTTACGGGAAAATTCTTATAATCGAATCATTGCTCAATCATTGACAGATATGGTTGATTCTTATCAATTTCGCTGGATCGAAATTAATGATCTTCCTTTGTTTAACGAAGACTTGGAATTAAGTGGGGTTCCAGAAACAGTGACATCATTTAATTCCGCCATTCAGGACGTTGACGGTATCATTATCGTTAGTCCAGAGTACAATTCTGGAATACCAGGCGTATTAAAAAATGCATTGGACTGGGCATCAAGACCTCGGGAGTCCGCTGTTCTTACCAAAAAACCAGTTGGCCTGATTGGAGCTACTCCTGGGGGATTAGGTACTGCATTTGCTCAAATGCAAATCAGGCAAGTACTGGAAGCGATGCAAGTTCATGTTCTTCCATTTCAAAAAATGCTGATATCGCAAGTACATAAAAAGATTGATTCTGATCGGAAAGAGCTTACTGACGATCAAACAAAACGTTATCTTGAGCGTTATTTACAACAATTCATTCATTGGATCGATCACACTCCAGTTCTAGATTAATTACCAATAATCAATGATTCTTATTATATATATGATTGACAGGCTATAAGTTTATAGATAAACTTAAAACAACAGTCAGTTAAGTTATAAACTGACTGGAACCAACGAAGGAGTTGGGGGGAATTTCCCTACATATGAACTTTCTTCGATAGCTTTAATAAAAGGAGGACTTTAAAAATGTCTGATCTCTATTCTCGTCTTTCCAAAGATGATGCTGCCGTTCTTCTAGTGGATCATCAAACCGGTCTTATTTCCGGGCTAGTGCGTGATTATGGTGTTGATGAATTCAAGAACAATGTTATGGCTCTTGCCAACACCGCCAAGTTTTTTGATTTGCCAGTTATTTTAACAACAAGCTTTGAAAACGGACCAAACGGACCGCTGATGCAAGAATTGGAAGAACTCTTTCCTCACGCACCAAAAATAGCTCGGCCTGGACAAATTAACGCATGGGATAATGAAGATTTTGTTAAAGCAATCGAAGAAACTGGAAAAAAACAACTTATCATCGCGGGCGTGGTTACAGATGTCTGCGTTGCTTTCCCTGCACTTTCCGCTTTGAAAGCTGGTTATGAAGTATTCGCTGTCACTGATGCTTCTGGAACAGTCAGCAAACAGGTAGCTGATGCGGCATTATCGCGTATGGCCCATGGTGGTGTGCAGCTTATGAACTGGTTTAGCGTAGCATGCGAATTACAACGTGATTGGCGCAATGACGTTGAAGGTTTTGGTGCTTTACTTTCCAGCCAGCTTCCTGGTTATCAAAATATCATCGGAAGCTATAGGGGAGCGCAGCGCAATCTTAGCAAGCAGATATAACTCTTATACAAATGGTACTTTAGTTGAATAAAAGAGGGAGCTTTCTGTTCCCTCTCAGACTGTAGGCAAACCCGATGAAAATCGAGTCTGCCTACAGTTTTTTTAGTATTAGTACAATTTGTCCACTCCAGAGACACTCGCTTTCCGCGGACGGTCCGCTCGCGGCGCTCTTTGCGCCTGCGGGGTCTCCCTGGACACGCTTTTCCCGCAGGAGTCTTGCACACCCGTTCCAATTTTTAAAAACAATACTTGGTTATACTCCATGATTTTTTTATTGTTTTATATGGGATGAAACCTTATTGGATTGAAGAAATTAGCGACACTCCTGCCGGATAAATGGCTAGGCGAGACCCCACAGACGCTAGAAAATATGAACGTTGATTTTCCTTTCATTTTGATTTGATGAAAGATATGTTTAGCCCCTTTAAAACGGCTCATCATTCCAAAACCTCAGTTTCACCCAGAACCCCTTTCACGCTAGGTCTCATGACTTCACTGCGACTCCGAACTAAAAAACAAAAGATGTATGAAGTACATAATATCCTCTTCTGAATATAGTCTGTATTTAAAATTGATTACATGCGGTATTGTGCACAAATTTATAAAGAGTTTATTATTGTGCAGTACCCATGACAACATTCGGACTTAGAAACGCTATAATTCTAATAAGAAGTGAGATATCGTAGAAGCAGGGAGAGGGATAGAGAATGTTTTTAGATGAAAGAAGCGCCAATTTATTAAAACTATTACAGCATTCGCCCATTTCAAAAATGAAAGAACTTGAAGCCCAAACAGGTCTGACGAGAAGGCAAATACAATATGGTCTGAACAAAGCGAATGACTGGCTCCAATTTCATGGATATCAACCGATTCAATATAATCGTGAAATGGGCTACTCCTTTTCCGAAACAATCAGGGATGAAGAATTGAACGTAAAACTGACAAAACGCAATTATATATTTTCAGAGACAGATAGGGAAAAGGTTTTTTACCTCATGATCCTGTTAAGCCATGAAGAATTGTCCGTCTTTCATTTCCAGACAATCACCGGGCTTTCACGAAATACGGTGTTGAAGGATTTAAAAAGGCTTAAGGAGAAAAACAGGGACATAGCGCTCAAAATCCAGTATTCCAAACAAGATGGCTACGTGGTGATTGGGGAAAGCCGGGTAAAGAGATATATCATTGAACGTCTCGTGCATGATGTACTGAACAGTCCCAATAGTGAATTGATCATGGAGTGCATATGGGGAAATCACGAAAAGCAAATCAGCTCAATCCGGTTCCAGCTTGAAAGGATCGAGCGTAAATTAGGCATCACCTTTACGGATGAACGGCTTCATGAACTGAGCTATTTATTTTTATGTACAGATCAGCTCATAGGTAAAGGGGAAGAGTTACAAGCCGACCAGAGCTGGGCTCCGTTTGTAGCGACGGAAGAATACAAAATGGTTGAGGAAATGACCATGACGGATGCCTTTCAATCAGTGTGGAGCGAAACGGAAAACTTATACGCAACGTTACATTTACTGAGCATGAATCGAACGAAGGACATTTCCCCTCTTAAGGATGATGAAGTCATTCAACAGCTTTTGCAGGAAATCGTGGAAGAGTTCGAGAGGCTGGCGTTTGTTCACCTGAAAGACAAAGAGCAGCTATGCCAACAATTATACGTTCATTTTAAACCGGCATATCATCGCCTGCGGTATGGTCTCCCGCAAATGAACCCGATGACGGGACGGGTTCAGAAAGTATATCCTGAACTGCATCATTTGACAAAAAAATCCCTGTGGGTGTTGGAGAAAGAGATCGGCTGTCCAGTATCAGAAGAGGAAGTGGCATACTTCACGATCTATTTTGGCGGATGGCTGCGCAGGCAAGGAACCACATTGGATGATCGAAAACGGGCGATTGTCGTATGCCCGAATGGTATCGGCATCAGCAATATCCTCATTTATACATTGAGGGAATTATTTCCGGATATTTTGTTCCTTGATGTTCTGTCAGTAAGGAAAGCGGCTGAATACCCACTGTCGTACGACCTTGTTTTTTCAACGGTGCATATGAGAACGAAAGCGGCCTTATTCGTTGTACCGCCCATTTTGGAAATGCAGGATAAACATACATTGCGCCAGCAGGTCATGCAGGAATTGTATGGATATACGACGGAAAGTGTGGATGTTTCAGCTTTATTAAAAATCATTTCCAAGTATGCGACAATCCATGAACCGGATCAGCTTGAAAAGGCACTGCAGTCGAATGTGTATACTCACACGCCAAAAGTAACCCAATTTTCTTTAAAGGAGGCAGAGAAGCCTGTGTTAGAAGAACTGCTCAATATGCAAACGATTCAATTACAGCCGCATGTTTCCAATTGGAAAGAAGGCATTCAAGTCGCGGCCAAGCCTCTCGTGGACTTAGGAACCGTCGAAGAACGATATGTGGATGCAATGATCGAGGCCATAGAAACGAATGGCCCATATGTAGTGATAACGCCTGGAGTGGCGATTCCCCATGCACGTCCGGAGCAGGGGGTAAGATCTTTATCCATGAGTTTGCTGAAATTGGATGAAGCCGTGGACTTTGGTCCGGATAAACCGGTTCGCCTGATTATCATTTTGGCAGCCGTAGATAACGATTCGCATTTGCGGGCATTGATCCAGCTCACTCAATTATTGAATGAACCAGCCAATATAGAGGAAATCTTACGCACTTCAGATAAATCGCTCCTTATGGAGTACGTTCATAAATATTCGAAGGAGGAAGCGGAATGAAAATCATGGTAGTATGCGGAAACGGATTGGGCAGCAGCTTCATCATGGAGATGAATGTGAAGAAAGCATTGACGGAAATGGGAAAAACGGCCGAGGTGGATCATACGGATCTTACATCCGCAAAAACGGTTCAGGCGGATATTTTCCTGGGAGCGGCGGATATTGTCGGTCAGCTGGATGATGGAACCCGGACGATCGTCACACTGGAAAACATGATGAGCATCCCTGAAATCAAATCTAAATTAGACAAGCATGTAGGATAAAAAAAGGAGAGATTGATATGAAGAAAATCATGGTAGTATGCGGAAACGGATTGGGCAGCAGCTTCATCATGGAGATGAATGTGAAGAAAGCATTGACGGAAATGGGAAAAACGGCCGAGGTGGATCATACGGATCTTACATCCGCAAAAACGGTTCAGGCAGATATTTTCCTGGGAGCGGCGGATATTGTCGGTCAGCTGGATGATGGAACCCGGACGATCGTCACGCTGGAAAACATGATGAGCATTCCTGAAATCACATCGAAATTAGCGTCACATCTATAACAAGAAAACTTAAAAAAGAGGGGGAGAGGCAATGCTGGAACTTATCATGAATGACATCTTGGGTACACCTTCCATACTAGTGGGACTGTTTGCTCTCATTGGCCTGCTGTTACAGCGGAAATCCAGTGCGGATGTTGTATCTGGAACGTTAAAAACAGTCATGGGCTTCATTATCATTGGAGCGGGAGCGGCAGTGCTCATCGGCGCCCTTGATATATTCAGTAAAATGTTCGATCATGCATTCAATGTACAAGGCGTCATACCGAATAACGAAGCCATTGTCGCAGCCGCCCAAAGTGATTTTGGGACCTCGACTGCACTTATCATGGTTTTTGGTATGGTCGTCAATGTATTGCTAGCTCGTTTCACGCCATTTAAATATATATTCTTAACGGGGCACCATACCTTATTCATGGCTTGTTTACTTGCAGTCACCCTATCGGTCGGCGGGCTTGATGGATTTCCGCTTATCTTGGTCGGTTCCATTCTATTGGGGGTATGCATGGTGATGTTCCCAGCCCTCCTTCAGCCATACGTACGGAAGATCACCGGAAGCGATGATTTTGCCATCGGCCACTTCGGGACCATCGGATATTTTGTATCCGCGACTGTTGGAAAATGGTTTGGGAATAAGGAGAAGACGACCGAGCAGATCAAGGTTCCTAAATCTTTAGGATTCCTGAGGGACACATCAGTCGCCGTATCGCTTACGATGACGTTGTTCTTCGTGATCGTCGCTTTGTTTGCCGGACAGAACTATATTGAAACGGAATTATCCGGCGGTTCGAACTTCATCGTATTTTCTTTCATCCAGGCGATAACATTTGCAGCAGGGGTCTACATCATCCTTGCAGGGGTACGGATGTTAATTGCTGAAATTGTCCCTGCATTCAAAGGGATTGCTGATAAAGTGGCGCCGAATACAAAACCTGCATTGGATTGCCCGACCATCTTTCCTTTCGCTCCAAATGCAGTGATCATCGGATTCCTATTCAGTTTCCTGGCTGGCCTATTATCCATGTTCCTCCTCCCGGCAATCGGATTGAAAGTCATCGTTCCGGGGCTCGTACCGCATTTCTTTACCGGAGCGGCAGCGGGTGTTTTTGGAAATGCCACAGGAGGCAGACGCGGTGCGATGCTAGGATCATTTGCCAACGGGCTCATCATTAGTTTCCTGCCGGCGATACTCCTGGTCTTCTTGGGGGATGTAGGTTTTGAAGGAACCACATTTGGTGATTCGGACTTCGGTGTGGTCGGTCTCTTCATCCTAAGTGTCATGAAACTTTTAGGATTATCCTAAACTGTTATACTGATAAGGTACATGAAAAAACATAAATCAATGAAACCAACAGCCTAAGATCTTTTTGATAATGGGCTGTTGGCATTTTCATATCATTCGGATTTTAGAGGTGATTTGCATGACTAACAAGGCAATTGTGCTGGATTTGGATGGCACGACATTGAACGAAATGAATAAGGTTAATGAGACGCTGGAACAGTACATAGGCGAACTTAGGGAAAGAGGTAAGCTGATTTTCATTGCAACAGGAAGAACGCTGGAAGAAGTGAGGGACGTATTGCCGTCTGGTATGGAAGCCGATGGAATGGTGACAGCCAATGGAATGTCCGTATTCATCGGAAAGGAACAGATTGTCGAACACGCCCTGTCGCCGGAACTTGTGGAAGAATTAGTAGCCAAAGCAGGAGCTGGAGAGATTTTTTACGAAGTGCATCCGAACGCTGGAACACGGATGGCATTGCTTAAAGATAAAGACTATATGGTTAAACAAGGCTTGGTGCCAAAGCCCGAGACAGTCGATGAAAATGAATGGCTATCAAGACAGGATGCAGTGGATGACAAAATAAGATGGTCAGAACAAATGGATATAAGCAGCGTCGCCAAAATCTACTTTTTCAGCAATGAAATGAATACCATTCGAAAATGGAAAGCGGATTTGGGGAAAATCAAGCAATACAATGCCTTCACAACAGCTTCCTCCACCCATCACAATGTAGAAGTGACAGTGGAAGGCGTCTCAAAAGCAACAGGGGTCCAACTATTACTGAAGCATTTCCAGCTAGCACCGGAAAATATCCTGTCAGTGGGCGATGGTGAAAACGACCTTCCCCTATTTAGGCTCGCAGGACATTGCGTTGCCATGAAAAACGCCACTGACCTGGTCAAAGAACAAGCCGATGAAGTGACGGAGCATTCATATCGAGAAGATGGGCTGTATCGCTTTTTGAAGGGAAAGTTTCACTAAATAACCTGGAAAGCAAAGAAAATCCAATATTGTTTGTGAAATTTGCACGTTGATTGGAAAGCGAGTGCCCTACGTTCCAATCACCGATTTTTGCAAACTCAATTATTATCTATTGTCTACAAAAGAAGTACGGAATGGTCTTATCCCGAACCATGATATTAAATAAAGCAAGACTAGATGATTATTAATGTTTTTCTGGTTTTATGAAAGCCACAATGGATTGAAGAAATTTGCGACACTCCAGCCGGAAAAATGGCTAGCCAAGACCCCACAGGCGCTAGCTTTGATGCGGCTTGGCAGACAGTCGGCGGAAAGGGAGCGGATTTCTGGGATCAACTGAATCATTCTTATAATAAACTCCACCTCCATAAAACCCTCAAAAGGGGAAGCTTCTAATGAAGTATATCCTATTGAGGAAATGCTGATGGAAAGAAAATGAGGACGTACATTGATCAAAAGAGCAGACCTTAACGGGTCTGCTTTTTTTACTTTTTTTAAAGTTCAACTTCAAGCCCTTGCCGAATCGGTACTTCAACTTACTTCACGTAATCAATAAAATGCATGCAGGTTGCCTTAATGGCCATAATGATTTTTATTCACAAAATTTCATTAATATTGACGGTATCAATCGATGACTTTATCATAACAACAGGATAATGATAATCATTTTCAATTATGATTAACACGTTGGATAAGAAGTTAAATAGATATAGATGAGAGAAAGGGTGCAAAAAATGCGAGAATCTAAAAAAGTAAAAACATTTGGGGGAGGAGTATTAATCCTGTTATGGACTATTATGATGATGTTATCAGGATGTAATACCTCTCAAAAAACAACAGAAGCAGATAAGACATCTGCCGAAACAAAGAATCAAGAAATAAGGACGATTAAGCATGAAATGGGAGAAACGGAAATTAAAAATACTCCTAAAAAAATTGTTACCCTTGAGTTATCTTTCGTTGATTCTCTAAATGCTCTAGGAATAAAACCTATTGGGATTTCAGATGACAACAAAAAAGATATGATTACAAAACTTGTAGGTCAAGAAATGGATTATACTTCAGTGGGAACACGTGAACAGCCTAATTTAGAGGTTATCAGTTCTTTACAGCCGGATTTAATCATTGCAGATGCTGAGCGGCATAAAGGTATTTATAAAGATTTACAGCAGATCGCTCCTACCGTTGTCTTAAAAAGTCGGGAATCTACCTATCAAGAAAACTTGGATTCTTTCAAAACGATTGCAAAAGCAGTAAATCAGGAAGAGGCTGCAGATAAAAGATTAAACGAGCATGAAAAAACGATCAAAGAACTTAAATCAAAGTTAACAGTTAATTCAAATATGACGGTTTTACCTGCTGTTGTACGGGATACTTCATTCCAAGCTCATACTTCTTCTTCATATGATGGAGAATTGCTTGAACGAATGGGATTGAAAAATGCCATTCAGCAAGACCAACCACATGCTGAGATGAATCTGGAGCAACTTGTCGAGATTAATCCGGATGTGCTGCTTTTGGCGAACAATGAGGGAAAGTTACTTACTGATGAGTGGAAAGACAACCCTCTTTGGAAAGACCTCAAGGCTGTAAAAAACAAACAAGTTTATAGTGTTGATCGGGATTTATGGACGAGATACCGTGGTGTTGTATCCGCAGAGGCCATTGCTAAAGACACTTTAAACATTCTTGATAAAAAATAAGGAACAAAAGCGAAGTAAGAGATCCAATTCTTACTTCTCTTTCTATTAGTATGAAAATCTTGTTAGGAAGTGTGTTGTATAGTCAATGGAGACCGTAGTTAGAAGTAAAATGAAAGTGTATTGTACAGCTGTAGCCGGAATCGTTTTGTTAATTTTGGGAGTCCTAACAAGTATTTCTGTGGGCGCGGCCGACATAAATTTAGCAATGGTTTTGAAGTCCTTTTTTGAGATGGACTCGTCAAAAGAACAGGTTATTATAAGGACTCTTCGTTTACCTCGAGCTTTGGTTGGAGCATTGGTCGGTGCAAATTTAGCGGTGGCGGGTGCTCTCATGCAGGCTATCACCCGGAATTCATTAGCTTCTCCACAAGTATTTGGTGTTAATGCCGGTGCGTCATTTTTTATTGTTTCAGCTTTTGTTTTCTTTCCTAACCTTTCTTCCGTCTCTCTAGTTTGCGTTGCATTCATTGGTGCAGCAGTGGGAGGGATGGCAGTCTATTCTTTTGCTTCGGGAGGGGGAATGACCCAAGTAAAGCTGGCATTGGCGGGAATGGCTGTTCACTTTTTTTTATCTTCTTTAACGCAAGGCATGATCATCTTTAATGAACAAGCGAAAGATGTGCTCTATTGGTTAGTCGGATCTATTAATGGGAAAACATGGGCGCACGTTAACATGATTCTTCCTTGGTCTCTTTTTGGGCTATTCGTCGCTGTCGTGTTCTCTCGATCTGTTTCCGTCCTTGTATTAGGAGAAAATATGGCGCAAGGACTTGGGCAACGGGTGTACCGAATCCGTATTTTAGCAGGAATATTGGTCATTATTTTGGCAGGATCTTCGGTTGCCGTCGCAGGCCCAGTGGGCTTTGTTGGTTTGATTATTCCTCATATCGTCAGGAGGCTGGTGGGGGGAGATTATCGAAGAATCATCCCTTTTTCTGCATTATTCGGCGCTTTACTCTTAGTTTATGCAGATATTATCGCCCGGTTTATCGCTTATCCTTTTGAATCGCCAGTAGGAATTGTAACAGCTATGATCGGTGCGCCATTCTTCCTTTATTTAGCGAAGAGAGGGAGGAATATTAAGCAATGAAATTTAATCGAAAATCCGTGTTGAAACCCAAATTTCACCCTTATTCCATTCTCCTTATGCTTATGGTAATCATGCTGATTTTATCAATGGTGAGCCTGGGATTAGGGGCCATTTACATCTCACCTTTGGAAATCATCCAAAATTTCCTTGGAAATGGCATGCAAAGTCAGGCATTCATACTGCACAACTACCGGATACCCCGTATTTTGATTGCCGTGATAGTGGGTGCCGGATTGGCAACGGCTGGAGCCATTCTGCAAGGGGTCCTTCGAAATCCATTGGCTTCTCCCGATGTGATTGGGGTAACAAAAGGTGCCGGATTGGCAGCTGTTATCGTCATTGTTTTATTTCCGCAATCGCCAATTATCATTCTACCCCTTTCAGCTTTTATCGGAGCAGCGGTCATGGCGGCAATTTTGATGATATTTGTTTATAAAAAAGGGGCTCAACCAAATACAATAGCTTTGGTGGGAATTGCTTTAGGGGCAATATGTCAAGCAGGCATAGAGTATTTCATGGTCAAGTTCCCGGATGATGTGAATACGACTCTCTTGTGGTTAACAGGCAGTCTATGGGGAAGAGGATGGGATCAAGTATTCATGTTGCTTCCATGTCTAGTTCTTGTCCCGGTATTAATTGCATTAACTTCTAAAATGGATGTACTGAGCCTTGGAGACGAAATAGCTACAGGTCTCGGTGAAAGATCAAAATTACTGCGTTATATTTTACTAGGTGTTTCTGTCATTTTAATTGGAGTCTGTGTAGCTGCGGTTGGTTCCATTGGATTTATTGGTTTAATCGCCCCCCATATTGCCCGTAGAGTGGTTGGATCTAAATTCAAGGTTTTACTTCCTGCTTCAGCGCTCTTTGGTTCTATCTTTCTACTCGTTGCCGATAGCTTGGGCAGAGGATTGTTCCCTCCAATAGAAATACCCGCCGGAATTATCACTGCGGTGATTGGGGTGCCATACTTTTTATATTTATTACGTCGTGAACGAAAAATAACATAAGGAAGGCGGGAGATCATGACAACATTATCAGCAGAGCATCTTTCTCTCTCTTATGGATCAACTCAAATCATTGATAATATCGATTTAGAAATTCCTGAAGGTAAAATCAGTATAATCATAGGTTCCAATGGTTGTGGCAAATCTACCATTTTACGGTCTCTAGCTAGATTATTAATACCTCAGCAAGGCACGATCTATTTAGATGGAAAGGCCATTCATCAGCAATCTTCCAAGGAAGTTGCGAAGAAATTGGCTATTTTACCGCAAGCTCCGGAAGCGCCGGAAGATATAACCGTTAAAGATCTATGTTATTATGGCAGGCATCCACACAAAGGCTTGTTTTCGAGACAAACTCCAGAAGATCATGCCATTGTCGACCGTGCTTTATCTGCAACGAAAATGACTGAATTTGCTGATCGGACATTGGATGCATTATCTGGAGGACAAAGGCAAAGAGCATGGATTTCGATGGCTTTAGTACAAGAAACCGACCTTTTACTGTTAGATGAACCGACAACCTATCTAGACTTAGCACACCAAATTGAAATATTGGAATTACTGCGCGATTTAAACGTAACTTATGGGCGCACGATTGTCATGGTTCTGCATGATTTGAATCAAGCGGCACAGTATGCCGATCATCTGATTAGCATCGTTAAGGGAAAGATCTATAAAGAGGGACCGCCTGAAACGGTATTTACAAAAGAGATGATCAAGGACGTTTTTAGACTGGAATGCTGTATTATTGAAAATCCAGTTGATCAAACGCCTCTATGCATTCCAATTGGTTTATCTCAAGATCATTAGAATAACTATTTCTAATAAAGGTAGAGAATGCATTTAGAGTCTATCGGAGGCAAGAAAACATCAGGGGGATTTCCCATCCCCCTGATGTTTTTTCGTTCTTATTTATTTCCTGGAGCAGGTTGATCGACCCCTTTAATTCTATGTCTATGCCCATCATCTTCCGTTGTGTAAAAATCATAATAATGAACGTGCATTCCATTTCCAACCGGAATGGGTGGTCCCGAATATGCCTTATAATAATGGGAATGCCCATCCTCAAATAACACATATCCTTCAGTATAATGAATATGTCCTCCCTCTTGTGATGGAATTGGCGGGGATGTTACATCCAAACATTGATGGACATGGCCGTCCGCTATGGAAGTATAATCAACAGATCCATGATTATGATGTGGTACAAACCCAGATACAAAATCATTTTTCCCTACACTATTCAATCTCTTCCCCCCTTGTACATAAATTTATAAACTATATGCTTGGAACAATAAGAAGATTCTTAACGAGAAATTCATGGAAGATGGGATCATAAAGCGGAAAACCAGAATCATCATAAAATAAACCACAGTTAAATGATAAAATAGATAGACTTATACATAAAAGGAGACTTATTATTTTGGAAGCCAAATGTGTTACATTCTATGAGTTTGGGAATCCGCAAAAGGTTTTAAAAGTTGAAAATAAACTTATTCAAAAACCTTTCGAGGGGGAAGTCCTCGTTCGGATGACCACACGTCCGATTAACCCGTCTGACTTGCTGCCCATTCGCGGTGCCTATTCCCACCGAATCCCCTTACCTGCCATACCTGGTTATGAAGGTGTCGGCATTGTAGAAGAGGTGGGTCCATTGGTTTCGAAAGAGCTGATAGGCAAGCGTGTACTGCCTTTGCGTGGTGAAGGGACCTGGCAGGATTATGTTAAAGCATCTGCGGAGCTGGCCATCGTCATTCCTGATTCGATTGAGGACCATATAGCAGCGCAATTATATATAAATCCGATAACCGCGTGGCTAATAATCACAGAAGTATTAGCATTGAAACCGGATGATGTATTACTCGTAAATGCTTGCGGATCTTCCATTGGCCGTTTATTTGCCCAGTTATCCAGGATTCTTGGTTTTAAGCTGATTGCTGTAACGAGAAACGATAAGTATACGGAAGAGCTGCATGAACTTGGTGCTGCATATGTAATCGATACGTCCCAATCATCCTTGCATGATACCGTGATGGAATGGACGAATGGGCGCGGAGCGAATGCGGCCATAGATTCAGTGGGCGGCATTGATGGTTCAGAGCTAGCTTTTTGTGTTCGGCCTAACGGCATCTTATTAACGATTGGACTTTTATCAGGAAAGTCTGTAAATTGGGCGGAAATTTCACAAAGGACAAAAGTGAATGTTAAAATGTTTCATCTTCGCCATTGGAATCAGCAGGCTTCCGTTCAAACCTGGCATGAAACGTTTAACCTTTTGATGGGTTTCATTGCTGATAAAAGATTGATGTTCATGAAGCCGGATTCCTACTACGGCCTTCAAGATGTGCAAGAAGCCATTCGTATCACCGAAACCCCTGTGGGCAATAGAGGGAAGATTTTTTTAAGCAGCTGATTTTTCCTGCTGAATTTGCAATGGGCATTTCTATGTGGTTTGCTGATTGAACGGACATATTGAAGGAAGCATTCATCTTGAAGCTCTTCCAATAGGTTCCTAAGGTAAATGGAAATGTCCCCTGATAATATGGAATTACTTGATTACCTGTAAGACGCTAGTTTAGAATGCGGAATAGAAACATGTTGATACATGAAACGACTTTTGGAGGAAATACTTATATGAAAACGATATATACGAATGCTACCTTTTTTACTATGGATAAAGAAAATCAAATCTTTGAAAACGGCATGATGATTGTACAAGATCAAACCATATCCTACATTGGCCAGCACTCTGAAGAACAATTGACAGATGCTGATCAAGTGGTCAACCTTGGCGGAAAATGGATTATGCCAGGCCTTGTGAATGCCCATTCGCATATTGTCATGACCCTTTTACGCGGAATCGGGGACGACATGCTGCTGAAGCCTTGGCTTGAAACGAAAATATGGCCGATTGAAAGCCAGTTTACAACGGAAATCGCCTCTGTAAGTTCTCAACTTGGCCTTATGGAAATGATGAAATCAGGAACTACCACATTTTCGGATATGTTTAATCCTAATGGAATAGATGCGGGTGCTGTCATGGAGACGATAGGCGAAACGGGAATGCGCGGAGCCTTCTCTTACACAATTTTCAGCTTGGGTACGGAAAAAGACCAAAAAGCGAACCTCATGGGGGCTGAGCAGTTTTCAAAAAACTATAAAACGTTTGCCGATGGCCGCCTGACCACCATGGTCGCGCCACACAGCCCTTATGCCTGTACACCTGAAGCGATAATGGAAAGTGCACGGATTGCAAAAGAGAATGATTTGATGGTGCACATTCACGTATCGGAAACGGACTTTGAAATCCTCGACATCGAAAAACGTTACGGATCCCGTCCTGTCGAGCACCTTCGCCGTTTAGGACTGTTCGATCAGCCTACCGTAATGGCCCATGGTGTGGTTCTAAATGATGAAGAGCGAGCGATACTAAAACAGCATGATGTACGCGTTGCCCATAATCCAATCAGTAACCTGAAGCTCGGATCTGGAATAGCAGATGTCGTCAGCCTCCTTGATGCAGGCATTAAAGTTGGGGTTGCAACAGACGGCGTCGCCTCGAACAACAACTTCGATATGTTCGAGGAAATAAGGACAGCTGCATTACTACAAAAAGGCATCTATAAGGACGCCACTAAATTCCCTGCACAAACAGCACTCGCCATGGCTACCAGAATGGGTGCAGAAGCGATTGGAATGGGTCATACGGGATCACTTGAAGCTGGTAAAAAAGCAGACTTCATCACCATTTACCCATATAACAAAGAACATCTGCAGCCACTGAGTGAAGCCTATTCGCACCTGCTTTATGCAGCACGCGGAAATGATGTATGTGATGTATACATTGATGGCAAGATGGTCGTGAAAGATGGCGGATGCTTAACGATCGACGAAGAAAAAGTGATTGCCGAAACGAATCGGCTGCAGGGGACCCTATCACGATAAACATGAACGGATGCACGAAAAAAGGAGCTGCCATTGCAGCTTCTTTTTTTATGGACTCAATGATAAAAATGGGATGTGGGAGTAATTATTTTGATGAAGGACGGAATAAATGGGGTGTAGGTCGAATTAAACTGATATAGGTCGAAATAATCCGATTTAGGACGTAATAAATCGATTGTAGGTCAAATTAATCTATTGAGGACCATACTATTCGGTTTAGCAAGGAATAATTCGTATCGGATGGCAGTTTAAAAAGGAATTACCGCAATTATTGTGGAATAAATTGTTCTTAACACTTAGAAATCCGTTTTGAGTCAAGTTTCTTGGAAATATTGAGACAAAGTAAGCCGGTTGAAAATATTAATAAGAAAATAGGTATGGCAAAAACGGTTAAAAACGAAAAAATGAAAAAAATGCTGCTGACCGCAAATATTAGCCAACTGGTAATCAGCAAACAACTGGATAAAAAATCTTTGACAGCATGGATCATGAATTCACCACCGTATGAAAGTCTTTGTATGAATTATACACCATTTTCCAATCGTATTGAGAAGCAGTCAACTCGAGGAAAGTAGTTGAAAAAGGAGGACGAGATGAATGGAAAGTGTTTCTTCGTTGTTAAAAGAGCATTTGTATCAGCTGGAGGAGAAATTGTTAAAATCTGAAATCCGTACATCTCCAGAAGAACTTTCATTATTATTGAAAGATGATTTCTTTGAGTTCGGCAGTTCGGGTAATATATGGACTAAAAGCGATTTTGTGGGAGAAGAGGGAGCCGGTGCGGTGAAAATGACCTTAAATCAATTTGACATGCATCAATTGTCAGAGGATACCGTGTTAACTACGTACCGGATTTTTGATGAAAGTAAAGCGGAACATACCTTAAGAAGTTCAATCTGGAAATGTACGAATGGAAGATGGCAAATGTTTTTTCATCAGGGCACAAAAACGAAAGGGCCTCTTTAAGCCTTTTATTTATGAAATTGAAAATGGTGAATTAGCGTAAGAAAATGAGTATTACCTATCTAAAAACTATTCCAATAAAATGATAGGGGTGGATGAAGTTGCTTTTTCGTACCATTGATACGGACAAAGATAAAGATATTATCGTTAAATTCCGGAAAGATTCATTTGTTGTAAGTTTTGGATCTGAAGACGGTTTTGGAGATGAAAATACATACTTGCAACGAATGAAAGAACGGGTCCGCAAATTTCCGGATGGACAGGTGATCATTGAAAAGGATCAAGAACCGATTGGACAAATGGAACTTCAAATTCGGGAGTATGAAGGAACTGAGATTGGCTATGTGAATCTATTTTATCTAATTCCCGAATACCGCAGTAAAGGCCTTGGCAAGGAATTGGTTCGCTACGCAGAAAACTTTTTCAGGCAATTTAATGTATCCGAATACCATTTAAGGGTTTCTCCGGATAATCAAAGGGCGATTCGTTTATATACAAGTTCAGGCATGATGAAGATAAGCGAAGAAAATGAAAAACACCCTGTATGGAGAATGAGAAAATCATTATAAAATAGAAATAAAAATTATATTGATATAATTAAAAAATATCAATTCACTATATTATGAAAATATTTCGTGCGATTAAAAATATGGTTGACTTTAGAGAAATTAGAATATATAGTGAAGGACATAATTAAATATAACGTTAATTCTTATCAAGAGATGTGGAGGGACTTGGCCCTATGATACCTCGGCAGCGGGTTTTTACTTTTGTAAAAATACTGTGCTAATTCCAACGGACGAAAGTTTGAAAGATAAGAAGGAGCTTTTCTTAGATAATTAAATTAAGAGTTTACTCTTTTTTATTTCTAAAAGAGGCCTCTTCTGTCTGATGACGGAAGAGGCCTCTTTTGTTTATTCAGAATGTATATGGTTATTTGGAGAATTATTGATTTACTCGTGAGATTCGATGATTTACTCGTGAGTTTGGCGCATTTACTCGTGAGTTTGGCGCATTTACTCGTGAGTTTCATGCATTTACTCGTGAGTTTCATGCATTTACTCGTGAATTTCGAAATTAACCCTATCATTATGAAACTTTGCAAAGCTCTTCTCTGATAATGAATTCGTAAAAATAAACAACATGGGGGGAGATTGGATGATTGAGTTTCAAAATGTTAAAAAGGTTTATCAAACAAAGAAACAGACCGTTGAGGCTTTGAAGGGCATTAATTTGACGGTGGAAAAGGGGGATATATTCGGTGTCGTCGGTTATAGCGGGGCCGGGAAAAGTACGTTGATCAGGTTGGTCAATCTGCTTGAACAGCCTTCAGATGGTTCGGTGATTGTCGGGGGTAAGGATTTAACTTCATTGAATCCGAGGGAATTGCGGGCAGAAAAGAAAAAAATCGGAATGATCTTTCAGCATTTCAACTTGCTAAACTCAAAGACTGTTTTTGATAATATCGCCATGCCGCTGGTTTTATCAGGAACTCCTAGTAAAGAAATCAAACAGCGGGTAGGCGAGCTGTTAGAGTTCGTTGGCTTATCAAGCAAGGCAAAGAGTTATCCGGAACAATTATCCGGCGGTCAAAAGCAGCGGATCGGCATAGCGAGAGCATTGGCTACCAATCCATCGATCTTATTGTGTGATGAAGCTACATCTGCATTGGATCCACAAACAACGAGTGCGGTACTACAGCTCTTAAAGAAAATTAATAAAGAATACAATATTACGATTCTGTTAATCACTCATGAAATGTCTGTTATTAGGGAAATTTGCAATAAAGTAGCGGTCATGGAGGGAGGATGCGTGGTTGAACAAGGTTCAGTTTTCGAGGTTTTTGCCAAGCCGCAGACGGATATTGCAAAAAACTTCGTGAGAACGGTCATACATGACGAGATTCCACAAAGTTTCCTAAAAAGTATAGGGTCCCATATCCCGATTATTTGGAAAATTAATTTTATTGGGACTACTTCGGGTACTCCTTTACTTTCTACCATCTCGAAGAAATATGATGTTCATTTAAGCGTATTATCAGCCAATATTTCTGAAATTCAGGAAACGCCTTTTGGGAATTTGATCATCGAAGTGACAGGGAACAAAAAAGAGGTGGACAAGGCTTATCAATATATTAAAGATGAGGGGATTCTCGTCCAGGAGGTGCAGATAAATGGGTAATACACTTTGGGGAATGGAAATAACGGCAGAGCAGCTGTCGACAGCTTTCGGTGACACACTTTATATGGTAGCCATCTCATTGGTGTTTTCCGGATTGATTGGGCTGCCGCTCGGTATCCTGCTTGTCATTACAAGAAAGGGTCACATCCTGGAGAATAAATGGATCTTTAATGTATTGAATCCGATCATCAATATATTGCGGTCGGTTCCTTTCATCATCTTGCTTGTAGCACTTATTCCGTTTACCAGAATGCTCGTAGGCAGTGCGATCGGAACGAATGCGGCCATTGTTCCGCTTATCTTTTACGCGGCTCCTTATATTGCCCGGCTTGTCGAAAACTCCCTTTTGGAAGTGGACAAAGGGATCATCGAGGCAGCTCAGGCGATGGGGGCGACGACATGGCAAATCATTTATCGCTTTTTGATTCCCGAGGGACTTAGTTCGTTGATCCTTACATTTACAACAGCGACAATCGGGCTGGTCGGATCTACGGCCATGGCAGGTGCCGTCGGAGCAGGCGGGGTCGGAGATTTAGCTTTGGCTTACGGTTATCAAAGGTTCGATACGATGACGATGGTCGTCACAGTAGCGGCGCTCGTGATCATCGTTCAATTACTACAATCCACCGGGAATTTTGTTTCAAGAAAAATCAGAAGAAGATAAAAATAACAGGAGGTAGGAGAAATGAAGAAAATCTTATTAACGATCATGGTATTGGCATTGGCCATCGTGGCTGCAGCATGCGGGAACGAAGAGGGTGCATCAGGCGGTTCGGATGATGTGAAAACAGTAAAAGTCGGTGTCAGCAGCGGGGATACGAGAACATGGGAATACATTGTCGACTTAGCAAAAGATAAGGGGCTGAATATCGAACTGGTCACTTTCAATGATTATATCCAACCGAACCTTGCGTTAAGTGAAGGGGAAATTGATGCGAATTCATTCCAAACGGTCGCCTACTTCGATGAATTCGTTCAAGATCAAAAGCTGAAATTAGAGGCCATCGGGTCGACTGTCATTGCACCTATGGGCCTTTATTCGAAAAAACACAAAGATCTCAAGGATCTTCCAGATGGCGCTACGATAGCGGTTCCGAATGAAGCAACAAACTTTGGCCGTGCGTTACTCCTTCTTCAAGAAGCTGGATTGATTACATTGAAAGAGGAATTCAATGGATCGGGATCATTGGAAATCATTAAGGAAAATCCGAAAAAATTGAAAATCAAACCTGTTGCTGCCGGCAATACACCGCGTCTATTGGATGATGCCGATGCTTCAGCCATTAATAATAACTTTGCTGTCGAAGCAGACCTTACTTTAAAAGATGCATTATTCCATGAAAGTAAAACGGCGAAACCATATATCAATATCATTGCAGTTCAAAAGGGAAATGCCGATCGTCCTGAGCTGCAAAAATTAGTAGAGCTTTATCAATCGAAAGAAGTGGAGGAATTCATTGAAAAAACGTTTAATGGAAACACCATTCCTGCATATGTTTCAGTAGATGAATTAGTGAATTACCAAGATGCTTGGACAAAACCAGCTAACGAAAAATGATGAATAGAACAATGTGAAGGGAATGCCGGAAGGATTCAAAATGCTATCCGGCTTTTTAATCCAATAAATAAAAGGGGAGATAAGAGTATGGCGAGAGAATTAGTGCAGAAGCAGCATCAGCAAATCATTGAAGATCACATCGACCTTCATTCCGAATTATATATCCAAACGAGTCAAGCCATTCATGCCAAACCCGAAATTGGGAATCAAGAGTTCTTCGCTTCGGACACGTTAACCGGAATACTTCAACATGAAGGATTTGAAGTGAACCGCAATATAGCTGGACATGAAACAGGATTCATCGCCAAAAAAACCTCTTCAAAGGAAGGAGCTACCATTGCCTTTTTAGCCGAGTATGATGCATTGCCGGGTTTAGGCCATGCTTGTGGCCATAATATCATCGGCACAACGAGTGTTGCAGCAGGCATTTCCTTGGCTCAAGTGCTGGAGGAAACAGGCGGAGAAGTGATTGTTTTCGGTACACCGGCTGAAGAGGGCGGGCCGAATGGAAGTGCAAAAGGCAGTTTTGTGAAACATGGTCTATTTGATGGGGTGGATGCAGCCATCATTATCCATCCTGCCGGGCAAACGGGTATAACTAGTCCATTTTTGGCCGTCGATCCCCTTGATTTTCATTTTTACGGGAAGGCAGCACATGCGGCTGCTGCTCCTGAACAAGGCGTAAATGCACTTGATGGGGTGATTCAGCTATTCAATGGCATTAATGCTTTGCGCCAGCAGCTTCCAACCGAAGTCAAGATCCACGGAATAATCACCAATGGCGGGGAAGCGCCTAACATCATTCCTGAATATGCTTCAGCCAGATTTTACATTAGGGCAACAACATGGAAACTTTGCCAAGAAGTGTCCCGTAAAATACGTGCTGTCGCTGAAGGGGCAGCACTTGCCACAGGAAGCACGGTTAAGGTCGAGCGTTTCCAAAATGAAGTACTCGATTTTGTCATTAATCCAGTCCTTGATGATCTGTTAAAAGAAGAACTGGATCAATTAGGGGAAGCGGTGGCCCCTCGAAAAGAGAGTGGTTTTGGTTCGACGGATGCAGGTAATGTAAGCCATGTAGTGCCGACAGCACATCCTTATATTAAAATTGGACCGGATGAGTTGATTGCCCATACGAATGAATTCCGCGACTGTGCTAAATCAGAAGCTGGAAACAAAGCCATCCTGACTGGTGCAAAAGCACTTGCGCTTACAGGATATCGATTGCTATCGGATAAAGATCTGTTGGGTAAGGTGAAAACGGCATTTCATGAAGCGAAGCAAACGGAAAAATAAATAAAATCAAAATTTTTGTTGACTACGGAGCTCGGAGTTTGTAATATAAGAAATAACAATACCAAGTAATTAAATAGGAATTATAGGTTAATTGACCGGAAAACCGGAGACTTTTCTTTAAAAAGAGATGTCTCCGTTTTTTTTGGTGTATGAGCCAGGTTCCAAGGCTGTTCCAATACCGTAGTTGTTCATATAATAAAGGAGGATTTATTATGGGGATATTATTACGTAAAGCAATTGAAAAGAAAAGAAACTTCTTGATCAACAAGTTGATTAACGAGGGAGTCTATAAAAAGAATGACATCCATCTATTTGAATTAACACTAACCGATTTAGAGGAAGAATATATTAAAATAATTAAAATTGAAGAGAAGGAATCCGATGATCATTCCCCCTGTCTGAAGATCCATCATTTCATATAAATCAGTGGAAAAATAATGAAAAGGGGAGGGTGAAATGAGGAAGGGTGTGGAAGAAAGGCGGAAGGAATTAATCCATAAACTTATGATCCATACTGTAAATAAGAGTGTGGAACAGCTTATGACGTTAACCTTGAAAGAATTGGAAATGGAGTACAAAAAGGTTCAAACGGACAGTCATCCCCATAGTGATGCTGGTTCGATACAATGGATCAATACAAAACGATATTAGAGAATATAACACCTCAGTTCATCATGAAAAACTTCATCATTTTGCTAAATGCGTTTTGTGCTGATTCTACATGATACTTTGAACTGTAAGGGTCACTGAATCCGTGTTTTCCGTTGAATTTATGCACTTCGATATTCTTTATTTCTAAAGCTGAAATCAATTCGTCCACATTAAATGCTGATTCTTCTTGGGGAAAGAATAGCAGTGTAGGGCATTGTGGCGTTAATTCTACATAATTCCTAATACGGGAACCGTAGTATCCAACCATTCCATCGACACATTCGTCCTCACTACACAGCCAAGCCACAGTTGCCCCTGCACTAAATCCAAGGATGAATAATTTTTGGTATTCATCTTTAACATCCGATAATATATCCTTTATTTTATGTAAAGCGCCTGTAAAACCTACATTCTCCATAAAATGACGATAAGCAGCATCCTCTTGGGAATAATCAAAAGGTGTCTCTCGATCTAACAAATTCGGACAAATGACATCAAAACCCTGATTCGATAATGATTCACAAAAACGCTGCATATGTTCGTTCAGTCCATAAATTTCGTGAATGACAATGATTACAGTATCGGAATCTTTCTGTATGTGCAGCATTTTTACCCCCCATTATCCTATTGCTTCATTATATATTGATCTTCAGCTAACGCACTTGTTAGTTGAATCCTTTATTTGAATACCCCGTCTATTTCATTTCTGTCGTAAGCTAATATCCAATCGTTGTAGTTGTCATAAACATCTCTTATTGTTTCGGGCGAGGTCGCCACTAAATCACAACCCCTGTCATCATAAACGTGAAATATAGTTTTCTTGTTGATGTTGATAAAATAGACCATATTAAAAATACTTGGTCTTATCCCCATATCCTGATTGCAGATTGCTTTCAACATAGGAATGTAATTGAAGTCAGATGTTTTACATTTTAAAGTAAATCTATGTGTTTTTCATGACTTTATTTTAAAACCACATTGTTTTATACTTTCCTAAAAAATTTTCATTCCATATAAATATGAAATCATAATGATTAGCACCATCCAAACAATAGACACCCACAAATCATTTCCAACAGCATGTGAATTAAATAGATTTCTAATTGGTGTCATAGGTTGATTTTCTGCGAAAAAGCGAACTAACTTGGGCATTCCACCTACAAGAACAAATGCGGAACTGACAAAGAGCATCATCGTGTTTATTTCATTTTTAGGTATGGGGAAGTTCTCTTCCTTCTGAAAATGCTTTTAGGTTTGCCAGACTAAGTTCAAATCCGTCCATGTTAATGGATACTCTAGTTCCTTCAGGTTCTGGGTATATTTCGAAAGTGAAAACGAGGTTATCAGAATCCGAGGAATAAGAAAACTTTTCGTTAGGAATTACTTCTTGGATGGTAAAGCTCATAGGTATACTTTCGTTATCTTTAAGATTGTTATGTGCACTAGGCATTAATACGAAGATTGCCTTCTCGCCAACCTTGAGTTTAGGAATATTCCATTTTGAACCCGGGGCATACCATTTTGAAATGTTTTCATCATTTGTAATCGCATGCCAAACGGCTTCTTGGTTTTTATGAATTAGAACAGAGTTACTATCATTATTCACCTGACTAACCTCCTGATTTTTCTATGGATTATATAGAATGTCTTAGAAATATACAAGAAGATTTATACTCTAGCGATAGTTGAACACGTGACAATATTGTAAGGTTGCAGCTAAAACTGTTAGGAAAATCGATGGCGATTTACACCTCTTTTCTTTTACTATGAAAGAAAAAGAGGAAAGGTGGATATGAAATGAGTCTTTTTGAATTGAATGTCAATGTATTTAGAATGATAAATGACTTAGGGAAACAATACTCTTATTTAAACCCTTCTGCCATTTTCATTGCCGAGTACATGGTATTTTTATTAGCTTTAGCAGTCATCGTAATATGGTTCACTCGAAATGAACAGAGTAGAATGATGGTTGTTTGTGGAATGATCACGTTTGTAATAGCTGAAATGATGGGGAAAATGGCAGGGGGATTACATTCGAATAATCAGCCATTTGCCGAATTGACCAATGTTAATAAGTTGATTGAAAAAGCAGTGGATAATTCATTTCCAAGCGACCATACCATCTTGTTTTTCTCGTTTTGTGTATCCTTTTGGCTTTTCAAAAGAGGATGGTGGATGCTATGGATCATGCTCGCTTTCCTTGTTGGTATATCCCGTATTTGGGTAGGAGTCCACTTTCCGGCAGATGTGCTGGCAGGTGCTATACTGAGCACGATTTCAGGCTTGGTGGTTTACTTTGTTGTTCCTAAGATAAGCTTGATTCATACAATATTAGCGGGTTATGCGAGGTATGAACAAATACTTCTATCCCCATTGACTAAATCGAAGGAAAAAAAATCAAAGGATTTTTAAGCGAGACTCAAAAACAGGGTTGCTCAGGCAGCCTTTTTTTGTTGAAAGAAGTGTAGTGTGGTAAATACAAAAATATCCATATGATGATTCTGATGGTAAAATAAAGAGAAAGAATTCATCACAATGGGGGGCTTAATATTGGTTGATATCCAAGAAATCAAAGACATTATCAGGCATCGCTATCCATTCCTTTTAGTTGATAGAGTACTGGAATTGGAAGAAGGAAAGAGAGCGGTGGCCATTAAAAATGTAACAGCAAATGAAGAGTTTTTTACTGGTCACTTTCCAAATCACCCAGTGATGCCAGGTGTATTGATTGTTGAGGCTTTAGCACAGGTAAGTGCTGTTATTATGCTTACAAAAGAAGAAAATCAAGGGCGGATCGGGCTTTTGGCTGGGATCGATGGATGTCGTTTTAAAAGGCAAGTAAGACTAGGGGACCAATTACATTTAGAAGTGGAGATTACTCGCTTGAAAGGCCCTATCGGGAAAGGAAAAGGAAGGGTTACTGTCGATGGGGAAACTGTATGCGAGACAGAGCTCATATTTGCTTTTGGTGATTGATCTTTCAATAGGGGTAACTTGAACAACGGGGGTATGAAAGTGATACCGATAAAAAAAGCCTATGGGTATGTGACAAGAATCAAAAATGGAGAAACTCAGGTATTGGTTTTTCAACATCCCATTAGGGAAGCGGGTATACAGATACCCAAGGGAACAGTGAAGCCTCAAGAAAGTGCTTACCAAGCATTGATTAGGGAAATGAAAGAAGAAACAGGTCTTGAGAATTTTCATGTGGAGAAATTAATTGCGGAAGATTTTTGGGAGAGCGCTGATGGTGCCATACATAATAGATATTTTTATCAATTAAGTGTATCGATTGTTCCTGATGAATGGGACTATCAGCCAACGGGTGGAGGAGATGAAGAGGGGCTGACATTCCATTTCTTCTGGATTTCATCCCAACATGAAGTGGAACTTATTAAAGGGCATGGAGATTATTTAAACCTGATATTTACCTAACCCTTCAGTGCGCAGCAGTATATCACAACCGGCCAAGGTCATTATTGATCTTGGCCGGTTGTTTTTTTATGATCAGGTTTGTTTTTCGGTAATGAAAGTTTTTACGGTTGGCGGTTCATATGTATTGAATTGATCAAGAAGTCCATTTGGTTCAACATCTACCAGCGCCATCGAACGGAATTTTTCATGAAGGAACTGTTCGTCGGACATATGATTGAATAAAGCGACCAAAGGATCATAATAGTGATTGATATTTAAGAGTCCGCAAGGTTTTTGATGAAGACCAAGTTGAGCCCAAGTGAAAATCTCAAAGAATTCTTCCAATGTTCCTGGCCCGCCTGGCAAGGCAATGAACCCATCTGCAAGCTCAGCCATTTTAGCTTTTCTTTCATGCATGGATTCCACGACAATCAGTTCGGTTAAGTTCTTATGGGCTATTTCCTTTTTTTCTAGAAAATCTGGCATTACGCCAATTACATTTCCGCCTGCTTCCAAAACGGAATCTGCAACTGCACCCATGATTCCTACACTTGAGCCTCCATAAACAAGGGTAATATTACGTTTTGCCAGTACCGCACCCAGTTTTTTAGCCTCTTCTACATAGACAGCAGATGCACCAATGCTTGATCCACAAAATACAGCTAGACTTTTCAAAATATCACATCTCCCATTTAGTAATCTTCCTTTCTTATCATACATAATTCAGGGGGTTTTGTTAAACTTGAATTATCTAAATGAAGGGTGGATGAATATGAACGTCACTGAATTTCAACAATGGGTAAAAGATTATTATGAAGCATGAGGATGGTCAGAATTGGACATTTTCATTCGCATTGGCTTTTTGGCAGAAGAAACTGGCGAGGTGGCACGAGCCATTCGCTCCCTTGAGATTGGCAGGGATAGACCTGATGAAGTTATTGGTTCGTTTGAAGAGAATAAACAGGAGTTAACCGAAGAATTGGGAGATGTGCTAGGTAACTTGATTGTGATTGCGAACAAGTACGATATTCCATTGGAAGAAGTGTTTAATGCCCATAAAAGGAAACTATCCGAACGCTATCATCATGCATAATTTCCGTCATTATTGGTGTACATGAAAAACATCCTGTTTTTAAACTTGAAGAGCTGTGACGATTAGCTCTTTTTCTTATGGGTCCAACGATGGTGATTTGTACTAATTTAACTCATTACAAGAAAAAACATCAGTCTTTTATCCCGGTTCATTAACAAAGAATTCACAAAATATGGGTACTATGCGCGATTGAGATGGGATTTTATTGGGTATACACTTACATTAATAGGAATGAACATTCATTCCGCATCTTATAAAAAGGGGTGAATCATTATGATCAATGCAGTAAATAAACGAGACAGTATAGTATCCAGCGCTTTGGAACTATTCGCCGAACGGGGATATGATGCTACGACGATTCCGATGATAGCTACATCGGCAGGGGTTGGAGCCGGTACCATCTATCGTTACTTTGAGAATAAGGAGGTGCTGGGCAACAAGATTTTTCAAGAGTACTTGGATATTTTCACTGAAACGATCAAGAATGGATTTCCCCATGATGATTCGATTCGCAATCAGTTCCACCATATTTTTAAATCTATGGTTCATTTTACAACTGTGCAGGACCAAGCTCTTTATTTTATAAAGATACATAGTGGAGCCCATTTTTTAAATGAAGATAGTCATGCTAGTTTTCAAGGGCTATTGAATATTTTTAAAAATTTCTTTGATTCTGGAAAAGAAAAAAAAGAAATTAAGGAGCTGCCTTCTTCAGCTTTGATTGCCATCATTTACGGAGCATTTCTTGAGCTTGAGCGACTTGTCCGCATTGGGGAATTAGAACCTGAACCAAAACTATTGGCAGATGTGGAAGAAAGCTTTTGGGATGCAGTCCGATTGCACGCTTGACACATTTTTAACAATTAAAATGAATGAACGTTCATTCCGCATTCTAAACTATTAAAAGAGGTGCTTATAAAATGGAAAATACAACTCAGTTTCCACAGCCAAAGACTTACGGCCCCCTAGGCAGCCTGCCTATCATTGATAAGGATAAGCCGCTTCAGTCTTTCATGAAGCTGGCACGGGAACTTGGGCCGGTTTTTCAATTTCAATTTCCTGGTCGCATCGCTACATTCGTATCCAGTGCTGACCTCGCTAAAGAAATTTGTGATGAAGCAAGGTTTGATAAGAAAGTTGGACCTGCCCTACAAAAAGTGAGAGCGTTCGGCGGCGATGGTCTCTTCACAAGTGAAACCACGGAGCCGAATTGGAAAAAAGCCCATAACATCCTGCTGCCAAGCTTTAGCCAGCAGGCAATGAAGGGCTACCATGCAAAAATGGTGGATCTTGCAACCCAACTCATTCAAAAATGGGCTCGCCTGAATCCGGCTGATGAGATAGATGTTCCTGAAGATATGACACGATTGACCTTGGATACGATCGGACTCTGCGGGTTCAATTACCGCTTTAACAGTTTTTATCGGGAGACCACCCATCCTTTTGTCACCAGTATGGTGCGTGCGTTGGATGAAGCGATGAGCCAAACGCAGCGACTTGGCATCCAAGATAAACTGATGATCAAGTCTAAAAAACAATTCAGGGAAGACATTCAATATATGTTCTCTCTAGTGGATGAAATGATTGCTGAACGAAAACAAAATGGCGATCAAGGAGAAGATGATCTTCTTTCCCATATGTTGAAGGGAGTCGATCCTGAAACGGGCGTTTCCCTGGATGTTGAAAATATTCGTTTTCAAATCATTACCTTCTTAATAGCCGGGCATGAAACGACGAGCGGTCTCCTATCGTTCGCCATTTATTTCCTGATGAATAACAGGGACAAGTTAAAAAAAGCGCAGCAGGAAGTCGATGAAATGCTTGGTGAAGATGTTCCTGATTACACACAAGTGAAAAAGCTGAAATATGTCCGGATGGTGCTGAATGAAACGCTTCGTCTGTGGCCGACAGCACCGGCATTTTCCGTTTATGCTAAAGAAGATACCGTGCTGGGCGGAAAATACAAGGTGAAGAAAGGCGATGTGTTCTCGCTACTTATTCCTGAGCTTCACCGTGATCCATCCGTTTGGGGTGATGACGTTGAATCGTTCATTCCTGAGAGGTTCGAGGATTTGGATTCCATCCCTTATCATGCTTATAAACCGTTTGGAAACGGGCAGCGCGCCTGTATCGGACAGCAGTTTGCCCTTCATGAGGCGACACTGGTGCTTGGCATGGTTTTACAGCACTTTGACTTGATTGATCATGAAGAATATCAATTGGATGTTAAAGAAACGTTGACTCTCAAACCGGACGGGATGACCATGCGCGTTTCACCGAGGAAGCCGGAGATGTCGTTTACCGTTTCTTCTCCAGAACCAAAGTCTGCGGACAAAGGAGCCACGGCATCTTCAATCGAATCTGCACATGGTACACCATTACTTGTCCTGTTTGGATCAAACATGGGAACAGCGGAAGGGATCGCTCGTGACCTTGCTGAATCAGGTAAGCGGCAAGGCTTCAATGCCGAGATTGCCTCTTTGAATGATTACACGGATCGGCTACCTCGAGAAGGGGCTGTTCTCATCGTCTCGGCATCTTATAATGGAAATCCCCCTGATAATGCGGGTGACTTTGTTTCATGGCTGAAGGAAAGTCAAGATGACACATTGGATGGTGTTCACTATGCGATCTTCGGCTGCGGGGACCGCAATTGGGCGAATACGTACCAACGCATTCCACGTTTCATTGATGAGCAGCTGGAACAAAAAGGAGCGGTTCGGCTGTCAGAAACAGGCTATGGAGATGCAAGTGATGACTTTGAAGGTGATTACGAAAAATGGACAGAAGCCCTTTGGCCGAATCTTGCCGAAACCCTTAACATTGAAGTGAATATGAATGATCGGGTAGTCAGCTCGATTACGATGAACTTCGTAAGCGATGTGAGCGGCACGCCACTAGCCCGCACCCATCATGCTTTTACAGCCATTTTAAAAAGGAATTACGAATTACAACATGTGGAAAGTGGAAGAAGTACACGGCATATAGAGTTAACTTTGCCAGAGGGAATACATTATCAGGAAGGCGATCATCTCGGGGTTCTTCCACAAAATCCATCGGAACTTGTCGAGCGAGTGCTCAGTCGATTTAACCTAAACGGCCATGATTATGTGAATCTGACTGGGGATTCGGGAAAAGCTGCCCATCTTCCTACAGGAAAACCAGTAAAACTCGAGGAGTTACTATCAAACCATGTGGAGTTCCAAGAACCCGCCACCCGGTCTCAAATTCGGGCGCTTGCCACTTACACGGTATGTCCTCCACATGTAAAAGAACTTGAAGAACTTCTTGAGGATAGTACCTATAAACGAGAAATCCTGAACAAGCGCATAACCATGCTTGATCTTATAGAAAAGTATCTTGCATGTGAAATCCCATTTGAACGTTTTTTGGCTTTACTGCCGCCTTTAAAAGCAAGATACTACTCTATTTCAAGCTCTCCACTTCACAAGGAAGGAGAAGTAAGCATCACCGTCAGCGTCGTCCGCGGGGAAGCCTTGAGCGGCAACGGGGAATACAAAGGAATTGCATCGAATTATTTGGCAGAACGCTCCTTAGGCGACAAGGTAGCCTGCTTTATCACTACGCCGCAATCCAATTTCCAACTTCCAGAGCAAACAGGAAAACCAATCATCATGATTGGCCCTGGAACAGGAATTGCACCATTCAGAGGATTCATTCAGGCTCGTCGCGTTCTGAAGGAAAAAGGTGAAACGCTAGGGGCTGCCCACCTTTACTTTGGATGCCGTAATCCGGAACACGACTTCCTCTATCAAGAAGAACTCGTGCAAGCAGAACAAGAGGGACTTGTAACACTGCACACCGCTTTCTCAAGATGTCCCGGCCAAGAAAAAACGTATGTCCAGAACCGATTAGCGGAAAACGCTCATGACATACTTCCTTTATTAAAAGAAGGAGGAGGGCACCTATACATCTGCGGAGACGGAGGTAAAATGGCACCCGATGTTGAACGAACATTAATCGACAGCTATATGCATTTCTATCAAAAACCTCAAGAAGAAGCCACGGATTGGCTGCAATCATTAGAGGAGAATGGCAGATATGCAAAAGATGTTTGGGCAGGAGCATAAATAGGAGGGAGCAGCGATTCCAAGAGAATCGCTGCTTTTCTTGTGTGGCAATGATAAAAAAATATGAATTTGCGAGTAAATAGCGAAAACTCACGAGTAAAACACGCAAACTCACGAGTAAACAGCACAAATTCACGAGTAAACCGCACAAACTTACGAGTAAAGTACGAACTCACGAGTAAACAGCACAAATTCACGAGTAAACCGCACAAACTTACGAGTAAAGTACGAACTCACGAGTAAACAGCTCAAATTCACGAGTAAACCGCACAAACTTACGAGTAAAGTACGAACTCACGAGTAAACAGCACAAATTCACGAGTAAACAGCACGAAATCACGAGTAAAACCGCAAAACTCACGAGTAAACAGCGCAAACTTACGAGGAAAGTACGAATTCACGAGTAAAACCGCAAAACTCACGAGTAAACAGCGCAAACTTACGAGGAAAGTACGAATTCACGAGTAAAACCGCAAAACTCACGAGTAAACAGCTCAAACTTACGAGTAAAGTACGAACTCACGAGTAAACAGCACAAATTCACGAGTAAAACAGCAAAATTCACGAGTAAACAGCTCAAACTTACGAGTAAAGTACGAATTCATGAGTAAAACAGCAAAATTCACGAGTAAACAGCTCAAACTTACGAGTAAAGTACGAACTCACGAGTAAACAGCACAAATTCACGAGTAAAACCGCAAAACTCACGAGTAAACAGCACAAATTCACGAGTAAAACAGCAAAATTCACGAGTAAACAGCTCAAACTTACGAGTAAAGTACGAATTCATGAGTAAAACAGCAAAATTCACGAGTAAACAGTACGAACTCACGAGTAAACAGCACAAATTCACGAGTAAACAGCACGAACTCACGAGTAAAACCGCAAAACTCACGAGTAAACAGCGCAAACTTACGAGGAAAGTACGAATTCACGAGTAAAACCGCAAAACTCACGAGTAAACAGCTCAAACTTACGAGGAAAGTACGAACTCACGAGTAAACAGCACAAATTCACGAGTAAAACCGCAAAACTCACGAGTAAACAGCACAAATTCACGAGTAAAACAGCAAAATTCACGAGTAAACAGCTCAAACTTACGAGTAAAGTACGAATTCATGAGTAAAACAGCAAAATTCACGAGTAAACAGTACGAACTCACGAGTAAACAGTACAAACTCACGAGTAAACAGAAGTGAAATAAGCTATTTTTCGCAAAAATAGAAGCGTTGGTTGCAAATGGGGTGTACAACATCCATTGAGGGAGGACGGACGTTTACGGATTCTTTATTCATTGTTAATATTTGAGGGTGTGTTAATAGTGGTGGCAGATGACGCTCTCTATGGTCAACATTCGTCACGGCCATGTGGTGGGGTTAAACTAACGATAAAGGGGTCACTTTATATAATGTTTAAGTATACAGTTTGTTTTGTTAAGAAAGATAATGAAATACTCATGCTCAATCGGGAGAAGGCTCCAATTATGGGCGTATGGAACGGGGTGGGGGGCAAAATCGAGAACGGTGAAACACCTGATATAGGTGCACGGCGTGAGGTGTTTGAGGAAACGGACATTGAAGTAGAGCCCTATTTTTCTAAAGGAACGGTAATTTGGGAGACTCCAGAAGGTGAACTGGATGGGATATATGTGTATTTGTATGAAGTGGATGCAGATTTAATATATGAAACACCGAAAAAAACGCGGGAAGGTATTCTGGAATGGAAATCGATTGAGTGGATCCTTCATCCAGAGAATCTCGGAATTGCTGAAATGGTCGCACAGTATTTACCGGTTCTATTGAAAAAAGAAGGAAACTACACATTCACTTACAAAAATGGTCAAACGTATCATTCATGAAACTAACCTTCCTTAAAAAAAGGGATACTACCATTTTGAGCAGTATCCCTTTTTGGGCTGTCATACGAATGTTGATTGAGTCTACAAATTAACTTTCATTCTCGAATATCGTACCTTTTTTGAATCTTGAATCCTTAAAGGCGAACTTCATCAGAATAATATAGGCAATGCCTGCCACAACAACGCCGATGACCCAGGCAAGCTCCACTTTTATAAAGGCGGCACCGGCGCCGATAAGCATGGCGAGCAGTGCGCATGGATTATATCCTGCAAATGGTCCGTCTTCTCTGTATAAATCGGCAATATTCATTTTTTGCTTTCTTAATATATAATATTCGACTAATAAAATCGAAACGATCGGGCCTAAAAAAGCGGAATAAATCAGAATGAACATACCGAGCCCCTTCGCCGAAGAATCCTGTACAAGCACCCATGGGAATGAGCAAAAGGCAAGAAGTCCGGTTATGATAACGGCAATCTTATATTTCAACTTTGTAAGCAAAGTAATGACATAGGCTGGCGGAATAATGTTGGCGACCATATTTACGGCAATCGCACCTATTACGATAAATGCAGAAACGCCTACAGTGATATAAGGATTGTCCACCACTATTGCAAACGCCTTAACGGGATTGGATATGCCGGTAGCGGTAGCAAGCATTACACCGATTGTCAGTACGAATCCATAGGCAATTAAAATGGGCGAAAAGTACAATAAACCTCGTTTTGCATCACTGATGCCAGACTTAAGCTCTCTTGAATAGTCCCCTGCGCTTAAAAAGATGGCCGCATAATTCCCCAAAAACATCATGATGAAAGCAAAGAACGGCAAGCCCCATGAGCCTTCGGCATGCACCCATTTTTCCGCGATGACCTCGCTATGTGATGTAAGGAGAATACCAAATACATAGACAAGCGCTAGCATGATAACGATGGATACAAGCATTTCCACCCATTTGATGGCATGGAAGCCGTACAGCGAAAGCGCAATTTGCACCAGTTGAATCGCGACAAAGCAAATGACGGCATTATCAAAAGCGCCACCCGTCATGATCTTCACGATTTCGTTTAAGGCAGTACCACCGATCCAACTTTGAAAACCGTACCAGATGATGGCCGGAATTCCGCGCAAAAGTGATGATATGATGGAGCCTTTCATCCCGAAGGACATTCTGAGCTGTACAACATAGGGAATACCGGTCCTGTATCCGATCCTATCATTTAAAGCGAAAATCATGGAAATGATGGCGATGGCGATGGCAGCTGCAGCAAACGTCTGAATGATATTCAACGTTGCGGTTCCCGCTACGACCAAGCTGGCCCCTAGTGTCATATTCCCTAAATTGACGCCGTCTCCAATCCACATGAATATATAGGATATCGGGCCAACTGTCCTATCTTCTTTTGTTTTAGGCTTCAGAGATTCATCCAAATCCGCAGTATGGTTGAACTCCGTTTCTTCCAAAGCGTGACTTTCTAGATATGTAGACAATTTACACTCAACTCCTATTCATTTGTGTTATGTGACATACCGGACAATGTGATAAAAGCTAACATAAATAAAGTATATAAGATTCGGATTTAGGAATCATTAGAAGAAGTGTGAAATTTCAGATATTATTTTGTGTTTTTTAACTAAAATTATTTCGGTGAACATATAAAAAAAACCTCTGTCTGAAAGCTCACCTTTCACAAAATGGTATAATTAGGATATAGTTAGTGGATTGGGTTAAAGGGGGAATATTCTTGAATATAGCTAGAATCATCTTAGGAATCATTGTTTTTGCTTTATCAGCTACACAGCTAATTACCGGGAATGTTAAGTTGTTACCGTATAGCATGTTTTTCCTGGGGTTAATGATGCTGGTGATTGGAATTACCGAAATTCAAAAGGATCGTAAAGGATTCGTGGGGTATATGTGTCTAGTTGTCTCGCTATTAGTTCTCTTTACCGTCATTCTGAGTTTCTTAATATAGAATTAGTTTTTACCTAAAGATCTTAATGGGGGGTCTTTGTTCATCATTGGGATATAGATTTGAAGTTCATAACAAAACAAGGGGGGCTCTTGCAGCTCTTTTTCTTATGTGCTTAAATGGCTGATTCGATTGATAAGACAATATATAATTATGGTAAAATATAGATGAAGTGGTTGTGAAAGGGATGTAGTTTTAGTGGGAATTGTGTGGATCTTCATTATTTTTATTGGTTTTTCTCTCTTTATAGATAAATTTTTAAGGAAATGGTTTGGTGTAGATAAGAAAAAGATAGCCGATACCCCTGGTAAGAAAGTGGATCGGTGGGGAAGAGCCATCATTGCATCCATTTATTTATGTACTTTCTCCTTTGTTACAGAGGACCCATATGTCATGAAGTTGTATCTGATGTCCTTTTTAATTGTATTAACTGGTTTTCAGTTGTTCTTGGAATGGAAGTACTTGAAAAACGCAAAAGAACATGTCATTACAATAGTTCAGCTTCTGTTAGCCTTAGTGATAATGTATAATGTGGATTATTTTATATAGGTTGGATGGTACATAAGGAGCAGATAATTTGAAAATAATGAGAGAAGCAACAAGCGGGGATATGGAAGCTGTGTATATGATGGGCCATGATGTTTGGGGAGACAAAATGGCAGCTAACGAATATATAACGATGTGTCGGAATTCCAGTAAATATAAAAAAGGTAAGTGGCATGTTTTAGAAGAAACGGCTACAAAAGAGCTATTAAGTTCCTTGATTGTATATGAATTAAATCCCTCGGAAGCCTTGATTGTCAGAGGAATCGGTTCAATTGCCACCCCGATGCATTTGAGGAAAAAAGGATATGCATCGCTATTGATCCAGAAAGTGATAAACGATTTAGAGCAGAGGATGAATTGTACTGACTTTTTCCTATATAGCGATATTGGAACGGCATTTTATAAAAAATTGAACTTTATTGAACTCCCTTCCACTAAGCAAAAATATGAGGATAGTATTTGTTTGTATTATTCGAATGAAAAGGATATGGACTCCATATCCTATGAAATCCCAAATTATTTTTAGTGGAATAGATATAGGGCTTTTAACATGAGAGTTGCTCAGGCAGCTCTTTTTTTTATGGAGCTAACTGGGCAAATAGCGACTGTAATTTTAAAAATTTAAATGCAATAATTGGGACATTCGTTTAAATAACTAACAAGTAAATGAGGGGGAGTCTTATGGAGAGGATTAATTATTCTATTGTTGATGTGTTTTCAAATGGAAAATATACAGGAAATCAACTCGCGGTTTTTAAAAACGCTGGAAATGTTCCAGATAATGAAATGCAACAAATAGCCAAAGAAATTAATTTTTCAGAAACTACCTTTATCTTGTCTGATTCAAAAATTGATGGCGGTTATGATGTCCGGATTTTTACACCTAATGAAGAGGTTCCTTTTGCTGGCCATCCGACTTTAGGAACTGCATACATCATTCAAAACGAAGTATTGGATGAACCATTGGAAAACATTATTTTAAACTTTAAAGGTGGTCAGATAACAGTATCATTCAATAATCAGGAAGAACTTATATGGATGAAACAAAATGAACCAACTTTCGGCCGGATTTTAGATGAAAATAAAATTTCTGAAGTTTTAAATATACATAAAGAAAACATAGATGATAGATTTCCCATTCAGGAAGTTTCGACTGGACTACCAGTGATTGTTGTCCCATTAAAATCATTGGATGCCGTTAAAAAAGTAAAGGTGAATAGAGAAAAATATTTTGAGTTAATTGAACATACTGAGGCAAAAGCCATTATGGTTTTTTCTCCAGAAACGTATAACTCGAAAAATGATTTAAATGTTCGAGACTTTGCAGATTTTTATGGTATCCCCGAAGATGCAGCTACTGGTAGTTCTAATGGATGTTTAGCTTCTTACTTAGTTAAATACCGGTATTTTGAAAATAGTGAAATAAACGTTCGCGTAGAACAAGGATACGAAATCGGAAGGCCTTCTTTGTTGTTTTTAAAAGCAGGGGATGATACCGGGAAAATCAACGTTCATGTAGGAGGTAAAGTAGTGAAAATTGCTCAAGGTGAATGGTTCCTTTAATAACCTAACATTCTAACAGGTGCTTTGCTTCAAAATAGTAAGGTTGCTGAGGCAGCCTTTTTCTTATTGAACTTAGCTTCGCTATTAATCTCGTGACCCTATTTTTCTTTCGCAAAATAAAAAGTCCCACAAAAAAATCCCCCCAAAAGGAGGCATTCCATATGAATAAAGAATCAATATTAATCGTAGAAGACGAAGAGAAAATCTTGAGACTGCTTGAATTAGAGCTTGAAATCGAAGGCTACCGAATCGGAAAGGCAATGGACGGGAATGAAGCACTTGAAGTATATGGATCAGGAAAATGGGATTTGATCTTATTGGATGTCATGCTTCCAGGCATTAGCGGAATCGAGCTGCTTCGTAAAATTCGTACGAAAAACACTTTTACACCTGTCATCCTGTTAACGGCAAAGGGCTCGGTTGAAGATAAAGTTTCTGGTCTTGATCTCGGCGCGAATGACTACATTACAAAACCCTTCCAAATTGAGGAATTGCTTGCTCGAATCCGTGCGGTTTTAAGAATGCGAACTGCAGCACCTTTAATGGAAGATGACGGCAATGAATGGCTAAATACTGCTGATTTAAGGTTAAATGTCAAAACGCGCGAAGTCATCAGAGGCGAAAATGAAATTGACCTAACCCCAAAGGAGTATGATTTACTTCTTTATTTACTGAAGAATAAGCGTCAAGTGCTAAACCGGGATCAAATTCTGGAAGCGGTCTGGGGGTATGATTTCTATGGAGAAACAAACGTAGTGGATGTGTATATCCGATATGTTCGAAAAAAGCTCGAATATGGCTTTGATGCGCCACTTATTCATACTGTAAGAGGCGTTGGCTACGTCATGAAGGAAGCCAAATGAGACTTCGAAGGAAAATAAATTTATATACAACGGTGTTATTCATTTTCCTGCTGCTTTTGATGAATGTTTCGATTTATTTTGTTTTCAGTAAACAGGTGATGATGAATGAACTTAATCGTGCGAAAGCGGAGACAGAGAAAATGGCATTTGATGTTAGTGAAAATGTAAATCGTATTTCACCAAATGATTTACTCCGTGCCTATGTGCCTATAGATGGCATGGTTGGTATTGTAATAGAGGGTCAAAGGCAAGGAACAGTTGTTACATCCAATTCTGAAAAACAGTTATGCAATCGACCTAGCAGCTTTTACCCAGGTGAGGAGAGCGCGATCATCACTTTTGATCAGAAAAAGTATGTGTTCGTTTCAAACCCGATCGTTTGGGGGGATGGAAGTGTAGTTAATCTTCAAATAACCAAAAGCATTCTAGCAACAGAAGAAATGCTCGCTGTTCTTCGCATTGTATTAATTGCTGTAACGGTCATCGCCATGATTCCTGTTTTGATATCAAGCAGTATTCTCAGTAATTTCATTGCTCGTCCGATTCGCTCGATGATTGAAACGATGAAAGAGATTCAAACAAGTGGCCAATTTAAGCGACTCAGCCTAGAAGAAAATTCAAAAGATGAACTTGTGGAAATGGGGAAAACCTTTAATCACATGATCGATTTGTTACAGGCTAACTTCGAGAAACAGGAACAATTCGTATCAAATGCTTCACATGAATTAAAAACACCGCTAACTGTCATCGAAAGCTATGCAAGTCTTTTGCAAAGAAGGGGTTTAAAGCGTCCTGATTTGTTTGATGAATCAATAGAGGCCATTCATTCTGAAGCCATTAGAATGAGAGAGATGACAGAGCAATTGCTCCTGCTTGCAAAGCATCAGGAAAAATGGAATATAGAGAAGGAAAACGTAAATCTGACTGATATCATGGCAGATTTAGCAAAAGTGTATAAAAATGCGTACGATCGAACAGTGGAGATTCATAGCAGCGATGCAATTGAAGCATTAACGGACGTTCAAAAGTTAAAACAGCTTTTGTTCATTTTTTTGGATAATGCAAGAAAGTATAGTGACGAGCATATCTCAGTTTACATAGGAAAAACAGGTAATGAAGCATATATCCACATCGAAGACAGCGGGGACGGAATCCCAAAGGCTGAATTGCCAAAAGTGTTCGATCGCTTTTATCGTGTAGATGAAGCAAGAAGCCGAAAGCAAGGCGGATCAGGATTAGGGCTTTCCATGGCAAAGGAAATTGCCGAGGCAATTGATGTCCGGATTGAAATGGATAGTCTCGAAGGCAGGGGAACAATCGTCACTCTTTTATTTACTTAAGTCCCTTTACTGAAAGAGATTTAAATAAAAGAATGGGTGAATTCTTATTTAATTAAGCCAGAATGACGTTGGATGGGTGATACGATGAAGAGTAGAAGATTGCTGGTACCAGTTGGGTTAATTGTCGTGTTTGGTCTGCTTTCATTTGTCGGATTTCAATGGTGGGCTCCATCATTATCCGCGGAAAACTTGACTATAGAAGTAGTGAACCAGTTAGCAAAGGATAAATATCCTGGAACCATTATTAAGACAACGAAAAATGATGGTGAAGAATATCAGATTGAAATGCAGCTTGAAACTGGGGTATATCAAATTAGGATGGATGCAGAAAGTGGGGAAGTTAATTTCATAAAAAGGAAGAGGTTGACTAAAGAAACTTCAGATCATGCAACTGAAGAAACGACGAAAAAAACACCTCAAAAGCAACTAACTCAAAAAGAAATAAAGGAACGTATTTCCGCAAAAGGTGATCTGGAACAAATTGATTTTGTGCAGGAAAAAGACAACTCCTATTATAAAGCAGTTGTAAATAAGAATAATGAAAAAACCACATTAATACTCGACCCATATACAGGAGCCATTATTGACTCAACGAAGGTAGCAGATAGTATCATTACAGAGAAAGAAGCAATTGCGATTGCCGAAAAACATGTAAAAGGAACAGGTGATGATACGGAATTTTATCAACCCCCGAATCAGACACCCTATTATTTGGTCGAAGTTGAATTGGAAGACGATCGTGACGCAGTTGTCCAAGTGGACGGTTACACAAAAGAAGTAAAAACAGTCACATGGGAAGATGATGATGATGATGTGGATGATAATGATGACTCTAAATAAAACAGTTTGCTCAAAACTGAGAAAACCAAGAGATGTTTCCCATCACATTTCAATCTTTCTTTCCGCTAAAATAAAAAAGGGTGATACCAATTAGATGTCTAATGGGTATCACCCTTTTTTGTTGAGTAAGGGAAATGCAAAACAAAAGAGAAGAAATTGTAATAATTCTCACCATTTTCTAATCCTTCTATCATTTAACTCTAATTTAATAACTTTAACATGGAATTAGCTTAAAAGAAGGTTTCATCCATGTAAAACGAAGCCAAATAAGATCATTGGATGAAAGGCATCTGGATCATTGTACATACTCTTTTTTAGAACATTACCTTCTATAACAATTTAACAAAGAATTGCAACGGAAAGGAGAATGATGAATGTCAATCATTTCGAGTATTTTGGATTATAACAAGACGTTTGTCGATCAAAACAAATATACAGAGTTTCAAACGACAAAATATCCAGATAAAAAGATCGTCATTATAACGTGTATGGATACCCGTCTATTGGAATTGCTTCCAAAGGCGTTGGGTTTAAAAAATGGGGATGCGAAAATCATTAAAAACGCAGGAGCTATTGTTTCTCACCCCTTTGGCAGTATTATGCGCAGTATCCTTGTCGCTATTTATGAGCTGAAAGCGGAGGAAGTATGCGTGATCGGACATCACGGATGCGGTATGGTGGGGCTTCAATCCTCTTCACTTCTTGATGCCGCAAAGCAGAAGGAAGTCAGTCAGGAGCATATTGATATCCTAACAAACTCTGGTATTGATTTATCAAAATGGCTGTCAGGTTTTCAATGCGTGGAGGAGAGTGTTACAAATAGTGTCCGTTTGATCAAAAACCATCCCTTATTACCGGATTCCATTGCCGTTCACGGTATGGTCATCCATCCCGAAACCGGTAAATTGGATCGAATCATAGATGGATATAGCAACGTTGTCAGCAACGATGAAATACATATTCAATAAAAGAAGGAGCGATAAAATGATGGGTTCTAGCAGGCTTGAAGGATACAACTTTGGCCATTTTCAGAAAGACCTGGTTGCCGGCGTGGTAGTTGGGATTGTAGCAATTCCTTTAGCGATGGCTTTTGCCATTGCTTCAGGGGTAAGACCAGAATACGGACTATACACATCAATCATAGCTGGAATCATGGTCTCCCTTTTAGGCGGATCGAGATATCAAATTGCAGGCCCGACTGGAGCTTTTGTCCCGATCTTGTTGGGAGTGGTCATGCAGTACGGATATGAAAAACTGTTAATCGCCGGTTTCTTGGCAGGTATCATGATTTTTCTTTTAGGTGTGTTCAAACTGGGGAGATTCATCAAGTTCATTCCGCGTCCAGTTACCATCGGCTTTACTGCTGGAATTGCTGTGATTATCTTTTCTGGCCAGATTGCCAATTTCTTTGGACTCAGTAACTTAAAAAAAGAAGAAGTCTTTCTTTTAAACATGAAAGAAATCTTATTGAACTTCAATACAGTTAATATCTACAGTGTACTGGTGGCTATCATAAGTTTAACTCTCGTCATATTAACTCCAAAATATTTACCGAAAATCCCTGGAGCATTGCTGGGATTGATTATATCAACTCTAGTGGCCACCTTTTTCTTTCCTGATCAGGTAGCGACCATTGGATCGGCTTATGGCGCCATCCCTAATGCATTGCCCCATTTTCAGTTCCCCCATATCACTGTCAGCCTAGTGATTGAACTCCTTCCGGCAGCTTTGGTCATTGCCATGCTTGGAGGAATTGAATCACTATTATCCGCTGTAGTGGCAGACGGCATGACCAACAGTAAACATAACAGCAATAAAGAACTGATGGGGCAAGGATTGACCAATATGATTACGCCATTATTTGGAGGCATTCCAGCTACAGGTGCCATCGCCCGTACCGCAACGAATATTAAAAACGGTGCAGTTTCCCCTATATCAGGTGTGATACATGGGTTGGTAGTATTGCTGGTGTTAGTCAGTTTAGCTCCTTATGCTTCTGCCATTCCTTTGGCAAGCATGGCTCCCATTCTTATGTTTGTCGCATGGAACATGAGCGAACGCCAAGAATTTTCGCATATCTTAAAAGCAAAAACCATGGATTCGGTCGTATTGATCGTCACCTTCTTGTTAACAGTTTTGATTGACCTGACAACAGGAGTTGGAATCGGTTTACTATTAGCTATTCTATCTTTTGTTAAACTAATGAGCGGTACACTGAAATTAACAAAGGTTTTACCAGATCCAGCTGATAAACTAGTTAAACCGGAAATGGTGCAACAAGGTTCAAGCTGCCCGCAGATAAACATTTATACGATAGAAGGACCTTTATTCTTTGGTTCAATCGAAAGGTTGCAAGAAGAAATCGAAGAAATGATGCGTTCTAAACCAAAAGTCCTCCTATTAAGAATGAGCAATGTGTCATTCATTGATACTTCGGGTGAAGCACTTCTCACCGACATTGTGAAGCAATTCAAGTCCCACAAACTACAAGTGTTGATTTCCGGGATTCAACAGGAACCTAAAGAAATGCTCGAAAAAACCGGTTTTATTAAACTGGTTGGTGAAGAACGGTTCTTTTCCAATACGGGTGATGCCATTAATGAAGCTTTATCCAAACTGGATGAGAACCGTTGTAAAGGGTGTAAACAATTTGCTTTTGATGAATGTACGGTACTCTCCCAGCAGGTTCCAAAGCCTGCGGTATTAAAACAGAAAAGAAAAAGGGAGATAGGGTTAACATGACCCTTATCAAGAAAGATCAATTCACGAAAATTAAGGCATCCGCTTTTGGCAGATGCCCTTTTTTCTAATCAACTATCTTCTTGATTCACCATGGCTATAAATGAATACGGTAGTAGTCAGGAAGGTTACAAGTAGAAGTAACTCAAATACAAATAGATTCATGAAGACACAATGGAGAGGGAGGGACAGAAGCCTCTCAGCCATAGCGAAAAGCCGGATTTCAATACTTCTTGAATCCGGCTTTTCGTTATTACTCCTTATTGAAGAGTTTTGGGTAGACATGGTGAATTGTGGTCAAAGTATACCTCATAGTATCGCCATTCATAAATGATGTTCAATTAATCACTGAGGTGTTTGATCTTAATATTATGAAAGACCGCTTTGCCTCCCTCTGAGAAGAGGGATATTCCTTTATCATCAAATTCAGGGAATATTAAATTTGAATGTGCAATCTTTCCATCATCCACAAACACCTCAATACTTGTTTTATCAATGAGGATCTTTAAGTGAACATGTTTCTTGCTAGCATCATATGGAGCAATGCTTTTAATATATTGATTACTTTCGTCAGGGTGTTCGGTAAAAGTTCGATTGACATAAGAGTAGTTTTCTTCTGCAAAAATTCCTACGTCAATGTGGCGTGTTCGATCTGCTGATTCTCGAAGCCTTAAGCCTACATTGTTTATGTCTGACCAATTGATATCCGTCTCCAATTGATATACATCACCTTTTACATCTAGTGTTTTGGAACCATTCACTTCAATTTGTTCATAGGAATCCGTTGAACTCGTCAATTCTTTCAATGCTTTGATAGGTTGTGAAGATAAATAATATAGGTTGTTGCCCCCATGTTTTAGCCCGATTTGGCGAACGATGGAATCCATTCCATTAAAGCCCTCTTTCAAGGTCGGAGTATTATCGGCATAGGCCCAATTATTCATCCAAGCGAGAGCATACCGTTTGTTGTATTTATCGCTTTCTGTCCCATCTTCAAATGTAACTCCACCATACCAATCGAAGCCATAATCCAACCATTGCGGTTCATTGTAATCTGGGAAGAATTCCATTCCATCAAAGCTTCCAGTCCAATAGGCGTATGTGTTTGGTTTACCATTGGATTGCCCATTAGCACTGACACCAAGTACCCATTTTAAAGTCCCGTCATCCGCCCGTAACAAATAAAGGTCCGGGCACTCTACAAGACCTATGTTTTTCGTGACAAAACCGCTCATATACTGCCAATCTTTTAGGTTGTTAGACTTATAAAAACCTATTTTTGTTCCCTCAGCCATGACCATAATCCATTTATGATCACTGTCATCCCAGATGATTTTTGGATCTCTAAAATCTTTCGTTCCTGGATTTGAAATGATGGGATCATCACTGTAGGAGGTAAATGTTTTACCGTTGTCCGTACTATACCATAGAAATTGTTCCTGTTTACCGCCATCCTTGGAGGGCTGCGTAACAATTGCCACAAGAGCATCTTTTCCAAAGCCTGCCGTATTTTCCTTGTCCACAACGACTGATCCCGACCATGGATCTCCATTATCATTGGTATATTTCGGAATGGCTATCCCTTGATCACTCCAATGCACCAAGTCCTCTGAGGTTGAATGACGCCATTCTGTTCCATTTCCATCCGGATAATCCCCATTATAGAGGTAAAAGTAATGGTACTCACCATCAATGAAAATCGGCCTCTGAGGATCGTTTTTCCATTTGTCAGGTACAGTGAAATGGTAGTTAGCTCGATACGATTCCTCTTTATGCTTAACTGGTAAAGTTGATTTGACTAGATAGACTAATAATCCGGCAATGAACAATCCAAGTATTAATAGAGCCAACGACTTAAAACCTTTCTTAGTAAAAACTATTTTGTCCAAGTAAATCACCACGCTAATAAAAAAAGAAAATGCCAATTTAATAGACATTTTCTTTTTTTGATTTATTTTGTAAAAATTAGGGTTAACATTGAATTATTGGTTATTCGTTAGTTGACCCTGTTCCTGAATACTATCTTCTATCACAGCTGTATTTGGCCCTTTAATGTTAAGTGAAAAACTTGGGGCAAAGGTAGATTTATGGTCTTTAAAATAACCTCTATTTGTCATGTAACTTGTAATAACTACATTATCGCTTTCCGGTTGTGGGATAGCATAGTGAGCGTATGTCCAAGTAATATCATAAGGATTAAGATCTTGATGTAAGACAATTCCGGTTTTATTTAACGGTTTGTATGGGCCAGTTAAAGAATTTGCCACGTAGCCTAACATGTAAATATCTTTATCATCAATTCCATCAATGGTCATTTTTGATCCTCTTGTACTTGTGAATAAATACCATTTTCCGTCCTTTTTAAATATGTTAGGACGTTCAATTTCATCTGTTACTGTATTCGAAACAATCAAGGGTTTCATTTCGTTTTTTAATGTATAATCATCGTTTATTTCAATGATGCCAATTGCACCATTTGCTAATTCAGCTAAACCTTTTTTAGAGCTTTGCAGAAGTTTATCCTTTTCAGCTTGGAAGAATTTATTGCTGTTGCCATAGTAAGCACTGTTGTAAAGGGATTCTTCTCCTTGGTAACCATATTCAGTCCCAGTATTCGCTTCAAAAACAAGGTATTTACGACCCTTATCTTCAATATAGTGAGGATCTCTTAATGTATGATTATCACTAAAATTTTCATCAGCGAAAGCTTTATCATGTGATTGATAAAACTTGCTGTCTCCGCCTTCATAGATGGATTTGTAATCTTCTACGCCATCCACTTGCAATGTACCAGCACCTGACTCAGATAAGTTTACTTGAGCTGTCGTTAATGTTTGTTTACCGTATTGCTTGGAATCTGGTGAAAACTGTCCGCGATTTGTATAGAATAAGCGAACTTCTCCATCAGACGTGAAGGTTGCAGAACCGGACCACTCTTCTGATTGATTTTTTAAATAAGGATCATTTGGAACATTTTTATCATTATCATCAAATACTCTGCCAGCATTTTTCCAAGCATCAATGGATGTTTCTCCAACTTTTTTGTAGAACAAGTAAATGAACGTGTCACTACCATTTTCAGGGTCTCCAGCCAATCCGAATACGATATGATAGCCCTTATATTCTGCCACTGTACCATCAGCGTTTTGTAATGGCCAGGTATCCCATACATCCATATCAATTAAATTTCCTGATTTGTCATACTTTTTTGCTGAGGGAATGTTTTTTATTGTTGATTCGTCAAACTTGGGAACTGTAAACTTTGCATCGCCTTGTTGATTAATCATTTTTTGCATGTCGTAACGAGTGATTTGTGAAGTGCCATACTTTTCATTGTGATCTAATGGGTCTTTTGCCGCCGCGAAAGTTTCTGAGCGACTGCCTCCTAATAAGATAACTGTACTAAGTGTTATTACTGTTGCTTGTTTGGCAAGCCTGTTAAGGTTCATATGCCTTCCTCCTAGAATGTTTATTAGTATATAGAAATAAAGTCTAGTGGAACGATTACTTTTTGGGAGTAACAGTCCCGCCTGTTTGAAGTACTAATAAAATTATAGGTTAGTCTTAATTCTATGGATATGTCATATATTGATTAGAATTTAGTCTTATATTGATATCATAGTTTTCGCCGTACAAAAAAATGCCCCAACAAAGGAGGCAAGAAGTGTACAGAAGTCCTATTTTATTCGCTGGAAGCCCGTTCCCATGACCTCTGAAACTCGTGTAGTAATTGATCACGACTTAGCTTGTTTCCTACATATAGTTGCATGGCAGCCCCAAATTCTTCTCTTATTCCAACAGGGAAATCATACCAGTTTGAGTGTAACGTTTTTCCTTCTTTATAATACTGAATCGTTTCATCAGCAAGAGGTCCTAAATTGTCAGCTTCAATGTTAGTGAAAGCAGGAATGAATTTAAAGCGTTCTGTCAAAAACATTTTGCCTTGTTCGGAAGAAACCATCCAATTTAAAAATCTCTTCGCTTCTTTCTTCTTTTCTGGTGTGGTTTGTTTGTTTACAACCCAATAATTCGGTACGCCGACCATCAAGGCTTCCTTCTTAGGTTGATCATTTATTGGTATTGGCATAAATCCGATGTTCATATTCGGTGCTTGTTGATCGATCATCGGCTGTATCCAGTTTCCTTGTTGGATAATCGCTGCATTTTCTGAAGTGAATAGATTCACTTCCATGTTGTAATCGGTTGTTAGCGGGTTATTGTTTCCATACTTTAATGTTACATCCAACAAATTGATTAGATCATTGAATTTTTGATTATTATATATTTTTTCAGTTCCATCATTTAGGCCTTTTATAAAAGCCGGTGGATCTTCTTGCTCTGTAAAACCGACATTCATTAAGTGGTCACCCAATTTCCACTCTTCATAATATCCAGTTGCAAAAGGAGTAACCCCTGCTTTTTGCAATTTTTCAGCCACTGCTATTAATTCAGTCAGCGTTTTGGGTAATTCATCGATTCCTTCCTTATTAAATATATCCTTATTATAGATGAATCCGTACCCTTCCAGATTAACCGGCATCCCATGAATTTTCCCATCGAATTTCATAGGGGTTAACGCATCTTCATATGCATGTTCAACCCAGGGTTGGTCAGAAAGATCCTCTAAATATTCACTCCACTGTTTGGCATTTTCGTATCCGCTGTTTGTGAAAATATCAGGACCATTGCCAGTGGCCATTTTTGCTTTCAAATCAGCAAGGTTATCCATAGCCCCGCCAACCGTGTGAACCTTTATATCTACATTTGGATTTTCTTTTTCATAAGCAATCACCATTTGTTCGAACTGCGTAGAAATTTCAACTTTCGGATTCCTTACATTCAAAGTGATTTTTCGCTCTGAAATTTCCGGTTTTTTTGTTCCGCTCTCGGTCTTTGTTTGACATGCACAAAGTGATAGGCTCAATATTCCGATTAAAAATATGTTTAGTATCTCTTTTTTCATCATGTCACCCCTGCAATTTTCTAATTAAGGTGAATTATTTACTTCTGATCTGCATTCTTTTCACCGTTTCGGTACTCGAATGGTGTCATGCCAACCACTTTTTTGAATAGTTTTGAAAAGTATTTCTCATCCTGATAGCCGAGCATTAAAGAGATGGAGTAAATACTTTTTTCGGTTTCTCTTAACCAGCGTTTTGCTTGGTCAGTTCTTAGTTTAGTGACGTATTTGGACAGGAGCATTCCGGTTTTTTGTTTGAACTTTCTTGAGATATGCTCGCGACTTAAGAAGAATACATTCGATAGTTTTTCTAAACTCAATTCTTCCATGTAATATTTTTCAACATATGAAACGATGTCCTCTATGCGACGTGCAACATCCAAGTCATCCAAACGGTGGATGGATCTGAAGTTTTGATTTTTCATTGCTTTTTGTAATGACTTAAAGGAATTGTGTATATCCCCTAATGATTCCAAGGGCTCGCCACAAACAAGGCGAACAGGAATATCAAATTGATGACTGATCCACTCTTCAACGGATAACCAATGGTCAGGTATGGTGATCACTAGACAAAGATTATGATCATTCTGAAGCGAAAATACATTTCCGATTTTCCGCTCAACAAGTTCGTCAGCGAGTAACTGGATGTAGGGGGCAGGATGGTGCATTTGATAAAAGGAAATTAATGTAAGGGTGTATCCGTCTGCTTTTGGAAGATATGACTCAATATCTTTTTTGTCGAAGTGTTCCCCCATACAAGCGGCAGTAACTAATTGATTACTCCGAAACCTTTTAACATCTTCATATACACCGGTATCTTCATTAGCACGAACTTCCTCTTCATTCGCCCATGATTTAACGGCTTCTTCCAGTGTTTTGTTAAATGCATCAGCTTCAATCGGTTTCAACAAATAATCGAAGCTGCTAAACTGAATTGCTTTACGCATAAATGAATAGTCGTCAAAACCCGAAATTAAAATCACTTTACCAGGATAAGAAATGGAATCTAGCCACTCGATTAGTTCCATACCGCTCATTCCAGGCATTTTCACGTCTGTAAAGATGATTTCCGGACTTTCCTTCTCTATCATTCTTTTTGCATCATCGCCATTACTTGCTTCTAATAGTTGGGTGATACCGTATTTTTCCCACTGCCCCAAATGGCGTATTACGTCACGTACATTGAACTCATCATCGACAATTAAAGTTTTCACAGATTTCATCTCCTTATATGAATGAGTTAAAGTGTCCGTTTTTGAATAGCTACGAAGCAATCTATTCATTAGCAAGCGGAAATTCTAGTGGAATCACTATTTTAACGGAAAATCCTTGTCCTTGATACGTATCCACTTCCAGGCCTGCTTTTGATCCATAATTTAGAACTAAACGATCATAAATATTTTTCAGACCGATATGATTATGTGAATATGTGCTTTCATGTGGGGACGCGTATATATTTTCCCGTAATATTTGAAGCTCCGCCTGAGTCAAACTAGGACCCGAATTTTCAACGATGAGGTGTAAAAATTCTCCTTGTATTTCTCCATGAATAGTTAAATGAGCATGATAGAAACCTTCTTCATAACTGTGTTTAAAAAAGTTTTCAACGAGGGGCTGAAGAATCATACTTGGAATCGTCATATCAAGAATCGTCTCGCTTATTTTAATAGAATAGTTCACATTGTCTCCAAAACGCTCCATTTGAAGGTTTAGGTATGCTTCTATATAATTCATTTCATCTCGAACCAACACCCATTGGTTTGCCTTAATGGAGTAGCGCATCATTTTAGATAGTGACGTCAATAAATGGTAAACTCCTGGAGAATTAGATCTTAGGGCAACTGCACCAATAGATTGTAACGAATTAAATAAGAAATGCGGATTAACCTGAGATTTTAATGCTCTGAATTGGTTTTTTCTATTTTCTATTTCGAGTTTATATTCTCTTTCAATGTGTAGATTGATTCGGTTCATCATATCCTTCATATGTTTTTCCAGCTCACCAATTTCGTCTTTTCTTCCATCATCAAAGGGGACATCCATATTTCCACCTTTTATTGTTCTCACTTTCTTGCTAAGAAGTTTAATGGGACGAGTGATTCTGTATGAAATAATACCAATCATTAATAGCCCTAACAAGCCGACTATTAGTCCAACGATTATATTTGTATAGGCAGTCTTTCGGACATCATCGAATAATACATGATTAGGGGTTATCTTAACTAATTTCCAATGATTTAGTGTTCCTGATAATGTTTTGGTTAAGATAATATCTTCACCCGTAATCTGCTTTTTAAAATCAGGAGTAACGGATTTTCCTATAAGGGACCGATCATTTGCATACATGACATTGTTATGTGAATCCATAAGTATTACAGATTCTTCATCCTTTTGAACAAGGCTGTTACATATACGGGCATAGGCATCCAAATCTATATCAATTGTAATTATTCCGAGATATTCGTTTGAAGGCACATCGACTATTTTATGGTGAAAAGTCATCACCATTGTGTCGTCCGATTGGGGAATGATCGCTGTGTCATTGTAATTTTGAATTTGATGTGGCGGCTCAATCATGTAATTGGAGTCAGAGCTATAAAATTGTTTTATCGGCTCCTCATTTAATAAATCGGGTTGAGGTTTCCGGGCGCTGACCGTCGCATTATAAACTGTAAACGATTCTTTATCCTTATCAATATAAAACCGTACTTGACGGATTTCGTTTCGCGTCAGATAAAAGGTTTCTAAACTTTTTTCCATCGCAATCGGGTTAAAATATATCGAGTCTTCAAAACCATTCTTGAAAATCCGGAATAAATCGGGATTTCGATATAATAGATAGGGAAGATTAATCATGTCATCAAAGTATTGCTCCAGTTCTTCAGCGTTATTCTGAAGTTGTTCTTGGCTATTTTCAAGCTCATGTCTCTCCACACTATTTTTTGTATAGCTGTAAATCAGAAACACTGATAGAAAATACGGTAAGATGATAAAAAGAAGTAACATTAACAATAAGCGACTTTGAATGGTTTTCACAGAAGGTGCCCCTTTCGCTAAAGGCCCATTATTTATTTCATGCAGAGTTTATATAAACGTTACAAACAAATAATCCTTAGCTCCATTTTATTATGATGCAGTTTTTTTGCTTTATTTAGTCAGTCTTGAATACTATTTTAAAACTATATCAAATAAACACGTATCGTCAACAAGGCATAAACACGTGATGCGCATTAAGAACATGGAACAAAAAACTATTCGATTTAAAAAAACGGGAAATTCATAATTTCTCATTTTTCAAAAATGGAAGAAGGAAGAGTATAAAGGAGCTTGTCTAGAAGAGTTTTGAATGTGTGTGCTGACAAATCAGGTGAAGTTCCATAAAGTAAAAACGCATGCCCGAATTAAGAGCATGCGTGAACTATTATTCTTTTATGATATCCAACTCTTTCAGGGTATCCAGTGTAATCGTTTTGGCTTTACTTCCGCTGCCATCCAAGTTCGTGGCGAAGGCCCATTTGCCTTTGTCCGTTTCGATGTAACCCACATACCAGCCCAATCCCATATCGGAAAGGCGTGTACCGGTTTTTCCATGGAGGACATATGAGTCTGCTTCTTCATTGATCATGATTCTCTTAACGGTTCTCATATGCTGCTTATCGATAGGCAGTTTTTCCTCTACAAGGTTTTCGATGAACTGGACTTGTTCCCGGGCAGAAATCTTTATGCTGCTGTCCAGCCAGAACTGATCGATCCCACCGGAGATATCACGATTGCCGTAATCGATTAGTTTCACATATTGCTGCATGTTTTCCGCCCCGATATCGCGGGCCATTGCTTGATAATACCAGATCACAGAATGCCTCATGGCTGAAGCCAGCGTATGATCCCTGTTCCAATCTTCAAATTCCCTGATTACGCCATCCCAGCGCTTCACTTCATATTCATCGCTCACCGCTTTTGTCTGTAAGCCGATTAATGCATTCGCCACTTTGAATGTCGATTCTGGAGTGTAGCGTACTTTACTTCGCTGTTTGTTATAGATAAATACTTTATCATTTTTTAAGTTTTGGAGAACCATCGTACCTTCCGCACCATCGAAAGACTCCCCGATATCCATTTCTTTCACCTTTTGATCGTTTGCACTTGCATGAATCGAGCCCATGGAACCAGTGACTAGCAGGACAAGAATGAAACATAACGCTTTGATTTTCATTACACACTCTCCTTTAAGGCATGGATTGATCGATCATCAGAAATACAGAGTAATTTCCAAAAAATAAGTTGATAGCTAAAGTATACCTATTCCCGGTAAAAAACGAAACCTTATTCTTGGATTCTATCTAGATGTATCAATCAAGGAGGAATGCAGCGGGTAGCTAATGAATATATAGAGCAAACGATAGAATGGATTCAATGGGAGGAATCTATCATGAAGGTTAACCAAGGAAAAATAAATAGTAATGAAAAAGAAATTACATACACGCATATTGAAAATGGAAGCCCAGCCGTTTGTTTTATGTTTTCTGGTGCGGGTTACACGTATGAGAAGCCGCTATTTTATTATTCGACAATGATCATGCTTCAAACTCAGTATGATGTCGTGCATATTCATTACTCTTACGACCAGGATATATTCAAGCATCCGTTGGTAGATATCACAAAAGTGATAGTTAATGATATTAATCCCGTCATAACTGAAGTTCTTCAAAATCATGAATATCAAGAAACTGTATTTTTGGGCAAATCACTTGGTACCATACCAATCATCAACGGAATTATGAAAAGTGAGCAGTTTATGAATTCCAAGATGATTTTGCTTACGCCACTATTGAAGTTCGATTCGATTTTTGAAGGGTTATTAAGCAGCCACCATTCAGTACATATAATAATAGGAGAAAAAGATCATCATTATATTCCAGGTAAAATTCAAATGATTGAAACAAAAACGAATATAAGTATGGATAAAGTCCCCAATGCTAATCATTCTTTGGATAGTGAACCTTTGAATACTTCAAGGTCGATTACCATGCTAGAAGGTGTAATGAAAAGAATGGAAGAGTTCTTAAAGATATAACTCATTTAAGTTAGGGTAAACGGGAAATAACGAACGAAGGAGATAAAAATATGAATCTTTGTTTTATTGGGGGAGGAAATCCTTTAACAGGGGAACTTGATGAGGTCATGAAGCGGATAGCCACTTATGTTGAACCTGAAAGCAGGGTTTTGATCATTCCGTTTGCTACAGAACATGCAAAACGGGATGGATGGTTTCAATCTGCTAAAAAATCATTCAACGATATAGGTGTTGAGAATATTCAGCTTCTTAATGATGAACTTGGCAATGAAGAAATGAAAGCAAATATATCAGTTCAAGATGTACTTTACTTCACTGGAGGAAGACCCGAAATATTAATGGAATGTATGGTCAATAAAGGTTTGATACAAACGGTAAAGGAATTCAAAGGTTTAATGATCGGTGTTAGTGCAGGTGCGCTGGCTTTTTGTAAGGATTGCCTTATAACGAAAGACGAGGATTATCCTGAAACTCAAATACTGAGAGGACTTGGATTGGTGGACTTTAGTGTCGAAGTCCATTATGAAGAATCTGTGGATGAAGAACTGATACTTTTATCAAAGGAGAGGGATATATATGCCATCCCAAATGGAGGGGCCCTATTTTGGAATGATGAGGGGTTAACATCGATTAAGAACATTTTTCACTTTAGTGACACTAAAAAAATAAACAAAAGAAGGAAAGTGATTCTTGAATCGGGTTGTGTTTGGAGCCCTTCTTCTTAAGGGTAACGGAAAAGGATAGGGTATAATAGTGGGCAGTGATCGTTTAGATTATGAAAGGAGTTAAACATGGAGGAAATTCAATCAATTGATGAATACATTATGCAATTTCCCGAAGAAGTTCAGGAGATACTGAAAACGTTAAGAAAAGTCATAAAAGATTCAGCACCGGCTGCAGAAGAAAAGATCAGTTATCAAATGCCCACTTTTGCTTTGAACGGAAATCTGGTGCATTTCGCTGCCTATAAAAAACATATTGGATTCTATCCAACTCCAAACGCGATCTCTGCTTTTGAACATGCTTTATCTGAATACAAATGTTCAAAAGGGGCCGTTCAGTTTCCACTTAACAAACCAATTCCTTATGAAATAATAACCAAGATGGTTACATTTAGAGTGGAAGAGAATAAGAAGAAAGCAGAAGGTAAATTGAAAAAGAAAAAATAATTTCGACTATTATCAGAATTTACAAAACACTAAATGTAAGCTGTAAGAAGCTTAAAATCAACTGGAAAGAGAAAGGAAGGAATAATATGTTTAAAAAATTATTCGGTAACAAAGAAAAAGTGGAACAACTGCTTGCTCCTATAAATGGACAAGTAATAAATATTGAAGATGTTCCGGATCCGGTATTTTCCGGTAAGATGATGGGGGACGGAATAGCGATTCTTCCTGAGGAGGGGCTGGTAGTTTCTCCTATTGATGCAGAAGTGATCCAGGTTTTTCATACTAAACATGCTTTGGGCCTTCGCACGAAGCATGGCATTGAATTGTTAATTCATATTGGATTAGAAACAGTGAACCTGAAAGGCGAGGGATTCGAAGTACATGTCACAGAAGGGCAAAGGGTAAAAGCAGGGGACAAGCTTGTTACATTTGATATTGAATTTCTGAAATCCAAAGCTCCAAGCATCGTAACTCCGATTGTTGTCACGAATGGCGACCTGGTTGAAAAAATAGAAAAAACAGATAGTACACAAGCAAATATTAAGGAAACACAGATTATGAGTGTTTATTTGAAGTGAAATAAAACGTCAAGTGCCTTCTATATTAGAAACTTCTAAACAAGAAAAACAGTCCTTGCTGGCGAATGCTGGCAAGGATGTTTTTACTATAAACCCATCACATACAGCTGCAAGACTTCAGCTTCACTTAGCACAGTGAACTATTCCAAGTGCACATACCCCAAATCACTACTAAAAGATTTAAGATCGTTAATTAACTGGTTAATATTTTGGCTTGGACCGCTATCATATAGAGCATTTCTAAATTTTAAGAACTTAGTCCCCTTTTCTATTAAACTATTCAATAGCACATTTTCAGGGAATCTTAGTGTGGATATCTTAGGCATATCATTCCATTCCTTGCTAGCGAAACCATGGTTCCATGTAAATGATATATCGGGATTTTTTTCCATTAGCCTTTTCACTTGCCAATCCATAGAGCGTTCTGAATAGTCGCAGCTGCCAATACCGGTATTTAAACAATCATACATTGCCTGTAAAATTGAAAGCCAAATACCATCAACATCATCCCAATCATAAAAGCTCGAGAGAAATTGATCTTGATAAGATATAATGACTGTGCCGTATAAGGAAGTTCCTTTTGAAGTAAATAACTTTTGATTTCCCAGTTGCTTGGCGCTTGAGTGATGGATTGGGATAAAATCTCCGTTAGCTAATAAATGTTTATTAATAATTGCATCATAACTATTTTTTGATATATATGTTTGAATGGTAACCATCTATGAACCACCTATCCCATAAGGTAATGTTGTCGTTTCCCATCTATTTTTGACCTGTGCTACGATTGCAAAACGTGTATTGCTCTACTTGCATAATAGGTGGTGCTTCGAGCGTTTGTTTAGCTATAGGAGAACGAAATGATTGGGCTGAATCCTGGTAAAATAACTGAAAGCAAAACCAGTAAAGAAAATGTTCCGGATACTTTATGTTTTAATACTATTTTTCATAAGCTTACCTCCTTGAAATAATTATTTAATTTTAGTAAAACATGGAATTATAAAGTTATTATTTCAAAAAAGAAAAGATGTGTTTTAGTTATGAAACCCAAATTGAACATCTGGTATACGAATGCAAAAGGGCGGCAGTCTGCTAATTTTTATGCGCAAATGCTACCACCATCCAATGTTGAAGCAACAAGGGAAGAGGCAAATACTCCTTGAAAATTTCATAAGGTAAACTCTCAGGTTGTTTTAAAATTGAATTATCCTGTTTAATATTTGAAATTCACTTTTAAGTAGGTGAATTATGGATGCTCCCAGTGGCTAAGGTTGTATCTGTTCAATTTGAATGCAATGACTGCTGCAAGCAGGAAAATCGAAAAATGCAGCGAATAGAAGGTGAGTGAACAAATAAATCAAGCGAGGGTGAATTGGATGGGAGTTCAAGCAGAAAAGATCTTTGTAAACTTGCCTGTTAAAGATTTGGGTGCCTCAATGGAATTTTTCACAAAGGTCGGCTTTGAATTTAACGAGCAAATGACCAATGAAAATGCAACGTGCATGGTTATCAGTGAGTCCATATATGTCATGTTATTGGTGGAAGATTACTTTAAAACGTTTACCAAGAAGGATATCCCAGATCCAGCAACAACTACGGAAGCCATCGTGGCCCTATCGGTTAAAAGTAAGGAAGAAGTGGATGAGGTCGTGAATAGGGCACTGGATGCTGGTGGAAAGCCTTTTAATGAAGCAATTGATCATGGTTTCATGTACGGTTGGAGCTTTAAGGATATCGACGGTCATTCTTGGGAAGTGTTTTACATGGACGAAAGCGGATTTAATCAAAATTAAATCAAATGAAAGACACAATCCTTCACTTAGGATTGTGTCTTTTTTTGAAGTTCGGTGCCGTAGGTTTATTCATAACAATACCGGGCTAATATCCTTCCATTCATAAACCAATAGATTTATTTCAGCGCCAGCGATTTTGATTTTTTCGGTTTTAAGCAATTCAGAACCAAATGCCTCATAGAAGTATCGAGATTTATTATCTTCAAGTACCTCAACGAGAATGGTCTTGAATCCAAGTTCTTCAAATTTAAAAAATAATTCTTTGATAAGTTTCTTTCCTATTCCCATTCTTTGAAAATTTTCGAGGATATATATTGCAGTTAAATCACCCGAATCCTCAACTTTATTTGTTTCCCTTTTACCACCAGCTATAAATCCAACTATTTTCCCCTTGTCATTTTCTGCTACATAAATATGATTCCCATCACTGGATATATTCTTTATCCATAAATCTTTCCTTTTCTCATAAGACAGATTATCTAGAAAATCACTTGGTATTATATTTTCATAAGTGGTTCTCCAGCAATCCACATGGACTATTGCTATACCTTCAGCATCAGCAAGCGTTGCCTCTCTTACTATCATATTAATTCCTCCTAATTATCTTTTAGTTTGCTATACTTTCTATATTTTACTAATATTATCCATTTTACAACAAAGCTGTCCGAGATAGTCCAAGAATATCAACAGCCACTTTCAACAGTGCCTTTTTCCAACGAGTAATTTCGTCGATATATTCCTAATTTCGGAGATAAAACGATAGAATTCGTCGATATATTCCTAATTTCGGAGATAAAACGATAGAATTCGTCGATATATTCCTAATTTCGGAGATAAAACGATAGAATTCGTCGATATATTCCTAATTTCGGAGATAAAACGATAGAATTCGTCGATATATTCCTAATTTCGGAGATAAAACGATAGAATTCGTCGATATATTCCTAATTTCGGAGATAAAACGATAGAATTCGTCGATATATTCCTATTTTCGGGAGATAAAACGATAGAATTCGTCGATTTATTTCTGGTGAGTTGTGACTTCTGCAAAAAAAGAGATAAATCTTTAAAATGATATTGAAGATTGCTGAATAATTTGATAAAATAAAATAAATGAAAAGACTATGTGCAACTGGCGAAACACGGATAACCGTGAGGGAACACATAGTGTCGTAGCCGTTCGCCTGGGCAGAGGTAAGGGATTTTATCCCTTGCCTCTTTCTGTGTATTTACAGAGGATAGTAAAGGTTTAGAGAATGCAGATTTTCATGGTTTCAAAATTTTGTCAATATTTTGAAACTTCAAAACTATCATAACCAAAAAGGAGCAAACAAAATGAGCACAGTACTTTTAGAAAAAGTCAAAACGATCAAAGCGTTAAATAATATTGCCGAAAGCGGGCTAAATGTATTCAACAAAGGCGATTTTAAAGTCGACAATGACAGTGAAAACCCTGATGCAATCGTACTTCGCAGCTTTAACATGCATACTATGGAATTCGGCGATCAGTTAAAAGCAATCGCAAGGGCAGGGGCAGGAGTCAATAATATTCCGGTCGACAAATGCACAGAGCAAGGAATCGTCGTTTTCAATACACCTGGAGCTAACGCAAACGCTGTAAAAGAAATGGTGCTAACGTCATTAATGGCTTCATCTCGTAACCTGTTTGCCGGTGTGGCCTGGACAAAGACGCTGGAAGGCGAAGGAGAACAAATTCCAAAGCTTGTAGAAGCAGGAAAGAAACAATTCGTTGGTAAAGAAATCAAGGGAAAAACTCTTGGCGTAATCGGTTTAGGAGCGATCGGTGCACTTGTAGCGAATGATGCCCTGGATTTGGACATGGATGTCATTGGGTTTGACCCGTTCATCTCTGTTGATACAGCTTGGAACTTGTCCCGCAATGTACAACGCGCCATGACAATTGAACAATTGTTTGCAGAATCTGATTACATTACAGTACACGTTCCATTAACTGATGACACTAAAGGAATGTTTAACCAAGAAACATTTGGCATCATGAAGCCTGGCGTACATATCTTGAACTTCTCACGCGGCGAGCTAGTGAATGAAGCGGATATGGAAGCGGCACTTGAGAGCGGGAAAGTTGGCAGGTTCATCACCGACTTCCCGAATGAAAATGTGTTGAAAATGAAAAATGTCGTTCCAATTCCGCATCTTGGTGCCTCTACACTAGAATCAGAGGAAAACTGTGCCATCATGGCAGCTCGTCAGTTGAAGACCTTTTTAGAAACAGGGAACATCAAGAACTCTGTGAATTTCCCGAATACTGCCATTCCTTATACAGGAAATCGTCGTGTGGCAACTTTCCACGAAAACGTTCCTAACATGGTTGGGCAAATTACACTGGCTGTATCTGGCTTTAATTTGAACATCGCTGACATGGTTAACAGAAGCCGTGGGGGATATGCGTATACGATCATCGACATTGACGGTGAAGTAAACGGCGATATCATTCCTGGTTTGGAAGCAAAAATCAAACAAATCGAAGGTATCGTCACAACTCGTATTATCTAATTGGTACCGGAAGATAGATGATAAATAGTGAAAGCCTCAATTCCTTTAAGGAGTTGGGGCTTTTTTTAGGCTTGTTAATGTTTTTGAACAAAAAAAGCCACTTATTGTGGTGATCATATTAAACGTTACTCACGTGTTGAGAACCTAGGGATTACAACGAACTCAGCCTGGCACGGGTTATGCCAAGCAGCTCGATACAGTCAGTTGAAGTCAAAACTTCTTCCATCACGAATTGCTTAAGATCGAACTTCTCCAAGATTAAAAATCTGTCATGGTTTCACTTCCGTTTCTTCTTCATAATGTACAAACAACATCAAGTAGATTGCGAATAGAAGATGCAAATAAAGTGGAATATTCTTATCGTATTGAATGACAACAAATATGAAAATTCCATATAGCAAAATTGGAATGGTTAAAAGGATTCTGAGCTTAGTCACATGTCATCCTCCCATTTATCCTCAAATATTAATACATCAAGCATTTGAGCCACTTGAAAATCCTTTTCTGCAATTGCTTTTATTAAACTTGTACAATTATTTTCCCTAAGAACATCTGCTAATAATTGTAAATCCATTGTCATTACAGTTGGTTTCATAGTTTTACCCTCCTAATTTACCAAATATTCTGTCAGTTCTGTTATTACAATAGTATGAAGTACAGAGAAAATGCTGTCAATCAATATTCCATCTGTACTCATTTTGAGTTAATGGATTCAAAAGTTATCTACCAAAATCACTATCTCATATATTAATCTGCTTAGTTAGATAGTCACTGGTGTGCCTCTTTGCTTCCGTTCACTTCAGCACCTCGCCTTTTCCATTTGGGAAGGGGTTTATTTTTTGCCTTCTATGTAGGCATCAGGATTACATCAAAATGTAATATCATGATGGGAAACATTTGAAAAGATGACGTATCAGAAAATAATCCCTGAATTCTCAACCAACCTGTCAGTTCAAGAAGGCTTTTGGTAATTTGCTATAGTAAAGAATCGTCCCTAGGAAATACAGAGACGATTCACACCCTTTCTACACAGAAAGGATTACCCTATATTGTTCTGCCCCCAAAATTCTGATACTGATGAAGGATATTCGATGTTAAAAAAGCTCCAACAGGAGGTAATTGCTCGGTATAGGTATTACCACTAACAGGAAATTCATTCAGAGCTATATCAGTAGTGGCAATCCACGATCCAGACTCACCTGCTTGTAAAGAGGGAGGCTTCATAAGAAAACGTCCGCGTAAAATAAAATGTCGAACTCTAATCTGGAAATCATCAATAATGGTTAAGTTGCCAGAGAATGTGGCATAAGGTGAATCGAATGTGAGTTGTTTGGTGCTTTCATTCCAAAAGCCACTAATCGGAATAGGTGTACCACGAAAATTAGCCGTACCACTTACTCTATTATCTGTAATGGAGTTAATGTTAAGTGTTCCCCAAATAATCGTTCTGCCAGCTATTGAAGAGTGGATACCCCATACAGATGGGAATGGAAAGCTAACCGAAGCAGTTCCCTGTGAAGTTACCAATGCTATGCCCTCCCTTAAAGTTTGTTTATGTTCTGAGGAAGCTCCCTTGTTTATAGGAACAATCCAGTATATGCGGCACGAGCAGAATAATCCAATAAATAAAGGTGAAGCATTACATACCCTGCCTGTAAATACATTCTCTCCGAACCACCGTGGTAAACAAATATCCATAAAAAATCCGGTCTTCAAATGAAAACCGGATGTCAAAAAAATTTATTAATGATGATGTTCATGACTTTCTTCTTGTTTTTGGCTCCCTTTTTGCAAGAATTTCAATTCACTTTCAGACAGTTTTCCTACGATAAACTGTTTTTGAGGCATAATGATTGAACCATCGTTACTAGCATGTACTTTTATATAGTATAGGCCATCACTATCAAAGTTTTTACGTAAAGTATAAGTACCGTTTCCCTCTTCCTCAGCTTGTTCCATACTATATTTGAGAGAGCCATCTTGTTTCCATATCTGAAAATGAACATAATCTGAGTTTTCAACCTTTTTACCACCTTGAGTAAGAACAGCCTTTATCGTCTCCTGTGTATTAGCTGAAAAGGATGCTGGTATAATTATTTCAGCTTCAAGTGGTGTTTCTTCTTTGTATAGATTAGTGACATCCTTTTCAAGTGAACACGCACTTAACAATAGGCTGAAAATAAAGATTAAAGAAATACATATATTTTTTTTCACGGCAAAAGCCACCCTTTACATTTCCGAATTATGCATTCAAAAACTTCTTAACTGCAGATATTCGTTTAATAATTAACCAGTCAATTAGCCAAACAACAATAAGAGACAAACCAACCAAAGGAAACAAAATTCCTAGACCTATTAACAGAAATAGAAAGAATCTCATGTTCTTTATAGGAGGAGCTTTTGGTGCACCTAATCCTTTTTTCGGCTTTCGCTTCCACCATAAATAAAAACCACTAAATGCAACAAGGATAATTCCTAAACAAATAAGAAGGCTGATTATTTGATTAATCAAACCAAATTGAGTCCCTTTATGCAAGGTAATCCCCCAAGCAACTATTTTTCCTATTAAACCGTAATGATCATAACGATAATCAGCTAGAACCGCACCGGAATATTGGTCAATATGAATAGTTGCTTCATCTTGTGCTTTCGGTGGAAAAGCTGACAATGTATAAACGCCATCCGTTTCTTTTGGAATATTAATGCTATAACTTGGATGCATACCCTCACGATTCGCTATCGTGACTACATCATCAATGGACAGTGGGATAAAACCTTGAATATCTGAGATAGGTACATCTAAATTTTCTGCTGCCCAAGGAACATCTGCAATATCTTTTGTTTTAATTAAGGATGTTGGAGCACTTCCAGTCCATATGGAAGGAGGATACCCAGATCCGGAATTGGTAGCTAACGATTGAAAATTACTTCCCCAAAAACCTGACCAAGGCAAACCTGTCATAATTAAAAATAACATTCCTGCTGATATCCAAAATGCAGGTACTGCATGTAAATCTCTTCTGAAAGTATTTTTCCCTTTATTTATTCTTGGAAATAGAACACCAGAAAGACTTAGCTTATTTTTGGGATACCATAAATAAAGACCAGAGACAATTAACACAACTGCCCAACACGCAGCTAACTCTACAATTCTATCTCCCAAGGTGCCAGCCATCAGTTCACCGTGAATTTCCTCGATTTTATCCATAATTCTGTCTTCATCATTTAACTCTCCAATAGATTTACCTGTATAGGGGTCTATAAAAATGGTAAGAGACTCATTATTAGTAGTAATGCTCACTTCGCTTGAACGGGAGGCATTTTCTCCGGGATGATATTTTGTCACCACTGCATCTGGGTATAGCTTCTTCACTTTCTGAATCTGCTGAGATGCTGGTAATTTATCTCCTTGCGGTGTTACCTCTTGGTAGTCTTGATAAAGTACTTGTTCAATCTGTGGCTTAAATAAATAGATTGAACCAGTAACTGCCAGAATGATAAGTAAGGGTGCAAAAATAATTCCAGCGTAAAAATGCCATCTCCATACTGTTCTATACAGAGCGGCGTTTGGTTGTTTAGTTTCCATTTATACAGGACCTCCAAGTAGTACTATTAAATTCACCTATATAGATGATAAAAGAAAATTGTGAGAAAAATATGAAATTTATTTAAAAAAAGGAAGTTTGAATTTGTTAAAGATGAGATGGTCATTCCAAATAAGAAGAACAATTGGAACAAAGGAGCGAACGTATTGAGTAAGAGTTTGCGATTGTAGAGTAGGAAGGAATGGAGGGAAATGGGGTAAGTGCGGCGAAAGTAATCTATAGAATGTCTTGAAGATAGGAAGAGCAGCGAGACAACAATGTAAACGGATCAGAGATAAACTGCTAATGAACATGAAGACAAACACATTAAGGGAAGCAGCACTCTTGAAAAAAGAAACTGTAATAGATCGTAAAAAAATCATGAAGGGGTGTTAAATATGCACAAAAGAGATTGTTCGAAATTGAAGTGTCAGTGTTTCATTGTACCTAACTATATTCTTGAGAATTTGGCGCAAAATGAAGTGGAAGAAGCACGGATCAGTTTAGCGAAAAGCCGTCAAATGCGCAGGCGCAGAATTTTGAAAGAATATGATATTGACGGGGTTGTCGCTTTAACTGATGCAGGATCTGGGCGTCATGGTGAATCTGCCCGCCATGTTTATGATTGTAAAGGAGGAACCAAACTCCGGGAGAATGAGGCTAGGAAAGAAGGAGATCGATCAAGTGCAGACCCGGTAGTTAACGCTGCATACGATTATAGCGGAGTTGTGCGTGATTATTTCAAGGATGTCTTGCACCGTAATTCAATTGATAACCAAGGCCTTGATATCATTCTGAACGTTCATTATGGGAATAAATTCACGAATGCCTATTGGGACGGGGATGAAATGGTATTTGGTGACGGCGACGGGGTCATCTTTAGCAATTTTGCCAATTCACTCGATGTAATCGGACACGAACTGACACATGGGGTTACGCAGTTCACAAGTGGATTGGAGTATGAAGGTCAGTCGGGGGCTTTGAATGAACATCTTTCGGATGTGTTTGGAGTTGCCATAAAACAATTTCATTTAAAGCAAACAGCAGGTGATGCCGATTGGCTAATCGGTGCTGATATAATGGGACCAACACTGAAAGGACAGGCCCTACGTTCGATGAAAGCACCAGGTACTGCATTTGACAATAAGTTGATGGGTAAAGATATTCAGCCAGATCACATGAGGAATTTCTATAAAGGAGAGCGGGATAATCATGGTGTTCATATCAATAGCGGCATACCGAACAAGGCCTTTTATCTAGTATCCATGGAGATTGGAACGGACAAAGCGGCTTTGATCTGGTTCAATGCAATGCAGAATTTATTTGCAACGGCAAACTTCAATCAATTTGTACAAATAGTCATCAAGGCAGCACAAAAACTTGTTGATAGCGGAGAAGTTACCAAAACAGCCATAGAGACAATCGAAAATGCTTTTAAAGCGGTTGGACTGCCTGAGTAGTCATATTCCATGAATAGGAGGCTTCATCTACAATGCATATCAAATTTAGCTGCATGGGGGGAATGGCCAACCTCGACTTGAACTTTCAGATAGATACAGATGAATTGCCGAAGGAGAAAAATGAGGAATTACAGAACTTAATGAAGACAGCGGACCTTCCTAATGCTCAACTAAATAAAATGGCTGGAGCTAAAGCTCAAGGGTTCGACTCGTTTTCATACCAGCTGGATATAGCTGATGAAAAGAAGGAACAGTCTTTCTCATTTACTGACACAACAGCTCCAGAGGAAGTTCGGCCCTTATTGGATTACTTACGTAATTTGGCCATTGAAATAAAGATGGCAGAATGAAATGAAGGTAATGAAAGAAAGTCTATCTATTCAGATAGACTTTTTTTTACGTGGTTTTTAAAACTTCACAAAAATGTCATTTCATTTCACTTTTCACATAGATTTTGGCAGTTATTTCTCTAAATGGACACAGATTACCAAGAAAAGATCGATCTAGAGCAGAAAGCTTGAAAAGGAAATTGGAAAGTATGGCCGTTTGATGGCAACTTGTAAGGAATTAGCTATCAAACAGGTAATGGAGTCACAAAAGGGAACGGATTTTTATAGTGGTAAAATCAGAGCGGTTTTACAAAAAATGCATAAAATAGGATAATGGTCGCAGAGAGGTGAAGTGAATGACATCTCATGAAATGAAAGTGACGATAGCCGGAAATAAAAACCCCTAGGTGAGTACGTCCGGGAAGACAATCACCTAAGGGCTTGCGAGCAGGAGTATACCTGCCTCTATATCCAGTATACTCCAAGAAAGTGAATAGTAAATGGGGAGTGAATGGAATGATGATACGAAAAAATTATTTAATGAATATTGAAACGGTGGGAATGATGGAGCGTTTTGATTCAAATGGTGCCGAGATGACCATGGTAGTGGAAGGAGAAAACACATTCCATGTTGCACAACCGCGCCAGGAAATCCTGAATAACACGCTAAACCACTATGGATTGGACCTTGACGGCGGGCTTGCAGCAGCAAAATCCGTGCTTGGCGGAAAATACAGGCTGCCCGTCTGCATAAACGCCCAGCTTGGAATGGTCTGGTTCTCCTCCCGCTCTTTCCGGAAAAGAGGAGGGGTCTGGTTTTCCTACATCCACGTTCGTGATTTAGAGGAAATGAACGAAAAAGAAACAATGGTCCACACAAACTATGGACATTGCCTTCCTGTATCCTTAAGCAAAAATCAGCTCGCCTTCAAAAGGGACCAAGCATCCTATCTGCATACGACCTTCCATGAACGCTCATTAGGCAAAAAAACCTTTTATTACGAGCCGGGAAGCGGAATCACCTTTTGCAAAGAACCTGGTGAGGTCCATTACAGGGTGAAAGGCAAGGAAATCTAGCCAAGGAAAATGTAAAGGCAGACCACCTGAACTAGCCATGAAAAAAAACTTAAAGGAGCATGATTTCATTTGAAATCATGCTCCTTGTTATTATTGATTGGAAAAGTGACAGCAATCCAATGTAATAAATTTCACGTCAAACATCTCACTCTAGGTACTGTTATTTGTTATTTTGTGATAACGTCGTTTTATAAATGCCATCGTTATTATAGATATAAATGATTTCGGCTCGCATGGATAAACGACCGCTAATTTTTTGACATTGCTCATCGACATATTGAATCCGTCTGCCTTTTTTGAATGTTTGTCCTTTTCTGTGGAACATGTAGCTACCATTCCCGTCGAAAATGGCAATAGCATCATCACTAATCGCAAACTCCCAGAATGATTCTTTCTTTATATTAAAAAAGGTCGGTTGAAACAGTTCATCTAATATAACGAATTTAAAATCATGGTAATAGTAAAAGCACACCTTGTCTGATGAAGCGACATTTAGCGCATAACAATCTGAAATACCAAACTCACCAGCGTGCCATAAAATATTCCCCTGTCGATCAAACAAAATCAAACCATGTCGTCCAATTGGCTCGTCCCATCCATAATTTCCAAACACACCTTCATCAAAATAACTGATCCATATGCGGTCTTGCTCATCGACCTGTACAGATTGAATGCCATCCCCAAACGTCAGTGCATACAAAAATTGTCCGTTATTATCATAGAAACGCGCATTTTTATCAGGTTTCCCCTCATTATATTCACACCTTGAACCGACAAGCATAATCGTCCCATCCGAAAAGGTTTGTACATGATCAGCACTGATAGGCACTTTATGAAACTCGATTTGTTTATATTGTTGGTTATTGATGATATGTACCTTCAAGTTCTGCTTCATCGCAACCTGCACAAACCCATCCATACGTTCAGGTTGATTCGGCATTTCCAACAACAACAAATCCCCGTTTGCGGCAATTTCGGTACTAATACAATCATCCTTACTTGTAAACTGCATCACTTTTTCACAAACTAATTTGGTTTTCATACTTCGCTCCATAGTTTATTTTCATAAATTTATATTTTTTTACAAATATATGCTCTTGAGAATTCTAGTGTTATTATACCATACAAAAAAGGTGCAATATCTCCTGTATCATGGGATTTCGATCTCATGAATACATCACTAACTCTATCTTCAGTGGTAATGGTAGTCACGGTTAATCATGGTTCTTGGTCTATCATTTTCCATTTTCACAAAGAAAGATTAGCTTGTTTAAGAGAATGTAAAACGAAAAAAGTCTGACTCCATTAAATATTGGGAGTCAGGCTTTTTTACTTTCTAAAAGAGTAATTGGTTTCTAAGAGAAAGAATGGTTGAAGAAAAGAATATTCAAGGATTTTTGAGGCTGCCAGTCTGAAATACAACGTCCTGATTTATCAACTAATTAGAAAGGTCATAAGGCTTTTTATGGCTTTATTTTAAAGAATATTCTAAAATTTATTATTGACTTACATTTTAATTTGTCTTACAATTGCGTTGGTAATAGTCGAAACATTCAATTAAATGGAAGGGGAGCTTTTTTAAGGAGCTGATTTACTTCAACATGAAGCATGACAACATCCTGAGTGTAAACTCTATGTCAATTCCGGAATCATATTTTCAGAAAGTTTTGTCATATTTTCAATATCTGTATGTCTTGAGTAAGCAATTTATTTTTTACTCAGGGAAATGAAAGCGAATACATACTCTTTGGGATGGAGTTGAAAAACTTGAAAAATCAATCTAATCTTGCTGAATCTACTGTAATGGCTCCTGAGGTCGAAAGTAGGAAACAAAATTTTTTCACAAAGTTTAAAACAGCTTATGGTCCAGGAATACTTGCCGTATTAACGTGGCTTGGAGCTGGTGATCTGGTGACTTCTTCTGTTGCCGGGGCAGATTATGGATATAGTTTAATGTGGATTTTAGCTTTATCATTAATCCTTCGTTTTCTTATCGTTAATATCATTGCTCGGTTCCAGCTTTGTAACACAGAGGGGTTAACCATTCTTGAAGGATATGGACGTATTCATCCATTTTTCGGTTACTTCATGTTTGGTTATGCATTAATAATGGGTCATCTTTTTAATGCATATATGATTAAGGGTGCGGGAGAGGTATTATCGACCCTATTCCATGTTAATCAGCCATTCTTGGCTTCAATGGTAGTTGTAGCATTAGTTTTCATGCTTATTGGCAGAAATATTTATAATAGAATTGAAAGTGTAATGAAAGTGCTTTTGGCATTATTGACGATTGCCTTCTTGTACCTGGCGATTTCAGCAACACCGGATGTGGGGCAAATCATTAAAGGGACGGTCGGTTTTAGCATTCCAAGTGATACTGGCGTTCATGGAGCATTATTGGTGGCGATTTCAATTATAGGTGCAGTGGCAGGATCCATTTCGAACTTTGTTCATCCATATTTCATGAGAGAAAAGGGTTGGACGAAACCGAGTCACGTCAAGGTTCAAAGAAATGATTTACTGTTTGCCATCGGAGTTTGCATTGTGATCAATTTGGCCATTTGGGTTGTAGGTGCAGAAATTTTAAAACCAAATGGAATTCATGTGGAAACGATTGATGATTTGGCAATGGCATTACAAATGTCTTTAGGGCAATTTGGCTGGTACATTTTTTATCTTGGTGTATTTGGCGTATTGTTTGCGAGTATAGTAGGGAAGTCAACTGGTTTTCCAAGATTGATTGTAGACGCCTTTTACGTAATTAATAAGGACCGACGCGAAAAGTACAATGGAAAATATGAAAAAGATCCAATGTATAAATGGATTACGATTTTTGTTTTAGTTACTCCAATCATTTGGTCCATTCCTGGCATGCCTGGTTTTATTGCATTGACAATTGGTGTAAATGCAATAAACATAATCGGTTTCCCTATTATCGCAATAGGAATGCTTGTACTATCAAATCGAAAAAGCTTGATGGGTAAATATAAAAATAATTGGTTCGAAAATATTGTTCTGACCCTAGCCTCCGTTTTAGCGGTCTGGTCAGCAGTCCAATTAGCTCTTACCTTTATTTGAAATAATGGTAGATTATAGTTAGGGGATTTGTCTGCTTGGGTAATGAACATCAAACTTTATTCGAAGTGAGGGATCAATGATGAAACCGAGAGTAATCATTTATAAGAAAGTGGATCAAGAAGTGTTGGATTATATTCAAAAGACATGTGATGTCGTATATTTTGAGGGTCTTGACTCACAAAATCAACCTGAATTCCTTCAAGAGTTGAAGACAGCACAAGGGATATTAGGTTCAGGATTAAAAGTGGATAAAAGTTTACTGGATCAGGCACCGCAATTAAAAATCGTCTGTAATTCGTCGGTTGGTTACGACAATCTGGATGTAACAGAGCTGTCCAATCGGGGAATTATGGCTACGAATACTCCTGAGGTATTAAATGAGACAGTCGCCGATACGATTATGGGCTTGATGTTATCCACAGCGAGAAGAATGCCAGAGTTGGATCAATTGGTGAAGTCAGGGCAATGGACATCGAATATCGGGGAAAAATGGTTTGGGGTGGATGTCCATCATAAAGTATTAGGAATCATCGGTATGGGAGGAATAGGATCTGCCGTTTCAAAACGGGCTCATTTTGGGTTTGGCATGAACATTTTATATCACAACAGATCCAGAAATGAGGAAGCGGAACAAAAGTATGGGGCTACATACTGTTCAATGGAAGATCTGTTAAAGCAGTCTGATTTTGTCTGCTTGATGACACCGCTCACTCCCCAAACCGAAAATATGATGGGGGAAAAAGAATTCAAGCTCATGAAGGAGTCCGCCATCTTCATCAATTGTTCAAGAGGGAAAACAGTGGATGAAGAAGCCTTGATCCATGCGCTAACAACCGGTGAAATTCACGCGGCAGGACTTGATGTCTTTGTACAAGAGCCCGTCATGGAAGACAATCCATTGCTTTCCATGAAGAATGTTGTCACTTTACCTCATATCGGTTCCGCAACATATGAAACCCGCTTGAAAATGGCGATGCTGGCCGCAACCAACCTTGTCGCCGGATTACAGGGGGAAACTCCGCCTACCTTGATTAAAGCTGGTGTAAAGGTAAAGTAATTTATAATGGAATGAATTACGCTGGATAGTCCTTTATGGGGCTATCCAGTTTTTCAATTCCGGATTATTCAATATTTTTTCTCATCCTGTAAAGCAAAAAAAGCCCTCTATAAAAGAGGGCTTCAGGGAGTTCGGATTTACTGTTATGAAATCCTCATTGGATTTCTGAAAACAACTGGAGTTATTCATCAACCACATCTGCCATTCCATCAAAATCAGAAATTACGATCTATCGAACAGCTCAGCCCCAGAAATACCTGGGTTTGTCATCTCGTAAGGATTTAAAATAAGATCAAGCTCTTCCTCTGTTAACACATCGTACTGCAGGCATAGTTCACGTACTGATTTTCCTTTTAAAATGGCTTCCCGTGCGATACGCGCTGCCACTTCGTATCCAATATGCGGATTAACAGCCGTGATAATCCCTACGCTTTTTTCCACATTCTCTTTTAGACGGTCTTCGTTTGCTTCAATATCCACCAGACAGTAGTCTGTAAAGGCACGGAATGCATTGCTCATAATGCTAATGGATTGAAGCAAATTGAACACAAGCACAGGTTCCATCACGTTCAGTTCAAGCTGACCTGCTTCAGATGCAAGGCAAATGGTATGGTCATTGCCAATAACCTGGAACGCTACTTGATTGATCATTTCAGGCATGACCGGATTGACTTTTCCCGGCATGATGGATGAACCTGGCTGACGAGCCGGCAAGTTAATTTCCGCAAGGCCCGCACGGGGACCTGAGGCCATTAAACGTAGGTCGTTCGCGATTTTGGACATATTCATCATACATATTTTCAATGCAGCAGAGACTTCTGTATAAGCATCTGTATTTTGTGTCGCATCAACAAGATGCTCCGCCCCAACAAGCGGAAGCCCACTAATATCCGCCAAATGTTCAACCACACTTTCAATGTAGCGAGGGTCTGCATTTAATCCTGTTCCCACAGCTGTTGCGCCCATATTTATCTCATATAAATGCTGGCGTGAATGTTGAATGCGTTTAATATCACGCTCTATTACACGGCTATATGCTTCAAACTCTTGACCAAGACGGATAGGCACTGCATCTTGAAGATGTGTCCGTCCCATTTTAATCACATGGTCAAATTGTTGGGCCTTTTTCCTGAAGATAGTAAGCATATATTCCATCGTATTTAACAATTTTTCGAGTGAAATAAGAGTGGCGATATGAATCGAACTCGGGAACACATCATTTGTTGATTGTGACATGTTCACATGGCTATTTGGACTTAATTGAACATAGTCACCTTTCTCTTTCCCAAGCAATTCGAGTGCACGGTTAGCAATGACTTCGTTTGCGTTCATATTTATGGATGTACCTGCACCGCCCTGGATGGGATCCACGATAAAATGATCATGCCATTTGCCTTCGATTACTTCATCTGCTGCCTGAATGATCATCTTACCAAGACCATCGTACAAACGTTTAGTATCCATATTTGCTAAAGCCGCTGCTTTTTTCACGATAGCCAACGCTTTAATCAATTCTTCATGAATGCGATAGCCTGTAATCGGAAAGTTTTCGACTGCACGCAATGTTTGGATACCATAGTATGCATGCATTGGTACTTGTTTTGATCCTAAGAAATCTTTCTCAATACGTACGTTATGATTTATATGGACTGTTGACATCGTGTTTCCCCCTTTATAGTTTATGCTACGTCTGATTGTTTAATAGAATCAACGTAATGGTCTGCTTTTTCCTGGTCAAATTCGCCTTCCCACTTCGACATGACAATCGCCGCCAATGAGTTCCCCACGACATTGACCGCTGATCTTCCCATATCCAAAATTCGGTCGATACCGGCAATGAACGCAACACCTTCCACCGGCAGTCCCATAGAACCAAGTGTTGTTAAAACAACAACAAATGAAGCACCCGGAACGCCAGCCATTCCTTTTGACGTTAACATCAGTACAAGTAACAACGTAATCTGTTGTGTAATGGATAGATCAATACCATACATTTGTGCCACGAAAAGTGAAGCAAGTGCCTGATATATCGATGAGCCGTCCAGATTAAACGTATAGCCTGTTGGAATAACAAAAGAAGTAATGGATTTCGGGCAGCCAAACTTCTCCATTTTGTCCATAAGCCTTGGTAATACCGACTCTGAACTTGCTGTTGTAAAGGCCAAAATCAGTTCATCCTTTAACACTTTCAGGATAACGAAAATGCTTGTCCCAGACATTTTCGCGATAATTCCAAGAATGACGAACACGAAGAATACCATCGTCACATAAACGGCAACGACTAGGTTCCCTAAAGGAATTAATGTTGCGATGCCAAATTTGGCAACGGTTACACCAATGAGTGCAAATACGCCAAAGGGGGCAAATTTCATGACTAGATTCGTCACCCAAAACATTACTTCCAACACACCTTCAAAGAATCCAAGAATAGGCTTTCCTTTTTCGCCTATCGCAGCCACACCTAAGCCGAATAAAACAGAAAAGAAGATAATCGGTAATAAATCCGCTTGAGCCATCGATTCAAATACATTTTGAGGAACAATATGAGAAATTGTTTCTCCAAAGCCACTGCTTCCAGCCGTTTTTGTTGTTTCTTCATATTTTGAAATATCACTTTTTTCAAGATTACTTGTATCTAAACCAGCCCCCGGATGGAACAAGTTTGCCGCCAGTAATCCAATGACAATGGCAATTGTGGTGACAATCTCAAAATATAGAAGAGTCTTCCCGCCTAATTTTCCTAGCTTTTTAATATCGCCGACTCCCGCAATGGAGACAACTAATGCAGCCATGACGATCGGGATGACAATCATTTTAATTAAATGAATGAAAATATCGCCGATAGGTACCATAATGGCCATGGCTGTTTCATTACCATGGAATAAAGCACCGACAACGATACCTAGTACAAGTGCAATAAAAATTTGAGTAGCTAAGCCAAACTTTTTCATTTAAATTCCTCCTATGATAGTTGTATTATTGATAACGCTTTCATTTTTTAGATTATTTTAAGTTTATGATCATCCTACTGGAACCTACTGAAACCTACTGATACTTACAAGGGCCAGAAAAAATAATAATTTCAGTCAAAACCCTTCTCTCCTTTTTACCATTTCATGTGTTATGTTTTTACTATAGTGACTGGGAGGGACCGTATTGAAAAAGAGTATAAGGATATTACTATTGATTATGATTGCGGTGCCTCTTGCGGGTGAATTCAAGTTTTATCCATTCGACGATACATTCAGAGTTAGTTTGGGAACCCCTGTATTTTTCTTGTTTTTACTATGGGGGAGGGGGATCCACCCGATTATTGCAGGCATATTAACGGGAATGAGTGTGTTTGTTTTTCGTTTTTCACTGGCTGTCGGGATACGGGACATATCTGTTGAGGAAGCGATGTACCTTTATGTTCCAGCCTTTTTCTATTACTTCATCTATGCGTTCGCATTTCATAAAACGAAATTGAATGAACGGCACGATCAGCCGTTTATGATCGGTCTTTTAGGGGTATTGATCGAGCTTTTTGCAAGTGTATCGGAAATGATGATCCGTTCTTTCTTGGCGAATCAGGGCACACCCTTGCTAGCCATTGACCAACTCGTTTTAATCGCCTTTATTCGAAGCTTTTTCGTCCTCGGCTTTTTTAATATATTAAAGCTGAGAGAAGCAAAATTCGCAGAAGCGGAGCAGCGCATGCAAAAGGAACAAATGCTGCTTTTCATTTCAAGTTTGTATGAAGAATCGGTTCAACTGAAGAAAACGATGCAAAATGCGGAAGAAATCACCCGCACTTGTTATGACTTTTACCGTCGGTTAAAATCAGAGGGGACTAATGGAAGCGATGCGCAAACTGCGTTGCAGATTGCCGGTCTCGTACATGAGATCAAAAAAGATAACCAGCGGATTTATGCGGGGCTGTCGGAACTCGTGTCTTCCGAAAACCTGCAGGAATATATGAATATCGAAGAGCTTGGTAACATTATGATCGTGTCCAATAGACGATATGCAGAGTCCCTTCGCAAAGATATTTCATTTTCCTTGCATATAGATGGTGACCATCCGCCCTACCATGTATATATGGTATTATCATTAATAAATAATTTATTGGCCAATGCAGTGGAAGCCATTAAAGAAGAGGGGTACGTATCACTGCATGTGAAAAGGAAAGATCAATTCGTGGAGTTTTGCATCAGTGACAATGGCCCCGGCATTGCACCGAAGCAGAAGGAACTCATTTTTACAGCAGGATATACAAAGAAATTCGATGCGGCGGGAAACCCTTCGACGGGAATCGGTTTATCGTATGTGAAACAAACTGTTGAAAAATTTGGAGGACATATCAGGCTAATGGATAACTATAAAGAAACCGTATTCATCGTAGAACTTCCGATTGATGCGATTATGGAGAAAGGGTTAACGAGATGAATTATTTCATTATAGATGACGATCCTGCCATTCGAGGAATGCTGACAGAGATGATTGAAGATGAAGATTTAGGAGAAGTGGTAGGAGAAGCAGAAGACGGATCGCTAGTGAATAATGGCTTGCTGTTTTTAAAAAAAGCAGACGTTGTCCTAATTGATTTGCTCATGCCAATAAGGGACGGGATTGAAACGATCAGGGCTCTTGCTGATGGATTTCAAGGGAAGTTTGTGATGATATCGCAAGTGGAATCGAAGGAACTGATTGGAGAGGCGTATAGATTAGGGGCGGAATACTACATTACAAAACCGCTCAACCAAGTTGAAATTTCAAGCATATTAAACAAAGTGAATGAGCGAATACTGGTGGATCAATCGATCCAGGGCATTCAAAAATCGTTGAACGTTTTTACGGGCCGCCCGAAGTCTTCGAAAGTGCCCTCCTCCCATACAAAAAATATTATGGAAGCCGGACGTTCCTTAATTTCCGATTTAGGTATGATTGGCGAAGGGGGAAGCGAGGATTTACTAAACATTTTAGGATTCCTTCAAAATGAAAAGCAAAGACTCGGTTCCGCCTACACGTTTCCATATTTAAAGGAAATTTTTGCAGGGATTGCTACTGAAAAGCTGGGAGATCAAGCGAAAGATGCCGAAATCCAGAAAGAAATGAAAGCTTCTGAGCAGCGTGTCCGTCGCGCTCTTAACCAGGCCCTCATCCATATCGCTTCATTAGGATTGACGGATTATATGAACCCAAAATTCGAAGCCTATTCATCCACATTTTTTGATTTCTCGGAAGTCCGCAAAAAAATGCTGGAGCTGGAAGACAAGAGCAAAAAAGTAAGCAACCAGAGCCGTAATAACATGAAAAAGTTTATCCAAGTGCTGTTTATGGAAGCAAGACAGATGATGAAATAATAAACCAGAAACACAAGTTGAATTGATTGAAAATTCACTAAAACATGATAAAGACAAATCCGTTTATATGGATTTGTCTTTATCACTTTTTTCATTGTATTTTTTATGAACAGTATGACTTTCGTTCAAATCTACAGAAAAAGATAAAAAAGTTATTCGTTTTCTAATAGTTTGACTAATGCCATCGCTCTAACTTTGGTATTCCTCTAGTAAAAAACTTAGCAATAAATTTAGGCATTTTCATATTTTCCATCAAATGATTTTGAACAAATTTTTGCATTTCTATCGCAGTAATATTTTGAGTGAATTCACCATTTATATAACAATGACTACAATATTTAGTACTTTTACTACCATCTTTTTCAGTTCCTCCACCTAATTCATCTTTAGAAAGCGGCATTCCACAACTCTGGCATGTTTTATATCTTTTCATTATAAATTCTCCTACAAAAAGTTTTAATCTAAACAAATTATAAGGCAAGAAATTATGAGTAGAACTGACTGGAGTTTGGGACAAGCCCCACATATGTAGGACAAATCCATCAGGCAAGCCTTTTTTGAATCGTTCTGTTTAATTGACAATGCATGCAGATAAGGAGGCAGTAGAATTACGGATTACAGAAAGAAAGGAACTCGTCTTTAATATAGACCAGATCGGACATAATATACTTGGAGATGAAGGAAATGAGTAAAAAGATAGGAAGCGCCAGAATCGCACCAAGTGTTAACCCGCAGGGACATGGAAAAGATGTCGAATTCTCCACAGAGCCAACAAGCAAAAAGGTCCAATACAAAATAAGCGGTATAGGGTAAATTAAGCACACTTCATATAAGAAAGCCAATCTCTATATCGAGACGGGCAATTGTAATCCTCTTATAAGGAGGTCCTAATCATCATCTGCATGCAGGTGTAGGACAATATGAATCACATGTCTCGATACTACGAGTCAAACTGTTGATGAGAGTGTCGTAGCTACCATGAAATCAGTGACCAGCGAAGCAATGAGGCCTTCAAATATGTAAATGGACAAAAAAAATAACCAGCCATGCGACATGCTGGAGTGGTTACTGACATCAAATGTTAAGTTGGATTGTTCCTCCATGCGTTAAAAACGACGGATCTTTCATGGCAACTGTTATGCAATATTCATTGATATAATTCTGGAATTGTGATAACTTAGTATAGAAACACATTTGTGAATTATATATAAACAGTTTATCCCTTATTTTAATTATAAGGTTAAACTCACCTCTAGTCAACCCCTAATTTCTTTTTTTGAAGGAGTGTCTGATATGAACAATGAAATTCGGCAGGAGCAAGAACGTTTGGATGAGGTGATAGAAACAATTACAAAGCAAATCAGCAAAATAGAAGGAGAGACTTTACAGCGTAGAAAAGAAGTTGTTAATATCCGGAAACACTTCTGGGATGACCTCAAGGTTAATGTGGATACTTTCGATGATTACCTCGAGACGATCATTGGCTTAAGGCAACAGGCTCAAGACTTGTCACAAAGCGAAGGTGCACATAGATATTCCTTCAAGAGGTTGTCAACACTGCGCCGCATGCAGGGGGCACCTTATTTCGGCCGGATTGATTTAACTGAAGAAGGGGCTTCCCTTACGGAACATATTTATATTGGGACCGCCACCCTTACTGATACAACAGGAGAAAACTTCATTGTCTACGATTGGAGGGCTCCGATTTCGAGTGTTTATTATGACTATCCTCCCGGTCCCGTAGAATACTCTACTCCCGGAGGCGTAATTCGGGGGATGCTGGAGAATAAGTGGCAATATATCATCAAGGGAGGCGTTATCGACTCAATGTTCGATACGAGTCTCACCATTGGAGATGAGATACTGCAGCAGGTGCTTGGTAAGGGGACGGATAAGCATATGCACAGTATTGTGTCCACCATTCAACGGGAGCAAAATAGAATCATCCGCAACGATCGCGGACGTCTGCTCATTGTTCAAGGAGCCGCTGGCAGTGGCAAGACATCAGCTGCCCTCCAACGGATCGCTTACTTGCTTTATAAGTATCGAGATAGGATTAAGGCCGATCAAATCATTCTATTCTCACCTAACTCAATGTTTAATAACTACGTATCCAATGTACTACCCGAACTGGGCGAAGAGAATATGCAGCAGGTAACATTCCAGGAATATTTGGACCATCGTCTGGCTGACTCATTTCAAGTTGAGGACCCTTATGAGCAATTAGAATTTTTGTTGACTGGAGCGGATGATCCTTCCTATAGCACTAGGACAGCGAGTATCCGATTTAAGGCTTCAATTCGCTTCTTTGAGATAATCAAAACATACAGTCAATCACTGGAATTATCTGGAATTATCTTTAGAGGGTTCAAGTTCCGAGGGGAAACGCTCGTCTCCGCCAAACAAATCTCAGAAAGATTTTATAACAGAGACACCACCCTAAGATTTCACAATAGGATTGAAAAGTTGAAAGAATGGTTATGTGAGTTACTTGATGAAAGGGAAAAGTTTGAGTTGAAACAACCTTGGGTCCAGGAGGAAATCGAGTATCTTAGCAAAGAAGACTATCAAAAGGTATATACCTACTTAGAGAAAAAACGCGGCGTTAATGAAGATTCCTTTGACGATTATGAGATGGAGAATAAAATGCTCGCGCGTATGATTGTTCGTAAGAAATTGAAGACGTTACGCAAACGGATAAAAGCATTTCATTTTATCAACATTAAGGGAATATACAAGCAACTTTTTGACGAACAGATACGGATCGAACTGTGGAACGAGGGTAAAACACCTATCGAAAGGGAAATTTGCTTATCAACGCAAAAAATGCTGGACGAAGGTAAACTGCATTACGAAGACGCGACTCCATTTTTGCTACTGAAGGAGCTAATTCTAGGATTTCAGACGAATACCTCTATAAAATACGTGCTTGTAGACGAAGCACAAGATTATTCTCCATTTCAATTCGAGTTTTTGAAACGGTTGTTTCCTTCTGCAAGGATGACCGTGCTCGGTGACTTTAACCAGGCAATATTCGCTCATGCCAGCGAACGGGTGGATTTCCAGACTCTTAACAGTTTATACGGAATAAGTGAAACCGAGAGTATAACCTTGGATCAAAGCTACAGATCCACAAAGCAGATTATAGAATTTACACGTGAACTAGTTCCTGATGGCCATCGAATTAAGGCATTCGACCGTGAAGGTGAAAAACCTGTACTGACTCAAGTCTCCAGCCGTGATGAATTGCACCACAAAATCGTGTCTAAAGTCAAAGACTTTCAAAGTCGTGAGTATAATACAATCGCAATAATATGTAAATCTGCTGCGGAAAGTGCCGCTGCATACGATGCCCTTAGTATCATCGGTGAAATTAAACTCGTACAGAAAGGCACAAATGAATATGAACAGGGTGTTGTTGTGATACCGGCTTATTTGGCCAAAGGCATCGAATTTGATGCTGTCATCATTTATGATGCATCTGTGCAAGCATACGGTGATGAGAGCTTACGAAGATTGTTCTACACCGCATGTACCAGGGCTATGCATAACTTGCAGATATATACGGTTGGCGAACCCAGTCCTTTCTTGCTCAACAACGATGCAATGAAGAGTTTACTTCTGACCCTAGATTGACAAAGAGGGCCCGAATATGGAAAACAACTTTTTTGAAACCTGTGTAGACTTTAGTTCTATGCAGGTTTTTTATTGGGGTACTCTTTATAAATTCCTGATCGCAGGCAGAAGTTCACAGAAAGAAAGGACCTCCATTTTAATTTACAACAGTTCGGACATAATATACTTGGAGGTGAAGGAAATGAGTAAAAAGACAGCAGGAAGAGGCCAAATCGCACCAAGTGTTAACCCGCAGGGACATGGAAAAGATGTCGAATTCGCCACTGAGCCCAAAAGCGAGCTTGAAAACAAGGCAAAAAAGTCCAATACAAAATAAGTGTATTGGACAAAAATATGGTCATACTTCGTAAAGAATGCCCTTCTCTTAATCGAGAGGGGCTTTTATAATCTATAAGAAGGCTCTAATCATTTTATTGATTATGGAAAAAAACCTATCCTAAGTCCACGATTTTTGTCGATGAATCATACGTTTTTGGAGCAGTGGAATAGTAAAATGGAGCTACCGTTAAAAAAATACCAAATACATTTGTCGCTGTGCTAATATGAAAGACTGAGCTTAATAAAATGGAGAGGAGTTACAAATGAAAATAAATCGATTAATAGCGAACAATATAAACCATTTAGATGCAGCACTTCAAGACGATCAATCATTAGGAATTGCTGGGTTATCCGGTTCCGGGAAAACGACTTTTTGCCAAACCATTGGGGAAGAATCCAAGAAGCGTCTCGTTTCCTTATTGCCCAAGTCTGAATATCAGTATTTATTTCCTAATATTATGGAAACCAACTTCAGCGCCATCAAGATGGAGGAAATGCCGCTGGTCCTTTTTCTCGGCAAATCATCCATTTCAGCCAATCCCCGTTCAACCATTGGCACACATACTGGTGTGTTTAAAGAGATTCGTGTTTGTCTTGCTGAAAAATTCAATCTTTCTCCGGAAGTTTTTTCATTTAATAATGCCTTAGGCTGGTGCCCCACTTGTAAAGGACGCGGTACGACGAAAAATGTCGAATGTCCAAAGTGTGAGGGGAAACGCTACAATCAAGAAGTCGAGCAATATACGATTGAATTATTAGATCGCCCGCATACTATTTCCGATATCAACAACTTAAGCATCGAAACGATCCTTTCACTTGCAGAGACATTACATATTAGTGAAGCTAAACAGCATATTCTCCAAAATATAATCAATATGAATATTGGTTATTTAAGTTTAAATCGTATTATGGGGACAGTGTCAGGGGGAGAATTAACACGGCTTTACTTGGCCGAATTTATGGCAACAAGTGAAAATACCGTAATCATCATTGATGAAATCTCCGTCGGTCTTGATCATCAAACCCTATTGAAAATTTTGGAACAGATTAAGCAATTAGGATATAAGAATCAAATTTGGCTCATTGATCACTCAGACACGGTGTTAGATAGCACAAATGAACAATTGTTCTTTGGACCTGGCAGCGGGAAATATGGCGGGAAAATTGTTGAGGAATCACCACGTCCCAAACCAATCGCCTGGGAACGAAATGAAGCAGCGCCAACGGAATACTATCAATTTCAGGATCTTTACTGCCGTAATATTCAAATGGAAGAAATTCGGATTCCCAAGAATAGGCTGGTTACCTTTACGGGTGAGTCAGGTTGCGGTAAATCTACACTTGTCAATGAATGTATCTCTAAAGATTTTCAGAAGCGGTATCCAAAAGATAAACTGGTCATGGTCGGGCAGGATCGAAACAAATCGATTACCAGTCGATCAACCGTTGCGACATTTCTTGATATTAAAAAGAAACTCACCAAATACAGTGATGAAATTGATGATATTTTTCTGCGTTCGATTGAAGATATCATCGAAGAATTGCCAAATGAAGACATCGCTCATAAACGCTTGAGCTTATTGATCAAACTTGGTCTTGGCTATTTGACGTTGGAAAGAAAAACACAAACACTATCGACGGGTGAATTTCAATGTGTCCACTTAGTTTCCGAGCTTTTCGCGAAGACAAGAAACCCGCATACGCTGTTCATTTTTGACGAGCCATCAAAAGGGTTATCGCAAAATATACTAAACCAATTCATCGATAGTGTCAGGGTCATCCTGGAGGATGAATCCGTCTCCATCATCATGATTGAACATAATGGTTATATGCTGGATAGCTCGGATTATATCGTTGATTTTGGTAAACGACAGCTAACACCTGTCAAACATCTTGACGTTGTCAGTCATGATGATCATTTTCGACACAATAACAGTGAGGATCAAGTGGAACCATTGCAAATCACTTCTACACTCCGGTCAAAAAATGGCATCAATTATTTACAGGGAAATCATCTGGACTATTTCAAAAAGGCAGAGAACGTCTATAAGGGCGGCATTTTAAAAAGCTTATCACCAATTGCTCGTGTGATTTATGGTGAATACGAGTCAGACACGATCGCACCTGTGATCGCCATCGATCTTGAACGGCACTTGTACAGTCAATATACGTTTCTTTATGAATTGGGCGGAATGATCAACCATCTAGTGGCTGCACATCCAACCAATAAAGATACAAGAAGCTTCGATTTCTATTCTGCAGAAAATCATTGTCCAAGCTGTTCGGGCCGCAGGGTCATTGAAAAATTTGACTTTGATGTCGTCATTCAAGACAAAAACGTGCCATTCTGGGATGGCTTATTGCATCCAGACGTGATGGAAGTACTAAAATATTATCAACATTCTAAACTGCAATTCCTGTTTGATGAGATCAAGAATGAACTCGGTCACGACATTAGTAAAAGCTATAATGAGATGACAGATGCCGAAAAGCAGACCTTCTTATATGGATATTGGGAAAAGTCCTTTTACGATAAAGCAGGCAAGGCATCAAGAACATGGGAAGGATTCAATTTCATCATTGGACGTTATATGTTCATATCGAAATCGATCATTAAAGAGCAGATGAAAGCATCAAAAGAGATGATCGCCTGTCCTGTCTGTCAAGGAACGATCCTCAACCATCATAAAAAACTGACATTTGGTGATACAGACATTCGCGACATTATCCAACAGCCGATTGATCAAGTCATCAAAATTGTAGGGAAGCTGCCAGAACTTGAAAAACTAAAAGCGATTGTGGGCGGCGATATCGCACTTACAGATGATGTCTCATTCCTTCCTCGGGAAACAAAAGCGGCGTTGAAAATGCTCGAACTGGAACTGGCAAGCTTCGTCGGATATGAAGTGGTTTTACAAAATACCCTGCCATTCTGGGGCAGCATTAAAGGCAATATCGAAGCAATCAGCAGCAAAAACCAGATCACCATCTGTGACTTTGCCAATATTAACGAAACAAGAGAAACCATTATTGATAAATACTTCACCAATGGCAAATACAAAAAACTAACCTATGTCTATGAAGCATTTGGCTACAAAAAAATCGTTACCCAAATCAATAAAATAAAAGCAAGTCATAAATGCCCATTCTGTAATGGGAAGAAGGTCATTTCAGAGGATAACATCCATGACGGTGTGTATAAATTAACGATACCCTGTGTGAGTTGTCATGCCAGTGGCATCGATGATGAAGGGCGTAAAGCAATCGTCGAAGATATCGACGTGCAGACCTGGCTGACAGGTAAAGTAAAAGATGTCGTGGCTGAAAGTGAACGTACCGAAGCCGTTGCCGATATTCCCATTTTCAACCGGATTCGTGAATTGAACAAACGGGATATGATGGCGGTTCATCAATGCCTTGAACAGAAAAAATAAATTTAACAGCACTCAATTGATAAAAGTCCGCCGATAAAGGCGGGCTCAGACTGTAGACAAACTCGATGAAAATCGGTTTGCCTACAGTTATTTAAGGGTTTGTACAATTTAAACGTTGATTTCCACTCCAGGCACTCGCTTTCCGCGGGCGGTCCGGGAGCCTCCTCGGCGCATTGCGCCTGCGGGGTCTCCCTTGGACGCGCTTTTCCCGCAGGAGTCTCGTACCTTCCGTTCCAATCAACTTTGTTTTAAAATTTAGATAGAATCCCTTTCGTCTACAAACTAAAAGTCCGCCGATAATGGCGGACTTTTTTTATGAAAAGATTCTTCATTTAGTTTTTAGGATTATCTTCATGATAAACGGGAAGTGTTACTGAAATCGTTGTTCCCTTATTCAAAAGGCTATTTATATGAAGTGAACCATTCATCGTTTGGATGGTCTTAACAGCTACCATAGATCCTAGCCCTGTCCCTTTTTCTTTGGAACTGTAATAAGGTTCGCCAAAACGGTTTATTTGTTCTTTGTTCATTCCTATTCCATTGTCACTTATTTCGATAATTATGCCAGAATTATTTATATAGGAAACAATACTAAGTTCCCCGCCGTTTGGCATAGCCTCGATACCATTTTTAATCAGGTTTAGGAAGCATTGCTTGAAATGTTGAATATTCCCCCGTGTAATGCCTGGAGTCAACTGTTCTGATATATTAACTAAATTCATGCTAGCCAATGGTTTGATCATTTCAATTACATATCCTATTTCACGGTTAATTGAAATAGGATCCACTTTTTCAATTGCAGGTTTGGCAAATGCTAAGTATTCACTAATAATGGATTCTGCACTATCAAGTTCTCTAACAATATGTTTTATATATTGTTCTTTTACTTCTTGAGAAATATCAGAATCCTTTAGCAGTTGAACAAATCCTTTCACAACCGTTAAAGGATTCCTGACTTCATGTGAAATACTAGCTGCAAGCTGACTAACTATCTCCATCTTTTCAAGCCTTACCATTTGTGTACGGATTAAAATTGCATCTTTTAAAATTTCCATGATATATACAGCTAAACCTATAATGAAAGGAGGAAGGATAATAAAGTAAAATACATAGGCATCCGTTATTCGAAAATAATCAGACATAACGAGTGAAATAGAGCTGGTTAGGATTCCTAGAAACAAAATTAATAGTATCGAGCTATTTAGCTTATTTTTTCTATTAAAATTTTTGAATTTGGAAGAAAATAGAGCCGTTATAATAAATATAACGATATAAACAATTAACGTAAGGAAATTGAAACCATAAAGAGCAAACCTAAAAGTTAATATTATGACTAACAGGGCAGCCCCTACAGGCCAACCACCATAAAGTGTCCCAATTATAAAAGGAATTTGCCTGAGGTCATGGACACAATATTCATCTATATAAATAGGGAACTTCATACATAATATAATGGGAATGCTCATGCATGCAGTAATAAGGGTCTTGCGATACTGATTTAACCTTTTGCCATGATCTAATAAAATGTAATAAATCAAAATGCTTACTAAAATATAAAAGAGATTATCTAATATGTTTTGATTAATATAAATAAAATTCATTGGATTCTCCTGAAAATTACAATTTGGTCTATTATACAAGAATAACACTAAATGGTAGGAATTTAATAAAGTAATTTATTGGCAGAAAGAAAATTCTAAAAAGAGTTGTTTAACAATGCCATAGGTAATAATGTCACTTGGGCTAGGACATATTCTACACCTTATGATAAATGGACGTAATGATCCCCAGTTTCCAATGATTTATCAGTGTTAATTTGGTTTTACATAGGAAAGTGAATATAATGTAAGTAGAGGTGATTTTCTTTGAAAAAATGGACAAAAGAAATTGAAATAAACGCTCCAATTGAACAGGTTTGGAAATTTCTTGATGGTTCTGTAGAAAATATGCAACGAATCATGCCTCAAGTGGTTGAACAAAAGCCCGTTAAAATAACGGAAGAAGTGGTTGGAAGTGTATATCGCCAAAAATATAGAGAAGGAAAACGAACAGAAGAGTATGATATAGAAACATTAGAATATTTGAATGAAACTAATGAGAAGAAGCTAAAAGTAGGCTTTATACTTGCTAAAATGTTTGAAATTACAGCTTTTTATGAACTAAATAAAATCAATGACAATAAGACTTCCTTTACATATACAGTCACCAGTCGCCCGTTAAAATGGTTTTTGAAATTACTTTTATTATTTGCTACCGATAAAGTGGTAGTTGAATTTTTAGAACGTGTCAAAAAGGTAGCTGAAGCAGAAACAAGTGGATCATGAATTAATTAAGTCAATCTTCCGCATTATGGGGGTCATACAACTTGCCCATGTTGGAGGGTGTGCTTTGAACGTTTCATTCCACTGCAGGCACTCGCTTTCAGCGGGCGGTCCGGGAGCCTCCTCGGCGCTCTTTGCGCCTGTGGGGTCTCCCTTGGACACGCTTTTCCCGCAGGAGTCTCGCACCTTCCGTTTCAATCAACTCTGAGTGAAAACTAAGTAGACACAGCAACACAGATAGAAAATGATCCATCTTTTTTCAAGATGGACTCTTTTTATTTGTCGTAAAATATAGGGTCTGAGGAGGAGTTTTTGACTGGTGCTTACTCCAAATAGGGAGTTGCTTGAAGTTATTTTTCTAAAGTTACGGTATCGGAGTAGGAGTAAAGGCAGGATTAGAAGATGATAAGTAATTCTAAAAAACAGTGGTTAAAACAAAATTAAAATTAGGTGGTGAATTTTGATATTGTTGTCGACAAATAAAGAGAATTATAAAAAGGCTTTAAATTTCGGATTATTATTTTATGCGATATTCATGGGATTAAGTGGAACAATAACCTTTTCAGTTCTACTACTTTGGGTTGTCCCAAAAGATCAAATATCAACAATATTAGTACCTTTACTTTTCATAGCTTCATTTCTCTATGGTACTTGTGCTTTATCTATACTTATTCGTTCAAAAATCAATAAAAAATGAGTGATTTTGAATTTAAAACTTCTACCAATATAAAATGATGGAGTAATGGGTTTATGATTATTCAAAGGCAACATACTAAAGAGAGGTAATAAGTTTTTATGAATAAAACTTTTAAAATAATTCTTTTAATATTACTAAGCATTTTAATAGTAGTTCAAATATTTATGACTAAAGCAGTATTTGATGTTGTCGACCAACTGACAAATATTTCTCAGACTTTACCTGGTATATTAGACCGATAAAGTTATCAAGAAAACGAAACTGCTATTTTAATTGGTAGTTTTTTTTTTGTTTAGAGGGTAGTCATAATAAAAAAAGCGACCGTAATAAAGACTTGATCGCTTGTGACAAGATAAGGATTATTCAGAAGACCCTTCCGAAAGAAGGGTCTCTCTTTTTAAAGATGAAATGTTACTGCAAGCTAAGGCAAATAAAAGGGTTGTTATTACATTCGCGATAGCAAAATGTATTGGCTTCTGTTATACCTCAATCTCCATCCCGATGTTCCGTTCTTTGGATTGACAGTAAACACCTTTTGCCACAGCGAGGTCAAAGTAAGCAGCACCGACTGATTTAAAGAAGGTAATTTCCTCATCATTTTCCCTGCCTGTTTTGGTCAGCATTACAAGTTCAAAAAGCTCCCCATGAATATCATTAAACGACCAATTTCCCTGATTGGCTGCATGAATGAGTTCTCCTGCTTCATCCTTCACGCCCGCCAAATCGTCGACGATAATTTTAGCAGCGCGTGAAACCGTGGTATTATCCACTTCTTTCATATACGGCAAATAAGAACCGACCCCGTTAATGTGTGTGCCCGGCTTTAAATCCAGCCCATTAAATACAGGCTCGTTCGAGCGGGTTGCACAGCAAATAATATCTGCTTGACGAACAGCTGTTGAAACATCTTCGCAAACTTCAAAAGGAACGGTTACTCCGAATGCCCGCAGCTTTTCACCGAATTTCTCCGCTTTCTCTGGTGTGCGATTTACTAATAAAATACGCTCAATGTCCCTTACGGCTAACACACCAATTGCTTGTTCAAATCCCATAGCTCCTGTTCCAATAATCGTGAGAACCCGGGCGTCTTTACGAGCAAGAAAGTCTGTGGCAATGCCGCTCAATGCCCCCGTTCTGAGACGTGTTAAATATGAGGCATTCAACAATGCTAAATGTTCGCCATTTTCCGCATCTGACAGCAAGATGACTCCTTGTGTTGTTGCCATCCCCCTTGAAGGATTCTTTGGAAAAATGGTAACAACTTTGACCGCCGAAACTTCTTCAGATAAATCAGCGCTTGGCATGTAAAGTGCCGATGCCTCGTGTTGAGGGAAAGCAAGAACTGTGCGATGAGGGTTGTCTATTCTTTGAGCACCATGTGCACGTAATACGGCCTTTACATCCGAAATTGCGTCCTTCATTCCATATGATTGTTGAATTTCCTTTTCACTTATAACCAACATTCAATTGTCCTCCTTGAAGTAAAAAACCATAGGTTACATGGCGCTACTATTATGCGTTTCGTCTAATTTCTGATTGCTGCGATCCTTAACTGCCCAAATCGCCGCTAGGGAAAGGACAGATGCAAAAATAATATAAATGGCGACAGGAACATAGGAGTTATTAAACCTATTAAGTAAAGCAGTTGCAACTAGCGGCGCTGTTCCTCCTGCCAGAGCTGCCCCGATTTGATATCCAAGCGTGATGCCAGTATAACGAATCCTTGCATCGAAAATTTCCGAGAACATCGTTCCAAGAACAGCTGTGATTGGAGCCCAAATAACCCCTAAACCTATCACTGTTGCAATGATTAATAGGAGTACCGATTTTTGCTGCAGCAACCAGAAGTATGGGAATGCAAACAGTGCCATCCCAATCGTTCCTCCTATAAACAGCTTTTTGCGGCCAATTTTATCGGATAACATCCCCATGAATGGTATGAAAATTGTCGTTATAATTGTTGCAATCATGACTGCAGTCAAGGTAGCTGTCCGTGAGAAACCGAGATTCGAAGTAGCATATGATACGACAAATGTGCTGAAAATATAAAATGGCGCTGTTTCTACCACTTTGGCTCCCACGGCGATAATCACTTCACGCCAATAATTCTTAAGGGTTTCTACAATCGGTAGCTTTGGAACTTCTCCAGATTCCTTTACCTTTTTGAAAGACGGTGTTTCATCGATTCCTTTACGAATCCATAGGCCAAAAAACACAAGCAAAGCACTAAAAATAAATGGTAAACGCCATCCCCAAGTCATGAATGCGCTTTCAGGAAGCAGTGTCATAATAGATAAGGCAATGGTTCCAAGCAGCATTCCTATTGTAACACCCATCTGGGGAATAGCTCCGAACAAGCCCCGTTTTTCAGCGGGAGCATATTCAACGGCCAATAAAAGCGCGCCTCCCCATTCACCGCCAATTCCTAGACCTTGAACTAAGCGTAACGTGATTAATAAAATCGGCGCCCAAATACCAACGGCTTGATACGTGGGAAGAAGCCCCATCCCAAATGTTGCGACCCCCATTAAACTAAGTGTTAAAACAAGTGTTTTCTTTCTCCCGATACGATCGCCAATATGACTAAAGATCACTCCGCCAAAAGGGCGGATGAAGAATGCTAACGCAAAGGATGCATAGGAAAGCAACAGCCCTATTGCCGGATCCTCATTCACGAAGAATAGCTGGTTAAACACGAGAGCTGCAACGGTCCCATATAAAAAATAGTCAAACCACTCAATCGAACTTCCGACTAAACTCGCGATTAATATTCGCCGCATTTGTTTCTTTTCCATCATGAGTCACCCCTTTAAAATTGAAGTATCACTTCAATTTATTATTTTCTTTATTTTAAATAATTAGAAATTTTCTGTCAATATTTTTTTAATAAGTTATTAATGACGGAGCATTCATCAAATTTTGTCATGTATAATGAAGCTAGATACTATGTAAAAAAGGGGGCATCTGTATGCCTTTTGATTCAATCGGAAAAAAACTCAAATTATTGAGGAAAGAGCGAAAACTAACATTAAAGAGTCTGGCTGAACAAACAGGCGTTTCGATCAGCTTTTTATCACAAGTAGAACGGGGAAAATCAAGCGTCACATTAGAGTCATTAAAAAAAATCGCTGATACATTGGATGTCAATCCAAGTTTCTTTTTTTCTGAGGACCGCTCCCAAGAAAATTCAGATTATAATCATGAACAATTTCATTATCAGAATTTATCCAGCGGCATTCGTGATGCTGTTTTTTCGCCTATTCTAGTCACGTTAAAGCCAGGGGAAAATAAAGGAAGCGCTTTTTCTCATAGCGGACATGAATTTTTATTCATTATCGAAGGGAAGTTAACAGTGGAAATAGAGGGAGAAAGAATAGAACTCCATGAACAGCATTCGTTCATGTTCGATGCTAGAAAAGCCCATTACTGGTTTAACTTCTCGGATCAAATTGTCCGGTTTTTGGTGGTGTCGTCGAAATAACATCACGGTGTTCTGGAATGAAAGTATATCCAGTTAACGAAATAGTTGGTTGTTGGGTAAATGAGGTCATATGTCGTACTAAAGGATAGATGTAAACAGGTATTCCTCACTGTTCATCTATCCTTTCTTTTTACCGTGTTAATTGTGTGACAGTAAATCAAATCATTAAAGTAATAAATTATTTATCGGAAAGAAAGGGGAGTTTTCCATATGTGAAAATCCTCAATTCAATTTTGGAATCTATCAATCTGGATTTATGGTTATTATGCCATTATAGGAATGAAAATTAAAAATGGGGGGAGAAAAAGTGAAAAAACAGTTGATGATTATACACCTTTCCTTACTGAATGATAAATAGGATTATACCATTCTATAAGTTATTATTCTTTTCCTTCTTGCAGAATAAACGTTACAGCAGGTATTTAAAGCTTATACCGCTGCTTATAAGAAATTCTAACACGAAGAGGAGTAATGAAAACGATGGGTAAGAAAAAAGTTCAGTTACTTGCTTCACTATTATTTATAGTTAGTCTTTCTTTGATAGTTTCAGCTTGTTCTAGTTCCAAGAAAGATGTAAGTAATGTAAGTTCGGAGGATAAAAAAAATCTAAAGGTAATTCAAATGGATGGTACTTTTGCTGTAGATGTGGATGATCCAAATGAAACTGTAGGTGATGCAGATTACGTTTTTATAGGCCGAGTTGATGAAGATGTTGACACTGTATACAAAAATCCTGTAACAATTGAAACTAGTGACGGTGCTAAAGAGGTTTCAACACCGTATACAAATTACAAAGTTACTGTCCTACAAAATATAAAGGGTGATTTAGTTACAGATACTTCCATACCTATTCAAAAGGCTGGAGGGATAAATGAAGATGGTTCTTCTGTTGTTTTGTATGAAGATGATACATTACCGGAAGAAGGAAAAACATATGTGTTTTTAGCGTATGCACAAGATGAAGGTTCTTTATTAATATCAGGTCCAAATCGAATGAATACGTTGAAGGTATTGAGCAAGATGTGACTAGCGAAAAAATGGAAAAAATTAAAGCTTCTTTGAACGAGGAAGCCACAGAGGTAGTTTCTGAGTATGAAAGTGCATATGAAAATGAAATACCTACAGATAGAGACCGTTCAGAATCTGAATTTGATGCTGAGCAATAAAAATGAAAAAACTGGCGATGGTGATAGGTAGTTTATGTGTTTACTGAGTATGTTTAAAATTGAATGCTGATGATGTCATGCAGCTAATCCACTTACTATTTATAAAAGTTCTTGGAATTTAGAACCGTGGCAGCCGTACTTATATTAAGGCCTGTAATCCATCATAATTTATTTTTAGGAGGGGGTTTAAGATGCTAATTGAAAGTATGAGTGATTTTTTTTATGAGCCCGTATACATACCTATTTTATTGCTGCTGCTTGGATTATTATATTTAGGTATTTTAGTATATAGTTTTACAAAAATTAAGTTTAATATCATAGGATATTTTTTAATAGGAATATCTATAATAACGTATCTTCTTGTTGGATTGTATATGACCGGAAAAGGATATTATTCAGACGGACACGCTCCAGACATGTTTCTTTTTGGAAGTATGGGTTTTTTAGAGCTTACTTTATTAACTTATCCTTATATATTCCTTACTTTGGCGGTAGCTCTTGGAAAAAAGGGCGAATAATTCAGGCAGCGTATATCGCAATTGTCCGCTTGGTTTTTGAGGTATGCACCTAGTTTTTTAAAAAAAGAAGTATCAAAGAACAACTAACGTTCTTGATACTTCTTTCTTCAATTTTATTTGAAGGATTAACTGTAATCCCTTTTATTAGGACATGGAAAGATTTTAGTTCTATTGAGGTACCCTAGGAAGCATACCAAGGCGTTCTTAGCTTTCTCTTATGCTGCTTTCTTTTGTTTTTGGTCTAAGCGATGACTTAGGAAAGTTAGAAGACTTGCACAGATAGCAACCAGCCCACCGACCAATGCCACACTCATCAAATTTCCCTGATGGTAAACAATTCCGCCTAATGCGGAACCAAAGGCGATACCGACATTGCTTGCTACTGGCATCAGTGAAGCAGCTAGTCCTGTAGCTTTTGGTTGATAAATACCGGCAAGGTCTATCAAATAAAGCTGGGTGGATGTTGTTAAGAGGATGGCCATTAATGACATCAAGCTAATGTTAACCAATCCAAAGATAAAATTATTTGTCGTCCAATATAAACTGATCAGAACAATTGCTTGCACGAGGAAAACAAACCGGAGTCGTCCGATAGCATTGTAGCTGGCAATTTTACCCGCGAGTATGTTGCTGAAAATGGAAATAAATCCGTAGCCAAACAAAATCAAACTGATTGAACTACTTGGTGCTTCCATAACTTTCAGGATTGGAACGAGATACGTATAAACAGCATACGTCGCTCCAAATCCAAGAGATGGAATGAAAAAAGCCATTAGAATTCGTGGGTGTGTTAACAAAGAAAATTGATCACGCATTGAACTGCGAATTGGACTGTGCATAGTAGTAGGTAAAATGAGAAAAGATGCCAAAAACGCAATTCCACCGAGAAAAGACGTTAACAGGAAGGTTGCATTCCAATCATACCATTCAGCGATGACAGTGCCTATTGGTACTCCAATCACGTTTGCAAGAGTAAAACCACCGAAAACGAATGATATAGCAAGTCCACGTTTAGAGATCGGTATGGTTTCACTTGCAACAACCATGGCAAGAGAAATTAAAACCCCTGTTACAATCGCAGTCATCATCCGAAGTGCAAGAAGCATGATGTAGCTCGTCGAAATCACGCACAAAGCATTCAGGATGATGAACGAACCTATCAAAAACAACATCCATTTACGCTTTGGAAAATGGCTTGTTACCGACATCACGAGTGGTGTGGCAATGGCAAACGTAATCGCAAACGCAGAAACGAGTGTGCCTGCTTTTGCATTTGTGATATGGAGACTCGAGGAAATATCGGTTAAGATCCCGATGATAACAAATTCGCTTGTCCCGAGAACAAATGTTAATAAAGTAAGTGTTAAGATAAGTAACCAATGTCGCTTGGATAATTCTGTGGCGTGCATAAATACCTCTTTTCTTAGATGAATGTAAATGTGTCACAGGGTAGATAAACAATTTAACTATCATACCATAAAACATTTTTACGAGGAAAACCCTTGCTTAGGTATCGTTGGTTATTTCTTGCTAAAAAACTTGTAGCTGAATCATTCAGTGATTTTACCGGACCTGATAAAGGTCTTTGAAAAAAGCAGCCCCCAAGACTGGAGGAAAATCACCAGTCTTCGGGGCTATTGTGATGCAATCGATTAAGGCCAATTAAAGATCCAGCGTTTCGGTTTTATTTTCTATGCCAAATAACCAACGAAGTGACTGAATAAAGTAGTTAGAAAAGAATAGGTCATCATGAGTTCCTTCTGGATCTGACTCAAATAATAGATTGGATTTCAAATAGCCTTCCTTGATAAATTCTTGATGGGCCTTCTTCGTGTAGTTAACCATATGCTGTTGAATCGTTTCTTTATAAATTCCCTCTAATTGCCCAACATATAAATAGAGCTGATGATCTTGACGATTCACAGTTGGTTTGATATAGATATTTCCTTGGCGTTCAATCTTTTCCCCTTGAAGATAGCGAAGAACATCCTCGTACCAAAAGGAAGCAGATAATGAGATATATTGATGGAATACCTCTGGATAATGATAGGAGGCGAAAATCGAAACAAGTCCTCCAAGTGAGCAGCCGGAAATAGCTGTATGTGAAGGTTCAGGATTCGTAGCAAAATGCGCATCTATATAGGGCTTTATTTCGGTTACAACAGTATGTAAATAAATCTGTGCTTGTCCTTCAAAGGTAGAAGCATGCGGTGCAAGTGATGGTGCTTCCCACGGCGTATAGTCATGTTTGCGATCAATTGGTTCAATTCCAATAACGATAAGTGGTTCAATTTGACCTGAAAGAATTAAATGATCGATATAGTTTGCAGCTTGTTTGGCAGTTTCTCCACCATCATGCATATAGATCGTTCGGTATTTCTTGGATTGATCGTAACTAGAGGGTAAGATGACACATACCTCATAGTTGGCAATTTTCTCATCAAGGTATTGAATCATGTATTTTCCTCCACATCCTTTAGAATATTCGTATTATTTTGATATTGATAATCATTATCAATTATAATGAACTCTCTATTATTTTAAAATGAATTATCCCTTTTAGGTTAAAATTTAGTGAAACTCCCCTTCGTTTCTTGAATAAATATAGAAACTCTTCTAAAATATATTTAATCCACAATTTAACAGTAAATAAAATTATTACATACAAATGACATCTAGTTATAAGAAAAGCAGTTGAAAGGACTTTCCAATATGTCTATGATTTACGAATCTCAAACACTAGTTTCTGCCATGCAAACGCGTGTCGGACAATATAAGGACCTAAAAGTACAGCTCACGGAATTAAAAAAAGGATTTGAGAGTATCGTTAATTTGGATGATGAGCTGCAGGGGCGTGGCGCAGAGGCAATCAAAGGGTTTTACAAAGCACAGATCGATGTCGTGGATTCTTGGCTGCGTCTGATCAATCGGCATGTTGCCTTTTTAAGTGGAATTCAAGGAGATACAATCGAAGCGAACCTTAGTGAAACCGTGGTCACGGTCCCTTTTTTAGAGGAAGAGCTGACAAATGCCACTCGAAATTCCAAGGAAATGGTCACAGCCCAGAAAAATGATCTGAAAAAAATATTTTCCGGAATTGATGATATCATTCAGTTAGAGCCATTTTCCGATGATGCGTTCTTTGAGAATATGGAGAAGGCTGACAAGAAACGGACCCAAACGATAAACAAAGTAAACGAAATCGATCATAAGTGGACGACTGAATATGCTAAATCCGAAGAGGACCAAGCTGCAGTGACGGCACTCATGGAGCAATTGAAAGTATCCAGTACAAGAGGAGGAGAAGTATCCCCCCTCTATTTTAATGCAACTGCTTATAAAAATAGTGAAGCCTATAAAACCCTAGAAGTTAGGAAAAAAGAGACCGCGGAATATCTGAAGGTTAAGCAAGAGGAAGCAGAGAATCGCCGGATCAAAGAATTGAAGGCACAACTCGATCATGTAACAGATCCAGATGAGTTCCTCAAAATCGCCAAGCAGATCGGGTATGAAAACTTAGGGCCCACCCAGCAGCAATATGTTATGCAGCTAGAAGCGTCCAAGCAAACGGCAGAAATTGCAAAGGGAATTGGCGTAGGCCTTTATGATGTAGGTAAAGACTTTGTGACAGGAGTTTGGGACTTTGTCACAGATCCTGGGGAAACGGTTGAAGGTGTAGCAAATTCGATCATGCACCCGATAAAAACCTATAAATATATATCCAAGTCCATCTCGGATTCATATGAAAGAGATATGGTTAATGGAGATGCCTACTCGCGGTCTCATTGGGTAACTTATGCCCTCGGAACAGTTGTCACATCAGTAGTTGGAACAAAAGGCGCAGGAGCCGTAGCAAAGACTGGTGTAGCGACAACAAAAGCCGCTGCAGTAAAAGGTGCTGCGAAGGCAAAAGAACTAGTCTCTATCCCTAACCTATTACCATACAATCCTAAAAACCAACTGTCGTTGGCAGGGGGTGTACCTTATAATGTGGTTAATGGTGCGGGGTTGAGGGATCAACTTATTTCTAAGGCTCAAAAAGTCTCAGATCCAACAAGAAAACCATTTACAGGGAAAAATATATCACTACCTTGGTTGAATAATGAAAAATACAATGCTGTTGAAGTACAAGGAAAAGTTAAAGCTAAAGGTAAGATAAAAGATATAGACCGAAGAGTGTATCAGATCAAGGATTTAGATATTGATAGAATTGATCCAATAACCCAGACAACCAATTTACAGCTGATGAAGAAGGGGAATGCACCGTTTGCAAATGATGGAACGCAAATTAATTTACATCATTTAATTCAAGAAGAGCCTGGTACCATGTTAGAAATACCTGAGAGTCTACACAAAAAATATAGTAAAGTAATACATGGATTAAAAAATAAAGGAGAAAGCTTTAGGCAATCTCGTGAGCTTCAAAGTCAATATGAATCGTTCCGTAAAAGGTATTGGAAATGGAGAGCAAAGCAATACGAAACTCAAGATTAGTAGGTGATTTTGATGAAATATTCAGCTTTACAGGAATTTATTAAGCAGTATGGCGAAGATGATGATTTTACAGGTGGAGTAAGTGAAGACAAAGTAAAAGAAACTGAACAAAAACTACAGGTCACATTACCGGAAAGTTATAAGTGGTTTTTAAGAAATTATGGTTACGGTGGACTTTTTGGAGTGAGAATAATTGGATATGGCTTTACGGGTCCAGCAGTAGTAGATGCTACCAAAGGTCATCAAAAGTATTATGATTTAATAGATGGACTTGTGGTTATAGAAGATATTGATGAATTTGCTTATTGTCTCGATACTAATAAAATGAAAAATGGAGAATGTCCAGTTATTACGTGGGATAATCAGGAGGGGTATGGTGTTAAACTAGCTGATAACTTTTTAGAATATTTTATTGAACGCCTTGAAGAGGCAAAAGAAGATTGGGATGAAGATGAAGAAGATTGGTAAAGACTTAGGGTAATAGTTATTTATCATGCTTTGTTATAAAGAAATATTTATATATAAGAAGAAATAGATAAAAAGCAATGAAAAAGAAAAATCCATTAATTCAGTTTATGGTAAAAGGTTAATCATCAAATTATTTTGCTTGATTGTTAAAAGATAAATAAACTGATGAAAATAAATGGAAATAGGAGAAGAAAATGAAACTGAAAATTCATTCCCATAAATTCGCTGAGAATATTCTATCTCAAGAGCCATTTAAACGAACCTATGATGAGCTATTGAATATTTGCGAACAAGCACCAATACCTATATATAAAAATAAATCCTCGAATCAAAAGAAACTGGATGTAATTCAACAAATTATAGATTCATATTTAAATCTAAGACTAAAATTCGATGGATGGAACCATGATGAGCATTTTCCTGTAAATGATAAGGAATATTTAACGATTGACTATAAAAAAATTGTTTCAACCAAGGAACAAGAATACAATATTCATCTTGAAGTTGAATTTGGAAACGTAGCCAGTACGTATCGGAACTATTTTAAACTCCAATTTTTAAATTATAAAAAAAGTAATAATATTGGTGTTTTAATATTACCAACAGAAAGTTTATCAAAGCGCATAGACAGTGGAATAGCAACATACGAAAAAACTGTGGGTGAACTAGAATCGGCTAACGGTATATTTAATTTTCCAATTTTAGTGATAGGGTTAGACTATAATGAAGAAGATGAACTACCACTGAATACAGGTGAGCTCACATTGAAAGAACTCCAAAGCAAATCCAATATTAAGCATGAAATGTTTGTTAGGGATTTTATAAAGAACATTAAAGCATGAATAATTAATGGATGAGGTCATGTTAAATAAATATTGGAAAGTGACGGCAGCTGACCTTTGGTTGGTTGCTTTTTTGTTCTAATCATTCATTGGTTATTCATTAAAGAATTTATTCTTGAACCATCCATGTGGAAAAGTAGTTTGTAGAATAGTTGTATGGCATATTAGATTGGATTTTACAACAAACTTAAACTTTGGAAAACATATGGATTATTACTCTAGGACCATTGTAAACCGTTTGCTATAATTAAACATGAGACTGTAAGTATATAGTTTCATGTTTGATTTTCTTTTTATGGTAGAAAATGATCAGTGTTCATTTTTTTGAATATATATTTTATATGGGCTTTTAAAAAATTCATAGACATATTGAGGTGTTTTAGTAATTGCAGAATAATAATTTTGGATTTTTAGAGGAGAAGTTTCCGAAATTAGCGGAAGTTGGTCGGCAGATTGAAGATGTTTTTTATAATGATCCACAAACCGTTTTAATAAAAGGAAGAATATTTTCTGAAGAGCTATTGAAGGAAATAGCTAAACAACATGAAGAACTTGAAAATATAAGCTACTTAAAGTTGGTGGAACGGATTCAGTTTCTCGAGAAAGAGGAAATTTTATCGAAGGATATTGCAAGGTCATTCGATACAATCCGTTATTTAGGTAATAAAGGAACACATGAATTCATTGAGAATGATTTGGAAAATGCCTTCAAGATGCATAAACGGTTGTTTGAAGTATCAGTTTGGTTCATGGAACTATATGGAGATTATTCATTTGTTGCACAAAAATATAAATATCCCCAACCGAAAAGTGATTTGGATTTTTTTAGCAAACTGGAGGAAAAGACCTCAAGCCTAGAGAAAAAATTGGAGCTGATATTGACAGCATCCAAAGCGGCTGCTGCGACAGTTGAAACTGAGAGCGAAGTTCCTGTAAAGAGGGAAATTGCGCCACAGCCTAATCTCGTTTATGAAAAAGAAATAAGTGAACAATTTGAATTCACTCTTAAAGAAGGAGAAAGCTATTTACTTAAAGAGCTATCGAAACTAAAGGAATCTTCGCAAGAGGCCATCGAGAATTCAAATCAATTTAGTGGTTTTAAAGAGTATTTACATGTAAAAAGGTCTATTCAAGATGATTTGGAGCAGACATTAAATAGGTCAGTATGCAGGAATCAGGCACAGTTGATTTTCTTGTGTGGAAGTGTTGGTGATGGTAAATCACACTTACTGGCGTATTTGAAAAATAAATATCCTGACTTGGTAAATCAGTTCATGATTCATAACGATGCCACCGAGAGTTTCGATCCGCAAAAGAGTTCTTTGGATACATTGGCTGAAATTTTGAAGCCCTTCAGTGATGAAAAAATTAAAGGTGCTCAAGATAAGTTGATTTTGGCCATTAATTTGGGAGTCCTGAATAACTTCATGGAATCAACTTACGCCAAGGAAAACTTCAAAATATTATCTGAATTCATTAAAGAGGCGAATGTCTTTGAAACTTCGACCATTACGGAAAATAAAGAGAATGAAAATTTTCATCTAATCAGTTTTAGCGATTATCAACCCTTTGAATTAACGGGACATGGATCTGTTTCGGAATATTATTCAACCCTATTAGAGCGTTTAGTGAATAACACGGAGGGAAATCCTTTCTACCACGCGTACTTGAGGGATAAGGATAGGATTAAAGGTTTCTTTATCACTAACTATGAATTACTTATGTTGCCGGAAATTAGGGAAGGAATAGTAGATTTACTGATTCAGGCAATCATCAAGCATAAAATGATCATTTCAACACGATCATTACTCAATTTCATTCATGATATTATGGTGCCGGCTAATCAGGAAGTGGATTATATCAATTCTGATGCTGTTCAAAAGACTGAAGGTTTACTTCCTTACCTACTATTCGAAGGAAGGGAACGCTCCCATTTGTTGTCAGTGATTTCAGCATTGGACCCAATTCATAAGCGTACGGATGTAGTCGATCAAATACTGATTGAATTGAATAATTCATTGGATATTAAAGCTACCTTTCAAAAGTATATTGACCTGTCTTCCCTTGGAGATTGGACAAAGGAAATAGATGGAGTTGGAGCATTCCATGATTTAACGGAAGCTTCTCGTCATCTGTATAATAAGGCGTTAATCCGCTTGGCCTATTTTTTAGCCAATGAAGTGAAGGAAGTCTTTGTAGACAGCGACTATAAGGAATATCTTTCATATTTATATCATTTTAATATAGGGGATAGGAATGGTTTGAGGAGGATAACGAATTTATTGAAAGAGTCCATTTTCCTTTGGAACGGTACACCAAAGAATGATTATGTATATATCGATAAATCGAATGAAAACATTCAAGTCGCACAATCATTAATGATCAAGCCTTATTTTGGACACTTGGAAAATGGTGGAGATGGTGTATTAAATAGGTTTCATTTGACGATTCGTTTAGCTTTTGGTGATGAATCAAAGAGAAACCCTTTCTTTATGGAGATTGATTATCCTTTATATGAAATGCTGGTAAAGTTGTCTAAAGGATACCGTCCCAATAAAAAGGATAAAGAAGATTGCATTCAATATGTTGAATTTATAGATAAAATCATGCAGCACGGAAATAGGGAAAAGGAGTTATTATTCGTAAACCTTCAATCCAATAAAGCGTTTAAATTGATTTATGATGATGACTACGAAGAATTTACGTTCAGAAGGGATTAAGTGATGGTTGAGCAGAAAAATTTACAAGAATTAAGAGATTCCTTATCTATCAAGCCTGATAATGCAGGACTTAAACATACAATCAATCGAAAGAGCACCTTTTTACCATTTACCACAAGAGGTACTGAGCGACCTAAGTTCCGTAAGGGATTTGAAGGCGTTTTAGGTGAGTTTACCCGTAATATTTCATCAAATCATTTGAAGGAAAAGTTGAATCTTGAGGATTTGATTAAAAATATCAGCCAAGTTGTTGATGTTTCAGAAGAAGATAAACCATTCTTTGAACAAATACTTCGCCTGTTTTTACAAGATAAAAAGGGGAATATTAAAGTGTTCCATCCACACGTTTTTCAATACTTGCCCTTTAATGAGGGTCCGGAAATGAAAGGAGAACAGGAGATAGCGAAATTTTTGTCCGATGTCTTGATTGAGGCAGATAAGGAATTCGAGAAAATGTTTGAAAAGAATTCATCCGATGATTTAGTAGCGAAGTTAGTATTACATCAACTTGTCGGGGTGGAAAAGAATGATGCTAAAATTAAATATTCAAGCAAACTTCCATACATTTCAAAGATGTTTAAAGAGGATTTCTTGTTCTTGGTGCAACATGAGGATTACTTTAAAAGTCATTATGAAATATTCGTAAGCTATTATTACTTTTTGTATATTACCCAATTGACCTTAAAGATTTCTCAAAAAGGAAAAGGAAAACTCGATTCAAACAATGAAGTTTTTTACACTTTGGATTGGGAAGCAACGAGCAAAAATCGTAAAAGCTATGGTTATGGTTATCAGATGATCAAGGAAGCCGCTCGTACTCTATTAATTGATATCAATAGTTTAGAGCATTTGAACTTCCTGATGGGCACGGATGATTCCCAGAGTTATTCTGAACTGCAGCAGACATATGAACAGTTGCCTTCGGAAGAAAAAGAAGTGCTATTGGGCCTGCTTGGTCAATGGATAGTGGAGTATCGTTTTCATCTAGCTCTACCTGAACAAAACTTACCGAAGAATTTACCATATGAAGATTTAGTTGCAAAGTTATATTCAAGCATTGAAGAGGCATACGAAAAGCCGACGATGCAAGGTCCACGAAATCGGTATAATTTGTCAATTGAAGAAATTGGAAAAAAATTTTTCCTGAAAACAAGGGGTTCATTAGGTTACATGTTGAATGTTAGCCAGGATTTATTATTGTTGTTAACTGCACTTAGTTTAAAAAAAGAACGAAAGTCATTAAAGCAGGTTTTCCTTGATTTGGAGATCCGAGGCATATATTTAGATAGATATTCCCGAGAAGAAATCGTGAAATTATATGATAAATTGAATTTGTTAGACAAAAAGAGTGATAGTGGGGATGCCCAATATGTTAAACCAATTTTATAAATATCTGTCAGAGAAATTAATCAATTATTTTAATCAAGTCACATTACAGGGTGGGGAACGCTTTTATCTGCAATTTGATAATGAGGAACAAGTTAATGCGTTTTACGAATTCCTAGAATCTGATGAATCATCAAGTATTTTTAGATACCAGCATCATCAAGGCTCACCGTATACAACTTTTTCACTTCAATCCGGAAGAGTGAAAATCGTCGTTGCGGCAACTTCTGAAAATGTGACCCCCGATTTCTTGGTAACACTTCGTAATCAAGTGGGGGAACAGAAGGGAATTTGGTCAGGGACGGCATTACTGAGCATTTGTCATGAAACACTTGACAGTATAAGAGGTGGAAGTAGTGACTTACAAAAAGAGGGGATGCCTTTCAATGTAAAGTCAATATTAAGGACCTTGAAAGAAGAGATTGAGAAGAATAAGTCCCTTGCATCCGATCATAAAGAATTATTGAAATTTCACCTTAACAAAAAATTGGAAGAATCTTTTATTCAATCATCATTATGGGATTATGAAGAGATACTAGGCTTCCTATCACAAGGACAGATAAAAAAAGAAGACTATTCCCATTTAGGACTTTTCTATGACGGGAAATTGGACCAGTATCCTCAAAGTCAAATGAAAAAAAGATTAGAAGAAAACTATTCTTTATTCGAAAAAGTGCAACATATACATGAATATGAAAACCTTCAAAACCAATTGGAAAAAATATTTGACGATAAAGGTGTCCAAGCCTTGCGTAAAGAAAGTTGGAATGAACTGGACTATGGATTTGTGAAGGAATCAGCAGAAAATGTAGTAACTGGACGGACTCTTGGTTATATTGAAAATCCGAAAAAGAAATCCAATGAAGGATTATTCTTTTGGGAGAAGCCTCATAAAGATACCAAAGTTGGCCAAAGAAAGCGGCATTTGATTGTTTTCAATACAACAAAAGAAAGCGAAGTAAACCTTACCTTTGAATTTGATGAGTGGCTAAAAAAAGAATTCATTCATAAAAAATCCGAAAACTTATGTACCGTATCAGGAAAAAAACTAGTGATGTCCTTATCTCATGAGCCTAATAGCACCTCTTTCCACCAAGTCGTCTATACACATAACAATCAATCGAAATCCAAGTATGATTTCAATGTTGCCATTGTTGAATGCGACCAGGATTTCTTGGGGGAAATTAAAACGCTATATGAAGTCAATAGTAAAACCAAAAAGATTATTTTAAATAAAAAAGAAGAAATGATTACCTTTGGTGATAAAAATTCTGGTAGGAATGAAATATTCGTTGAAGAAGAAAACCAAGTCATCATGGAATCGAATCAAGGGATTGAAATATCAAATGCCTCTTCAGCTTGGAATGATGATAACTTACATTTCCAAATACAAAAAAATGGAGCCCTAATTCCATTCAATATAAAGGAAGAAATCTCTAGGGTAACTCCTATTACGGGAAGCAGAATATGGAAACTTAAAAGGGAACAGTTAGAGGATTTCCATTATGATGTCGAAAATAATAAGTTAAAACAAAACACACGTGAGTTTTCGGCACGTGAAGAAATAAAAGTATATTTATTGGATGAAAAAGAGTGGGTGGGTAAAGGACTTTTCCATGCGAAGCGAGAGGTGACTGGGCTCGAAGGTTTAAGTCTGGACTTAAACGTGGAAATTGAACAGGCTTATAACGAATTGCTAAGTTATTATAATTCGCGAAATCTATTACCTAGTCTTTCATATATGAACGAAGAGCTTTTTGATTTATCCTTTAAGTACGTAAATTCTTTCATTGAATTGATTTCGGGGATTCAGGAGAATGTAATTTTGGCGGAACGATCCAAGAACTTATTTAAACTTGGAACGATCATAGAGGAAGATAAAATTTCCTTTACACCTTTACACCCTTTAAATGTAGCCTATCAATTGGAAATCCATAAAAGGTTGAAGAATGAGCCAATAGAATTGCATATTCTGGATAGGCTACATCCCAATAATTTACTTCCATATATTTATGGGGAGGATAAAGAGATCTATCGCCCTATAAATCAAAAAGATGCTCCAGAATGGATGATTTATGAGCCTATGCAAAAAGTGGCAATAGGCGAATCAAATGCGTTTCTAGCTAATGTAGTGGAGGAAAAATTAAATCAATTCGTACAGCACTTCCCTTTTTTATTTTTAAAACAATCAAAATCACCCATTCAAATAAATGTAATTAACATCAGTAATGATCATGAGGTAGTTAGAGGACTCATCAATTTCATTAAAAAGCAAATTGATAAAAAAGGTGCATCAGAAATCGTTCCGATTGAGGTTGCCCTATATGATGATAAAGCTTCCGTCAGTGCCTTCGAAAAGTTTTCCATGAATGACGATGTGGAAGAATTTGAAGCAACCTTCAATGTATCATTAACTACAAAAAAATTGGATGCAGTCGATGTTTTAAGGTTGATTCGGGAAAACGTGCTCTATTATAAACCATTGAATGCAAATGAATATGGCTATGCCCATATTTCCTTTTATAAAATGATATCGAACGATTCCCCGGCTAAAAATAAAATCCAGGATATAGATACGGGCTTATCATTGAAAGGGCTACTTTCATCCATATCATTCTTGGAAACGGAAAAGGATTATCGTACTGGTTTTGGATTGAAGAACGCTGAACATCAAACCAACGAACTTATCTCTATTGCCATTTGTTTGAATGAGTTAGCCAGCAACCTGGATAGTGGAGGTACCAACCCTTATCGTAAGGATGAAACAATCGTTACAAGAACAGCCAATTATGATGAAGATATACTAAATCAATTGTATGATACGTCATATTGGGTGACTTTTATAGAACCTAATGTCGATTTGAACTTTTTCCAAAGTGCATCCCGGAACCTATTGGTAATCCATTATAGTGATCAATATTCGTCTTCCACACAATATGATGCAATCACCGTTACGGATAAATCAGCACAATATAAATTAATAATCGAGCAATATCTAGCTGGTAAGGAAATCAATACTCAGCAAAATCAAATTGAAACGGCCATTCGTGGGTTCAATAGCTTAAATGGTGAATGGCTACTCCGGATAATTGGCAGTAAAGGACACTTTTCCCGAGAAAAGTTAAGTATCATTTCAGCGATACGTTATATCCTTAGTACTTTGGATCACGAAAACATTCTTTGGGTCCCTATATCATTGGAGGAAGTATTGCGTATTGCAGGGGCAGTAAGGTTAACGAAAAGTGAAGGTGTATTTTCTGCGAAAAACCTTAATGTCAAAGGTATGCATAGTGATGATTTGCTTTTGATTGGCATAGAAACCAGAGGTGAGGATACCTTTGTGCATTATTATCCAGTAGAAGTGAAAATAGGTTTTAATCAAGAATCGACTATCGTTAAGGCAAAAGAGCAAATTAACAAAACGCAACAATTGTTTAAAACGCAATTAGCCAAATATAATGAGGATGACCAGGCTTTATTCAAAAATGAATTCTTTAGGAACTTCTTCATCCAATTGTTATTGTCTAATGCTGAGAAATTGATTGATAATGATATCTGGCCAGAAAAGGATTACTCCCGAATCCATATCCTGAAAGAGAAATTGTTGAATGATGATTATCTATTAAGTAACCATCTTCAACCGTTTATCGGAAAAGGGGCAGTGTTGTCCTTTAAAAAGGAACAGACCTGGAGATCAGTTAGACTGGATGATGATATTTTGGTCGTTGATTTAACTGAGGATGATGGATATTCAGGTGTGATCACTGAGATTGAAACCCTTAAAACGAATATTAGAAGTGCAAAAACAGACATTAAACCAGAAAGTTTACTGTTCCATAAATATCGATTTAAAATAGTGGATCCCACTGATTCACGGTCAGATGATGTTATGGGGATATCTGGTGTAGAACCACCAAAACCAGAACCAGAACGAAAACCAGAACGAAAATCAGAACCAGAACCAGAACCAGAACCAGAACCAAAACCAGAACCAAAACCAGAACCAAAACCAGAACCAGTTATCGTGGACCCGAGTATTCCACACGTTCCTGAGTTGAAGGATGTTAGGGTTCTTTTAGGAACTGTAGAAGGGTCCGCAAAAGAAGTGTACTGGGAATACGGTCATCGGGAACTAGCAAATCGCCATATTTTGATTTCGGGAAAGTCAGGGCAGGGAAAAAGTTATTTCATCCAGTGCTTATTATTGGAATTATCGAGAAGCGGGATTTCCAACATCATTTTTGATTATACGGATGGATTTAAAAATTCTAAACTTGAGCCACAATTCAAAAAGCAATTAAGTGGTAGCCTGGAACAATTCCTGGTTGCAAGGGATAAGTTCCCAATCAACCCTTTCAAGCGTAATCAAAAGGAACTTGATGAGGATGAATACATGGATGAGGATAACACGGACATTGCCGAGCGAATTAAAGGTGTGTTCTCGTCGGTATACAAAGATTTGGGAATCCAACAGCAAAATGCCATTTATGAAGCTGTACTTCGCGGGTTGGATAAGTATGGGGACAGCATGAATCTAGAACTGCTCTTAGTGGAACTTGGAGAGGACAATACAGGTCCAGCCAAAACTGCACGGTCTCAAATCAAGCCACTTATAGATAAAAATCCATTCAGGAGTGATGGTGAATATAATTGGGCAGAAATTTTATCTCAAAAAGGTAAAGTGTGTATAGTTCAGCTAACTGGCTATAATCGGGATGTTCAGATGATGATCACTGAATTCATTTTGTGGGATTTATGGAATTATCAATTAAATCATGGTGATAAGACTAAACCATTAGCTGTCATTTTAGACGAAGCCCAAAATTTGGATCATCGTGAAAAGTCTCCAAGCGCTAAAATTTTGTCGGAAGGAAGAAAGTTTGGCTGGTCAGGTTGGTATGCCACTCAATCATTCAGAGGTCAGTTTACAATCGATGAAATTTCAAGGTTGCAAGGTTCGAGTCAAAAAGTTTACTTTATGCCACCTGAAAATGAAATTAGTTCAATAGCCGCCAATCTTGCACAAGATAGTCATGCACGAAAAGAATGGGAACGCAAATTATCCACATTAAAAAAAGGGCAATGTGTCGTTTCGGGGCCTATGCTTCAGGACGATGGTACATTGAAACATAGTATGCCGATTGTCATTGATATAAGTCCATTGGATGAAAGAGTGGAATGAAATAAGAAGGCTCCTGTTTTCTCCGGAGCCTTTTAATATTTTTATTTTGTTTATCGTCCTAATATCATTTGCATGGTACCTTTTCTTAAGTAATGCTGCGGCATTTATATTATTTTAGTTCTCCATATCATTGGTATTTAAAAATGGAATCATAAATTCTTTTACTATTACTTCTTTACACTTTAAAATGATAGAGATAGGATATATAATATTAAACTATTATATTCAGTAGCAAAAAGAATTTATATAAAATATTTAAGGTAATCCTTGATTATTGAGGGGATTATCATTCATTATAGGTATAAAAGCCGAAAGGATGTTCGGTCATGATAAATGCAATTGAATTGTTTGCGGGGGTCGGGGGGTTTCGGCTCGGCCTAGAAGCTGCAAAAGGATTTGATGTGGTTTGGGGTAACCAATGGGAACCATCAAAAAAATCACAGGATGCTTTTGAATGTTATGCAAGACAGTTCGATAAAGGCGTTCACTCCAACGAAGATATTACAACAGTGGACGAAATGATGTTTGTAAATAAAGGGATTGAATTAATTGTAGGCGGATTTCCCTGTCAAGATTATTCAGTTGCCAGGGGCCTTTCCGGAGAAAAGGGAATCCAAGGTAAAAAAGGGGTGCTTTTCTGGGAAATAATGAGGCTAGTAGATGGAATCAGGCCAAAGTATATCTTGCTGGAAAATGTGGACAGATTATTGAAATCACCATCGAAACAGCGGGGAAGGGACTTTTCCATCATGCTGGCAAGCTTCAGGGATATGAATTATTCGGTTGAGTGGAGAGTCGTCAATGCCGCGGAGTATGGACAAGCCCAGAGGCGGCGCAGGGTCTTCATTTTTGCAATCAGGAACGATACGCCGTATGTAATAAGCAGATCTAACGAAGGCGAAGCCGCCATGCTGCATGAGCGAGGTTTCTTCGCAAATGCATTCCCAGTGAAGTTGGAAATTTCCTCAAAGCATAAGCCGGATTGTTTCATGATGGAAGAAGATCTTTTGGAAATATCGGATTCATTCTCGAAGACTTATTTGAATGCAGGGATAATGAGAAATGGCAAGGTTTATACTGAGCAACTGGTTCCTATAGAGGAGAAACCACGTATGTTAGGTGAAATCTTACAGTCAGGTGTCGATGAAAAGTATTATTTGAACGCAAATGCAATCGAGAAGTTTAAAGATTTTAAAGGTCCGAAAAAGATTGAGAGAATCGCTGCGACTGGACATAAATATACCTTCTCCGAAGGTGGGATGGCTTTCCCGGATGCTTTGGATAAGCCTGGCCGTACGATGGTGACAAGTGAAGGTACTGTGAATCGGAGTAGCCATGTGGTGGAAGACCCTGAAACGAAAAGGTTTCGCATCCTGACCCCGGTGGAATGTGAACGATTGAATGGGTTCCCTGATCATTGGACGGAAGGAATGTCCGAACGGATGAGGTACTTCTGTATGGGAAACGCTTTGGTTGTCGGACTGATTGAAAGAATGGCCAAGCGAATTCTCGAAATCGAGGAAGAAGATGCCGAAGCCATTAAAGTGAATCCACAACAACTACAACTTAGTTTATATTAAATTTAAATGGTTCCTGGCGAAATTGTCAGGGACCATTTTTATTCGTCTGCCACATCTTCCTTGACATCATTGATGAAATTAGTGATTTTTTCGATGGTGTTATCAAAATCCTTCCTTACCTCATGCTCCCAGATTCGTAAGTATAGTCGATGTATTTTCACGATTTGGGGTTGATATTATGCATGAGAACCAAGATAGAGCTTGAAAGGAGCTATTGAATAAAATCAGAGATATACAGGCAAAGAAAAAGTTAGAAATGGTTTCTGTGGATTAATATTATATTGGCTTAATAAAGAAAATAAAAGCGCACGCACTGATACTTGGCTCCAAGTATGGAACAATTACCATCGAAGAAAGGGAGTTTCAGGCAAATATCCTTCAAACCCCGATTGAAATAGACGAGGAAAAAGAAATGACTATCACCCGCAGATACCCAGCCTATTTAATGATCAGCGGCGTCATGATCATCATGGTTACACTGGTGTTTTATTATTGGCCTATGAATATGAATTGAAAGAAATGGCAGGGGAGATACCTGCCATTTCTTTACTGATAATTAATCATCTATTATATAAAACGAAAATAATTGACTATTGGAAATATCCTGGTTAGAATAGGGGCAAGAATTGAAAGGAGCGATAAACGTGGCATTTTTACAACTATACTGATATACACACATATTATGGAAAAAATCACTTTGCATAAGGGGTTATTTGCTGTGTGTATAGGGTAGGTATGTTGTAGAAGTTTTGTCGTTCTACCGAATATCTATGCCGTTTTTTCAGTACACAGAGCCTTCTGTGTACTTTTTTATTTTGGAGGGATTTTACATGATGATGTTACTTTTCTATTGATACGATCTTATGTCAGTGGTGACTATGAATATGAAGTGGGAGGGAAGGATATTGCAATTTTTATTATTCTTTTGATGCGAGCTTGAAATAGAAGCTCGTATCGATCCAAGCTATCGATACGAAATCACAAATTTCGGAGGTAGCGAATATGGAACAAATATGTTTTGAATTAGAAAATGTCGAAGTGACCTATTTAGATAAAGAGATATTGAAGATTGAAAGATTAGCTGTACATCAATTTGACCGCATCGGCATCGTTGGGAAAAATGGTACAGGGAAAAGTACGTTATTAAAGTTACTTGCTGGAGAAATTCAACCAACAAGCGGAAAAGTAAAGTGTTACGTCGATCGTGGCTATTTTGAGCAAGTTGAAGCACCTGCTGTTGCAGAGGCAGATCCAGCGTTACTGGGAAGGTTAGCAGTTCCACGAAATTCAGAATCGCTAAGTGGCGGTGAGCAAACGAGGGTGAAGCTTGCCCAATTGTTTACGCACTATTTTGAAGCGTTACTTATCGATGAGCCGACAACCCACTTGGACCAGGACGGCATTTCGTTTTTACTTGATGAATTACGCTATTACTATGGTGCGCTTGTATTAATTAGTCATGACAGGGCTGTACTGGATGAACTTGTTACAACGATATGGGAAGTACATGAAGGCGAGGTACACGTATATTCAGGAAATTACAGCGAGTATATGGCACAGAAGCAGTTAAAACGTGAACAACAGAGGCAGGCTCATGAACAATTCATTAAAGAAAGAAGTCGACTTGAAAAAGCAGCGCAGGAAAAAATGAAAAAAGCTGAAAAAATCGCTCAAGCTGGAAGATTGTCAAAAAAAGAGGCGAATGCAAAACCGAATAAGTCGTTTATGACGAAATCGAAAGGCACAAGCCAAAAAGCCGCACAACGTGCAGCGAAGGCAATTGAGCATCGAGCGGAAAAACTTCAGGAAGTCGAAGCTGTACAAGAGGAAAGGCAAATCGTATTTCGCCAGTCGAAGCAATTGGAATTGCATAATAAGTTCCCGATTATGGCAGACCGATTGACGCTTCAAGTGAAAGAGAAAGTATTATTAGATGAAGTGAGTTTCCAGCTGCCCCTCGGTAAAAAAATAGCCATCACGGGCAGCAATGGTAGCGGTAAAAGTACTTTGCTACACCATATTGCGAATAATGGTGCAGGATTGGAGCTTTCTCCAAAAGCGAAAATAGGTTACTTCCGTCAAATGAGTTATAGATTTGCAAAGGATGAAACGGTTCTGCAATTCTTGGGAAATCGCTCAGAATATGATGAAGGATTTTTAAGAAGTGTACTTCATTCGATGCAGTTTGTCGGTACGGATATTCTGAAAAGTGTTCAGTCTTTAAGTGGCGGAGAAGCGATTCGCCTCCAACTTTGTCAGTTGTTCTTAGGGGAATACAATATTCTGTTATTAGATGAACCGACCAATTTTTTAGATATTACTGCCATTGAAGCATTGGAACGAATCATAGCTGGATATGAAGGGACGATAATATTTGTATCCCATGATCAAGCGTTCATAAATCATGTTGCAGATCTTCAGTATAAAATTCATGCGAAAAAATTGACTTTAGTGTAATTTTTAAATTAATGCCAAAATAAGCCGATGAGAAAATCTCGTCGGCTTATTTATAATAATTCCCTAAACACATTAAGGATGAATTGTAACCAATGTCCCGATTGGAACAATTCTTGATAATTCCTCCACGTCCCGATTATGCATGCGAATACAGCCTTTTGAGACAGCTTTACCAATCGAGCTGGGATCATTCGTTCCATGAATGCCATAGTGTTCTTTTGATAAACTCATCCACATGGTACCGAATGGGCCTCCAGGGTTGGGGGCTTTATTAATGATGATGAACTGTCCTACTGGTGTACCGAACAGCATTCTTCCAACGGCAATCGGATATTGTTTTTGCAGTACTCCATTTTTTAGCAGCCTTAGCTTACGATTGTTAACGGACACATCGATTTGAAATGGAATGGTATCGGCAGGAGGAAAACCAGGTATTAAAATGGGTTGACCAGGGTAAATGACATTTGGATTTATTGACGGGTTGGCAGTGATGATTGCCGATAGCGGTTTCCGATAGTCCCTTGATATCTGTGTCAGTGTTTCACCTGGTTTAACTGTATGGATCAGTCTGAACACCTCCAAATGTTATAGTTGTCATGTTACATTCTATGTAATTATTAAAAAGTGTTTCGTAACTGCCACAAGACTATGACAGGCTGTTATCTTTTTTTAATAAAACTTATTTGTTAAGTAACTAAGCAGAAAAGAAACCGAAATGAAGTTTTGATAAAATAAGTTTTTATGGAGACGGATTTTGTTAGTTAAAGAGGGGGAACAAAGGTGGAGGAACATGTGAAAAAGGCTTTAGTTGAATGGAATGAAGAAATTAGTGATGTGTTAAATGGGATAGAAAAAGAGTATGAAGAAGTTAAGCGTGACCTTCAGGTTTATTCCTATAAATTCAATATCACCAAACAAGTTGTGCAATCCACTATAAATGATGAAATTATTCGGAACATCCGCGAGCTCTATCATAAACCTTTTGAACAAAAGTTGAACGAATTGAAAGAATCGATAAAAGAGCTGGAAGAGAAGAGAAAGGTTTTCCAAATGTTTGTTGATAAAATTGAAAAGGTTAGTGAAAGAGAAGAAGGAAAGCCTCAAATATCAGTCATATAAGGCAGAGATTCAGAGCCTCAATCCATAGGATCCTTATGGGATAACCGGATCGGCTCTACTATTTTTTTCATACTCATCTACCATGGCAGGGATTTATAACTGCTTTTTTTTGAGGGAATTTGCAAAAAGACGCTAACGGCCTCTATTCCCGGATCACCGTTTACCCCAACATCAACCAGGGTACACTATCCTATAAAAAGGAAATGGGGGAGTAGCATGTGGAATGCGGTCTTTTGGGGAGGGGTTTCGGGTTCTGCTGTCCTGATTGGGGCACTTGCCGCCATCTTCATTCCGATAAAGAAAAACATCATTGGCTATATAATGGCATTTGGTACTGGAGTATTGATAGGTGCAGCGGCATATGAGCTGCTTGCTGATTCGGTGCGGGATGGAGGAATCTGGGCAACGGCGATTGGATTCATAACAGGGGCCGCCGTGTTTACTGGCTTGGATATTCTTGTTTCCAAAAAAGGTGCGAATAAAAGGAAACGGTCCAATAACAGCTCTTCAAAAGAAGCGGGCCTAGCCATTTTTATTGGGACAGTGATGGATGCCATACCGGAGTCGATCATGATTGGCGCAAGCTTAATAAGCGGTGGCTCGGTAAGCTGGCTATTGATCATTGCCATCTTCATCAGTAATATCCCCGAGGGACTCTCCAGTACAACTGGTCTGCTTAAAAGTGACTATTCAAAGAAGAAAATCATGCTGCTGTGGTCTTCCGTAATGCTCATTTCAGCTTTATCTTCGATGTCGGGCTATCTATTTCTCGATCATGCCCCGGAATATGTCCTGGCAGCGATGGCAGCCTTTGCAGGCGGCGGGATCATCGCCATGATTGCGTCAACGATGATGCCTGAAGCGTATGAAGACGGAGGACCGATCACGGGTATATTCACCGCAACCGGCCTGCTTGTATCTTTGGTTCTGGATTCGATGTGATAACGAAAATGTGAGATTGTCCCCTTGGAAAAGGGGGCATTTTTTTTGTGTGGGAAGTAGTTTATGGAGAATTAGAAAGCTGTTGTGGAAAAAAGCCAATTTTATAAACCTGGGTCTATTAGTAAGAGTTTGTCATTCCTATCTTTTTACAATTAAGACTTTTGATTATTGATTTTAGATAAAAGTTCATCCCAATCGGAGGGTAACCCAATATGTGAAAATTCTAAGCTATCTTCATACTCTAAAATAAGTGCGTGTAAATCAGTAATGAATCTTCGCCCTTCGTCAATAATCTTTGAATAATGTATATTGCAGCAAATGTAAATCTGTTATCAAATTTTTTCACTTCTTCTTTAAACAAGCGTGGCTTAAAAGTTAACTTTTTATTGTATAACCGTCCATAATGAGCACAGACATTTCGAACATTGGATAATGTTTGCAACCAACTTTCTAAGTATAGATAAGGAACGTTATAATATATTTTTGCTATGTGTTTTTTTACATCTTCGCTTAAATTTCGATATAGTTTAGACAGGAAGCCAAACGGAGTCACTTCTATTGCCACCCAAATAGGAATGTTACCATCATAATTTTTGTAATGATGTTGAATAAATAGTTAACCTTTACGACTTTTTTTAATTAAGTTGTCCAATTCATCCAGAGATTCTTTATGAAATTTTTCATTAATAAAGTTTTCTTTATCTTTATAGCCCAGAGGTCCAAATCTATGGGCAATGAAGTATGAGTTCTGAAGGCTATTTCAATAGTTTCTAATACACTTATAAGCAATACTCTTAATTTACGATCAAATTCATATAATGATAGTAATTTATTAAATGATGCTCCGTTTACATATTGATCATTATTAATTGGATCCTTTAAAGTTAGTCCGTAAGCAGATAGACGATAATAATTAATCCTTTGTAATATTTTTTCTGTATTTTCAGAATTCGCCACATGTAAATTTTTGCTCCTATATAATTCCACCTGTTCTTTATACGTAGTGGGGAGTTTTCCAGTCGGCTTATCTTTTTCAGGATCCATACATACATTTCTCCTTGAATAAATAAAATAACCCACCTTGGTCCGCATTGTTAAGAGGCGTGGTGGGTTCTGTTACTTTTAACCTATCATTCAATATATATAATGTCAAGGAATAAATTAGTAAAATAAGGAAATATTGAATGGGCTTTTCTATTTAGAGGGCGAGTTCTAGGTTTCTTTGTGTATGCAATACCTTGTCGATCAACATTAAAGCAAGTTAATTAGAGGTGGCTCGGTAATGGTCATTGTCATCATGACCAGTAATATTCCATTAGAACTTTCAGTATAGCAAGGAAATCTATCTTTAAAGAATAATTGTTGGTGTTAAAATATCATTTTAAATCATACACTTTTCATATATTGGATTTTGGAAATTGAGGTGATGGAGAAATGAACTTTGAGATGCAAATAGCGAATATGTTGGCTGGAAACATAAATGGTTTCATTACATTCGTTCGGGAAAATCATGAAAATGAAAACAATTGCTTTTGTTTAAATAGAGATAAATTGTATCAATTAAAGCTTCTTGTTGAGGAGTTTAAGTTTCAAGTCTTGGCAGATGAACTTAAACGAATCAATCGGTTTACCTGGGATGAAAACTATACTACTTTATTAGTAGATAGATTCAGGAAAGGAATGGGCATCATTGAAGAATACGTAGAAAATAACTACAATGATTTATTCATTTTTACCGCTAGAATTTACACATTGAATAGCCTTAGCTTAACATTTTACAAGGAGGAAGAATCAGTATAACCAAACAAGTTGTCCAATCCATTATGAATGATGAGAATGGTTAGCATCCTATCAGAAGACAAGTATTTCTGATTGTTGTAGCGTTTTTTGCTTCACTAAAAGTAGTCCAGTAAATTTGGGCACAGCCCTCCGCAAAAAAAAGAAGAGCACATATTATCCAATATAATATGTGCTCTTCTTCACTTCTTGTACCAGTCTTTGAAATTTTGATTTTATCCACCTTGTTTTCCTCCTTAAAGAAAAATTTATATGGATTATTTTACCGTGAACATCCATGGAAGTAGAGTTTGTTTCTTTCATAATTTAAATTCCGTAATTGGTTCTTAACTTCAATCATGCATTAGATACTTAACATTATTTGTAATTAGTTATCCTTTTATTAAAAAATTATATCTTTAATATAACTATGGTATAATTTAACTATTAATCTACTTAGGAGATTTATATGGAGAATGAAAAACAAATCGAACAATAAAAAAACTAAGAAACAAGTCAGAATTATCTATAAATGCACATTCTCTTCAATGCACCAAGTATAAAAAAGCTAGTAAATTTACATGGTCTAATTTTAGTTGGTTCTTCCGTTGTAGCCATCCTTACTTTTGCAGATTTTGATGATTTTTTAGTCATCCTCAATAGCTTAACCGAAAACATTTATAAGTTTTCAGTGGGGATTATGGCAGCGAAGTGGGAAGGTATTCTAGTATATTAGATAATTAAGTATAAGGAGCTTAAAGTATGGAATACATAAAGTTAAATAAATTGACTTTAAAAACACATCAAGCCATTAATGAAGCTTGGGTTCAGGAAAGAATTGCTGAAGATCCTAGTATAATTGGTTTAGGAGATGTTGAGTTAAAAGATAAGGAAAGAAGGCAACCACGTGCAGGAAGGTTAGACTTTTTACTGCAAGATGAGAATAGAAGATATTGTGTCGAGTTGCAATTAGGTAGAACAGACGAGAGTCACATTATCCGAACAATTGAATATTGGGATATTGAAAGGAAACGCTTTCCGCAATATGAGCATATCGGTGTTATTATAGCGGAGGATATTACTAGCAGATTTTTAAACGTAATAAGCTTGTTTAACTCGAATATCCCACTGATTGCAATACAATTAAGTGCAGTACATATTGAAGAAAAGATTGGGTTGCATTTTGTAAAGGTTCTTGATGAAACAGCATTCAGATTTGAAGAAGAGGAAGAGGTTGAGTCGCCAGTAACAGATAGGGCTTATTGGGAAAATCGATTTGAAACAGTAGGGCTGGTTGACCAACTCTTTACAATATTAAATGAAAATGTTGATTTAAACTTAACCCTTAGATATACAAAGAGTTATATTGGAATAGGAAAAAATAATATTGCTAACAATTTTGTTTTCTTTAAACCTCGGAAAACTTATGTACTCTTACATATAAAATTAAATCAATCTGACGAAATTGAGAACGAGATGGAGGAATTTGATATTGAGTATAGTCATAGAGGGAATTTTTATTTGTTAAAAATTTATCCTAATCACATTGATAATTATAGTGTACCTATAGGGAAGTGGCTTAAAATGGCAGATGTTTATTCAAACTTGTAATATTTCGGTTTGAGCAGATATTTAATCCTTAATGATAAGGAATAGTTTAATTCGACCTGATATCATTAGCTAAATCCCTAAGAAAGACTGATACATCAATGTTTTTTAATTTTCTTATATGCCCCGTACTATAACTAGGCATGTTAAGTGCATTGTATTACTAAACTTACGTTAAATAAAAGCAGAAGGTAACACGGATCTATAAAAAGGTTCACACTGTACCGTCTGCTTTTATTACATTAATTAATAGCATTTAAATAAAATACAGTGCAAGTCTATTTATCTTCTATTTCCTCTCCACATAACTCATGTAATCTTAGATTATCTACGGTATTCTCTTACGGTCATAAATGCAGGAGGGTTTGAATTAAGGACTCTTTATTACTAAGGGCTTGATAAGGGACAGCGTACTCTTAAGTTTGGAGACCTGCTTTTTGTATGGTATTAGCAATGCTCCAAAATACTTTTTTTCCACAAAGGGGCCGGATTGTTTAACAATAAAAAACAATAAGCCTGTTAATAATCTAAGGATCAATATGCATTATTGAACTATATCGACCAAGCGCTATGAAGCTCAGCGAAAAGCAGTCCAGTAGAAGGTTTTGTCAGGATTTATCATGATCAACCAAAGTTATGACTACATTTCCTTTTTTATGTCCTTGTTCTACATATCTATGAGCCTCGGGAATCTGTTCCAGTGGGTAGCGTTTATCAATGACCGATTTTAACTTTTCTGTTTCGATTAGTTCTTTGAGAAATAGTAAATCTTCCGTACGTTCCTTTGCTATCCCTTGTCCTTCAACAGACACGAATCCCCCGTTCGGGCTTAGTGCCTTCTTGCAAGTGGCTTTCGAGCTTTTCCCGACTGCATCAAAGATGATATCATATCGTTCTTGTCTTTCCGTGAAGTCCTCTTCCATATAATCAATTACCTTATCGGCCCCCAGCGATTTCACCAATTCAAAATTAGCGGCACTGCATACTCCGGTAACTTCTGTTCCAAAGTATTTGGCAAGCTGAACAGCGGAAGTGCCAACCGAACCGGATGCACCGTAGATGAGGACTTTTTGTCCGTCCTGGATATTGGCTTTTCTGAAAAAATGCAGAGCTGTCGTTCCCCCAAAAGAAACGGCGGAGGCTTCTTCATGGGTCATATTGGCAGGCTTCAGTGCCATGGGCCCGTCTTCAGGTAAGCATGTGTATTCGGCATGTGCCCCAAAATTCATGCCAGTCATGGCAAAAATCTGATCACCTTTTTTGAATTTTTTCACATTCTTCCCTGTTTCCTCTATCTCCCCGGCCAACTCCACTCCGAGTATCGGTTTTCGCGGTTTTCTAAGACCCAGGAAGATACGCATCGGCAGCCATAACAAGAAAGGGCTCTTGAAACTCCGGACTCTTATGTCCCCTGAAGCCACTGTTGCCGCATGGACCTTTACCAGAACTTCATTGTCCTTGGGAGTTGGTTTTGCTACCTCTTTGAGTTCCAGTACATCGGGTGAACCGTATTTCGTGCATATCATTGCTTTCATCGCGAGTCTCCTTAGTTTTTGGATTCGATCTTTTAATACTATGAAATAAGCTGAAAGATAAAACTACATTAATACGAAACTAAAGAAACTTTTGAATGTATGCTTAAAAGCAGTGAGATTTCACATCCGAAATCCACTGCTTTTACATTTGTTTAATCTGTTAAAGGCTCATTTTTCATGTCACAATGCATGTATTTTTCCAAACTAACTCCCTCATTCAGCATCTTCAATAATTCCTTCAAGGCGAAGGAATGGTAGGCGTCTTTTTTGGTGATAATCCCGAGTTTCCAGTGGAGGTTCGAGTTTTTTAGCGGGATGACTTTAACATTTTCGTTAGTTTGCTTATGATAAATCGATCTCGGCAGGAGGGTGATGCCCAGTTTAGATGAGACGAGTTCAATGATTAGATCCCATTGTGAGCTTTGGTATGAGATGTCAGGGGTGAATCCGTCTTTTTCACATGCCTGGATAATGTAATCATGTAATGTGAAGTCTTCTGAAAAAAGGATGAATTTCTCTTCCTTCAATTCAGTCAAGGTGATGTCAGAATGGCGGGCAAGTCTGTGCTCTTCATGAAGGAATAAAACGAATTCGTCTTCAATGAAGGAGTAGATATTGAATTTTGTTTCACTGGCAGGCAATACGACGATTCCAAGATCAATTTCGCCTTCTTCGACAAGCTTTTCGATCAGCTTTGCCCCAAGTTCGACCAACTCGAGGGAAACTTTCGGATAACGTTCTTGAAAGCTGCGGGCAATTTCCGGGAAAAACAGGGTGCCGATCAGCGGCGGGATGCCGATTTTCACTTCGCCTGTTGTAATGTCCCTGAGGTCATCCAAGAGTATGTTCAATTCGGATAATGCCGCGAAGGCTTTTTGGCCTTGCTGGAACACGATTTGTCCGGCATCCGTAAGACGCAAGTGTCTTGTTGAGCGGTCGAATAGTTCGACACGCAGTTCTTCTTCGAGTTTTTTGACTGCTTTACTTAAGGAAGGCTGTGTTAAATAAGAATTTGCGGCTCCGATCCTTGGAATCATAGGTGCCATTTTTGTCTTATCGGTTGGATTGGCCTACTTGGAGAGCCGGAAGAGGCGAGCCAAAAAAGCGGGAGAAGGATATTATGGGCTTGCAGAGGAAAATGCCGCTGGATCTGAACAGGACAAGGAAAAAGAGGAACCAGTTCCTAATCTGCATTCAAACCAATCTGTTTTACGGCAGATTTTAGCATTCGTTCCGCTTGCATTAGTTGCCATCATGAATAACTATTTGTCTAAAGCCATACCGAAATGGTATCCGGATGGATTCGATTTTTCTGCAATTGGGTTAGAGGATTACTCTGTTGATGTAGCGGCCAATGCTGCAATTTGGTCAGGGGAAATTGCCCTGATCGTCGGTATCATCACAGCCCTTGCCTATGATTGGAAACGAGTGACGAAAAACATGAAAGAAGGACTGAACAACAGTATTGGCGGCTCACTGCTTGCCGTCATGAACACTGGTTCGGAATATGGTTTCGGCGGAGTCATCGCTGCCCTTCCAGGGTTTGTAAAAATCAGTGATGGAATTTCTGGCGTATTTTCGAATCCGCTTGTCAATGGTGCTGTCACAACTAGTGCACTGGCAGGTATAACGGGGTCGGCATCCGGGGGAATGGGTATTGCATTAAGCGCAATGGCCGATAAATACAATCAGGCGATCGCTGCGGCAAATATCTCACCCGAAGTGATGCACCGTGTCGTCGCCATGGCATCAGGCGGCATGGATACACTTCCGCATAACGGAGCCGTCATCACCCTGCTTGCCGTCACAGGATTAACGCATAGACAATCGTATGGCAGCATATTCATGATTACCATCATTAAATCATTGGCTGTCTTTGTGATCATTGCCCTCTATTCTTGGTTTGGTATTGTATAAATAACGAATTCACGAGTAAATCCTTGAAATTCACGAGTAAAACTCCAAAACTCACGAGTAAATCCTTGAAATTCATGAGTAAAACTCCAAAACTCACGAGTAAATCCTTGAAATTCACGAGTAAAACTCCAAAACTCACGAGTAAATCCTTGAAATTCACGAGTAAAACTCCAAAACTCACGAGTAAAAGCCAAGAATTCACGAGTAAATCCCCAAAACTTACGAGTAAAACCCTAAAAAAAAGGGATATCCAATTTGGATATCCCTTTTTTGGGGTCAACAGAGGAATTTATCAGCAAATAATGGGGGAAGTTATAAATGGAGCATCTAAAAATTAACATTCGAGAGGGATGGTAAGATGGATCGTACGATTGGTTACTTACGTGAGATATTGTCTAACTATACGGACCAATATCCTGAAGCGCAGGAAATTTATAATAAAATCAAAAGTGGACATTTTCATTCTGAAGAAGAACTCGTCAATAAGCTTACTGGTAAAGAATCCAGTCTCCTTAACCATATTCTTCCCCAGGAAATTAAGCATGCAAAGGAAGTCAGTGATACGGAACGGGTCACTCAATTGTCGGAGGTATATGAACTGCTTCTTATTTAATAAAACCTTGTCCATGATGATCATGGACAAGGTTTTGTTGGTTTTTTTACTCCATTTCACTAAGTGAATCCATATGACTGGCTATCATGGCGATGATCGTGCTAGCTTCTTCCCTGCTGAAAATGAAATTTGTTTCATCCTTTATCAGGTCATCATCCGCTGTCCGAATTCGATTGATCCGTTTCAACACACCATCACCCGTTTCCTGCACGATGCCGAATTGATAGGTGACCTCCACTTCATTATCCTGGATATAGGCGGTCACTTCAGGCGTTTCCCAATCTACATCGATTTCGTATACATCGGATTCTTCGCCGCCGTCTGTATCATAAGATTCATCATACTCATCATCCAATTCAAATTCATAATCGTTGTCATCCTCTTCCAAATAATTATGGAAGCTTTCATGGACAGCATCGACGATATCTTCAATATCTGAAAGGATCACCTTGCTAATCTGCCCTAAATCCGGATCGAAGGATTCCATATAAAATTCCTCATTATACGGATCGAAAAACAGCGTGGAAAAATAATCTCTCTCATCGTCATCAAGCTCTGTATAAAATTCGATGCGTGGATGCTTAGACCCGCGTTCCACGATCATGCTGCCATTGCGGTCGTATTTCTCACAAATTGATTTAAGATGATCCTGCAATTCCCCGCTTACTCTGTCAAACCATTCTAATGACATCCAACATCCACTTCCTTTCATCATTATTATTTCCCAGAAAAGGCGAACATGACATTCCATTTAAAGCCAAATGGAATTTAACTTCACATCAAAAATGTCAGTTATAAAAAAATAATTTAAAGGAAAAATAAAGTGAAAAGTAAAAACGGTATTCTAATCAGAAAAAATCCCAGGATTTTTTTATGAAACAAGCAACCGGGACGGGATAAGGCTAAATGTCTGGTTGTACTATTCCATCAATGGCAATGCTTTTTGCAAACTGCATTGCCTTACTAAATAAAACCAAACCATCTAATGGAAGAGTGTTTATCGAAGCGAATTAAGGCTTTATTTATTGGATTTTTTAATCCAGCCGTTATTGTAGAATACGAAGGTTCCATTTATAGATAACGCAGTTTTGAGAATTTTTATCTAGCTTCCCTATACCTTTCAATAATAAAGTCAATAAAATACCGACTTGCAATTGGCAATACCCTTTTATCCTTGTATGCCAGAGTAATTGTTCGAATAATAGAAGGAGTGATAGTTTTCGTCACAATATTATAGGGACATCTATTTAAGAGAAGTTTCGGTAAAATCGAAATGCCAAGCTCTTGTTCAATCATGGACATGATCGCATAGGGATCATATACTCGATATTGTGTATCAGGTTCAAAATTGTACTGGTTAAAAACTATTAAAGGTTCATTTATCACTCCCTCATCCAACAGGATATAAGGATCTTTTAGCAATTCTTTTAATGAGACTTTTGTGGATGATGCTAAGGGATGATTTTCTGACAATACAGCCAGCATTTCATCTTCTTGCAAGGGTATCGTAGTTAGATCCGAAACATTTGAATTTACAAAGCCAAAGTCTACGCTGCCTTCTTTAATCCAGTTTGAGATTTCCGTATAATTTCCTTGATGTAATTCAAAATGAACAGTTGGGTAAAGTTCCTTAAAATCTTTGATCAATCCCGGTATCCAATGGCATGTAACACTGGAAAAGGTGCCAATTCGAATAAGGCCACTTTGCAGTCCTTCCATCTCTTTATGCTTTTCAGTCAGTTCCCTATGTGAATTACAAATCTTCCTGATGTAGGGCAAAAATTCCTCGCCATCCGGTGTCAGTGTAATACCCTTTCGAGAACGTAAAATAAGAGTGGTAGAAAGCTCTTCCTCCAATGAATGCACCATTTGGCTAATGGCGGACTGAGTATAGCCAAGTTCTTCAGCAGCTTTTGTAAAACTGCCTGTTTCTATGGTTTTGATAAAAGCATAATACGAATTCAACCTCACAATCCCCTTTACATTAGTAATCCTAATAGATCTATTATAAAAATTGGTTTTACTAATGTAAATGGAGGGAATAAAATATAGTTGTGAACAGGACTACGTAAAACAAGCATACTGATTTTGGTTGGGAAGTAATGTTTCACTTGTTAAATTAATTAAAAATATCAGGAACCTATTAGATCAGGAGTTGAAGTAGAAAGATAATGAATATTAACGTTAAATACAGAAATATTATTTATGCATTTTTAATGGCTTTTAGTATGTCCTTTTTTATTTCATTTATATTAGTCTCAATAAATAGTGGGTATGATCATATATTCTTATCTACATGGTTAAAAACTTGGTCCCAGGCTTTTATCTGTGCTTTCTTTGGAGCTTACTTTTTTCCGAGAGTAATACAACAAATAATGAGAAGAATTAATTTTGTGGAAAAACCGCTAATAATTGAGGAAGATTTTTTAGTGAGAGAAGAAGACAATAGATGATGGCCAGTAGAGAATTTGTGGATATTGTTTTAAAGGCATTCCTGAAAGACGGTAAAAAATATGGATTTTAAGAAGACTGATAAAGAGAGCTGCTCAAATGATGAGCGGCTTTTTTTATGTCCTAATTAAGAAATTTCAAGGCCATGCTACTTTCATCCCGTAAAAGTTTATATAGAGTGTGAAAGGGGGTGAGTGGCATGGCAAACCAGATTCCAGTATCAAGTACGTTGCGGATCGATTTTGAGACGGGGTTAAATGAAAAAGGGGCTCTCGTTTTCAGGAGGAGGTCATTTTCGAACATCAAGGTCGATGCGACGGCAGATCAGTTGTTTTCGACAGCTGTTGCAATCGCGAGTGTGCAGAATTATCCAATGGGCGAAGTGACTCGAGTGGATACGTATTCATTGTTTAGCTAATTGGATTTTGAAAAGTTGGAAGAGGGGGAGGTGACATGAAATGGCTAAAGTACTGGAAATGATTTTCGTTACGAAGGAAGGGCAGTCAGCGACGATTTCTGTTGATAATCCGAAGGAGCCGGTCAGTGTAAATACGGTTAAACAGGCTATGGAAAAAGTGATAGCGGGGAATGTGTTCGTTACATCTTCCGGGGATTTCGTAGATTTGAAAGCGGCGCGCGTTGTCGAGCGGAATGTCGAGGAAGTGGAACTTATCTAAAGAACGGGAAGTTCATCTTTGAAGGACACCCTGGAAAAGAGGTGAATGAAAAGTGGACCAAATCTTGCCATTTGTTAGTGATATTGGGTTCCCAATCATTGTTACCCTTTATTTGCTTCATAGGATTGAAACGAAATTGGATACTTTGAATGAGACGCTTGTGGAGCTGCCAAATCGCTTGCGAGAAGGGATTTCCAAGTCAGGTTAACGAAAAGCGGGGAGCATCATGAGTGAAATCATTCATGATGCTCTTCCTTTTAAAATGGCAAAGTTTTAATAGATTCTAGTTTTATACTGAAACTATCGGGTATACATAAAACTGTAGCTAGTTCATGAAAAATCCAAATAATAAGGAGGAGTTTTAATGACTAACAACAATGAAAAAATGAGCAGGGAAGAAGCTGGCCGCAAAGGCGGGGAAGCGACAGCCAAAAATCATGATAAGGAATTTTTCCAGGAAATCGGCCAAAAAGGCGGAGAAGCCACTTCCGAAAACCATGATAAGGAATTCTATCAGGAAATTGGACAAAAAGGTGGAGAGGCACGGGCCAATCAACGTGATGGGTCCGATGATGGAAAAATGAGCAGGGAAGAAGCAGGGCGCAAGGGCGGGGAAAAGAGTCGCCGTTAAATAGAAGAAGCGACCTGAAGTATTTAGTAGATTCTAGTTTTATGGCCGTTCAAGCGGGTATATGACACATGTAGCTAGTTCATGGAAAATCCAAATAATAAGGAGGAATTTTTAATGACTAACAACAATGGTAAAATGAATCGTGAAGAAGCAGGTCGTAAAGGTGGAGAAACAACAGCCAAAAATCATGATAAGGAATTCTATCAAGAGATTGGTCAAAAAGGCGGAGAAGCGACATCCGAAAATCATGATAAGGAATTCTATCAAGAGATTGGCCAAAAAGGCGGAGAAGCGACATCCGAAAATCATGATAAGGAATTTTATCAGGAGATTGGCCAAAAAGGCGGAGAAGCGACATCCGAGAGTCATGGTAAGGAATTCTATCAGGAAATCGGCGAAAAAGGCGGAGAGGCACGGGCCAATCAACGAGATGGCGACGGCAGCTCTGACGGTTCCGGTAATGGAAAAATGAGCCGGGAAGAAGCAGGACGCAAGGGCGGGGAAAAAAGCCGCCGTTAAAATAGAAGGAAAAATCAGTAAAACACATAAATGATCGAGGGAAGTAACCATTCCCTCGGTTTTTTTATGTTTATTCAACATCGTGTCCCGGGGAAATGCCTATCACAGCACATTGCAAAGTGTGCTTGGAGTTTAAAGTGGGTAAAGAAATAACACCTAGAAAAGGAAGAGGTGATGAAGAAGTTGATCGTTCATTATTCATTTCCCCGTTTAAAAGTGGGCGGAGTTACATTCACTGCACGGCATTCATTGCTTGCTCTTGGTCTTGCAGGAATCGCTTATCTCCTTTCCAATAAGAGGAAGCATCAAGCTGTATTCAAAACGGCTTCATTGATGTGTAAGATCGAACGGAAGGAAGATTCGATTAAGTTTATTTGGCCTGATGAAGGTGGTTTCTATCGGGTATATAGGGGGAAAGAGCTTATTTACAGCGGCTCGGAGCCAAGTATTGCAGATCGGGGTTTGACTCCAGGAACCATCTATACGTACACGATAGATAGCTTGAATGAAAAAGAACAGGCAGTGAACAGGATGAAAATACAGACATCAACGACCGCCGAGAATAAAAAAGAGGACAATATCCTTTTGGATTTGGTGTTCACCACGATTGTCGCAAAAGGCCAAACCAGCTTGGAATGGGAGCCCATCAAAGGGATAAAGGAGTATAGGGTTTACCGGAACGGCGTGGAGGTTGGGAAAGTGGATGGATGTTCCTTCAGTGATCGGGGCATTAGTGAAGATCGAGCATACACCTACACCATCAAAGCTAAGCGGCCCCTGCCACTTTCAGAGCAAGAGTCCTTCGCGGTGAAATCCCTTTTGGCGAGTATTGTCGGAGCATTTAAAAAAGGTTCTTCCCAAGCACAGGCAGCGATCGAGGAAATAACGAATACCAAAAAGATAGGACCTGTGAAACAACTTTTACAGTCAGTTGAAAACGATGTGGATGGTAAAAAGAAAAGAAATAGGCAGCTTCGCTATTCCACCTTTTTACCGGAAGAGTGGCTGAAAAACCCCAATCTTGCATCAATGGTTCCATATTTTAAAGGTGACAACCGCGGGTTTGATCCTGAATCATCCCGTTACAGGACTAGGGTCGATGTGTATATTCACGAAAAGGAGAAGGAAGCCGAGATCGAATTTTTCAAAGCCGTCGGGAAGAGTGAGGCCTACAACCATGATGGGGATTTCCTCGAAGAAGGAGTGGCATCCGATGAAGACATTTTAGTGAAGCGCATATTATCCAATCATGAGAAAACGACGATACAGCTGACACACTCGGTAGGCAACCCAATCATCATCTCTCCTGCCGTGGACTATAAAGTAATCGGGACCTTTTACCGAAATGGCGAAATCAATATAGCCGGCTATCATGACCAGGCACCCCATCACGAAGTCTACCTAAAGGAGGCAGACGAACCAAACTGGCAACCCCTGCACCAAGCGGAAAACAAAGGGCTCGAAATGATGGCGCATCCTACGGCGAACCATTTATGGAGATACTCCACATTTACACAATGAAAAGGACGAAAAGCCATGAACGCTGATCGTCCTTCTTTTTTTGACCATTTCTAATACAACAAACAAAAAGGACCTCGAATACTTTGAAGTCCTTTTTTTTGTTGATGAGGTCTTTTTATAAAAAACGCTTTCGAACACTTGGCGACGGCAACATACAGCTTTCTTCTTTCTTTCCGAACCATTTGTAACGGTTCTTGGCAATGAAGTCATAAACGAAGTTCCGGATGAAGCTTGGAACGATGATGAAACCGTAAAGCAATTTCCATGCTCCTTGTAAGCGGCGGCAAATCCTCAAGGCTGCAGACGATTTATAGTAGGCCTGATCCTTTTCGATCAGCACCATGCTATCAATATCTGCAGGAACATCGTACTTCTTCAGCAACTCTTGACCCGCCTCACTTTGAAGCGAAGCGTAATGAAAAAGCCCCTGCGGATCCCGCTTGATAATGAACTGGACACTCGAATCGCAAAAGTTGCATTCACCATCAAATAAAATGACCGGATTCATGAACATTCCTCCTATAGAGAGACGTTTATCATACTCATGCTTATATAATACACTACCCGTTTTGGTAAGGCGAAAACGTCTGATCAAGTCTCATTCATTTGTAGCCTTTCTGGCTATTATAAGTGGCTCGCTACGTTATTTGAAGAGAAAGTCATAAACCCACTAAAAGGGCAATCCCCCTTATAAAGTTATTTCAGGAAAGGAAATGAAAGATATTACCCGAAATGTTTCCAAAATTATTAAAGGGTAATTACTGTTTTATTTCAATTTCAATAATCCATCTCTAAACATTCAGATTTATTTTATTATGACTATATAGGATTTTACTATCATTAAAGGAGCGGCATATGAATAAGTTTTTCTTCATCTTCATTTTGGCTTTAATCCCCTTCGCCTCTACGACTGTAAGTGCAGAATCTGACTTACCTCTCAATAGTGAAGCCGGAATCGTTATTGATGCGAAAAGTGGGAACGTATTATACGAAAAAAATATGAAAAAAAGTATGTATCCAGCCAGTCTAACGAAAGTTGCCACTGCTATATATGCTATAGAACATGGGGATCAGAACGAACTGGTGACTGTTAGCAAAAAAGCAGCGGAGGCAGACGGGTCTTCGGTATTCATTGAACCTGGGGAGGAAATAGAGCTTTCCAAATTAATTGCAGGGATGCTAATCAACTCCGGAAATGATGCAGCCATCGCTATTGCCGAGCATATGTCTGGTAGTGAAAAACTGTTCATGGAAGATCTGAATGAGTTTTTAAGAAAAGAAGTAAACGTCACCGATACTCATTTTACGAACCCCCATGGATTGTTTGACAAAAACCATGTAACTACAGCCAGTGACCTTGCGAAAATTACCCAATATGCAATGAAAAATGAAACTTTCCGTGAGTATTTTGGGAAGAAGGATTTACCATGGGAAGTGGAAACATGGGACACAACTCTAGTTACCCATCATAAAATGTTAAAAGGCGAACTACCCTATAAGGGAATAACCGGCGGGAAAACCGGTTTCGTCAGTAAATCCGGCTACACCCTGATATCTACTGCTACTAGAGGAGAGCAGGACTTGATTGCCGTCACTCTAAAAGCTCCTTCAGACAAGGTTGCCTACTCTGATACTGAGCTTTTATTCAACTATGCCTTTGAAAACTTTAAATCAGCCAAAATTGATAAAAAAAGTATACTGTATTCAGCAGACTACTCTAATTCCTACACGCTGGACGAAGACTTATACTATACTCATTTAATTAATGATATACCCAGTCTAAAAACGAGCAATGATGGAATTCTCTCAATCATGAACCAAGAAGGGGAAGCAATAGAATCCTTTGACCTTAAAACGGTCGCTGATGTTAGGAATACAGTATTGCCTGCCCCGATTAAAAAAGAAACAATCAATGATAAGCTAATAAAATTTTCTGTCCCATCTCTAGGATGGGGAGGTAAATAATCAACCGAATTGGAAATGGATTATCTGTCCATAATAGTATTAAATAAAACTATTAGGGATGATATCATGATGTATATCTATAATGATTATGGGGGCACACATACCACGTCTTTGGCTGCCGCATATCATTTAAAACAATTACCTCAATCGGAAAGAAAATTAACTTCGGAAGAAATATTAAATGTAAAATATTTTAATAAATTAACGAAAGAAGATTTTGGAAAGCTAATTTTTCGCGGGACCGATGAGGATGGCGACTCAGTTTATACAATTGGACATAAAAGAGACAAACTTGTTGTTCCAGCATTAAAAGAATTGACTTTACTACTAGAAGAGAAATTTCATTTTAACGAAAAAATTGTATTCTCCAATACATCACCAACTGTACCTATTGCTATGTCCATAGGGGGATATTTATCAAGAGCATTAAAAATTGATTTTATAGGTGTACCATTATTAGTTATAGGTACCAAACAATGCTGTGATAATATTTTTCGGTTGGTTGAAAATACGAAACAAATAGGGAAAGCAGCGAATGGGGAAAAAGTGATTATATTGGAAAATGAAATATATAAGTAATAATGTTTATCTCTGTTAGTAAAAGATTGCTTAGCCCATAGGAATTCGAATGTCGATATATATATTAAGTCAACAATTGATGTTGGCTTTTTTTGTTACGCTTTTGATGAATATGTGCTATAGAAGAGGTGGTGCTTGTTCATCTAACGGATGCATAGGGGATAGATTAATTAATAAGATGGTAATTGAATTGAACCGAACAATAAACCACCACCCGAAAGTGGAGGTTTATTATTGAATCGAGGAAATTACTGCTCTTGTAAGCTGGTTACAGAAACACTTTGTTTTTTATTTGGATCATCAAGGGGATGGATTGTAGCCGTTCCATTTTGTTCATCCACATGCTCAATGTAGATACTTTCCTCATTATAGGTTACAGTAACCATATTTGGTGAAGAAGCAATTTCTTCCGCTCGTTGTGCGTTCATTTTAGCCACCTCCTTTGGACTTGCAACATGTATAATATTTGTTTCTAATTACTTAGATATACCTGTTGTAATTAAAATGCTTGCAAGAATCCCTTACCTCCGTACTTAACTAACTGGTGCGTTAGCTGAGAATCGAGTTAAAAGGTTGCTTTTTTATTGAAAGTCTATAAAAGATTGTGAGGGCTTGTACTTAAACTAACTGAAGTTTAGCTGAAGTAGGATTATACCCTGCATAATCGTGCACAGAAAGTCGGATGATTAGTTTCAACTCCTGCTATTCTGTTGATATAAGGGAGGTCATTGAATGGATTTGCTCAAAAATATGAATGGTGCCATTAAATTCATTGAAGACAATCTTACGAATGAAATTGACTTTAAAGAAGTTGCAAGGCTAGCTTATTGTTCGGAATATCATTTTAAAAGGATGTTTTCCTTCCTGGCAGGTATTTCCCTATCCGAGTATATCCGCCGAAGACGACTTACGCTTGCGGCGTTTGAGCTTAAAGATAACACCATAAAGGTCATTGATATAGCGATAAAGTACGGGTACAGCTCACCGGACTCTTTTACAAGGGCGTTTCAACATTTGCATGGTATCACACCATCAGAAGCGAGAAGTAATGGCCATTCACTTAAAGCCTTTCCACCGATGTCCTTCCAATTATCCATTAAAGGAGGCAGCGAAATGAACTACCGAATTGAAGAAAAAGAGGCGTTTCGCATTATTGGAATTAAAAAAAGAGTTCCGATCATTTTTAACGGGGTTAATCCAGAGATTGCATCCATGTGGCAAAGTTTAGACGAGAAAACGATAAATGAACTTAAAGACCTTTCGAATGTCGAGCCAACAGGAATGCTTAGTGCATCTGCGAACTTTTCCGAAGGCAGGCTGGAGGAAAAAGGGGAGCTTGATCATTATATAGGCGCAGCTACAACGAAGGAATGTCCAGATAACTTAACACAGCTTGAAGTTGATGCATCTACATGGGCGGTATTCGAAGCAGTCGGACCTTTTCCTGAAACACTGCAAAATGTATGGGGACGTATTTATTCCGAATGGTTTCCATCCTCTAACTATGAACAAATCGAAGGGCCGGAAATCCTTTGGAACGAAAATAAAGATGTAACCTCACCAACATTTCGAAGTGAAATCTGGATTCCCGTTTTGAAAAAGTAAGCATAGGCGTAAGATTTATCCGAAGAGCTGTTGCGACAGCTCTTATTTATTTTTAGCTGGGGATCGTAGCTGCCTTAGGCAGCTTTTTTATTATGGAACTATCGGTGGCAGGACTAATCAAAAGAGGTCTTTTTAATATGTTCCGAGAATTAATATTAATAGATTATTGCTAGAACAGGAGGAGGAAATGAATGAAACAAAATATTTATGATAATCAGATTTTCTTTAATGAATATACGTCGTTACGTGAGAGTGGTGTTACCTATAATGATTTTGTCGAACAGCCATCAATTAAATCTACCATTTCAAACCTTAAGGGAAAATCAATATTAGATTTAGGTTGTGGAACTGGTCATTTTTCAAGTTATTGTATAGAAAACGGTGCTTCGAAAGTTTTAGGTGTAGATATTTCAAGAAATATGATTGAACAGGCGAAAAAAGATAACAATCACGAGAAAATAGATTATATGTGTATACCAATAGAAGACCTGGATCTACCGAATCAAAAATTTGACTTAATCATAAGTTCTTTGGCTATTCATTACATAGAAGATTACCCAAACCTAATTAAGAAGATTAATGGATTATTAAAAAAGAACGGTGAATTTATCTTTTCAACTGAACATCCGATAGTTACAGCTCGAAAAGAGATGGATAATTGGATTCACGATAATGAAGGGGTTAAATTACATTGGGCATTGGATAATTACCAGGAAGAAGGAAAAAGGGAACAACATTGGTATATTGACGGTGTGATTATATATCATAGAACTATTTCAACTTTAATAAATACACTTATAGATAATGGGTTTGTAGTAGAAAAGATTATTGAACCACAATCAATCCCTGCTGGATTAGAGCAAATGCCGAAATTAATTAATGAAAACCGGAGACCATCTTTTATTATTATTAAATCAAGAAATTGGGATCGGAGCTAACTTGGCAATTTAGTTGTGTAAGCTCTATAAAAAAATTTGAGGGGGCGGAATAATGAATATTGGAAACGAATATTTAAAAATTGTAATTGAAAGATTTAAAAGTGTAAAAAGTCTTGGAGATAAAACGATAAACCAATTATCTGAAGAGGAAATCTATTGGGCTTATAATGACGTGTCAAATAGTATCGCAATAATAGTAAAGCATCTGAGTGGAAATATGGTTTCAAGGTGGACTGACTTTTTAACAACAGACGGAGAGAAGGAATATAGAAATCGTGACGAAGAATTTTCAGATGATATATCTTCAAAATCAGAGCTCACAATTGTTTGGGAAAAGGGTTGGCAAACCCTGATTGATACATTAACTGGTTTAAGTGAGCAAGATTTATTAAAAAAAATATATATTCGTGGAGAAAGTCATTTGGTATTAGAGGCTATTGAGAGGCAAATGGCACATTATTCTTATCATGTGGGGCAAATAGTTTATATTGGTAAACAAGTAAAAAACAATAAATGGGAAAGCCTCAGTATACCAAAGGGAAAATCTGAAGAATATTTAAAACAAATGCTTGATAAACACCGAGAGTAGATCGATCGTTATTGAGTTAATTGGTGTGTTGCTGAAGATAGGAGCTGTCTGTAAGGCAGCTTTTTCATTATGAATAAGAAGTCGAATTTGCACGCATTATTCCTTCTAATACGATTACAATATCGCCCCAACCAAAAATGTTAGTTGATTTCGCACAATTGATAAGGTTTTGGTCACATTTACAACGACCCGGGTATGATTTGTAAGTACCAAAGCAATAATCGTGAGTACGGCAGCAGGTATCAAGAGAGTGAGCTAAATAGAGATTTGAAGAAAAAAAGAAAATTGTCGTTGATGAAGAATGTTTGGTTCAATCCTTTAAAGTTTAAACAAATTAATGGGTGCGTTAGCTGAAGTTCGGAGCTGTCTTTACCGGCACCCTAGAGCAATTGGCTCGGCTCAGCGGTACAACCGTGTAAGGCCCGCGGATACAACCGACCTTTAATTATAATTACGGATCAAATCGTTTGGTAGGATCAAATCTTTTTTTTGTTTTTATAATAATAACATAAATAGAACAGATGTTCCAGTGGTTGTGTGTAAATATATTACATTTTTTTAAACCAGCTCTGTTAAAGGGTATGTTGATTTTCTTGTAGAACTAACGGGGCAGTTTAGCTCAACAAGAAAATGTTAAAATAGGGAGTTGAAAGGTGGTGATGGTGAGTGAATGTATTCCCGGATGAAGACGATCTTCTTTCGTTGTTTGAGTGTGAACCTACATTATTTGATACCACTGAGAAAGGTTTACCATTTTATTATAATAAAGCAACATATCAATTTTCTAATGGAGAGGAAGACTTTATTGTTACACTATCTCCATCTTACGGTGAAGTAAAAATACAAGTAACTCAACCGACTTCAAATAAATTGTTATCACTTTTGGATTTAAAACGAGTTGACAAATTTGAGATTACAGCAGACAAAAGGGAACTTTCAAGTGTACTTTTAACGGTTCTGAATGAGGATTCCCAACAAACAATAGAAATTGATTTTAGGCCAAAATATAAACTGATTTTTAGGGAACATTATACACGGTAAAACTCAGTCTTGTTCACTAACGGATGCTTTACTTCATTACCAGGAGCTGATCAGCGGCTCCTCTTATGCAACGAACAAGCTTCATGCAGGTCTAAATTGTAACGGATGCCTCTGTTTTTATTCTGTTAAAGGTTTTATTAAAGTTGAATAGAATTAATGATTTGGATAAATAAACAAAATTGAGGTGTTATCTTGCAGATACTATTAATTCGACATGGTGAGTCAGAAGACGATTTTTTAGAAGAAAATTATGAAGGATCTACAGATTTACCGCTGACTATTAAGGGCGTGGAACAAGTAGAAAAAATGTGTCGTCGTGTTTCAGAAGAGTTTCCACCGGAATTCATATGGTCAAGTACCTTGATTCGTGCCAGTAAAACTGCCGAAACTTTATCCAATACTATCAGATGTCCAGTAACATTCTTGGATGAGTTACGAGAGATGCAAGATAGGGAGAGTGAATCTGATTTTAGATTACGAGCTCAAAATGTACTTTCCCATCTTAGAGAAAACAGTGCAAACTATAAAAGGATTGCGGTTGTGTCCCACGGGGGTATGATTACAAAACTGATTGAAAGTTTTCTTCAATTGCCACACGAAATTGATGATGTGTGGTTCAATTCCAATAATACTGGCATTCATCTTCTTGAGTATACCGAACATCCATATAAACTTATTAGATTTTTAAACAGTACCACTCATTTGAATTAACGTTTGTATGCACTATATAACAAAGGAAGCCCAATTTCTCGTTTGTAACACTGAGAAATTGGGCTTTTATTAGGGTCATCTTCCACTTATTCTTTTATCACGAACTAAGCTTTATAACTGAATCTATAATTTTGTCCCAATCTTCACTATGAATCTCATGCCCTGATCCATCAAGAGTCACTAATTCTGCATGAGGGATGGCTTTCGCAAGTGCAAGCCCGTGCTCGTATGACAGGGCTGGATCTTCTGTGCCATGAATAATGACGACAGGTACGCTGATCTCACCCATTTTATCGTAATACATGTCCCCGCCTTGCAGCATGGCATGATTAAATCTGCTCGGTAGCTGTTTGGCGCGATTAAACTCTCTTTCCGCCAGCTTACTCATTCTTTTCTGCTCATAAGGTTTGGAACCGGCTAATGTTTTCCATCCTTCCGCAAGGTAAGGGATGACCGCCTCCCGATTTGACCAATCGATGGAAGCACTCTTCGCATGATGATCCAATATTGTCTGGTCCATTGGAGGCAGTTTTTCCATCACAGTCCCGAACACACTTGATGCAATTAGCGTAAGAGTAAATACGCGTTCCGGATATCTTAAGGCAAGAATCTGACCGATCATACCGCCTAGGGACATTCCGACGATATGAGCTTGCTTTATGGAATAAGCGTCCAGGACACCCACGGCATCGTCAGCCATGTCCGTTATGGTATAGTTGGAAGTACCGGGTTCATAAACGGCTGATCGTCCCAAATCCCGATGATCGTACCGAATGACAAACCTCCCCTGACCAGCGAGTCGGAGACAGAAATCCTCATCCCACCAGTCTAATGAAGACATGGCTCCCATGATCAAAAGCACAGCAGGGTCCTTAGGGTTTCCAAAGCTTTCCGTACATATATCGACTTTATTTATTTTCAGTATCTGTTCACTCATGTTTTTTACCTCCGTATTAAATATTATCTAATTGCGCAGATCAATAAATTCTTTCCGGAGCATGATTGGCCTGCCCCTTTAATTATCGCAGTCTAACCCACTTAATAATCATGACGAGGCCTCCTTTTATTTTTGTAAAAAGGGGAGGTATCCCTATATTACTGTAACATGGGGAAATCCTTTCTTCCACCAAAATTTTCCACATTATTTCCTCAGGAAAAGACTGCCCTGTTATTCCATGAATACAGAAAAGCCCGAATAAAAGAGCACCTTTTTGGTGCCGTTCATTCGGGCTTTTGTTCTTTTGCAAGATGTATTTTATTGTGCTGTATACCCGCCATCTAACACAACTGCTTGGCCGGTGATGCCTCTTGCTTTATCGCTTGCAAGGAAAATGGCGTAGTCGGCAATTTCGCTTACGTCGAGCAAGCGGTTTTGTGGGACGAGCGGATAGATGACTTCTTCCAAAACGCTTTCCAGCGGTACTTGCCTTGTTTTTGCCAGGTCCTCCAGTTGACCGCGGACGAGAGGTGTGTCCACGTATCCTGGGCAAAGGGCATTTACGGTTATGCCTGAAGAGGCGCTTTCCAAGGCGGCTACTTTCGTTAATCCGATTACACCGTGTTTTGCACTATTGTAAGCTGCTTTGTTGGCGAATCCAATTAGCCCGTTAATGGAAGAGATGTTGATGATTCTGCCGAAGCCTTGTTCTTTCATGATGGGCAAAACGTTCTTGATCGCGATGAATGGAGCGGTCAGCATGATTTTGATCATCAGTTCGAATTTTTCAGTTGGAAACTCTTCGATTGGTGCAACATGTTGAAGGCCGGCGTTATTAATGAAAATATCAATTCGTCCATATTTGTCTTTAGCTTGTTTGATTAGTTGGATAATATCTTCTTCACTTGTTACGTCTGCTTTTAAGCCGATAACATCCAAGCCTTTGTTCCTTAGGTCCAAGGCAGCTTTTTCAACAGTGTTTTGATCAAGGTCGGACAAAACGACCTTTGCGCCATTTTCAGCAAATATCTTTCCAATCTCAAAGCCAATTCCTCTGGCAGATCCGGTAATTATCGCCACTTTATCTTTAACCATATTACATTCCTCCAATAAAAATGTAATGATCCAGGTCTGTCATTTTAAGTTGGTGAACAGGGATATTTAACTAGGGAAGGGAATATAAAGGGAAGGTTATGAAAATATGGTATAGGTTATTGAGTAAGAGTCTATCATGATTTTCAAAATAACAAAAGAATTTTTGTTTACCCATTTTGCTGGCACAGATATTGCATACATAAAAAGGTGAGTAAAGGCAGGTAATTTAAACGGATAAGAAAGGAGAATCTGGATGATTAAAAAAATAGCCATTATCGGTTCAGGTGTAATGGGGAGTGGAATCGCTCAATCATTTGCAGTTGGCGGGTATTCCGTCACCATCAACGATATAAAGGAAGAGTATCTATCATATGCCCAAAATCGAATCTCTGAGAATCTAGCATTGCTCATTGAGGAAGGGGTTTTGACTGATCGGGAAAAGCAAGGTGCCTTAGCTAATATTACATATAGTGTAGATTTGGAAGGGGCTATAAGGGATGCTGATTTTATCATTGAGGCCATTCCGGAAGTCATCGGGTTGAAGTTGGATCTTTATCAGCAATTGGAGAAGATAATCAAACCGGATGCAATTGTAGCTTCAAATACATCGACCTTTCCGATTTCCCAATTGATGGAGGAGGCCTCGTTTGCGGACCGAATGGTAATCACGCATTTCTTTAATCCTGGCCATTTGGTTCCTTTGGTTGAAGTTGTTCAGCATAACGATACAAAGCCGGAAGTCGTCAAGACAACACTTGATTTGATGCGTAAAATCGGTAAGTCTCCGATTCTCTTGAAAAAAGAAATAGCAGGATTCATTGCTAACCGTTTGCAGACTGCCTTGATGCGGGAAGCCTTTTATCTATTAAAAGAGGGCGTTGCCAATGCTGAGGATATTGATACAGCGATAACGGCAGGACCAGGTTTTCGATGGGCATTTACAGGGCCAATCGAGATTGCCGATTTTGGCGGACTGGATACATGGCAGCGTGTTTTTGATAATGTTTCACCAGTGTTGGATCAGAGTAAGGAAGCCCCTGTTTTGATTCGTGATTTGGTCGAAAAGGGGAAGCTTGGGGCGAAGTCGGGTGAAGGGATTTTCACATATGAGGAATCTACCGTTTCTCAGAAAATCAATGAGAGGGACCGTAATTTTATTAAACTAGGTAAATTAAAAATGGAGAAGGAGGAAGTATTATGAGAGAAGTAGTGATTGTAGGGGCAGCAAGAACACCAGTAGGTGCGTTTGGAGGCAGTCTTGCCAATGTTTCAGCGGTTGACTTGGGAGTTGTGGCAGCAAAGGAAGCGATTAAGCGGGCAAATATCTCGGCTGATATGATCGATGAGGTATTGATCGGGAATATTCTATCTGCTGGATTAGGGCAAAATGTGGCACGTCAGGTTGCGATTCATGCAGGGATTCCGGAAACAACGCCGGCTATGGCCGTTAATAAACTTTGCGGGTCTGGCCTCCGTACGGTAATAATGGGGGCGCAATTCATTGCCCTTGGTGATGCCGATGTGATTCTTGCTGGGGGGATTGAAAGCATGAGCAATGCCCCGTATTTACTTCCAAATTATCGTTTTGGACAGAAAATGGGTAATGCCGAAGCAGTGGATTCAATGACCTATGATGCCTTAACGGATGTTTTCAATCAGTATCATATGGGCGTGACTGCGGAGAATATTGCGGAGCAGTGGGACATCAGCCGGGAAAAGCAGGATGAATTTGCTTTAGATAGCCAATTGAAGACTGAAAAGGCGCAGCTAGAAGGAAGATTTGCAGATGAAATCGTACCTGTTGAATATAAACGCAGAGGAAAGACGATCTTGGTAGACCAAGATGAGCACCCACGTCATGGGCTGACGATAGACCAGCTAACGAAGCTGCGTCCTGCTTTTAAGGAAAATGGAACGGTTACGGCTGGAAATGCATCCGGAATCAATGATGGTGGGGCGATGTTGGTCCTGATGTCCAAAGAAAAAGCGGACGAGCTGGGACTGGAAACGTTAGCGACAATTAAGTCATATGGAAACGCTGCGCTTGATCCGAAAATCATGGGATACGGCCCAGTGCCTGCGACAAAAAAAGCTTTGGCAAAAGCGGGATTATCAATAGATGATATTGATTTGATGGAAGTGAATGAAGCCTTTGCGGCCCAGTCACTTGCCGTGCTGAAGGACCTTGAATTGAATCCGGAAAAAGTGAATGTAAATGGCGGGGCAATTGCTCTGGGCCACCCGGTAGGTGCATCTGGTGCCCGCATCTTAGTGACATTGTTGTATGAAATGAAGCGCAGAGATGCAAAAACCGGCCTTGCCACTCTATGTATCGGGGGAGGACAGGGAACTGCGCTGATTGTGGAACGTTGATGCATTGGCCTCAATTTCCTATGATATAATGGGGGAAACTTCAGACCGGTTAAGGAGAATGGGAATGGCCAGCGATAATAAAACTGTTCAATTGGAATTGGTGAAAGCGATATTGGAAGAATTACCTTTTGGGGTTTTGGTAACGAAAAACGAAAAAGAAATCGTTTTATGCAATAGCGTAATATCTGAGGCTTTTGCCGAGAATCAATTTGACCTGCAAGTAAATTTAATTATCGAAAAAAACCTTATACCAGACGTAAATACCCCTATTCGTTTGAACGGTAATAATGGGATTGTCAGAAAAGCAATCGTTCAAATGGTTGATGAGGAATATCAGGTTTATCTCCTATTGTTTACAAATAATAAAAGTGATTTCCTTAATATCGATAATCATGAAGAAATTCTGTTTAAGGATATCATCGAATTTGCCTATGATGGTTTGGTGATGGTCGATACGGAAGGGTATGTCCAAATGCTGAGCCACGCTTATGCGGATTTTCTTGGAGTCGATCAGGAAAGCTCTATTGGGAGACATGTAACGGATGTCATTGAAAATACCCGTATGCATGTGGTCGCCAAAACTGGAAAGCAAGAGGTCGCTGAATTACAGAAGATTAAAGATAATTATATAATTGCGACCCGCTCCCCGATACGGAAACAAGGTAAATTAATGGGAGCGGTCGGGAAGATTCTTTTTAAGAATGTCGGGCAGTTCACTGCTCTTTCCAAGCGGATAAACTCACTTGAAGTAGAGCTGAAAAAGTACAAAGGCGATTTTCGCGAGAGAAATAAGGCCTCCTATACGTTTGATCATTTGATGGGAAGAAGTCCAGAATTCATGGAAGTAAAAGGTCAAGCAAAAATTGCTGCTAAAAGCGACTCAAATGTGTTGATTTTGGGTGAAAGCGGAACGGGTAAGGAACTGTTTGCGCATTCAATTCATAATGCCAGCAGACGGGCCATGGGTGTGTTTGTCAAAGTGAACTGTGCCGCCATCCCAGCAGAGCTGCTGGAGTCAGAGCTTTTTGGCTATGAAGAGGGTTCTTTCACTGGTGCAAAAAAAGGCGGAAAAGCAGGTAAGTTCGAAGCGGCTGAAGGCGGGACGATTTTTCTGGATGAAATCGGTGAGCTGCCACTGCATATGCAGGTGAAATTGCTCCGTGTTTTACAAGAAAAAGAAATTGAACGGGTCGGCTCGACGGGAAGCATTCCCATTGATGTACGGGTAATCGCTGCAACAAACCGTAATCTGGAGGAAATGGTCTCGAAAGGGGAATTCCGACTTGATATGTATTACCGGTTAAAGGTCATGCAAATCCACGTACCTTCCTTAATGGAGCGACCGGAGGACATTGAAATACTGGTAAATCATTTTGTTGAAAAGTATCAGAACCTCATGAAAAAACGTGTACAGGGCATGAGTGATCAAGCATTACGGCTCCTTCGCCTTTATAAATGGCCGGGTAATATTCGTGAGTTGGAAAATATCATTGAACGTGCATTGAATATCGTCGATGAAGAGGAAATGATACGTTCCAAGCATCTCCCTAAAGAAATAACGGGACATAAAGAACCAGTATCTATCCGCACTTTGGCAGAAGTAATGGATGAAACTGAACGGTTTGCAATCGTTTCATGTTTGGAAATGACTTCTGGTAATAAATCAGAAACGGCAAAGAGACTCGGAGTGAGCCGAACAACACTGTATGAAAAAATGAATAAATATGGTTTATGACTGTAGAAAAGAACCCTTTTGCAAAGGGTTCTTTCTGAATTTTAAAACAATATTGATTGGAACGGGTGTGCGAAACTCCTGCTTAGAAAAGCGCGTCCAAGGGAGATCCCGCAGGCGCAAAGGCGTCGAGGGCGGACCGCCCGCGGAAAGCGAGTGCCTGGAGTTGAACGCAACGGTCAATTTATACAAATCCTCAAAAAATCATTATTATGGAGTTTGTCTACATTCTGAAGTGCCCTTTAGCCAAAGGGTACTTTTTTAATACTTTAAGAATAGATACACATTTGTGCATGTTTTACACCGTAAATCTTTGGGTGTGTTAAGAAATCCGTACACAAAACAAGAGGGAATTTGAATGTTGTAAGAAAAGGTTTACACTTTTTTGGGGTTTATGACTTTTGTGTATTGAAACCTTGACAGTTTTAAGAGGTTTCAGCTTTTACAATTTATAAAAAGGGAGATAAAATCTTTGAAAAGGCTTTAAAAGTTGATGTTTTTTTAAGTTAGGATAAGTTGGCACAAGAATTGCATAAATACTTTAGTGAATGGCCTATCTGTCATTTTATATGGTGTTTCCACGTAAAATGAAAAGGGATTTTTAATTCAACAGTTTGTTGAAAGCGTTCTCATAAATGAGAAGCACTTAGTAAGATCATTCAGCTTGACTTGGGGAAGGCAGGTTTGGATGGTGAAAGCGGAAAAATTAAAAATATGGAATTTAGGGAGATTAATGTTTCTACTTAAAGGCTTCCGAAATAATTTGGGGGCAAGGGGAGAAAAGAAAAGGGGGAATTAAATTGGTGATTCAAATCTTAGCCATTGCAGTGGCTTTAGGACTTTTAATCTTTTTAGCCTATCGGGGCTATCCGGTCATTATCATAGCGCCGATTGTTACGTTATTGGCGGTCATTTTATCTGGCGGGCATTTGCTGCCGAGTTATACAGAAACATATATGACGTTTGCTGCTAACTATGTAAAAGCATTTTTCCCGATATTTTTATTAGGGGCCGTATTTGGAAAGGTCATGGAGATGAGCGGTGCAGCAGCATCCATTGCCAAGACCATCGTAAAATCACTAGGTTCAAAGCAGGCTATTCTTGCTGTAGTGCTGGCTTGTTCGGCGCTGACATATGGCGGGGTTTCGCTGTTTGTAGTGGCATTCGCCGTTTATCCATTTGCAGCTGCAATTTTTAAAGAAGCAGACATTCCAAAGCGATTATTGCCAGGAACGATAGCATTAGGCGCATTCACTTATACGATGGATGCCCTTCCTGGAACACCACAGATTCAAAATATCATTCCCACGAACTATTTCGGAACAGATACTTATGCAGCTCCATTAATGGGGATTATTGGCGCGATCATGGTATTCACTGGCGGAATGATCTGGTTAGAACGTCGCCGTAAACAAGCGGTGGCAAATGGTGAAGGCTACGGGGAAGGACATATTAATGAACCGGAAAGTGCCGAAGAGCAAAACCTGCCTAACTTTTGGCTGTCCATCGTACCGCTCGTCCTTGTAGTAGTGTTTAATTTTGCTTTCAGTCGCAGTGCCATTTCGGTTAAGCACTGGTATGATGCATCGATGTTGAAGGAATCCTTCAATATTGCCGATGTAAGCACAGTCACTTCATCCTGGTCTTTGATTGTTGCACTGACAATCGGTATTATTGCAGCGATGCTTCTGAATGTTGGGCGTATAAAGGTCAAATTGGCAAGTGGATTAACAGCTGCTGCAATGGGATCTTTGCTTGCAATATTCAATACCGCGTCTGAAGTTGGTTTTGGTAATGTCGTGAAGACGCTTCCTGGATTCTCGGTGATTCAAAACTGGGTGTTCAATGCAAGCGGTAATCCACTCGTATCGGAGGCTATTGCCGTCAATGTACTGGCAGGGATTACAGGATCTGCATCTGGTGGACTTTCGATTGCGTTAGAAGTAATGGGCGGTCACTATTTACAGGTGGCTCAAAGTGTTGGAATCAGCCCGGAAATGCTGCATCGAATTGCATCCATGGCATCTGGCGGAATGGATACGCTTCCACATAACGGTGCCGTTATTACTTTACTTGCTATTACAGGACTGACACATCGTCAATCCTACAAGGATATCTTTGCGATCACGATTTTGAAAACAGTGACTGTGTTCATCCTTGCTTTTGCAACTTCCCTATTTATTTAATAGAATAGTATTAGGAATGGAGATGATGGAAAATGAGTAAATTATTAACATCTTTTGAAAGCGCTATTCAACAAATCGAGGATGGAGCAACGATTATCGTTGGCGGGTTCGGATTAAGCGGAATTCCAGAAAATCTGATTTTTGCTTTGCGTGATAAAGGTGTAAAGGATTTGACTATTGTCAGCAACAATTGTGGAGTCGATGATTGGGGTCTAGGTCTTTTGCTGGAAAATAGACAAATCAAAAAAATGATTGCTTCTTATGTAGGGGAAAATAAATTATTTGAGCAGCAATTTTTAAGTGGAGAGCTGGAGGTCGAGCTAGTTCCCCAAGGAACGCTTGCTGAGCGTCTAAGAGCGGGTGGAGCAGGAATCCCTGCCTTCTATACAGCTACTGGAGTAGGAACGGAAGTCGCCAAAGGTAAAGAACATAAAGAGTTTGATGGTCGCACATACATTATGGAAAAAGGAATAGTCGGAGATTTTTCCTTTGTGAAAGCTTGGAAAGCAGATCATTTCGGTAATCTCGTCTATCGGAAAACGGCAAGAAACTTTAACCCTGTCGTTGCTACCGCGGGGAAAGTCACGATTGTTGAAGTGGAGGAGCTTGTGAACACAGGAGAGCTCGATCCGGATGAAATTCATACTTCAGGGGTTTATGTACAAAAAGTACTTGTAGGAAACCGTTATGAAAAACGAATTGAAAAACTTACAACTGCTAACTCATAAAAAGGAGGAGTATTCGAATGACTAGACAACAAATTTTAGAACGGGCCGTTAAAGAAATCCAAGATGGTATGTGTGTAAATTTAGGAATAGGGATGCCGACCTTGATTGCTAACATGATTCCAAATGACTTTAATGTTATGCTTCAATCGGAAAATGGCTTACTGGGAATCGGACCATATCCAGAAAAAGATGCAGTCGATCCGGATTTGATTAATGCAGGAAAAGAAACAGTAACGGCAAAAGCCGGGGCATCATTTTTTGATAGTGCTGAATCGTTTGCAATGATTCGCGGCGGCCACATCGATCTAGCTATTTTAGGCGGGATGGAAGTTTCCGAAAATGGGGACTTGGCAAACTGGATGATTCCAGGGAAGATGGTAAAAGGAATGGGAGGAGCGATGGACCTCGTCCAAGGAGCAAAACGGATCGTTGTCATCATGGACCATGTGAACAAGCATGGGGAATCCAAAGTGAAAAAGAGTTGTACACTGCCTTTGACGGGTGAAAAGGTCGTCCATTGCCTGATTACCGAATTGGCCGTATTTCATTTTACAGAAGCGGGTATGGAATTGATTGAATTGCAAAATGGCATAACACTTGATGAAGTGAAAAGTAAAACAGAGGCTGACTTTACAATAAGCCCCTCTATTGAAATTAAGGCATAGTAAGAGATTACTTGAATTGACCTATCAGGGAAACGGATAAAACTCATTATTAGGCTACTTTCAGTTCGTAAACGGGCGGACGGAGGTAGTCTGATTTTTTTGTTGTTGAAATAAATTCCCTTTCTATAGTTAAAAAGCAGTTTGTATTTTACTAGAGATTGTGGAGGGAAAACAGGCTTTTCAATTCAGTTATCAATCTTAGATAAATTATTATCTTCTCCATTTTTTACATACAGTTTGTATGGAGAAATAAAAAAACTGTAGGTAAACACGGTTTTCATCGAGTTCGTCTACAGTCTGAAAGAAGGAATTCTTATTAAAAGAATTCCTTCTTTGCATATTAATTGTTAAGAAATGATTTTTCGAAGAATTCCAGAAGATACTCTAGAGTGATTGGATCACTGTAAGTTGATGCTTTACTATTTATTTCAAATACACGATCGTTCTTAACAGCAGGTATATTTTTCCATGAATCAGTCTCCAAAAATGAATTAACAACATCCGGATTTTTACTAAAGATCATATAATCTCCAGCATACTCAGGAAGCACTTCTGATGAGAGGACATAAATGCCTGATTTAAGTGCCTTTTCTTTTACTTTCTCAGGCATTTTCAAATCCATTGCTTGATACAATATTTCTGTCCCGCGTGCATAATTATTTCCAAATACATAAAACTCCTTAGCATCATTTTCAATCACGGAAACGGTTGCATCTTCACCAATTTTTGCACGTATCGCTTCTCCTGCGGATTCTGCACGCGTTTTGAAATCATTAACCCATTCTTTTGCTTCCTTTTCTTTGTTTAAGAGTTTTCCGATTTCTATCTGCTGTGATAAATAATCCAATTTTCCCCAAGTGAATACTACAGTAGGAGCAATGTCGTTTAATTTGCCAATATTTTTCATCTCGGATCCTGCTATGATTAGGTCCGGTTCCAGTTCGATGATTTTCTCCAGGCTATCTTCTGAAACGACTTCCACTCCCTTAAGTTTTTCTTGAAAAAGGGGGTTCATATTAGTCCATTGATCTATCCCAACGATATTACCTTCTAAAGCCAAAACATTAGGTCCATTAGAGAGAGCAATTATTCTTTTTGGGTTTTTAGGAATCTCAATAGGGCCAGTTTCTGATTGATAGGTAAATGTTTCTTTTTTAGTCTTGGATGCATTATCTTCGTTCGCTGTCTCGTTGTTCCCACAAGCACTAAGAATAAGTACGAACAAGAGTAGGAATGGTATGAATAGTTTTTTCATTCTGATTTTCTCCTTGCTAATTATGGTATAGGTTAAAAAAATGTATGTAATTAGTAATGATATTCATTTTCAATTACTACTTAACATGTTAATAGGAATGATAATCATTGTCAATTACTTTCGCCAGATTGCTAAACTCATTGAACTAAACTATCCGCCCCTACTTGTAGAAACATGTTTAAGGCTGGTTGGGGCGAAGCTATGAAAATAAATGGAGGAGTAAGGGGACTGGTAAATGATTGGCAGTGTTGGTCTAGATGTGGCAAAGGAAGAGAGCCAAGTAAGATGGATCAGAACTGAAGAACCTTCAATAGGCATAATCAATTAACGAAGCCTTTAATAATAAAATGGAAATATTCCAGCCATGCTACTTTTCCGTTAAAAAGGCTTATATAAGGTTTAAAGGAGGGATTACATTGACAGTAGCATTACAAACATTATTGGATAAATCAGTGAAAAAGATGGGCACAGGGATGAATCCAGTGGTGAAGGCATCAGCATTGGAAATGATGGAACGTGCTTATAATGAAGGGATTTATGTACAGATAAGTGCTGGCCACCGCTCTTTGGAAGAACAAGCTGCGCTTTATGGCCAAGGAAGAGTTTACAGCTACAATGGAAAAAACTATAGTAATCTAGCTAAGCCTAATGTGACAAACGCTAAACCAGGCCAGTCTTATCATAATTTTGGACTGGCTATTGATTTTTTCACTGTGAGTGATGATGGCAAGAATGCGAACTGGACAGTGAATTCAAAGTGGCAGCGTGTAGCTGCTATAGGTAAGGATTTAGGATTTAAATGGGGCGGGGATTGGAGTTCATTCAAGGATTATCCCCACTTGGAAATGACGGGTGGGCTATCCTATTCACAGTTACAAGCAGGGAAAGAACCTCAGCTTACCTTTAAATTCGAAAAAACGGATATCCCGAAAATCAGCAAAGGAGCTACCCATATAATTTCCATGCAAAAAACGTTAAATAGCAGGTATAAAGCAGCAATTTCCGTTGATGGGTTTTACGGTCCCGAAACTCGATCGGCCCTTATAAAAGCTTTACAAACGGAACTGAATAAGCAATTCAATAAAAAGCTTGCTGTCGATGGAAAATGGGGACCTAAAACCAAGACTGCGCTCGTCACCGTAAAAAAAGGAGCTGCAGGCAATATCACATGGATTCTCCAAGCAGCACTTTACATGGAAGGCTTTAACCCTGGGCCCCTTGATGCAGAATTCGGGGAGAATACAGAGATGGCATTATTTAAATACCAAAAGGCAAGCAAGATTTCTGCAGATAAGCAAGCAGGTAAAGAAACATGGAATGAATTGTTTGCTTGATAGAGAATGCGGGTAAATGATGGCGGATTTGATCCTACACAGCAATAATTCGACCAACATCGTAATAATCGACCTACACCAAATCCGGCCTGCACACGATATTATTCGACCTCCCCCCAAACCTTACCCGGGAAATAATTCACCTAAACTCGACATAATTCGACTTACCCGGGAATAATCCGTCCTATACAAAAATCCCCCTTTTATCTAAAGAATTCATTGAATTTCCAAGCACCAATCATTGCATCGCATTAGGCTTCCTGGCGGGTATTCGAATTCACATTCGGAGATGAGGTTGAAGTCTAGCTTACGGCAAATTGCGTTTGACGCAGGATTATTGATTGACGGGAATGCGTGAATATATTTATATTTTCGTTCGGCTTTGATTTGGGCTATCAGTGCCTTCACGGCATGGGATGCGATTCCTTGTCCTTGAAATGAAGGGAGGACGCTCCAACCGATTTCGTACACATTTTCATTATTCCATTCGGTTTGCCAGTAGCCAACGGAACCAACCGCTTCTGTCTCTGGAAACAGGATGATGCTAAACATGCATCCCTTATTTCCCAGCTGAAGATACCGTTGATGCCGTTTCATGATTTGTTCATTACTTTCCGGACCACCAAGATGTGCCATCATTTCTGGGGCATTAAGTTGAAAAAGTAAATCAAGGTCCTTATCTTCCCATGGTTTAATTTCTAATCTGGTTTCTTTGTTTCGTTCTGAAATACGACTCACCCCTGCCTTTTAATTTTCTTATAGTAACTTTCTTTGCTGGATGCGAGATCCCTTTTTTTATATGTGAAATTACTATTCTATTGGGGTATGATTTTATTAAAGATAAAGAGATGAAAGTTTCCCATTAAATGCTATAATTTACAGGTGATTCTATCAAATGACAGAGAACGGAGATGAAGAAATGAAATCTTCAGTGAATCAGTTTTCCACTCAATTTGAATGGATATTGAATGTGATCAATGTGGGTGTCCATATAGTGAATAAAGATGGGGATACTGTTTTCTACAATGAAATGATGGCACATATCGATGGGCTTGATCGTGAACAGGTATTGGGGGAGAATATCTTTCAGCTTTATCCATCATTGACTGATGAATCCAGTACGCTGCATGTAGCATTGGAAAAGGGCATGGAAACGATTGAGTCCATTCAGACGTATGTCAATTTAAAAGAGAAAAAAATAACTTCCATCAATAGTACGTATCCTTTATATGAGGATGGTGAGATTATTGGGGCAGTGGAAATAGCAAAGGATATTACGAAGGTCATGAATATGTACGACCAAATTGTTGATTTGCGTTCCCAGCTGGCCGAGACCCATAAGAAAACCAAGTTCCTTGAAGGGACGGCGACCTACCATTTCAGTGATTTAATCGGTGATAGCCCTGCATTTAAGCAAGCCATTTCATTGGCGAAAAAAGCGGCCCGAACACATTCCCCAGTCATGATTTATGGACCTACAGGGACAGGGAAAGAATTGGTCGCTCAAAGTATACATAATGTAAGTGCTCAGCGAAATCAACCATTCATAGCGCAAAACTGTGCGGCTGTTCCAAAGGAATTGATGGAGGGGTTGCTGTTCGGTACGACGAAAGGGGCTTTTACCGGAGCGATGGATCGCCTGGGCATTTTTGAACAGGCAAATGGCGGTACCCTTTTCCTTGATGAGTTGAATAGCCTCGATCTCGGCCTGCAGGCGAAATTGCTGCGTGTGCTTCAGGAAGGCGAGGTACGCCGTGTTGGGGGTTCGAAGGAGCAAAAGGTTAATGTGAAGATCATTGCTGCGATGAACATTTCGCCGGAAGAGGCGTTAGAGCGGGGAATCATTCGCTCGGATTTATTCTTTCGCCTGAATGTCGTGACGATCCAAATGCCTTCACTGCTGGAGCGTAAAACGGATATTCCGGAAATCGTCAATCACTTTATTCAGAAATTCAACAAATCATTCTTTACGGAAGTACGCGGGATCAGTCATAAGGCGATGCAGCGGCTTCTTCAATATCCATGGCCCGGGAACATTCGTGAACTGGGACATGCCATCGAGTTAACCTTTAACGTCATGGACGCAGGGGAAGATATGATTGATGAACACCATCTTCCTGCATATCTTTTTCCTTCAGGGAATTACGCTGCAGCAAATGCGCAGAACCATCCTTCCCCATTGAAAAATAAGATTGATTTACCTGTCGTTCTTGAAGAAATGGAAAGGGAAATGATCATCAATATGTTCGAGAAATATAACGGGAATATCAGTAAAACGGCTGAAGCCCTCAATATTAAAAGACAGGGATTACAATATAAGTTAAACAAGTACGGCATTGAAAAAGTTTATACGGCAGGGTCGCGAGAATCAAAATAAATTTGGTAGTATTTGAAACCGCTGTCACTGCATTTTTGATCATGATGTAACTTGAAGAGGGCTCTTATGTAAAGAGACCCTCTTTTTTATGCTTGGCGCAAAGAATCTGGCTGCAAAAAATTAGGCATAACGAAAAATTTCTTGCGATTTTAAGGTCGATTTGTCCCCCTTTTGCTTATGTTTCCCTTGTTATGAATGTTGGCATCATTCTTGCAAATGTATATAGATAAGTTCTTATAATAAGGGGGCATATTAAATGAATTTGATGGGATTGGATGTAAAACATAAAGAATACCTAGGTGGACGCAGGCATTATAATGATATCGAACTTTGGAAGGATGTAACGGAAGAGCAGTGGAATGATTGGATCTGGCAATTGACCAATACGATTAAAACACTGGATGATCTAAAAAAGGTCGTCAACTTGACACCGGATGAAGAGGAAGGAGTTCGGATTTCGACTCAAACGATTCCGTTGAACATTACTCCTTATTATGCTTCTTTGATGAATCCGGATGATCCTCGCTGTCCGATTCGTTTACAATCGGTACCGCTTTCGGCAGAAATGAACAAAACTAGATACGATTTGGAGGATCCGCTGCATGAGGATGAGGATTCCCCTGTTCCTGGATTGACGCATCGTTATCCGGATCGCGTTCTATTCCTTGTAACGAACCAATGCTCCATGTACTGCAGATATTGTACGCGACGCCGTTTTTCAGGTCAGGTTGGCATGGGTGTTCCCAAGAAGCAGCTTGACGGGGCGATTGAATATATCCGGAACACTCCGGAAGTGAGGGACGTGCTGATCTCTGGAGGAGACGGCCTGTTGATCAATGATAAGATCCTTGAATACGTATTGAGTAACTTACGTGCCATCCCGCATGTGGAAATCATTCGGATCGGCACACGTGCCCCGGTCGTTTTCCCGCAGAGGATCACGGAAAATTTATGTAATATTCTGAAAAAATATCATCCGATTTGGTTAAATACGCATTTCAATCATTCCCTTGAATTGACGGATGAAGCGAAAAAGGCATGCGATATGCTGTCGATGGCAGGCGTGCCGCTTGGTAATCAGGCAGTCATCCTGGCTGGTATCAACGATAGTGTCCATATCATGAAAAAGCTTATGCATGACTGTGTTAAAGCAAGGGTAAGGCCTTATTACATTTATCAATGTGATCTATCTGAAGGGATTGGCCATTTCAGGGCGCCGGTTTCAAAAGGACTGGAAATCATTGAAGCGCTTCGCGGCCATACATCAGGATATGCGGTGCCAACCTTTGTGGTGGATGCTCCTGGCGGTGGAGGAAAGATTGCCTTGACTCCGAATTACCTGCTTTCGCAAAGTCCGGATAAAGTCGTTTTACGGAACTTTGAAGGAGTGATCACTAGTTATCCGGAGCCGAAGAATTATGTTTCCGGCAGTGCGGATGCTTACTTTGATGAAGTGTATGGTACTGAGGATAGGAAAGAAGCCGTGGGGATTTCCGCTCTCATGACGGATGAGAAATTCAATTTGGTGCCAGAGGGCCTTCGCCGTCTTGACAAGAGAAAGGCGTATGAAAGCACTGATGAACATGCATCATTGAAGGATCGCCGTGATAAACGGGATGAAATGAAGGAAAAATTAAGGTTAGCCCAAGAAAAAAAGAATGCCTTGGTCGGAAGCGGCTCGGTGAAATCTGAAGGCAAGGAGGAATGAAGATGGATTGCTTGTGGTGTAATGCCCCAAACGTAGAAGAAAGTGAAAAAAAGGATTGTTACTGGATCATGCCTGATGGGAAACGCTCAATAAGAGTCCTTCAAGTTCCAGCCTTGAACTGTCCGGAATGTGGAATCTATGTGTCTGATTCGATGAATCAAAAGGTGGACGAAGCCTTATCCATATATGATGTGAGTGAATACCCTGATGAGTTTACGTATGAGCAGCTTCTTCAGGCACCCGTCAAAAAATTATTCAATTGGAAATAGAATGCCGGGAGAAGCGGATGATATGCATCTCTTCTCCCGAATTCTTTAAATAAGGGGGTTACATAATGCCTGTTCAAAAGCTGCCTTTTTTCACCCAGATCGAGACTGGGGATTGTTATACGATGGAACTCTATCATGATCATGCCAATCAGCGCTTGCGCATGGATGATTATCGGGGAAATATCAAAAAAGCGATGGCCCGGGCGCTTGTCATCGCAAAGGAGCAGGGCTTTACTAAAGTGATACTTAAAGCTAGAAACGAAGATTTATCTACGGCATTGGGACAAGGATACATGCTGGAAGGAATATTAAGCAGGTATTTCAACGGAAATGATGCCTATTGCATGGCTTTCTATTTAACGGATGAAAGGCGAACGAGCGACTTTTGGGTCAAGGAAGATAAAGTCATCCAAGATGTAAGTGAGATTCCCAGACTGATGGATATGCAGAAAATTCCTGAAAATTATATCCTCCGTTTTGCTACAGATGAAGATGCGCAAGAGCTGGCTAATTTATATGGTGAAATTTTTGAAACCTATCCTACACCGATGAATGATGAGCGATATATCAAGAAAGTGATGGAGGAAGGTACGATCTTCAGTGTTATCGAATATGAAGAATCCATTGTGAGTGCTGCATCCGCGGAAGTGAATGAGATGTATCATAATGCTGAATTGACGGACTGTGCAACGATTCCCCATCATCGAAAGCATGGTTTCATGAAGGTGCTAATCTCCGCTTTGGAACAAGAATTGATCAGGAAAAACATTTATTGCTCTTATTCATTGGCGCGATCATTGTCGATGGGAATGAACGCCGTTTTTCATCAGCTTGGTTATGAATATGGCGGAAGATTAACGAAGAATTGCAATATTTGGGATAAGTATGAGGACATGAATATTTGGGGTAAAGATTTATCTTTCAAGTAGGAGGATTGTTTCTATGGCTAAATACACATGGGTTGATAAAGAAACCTGTATTGCGTGCGGGGCATGCGGTTCAACAGGTCCTGAAATTTATGACTATGACGATCAAGGGATTGCTTTTGTGATCTTGGATGATAATCAGGGGATTGCCGAAGTTCCTGAAATCCTGCATGATGACATGCAGGATGCTATGGAAGGCTGCCCTACAGAGTCAATCCTGATTCAGGATGAACCTTTTAGCTGGTAAACTAGGTTTTTTTAATCTGCGAAATTAATTGATTAATAGAATGAAGCACGTGGGTACGAACGTTAAAAGGAGAGATGACATGACACGCAATTATTTGATTAAGCCTACTTTAGATCATGACTATCCCACTATCTCTCATGGGAATGGAATTTATCTTTATGATACAGATGGTAAGCAGTATATAGACGGATCATCAGGTGCTGTTACGGCAAGTATTGGCCATGGTGTAATGGACGTTGTCGATGCAATGACGGAGCAGGCCCGCAAAGTTTCTTTTGCATACAGGTCTCATTTTACGAGTGAAGCCGCAGAAGCATTAGCCAAAAAGCTAAGTGATTTGGCTCCAGGGGATTTGAATTGGTCATTTTTCGTGAATAGCGGATCCGAAGCGACCGAAACGGCGATGAAGATAGCGATTCAGCATTGGCAAGAAAAAGGATATGAGCGTAAAAATCGTATCGTCTCCAGATGGACGAGTTATCATGGAATTACGATGGGCGCTTTATCGATGTCAGGTCATGTACCGAGGAGAAAGCGTTTTGTTCCGCTATTGGAAGATTTCCCTAGCATTTCCGCTCCCTACTGTTATCGCTGTCCTTATAATAATGAATCTTCCGGCTGCAAGCTTCAGTGTGCAAATGAACTGGAAACAGCCATTCAAAGGGTCGGCTCCGAGAATATCGCAGCTTTCATCGCAGAACCGATCATCGGGGCATCCGCTGGTGCTGTAACACCGCCGGATGGCTACTATCAAAGGATTAAGGAAATCTGCGAAAACTATGACATTCTCTTTATCGCCGATGAGGTAATGACGGGAATCGGACGGACAGGAAAAATGTTCGCTATGGAACATTGGGGAGTCGACCCGGATATCATCGCATTGGGTAAAGGAATGAGCGCCGGTTATACTCCAATGGCAGCCACAATGGTTAGTGACCGTGTCATGGAGCCCATTTTAAAAGGCTCGAATTCAATCATGGCTGGACACACATATAGTGCAAATCCTCTATCTGCAGCCGTTTCATTGGAAGTACTTTCCTACATTGAGGGAAATGACCTGGTTCAGGCGGCTGAAGAAAAAGGTCAATATCTGTTTAAGAAGCTGCAAGGGTTGGCTGGGAAATTCGACATCATTGGTGATGTACGGGGGAAAGGGCTTCTCCTCGGACTTGAGTTTGTCTCCAATCGGATATCAAAAACGCCATTCGACTTGCAAATCGGCCTGACTACTAGGCTTGTCAACAAGGCTTTTGCGAAGGGATTGTTGATCTATCCTGCTGCAGGTGCGATTGAAGGAATCGCTGGTGATGCGGTTATCCTATCTCCGCCATTAATCATTACGAATGAAGAAATCGATCGCCTCGTCAAGATACTGGAAGCTTCCCTTGAAGAGTTGCAGCGTGAATTGCACTCGGAAGGTTTGATTGAGGACATGCAGGCTATTTAGGAGGAACGGTATGAAACAGGTCATTACGAAGAAAAACAAAATTGTGACCCTGGAAGAAGCACTGGAGCATATTTCCGATGGATGCACGCTCATGTATGGCGGATTTGGCGGAGTGGGGACTCCCCCCACGCTCGTGCAGGGTATCCTGGCCAAGGGTGTTAAGGATTTGACCTTGATTGGCAATGATACTGGATTCCCTGATATCGGCATAGGCCGGCTAGTGACTGCTGAAAGGGCAAAGAAAGTCATCGCCTCACATATCGGATCCAATCCTAATGCCGGCAGGCTCATGACTGAAGGAAAGCTGCAAGTGGAGTTTTCACCGCAAGGGACATTAGCAGAACGGATTCGTGCTGGCGGTGTAGGCTTAGGCGGGATTTTTGTCGATGTCGGGATTGGCACGATAGCCGAAGAAGGCAAGAACAAGATGGTCATAGAAGGAAAAGAATATTTAGTGGAAACCGCGTTGACCGCTGAAGTCAGCATCGTCCATGCGAAAAAGGCAGATTCGCTGGGGAATTTAGTGTACGACAAGACTGCATGCAATTTCAATCCGCTGGTAGCGATGGCTGGGGCCTTCACGATTGCGGAAGTGGAAGAAATTGTTCCTGCAGGCGAATTGGATCCGGAGTGTATTGCCACACCAGGCATTTATGTAGATATGGTGATTCCGACAAAAGGGGTGAATTGGAAATGGGCATGGCAGTAGATGTACGAAATCGCATCGCGAAACGCGCCGCCAAGGAAATCGATGACGGATTGATCGTCAATTTAGGCATCGGCATCCCTACCTTGGTGGCCGACCATATACCTCAAGATATCCATGTGCTGTTCCATGCGGAAAATGGCGTTCTAGGTACAGGTCCAAGTCCGGATCCGGGGAAAGAAGATCCTGCCCTCTGTAATGCAGGAGGGTTCCCGATTACCACTGTAATGGGCGCTTCTTACTTTGACAGTGCAACTGCATTTGGAATGATCCGGAAAGGATACATCGACATCACCATCCTTGGAGCCCTGGAAGTCAGTGAAAAGGGAGACTTGGCGAATTGGATCGTCCCAGGTAAGCGGGTGCCGGGGATGGGCGGTGCGATGGAGCTTGCCCAGAAAGCCAAAAAGGTGATCGTCCTGATGAATCACGTGAATAAGCAGGGTGAATCGAAGATATTGAAGACCTGTACGCTTCCGTTGACGGCAAGGCAGAGTGTGGATTTAATCATCACAGATATGGCAGTCATGGAAGTTACGGAAGAGGGATTGGTGCTGAAGGAAGTCATGGCGCCATATACCGTTGATGATGTGATAAGGAATACGGAGGCAACGTTGAAAATCCATGCTGCTGTCAACACCATTGAATAGGTAAGAGGAGGAAAAAAGCATGAATGAGGTTGTCATCGTTGCTGGAGCGCGAACTGCAGTTGGATCCTTTGGCAAATCACTACGGAATGTTAAAGCTACCGAATTGGGCCGTCAAGTATTAGAAGGTTTAATGGATAATTGTGAGTTAGGTAAAGAAAAGGTAAATGAAGTGATTTTCGGACATGGCTATGTCCATGGAGGCGGACTTAACTCGGCCCGAATTTCGTCGCAGATGGCATGTTTCCCACACAGTGTCCCAGGCCACGTTGTAATCAAAGCATGTGGATCAGGTTTAAAGGCCATTACCAACGCCGCTTTAACTATCGCTGCTGGTCAAGAAGACGTAATCATTGCCGGCGGAGTGGAGAGCATGAGCAATGTGCCTTATATCGTGAAAAATAGATGGGGCGGTAAATTTGGAAACGTAACGATGGAGGATGCTCTGCTGGCAGATGGATTAATATGTTCCTTGGGAAATGAGCATATGGGAATAACTGCCGAGCGCTTGGCTGAAAAATACGGTATCCGTCGTGAAGAACAGGATCAATTTGCTTATCAAAGCCACAAGAAGGCTTGGAAAGCTATAGTAGAGGGTCGCTTTGATAGAGAAATTATTTCGCTTAAAATCAAGGATCGAAAAGGACTTCAAATCTTCAACCATGACGAAGGGGTACGCGAGGACATTCATCTAGATCAACTAGCCAGTCTTCCAGCAGTATTCAAAAATGAAGGAACCATTACGGCAGGAAATGCCTGTCCTATGAATGATGGAGCTGCAGCTGTACTATTAATGTCCAAGCAGCAAGCAGAAGAAAAGGGATTAAAACCGCTCTTGAAAATAAAGGCTTTCGCCAGTGCAGGAGTTGAACCTGGAGTTATGGGGATTGGACCCGTACCAGCGACTCGAAAGGCATTGGCAAAAGCAGGTCTATCGTTAGAGGATATCGGACTGTTTGAACTAAATGAAGCCTTTGCTGCCCAAGCACTTGCAGTGATCAAGGAGTTAGATTTGAATCAGGATATTGTCAATGTCAATGGAGGGGCAATTGCACTTGGTCACCCTGTAGGAGCAACAGGTGCAAAATTGACAGTCACACTGATGCATGAAATGTTGCGTTCACAAGTTAAGTACGGAATGGTAACGTTGTGTATGGCAGGTGGAATGGGACTTTCAGTAATCTATGAGAATATGTGTATTTAAGGAGGATAAAAGTGCCGGATATAAAAAAACGGATAAACCAATGGATTAAGGATCATCGGGAAGAAGGAACAGACCTATTGCAAAAAATGGTACAAGCCCCGAGTACGCAAGGAAATGAAGCCGGGGCACAGGCCATCGTCGCCGAAAAGCTGGAGGAAATGGGTTTGCAGATCGATAGTTGGGAACCTGACGGCGGCGAACTGAAGAAGCATTCTTATTTCCATTCTCCACGAAGTGATTTCTCCAACAGCCCTAATGTGGTGGGAATCATGAAAGGGACTGGAGGTGGCCGTTCCATCATTTTGAACGGGCACATCGATGTGGTTCCTGACGGTGACCGGGCACAATGGGACGACGATCCATATAGTGGAGCCATTAAGAATGGAAGAATGTTTGGACGTGGCGTAACCGATATGAAAGGGGGCAATGTATCCCTGATCCTTGCCATGCAGGCATTGAAGGAAAATGGCATCCAATTAAAAGGAGATGTCATTTTTCAAAGTGTGATTGAAGAAGAAAGCGGCGGGGCCGGAACATTAGCAGCCGTCCTGAGGGGATATAAAGCCGATGCTGCCCTTATCCCTGAACCGACGAATATGAGGATTTTCCCGAAACAGCAGGGCTCGATGTGGTTCCGGGTCCATGTTAAAGGACGGTCAGCCCATGGCGGAACAAGGTATGAAGGCGTTAGTGCCATTGAAAAAAGCATGACCGTCATCAATCATATTCGTGCCTTGGAAGAAAAGCGAAATGCACGTATCATTGACCCGCTTTATCAGAACACGCCTATTCCGATTCCAATCAATCTAGGTGTCATTGAAGGTGGCAATTGGCCGTCATCCGTTCCAGACCTTGTGAAAATCGAGGGGAGGATGGGCGTTGCGCCGGAGGAAACGATGGAGCAGGCGAAGGACGAAATGGCTGACTGGTTAGTGCAGCTGAAAGAAGTGGACGAATGGTTCAAGGAAAACCCGCCCGTATTGGAATGGTTTGGGGCACGCTGGGTTCCAGGAGCAATTGATGTAGAGCATGAACTGATGAATGCGCTTGTTCATCAATATCGGCGAGTTGCTGGCAAGGACCCGGTCATTGAAGCCTCCCCGTGGGGAACGGATGGGGGATTGCTGACACATGTCGGTGAAACGCCCGCAATCGTGTTCGGGCCTGGAGTGACCGAGGTTGCCCATTATCCAAATGAATACATCCTACTCGACAATGTCTTCTCGACAGCGGAGATCATTGCCCTTACTTTAATTCAATGGTGTGGAATGGAACAAGATCAGGATGAGGCTATTCCTGTAGGGAATAAGCTGACGATTCAAGGCAATGGCAATTAAACCGGATAGTAGACTAGCCAGTAAATATCAGGATTTTCCTTAACTGCAATAAAGTCTTCCACAAAAAGGTTGTGGGAGACTATTCATATCTAAAAATATCTCTTTTACTATTTCTTGAACTTTTAATATTAAAAGAAAATGAGGTAGGAACCATATGGACATGAATCTCATTAATAAGCAAGAACCGACAGTTAAAAGGAATCTCAATGATAAGCAAGAACCGACAGTTAAAAGGAATCTCAAAGCAAGGCATATGACCATGATAGCCATTGGCGGTTCAATAGGAACCGGATTATTCCTGGCAAGCGGGGCAACCATCCAGAGTGCAGGGCCCGGTGGTGCCCTCGCTGCATATGCATGCATTGGAATCATGGTTTATTTCCTTATGACGAGCTTAGGGGAAATGGCGACATATATGCCTGTATCGGGATCATTTTCCACCTATGCCACACGCTTTGTAGATCCCGCATTCGGCTTTGCACTTGGCTGGAATTATTGGTTTAACTGGGCAGTCACCCTTGCCGTGGAAATAGCTGCAGCAGCCATCATCATGAAATTCTGGCTCCCTGATGTACCCAGCCTTATCTGGAGTGCATTATTTCTTGGAATCGTCTTCACCCTCAACGCCCTGTCCATTAAAAGCTTTGGTGAATCTGAATATTGGTTTGCTTTAATAAAAGTCGTCGCCATCATTTTCTTTATCATTATTGGATTATTGACCATCTTAGGGGTTTTTGGCGGAAAGGTGATCGGGTTTGAAAACTTCACCATGGGTGAGGCACCATTCAAAGGAGGATTTTTATCGATCATCAGTATCTTTCTAATAGCGGGATTTTCTTTTCAAGGCACGGAACTGGTTGGTATTGCTGCCGGAGAAAGTGAGGAACCCGAAAAAAATGTTCCGAATGCCATCCGCCAAGTATTTTGGCGCATCCTATTGTTTTACATCGGTGCCATCCTGATACTAGGTCTGTTAATTCCTTATACGAGTCCAAGTTTGCTGAACGGGGATGTAGAAAATATTTCTGTAAGCCCTTTCACACTTGTTTTTGAACGCGCAGGACTTGCATTCGCGGCATCCGTCATGAATGCTGTCGTGTTAACTTCCTTACTATCTGCAGGGAACTCGGGGCTTTATGCATCAACGCGGATGTTATGGTCGATGGCAAAAGATAATCAAGCTCCCAAATTCCTCGCCAAGGTCAATCGCAGGGGAATCCCGATGAATGCTTTGCTTATCACGGCATTAATTGGGGGACTCGCCTTCTTGACCTCCATTTTTGGGGACCATGTATTTACATGGCTATTGAACGCATCGGGGCTAACGGGCTTCATCGCATGGATTGGAATTGCCATAAGCCATTATCGCTTTAGACGTGCCTATGTTGCACAAGGTGGTGACTTAACCGAATTGAAATATAAAGCAAAATGGTTTCCATTCGGTCCGATTTTTTCATTCGTCCTTTGCATGGTCGTCATAGCAGGACAAAACTATGAAGCATACCTAAGCGGCAGCATCGACTGGTATGGCGTCGCTGTCTCCTATATCGGATTACCGATATTCCTGGCAATTTGGTTAGGTTACAAGATTTATCATAAAACCAAATTAGTTTCATTGAAAGATTGCCAATTTGATAAAACCATTTAGCTGATAGGAATAGAAAAACCTGAGACCCCTTTGGGGACTCAGGTTTTTTGTTAATTAAGAAATTGCTTAATTAGACGCCGATACTGTATGAACCTAGTTATATCGACGAAAACCCAGTTATATCTCCGAAAATAGAAATATATCGACGAAAAGGGCAATTATCTCATTATGGAGGTAAGTAGACATATTCTCTTAGGTCCCCGATAAAAAAGGTCGTTTTATTTGCTGCCAGCCCATTCAATGTTGGCTGAAGGTGAAGTGGCACCATAATAGTCAATGCTTTGGCATTTTTGCAGTTTGGGCTGCATGGCTTAAGACCGTGATGATGAATAATCGGGGAGTGAGCGCAATACTATTATTCTATGTACGATATTACCTGTGGATGAAAGGAAACTGATGATGCAAACCTCAAGACTCATATCGAAAGAGGCGTTTCGCGGTTCTGGAATTGGCGTCATTTTCATGGCATTATTCGGCACGTTGTGGGCAGGTACCGGTGTAATGGGATTGCAAGGGTGGGGGTTTCCTTACGTGGAACTTGCTGCCATATTCGTAGGAATCATAATGGTTATAGAGGGCATTTCATTAATATATGCATCACAAAAAATGCCCGATCAAGTTTCAGAAAATGGGGCTAGGCGTTTGAAACGTATGAATTTCTGGTTTAATATCGTTTTCATTGCCGAAGGTTTGCTGATTGGGATTGCCATCGCCATCTGTAATATGATCAATCAGACCGATCTTATTCCTGGAGTCATCGCCATTATTGTAGGGATTCATTTTTTACCTTTGGCGGCGCTTTTCCAAATCAAGGTCTACTATGCAACAGGAGTGCTTCTCTGTTTATTGGCGCTTATCACATTGCTTATTGTGCCAGACACCGTCATGTTTGGGGAGCATCAAATCCTTGCACCGTTATCCTTGCTTGGCTTTGGATGCGCGCTAATTCTTTGGACCACTGGACTGACATTATTGCTTAGTGTAAAGAATCCAAGGGAAGCGAAAGAGGAAAATTCACACAATGAAAATCAATAGGAAACATACAAAAACCCGTCGTGGCGAACGGGTTTTGATTAATTTTTCATCCAGGTTAATAGCCTGATGATTTGAAATGGTTCATTCCAAACCAGAATGAAACTTAAAAGAAAGAAGGCAGCCACAGCCAGAAGCTTCGTCTTTCCTTTTTCACTTTTTAACATGGCCCCGAAACTAAATAACATACCAATAAGTAACGCACCGAATCCTGAGACCATTAGAAGCTCGAAGGATTTTGGTAAAAAAAAGGCGCAGCAAAATGATACGGCACCAATCACTGCAAATACGAAAGACCAATTGCTTAAACTTTTCATGACGACTCCTTTTTTACTAATTATACCAATTTAGTGTTTGTAATGAAATGAAAAAATTTGAGGTTGTCACTTATGGGAATATATTGTAATATATATAACAATATAAAAATCCATTTACATTTTAGAAGCATTGATAAGGACATGAATCATTTTTACGGTCTGCAGAGAGGGAAGGGCAGCTGCGAACTTCCTGGCTTAGGAAACTGATTTACCGCCTTTGAGCCATATCGGTGAACGAAAGTAACTGATATCGTCTAAGCTACGTTACAGCTCCAGAGCCATAAGTAATCTACTTATGGGAAATTGGGTGGAACCACGGGTATAACGCACTCGTCCCTTACTTAGGGATGGTGCGTTTTTTATTTTTATAATATTGCCATGATAAGGACATGAATCATTTTTACGGTCTGCAGAGAGGGAAGGGCAGCTGCGAACTTCCTGGCTTAGGAAACTGATTTACCGCCTTTGAGCTATATTGGTGAACAAGAGTAACTGATATCGTCTAAGCTGCGTTACAAGCTCCAGAGCCATGAGTGTTTTTTGCTTATGGGAAATTGGGTGGAACCACGGGTATAAACGCACTCGTCCCTTATATAGGGATGGGTGCGTTTTTTTATATAAAAATATTGCCATGATAAGGACATGAATCATTTTTACGGTCTGCAGAGAGGGAAGGGCAGCTGCGAACTTCCTGGCTTAGGAAACTGATTTACCGCCTTTGAGCTATATCGGTGAACGAGAGTACCTGATATCGTCTAAGCTGCGTTACAAGCTCCAGAGCCATGAGTGTTTCTTGCTTATGGGAAATTGGGTGGAACCACGGGTAAACGCACTCGTCCCTTGAATAGGGATGAGTGCGTTTTTTTATTATAAAAAGGGGTGTTTATGTGATGGGTGAAAAAATGATTAAGGTTCAATTCCCGGATGGGCAGCAAAAGGAATATCCGCAAGGGATGACAGTGGAAGGTGTGGCAGGGTCAATCAGCTCAAGTTTAAGGAAAAAGGCAGTAGCAGGAAAACTGGATAAGCAACTGGTTGATCTAAGTTTCAAGTTGAATAAGGATGCCGAACTGTCGATTTTGACTCTGGATTCGGATGAAGGTTTACAAGTTTTACGACATACATCGGCGCATGTTTTGGCTCAGGCTGTGAAAAGAATATACCGAAATGTGGAATTAGGGATGGGGCCAGTCGTGGAAGATGGTTTTTACTATGATTTTAAGTTAGATCATCCTTTGAGCTCAGAAGATTTACAAGCTATTGAAAAAGAGATGGAACATATCATAAGTGAAAATCTTGAAATTAAAAGGATCGAAGTGTCTTATGCAGAAGCTGTGAAGTTATTCCAGGATAGAGGGGAGTCATTCAAGTTGGATATAGCAAAGAATATCCCTAAAGATGAAAAACTAACGGTCTATCAACAGGGGGAATTCGTCGATCTTTGCAGAGGACCGCACCTTCCATCCACATCATTTGTAAAATCGTTCAAATTGACTCGTGTATCGGGAGCCTATTGGCGGGGAGATAATCAAAATGAAGTTCTTCAAAGGGTGTATGGCGTGGCTTTCCGAAAGAAAAAAGATTTACAGGATCATTATAAATTCTTGGAAGAGGCGGCCAAACGCGATCACCGAAAATTAGGGAAGCAGTTGGAGTTATTCATGTTTTCGGAGGAAGCTCCTGGAATGCCGTTTTATTTACCGAAAGGACAAATCGTTAGAAATGAATTGGAGAAGTTCTCGCGGGAGCTTCAGACTGAAGCTGATTACGACGAAGTTCGGACTCCTTTCATGATGAACCAGCGGTTATGGGAACAATCGGGTCACTGGGATCATTACCATGAGAATATGTACTTCACTGAGGTGGATCAAACAAAATTCGCTATGAAGCCAATGAACTGTCCAGGTCATATGCTTATTTTCAAAAACAATCTTTATTCTTACAGGGATTTACCCATCCGGATGGCCGAGTTCGGTCAAGTCCACCGTCATGAATATAGCGGTGCATTGAACGGGATGTTGCGGGTCCGTACATTTTGTCAGGATGATGCCCACATTTTTGTTCGGCAGGATCAAATCGAAAGTGAAATTAAACAAGTGTTTCATCTGATTGATAAGGTGTATCTCACTTTTGGTTTCGAGTATTCGGTGGAACTCTCGACACGTCCAGAGGATTCAATGGGCGATGATTCCCTTTGGGAAGCTTCTGAAACAGCCTTGAAAAATGTTCTGGAAAGCATCGGGATACATTATCAGTTAAATGAAGGGGACGGGGCATTTTATGGACCGAAAATTGATTTTCATATTAAAGATGCATTAAAACGAAGCCATCAATGTGCAACAATCCAACTTGATTTTCAGATGCCCGATAAATTTGATCTGACTTACATCGATGAAAATAATGAAAAAGTTCGTCCGGTCGTCATTCATCGTGCCATATTTGGGTCGATCGATCGTTTTTTTGGAATCCTGATAGAACATTTTGCCGGTGCTTTTCCGGTATGGCTTGCCCCGGTGCAAGTACAGATCATCCCTGTCTCACAAGTTCATTTGAATTATTGTTTAAAGGTTCAAAAAGAACTGAAGAATCAAGGCATAAGAGTGAAAATTGATGATCGGAATGAAAAGCTGGGGTATAAAGTCAGGGAAGCGCAGATGGGGAAAATCCCATATATGCTGGTCCTTGGCGATAAAGAGGAGAAAGAAAATGAAGTGAATGTCCGGAAATACGGGGAAAAAGAATTTGAAAATGTCGCAATAGAAACGTTCATCAAGAAAATGGTCCAGCAAATAAAAGAACGTAGCATCTAATATGAAAGCAGCTTAATCCAAATTCACGAGTAAATGCACGAAATTCACGAGTAAATGGGCGAAATTCACGAGTAAATGCACGGAATTCACGAGTAAATGGGCGAAACTCACGAGTAAATGCACGGAATTCACGAGTAAATGCGCGAATTTCACGAGTAAATGCCCATTGGATTAGGTTTGGATAAAAAAAGACAGCCGAATATATCGGCTGTCTTTTTTTATCTATCTACAAATCCATACCCAGCCAACGCCAGGAATGAACTGTTGGAAACAGTTAAAGTAAGATTATTAATACGAACTCACGAGTAAAGCATCGAAATTCACGAATAAATCCGCCAAACTCACGAGTAAATGCCTGAAATTCACGAGTAAAGCACCAAAACTCACGAGTAAATGCTTACAGCTCCTTAAATCTTTATGTAAACAAAACTTTGGCTGCCTGGATGGCAAAGTAAATGCCAATCCCTATAAGGGATATTCCTGAAATGATCGAAATGCCCATTAAAATAGGTTTGGATAAGAAACGTCTGAAGGTGCTGGCGATGAGGGCCATTGTGAAATCCCAGGTTAAGAGGCCGATAAGGATGCCTGAACTGTATAAAAGTAGATGATCCATATCATATTTAGAAGCGGAGTTAGCGAGAATGGATCCATAAATTCCTAGCCAAAACAAAATGGATAAAGGATTCGAAAGGGACATGATGAATCCTGTTAGGAATGAAGAAAAAAGGGAATCTCTCGCTTTTCGTACATTCACTTCAATCTTACCTGCACTAAGCAGACTTTCGATTCCGGTATAGGTCAGGACGAAAAAGCCAAAAAGCCACAAAAATGTCTTCATGAAGGAGCTGTCCAAAAAGTGGACAACACCGAAAAAGACGAGGGCTATAAAAACAAAATCCGCTAAAATGGCACCCCAGCCAAAAATCCAGGCATGCCAAAAACCTTTCTTGATCCCTTTGTCCAATTGTGCAGCGTTAATGGGACCGATAGGAGCCGCCAGTGATAAGCCCAATAATACATAGCTGAAAAAAACACCCAATTCATCACCTCATCGTTTGTTACATCTTCGCTTATTTGAATGTATTCAAACAATTAGACTTGTACCACCTTTTTAGTCCTTTTTTTGAGTGGATATGGTGAATTTAGTCGGGTTTGCTCCTTATGGATGTACCTAGTCGTGACCTGGATGTTTTTGTACCAACGTAGAAAGGTCCTTCATCATGTAATTTAGTCAAATGGAAAGACGTCAAATATGCATGCATTAAACCAGGGTTCAAAAGGGAATTGGAGGATAATTATGCCGGAATTATCAATGCCAAATAAGTACAAAACAATCTTTGATATCATGCGTACTGATATCGCTATTAATGAAATAAAGGATCATTTTGAAGAAGGACTTTCAACTGCGTTAAACCTAATAAAAGTATCAGCCCCTATTGTTCTAAAAGAGGGTAATGGTAATTAAAGTTTCCAAAAACGAAAATCATACGGGGCTCGAATATCATAAGTCCGTATTGGAAGGAAATCTTCCATATTCAATAGGTGGAGGAATAGGCCAATCCAGATTATGCATGTTTTTGTTGAAGAAAGCACATATTGGCGAGGTTCAGGTTTCGGTATGGAATGACCAAATAGTAAATGATTGCAATGAAAAGAATATTATTCTTTCATAGTTAAACACGATAGCTGATTAATAGCAGGGACTCTCGAAGGAATGCGAAAGGATACATGTTAGGAAGCGCGTAATCGAGTGACATTTGAAATGCAGGGAAACCCATTCATTTAAAGAATGGGTTTTTTGGTTTAAAGTAGAATGAATCCATATTATAAAGTCGAGGCAAACTAGAAGAGGAAAGTCCTAAAGGGGTAATTTTGGCACTAATAAATATTATTGCCCTATAACATAATAATTAAAGACATCTAAAAAATGATGCACAACAAATTGATTACACAGATATGTTACCTTTTATGCAATAAGTTGCTTTTATAATGGATGAGGAGTGTAAGTATGGAAGGTCATGAGAAGCAAAAAAATGATGTGAGCGTGTGGTGTCTCATCAGTATGGCATCGATTCCATTGGTAATGACACTAGGAAATTCAATGCTTATCCCTGTTTTGCCGATTTTCGAGGAAAAGGTGGGAATATCTTCATTTCAATCAAGTATGGTGATTACAAGCTATTCTGTTGCATCTATTTTCTTAATTCCTATTGCTGGTTATTTATCAGATCGATTCGGAAGGAAGATGGTGATCCTGCCAAGCCTTGTCCTTGCCCTGATCGGCGGCTTGATCGCGGGTTATGCATCATGGAAAATGGATGATCCCTATACATGGATCATCATTGGGAGAGTATTGCAAGGGATTGGTGCGTCTGGAGCCTCGCCGATCATTTTGCCTCTAGTGGGGGACCTATACAAGGATGATGATGAAAAAACCAGTTCTTGCTTGGGTATCATTGAAACCTCGAATACATTTGGTAAAGTCCTTAGTCCAATATTGGGTTCCCTTTTTGCCGCATTTATCTGGTTTTTACCATTCTTCTCGATTTCATTCTTCAGTTTAATATCTATTGTCTTGGTCTTTTTCTTTATAAAGGTACCAAAGGAGAAGGATGAACCGAAGAAATTTAAAGAATTCTGGCATGATACGAAAAAAATATTCAAGCAGGAGGGAAAATGGTTATATACAGTTTTCCTGATTGGTGTATTTGTCATGTTGGTTTTGTTCGGTGTTCTTTTCTTTTTGTCTGACAACCTTGAAAAAGTCCATGATTTGCATGGAGTCAAAAAAGGTTTCGTGATAGCGATCCCGCTGTTTTTTCTTTGTGTATCTTCTTATGTTGCAGGGAAAAAAATCAAGGGAGAATTACCAATCATGAAAATGATCATCATGATCAGTATAGCTGTCCTTTCAATCAGCCTTGTTTTTGTCGGTTTTACAAAAGAAAAGGTTTTCCTTCTATTACTCATAACGAGCATAGTTGGCATAGCAATTGGTGCGTTATTGCCGACACTCGACGCAATCATCACTCAAAATATAAAAAAGGAACAGCGGGGGACGATTACCTCTTTCTACATGTCATCAAGGTTCATCGGAGTTGCGGCAGGCCCGCCGGTTATGTCCCTTGTCATGAAAAATCATGTCAATATGACCTATATCATTTCGGGAATCATTGGCATATGCATTGTATTGATTGTTATGAAATTCATTAGTTCAGATAAAAAAGAAGCAGCTGTTAGCTAAAAGGCTTCGAAAAGCATACCAAGGAAAATTTTAAAAAGCCGGGTTTTTCCACACGGATTTTTTTATGTGTAATTCGCGTGAAAAGTGTTATCCCATCGCGGGATGATTTTTCTTGGTCTTACCTGCTGGGATTTTTTTGTATTGGCATTAACGAATGGATTTCGCAGGTTCTTAAATGGAAAAAGCTTAATGGCGATTTCGATCATCTCTGGATCATCACTGATCGGCTTTGGGATTAATTTTGCTGCCATCCTAACATAATTCTTAATGCTTAAGTTTATTACATAAGGTATTTGATTAATCATCTGGAAAGATTCTTCCTTGCATAATTCATTGTGGCATTATCAACACTATGAATGATGGAAGGGGGTAATGTTATGACAACAAAAGCCAATTGCAGTTCAGCGAAAGGGAAGGCTGGTCAAGATTCCAAGGCATCAGGTGAACAACAAGGCGATATGAAATGGTGGCAGCTATCATTGGTCGGTGTAGGCTGTACGATCGGGACAGGGTATTTCCTCGGATCGACCATTGGGATTAAAACGACGGGGCCATCCATTGTATTTTCATTTGTATTGGCTGCACTAGGTACCTACATCGTTTATAATCTGCTTGCTAAGATGACGGCAGCCGATCCTCAAGAGGGTTCTTTTTGTTATTATGCCAATAAAGCATTTGGAAGATGGGCTGGCTTTAGCTGTGGCTGGAATTATTGGTCCTCCAATATATTGATCATGGGAAGTCAACTTACTGCGCTTTCGCTATTATCACAATTTTGGTTCCCTAAAGTACCGCTGTGGCTATTTGCATCAGGTTTTGCCATAGTTTCAATCGTGGTGGTATTGCTGGGAACCAAAGGGTTCGACAGAGTGGAAAACATCCTTGCGGTAATTAAGACAGCAGCGATCGTAATGTTTATCATTATTGCAATATGTGCCGTTTTCGGCTGGTTTGGTCTTAATGGAGGGAAACCGCCCTCATTTCCTAATACGTACAATGAATTATTCCCAAAAGGGCTAACAGGGTTTTGGACATCCCTTATCTATGCTTTTTATGCGTTTGGCGGCATTGAGGTCATTGGACTGATGGCGATGCAGCTTAAAAATAAAGAAGATGCGCCAAAGGCAGGGACAATCATGCTCTTGGTTCTTACTATAATATATGTCGTTTCATTGGGATTAGCCGTGACCATGATATCGTTAGGGGCATTCAGTGAAAAAGAAAGTCCATTCGTTTCGGCATTGGACAGTTATCACCTGACATTTTTCCCGCACGTTTTTAATGGTGCGATCATCATTGCCGGATTCTCGACGATGACCGCTTCACTATTTGGTGTAACCAATCTATTGGTAACGCTCTCCAATGATGGGAATGCACCCTCGGTATTCATGCAAAAGATCAAGAAATTCAAGGATCTTCCACTGCCCTCACTGGGGCTTGGAGCCTTAGGTCTTTTAGGATCGATCATCACTGCCTTGCTCCTGCCAGGCAAGATTTATGAATACATTACAACATCTGCTGGAATATTACTTTTGTATAACTGGGCATTCATCATTCTTTCTTCATTCAAAATCTTGGAAAATAAGATGTGGAGTAAGATTACGGCCGTTTTCGGACTTCTTTTAATTTTAGCCGCCGTAAGTGGTACCCTGCTTGAAAAAGAAATACGACCAGGGTTCTTCATAAGCCTTTTATTCATCGTGATCATCGGTCTTGCTGCCGTTTTCATGAAGTTCAAGGTTTGGAATAAGAACAAGGCGATGGCCGCAAGAGCCAGTAAATCGGAACTGGATTGAAAAAAAGGAACTCGACTATATAAAGTCTAGTTCCTTTTTATGTGTTGGCGCTAAATCTCAATGATTATCGGAAGGATCATTGGTTTTTTCTTAGTTTGGGTAAAGAGATATTGCCCCAGTTCCTTCTTTATGGTTTGTTTAATGATATTCCATCGGTATATTTTATCACTTTGTAAATCGTTGACCGTTTTCGTGACAAGACGATTTACATGTCTCAGGAGCTCTTCGGAATTTTGAACATATACAAATCCTCGGGAAATGGTATCGGGTCCTGATACTATTTTTCTTTCCGTCTTGCTTAGTGTTATGACGATTACGAGCATCCCATCTTCGGAGAGCTGCTTACGGTCCCGTAGAACGATTTCTCCAACATCACCAACGCCCACACCGTCAACAAAGGTATTGCCGGCAGCGACCTTTCTCGTTTGACGGGCGACCGAGTTTTCAATATCAACGACATCGCCATTATTGATGATGAAAGTATTGTCCTGCTCCACCCCGACAGACTCAGCTAGTAGTCGATGTTGGTGCAGCATCCGATACTCCCCGTGAATGGGTATGAAATACTTAGGTTTCATCAGGGTAAGCATGAGCTTTAACTCTTCCTGATAGGCATGACCGGAAACATGCATGCCTGTTACAGTTCCAGATCCGTAAATGACTTTGGCCCCCAGTTGAAACAGGTTGTCGATGATGCGTGAAACATCGCGTTCATTTCCCGGTATTGGAGTGGAGGCAAGAATCACGGTATCACCAGCTAAGATACTCATATCCCGATAATTCGAACTGGAAAGGCGAGACAGGGCAGCAAACGGCTCTCCTTGACTTCCCGTACATAAAACCGCGACTCTTTCAGGAGCATAATTATCGACTTCATGTGCTTGGATCAGCATCCCCTCAGGAACGTCGAGGTAGCCGCGCTCGATGGCAACGGATACGACGTTCACCATGCTCCGTCCAAGTAAAGCTAATTTTCGGTTTGTCTTCTGAGCAGCGTTCACCACTTGTTGAACGCGATTGACGTTTGAAGCGAAGGTTGAAAGAAAAACTTTCTGTTTAGCCTGCATAAAGGCTTCTTCAATATGGCTGCCAACCAGATGCTCCGAGGGACTTGAGCCGGGACGTTCTGCGTTCGTGCTTTCAGATAATAAAACCAGTACACCTTCACTCCCGATTTTCGCCATTTTATGAATATCAGGATACTGATCATTCATGGGAGTCAAGTCAAATTTAAAGTCCCCTGTATGAACGACCGTGCCTTCCGGAGTATGCATGGTGACTCCAAGGCAATCGGGTATACTATGATTCGTTTTGAAAAAGTCCAGACGCAACTCCCCGAACTCCAACTTTGAATCCGAGTCGATCTGGATCAATTCAGTATCACCCAAAAGGTTATGTTCTTTTAATTTCAATTCAATCAAACCAAGTGTTAAACGTGTGGCATAAATCGGTACATTCAATTTTTTCAAGAAATAGGGGATACCGCCAATATGATCTTCATGCCCATGAGTCACAATTAAAGCCCGGATCTTCTCCTTATTTTCCTGAAGAAAGGTAATATCAGGAATGATCAAATCGACTCCTAATAAACTTTCATCAGGAAACTTTGCACCACAGTCAATAATGACCAAATCGTTTGAATATTGAACCACATACATGTTTTTACCGATTTCATTCACTCCGCCTAGAGCCAGTATGGACAAAGCATTTTCATTCACACTCAAATAGCTAGACCTCCCTTTAATATAATAAGGATAGTGTTTCCTTAGGCCCCTCTTATAAAACCAACTTCTTTTTTAAAATGACTTCCCAAGCAATTAAAAACCAAACCTTAAAGGGAGGAGGGCTGAGAAACATGCGTTAACAAGCTACTAATGCTCATAAAAAAACACCTACCGTTTTCAGTAGGTGCATGAGTAAACCATTCCATCCTCATTAGAGAAGAATCCGCTCTCGTTCCTTCATTGGCTCAAGCAAGAGTTGATGCTTTCCTCAAAAGTCTCAATGTATCCTTGGACCTGCTCTGCATATTGAGTCTTTAAAGAGTTCAGCAAACTTTCTATCAAAAATTTTCGCGGTTTGTCTGCCTGCATCAGCTCATCTTGGATAAAATCGACCAATTCGATCGCTCTTGTTCGATCTTCACCGCAAGGAAAAGCTTTGTTTATCGCTTTTTTCAATTCCGTGGTGGCGTTCAGCAAATCATTATGGCAAGGATCAAGATGGTTTTTAAAGTTGGGAAACCACGTGTCCATTAGTTCCGGATCAAGAATCTGTTCTCCGCTTTCAGCCACTTCATTGACTAAATGGACAATTCGGTTCATGCAATAGCGAATAGTTTGTATGTCCGGTGTACCGGCCGCATTAGCACGATAGCTAAAATGATTCATGTGGGTCATCATCGAATGAAAGATAATGACGCTATCTAAAAGAAAGGGTTTTTTGCTTTCCCCGAATATATCGAGAAAACGGTTATACATCCAACGTATGCTCAACAATAGCGTCTGATTGATGAATTGTTTTAATTCTTCATCGTTGGAGACACGGACTTCCTCGATCAGGATAAGTAATTTGCTTTGCTTGTTCACCATCATCTGCAGTTCGAGCTGCCGGATGAAAATTTCAATATCTGCGGAATCTTGACCAATCAACAGTTTTTCCCGTTCATGGCGAATCTTTGTATAGAAGGAACGGAAAATCGCTATAAATAATTCACCCTTCGAAGGGAAATAATTATAAAATGTACCTTTTGATATACCGCTGCCGTCAAGAATGTCCTGGATGGACGTGGCTTGGTAGCCCTTGTCAATAAACAGCTTATGAGCCGTGTCGATGACATTCTGCCTTCGATTATTCATCATATCACCTAATTTTCATTATACTGCTTGTATAAATGTAATCGTACTCTATTTTCCATTACAGCACAAACCCTTATTTTAACCAGTAAATATTTATTGCAAAAAATGAACTAGGGGTATATTATTGATTTTATGAGATTGGGTTATACCTCTCGTACAATTAAATGAACCAATAGTTTGAATGGAGGAATAGATAAAAAGTGAGTACTGCACAAACTACTGAAAAAAAGGGTTCGTATGGCATTTTGATCATACTGATGGTCGGGGCGTTTATATCGATACTGAATTCAACCCTTTTGAATATTGCACTGCCATCAATCAAAATAGACCTGGGGATTGAGACTTCCACAGTACAATGGTTGACGACGGGCTACATGCTAGTGAACGGAATCTTGATTCCGACAACAGCTTTCTTAATAAGAAAATATTCGGTGCGTAATCTGTTCCTGACAGCCATGCTCCTATTCTCAATCGGGACGATCGTTGCAGGTGTTGCGCATGCATTCCCGTTATTATTGAGCGCACGTATGGTTCAGGCTGCAGGTTCTGCAATTATGATGCCGTTATTAATGAACGTGCTTTTAACTGCATTCCCTGTTGAAAAACGGGGCTCGGCAATGGGATTATTCGGTTTAGTCATGATGTTTGCCCCTGCAATCGGGCCGACGCTTTCAGGATGGATCATCGAACATTATGATTGGAGAATGCTATTCCATTTCATTACTCCGCTAGCTTTACTAGTGCTTATTCTCGGCTTCTTTAAACTTAAAGACAAAAAGGAAAAAGTCGATATTAAAATTGATAAATTATCGGTCGTTCTTTCAAGCTTAGGCTTTGGCGGCTTGCTTTATGGATTCAGTTCCGCAGGCAGCAAGGGGTGGGATAGCCCTTGGGTATATGGAACATTGATTGTCGGTGCCATTTCCCTGATCCTTTTCATTACACGCCAGCTTAAAATGGAAACGCCAATGCTTGAATTCAAGATTTTCAAACATCCGATGTTCGCTTTATCCGCAACGATTTCAATCGTGTTGAATATGGCCATGTTCTCGGCGATGATCTTAATGCCGATGTATACACAAACGGTCCGTGGCATTTCACCATTCGATTCAGGATTATTGATGCTGCCCGGTGCACTATTGATGGCCCTCATGTCACCGATTACCGGTAAGCTCTTCGATAAATTCGGTGCGCGCATACTTGCTTCAACCGGTTTGTTTATTACTGTGGTGACGACGTATTTCTTCAGTAAATTATCAATGGATACTTCTTATACACATATTGTGATTCTGTATTCCGTCCGTTTATTCGGTTTGTCCATGGCCATGATGCCGATCATGACAAATGGATTGAACTCGCTGCCAGCCCGTATGAACCCGCATGGTACAGCCATGAATAACACGCTGAACCAGATTTCAGGCGCTATCGGAACGGCATTGCTCGTTACGGTCATGTCTAACCATGCAGCATCTTCTGGTGAGAGTTTAATGACCAAAGCGATGAGCAAATTAACAAGCCAGCCCACTGCTGAGATGATGGAACAAATGCAGGCCCAAATCGGGATGCAGGCGATGCTCGATGGAATTAACTTCTCCTTCTTTGTATCTACCTTCATTGCTGCTGTGGCACTGATTCTGACATTATTCATTAAGCGTGCATGGCCGGCTGAAGAAAAACCAGCTGTGAAAGAAGATCAAACCGCTTAAAGGAAACAAGCAAAAAGCCTCTATGTCACCTGAATACTCAGGCAGCATAGGGGCTTTGTTTAAACTTCAGCCGATTTAGTTTGGTTTATCACCCAATTTAAATCCCGGGATGGAAATAATTCGACCTAGAACGGGATAATTCGTCCTACACCCAATTTAATTCGACCAACGATCCATAAGCCTCATCCGTTAGTATGTTTTTTCCGTGAGTTCACTTCTGACTTTATGTATGCAAAAAAGCGCAGTGCCATTGGCAATGCGCTCTTTTACATCAGGATGTCACTTCCTCTGAAGTCGCCTTTGCATGCTGGATATGACTCGCTATCCAGCCAATGATCGCTGCAGAAACGAGATAGGCAAGTAGGATCCAAATCTGCGTTCGCAAGTTTTCCCAGCCGCCTAATGAGATGACCTCTTGAAGCTCCTTTAGTGAGTGGGCCATTGGCAAAAATTGACCGATTTTCGTCAATAGCGACATGCCCAGTTCGCCTGGGAATGTTCCGCCGCAGGTAGCCAATTGGAATACGAGAAGGGTCACGGCCGCGAATTTGCCGATCACTCCGAATACGGTAACCAACATAAGAATGAACGTCATGAAGGTAAATGAAACGATGATGCTTGATAGAATGAATACAGGGATACTGGCCACATGTAAATGGAATCCAAGCAGTACGACTGCATCCACTAGAAGTGCCTGAATCATGCCGATTACATATACCAGCCCCAGTTTATTCGTGAAATGGACGGTTCCGGTAACCTTAAGATTCTGCCTGCGGCCAAGCGGCAAGATATTGGAAGCCATGATGCCGCCTACATAAAAGGCCAATGACAGAAAGTAAGGGGCAATCCCGGTTCCATAGTTAGGAACTTCCGACAGGTTGGATTGGACCAATTGCACGGGTTCAGAGAACATCGAGGTGGTCGAATCGTCGTACTGAAGACTGGCCGTTTTATCCGCAGCTTCATTTAGCTTGGAAGATAACTTGTTTGAACCCGTTTCCAATGAAGCCAGTCCGTCTTGAAGTTCCGTCGATCCGCTGGCTAGTCGGCTGCTGCCGTCAGCTAGTGAATCGATTCCGGTATTTAAAGTGGAAAAACCATTAGTCCATTTAGAGAATCCATTCCCGAATTCTTCAGACCCCTCGTTCAATTGCTTAGCACCCGAGGTAGCTTGTGCCATTTTATCACCAAAGGTTTTCATTCCCGATTGAATGGTGCCTTGGCCATCTGCCACTTTAGCTGCACCTTCGCCCAATTGCTTTTGTCCGGCATTTAAAGTGGTGGCTGCTTTTGATAAGCCTTCCGATAGGGCAAGGATTTGCTTGAAGTCTTGATCTTTCATTGCATCGGGATGACTTTTGATATAGGCATCCAATTGTCTCTTAAGAGTATTCGCTGTATCGGCAGCCTGTTCTTGCCCCTGCATCAATTTTGCATTTCCGGCTGCCCAGTTCTCAACACCCTGACTTACTTCATTCATCCCATTTTCCAATGAGCGATGTCCATCCGTTAGCTGCTTCATGCCGGAATACAAGTTCTGGGAACCTGATGTTAATCCTTCCGCACCATCAGCCAAGGCTTCTTGTCCATTCAAGAGCTTGGTGCTGCCTGATTGCAGCTTCTGGGCACCATCATTCAAATCCTGAATGCCATCAGTCAATTTCTCACTGCCGCTTTTCGCATCCGCCGTTCCAAGATGAATCTCTTCCGCTCCATCCCCGGCATCCGCCAAGCCTTTAGAAACGTCCTGGAATTTCGAAAGGATGCCTTCCGAATATACCTTTGTAATGCTTGCGTTGATTTTTGCAGTCATCTTTTCAACAGCAGTTGTGCTGATCTGTGAGGCAACGAAGTTCTTACCTGGATTGACCGTATATAAAAGTTTGGCCGTTTTCGGTTTTTCATCCATTAGTGTCGTGACATTTTCCGAAAAATCATCCGGAATCGTGACAACCATATAATAGGCACCTTCTTCAAGGCCTGTGTTAGCCTCCTCTGCCGAAACAAAGTGAAAGTCCAATTCTTTCTGCTTCTTCAATTGTTTAACGAAATCATCTCCAGCCTCGATTGGCCTATCGTCCATTTCCGAACCATTATCGAGATTGACCACCGCTACCGGGAGCTGATCCAACTTTCCATAAGGGTTCCAATATCCTGCCAAGAAGAAACCTGAGTAAATCAACGGAACGACCAAAAGGAAAATCAACGCGATTCTCCCGTGTTTATGTTTCCACATTGCTGTTATATCATGAAGTACAAGTTGTAAACCATTCATTATAGAGCCTGCCCTTTCTAACTAAATGAGATTATTTCATCATAAAGGCTTTTTAAAATACTGTATAATACATAAATGATTATGTAATAATAGATTTAAATCTATGTGAAAAGAGTGGGAAAATGGAAATTTTACAGCTGAAGTACTTTCAAACCGTAGCACGACTGGAACATATGACGAAGGCTGCAGAACAGCTTCAGATTGCACAGCCATCCCTCAGTAAAACCATATCCCGCCTAGAAGAGGATTTGGGAGTCGCACTCTTCGATAGGGAACACAGGAAAATCAGGCTCAATGCAGCCGGAAGAATATTCTTGAACCGGGTCGAACGGGCTTTCGCGGAACTGAAAGAAGGAAGGCGCGAAATAGAGGAATTAACAGATCAAGACCAAAAGAACATCACCTTGGCCGTTACCATTCCCAGGGTCCTGCCTGATCTATTGGGTACATTTTTATCTCAATACCCGGATGTCCGTTTTCAACAATTCCTAAAATCCATATCATCCATGAAACAGCTACTAATTGAAGGGGAAATCGATTATTGCATATCATCCGTTCCAATTGAAGGCCCCGAATTAAAGTGGGAACCGCTGATTACCGAAGAAATATATCTGATCGTGCCCCCCAATCACCGGCTGGCAGGCAGGGAAAGCATTCAACTCCATGAAGTGAAAGATGAACCATTCATAAGTATGAACACAGGCTTCGGATTTCGAAACCTAACCGACCAATTTTGCCTCGAAGCTGGATTTGTCCAGCACATCGCATTCGAAGGAGATGAACCTGCTGTCATCTCGGACCTTGTCAGGAAAGGATTGGGCGTCGCCTTCGTATCCGAATTGACATGGCTCCACCAGACCGGATCATTATCCCATAAAATCCGGATAACCGAGCCTGCCTGTCAAAGAACCATTGGGCTCGGCTGGTCAGAAAAACGCTACTTCACACCAGTAGCCAAGCAATTTCGTTTATTTGTCATGGATTACTTCGCTGCTGTCAACTCTGCTAGGCTGATGGATAAATAATGGGACAGAGGCAGGATTGACCGTTCGAAGGTCGAATTAATCGGATGAGGGCCGGAATAGAAGGGATGAAGGCCGAAATTAGTGGATCTAGGTCGAATAAATGGGTGAAGCATAAAAAGTATAATTTAATTATAGTGAACATAGTATTTTAGGAGGTTTTTATTAAATAGATCGGGTTCAAAATGACAAATCCGATCCTAGGAGATGAATGGAGATGGAAGTACGGGTTAATCAAATTGAGTTGAATGGCCTCACTTTTCAATATCGGGAGAGTGGGGAACGTTCCGCACCACCGCTTGTCGCCCTTCACGCGCTGGGGAAAAGTGCAGAATCATGGGATCAAGCGGCTGCCGTATTAGGGGAAAATTATCGCGTATTAGCTTTAGATCAACGGGGTCACGGTGGGAGTTCGAGAACTGATACATACAGTTTTGAATTGATGTGCGATGATTTGCTTCATTTTGCGGATGCTATGAATTTGGGAAGGTTTTCGTTAATGGGTCATTCCATGGGGGGAACGGTTTCCTATCTTTTCTCTCAAACTTATCCTTCGAGGATAGAAAGGTTGATTGTCGAAGACACGCCTCCTCCTTTTTCGGATAAACCAATCGAATTTCCTTCCAGACCTTCTGACCCCCTGCCGTTTGATTGGCACTTGGTGCCTTCGATTCTACAGCAACTGAATGAACCCAATCCCGAATGGTGGACGCGTCTTACGGAGATTACCATGCCAACTCTTGTTATTGGCGGTGGGGCGAGTCATATTCCCCAAAACAAATTACAGGAAGTTTCCGAGCTTATTCCGAATTGTGAATTGGTGACGATTGAGGACGCCGGGCACTTTGTGCATGATGATAATTTACCAGCTTTCTTAGCTGCCGTGAGAAGTTTTCTTATTTCGTGAATCCACCTACTTATAAGGCCCTTTTAATAGATAAATGATTAAATTCCATCCAAATAGCATTTTGAGGGAGGGCTGCCAATGCTGCCCTCTTATTTTTGCCTGGAATCTTTCAATGTTTGGTTTATTTTATAAACGGCGTTTACCGGCTTATTATTAATGATTTCCAGAAGCTGTTCAGCCATATAGTCAGCGCTGTATTTAAATCCAGTGTTGACCCATTCGATTATCATGCCTAAAACCGCGTAAGCTTGGTAACTGGAGGCAAGTTCTGTATTGATCTTTGGGTTCGGCCGATAATCTTCTAGGTCCTCTAAAGGGAGTTTCTTTAATTCATTACAAATCCTTTCTAGTAATTTTGGCCATGCATTCGACTTTAGAATGAGGGTATAAATGTTTGCATAGTTAGCTACGTGTTCAAATATTTTGATGACGGAAGCCGTCAGTTCATTGATGGTGAAAGTATCCACATCTTTATAAGGTTCCCGGTAAGATATGATCAAATCAGCTATGACATCCTCCATGACCTCTTCAAGCAGTTCCTCTTTGTACTGATAGTGTTTATAAAATGTACCCCGATTAAGATCGGCGATTCCTACAATGTCAGTGATCGATATCTCCCTGAAATCCTTATTTTGCATTAATGATATGAGGGATTCTTTTAAAGCCTTTTTGGATTTCCTGATCCTTCTATCAATCCCAGTGTTATTATTAGACATTTTCTTCACCCTTTGTTCGTTATTGTACTTTTGATAAACAATATAACTCTTTCTGTTCATTGTTCAACATCGAGGTCATCATTTGCTGATTGTATAAGCCTGCTGAAACTAATTATACTATAAGGGAAGGTAGTTAATGAACATCTGTACAATAAGTATCGCTTCACTAGAATGAATGGGGGAGTTTGAATGAAATTACAAGACAAGGTTGCAGTAGTGACTGGCGCAGCATCAGGCATGGGGAAACAAATTGCTATAGATTATGCTAGAGAAGGTGCTAAAGTCGTCGTATCGGATTTAAATCTCGATGGTGCGAATGCAACGGTAGAAGAAATAAAAGCGAATGGCGGAATGGCATTTGCCATTAAAACGAACGTAGCGGTAGAAGAAGATATTCAACATTTGATCGATACCACGGTCAGTACGTATGGTACGGTTGATATTTTGGTGAATAATGCGGGTATCATGGATGGCATGGAACCTGCCGGGGATATAGAGGATTCTGGATGGGATCGGATTTTTGCAATTAACACGACAAGCGTCATGCGTTCGACTAGAAAGGTTTTACCAATCTTTTTAGAAAAACAAAAAGGGGTCATCATAAATATTGCTTCTGCTGGCGGTTTATATGGTGCTCGAGCAGGCGCAGCATATACTGCCTCAAAACACGCAGTGGTCGGGTTCACAAAAAACACGGGCTTCATGTATGCAGATAAAGGCATTCGCTGCAATGCAATAGCACCAGGTGGAGTTGAAACCAATATTGGTTCTAGCATGACGAATATCAATAAGTTTGGCGCATCCCGCCAACAACTGGGTATGGCTATCAATCCACGCAATGGCAAACCTGAAGAAATCGCTAAAGTGGCTTTGTTCCTTGCTTCTGACGATTCCAGTTTTGTTAATGGTACTGTCATCACGGCAGATGCTGGCTGGAGTGCTTATTAAGCCGTATATTAAAAAGAGGATGGTCAAAAACTAGGAGACTATACATGCATTCCTGCCAATAAGCAGGGATGCATTTTTTTGAGTGGGTCATTGGCAGGTTCATTGGATGGGGATTTTGGTTAGTTAGACAATTTGCAAGAGGAAGGTTTCGACTTCATTCGGGAGTCCTGACATTGTCATTTCAATCGAACTGGATAAGTGGGGGCTGGATAGTTCAACTACTATCCAGTTTTTCTCAAAAAGAATTATGCTATCAATTGGATTTAAAAGATGAGTTGAACTCTGAAATCTTGGAAGCAAAATTGGTTCCCTGAAAAAATCCACTTTCCCTATTAAATTGGATCATTGAGTGATCCATCAGTTTGCTGCGTCCTCACAAACGATATATTATTTTGCGTGAGAATATTGAAGGACTTTCTGACGAACGTAATCAAGGTGCTTGTACATTTGGTTGAATGCTTCATGGGGATCATGTGCTGCAAGTGCCGCATAGATTGCTTTATGATATTTTACAGTCAATTCCCGTTCCCTGAATTGAATCAGGCTGTTTATTTTATTATGGGTAATCAATAAGGAATCGATCATCCCTTCGATAATGGGATTGTTCGCGCTTAAAGCAATGATTTTGTGGAATTCTTTATCAGCCTCTCCATAATCGTTGTCTTCACTATTGGCAATCGTGTCGATCGTAACTTGTAATTTCTCAAGTTGTTCGTCGGTGATCTTCTCGGCAGCCATTGTTACCAATCCCAATTCCAATGCCATTCGTGCTTCGATGATTGCTGGTAAATTATCGGTAGCCAGCGCCAGCATGACAGAGAATGGATGAGTTCCGATTTTATCGTTAAAAAAGGTTCCTTCACGCGTTTTCCGTGTTATGACACCCAGTGTGTCAAGTGCACTGAGCGCTTCCCGTAAAACCGGCCGGCTTACTTCAAGTTCTTTCATAAGTTCCATTTCAGGAGGCAGTTTGTCACCCGCTTTCATTTGTCCAGTGACGAGCAGATGCACAATTTGATCCACTACTTGTTGTGAAAGAGTGTTGCGATGTACCGATTGTACGCCTAATTTCTTTGACGATTCTTCCATTATGTAACCCCTTTTCTGTGACTTCCTATATGTAACCCTACTGTAAGACTAATTATATAATATAATAAACTTATTTGCATGTAGACCTATGTCCAAAAAAAGTAAAATGCGCCGCTCTTAAGAGAGTGACGCATGCATTCCTTTAAAAAATCATCTGACAAGGCAAGGTAATTTTGGATTGAACTTCCATCTGGAGACCAGGTATTGCATAGCGATTGAATCATCACGGGCACCAAGCCCTTTTTGTTTATAAAGCTGATGCGCCTTCTCGATTTGTTCCATATCCAATTCAATTCCAAGTCCGGGTTTGGAAGGAACATCCACCATTCCGCCGACAATTTTAAAAGGTTCTTTTGTTAAGCGTTGACCATCCTGCCAAATCCAATGGGTATCGATCGCAGTGATTTTGCCTGGCGCTGCTGCTGCAACGTGTGTAAACATGGCAAGTGAAATGTCAAAGTGATTATTGGAGTGGGATCCCCATGTCAATCCCCATTCGTTGCACATTTGAGCGACACGGACGGAGCCTTGCATCGTCCAAAAATGCGGATCGGCAAGAGGGATGTCCACGGATTGAAGTTGAATGGAATGCCCCATTTGCCTCCAGTCCGTTGCAATCATATTCGTTGCGGTGGGAAGACCCGTTGCGCGCCTGAATTCCGTCATGATCTCCCGGGCGGAAAAACCGTTTTCCGCTCCGCATGGATCTTCCGCATAAGCTAGAACATGATGCTGATCCCTGCAAAGCTTAATCGCATCCTCCAGCAGCCAGCCGCCATTTGGATCAAGGGTGATCCTGGCTTCAGGGAAGCGTTCCGCAAGTGCCGTCACCGCTTCGATTTCTTCTTCCCCGCGCAAAACCCCGCCTTTCAATTTAAAATCATTGAATCCATAGCGAGTGTGGGCAGCTTCTGCCAAGCGGACAATCGATTCTGGTGTCAGTGCTTCCTCATGACGGAGGCGGATCCAGTCATCTTCCGCTTCAGGTTCGCTTAAATAACCAAGATCTGTTTTATTACGGTCACCTACATAAAATAAGTAGCCCAGCATTTCTACCTTATCCCGTTGCTGTCCTTCGCCGAGAAGGGCTGCGACTGGAACGCCCAAGTATTGGCCAACTAAATCGAGAAGTGCCGCTTCCAATGCTGTTACGGCATGTATGGCAATACGGAGATCAAACGTTTGAAGGCCGCGCCCTCCTGCATCCCGGTCCGCAAATTGCTTACGGATGGTATTTAGAATGTTGTTGTATGTCCCGATGGACTGGCCGACAACCAATTGTTTGGCATCTTCGAGTGTCTGGCGAATTTTTTCGCCTCCAGGAACTTCACCTACCCCCGTATTACCCGCATTGTCTTTTAGAATGACAATGTTCCGGGTGAAATAAGGAGCATGGGCACCGCTCAAGTTCATAAGCATGCCGTCATGGCCCGCAACTGGAATGACGCTCATTTCTGAAATGACCGGTGTGCCGATTTTTACATTATCCTTAAGCAATTGATTGTTCATAATTTTTCCCCCTACTAGAATATTTAGTTGACTATGATTTTAACTCGACACGTTTAATTTCACCAACTAGGAATAAATAACTTAATATCGCGACAAGAGCATTAGCACATACGAAGACTAGCGCCCCATTGAATGACCCTGTCGTGGCAATGATATATCCGATGATAATCGGTGTTGTAATGCCTGCAATGTTACCGAATGTGTTGAAAAGCCCCCCGCTAACACCGGACATTTCTTTTGGTGAGGTATCGGCCACTACCGCCCAGCCGAGTGCCCCAAATCCTTTACCGAAAAACGCAAGCGCCATAACGAAAATAACTACCCATTCCGTATCTACATAGTTTGCAGCTACCAAGCTCATCGATAGAATCATCCCAACAACAATTGGCACTTTTCGGGCGACAGTCAATGAGAATCCCTTCCGTAACAAGAAATCCGAGAATGTCCCTCCGAGAATGCCGCCAAAGAATCCACAAATGGCTGGAAGGGAAGCGACGAATCCAACTTCAAGAATGGTCATGCCTCTTTCTTGCACAAGGTACACAGGAAACCATGTCAGGAAAAAGTACGTTAACGTTGTAATGCAATATTGTCCGAGATAAACACCCAGCAGCATACGGTTCGATAAAAGCTGCTTAATATGATTCCAGTTGACGCCTTTCTTTTCATCTTTATTTGTATTGGTTTGATCCATATTGATCAATGCGCCGCCTGCTTCGATATATTCAAGCTCAGCTTTGTTGATACGCGGATGTTCCTTTGGGCTATAAATCGTTTTCAGCCAGATGAAAGCAACGACGATTCCTAAAGCGCCCATAAAGAAGAAGACGTATTCCCAACCAAATTTATACGTAATGTAACCCATGATCGGTGCAAAGAGAACAGTTGCAAAATACTGGGCGGAATTGAACGTGGCAGCCGCGGTTCCGCGTTCATGGCTTGGGAACCAGGTAGCAACGATTCGGCTGTTGGCCGGGAAGGAAGGGGCTTCTGCCAATCCAACTAAAAAACGGAGTCCGAACAATACCATGACCGCTGTTCCGGCAGAACCGAAAAATCCGAGGAATCCTTGTAAAAGCGTAAAGGTAGACCATAGCATGATACTCCAAAAGTAAACTCTTTTTGAGCCAAAACGGTCTAAAAGCCATCCACCTGGAATTTGTCCAGCTACATAAGACCAAGCGAAAGCGGAGAAAACATAGCCCATCATGACTGAATCGAGACCAAGCTGACCAGACATGTCCGTACCCGCGATTGATAGCGTCGCACGATCCGCATAATTCAGGGCGGTGACCATAAAGAGCATAAAGACAATGAACCATCGTGTGCGTGTTTTTTTCTGTGCACTTGGCAGTATAGGAGAAGCTTGAAAAACTTTTTCTTCAGCGTTCATATACTCACTTCCTTAAACTTATTTTATTTTCTTGATACCGCTTACAATGTAGTTGCTTCCCCCTTTGCGAAAATTCTAACTATTTAGTTTTGTCCAATGGTAAGACAAATGAAATTGTTTGTCAATGTGTTTTTTGTAAATTCGTTTTTACATTTTAGCTCCTTAATTATCTATTTTTTTTGTATATATTAGAAGCGAAATTATTGAGGTTTGATTTGATTTTGCATTTTTCAGAAAATAAAAAATATACAATTGACCATTTGGTGTATTTGTCTTACAATAAAACAATAATACACAAGGAGGAATCGATAATGAATAAGATTCGCAAAGCACCTAAAGGGATCCTAGGTTTTCCTGTGGCTCCATTCACGACGAGTAATAAGCTTGATGAACAAGCACTCGCCCAAAATATCCAATTTTTATTAGATGAAGGCCTCGAGGCCATTTTCGTGGCATGTGCGGCAGCAGAGTATCCATCATTAAGTAAAGAGGAATATGAAGTGATGGTGGATGTGGCCGTATCCGTCACGGGTGGAAAAGTACCTGTCTACACAGGGGTAGGGGGGAATATTCAAACTTCCCTGGAACTTGCCAGAATATCAGCAGATAGAGGGGCGGATGGTTATTTAATATTGCCACCATATCTCGTTACTGGAGAACAGGCAGGTCTAGCGGCTTATTTCAAAGCCATCGCAGAGAGTACAGACTTAAATTCGATTGTATATCAGCGTGATAATGTTTCCCTTTCAATTTCAACTTTGGAAGCGCTTGCGGAGGTCCCTCAGGTGGTCGGCGTCAAAGATGGTCTAGGCAATATGGAGTTGAATGGACTGCTTACACAAACCTTCGGAAAACGTTTCGGCTGGCTGAACGGAATGCCGCTTGCGGAAGTTACCATGTCGGCCTATGTTCCACTTGGCTTTGACTCATACTCATCTGCGATATCCAATTACATCCCGCACATCTCACGAAAATTCTATAATGGTATTTTGAGTGGAGATCAAGAAACGGTCAATGAAATTTACCAACAGGTCATCATGCCAATCAACAACATTCGCCGTCAGCGAAAAGGGTATGCCGTTTCTCTCATTAAAGCAGGTATGGAGATCATGGGAATGCCGGTTGGGCAAACAGTCCGGTTACCGATTCTTCCGGTTGAAAAAGAACATTATGCAGAAATGCAAACGATATTAGAGAATGCCTTAGATCGTTTTCCAAAAGAAACAACCATCCAATCAATCTAATAAAGGCGGGATTATATATGATAACTACAGTTCAAACAAAAACGTATCTAAATTATATTAATGGTGAATGGGTTGCTTCCATTTCAAATGAAGTTGAAAAAAGTTTAAACCCGGCAGATAAACAGGCCATTGTCGGATATGTACAGAAATCTACAAAGGATGACTTGAACCTGGCTGTGGAAGCTGCAAAAAAGGCAAAAGATACGTGGCGCAAACTAGCTGGATCTGAGCGCGGGGAGTATCTATATAAAGTAGCTCAAGTTCTTGAAAAGCGGATTGATGAAATTGCTGAATGTGCAACACGGGAAATGGGAAAGACCTTTGCTGAAACAAAAGGGGAAACGGCACGCGGCATTGCGATCCTGAAATACTATGCAGGAGAAGGAATGCGTAAAGTGGGAGATGTCATTCCGTCTACGGACAGTTCAGCGCTTATGTTCACGACACGCGTCCCGCTTGGTGTAGTGGGTGTCATTACACCTTGGAACTTTCCAATCGCCATCCCAATCTGGAAGATGGCCCCTGCTCTTGTATATGGGAATACGATTGTGGTGAAGCCCGCAACCGAGACGGCCATCACTTGTGCGAAGATTATGGAGTGCTTTGAAGAAGCCGGTTTACCGACGGGTGTAATCAATATGGTCACAGGGCCTGGCAGTGTCATCGGGCAGGGCATCGCCGATCACGAAGATGTTAACGGGATTACCTTTACCGGCTCAAACGGCGTTGGTAAAAGGATTGGACAAGCGGCGTTAGCACGTGGAGCGAAATACCAGCTTGAAATGGGTGGGAAAAACCCGGTAATCGTAGCGGCGGATGCGGATCTTGATCTGGCTGTGGAAGCAGTCATTACAGGTGCGTTTCGTTCAACGGGGCAAAAGTGTACAGCGACAAGCCGTGTGATTGTTGCTGCTGAAGTCTATGAAGAGTTCAAGCGGAAGCTGGTGGAAGAAACGAAAGGCATTTCCATCGGGGATGGATTGGACAGCGGGACATGGATGGGGCCATGTGCTAGCGAAAATCAATTAAATACGGTACTTTCCTATATCGAAAAAGGAGTGGAAGAAGGCGCTACTCTTCTAATTGGCGGAAAGCGTGCTGAAGAAGGCCCTCAGGCAAATGGCTTTTATGTAGAGCCGACGATTTTTGATAACTGCACGTCAGATATGGCAATTGTACAGGAAGAAATTTTTGGTCCGGTGATTGCCTTATTGAAAGCTGATTCAGTGGAAGAAGCGCTGCAACTTGCGAACAGCGTGGAATACGGCCTTAGTGCTTCGATTTTTACAGCCAATATTAAACATTTGCTCTCATTTGTTAACGATATGGAAGCGGGATTGATCAGGGTCAACGCGGAAAGCGCAGGCGTTGAATTGCAGGCGCCATTTGGTGGCATGAAAAACTCCAGCTCCCACTCCAGGGAACAAGGGGAAGCGGCAAAAGAGTTTTTTACATCGATTAAAACGGTGTTTGTCAAATAAGGGGAAAAGAAGAAGTGTGTGTGTTACCATTTTATTAAACTGATATTATATCGGAAATGAAATGATAACTGGCCCGTGAATCTTTGTTAGCTTTCTTATAATGAAGGGAGTGGTGAAGTGGATACTAAAATGCAACTCACGGAGGTACCGCTTTATATTAAGGTAAATTCGATAGACAATGTCGCCATTGTGGTTAATACTGGGGGCTTGGATCAAGGAACCGTTTTCCCTTGTGGGCTAGAATTGAAAGAAAGAATACCACAAGGTCATAAAGTAGCTTTAATGGATATAGACAAGAATGAAGCCATCATCCGCTATGGAGAAGTTATCGGCCATGCAGCTGAATCAATCAGGAAGGGCAGTTGGATTGATGAGTCATTGGTGATACTGCCGGCATCCCCGGATTTAAAGGAATTAACGGTAGCCAATGATGTACCCAAAACTTTACCACAACTTGAAGGATATACATTTCAAGGATTTCGCAATGAGGATGGCAGTGTTGGAACTAAGAACATATTAGGCATTACAACTAGCGTTCAATGTGTAGTAGGCGTTCTGGATTTCGTGGTGAACCGCATAAAAAAAGAGATTCTCCCGAAGTATCCCAATGTTGAAGATGTTGTCGCTTTGAATCACAACTATGGCTGTGGAGTCGCAATCAATGCACCGGAAGCAGTTATTCCCATTCGCACGATTCAGAACCTGGCGAAACACCCAAATTTCGGCGGTGAAGCCTTGGTAGTTGGATTGGGCTGTGAAAAGCTTTCTCCAATGAGAATAAATCCAAGCGGAGACGACTCGGATATCATTTCACTTCAGGATCAGCAGGGATTTGCGGGAATGGTCCAATCCATCATGGAAATGGCTGAAGAACGATTAATGAAGTTGAACCGCAGGCAGCGCGAAACATGTCCAGTTTCCGAATTAGTCATCGGAACGCAATGCGGAGGAAGTGATGCATTCTCTGGTGTTACAGCTAACCCTGCAGTGGGATATGCTACAGATCTGTTAGTTAGAGCAGGGGCGACCGTTCTATTTTCTGAAGTCACGGAAGTACGGGATGCGATTCATTTATTGACGCCTCGTGCAGTGAATGAAGAAGTAGGGAAGGCTTTAATAAAGGAAATGGATTGGTATGATGACTACCTCGCATTAGGTGATGCCGATCGAAGTGCCAATCCGTCGCCAGGAAACAAAAAAGGCGGATTGGCCAATGTAGTGGAAAAATCATTAGGGTCCATTGCCAAATCAGGAGGCAGCCCTATATCTGGCGTACTGGCTCCTGGTGAAAAGGCTACGGAAAAAGGGCTGATTTTTGCAGCTACACCAGCTAGTGACTTTGTTTGCGGAACGTTACAGCTGGCTTCCGGCATCCATCTTCAAGTTTTTACAACCGGAAGAGGGACACCCTATAATCTGGCAATGGCTTCCGTCATCAAAGTTTCTACACGAAATACATTGGCCGAGCAATGGAAAGACTTGATTGATATAAATGCCGGAACTATCGCTACTGGAGAAGCAACCATAGAGGATGTTGGGTGGGAAATATTTCACCTTATATTGGAAGTGGCCAGCGGTAAAAAGAAAACCTGGGCAGAGCATTGGGGCCTGCATAATGATTTGGCATTATTCAATCCAGCTCCAATTACCTAATAATGATTTTCTGGACGGACTTCCTTATAAAAGAGGAAGTTTGTCCTTTTTTTTGTTATTCCTATTTTTAAAGCTATCATTATTTTTCCTCGAGAAAAGAGGAACGCCGAACTATTGGCAGAAGTTATACATGAATTTATGGTTGAACTAGATTAGTATTTCATCATGACGAAAAAGTGTGAAGATGAAGTACGTATTAGGAGGCATTGTATGATTACATTCAGGAATGCAACAGCAAAGGACTTAAGTGAAATAGTGAAGATGCTTGCGGACGATATATTGGGGAGGGAAAGAGAGCGCTATGAATATCCCCTTCCTGAAAGCTATCAAAAAGCATTTGAATCCATTGATTCAGATGAGAATAATGAATTGATCGTAGCATGTCTTGGTGAGGAAATCGTTGGGGTGCAACAAATCACGTTCACTCCTTATATTACCCATCAAGGCGGTTGGAGAGCTACGATTGAAGGGGTTCGGACGGCATCTTCAGAACGGGGGAAAGGAATAGGAAGCAAGTTGATCCAATATGCGATTGAGCGTGCAAAAGCGCGGGGCTGTCATATCATTCAGCTAACGACCGATAAAAATCGGGAAGAAGCGCTGCGTTTTTATGAACATTTAGGATTCAAAGCGACTCATGAAGGTTTGAAAATGAAGCTTTAATTCAACGTTTTTTGTCCTGTCATTGGGGAAGGTTGCTGCGGCAACCTTTTTTTGTGCACAACTATCGACTGGTATTATATGTAGAAATTATTTGTGAGATATTTATAGATGTGTAGGATCTATCTGGCAGAGATTTTGAACGTACAGAGTATCAAAAAATGAAAAATATAATCCATTTTGATGATGAGTTAGTTATTCATAATCTTTCTAGGTTTGGCCGTAATAAGGAAGAGATACTCAAAGAATGGAAATAAATCATGGAACTAGAATACAGCGTTAAATATGCCACAATAACGAGAATGACTATCCATAATAAAAAGAAGAAAATATTAATTTGTGTAATTGTACTACTGAGTAGTTGTGTTAATATTACTAATGTATGAAATTAGAAAGGTAGGAAATACATATGAAAAAAAGCATCATAGCTTCACTTGCACTTGCACTTGTTTTAAGTCTTTCAAGCTTCGGAGGTACTCAAAAAGCAGAGGCAGCAGATTGGTCAACTACAGGAAGTATTTGGACTACATATTATCATTCTGGTTCATTCTCCAATTACGTTTACCAACGTACTATGACAACTACTGTGTCAGACGAAATTTGGACTGCTGTAAATGCAAAGAGCTCTGCATCTGGAACATTCAAAGCAATTCTTCAAAAAAAGACTAGTGGCGTTTGGAAGAATTACCGTACAAAATATCCTGCTAAAAATGGCTATACAAGAATGGACTGGACAGGTGTTACCAAAGGCGCTACATACCGTATTAAATTCGAAAATGCAAGTTCTTCAAAAATAACTTATACATTTAACGTAATGCAATAATATTAATTCAATAAAAGCCTACATCCTTAATCGGGATGTAGGCTTTTATCGTTCTATTCACTTACTAATTTCATTTGCAAACCTATGAAAATGAAGCTTTAATTCAACGTTTCTTGTCCTGTCATTGGGGAAGGTTGCTGCGGCAACCTTTGCACAAACATTCGCTGGTATTATATGTTAAAATTATTCGTGAGATATTTATAGATGTGTAGGATCTATAAGACAATCATGAAAGGGTGTGCTCGATGGAAAACGAAGCATTTATTCAGAAGAGGTACGGTGTAATTAGTTTTATTTCATTCATCATCGGAATTATTTGCTTTTTTATTGTTTTTGTTACACCTATTGGAATTGCCAATATCGGGAGCCTGACTGGATATTATATAACATTTTTCCTTACGATTACCGGCATCGTCCTTTCTATCATAGGTATTTTGAAGAATACGGAGAAAAAAGTGATTCCTATTATCTCTTTGGTTTTTTCTTCGTCTTTCTTCATATTATGGGTTATCGTCATCACTTTGTTATTAACGGGTGAAATTGAATTTGCCCCGTAGACCAAATTGGATCTGACTAAAAAGGTGGTTTTTCAATGATAAGAGGTTTATATGAAGCACATTTACCGGTCCGTGATTTGAAACGGTCCATCGAATTCTATGAGGGACTAGGTTTACAGTTGGATCATAAGGTTGAAGACAACCTGGCTTTTCTATGGATTGAAAAGGATAAAAGTTGGTTGGGGCTTTGGGAAACGGAAAAAGTGGAGGTTGAGTATCATCCCTCTTTAAGGCATATAGCATTTCAAGTATCATTGGAAGATTTAAAGAGTTCAGTCGCATGGCTTGAAGATAGGGGCTATTCGCCAAGAGAGGCGTTCGGATTTCAACCAATTGAACCTTTCGTGATGCCTCACGGGGAAGATGCCCACGCTAAAATTCACTTTAATGATCCAGACGGCAACAGTTTGGAATTTATTAGTAAATTGGCAAATCCAAAAAAAATCACGAATCGTATGTATTTAAGTGAATGGGAACGGTTAAATGAATACAGAAGTGAAAAAAGCGAATGACAGTTGGGCGGATGTTTTAAGAATGAATCGCTTTAATATGCTTTATGTTAAAGCAGAATGGGGGATTTATAGAATGAATGTCAAAGCGGAATTATATTGGAATGAATTTTGGCAAGGGACAGACGAAGGAAAACCCAAGTCAGTCAGTGCGTGGCAATTCGGGGCTGATCCCGATCATTTGGCTCAATTAGTGATCGAAGGGAAAAAAACGGCTACGTGCTCTGGGTATGTTTTTTATGAAGAGGAAAATGAACCATTACCATCCGTGGGTGATTATAGCATTATATTAAGCAGTGAGGATGAGCCCTTAGCCATCATCCAAACAGTGAAAGTCGAGGTATTGCCCATGAATGAAGTGAGTGAAGGGTTTGCGATTGCAGAAGGGGAAGGAGATCGAACCTATACATACTGGTGGGATGCTCATGAAAAATTTTTTAAAGAAGCACTGGACAAAATCGGCCACACCTTTAAAGAAGATATGCTGCTGGTGTGTGAGCGTTTTGAATTGATTCATGTGAAGGGAATGTAGAGGGTTCGTTCGGAAGTGCACAATAAGTGTTTTCGTTCAGTGATTTGCTATAATAGGTCATTGGATTAAAAAACTTATAGAAAGATAGGTATTTGCCATGAAAAAGAAACTGACATTCATTGGATTGGGTATACTGGTTGTTTTCCTGCTATTGCTTGGTACGTATAAATTGATGAATTCGAGAAACTATCAGGTATTCGGAGGATTAACGGATAAGGTCGAGACGAATGAAAAAGTGGTCGCTTTGACTTTTGATGACGGCCCATCGAAGAATGTAAATCAGATCCTTCCGTTGTTGGATAAATACGATGCAAAAGCTACATTCTTCCTGATTGGTAACGAAATCGAAAATTATCCAGAGGAAGCTGGGAAAATAGCGGAAGCCGGACATCAGATTGGGAATCATACGTATGCCCACAAGCGAATGGTTTTTAAATCCCCTTCCTTTATAAAAACGGAAATCGAGAAAACGGATAAATTGATTCGAAACTCAGGATATAAGGGTGAAATCGACGTTCGCCCACCAAACGGGAAAAAGATCTTAGGTTTGCCTTATTACTTAAATAAAAATGATAGGGACACCATTACCTGGAATCTGGAACCGGATAGCTATTACACTTCCGCTTCTGACAAAGTGAAGTATGTGAAGGAAAATATAAAACCAGGTTCGATCATCCTGATTCATCCAATGTATGATGATACGGGTAAAGAACTTCAAGCTATTGAAGAAATTTTACGAGAGTTAACGAACGAAGGGTATACGTTTGTAACGGTCAATGAACTTCAAGAGTTATAGGGTTAAATTTTTACAAGATTCTCGAAAAAATGGGTTGCTGCGGCAACCTTTTTTTTATTATTCCGCTATGTGAAGGATTAATAATTCCCGATATACAGAATAGTACAAAATGGAGGAGGCATATTGTTTCATAACGGTATGTTGATGTAAGAGGCAGGATTTCCTGTGAATTTTCCTTCATGTAAATAAAGCTATTAAAATGGGGCTGGTTACGTTGTATCGGAATAAAAATACCGCTCTGATCATCATTTTGTGTTTCCTGTTATTCCTATTTCTTGTCGTGCTCGTTTTTCGCCACATCACGGTATACTTCGTGTATAGCTCGGGCATCGGACCTATATTATTTATCGGGATAATGATTTTCGCTATCGTTATGCTTTTTTTAAAAGGATTTAAATAATCAAGATTGTTTCTATGAGGCTGCTGTGCAGCCTTTTTTATGTTATGTGGAAAAAGTTCTTCATACCAAGTTGGTTTATCATTAATTTATAGAGTCACAAAAAAATATAAAAATCAATAAAAAATTAACACTCCAGTATTAGTAAAATATGGTAAGATTTAAAATGGAATTATTTTCTTTTAAATTATAATCAGGGGTGATTTGTTCGTGGAGTTTTTTACTAAGTGGTCGTTTAACAACAAGGCTGCCGTTTCTTTGGTAACCATTTTTATTTTGTTGATAGGTGTGGTCAGTTATTTTAAATTGCCAATGGAATTTTTACCATCTGCTGATAATCCACAAGTTACGATTATCACAATGGGGCAGGGCACTGATTCGAAAACGATGGAAACACAAGTTACAGATCCGATTGAAAGAGCAGTAACGGGAGTTAAAGGAAAGAGTTCAATATACTCCACCACTGGAGATGGATTTTCAAAAGTAGATCTATTTTTTGAAGCCGGATCGGATATGAAACAAGCGAAACTCGATGTTCAAGAGGCTTTAGGTAATGTAGCATTGCCACAAAGCATGGCAAAGCCTACTGTTACACAGCTAAATACATCAATGATTCCCATTTCATTTATAGCTGTTACTTTCAAAGAAGGATTAACAGCTGAAAACATTGACTTTACCAAGAAGGAATTAGAGCCTCTATATAAAGATATTAAAGGAGTTTCGGATGTACAGACATTTGGAGTTTCCCAATCTGTACTTTCAGTCAAAGTGGACAATAAAGAATTGGCTAAAAAGAAAGTCTCCATTCAAGATATCATGGGCGTCCTTAACGGTCAGAATACAGCTCTGGCCGTAGGCGAAAAAGTGATTGATGGGAAGGCAAGTAACATTAAGGTTATTGGGGATTTAACAAGTATTGAAAAATTAAAAGCGTTAAAAGTCACTCCAAATGTAACTCTTGGAGAGATAGCAAAAGTTGAAGAAGCGAAGGATGGTAAACTCATCAGTCGTTTTAACGGAAAGGAAAGCATTGATTTAAGCATTATCAAGGACAGCCAATCAAATGCTGTCACAATCAGTAAAGAGGTTGAAAAAGTATCAAAAGAAATTAATGAAAAGTATGGTGACCAGAAATCGACCATCTATTTATCTACAGCAGATATGGTGGAGACTTCCGTTCAGACGATGGTTAAAGAAGTGCTGCTTGGTGCGCTATTCGCCACCATTGTGATCATGGTCTTTTTACGAAATGTACGTTCTACATTCATTACAATCGTATCCATACCGTTATCTCTTGGCTTTACGTTATTTTTGCTGTCATTGTCGGGAGTGACGCTGAATATTTTGACGCTAGGCGGTGTCGCTGTAGCGATCGGGCGATTGGTGGACGATAGTATTGTTGTTATTGAAAATATTTTCCGGAAAATGCAGCAAGAGAAGATTTCAATCGAATTGGTGATGGATGCAGTAAAAGAGGTGGGAGTGGCGATAACAGCTTCAACCCTTACTACTGTAGCCGTTTTCTTGCCGGTAGCTTTATTGAACGGAGGGCTCCAAGAGTTTCTTCTGCCTTTCGCTTTAACGGTCACTTATTCTTTGCTGGCTTCCTTAATTGTCGCATTGACGGTTGTTCCGTTAATGAGTGCGGGATTGCTGAAAAGAGCGAAGCTTCCAAAACATCGACCAGCCAAGCGTTTCACCAAGCTGGTTACATGGTCATTAAACCATAAATGGGTTGTCTTGATTGTTGCTTTGCTATTGTTTGTCGGTTCTGTTGGTACATATTTTGCCATGCCAAAAGGGGCGATTGATAATTCGTCAGCAGACTATGTCTCCGTGACATTAACTTATCCAAATGATCAGCCATTTGATGAAGTAAAAGAAAAAGCGATTGAACTCGAAGAAACGATGCAAGAAATGAGTGAAGTGGATAATGTGTTCATGCAATTAGGAAACTCTGCAGAGGCGGCACAATATGGCGCGGTCACATCACCTACAGAAGCGACTTTCGGCCTCCTGGTGAAGGATAAAGCAAATATTGATGCAATCCTGAAAAAAATTGAAAAGGAACAAGAAAACTATCCTGATGCGAAGCTTACGTCCACCGCTTCTTCATTCATGATGGGGGCATCAAAGACGAACATTACGATAGATGTGATCGGCAGTAATGTTGAAGATTTGGAACTGACTGCCAATAAGGTCAAAGAAAAAATTCAGGATATTAAAGGAATTGAAGATGTTACAACGAACCAGGACGAAAAGAAAACCATTTATTCATTCAAGGTAGATCCAGCTAAAGGCAATACAGAACAAATAGGTCAACAATTAGGGATCATGCTTAATAAAACCCCTATCGGCAATATAACGTTGGAGGATAAGCAGACACCTGTCGTCCTTGAACCAATCTTAGATCCCAAAAAACCAGAGGATTTAAAAAATATTCCCATAATGACAGATGGCGGTCTAGCTCCGGTGTCAAAGGTTGCCTCTTTAAAGAGCGAAGAGAGTGCAACAACGCAGTTCCATAAAGATGGGGAAACGTATCTTCAATTAACGGCAACGGTCGATCCGACTAAACTTTCCGATATTGCAAGCAAAATAAATCTTGAGATATTTGGAGATAAGGAGAACAAAGGCGGCCTTGATATTCCGAAAGATGTAGAAATTTTAGTTGGAGGAGCCAGTGCTCAGCAAACAGATGATTTTACTGATTTGTTCCTTACGATGTTAATATCCATAGGCATTGTCTTTCTAATCATGGTTATAACTTTCAAATCGATTAAAGCACCGGTCGCCATTCTATTTTCCTTGCCATTCGCTGCGATTGGAGCGGTATTAGGATTGGTTATCAGTCGAATTCCAGTGGATATTACAGCACTGTTGGGTGCTCTCATGTTGATAGGAATTGTGGTGACAAACGCAATTGTGCTTCTGGATCGAGTCAAACAAAACGAAGAAAAAATGATTATCCGTGATGCGATCATTGAAGCGACAGCTACAAGATTCCGTCCGATCATAATGACGGCTGTAGCAACCATTTGTGCCATGCTGCCGCTTTTATATAAAAAGGCGGAAACAGGAAGCCTGGTTTCACAAAGTTTAGCGATCGTGGTCATTGGCGGGCTAGCTGTTTCAACACTGCTCACACTTATCGTCATTCCATGTATATATGAATTGCTGTACTATAAAAAATCGAAAAAACAGAGGAAGAAAAAGAGAGAACCCGTTAACGAACAAATCGAGATGTAATGGAGAATAACTGAAAAGTTTGTAGAGAAAGCGACGCTTCCTTTACAAACTTTTTTTCTTACTTCCCGAACGGAAGGTTTTAAAGATTTTTTTAAATAATGCTTGACTTATCTTCAACCTGTAACTAAAATGATTACAGCAGAGGTGAAAGACAATAAAGTAAAATCGCAAGAAGCAATCGGCTACGAGTTACTTAATCCAATGCATTCTATATCGTAGAGAATGCATATTTTTTTACTCGTTATTGTAACTGGTTCGGTTACAAGTGAGAGCTAATGATGAAAAGTGAGGGAATATAATATGACAGTGAAAATTAAAGCGTATTCTGATTTTATATGTCCATTTTGTTTTTTGGGCAAAGGTCCTTTAGACGAAATCGTGAAGGAAAAAGATGTGGAAGTGGAATGGATGCCATTTGAACTTCGCCCTAGTCCATATTCCAAAATTGATCCATGGAAGGAACCGGATAAGTTGAATTCATGGGACTCTTACATTCTTCCTGTTGCGAAAAAGCTGGGAGTTGATATGCGTTTACCCCGTGTTTCTCCGCATCCATATACACATTTGGCGTTCGAAGGGTGCCATTTTGCAAAGGAGCACGGAAAAGGGAACGAGTTCCACAACAGAGTATTTACAGCGTTTTTTCAAGAGGAACAAAATATTGAAGATATTGAAGTGTTGACAAAATTAGCGGGTGAAGTTGAACTTCCTGTAGATGCTTTTAGAGAAGCATTAGTGTCACGGAAGTATCGGGAAGTGCACCAAGAAGCACTCAAACATGCTTATGAAGAAGCGGATATAAGGGCTGTCCCGACGTTTATTATTGGTGATGAAGTCATCCAAGGACTTGCTAGCAAAGAAAGGTTAGCGCAAGTCATTGAGAAGGAAGAAACCAAGAATAAACTGAATGAATTTGATGGCCTGCAATGCGACGTTAAGGGGAATTGCTAAAAGCTTTTTAACTGTCAGGGAAATGCGGTAATACAACGGTAAGGTCATTTTAGGATACTCCTTAAAATAAGGCATGATTAATTATAGAGTACTTAAATATTACAGAAAAACCCCTTTTATCAAACAATAAATCCTTTACTTTTACTGTTTAATATAAAAGGGGTATTTTAATGTAATTCCAGTTGAATTGTAGTAACAATATTAGAATCATCAACCCATAAATAAACATTCTTACATTTATGCGTGAAATATCTAATGGCAAAAGTATCTTTTAAATAATCTTCTAAAGTCCAATTGTATAATGAGAGAGAGATTATTGGCCCCTTTGATGTATTTTTTAAACAATCTAACACCTTATCGAACCCCATATCTTCGTATTTCTCTATAAATTCAGATAGTATCTTGTATGATTTTTGAGGTTTCCATTCATATTGTGTCTTGCTAATTGTCCCATATAGATTTTTTATTATCGGATTTAAATGATTCGACCTGATCAAGGAAAGAGATTCTTGATTCGGCTTACTTAACATTATTTCTGATGGTAATTCGTTTTCCAATACAATCTTCGTGCTGTCAAAATGCATAATAATTTCTTCGATTACTTGATTATCAATTCTATTATCGACAAATAACGAAGTAACACTATTTTCATCTTGATAACTCAACAGTAAAAAGAATTGAGTTAATAGTGAATATTTTTTTTGGACATTTGAATTGGGGATAAATTCCCTGATCTTGAAATCTGAAAAACTGTCTGTATTGTCTTCGAATTGATTAGTAGCTTCAAAAGGTTTCAACCATTCCATTAGCAGCCCACCTAGTATGTTTTTTATTTAACCTCAAAATAACTATAACCATTTGCAATGGCTGAATAAGTACCATTTTTTACTGTCCTGAACGTTCCACCTAGTTTTGCACGATATTTTCCAGCAGACAATCGATCAGATGATTCATTTCTAATTGTGGAGGTTGGTCGATTTATAGGATAGCTAAAGCTGTGAGTTTTATAATTTTTCCAACCGCCATTAAGAAATCCGTGATGTTTTTGTATTGTAACTTTTACATTGCTATAAGAGATTACATCTCCACCAACTTGTATAGTCCAAGGGCAATATGCAGTTTTACTTATGACATAACAGCCAACCATTCCGCGTGCGAATGAAAGTCCATATGGAGTGATAACTGATTCATTTCCATTAGAAAGGCTATCTGGTGAATAATCAGTGTTTGCAAGATTTGGTAGTGAATTCAAGTCTATTGTTGGCTCTGCCTCTTGTGTTATTACTTCTGTTAATTCTTTAGATGGGTCTGTATCTTCTGCTTTTGTTTGATTAGGAAAACTAGCGATCAAAAATACTGAAAATAAAAATAAATATAGCACTTTTCTCATCATAATAACCTCCTAAATAATTATTTTCCATAATAAATTCATATATTTATGGATTTATTACAAAAACAAGAAAGGTAGATATGAAATTGGAAGGTGTTTTTTTATTTTGTTATATCTACCTATATAGTTATATTATATCAGTATTTTTTATAAGAAATAGTCTTTTTTACCTAAGTATTTTGATAATTTCACTTAATTTACAGGATATTTATACTATAAATAAAACGAAGACGGACTGTTTAGTAATATTTAAGGAGGTAAATAATTGACAATGAGAATCATTTTCATCTATAGTGAGATGTGTAATGAAATTAATTCTCAATTAGGAAGGTGATATAGATGAAGGTATTCATTGGTTATGTCAGTTTATCCGGTAATACCGAGAAAATGGCTATGAACATAAAGAATAGAATGAAGGCTGTCGGCTGTGAAGTATATATGGAAAGATTGGATACTGTTGAAGTTGATGCCTTAAAGGATTTTGATTTGGCCTTTATTGGTTTATATACATGGAATCTTGAAGATTTACCGTATGAAGCAAACGAGTTTTATGAAGAAATTGACCAATTGGACTTTGCTGGAGTGAAAGTCGCATTCTTTGGTGCCGGCGACTTGACCCATTCAAAACCTTGCGCCGCGATAGATATTCTTTCAGATAAAATGAAGGAATTGGGATTTGATGTACATGATCGAGTATTGAAAATTCACCAGGAAAGCACTAGATACGAACAATTAAGGAAATGTGAAGACTTTGCAGAGCATGCCCTTATATGGGGAAGCAAGAGGAAGAAGTGGAGATTCTTCATGTGGGATCGGATGCTAGGCAACCCAAAATACCAAAAATCAGCATTTTTGTTAAGGAGGGCCCTTGATGATTACCCAATTAAGTGCAAAGGGAGAAGCAAAAAAAGAGGAACTTATCCAAGAACTTCTGAAATTCGGGATTTTTAAAAAATATAATAAACAACTATACGAGCTTCCGTTAGTTGTCCTGCAAAAGGAATTCAATCACTTGAGAGGTGAATTAAAAAATGTCTAGGAGAAAGAAATCTTATACTGAACTGCTAAAAGAAAACCGCGAACTTCTGTTGCATGACAAAATCGAAGTGGAACGCATCTATACAAAAATCGATCAAAAAGCTATCAATGAAAAAAAGGAAAGTAAGCAAGTACAATCATGATTGGTTAAAATTTGAACGTTGCCTCCAGGTATTGAAGAAATTTGCGACACTCCTGCCGGAAAACTGGCTAGCCGAGACCCCACAGACGCTTGCTTTGATGAGGCTTGGCAGACAGTCGACGGAAAGGGAGCGGATTTCTGAAACCAACTGGAACGTTTTTTAAATTGCAGGGAAACTCGCTTTTTTTCGGGTTTGTCTGCAGTCTGAACCGAAATCCATTTTTGATTTCGGTTTTTTCTTTTGGGTCAGTTATTTAATGCTGTTGATTGAAGAAGAAGGTATTTTCTGGTTGGTTGCCGAATAAAAATCCTTTAGGTAAAACTTAGGGGGAGTGCAACTTGAAAAATGTAATAGATGGAATCAATAATTGGATAGGTTTTATACCAGAAGAGTTCAACCGGATGACAGAAAAAGAATTAAATCATCGACCAATGCCACACAAATGGTCCAAAAAAGAGATTTTAGGACATCTATGCGATTCTGCATTGAACAATATGAATAGGTTTATCAAGATTCAGTACGAAGAACAGCCATATGTTATACAATCATATAATCAAGACCAATGGGTATTAGTCCAGAATTATCAAGAGCGACCAATGGATGAGATAGTTAACCTTTTTTGTACTTTAAATAAGCAAATCGTACATATAATAACGAATACACCAAATGATAGATTATCTAATCTTTGTGATATCGGCAATAATCAACAAAAATCATTGGAGTGGCTAATAAATGATTATCTAGAGCATATGGAACATCATATTAACAATCAAATTCTAATTAAAAAATAGTGATCTATATAGATCACTATTTTTTTAATTTATCGTTTTTCAGAGCCTTTCTTTTTGTTTTCTTCTCGATTTTTCACTTTTCGTAACAGCTTGTCATGAAGTTTGGACAAGGTGAACAATACAATGATAGAGCTGATTAAGGTTAACGACATATCCCATTGTGCGTCCCAAATATCACCCTGTGTTCCTAAAAATTCCTTTGAAGCCTTTCCGCCTTTTGAAATGATGGCAGCTATCCATTCGATGATTTCATATAAGGCTCCAATGGCAAGCGCAAAACTTAATGTGACAGCAAATAACCAGGGTCCTTTTGTTAGAGGGGTTTTACGTATTACTATTTCTCTAATCACAATCGCAAATAAACCTTTTAGGAAATGTCCAAACCGATCATAGTGGTTCCGGTTTAGATCGTAATGATCTTTTATCCAATTAAATAGAGGAACTTTTGTGTACGTATAATGGGCACCGATGAACATGGTAATTGAAAGAACGGCAATAACGAAATAGGATAATGTAGTAAGGCGGAATTTATTATATGTAGCCATTACATAAATCAGTAACACAACGGCAGGAAGTACTTCCATTGTCCATATCAAGTATCCTTCAGGCTTAATAACTGACCAAATAAAAACTGCAGTTACTAGCAATAGAAATAATAAATGAATCAGTGTACTTTTATCTCTTCCCAATTTTTTCACTCCATAAATTTATGATATGTACAATAGTAAAAGATTGAAATTTTCTACATAGTACTTGATGGATTGGTTTATTTGTTTATAAATAGAAAGAATCAAACAGTTGTATGGATAAAATGCTTAATACTTTCATTTAAATCATTAGCCGCTTTTGTAGGGATCTGATGCTTTACATGATCAATAAATTTTAATTCCGTACATGGCAATTTTTCATGCAATAAATTAGCATAATGATAAAGTGGTTTATCTTTTTTACCATAGATCAGTAAAATTGGCAGGGTGATTTTCTCTAGCTGATGGGTACAGTTATAATGTAAACTATAATAGTAATACTGCTCGATATTTCTGGCATCTCCTTTTAGGGCTTCATTAAACATTTTGTTGAACAAATTTTCCGTATTTGAATTACTCCATGAAATGGATAGCGCAAGAATTGGAACTGCGTCTTTATTTGCAAGTGATATTCCTAAAGAGATCTTTTGCTTAAAATATTTATCCCTCACTTCAGACATTCCACCTATTACAATGCCTCCTAGAGCCCTATCGGCACAACTCAGCAAAAATTCCAATACGATAGAGCCGCCGGTTGAATATCCGCATATGATTGCTTTTTTAATTTTCAAATGATCCAACAGTTGTTTGATATCTTCTATAATCAGGGGATAAGTTACTGGCAGTTTTGAATACTGACTTCTTCCGTGACCCCTAATATCAAAAGTTATAACTTTGAATTCTTGGGATAATTCCTCCATTTGGTATTGGAAATTCACACTAGTCAGTACTGGAGGATGAATAAAAACAATAGGAACCCCTTTTCCCTTAACAGAATAATACAAGCTAATACCGTCCACATCTAACATTGGCATGAATATTCACCTCAATAATCTTAAATCATTTTTCAATCATTGAATGGCTATACTATTTAATAAACAACTTTTTGATAAGCGTTTGGATTTTAGCATAAAAATAAATTTCTATTCGAAGGGTACTTGCATAATATCCCTCCTAAAAGAATTTTCCCTTAAAAACATATTTTTATTACGAATTGTTTCGGTAACAAACATCTAGAATTTTTTGGGTTCTTTTGAACAAGATATAAGAGTTCAGGAAATGAACAAAAATATATAAAATAAGGTGATGAAAATGAAGGCAAACATGGATAAAATTTTACCAGTTGTCGCTTCGGTCGGGGTAGGTATTGCCACTTATCAAATGTTGAGTGGAAATGGCGGGAAAATGAAAAATATGGTACCGCTTGCCACTAACTTGATGGGAATGGGAACTGGGATGCAAGGGCAGAATCAACAACAGTCAGATTATGAATAAAAAAATAATCCCCTTAAGGGGATTATTTTTTTATTCAAGAAACGAGGTCTCCATCAAATAAGCTTTGGAAATGCACCGCGTAGATACTATTTACCATTTTTTATAATTTAAGTAATAAAACACCAAATAAATAAAACCATACGTTATAATGAATGGGCTTCAAGGAAAGTAAGTCAGAAACCTGCAGGAGTGATTATAGAATGGAGGTTATTTGTGTTGAAGAAGAAAGTATTGGTCATCATTCCAGCCGTTGCCCTGATGTTAGCCCCCTTAGGAACGGGAACTTCAATTACCCAAGCAGCATCTAAGGGCAGTCAAACCCAGAAAATCGAAACGAAGGCGGAAACGCGCCCGACCCTCCGGAAAGGCTCGCGTTCTAGTTATGTAAGAGACTTACAGCAAAGCCTTAAAGATGTTAAATATAATGTAGGCGTTGATGGGATTTTCGGCACCCAAACACAAAATGTCGTGAGAGAGTTTCAAGTGGATCATAACCTGGGTTCAGATGGTATCGTTGGACCATTGACATGGGCTGCCTTAGATGAAAATAAGGTAGAAAGAAAACAGTTCACGGAGAAAGACGCGATTGCGTTAGGTAAAAAGAAGCTGGGTAACAATATCGTTTTCAGCGGTGATGGCAGATTGCTGAAAGACGGCAAAAGAAAATCATATTACAATTATAAAGCAGCTAATAAAGATTGGATGGATCAAGGCGGGTCAGGAACGATTGGGTGGTTCCACATTTACAAAGATGGCCGTGTAGTGGAACAATAATGGGATATACAATGGTCTCACTATAAGTGGGATTTTTTTATGTATAAGCATGGATTTTATAAGGGGAATGAATATATCTATATTTTGCTATAAATAACAAGTAAATACAGATATAATAGAAAGTGGACAGCAATTTGGTATAGTGGGCAGCGGTCACTCCTTTAATGAAAGGGGGTGTCGCTGGTGATTTCTATTATGGACGGACTGATGCTTATGATTTCATTTGCCTCTTTAATCGTCGCAGTAATCGCGGTTACATTAAAAAAGTAACCCCCTCCCATACCATCCGGCCAGATGTATGTAGGAAAAGGGTTACTTTCATGATTGAGTAGCTACTGACTTACCACAGAAAGCCGCTGCTCTTTATGCAGTTTGCTGTTCATTAAGACGCTGGTCTAACCAGTGTCTTTTTTTTATATATGTTAGTTATCTTTATTATATCCTCATTTTACCTATACATTCAACTAATAAACATGGAAAGAGACTAAAATCCATTTCTCGATTAGCTTCTTAAATAACGAAGCTTTCGGATTTCAAAGGAGTTCCACTAAATCATTTCCAGTTTGAATAATTTCCTTCCTTTATAAGATACAATCGAAGGAATCAAACAAAGCAAGGCCATCGGTAAACAATAAAGAAGATAGAAGTGCCCCCCGTTTTCCAGCAAGGGAATATAGGCTAAAGCTGTAAAAAATAAGACGGAAAATATGATTGTGAAAATCCCGAAAGACTGATGATAGAACGCATGAATTTCCCTTCTTCGTTCCGCTTGATTGGGTAAAGTCATTGCTGCTTTATGCGTTCGAAGGAATAGGTACAAGGAGAACATTAGAAATAATGCGGAAAATGGTAAAGCGACGGCAAATAATGAAACGTCTAGAATGGAAAGATAAAAGCTGGATAAAAAGAATACCTCTGACACACCTAAGGCAAAACAATAATTGAAAATACTTATTCTATCAGGTTGTTTAAGCATGAAATCCCTCCTTCTATATCATATTATGCAACTGCTTTCATGTTCACCACTTTGTCACATTTAAAAGGAAAATAAATGCACCAATTTCTACTCAAGAATGACCTAGATAGGCGCCGCTGGCTAACTGATCAGAGGTGTTTTTATTTATGCTTGAAGATGTTGAATAGAGTACTTCCTTATTACGAATAGTAATAAAATATCGGTTAAAGGGGGGAGTGCGTAATGACGGCAAAAACGGCAATTAACGGAGTTCTGCTCGTTCTTCTAATGTATTTGCTTTATGTAGTGGTGACGGCAGTGGTTCTTTTCCCCAAAGAAGAAAAAGAAGAAGATAGGCCGAATAATCAAGTAAGTGCATATATGGGAGAGAAGGAAGCCACCGTGGATCGTGTCCTTCTTCTCGAAGACGGTTATGAGTCGGGACTCGCCCGAATGCGAATGATCCAGGAAGCCCAGAATTCAATCGATATTGCCTACTATGCTTTTGGAAAAGGCAAATCAACCGAACTTTTTCTTGGAGCCTTGATCGAAGCGGCTGACCGAGGTGTCAAAGTCCGAATCCTTCTGGATGGAATATCTCATGGACTCAGAGGTCAATTAAGCAGTGCCCGTTATGCATTGGCTTCTCATGAAAACATTGAATTAAGATATTACGAAACCTTTAAGCCATTTAAGCCGTGGACCTGGCATAATCGCCTTCATGATAAGATCATCACTGTAGATGGAAAGTTAGGCATCATCGGAGGGAGAAATATTGCCGATAAGTATTTAGCTAGCAAGCCGCCGAGGAATTTTGTCTATGACAGGGATGTACTCATTTTCAATGTTAAAGAGGAGAAAGATAGTGTAATCGTTGAAATGAAGGACTATTTGCATGAATTATGGACCCATCCGTATACGAGCGATGTTTTTTCGGATCTCTCGAAAAGGCAAACGGAGAAAGGAAAACGTGAAAGAGGTGCATTAGCGAATCAATACAGTAAAGCTTTGAAAACTAATGTAGATTTCGTTAATCCTGCCGTCGATTGGAGCAAGGCTACAACACCTACTAAAAAAGTGTCCTTCATACATAATCCCATCGAACGTTTCAATAAACACCCAATTGTTTGGAGATCTCTAGTGGATCTTGCGGCGAATGCCAATCAATCGGTACTCATCCAAAGTCCCTATATTGTTCCTGCGGATGCCTTGAAGGAATATGTACCGAAGCAGATGGATTCAAAGGCTAATTGGACGATACTTACCAACTCGGTGGAATCAACCCCGAATGTGATCGCTTTTTCAGGTTACTTGGCGCTTAGGGATAGTATCGTTGAGACGGGCGCAAGGCTTTATGAATATGCAAAGCCTTATTCTTTGCATGGTAAATCTGTTGTCTATGATCAACGATTAAGTGCAGTGGGTTCCTACAATTTGGATTCTCGATCTGCCTTTTTAAATACAGAATCGATGGTGGTCATCGATAGTGAAAAATTTGCAGCGCAATTGACAGGAGCCATCGAGTCGAAAATCTCAAATAGTACACTCGTTGCGGACAATAATAAATATATAGAACCACCTGAAGATCAGAAAAAGGAAGAGTCTTTTTTTAAAGCCACCTTTTTAAATGCCCTCTCGAAAGTTACGGTATATGTGAATAGGTTCATTTGAATGATGACGAAAAGACAGCAATCACGGTTATTGTTGTCTTTTTAACCTTTTGCGGAGATTATCTTATGAATAGATGGGTAATTTGCTATACTTGAGCAAGCTAATCACAACAATCGTAAGGAGAACAGAAACATGCAAACATTACAGCATCTATCGAAACATATCGTCTATCTGCCGCCAGTTCAGGTAACCGATCGGCCGGTTCTTGCCGCCGTTACGGGAAACAAGAAAACGCTCATCATCGATGCCGGGAATTCCGTCCAGCATGCACAGCTCTTTAAGGACGAATTGCTTCGGAATGATTTAAGCGGGAATTTCCTTGTTCTTACCCATTCCCACTGGGACCATGTTTTCGGACTGGAGCATATCGGGATTCCGGTAATTTGTCAGGAAAAAACATACAACAACATTAAAGATATGCAGCAGCTTTCATGGGAAGATCAGGCACTTGATCAACGGGTCGAAGAAGGGACAGAGATTCCCTTTTGCGCCGATGCAATCAAATTGGAACATGGGACGAATAGAGAGATTTCCCTGCCCCTGCCCGATATCATCTTTGAAAAAAAGATGACAATCGATCTAGGCAATGTAACCTGTGTAATTGAACATGTCGGCGGCGACCATGCCAAAGATTCCTGCATCATGTATGTTCCAGAAGAAAAAACATTATTTCTGGGAGACTGCCTTTATGCCAATCTTTATGCTGAAAAATGGAATTTCACGGCTGAACAGGCATCTCTGCTCGTTAAGAAAATTGAAGCCTATGATGCCGATACATATATACTCTCCCATCATGAGCAGCCTTGCACGAGACTGGAAATGGAGGCGGAGCTTAAGCTAATGAAAGAATGTGCCAGAACCGTAGTCGAACATCGGGGAAACCGAGCTTTAATGGAGCAGGAATTGGCTAAAGAGTTAAACCGGGATTTAACTGAAGATGAGCTCGAAACGATTGGATTTTTCGTGAATGGGTACATTGAGTGATTTGAGCACCTGGTAAGTTAAAGAACACAAAAAGTTAAACACTTTTATTATAAAGGTTTGGGTGGGGTATGGGTTTGGTATTGGGCTCATACCCTTTAATTTGACCTTTTTCCGCAACGGACCTACACAAAATCGATAATAATCGATATTAGTATTGAAACAATAAGAACGGATAGGAAGCCTGATATAATTTTCCCTGCTTTTGCTCCGCAATTATCGGGATGAATATGACCAATAATAAAGGAAGGGATGAAAAATATAGCTGAATAGATCATTGTATAATGAATGCCTGTATCTCCATTTGACCAAGCGCTTAGGCCGCTATTATTTAAAATAGTATCTCCAATGCAAAATTCATCACCAAATCGAAAGGTAAACCATATTCCGATTAAACATAGCGCGAAAGAAAGTGAACCTAATCCGATATCTTTTGTTTTCCTAACGGCAATAGTTGACATGTTTTTTCTCCTTGTATAAAAACACCAAATTATGGTTTTTGTAGTTGTAACATAACTCAGCAAGTACTTAAATCCCTACACCTGTATCAGAACCAAAATAGACCACTATAAAAACTGCACCTCCAATTGTTAGATGGTGTCTAACAATTAGGGTGCAGTTCTAATTAATTATGAGCTTTTTCTAAAGCTAGCTTTATCCCGAAACCAATCAAGACCGTCCCGGTTATACCCTCGAAAATCGCTTGGGTTTTAGGCTTTTTCATAAAAGCACTGATCTGGTTCAACAGATAGATATAAAATACAAACCACATTGCAGTTAAAACGGTATACGTAATGCCCATGATCAGGAACGGTAAAAATGTATCCTTGCCAGGATCCACGAACTGAGGCAGAAACGTTAAGAAGAAAACGGCCACTTTAGGGTTCAGCAGATTGGTAAGGAACCCTTGCTTAAAGCAAGACTGGTTTTCGTACCTACTTTTGACTGACGTTTCCGCCGCTGCAGCCACTTGCTTATTCCTTAATCCCCATAAGGTCTTGAAGCCTAGATATACCAAGTAAACGGCACCGACATATTTGAAGATGGAAAATAGTAAAGCGGATTTCACAATGATTGCCGAAAGTCCGAACACGGCAGCTGATGTATGGATAAGCAGGGCACAGCATGTGCCGAACATGGTTTTAAAACCTCCCGACGTCCCCACGGTAACGGTGTTCCTTGTGGCTATTGCTGTATCTGGACCAGGTAAAATGATGAGAAGAATGCACATGATGATGAACAAATAAAAGTTTTCCATATTCGAACCTCCACTCTTAGTGATGAATTCTGAAAATTATAACATAGATGTACTTGGTTTAGGGAGATAAATTCGATAGAGAGGGGAAATCGTCGGCTTGACTAATAAATACGGTGTTTAATGAAACAAAAAAACAAGCCAAATCATTTTTTGATCTGGCTCGTTTTTTTTATTAATTCAATACCAACACTGTTATATATTAGGGTAACTTTTTCAACACAGCACGTACCGGACTTCCATCTGCTTCAACTAATGGAAGTGGGAGGGCTGCCAACTCATAATTCCCTGGTCCTATATCGTCCAATACAAGCCCTTCCAAAATGTGAATTCCATGACCGGCAAGCTCATGATGGGCAGACAGTTCTTTACTATCCAATGGATCTACGGATGGCAAATCAAGACCGATAAGACGAACACCGAGTTCTGAAAGATATGCCGCTAATTCTGGTTGGATATGAGGAATGGTTTGTGGAAACACACGTTTATCCTTCCATGCGTCTGTCCGAATTAACAGACGGGTCACGCCTTGTAGATCCAGATTGGATAATTCATTGACTCCAATGCTCGTTCTGTTTGGTAAATGGATGACTCGGGCATTCCCCATATATAAATCGAGATCCAGTTCAATCACTCTTTTTCCATCGTTATCAAAATGAAAAGGTGCATCAATATGGGTACCAGTGTGAATGCTCATATTGATTTGACCTACATTGACAGATCCACTCTCTTCTTTACTCCAATTGACTTTGTATGAGAAAGGTGTATCTCCAGGCCAGACTGCAACGTTTTCATCCAGACGTTGTGAAATATCAATCCATGTTCCCATGCATCTTACCTCCATATCTTCTGGCTGTTGCTTTCAGTAAAAAATAACCTGCCTATTTTCCTCTTATAGCTTCGTTCTTAGGCTCCAAAGTTCTGGGAAAAAGTGTTGGTCCAAGGCTCTTTTTAAATAGTTGACACCTGATGATCCGCCAGTACCTTGTTTATTACCAATAATCCTTTCCACTGTGGTCATATGATTAAAACGCCATAATTGCTGTTGATGGCCAATGTCCACTAACTTCTCGCCCAACTCATATAAGTCCCAATATTGCTCGACATCGCGGTAAACTGTCAGCCACGCTTCTTCTACACTGGTATTTGGTTCATATTTTTGTGACCAATCCCTGTTAATCGCTTCTTGATCAATGGGTAATCCACGCGCCACAAGGGCATTAATCGCCGCATCATAAATACTTGGCTCATTAAGGGCCTCCAGCATTTGTTCGTATAGGTCTGTCTGATGTTGATAGACAGATAGCGTATGGACATTTTTGTTTCCTAGAGCAAATTCAATCAAACGATTCTGATAGGATTGGAATCCGGAAGATTGTCCAAGTTTATCCCTGAACTCCATGTATTCAGCCGGTGTCAAAGTTGAAAGGACATTCCATGACTGAATCAATTGCTGCTGAATCCTTGAAACACGCGACAGCATTTTAAACGAGGGTTCCAACTTGTTTTGGCGAATAGACTCAGTAGCAGCTGCCAATTCATGTAAAATGAGCTTCATCCATAGCTCACTCGCTTGATGGATAATGATAAAAAGCATTTCATCATGATGATCGGAACATCTATGTTGACTAGTTAAAATCTTATCAAGGTGGAGATAATCTCCGTAAGACATCGATTTTTGAAAATCGGTTTGAATTTCTTTCTCAAGCCCAGTTATTGTTTGTCCATTGTTATCCATATTCTTCATTCCGCAATCCCCTCACTTTTCATATAAAAAACTGTGATCAATTTTTTCCATCATTCTATTCTATCTTCTCTGCCAGAGTTTCCTCCACTACATTATGATTAATATTTCTTCTTTTCGAAATAAAATAAGCGACAGATAAAAATAGTAACCAAGGAATCCCGAATTGAAGCATGATTTTGAAATCCGTAAACCATGACGTAATCATCAAACTAAATAGAAGAACGGCTCCTAGTATCGTTAAATAGGGGAAACCGATCATCCTTACCGGTAACTTGCGTCCGCCCGTTTTATCCCATTTCACCCTGAAAAACAAATGGGAAATGAAGATCATAAGCCATGTGAACATGGCACCGAACATGGAAATCCCCATCATGAAGGCATAGGAAGAACCAGGAAGTAACGCATGAACGCCTGCAGCGATAAAAATCCCCGTTGAAGAGACAGCAAGTGCTTTTGTCGGAACACCCTTTTTGTTTAACTTTCCTAAAAAGCTAGGTGCATTTTTTCCACGTGCCAATGAAAACATCATACGTGTTGAAGCATAGAGCTGAGCGTTCATTGCAGAAACGGCAGCCGTTAAAATAATAAAGTTCATGATCCCGGATGCACCTGGAATGTTCAATATTTCCATCACTTTTACGAATGGACTTACCTCGATCCCAGCCGTTTTCCACGGAACGATCATCAGCATGATCCCGATTGTCAGCACATAGAAAGTGGATAAACGGAACACGGTAGCTTTTAATGCTTTTGGAACAGCTGCATCTGGATCTTTTGCTTCCCCTGATGTAACCGCTATCAATTCAGTTCCAAGAAAGCTGAATAAAGAAATGAATACGGCTATCCACATACCCTTCAAACCAAATGGGAAAAAACCGCCTTCATTCACGAAGTTTTCCGGTCCTATATGTGGCTGTTCGGATGAACCGAATAGTACATAGGCTCCAAGAAGGATAAAACCAACAATGGCACTTATTTTAATAAAGGAGAACCAATACTCAAATGTAGCGAATGTATTCACGCTGGTAGCATTTACATAAATCAGGACACCTGCAAACAACAAAATCCATACGATTCCCGGAACGGCCGGAAACCAATAATTCATATATACGCTGACTGCACTCACTTCAACCCCAACAGCCAAAACATTGCCAATCCAATAGGAATAGCGGACAAGATAGCCTGCCATGGGAGTCATGTACTTTTCAGCAATGGCTCCAAAAGATCCGGAAGTAGGATGGGCAACCGTCATTTCGGCTAAACAGCCCATCAATAGTAAGACAATGAACGCCCCGAGAGCATAACTGAGCAAAACACTTGGCCCTGCAGCTTGAATGGCAAGCCCGCTGCCAAGGAATAGCCCCGTCCCGATGGCACAGCCCATCGCGATCATGGAAAGCTGGCTTGTTTCTAACTCACGTTTTAATCCCTTCTCTGGCTCATCTTTAATGTTCAATTGAGTATTTTTGTTCTCCATAGTTCATCCCCTTTTTATCCAAAAGACTTTATCCTGCCCTAATGGGCAGTCAGTTTTAAGCGTAGACTAATGACGGGCTGAGTCAACTAACCATTGGAGGGAAGAAGCCTCATCTGCCGAAAAAATTCACTTTATGCAACCACTTCACGTTCATTCTTGAATTTTTCATATTGTTTTTCTGACATGATTTTCTTGAGTATTTGTACCACTTCCCAAACTTCTGCGTAGGAAGTATATAGTGCAACTGGAGCAAGGCGAATGATATTGGGTGCGCGGAAATCGGGAATGACACCGTTTTCCTTCAATGCCTTACATATCCGTGCAGCTTCTTTATGCTCAAGGCTTACATGACCGCCGCGACGTATGTCTTCTCTAGGCGTTCCAATGAAAAAACCCATGTCTTCCAATTCGAATTCGACTAAATCCATTAAATATTGATTGATTTTCAGTGATTTTTCGCGAATATTCTCAATTCCCGCTTCTATAAAAATGTCTAATGACCCAATCAAAGGTGCACAACTTAACACATGCGGCGTTCCAATTTGATATGCGCCTGCTGATTCAGCTGGTGTTAAGGTATGTTCCATATCGAATTGTTTTTCTTTTTTGGAGCCGAACCATCCAGCCAATCCAGGCATCGTTCCAAAATGTTTTCGATTTACATATAAACCGCCAACACCGCCAGGACCGCCATTCAAATGTTTATAATTGCACCAATACGCAAAATCCACACCCCATTCGCTGAATGAATGCGGGATCGCACCAATAGAATGACATCCGTCAAAACCGATTACTATTCCTCTATTATGAGCTTCCTCAGTTAATCGTTTCATATCCAATATTTGACCGCTGCGATAGAGGACTGTAGGCAAGATGATCAAAGCGATGTCATCAGTCATTGCTTCGATGATGTCATCCTCTTCAAGAAACCTTCCATCACGGCTTTTCACGCGGATAAGATCGATTTCCGGATCGTATCCATGTGTACGCAGCTGACTTTGAAGAGCATAAATATCAGTCGGAAAGGTTAGTTCATCTGCTAAAATTTTTGTACGCATGCCTTCTGGCTTATAAAAAGTAGCTACAAGTTGATGCAGATTTACAGTTGTGGAGCCGGTTACAATAACCTCCTCGGGAGAAGCTCCGACCAATTGGGCCATCTTCGCACCCAATTTCTCTGCCATGAAAAACCATGGGTGATTCCCTTGTGTCCATCCATCAATCCCATGTTCCTTCCAATCTTCCAAAGATTCCAAAAGAGTGCGTTCAGCTCTTTTCGAAAGAAGCCCCAATGAGTTTCCATCCATATAGATCGAATCCGGCTTTAAATAAAACTCTTCTCGAAAACCTTTAAGTGTATCTATCTCATCCAATTGTTTTGCATAATCCAACGTGAATTCTGAAACCATAATCATCCTCCTATATTAGTTTATCTAATATTCTAGGAGAATCGTACCAAAGAATATGACATGATGTCAATAAGTTAATTCAGAAAATTATAAAGATTAAACTATTCATAAAAAACATTTTCCAACAAATGTTTTTTATTTTGAGTAAAATCCATTATGCTAGAAGATAAGGGGAGGAATAGGCATGGATAATGGTAAAGTAGGGGATAAACGACATTTGCGCTCAATCATGACACGTCAAAAGTTATTGGAAGCTGCAAAGGAAGTATTTCTTGAAGAAGGTTTTCAAGCTGCGGTTATCTCCCAAATGATCAAAAGGGCAAACATCGGATACGGAACTGCCTATGTTCATTTTAAAGGAAAAGAGGATCTTTTAATTGTACTAATGGAGAACGTAATGGAGCAATTTTACGAAATTGCCGAGACCTCTTTCTTTCCAAAATCAAAAGACGAAGCAAAACATATCATAAACAAACAAGCCAATGCATTTTTAAAAATGGCAGAGGCTGAACGCTATATGATGCAAGTTTTCGAACAGGCCATTGGGGTTTCAACCGTCATATCAGATAAATGGAAAGCGATCCGCATGAAGTTCATCCAGCGAATTTCAAAGGACGTCGCCTACGCACAGCAAAATGGGCTGGCAAGAGCTGAACTGAACCATGAGCTTGTGGCAAGAGGGTGGTTTTTCACGAATGAAATGTATCTTTGGGAAATTGTCCGAAACGAACATCATAGTTCTGTCGAAGAAATTGCTCAAACCATCACGTCAGTTTACGTCGAAGGTTTGTATTTGTAATGATAATAGCAGTGCAAAAATCTTCCGGTTATATACAATCGGAAGATTTTTATTTTCAGCATAAATAGCAAAAATAGCTGAATTCACGAGTAAAGTGTCCAAACTCACGAGTAAACCAGCTAAATTCACGAGTAAAGTGTCCAAACTCACGAGTAAACCAGCTAAATTCACGAGTAAAGTGTCCAAACTCACGAGTAAACCAGCTAAATTCACGAGAAAGCCGTCCAAACTCACGAGTAAACCATCAGAATTCACGAGTAGCGTCCAAATCCACGAGTAAATCAGCTAAACTCACGAGTAAACCATCCAAACTCACGAGTAAACCAGCTAAATTCACGAGTAAGCCGTCTAAACACGAGTAAAGCATCAGAATTCACGAGTAAAGTGTCCAAACTCACGAGTAAAGCAGCTAAACTCACGAGTAAGCCGTCCAAACTCACGAGTAAACCATCAGAATTCACGAGTAGCGTCCAAATCCACGAGTAAATCAGCTAAATTCACGAGTAAGCCGTCCAAACACGAGTAAAACAGCTAAATTCACGAGTAAGCCGTCCAAACTCACGAGTAAGCCAGCTAAATTCACGAGAAAGCCGTCCAAACACGAGTAAATCATCAGAATTCTACGAGTAAAGCACCCAAACTCACGAGTAAACCATCAGAATTCACGAGTAAAGTGTCCAAACTCACGAGTAAAACAGCTAAATTCACGAGTAAAGTGTCCAATCTCACGAGTAAACCAGCCAAATTCACGATCAAAACGCCCCTCATTAGCCTGGGACTTACAGCGTCTAAGCCTTAAGTCTTACTAGAAAATATAGCTAAGGCTCATTATACGAACTTGTAAAAGTAGATAAGATATAAACAAGGAAAGGAGGACGAAAACAATGAAGAAATTTGGTTTATTTATTGTAGGACTGATCGCATTATTCCTGTTACTGGCGAATGTGGGTCCATTGATCAGCCTGGCGATTTGCTTGGCGATCCTATACTTTGGATTCAAGCAGTTCATGAAGTCCGAATCGACAGGGGCAAAGGTTGCGTGGGGATCAGTCTCCATTATCGTGCTAATCGTTTCTATTTCCCATATCCCGGCAATATTGGGATTGGTGGCAGCTTATGTTCTTTACCTGGTTTATAAAAAATGGAATGAAAATGATGAAAGTGCATCATCGAATGAAAATGACCCATTCTCAAATTTTGAAAGAGAGTGGAAAGAGTTGAATAAGAACTAATAGAAGGGATGGAATTGAAATGGGTAATTTATTTTCAAGAATGAAACAAACGATTTCAGCGGATTTTCATGACTTGTTGGATAAGAAGGAGCAAAAAAATCCAATTGGGATGTTAAATCAATATTTGCGTCAATGTGAGCAGGAGACAGAAAAGGTCGGTAAGCTGCTTGAACGTCAATATCTTTTGAAAGAAGAGTTCACGCGTGAATATAATCAAGCGCAACATCTAGCTGAAAAACGTAAGCATCAGGCTGAGATTGCTAAGCAGTCGGGAGAAACCGATTTAATGGAATTTGCCATAAAGGAAAGCCAGCACTATGAGGATCGGGCGCTTAGTTTGAAGGAGGCGCATAAAAGTGCAGAGGTTCAGTTGGATGAACTGGAGCGGAAGTATGAAGAAATGAAGCATAAGCTGAAGGATATGCATCTAAAGCGGTTGGAACTGATGGGCAGGGAGAATATTGCCCGGGCAAACAACCGGATCAATCGGGTTTTGGACGGAAGCAGTTCCGACGCGAAACCGGTAGCGATGTTTGAAGAAATGGAGCATTATATCGATCGCATCGAGCACCAGGTCCATACAGATTATAATCGGCATACGATCGATGCCAGGATTGTCCAGCTTGAAAAAGAATTGGAACAGAAAGAAGCGTAAACGTACATTGAAGAATTGCTGTTATCCCCTGGCTTATTGGAATGGAGGGCGGGGGAAAACAGTCTTCAGAACGTGATAATTTCATGGTATTCTTAAAAGGCACGGGTTCCTGTGCCTTTTAAGAATATCATGATCATACAGGGGAGGCGAACCGATGTTGAACAAGATGAAGACGGACTATATGGGATGGATATTTCTCATCGGAGTCGTCCTGCTTTTTTTAGAGATTTCATTTACGGGTGGAGGTCTCCTTTTTTCCATCGCTTTTTCGATAGGATTTATCTATTTAGGCAGGAAATTCACAAAACGGTCAATCGGGAAAATCCTATTTTTTATAGGGCTGATTTCCCTTATCATCACAGTCTTGAATATGTTCGTCTTTAGATTTTTCCTTATGGCGATCCTCATTTATCTTTTGCTTTTATATTATCAGTCCAAAAAGAACCCTGATTGGATCAGTCCCATTTTAACCAATGAGGATTTGGACGAAGAACGGATCAAGAAGGAACGATTGCTGAAAACCGATTATCTATTTAAAAATAAGTTGTTCGGTCATCAACAAACGGCCGAACATGTATATGAATGGAATTCCGTTAATGTTCAGGGCGGGGTCGGTGATACGGTTATCGATTTAAGCAAAACGATTTTACCGAAAGGCGACGCTGTCATTTCCATTAGGAATATCATTGGCAATATCACTGTCCTTGTCCCATATGGCATCGAAATCAGGGTCCATCATTCTGTTGTTGCAGGCAGGGCCCGAATCTTTGAAAATAAGCCTGAATCCAGGGTCTTTAATCAAATTTATTCCTACCAAACGGAAGGGTTCAATGAAACGGATCACAAGGTTCATATCATCACTTCAATCTTAGTTGGGGATTTAGAGGTGAAGCGGGTATGAGCATAATGACACGGCAGATATTGACTGCCCTTGGTGTTTCTTTTGTTCTTTCCCTAGCTTTGCCGGCGGTGGTTTTTTTTATCTTTCCTTTATCCGACTGGAGTTTATTGTGGGAGAAAGTGGTCATGGGGTTACCCTTCGTCATATTCCTGCCAAGTCTGGTCATTACGGTAGGGCTGATCTATGGAGTCGTTTCGGGGATGTTTTGGAAGAGGCAGCTGGAAAGGGTGGATGAAGGGCTTCATTTACTTGAACAGGGCCGCTTACCTTCGCAACAGGAGACGTTTCCGGTCCAAGAAATGGCTAAAATGGTGGAACGGATGCATCTGATTCATAAGCAAATCAATGAGCAGACTAAATTATCGCAAAAAATGGCGAATGAAAAGGCCATTGATCAGGAGAAACAGATCCAGGAAATCGTTTCCCAGGAACGAAACCGTTTGGCGCGGGAACTGCATGATTCGGTGAGTCAGCAATTGTTTGCCGCTTCGATGTTCATGTCGGCCATTACCGAGTCACAATCCGATATGGAAAAAACGGAAATGAAACAATTCAAGATAGTGGAAGAGATGATTCATCAATCCCAGCTCGAGATGAGGGCTTTATTGCTTCACTTGAGACCCGTTGCATTAAAGGGAAAATCTTTACAGGAAGGAATGAAGGAACTCCTTTTGGAATTGGCCCAAAAAGTAACGATGGATATAAATTGGAAGATGGAGCCTGTCACTCTGGATAAGGGGATTGAAGACCATCTGTTTCGGATTTTACAAGAATCGATTTCCAATACACTAAGACATGCAAAAGCGGATTCGCTTGAAGTGCTATTGATCGTTCGTGATGGGCTGATCATTTTACGGATAACGGATGATGGCATCGGTTTTAACGTCGAAGAGTCGAAAACGGGATCATATGGTCTGCAAAACATGCATGAACGGGCTGTTGAATTAGGCGGAACGATGCAGCTTGTTAGCGTTCCGAATAAAGGAACGAAACTTGAAGTGAAAATCCCATTATTAAATGCTGGAGGTGATCATGATGATTAAAGTATTATTTGTCGATGACCATGAAATGGTAAGAATAGGAGTATCGGCTTATTTATCCGCACAGGCGGATATCGAAGTGATTGGGGAAGCAGACAATGGTATGAAAGCTGTCGAACTGGCAATGGATTTGCGTCCGGATATCATTTTGATGGATTTGGTCATGCCGGAAATGGACGGCATAGAAGCGACGAAACGAATTATCGAAAAATGGCCTGAAGCAAAGATCATCATTGTGACAAGCTTCCTTGATGATGAAAAAGTGTACCCGGCATTGGAAGCCGGAGCGACGAGCTATATGTTGAAGACATCTAAGGCCAGCGAGATTGCGAGAGCTGTCCGTTCCACGTTCCAGGGGCAAAGCGTACTTGAACCGGAAGTGACGGGGAAAATGATGGAAAAGTTGCGTCGTCCAAAGATTTCACAGCTTCATGATCAATTGACGAATCGCGAAATGGAAATTTTACTGCTGATGACACAAGGGAAATCGAATCAGGAAATTGCGGATGATCTATACATAGCCTTGAAAACAGCCAAAGTGCATGTTAGCAATATATTAAGCAAGCTTGCCGTGCAAGACCGCACGCAAGCAGTGATTTACGCATTTAAGCATTCGCTCGTACAAGAAGAACAGTGAGAGCGTCTATTTACCAATAGGTGAAAGTTTGTTATATTAAGGGAATTATCCCACTATATTGGAAAGTTCTTTTCACTATCAGGGGTTGCTGCGGCAGCCTTTTTTTCTTGGATAATAAATCAGCTTAAAAGCAGAAAGCGGGTGAATGATGTTAAGAGTCATCTTAGAATTATTTCGTATCGTCACCATTATTTTCGTTATTGGAATGATTTTGGGGTTCATCATTAATTCAATCTATGCGATTTTTGGTATAACCGTAGAGAATACCACGGGCGGATGGATGGTTGGTCTGGCAATTTTTCCATTACTTTATGTACTCTATAAAAATCGGCTTCAATTTTCAGGGTTCTATAAAAATGGCGGACAAGTAAAACTCTCAAAAAGGACAACTACAATTCTGCTTTGCATCTCCGTGCTAATGTTAACGGTTGCCCCCTTATTTCGCTAATGGAACCTACATTCGAATGCAAAAAGAGCATGTTTTGATCAAAACATGCTCTTTTTTATACCGTTTTTTGAATTATACAGCTTCCTCTGCAGTATCGAGCCTCTTGCCATATATCCGATAAAGAACCAAAGCAAATATCATTCCGATGAAGGAGATGGAGGAGATGAACAGGTAAAGGGTCTTGCCTCCGAAAGCCCCATATATGGCTCCGCCTATATAAGAAGCAATGATTCCCGACACCCCGAAGAATAGCAGCGCCAGTACCGTCTGGCCTGTAGCACGCCATTCCACCGGAACGATCCGATACAGATATTGGATGGCGGCCGAGTAGAAAATGGGGAACGTCAATAGCTGCATGACCTGCAAATAAGCTAATAGCTGTGGATCGGTTATCCACGCAGAGACGAAATAACGGATAAAGAAAAACGCTGCTGCAAACGAAATGATGATGATTTCCTTACCCTTGCGCAGCCACCAGAAGCTTAGGGCGAATACAACGATTTCACTTCCTGCCGCTAAGAACCAGGTCAAGCCTACAAGCTTGGCACTTCCTCCAAGTTCCCGGATATACACTCCGAGGAAAGTATCGTTCATCCTTGCTGGAACAGCACAAATAAACACCAATAACAGAAAGAGAAGTGTCTCTTTATTGCTGAAAAAGTGCTTAAGACTGCTTAAAGTGACAGGTTCCCCCGAAACGGGTGCATCAGGCATCATCCAACTGACGATGAAGCTGATCAAACCTATGCCGGCAAAAAGGAAGGCCAGGCTGTTAGCTCCGAAATATGACATAACATAGCCGGTGATCAGTGAAATGACCGCATAACCCAAAGCACCATATGTCCGGATGGAACCGTAACTGATCCCGGATTTCTCTGCAATCGTGAAGTTGAGGCTTTCCGTCAGGGGATCGATCGGCATCAGAAAGAAATATAGCAGCATGGCAAACAGGATGAGCTGAATATAACTGCTTGAGTCATAGAGAAAATAACCGATTACGCTCGAGAAAAAGATGAGTAACAACAGGACTTTTCGTATAGTCCTCGTTTTGTCGCTGATCATTCCCCATAAAGGCTGGGTGATGAGGGTGACAAAACCTCCTGTACCGATGATGAATCCGATTTGGGCTGGACGCAAACCTTGATCAGCCAGATAAACTGGGAGAAACGGAATGAAAATGGCAAGCAGTCCAAAATATAAAAAGTTAAAACTTTTTAATAATCGTAATGCTTTCATAAAAAGTATGATACCTCACGTGTTCTATAGATTGGTTGATTAACCTTGTTATTGTAACATTGATGACAGAATTTGAGAAAATAGTTTTAATATTTATGGATGGAAATAAAATGGTAGAGTTGGTTTTGAGGTGGAATTTCACTTTTTTAAAATGGATGTAGAATTAACACTTATTGTTAAATGCAAGGAGTGGTGTAAATAATGGATCAAAACACAAAAGTGGTTCAAGAGTTGCAGGAATTGAAGCAAAAAGTCGGTCATCTTGAATAACCCTCTTTCACTTTTAACTCTATTATACTTTTAAGAGACAGAATCAATAAACCGTGAAGTGAAACGGCAGTTCTCCAGAGGGCATGAATCATACTTTATTTTAAATAGTATTTTACTATTTCAAAAAGCTTTTCCATCATGTTTTCCGATGATTTGTTTCTTTGAAAATATTATCCTAAGAAAATTATTGACAAATTCAACTCGAGTCCGTATAGTATTGGATATTATTAAAAATATTCAGATTTAATTTTTGAAACGCAATGATCAGGAGTAGTAAAAGCATATTATTCGGTAAAGAGAGCTGCGGGTTGGTGCAACGCAGTCCAATGATTCTTTGAACTTGCCTGGGAGTGGTAAAGCGGAAGATTAGATGTAATCTACTCTTTTGTTTTAACGATTGACCTTCGTTACAAGGTTTTTAGAGCAGGGTTCGAAAAGAGCCAATAAGAGTGGTACCGCGGTAAGCTTAAGGCATATCGTCTCTTTCTTCATTTGATTATGAAGGAAGAGACGATATGCTTTTTTTGATTTTTGGGAGGTTAGGATATGGAAACTGAAAAACGGAATTTACAGAGGACAATGACTTCAAGGCATATTACGATGATGGCATTGGGCGGTGCCATCGGGGCAGGTTTGTTTAAAGGAAGCAGTTCAGCCATTGATATGGCAGGACCATCAGTAATCGTTGCTTATTTGATAGGAGGCATCATCCTATTATTCATCATGCAAGGTTTAGCTGAGATGGCGGTCCGCAATAGCGGTGCACGAACATTCAGGGATTTGGTCCAATCGATTTTAGGAAAGTATCCTGCCTATTTCCTGGATTGGATCTATTGGAAAATGTGGGTATTGAACATCACGGCCGAATCAGTGGTTGCGGCGATTTTCATTCAATATTGGCTGCCTGGATATCCGATCTGGATTCTGGCATTAGCTGTTTCGGTGTTAGTTACTGCGGTTAACTTGCTGTCGGTAAAGGTTTTTGCTGAAACGGAGTACTGGCTTGCATTAATTAAAATTACCGTCATCATTGTGTTCATCATGGCTGGATTATTGTTACTGCTCGTGACTTTTGGTGATCATACAGCGGTCGGTTTCTCTAACTTGACTGAGCATGGCGGTTTCTTTCCGAATGGATCGACAGGTTTAATCACGGCGATGCTGGTGGTAATCTATTCATATGGCGGTACGGAAATCATCGGGGTCACATTGGCTGAAACGAAAAATCCTGAAAAAGTTGTTCCAAAAGCCGTTCGCAGTACATTGGTCAGGATCATTTCTTTCTATATCATTCCATTTTTCATCATCGTTAGCTTGATTCCTTGGAACGAAGTAAACGGTGTACCGGAAAGTCCGTTTGTGATGGTCTTTCAAATGATAGGGATTCCAGGTGCCGACCATATTATGAACGCCGTCGTTCTACTGGCGATCATTTCATCGATGAACTCTGGATTGTATGGTTCATCCCGCGTCCTGTATACACAAGCCGTGGACGGTCGCATTCCGAAAATCTTTTCACGTTTATCCAAGAAGAAAGTTCCTGTTTACGCAATATTAATGTGTACGTCCGCTTTATACGGCGGTGTACTGATTTCCTTATTTGCAGGAAGCAAGACTTTTGATTTCCTAATGGGATCGCTGGGATATACCGTATTATTCATCTGGTTGATCATTGCATTCGCCCATTTGAAATCACGTAAACAACAGTCCGGAAAAACAAGTGGCTATGCAGTTAAATGGTTCCCGTATACGACATGGGCTGCGATCATCGCTTTAATAACGATCCTGATCGGAATCATTTTCACGACATCCATAATCGTAACGATCATTACACTTTGCATCTATATCTTCATTACCTTGACGTATGTATGGAAAAGAAGGCTTAACAAGATCTAGCAGTAAGCGGGGCATAAATAAAGTTTCAGTTTCAAGCCGTGGTATGCATACCATGGCTTTCCTTATGTCATGCAGCTGAATGGGAATTTAGTTATTTTTGGTCTACAACTGGAAAAGTAAGAGATATCCATTTTACTAGTTCATGGGAATCATTAACTTTAGCATATAAATAATCAATCTACCGAAAAATGTTGTATAATAATCTTTGGAAATTACCCAATATATTGAAAGCCGGAGCGAGCTATGAAAAACAATCCTATCTTATCCTTTCACCCGCTATGCTATTTATTACTTTTAATGATTACTAGTTCCATCTACTCGGTAATCAATCAATCTTCAGGTCACGCTGTCGATGTTACGACTATAATAGATGGGGAGATTCCCTTTATTAAAGAATTTGTCGTTCCATATTTACTTTGGTATCCGTATATTTATGGATTGCTGATTTACTACTGTTTTGTTGACCGTAAGCACTATTTTGTGGCATTAGGCAGCTTGATATCGGGGAAACTTCTCTGTTTTCTTGTATATTGCCTATGGCAATCGACAGTCCCGCGTCCAGAAGTGGTGGGGAACGATATCTTTGCCCATTTAATGCGATTCGTTTATAGTCATGATCAACCTGTCAACTGTCTGCCGAGCATTCATGTACTGACTACATTCATCATGATGATCGTCGTCCATAAACGGAAAGAACAGCATAAATGGGAGTATGCCAGTGTCACTGCATTCGGAACACTGATTATCCTTTCCACGCTATTTACGAAACAGCATGCTGTATTGGATGTGCTGGCCGGAATACTCCTTGCATATGGGGTGTATGCTTCTATCCAGTATATGTATCAAGCGTTTTCGGCTTATCAGGCCAATCATTATCCAGCGAGGCAAATAAAAAAATGATCTCAGGCCACATTACCTGAAAAATGCCACTGTAAGATATTCGCTCCCGTGAGCTGATATTTTACAGTGGCATTTTGTGTTTCTATTAAGGATTTGGATATTTATGTTAAATTATATATGGTATTATGTGTTTTTAACCGAATTGAAACAGTGGAGGGGAGGTAAAAAATGACTCTTATCTTAATCGAATTGCTGAAGACTTAGTTAAAGAGAAATTGGAAAAGTATTGGCCGGGTTTTGAACTTGTTGCTTATGCATTATATGATAAGAGAAATGTTTATCTATTCAATCATCCTAAATTTAGTAGCAATCAACAAGATAGATTTCATATTTTAAGATGGGATGTACAGTTTACTGGAGATACAATCTTAAAATATGAAGAATATCCCACTGCGATTGTCAATATGGAATCATATGAGGAATATGAAGGTTTGTATTCAATACTGATTCACGAATTATTTCACGGACATCAGTATATAAAAAGTGAAAAACGGTTTCCAGATGAAATGATGGGAATTACATATCCGTTGTCAAAAGGTAATGTGGAATTACGAAATCAGGAAAGAACAAATCTTTATAATGCATTGTTGGAAAATAACATAATTAAGAAGAAACAATATCCTAATACTTTCATTGCCTTAAGAGAAAAAAGAACAGCCAAGATTAAAGGGTACCTAACATATGAAAAATTAATTGAAACCATTGAGGGACCTGCGTTGTATGTGGAATTAAAGGCTTACTCGGAAAAAAGCCCGCTTGATTACGATTCAGTTTTAAGAAAGTATGGACAGGACTTAATAAACAAATATGAATCTACTTCTAATATAAGAAGGAGTAGTTATAGTTCCGGCTTGTTTATGTGCTTGTTACTCGAAGAGCTTTCGCCAGGTTGGATGGAAAGTTTTTTTGATATAGAAGATACATTATATGACCTATTAAAACAGCAGTCCGGTGACTATATGGAAAATTCAATAGCTGATGTTAAAATAAGTTCTGAAACAGAGGAAGTCGTTAATTTTGCTATGGAAAAGAGATTTAAAGCATTTGAAGAGTTTAATGAACAAGCAGGTATTCATCTATATATTGAAGGGGAAATAACTGCTAAATCCTTTGACCCTATGAATATCATCCCATTAGAAGATAGACTTTTACATAAGAGCTTTATAAAAGTAAGAATGAACAATCAAGATTTTCTTATTCAACAACCTGTTATTGCCCATGTTGATAATGGAATTCAAAACATAAATAAATTACACCTGATATTAGAGAATGCCCCCATTGAAAACATTGATTCGATTACAATTAATGATGTTGGAGAAATAAAGGGAAGATATAAGAAACAAGAAAATATCTTGCATTTACTTATATAAAAATGAATTTCAAATTAAATTGGGTTTCAATCATCCTTCCTAAGATATTGAGCAGTATCATAACGATGCTGGGTATCCTTCTTTATTGTGGATATACCATCAGGAAAACCAAAAGTGATTGAAGTGATTATATAGTTCCAATTTACAAGCAAATAAAAAAGCATCAAACTTCCAATAAGGCAGGAAGTCCGATGCTTTTTTATTTTACATTTCAGCTTCAATTTTCAAAGATGATTCTTCGCTGAATTGTTCTTTATCCAGGTCACCCGTTATTTTACTTGTCAGAATACCGGAAGTCATGCTGCCGCTGACATTGACAGCCGTTCTTCCCATATCGATCAATGGCTCGACGGAAATCAATATACCGGCCAAAGCGATTGGCAAGTTCATTGCAGATAATACTAGAATGGCAGCGAATGTTGCTCCTCCACCTACACCTGCAACCCCGAAAGAGCTAATGGCCACGACGGCAATCAACATGGCTATAAAGGAAGGCGATAGTGGGTCGATTCCCACCGTTGGAGCGATCATGACCGCTAACATGGCCGGATAGATGCCGGCACAGCCATTTTGACCGATCGATAAGCCGAAGGATCCGGCAAAGTTGGCAATTCCTTCGGACACCCCTAGTTGTTTCTGTGTTTGGATGTTCAATGGAAGTGCTCCTGCACTTGTTCTCGAAGTGAAGGCAAACGATAATACCGGGAAAGCTTTTCTCAAATATACCATTGGATTCAATCCTGAAATCGTTAGCAATAACAAATGGATGAGGAACATGACAATCAGGGCGACATAAGAGGCACCGACGAATTTCCCCAATTTCAGGATGGCATCCAAATCACTCGTAGCTACTGTCTTCGTCATGATCGCCAAGATTCCGTATGGTGTTAGACGAAGGATCAATGTGACTACGCGCATGGTGATGCTGTGCAATGTATCTACTATTTTAGCAAAAAATTCAGCTTGTTCAGGCTGCTTCCTTTTGACCCCTAAATAGGCAATCCCAAGAAATGCGGCAAAAATCACAACTGAAATGGTTGATGTCGGTCGTGCTCCCGTTAAATCAAGGAACGGATTGGACGGAATCAATTCAAGGATTTGCTGCGGCATCGTTTTATCCTGAATCGTACCGTAAGTTTCCGTTATTTCATCCCCGCGGCTTAACTCTGCATCTCCTTGGTCAATTTGAACGGCTTCCAAATTGAACACAGTTGCCGAGGTAATCCCGACGGCTGCTGCAATCGCAGTCGTTCCAAGCAGGATTCCGATGATCAGGATACTGATCTTTCCGATATTGCTGGTTAGTTTCAATCTTGTAAATGCGGATAAGATCGAAATGAAAACAAGCGGCATAACGATCATTTGCAGGAACTTGACATAGCCTGAACCTACAATGTTAAACCAATCGACCGATTTAACGATCGCTTCTGATTGAGGTTCATAGAAAAACTGCAAAAGAAGTCCGAATGCAATCCCTAAACCAAGTCCAGTAAAGACCCTTTTTGTAAAGGAAACATGCTTCTTATTCATGTAAAATAAAACGCCTAAAAGAACGAGCATTATGGCAAGATTTAAAAACACATAACCAATCATATATATTCCTCCTAATTCCGATTAACCAAATGAGAATAATGAATATCTGATGACTATGATACATCATCCGTTGATTTTTTACCAGAAGAAAATAATTTATTTTTGACTTTTGAAGTAATTCATTTATGTATCCATATTCATGGACTGAATAAGAAGTCACAAAAAAGAGGTATACAAACCTTTAAGCTTAGAATACAAATCTTCCATTATATATCTTTATCATGAAGGATAATCCCTTGTTTTTCTTGAATGATATATCAGGCCGTAGATGCTTAGCTTTTTTTGAAAGGATGAAGGAATGATGGATATATATATTGAGAGGCTTAATGAACAGGATGCAAAAGAGTTATTTGCATTTGAATGCCATAATAGAACGTTTTTCGAGCAAACGGTCCCAGCCCGGGGAGATGATTATTATAGCTTTGGAACGTTTGGAGTCAGGCATAAGGAATTATTAAAAGAACAAGAAGATGCTATCTCTTCTTTTTATTTGATTAAGGAAGGCTCAGGAACAATCATCGGCAGGATTAATCTTGTGGATATTGATCCCATCAATGGTACGGCTCATGTCGGTTATAGAATCGGTGAAGCGTTTACGCAAAAGGGGATTGCAAACGAAGCTTTAAAGCTTTTGGTTAATCTGGCGCCGGAATTGAATGTGACTCAAATACATGCCAAAACGACAACCGACAATATTGCCTCCCAAAAGGTTTTGGTGAAAAACGGTTTTGAACGGATTTCGATTAATGAGGAAATTAGTTCGGATACGGGTCAAAGGCTAACATTCTACCATTATAGTAAGAACTTATAAATCCATTTTCTTCTATTAATAATAGGGAAAGGGCAGGAGTGACGATTGTAAGGGATCTTGGGAGTTGTAGCAATGAAGAAATATTCCCGAGATATTTTCCCGGCATTGCTGGGATTTTTGATAAAATGGTAGAAAACAAAAAATCTACTAGTATGAAACGATTGGTTTTATAGAAGGAAGTGTAAGTATGTTTAATCAATTAACGAATAACGATAGTATTCTTAATCAATTACGTGCAGACTGTGAGAATTGTTTTGGTTTGTGCTGTGTAGCTTTGCCTTATGCAAAATCTGCTGATTTTGCATTGGATAAAGATGGAGGTACACCATGTTCAAACCTGCAATCGGATTATCGTTGCGGCATCCATGAAAATCTCAGAGCAAAAGGATATCGAGGCTGTACGGTATATGAATGCTTCGGTGCAGGTCAGAAGGTATCTCAACTCACTTATGAAGGAAACGATTGGAGAGATAACCCAGCGTCAGCAAAGGAAATGTTCGAGGTATTTCCTATTATGCAACAACTTCATGAAATGCTTTGCTACTTATATGAAGCGCTGAATTTAGAAGATGCGAAACCTCTTCATCGAGATTTGCAGGCCGCTTTTGAGGACACGGAATATCTCACTCAGCAAAGCCCAGAAGCTATCATGAATCTAAATGTACCAGCCCATAGAGCGACCGTTAATGAGTTACTTCTGCGCACAAGTGAACTGGTACGTGCAAAAGTTTCAAATAAGAAAAATGGAACTCGAAAGAAACAGAACAAAATAGGCAGGGGTAGTGACCTTATCGGTGCAAAGTTGAGAGGTGCAGACCTTAGAGGAGCGAACTTAAGAGGGGCCTTGTTTATTGCAACTGACCTCAGAGAAGCTGACATGAGAGTGACTGATCTTATCGGTGCAGACTTTAGGGACGCTGATTTGCGCGGTGCCGACCTCACCGGAAGTTTCTTCATCACACAAGCACAGGTTAACTCGGCTAAAGGTGATATGAAAACGAAATTGCCGCTTTCTTTAAGCATTCCCGATCACTGGAGAAAAGAAGGCTAGCTAAGACCGGAGCTAACTTTTATGCAGAGTTCATAGATAAGAAAATTGTTTAATTCACGAGTAAAAGCTCCAAATTCACGAGTAAAAGGCTAAAACTCACGAGTAAAAGGCCGAAACTCACGAGTAAAAGCTCCAAACACACGAGTAAAGCCCGATTCACGAGTAATAGCTCGAAACTCACGAGTAAAGCCCAATTCACGAGTAAAACGCTAAAACTCACGAGTAAAAGGCCGAAACTCACGAGTAAAGCCCAATTCACGAGTAAAAGCTCCAAATTCACGAGTAAAAGGCTAAAACTCACGAGTAAAAGGCCGAAATTCACGAGTAAAAGGCTAAAACTCACGAGTAAAAGGCCGAAATTCACGAGTAAAAGCATCAATCTCACGAATAAAAGTCCGAAACTCACGAGTAAAGCCCAATTCACGGGTAATAGCTCCAAACACACGAGTAAAAGCATCAAACTTACGAGTAAAGCCCGATTCACGAGTAAAAGCTCCAAACTCACGAGTAAAAGGCTAAAACTCACGAGTAAAATGCCGAAACTCACGAGTAAAAGCATCAAACTCACGAGTAAAAGCATTAATCTCACGAATAAAAGGCCGAAACTCACGAGTAAAGCCCAATTCACGAGTAAAAGCTCCAAATTCACGAGTAAAAGCATCAATCTCACGAATAAAAGCTCCAAACACACGAGTAAAGCCCAATTCACGAGTAAAAGCTCCAAATTCACGAGTAAAAGGCTAAAACTCACGAGTAAAAGGCCGAAACTCACGAGTAAAAGCATCAAACTCACGAGTAAAGCCCAATTCACGAGTAAAAGCTCCAAATTCACGAGTAAAAGGCTAAAACTCACGAGTAAAAGGCCGAAATTCACGAGTAAAAGGCTAAAACTCACGAGTAAAAGGCCGAAATTCACGAGTAAAAGCATCAATCTCACGAGTAAAAGCATCAAACTCACGAGTAAAAGGGAATTTTAATACTAACATGCGATTCTTCATTAGGAAGGATCGTCTTTTAAAATTGGCGGGAAAATTTCAGTTTTCCATTTGACTCTCACGTTGCGTAATACCTTACAGTAAATGATATCGAAAGGAGGTAAAGGGCAGTGGCAATGAAAGTGAAAGAACTGGCCGATTTAGTTGGCATTAGTGTGCGGACACTGCATTATTATGATGAAATCGGGTTATTATCGCCAGAGGAAACAACCGATTCCGGTTATCGCCTTTATTCGAATGATAATCTTGAGATGTTGCAGCAAATCCTGTTTTTTAGGGAACTCGGCATGCCATTAAAGGAAATCAAACAAATGGTAAGCAGCTCTTCGTTTGATAAACAAGAAGCGTTAAGGCAACATCAAAAAATGTTACTGGAGAAACGCAATCAACTTGATAAATTAATTAACACGGTCGATAAATCGATTAAGCATATGAAAGGGGAAATTCAAATGACGAATAAAGAAAAATTTGAAGGGTTTGACTTCAGCCAGAATCCATATGAAGAAGAAGCTCGCAAGCTTTGGGAGGATAAAGCTGTCGATGAGTCGAAAGCTAAAGTGGCGGGCATGTCCAAAGATGCACAAAAAGTTGTATCGGAAATCTATATAAAACTTGCGTCAATGCGAAATGCCTCGCCCGAGTCGGAGGAGGCACAAGAAGCGATTAAAGAATGGTATGACTGTTTGAACAATAACTTTGGAACATACTCATTGGATGCTTTCAAAGGATTGGGTCAAATGTATGTGGATGATCAACGCTTCACCAAAAATATCGACCAATATGGTGATGGTTTAGCAAAATTCATGTGTGATGCGATGGGTCACTTTGCCGATTCTAACAAAAATTGATTATTGTTCATCAATCTTGGGTGCCCAAGATTGAAGGAATTTCATGATGGGAGGTTGCTGCGGCAACCTTCTTTTTGTGAGCTGAAAATCAGGCGCGAATGGCACGTTGTTTCGCTCCAAATTAAAACATCTCCGCGTTATATAGTACAATGATTATGTAAAAATTCCTATTATATTATTGTAGGCTGCGCTGTCCGTCTGCATTATAGCGAGGTGCTGGTTTAAATGGAAACTTGGAAATTGAGTGTAAAGGTATCGGAGCTTAGCGATGTGATTCCTTATTATTTTTTTAGTCTAGTCTCTTCCTGTCTATCGCTTTCTACGGTGTTGGTAATTTTTAGCGAGGGTTCTAATTGGGGGCTGCCTGGCATTATCGTGTTTTCTTTTTATGTGGTTATCCCTTATTTATTTTTTGCTGTTCCGGTACAGGTCCTTTTCAATAAGTATCCTAATAAATTCAATTTAGTTTATTTATGCCTTTATGTTTTTTTCTCTTTGGTGGCTGTATTCATTTATAGTTCGGTGTTAAACTTTGATTTCAGCATGGAAGTTTTAACTACAAAGGTTTACTATGTAATGAGTTTATCCGCGGCCCTGATTTTTTGGTTTTGGGACTCAGTCTTTTTACAGAGAAAGAGATCTGCATCATAAAAGGGACCAAAGTAGCGGTCCCTTTCCGACATTATTTCTTCAGCATGTTTACGATTTCACTAGCTTTTTCTAATTGAACGCCTTCAATGATACTGTTATTTTTTCGAACAGCCGTACCGAAATGATAGTAACCGGTATGCAGTTCGGAATCGATGGAAAGGATATTATCCTTGTTTAAGCCGCTTCCCACCAATATCGCTATGTCGCCGCAGGCTCTTTGCATTTGTTGAATGGTTTTCATGCGGCTGGGGAAATCCTCGTGTCCACCAGAGGTCAAAATCGTTGTGATTTCTGGATATTGGGCTAGCATTTCAGCTGAACGGACTGGGTCGTACGTATCATCGATGGCTCGGTGGAACGTAATCTCCAAACCTTCACATTCCGTCAATAGCTCTTCGAGGTATGGTCGATTGATTTCATTTTTTTCATTTAATGCACCCAATACGACCCCGTTCGCTCCCAGTGATCGAATGATTTGGATATCCTTTTTCATAATTCCCAAATCATTTTCAGTATAACAAAATGACTGGCTATGAGGCCTTACCATCACGTTGACTGGTATCTTTACTGAGCTGACGACAGCTTCTATCAGGGCGTGGCTTGGAGTTAATCCCCCCTCGGCTAAAGCACTGACAAGCTCGATTCGGTCTGCTCCCGATTTTTCGATTAAAAGTGCATCTTCTATGGTTGTGGCAATGAATTCAATATACATTGGATTTTCCTTTCCCTGCATGCAAGTGTTATAAAGAATAGTATGTATAAGATTATTAAATCCATTAAGAATAGTAAAGTCAATCCATTAATGAATACAATGAGTTTTTTCACTCACCGTTATTATAACCGGATACCTTATTAAATAACTGCTTCGGTTTTCCCAAACTTTCCTCAACTGGATTTCTTTATTTCTCATATTTATGAAACGAAATCAACATTCAAACGTATAAAAAAAGAATATATTCAAGATGGTAGATTAGAAAGTCGAAAGTTTTGCAGAATAATCAAATGAATATCATCATGACGGAGGTTATTTAATTGGATAAAAAAAGTAAGGAAGTAACGAAATCGAGGTTTTACAAAGTAGGGATGGGTTGCCTGATCATTTCCCTTCTCACTTGGATCATTCCTGTAATAGCACCTTTTACGCCTTTTTCGACTGCGGTTAAAGCGGGGGTCATAACAGGTGCGATCGTCTTTGCGGAAGTCATGTTCTGGGCAGGTGCACTTTTGGTTGGAAAAGAAGTGGCTGCTAAATATAAAGGTTATTTAAACCCGAAAAATTGGAGAAAAGAAAAAGGGTGAAGAAACGCAGCCAGTTAAGCAGTTTTTTATAAAAAAGCGCTAGGAGTGAAGCTCCATGGAAACTGAGATGTTGAAGATATTCGATTCCAATCGCATTCAAATCGGCGTGGCTACGCGTGAGGAAGTACATAGAATGGGACATTGGCATGAGGTTTTCCAGTGTTGGTTCGCTAGTAGGGAAGCCGGGGTGGATTACCTATATCTTCAACATCGCTGTGCGCTGAAAAAAGATTATCCGAATCTATTGGATATTACGGCTGCCGGTCATTTACTGGCTCATGAAACGGTATATGACGGAGTAAGGGTAATAAAAGAAGAAATAGGCATTGAAATTTCCTTTAACGAATTGGTTCCGTTAGGGATTATCGAATCCCATCAAGCGAAAGAAGATTTCATCGATAAAGAACTGGCTAACGTCTTTCTATATGAAAGTGCACATAGCTTCGATGATTTCACCTTGCAGCCAGAAGAGGTTTCCGGGATGGTGAAGGTTGTACTGAATGACTTTGAAGGGCTTTGGACCGATGCGAAGGAAAAAGTGAACATTAAGGGATTTGAAATGAATCAAGAAGGCCGCAGGATGATGATCGATCGATTTGTCGGGCGGGATGAGTTCGTGCCGCATGAGATTTCCTATTATGAAAGCATCATCAGATTGATTAGGCAAAACTTATCGATGTAGCCAGGTGCTGGCGCCGCTAAATGATAAAATATTCCCCAACGAAACGATTCTTGTTTTGTTGGGGTTTTTCTCTTTTCTAAATCGAATCCCGTTAAAAACATTAAGTATATCGACCTGTGACCATTCCCGGTCAACGGTAGCCTATTGGCTCGTATTGTCCCAACGTGATACGCATATGTCCTTAGTTCATCTCTCATTTCCCTGAATTTCTCATAGGGATAATGACTTTGTCAATGCGGTTATTTAAATGATAAAGCGAGACATACCAGACTGTAAGGGTGCTAGCGTGATGCAAGTTAAAGGAGGTTTCCGTAGTTTTTCATAATCTAGGGAATTTATCACTTGTAAGAATATTACAAAATTGTAAGATGAACAGTGTATAAATTTTGTTAAGGGGATGAGTGAAACAATGAAAAAAATGGTTTTATGCATTTCATTTCTTGTAGCTTTTTTAGTCCTTTTTGGCTCCCTTGATTCATTTACCAGCAAAGCATCAGCAGAGACACACATCTATGATGGAAAAAGTCCTTACTATAATAGTTGTGCGAATAGCGCAGTCACGAAGAAGGCCGTGAAAATTTATGCCAACGGTGCGTCTGCCAATTTAGAGTTGAAATTCAGCACAACTTGCAAAACGGCTTGGGCAAAGATCACTCTAAGCAGACCGGCTAAAGCTGATGGGGAGGCAACGGCATTGGTTGTCCGAAATACTGATAATAAACAATTTAGCTGTGCATCTCCTGGAGGAAATGGTGAAATAAATAAAGGTCAAACGACATGCTATACACCAATGGTATATGATTTAGATCCTCGAAAAGCAAAAGCGGTCGCGTTTTGGCCATATACAGCAGGTGAAACCGACTGGTATTAATGAATAAGGAAAAGCCTTCATCTACTTTTATGCAACGAAAGGATGGATGATTTGAATAAAAAGCTTAAAATGATAGGTTTATCGATAGTGATGACACTGTCGATGTTCATTGTTGATTTTGGATTTGGTAATGATCAGGCACTGGCAGAAACACACACCTATGATGGAAAAAGTCCCTACTATAATAGTTGTGCAAGTTCGGCGGTGACGAAGGATAAAAAATGGATCGATTCCAATTCGTACGTAGAATTGAAATTCAGCACTGTCTGTAAAACCGCCTGGGCAAAAGTGACCGTAACACGCCCCGCCGTATACAACCATGAAGCGGATGCCAGGATCGTCCGAAGTACTGATGGTAAAGCCTATACTTGCGCCAGTTCGGGGGGAAATGGTGTTGTGAATATCGGGCAGACCGCGTGCTATACACCAATGGTATATGATTTGGACCCGCGCAAAGCACAGGCGCAAGGGATACATGCGATCCCTAATAGTGATGCATATAAAAAAGCGGTGACCATTTGGTACTAGAAAAACTTGGGGAACGTCAAAAGCAGTTTACAAGCATCCGCATGACCGGATGCTTTTTTTTTCGGTCAGATTGAACTCACCCCTCATTCATCCCCACCATGTTGTGCTTCCAATTGAAGTAGATATTGTTTCATCTCCGTACCTCCCCGGTAACCGGTAATAGCCCCGTTTTTTCCGATTACCCGATGACATGGCACCGTGATCAGAACAGGATTGGCACCAATGGCCGTTCCGACCGCCCGAACAGCTGCGGGTCTTTGGATGATTTGGGCAATATCGGAATAGGAACAGGTTTTTCCATAAGGTATTTGATTCAATGCTGCCCAAATTTCTTGTTGAAAGGGAGTACCTGTTACATCTGCCGGAATAGAGAAAGTCTGCCTGCTCCCTTCCAAATATTCTTGGAGTTCTTTTAGATAGGGTGTTAGTGCTTTTTCATTTTCAACAAGGCTCGCCATTGGAAAGCGTTTTTGTATCCAAGACTTCAGTTCTTCATGCGATTGACCCGGAGAGCCTACATAGCACAGTCCTTTTTCCGTCTTTGCGATATATAATTGCCACGTATCATAATGTAATATGGCCCAGTCAATGGTTTGTTGTTTAATATTCTTCATCTGGCTCACGCTCCTTGGCTTTAGTTTTGGTGATAAGCTTTCCGATATCCTGAAGGTGTATTCCCCATTTTCCTTTTGAATAGCGTTATGAAATAGGGTGTGCTTGAGAAACCGGCAGCCAAGCCTATTTCATATATCGACTGTTCGGAGTTTTCAAGGAGCCTCGTTGCTTTTTCAAGGCGAAGCCGTTGAATGTATTCTGTGGGCGATATCCCCTTCACACGCTTAAATGATCTTTGCAAATGATAGGGGCTGCCGTGGGAAATATCCGCCAATCTAATCAATGTGAGGGGTTCGCTGTAATGGGTGTCGATCCATTCGGCTATTTGTTCAACCCATTCTTCTGTCGGCAAGTTCAGTCCTTCGGGTTTACATCGTTTACAAGGCCGGAAATCATCTTCCAAAGCTATCTTGGCATTTTTGAAAATCTTCACGTTTTCCTTATTCGGCACCCTGGATTTACAGGAAGGCCTGCAAAAGATGCCGGTCGTTTTTACTCCGTATAAAAATTGATCATCATATGCTGCATCACAATCCATAATGGCTTTCCAATAATCATTCGGGATATCGGCCTTTTTCGGATTCATCACATTCACCTCTCTTTTTAGTATACAAGAAAGGGTTGATATACAAACATTTTGATAATATAAAAGCAAGATAACGTAATTAATCATTTTAGAGCTATTCTGTTAAAATAAGGGAGTTGGATGAAATTTCCGGAACATTGCTAAGCTTGAAAGAAAGAGCAAGATAACGTACTCATTTTTTCATTAGAATAAAGCTAAAGGAGGAGCAGAATGAAAGAGACATTATCAAATGATGAAGGCATGACTAAATTGAGAATTCGTGCACCAAAAGAGTTTAGTTTTTCGGAAAATCTTAAATACTTATCAAGATCCTCCAATGAATGCATGTTCGAAATTGTTGATCAAAAGATTTATCGTGCTCTTGTTGTAGATAACGAGACACTTTTAGTCGAAATCAGTTCAATGAATGAAACGGAGCTGACCGTTCGATTTCCAGGACGAACTGCACCGGTGAAAAAACATGTAAAAGATACTGTTTCCCAATATATTCGTCATTGGTTCGATCTTGAAACGAATCTGCTTCCTTTTTATGAGCTTGCCCAAAATGACCCATTACTGCAAAAGCCGGTAAACCAATTCTTCGGTTTAAGAAATATGGGCATTCCGGATTTATTTGAAGCCATTGCCTGGGGAATACTTGGACAGCAGATAAATTTGACTTATGCTTATACCTTGAAACGGAGATTGGTAGAGAAATTCGGGACATTCGTTGAATATGAAGGGAAACGATTTTGGCTGTTCCCGACGCCTGATGTGATTGCGAATTTAACGGTAGAAGATTTTGTGGAAATGAGAATGACCGTAAAGAAATGCGAATATTTAATTGACGTGGCACAATTAATGGTACGCGGTGAACTTACAAAAGAAAAGCTGTTGAATGCAAAGGATGTAAAAGTTGCTGAAAAAATGCTGACCAAAATACGTGGAATAGGTCCGTGGACTGCCAATTATGTACTGATGAGGTGTCTACGTTTTCCAGCAGCTTTTCCAATCGATGACGTCGGGCTGCATAATTCCATGAAGCTGGTCATGGAAACGGAAGCAAAACCAACGAAAGCGGAAATCCTGAAACTATCGGAAGCGTGGGCCGGTTGGGAATCATATGCGACCTTCTATTTATGGAGATTGTTATATTGACTTGAATTATTCTTTGGAACGGATTCAAAAGGTAACTGTAAGTTTCGTTGATATATTTCTATTTTCGGAGATAAAACTGTAGATTTCGTCGATATATTTCTATTTTCGGAGATAAAACTGTAGATTTTGTCGATATATTCCAATTTTCGGAGATAAAACTGTAGATTTCGTCGATATTCTCTATTTTCGGAGATAAATTGCAATTCCCCTTCAATGTCAACAGCCCAAACACCTTAAGTCATATTACATTCAATCATATAGAGGTGAATGACCATGTATATGACCCAACGTATTATTATGAAGATCAAGCTTTTATTGAACGACAGTTTCCTGGTCTACCGGGCATTCCAGGTCAACCTGGACCATCGCCGTATTCTCAAGCACCACGACCAGCGTTTATCCCTCAACAAATCGGCTTCAACATTTGCTGTAGATCCAGGGGCCATTTCGTTTTGTCTGTTCAGGAATACTTTTATCTGGCTAAACAATGGTGCGAGATTCTGGTATTACCCGATTTTCGTCGGTCCGCGTTCTGTTGCCGGCTTTAGATGGAATGGCAGGTTCTGACAATTTTTGGTATCGATACAAGACAAATCAATTCATTTAGTTGTTTTTGAAAAAATGCTCAAAGGAGATGTCAGTCTCCTTTGAGCATTTTATGTTTTTTTCGAAGTTAGACGGTCAACAATCCCACTAGGGAAAGGAGATACAAGGTGCAAATCAATTGCTCCTTGAACTTCGCACCATGATTGTTTTGTCTAATAGGAGACTGAGAACTAATCTGATCAGCACCTCAGGTGAAACGATCCCAGATAGAAAAGGTTTGGAAAAAAATAGTAAATAAGCGAAAGGGTGATGAGGGTCATATAGACTATTTGAAAAGGATTCAAGAAATTCATTTTCCCCTCCCCTTTTTGTTAAACTCTCCCTTGTTTTGGAGGCAGGTGCTCTTTCGTTTATGATTGTGGCGAAATAAACGGCCAACAATGTTCAATATTTAATAGAAATGGTAAAATCATTATGCTCCTATAAAATTTAGTGAATGAAAATGAAAATAGAGGATGCTGTTGAATATGAGGAAAGTATCACTGGAAACCAAGATTCTCGGGTTGGTCCTATCGTTGAGCCTGTTTTTGATCCTTTTATTGACGACTACTTTTTCCTATATGGAAGGAAGGCAAATAGCGAAGGATAAAGGTCAATTGGCTTTGGAACTCTCAAAGACGATTAGCTTCATGCCTACAGTTACAGAGGCCTTTGAAAAGGAAGATCCCGCTGCCACAATCCAGCCGATTGTCGAAAAGATCCGCGTGGAAACAGGGGCTGAGTTCATCGTTGTAGGGAATAAAGAAGGCATTCGCTATTCCCATCCTCTGGCTTCCGAAATTGGGAAGCGGATGGAAGGAGGAGATAATAGCAGGGCCATTCGGGATGGTGAATATTATGTTTCCGAAGCCGCTGGATCACTTGGTCTTTCCATTCGGGGAAAGTCACCGGTTTTCAATGAGGATGGAAAAATTATTGGAATCGTCTCGGTCGGTTTTTTAGTGGACGATGTCCGCGCCCAAATTTTCAAGGATTTGTCCAGAGAGATGATTGTTTCTTTAGTGGCCATCATGATATCGATCATTGGCAGTTATATGCTGGCAAGGAGCATACGTAAAGATACATTGGGGCTGGAACCTTTTGAAATCGCCAATTTATATAAAGAAAAAAATGCAGTGCTTCAATCGGTGAAAGAAGGGATATTGGCCATTGACCAAAATGGGTTGATTACCTCGATGAATCAGCCGGCGAAAAAATTGCTCGATATAAAAGAGTCCGTTCGCCATTTGAACGTTGATGGCCTATTTCCTTCGAAATATTTATTCGAAGTGTTGAAGTCCGGTAAACCGCAAATAGATAAGGAGATTTCATGGAAAGATAAATCCGTTATTGTTAATTGTACGCCAATCTTCGATAGTGAAGGCGTAAGCGGTGTTGTTGCTTCGTTCCGTGATCGAACGGAAATTGAGGAAATGGTCAACACATTATCGGAAGTGAAGATGCACTCAGAGGATTTAAGGTCACAAACCCATGAATTTACCAATAAACTATATGTCTTATCCGGATTGATACAATTAGGGGAATATGATGAAGCGATAGATATGATCCAAAGTGAAACGTCCGATTTGCATTCCCTGAACCGTGTCGTGTTCGAACAAATAAAGGATACAAAGGTACAAGCCCTGTTACTTGGTAAGATAGGGAAAGCATCGGAAAAGAAGATATTCTTTGAAATTGACGCACAAAGTTACCTAGAGAAACTCCCGGATCATATAAAATTGTCGCAGCTGACATTGATTCTAGGCAACATTATCGATAATGCACTTGAAGCGGTTTCAGGCATGGAGGAGCCCCTTGTGAAATTTTTCGCCACCGATATCGGAAATGATATGGTATTTGAAGTGAGTGATAACGGAAAAGGAATACCTGAGGATGCGATCGCCCATATTTTCGATCGGGGTTTCACTTCGAAAAACAAAGGAAATCCGAGTGGGTATGGACTTTCGAATGCTGATCGTGTCGTAAAAGAGCTGGGCGGCATCATCGAAGTTCAAAGTGAGGGTGGAAACACCATATTCACGGTGTATCTTCCCAAAGAACAGAGAGGAGGGAAAGAATGCTGAAGATAAGAGCAGTCATCGCAGAAGATGATTTTCGTGTAGCTGATATCCATGAAAAATTCTTGAAAAACTTTGATGAAATAGAAGTGGTCGGAAAAGCTGTCAATGCCAAAAAGACGCTTCGGATTTTGGAACAAAAAAGCCCTGATCTGCTTTTGCTTGATGTGTATATGCCAGATCAGCTTGGTACAGACCTCCTTCCGGACATACGGCAAAAATTCCCGAATGTGGATATCATCATGATTACCGCCGCAACGGATAAAGAACAACTTGAAAAGGCGCTTCACTACGGTGTAGAGAATTATTTAATCAAACCAGTGGAAATGAAGCGCTTCAACCAAGTTATCGAAGAGTATCTCAAGAAAGCGCATCTGATGAAATCCAAACAAGAAATAGACCAGGATTTTGTTGATCTCATTTTGAAAAAGGGATCTGCCGTTTCGGAAACGAACGATGGGCCCGCCTTACCGAAAGGCGTCGACGAAATCACTTTGGCGAAAGTGATCGAGGTACTCGAAGCAAGCGATATCGGTTTGTCGGCTGAGCAAGTGAGCGGACAGATTGGCGCTTCCAGGACAACCGCGAGACGCTATCTGGAATACTTGATATCCGTAAAGAAATGTAAAGCGGAAGTCGTATATGGGGTAGTGGGAAGACCCGAGCGAAGATATTATAAAATTCAATAGAGATTATATTAATTGAAACACCTTCATTATGGAGGTGTTTTTTTTATGCATGCATGGTTTGAAAGATTTCAAAAAAAGCAATATATGTCAAAAAAACGATGTTTTAATCTGTTATCTTTTTCTTAAGGAGGTTCGGAAATGAGATACAGTCCCATCATTCAAAAAACGATTGAATATATAGAGAATAGCTTACAAGACGAATTGTCCTTGGAGAACATCGCACGATTCGCAGGTTTTTCGAAGTTTCATTATCATCGTATTTTTCACAAGGAGGTTGGCGTGACCGTATCAGAATATATTCGATATCGAAGGATCGCCAATGCCGCAAACATGCTGCTTTATACGGATGAAAAAATAATTGACATTGCTTTATATTACCGCTTTGAAACACAAGAATCCTTTACTCGTTCATTTAAGAAATATTATGAACTGCCGCCAGGGCAATATCGGAAACTCGTAAGTAAATTAACCTTGCAAAAGGAGGAAATGACGATGAAAAACGAACAATTATTAAAAGGATGGAATTTAAGTGGGAGTCATCCATTCAATTATAAAATGGGAATTGACCGGGAGACATTCCATAAAGGCCGGGCATCAGGATTCCTGAAATCCGTCACTGCGGAATCCAACGAGGAATTTGCAACGATGATGCAACAATTCAAGGCGGAAAATTACCTTGGTAAAAGAATGAAACTGTCGGGTTTTTTAAAATCAAAAGATGTTGATGGATTTTGTGGTTTATGGATGAGGGTGGATAATGCCCTTCATGATGTTTTGCAATTCGACAATATGGGAAATCGGCCCATCGTTAACGATACGGAATGGAACCATTATTATATTGTCTTGGATGTACCCGAAAACAGTGCCATCATTTCATTCGGGGTCCTTCTTTCAGGGCGTGGCCAAGTATGGATCGATGAACTGGAATTCGAGGAAGTCAATATAGATACGCCAACGACGAATATAGATTACGGCTGTGACCTATTGGATGGACCGGCAAATTTATCATTTGAAGAATAAATACGAAGCCTCTGCCTTGCATAAAGATTTAGTCACTGTTTGCTTAATAATCATATCTTTTCCTTAAAGAACCCGCCATTCAACCCGGGGGAATGGCGTCCGGTTCACTCTGGAAAATCGCGTCTGTGAACACAATGAACACAATTAACAAAATAGTTTTAAAACACAATAAATTGAAAACGCTTACAGATAAAGCGATTTCATATACAATTTATCTTATTAGAAGATTAGGAGTGATAGATATGCTCGCTTTATTAGGATACTTGATGATAGTAGTGTTTATGATTTTAATTATGACAGGGCGACTTTCAGCCATGATAGCTTTGATTGCAGTACCAAGTGCCTTTGCACTTATTGGTGGGTTTGGCGGTAAAATGGGTGAGATGGCGTTGGAAGGAATCAAAGACGTCGCGCCAACGGGAATCATGATTTTATTTGCGATTCTTTTCTTTGGTATTTTGATCGATGCTGGCGTTTTTGACCCGATCATCAATACGATCCTTAAGGTTGTAAAAGGAGATCCAGTGAAAATTGCCATCGGTACGGCAGTCCTGGCTTTGCTGATTTCCTTGGATGGAGATGGTACGACTACATATATGATAACGATTTCAGCCATGCTTCCGCTATATAAACGGATTGGAATGAGACCGTTAGTATTGGCCGGTATTGCCGTATCGTCATCTGGAGTCATGAACCTTCTTCCTTGGGGAGGCCCTACAGCACGGGTGATGACCGCTTTAAAACTTGAAATGTCCGATGTTTTCACCCCTGTCATTCCAGCGATGATTGGCGGAGTCCTATTCGTCCTTTTCATGGCATATTGCCTGGGTAAAAAAGAAAGAAAGAGAATTGGGATCATAGAAGTCGATTATCAAGCTGTGGCACAGCACGCGGCTGCAACGGAAGATGCTTATCTTAAACGTCCTAAATTGATAATATTCAATTACGCATTGACTCTTACCTTGCTGGTGGCACTGATCATGGAACTTATGCCTTCGGCGGTCCTGTTCATGATAGGTTTTGCCATTGCCATTACGGTTAATTATCCGAAACTCAGTGATCAAAAAGAGCGTGTGGCAAACTATGCGGACAATGCTTTATCTGTAATTTCGATGATTTTTGCAGCAGGTGTCTTCACTGGAATCCTTGCCGGTACGGAAATGGTGGATGCCATGGCAAACTCTTTGATTCAGCATATTCCAGACCAAATGGGTGCACATTTTGCCGTCATCACAGCCATCATCTCAGCACCTTTCACGTTCTTCATGTCTAATGACGCTTTTTATTATGGAGTACTCCCATTACTTGCTAAAGCGGGAGCCGCTTATGGAATTGACCCTGCATTGATTGGAAGAGCTTCTCTTTTAGGGTTGCCTGTTCATCTATTAAGCCCGCTTGTTCCATCTACTTATCTATTGGTTGGAATGGTAGGGGAAGATTTCGGTGCATTGCAGCGCACTTTCCTGAAATGGGCATGCGGATCGACGCTTGTCATGATAGTGGTAGCTGTCCTATTGGGAATCATCCCACTATAAGAAATATTTTAAAAGAGTCCCGTTCGTAAACATGCGAACGGGACTCTTTTCTATCTGCATCAAGCGCTGAATAATTTTGGTAAATTGAGATACATTATGTTTGTCTTCCCTTCCGCGACAAAGTTAGCTTTTTCTTTTATTGAATGCGGAAGTTACGTACCTTAAGATTAATGGAAACTATATTAATATGAAGGGAAGAGAGCAAAATGGCTCACTTTAATATAAAGGTTGCCGTTCAAAAGTTCGGTAACTTTCTAAGTTCAATGGTCATGCCGAATATATCAGCTTTCATAGCATGGGGGTTAATCACTGCCCTATTCATTCCATCGGGTTTCCTGCCAAATGAAAGCCTTGCCAAAATGGTTACACCAATGGTCACGTTTTTACTGCCGCTTTTAATTGGTTATACGGGCGGTAAGCTAATCCATGACCATAGAGGTGGAGTAGTTGGTGCCATTGCGACAATGGGTGTCATCGTTGGATCTGACATCCCTATGTTCCTTGGCGCAATGATAATGGGACCGTTCGGCGGTTATGCCATCAAGAAATTCGATCAACTGATTGAAGGGAAAATAAAAGCCGGATTCGAAATGCTTGTTAATAATTTCTCGGCGGGGATACTTGGCGGCTTATTGTCCATTCTATCCTTCCTGGCCATCGGGCCTGCTGTGGATGTATTTACAGGCTGGCTTGTAGCAGGAGTCGATTGGCTTGTCGGTACAGGTTTACTGCCGTTGACAAGCATCTTGATCGAGCCTGCCAAGGTATTGTTCCTGAACAATGCCATTAATCATGGTGTACTATCACCAATTGGTGTAGAGCAAGTTAAACAAACAGGGGCTTCAATCCTGTTCCTTCTGGAATCGAATCCTGGACCAGGTATCGGCGTACTGCTTGCCTATTGCTTTTTTGGAAAGGGAACGGCAAAGAAATCGGCGCCAGGAGCAGCCATCATTCATTTCTTCGGCGGGATCCATGAAATTTATTTCCCTTATATCCTAATGAAGCCAATGTTATTCTTAGCCGTCATTCTTGGAGGCATGAGTGGGGTTTTCACATTGGTCCTACTAGGCGGAGGATTGTTCGCCCCGGCTTCTCCAGGCAGCATACTTGCCATTACAGCAGTAACTCCGCATAATGCGGGCGCATATATTGCTAACTTTGCAGGCGTGATCGTAGCGGCCCTTGTTTCATTCATCGTCGGTGCATTCATCTTGAAAACAGGAAAGCAATCCGAAGAGAATATTGAAGATGCCGCGAAAAAAATGCAAGAAATGAAAGGCAAGAAAAGCTCAGTAGCCGATGTATTCGCTTCAGATCCGGGAACGATGCCAACAAACGTCAGCAAAATAATATTTGCCTGCGATGCTGGCATGGGATCAAGTGCGATGGGGGCTTCGCTGCTTCGCAAGAAGGTGAAGGAAGCCGGATTGAATATCGCGGTTACAAATACGGCGATCTCAAACATTCCTGCTGATGCACAAATAGTCATTACACAGGAAGAGTTAACTCCAAGGGCACAGAATAAAGTTCCGAATGCTTATCATGTATCCGTCGATAATTTCTTATCGAGCCCTGAATACGATGCATTGCTTGCACGGCTTCAGGATGACGGTACCGATGAGCTTCATGAAATCGTCGAAGATGCCGAAGAGAAAGTTCCCGGTGTTCGTGAGCATTCAATCGAGCCTGGCATCAACGAAGATGAACAGGATGATAATGAATTGCTTCGCGAAGAAAATGTTTTCCTTAATCAACAATTTGCCAATAAAGAAGAAGCGATCCGCTTTGCGGGAAGGGCTTTGTTCAATGCAGGTTACGTGAAGGAAAGCTATATTGAGGCAATGATTGCCCGCGATGAATTGACTTCAACCTATATGGGCAATGATGTAGCCATCCCGCACGGAACCGAGGAAGCGAAGAAAGATGTTCTTAAATCCGGATTTACCGTTTTACAGATTCCTGATGGTGTCGACTTTGACGGCCAAAAGGCACGATTGATATTCGGCATTGCCGGTAAGGATGGAACACATCTTGAAATTCTATCTGGCATAGCAGTTACCTGCTCCGAAATGGAGAATATTGAAAAGATGGTTAAAGCCGCATCAGCAAGGGAATTGATGGATATCATAAACGTCGGAAATAATTAAATACTCTTAACCATGAATAGAAAAGCGTTTTACGCTTTTCTATTCAGTATTTTCTCGTGTTACTCCACCTGAAATGAGTTGGTAGCATGTATATTACTTCAAGGGAAAAATCAATCATAGAATTGATCATAAAAACTTCAGGGAAACATTCGGCCATATCCATTGCGACACAACTGAATGTAAGTGTCCGGACGGTTCAACGTGATCTGAAGTCGATAGAAAAAATCCTGCACTCTTTTGAATTGCACTTAACACGCAATACGCATGAAGGGCTGTCCATCGATGGAAAGAATCAACAAGTCTTTCGGCTTGTACAGCACCTGATGGGTAATCATCCGATCGATCAAACGCCACAAGAAAGAAAGTTGCATCTCCTTTTAGCTTTACTGCAGGAGGAATCATATAAAACTCAAGCACTTGCGGGGGATCTCGGTATAAGCATAACCACTCTTACCACCTATTTAGACGAACTGACCGAGTGGTTAAGAAATTTTAATATCGTGGTTACCAGAAAAAGGGGAGTCGGAATTGAGCTTACCGGAACTGAAGAAAATAAACGGAAAGCCCAGGCCGCCTATTTCTTGCACTTCTTTAATGAAGAGCTGATTGAAAGTTTATTTTTATTGCAAGAAGGAAAATTTCCAGAAGCGAAAATCCTCGACTATTTCGATCCCGAATATCTTCAGGCTATTGATGGGGTGCTGAACTCGACTTTTAACAGTGTCCATTCGCGGTTGGCGGATAGCGGGTATATAGGGTTGATTGTACATATTTATGTAACCCTGCAAAGGAATGAAGGCCAATTTCTTTTGGAGAAGGACTTCAAGAAAATAAGCGAACTCTCGGATGAAAATAATCTCATGAATAAAATAGGCAAGGAACTCAGTGCCATGCTGGAAGTCTCTTTTACCATCGATGATATTAGCTACCTTGCGGCCATCCTTAAAGGTTCCAAGCTTCATGCGGCGGATACCGTTCCCTATGACAGTGTGGTGCTGGGCCAGCTGATAAGGAACTTGATAAAAGATGTTTCTGCTCAACTGCAAATCGATTTGACCAAGGATTTCCCATTGTACCAAGGGCTCCTTGCCCATATGGAACCATCGCTCTTCCGGATCAAACAGGAAATGGGATTGTATAATCCCTTAACGGAAGATATTAAACGAAAGTACCCGGTTCTCTTTTTAGCAGTGAAGACCAGTCTGGAAAAGGGATTCAAAGAAATCAAAGAATTTCCTGAAGATGAAATAGCCTTCATCGTCCTTCATTTCGGATCTGCCTTAGTGTTGCGGGAGGAAGAAATATCAATAAGGGCACTCATCGTTTGTCCGACAGGTATAGGCACGTCGAAGATGCTTGCAAGCCGGATCAAAAAAGAAATCATGGAAATCCAGACTGTAGAAATCAAGACGATCAAAGATATCCAGCAGCAGGGCAGCCTGAATAACTATGATGTGATCATTTCTACCGTTCGGCTTCCATATATCGATATGGATTATATCCTCGTATCCCCTCTTTTGAGTGAAGAGAATATATTGAACATCAGGAATTATTTAAGGAAGAATATTGAAAACTTCACGAAGAATAAGCGTTATGGCAGTCATACAGGCCATAAGGCTTCCCAGCCGAAAAAAGAGGATGGCGAATTGAAGGAAGTGCTGCAGGAATTGAAAGATGTCCAGCAGAGCATCGAGTCGATCACGGATAACTTCCGGTTTTATCGGCTTCAGCACATGAAAGGACATCCGCGGATCATCGAAGAAATGGTCAGGCTGGCTGAAAAGGAAGAATTGCTAATTGGTGCGGATGATGTGATCCGATCACTGAACGAGCGGGAAAAAAAAGGCGGATTAGGCATTCCTGGCACTGGAATGGGCCTATTCCATACCAGACATAAGAATGTGAAAGAACTGATATTCCAGGTCGCCCACTTGGAGGATTATTGTCTGGTAAAAGGTATGGATGGAAATGAAGTCCATATGAAAAATTTGCTGCTGATGCTGGCGCCTGAAGAATTGAGTGTGAAGCAGCAGGAAATCGTCAGCTTAATAAGTTCAAGCTTAATTGAAAGTAATGAATCCATCATGATTTTTTCATCTTCTGACGAAGAAATGATCAGCAGAAGACTGGAAGCCATATTTTTGGACTATTTATATACTAACTTGATAAAGGGATGATTGTAATGAAACAAGCAGTACATTTTGGAGCAGGGAACATAGGAAGAGGATTTATCGGAGCACTCTTTTCACAATCTGGATATCATGTGACATTTGTAGACATAGCTGAACAAATCATCGATCAGTTAAATGATAAAAAACAATATCAAGTCAAATTGGCAACTGATCAACAAGAATCGGTCACTGTAAAAAATGTTTCAGGTTTAAACAGCTTAAAGCAGGAAGAGGAAATCATTAAGGCAATATCAGAGGCAACCTACCTTACCACTGCAATCGGTCCGAATATTTTGCCTCATATCGCTCCTTTAATTGCAAAAGGGTTAGCTTCAAGAGTGAAGGAAACCGATGAAAAACTATATGTGATCGCTTGTGAAAACCAAATATCGGCAACGGACCTTTTAGAAGGGTACATTCTCGAAAACATGGATCAAGAAACGAAGGAAAACCTAGCTGGAAAAGTATTCTTCTTTAATTCAGCTGTCGACCGGATCGTTCCTTTACAAAATAACGAGGGATCACTGGATGTATTGGTGGAACCTTATTATGAATGGGTCGTTGAAACGAATGAAAGCATTCCTGCCGTCGAAGGGATGACCATTGTAAAAGAACTAGCTCCATTCATTGAGAGAAAACTGTTTACCGTTAATACAGGACATGCCGTCATTGCTTACCTAGGTTATCTCAAAAATAACAAATCGACGATTGACCAGTCTTTGGAAGATGAAGGCATTGTAGAGCAAGTCAAGAAAACCTTAGGGGAAACGGGCGAATATTTAATAAAGCAATACGGGTTGGACGCAGATGAGCATAAGCAGTATATCGAAAAAATCATTAATCGATTTAAAAATTCCTACCTAAATGACTCAGTGAATAGAGTCGGCCGTTCACCGCTTCGTAAGCTTGGGCCAAACGACCGTCTCGTCCGTCCTGCCGTAGAAGCTAAGAAAGCCGGTCTTTCCTATACTAATCTGGCGAAGGCGATAGCAGCCGCTTTACTCTTTGATTTTAATGAAGATGAAGAAGCGCTTAAACTGCAAACGATGATCAAAGAACATGGTGTAGCTAACGCACTTAATGAAGTTAGCGGATTGGACGAAAATAGCGAAATAACCAAAATAGTTATCAATCATTACAACGAATTGAAAAAATAAAAATATACAAGATTCGAAGAACTCCTGAAATTTATTTTTCAGGAGTTTTTTCTTAATCAATAGCCAATTAAAGAAGGTACCTCTTAGCCGATATGGCAGCAAAATTTTAAAGCTCAAAGGAAGAAGTGCAAGCCGTTTAACAAAAACGAAAAAAAACCTTGTTAATAGTAATCATTACGTTTTATAATGAAAGACGGTCAAGACAAGAGTCACTTTTTAATTTTCACAAAGTGTAAATCGTAACGATTTTGATTTATTTGATGGAAGGAGCTTTTTAATGTTGGAGGATATAGCACTTGCTTGAGTTTAAGATTTTACATAAGAGGATAAGTGCCGTATTACGAGCGATTCGTGCAATTGCTCAAGAATCTGGGCTATTAAACAAGATTTAGAGAGCTGTTACTCGAGAGTTTGATGTTTAATCTCGAGTTTAGAGTATTTACTCGTAAGTTTGAAGCAAATACTCGTGAGTTTGGCACATTTACTCGTGAATTTAGAGCAAATACTCGTGAATTTGGCTGATTTACTCGTGAATGGGTGTTTTAGTTGAGTAGTTTGATTTTACACAAGATTTTGCGGCTATTGCACGAGATTTAGAGTATTTACTCGTAAGTGCGCATGTATTCCGAGTACGGTGCAAGTACATAGGCTGATTTCTGATTGGGGTAACATCAGATTGGTTCGTCATGACTACGGTGTAAATCGTAATCAATACGATTTTACATCATAAATAAATATGAAGTAATGGAGGAATATATCATGTTCAGAAAATATAAATCGATTTTTGTGCTATTTCTCTCATTCTTGCTCTTGGCTGCTTGCTCGACTGAGTCTGCGAAAGAGCAAGGGAGTGAGAAGAAGGAAGTGAATTTACTTTTTAATTTCGCAACTAGCTCGCTTGATCCGAATGTTGATACTAGTTATGTGTCACTAAGGGCTGGCATCACTGAGACATTGGTGCATCTCAATGATGAGGATTTGACTATCGAACCTTGGCTGGCGAAAAGCTGGGATAGCAGGGATGGTCAATTATGGAATTTCGAGTTGAGGGAGGGTGTGACTTTTCAGAATGGAAAGCCCATGGATGGCAAAGCGGTGAAGGCATCCTTGGAGCGGGCGATGAAAGATAGTTTAGCTATCAAGAATGCCTTGCGCATTGAATCGATTGAAGCGAACGGAAATGAGCTGACCATTAAGACAGAGGTTCCCTTTCCGGAGTTTCCATCTGAATTGGTCCATCCAAATACATCGATTATTGATGTAACGGAAAGTGACTACATAAACAAGCCGATAGGAACAGGGCCATTTGCCGTTTCGAAGTTCATACCAGGTACGGCTGTTGATCTAATCCGGTATGAGTCTTACTGGGATGGAGCCGCTAAGCTTGAGAAAGCCAGGTTTTCATTTAATGAAGATGCCAATGCACGATCTCTTGCCCTGGAATCGGGAGACGCCGATATTGTTTTCCGTCCGGAAGTGGAAAGCCTGGAAAATTTAGAAGCGATAGATGGGGTGAAGGTGGAATCCACATCGACTTTCCGTGTACATCAAATGACGATGAATTTGGAGCGTAAACCCCTGCAGGACATACACGTCCGAAAGGCGATAGATGCCTTGATCGACCGCTCTTCGATTGCGGATACGATTTTACATGGTCATGCAGAAGTGGCAACAGGGCCTTTTCCATCCACTTTCTCGTTTGCTCCGGACTATCCGAAAAAAGAGAATGGAATGGAAGCGGCTAAGGGGTTTCTTGATCAGGCGGGATATAGGAAAGTGAATGGTGTCATGCAAAAAGACGGCAAACCGTTAACGTTTACACTTCTTACATACAGTTCTCGTGCCGACCTGCCGTTAATTGCCCAAGTTTTTCAATCGGATGCCGGCCAGTTGGGGATTGATGTGAAAATCAAGCAAATAGAAATCCCGGAAGAGTATATGGCTGCCAATCGGGATTGGGATTTAACGACCTACAGCAATTTAACGGCTCCGCGCGGGGATGCTGGTTATTATTTAAATGCAACTTATCATCCAAAGGGAGCTTTGAATTTCAGCGGGGCCGATGATGATCACCTGACGTCCCTTATTGACAAGCTGAATGTAACGGTCGGACAGGAGAAGCGCTCGGATTTAGCTGAAGATATTGCGATGTATGTGGATGAACAAGTGTATAATTCGTTCATTTTACATCCGAATACACTTGTTGCCTATGACGCCGATAAAGTTGAAAACTGGATCACTTCGAGAAGCGAATACTACATGCTGACGAATGAACTGGATGTGAAGTGATGTTCCGCATCTTGTTCCGGCGATTTATTGAGGTCGTGATTTTTGTCCTTGTGATTACATTTATCTCTTTCCTTTTTGTTCGGCTTGCTCCGGGGGACCCGGTTCTTTCGATACTTCAAGTGGATGATGTTTCGATCACAAACGAGCAAGTCAATGAGCTTCGTGAAGAATTGGGGTTCAATGATCCGCTGTTCGTGCAATATGGCGATTGGTTTGCGGACTTTATCCAATTGGATTTCGGGAATTCCTATCTTACGAATCAGCCCGTTATGGAAATGATCATGGGCGGACTGCCTGCTACACTTGAGCTGACGGTTGGGGCATTGCTTGTCATGCTTGGTATAGCCATTCCTTTAGGGTCGTTTGCCGCATTGTACAGAGGAAGCTGGATTGATCAATTAAGCCGTACCGTTTCTTTGTTGGGGGCAGCCATTCCTAGCTTTTGGCTGGGCCTGCTATTGATAGATTTATTTGCGGTGCGATGGGGGGCGCTTCCAACAATGGGCAGGGACGGATTCCGTTCTTTGATTCTGCCGTCAGTCACGTTGGGGCTGGCCATCACTAGTGTGTACGTCCGTTTGCTGCGTTCGAGTTTGATTGATTCCCTCAGTCAAGATTTCATCAGGGCTGCCCGGTCAAGGGGGATTTCAGAAATCCGGATATTCTTTGTCCATGCATTTCGTTATAGCTTGCCCCCGGTCATTACCGTATTCGGTGTCAGCCTTGGCAGCCTGATAGGCGGTGTAGTGGTGATCGAAGTGATTTTTGCCTATCCAGGCATAGGTAAGATGGTCGTGGACTCGATTCGGTCGCGGGATTACCCAGTCATTCAAGGGTACCTGTTGATCATGGCCATCATTGTATTCATGGTTAATAGTGCCGTTGATTTATCTTATCGATATTTAAATCCGGAGCTAAGACTGAAGGAGAGGAAGCATGGAAAATGGAGTTAGTGTTCAAAAAACAATCCAAAAGACGTTGGAGAATGACCCTCCTATTTACGGTGATGGTTTTGGTCCTTACCGTTGCGGCTTACACCTTTCTTATCCTGAAACATGATCCGACATTGGTCAATCTGGGAGAAAGGCTATGGCCGGCAAGCATGGAACATCCATTAGGAACTGATCATTTAGGGCGTGATGTATTGACACGCCTTCTGCTAGGTGCACAGCTGACGGTTGGCTACGGGCTCTTATCCTTGTTAGCAGCTGTTATCATCGGCGTCCCATTCGGGGTGATTGCCGGATTTAAAGGAGGACTGATCGATCGGATCTTCATGCGAATTGGAGACGCGTTTCTCGCATTCCCTGATACGATCGTTGCCATTGTGCTGAGTGGCCTATTAGGGCCAGGCATCGAAAATCTTCTTTTGGCGATCGTTCTAGTGAAATGGGTGAATTATGCCCGGCTTGTACGAAGTACGGTGATCACCGAACGCCAGAAGGATTATGTCACAGCCGCTAAAATCAATGGATTAAGTTCATTCAGGATCATGCGGAAGCATCTATTTCCGCATCTCATCGGCAACGTGCTCGTCCTTTCGAGTCTCGATTTAGGGAAAATCATTTTGCTCATATCTTCCTTATCATATATCGGGCTCGGGGCGCAGCCGCCGGCACCGGAGTGGGGGGCCATGCTGAACGATGCCCGTCCATATTTTCAATCCAATCTGTTGCTGATGATTTACCCGGGGCTAGCCATCGTATTTGTCGTCCTTTTATCCAACATACTCGGTGATTATTTGCGCGATGCATTCGATGTGAAAAAGGAGGTGGAATCATGAGCATTTTATCCGTTAGGCATCTAAATATCATGGGAAAGCAAAATCATATCGTCAAGGATCTTTCATTGGATGTGCATGAAGGTGAGTGGTTCGCACTTGTCGGACAAAGTGGGAGCGGCAAAAGCATGACGGCCATGGCAATCGGCCAGCTGCTTGCACCCAATCTCCAAGCGAAGGGGGAAATATGGTATGGGGAAAAGAATCTTTTAACGCTATCCACTTCTGAAATCCGGCATTTTCGCGGAAAGCGCCTGGCTTATATTTTTCAAGATTACCAGGGTTCATTCACACCGTTCCATACCATCGGTCAACATTTCGAGGAATATCAGCGGACACATTTGAACCTTTCCAAAAAGGCAAGGCGCAAGCAAGCGGTCAAGGCGCTCATATCGGTGGGCCTGAATGAAGGTATCTACAGCAGATACCCTTTTCAATTAAGCGGTGGGCAACTTCAACGTGTATCCATTTCAATAGCCATGCTACTTGAACCGGATATATTGATAGCTGATGAACCGACCACTGCCTTGGACAGTGTATCTTCCATTAAGGTCTTGCAGCTGTTATCAAGGCTCCAAAAAGAAACCGGATGTGCAATCTTGTTCATCACCCATGATTTACGTCATGTCAGGAAATATGCGGACCGCATTGCGGTCATGAAAGACGGAGCCATTATTGAAACCGGTGATAAGGATCAGGTATTGAAACATCCACAGCATACTTACACGAAAAGACTGATTCAATCATCGCCTACACTGAGAAGAAGTCCATTTAAGCTTGAAGGAGTGTCGGGATGAGTTTATTAGACGTACGGAATGTCCATAAAACCTATGATAATGGAGTAGAAATACTGAGGAACGTGAATTTTAGCATCGAAAGGAAGGAATGCCTGGGATTAGTGGGAGAGAGCGGGTGCGGAAAAAGCACATTGGCAAGAATCATCCTTCAAATAGAATCTATTGACCAAGGAAGCATCCTATTTGAAGGAACCGCGCTGCAAAATAAAAGTGAACGCAGTTTAAACCCATACCGCAAGAATATCCAGGCCGTTTTGCAAAATCCTGCATCAGCTTTGAATCCAAAACTAAGGATAAAAGATTCACTAATGGATCCATATCTTCAATATGGCAGCCAGGTCAATATGAAACATTTTACGTATACAAGTGAAGGGAACTTTATCGGACAGCTGCTGGAAACCGTGGAGCTTCCAAAGAACTTAGCTGAACGTTACCCGCATGAACTAAGCGGCGGACAAAAGCAGCGGGTGACCATTGCGCGCGCAATCAGCATTGAACCTGCCCTCATTATATTGGATGAACCGACTTCAAGCCTTGACGTGCTGTCACAAGCGGCGGTGCTGAAATTGTTAGGCGAGCTGAGGGAGACTTTGGACATTTCTTACCTTTTCATTTCCCATGATCTGTCGGCAGTACAGGAGATGAGCCAACGGATCATGGTGATGAAAGGGGGTGTTATTGTGGATTCTTTCGAAAACGAACATCTCTTTTGCAACGATCGCCATTCATACACCAAAGAACTGATTTCGATGTTTGAATAAAGTGGTTATACCACTTTTGGGTTTTAAATCGTAACGATTTCGATTAAAGGGAAATTAGGGGGAAGTAAAGTGAAGTCGGGAGAACCATTGCGGACTCTTTCATCATCAATTCAACCATTTATTACACATTTAAACCGTGAAACCAAAGGAACGAGTTGCTTCGGCAATTCGTTTCTTTTTAAACTTACTTGACATTATAAACTTATTTAAATATAATTACTTACATAAAGTAACCGATAAAAAAAGGAGAGTTCATACATGAATAAAAATGAAGCAGGTCAAGTTTTTTTAAGGGTGATTTTAGGTCTTACCTTTTTCATTCACGGCATTTCAAAGTTTCAAGGGGGCATAGGAAACACGGCGGGATTTTTTGATAGCCTTGGTATTCCTGGGTTCATGGCTTATATCGTTGCGGGTATCGAATTAATCGGAGGACTTGCGGTTATACTTGGTTTGGGAACACGAATCGTTTCCGTCCTGTTTGCGGTCATTATGGCGGGGGCGATTTTTACGGCTAAATTATCTGCTGGTTTTCTTGGAAACGGGCAAGCGGCGGGCTACGAACTGGACTTGGCACTACTAGCCATGTCTGTCTATCTAGCGTGTACAAACCGCATAGCCCTCTCTTTGGATAACATGATTTTCAATAAAAAAGGGAAGTGACATTATGAAGAATTTTCATCAAAAACCAGTTACTTTTGTTGGCGAAGTCAGTATAAATGTTTTGGATTTAGATAAAGCCATCACGTTTTATCAAGATATCATCGGCCTTCAAGTATTGAAGAAAAATGAAAGGCAAGCTGTTTTAACGACTGACGGAAAAACCCCGTTGCTTACACTTGAACAGCCTGCTGATGTGATTCCGAAAGAAGGGCGGACGACGGGCTTATATCACTTTGCCCTTTTACTGCCGACCCGTGCCGACTTATCAATTTTCTTACGACATTTACTTCAAACGAAATATCCATTTGGAGCGGCGGATCATGAAGTGAGTGAAGCCCTGTACATTACCGATCCTGATGGCAATGGCATTGAAGTTTACTCTGACCGGCCATCGACTGATTGGAAGTGGGCCAATGGGGAGGTCGCGATGGGCACGGATCCGTTGGATGGGAATGACCTTCTGGAAGAAAGTAATGGCGAGTGGAGCGTAATGCCTGCAGGTACCTTAATGGGACATATACATTTGCATGTGTCAGATTTACGTAACACGGAAGAGTTTTACATGCAAGGTCTTGGGTTTACTGTTGTGAATCGATACGCAGGAGCACTCTTTACTTCCACCGGGGGATATCATCATCACATCGGATTGAACATTTGGAATGGTGTTGGCGCCCCAGCTCCTAAGGAAAATAGTGTGGGACTAAACTGGTATACCCTCGTTTTTGCAAATGATGAAGCGAGAGATAAAGTGATGGAACGACTGAAAGGAATAGGAGCTGTCGTTACGGAAAAAGAAGAGTTTTATGTCGTAACAGATCCATCAGGCAATGAGATTCATTTAGTCGTCTAAAAAGGGCTTATTGTAATGGAATTAAAGTAGAAAGCAATGGTGAGGAAAAATGGGATTCTTAAACAGATTATTTGGGAAAAGAGAAACGGCAACAGAGGAGAATGGGGAAATGACAAAAGTATTATTCGTAAAAGTGAACGATCGCCCTGCAGATCAGGCAATCAGCTCGAAAATGTATGACACATTCTTAGAAACATATAAAGAGACCCACCGTACAGATGAAGTGATCGAGTTGGATTTATTTAAAGAAGAACTTCCTTACTATGGGAATACAGCCATTACTGGTTTGTATAAACGCAACCAGGGTCTTGAACTGACAGCTGAAGAGGAAAAAGCGGCAAAACTGGTTGACCAATATTTAAATCAATTCCTAGCCATGGATAAAGTTGTATTCGCATTCCCTCTATGGAACGCAACGGTTCCTGCACCGCTGATCACATACCTTTCCTATTTGTCACAAGCAGGTATTATGTTCAATTATACGGCGGAGGGGCCGGTTGGGTATGCTGGCGATAAAAAGGTCATGCTATTGAATGCCCGCGGTTCGGATTATGCGTTGGAAGGAATGGCTTCTGCTGAAATGGCTGTGAATTTAGTTAAAAATATCATTAGCCTGTGGGGGATCAACAATCCGGAGGCAGTGGTCATTGAAGGACATAATCAGTATCCGGATCGGACACAGAAAATCATCGCGGATGGTTTGGAAAACGTTGCAAAAGCTGCTGAAACATTCTGATTGCGAAGTGAAAAGACTAGCAGGTAAAGGAAGGCCCTCACTATGAATGGGGGCCTTCAGACTGTAGACAAACTTGAAGAAAAGCGAGTTTGCCTGCAGTTTTTTTATTTGAATAACGTTTCAGTTGATTTCAGAAATCGGCTCCCTTTCCGCCGAATGTCTGCCAAGCCGCATCAAAGCAAGCGTCTGTGGGGTCTCGGCTAGCCAGTTATTCGGCCAGGAGTGTCGCAAAATTCTTCAATCCAGTGAGGATTCCATAAAGCAGAATTAAATCATTTATTAAAATCACGGTTCAGGATGTGACCATTCCAAACTCCCTTTTGTCGATAAACAAAAGGCCCTCATATATCAATGGGGGCCTTCTTTGTGCAGGAAAGACGTTATTTGTCCTGATACTTTTTCAAACGGTATTGAAGACTTTGGCGGCTGATATTCAGGGCTTTAGCTGCTTTAGAGATGTTCATGCCATGTTCCTTTAATACCTTCTCCAAGTATTGCTTTTCAGTATTGGCGATATAATCATCAAGAGATAATGTCGACTCCTGTAAATCTCCATTCGTTTGGACATCTTTTTTATCGGGATGAATGTCTTCAAAATGGGCTTTCTTTCTAAATAGGGTAGGAAGGTGATTGATGGCAATCTTGGTATCGCCAGGTTCCAGTAAATTCATGGCCCCTTCAATGATATGTTCAAGTTCCCTTACGTTCCCGGGCCAGTCGTAATCATAAAATAGTGAGTAAACCTCTTCGCTGATCCCTTCAATATTCAATTCGAACAGCGCATTGAATTTCTCGATGAAGGATTGAGCCAGCAAAGGGATATCCTCTTTCCGCTCACGAAGAGGAGGTATGAATAACGAAACGACACTTAATCGATAGTATAAATCCTTTCGTAAATGATCATTTGAAATGGCATCTATTGGATCCTCATTTATCGTTGCAATGACCCGAACGTCAATTTTTTTATCTTTTGTATCCCCAACACGACGAATCGTCCTTTCTTGAAGGGCCCTTAATAATTTCGCTTGCAAATTCGGATTTAACGAATTGATTTCATCAAGAAGGATGGTTCCGCCCTGTGCCTGTTCGAATAATCCAGGCCTTTCGATCGATCCGGTGAAGGCCCCTTTCTTTGTGCCAAAGAGTATTCCTTCAATTAAACTATCTGGCAGGGCAGCACAGTTTTGGCTGATGAAAGGATGTGTCGAACGGCTGCTGCCATTATGGATACTTTGGGCGAAGAGTTCTTTTCCGGTTCCCGTCTCCCCGACGATGAGGATGGAGGATGTGGTCCTGGTCGAGCGCTTGCTCTTTTCTATGACGTCCAGGAAGTTCTCACTGGTTCCGATGATGCTGTCAAACGTATATTTGGTATCGCCCTTATTTAAGATATTGTCTTTAATGATTCTTTCGAGATTCGTTATATCCTTTGCCACTTCAATTGCTCCGATGATCGTTTGGTTCGGATCCAAAATCGGAAACGTATTATTGATTGTTGTAATTTCCTGTCCAAGATTATTGAAGTATGTCTGCTTCGAGTTCTCGGTAGCCTTACCTGAATGAAGCGCCCGGATTAATGTACTCTCCGTTTCTTCCTTGAATTTAAAGATATCGTGAATCTTTTTCCCTAATACCTCATCTGATTCCATTCCTTCAATTTCAGCCATTTTCTTGTTATAAACGATGGTTCGACCCTTTATATCGATTATATGTATCCCAATATCGATTACATCCACAAGCGAATAGAGGATGGTTTGGAAACCTTCTATTTTAATGATTTGATCTAAATGCATGAATGCCTCCCGTTTTTATTCATTTCTTAGAGCTATTGTAGTGGAATTGAAGAAAAGGTGCAAATAAAATTTGCACAGCAAGGATATTTTGCATCCAGGTGCAAAAATATTTTGCGGAAAAAGTGTAAAAACACTGTTTTTTATGGTTTTATGAGTTGGCATGAATCTTGCATTAATAAAAAGTGTAAAGTTTAAGCGACAAAAACAGGGATTAGAGCAAAAAATAATGGCATACTATGTCAATTTTGCCCCGAAAGTGCTGAATTTCATTGCATATTTCATAAAAAAACAATATTTTTACGAAAAAATGAAAAGTTGGCACGGAACTTGCTTATTAAATAAGTGAGAAATAAAAACATAAACTTTAGGGAGATGAGCCATAATGGTCCAACCATATAAACACGAACCATTTACTAATTTTAAAATCGAAGAAAACAATAAAGCTTTTCAAGCGGCATTGAATGATGTAGCTAATGATTTAGGGAAGCAATATCCGCTAGTCATTAATGGTGAAAAAGTGTTTACTGATGAAGTCATTACCTCTGTAAACCCAGCAAATAAAGAAGAAGTAATTGGAACTGTGTCCAAAGCAAATAAGGACCTTGCTGAGCAAGCCATGCAAGCGGCAGATAAGACATTCCAAACTTGGAGAAAAACGAAAGCGGAAGTGCGTGCAAATATTTTATTCAGGGCTGCAGCCATCGTTCGGAGAAGAAAACACTATTTCTCTGCTATATTGGTTAAAGAAGCAGGAAAGCCTTGGAATGAAGCGGATGCAGATACAGCGGAAGCGATCGACTTCATGGAATACTATGCACGCCAAATGCTGAAGCTTAAAGACGGCATGCCAGTGGAAAGCCGTCCGATTGAACACAATGCCTTCAGTTATGTTCCACTTGGTGTCGGTGTTATCATCTCACCTTGGAATTTCCCATTTGCGATCATGGCAGGCATGACGACAGCAGCCCTTGTTTCAGGTAATACCGTCTTATTGAAACCGGCCAGTACAACACCGGTCATTGCAGCAAAATTCATTGAAGTATTGGAAGAAGCGGGCTTACCGGCAGGAGTAGTGAACTTCATTCCAGGAAGCGGTGCTGAAGTTGGTGATTATTTGGTAGATCATCCTCGCACACGTTTCATCAGCTTTACCGGATCTCGTGATGTTGGAATCCGTATTTATGAGCGTGCGTCTAAAGTTCATGAAGGCCAAATTTGGTTGAAACGTGTCATCGCTGAAATGGGTGGAAAAGACACGATCGTTGTTGATAAAGAGGCTGATTTGGAATTGGCAGCACAATCAATCGTCGCTTCTGCATTCGGATTCTCTGGTCAAAAATGTTCTGCTTGTTCACGTACCGTCATCGTGGAAGATGTATATGACCAAGTCTTGAATCGTGTCATTGAATTAACGAAAGAAAAAACGGTCGGGGAACCAACCGATGTAAACAACTTCATGGGTCCGGTTATCGATCAAGCCGCTTTCGACAAAGTCATGAGCTACGTTGAAATCGGTAAACAAGAAGGGAAACTTGTTGCAGGTGGAGAAGGAGACAATTCAAAAGGTTTCTTCATCCAGCCAACCATCATTGCTGATGTGGATGAGAATGCACGAGTCATGAAAGAAGAGATTTTCGGACCAGTGGTAGCGTTCTGTAAGGCGAAAGATTTCAATCATGCTATCGAAATCGCCAATAACACGGATTATGGATTAACAGGTGCGGTCATCTCGAACAATATTGAACATATCGAACAGGCGCGTGAGGATTTCCACGTAGGTAACTTGTACTTCAATCGTGGCTGTACTGGTGCCATTGTAGGATACCAGCCATTTGGCGGATTCAATATGTCAGGTACAGATTCAAAAGCGGGCGGTCCTGATTACTTAGTTCTGCATCTTCAAGGAAAAACAACATCTGAAACGCTATAATTTGAGGGGGAATCAACATGACAACAGTAACGGAAAAATTAATCGAGCAAACAGAACAATATGGTGCAAACAATTATAATCCACTTCCAATCGTCATTTCGAAGGCAGAAGGAGTTTGGGTGGAAGATCCTGAAGGAAACAAATATATGGATATGCTAAGTGCCTATTCAGCAGTGAACCAAGGCCACAGGCATCCGAAAATCATCGACGAATTAAAAAAACAAGCAGATCGCGTGACATTGACGTCCCGTGCATTCCATAGTGATAAATTAGGCCCGTGGTATGAAATGGTGTCCCGCATTACGCAAAAAGACATGGCGCTGCCTATGAATACAGGTGCTGAAGCCGTTGAAACAGCAATCAAAGCTGTTAGGCGCTGGGGTTATGATGTTAAAGGAATTGCAGAAAACCAAGCTGAAATCATTGCTTGTATCGGGAATTTCCATGGCCGTACGATGGCAGCCGTTTCATTGTCATCCGATGATGAATATAGAAGGGGCTTTGGACCGATGTTACCAGGGATCAAGCTTATCCCTTATGGTGATCTTGATGCATTGAAAGCAGCGATTACACCGCAAACGGCTGGATTTTTAATCGAACCGATTCAAGGTGAAGCGGGAATCATCATACCGCCACAAGGATTCTTAAAAGAAGCTTACGAACTGTGTAAAGAAAATAATGTCCTATTCGTTTCTGATGAAATTCAATCAGGACTTGGACGTTCAGGAAAAATGTTCGCCTCTGACTGGGATGGAGTAGTTCCGGATATGTACATTTTAGGCAAGGCGCTTGGCGGCGGGGTTTTCCCAATCTCTTGCGTAGCTGCAAACCGTGAAATCCTTGGCGTATTCAATCCTGGTTCACATGGTTCCACATTCGGCGGCAATCCATTGGCATGTGCGGTTTCCATCGCTTCATTGGAAGTCCTTGAAGATGAGAAGCTTGCGGAACGTTCATTGGAGCTTGGACAATATTTCATGGATAGTTTAAAAGAAATCAAGAATCCGATGATTAAAGAAATCCGTGGTAGAGGTCTATTCATCGGGGTTGAATTGACAGAAGCTGCAAGACCTTATTGTGAGCAACTTAAAGAAGAAAAACTGCTATGTAAAGAAACACATGATACAGTCATCCGTTTTGCTCCGCCGTTAGTGATTACAAAAGAAGAATTGGATTGGGCAATCGAACGCATTAAAAGAGTTTTATCCTAATATCCCTATGAGGTGAATTCCATTGAGTACAACGATCAAAGAAGAAAAAGAAACTGCCAGCTTGCTTGAATCAACACAGGTCGTAATCAAGGAGGCGCTGGATAAGCTTGGATATTCTGAAGAAGTATTCGAGCTTTTGAAGGAACCTCTTCGTATGCTGACCGTCCGTATTCCAATTAAGATGGATGATAATACGACGAAGATATTCACTGGGTACCGTGCCCAGCACAACGATGCCGTTGGTCCGACAAAAGGTGGGATCCGTTTTCATCCTGAAGTAGATGAGGAAGAAGTCAAGGCACTGTCAATGTGGATGAGTTTGAAATGCGGAATTGTGAATCTGCCATATGGCGGAGGAAAAGGCGGCATCATCTGTGATCCGCGCCAAATGTCCATTGGTGAATTGGAAAGACTTAGCCGCGGGTATGTTCGGGCGATCAGCCAAATAGTTGGGCCGACTAAAGATATTCCGGCACCGGATGTTTATACGAATTCACAAATCATGGCATGGATGATGGACGAATACAGTAGAATAAGAGAACACGATTCTCCAGGTTTCATTACAGGTAAGCCACTGGTACTGGGCGGTTCACACGGTAGGGAAAAGGCGACTGCACAAGGTGTCACCATCTGTATCGAAGAAGCGGCAAAGCGTAAGGGCATAGAATTGAAAGGTGCACGCATCATCGTCCAAGGGTTTGGGAATGCAGGAAGCTTTTTAGCCAAATTCATGCATGATGCAGGTGCGAAAGTGATTGGCATCTCGGACGCATATGGTGCAATATATAATCCGGATGGTCTGGATATCGATTACTTACTTGATCAAAGGGATAGCTTTGGAACGGTAACGACACTATTCGAAAACAAAATCACCAATCAAGAACTTTTGGAACAAGATTGTGATATTTTAGTGCCTGCTGCCATCTCCAACCAAATCACCAAAGATAATGCACATCTTATCAAGGCCCAAATTGTCGTGGAGGCAGCGAATGGACCTACCACTTTAGAGGCAACCAAGATCTTGACGGAACGGAATGTGCTTCTTGTACCCGATGTATTGGCAAGTTCAGGCGGTGTGACTGTTTCTTACTTTGAATGGGTTCAAAATAATCAAGGTTATTATTGGGAAGATGAAGAGGTCCAAACCAAATTAAAAGCGTTATTGGTCAACTCATTTAATCAAATATATGAAATGTCCGAGACTAGAAAAGTGAATATGAGGCTGGCGGCATATATGGTGGGTGTCAGAAAAATGGCAGAAGCCTCGATATTCCGTGGCTGGGTTTAAGCTTTAGTCTAATAATGGAGAGTGGAGGAGTGATTCCGTGTTAAAACCGATTCATACCATCGAGTGTGTACATGATGGGACCATCGAACAAGTTTACGTTCAAAAGAATTCCTATGTTTATGAATGGGAGAGGCTCTTTTTAGTGAAAACGGAGGATGGGAAATTGATTGATGTTTCAATAGGTGCCAGTGGTCACATTACTGAAATCAATGTCACGGCAGGGGATCCTATAAACAGAAAGCTACCTTTAGCTTTGCTCCAAGACGATTTTATTATAACTGGCTCTGATTGATTATAGGAAAAAGGGTGTTCCAAAGGCGGAAACTATTCGGCTTTTGGGATGCTCTTTTTTTGTTGTTTTAAAGCGCAATCGGATCTTTAAGGGTAAGTCAGGGAAAATTTTGAAAAAGATATTTTTCGATCGGACCGGAGGAAATCGATAGGGTTCAGGTGGAAGGAACTTATATGGGCGGTTCTTTGGTTCATCAGTAAGAAAGGGGGAAAACTAAGTAAAAATAATAGGGGACGAAAAGGGGGAGATTTCCTTTTCGTCCCTTTCACTATCTTGGAACGGATGAAAGGAACTTTCTATAGTGAGAAACTTTTTACTCTTTTCTTGCAAGGGAGCCTTGGAATCTACTTGAGAGTAAATGGCGCACAAAGTCTTATTGGGGAGAAGGAAAATGGAACTAGAATAACAATAGTGAAAAATAAAAGCGCCTTCGCTGACGGTATTCTTAACAAGCCATGGTTCAGCGAAGTTTTTGGAAGGAATTGTTGGGTTCGTGGCACTGAAAGTGATTAATGGCATATTGTCATATTCGCTTTCATAAACTGTTATGGGATACAAACAAGCCAAGGATCATTTAATTGCCCAGATGGGAGGTGATCGTGATTGCCCGAAACCGATTCAACCGCTTGTCGTGCTTTCTAGGAAATTAAGCCCATAGCTCGAAATATTATGTTAAAATACAACTTGGAATCTAAACATCAAATAAATAGTGGTTTTTCTTAATTCAACCAAATATGCAATAAAATGGTGAATATTCAGAATTCCACTGTTTAAAAAAGGGGAGTTAAATAAAATATGAGAATCTCAGAATTAAAAAGGAAAGCCCTGCATTCGTTGGGAGGTAAATGGGGAACAGCTGTATCGCTTATGTTGCTCTTGTTCTTAATAAATCTCATTTTACCTTTAATTGTCGAAGTGATTGGAAGCGGTGGGTTTTCACAATGGTTCATGCAGGAAGAAACACCGGTATGGTCTGATATCTTCAGTACGGTCCTGTCCATCGCCTTAATCCCGCTCACCATTTCAATCACTTGGTTCTACCTGAATTTGGTTAGGGAAGGAAACCCTGATATTCCAGAAGTATTCGCAATCTATAAAGATGGAAGAACCTCTTTCAAGCTTATTGGGGCATCCATTTTACAAGGTATTTTCATTTTTTTATGGTCATTATTATTAATCATTCCGGGTATCATTAAAAGCATCGCCTATTCGCAGCAGTTTTTCTTATTGAAGGATCATCCAGAATACACTGTGCTTGAAGCCATTACAGAAAGCAGAAAAAGAATGAAGGGCTTGAAATGGAAGTATTTCCTTATGCACCTAAGCTTCATAGGGTGGGGCATCCTTTGCATGTTCACGCTGGGAATTGGTTTACTATGGTTGATTCCTTATGCAGGAACAACGGTGGCTGCATTCTATAATGAATTAATCGTGCCTCAAGAAGATTTTGACGATCAACAAATAGAGGTATAAATGATCAACCGATAGCAATTGGCTATCGGTTTTTCAATTATGCCGTTAATTCTCGATTCCTCTTAAAAAGGTTAAAATGTTCATTTTTCCTGGTGTATAATAGAATACTGAGAATGCCATTTAGGGGGATTACATAGTGAGTGGTTTTAATATTGCGGATCTGATATACCAATTGTTTTGCCTTGTATTTTTAATTCTGATCATTGTTGGGACCGTATCCCTTTTCCGTTCCGTCAAGCATCGTAAAACCAGAATGGATATCATGGAAAAGAAAATGGATGATTTACATGAACTGATTAAAAAGGGCAAAAATTGACGGCTGCATTGTGCAGCCATTCAGACTGTAGACAAACTCAAAGAAAAGCGGGTTTGCCTGCAGTTTTTTTATTTGAAAACGTTCCAGCTGATTTCAGAAATCCGCTCCCTTTCCGTCGACTGTCTGCCAAGCCACATCAAAGCAGTCCCTTCAATTTTTACAAACTCCGGAAATTATTAAATTATCTATACTGAAATAACTTAGTGAAAAGCACTGTCTCCGAATTTGAAAAAGAGGATTGGATTTTAAGCATCGATTGAGAGACATAAAAAAATAGAAAAAGAAAGGGAATTGTAAAAAATAAGCAGTTTTACATAGGGTTGTTGGGATTGTGGGGCAAATTTCATGTAAGGCTGCTGGTATGGAAGATGCATGGTTTGTTGCGGGATTTTACCCTATAATGGAATAGATGTGTATTTAAGGATTTGGTGAAAAAGTCTATCAGGAATGCTCGACCCTACAACAAATCGACTGAGATGGGAATGCTGAACATTCGATCCTTTTGTTAGGTATCTTTGAGAAGTGGGAGGAGTCGGTATCATGAAAGAAGTTATAGCAATAAAAGAATTTACTAGGTTTAAAACACGTACGGAGGAATTTAGTCCATACGCTTGGTGTAAACGGATGTTAGAAAATGACCCTGTGAGTTATCACGAGGGAACGGATACGTGGAATGTTTTTAAATATGAAGATGTTAAGCGTGTTCTCAGTGATTATAAACATTTTTCGAGTGTCCGGAAACGTACTACCATATCGGTTGGAACGGATAGTGATGAAGGTTCAGTGCCTGATAAGATCAAAATCACTGAAGCGGATCCACCGGAGCATAGAAAACGCCGTTCACTGCTGGCCGCAGCATTCACACCTAGAAGTCTTCAAAACTGGGAACCTCGCATTCAGGAAATAGCGGATGAATTGATCGGAGAAATGGATGAGGAAACGGAAATCGATATTGTGCAATCATTGGCGAGTCCGCTTCCCATCATTGTCATGTCAGATTTGATGGGCGTTCCTTCGAAAGATCGTTTATTGTTTAAGAAATGGGTGGATATCTTATTCCTTCCTTTTGATAAAGAAAAACAAGAAGAAGTAAATGAATTGAAGCAAGTGGCAGCAAAGGAATACTATCAGTATTTGTATCCGATTGTAGTGCAAAAACGATTGAACCCGGCAGATGATATCATCTCGGATCTTTTGAAGGCGGAAGTGGATGGGGAGATGTTTACGGATGATGAGGTTGTCCGCACGACCATGCTGATTTTAGGAGCAGGTGTCGAGACAACAAGTCATTTACTGGCCAATAGCTTTTATTCCCTGCTATATGATGACAAGGAAGTTTATCAAGAGTTACATGAAAACCTGGATTTGGTTCCGCAGGCGGTCGAAGAAATGCTCCGTTACCGTTTCAATCTCATTAAATTAGATCGCACCGTAAAGGAGGATAACGATCTATTGGGAGTGAAATTGAAAGAAGGGGAAAACGTGGTTGTTTGGATGAGCGCAGCTAATTTGGATGAAGAGATGTTTGAAGACGCCTTCACCCTTAATATCCACCGCCCAAATAATAAGAAACATCTAACCTTCGGAAATGGTCCTCATTTCTGCCTCGGAGCTCCGCTAGCCAGACTGGAAGCAAAGATTGCGCTTACTACATTCCTGAAGAAATTCAAGCATATTGAAGCCGTGCCATCGTTCCAGTTAGAAGAGAATCTTACCGATTCAGCGACCGGGCAAACTTTGACATCACTACCGCTTAAGGCATGCCGTACACTATAAAAAAACGAAAAACCTTGTGCACTAACCTGCATAAGGTTTTTTCGTTTTAGATTAGACACTTGAAATAGTGGTGATCCAAAAGGGTACTTTTTGATGTTCAATCGTATTCTTTTCGTACTACCGTGTCATAGTCTCCCTATCCCAATTCTTTGCACAATATGAATACATAACGGTTTTAGATAATCCCATAAAACTCACCCTAATCATAATTGTCAGGTGATTTCCTTATAGGGAGTTGAATTTTTGAAAAAAGTTTTTTCGGGAAACTGGTTTTTCACCTTTCATCAAAATCATATATTTTTGCTTGCACAATATAAGAAGAGCCTAAGTAGCTGCAACTACCTAGACTCATGTTAAATATGCATTTTTCCAGAAAAGTAACTTAATAGAGACTTGAAAAGACCATTAAGTCCCTAGAAAATCTAGGAGAGTGATAATTACATTTTGTGGTTTTATTTACTTCTTGGTCTTTGGAGTTTCAATATCATTAGTAATAGCAATAAAATAACTGGTAAGATCAAAAATAAAGTCTGAGGAAATATATCATTCGGGTTGAAGTATGTGTAAGCACTCATCGTGATGCCTACAACAGCAATCAATACTAACAGCGATTTTAATACCATTACTTTTTAATCACCATTTTTATAATTTATTGTGGTTTTATCCAATACGGATAAAACCATCTGCAGCATTAATACAAAATATGTATATTTTGATTGAACGATAATCGATCATAAGTGAGTCCCTGAGAAACGAATACTGAAGATGTAACGATTCAAGTGAATGACACTAAAGTAACCTGAAGTTGAGGTGACAATGACGAATAGAGTAGTATGAAAAAGTAGAAGATTTGAGCATGTGCATGATCATAAACACTGGATGGGTTGTGGGCAATGAAGCAAATACATTCATTCTGCAATGAAGAAGATATGATAAAATAGAAATTTCCAGATGAAACGGTTTTCAAAAGTGAAAGGATGTTATTATGAAATTAAAGCAACAATTAACCATTGCTTTTATAGTAAGTGTACTTTCTTTAATTGGGTTCAGTTTCATGGCATTTACCATTAGTGCAAATGAATACCTGAAATTTGATGAAAAGGTGATTTCCTTAGTGCAGGGATGGGAGTCCCCCTTACTGACGGGTATCATGAAGTTCTTTACCTACATAGGTTCAACTTGGTCCTTGATCATCCTCTCTTTGATGATTTTGTTTTTCTTATATAAGGTTTTGAAGCATCGTTTGGAGCTAATCTTATTCAGTGCCGTCATGGTTGGTTCACCTCTTCTCAATTTGATGGTTAAGCTTTTCTTTCAACGCGCCCGGCCCGATTTACATCGGCTCATCGAAATAGGGGGGTACAGTTTCCCTAGTGGACATGCCATGAATGCATTCTCATTATACGGTATTCTCACATTTCTGCTATGGCGTCACATCACGGCTAAGTGGGCGAGGAACCTATTGATTCTGTTCAGTATGATGATGATCCTATCGATTGGTATAAGTCGAATATACTTGGGAGTCCATTATCCTAGTGATATCATTGCGGGATATTTGGCGGGTGGTTTTTGGATTGCGATTTCCATTTGGTTTTTCCAAAGGTATCAAGAACGGCGGAAGAAAAAAGATATTTAATAAAGGATCAAGATTATTGCAAGATAAGCAGCCGGCGGGTAACAAGTCAGCTATTGATTCAAATCAGTTAGGAGCGTAATAAATGGAAAACTGGATTACGGAATTCATGAATGATTTTGGGTATATGGGAATCTTTCTATTAATAGCATTGGAAAATATTTTCCCGCCGATCCCGTCAGAGGTCATTCTTACTTTTGGCGGCTTCATGACGACAACAGCGAATATGACGATTATGGGCGTCGTGATCGCATCGACTATAGGGTCAGTGGCAGGGGCAGTCGTCCTTTATGGAATTGGTTTGCTTCTTGATGTTAAGGTCATTGAAAAGTTCGTGGAAAGATGGGGCCATATTCTTCGGTTAACGGTATCGGACGTCCATAAGGCGAATTCATGGTTTGACAAGTATGGGGCATGGACCGTGTTTTTCTGTAGACTGGTTCCACTGATCAGAAGCTTGATCTCGATTCCAGCAGGCATGTCCCATATGAGCTTTTGGCTCTTTTTGCTTTACACAACATCCGGTACGTTAATTTGGAACATCATTTTAGTGAATATCGGGGCAGCTGTTGGATCTTCGTGGGAAGATATTGTAGGATATATGGACATTTATTCAAATATCGTTTATGCGATATTGGCTTTGCTATTCATTCTTTTCGTTGTTTTGATTTTCAGAAGGAATAAAGGTAAAGTGAAATAATCTCAGTTTAGTTGATTGGGCAGTTCGAATCGTCACTTGCATTACATAACCGAATATAACCGCGAGAGGCTGTCATTGCGACAGCCTTTTTCTTATGTGAGGAAGAAGGCTGAACCCAGAATAAAGGGGGAGTGTTTTGGACAAAATGAGTGAAACGAAAAAGGAATGAGGTTCGGTGCTATGGCTTCTTTTTTCAAACAAAAAAGACAAATGAAGCAACGTGAAAAGAAAAAGGAAGATGCAGGTCAATCCAAAAGCAAAACGCCTGAGTATATTGAAAGCTCCATTTCGGCCAATCTGGAAATCGTGAAAAAAAAGACGGGAAACAGTCCGGACATTATTATCCGAACGCTGAAAATCGGTAAAAATCCGGAGATAAAAACGACTATTTTGTATGTGCAGGGTCTGATTGATAATCCAAGCGTTACGGACTTTTTAATTGAATCAATCATGAAAAATCCTCATCTATCAGAAAAAATACTTCCACAAGAAGCGTTGGATGTAATCTCTGAGGACGTGGTTTCCCTCGGTGGTGTAGAAACGGTCACGGACTGGGAAAAACTATTTTTATCCTTATTATCAGGGGACAGCATCATTTTTGTTGATGGTTTAAACACAGCCCTGGTTGCCAGTACAAAAGGGGGGGAACGGCGCTCGATTCAGGAACCAAGTACGCATTTGACTGTCCGGGGATCAAGAGAAGGGTTTACGGAATCGAATGGAACGAACATCGCCATGTTACGCCGCATCATCAATACCCCGGATTTATGGATAGAGTCGATGAAAATAGGCACGGTGACAAAAACGGATGTTTCCATCATGTATATAAATGGGATTGCCAAAGAGGGGATCGTCGAAGAGGTCAAGAAGCGCTTAAAACGAATAAACATCGATAGCATTCTTGAATCAGGATATATTGAACAATTGATAGAAGACCAGGTCATGACCCCTTTCCCAACCCTTAACCATACAGAAAGACCGGATATGGTCGCAGGAAATCTTCTGGAAGGAAGAGTGGCGATATTCGTTAATGGAACGCCTTTCGTCTTGGTAGCCCCGGCAATATTTGTACAGTTTTTTCAATCTGTCGAAGACTACTATAATCGCTTCGACATTGCTTCTGCCACACGTTTTTTACGGATCATCGTTTTCATTATTTCTATAGTCGGACCAGCTGTCTATGTTGCAGCCACGACTTTTCATCAGGAAATGATCCCAACGAAGTTGCTGGTCATTGTTGCAGCCCAAAGGGAAACGGTTCCTTTGCCGGCCGTCATTGAAGCACTTCTCATGGAAATGACGTTTGAAATATTAAGGGAAGCAAGTCTTAGGATGCCAAAGGCCGTTGGTTCGACCATGTCCATTGTCGGAGCATTGGTCATCGGGCAGGCGGCTGTCCAGGCTGGTATCGTATCGCCGGCAATGGTCATCATCGTCTCGATTACGGCGATTGCCAGTTTTGCAACCCCTTCTTATTCCATAGCCATATCTGCCCGTATCGTGCGCTTCGGCTTTATCATTTGTGCCGGAACTTTAGGTTTTTATGGCATGATTTTGGCCTTTTTCGTGCTCATTGTCCATTTATGCAGCCTCCGTTCATTCGGTGTTCCTTATATGACACCGCTCGCCCCTCTGCATCCGGAAGGGTTGGGCGACACATTCTTCAGAAGACCTATGTGGGCCTTTAAGGAAAGGCCGAAATTTTTAACCAACGAAAATAATCTGATAAGGGAAGGCGAAAATCAAAGACCCTTGCCTCCTGAATCGCGTGGAATGAAAACTGCTGACGAGAAAAAAGGTGAAGGCAATGAATCGTAAAAAGCTAATTCTTTTCTTGATGTTGATCTGTACCACATTCACCACCGGCTGTTGGGATAAAACAGAGTTAAACGAAATGGCCATTGTCTCGGCGGTTGGACTCGATAGAAATAAAGAAGGAAAGTTAGTGGGAACTTTCCAAATCATTAATCCAAGCAATGTAGCGGGAGCTCTTCAGGGCGGCGGAGGAACGAATCCACCGATATCCATTTATAGGGCCACCGGAAACAATGTGCTTGAACTGGATAGTAGGACTTCAACTAAAATCTCGCGAGATATGTATTTTGCCCATGCCAATCTGATTGTCATAGGTGAGGAACTAGCAAAAGAAGAGGGCCTCAACGATATTTTCGACGCATTTGAGCGCTCACCGGAATTCAGGGCAACTACGAGGATCGTGATTGCCCGGGGTGTGAAAGCAAGGGATATTGTCGAAACGTTAACCGCAATCGATAAGGTATCAGCTGAGAAAATCATTAGGACGATTGAAATCACTGAAAAAATTCAGGGGAAAAATATTAGCATCAATCTCCAAGAAGTGATCAAGAATCTGCTTAGTACCGGGAAAGAACCGATAATAAGTGGTTTTACCGTGAAAGGAAACACAGGTAAAGAAGATAAAATGGAGAATACCATGTCTTCGGATATTGAGGCAAACCCTAATGCAGCAGGAATAGGTGTTTTTAAAGATGGAAAATTGATTGACTGGCTGGATGGCAATATGGCAATAGGGTCAATGTGGGTATTGGATAGGATCGAAAATACCCATTTAAACATTGATTGGGAGGGTAGAAAAGACGCAGTCACCTATTCGGTTATTCGCCAAAAAACCAACGTCGGAGCAAAATTGGTAAACGGCAAACCGAAAATATCGATAAAGGTCCGTGCAGAAGGAGATATCCGGGAGGTGAATGTTCCTGTGAATCTAACCGATACGCATGTTCTGATTGATATTGAAAAGAAGTTAGCGAAAGAATTGAAGAAGGAGATGGAAGATGCGGTCGTTCGGGCACAAAAAAATAAAGCCGATATTTTTGGCTTTGGTGAAATTATGCATGAAAACCACCCTAAAGAATGGAAGAAACTCGAAAAAAACTGGGACGATGTTTCTTTTCCTAAGCTCGAAGTAGACGTGCAGGTAGAGACTTTCATTCGCCGTACCGGATTACGTAATAAGCCGTATCTTTCGAATTTAAAAAAGAAAGATCAATAATGGAAAGGAAGTGGCATTCTCATGGAAAAGGCAAAAATCAGCGGTTACCAGCTGTTCGTCCTTATTTTCATGTTTGAAATGGGCAGTGCACTTTTGGTTCCGCTTGCAGGTGAAGCCAAGCAGGCTGCTTGGCTAGTCATCCTTATTGCGATGATAGGCGGATTTTTATTATTTTTCGTTTATTATGGCCTTTTTCAATACTACCCTGAGCAGCTGTTAACAGAGTTTGTAAAACATATATTGGGGAATTTTCTAGGCAGGATCGTAGCTTTTCTATACATCCTTTATTTGATCTATCTTGCTGCAAGGTGTCTGAGGGATTTCGGAGATACACTGCTTACTTTTGCCTATCCTCAAATTCCGTTATTTGTTGCGAACGCTGCATTCATTTTAGTCGTGGTGTATACGGTCCGTAAAGGGATAGAAGTATTGGCGAGGACGGGGGAACTATTCTTTGTCTTGGAGAATTTACTTTTAATGACCTTCATGCTTCTGATTATTGCTTCAGGCATGATCCATTTAAACAACTTAAAACCCATTTTTGAAATCAGCGGGACAGAGATGATGAAAATGGGTTTCACTAAAACCGTATTCTTTCCATTTGGCGAGATCATAGTGTTTTTAATGATTTTTCCTTATTTGAATGAACCTCAGCGACTGAAAAAAATTGGGATAGGGGGCTTGGCGACAAGCGGTATTTTTCTCGCGGTAATAATGGCTGTGAATGTTGCTGTACTTGGTGTGGACCTTACAACACGTTCGCAATACCCTCTTCTTACCCTCATTCAGTCCATAGAGGTCGCTGGCTTTCTTGAACGTCTCGATGTGTACTTCTTGTTTTTGTTGTTGATTGGCGGGTTCATCAAGATAAGTGTATTAACTTATGTAGCGGTAACGGGTACGGCGAATGTTTTCAATGTTAAACAGCCCTCTAGTCTTGCATACCCTGTTGGCATGGTCATTTTATTGATTTCGATTATTATGGCAAGCAGCTATACGGAACATATCTATGAAGGGCTAGATGTCGTACCAAATTACATCCATCTGCCATTTCAGGTGATCATTCCGTTGCTTCTCTTGATCATTGCCTTTTTTAAGAATCGAAAAAAAAGGAAAGGCCAGCACCAAAATAAGTTCCAAGGCGGAGTTGATCAAAAATGAAATTCTTCGGTATTACGCTTTTGCTTCTGATCCCTTTAGTGGTCATATCTTTAGGTATGGATATTCTATTGGGATTTGATCTGGATAATTCAATCAAGCATGCCTTTAACCCATTTTTGGTGAAGGACCCCGCTGAACTTATCCTTTTTTTCATTCTTCTTATATTCCTTTTGTTCAGCTTCTTTTATCGAAAAAAAAAGAAAGGCAACACTAAAGGACAACAATGAGCCGCAAATTCCCGGTGCTGAAATAGAGATGAACTCCGAATATGGGAGTTTGTCTTTTTGCTTTTTTACAACCCCGTAAACCCATTTCATAGTATGATGATAAAATGAGCTTATTTTTCAGCGGATTTTAAAACACTCAAACAAAACCTCGGGAGGAGGACGGCAATTTGGATATCAAGTTGAATCAAAAAATCATAAAAGACATGTGCGGGACCGTCTCCTTCAAAAGAGGGGAAGCTTTTCATCGTGCCAATAAAGTGACATTTGAAAGTTACCAGCCTGATGGTTGTGAGGCAACGGTTAAAGGCAAGGAAGACTTCCATGTCACGATTGAAGTGGATGCTGTCGGCGGATTTCAGACGAAATGCAGCTGTCCTACGCTAGCTTCCTTCCAAAGGGATTGCCAGCATATTGCAGCCGTCCTGCTGTCGGTTTACGACTCTCAGCGAGATGGAACGATAAATGTACCTCGTTCTGATGCTTCAGCCAATGATAAATTGTCAGAGGGCTTGCTGACCCTTTTCAATAATCAGCCTGTACGCAAAAGCGGTCATCAGCGCCACTTTGAAAAAAGAAAGATGATTGATGCAGAATTTACGTGTAAACCTGTAAGGATAGGCACGGATCAATATATGTTAGGAATGGAAATGAAAATCGGTTCTTTCAATGTAGCGAATGTCCGGGAATTCCTGAAGCGAGTAAAAGAAGGAAAACCTGCCCAAGTGTCCCTTGCATTTATATATGACCCGGAACTGCATTGTTTTCAGAACGAAATGGATTCCGTACTTCAGGAGCTTATTACAGTGGTATCGGATGAAAGAGTCTATGTTGACGCATTGGCGGACAAGTCTGAATATACGTTGGACAAACACTTATTGCTTCTGCCTCCATCTTCTTTTCAAAGGCTTGTCCCCATCCTTGAAAGAGCACCGTTGGTAAAGCTTTCCCATGGGAGCCATACATTCAATGGTTTTCGTTTATCCAGCGGACCGCTTCCTTTACAGTTTGACTTTACCCAAAGCGAGGGAAAAGGTTATCAACTGAATATTAAAGGGTTGAATGAGATGATCGTCATGAATGCATATAAAATGGTTCTATTCGAAGGGAATTTGGTTCAGCTCGAAAACGAGGATTGCCAACGCCTTTCAGAATTGAAGCAAATGCTGGAGAATTCGGGCATGAATCGAATTCCAATCCATCATGACCAACTGGAATTATTCCTCGACAAAGTGGTGCCAGGTTTGAAAAGACTAGGTGAAGTCCGTATAGCAAGGTCCATCACCGAACTGTTTTTCAAGACACCGCTGGTTGCAAAGCTATTCTTGGATCGAGTGAAAAACAGACTGCTTGCGGGGCTGGAATTCCACTATGAAAATATCGTGATCAACCCTTTGGAAAAACAGGAATCCAAGGCAGTCTCCATGCTCATAAGGGATGTGGAGAAGGAAGCTGAGATACTAAAGCTTATGGAGGATAGCCTGTTTGCCAAGACTGATGGCGGCTATGTCTTGCATAACGAAGAGTTGGAGTATGAGTTTTTGTACCATATCGTTCCGAAACTTCAAAAGCTGGTACAAATCTATGCCACGACCGCTGTAAGAAACCGGATTTCCCGTGGGAATGCTGCACCGCGCATTAGGGTGAAAATCAAAAAAGAACGGACCGATTGGCTGGAATTCAAATTTGAAATGGATGCGATTCCTGATAAACAAATACGTGAGGTCTTAGCAGCGCTTGAAGAAAAAAGGAAGTATTATCGTTTAAGGAATGGATCGCTGCTTTCCCTTGAAACAAGGGAGTTCGAGGAAATCAATCGGTTTCTGAATGCACTTCCCGTTCAGGATGAAAACCTGGAAAGCAGTCTGAACATGCCAATCGTAAAAGGGCTGCAACTCCTTGATTCCGTAAATGACAGCCAGACATTCACAATGGAGGAATCATTCCGTCAGTTTTTGGATAACATCAGGAATCCGGGTGCCTTGGAGTTCGAGGTGCCAAATAGTCTGGGACTGATCTTGCGCGATTATCAAAAAAACGGCTACAAATGGATGAAAATACTTGCCCAATACGGTTTTGGCGGGATACTTGCTGATGATATGGGACTGGGAAAAACACTGCAAAGCATCACGTTCATTTTATCGGAGCTGCCTGACATCAGGAAGAAAAGGGTTCCTGCGCTTATTATCTGCCCATCATCATTAACCTATAATTGGCTGAGTGAATTCACTAAATTCGCTCCTGAAATACAAGCCGTCGTCGTGGATGGCCACAAATCGGAAAGGTCGAAGCTGCTTAAGGAAGTAATGGACGTGGATGTAGTGATCACCTCTTATCCATTGCTCCGGAAGGACATCACGAGGTTTGAAAAAGAGGAATTCCATACGGTGTTTTTCGATGAGGCACAGGCCTTTAAGAACCCGGGGACACAAACTGCACGAGCGGCTAAGAAGATAAAAGCGGCCCATCGCTTCGCGTTGACCGGTACGCCCATCGAGAATTCACTAGAAGAGCTCTGGTCCCTTTTTCACGTGGTATTCCCTGAACTATTCATGGGGTTAAAGGAGTATAGTAACCTCTCAAGGAAGAAGATTTCACGTAGGATCCGTCCATTTTTGCTGCGGAGAATGAAAGAGGATGTGCTTGCGGAACTTCCGGAAAAAATCGAGTCGCTTGAATCGATGGAACTGCTTCCTGATCAGAAGAAGCTGTATGCCGCCTATCTGGCGAAGCTGCGGCATGATACACTGAAACACCTGGACAAGGATACCCTCCGGAAAAATCGGATCAGGATCCTCGCTGGCCTGACCCGGCTCCGGCAGATTTGCTGTCACCCCGCCTTGTTTGTGGACGGTTATAAAGGCAGCTCGGCAAAATATGAGCAGCTGATGCAAATTGTTGAGGAATCGAAGCTTTCTGGAAGAAGGGTGCTGATTTTCTCGCAATTTACAAAAATGCTGCAAATTATCGGCAGGGATTTGGCTATTAAAGGACAGCCCTTTTTCTACTTGGATGGACAAACCCCATCAAAGGAACGTGTGGAAATCTGCAATCGGTTTAATGCAGGAGAACGGGATATATTCCTCATTTCATTGAAGGCGGGCGGCACGGGTCTCAATCTTACGGGGGCCGATACAGTCATTCTATACGACCTTTGGTGGAATCCCGCAGTTGAAGAACAAGCTGCGGACCGTGCCCATCGAATGGGGCAGAAGAATGTGGTTCAGGTCATCAAACTTGTTGCCCGTGGCACAATCGAAGAAAAAATGAATGAACTGCAAGAGAAAAAGAGACACCTTATTGAAGAAATCATCGACCCTGATGAAAAGTCGTCATCTGCACTTACAGAAGAGGATATCAGGGAAATCTTGATGATATAGGGATAGGGCTGCCGTTTTCCTACAACTTTAAAAGATTGGGTAGCATATTGCCAGCCCAAGAAGGCCGCCAACTAATTGGCGGCCTATTATATAGAAGGGTAGCATGAATTCATATATCCGGGCAAACCAACGACTAAATCGATTTCTTCATGCCGCACTCCCTGCATTTACGAATATATACATAATCCTTGACCGAACTCTCGAACTGGGCTTTCCCGCAATTGTCACACCGTCCACTAACGATGTCAGGATGGTCTTTGTAATCATAAATGATTGTGGTGTCATATTCCTTTTTTTCTTCTGGAATTTCTTCAGACAAAGTAAAATCACCTTCACTAATTTATTTAACTCATGTATCATACCAAAAATTCAATGGAGCAGGTAGGTGGTTTGCAATAAAACGGGAATTCAGTGGGTCGGTCACCTATGAAACCAGTTTTAATCCCACTGCCGCACCTAGGACCATGGCAATAAAAACGACCCTTCTCCAATCTTTGGATTCCCCATATAAGAGCATCCCGATTATCGCTCCGCCAGATGCGCCGATCCCTGTCCAGATTGCGTAAGCCGTCCCCATCGGCAAGGTTTGCATGGCATAAGCAAGAAATAGAAAACTTGCTCCAAATCCGATGAATAACAGCAGCAAGGATTGCCAATTTCGGTCTTTATGCAATTTATTTATCATCGCAACCCCAAACATTTCAAATAGTCCCGCTAAAATTAAAGAGATCCAAGCCATTAGGATTCATCCCCTTCCTCGACCTTATCGTCAGTCACTAGTTTCAAGCCGATTACCCCTGATAATAATAGGAGGATCAATAGCGTTTTGCTCAGTTTGAAAGATTCTCCGAAGAAAATGATTTCGGAAAGAACGGTTCCGGCCGTTCCCATACCTACAAAAACGGCATATACCGTTCCGACAGGAAGCTTCCTGCCAGCCATTATCATCATATAAAAACTGATGATGATGGAAATGACCGTTCCAGTCCACGTCCAAAAATCATCTGCATGTTTTAAGCCAATCACCCAAAAAACTTCAAAAAAAGCTGCAATGAACACTTTAATCCAATTTGCACTCATGAAAAATAACACCTCCAATTTTATTCTTTACAAAAAAAACAAAAAAAGCCAAAGAGATAACCGGTAAACAGTTTTCTCCCAGGCTTTTATCCTTCCGTGACACAGCAAGCTGTGAGTTTTCTCTCGGACCAGACCAGCAATTGGATATACTGCGGAACCCTAGAAAACATTTGACTTATGCAATTTACATTTCATTATACATACTTTTTGAATTAACTCAAGGTAAAAGTTTTGTCAACTCGAAAGCCCTTGATCCAATCCATTCACCTTTTTGAGTCATGCCCATTTTGCCTAATATCCGCATTCGTCTTGTAGCGTTTCCACCATGGATGACTTAATATATCCCAAGGTTTTTAGTTTAGATGACCAACCAGAAATGAGGGCAAATCATGGCTCCTAAATATAACATCAGAAAAAATGCACAACATCTTTCTGAAAAGGAAAGAAGGAAATATAACAATGCGGTTTTGGAGTTAAAAGAAAAAGGCATATATGATCGGTACGTAGCGTGGCATGCTACCGCAGGAAGGTTTCAAACCCCTCCCGTAAAGCGCCCGATAGCTGGGAACGCTCCAACAGAATCCACCCGCAGTCATAGTGACCTGTCAATGAAAAAAAGAACGTAATCTATACCAATAAAGGTACAGATTACGTTCTTTTTTTTGACTTACTATTCAGGCACTCACTGTCCGTTTCCGGGATGGACCTTCTTTTTTATGTGATACATAGCTATGCAGGATCATTCCTATGATAACGATAAAGATGCCGAACCACGATAACGGAGAAGGGATCGGTAAAGATAGGAATAGTAATTCGCCAGCCAGGGCAAAAAGGACCTCCATCGACTGTGTAGCTTCGACTGAAGCTAATTTCTGCATATTTCCACTTACCAAATCGGTCGCTTTGAAAAAAAGGACCGTGGCAATGACACCTGAAAATAGTGCTACCAAAAGGGATTGGAAACTCTGCATCTTCGTCGGTGCCCCTACTGTGAAGAATCCGTACAATGAAAGCAGGAACCAGAATGGCAGGCTCGCCAAAGTCATTCCCAATACACGCTGGTAAGCATCTAAACGTCCTTCGGATACTTCCATCATTTTGCGATTCCCCAAAGGGTAGGCAAACGAGGCGATGACGATGGGGATCACTCCCAACCAAAGATTGGCCATTGAAATGTGCTTGGTGTGTTCCAGTTGCATCAGGATGATCCCAAGCAGAATGATCATTGACATGAGGAGGCCTTTCACAGATACCTTTCCTCTTTGCCTTTCGAGCCCATCTTTCGTTTGGACATTTTCAAAAAATAGCGGGGCAAGTAAAGCACCCGAAATGATCGTGATCTGCCAAGTGCCGGCGATCAGCCAGCCAGGTGAGTAGGCGGAAGCAAAGCATAAAGGAGCATAAAACAACCCGAATCCGACAAAACTCCAAAGCAACCAAGGCCCCGGCCGTTCTTTCATCACTCGTAAAAGGGGACGCAGGTTTTTTCTGCTTAATACGATACACAACAGGAAAGGCACCATAAAGATGTAACGCAGCGAAGCACTCCATATCCAACTTCCACCAGACAACTCCATGGCCTGATTTAAAACAAACGTAAACGCAAAAAAGAAAGCAGAACAAATACCTAATATAATCGGACGCAATTGACTCACCTCAATCTGTTTTATGAGCCAGTAATTAGCCAAACTCTGGAAGTGTGGCAATCGTTTCGGCTTTCCAAGTATTAAAAAAGTTTAAAAAGACATTCACGTTCAACTGCGTCAAAGGCAGAAGAATGAATTTTCGAAATATAATAAGCCATCAGTTTTAATTTTCCTTCAAATGTAAAAGAAAATCAACTGGATTCTTTTAGACTACTGAAATTCCATCTTCATCATTCGATATGGAATCGAAAGAATGGTTGTGGAAAATAAAATGGAAACGTTGTCATTTTTATGGTCGAATTAACAATAAGTACCATTAAATTAATCGAGAAACGCCGGTATGACACGTTTTATAAAGGGTTTACTGTGAATTTATATAAAAATCATATAAAGGCAGATAATATATGAGGATACGAGAATTGACGAAAATGGTAGGGAGTGGTATCTTTATAGAAGTGCAAATAATGTCGAATGGTGACGAAATATATAGATGCAACATTCGAAAGAAAAATAGTGGGGTAAATTAAATGAAATCTACAGGTATTGTACGTAAAGTTGACGAATTAGGACGGGTAGTCATTCCAATTGAATTACGCCGTACATTAGGAATTAATGAGAAAGACGCCTTGGAGATCTATGTAGAACAAGAGCGCATCATTCTTCAAAAATATAAACCGAACATGACTTGTCAGGTAACAGGTGAAGTGTCAGATGACAATATGAAACTTGCTGCCGGAAAATTAATACTTAGCCCTGAAGGTGCCGAACTTCTAATTAAAGAAATTCAAGCCAGCATGGAAACTGTTTAATAAAATCATCCGGAGTGCAGGGAAAAGAAAATTTTCCCTGCACTTTTTTTAATTAAATGGCGAAATGATAAAAATGGTTCGATTCACGGACGAAACCAATTCTTTCGTAAAGTTTTTGTGCTTTTACATTATCTTTACCTGTCTCGAGCGAAACCCCTTTGGCACCTGTTTCCCGAGCAAAAGCGATGGCTGCGTTCAATAACTCCTCGCCAAATCCCTTTTTGCGGGCGGACTCCTTCACGAATAAATCATTCAATATCCATGAACGCATCATACTCACAGATGAAAAAGAAGGATATAATTGCACAAAACCAATAGGATTCCCTTCATCAAAGGCCATAAAAACGACAGACTCTCCATTTGTCAGCCTTTCTCTTAAAAATTCCCTTGCACGATCAGGATCAGATGTTTGCTCATAAAACACTCTGTATAAATCAAAAAGTTCTGTCAGAGATTCGAGCTCAAGTAATGTCGCTTTCTGAATGCTCATATTTGGAAACCCCCATTTTTAGAATACTCTTAATTTACCATTTGTTTCTATTTAATGATATATTCAGGACTCAATTTTAGCGCCAAAATTCAGGATGGAGCCTTAAAAAGGATCCATCCTGAATTTTTTATAATTAAGAGGGCTTTTAACGAGCAGTAAACTTGGGGGACATAAGCGTTTACTCGTGAGTTTATAGCAAATACTCGTGAGTTTGGTCGACTTACTCGTGAATTGAGCATTTACTCGTTTGAATGAGCAGCAAACTCATGAGATATAAGCGTTTACTCGTGAGTTTATAGCAAATACTCGTGAATTTGTTCGACTTACTCGTGAGTTTGGTCAATTTACTCGTGAAATTGGAGCAAATACTCGTGAGTTTGGTCGACTTACTCGTGAATTGAGCATTTACTCGTTTGAATGAGCAGCAAACTCATGAGATATAAGCGTTTACTCGTGAGTTTATAGCAAATACTCGTAAGTTTGGTCGACTTACTCGTGAGTTTGGTCAATTTACTCGTGAAATTGGAGCAAATACTCGTGAGTTTGGTCGATTTACGTGAAATTGGAGCAAATACTCGTGAGTTTGGTCGATTTACTCGTGAAATTGGAGCAAATACTCGTGAGTTTGGTCGATTTACTCGTGAAATTGGAGCAAATACTCGTGAGTTTGGTCGATTTACTCGTGAAATGAGCATTTACTCGTTTGAATGAGCAGCAAACTCATGAGATATAAGCGTTTACTCGTGAGTTTATAGCAAATACTCGTAAGTTTGGTCGACTTACTCGTGAGTTTGGTCGACTTACTCGTGAGTTTGGTCGATTTACTCGTGAAATTGGAGCAAATACTCGTGAGTTTGGTCGATTTACGTGAAATTGGAGCAAATACTCGTGAGTTTGGTCAATTTACTCGTGAAAGTGGAGCATTTACTCGTTTGAATGAGCAGCAAACTCATGAGATATAAGCGTTTACTCGTGAGTTTATAGCAAATACTCGTGAGTTTGGTCAATTTACTCGTGAATATGGTCAATTTACTCGTGAAATTGACCATTTACAAATAAACAGGCTTTCAATCATCAATCCTCTTTTTTTCCTTACTGCAATGGTTTTGCTTCTAATCCGCCTGTGTTAAGGATATGTACCTTTACGTTTATATCATGTATCGAATCCTTATCCAGGAAATCAGTCGGTTCTTTAATATGATTTTCTTGCCAGTATTTTGTCTCTTTGATATAAAGGGTTTTGCCTAAGCTTAATGGGTCTGCGTTCTTTTGAATCCCGCTCTTGAAGGTTGTTTGGATGTCTTTTTTTATTTGACTTTCGAATTTTCGTTTAATTTTATCGATATCCATTTGGGTATCTAGCCCCAGTATTTTACCTGATACATCAACTTCAATATCAAATTTGTACTTTCCATCCTTGAAAACAGGTTTTACTTTATGTTGTGGATGGGAGAAAGAGGCATAGATGTCTTGTTTATTCATGTTAATGCTAACGGGAGTTTTGTTGGTCCTTTTAGTGAGCCAGCGTACACCGCTCAGTTCCTTTTCAGAGAACCAGGGTTGGGACACTTTATAGTAAATGACAAATGCACCATCCATATAGAGGCTCTTTCGATTTTTATCTTTTTCTTTCCAAACTTTATCGTTCCAGGATATGGAGGGTAAGATGGTTGTAGATGCTTTTTCCCTCTGGTTAGAATAATACCTTTGGACCGTAATGGGTTCGATGTATGATCTGCTCCGATAGACATCTTCTGGTAAATATAATGTCGTGTATAAAGGCGATAAATTAAAATAACCATTAATGGAGAAAAGCTCATCCATGGAACTTTTTGTGCCAAAGATATTGGCTGAGTACCTAAGTAATTGGTTTCTGTATATATAATCCACTATTTCTGAGCTTTGCTGCTTCAAAACATTTTCACTGATGACAAATGTGGAAACATGGCCTATATAAAGAGACTGTTGAGTATCGCGCATTAGTTTATTAATGGCGATCGAGATGGAACGGCCTTTTTGTTTTCCTACATATACGGGGGGACTTTGCGTAGGCTTGGCCTCCGTTTTAGCTACCGCAGCGAAGTCTACAAGTTGCGTATAAACAATGTACTCCCCATCCTTGAAATCAATCCCGATGGCCGTTATATAATGAAAGTCCTGAATCGTTTTTTCATCCCAACAGCCTGAAAGTAAAAGGATTAAAGGTAGGGTCAAGCAAATTTTACAGATGCGGAACATGCCTTACTGCCCCTTTCTGGTCTTATCGTTGGCTGCCAATGATCGCTTGCTAATGGAATTCCATGGCCTCTTTATGAATGCATCCAGGATTTTTGTAATTCTTGGTGGGTTCAGCCCGCCAATATAAGAAACCCCGAATGATTCAAGCCTGGATAATAAAGTGACAATTGAGAGTAAACCGATTATCATGCCATAGATTCCATAAATGCAGCTTAGTAACAACACAAACATACGTAAAATTGTTACGGCACCTGTTAAAGACTGGTTTACAAGGGTATAAGATGCGACAGAGGTTACGGCAGTAACCACAAGCATGGTTTGTGAAGTCAGCCCGGCCCTTATCGCGGCATCACCGACAATGAGACCGCCTACAACTGCAACTGTCTGTCCAACGGCTTTAGGTAACCTAACTCCGGATTCACGGAATAATTCAAATAAAATGAGCATGAGAATGAATTCCATGGTGGCAGATAAGGGGAGTCCCAGCCTTGAAAGGGTTATGGTGGCTAGTAACGGAAACGGCACCTGTTCAATATTGAAAGCTGAAATGGATATCCAAAACCCTGGCAATAAAATGGTAATACCAAGCCCCATAAAGCGAAGAAGTCGCTCAAGGCTAACAAAAAGATAAGGGAGATTCGAATCTTCTGCGGTTTTTATTTGCAATAGTAATGTAGAAGGAGCTACGATTATCGTTGGCATACCGTCCACGATTAGAATGAATCTTCCTTGATTGAGTGCTTCCACTACAAAATCAGGGCGACTCGTATAATGAGTGAGTGGAAAAATACTATATTTACTGTTTGTAATCAATTCCTCCAATTGTTGGCTGCTAACCAATATATCAATATCAATGTTATTAATTTTCGACCTTACATTGTTAACCAGTTCTTTATTGATGATGTCATCCATGTACATCAGTCCGACTTTCGTTTGACTGCGTCTGCCAACGATAAAGTCTTCATAGGCAAGCGATTTGGTTTTCAGCCGCTTTCTGATTAAAGCTGTATTGATGGATATGTCCTCGACAAATCCATCTCTTGGACCTCTTACCGAGACCTCGAAGGAAGACTCCTCAGGCTGCCGGTTCGGAACATTGGACAAATTTATTGAAAATAAATCTTGGGTTGATGGTATGAATAATAAGGCATACCCAGAGAAAATCAGCTGTTGGACGTTATTGAATTCGCTATCAATGGTTACTTTCGTCAGATCTATCAAGGGTTTTAGCTTGTTGATTGCTTCTTCTTCATCGATTCTCTCATCCAATTCCATCATCTTGTTTAACTTTTCCAAAATTCCCTCGTTCAATAAGCTGATATCGGCCATACCCGAGCAATAAAAAATAAGGACAGGAATAAGTCTTTCGGTTTCTCCGATATAAATCGTGTCAAACATGATATCTGAGCTTGAACTGAATAACTCCCGAAATGTCTCCTCCCTTAATTCAGGCGGGGGTGGTTCATTTTTGGATCGTTTCATTCGCATGTCGTTTACCCTCCTTAGAACTGATGAAAGTGCCGATAAACAAAAAGGTGGACAAAAGTAACAGGAAATAAAAAGCGCCAGGATAGTAGAATGTCTGACTTACATGTAAGAACTTGAAATTACTGAATGGTACGATGGAGATGACGACCATAAGAAAGCCTACAGCGAAAAGGATTCCGAGCTTCATATTATTAGTTTTTCCTTTAAAGACTTCCGTTATTAAGAATAACGCCAGTGAAACACGAATATAGGCTCCTGCAAGCCATTGATAAATGGAAAAGAAGTCTGTATGTTCGATATATTTACCAATTGTCAGCAACCGCCATTGTTCATAGGCGGGGTACCTCATGACTTCTGCTAAGGTCGGTCCGAATTCAGCAATTGCAGCTGTTAATGGGCCAAGAAGTAAAAACACTAATCCGAGGCATAAGAAAAACAATGATTTCCAACTGAGCTTATCAGAAAGTTTTTCCTGAAAAAAGGCGATTAAAATCAGTTCGGCAAGGCCATAACCAGTATATTGAAAGGTTTTAACGCCATGAAAATAGCCATTCTCGAAAAGGGGAAGGAGGTGGCTGTAGTCTTTTGTCGGTATATTTCCGGTCGCAACGAAAATCCCAAGAATGACGACTATTGGTAATAATACAGAAGAGCAAATGGCGATGGAGCGCATGCCTGAATGGGCAAGGAAGATGCATAGCAGTGTAAACGGAATGATAATGGCTAAACTTGGGGTTTCAAAAAGAAAGCTTGTAGTGATCCAATCAATCGTTTCCTTGGTTGTTGCCAATACAAGGCTAATCAGATAAATCACAATAAAGAATAAAGCGATATTTTTAATAGGTTTCCCAAATCTATTTTCAAGCCAATCCGTCAGTGATTGATTATTCATATTCTTGATTATCCTCGATAATATGTAGACCCAAATCGGTATTATTCCAATAGTAAGGATGGGAAAAAACCAAGCATCCCTTCCGCCGGTGGATAGGAGGAAAGGGATCAAAATAACGTGATCAAGAAGGCCGATTGATAAAAAGAAGATGCTAAGGGTTTGTATCGAACTGATTTTCTTCAAGATGATCCTATCCCCATTTCCATTGTTTAAAGATTGGATTGATGCACATGGCATTCTTTTGTTAGGGTTGCTAAATGTGGAAATAGTATACGTGATAATGATATGGATTAATATTCCTGAGGATCAATGAAAACAGGATTGCAAGCCAAGAATTGCCGGTAAAAAGGGTTTGTCTCAATCGATAAAGAATATATATTGGATGCTATTTTTATTGAACATCAAGGGGGAATGAAGATGGATTTAAGATACCCGATAGGAAAGTTTCAGTTTGACGGGGAAATTACTAATCTTGTGGCCGAGGGATGGATCAGGGAGATTGAAGCTTTGCCTGGGATGCTGCGGGAGACAGTGGGTAACATGGATGATGAACAGCTTGATACGGCTTATCGACCTGGAGGATGGACAGTCCGCCAAGTGGTGCATCATGTTGCTGATAGTCATATGAATGCGTATATTCGCTTTAAATTGGCCCTTACGGAAGAAAGTCCGGTCATTAAGCCGTACGAAGAGGGGCAATGGGCAGAGATGTCTGATTATGATTTGCCGATTGGAATTTCTCTATCACTGCTCGAAGCCGTACATATCCGAATGTGCAAACTTTTATCTGGTCTTCATGCAGACGACCTGATCCGAACTTTCATCCATCCTGATTCGGGAGAGGTGACGGTCGGTGAAAATATAGGCATTTATGCATGGCATGGACGCCATCATCTTGCTCATATTACTTCTTTATCAAAGCGCCAGGGATGGTGAATATATATTGTATTTCCTGAAAGTGAGGTGAATACTGTGAGTACTGATGTGAAAGTCGAACAATTAACATCGATCGGGCACCATCTTAATGAGCTTTCGGACCTTTTGATGCAAGTTGTGGAAGATGGCGCGTCAATTGGTTTTTTGCCTCCCATGAAACGGTCCGAGGCCATTGACTATTGGGAGAATGTCATTAATCCTGATGTGATTCTATTTGTCGCTAAATTACATGGGAAGATTGTCGGGAGTGTACAGTTACATTTATGTACAAAGCGGAACGGCGGCCATCGGGCGGAAATCGCAAAATTAATGACACATACTGGTTATAGGCGAAAAGGTATAGGCCGTTCACTCATGCACCAGGCTGAGGAGAGTGCCAAGCAGGAGGGGCGGACATTATTGGTCCTTGATACAAGAGAAGGGGATCCTTCTAATTTCCTGTATAATTCATTGGGATATATTCAGGCAGGGAGCATTCCTGATTTTGCGAAATCTGCAAATGGTGAATTCCATCCGACCATTTTTTATTATAAAAATATGATTGGGTAACGAAATTGAATGGGGGAATCTACGTGCAAGCAGTAATCGAAAAAGAAGGTAAAGGAATCATCGCAAGATTCGATCGCCAGCTCCATCATTCGGTGGAAAAGGTATGGGGTGCTTTAACGGAGAATGATAAGTTGGAAAAGTGGATGTCCAATCTGGAAATAAAGGACCTTCGAAAAGACGGGAACATAAAATTCAATTTTAATGATGGGTCAGGGGAATCCTTTGATATGAAGATAAGGGATTTCCGGGAATCTGCCGTTTTAGATTTTGAATGGGGGGACGGCTGGGTTCGTTTCGAGGTATCCACTGAAAAGGATGGATGCTCATTAGTATTGAAGGAATCCATCACGCCGGTTAATGATCATACATCAAAAGATTTGGCAGGCTGGCATGTTTGCCTCGATATGTTAAGTGATTTACTGGATGGTCAATATCAGGACTTTCCAATGGGTGAATGGGAAAAATGGCATAAGGAATATACGGCCGCCGTCAAACGATTGGATGGATGAATGGAATGCAGGTGGTTACATAAGACGGCCTTAAACCGAAGTGATGCTTCTGCTATGAAGGAAGTTTTTTGTTGATATTCCAGTTGGTGCCATGTTAATATAATTTTAACTTTTAAGAAATGGAGGTTTTCCTTGTGACATTTATCAGACTGCGTTTCCTATCTTTGAACCGTTAATTGAATACGTTCAAGTGCTCTGCATGTCCGCAGGGTAAATGGGAATGGTCTGTCTATTTTTAAGGAAACCTTCATTTTACGATTTGTGAAAAAAGTTGGGACGATTCTATCCTCTTTTTTTGCTGTCCAGCTGAAGCTAAAACCTTTGTAGATCAAGGGCTTTCGCTATTCAAGCTGGTTTTTAAAAAATAGAAAAAGATTATTAAGGGGAGAAACTCCACTTATCCAAGAGAGGTTATTTTGGATTCGTGTCATTTCTCCATTTAATTGACCAAACCGAAGGCCAGTGAGGGATTATTGTTTTCCGTGATGATCAGTTCCTCTCAGGTTTCCGTTAGATAGGTTTTTATCCATTTACTCTAAACACAGGCAGATAGCCTGTGTTTTTTTTGGGGCATTATTAAAAATGGAATGGGGTGTTTGTAAGATGGAATCATTAAATGAAAAAGTAAAGGAAAAGTGGAAAAAGAATATCATTCTCTTTCTAGGCAGTCAGACCATATCGCTCTTTGGATCGTCCTTGGTTCAGTATGCCATCATGTGGTATATCACATTGAATACACAGTCGGGTGTCATGATGACGATATCCATCGTTTGTGGTTTCGTGCCTACCTTTATATTATCGCCAATCGCGGGAGTATGGGCGGATCGCTACAATCGGAAGATGCTGATCATACTTTCGGATTCATTGATTGCCTTTTCAACCCTAATATTGGCCATCTTGTTTTTAATCGGATACGATGAGCTTTGGCTACTTTTCGTCATGTCAGCCGTTCGCGCAATCGGAACTGGAATCCAAACTCCGGCTGTCGGGGCCATTCTTCCGCAGCTTGTGCCGGAGGATAAGCTTACTAAGGTGAACGGGACAAATGGAAGCATTCAAGCGCTCGTGATGCTCGTCTCCCCCATGGTGAGCGGAGCGCTGCTTACGATGGCTTCAATCGAGACCATTTTCTTCATAGATGTGATCACTGCTGCAATTGCCATCTTCACATTACTGGCATTTTTGAAAATTCCAGCCCATGCGAAGGCATTACAAAAGCAAACAACCAGCTATTTCACCGATTTGAAAGAAGGATTCAGTTATATCAGAAATCACGACTTTCTTAAGAAGTTCTTTGTTTTTTTCGCGTTTTTCTTTGTGCTAGCCGCACCTGTTGCATTTCTTACACCGCTACAGGTCACACGCTCTTTCGGGAATGATGTTTGGCGGTTGACTGCGATAGAAATCACCTTTGCCATCGGTATGATGCTAGGCGGGATTTTCATGGCTTCCTGGGGAGGCTTTAAAAATAAGATCCATACGATGACACTTGCGAGCCTTATGATTGGGGCTTGTACATTCGCGCTTGGAATCATCCCCGTTTTCTGGATTTACTTAATCATCATGGGAGTAGTCGGATTGGCGATGCCCATCTTTAATACGCCGTCCATGGTCTTATTACAGGAGAAAGTCGAGGAGGATCTTCTCGGGAGGGTTTTCGGTGTTTTAGGGATGATCTCGACTTCGATGATGCCGCTGGGCATGCTTGTATTCGGACCGGTATCCGATATCATTAAAATTGAATGGCTGCTTATAGGAACTGGTGTATTGTTGTTCATTCAAGGTTTTTTCTTACTGGGAAGCAAAGTGTTGATCGAAGCTGGAAAACCGATTACGAAAGATTCCCCCGAATAAAGGGTACACAGAATGCCTGGTCAGGATAAAGGACGGCAGTATTACAGGGTTAGCTGAAAAGGACTTGTCTTAATTGGATGTTGTGAATATAAAAGGTTATTAGATAGTGGGCAGAGCTCTTGTGGAAAGGTAATTGGCGGATCGAGGTGGAATCTGCATGAAAGTCAACATTAGACCGGTAAGGGGGAAAAGATGAATTCTTTGGGAAAATTATTTAATTGGATGGTAGTTATCGGAGTGATTCTGCTAATAGGGCGACTGGTTACGGTGGTATTTTTATTTCTGGACATTCCATTCACGACTTTTTTTAAGGACTACAGTCTCATTTCAATCATCATTTTAATAATAGGTGCAATTGGTCAGCAATTCACCAAGCCGGATAAAAAGTAAAAGGAGTTATCACCTTTCCTTCTCACGGAAATGATCAGCTTCGAATTCAAAAGACCGGCATATTCTATTGTCGGTCCCAGAATGCAGTCAAACTCGATGAAAATCGAGTTTGACTGCATTTTTTCATTTGGAAAACGTTTCAATTGTTTTCAGAAATCCGCTCCCTTTCGCCGATTGTCTGCCAAGCCTCCTCGCCGCAAGCGGCTAGCCAGTTATTCGGCAGGAGTGTCGCAAATTTCTTCAATTTAAAAGAAAAACAAAGTTGATTGGAACGGGTAGGCGAGACTCCCGCGGAAAGCGAGTGCCCTACGTTCCAATCACGTTTAAAATGTACATCATTTTCTCGGATCATTTTCACTGGCATTCATTTCATGTTTAATTTCATTCATTCTGTTTTTCGCAGCTTACACAGTTAATAAATGATTTGGAGCATACGCTGGGGGAATTCCAGAAAAAGAACTAGGGGATAACATAAACGCTGCAAAAGGGGAGGCCACTAAAGTGGTTTCCCCTTTTTTGTTGTATGGCCATTTTATCATTCTGCAGGCATTTAACCCTGATTCGCTGAACGTTGCATTTCTCTTTAGTGGATAAAATCACTAGAAGTACAAAAGTACAATTTAGAGGGACTGGTCAAGTATCCATGCTTTTTTTACGAAGGGGAATAATATATAGGAATCGGACAAGTAGGCTCCAATGGCTCAAGACCCAAAAAGCGGGACTATTTTTGGGTTTGTCATGACAAGGAGGGTCATACCAATAACATATTAAAGCGGTGTATATGCCATAGATTCATAGAAATGTGGGGAAGGCCATTTAAGCTTTCCCCTTGTTTACTTTTGCTAGATGATGGGTGATACCAATGGATTCGGGTTCCTGATCAAAAATCCATCGCCTTCGTAATCAATTTCCGTTTGATCTGTAAAATGGGAGTCCGATGGATCTATCAACATTTTTATATCATGTAAAATCAGTATTTCCTCGTGCTCCTTTTTAGAGATTGCCAAACTTAATGTGTAGTTCATTTGGTTACAGCAAGGTCTGTGTATGCCAAACCTCACATACGTTTCCCCTCCCAAACTATGTTGCATATCTTTAAGTGCACGCTGGGCTTTCTCTGTCATTTTTATCAAGATGTTCACTCCAATATCGTTAGGCTCTTCATAGGGCACCCGTATATGTACAACTTTATCATGACCGGGAAAAAAACCGATAACATTCTTATCTTTGGATGTTTCCAATGTAACTTTACCCATATGATTGCACGATTAATAAATGAATAAATTGCGCTGTCCCATAATCTTCTTTGAATCTTCGATTTCCAAAAGTATATCCACTATGAACCTTTTTCTATCTCCATTACCTTACATTTAAAGGATAAATGCAAACAGTAGGTATAATGGTTTGTTTTTAGGCCGTTTGATAAACGATGGTCAAATAATAGGCTAAAGGTTTCGGTTTATTCACCGATAATACACTCGTGGTGGGCATTAAGGTATATTTCCTGAGAATGATGATAGGGTAAAAGGTTTATATAGAACTGGTTCAGCTTCTTATAATGGAGTATTTATTGGGAAATCGTAAATTTTAAAATATTTGAGCGTATAAAGGAAGGGTTTAAATGTTTAAAGGGAAATTAAGCGTTATAGTACTTTCATTGGTATTCATGGTTAGTTTCACTTTTTTACCTGGTTTAAAGGTCGAGGCGGCAGATCGTGTGCATACTGTGATTTCTGGCGAAACGGTAGAATCGATTGCCGATACTTATGATATATCGGTAGAGCAATTAATGAAATCGAATGGTTTACCGGATGATAAGTTATTTGTGGGACAAAAGTTGACGATCATTCTAACGGATTATACTCCTTCCATCTATCAATGGTCGGAGAGAGGAAAACAAATAGCGAACTATGCGAAATCCTTTATAGGGTTTAAAAAGACAGCTGGAGAGGAGACGCCTGAAAAGGGGTTTGATTCGAGCGGATTGATTCATTGGGTGCTTTCCCAGCAAAATGTGCCGGTCGACCGTTTGACAGTAGATGGTTTTTATAAGCAAGGGATGGATACAGCCACTCCGAAAACTGGGGATATTATATTCTTTCTGGAAAAAGACAGCTTAAAAGTCGTGACTGCGGGTATTTATGTCGGCGAAAACCAATTTGTCAATTCTGGATATGGTGCAGAAACGGTTCAGGTGAGATCCACTACAGAAGATTACTTTGCAAAATACCAAGTGGCGTACAAAACATACACGCCTAAAGGGGAGCATATCGTCCAAACGGGAGAAACGCTTAATAGTATATCGGAGAATTACAGCATTTCCATGAGTACGATCAAAAGCCGTAACGCGTTAAGAACTGATGAGTTGATGAAAGGGCAGTATCTTCAACTATACAGCAACCCGTTATATCCGTTTTATGTAAACCAGGAGGCTGCATATGATAAAGCATATGATGTCATCAAGTATGCATATACTTTACGCGGATTCACTTATGTTTTCGGGGGAGAAGATCCGATGATCGGAATGGATTGCAGCGGATTCATTTATTGGGTCATGAAGGAGCAGGGCCTTTCAGTAAAACGGGATTCCGCAGCGGATTACTTCTCATTGGTGCCCAAAATCGAAAATCCAAAGGCAGGGGATTTAGTGTTTTTTAGGGACACAGGAACTAGGCTAGGTGTGACCCATGTAGGTATTTATCTAGGTGATGGCCGTTTTCTCAATACAACGGAAAACACCGGCGTTCATATCTCCAATCTTTCGTCAGGTTATTTTGCCGAGAAATTCGAAAGCTTCGGTCAAGTTGAAAGCCTCATCGACTAAGAAGATCATTCAATCTCTTTATATGCTAGAGTCGCTTTTTCAATGGCAGTAACGAACTGTTTAAAAAGATCACATGGATTGACCCTGTTCTTACTAGTAAAGTCATCACCTTTGAAAAAGCTTTTTCTAAGCTTTGTGGAAAGTTCCAATTGCACGCCTGCACCCGTTTTGGATGTGTTGGTGATGTTGTTTCCTTTCATGCCTGAAAGGTACTGCGGTGCATGAACAGTTTGAAATCCAGCTTTGTTGAGGCATTGCTGAATAAGGTTCTTATAGGGTTCGTTCCTTCCGCCAATGTAAACCAGCGCATTATTTACATCGTAGTGGCCATGGATGGAAAGGGTGGTCTGTGCGTTCGCTGCCATTGAAACGCCGATCGGTTCATTAAACAAGCGGGATGTTATATGGAGGACCTGGTTGCCCCTTGGTTTAAGTCCTTCGAATAGATAGGTGCTTGCACAAAGTCTCTCTCCAAGTGCGGCTGCAATCTCGCTGGTTCCCGGTTCGATGTTCCCGCCATGTATGGCTAGAACTGCAATATCAGGATTCCTATGATGAACGATGATGCGGTAATCGAGGTCTTCTTGTTCATTTTGCTGCAGTTCAAAAAAATCAGTATAGTTATTTTCAATCATGGTTATCCCCCATATCTCTAGTGTATTTCATCTTCCATACCGTTGACGGCAAAAATAAAAAAAGCGGGGATGCCCCAGCTTTTTTATTCTTCGACAGTCGTATATTGTTCTATTTTCTTTTGCTCGTCGGGTGTTAAAGTTTCTGTCCGTTTAAACGTATTCATGGTCACAAGCAGGGCTGCTACAAGAAGAACAGGTATAACCCAGCTTGTTATTTTTTTTACGATATTCATATTCAAAATCCCCTTATACATCGATAAAATTCATATGATATTTAGAAAAGGAGGGGTTGGATTGCACTTTTATTGCTGAGCTTTCCAGCTTCCATTTCTTCTTTTATCCCCAGCTCCGGATAATCGTCCATTTTTCTCGTTTTTAACGAGAACTTGAACCCCGCCATAATACATGGGGGAAATCTTCTGGATGACTTCATATCCTGAATCTTCCAAGTTGGATATCATTTCATCCGAAAGCCTGGATTCCGTATAAATCTTCTTTCCATCAAAGACGAACCGATTACGGTCGACGATATCCTGAAATGAGCCTTCATTCTCTGTATAAGAATAAAGGACCTGCATCAATATTTGCGGAATCCTATCACCGCCTGGTGAGCCGATCCCAATCGATTCCTGCCCTGGTTTCTTGAGAATGGTAGGAGCGGTGAAAGTTCTTGACCGTTTATATGCCTCTTGAGAGTTCAAGCCGGACCGGAAATTTTTCAATTGATCGTTAAGGAAAAATCCATTCGTATAATCACCAGATCCGAAAAAGTTACTGAGCGTATTTGTTGTGGAAACGACAGTGCCATACTTGTCCATGATCACAAAGTGTGTCGTACTCTCATGTTCTTCGGAGCCATTCGATTCTTTATCTTCCCATTTTTCACTTTTGATCTTACTTTTAAGATTATCCAAGTGAATGGGGGAGAGCAATTTTTCCGCCTTAGAGTGACTTATTCCATCTCCAATGTGGTCGGACCGATCTTGATAAGCAGTATCTGTGATGCCCCCCAAGACTTTCATATAAGCTGATTTGCTTGAAGAATCACCTAGGTTCATTTCCTCCGCCAGTTTTAACATTTCAAGAACTGTGATTCCTGAAAAGGGTGGAGGGGCGGTAAAAACATCATAACCGGCAAATGTTCCTTGGACCGGCTTATGTTCTTTCACCTCATAGCGCTTTAAATCCATCAAGTCGATATCTGATTCTCTTTTAATATCTCGCGCAATTTCCCCTTTATAAAAACCATCAGGACCATCCTTTTGAATCTGCTTCAATGTTTCAGCAAGTCTTTCTTGGACGAGGGTTTTTCCTGGTTCAATGGCATCACCATCAGGATAAAAAAGTGAAGTCGCATCGGAAGATATCCTTGGCTGAGCTGATTCTAAGCGTGATGATAACGATTCGTCGACTTCAAATCCGCCTTCAGCCAACTCTATCGCCGGCTGAAGAAGATCTGCCATTGGTACGCTCCCATACTTATCACTTATAACCTGCATGCCGGCCACTAAGCCTGGAATCCCTGTATCGTGTCTCGAACTCGGGTCTTCTGGAGAGGATTCACGATAATCGATAAAATTGGGATCGCCGGATTCCGGGGCAATCAGCATACCGCCGCCGCCACCCACGCCAGATCCATAAGGTTCAACTACACCTAATACATAAGATACGGCAATGGCAGCATCCGCCGCCGTTCCGCCGTTTTCCAATATATCCATCCCGACATCTATTGCGATTGGGTTTGAAGAACTGACCCCATATGATTGAGCGTTTTTACTATCTATCGGTTCATTCGTGTCAGAAATAGGGGGTGTCTTCGAACATCCAGCAATAGATATGAGCATGCTAAGGGATATAATCACTTTTCTCGTCATACGGTTAATCATCGGTTGATCCCCCTTTTCGTTGAGCTTCTAAGTTGTGTGTCTTTTTTCTTCACGTAGTAGTAACAAAGCGTTCTTTACTGAATGGGTTGTATGTCCTGTTGTTTAGCTTGTGCTGCTTTTTTCTCTTGTACAGCTTTCTTTTCCATTGCTGCTTTCGCTGCTTTTTCTTCTTGCTCACGTTGTGCCTTATGGTCGATTATCTTCTTGTGATCCAAGGTAATCTCGATGCGATCCTCTTTTTTCGACCATTGGGCTTTTTCACTCGTTTCTTTCGTCAACTGACGGTAAACACGTGATTTGTCGATTGAAGAGGTAGCTGGTCTTGGTGTGGCTTCTTCAATTTGCAGTGGAACGACATCGATTGTAGCTTTGCCGTCTTCCGCTAAATGGTATTGAACCATGGCTGAATCCTTTGTCCGTGTCCAGCCTTGATCGAATATGAAGTTTCCTAAGCTATAGAAAATGATTCCATCTTTATAAACATCAAACGATTGAAGTACATGGGGGTGATGGCCGATGATGATGTCAGCCCCCGCATCGATGATAGCTTTAGCCAAGTCTTTTTGCCGGGTGGTTGTAGATGTTGAATACTCTTGCCCCCAGTGCATATTCACGACAACCAAGTCTGCGTTGCCTTGCTTGTCATCACTTGCTTTTCCGATCATTTCAAATAATAAATCAGGGTTGGAGTTCAATAGGCCGGCTTGATTATGTTTTGGCACGGCATCCTTACCGTAAACATCTGTGAAGCCAAGTGTTGCGACACGAACGCCATTAACATCCGCATAGTCGATGCTAGCTTTAGCATCCTCAGTGTTCGACCCAACACCGACATAGTGCATGCCCGCATTTTTGAATTCATCAATCGTGTCAAGGAGTCCCTGTTCTTCAAAGTCCTTCATATGGTTATTGGCCAAAGTCATCACAGAGAAGCCAGCATCTTTAACGGCTTCAACACCACTAGTATTGGAGTTTAAATGGATGGGCGTATCTGCTTCCTTGTAGTTGGCTGCCTCTTCTTTTAAAGCTGGGTGTTCATAATTCCCACTGACATAGTCCGAATCAGAAAAATAGGGCTTCATATAACGGAAAAGGTATTCATATCCGTGCCTATCCGTCACTTCTTCAACATTACGCCCCATCATTACATCACCGACCATGGTCATCGTCAATGGTTGCTCGGATTTTGAAGCGGTTGTTTTCACTTCCTCAGCCCGTCCCATCCAAGTGGTAATGACTAAAGCGATCAGTAATATAGGTAGTATGATTCCAGTGTATTTAAGATTCTTTTTCTTCGTACGTTTAATAAAGATAAGTGTTTTTTCTTTTGCATTTAAAGTCCGTTTCATTTTTTGCACCTCAGAATAGGTAGTACACGTTCATTAATCCGAAAGTCAAGCCGGATAATAAAAGCGTGCTGCCAAGTGTCAATGGCATTCCTTGTCTTTGAATGGTATTCGCTATCAAACCGGGAACGATTATACCGATTCCCCGAAACTCGAATATTTCAAATGGCATGACGGGGTAGACGAAGTCCAATAGGAGTTTCAAGCAGATCCCTGTCACCATCATGGCTGCGAATTTTCTTCTTCCATATAAAATCACCCATCTTGAAAGGCCGTGAGTGACGATTAAATAAGTTACGACACTAATGATCAGGATGGTCAGCATGATTTCCCATTGATCAAATACCAATGCCAAATAACCTGGCACAATAAGTCCTGCGGGTACGACACCCGTTTTTTCTGAAAATATAAGGCTAAGCGTTACTCCCAGCACTAGGGCTACATATAAATCCGATCCAAACATTAAGGTTCCTCCTACTTAACTCGCTTTTTGCTTTGTTTTAGATTTCATGAATGCTTCAATTAATGGTTCCGCTGCACCGTGAATATTCCCGACACCGTAGACGATTCGATTTTTCATCAATGGGCGGAGACGTGCCACGATTTCTTCAGTTGACCAGTTTTCTAAATCCCAATATTCTTTTGTATCCAATTTACCTTGCTCGAATGCCTTTGTGATCGGTGAAGTGGTTTCACCAATGGCAATGACGATTTCAGATTTTATGTAAGGCAATACATCTCTTGCAAACTGCTCTGTACGGTCCACACGGTCGGCACGGCAGTTCATGATGACGATAGGAGGTTCTGTGCTGTATCCGAACGTATTGACACGTTCCCAGATGTTCAGCGTCGATGATGCGTCATTTGCAGCAAACCCATTGACAAAGAAAGTTGGCTGGATGGAATCCCCGAATTTGGTGATCCTCATGGCACCTGGATCGGGATGCGCATTTAACATGCCGCGAAAAGCCGTTTTCTCATCGATGCCCAAAGCTTCTGCAACGGCCAACGCCAGTGACGCGTTATCCGGAAATACCATATAGTCGAATTCGCGTAAGAATTCTTCCGAAATTCTTGAATTATCAGCAACGATCACTTTAGAGTTGCGTTCTTTGGCAATTTGCTTGAAAAAGTCCAAATATTCACTTTCGATGGTTATTAAGTGACCGTTATAGGGTATGGTAGCAGTGAAAGCCTCTGCAACCTCATCCAAGGTCGGTCCCATGACATCCATATGGTCTTCCAATACATTCACGATGACCCCAATGTTTGCTTGGATCATTTTATTTTGGAAGATTAGTTGATAGTCAGGCTGAACGGCCATACATTCACAAACCAGTGCTTCCGTGCCTAAATCGGCAACTTCTTTAACTACACGCCTTTGTTCTCCAATGTTGGGTCCTTCTGGGCGGCGTTTAATCGGTTTTTCTTTGTCGGTAAACCAATAGATCATTCTTGCTGATGTTCCGGTTGTTTTACCTACAGTTTTGTACTTAGCTTCCTGGATCACCCCTGTAATTAGACGCGTTACAGTTGATTTCCCTCGAATTCCATTCACATTCACACGTACCGGGATGGAGTCGAGACGCTTCTGATGGCGTTTTTGTTCGAATATGCCATAGCCAAGCAAAAAGATCGCACAAATAAATATTGGTGCCATTTTTTAACCTCTCTTTTTTTAAATATTTGATTTACTGAATACACACTACATGATTTTAAACTTAATAGGCAATAGTCAATTATTCTATTGTAATATAGTTAATGTCAGCTTTTTCAAATAAATGTATATAGAAGTGTAATAGTATCTAAAGGGATAAAATGCTTTATGAGTACAAAGAAATGGCTAAAAAACACGTAAAACCTTGGAATTTTACACTAAAATATGGAAAGTGTAATAAAAGCTCATTTTTGAACAGCATCAAAATAGTTTCATGAGCATTTGAGCCCAATTCATAATGGCTATATTTATATAATTAATTGTTTTTAAAAGTGAGGTTTATTACAGAATGGTAATTGTTTATACCCATTTATTTGACCTAAATGTAACAATATTTATGCATCTGTCATTCAATGTAAGATATTGTATCTATCGACTCAATTAGTTGGACTCTTTTGAATATGGACAAAGATGAGTAAAAGAACACATCTCTTTTTTTTGTTATTTTTTGGTTTTTTCATTGAAAAATACCCATGGGTCTAAAAATGATCTTTTCCTTAAACATGAAATAAACTAAAGTTAATCCAATTTTTTTAAAAAATACCTAGTTTCTTCTATTGATATAGTGTTAAAAGAAGAATGAAAAATAGAAAAAGCCCAGATGTATATCTGAGCTTTCGGCTTATATATTTTAAATGAATCCGAATGGGTTATAATCCCGTTTGTGGGTTAGGAGCTACAACATTAGTGGCTGATTATGGAAGGGATCTGTTTAACTGGATTTCTTTCTGTCGGAAATCTCAAGGTTGGAGCCTTTTTTACCGCCATCAATTACATAAAATCTAGGAGCTAATCTCCTTTTTCCTTGATTTTCAGGATTCATCTTCATATAATTTTCGTATTCTTTGCGAAAGAATTCTTCGGTTTCCCGTTCCATTGCTTTGCTTTCGTTAAAATCTGCGATGAATTTGAAAAAACGTTTCATATGAATTCCTCCTTATGGGGTTAAAAGGTCTTAGTTTAATAGTGACATATTGTTAGTGAAGTTTAACCTTTTTTTCAATTTTTTAGAAAAAGTTATGATTTTGTGTGAATAAAGTTGTGAATGGTGTGGTTTGAATGAAAGTATGTAATGGATAGGTACCCGTGCATTGTGTTGAAATGAACTGTCCGGATCAAGTGAATCCGTGTACCGGGATTTGCGGTAAGCAGGTATTGGAAATGATGATTATTGCAGTTAAATTATTCCTATAATAATATTTATTATACACTAAATATTCTGAAAATAAACGAAAATATTCACATCTAACCGCTTTTGACGGATTTGTCTTTTGATGAATCATTAATGTGTATAGTGTTTTATTCCCCGAATATACGAAAACGAAACAATTCACATCATGGAGGGAAAATAAGCAATTTCCCGTATTAAGTAACGGGAAATTGCTAGTATCATAATTTGAATTTCTTAACCTGTTCAGTCAGCAGTTCAGCAGACGATGCAAGTTCACTGGCATGATTAGTGATTTCATCCATTGAAGAGCTGGATTGTTGGGCGGAGGCGGAGACTTGTTCGATTCCTGCCGCGGACTCTTCGGAAACGGCTGCGATATCTTCGATAGCCTGATTGATTTTTTTACTATTAGTAGAGATATATTTCAATTCATCTGTAATATGCTGTATTTTCATGCCTATATTCCCGACAGAGTGATTGATTGTTTCAAAGGTTCGTCCAGTGAGCGTAATCTGTTTCGTGCCTTCATCCACTTGTGTATAACCATCTTCCAGGGAGTGGACGACCGTTTTTGAACCTGTTTGTATAGCGGAGACAATATCGGTGATGTCCCCAACCGAGTGTGTGACCTCTTCAGCGAGTTTACGCACTTCAGCTGCGACGACGGCGAAGCCCTTGCCATGTTCACCTGCGCGTGCAGCTTCTATGGCCGCATTCAGCGCCAATAGATTGGTTTGATTGGATATATCCTTGATGACCAGCACAAGCTGCGAGATTTCCTGTGATTGAGAATCGAGTCCTTTCACTTGCTCAACGGCATTTTTGACAATCCCATCTATAATCTCCATTTGTTGGACTGAACTGCGCATTAAAGTGGTGCCCTCCTTAGACAAGGAAAGGATCTCGGTTGAACTTTGAGATACTTCCACTCCTTCAAGATAGGCCTCCACGATCTTGCCTGTGAAATCATCCATCATGCGAACCATTTCAGCTGCCCGGTTGGCTTGTGACTCCGAACCTTCCGAAAGTTCGTACATGGTAGTCGCTATCTGCCTGCTGCCCTGTTGGACTTCATTTGCCGATTGAGTCAGATCCTCGCTTTGGCTGGAAACGGATTCGGATACAACCAGCATTTTTTCGATCGTATCACGAAGGTTTTTCTGCATTTGGTTGGCGGATACCGTTAATTCGCCTATTTCATCCTTGGACTTTTGCTCCAGGGGCTCATGATTCAGCTGCCCATCAGCTATCATTCTCATTCTGTCCCTGATTTTAAGGAGAGGGGTGGTAATGAGGTTGGCAGTCACAAGCGCGAGCAGAAGGCCGATAATGACAGCCGCAATCGAGATGATGATACTTGTCGTCTTGACCGATTTCCCGCTTGCGATCACGCTTTCCCCTGAAGCGACAATCAATTCCTCACGTTCCAAAGTCAGCTCCTTGAGCCCTTCCGTCACTTCATCGTCGACCGGTGCCACTTCATTTTTGAGTATTTCTTTAGCGCGTTCTTCATTTCCTTTATCATATTGAGTATATACCCGGTCTACAATCATCGTCCTCCAATCCACGCTTTTCTCGATCAATTCCTTCGCTTTATCAGAATCGCTTATGGCCAAAAGATCCTCCTGGATGGCCTTGCTATCCTCTGTATATTGTAAAAACCTTTCTTTATAACTCTCGTCGCCATATAAAATATAGGCTCTTGCTAGTGCGGTTCTTTGTGCTAAATTATATAGTAGCTTTTCGTCTTGGATAAGAAGTGGAAGTTCCTCATCAATGATATCCTGAGACTGTTTAAGTGACTTGTTGCTGCTATAAATATTGAATGCTCCTAAGATGATACATAAAGATATGATGAGAGAAAATGCCACCAATATCTTTCCTTTAATGCTTTTCAAATTAATGATCCCCTTTATCGATATTTTATTCACTCTTTTTTATCGGATGAATAATGGGATATTTAAGCAGAAGAGGTGATGATCAAGGTTTCCATTAGGTCTAATTTTCAATAAATATAAACATCTTGATTTCTTTTTGTTTTCAAGTTACTATTGACTTGGAAAAATATTATATTCCGCGTTAAGGCGGAAGAGGTTCTAGCTACCCTCTCAAAAAAACTAAGGAGAAACAGTGCTCTATTCTTAGGGTGCTGTTTTTTTCCGTAAAAAGGAGTTTTATAGAAATGAAGAAGAAAGAAAAGGCAGTGGTTGTGTTTAGCGGAGGGCAGGATAGTACGACGTGCCTGTTCTGGGCGATGGAGAGATATGAGGAAGTGGAAGCGGTAACGTTTGATTATAATCAGCGGCACAGCCTGGAAATCGAATGCGCTCAAAAGATTGCCAATGAATTGGGCGTGAACCATCATATTCTTGACATGTCGCTGCTGAACCAACTGGCACCGAATGCGTTGACAAGAAGTGATATTGCAGTGGAGGACGGAGAAGACGGGGAATTGCCGTCGACGTTCGTACCAGGGAGGAATTTGCTGTTCCTTTCGTTTGCCGGAGTGTTGGCCAGTCAGATTGGCGCTAAACACATTGTCACCGGTGTCTGTGAAACGGATTTCAGCGGATATCCGGACTGCCGTGATGTATTCATCAAATCGTTGAACGTTACCTTGAACTTGTCGATGGACCAGTCATTCGTGATTGATACGCCGCTTATGTGGCTTAATAAAGAGGAAACATGGGAGCTTGCGGATCAGCTCGGAGCGTTCGACTTTGTTCGCGAAAAGACCCTGACATGCTATAACGGAATCATATCCGATGGCTGTGGAGATTGCCCGGCATGTAAGTTGCGGAAAAAAGGACTGGATGACTATGTAAGCAGACGGAAGGTGCTTTCATGATGTACGGTTTTACTATAGTGGATAAACTCCAAAAAATAGATGAAGATATTCAGCGCAGCCAATTGAAATATACCACCAAGAGGGTTCTGGTCAGTAAGGAGTTCACCTTTGACGCAGCGCACCACCTACATGACTATGAAGGAAAATGCAAGAACTTGCATGGCCACACGTATAAGGTCATTTTCGGCTTGAGCGGGTATACGGATTCACGTGGTTTGATGATAGATTTCGGGGACATCAAGAATATATGGAAAAATGAAATTGAAGTCCACCTTGATCATCGTTATTTGAATGAAACCTTGCCACTCATGAATACAACGGCTGAAAATATGGTTGTCTGGATTTATGAAAAAATGGCCGAAGCCCTTTCATTAAAAGATTATGAGGGTGCTAGAGTCGAATTTGTCCGACTATACGAAACGCCGACAAGTTATGCTGAAGCCAGACGGGAGTGGATGGAAAGTGAGTAAACTCCCGGTTATGGAAATCTTCGGACCGACCATCCAAGGTGAGGGAATGGTCATTGGCCAAAAAACCATGTTCGTTCGGACGGCAGGCTGCGATTATTCCTGTGCCTGGTGTGATTCCGCATTTACTTGGGATGGCACCGGTAAGGAAGATACCGTCCAAATGACTGCCGAAGAAATATGGGATGAGCTGAAGCGAATTGGGGGTTCCGGCTTTTCCTTCGTGACGATATCAGGCGGAAACCCGGCACTGCTGAAAAACCTAAATGGCTTGGTAGAAATCTTACATGAAAATAAAATGAAAATAGGTGTGGAAACACAAGGGAGCCGATGGCAGGATTGGTTTCTCGATATTGATGAACTGACCATATCACCTAAGCCGCCGAGCTCAAGAATGAACACGGACTTTACGGTGCTTGACCGAATCATATCGAACCTTGCCAATCGAAACCCTGAAAACCATGTCTCATTGAAAGTTGTCGTCTTTAACGAAGAAGATTACCAGTATGCCAAAAATGTGCATGGCCGTTACCCGGATATTCCGTTTTATCTGCAGGTCGGCAATGATGACAGCACGACGGCTGATGATAATCAATTGATCAGCGGTCTTTTGAAGAAATACGAAGAGTTAATTGATAAAGTGATAGCCGATGATGAATTGAATGATGTGAAAGTGCTGCCCCAGCTGCATACCTATATATGGGGTAACAAGCGAGGCGTGTAAAGAAAAGAGAGCAGGAGGCAGTGTGATGCGTAATCACACTGCCTTTTACATGTGGAAAGCTTCCTATACCTTTTGAAGGTGTGTAGCTTTGAAGGATGATGTGTATTTAAGGCCATACCCAAATAAGCGGTCCATTCCAATATGTGCGGTCCAAATTAAACCAATCATCATACATGCATCCGACTTTAGAAAAACGGCTAGCAAAATCATGAAGATCGACATGGTATAAGTATGGAAAAAGTTATAAACTTTTGCTCCAACTCGTTCATCGATCGAATAGGCCAACATGGAAACATCAGGAGACAAAATCAATAAAAGGAAAATCTACCAGCTGAATTCAAATAACGAATAGACGTAAATCATTGCTAAAAGGACCATGAGTCCTTCGATATGAAGGAATTTCTTTACCATTTTAAAGCCCCCTAAAATTCAATTAACCATTGGTTAATAATATTCATGAAAAATTAGATAATGTTCTTGATGATATTTTTCACGTGAAAATCAGCTAAACCTTTTACATCCGGATAAGATAGATCAGAATTAATATAAAACGTTATGAATCCGTGAAGAGACAGGAAAATGGACCATATGGATGCAGGATTCAGTTTGTTGTCGGTAAGGTCTGTCAAGGACTGGATTAGCTTTTCGTAGGTCTTATTGGAATCGATTTGAAGTAAATGCTGAATTTCTTTTTCCTTGGATAAAAACATGATGGAATAATGATTCTGTTGGGTTAAACCGAACTCTATGAAGCACAATAAAATCTTTTCGATTTTTCGGGAAGGGTCATTTTCCGACATGATGATATCATCGATTAAAATATTTAAGACGGAAAAATCCGTTTTAACCAAACTATAAAATATTTCTGCCTTATTTTTAAAGTGATAATAAATGGCCCCATGGCTGCAATCCAATGATTTAGCCAATTGTCTCATTGAGACGTTCGAATACCCTTCGGTGGCAAAAAGATGTCTAGCTTCATTCAATACCATTTCCCTGGATAATTCTTTACCTGCCGTTTTCCTTGGCGACATTATAGCACCCCCTTATTTATTGACCACTGGTTAATTAGGATGATATCGTACTGATTTTCAAATGTCAAATATTAGACATTCTTCTGAATAAATGTTTTTTTAGTGGACTTTTCCATTGGAAGCAACCGAAATCGCCATCGCCAATAGTAAACCTGAAACCGAAAGGAACACTTGCAGTCTTACGGTTTAAGGGGAGGATAAAGTTGCAAAGGCAGCAGTGGGCGAAGATGCAGAATTCATTTCCAGTTCCCTTAACCAGAAATTTGAATGTCCTTGTAACTGAAAGAAGGAACCCGCTATATATGAGCTTGACTAATTTTTTTAACCAGTTATATCCTTTTATGGTAGTATAAGGTCATATAGATAGCTTGGAAGGGATGAATAAATGAAAAATAAATTCGGTATTTTGTCTTCAATTATCATAGTCTTGACTGCTTTTTTTTTATTCACTAAACCTTATAAAAATAAAACAAAACCTGTAGAAGACATTTTTGAAGTGTATCCGACAGATCAGGTAATAAAAACAAATGAAATGATATTCATAGAGGGTATTGATGAGGTCAATCCAGGGAATATCGATTTGAATGATGAAGAGGAGTTAGAAAAATTGGTAAGGAAGCAATATGAGCAAAATCAAAAGGGGGAAATAATTTTCACAGAAGAAAATCAGTGAAATCACCTGCCTGTAATGAGTAAACTAATGGGGGAGGTGGCAGTTATTGATAGTTTCGGATAGTATCTATGGGAAACACATTGTAGAGGGAGTTCTCGAAGAGTTGATAGTAAGCAAACCGCTCCAAAGATTGAAGGGGATACATCAAGGCGGGGCAAGTTATTTAGTTAATGAGAAGTGGGACGCCACACGGTTTGACCATTCAATAGGTGTGATGCTTTTAATAAAATCGCTTGGTGGGTCATTGGAGGAACAAATCGCGGGCTTGCTGCATGACGTATCCCACACTGCATTCTCACATGTAATTGATTTCGTTCTGGATTGTAAGGATGAAGATTATCATGAAAAAATATATGAACATGTCATTATGGAATCCGAAATCCCCTTAATACTGAAGAGGTATGGATATGAATGTGAAGATATTTTTCAATCAAAATGGGAATTGCTTGAACAGCCAGCACCTGAGTTATGCGCCGATCGGGTAGATTATACTCTCCGGGATATGTATCAATACGGACATATCACACTGGAATCCGTTCATGACTTTCTAAACCATGTAATCATAATTAATGGAAGGATGTATTTGGATAATATTGAATCGGCGGAATGGTTTGTAGAAACGTATTATAGCGAAGTTATTGATTTTTTCATGGACCCACTTAATATATATGGCTATGATATCTTGGCAAAGACCTTAAAATTGGCTTTGGCTAACAACCTGATCAGCCTTGATGACTTACTAGGTACAGATGAAGAAGTCATGTCCTTATTAAGCTCCACTGAAGACCATGAAGTGCAAAATCTGTTAAACCGGATCCATGGTAACGTAAAGCTGAAAGAAGATCAATTGGACTACGATATTCATCTGAAAAATAAAGTGCGGCTCATTGATCCTTCCGTTATTCAAGGAGCCAATTTAGTAAGAGCCTCCAATTTATCGGGAAAAGTCAAGAACATGGGGATTAAAGCCCATAAAAAAGCTTCGAAGGGCATGTATCTAAAAGTGATTTCCGATTGAATTTCGTGTCACAGCATACGGTAAATGAAAAACCCAAGGGTGACATCCATCCTTGAGTTTTTTTCTCCGAATAATACGGAAAAATTAAGAAAATGATATAGTCCAACCAAGACTTGTAAGCCTTCTTTTTTTGAACATCGAAGAAAAAGCCTTTATTTAGTTGGGCATTCCCAACTGCCATTGATTCTTTTAATAACTAAAAAACTATTGACGCTCTCAAATTATTAACGCCATTTTCTAAATAACCCTTTAAACAGGTTAATGTATATACCCAACCTTCTTTTTGTCCTATCATTTTGTTTATTATTTCTGGGTCATCTTCATTCAAACCGGATTCGTTTACTTCGATAATTGTACTCGTATTATCTAACTCTTTAAGTGTGATGGTAACAACCGTTTCTTGATCATTTCCTCCCCACGAAAACACGATTTTCCTATTTTTCTCGACTTCTAAAACATTGACTACCACTTCTGCATCGTATTCGTCATATCTCAATGTAGGCGTCCGGCCTTGTTCCCATCTTTCCGAACTCGATGAGAACCAAAAATTCCCGATTTTTTCAGGGTTCACTATGGCTTCAAACACCTCATTAGTTGGCTTGCCTATTTTAAATTTCGTAGTTATTTGAGTATCCATACTAAATCAACTCTCTTTCAATGTGTTTTTATCGTTTTCCACTAACACCTGATTCTCCCGATCTACATAGATTGGCGGCAAGGTCCGTCCAGTTTCAAGCAAGCTCTTCAGGTTACTTAGAATGGCAGGCCATCCATTATTTAAGCCTTTAAAGGTATTGTCATCGTATACGAAATCTGTCTCCAATAGCTCCTCATGCTTTAGCGTTAACTTCACGGTTGAACCATCCATTGGCTGTAGTTCAAAGGTGACCCGTGTAGGATGGTCGCGAGGGGTTTCGTCTCCTGCCATGTTCCATGTAAACGAGAGCAGGTGCAACGGCTCACACTTATGTACAATACCATGATCAGTAACCCGCCCATCTTGCAGCAAATATTCAACGGTTGAGCCTTCTTGCCAATCAGACTGGACTTGGCATCCGAAATGATACTTTTTCGTGAATTCACCACTCGTCAGGGCTTCCCAAAGCTTCTCTGGAGTGGTTGCGATATAAATAGGATAGACAAACGCCGTTTTTTTCATTATTCTTTTTCCTCCTCGCGTTTATACTTTTGTTATTCCTCTTAAGACCGTGGCCAATTGAGTTTCTTCTTTTACAAGGAAAGACCGTAACATAACTCTATCAATGATTGTCGCTTTTCATATACAGCTGGTCAAGCAGTTTTCTGCGACAAGAATCGGCAAAAGTCCTAAAGTGTTAACAAAGTGGGATGTTCGTATTAATTTCACTACGTACAAAGCTTTGGAAAAATGGATATTGACTTAACGATTCGGCAAGGAAAACCTTGGTTTCGCACCATTCCCAGCGACTAAATCGAAAATACGATGCAACAGGGAAACTTCTTGATTTCCAATCGTTTTCAAGCTACGATAATTAAGGAAAATGATAATCCGCTCGGGCGGAAGAGGTTCTAGCTACCCTCTCAAAAAAACTAAGGGGAACGGTGCTCTTTCTTAGGGTGCTGTTTTTTCTGTATAAGGAGAATGTAAGAAATGTTAAGAATTCTATTGTATTTAGTATCCATCGTCACGGCGAATGTGGTTACGGCAGCTTTTGAGCCATTGCACTTTGGTATGTTCATCATTCCTATGGGTACATTGCTTATCGGGGGAACCTTCATCTTTCGAGATCTGGTCCAAAATAAATTCGGCCGCGCGAAAACCTATATGTGCATCGTTACCGCACTGATTTTATCTGCGTGTGTATCATTTTTATTAGGAGATACATTATTGATTGTATTTGCTTCCGCATTATCTTTCGTGGTGGCAGAAACAGCGGATACCGAGATTTATACCCGGTTAAAGCTCCCGATGAGTTGGAGGGTGTTTTACAGCGGGATCGTTGGAGGATTTTTCGATTCAGTGATATTTGTCGTGATTGGCCTAAGTCCACTGGGTGCCAATATTTTGCCATGGGAAGCTGTACCCGCTGCGGTTATCGGCCAAATCATCGTTAAAACAGTCATTCAGTCAATCGGTGCCACATTGTTGGGCCGAATCAACGTAAGGCTGGAGAAGCGAGTAGTCTCCGGTTGAATGCTAGGAGGGATGCACTCGATGGATGGAACCAAAAGGGAAGAAGACAAATGCTATTGTCTCGAGGCCTTTCGTGAAAAATATGGCCCGCAAGTTCAAGGGGATTGTATGAAGCTCTCCTGCGCCAATTATCGGAAGCATAAAGGAATAGACAAAAAAGGACCTAATTAGGTCCTTTTTTTGCGTGATCGGAGTAACTTACGAGTAAACAGCACGAATTCACGAGTAAATGATCCAAACTCACGAGTAAAACAGCAAAACTCACGAGTAAACGTACGAAACTCACGAGTAAACGTACGAAACTCACGAGTAAACAGCACAAACCCAAGAGTGGCGCACGAACTCACGAGTAAATGACCCAAACTCACGAGTAAAACAGCAAAACTCACGAGTAAACGTACGAAACTCACGAGTAAACAGCACAAACCCAAGAGTGGCGCACGAACTCACGAGTAAATGATCCAAACTCACGAGTAAAACAGCAAAATTCACGAGTAAACGTACGAAACTCACGAGTAAACAGCACAAACCCAAGAGTGGCGCACGAACTCACGAGTAAATGACCCAAACTCACGAGTAAAACAGCAAAACTCACGAGTAAACGTACGAAACTCACGAGTAAACAGCACAAACCCAAGAGTGGCGCAAGAACTCACGAGTAAATGATCCAAACTCCCGAGTAAAACAGCAAAATTCACGAGTAAACGTACGAAACTCCCGAGTAAACAGCACAAACCCAAGAGTTGCGCACGAACTCCCGAGTAAATGACCCAAATTCACGAGTAAAACAGCAAAACTCCCGAGTAAACAGCACAAACCCAAGAGTGGCGCACGAACTCACGAGTAAATGATCCAAACTCACGAGTAAAACAGCAAAACTCCCGAGTAAACGTGCGAAACTCACGAGTAAACAGCACAAATCCAAGAGTGGCGCACGAATTCACGAGTAAATGATCCAAACTCACGAGTAAATGATCTAAACTCACGAGTAAAGCAGCAAAATTCACGAGTAAACGTGCGAAACTCACGAGTAAACAGCACAAACCCAAGAGTGGCGCATGAACTCACGAGTAAATGCTCCAAACTCCCGAGTAAACGTGCAAAATTCACGAGTAAACGTGCGAAATTCACGAGTAAACAGCAAAAAAAGCTTCTTCCACCGTTCCAATCATGGGTGCGGGAAGCTTTTTATCTTGTTTTTGGTCAGAATTGCTCTGCGCTTTTCCGAACTAACTTTTCTAGGGTGAAAAAGCATTTCCGTTTCCGTTCAAGTTCGGTTTGTCCAGTTTCCGTGACATGATAATATTTCCTGCGACTTGATTCGGACTCTTTCCAATGGCCTTCTATGAATTCCTTTTTTTCCAACCGTTTAAGGGCGGGGTAGAGGGTGCCTTCACTGATTTCGTATTTGCCCATGCTCATTTCTCTCAAGATCTTCGTGATTTCATAGCCATATAGCTTTTTTTGTGAAAGAAGTGAAAGCAAAAGGAGGTCAATGCTTCCCTTCATTAGTTCTTTATCCAAATAAAATCGCCTCCTTTTCATTTTAAAAGTGTAATACTTTGTGCATCGTAACACAAGGTGCATTTTACTTTTCTTAAAAAAAATGGTTAAATGACGATTGCTAAATAAAATCAATCATAGTAAAATGTGCTTCGGAACGGATGAGTTGTAAAGCGTGTGGTAAGGATATTATATACATGATTTAATTGTTTTAATGAAAATACGGAATAGGATAGAAGAAATCCCACTCAAGGGGTATTAATTGATTTTTTTTTGAAAATCATTTAGATTCTATTTATCAACAAGAGCAGAAAGAAGGTCCTAGAAAGATGAAAGTGAAAGCACCTGAGTCATTCACATACAGAGGTGGAAATAGAGCTGTTCTTTTACTTCACGGGTTTACCGGAAGTACAGGAGATATGAAGAAATTAGGGAAATACCTGCATGATCGCGACTATACTAGTCACGGGCCTCTTTATAGAGGGCACGGAGTATCAGCCGAGGAACTTGCTAAAACAGGTCCAAAGGAATGGTGGGAAGATGTAGTCAATGGCTATAAATTCCTTAAAGAGGAAGGTTACGAGGAAATTGCTGTTATTGGAATTTCTTTAGGAGGATTGTTCTCATTGAAAGTGGGAATTGAACTTCCTGTAAAAGGCGTAGTTTCAATGTGTGCCCCGACACAAGGAAAAAGTAGCGATCGACAAAAAAACCGCTTGCTCAATTATGCACAGGCCTATAAGAAGTTTCAAGGCAAAGATGCTGACCAAATTGCTGCAGAAGTGAAGCTGTTGGAAGAAGACCCGATGACTTCACTGAAAGATGTGGTGAATGTAATAAATGAGACGGGTGAAAATTTAGATCTAATCACATCACCAACTCTTGTTTTACAAGGGCGCTTGGATGATCCTGACTATACGAATAGTGCTACAGCGATTTTCAATGAAGTCGATACGCAGCATAAACACTTGATATGGTATGAAAACTCTGGTCATATAATCACATTAGGTAAAGAACGTGAGCAGGTTTATGAGGATGTGTACAAGTTCTTAAATACTCTGAATTGGTCGGAGTAATATTTTCTTGAAGGCATGAATGTGATATTATCCCCTTTTAAGTTTGAAAGTGTAAAAGCCGACATTTTATATGTAGGTGTTACACTTCCATCTTGAGGGGATTTTATTTTGGGAAAATCGGGCTGCCAATTAGGGCCTGACTATAATAAGTTATACTCTTAAGCTCCAAGTATTTATTTGTAGAAAAAGACCTTTAAGTTATCGTTATTATCAAGAGTTGCTAATAAAATATCGTTTACATCCGCATGGTATGTTATTTTGATTCTGTTTTTCAGCCATTCTTCGTCTTTTCCGCCTCGATTTAATTCTTTAAAATCAATCTGCCCCTCTTTAATGATCGTTTTGGGAAAAGTGAAGGCATTTGTTGCTAGATGCATATCTGCTGGGGTTACCGCTTCATATTGTGGATCTAAAAACAATGAAATGGTACCACCCGGTTCCCATAGTGCGAGGGACACTTTTTGAATATCTTCGACTTTTTCTTTTCTTAATTCCGATAATAAAAAATCGATGGAGATTCGGGCCCTTGCTAAGCTTTTGTAAATGATTTGTCCATTTTCGATAAGTGGAAAGGGGGCGGAGTCAAAAAACCTTCGGAGTTTGCCCCACTTAAGACCCGTAAACACACTAATTATATATAAAATCACTAAAACAAAGGTCGTAATCATTGAGCCCTTCAAACCTAACTGTTCATCAGACAAAGGGTGGGCAAGAATGTTTCCAATAATTAATGCCATTATGAAATCAAGTAATCTTAACTGGGAAATGGACCGTTGCCCCATCAATTTAACCGAAAAAAGTAAGAAGAAGAAGGATATAATGGCTCTTAAAGTCCACTGAATTGCAGTAAGAGTTTCCTGGCTATTAAAAAAATCCACAAAAAATTCACGTCCTTATTTCCTATAAAGGAGATGTAATAGTTAGTATGATGAATTGAAGCAAGGATTATCACAACTGGGAAGGTTATTTAAAGTCCTCTATAGATGGGGCCGTTTATACTTAAGCCAACTCCTTTATAAGTATTACCCAACATTGGACCCTAGGAGACTTTCTTAACTGTTTTCGAAAAATTTATATTAATATAACAATTGTAAAACGTATTGTAATTGAAAATAAACTGCTTTAAAATGATATCTTTCCTAGAGAAATTCATTTTAAAAATATCCTTGTATAGTATCAGTGACAATGGTCTGATAGTTTCTACCTGGCAGCCGTAATAATGCCGGACTACAAGGAAGTATGAAAATAGAAGAGATGAACAGGTTTATGTTGGTTTCAGTTAAAAAGTTTGATCCAGCATCTAGTGTTTCAATGAAGGCTCTTACTTTTTCACACTTTCTTCCTGCGGCTGAAAGTGTAAAAAGGTAAGGGCTTTTTTATATAAAGAAAATGAATGGGAAATAATATATCCAAAGGGGATGAAAGCATGTATTTCTTATTGAATGTACTAGGTGTTTTAGTTGTAATGGGCATCGTTTACCTTTGTTCACCTAATAAAAGGAACGTTAAGTGGAAAGCCATTCTTACCTTGCTGGTTCTTGAATTGCTTATCACATGGTTCATGTTATCGACTAAAATAGGGGCGTGGGTCATTAATCTGATTGCTTCCTTCTTCACCTGGTTGATTGAATGTGCGAATGAAGGGATTTCTTTTGTCTTTCCTTCATTAATGGCAAATGAACAAGTGGATTTCTTTTTCAGCGCATTGATGCCAATTATTTTCATCATCACGTTTTTTGATGTTTTATCGTATTTCGGTATACTTACCTGGATCATTGACAAAGTGGGATGGCTCATCTCAAAAGTATCCGGTTTGCCAAAACTGGAGAGTTTCTTTTCGATTCAGATGATGTTCCTTGGGAATACCGAGGCACTTGCCGTTCTGCGCCTTCAACTTAGTGCGATTAAAGATCAGCGACTTTTGACATTTGGAATCATGAGCATGAGCAGCATCAGTGGTTCAATCATTGGAGCCTACTTATCAATGGTACCGGCAACCTATGTTTTTGTAGCCATACCCTTGAACTGCTTAAATGCCTTGCTGATCGCTAACATGCTAAATCCTGTCGATGTCAGTAAAGAAGAAGACGTCGTTTATGTACCTTCTAAAGAGGAACGTAAAGATTTCTTTTCCACCATTTCTAACAGTATGCTGGTTGGGGCCAAAATGGTCTTCGTCATCATGGCCATGGTTATCGGTTATGTGGCGTTAACGGCCAGCGTAAACGGCATTTTCGGTTTCTTTGTGGATGGCTTGACCATTCAAAAGATTTTCTCTGTCATTTTCAGTCCATTTGCATTCCTGCTTGGACTATCTGGACATGATGCCATGTACGTCGCTCAATTGATGGGAATCAAGCTTGCCACGAATGAGTTCGTTGCCTTGCTCGATTTAAAAGATAAAGTCAGTACACTGCCTCCGCATACAGTTGCTGTGGCTGTCACTTATCTGACGTCATTTGCCAACTTCAGTACAGTGGGCATGATTTATGGAACATTCAATTCCATCCTCAATGATGAGAAATCGAACATTATCGGAAGGAATGTTTGGAAACTGTTGGTTAGCGGGATGGCTGTTTCCTTGTTAAGTGCCATGGTCGTTGGATTGTTCGTTTGGTGATATTTTATTAAAAACAAGAGAAAAAAAAGCTGTGCAGGTTTCCCCATGCACAGCTTTTTTTGTTTATTTCCTTAAATAGTTCTCCGTATAATATGGTTTTTCTTCACCATCGAAGGCAACTCCGACACCGAGGGATTGAAAATCCTTCTGTAATTTGTTTTCCCGGTGTCCAATGGAATTCATCAGGCCTTCATGGGCAAAGATACTGCTATTTTGACCGGCAGCCAGGTTTTCCCCAGCCATTCGAAAATTGATTTTGTCATCTTCCATCCGGTCGAACGGGGATTCTCCTTCAAGGTTTGTATGGTTGAAGTATTGATTCACGGCCATATCTTTACTGTGATCCTGTGCAGTGACCTTCACTTGTTTATCCCATGAAAGCACGGAGAGATTATGATTGACCCGTGATGCATTGGTCAAATCGAATAATTGATATTCAAAGCCTTTCTTTAACCCGGGGCTGGCTTCAGCAAAATAGCTGCTCTTTTGCTTTTCAAGGTTTGCATCGATGATTTGGATCGATGTGACTGTATTTTTCTCATGTTTGTCGTAAAAAATGGTTACATAGCTCTTATCCATTTCAAACATATCGTATTCCCCATCGCTTCGAATCTGGTAATAGACGTTTCCTTTAAGCAATTTCGTAACAGGCTCCCCCAATTTCCCTGTCACACTTTCTTTAGGGGTACCGCGTTTAATCCCTTCTTTTGAGGAAATCAAATCTTGGTTCGTATATAAACCAACAACTTTATTGTTGGTATCGTAGGCAGCCATGAAAAAGTTTTGATAATTTTCGTGATAGGTGAACCAGTCCACGCCATATTCATTCCGCGTATTCCGCTTTGCTTCACCAGCGAGTTTTTCTACGGCATCCTTCGTGTCGCCTATTTCAATATTACGGACTGAAAAGGATGCATCAGCAGGTGCTTCCAGTGCTGGTTTTTTCACTTTTTCCGATTCCTGCGGTTCTTTTTCCGAAGCGGTATCCAATGTTTTCTTAAGCGAACTTATCAGGTTGCTGACTCCAGCACTCAGTTTTTCCAAGGTAGTTGAAACCTCGGGCCCGTTTATAAAGGTGCGAACATCGGATGCAAAGGAACCAACCCCCGCCTTGAATCCAGACTCCTGAATATCTTTACCATATCCATACCAAAATCCACCGAGTAGGAGTATGAGAACCAGACTATTAAACAATTTCCGCAAATCGTTCACTCCTGCTCTATCTGGGATATAGAATCCCGATTATTGAAAGATCATTTGCAGCACACTTAAAACAGGTGGGGCACATAAAAAAAAGAGTGAACACATGATGAGTATTCGGGATGCCGTTTTTGGAAGCTTTTCCTTCCCTTTTCCCGAATACCAGCCACTGAACTGAAGTTTATTTCTATACCAGACAAACAATAAAATGAGTATCGCTATCGAGCCTAGCCAGCCATACTGATTCATATTAACTCCTATGTTTATATATATGCCGTTTACAATGATCGAAATGATCGATCCGGCTATCCCGAATATTAATATGATGCGTATCAATTCTAATAAGACCCTCATATGTCACACCTTGGTTTCACCATTATATTCATTCGTCTACAAAATAAAAACTTTAAGTGATCAACACTTCCTGCTTGATCAGATAAAAGAGTTTGGATATCAAATGGTATTACATATTATACCAAAAAGTAAGGAAGGAATAAAACGGGTGACTCTTACTAAAGTGAAATTTTATTTACATGCACACCAATTATATATTTGCATTTATGATAAATTAAGGCGGAATGTTTATGGATAAAAAAACTCAGCTAGCTTTAATTCTTATTTTCATACCTCCCGTAGTTAAATTAGGAGAATTCTTTATAAACAAAAAATATGATTGATGGTTCATCAAAAAAAACGGAATCCCTTAGTGGACTCCGTTTTTTTATGTTGAATTACTTCAATTGATCATTCAATACACTTTCCTCGAGAACGGAAAACTTATCACCATACACTCTGGTAATGTGATTTTCCCCCCACGTACATAGTGCGGATAGGATGCTTTCGAGGCTTTGTCCATACTCACTTAGTTCATATTCCACTTTTGGGGGGACTTGGTTATAAACGATCCGATTGATGACACCGTCCTGTTCCAACTCCCGCAATTGTTGGGTCAACATTTTTTGGGTGATGTTTGGCATTAGGCGCTTCAATTCACTAGTCCGCTTTTTTCCGTGGGTCAGATGGCAGAGGATTACGCATTTCCACTTCCCGCCCAGTACTTCCAGTGTCGCTTCAACGGATATATTGTACTTCTTTTTTTGCATGATTTGCATACTCTCCTTATTTTATAGGAACTTTAAGGTACCTATATTACTTTAAAGTACGTACTGTTTTTTATTTGTATTATATCTCATAATAACATTTGTACACCGAATTCCACTGTACCATTTATAAAAAAAGTTGCTAAGGCAATTTCAATGATAGTACAAAACAACAAGAAGGAGAAGAGGATATGATTTCAAATAAAAATAGAAGTACATGGGCATTGCTCGCTTTAGCGATCAGCGCCTTTGCGATTGGAACAACCGAGTTCATCAGCGTGGGATTATTACCGCTCATTTCTAAAGATTTACACATTACAGTCACGACGGCGGGGTTGACGGTATCTCTATACGCCTTGGGGGTCATGTTCGGGGCACCTATCCTTACATCCCTGACATCGAATATGTCGAGAAAGACCTTATTGCTTTGGATCATGGTCGTGTTCATTGCCGGAAATGCATTGGCGGCTTCTGCGACCACGATCAGTGTATTATTGATCGCACGTGTCATTTCAGCGCTTGCACATGGTATCTTCATGTCGATAGGCGCTACGATTGCGGCTGATTTGGTCCCTGAAAACCGCAGGGCAAGTGCCATCGCCATCATGTTCACAGGTCTAACGGTGGCAACGGTGACCGGAGTTCCGTTTGGAACCTTCATCGGGCAGCAATTCGGCTGGAGATTCGCTTTCATCATCATTGTGGCAATCGGCCTGATAGCTTTCATCGGGAATGGCATCCTTGTCCCATCCGATTTAAGAAAAGCTGCACGGACCACGTTCCGTGACCAAATCAAATTGGTGACAAATGGCCGATTGCTGTTAGTATTCATCATTACAGCGTTAGGATACGGAGGTACATTCGTTGTCTTCACGTACCTGTCGCCATTACTTCAGGAAGTAACAGGGTTTAAAGAAGGAACTGTGGCCTTGATTTTGCTAGTATATGGAGTAGCCATAGCGATAGGGAATACTCTCGGCGGGAAATTGGCCAATCGCAATCCTATTAATGCCCTATTCTATATGTTTCTTATACAAGCCATTGTACTGGTGGTCTTGACCTTCACGGCACCGTTTAAGATAGCTGGTTTAATTACGATCATTTTAATGGGATTGTTTGCATTCATGAATGTTCCAGGGCTTCAAGTCTATGTCGTCATGTTAGCGGAGCGTTTCGTGCCGAGTGCAGTGGACGTGGCGTCAGCCATCAATATTGCCGCCTTCAATGCGGGAATCGCCATTGGTGCCTACTTAGGAGGGGTGATTACCGATTCGATCGGACTGATCCATACAGCGTGGATAGGTGGAGTCATGGTGTTTGCAGCAGTGATTTTAACAGGCTTGAGCCGGGCCTTGGAAAGTAAAGACCGTACCAAGGGAACTGACAAAATAGCATAGGAATGAAAAAGTGATGCATGTTAGAAAAAGCATGTTCCATTTCTTGAAAAGCGTATAGAGTATCAAAACCCTAGTATCATTGCATCCCTTCAGCGAATGTGGAAGGTTCCTTGAAGGGATGTAATGATACTGATACTTAAGCGCATTACAATCTATAAAAACAATGAAGAAAAAATTTGGAGGTAGAGTGATAATGGTGAAACATTTACAAGATACAACAACGTTGCATAACGGCGTTAAAATGCCTTGGTTCGGATTGGGCGTATTTAAAGTGGAAGAAGGACCTGAGCTGGTAAATGCAGTTAAAGTGGCCATTAAACATGGTTATCGCAGTATCGATACGGCTGCCATTTATGAAAATGAAGAAGGGGTTGGACAAGGGATCCGTGAGGGATTGAAAGAAGCTGGAATCTCCAGGGAAGAATTATTCGTAACATCAAAAGTCTGGAATGCTGATTTGGGATATGAATCAACAATCGCGGCTTACGAAAAAAGCTTAAAGAAACTTGGCTTGGAGTACTTGGATTTATATCTTATCCATTGGCCAGTGGAAGGGAAATATAAAGAAGCTTGGAGAGCGTTGGAAACTCTTTATAAAGAAGGAAAAGTGAAAGCGATCGGTGTGAGCAATTTCCAGATTCACCATCTTGAAGATTTAATGAAAGATGCAGAAGTGAAGCCGATGGTCAATCAAGTAGAATGCCATCCGCGTTTAACTCAAAAAGAAGTTCAGGCATTTTGTAAGGAACAAGGAATACAACTTGAAGCATGGTCTCCTTTGATGCAAGGTGAACTGCTGGATAATGAAGTATTACAAGCAATTGCGACCAACCATGGCAAGTCTGTTGCACAAGTCATTTTACGCTGGGATTTACAAAATGGGATTGTAACGATTCCAAAATCCACTAAAGAACATCGCATTGTAGAAAACTCATCTGTATTCGATTTTGAATTGACGGAAGAAGAAATGAACCAAATTGATGGATTGAATCAAAATCACCGTGTAGGTCCAGATCCTGATAATTTCGACTTTTAATCATGTAAGAAGGAGAGAGACAGACCTATCCGTCTTTCTCCTTTTTTTACTGGATATCCGCATTGGAGGGGATGGACATGCAAAAAAGGCCTCAAATTGAATCGGGCACAAAATTTCACATCATACATCGCCACTGATTCATTCATTCTCCTGGAGACCGCTTTTTGCATCCACGAATAGTTTCAGTGCTGTGTCAATATCACTGTTTTTTAAGGACTTTTCCAATGTTTCATTAACGGTATCGAGGATTTCCTGAAGCCTTACCTCACCGCGGTCCGTTATGATCGCACACACACCGCGACGGTCGTCTTCATATCCAAGCCTTTGGATGACACCGCAGCTTTTATTTTCCATTCTAACAGACAGCCTGGACATCGCACTTTGGCTTAATCCGACCAATTGCTGCAATTCGAGGAGCCTCAGTTTTTTTTCTGGTGTTTTCGATAAAAATAATAGAACATAAAATTCGTTTAAAGTCGTTTGGTGTCTTGCTTGCAGCATTCGATCAAGCTCATTGGAGAGCTCGGCATGAACACGTGTAAACGATAGCCATGTATTGATAAGGTTCTGTTCACTGGACATTTATATTCGCCTTCCTCTGCTTACTTCCATTAAATATAACACATATTAACTGAAGTGTACCAACAGACGATAGCGTTTACAATGACAGCTTCGGGTGTTACGGGGAATCTGATTAGTTGACACAGTATTATCCAGATGATATAAATGCATGTGCATGCATTATATAAAAAAGGAGATAAAAATATGAAAGATTTATTTTCACCTTATCGCATAAATGAACTTGAACTTAAAAATAGGATCGTCATGCCTCCGATGTGCCAATACTCCGTCGAAGCGGAAGATGGTATCCCGACAAACTGGCATCAGCAGCATTATGTAAGCAGGGCAGTTGGCGGCACGGGATTAATTATAGTGGAAATGACCGATGTAGAGCCTGATGGACGTATTTCGAATCGCGATCTTGGATTATGGTCCGACGATCAAATTGATGCTTTCTCCAAAATCGTTAAGGAAGTACATCAATACGGAGCAAAAATCGGGATACAAATTGCCCATGCAGGACGTAAAGCGCAAGATGCCGAAACTCCGGTAGCACCATCGGCCATAGCATTTGATGAAACGTTTAAAACACCAAGAGCTTTAGAAACGGAAGAAGTAAAGGAAATGGTCGATAAATTCCGTGCTTCCGTCAGAAGGGCTGTTCAAGCAGGATTTGACGTAATTGAATTACATGGTGCACACGGGTATTTAATCCACCAATTCACATCACCGCTTACGAATAAACGTGAAGACGAATACGGAAAAGACCTGACCAAATTTGGAGTGGAAGTCATTAAAGCAGTGAAAAGCGAAATGCCTGCCGACATGCCTTTAATCATGCGCATTTCTGCAAAGGAATACGTTGAAGGTGGATATGGTCTTGAAGAAAGCATTGCATTTTCAAAAGTCTTTAAAGAAGCAGGCGTGGATATGTTCCATGTAAGCTCTGGAGGAGAAGGCCCGATTGGAGCAGACGGAAGACCTGGTACGCATGCCAGCTATCAAACGCCGTTGGCCAGGGAAATCAAAAAAGCTTTGGATATTCCGGTGATTGCTGTAGGCCGATTAGATGATCCGATTCTTGCAAATTCAATCATTGGTAATGAAGAAGCGGATTTGGTTGCCGTCGGCAGAGGAATGCTGCGAAACCCTTATTGGGCACTTGAAGCGTCTAAAGCTTTGAATAAAGAAACGGAGATCCCTAAACAATATCAACTGGCATTCAAGCATTGATACAAATTTATTCCTTAAAACGCCGGCGAATATTATATTCGCTGGCGTTTTTAGTTGGACTCAAATTATCGAGGGGGAAATTTCATCAGGGGATCCATTACGTGATGTTTATCTGGAAATTTTGTTATAATGAATAAGATAAATCAAACTTAATTCGAGGTGCTAATTATGGAAGAAATCAAAATCATTACAACTGAAGAAGTGGAAGCCAAGCTTGAGGCAGGCGAAGCGATGGAACTTGTCGATGTTCGTGAAGACGAAGAAGTGCAAGAGGGAATGATCGAAGGCGCGAAGCATATTCGCATGAATGATATCCCGGAAAATCTTGACTATTTTGATAAAGAAAAAGAATATATTTTTATCTGCCGTTCTGGACGCCGCAGTGAAAATGTATGCCATTATCTTCAGGAACAAGGATATAAAGTGGCAAACATGGTTGGCGGAATGCTTGAGTGGGACGGCGAAGTCATCGTTAAGTGAAGTTTTTCAAAAAAACCTGTTACTTTTGTAAGCGAAAATCCAAGAATGTGACGACATATTTAAATGAAGAAAGAAAAAAGATCGCGGTTTGTTCACAATGCCGTGAATATGCGGAAAGACGCGCATTTTTGAAGGCGTGAAAAAAAAGGGTCCTTTCATCATGAAAGGGCTTTTTTTTCTGCATTATGGACATTTTCGATAAAACTTTGCCGTTCACCTGTACGCGTTCCATTAGGGCCTGGGAAGCATACGTTATATGTTAAAATTAGGTTGTTGAAATCAGAAAATATAGAAAAAGGAGAGTTGAAGAATGAATGTCCATAAAATAGCGGTCATTGCGGGTGACGGTATAGGTCCTGAGGTGATTAATGAAGGTGTGAAGGTCCTTAAAGAAGTGGCTGGAATTGCCGGGGATTTTTCTTTCGAGTTCACATATTTTCCATGGGGCTGTGAATATTATCTTGAGCACGGCAAAATGCTGCCCGACGACGGACTGGAACAACTGATGAAGTTTGATGCCGTGTATCTTGGGGCGGTGGGTTATCCTGGTGTCCCGGATCATATTTCATTACGTGAACTCCTGCTGAAAATCAGAAAGCAATTTGACCAATATGTGAATGTTCGACCAGTAAAATTGCTTCAAGGTGCACCTTGTCCATTAAAAGACGTGACTCGTGACCAAATCGATATGGTTGTCATCCGTGAAAACAGTGAAGGGGAATATTCCGGTGCCGGTGATTGGCTTTTTAAAGGCAAGCCAGAAGAAGTCGTACTGCAGACTGGGGTCTTTTCACGAAAAGGAACGGAGAGAATCATCCGTTATGCGTATGAACTGGCGCGTAAGACAGGAAGGACGCTAACGAGTATAAGCAAGGCGAACGCATTGAATTATTCAATGGTCTTTTGGGATCAGGTTTTTGAAGAAGTCGGACAGGAGTATCCGGATGTAGAAACGAATTCCTATCTGGTCGATGCGGCGAGCATGTTTTTTGTCAAACAGCCCGAACGATTTCAAATCGTTGTCACTTCCAATTTGTTTGGTGACATCATCACGGATTTAGGTGCAGCCATTGCAGGGGGGATGGGTCTGGCAGCGGGAGCCAATTTAAACCCGGAACGGATTTATCCTTCAATGTTCGAACCGATTCATGGCTCAGCCCCGGATATTGCACATCAAGGCATCGCCAATCCACTTGCGGCCATATGGTCCGCCAGTCAGATTCTCGATTTCTTCGGGCATGAGGATTGGGGAGCAAAAGTGTTGGACGTGATCGAACGGGTGATGGTCGATAAAAAGTCGCTGACACCCGATATGGGCGGGGTAGCCTCTACAGAAGAAGTCGGGGATGAAGTGGTTGCATTATTATCCGCTTTACAAAAAAACCGAGTATAATCCTCATGAAAAATGGGCATCCTGCACAATAACTATCATTATAGTAAAAGGGCAGGGGAAAGCCGATGATTCAAGTTAAATTATTCGATTATGAGCATGAAAAGGATCTAGAGGATGAAATGAACGTTTTCTTGGAAGACATCCGTGATAATCAAATCGTCGATATCAAGTACAATGTCGCCACTACAGGTGAAGAGGAAGAGGAACAGATTTACTGTTTTAGTGCGATGATCATCTATAAGAAAAAATAAAGGGGGCTTTGCCCTACCTTTATCCGTACATATAATCAACATTAGACTACCTATTGCTGCAAGGCGGGCAAAACAAGGTAGTCTTTTTCCATGAATGCAAGAAAGTGGACTCCCAAAACCTCTTGAGTTTCAGGGAAGGGAGAATTATTCGGTGTGGAAAGTTAGGATGATGTAGCTTCCCCGCCGTTGACATGAAGTGTTTGTCCTGTCACAAAACGGGAATCATCGGAAGCGAGATAGACAAAGGTGGGAGCCAGTTCGAATGGCTGACCATGACGCTCCATCGGGTTATCGACCTGTGTCACTTAGTCTGCCGAGAAACTTGCCGGGATGAGGGGTGTCCAAAACCTTCCGGGCGCAATGGCGTTCACCCGTATGCCTTGATCGATAAGACTGTTTGCCAAGGCACGAGTAAAATCAATGTTGGCCATGGGGAGCCCTCCTAAAAAAGAATTTAGTCGGATTACTTTATGTCGATCAGGTAAATGCCGTGCATGAAGAACATGTTTGGGTACGGGCTCGTTGCCGTGCAGTTTCGAATATGCTGAAGGGGAGAAAAAAGTTTTTGGAGGCCTCTATATGCCCTATTATTATAGTGAAGAAGTGAAGTTGCTATTGGTCGAACAATCCGATGAAAAAGTGGAGTTGTTATATGATTCCAACCCAAATACCTTTGAATTGCCCCTCATAGGACCAAGACCGCCCTATTATTATAACCCGCGCTATGTGCCGTATTATCCTGTGATTTAGGTACGTGCATCAAAAAGGAAAATGCATTTAAGAACGGAGTCTGCTGAATTGGGCTGCCTTGGTCTTTTGATGAGTGGACTTGAAGCAGCCTCAGTTCGACTTCCCAATCAAAAAAGATAGTAGGTATAAATTAGGAAAAACCAATTAAATTACTCTATGAATTTTACAAACACAGAGATAATGGGTAAAGTTAAACATAATACATAGTGCGAACTGGTGTATTTAAAGGGGAGATCCATTTTGGATAACAATATGAGACAACTAATAGAAACTATACAGCAATCGGATGGGGGCCATATCTTATACTGTTTTAATGAATTGGAAGCCTACATTGAAAATGAAGCAACATTCATCATTGCGGGTGTTGAACAGGGAGACCACATCCTGATCGTCGAAAATGACCGTATCTTTCCTTTGGTGTATAAAAAATTGCAGCTTCATTTAAATGAGGAGCAATTGGAGAAAGTGCATCTTATTAATAATTTTGATTTTTATTGTTTTCATGGAGACTTCCATCCTTCGACGATGGTTAATTATTTCTTGGAAAATATCGATACATACTCTAAACGAAATCAACTCGTGCGGACATGGGGACATGTTGAATGGGGCCATGACGATCAAGTCAGCGTAGCAATAGGTGAATATGAAGAAGGAATCGATAAATTGATCAAAGAACGAGGCTTGATTTCTGTTTGTGCGTACGATGACTGCAGAGTGCCTTCCGAGCTAAAAGCAAACTTGATCAAGCATCATGGGGTCCTGGTAACCGATGAAAATATTACGATTTTGGCTAACGGATAGAACAAAGGGGAGAGGTATTTTGGAAAGTTTTACTGAACGGGTGATTAAAATCATTCAACATATCCCTTCCGGTAAAGTGATGACATATGGTCAAATTGGACAGCTCGCCGGAAGTCCGCGCGGTGCAAGGCAGGTCGTAAGGATCCTTCATTCAAGCAGCAAAAAACACGACCTTCCCTGGCATCGGGTAATCAATGCAAAAGGCGAAATCGGCATAAAAGCGGACGGCGCCGCAGAACACCAGAAAGCGATGCTCGAGAGTGAAGGCGTCATATTCACGAAACGGAATACCATTGACCTCGAAGCTTTTCGCTATCATCCAGAACTTTTTAACGGAATGCTGGAATAAAAGAGGTGGTGGCCGAAAAAAGTGCGCCTACGCCGGAAATGCGAAATCATATCTAAAAGAGGCTGATCCAAATGGATCAGCCTCTTTTAGAATTATGAACGGGCATATATGGCAGCATTCATTCCGGCGAGTCTTCCGGTTACTAATGCCGAGGTGATATTGTAGCCGCCTGTGTATCCGTGTATATCCAGGATTTCACCGCAGAAATACAGTCCAGCCATTAGTTTGGATGCCATTTCTTTTGGGTGAATTTCTTTGACGGATACGCCGCCGCCCGTGACGAAGGCTTTTTCCAGCGGCTGGGTGCCGTGTACTCCGAATTGGAAGTCCTTGCATAGTTCAGCAAAGCGGCGGATTTTTTCATTTGATATCGTCGCTCCTTGCTCTTGAAGGTCGATTCCGCTACGCTCAAGCAGGAAGTGAAGGTATCGCTCAGGAACTAAACCTTTTAAGGTGTTCTTAATGGCTTTTTTCGGTTCGGCTTTGATTTCCTTCATGATGTCTTGAAAAACCTCTTCCTTGTTTCTGTCCGGAAGGGCATCGAGTTTCATTGTCACTTCCGATAGGTTCCATTTTTTCATCGCTTTCACGACGAATTGGCTGCATCTCAGAACAGCTGGACCGGAGACGCCAAAATGGGTGAAGAGCATATCCATTTGGTGGGTAATCAGGGCCTTGCCCTTTGGGTTAAGGACACTCAATGAAACATCCCGAAGTGCGAGACCTTGAAGCGTCCGATCTTTAATGAATGTTTCATGGCTTAGTACGGGAACTTCAGTTGGGAACAGTTCGGTAATCGTATGCCCCGCCTTTTTAGCCCATGCGTAGCCGTCGCCGGTTGAACCGGTGTGAGGAACTGATTTTCCACCGACTGCTATCACGACTGCATCCGTGTCAATGGTCTGTCCATCTTTTAACCGGACACCGCTTGTTTTTCCATGTTCATAGAGAACTTCCGCAACTGGGGAGTTCTTATAGATCGTTACTTTTAAATTCGACAGACGCGTCAGCAGGGCATCCACGACACTTTGCGCTTTATCGTTGACCGGGAACATCCGGCCATGGTCCTCTTCTTTGAGGGCCACGCCCAATTTTTCAAAGAATTGAATAATGTCTTCATTATTGAACTCTGAGAAAGCACTGTATAGAAATCGCCCGTTTCCAGGGATATGCTGAATGATTTCATCGATTGAGAGCCTGTTCGTCACGTTGCAGCGCCCGCCGCCCGAGATTGCAAGTTTCCTGCCAAGCTTCTCGCCTTTATCCACTAACAATACATGGGCCCCTTTTTCCCCGGCCGCTATTGCTGCCATCAATCCGGAAGGACCGCCGCCAATTACCACTACATCATATTTCAAATTGATCACCACTTTATCATTTTCAGTCCCTTCATTATATAGCAAGTGCCCTTCAGATTGCGAATGTAGAAAAAAAGGGATTATTTGTTTGTGTATTATCTTCGAAAACGATAAACTTGATTGTAGTTTTCTATAGAAAAAATACTTTAATATGATAAGATAAAGAGCGTGTGAAACGTAACTGACAGAGGCAGGAAGGGATTAGATGTCATCTAAGTTTTTAAAAGGGGCTTTTATATTAACGCTGGGAGCGATTATTTCCAAGGTACTTGGTTTATTTTACGTCATCCCATTTGAACATATGGTTGGGAATAAAGGGGCTACCCTCTATCAATATGGGTACGTTCCATATACCATTTTCATTAGCTTTGCAACGGCAGGCATGCCGCTTGCTGTTTCTAAATTCATTTCGAAGTATAATGCGCTCGAGGAATACGCCGTCGGTGAGAAGTTATTTAAATCGAGTCTGAAATTAATGGTTGTCACCGGTTTTCTCGCTTTTTTGGTTCTTTATACCATGGCACCGATGTTCACTGGAGTCTTCGGGGTCAAGAAGGAAGATGTCAGTGATGTCACGGAGATCATACGGGCAGTCAGCTTCGCCTTGATTTTTGTACCGTTCATGAGTATCATCCGCGGCTTCTTTCAAGGTCATGAAGCGATGGAACCAACAGCCATTTCGCAGGTTGTCGAACAAATTGTCCGCATCGTGTTCCTTCTGGCCGGGGTGTATGTTGTTTTAAATGTCTTGGATGGAGAGTTAGTGAAGGCCATCCAAATGGCTACATTCGCGGCGACGGTCGGAGCTGTCGGCGGTTTAGTGGTGTTATTTTGGTATTGGAAAAAACAAAAACCCCATTTGGACAGCTTGATGAAGAAAGACCGGGGGACGATGGACATTTCCCTGAAGGAAATCTATAAAGAAATATTTCTTTCGTCGATTCCTTTTATATTCGTCGGAATCGCGATGCCAATGTTTCAGTTGGCGGACTTGCTGTCTTTCAATAAGGCGATGTCGGCCATCGGGCTGCAGCATGTCGCAGAAGATGCACTTGGGGTGTTGAATGTATATGCCCAGAAGCTTGTTTTGATTCCGATGACCCTTGCAACCGGGTTTTCGATGGCGCTTCTGCCCTCGGTGACGAAGGCTTATGTAAGCGAGGATTCGGAAGAGTTAAACCGCCAGCTTAACCAAGCCTTTCAAATTTTGTTGTTCATTACGATCCCTGCGGTCGTTGGCATGTCGGTACTGGCCGACCCAATCTATAGTGCCTTTTACAGCCATGATCCACTTGGAATCAGCGTCCTGAAGGCATATGCGCCCGTTTCCATCTTGTTTGCGCTTTTTTCCGTTTCGGCGGCCGTTTTACAAGGCATCAATCAGCAGAAATATACGGTGCTCAGCCTGCTTGTTGGCTTTTTAATCAAATTGAGCTTGAATATCCCGATGATCAAGTTGTTTGAAACGGAAGGATCCGTTTATGCCACGGCATTCGGCTACTTGGCTGCTGTACTGCTGAATTTGTATGTCATTACTTACTTTACTGGATATCGTTACAGCCTTACCATCAGAAGATCTGTTTTGATCTCTGTTTTTTCAATGATTATGGGACTGGCTGCATGGGGCATGAACAGTTTATTATCGCTGTGGCTTACAACGGAAGGGCGCTTTCAAGCGATTTTGATCGTGGCCATTTGTGCAATCTTTGGAGCGCTCATTTATGCGGCACTTTCCTTGAAAAGCAAACTTGCCCATCGTTTGTTCGGTACCCGGATCGATCGGTTAAAAGCTAAATTGGGATTATAAGATAGAAGTTTGATTTGTAAAAAAAAGGGTATGATAAAATAAATCCCCAGATTAAAAATATATTGGCCTTGCCTGTCATTAAAGTGGGCAAGGCTTTTTACTGAAAAGGCTTTAGGAGGAAACGATGAGAATTGATAAGATTTTATCCAATATTGGTTATGGCAGCAGGAAAGAAGTGAAAAAGCTCCTGAAATCCGGCGCCGTGAAGGTCAATGAAAGGGTGCTGAAGGATCCGAAAGAGCAAGTGGACCCTGATACGGAAATCGTGACCGTCCATGATGAACGGGTTGAATATAGGGAGTTCATATATTTAATGATGAATAAACCGCCAGGCGTATTGTCGGCAACGGAAGACAAACACCAAGAAACGGTCATCGACATCTTGGAGCCAGAGGATTCAGTATTCGAGCCATTTCCTGTAGGCCGTCTGGATAAGGACACAGAAGGGTTATTGCTTATCACGAATGATGGAAAGCTTGCCCACCAATTGCTTTCCCCGAAGAAACATGTCCCTAAAACATATTTTGCGGTCATTGATGGCGAAGTGACGGAAGAGGATATTGAGGCATTCCGCAACGGCGTGACCTTGGATGATGGGTACGAAACAAAACCAGGTGAATTGAATATTTTAAAATCAGGTCTGACATCGGATATCGAGCTGACGATCATGGAAGGAAAGTTCCATCAGGTGAAGCGGATGTTTGAGGCCGTCGGCAAACGTGTCGTCTACCTAAAGCGTCTTTCCATGGGAAGTTTACAGCTTGATGAGGAGCTTGAGCTTGGTGAGTACCGTGAGCTAACGACGGAAGAGCTTGAACAGTTAAAGGCGGGCCAGCCTGCTGAATGAATATAGGCATAAAAAATGAGGCGGACAAATATTGTCCGCCTCAAAGTATTTTACATATCGATCTCGTTCGGGTGGTCGTTCTTTTTACGATGACATCTTCACCTTTTTACTTGTTGTCGTCCAAAGGCCACGGCTTGGGCTTTGAACAAGGTCATTGTATGCTAAGACATTTAAATCGCGCTGCACAGTTCGAGGAGTGATGCCAAATTCTTCTACAAGCTCTTGAGTAGAAACCGTACCGTTATTACTGATGAACATATAAACGGATTTAATACGGGTTAACATGCGATTTGTTGAAGGTTTCAAAAAATCACTCCTTATTCTTTTCATTGTTATTTTGAACAAATGAAAACAACCGATATGTCGGACAGCATTTCAGCTGTCACTATGTACTTGCTATACCCACCCTATAACTCCTCGGAAACATTGGAAAAAATAAGATGTCATTAGCATCATTTTACTCCTTTACAAAAGCAAATTCTATAAAAAGATGCTAATTGACTAAATATTACATTTATTATATCAAATTTTAACAAAATTATTCTCTTTACATATATAAAAATTAATAAGATTGTGTTGTTCCATTTGTTCATACTCATATTTTACCAATAAACGATTCTAAATATGCATAAAGGGATGTCACACAGCTCGAACGTTGACTAAGAGGCATATACATGTTATTTTACTTAAATAGAATCATAAATCGTAACAGTTACGTTTTGTGTGTGGATACAGGAATTGCTTGATGGCTTGGGGTTACGATGTCATAATGAGGTGTTGAGGGCAGTATAACTTTTTCATACATGATCTAAAAAGAATGTAAATATAAACAAATTCGAGGTAGAACCATATGAACGAAAGATTAATGGAGTTTTTATTGCGCGACGAAGTGACCAGACTTTCTGGCGTGAAAAAACAAGTGTATGAATTCATCGTGAATGAGGAAGATTATCTTGCCTCGAAGGCGGACACGGTCGATCAATTCATGAGATTGCTGGTAAAGCATTCTCCGCCCAGGCTCGCAGCCCGTCATTTCAATATGCCTTATGGGGAAATCATTCGTTTCATGAATGAAATAGAAGATGAGTTGAATGAGAGATTAGAGGAAAGATGCAAGAAAGTGAAGTGGATGGACTACACGGAAAAGGACCAGCAGGCATTTGTGGAATATCATAGAAAGTTATATCTTTTCGTAAATTAATAAATTGGATTATGAAAATGCCCTCGGTATGAAAGGGCATTTTTTTATTTGTCCGGAACCATTAAACGAGAATCCAGCACAACCATTCCTTTAAATCCAGAGATCCAGTAAAAATTCATCTTGATATAAACGTAAGCATATGTGTGGACTTTCTGCAGCAGTATAGGCGGGCGGGGTGGCTTATGGAGAAAGGAATAATGGCTGATTATGCATGAAAGGAACTTTAAATAGGATATGTTATTTGCTTAGGTGATTTCCCGGACCGCCCGCGGAAAGCGAGTACCTGGAGTAGAAATCAATGATTGTATTGTACAAACCCTCAAGAAAACGTTCCAGTTGATTTTAGAAATCCGCTCCCTTTCCGCCGACTGTCTGCCAAGCCACATCAAAGCAAGCGCCTGTGGGGTCTCGGCTAGCCAGGTATTCGGCAGGAGTGTCGCAAATTTCTTTAATTCAGAGAGTTTTCATCATATAAAACATTAAAAATACATAAAGGATAACCAAGTTTTGTTTTGAAAATGTAGTAAAAATCCCCTCGGTAATCATGAAAGGGATTCGGGATGAGACCAATCCCATTGGGTCGACAAACTCAAAGAAAAGCGAGTTTACCTGCAGTTTTTTAAAAAAAGTATTCCAGTTGATTGGAACGTAAGGTACGAGACTCCTGCGGGAAAAGCGCGTCCAGGGGAGACCCCGCAGGCGCAAAAGCGCCGAGGAGGCTTCCGGACCGTCCGCGGAAAGCGAGTGCCTGGAGGGGAAATCAACGTTGTGTTAAGGTGTGCCTTTGGGCCAATTGGTCCCTGAACATCATTTAGTCTGGCAGTTATTGATTTCCCGAAGGTGATCGCCCAAATTAGACTTGTTAAACGTCCTTCATTGCAACTGTATTTGACATTCGCCGAACTCCTTTTGTCTACAAACTGAACGGGAACTATACTACTGTATAGTTCCCGTTTTTTCGACTTTTAAGAAAGAATCAAATGTGTGTCGGTCTCTTTAAACGAAGAGATGAAATCTTTATGTAAATGATCGTCGGTAATGATGTAATCGATTTTATCCAGTGAAGAAATCCCGATGGTCACGTCTTTCCCGAACTTGGTGCTGTCAGCGGCAACATAGACTTCTTGGGATAATTCAATGATTTTTTTTCGTGTGTTCGCTTCTTCTAAATTATAGTCGGAGATGCCTTTTTCAATGGTTATGCCACTCGCACAAATGAATGCTTTCGAAATATTCAATTCACTAAAGTTGAATAAGTAGTCAAATGCAACAATGGATTGTTCATTTCTCCTCACTTTCCCCCCTATGATCAATATCTCGATATCGCTATGAATGAGCTCATTTACAACAGGGATCGAACTGGTTATCACGGTCAGTTTCTTTTTCTGTTTTATATATTTAGCGATTTGATAGGTTGTCGAACCACTATCGATATAAATGCAATCACCATCGTTGATATACTCACTGCATTTTTGGGCGATGGATTCCTTTTCTTCTAATTGACTGAACATCCGTTCATCTATCGTCGATTCTCCAAACTTCGATTGAACCAGCTTAACGCCGCCATAGATCTTTTCTATTTTTCCTTGCCTTGTAAGAAGGTTTATATCCCTTCTGATGGTTTCGATGGAAACTTGCATTTCTTCAGTAAGCTCGGCAATCTTCATGACTTTTCTAATCGTTAATAACTCGATGATCTTCTTTTGCCTTTCCAGAGGAAGCATAAGTTTCACCCGCCTATTCTTCATATCTATCTTCCTGATATTCATGTTAAGTGTACTGTTTACCGCGAACATATTCAACAAGTAGACAATAAAAATATCATCAATTGGTCAAAAGTTAGTATGAAGTTGGTAATAAAGTGTTCAGTATTTACAGAGTATTTACAAATATCTCAAATTCGTTTTACAAATGGCTTTTATACTGAGGGTGTATTGAAGGAGGTGAACGGTTTGCTAAAATTACAAAATATTAGCAAGCAATTCGATGGAAAATCAGTTTTGGATAATATAAATCTTGAAATTAAAACGGGGGAGATCGTTTCACTATTAGGACCAAGTGGAAGCGGCAAAACTACTTTATTACATATTATTTTGGGCTTGACGGGTATCAATCATGGAAAAATCATTTTCAATGATACCGATTTGAGTAACGTGCCCATGAAAGACCGGGGATTTAATATCGTTTTCCAGGATTACGCTCTTTTCCCTCATTTAAATGCCTATGAAAATATCGTTTATGGATTGAGGAACAGGAAGGGATCGGTTTCCAAGGAAGAGCTTCAGGAATACATCGATTTCCTGGAACTAACACCGCATTTGAAAAAGAGGATCAGCGAATTATCAGGTGGTCAGAAACAAAGGGTATCGATCGCAAGGACTCTTGTAATGAAACCGAAGATCCTTTTACTAGATGAGCCACTGAGTGCTTTGGATGGTGTCATCAAGGAATCGATAAAGGAACGCATCAAATCCATTGCCCGAGAATATAAGCTGACGACGATCATAGTGACACATGACCCTGAAGAGGCTTTGACGATGTCCGATAAAATTTTGATCATTAATCAAGGGAATATTTCTCAATTTGGATCACCCCAAGAAATCATCAATCAGCCAGCCAATGATTTTGTTAAGGAATTCATTCTAAAACAACTGGAGATCAAGAGAGAAAATATTTATAACTTATTCGGTGAAAAGTATGCCTGATGTAAAACCTGCAATGAGAGTCATTTATATACCTATCTTACTGCTATTTGCCGCTTTTCTTTTTTTGCCGCTTGGCATATTGTTCGTCCGTTCTTTTGAAACGGCAGATGGAATCAATCTCTCGAATTATCAAACGGTCCTTTCAAATGCAGAGCTGATGAAGTCATTTGGAAACAGCGTGAAAATTTCAGGGCTCACAGCCGTCATTACGACCGTTTTAGCCTTTTTCCTGGCCTATTCCATCCATTGCACCCGATTATATAGGCCATTAAAAAGTGTAATTAAAACAGGGATCCTTATTCCGATGCTGCTTCCGACGATCACATTCGGGTTTGCGATCATCTACTCTTTCGGCAATCAAGGAATCATAACGAAGATCTTTGGAAGGAATCTATTCGATATATACGGCTTTAATGGATTATTGATAGGTTATGTGATTTATACATTGCCATCAGCTTTTCTGCTCATTAATAATTCCTTCAAGTACATGGATAAAAAGTTCATGATCGTTTCGAAATTAATGGGTGACGGAACGATAAGAAGTTTCATGAATACGATCATACGGCCATTGTCGGGAACTTTGGGAGGAGCCTTTGTCCTTTCCTTCATCTTGAGCTTCACCGATTTTGGGATACCGGCTTCAGTCGGCGGGACCTACTCCGTTGTTGCGACGCAACTGTATCAAGTCATGCTAGGTTCAATCCCTGATTTCAATAATGGTGCAGTGATTGCCATTCTCATGCTCATTCCGGTAGTATTCAGCGTTTTCCTATTAAACTATCTGGAGAAACTTAATTTTCATTACGACAAGTTCAGCGATATCGAAATGACGCAGCACAAAGGAAGGGATATATGTTTTGGGGGTATCTCGCTGCTGGTCTTAATAGGGATGTTTTCTTTATTTGCGGTCATGTTCATTGCACCATTTTTAACTAGTTTCCCTTACGATCTCTCGTTCACCTTAAAGCACTTTATCGACACATTCCAATCGAGCGATTTAACGGCAGTCTATAAAAACTCCTTATTCGTTGCCTTGATGACGGCCGTACTGGGAACGTTCATCGCCTTTAGCTCGGCAGTTTTGAATGTCCGAACGCCCCTTAAGGGGAAATCGTCAATGGATGTCATTTCAATGCTGACGAATACAGTACCAGGAATGGTGTTGGGTTTATCGTATTTACTGCTGTTCAACGGCAGCAGCTGGAAGGGGACCTTTGCCATCATCATTCTTTGTAACATGGTCCACTTCTTTACGACACCCTATTTAATGGCGAAAAACTCTTTATCCAAAATGAATCCTGCTTGGGAAACCACCGGGAATCTATTGGGGGATAGCTGGATCAGGACAATCTATCGTGTCATTCTGCCAAACTCGGCATCTACGGTGATCGAGATGTTCAGCTACTATTTCATCAATAGTATGGTGACGATCAGCGGAATCATCTTTTTGGTCACGGCCCAAACCACATTAGTGGCCAGTAAAATTAAAGAGCTTCAGCATTTTGCCAAATTCAATGAAATATTCATCCTGTCTTTACTTATCTTTTTTACAAATTTAATCGTGAAGTTGCTTTGTGATCATTATCAAAAAAGACAATTCAAACATTAATGAGGGGGATATTATGTTTAAAACGATCAAGATCGCCTTACTTTCTTTAGTTGCTTTAAGTTTGGTATTTGTATTGGTGGGCCGTAACAGTGGCAAAGCGGATGAAGAAAAGGTGGTCATTTACACGAATGGCGATGAAGAAGCCACTGCAGCAATGGAGACTTCCCTGAAAAATGCCGGTTACGAAGGGAAATATGTCCTTCAATCGTTAGGCACATCTGAATTAGGAGGGAAACTGCTGGCAGAAGGCGATGAAATCGAGGCTGATGTCGTGACGATGAGTTCCTATTTCATCGAAAGTGCACAGGATCAGCATTCCATGTTCAAGGACCTGTCATTCAGTACAAAAGCATTGGAACAAAATCCAGCCTATTATACGCCGATTTTGGCCAATACCGGTTCCATTTTTGTGAATACGGAAGTACTCAAACAAAAAGGCCTGCCGATGCCGATTTCGATTAAGGACTTAACAAAGCCGGAATATAAAGGGTTCGTTTCAATTCCTAATATCCTGGACTCTTCAACAGGGTGGCTGTTAGTTCAAGCAATTATCAGTCAATACGGTGACGCAGAAGGGAAAAAGGTTCTCCATGATTTAATAGCAAATAGCGGTCCGCATCTTGAGAGCTCAGGTTCAGGTCCAATCAATAAAGTGCAAGCAGGGGAAGTGGCTGCCGGTTTTGGTTTACGCTATCAAGCCGTGATGGCTAAAGAGTCGGGATTACCGATTAAGTTTGTCGATCCGATTGAGGGGAATTTCTCATACACGGAATCCGTCGCTGTCGTGAATAAAGATAATGAAGCTAAAACAAGTTTAGCGATGAAAATGGCAGAAACGATCAGTAAAGATGCTAGAGAAGAACTGTTGGAACATTACCCGGTCGCACTTTATGAAGGTGAAAAGGTAACGGAAAAGAACAAACCGGCTCACCCGATGAAATTCAAGCAGCCTCTAACGGTCGAATTATTAAAACAGCATCAAGAGTTCTTTAAATCAGCACAATGATAAATACAGTGAGGAGTGAAGGAAAATGAATACCTATAAACTTTTAACGCCTGGACCATTGACCACTACAAGTACGGTGAAACAGGAAATGCTTGTTGACCGCTGTACGTGGGAAAATGATTATAAAGAAATCACACAAAAAATCAGATCCCAGCTTCTTGAATTGGCATATGCTGCAAACGGAGAATATACGGCTGTACTTATGCAGGGAAGCGGCTCGTTCGTTGTCGAATCTGTGCTGACGACCGCACTTTCAAAATCCGATAAAGTGCTGATCATAACGAATGGCGCATATGGAAAACGGATTGTGAAAATGGCAGAGTGCATCGGACTGAATCATGTTGAATATGGCGTTGAGTATAATGAATTTCCAAAAGAAGCTGAAATTCGGAACATGTTACTGGATGATAGGGACATCACACATATTGCCATGGTTCATTGTGAAACGACTACTGGGATTTTGAATCCGATAGAAATGGTTTCGAAGATATCAAAGGAACAAGGGAAAACCTTGATCATTGATGCGATGAGCAGCTTTGGCGGAGTTGAGATGAATGTGCCTGAACTCGGAATTGATTATTTGATCAGCAGTGCAAATAAATGCATTCAAGGTATCCCAGGTTTTGGTTTTGTCATCGCAAAGCTTGATAAATTGTTGGCTTGTGAAGGCAATGCCCGCAGTTTGTCCCTGGATTTATATGATCAGTGGAAAGAAATGGACAAGGATGGGAAATGGCGTTTCACATCTCCGACACATGTAGTGGCCGCGTTCGCTAAAGCGTTAGAAGAATTGACGGAAGAAGGGGGCATTCCAGCCAGATTCGCCCGCTATAAAAATAATAATGATAGGCTGAGGGAGCTGATGGGTAAATTGGGCATTCGTACATATATCTCACCTGATAAACAATCGCCCATCATTACAACATTCCTTTTTCCTAGTGAAACCTTTGATTTTGAGGACTTTTACAACTTTATCAAAGAGAGGGGTTACGTAATTTACCCTGGAAAGCTGACTGACATAGATACATTCCGGATCGGTAATATTGGCGAAATCCATGAAGAAGATATCGAGGAACTTGGCAGAATCGTAGAAAAATATATGAAAGTGGTGACAGTATGAATAAGGTAGAGGGAATCATTTTGGATTGGGCTGGAACAGCTGTGGATTTTGGATGTTTTGCGCCAGTGAATGTTTTTGTGGATATTTTTAAGAATGCTGGACTGGACGTGACGATGGAAGAAGCAAGAGCTCCGATGGGCATGCTGAAAATCGACCATATTCGTGCGATGCTGACCATGCCAAGGATATCTTCGTTATGGGAAGAACAATACGGAAGGCCATTCAATGAGGAAGACGTTGAAAAACTATATGCTGAATTCGAACCGGCACTGATGAAGTCATTGGCGGATTATACAGATCCCATTCCGGGGGTTATCGAGACGGTGGAAGCATTAAGAAATCGCGGCCTGAAGATTGGGTCGACAACGGGATATACGGATACAATGATGGAGGTTGTCGTAGCAAATGCTTTGAAAAAAGGGTACCGGCCGGATTTCCATGTAACCCCGGATGCAACCCATTCAATTGGAAGGCCTTATCCTTACATGATATATCGGAATATGGAAGAATTGAAGTTAACGGCATCAAGGAAGGTAGTGAAGGTAGGGGATACCATTTCCGATATGAAAGAAGGAGTGAATGCTGGGGTATGGACGGTCGGAGTCATTGTCGGAAGCTCCGAGATGGGATTGAGTTTGAATGAGTATACAAGTTTACCAGAACTTGATAAACAAAATCTCATCTCTAAAACCGCAGACACCTTTATGCAAAACGGGGCCGATTTTACCATCAAAACGATCGAGGAATTACCTGAACTCATAGATACCATCAACCTTCTTATAGCAGATGGGAAGAGACCTCGTTCAAGCTAACTCCCAGTGCCAAAAAAAGTGCAGCATCTCGTTCACCCATGAGTGGGGATGAGGGATGCTGCACTTTTTCACTTTTGGACTGGGTTCTATCTCGATTCTCTTTATTTCTTTTTTAAGGTGAGGATTGACTTACTACATCAATCTATTCGTTAGATATCCATTCGATAGATTAATCCAGTAATGACCTGTATGTCTCATACCGACAATAGTCGTGTCTAAGCTGTATTTTTATCTTATTTTCAAGCATCGTGGCTTTTTAAATCTACATCATAACTTTCTTCGATTTTCAATTGTGGTGGCTGTTTTTTAAGTCCTTTTGTCAATACAAGTAAATAAATGAAGCCTATTATTAACCAACTTACTCCAAGTACTTTTGAGTGCACATCAAGATTCACAAGTAGTAAAATATCAAGAGCGGCTCCAATAAGAGGAACAAATAAATATAAGACAGTTCCTTTTACCGAACGTTCTCTATTTCTAATATAATAATGAGCAATTACGGCAATATTAACACAAGTATACGCAAGAAACGCCCCGAAATTAATAAATGATGCTACAAGATCTAAACTTAAAAATAAAGCAAGCAAAGAGACAGAACTAATGATCAGAATATTATTTACGGGTGTTCCATATCTCGGATGCAGGGTGCCAAAAAACTTTTTAGGAAACTGTCCATCTCGCCCCATCGTATAGAGGACTCGTGATGCACTTGCCTGGGACGACATGGCACTACCCAATACAGCTAATGCGTAAAGCGCAAGATATATTGAGTACATCGCCTTTCCACCAACAAGTTTAATAATTTCGTAGGCAGCCGAATCAGGATTATTAAATGTGTTATATTCTGGCCATACAAGATATGAGAAATATGCAACACTTGTAAAGATTAAACCACCACCAAGAGTAATTAAAATAACAGCTCGGGGAATTGTTTTCTTAGGGTTCACTGTCTCTTCAGCAAACGCTGTAACTGATTCAAATCCAAGGAAACAAAAGCATAATAATGCTGCTCCAGCTATTGTATAAGAAAAGGGTTCATTCGAATTATAGAATGGCTCAAGAGATAAAAGAGTTGCCGTGCCTTCGCTCATAAAAATTTCCTTAATAGAAAAACCTATAAAGATAAGGATAAAAAGTAAAGCGAAAATCGTTATGAATGCGTTTACATTTGTAGCAAACTTCAATCCTTTAATATTAATAAAAGTGACGAGCACCAGCATACCTGCAATCCAGATGTAACTTGGAATTGTAGGAAAGGCTGCTGAAAAAAATATACCAAATACTAAATAATTTACCATTGGCATAAATAAATAATCCATTAAGATTACCCATCCGACAAGAAATCCAACAGAGGGATTGATCGATTTTTGCGTATAAACATAAGCAGAACCGGAAGATGGAAACGCAATTGCCATTTTCCCATAACTGTAAGCAGTAAACATCATTACCACTAGAGCAACTATCATTGCCCCCGGAACCATACCGTGGGAAATATTAGCCGCAATACCATACGTAGTAAAAGCTGTGGTTAACCCCATAAATGAAAAACCAAACAACACAACTGGAATGAGTGTCAGTGTTCGATCTGTTTTCCTTAAATTTGACATGTAAAATACTCTCCTCTTTTACCTGATTTAACCTTTTACAAGAAGGGGATCTATATTATTACTTCCATAGCTTTTTTAATACGTGGTTTTCTAGTAATCATAAAAAAGTTAGAAAGATGCCAGGGAGCCTGCTTTGAATTATCCATGAATTTGTTGTGTAGAACTTAGCTCCCCATTCCCCGTAAAGAATGCCGTCTGCCGAATGACAAAGATAATTCATTGGAATGTATATTATATCTTATATAATTCCTGCAAAAATTTTCTCGCTGGCATCTTTCCTGACTCCTGGAATTTCTTTAGTAGCGACTTGTTCAATAACTTGTATACTGATTTCTAATCAATAGATATGAAACGTAGAATATGAGATGACTCTAAGGACGCTTTATTATTTGGACAATAGTAACTCCGTTTTTATATCTGTATAAGGCATGTTATGATTGATCCCAACTTCGTGATGAACAATTTCACCGTTCAAAGTGCTGATACAATTTCTTACTATTGCATCATTTACTACAACCTCTTTCAAACCATTATTCGCAATGTTCATAATATATGGGCCGGTTGTCATCAACATCATGTTTGTCGAGGTTTGTGGGCATAGAGCCGGCATATTCGGGACACAGTAATGTAGGACTTCTTGTTCGTAGTAAACTGGTTCCTCTAAAGTCGTATAACGTGAGGTTTCAATTATACCCGTTCCTGCAATATCAATAATAATAGAATTAGGTTTCATCTTACTGACCATCTCTCGTGTTATGAGAGATTCGGTTACCCCTGGCATTGGATAAATTGTATTAATTAAAACATCACTTTGAATAAGTTCTTCGAACATCATATCTTTATCCCAACACAAAATGTCCACCTGTGGCAACTGATCGTTCAAATAATCAATGCGTTTCATTGATGCTTCCATGATTGTTACATTCAATCCAAGACCCACAGCAACTTGCGCAGTATTGAGACCAGCGTTGCCACCACCAAGTATGAATACTTTGCTCGAGGGCAAACCGGCCAGTTTCCGGAGAAGTATTCCTTTTCCGCCATAACCATATTGTGCATATTTGACTGCTTCAAGCATTGCTAATGTTCCTGCAATTTCACTCATTGGTTTAATCGTAGGTCTAGTCCCATCAGGTAAAACGATTAATTCCATTGATAATGATATTGCTTTTTTATCTAGTAATGCCTGAGTCATTTCATGATTAACATCTTCCGCCAAATGAAACCATGCCATTATCATTTGATTTTCTCTAAGAAGGCCGTATTCATAGGGTTGAAGTTCCTTCACTTTAACAACAAATTCTGCCTTCTCATAAACTTCGTCAATCGTGTTTACTATTTGTGCTCCAGCCAAAACATATTTCTCGTCACAAAAACCACTAGCTTCACCGGCCATGCTTTGTATTAGTACTTCATGACCGAAAGCTGTCAATTTTTTTACCCATGTTGGATTTAATCCCACTCTAGTCTCTGCAGTTTTTAATTCTTTAGGAACTCCTACTATCATTGTTCATTCTCCTTTTTAATTGCATTTAATTTATTGAACATTCTAAAATCTTACAGGGGAATGATAACCCTTTCATTAGACACGAGGTTAAATTTATATTAGTTTTTTTTTAACCAAGCACTTTAGGTCATCTTGAACTTTTCAGAATACAGCATTGGTGAAAAAGTGATAATTTTTCATTGTTTATCTAATGTTTAGGTCGTTTTAAGTTTCAGTACTCCACCGTTCATTCGCATATATAACTGATGAAAAACGGTGTAAATGGATAACATTATGAAAGATCCTCAGGTTGATTAAGGTACTTCATCAAAGCACGTAAAAGAACGCTCTTACAGACACTTGTCGTATTACTTGGGGTTAAACAGAGATAGGGATCCTATTTTATGGGCTTAGACATTCTAGTATAGTTATAATAAGATGATACAGCTAACAATTATTAAATGAGGAGGTACATATGCTTACAGTACAAGATGTTCTTAAGCGTTCACTCTTTTCAAAGACGGAGGTAGTTGCGGGGGCAAACGGGTTGCACCGTCAAGTCAAATGGACACATGTCCTTGAAATTCCGTTTTTTGATGATACCATCTTTCAGGGAGGGGAACTGATACTCTCCACCGGATTTGGCTTTGAATGGAGAGACTCCTCTAATACTTCATTTTTGTTAAATCTTATCGAACGCAACGCCTCATGTTTATGTATAGAACTTGGACACTACTTCGAAAAGGTCCCTAAAGAAATGATCGAGATGGCAAATGAGTATAACTTTCCGATTATTATTTTCAAAGAATTCATAAATTTCGTCGAAATAACACAGGATCTGCATTCGTTTATCATTAATGCTCATCATGAGAAGTTGGTTACATTAGATTCGATTTCAAGAAAGTTCCATTCATTGTCACTCACTACTCATGGGTTATCCAATATTTTAAAGTTGTTGCAACAGAAGACAGAAGCACCAATTATCTATCTTCCTATAGAAGGAACACCTTTTTCGATTCCAGGATTGAAAAATGAATTTATGGAACAGCTACTTCAAACCATTTATGAAGATAAAGAACACTGGCACGACCGGATTACAAATGATTCGCCCGTTGAATGGAAGGCATTAAACCATACTATTCTTCTCCAACCGATCGGAGCAATGGATCAAATCTGGGCGTATCTTGTTATGGTTTTAGATCGTGAATCGGATGAATTTGATTTCCTAATCCTTGATCGTGCGTCTCTAGCAATCTCACAAGACTTATTGCGTAAACATTATTTGGATGAAAAACGATTACGTTTAGAATCTACATGGCTAAATGATTTACTTTATAGACGGATCAATAATGAGGAACAAGCAAGGGGATTTATTTCGTTAAAATCTAAGCATGCTTCGATACGTTATCGAATTGCAATCATTGATATCGAAGATGTTTTTCATCCGACTTCATTAAGTTTATCGGATGAAGAAAATGAATCTGCTATTTATCATTATTCTTTAAAAATTCGATCTGGGTTCGCAAAATATTCTTTTACACCCTATATCACATCAATAAGAAATCAGATTATTGTATTAGCTACTGATCTTGGAACTGCCGATTCCTCTAAGGCGCGCTTCTTAAAAGTGATCGAAACCTTGCTATATGTTAGAGAAGGTGAATCTAGTCAAATCCGTATAGGCGTTGGGCGACAATACCAGTTACTTTTGGATGCTCATAATGGTTATCGAGAAGCGCAGTTAGCTTTAAATTATCGTACGTTTTCAACAAGTGCCTTTTACGAAGACCTTGGCATCTTTCGGCTGATTCAATTAATTCAGCATGATCAAGATACAGCCCATTTTATTGAGGACTATCTCTCTCCTTTAATTTACTATGATAAGGAATATGGAACGGAATTGCTTCTGACTTTAACGAAATACTTTGAGTTTGATCGCTCAAAGAAGCTTACGGCTCAAAAATTGCATATTGTAAGACAAACACTCTATCATCGGATGGAAAAAATAAAAAAGATTCTTGATTTTGATTTTGATATGCCGGAGAACAGATTAAACGTTGAAATGGCTTTGAAAGCATATCAACTTATACAACAAGGGGGAGTACCTACGAAGTAGTTATCAACCGCCAATCACGGGGCGCATAGCAACGTGTTCCGCAATATCTCTAGTCTGCTTTCTAAGATTAATTATACGAAAAGAAAAAACTCTCGATACGGTTGTAGCTATTTCACTGGATGTGCCCTCTGAGGAGAACAAATCTTGGATTGGATTTAATCAGAATGCAACGAACAGATATGTTGAACACTTTATTAAAACGGGTCAACTTTTCTAATATAGTAAAAACGGGCATATGATAAGAGAGCTATCCTGTTAACCTACTTTATCTATGAATAAAGCAGGTTAATTTTTAATATTACACCCATACCCTTACTCCATTTTCAACCTAATTTTTCATTCTAATGGTAATACTCCATTTATCATTCATACGTTCTTAATGAATGGTAAGTTTTAGTGATTGGAAATAAACAACTCTGTTGATTTTTAAAATGAACAGAGTTTTTTAATAAATCCATATTGTAAAAAGTGAGGAAAGAGTGTACGATTAAATGAGAATGATAATCAATCACACTTGATTACCGAGGAGTGGACGTAAATGGATCAGCAAGATTTATTTGATGTAACGGTTATTGGAGGCGGGCCAGCGGGCCTTTACTCCACTTTTTATAGCGGACTTAGAGAAATGAAAGTTAAACTGATTGAATACCAGCCACAGCTAGGCGGGAAAATTCATGTTTATCCAGAGAAAATGATTTGGGATGTAGGAGGGCTGACGCCCACTACGGGGGAAAAATTAATTGAACAGCTAGTGGAACAAGGTTTAACATTCAATCCAACGGTCGTGTTGAATGAAAAAGTGGATTCGATCACACGTAATGAGGAAGGTATCTTCGTTTTACATACAGCATCAGGTCAAAAGCACTTTTCCAAAACGATCATTGTCGCGGTCGGCGGTGGAATCCTGAATCCGCAAAAGTTGGAAATAGACGGTGCAGAAAGGTTTGAAGTCTCCAATTTAAACTATACTGTGAAGTCTTTCAATCGTTTCAAGGATAAAACGGTGATCATTTCAGGCGGCGGGAATTCTGCAATAGACTGGGCAAATGAATTGGAGCCCATCGCCAAAAAGGTGTATCTGACATATAGGAAAGATAGTTTAGCAGGTCATGAATCACAAGCGAAACAATTGATGGAAAGCTCTGCGGTATGTTTCTTGAATACCACGATCACAAAATTGATCGCTTGCGCTGATCATGAATCAATTGAACATGTTGAACTGACGAATCATGAAACGGGAGAGGTTTCTTACTTGCCGATCGATGAAGTCATCATCAATCATGGTTATGAGCGTGATACATCACTGCTTAGAAATAGTAAAGTGGATATTGACATAGTCGACAATTATTATATTGAAGGTACTGCCGCCAGTGAATCTTCGATGGATGGAATATACGCTGCCGGTGATATCCTAAAGCACGAAGGTAAATTGAACTTAATAGCAGGTACCTTCCAAGATGCAGCAAACGCCGTGAACAAGGCAAAGCAATATATCCAGCCTGACGCTAACGGAGTGGGCATGGTCTCTTCCCATAATGAAGTCTTTAAAAAGCGCAATAGGGAATTGATCAAGGAAATGATGAAGAAACCGGCTGGGGTCCTTTAAAGGGGAACGGAAACTGAAAGCTGGTCGAAATGTCTCACCCCGAACCATGATGATAAAACAAGACTTGGTAATCCTACATGGTTTACTTTTTTATGGTTGGAATCCCATAGGATTGAAGAAATTTGCGACACTCCTGCCAAATAACTGGCTAGCCAAGACCGCACAGACGTTTACTTTGATGCGGCTTGGCAGACAGTCGGCGGAAAGGGAGCGGATTTCCGAAAACAGCTGGAACTTCTTCGGATTTTTCTAAGTCTAAAAGCTCCAGGGCTTCATGGGCCCTGGAGCTTTTAGCATCTTCGACATTATAGAGATTCTTTGATGACCTTCTTGTAATGGAATACGGATAGGATTGCGAAAATCGAGTACAATGCCGTGTATAATGCCATTACGATGATCATCGGTGTCCAAACTTCGGTACCGAATAAGAACCATCCTGATTGGACTGCGAAATAACTGTGAAGCAGTCCGACGACTAAAGGAATGCCGAAATTGAAAATTTGTTTTGCTTGGATTCCCCTTAGTAAGTCACCTCGCGTGAATCCCAGTTTTCTTAAGATGGTATAATTGGATTTTTCACCTTCACTTTCATCCATTTGTTTGAAATATAGGATACAGCCGGATGTGATGAGGAAGGTTAACCCCAAGAAGCCGACGATGAACATGATAAGACCCATGTTCTTCTTCTGGGTGTTGAACATTTCAAATTGGGAATCATTCACATGTTCTTCTTTAAAACTCATTTTATTGAATAGATCATTCGCTTTTTCAACTTCAGCTTCATCCTTCACATCAATGCCGATATTTACAGAAGATGCTTTTTGGATTTTCGGGTCGACATCCTTTTTCAAACGGTCGAATATCGTTTGGTCTACAATGGCAACGGGCAATCCGCCGTTCGTGAAGTAATAGGACACGAAGGTATCATCATTCAATCCCATATATGTTTGCGGAATCACTTCGTGTTTGCCCTTCAGTTCAATCTTTCCGGAATCCTTCAAGGACATGACCTTCTCCATCATATTACTGTATCCGCTGAAAAGGGTCTCATCTTCAGCGACGTTGATTCCTTTAACGGATTCATCACTGATGACAGGAACGGTCATGATGTCCGGATCAAAGTTCACACCTTCCAAGCTAGTCTCCATTATTTCCTTTACATTGACATCCACTTGAATGACATCAATCATCTTTTCGTCGTAATCAATTTTACTGTCTGATAAAGCTTCTTTGAATGCATCCGCATCTCCCTTATCCGTCATGGAAAAATCGGTGGGGATACTGCTTTGTGCCATTTTCTCCGCTGAGTAGTAGGAGATATAGCTTAATGATAATAACCCAATCGCCAAAGCCGAAACGGTCGTGATGATCGTCAATAATATCGCATTCGATTTCATCCGGAACATGATGGATGAAAGGGACAATACTTCATTGATGTTCAAATAGCCATTTTTCTTTTTACGGACGATATTAAAGATGAAGCTTACGGATCCTTTATAGAATAGGTAAGTACCGATGATGACGGATGCCAAAATGAAGATCATGGCCATAAAAAGCTCGGTCATCTCTGAAAAGGCTCCATCGAATAACTTGGATGAAACGACATAGCCGGCAATGATCAGGATGATGCCGAATATCCCGATGATCATTTCGAGCATGGAAACCTTTTTCACTTTTCCTTCCGTCATTGAAGTCACCCTAAATAATGATAGGATGGTCTGCCTTTTAATGAAGGCGTAATTCATCAACATGATGAAAAGATAGATGGCGCCAAAAACGAGAATGGTTTGAACAAGCGGCTGAAAAGAAAATTTAAGGGTCGCGATCGCCTGGACACCCATTATTTTAAATAGTATCATGATGATCAATTTTGAAGCGGCAAACCCTACAAAGATTCCCAGGAATACGGAACAGAAATACAGGATCAGGTTTTCCACACTCAGGATCCGGAATATCCTGTTCTTGGTCATGCCGATCAATTGGAATAAGCCAATTTCTTTACTGCGTCTTTTTATGAAAATGCTATTGGCATATAAAAGGAATATGGAAACGATCGCAACAAGCAGGATTGATGCAGCCTTGATGGAGGCGGCCCCTTTCACCGTACCCTCCGCTTCATCCAGCGATGGGTCATATTGCAAGGTAACAAAGGCAAAGTAAAGGGAAGCGCTGAAGACCAGGGCAAACACATACAGATAATAGTTCTTCAGATTCTTCTTCAGATTTCGAAAGATGAGTTGATTAATGCTCATTTTGAACCCCTCCCAATATACCTTGTGTTTTCATGATGTCCTTGAAGAAGGTTTGTCTGGATTCTTCACCTTTATTCAATTGTGTATAGATTTGTCCATCTTTAATGAAAATGACCCGGCTGCAATAACTGGCGGCCACTGGATCATGGGTTACCATGATGATGGTCGCTTTGCGCTTTCGATTCATTTCGCTCAGTTTGTTCAGTAAATCGGATGCTGATTTGGAGTCAAGCGCCCCAGTCGGTTCATCCGCAAATATGATGCTTGGATCATGGATGAAAGCCCGTGCTGCAGACGTACGCTGTTTTTGGCCACCGGAAATTTCATTTGGGTATTTATCCTTCACTTCATATATGCCCAGTTCTTTCGCTACGGTTTCAAACATTTGTGCCGCTTCATTTTTGGGTGTTTTTGTAATGGATAAAGGCAGAAGGATATTTTCTTTGACAGTCAGTGTGTCCAATAAGTTATATTCCTGGAAGATGAAGCCTAGATGGTTCTTCCGGAATTCGGCCAAGTTCTTTTCTTTCATACCTGAAATCTCTTTTCCATCGATCGTAATGGTGCCGTTGCTGATTTTATCGATCGAGGAAAGGACATTCAGCAAAGTCGTTTTTCCTGACCCGGATGCACCCATGATACTTACGAATTCACCTTCTTGTATGCTTATATCGAGACCCTTTAATACTTCTTGTTTATTGAATTTATTACCATAGCTTTTATGGATTTTTTTCGCTTCTAGTATATTCATATCAATACACTCCTTTTTTTCTATATCCTCATTATAAAAGGCCATGTATTTCTTTTCCTTCGTTTGGACGAACAAAGAATAAAAGCATGTGACATTTTTGTCACATGCTTGTGATATTCACGAATTCATTTCTTTTTGGGAAGGCCAAGGTAACGGTCGTTCCCACTCCAAGCTCTGATTTTACGTCAATGGAGATGAATAGGGACTCTGCTGCATTCTTGGTTAAATATAAACCCATGCCAGTTGCAGCCGTGTCACGATGATTCGTCGTGGATGTAAATCCTTTATCAAATATGCGGGATAAATCCTTTGGGTCGATGCCCCGTCCAGAATCTTTCACTTCAAGAACCGTTTGTTCAGCTTGTTCATGGCTATATATCGTGATATCGGAGTTTTCACTGTATTTAATGGAGTTAGTCAAGAGCTGCCTTATAATGAAGGCCAGCCATTTGGCATCACTTAGCACTTCGGTTACATCCAACTGTATGTCGAAGCCGATGCCTTTTTGAATGCACCATGATTGCAACGTTTTAATCTCATCAAAGATTATTGTTTCCAAATCTGTATTTTCAATATACAAATCATTTTCGATGAAAGGCATGCGCCTTTGATGGAGCTGCTGATCAAGAAGGAGGTGAATGCGCAGCCACTCATAAGTCAAATGGGATTTCAGCAATTCATCATCCAAGCGGTCAATCATTAAATGCATCGCCGTCAATGGTGTTTTCACTTCATGAATCCAAGATAATAATTCATCCTTTTCCTGCTCTAAAGTCATTCTGCCAATTGATGCGGATTCCTTCAATAATTCGGTTTGGTTAATGATGCTGTTTTCTATTATTTTTTCGAAAGGGCTTTCTGGTTCGGCTATATTCGTTATATCCAGGTTGTCTTCCCGCGCTTCCAAACTTTGATAGAAAAACGTTTCTTTTTTATAACGGAAAATCAAAAAGATACTGAACATGATCAACGATAAAAAGACAATATACAGTATTGGCTTTAATGGTATGGCCGAATCAAGATAAGCGACAAAGATGATGAATAGATGAAGCAGTATGTAGAATGTGATCCAGCTGAACCTTTCCACGAGATACTTTCTGATCATGCATTTGCCTCTTCCACGGCGATATAGCCCTGTCCGACCTTCGTTTCGATAAAATGGCCTAAACCCAGTTCATCCAACCTCTTCCGTAAACGGTTCACATTTACTGTAAGGGTGTTATCGCTTATGAAGCGTTTGTCATCCCATAAGCTATTGATCAATTCCTCCCGGCTTACAATCTTGTTTTTCTGTTCAATAAGCTTTTTCAAGATGAAAATTTCATTTTTTGTCAATTCGATTGAGCCAGTCTCGGCCGATACCGTGTTCTTCTCGTAATCCACTGTTGCACCGCACCAGGTTTTCAATTCGATCTTTTCGGTATTGTAATTATATACCCGGCGGAGGGTGGCCTGTATTTTTGCGATGAGTACATCGAAATGAAAAGGCTTCTGGATAAAATCATCGGCTCCAAGCTGCATGGACATCACCATATCGGTCGGATGATCCCGTGATGATAAAAAGATGATGGGAACATTGGAATGGGCCCGGATCATTCTGCACCAATGAAACCCATCAAACTTCGGCAACTGTATATCAATGATGACTAAATCAGGTTTTATATCCGTGAATTCCTGAACCACTTTACTAAAATCCCCAATACCGTATATATCATAAGACCATTGAGCCAATCTATCTTTAATTTCATTGAATAACGTCGTATCATCTTCTATCAATAGTAGTTTAAACAAAGGTTTCACCGCACTTTCCAGCTTTTTCTTAAAAGTATATAGTAAAACCTTTGTAGGTTCTATAGGAGGGAGGAAACGGGAGCTGAAATAGCCTGTCCATCGTTACAAAGAAAGAAACGATCAACTCTAAAATATTACTTGTTGTATGTAAACCATTATTATAATAGAATTGACAATAACGAATGAAGGAAGTGAATTTATGTCTGCTATTCCTAATTGCCCTGCATGTAATTCAGAATATACATACGAAGACGGAAGTCTTTTTGTTTGCCCAGAGTGCGCCCATGAGTGGACGATGGAATTGGAAACTGAAAATAGTGATCAAAAGACTATTAAAGATGCAAATGGAAATGCTTTGAATGATGGTGATACCGTGACGGTAATCAAAGATCTTAAAGTGAAAGGGAGCTCATCCGTTTTAAAAATGGGCACAAAAGTCAAAAGCATCCGTTTAGTTGATGGAGATCATGATATTGATTGCAAGATCGATGGTTTTGGTGCAATGAAATTAAAATCCCAATTTGTTAAAAAGGTATAGTGAACTTATATAACGAATGAAAGAACGGTCTAATCTATTGATTAGACCGTTCTTTTTTATAAGATTGGATACTCAATTAATAAACTTTGTCACCGTTAAAGATTGAATTCTTAACGACCACATAATCCACGTTCCGGATGGCTTCCAACTTGGTTCCTCCGGCATAAGAAATGGAAGACTGAAGATCTTGTTCCATTTCTTTCAACGTATCTTCCAAAGATCCTTTGTGCTCGACAAACATCTTTTTGCCTTCAACGTTTTTCTTTTCACCTTTTTGGAATTCAGAAGCTGAACCAAAGTATTCTTTAAAGGCCTTACCATCTTTCTCGATCGTTTGACCTGGAGATTCTTCATGTCCAGCAAATAATGAACCGATCATGACCATGGAAGCTCCGAATCTAACTGATTTAGCTATATCACCGTTTGTGCGAATGCCGCCGTCAGCTATGATTGGCTTGCTAGCCGCTTTTGCACACCAGCGAAGTGCAGCTAATTGCCAGCCGCCCGTTCCAAATCCAGTCTTGATTTTAGTGATGCATACTTTCCCTGGTCCAATTCCTACCTTTGTAGCATCGGCACCGGCATGTTCCAATTCCCGTACCGCTTCCGGAGTTCCCACATTTCCTGCAATGACAAAACTTTCAGGTAAATGTTTTTTAATATGCTGTATCATCTTTATCACGGCATTGGAATGACCGTGTGCAATATCTATCGTAATGAATTCAGGCACAATATTGTCTTCTGATAATTGTTGAATGAATCCGTATTCTTCTTCTTTAACGCCGACACTGATGGACGCGATTAACTCACGTGAATGCATATCTTTAATGAAAGTCAGTCGTTTTTCTGGTTCAAAACGATGCATTACATAGAAGTAACCGTTTTCAGCCAAGTAAATCGCAATCTTTTCATCAATGATCGTTTGCATATTGGCAGGTACAACAGGTAACTTGAAAGTATGTTTACCCAAAGTAACGGATGTATCACACTCCGAACGGCTATTTACTACACATTTTGCAGGAATTAATTGAATATCTTCATAATCAAACACGTTTTCCATACTATGCACCTCTATATACGAATATTTTTGTCGTTTTATATAAAAATTGTTCGCCCCATTAGGTAATGTACATCATTTTTATCAGTAAGTCAAAATTTTTAATGGTTTTATTTTGTGTCACTTCAGAAAAGTTATGACAATTAGATGGAGAGAGGGGTAACTCGAACGTATGCCATCGTATAAATAATGATAGAGGAAACCGATATTTGGCTGTATGAAATGCTCAGTGGGAAATTGGATTTTACAAATATGTACAGAAAAACATGTCTGTTATTTCTAACTGGATAGTAACGAGTTCTCAAAATAGTAAAAGCTAGACACTTTAGAAATGAGTGTCTAGCTTTTTAGTCCATTCAGCTCAGGTGGAAGGGATTATAATACCGATGATTTTATTTCTTGTATCTGCTTGATATGCCTTTGTTCATGTAAGGATAATAATTCAATCCATTGATCTAAAGAGAGGTCCCCGAACAAAGGATGCTTGGCTTTCTTTCTATTCAAGATGATATCTGAATCCATATCGTAAAGAACCTGTAATAACCGATCCCTTGATTCTGCCAGTAAATCCATAAGGCTCGATAATTGAAATGGGGCTTTTGAGGGTGAAATGATATCAGGAGTTGCGAATTTCTTTGTTCTATTAGTAACCAAGTAAATGTTTTTTTGGATGATATTATTAAAGTCCCTTTCCTGAATGCCATTTGCTATAGCTTCTGTAAATACCTGTTCAGTAAGATATAAATGATGGCAAATTTGGGCGATGGTCCATACTTCAGGTGCAGGCCTATGGTGGAGCATTTTTTCATCCAATTCCGTAACTTCCTCTATTAACTGGTTTCTTGATTCGAATAGTAAATCATACTCGATAAAATTCATGGGAACTCCCCTTTTGTGACACCCCATTTGAAAGCATCACTGATTTTTTTATATAGAAAAAACAAAGGGATATCGACTGCATAAAAACTATGACATACGATGAGGGAACTTATTAAAAAATACACAGATTTAAGTGGATTCATGATTTTTTTCAATGTTGGGTTATGGGTGCTTTTGCAGAGGTGACACTATGCATCTAAGAAAGGCTTCGATTTGAGTAAGAGTGAAGAAAAGGCATATTTCATGGGTAAGGACATTGTTCAATAATCGGCTTTAATGTTGTCTTGAGGAAGAAATGCAGAGCTGAAGTCAGGTCAGTACTTCCAGGGACCATATCTTTTCTGGAGCGTTGATACCCTATCATGCCTATGCATAAAAGTTAAATTTATGCCTGCAATCTGAATGTTGAGCTTCAAAAACTAGAATGCGGCGTCTAGGGCTTTCTCTGGTGAATCCGAAAATGTAAGTTGGCATTCAAAAGGGAAAAAGAAACTATTAGAAGCTAGGCATTGGAATTGATTATATCTGAAGTATAGCACAGTTAATATTTTCCTAGAAATGATTATATGAAAAAAGGCGGAAGGTTTACTCATCGTCATTTTGCTTTTTATATGGAAACGATTATCAAAAGTTGCGAACCGAATGGGGAACTTTTAAACTGTAGATAGTCAAAATGAAATGGGATGGGTGAATGCCGATGGCTAAAACAATAGTTGAAAAACTGAATTTACATAAATATGAACGGGTGGCAGTCTTGGATTTGCCAGCCGGGGCGGATTATTTAGCGGAGCTTCCGGATTACGATACAGAGCTTACTGAAAGAGCGTATGATCTTATATTTGCCTTTGTATTGGATATGGATTCTTTAAAAGGAATCGTGGATAAGGTAATCGAGAAAAATCATTTGAGTAAAAACGGCTATATCTATTTGGCATATCCCAAGAAGGGGAATAAAGAATATGCCACATTTATTCATCGTGATGATTTGATGCAAGGCCTTGGTGCGGATGAAAGCGGTTATGTTGGATCGAGTGACATGAAATTTGCACGTATGGTGGGAATGGATGATGTCTTTACGGTAGTCGGACTGAAAGAAGATTCGGAAAATAGAAACCGTCCATCTACCAAAGCAAGCCAATCAGTAGATGATTATATCGAAATGATTTCTGAAATTGAGAAAGATTTGCAGGATTCTCCTGATTTGCTTGCGTTCTATCAATCACTTACCTCAGGGTATCGTAAAGATTGGGCCCGCTACGTGTATAGTGCGAAACAAGAGGCGACCCAAGTGAAACGGCGCCAGGAAATGAAAATGATTTTAGGAGAGGGATACAAGAGCAGGGATCTTTATCGAAGAAAGAAATGAGGGTGGAGGAATGTCTTCCATTCTCTTTTTGTTTCTTGTCATGTTCATCCTATCAAAAGCATATACTAGACCGAATCAAAACTTAAATCGTAATAATTATGATTTGTGAGGTGGTTGAACATGCTTTTGAAACGATACACGGGCAATTTGCTGTTATTGATTCTATTGTTTTTGCTGCTGGCTTTCTTTTTTCTAGGCGATGTGTTCATTCCAAAAGCGATTGATTTCTCGGGCTATCCGATGCTTCACTCTGTGCTCGTCGTGTTTTTGGGTTTGTTTTTAGAATCGATTCCTTTCCTGTTCCTGGGTGCCATTGCATCTTCGTTCATTCAGTTATTCATCAGTGAAGAAATCATTCAGCGAATGATACCAAAACGACCCCTGACGGCTATTTTTGCTGCGATAGGGGCAGCGCTGATCATTCCGGTCTGCGAATGTGCAATCATCCCGGTCGTACGGAGATTGATTCAAAAGGGTGTCCCGGTCCATGCAGGTGTTGTCTTGCTTGTAACTGCTCCAATATTGAATGTCATCGTGTTCGGCTCAACTTATTATGCGTTCCAAAATAATCCGTCCATTCTATATGGAAGAATCATTCTTTGTGTCTTGACCGCCGTGATCGTAGGTTTATTCGTTTATATATTCAGCACTAAAGATGTGGTTAAAGAGGAGAAGGTGGAACTGGTTCATGGGCATGAACATGATTTTCGGTCAACTAAATGGACAAGCTTCATTGATCATACTTCACAGGAATTTTTTATGGTCGGCAGATACTTTATCATCGGGGCTTTGTTTGCCAGTATATTTCAAGTGATTATGGATCGGACCGTACTGGCCGATATTGGTCAGGCGCCGATAAAAGGCACGGCGTTGATGATGGGGATTGCGTTTGTGCTTTCACTCTGTTCTTCAGCTGATGCATTCGTTGCCGCTTCCTTTTCCCATAGTTTTTTACCAGGCTCGATACTGGGTTTCCTAGTATTTGGTCCAATGCTGGATTTGAAAAATGTCCTGATCATGATGTCCTGTTTTAAACGGAGCTTTGTCGTCACATATGTCTTGCTTGTTTTCGCAGTCGTCTTCAGCCTATGCCTGATTGCAGGCGGATTGATCAGTAAGGGGGGCTTCTGATGAAACGTTTTTTTATCCAAAGACTAGAGGGATTGCTACTGCTTGGACTGGGCCTCATGATTTTTAAATTGTATGTTTCGGGACATTTAACGAAATTGATTGCACCCAAAATGGTTCCATATGCATTGGCGGCGCTTTTTGCTTTTTTAGTGATCAGTCTTCTCCGTCTAAAAAAACAAAAACAGGGTACACATCATTGTAATTGCGAATCGAATGGAGAGTCTTCCTCGTCCGCGTTGGTCCTGAAATATAGTTTGTTTTTCATTCCGATCCTTCTCGGCTTCATCTTGACCGATTTTACATTAAGCGGTGAAGTGCTGGCAAAAAGAGGGATGGCGAATCAGCAGCCACAGAAGGTAAGTTCGTATGATACTGGGAAACATGTGAATGGGGATAAAATCACCGTTACGGATGATAATTACTTTGAGGTACTGGATGATTTGCTGAACAACCTCGATGTGATTGAGGGGAAAGAAATAGAGCTTTCGGGATTTATATATCGTGAAGATACTTTTACGGACAAACAAATGGCCGTCTCCCGCCTCTCCATGTCCTGCTGTGTAGTCGATGCGACATTATACGGATATATGGTCAACGGGAATGTGGAGGGCATGAAGACTAATGATTGGTACACCATAACGGGTACATTAAAAAAAGGAAGCTATAAAGGTGAAGCCGTACCTGTGATCGATTTAAAAGAGTCGAAGAAAATAAAGGCACCGGAAGAAGCTTATTTATATGAGAATGTACAAATCATTCAGTAGTATTGGAAACCCCGGCAAAAGGATGCTTTTGCCGGGGTTTCAACTGGTGCCGAAAGGGGTATTTTGCCTGTACGAAGATACCCTTTTCATGTAAAAAGGCCTTATAGCCATATATTCCATCATAAGATCCCATTCCGCTTGTATTTACACCGTCGAATGGCAGAAAACGTGGGCGGCGAGAATTCTCTTCAAATTCATACATTGAAGGCATAAATTGTTTTGATGGGCACCTGGTTCTCTGTTATTCATACTATATGGGATAAAGAACAGGGAGGGGTTATGCCATGTATGGGCATGATATGTATGAAGGTGATTGGAACAGACAGAAGGATATGTTGATTCAACTAGAAAAGGCGATAAATGGCGAGTACAGTGCCATCCAGTGTTATGAGAAATTGGCAGCATTAGCGCCGGATGAAAAGCAGAGGAAACAAATCATTGAAATAAGGGAAGACGAAATAAAACATTTTCAAGCATTCACCCGGATATACAACAGCTTGACCGGGATGCAGCCACAGCCTAAAGTGACTGAACCATGCCCGGACTCCTATGCAGCCGGATTGGAATTTGCCGTTCAAGGTGAACAGGAAACAGTGGATTTTTATCTGGATGTCGCAGATGGTGCGGCTGATAGAACCATCAGAAAGGCGTTCCGGCGTGCTGCCGCCGATGAACAAAACCATGCCGTCTGGTTTTTGTTTTACTTAGTAAAACTCAAAGGCTGATTCATTAGTATGGAAAGTTGAAAAAAAGCCAGGAAATTATCCTGACTTTTTTTCACTTTAGGACAGCTCCTGGTTCATCAATGTAGTTTTTTTTCGTACCCCTGGTGAAATCGTCAATGAGATGATTCCGCATAAGAGTAATCCCACCCCGATCCATGACATGGGGGCCAAGCTCTCACCGACAAGGAAGACACCGAGAAGAGCGGCTGTCAGCGGCTCGGCGAGTGATAAGGAAACGGCTGTTGATGAAGGAACGGATAAAAGCCCTTTATTAAAAAATAAGTAGGCTGCTGCTGTAGCAAGAAGTCCAAGGTGAAGGCTGACGGCCATCCCGTTCGCTGTGCCGATCCAGCTGATATCCAGTATGAATAAAGCGGGTGCCAATAGCAGGGCGCTAAAACTAAAGATGACAGCGGCAGTTGCTTCTGGAGGTTGTTTATCCAAAATCCTTTTACTAACCAATGTGAATACCGTAAAGGAAAATCCAGCCCCAAGCGCAAGCAGCGCACCTACAGGATCGATGGTAACGGATCCTTTATTTGAAAAAAGCAGTAAACACCCGGCAATCGATAAACCTGTGGCGGTCCACCAGCTTGTTGATGGCCGTTTTTTACTGAACAGCCATTCAAGGAATCCGGCGATGATGGGGGCACTGCTTAAAGTGATGATGGTGCCAATGGCAATTCCGGTCATGCTGACAGCCATGAAAAATAGCGGCTGGTAACAGGCCATGCCTAACGTGGCTAAGATGGTCTCCTTTAATGGCCAATTATATCGCGTTAATTTTTTTTTCCAGATTGCAATGAGCAATAATGCGAAACCGCCGACTGCCAAGCGGACGGCACCTATTGCTATGGGATGGGCTCCATCGGGGGCGAATGACTGGGCAGTTCCGGTCGTTCCCCACAGCATGGCACCAAGTATGACGAGTAAATAGGGGTATTTTTCCTTCATGGGAGTTCTCCTGTAATAAAGATTTACTATTCAGACTATATGATTGTATCGATAAAGTCAAAGCGTCCATTTGTTCGGGAGAACGTAACATAGTATAATGGGCTTACTATGGATAGTGGTATAAGGGGGATAAGCATGTCTTCAGGTAATCGAAACAATCAAATTGGACCGCCGCGGTTTGCAATTGCCATTCACTCTCTGGTTTGGCTCGCACAAAGCGAAAAGCTCCTGACAAGTTCGGCAATCGCCTTGAAGGTGAATTCACATGCCACTTTTTTAAGAAGGGTGATGGCTCAGCTTGCAGCTGAGGGGATCGTCGAAACAAAGGAAGGGCGGGAAGGCGGATATAGCTTGAAGGTACCTGCCTCACAGCTTACTTTGGCCGATGTGTATCAAGCGGTACGGCCGGAATGCCTTGTTTGTATGGAAACGAGCGAATGCGGTGAAGTCGGGAAGCAGTTGGATACGGCTTTGGAGGAAATCATGAACGAAGCCGAAAAGGAAACATTGCGCCTATTAAAGGGCTATACATTAGAAGAATTCATGAAAAAAATCGACTTCACCAATTTTGAAAATGAGTGTCTTGGGTAATATCCTTGCAAGAGGATACCCAAGGTTATATAATGTGCTTAATGTGATTGCATTTAAATGAGGAGGTATTTACATGAAGGTGGAAATTTGGTCGGATTATCAATGTCCGTTTTGTTATATAGGGAAGCGTCGATTCGAAGAGGCTTTGAAGCAGTTTGAAAATAAAGATCAGGTAGAGGTTTCATTTCGCAGTTTTGAGTTGAACCCAGAGGCTGAGCGGGATATCAATATGACTCAATATGAAATGCTGGCCCAGAAATACGGCATGTCCCAAGCGGAAGTGGAAGCGAACACCCAAAACCTGACTCAACAGGCTAAAGAATTGGGACTCGATTATCATTTTGACAAAGTGGTCTTAACGAATTCGTTCGATGCTCATCGCTTGATGCACCTTGCTGAATCGAAAGGCAAAGAGAACGAAATGAATGAACGCCTATTTAAAGCATACTTTACGGAAGGCAAACATATTGGCGATCATGCTACATTGGCTAGTTTGGCTGAGGAGGCCGGCCTTGAAAAGTCTGAAGCGGAAGCGATGCTGGCAGGAACGGCATTCACGGCGGAGGTTAGAGGAAATGAGCAAGAAGGAAGCCTGCTTGGAATTACAGGTGTGCCATTCTTCGTCATTAACCGCAAGTATGGAATCTCCGGCGCTCAGCCAACAGAAGCGTTCCTTGATACGCTGAAAAAAGTGTGGGCTGAGGAGAATCCGCTTCAAATGGTGAATGATCCAGCAACGGGAGAAGCTTGTACGGACGGTTCTTGTAACGTGCCGGAAAAATAATGAAGATATGAAGAAGGAGACCCGAAACTGGGGTCTCCTTTTTTTACTTAAAAAGGAAATGTTATATATGGCAAAGAATATAGTGTACAGGATGTCTTTTCGAAAAAGTCCGAAATGAAAGGGAGCTAAAAGGTGTATTTAATAATTGGAATACTAGTTTTCGTGCTTGCATGTATATTAACTGCCAAAATCATTTCCTATAAATATTGGACATGTATTTATACGGCATTCGGAAATGATGATTATTTTAAGGTGATTGCGAAATTGGAAAGTGAAGGGATACAATTCAAAACGAAAACACCTATGAATTTAGGTTCCGAAAACTTTCAAAATCGCCATGAAACTAGTCAATATGATATTTTTGTAAAAAAAGAGCAGAAGCAAATTGCCCAAAGGGCCCTTCATAACAATTAATAAATGTTAGATCATTGAAATTGGCTGTCCTGGTGGCAGCTTTTTTTAGTGACTGGAAAAGGTAAGATTCATGTAGGAAATCGGATTATATTTAATTTTGAACTAACAGAACTACTCTAAGATTAGAAGGGCGTGTTTTGATTCATTCTTTCAAAACACGCTATATTATTATTGTTGTAGATTTATCTTCGGTTAATTGGATAGCTAAGGTTTGGAGATTTGTAGCTACTTGATCAGGTCTTGTCGTCCCTGGGACTATAAGATCAACTGCTGGCCGGGTCAATAACCAAGCAAGTGCAATTTGGGCAGGTTGTGCTTCTTTCTTTTTTGCGAATACTTAAATTGGTCAATACGGTTAAGGTTTGCAAGCAATGCCCCTCCTTGACAAACTGGGGTGAACACCAGGTCAAGTTTTACTTTCTTGGAAACTTACGAGTATTTGCTCCAAACTCACGAGTAAAATCCCGAAACTCACGAGTATTGCTCCAAACTCACGAGTAAGATCCCGAAACTCACGAGTATTTGTTCCAAACTCACGAGTAAAATCCCGAAACTCACGAGTATTTGCTCCAAACTCACGAGTAAAGGCCCGAAATTCACGAGTATTTGTTCCAAACTCACGAGGGTGGGACTTATAAAAAGCAAAGTGCTGCTAAACTATCTTTCCTTTGAATTCATATAGGGTATTAGAAAGAAAAAGCGTTGATTTTGATATGGAATTCGTTTTTTATAGTTTCAAAGACTGAAAATTTGTATAATGGTTGAGATGGATAAGAGGTTTCAAAAATGAATGTACATATAGGAGGGGCAAGGATGAGTAAGCTTAATGGCAGGACCGTTGCTTTATTGGGAGCGAGGAAAACGGAAGAACTTAGTAAAATCGTTCATAATCTTGGGGGAGTCCCGCTGGTTCGTCCAGCACAGGGGACGGTATTCCTTGATGATTCCCATTTGGAAGAGGATGTCACCCGTTTGATGGCAGGGGAGTTCGATTGGATCATCCTTACGACGGGAGTGGGGACGGAACTATTATATAATACGGCAGTGAAGATGGAAGCGGGAGATCGTTTCATAGAAGCTTTGCGGTCCCTGAAAATTGCAGCTAGGGGTTATAAAACGGTGAATATGCTGAAAAAACTTGGCCTGCAGCCATTAATCCGTGATGATGATGGCAGTACGGCAGGGCTCGTTCGTAATCTGGAAGGCCATCTGTCCGGAGATGTAAAGGTCGCATTGCAGCTTCACGGCGATCCGGCGCCTCTTTTGATGAACTGGTTGGATGAACAAAAGGTAAAACATAAAGAAATTCTTCCATACGAGCATATACCGCCCGAAAAAGAAACGATGCAGCAGCTGATCCAAGAAATCCTTGAGGGCAAAATTGATTCCGTTGTGTTCACGAGTGCACCGCAGCCACGAAATTTAATGAGATTTGTCCGTGAACAAGGTGTGGAGGATAAGATAATCGACCTGTTTGCATCGGATGTAATTGCTCTTGCAGTCGGAAAGGTAACGGCGCAGGTGGTAATCGATGAAGGGATAGAGCGGGTCATATATCCTGAAGATCAACGGATGGGCAGTGCAATGGTGGAGCTGGTGAAATATTACCAGGGAATTGCAAGCAGATAGGGGTGAGTGCGGTATGACCAAGGGTAAGGTCTATTTTGTTGGTGCAGGTCCGGGTGATGTGGGCCTGATTACCGTAAAAGGTCAAAAAGAGATTGAAAAAGCGGATGTCATTTTATATGACAGATTGCTGAATCCCAAACTATTGGAGGCTGCTACCCTCGATTGTGAATTGATTTATTGTGGTAAGACACCTTATGCGAATGGCATCAGTCAAGGGAACATCAATGAGCTGCTTGTGTCCAAAGCACTGGCAGGGCATCGGGTCGTCCGTTTGAAAGGCGGTGATCCCGCCGTTTTTGGAAGAGTCGGGGAGGAAGCGGAATCGTTGAAAGCTCAGGGTATCCCATTCGAAGTCATTCCGGGGGTTACGTCCAGCATTGCTGCATCCATGTACGCAGGAGTCCCCGTTACGCATCGGGATTATGGACGTTCCTTTGCGATGGTGACGGGCCATGACCAAACGAAGAAGGATATAGATTGGAATGGGCTTGTGAATAGTATAGATACGGTTGCATTTTATATGGGTGTGGCCAACCTTCCGTATATCCGCGAGAATTTGATCAATCATGGAAAGCCGGGGAACACGCCGGCACTCGTCATTCAATGGGGCACTTATGGAAGACAGGAAACGGTCGAGGGGACCTTGGATGATATCGTCGAAAAGGTAAGTGAAAGGTCGCTTAGCAATCCGGCGATCACCCTGGTCGGGGATATCATTTCACTAAGGGGAAAACTGCAATGGTTCGAAAAGAAGCCACTATATGGTCAACGGTTTTTAGTGGCCCGGACCGGGACGGCAAAGAGTTCCTTGGCAGAAGCGCTGCATGAACTTGGCGGCGATGTCATCGAGTTTCCTAAATGGAATGCGGCAAAAGTTAAAATAGAAGAAAGTCAGCTGCTCTCTTTTCTTTCGTATGATCGAATCCTCTTCACTTCGCCCGAAAGCGTCCATGGATTCTTGGATTCACTTACTGAACACGCTATTGATTTCCGTCGGATTTCTTCAAAACTTTATGTGATCTCGCGGAAGTCGAAGAAAGCTTTACAGCAACGTGGACTAATGGCCGAGCTCAAATCCGAGATGCCGGAAGCCGGAACACTGTTGGTCATTGGAGATCGAAACAAGGATCAAAGAGATCCGGCTCATGGGGAAGGAGACTATTTTCAAACCATCACTAAATTTGTTGATGGAAGATTCCTTGAAATCCTTCCGAGAATGCTAGACGGGAAAGCTGTCGGAACGGTACTTTTTTCGAATCAGCATTCAGTTGATATGCTGTTGGAATTTGGGAACCAGGCAGACGTGGATATTGAAGGGCTGCTAAATCATGCCTCTATCGGGGTAATTGGGGAAAGTACTGGCAAAAGACTTAAAGACTATGGATTTAAAGTGGATATGATGCCCGAGGAACCGTCTGTTGAACAATTGGTGGCTTTGATCGTGAATAGGAATGGTTTTTAGGCTCTGAAAAAAACAGAGTCTTTTTCCTTTTTTCACCCAAAAGACCAGTGTTAAATGATATGATTTTCCTTTGGAAGGGAGTGTTTTCATGTTTAATATTGGCGATATTTTATGGCAATTATTCTATCTTGCTCTACTCGTTTTGTTAATCGTAATGGTTGTGAAGGTTGTCCGTTTCTTTATAAAACATATGACAAAAATGCATAACCTGGAAAATAAAGCGGATGAAGTAAATGAACGATTGAAAAAGAAGGATGATTGACGGCCATATATCCGGCTCATTTTCCCTATTCTTTTTTCAGAAGAGCCAAGCTCCACGGGTACTTTCATCGGATTGATTTTTCCATTCATCATGCCTTATCGATCCAAGTAAGGAAAATGATAATACCAAATGGACGCTCACAGATTTTGAAAGGAAGGAATAAAAGTCTTTTATTCCTTCTCAAATTGGGTATATATATAAGTGACTTTTCTAGGGAGGCGAAGTAAATGAAACGCACATGGGAATTCGTATTAAGTATCATAGGCGTGAGTATCGCTGCGATTTCTTTAATCGTGACGATTATAACGGCAGTTTATCTCAACAGTATCGATATGACAGAAATGATGGACTACTCATTAATGTCAGACTCCGAGTTTTCGACGTCTGAGGTCGATATGTCAATCAAGTTTTTCATGGGCTTACTATGGGCTGGAATCATATCGCTGTTCATTGCCTTGGCAGGCGGCTTGATCGCTATCTTTCTATTAAAAGGCGGCAAAGCGAAGGCAGCCGGAATCTTATTGATCATTACGGGCATTCTGACGATCTTTCATGTTTGGCCGCTTATCTTCTTCATCGTGCCGGGAATCATGTGCCTGGCAAGGAAACCGAGGGAAACGGTGGAAGTGATCGTATGATCCAACACCATACATAGTTTGTGATTCAAAAACAAAGGAGCTGATCCGAAAATGCGGGTAAGCTCCTTTTGTCATGCAAGGATATTTTAGGGTAATATACCTATTTATACCTGCATTAACCAGTCTATCATGTTACTATTATTATAGATTTAAATATAAATAGACTGGAGTTCGATCGATGAAGATACCTTTAATGAAGATTGGGATAATGACCTGTTTGACACTCGGTTTGTTCAATGGACAGGCTGCTTTTGCAGAGTCCGGAATAACCAATGCGTGTTCATCATTTGGTGAAATTCAACCCAATAAAAATCCTTCCCATAAGCAAATTAATTGCTTACTGACGAATGCGGCAATAGAGGCTGAAATCCCCCCTGAAGTGGTAAAAGCGGTGGCTACGCAGGAAAACGGGGATTGGAGGCAATTTAATGATGCGGGCAAACCGATTATATCCGGCGATGGCGGTATCGGTCTAATGCAGCTTACCAATAAAAGTGGGTATGACCAGAAAAGGCTGGGAAATGATATAGTCTACAATATCGAGGCTGGCGTCGAGGTACTGAGCGGCATGTATTCAAGAAATGATCATGATTTGCCGAAAATCGAAGGTGCAGGACGCAGGGTCATCGAAAATTGGTATTTCCCTGTCATGGCATACAATGGGACAAAGCCGGTTAACAGTCCTCTTTACCAGGAAAGCGGGAAAAGAAATGTGAATGCTTACCAAGAGGAAGTTTTTGCCAAGATAGAAAACCAAAGTTATTTGAATGATACAAAACTAGCCAAATATCCATTCGAAATTTCGCACTTTCAATATGATCGGGAAAGCACTGAAAATATCATCTTTAAAAAGCTGGAATACACACTGACCGACCAAACGCATGACTCTGTTTATTGGTTCATGCCAGAAGACAAAGTGGTGACGACATCCAACGCGAATATTAGGAAAGAAATAAGCACTACGGTAGGTGCAGTACTTGTGCCTCCCAATACAAGCTTGATCATCAAAGGGAATTTTGACTATCACGAATCTAAGGGAAATAAATTTGTCTTTTACCCCGTACAAACGGAAGACGGGAAGATTAAGGGGTATGTTTCATCAGCTTACATCTCCAATAGGCCATCGAGTGTCGTGCCTATCAAGGATACGAATAAACCTGTGATTTCAGGGGCAACAAATAAATCCATTCCGTTCAACTCAACTTTCAATCCTAAAACCGGCGTAAACGCGAAGGATGATAAAGATGGTGACTTAACGAGTGCCATACGTGTGGATGGTAAGGTGGATACCAAGAAAGTGGGCACCTATAATTTGACGTATACGGTAGCTGACAAGACTGGGAATTTTGCCAAGGTCACAAGGAAAATAACCGTTTATGATCAAGTAAAGCCAGTGATTTCAGGTGCCGGGAATAAAACCATCAAACTTAATTCTTCGTTCAATCCAAAAACGAATGTGAGTGCCAAGGATAATGCCGATGGTAACTTGACCAGTAAAATCAAAGTGACGGGTACAGTGAATACGAAGAAAAAGGGGACCTATACATTGAAGTATACGGTCACCGATCGATCGAAAAATACTGCTACAGTCACAAGAAAGATTACGATAGACAGCACCAAGCCGGTCATCTCGGGAGCCAAAAGTAAAACCATTGCCTATAACTCGACATTCAATCCTAAATCAGGCGTATCCGCTAAAGATAACCTGGATGGAAGCTTGACCAGTAAAATCAAGGTGACGGGTACGGTGAATACGAAGAAAAAGGGAACGTACACATTAAAGTATACAATCACTGATTCATCGAAAAATACTGCTACAGTGACCAGGAAGATCACAATCGACAGCACCAAGCCGGTCATTTCCGGTGCCAAAAGTAAAACCATTGCCTATAACTCGGCATTCAATCCTAAATCAGGTGTATCTGCGAAAGATAACCTGGATGGAAGTTTAACAAGTAAGATCAAAATAACAGGGACTGTGAATACAAAGAAAAAGGGTTCCTATACATTGACTTACACAGTTACGGATAAATCACAGAACAAGGCAGAGGTAAAAAGGAAAATCACGGTTAAATAGATGGCAAAAAGGGATTCCGTTAATAATGGAATCCCTTTTTTGATGCATGAATGTTTTTGGCCGAAAGCCATGCATATATAATAGTAGAAAGTGTTCATTGAATGATCTTCAAGGGTGGAGTGGGTATAGATAAAAATGTTATAATTGTAAATAGATGTAATGATAAGTGATCTGAAGGGAGATTGTTTATGGGCAAAGAACAGGGGCATGTAAACTGGATGGATCAGATTTTTAAGGATTATGAAAAGGACGGCGGACTGAAGAATAATCCTGGCTTTGGAAAACCGCTTCCGGAGTCGGTGCTATCGGGAAATATCTATGACAACTTCTTGACGAAGGCCAAGGATGCCGGTTATCTTCCGCTTTGGATAAAATGGCAAAAAGAAATTCGGGAAGAGCTATCCGAAGTGGTTCGATTGAAAAAAATGAATGGACCTGAATCGGAATTAATCAAACGAATTGACGATATAAATGAGAAAGTCCGTACATATAATGCGATTTGTCCTCCAAAGTTGCAGCGCAGGGAAATAGAGTTGGAAAGCATCGAGATCCAGTATGAAAAATGGAAGTAATTGATTATGTGCAAAATGTGGGTATTTGTATGACGTGATCATGAAGGGATTATGATATAATTGCATGAATAAAAAACAGAGAGAGGGACTTCGATTGGAAAATAGAAAAGAAGTTTTTTCATGGATAAAAGCGATATTGATTGCAGTCATTCTAGCTTTTTTAATTCGAACGTATATTTTTGCACCGATTGTCGTGGACGGTGAGTCAATGATGCCGACCCTGCAAGACCACGAACGGATTGTTCTTACCAAGTTTGGAACGAAAATTGATAGTATCGACCGGTTTGATATTGTCGTTTTTCATGCAACGGCAGATAAAGATTATATAAAAAGGGTTATCGGTCTTCCAGGTGACCATATTGAATATAAAGATGATACGCTTTATATTAATGGGAAAGCTTATGAAGAACCATACTTGGACAAATATAAGAACCAGATGGCAGGAGTGCCGCTGACTGAATCCTTCAAGCTCGAAGATATTACAGGCAGTATGACAGTTCCGGATGACCAGCTGTTCCTTATGGGGGATAATCGCCAAAATAGTTTGGATAGCCGTGAAATCGGCACGATTTCCGTCGATGAAATTGTCGGCAAGGCGAATCTAGTGTATTGGCCGATCAAGGAAATAAAAATTGTGAAATAAGAGGAAGCGGACTCGGTCATCGGGTCCGCTTTTGTTGCCGTCATTCATCACGGAAAGGGGGAAACGTTGACTGCCATTGCCATACAAACCTTTCAACAAAAAACGTGTTCATTCTTCTTTTTTTTTCTTTTTTTATGAAAATCCACTCATTTGGGTTAATTTAGGTTATCCTATTAAAAAGAAGTAATCACTTTACCCAGGCCCGCATAGAAATTGGATTACTTTAAAAAAGGGTGCTGAGATGGAGTACTATAGATGGATATAGTAAAAGATTTAATCTCAAACTATGGTTATTTTGCGATATATGGACTGTTGGCCATTGGAATTATTGGCTTGCCGGTACCTGATGAGTTCATGATGACTTTTGTCGGCTATTTGTCATCCATTTCCGTTTTGAATGTCCAAGGGGCATTCCTAGTCAGTTTCCTTGGATCGATATCCGGGATGCTTGTCAGTTATTTCATCGGGAAAAAGGTGGGTAAGCCTTTTTTGAGAAAGCATGGTAAATGGATCAAAATGACTCCCGCGAGGTTGGAAAAACTGGAGAAATGGTTCAATAAATATGGCCCATGGACCATTATCATTGCCTATTTCATCCCAGGAGTTCGCCACTTCGCCAGTTACATATCCGGAATGAACGGAATGGGGAAACGAAAGTACTTTATATTTGCAGGTGCTGGTGCTTTCAGCTGGTGCTTGGTATTTACGACTTTTGGCTATTTCATTGGTGTGTTAACGTAACCGCCAAATTTCGATGTTATCAGAAAATCCCGTTTCTGGATTTCAGAAACGGGATTTTCCATTTCCACCTTTTATTATTGAGCAGAGTATCCGCCGTCGATGACGAGCTCGGCACCAGTAACGTATGAAGCGTCATCGGATGCTAGATAAAGCACGGCATTTGCAATATCCGCCGGCTGCCCCAAACGCTGTAATGGAGTTGCCTTGATCATTTGGTTCACTAACTCTTTTGACTCTTCTAATTTCTGTGTCATTGGTGTTTCGATGATACCAGGGAATACGGCATTAACACGGACGCCCATGCGGCCATATTGAGTTGCGGCAGCCTTGGAAATAGCACGAACGGCACCTTTAGAAGCTGAATAAGAGTTTAAGCCCATTCCGATTTGAGCAGTAAAGGAAGAAATGTTCACAACAGCTCCTTTACCTTCTTTAACCATGTAAGGAACAACATGTTTCATTCCAAGGAATGGTCCAAATCCATTAATGCTTAACATTAGCTGCCAATCGGCCAATGTCGTATCGTTAATTCCTTTTTCTGTCGAGATACCGGCATTGTTAACCAAAATGTCGATTTTGCCAAATTTAGCGATGACTTCATCCGTCACCTTTTTCCAGCTTTCATCTGAAGATACATCAAGGACAGTACCATGGACGTTATCCAATTCGTTCACAGCAGCTACAGCTTTTTCATTGATATCAGCAGCAATGACTTGTGCTCCTTCTGTTGTGAATAGGTCGACCATTTCTCTTCCCATACCAGATGCTCCGCCAGTGATAATGGCTACTTTATTTGTCAATCTTCCCATCATGATCACTCCTGTTTAGTTGATATAACGATGAATATATGTTCAAGCATAGTTCAAAAGTTATTTTATCAACGAGCAATACTATTACTCCATCATCAATCCGTCAAGCATTTTGTTTTCCCGCTTGCGAATGTTTTTGCTTTTCTTGCTGGATGAAAAGTAGATGTATATCTGAAATTTTGCCGGAAAGTTGATATATTTAAATAACCGCTACAATTTGAAGGCACTATCAATCTTTAAATATTCAAATTTTGATTCCGTAGATTGTCAATATCAAAAATAGCCTAACAAGTTGTACTTTTAATGCAAAGTTTTTTGAACTTTTCAGACATGAAAAAGGAGGTCATCCATTTATGAATAACAGAATGTATCTTTCCTTGGCCATTCCGCTTACGATTTCGACGATGAGTACACCATTGCTCGGTGCGGTTGATACGGCTGTGGTTGGAAAGTTGAGTGATCCCGCTTATATAGGTGGGGTAGCTGTCGGAACCATTATCTTTAATACGATGTATTGGCTTTTTGGATTTCTTCGGGTCAGTACATCTGCCTTCGCTGCACAAGCTGAGGGGGCAAGGGATGACAAGCAGAGCCTGATGGCCTTGATTCGTCCTTTTTTCATAGCAGCAATCATCGGTCTTCTTTTTATCGTGATCCAAAAACCCATATTGAATGTTTCCCTAGGTGCAATCGGTCCGGAATCGGATGTTTCCTCCTTTGCCGCCGATTACTTCAGCATCCGGATATGGGGTGCACCTTTTGCATTATTGAACTATGTCATCTTAGGGTGGTTAATCGGGAAATCCAGGATAAAAACATCATTGTTCATACAAGTTTTCATGAACGTGATCAATATTATTTTGTGCCTCGTTTTTGTAAATGGCTTTTCATGGTCCGTATCAGGGGTTGCTGCCGCTTCATTGATATCAGAGATTGCCGCTTTTTTCCTGGGCTTGTTGGTGATTCGGAAAGCGGTCATCATACCGGATGCTTTTTCGTTCCGGGAGGGGTTCGATCATGCTTCCCTGAAAAAAATGATGGTGGTCAACAGGGATTTATTCATCAGGACCATTTGCCTGATTACGGTTTTCAATCTTTTTACGGCCAAAGGAGCCACTTTCGGGACAGAGACACTGGCGGCCAATGCCGTACTCATTCAAATCCATTACCTGATGGCCTATTGCTTTGATGGCTTCGCGAACGCGTCGAGTCTCCTGATTGGGAGGGCCATTGGTTCGAGAGATATACACCTTTATAAAAAAACGCTCTCACTTTCGGCGCAGTGGGGCTTGTATGCTTCGTTCATACTTGCCGGATCATACTATTTATTTAGCGATAAGGTCATTCTCCTTTTCACGAATATTCCAGGCGTCATCGACCTGGCCCATGAATACGGACTTTGGATTGTCCTATTCCCTTTTACTGCCTTTATCGGACTCATTTTCTATGGAGTGTTTACCGGTGCGACTGAAGCCGTTCCTGTAAGGAACTCGATGCTCCTTGCACTATTGGCCTTTTTATGTGTCCAATTCATGGCAGTCCCGCACCTTGGCAATCATGGATTATGGCTTGCATTCCTGGCGTTCAGTTTAGGACGTTCCTTGTTTTTAGCGTTATACATCCCAAGACTGAACCGAAAAGTAACAGAGTCGATGGATGAAGATAGCCTATTGAAAATACCCTCTTTTAATTAAAAGGGGGTGTTTTTTTATTTATGTAAGGAATTTTATCGGTAGTTTGACCTTAGCAATAATACGGGAATAAGAAGAAAAAGGTAGCTACGCTTGGCGAATCAGATAGTAAAAGTGATAAAATGAAAAATATATACAAGAGGAGTTGTCGTATTATGAGTGAATTGAATTGGCGAGAAGAAGTTGAAAAACGGAAAATGGACTTATTACTGGACACACAAAACTTACTGAAAATAAAAAGTGTACTGGATGAAGAACATCCGACAGAGGAGGCCCCACTCGGTAAAGGGGTAAAGGAAGCCCTTGATTACATGCTTCAATTAGCCGAAAAAGACGGTTTTACCGTGAAAAATGTCGATAATGTCGCTGGCCATATTGAAATGGGTGAAGGCGAGGAGTTAATCGGGATATTATGCCATGTCGACGTGGTACCCGAAGGAGATGGATGGAGTTCGGATCCGTTTGGTGCTGAAATCCGTAATGGCCGCATATATGCTCGTGGGGCAATCGATGATAAAGGGCCGACGATGGCAGCCTATCATGCAATGAAGCTGGTCCGGGAGCTAGGGAAACCTTTGAACAAACGTGTGAGGATGATCATTGGAACGGATGAAGAATCGAACTGGCGCTGCGTTGACCGGTACTTTGAAGTGGAGGAAATGCCTTCGATGGGCTTCGCGCCAGATGCTGACTTCCCGATCATCAGTGCGGAAAAGGGAATCTGGGATTTCTCGGTTATACACCCTGCCGATGCAGGAAATGGTACGAACTCAAACGTGAATGTCATGGAATTTTCTTCAGGTAGAAGGACGAATATGGTACCGGATTTTGCTACGGCGATTGTGGAAGCGGCTAACCCTGCTGAAGTGGTGGCAAACTATCAGGATTATTTGCAAAAATACTCATTGAAGGGCCAAGCCGTTCCACAAAAAAATCAAGTGCTTCTAGAAATGAATGGTGTTTCGGCACACGCGATGGAACCGAAAAATGGCATTAATGCAGGTCTGCATTTAGCCGTATTTCTAGCTGATCTTACTCTGGATCCCCATGCTAAAGCTTACTTCACTTTCATCAAGGATCGCTTGTTTGAAGATTCCCGTGGAAATAATTTAGGCGTTGCATATTCGGATGAGCAAACAGGTGAATTGACGATCAATGCAGGCGTTTTCAATTATTCAAAACAAGGGGACAGCTCGATTGGTTTCAGTATGCGTTATCCGGTGACGTTTGAGTGGGAAGAGGAAAAGGCGGCATTGGAAGATAGGTTAGCGGCATATAATTTGAAAGTGAAGACCAATTCGCATTCCACTCCGCATTATGTGGACAGCGAAAGCTTCTTGATTAAGACGTTGCAGCAAGTTTATGAAGCGGAAACAGGTGAGAAAGCTGAACTCCTTTCCATTGGCGGCGGCACCTACGCCCGTTCATTGAAGGAAGGCGTTGCATTCGGTCCGCTTTTCCCTGGCAGCGAAGATATTGCGCATCAGAAAGATGAATATATTGATATTGAAGATATGCTTAAGGCTACGTCCATTTATGCACGTGCCATTCATGAATTGGCTAAATAAGAGGCAAAGAGGGAGAAAGACATGGGAAAAATCATTTTCAACGGCGACCTTAAAAGCAGGTCCGAAGTAAAGGTAGATATTGAAGACCGGGGATATCAATTCGGCGATGGCGTCTATGAAGTCATCCGGGTTTATAATGGCGAATTATTTGCGGGGGACATGCATCTGAACCGGCTGATGGACAGTGCGAAGTTGATTCAGATGAAAGTTCCCTATACTGTAGCGGAAATCAAAGCCCGCATGAAAGAGCTGATCACTGAAGATCAACTGAAGGACGGCATCGTCTATATGCAGCTGACAAGGGGAGCATCGCCGCGTACACACTCTTTTCCAACTACAGAGGTGGAACCGGTCTTTGTTGCCTATACCAAGGAAATTCCTTATACAGGAAAAATGAAGCCAGGGGTCAAGGCCGTTACGACCGACGATATACGCTGGCTTCGCTGTAATATCAAAAGTTTAAATCTACTGGGTAATATAATGGCTAAACAGCAAGCGGTCGAAGCTGGCTGTGATGAAGCGATCCAGCATCGTGATGGTACGGTGACGGAGGGAAGTTCGTCCAATGTTTCAATCGTGGTGGATGGGCTACTTAAAACGCATCCGGCCACCAACTTGATCCTGAATGGAATCACCCGTCAGGTGATGCTGAAACTTTGCACAGATCATGGAATTCCCTATGTCGAAGAAGCCTTCACGGTCGAGGACATGATGGCAGCAGATGAAGTCCTTTATACGAGCACAAGCGTCGAAGTGACTCCAATTATTAATATTGATGGCCATTCGATTGCAGCCGGGGAACCCGGTCCGATAACCCAAAGACTGCAAAAACTGTTTTCCGAGGAAATCGAGAAGCAATGCGGTTCCCTTAAATAGATCGATAAAAGTCCCCTTTGCCGCAATCGGCAAGGGGTTTTTATTCTTCAGCAATTACTCGGAATGAATCTTGCATGTCCAGACATTTTCATTGCCTTGACTTCAAGTCTAAAGTGAGATGAATCATGTCCGGATCCCTTTTTACATGCCTTCGTTCACACCCTCCTTATGCAGTTTAATTCAGTTTGAACTTCCCGATTTTTCTTTTTGACATTTTCAAGATCCAGGAATATACTTGCTATTAACTTAAAAAGTTTACCTGTTGCAACAATTTGAGTTGCGTGTAAAAAGGAGTAGAAATAGATATGTCCGATGTGTTGCATCATTCTTCTTCGAGAGGAATCAAAAAACTGCTGCCCTATCTAGGGCCGGCCTTCATAGCAGCTGTGGCCTATATTGATCCAGGGAATTATGCTACCAATATCACAGCCGGATCTAAATATGGCTATACGTTATTATGGGTTATCTTCGCATCCAATTTAATGGCTGTGCTAATTCAATCACTATCAGCTAAATTGGGGATAGCCACGGGAAAGAACCTTCCTGAGTTATGCAGGGAGAGATTTTCGAAAAAGACATCTTTCTTATTATGGATTCAGGCCGAAGCCGTTATAATGGCAACCGACTTAGCTGAATTCATAGGAGCGGCACTAGGAATTTATTTGCTATTTGACTTACCGCTTATTACATCGGCGATCATTGCAGCGATTGGTTCTTTTGCCATTTTGGAAATCCAGCGCAGAGGTTTTCGAACATTCGAAGCCTTGATCACGGTCATGATATTTGTTGTGGTGATTGCCTTTGGTGCTCAAGTTTTTTATGCAAAACCTGATACTTCAGCCATTGTTTTAGGACTCTTCACTCCAAAATTCGAGGGAGTGGACAGTATATTACTATCGGCGGGTATGCTTGGAGCTACCGTTATGCCACATGCGATTTACCTTCATTCCTCTTTAACTCAAAAGCGAATTGTCGGTAAAAACGATTTGGAAAGAAAAAGGATTTTTCGTTTTGAACTAATTGATATTGTCATCGCCATGTTGATCGCAGGCGGAATCAATGCCGCCATGGTCATTGTTTCAGCTGCCCTATTTCATAAGAATGGAATGCTTGTAGGGGATTTGGAGATTGCCTATCAACAATTCGGTGCCATGCTTGGACCATCAGTCGCGATGTTCTTTGGAATAGGATTATTAATTGCCGGTTTATCCAGCTCATCAGTCGGTGTAATGACAGGTGATGTGGTCATGCAGGGATTCATTAAGAGACATATACCGATTTATTTGAGAAGGATCATTACGACCGTTCCGCCTCTGCTGATAATATTATGGGGAGTGAATCCTTCTAAAGCACTTGTGATGAGCCAAGTAGTACTCTCGTTTGGCATCGCATTTGCCTTAGTGCCATTGATCATGTTTACAAGCAATAAGAAAACCATGGGGAACCTGGTCAATCATAAAATCACTTCAAGCATTGCTTGGCTTATTGCCGTACTTATCATCGGACTGAACTTGTTCCTGCTTTACGAAACGCTGTTCAGCTAAACGGCAGAAAAAGACCAATATTGAACTGCACCCCGATCGTTAGACAACATCTAACAATCGGGGTGCAGTTTTTTAATCCGTCCTAACGCGTGATAAACCGTCCTTGCGCATGTATCAATAATCCGCCATAGCTTCGTTCACAGGATGGAAGACTGGGAATATACCAGTGTTTTTGATGGAGGGAATATTTATAAGGATGTCCATGAAAAGGTATATACAATTGAAATATGGTAAAATTAAAGGGAAAATAGGAAGGAATGTATTTGACCATGAATACTCATTTTTTCTTTGCTTTAGTATTACCTGATGATATCAAGTCCTATTTAAATGCTGTTACGGAACAACTTAAGTTAGACTTTCCATTTAAGAAATGGCTGCATCCAGCCGATTATCATATTACGATGGCTTTTTTGGGCAATGCTCCCGATACATTGAAAAAGGATGCTTTGGGGCGTGTGGAAAGCGAGCTTGCCAATGAGGCCTCATTCGGTTTGGAACTCGGCGATATCGGCGGTTTCGGCAAGAGTGATAGTCCAAGGATTCTATGGGCAGGTGTCAAGCAGCAAGAAAGGCTTTTTACCATTCAAAGGAAAATCTATAATTCTTGTGCCGGGGCAGGTTTTGAACTTGATAAAAAGCCGTTTAAGCCTCATATAACGCTAGCAAGGAAATTCGAGGGGGAAAGTCCCTTTTCGTTGGAGAGCGTCCGGCAGATAGCGGATTTGGAGGATAAGCATTTTGAAGCAGACCAGGTTGCGTTATATCAAACACATCTTGGAGCTTCTCCTTCATATGAGAAGATTTTTGCGATAAACCTCCAAAAATAGAGAGAGATGGTGGTGGTCGAATGGCACAGCTCATAAAGATGCAGGATTATATTTCCCGGTATGAGCAGGATATTTATCGTTATCCAACACAATTTGCCCGGTTGAAAAAACAGCAATGGGATAAATTGAAGGCTGCCTATGAAGCGGGCGAGCTAGATCGGCTCTATAGTGAACATGCTGAAAGGGAAACACAGGTCAAATTTGATACGCCTCGGGAAGAGTCAAAGGGCATGTTTAAAAAGGTGAAAGGCATATTCCACCGGACAGGAAAACAGGACGCAAAGGCAGATGAGCTGCTCATACCGAACCAGATTGAAAATACTAATGTTTTTTCATTAAGATTTCCGTTCCGTCCGGCCAGTCTGGATGAATTGAAGCAGAATTTTTTAAATCAATTGCTCCGCTTTCAAATGAAATGGGGAAGTTCTACGCTTCATGAAAAGTCATTTGTGGACCAATCATTCTTTTTGGATGAAAGGCTCCGCTTTTTTCTGCAACGTTTTCCGGATACGTTTCTCGTATTATATAAACCTATCTTTCTATTGAAAAATGCACCTGTTGAAGTCGATGTCATTTTATTGACCCCTGTTGATGCTTGGTGCATCACTTTTCTGGAAGCGGAAGAAAACGCTGCTTTCATCGGTTCGGGTGACCGGTTCTGGGTCCGCATGCATCATAAGCATCCTGATAAAAAAGTGCTCAACCCCATGCTGGGCGCAAATCGGATGGCGAACATAGTCTCCCGGGTATTTGAGCTTTATGAAGTGAACGTACCGATTAAAAAGGTGATTCTTTCCCGGAATGGTTATGTGGATTATCCCGAAGCTCCTTATGATATTACGATATTGGATAAACGGACCTTCCCGGAATGGTTTGAAAGGATGCGGGCAATATCATCTCCTCTTAAGGCACAGCAGCTAAAGGGGGCGCAGGCATTGCTTGAATATTGTCAAACTACATCGAGCATGCGACCTGAATGGGATGCTGAATATAACCAAACAGAGGAAAATGAGCATGCAAAACCTTGATGATACGCTGTATTTCATTGTCAATCCAATGGCAGGAAATGAAGTGAGTTTGAAGGTTTGGAAAAAAGCCGAGGAAATACTGAATTCAAAAGCTGTTCCCCATAAGGTGTTTTTTACGGAGGAAAAGGGTCATGCGCTAAGATTGACGAAGGAAATTCTATCAGGGACGAATCAGGGAACCCGGATGATCGCTGTTGGGGGAGATGGAACGGTCAATGAAATGATAAATGGCGCGATTGGTTTTCCTCATGCAATCATCGGTTCCCTTGCGGCTGGATCTGGCAATGATTATGTAAGGGGCATTCAAAAAACTGAGAGTGTGGAAGAAGCGCTTTCTCTATTTCAGGATAACTCCTTTAGTGCCGTTGATATTGGACAGTTCGAGACGAATGGTAAGGTTGGTTATTTTATTAACAGCCTGGGAATGGGCATTGATGCTGAAATTTCAGCTGAAGCAGACCGTTCGCCTCTGAAAAAATGGTTTAATTTTGTCAGAGCGGGTAAATTAATTTATCTGTTCATTTTTATAAAAAAAATATTTTCTTACCAGCCCAGCTGTATGGAATTGTTCATTGATGGAAATCGGCATCTTTTGAAAAAGGTATGGTTCATCGTCATTGCTAACCAGCCCTACTTTGGCGGTGGCATGAAAATTTCACCGATGTCAAAGCTGGATGATGGCAGGTTGAATGTGATTGCGGTCCATGATATTACAATGTTGAAATTATTGACCGTATTCATCACCGTTTTATGGGGCGGTCACCTACACATTAAAAATGTTGATTCTTTTTCTGGTGAAAGGATAAAAATGAAGAACCACGGGTCAGTGAAAATCCAGTCTGATGGGGAAGTTGTTGGAATGGGTGAAGTAGCTGCAGTGGTTCTGAAAGAGAAAATTCGCGTCATGTTCAAGGATGATATTCCAAACAAAAATATGAAATGATTTATTTGTTTTTGTTTTATGCGTATAATCGTTTTATAGTACTTGACGAAGAAACCGTTTTTCAACTAAAATTTAATTTATGGCTATTGTTTAATTGCTCAATAGCTATTTTTTTATTTCTCTAAAATGAGGATGTTTTTAATTGCGGGTATCATCCCGATGCAAGTATAAATGCAGCTTCGCCGGCAGGCGGATTTTTTATTAAACATGGACTCAAAGTAGTGGTAATACATACACTAGGTGAACGTACCCACATTTGTATGATTAAGCGAGGAAATCGAAGGTGAACCAGTTGGAACATTTATTAGGTCAGGAGTGGGATATATCCCCTGCTGGAGGAGCTACGGGAGAAGCCTTTATTGCCGAGAAAGAGGGGCAGAAGCTCTTCCTTAAACGAAATTCATCGCCATTTTTAGCTGTTCTTTCAGCTGAGGGCATTGTTCCAAAGTTAATGTGGACAAAACGCCTGGAAAATGGGGATGTAATTACGGCCCAGCATTGGATGGAAGGCAGGGAGCTATCTCAGCAGGAAATGAACAATATAAGAGTCGCAAAGCTGCTTCAAAAAATTCATCAATCCGATCCTTTGTTAAGCATGCTCAAAAGGCTTGGGAAATCCCCTTTACGACCTGAAAGTATACTTACAGACATAGAAACCGGGTTATCTTCGGATGTTACGGATATTCCGATTATCAAGCAGGCCATCCATTTTTTACAGAATAATCTCCTGTTGATTGAATGCGACGAAAAAGTCGTCTGTCATTGTGATGTGAACCATAATAATTGGCTCATGACCGAAACCGACGGATTGTTCCTAATTGATTGGGACGGAGCGGTCATTGGCGATCCGGCCATTGACCTGGGCGTACTCCTGTATTCATATGTCCCAAGGGAAGAATGGAATCAATGGCTTGCCCGTTACGGCAAGAAGCTTGACGCAGGCCTGGAGATGAGGATGAAATGGCACACGGTTTCACAACTAGTGCTTTCCATCCAATGGCATCATCGTAGAAAGCGGTACGAGGAAAGAAATGAATTACTGCAAAAACTTGAAGCGTTAATGATGGTTGGCTGATCAGAATTGATCTATATCATCCACCCACTGGGACAAGTCGTTCTGGTGGGTTGAAATATGTGCTTCTAAATCGGCGGTACCGATGCCTGTCTGGCTATATTCGTAAATCTCCGTCAGTATCGTTTTTACATTGCTGTCAATATCAGTATTGACCATTAAGGATTTGACGAGCCTTTCAACCTGTTCACATTCAGAAACGGATCCGCAGCAATCTGTTTGATGATTGGTTAATATATCTTTTAATAGTGACATTTGATGTTCATGGGAAAGCGGCATATAATACCTCTCCTATCTTAAATATGGATTCAAGGGGTTCCCAGGTGGTTCTCGCCTGCCCTTCACTTATTTATGGTGTGTTTTGCGGAAAGTTTTATACATGAAAACTACAGAGACTGTCGCCTGGATGGCCGGCAGTTTTTTTATTTGTCAGTGGGTGCATGCAGGCTTTTCCTGAAAAAATCATCTTGCAGGAATCCATCCACTCGTGTTATGGTTTGAACGATTATATTATAAATAGGGGTGTCATCATGCGTTTAAGAAATAAACCTTGGGCTGAAGACCGTTTGAATGATTTTCCACAATATGTAATTCAGCAGCCAGTGAGCCATAAAGGTAAATGGCATGAAGTTTTCGGTAACGATAATCCGTTATATATTGAAGTGGGTACGGGGAAAGGCCGTTTCATTACAGAAATGGCAAAAGCCCATCCTGATGTGAATTTCATTGGAATTGAAGTATATAGAAGTGTCATTGTAGCTGCATTGGACTTGCTGATTGAAGCGGATGTTCCAAATTTAAAGCTGTTGAATGTTGACGCAGCGAACTTAGGGGAATATTTTGCAAAAGGTGACGTGGATCGCGTCTACTTGAATTTCTCTGATCCATGGCCGAAATCACGTCATGCAAAACGTCGGTTAACGTATAAGACATTCCTCGAAGTATATGAAGGCATCCTGCCAGACAAAGGCGAGATTCACTTCAAGACGGATAACCAAGGGTTATTCGAATCTTCCTTGAAGAGTATTTCCGAATACGGCATGCTCTTGAAATATGTAAGCCTTGATCTGCATAACAGCAGTTTTGAAGGTAATATCATGACAGAATATGAAGAAAAGTTCTCGAGTAAAGGCAACCGGATATACAGATTGGAAGCAATGTTCCAATAATCATCGATCAGAAACCAGGTGCACAGCATCTGGTTTTTTATTTTGTTTAAGCCGAATAAAATTTCATAAGATCACACCAATTAACTGCTGCCATATACATGTCCAACAAAGTTAATAAGCAAGGATGTCAAGGAAACTCAACGGAGGTTTAGATAGAAATATATCCACCATTTCATCTACCATGAACCATGTTTGCCTTTGTGATGGCTCTTTCGTTTGGGGGAAATCGTAAAGGTCTGATATGGGAAGGGGGCATTCACGAGGATGAGATGATTATTATCAATTTCAATATATGGAAGTGGGTGTTAAACTATAGGAGAGGAGGGGTAAAATGGAAACGATGCAAATAGGGGAAATGAAATTAACATGGTTGAACGGCGGTGTGACTCACTTGGATGGGGGTGCGATGTTCGGTGTTGTACCGAAACCGCTTTGGTCCAAGAAGTATCCTGTTAACGAAAATAACCAAATCGAGTTACGTACTGATCCGATTTTAGTGCAGGCAAATGGATTGAACATGCTTATAGATTCCGGTATTGGTAATGGAAAGATGAATGAGAAGCAAAGACGGAATTTTGGGGTGACGGAGGAATCCAGTCTTGTCGAAGATCTTGGCAGACTTGGGATTCAACCAAATGATATCGATTACATTTTAATGACCCATCTACATTTCGACCATGCCTGCGGTTTGACGAAACGTGAAGGTGAAACTTGGGTGCCTGTATTCGGGCGTGCCGAAATCATTACGACTCAAACTGAATGGAATGAAATGAAAAACCCGAATATTCGTTCAAAAAGTACATATTGGGCAGAAAACTGGGAGGCTGTCGCTTCGCAGGTACGTCCTTTTGAAGGTGAACAAGAAATTACGAAAGGCATTAAAATGATCCATACAGGGGGGCATAGTGATGGACATGCAATCATCATCATTGAAGATGGTGGGGAAAGATTGATTCACATGGCAGATATCATGCCGACGCACGCGCATGCGAATGTCCTCTGGGTCCTTGCTTATGACGACTATCCCATGACTTCCATCGAAGCGAAGGAAAAGTGGATGAAATCCGGACTGGAAAATGGGTCCTGGTACAGCTTTTACCATGATGCCCACTACTGTGCCATCAAATGGGATGTAACGGGTAAAGAGATAATAGCCGAATTGAAACGGAATCGGTAAGCAGGAAAGCAAAAGGAGGACGTCATTTTGACGGCCCTCCTTTTTGTTTCAATCATTTTGCGCATTAAGCTCCAATATCGTTCCTGTAGAGGCATCTGCAACAAATTCGAATTGCTCGCGTTTTCCCTCTGTGTTTCTAGTGATCCCGCCTTTGTACACTTCATAGTCCAAATCATTTTTTGTATAGTTTTCCGGCTTCATCAAGATCCATGAGCCATATATATTTCCGTCCTTTTTGACTGTTTCCTTCACTTGGGCCAAGACTTTATCCGGAGAAGGTTTAATTGATTGATCCAATATTTGTTTTGTCGCATAGCCAGCAGCAAACCCGGCTACAGTACCTAGTAAAAACGTTTTCCAATTCATTGATTTCTCCTCCATTGCATTTTTTCAATCACTCTTTCTAGTATACAGAAGAACGCTTTATTTGACTAATAATTTGAAATTTTAACCATTAACTGATAAATTAGAACTTTCTAGTGTAACATGATGCTAAGTTCTGTAAAATAGTATAAAACAATACATAGGTTAGGGGTAGAAAAATGAATCATGAGACTTTAGAACTTTTTAAAACATTGACGGAATTACCGGGAGCCTCAGGAAATGAACATGCAGTTCGGAGTTTCATGAGGAGTGAGCTGGAAAAATATTCGGATGAAATCGTCCAAGACCGCCTTGGCGGAATATTTGGCGTAAAAAGAGGTAATCAAGAAGGGCCGACTGTACTGGTTGCCGGGCATATGGATGAAGTGGGATTCATGGTCACTTCCGTAACGGATAATGGAATGATTCGTTTTCAGACCCTTGGAGGCTGGTGGAGTCAAGTGCTTTTGGCCCAAAGAGTCGAAATCATTACCGATAAAGGGCCGGTCATTGGTGTCATCGGTTCGATTCCTCCTCATTTGCTTGATGAATCGCAACGCTCAAAACCAATGGATATCAAAAATATGCTGATTGATATCGGGGCGGATGATAAGGAAGATGTGAAGAGAATCGGTATTAAGCCCGGTCAGCAGATTGTACCGATTTGTCCGTTCACGCCGATGGCCAATGAGAAAAAAATCCTGGCAAAAGCATGGGATAACCGTTACGGTTGCGGACTTGCGATTGAATTGTTAAAGGATTTAAAAGATGAAACATTACCGAATATCCTCTATTCCGGAGCAACCGTGCAGGAGGAAGTGGGATTACGGGGTGCGCAAACAGCAGCTCATATGATCAAACCGGATCTTTTCTTCGCCTTGGATGCAAGTCCTGCGAACGACATGTCCGGCAGTAAAAGTGAATTTGGGCAGCTGGGGAAAGGGGCGCTTCTCCGTATTTTGGATCGTTCGATGGTTACGCATCGCGGCATGAGGGAGTTCATCCTTGATACGGCCGAGTCGAATGACATTCCATATCAATATTTCGTTTCCCAAGGCGGCACGGATGCAGGGAAGGTCCATGTTGCAAACGAAGGCATTCCAAGCGGGGTGATTGGCATCTGTTCCCGCTATATTCATACACATGCATCCATGATTCATATTGATGATTATGCCGCTGCACGTGAACTGATCGGGAAATTGGTTCGTTCCTGTGATAAAACGACATTTGAGACATTGATAAATAACGGTTGATAGAGGAAGCTGAAATGGAAAGGGAGCTGTCATGAATCCTTTTCCATCAGCTTTTTTTTACATGGAAGGAAGGTAACCATATTGAAAATAGCAGTAGGCAGTAAGAATCCGGCGAAAGTAAAGGCAGTGCTTGACGTATATGAAGAAGCTGAAATCATATCGCTTCAAGTGGAAAGCGGTGTCTCGGAACAGCCATTTTCAGATGAGGAAACGATGGATGGGGCAATGACGCGTGCCCGGAATTGCTTAATTCATAGTGATGCCGAAATCGGTATCGGACTTGAAGGCGGTGTCGTGAAAATGGAACAAGGACTGTTTCTATGCAATTGGGGTGCGATGGCCACGAGGGACGGTGAGGTCTTTGTAGCTGGCGGAGCAAGAATCCCGCTGCCCGGAATTGTTGCCGGGAAGCTACTGCACGGTGAAGAGTTGGGTCCGGTGATGGACGCTTACACAATGCAGGAGAATATCAGCAAAAAGGAAGGAGCAATCGGCGTGTTTACAAATGAGCGAATCACCAGGGGGGAAATGTTCCTTCATATCATGAGGATGCTTGCGGGTCAACACGAGTATAAGCTGAAAATGAAAAAGTAGGATTTTTGAATCATGTCATGACTGAAATTGCCATGGAATGATGATAGAAGAGTACATATGTCGGTTCGAATCAGGAAAAAGAACACTGCCAAAACAGAGCAGAATCTGACAGGATTTTAATGAGTGGGGTTGCTAGTATAGATGACAAGGGGTGAGCGGAATGGGGTGGGTTGAATCAATCCAAAAGGCAATCGAGTATATCGAGGAGCACTTATTGGAGGACCTGACAATCGAGAGTATTTCCAGGCAGGCGAATGCCTCAGCTTTTCATTTTCAACGGACATTCACCATTTTAACGGATATTTCCATTGGTGAATATATCAGGCGTCGAAGACTGACCTTAGCAGCCCAGGAGATTTCATCCACAAATGGCAAGGTCATTGATTTAGCCTACAAGTATGGTTATGACACTCCCGAGGCATTCTCAAAAGCTTTCCGAAGGCAGCATGGAGTATCTCCAAGCGAAGCACGAAAGTATATGGGGAAGCTGAAATTCTATGAACGCCTGGTGATACAGGTGATTTTGAAAGGGGCAAAACCGATGAAATACAATATCGTCGAAAGGGATTCCTTTCAATTGATCGGAATCAAGCAAGAGTTTTCCTTGGTCAATGAAGAGAATTTGGTTGGGATCCCGATGTTGTGGGATAAAGTGAATACGGATGGAACCAGCGATAGGTTAGGAAAGTTGAACAATGGCCAAATAGATGGCTTGATTGGTGTATGTGTCGATAAGCGGGCAGTGGAAAAAACTGAAACGATGGATTATTGGATAGGTGCAGAGTATGCCGGGAAAGTGCCTGAAGAGTTTTCAGCCCTTACGATACCGGCTTCCAAGTGGGTCGTATTTGAAGTTCATGGACCTATGCCGGATGCCATTCAAAAAGCTTGGAAGCAAATCTTCTCTGAATGGTTCCCTACCAGCGGTTATGAACATGCCGGAACTCCCGAAATGGAAGTATACGCGAATGATGACGCTTCAAACCCTGACTATTACTCGGAAATTTGGATTCCCATTAAAAAGGGATAAGTTTCAACCCATAAATATTTGCTTTTAGCTTGTAGGGTAATTTTCCCTACAAGCTTTTTATTGGGGTAAAGACCTTTTCTCGTTATTGATATAAGGGGGAAAACTCCTTGGGCGGGAGATTTATAACCCTTCTTCAAAAATATAAGAAAGCACCTTCATGGCTTGGTTCACGGATTCGACCGTTACACTCGCCTTTTCCGATAATTCCTTTAAGGCATGGTGATGGGATTCCGGGCGAATCAAAATAAGCGGTTTACCCAGGGAAAGGGCGGTGCTTGCGTCCATGGCAGTATTCCACTGTTTATATTTCTCTCCAAACAGGGCGACGACAAGATCAGCTTTTTTCATCAAAAGACCTGTCCGCAAATTATTGATTTGGGAAGCGGCCGCATCCTTCAGAATAGGGTTCGGCTGTTCTCCGAGAATATCTTCACCGATATTATCGGAGCGTTCATGGTTCTCCATCGGACCGACGAATTCTAAAGGAAGCTTCAGTGCAGAAGCCTTATCTCTCAACTCATTTCTCCAATTTGAATGGATCTCCCCAGCAAGATACACGGTTAATTTCATTGTTTTCCTCCTCGGTATTTAAATTGTTTTCATTGTATCATGTTTTTTAGAAAATGGATGAATTCCATTAATAAGGATAATAGTATCCATAAGTGAATAAAAGAGACGGCTGGAGGAATGAAGATGGCTTTATCGAATAAGAAATTTCTTGTTTTCCTGTTAATAAGCAGTTTGCTTGTTGGCTGCTCAGGTATCGAGAGACAAACCGAAAAGGCAATGAAGGCTGCTGAAGTGGCTTTTCGTGACGATGAAAAACAGCCCAATCTTGAGGCAGGGCTTATTCAAGTCTATCTGCCAAAGGAATATAGGGTAGTGGAAGAACATGATAATAATTTGATTTTACAAAAAGGTGATAAGGCTTATATATTATTTGTCAATCCGAATGAAAAAGAAGACAGCTCCGTTTTATATTTGGCGATAAAGGAACAAGGAGATCAATATTTGGTGCTGCATTCCTTTCAAACTGATGATAAATTCGGCTTTATCTCGATTAAAGAGATACCGAAAGAAAAGTATGAGCTTGCAGTGGGGATCGGTGGGGTCAAGCTGACAACCGAAACGGATAAAGACCATTTAAAAACCGATGCGAAACAGATGATGGAAATCGTATCATCCGTGCCCCAGAAATAAGATAACTCCCCAATTTCCCGGTCATTTAACCGATCCGTATTAATGGTTGATTCGCGGAGAGTCTGGTATGATGGGATTATAAAAACTAAGGTGACATATAGAGCAGGAGGAATATTCAAATGGAAAAGTTACAAACCATTGAGCAATATGATGCATTAAAAAATGAAGGCAAACATATTTTTCTTTTTTCGGCGACATGGTGTGGAGATTGCCGTGTAATCGAACCGATAATGCCGGAGATTGAAACGAAATTTCCTGACTTCACATTCATTTATGTGGACCGTGATGAATTCATCGATGTGTGTGCAGCTAATGATGTATTCGGAATACCAAGTTTCATCGCTTATGATAATGGCAAAGAGCTAGGTAGATTCGTGAGCAAGGATCGCAAAACACAAGAACAAATTGAGGAATTCATACAATCACTATAATCAATTTCCCCTTCTCGCTGGGGATTTTTCAATGAAGAGGAGGGTCAATCATGAAAATGGACAGCACAAAGCTGAAAAATATCTTGAAGGAACGGTTAAAAGATGATAATCGGACTTTCAAATTCGATAGCAAGCAAGATACGTTACGCGTGGAAAATGTGAAGACCGGGAAGGGGATCACCATCGAGCTGCCTCCTGTACTTGCTAACTATGAAAACGTACAGGAAAAAGCCATCGATGAAATCATCTATTACGTGGAAGAGGCCCTGAATGTGATGGGGGAGGAACACAGCATGGAAGGCAAGGAGAAATTCATTTTCCCAGTCATCCGCTCTACCTCCTTTCCAATGGAATCGGAAGAAGGAAATCCATTTTTATTCGATGAGCATACGGCTGAAACCCGGGTTTTTTATGCCCTTGATTTAGGGAAAACCTACCGTCTTATAGATGAAAAGATGATTCAACGGGAAAATTGGCAGGGTGACAGAATCCGTGAAATTGCCCTTTTCAATGCCCGTTCCCTCTCCACTGAAATGAAGTCGGATATCGTCGCGGATAATGCATTTTATTTTTTGAACACGAATGATGGATATGATGCCAGCAGAATCCTGAATGAATCCTGGCTTCGGGAAATGAAGGAAAAGATCGAGGGGACCATGGCTGTGGCCATTCCGCATCAGGATGTCATCATCATTGCCGATGTGAAGAATGATACGGGTTATGATATTCTTGCGCAAATGGCCATGAGCTTCTTTGCCAGCGGTCATGTACCGATAACGGCTCTATCATTCCTTTACGAAGATAATGAGTTGGAGCCCATTTTCATTATGGGTAAAAACAAAAAGCGAGAACAATAAATCATCGCAAAACATAAGGACCGTGTCAGCATTGGGGAAACTCCATCTTGGCAGCGGTCCTGTTTTATTATCGAGAAGTATATACAAGTTTAATAGAGTTTATTTACCAGACCGAAAGAAAATTTTAAGCCTTGTGAAATACACATTATACAGGGCCATCCTTTCCTTCCACTACGGAAGGCATTGCTGAAAAACTACTTATAATGAAATAAGGGGGACAATTATCGTGAATGTGAAAAGTAAATTAATGAACATGCTGGAGGCCCGTAAAGAGGAAATGGTTCAAATCCGCCGTCATTTACATGAGAACCCGGAGCTATCTTTCAAAGAAGAGAAAACGGCACAATATATCATTGATTTTTATAAAGGGAAAGATGTGTCGATTCAAACGAATGTAGGAAATGGATTAGGGATCATCGTAACGATCGAAGGCGGAAAACCAGGGAAAACGATAGGTCTCCGTGCGGATTTCGATGCATTGCCGATTACAGAAGAAGCGGAGGTCCCATTCCGTTCAAAAAATGAAGGTGTCATGCACGCCTGCGGTCACGATGGGCATACCGCTTATTTATTGGTACTGGCCGACTGCATCAACGAGTTGAAAGATTCCCTATCAGGCACTATCAAAATTATCCATCAACATGCAGAAGAAACACCCCCAGGAGGAGCAAAAAGCATTATGGAATCAGGTTTTTTGGATGAACTGGATGCTGTTTTTGGAATCCATTTATTTCCGTCGCATCCAGCAGGGGTCGTCGGGTATCGCGGCGGCTATTCGATGGCTGGACGGACCTATTTCAAGTTAGCGATAAAGGGTGTAGGCGGTCATGGTTCCTCCCCGCATATGGCTAATGATGCCATCGTGGCAGGCGCCCATTTCGTGACAGCCGTACAAACCGTAATCAGCCGTCGCTTGAACCCTTTTGATATGGGCGTAGTCACAATCGGCTCCTTCGATGGAAAAGGAAGCTTTAATGTCATAAAGGATCGTATAGAAATTGAAGGGGATGTCCGTTATATGACAGCAGAGACCCAACAGCTGATAGATAAGGAAATCCACCGGATCGTCAAAGGGGTGGAAACGGAATTTGATGTTCAGTGCGAACTTACCTATGTGCCTGATTATCCTCCGTTATATAATGACCCTGAACTGACTGGATTCGTGAAAAATAGCCTGGAAAGCATGCATGATAAAGATATTAAGAAGGTCGTGGAATTTCCGGTATTCTCAGGTTCAGAAGATTTTTCGTATTATGCGGAAAAGATTCCTGGATGCTTCTTTTACATTGGCTGTAAACCGAAAGGGGTGGAAAAGGCATATTTCAATCACCATCCTAAATTCGACATAGATGAAGATGCCATTTTGATCGCTTCCAAATCAGTGGCGCAGGTTGTATGCAGTTTTTATGATTGGGCTTAGTGCCATTGGTCTTGGTTTGCAAAAAAAAAACGCTTGAACCCACAAACACCGTTCGATATTAACGAACGGTGTTTTATAGGTTTCAGCCGTTATTTGGATGCCACAGGAGGTTTCGTGAAGGATGATGCAATGAAATGACCAGCTTTCATCCTGGGCTGCATGAAAACTTAATCTCTTTGTAAACGCGATTTAACAGCGGTGTTTTATTTAAATAGTAGACTAGGGGCTAATGTTATTTCGCGATGGATAGGTTTAAACTCATTCCAGAAGGGGTTTAGTAGGGTAGGGGTTCTGCGAAATACGTAGAGTTGGTAAAGAATACGATTAAAAAAGTAGATACAAATCCCAATTTAGCTTAAATTTTCTCGATATTTTAAAAATAACTGGTAGAATTAGTTACATAACTACAGATGTAGAAAGAGTGATAGGTTTGAAATGGCTAAATAAGATGAAAAAATGGTTCCAAGCAGAGGAAATTATTGAAATCGAAGAAATTATTATAGATGAACCGCTTGATGAAGAGACATTAAGGAATATGGATTTTTCGAAGCTTGCAAAGTCAAAGAAAGAAGAAATAAAAGTTTACAATCAAACAGTGGAAAAAATGTCACAGACTCCAGATCCTGATACGAAAATCCTGTTTCAATATCCAAAAGGACAGTTCAAGTTTCCGCTCATCCCTGACCGGGAGCAGAACAAAAGAAAGCCTAGGGAAAGAAACAGGGAAGATCACGAACCCAAACAGGGGAACGCGGCCAAAGAAACGAAGAGGCCTGTGAGGGATCCTGAACCAAAACGGAGAAACTTCGATCGGGAGCAAATCCCTAAAATAGTCCCGTCGAATACTCCATTCCGCCCAACGGAAATCCCTTCACCCATTTATGGATTCCGTCGCCCGGAAAAAAAAATAGTCCCTACTGAAGAAATTGTCGAATATGAATTGGAAAGTAAAATGCCGGTCCGTAAAAAAGAAGAACCCGATATTGAGATTCCGATATCCATCCCTGAAATCCCAAAAGCCAATGAGGAATTGACGATAGAACCATCCGTCCTTGTACCAAAACAAACGGAAGAAAAAAGGGAAGGTTCAGAGATACCCGCTTTCTTTCGTAAGCATTCCATTGAGTCACCGCCTGAAGAAGCAGTAAGCGAGCCTGGTATAGATGAGCCAGCAGTAGAAAAAGAGGCTTATGAACAGGACCAAGTTGATTTTGGACGCGAAGTCGCTGTTTCCATCATGGAACATGTGGACGAAAAAACGCCTGAAGCTATTTCGGTTCCTGGGGAGGTCACTGTACAATCACCTCAGCCATCCGTCAGTCAAGGGGCACAACCGGAAAGTGATCCATCAGAGGCAATGCCGGAAGAACAGACTAAACGTCCGAAAAAACATATCCCATTTAATGTGATGATGCTTAAGCAAGATAGGGAAAAAAATGGGTTCATCAATAAAATGATGCCGGAAAAAAAAAGCCCTGATGTCGAAATTGGAGTAGTATCATCTGATAAACGACCTCTGATTAACGCTGCTGAAACGGAAGCGGGACAAGCGAAACCATCCTCCATCCCTGAACGGAAATCAGAGGAAGGCAAAGTGATGTTTAAAGAGGAGGAGACTCCGGTCATTCAGCCAACGTTAGTGGACACTAAGCATGGAACCGAGACGGTTGCCATGCCTGAAAATACAGTTGAATCCAATATCGGTTCGAACCCGGTCCCAGCAAAGTCTTTCGAACAGGGATCTCCCATTTCTGAAAATGTAAATCAGGAACCGGTTTATACAGAGGTGGTAGCAGAAGCTAAGCAGAGCGAAACCCCTGAAGTGTTTTGCTCCGTGGAAGCCGCTGATAATCCATACTATGTGTTTCCGAATATCGGGTTGCTGACGCCTCCCACCTATGCTGTACATGATGATGAATGGCTCGAGGAACAGACTTTATTACTTGATGAGACGTTGAAAAATTTCAATGTCCGTGCAAAGGTCGTCAATGTCACGCAAGGACCGGCAGTAACTCGTTTCGAGGTGCATCCGGAACCCGGAGTGAAGGTGAATAAAGTGACGAACTTGATGGATGATATCAAATTGAGTCTTGCCGCTCAGGATATGAGGATGGAAGCGCCTATCCCGGGTAAACATACAATTGGCATCGAAATTCCAAATAGGAAAAGCAAGCCGGTATTTTTGCGCGAGGTTTTGGAAAGTACTGAGTTTCAAGAGCATGAATCACCGCTTGCCGTAGCTTTAGGCCTCGATATATCCGGTCAGCCTATTATCACGGATTTAAGAAAGATGCCGCATGGATTGATAGCCGGGCAAACGGGATCGGGGAAAAGCGTCTGTATCAACACGATGTTGGTCAGCTTGCTGTATAAAGCGACGCCGCAGGAGTTGAAATTACTGTTAATCGATCCGAAAATGGTCGAGCTTGCCCCATATAATCGAATCCCGCATTTGGTCAGTCCAGTCATAACCGATGTAAAAGCCGCTACGGCTGCGTTGAAATGGGCGGTTGAGGAAATGGAACGGCGTTATGAATTGTTTGTACATGCCGGTGTACGCGATATCACCCGCTTTAATGACCAAGCGGAAAAAGCCGGTCAATATTCAAGCAAGCTGCCTTATATCCTGGTGATCATCGATGAGCTTGCGGATCTAATGATGATGTCGCCTGCTGATGTAGAGGAAGCGATTTGCCGGATTGCCCAAAAGGCCCGTGCCTGTGGCATTCATTTGATTGTGGCCACTCAGAGACCTTCTGTCGATGTCATAACTGGATTGATCAAGGCAAATATCCCGACAAGGATCGCTTTTTCGGTTTCTTCACAAGTCGACTCCCGTACAATCATCGATAGCGGTGGTGCAGAAAAACTGTTGGGAAGAGGAGATATGTTATTTGCTGAAAACGGCTCTTCAAAAACGGTGCGCCTGCAAGGGACTTTTGTTAGTGATGAAGAAATCGATCAAGTCGTAAACCATGTCAAATTGGAGCAGCAGCCGAACTATCTGTTTGAACAGGAAGACTTGTTGAACAGGGCACAGGTCACGGAAGAAGCGGATGAACTGTTTTTCGAGGCATGCGAATTCGTCGTGAGCCAACAGGCTGCTTCTGCATCGAGTGTACAAAGGCGCTTCCGTGTCGGTTATAACCGTGCAGCGCGTTTAATAGAAATGATGGAGCAGCAGGGAGTCGTTTCCGAATCCAGGGGCTCAAGGCCCAGGGATGTTTTGATTACGGAAGAAGAACTGGAATTTTTACATGTTAATTAAGAGAACCTATCAAGAGGAAATTGTATATAATGTGAAAGGGTGAAAACCCGTTATTATCACCTTAATTGAGGAAAAAACCAATGATTTGATAAATTGGCATCTGCCTGACATGGATGAATGGATAAAAAAGTGATATAATAGTTTTTTGTTATGAATGATTGAAAATATATGCATGAAAAACCAAAGAAGAAATTGCGTTTCTAACAAGTCTCGTAATGAAAAAACAAATAAAAGATGACGTCATATACTGTCATACAGGTAGACGATTGGTGGAGGTTCGCTTTATGACTGCTTACCATTTTGTGGGAATTAAAGGGTCGGGTATGAGTGCTCTTGCACAAATACTGCATGATATGAATATTGAAGTGCAGGGTTCCGATTACGAAAAAGAATTTTTTACACAATTGGCATTAGAAAAAGCCGGGATTAAAATCCTTCCTTTTAACGAGGAAAATATTCAAACTGGAATGACCATCATTGCAGGAAATGCGTTTCCGGATAGTCATCCGGAAATCGTGAAGGCAAATGCACTTGGTTTGCCGATCATCCGTTATCACCGTTTCCTAGGTGATTTCATGAAAAACTTTATCAGCGTGGCCGTTACGGGAGCGCATGGTAAAACATCAACGACCGGCTTATTGGCCCATGTAATGGGGGGCGCTAAACCGACATCCTTCTTGATTGGGGATGGAACGGGTAAGGGAATCGCGAATTCTGATTACTTCGTATTCGAAGCATGTGAATATCGCCGTCATTTCCTTTCATATTATCCGGATTATGCAATCATGACGAATATCGATTTTGATCATCCTGATTACTACGCCAATGTCGAAGACGTGTTCGAGGCTTTCCAAACGATGGCCCTTCAAGTCAACAAAGGCATTATTGCGTGCGGGGATGATGAGCATTTACCACATATTCAGGCGAAAGTACCGGTTATTTTTTACGGATTTGCAGAAGGAAATGATTTTCAAGCGAAAAATGTTTCCGTCACTCCGGATGGCACCACTTTTGATGTGCATGTAAGGAACAATTACTATGATACATTCACAATTCCTACTTTTGGAAAGCATAATGTGTTGAATGCACTTGGTGTCATTGCACTTTGTAAATATGAAAACTTGGATACGGAAGCTGTGAAAGCCCAATTGCGGACTTTTGGCGGAGTTAAACGCCGGTTCTCCGAAAAGGAAATCGGAAGTCAGATCATCATTGATGATTATGCGCATCATCCGACTGAAATTTCGGCAACTGTTGACTCTGCTCGTCAAAAGTATCCAGAGCGTGAAGTTGTAGCGGTATTCCAGCCGCATACTTTCTCGAGAACGCAAGCATTCCTGGATGAATTCGCCGACAGTTTGAATTTGGCCGACAAAGTATACTTATGTGAAATTTTTGGATCTGCTCGTGAACATCAAGGGAAATTATCGATTGAGGATCTTCAAGATAAAATTCCCGGTGCCGAGCTGATTACGGAGAACACAACATCAATATTGCAAAATCATGAAAACAGTGTCGTGTTATTCATGGGTGCGGGGGACATTCAAAAGTTCCAAGCAGCCTACGAGCATTCACTGCAGGTAAAATAAAAAAACGACCGACCCGTTAGTTAGTGCGGGTCGGTCGTTTTTTTATTGGTATTTTTTATTTTAAATTTTCTGGATTTAAATTTTCCAGTTCCGGTAAAACGAAGCGTCCGTCCTTACGTATCAAGACGTCATCAAAATGGATTTCCCCGCCGCCATATTCAGGGCGTTGAATATTGACCAGGTCCCAGTGAATGTCTGAATGATTTCCGTTAAAGGCATCATCATAACATTGTCCGGGAGTGAAATGAAAACTTCCATCAATTTTTTCATCAAAGAGGATATCTTGCATCGGATGTAGAATATAAGGATTTACACCAATTGCAAATTCACCGACATATCGTGCGCCTTCGTCAGTATCAAAAATTTTGTTGATGCGTTCCGTATCATTCGCGACCGCTTCAACGATTTTTCCATCCTTGAATGTTAACTTCACGTTTTCAAAAGTAAAACCCTGATAAGGGGACGGAGTATTATACGAAATCACTCCATTGATGGAATCTTTAACTGGAGCTGTATATACTTCACCGTCAGGAATGTTCAGCTCACCTGCACACTTGATGGCTTTAATGTCTTTGATGGAGAAGGTTAAGTCCGTACCGGGCCCGGTTATGCGGACCTTATCCGTTTTATCCATCAATTCAACAAGGTTGTCCATTGCTGCGCTCATTTTGCCATAGTCGAGGTTGCAGACTTCGAAATAAAAGTCTTCGAATGCTTCTGTGCTCATTTTGGCTAATTGGGCCATCGAATTTGTCGGGTAGCGAAGAACGACCCATTTTGTTTTTGGCACGCGGATATTTCTATGTACTTTACCGACTGTCTGTCCATGAATCGCCATCTTTTCTGAAGGGACATCGGATTGTTCATTGATATTATCCCCGGCACGAAGCCCGATATAGGCATCCATCTGGTTCATTACGTTTGCTTCAAACTCACCCATCATCTTGTACTGTTCTTCTTTGGCACCCATCAACAAGGCACGATCCACTTGGTGATCCTTTAAAAGGACGAATGGGTAACCACCTGCTGCATAGGCTTCATTCACAAGCGCGTTAACAAGTTCACGCTGCAATCCAAAGTTTTCGATCAAGATTCTTTCACCTTTTTGAAGCTTTACGGAGTAATTGATTAAGTTTTTGGCCAATGTTTCAATTCTGGGATCTTTCATAAAAATACCTCCATTGTTTAAATTCGACTTATGTTTCTATCATACCCGATTTCCTGCCATAAGTGTCACCCATGAATCTCATGGAGGAACTGGATACAGACAACAATATTTCCAGATTAGGGTTTGATAGGGTATATTGAAAAAATAAATACGTTTATAATAATAGGGAAGGGGTAATTAATAACTAACAGCTACTAAATAAGTCGATTTTTCGGAGGTGTTCCAATGGAGATTATTTTATACCTAAGTGCTGCTGTTGCAGCGATAGCTTTCCTCGTCCTTGTTATTTTCCTGACAAAGGTACTGACATCACTTCAAACAACCCTGGACAGTGTGGCCCGGACGCTGACAGGACTAGAGAGCCAAATGCAGGGCATAACGCTCGAAACTACCCAGCTACTACATAAAACGAATACGTTGGCTGAAGACTTGCAGCATAAGTCAGAAAACCTGAACACAGTGGTGGATGCCGTGAAGGATGTAGGTACATCCATCTCTAGCTTCAATTCTTCCATCCAAAAGGTTTCCCATAAAGTGCAGGCTGAGATTGATAATAATCAAGAACGAATCTCACAAATTGTACAATGGAGTAATGTAGCCATGGAGATTAGGGACAAATGGAAAGCCAGAAGCAAACAGGCTGCCCCGACCCCAACTGAAAGGGCGGAGTTAGAAAGGGAAGCACTGGAAACTGATAACCTACCTAAAAAAAGGTTTTTACGTTCTAGATCTTAAAATCTAGTTAAATAAAAATGAACTGAAAATTGAAAGGGGAATGTATTATGACTCAAAAAGAATTTCCGGCAAAGGACTATCAGAAATCATATGAGGACGAACGCGACTCGATCAATTCTAAGGACTTTATGATTGGCGCCTTAATCGGCGGGATGATCGGAGCGGCTACAGCTTTGTTCATGGCTCCGAAAACAGGCAAGGAATTAAGGAATGATTTCAATGAACAAGCTAAAAACATTTCAGAGAAAACAGAAAAATTAAGACAAACCGCGATAGAAAAAGGAACAGTGCTTGCTGATACTGCAAAAGAAAAAACAAGCTCCGTCACGGAAATCGTTTCAACTAAATCTTCAGATATCGTCAATAAAGTGAAAAGCTTGAAAACGGGAAAAGAAAACGGCAACGCGGCTGATGATACGACAAATTCGAGCAATAAGGATATAGATGTAACGGGAACTTCCGATTCTCCTATCGTATCCGTTGAAACGAATTTTGCTAACGGCAACGACCTGGAAAATAACCCTGCCGATCCTACAAGCGGTAACAAGAATACGGCAAAATTAAAACTCGATGAAACGAAAAAGGCATTTGATGAGACAGAGAATAACCTTAAAATATAAACTCTTACATTCCTTTGATGGGGATGGAGAGGCATGAAGGTACGAAGAATAAGGCGGTGAAGTGCTTCGATGGCTTCATCGCCTTTTTGATGGTAAAATTTATATGAACAAGAAAAGGAGATGTATTATGACGATTACCAAGATTGAAACAGAAGAACAATTCAATGAGCTTTTAAAAGAGGATACATTCCTACTTTTCAAGCATAGCGTGACATGCCCGGTCAGTGCTGAAGCATATGAACAATATGAGAAGTACATCTTGGAGAACGAACAACTTAAAACGGCCTATTTAGCCGTTCAGGAAGCTCGTCCACTATCCAATTATGTGGCAGAAACATTTGATATCAAACATCAATCACCTCAGGCCATCCTTTTTAAAAGTGGAAAACCGGCCTGGAATGAATCTCATTGGCGGATTACATATGATTCATTGAGCAAGGCCATTACTGAATGATTGATTAAGGCCGGATCCCTTAGGTAAGGGATCCGGCCTTTTATTATTCCATCATTCATGGGTCAGGGGATTTTTTATCGATCTCCAGGGGAACCTTTTCTTGAAAGGTCGTTAACTGATATCAATTATATTATAGCTTTCCTGTTCCATTTCCAATATAATTCCTACAACGGATCGTGTTCCAATAGCTAGTGCAGATCGTTTTTCTTACATGGGTAACACCTACTTTTATGCATTTATAACTTTAATGCTTAAAAGCGTTTAATTATTAAAGAAAAATATAGTGACATTTAAGGACACTTCATTTATAATTGATTTAATTATACATGAAATATTCTAAATTTTTCATTGATAAAATAATCGGGGTGGATGATCGAGGATCCAGATGGGATTTTCGGGTTAGATTTCCGCTGTACCGATTTCTATTTTAAAAAACGAAGGGATGGATTTGTAATGAGCAACAAAGAGCTTGATGGACTTCGTAATCAACTGGATGATGTGAACATTCAGTTATTACATCTTATTAATCAACGTGCTGAACTTGTACAGGAAATTGGTCGCGTTAAAGAAAAACAAGGTGTTAACCGTTACGATCCGGTCCGTGAAAGAACAATGCTGGATCTTATCGAAGCCAATCATCAAGGACCGCTTGATCTTGGTTCGATTAAACATATTTTCAAAGAAATCTTCAAATTGGGCTTGGAGCTTCAAAAAGATGATCAGAAGAAAACGCTTCTGGTATCAAGAAAACAAAAGGCTGAAGACACTATCATCGACATTAAAGGTGAATTGGTCGGTAACGGGATTCCTAGCTTCGTGTTCGGACCATGTGCCGTTGAATCTTATGAACAGACAGCTGCGGTGGCGGAAGTCATTAAAGCTAAAGGTTTGAAATTGATGCGCGGCGGTGCATTTAAGCCACGTACATCTCCATATGACTTCCAAGGACTTGGTTTGGAAGGCTTACAAATACTTAAACGTGTTGCTGATGAATACGGCTTGGCTGTCATCAGTGAAATCGTGAGTGCTAACGATATCGAAGCGGCGATCGATCATATCGATGTCATCCAAATCGGAGCACGCAACATGCAAAACTTCGACTTGCTAAAAGCGGCAGGTGCCGTAAATAAACCAGTTCTTTTAAAACGTGGACTTGCTGCAACGATTGAAGAGTTCATTCATGCAGCGGAATACATCATGTCACAGGGAAATGGCAACATAATCCTTTGTGAACGCGGTATCCGTACTTACGAAAAAGCAACAAGAAATACACTGGATATCTCTGCTGTACCGATCTTAAAACAAGAAACTCATTTACCGGTCATGGTTGATGTAACGCATTCCACTGGACGTCGCGACCTCTTGCTTCCGACGGCTAAAGCGGCTCTTGCAATCGGTGCTGACGGTGTAATGGCAGAAGTGCATCCGGATCCTTCCGTTGCTTTATCGGATTCTGCACAGCAAATGGACTTCAAACAATTTGATGAATTCTATGATGAAATTAAACGTTTGAACTGGGTAACTGTATAAGCTGAAAGTCTTTAAAATATCTACTTACGGCCCTTACCATATTGGCAAGGGCTATTTTTAATGGTAAAATACTTGTTTTTGCAGAAAAAGCATCGAAATAAGCACTATTGGATTGCAGGAAAGATTCGACTATCGTATGATAAATAACAAGAATGAGAACTGTTCGGAAGATTGAGTCATACATAAAGAGATATCTATGTGAATTTTATACTTGAATAGGGTATTGAATCTTTGACTGAGAAGAGAGAGGACTGCAAATTTTTTGTTAGGCAGATCGTTCCTGAAATAATCTTCCTTATAGAGGAAAACGCATAAAAGAATATTTTTCGAAATAATTCGGGTCTTTTATGGGAAAAATGAAAGAAATGGAGGAATGGATGAATGAATAATATAACCATTTATGATGTGGCGCGTGAGGCGAATGTTTCCATGGCCACCGTTTCCCGCGTAGTTAACGGGAATCCAAATGTAAAGCCTGCAACAAGAAAGAAAGTTTCGGATGTGATTGAGAAGTTAGGGTACCGTCCCAATGCAGTGGCAAGGGGTCTTGCAAGCAAGAAAACGACTACAGTCGGGGTCATTATTCCGGATATCTCGAGCATCTTTTTTGCCGAATTGGCACGGGGCATAGAGGATATAGCCACAATGTATAAATACAATATCATTCTAAGCAGTTCTGATGAGAATATAGATAAGGAATTCCATTTGTTGAATACGATGCTTGGAAAACAAGTGGATGGTATCGTATTCATGGGCGGTAACATTTCTGATGAGCATGTCAAAGAGTTTACGAATTCACCGGTTCCAATCGTTCTGGCAGGCTCGGTGGATGAAAGCGGGCAAGTTCCATCGGTTAATATTGATTATGAGGCGGCGGCATTCGACGCAGTGACTTTCTTCGCTAAAAATGGCCACAAGCATATCGCTTTTGTAAGCGGAAACCCTTCCGCGCTGATTAATGAAAAGAAATTGGCTGGTTATAAAAGAGGATTGAAAGAAGCTGGGCTTTCATTTGATGAAAGGTATATTATTGAAGGCGATTATACATATGATTCAGGAATTGAGTCTTTTGAAAAGTCCCTGGAAACTGAAGAGAAACCGACGGCATTCATCGCCGGTGCTGATGAAATGGCGCTTGGAATTGTCCATGCCGCACAGGACAAAGGGTATAATGTACCGGAAGACTTTGAAGTGATCAGCTTCGATAACACGAGATTGACATTGATGGTGCGTCCGCAAATCACGACGATCGTTCAACCATTATATGATATTGGTGCGGTTGCGATGAGGCTTCTGACAAAGTTGATGAATAAAGAACAAGTGGAGGAAGGGCATGAAGTGATCCTGCCACATCGGATTGAAAACCGTCAATCCACGAAATAAGCTGGTTTAGAGAGTGTCCCGAGGGCACTCTCTTTTGTTTTTCAAATATATTCACAACCAAAAAAGATCGTTTTTCAACGATCTTTTGGTTAACTTTGGTCATTGCTTGTCGATGTTTTCCTGGAAGACCTGATGGGATAAAGGGCCTTTTCAAGCGTCAGGGCATTCTTCTCGGTAATTTCAGGCTTTCTCGGAATGGGTTCATATATATCCTCCATGTCATCCCACTCGTTCGGTAGCGGAACAGGGGACTCAGGCTGCCAGCATTCAAGCCATTCCTTTGCTAGGGGCCCTGAAATATCATTATTCGTCATTTCAAGCCAGACCCTCGACCAAGCCCTCGGGACGACGCGCCATATATCATATCCCCCGCCGCCTACTGCAATCCACCGGCCCTCGCAATACTTATGGGCCATTTCGTGGGCCAACTTTGGTATTTCCCTATAAATCTTCATGGTGGCAGATAAATGGGTGAGCGGATCGTAATAATGGGAATCGGCTCCGTTTTGCGTTAAAATGACATCCGGTTTGAAGAATTCAATGACCTCTTTAAAGGAAGCACTGTAGCATTCGAGCCAGGACTCATCTTCAGTGAACGCATCGACCGGGATGTTGAATGAATAGCCGTAGCCTTTTCCTTGACCCCGTTCGTTAATATTGCCGGTGCCGGGAAATAAGTAGCGTCCCGTTTCATGAATGGATAGGGTGCATACATCCGGATCATCATAAAATGACCATTGGACTCCGTCGCCATGATGTGCATCGGTATCGACATACAAGACTCGTGCTCCATATTTTTTTTGCAGGTATTTAATCGCGACCGAACTATCGTTATAAATGCAAAAGCCCGAGGCTTTTCCGCGGAAACCGTGATGCAGGCCACCTCCTAGATTAAGTGCGTGCAGGGACTGACCGGTCATGACGGCATCCACTGCCGTCAAGGTACCGCCTACAAGCAAGGCGCTTGCTTCATGCATTCCCGGGAAGATTGGGGTATCTTCTGTTCCGAGCCCGTAATTTCCGGCCTTTTCAGGGGGGAGCTTTCCCTGGCCTGCTAATCTGACAGCGTTTACATAATGCTGATCATGGATCAGTTCCAATTCTTCATCGGTGGCCATTCTGGGCTTGATAATTTGATCATCACTGATGGCATGGTGTTTTTTTAGCAAATCCAGAGTGAGTTTAAGACGTTTTTGATTGAACGGATGCTCATCGTTGAATTTATAGGTGAGGAGTTCATCCGAATAGATAAAAAGGGATGCATCATTCATGGGAAATCCCCGGCAGACTAGGCCATAAAACGGTATAGCCTTCTTTCTTCAAATCCTCCACCACCATAAATGGATTCATCGTCTGCACACGAATTACAAGAATCTTATAATCGGTCCCATCTTTATCCGGGTAAACGAGAGTGCTCAGGATATTCGAATTGCGCCTTTTGAAAATATGGGCAATATCATGAAGGGTACCTGCCTTATCCGGGATTTTGATTTCGATTTGGGAACCGGGCTGATTGACTCCTGTCAACTCAACGTATGAATGAAGTAAATCAGAACCGGTTATGATGCCGACTAACTTCCTTCCTTTTAAAATTGGAAGGCAGCTGATATTGTTATCACAAAAAACAGCCCCGATTTCTTCCACGAAATCTAACGGGTGACCTGTGATTATATCCGTTCTCATGATGCTCGATAGTGGTTTTTGTAAATCACTTTTGTATTCTGCGGTGCGGAATATAGAAGGGGCAGCATCCCGTATATCACGGTCGCTGACTAATCCCACAAGTTGAAAGCTGTCATCGACAATGGGGATATGGCGAATGCGTTTCTCCTTGATGATCATGACAGCGCTATGGATTGTATCCGTTGGAGTGAGGGTGATGATATCCTCATTCATTATTGTTTCAACAATCATTTTCCTTCCTCCTCTTTTTCACCTCTTTAATACATATACCGATTCATGAAACGCAATTGGTCGAATTTCTGGATGGATTCGGGCGGTACTCTTTTGCCAATACGGGCCATCAGGCAGTTGGCAGGGTGGGAACTGATTTCAGGATCATCCGTTGCAAAGTAGACCAAGCCGCCGGCACTCATCATTTTTTCCATGACTTTGCGATAGTCCCAAATATTCAGCCCTGTCCCTTTCAAGTCCCAATGCCAATAGTATTCAGTGGTGATGATGATGAAGTCTTCAACCGAATCGTCTTCCATGGAAAGGCGGATTAAGTTCTTCCCGACGGAAGCACCCCGGTATTTAGGGATGACCTCGATTGCACCAAGCTCAATCAGATCCTTCATCTCGATTTCCGACCAGCGCTCCAAGGGATCGGGATATAAATAAGTTACATAACCCACGATCGTTTCATTTTCACGGGCGATGAAGATCCTGCCCTCAGGCAAGTCTGCAATCTCTATTAACGCTTTATGCTGCAAAGCAGGCTGGCGAAAGGCGACCAAGTCTTCGTGAAACTCATAAGCGGACATCTTTTCGCCGTTTAACGGCCCCTCGATGATGAGCGTTCCGCTTAATGTCTGCAGTTCCTTGGTATAAAAGGTCTTATTATATTCCATTCTTTCACCACCCTCATTATATAGTAATCTTACACTCTCGCATTCCGAAGCATAAGGAGCATTGCTTTTAAAACTGAACTCAATCGAAGCCTACATTAATTATACTTAAAAACAAGTGGCATAATTCAGAAAGTTCAAGGCATATATGAATCTTTTGTTACAGTACTTCTCATATACCCGCCATCGCTATGATGTCATCTTAACTATACCAATATACCTGTGTTTTTCAAAATTAGGCCAAGAAGGAATTTCCCTATTATGGAAGGTTTTAATATTTTAAAAATTGAGATAATTGGTTTCTTATACTATAATGAAAATATAGAGCCGAATAAAGGGGGAGTTTGTCGTATGAATGTGAAAGCGCTGCCAGTAGTGGAAGGTAATTTTAATTTAAAGAATTACGATGAGAAATACAATAAGTTTGACTGGTCTGAGACGGAAAAGGAATTCTCCTGGTCTGAAACCGGTAAAGTGAATCTTGCGTATGAAGCCATTGACCGCCATGTCGAAACATACAAAAAGAACAAAGTCGCCCTTTATTACAAAGACGATAAAAGAAATGAAAAGTATACATTCAAGGAAATGAAAGATTATACGAACCAAGCGGCCAATGTGTTCAAGAACATTGCCAATGTGGAAAAGGGTGATCGTGTTTTCATCTTCATGCCACGCTCCCCGGAGCTTTATTTTGCATTGTTGGGTGCGATTAAAACGGGGGCGGTCGTAGGTCCGTTGTTCGAAGCCTTCATGGAAGGCGCGATAAGGGATCGCCTTGAAGATAGTGAGGCAAGTGTGATAGTGACGACCCCGGAGCTTTTGCCGCGGGTCCCGGTAGAGGAATTACCCCATTTAAAACATATTTTCTTAGTGGGGGAAAATGTAAAAGAAGAAGGAAAGTATCATCACTTCAACAAAAAATTAAAAGAAGCGGACAAAAAATTCGAAATTGAATGGGTGGATCGGAATGACGGTTTGATTCTTCACTATACTTCCGGTTCCACGGGAAAACCAAAAGGCGTGCTTCACGTTCATAATGCGATGATCCAGCATTATCAAACGGCAAGATGGGTCCTTGATTTGCAGGAAGAGGATGTGTATTGGTGCACAGCGGATCCTGGATGGGTGACAGGGACGTCTTACGGTATCTTTGGACCGTGGCTGACAGGCACCTCGAATGTCATTGTAGGCGGGCGATTCAAGCCTGAATCCTGGTACAAGACCTTGGAAGACTTCGGTGTCACTGTATGGTATAGTGCCCCGACTGCCTTCAGGATGCTGATGGGCGCAGGTGACGAAATCGTTAAACGGTACGATTTGAGTTCTCTCCGCCATGTTTTAAGTGTCGGTGAACCGTTGAACCCGGAAGTGGTGCGCTGGGGAATGAAGGTATTCAATCACCGTATCCATGATACATGGTGGATGACGGAGACCGGGGCTCAGGTAATCTGCAATTATCCTTGCCTGGAAATCAAACCGGGCTCGATGGGTAAACCGATTCCGGGTGTGAAAGCGGCAATAGTGGATGATCAGGGCAACGAGCTTCCTCCGCATAGAATGGGGAACCTTGCCATCAAGAAAGGATGGCCTTCGATGATGAAGACCATCTGGAAGAATGAATCAAAATATGAATCTTATTTTATGCCGGGTGATTGGTATGTTTCCGGAGATTCCGCTTATATGGATGAAGAGGGGTATTTCTGGTTCCAAGGCCGGGTTGATGATGTCATCATGACGGCAGGGGAAAGAGTCGGACCTTTCGAAGTGGAAAGCAAGTTGGTCGAGCATCCAGCCGTAGCTGAAGCGGGGGTCATCGGTAAGCCGGACCCAGTTCGGGGAGAAATAATCAAAGCGTTTATCGCCCTCCGTGACGGATACGATGCAAACGATGAGCTGATTGAAGAAATTCGTCAATTTGTAAAGAATGGTCTCGCAGCACATGCGGCGCCGCGTGAAATTGAATTCAGGGATAAGCTTCCTAAAACAAGGAGCGGAAAAATCATGCGCCGTGTCTTGAAAGCTTGGGAACTGGATCTGCCAACTGGTGATTTATCATCGATGGAGGATTGAAAAGCTGAGTCATACTGATTATTGAGAAGGTAAAAAGGCATCCATGTCAATGCATGGATGCCTTTTTTGGAGTTTGGGTCATTCGCCAAACTAGTGTGGGAGATTAAAATGAAACAGGCTGCCGGGTCATCCCCGACAGCCTGTTTTACTTCAAAAGAGTGTCATTCTTCCACTTCTTCAGCTTTATCCGTGTCTTGTTCTTTATCGTTGACTGTATTCTGATCTTTGTTGGTTTCCGGATCTTCTTTATCTGTATTGTCTTTGTTTTGCTCTTCGTCTTGAGCTGGCTCTTTATCTTGCTCTTTTTCTATTACTTTATCTTGCTCTTTTTCTATTACTTTTTCCTTTTCTGGTGTAACGTTCACTTCTTTTGAGTCTGGTTTTTTATCTTCGTTAGTTATTTTATCTTTTCCTTGAGCATCTTTATTTTTTGTGGAATCTTCTTTTGAACCTTTCTTTGTTGCGCCGCTTTCAACACGTTGAGAAGGGGCGGATTCTTTACCGACTATGTCCACGGCCGTTACATAATAAGAACCGCCTGAGCCGACTTTGTAAACAAGATTCTCCCCAGCATTGATGCTCGCCACTTTTTTGCCGTCTTTATAGACACGATAACCGACGACATCACCTTCATGATGCAGCCCCCATGTAATCCTATCGTTACTTTTTGTTATGGATAGGGCATCCGGTGCTTTGCCATTATCATTCAATTTCGCTGTCGCCCCGACGACATTTCCCGATTTTTCGCCTCCAGGAATCACGGATCCCGGATCATCGACATATTTCAATCCGATATCTCCAAAGGAATCGGGATTCAACATGAACCCGCCGCTTGTGAATTCGCCTGGCGTTTGCGGAAGGGCTGCGTAGCGTTTGCTGCCGACTGATACATATTGTCCATTTATGAAACTATCATCTGCCTTGGATGGAGCATATTTGGCGATGAATAAATCTGATTTTACAAGCCCGGCCTTTTGGCATGAACTTGAAGGCAGCAGTCCTGAAACGCCACAGAAGGAACGGCTGACAATTCCGCCCGGCATTTCAAAGCGTTTATCGGGGTCGATGAGTTTAGGATCGACTTTGTATGCGGCATTGATCAAATCTGCCCAATAATACATATTTCGTTTATTATATTCCAGACCATTATAGGTCCCTTGCAAGGATTTCGGTGTGTCATAACCCAGCCATGTACCGAATGATACATTAGGGTTGGTTGCGACGAACCAAGCGTCCCAATAGTTTTGGGAAGTTCCGGTCTTACCTGCCCAATCACTTGAGAAAGCAAGTCGGTTCCTGACCGAAGCGGCCGTCCCGCTGTTCACGACATCACGCATCATATCAAGCGTCAGGTAAGCGGCTTGTGGAGAAAATACTTCCACTGGTTTCGCTTTATGCTGATAGATGACCTTGCCATCTTTCGATACGATTTTATCGATCATATAAGCATCGATGAAATCACCTGAGTTGGCAAATGTGCCGAATGCATTGACGTTTTCTTCAACGGTAACACCTTTTGACATAGCTCCCAATGACATGGAAGGGTTAGAGTAATCTTCTTTCGTCACTGTTGTAAAGCCCATTTTTTCCAAATAGGAAGCTGGACCATGGTTGATTATTTTCATGTAAAAGAGCGCAGCCGGAATATTATAGGAATTCTTCAGGGCTTCACGAGCTGTCGTTACCCCTGTATAGCTTCCGCCGCCATAGTTCCCTGGTCGCCACATTTTTCCTGCTGGAATGGAAATGGGGACGTTGGCCGATACGCTTCCAGGTGAGATCTTTCCTATCTCAATACCTGGGCCATATACGAGCAGCGGCTTCATCGTTGATCCGTTCGATCGCAGTGATGCGGTTGCATGGTTCGTCTGTTCCCGCTTGAAATCACGGCCACCTACGAAACTGATGATTTTTCCTGTTTTATTTTCGATTAGAATAGCTCCGGCTTCAACGGGCTCACTTACCGTTTTCATTGCTTTTGTATCCGGATCGACGACTTGTGCCGTTTTATCGTATCCGTAATTCGGATAGTTTTTCGTTACTTCCTGCATCTTGTCATAAATCTTTTTATCGATTGTCGTATAAATCTGATAGCCGTTTTGACGTAGCTTACGATCGGCAAGTGCTAGATATTGATTTTTTAAATCATCATTCTTTAAGTCTTTTTCTTCATATCCGTCTTCTTTTGCCAGACTGACAGATAGGATTTCGATGGAGCGTTTTTCTATTTCATAGGTGAGCCATGGGTATTTCTCGGATGGCAGCTCCTTTTTACCGATAAAGTCTTTTGTTATGTCGTATGCGGTTGCTTTATCATATTCTTCTTTTGTTATGTATCCATTACTATACATCCGCTTTAAAACGGTTTTCATCCGGTTGATGCCGGGTTCTTGATTTTCTTTCAGTTTCCCTTTCTGGGTATATGGTGTATAACCGAAAGGACTTTGCGGCAATCCAGCAATAAAGGCTGATTGGGGCAGTGTCAGATCTTTGGCCTCCACACCAAAAATACCTTCAGCAGCGGACTCGACACCAGCGATGTTACGACCGGAAGAATTTCGTCCCAAAGTGGAGACGTTTAAGTAGGTTTCCAAAATCTCTTCCTTTTCAAAGAATTTTTCGACCCGGAGCGCAAGAAGGATTTCTTTTGCTTTCCGTTCAAATGATACTTCGTTAGTCAGGACCTGGTTTTTAATGAGCTGCTGTGTTAATGTACTTCCCCCCGATTGGACGGATGCATTCGAAAATTCCTGGTAAATGGCCCGAAGGATTGCTTTCGGGACAACCCCGTCATGTTCATAAAAATACTCATCTTCGGTAGCGATGACGGCATTTTTAAGATGCTCGGAAACTTTATCGATGGACACCTCTTCACGCTCAAGGTCACTCTTAAGCTTGCCCAAATATACTTTATCAGCAAAGTATACTTCAGAGGTCTCTTCATAATTGTAGATGTCTTTTTTCAAATCTTCTTTCGAGCGTACCGGCTCATCATTGACGAGGGCAGCGAAATAGCCGGCTCCTACGCCGCCGGCGAATGAGAATCCTAGAATCCCGACAATAATGAGGATCAGCGTTAAATTCCAAATGACTTGGTAGGTAACCCGCGCGTTCTTATGTGTTTTTTCATTTTGGAAAAAACGGGTCAGCTGCTTCCATACTTTTTGAAATCTATCTTTTTGATTATTATTCATCGTATCATACCCCCTGAAATCACATATATTATAGCATATAACAGGTAGGGGAAAGGGCATCTTTCTTATTTTTCTAGAATCTGTAAGGGGGATGTTGACAAGAATTCCTATGTATGATAAAAGTTTATTAACAACAATAAATTGATTAAATGATCGCGATGATAGGACCCAGTAGTCAGACTATCCCTGTTTCAGAGAGCCGGTGGTTAGTGGAAATCGGTACAAATGGTTTGATGAATTACTTCCTGGAGCATTTGCTGTGAAATGATTAGTAGCAGGAAACGGCTGACGACCGTTATTCGTCTTGAGCGGAGGGCATATTATGTCCTCAAGTTGGGTGGTACCGCGAATTTATTCGTCCCTTCATATTTATGAAGGGGCGTTTTTGTGTGCTTTTTGCGGGGTTTTTCTAAGATGGAGGAGGAATATTTAATGGAATTGCTTAATGACCTCGAGTGGAGAGGGATTATTTATCAACAAACGGATGAAGAAGGTTTTAAGAACCTTTTAGAAAAAGAGAAAATTTCTTTATACTGTGGTGTAGATCCAACTGCGGATAGTATGCATATCGGACACCTATTGCCATTCTTGACGATGCGCCGTTTCCAGCAGCATGGCCATCGCCCCATTGTGCTAGTAGGCGGTGCGACTGGGCTTATCGGTGATCCAAGCGGTAAAAAAGAGGAACGCCAGCTGCAAACGTTGGAAAAAGTGCTCTATAATGCCGACTGCCTAAAAGGGCAGCTATCCCACATCTTTGAATTCGATGGTGAAAATGGTGCGGTCATGGTCAATAACTATGACTGGATAGGTAAAATCGATATGGTTACGTTCTTGCGAGATTACGGGAAATACATCGGCATTAACTACATGCTTGCAAAAGATACGGTTGCTTCCCGCTTGGATACGGGAATTTCCTTTACTGAATTTGCGTACACGATCTTACAAGGAATTGATTTCAGTCATTTATACAGCAATTACGACTGTAAATTGCAAATTGGCGGCAGTGATCAATGGGGCAACATTACGACCGGCCTTGAAATGATCCGGAAATCCAATGATGAGGATGCAAAAGCGTTCGGCATGACGATTCCGCTCGTAACGAAAGCGGACGGAACGAAATTCGGTAAAACGGAAGGCGGGGCTATCTGGCTTGATCCGGAAAAAACGACTCCTTACGAATTTTACCAATTCTGGATTAACACAGCGGATGCTGATGTCGTAAAATACTTGAAATTCTTCACATTCCTATCACGTGAGGCGATTGAAGAGTTAGAGCAATCCGTACAGTCCGAACCGCATTTGCGTAAAGCGCAAAAAGCTTTAGGGGAAGAAATGACCCGTTTGATTCATGGTCAGGAAGCTCTTGACCAAGCAATCAAAATCTCTGCCGCCCTATTCAGCGGTGAGGTGAAGAATTTAAGTGCAGCGGAAATCAAATTGGGCTTTAAAGATGTCCCTTCCTTCGATCGTGAAAGCAAGGAAGACATCGGTTTGGTCGATTTAATTGTTGAAGCGAAAATTTCGCCATCAAAGCGTCAAGCCCGTGAAGATATTCAAAATGGGGCAATCTCCATAAATGGGGAGAAAGTGACTGACCTGCAATATGTAGTGACTGAAGCTGCCAAGATTGAAGGGGAGTTCATCCTCGTTCGTCGCGGCAAGAAGAAATACACATTAGTGAAATGATTGTTCAAAGCCCGGCTGAATCCCAGCCGGGCTTTGTCATGCGCTAAAGTGTTTACACGCGAAAAAAAACCCCATCCAAGGATGGGGTTTTCGAAGTTATTAACGAGAGTAGAACTCAACGATAAGAGCTTCGTTAATTTCAGCAGGCAATTCAGAACGTTCTGGTAAACGAGTGAAAGTACCTTCTAATTTCTCAGCATCGAAAGTAAGGAAATCAGGAACGAAGTTAGTTGCTTCAACTGATTCTTTAATGATTGAGAAGTTGCGTGATTTTTCACGAACTGAGATAGTTTGTCCAAGAGACACTTTGTAAGATGGAATGTCTACGCGGCTTCCGTCTACAGTGATGTGACCGTGGTTAACAAGTTGACGTGCTTGACGACGTGTACGAGCTAAACCAAGACGGTAAACTAGGTTGTCAAGACGTGATTCAAGAAGAACCATGAAGTTTTCACCATGTACACCTTTAAGTTTGCCAGCACGGTCGAACATTGAACGGAATTGACGTTCAGTGATTCCGTACATGTGACGAAGTTTTTGTTTCTCTTGTAGTTGCATTCCGTATTCAGAAATTTTTCTACGTTGGTTAGGACCATGTTGTCCTGGAGCATAAGGGCGTTTTTCTAATTCTTTACCAGTACCTGTTAGGGAAATTCCTAAACGACGGGATAGTTTCCAGCTTGGGCCAGTATAACGAGCCATAGGATGACTCCTCCTTTAAATGTTTTTATTTTGGTAAAATAAAAACCGTGTGAATGTACGATCATGACCATTTTGTTTTCATGTACCTTCGCCCTAGCAGCAGAGAGTTACGAGATACACCTCTGTATTGAGGAACAAAATGAGAACATAAAGGCTGTCACATAGGCTGCAATATTTTACACAAGGAGTATTGTATAATATTCTGCTCATTGAGTCAAGGACAGTTACGATTAATTAACGGAAAAGGTGAAAGAGAATAGTAGACGGGAAAATACAATATATTTATATTGCCATGAATCAAGGGGGGACAGGGGACATGTACATGGGGTCCTGTAATGTTCAAAAGGGAGCAGGCGAGGATTGCCGCTCCCTTGAACTTTATAAATGTCTGGAAAGGATATCAGCGAACTTCTCCAGTCCTTGCTGATCGATTTCGTCAAATCGGTCCGTGACCGGGCTGTCGATATCGAGTACTCCGATCAATTTGCCATCCTTCATGAGCGGTATGACAATTTCAGATCTTGATGCCGCATCGCAGGCGATATGTCCAGGGAATTGGTGGACATCCTCGATGCGCAAGGTTTTTTCAGTTGCCGCTGAAGTCCCGCATACACCCTTACCCATTGGGATGCGGACACAGGCTGGAAGTCCCTGGAAGGGTCCCAGTATTAATTGGCCTTCCTCGTATAAATAAAAGCCAACCCAATTAATCTCATCGAGAAACTGATTAAGTAAAGCTGCCGCATTGCTTAAATTGGCTATCCGGTTGGTTTCATCCTCGATTAAGGCTGAAAGTTGTTTTTGGACCAGCTCATAATTTTTTTCTTTTTTTCCTTGATACATTTCGACATTAAACAAAAGCGTTCACCTGTCTTCCGCATTTTTTTACAGCACTTTCTAATCATGTTGCTTCATTGTTGGGAAATTGTCGAGAACTTACTAAAGGATTCAGGCTCTTCCTTGCAGAAATAGTCCACAAGACTTGTCTCAAAGAAAGCGAGGGATTGCCTAAATGAATCGCCAGACGCCAACGAAACAAGCCATTGTGGAAGCTGCACTGCATTTATTTCATTTAAAGGGCTATCATGCGACATCCATACGGGATATAGCGAATAAAGCGAAAGTGAACGCTGCCAATATTGCCTACTATTTCAAGAATAAGCAGGGATTGCTTGAATTCTGTTTCACTTCCTATTTAGAAGAGTATATCCTGGTCCTTGAGACGAACATGACACTGCTGGAGCTTAAAGGCCCGCAGCATTGCTTGATGAATCTAGTAAAGGATATTCTCACTTTCCAGAGGGAAAACTTCCTGGCTGCACGGTTCATATATGGGGAATCTTCACTCGATTCCAATTTGAACCGGGAAATTCATTCGACTTATTTTACAAAGGAAAAATTTTATTTTCAATATGTTTTGGAACAAGGGATTAAGAGCAGGAGTTTCCAGCAGGTCTCCATTCCCATGTATATGCTGCAGTTGAAGGGCCTGCTGACAGCTCCTGTCCTGCATACCCATTATGCGATGGATGTGCTGCATGTGTTCCCGCAGGAAGCCTATTACACGAATATTTATGCCAATGAAGTCGGGCGTTTCCTGCAAGATACCCTTTTCATTGCAGAAGACCTGCAGCCACTGTTAGCGGGCCGGCCTGTGTATACATGAGCTACCCATTGAAAGCTGTAATCAGTGCCTGATAGCCCTGACCCAAATCTTTAGCCTGATGGGCATCGGAACCGTAAATGAGCGGAATGCCGAGATCGAATGCACGTTTGGCAAACCGTTCTGGAGGATAGGGCTCACCGCAAAGCGGCTTTACAAGTCCGGCTCCATTATAATCAAGTTCATACTTTTGTTCCTTGATCATGTCCAGCACCTTGTAAACGCGGTCGTCAAAACTTAATGCTGGTGGATATCGATGCTGGAATTTATGGACAAGCGTAATATGCCCGATCCGTTTAGGTTTATAAATGCCTAAATCAGCTTTTATCGATTTTTCCAGTGTATCAAAATATTTGGCATACACCGATTCGATTGAACCTAGTTCATTTACGATTTCACCAAACCCATTTTCGCTGAAATCGAGGCAATGCCAACTGCTTTGATGCTTGATGAAGTGGACGGAAAGTATACTATCATCAAGGAATTCTCCGATTTCGTCGAGGAATTCTTTTGTTTCTTTTTCATAACCCTCTATAAAGTCAACCTCTAGACCACTTTTGATCAGGATTTTGTCTTTATAGCTTTCTTTCAGTACGCGGAGCTCCTGAAAGTAATCCAGGAGCAGGGCAGCGTCCATACCGCTGTCTTTTTCAGGCGTAGGATCTTGAAAATCTCGTGGCAAGGGAGCATGTTCCGTAAATGTGATTTCCTTTAATCCTAGCTCGATTCCCCGCGTAATATATTCATCGAATCTATCCGTAGAGCCGTGAGGGCAAAACGGAGTATGCACATGACCGTCAACTTTCATGGTCCTTCCCTCCCAAAAAACAGGTATTTGTAGCAATTTTCTACAAAAAAATCATTTTTGTCGTCAAAAATTATTGCTAACATGGTATCATAAAAGCATTAAATTTAACATTTTATAATTGATATATAAACGAGCAAGACTGTAAGGACTAGAACAGGGGGCTTACCATGGAGTACATACTTGGGGTAATTGTATTAATTTTGATTTTCATCATTTGGGGTTATTTTTTCAAAAAGAGATATTTTAAAGAAATCGATAAACTGGAATCCTGGAAAATAAGCATCATGCACCGCCCCGTGCTGGAAGAGCTTTCTAAAGTCAAACAATTGAACATGACAGGTGAAACAGAAGAAATGTTCGAAAACTGGCGCATTGAATGGGACGCTATCATTACGGACCATATGCCTGAAGTCGAAGTGCTTTTATTCGATGCCGAGGAATTCGTCGATAAATACCGTTTCAGCCGATCAAAAGAGGTACAGCGCAAAATTACAGTCAAGCTGAATGAAGTCGAGGAAATGATCAAAAAGATCCTTTACGAATTGAATGAACTCGTAGGCAGTGAGGAAAAGAATCGATTGGAAATTGAGGATATTAAGGAATCCTACCGACAATTGAAGAAATCCCTGCTTGCGCACAGGCATAATTACGGGAAAGCGGCTGATAAGCTGGAAAATTCCTTGGATGAAGTATTGCTGATCCTTCAGAAGTATGAAGAAGAGACTGTGAACGGGAATTATTTGAATGCGAGGGAGCTTGTCCTTTCCATTAAGGAAAAATTGGCGGTCTTGTCCGTTAAAATGGAAATGCTCCCAAAATTATTGGTTGAAAGTCAATCCGAGCTTCATTCCCAGCTTCATGAATTGAAGGATGGGTATGAGGAGATGTCAGGTCAGGGGTATATGCTGAGCCATATCCAATTCGAGCAGGAAATATCACGGCTTGAGGAAGAACTGGACCTATATAAAACTCAGTTGGATAATGCCGAAACGGAAGCTGTGGATAAAGGCATTAAAGATATGCACGAAAGCATTGAGGTGCTTTATGACCTTTTGGAGAAAGAAGTGCTTTCAAAACAGTATGTCTTGAAAAATGATGAAGTCCTCAGGAAAACGATAAGTGACCTTGAATATGAAAACGATAAACTTAAAGTAGAAACCATCCATGTTCAACATACGTATCATCTAACGGAAAATGAGCTCGATGCACAACGGAAAATGGAAAAGCAGATTGCCCAGATTTCGAAACGCCATCAATTGCTCGTCTTGAAGATGGAGGATAATGTGATGGCAAGCTCGCTTATCAGCGAAGAGATGCAGGGACTGGCTGTGCAGTTGAAAGAATTAAAGGAAAATCAGAAAGACTTTACCGTTAAATTACAGGCTTTACGAAAAGATGAAATGGATGCCAGGGATTCACTGGCCGAATTGAAACGCAAAATGGTCGATACTGGCCGTTTAATTGCAAAAAGCAATATTCCAGGTCTTCCCGAAGACTATAAAATGGTGCTTCAGGATGCCAAAGAAAGCATGGATGACGTTCAGGGGAAACTTGAAGAAAAACCGCTTGAGATGGCCGCTGTTTATATTTATTTAGAAAAAGCGGTCCAACAGGTGAATAAGGTCCACGAAAAAGCCCATGAATTGATCGAGCATATGTATTTGGCCGAAAAAGTGATTCAATTCGGAAATCGTTATCGCAGCAGTCACGAAATAGTTGCCGAGAGTCTCAGGGAAGCGGAAGCGAAATTCCGAAGCTATGAATATCAAGCTGCATTGGAAACGGCCGCCACGGCGATTGAAAAGGTCGACCCGGGAAGTTTAAGTAAAATTGGAGCGAACATAGAAGAAGTCCTATCCTGAAAACCCGCCATGGCGGGTTTTTTCTTTTACCGGATCCTAAATTAGTTTACTTCCGATAGCGTGGGAAGTTGAATATTCTGCAAGAATCCAAAGGAGGCAGGTCTCCTTTCATCCATGGTCCAGTGTTTTACATTCTCTTTCAATTTCAATTATGTTAATATTAGAAGTTGCAACAGCAACATTTGAAATGACATTTAAGAAGTATGACCATATAGATACAAAAACATGGAAGGTGAACCCATGATTTATTTTGACAATAGTGCAACAACTAAACCATATCCCGAAGTGATCGAATCGTTCATGAAGGTTACTTCGGACTATTTTGGGAACCCCTCTTCGCTGCATGGACTTGGGGTCCAATCCGAAAAACTGCTTTCTGCTGCAAGAAAGCAGATCGCTGATTTATTAAAGGTCAAGAGTTCGGAAATATATTTCACTTCCGGGGGGACGGAAGGGAATAATCTCGCCATTAAAGGAGCCGCCCACTCCCAGGGAAATCGGGGCAAACACATAATCACGACAGCGATCGAACATCCTTCTGTAGAAGATGCATGCCAATCATTGACGAAAATGGGTTATGAGATCACATATCTCCCCGTTAACGAATTTGGGCAAATTAATCTAACTGATCTTAAGCATGCATTGAGGGAAGATACCATTTTGGTTTCCGTCATGCATGTAAATAATGAAGTTGGTTCGATACAGCCGATTGCTGATATTGGAAAATTGTTAAAGCAATACCCACACGTACTCTTTCATGTGGATAATGTGCAGGGAGCAGGCAAAGTTCCTTTATCCTTACGTGATGCCAATGTGGATTTATGTACAATTTCGGGACACAAGGTTCATGGCTTGAAGGGGACGGGCATCCTTTATGTTCGTGAAGGCGTTCGGGTCGATCCGCTTTTTCACGGTGGCAATCAAGAAACGAAAATCAGGAGCGGCACCGAAAATGTTGCGGGAATCGTCGCTCTTTCCAAGGCTTTACGCATTAGTATGAACAATCAATTGCTGTATCATGATAAGCTGCAGCAAATCAAAAGTTATTTATATAAAGGTTTGAAGGAAATGGACGGGGTGCTGGTTAACAGTCCTGAAGCGGGAGCGCCCCATATTGTGAATTTTTCCGTTCCGGGACTTAAATCAGAGGTATTGCTTCATGCACTTGAATCGGAAGGAATATATGTTTCGACGACTAGTGCCTGTTCCTCGAAAAAAAGGACGGTAAGCAAAACGGTGGATGCGATGTTCCATAATCAAGCTCGCTCCGAAAGTGTCATCCGAATCAGTACTACCTATGGCAATGAGATGGAAGAAGCGAAGAAAGTTCTGGCGGCGATACAGAAAATAGTCGCTAATTTAGAAAAAATAATGAGGGTTGCAAAATGAAATTTGATCATATAATTATCCGTTATGGAGAAATCTCCACGAAAAAAAGAAACCGTAAAGGCTTTGTAGACAAAATGAAGGCACATATCCGCTGGAGTTTAAAGGATATTGAAGGCGTAGTGCTTACGGCCAACCGGGAGCGGATGTACGTTCTCCTGAACGGTGTGGACCATAAGCCTGTCATTGACCGATTGAAAGGCATTTTTGGAATCCAGTCTTTAAGCCCTGCGATAAAAATAGAGCGTGATCTTGAAGTGATGAAAACGGCAGCATTATATTACCTTAATCATACCCTTGAAGATGTAAACACGTTCAAAATCACGACAAAACGCGCAGATAAGGATTTTCCATATAATACAGATGAAATTAACAGGGCACTTGGCGGGCATTTGCTTCGGAATACAGAAGATTTAAAAGTGGATGTAAAGAACCCTGATTTGAACTTGCTAGTGGAAGTGAGACGCGAAGCCGTGTATTTGACGGGTGAAATCATCCAGGGGGCAGGAGGACTTCCTTTTGGTTCTAGCGGAAAGGCAATGCTGATGCTCTCAGGCGGGATTGATAGCCCTGTTGCGGGATTCCTTTCGATGAAACGCGGATTGGACGTAGAAGCGATCCATTTTTATAGCCCACCTTTCACAAGTGAACGTTCACGTCAAAAGGTCATTGATCTGGCGGGCAAGCTAGCAGAAATAAATGGAAGCATGAAAGTGCATATCGTTCCATTTACGGAAATTCAATTATTGATTCAAAAACAGATCCCGGAAAATTACTCAATGACTACAACTCGTCGTTTAATGATGCGGGTCGCCGATCAAATCCGTGAAAAAGAAGAAGCTATGGCACTGATAACAGGTGAAAGCCTTGGGCAGGTTGCGAGCCAGACCATGAGCAGCATGTTTGCCATCAATGAGGTGACGAATACACCGATCCTGCGCCCGCTGATTACCATGGATAAAACGGAAATCATCAAAATTGCAAGAGAGCTTGATACTTTTGAAATATCCAATCTGCCGTACGAAGATTGTTGCACGGTCTTTACGCCGGCAAGCCCAAAAACGAAACCCAAACGTGAAAAAGTCAATTACTATGAGAGCTTCGTCGACTTTGAATCTTTGATTGAAAAAGCGGTCTCCGAAACAGAAATATTGACGGTTAAACCGGGTCAGACATTCGATGAGGAAGAAGCGATGGAAGACTTATTTTAATATCCTGTAATTACCAATAAAATAGTGCGAATGAAGCCATGTGTTTTAACACACTCTATAATCACAAGGAGGTGAAAAACACATGGCAAACAACAACAGCTCAAACGAATTATTGGTACCTGGAGTGGAACAAGCTCTAGAGCAAATGAAATATGAAATCGCTTCTGAATTCGGCGTACAACTTGGTGCCGACACAACATCTCGCGCTAACGGTTCAGTTGGTGGAGAAATCACAAAACGCCTTGTTCAAATGGCTGAACAACAATTAGGCGGAGGATTCAAAAGATAATTTAATAAATATGGCTACAGAGAGCGGGTTCTTACACCCGCTCTCTTTATTTATTTGTAAAAATAAATGGATATATCAGAGAAGTATCTTGTATAATGAGTAGGTACTAAGAGTTCATAATTGGAGGGGAAGAAAATGAAGCGTGAAGATTTATTGGCTCCGGAACATTACAACTTAGTGAGTGAAATGGAACGTTATGCAAAAAATCCAGAAAAAGTTGCTGTACTTTGGGAGAACGAAACCGGAGATAAAAAACAACTTACATATGAGAATTTATTAAAGAGTGCAAATAAAATTGGAAATGCCTTCAAGAAAAAAGGACTGGGTAAAGGTGATACGGTCCTTATCATAATCCCTCGTTTGGTGGAAGCTTATCAAGTGTATTTAGCCGCATTGAAAATTGGCATGATTGTCATACCTTGTTCTGAAATGCTTCGTGCGAAGGACCTGCAGTATCGGGTCAACCACGGCGATGTAAAAGGAATTGTCAGTTATCATGAATATACCGAAGAATTGAATGAAATAGAGGGAGCGGAAAGCCTCCTGAAATTTTCGATCGGAAAACGGATGGAAAATTGGCTGGATTTGAATGAGCTTGCCGATGATGAATCCGATCAGCTGCCGATGGCCGACACGAAGAGTGAGGATATGGCGTTCTTATCGTATACTTCCGGCACGACAGGCAATCCAAAAGGGGTCGTCCATACACACGGATGGGCATATGCCCATTTGAAAACGTCTGCTGCAAACTGGCTGGGCATCAGCGAAGGGGATGTGGTTTGGGCAACAGCAGGCCCAGGGTGGCAAAAGTGGATATGGAGTCCTTTCCTGGCTGTTCTGGGAACGGGAGCGACCGGTCTTGCCTATCATGGGAAGTTCGAGGCGAAAAAATATCTTCAGTTGCTACAGGACTATAAAGTGAATGCGTTATGCTGCACACCAACAGAGTATCGATTGATGGCAAAGGTGAATAATCTTGATGACTATGATTTATCCCATCTTCATAGTGCTGTATCAGCGGGGGAACCTTTAAATCAAAAAGTGTACGAGGTCTTTAAAAACCATTTCCATATTGAAGTGCGCGATGGATATGGACAGACCGAAAATACCTTGTTGGTAGGTGTAACAAAAGGCATGGAAATTAAATTGGGCTCCATGGGCAAACCGACTCCGGGGAACCATGTGGAAATCATTGATGATTTCGGTAAACCCTGTGCTCCTGGCGTAGTGGGGGATATTGCCGTACATGTCGATACACCCGCTCTCTTTAAAGAATATTTTAAAGATCCCGAGCGGACATCGAAGCAATTCCGTGGGGACTATTATATCACCGGCGATCAAGCGAAAAAGGACGAAGATGGTTATTTCTGGTTTGAGGGTCGTTCTGATGATATCATCATCAGCTCGGGATATACCATTGGACCGTTTGAAGTGGAGGATGCACTCGTTAAACATCCATATGTGAAAGAGTGTGCCGTTATAGCAAGTCCTGATGAAATAAGGGGAAATGTGGTCAAGGCGTATGTCGTCTTGATGGAGGATATCGATCCGAACAGCCAAGACTTGATCAAGACGCTCCAATCGCACGTGAAAGAATTGACTGCTCCATATAAATATCCAAGGAAAATCGAATTTTTAAAAGAGCTGCCCAAAACGACATCGGGTAAAATCAAACGGGTCGATTTACGGAAAAGGGAAGAAGCACTCTTTAACAATTAATCGAACGCATTAACGTCAGCCCCCGGCTGGCGTTTTTTTTAACAGGGGCTGCTTAAAATCATAAATATGGGAATTCGTGAAATGAGATGGTAAACTTACTGCATATCTGAATAGCAAGAATCATTTTATAAGGAGTGTAAAGCCGGAATGGGAACGTTATGGTTCAATGGGTCGATTTATACGATGATTAAAGAAAAGGATCAAGTGGAGGCGCTCTACACTGAAAAGGGGGTAATTGTTGATACCGGAAGCATTGACTATTTAAAAAATGAATATGCCGGCAATATTTCCAGGGAAATCGACTTAAAAGGACAAACCATGCTGCCGGGGTTAGTGGATAGTCACCTACATTTGGTCGGGCATGGTGAAAGACTGCTTCGTCTTGACCTCTCCTTGATGGATAGCAGGGAAGCCATCATGGATGCCTTGAAGGAAAAGTGTTCTAAGACCTCGGCTGGAAAGTGGATTGTCGCCGAGGGCTGGAATGAAAATGAATGGCCCAGTCCCGAATTGATATTACGGGATGAGCTTGACGCGATATCGACGGAACATCCCATCATATTGAAAAGGATCTGCCGTCATGCCTTGGTGGTCAATTCCCGTGCCCTTTTGGAAGCGGGTATTAAAGAAGGTATAAAAGAACCGTCTGGCGGGGTGATCTGCCGTTATCCTGATGGACGGCTAAATGGTTTATTTAAAGAAAGCCAGGCGCAGAACCTGATTTTAGACAGCCTTCCTGGCATTGACCAAGACTATATCGAAACCGCACTCACAGAGGCCATAGAAGACGCATATAGGCTAGGTTTGACTGGAGGGCATACGGAAGACCTCCATTACTATAATGGCTTCATGCCGACATACCAGGCGTTTAAATCGGTAATCGAGGACAGGGAAATGGCCTTTCGCGCCAATTTGCTCGTCCATCACGAAGCGTTTGAAGAAATGCTGGCAGCAGGCGGCCGTTATCAAGAAGGTACGCAATATATCAAATTCGATAGCATGAAGATATTTACTGACGGCTCCTTAGGCGGACGCACAGCCCTGTTGAGCGAGCCTTATGTAGATCAACAGAATACGAATGGTGTCGCGATATTCACTGAAAATGAGCTTCAGGAATGGGTGGGAAAAGCAAGGGATGCCGGAATGCCGATTGCTGTCCATGCCATTGGCGATCTCGCTTTTGAATACGTCTTGAATGCGATTGAAGCCCTCCCCGTGAAAGAGGGACAGAGGGACCGGCTCATCCATGCGCAGATCGTCCGGCCGGAGCTGTTGGAGCGGGCAGCAAAGCTGCCGGTCATCTTTGATATCCAACCGGGTTTCGTCCCGTCCGATTTTCCGTGGGTGGAAGAAAAGGTTCCAGCCAATTTATTGGAATCCTCCTATGCCTGGAAAACCTATTTGAATTTGGGCATCATTTGTGCGGGCGGGTCAGATGCGCCCATTGAGCCATTAAATCCAATTTTGGGTATTCATGCAGCTGTCACAAGAACGAAAATCAACAGTGAGGACAGTACCGTATATGGCTTGGACGAAAGGCTTTCCGTTTATGAGGCCTTCGCACTTTATACAAAAGGGAGTGCTGCGGCAATCGGCCAGGAAAAACGCCGCGGTCAGATCATCAAAGGGTATGATGCCGATTTTACCGTGTTTAATCTGGATGTCTTTGCTGTTGCGCCGGATGATCTCCTAAAAGCTGAGGCGGTCATGACGGTCATCGATGACAGAATCATGTATGATAATAATTAACGGTTGCAAAAAAAGAAATGGATATACAAAATAGTTAAATGGAATTCGGTTAAAGGAATGTAAATGGAAAGAAGGCAGGTTATGAAAGTGGATGAACAAAAAGAAGGGGCGATCTATGCAGCCCTTTCTTACATGATGTGGGGAGTCGTGCCGATTTACTGGAAGTTCCTACAGGGAGTCGGTGCTACGGAAATTTTAGCTCAGAGGGTATTATGGTCTTTCGTTTTCATGTTGGTTTTATTGATGTTCATGAAAAAATGGCAAGCGTTTCTTGATTATGTCAAAATCATTTTGCGAAATCCCAAACTCTTTGCAGCATTACTAACGGCGTCACTGCTCGTTACTGCTAATTGGGGTGTGTTCATCTGGGCCGTTAACTCAGGACGGATCCTCGACACGAGCCTTGGATATTATATCAACCCGCTAGTCAGTGTACTATTGGGTGTGATAGTCTTAAAAGAAAAATTGAGCGGAGCACAAATCATATCGTTCCTGCTTGCAGGAATCGGAGTCTTGATCCTTGGCATTCATTTCGGTACGATCCCGTGGGTCTCTCTTGTTTTGGCCATGACCTTTGGATTATATGGTCTGGCAAAAAAAATGATCAAGGCCGAGTCGGCGATCGGGCTGACGCTCGAAACGATGATGGTAACGCCTCTGGCCCTGGGTTACCTGATATACTTGATGAACCAATCAGAAATGCAATTCTTTACAGCGGGAAGCACAAGCTTGCTGTTGGTGGGCGGTGGGATTGTCACGGCCTTGCCACTTTTATATTTTGCAAAAGGGGCGGAGAAGATCCCGTTATCGATGCTGGGAATTTTTCAGTATATCGCTCCGACCTTATCCTTATTGATCGGGGTATTCGTCTATCATGAAAGTTTTACCAAAGCGCATCTTTTAGCGTTTTTATTCATATGGTCAGCCTTGGCGGTTTATACGCTATCCATTACGAAATGGGGTCAGGCAAGTGCCCGAAGGTTTAAAGGCAAAGGGAATATTGGTGCGTGAATAAGAAAAAATGCTTGGGAGATCTCTCCCAAGCATTTTTTTATGCCGGTATATAATAAAACGGTTTTACGGCATAGGGGAAATGCCAGGGTCATGAAAGGTAAATCTTCGGACCTATTTCAGAAACAATACAATTGGAAAGGCTGACAGGACTGTGAACGGGCATTGCACGAGGGTTATTTTCCAGGAATTGGCTATAGAAGGAACTATCCAAGTTAATGATATGCGTTGTCAGGAATGCCGATATGGTGGCGTTCGGCTTTCTATTGCTATTTAATTCATCGATGATTCCCTGTGCAGTGGTAATCCCGATCCCGTGTCCATAAAAGAGGTTGTTCCCTAATAATATGGCATTTTCACCTTGCCATTCAGGAGTTTCCAAGTCGTGATCAGGGTTTTCGAAGTAAACGCAATCCCCTGGTAAATAATCCGTTCCTTGATGAATATCAAGAGCCATATTGCTTGGAGGGCGAAAGTTATATAGAAATACGTTTGAAAAAAGATAGTCAAAATTCCTAGGACCGATTAAATCCAAAATGGCCTTTAAAAAAGTGACGACTATCGCTGTACCGCATTCGAAGGCGTAAAGCCTTCCATTCAAGAAAATGTCCAGGAGTGCGGCATGAGGGGGAATCCCTGGCTGAAGGGTAAATGTGCCATCCTTTGAAACGCGCCAATATTGTTCATTGCTTGCCGATTCATCAAGCGTGGAAAATTCTGGACTGCTTTTATCTAACGAAATGGCGGCCTCGATGACTCGGTGCCTCAGTTGTATATCGAAATTAAGGTATCCGAAGTTCCGGTATTCAAAAACGTTAGAATCTTCCGCCAGCAATTGGAGAATTTCAAGCGATGTATCAGATGCTACACCTGGTTGGATTTGACTGACATCTAACCATTTGTGATTAATCTTTATCATGATCATATCCACCTTTTGTTTATGAAATGAAGGGTTTATAAAACCAGTACACAAAAAAGTCTACAGGTAATGCTCATTATATGAATGCATGCAAAGAAATGACCATTTGGAGCATTTCAGGCATCATGGCAACCGAGAATGATTGGTATGGCAAGAGGGATGATCATTTTGCTTACAATGATTATCATTTTCCAAAAAGATGTTTTGGTGGCTGTGCTAAACATTTAGGAGGAATACCTTTCCAATTAGGGAGAAGGAGCAAATTAGTATTCCCTTTTCTGAATGAATTGATATAATGAGAGAGAAAAGTTCATATGTGCGAGAAATGTAGGGGGGCCAGTAAAGCTGGCTGAGATTGCGTCCTTTAGATGCTGACTCTTTGAACCTGATCTGGATGATGCCAGCGGAGGGAACATATTATTACTGACTTTCTGTTTTGTATGTTAACGTCCGAATTCATCTTCGGGCGTTTTTTGTATTTTTATAGACCCTGGCGCCCCATTATGGTTCCGGCATATGGATCTTATATGATGTGTAGGAGGATAATAACTTGAATAAATTTTTACCACTGTTGACTTCGTTGTACCTTTTGGCTGGATGCGGTGCAGGCGGAACTAATGAAAAAGAAGAAGCATCTAAAAATGAAGGCAATAAAGAATTAAAAAAGGTATCGGTCGTGCTCGATTGGACACCGAATACAAACCATACAGGTTTGTATGTAGCCAAGGAAAAAGGATATTTTAAAGAACAAGGTCTGGATGTGGATATTATCATGCCAGGTGAAGCTGGAGCTGATAAGCTTGTCGCTTCAGGGAAATCCGAATTTGGCGTGGGCTACCAGGAGGGCATTACGCAGGCCCGCGTGCAAGGCGTCCCGATTGTTTCGGTAGCTGCTGTTATCCAGCACAATACATCTGGATTTGCTTCACCTGAGGCAAAAAACATTAAAACACCCAAGGATTTTGAAGGGAAAACATATGGTGGCTGGGGGTCTCCGGTTGAAAAGGCCATCATTGATTCACTCATGAAAGAAGAAAATGCGGATGTAAATAAAGTGGATATAGTGAATACAGGAGACACGGATTTTTTCACTTCGGTTAAAAGGGATATAGATTTTGCCTGGATATATTATGGGTGGACAGGTATTGAGGCTGAGTTGCGAAATGAAAAGCTTAATATGGTTTACTTAACCGAATACTCGGATAAGCTCGATTACTATACACCTGTTTTGACAACGAATGAAAAGATGATAAAAGAGGATCCCGAGACTGTTAAAGCATTCGTTCATGCAGCTTCGAAAGGGTACCAGTTTGCGATAAAGAACCCTGGTGATGCAGCAGACATGCTAATTAAGTCTGCCCCGGATCTTGATGCAAAACTAGTGAAGAAAAGCCAGGAGTGGCTTGCAGCTAAGTATCAGGATGATGCTCCGCGTTGGGGTGAACAAAAGCTTGAAATTTGGAAGAATTACAGTGATTGGATGACGGAAAATAAGCTTCTTGAAGGTGATTTCAATCCTGAAAAAGCATTTACCAATGAATTTTTACCAAAATAGGAGGAAATACAATGGCCAATTCATTAATTAGTATACAAATCATTCCTAAAGGGGATGTCATCCCTTTGGTCGACGAAGCAATCAAGATCATTGATGAATCAGGTGTCAAGTATGAGGTTCACCCGCTTGAAACGACAATGGAGGGTGAGCTTTCCGAACTTTTTGCCGTGATAGAAAAAATGAATGTAAGAATGATTGAATTAGGCTCGCCGAATGTCATATCCCAAGTGAAAATATTATTTCAGCCGAGCGGAATTACGATGGATACGTTAACGGAGAAATATCGGGCATGACCGGAAGGGGAATTTGGAAGAAGGGGGCTCCCTTCTTTCTTTTATTATTGTTGCTGATAATATGGGAGTCAGTGACAGTCTTATTAAAGGTTGAAAAATGGCTGCTTCCCGCTCCGTCGGCCATTTTCATTGAAGGAATTGAGTCGTCCCAGAATCTTTTTGGTCACCTTACATCAACAACTGAGCTTGCGTTATCGGGTTTTTTTATTGGAAGCTGCATTGGATTATTAATCGCGGCAATCCTACATCTGTTTCCAGGCGTGAAGGACGCGGTTTACCCTCTGCTCATACTATCACAAAATATACCTATCATAGTTTTGGCACCGCTTTTAGTAATTTGGTTTGGCTTTGGCATGATGCCTAAGTTAATCGTCATTTCGCTAGTATGTTTTTTTCCGGTTGCGGTTGCTTCATTGGACGGTTTTCGCCAGACACCATACGAACTCAAGCATTATTTCAAGATGATGGGAGCGGGAAAAAACCAGTTATTTTGGAAGCTTGAACTTCCTCACTCGATCCCGTTCATTTTCTCGGGCCTGAAAATTTCGGCCACCTATAGTGTAATGGGTGCGGTTATTTCGGAATGGCTTGGGGCAAAGTCGGGGATTGGTGTTTATATGACGCTCGCTTCCTCTGCGTTCAGGACAGATCGGGTGTTTGTTGCCATTTTCATCATTATGGGAATGAGCTTGCTCTTTTTTGGGATCATCACCTTCCTCGAGAAACACTTAGTTTCATGGAAGATAAAGGAGGGTGCAAAGGATGAAGCTGGAAATTAAAGATGTCTCCTATTCTTTCGATGGTAAACAGAATATTTTAGAGAATATGGATTTCCATGTGGGAGATGGGGAATTTGTCACAATCCTTGGGCCATCCGGCAGTGGTAAAAGTACATTGTTCCACTTGATAGGCGGTATTTTGAAGCCGGATCATGGCAACATTTCGCTGGACGGTAAAAAGATAAATGGCTTAAAGGGCCATATAAGCTATATGCCGCAGCAGCCTTCCCTTTTACCTTGGAGAACGGTATTGGAAAATGTTTTGCTTGGAAGCGAGCTTGCTGGGATCAGAGATAAAGAAAAGGCAAAAGCCCTTTTGGTGAAAGCTGGATTAGCAGAGTACGAGAAAGCATATCCGCATGAATTATCTGGAGGCATGAAGCAAAGGGCCGCATTCATTCGGAGTATCTTAAGTCAACAGGACTTGATGTGCCTGGACGAACCCTTTTCTGCCTTGGATGAACTGACAAGATTGCAAATGCAAAAATGGCTGCTGTCCGTTTGGGAAGAAAATCGGAGGTCGGTGCTTTTTGTTACGCATAGCATCGATGAAGCCGTTTTCCTTTCAGATAGAATATATGTGTTATCAGCAAAACCCGCTGCTGTCATCAAAGAAGTGGCAGTGCCATTTCCAAGGCCAAGAAGTGAAGAACAGCTGCTTAGTGATGAATTTTTCCATTTGAAGAGAGAATTATATGCAGCACTAAAGCCAACTGTTTCGACTTAATTAAGGAGGCGACTAAACTTGAGAATCATCGACAGCCATATCCATTTGGATAGGTATGAAGAAAGTGAGCAGAAGCAGATTCTAACTGATATGGACAAGGTTCATGTGGAATCGTTACTGACTGTTTCCATGAATTTGACCTCTTCCATTAACAATTATCAGCTTTCACGCAAAGATTCACGAATTAAGCCTGCCTTCGGTTTTCATCCAGAGCAGCCCCTCCCGAGTAATGAAGAAGTGGACGAATTATTGAACTGGATAAGGGTGCATGTGCACAATATGTTTGCTATAGGTGAGGTTGGGCTGCCCTATTACTTAAGGCAGGAAAATCCCGATATTGATCACTCAGCGTATATAGAGATACTGGAGAGGTTCCTGGCTTTAGCTAAAGAGGTTGAAAAGCCGGTTATTCTTCATGCCGTCCATGATGATGCACCTATCGTTTGCGATCTTTTGGAAAAACATCAAATCACAAAGGCACACTTTCATTGGTTTAAAGGTGATATCCGGACAATCGAACGAATGGCCGAAAAGGGCTACAGCATTTCGATTACACCTGATGTTTGTTATGAGAGGGAAATACAGGAATTGGTTTCGGCATACCCACTTAAGCTGATGATGATTGAAACGGATGGCCCATGGCCGTTTGAAGGAGTTTTCAAAGGTAAATGGACCCATCCCGGCATGATGCATGACAGTGTGCGTCAAATCGCTTCGGTTAAAAGATTGCCTGTTGAGGATGTCTATGAAATCCTTTATCAAAATACCAAAGATTTTTATCATATATAAAGGTACCGGATATCATATCCGGTACCTTTAGTTCGTTATAGAAAGGTCCTTTTAACCTTTTCCCAAAAGGAATTGTCTTTTAGCTTGACGGTCTTGATGACTTTACCGCTTAACCGGACCTTTACCTTTTCGACATGGTTGATGCTTAATGCTTCATTGTCCATTCCGATGATCGGATAGCTTGGCCCGTTTTGTTCAAGGTGGACGGTCAACGTCTTGTCTCCGCTCAGGATGAATGAAGAACCCAGGGTCCGATAGGTATTGTTATTGATGGAAGCAAGCTCACTCACTTGAAAGCAAGGGAGAAGGGGATCCACAACGGCCCCATTGACCGATTTATTATAGGCGGTGCTTCCGGTCGGAGTCGCAATGATGATACCGTCCCCGCGAAAAGTTTCAAAATGGAGTTGATCAATGAAAATATCCATGATGAACGTTTTGGTGATGGAAGACCGGATACTTAGTTCATTGAGGGCATAAAAGGAGGGCTGATCGTCCAATTGGATTTCGATGGTTGGATATTTACGCACCTCGATTTGCTCTCTTGTCATGGCATCGATCATTTTATCCGTGTCTTCCAAGTGGAAATCGCAATACATATTCAAGTTGCCTGTGGTGGAAATACCCGCATATAAACAGTCATCCCTGAATCCAGTTTTACGGGCTGCCTGTAAGAATGTGCCGTCATCACCGATGCTAACGATGATATTCGCTTTTGTGAAATCTTGGATGACTTCATACGAATGTTGCTTCGCCAAGCCTGATAAGTATTCGACCTTGTTAAGCATCTCTGCATTCGGAGCATGGAAAAAATAAATATTCCTTCGAGTGTTCATCATGTTCCCCCCTAGTATGAATAGTGATGAAAAGGCTTACTTTTTCCGCGACAAAGGAAAGCGAAAGTACAAAAGCGGCTACACTTCGTACACGTTTATGTGATTTATTTTAGCATGAATAAAGCACTTTTGTTATTCCTTTGAGGAAGGGTATCGAAAAGAAAGAATGTACACTCTTGCATGAATAAACGATGCTATTTTTTTTTTTTTTTTTCATGAGGGAGCAAACTTTTCTGCATCTATGAATTGTAACTTGAAAATAATATTTTTTCGCTGTATATAATGTTTCCCCCTAGAATGTGCAGTGATGAAAGGTCTTACTTTTTCCTGTTTAGGTAAATGCAGATCATGCAAAATGCACCAATTCATTTCCAATTTGAGGATTATTTGCTACAATTTTATATGTCTTGTTTTATCATGGAATGAAACATTTTTGTATGCAGTTCGTATGGTAAGAAGGATACATATATTTAAGGGGGAAAACAGATGAATGGAAAGCGTTGGGCAGCACTTGGAATTGCAGCCGTTTTATTTTTTGTTTCCATTGCTGTAGGGGTGTCTACGACTCTATTTACAGCGGATACGGAAAATATCATTGATGGATTATTTGCTTCCGAAAGTGCATTTTACGAGGAAGTCATAGAAGGCGATGATTTAACTAATGTCATTGCCGTATTTGATGTAGAGGGCACGATTCAAGATACAGGAGAAGCTTCATTACTGAGTTCGACAACATATAATCACCGTGCCTTCATGGATAAGTTGAAGATGGCAGAGGAAAATGATGATATCAAAGGAATCATACTAAGGGTGAATTCTCCAGGCGGCGGAGTCGTCGAAAGTGCGGAGATCCATGACAAGATCCTTGATATTAAAAAAGTGAAAAAACCTGTATATGTTTCAATGGGGTCGGTGGCGGCTTCCGGTGGATATTATATTTCTGCACCAGCCGATAAGATATACGCTAGCCCAGAAACGATGACGGGTTCACTTGGTGTCATCATGCAGGGGTATAATTACGAAAAGTTAGCCAAGAAGTATGGTGTTGAGTTCGAAACCATCAAAAGCGGACCACACAAAGATATAATGAGTCCGACCCGGGAAATGACTGGAGATGAACGTGAAATCCTCCAAGACATGATTGATAATTCTTATGATCAATTTGTAAAAATCATTGCAGACGGACGCGGTATGACAGAGAAGGAAGTAAGGGAAATCGCCGATGGCCGCATCTATGATGGGCGTCAGGCTAAAGAAAACCATCTAATAGATGATTTCGGCCATTTGGATGATGTAATTGCCGCGATGAAAACGGATATCGGTAATAAAGATGCACAAGTTATCCGTTATACAGATGAGGCAGGTTTCGGTTCATTATTCAGTATGGGAGCGCAAAAAATGTTGGGAAATGATGTGGAAACGGCAGTCTTGACAAAAATCCTTTCCTCTTCAAATTCTCCACGCTTAATGTATTTGTATGCGGAATAGGGGGGCTGAAGGATGACGGAACGAAATGAAAACAATGAACAAATCGCTTCATCCAATCTAAGGGCAGATCAAGGGGTTCCCGTTCAGCAGGAATTTACACCAGCCAAGAAGGCAGTGGATGATGGCGAAGTCATGAAAGTGCATTTTGCTGGTTTTTGGATGAGGTTTTGGGCCTATTTAGCCGATCTGCTGGTTATCGGAAGTTTGAACCGGATTTTGATTCATCCCATCTTCAAATTTTATGAAGGGACAGATGATCTTTGGTTTTCCGCAGAGGGTTTCTTAACAGGGATCGTATTTTTCTTATACTTTGTTTTGATGACCAAATTCTTGAACCAAACCCTTGGCAAGATGATTTTTGGACTGAAAGTCGTTGCATTGAAGGAAGGGGCAAAAACCATTACATGGGGTACGGTATTGTTCAGGGAGTTGGTTGGCCGCTATATTTCAAAAGTCACTTGGATTGGCTATCTCTTGGCAGGCCTATTACCGAAGAAACAGGCTTTGCATGATGTTTTTGCTGACACGGGTGTTGTTTTGATCAGAAGGTGATTTTCTTCCATTAATAAATCTGTAAGAGCGGATATTCGCTTTTGCAGGTTTATTTTTTTTGCATATGCCGATAATGATAGCTTGAAGGGGTGTGGGTGCATGAAGTGGCTTTTGTTGATTATGGGTATCCTCATTTTGGTGCTGCTTATTGTTGTTTTTACTAAAGTAAGATTGTCCATCGACTACAAACGTGTCCAAACGAATGACCGAATACATATTAAATTATCAGCTTGGTATGGGCTTTTTCACTATACATTCAAGGTTCCGGTCATCAAAATGGAAGCTGACTCGGCAACTGTAGTAGTAAAGGAAGAGCAAGAAATGAACGGAAAAACCGAAAAGAAAGAAAAGAAAAAAATCACACCCGAAGATATGCGTGACGGATTCGCAGACAGTCTGGAAATGCTTCAGCATATTGTCGGATTTCATAGGATCGTCCGTCAATTCGCAGGGAAAGTCCAAGTCAAAAAGTTCACCTGGCATAGTATGGTCGGTACTAAAAACGCTGCACACACCGGTGTTTTAACAGGAGCATGCTGGGCACTTAAAGGTTCAATCATCGGTTTGCTGACAACCTATTTCAACTTCCGGATCATGCCCTCATATTCCATTACACCCGACTTTCAGAGATGGCAGGCCAATACGTCGATTTCCTGCATATTACAATTTAGAATCGGGCAGGCTATGGTGACTGGAATAAAACTGCTTCGTTATTGGAAAGGCGGAAAGCCGCGTTTCAAGTCCAGGAAATTAGCGAAGCTATCAGGTGATTCCAATAAACAATCGTTCTAGAGTGGAGGAATTTAAATGTCAGATCATCCGATCCAAGGTTTAATGAAAGAAGCGATGGAAAATCTGAAAGAAATGGTCGATGTGAACACGATCATCGGAGATCCGGTGGAAACTCCGGATGGAAGTGTCATTTTAACCGTTTCCAAAGTTGGATTTGGTTTTGCAGCCGGTGGCAGCGAATTTGTTATGGATGGAAACCATCAAGGACAGCAAGGTGTTTCCAAGCAGCCTTTTGGAGGCGGTAGCGGCGGTGGGGTTTCCATAACACCAATTGCCTTTTTGATTGTCGGTTCCCATGGCGTGAAAATGATTCATCTGGATGAAGGGACGCACCTTCTCGAAAGAATGATGGATTTAGCTCCACAAGTCGTCGATAAGATTCAGTCCATGCTATCCAAGAAAGACAGTAATCAAAATCAAGGCAGTAATCAAGGCGGCAGTCAACCAGCTGTAAAGAGGTACCAAGAACCTAAACAGGATATAGATTTCTAACAGCGACTCGGCATCCGCCGAGTTTTCTTTTTGCTGCAGTCTGCATTACACCATAAAAAGCTTGGATGTCATTGCAAGCACCATTCACATTTCCCAATTCAATTAATTGCAAAATTCCGGTAAAACAAATATTATTATGCTTGTACATATAGCAGAAAAGGGAGGAATTATTAATGGCTTCAGTTACATTTAAAAACAACCCGATCACTTTAGTGGGACCAGAACTAAAAGTTGGGGACAAAGCACCGGATTTTACAGTATTGGCTAATGACTTATCACCGGTTACATTAAGCGACTCCAAAGGTTCTGTCCGCATTATCAGCGTGGTTCCATCCGTGGATACAGGTGTATGTGATGCACAGACACGTAAATTCAATGAAGAAGCGGCAAAATTGGATAATGTGAAAGTACTGACGATCAGTAACGATCTTCCTTTCGCGCAAAAACGCTGGTGTGCTGCTAGTGGCTTGGACAATGTTCAAGTTCTTTCCGATCACCGTGACCTTTCATTCGGTGAAGCATATGGTGTCGTCATGCAGGAACTTCGTCTATTGGCTCGCTCTGTATTCGTAGTGAACAGCTCTGATGAAATCACATATGTAGAATATGTGAGTGAAGGTACCAACCATCCAAATTACGAAGGTGCAATCGAAGCGGCTAAAGCGGCAAAATAAGATGCGAACTCTAAGAAACCGGGCACAAAGTGCCCGGTTTTTTGTTTTTAAGAGTGCATTGTGTTGTATTATTTTTTGACAGGTTCATTTTATTATATGCTGGATTTTGTTATGGCTCCAAAATCGGACCATTTAGTGGTAAAACAATCTTGCCAGACCACTCTTGACCATTAGGTGTACCAACTTTTATGTCAATTTCATTAGGCCACGACGGCATTTGTCGTCCTGGAAAAAACCCCGCTTGTTGCCCAGCTCGATATCCATCTCGATACCCTTGTCGATACCCTTGCCGAAATCCTTGTCTAAAACCTTGTTGAAATCCTTGTTGTTGCCTGTTGAATTCATCTGCTGACTGTGTATCATGTTGCTGATTTATCGGATTAACCGGCCCATGATAGTATTGATATTCATTATCCATATGATCACCACCTCCTGTATGGTATTCTGTTTGGGAATTCATTGAGCCTTTCCAAGCAATAAAAAATACAGGGCAACAACCCTGTATTTCAGTTTGTAGACAAAAGGGCTTCGGAAAACGTAACTGTGATAAAATGATGTTCCCGAACCAACTGACCCAAAGCAATATCTTCAACTCCTCGGGTATGGTTTATATCTAAATTTTATAACAAAGATGATTGGAGAGGAGGCTCCCAGACCGCCCGCGGAAAGCGAGTGCCTGGAGCGGAAATCAACGTCCAAATTGTACACCTTGTATTTCATTTACCTTTTAATTACTCATGGTTAAAAATTTTGAAAAAAGTGGCGCGCGAGAGATTCCTTATATACGGACTTTCATATAGGAAAACAGTACGTTAAACAAACGAAGGTTGATAAGTAGGGCGTCCGGCTTGTATCTCTTTCTTCTTACCTTTAAAATAGGGACAGAAGCAAACAGGAGGAATTAATAAGTGAAGTCTACCCCAGTTGAACAATTATTTTATGAATTTGATGAAACAGCCCAAATATTGCAAAGTGAACTATCATGTACGTATCTGGATGCCCTAGGTGAAACGGGCGAGAATTTCTTCCAAGGGAAAGTCCTGCAGGAGGAAATCAGTGAAGTATCGAAGAAAAGGTTAGTGAAGCATTATGCAGATTTTTCACCTGAGAAATATGAGAAGGAAGCAATTCGTAAAGCGTACCAGCTTGCTATTTTAAAAGGCATGCAGCAGAGTGTTCAACCGAATCATCATATGACCCCGGATGCAGTCGGCATGTTCGTCAGCTATTTAGTCGGTAAATTCACCAAGGATCAAAAAGAGTTAGTCATGCTCGATCCGGCCATCGGAACGGGGAACTTACTATTTGCGATCTTGAATCAACTTACAGATAAAAGCATCGCATCATATGGTGTCGAGATTGATGAAACCTTGATCAGGCTTGCTTATGCAGGTGCCAACCTGCAAGAACATCCGATGCAATTTTTCAACCAGGACAGCTTGGAGCCGCTTTTCATCGATCCTTCGGATGTTGTGGTCAGTGATTTGCCGATTGGTTATTACCCGAATGATGTGCGTTCAGCTGAATATGAATTGAAGGCCGATAATGGACATTCGTATGCACACCATTTGTTTATTGAGCAAAGTGTTAAACATGTCAAGGATGGCGGACACCTATTCTTCATTGTCCCGAATAACTTGTTCGTCTCGGAGGAAGCGCCGAAACTCAATGATTTCCTGAAGAAGCATACACATATCCAAGGGATGGTGCAACTGCCGCTTTCCATGTTTAAAAGTGAAGCGGCTGCGAAAAGCATCCTGATTCTTCAAAAGAAAAAAGAGGGTATCGAAGCCCCGAAGAAGGCACTGCTCGTACAACTCCCGAAGCTTTCGGATTTTGAAGCGACAAGGTCTGTCATGCAACAGATGGATGACTGGTTTAAAGAGGAAAAATAGTCTTTGAAAGCTGATGCCATAGGCATTGGCTTTCATTTTTTTTTGAAAGAGTGTTTTTTTTCATTTTTCATTATATTTGGTTGAATCCGCTTGCCATGATAAGATTGTACTATACACTGCACGGTCGTTGGAATGAACAATGGAAGTACTATCTTAGAGTAAAGGAGCAGGATGGATGTCGAAAATCATGGCTATTAATGCTGGCAGCTCATCATTGAAGTTTCAACTTTTTGTGATGCCAAGTGAAAACGTAATTACAAAGGGTCTTGTAGAACGGATCGGCTTGAAAAATTCCACATTCACTTTGAGCGTCGAAGGCGAAAATGTATCTGAAACGGTGCATATACCCAATCATGATGTGGCTGTAAGGCTTTTGTTGAAAAAGCTGATTGACCATCGCATCATTGACTCCTTTGAAGAGATAGATGGCGTAGGGCATCGGGTTGTGCATGGTGGTGAGGTATTCAGTGACTCCGTCTTGATTACGGAGGACGTACTCAAGGAAATCGAAAAGCTTTCCGAGTTGGCACCCCTTCATAATCCCGCCAATATCACGGGAATAAAAGCCTTCAGGCAAATACTTGGTGATGTTCCTGCGGTTGCCGTATTCGATACTGCTTTTCATCAAACGATGGAAGCGGGTTCATATTTGTACAGCTTACCCTTTGAATATTATGAAAACTATGGAATAAGGAAGTATGGGTTTCATGGCACTTCTCATAAATATGTGTCACAGCGGGCTGCCGAAATGATTGGCCGCCCAATAGAACAGCTTCGCTTGTTATCCTGCCATTTAGGGAATGGTGCAAGCATTACTGCCATAAAGGGCGGTAAATCGATTGATACATCAATGGGATTTACACCATTGGCGGGTGTTACAATGGGAACGCGTTCAGGCAACATCGACCCTGCGCTGATTCCTTATATCATGGAGAAGACGGGAAAAACAGCAGATGAAGTGCTGGATGTCCTGAATAAGAAAAGCGGAATTCTAGCCCTTTCCGGATTTTCCAGCGACCTGCGCGATATTCAGGTTGAAGCGGATAAAGGCAATGAGCGTGCTGAACTCGCACTTGAAGTGTTTGCAGATCGGATTCATAAGTACATAGGCTCCTATTCAGCTAAAATGGGAGGTGTGGATGGCATCATTTTTACAGCGGGCATCGGTGAAAACAGTCAAACCATTAGGGGGAAAATCTTGGAGGGACTTGAATTCATGGGGGTATATTGGGATAAGGATCTCAATCGCACTTTGGGTAAGGAAGCGTTCATCAATACACCATATTCCCCCGTGAAAGTTATGGTCATCCCAACTAATGAAGAAATCATGATTGTCAGGGATACCATGAAAATAGCTTTGGAAAACATGACTTCCTGATTTTTTTATTAGGATCTCCTTACCTATCAATCCTCTGGTAAGGGGGTCTTTTCTATGAATGCAGCGATTCAAATGATTTCCCCCCCAATAGCCGTCCTCTTATGGCTTTTCTTTATGGATATCTTTCATGAAACCCATCCTCTTGAACTCTGGATCCCCATCATCTATTCTTGAAAAGCCGTCCTCTATGGTATACTTAAGGGAGAATCCACCAATTCTGTACATAGGAGGCTTGATGCATGGAATTCACGAATCGGGAAATGGAAATTTGGAATGAAATTAGTGAATGGCAGGAAAATCTTTATCAGTATGAGCCAACGGATCTGGCTGCATTGTATGATAAATGGTTAGAGCAGGGGTTTGCCCTGCTTCCGGAAAACGTCCAACAACAGTTTTTTGAAAAGCTGGATACCTGGCTTTTTCATTTGCATGCCATGGTTCAGAGCTCACAAGTTCAAATAGATGCAAGAGAGCGGACTTTAGCATCTGCGCGTGTGTTTAATGAAGATATCGTAACGCTGAGTGACTTGAATCTCTTATCGATCGATCAGTTGAATTACATAGCCAACCAGCATATCGCTAAGCATCGCTTATATTCATTTGCACAAGGTGGGATAAGCGGATCGGGAGGCCTTCTCCTGCTAGGGAGTGATATTCCGGCCATGACGGTCATCAATGTCAGGACGGTACAGCTGATTGCGATGTCTTATGGTGTTGAGGTGAATACACCTTTTGAAATGATGATGGCTCTTAAGGTATTCAATGCAGGAGCGATGCCAAAGAGACTCCAAGGAATAGCCTGGGAAGAATTGATTCGGGAAGTCCAGAACGCAGAAGATGACTACTTTTATTTAGGAATCGAGGAACTCACGAATCCAAGCTGGATGGAACAGCCGCTGAAGCAGCTGTTGAAAGCCGTATCCATTACTGTCTTTCGAAAAAAACTGTTTCGGGGCATACCGTTCATCAGCATGGCCATCGGGGCTGGGTCCAATTATCAAATGACCCGGAGTGTCAGTGAATTTGCCCAGAAATTCTATCAATATAGGTATTTACAGGAGAAGAAGGCTGATGAATAATGAGTGTCAAGAATCATAAAAAAGCCATCACCGAGGCAGTTCGCTGCAAGGTGATAACCGTTAGCGATACGCGTAATGAAGAAACGGATAAAAGCGGAGCACTGATGATGGAATTATTGAAAACGAATGGGCATGAAGTGACGGAATATGAAATAGTAAAAGATGAGCGGGAAGCGATTCAAGATGCGGTCACTTCTGGCTGCCAAAGCAGTAAGGTCGATGTCATATTAACAAATGGAGGCACTGGCATTGCTAAAAGGGATGTAACGATCGAGGCGGTCAAAGAATTGATGACCAAGGAAATTCCCGGTTTTGGCGAGATTTTCCGAATGCTCAGCTATCAAGAGGATATCGGGTCGGCCGCCATTCTATCCAGGGCTAATGCCGGAGTCGTGAACAACAAAGCGGTTTTTTCCACCCCAGGCTCATCAGGGGCGGTTCGGCTTGCAATGAATAAATTGATTCTCCCGGAATTGGGACATGTCGTTGGTGAACTTCGGAAGGATTTATAAGAGGGATGCAAAAAAAGCCACAGTTTAAAACTGTGGCTTTTTTTGCATGGAATAGGCCTTAATTATGCATCTTTTCACTCACGGCTTGATTGGCACGATACCAAAGCCATAAATCATTGATGATGGAAGCCAGATCGGCAATTTCGGAATTGAGCTGGCATGATTTGGTGAAATTACTCTCATCGGATAGCTGAAACTGCTTTCGGTTAATGGTGGATTCCAGTTCCTTGATGCGGTCGGGGATGCTCCCCCGGATATTCTCCCAATGTACGAGTATTTGCTGTTGCTCGCCTTTTGTATATTCATCCCACTCCAGGTTGAAATCAGGAATGGGGATGCCAAGCCGTTCATCATAAGTAAATAGTTCTTTCATATTCCCTCCATTATTCGATTATTAATACTCCTAGTTTACTATATTCTTGCGGAAGCATCCAATGTGTGAATTTCCTTAAAATATTAACGGATTTTTTAGCGAAATCTTTAAAATACCCCTTGTATTCCTTTAATAAAGATGATAAAGTACTAATCATAGATTGAATAAAAATAACAAACGATGAATTTTTATTCATACGAAAGGACGATGAAAATGAAAAATCAAAAAGTTGTTTTAGCATATTCCGGAGGTTTGGATACTTCCGTTGCAATTAAATGGTTACAAGATCAAGGGTACGAAGTTGTGGCATGCTGCTTGGATGTCGGTGAAGGGAAAGATTTGGACTTCATTAAAGAAAAAGCGATTACTGTCGGTGCGGTAAGTTCTTATGTAATTGATGCGAAGGACGAATTCGCTGATGAATACGCGCTGACGGCTCTTCAAGCACATACTTTGTATGAAGGGAAATATCCTTTGGTATCAGCTTTATCACGTCCGCTGATCGCTAAGAAATTAGTGGAAGTGGCTGAAGCGGAAAACGCGGTAGCCGTTGCGCACGGTTGTACGGGAAAAGGAAATGACCAAGTGCGTTTCGAAGTATCCATCTCGGCATTGAATCCTAATTTACAAGTTCTTGCACCTGTTCGTGACTGGAAATGGTCCCGTGAAGAGGAGATTGAATATGCAGCGAAAAATGGCATTCCTGTTCCGATCGGCTTGGCAAGTCCATTCTCGATTGACCAAAACCTTTGGGGAAGAAGTAACGAATGTGGAATCCTGGAAGATCCATGGGCAGCTCCACCGGAAGAAGCGTATGATTTGACTGCAAGCCTTGAAAATACCCCAGATACTGCTGATATCATTGAAATTGGTTTTGAACAAGGTGTGCCGGTTACATTGAATGACAAAAACTATAAATTGGCTGACATGATTGTTGAATTGAATCAGATTGCCGGTAAACACGGAGTTGGACGTATCGACCACGTGGAAAATAGATTAGTTGGAATCAAATCACGTGAAGTCTATGAAGCACCCGGTGCGATGACATTGATAGCTGCACATAAGGAACTTGAAGATATCACGCTTGTAAAAGAATTGGCTCACTTCAAACCGGTGATCGAGAAGAAAATGACTGAATTGATATATGAAGGACTTTGGTTCTCCCCGCTTCAAAAAGCATTGGCTGCTTTCCTGAAAGAAACACAAGTGAATGTAACGGGTACAGTCCGTGTGAAACTATTCAAAGGTCATGCGATTGTTGAAGGAAGAAAATCAGAGTACTCCCTATATGACGAAAAATTGGCTACCTATACAAAAGCTGACGAATTCGATCATGATGCAGCAGTTGGTTTCATTAAGTTATGGGGACTTCCAACGAAAGTGAACAGCATGGTCAATAGCAAGAAGGTGACAGTGTGAGCAGCAAGCTTTGGGGAGGAAGATTCACGAAATCTGCCGAAGAATGGGTAGATGAATTTGGAGCTTCCATTTCCTTTGACCAGGAACTTGTGCTTGAAGATATTCAAGGGAGTTTAGCTCATGTAACCATGTTAAAGCAATGCAGCATTTTACCTGAAGAAGATGCGGATCAGATCATTGCAGGTCTGAAAAGTTTACAGGGAAAAGCTGAGAAGGGTGAATTGACTTTTAAGGTTGAGATGGAAGATATCCATCTTAACCTGGAAAGTATGCTCATAAGCGAAATCGGTCCAGTTGGCGGAAAGCTTCATACAGGAAGAAGTCGTAATGACCAAGTTGCAACCGATCTTCATCTGTATATGCGGAATCAAACGAAAGTGATTCTGGAACTCATCAATGACCTGCAAATAGCGATTTTGGGACAATCCAAGAAAAATGTGGAAACGCTAATTCCAGGTTATACACATTTGCAGCGTGCACAGCCCATTTCATTTGCCCACCATTTAATGGCTTATTTTTGGATGCTTGAGCGTGATAAGCAGCGCTTCACCGAGAGTTTCAAAAGGATCAATGTTTCTCCATTGGGTGCTGGGGCATTAGCTGGGACGACTTTCCCGATTGACCGTGCGCTCAGTGCCGAGCTATTGGGGTTTGAAGGAATTTACGAAAACAGCCTTGATGCGGTAAGTGATCGTGACTTTGCCATTGAATTCATGAGCAACAGTGCGACGATGATGATGCATTTATCCCGTTTCAGCGAAGAAATCATCCTTTGGTCAAGCCAGGAATTCCAATTCGTTGAATTGGATGATGCGTTTTCAACGGGAAGCAGCATCATGCCGCAAAAGAAAAACCCTGATATGGCGGAATTGATCCGTGGTAAAACAGGACGGGTTTATGGTAATTTAACGGGGTTATTGACTGTCTTGAAAGGACTGCCGCTTGCTTATAACAAAGATATGCAAGAAGATAAAGAAGGCGTTTTTGATACGGTTAAGACCATTGTTGGTTCACTTAAAATATTTGCCGGCATGATTTCGACAATGAAAGTGAAAACGGACGTCATGGAAAAAGCAACAAGAAATGACTTCTCGAATGCGACGGAATTAGCTGATTACCTAGCTTCAAAGGGAATGCCTTTCCGTAAGGCGCACGAAGTGGTCGGGAAACTTGTATTGTTCTGTGTCCAGAAGGGCTGCTATTTAGTGGACCTAAGCATTGAGCAATTCCAGGAAGCTTCCGAGTTGTTTGAACATGATATTTACGATGCATTAAACCCATACGAAGCCGTTAAACGCCGTAACAGTGCGGGCGGTACAGGTTTTGCCCAAGTGTTGCTCGCGATTGAAAAAGCGGAAAAACTTGTAAGTGAATAATCATAAAAAGCTCGTTCACCAATTTGGCGAACGAGCTTTTTATGATTATTTTTTACAATTCGTACGCACGACCATTACATCACAGTTTGAATGGCGAACGATGCCTTCCGACACGCTGCCGATAAGGAAACGTTCGACTGCGTTAAGGCCTGTTGCACCGCAAACAATTAAATCGATAGAATGTTTTTTCGCTAAATCCCTTGGAATTTGAACTTTAGGAGAACCATATGCAACTTCTGTTTGGACCTTTGCAATCCCGGATGCAATGGCTTCCGTTTTATACTTGTCCAATAGCTCATTGGCAAAGGTTTCAGAGTGATCACGGATAGTCATATCATAAGCTTCGACAGTGGGGAAATTCCTTGTATCCACGATATGTGTGAGCACAAGGGTAGCGTCACTGAGTTTTGCTAAATAGATTGCCTTTTTTAAGGCCCACTCTGCTTCTTCCGAGCCGTCCACTGCTACAAGAATATTTTTATAATCTATACTATTCAAGTGAATCTCCTCCTTCTATTTCATTCCTATTATACAATGATTTACCTAATGGATCTGATTTCAATTGTAACAAATTAGCGAATGTTTTAGCCAATGATCTGGAAATCGCAACATGAAAAAAATGATTCTAACCTTATTATGATGAAAAGATAACCACAATCATTGCATGAACGAAACTCTCGACTTTTTTACCTTATTTGTTCATTTATGGTAAATTTAATGGGGGAGGGGATTTTTTAATTTGAGTGTCTCAAGAATATTAAACTATGCATTATATTTATACGTGCTTTTGTATGCTTTGATCTATTTTATTTATATTTTTTACATCAATGCTGTACATGCTTCGATCAGTTTAATGAGTATATCAGCAATGCTGCTTCCATTTGTTCTTTTACTATTTTTCAATGGATTTCATGGAAATATACCGATCAGCATAATAAAAGGAAAATCAAAATTAGATTTATAGTCATATCGATCCTTGGCTTTTCTCTTTTATTTTATTGTGTTTTTTTGTTAGGGGTAAATGAAAATGAATCAAGGTTCACCACTGAAAGATGGTTAAATGATGATGAAGGAAGAGTATATCTGGTTGATGACTTAATGAATGAACATGAATTGATAGGCATGACAAAAGAAGAAGTGATCACGCTTTTGGGGTCCCCAACAGAAACGGAATATTTTAAAGAGAAAGATAATGTTGTTTATTTTCTTGGTGCCGAGAGGGGACTCATAAGAATAGATAGTGAATGGCTGGTCATTTGGTTTGACGGCCGTGATAAAGCAGTGAAGTATGAACTGCGGACAGATTAGTTGAAATGAATATTGAATAAATACCCCCGTCTTAAATGAAGGCGGGGGTATCTGGGTTTAGTTACATAAAATGGTAAAAGCGTGATTACTTTATGATTTGCAGGCTCTTCGGGAATTTGGTCAAAATCTCACAGCCAGTATCGGTGATCAATAGATCATCTTCAATTCTGACGCCTGCAACATTCGGAACATATATGCCCGGTTCGATCGTATAAACCATTCCGGATTGAAGCTCGAGGGAATTCGTTTCAGTCAAGGATGGGTATTCATGGACGCTGATCCCAAGTCCGTGGCCGAGCCTGTGCGGGAAGAATTCACCATATCCTTTATCCCTGATGATGTTTCTGGCAGTCAAGTCTATCTCGGAACAGGATACACCAGGTTTACTGGCTCTAACGGCAGCTTCTTGTGCCTTAAGTACAGTTTCATATATTTCTGCCTGTTTATCATTGATATCTCCGTAAGCGACCGTTCTAGTGATGTCAGAGCAGTATCCTTCATGAACGACGCCCAGGTCAAAAAGGACAAGGTCACCGCGCTGAACTTTCGTATTCCCAGGTGTGCCATGTGGGGAAGCGCCATTTTTACCGGTCAGGACCATGGTGGAGAAAGACATTTGGCTGACTCCGGCCTTTTTCAATTCGAATTCTATCGCTGCAAGGATTTCCATTTCCGTTTTACCTTCATGAATTTCGCTGACACCCACTTCAATCGCAAAGTCGGCAAGGCGGCAAGCTTCACGGATTTTGACCATTTCATCTTCCGATTTGATCATTCGCATCCTTTGAAGTTTTTCTTCTGCGGAAACGAGCTTTGGTGCTCCGAAGTATTGTTGGACCTTTTCATAGCGTTCTACATTCATATGCTCTTTTTCAATGGCCATTGTATTAATGCTTAACCCGCGATTCCCCACTGCTTGCTTAACTTTTTCCCATGGATTTTCAATGTCGGTGTAACCGATGATATCTCCAGCCCATCCAGCCTGTTTAGCATCCGGAACTTCCATCTGCGGGCAGACAAGGATTGGGTCGGCATTTGCAAAAATGGCAAGTGCTAGCAGTCTTTCGTGAGGATCACTAAAAAAACCGCTCAAATAGAAGATGCTCTCTGTAGATGTAAGTAAAGCGGCTTCCGTTTCATTGGCCTGTAGCCAATTTTGTAGTTCTCTCAAACGTTCATTCATGACGATACCTCCATTAATAAGATATAATTACCTTAGCAATATTTATAAGTATAGTAAATGGGAAAGGCCTGATAAGGCCATTTAAAAAGTGAGTAAGGGAAGGGAGCATCAAAAATGAAAGTATCTTTTCATGGACATGCAGTTGTAAAAGTCGAAACGAAGGGTAAAACGATTTTATTCGATCCGTTCATTACTGGAAACGCTTTGACCGATTTGAAGGTGGAAGATGTGAAACCGGATGTGATCATCTTAACACATGGTCATAATGACCACGTCGGTGACACGGTTGAATTGGCCAAGAGGCATGATGCACTTGTCATTGGCATAGCAGAGATTGCCGACTACCTGGGTGCTCAAGGGATTAGGACTCACGGGATGAGCATCGGCGGAGCTTTCGAGTTTGAATTTGGAAAAGTGAAATTGACGCCTGCTTTCCATGGAACGGGATTCGTTAACGGGGATGGACAAATCGTGTATTTGGGAATGCCTGCTGGCGTGTTGCTTACGATAGAAGGGAAAACGATCTATCATGCGGGGGATACATCTGTATATTCCGATATGAAACTGATCGGGGAGCGACATCCGATTGACTTGGCATTTTTGCCAATCGGCGACAATTACACCATGGGTCCGGAAGATGCCGCACTTGCAGCGAAATTCCTTCAAGCCAAACAAGTCGTGCCGATTCATTACAATACTTTCCCTGTCATCAAACAGGATCCTAACAAATTCATCGACCTGCTTGAAGAGGGAAATGGACTGATCATGGAAGCCGGGGATGAAATAGAATTTTAATAAGAGCGGGAGCCTACAGGGGCTCCCGTTATTTATGTGATGGAAGCCTCAGCCGGATAGTCGGCCGATATGACGGATTCCCCTGTATTATTGCCTTTTACTTATCTAATTACTTAATGAGGCATCGGAAAGTTAAGTCTCGTTAAGTATAAGTAGTCAAGTCTTTTTTCCTTTCACAGGCATAAAATGAATAGATGAGAAAAAAGGGGGGATTGGATGAAACAGAGGTTATTACTGTGTTTGCTTTTATGCGGTGTGATGCTGTATTATGCCGTGCCGCGCTTGTCGTTGGAAAGTGGCGGTCTGGAGAGTCTGTTTGCTGGGTCCTGGCTGTTGTTTGCCTTGTTGGCGGTGGCTGGCAACTTGACGGGGATACTATATTCCCCGAAAAAACAAAAGGTAAATCGCCTGCCGGAATACAAAAGGTTGCGCCAATACTAGTAGTTGTTTGATAAACTAGGCTCTTTGACCTTATAATGGGGAATAGGAATACCGTGAAAAGGGTGAAGCGCTTGGCTACAAAGCATGAACAAATATTAAAACATATCGATGGGCTCCCTGTTGGCGAGAAGATTTCCGTCCGTCAAATTGCGAAAGCATTGAATGTTAGTGAAGGTACGGCATATCGGGCAATTAAAGAGGCGGAGAACCAGGGCTACGTAAGCTCGATTGAGCGGGTAGGCACGATTCGTATTGAGAAAAAGAAAAAAGAGAATATTGAAAAGCTCACTTTCGCAGAGGTAGTTAATATCGTCGACGGACAAGTTCTTGGTGGGAAAACGGGACTTCATAAGACATTAAATAAATTCGTCATCGGGGCGATGAAGCTGGATGCCATGATGAGATATACGGGTGCAGGCAATCTGCTGATCGTCGGGAACCGTACCCAGGCCCATGAGCACGCGTTAAAAGCGGGTGCAGCGGTGCTGATTACCGGGGGATTCGATACGGAAGAGCCCGTTAAAAGGTTAGCCGATGAATTGGAGATGCCAGTCATTTCAACGAGTTACGATACCTTTACCGTCGCAACGATGATCAATCGGGCGATCTATGACCAATTGATCAAAAAGGAGATCTTGCTCGTGGAGGATATTTTGACACCCGTACAGGAAACGACCTTTTTAACAGTGGGTGACCGGGTCCAGACTTGGCATGAACTGAACCAGGAATCCGGACATAGCCGTTTCCCTGTTGTCGATGACAATATGAAGGTTCAAGGAATGGTCACATCAAAAGATATCATGGGTCAGGAAGAGTTGACGCTCATTGATAAGGTGATGACGAAAAACCCGATGACCGTAGGGGATAAAATGAGTGTTGCATCTTCTGCACATATGATGGTTTGGGAAGGCATTGAGTTGATTCCGGTCGTGAATGACAGTCATATCCTGAAGGGAATCGTGAGCAGGCAGGATGTGTTGAAGGCCCTGCAAATGAGTCAAAGGCAGCCTCAGGTCGGAGAAACGATCGACGATACGATCACGAGTCAGCTTGTGATGACTTCGAATCGTGGCAAGGGCGAGGAAGTGTATAACTATGGCGTCACTCCGCAGATGACCAATTACCTTGGAACCATTTCAAGCGGTGTGTTCACAACATTGGTTACGGACTCAGCGAACAGGGCACTCCGAAGCTATAAGCGCGGTGACTTGGTCGTGGAAAATATGACGATTTATTTCATCAAGCCAGTCCAGATTGACAGTACGCTTGAAATCCATCCGCGTGTCCTTGATGTAGGACGTAAATTCGGAAAAGTGGATGTCGAAGTGTTTAACCAAGGCAAACTAGTCGGCAAGGCGATGTTAACTTGCCAATTGCTTGATAGATCATGAAAAAAATCAAAAAGGATAATCGAAATTCGATTATCCTTTTTGATTTGCGGCTTCTTCAATTGCATGCGGCAGGTAAAATCTATACATTTTATAGCCTCCCCAAATGCTGAATAGACCAACGGAGATGAAAACGGCAGAAATGATATAAGTGGTGGTCGTGTGGAATAGAAAAAGCTGATTGATTCCGAATAGTGCGACAAACGCTCCAAGGGCAATGGAAGACTTCCCTGAAATCCACTTTTTCTCCATTGGCATTTTGGTTCGGACCATTTTAATTTTATAAAACAGATAGACCCCTAATGATAGAACGATCAAGGTGACAAGAATAGGCATTGTTTAAAATTCCCCCAATTTAACATATGTACCTTTTTATTGTAGCGGGAAATGAAAGAGAATGCCACAGTAAACAAGATGACTCTTCCTATTTCCGCAATTTTTTGATTAAATGAAATATATCATCTTTATTAGGCTCGATAATACATATGTTGAGGGGAGATCAATATGAAAGCTGAAATTTTAGCAGATATAAAGCGTTATGATACTATCATTCTCCATCGTCATGTCCGTCCAGATCCGGATGCTTATGGTTCACAGGGTGGATTGGCGGAAATCCTGAAGGCATCTTTCCCTGAAAAGCGCATTTTTACGGTTGGGAAAGAAGAACCGTCATTGAATTATTTAAGAAGGCTCGATGTGATTTCGGATGAAACATATCAAGGTGCATTGGTCATCGTTTGTGATACGGCAAATACGGACCGGATTTGTGATGCGCGTTATAAGACGGGGGATAAACTGATTAAGATTGACCATCATCCTAATGAAGATCCATATGGGGATATGCGCTGGGTCGATACATCAGCAAGTTCCGCAAGTGAAATGATTTATGACTTTTACCAGTTCGGTAAAGAACAAGGCTTGAAGATGAGTGATGAAGCGGCACGTCTTCTATATGCAGGCATCGTTGGCGATACAGGTCGTTTCCTATTCCAAAGTACGACTGAAAAGACATTTGCCTATGTCAGTGAATTGATTCACTATTCGTTCTCCCGCCCGCAGTTATATCAGGAGATGTATGACGTCAATGAAAGCATTGTCCGGTTGAATGGCTATGTGCTGCAGCATTTTGAAATCCTACCATACGGCACGGGGAAAATGATCATCACCAAAGATATTCTTGAAAAGTTCAATGCTTCGACATCTGAGGCATCTCAGCTCGTTTCCTCGCTCGGTTCAATTAAAAATGTTAAGTCTTGGGTCTTTTTCATTGAAGAGGATAAAGAAATCCGAGTCCGTTTCCGTTCTAAAGGGCCAATCATCAATACGATTGCCCGTAAATATAACGGCGGTGGCCATCCGCTTGCAGCAGGGGCTTCGATCTTTTCTTGGGATGAAGTGGATAATATCCTTGCCGATTTGGAAGAGTTGAATAAAGCGAATTAGAGTATGGTATACGATTTTTGTTAAAATGACTTGAAGACCAAATCAAAGTGATTTGGTCTTTTATCTTTGCGAAATTAAGGATTGTCAGAAATCGTTTTATCACGAATTTCTCTTTACTTTTATTTCTATGTTCATTTTCGTATAAAACATGATTTCCACGACTTCAAGATCATAACGCTTTTTATTGATGATCAGTTTTTTATTTTCGATGGATTTTATCAATAGCATCTTTCCGTTATATACACTGACGACATCTTTGGCGAGAAGAGAGGAAAGGTCGTCCTCTATCACATCCTCCGCTTCAGCAATACTCAACTGATCGAGACTGTATGTTTTTCCATTCGTTATCGTCACTTCGACTTCTTGAATCGTTAAGATCTCTTCGTTTTGCTGGTTCAATTTTTTATAATCCTGCTCCCAAATTGCGATTTCCCCGTTTAAATCCTTGATCTCTTCTCTTTGTTCGTGAATGGTCCTGATCTGCTTCTCTTGCTGGACCCCATGCATATAAAAGAACATCACCCAGCTGATCAGTCCGCCAAGCGCAGCTCCGGCAAAAAAACGCTGCCAGGTGGGTGCCCGGTGATAGGGGGGAATCCTCATGATGATATATGCTCCTGAGTAAACCAGTTTATGATCAGTGCTCCTGTCTGTGCTCCGCCAAGTGCAGATAGAATCAAAAGGACTTGCTTGACTATATCCTTCGTTTCTCCGTGGAAAATGCCGCGTTCGAAATTATAGACCATATCAAAGGTACCCCCGATGGCAGCGACAATCGCCCATATACGCAGGCTGTCCGATAGCCGGAACACAGTCGTCATCGGGGCTTGTCCAGTAAAAAAAGCGGCGAGGCCCCCGATTATCGAACCGCCAAGCAAAACGCCAAGCGATATGAAAAAGCTGTTGAGAAAGGCTGGAACAAAGGCTTCATTCATATATCATCATCCTTTTTTGCTTGATATTCTTCTATTCCATTTATATGGGAAGTGCAGAGGTATTATGATAGTCGGCTGAAATCAGGATGTTAAATTGCATTGGTAATGAGAACATATTTTCTTTTTTTGAAATAAACACTATAATGAAAAGAAACATGCCTTACAAAGGTGGGAGAAAAAACGTGTATACTCATCTCCATATTCAGAGCGGATACAGCTTGCTGACAAGTACGGTTAAAATCACTGAACTTGTGGCCAAAGCGAAAGAGGATGGCTGTGAAAGTCTTGCCTTAACCGATCGAAATGTTATGTACGGTTCGGTCTATTTTTATAAAGAATGCAAGAGACAGGGAATAAAGCCAATCATCGGCATCCTTGCAGATGTCCTTGATGAACAGGAATCGGCACATGGCCTTCTTTTATTGGCAAAAAACCTGCAAGGATATCAAAACCTGCTTAAAATAAGCAGTGCCATAAAAACGAAATCCCCGTCAGGCATTCCAATGAACTGGCTTAAAGCCTATTCCAGTGGCTTGATTGCAATCACACCGGGTGCGGAGGGGCAAATAGAAACACTTTTGAGAGAAGAAAATCCTGAAGAAGCCAAACTGGCAGCAGGGCGTTTCCTGCATATTTTTGGTCATGATAACTTTTTTGTATCCATACAGAGACTTTCGATTGCGGATGAGGAGAAACGTAACGAAGCCATTAGCCAGTTGGCGAGAGATTTAGAGATAAAGATTGTCGCTACGAATCCGGTCTATTATTTGAACGAAAGCGATGCACTCGCTCAAGAAGTCCTTCTGGCAATAGGAAATGGAGACAAGCTGGCGGATGAGGCGCATACGGTTCTTGAATCCAATCAATTTTATTTGAAAAGCCGGGCTCAGATGGCTGAACTATTCCATGACAGACCTGATGAACTCGAAAATACACTTCATCTAGCCGCGCAATGCAATCTGGAAATTCCGTTTCATCGTTCACTGCTGCCTAAGTATCCTACTGAAGAAGGAATAACAGCAGAGGAAATGCTCGAAGCCGTCTGTTTCCAAGGGTTGAAGAAAAGAATGCCGGAGCCATCCATTCAATATGAAGAGCGCCTTCGGTATGAATTGGATGTCATTGCCAAGATGAAATTCAGCGATTACTTTTTAATCGTTTGGGATTTCATGAAATTCGCTAAGGACCACCAAATCCTGACTGGACCTGGAAGGGGATCGGCCGCCGGATCGATGGTCGCTTATGTGCTGTCGATAACGGATGTCGATCCAATCGAACATTCCTTGCTGTTCGAGCGTTTCCTGAATCCTGAACGTGTCTCGATGCCGGATATCGACATTGATTTTCCGGATAACCGCCGTGAAGAAGTGATTGCCTATGTCGCGAAGAAATACGGGGAACTTCATGTAGCACAAATCATTACGTTCGGAACATTAGCTGCCAAAGCTGCCTTAAGGGACACAGGACGTGTTTTCGGCTTGAATTCAAAGGAACAGGAAGCGGTATCAAAAATGATTCCAGGCCGTCTGGGCATCACGCTTCCTGAGGCATACAAGGAATCGAAAAGGCTGAGGGAGTTCGTTAATGAGAGTGACCTTAATCAAAAACTTTTTCAAACGGCGTTATTGCTTGAAGGGCTGCCCCGACATGCTTCGACACATGCGGCAGGCGTCGTCATCAGCGATCAGGCACTCACCGAGCATATCCCGATTCAGGGAGGGCATGACGGTATCCATCTGACTCAATACCCAATGGACCTCCTCGAAGAACTGGGACTGCTTAAAATGGATTTTCTTGGACTCCGTAATTTGACGCTCATCGATAATATCTTAAAGAATATCCATAAAGGAACCGGGAAAAAGCTGGACCTGTCCCATATCCCAATGGATGACCCCGAGACGTTAGCCCTTTTAGGTAGAGGTGAAACAACTGGCGTGTTTCAATTTGAATCAGATGGCATCCGAAAGGTTTTGATCAAGCTGAAACCGAACCGATTCGAGGATATCGTTGCGGTCAATGCCCTATATCGTCCAGGTCCGATGGAAAATATACCGCTGTTCATCGAGCGGAAACATGGACTGGCCCCCATCGATTACCTGCACCAGGATTTGAAGGATATTCTTGAGCCTACATACGGAGTCATCGTTTATCAAGAACAAATCATGCAAATTGCTTCCCGCCTAGCCGGATTTTCACTTGGCGAAGCTGATCTGCTCCGCCGTGCCGTTTCGAAGAAGAAGAAGGATGTGCTGGATCAAGAGCGGCAGCATTTTGTGAGCGGCTCGTTGAAACAAGGGTATTCCGAAAGAACGGCAGATGAGATTTATTCCTTGATCGTCCGCTTCGCTAACTATGGATTCAACCGAAGCCATGCGGTGGCGTATAGTATCATCGCTTATCAGCTGGGTTACTTGAAAACCCACCATCCGGAATATTTCATGGCAGCACTCATGACGTCGGTCGTCGGGAATGATGAAAAGATTTCCCAATATATCCGTGAGGCAAAAAAGAAAGGGATAACGGTTTTGACACCCTCGATTAACCGGAGCGGATACCCGTTTTTACCAGAAAAGGAAGGGATCCGTTTTAGCCTTGGGGCCATAAAAGGAATAGGCGGTACGGTTTTAAAAGAAATCTTTGCTGCGAGACGGCAAAAGAAGTTCGCTGATTTATTCGATTTCTGTTTACGCGTTTCAGGAAAAATCGTAAATAGAAAAGTGTTGGAGGCGCTTGTGCATTCAGGTGCATTTGATGAATTCGGTGAAGACCGGGCAACATTGTTGGCGAGTTTGGACGTAGCGATCAGCCATACGGAATTGGTTAATCCAGATGATGATCTATTCGATATGTTTTCGGACGGCGAGTTTTCACTCAAACCGAAATACAACAGGGTCGAGCCTATTCCAATCGAGCACAAACTCTCATTGGAAAAAAGCGCCTTGGGGCTTTATCTATCGAATCATCCGGTGACCAGCTACAGGGAACTTTTTCAGTACTTCGGATGTTTGACCATAGACGAAGCGACCAATAAAAAGGAATCGAAAGTCTTACTTGGCGCATACATTACGTCGGTTAAAACCATAAGGACAAAAAAGGGCGATGTGATGGCTTTTTTGAGCGTTAGTGATGAAGAGGGAGACATTGAAGCGGTCGTTTTTCCAAATGTTTATAAAAACCACTCTGCCGACTTGAATAATGGACAACTCGTTATGCTGCAAGGGACATTTGAAGAACGGGATGGAAAAACACAGCTTCTGATCAGGAACGTATACCCGCTTGAAAAAGTGAAACAGATGAAAGAGGAAAAAAACGGAACGATATTCCTGAAAATTGAGGCTGGCAAGCAAACGAAGGAAACACTGCAAAAAATAAAAAAAATTTTAATGCAGCATAGCGGTGAAACCAAGGTGATGCTTTTTTACGAGAGGGAAAACCGCTATGTACAGCTATCTTATTGGGATTGGGTCAATCCTACAGATAGTCTGATGCAGGCACTATTTGACATGGTCGGAAAAGGGAATGTGGTTTACAAGAGCGAATAACTGTTTTACAACTTTAATAGTTATGTTATATTGAAAACAGGCCGCTGTGGTCTGACCACTAGATTTCAGCATATATGATTTGGGTTACCCAATTTGTTTTAGGAGTGAAACTATGACATTAAGAGAAGAAGCATTACATATGCATCGCTTGAATCAAGGAAAATTAGAAACAGTTTCGAAAGTACCGGTAAGGAATGCAGTGGATTTAAGCCTGGCTTATTCTCCTGGTGTCGCAGAACCTTGTAAAGAAATTTACGATAAGCCGGAAACCGTTTATGACTATACAATGAAAGGGAATACTGTTGCAGTTATTTCTGATGGAACGGCTGTGTTGGGACTTGGAAACATCGGTCCTGAAGCTGCTATGCCGGTTATGGAAGGAAAAGCCGTTTTATTTAAAAGCTTCGCTGGAGTGGACGCTTTCCCTATCTGTTTAAAAACGACGGATGTGGACAAAATTGTAGAGACCGTTAAATTACTCGAACCGACTTTCGGTGGAGTGAACTTAGAGGACATTGCCGCACCAAATTGTTTTGAAATTGAAGAACGTCTTAAGAAAGAAATGAATATCCCTGTTTTTCATGATGATCAGCATGGTACAGCCATTGTGACTGTTGCCGGTCTTGTAAATGCATTACGACTTGTGAATAAATCAATGTCAGAAATTAAAGTGGTAGCGAATGGGGCAGGCGCTGCGGGCATTGCCATCATTAAATTGCTTTATAGCTATGGAGTTCGTGACATAATCATGTGTGATACGAAGGGTGCCATTTATGAGGGCCGTTCGACAGGTATGAATGATATAAAAGAACAAGTGGCGAAAGTGACCAATCGAAATAAGATTTCAGGACCTTTGGAAACTGTCATTCAAGACGCTGATGTATTTATAGGTGTTTCTGCTGCAGGTGCATTGACCAAAGAAATGGTTTCTTCGATGAATCGGGATGCAATCATTTTTGCGATGGCTAATCCAGATCCGGAAATCATGCCGGTAGATGCGAAAGCAGCGGGTGCCAAGGTTGTTGGAACAGGTCGTTCGGATTTCCCGAATCAGGTCAATAACGTCCTTGCTTTCCCAGGGATTTTCCGTGGAGCGTTAGATGTACGTGCGACTCATATCAATGAAAAAATGAAGGTTGCTGCAGTACAAGCCATTGCCAGTTTAATACAGGAACATGAGTTAAATGAAGACTACGTTATCCCTGCTCCATTTGATGAGAGGGTAGCGCCTGCCGTTGCGGCGGCTGTTGCCAAGGCAGCGATGGAAACGGGAGTGGCTAGAATTAATGTGGATCCCGAGGAAATTAAAGAAAAAACCAGGAAATTAGCGATCATTGGAAAAAGTGAGGAATAATTAATTTGGCAGGTCGTACTTCTTCATCCAAAATTTATCTCGATGTCGTTGAGAGCCTGCGCAGCATGATTGAAGCGGACAGCCTCTTGCCGGGAGATAAAATCCCATCAGAACGGGAGTTATCGGATCGTTTTAATGTTGGTCGTTCCTCTGTCCGTGAAGCATTGCGTGCCTTAGAGCTATTAGGATTAATAGAAACAAGGCGTGGTGAAGGGACGTTTATCAGGGATTTCCAGGAGCATAAGCTAGTCGAGCTTCTGGGAACCTTTTTTTTGCAAGATAAAAAGGTTCAAGAAGATTTGGCTGAAACGAAAAGGCTGATTGAAATTGACTGTTTGCGGATCGTCGCCTTCTTCGCTAAGGCTGAGGACATCAAATGTTTAATGGGCTGGGTCAATGAGGATGAATTTCATGATGATGATTTCTTCTTAAGAATTGCCATATTGAATCGTAATCGATTGCTGGAAAGAATTTGGCGTATTGTCAACAGCTATGCTAGAACATCAGAGATGGAACAGGGTAATGTGAAAAAAGAAGACTATCTGGCACTTCTTACATATTTGCTCGAACGGGATGAAGAAAAAGCCATCGAAACGTATCTTATTAGAATTAGAAATATGTCGAAGGACGAATGACACCTTTTTACACGATACTAATTTTATTTCTGATATAGTTTGTACCAAGTATCATAAAATAGATAATTGGTGGTAAAGGGAGGATTAAGCTTGCTTAAAGAGCTATTTGCGAAGTCTAAGAAGAAATATGCAACAGTTCCTTTTGATCGGGAGAAACAAGATGTACCAGAAGGAATCATGACAAAATGCTCCGGCTGTAAAAAAATCATGTATACAAAAGAATTAGTGAAAAACAAGAAAGTCTGTCTGCATTGTGGGTTCCATCATCCGATGTCTTCCCATGAGCGTATCGAATGTTTATTCGACGCCGGCAGCTTTAATGAATTTGATAAAGAAATGATTTCAGTTAACCCACTTGAATTTCCGGATTACTTGGATAAATTGGAAAAAGATAAAAAGAAAGCCAAGATTAATGAGGCAGTTGTTACAGGAGTAGGAAGCATCAATGGGTACCAAGTTTCAACAGCCATCATGGATTCGAATTTCCGGATGGGAAGCATGGGATCCGTTGTTGGGGAAAAAATCACCCGTGCCATTGAACGTGCAGGCGAATTGAAGATTCCGTTTATCATTTTTACGGCTTCAGGCGGCGCTCGGATGCAGGAGGGTGTTTTAAGCTTGATGCAGATGGCAAAGACAAGTGCAGCACTTAAGATGTTCAGCAATGAAGGCGGACTGATCATATCAATGATGACTCATCCTACCACAGGTGGGGTTTCGGCAAGTTTCGCGTCACTTGGTGATATTAATCTAGCCGAACCTGGAGCCCTTATTGGTTTTGCGGGACGAAGAATCATTGAACAGACGATTCATGAAGAACTTCCTGAAGATTTCCAAACGGCTGAATTCTTGATGAAGCACGGCCAATTGGATGCAGTCGTCAACCGTACGGAAATGAAAGAAACCTTGACGACAATCCTTAAAATCCATGCCCCGGGTGGTGAATGGTCATGATTTACGAATTAGAGTTCGAGCGTCCCGTTACGGACCTGAGAAATAAGATTAAAGAACTTAAGGCAATTTCGAAGGATGCCGACGTAGACCTTACAGTTGAAATCGAAACGTTGGAAAAGCGTTTAGAGAAGCTGGAAGTGGATATTTATAACCATTTAAAACCGTGGGATCGCGTTCAGATTGCCCGGCATCCAGCCCGTCCGACGACGCTTGATTACATTCCGCTATTATTCAATGAGTTCATGGAGTTTCATGGTGATCGTTATTATGGGGATGATGAAGCAATTGTGGCTGGAATCGCAGAGTTTGATGGACTTGCCGTGACTGTCATCGGTCATCAACGAGGTAAGGATACGAAGGAAAACATCCGTCGCAACTTTGGCATGCCCCATCCGGAAGGCTATCGAAAAGCTTTGCGTCTGATGAAACAGGCGGAAAAATTCAATCGGCCTATCATTTGTTTCATTGATACAAAGGGAGCTTTCCCGGGTAAAGCTGCTGAAGAGCGCGGGCAAAGTGAAGCCATTGCGAAAAACCTTTTCGAAATGGCAGGGTTGAAGGTGCCGGTCATCAGTATCGTCATCGGTGAAGGCGGAAGCGGCGGTGCATTGGCACTTGGCGTTGGAGACCGAATTTTCATGCTTGAGAATTCAACATATTCGGTCATTTCCCCTGAAGGGGCTGCAGCCTTGCTGTGGAAGGATGCTTCTCAGGCCAAGAGGGCTGCAGAAACAATGAAAATCACGGCTCCCGACTTAAATCGCTTAGGAGTCATCGATGAGATCATTCCAGAAGTGAGAGGCGGCGCCCACCGTGATGCAAATGTACAGGCAGAAGCCATCAAGGAAATCCTTAAACGTTCATTCAATGAACTTCTGCCATTGAATAGTGATGACCTCATCAACCAGCGTTACATGAAATTCAAGAAAATCGGTGAATATGAATTTGCAAAACAACCTGAGGGCGAACCTAAGGAAGAAGTGGAACAGCATTCATAAACACATTTAGCAAAAGGAAAAACGTGCTGCCTGGGGCAACACGTTTTTTCATCCTTTCATTGAAGCAAGAGTATTCATTACAGAACGAGTGAAGAATATGGTTTGTGTGAAGAATGTAAACTTTTACGCCGTTTTACTTCAATTTCTGAAGAGAATCGGTTAGGCTTATAACATCAAGTGAGTATAAGTGAAACAGTTATTGCTTATTGAAGCTTGAAAAAGGGTACAATGATATAATGAAGCTTATAATTGATTAGTGCTGTAGAGAGGTGACATTTATGAAAAGAATTGGTGTATTGACAAGTGGAGGAGATTCTCCAGGCATGAATGCGGCAGTCCGAGCTGTTGTTCGGAAAGCGATTTTTCATGAAATGGAGGTCTTCGGAATTTATCATGGCTATCAGGGTTTGATAAATGGCAATATAAAGAAGCTTGAACTTGGGTCGGTCGGCGATATCATTCATCGAGGCGGCACAATGTTACATACGGCTCGCTGTCCGGAATTCAAGACGGAGGAAGGCCAGCTGAAAGCGATTGAACAATTGAATAAACTTGGTATCGAGGGCATTGTCATAATAGGTGGCGATGGTTCTTACCGCGGAGCGAAAGCTTTAACGGAAAGGGGCTTCCCTTGTATCGGCGTTCCTGGAACGATTGATAATGACATACCGGGTACGGACTTTACGATTGGTTTCGATACGGCACTGAATACGGTCATCGATGCTATCGATAAAATTCGGGATACGGCAACTTCCCATGAAAGGACTTATGTGGTTGAAGTGATGGGAAGAGATGCCGGCGATATCGCGCTTTGGGCTGGATTGGCTGGCGGAGCTGAAACGATTCTTTGTCCCGAATATGAATACGATATAGAAGAACTGATTGGGAAGCTGAATCGCGGACATGACCGTGGGAAAAAGCATAGTATCATCATTGTAGCTGAAGGTGTTGGAAGTGCCGTTGATATTTCCAGGAAAATTGAGGCGAAGGCAGGATTTGAAACCCGTGTAACGGTCCTGGGCCATGTTCAGCGCGGAGGATCTCCTTCTGCAAATGACCGGGTATTGGCAAGCCGACTTGGAGCAAAAGCTGTTGAATTGCTTCTTGAAGGCAAAGGGGGCAGGGCTGTTGGGATAGAACAAAATCGACTGGTTGATTATGATATCATCGAAGCTCTTGCCAAACCTCATACAATCGACCAAAAAATGTATGATTTATCCTCAGAGCTATCCATTTAATCAGTATTGATCAATGATAGGAACTGCTCTGGATGAAATTTAGTATTTGAAAGATGAGACTAAAACACTACGCCCCTGTCTTCAAAAGGTGGACAGGCGGCGAGTTTTCCTTAGAGGAGGATGACACTATGCGTAAAACCAAGATTGTTTGTACGATTGGCCCTGCAAGTGAAAGCATAGAAAAACTGGTTCAATTAATAGAAGCGGGGATGAACGTGGCCCGGCTTAACTTTTCTCATGGAAATCATGAAGAACATGCCGCTAGAATCCGCAATATCAGGGAAGCAAGTGAAAAAGCGGGTAAACAGGTCGCTATCCTGTTGGATACAAAAGGACCTGAAATACGGACAAATAATATGGAAAATGATTCCATTGAGCTGATGGCAGGCAATGAAGTCATTATTTCCATGAATGAAGTCCTGGGAACCCCTGAAAAATTCTCCATTACCTATGAAGGGCTTCTGCATGATGTCCACCCGGGATCTAAAATCCTTTTGGATGATGGATTGATCGGTCTTGAAGTGTTGAAGATTGATGAGGTAAGAAAAGAAATCCGTACCAAAATATTGAATAGCGGTACACTTAAGAACAAAAAAGGCGTGAATGTTCCAGGTGTTTCGGTTAACCTGCCAGGCATAACTGAGAAAGATGAACAAGATATCCTTTTTGGGATCGAACAGGGTATCGACTTCATTGCTGCCTCATTTGTACGTAGGGCTTCCGATGTGCTTGAAGTGCGTGAATTATTGCAGCAAAATGGAGCGGAACATATTCAAATCATCCCTAAAATCGAAAATCAAGAGGGCGTAGACCGGCTTGATGAAATCTTGGAAGTTTCTGATGGTTTGATGGTAGCCCGTGGCGACTTGGGAGTGGAAATTCCTGCTGAAGAAGTGCCATTAGTCCAAAAACAAATGATCAAAAAATGTAATAATGCCGGGAAACCTGTCATAACGGCTACACAAATGCTCGATTCGATGCAGCGTAACCCAAGGCCAACCCGTGCAGAAGCAAGTGATGTCGCCAATGCCATATTTGATGGAACGGATGCCATCATGCTTTCTGGTGAAACAGCTGCTGGTACCTATCCTGTCGAAGCTGTGCAAACGATGCATAATATTGCTTCACGTGCTGAAACTGCGCTTGATTATCGGGATATATTATCAGTCAGAAGCAAAGTGAACCGTCATAATGTCACGGATGCAATTGGTCAATCCGTTGCCCACACCGCGCTTAATCTTAATGCCGGAGCAATCATCACCCCTACAGAAAGTGGCCATACGGCACGAATGATTTCTAAATACCGCCCTAAAGCACCGATCATTGCCGTTACATCCAATGATCATGTTTCAAGACGGCTTGCATTGGCTTGGGGAGTCTATCCGCAGATTGGTCCTAAAGCGACGACTACCGATGAAATGCTTCAAACCGCAATAGATGAAAGCTTGCATTCCGGCTTAGTGTCCCATGGGGATTTGGTCGTCATAACAGCCGGTGTGCCTGTAGGTGAAACAGGTACGACTAACTTGATGAAAATTCATGTGTTGGGAGAAGTTCTTTTGAAGGCTCAAGGAATCGGCAGGAAGTCTTCGAAAGGTGAAGTGGTTGTTGCCAAGAATGCCAAGGAAGCTTTGGAAAAAGTGACGGCAGGCTCTGTATTGGTTACAATCGGTTCGGACCGCGATATGATGCCAGCGATTGAAAAGTGTGCGGCATTGATTACGGAAGAAGGCGGTTTGACAAGCCATGCCGCTGTCGTAGGAGTCACATTGGGCATTCCGGTCATCGTGGGTGCAGAGGACGCAACAAAAATTTTCACGGATGGGCAAAGAATAACAGTCGATGCAGGTCGTGGAGTCATTTATGATGGACATGCCAACGTTTTGTAAAACGAAATTTTGGCTGATTCCGTGCCAATGAGGTAAGATGGATGTACCGCACCAGAAATGGGCTGTGCAGGAGGAATGTAGATGAAATATTTTTTATTGTTTATCATTGCGATGCCGGTCGTTGAAATCATTGTCCTATTGCTGTCAGGCAATATGATTGGTTTTTGGCCAACGCTGTTCCTGATTGTAGCCACAGGTTTAATCGGAGCTTATTTGGCTAAACGGCAAGGGATGGAAACATGGAAAAAGGCACAGGAACAGATTCGTTATGGAATGATGCCTGGAAATGAAATCATTGATGGAATCTGTATCTTTATCGGAGCTGCACTGTTGCTGTCCCCTGGGCTCATCTCGGATATCATGGGATTGATCCTTGTGCTTCCGCCAACCCGGAATCTCCTCAAACCGATAGTTATCCGGTTTATCATGAACAGGATGAATAAAGGGAAAGTTACCATCATTCGGCATAAATAATACAAGGCTGTCTAAGGGCTCAAGCTTTTAGGCAGCCTTTTTGGTTTGGATAAAAAAAGAATTCATCAAAAGCATCCAAGGGTAATCATTGGATGTTTTTTTTGCATTTAATTGAAATGGGACAAGACATTGGGCAATTTAATGTATTTGGATTTTAACTGTTTCACCATTAAAAGATGATTTCAAGAGGTTGAAACAGTGTATAATAACAGAATTTTTGAATTTTTTATCCCGTGAAAACATTGATAAATTAGGCTTTTCCATTAAATAATTCTTTTTTTGAGATTTTTTAGAAAAAACTGGTGACAAATTTATACAACGTGTTATATAATACAAACAGGAAATAAAACAACTGTATTATAACATAGGATATTTGGAAAGGGTGTGGAGAGGCAACATGATTACGGGAGCAAAAGGCTTACAAATTACAGGCAACATTAAGCCTGGATATGAACAAATACTTACAACGGAAGCTCTTCAATTCATCGAAAGAATTGAACGGCATTTCGGTGAAAGAAGGAGAGAACTTCTAGAACGGCGTAAAATCGTTCAGGAAGAGCTGAATAAAGGTAAGCTGCCTGATTTCCTTGAGGAAACGAAGCATATTCGTGAAAGTGATTGGACGATTGCGCCCCTTCCGAATGACTTGCAGGACCGCAGGGTTGAAATCACTGGACCAGTTGACCGTAAGATGATCATTAATGCCATGAACTCGGGTGCCAATGTATTCATGGCTGACTTTGAAGACGCCAACTCACCAACTTGGGAGAACTGCATTGATGGTCAACTGAATTTGCGCGATGCCATCCGTGGTACCATTTCATTTAAAAATCCAAATGGTAAAGTGTATGAATTAAATGAAAAGACGGCTGTTCTAAAGGTAAGGCCACGCGGCTGGCATTTAGAGGAAAAACATATCATGTTAGATGGACAGCCTATATCAGCCAGCATTTTTGACTTTGGACTGTACTTTTATCACAACGCAAAAGCATTGGTCGAACAACAAAGCGGTCCATACTTCTACTTACCAAAAATGGAAAGTCATCTGGAAGCAAGATTATGGAATGAAATATTCGTGTATGCACAAAACGATTTGAGAATTCCGCAAGGAACCATCAAGGCAACGGTCTTGATAGAAACGATTCTTGCCGCATTCGAAATGGACGAAATTCTGTACGAGCTGAAAGAACATTCGGCAGGCCTGAACTGTGGCCGCTGGGATTATATCTTCAGTTTCCTGAAAAAATTCCGTCACTCGGATGATGTGATCTTCCCTGACCGGTTACAGGTCACGATGACCGTCCCGAACATGAGAGCTTATTCCTTATTGGCAATCAAAACATGCCACACCCGTAATGCTCCGGCAATCGGCGGGATGGCAGCGCAAATTCCAGTTAAAAATGACCCGATTAAGAACGATGAGGCTTTTGCGAAAGTCCGGGCAGATAAAGAACGCGAAGCAAGAGACGGTCATGATGGAACATGGGTTGCCCACCCAGGTATGGTAAGAACGGCAAAAGAAGTTTTTGACCTGCTTGTTCCAAAACCGAATCAAATTTTCCGCAAACGGGAAGATGTCCATGTAACAGCCCAAGAGTTGCTGGCTGTACCCGAAGGAACGATTACAGAGGCAGGATTAAGGACTAACATTAACGTAGGCATCCAATATATTGCCTCCTGGTTAAGTGGCAGAGGGGCAGCACCCATTAATAACTTAATGGAAGATGCAGCAACCGCTGAAATTTCAAGAGCTCAAGTCTGGCAATGGATCCGTCATCCTAAAGGCATTCTCGAAGATGGCAGGAAAATAACCGAAGAATTATTCCATCAAATCAAGGAAGAAGAATTAGCTGTCATTAAATCGGAAGTGGGGGAAGAAACTTTCAAATCAGGAAAGTTTGAAGAGTCTACTAAACTATTCGAAGAATTGATAGAAGCGGATGACTTTGCAGATTTCTTAACCAATCCGGCATACGAACAATTATCATAATATTTAAAATATTAAATATAAATTAGGAGGAAAATATAATGATGAATGAAAGAGCGCAACAATTAAAACAAAGCTGGGAAAATGACTCACGGTGGACTGGGATTAAACGTCCATATACGGCGGAAGAAGTTATTAAATTAAGAGGTTCTATCGATATTGAACAGACCTTGGCACGCCGTGGTTCTGAAAAACTATGGAATCTATTAAATACAGAGGATTTCATCAACGCATTGGGAGCATTGACTGGTAACCAAGCAATGCAGCAGGTGAAAGCTGGTTTAAAAGCAATTTACCTAAGCGGCTGGCAAGTGGCTGCCGATGCTAACATTGCAGGGCAAATGTACCCCGACCAAAGTTTATATCCAGCCAATTCCGTGCCGCAAGTGGTTAAACGCATTAATCAGACACTTCAGCGCGCAGATCAAATCAGCTTTGCTGAAGGAAAAAGTGATATCGATTGGTTCGCTCCTATCGTAGCGGATGCTGAAGCCGGCTTTGGCGGTTCCCTTAATGTCTTCGAATTAATGAAAGGCATGATCGAAGCTGGAGCGGCAGGCGTTCACTTTGAAGATCAGCTTTCTTCCGAGAAAAAATGTGGCCACCTAGGCGGTAAAGTTCTTCTGCCAACCCAAACGGCAGTACGTAATTTAGTTTCCGCCCGATTGGCAGCAGACGTAATGGGTACACCGACTATCTTAATTGCCCGGACGGATGCTGATGCTGCAGATTTGATCACCGATGATATCGATCCGGTCGATGCACCATTCATCACTGGCGAAAGGACTCCAGAAGGATTCTACCGTACCAAAGCAGGTCTTGACCAAGCGATTGCAAGAGGCCTTGCTTATGCACCGTATGCCGATCTTATCTGGTGTGAGACTTCTGAACCTAATCTAGCGGATGCTCGCCGCTTTGCCGAAGCGATCCATGCAGAGTTCCCGGGTAAACTCCTTGCTTATAATTGTTCGCCATCATTTAACTGGAAAGCGAAATTAAGTGATGAAGAAATTGCGAGCTATCAAGTTGAATTAGGTAAATTGGGTTATAGATTCCAATTTGTTACCCTTGCAGGATTCCACTCATTGAATCATAGCATGTTCAATCTTGCCCTTGGTTATAAAGACCGCGGCATGGCTGCATACTCAGAACTTCAACAAGCGGAATTCGCCAGTGAATCCGATGGCTACACAGCAACACGTCATCAGCGTGAAGTGGGAACAGGTTATTTTGATGAAGTGGCACAGGTCGTTTCTGGTGGTACATCATCCACTACAGCACTTGCAGGTTCTACTGAAACAGAACAATTCGAGACGTCAAAATAATTTTAGCTTGAAACCAAAAATCCGCCTCGTACCCGAGGCGGATTTTTATATGGAGATGGGAGAATGCTATAAGGTATAAAGATAGCGGGATTACTTATGTGGTTTTCTTTGTATCCGGACCGATGATGAAAGCCCATATGGCCTTGAAGACATTGGCACGCTGAAGTGTATTGAATATGACAAGAACGACAGGACCTGCGATCAGACCTAGGAAACCAATCAATTTGAAGCCGATGAACAAGGCGATGAGAGTGGCAAGCGGATCCAAACCAATACTGGAAGAAAGAACTTTTGGCTCTATTAACTGACGCTGGACAACAACGATTATGTAAAGGACGGACAAACCGATTGCGAGACTTGTATTTCCAGCGATGAATTCAAAGATGATCCAAGGAATGAAAATGGTTCCTGTCCCTAAATAGGGGATGATATCGACCAATCCGCATATCAGGGCAATGGTAATTGAATAATTCACCCCTAAAATGAGAAATCCGATTAGAATCGTAACGGTCGTCAATGAAACAAGAGTGAATTGTGCACGGATAAAACCAAACAAAGCACGTTTTAAATCCCTGAATAAACGCTTGGCACCTGCAAAAATCTTATCAGGCAACACTTTTCCGGTCATGCGCCCAAAGGTATCCCAATCTTTACTGATGAAGAATGTGCCCAGTAGGGTAAAGAGGAGTGCCGTTGCTGTAGTGGGAAACCATCCGATGATTGTCGGAATGTTCTTCAAGAACGCTTGAATGAAGCCGCTTACTCCGGTAGTGATGGATTCACCGATATTTTGGATATTCTTGAGGACTGTATCTTGCTGTTCGATATCCAAATTATTGAACATGGCAGCTATTTGATTATATAAAGGGATGACGGTGGACGCGATGTATGTTTCTATATAGTCCACGATAGTCTCAATGTGCTTTGGTATGACTCCGGCAAGGTAATTGGTCCCTGATATGATCTCGGTAACCAGTAAGGTGATAAGACCCGCAAATAAAAGGAAAATGAGTAAAAGGGAAACGAATACAGCCAATCCTCTTGGCAGCCTTCCTTTCCTTTCGAAAAAAGTGACCAGAGGGTTCATCAAGAAAGCGATTATCAAGGCAATGATGAATGGATATGTATATTTAGATAAATAAAACAAGGCAATTCCACCTAAGATTATCCCTCCGACGACCAGTAAAGAACGAATGAAACGATTTATATATACTGGATTCAAGACATATCCTCCTTCAATCATAAAGTTTGTATTATAATTGTAACGAGTATGGAAAAGAAAGGAAAGATTCTTTCGTCTTTCGCTTAAATTTTTTCCGATGATGCATTGCTCCAGAATTCGATCTTTTCTCAGGAAAGAGGGGAGTTTGTTATGTTAAAATAACAAAAATGACGAAAGAAGGTGAAGGGAGAATGATAAACGGTCCTGTTGTATTTTTAATTTTACTTGCAGCAATCGGTTGGTTTGGCAAAAATACGTCACTGATCATGGCTGCGGGTTTTCTTTTAAGCATGAAACTGATCGGCCTCGATACTAAAGTGTTTCCGTATCTGGAAGCGAAGGGAATAAACTTGGGCGTTACGATCATTACGATCTCCGTACTCATACCCATAGCGAATGGGACGATAGGTTTCAAAGAGCTCGGTGACGCCATTAAATCTCCTTATGCCTGGATTGCGCTTGCATCTGGTATAGCGGTTGCACTCATAGCGAAAAATGGGATTACCCTCCTATCACATGATCCGCACATTACCACGGCTCTTGTTTTTGGGACGATTCTTGCGGTCGCATTATTCAAAGGTGTGGCTGTCGGTCCGTTAATCGGGGCGGGAATTGCTTATTTATGCATGCAGATCTTCAATTTTTTTAAATGAAGCGTTGGCAAATGATAGATGGGGTCGTCAATCTTGAGAATAAAATTTTCTATCTAATGTTTCATTTATTCTGCTTTGTGGCATTTTTTCAAAATCCCATAAAAAAAAGCAAGAGAATATGTAGCTAATTTTTCTAATAAAATAATAATTTTTTCACATTTTAGGTGCTTTTCATTCCCAAAAAAGTGTTTATTGTTTATAATAATCATGTAACTGCTCTGATTTATTAAAAAGGGATTCAGAATATCATTGATATTTTGAGGAATCTTAAAAAAAAGATGTAGTTATTGAGCAAGCGCTCACTAGGAATAGCTACAAGCATTATTTTTAGATTTTCTTATTAAAGATTATCGTACATTTTACTATTGTTGGGGTCATATTCTGTGAACGCTTCCAATACAAGATGTATGTCTTCTGCTAAAAAATAGATGGTTGTATATAATAGCTAATTCCTTGGAAGCGCTATATTTATACGCAATGAGCAAGGGCATAGGGGAATACTTAGGAAAAGGAGAGATTTAGTATGACAGCAACAAAAGGTCTTGAAGGTGTGGTAGCAACAACTTCATCAGTAAGCTCCATTATCGATGATACATTAACGTATGTAGGATATGACATCGATGATTTGGCTGCAAACGCAACATTCGAGGAAGTAATCTATCTTTTATGGCACGGAGCTCTTCCGAACAAAAGCCAACTAGAAGAATTAACTAAACAACTTGCTGAAAATGCTGAAATTCCAGCTGAAGTGGTTAATCACTTTAAAACATACCCAATTGATAAAGTACATCCAATGGGAGCTCTTCGCACAGCAGTATCTCTTCTTGGTCTTTATGATGAAGAAGCAGATGTAATGAGTGAAGACGCTAACTATCGTAAAGCAATCCGCATCCAAGCAAAAATCCCTACATTGGTAACCACTTTCGCTCGCACCCGTCAAGGTAAAGAAGCGGTTGCGCCACGTACAGATTTAAGCTTTGCTGCTAACTTCTTATATATGTTAAGCGGTAATGAACCAACGGCAATCGAAGAAGAAGCATTCAACAAAGCATTGGTTCTTCATGCTGACCATGAATTGAACGCTTCCACATTCACTGCACGCGTTTGTGTGGCTACTTTAGCTGATATCTATTCTGGCGTAACTTCTGCCATCGGCGCTTTAAAAGGCCCACTTCACGGCGGAGCTAACGAACAAGTCATGAAAATGCTTACAGAAATTGGTACAGTGGATAACGTTGAGCCATATATCAACGAAAAATTAGCCAATAAAGAAAAAATCATGGGCTTTGGCCACCGTGTATACCGTAAAGGTGATCCACGTGCTAAACACCTTAAAGAAATGTCTCAAAAACTGACTGAACTTACTGGACAACCGCAATATTATGATATGTCCATCAAAATTAATGAAATCGTAACTGGTCAAAAAAATCTTCCGCCGAACGTGGATTTCTATTCTGCTTCCGTATACCATAGTTTAGGTATCGAGCATGACCTATTTACACCAATCTTTGCTGTAAGCCGTGCTTCAGGCTGGATTGCTCATATCCTTGAGCAATATTCAAACAACCGCCTTATCCGTCCGCGTGCAGAGTACGTTGGACCAGGTATGCAAAAATACGTACCGATCGAAAAACGCTAATTAAAAGTTTTTCGAGAAAATATTTTTTATTTCAACGAATTTGTAGTAAATTAATAGATGTGAGTAAAAAGGGTTAGTGGTTCTGCCTCAATTAATGGCAGGCCATCTAACCTTTGAATTTGAATCGGAGGTAAGAGACATGACACAAAGCCAAAAAATCACAGTTACTAACGGTGCTCTTAACGTACCAAACAACCCAATCGTTCCTTATATTGAGGGAGACGGAATCGGTCCTGATATCTGGGCAGCAGCTTCTCGCGTTTTAGACGCAGCAGTTGAAAAAGCTTACAATGGCGAAAAGAAAATCGAATGGAAAGAAGTTTTAGCTGGACAAAAAGCATTTGACCAAACAGGCGAATGGCTTCCACAAGAAACTCTTGATGTCATTAACGAATATCTAATCGCTATTAAAGGACCCCTTACAACTCCAATCGGTGGCGGTATCCGCTCATTGAACGTTGCATTGCGTCAAGTATTGGACTTATTCGTATGTCTACGTCCAGTACGTTACTTCGATGGTGTACCTTCACCAGTTAAACGTCCAGAAGACACTGACATGGTCATCTTCCGTGAAAACACTGAAGATATCTATGCTGGTATCGAATATGCAAAAGGTTCTGACGAAGCTAAGAAATTAATCGACTTCCTACAAACTGAATTCGGAGTTAAAAACATTCGTTTCCCTGAAACTTCAGGTATCGGAATTAAACCGATTTCTGAAGAAGGAACAAAACGTCTTGTTCGCTCTGCACTTAACTATGCGATCAAAGAAGGCCGTAAATCATTAACGCTTGTTCATAAAGGTAACATCATGAAATTCACGGAAGGCGCATTCAAAACTTGGGGTTATGAAGTTGCAGAACAAGAATTCGCTGAAAAAGTGTTTACATGGAACCAATATGACAAAATTAAAGATGCTGAAGGCACTGAAGCTGCTAACAAAGCACAATCTGATGCTGAAGCTGAAGGCAAAATCATCGTTAAGGATTCCATTGCTGATATCTTCTTACAACAAATCCTGACTCGTCCTAAAGAGTTTGATGTTGTTGCAACAATGAACTTGAACGGAGATTACATTTCTGATGCATTAGCTGCACAAGTTGGCGGAATCGGTATCGCTCCAGGAGCAAACATCAACTACGAAACTGGACATGCCATTTTCGAAGCAACTCACGGAACGGCTCCTAAATATGCTGGTCTTGATAAAGTTAACCCATCTTCAGTACTTCTTTCAGGCGTTCTTTTACTTGAGCACCTTGGCTGGAACGAAGCTGCAGATAGCATCACGAAATCAGTGGAACAAACAATCGCTTCAAAAGTTGTTACATACGACTTTGCCCGCCTAATGGAAGGTGCAACAGAAGTTAAATGTTCTGAGTTCGCTGACGAGCTTATCAAAAACCTTAAATAATAATTGCTTACATGCTTTCTGGAAAATTGCCTTAACGGGCTTCTTTCCAGGAGGCTTATATTATATGTGCATGAAAATGTTTAAAGTATTCCAAAAGTATTTACATATTTTAAGGAGGAAATTAACATGTCTAAACGAAAAAAAATCACAGTGGTTGGTGCCGGCTTCACTGGTGCTACAGCAGCATTCCTAGCAGCTCAAAAAGAACTTGGTGATATCGTTTTAGTTGATATTCCACAAGCTGAAAACCCTACAAAAGGCAAAGCTCTTGATATGGCGGAAGCAGGCCCGGTTCTAGGATTTGATGCTAACATCATCGGTACATCCGACTATAAGGATACAGCTGACTCCGACGTAGTGATCATCACTGCCGGTATTGCTCGCAAACCTGGCATGAGCCGTGACGACTTAGTGCAAACTAACCAAAAAGTTATGAAATCAGTAACTAAAGAAGTGGTTAAATATTCCCCGAACACGACAATCATCGTATTGACCAACCCAGTTGATGCAATGACTTACACTGTTTACAAAGAATCAGGTTTCCCTAAAGAACGCGTAATAGGACAATCAGGTGTTCTTGATACAGCTCGATTCCGTACTTTCGTAGCTCAAGAATTAAACTTATCCGTCAAAGATGTTACTGGTTTCGTACTTGGTGGACACGGTGACGATATGGTTCCTCTTGTACGTTACTCATATGCTGGCGGAATTCCTTTGGAAACATTGATCCCTCAAGATTGTTTAGAAGCAATCGTGGCTCGTACTCGTACTGGCGGCGGAGAGATCGTAAACCTTCTTGGGAACGGAAGCGCATATTATGCACCAGCTGCGTCTCTAGTGGAAATGGCTGAAGCGATCCTTAAAGACCAACGTCGCGTTCTTCCATCCATCGCTTATCTTGAAGGCGAATACGGATTCGAAGGAATCTACCTTGGAGTGCCAACTGTACTGGGTGCGAACGGTATTGAACAAATCATCGAACTTGAATTGACTGAAGACGAAAAAGCGGCACTTTCAAAATCAGTTGAATCTGTTAAAGCAGTAATGCAAGTTCTTCAATAAGGGATAGTGAAAACAATCTCTTGATCAGACTGCCCGGATACTGGAAGGGAAGGCCAAGGCCCCTTTCCAGTATCCGGGCAGTTTTTTTATCGGCTTAAAAAGGCGGCGGGAACCACTCTAGCGAGGTACTGAATGTAGGAATAACTTTCTATGTGTTTTTTTTATGTGTAAATTTCATATAATATTCTTTATAATGGAAGTGGATGAGTAGACTGAATTTGGTCTATGGGGTAATACATAATTCAGGAGGATCTAATGTCAAAGAAAATTCTCGTAGTGGATGATGAACAATCAATAGTTACCTTACTTCAGTACAATTTAGAACAAGCGGGCTATTCGGTGATTACGGCCTTGGATGGGGAACAAGGGCTCCAGGCTGCTGTGGATATACGCCCCGATTTAGTGGTATTGGATTTGATGCTGCCTAAAATGGATGGGCTTGAAGTATGCAAGGAGCTTCGCCAGCAAAAAATCAATATACCGATCTTGATGCTGACGGCAAAGGACGATGAATTTGACAAAGTGCTGGGACTTGAACTTGGAGCGGATGATTACTTGACCAAACCATTCAGTCCACGGGAGGTAGTGGCCCGGATTAAAGCCATATTAAGAAGATCCCAGTTTCAATCGAACGGCAGTGACTCAAGTCAGGATCAGGAAGATGGTCTCTTGAAATTAGGGGAATTGAAGGTATTCCCGGAACGATACGAAGCATTCTTTGATGAACAGCAATTAGAATTGACTCCAAAGGAATTTGAATTACTTTTATACTTGGCGAAGAATAAAGGAAGAGTGCTGACGAGGGACCAACTGCTCAGTGCGGTATGGAATTATGATTTCGCGGGAGATTCACGAATCGTCGATGTGCATATTAGCCATCTGCGTGAAAAAATAGAGAAGGATACAAAAAAACCTCTATATATTAAAACGATAAGGGGCTTGGGGTATAAGCTTGAGGAGCCTAAAAAAGAATGACGACCTACCGTAAAAAGCTCTTATATACCCTCATCACGCTCGTGATGGTCGTCCTGATGGCCGTGGGCTTTTTATTAGGACATTTGTTCAAAAGTTATTATATTAAAACGTTCAATGAGCGTATACAGAACGAAACATTTTTCATTTCTACATATATTCAAGAGCATGGGGGGATCGTGTCTTTTTTGGAAAAAGGCAAGACGGCAAAACTGACACCCCTTTTAGATTCGAACTTAACCATACTCTCCACGAATGGGGAAATATTATACGATTCGACATCATCCAATGAAATACTTAAAAGTCATGCCAATGTCCTTCGAAAAATAACTTTGGAAAAAGGGCTTAAGCATGGGGAAGGGTATGAAGTGGTTGAAGGGGAATCGGACCTCCATTATTATTGGAAGACGGTTGAAAAGGATGGCGAGATTGAAGGTTTTGTCGTTCATAGCAATGAAATAGAGGCCATCAATCAAGTGAATAAACAAATGTGGCAAATATTGATCATTTGTTTAGGAGTCGCCCTGATCATCATTCTCATGCTTGCGAGTAAAATCACTTCATATTATACCCGTCCGATCGAGGAAGCGACGATGGCAGCCATTGAACTGGCAAAAGGGAATTATGGAACTCGGACATTCGGGCGACATTCAGATGAAACGGGAATGCTGACAACTTCCTTGAACATATTGGCGAGGAATCTTCAGGAAACAGAGATAGCGAGGGAAATGAATCAGGATCGTTTGGAAACACTTGTTGAAAATATCGGTAGTGGAGTCTTGCTGATAGACAGTAAAGGGTATACCACCTTAATCAACCGTGAATTCAAGAAAAGCTTCCATGTAAACGCCGCTACGTTTTTGTTTCAGGAATATTACTCGGTCATTAAAGACCAGGAAGTGATTGCCATCATCGAAGAGATCTTTCGAACGGAAAAAACGATAAAACGCCAGGTGAAGATACCACTTGCCATCGAACGTAAACATTTTGAAATTTACGGGGCTCCAATCATCGGGAATCATGATGAATGGAAGGGGATTCTCCTCATTTTCCATGATATCACCGAATTGAAAAGGCTCGAACAGATGCGGAAGGATTTCGTGGCTAATGTGTCCCATGAATTGAGAACCCCGATTACATCTATTAAAGGCTTTTCAGAAACTTTGTTGGATGGGGCTTTAAAAGACGAAAAGACCTTAAAGCACTTTTTATCGATTATCCTGAAAGAAAGTGATCGGCTGCAAGAACTTATTCAGGAGCTTCTGAATTTATCTAAAATGGAGCAACAGGAATTCGTTTTGAACGCAGGCGTCGTGGATATTACGAAAGTGCTTGGCGAAATCCAAGAAATGCTTATTGGGAAGCTGAGGGAAAAAGAAGTCTCGCTTGAAATTAAAGCATCACGGGAACCGGTATTCATTGAAGGGGAATCTGACAGGATCAAACAGGTTTTCATTAATTTGATAACCAACGCATTGACCTATACACCTAATGGCGGGAGTGTCACCGTGAACATCTTGGAGAAAGAACAGACGGTTGATATTGCGGTTCAAGATAGCGGAATCGGCATCGAAGAAAAAGAACTGCCGAGGATCTTTGAACGGTTTTACCGGATCGATAAGGCAAGGAGCCGCGATTCAGGAGGAACTGGCATTGGACTTGCGATCGTCAAGCATATAATAGAAGTCCATAAAGGTAAAATCAACGTGGAGAGCACACCTGGAACGGGGACGACTTTTACAGTCACTTTAAATAAAAGCTTAAAAGGAAAAATGTAGTGGGTTTGTCAATTTACATTTCCTTTACAATTTCTTAAAACCCGCTTCATAATGCAGGGGTACAATGGTTGTACAACCCCTCATCCAAGGAGTTAAACATCGACAGAGACACATAGTCTCTGTCTTTTATTTTTGGCTATATTCCCCGGGAACCATTCCTCTATCCTATTTTCTTAGGAAAATATTTGATTTTTATGAAACTTTAGGCCCTTTCTTGCGTAAATAAGATATAACACAGCAAAGAAGGGGTGATACATATCGTTAGCTTAAAAAGGATATATACGATCACGGGACTAGTCTTTCTTATTTTAATTTTGGGTGTAGTTGCGATATCGACCTGGTACACGGTTGATGAATCCGATCAAGCTGTCATAATGACGTTTGGTGAGGTGGAGCAGACGATAACAGAACCGGGGCTTCACTTTAAACTGCCTTGGCCGATCCAAACGGTCGAGAAATTATCGAAAGAAACATTCAGTCTTAAATTTGGATATAAGGAAGAGGATGGAGAGGTGACGGATTACCCGAGTGAGACCAAAATGATTACGGGTGATGAAAATATTGTGCTGGCAGATCTAGTGGTGCAGTGGAAAATAACAGACCCTCCAAAATATCTGTACAATGCAGATGATCCTGAGAAAATTTTATATGATACGACGTCAGCCGCGTTACGGAGCATTATCGGCAGTACGAAAATCGATGATGCACTTACATCTGGAAAAGCGCAAATTGAAGCGGATGTAAGGGATTTGTTGTCACAGCTAATGGAAAAATATGATGTTGGGATTTCCATATCAGCGGTTAAACTCCAGGATGTGGAGCTACCGAATGAAGAAGTTCGGAAAGCATTTACCAATGTAACGGATGCCCGTGAAACGGCTAATACGAAAGTCAACGAAGCGGATAAATATGAAAATAAACGGATGAATGAAGCGGAAGGGGAAAAAGACGCCATCATTTCACAGGCTAATGGGGATAAAGCTGCCCGGACGGAAGCTGCCCGTGGGGATGTTGCGGTCTTTGAAAAATTACTCAGTGAGTATAAGGGCAATAAGGGGATTACGAAGGACCGCCTTATTATTGAGACCCTCGAAGGAGTATTGCCGAATGCGGAGATTTATATCATGAATGATGATGGAAACACAATGAAGTACTTGCCGCTTCGCCCGCTTGAAAAGGAAGAAACGAAAAAAACGCCTGCTCCTGATGAAGCCGCTACACCTGAAGAAGGAACGAAAAAAGGGAATGCATCGGAAGAAAAAGCGACAGGGGAAGGGGGCGTTAAACAATGAGCGGAAAAATAGTAGATTTCTCTGAGCTTAAAAAAGGTGATTTTCATTGGAGAGGCTATGTGAAATTTGGCATTTTCTTGATTATTTTCATCGCGTTGCTGCTAATCATCTTCACCAATGTATATATCGTCAAAGAGGGCGAATATAAAGTCGTCCGTCAATTCGGAGAGGTGGTAAGGATTGATAAGTCCCCGGGATTAAAGGCGAAGGTGCCATTCATTCAGAGTGTGATGACCTTGCCGAAGTATCAGATGAGTTCTGATGTATCTGAAGCGGAAATCAATACGAAAGATAAAAAGCGGATGTTGATCGATAACTATGCAGTATGGAGAATAGAAGATCCGAAGAAATTGATTACAAATGCAAGGACGCTCGAGAATGCCGAAACGAAAATGGAAGAGTTCATCTATTCGGCAGTTCGTTCAGAGCTTGGACAGCTGAATTATGATGAAATCATCAATGATGAGAAGTCATCCAGGGGAAGTCTAAACGACCGCATAACGGATAAAGTCAACGATCTGCTGCAAAAGGACAGTTATGGCATCAGCTTGACGGATGTCCGGATAAAGCGGACCGACCTGCCCGCCGAAAACGAAGCATCCGTCTTCAAGAGGATGATTTCCGAGCGGGAATCGAAAGCGCAAGAGTACCTATCCAAAGGTGATGCGAAGAAAAACCGTATCATTGCGGATACTGATCGGAAAGTGAAAGAATTGCTATCAACTGCAGAAGCTGATGCAGAAGTGATCAGGGCTGAAGGAGAAGGGGAAGCAGCGAAAATCTATAATAAGTCGTTTTCCAAAGACCCCGAATTCTATAAACTATACCGGACTCTTGAATCCTATAAAAAAACCATTGGAGATCAAACGGTCATCATCCTGCCGTCGGATTCCCCTTATGCCAGCTTGTTAATGGGAAATACTAAATAACCGCGTCGCCGTCATTTTTCTTTCCGCTTCTACTCATGGTAGAATAGAGAAAGAAAATGAACGGCTTTTTGCGTTTTTAAATAGAAGCTAAAACTACATAAACCTGTATTGACTGGAGGAAGACGGATTTGGATAAAAAGTTAGTACTCATAGATGGAAATAGCATTGCTTACCGTGCATTTTTTGCGCTTCCGCTCTTGAATAATGATAAAGGGGTCCATACGAATTCCGTGTACGGATTCACCATGATGCTCAACCGCATCCTTGAAGAAGAAAAGCCAACGCACATACTTGTTGCATTTGATGCGGGTAAAACGACATTCAGGCATGCGTCATTTAAAGAATATAAGGGAGGACGCCAAAAAACGCCGCCTGAATTATCCGAGCAATTTCCATTCATTCGCGAGCTGCTTGATTGTTTTCAAATAAAAAGGTATGAACTGGAGAACTACGAAGCCGATGATATTATCGGTACGCTTTCTTTACAAGCTGAAAAAGATGGTTTTGAAGTGAAGGTCATTTCCGGTGATAAGGATTTAACACAATTATCCTCCCCTAGTACGACGGTTTCCATCACGAAAAAGGGGATTACTGAAATTGAGGAATACACTCCAAAGCATATACATGAAAAATACGGTCTATCCCCCTTGCAGATCATTGACTTAAAAGGGCTGATGGGAGATGCCTCAGACAATATTCCCGGCATACCGGGTGTTGGTGAAAAGACTGCACTTAAGTTATTGCATCAATTTGAAACGGTGGAAAACCTTCTGCAGTCGATCGATGAGGTAAGCGGACAAAAATTGAAAGAAAAAATAGAAGAACATAAAGACCTGGCCCTATTAAGTAAAGAGCTGGCTACAATTACGAGGGAAGCTCCGCTTGAGGTTTCTGTAAATGAGACCGAGTACAGTGGCATAGATCAGGATCGAGTCATCTCATTCTATAAAGAGCTTGGCTTTTCGACTTTGCTCGATAAATTGGATGTAACGGAAAGTGAACCTCTTGAACAGGAAAAGATAGAGGTTCACACGGGTGAAATGACAGAAGGAATGTTTACAAATGAAAGTGCTTTATATGTTGAGACTTTAGAAGATAATTATCATCGTGCAGATATTATCGGGATTGCCATCAGTAATGAACAAGGTCATTTTTACTTCCATGGAGATGATGCCTTGAGTTCCGCGGCATTTAAAACTTGGGCAGAGGATGAAACAAAAAAGAAAACGGTTTTCGATGCGAAGCGTACGGTTGTGGCACTCCGTCATCGAGGCGTCGAAATAAAAGGCATCGATTTTGATGTGTTTTTGGCTTCCTATATCCTGGATCCGGCAGAGTCAGTGGACGAAGTGGCCGAAATCACGAAAACTCAAGGTACAATCCGTCTTGAAACCGATGATGTTTTTTATGGGAAAGGTGCAAAACGCAAGATACCTGAGCAAGCTGAACTAAGTGAGCATATCGCCAGAAAATCAAAGGCGATCCTTTCTCTTAAAGAACCGATGATCGATAAGCTGCAAGAGTTCGAGCAATATCATCTATTAACGGAACTGGAGCTTCCACTGTCGATCATCCTGGCGAATATGGAATGGCAGGGCATCAAGGTGGATATAGGCCGGCTTAAAAACATGGGGCAGGAATTAGCCATTCGTTTAAGAACCATCGAAGCGCGAATTTTTGATTTGGCTGGAGAGGCTTTCAATATCAATTCACCTAAACAGCTTGGGGCCATCCTTTTTGAAAAGTTGGAGCTTCCGGTCATGAAGAAAACTAAAACAGGTTATTCGACTTCAGCCGATGTGCTGGAAAAACTGGAGAGCCAGCATGATATCGTTAAGGAAATATTACTTTACCGCCAGCTTGGTAAGTTGCAATCGACTTATATTGAAGGCTTGCTTAAAGTGGTCAATGGTAAATCGGACAAGGTTCACACCCGGTTCAACCAAGCATTGACCCAGACCGGCCGGTTAAGTTCTACGGACCCCAATCTGCAGAATATCCCGATCAGACTGGAAGAAGGCAGGAAAATCAGGCAGGCATTCATTCCTTCCGAAAAGGATTGGATCATTTTTGCTGCTGACTATTCTCAAATCGAGTTACGCGTGCTGGCGCATATCGCCAATGACAGCGGATTGGTGGAAGCATTCCAGGCCGGGATGGACATCCATACAAGGACAGCTATGGATGTGTTCCATGTATCGGCGGAGGAAGTCACTTCGAACATGAGGCGCCAAGCCAAAGCGGTCAACTTCGGAATCGTTTATGGTATAAGTGATTACGGGCTATCTCAAAGTCTTGGTATCACGAGAAAAGAAGCTGGAGAGTTCATCGAGAAGTATTTAAGGAGCTTTCCTGGTGTTCAGGAATATATGGAAGAAAGCATACATGAAGCCCGTCAAAAAGGGTATAGCACGACCCTGATGCAAAGAAGGCGATATATACCTGAGATTACAAGCAGGAATTTCAACATCAGGAGCTTTGCCGAACGGACAGCGATGAACACGCCGATTCAAGGCAGTGCCGCGGATATCATCAAGCTTGCGATGATAAATATGAATAAGCGCCTGAAAAGTGAAGGGCTGAAAACGAGAATGCTTCTTCAGGTGCATGATGAATTGATTTTTGAAACTCCTCCTGAGGAACTCGAAATCCTTAAGGTGATCGTTCCTGAGGAAATGGAAAATGCCATTGAATTGAACGTGCCCCTTAAGGTGGATTATGCTTTCGGGCCGACATGGTTTGATGCCAAATAATAAAAGATAGGTGATTGCAATGCCAGAACTTCCAGAAGTGGAAACAGTCAGAAGAACGTTAGAGCAGCTCGTACTCGGAAAAGAGATCAAGGAAGTGTCCGTCTTCTGGCCAAAGATCATTAAAGCTCCTGAGCCTGTCGAACAGTTTCAGGATGCTTTAAGGGGTCAGACAATACAGAGTATAGGCCGTCGGGGAAAGTTCCTCATTTTCACATTGGATGATTATTCGATGGTTTCGCATTTAAGGATGGAAGGGAAATACGGGGTGCATCCAAAAGAAGAGCCTTACGATAAGCATACCCATGTAATCTTCACTTTCACGGATGGCAGTGAACTTCGTTACAGGGATGTCCGGAAATTCGGTACGATGCATCTGTTTGCAAAAGGGGAAGAACTTGAGCGGTTGCCGCTATTGCATTTAGGGCCTGAACCGTTATCTGAAGATTTTACTGTCGAGGGGCTTAGTGCGAAATTGGCAAGAACCAACAGGAAAATCAAGCCGGTTCTCCTTGATCAAACGGTTGTCGTTGGGATTGGGAATATATATGTGGACGAGTCGTTATTCCGTTCTGGTATCCATCCGGAGAGAATCGCTTCTTCACTAACATTGCAGGAAATAAAAACGTTGCATGCAGAAATCATTGCAACGTTAGCTGAAGCGGTGGAAAAAGGCGGAAGCACGATTCGTTCATACCTCAACTCTCAAGGGCAAATCGGCATGTTTCAGTTGGAACTGAATGTCTATGGACGAAAGGGCGAGAACTGCAAAACATGCGGCACGCCACTTGAAAAACTGGTTGTTGGAGGACGCGGCACACATATTTGCCCGTTGTGCCAGCCGCTTATTTAGCTAATGTTTTTTCAAACACATCGGATGGGCTCCTTCCATATACTAGGGTAGCAACGAGAAGGGAAGGAGTAATATTCCGATGTGGCTACAAATTATTTTTCTTGCTTTTGCAGTTAGTATTGACGGGTTTGGCGTAGGTTTGACATTCGGTATGCGGAAGATGAAAATCCCCTTAAAGTCAATAGCGGTCATCTCATTTTGTTCTGCATTGAGTTTAGGTATAGCGATGGTCATCGGACAATTCATCAGCCAGCTCATATCTATCGGGGCGGCTGAAAAAACGGGGGGCATCATCCTCATCTTTCTTGGTGCCTGGATGGTATACCAGTATTTTAAGCCTGAAAAAGATCTGAAAGATGATAGATACCATGAAAAGATCATCTTTAATTTTGAAATTAAATCACTTGGGGTAGTCATTAATATTTTACAAAAACCATTGAATGCCGATTTTGATAAATCAGGTACGATCACCGGTATTGAAGCGCTTGTTCTGGGGTTTGCACTTTCGCTGGATGCGTTCGGAGCTGGAGTCGGAGCGGCTATGATCGGGATTTCACCGATTATCCTCGCAGGATGCATCGCTGTTATGAGTTCGATTTTCATTTGGAGCGGAATTCAAAGCGGGAAATTGCTTTCAAATAATAAAGTTGTCCAGCATTTGACCTTTCTTCCAGGTGTACTATTGATCATCATCGGTTTATTCAAGTTATGATACGTGGTTTAAAAGGGGGAGCTTATGGGACAAATCATCGGAATCACCGGAGGCATCGCCAGTGGGAAAAGCAGTGTCAGCCTCTATTTACAGGAACTGGGATTCACGATTGTGGATGCAGATCTGGCTTCCCGTGCTGTCGTTGAGCCAGGTGAAGAAGCCTATCATCAAGTTGTGAAGGCATTTGGTGAAGATATCTTATTGAAGGATGGGAATATAGACCGCGCAAAGCTTGGGTCGATAATATTTCATGATCAGGAAAAGAGATTGCTATTGAATGGCATCGTGCATCCTGCCGTCAGGAATTGGATGCGCCTCAAGACGGAAGAGGCACTCGCTTCAGGGGAAGAAACTGTGTTCATGGATATTCCGCTCCTATTTGAAAGTAAGCTGACATTCATGGTGGAAAAGACGCTTTTGATATATGTGGATGAGCAAGTTCAACTGAAACGATTAATGAACAGGAATGGTCTTTCGGAGACGGAGGCACTTGCCAGGATCCATTCGCAAATGCCCTTGGCCGATAAAAAGGCTTTAGCGGATGCCGTCATCGACAATAATGGGGACATTAATGATACGAAGAAGCAAGTGAAGGCCATACTTAGCGATTGGCATGTAATATAATTGTGATAAAAGGAAGAAACCTCAGGGTTTCTTCCTTTTATGTTGAAAAAATAAGAACAATCCGCATTTTTATTAGCACAATTCAACTGAATTATGTTATACTAATTACATAAGAAAGGTAATAAGTATAACATTAATATTTTTTGGAGGGTCCGAACAATGAATTCAAGAATAGCGATTAACGGATTTGGGAGAATTGGAAGAATGGTTTTCCGAAAGGCCATATTAGATGAGAGTTTGGACATTGTTGCCATTAATGCAAGCTATCCTGCTGAAACTTTAGCCCACTTACTAAAATATGATACGATACATGGTAAATTCGACGGTATCATTATAGCGGAAGATGATTCACTTGTAGTGAATGGCCGCCGAGTAAAACTAATAAATAACCGCGATCCAAAGCTATTGCCTTGGAAAGAGATGAACATAGATATTGTAATTGAAGCTACGGGTAAATTTAATGACCGTTCTAAAGCGGCTCTTCATTTAGAAGCAGGGGCAAAAAGAGTGATTTTATCTGCGCCGGGTAAAAATGAAGACGTTACCATTGTCATGGGCGTCAATCAGGAAGTGCTGGAAATCGACAAGCATTTTGTCATATCCAATGCATCTTGTACAACTAACTGTCTTGGACCGGTTGCAAAAGTGCTTGATGAAAAATTCGGCATAAACAACGGTTTAATGACAACGATACATTCTTATACAAACGATCAAAATAATATCGATAACCCGCACAAAGACTTAAGACGAGCCCGTGCCGCTGCGGAAAGCATCATTCCTACCACCACAGGGGCTGCAAAAGCCATCTCCCTGGTGTTGCCTCAATTAAAAGGCAAACTTCATGGAATGGCGATACGCGTACCGACACCTAACGTATCTCTAGTCGATCTTGTTGTGGACCTAAACCGTGATGTCACGATTGATGAAGTGAACCAAGCGTTCATCGACGCTTCGGAAAATGAACTTAAAGGAATCATGGAATTCACGCTGGAACCTTTAGTTTCCAGCGATTTCAAAACTAATCCTCACTCTGCCATCATCGATGGTTTGACAACGATGATGATTGGGAACAGGAAAGTGAAAGTCCTGGCTTGGTATGATAATGAGTGGGGTTACTCCAACCGGGTAGTGGACCTTGTGAAATTAGTTGCGTCCGAGTTGAAAAAAACTTCAGAAGTCGAGTTAACAGTAAAATAATGAAAATAAACGGGCCTGCTAAATTTTTTTTAGCGGGCTCAGTTTGTAGACAAAAAGGTTCAAAATGGTGATTCCGAAACCTTTTTGATTTTTTATTGGATTTGAAGCAGTTATAGAGAATAGTTGACCCATCGCATATCATGTTTTTCTTTTGTATCTGCAGCAACTGCTTCTGGTTTTCCAATTTTCTCAATCACTTGTTCAACCAGAGGCTGATATGACTATCATCCGTATTTCCGGGTGTTACTATCGTCCTCAACACAAATCCATAACGGTTTGTTGCCGCATGAACCGAATAGGCAAACTTGTTTTTGTCGTTCATCTTTCACATAGTAGCTACTCACAGGATCAGTTGAATTGTCCTTAATCTCCTTGGTTTTCTTCCTTAAATAGACTGTGAGAGTTCCATCTTACTGTTAAAACAAAGTTGATTGGAGCGGGTGTACGAGACTCCTGCGGGAAAAGCGCGTCCAAGGGAGACCTCTCAGGCGCAATGGCGCCGAGGGCGGACCGCCCGCGGAAAGCGAGTGCCCTACGTTCCAATCAACGGCCAAATATTAAAAATCTAAAAAAACAGTAAGCAAACTCAATTATTATCGAGTTTGTTTACTGTCTGGGTCTGCTAAAATTTTTTAGCGGGCTATTTTTCATTCATTGATCAATCAATTCTGGCGGTTTTAAGGCGCTGAATAAACCGGAAAACAGTAATTTTCCTCCCATTTGACCCTTCACTATATCCCTATTACATTTAAAGTTTATCTTTCCTAAAATTCAATTTGGAGTTGCAAAAAAAATTCAAACCATATATACTATGAATCGTGAACTTCTTCAAAAGCGGTTTGCATGATGGCTACTTAAAGGGTTAGGACCTCTTTGGACTAACTTTCCCCCGTGGTAGTTATCAGACTTAATTTTTAATCATGGTAAGGGGGAAGCTTAATATGGAAACAGCTTACACTATGGAAACTATGGGTAGACATGTCATTTCTGAACTTTGGGGTTGTGACTTTGAAAAACTGAACAATATCGATTTAATTGAAAAGATTTTTGTTGATGCTGCTTTGAAATCAGGTGCAGAGGTACGAGAAGTTGCCTTTCACAAGTTTGCTCCACAAGGAGTTAGCGGGGTTGTCATCATTTCTGAATCACACTTAACGATTCACAGTTTTCCAGAACACGGCTATGCTAGCATTGATGTCTATACATGCGGTAACTTGGATCCGAATATTGCGGCAGATTATATTGCAGAAGCTTTGAACGCGCAAACACGTGAAAACATAGAATTACCACGTGGATTAGGTCCTGTACAAATGAAAAAAGCCAATATAAGTGCCCTATAAAAAACACGTATACACAGAGATGCCATGGGTGCATCTCTTTTTTAATTCAGCAATCTTGCTCCAATTTATAGGGTAAGATAACCATGAACACAAAGACTTTGATAAAGGTGCTTCAAGTGCATGACAAAAAGTGCATACTGCTGGAAGTTACACTTTTTACTTGTACTGGCCGTTCCTTTTAATATAAGATTAAGGTAGAAAAGTAATTCCTTGGGGAACATTTAGATAGGGGAGTCCTACATAAAATACGGAGCTGATAATGATGAAATGCCCATCATGTCAATATAACGGAACAAGAGTGCTCGATTCCAGGCCAGTCGATGAAAGTAAATCGATTCGACGACGCCGTGAATGTGAGGCATGTGGTTTTCGATTCACGACATTTGAAAAGGTGGAGGAAACACCTCTTATTGTAGTGAAAAAGGGCGGGACACGGGAAGAGTTCAGTCGTGATAAAATCCTGCGTGGCTTAATCAGGGCTTGCGAAAAACGTCCGGTTCCCTTGAAAGAACTAGAGCAAATTACCAGTTATGTAGAAAAAGAACTGCGCAATCAGGGCATAGCGGAAGTGAAAAGCGACAGTGTCGGCGAAATGGTGATGGATAAGCTGGCAGAAGTCGATGAGGTGGCCTATGTTCGGTTCGCATCCGTCTATCGGCAATTTAAAGACATCAATGTCTTTATCGATGAATTGAAAGATTTAATAAATAAAGAAAGAAAGTAGAGCTGAAGATTTACTTTGGCTCTTTTTTCACTACATCTTTTGAAAGGTTTGAATGGAGATGTCAATGCATTGGCAAGAATTGCTCCCAGCGGATTCATATTTGGTCTCATCTGCGGGGCTGCTTCATGATTATGATCGGAAAATACTGACCCGACTATATCAACCTCTTATTGGACCTATCTGTATCAGCCTTTATATGACGTTATGGAGTGAGTTGGAGGAAAACAGGCTATGGTCGGAAACCTCCTCACACTATCAATTAATGAATACCATCGGCCTTAAGTTAGGTGATATTTACGAAGCACGGCTTTTACTTGAGGGAATCGGTTTGTTGAATGTATATAAGAAATCGGAGAATGACACGAAGGAATTTATCTATGAGTTAAACCCGCCGCTTTCCCCCCAGCAGTTTTTCACGGATGGAATGCTGAATATCTACTTATACAAAAAGATCGGTAAAGTACAATTCAACCGGTTGAAGAGATTCTTTTGTGATGATCATATTTTAACGGATCAATATGAAAGTGTGACTAAATCTTTTGCGGAGGTATTCTCATCAGATCACTTGGACTCTTTATATGTAACGGATGAAGCGAAAAATGAATGGAAACCGATCCCTGAACAGCAATTCATCGATCGGGCGGATGGCGTCGAACCAACGGGGTTTGACAACTTATTTGATTTTGAACTTTTATTTGCCGGGATGAAATCCTCGATCGTACCGAAAAAGGCCTTTACCCCGAAAATAAAAAGTACGATTGCCAAGCTTGCTTTTTTATATGGCATTGATCCGCTTGAAATGCAAAAACTAGTAATGGATGCCGTTTCATTGGATGATGAGATCGATGAGGAATTGCTTAGGAAGGCGGCCAGGGACTGGTATCAGATCGAACGGCAGGCCGATATGCCTTCCCTTGTCAATCGTGTGCAGCCGATCCGTGAACGGACACAAAAAGAAGAACCGAAAACGCAGGAACAAGAGCTCATCCGTCATTTGGAGACGATTTCTCCAAGAGAGCGGCTGATGCAATTGTCAGGCGGTGCTGAGCCATCAAGCGGTGATTTGAAAGTGGTGGAGGGCGTGATGATCAATCAAAAGCTGAATCCGGGTGTCGTCAATGTCTTGATTGAATATGTCATGCTCAAAACGGATATGAAGTTCACGAAGGGCTATGTGGAAAAGCTGGCAGGCCATTGGGCACGGCTGAAGGTCTCCACGGTCATCGAGGCGATGGAACTGGCTAAAAATGAACACCGGAAATATCAGGACTGGGCTCAGGGAAGCAGGAATGTTGCGAAGGGCGGCCGGAAAAAGACGATACGGGAAGAAGTGGTTCCGGAGTGGCTTGAGAAAAAAGAAGAAGCACAGCAGGAGCAGACTGCGGATCAACCTGAATTGAATGCCCAGAAACGTGAGCTTCAGGAGAAATGGAAGCAGTGGAAAGCTGGAGGTGAAATGAACGATGGAAAAGATTAATAGATCCCTTAATAAATTGGCCAATACAAACCAATTTCAAGAGCGTTATGAAAAGCTGAAGCAGGAGATTTTTGAAGACGAACAGGTGCGGTTATTTTTGAATGCCAACAGTTCGACTGTCACGAAGGAAATGATAGACAAAAACTTGGGGAAGCTTTATGAGTTCACTTCACAAAGCAATAAGTGTGATAAATGTCCAAGCTTGGATGGCTGCATCAATATGATGCATGGGTATTATCCTAAATTGGTCGTTCAAGGGAAGGCCTTGAATCTGAATTATGAAATCTGCCCGCGGAAATTCGCAGAGGATGAAAAGCGAAAACGGGAAAAATTGATCCGTAGCCTTTACGTGCCGAAGGATATTTTAAAGGCGACCATCGAGGACTTCACTCAAACGGATGATGAAAACAAACGCTTGAGTGTTTTAAGTAAGGCGATGTCGTTCATTATGGAGTATGAGCCGGGTAAAAGGCAAAAAGGCTTATATATATACGGGAAATTCGGTGTTGGGAAAACCTATTTATTAGGTGCGATTGCCAATGAACTTGCAGAAAGGCAAATTTCCTCCCTTATTGTCTATGTGCCTGACTACTTGAGGGAACTTAAAGGGTCGATAGGTGATAATACGGTCAATGAAAAAATTGAGATGGTGAAAACGGCACCTGTCCTCATGCTGGATGATATTGGAGCGGAGTCCATGACGAGCTGGGGACGCGATGAGGTTTTTGGTCCGATTTTGCAATTTAGGATGCTGGAAAACTTGCCGACGTTTTTCACTTCGAATTTTGACATGAATGGCTTGGAGAATCACCTAACCTTTTCACAGCGTGGTGAGAAGGAAGAAGTGAAGGCGGCCAGGGTACTGGAACGAATTCAATATTTAGCGGAGCCCGTCAAGCTGGATGGCGTGAATCGGAGAAGATAAAGGAAAGTGGTCTCTTAATGGAGGTCACTTTTTTCTGATTACAAGGTCCATCCTACTTCTAAACACGTCCCCATCCCCATATACATGAAAAAAGAAGCAAGGGGGAAGGGGGGATGTCGTAGTGCAAATTTCGTTTCAAAACGATTCAGAGGCTTTGAAATTACTGAATTTCGTTTCTGCCCATCCGCTAGGGGCAGAATTTCAACCATACATTCGATTTCTTCCGCAACAAGGCATGCATGTGGATATGACGGAGTCTTCAGGTGATAAATGGCTAATTCTGCTTCGTGATGCATTTCATTCTTTTTTATTGGAAGAAAAGACGCTTCCTGTTCTGGAGCAAATAATAGTCGGTAAATTTTTTTATAGGGAACGGGAAGAAATTGAAGCCATCACTGAGATTGCTTCATCCATCATTGAAGGGGAACGTGCAAGGAATCAAGAAGAAGTATTCAGTACGGAGAAACGATTGATTGAGGAAGGACTACAAAGCATTTTGGCGGGGAAGGTATCTTTTTCATTCGATTCTTTTACGACCTTCCGTTTAAAATCATTTCAGCACACTTTGGAAAAGTATGTCGTCAAGGCGATTGATGAATACAAGTTGGAACAGGATTATCAAAATTTCATTGCCACTCTCCGTGATTGCCTTCAGGGGCAGGAGTCGAAATTAAGAAAGCTTCACCTCGTCAATCGGGATGGTTTTCACTTCTATGATCAGAAATTCAGCAAGCTCGACCGTCCAAAAATCAATAGTATGATCGACAGGAGGCTTCTTGCCAAAAGTTCACTTTTTCTAGATACGGTGATACTTGCCCCACTTTTATCGATTGCTCCTGAAAACTTGTGTATCTATACCGATGACAAGGAAGAAGGGCTGATCCAGACCATTTCAAGGATTTTCGAAGAACGGGCAACCATCTTGCCACTTTCGTCTTTTTCTAATGCATTTGAATGATCTTTCTTGTAAAAAAGAAAATTAACCTTGATTTTCACCGTATAACAAATTATAATTTCCTACATACTATTAAAAAACAAAAAGTTATGATGAGGACAAGGGTATTCTAGTCGCCGATTATCAGAGAGGGAAGCCAACAGGCTGTAAGCTTCCTATTCGCATGGAACACTTACCACCTTTAAACTTCGGCTCGGAAAGCAAGCATTCTGCGAATATGAGCTGACGGGAAGCTGCCGTTACCAAGTTACAAGTGCCGTTTTGCCGTGAAAAGCAAGATGGAACGAGGGTGGAACCGCGGGTTAATGATATTTATTACTAAGCTCGTCCCTGTTTTATACAGGGGCGGGCTTTTTGTGTTGTAATGGAATCAAAAACCCTTAATTTGTTTGAACAATAAGAAGGAGTGAAACTGTATGTCTGAATTACTGAAAATATCTTTTCCTGACGGAGCGGTCAAGGAGTTTGCTAAGGGCACTACAACTGAAGACATCGCTGCATCCATCAGTCCTGGTTTAAGGAAAAAATCCATTGCCGGAAAATTCAATGGTGAATTATATGATTTGAAACGCCCGATTGAACAAGACGGTACAATCGAAATCGTTACACAGGACGCAGCCGATGCTCTTGAAATATTACGTCACAGTACAGCACACTTGATGGCACAAGCGATCAAACGTTTGTACAAAAATGCTAAATTCGGTGTAGGGCCAGTCATCGAGGGCGGTTTTTACTACGATATTGATCTAGAAGAATCATTGACTCCCGATGACCTTCCATTGATTGAAAAAGAAATGAAGAAAATCGTCAATGAAAACTTGGAAATTTCCCGTATCGAAGTGAGTCGTGATGAGGCCATTTCCCGTTTTAAAGAAATAGGCGACGAGTATAAACTGGAGTTGATCGATGCGATCCCTGCCGATCAGCAAGTAACGCTCTATGAGCAAGGGGAATTCTTTGACCTTTGCCGTGGAATTCACGTTCCATCAACTGGGAAAATCAAAGAATTCAAGCTTTTGAGCATCGCTGGTGCATACTGGAGAGGCGATAGCAAAAACAAAATGCTTCAGCGCATTTATGGTACGGCTTTTTATAAGAAAGAAGATTTATCCGAACACTTACGTTTCCTTGAAGAAGCCAAGGAACGTGACCACCGTAAAATCGGCAAGGAATTGAACTTGTTCATGAGCTCACAAAAAGTGGGGCAAGGGTTGCCGATGTGGTTACCAAAAGGCGCGACAATCCGCCGGACAATCGAAAGGTATATCGTGGATAAAGAAGAACGCCTGGGTTATGACCATGTCTACACACCTGTAATGGGAAGCGTGGACCTTTATAAAACATCTGGACACTGGGATCATTACCAGGACGACATGTTCCCTGTCATGGAGATGGAAAACGAACAGCTTGTCCTGCGTCCGATGAACTGTCCGCATCACATGATGGTATATAAAAACAGTATCCACAGCTACCGCGAACTGCCAATCCGGATTGCCGAGCTTGGCTTGATGCACCGCTATGAAATGTCAGGTGCCCTTTCCGGCCTTCAGCGCGTACGTGGGATGACATTGAATGATGCGCACATATTCGTCCGTCCCGACCAAATCAAAGAAGAGTTCAAGCGTGTTGTTAACCTGGTCCTGGAAGTTTATAAAGATTTCGATATCAAGGATTATTCATTCCGTCTGTCATATCGCGATCCGCAGGATACAGAAAAATACTTTGATGATGATGCCATGTGGGAAAAAGCCCAAAGCATGTTAAAAGGTGCTATGGATGAACTTGGTCTGGATTACTTTGAAGCGGAAGGTGAAGCGGCATTCTACGGTCCTAAGCTTGATGTTCAGGTGCGTACTGCCTTAGGAAAAGATGAAACGCTATCCACTGTTCAGCTTGATTTCTTGCTTCCTGAACGTTTTGATCTTAATTACGTCGGTGAAGACGGCAAGCAGCACCGCCCGGTAGTAATCCACCGCGGGGTCGTTTCCACAATGGAACGTTTTGTCGCTTACTTGATCGAAGAATACAAGGGGGCATTCCCGACTTGGCTGGCACCCATCCAAGCACAAGTGATTCCGGTCTCACCTGAAGTGCACTTGGATTATGCGAAAGAAGTCCAGGAAAAACTTAAAGCGCAAGGCATTCGTGTCGATCTGGATACACGTGACGAGAAGATCGGTTATAAAATCCGTGAAGCGCAAATGCAAAAAATCCCGTACATGCTGGTTGTTGGAGACAATGAAGCCAAAGAAGGCAGCGTGAACGTACGTAAATACGGTGAACAAAAATCGGAAACGATCGCATTTGAAGATTTTGTTTCAGCGATTAAAGCGGAAGTAAGCCGCTAACAGCAATGGAGGGGCACATATTATTGTGTCCCTCTTATTAATTAAGGCATGATAAAATGAAACCATCATGTGAATATATGTACAGCAATGAAAAGGAGGGTCAGCATGAAAAAGAAATTCACTTATCTATTCGGGCCAACATTCCTTGCCATCATCATCTTATTGTTATTGGATGATTATCGGCAGTATGCCATTGTCCCGGTCCTGCTTTTTTGGATAGCCCTATTTTCTTGGGACAACATTGAGAAAAAGAAAAAGGCGAAAGAAAACTCTTGATTTTTGATGGCTTCGATCAGTATGGCCTGTAACCAAAGGGGGAGTGGGAGAAATGGAAATTCGAAAGGCTTCAAGGGAAGACGCGGGTAAATTGGCAGCTCTATTCAATCATGTTGAAGATTCCGGATATATGCTGTTCAACCCTGGGGAAAGAAAAGCGACGGGGAAGCAAATGGAAAAGCAACTGGAGCAAATCGAAAAAAATCCCCTTTCTGTTTTCCTCGTTGCTGCGAGCGGCCATGATTTGAATGGTTACCTAATATTATTGGGCAATCAATTGGGCCGAACCAGACATTCAGCCAAAATCGTCATCGGCATTGCCGAACAGGATAGAGGAAAAGGCATCGGTACGAAGTTATTTCAGAAAATGGAGGAGCATGCACGGACAAACGAAATCAGGCGCCTGGAATTGTCCGTAATTGCAACCAACGCTCCTGCGCTTTCCTTATATGAAAAGATGGGTTTTGAAAAAGAAGGAATAAAGCGGGAATCGCTGTTTTTTGGTGGAAAGTATCATGATGAATATTTTTTGTCCAAATTACTTTAAAAAAACGTATTGTCAAATAACAGAATGTCTGATAATATTAATTTTGTTGGAAAAACGAATAAATTAGCATTTGACAAGTCATCAGTGTTTATGATATATTTCTAAAGTGAATTGAATACGTGTTTGAGGAAAAGAAGAAGCACCCGCTTCTCACCTGGTTGACGCAAGCAATGCAGTTAACAGGTCATGATTTGATTATTTGGATCTTTCTGAATGAGTCTATCAGTGTGGGTGCAGCATGCATCCACACTTTTTTATTATGATTATATCCTGTAAGCGAGTTGTGAGCGTGACCGAATTGATTCAAATATTCGTATTCGCCAATATCTTTGGAGGTGGCTAACTATTAGTAAAGACGCGATGGTAAACGAGGGCATCCGAGCCCGTGAAGTTCGTCTTATTGACCAAAACGGAGAACAACTTGGAATTAAAACGAAATTCGAAGCATTGGAAATTGCCGCTCGTGTAAATCTTGATCTAGTTTTAGTTGCTGCAAATGCAAAGCCTCCGGTAGCCCGGATCATGGACTACGGAAAACACCGCTTCGAGCAGCAAAAGAAAGACAAGGAAGCACGTAAAAATCAAAAAGTCATCAGTCTGAAAGAGGTTCGTCTGAGCCCGACGATTGAAGAACATGATTTCAATACGAAGCTTCGCAACGGAATTAAATTCCTTGAAAAAGGCGATAAAGTAAAAGCTTCTATCCGATTCAAAGGACGTGCCATTACGCATAAGGAAATTGGTCAACGTGTACTCGTTCGTTTTTCTGAAGCATGTAAAGAAGTGGCTACAATCGAGCAACACCCAAAAATGGACGGACGCAGCATGTTCATTATCTTAGCACCGAAAAACGAAAAGTAATTGTAAAGTAATTTGTAATGAGGAGGAATACCTTATGCCTAAAATGAAAACTCACCGCGGATCTGCTAAACGTTTCAAAAAGACTGGATCCGGCAAACTTAAGCGTTCTAACGCTTACACAAGCCATTTATTTGCTAACAAATCTACTAAGCAAAAGCGTAAGCTTCGCAAAGCTAGCCTTGTAAGCAAAGGTGACTTCAAACGTATTCGTCATATGCTAGACAACATTAAATAAGTTCGATTTATCGAGTTAAATAGGAGGGAAATAACATGCCACGTGTAAAAGGCGGTACTGTTACTCGCAAACGTCGTAAAAAGGTAATAAAATTAGCTAAAGGTTACTATGGCGCGAAACATATTCTTTTCAAAGTAGCTAACCAACAAGTAATGAAGTCAGGAAACTATGCTTTCCGTGACCGTCGTCAAAAGAAACGTGATTTCCGCAAACTTTGGATCACTCGTATCAACGCTGCAGCACGCATCAACGGTCTTTCTTACAGCCGTTTAATGCATGGTCTAAAGCTTGCTGGTATCGAAGTGAACCGCAAAATGCTTGCTGATCTTGCTGTTGCTGACGAACAAGCTTTTGCTCAATTAGCAACTGCTGCTAAACAACAATTAGACAAATAAGTCTGACTGATATCAGCCACTCTCTTTTCAAGAGGGTGGCTTTTTACATTTAAAGGAGGGAATGAGGATGCAAGGAGTATGGTTCATTGTTGTTTATATGATCATCACGAACATCATGGGATTTGCCATAATGGGAGTCGACAAAAGGAAAGCGCGTAATGGGGAGTACCGGATCAGCGAAAAGAAACTTTGGTTTTGGGCGGTCATAGGTGGAGGGACAGGATCCTTTCTGGGGATGAAGCATTTCCGCCATAAGACGAAGCATGGCGCTTTTAAATGGGGCCTGCCTATATTGATGATTCTTCAAATAGGCTTATTGATCAAGATATTCATTCAATGGTAATATGTAGCCCGTATAATGTATATGCTTGTAGAAGCAGCAAAGAGTAGCTGGAGGGAGAGCATGAATGATAAACTGACACTTGTGATGAGCTACATTCAATCCGGAAGCGTGTTTGCACCACTTATCTTTATCACTTTTCATTTATTAAGGCAATTTTTATTCATTCCCGTCATTGTGGTTTGCATGTCTGGCGGAGTATTATTCGGGGCCGCTTTTGGGACCATCTATTCGGTAATCGGTTTGACGTTGTCCAGTATGGCCTTTTATTTCGTGATAGGCAAATTTCCGAAAACAAAGGAAAGGCTGCTGCGGCTTAAGAATAAGTTGTTTGGAAACCGAAAGCTAAACAGCCGGCAAATTGCAGTACTGAGATTAATACCATTCATACATTTTTACTTATTATCGCTTTGCTTATTGGAATCCAATAAAGGGTTGAAAAATTACTTTTATCTATCTTTCATGACTAATATCCCTGTAGCATTCGTATACACGGTTTTTGGCCACTATATTGCCGATTTCAGTCCAACACTGATCGTCATTATTTTATTATCATTAACCTTATTACTATATTTATTGAGAGAGAAGCAGACGGTCGTTCCCTGGAAGGAATTTTTCCGTTCCCATGATTAATATAGAGCCTTGAGTTCATTTTTCTCAAGGCTCTTTGTTGTGCGTGATATTTTTCATTTTTGCAAAAATTCCTTAACCGGGCTTTTCCAATCAATGACGGCATCCGGATATTGTTTTTTTATCGCTTCCTCGATTTTTAAAAAGTCATTTCGCTTCAAGCCTTTCAGGCCCGCAACTTTTTTAGGCCATATGAAGATGGATATGACCTCGAAGGAGCGCTCCGTCGTCCCTAAATACTTTTCCCCTTCAAACATCACCCCGTTGTACGTCAATAAAAAATTCTTTCGTATATTGGCTGTATCGTCGAGCAGAAAGAACTTTTTCTGTTCATGTGCCAGCTCTAATTTTCTTTTCGGGTTAAATAGGTATTTGATGACTGTATATATTAAGAAGATGATAAGAGCCAAAAGAATGAACCGCATGATCAATACCATGGAGCTACCTCCCTAAACAGAGTGATTCCCTTCATTTACGTATGGGTTTTTAATAAGTTTCATTTATTTGATATAATTTAAAGGAAGACGATAGAAAGTAGTGATGAAAATGAACATAGGTAAATTAATGGACATGCAGGCAGCGTTAGATGAGCATATACAATCAAAGCATGATTTGGGTGCTGAAGACTTGGTCGAACGGAAGATACTTGCTCTATTGGTGGAGCTTGGGGAGTTGGCTAATGAAACGAGATGTTTTAAATTTTGGAGTCTCAAAGGCCCCTCTGATAAAGAAACGATTTTGGCTGAATACGTGGATGGGATTCATTTCATTTTGTCACTCGGGATCGAACTGGGATTTGAACCTGAAGTTCCATCCGCCCTCAAGATGCCTCAGGAGGATTTGACGGCTCAATTTACTGCTATTTACGGCTACATCAGTGAATTTCGCACGCAATTGACAGAGTCATCTTTCCAAAAGGTTTTTGCTGAGTATTTACATTTAGGGGAGTTGCTTGGATTTTCAGCAGTGGATGTCGAAAAAGCATATGTAAGCAAAAATGAAGTAAACTACGAACGGCAAAAGCAAGGCTACTGATTGTTGATTGTTTATGCAATCGATTTTCTGTATAATTATTCTTGTAATGTAAGTAATAGGGAGGTAGAGGAATGACTCAATTAGACGAAACGTTAAGAATGCTGCGGGACTTAACGGATGCTAAAGGCATTGCAGGAAATGAAAGTGAAGTAAGAAAAGTGATGACCGAATACATAGCACCATTTGCCGATGAAATATCAACAGATGGCCTGGGAAGTTTGATTGCCAAGAAAACGGGTGATGAAAACGGACCGAAAATTGTCGTTACTGGGCATATGGACGAAGTCGGATTCATGATTACCCAAATTGATGATAAAGGATTTTTGCGTTTTCAGCCGGTAGGGGGCTGGTGGTCACAGGTCATGCTGGCCCAACGTGTGACGATCGTTACAAGTAAAGGTGATGTAACTGGCATTATCGGTTCCAAGCCGCCACATATCCTGTCAGCGGAAGCGAGGAAAAAGCCGATTGATATTAAGGATATGTTTATTGATATTGGTGCAGCAAGCAAAGAAGAGGTTAAGGAATGGGGCGTCAAGCCAGGGGATATGGTCGTACCATATTTTGAATTCACGGTCATGAATAATGAAAAGATGCTGCTGGCCAAAGCCTGGGACAATCGAATTGGCTGTGCAATTGCCATTGATGTACTTAAACAGCTGAAAGATAGCGACCATCCTAATGTAGTTTATGGAATTGGCGCGGTGCAGGAAGAGGTCGGGTTGCGTGGCTCTAAAACATCCACATTCAAAATTCAGCCGGATATCGGTTTTGCCGTCGATGTCGGCATAGCTGGTGATACACCGGGGGTATCCGATAAAGAAGCGATGAGTAAGATGGGGGAAGGTCCGCAAATCGTCATATATGATGCGTCGATGGTAGCACATAAGGGATTACGCGATTTCGTTACCGACACGGCTGATGAAATGGAAATTCCTTATCAATATGAATCGATTCCAGGTGGTGGGACGGATGCAGGCTCCATCCATTTAACGGCAAATGGAGTACCTGCCCTGGCGATCACGATTGCAACCCGCTACATTCATTCACATGCAGCAATGCTTCACCGGGACGATTATGAGAATGCTGTTAAGCTTATTGTCGAAGTGATCAAACGCCTCGACCGTGAAGCGGTTGATCGGATCATTTACGAGTGATATAGTGAAAGTTAAAAATGGAGAGGCCTAATTAGGTCCTCTCCATTTTTTCTTTTCCTTATTTCTATTTATCTTCTACGATTATATAGACAGCTCTGATGGGCCCATGGACGCCGACGACAAGGTCCATTTCAATATCGGCGGAATTGCTCGGTCCTGTTATGAAATTAATGCAGGAAGGAACGACTTCGCCACGGGTAATTTTTGAACGGATGGCCGCAGCAGCCTGGGTCATTCGCGGAACGATGGTGCTTTTTGGAATGATGGAAACATGGCAGGAAGGAAGGAAGCTGATGGAACGGCCGTGGTCCTTATCGCTGAACAAGACGACGGTCGCTGATTCTGCCAATGTCATTTCACTGAATGTGATTCCGATATTGGCACTCTCGGCTTTCTCGATATTTTCTTTCCCTGCTTGGTGATCCCAAACATGGACATCTTTTTCCTTTAGGATATCATCTAACTGATAGGCAGAAAATCGATCGTCCTTAGGGATGATCAAGGGTCCGTTTCCAAGTTCCTCGATAACCTGTTTCAAACACTGCATCACTTGCCTGGAGTCGGTAAGGTGAAACTGAGTATGTACCCTTTTGCACTGCTCCTCCAATTCCTCGACAAGATCATTTGGTGTCGCATGTTTCAAAACTTCTTTTTGGGGGGCATGCTTCCATACCGGAACGGAAATGCCTTCCTTAATAGGAGCCCTTCCCAGGTTTTTGGCAATATTGTTTAAAAACGTCTCTTCATTGTGGATGGTTCCATTCATGATGGTTTCCCTCCTTTTTCCCGATTTTTGAACCAGTCCCGAAAGCTTTCTTTTCCAGGAGCAGGGAACTCGCGGCTTTCTGTCCAAGTTTTGAGTGGCCCAGGTCCCTTTGAAATGAAATCCCCCGTTTTAAAAGGAGACATAGCTGATGGGGCCATTTTGGAACCGAACTTATAAAGCATAGGCGATGCCGCACCGATTCCGAAGGCTTTCATGGCCATCTTTTCTGAAAATGGAGCCATTTTTTCCTTTTCAACGATGACTTCACGATGCTTCCTCAGTAAATCGTGAAGAGGAATCTTTACCGGACAGGCATCTGTACATGCTGCACAAAGAGTTGAGGCATATGGAAGCTCCTTGAAATCATCATACCCTCCGAGCAAGGGGGAAAGCACAGCACCGATTGGTCCCGGATATATTGAACCATATGAATGGCCGCCAACCTGGCGATAGACCGGGCATACATTTATACAGGCAGCACAGCGAATGCATTGAAGAACGGATTGAAACTCAGTTCCCAAGATGGAGGAACGTCCATTATCTACAATCACAAGGTGAAATTCCTCGGGTCCGTCTGCATCGCCTTCATCACGTGGGCCGGTAAGTGCGGTGATGTAACTGGTCAATCTTTGGCCGACAGCGCTTCTTGTCAATAAGCTGACAAGGACTTCGAATTCATCGAATGTAGGCACAAGCCGTTCCATTCCCATCACGGTGATTTGCGTTTTCGGGAGGGCAGTGACCAAATCGGCGTTTCCTTCATTCGTCACCAAACCGATCGAGCCCGTTTCCGCAATTGCAAAATTACAGCCGGTTATGCCCACATCGGCGCTTAAGAAGTCTTTCCGCAGAATGCCCCGGACATGGGCAGTAAGCTCTTCCGGTTTTTCGGTTTGCGTGTAGGCGAGCTTCTCTTTAAAAACATCCCTTATCTGTTCTTTATTTTTATGGAGAGCAGGTGCGACGATATGGGAAGGGGGATCATGATCATCCACTTGTAAAATGTATTCACCAAGGTCCGTTTCGACGACATCGAGGCCAACCGCTTCAAGAGTTGCGTTTAAATTGATCTCTTCCGTGACCATCGATTTGGATTTCACGACTTTTTTGGCATTCTTCTTTACAATGACATCCTTGATGTATCCGCTTGCTTCTTCAGCCGTTTCAGCGAAGAAGACATGACCGCCCCTTTTCGAAACATTTTCTGCAAGCTGATGCAAATAGAAATCAAGGTTACTGAGCACATGCTGCCGGATTTCTTCACCAAGGGAACGCCAATCCTCCCAGTTTCCCAATTCATCAACGGCCGTCAGCCGCCGTCCGTGTAATCGTTCCTGGGCACTCGATACTGCCAATCGCATAAAATCATTATGTATTCCTTCATCCACCCGGTCTTTAAACTTGGCAGAGCTGGTTTTCATAGCCATCGTTTTTCCCTCCTCACTTTCTTTAAATACTATTCAGGACTTCCGCAATATGGAGCACTTTCACCGGTTGCCCCTTCCTTTGGATCCGTCCGCCGATATTCATCAAACATCCTGCATCCCCACCAATTAAAAAATCGGCCCCGGTCGCTTCAATATTGCAGACTTTCTCCTCCACCATTTGCCCGGAAATGTCCCCCATCTTAACCGAAAAGGTTCCCCCGAACCCGCAGCAATTCTGAGCATCGGGAAGAGGTGTCATTTCCAGACCCTTAACATGGCTTAACAAAATGGCAGGTGCTTCATTCACCTTAAGCAGCCGTGTCATATGGCATGAAGTATGATAAGTAGCCTTTCCCTTAAGGGTAGCTCCGACGTCGGTTACTTTTAAGACATCCACGATGAATTGGGTCAATTCATATGTTTTAGCCGCTAATGAAGCTGCTTTGTTTTCCCATTCGGCATCGCCTTTGAAAAGGACCGGATATTCTTTGAACATCGCTGCACAGGAACCGGAAGGGGTTACGATGTATTCAGCATCCGCGAACGTTTTAATCATCTTTTTCATAGCTTCCTTCGAATCCTTCGTATACCCGCTATTATATGCCGGCTGTCCGCAGCATATCTGGGATTCCGGGAAATCAATCTCACAGCCTAATCTCTCGAGCAGCTCCACTGTCGCCTTGCCGACATTGGATTGAAACAAATCAACCAAACAGGTTGCAAAGAGAGTAACTTTCAATCTGAACTCCTCCTTTAAAAAAATAGGTTAACAGGTCATCTGATGACTAAAAAATAGAAAAAGGAAATGGTTAAGAGAATATACCAATTTCCAAGATTTTTAAATGAAGTAATCGTTTTCAAAATAATATATCAATTTTATCTTTGTTTGTATAGGGTATTTTTCAAATTTAAAGGAAGGTCAACGATTCTTTTGCTGATTTTTTTGGATGACCCGGTTCAGTGATTCCTCGACGCTTTGAAGGTGAAACAGCATGGCATTGCGGGCTCCGGCTTCATCTTGTGCCACGATTGCATCATATATCCGGGCATGCTGCTGGTAAAGCTGCTTAAGTGTCATCTCTTCGGAATAAAGAGCAATCCGCCGGATATCACGCATCTTTTCCGTCATTAACTCTGAAACGTGGTTCATCAATGTTATCAGCAGCTCATTTTGGGAGGCATTTGCCACTGCGACATGGAAGGCGATATCCGCTTTATCACTAAGTTCTTCATCGTAGGATACCTTCTCAATATCAGAAAGCCTTTCTTTGAGGTCGATAAGGTCTTCTTCCGTTCTTTTCTTAGCTGCCACCTCTGCCGTGCCGGACTCAAGGATTTTCCGAACTTCCAGCAAATGCTGGATATTGTCTTGATCCATCAAAAGGGCAGCGGACAAGGGATGATTCATGATAGTAGGGTCGAAGGTTTTAACGAATGTTCCTTCCCCTTGTTTTATTTCAATGAGGCCCATTGAACTTAATGCACTTAATGCCTCACGGATGGCCGGGCGCCCAACTTGGAAATTTTCCGCAAGCTGCTGAATGGAATCCAATTGTTCACCTGGTTTCAGGATACCGGACCGAATCATTTCATAAAGTTCATCGCTGACTTCTTCATAAATTTTTTTCGGCTTTATTTTTTTATATACCAAGGGTAGCACCTCTATTTTCTATGAGTTTCTCTGGTTAATATTATATAACACAAATGATCTTTCACACTTCCAGAAGGTTAAAAATCAACAAAAAATAAAAAAAAAATCTTGATTTTATATTTTTAATCATTTAATTTTAATGAATACTCATCAAGTCATCAGATGACTTTGAATATTTAGATATGTAAGGGTTTTCAGTTGGTGGTAGATTTCTGAAATTTTAAAAAATTTATAGTAAATGGAGTCGAAATGAATGACATGGACACAAAACTTTACGCCGATCAACGATAATTTAGTTTTATCATCTCTTGTCGCACTCATCCCAATTATTTACTTTTTCTGGGCACTTACCATCAAACGGATGAAAGGGTACATTGCTGGTATAACCACGTTGCTTGTAGCAATTGCAGTGGCCGTATTGTTATATGGAATGCCGGCAGGAAAAGCGGTGATGTCTGCTTCACAAGGAGCGGTATATGGGCTGCTCCCAATCGGATGGATAATCATCACTTCAGTATTTTTGTACAAAATGACTGTTAAAAGCGGGCAATTCAATATTATTCGCTCTTCTGTGCTTTCGCTTACCGAAGACCGCCGCCTTCAGGCATTATTGGTGGCATTTTCTTTCGGGGCCTTTTTAGAAGGTGCCGCGGGATTTGGAGCACCGGTCGCCATTTCAGCCGCGCTTTTGGTTGGTCTCGGTTTTAACCCGCTATATGCTGCCGGGATTTGTTTGATCGCGAACACCGCACCGGTAGCATTCGGGGCGGTTGGCATACCGATCATCGCCATGGAAGGCCCAACTGGCATAGCCGCCATGGAGATTTCAAAAATGGTCGGCCGTCAATTGCCATTCCTTTCGGTTTTCATTCCGCTTTATCTTATTTTGATAATGACTGGATGGAAAAGATCGCTCGAAGTCTTGCCGGCAATTTTGGTTTCCGGATTTTCCTTTGCCATCACCCAGTACTTAAGCTCAAATTTCCTTGGGCCTGAATTACCGGACATCCTTTCTGCGTTAGTGTCACTATTTGCATTGGCGATTTTCCTTAAATTCTGGAAACCTAAAACGATCTTTCGCTTTGCATCCGAGGAAACGGCAGCAGCTGTCGAACCTTTGGATGATACAGCCGAAGCGGAAACAACGTACACGAAATGGCAGATTTTCCATGCTTGGTCACCATTCCTTCTGTTAACGCTTTTCATATCAATATGGGGGATGAACCCAATTAAGCCTGCGCTCTCCGGACATTATGAAGGCAACAATGTGTTACTTGGCGGAATCAATGAAATCGGGAAACTATTAACCTTCCAAATCGACGTGCCAGGTTTGCATAATGAGATAATTGGAAGCAACGGATTGCCGATTGCGGCTTTCTATAAAATAGAACTGCTTGGAGCAGCCGGAACTGCCATTTTGCTGGCAGCCATCGTTACGAAGTTCATCGCACATATGTCTGCAAAAGACTTTTTTAGCACCTTTGCGGAAGCGATGAATGAGTTGGCAAAACCAATCTTGATGATTTCATCCGTGGTGGCTTTTGCCTACATAACGAATGCTTCAGGCATGTCGACAACATTAGGGATGACCCTTGCAAAATCGGGGGATTTGTTTCCGTTCTTCGCACCGGTTCTCGGCTGGCTGGGTGTGTTCATTACCGGGTCGGATACATCAGCCAACCTCTTATTTGGCAGTCTTCAGAAAGTTACCGCACTTAAAGTGGGGATGGAGCCGGTCCTGGCGCTTGCGGCGAACTCATCCGGAGGGGTCACCGGAAAGATGATTTCACCACAATCGATAGCGATTGCTTGTGCCGCCGTTGGATTGGCCGGCAGGGAATCAGAATTATTGAGATTCACGCTCAAACATAGTTTATTCTTGTTGCTGCTTGTTTGCGTGATTACCTTCTTGCAAAATGGCGTCCTTTCCTGGATGATTCCATAAGTAGAAAGAGGCTCCCTTTCGAAAGGGAGCCTCGAAGTATTTTCCAAGCCCATTTAATAAAGGAGGACATATAATGCAATTGGCTGCCGTGGCAGAAAAATTGGTTCATGAGGTTCGAAAACTGATTGATGAGGAAATCATCATTATTGATCATGCTGGCACGATTATCGCAAGTACCGATGGCAGCCGTATTGGATCTTATCATGAAGGAGCCATCCACGCTTTCAACAATCGTGAGAAATTGATCATCAACAAACAGGATGAACGAAGTTGGAAAGGGGTGAAGGCAGGAATAAATCTACCTATTTTCTTTAATCAGGAAGCCGTTTGTGTAATTGGAATCACGGGAGACCCCAAACATGTTTCCCCCTATGCAGAACTTTTAAAAAAGATGACGGAGATGTTCATTCAGGAAAGCTATCATATCGAACAAGCAGAATCCCAATCACGTCTGATGGAATTCTTTGTATTTGAATGGCATCAGCTGCAGACGTTCAATGAGTCATTCCTTCAGAAGGCTAAGTTGCTTGGGATCGATGTTCATTCAGACCGGATCATAACCCTTGGTGAATTTAAGACTGAAAAAATCATCGAACCTCATGTGTGGAGAACGCTTCAGATATACATAAAACAGCAGCATCCCAAGGACATCGTGGTCCGTTGGGGGAGGAACCAATTCGTCATTCTTTCGATAGCCGATTTTATCGGTTCAAAAATCCAACAATTAAAGAAATTAAGTAAACTGATAAGAAATCTGGAAGAGAGTTCGGGTTATAAAGTGAGCGCAGGGGTTAGTTCACGTGCACCGGGATCCGCATTCAGGCAAGCATTTTTTAAAGCGGAACGTTCCTTGAAAATCGCGTTACCTTCATCGGGAATAATATTTGACGAAGACTTGAAGCTTGAGGTCCTGCTTGATGAAGTTACCCCTGAAACAAGACTTGATTATTTATCCCGGACTATTCAGGATTTGCTTCCTAATGAGGAGCTGCTTAAAACCCTTTCCATGTATTTTGCAAGTGATCTATCTTTGAAGGAAACCGCTGCAGCCCTGCATATCCATATCAATACCCTCCATTACAGGCTCAAGCGCATAGAAGAAATGACCCAGTTGAATCCTAGGAAGCTAGCCGATTTGGTCACTATGTATCTAGCACTAAGAGTATTGGATAAACATACAAATTAATTCTATGGAAAGCTGTAAATTCTATATGTTCATACATAGAAGGTTGAATGTTATTTTCTTATACTTAAATCATATAAAAAATATCGAATTCCATTTGTTTATATGAGGAGGATATACATGTTAACAAAGCAGGTTAAGCAACTACTTCTTACCATCGTTGGTCAGGAGAATTACGATGACTCGAAAGTTGAATGTCTTGTCTATTCATATGATGCCACGCCAGGGTTTCAAGCGATGCCGGATGCTGTCATTAAACCGGGCTGCACAGCTGAAGTCGCAGCCATCGTAAAAGTTTGCAATGAATACCATGTTCCGATCGTTCCACGCGGGTCGGGGACGAATTTGAGCGGGGGCACCTGCCCGACAGAGGGGGGGCTTGTCCTTTTATTCAATCGAATGAATTCATTACTCGAAATAGATGAGGAAAATTTAACGGCGACCGTACAACCTGGGCTCATCACATTGGACTTGATTTCAGCAGTTGAAGAGAAGGGCTTGTTTTATCCGCCCGATCCAAGTTCGATGAAGATCTCCACGATTGGCGGCAACATTAATGAAAACTCTGGTGGACTGCGTGGGTTAAAGTACGGAGTCACCCGTGATTATGTCATCGGGCTTGAAGTGGTCCTTCCGAATGGGGACATCATCCGAACAGGGGGCAAGCTTGCCAAAGATGTAGCAGGATATGATTTAACGAAGCTTTTTGTCGGTTCAGAGGGGACGCTGGGCATTGTTACGGAAGCGATCTTAAAACTGATTCCAATCCCGGAAACCACAAAGACGATGCTAGCCCTATATCAAGATCTGGATGCTGCAGCCCAGTCAGTGGCCAAGATCATTTCAAATAAAATCATTCCCGTCACACTGGAATTTCTGGATCGGCCGACGTTGATCGTGGTTGAGGACTTCGCGAAAATCGGTTTGCCCACCAATGTGGAGGCGGTCCTGCTGATAGAACAGGATGGTCCGCCGGAAGTGGTGGAACGTGATATGAAAAGGATGGCCGATATCTGCCTAGAGGAAAAGGCGGTTTCCGTGGAAATTGCCGAAACGGAATCTGACGCGATTGCCTTGAAAACGGCAAGACGGACAGCCCTTTCCGCACTGGCACGCCTCAAGCCGACGACCATTTTGGAAGATGCCACCGTTCCCCGGTCGGAAATTGCCAAAATGGTTAGGGCGATTAATGAGATTGCAAGCAAGCATAACGTGGACATTTGCACTTTCGGTCATGCGGGTGATGGGAACCTGCATCCAACGTGCATTACCGACGCTCGTGACCATGATGAAATGGAGAGAGTGGAGCTCGCCTTTGCCGACATTTTTGCCGTGGCTATCGACCTTGGCGGGACGATTACCGGTGAACATGGTGTAGGAGCGATGAAGGCCCCTTATCTTGAATGGAAGCTGAAGAAAGAAGGGATTGCCGCCATGAGAGCGATTAAACAAGCATTCGATCCCAATAACATCATGAATCCGGGTAAAGTATTTGCCAAGGAAAGCAGGAAAAGGGTGGTGGTATCTTCATGACGACAGCTCAGGAAAGGGAAACCATTGCCCAACAATTCGCGGGAAAAATGAATGAAGATGAATTGTTGAATTGTATGCGCTGCGGTTTTTGCTTACCCCATTGCCCGACATACATGGAATCGGGGTTAAAGGAATCCCATTCACCAAGAGGCAGGATTGCACTTATGAAAGCGGTGGCCGATGGTGTGATTGCACCCGATGAGGATGTTGAACGTTCTTTGAGTCTCTGTCTCGGCTGCAGGGCTTGTGAGCCTGTCTGTCCTTCAGGTGTGAAATATGGACATCTTCTAGAAGAAGCAAGGGATATCATCCATCAGAATAAGAAACACAGTCTCCCTGTAAAAACGATTCGCAAGGCCGTTTTTAGTGGATTATTCCCGCATCAGGAGCGGATGCAGGCCATGACGAGTTTGCTTGGCTTCTATCAGAGATCAGGACTCCAATATGTGGCCCGTAAAACGGGAGTCCTGAACATGCTTCCTGATAATTTGGCAACCATGGAAAAAGTGCTGCCGAAGGTCCCAAAAAAATCAGAGATGAAAAATAGGCCAACTGAGCTGCCTGCAATCGGAACAGCACTCAAAAAGGTGGCTTTCTTTTCCGGCTGCTTGATGGATACGATGTTTTTGGAAACGAACAAGGCTACACTAAAGCTTCTTCAGCTTGCTGGATGTGAAATCGTTATTCCGAAATCCCAGGCTTGTTGCGGGGCACTGCATGGGCACAGTGGTGAAAAAGAAGGGGCAAAGCAACTGGCCAGGCGTAATATTGAAGCTTTTGAAGCGGACGAAGTGGATTATATTATTACAAATGCCGGCGGTTGCGGAGCTTTTCTCATAGACTATGACCATTTGCTCCAAGATGAGCCGGAATGGAACGACCGGGCAATCGCATTTAAAAATAAGTTGAAAGATATAAGCGAGATCCTTGTGGACTTGCGTTTTCAGGAAAAAGTCCGTCTGAAACTGCCAGCACAATCAGTAACCTTTCAGGATTCCTGTCACTTACGGAATGTGATGAATACCTCCATGGCTCCGCGAATTCTCCTTCAATCGATAGAAGGAATCGATTTCAGGGAAATGAAGGATGCGGATCGGTGCTGCGGCTCGGCAGGGATTTATAATATTGTTGAATCAGAGATGTCCATGAATATCCTCGACACTAAAATGGAGCACACTAAATCGACACAGGCCGATATCGTTGTCACGGCAAATCCTGGCTGTCTGTTACAAATGCAATTGGGGATCGAGAGGGAAAACCTGGGGGCATGTACCAAAGCGGTGCATATAGTGGACCTGCTAGTGGAGGCCGTGGGTTTATAATAGAAGAAAAAAGATTAGATGAAAATAATGAAATGGGATTATTCGGATAAACATTACATTTTTAAAAATGGGGGAACCCTTATAATACCTGGATTTCATTTGAAAAATTGTTCTGTGCTGAGAACAAATTGTAATGATATAACATAAATGAAATATTGATTTCTCGTTTACTTAGGTGTATGGCGGGTAGAGTTTATATATAGCATCACTAAACCAGTCAACAAAACCTAAGGAGGAATGTAAAATGAATAAAACAGTATATGGAGTATATGAATCAAATGCAGAAGTGATCCAAGCAATCAATGCACTTAAGGCCAAGGGCTTTGAAGGGGACGATATTACGGTCGTCGCAGACAAGGAAGAAACATTGGATTTCACGAACCAGCAACGCGAAACGGATGTTCATACAATGACGAATGTTCCTAACGACGAATCATTCATGGACAAGGTGGCACGCTTCCTCATGCCGGAAGATACGGCAGACCTTTCAACAAGATTGGCGAATGCTGGTCTTTCGAATAGTGAAGCGGCTGAATATGTCTTTGATGTAGAAAACGGAAAAGTCCTGGTTCTGGTCGAAGAAGGTGAAGGGCACCTGGGGACGGCAAGAGATAAATTCACGACAGGAACAATGGACACTGCCGGTACAAGGCTGGATACGAACTCCGCCAACCCGCTTTATAACGGGACTGAAAAAACCGATGCACTGAATAAAGAAGATGTTTATGGAGTGAACGGGCAAGGCCGTGAATTGCCTGAAGATGAAAGGACGCTTAAACTTCGGGAAGAACAACTGAACATTGACAAAGAAAGAGTTCAGACAGGTGAAGTGGTCATTAATAAAGAAGTCAATGAACAACATAAAACGATAAATGTTCCTGTTGAACACGAAGAAGTGACGGTCGATCATAGATCGGTTTCAGGACGTGAAGAGAATCTGGAAACTGGAAGCATTGAAGATGGGGAAACACTACGTATCCCAGTAGTTGAAGAAAAATTGGAAGTTTCGAAAAAACCTGTTGTCACAGATGAAATTGTCATCAGGAAACATGCTGTACAAGAAACGGAACAAGTTCAGGATACCCTTAAAAAGGAAGATATCAAGCTTGATAGTACAGATGAATCGATCGTAAATGAGAAAAAGGCAACTGAACGAAGAAGCGACCGCTTCTAAGAAGTGATGGAAATGGCCTGCAGTTTTTAAAACTGCAGGCTTCTTTCTATTTTAAAGCCTGATAGAGGTTCGAACTTAGGGGAGGAGAACCTTTGAATGCCATTTTTTGTTTAATTAGCACCCATCGGGGTATAAATACAGATAAGAAGAAATATCGGAATAATAGGAGGAAGATGCATGGGAAAAACATTATATGGTGTTTTTAATTCGGAAGAAGAAGTAATCCAGGCTATACAATCCTTCAAGGAAAAAGGAGTCCATGAGGGAGAAATAACCGTAATGGCTGATAAGAAAGAAGATTTGGGTTTCGTCAATGAAAAGCGGGATCCGGATGTAGACGTCGTTACTAACTCGAACGACGATTCCTTCATTGATAAGATGAAACACTTTTTCCTGAACGAGGGTTCTGGAGATATAAGGAACCGACTAGGTGACTTAGGGCTTGCCGATAGTGAAGCCACCGCTTATATAAACGAAGTGGAAGCTGGAAAATTCCTGATTCTTTTAGATGAATCGGAAACTTTAACACAACGAGAAGGCGTAACTTCCAACGGCATGCAGGGTGCAGACGAACTACCTGCAGAGAATCCGCTTAAAACAGGGGTGGTGAACAATCCGGACCCGAACCTTTTTCCTGAAACAACTGCGAATGCATTTCAAACAAGGGAAGTGGAAGCACAGCCAGGAAGAAGCGAAGAACTTCACGGAAATTCTGCCAACATCTTTGATAAGGAAGAGCTGGATACGAAGCGAGCCCAAGAAAGGGAAATCAGGGGGAACTCCACCGAAAAGTATAAGGAACAAAAGCCAGGGGATCATAAGTCTCTGGATCCTCAAGGAGCACTGGATCGGACCTTAAGCCCGAATGCTAATAATGGGCAGCAAGAGAAAGAGGACATTTTGAAGGATGAATACATTAAAAATCGAATTAATACCGATAATCTATAATACGCAAAATAGCAGCCTGCACAAGGCTGTTATTTCAGTTTGTAGACAAAAGGGATTCTAAAAAGTGGAACGGGTATGCGAGACCCCGCAGGCGCCGAGTAGGCTCCCGGACCGCCCGCGGAAAGTCAGTGCCTGGAGGCAACGTTCGAATTGTACAAACCCTTAAAAAACTGTAGATAATTTTAATCTGAAACCTTTTAGGCAAAGGGTTCCCTCGTTTATTAGTCAGGAATTCTCAATAGACTATTTGCTTGTTTATTGATAAAGCCGCAAGGTATAATTACAAAGGAATTTTATTATAAGTAAAGTAACAAGGAGGGGGAAAAACATGGAAAAAAACATATATGGTGTTTTTGACTCTAATCCGGAACTACTTGCTGCAATTCAAGATTTACAAGCAAAAGGCGTGACTGGCTCCCAAATGACAGTAGCAGCTGATATAAAAAATGATGTGCAGCTTGGAAATGAACATACGGATATCCTGATCATCGCCAATCAGGATAAGGAGGATACTCTTTTTTTAAAAATCTTCCACTACTTCACTGATGAAGGATCTGGAGATTTACGCAGCTTTTTCACGAAATACGGCTACTCTTTTGCTGAGACAAAAGCGATGCTTAAAGAAGTGGGTGCTAAGAAATTCATTCTTCTTATCGATGAAGAAGTCTCTATCGAAGAATTGAAGGCTGGCGCCGGTAAAGTGGTACCAATGAAGAAGTAAGCTAACTAAAAAAATAACAGCCTTTGAGGGCTGTTATTTTTTTAATCCTGCTTCGAGGGCAGTGATCATTTCTTGTTTTTCCTGTTCAGATGAATTTTGCCAGATGACCTCGAATAATACTCCCAATCCAGGAAGCATTTTTTCCTCGCCATTCTGTATGGCATCGACAATCGTGTCTTCTAGCTGCTCTTGCGAATTTCCAGATACATTTTGGATAATCGCATTACGTAGGTTTAAATTCACAATTATTCCTCCTCTAACACATAATGACTGACATTAATAGCATTTCACAAACTCGTATGCAATATGTATGTGAATTGCGTTATAATAGGAAAATCAGTGTTAAGTTAAAGGAGCGTTTACCCTTGAAATATATCGAATCGGTAAAAAACCCGCAAGTGAAGCAATGGAAAAAGCTATTGACGAAAAAAGAACGAGATAAAACAGGCAAATATTTAGTCGAGGGTTTTCACCTAGTTGAAGAAGCCTTAAAAGAAGATATCGTCATGGAAGTGATCGTCAATGAAGAAACTGAAATGCCAGCCCATTTTAAGCTGGAAGGTACAGAAGTCATCTATGTGAAAAATGATATTATGAAAGCGATATGCGATACCGAAGCCCCACAGGGAATTGCAGCTGTTTGTGAACAGAAATCAACGAGCATGACGTCCATTAATCCGGATAAACTATTGTTGATCGATGCCGTCCAGGATCCGGGGAATATTGGAACGATGATCAGGACAGCGGATGCAGCTGGAATCGATGCGGTCATTCTTGGCGAAGGGTGTGCCGACTTGTATAATCCCAAAGTGGTACGTTCGACACAAGGGAGCCTATTCCATATGCCTGTCATTAAAGGGAACCTTTCCGAAATCATCGATGAGCTGAAGCAAATCGGCACACCGGTCTATGGCACGGCATTAGAAGGAGCATCCCCATTTGAAGAAGTGGAAAAGTCTTCCCGATTTGCCCTGCTGGTCGGCAATGAAGGCCAAGGAGTATCGAAGGAATTACTGGAGAAAACGACTAAAAACCTTTATATTCCCATCTACGGAAAAAGCGAATCTCTGAATGTGGGGATCGCTGCCGGGATTTTAATGTACCATTTACGAAAATCGATTTGAAACGGCCGTGGAATTATAATATAATAAAACAGAATTTTATATTGAAACAACGATGACAAAGAATAGTAACTTAAGTTATCCATATCCAGGGAAAAAATGCCTTGACTGAAAGCATTTTTATGGCACTGCTTAAGGGAATTCACCTTTCGAGTTGGCATTGGGAAGACAGAATGTCCGAAAAATGTTCCGGTGAAGAGCCGTTATTTTTAATGAAGTGAGTGCAGAAGTTTATTTGTTCATGCACTAATAAGGGTGGTACCGCGATACATAAACCTCGTCCCTTTAGGGATTGGGGTTTTTTTGTGTTCATTTTTACAAAAGGAAAATAAAGGAGGAAGACATGATGCAGGAACGTTTACTAGAACTGCAGGAAGAAGCGTTGCAAAAAGTTGCCGCCGCTTCCGAATTAAAGGAACTGAATGAAGTACGTGTCGCTTATTTAGGGAAAAAAGGACCAATCACTGAGGTATTGCGCGGCATGGGTAAATTATCTGCCGAAGAACGTCCGAAAATCGGGGCACTAGCCAATGATGTTCGGGAAGCGATCGCAACAAAGATCGAGGAGAAACAAAAAGCACTTGAAACTGCGGCGGTCAATGCTAAGCTAGCAACTGAAACGGTTGACGTCACACTTCCAGGACGTCCGGTTAACAAGGGGAATCTTCACCCATTAACACGTGTCGTGGAGGAAATCGAAGACTTATTCATCGGAATGGGTTATACGGTTGCAGAAGGTCCCGAAGTTGAAAGCGACTACTACAACTTCGAGGCACTTAACTTGCCAAAAAGCCATCCGGCACGTGATATGCAGGACTCCTTCTACATCACGGATGAAATCCTGATGCGTACGCACACTTCACCGGTTCAAGCCAGAACGATGGAAAAACATAAAGGTCAAGGTCCTGTTAAAATTATCTGCCCGGGTAAAGTATATCGCCGTGATAACGATGATGCGACACACTCCCATCAATTCCAGCAAATTGAGGGCTTGGTCATCGATGAGAACATCAGCATGAGCGACCTGAAAGGAACGCTTGACGTATTTGCGAAAAAAGTATTCGGGCAAGACCGTGAAATCCGTCTTCGTCCAAGTTTCTTCCCATTTACGGAGCCTTCCGTCGAAGTGGATATTTCTTGTAAAATTTGCGGTGGTAAAGGCTGCAGCGTATGTAAACAAACAGGCTGGATCGAAGTGCTTGGCGGCGGGATCGTTCATCCGAACGTCCTTGAAATGGCTGGCTTCGATTCCAAGAAATACTCTGGATTCGCATTTGGAATTGGCGTAGAACGGATTGCCATGTTGAAATACGGTGTGGACGATATCCGTCATTTCTATACGAATGATGTTCGATTCTTAAAACAATTCAACCATCACGAAGCATAAATTTTTATTTTAAAAAGGAGGACCTACCATGTTTGTGTCATATAAATGGTTACAAGATTATGTTGACCTTTCAGGCATCAATGCGACGGAGCTAGCAGACAAAATCACGAAAAGCGGCATTGAGGTTGAAGGGGTAGAAAAGAAAAGTGAAGGGCTTAAAGGAGTCGTCATCGGGCATGTCATTGAACGTGAACAGCATCCAAATGCGGATAAGTTGAATAAATGCCAAGTTGATATCGGGGCCGAAAATCCCGTTCAAATCATCTGTGGGGCACCGAATGTCGATAAAGGCCAAAAAGTCGCAGTCGCTACTGTTGGCGCAGTCCTTCCAGGTAATTTCAAAATCAAGAAAGCGAAACTTCGCGGAGAAGAATCGCACGGGATGATTTGCTCGCTTCAAGAATTGGGCTTCGAATCCAAGCTCGTGTCCAAGGATTATGCTACAGGCATCTTCGTCTTCCCTAATGATGTGGAAGTGGGGAATGATGCATTGGAGGAACTCGGATTAAGTGATGAAGTGCTGGAACTTGGACTGACTCCAAACCGTTCTGATGCATTAAGCATGCTTGGTGTTGCATACGAAGTGGGTGCCATTTTAGGCCGGGAAGTGAAATGGCCGGTTGTCGAGAAAGAAGAGGCAGCTGAAAAAGCTTCTGATTATATCAGTGTCAAAGTGGAAGCGAAAGAAGATAACCCGATATACATTGCAAAAATCATTAAAGATGTTAAAGTCGGCCCCTCACCGCTTTGGATGCAGACTCGGCTAATGTCTGCAGGTATCCGACCTCATAATAATGTGGTCGATATCACGAACTACATTTTGCTTGAATATGGTCAACCGCTACATGCCTTTGATTATGACCGCTTTGGTTCAAAGGAAATCGTCATCCGCAGAGCGAAAGATGCAGAAAAAATCGTAACGTTGGATGAAGCTGAACGCACTTTGACACCAGACCATTTAGTGATCACAAATGGCAGCGAGCCTGTTGCAATAGCTGGTGTAATGGGCGGAGCGGATTCCGAAGTGAAAAATGATACAACGAACATCATTATTGAAAGTGCATATTTTGCAGGTACAGTAGTTCGTAAAGCTTCTAAAGACCATGGCTTACGCAGTGAAGCAAGTGCCCGTTTTGAAAAAGGCGTCGATCCGGCCCGTGTACGTGAAGCTGGAGAACGTGCAGCACAATTGATTGCACAATATGCTGGCGGAACAGTCTTACAAGGAGCGGCAGAAGTGGATGAATTGACAATGGAACCTGCGGTCATTAGCATCACACTTGAAAAAATCAACACACTTCTTGGAACAAGCATGACCGTGTCAGTTGTGGAGTCCATCTTCAAACGCCTTCAATTCGGCGTCGAACTTGACAATGAAACGTTCACCATCACTGTCCCGACGCGCCGTGGTGATATTACGATTGAAGCTGATTTAGTTGAAGAGGCTGCACGTTTATATGGATATGATAACATTCCCGCTACACTGCCGATCGGTTCTTCTACTCCAGGCCAATTGACTGACTATCAAATTAAACGGCGGAAAGCACGCCGTACACTTGAAGGCGCAGGCCTTTATCAAGCGGTGACCTATTCACTGACAAGCCAGGAAAAAGCGTCCCAATTCGCATTGGAAGCTAGAGAATCCATTCGTTTAGCAATGCCAATGAGTGAAGAACGGAGCCAATTGCGTTTGAGCATCGTTCCTCAATTGCTGGAAGTCGTGAAATATAACAATGCCCGCCAAATTGATTCACTAGCCCTGTATGAAATCGGTTCGGTTTTCTTTAAGCAGGACGAACAAGAACTTCCTGAAGAAAAAGAACATATTGCTGGAGCCATCACAGGCCTATGGGAGTCGCACCTATGGCAAGGTGAAAAGAAACCAGTGGATTTCTTTGTAGCCAAAGGCGTGATCGAAGCGTTATTCGATACACTTGGATTAGCTGATCAAATCAGTTACCGCCAAGCGGAAATCAACGACATGCATCCAGGACGGACAGCGGAAGTACTTTTGAATGGTGATGTGATTGGCTTTATCGGCCAAGTGCACCCAACCGTCCAAAAAGACTTGGATATTAAAGAAACATACATTTTCGAACTTTCCTTAAAAGCATTGGCCGAAGCCGAAGTAGCGCCGATTGCCTACAAAACCATTCCGCGCTATCCATCAACAACACGCGATATCGCGCTCGTTGTGGACCAAGCTACGAAAGCCGGGGACATTCAGGATATTATTGAAGAAGCTGGTGGCAAACTACTGAAAGAAGTAAGCATCTTCGACTTATACGAGGGTGACAGAATGGAGGAAGGCAAGAAATCCATTGCCTACTCACTGAAATACTTCGATCCGGAACGTACCCTAACGGACGAGGACATTACAAAAGCACATGAAAAAGTGCTTGAAGCCGTCAAAGAAAAAGCTGGCGCAGAACTAAGAGGATAAAACCAAAAAGACAGCTCCCTGAATCCAGGGAAGCTGTCTTTTTATGAACTTACGAGAAAAACGCCTAAATTCAGTAAAATGTGCAAATTCACGAGTAAATGGCGTGAATTCACGAGTAAAGTGCGGAAACTCACGAGTAAAACGCGTAAAGTCACGAGTAAAACGCGTAAACTCACGAGAAAAACGCGCAAACTCACGAGTAAAGTGCGCAAACTCACGAGTAAATCACGTAAACTCACGAGTAAAAGGCGCAAACTCACAAGAAAATGTGCACATTCACGAGTAAATCAAGTTCTTCATTAAACAAAAAAAGGCGGCTGTACCCGGAAGGTCAGCCGCTTTCCCTTATTTATGATATTTCTGTTGATATAATCGCTTCGCTTTTTCTGTATTGGCGAAGTGGGTTTTCGTGAATTCGTTTAATGAATCGATTCCTTTCTCATGAATCAATCTTGCGGCCGCTTCATCGACTGCAAAGCCGGCACCTTTAGGGATTTTGAATCCGGCTTTTTCACTCAGCAAATCAAAGCGTTTGACGAATGCATATCGGGCCAGGATGGAAGCGGCTGCCACTCCAAGGTGTATGCCTTCCGCTTTTGTGCATAAATAGGTGGCATTGGCTTGAAATAGTTCTTGGCCTTTTAGGTAATTGAAAAATACATCTGGTTGAGCGAATTGATCAATAAGGACCGCTTCCGCTTCTTCCGGCTGGATTTTTTGTATGAGATTCTTGATCGCCTGGTTATGGAGGATTGCCTTCATTTTTCCTTGTGACATTCCCTTTGCCTGCAGCGTATTATATTTCGGGTTGTCGCATGTGAGCAGGCTGAATGGCACCACATCCTTAATCTGTTTGGCAATTTCGATGATTTGTGGATCCTTCAGATTTTTGGAATCCTGGACACCAAGTTCCTTCAACAGGGCGAGTTGCTCCTTTTTTGCATATACGGCCACTACGGTGATCGGACCGAAATAGTCTCCTGTTCCGACTTCATCGGAACCAATCACTGACATGGTTCCGATATTTGCAGGTGGTGAATAGCGGTGGACGTTTACTGATGCAGATGAAGCCGTTTTTTTCTTTGGGGCCGCAGCAGTGGTATTTTGTTGCCATTTTACCGCTTCCTGTTCGGCATTCTTACCCTGAAAGAGTACCTTTCCGGATTTATAGGCAGTCACCGTACATAGCGGCGGTTTTGCGGAAAAGATGCTCCCCGGCGGCAGCTTGGCGGCCAAGGATGAAGAATAATGGGATTTCATCGCCTTTATTTGTTCAGGGCTGATAAGTAAAACAACATGGGACATAATGGGTAAACTCCTAACTTCATTTTATTTTTTAGGTAATCTTCTTCCTTAAATCGTTTTTTTTTGACAAATTATTGTATTTTTTATGCAAGAAATGACGCTGTACTCTCTTTCGTGACGAAAAACTTCATGATATGATAGAATTAGGATTGTTTAGATTGGGGGCATCATTTTGTCAGACGATAAACGAAATAAAACAACAGTTGATATATACGGACAACCATACACAATCGTCGGTACAGAAAGCGCGAGTCATATGCGCCTGGTCGCTTCGATGGTTGACGAAAAAATGAGAGAGATCAGGATGAAAAATCCATATTTGGATACAAGTAAGCTAGCGGTACTAACGGCCGTGAATACGATCCACGAATATATAAAATTAAAAGATGAACTAGACCAGCTTCAACTGGAATTAAAGAGAGAGAAGGACTGAGTACATGCTTGATTTAGCAATTCTGGCCATTCTTTTAATCGGTTTATTAATCGGTTTAAAGCGTGGCTTCATTTTACAAACGGTTCATATGACTGGGTTCATAGTAGCCTTCATCGTCGCCTATGTATTTTACGGAGATCTTGCTCCCAATTTGAAATTGTGGATTCCGTTTCCGACTATGGGTGATTCCTCGACCATTAATATGTTTTTCGATACAGTCGGGCTGGACACGGCGTATTACAATGCGATTGCCTTTGCAATCATTTTCTTTGCTGCCAAGATTCTTTGGCAAATGATCGGATCCATGCTGAATTTCATTACCCATCTTCCGATTTTAAAACAGCTGAATCGCTGGGGTGGAGGGATATTGGGCTTTATCGAAGTCTATCTTATCATGTTTATTATATTATATATAGCTGCCATGCTGCCAATGGATTCCATCCAGAAACCATTAACGGGATCTTTTCTGGCAGAATCGATCGTGAAACATACACCGTTCCTTTCCGAGCAAGTGAAGGAACTTTGGTTTCATGATTTAAAACAATCTTAATGTCAGTATACGAGGGCCTGCCTCCCTTTCTCAAAGTCCTAGATTCCTATACTTTGAATGGGGGAGGCCCCTTTTTATGTAGCAGCATGTAACTTCCCCTGATTGAATCGAAAGTTAAGAATCGGACTGCTTGTACTTTAACTCCAAGAAAGGTATCTTTAAGAAAGTGAACATGGGACACCCTACTAATTTTTTCGGCGGTGAATGAAATGACGATTAATAAAAAAGATATCATTAAATTATTAGAAAAAATCGCAATATATATGGAATTAAAAGGAGAGAATCCGTTCAAGGTTTCAGCTTTCCGAAAGGCAGCAGGCGCCTTGGAAACGGATGACCGGAGCCTGACGGCCATCGAAGACTTTACCGCTTTAAATGGAATCGGGAAAGGAACGGCATCCGTCATCGAAGAGTATATGAATGAGGGGAAATCGACTGTACTTGAAGAGCTTCAGGAGCAGGTGCCAAAAGGTCTGATTCCGCTCTTGCAGCTTCAAGGTTTGGGCGGGAAGAAAATTGCCAAGCTTCATAAAGAGCTGCATGTAAACGATGTGAATGATCTTAAACTCGCCTGTGAAGAAGGCAGGGTCGCGGCGCTTGCCGGTTTCGGCAAAAAAACGGAAGAGAAGATCCTGTCTGCTATTGCCGAGGCAGGTTCAAGGCCTGATCGGCTGCCCCTTGCCTTCATGAGGCCGATTGCGGATGATATTGAAACGGCCCTTGCTAACATGGAATACATCATCCGTTCTTCTAGAGCCGGCAGCATCCGGCGTATGAGGGAAACGATTAAGGACCTCGATTTCATCATCTCGACAGATCATCCCGAAGAAGTTAAGGATCAACTGCTCGCATTAAAGGGCATAAAGCAAGTGATTGCAGCGGGTGATACAAAAGTATCGGTCGTGCTAGATTATGAATATGATATTTCCGTCGATTTCCGGATCGTGAAGGATAAGGAATTCATAACGACACTCCATCATTTTACCGGTTCGAAAGATCACAATGTGCGGATGCGCCAGCTGGCTAAAGATCGCGGTGAGAAAATCAGCGAATATGGGGTGGAAGTGGCTGAAACCGGTGAGGTATTGACGTTTGAAACGGAAGAACGTTTTTATAATCATTTTGGTCTTCCTTTCATTCCCCCAGAACTGCGTGAAGACGGAACGGAAGTGGAGCATTATGATGCAAATGAACCTCTCATATCTTTGGAGGCCATCAAAGGTGACCTGCACATGCATACCACATGGAGTGATGGGGCTCATACCATTGAAGAAATGATTGAAGCGTGCCGTGCAAAAGGTTATCGATATATGGCCATAACCGATCATTCGCAATATTTGAAAGTTGCGAACGGCTTGACCGTGGAACGTTTACGTGAACAAAAACGGATCATCCATGAACTGAATGAAAAATACGATGATTTTACCGTTCTTTCGGGGATTGAAATGGATATACTTCCTGATGGGACACTTGATTATGACGATGAGCTGCTTGCAGAGATGGATTTGGTTATCGCATCGATCCACTCAAGCTTTTCACAGCCGCGGGAAACGATCATGGAGCGCTTAAAAACGGCTCTGAATAATCCGCATGTTGACATAATCGCCCATCCAACGGGAAGGATTATCGGCAGACGCGCCGGATATGATGTCGATATAGAGATGCTGATCGAACTGGCACGCGAAACGAATACCGCCTTGGAATTGAATGCGAATCCGAACCGATTGGATTTGGCACCTCCCCATCTGCGCAAGGCACAGGAAGCAGGCGTTCCGATTGTTATCAATACAGATGCCCACAGCATCGATATGCTTGATCATATGCCTGTTGGGGTCTCGTCGGCCAAAAAGGGCTGGATTAAAGAATCAACGGTTCTTAATGCAAGGGATACGGATGGATTATTAGCGTTTTTAAAGAGAAATGATTAACTATTTGCCCATAAATAAGGAGGAGCTTTAACTCCATGCATAATAAAGCTTTAAAGACATTGGAATTTCATAAAATAAAAGAACAATTAATCTCACACGCATCCTCTTCCATAGGAAAAGAGAAGGCACAGCACTTGATGCCTTCTACTGATTTTGAAGAGGTGTCGAGATGGCAGGAAGAAACAGATGAGTCAGCAAAAATCGTCCGCTTGAAAGGTAACTTGCCATTGGGCGGGATTTTTGATATCCGTCCTCATGCAAAAAGGGCACAGATTGGCGGAATGCTCTCACCTATGGAATTGATGGAACTTGCGAGTACGATTCGAGCCGGCAGGATTCTCAGCCGTTTCTTCGAAGAACTTGCAGAACAGGAAATTGAAGTTCCGCTTTTAGCCGAATATATCGATTCCCTTCATCCATTGATTGATTTGCAGCAGGAAATTACGTATGCAGTAAGCGAGCATGGCGAAGTGATGGATTCTGCTAGCGATAAGCTCCGTACCCTAAGAAACCAAATTCGGACGAACGAAAGCCGTGTCCGGGAAAAACTGGAAAGCATGATCCGTTCTTCCAATGCATCAAAGATGTTATCGGATGCCATCATCACCATCCGGAATGACCGTTTTGTCATCCCGGTAAAACAGGAATACCGCAGTGTGTATGGCGGGATCATTCATGATCAATCCTCATCTGGGCAGACATTGTTCATTGAACCGCAAGCAATCGTTCAACTGAATAATGTCCTGCAGGAAACCCGAGTGAAGGAAACGCAGGAAATAGAACGGATCTTGGTCGAACTTTCGGAAAAGGTAGGTGCGTTCACCCCTGAATTGCTTCATAATGTCAAAGTCCTTGCACAAATCGATTTTCTTGTCGCCAAGGCAAAGTATGCAAAAGCGATAAAAGGGTCCAAACCGATTCTGAATAATGAGGGACGCGTGAAATTATTCAAAGCGAAACACCCGCTCATTCCGAGTGATGTTGTCGTGGCCAATGACATTTTCCTTGGTGATGAATTTACGACAATCGTCATCACCGGACCGAATACAGGAGGTAAAACGGTTACCCTGAAAACAATTGGCCTCTGTACATTAATGGCCCAGTCAGGTCTGCAAATCCCTGCGCTTGATGGTTCCGAAACGGCAGTGTTTTCCTCTGTTTATGCCGATATTGGCGATGAACAGTCGATTGAACAAAGCTTAAGTACATTCTCTTCGCATATGGTCAATATTGTCGATATCCTTAAGAATGTCGATTATGATAGCTTAGTTTTATTCGATGAGCTTGGAGCGGGAACTGACCCTCAGGAAGGTGCCGCTTTGGCCATTTCCATTTTGGATGAAGTGTATAAACGCGGTGCACGTGTGATTGCCACGACACATTACCCGGAATTAAAAGCTTATGGATATGATCGGGAAGGCGTCATTAATGCAAGCGTTGAATTTAATGTGGAAACATTGAGTCCCACCTATAAACTTTTGATCGGTGTACCGGGACGGAGTAATGCGTTTGAAATTTCCAAGCGCCTTGGTTTGGAAGAAAGCGTGATAAGCAGCGCCCGCAGCCATATTGGTGAGGATACGAATAAAGTTGAGAATATGATAGCGTCCCTTGAAGACAGCCGCAAGAAGGCCGAAGAAGAGGAGCAGGAAGCCAAGAATCACCTGAAACAGGCGGAAATTCTTCATAAAGACCTTCAAAGGCAAATTGGTGAATACCATGAAGAACGGGATGCTATGGTTGAAAAGGCAGCAAAAGAGGCAGCGGCAATCGTTGAAAATGCACAAAAAGAAGCGGAAGCGATTATAGCTGACTTACGTAAACTGCGACTCGAAAAGCATGCCGATGTTAAAGAACATGAACTGATTGATGCCAAAAAACGGCTCGAAGAAGCAGCGCCTAAAGTGAAAAAAACATCAAATAAAGTGGCGAGGCCTCTGGATAAAAGCTTGAAACCTGGTGATGAAGTAAAGGTCGTAAGTTTTGGTCAAAAAGGTCATTTGATCGAGAAGGTATCAAGTAATGAATGGCAGGTTCAGATCGGCATCATGAAAATGAAGGTGAAGGAGTCTGACCTAGAATTCATCAAGGCCACGAAAGTAAAAGAAATAAAGCCGCTTACTACGATAAAAGGTCGCGATTATCATGTTAGCGTGGAACTTGACCTACGTGGTGAACGCTTTGAAAATGCAATATCAAGAGTGGAAAAGTACGTTGATGATGCTCTTTTGGCCGGTTATTCCAGTGTCTCCATCATTCATGGTAAAGGAACGGGCGCTCTCCGGTCCGGGGTCCAGGAATACTTGAAAAATCACCGCTCTGTCAAAAGGATTCGCTTCGGCGAAGCCGGTGAAGGCGGAACAGGTGTTACGGTGGTGGAATTTAAATAAAGGAAAGTGGTCATTCCGGCTAACTGCCAAGCCGGGTGGCTAGTTACCATTCGGGAGTTGGACCATGGAGAACATGTGGGAAAATGAATATGTATATATAGCTGCTCGTTACAGTGTCGTCATTCTTTGCATGATTGTTTTTTTAGCCATTTTTGAACTTGTCACAAAGTACAAGAACTGGGAGGAAATCAAACAGGGAAACCTTTCTGTCGCGTTGGCAACAGGTGGTAAAATATTTGGAATCGCCTATGTATTCCAACAGTCCATCCTCCATCAGAATTCGCTGCTTACCATGATTGGCTGGGGCGTATACGGATTTATCCTTCTGTTGATCGGTTATTTCATTTTTGAATTTATGACTCCTGGATTTAAAATAGATGAAGAGATACAAAAAGATAATCGGGCAGTAGGATTCCTATCGATGATCATTTCAATCGCATTATCTTTTGTCATCGGCGCAGGAATTTCTTAATGCCCTTCATGAGAGGGAGAAAACTGTGGAGAAGCTTGCAAAAGTCTTAATTGTTTGTTGCGGAATCTTTTTTCTGTTAGGAATTTTTTATATGATATTCTTCAATTGAAGCGGCCATTGTGCCGCTTCTTTTATTTGAATTCCATTTTAAAAAAGGAGGTGGTGTGTAAAGTGAAACTTTCGAAACCAAGGTTATGCTGCAAATCTAATTCGTAACATATTGAAATGGGACTTTTCTTCAAGTTTGTTTACAGTCTATAAGGAGTAAAACACTCCTTTTTTTGTTTTCCTTTTTAAGTGTTTCCAATCCTCTCTTGTACTCTCGTAGGATATATGGACCACCTTAACGCTCATCATCAGCCTTTATGCTTATTTTTCTGAATTTAAGCAATTGTAAGAAAATCCCGATTGTATTATAATGATAAAGAGTATTGAGAATATTCAGAAGGAGGGGGCAAATGAGCAATAAGCCATGGCAAGCTATTTATCCAGAACAGATACCAGCGGTTTTGTCGTACGAAGATAAACCTCTTTATTCTTTTTTGAAGGAATCAGCCGAAGAATTCCCTGATAAAGTATCGATTCATTTCCAGGGAAAAGAATTAACTTTCCAGGAAGTATATGAATCTGCTTTAAAGTTCGCAGCGTATTTAAAAAGTATCGGTCTTCAAAAAGGAGAACGCGTTGCCGTCATGCTTCCGAACTGCCCTCAGGGTGTCATAAGCTTTTTTGGGATATTGATGGCTGGCGGTGTCGTGGTTCAAACGAATCCAACCTATACTGAACGTGAATTAGAGTATCAAATGAAAGATTCAGGAGCTAAAATAATTTTAGCGATGGATATTTTATTTCCCCGTGTCACTGCAGTCGCTTCAAGAACGGATATAGAACATATAATTGTAACCGCTATCAAGGAATATTTACCTTTTCCGAAAAATCTTATCTATCCTTTTATTCAAAAAAAGCAATACGGCATTGTCATCAATGTGGAGCATGCGGGCAATCATCATTTATTTTCCGAAATCATGAAACAAAAGGTCCCTGAAGAAGTCGCTGAGCCGATCGATGTGAATAATGACCTTGCACTTTTGCAATATACTGGCGGGACAACAGGCTTTCCCAAAGGGGTCATGCTTACCCATAAGAACTTGCTGGCAAATACAAAAATGTGCAATGCATGGCTTTATAAAAATAAGCGCGGTGAGGAAAGGATCCTTGCGATTCTCCCATTCTTCCATGTGTACGGTATGACGACAGTCTTGGTTCTTTCCGTCATGGAAGGGAACACCATGATCATCATGCCGAAGTTTGATGTTGAAGCGACGCTTAAAACCATCCAAAAACAGAAACCGACCATGTTTCCAGGAGCGCCAACGATGTATATCGGCCTCTTGAACCATCCGGATATCGCTAAGTATGACCTTTCTTCCATCAATGCCTGCATAAGCGGTTCTGCACCATTACCTTTAGAGGTTCAAGAGCAGTTTGAGAAAATTACCGGCGGGAAGCTGGTTGAAGGCTTTGGACTGTCGGAAACCTCACCGGTAACCCATGCTAATTTCATTTGGGATCAGCCGCGTGTAAAAGGAAGCATTGGATTGCCATGGCCAGATACCGACTCGGTGATTCTGTCCCTGGAAACGGGCGAAGAGCTACCTCCGAATGAAATTGGTGAGATTGCCATAAAAGGACCTCAGGTAATGCAAGGTTACTGGAACCGTCCGGATGAAACGGAAAGCACTTTTAAAGATGGGTGGCTACTAACAGGCGACCTGGGTTACATGGATGAGCGGGGGTTCTTTTATGTAGTTGAGAGGAAAAAGGATACAATCATTGCTGGTGGTTTCAATATATACCCACGTGAGGTGGAAGAGGTACTATACGAGCATGAGGCCGTACAGGAGGTTGTTGTGGCAGGTATCCCTGACCCATATCGCGGTGAGACCGTCAAAGCCTACGTCGTACTGAAAAAAAATGCCAGGGTGACTGAAGATGAATTGAATGATTTTGCTAGAAAAAGCCTGGCTTCCTATAAGGTACCGCGCAGCTATGAATTTAGGGAGGAACTTCCTAAAACGACGATAGGAAAGATCCTGAGAAGAGTCCTTATCGAGGAAGAAAAGAAAAAAATATCGGAGGAAAGAAAAGAAGCGTAAACAAGCAACCCCTTCATACGGAGCAGCGGAATAGGGCTCCGTGTTTTGCAGAACGACTGGACAACCTATGGATTGGGGCTGTACAATGAACATAAGTGGAATGTCAGGACTCTTAGAAGTTTTTGCTTGACAGTAAAGGGTCGTCATTCTATGATAGAAATATGAATGATGATTCATTCATTTTCTGAAAGGGGACATCCAGTGAAACGCAACAGACCAAAGTATAACCAAATTATTGATGCGGCCGTTATCGTCATTGCCCAAAACGGTTACTATCAAGCCCAAGTATCCAAAATCGCCAAGCAGGCAGGCGTAGCGGATGGCACCATATATCTTTATTTTAAAAATAAAGAAGATATCTTAATATCATTATTCCATGAAAAGATGGGCTATTTTGTGGAACAGATCGAAGAAGAACTAAAAGGAAAGACCACAGCTTCGGATAAACTGCATGTGCTCATCCAAAAACATTTTCAAAACCTTTCAGAAGACGTGAATTTAGCAATTGTCACTCAGTTGGAATTAAGACAGTCGAATAAAGAATTACGCCTAAGGATTAATGATGTGTTAAGAGGATATTTAAATTTAATCGATCAGATCATTAAAGAAGGAAAAGAGAACGGCGAATTTTTGCCTGATTTAAATAATTTACTTGCCAGGCAGATGATTTTTGGAACGATTGACGAAACAGTGACGACTTGGGTCATGAATGAGCAAAAGTATTCGCTCCCAGACCTTGCACCAGACGTTCACCGCCTTCTAATTGGCGGCTGTGGCTTGAAAAGTTAACGATTTTAATAGAGGATGGCTAGCCATCCTCGAAAGAATCGGTTAATATGCTTTCCGGCTTACCGGGAAGTGATACATATAGAATTTTCGAAAAAGTTTGACTAGATGCCAGGAGGGATAGATATGGAATACCTTAAGCTTTCTGTCGAAAATCATGTAGCATTTATAACGATTGATCATGCACCAGCAAATGCGCTTTCCACGGCAATCATCGGAGAGCTGTCACAGGCCTTTGATCAAATTGAGCAAGACGAAGCCGTACGGGTTGTCCTTCTTCATGGTGAAGGAAGATTTTTCTCTGCAGGAGCAGACATTAAAGAGTTTACGGAAGTGACAAACGGTAAGGCTTTCGAGAAGCTGACCAAGAATGGTCAATCTGTATTCGAGAAAATCGAATCTTTTCCAAAGCCGGTCATTGCAGCCATCCATGGTGCGGCGCTTGGCGGAGGATTGGAGCTGGCCATGTCCTGTCACATCCGTTTGGTAACCGAAAAGGCTAAACTAGGTTTGCCTGAACTGCAGTTGGGCTTAATCCCTGGATTTGCTGGCACCCAGCGTCTTCCTCGTTATGTGGGTATGGCAAAGGCCGCTGAAATGCTGTTTACAAGTGAACCGATTACAGGTATCCAAGCTGTGCAATGCGGATTGGCCAACCATGCTTTCCCGGATGAAGAACTGATTCCAAAAGCGAAGGAACTAGCCAATAAAATTGCCAAGAAAAGCCCTCTGGCTTTAAAGGCGGCTATAGAATTATTAAATTATTCCAAGCATGATTCCTACTATAAAGGTGTGGAAAGGGAAGCCGACCTCTTTGGCAAAGCTTTCGATACTGCTGACGCAAAAGAAGGAATTGGCGCTTTCATGGAAAAAAGAGAAGCTGTATTCACAGGGAAATAAATAACTATTTTTATATATCATGCAGGATTTTGATGAAATTTGAAGAATACAATAATATATATCAATAAAATTCATAATCTTCAAAACTCAAATCATTCGGGAGGTATTATCGTGAACATTTATGTACTGCTGAAAAGAACATTTGATACAGAAGAAAAAATTACACTATCCAACGGGAAAATTAATGAGGATGGAGCAGAATTCATCATTAATCCATACGATGAATATGCTGTTGAAGAAGCAATCCAGGTGCGAGATGCACAAGGCGGCGAAGTAACGGTTATTTCTGTCGGAACCGAAGAGGCTGAAAAGCAATTACGCACAGCGCTTGCAATGGGGGCTGACAAAGCCGTATTGATAAATATTGAGGACGACATAGAAAATGGCGATCAATTCACGACTGCCAAAATTATAGGCGAATACTTAAAAGGTAAAAATGCCGATCTAATCATTGCAGGGAACGTTGCAATCGATGGCGGTTCTGGTCAAGTGGGTCCACGAGTTGCCGAGATTTTAGAAATTCCTTATATTACAACCATTACTAAACTGGACATTGCAAATGGAAATGTAAGCGTTATCCGGGATGTCGAAGGGGACTCTGAAACGATCGAAGCATCTCTTCCATTGTTAGTGACAGCTCAACAAGGGTTAAATGAGCCACGTTATCCTTCTTTGCCGGGAATCATGAAAGCGAAGAAAAAACCGCTTGAAGAATTGGAATTGGATGACCTGGATTTGGAAGAGGAAGATGTTGAAGCAAAAACAAAAACGATTGAAATCTACCTTCCTGCGAAAAAAGAAGCTGGAAAAGTATTGAACGGCGAAATCGGTGCCCAAGTCAGCGAACTTGTTCAATTATTACGCAGCGAAGCAAAAGTGATTTAATCGAAACGGTACTTTTAAAACAACAACACACGACAAATAGATAAAATAGAGCACAGGAGGTTTTTATAAATGGCTAGAAAGTTTCTTGTATTGGGCGAAGTTCGCGACGGTTCACTAAGAAATGTATCATTTGAAGCTATCGGTGCGGCTAAACTTGCTGCAGATGGCGGGGAAATCGTAGGTGTTTTAGTTGGTGACAGTGTTCAAAATTTCGGAAATGAATTGATCCAGTATGGTGCAGACCGGGTTGTTGCAGTCGAAAATGATCTATTGAAACAATATACTTCAGATGGTTATGCGCAAGGCTTGCTTGCCGTCATCGAGCAGGAAAAGCCAGAAGGGATTTTCTTTGGACATACGGCTCTGGGAAAAGACCTTGCACCTAAATTGGCTGGAAAGCTTGAATCAGGATTGATTTCCGACGTTACATCCATTGAAGAAGAAGGCGGAAATATCGTTTTCACCCGCCCGATATATTCTGGTAAAGCATTTGAAAAGAAAATTGTTACAGATGGCGTGATATTCGCGACAATCCGTCCGAACAATATTGAACCGTTAGCGAAAGATGAGTCCCGCTCTGGTGATGTTTCTGCATTAAGTGTGGATATTAAGGATTTACGCACAATCATCAAAGATGTTGTTAGAAAAGCTAGTGAAGGGGTCGACCTTTCAGAAGCAAAAGTAATCATCGCAGGTGGCCGTGGCGTGAAAAGTGAAGATGGTTTTGAACCATTGAAGGAACTGGCACAAGTACTGGGCGGAGCGGTAGGTGCTTCCCGCGGTGCATGTGATGCGGACTATTGCGATTACTCTTTGCAAATCGGGCAAACGGGTAAAGTCGTTACACCAGACCTTTATATCGCCTGCGGTATTTCTGGAGCGATACAGCATTTAGCGGGGATGTCCAACTCCAAGGTTATCGTTGCCATCAACAAAGACCCTGAAGCTAACATATTCAATATAGCTGATTATGGAATTGTCGGAGATCTTTTCGAAGTCGTTCCATTACTTACGGAAGAATTCAAAAAACTAAAAGTTAACGCTTAAAAGAAATAAATTCTGATGAGGGGCAAGACATTTGGCATAAGCCGATACATGTCTTGCCCCTTCATTTTTTTTGGCTTTTAGGCAAGGTTTGAGCCTGCATATTTACTCTTTTTTTGGACATCCTACCACTGAAGCAAAATATTAGCATCGTTTCTAGCAATAATGGTATACTGTCTTTAGTTATTTGAGTAATTTTGAGGAGGAAATATATATGGCTATTGTAAATGCAACTGACCGAACTTTCACAACAGATACTAGCGAAGGTGTAGTCCTTGTAGATTTTTGGGCACCATGGTGCGGACCTTGTAAAATGATCGCTCCTGTTCTTCAAGAGCTTGATACTGAAATTGGCGATACAGCGAAAATCGTAAAAGTGGATGTAGATGAAAACCAAGAAACAGCTGGGAAATTCGGTGTGATGAGCATCCCGACATTAATCGTTCTTAAAGACGGTGAAGTGGTGGATAAAGTTGTTGGTTTCCAACCTAAAGAAGCACTTGCTGAACTTATTGCAAAACACGCGTAATAGTAAGTTAGCTAAAAAAAGCTTCAAGTCTGCGGACTTGAAGCTTTTTTCGCTATCTTGATATATAATAATTGTAAAATGGGAGAACAGGAGGCTGAATGCATGAACCAACAAATAAAGAATAAACTTGCCCTTCTTCCCGATCAACCTGGTTGTTATTTAATGAAAGATCGTCAGGGAACGATCATATATGTAGGCAAAGCGAAAGTGTTGAAAAATCGTGTCCGTTCTTATTTCACGGGTTCTCATGATGGAAAAACATTTCGGCTTGTGAATGAGATAGAGGATTTTGAATACATCGTCACCTCTTCCAATATCGAGGCCCTTATTTTAGAGCTGAACTTAATCAAAAAACATGATCCAAAATATAATGTCATGCTTAAGGATGATAAGACGTACCCTTTCATCAAGCTGACGGCGGAACGTCATCCACGTCTAATCATTACGCGAAAAGTAAAAAAAGATAAAGGGAAATACTTCGGACCATATCCAAATGCTTTTGCAGCTAACGAAACGAAAAAATTGCTCGACCGCATCTATCCTCTTAGAAAATGCAATACCTTACCTGATCGCGTTTGTCTTTATTATCACCTTGGCCAGTGCCTGGCCCCATGTGTTTATGATGTTGAGGAACAGGAATATAAGAAAATGGTGGATGATATCAACCGCTTCTTGAACGGTGGACATACTGAGATAAAAAAAGAACTGACTGAAAAAATGCTGGAGGCATCGGAAAATCTCGATTTCGAGAGGGCCAAGGAGTTCCGTGACAAAATTGCCCACATCGATATTACGATGGAGAAGCAGAAAATGATGACGACTGATTTCATCGACAGGGATGTATTTGGGTTTGCCTATGATAAAGGCTGGATGTGCGTTCAGGTATTTTTTGTCCGACAGGGTAAATTGATAGAAAGAGATGTTTCACTTTTTCCTGTCTATGATGAACCGGAACAGGAATTACTTACATTCCTCGGTCAGTTTTACGAGATTACCAACCACTTTAAACCAAAGGAAATCTTGCTGCCTGAGTCAGTGGATGCCGAAATGGCCGAGGGGCTCCTTGGTGTCAAAACGATTCACCCGAAACGGGGATCGAAAAAAGACATGCTTAAATTAGCGAATAAAAATGCCTCCATCGCCCTTCAGGAAAAATTCTCCTTGATTGAACGGGATGAAGAAAGAACCATCAATGCGGTGGAAAACCTCGGGAACCAATTAGGCATCTACACCCCGCACCGAATTGAAGCTTTCGATAACTCCAATATTCAGGGAAGTGACCCTGTTTCCGCTTTAGTCGTGTTCATTGATGGGAAACCGGAAAAAAGGGAGTACCGTAAATATAAGATCAAGACGGTCCAGGGACCTGATGATTATGAATCGATGCGTGAAGTGGTCAGAAGAAGGTATTCACGAGTATTGAAAGAAGGGCTGCCACTTCCGGACTTAATCATCATCGATGGTGGAAAGGGCCATGTGGAAGCCGTTCGGGATATATTGGAGAATGAATTGGGCCTTGATATTCCACTATCAGGTCTCATAAAGGATGAAAAGCATAGGACCTCGCAGTTGATGATTGGAAATCCGCTTGAACTCGTACCACTTGATTCACGTAGCCAGGAATTTTACTTATTGCAAAGAATTCAGGATGAGGTGCATAGGTTCGCGATTACGTTTCATCGGCAGCTACGCGGGAAAAATGCGGTTCACTCCCAGCTAGATGATATTCCAGGTGTTGGGGAAAAGCGAAGGAAGCAATTGTTAAGGCATTTTGGGTCATTGAAGAAAATCAAAGAGGCAACGGCCGAGGAAATTATGGAAGCGGGCATGCCAAAAGGGGTAGCCGAGGGAATCGTAAGAAAATTACAAGAATAATCTTGCTACCGACTATTCCCTATGCTATGATTAAAAAGAATTTTTAACTAGACAACTTAAAAGTGCTGATAGAGGTGCGGAATTCAAGAGTAAAAACCTGGAGAAGTATGAGCTTCCATGAAAGGTTTTGAAAGGGGATGACGCCGAAGGAAGACAAGACTCATACCTTGTTTTTCTGGTCTGACATTTAATAAATGGCGGATTGTCAGGGTTAATACCCTGGAGAGCTATCTCACTGTGTTTACAGTATTAGATATGTGATCACAGCAATGAGATATTTCTCATTGCTTTTTTTATTGCCTAAAAAGGTAGAGAGGGTGCATTAGGATGGCATTAATCGTTCAAAAATTCGGCGGAACATCTGTCGGAAGCGTAGAAAAAATCAAAAATGTTGCCAATCGGGTAATCGAGGAAGTGGAGAATGGAAATGGTGTGGTAGTCGTTGTTTCAGCTATGGGGAAAACCACAGATCAATTGGTTTCCATGGCCCAAGATATTTCCGGAACCCCGAGCAAGAGGGAAATGGATATGCTATTGACGACGGGGGAACAGATCACGATATCCCTGTTAACGATGGCATTGATTGAAAAAGGACATGAAGCCATTTCGTACACAGGCTGGCAGGCAGGTATGCAAACGGAATCCGTTCATGGGAATGCCAGGATTTTAAACATCGATGCTACAAGGATTCAAGCCCAGCTCCAGGAAAAGAAAATTGTGGTCGTAGCCGGTTTCCAGGGGAGCGATGCAAATGGGGAAATCACTACCTTAGGGCGGGGTGGTTCCGATACGACGGCGGTTGCCATCGCTGCAGCGCTGAATGCGGATAGATGCGATATTTATACGGATGTAACGGGTGTTTTCACTACGGATCCACGCTACATAAAAGGTGCGCGAAAACTTCAATCCATTTCTTACGATGAGATGCTGGAACTAGCAAACCTGGGGGCGGGCGTCCTACATCCAAGGGCTGTCGAATATGCAAAGAATTATCAAATCCCGCTTGAAGTCCGTTCGAGCATGGAGAGAGAATCAGGAACGATCATAGAGGAGGAAGCAACTATGGAAGAAAACTTAATTGTACGGGGCATTGCTTTTGAAGACAGTATTACTAGGGTCACAATTTATGGTTTGCCCCAATCACTTGGTGCATTATCCACAATTTTCACGACACTTGCGAAAAACCGGATTAATGTGGACATCATCATTCAAAGCATGACTGCCGAGGATACGACCAATCTATCATTTTCCACAAAAAGTGAAGATACGGAAGCGGCATTGATCGTGCTGGAAAACAATAAAGAACGATTGGCATTCGACCGAATCGAAACGGAGGGTGGGTTGGCCAAAGTGTCCATCGTCGGATCTGGTATGGTATCCAATCCAGGAGTGGCTGCCGAGATGTTTGAAGTGATGGCCAATACAGGCATTCAAGTGAAAATGGTCAGCACATCGGAAATTAAAGTCTCGACTGTCGTCAATGAAAAGGAAATGGTGAAGGCGGTCGAATCTCTTCATGAAGCATTTAAACTTGGGCAGCATGCAAATGTGCTAGCTTGAGTGTAAGGAGTCCAATAAAAAAACAGACTTCCGGTAAAAAGGGTAAGTCTGTTTTAAGGGCTTAATAGATTGGATCTCTGGGATCCCATTGGATGGTGAATATCACTTTTTTTGCGCGGCGTTTGATTTCTTCCGTTGATTCGCTGAGGAATTTTTTTTGCAGTGTAAACTGCTCGGCAAGGAAACCGGCTTCAAGTTGGAAGTGACAATCAGGGTGTAAATCCAGGCGGCGGCTGATTATTTCACCCGTCAGGGATAATTCCATCTCGTGTTTCGTATACTTCATGATTTCCAGATTGCCCCATCCAGCGCTCTGGAAAAATTCAATCACTTCCTGATCGCCATTCAATGGGAATTTTCTTGCTAATTGTTTACCTGCCCAATAGAGGATTTGATTAGAGTCTTTTCCGAGAATATCGTTCAATAGAACTTCTCTGATTAATTCGTATCCGAAAGCTGGAACTTGGAATTCTTCAGTTTGAATTTCTTCAGCTTGAATCTCTTCTTCTATCGCAGCAGCAATATTTTTTTTCATAGTTTATCGCCTCTTTCTGTAAATCTATTATAAACGTATTTCTTTTGCAAATTATACTGTTTTTTATTTATTTAAATAACAATTGGAAAAAAATGAGAAATTATACCGAGATATTAATAGTTAAATTTGAAATTTCTTCAAAATATCATCTTGACAAACAAAAAATATCCAATTTGATCCAATAAAATCTATTCTGAAAAAGAGATTTCTTGTATCCGTTTTCTTGACGCACATAGAAGTCAGGAGTAAAATGGACATGTCACATAATTGTAAAGGAAGTATAGAGGAGTTTTTTTGACTCTATACTGTATTTTCACGCGGAGATAAAAGGTAGCCACCAGTTTATCTTTGCATGATTTTTCACAAATTAAGGGGGGGCACTTAGTGGCAAAAAATCGTGAGTTTGGGAATCGCAGGCTTCATTCACTTCTAGGAGTAATTCCAATTGGTCTATTCCTAATTTTTCATTTATCGGTAAACTTTATGGCAACAAAAGGAGAAGAGACTTTTAATGGGGCAGTTCATTTAATTGAGTATACGCCCGTGAAGATTTTGGTAGAATGGGTCGTCATCTATCTACCGCTCATTTTCCATGCTGTGTACGGAATTTATATTGCCTTTACAGCAAAAAACAATTTAGGCAGATTTAGTTTCTTCCGTAACTGGATGTTCATGCTGCAACGTCTAACTGGAATCATAACGTTGATTTTCCTTGTTTGGCATATATGGGCAACTAGAATTCAAGCAGCTATGGGTGCTGAAGTTAACTTTGACATGATGGCTGAAATTTTCTCTAGTCCATTTATGATTGTGTTCTATATTGTTGGTATTATCTCGGCAATTTTCCACTTTGCTAATGGATTATGGTCATTTGCAGTGAGCTGGGGTCTTACAGTTTCACCTAAATCGCAAAAAATCATGACTTACTTTACATTGATCGTTTTCGTTCTTCTTTCTTATATCGGAATTAGCGCAATTTTCGCTTTCGTATAAGAAGATAGAGTTCATTTATAAGTATTAGGAAAAACATAGCTTGGCTAATGGAAATAAGGGAGTGACAGAATTGGGTAAAGGTAAAATAGTTATCGTTGGTGGAGGTCTAGCTGGATTAATGGCTACGATCAAAGCAGCAGAGCTGGGACAACAGGTTGATTTATTTTCTTTAGTGCCTGTTAAACGCTCTCACTCAGTTTGTGCCCAAGGCGGAATCAATGGGGCAGTAAATACAAAAGGTGAAGGGGATTCTCCATATATCCACTTCGACGATACAGTTTATGGCGGAGATTTCTTGGCTAACCAACCGCCGGTTAAAGCGATGTGCGAAGCAGCACCATCTATCATCCATATGTTTGACCGTATGGGTGTTATGTTCAACCGTACTCCGGAAGGTCTTCTTGATTTCCGTCGTTTCGGTGGTACTCAACATAGCCGTACAGCATTTGCTGGTGCAACGACTGGTCAACAATTACTTTACGCATTGGACGAGCAGGTTCGCCGTTATGAAGTTGAAGGCCTTGTAACGAAATATGAAGGCTGGGAATTCCTTGGAGCTGTTATCGATGATGAACAAACAGCACGTGGTATCGTAGCTCAAAACCTGACTTCAATGGAAATCAAATCATTCCCTGGCGACGCAGTCATCATGGCGAGCGGTGGCCCTGGAATCATTTTCGGTAAATCAACTAACTCAATGATCAATACAGGCTCAGCAGCTTCCATCGTTTATCAACAAGGTGTAAATTATGCAAATGGTGAGTTCATTCAAATTCACCCGACTGCAATCCCTGGAGATGACAAACTTCGTCTAATGAGTGAATCCGCTCGTGGTGAAGGTGGACGTATCTGGACATATAAAGACGGAAAACCTTGGTATTTCCTTGAAGAAAAATACCCTGCTTATGGTAATCTAGTACCTCGTGATATCGCGACTCGTGAAATCTTCGACGTATGCATGAACATGAAGCTTGGCATTAATGGAGAAAACATGGTTTACCTGGATCTATCACATAAAGATCCTAAATTACTTGATATAAAACTTGGCGGAATCATTGAAATCTACGAGAAATTCATGGGTGAAGATCCACGTAAAGTTCCAATGAAAATTTTCCCTGCCGTTCACTATTCCATGGGCGGACTTTGGGTGGATTATGACCAAATGACTAACATCAAAGGTTTATTCGCTGCTGGTGAGTGTGACTACTCTCAACATGGCGGTAACCGTCTTGGTGCGAACTCACTTCTTTCTGCAATCTATGGTGGTTCAGTCGCTGGACCGAATGCCGTTAAATATATTGAAGGTCTTGATAAAACTTCAGAATCCATTTCTTCTTCGTTGTTTGAAGGGTACGAAAAACAAGAACAGGAAAAATGGAATGAAGTCATGTCCCTTGATGGTAACGAAAATGCGTACGTTCTTCACAAAGAACTTGGTGAGTGGATGACACAGCATGTTACTGTAGTTCGTTACAATGACAAGCTGAAAGAAACGGATAACAAGATTCTTGAACTGATGGAACGTTACAAGAAAATTAACATCAATGACACGGCAAAATGGAGTAACCAAGGAGCTGCATTCACTAGACAGCTGCAAAATATGATGCAATTGGCTCGTGTAATCACAATTGGTGCGTTAAACCGTGACGAAAGCCGCGGAGCGCATTACAAACCTGATTTCCCAGAACGTAATGATGAGGAATTCATGAAAACAACTATGGCAACATTCAAAGGCATGGATCAAGCACCTGAATTCCATTATGAAGATATTGATGTATCACTGATCGCACCGCGTAAACGTGATTACACAACGAAACACTAAAGAGGGGGAGCAAAAAAATGGTTGAAACTAAATCTGAGACTAAAACAGTCCGTTTTATAATCACTCGTCAAGATACACCGGATTCAGCTCCTTATGATGAGGAATTCGAATTAGCGTATCGCCCGAATATGAACGTAATTTCCGCTCTAATGGAAATTCGTCGTAATCCGGTAACTGTACAAGGCAAGCACACTACAGCAATCGCTTGGGACATGAACTGTCTTGAAGAGGTTTGTGGTGCTTGTTCAATGGTTATCAATGGTAAACCAAGACAATCATGTACAGCTCTTATCGATCAATTGGAGCAACCGGTTCGTCTAGCTCCAATGCGTACATTCCCTATCGTTCGTGACCTACAAGTCGATCGCAGCCGTATGTTCGACTCATTGAAAAAGGTAAAAGCATGGATTCCAATCGATGGAACGTACAATCTTGGACCAGGACCGCGTATGCCAGAAAAGAAACGTCAATGGGCTTACGAGTTATCTAAATGTATGACTTGCGGTGTTTGTTTGGAGGCATGTCCGAACGTAAACAGCAATTCAGACTTCATGGGGCCACAACCATTATCACAAGTTCGTTTATTCAACGCACATCCAACGGGTGCAATGAACAAAGCTGAACGTTTAAATACAATCATGGGTGATGGAGGACTTGCAAACTGCGGTAACTCACAAAACTGTGTGCAGTCTTGCCCTAAAGGCATTCCATTAACAACTTCGATTGCAGCATTGAACCGTGATACTACGATCCAACAATTCCGTAACTTCTTCGGAAGCGACGAAGTTTAATAATGAAAATGAAAGAACCCGTATCTTAGGATATGGGTTCTTTTTGTTTTACATTCGTAGAGAATGGCAAATCCTTAAAAGGTTGATAAATTTGCATGCACCCTGAAAAACCAGGATCGAAGTGTGATTGGTTTGGGCAAATGAGTTTGTTGTAACCCAACGTCCTTACGCAAAGGCTGAAGGATTTGATTAATAAAGTGAGCAATAAGCAAATTAACCTGCTTTCAATAGAAAATCCTTTTCAATATCGTTGTTTTCTTATAAAATGAGTGAATAGTCATTCAATTCAGAAAGGGTGTGCACAAGATGGGCAGGATATCATATATCGATAATATAACGGAGTGGATCAATGATTTTTCTTTTAAACATGAGATTAAGGTCCGTTTTTCAGAAACTGATATGTTTGGGCACTTGAATAACACGATTCCTTTTACTTATTTTGAGGAAGCTCGGATTGAGTATTTCAACAGTATGGGGTTCATGAAGGACTGGACCTCGGCTGAATGCAGTGAGATGCCGGTTGTTGCCAATTTACAGTGTGATTACCTGAAGCAGGTGTTCTTCAATGACCAATTGACGATTCATGTGAAAGCTGACCATATCGGAAACTCTTCAGTAGACATACATTATATGGGAACCAAACAAGATGGTTCAATTTGTTTAACGGGTAGGGGAACGATTGTCCAAGTTTCCAAAGCCACCGGAAAGCCGATACCTTGGACGGAAGAGATGAAGCGATCGATGTGGCAAACAGAGCTCGAACATTCCTGAAAATATTTTCATTTTAGACAAGTAAAAGAGTCACTCCCTTGCCCTGGCCGACATACTATATCTTGACTAAATAGACACCCACTCCGGGTTTTATGCTGGTGAAGGCAAGGAGGGTAACATTACTTGAAGGAGAACGAATTCACTCATAAGCCACTACTCACCAAAAGAGAAAAAGAAGTATTTGAGTTACTAGTACAAGACAAAACAACAAAAGAAATCGCAGGTGAATTGTTTATTAGCGAAAAAACAGTTCGAAACCATATTTCGAATGCGATGCAGAAGCTTGGAGTAAAAGGACGTTCGCAGGCAGTCATAGAACTCCTTCGTATGGGAGAACTTAAGCTTTAATGTGTTGACATTTAATACGTAAGCCTTATAAATATTTTCACTCCCGTTCGTTGGCAGCATATAAGGAAGGCCAAAACAATTTGGTTGTTTTGACTTCTTTGGATGCTGCTTATTTTTATGAAGGGGGTTTCATTATGGATTCCGGATAATCATTCTTGAAAATCATTTCACTTTCATCCAAAATGGTAGTATGATAAGTTTCATGAAGTGGGGAGCTGTGTGTATGGATGAAGAGAAGCAGGTTGCATATGTAGCCGATATCGAGAGGGAATTACGCTATGTATCGACATGGCTTAAGCAAAGGGGAAGAGAAATTCTCAAAGATTATAAAATCACCATTCCTCAATTCGTGGCTTTGCAATGGCTTTTTGAATCAGGCGACATGACGATTGGCGAATTGTCCACAAAGATGTTTCTTGCCTTCAGCACAACGACTGATCTGATTGACCGCATGGAGAAACATCAGCTTGTCCAGCGTGTCAAGGATGATAAGGACCGGCGCGTGGTTCGAATTCACCTTCTTGAAGAAGGTGAACGGATTATTGAAGAAGTGATTAATAAACGACAACAGTACTTGAGTGGGGTATTAGTCAATTTCAACGAATCTGACATCGTGTCCCTGCAAGGTATTCTAGCAAAACTACATCAAGAAATGAAAGAAAAATGAGGCGAGTTTTTTGAAACAACCGATAGGAATCATTGATTCAGGGGTAGGCGGCTTGACAGTAGCTAAAGAAGTCATGCGTCAGCTTCCAAATGAAAATATTATATACTTAGGTGATACAGCAAGATGCCCTTATGGGCCTAGGACCAAAAAAGATGTCCAGACCTTCACATGGCAAATGACGAGGTTTTTGATGAAGAAGGATATAAAAATGCTGATCATCGCCTGCAATACAGCTACTGCAGCTGTTTTGGATGAAATCAGGGCATTACTTCCGATTCCTGTATTAGGCGTCATTCATCCTGGGGCAAGGGCGGCGTTGAAAGTTTCCAATTCCTTGCATATTGGCATTATTGGTACGGAAGGCACAGTAAAAAGCAAAGCGTATGACGATGCACTTGCCTCCATCAATTCCGATGTGAAAGTAGATAGTTTAGCATGTCCGAAATTTGTCCCTATCGTAGAAAGCGGCGAGTTTCAAGGGAAGATAGTCAATAGGGTCGTGGCACAAACCTTGAGTCCGTTGAAGAAAACGAAGATCGACACATTAATCCTTGGCTGTACCCATTATCCACTGCTGGGGCCTGTAATCTCAACCTATATGGGGGATGAAGTACAAGTCATTTCCTCTGGGGAAGAGACGGCCCGAGAGGCAAGTGTCATTTTGGATTACTATAAATTAATCAATAAAAGCAAGCTTCGTCCAGTTCATCGCTTTTATACAACCGGTTCAAGAGATATGTTCGGTTCCATCGCGGAGAGCTGGCTCGGTATTCATATCAATACAATCGAAACAATTAAAATTGATCACTTATAAGGCTTCCATATGGAAGCCTTTTTTCTGAGGGAAAAAATGGGGAATCCTGCCGTTATGTATATAGCTACAAGCCTGGATGGATATATCGCTAGGGAAGATGGAAGCATAGATTGGCTTGAAGAGACAGAAGGGGACAATGAGTACGGCGATTTCTATAAAAATATCGATACGGTGATTATGGGAAATACGACATATCAACAGATTCATACAATGGCAGAAGAATTTCCCTATCAAGATAAAGCCTGCTATGTCTTTTCAAAGGGAAAGAAGAACATGTGGAGTTTGTGATTGGAGTTGTGGGTGATTTCATTGGAAAACTGAAAGGCGGATCAAGGATCTGGCTTGTAGGCGGTGCGGAGTTAGTGTCGGATTTCATGAAGAAATCGCTGGTGGATGAAGTGATCCTGTCCATCATACCGATTATCTTGGGGAATGGGATTCGTTTGTTCCAAGCAGGAAGTCCCGAAATCCAAATAAGCTGACAAAGATGCAGCAGTACAGGTAAATTGCCCAGCTCCATTATCGGAGTGAAAAATAATTGGTCTATTTTCGCTTAGGGCTCGTATAAATAGGAGTACAAACTGTCCTAGGAGTGATTTTATGTCCAATAAATCAAAAGTAACAATGGCTGTGACCATTCTGGCATCTTCTTTTTGGCTTTCAGGCTGCGGGTTATTTGGCGGTGAAGAGAAAAAGGAAATTGATCCACCAAAGGATGTTTCATTAGTCGAGGATGAATCTTCATTAAAAGAAACAGAAACGAATGGTGAAGAAAAGCCTGCAACAGATGGAGAAGAAGGCGCTGTTGAGTCGAAAACAGTGAAGACAGAGTTATATTTAATTGATAAAAGTGGATATGTGGTTCCACAGACATTGGAACTTCCTAAATCGGAGGCCGTAGCTAAACAGGCCCTTGATTACCTTGTCGCTAACGGACCAGTCACGGATAAACTTCCTAATGGATTCAGGGCCGTCATTCCTGCCGATACCCAAATAAGCGTGAACATTAAAGAAGGAGTGGCTGTTGCGGACTTTTCGCCGGAGTTCAAAAACTATCAAAAAGAGGATGAACTCAAAATCCTTCAAGCCATTACATGGACTCTGACACAATTCGACTCGGTCGATAAAATCCAAATGAGAATAAATGGGGAAGATATTTCCGAAATGCCGGTCAATGGCACACCGATAGATGAGAATATCTCAAGGTCTTCAGGAATCAATATCGATACGAGTGACGTGGTCGACATTTCGAATTCCAAAGCACTGACCGTTTATTATGTAGGCGGTGACGAGGAGCACACCTATTATGTTCCGGTGACACGCAGGATCAGCGAAACGGTGTCTGATAATGTAACGGCAGTCATACAGGAATTAACGAAGAGTCCTTCGGGTTCTAACCTGCAAACAGGGTTCATGAGTGATGTAGCTTTACTTGACGAGCCTAAAGTGGCAGAAGGTAAGGTCAGCCTCAATTTTAACGAAAATATCCTTGGAAGCTTTAAAGAGAAAAAGGTATCACAAGAAGTACTTGATGCATTGGTCCTTTCGTTAACGGAACAGAAAGGAATTGAAAGCGTTGAAGTACAAGTGCAGGGCAGCGCCGATGTTCTTAATGAAGAAGGAAAGAAATTATCCGAACCAGTGGTCCGTCCAGAGAAAGTCAACACAGGTAGTTTTTAAAGAGCGATATTATATATAGTAATAGCACAATGAGGCAGCCTGTAGCTGCCTCTTATTTTTTTACCTGTATTAGTTGAAAACTAATACCCCCGCCAAGCAATTTCTCTTATCGTGAGAAGTTTTTACATAAATAAATTTTTAAAAGGGGAAATTACCTTTAATGATGTAATTAATGGGGGGGATATTATGGATCAAAAGGTAATTCAGGCTTTACACATCTATGTTTTAATCATTATGAATACAGGATTCATGGTACATGTCCTGCTCATTCCCAATATCTTATCCGCATCTCAACGCGACGCATGGGTAAGTGTCATAATAAGTGTTGTTCCCTGTATCGTTTGGACGCTATTTATTTTTTATATTTATAAAAAACTAGATACAGAAGATATAATCTCTTTTCTGAAAAAATGGTCTACACCTTTTGTTACATATATTTTCACTATAGCATTTGGATTGTACTTTATAATTAACGCCTTCATTACCGTCAAATTTACAGTGATTTGGGCAAAAGCTAATTATACTCATGACATACCAAACATCGTAGTCGTCAGCATATTCACTTTTATTTGTATTTTTGCAAGTTATAAAGGAATACGCACTATAAGTACTTTGGCTTTCCTGTTTCTTCCGTTGGTCACTTTTTTTGGGATATTTGTGGGGCTGGGGAATACGAGTAATAAGAATTACGAATTATTGTTCCCGATATTTGAAAGCGGGTATCACAATACTCTAAATGGAATTCTGTATACGAGTGCAGGATATTTAGAAATTATCGTTTTTTTATTTTTAACTCCTTACTTGAAAAATAAGCTAAAAGCCAAGTGGCTTATACTGGTTGGTATTATCTTAATCATGCTGACGTTAGGACCCCTCATGGGAGCGATTGCAGAATTTGGTTCTGTGGAAGCAGTGAAAATGAGGAATCCAGCTTATGAACAGTGGAAGTTGTTAAGGTTTGGCTATTATATTACTCGACTCGATTTCCTTTCCATTTTCCAATGGCTTTCAGGTGCCATGATTCGAATTAGTTTATGTTTATTTATAGGCTATAAATTAATCTCAAATTCAAAACATCAGAAGTGGATACTGCTTTCGCTATATTTGTTAATTGTTTTTGGAGCGCTAATCCATTGGGATGCTACTTCATTTTTTTATTTTATATACAAGTATTTCTTTCCAATCAGTAGTCTGTTTCTTTTAAGTGCCGCAATTATACTGTTATTTCTTGTTATAAAAAAGGGAAAAGGTAAAGGGAAAGGTGAAACATTATGAAGAAGGGAAAATGGAATGGAACTCCTTCTTGCATTGACCAAATCCAAAAATGGTTCGAACATTCTTCTGATGTTGTTTTAAGAACAAAAACTTTTGATAATGAAGGTCGTTATTTGTTGGGATTTTTATATGCGCCAAACCTAGTGGATATGCAATTTATCAATGAAGTGATACTGCCTACAATATCAAAAGCGGTTCAAGAAAATGGCGAATTAACAATTGATCAATTAAGCAATATTATGGAGATCAGTACGCTTAAAAAGGGCTCCGATTTAAAAGAGGGAGTAGAAAGCATTCTTTTTTCAGGAGACCTAATCATTATTAATGAATCTTCTAATGAAATTTACTATACGCCATTAGCTAATTCCCCTAAGCGTAGTCCGGAAGAGTCCAATATAGAATCTTCCATTAGGGGACCTAGAGATGGATTTGTTGAGAATATATCGGATAACATGTCTTTAATTCGCCAAAGGTTAAAAACGGCATCACTTAAATGTATAGAATATACAATCGGGAAAAGAAGTAAAACTAAAATATTGCTACTTTATATAGATGACATTATTAATCCCTCGATTCTTTTTGATATTAAAAAACGATTGGATTCATTAAAGGTTGATATCATAGTCAGCAGTTACCAGGTTGAAGAACTCCTATATGATAATCAATTTTCCATCTTCCCCTTAATGGATTACGTTGGTCGACCGGATTATGTTGTTGAATCCTTGAATCAAGGGCGCTTTGCCATCCTGGTAGACGGGAATCCCACATGCTTAATCGGGCCAACGAGTATTAATCAGTTACTGTATTCTGCTGATGACGCACATGCAAGCTTTTTTTACATTAGTTTCATGCGCATCATTCGTGTAGTCGCCTTATTTGTAACGGTTACGTTACCGGGGTTTTTTATAGCGTTAGTTTCCTATCAATTCGATCAAATTCCCTTTTCGCTTCTTGCAACGATTTCAATCACTAGACAGGGATTACCCATACCTGCTTCTTTGGAGGCATTCATGATGATCATATTGTTTGAACTATTTAAAGAAGCTGGTCTTCGCCTGCCGAAAGCTGTAGGTCCGACGGTTTCTGTGTTGGGTGGATTGATTATAGGTGATGCAGCGATTCGGGCAGGGCTTACTTCACCCTCCATGCTCGTAATAATAGCTGTCACAGTTCTTTCAAGCTATACCTTAATCAATCAGAATATTGCTGGGAATATCGTTATTATAAGGTTATTCATATTTGCATGTTCAGCGTTTTTAGGCTTGTTTGGATTCTTTATGGGAATATTCCTTATCTTGATTGTTGTGGTTTCCTTGGAAAGTTTCGGCCAGCCTTTTGTGAATCCACTTTCCAAACCAAATAAATCGGATATGTTAAAAGTCTTATTTAAGCTTCCGTATGGGATGTTAAGGCAGCGGAATCAAGCTATACGGTCCAGTGATAATGAACCGCAAAAGGAGTCGAACAAATGAGAAAGCTATTTGCAGTCATGATTATTGGCTGTCAACTTTTACTGACGACAGGATGCTGGGGAATGAAGGAAATTCAAGCTCAAACATATGGATCCGCTCTTGGGATCGATTATAAAGAGGGTGAATTCATCTTATACTTTCAAGCATTAAATTTTGCGGATATAGCAAAACAAGAGGGGGCAACTGCATTACAACAAAAATCTTCTGTTGTCATTGGGAAAGGTAAAGGGGAAAGTATCGAAGAAGCATATACTGAATTAGAACAAAATGCAGCGTTACCACTTTATATCGGGCATATTAACTCCTTCATTTTAAGTGAGAATGTAATCAAAAAGAAAATGAAGGATTTCATTGAATATGTAGGGAAAGAGCCCTTATTGCGATACAATTCTTGGTTGTTTGTTACAAACGAGGATATTAAAAAGGTGTTTGACAGTGATAGTTTCTTTAATCTTCCTAACTTATTCACGATCATTCAAAGGCCAGAGACCCTTATTAATGAGAACTATTTTATTTCCCCGTTAAAATTCAGTGAACTGGTTTCGGAATTTTATCAACCGGTTGGTTCCATTTTAATTCCCTCTATGGTCATAAATGAGCATCATTATTCAGAGGACGGGAAAGAAAAAAAGATACCATCGTTGAATGGCGGCTATGTATTATCAAAACAACAATACAAAGGGTTCGTAAGTAAACAAGATTTGATCGGTTTAAAATGGGTTGAAAACAAGGCGACAGTAATGTTTTTTTCTCTGGACAAACAAAAGGTAAGTGTTGAAATCATGGATCCCAAAACAAACATCATAGTATTGGAACAACAAAAGAAACCTTTGTATGATTTAGAGGTTAGAGCAAATGGAATATTGAAACAAAATATAGATAACTTGGATATGGGAAAAATCGAAAAAAAAGTAGAAATAAAAGTTAAGCAAGATATTTTGAAGACATTGGAGACGGGGGGGGAAATCAATACAGACCTTTTTAACATAAGTGAAAAGGCATACAGATACCATGTCAATAAGTGGGATAATAAAATTATAAATTCCTTTGATAAGACTTCAATAAATAACATAAAAGTTAATATCCATATTGAACATAGTGAAAATTACAAACGTTAGTTTATAAGTTTCGGGTTATTGCAGATGAGGGAGTTGTGTTAGACTTAACTTATCAGGAAAATTCAGCGGCCGTTGTTGATTATGAAAGGCAGCGCTGAATTCATCCGTTTGGCACTGGAGAAGAAGTGGCTTTTACATATAACAAGTTACAGCAAATTCTTGCTTTGCCCCAAAAGGGCTCTCATGCCGATAAAATAAAAAAGGGTGAAATGAAAAAATGAAGACAGTAATCATTGCAACGAAAAATAAAGGGAAAGCCAAGGAATTCGAAAGCTTGTTCTCTGCTAAAGGATATGAAGTCAAAACGCTTCTCGATGTACCGGATGCACCGGATGTGGAGGAAACAGGTACAACCTTTGAAGAAAATGCAATACTGAAAGCAGAGGCCATAGCCCATCAGCTAGGCCACTTTGTCATTGCGGATGATTCCGGATTGATTGTAGATGCATTGGATGGCCGTCCGGGCGTATATTCTGCCCGCTATGCTGGAGAGTCCAAGAGTGATGAAGCGAACACGGAAAAAGTCCTCGGGGAACTGGAAGGCGTCCCGGAAGAGGAAAGAACAGCGAGATTCTATTGCGCCTTGGCCCTCGCGTCACCCAACCAGGAAACGATTACGGTTTCGGGAACGATGGAAGGTTTGATTACAGAACAGCCTTCAGGAACGAATGGATTTGGTTATGATCCAATCTTTTTTGTTAAAGAACAGGGTAAAACAAACGCCGAATTGACAAAAGAGGAAAAAAACCAAATCAGCCACCGTGCCCACGCATTGAGGGCCCTAGATGAAAAACTTGATTTATTTCTAAAAAGGGAAGAAGGAATGTGACGATGAAAGTGCTAATAATGAGTGACAGTCATGGCCTAACTCATGAAATAAGCATGATAATCGACCGTCATAAACAAGAAGTTGCTGCCATGATCCATTGTGGTGATTCAGAATTGGAAAGAAATGATCCCCACATGGCGGACTTCTTAGCTGTTCGTGGGAATTGTGATTATGATTCGGCATATCCGACTGACATTGTGGAGTACATCGCAGGCAAGCGTTTCTTCATTACGCATGGACATCTCTATAACATAAAGATGACCCTGATGAATTTATCTTATAAAAGTGAAGAGGCCGAAGCGGATATTATTTGCTTTGGTCACTCCCACGCTGCAGGTTCCGAATCGATTGACGGCAAGCTCTTCATCAACCCGGGAAGCATACGCCAGCCGCGTGGAAGAAAAGAGAAAACCTATGCCATTTTGGAAATGGGAACAGGCAAACTTGAAATCACCTATTATGACCTTGAAGGAAAAATCGTTGAAGAATTAAGAAATGCTTATCAAATGGAATGAATTCATGTATAATGAACAGGAAGCGTTTTTCCCCGCTTCCTGGTACATAAAAAAAGAAAAAAACTTTTTATGAAAAACCGTTGACTTTCTTTTGATATCCTACTATAATAAGAAGTGTCCTAAGGGAACAGTTAAGGTAATACATAAGTTTTACCGCAACTTATATCATAAATGTCTCAGTAGCTCAGCTGGATAGAGCAACGCCCTTCTAAGGCGTCGGTCGGGAGTTCGAATCTCTCCTGGGACACTAACTTAAAAAAGCCAAAACCTTAAAAGGTTTTGGCTTTTTTACTTTTTGCTTTAAGTGAACGAAAATATGGGATGAATATAGAAAGAATGCCTTTCGATTTGCATCCTTTGAACCATTATTGTCCCGTTTTGACGATAAGAAGTTTTTTATTTCATATTTATCGCAGGTGGATGCTCTTTTTATGTCGAACTTGTTATAAATAAGGAGTTGTTTAAATGAATAAAGATAGATTGTTCAAGTTCATTCAAACTTCCACTCGGGGCAATTTCTTCTCAGTCGAAATATCCGAAGATGGAACTAAAGTAGTCCAATTAGCCAAAGAGTTAGAAAAAGAAGGAAGAATCAAGTTGAGGGAATGCACACGAAAAGATCAAGGTGTTTATCTGGAAGGAATACTTAAGTTTGTGCCTAGCTAATACTTAATGAGCTTTAACGAAGGACTTATACTACGAATTTCATTTGCGCCATGGAAAAAAGGCATCCAACATTGGATGCCTTTTTCTATTTTAATCAAGTCCTATTTAATGTTTGAAGATTTTTTTTAATGGTTTCACGGTTTTTGATTATTGCCGTCTTCAATTCTTCAACGGGTGAACTTTTATCATCTTCTTCACTAAGTTGCTGCACGCTTGATTGGTTTTGTATAAGTATTTCAATCGTATCCTGTAATTCTGGCAGTGATACCTTGAATTGTTCAGATAAATGATGTAATGCCTTATGTAAATCGGGGTTATGGATTGAAGAAACAATCCCTTCATGTTCATCTTTCAATGTTAATCCTCCTCTAAGCTTATTCGCGCTTATATAGCATATTATTGAGGATAGATAATTATACAATGAAGGCTCTATTTCGACATGGGAAATTACACTCATTATTCAATGGATTATACCGGCATAGTGCCATGGAATCATGAACTTGGTTGAAATCAGTAAAAGCTCAATCCCCCGACTCCTTGCTTGCAATGCCTGAATACTTTAGTGTAATTATAAATAAATCAGAAAAAACATTGACATATAGCAAACAAATTAATAATATGTTTATTATATTATAAACTTTATGGGGAAGTGTTTGTTTGATGAAGGACGCTGAAATGTTTTGGAGTGCATCTCAGGATGAGCTTAAACAAGGGTATAGCGAAGAAGGGCATCAATATATTTGTTTACTATGCGGAAATGCAATTGAAAAGGGGATAGTATACCCGAAAGATGGGGTTCTTTATGAAGCTGAGAGGTATATGCGAATTCATATTGAACATGCACACAACTCCGTTTTTGAATACTTGATTGATCTCGATAAAAAACTTACAGGGCTTACTGATCACCAAAATCGTCTCCTTCGCCTTTTTTATCAAGGGAAAAATGATGCTGAGGTTCAGGAGGAAATGGGAATTGGAAGTCCTTCCACAATTCGGAACCATCGCTTTGTGTTAAAAGAGAAAGAGCGTCAGGCTAAGTTGTTTTTAGCGCTGATGGAACTTTTGAAAGATAAAGATGAACATGCACCGGCATTTATCCCCCTTCATCAAAAAGCAAGGATGGTCGATGATCGTTATAACGTTACCGAGGATGAAAAGATGGCTGTACTGAAAAAGTATTTCCCTAAAGGCAGTAAGGATGCATTAAAGTCTTTCCCGCCAAAGGAAAAACAAAGGCTGATCATTCTCCAAGAAATTATGAACCGTTTTGAAAATGAGCGAAAATACGAAGAAAAGGAAATCAATCAAATATTGGGTGCCGTTTATCATGATCATGTTCTTTTGAGGAGATATTTAATAGAATATGGATTCTTGGATAGAAAGCCTGATGGGAGCCAATATTGGCTGAAGAAATGATGACTGGAGGCAAGGAAGATGGATCGTAAAAAAGAATTGAAGCAATTATATAAAGAAACGAAAGTTGAAGCGGGTGTATACCAAATAAGAAATACGGTAAATAATAAAGTCTTTATCGGGAGCACCAGAAATTTAAAGACGTTGAAGGGGAAACAATTTGAATTGGAAATGGGAACAAACACCAATAAAGTGCTGCAAGGTGAGTGGAATCAATATGGGAAAGAGGCTTTTTCTTTTGAAGTACTGGAGGTAATGAAGCCGAAAGAAACAGGAATTTTCGATGCTAAACGGGAATTGAAAAAACTTGAAGAATTGTGGATCGAAAAAATACAGCCATATGAAGAACGGGGATACAATAGAATGAAATCCAACTGACTTTTTTGCAGTTAATCTTTAGAACTTCTTCCGTAATTCCAGCTCTCGATTTAGCGTTTGTGCATCTCATCCCTTTATGGAAATGGGATAAATGAGGTAATATTGAATAGGATGGTAATATATTCAAGTATTTAGCTTAGGAGGTGCTGGGATGGAAAATGAAAATGGATATCTAAGGGCGAAAAAAAGGGTGGAAAACCTTAAGGCGTTCTACATCCATTTAACGGTGTATGTATTGGTGAACGTAATGCTTTTTGCCATTAACCTATTAACGGATCCTGGTTATTGGTGGTTCCTTTATCCCCTTGGAGGGTGGGGGATTGGAGTTCTGATACACGGAATTACTACCTTTGCAGATGGAAACTTCGGGACTGAGTGGGAAGAAAGAAAGATAAAAGAATACATGGAAAAGGATAAAAAGAACGGCTGAATTTGGATATTTTCAAAACCGGGAGTCATTTATGGCTCTTTTTTTATGTGGAAAGATAATTATAGGATCTCACTTGTTGTTAGTTTTTAAATGGTTTAAGCTAGTAATGCGGGACCTGTTTGTAAAACAGAGGGGGAACCTGTGAAGGACCTTCCCTAAATAATTAATAATAGGAGTTGCTAATGAAAAAAATAGGATGGGCCATAACGGGGATAGGGGCAATCATTGCACTGGGTGCCTTGCTTTATCCTCTGAATGTCATTAATAAAACACTATGTATATATTTTTTGCTTGGCGGTGCAGGGCTAATGTTTGTCGGGTCTATGATCAGGGCCTTTTCGCTTCTTAAGAGATGACTGATTAAAGAGTCTTTTAGTTACATAAATGATTGATCAAAAACGTTCAATTAGGGTGATGACATGGAGAAAAACCAATTGAAATATGCCCAGCAGCATCTGGCTAATGAACGCACCTTTTTAGCGTGGATAAGAACGGTGATTGCGATAGTGGGGGTTGGTTTTCTCACGACGAGCCTGCATTTTACGATAGGTGTGCATCGGGATGCCCGGATTGACTTGATCAGTATCGTACTGGGGATGTTTACATGTGCTTTGGGCCTTGTGATTACAGTGCTGGCGACGTTCGGGTATCTGCAGAAGAAGCAACAAATCATTGAAGGGACGTTCCGGCCCTCGAGTGCACACGTAATTCTTATCGCTGTTTTTATGGTCATATTGTTATTGATGATCATTTTATATTTTGTTTTCATAAAAGTTTAAAAAACTGTCCTATCCTAAATAGGTCAGTTTTTTAGTTTCTACTATAATATACTTATTCTTACGTCATTACGGTAAGATTTCTTCCATTAATTAAAATGCAATCAAAAAGACAGAAGCATGACATACTCTGAATTTCATTATGGTCATGAAGGAGTAATAAAAACCTTGTAATAAAAATCATGCAGTATCGTACACCTCAGCCTTAGTGAAATCTAGGGTTTTCAGGAATGATATATCATCGGTCAGGAATAATCGATCAAGATTTCCTTATCATGTCTTATGCCTTCCTGAAAGTATTGTTTATCAGCCGTTTTTTTATTTGTAAATAAACTTCACATCAACAATGCTGGCTTTCACTCCATTGAATTTTGATCACGTTTTAAATATTTGTTTAATTTCCATTTTGTGAGATATGATAAAGGAAACTAAAAGGAGGTCAACAAGATGGTGGATATCAAAAAAGGTGAAAGTTCTTTTTTTGTCGAAGAATCTGGCGAGAAGCTAGCGGAAATCACATTCTTTAAATCAGGTGATGATGTAATCACGGTCGATCATACCGTAGTTTCTGACAAGCTTCGCGGACAAAAGGTAGGAAATGCCCTTGTTGAAAAGGTAATAGGGTTCGCACGTGAGGAAAAACTGAAAATTGTTCCGGTATGTTCGTTCGTTCAAAAACAGTTTGAAAAAAATGCTGAATATGAGGATGTTTTGGCTAAATGAACCAGAGGGCTGGACACAGTGGGATGATATATTTCACCTGTGTTCGGCCCTTTTGCATTCAGGCAGGGGGTGTAAATGGATATGAAAGGATTTTTTCATCAATCAGCCCCCTTCAAGTTCTTCCAGTTTAATAATATATAAAGCGCCTTTCCGTCTAGGGCATTTTTCGCATTAAATATAGGGGAGGTGCCAGGATGGCTATCAAATTACAAACCCTATTGAATCGCGCAAAGGAAAATATGGGAAGCGGTATGAACCCGGTCGTGAACGAAGCGATACTTGAAGTGGTTAAATTGGCTTATGAAGTGGGGATATTTGTTCAAATCACGGCTGGTTATCGAAGTTTCTTGGAACAAAAAGAATTGTATGAACAAGGCAGAACGAACAAATCAAAACCAATCGTGACTTATGCGAGAGCGGGCCAATCCTTGCACAACTATGGACTTGCTGTAGATTTTGTCATTATCAGTGATGACGCTAAGCGGACATTGTGGACAGAGGACGAAAAGTGGACAAGGGTGGCAGCCATAGCAAAATCCCTGGGATTTGTTTGGGGTGGGGATTTTGAATTGTTCCGGGATTTTCCGCATCTTGGAATGTCGGGAGGTTTATCCACGAGAGATCTTCAAAAGGGATTGAGGCCGAATCTTGTATCAAAAGTTACGTTTCCAAACCCTTGTCACAAAGGAGAATGACAGTGGGAAATGAAGCTTAAAGGAAAAATGGATGTTTCCACATGGAGAAAACATTACAAGTGACTTGAATAGTATGGGTAATACATGGATGGATACGTATGTGGAGTTCCAATAATAAGTTATAAAAATAAATGGTGTACCTAACGTTTTAAAAATTAAAAATTGAAATAACTTTATTTTATAGAATGTGGTAATGATAGGTATGTAAGCGTATACAACAAATCTTTCAATTTAGAATTATCAAAAAATTCTCAAAAACCTGTTGACTACTACCGGAAATACGCGTAAGATAATCACAAATACAAGACATCAAACATAAGCGATACGAAAAATAGAATAATGCGAAAAGCATTGAAGAGGATAAGTAGTCTTTTTAAAAGTCATTTACAGAGAGCCGGGTTGCTGAGAACCGGTATTGTCCCGAAAGATGAACTCACCTTGGAGTTTCAGCTTGAACGTCAGACTAGTAGGGCTGAACGGGTGCGTACCAGTACCCGTTACCAAAACAGAGAATAGTGTAAACTATTCAAAGTGCGCATGGAGTTTCATGCGAAAAAGGGTGGTACCGTGGAGTGGCTCATCAAGCCTTTTCACCCCTTTAACTTGCTAAGTGCAAGTACATTTGGGGTGAAAAGGCTTTTTTGTATGCGTAAAAAGCTGAAAATTCTGAATCTTGGGAAAATACTTAGAAGAAAAGCGAAGGAGGTCTTTACGAAATGACACAAAAATCAGTGGTAGCTGATCGGAAAAGTGGAAAGACACATTATAGTGGTGCCGAATTTCTGCTGGATGCATTGAAAAAGGAAAATGTTGAAGTCATCTTTGGTTATCCAGGTGGTTCCGTATTGCCGATTTATGACAAGCTTTACAGTTCAGAGCTTTTTCATATTTTGACAAGACACGAACAAGGTGCCATCCATGCAGCGGAAGGATACGCCAGAATTACCGGCAAGCCGGGGGTTGTCATAGTCACTTCCGGACCAGGGGCAACGAACATTGTGACCGGTTTGGCCGATGCAATGATCGACTCTTTGCCGCTTGTGGTAATTTCGGGTCAGGTAGCCACCAGTGTAATTGGTACAGATGCTTTCCAGGAAGCTGATGTACTGGGGATTACTACACCTATTACAAAACATAACTATCAGGTGAGAAAGCCGGAAGACCTCCCGCGCATTATAAAAGAAGCTTTTTATATCGCTTCAAGCGGCCGGCCCGGCCCAGTATTAATCGATATACCTAAAGATATGGCCATTTTAGAAGGTGTATCGACGGATGTGGAACCAGAAATGGATCTCCCTGGTTATCAGCCGACGACCAAGCCTAATTACTTGCAGATAAGAAAGCTTGTTGAAGCTGTAAGTGGAGCGAAAAGACCGGTCATTCTTGCAGGGGCAGGTGTCCTGCATGCAAAGGCGTCCAATCTATTAAAGGACTATGTTGAGCAGCAAGGCATTCCAGTCGTCCACACTTTATTGGGTCTTGGAGGTTTTCCGGCGGAACATCCTCTCTTTATCGGAATGGGTGGCATGCATGGCTGTTTTGCAGGAAACATGGCGTTATCGAAATGTGATCTATTAATCAATATCGGTGCCAGGTTCGATGATCGATTGACTGGGAATCTAGCGAAGTTCGCACAGCATGCAACAGTGGCCCATATCGATATTGATCCAGCAGAAATAGGTAAAAATGTACCGACGAAAATTCCAGTCGTCGGAAGTGCTAAGGAAGCATTGGCGGAGTTGATTGCACAAAATGGCAAGAAGCCGGAAATTGATGAATGGACCACACAGCTGGCTGCATGGAATGAAGAATTCCCATTGCGTTATACACATGAAGAAGGCGTCCTGAAACCTCAGCGGGTCATCCAGATGCTTCATGAAAAAACGAATGGGGAGGCCATTGTTACGACGGATGTTGGACAGCATCAAATGTGGGCAGCACAATACTATCCGTTTAACAAACCGAATTCATGGGTCACTTCCGGTGGACTGGGGACGATGGGCTTTGGCTTACCTTCGGCTCTCGGAGCGCAACTTGCGAATCCGAAAGCGACGGTGCTTTCGATATCGGGAGATGGAGGATTCCAGATGTGCCTCCAAGAACTTTCGGTCATAGCCGAATTGAATCTGCCGATCAAAATCATCATCGTCAATAATGGGGCACTTGGGATGGTAAGGCAGTGGCAGGAACTCTTTCATGATAAACGTTTCTCACACAGTATTTTTCAATCGCATCCGGACTTCGTGAAATTGGCCGATGCGTATGGAATTCCGGGATACAAAGTGACGACGGAGGAAGAAGCAAGCAACTGCCTGGATGTAGCGTTGAAAACTGATGGTCCCGTGTTGATCGATTTCCGGGTAAAGCAAAATGAAAATGTCTTTCCGATGGTAGCACAAGGAAAAGGGCTTGATGAAATGGAAGGAGTTTAATCAATGAAGGGAATTCTTAGCCTCACCGTGAACAACCGTCCAGGCGTCCTGAATCGGATTACGAACCTGTTCACGAAAAGAAATTATAACATTGAAAGCATGGCTGTCGGGCCCTCCGAGCAGGCCGGCATTTCAAGGATGACCTTTGTGGTCGATGTTGATGACGAAGCTGTCGTTGAACAGATCACCAAGCAATTGAATAAGCAGATCGATGTATTGAAAGTAAATGATATTACGAATCAATCGATTGTGGCGAGGGAACTTGCACTCATTAAAATAATGGTGACTACACAGACCCGAGCCGAGATTTATTCAGTCATCGAACCCTTCCGAGCATCAGTTATTGATGTCAGTAAGGATAGCCTGACAGTTCAAATCACAGGGGAATCGGATAAAATCGAAGCCTTCATTGAACTGATCAAGCCATATGGCATTAAGGAATTGGCAAGGACAGGGACTGCCGCCATCCCGCGTGGAATGCAAATAGCACACGCTAAGAGCGCGACAATCGTATAAACAAAAAACAAAAAAACAAAAAACAAAAAAACAAAAAACAATGAAAAGAAAAGGGAGATGTAATTATTATGGCAAAAGTATATTATAACGCAGAGGCAAACGAGAATTTTTTCAACAATAAAAAGGTAGCGGTCATCGGATATGGTTCACAAGGACACGCACACGCACAAAACCTACGTGACAGCGGTGTAGAAGTAATCATCGGAATCAGGAAAGGTAAATCCTTCGATAAAGCCGTGGAAGACGGGTTCAATGTTTACACAGTTAAAGAAGCCGCTGAACAAGCAGACGTAATCATGAACCTTTTACCGGATGAAACTCAGCCGAAAGTATACCAAGAAGAAATCAAACCGGTCTTGCGTGCTGGTCAAGCGTTAATGTTCGCACACGGATTCAATGTCCATTTCAATCAAATCGTTCCTCCGGCAGACGTAGATGTTTTATTAGTCGCTCCAAAAGGTCCTGGACATCTTGTTCGCCGTACATATGAACAAGGTGCAGGAGTGCCGGCATTGTTTGCCATCTATCAAAATGTTACGGGGGAAGCAAGAGAATTGGCACTTGCGTACGCTCGGGGGATTGGATCTTTAAGAGCTGGCGGTTTGGAAACTACTTTCCAGGAAGAAACGGAAACGGATCTATTTGGAGAGCAAGCCGTACTTTGCGGCGGATTGACTGCCCTTGTGAAAGCTGGATTCGAAACCTTGACAGAAGCTGGATATCAACCGGAAGTAGCATATTTCGAGTGTTTACATGAACTTAAATTAATCATCGACCTTATGTATGAAGGCGGTATGGAAAACATGCGCTATTCCATTTCTGACACAGCTCAGTGGGGAGATTTCGTTTCTGGACCACGCGTTGTGACGGAAACTACGAAAGAGGCCATGAAAGCGATCTTGAAAGACATCCAAGACGGTGAGTTCGCTAAAGGATGGATTTTGGAAAACCAAGCGAACCGTCCAGTCTTCAATGCTATCAATAATCGTGAAAACCAACATCAAATCGAAGTGGTGGGTCGTGAATTAAGAAAAATGATGCCATTCGTAAAACCTCAACAAAAAGAGAAAGAAGTGGTAGCCGTTGCGAAAAATTAATATATTTGAAACCACACTTCGAGATGGGGAGCAATCCGCCGGTGTAAATTTGAATTTTACCGAAAAGCTTGAAATTGCTTATCAGCTTGAAAGATTGGGTGTTGATATTATCGAAGCCGGTTTTCCGGCAGCATCCAAAGGAGATTTTAACTCCGTACAGGAAATCGCGCGCAAAATTAAAAACAGCTCTGTTACGGGGCTGGCGCGTGCTGTAAAAGGAGATATTGATGCAGCTTGGGATTCATTGAGGATCGGTGCAGAACCAAGGTTGCATACGTTCATCGCCACTTCGCCCATTCATCGTGAATATAAGTTGAAAATGTCGAAACAGCAAGTGATTGAAAAGTCCGTTGAGATGGTCAAGTACGGGGCAGCACGTTTCCCGATCGTACAATGGTCTGCAGAAGATGCCAGTCGAACAGAGCTTGACTATTTGGCTGAAATCGTTGAAGCGGTCATTCAAGCTGGTGCCAAGGTCATTAATATTCCAGATACTGTAGGATACGCAGCTCCAATCGAATACGGAAACATTTTCCGGTACCTTCGTGAACATGTTCCTTCTATTGATAAGGTTAGCTTATCTGCACACTGCCATGACGATCTTGGTATGGCAACCGCCAATTCATTGGCCGCCATCGAAGGCGGGGCTACACAAGTCGAAGGTACAATCAATGGCATTGGTGAACGTGCCGGAAATGTGGCACTTGAAGAAGTGGCTATGGCACTCTATATCCGTAAAGATTTCTATCAAGCGGAAACGGGCCTTGTATTGAATGAAATTAAAAGAACCAGTGATTTGGTCAGCCGACTTACCGGAATGCAAGTTCCTGCTAATAAAGCCATAATTGGTGCCAATGCATACGCACATGAATCTGGCATTCACCAAGATGGCATGTTAAAAGAAAAAACGACATACGAAATCATTTCACCTGAACTCGTCGGAGTTTCGTCCAATTCACTTGTTTTAGGGAAGCATTCAGGACGTCATGCTTTCAAAGAAAGATTACAAGAGTTGAATTTTTCGGTTACGGATGAGGAAATGAACTCATTATTCGTTCAATTCAAGGAATTGGCCGATAATAAAAAGACCATGACGGATGAGGATATCGTGGCACTAGTGCTTGAAGAGAAAGCGACGGATATCAGTTTCTATGACCTGATTTCCTTACAGATTTCCCACGGTACACATCAGACGGCAACAGCGACGGTTACACTGAAAAAAGGCGATAATGAAGAGATTCAGGAAGCGGCAACAGGTGCAGGAAGTGTTGAAGCCCTTTATAACACGCTTGAAAGATGTTTGGGTAGCGAAATCAACTTGCTGGACTATCGGATTCAATCGGTAGGTGGCGGAATGGATGCACTTGCCCAAGTTTTTGTGAAAATTGATTTTAATGGTGTGGAAACAAGCGGCCGCGGTCTGGATCAGGACGTCTTGGAAGCATCCGCAAAAGCGTATTTGAACGCTGTGAACCGAGTGATCATCATGAAGGAACTGGAAGAAAAAGCAGTATTACAATAGGAAGGGGAGATTTCGATGAAAAGGAATATTGCGGTGCTTCAAGGAGATGGCATCGGTAGAGAAGTAACAAGAGGCGCTGTAGAAATCCTCGAAGCCGTTGCCCAAAGATATGGACACGATTTTGAATTTCAATATGGTGAGATTGGCGGCGGGGCCATCGATAACACGGGTTCGCCCCTGCCGGATGAAACAGTGGAGATTTGTAAAAACAGCGATGCGGTATTATTAGGGGCCGTAGGAGGACCTAAGTGGGATGCCCAGCCTGCGCACCTAAGACCGGAACGAGGTTTGTTGAAAATCCGAAAAGATTTGAATCTTTATGCTAACATCCGTCCAATCAGCTACTATTCCAGCTTGTCGGAATCTTCTCCTCTTAAAAAGGAATTCATTGAAGATGTGGATTTCGTGATTGTCAGGGAACTAACTGGCGGCCTTTATTTCGGAAAGCCAAGTGAACGCGTTGAAAAAGAGGGCAAAGAGGCGGTTGTCGATACTCTTTTCTATCAGAAAAGCGAAATGAAGCGCATTATTGAACTTGCTTTTGCATTAGCATCGGATCGCAAGAAAAAAGTAACATCCGTGGATAAAGCGAATGTTCTTGAATCCAGCAGGATGTGGCGTGAAACGGCTGAAGAAATCGCCAAGGACTATCCGGATGTAACCCTTGAACACATGCTTGTGGATAATGCAGCCATGCAACTGATCAAAAACCCGAAACAATTTGATATTATCGTGACGGAGAATATGTTCGGTGATATTTTAAGCGATGAAGCATCCGTGTTGACTGGTTCGCTTGGAATGCTACCATCCGCCTCTATATCAACAAAAGGGCCTAACCTATATGAACCGATTCATGGCTCAGCTCCGGATATCGCGGGCAAAAACTTAGCTAACCCAATCGGGACCATTTTATCAGCGGCGTCCATGCTGCGTTTATCCTTTGGCCTGGAAGATGAGGCACATGCCGTTGAGCAGGCAGTGGAAGCGGTCCTTGATTATGGTTTGAGAACAGGCGATATCGCAAATGGCCAACCGAATATTACGTCTACTTCAGAGATGATTGCAGAAATAAAAGCAAATCTTTTAGACCAGGAAGCCATTTCCAACATCATGGGAGCTTACGCATAAACTTCTTTCACGGCCTAACATTAGGCCGTGTTTTTTAAAAAAATACAAGATTGATCGAGGTGGGATAAAGATGGGAAAGTCGATAATAGAGAAAATATGGGATCGCCATATTGTGAATGAAGAGGAAAATAAACCGGATTTAATTTATATAGACCTTCAATATATTCATGAAGTGACCTCTCCGCAAGCATTTGAAGGATTGAGATTAAAAGGACGTACAGTCAGGAGACCCGACCGTACTTTTGCGACAATGGATCATAATGTGCCAACCGTTAATCGTTATTTCATCGAGGATGATATTGCAAGGAAACAATTAGAGGCACTTGACCAAAACTGTAAGGAGTTCGGTATCCGCCTTGCTGATTTAGACAGCCCGGAACAAGGGATCGTTCACGTTATCGGACCGGAATTGGGTCTTACACAGCCAGGGATGACGATTGTCTGCGGTGACAGTCATACTTCCACACATGGTGCGTTTGGATCGATTGCGTTTGGAATCGGTACGAGTGAGGTTGAGCATGTTTTAGCCACACAAACCCTATGGCAAACAAAACCCAAAACATTAAAGCTTGAGGTTAATGGCAAGCTTGGTCACGGCGTGATGGCGAAAGATGTCATTTTATATGTGATTTCTAAATTCGGCGTCGATTTCGGCACGGGACACATCATTGAGTATTGTGGGGAAGTTTTCCGGGATATGTCGATGGAAGAGAGAATGACGGTGTGCAATATGTCGATCGAAGGCGGGGCAAGAGCGGGGCTGGTAGCTCCCGATGAAACAACTTTCTCTTATTTGAAAGGTCGTAAGTATTTGCCAAAAGGAGAAGAGTTCGAGCGATGTGTACAAGACTGGAAGTCACTTTCCAGTGATGAGGATGCTGTATACGACCAGGAAATCATTCTTGATGGCAGCCTGATTTCGCCAATGGTCAGCTGGGGTACAAATCCTGGAATGGCTAGTGGAGTGGACGGTAAAGTACCTACCTTCGCGGAAGATATCATGGATCCAAAGGAATTGAATCGCGCACTTGAGTATATGGGTCTTGAAGAAGGTATGCCGATTACGGATATTCCCGTTCAGCATGTATTCATAGGATCGTGTACCAATTCACGCATTGAGGACTTACGACAGGCTGCAGAAATGATCGAAGGCCAGACTGTTCAAAAAGGAGTTCGGGCGATGGTCGTTCCCGGTTCACAGAGTGTTAAAAGGCAAGCGGAAGATGAAGGGTTGGATGAGATCTTCAAATCTGCGGGCTTTGAATGGCGCGAATCAGGTTGCAGCATGTGCTTGAGTATGAACCCTGATGTGGTTCCAGCCGGTGAGCATTGTGCCTCCACCAGTAATCGGAACTTTGAAGGAAGGCAAGGAGCTGGTGCCAGGACACATCTAGTTAGTCCGGCAATGGCTGCCGCGGCCGCCATTCATGGGAAATTTGTCGATATTAGGAATTTGAAAACGACTGAACAAGTCCATTAAGAATACGAATTAACCGGAGGTGCAGAGAATGGAACCCATTACTATATATAAAGGAAGAGCGGCGGTACTTGACCGTAAAAACGTGGATACGGACCAAATCATTCCAAAGCAATTTTTAAAACGAATTGAGCGAAGTGGATTTGGTGAATTTTTATTCTATAACTGGCGTTTTGATGAAAATGGAAAAGAACGTCCTGAGTTTGAATTGAATCAGCCCCATAATCAAAACGCGTCCATTTTAATAGCCGGTGAAAATTTCGGCTGCGGTTCTTCACGTGAGCATGCCCCATGGTCCTTGAAAGACTACGGATTCGATATCATCATCGCACCGTCCTATGCTGATATCTTTAAAAGTAATTGCATGAAGAATGGCATGGTCCCCATTGCTTTAACCCAAGCTGAAGTGAAGTATTTAATGGAGAGAGTGGCGGCACCTGACTATGAGTTAACGATTGACCTTCCCAATCAGACATTGAAAGATGGTCAAGGGTTTGAAACAAGTTTTGAAATTCATCCATATTGGAAGGAAATGCTCATTAAAGGTTGGGATGAAATTTCCATAACCCTTCAATATGATAAAAAGATTTCCGCCTATGAATCACAAAAAAAGGTTGTATCGAGCATTTAATTGAAGATGGGCATTTTCCCGTCCCCCTTTCATATTTGAAAGGGGGACGGGATTTTTTTATGGGGGAAAGCTTGAAATGGACGGAAAAGGCGTTTATTCTCCCATATAAAATTTTGTGTTTCCTGCTATTACATGCTAAACTGTTTTTCAAAAAGCGAACGGTGAGGCGGAAAATAGGATGGATAATGAGAACAACCAAAAGAAGTCTGGAGAAACCAAGATTATCGCCTTTCCAAATCTCGGTGAAAGGCTGATTGTAAAAGGGCTGGATGAGCTTGGAAACAGAAACTTTAAAGCGGCTGCACAGCTTTTCAGCCAAGCCAGGGAATATGAGTCCGAAAATGATGAGGTTTGCATGGGGCTAGTGGTCTCTCTAGTCGAACTTGAGCACTATGAGGAGTCAAAAGAGTTATGTATAGAGATGCTGAATAAAGGCATCGGCGACTATTTTCAACTTATCAATATCTATTTGATGGTCCTGCTGCAATTGGGCGAACATCAGGAAATGGTCACGACGATCGAATTGCTATTTGAAGAGAGCCAAATTCCCTTTGATAAAGAGGAACATTTCGAAAAGATGCTTCAGTTCAGCAAAAGGGCCCTTGAGGATAAAAAAGAGGAAAAGGAAAGGCAAAATCAGCAGCTTGCAGAAGAATTGCAAGAGGATGATCTCTTTGAAGGGAAAACAGATAATGAAATGTTCTTGGTCATTTCAAAACTCACGAATATCAACATTCGACCATTCATCCCGCAAATCGAAAAATTTCTACAAAGAGACGAGGGACACCCTTTCTTTAAAACGATGCTCCTTAACATCCTTATTGACCAGGAATATGCCGAGGAAGTGACACTAAGGAAATTAAATCAATCGAAGTCGGTCATACCAAGGGAATTGAAAAGTTTGAAGGAGACGGACTTCTATAAGACGGTAACCGGCCTGACAGAAGAGGAAATCAGTCAGGAAAACCCGAGCTTATTTGAAATGGTCCATAGTTTGATCGAACGTCATTCCTTTCTGTTATATCCTTTTGAACCCGGACCTGAAAGCTTGCCGGCTTGGGCAGCTGCCTACCATGCATTAGCGGAGGAATACATGACTGGGGAAGTTTTCGGGAGGGACTTAGCGGACCTTTATCTGGCTGATGAAGAAACAGTTGCGGATATTCTATCCTATTTAAAAGAAATTGAGGAAATTTCTTATCCCATTATTTAAGCTATTGCTGTTGTAACAGATTAAACCTGTGGTATAATGTAGTGGTTGTAATGTATAAATCGTCGAGTTTTGACGATTTCCCAATATTCTTTTGGGTATATTTGAAGGATGACTTGTTAACACTTGCAAAGCATATTCATCCAATGCTTATTATTGAAGTATATAGATTTTTTGGAGGGAAACACATGTCTGTAAAATGGGAAAAACAAGAAGGTAATCAAGGCGTACTAACAATTGAAGTTGACGCTGCAAAAGTAAACGAAGGTTTAGAAGCAGCTTTCAAAAAAGTAGTGAAACAAGTAAATGTACCTGGCTTCCGTAAAGGTAAAATGCCACGTCAAATGTTCGAAAAGAAATTCGGCGTAGAATCACTATACCAAGATGCGCTTGATATCATTCTTCCAGATGCTTATGCAAATGCTGTCGAAGAAGCTGGAATTCAGCCTGTAGATCGTCCAGAAATCGACATCGAGAAAATGGAAAAAGGCGAAAACCTGATCTTCACTGCAACAGTAACGGTTAAGCCTGAAGTTAAATTGGGAGATTACAAAGGTGTTGAAGTTGAAAAATTCAATACTGAAGTAACTGACGAAGATGTTGAAAACGAATTGAAAACATTACAAGAGCGTCAAGCTGAGCTTGTTGTTAAAGAAGAAGGACAAGCTGCTGAAGGCGATACAGTCGTTCTTGACTTTGAAGGATTCGTTGATGGTGAAGCATTCGAAGGCGGAGCTTCAGAAAACCATTCATTGGAAATCGGTTCGAACTCTTTCATTCCAGGATTTGAAGAGCAACTTGTTGGTCTTGAAACTGGCGCTGAAAAAGATATCGAAGTTACTTTCCCTGAAGAATACCATGCTGCTGAACTTGCAGGTAAACCAGCTGTATTCAAAGTGAAAATTCACGAAATCAAAACAAAACAACTTCCTGAGTTGGATGATGAGTTCGCGAAAGATGTCGACGACGAAGTTGAAACTTTGGCTGAACTTAAAGAAAAAACAAAACATAAATTAGAGCATGACAAAAAACACGAAGAAGAAAACTTCATCCAAAACACTGTAATTGGTAAAGCTGTTGAAGGTGCGGAAATGGACGTTCCTGAAGCAATGATTTCAAATGAAGTGGACCGCATGATGAATGAGTTCTCTCAACGCATTCAATCTCAAGGACTTAATTTGGAACTTTACTACCAATTCTCAGGTCAAGACGAAGAAGCTTTAAAAGCACAAATGAAAGAAGAAGCTGAAGGGCAAGTTCGTACAAGCCTTACTCTTGAAGCAATTGCTGAAGTTGAAAAACTTGAAGCGACTGACGAAGATGTGGAAGCTGAACTTGGACAAATGGCTACAATGTACAACATGGAAATTGATGCGATCAAACAAGCTCTTGGAAACTTAGAAGGAATCAAAGGCGATCTTAAAATTAAGAAAGCTATTGACTTCTTGGTAGAAAACAGCAAAACAGTTGACGCAAAATAATTTTTATAAATAAGTAGATTTAAATATTTCCTTTAAAAAAACAAGGCGCGAGTAATCGTGCCTTGTTTTATACATATTGAGAATTAGTGGAAATTTCAAATATCGGTTATTTCCTGATTGATTTTTTTTGGATTTCAGTGTAGATTAGTTCTAATACCGCATATACATATTTATACAGCAAATCCTGATTTTAAAAATCAAAAGTTTTGGGCATACTGGTAAAGGGCAAATACATATTGATTGATTATTGTACTTATTTAACAACTCGGACGCGTGAGCATTTTTGTTACTAAACTTCCAAGAACATGATAAAATGCAAAACATACTAGGAATGTTGGAATGCTTAAGTAGATGTGTGCCTAGTTTTTTCATTCGATTGGGTACCGCTATGTAATAGAGTTGGAAGAGTATTTAAAGGGGTGAACGTACATGTTTAAATTTAATGATGAAAAAGGACAGTTAAAATGTTCTTTTTGCGGTAAAACACAAGAACAAGTTCGTAAACTGGTTGCTGGTCCAGGTGTCTATATTTGTGACGAGTGTATCGAGCTTTGTACGGAGATCGTCGAAGAAGAGCTGGGCACTGATGAAGAAGTGGAATTCAGGGATGTTCCTAAACCTATGGAAATCCGTGAAATTCTTGACGAATATGTGATTGGACAAGAACAGGCGAAGAAATCTTTGGCTGTCGCTGTTTACAACCATTATAAACGTATCAATTCCAATAGCAAAGTCGACGATGTGGAACTTTCTAAAAGTAACATCGCCCTAATCGGACCGACGGGAAGCGGGAAAACCCTTCTTGCGCAAACATTGGCACGATTACTGAATGTTCCTTTTGCCATTGCTGATGCGACTTCATTGACGGAAGCTGGATATGTTGGGGAAGATGTCGAAAACATCCTTCTAAAATTAATCCAAGCAGCTGATTATGATGTGGAAAAAGCGGAAAAAGGCATTATTTATATTGATGAAATCGATAAAGTTGCCCGTAAATCGGAAAATCCTTCCATTACACGTGACGTGTCTGGTGAAGGTGTGCAACAAGCTTTATTGAAAATTCTTGAAGGAACGGTTGCAAGCGTTCCGCCTCAAGGTGGGCGTAAACATCCTCATCAGGAGTTCATCCAAATCGACACGACCAATATTTTGTTCATCTGTGGCGGTGCCTTTGATGGCATCGAACCGATCATCAAACGCCGTCTTGGTCAAAAAGTCATTGGTTTTGGCTCTGACGTGAAGAAGGATGATGTTGCAGAAAAAGAATTGCTTTCCAAAGTCCTTCCTGAAGACTTGCTTCGTTTCGGTTTAATTCCGGAATTCATCGGACGTCTTCCGGTAATTGCGACTCTTGAGCAATTGGATGAAGCTGCTTTGATCGAAATCCTGACAAAACCGAAAAATGCCCTTGTTAAACAATATCAAAAATTGCTTGAACTAGATGATGTTGAATTGGAATTCGAACAGGAAGCGCTTAGTGAAATTGCTAAAAAGGCAATTGAACGTAAAACTGGTGCACGTGGCCTGCGATCCATCATTGAAGGCATCATTCTTGAAGTGATGTTCGATCTGCCTTCACGTGATGATGTTGCAAAATGTGTAATCACAGGCAGCACGATTTCAAAAAATGAATCTCCAAAGCTCGTCCTAAAAGACGGTACTACCATCAAAGGACAAGAAAAGAAGACATCTGCTTAATTAATAGGAAAAGTAAGACTGCCAGTTCATCCTGGCAGTCTTTTTCTTTTGTCTTTTTTTATGTTTATTGAAAAATTGTTGTTCTTAAGGATGAAAACCCCAAAATTTACAACACGAATTTCTTGGATAATATCGCCCTTCCAAAGGAGATACTAACAGAAATGACAAACTAGGAGAGTGCAGGAGGGAATACGATGAATTGGACAGGATTGGCGTTGTTTATCCAGCTGTTTTTTGGGATTATTATTGGATTGTATTTTTTGAACCTATTGAAAGGCCAGCGGACACAAAAAGTTTCCATTGACCGTGATTCACGTAAGGAAATGGACCAATTACGGAAGATGAGATCGATTTCGTTAACTGAGCCATTGGCTGAGAAGGTTAGACCAAGCTCATTTAATGAAATCATCGGTCAGGAAGATGGCATTAAATCTTTAAAGGCTGCTTTATGTGGGCCGAATCCCCAGCATGTGATAGTTTACGGTCCTCCAGGGGTAGGGAAAACAGCAGCGGCCAGACTTGTTTTGGAAGAGGCTAAGAAAAACGGGAAGTCCCCTTTTAAGAATTCGGCAGTGTTTGTTGAATTGGATGCCACCACAGCCAGGTTCGATGAACGGGGGATTGCCGATCCGCTGATTGGTTCGGTGCATGATCCAATTTATCAAGGGGCCGGGGCAATGGGACAGGCTGGCATTCCGCAGCCAAAGCAGGGTGCAGTCAGCAATGCTCATGGAGGCGTATTGTTCATCGACGAAATAGGGGAGCTACATCCAATACAGATGAATAAACTGTTAAAGGTATTGGAGGATCGTAAGGTCTTTCTGGAAAGTGCCTATTATCAAGAGGAAAACCAAAATATTCCCACTCACATCCATGATATTTTTAAAAATGGACTTCCGGCTGACTTTCGATTGATTGGCGCCACAACGAGAACGCCAAATGAAATCGCACCTGCAATACGCTCGAGATGCATAGAGGTATTTTTCCGTGAACTTGATCGGGAAGAAATAATCACCGTGGCAAAAAATGCATCAGATAAAGTGGGAATCACCATCAGTGAAAAAGGCTTGCATTCGATTTCGGATTATGCCCGAAATGGCAGGGAAGCCGTCAACATGATTCAGACTCTTGCAGGAATTTCAATTAATGAAGACAGGACTTTTATCAGAGAAGAAGATATAGATTGGATGGCACATAGCAGCCAACTGACCCAAAGAATGGACAGGAAAATAGAATCGAATTCTAAAATAGGCCTTGTCAACGGTCTTGCAGTCTATGGTCCCAACAGCGGGGCATTGCTTGAAATCGAGGTTACGGTCATGGCCGCCTCTGATGAAAAAGGCTCGATAAATATTACCGGCATCGTTGAAGAAGAAAGTATTGGCGGTGGTAGCGGCAAGTCGATTCGCCGTAAGAGCATGGCAAAAGGTTCGATTGAAAATGTCATTACGGTTTTACGGTCGATGGGAGTGCCTGCCGATCAATTCGATATCCATGTGAATTTCCCGGGCGGAAGTCCTGTAGATGGTCCTTCTGCCGGAATCGCGATGGCAACTGGCATATACTCGGCCATTTATAAAATCCCTGTTGATCACACAATGGCGATGACTGGGGAAATCAGCATTCATGGCGGTGTTAAACCGATTGGCGGTGTCATTCCGAAAATAAAGGCCGCAAAACTTGCCGGCGCAAAGAAAGTAATCATCCCAGCCGATAACATGCAGCCTTTGCTATCTGAAATCAAGGATATAGAAATCATTCCGGTTACGAATGTAAAAGAAGTGCTCGATCAGGCACTAAAAAAGGAAATGATATCGGAACAAATCCTCACATCCTTGGACCTATCGAAAAAAGAAAGTGTATAAACGAAATGCCCCGGCTAAAATAGAACCGGGGCATTTTAAGGACCATATTGGAGTCCGTCTTAAACCTAAAGAAAAAATAAACACGTGTTCAGACGTGCTTTTTTATCTAATATTGGAGATAATAATAGCAGTCGAAACGTGTTAAGGTAAACGAATAGACACTTCTATATAAATAGGATAGAATTGTTAAAAGGTTGAGTACATGGGTAAATAGTTTACAACGACGATACTAATTAGATGGAGGTGTCAGGAAATGACTGATAAAGAAATCATCGTCCCCCTCCTGCCGCTTAGAGGACTGCTTGTATATCCAACGATGGTACTTCATTTAGATGTAGGCCGAGATAAATCGGTACAAGCCCTTGAGAAAGCAATGGTGGAAGACCATCTTATATTTTTGACGACACAACAAGATGTTTCGTTGGACGAACCAGGTGAAGAAGATTTATTTACAATGGGAACTTTAACAAAGGTAAAACAGATGCTGAAGCTTCCGAATGGTACAATCCGGGTGTTGGTGGAAGGATTGAACCGGGCAGAGGTCATTGAATTTTACGATTATGAGACACATTATGGTGCCAAGATTAAAATATATGAAGACAGTGATGAAAAGGATGCTGAACATCAAGCATTAATGCGCACACTATTGGATTATTTTGAACAATACATAAAAATGTCCAAGAAAATAACCGGTGAAACATTTTCTTCCACTTCCGATATTGAAGAGCCTGGGAGATTAGCCGATATAATCGCTTCCCATTTGCCTTTGAAATTGAAGGAAAAGCAAGAAGTGCTCGAGACCATTGATATGAAAAAGCGTTTAAGCCGGGTAATCGAGATCATCAATAACGAGAAAGAAGTTCTTTTCCTCGAGAAAAAGATCGGTCAGCGTGTTAAGCGTTCGATGGAACGGACTCAAAAAGAATATTATTTACGTGAACAAATGAAAGCGATCCAAAAGGAATTGGGCGATAAAGAAGGGAAGACAGGGGAAATTGAAGTCCTCAACGAAAAGATAGAAGAAGCAGATATGCCGGAGCACATCAAAGAAACGGCATTAAAGGAATTGGACCGTTATGAAAAAGTACCGTCCAGCTCAGCCGAGAGTTCTGTCATCCGCAATTATATCGAATGGTTGATCTCGCTTCCTTGGTCCAAAGCTACTAAAGATGACTTGAATATTCACAAAGCTGAAAAAATCCTGAACCGGGACCACCATGGATTGGAAAAGGTGAAAGAGCGGGTGCTTGAGTATTTAGCCGTCCAGCAATTGACCAATTCATTGAAGGGACCTATCCTTTGCTTGGTTGGACCACCAGGTGTCGGGAAAACCAGCCTCGCTAAATCGATCGCGTCATCACTGAATAGGAATTTCGTCCGTATATCTTTAGGCGGGGTGCGTGATGAATCGGAAATCCGCGGACATCGCCGCACATATGTAGGGGCGATGCCGGGACGGATCATCCAAGGCATGAAAAAAGCTGGAACGATCAATCCTGTCTTTTTACTGGACGAAGTGGATAAGATGTCCAATGACTTTAGGGGAGATCCATCTGCAGCGATGCTGGAAGTACTCGATCCTGAGCAAAACCATAATTTCAGTGATCATTATATTGAAGAAACGTATAATCTTTCCAAGGTCATGTTCATTGCGACGGCGAACAATTTGGGATCGATTCCTGGCCCTCTTCGTGATCGTATGGAAATCATTTCGATTGCAGGTTATACTGAGATAGAGAAACTTCACATAGCCAAGGATCACTTACTGACTAGACAGTTGGAAAACCATGGTTTATTGAAGACACAATTGCAAATCCGTGAGGAAGCTCTTACCAAAATCATCCGTTATTATACTCGGGAAGCCGGTGTCCGGAGTCTAGAGCGACAGCTTGCAAGCATTTGTCGTAAGACTGCAAAAATCATCGTGTCCGGAGATAAAAAGCGGGTCGTCATTTCTGAAAAGAATGTCGAGGAGTTTTTAGGGAAAACCATGTTTCATTATGGACAGGCGGAAGTCGAGAACCAAGTCGGTGTTGCTAATGGTTTAGCATACACGTCGGTTGGTGGCGATACGCTGCAAATCGAGGTTTCCTTATCACCAGGTAAAGGCAAGCTTATCCTGACAGGAAAGCTTGGCGATGTAATGAAAGAGTCAGCCCAGGCTGCTTTCAGCTATGTCCGTTCAAAAACCGAGAAACTTCATATTGATACGAACTTCCATGAAAAATATGATATTCATATTCATGTCCCCGAAGGTGCCGTCCCTAAAGATGGCCCATCTGCAGGCATCACGATTGCAACAGCGTTAATATCGGCCCTAACTAATAGGCCGATCAGAAAAGAGGTAGGCATGACAGGCGAAATTACATTACGCGGACGGGTTCTTCCGATCGGCGGGCTTAAAGAAAAATCTTTAGCGGCCCATCGCGCAGGACTTACGAAAATCATCATCCCGCAAAATAACGAAAAGGATATTGATGATATCCCGGAAAGTGTCCGTAAAGCATTAACATTTGTTCCAGTTTCACACGTCGATGAAGTCCTTGAGCATGCATTGGTAGGTGTGAACGAATGAAAGTAACAAGTTCAGATATTGTCATCAGTGCTGTGAAGCCTGAACAATATCCCAATACTCCAATACCGGAATTTGCCTTGGCAGGCCGTTCCAACGTTGGGAAATCCAGTTTCATCAACAAAATGATCAATCGAAAAAACTTGGCGCGGACATCCTCTAAACCGGGTAAGACGCAGACCTTGAATTTTTATATCATAAATGAAGCACTCCATTTTGTGGATGTACCGGGTTATGGTTATGCAAAGGTATCAAAAACGGAGCGCGATGCTTGGGGAAGGATGATCGAAACGTACTTCACTTCCCGTGATCAGCTCCGCGCTGCGCTTCTGATTGTCGATTTGCGTCATCCTCCGACTAAGGATGATATCGCAATGTATGAATTCCTGAAGCATTATGATCTGCCCAGGATCGTCATTGCCACCAAAGCGGATAAAATCCCAAAGGGCAAATGGCAGAAGCACTTGAAGATCACGCGCCAAACGTTGAATATGGAAAGAGAAGATGAATTGCTTCTTTTCTCAGGGGAAACAGGAGAAGGTAAGGAACAAGCATGGGGCGTCCTTAAGAAATATATGTAAAAGAAAAGGGTATTCCGCATCTGGAATACCCTTTTTCATTATGGGATTCACATAAAATGCGAATCGGTCCATATTCACTTTTTTCGAACCAAAAAGAAAATGCCGATCGCCATCAAGGCAAATGGCCAAAACCTTTCGATGTTCGCCGTGCTTGTTTCAACAATCCCGAAAGACGTTGTGATTTTATCATAGAACAAGAAAAGGATCGAGATGATGAGTATTACCATCCCGTGAAACATTCCAGAATTTGTTTTACGTGCCCGAAGAATAAATCCCAGCGAGATGATTAAAATAAAGATACCTATATTGTCCGGCCAAATATCCAGGTTCTCGACAATGTGGAAGTGGGCCCCGAACCCCAGTAAGATGACGCCAGGCAGGATGGACTCATATTCATTACCGCTATAAGCCTGAATCAAGAAGGCGGCACCAACTATACATAATAAAGTGGGCCAGCTAAAAAAGCCTGGAAAGATCTCCATTTGGGAATGTTCAAGAAAAAAATAGAGTCCGAAACCGATTAAAACGATTCCAGGGAAAATACGCTGCGTTTTCATTTTATCCTCCTATCCAATTCGATTACTTGAAGTTTTTTGCCATTTTTGATATGGTACTTTTGTACACAATGTCGAAATATGTATGTAACTTACAAATCCCGCTTAGACACCTTTTGTAGCAATCAGGCGTTTTGGCTGTCTTTTCATGGTAGCATACGTTTTCATAAACTGTTCATATTATTTGCGTGAATCAATTTTAGTACATGGTATAATAAATTTACATGAAAAATTTTGGGGGTGCAAAACAAAAGGATGCATATTCTAGCGGTTGGTATTAATTACAAAACTGCCCCTGTAGAAATTCGGGAAAAACTATCGTTCAGCGAAGCCGAACTTGCCGAGGCAATGAAAGCTCTTAAAAATAAAAAAAGCATCTTGGAAAATATTATTATTTCAACATGTAACAGAACGGAGATATATGCGGTCGGTGACCAGCTTCATACAAGCAGGTATTATATAAAGGAATTTCTTTCGGAATGGTTTAATATCGATAAAGAAGAATTTTCTAAATATCTCTTCATATATGAAGGCGATGGGGCTGTCGAGCATTTATTTTCTGTTACCTGCGGCTTGAATTCCATGATACTGGGAGAAACTCAGATTTTGGGACAAGTACGTTCAAGCTATCTGTTAGGGCAGAAGGAAGATACGATCGGTACCGTTTTTAACCATCTCTTCAAGCAAGCCCTTACATTGGCTAAAAAAGCTCATTCGGAAACCGAAATCAATACCAATGCCGTTTCCGTCAGCTATGCGGCAGTCGAGCTTGCAAAAAAAATCTTTGGAGGCCTGAACGGCAAGAATGTCTTGATTCTTGGGGCCGGTAAGATGGGTGAGCTCGCCATTCAAAATCTTCATAGTAATGGAGCCGACAGCATCACAGTCATTAACCGCACCTTTCAGAAAGCGGTCGACCTGGCGGAAAGATTCAATGGTACAGCAAAACAGCTTCAAGAGCTGCAATGCGCTTTAGTGGAAGCTGATATCCTGATCACTTCCACTGGATCAAAAGATCTTCTCGTAACAAAAGAGATGATGTCATTCGTGAATAAGCTTCGTAAAGGCCGTCCTATTTTCATGGTCGATATCGCAGTGCCGCGTGACCTCGATCCAACATTGGGCGAGCTGGAAAATGTATTCCTGTATGACATTGACGATCTTGAAGGGATCGTACAAGCCAATATCGAAGAACGTAAAAAAGCTGCCGAGAAAATAGAATTGATGATCGAATCTGAAATTGTGGATTTCAATCAATGGATTAATTTGCTTGGTGTGGTGCCAGTCATTTCTTCTTTACGGGAAAAATCCCTTTCGATACAAAAGGAAACGATGGAAAGCATCGAAAGAAAGCTTCCGCATTTAAGCGAACGTGACAAAAAGGTTCTGAACAAGCATACGAAGAGCATCATCAACCAAATGCTAAAAGATCCTATTCTTTATGCAAAAGAGCTTGCAGATGAGCCTAATGCAAAAGAGCAATTAAATAATTTCGTTAAAATCTTCAATTTAGAGGAATTGATAGAAGACCAGCTGGTTGCGGATGATGAAAAAGAACGGAACAGTTCCAAGTCATCCCTATTGAATCCAGTTCCTGTCCAGTAATGAGGTAGATATGGAATTACTAATGACAAGATTGCATGAAGCCACTGTGTTGTTGTATGCCATCAGTATGCTTTTATATTTTATTGACTTCCTTAATAATAACCAGAAGGCTAACAAGGTCGCCTTCTGGTTGCTTTCTATTGTTTGGGTACTGCAAACAATTTTTTTGTTTCTGTATGTAATGAAAACGGGAAGGTTCCCGGTATTGACGATTTTTGAAGGCTTATATTTTTATGCATGGGTCCTCATATCGTTATCTTTGATCATTAACCGATTGCTAAGAGTCGATTTTACGGTCTTTTTTACGAATGTATTAGGTTTCATGGTTATGGCCATCCATACCTTTGCACCTGTTCAGATAGAATCTCAAGTGCTTGCACAGCGTCTGGTTTCAGAGCTATTGCTCATACATATCACTTTTGCCATCCTATCTTATGGGGCATTCACGCTTTCTTTCGTTTTTTCACTACTCTACTTAATTCAATATGATCTGTTGAAACGGAAGAAGTGGGGGAAACGGCTGCTTCGACTCGGCGATTTAACTAAGCTCGAGCAAATGTCCTATGTCCTAGCAGTAATAGGTGTTCCATTATTGGTGGTCTCACTTATCTTGGGGATTCAATGGGCTTATATAAAAGTGCCTGGGGTATCCTGGCTGGATATGAAGATCATCGGCTCATTTATTTTGCTCATCGCATACAGTGTATTTTTATACTTGAAAATTCGGAAACAAATGTATGGAAGGACGCTAGCCTTTCTGAATATTGGATCTTTCATGATTGTGTTAATTAACTTTTTCCTTTTCGGAAGCCTTTCAACATTCCACTTTTGGAATACATAGGAGGAAACTATGAGAAAAATAATTGTCGGTTCTAGACGTAGTAAATTAGCGATCACCCAAACGAACTGGGTTATCGATCAACTTAAAGAGCTTGGGGTTCCATACGAGTTCGAGGTGAAGGAAATTGTCACAAAGGGTGACCAAATCCTTGATGTAACGCTTTCCAAGGTAGGCGGAAAAGGCTTATTCGTTAAAGAAATCGAACAAGCGATGCTGGACAAAGAAATTGATATGGCTGTACATAGTATGAAAGATATGCCGGCAGTGCTTCCTACAGGCTTGACGATTGGGTGCATACCACCGAGGGAGGACCATCGGGATGCCTTGATTTCCAAGAACCATGAAACCCTTTCTGAACTGAAACCCGGTTCCATCATAGGTACAAGCAGCTTGCGCCGTGGCGCTCAAATTTTGGCTAGAAGGCCGGACCTTGAAATTAAATGGATTCGCGGGAATATCGATACCCGTCTGAATAAGCTGAAAACGGAAGATTATGATGCTATCATTTTAGCTGCAGCAGGACTATCAAGAATGGGATGGGAACAGGACATCGTATCGGAATTCTTAGATGAAGATATTTGCATTCCGGCAGTTGGACAAGGAGCACTTTCCATTGAATGCCGCGAAGATGACAAAGATCTGCTGGCAGAACTTGCGAAATTGACCTGTGAAAAAACGAAAAGAACGGTTGAAGCGGAACGTGCCTTTTTGGATAAAATGGAAGGCGGATGCCAGGTTCCGATTGCCGGATTTGCGGTAGCAAAAGATAATGGATCCGTTTCCTTGACGGCTTTGGTCGCTTCTCCTGATGGAAAGGTGATTTATAAAGAAATGGTCGAGGGGGCAGATCCCGTGACGGTTGGGCATGATGCTGCCAAGCAGATTAGTGAAATGGGCGGTAAAGAATTGATCGATCGCGTAAAAGAGGAGCTTGATCAGTAATGAAACCCTTTCAACCTCTTAAGGATTATCGGGTATTAATCACGAGAGGGAAAGGGCAGGCAGATGGTTTAAAAGATTCGATCGAGAAAAATGGCGGAACGCCGCTTCTTGTACCATTGCTTGAGTTCACTCTTCCTGATCATATGGAAGAGGTTCATCAGCGTTTAGGTGAGTTGCTTACCTATGACTGGATCATTCTGACAAGTCAAAATGGGGTGGATTTCTTCTTTAAGCTTCTTGGTAAACAGCCTTTAAAGCTTCCGAAAATAGCCGTTATCGGCTCCAAAACGGAAGCGGCCCTGAAACGGCATGGGTATAAGGCGGATTTCGTGCCAGCTCAGTTTGTTGCTGAAGGGTTTATTTCGGAGTTCATGACCTTGCTTGATCCCGGGTCACGCGTGTTGCTGGCAAAAGGAAATCTCGCCAGGGCGGTTATTGCGGAAGCAATCAATGAAGGTGGAGCATCATGTGATGAAGTGATTATTTATCATACCGTGCTTCCTCGAAGCAGTGAAAAAAAACTCGTGCAACTTATAACGAATCACGAAATCGACATCATAACCTTTACGAGTTCTTCGACGATCCATCATTTTTTGCAGATTATGGAACGCTGTGAGTTGGATACATACATAGACCGGATTATCATCGCATGCATCGGACCGATTGCCGCTAAAACGGCTGAAAAACATGGGCTATCCGTCGATGTTTGTCCAGATGTTTATACGACGGATGCCATGGTTGCTGATTTAATACGCTTCATCGTGAAAAGAAATAATAAGGGAGGAACTTTAAAATGAAAAACATTCCATTCAATCGCCACCGTCGCTTGCGTGCAAGTGCTGGCATGAGGGCTTTAGTCCGTGAAACACAATTGCATAAAGAGGATTTGATCTATCCGATTTTCGTCATCGACGGTGAAAATGTAAAAAATGAAATCAACTCGATGCCGGGTATCTATCAGTTATCCATGGATAATCTGGGAGCGGAAATGGATGAAGTCGTGAGTCTGGGCATAAAGTCAGTCATTTTATTCGGTGTCCCTTTTGATCATGATAAAGACGAACAGGGCACAGGTGCTTTTCACCATAACGGACTTGTGCAAGAGGCAACCCGCTTTATCAAAAAACAATATCCTGAAGTCATTGTCATTGCTGATACCTGCCTTTGTGAGTATACAAGCCATGGACATTGCGGGGTCGTTGAAGGGGAAAAGATCCTGAATGACGCTTCTCTTGACCTTCTTGCCAAAACGGCAATCAGCCAGGCTGAGGCCGGTGCCGATATCATTGCCCCTTCCAATATGATGGACGGTTTCGTTGCGGCCATCCGTGCAGGTCTGGATGAAGCGGGCTATGAAGATATTCCGATCATGTCCTATGCAGTGAAATATGCCTCGGCTTTTTACGGTCCATTCCGTGATGCTGCGAATGGTGCACCACAATTTGGCGACAGGAAAACTTACCAAATGGATCCCGCGAATCGCCTTGAAGCATTCCGTGAAGCTGAATCCGATGTTGCTGAAGGTGCGGATTTCCTAATCGTAAAACCAGCCCTATCCTACATGGACATCATCAGGGACGTTAAGAATAACTTTAATCTCCCGATTGTTTCCTATAATGTCAGCGGTGAATATTCAATGGTTAAGGCAGCTGCCAAAAATGGCTGGATTGATGAAAAAGCGATAGTGATGGAAATGCTGACAGGCTTGAAACGCGCAGGTTCCGACTTGATCATTACGTATTTTTCAAAAGAGGTAGCACGCTGGATAAACGAAGATAATCAAGGATGATGACAAATAAAACCTGTAATGGAAAAGGGGATTGAATCATGCGGTCATATGAAAAATCGAAAAAAGCGTTTGCCGAAGCAAAAAACTTGATGCCAGGCGGCGTGAACAGCCCGGTACGTGCCTTCAAATCTGTGGACATGGATCCAATTTTCATGGAGCGCGGAAAAGGCTCAAAAATGTATGATATCGATGGGAATGAATATATAGACTATGTTCTTTCATGGGGACCGCTTATCCTGGGTCACACGAATGACCGTGTCGTGGAATCTTTGAAAAAGGTAGCGGAATCAGGTACAAGCTTTGGAACCTCTACACTGATTGAGAATGAACTGGCTAAGTTGGTCATTGAACGGGTGCCTTCGATTGAGATGATCCGGATGGTATCTTCAGGAACCGAAGCGACGATGAGTGCCCTAAGATTGGCGCGAGGCTTTACAGGCCGGGATAAAATCCTGAAATTCGAAGGTTCTTATCATGGGCATGGCGATTCATTGCTAATCAAAGCGGGATCCGGTGTTGCAACATTAGGTTTACCCGATAGCCCGGGAGTACCGGAAGGCATTGCGAAAAATACGATTACCGTACCATATAATGATCTTGCTGCAACCAAATATGCGTTTGAACAATTTGGCGAAGACATCGCCTGTATCATCGTAGAACCTGTTGCGGGGAACATGGGCGTCGTTCCGCCACAGCCAGGTTTCCTCGAAGGCTTACGTGAAGTGACGACCCAATACGGGGCTCTATTGATCTTTGACGAAGTGATGACCGGGTTCCGTGTCGGCTATAATTGTGCACAAGGCTATTTTGGCATCGTACCGGACCTGACTTGCCTTGGGAAAGTAATTGGCGGTGGCTTGCCGGTCGGAGCTTTCGGAGGAAAGCGCGAATTCATGGAACGAATCGCCCCGAGTGGGACAATCTATCAAGCGGGAACATTGTCTGGAAACCCTCTGGCCATGACGGCTGGTCTTGAAACGCTGAGCCAATTGACTCCAGAATCTTATGAAGAGTTCACCCGAAAAGGTGATATCCTCGAAAAAGGCATTGGAGAAGCAGCGGAAAAATACGGAGTTCCCCATACATTCAACCGTGCCGGTTCCATGATTGGACTTTTCTTTACAAATGAAGAAGTCGTAAATTATGATACAGCAAAAACATCCGATTTAGAGTTCTTTGCTTCTTACTATAGGGAAATGGCGAATCAAGGCATCTACTTGCCGCCATCCCAGTTTGAAGGTTTATTCCTATCAACAGCACATAGTGATGAAGATATCGAAAAGACCATTGAAGCGGCAGAACAGGCCTTTGCAAAATTAAAAAAATGATGCAAAAAAACTATCTGGCTAATTAAGCAATCATAAATATTAAACAGGCTACCATTTTCCCAAAAACTTTGGGAGAATGGTAGCCTGTTTTTTTGAATTCAATCAGTAAGCGGAAGAATGCTGATTAAAAGTTGAAGGCCGAATAAAAGGGTGATAGGACGGAATAAAAGGTTGAAGGCTGAATTAATAGGGTGGTAGGACGGGATAAAAGGTTGAAGGCCGTATTAATAGGGAGATAGGACAGAATAAAAGGTTGAAGGCCGAAATAATAGGGAGATAGGACAGAATAAAAGGTTGAAGGCCGAAATAATAGGGAGGTAGGACGAATAAATAGATTGAAGGTCGAAATAAAATGGAGATAGGACCGAATAACTGATTTTAGGACCAAATTTAAATGGTTGAAGGCCGATTGATCCAATTCTACATTGATTTTAGCCTGGAAAAGTAGAATCTCCTCCTTTTTAGTGGTTCAGGATAGATCTGGATGGCGGCAAATGGAATTAAGGAATAATCATCTTCCTACCTTCATAGATTGATAATGGTATAGGTACCGTTTCCTGAAGCTGAAAGGAGGAGTTGTCTTGTCGCAAGAAAATGAATCGTATTTACGATTTTCTTTAGAGGAATCCGTTTGGTTCCAGAAGGGACAGGAAGTGGCTGAGCTCTATTCCATTTCCCTGGATCCGAATGTGACGATTCAAGAAAGTGATCAATATGTTTTTATACGAGGCTCGTTAGATTTATGCGGTGAATACAAAGACTCGCAAAATGGTGAGGAAGAGGAGTTTTCACAGACCTTTTTGCCAAAATCCGTTCAAAAGGTCGAGAGGCATCCCAATGGACTTAATGAGTTCACACACCGTTTTCCGGTTGATATAACGATTCCGAATAATCGGATTGCCTCATTAGAGGAGATCGATGTCTCTATTCAAAGCTTTGATTATGCCCTGCCTGAGCTAAACTGTTTGAAATTGCAGGCGGATTTGTTGATAACCGGAATCTATAATGATTCATATGTGGAAGAACGGTTCGATACGGAGCAGGAAGTTGGGGAAACAGAGGGAGAAGAAACGGATGGGGAAAATGAGTCATACATTCCTTATGCGGCTGCAGTGCCGCCAATCCCGGATTTTCAGCCTGTTTTCCGTGATGAGCAGGAGGAAGAGTTATACACGCCTTTTTCTGCAGAGGCAAGGCGAGTATCTGAAGCGAACGAAGAAGAAGAAGAGGAACCAATCTATTTAAGCGATCAGCATAGTGCCCCAGTTTTTGAAATTCCCGTTTCACCATATCCTGAAGAGGAGGAGTGGGAAACGGAAGTGCACAGACAGGAAGATGCTGAAGAGGAAGAAGTGAATTTTATAAGTGATCAGCCTGACTCCACAGAGGAGGTACCTGTGTCATTCGTGGATGAGGAGAAACTGGAGGAAGATGTAAGCAGGCAGGATTCCATAGTGGAGACGGAGACTCCTAGAGTGACTTTGAAAGAAGAAGTGGTAGAAGAGCCTCATCAAGATAGCCCAGTTTCAAATCTTGAAACCGAGGACGTCATCCGGCAGGAAGAAAATGACGTTGTAACGGGACCTATCCTAAATGAACATGTGAAGGTGGAACAGGAAGAGGAGTCCAATTCATCCATAAGCGATTTATTCAAAAAGAGGGAAAGACCAGCGCCCCCAGCCAAGGAAGTCAAAAATTTCAAAGGCAGGAAACAAGCAGCTGAGCGTGATGATAAAGATACGGCTGATCATGATGAAAAGCAGCTTTCCATCATGGATTTATTCGGACGGAAACAAGAAGAAGAATTGGTAAGGATGAAGGTTTGCATTGTCCAGCAAGGGGAAACGATTGATGACTTGGCTCAACGTTATGATGTTACGGTTCAATCCATACTTTTCAGCAATGAATTGGAGTCGAATCAAAACGTCCATGAAGGGCAAGTCATCTATATACCGAAGGCGGTTGCATATAAGAATTGACCAGGACAGAGAGCAGAGCATATGGTCTGCTCCTGTTTTTTACTAGGATAAAGTTGTTGAACGGCGTTAGAGCAGCCTGATTGGCCACTGGACTTTGGTGGCTAGAGGAATCGGGTTGAGTTTTTTTAGAGAAAGTGAGTGAGTCTCGTGAGGGAAAACGAGAATCAGCAGCCTGCTAATCGGGATCTTGACACGGAAACCGTCTTGAAGGAATATGCCATGTATGTACAATACATTGAAGATTTCGGGCGTGTAAAAAAAGTATACACTGATCGCGGTACATTTGCCTTGAAATCGATTTTACCGCATAACGGCATTGATTTTATAAAAAATGTTCAAAAACTGTACCATCGCGGCTATAACCGGATCGTTCCCATTTATCAAACGATGGATCAGCGTTACGCCGTTCTTCATAATGGACGTTTGTATTACCTGATGCCCTGGTTGAATAATGAAGGGGACGGGGAGCGCGTTGAAAAGCATAAGCAAATGTTCAGGGAGCTTGCCCGGATGCATACGCTGTCCGTTAGGGAAATACAGGTGGATCCAGAGGAACGGGAAGCCCATTATGAGCGGACGCTTGATGCCTGGAATAATGAGAAGGACTTTATGGATGAGTATATTGTCAGCTGTGAAAAGAAGTGGTATATGTCTCCAGTCGAAATGACGGTTTGTTCTTTCTACACTGATATTTCACAGGCAATGAAGTACTCGATCAAGAAGTTTGAAACTTGGTATGAAAAAACGAAGGAAAGTGAAAAGGTTCGAACAGTTGTCACGCACGGAAAGGTCTCTTTGAAGCATTTCGTTTATGACGAACGCGGATATGGCTACTTCATCAATTTTGAGAATTCGAATACGGCACCGCCTCATTTCGATTTACTGCCATTTCTCGTTAAGTCGGCCAGGACCTATCCTGTCCAATGCGATGACTGCGTCGACTGGCTATATAACTATTTTCGTTATTTTCCGTTGAAAGAAGAAGAATTGCTGCTCATGCAAAGTTATCTGGCTTTCCCTGGATCAGCTTTGGAATTAGTGAAGGGTTATTCCGATGGCAGGGGACATCGTTCAGAGCTTGATAATGTTACTCAACTGCAGCGGCAATTTTGGCTCCTGAAGAATATTGAGTATATGGTGATGAAAATCGAAGAGATCGAACAGAAGAAAAAGGCGGCTGCCGAGGCTGCCAAAGAAGAGCAATCACCCCCAAGCTAAATATACATGATTGGATAATCTCCAGTCATGTATATTTTTTTGCTGTAAGGGAATAATTAAATCCATTCGAAATACAAAGACATGGCCAAGAAAATAAAGGCGATTAGCAGGAGCATATCGAAGAAAGTAGGGAAGATCAGCGTACGCAATCCTTGGAATACGACAAAGGGGATGATGAACTGCTGGCAAACACCCCTGAATTTTTTCATCCATGGCGGTAAAGTATAGGGGGTATATCTTCGCTTCATATTATTACCTTCCTTTTTAGGGCTTCTTATATTCTATGGGCTGGTAGTGGAAAAGGTGAAAAAACCGTCACATTCACTGTTCCTGGAGGATAAAATAAAGAAAATGGCCGGGCAGCGGGATCGAATGCATGTAATGGAATGCTTCCTAAAGAAAGAAAGCGAAAAGATGATTGACTGGAGCCCCATATTTTTTGTACTATATACTATATGCATTCAGTGATTTTACATATGAATATAAATCAATGCAAAGACCGGAAATAGTAAGATGAAATGCACTTTTCAGAGAGGAAACCAATTGGTGCGAGGTTTCCAGGCAGCAGCATCCGAAGTCGTCCGCGAGCAGTTTTCGTGAAAGATCTTTAGTAGCGAAGGCCGGTGAAGAGCCGTTATCCGATTTGAGAGCCGAAAGAGATTTTTTACTTTTTCGGAAAAAAGGTGGCACCGCGAACAACTTCCTTCGTCCTTTTGTGATGATGGAAGTTTTTTTTATGCCTAAATAAGGAGGAAATGACATGGAAGAGAACCAAATTTCGATGCCGACTAAATATGATCCGCAGACGATAGAGAAAGGCCGCTACAAATGGTGGCTTGATGGGAAGTTTTTCGAAACGACGGGTGACGATAAAAAAGAACCATATACGATTGTCATCCCCCCGCCGAACGTGACTGGTAAGCTGCATCTAGGCCACGCATGGGATACGACACTTCAAGATATATTGACACGCATGAAAAGGATGCAAGGCTATGATGTTTTATGGTTGCCGGGCATGGATCATGCCGGTATCGCCACTCAAGCGAAAGTTGAACAGAAACTTCGTGCGGAAGGCGTGAGCCGTTATGACCTTGGACGTGAAAAGTTCGTGGAAGAGACATGGAAATGGAAAGAGCAATACGCGAGCCATATCCGTGAACAATGGTCAAAGCTGGGTCTTGGACTTGATTATACCCGTGAACGCTTCACTCTTGATGAAGGGCTTTCAAAAGCAGTGCGCGAAGTGTTCGTTTCGCTTTATAAGAAGGACTTGATTTATCGCGGTGAATACATCATCAACTGGGATCCATCAACGAAAACGGCGTTATCCGATATCGAGGTTATTTACAAAGATGTACAGGGCGCATTTTACCATTTGAAATATCCGTTAGTTGACGGATCAGGTGAAATTGAAATAGCCACAACCCGTCCGGAAACGATGCTTGGCGATACTGCGGTTGCTGTACATCCTGAAGATGATCGGTATAAACACTTGATCGGCAAAAAGGTTCGCTTGCCAATTACAGGCCGGGAAATCCCGATTGTCGGTGATGACTATGTCGATATGGAATTCGGTTCAGGCGCGGTTAAAATTACTCCTGCTCATGATCCGAATGACTTCGAAATCGGGAACCGTCACGATTTGGAGCGCATCCTTGTCATGCATGAAGATGGCTCGATGAATGAAAAGGCCGGTAAATATGAAGGCATGGACCGTTTTGAATGCCGTAAACAAATCGTCAAAGACCTTCAGGAAGAAGGAGTACTATTCAAAATCGAAGATCACCTTCACTCAGTCGGTCATTCAGAGAGAAGCGGTGCTGTTGTTGAACCATATCTATCGACTCAATGGTTCGTAAAAATGCAGCCTCTAGCTGATGCATCCGTTGATCTTCAAAAAGGATCCGATGAGGAAAAAGTTCATTTCGTACCGGATCGTTTCGAGAAAACGTATCTCCATTGGATGGAAAATATCCGCGACTGGTGCATTTCCCGTCAGCTTTGGTGGGGTCACCGCATTCCAGCCTGGTACCATAAAGAAACAGGTGAAGTGTATGTAGGACATGAGGAGCCTGCGGATGCTGAAAACTGGGAACAGGATACAGACGTTCTGGATACATGGTTCAGCTCGGCTTTATGGCCGTTCTCGACTATGGGTTGGCCTGACAAAGACAGCGTCGATTTCAAACGATACTACCCAACAGGAGCGCTAGTGACAGGCTATGATATCATTTTCTTCTGGGTTTCACGGATGATTTTCCAAGCACTTGAGTTCACGGGCGAACGTCCATTTGAAGATGTACTGATTCACGGTCTTGTTCGTGACGAACAAGGACGCAAGATGAGTAAATCGCTTGGTAACGGTGTCGATCCGATGGATGTCATCGATCAATACGGTGCCGATTCGCTGCGGTACTTCTTATCAACGGGCAGCTCACCAGGTCAGGACCTTCGTTACAGCACGGAAAAAGTGGAAGCGGTTTGGAACTTCTCCAACAAAATTTGGAACGCATCCCGTTTTGCATTAATGAACATGAATGGCATGACGTATGACGAAATCGATTTAAGCGGTGAAAAATCTGTAGCCGATAAATGGATTTTGACACGTTTGAACGAAACGATTTCAAACGTGACAAGACTCGCTGACCGTTATGAGTTCGGTGAAGTCGGCCGTGTGCTTTACAACTTCATTTGGGATGATTTCTGTGACTGGTATATTGAAATGGCGAAGCTTCCGTTATATGGCGAAGATGAAGCGGCTAAGAAAACGACGCGCTCGATCTTGGCTTATGTACTGGATAATACGATGAGATTGTTGCACCCGTTCATGCCATTCATTACCGAAGAAATCTGGCAGAACCTTCCGCATGAAGGTGAGTCGATCACTGTTGCCGCTTGGCCGGAAGTGAATGAAGGATTGACAGATACAGCTGCAGCCGAGGAAATGAAGCTGCTTGTTGAAATCATCCGCTCCGTCCGTAATATCCGTGCTGAGGTGAACACGCCGCTAAGCAAAAAAATCAATTTGATTTTAAAAGCGAAAGATGAGTCCATCTTAGAAACGTTACAGAAAAACAGCAGTTATATCGAGCGTTTCTGTAATCCTGAACAATTGACGATCGGTATCGAAGTCGAAGAACCTGCTCAAGCCATGACAGCTGTCGTAACTGGCGTAGAACTAATCCTTCCGCTGACAGGGCTGATCAATATCGACGAAGAAGTGAAACGTCTTGAAAAAGAACTCGACAAACTTAATAAAGAAGTTGAACGCGTTCAGAAAAAATTAGGCAATGAGGGCTTCGTTAAAAAGGCGCCGGCAAGCGTCATTGAAGAAGAACGTGCCAAAGAAAAAGACTATAGCGAAAAACGCGACTCTGTGATCCACAGGATCAGCGAACTGAAACAACTGTAAAACAAAAGGATGAACTAGCTAATATGCCGGTTCATCCTTTTTTGTGTTGGACGACATTGATTCGAAAATCAAATGTTCCGTTAGGAGGATAGACTTTCTTTTATGAATGTAAGGTACTCCGATACGATATTGATGTCACTTAGTGCACTTAATGTCCGGCTGCCGACGACATCCTCGATTTCGTTGAGCATGAGGCTGCCATCCTCGGCAAATATGAAATCGATCCCGACCAGACCGAAATCAAACGCTTCGATAACTCTTTCTACAAGGGCTAAATCGGAAGCGGTCAGCTCATATATGGAAGCCGATCCCCCTAGCGTATAATTTGCCTTGAAACTTGAAGCGGATTCCCTAAGTACAGCAGCCTTCACTTTTTTACCAATTACAAAAACGCGGATATCCTTTCCGAATAAGCCGGGTTTTTGGACAATCCAATTTCCGTCATTCAGTTCGGCCAAATCATCGGCATGCTCGATTAAATACACTTGTTTCCCGCCGCGGCCACGTGTTTCTTTAGCAATGAAAGGGAACTCCATGTCATCGGCATTCGGCTTTCCGTTGCAATATATGGTATCGGCCATTGGAATTCCCATCGAGGACAAATATTGATGCGTCCTTGCTTTGTCATTAGCGATTTCCGATACGAATGAGGAGTTAAAGCAGGCAATCCCCATTTGCTCCAGTTGCCTTGTTAGAAAAGGATCGATGGCCCGGACGATAGCAAAGTCTGGCAATACGATTGGCTGAGCTGTATGTTCCACGTACAATTCGTTGGAACGATGACCGATTCTAAGGTCTTCCCGATGGTAAAAGTGTAAATCAAGATCAAGCTTACTGGCTTCGTCAAGCATCCAATCTATGTATCCTTGATTTTTCAAGGCATCCTCACGGTTATAAATCAACCAACCTGCTTGTTTTTTCATCAGATGCACTTCCCTTTCCTAATTTGTTCAAGATATAATCGAACATGCTATCAGCGATGTTGATGCCAGTACATTCATAAATATTTAGTAAATGCGAATTCGAATTCACTTCGCACAAAAGCGGACCCTCTTTACCGAACAACAAATCGACGCCAGCGAAGTCGGCACCTAGTATCTCCGCACAACGGATGGCAAGTTGTGCTTCTTCCCTAGTGGGTGTATAGGGGGCAGCCTGACCACCGGCAGTCATATTAGCTCGGAAGTCGTTCTCGGAATGGCGTTGCATCGCTGCGATGACTTGATTGCCGACGACATTCACACGAATATCCCGTCCTTTACTATGTTCGATGAATTCCTGAATGATAAATGGTTTGTGGCCAAGATTGCGGATGGTCTTTAGTAACTCATCCTCTGTTTGGATCAAATATACTTGTTCCCCAAAAGAACCGTATGCTTCCTTAACGATAAGTGGATACCCAAGTTCAATGCCGATTTGTATGAAGGCATCCATATTGACCCTTTCAATACCTTCGTACGTGAAAGGTGGAAACAAGGTTTTTGGCATCGGTATGCCATGACTGGCCAATGCTTGATGTGTTTTTGCTTTGCTGTCGCAAATGTCGATTGCCGTACTGCTGTTATGTACGGGGATGCCGAGCAATTCCAAATGGCGTGCCAAATGAATGTCTTTATCCATGAACAGAACAAAATCAGGCAGCTTATCAAAGGCTCCTTTAATTAGCGGCACTCCTTTTTCGATTATGGGAATAAGATCTGAATTGCGGATAAGGGTTGCCGTGATTTCTTTCCTTTCAGCCGCCTCTTTAATGAACAAAGCTAAACTGGAAAACTTATCATGCTGTAAATAGCCGTTAACGACAATCCAACAGTGGAAATCTGAAGGTTTCATGGTAAAACACTACCTTTCATCTAGGTTAATCGTTCATATATTGATAAAATAATCTTAACGCATAAGAGCGGTATAAAGAAAGAGGAGGCTCAATGATTAATGGTAACAACCATGAAAGACATCAATCATTTTTTTGAACGGCGCCAAGTTCAATTGGGCATGAATTTTGGCCTATCACGGATGGAAACATTGTTAACTGAATTAGGTGACCCCCATAAGGAGCTAAAGTATATTCACATTGCAGGATCAAACGGGAAAGGATCAACCTTGCAATATATTAAAGAAATCCTTCTTGCTGAAGGGATCCGGGTCGCTTCCTTCACTTCACCATATTTAGTGCGGATGAATGAACAGCTGAAGATAAATGCGGATGAAATAAGTGATAAGGATTTTATCGCTGCCTTCCGCGAGCTGTGGCCGTTCATCCAAGAGATGGACAGTAAGGGGAATGGTCCCACTCAGTTTGAAATATTGACTGCGATGGCATTCTCTTATTTTAGCAAAAAGGAAGTGGATTTGGTTTTGATGGAAACAGGGCTTGGAGGCAGGCTCGATACAACGAATGTCATCCAGCCGTTTCTTTCGATCATTACCTCGATTTCTTTGGAGCATACGAGCATCCTGGGTAACACACTTGGGGAAATTGCTTCAGAGAAGGCAGGCATCATTAAAAGCAGGGCGCCGGTCATCAGCGGAGTCAACGCTAGGGAACCAGCAAAAGTAATCGAAGAAAAAGCATCTTCATTAGGCGTACCCCATTACCAATTAGGCAAAGACTTTCATGTAGGGAATGTGAAGCAAAGTGAGCAAGGACAAAGTTTCTCCTTTTCGCTTGCCGATAGGTCCATCGAAAATGTGGAAATGCAGATGTTGGGACGTCACCAAATCGAGAATGCGGCACTGGCCATTGCTGCTGTCCTAGTAGGAATGGAAAATATCGATGAAAAAAGCATCCTTAAAGGAATAGGGGAGGCGAAATGGGAGGGGCGTTTTGAAAAAATATCGGCTGAGCCGTTGGTGATCATTGATGGTGCACATAATCCTGCCGGCATCGATGTATTGATGGAAACGCTAAAATTGAATTATCCTGAATATAAGTACCGGTTCATATTCAGTTCATTTAAAGATAAAAATTATTCCCAGATGCTTCGTGGACTGGAAACGGAAACGATTGAAATCATCATTACCGAATTCGAACATGAACGGGCGGCGGATGCGCAAACGCTTTATGAAGAATGTCGTCATGAAAATAAAACAATAAACAAGGATTGGCAGACGGCGATAAGGGAAGGCAGAAGAAAAACAGGGGAGAAAGAGGTTCTTGTCATAACAGGTTCCCTTCATTTCCTTTCACTTGTGAGGGGATTTCTATCTGAAAGTTAAAAAATTCAAAGTGGATGATTGATGTGGTACCTCCATAGAGAATGCTTAATGGATAGATGGTGAACTGGTTATTTTTTCTTCTCCATATGCAGAGGCACGATTGGAATTGAACTAGTGATTAATTAACTTACATCAGTAACAGTCTCAAAAAAAAGACCTTTTCAATGGTCCTTTTCCCTTTTTAAGAAGGACAGCTCATTTCTATTTAACAGAGACTTCGAAAAAGAAAAAAACTCTAATAGAGTGATTGATAACAAAACACCACGTATATTTGTTAAAATATGTTTATATATTGATTCTGAATTGTAGTTTGGACTTAACGGCTTTAAGCAGAGCCGGGTAGGGAAAATAAAATATGGGAGGAATGAATAATCATGAAGAACCCAAATGATTATTACAAAGTCGCATATCCTGTGAAAGGAATGGGACATGACCTTAGAGATACAACGAAAGTGAATCGAATCCTCGTGCAATCTGTATAAATGATGGGTATCCATTTCTATCTCTTCGTCCTGGGCTTAATTTTAGGCTCATTCTTTAACGTCGTCGGTTTAAGTGTTCCAGCAAATAATCCATTTGCGAATCGTCGCTCCGCTTGCCCATCTTGTGGGCGCACATTGACCTTCTTCGAGTTGATACCGGTTATTTCTTATATGTTGCAAGACGGAAAATGCCGGGGCTGTAAAGCAAGGATTTCCCCCCTTTATCCGGTAGTGGAATTGCTGACCGGTGTTTTGTTTGCCTCAGCTCCCATATTTCTTGGCTGGTCGGGTGAACTCTGGGTTGCCTGGACATTGATTTCATTATTTATGATCATCTTGGTGTCTGATGTAGCCTATATGCTCATACCTGATAAAATACTGCTTTTCTTTACGGTGATTTTTATGGTTTTAAGGGTTTCATTTCCGCTGTCACCCTGGTGGGATTCAATTTTCGGGGCAGCGGTTGGTTTTAGCCTTCTGCTATTAATCGCTGTTGTGAGTAAGGGGGGCATGGGTGGCGGTGATATTAAGCTCTTTGCAGTGATTGGCTTTGCATTGGGGATGAAGATGGTCCTGTTATCATTTCTTTTTGCGTGCTTTTATGGGGCATTCCTTGGCATCATCGGGTTGCTAACCGGAATTCTAAAAAAGAAAACGCTGATACCTTTCGGTCCGTATATCGTTTTTGGGACATTGACTGCCTATTTTTGGGGCGACTCCATTTTATATTGGTATGTAACTTTTCTAAGATGAGCTTAAAGGACCATCACAGTTCACGGGGAATTTGTCAAAAATCATCTGAACAATGGGGCAGTAGGGAACTATCCCCATGCGGCTGCAAGTGAAGGTGACATGGAAGAGGAATGCATGTAATTGTTGAGAGGCAATATTAAAATGTTATGAACCAGAAGCACCAGTACCTGGAAGGCCCTTTTGTTTAACGGGATATGAATAGGGAAATTTGACGAAACCTATTAATGACAAGACGACAAAAGTCTTGTTATTTTTTTTTACCTCTATGATAGGATGAAAAAAATGACCTGGAGGGGAGGAAAAAAATTGGGCAAGCCGGAACAAAGCAAGGGTGTCACGATTAAAATAAATGGGGAAGAAAAAGTATTTGCCGATAAAAAGATTGAAAGTCAAGAGGCTGCGAGTGAGGAGCAGGAACAGGAACATCCAGATGAGAGTTTCGAATGGATACTCCCTGAGGATTCAAACGAAAACAAGATCGTATTGGTTCCCACACCTCCAAAGAAGAAAATGCCAAAGCTGATCGGTTTTGGTACGAGTTCGCTGAAAAGCTCGGATAAAAGACCGATCAAGACATTCATGATCGCCGTCATTTGTGCTGTTTTTTTTGGGTCGATTCTTGGCTTGATTGCCGTTAAAACGATTACAAAGGAAAAAGCCGCAGTATCTTCGGTCGAGACCACGATTCCAACGGAAGCCACTGTTGAGGATAAAAAAGCGGCAGTGAATGAACCAGGTACCCAGCTGAAGACATTCCTTGTACAGGGAGGTGTATTCAGCAGCGAGGATGCGGCAAGGCAAATACAAAAGAAAATCATTGAAAAGCAGGTTCCAGCTGAAATTTTCAAATTGGAAGACAGCTATTATTTATTCTTGGGATCGGCAGAGAGTCTAGTTGCAAGTAAGGAGCTGGCCTTGTTCTTAAAGTCCTATGATGTGGACGTATATTGGAAGGAAATCAATTTTGAAGCTGCTGGGACAAGCCAGGAAGATGAGAAAACCCTCGACAAGATGAAGGAAGTATATGCTTCATTGGCAGAAACATCTTCAACCAAGCTTCGTGGAAAGGAAGGGACGGTAAACGAAGAAACCCTGAAAAAAAACATGGATGAACTGAAGGCGGGGAAATTATCGTCGGAGTTTTCGAATTTGAACGATGACTTGACTGCTGCGGCAAAGTCGATTGACGAATATGAGACTTCCAAAAAGGAAGAAAAGCTATTCAAGGCTCAAGAAAGTCTTCTTGATTTTTTATTGAATTACCAAAACATATCGAGTTAAGTAAAGAAAAAGGGGAGCTGTCTAATGGGACAAGCTCCCTTTTTGAACTCTCAGGTGACACTTTTTTTATTTTCCGGGAAATACTTACAGATATTTGTCGATTCCTAGTAAACAATAATTGTGGATTGCACCATAATTTGATAGGATAGATATGTATCTCCCTATGTAAAGAAAGGTGACTTTTTTATTATGCAGCCATTGATTTTAGCTTCTTCATCACCACGTCGTAAAGAACTTCTACAATTTCTTCAAATCCCCTTCGAAAGCATGAATTCCAATGTCGATGAAAGTATTGATGAAAACATGTGTCCGGATGCTGCTGTGAAAGAGCTGGCCTCCCGTAAAGCGGAAGCCATCTCAGCAAAATTTCAGGAAAGCTGGGTTATCGGCTCGGATACCGTTGTTGTCCTTGATGGTGAGATATTGGGTAAACCGACAAGCCGGGCGGATGGAAAAAGAATGCTGGAAATGCTATCAGGACGGACACATGAAGTATACACTGGTGTCGCCATCCTATTCGGCAGGCATCGCAGAGTATTCGCAGAAAAAACGGAAGTGACATTTTGGGAATTGCCAGATGCTGAAATCGAACGTTATCTGGATAGCGGTGAACCCTTTGACAAAGCTGGCGGCTATGGGATTCAAGGATACGGATCTCTTCTTGTCGAACAGATCAAAGGCGACTATTTCTCTGTCGTCGGGCTTCCGGTCTCAAGACTGGCCCGGGAACTTAAAGCGATGCAGGCAGACTTAGGATAATGGATTTCCTCTGGCATCTTCCCTTTTCTAAGGAAGGGTGGATCTTTTGAGTGAAAAAATGTTAATACGGGATTACCCGAAAGAAGAGAGGCCGCGCGAAAGGTTTCTGCAGGACGGACCGCAAAGTCTCTCCAATCAAGAATTGCTTGCACTGCTCTTGAGGACGGGATCGAGGGAAGAATCCGTTCTGCAACTATCCGGCAGGCTCATCAATTCCTTCAAGGGCCTGCGCCTGCTAAAAGAAGCTTCAGTGGAAGAACTGACCGTGATGAAAGGGATTGGTGAAGCGAAAGCGATTCAAATCCTGGCCTCTGTCGAACTTGGCAGGAGAATTAATAAATTGAATGATCAAGACCGTTATGTGATTCGATCTCCTGAAGATGGGGCCAATTATTGCATGGAAGAAATGCGGTTTTTGTCACAGGAACATTTCGTCTGTCTCTATTTAAATACGAAAAATCAAGTGCTACAAAAAACTACGGTCTTCATCGGCAGCCTCAATGCCTCAATCGTGCATCCGCGTGAGGTTTTTAAAGAAGCTTTCAGAAGGTCCGCTGCCTCTATCATCTGTCTTCATAACCACCCCTCCGGAGACCCCTCTCCCAGCAGAGAAGATATTGAAGTGACAAAAAGATTAGTCGAATGTGGTAAAATTATCGGGATCGAAGTATTGGACCATATCATTATCGGGGAGCATAAATATGTTAGTTTGAAGGAAAAAGGTTATTTATGACACTATCAAAATTTTTGACGATACGATATAATATTATTTATGATTTTTAAAAGAGGAAACTTTTTCAAAACTCTTATTGTCAAAAAACGACAAATTATTATTTGAACTTATAAAAAGGCATTTTTGTTTACGAAAGGGAGATACCATAATGTTTGGAATTGGCGCTAGAGATATAGGGATTGATTTAGGAACGGCGAATACGCTTGTATATGTAAAAGGAAAAGGGATTGCTGTACGTGAACCATCTGTTGTAGCTGTGCAAACAGATACAAAGCAAATCGTTGCAGTCGGAAACGATGCGAAAAACATGATTGGCCGTACACCTGGTAACGTGGTTGCCCTTCGCCCGATGAAGGATGGGGTAATTGCCGATTATGAAACGACGGCTACCATGATGAAGTACTATATGAAGGAAGCTCAAAAGAAGGGCGTATTCGGCAACAAGCCATATGTCATGATTTGTGTGCCTTCTGGAATTACGGCAGTTGAGCAGCGTGCTGTCATCGATGCAGCTAGACAAGCTGGAGCCCGTGATGCATACCCTATCGAAGAACCGTTTGCAGCAGCGATCGGGGCGGACCTTCCTGTTTGGGAACCTACAGGCAGCATGGTCGTTGATATCGGCGGAGGAACAACGGAAGTGGCAATCATTTCCCTTGGCGGAATCGTAACAAGCCAATCCATCCGTATTGCCGGTGACGAAATGGATGATGCCATCATCGTTTACATCCGTAAGAACTACAATTTGATGATCGGTGAGCGTACTGCTGAAGCGATTAAAATGGAAATTGGTTCTGCTGGAGACACGGAAGGCGTAGAAAACATGGAAATCCGCGGCCGTGACCTATTGACTGGATTACCGAAAACGATCGAGATTACTGCTGAGGAAATATCCAAAGCATTAAGCGACACAGTTTCCGCAATTGTGGATTCCGTGAAAAACACTTTAGAGAAAACACCACCTGAATTAGCCGCTGACATCATGGACAGAGGTATTGTATTGACAGGCGGGGGTGCTTTGCTGCGCAATTTGGATAAAGTCATCAGTGAAGAAACGCAAATGCCGGTGATCATCGCTGAAAATCCGCTGGATTGTGTTGCAATCGGAACGGGTAAAGCGTTGGACCACATTCATTTGTTCAAGACTAAATCAAGAGATTCCCGATAAGCATTACTTCTCAAATAGGGCCGGCTCAACAAAAGGTGCAATTTTGAGCCGGTTTTTCTTATGTTTTGCTGTTTAATTTAACAGTTTTTTGGTCTGGATGAACAAGATAATTAAGTGAATTTTAGACCATTGAGTAAATTTTAGACCATTGAGTAAATTTTTAGATAGAGGTGCAATTATCATGCCACAGTTTTTTAATAAAAAGCTCCTTCTCTTGCTCGTTAGTATTATCGTTCTCGTGGCATTGATCGGTTTTTCATTAAGAGAAAGAGAAGAGTTGACATGGCCGGAGCAATTCCTGAAAGATACGACAGGCTGGGTCGGAAATGTGTTTAATAAGCCGGTATCGGGTATAACAGGTTTTGTAGGGGGCTTAAAAGACCTTCAACATACATACGATGAAAACAAAAAATTGAAAGCCCGCTTGGATGAATATGTATTATTGAAAACCCAAGTCCAAGATTTAAAAGAAGAAAATGAAGAACTTCGCGATAACCTCAAAAAAGAAGATGACCTGCGGAAGTATTCGCCCACTCAGGCGACGGTCATCGGACGTAATCCTGACCGCTGGCATGAAATGCTGACGATTAATAAAGGGAAGCGTAATGGGGTAGAAAAAAATATGGCTGTCATCACTGCCAATGGATTAGTGGGTAAGGTAAAATCCGCGACGGATTTCACCTCTTCGGTTCAACTCTTAAGTTCGATCGATAAAGCCAATCGTGTCTCAGCCATTGTTCAAGGCGATGATAAAGCATATGGCTTGATTGAAGGATTCGATGATAAGAAGAACCTTTTGATGATGAAACGTATTCCTTACGATAAAAAGATCAAGAAAAATTCATTGGTCATCACATCCGGTTATGGAGGGATCTTTCCGAAAGGTCTGCTGATCGGGAAGGTTGTCGATGTCAAAGTGGATCAATATGGGTTGAACCAGACCGCATATATTGAACCTTCGACGGATTTTTATGATATTAACAATGTTATGGTCGTTCAGCGCGAAGTGGACGGTGCACCGGAAGAAAGTGAAGGGGAGGATGAAGCTGAGTGAAATATTTCATCCTTTCTTTTATAGCCTTGGTTTTTTTTGTTTTTGAAAGCATCTTCGCCCAGATGTTCGCTGGAGATGCATTCGGGGCAGATAAAATCCTCGTGCCCCATTTCATGATGGTTTTCGTTTTTTTCCTGACCATGTTCGGGTCCAGGAAAATGGGTATGCTTTATGGAGCAATTCTTGGGTTGACCTATGATGTCGTATATACGGAAATCCTTGGGACTTACATGTTCCTGCTGCCTTTTCTTGCCTATCTGATATCGAAATGCATGAAAATCCTGCAAAATAATATATTGATTGCCTGCCTTACTGCGTTTTTATTCACGGCAGTTTTAGAGGTTGTCATCTTTCAGATGAATATCATCCTATCTTTTGCAGATATGGGATTTGGTGAATTTGCGGAACGAAGATTGCTGCCGACATTATTATTGAATCTCGCATTCATTATTATCAGCTGCTATCCTTTAAAGAGAATGATTGAAATGCTTGATTTACAAGGAGAAACGGAATAACGTTCCTGTGTCTTAAGAAGCAGGAGGAAATGTATTTTCTCTTTTCCGTGTACGTAGAAAAAGGAAATTTGTTTTCCTATGTCGAATTATATTTCATTGAGGTGAAACAAACGTCATGAATAAAAGAATTCAGCAAAATGTCATGATTAAGGGAACAAAAGACGGGTTTATGCTTCATCTCGATGATTCTTGCTCATTTTCCGAGTTATTGAAAGAGTTAGAAGTGAAGCTTTCGGCAAACTATCAGTTTCAAGAAAATGACCCGTCCATTTCCGTTAAAGTACATACAGGGAACCGCTATCTTGATGAACAACAAGAAGAAAAGATTAAAGAGGTCATTCATAAAAAGAAGAAGCTTTTCGTAGATGAGATGATTTCGAATGTCCTGACGAAGGATGAAGCGAAACGATGGAAAGATGAAAACCAAGTGACGACCGTGACCAAGGTGATAAGGTCAGGACAGGTTTTTGAAGTTCCCGGAGACTTACTGCTAATAGGGGATGTCAATCCCGACGGAACGGTTCGTGCGGGTGGCAACATATATATCATGGGACAGCTAAAAGGAATAGCCCATGCCGGATATAAAGGGAATAATGAGGCCATTATAGCTGCCTCTGTCATGAAGCCTGCCCAGCTGCGCATTGCCGGACAAGTGAATTTATCTCCTGACCAATATACGAAATGGGGACATGACTTGGAATGTGCCTTCATGGATGAAGAAGAAAATATCATAATAGAAAAACTGCAAGTCTTAAAGAAATATAGACCTAATTTAAATAGATTAGAAGGGGGTCTCTAATCGTGGGAGAGGCAATAGTTATAACATCCGGTAAGGGTGGTGTCGGGAAAACGACCACATCCGCCAATTTAGGAACATCTTTAGCTCTTCTAGGCAAAAAGGTTTGCTTGATTGATACGGATATTGGTCTTCGGAACTTGGATGTGATCATGGGATTGGAAAATCGCATCATCTATGATTTGGTCGATGTGGTCGAAGGGCGCTGTAAGATACACCAAGCGCTTATTAAAGATAAACATTTCGAGGATTTGCTTTATTTGCTTCCAGCTCCACAAAATAGTGATAAATCAGCGGTGGATGAAGAGCAGATGAGGAAACTCATAAGTGATATGAAGCCTGACTATGATTATATCATCATTGATTGCCCTGCAGGCATTGAACAGGGCTTCAGGAATGCCATAGCTGGGGCAGACAAAGCGATCATCGTTACGACTGCAGAGAGACCGGCTGTCAGGGATGCAGACCGTATCATTGGCCTGCTTGAAAAAGAAGAGCATATTGAACCGCCTCAATTGATCATCAACCGGATTCGTGGCCATTTGCTTCATGAGGATGAAGAAATGGATATCGATGGAGTTGCCGATTTTCTTAAAATTGATTTGATCGGCGTCATTCCTGATGATGACCAAGTCATTGTGGCAGCGAATAAAAAGGAACCCATTGCCTATAATCCGGACAATAGAGTCTCGCTTGCCTATCGGAACATTGCCAGGAGGATCCTTGGTGAATCTGTACCCTTGACTCCAATTGGCGGCGAACCTAAAGGCTTCATGTCCAAATTGAAAAAATTCTTTAGCGTGCGGTAAATCTATATTTCATATTAAGAAGCGGGAGCACTTGATGCCCTCGCTTTTTTTTATGCTGAACATGTAAAATAAAAAAGGCAAGCCATATCCTGGCTTGCCTTATCCATATGCTGAAATCCAACGGGTTATCCGCGTCTTCCGCCTCTTCCGCCGCGTTTTGATTCGGTGCTGCGTTTAAGAGTCGATAAATTTTCTTCACTAGTCTTTAAAAAGCGAACCATTTTATCTTCGAAATTTTCCTTTGGTTGGAAATTACCTTTTGAACGAAAATCTTTAGAACGGCTATCCCCTTGGCGTGGTGGGCGTTTGGTATAAGAAGAGGTTTGCCCTTCGGGTCTATCTATAGCCTTTTTGATGGACAAGGCAGTTTTTCCGTCTTTCTCACTAATCACTTTTACTTCAATTTGGTCGCCTACTTTAAGATGGTCATTTACGTCTTTTACATAGCTATCTGCTACCTCACTGATATGCACAAGACCTGTTGAGCCTCCTGGTAATTCTACGAATGCTCCAAAATTAGTGATACCTGTTACTTTACCTTGTACTTTGCTGCCTATTTCGATTGACATAAAAAAATGTTCCCCCTCAATAATGTTAAAACCACTTTATTATAACAAATTCAGGGGAACAATATCAATTGGATTTTTCCCCAATTATTCGTTTTTCTGAATCGATGCCCAAATCACCTTGGGAATTCATAAGTTTCTGGTTAATTTTTCATCAAAAAAATATTTTTCTGTCAATAAAAATTCAGGGGTGTGCAGAAAGAAATTCTTTTCTCCGGCATAGTCTGGACAAGATACTCATACGTTGTAATATAGCGCTTTGACATGAGCAGGGGGGAGATCTGGAATGGATGATCGCAGGAAAGATATCCGTAATCGTATCGCCAAGAGACGTAAGTTTAAGGATAATCCGGCAGGAAGCAGTAGTTGGACGGAGATCAACAATGAGGAACCATATGGGATTGATTCATATAATGGGTATTCCGAGAAAGATCATCCGCTCTTCAAGAAAGAATATTTTTTCTTTAAAATCCTTGCTAGTGTATGCCTGTTCCTGATTATCGCGGTGATGTTCAAACACCCTTCTGTGCGGCTCGACCCTGCCAGAAGTTTTGTCACGGAGAGCATGAACAAGGAATTTCAGTTCGCTTCAATCTCCAATTGGTACGAAAGTGCATTTGGTAAACCGATCGCTTTCTTACCAAATGAAGCCGGTACGGAAACTGTCGAATCGGGTGAAGGCTATGCAATGCCAGCATCTGCGAAGATTACCCAAACTTTCGAAACGAACGGTGAGGGTATCATATTGGAAACGAGCAAAGGCTCGAAGGTCGAGGCAGTCAATGAAGGGGTAGTCATTTTTGCCGGTGAAAAGGAGGGGATTGGAAAGACGGTCGTCATTCAGCATGCCAACAAAAGTGAATCTTGGTATGGGCAGCTGGAAGAGATTGATGTGAAATTGTATGAGTTCGTTAAAAAGGGCAATGAAGTCGGACAGGTTACAGTAAGTGAAGATGGATCCAAGGGTAGATTTTATTTAGCGATAAAAGAAAATGACGCTTTCGTCGATCCTAAAAAGGTGATTTCCTTTGAGTGAATATGGGAAATTACTGTTTAAAGTCAGGGTGCACCCGACATTGTGGTTTGTCATTGGAATTGCCATCCTCACTGCTCATTTCGTTGAAGTGATGATGCTTCTGCTCATCGTCTTCATTCATGAGATGGGGCATGCCGTTTGTGCCCAGCACTTCAAATGGCGGATAAAGTCAATTCAGCTGCTTCCTTTTGGAGGCGCTGTCGAGACTGAGGAGTATGGTAATAAGAGTTTGAAGGAGGATTTGGCGGTGGTGCTTGCCGGTCCGCTTCAACATGTTTGGCTCATTGGTGCAGCTTTTTTGCTTTATTTCTTTTCAATTATTCCCTATGAGCTGTATCAGCCCTTTTTGTATATGAATCTTATGCTGTTGGTTTTTAATTTGCTGCCTATTTGGCCACTGGATGGGGGACGGCTGCTATTCATCGGTGTTTCCCTATACTGCACCTTTCTTGAAGCGCAGAAACACACACTTCATTTTTCTGCAGTATTCGCTTTCCTGGCTTTTTTGACCTGGCTCATTCTTGATCCGCTCAACTTGAACATCTGGCTCATCATCTTTTTCATAATTCTCTCACTCGTCATGGAATGGCGGCAGCGGTATTATGCGTTTATCCGCTTTCTTTTGCAGCGCCATTACGGGCATACGAATGATTTGGCGAAACTGAAGCCGATCTCGGTAGATTCACAAGAACCGATTTATAAAGTGCTGGAACTGTTCCAACGCGGATGTAAACACCCCGTCATCATCACGAAAAACGGGAAAGAGAGCGGTTCGTTAGATGAAACGGAGATCCTTCATGCCTATTTTTCCGAAAAAATGACAAACGGGAAAATCGGCGACCTATTATATTCTTATTAAATATGTTATCCTTTCTTCAAATTGAGGAGAGGATTTTTTTTGATGAAAAAGATGATCGCGAACCTAGCTTCACGCGAAAAAAGAGTGGCCGTACTTGAGAATGGTGTTTTACGTAAACTTGAAATCATGCCGCCCCACCAGCGCAGTACGGTCGGTAATATTTATCTTGGGAAAGTGACGAAGGTGTTACCGGGTATGGATGCCGTCTTCATTGATTATGGTGCAGAGAAGAATGGTTTTTTACACCGTGACGAGATTCCCTCTTTCCAGCTGACAAAAAAAAGCGATGGGAAAGCATCCATCGGTCAATATGTCCGTCAAGGAGAAAAGCTGCTCGTTCAGGTGACCCGGGATGAAACGGGCACAAAAGGAGCTAAATTGACAGGGCTGATCGAATTTTCAACGGATTCCCTCGTATACATACATGGAATGGATTATGTTGGCGTTTCAAAGAAATTCAAAAACGATGAATTGCATCAGCGGTGGCGGGAAACGGCCTTGCAATATAAAAAGCCTGATGAGGGATTGATTGTCCGCACCTCGATGGAGAACGAAAGCGAAACGGTCTTCCTGGACAGGTTAACCATATTGCGGGAGCTCTTTAAAGGACTTGAACTAAAGGCTGCGTCGGTCAAGGCCCCGACCCTTCTCTATGAGAGGGACACATACCTCGACATGATCATTTCTGAAATGTCGGGAACGGCTACCGGAGAACTTGCCATCGATGATTTCAAGGCCTATCAGGAATTGAAAAAATGGGTACAGGAAAACGGTAAGGAGTGGGAAATATCCCATGAATCGGGTAAGAATATTTTTTCCGAATGGAATGTGGAAGCGCAAGTGGAGAAACTGGCCAAGAAAATTGTCTGGCTTGATAATGGTGGATATTTAATTTTTGAAGAAACGGAAGCTTTCACCGTAATCGATGTCAATTCAGGTAAGTTCACCGGTAAGGTGGCGAAGGAAGCAACATTGTTTGCGGTGAATCAGGCTGCTGCGAAAGAGGTCGCCCGTCAATTGAGATTGAGGAACATCAGCGGAATCATCTTGATAGATTTCATCAATATGGACCAATCGCGACATGCACAAGAAATCATCGACATCGTCAAAAAGGAAGTGGCGAGGGATGAGAAGCGGGTCCAGGTCATCGGCTTTACGGAACTGGGGATTTTACAAATGACGAGAAAGCGAACGTCCCCGTCTTTAAGTGAAATGATGACGGTGCCTTGCCCCGTGTGCAGTGGAATCGGTAAAATCGAGAGCCCTGAAACGGTGGCTTTCCGGTTGGAACGTGACTTGCTGGAACACCGGAAGACGGATGATGAAGCGGTCTGGGTGGAGGTCAGTAAGGCGGTGGCGGACGTGCTGCTTGGTGAAAAGGAATCATACCGGCCGACACTGGAGGATTTGATCGCTAAAAAGTTATTTCTATCTTTAATCCCCGGTTCCAGTAATACCTATTCCATCAAGCGTTTCGGGAGCATTCAGGAAATCGGGCGGGCTTTCGAATGAAGGACGGGAATTCTTACAAATATATTGACAGCCATTCCAGTTTCATGTTAGGATTTTAATGTTATGTTTGTAGCACCCGTGCTACAACCGCTCAACAACAGGTCATAAGCTTTTGCCTTTCTGGTAAAACGCCTGTGATTGGCGAGTCTGAGACATTTAAGGAGGTGCAAGTATGTACGCAATTATCGAAACTGGCGGTAAACAAATTAAAGTAGCAGCTGGCGAAGCGGTTTACATTGAAAAATTAAACGCAGAAGCAGGCGAAACTGTTACATTTGACAAAGTTTTATTCGTAGGTGGCGAAGACGTGAAAGTCGGTGCTCCACTAGTTGAAGGCGCTACTGTAACAGGTACTGTCGAAAAACAAGGTAAGCAAAAGAAAATCACTGTTTTCAAATACAAAGCGAAGAAAAACAATCGTAAAAAACAAGGTCATCGTCAACCATACACAAAAGTTGTTATCGAAGCAATCAACGCGTAAGGGCTGATTCTAGATGATTAAAGTTGTCTTTGACGCTCCGCAGGAACGGATTACTTCGTTCACTTTAAGCGGACATGCTAATTTTGCTAAAAAAGGTTCTGATATCGTTTGTGCAGGTGTATCGGCTGTTTCCTTCGGGGCAGTCAATGCGATCATGTCCTTAACGGACGTAGAGCCTGAGATTGAGCAAGGGAGGGAAGGCGGCTATCTTCGCTGCGTCATTCCGGGGAATCTTTCGCCGGAATCGGAAGAGAAGGTTCAGCTCCTTTTGAACAGTATGCTCATATCGTTGCAAACCATCGAACGTGATTATGGTAAATACATGAAAATTATCCTCAACCAATAGGAGGTGGAACAAATGTTAAGATTAAATCTTCAGTTCTTCGCTTCGAAAAAAGGAGTAGGTTCTACAAAGAACGGACGTGACTCAATCTCTAAGCGTCTTGGCGCTAAACGTGCAGATGGTCAATTCGTTTCTGGTGGTTCTATCCTTTACCGTCAACGCGGAACAAAAATCTATCCTGGTGAGAACGTAGGCCGTGGTGGAGACGATACTCTATACGCTAAAGTAGACGGTGTTGTTAAATTCGAACGTTTCGGACGTGACCGTAAAAAAGTAAGCGTATATCCAGTAGCACAAGAAGCATAATTGGCATCTTTGAACAGAGGCTGACTCAAAAGGGTCTGATTCCTTCTACGAGACACTATATACCGCGTCATTTTTAATAATGGTATGTGATATAGTGAAGAAGGGGTCCGGCCCTTTATTTATACTATAGGAACGATAAATAACCAGCATTTTGCAGGAGACTTTAGTCATTAGTATAAGGAAAACAACCTCTGACTTAAAAAAGGCTCGCCAATCGGCGGGCTTTCTTAAACTTTCAGGGGGAAAATCCAAGATTACTCTTCCATCCCATTTGGTTTAACCAAATAGACAGTCCACTTCAACTATAATATCTCCAATTGGTGCATAAAAAAGGCCCATTCTCTTTTTTAGTTCAAATGGCTCTACCATCGTCCAAAGAACTCAGGGTGTGTGGCTGTATTTTTTGGACGGGGGCTTTCATGTGAAGGCATGTGAATCGAGCTTCATTTCCTGTTTGTTGTTTTTTTGATATACTGTACAAATGGAAGTATTCAACATGATAGAGCTGAAAAAAGTTTCTTTATCATAATTGAAGGTGTTAATAATGGATAAAAATTGGACGACTATTGAAACTCTGCGTCAAACCAGGCATGACTGGCTGAATAAAATTCAAATCATCAAAGGGAATCTGGAGTTGAACAGAATTGATCGTGTCAAGGGAATCATTGATGAAATCATTGTTGAAACCCAGAATGAAGCACGCCTTTCCAGTTTGAATTTACCTAAGTTCACCGAGATGCTGTTGACGTCGAATTGGAATAATGGATCATTTTATTGCGAATATGAAATCATTGATGTTTTTGAAGGCTCTGCTGAGATGGACGTGCTGATGCATCGCTGGACGAACGATTTCTTTAAAATTCTGGATAAGAATCTGGACCCCTATTTTGAAAATATACTAGCTGTTTCTATGTGTAAAAAAGAAGTGAGTGATATGCACTGTTCATTTCATATGCAAGGGAGGTTCATTGATCAATCCGCAGTGATGGAGTTTTTGGGAAGTTCATTAACGGCAGAGCAATCAATTGAAATTCTTGAATGTAATGAGGATGAAATATTTTTAAAGATGGATATTAACTTTTAGAGAAGTATACAGCAAGAAATGACTTGCAGAAAACAAGGAAGTGATAGCATGTTTGTCGATCAAACGAAAGTCTATATAAAAGGCGGAGACGGTGGTAACGGGATAGTTGCTTATCGTCGTGAGAAATTCATACCAAAAGGCGGACCTGCCGGCGGAGATGGCGGCAATGGAGCCAATGTCGTATTTGAAGTGGAAGAGGGCTTGCGTACGTTAATGGATTTCCGTTATCAACGTCACTTTAAGGCACCTCGCGGAGAACATGGCATGTCCAAAAACATGCATGGTGCGGCCGCAAAGGATATGGTCATCAAAGTTCCACCAGGCACGGTTGTCATTGATGAAAAGACGAAGGAAGTCATCGCTGATTTAGTTGAGCACGGGCAGCGCGCCATTATCGCTAAGGGCGGTCGCGGAGGCCGGGGGAATTCCCGTTTTGCTACACCAGCCAATCCTGCACCTGAAATCGCGGAGAACGGCGAACCGGGCCAAGAACGCGATATAATCATGGAATTGAAACTGTTGGCTGATGTCGGTTTGGTTGGTTTCCCAAGTGTAGGGAAATCCACTTTGCTTTCCGTCGTATCCGCAGCAAGACCTAAAATTGCCGAATACCATTTCACGACGATCGTCCCTAACCTCGGAATGGTGGAAACGGAAGATCACCGCAGCTTCGTCATGGCCGATTTACCGGGTCTGATTGAAGGTGCTTCAGAAGGAGTGGGCCTTGGACATCAATTCCTGCGCCATATTGAAAGAACGAGGGTAATCGTTCATGTAATCGATATGTCGGGTCTTGAAGGCAGGGATCCATATGAAGACTACCAAACAATCAATAAAGAGTTGGAAGAGTATAACCTACGCTTGACTGAACGTCCGCAAATCATTGTGGCAAGTAAAATGGATATGCCGGACTCAGCAGATAATTTAGCGGCATTCAAAGAAAAGCTGGAAGAAGATTATCCTGTCTTCCCGATTTCTGCCGTAACGCGTGAAGGGATCCGTGAGCTTCTTTATGCAATTGCTGATAAAATCGAAGAAACGCCTGAGTTCCCTCTTGACCATGAAGAAGAGAATACTGGAATCCACCGGGTTCTTTATAAACATACATCACAGTCTGATGAATTTAATATTGAACGCGAATCCGATGGCAGCTTTGCCGTATCAGGATTCAAGATCGAGCGTTTATTCAAAATGACTGACTTCACCCGTGAAGAGTCCATACGTCGTTTCGCTAGACAGCTTCGTTCATTCGGAGTCGACGAAGGCCTTCGCCAAAAAGGTGCGACAAATGGCGATATCGTCCGTATCCTTGAATATGAATTTGAATTTGTTGATTGATTGGAGACCATGATGGCAGGCAAAAGGAGGCGTGCGGAGTTTGAATAAGTCCGATCAGAAGTTTTTCCTCGTTCGAGAGGATGTCCTTCCCGAAGCGATGAAAAAAACGCTGGATGCAAAAGAAATGATTGAACGGGGAAAAGCAGAATCAGTTTGGGAAGCGGTACAGCGGGTGGACCTAAGCAGGAGTGCTTTTTACAAATACCGTGACACGGTTTTTCCGTTTCATACAATTGTTAAGGAAAAGCTGATTACACTGTTCTTCTATCTCGAAGATCGTTCTGGTACTCTATCGGAGCTCTTACGGCTCGTCGCCTCATCCGGTTGCAACATCATGACTATCCACCAAACGATTCCCTTGCAGGGACGTGCCAATGTTACCCTATCTCTTAACACGGGTGGGATGACAATGGATATTAATGATCTGCTCACTAAACTGCGTAAAATGGAGTTCGTCGAAAAAGTCGAAATTATTGGTAACGGCGCATGAAAACAGCCTGTACATTTTAAATGTACAGGCTGTTTTTATTTGTAAGAGGAAGATTTAACGATTAAGTATTGTAAAAAATCAGAAAATGGCATAACATAAACATTAGATTTTCCGTGAAAAGGAGTTTATAATATGACATCAAAAATTGCATTTCTTGGACCAAAAGCAACGTTCACGGATTTAGCTGTTTCGCGACTATTTCCTAATGATATTAAAATACCGATGAACACGATTCCAGACTGTCTTGATGCTGTCCGGGACGGGGAAGTGAATCACACGCTCGTACCGATCGAGAATGCTTTGGAGGGGTCGGTAAATATAACGATGGATTACTTAGTCCATGAAGTTCCATTACCGATAAAAGGGGAAGTGACGATTCCCATCCAACAGCATTATATGGTGCATCCGGATCATGCATATCCTGGTTTCAAACCGGACATGGTTTATTCGCATTCCCATGCCATCGCTCAATGCCGTAAATTCCTACATAATGAACTTAGGGGTATTCCGTATGAGTATGTCACATCCACAGCAGCCGCTGCGAAGATGGTGATGGAGAATCCCGATATCAATATTGCAGCGATTGCAAATGATATGGCTGCAGCGGAGTATGGTTTGACGATTGTAAAACAAAATATTCATGATTACGAACATAATCACACCAAGTTTATTGTCGTATCCAACAGTGAAGTCGACTATGAAGGGCATCTGACCGTTGAAGGGAACAAGAAAACGACCCTGATGATTCAGCTGCCTGCCGATCATTCAGGTCAGCTGCACCAAGTCCTTTCCGCTTTTTCCTGGAGGAAGCTAAATCTTTCCAAGATAGAATCAAGACCCATGAAAACAGGATTAGGCAATTACTTTTTCATCATCGACATTGAAATGGGCCTTGACGATGTTCTCATTCCAGGAGCGATCTCTGAGCTCGAGGCCCTTGGGTGTACGGTTTCGATCATGGGAAGCTATACATGCTTTAAAGTTCAAAATGGTGTGCCGCAACGATGATTTCCCAGGAATAAAGAACGCTTAAAGCAGAGGTGGAAATTTTCCTTGGGTTCACAAAGTTATCGTTTTCCAAGTGTTGAATGGTACAACCTAAGTTTTTTTTACAATGTAAAAGGGAAATAATGAATAAGAAGGGTGTCCCGGAAGTATTTCCGGGGCATTTTTTTGTGAAGGTTTACGTTAAGGTTTGTATTTCCCTTCTGTACAAGTTCCTAAATTGGTTGGCTGTCATTTTATGAAAATATGGAAATAGGCAAGTAAGGAACAATGAAGGAATGAATTTAATTTTTGGATTTTGAGGATGAGAAGTAAATAAACACCGTTCATGATGAACGCGTATACAATAGGTAAATCCCGGTAGGCTCCCTGTGGAAATAGGCATATGAATACATACCTTGATGACTAATTCAGTGGATGTACCTTAAGAAAAATATCGATTCAGAGAGGGGATGGTGGTCAGCAGAGATGGATAGTCAATTCAAAGAAACTTTCGGTTCTTGGACTCAAGCGATAGGAACTGTCATTTCTGCTATTGCGGGTACGCCATCCAATGTCTTGGGCGAAGAATTTAGTGAAAAGTTGGATTTGATTGGAAATGAACTTCAAGCAACAGGAAATGCCATATTGGCGGACGCAGAAGAAACCTGGTCACTGGATAAATTCGGTAATGTAATACAGGTGATCGGGAATTCGACGGTTATCTTAGGATTAGTTATTGATTACGATGAAATAACGAAACAGGAATTGATCATTAAAGGTAATCTGATTCAAGCCTTAGGCGGAGGTACCGCTGTGGCGGGGGCATTCGAAAATCCGGATGAACCGGAGCAGGCCTTCAATGTTACGGGAAATTTGTTGCAGGCGATTGGGAATTCGATGCAAGCGATAGGTGGAATTGTGGAACTTAAAGATAGCTGTCAGGATAAAGACCAAAAAGAACAAGATAAAGATGCAGACAAAGAGCAGAACATGAAAAACTATCAATATCCATATTTGGAAGATAAGCCTTCGGATGCTGAATTAATACAAGTGATGGGAGGCTGGATACAGGCGGTCGGTTCCATCATTAGTCTTATAGGGCAATTGAGAAGTAACATTGAAGAAAACTCCGAGGATGGCAGCTCCAATGAAAGCAATTCCAATGGTGGAGGGAGCATATAATTATACATGCGCTTTGGAGCCAATAAAAAAAATCCTCAAAAGATCTGGCTTTTGAGGATTTTTCGTTTATTCAATCGACCAAAATGCCGGCATCCCTCAATGCACCCTCCGCTTCGTCAAGCAGCTCTTCAGATGAAGCGCTCAGTGTATGGAGATGAATGCCACTCGTTAGTTCCGATAAAAAAGATGCGTTCGTTTCCGTCACCCTAGAGAGAAATTGCTGGACTTCCTTACGGCTGCTGACCATGATGGAAGCAGTAAGGTCACCGTATACGGGGTGCTCGATTTTGACATCTTTCACCGTGATGCCGATATCCACGAGTAAATATAGCTCTTCCTGGGTCCGGGAAGGATCATGCTGGCAAGCAATGATCCTTTCCGGCTTTTGAGTGCTCCCCGTTTGTAAGTACATATAGCCTTGGCTCGTGGCAATGATAGGTTCATTCCGCGCTTTCAGGAGAGTTATGTCACCAACGATAACCTGCCGGCTTACATTCGTTAATTGCGAAAGCTCGCTACCTGTTACTGGCTGCGCGCTCGTTTGCAATATATGTAAGAGTTTCGTCCGTCTTTCTTCCCCGAGTAATTTCTTTCTTTCCATAATCATTCACCTCTTTATTTACAAAACATTCTACCACAGAATGGAGGGTTTTATCGAATGCCAGCTATTCCTTCGATGCAGTCTGCCAACTTGTGAATGTCATCGGCCGTCGTATTTTTCCCAAAGGAAAAGCGGACGAATTGATGGGCTTCATCTTCGCTTTTCCCGATGGCCATCATGGTTTTTGAAGGATCCTGTTTACCGATTTGACAGGCGCTTCCAGTCGATACAGCGAATCCTTTCTGGTTTAATTCGAGCATGATGTACTGTCCTTGCAATCCAGCAAAGGTCAGCGCCAGAATGTGAGGCAATTGGTTTTTCGCTTCGATGATTTGAAAATCGACTTTCCTTACCGTAAGCTGCTCGATCAATTGCATCCTAAGTATGCAAATCCGTTTCCGTTCATCTTCCATGATATCCCCTAATTTCTTGGCAGCGGTTACGAAGGAAGCTATACCGGGGACGTCCACTGTCCCTGGGCGGAAACCATATTCATGGGTAATATTCGGTACCGGAGCCTTCAACTGATGGATGGATGGGAAAAAGACGGCTCCAGTCCCTTTTGGACCATAAACTTTATGGCTGGAAACTGATAATCCATCACATAAGGCAGATATCTTCCCAAGCGGCAATTTAGCAAATGATTGGACACAATCCACATGTAAAAAAGCCTGGTGTTTTCGAACGGCTTTACTTATTTGCTCAATGGGTTGAATGACCCCGATTTCTGAATTCACATGTTGGACAATGACCAAGCAAGTTTTCTCCGTCAGACATTCCTCCAGATGTTCAATATCAACGCGGCCATCTTCCAAATGCCGTAAATATGTTACATCGAAGCCTTCTTGTTCAAGCTTTGCGACAAAATTGGCAATGGATGCATGTTCAGTTCGGCTAACGATCAAGTGGTTCTGCCAGGATGGTTTTGAAGCGATAAATGTATCTATGGCAAGCATATTGCTTTCTGATCCGCCGCTCGTAAAGATGATTCCTTCCTTTTTTATGTTCAGCATATCTGCGAGTTGCTGCCGTGACATATCCAATAAACGTGCCGCTTCAGAACCAATATCATGCAAACTGCTCGCATTCCCGAAAAACTTCCGGGATGCTTGGCTGAATACTTCGAGTGCCTCATCATCAATCGGCGTTGTAGCTGCATAATCCAAATAAATCAAGAAATCACTTCCATCCTTTAATCTTAAAAAACTCTTGATAATAGTTTAATAATATGTAAATATAGTTGTCAAGACACCTGTAATAAACAGGAGGAATGAAATAATGGTAAAAGCGGAAATCATCGTGATAGGCAGCGGGATTGCTGCCTTGAAAACGGCATTGGAAGCAAGTGAACATAAGCATGTGATACTCATCACAAAATCAGATATCCGTGATAGTAATTCCTATTTGGCTCAAGGTGGGATTGCTGCTGCAATATCTGATCGTGACACAGTATCCTTTCATAAAGAAGATACGCTGACGGCAGGACAGCGATATAACAAGGTGAAGGTAGTGGAAAAACTCGTTGAAGAGGCCCCTTCGATTATAGCTGAACTTATTAGATCCGGTATGCAATTTGACCATGATCATGACGGCACTCTCATGCTTGGCATGGAGGGCGCCCATAGTGAAAGAAGAATCCTTCATAGTCACGGGGATGCTACCGGAAAGTATATCATGGAACATCTAATAGGGTGCTTGAAAAACTCATCGATTACTGTGATCGAGAATGTGGCTGCAGTTGAGTTGATCATCGGGGAAGATGATTCTTGCATAGGCATCAAAACTCTTGATAAGACAGGGGAGCTAGTAACCTATCATGCAGAACAAACGGTTTTGGCAACAGGCGGCTGTGGTTCCCTATACCATTTCACTTCAAATTCACAAACGGTTTCAGGGGATGGAATAGCACTTGCATTCAAGGCTGGGGCAAAAGTTCGTGACATGGAATTCATTCAGTTTCACCCGACACTGCTTTTTATAAATGGTAAAGCGGAAGGGCTGGTTTCAGAAGCGGTCCGCGGGGATGGTGCAAGATTAGTGACTGAAACGGGAAGGTCGATCATGGATGATGTCCATAGCATGAAAGATCTAGCTCCAAGGCATATTGTGGCACAGACGATTTTTTCTTATTTACAGCGCGGTGAAAAGGTATTTTTGGATATTTCGATGATTAAGGATTTTAAAAAACGTTTTCCGACTGTGAGCTCATTATGTGAAAAAAGTGGGCTTGACCTTCAATTCGGGAAAATTCCTGTTGCACCTGGAAACCATTTTCTAATGGGGGGGATTGAAGTGGATGAATGGGGGCAAACCTCTGTACCCTCTCTGTATGCAGTTGGAGAAGTGGCATGCACTGGTGTACATGGGGCGAACCGGTTGGCAAGCAACTCCCTTCTCGAGGGTCTGGTTTTTGGCAATACGCTTGGTCAGCTGCTTGCTAACATGCCAGCAAGGTCGATACCGGAAGAAAAAGAGCTGTCCAAAAGTTCCTGTCAATTTACCTTTTTACCTGATTTCACGACATTGCAGGAAAAATTAATGAGTGAAGCGGGAATCGTTCGAAATGAAGCGGGTTTAACGCGACTGAAGGATTATCTAGAGACATTTAATATCGAAGAATTGCTGCAAATGGAAGTAACTGCATTATCGATAAAAGAAATAACGAAAATCAATGCCATAATCGTGGCGTGGCTGATTGCCGAATCTGCATTGACCAGAACGGAAAGCAGGGGCGGTCATTTCCGCAGTGACTATCCAAGCGAAGATGACTCCCAATGGCTTCAAAATTCGGTTATCCTTGCTCGCACGGATGTGAAAAATCGAGTGAAAGGGAGACGACTAGATGAATATATTGAAGCTTAAGCAGATGCTGCAACAATTTTTAATGGAAGATATAGGTGAATGCGATGTAACGAGTGATACGATTTTTGATCAAGGTGAACAAGGGACCTTGACATTCATCGCAAAAGAAGGCGGGGTCTTTAGTGGAGGTGACGTCATCAAGACGGGGTTTGCATTGTTGGATGAACAAATCGAGGTTTTCCTTTTTGTTCAAGATGGCGAAGTTTTTGCAGAAGGACAGCAGCTTGCAAAAATGACCGGCGATATGGCCTCTCTTTTAAAAGGGGAACGGGTGGTTTTGAATTTAGTGCAGCGTATGTCCGGCATTGCGACACAGGCTCATAAAGCTACCATGATTTTAGCGGGGACGAAGACGAGAGCTTGTGATACGAGGAAAACTACTCCGGGCCTGCGGATGCTTGAAAAATATGCGGTCCGTTCCGGCGGTGCATTCAATCATCGATATGGTCTGTATGATGCCGTGATGATAAAGGACAACCATATTTCTTTCGCTGGGTCCATAACTAAAGCGGTTCAAACGGTAAAATCCAAGCTGGGACATACCACTAAAGTGGAAGTGGAAACGGAAACAATCGAACAGGTGCTTGAAGCAGTGGAAGCCGGTGCCGATATCATCATGTTCGATAACCGGAGCCCCGAAGAAATTAAGCAAATGGTCAAATTGGTTCCTGCCCACATCATAACTGAAGCTTCTGGAGGAATCCATTTAGGCAATCTAGCTTCATATCGGGAAACAGGGGTTGATTATATATCGTTGGGCAGCCTGACACACAGTGTCAAGGCACTTGATATTAGCGCAAAGGTCAAAGAACGTGAGGGGATAATGAAATGAACATATTGGAGATGGCTAGCACAGCAGGAAATGTATTGCCTGAAAAGTATAAAACGATGACAAAGGAAGATATGGAGAATCGGGTTCATGACATTAAGAAACGGTTGGGGAACCGTCTTTATATCCCAGGTCATCATTATCAACGGGAGGAAGTCATTCAATTTTCGGATGTAACGGGAGATTCACTTCAATTGGCCCAACTTTCCGCGCAAAATCGCGAAGCGGATTATATCGTGTTTTGTGGCGTGCATTTCATGGCTGAAACAGCAGATATTTTGACAGAGGAAAGGCAGACCGTTATCCTTCCTGACATGCGTGCAGGCTGTTCCATGGCAGATATGGCGGATATTGAACAAACGGAACGGGCCTGGACAAAGCTTCAGGATTTATTTGGCGATACGATCCTTCCGCTTACTTATGTTAATTCGACTGCGGCCATCAAAGCATTTGTAGGGAAAAATGGCGGGGCGACGGTGACTTCTTCAAATGCACAAGGGATGGTCTCATGGGCCCTCTCGCAAAAAGAACGGATCCTTTTTCTTCCCGATCAGCATCTTGGGAGGAATACAGCCTTTGACCTTGGCATTCCATTGAATGAAATGGCTGTCTGGGATCCTCATAAAGACGAATTGATCTATGAAGGAGAACTCGAAGATCTGAAGGTACTTCTTTGGAAAGGTCATTGTTCGGTGCATGAAAATTTCACTACGTCGAATATTGAAACGCTTCGGGCGGAGCAGCCCGAAATGAATATCATCGTCCATCCCGAATGTCGCCGTGAGGTAGTCGCCGATTCAGATTATGCGGGTTCGACATCGTACATCATAAATATGATCGAAAAGGCTGAACCAGGTAGTTCTTGGGCAATCGGCACGGAAATGAACCTTGTTAAGCGACTTATCGCCAATAATCCTGACAAGAACATCATCTCGTTAAATCCGAATATGTGCCCATGTCTTACGATGAACCGGATTGACCTGCCACATCTGCTTTGGGCGCTTGAATCAATTGAAGAAGGTATAATCATTAATCCGATAAAAGTGGAGAAGAGCATTGCGGATAATGCCATCCTAGCTTTAAACAGAATGCTGGAACGCGTTTGAGTTAGTCTTTTCAATGTTATGGACCCAAGAAAAAAGAGGGGACAGGAACCAATGGGGAATGGAATGGTCTCATCCCCAATCCCTTTCACGATTTTATCAAGGGAATTATTGCCATGATTTTAAAACAAGACCTAGTTATCCTCATGTATTTTTACTGTTTTATATAACTGAAAACTCACTGGATTGAAGAAATTCGCGGCACTCCTGCCGAATAATTGGCTAGCTGAGACCCTACAGACGCTTGGCAGACAGTCGGTGGAAAGGGAGCGGATTTCTGAAATCAACTGCCATTTTTAAAATAAAAAACTGCAAGCAAACTCGCTTTTCTTCGAATTTGTCTACAGTCTGAAAGGGGGCCAAGACCCCCTATTTCTTATGTAATCGAAACATGTAAGAACTTTTAAAGATTACTCGCTTTAAAAGTATTGCCTTCATTCATATCACCGGATTTAAATCCTTTATTGAACCACCGTTTCCTCTGTTCGGAGGTACCGTGCGTAAAGCTGTCTGGAACCACGTACCCTTGAGCCTTTTTTTGGATACGGTCATCTCCCACACCACTTGCTGCATTCATGGCCTCCTCAAGATCGCCTTCTTCAAGCAAATTCTCTCCCTGGACATGATGTGCCCAAACTCCAGCCAAATAATCGGCCTGTAATTCAAGTCGGACAGAATACTTATTATATTCGGTCTCGCTGACCTTTGAACGATCGGGCATTGCCATTTCCGTTGTCCCTAAAAGTGTCTGAACGTGATGTCCGACTTCGTGGGCAATGACATAGGCCATGGCGAAATCCCCGGGTGCCTGGAATTCTTGCTTCAACTCTTGATAAAAGCTGAGATCAATATATAGTTTCATGTCACCTGGACAATAAAATGGCCCAACGGATGAACCTGCCAACCCGCATGCCGATTCGACACTTCCTGAGTATAGGACAAGTTTCGGTTCCTTATATTCCAAGCCATTTTTACGGAATTCATCTGTCCAGACCTGCTCCGTATCTGCAAGGACGACAGATACGAACTGCGCAAGTTCCTTCTCTTCATCGGTTTCCACATAAGTACTGCCGTTGTCCGAATCAGTGGAGTTCAAGCTGCCTAGCAATTCGCTGGGATTACCGCCAAGGAGCGTCACGATCAGGATGATTACCAATCCAACCCCTCCGCCGATCCCAGCCATACCCTTGCCGCTCATCCCTCTTTTGTCCTCGACATTCGAGCTGCCTTGCCTTCCTTTCCATTTCATTATTATTCCTCCCAGAATGTAAGATAAGTGCCTGAAGACAAAGCCTTAGGTCATTTTCTTTCTTATACCCGGATTTCCATGAGTTTAGACAGGAGCTTGAAAGAAGCGTTTCATTCATAATGGCTTCCTAACCTAAAAAAACCACTGTCTCCTTTTCTTGGGATGTATGCAATGGTTCATTTTTAATTATATATTCTTACTCGATCAATCAACCAGAATGGGTTCCAAAGTGGTGGTTCCGAGATGGCATATCGAATATTTCCTCTCTAAAAAAACACCTTTCATGTCCATAAATCATTGATCCAATCATAAAAGTCCTTTTTCAAGCATAAGTTTTCATGATAAAAATAATAGCAATTCACCCACTGCATCATAGAATATATGGACATATGCACAGGAGGGGTTAACAGCGTGAAAATTCATATAGTCCAAAAAGGCGATACACTTTGGAAACTCGCCAAAAAATACGGCGTCAGTTTTGAAGAACTTAAAAAAGTTAACGCGCAATTGAGCAACCCGGATATGATGATGCCCGGAATGAAAATTAAAATACCAGGGACATCCGGAGCTGTAATAAAAGAAACGGCTACACCAAACGTGAATATTCAACCGGGAATGAAAGAATCCCAAGTTCAACCGTATCAGGCTCAGCCTGCACTTATGAAAGAGCAGCCAATCATGCAAAAACAGCCGGTCAAAGAACAGCCGGTCAAAGAGCAGCCGAAATTTCAGCAGCCAATGAAAGAGCAGCCGAAGATTCAACAGCCGGTCAAAGAGCAGCCGAAATTTCAGCAGCCAGTGAAAGAGCAGCCGAAGATTCAACAGCCGGTCAAAGAGCAGCCGAAATTTCAGCAGCCAGTTAAGAAAGAGCAGCCGAAATTTCAGCAGCCAGTTAAGAAAGAGCAGCCGAAATTTCAGCAGCCAGTAAAAGAGCAGCCGAAATTTCAACAGCCAGTTAAGAAAGAACAGCAAATCGTTCAGCCAAAGCCAATAAAAGGAAAGGAAATGATCGTTCCAAAAGAAGTACCGGTACCCATGCCGGTGATTCCGGAAGTTGATATCAATAATTATTATATGGTCAACATGACCAATATGAGTGTGCAAAAGCCTCCTGCACCGCCACCTTTACCAAAGAAAAAGGAAGAGCCGGCAGTCACTAAAAAGAAGAAGAAAAAGCCAGCTGTTCAGCCAGTTCAGGAAGAGCCAGTGGATGATTGTATTCCAGTAACGCCAATCATGCCTGGAAGTGGTTATTGTATTCAGCCGCCACCGTGGGCGCATATGCACATGCAAGGGATGCAAGCCCCATATCAAGACGCTCAAGGGTATCAGGCGGCTCAGGAACCACAAGGTTATTACATGATGGAAGAAAGCTCTGATTTTTGGGAAGAATCTCCTGACATGCAAACGATGGGTCAAGGATTCGTTCAAGGAGCAAGTATGAATCCACCAAGCCAGCAACATTATCCATATCAAGCCTCAGCACCCGTTCCGCACCATTTCTATGGGGGGATGAATCAACAGGCTCAAGTAGCAGGTTCATATATGCAACAAGATTATGAGTCACCAGCCGAATCGCCATCTTCATACAATAACAATAACTACCCTCAGCAGTATGCCCAGACTGCTGGTGAAGAAGATTGCGGTTGTAATAAGGGGCTACTTGGAACCTATGGGCCGGAAGTGAAGGGGCAGTATCAAGCAAACAAAAAAATGGATTCCAATCCAAAACTTCATCCAGATTATCACCAATATCAATCCGTACAATCACAGCAGCAACATCAAGGGCAGTATCCAGGGGTACCAGCTAAAGAGTCTCAGATGGGAAAAGAGATGCAATATCAATATGAATCAGAGTCAGCAGAATCGCCTCAAGCGCAACCATATGAAGGATTCATGATGATGGGCGGTCAAAACGGAGGCCAGCCGGGCATGATGATGGGTGGTCAAAATGGAGGCCAGCCGGGCATGATGATGGGCGGTCAAAACGGAGGCCAGCCGGGCATGATGATAGGCGGTCAAAATGGAGATCAGCCAGGCATGATGATGGGCGGTCAAAATGGAGGTCCTCCAGGCATGATGACGGGCGGTCAAAATGGAGGTCCTCCGGGCATGATGATGGGTAGCCAAAATGGAGGCCCTCCAGGCATGATGATGGGCGGTCAAAACGGAGGCCAGCCGGGCATGATGATGGGCGGTCAAAACGGAGGCCCTCCAGGCATGATGATGGGCGGTCAAAACGGAGGCCCTCCAGGCATGATGATGGGCGGTCAAAACGGAGGCCCTCCAGGCATGATGATGGGCGGCCAAAACGGAGGCCCTCCAGGCATGATGATGGGCGGTCAAAATGGAGGCCCTCCAGGCATGATGATGGGCGGTCAAAATGGAGGCCAGCCGGGCATGATGATGGGTAGCCAAAATGGAGGTCCTCCAGGCATGATGACGGGCGGCCAAAATGGAGGTCCTCCAGGCATGATGATGGGCGGTCAAAATGGAGGTCCTCCAGGCATGATGATGGGCGGTCAAAATGGAGGCCCTCCAGGCATGATGATGGGTGGCCAAAATGGAGGCCAGCCGGGCATGATGATGGGCGGCCAAAACGGAGGTCAACTGGATATGATGGGTGGCCAAAATGGAGGCCCTCCAGGCATGATGATGGGCGGCCAAAACGGAGGTCAACCGGATATGATGGGTGGCCAAAGTGGAGGCCCTCCAGGCATGATGATGGGTGGCCAAAATGGAGGTCAACCGGATATGATGGGTGGCCAAAGTGGAGGCCCTCCAGGCATGATGATGGGTGGCCAAAATGGAGGTCAACCGGATATGATGGGCGGTCAAAACGGAGGTCTACCAGGCATGATGGGTGGTCAAAACGGAAGTCAGCCGTGGATGATGGGTGGTCAAAACGGAAGTCAGCCGTGGATGATGGGTGGTCAAAACGGAAGCCAGCCGTGGATGATGGGCAGTCAAAACGGAAGTCAGCGGAGCATGATGCCGGGACAGTTTGGCGGTCACCCGGAAGCTATGTTACCTGGACAAATGGGAGGCCAGCCTGGCCAATTCGGGGGCGTTCGTGCGCCTGAAACATTTGGGATACCGACATATGTAGATGAAAGCGATGACTACTAATTATCAAGGAGACAGTGTTTTTAACACTCGTCTCCTCTCTTATTTAAATCGTAAGCCAAAGAATGTCCAACATCTTCAAAGTAGTGTCTATTTAATAACTTTTGACAAGGGCCACCCAATAATCCTTAAAGGATTCGACAGTTTTGAAAAATGGGATCGGCAAAGAGAATTGACTACTTTGTTAAAACAAAAGGGATTCCATCAAACTTATTATATTCATCAGAATTTAATGCCCTTTCAATTTAAAGGGAAATGGTATGGCAGCATGGACTATTTCCAGCCGAATAAGAAAAAATTTCGATTTTCCAATCATAAAGACCGATTGGAGGGGATTCAGTTACTGGAAAGCTTTCATGATGTGTCGGAACACCTCTCCATTAACGCACCTGTTTTCAATCAATCAAAAAAATGGAAAGAGCGTTTATCACTATTTAAAAAGAACTTTTCTTATGTTCGCCAATATGTTTCCGAAGATACAATAAAAGAATGGATTAGATGGGGTGAGTGGGCACTAGAGGGTTTTGAAAAAAATCAATCTTTATGGAATGAAGAAAAGAAAGTCATCATCCATGGTGATTGTGCCCACCATAATTTCTTGCGGAGAGCAGACGGCACATTGACCTTAATCGATTTTGACCTAATGGCAAGTGCTCCAAGGTGCATTGACTATTTACAGTATGCGAATCGAATTTCGCATCATTTGGAAGATGCAGCCACTACGCTGTGGGAAGTGCCGCAATTGCAAAGGTATCAATCAGACCTGGCCTTTTTATATGCTTTAACTTATCCAACGGATATTTTCCGTGAATGGAATCGCCTTAATAAAAGTTCTTCCCAGCTTCATTCGGTCTGGAAAATGACTGTGGAAGGTTTTTCGGAGCGGATGCAGATGAATGAAAAATTGGAGAAAAAGATTTCTTCCCTAAATAGGAAATAAAACGGGCTTTTGGCCGTAACTTTACAGAGTACATTTCCCGTTCGACACCCATGCTAATTATGAGCGGAATATAGCTCATTCTATCGCAATGGGAGGGTTATTGGTGCAGAAAATAAAATGGGCACTGCCGCTTTACACGGTATTAGCCGCCGTCAGTTTGGTTGGATGTGCTAATAATGATACAGCGGAGAACGAAAATATCACGAATGATACAGGGTACCATTCAACTGAAAAAGATGTATTGGTACGAAACATCAATTATCGGAATATGGCCCAAGGTCTATACGATAAAGATGATGCGTACAGTGAACGTGACCGTAATTACCATGGCCATGAAAGTAAACCGCTTAGGGCACGATCATCTTATTATAATTCTTATGAAGGCACTTTAGCTGACAAAGTTAATGGGGTCGCCAATGAAGTGGGGTCGGTCACCGATGCCAGGACAATCATCATGAAAGACGAAATGCTGGTTGCCTTGCTGCTTGACGACTACAGTCAAGCAAAAGATGTTAAAGAAAGGATCAAGAAGGAAATCGGCCCCCTTTCTAATGGTCGAACCATACATGTCACCACCGATGAAGGTGTTTATTTTAGGACGATGACACTTGATAACAATCTTCGTGATGGCGATACGAGGGAAATGGTCATTCAGGATGCCAATGACATGTTCGATAACCTTAACATTCACGAAGACCACTTAAAGTAATTCGTGAGCTGACCCGATCAGGAGTCAGCTCTTTTTGATTTTTTTCTGGTTAATAATCCTTATTTGGGGTCAAACTATTTAAAAAGTAAACGCCTTAAGAGGTGAGTAAATTGACTAATCAACTAAGAATCCAATTTTTCATGATCCTATTCATATTGCCATTTTGCTTAACCGTTTTTGCTGAAGAACCGGTTCAAAAGGAAAATGAACCAATTGAAAGGAAGGTCATCCTTCAGCGTATGTATCTGGATGGCGAGTTAAGTGAGGAGAAATTGACAGAAAAAATTTGGTCGATGGAAGACTTTTGGTCAAAATATCAAGGATGGAAAGTAGTCGATCAAAATGAAGAGCAGATTGTCCTTAAGAAAATAGAAAATGACATATCTCCGCTTTTAAAAGCGAATGGATACCTTGGGATGAGGGAAGATGGTACGTTATCCATTTTTATAGGAAGGCCGGAGCACGCCAAGATCATTCATACTTTCTACCAAATAGACGTTGGTAAACTTGAAGTATACAAGCAGGAGGAACTGCAAAAAGGGATACCGATCATGAATAAAGACCAATATAAACAGCTCATTAAAGAATATGAGCCATATTCGGTAAACTAGGATGGGATGATATCCCATCCTTCAGACTGTAAACAAACCCGATAATAAGGGAGTTTGTCTACAGTTTTTTTAGTATTTACAATTTGACCGTTGATTTCCACTGCAGGTACTCGCTTTCCGCGGGCGGTCCGGGAGCCTCCTCGGCGCTTTTACGCCTGTGGGGTCTCCCTTGGACGCGTATTTCCCGCAGGAGTCTCGCACCTTCCGTTTCAATCAACTTTTGTTTTAAGAATGATAGTAGCACCCGGAAATCCCTGTGAATAGACTTTGCCGATTATGAAATAACTTTTAATGAACAACCCTCCCTTTTTATGATAAAATGAGAGGTACAGCAAAATCAGGGAGAGAATTAATTTGTATGATTATATAAAAGGCAAGGTCGATTATATTGGACCTGAATACATAGTTGTGGAAAATGGGGGGATCGGATATCAAGTGATGACACCGAATCCTTTTATTTTTTCCGCTCAATACCAGAAAGAGATCCAAGTTTTTTTGTATCATTATGTGCGTGAGGATATGGCTGCATTTTACGGTTTCCAGACTCGTCAAGAAAAGGCATTATTCACAAAACTTTTGAATGTAACTGGAATCGGGCCGAAGGGTGCACTAGCCATATTAGCATCAGGCCAGGTTGATCAGGTGGTGCAGGCGATCGAAAATGAAGATGAGTCGTTCTTGGTGAAATTCCCGGGAGTCGGTAAGAAAACGGCACGGCAAATGATTCTCGATCTAAAAGGGAAACTTGAGAACATTATTCCGGATGCTTTTCCAAGCTTGTTTAACGAAGGCATCACGGCTGCACTCAGTCCAAATGGTTATTCGGAGGAATTGGATGAAGCCATTCTTGCCTTGAAGGCTCTTGGTTATTCTGAAAAGGAAATCCAAAAGGTTGCCAAGAAATTGCAGACGGAAGATATGACGACCGAGCAATATATTAAGAAAGCATTGCAAATGATGTTAAGATAAGGAGTGGCGCAATGGAGGAGAGAATATTCAATCAGGAAGCCGATTTGAACGAACTATCCTTTGAACAAAGCCTGCGGCCCCAAAACTTAAAGCAATATATTGGACAGGATAAAGTTAAAGCGAATTTGAGTGTTTACATTGAAGCGGCAAGGATGCGTGAAGAAACGCTCGATCATGTACTATTATATGGACCACCCGGTCTTGGAAAGACGACGCTTGCCGTCATCATCGCCAATGAAATGGGTGTCAATATCCGCACGACTTCCGGTCCCGCCATTGAGCGGCCGGGGGATCTGGCGGCCATTTTGAGTGCACTTGAACCCGGTGATGTATTATTCATTGATGAGATTCACCGTCTTCCTCGTGTTGTCGAAGAAGTGCTATATCCGGCTATGGAAGACTTCTGTCTGGATATTGTAGTCGGTAAGGGACCGGAAGCCCGTTCGATCAGAATCGACTTGCCGCCGTTCACCCTCGTGGGGGCCACGACACGTGCAGGCTCACTGTCTGCACCGCTCAGGGACCGTTTTGGCGTTTTGAGCCGTCTTGAATATTATACGGAAAACCATTTGACTGATATCATCATCCGTACATCAAGAATCATGGATACGGAAATGGATGATCAAGCAGCTAGCGAACTTGCTAGAAGGTCAAGGGGCACCCCGAGAATTGCTAATCGGCTATTACGGAGGGTCAGGGATTTCGCCCAAGTACGCGGTGATGGTACGATTACGGCCGAGCTTGCCGATTATGCGCTTGAATTAATGCAGGTCGACCGTTTAGGACTCGATCATATTGACCATAAATTACTTAAAGGGATCATTGAAAAATTCCGTGGTGGCCCCGTGGGTCTGGAAACGATTGCCGCAACGATTGGCGAAGAGGCACATACGATCGAAGATGTGTATGAACCATATCTGTTACAAGTCGGTTTTCTTCAGCGGACCCCTAGAGGCCGGATGGCAACACAGCTGGTTTATGAGCATTTCGGCATGGAGATGCCTGAATGATGAATATACCAAAAATGGTCATGATGCTTGGTGTGATTATATTCGTGATTGGTTTTGCGATGAAATACATTCATCTCGGCAAACTGCCGGGAGATATTTTGCTGAAAAAGGGGAATACGACGTTTTACTTTCCTATCGTCACATCAATCATCGTCAGTGTTGTGTTGTCCGCCATTTTTTATTTGATTGGCCGTTTTAAATAAATATTACAGCTTGAAAGACAGGTTAGGAAGTGGAACAGATGAAATTGGATATGTTTGATTTTCATTTACCGGAGGAATTGATTGCCCAAGTTCCTTTGGAGGATAGGGAAGCAAGTAGATTGATGGTGTTGGACAAAGGAACCGGTAAGCTCCAGCATGATGTATTCAGCCATATCACGGAATATATCAAGCCGGGAGATTGCTTGGTTTTGAATGATACGAAGGTGCTGCCGGCCCGACTGTACGGCAGTAAGGAAGAAACAGGTGCAAAAATCGAGGTATTGCTGCTTAAGCAAGAGCATGATGATGTATGGGAAACGCTTGTGAAGCCAGCCAAAAGGATTAGAGAAGGCTCGACAATCATTTTTGGCGATGGTAAGCTGAGTGCCGTCTGCACAGGTGTACTTGAGCATGGAGGCCGAATCCTTGAATTTAAATATGAAGGCATATTTTATGAAATACTAGAAAAGCTTGGCGAAATGCCATTACCTCCATATATCAAGGAACAACTCGACGATCAGGACCGTTATCAAACGGTATATGCACGTGAACGGGGATCTGCAGCGGCACCAACCGCAGGCCTGCATTTTACGGAGGATTTGCTCGAGAAACTTAAAGGGATGGGTGTCCACATCGCTTTCATCACGCTTCATGTAGGGCTTGGTACGTTCCGTCCAGTCAGTGTCGACGATATTGACAGCCACGAAATGCATTCGGAGTTTTATCAAATGACGGAAGGCACAGCCAGGTTACTGAATGATGTGAAAGAAAAAGGCGGGAAAATCATCACGGTCGGCACAACGTCCACAAGGACATTGGAAACGATTGCGTCCCGTAATGATGGGGTGTTCAAGGAAGAGAATGGCTGGACGAGCATCTTCATCTATCCTGGATATGAGTTCAAAGGGATCGATGCGATGATAACGAACTTCCATTTACCGAAATCGACTTTAATCATGCTTATTTCTGCACTTGCAGGCAGGGAGCATGTCCTTCATGCCTATGAAACGGCCGTGGAAGAAAAATATAGGTTCTTTAGTTTTGGAGATGCAATGTTAATTAAGTAATATAAGAGTGAGAAGCTCTTGAAGGGAGTTATTGCGTTGACTGCAATACGATATGAGTTAATCAAAACATGTAAACAGACAGGGGCACGGCTAGGCCGGGTTCATACGCCGCATGGTTCTTTTGACACGCCGGCATTCATGCCGGTTGGAACGATGGCTACTGTCAAAACGATGTCCCCGGAAGATTTGAAACAAATGGGGGCAGGCATCATCCTGAGCAATACGTACCACTTATGGCTGCGTCCGGGGCATGAAATCATCAAGGAAGCTGGCGGATTGCATAAGTTCATGAACTGGGATCGGGCGATCTTGACGGACTCTGGCGGCTTTCAAGTCTTCAGTTTGAGCGAGTTCCGTAAAATTGAAGAAGAGGGCGTACATTTTAGAAACCATCTGAATGGCGATAAATTATTTTTATCTCCGGAAAAAGCGATGGAAATACAAAATGCACTTGGCTCCGATATTATGATGGCATTCGATGAATGTCCGCCATTTCCGGCGACTGAAGAGTATATGAAGAAGTCGGTTGAACGGACATCACGCTGGGCAGAACGCTGTTTGAATGCCCATGAGCGTCCAAATGACCAAGGGCTGTTCGGGATCGTTCAAGGCGGGGAGTTTGAAAATCTTCGCAAACAAAGTGCAAAAGACCTTGTCTCCCTTGACTTCCCGGGTTATGCTATTGGAGGATTATCCGTAGGGGAACCGAAGGATATCATGAACCGCGTTCTTGAGTTTACAAGTCCGCTGCTGCCAACTGACAAACCGCGTTACCTGATGGGAGTCGGTTCGCCGGATTCATTGATCGATGGTGCACTCCGCGGAGTCGATATGTTTGACTGTGTATTGCCGACGCGAATTGCGCGTAATGGTACGCTGATGACGAGCAATGGGCGGCTGGTTGTGAAAAATGCGAAATATGCACGTGATTTTGGTCCAATCGATGAAAATTGCGATTGCCATGTTTGCAAGAATTATAGCCGGGCATATATCCGCCATTTGATTAAATGTGAAGAAACCTTTGGGATTCGTCTTACGACTTATCATAACCTTCATTTTCTGTTAAACTTGATGGAACAGGTCAGACAAGCTATTCGAGAAGATCGTCTTGGAGACTTTAGGGAAGAGTTTTTTGAGCAATATGGTTTCAATGAACCTAATGCGAGAAACTTCTAATTCCATAAATATTTTAATGTATGAAAGGAGTGAATTTTACAAATGGGTAATTTAACACAAATACTTCCGTTGATCTTAATGTTCGTATTGTTCTATTTCTTATTGATCCGTCCGCAGCAAAAACGCCAAAAGGCTACGCAAAACATGCAAAGCAGTTTGAAAAAAGGTGATAAAGTTGCTACTATCGGCGGCATGCACGGAACAATCGATGCGATCGATGAATTGCAAATCGTCATTAAATCACCAGACGGTACAAAACTAACTTTCGACCGTGCGGCAATCCGTGAAATTAAGGAAAGCGCACCAAATAAAGAAGCAACTTTATAAGACAAACGAAAACCGGGCCATGTGCCCGGTTTTTTGCTGTGCTTTTTTAATTGGTACGTTGTTCGGAACTCATGTTGACCCCAAGCACGCCACCCATCATGGCCGTAATGACAAAACAGCCATAGTATATCCATTGCTTGATGGTGAAGAGCGCATCGTGACCTAAATATTGAAATAGGAACACGACCAACAGATAAAGCAGCCCAGTACTACCGCCTAAGAATAGTCCTTGCTTTTTCCCTTTGCCTCCTGAGATGAATCCACCAATGAACAGTGATAAAAAGGACACGATCATGATCACGTATGTCAGGGATGATTCCGTCAGTGAAGTGAAACGTAGAAGGATGGAAACGATTAAACTTGCAATCATCACTATGGCAAAGATGGAGCCTACGCCATAAATTACGGCGACACTCATTTTTTTAGTTTCGATTGGTATTCCTCCTTTTTAAAAGGCTGATACGTATAGCCTGTTTATGTGTTTGTACAAGCATATTCCCCGTATCGAACCTTTAGACCAGGTTTAAGAAGCTTCCCGCAAAATTAGCAAAGATTATGGAGTAATTTTTCAGTTCCCAAGCCATGCTATGGATGAAGGAAGTGTTATTGAAGTGGATATCTATCTAGGGATTATTTTCCGAACGACGGTAATCTATCTAGTCATCTGGTTCCTTTTTAGAATGATGGGTAAGCGGGAAGTTGGGGAACTGAGCGTTCTTGATTTAGTGGTATCCATCATGATAGGGGACATTGCTGTGCTATCCTTTGAAGATTTGGAAAAACCGTTTATCCGACAGACTATCCCAATGTTTGTCCTTGCGATCCTCCAAATTACATTGGCATTTGCCTCATTGAAAAGTGTCAAATTTCGCTATTTCATGGACGGTAAGCCGCAGATCATCATTAATCAGGGGAAAATAGATGAAAAAGCGATGCGCAGACAACGATATAATTTTGATGACTTATTGACCCAGCTTCGTGAACAAGGAATTATTGATATGAACGAAGTTCAATTTGCCATCCTTGAAACTTCAGGAAGGCTCTCAGTGATTAAAAAATGCGACGAAGAAAGGTCGGAAAGTGAGGTACCATTTCCGCTAATTGTCGACGGAGAGATACAGGAAGAAAATCTTGATAAAATTGGGAAAAACCATTTTTGGCTCCGGCATCAGTTGAAAAAATTGGGAGAAACGAATATTAAAGAGATTTCGATTTGCGGGTACATAGATGGCCAATTTTACATTGATAAAAATGAAGTGAAGAAATGACCGAAGCCTTTGAATGCTTCGGTTCATTTTATTTCCAAGCCAATTTTGATAAAAAGCCTCCCACTACAGGTATCCGGATTAGATCCGCCTTTTTTATGCTGCCGGTCATGAGCAGGAAAAATGTGAACAGCAGGATAACGACCGTCACGGAAAGCAAAAGCCGTATGCCAAGAGGCTGTGAGGAGAGCGGGAATTGATAAAGATAATAACCGCCCCATCCGGAAATTAAAGCAAGGACCAAAGCTGACATATAGCTGCGGAAATGAAGCGTGAAAGGGACGACCTTCAGCACGGTTGAAAAATGCAGGAAGGTAACGAGCATCGTACCGACGGCTATCCCGATTGCGGCTCCCATGATCCCGAAGCTTTCCTTTGACGCCAGCAGCCAAATCACACCGATTTTAAGGATGTTCCCAGCCAGGCTGTTGAACATTGCGGCCTTTGCAAGATCCAGTGCTTGCAGCATGGATTGCAGCGGATATTGAAAGTAATAAAGGATGAAAAAAGGTGCCAGGAATTTAATGAAAACAGCAGCATGCGATGAGCCATACATGACTTGTAAAATCGGTTCGGCAAAGATAAACAGAATGACGATAGCTAAACAGCCAGTGATAAAGGTGATTTTCAGGGCCTGCTGAAGCCTGTGTTCAACGAGTAAAAAGTTTCCGGTCGTACGGGCTTCGCTCACTGCCGGGACAAGAGCCGTCGCCAAAGAGGATGTAACGAATGATGGAAGCATGAGTAAAGGCAGTGCGTATCCTGTTAACTCCCCGTATTGACTGGTGGCTGCACTTGCGGTGACGCCGGCGATTGCCAAACTCTGAGCGACCACTATCGGTTCGAAAAACCACGAAACTGATCCAATGATCCTGCTTCCGGTGGAAGGAAGGGCAATCCCCATCAATTCGGTGAGCGTTCCTTTTCCGGATTTGACATTCTTGAAGAAACCTTTCCGGAACTTAAAATGTTTCTTTAATTTAAAACTAGTCAATAAGTAGAAGAGAGATACAAGCTCTCCGATAATAGAAGCGAACATCGCCCCGGCTGCAGCGTATTCGATTCCATATGGTAAAAAGGCCTTCGTCAGGACGGCTATGAACGTGATTCGCGCCACCTGCTCGATAACTTGTGAGAAAGCGAAGGGCTTCATATTTTGCTTGCCTTGGAAATAACCGCGCAGTACGGATGAAATGGCGATGATCGGTACGATAGGAGCAATCGCCATGAGCGGCCATACCGTCCGTTCGTCAGTGAATAGATATTCTGAGAGCACCGGCGCGAAAAGCAGCATTGCGGGAGTGAAAATCATCGATAGCGTAAAGGTGCAGGCCAAAGAGACGACAAGGATTTTCTTTATTTTCCGTTCATCACCTCTGGCATTTGCCTCTGCCACGTATTTGGAAATGGCGATAGGCAGGCCTAACTGGGTAATGTTTACGACGAGAAATAGGGTCGGTAAAGCCATCATATATAAACCAACGCCCTCTTCGCCGATGAAGCGGGCGATGACAATGCGGTTAATGAAACCAAGAACCCTTGTTATCAGGCTTGCGATTAATAAAATCAGCGTCCCTTTTAAAAATTTGGACATTGAACTCCCTCCCTTCTCAAAAAAGCGGTTATGCTATACAATTATCTATATGCTTGTACTTGGACAAAGCATGACAAAAGTGTTTGTTTGCGTTCTAACAAATGATTGAAACCCTTCTAAGAAAATGCGCATTCATTTGAGAATCATTTTTACTGGAGGCAAAGTGATGGCGAAAAAGAATCATCCCTATCAAAGGTATTATCTAAAGGTACGCCCATTTTTGAAGAGCAAGCGTGAGGAATTCGAAATGGTCGGATTGAATGCCGTAACAGAGGAAGACATATGGGGAACCTTGACCAAAAATAAATGGAAGCGTCCGCAGGAAAACATTCACCTTCATGAACTTGTCGCAGATATCGTGACATTTTCAAGCAACCAGTTCATGACCTTCCAAATGGTCGAAGCATATAAATCACCAAACCTATTTGAGCCGCTTTCTGAAGAGGAACTGAAGGAACTTTTAAAAGAATGATGCAAAGATATACTTAAATTGACAGCTGTTTGTATATGACTCATAATGGATATGGTTATGCTTTTTTTGGGAAAAAGTATGGGAAGCTGTGTCTTTTTTCTCTAGAAGCAAAGGGTATGCAGTTATCATATGAACTTTTTTAAAACTTCAGGAACAGGCGTATTATAGAAAGGGGCCTACTACATAATGGTAAAAAGAGGCAGGATCGTTGCATTTTTTCTAATTGCACTTTTGATTTTCGCAGCGATGGGATCGACTTCAAAAGGAATCCTAAAGGATATCAAGCTGGGTCTTGATCTTCAAGGCGGTTTTGAAGTGTTATATGAAGTAAAACCGCTGTCTGGGGAAAAGATCACCCCGGATGTTTTACGGGCTACAGTAAGCTCGCTTGAGCGGCGTGTCAATGTTTTGGGCGTTAGCGAACCTAACATTCAAATCGAAGGGAAAGACCGGATCCGCGTTCAATTGGCTGGAGTCAAAGACCAAAACAACGCTCGGGAAATCCTTTCGACACAAGCTAAATTATCCTTCCGTGATTATAACGATAAGGAAATGATGACAGGTGCTGACCTGAAAGAAGGCGGCGCGAAACAAACGTTCCAAGATAATAAACCGGTTGTCGAAGTCACATTGAAAGATGTGAATAAATTTAAGGATATCACCCAAAAAATTTCCTCGATGGAAAGTCCGACTAATGTCCTTGCAATCTGGTTGGATTTCGAAGAAGGAAAAGATTCCATTAAGGATACAGCTTCACAAGACAATATGATTTCAGCTCCAGCTGTCAGTGAAGTTTTCAATACGAAGAAGGTATATATTACCGGTCAATTCACGGTGGAAGAAGCGAAAGAGCTTGCAGCCCTTCTGAATGCAGGTGCACTGCCAGTAGATTTAACAGAAAAGTACTCCACTTCTGTAGGTGCCCAATTTGGCGCGGGTGCGCTGAATGATACCATTTTTGCGGGAATCATCGGGATTGCACTTGTTTTTATTTTCATGCTTGTGTATTACCGCTTCCCGGGATTCATTGCAGTCGTCACTTTAAGCATATACATTTTCTTGACGCTATTAGTGTTTGATTGGATGAATGCAGTCCTTACGCTGCCTGGTATTGCGGCATTGGTACTCGGGGTCGGGATGGCTGTCGATGCCAACATCATAACCTACGAGCGAATCAGGGATGAGCTGAAACTTGGCCGTTCAGTTAAAGCAGCTTATAAAGAAGGTACGAAAAATTCACTTGCTACGATCACGGATGCGAACTTAACGACCTTGCTGGCTGCGGCCGTTCTGTTCTATTATGGAACAAGCTCGGTTAAAGGGTTTGCAACAACTTTGATCATTTCGATTTTAATGAGTTTCATTACAGCCGTCTATGGTACACGTCTTTTCATGAGCCTGTGGGTGAATAGCGGGTTCCTGGACAAACGTACATCATGGTTTGGCGTGAAGAAGAAATACATTCACGATTTATCCGAGAAAATTGAATTAATGTCATTGCCAACGCGCTTTGATAAAATCGATTTCGTCAAACATCGGAAAGTTTTTTATGGCATTTCAATCGGTGTCACGATTATCGGGATCATTTTCCTGCTCGTCTTCAGATTGAATCTAGGGATTGATTTCACGAGCGGTACCAGAATTGAGATTGCGTCCAAAGATGTCTTGACGACTCAGCAAGTCAAAACCGAAATGAGCAAGGTCGGTATTGATAAGGATGACATCAAGGATGTCAGGCTCGCTGGAAAAGAAAATAAAAATGCTGTCGTTCGGACAGTCGGTGTCCTTGATAAACAGGAAATCGCTGAATTGAAGGACCATTTCAAGGAAGATTATGGAGCAGAACCGAATGTCAGCACCGTTTCGCCGACAGTCGGGAAAGAACTTGCGAAAAATGCCATGTTTGCGTTAGCGATTGCATCAATAGGAATCATATTGTATGTATCGATACGATTTGAATGGCGAATGGCTGTACCGGCCGTCGTAGCGCTAATACATGACGCATTCTTCATCATAACGGTTTTCAGCTTACTTCGGCTTGAAGTGGATATCACCTTCATTGCTGCGGTTCTGACGATCGTCGGTTATTCGATCAATGATACGATCGTAACCTTTGATCGCATTCGTGAAAACTTACGCTTCAGTCGTAAAGTCAAAACCGTCGAAGAGCTTGAGAACATTGTAAACATCAGTATCAGGCAAACTTTGACGAGATCCATTAACACAGTATTGACCGTTCTCATTACGGTTATCGCGTTGGCGATTTTCGGCAGTGAAGCTATCCGAAACTTCTCCATTGCACTGTTTATCGGTTTAATATGCGGCGTGTATTCATCACTATTGATCGCTTCCCAATTCTGGCTTGATTTGAAAATCAGGGAATTGAAGAAGAAAGGTCCGCTGAATACCGCAAAAGAGAAGAAACAAAGTCTTGAAGGACAAGTTTAATAGGTGAGAGGGGGCTGGCATGATGCCAGCCTTCTTTTTGTGAGACTAACTTGCTGAATAGGGAATTACAGCCATTTTTGAGTTTAAAATAAATTGAAACCGTTATTGCCGTTTTGTATAATGAGTAAGTTGAGGGGTGAATTAATGTTAAAGCCAAAAACTCGGTGGAACCTGCGAACTGCCGATGAAAACAAAGTTGCTGCACTAGCTGAAGAGCTCCATATCACACCTTTGGTTGCAGCGTTGCTTGTGAATCGAGGCCTGGATACGATTGAAAGTGCCCGATCATTTTTATTTGTAAAAAATCAAACTTTTCATGATCCATTTTTATTGAAAGATATGGATAAAGCAGTATATAGAATAAGAGAAGCCATTCAAAATGGAGAAAAAATACGTATATTCGGTGATTATGACGCGGATGGCGTGACATCGACCACAGTGATGATGACGGCACTAACGAGATTGGGGGCCGATGTGGATTTTTATATCCCGAATCGGTTTACCGAGGGGTATGGACCGAATCCAATGGCGTTCCGCCTTGCAGCTGAGCAAGGGGTGAAGGTATTGATAACCGTCGATACAGGAATTTCTGCAATCGATGAAGCGAAGCTTGCCGGAGAGCTTGGAATGGATTATATTTTGACCGACCACCATGAACCGGGACCGGAATTGCCTGAAGCATTGGCAATCATCCATCCTAAACTAGAGGGCAGTTCCTATCCATTTAAAGACCTTGCGGGAGTAGGGGTCGCCTTTAAGCTGGCACACGCCTTGCTTGGAGAATTGCCTGAAGATTTGCTTGAAATAGCGGCAATTGGCACCATAGCGGATTTAGTGCCTTTACAAGGGGAGAACCGCGTCATTGCTGCAAAAGGCATCGAGCAGTTACGTTTGACCCGCCGTCCGGGACTTGTTGCATTAATGAAAGTGGCGAATGTTCAGCAGGAAGCATTGAATGAAGAATCGATCGGCTTTGCGATGGCACCACGGATCAATGCTGTCGGACGTCTTGGAGATGCCGACCCCGCTGTGGATTTATTGATGTCTGCAAGCTTGGAAGAAGCGACGGAACTCGCCAATGAAATCAATGATATCAATAAAGAGCGGCAGGCTATGGTTGCAGAGATGGCGGAAGAAGCGATTTCTGAAGTTGAGGAAAACTTCCCGCCGGATTCGAATGGTGTGCTCATCATCGGCAGGGAAGGCTGGAACGCCGGTGTTGTGGGTATTGTGGCCTCTAAACTGGTTGAACGCTTTTACCGGCCCACGATTGTATTGAGCTATGACCGGGAAAAGGGATACGCTAAAGGTTCTGCCCGGAGTATCGCCGGTTTCGATCTTTTTGAAAGTCTGTCCACCTGCCGTGAATTACTGCCTCATTTTGGTGGCCATCCTATGGCTGCTGGAATGACATTGAAAATTGAAGATGTTCAGGAGCTTAGGGACCGCATGAACTTGATTGCGAAGGAACAACTGAATGAAGAGGACTTCACACCCATTACAAATTTGGACGGTGCTACGACTTTAGCTGAAGTTTCCGTTCAAACGATTCAGGAGATGAGCCTGCTAGCGCCATTCGGGGTTACGAATCCTAAGCCGAAGATTTTGATAGATTCCGTACAACTTTCAAGCGCCCGTAAAATTGGTGCCAACCAAAATCACTTGAAGGTCCAGCTGGAAGATGGCGAAAATCATAAACTTGATGGCGTAGGCTTCGGTCTCGGTCATTTTGTGGATGAATTAGCTCCGCACGCTGAAGTCTCGGTGATTGGAGAGCTTTCCATCAATGAGTGGAATAATATGAAAAAGCCCCAGATCTTTGTCCAGGATGTCTCTGTGAACCATTGGCAGTTATTCGATTACCGCGGCAAGGGCCAGGCAGAGAAGTGGCTTGCCGACATTCCGGCACAAAACCGAAAAATCGTCATTTTCTCGGAAGATATTTATAGCAGATATCCATTTTTACAAAACCATCCGGATCTTGTTCATATCAAGAATGAACAGGATGCAGATCAGCTCGACTGCCTCGAAGGACATGTGGTTTTTATGGACATGCCACCGTTAAGGGAATATTTGAAACGGGTCATTGCCAATAAGAATCCATCGCGTATCTACGCTCACCTTTCACATGAACAGGACCATTTCTTAAGTACGATGCCAACAAGGGACCATTTTAAATGGTTTTACGCCTTCCTTGCCAAAAAGGGTCCGCTCGATGTGAAAAGATATGGTGATGACCTTGCCAAATACCGCGGCTGGTCAAGGGATACCGTGGATTTCATTTCTAAGGTGTTTTTTGAGCTTGATTTTGTTACAATAGAGAATGGGTTAATTATGCTTACAACCAATGCGAAAAAACGCGATCTCAGTGAATCTGAATCGTATATAAGAAAGAAAGAGCAATTTGAGCTTGAACAAGAGCTAGTTTATTCTTCCTATCAGCAATTATTCGATTGGTTCAATCATTATTTAGTCCATGAGGCAACAGACCTTGAGGAGGAAACAAAGCAATGGATTTAAAGCAATATGTAACAATTGTGCAAGACTGGCCAAAACCGGGTATTGTCTTCAAAGATATTACAACATTAATGGATAACGGCGCAGCTTATAAATACGCAACAGACCAAATCGTCGAGTACGCTCGCGATAAAAATATCGATTTAGTTGTCGGACCGGAAGCACGCGGATTCATTATCGGATGTCCAGTCGCATACTCATTGGAAGTCGGCTTTGCGCCAGTGAGAAAAGAAGGAAAACTTCCACGTGAAACGATAAAAGTCGAATATGGATTAGAATATGGCAAGGATGTTTTGACAATCCATAAAGATGCCATCAAACCGGGACAGCGTATCCTGATTACGGACGATTTACTTGCTACTGGCGGAACAATCGAAGCGACGATCAAATTGGTTGAACAGCTTGGCGGAATTGTAGCCGGGATTGCATTCCTAATTGAATTGACGGACCTGGATGGTAAAGATAAATTAGACGGCTATGATGTCTTGACATTAATGAGCTTTTAATAAAGAAGAGCACTCTGACCAGGGTGCTCTTTCTGTTTTACTCGTTTTAACTGGATTTTGTCGAATTTCCAGTGAAAAAATGCATTATTCTTTATAAAATACACGTTTAACCCTTTACATCCTTGCCTTTTTTTTCGATAATAGTAATAATAAAGAGTTTTTCTGCTAATAAGTTTATTTGCACTTGTATCCGTTTAAGCGGATTTATTTTTTTTCGCAAAAATTGTCACGTTTTGCAGAATAAAGGGAAGTGCTACCAATCATACTCAATCCGGATCATACCGGTGGCAGTTAAAGTGGGGTTAAGGTGATTAAATGGCTAATGATCAAATATTGACTGCCGAGCAGGTTGTAGAACGGGCCAGCTTATATCTTCAGCCGGAAGAAGCTGAATTTATTCATAGAGCGTTTAAGTATGCAGAATATGCTCACCGAGAACAATTCCGTAAATCGGGAGAGCCGTATATTATTCATCCGATTCAAGTGGCGGGCATTCTGGCTGATCTTGAAATGGACCCTGCAACTATTGCGGCAGGTTTTTTACATGATGTTGTTGAAGATACGGAGATCACTCTGAAGGATATTGAAGAAAATTTCAGTCCTGAAGTCGCCATGCTCGTGGATGGCGTGACCAAATTAGGGAAAATCAAGTATAAATCACAGCAAGAGCAGCAGGCGGAAAACCATCGGAAAATGTTCGTGGCGATGGCCCAAGATATCCGGGTAATCTTGATAAAGCTTTCCGACAGACTACACAATATGCGGACATTGAAGCATCTGCCGCAGGAGAAGCAGAGAAGGATATCGAACGAGACGTTGGAAATCTTTGCACCGCTTGCCCATCGTCTTGGTATCAGCACGATTAAATGGGAACTTGAAGATACTGCACTAAGGTATTTGAATCCTCAGCAGTATTACCGAATCGTCAACCTGATGAAGAAAAAGCGTGCAGAACGTGAAGAGTATCTGGAAGAAGTCATTGATGAAGTGCGTAAAAACGTTGAGGAAGTCAACATTAAGGCTGACCTTTCCGGCAGACCGAAACATATATACAGCATTTATCGCAAAATGGCTTTGCAAAATAAGCAGTTCAGTGAAATTTATGATTTGCTTGCAGTTCGGATCGTCGTCAATAGCATAAAAGATTGCTATGCGGTTTTAGGGATCATCCACACATGCTGGAAGCCGATGCCTGGCCGATTTAAAGACTATATCGCGATGCCGAAGCCGAATATGTATCAATCGCTCCATACGACGGTAATCGGTCCGAAAGGCGATCCGCTCGAAGTGCAGATCCGTACTTCCGATATGCATCGCATTGCCGAGTTCGGGGTTGCCGCGCACTGGGCTTATAAAGAAGGAAAAGATGTCGGTGAACAGCCTTCATTAGAAGAAAAATTGACTTGGTTCCGGGAAATTCTTGAATTCCAGGATGACGCGACTAATGCCGAGGAATTCATGGAATCCCTTAAAATAGATCTTTTTTCTGATATGGTATTCATTTTCACACCTAAAGGCGATGTCATCGAACTCCCATCAGGTTCCAACCCAATTGATTTCGCTTACCGGATCCATTCGGAAATTGGAAACAAAACGATTGGTGCCAAAGTTAACGGGAAAATGGTACCGCTGGATTATAAACTGAAAACTGGCGACATCATTGAAATCTTAACATCGAAGCATTCATATGGTCCAAGTCAGGACTGGCTAAAACTCACGCAAACATCTCAAGCTAAAAATAAAATCCGCCAATTTTTCAAAAAGCAGCGCCGGGAAGAAAATATCGAAAAAGGCAAAGAGCTTGTTGAAAAAGAAATCAAGGATATGGAGTTCGATCTGAAGGAAATCCTGACTCCCGAGAACATCAGGCGTGTTGCAGATAAATTCAACTTCCTGAATGAAGAAGATATGTATGCAGCAGTCGGATATAACGGAATAACTGCCCTTCAGGTAGCTAACCGCCTTACCGAAAAATGGCGAAAGCAGAAAATGGTCGAGCAGGAAGCAGATATTTCAGAAGCGGTAGCCGATCTGAAAACCTTCTCCAATTCAACTAAAAAACGTGACTCAGGTGTACAGGTGCCGGGGATTGATAACCTGCTTATCCGTTTATCACGCTGTTGTAACCCAGTTCCTGGAGATGAAATCGTTGGTTATATAACCAAAGGCCGTGGAGTTTCAGTCCATAGACAAGACTGCCCGAACCTGGAAAGCGGGGATTCCGATCATCGCCTGGTACCGGTTGAATGGGAAAGTACAATTAACGAACGCAAGGAATACATCGTTGAAATTGAAATCAGCGGGTATGACCGTCGCGGCTTATTAAACGAAGTGCTGCAGGCAGTCAATGAAACCAAGACCAACATTTCAGCGGTCTCTGGTAAATCCGACAGGAATAAGGTCGCGACCATTCACATGTCGATTTACATTCATAACATTGCCCATTTACAAAAGGTCGTCGACCGTATAAAACAAATTTCAGATGTTTATTCCGTCAGAAGGATAATGAACTAAGGAGTTTTTATTACCATGCGTGTTGTTTTACAACGTTCCAAAGCGGCAAAAGTCGTTGTTGCAGACCAAGTAATCGGGCAAATCGACAGCGGACTCGTTCTACTGGTTGGTATCACCCATGGGGATACAATCGATGACGCCATATATTTGGCCGATAAGATTGTCAATCTCAGGATATTTGAAGATGAAAATGAAAAGATGAACCACTCACTATTGGATGTAGGAGGTTCCATTTTATCAGTTTCGCAATTTACCCTATATGGCGATTGCCGTAAAGGCCGTCGACCGAACTTCATGGACGCCGCCCGTCCTGAAGAGGCGAATGAATTATATGAAGCATTTAACGAGGAACTCCGCAAGAAAGGCGTCCATACGGAAACAGGTCAATTTGGTGCCATGATGGACGTTCAGCTTACTAATGATGGTCCCGTTACATTAATACTTGAAAGCAAAAAATAACCTGCTGCGGCAGGTTTTTTTGTTTGGGTAAATAAATGCCGACGAATGGAAAAGCCAGCTTCGATGGGAAGCTGGCTTGTCTTGTCTTTATTTGAAATACCGCGCCAATCCATTATAGATGGCCGATGTGATCTTTTCTTGATACTCATTCGATGTTAACGTCAATTCTTCAACCGGATTACTTAAATAACCTAGTTCAATAAGTGTAGCTACACGTTTGTTTTCACGGGTAACATGAAAATTCCCGTAACGTGATCCGCGGTTGGGCACCTGCATGGTGGAACCGAGTGAATTGGCCAGTGTAGTGGCCAATGAACGTTGGTAGTCATGATAGTAGTATGTAGTTATCCCGCTGGTGATCTGGTCCTTGGTGCTATCATAATGGAGGCTGATGAAAGCATCCGCGTTATGGATATGTGAAGTGCCGACCCGGGAAGGAAGTGGAACATAGGTATTGCCGCTTCTGGTCAGGATAACTTTTGCTCCTGCCGCCTGAAGTTTGTCCCGCAGCAACTCAGCCGTCCGGATCGTCAGGTTTTTCTCAAGAGTGCCACCGACCCCTACTGTACCACTATCCCTGCCGCCATGGCCGGGATCGATAACGATGGTTTTATCCTTTAAATATTTTTCAACGCCTGGTCGCTGGATCTGTTCGGAATTCCCTTCGATCGTCACGATCCATCCAGCCACATAAGCGGTTTTTCCGCTCTTTAGTTTAATGGAATACCAGTCGCCTTCCTTACCTGATGCGGAGAACGTTTCACCTTCATTGACCTGCTCTACGATCTCCGAGTCGCCATCAGGCTCACTTCTAAGGATCGTTCCGTCATGAATGATGGTTATCTTATTTCCTTTTACATCAATCTTCTTTTCCTTAGTCGTTTGTTCAACATTCTCTTTTTCCAAGTACCAACTCACTACCCAGCCCTTTTTTGTACCGGAAAGCTGGATCTGCGTCATTTTCCCCTTTGTTTGCAAGATGGCATATGTCTCATCCTTGTTCACCGAACCGATGACCTTGCTGCTCAGAGAGGCATCTTTCCGGACATTTAAACCTTCAGCGGTCACCCTTGCAGTCGCGCCTGCCATATTAATTTTCGTATCATCTTCATCTTCGCTTATTTGTATGTAAGGTTCAGCTACCCAACCCCGGACTCCTTGGAAATCAATTTCAGCCCATTCATTTTCAACCCTGTAAACGGTCACTGCCGTATTTTTATTCAGCTTTCCGAGCACGGCACTGCTTTTCGATGGTTCCGAACGGACATTGAGCCGGTCCACCAAAGTGACTCCGGTTTTTACGGATTGATTCGTTTCTTTTTCCTTAGTAGAATCTTTCTTCGCTGCATTCCCAGATGAGGCGGGAAGCTTAAGGTAGTCAGAAGAGACCCAACCTTCGATATTCGCCGTTTTGACCTTTATCCAATTTTCATTCTTTTCGATAATGTCAACAGCTGTTCCTTTACTCAAGGAACCAACCGTTTGAAATGTAGTTCCGGGACCTGTACGGACGCGGACGGAGCTACCGGATATCATACCTTGTCCGGATTCCTTTTTGACCTGATTGGTATCCGACTCCGATTTTCTCTCCACTAACCAATTGGCGACCCATCCTGTTTTGCCGACGCCAATCCGGATTTCAATCCAGTCGCCATCTTCTTTCAGTATTGGATACGATTCCCCTTTTGCCAGTTTTTTTACGATAGGGAAACTGAGACCTGCACCTTCACGGACATTGACCACTTTGGACGTCACGATAATTTCCCCTTCTTCTTTTCCAAAAGCATGATTGACGGGGAACATTGCTGAGATCGTCAGCATCAGGATCAGGCAGAATAAACCCGATTTCTTCTTCATAAGTTGTCTCTCCCTTTTAATGTCTATATGTATGTATTCTCGTTCAATAAAAATTTCCCTCTTTCCCAGTGCAAAAAACATTTTTTTTTGGAAAGAATAAAGCTTATATAACTCGAGGAGGGAACCTACATGAAATTCAGCGAAAAAGATCAAACGAGCTTAAGCGGAGGCAATCAAGTATTAGGTGTCGATTTTCACGATTTCATCCAGAAGGAACAAAGCGCAAACCTTGTTGAATTGGCATCCGAATTCGGAGTCAATGTCCGGACGGTCAAAAATTTGAAAAAACATTTGAACCAATAAAATGCGACAAAATCCTCAGCCTACCTTGACATTTGATGTTAACGTCCGTATGATTATAAAATATCAGACTTATTACTGCAATAACCAATGATGGAGAAGAGTAATTAAGAAACACATGAAAAGAGAGGAAATGCCGAGGCTGAAAGCATTCCACATGATGACTTAATGAAAGAACCCTCCGTAGGCTTCACTCCGAACGGTTTTACTTAATAGGAGATGGACGTAAAACAGGCGTTAACTGTTTTTGAGCGGGGGCACTTATTTTTTGTGCTTCAACTAGGGTGGCACCACGGGATATCCAAACTCTCGTCCCTTGTAACGGATAAGTTACAAGGGGCGGGAGTTTTTTGTTTGGAAAAAATCAGTATAGCGCTGGATAAAGGGCGTTTTGCTTTAAAGGAGGAAACATATATGTCTATTCAGATTCCTAGAGGTACCCAGGATTTATTGCCTGGCCAAACGGAAATTTGGCAGTATATCGAAAAGACAGCGCGTGATATTTGTCACCGTTATCAATATAAAGAAATCCGCACACCGATTTTTGAACACACCGAATTATTTTTACGTGGTGTAGGTGATACAACCGATATCGTACAAAAAGAGATGTATTCATTTCAAGATCGCGGTGAAAGGAATTTAACCCTTCGTCCGGAAGGCACCGCATCAGTTGTTCGGTCATATATCGAGAACAAAATGTTCGGGTGGGCCAATCAACCGGTCAAGCTTTATTATATCGGCCCGATGTTCCGTTACGAACGTCCACAAGCAGGCCGCTTCCGCCAGTTCGTTCAATTCGGCATCGAAGCTTTAGGTAGTAAGGATCCCGGAATCGATGCAGAGGTTCTTTCACTTGCGATGAACCTATACAAAGAACTTGGATTGAAAAAGCTGAAACTTGTGATCAACAGCCTTGGTGATAAGGAAAGCCGGACAGCGCATCGCAATGCTTTAATCAAACATTTCGAACTTCGGATTGGAGAGTTTTGCGGCGATTGTCAGAACCGCCTGGAAAAAAACCCATTGCGTATCCTGGATTGCAAAAAAGATCACGATCATGAATTGATGAACACCGCGCCATCCATCATTGAATATTTAAATGATGAATCCCGTATTTATTTCGAAAAAGTGAAACAGCATCTTACGGATTTGGAAATAGAATTCGTCGAAGATCCTACACTTGTGCGGGGCTTGGATTACTATAATCATACCGCTTTTGAAATCATGAGTGATGCAGAAGGCTTTGGTGCCATTACTACACTTTGCGGAGGCGGCAGATATAACGGGCTGTCTGAAGAACTTGGCGGACCGGAAACACCTGGTATCGGCTTTGCTCTTAGCATTGAACGCCTGATTGCAGCATTACAAGCAGAGAACATCGAGCTTCCGATCAAAAAGGGAATTGACTGCTATCTTGTTTCATTAGGTGAAACAGCCAAGGATTATAATGTCAAACTTGCCCATCAATTGCGGAAGGCCGGTTTTACTGTCGAAAAAGACTATCAAGACCGTAAAGTGAAAGCTCAATTCAAATCAGCCGACCGCCTGGAAGCGAGATATGTGGCGACACTCGGGGAAGATGAATTGGCAAATAATAAAATCAATGTAAAGTTCATGGAAACTGGTGAACAAGTCCAAATGGACCTTGCCACATTCGTTGAACAATTCAAAAAGCTACAGGCTTAAGGGGGAAATACCATGTTTGGCAGAACATACTTCAATGGTGAAGTGACAGAAGCAGCTATTGGTGAAAAAGTAACATTAAAAGGATGGGTACAAAAACGTCGGGATTTGGGCGGGGTAATCTTCATCGACCTGCGTGACAGAAGCGGAATCGTCCAAGTCGTTTTCAATCCGGACATTTCGGCAGACGCATTGGCCACAGCTGAAAAGATCCGTAATGAATACGTCCTTGATATCCAAGGGATAGTCATCAAACGTGATGAAGCCAACTTCAACCCGAATGTAACAACAGGTACCATCGAAGTTCAAGCAGAAAACGTTACAATTTTAAACGAGGCTAAAACCCCTCCATTCATCATTGATGAAAGAACGGATGTTTCAGAAGATATCCGTTTGAAATACCGTTATTTGGACTTGCGTCGTCCGGCGATGTTCGAAACGTTGAAAATGCGTAACCAAACAACAAAAGCAATCCGTGATTACTTGGACGGTGAAGGCTTCCTTGATATCGAAACACCTATCTTAACGAAAAGTACACCTGAAGGAGCACGAGATTATTTAGTGCCTAGCCGTGTACACGAAGGTGAGTTCTATGCACTTCCGCAATCACCGCAAATCTTCAAGCAGCTATTGATGGTATCCGGTTTCGAACGTTATTATCAAATTGCCCGCTGTTTCCGTGATGAAGATTTACGTGCTGACAGACAGCCTGAATTCACGCAAATCGATATTGAAACAAGCTTCATGAGCCAAGAAGATATCATTAACACCGCAGAAAACATGATGGCTAAAGTGATGAAGGATGTTAAAGGACTTGACGTAACACTGCCATTCCCTAGAATGACATACAATGAAGCGATGAGCCGTTACGGTTCCGACAAACCGGATACGCGTTTCGGAATGGAACTTAAAGATGTTTCGGAAATCGTGAAAGACAGTGATTTCAAAGTGTTCACCGGCGCTGTTGCAAACGGCGGACAAGTTAAAGCGATCGTCGTTAAGGACGGAAATGCGGACTATTCCCGTAAAGATATTGACGGATTGGCTGAATTTGCAGCGATCTACGGTGCAAAAGGCCTTGCATGGCTGAAAGTTGAAGAAGACGGAGTAAAAGGGCCAATCGCTAAATTCTTCGCAGAAGATCAACAGCAATTAGTATCCGTATTGGAAGCTGAAGTGGGCGATCTAATCTTGTTCGTGGCGGATAAAAAAGGCATAGTCGCCGATGCACTAGGAGCACTTCGTAACAAGCTTGGTAAAGAAAGAGGCTTGATCGATCGAAGCAAATTCAACTTCCTATGGGTGACGGACTGGCCATTATTTGAATATGACGAAGAAGAAGGACGCTACTATGCAGCACACCATCCATTCACAATGCCATTCCGTGAAGACATGGACAAATTGGAATCAGACCCAGCAAGCGTCCGGGCACAAGCGTATGATCTTGTCTTGAACGGTTACGAACTTGGCGGTGGATCACTGCGGATTTTCGAACGCGACGTTCAGGAAAAAATGTTCAAAGTCCTTGGATTCTCGAAAGAAGAAGCAAACGCACAATTCGGCTTCCTAATGGATGCATTCGAATACGGAACGCCACCACACGGCGGAATCGCCCTTGGATTGGACCGTATGGTCATGCTGCTTGCAGGCCGCACGAACCTTCGCGATACCATCGCATTCCCGAAAACAGCAAGCGCAAGCGACCTACTCGTTGACGCACCGAGTGCTGTAAGTGACAAGCAATTGGCCGAACTTAACCTAAGGCTTGCTGCACTAAAAAAGTAATAAAACTGGGAAAAAATATGAAAAAATACCTAGATGCTTTCTCTTGAAACGGAGTTAAGCATTATGATATGATATCTTCAACAAGTAAGAGTCCTGATGTGTTCGTTCTTTAACCTATAAGTTTTGACCGAACACTTATAGTTACCGGGAGCACTAGTTTCCTGGCCGCGTAAATGCCTCCCTCGAAGAGGACTTACAAACGCGAGGAACCGAGCACCCACCTGCGGAGAGCGGGTTCAAAACAAAGGCGTAAACGGCACAATTGGGACTCTTACATATTACAAAGCAACTCATGTTAAATAACATGGGTTTTTTTGTGCGTTAAAATAGCGTAACTTACGAGTGAATGGCGTGGATTCACGAGTAAAAGCCGAAATTCACTAGTAAGAGGCGCAAATTCACGAGTAAAAAGCCCAAACTGACGAGTAAAAAGCGCAAACTCACGAGTAAAAGGCGCAAACTCACGAGTAAATAGCCCAAACTGACGAGTAAAAGGCCAAAACTCACGAGTAAAAGGCGCAAATTCACGAGTAAAGCCCCGAATTGACGAGTAAATAGCCCCGAATTCACGAGTAAAGCCCCGAATTGACGAGTAAATAGCCCAAACTCACGAGTACAAAGCGCAAATTGACGAGTAAATACCCCAAACTCACAAGTAAGTGGCGCAAACTCACTAGTAAATCCCCAAATTCACTAGTAAGAGGCGCAAACTCACGAGTAAGTGGCGCAAACTCACGAGTAAATAGCCCAAACTGACGAGTAAGTGGCGCAAATTGACGAGTAAAAGGCGCAAACTCACGAGTAAAAAGCCCAAACTCACGAGTAAAAAGCCCAAACTGACGAGTAAAAGCCCCGAATTCACGAGTAAAGCCCCGAATTCACGAGTAAAAAGCCCAAACTGACGAGTAAATGGCCAAAACTCACGAGTAAAAAGCCCAAACTGACGAGTAAAAGGCCAAAACTCACGAGTAAGGAACAGATTCACGAATTAAACAGAGCAAACTCAGGGTAAAATGCTGATTTTCAGTTTACCAGCAGGAAAAGAGTGCATTAACAAAGAAGCTAAAGGACAAGGAGTTGATGAATGAATGCTAAAACCGTGTGAAAAGCCATTGAAAATGCTCAAACTGGAGGCATTAAGCAGGAGGCTATCACCAAACCATCCAAAACAGGAAAAGATAAGGAACGATTTCCGTAAAATCGATACAGGTTTTAACGGGGAGCGGAGTATTGGAAATGAGTTGAAGGATCTTTCAAAAGAATATCAAGTATTGCATGACTTGAGGTTAAGCAACGATGGGAGTCGTTATTTTCAAATGGATTTCCTTATAATCACCCGGAATGTCTGTATCATCATCGAAGTGAAAAACTTTGCGGGAATGCTCTACTTTGATCGCACCTATCCTCAATTGATTAGAACAAAAGATGGTCAGGAACAAGCTTATCTGGACCCGCTAATCCAGGTTGACGTGCAAAAATCCCGATTATCGGATTGGCTCGCTTTTCATAAATTCCCCGCGCTTCCGATTGAAACGCTTATAGCCAATGCAAACTCGAATACCATCATCAGGACTACCCCAGGTTTTACCCCCATTTTCAAAAGAATCACGGGAAAAGAAACCCTAATCTCCAAAATTCACACTCTTGAAGAAAAGTATCCTTCTGAGCAATTAACTCAAAGGCAGAGAAATAGACTTTCGAACACAATGATGCTAACAAACACTCCACATAATCAGGATATACTCGAATGGTATCAAATCGATGAGCAAGATCTGCTCAAAAGCGTTCAATGTCCTAAATGCTCAACTCTCCATATGCAATATCACTGGGGCAAATGGTCATGCGGTCAATGTTCTTACGCCTCCAAAGATGCCCACATACAAACTCTTCGTGATTTCGCTCTACTTATAAAACCCAAGATTACGAATAAACAAGCACGGCTCTTTTTACAAATAGATTCAATCGATATCATGCAACGAATGCTATCTGCCCTGGGGTTGCCTTATTCAGGGCAATTTAAAAATAGAGCTTATAGTCTTGAAGGATTAATTCACGAGTAAAAGCCCCAAATTCACGAGTAAAAAGCCAAAACTCACGAGTAAAAGCCAAAACTCACGAGTAAAAGCCCCAAACTCACGAGTAAATGCCGCAAACTCACGAGTAAAAAGCCAAAATTCACGAGTAAACCCCAAAAACTCTCGAATAAACTTCAAATATCCCCATTTAAGTAACATTCCGCAATATAGATTCGTAAATTATAGTAAGGTTGGAATTATAATCAGCCAATGATAGAAAGTAGTGAGGGCTTTGAAAGATTTATTGAATGCAAAGAGGAACGAAATGCTTCAATTAGTGGAGCGGCTAGTGAATATAGATAGTGGTTCTCATACGAAAAAGGGTATTGATGAAATTGGTTCGATTTTAAAAGCGAAATTTGAAAGCCTGGATTTTATTGTGAATACCGTTGAGCAGCAGAATTATGGAAATCAGCTGGTCATCCAGCATCGTGAGGCACATCAACCGCATATTCTGGTCGTCGCCCATATGGATACGGTTTTTCCAGAAGGGACAGCGCAAAAACGTCCTTTTAGAGTGAAGGGAAATCGGGCATACGGTCCTGGTGTAGCTGATATGAAGGCTAGTTTAGTTGAGCTTTTTTATGCGGTCCTTTGCTTGAAACAGACGGGGCAGACAGGCTATAAGCATATTCAAATCATTCTCAATAGTGATGAAGAGATCGGGTCTCCGTCTTCCGCTTCACTCATATCGGAAAAAGGGGCCAATAAGAAGTTCGCGTTAATTCTAGAACCGGCAAGGATGGATGGTTCACTTGTCACGGCAAGAAGGGGATGCGGTCAATTTAAAGTGGATATAGTGGGGGTGGCAGCCCACTCAGGGATTGAACCGGAAAAGGGTCGGAGTGCAATTGAAGAATTGGCTAATAAGATCATTGCCTTACACCGATTGAATGATCAACAGAAAGGTATCAGCGTTAATGTCGGCATGATTGAAGGAGGTTCTGCTGTCAATGCCATCGCTGCCCATGCGGCTGCTTTTGTGGATGTACGGATCTCGGAAAAAAAGCAAGAAGCTATCATTCTTAAACAACTGAAAAAAATCTGCGCTGAAACTTATATTCCAGGGACGAAAACGACATTAAGCGGGAAAATGGACCGGGCTCCCATGGAAAAGAACGAGAAAACGAACTTGCTTTTAGAGACTATCTGTCAGGCCGGGGAGGAAATCGGCATAAAAATCACAGATACGGCCACGGGTGGAGGTTCGGATGCATCTATTACTTCTGTATTGGGGATAGCGACAGTAGATGGACTCGGGCCCATTGGAGGGAATGCACATAGTGAAGAGGAGTATTTGGAAATTCCCAGCCTGACAGAACGGACTCTCCTGCTGGCGAACGTCATTCAGAAATTAGCAAAAATGACCTAGTACACTAATTCCGATTAGACTGCTCATATTTCGCTTGTCATAAATGATGTTTATGATATATTGTTAATTGGGAAGCTAAATAAGAACAGAATTTATTGGAGTTGAATATATATGCTGCATCAGTTTTCACGAAATGAATTAGCAATAGGCAAGGAAGGCATCGATATCCTGAAAAACACGACCGTTGCTGTCCTGGGTGTAGGAGGCGTAGGTTCTTTTTCGGCTGAAGCATTGGCACGCACGGGGGTCGGCCGTATTATTCTTGTGGATAAAGACGATGTCGACATCACAAATGTGAACAGACAGATTCATGCACTATTATCAACAGTCGGTCAACCGAAAGCGGAATTGATGAAAAATCGCATTCAGGACATCAATCCCGACTGCGAAGTGATTTCCCTTAAAATGTTCTATACAGAAGAAACGTTTGAAGAATTCTTCAGTTATGGACTGGACTATGTCATTGATGCATCCGATACGGTCATTTATAAGATGCATGTGATGAAGGAATGCCTGAAACGGAATATCAAGGTGATTTCAAGCATGGGGGCCGCCAATAAAATGGACCCGACACGTTTTCAAATTGCCGATATCTCCAAGACGCATACCGACCCGCTTGCCAAGGTCATTCGTACTAGATTGCGTAAAGAGGGCATAACAAAGGGAATTCCCGTTGTCTTCTCCGACGAAAGTCCGATTGTCATTCGTGAGGATGTCCGAAAAGAAGTCGGCAATGATGAGGCAAAAATCCGTAAGGCCCAAATGCCGCCATCTTCGAATGCTTTCGTACCATCTGTTGCAGGCTTAATTGCAGCAAGCTGGGTGATTAATGATATTTTAAAAGATATTGAAGTACGCCGTGTAAATGATTGATAAGTTGACTGACTCTATACAGGGTCAGTTTTTTTTTGTCTAATAGGAGATATTCCCTTTTAATAACTTTTTTATCCATATCATATAGACGGGGTCGAAAGAATGAGATAAACTATTTTCAGAATATTATTTTTTATTCAAATATTCTATTTATTAAAAAGAACATACAAAACAAGGGGGTTTCAAATGAAGAAGAAAAAGCTAGCAGGAGTGTTCCTATCACTTTCTTTGGTTGCAGGGGCGCTGGCAGGTTGTAGCGGCGACTCGAAAACTAGCAGTTCAGGCGGGGGTTCATCCAAATCGGGTGACACGATTAAAATTGGGGCCAACCTTGAACTGTCCGGAGGTACGGCATCATTCGGCCAATCGGCTGCCGATGGTTTGAAGCTGGCCATCGATGAAATTAATAAAGAGGGCATCGATGGTAAAAAACTGGAAATCGTCAAGGTTGATAATAAATCAGATGCAGCAGAAGCTACAAGCGGTTCGATCAAGTTAGTCAGCCAGGACAAGGTTGTGGCTGTAGTCGGATCAGCGACAAGCACAAATACATTGGCACAGGTTCAGGTCGCACAGGATAATAAAGTTCCTCTTCTCACACCAACTGCAACAAATCCCGACATCACCAACAAAGCTGGAAAATTAAACGATTATGTGTTCAGAACTTGCTTTATCGATCCATTCCAAGGTACGGTGGCAGCCAATTTCGCATCTGACGAAATAGGGGCGAAGACAGCTGCGATCTATGTGGATAGCGCAAGTGATTATTCTAAAGGATTGGCCGCCGCTTTTAAAGAAGCGTTCACTGCCAAGGGTGGTAAAATCGTGGCGGAAGAAGCTTATGTTACAAAAGATACTGATTTCCGCTCTACATTGACACGTATCAAATCCGCCAAACCAGAGTTCGTTTTCCTTCCTGGTTATTATGAAGAAGTCGGATTGATCTTAAAGCAGGCACGTGAAGACGGCATAGACCTTCCATTCATGGGTGGAGACGGCTGGGATTCCCCGAAAGTCGTTGAAATTGCCGGAGCGGAGGCTCTAAAAAATACCTACATCACGAATCACTATTCCCCTGAAGATGAAGATGCAAAAATCCAGGATTTCGTTGCAGCCTTCGAAAAGGAATACGATAAAACACCGGATGCCTTTGCAGCACTTGGCTATGATACTGGTTACTACCTGGCTGATGCCATCAAGAGATCTGGAGATGCTTCCCCTGAAAAAATCAGACAAGCGTTGGAAGAAGTCAAAGATCTTCAATTAGTTTCCGGAACGCTGAACCTTGATGAAAATCATGATCCGATCAAATCGGCGACCATCTTGGAATATGTGGATGGCAAACAAACATTCAAGACGAAAATCAATCCATAATACCTTACTTGGATAGGGGGCAAGTCCCCCCTATTCTATATTCACTTAAAAAACACCTTATCGGGGAGAGTGCAATATGGAACTGATTCAACAATTGGTAAATGGCATTTCACTCGGCAGCATTTATGCATTGATCGCGCTTGGTTATACGATGGTATATGGAATCGTCAAACTGATAAACTTTGCCCATGGCGACGTATTCATGGTTGGTTCATTTGTAGGGTTTTACGCCATTACCGTAATGGACTTATCCTTCATCCCGGCTTTATTGATTTCGATGGTCACTTGTGCTATCTTTGGCGTTTTAATTGAACGGATCGCTTATAAACCCCTTCGTAATGCAACACGGATTGCGGCCTTGATAACGGCCATCGGTGTTTCCCTTCTAATAGAAAATGGGCTGATTTACATCCGGGGCGCCCAGCCGGAAGCCTATCCAAATAATGTCCTTCCGATGGATAAACTCGATATATTGGGAGTTTCCATCAGCAGTCAATCGATATTAATCTTATCTGTATCCATCATTTTAATGATCATCCTACAATTCGTTGTCCATAAAACCAAAATCGGCAAAGCGATGCGTGCCGTTTCATTCGATTCCGAAGCCGCTAAGCTTATGGGAATCAATGTGAATAATACGATTTCAGCTACCTTCGCCATAGGTTCGGCTTTGGCAGGGGCTGCCGGCGTCATTTTTGGGATCTACTATATTAAAATCGAGCCGTTGATGGGTGTCCTTCCAGGCCTTAAAGCGTTTGTTGCAGCAGTCTTGGGCGGCATCGGCATCATTCCGGGAGCGATGGTCGGCGGTCTTCTGCTTGGAGTGATCGAGGCTTTGGTCAGTGCTGCCGGTTACTCATTATGGCGCGATGGTGTGGCTTTCGTCGTTCTTATCTTGATTTTGATTTTCTTGCCTCAGGGACTATTCGGTAAAAATAAAAGAGAAAAAGTATAGGGGAGACAAGGCGATGACTACTTTAAAGAATTCAAAGGGTTTTTGGCTCTCGATCGTGCTCGCACTTATTTTTTTCGGAATCATGCAGTACACCATTACAAACGGTATGCTCAATCCATTTTATATCAACACACTCATGTTCATAGGCATCAATATCATGCTGGCAACGAGCCTTCATTTAATCATTGGAATAACCGGGCAGTTCTCGATCGGACATGCAGGGTTTTTAGCGGTAGGTGCCTATGCTTCGGCGGTCATGACAATGAAACTGGAACTTCCTTTCATCATGGCGATATTGACAGGGGGCATCATCGCCGCAGCTGCCGGTATGGTGATCGGGATACCCAGCTTGCGTCTGAAGGGGGATTACTTGGCGATAGCTACACTAGGTTTTGGGGAAATTGTCCGAATAGTCCTCTTGAATATTGAATATGTAGGCGGGGCAAGCGGGATGCAGGTTTCCCATCTGACTACATGGCCATGGGTATTTGCCTGTGTCATGATCACCGTCATAGTCATCCGGAATTTCACCAATTCGACTCATGGACGTGCATGCATATCCGTAAGGGAGGATGAAACGGCGGCTGATGCGATGGGAATCAATACGACCTATTATAAAGTGGCGGCCTTCGTCATCGGAGCTTTCTTTGCCGGAATTGCCGGATCGCTTTATGCCCATAATTTCTATATTATCCAGCCATCGAATTTCGGTTTCCTAAAATCCTTCGATATACTGATTTTCGTCGTACTCGGCGGTCTTGGAAGTCTTTCAGGTTCGGTTTTGGCTGCCATTTTACTGACGATCGTGACGACATTCCTTCAGGATTATCCGGAAACGAGGATGATCATATACAGTCTTGTCCTGATCTTGATGATGATCTTCCGCCCGCAGGGTTTAATGGGAACAAGAGAAATCACGACATTGTTCACACATAAAAAAACGAAAGGGGGCCCAAAGGATGGAAGCCACAATACCGTTGCTTAAAGTAGATGCGGTGGGTATCCGTTTTGGCGGATTGAAAGCCGTGTCCGATGTGAACATGGAATTATTTCCGGGGGAACTTGTAGGCCTGATCGGACCGAATGGAGCTGGAAAAACGACCTTCTTCAATTTGTTGACGGGTGTGTATGTCCCTACAGAAGGGACGATTGCCTTGAACGGGGAAAATCTAAAAAAGCAGCAGCCTTATAAAATTACCCGAAAAGGGATTTCGAGGACCTTTCAAAATATCCGCCTCTTCAGTGAGTTATCTGTGATCGATAATGTGAAGGTTGCTTACCACTCGCTTGCCAAGCATATGATCCCAAGCTCCATATTCAGGCTACCGGGACATTTTTCCGGTGAAAAGGAAATGGATGAAAAGGCGTTGGAATTCTTGAGGATTTTCAAGCTTGACCATTTTAAGGATGAAAAAGCGAAGAATCTTCCATACGGACAGCAAAGGCGGCTGGAAATTGCACGTGCTCTCGCGGCAAACCCCAAACTGCTTTTACTGGACGAACCCGCAGCAGGTATGAACCCGCATGAAACGAAAGAATTGATGAATCTCATCGCTTTTATCAGGAAGGAATTCAACCTTACCGTATTGCTCATCGAACATGATATGTCACTGGTCATGGGGGTATGCGAACGGATTTACGTACTTGATCATGGACAGCTTATCGCTCATGGAAAGCCGGAAGAAATCCGCAACGATCCTAAAGTTATCGAGGCGTATCTAGGCGAGGAGGTTTCATGATGCTGAAAATAGAGGACATCAATGTATATTACGGCAATATCCAAGCGTTAAAAGGTGTTTCCATGGAGATTAACGAAGGGGAGATCGTGACTCTGATCGGGGCGAATGGAGCCGGAAAAAGCACGTTGCTCAAAACGATATCCGGGCTGTTAAAACCAAAGCAGGGAAAAGTTCTGTTCGAAGGCGATCCGATTGGAGGAAAAGCTGCACAGTCCATCGTGAAAATGGGCATATCCCATGTACCTGAAGGCCGCCGTGTCTTTGCGAACATGACGGTGGCCGAAAACCTGGAGCTTGGTGCCTATTTGAGAAACGACAAAGAGGGCATCAAAAAGGATATGGAAAAGGTCCATGAGTTATTTCCGAGGCTGCTAGAGAGAATCAAACAGCAGGCCGGCACGCTTTCAGGTGGTGAACAGCAGATGCTTGCTATGGGCCGGGCTTTAATGGCGAAGCCACGTTTATTACTGCTCGATGAACCTTCGATGGGCCTTGCACCGCTGCTGGTAAAGCAAATATTCAACATCATACAGGAAATCAGTGAAGCCGGGACAACGATCCTTTTGGTTGAGCAAAATGCCAACCTCGCTTTATCCATTGCAGATCGGGCTTATGTCGTTGAAACGGGCCGAATCGTCCTGTCGGGCAATGCCGAGGAACTAACATCAAGTGAAGAAATAAAGATGGCCTATTTAGGAGGCCACTGAACCGCCGTTTGGCGGTTTTTTTATTTGATATTGGGATATGCAAAATATACAGGAAGATAAAAAGCTCAGGAGATTCATGCATGATTTTATACATCCAATATAGTATTATTCAATTTTAATATAGGAATTAAGACTAAAAAAGCACGAAAAAACTGGGTTTAATTCCCTATCAATATACTTGTATTTTGGAAAAAATGTAATTAATAGGATGAAAAAAATAAGAGAATGAATAAAATTTTTTGATCAGTAAATAAGGAGTTTAAAATATCAAAATAATTTAATTATCAGTTTTTTCTGATTATACCGCCTATTTTCACAATATTTAAAATATATAAAGATAAAAATGATATAGTACTCCCTGTGAAAAATATCCTATTTAGCGGAATCTTCTCGCAATTATTGTATAGACGGAATGAAAATTATGCGGTAAACTATTTTTCGAAATATTAATTTAATTTGAAACATTTCATCTAATCAATTTTTTTCTGAAGCATCATGAATAAATATTCATGCATCAGAGCTTGATTACAAAATGGGGGGATTATTTATGAAGAAGAAAAAACTAGCAGGTGCATTCCTTTCTCTAACACTTGCTGCAGGAGTTCTAGCGGGTTGTTCCGGCTCCGGTTCATCAGATAAATCAAGTGGGGACGGTGATACGATCAAAATCGGTGTCAACCTTGAATTATCAGGTGGTGTAGCTTCATATGGTCAATCGATTGCGGAAGGCCTGGAACTTGCCACTGCAGAAATCAATAAAGAAGGCATTGACGGAAAAAAAATCAAACTAATAAAAGTCGATAATAAATCTGAAGCGTCTGAAGCGACTAGCGGAGCAATCAAGCTGACATCTCAAGATCAGGTTGCAGCTATCGTAGGTGCAGCGACAAGCACGAACTCGATTGCCCAAGTGCAAATTGCACAAGATAACAAAGTGCCGGTCATCTCACCTTCCGGTACAAGCCCTGAAATCACTTTCAGCAAGGATAAATTGAATGATTACATTTTCAGGACAAGCTTCATCGATCCTTTCCAAGGGACGGTAGCTGCGAACTTTGCCACTAAAGAAATCAAAGCGAAAAGTGCAGCCATCTATATTGACAGTTCAAGCGATTATTCAAAAGGGTTAGCCGCAGCCTTTAAAGAACAATTCGAAAAAAATGGCGGAAAGATTGTTGCTGAGGAAGCTTACATTGCGAAGGATACTGATTTCCGTTCCACATTGACTCGTTTGAAATCGGCAAAACCTGATTTCATTTTCCTTCCTGGTTACTATGAGGAAGCTGGTCTGATCGTGAAGCAGGCACGGGAAACTGGACTTGACGTTCCATTCATGGGCGGCGACGGCTGGGATTCTCCTAAGCTAGTTGAAATTGCCGGTGCAAAAGCTCTAAATAATACGTTCATCACGAACCATTATTCTTCAGGTGACCCTGATGAGAAAATTCAGAATTTTGTGTCAGCGTTTAAAGCGAAGTACAAAGATAAATCCCCGGATGCATTTAACGCTCTAGGCTATGACACAGGATACTTCCTTGCGGATGCGATTAAACGTGCTGGTTCAGCGGATTCAGAAAAAATCAAAGAAGCGCTGGAAAAAACGGCTGACCTTGAGCTTGTAACGGGTACATTCACATTGGATGAAAAGCATAATCCAATCAAATCTGCTACCATCCTTGAATTTAAAGAGGGAAAACAAGTATTTAACACAAAAATCAATCCTTAATTTCGGAGAACAACTCCACCCTTTCGCCGGCCCTTCATTAAAAAGAAGGTGCTGGCGAATTCTCATTTTTCAAGCATACCAGCTCGCTGAACATCCCCTAAGTGGAATGCAAAGAGCCTGGACTTATCACTTATAAAATTAGATTTTTCAAGGAGAGTCGAACATGGAATTGATACAACAGTTAATAAACGGGGTTTCACTAGGAAGTATTTATGCCCTTATCGCTCTCGGATATACGATGGTTTACGGGATTGTTAAATTGATAAACTTTGCCCATGGGGATGTCTTCATGGTTGGCTCATTCGTTGGATTTTACTCGATAACGGTTCTGGATCTGTCATTCGTGCCCGCTCTATTAATCTCGATGACGGTGTGTGCGCTCTTTGGGGTATTGATCGAGCGAATCGCGTACAAGCCATTGCGTAACGCAACTCGTATTGCCGCACTTATCACGGCCATCGGGGTTTCCCTTTTGATCGAATACGGATTCATCTACGTCCGCGGTGCACAGCCGGAAGCTTATCCGAATGATGTATTGCCGGCAGACAAGTTCAATATTTTTGGAGTTTCCATCAATAGTCAATCGGTCTTGATTTTTGGAGTGGCTGTAGTCCTGATGATCATTCTTCAAATCATCGTTCATAGAACAAAAATAGGAAAAGCCATGCGTGCCGTTTCCTTCGACGCGGATGCAGCTAAACTGATGGGAATTAATGTTGACAACACGATTTCTGCCACCTTTGCAATCGGTTCCGCATTAGCTGGGGCAGCGGGCGTCATTTTCGGTATTTACTATATTAAGATCGAGCCGCTTATGGGAGTGCTTCCGGGATTGAAGGCATTTGTTGCCGCCGTACTTGGAGGGATCGGAATCATACCGGGCGCGATGGTCGGTGGCTTATTGCTTGGTGTCATCGAGGCATTGGTCAGCGCCGCCGGTTACTCATTATGGCGTGATGCCGTAGCCTTCGTCGTACTGATTCTTATCTTGATTTTCTTGCCACAAGGCTTATTCGGTAAAAACAAAAAAGAAAAAGTATAGGGGAGACAAAGCAATGACTACAATTAAGCGAGCAAAAGGTTTTTGGCTCTCGATTTCACTATCATTGATCTTTTTCGCCGCAATTCAAGTGTTAATCGGCGGCGGATCGCTAAATCCTTTTTATCAAAATACGCTCATGTTCATCGGGATCAATATCATTTTGGCAGCGAGCCTTCATTTGATCATCGGGATAACCGGGCAGTTTTCCATCGGACATGCAGGATTCCTTGCAGTCGGTGCCTATGCTTCAGCCGTTTTGACCATGAAGCTGCAAATGCCATTTGCTCTAGCGTTGATAGTGGGCGGTTTGGCGGCAGCGTTGGCAGGATTGATCATCGGAATTCCAAGCTTACGCTTAAAAGGCGATTACCTGGCGATTGCAACCCTGGGATTTGGGGAAATCGTCCGGATCATGCTTTTGAATATCGATTATGTTGGCGGGGCGAGCGGCATGCAGGTTTCCCATTTGACCACCTGGCCTTGGGTATTCGCTTCCGTTATCGTTACGATCATCGTCATCAGGAACTTCACAAGTTCTACCCATGGAAGAGCGTGCATCTCGATCCGTGAGGACGAGACGGCTGCCGATTCGATGGGGATCAATACGACCTATTACAAAGTTGTCGCGTTTGCGATCGGTGCTTTTTTCGCCGGAATTGCTGGAGGGCTATACGCTCATAACTTCTACATCATCCAGCCATCGAACTTCGGATTCCTGAAGTCATTCGATATCCTGATCTTAGTCGTACTGGGCGGCCTTGGAAGTCTGTCAGGAGCCGTATTGGCTGCCATATTACTGACTGTGGTCACGACATTCCTCCAGGATTATCCCGAAACGCGTATGATCATCTACAGCCTAGTGCTTATCGTCATGATGATCTATCGTCCACAAGGTTTAATGGGGACAAAAGAAATAACTTCCATGTTCAAACGTAAAGGAGGCAGCAGCCATGAAAATAAAAACACCGCTGCTTAAAGTCGATTCGGTCGGCATCCAGTTCGGAGGGCTTAAAGCCGTTTCCGATGTTAACGTCGAGCTGTACCCTGGGGAATTAGTTGGCTTGATTGGTCCGAACGGAGCCGGGAAAACCACCTTTTTCAACTTGCTGACAGGGGTTTACGTCCCGACGGAGGGAACGATTTCTTTAGAAGGGGAGGACTTGAGAAAAAAGCCTCCATATAAAATTACGCAAAAAGGGATCAGCCGGACATTCCAGAACATCCGCTTATTCAGCGAACTATCCGTGATCGATAATGTAAAGGTGGCCTATCATTCCCTTTCGAAGCATAGCATTTTAAGTTCGATCTTCCGGATGCCTATCCATTTTAAAGGCGAAAAGGAAATGGATGAAAAGGCGATTGAGTTCCTGAAGATTTTCAACCTGGATCAATATAAGGATGAAAAGGCAAAGAACCTGCCATATGGTAAACAAAGGCGTTTGGAGATCGCCCGTGCACTTGCAGCCAATCCGAAACTGCTTTTGCTGGATGAACCGGCAGCGGGGATGAACCCCCAGGAGACTCACGAGCTCATGAACCTGATTGCCCTCATTCGTGAGAAATTTGATTTGACCGTATTATTGATCGAACATGATATGCCGCTTGTCATGGGTGTTTGCGAACGCATATATGTACTCGATCACGGACAACTGATCGCTCAAGGAAAGCCAGAGGAAATCCGTAACAATCCAAAAGTCATCGAGGCCTATCTGGGCGAGGAGGTTTCATAATGTTAAAAATAGAGGACATCAACGTCTATTACGGAAACATTCAAGCCTTGAAAGGAATCTCGCTTTCTATTAACGAAGGCGAAATCGTAACCCTGATCGGGGCGAACGGAGCCGGAAAAAGCACGATGCTGAAAACCATTTCCGGCCTATTAAAACCAAAACAAGGGAAAATCATATACGAAGGGCAATCCATCGGCGGAAAGGCAGCACAATCCATCGTGAAAATGGGCATTTCCCATGTGCCTGAAGGACGGCGGGTCTTCGCTAACATGACGGTTGAAGAAAACCTTCAGCTTGGGGCTTATTTACGTAAAGATAAGGCAGGCATCAAGCAGGATATGGAGAAAGTCTATGAATTATTCCCGCGTTTGCTTGAGCGCCTGAAACAGCAATCCGGAACCCTTTCCGGCGGGGAACAGCAAATGCTCGCAATGGGCAGGGCACTCATGGCCAAGCCCCGGCTTCTTTTATTGGACGAGCCATCCATGGGACTCGCCCCATTATTGGTGAAGCAAATCTTTCATATCATCGAAGAAATCAATAAAACCGGTACAACCATTCTGCTGGTCGAACAAAATGCCAACTTAGCCCTATCCATCGCGGACAGAGCCTATGTTGTCGAAACCGGCCGAATTGTCCTATCAGGCAAATCAGAGGAACTGACCGCAAGCGAAGAAATCAAGAATGCCTATTTAGGAGGACATTAAACCGCATATGGCGGTTTCGGACTGTAGACAAACTCGAAGAAAAGCGAGTTTGCCTGCAGTTTTTTTGTTTGTAAAACTCGAACGTTGATTTCCACTCCAGTCACTCGCTTTCCGCGGGCGGTCCGCCCTCGGCTTGCGCCTGCGGAATCTCCCTTGGACGCGTTTTCCCGCAGGAGTCTCGTGCCTTCCGTTCCAATCAAACTTTGTTTTAATATTTAGATAGAGCTCCATGTTGCCTGCAGTTTTTTTTGTTTGTAAAACTCGAAAGTTGATTTCCACTCCAGGCACTCGCTTTCCGCGGGCGGTCCGCCCTCGGCTTGCGCCCTCGGCTTGCGCCCTCGGCTTGCGCCTGCGGGGTCTCCCTTGGACGCGTTTTCCCGCAGGAGTCTCGCACCTTCTGTTCCAATCACCTTTGTTTTAAAATTCAGATAGAACTCCATGTTGCCTGCAGTTTTTTTTGTTTGTAAAACTCGAACGTTGATTTCCACTCCAGGCACTCGCTTTCCGCGGGCGGTCCGCCCTCGGCTTGCGCCTGCGGGGTCTCCCTTGGACTCGCTTTTCCCGCAGGAGTCTCGCACCTTCCGTTCCAATCAAACTTTGTTTTAATATTTAGATAGAACTCCATTTTGTCGACAATCTAAGACCGCTTTATAGCGGTTTTTTTGTTTTTCAAATAAGTTATTTTAACTAGTTAAAAAAGGTTAGTAAAACTAAATCACGCGGTATACAATCTAGTTAGGGATAATAGTAGAATGGGTTCATGATCAAACCTCATCCGTAGCTATTGTTAATATTATTTTTTTGGAGTGATTTCATGCACAAACATATTCAGGCCTTACTGCCGGTTTTATTGCTGTTTATGATTCTGCCAATCTGCCAGCCGGATGCTGCATCTGCAGAAGAGACCCCGCAATCAGATGGTGTCATCGTCAAATATAAAGAGACGAACGATGAGCCGATCAACGACTTGATAGAAAAGGTGGAGGTTCCTAAAGGGGAAACGACCGACAACCTGATCAAGGAACTTGAAGAACGGAAGAATGTGGAATATGCAGAGCCAAACTATCTTTTCAAGAAGATGGAAAGCCCGAACGATCCAGCCTACAATGACCAGTGGCATCATAAAAAGCTTGGTACGAATGCAGCATGGACAAAATCCATGGGTTCCAAGGAATTGATCGTCGCCATCATTGACGACGGTATCGATCGCAACCACGATGATTTAAAAGGGAAGATCGTCAAAGCCTATGATACTGTAAACAATCGGAAAAATATCATACCAAAAGGTGAACATGGAACGCATATCGCAGGCATCATTGCCGGTTCTGCCAACAACGGCATAGGTGGAACGGGAGTTGCGCCGAACATTAAACTAATGCCGATCAACGTTTTTGATGGGGAGTATGCCGATACTGCCGATATCATAGACGCCATACATTATGCCGTTGAGCAAAAGGCGAACATCATCAATATGAGTTTAGGAGACACCAGTTATTCGGAGGCTTTGAACAAGGCCGTCCAGGAAGCCTATAAAAAAGGCATACTGATCGTTGCGGCTGCCGGTAATGAAGGAGACATGGGGAAAAATGTACAGCGAGTCTACCCAGCTGCATTCAGCCATGTCATTTCCGTTGCCGCCACTGACTCAAAGGACAAGCGTCCCAGTTATTCCAACTACCATTCAACAGTCGATATTGCAGCACCTGGGGATGATATCCTTTCAACCTTACCAGGTGAAAAATACGGCTGGATGAGTGGAACGTCGATGGCCACGCCCATGGTGGCGGGTGTAGCGGCACTGATTTGGTCCCATGAGCCCAAACTCAACAAATTGGAGGTCGAATACCGCCTTTATGATTCAGCCGTGGACCTCGGTACGAAAGGGAAAGACATATACTATGGAAACGGGCGGGTCAATGCCAAGAAAGCGCTGGAAATGAAGACGCTGACCAAACCGGCCGTGACCGCGATTTCCGATAAGGAAACCAAGATCAATGGGAAAATCCCAACCGATTTCAAAACGGGGACCGTCTCCATATATACCGATAAAAAACAACTCGCCACAGTGAAGGTCAACGGCGAAAAGACGTTTACAGCGACGATCGGAAAACAACCAGCAGGCACGACCATCTCTACTAGGGTCATTGATAAATCGGGAAATAAAAGCATACCCGTTTCATTTAAAGTGGTTGATAAAACGGCTCCAGCAAGACCTTCAGTAAATTCGGTAGGTGACAATACCGTAAAAGTTACCGGAAAAGCGGAAGCGAGCACTACCGTCACTGTCAAAAATGGCAGCACGATTCTCGGTAAAGCAACTTCCAATAGTGCTGGGAACTTCACCGTAACGATATCAAAAAAACAAAAAGCCGGAAAAGTCCTATCCGTTACAGCAACGGATAAAGCAGGTAATATAAGCTCGATCAAAACAGTGACCGTCACAGACAAAACAGCACCAAGTAAACCGACGGTCAACACAGTGACGACAAAAACGACAAAAGTAACAGGCAAAGCAGAAGCCAACTCCACTGTATCCATCAAAGCATCAGGAAAAGTGATCGGTTCTGCCACAGCAACGACTAAAGGCACATTCTCGGTTAAAATCCCCAAGCAAAAAGCCGGGAAGAACCTATATACCTATGCAAAAGACAAAGCGAAAAACGTAAGTGAATCGAGGAAAGTCAAGGTTAAAAAGTGATAAAAAAACGGCGGCCCCCAATATTCGATGTGGGGGCTGTTCTTATCAATCTTTATTTCCATACATCAATTCCGTGCTTCGGCTGTAAAGTTCAATGATATTGCCGAAAGGATCTTCACAATATATTAAATAATAGGGCTTCTTCTCCCATGTACTCCATATATCGCTATGCCTTTTACCGCCAGAAGCAGTAATTTCACCAGCCAGCCTTTCAATATCATCCGCTATTAAGCAAATATGAAAAAAGCCCTCATAACCACGACACTTACTTTTCGGCATCCTTGGCTCCTCAAACTCAAAAAGCTCAATCCCCACTGAATTATCGCCATCAAATGAGCATTTCCCATCTTTTTAACAGTATCACCAAGAAGATCATTCGTCATATTATATTCATTCTCCTCACCTGCATCAAACGAATAGGGACCCGCCAATAACCTGAATCCCAACACCTGCTCATACTACTTAACCGCCGCATCCAAATCAGGTACAGCCAATCCAATATAAGTAATTGCTACCATATGTATCCCTCTGATAATTAAAATACCCTTTAAGGTGAGGGGCAAACGGTACCGTTTTGGGACAAAAAAAAGAAGCAATAGCCAATACTGCTTCTTTGATTACATATATCGACTTCACGAAATTCTTTAAATTTCACCCTCTTCAAGCCTCCTATTATATTCAACTTTACTAATTAATCCTTTTGCATTACAGGTAAGACAATCTGTATAAATATCGTAGGCACCTGTTCCTGCACAAACATGGCATTTAACATGAGTTTCCGGTATATCCTTTTGCATGAATGAAAAAAGTTTTTCAATATACTGCAGAATAATCATTACCAAAACTCCTTTTTTTTCTATCATACAACGAAAAAGAGAGAAGGAAACAGGGAATACAATAACATTACTTAAAACAAATAAAACCATTACATACTTTACATAGGGTTAAAAAATGTGCTGATGGGGAATCAAGGTGGAGCGTGTTATGTTCCGAAAATGCGCTACCTGTTCTAAATGATCACTTCTGTTTTCAGAAAAAAAGAACATCCATAAAGATGTCCCTAATGTGTAATTACTTCATTTTTCTTAAAATCCATAAGTAAGCCACTATTGAAATCCCCACAGAGACTGCTGCCATTATGTAAATGCTTATATACCCAAACAGATAGCCGATTTGTCCGAAGAGGATTGCACCGAAACCGATTCCAAGATCAAAGAAGGAATAGAAAGTGGCATTGGCCATGCCTTTTCGATTTCGGGCAGCGTGTTCAAGAGACCAAGCTTGAAGAGCCGGTTGGACAGCACCGAATCCAATGCCATAAAAAATAGCTGCCATATACAGAATCATGTTACTTGGCATCCAGGCTAGCAATAGCATCGCCACTACGATAAAAAGAGTAGATGGAATGAAGACAGCTTGATGTCCTTTTTGATCATAGATTTTTCCAGCAAACATACGTGTGAAAATAAGGGCTAAAGCGTAAAGAAAAAAGTATCCTTGAATACCTGTCAGACCTTTTTCGATTGTATAAAGCGGTAAGAAGGTAGCGATCCCGCCAAAAGATACCGTAATGAAAAAAACAAGAACGGACGGAGCAACAGCGCTTTTTTCATAAATGTCAAACCTATTAGTTTTAACTGGGGCAGGAGCATGTTCTACTTTTTTATAAGTAATTGTTGAAGCCATTATCCAAGCTGCCAGGCTTAATACCCCGCAAAATAAAAACAAATGTTGAAAGGTTAAAACATCCGCTAAGAAAAGCCCAAATGAAGGACCAAAAGCCATCGCCAAATTACCCGATAAAGTGAAGTATCCCATTCCCTCACCCCGACGCTTTGCTGGGATAAGATCGGAGGCAATCGTACCTGATGCGGTGGTCGTATATCCCCAGCCAATCCCTTGTACAATCCTCATAGCGCATAGAAGGAAAATACTCATCATAAATCCAAACGAGCCAATCGCTACAGCCAAAAGAGCTAGACCGAACAGGAAAACAAAACGTCTACCTTTTGTTTCCAAGGCCTGTCCAGCAAAGGGGCGGACAATCAGGGCAGAAAATAAAAACATGCCAGCAACTAACCCAATATACCGTTCATTTCCGCCAAGCTCTTTTACAAAAAGCGGAAGGGTCGGGGAAGTCATCTGAAAGGATAAAAAAACAAAAAAGTTAGCCAAGAAAATCATAATAAAATCACGCGACCAGATTTTATTTACAACCGAAGGTTCTTCTTTTAACAAGGGTACACCCATAATAGTTATTCTCCTTAATTGATAGTAATTATCATTCTCATTTTACTAAAGTTATAGAGAACAATCTATAAAAATTAAGTGATCACTATAAATCTAAGTAATATTGACTAATAGTTAGCCCGTATTAATTTATTTAGAAACAAAAAATCAGGTTGGAGGTCACTTTATATTCAAGAAATACAACACACAGGGTCTTAGAGCGGATTATATTATCAAATTGCTATTAGATCATGTTCCTGTCTATACAGAACCCTTCTGTAGAGGGGAAGTAACCTTGCATGAAACCACCGTGCAGTTCAAATGGAAATTAATTAATCTGCTTGGCAATTATGGTAAAACTGTCGGATTTTTGGGGGAGTTGTTAAGAAATCGTGTCATTATTATGAAATTTTAATTAAGGACCTTTTATTTACCATTTATAAGGTATATTATTTGGGAAATGAGAGATTAAAGGAGTTAATTATGGGTAGATTTACAGAGACTGTAATGGAGAGGGTAGAAGATTCTCTACATAATAGGAAGAAACCTATGGTTGTTAAACTAAATTCCGAACAACTCGAGGATTTTATACAAAAATTTCCGGAAGACGGAGAGTTTTTTGGTTTAAGCTATCACATTCATGATGATAAGACGGTCACTTTTAACTATAATTCAGATGGTAGACATCTAGAAGTATTGAATTTGGTTAAGTGATTGGTACTTTGGGGTATCCAGCAGAAATGCTGGATTTTTTGAATTTAAATATCTTAATTAGATTTAGTGCGTATCAAAGTCGAATGATATAGAAGTTAAAACAGCCTCTGTGAAACGACAGTAAATGGCAAAGCGGAATAATCGCGGCTTTTATTCCAGAAACTCAATCCCCACTTGATTATCCGCCATCAAATGAGCATTACGCAACTTTTTAATATGATCACCAAGAAGATCATTCGTCATATTATGTTCATTCTCCTCACTCGCATCAAACGAATAGGGACCCGCCAATACCCTGAATCCCAACACCTGCTCATAGCACTTAATTGCAGCATCCAAATCAGGTACAGCCATTCCAACATGAGAAATTGCTGTCATATGTATGCCCCCTGGTAATATAATACCTTGTGAGGGGCAAACTGTACCGATTTGGACAAAAAAAAGAAGCAATAGCCAATACTGCTTCTTTGCTTACATATATCGACCTCACGAAATTCTTTAAATTTCACCCTCTTCAAGCCTCCTATTATACTCAACTTTACTTATTAATCCTTTTGCATTACAGGTAAGACAATCTGTATAAATATCGTAGGCACCTGTTCCTGCACAAACATGGCATTTAACATGAGTTTCCGGTATATCCTTTTGCATGAATGAAAAAACTTTTCCAATATACTGCAGAATAATCATTCCCAAAACTCCTTTTTTTTCTATCATACAACGAAAAAGAGAGAAGGAAACAGGGATTACAATAACATTACTTAAAACAAATTAAACCATTACATACTTAACATGGGGTTAAAAATTTGATGGGAATTCGTTTTTAGTATTAGGATTTCATGCTCGCAGAGTTTGTCTCGACCAAAGCAAAATAAAAAGAGCCCTAGGGCTCTAAAATAAACTATTAAGAATTAATTTTATCCATCCAATAAAAGAAATCCATAACGGTATGCTCAAAGATGTACCAAACAAAATTCCTTTTAAGAAATTCCCTTCATTTTCACCTACCATATTGAACACACCTCTCGGCTTGGTTTTCTTGTGATTATTATAAATGAAAGCGCTTTCTTTGTATATGAGACATTTGATGCAATTACTTTACACAATTTAATCCTTAAGAGAAAGCCGAGAAGGTGAATCAGTTAGCTTTCTCATGAAATTCAAAGAATCAAAAATATTTCATACAAGGATCTTGATATGATGCTGGATTTTATAGCTTTTTCGAAGTAGCGCTAACTGTGTGTTCTCATAAAAAAGACCATCGACGGAAGATGTTGAGCATTACAAATAACTTGACACCTGTTCTTATCACTTTATAGCAGCATCCAAATCAGGTACAGCTATCCAATGTGAGTAGTTGCTATCAAATGTATCTACAATGATTATAACCTACCCTTTAAAGGCCAATGTCGAGTAATGTCGGAAAAAATTGGAAGGATATTCTTTATCGCTGAAAATTTGATAGTTATAATTAATGAGAGAAAAATAACCGAAAAAAGTGAAATAGAGCTCCAGTAGCAGTACAAAAATAAGAGTTTCAGTCTATTTTATAAGGCTTCCATGTCAGTCACTAATGTTCAATTATGGGAGGTAAAGATGAAGAAATATGGTTTAATCATTATCGCTGGAATTTGCTTAGCAGTACTGGTTTTTGGCCATCTGCATTGGAAAAACATAAGCCAGGCAGCAGGGGTAGAGGCAAGAGAAGCTGCAGCAAAAGTAAAAGAAAAGGAAAAAGAAGAAAGGGATGCATTGATACAAAGGTTAAAACCGGAAAATAATAAACAGCAGCCGCTAATAGATTACCTGCATTATAAGTCGCTTACGCAAGATAGGGTAATAGTATCCCTAGTAGGAAGTAATGCTACTTCAGGAACCGGTGCAAGTAAATTCCTCCCATAGTTGGGCAGGACGTTTAGAGAAGAGTCTGCGTTCTGATCGTGATGATTTAGAAACACTTGGTTTCATTAATCATGGACATAACGGGTATTCAACAGAGGATTTGCTGAAAGGTAAGAAAATTGAAGCGGTCATACAAGATAAACCCGATCTTATTATTTTTGAAAATTCGCTGATAAATAATCATTATCAATCATTAAGCTTGGAACAGACGCAAAAAGATTTGGAAAGCATCATGGCAAAGTTACAAAAAGAGCTGCCGAATGCAAAGATTCTAATCATTTCACCAAACCCAGTCACAAATGGTAAAACAGAGAATAGTTTAGGTTTGAATTATACTGATTATATTCAAGCATCCGAGCAGGTCATCAAAACGAATAAATGGACTTATCTGAATAGTAAAGAAGAGATAGAAAAGAAGTTAAGTAAAAAGAATATGAGATTGGCAGATATACTGACTAATGATAACATCCATCCCAATGATCAAGGGCATTACATATGGTTCGAGGTTATGGAGGAATATTTTAAGTTGAAGAAGTAGTAAAAGGGGGAAAAGTGATTATAACCACTTTTCCCCCTATTATCGTTTTGACTTATCTTAAGGAGCTAAAAGAAAGCGATTTCATAGTTTCATAAAGACATCACTTTCTATCTTGAATGAATTCGCGCATTTCCTCTTTCGATATTCCTGATCCCATAACATCCTGCATGATTTCCATCCACTCTTCATCCATGCCCTTGTCTGGTTTTTCATTCAACAGAGCATCGACCTTAATACAAAGGATTCTAGCGATTTTTTCCAAAACTAATATAGTAGGGTTTGTTTGAAGGTTTCTTTCCATTGAGCTTATATAGGATTTGGCAACACCGGATTTTGCGGAGAGTTCACTAATTGACATTTTCCTTTCTTCCCTAAGCGACTTAACACGGTAACCTATCATTTTGACCACACCTAACTATTAATATGAAAATTATATACTGAATTTTAACTATTACTTTCAGTTTACACATTTTCCTTTCATTTTTAATGATAACTAGGCACTAAAATAATTCACACAATATTATGTATAAACGGATTTTCCTGTTTTGGTAGGCATTTAGTTAGGTTCGTTTATGGAAAATGTTGTTAATTTACACAAAGACCAAATAAAATATGGTAATGGGTGTATACTTAGGTTTGATAAAATTCCAGGCGAAAATATTCTGGAAAATGGGGTATTTAGATGTGATTAATACAATATTTAAAATTTAGAAATTATTCCCTTTGAATTGCCTTTTTCTTTTTTGTAAAATTATTTTGGCATTTGAAAAGTATTCTTTCATTGTAAGTTTCATGTAAATTTCCTTGAAAATACATAATAATAGTTAATATTATGGTATAATGCAATAGGTCATTTTTAACATATCAGGAGGATGAAATGGAAGAAACTATTAGTATTAAAGATATTTTTAAAACATTAAAGAAACGTTGGAAGCTAATCATGCTGCTGACATTAATTGCCGCTTTGATTAGTGGAACAATTTCTTATTTCTTATTAACACCTGTTTACCAATCTTCAACACTGATTCTCGTTAATCAGAAACAAACGGAGAACCAATTGGACTCGACTCAAATACGTTCCAATATAGACATGATTAATACATACAGTGTGATCATAAAGAGCCCTGCCATTTTGAAGAAGGTCATTGATGAACTTAAACTAGACCAAAGCGTAGAACAACTTAGTGAAAAAATCACAATTAACAGCCAAGAAAATTCACAAGTCTTCTCTTTAACGGTCCAAGACAGTAATCCATCTCAGGCAGTAGAAATAGCAAACACGGTTTCTGAAACTTTCGAAAAGGAAATCAAGGATATCATGAACGTCGATAATGTTAGCGTTTTTGCAAAGGCAGAAATTAAGGAGAATCCTACACCCGTAAAACCTAATCCATTATTGAATATCGCTATTGCGGTGGTGGTCGGATTGATGGCCGGAGTCGGCTTGGCATTCCTACTGGAATATATGGATAATACGATCAAGGACGAGGATGATATTGAGAGACTCCTAGAATTACCTATACTTGGATCGATTCAAAAGATTACACAGGTACATAATAAAGGATAATTTGGATAAGAAGCAGTATGAAAGGAAGCGGGATTTTTGAGAAGTAAAGATAAAAAACAGGTGAACTTGATTGCACAGACTAATCCTAAGTCACCTATTACTGAACAATATCGATTAATTAGAACGAACATTCAATTCTCATCAGTTGATAAAGACATACAAACCATTGTGGTGACTTCTTCGGAGCCTAATGATGGAAAATCGACAACAGCTGCAAACCTCGCCATTGTTTTGGCACAGGAGGAGAAAAAGGTTGTGCTTGTGGATGCAGACTTAAGGAAACCATCGGTTCATTATGCTTTTAGTCTTAGTAATATAGAGGGGCTTACGAGTGTGTTAACGAAGAAAATGAGCATTGAAAAAGCACTCATGAAAACGAATGTGCCTAATCTGGAAATTCTGACAAGTGGACCAATACCTCCTAACCCTTCGGAATTATTGAATTCCAAAGCCATAGAAACAGCGATTGATGAACTAAAAGGAATATATGATTATATCATTTTTGATACACCGCCCGTTCTGGTAGTGCCTGATTCTCAGATTGTAGCCAATAAATGTGATGGCGTAATAATGGTAGTGGCGAGTGGCAAGACAAACAAACAAAGTGCAGTAAAAGCAAAGGAACTTTTGGTAAAAGCTAATACATCTTTGCTTGGAGTCGTATTGAATGGCGTTCAAACGGATAACAGCAATTATTATTACTATCAATCTTAACAAAATAAAACAATTTTCGACAAAATAACACCCTGTTTGATGACAGTTTTATATGCTACTATTAATCAGGGTATTAATTCCTATTTTTAGAGGTTAGGCCTTTTTCTCTATTCATTTTATAAAGGAAGTGTATGAATTTTGATCGACATACATTGTCACATTCTCCCAGGAGTGGATGATGGGTCCGCGGACATTAAGGAAAGCATGAACATGGCAAAGAAAGCAATAGAAGCAGGAATCACCCATATTTTTGCCACGCCACATCATTTAAATGAGAAATATGTAAATGTTAAAAGTGACATCATTGACCGTGCAGTGAGGTTAAATGAGAGTTTTCAACTAGAAAATATTCCTCTTACCATTCATCTCGGACAAGAAGTAAGAATTCACCGGGACATATTTACTTCACTTGAAAAGGGAGAAATCCTAACGTTAGACGATAATGGTACATATTTACTGCTAGAGCTCCCATCTGGAAGGGTTCCTACATATACACAAGAAGTGATTTATGAGCTGCTGCTGAAAGGAATCACACCGATTATCGTACATCCGGAGAGAAATAAAGAATTGAAAGCCAATCATAAACTATTATTTGAATTGGTCCAGGAGGGTGCGTTAACTCAAATTACCTCAGGCAGCATTACCGGAAACTTCGGTAAAAGTATTCAATCATTTTCAAAAAAGATAATCGAACATAATCTGGCTCATTTTATTGCAACAGATGCACATAATATAGGCTCTAGAGGGTTCACGTTACAACAAGCCTATGAAACAATCACAAAAACATACGGAATACAACGTACATTTTATTTCAAAGAAAACGCTGAACAGCTAATAAAGGGACAAAGCCCTACTGTCGAAAAACCATTGCCATTCAAAAAGAAAATCTTGGGAATCTTCTAGGAATATAAATGGTTAGGAAACGCTTACACCATTATAATATAATTTTTGCTTATGAAATACTATATATTTTTTTTTTTTTGATTAAAAGAGCTAGAAAGGGCTGATATCTAATGAAAAAAGTAAAAAAAGCAATAATACCAGCAGCTGGGTTGGGAACAAGATTCCTGCCAGCCACTAAGGCCATGCCCAAGGAAATGCTGCCTATCGTGGATAAACCAACCATTCAATATATCATCGAAGAAGCGGTGGCTTCAGGAATTGAAGATATTATTATTGTTACTGGAAAAGGTAAGCGTGCAATTGAGGATCATTTCGATAATGCATTTGAACTGGAAAATAATTTAATGGAAAAAAACAAATTCGAATTACTAGAAAAGGTCCAAGCTCCTTCCAAAGTTGATATTCATTACATTAGACAAAAAGAACCAAAAGGTCTAGGCCACGCAGTTTGGTGTGCAAGAAAATTCATTGGAAATGAACCATTCGCTGTTTTATTAGGTGATGATATCGTCCAAGCGGAAACACCTTGCTTAAAACAGTTAATGAATGAATATGATAAAACCTTATCTTCGGTCATTGGTGTACAAACAGTTCCTAAAGAAGAAACCCATCGTTATGGAATTGTTGATCCAAGCAACCAAAACGGACGGCGCTACGAAGTAAATAACTTTGTCGAAAAGCCAGCAAAAGGAACAGCCCCATCCGACTTGGCAATCATGGGCCGGTACATTTTCACACCTGAAATATTTATGTTCTTGGAAAAGCAAGAACTAGGAGCAGGCGGAGAGATTCAGCTGACGGATGCCATCCAAAAATTAAACGAAATTCAACGAGTCTTTGCATATGATTTTGAAGGAAAAAGATTTGATGTTGGAGAGAAATTAGGATTCATTCAGACAACGATTGAGTTTGCATTGAAAGATGAAAATCTTAAAGATGATATTTTAGAGTTTATAGAGAACCTACTGGAGAAACAAAAAATATAAAAATAAATTAGAGTAAGGGAGGAGTCAATTTGAAAGCTGTAGCAGTTGAGCAGAGGGTGGTATCATCTGACCACTTATTAACAGCAGATCAAGTAAATGCTAATTTGAGCTATTTAAGAATGAAAAGATTAATAGATATTTTTGGATCAATTATTGGACTTATCTTACTATCACCCATTTTTTTGATTGTAGCTATTTTGATCAAAATAGAAGACCCAAAAGGACCTGTTTTTTTCAAGCAGGTTCGAGTAGGGAGAGACGAAACTGAATTTCAAATGTATAAATTTCGGTCAATGGTCTCAAATGCTGAAGAGCAATTAAAAGATTTACTAGCGTTAAATGAAGTATCAGGAGCCATGTTTAAGATGAAGAATGATCCTAGGATTACGAAGATTGGGAAATTTATTCGGAAAACAAGTATCGATGAGCTACCACAATTGTTGAATGTATTAAAGGGAGAAATGAGTCTTGTAGGACCAAGGCCGCCACTCCGTCGCGAAGTTGATGAATACTTACCCTTCGATAAACAGAGATTACTAGTAACACCTGGATGTACAGGATTATGGCAAGTAAATGGTAGGAATAGTTTGGGATTTGAAGAAATGGTTAAATTAGATATCTACTATATTTATAACCGAAATATATTATTTGATATCAAAATAATTTTAAAAACTGTGAAATGCATGATTAACTCTGATGAGGCATACTAAAAAAATGGAGATGATTAGATTGAATAAAAAAGTATGTATAGTTGGCTTGGGTTATATTGGTTTACCTACAGCTGCTGTATTAGCAGACAAAGGGTTTTTGGTCCATGGCGTAGACGTTAATGAAGAGGCAATAAATTTAATCAATAATGGAGAAGTTCACATATATGAACCTGACTTAGAGAAAGTTGTAAAAAAAGTTGTAACAGCAGGGAAATTGAGTGCCGATATTGATCCTATAAAGGCAGATGTTTATATTCTAGCGGTTCCTACACCATTTAAAGAAGATCATAAGCCAGATCTAGCTTACGTTGAATCTGCAACGAAATCAATCATTCCTTATATTGAACCAGGGAATCTAATAATCCTTGAATCTACTAGTCCAATTGGTACTACTGATAAAATTGTTGAATTGATATTAAATGAAAGAACAGATTTAAGTATTGATGAAAAAAGCTCTAGTCAAATATTTGTATCTCATTGTCCAGAACGTGTACTGCCTGGGAAAATACTAAAAGAATTAATTGAAAATGATCGTATTGTCGGTGGAATAAATAAGATGTCTACGCAAAAGACAGCAGAGTTTTACGAATCATTTGTTGATGGTAAGGTCCTTCAAACAAATGCAAAGACTGCTGAATTATCAAAACTAACTGAAAACTCGTATAGAGATGTAAATATAGCTTTTGCAAATGAACTTTCTATGATTTGTGATGATTTAGATATAGATGTTTGGGAATTGATAAAATTAGCCAATCATCATCCCCGTGTTAATATTTTACAACCTGGACCAGGAGTGGGAGGACATTGTATTGCGGTTGATCCGTGGTTTATTGTTGATGCTGCACCTGAAAAGTCTAAGTTAATTCATACGGCCAGAAATGTAAATGATTCGAAGCCGATATTTGTGATTAATAAAGTAAAAGAGGCAGCTGATAAATTCAAAAGTGCAACTATAGCTTGCTTGGGATTATCATTTAAAGCAAATATCGATGATTTACGTGAAAGTCCTGCAATAGAGATTGTTAAAGAACTCTCAAAAGAATCTAATTATAATATATTAATCGCAGAGCCACACATAAGTGAACTGCCTTCTTCATTAAATAAATTAAATGTTAGTTTAGTTAGTACAGAGGAAGCTATAAAACAGGCAAATTTGATTGTTTTACTGGTTGATCATGATTACTTTAAATTGATAGATAATCTAGACTTACAAGACAAGATAGTTGTTGATACTAGAGGGATAACAAATAATGGGACAAATAAAGTAGCAAGTCTAACTTAAGATAGGAGATATTAATCCTTGAATTATACAATACTCACAAATATGTATCCGAAGGAAGAGAGTTTATATAGGAATGTTTTTATACATCGCAGGGTAATAGAATATGTTAAAAGAGGATTGGATATAGAAGTCTTTGTTTTGGACGAGGGAATAAAGGAAACAAAGATTTACTTTTTTGAGGGGGTAAAAGTAATTGAAGGCAATAAAATTACGTTTATTGAATATACTTCAAAGAAAAAACCAACCAAAATCCTTGTACATTTTATTAATCGACATATGATTGATGGAATTAATTCTATTAATGAAAAAATTGGTATTATTGTTTGGATACATCTGATGGAAGCAATTGGTTGGTATAGAAGATTATTCAATTATAAAGATGGTGGGTTTATTAAATATATTCTCCAAAATACTCGGCAAATGTTAAATTTAAGGCGATTTATAAAAAAATCAAGTAAAAGAGATATTAAATTTATATTCGTCTCAAATTGGATAAAAAATACAACCCAAAAAGATACTTTTACTAAAATTAATAATTTTGAGATTATACACAATGTTGTAGATACAAATTTATTTCAGTATGAAGAGAAAGATCTAGCATTAAGAAAAAAAATATTGTTAATTAGACCTTTTGAATCCAGGAAATATGCAAACGATGTTGCAGTAGAAGCGATAATAAAATTGAAAAAGAAAAGTTATTTTGATCAATTAGAATTTAGTATATTCGGGTCTGGTCAACTGTTTGAAAAAACTGTAAGTCCAATAAGGCACTTGGAGAATGTAAAAATCCATAATACCTATTTAAAACATAATGAGATAAAAGATCAGCATAGTAAGCATGGTATATTCTTATGCCCTACTAGACAAGATTCTCAAGGAGTCTCAATGTGCGAAGCTATGTCAAGTGGGCTAGTACCTATTACCTCAAAAAATTCTGCAATTCCTGAGTTTGTAGAACATAAATTAACAGGGTTAATTACTCAAAATGCAGAAGGTATAGTAAAAGAAGTAGATTATTTATATAATAATCCTTTAGTTTTTAGTGAAATTTCTAAAAATGCTTCTGCTTCGATGTTTACGAGATGTAGTCCAGAAAAGGTTATAAATGAAGAGGTAAATGTAATTATAAATGAGTGAAATTTATAGTCCCAAGTTATGAGGGGGAGCAAAATGCCAGGGTTTATCGGTTATATAGGTAAAAGTATGGAGGATTTATATTTTCCTGAATCAGCTAATGTGAGAGAATCCAATTTACTATTTAATGAAGCTAAAGATGATAATTATCACTTCGAAAATAGAGTGAATAAAAAATTTCAAAATGATAAAATTTTTTATGAAAATGAAAAATATATTATTATTACTGATGGAATTTTACTTAATAGTAAGCAACTCATTAACAGATATAAAAGTGAAAATCTTGTAGAGACAATAATTAAAATGTATGAATATAAAGGTGAACAATTTTTTAATGAAATTAGAGGGAGTTATTCTTGTATATTATTTGATAAAAAATCCGAAAAGTGGTTAATCTTCACAGATCAATTAGGAGATAAAAAAGTCTATTTCTCGGAGGTTAGTGAAGGTTACATAATTGGTTCTCGAGTCAATGATATTGCTACTGTATTTAAGGCTAATAAAAAACCATTAACACTTAGTGAAGATAGTTCTTTATTTATGTTAACATTTGGTTTTATGATTGATGATAATACGATGGTAAATGAAATCAAAAGGTTATTACCAGGACATTATTTAAAGATTGAAAATAATGATTTGAGAATAATTGAATATTTCCAATTTGATAACGAACCAATTATTCAGGGTACGGAAGATGAAATAATTGATCAATTAGATCAATTATTTAGGGAATCAGTAAAACTTCAATTTGAAAAAGATAAAGAATATGGTTATAAACATCTAGCTTCTATTAGTGGTGGTCTTGATTCAAGAATGGTTAATGTAGTAGCAAATGATTTAGGATATAAAGATATATTGAACTATACCTTTTCGCAATCAAATTATTTAGATGAAAAAATTGCTAAACAAATTGCTGTAGATTTAAATCATGAATTTATATTTAAATCTCTTGATGATGCAAAGTTTCTGTTGGATATAGATAGTATAGTTAAAATTAATGGTGGTACTAGTATATATTATGGTCTTGCACATTCAAAAAATAATTTGGATAGTCTTAATTTAGAACCTTATGGTCTTGTCCATACTGGACAAATTGGAGATGTTGTTGTCGGGAGTTTTTCAAAATCATCTCAGCACGAAAGCGTTGATTTTTCCAATTATGTTTATTCGACTAAATATCAATATTTGTTAAAAAACATAGCATTTGATGATTATGAAAATGATGAATTATTTAAAATGTACAATAGAGGATTTAATTTTGCGCTAAATGGTAATCTTTCATTTCAAGAACGAACAGAGTCATTTTCCCCATTCTGTAATGTTGAATTTATGCAGTTTTGTTTGAATATTCCTCTGCATTTCAGAATTAACCATAATCTATATTATAAATGGATATTAAAGAAGTATCCCTCAGCTGCAAATTATAAATACGAGAGAATAAAATCTAAAATTACGACCCCTAAATTAGTCGTTAGAAGTATGAACTTTACATTTAGATGTATAAATAAGGCGTTAAATATTTTAAAATTGCCAACTTTATATGGATACAATACTAAACGAGGAATGAACCCTTTTGATTATTGGTATAGGCAGAACCATGAATTTAAGAAATTTATAGATAAATACTATGAAAAAAATATTGTTTTATTAGATGGAAACAAGGACGTACAAGAAAAATGTAAACATATGTTTAAAACAGGAATAACAGTAGAGAAAATTCAAGTTCTTACAATTTTATCTACGGCTAAGGTGATTCTAGGTGAGGAATAAATTGTAATGAAAGAATTGATTAATAAAATAATAAAAAAAGGTTTTTTTCATATTTTTGGTTCTAATGTAATAAATAAGATAGTTCAATTTTCTAGTAGTATTTTTTTAGTAAGGTTACTAATGAAAGAAGATTTTGGGAATTATAGTTATGCACAGAATATTTTGAATATATTTATGTTATTTAATGGAATGGGAGTATTATTTGCCTTATTGCAATTCGGTAGTGAGAGTCGAAACAAAGAGAAAAGAAATTCTTATTTCAAGTATTCTTTTAAAATTGGTTTGCGATTTAATATTTTGATTTCTATAGTATTAATCATCTACAGTTTGTTTATATTGAAAGAGAATATCATGGCATCAGATTTGTTAATATTGATGTTTTTAATGCCAGTTTTTTTATTTGTTTTTGAATATATCCAAATTTATTTTCGTACAAACCTTATGAATATAGAGTTTTCTAAATTAAGTACATACAATACATTAGCGATATTTATATTGTCAGTTTGTGGAGCGTTGTTAGAAGGTGTGATTGGTGTAGTTATTGGAGTGTATATTGCATACTTCACTTCCATGCTAATCGGGTTTTACTTATTAAGAAAAGATAAGTTCTTTGAAAAGATATCAATTACTTTAACAACAACTGAAAAAAAAGAGTTGACAAATTACTCCATTATTTCTGTGTCTAACAATGTTATCTCTCAAATTACTTACCTGATTGATATCTTTTTAATTGGTCTTTTAATTAAAGATCCTAATACCGTAGCGATATATAAAGCTGCTACCTTAATTCCGTTTGCTTTGAATTTTATTCCGTTATCTATAATGACCTTTGTATATCCTTATTTCGCTAAAAATAGGGAGAATGTAAAATGGCTAATTAAAACATATAAAATATTGGTAAAATATTTATTGTTAATTAATATCTTTATAACAATAATTTTATTAATTTTTGCGCCTTTAATAATAAAATTATTGTTTGGCGAAGAATATCTAGAAGGTGTTTTAGTTTTTAGACTTTTATCTATAGGTTTTTTCTTTGCCAGTACTTTCCGTATTCCAGCAGGAAATGTATTGGCAATGGTAAAACAGGTAAAAATTTTATTTACCATAAACATTATTGTGGGCGTAATTAATATAATATTAGATTTTATTATGATTAAATATTATTCAATGATTGGTGCAGCTTTTACAACTGTTTTGATTATTGGGATATCTGCTTTGAGTTATAACGTGGTTTTGTGGCGATATTTTACAAAAAAAAAATATCATAGTCTCTAACCTTTTGTAACAGTAATTATTTAAAAAGTGAATTGTGTGGTTTTTACAGTTGTAAAAATCCCATGAACACCTGAAGATAAAGAATATTCGTCTAACGACTGCAATCAGACTAATTAAATTATTATATAAGCAAGAATTCAGTACATATTATTAATCTAACTGTGAACTAATAATATGACTTAAATGTGAAATAGGTGAAATTATTGTCGAAAATTTTATTTGTAATAATGAGTGATATACTTCCAGGTAAAAATTTTTCTGGTCCAACCGTACGATCCTTAGAGATGTTAAAAGAATTTAGATTAAAGTATGAATCTGTTGAGGTAATAATTGGTGAGAACCCTAAAGAAAGATTAAGACAGTTCCAGGGTTTAGATTCGAATCAGAATTATGAATATTGTTACATAGAATTAAAAGTCGGTGTAACGAGATTTTATGATACTCTACTCATTAGTTCTATAAGAAAAAAATTCAAAAACATTAAAATTGGAATGTATTATCGTGACATGTATTGGGCGTATAATATTAATTTTAATGAAGGGAAAATTAGGAGCTTTTTCGTACCAATTGTTAATAAACTGTATTTGAAATTTTTGGATAAAAATGCAGATATTATTTTTGGTCAAAGTGAATCATTTTCGAAAAAGATGAAAGAATATATTCCAAAATCTAATAAAACTAAATTTGCAATACTACCTCCTGGTTGTGAAACAGTAAGTATAAATGAATCGCCACCTTTAGCTGTTATATATGTTGGAGAAATAGACAATATATTTAGTGGTATTGAATTATTAATAGAATCAATGAAATTAGTTAACTTGCAAAGGGAAGTTAACTTAAATTTAGTCTGTAGAAGTAATGAATACAATAATAATAATTTTTTAATTGAAGCAAATAAACAATATAAATGGTTAAATATTCATCATGCTACTAAAGAGACTATTAATACAATATATAATAAAAGTAGTGTGGCAGTAATCCCTAGATATAAAGATGAATATACAAAAATTTGTTTGCCTATTAAACTTTTTGAGTATATATCTTTTGAGCTTCCTATCATATCAGTTGATCACGGAGAAGCTTCTCGCTTTATAACTGAGTATCAAATTGGATATATTTCTAGCAAAAAACCTATGGATCTTGCAAATAAGATTTTAAAAATGATAAATATAAAGGAAAAGGAAAATGATTATTTGCAATTTAATTTGAAAAAGTGTAAAGAAGAAAATATGTGGCAAAATAGGATAGAAAAAATTGATGAGATATTGAAATCTAATTAGAATTTAGGTGATAGTTTGATGAAGATATTACATTACTCTCTGGGGTTACCACCATATAGATCGGGTGGTCTAACAAAATACTCTCTAGATCTTATTCAAAGCCAGACTTCTCAGGGTCAGCAAGTTTTTTTACTTTTCCCAGGTAGTTTTTCTGTCAGTCAAAAAACAAAGATTAAGCCATCACTGGATTATGAAGGGATTCAAGTTTTTGAGATTATTAATCCTCTTCCTGTATCTTTATTAGGAGGAGTAATTAAGCCTCAAGCCTTTATGAAAAGAGCTAATTCTAATAATGGTTATAAATCATTTTTATCAGAAATACAACCAGACATCATTCATATCCATACTCTTATGGGAATCCATAAGGAATTTTTCATGGTTGCTAAAGAGTTAAATATTAAAATTGTATATACTACTCATGACTATAATGGAATTTGCCCCAAGGTAAATCTAATTGATGTGAATGAAGAAGTGTGTACGGACAATGAAAGTGGAAACAAGTGTGTTTCATGTAATCAGAATGCATATAGCTTACCCTTAATCTATTTAATGCAGACTAAAACTTATCGTACTATAAAAGATAAAAAGTTAGTCGAGAAATTGAGAAGAAGAAAAAATAAAAATATTAATATAAAAAATTCTAATAAATCAATACAAACGAAGAAGGTAAATCTTGTTCTAGCTGACAAATTTATTAGTTTGAGAGATTATTACTTTGAAATTTTTCGTTTCATTGATTTTTTTCATTTCAACAGTGAAACCACGAAGGATGAATTTAAAAGGTATTTAGATTTAAAAGGTGTAGTGATGTCAATATCACATAATAATATTCTTGATAATAGAAAAAAGAAAGTATATAACATAAACTCATCATTAAAGATTAGCTTTTTAGGACCATTAGATAAATATAAGGGGTTTCCACTACTTCTTGAGTCAATTAGCAAACTTTTGAGTGAAGGTTATACTAATTGGGAATTAAATGTGTACGGAAACAATACTGAGTTAGCGTTAGAACAACCTGAATGCGACCATATAACGTTTCATGGTCGTTATCAACAAGGCGAATTAGAACATATATTTGATAATACAGATGTTTTAATTGTTCCTAGTATTTGGAAAGAAACTTTTGGATTTATTGGGTTAGAGGCTTTATCTTATGGAGTCCCAGTAATAGTGTCCAATCATGTAGGATTTAAAGATTTAATAAGGGACGGGGAGACAGGGGTTATCTTTAATCCAGAAACAAAGGAGCTCGAAACAATATTAGAAAAGTTAATAAATGATAGAAATATTCTTAAAAAAATAAACCAGAATATTTGTAATGATGCTTTTCCTTTTTCTCTAGAAAAACATGCGAGTGATATTGAAGCTTTATATAAAGAAGTATTAGGAGTTTTGAAATGAAAAATATATTTATCATAGGTTCTAAAGGTATACCGGCTAAATATGGAGGGTTTGAAACTTTTGTAGAGTATTTAACTGCACGAAAGGTAAGTAATGATATCATGTATCATGTTTCTTGTTTAGGTGAAGATAATCGCGAATTCTATCATAATAAAGCGCGTTGTTTTAACGTGAAGGTACCCAAAGTAGGAAGTGCTAGAGCTGTTTTATATGACGTATTAAGTTTACAAGAGAGTATCCGTTATATTAAGGAGAATCTGCTAAAGAATTGTATTGTATATATTTTAGCTTGTCGAATTGGTCCTGTCTTTTCGTATTATAAAAATCAGTTAGAGAAGCTGGGTGTACAAGTATTTGTAAATCCCGATGGGCATGAATGGAAACGAAGTAAATGGAATTACTGGATTAAGCGCTATTGGAAGATATCTGAAAAATTAATGGTGAAAAATGCGGATTTATTAATCTGTGACTCTATCGGGATTGAGAATTATATACAAACCGATTACTCAGCATTTAAACCTAAAACAACATTTATTGCTTACGGTGCTGATATTACTCCGTCTATTTTGAGTAATGAGGATAAAAAGCTTATCGATTGGTATGAAAAGCATCAAATTCAGTCTAAAGAGTATTATTTAGTTGTTGGACGATTTGTTCCTGAAAACAACTATGAATTAATGATAAAAGAGTTTATGAATTCCTCATCAACAAAAGATTTTATTCTTATAGCAAATGTTGAGGAAAATGCGTTTTATGAACAATTGAAACAATCGACTAAATTTGAAGAGGATCATCGAATTAAGTTTGTGGGAACGGTTTATGATCAAGAATTACTTAAAAGAATAAGAGAAAATGCTTATGGTTACTTCCATGGACATGAAGTTGGGGGGACAAATCCTTCACTTTTAGAAGCATTAGCTTCCACAAATTTAAATTTACTCTTGGACGTTGTTTTCAATAAAGAAGTTGGTAAAAATGGAGCTGTTTATTTCTCGAAAGAAACTGATTCACTTTCTAGTTTAATTTATGAAGTGGAGAATTATACTCCAAGTCAGATTGAGAACCTAGGTAAAGCGGCTAAGGAAAGAATTAGAAAAGAATACTCATGGGAAAAAATCATTAATGAATATGAAACTTTATTTTCTAAAAATTAAAACCCTGCTGTATAAAGCAAGGTTTCAATGGGAGTGTGAACTATGCTAAATAAAAAACTTAAGGTAATGACTGTGTTTGGTACTAGACCAGAAGCTATAAAAATGGCTCCTCTAGTATTAGAATTAGAAAAATATAAGGAACAAATAGAATCAATAGTTGTTGTTACGGCACAACATAGAGAAATGTTAGATCAGGTATTAGATATATTTAAGATAAAGCCCCATTTCGATTTAAATATAATGAAAGCTAATCAAACCCTAGTTGATATTACAACAAGAGGATTAGAAGGATTGAATCAAGTCATACAAGAAGTAAAGCCTAATTTGATATTGGTTCATGGAGACACCACGACAACATTTATTGCTAGCTTGGCTGGATTTTATAATCAAGTAGCTATTGGACACGTAGAAGCAGGATTACGTACAGGAAATATGTTATCCCCTTATCCAGAGGAAGCTAATCGGCAATTAACAGGTGTTTTAGCCGATTTGCATTTTGCTCCAACTAAAAAAGCTGCTATGAATCTAATAAAAGAAAATAAAAATGCGGAAAATGTCTATGTGACTGGTAATACGGCTATCGATGCCCTACAAACGACTATCATAGATGACTATAGTCATCCTATTTTGGATTCTATCGGTGACAAAAGATTAATCTTAGTTACAGCTCATCGCAGAGAAAATTTGGGTGAACCGATGAGAAATATTTTCAAAGCTATTAAGAGATTAGTTGATTGCCACGAAAATACAATAGTAGTATATCCTGTTCATATGAATCCTATAGTTCAAAAAATCGCAAATGAAATACTTGGGGAACATCCTCGTATACATTTGATAGATCCGCTAGATGTAATTGATTTTCATAATTTTGCATCCAAAGCATACTTAATTATGACTGATTCGGGTGGTGTTCAAGAAGAAGCTCCCTCATTAGGTGTACCTGTGCTGGTTCTTAGAGACACAACTGAAAGACCAGAAGGAATAGAAGCGGGAACATTAAAATTAGCTGGAACAGATGAAAATGTGATATTCAATTTAGCTAATAAGTTGTTAATAGACCAAGTCGCATATGACAAGATGGCTCAATCATCAAATCCATATGGAGATGGTGAGGCATCAAGAAGAATAGTAGAAGGAATTTTACATCATTTTGGTATAAATGATAAACAACCAATAGAATTTCAAACAAATGAGGCGGTAATATGAAAGGAATTATATTAGCAGGCGGCAGTGGAACAAGGTTATACCCATTAACAACGGTAGTTTCTAAACAATTATTACCAGTATATGATAAACCAATGATTTACTACCCCTTATCCATGTTGATGTTGGCTGGTGTTAGGGATATTCTTATCATTTCTACACCTCAAGATATTGGACGCTTTGAACAATTATTCGGTAATGGTTCGAATTTAGGTTTGAATTTTAGCTATGCAACGCAGCCTCATCCTGGCGGGTTAGCAGAAGCATTCATAATTGGTGAAGACTTTATTGGAGATGATTCGGTTGCATTAGTACTCGGAGACAACATTTTTTATGGCCATGGTTTAACTGATAAGCTTCAACAATCAGCCTGCCGTAATGAGGGAGCAACCGTTTTTGGTTACTATGTGAATGATCCGGAGCGTTTTGGAGTAGTAGAATTTGATGATAACTCAATGGCTGTTTCAATTGAAGAAAAACCTGAAAATCCAAAATCTAATTATGCTGTAACTGGAATGTATTTTTACGATAATAAAGTTGTAGATATTGCGAAAGGCATTAAACCTTCTCCAAGGGGTGAGTTAGAAATAACTGATATTAATCGAGCCTATCTGGAGAACGGAAATCTCAACGTTGAAATATTAGGAAGAGGATATGCTTGGTTGGATAGTGGGACCCATGAATCCTTGTTGGAAGCATCGCAGTTTATAGAAACAATAGAAAAACGTCAAAGTTTGAAAATTGCCTGTATCGAAGAAATTGCTTTTAGAATGGGCTATATTGGACAAGAAAAACTTTTAGAGCTAGCAGAACCCTTAAAGAAAAACCAATATGGACAATATTTAATTAAAATTGCCAATCAGTTATCATCAAAACAGTTAATAGAGGTGCTATGATGGAAGTTTATAAAACAAAACTTGATGGAGTAATGGTCATCGAGCCAAAGGTTTTAGGGGATAATCGTGGCTATTTTATGGAGACATATAATAAAGCAGTCCTTAAGAACCTGGGAGTAGATCATGATTTTATTCAAGATAACCAATCTCTTTCAGCAACAAAAGGCACTTTACGTGGATTGCATTATCAATTAAATTCTAAAGCCCAAACAAAGCTTGTGAGATGTACAAGAGGTTCAATCTTTGATGTGGCTGTTGATATTCGAAAAGATAGTCCTACTTATGGTGAATGGTTTGGAATTGAGTTAAGTTCGGAAAATAAAAAACAATTACTAATTCCTAAAGGATTCGCTCATGGGTTTATGACTTTGACTGACAATGTAGAAGTTCAGTATAAGGTAGACGAACTTTATTCACCTGAGCATGATCGAGGGATTATTTGGAGTGACCCTGACATCGGTATTGAATGGCCGATGGATATTAAACCTGTGTTATCTGCTAAAGATGAAAATGCTCCATTACTAAAGGATGCTGAAATTAATTTTGTGAGTGGAGAATAAGCCATGAAAGTTTTAGTAACTGGTTATAATGGACAACTTGGCTTTGATGTGGTCAAGGAAGGTAATTGTAGAGGGCTGCAGATGTATGGTACCAGCTCTCGTGATTTAGATATCACAGATAAAGAATTCGTATCTCAATATGTTACAGAATTAAAACCTGAAGTAATTATTCACTGTGCTGCGTACACAGCTGTTGATAAAGCGGAAGATGATAAAGAAAAATGTTACGATGTGAATGTAAATGGCACCAGGTATTTGGCTGAAGCCGCAAAGGAGATAGGGGCTAAATTTGTTTATATTAGCACGGATTATGTGTTGGATGGGCAGGGAGAAAAGCCATTTAAAGAAACTGATTCCCCAGATCCTATTGGTTATTATGGTTTAACCAAATTTGAAGGGGAGAAAATCGTACAATCTCTTTTGGAAAATTATTTTATTGTACGAATTTCTTGGGTTTTCGGTGCTAATGGAAATAATTTCATTAGAACAATGCTTAGATTATCTGAATCGCGGGATGAATTAAATGTAGTGGGTGATCAATTTGGTTCTCCTACTTATACTGATGATTTGTCTCGTTTGTTATTGGATATGATTCAAACAAATCATTTTGGAATCTATCATGCTTCCAATGATGGTTTTTGTAGCTGGGCAGAATTTGCACGAGAAATCTTTAGACTCGCAAATAAAAGAGTAAAGGTAAACTCGATCACTACAGAAGAATATCCAACTAGGGCAGTGCGGCCAAAAAATTCTAGAATGTCTAAAAATAAGTTAACAGAATTTGGATTTGTTACCTTACCTAAATGGGAAGACGCGTTAGACCGTTATTTAACTGAATTAAAACAAGAGGTGAACTGACATGAGAAAACAAAAAATACTAGTGACGGGCGGAGCAGGATTCATTGGTGGGAATTTTGTTCAATTTATGGTGAATAAGTATCCACAGTATGACATATATAATTTAGATTTATTAACTTATGCAGGGGATTTAACGAAGCATCAGGAGATAGAAAATAAACCAAACTATCATTTCGTTAAAGCAGACATTGCGGATCGAAAGTCAATCATGTCTTTGTTCGAGCGAGAGAAATTTGATTATGTAGTTCATTTTGCAGCTGAAAGCCATGTGGATCGCTCGATAACGAATCCGGAGATTTTTGTATTGACGAATGTACTAGGCACACAAGTATTATTAGATGCCGCAAAGGAACATAAGATTACTAAATTTGTTCATGTATCGACAGATGAAGTATACGGAGAATTAGATTTTAACCCTACAACTTTCTTTACAGAGGAAACTCCCCTTCAACCGAATAGCCCATATAGTGCTAGTAAGGCATCTTCTGATTTATTGGTACGGGCTTATTACGAAACATTCCAATTGCCGGTTAATATTACTCGCTGCTCGAATAACTATGGTCCATATCATTTTCCGGAAAAATTAATACCATTGACTATCTCCAGAGTAGTCAATGACCAAAAGGTGCCTGTTTACGGTGATGGAAAAAACATCCGTGACTGGTTACATGTTATTGATCATTGTGCAGCAATTGATTTAGTTCTTCATAAAGGTATGAATGGTGAAGTATATAATGTGGGTGGGCATAACGAACGAACCAACTTAGAGGTGGTGAAAGCTATTATTAATACTCTGGGTAAATCGGAAGAATTAATTGAATTTGTAGAGGATCGCCTTGGTCATGATAAGCGATATGCAATTGATCCTACTAAATTGGAACAATTGGGTTGGAAACCGACTTATGACTTTGAGACAGGTATTGCCCAAACTATTCGATGGTATCTTGATAATAACGAATGGTGGGAAAAAATTATTAGCGACGTGCATAAAGAATAGTTCGTAATTTAATACAAAAGATGAAATTTTGTTTGTTTAATAAAATAAAATACAAGAAATGAATCAAAAAGGATACTTTTAATAATGAGAATTTCCATAGAGTGAAAAGGAATAATACTATCCCGAATTTACTCAGGAAAATGTTTATGAGATTTTTTAGTTCATTTCTTATAAACTCTAATTCATCATATTCCATTGCATTGATGTCTATGATTAAAAATGAAGAAATGAAATATAAGGTGGTTAAAGGTTGAAAATAGTAAAGTTTTCGTATATATATTTGTTTTTTTCTTATATTTTATTTTATATTTTTGCTAATGGTTTAACGCAAGCAATAAAGTGGTCTAGTATATTTTTTCTATTAATTATATTATTATATTGTGTAAAAGAAGGGATTCCTCGTAAAGATATGCCAGGAATGAATTCCTGGATTTTTTTATTTTTCTTTAATATTTTATGTTTAATAACCTCTATGGGTGCTATAGACTTTAATTCGAGTATCAAAACTTTAGTAGGTTTAAATTTGTATTTCGTAATTTACTATCTCGGAGCTTATAAAATTGGTGTTTCAAAAAAAGAAATAGTTGCTTTCAATAATATTTTGATAATAATAAGTTTACTTTTTATCTTCTATGCTTTCTTAAACAATCCTTCTCTTACAAACAGCCAGTTTCATACTTATTTTTATGAAAGAATAAGGGTCTTCGGAACTTTTATACACCCTAATTATCTAGGGGGAGTATGTTTTGTAAACTTGTTAGCCAGTTTTATAAATTGGAGATTAGTTTATAGTAAGAGAAGTTGGTATGTTTTTTCCACAATTTTATTTGCTTGTTTCTTAGTGCTTTCAGATTCAAGAGGAGGCTTATACTCTTTTCTTATTTTTTTAGCTGTTTTTTACCTCCAACAAGTAATATTTAAAATTAGGGGAAGTTTATTAAAAGTTTTTATTATTGTTATTTCAGCGGGGATTCTGATAGGACTGGTTCCTTTAGTGTATAATTTCTTAGATGCAATCATTGGGAATAGAAAGCTTCTCAATTCATTTACTAGTGGCAGGATAGATAACTGGGATTATATTCTGCATACTTTTATACTTAGTGATAGGTTTCAATTCTTTTTTGGGCATGGTTTATCATCCGTTCAACATTTGGTTAATATGAAAGTTAACACAGACAACGGATTTTTAGTTATGCTTTATGAAATTGGATTATTTTCCTCTATCCTAATAATATTTTTGTTAATTTATTTGTTAATAAGAAATTTAGTTAATAATAATTGGAGAATTTTCGGAATTCCGGTTTTTTGTAGCTATATTACCTATTCATTTTTTGAAAATTTTCTGTTGAACTTTGGCCATATTGTTTCATTCTATTGTTGGTCTCTACTCTTTATAGGTCTTCTTAAGTCATCAAAGGAACAATGAAAATTGAATCCCGTAATTTCAACTTATAGACTAAGCCCCTTTGGGTCCAAGTCTATAAGTTTTTTATATAATAACGATTTAAGGGGGAATATCATTAAAACAATTAGAAAACTATTAGAATAGAAAGTTTCGATGGATTTTACAAATCTATTCGGAAAAAGGATATTTGTATAATCTTTCTAGAAGATTCACTATCCCTTTTTTATATAAAAATATTTAAAAAAGTATTTTTATTCTAAAATTTAAACCAATACAAAAAGGATTATGATGGTTTTATTGTCTTCCTCCAAGCCCATAAAAAAGGACGTAATGGAAAATATAAAAAATGAAATAGTCCTGGCAACATTAATGTCTTTGCATCGGCTTTGCTTGGATAAAAAAGTATTAACATAAAAATAAATTTCTGTTGGTTTGATTTTAATGAATATAAATAACGTTTATAGTACTTAGTAGACATAATAGTATCTAAAGATTCCATGCCATTAATAAAGTATATAGACTTTTGTGCCAACTTTTCTGAACGATTATTGTTAATTAATATTTTCATTTCTTCTTGAATTGGAGTATTTAGTAACTGTGAAGCCAAAATTATTGCTTGACCTACTATATGAACGTTATTATAGCTCTTCGATAATAGTTTAACTTTTGTGAAATTGCCCATTTTTCTCATGCTTTTATCAATATCTAACAGCCAACGAATACGAAACCAACCATGACGAGCGCCATGAGAGACCAGATATAAGAACAAATCCTCTTCTCCCAAAAAATAAACTGGATAAGCTGTAAGTTTACTTATCCTTTTACGTTCCCATAGTTCATTAAAGCTTGGTTCCTTAGAGGGCAGGCGTTGCATTCTCCAATGAATCTCAAGAAGAATATTTTTTTGAGGGTGGAAGTAAGCAAAGTGATGTTCTCTATATTTCCACTCATTCATTAAACTTGTTTCTTTCTCTCTCTCGAATCCATATTTTAAAAGAAGTTTATCCGCTTTTTTCAGATTGTCTATTGGAATGAGAATATCTAGATCTCTGGAAGTCCGGAGAGAAATATCTCCATAAAGATCTGCTGCGATTACTGGACCTTTTAATAAAAGAAGAGGGATATTATTTTCTAAAAACAATTTACTTATTTGTTCCATTTCGCTGGTTAGGTGAAGCATTCGCAAAGTATTTTCTTTATGTAAATTACGTATACATTTAATAACCTGTAAAGGAATAACTCCTTCATCCAGGTTTCTAAACCTTGAAGAAATTAATGAATAAACACGATGATGGCATACTAAATCGAGAAATATTTCCCAATCAATCTCTTTCAATTCTGTTTTGGATATATGTGTACTATCTTCCTCCATCTTGAGTAAATCTATTAACAAACCTAATTCATTAGATAAAAGTTCCGAGTCCAGATTAAAATTGTTATCCATATCTTCTCCTTATACATATTATTAATTAGCATTACTATGTAGTCCTTCTAAATACAGGGGATTTCGCCCCCACATAAGGGGACCAGGTGTATCTTTATGGGCAACTTTTCTTGATTTGCACCTCCAATATGACATCTTAATTGCATATTCTTGTAAAAGATAAAAAGGTAAACTGATGTAAAAAAACCATGAAAATGGTAGTTCCCTGACTAGCTTTTAAGGGCTCCCCTTAGGGGGAATAATAAACCAAAATATTCCTTAAGTAAAGACTTGATTAAGCATTTTTCCTACCTAATGCTAAGACTTTGAACGTATAAAGCATTAGCTTAAAGCAATGAGAGATTTTTTTATTACTAAATTTATTGAGATAAAAGCTAGTTTCATGGATTCATCTTAAAATTCATATTTACATTCCTTTAAAGGTGAATATTGGAATCATATGCTTCATACCTCACTCTTATTTAAAAATAGAACAAGTAAAACAAATTATAGAAACTATATTGTTTCCTGAATTTGAAGCGAATCAAATATTATTAACTTTTTAGAAGGTTAATTAATAGAAAAGAATTAATGGTAATATATAAATTATAAAATTAAATAGGGAGGGATATGTTTTGGATCGAAGAAATTTTTTTCGTAATTTTTTGCTTTTTATTTTTGCTTTCATTTTTGGCTATACAATAAAAAAGGATGGAGAAAATACGGTATTACAGCGAATCGATTCTACCATTGAGAATGACGGTAAGTCGATTGCTGATGAAATTAAAATTTTAAAAGAACGAAATAAGGAGAATGCAATAAAAATTGAAGATATTGTTATAAATGTAAAAAGTTTTGGAGCAAAGGGGGATGGTGTAACAGACGACACTAAAGCAATTACTTTAGCTATGAATTATGCAAAATCATATTCAAACAATAAAAAGTTGCCCATTTACTTTCCACCGAATGGTACATATAAAACATCTGCTCCTTTATCTCTTTATAGTGGGCTATTTTTTCACTCTCACCCTAATAACTCTGAATTTGGTAACAAAGCTATTATTAGCAATACCAATACCGATATATTTAATTTTCCAAATGGAGATGTAACTGATATTAGTTTAATTGGAATAGAATTTCGCGGAAACCCTATTACAAAATCTACGAATGTTTTTCAAAAACAATCGCACGAAAAAACAGGATTTATTTTAAAATATTCTTTAATAGCAAATTGCGGGTTTAATTACTTTAGACAAGTAATTAAAGGAAGGGTACTAGGGGTGAAAATTCAAAGAAACTATATTAATAATGGCTTGGGATCTTTTGTTTTATCGGGTTCTGACAGTATTTTATCCGAAAATTTTATAGATAACAATTCTTCTATACAAAAAAAAGATTTTTTAGTCATATTTAAGAATCTTTCTCTATCCAAATTTGAGAATAATTATTTAACTGGTTCCACCCAAGAAGGAAAAGGTTGTATTCCTTTTATGATGGAAGGGGGACAAGGTAATATTATCTCTCGAAATTGGTTTGATTATTCAGAGGGAAGTGGGATGTATTTGGTTAATACCGAAGGTCACACAATAAGAGATAATTTCTTTCGAGGAAACATCCGAAATCCCTTCGACCTACATACCGCAATTATTACGATAATTGACACAAGAAACATATACTTTGGTGGAAATCTATTTATTGACCAATTATCAGATGCTAATACTTTCGCTTTTAGAAAATCAAAAATAGGAACAGATAATATTACTATTCGCGATAATGTGTATAAAAGTGGATATGATTTGAAACTGCATGCCCCTGAGGGGGAATCGACTAATATCTTTATTGACGAACCTACAACTAACTATAATAAAGGGAAAATGTGGTTGGGTACAAAATGGGATATACCAATTGGGAGAAAGGTCTTTTCTGATTTATCTTTAAAATTTGAAACACTTGAAATTGTTAAAGCTCAAAATTCAAATGTTTATACTGTCATACTATCTCAGAGTATACCTGCATTATCTTTAAAGGAAATTGTTTTTTCACAAACGACTCCTCTTGAGGCTGGGATTGTTTGCGAAGTAATGACAGATGGGACGGAATTTTTAAAAATAAAATTTACAAACATACAAGGATCAAATATTACACTGAGCGACAAAATATTTAGTCTTTTTGTGATGTATTAATTATTGTGTTATGTTAAAAAGTCCATAAATTTACAAGTGTACCTTAAATGTGGTATGTAGCTATACCAGAAAAAAATAATTAGTTATAACTTAAATGGGGTGTTATATTTACCTACAAAAGTAAGCATGATATGTCATGGGCAAATTTTTATTACAAATTTGTCATCCATACATTTCATGTTTTTTTGCTTTCTTGCTTTCTGGACAGATGGACCTATACTTTTTTGAAACCCCTTATGGTAAGTGGTATTGTCTATGGCATACTAGCTGGAATACTTGTACGGTGAGATAAGGATCTTTTAACAAGTATCAGCAGAAAAGTTTTGTCCTATTTAATTAAAAAAACGAAGTATCATTTTTAAACAAATTTTCCTGGGTTAAGCTAGCAGATTGTTTACAATGCTTTTTATTTTATCTTGGCTTCTAGAATGAAATACTTTCATAAAGGATAAATATATAATATTTTTTTAATTAACTATTTTTCTTTCCTACTGCAAATATAAAAAATTAGTATAAAATCATTTTTTTCATTCTGAATCTCTAAAAATATATCGAATTAGACCTACCCTAATTCTGCTTAATATTTTCGACTTTATATTTAGTCTCCTCCAATAAAAAAAATAACTTAAAAATTATGAGATCATAATCACTTTACCTATACTTCGTAATCCCTTTTTGAGTACTATATAACAACTATTAGTTTCCTCAACTTTTTTAAAGTATAAAAGAGACTTAAGTAAACTACACTACACGTATAAGAACTTACTAACTGATTTTACTAAAAGGTGAAGAAGGAAACTCACGCTCTAATGCTAGGATTAGGCTTATACTTAAACAAGATATTATCCTCATTAGGTGGAAAAGGAGGAAGTTTTATGAACATAGAAGGGATAGTAAATGTAAATCACTTTTCTTATTTGGTTAAAAATGATAATTGGACATCGGCTGTAAAAGAGGCAATAAATAAAGCCAAAAATAGTGTGTTAGGGAAAATCCTTCCTATTTTTTTTCCACCACATGGAACATATACGTTAACGGAACCTATACCTTTATATAGTGGGCTATTTTTTTATTCCACAATGAACAATTCAGAATTTGCAAATAAAGCAATCATAAAAAACGAAGTTTCGGATATTTTTACATTTCCTAATGGAGATGTAAATGATGTAAATTTTATAGGTATAGAGTTTAGGGGGAATGCTATAACAAAATCGACACGTTTTATACAATCGCAAAGATTAGATAATGGGCATATTCTCAAATATTCTGCTATCTCGCATTGTGGATTTAATTTTTTTCTAGATGTTATTCAAGGGAGATTACTTGGTACTAAAATCGAACGTAATTTTATAAATAATGGCCTAGGCTCTTTTGAAATTTCAGGTTCAGATTGTATAATTTCCCATAACTTTATAGACAATGCTTCGGCTATAGGAAAAAATAGCTTTTTGGTATCTTTGAGAGGATTATCATTATCAAAGTTTGAAAATAATTTCATGACAGGATCTATTGAAACAGGAAAAGGTTGTATGCCATTAATGATAGAAGGTGGAATGGGTTTAGTTATCACTAGTAACTGGTTTGATTTTTCAGAAGGAAGTGGATTATATCTACTTAATACAGAATGTAACGTCTTCCGTGATAACACCTTTAGAAAGAATGTAAGAGCACCTTTTGATCAATATACAGCTATTATTACAATGTTTGATACGAGAAATTGCTTATTTACGGGAAATCAATTCATTGACCAACCAATAGGAGCAAAAACATTTTCATTTCGAAAAAAAATAGGTGGCACGAAAAAAATTACCGTTAGAGATAATGTCTATGGAACAGGTTATGACCTAATTATTGAAAAACCAGTAGGAGAGTCTTCGGATATATTTATTGATGAACCTACTTCGACATATCTCAAAGACAAGTGATATCGAAAATAAACCATAATTAGCGGTGGGAATGATTCTGCGGCGATCAAGAAGCAAAATGGAATATACAAAAAAGTAATTCCAGTATAATGACGCCTCTATTCATTCCTTTTAATGAGTTTTAAAGTTTATACGGAAAAATATATAAATATTGGACTAGGCATTTAGAAATAAGGGATCATATAAATTATATTTAGATAATCTAATGGATAACTCTGCTATGATCCTTATAACTGGCTTCTTGTTTAATTTAGTAGCTAATCTAAATTTAACTATAACAGGCTCTCAAATTTATATGGGTTTATACCATGTTTAATATGATATATCGAGGGAACAGAATATATTTGGCTATACAAATAGAAAATATTTTGTTTTTTTATTAAGAAAAAATAACGACATCCAATAGGGAATTTTAATAAATCGTACAATGGGAGATTCCGTAAATAGTAAAACATGTAACTTTAAATATTAAATTTGGACATTTGAGATAGTTTTGTCTAATAGTAATTTTATGCTAAAAGGTCAATTTTCTAACAGCCATGGAAGTGGTGTTCTATTTGAATTAATAACAACAGGCAACAATCTTAAAATTAATATTTAATAACTTTAAAAACTGATGGGAGTTATGTTGATAAGACATTTTTGGTAATCGCTTTGTATTAAAAGAATCCTCTGCTTAAACAGCGGAGGATTTAGATCTACTTACTATTTCTGCCGGAATACCGACAACTGTAACATTACTAGGGACATCTTTAATGACGACAGCTAAGGCCCCAATTTTAACATTGTCACCTATTGAGATGTTTCCTAATATTTTAGCTCCAACACCTATATCGACGTTGTTACCTATAGTGGCACATTTTGAACCCCCTTTGAAAGTCTTACCGATTATTACCTGTGGCCGGATTATTACATTATCACCAATAGTTGCATCATCAATAATTACACCATTTCCGTGATGAGGTAATTGAAGGTTTTTTCCGATTTTAGCTTTAGGGTAAATTTCAGCATTAAACAGCATCTTAGAAACAGTAAAGAATAGAAATTTATAAGGAATGTTAAAGATAAAACGGATTATAGGGTTTTTTATGTAGAAAACCCAATGCCCATAACGATAGATCGAGAATATGATATTTTTCCGAAATTTAAACACTAATTAACTCACCCTCCATAAAGATATATATATTCACTTTGAAATTGTAACATATTTCAAAAGATTTTAAATTTAAATTTTCGAAAAGAGGCATAGCTATTGTGGTTGATATGTACCAAAGACATTGAATAATGAGTGGTCTAGTTAAATTATACTGCGGATGCATCCTCAAAACAGTCATAGAAATATATTTCGTTTTTAAGATACTAATATTAGGATTAAAGTGTCTACTACCCTATTGAGGGTGAGTTAGCAGATAGAAACTAAAGTTCGCCTAAGAAAATAAAGAAGCATAGATTTTTTCAAATTGAGTTAACTGAAAGAGTTGATCAAATAAAATTAGAAAGGTGATCGTAAACCAAAAAAGATTTATGAAATTGAAAATCGAGTTACTCAAAATTAGATTACCAAACACATATACAAATCAGGAGATTGTTTAATACTTCTTTACAAAAATTTTTGGGTTGTTTTTGGGTGAGAAGTTATTGACATAGGTTAAAATAGGTGGTAATTTTAGCTTATATAATTCGCTATAAAGAACAAATTGTTGCGTTAAAAGATACATAATGATATTCAAACAGAGAGAATTTTCCTCGGAGAATTATTAAGCATAAAAATAGAAAAAATAATTTGTTGAACAATCTCTGGATTTTTTTTGTTTTTTTTAGAAAATGAAAACTTATTAACCTTAGCTTTTGTGAGGTTCATATTAAGGGTTAAATTACTGGAACGTAATGAGTTAAGGACACAATCTTAAATGCAGCCCATGTCAACTAGGTTACTATAGAAAGGATGAATTTTAATGCCTCTATTACTAATGAAAGAAATATGGACACCCTTAAAATTAGTTGGGGTGAAATTTTTTAAATCAGATGATAGAAGTATTTTCATTAAAGTTTTTAACAATCATCGAAGGAAGCTAATGTAATATTCATTCACATAACAAAACAATCAGGGGGAAAACATGAGTGCTATAGCCGGTATTTATCATTTTAATGAAGAGCCTATAAATCTTCAACAATGTCATAATTTGATGACGGCTTTACAAAAGTACCCTGCTGATTCTATCCAAATGTGGCATACAGAAAAGATTTTTCTCGGTTGTCATGCTCAATGGATCACGCCTGAATCTGTTGGTGAGCAGCTCCCACTTTATGATTTTGAAAGGCGCTGTACAATCACTGCTGATGCTATTATTGATAACCGTGATGAGTTATTCCAGAGGTTACAAATTAAGCCATCCGATCAAAATGGCATGACGGATAGTGAGCTGATTCTTCTTTCCTACTATAAGTGGGGTGAAGAGGCCCCGAAGTTCTTGGTAGGGGATTTTGCTTTCGTCATTTGGGACGAAAAGAAACAGAGGTTATTTGGGACAAGGGATTTTTCGGGAAGCAGAACCCTTTATTACCATCAAAACTCTCAGAAATTTGCCTTTTGCACTACAATGGATCCACTTTTGTCATTACCTTTTATTGAAAAAAAATTGAATGAGCAGTGGCTTGCTGAGTATTTGTCGGTATCTGGAATGATTGATGCGGTTGATTCATCATTAACGCCGTATACAACCATATATCAGATACCACCATCCCATAGTTTAACAATAGAGAATAATAGGTTTACTTTAAAACGATATTCCTATTTAACTCAAGAAGATAAGTTAAAACTAAAATCGAATGAAGATTACATAGATGCATTTCAAAGTGTCTTCCAGGAAGCTGTAACATCAAGACTTAGGACACATCGGAAAGTTGGCGCCCAGTTGAGTGGTGGGTTGGATTCTGGGGCTGTTGTTGGCTTTGCGGTGAATAAATTGCAGCGTAAAAAGAATGCACTATATACATATAGTTATATTCCTCCCGAAGATTTTAAAGATTTTACTCCTAAATACTTTTTGGCGGATGAGCGGCCTTTCATCAAATCGACGGTAGGTCATGTTGGTGGCATTATTGATCATTATTGTGACTTTAAGGGAAAAGACTCCTATTCTGAAATGGAAGACTTTCTTGACATCATGGAGATGCCTTATAAGTTTTTTGAAAATTCTTTCTGGTTGAAAGGGATGTTTGAAAAAGCGAATGAGGATGACATAGGTGTTTTGCTTAATGGAGATAGAGGGAACTTTTCAATTTCCTGGGGATTCCCCTTAGAGTATTACTCTCTCCTTTTAAAAAGGTTAAAGTGGGTTCGTCTATATCAAGAATTGGACCAATATAGGAGAAATGTTGGCGGATCTAGATTGCGAAAGGTGAAAGCAATTGCTAGAATCGGCTTTCCAATCATTGATCGGATCTTTCCGGAAGGTTCACCATATAAAATTCCTTCGTTAATCAATCCAAGATTTGCAGAAGAAATAGGTGTATATGACAAATTTAAAGCATTCGGCATGGATGAAACAGGCTGGTATTCAAATTCTGATATTTTTAATGAAAGAAAAAAGCATTTTGAAGATATCTTTCAATGGAATGCAGGGAATACGCTTTCCACAAAGCTCTCCTTACGATATAAGTTGTGGAAGCGAGATCCGACGAATGATATCCGTGTTATTCGCTTTTGTTTATCACTCCCGGAAAGTCAATATGTACAGAATGGGATGGATCGTGCCCTGATTCGAAATGCTACAGTGAATTTCTTACCTGATAAGGTAAGGCTAAACCAACGGTACAGAGGTGTGCAAGGAGCAGATTGGATTCACCGTATGCTTCCTAAATGGGGTGAATTCATAGAGGAGATTGAGCAGCTAAGCACAGATGATAAAGCCCTGAAATTCCTGGATGGTCAAGCGATTAAGAATGCTTTAGTAACGATTAAAAAAGAAACTCGACCCGAACTTGCTACAAATCCAGAACATAAATTCCTAATGAGGTGTTTAATCGTGTATAGATTTTTAAAACGATTCAATTAAAAGGAGGTGAATAATATGAAAAAGGAATGGAAAAAACCTGAATTGGAAATTCTTGATGTTAATCAAACGATGCTAGGAACTGAAGGGGAATTTACAGATGCTGCTTTCCCATCAAATACACCTAAAGGTGACATAACTTTCAGTTAAACTTTTTTACCAAGTCTATTAGGATTCCCCTAAGCCCCTATTTATCCAGTTAATAGGGGTATGACTTCAAGAATAACAAAGTATTAAGCATTAGACCTGTCTAATTAAGAGACGTTATTTATGTGCGGGGGTATTTAAATGATCGGTATCAAAACAAAGACTGTTTATGAAGCGTATGGTTTAACCGTTTCAAGTGATATAGCTTTGCCTGAATTGCTTCCTATTAATATAGTGGATGATAAAACGGATATTGTTATTGAAAATGCGGATCTCCATACATTATGGTCTGAGCATTCAGTTCCTAATGATGATTTTGTCATTAAGAAAGACTGGATTATGTTCCATGTTTCCAAAACGGCAATTTTCTTGATCCAAAGCGGAAATAGAATAGAATTTTCCCCTATTGATGCGGCACAAGAAGATGAGATTCGTCTTTATATCCTTGGAACTTGCATGGGAGCTATTTTGATGCAAAGAAAAATCCTTCCTTTACACGGAAGTGCGGTTGCCATAGATGGAAAGGCATATGCAATTGTAGGTGATTCTGGAGCTGGGAAATCCACTCTTGCTTCAGCTTTTTTAAAAAGGGGCTATAAGCTCATGAGTGATGATGTCATACCAGTAACACTAAATAATGAAAATATACCAATTGTAACACCTTCATATCCACAACAAAAATTATGGATGGAAAGCTTAAATCATTTTGAAATGGATTCAAATAACTATCAGCCACTCATTGTTAGAGAAGATAAATTCGCTGTTCCTGTTCAAGATCAGTTTATTACTGAACAACTCCCGCTCGCTGGTGTATTTGAATTGATTAAGGGTGAAAATTCCGAGATAGATATTAAGCCTATACAATCTCTTCAAAGATTTTATAAATTGTATCATCATACATACCGTAATTTTTTTATACAAAAATCTGGATTGATGGACTGGCATTTTAATACTTCTGCCAAAATGATTAAGAAAATCGAGTTTTTCCAATTACGTAGACCAACGAATCGCTTCACTGCGCCAGACTTATCGGAAATAATTTTAAATGTATTAAAAAGGGAGGAAAGAGTTCATGATTATTAATCAACTTGATACGAAATATAGCCAAAGTCCAGGAAACATAGTAAGTGACATGGATGGGGAAAAAGTCATGTTAAGCGTTTCTAACGGAAAATATTATAATTTAGGTGAACTGGGCGGGGAAATATGGGAGTTAATGAAGGAACCCATCACGATTCAAGAGTTAGTTACAACATTACAGTCACAATACAATGTCGATCAAACCGATTGTAAGGCACATGTCACTGACTTTTTAAGTCAATTGCTAGAACAAGGCTTAGTTAGCATCCATTCCTAGTATCATGAAACTTTAGTCTAGGAGGCAAAAATAATGAATATCGTAAAGAAAGCACATACTTTTCTTCGATTAAATTTCAAGACAAAGCTGCTGTATATTGAAGCTTTTTTACATTTAGGCAGGGCCCGTTATCTTAAAAGCATTTCCTTTTCAAAAGTTGCCCCAACACTTGGTGAACAGATGAAAGAGTCATCATATGACTTGAATGAAGCAGCTGATAAAGAGGTTTTAGCAAATGTATCGCGGGCTATAAATATCATGAGCCGCTACACCATCTGGGAAAGCCAGTGTCTTGTAAAAGCAATGGCGGCTATGAAGATGCTGGAAAAACGAAAGATGGATAGCACTCTTTATTTAGGTACAGCCAAAGATGGGAATGGAGAGCTCATTGCACATGCCTGGCTACGCAGTGGATCTTTTTATATAACCGGAGCAGAAGTGATGGATAGGTTCACTGTTGTGTCTAAGTTCTCCAAAGAGAACGAAATTGATGCTCTGAAAGAACAAGAATCTAGTTAACAATCTGAAAACATTCTATTTGAACTAAATAAATCCTCAAAGATTTATCCAGGAGTCCACGCGTCACCACCCCACCCATACTATCTTCATTGTGAATAATTTTAGAAAAGTGAATACCAATACCTTTCCTTCCATTTTCGCGCTTTACATGAAGGAAAACGATTAAATATGGCCTGCGAATGGAGGATATGGTAATGAAGCATCTTTTACTTTTTACGAAACAAATACATGACTATTCGGGAAAAATACTATATATCAACCTTATTTGTATGATTTTAATAGGCTTTTTAGAAGGCGTAGGAATTTTCTTATTGATCCCATTGATTGGATTGACCGGTGTAATGGATATAAAAACGGATGACGTTCCTTTCTTAAGCTGGGTTAATGAATTATTCATAGGAATTCCGGAAACGTTCAGCCTTTTTATAATACTTGGCGTTTATGTGATATTAATGACAGGACAAAGTGTATTTAAGCGGAATCAAACAATCCTGGGAGTGAAAATCCAACAAGGTTTTGTGAGAAAGCTAAGGGATGAGGCGTATGGCAGTCTGCTGCAGGTCAATTGGGGATTTTACTTAAAAAAGAGGAAATCCGATATTATCAATATCATGACAAATGAAACCTTCAATGTAAGTGCAGGGATAAATTTATTTTTACAGTTTATATCCTCCCTTATATTTACTTTGATTCAAATTGGTATAGCTTTTTATTTATCTGTTCCAATGACGAGTTTTATAATAGTCTTTGGGTTCATTTTAATATTTTCGTCACGGAAATTTGTGAAAAAGTCTCAGTCTATTGGAAAAGAAACCTTTCAGCTACAACAAACCTATTTAGCGGGTATGACTGATCACCTTAACGGAATGAAAGATATCAAAAGTAATTCACTAGAGGACTCTCATTTGAATTGGTTTCTGTCTTTAAGTGAGAGAATGGAAAAAAACAGAATCAAGTTAACGACTTTAAATACGACGTCCCAGATGATTTTCAAAATTGTATCTTCTTTCTTAATTGCAATATTTGTGTTTTTTTCAATAAAGATGTTCATGGCCCAGCCAGCCCAATTAATGCTGATAATGGTTATTTTTTCAAGGTTATGGCCAAGGTTTACTAGCATTCAATCCAATTTAGAGCAAATAGGATCTACGCTTCCATCTTTTAAAGCATTGTCGGATTTACAAAACGAATGTAGAGATGCAAGAGAGTTATATGAATCTGATTATAAAAATATTAAGCCTGTTGAAATTAAAAGAGGGTTAGATTGCCGTAATGTTTATTTTAGTTATGATCAAAATGAGAGCACTTATGCCCTTGAAAATATAAGCATACACATTCCCTCTAACCGTATGACAGCTATTGTCGGCCGATCGGGTGCCGGAAAAAGCACATTAATAGATATTTTAATGGGGTTGAATCATCCTAATAGGGGCGAAGTCAAAATAGATAATATTCCCCTTACTAATGACCGGTTATTATCACTGCGGAGGTCCATTAGTTATATCCCGCAAGATCCATTTCTCTTTAATGCAACTATACGGGAAAATTTGATGATTATTGACCCTAATGCAAGCGATGAATCCGTTTGGGAGGCCCTTGAATTCGCTGCTGCTGCTGATTTTGTCAGTAAGCTTCCACAAGGTTTGGATACACTCATCGGCGATCGAGGTGTGCGACTATCGGGAGGAGAAAGGCAGCGTCTAGTGTTAGCCAGAGCGATTTTACGTAAACCGGCCATCCTGGTATTGGATGAAGCGACGAGTGCTTTAGATACAGAGAACGAAGCGAAGATTCAATCCGCTATTGAAAGATTAAAAGGAAAAATGACCATCATCGTCATAGCTCATCGATTATCGACGATTCGCAATGCTGATCAAGTGTTGGTTATGGATCAGGGAGAAATCATTCAGGTCGGTGAATATAACCAATTAGCTAATGAAAAAAGAGGGATGTTTAGCAATTTACTAGGTATCCAAATAGAATCCAGTATGTGATTCTCTAATTAAATCCGATTTGCTGACCTTTCTTTATAACATTGGGTAGACACTATATGAAAATGAAATTAATTAACATTACAATAAAAAATGGTATTTCCAGCATTTTTTATTGTTATAAAGAACGAAAGGTTCGTTGATGTTATGAAGTAACCAGCTTTTTTCTTATGAATAGGTTTAACATCAGGGTTATATGACATAACAATGCATAAGTTAAAAAAGAATAGAAATAAAAAAATGAATTTCTATTATGTGGATTAATCACTGAAATAATGGGTATTATTAAATGAATTAAAGAAAGAGTAACTATTAAAAGCTATGACTCATATCTAGAGGGCGGTTGCTCTATTGACTGGATTAATTAAGAAAGGATGAATTTTAATGCCTTTATACCAAATGAAAGAAATATTGACACCCTTAAAATTAGTTGGAGTTAAGTTTTTTAAATCCGATGATAATAGTATTTTCATCAAGGTTTTTAACCAACATCGAAGAAGGTTAAAGTAATATGTTTTGATATAAGGAGTATTAACCTAAATGTACCTCCAAAGTGTTAGGAGAACCACTTTAGCAGAACATCTAGCGTGTTAAATAAAAGTCATTAGTTGTTTATTGAGAGACTAAAATAAAAAAGTTTTAGGCTCCTTAGTATGTGTGGTTTTAAAGATCCATCATGATATGTGTAAGCGAAGTAACATTATGATAAAAGGTGTCTACGGGGACACATGGGTATGAAAAAAATCGGTAAAATCACCTGTCATAAAAATACAAACTTCAGATCATTTAAGGAAAGGTATTTTGTATGAGGTAATAGGTACAGAGTAAAAGAATGGTATGTATAAAGGGAAAAAATTCAGGATTATCGTTCGTGACTTCATTAGGAGAGAACAGAACTTGAAAAGTCATCATATCAATGGAAAATATAAGAATATTAGTACATGGGGAAGGCTGATAATCAGCCTTTTTTTTTGAACTGGATTCTACTGTTATCTTTTGTTATAACTTGAAAGCTTGCGGATGAAGTGATCTGTAATCAACAAAACTATTCATTTGCGTGGGCTGATAGGTAAGAGTTTCTTATAGATTAGAACAATATATTGTTAGTTCCCTATAATATTGTTCGGGAATTGTAAGTACGAATATTTCTATGTAATATTCGGATATAATTAGATATATTTACTGACTATAATGTTCCGGCGTTAAAACTTTTCAATAAGTAGTAAAGCAATATTTAATAAAAAGTAAGGATTATCAGTATATAGTAATATTGTAAGCGCTTTCGATTTGGGGTAGTATGAATAAAATAGTAAAAAGAATGACGTTGCATTATTAGTATTCATTATTAGTATTTATATTTAACAACAGAAAAACAATCGGAAAAAATCCTATAAAAGGGGAAGCTTTAATATGAATGAACTTAGCAATGTTTTTGTGGGGCTATTGTGGGGAACGTTATTAAGCTTTCCGTTGTGGTTGTCATTTTTCGGTTGGATTAAAATAATAATGAATTTTATAAGTTAAGAAATTAAAGACTCGGAATAAAAAGATACACTCATTGGTGATCGAGAAGTTCGACTGTTAGGAGGAGAAAGACAGCTCGTGTACTAGCCCGAAGAATTTTACGTAAACCATCGATCCTTGTTCTAGATGAAACAACAAGTGCCTGAAAGACTCAAAGGAACCTTGACCATTATTGTAATTGCTCATCGGTTAAAGACTTCGTAATGCGGATCAGTATTGGTTTTGGAGTAGGGTGAAGAAGCCTAGTAACACGAATCTCTTAAATCCCGGTTCAGCATAAACTTGAACACCTTAAAAAAGTTGTATAGATAAGTGGAGCCATCCATTTGTAGAGAGAAAGAAAGAGAGAGATAAGTAATTGTAAGTGGTAAGAGAAAACAGTGACAAATTCCAAGGTTTAATAGTAGGAAAATGGCAGGCACCACACAAAGACAGTTGTTTTTGTGTGGTGCCTGCCATTTTTATCCTACTTAAGCTGTATCACTTCAAATATTAGTTGGGTATGCACCACTAAAACAGGCTACACAGCGACTGCTAGTTTCTCCAAGATCCACATCTACAGCCTCTAATAACCCTTGGGTGCTTAAAAAAGCTAATGAATCTGCCCCGATAACCTGTCCCATAGCTCGTTCGTGTTCGTGTATGTTGGCAAATAGTTCTTCCTTAGTTGGCATATCCACTCCATAAAAACAAGGGTTTCTAACCATAGGTGAACTAATTCTTACATGGACTTCCTTGGCACCTGCTTGCCTAATCAATTGGACAATGCGCTTGCTTGTCGTTCCCCTAACAATCGAATCATCGACTAATACCACCCTTTTTCCTTCCAAAATTTCTTGCACAGCGCTTAATTTCAGTCGAACAGCTAAGTCGCGCAATTCTTGCGTGGGCTCAATAAACGAACGACCAGCATAAGGATTTTTAATAATCCCCATTTCATATGGAATTCCTGATTGTTGGGAAAAACCAATGGCGGCAGGGACGCTTGATTCGGGAACTGCAACGACAACATCAGCTTGTGTCGGATGTTCTTTTGACAGAATTTTACCTAATTCCTTCCGGATTGTTAAGACACTTCTTCCTTGAATAACGGTATCCGGACGGGCAAAATAGACAAATTCAAAGGAACAAAGGGAAACCTTACCTTTTTCAGCAAATCTTCCAGTTTGAATTCCATTTTCATCTATAAGAAGCCATTCACCCGGTTCAACTTCCCGCCAGAACTTAGCATCAATTGCATTTAAAGCGCATGTTTCTGATGAGGCGATGATTGATTCACCAATTTTTCCAAGGCTAAGCGGACGTAACCCATGACGATCCAGGGCAATTAGCATTTGTTTTTCAGTCATTATAATCAAGGCAAATGAACCGTCGATACGTTTAAGCATATCAGGTGCGCTTTCTGCGAAATGCTTTTTACTTGAACGAGCTATTAAGTGAGCAATAATTTCAGTATCGGTTGTTGTTTGAAATATGCTTCCCTGCTGTTGTAACACTTCCCGTTCTATCCTTGCATTTACGAGGTTGCCATTATGAGCAACAGCCAGGTCCCCCTCGCTATATTTAAAAACGAGGGGTTGTGCGTTTTGCAGTAAACTTTCACCAGAAGTTGAATATCGTACATGACCAATGGCCATGTTGCCGATTAGTTCATCAAGGATGTCCCGTGAAAATACATGGGTAACTAATCCCATTCCCCTGTGATTCCTGAATGATTTCCCATCACTAGCCACAATTCCTGCACTCTCCTGACCACGGTGTTGAAGTGCATGAAGTCCGTAATAAGTTAATTCGGCTGCTTTGGGGTGATTGAATACTCCAAATACCCCGCATTTCTCCTGCATTTCTGAATCCATTTTTCTCTTCCTCCCGTTGATATCCTTTTTGTTATTTTTGGCAAAAGGTGAATTTCTATCCTTTTTATTTACTAATCAGTAAATGGATAGGGATTAAACTAATTGCAGCCATAAAAAAGTTCTATGGAACAGGTAGGGATAATTGCTTAGCGTTATTGAATGAATATCTTGGTATAAAAGACTTTTGGGTATAATGGAATATTTTGTATTAATGTAATTTGTATGATTTATATTAAACTATATAGTAAAGAACAGATATTAATTTATAAAATCTAGCTCAGTATTAAAATAGTGAATAATACAGTTAATATTTTTGCCGATTAGCGATACTTTAATATGAAGATCAAGCAAAGGGACTTCGCAGAAGGCGATGTCAAGCTGCTATCAAAATACAAGGAGAATTTGATGACAAAAAACAAATTTATTACGTTCGAGGAAGCTCATGAAAAGAAAGAAAGAAGTAAGAAAATTTTTATTGGGTCTTATATTACTATTATTTTAATTTTGATTTCTTTATTGACTTTTTTTCTTGGTAAATCATAACTGGTGTTAAATAGGGCTGAGAAATCAGTCCTTTTTTTGTGTTAAGAAGGTGAAAGAGGAAGTATGCAGGGAGCTCTCCTTTTGTCGAAATGGGTAGTCAAAGTAGTTAAGAGTCCTAAGACTACAAAAGAGACGATCTTTATTTTCAGAAGTTCTTGTTGTGGGACTATTGTGGGGAACACTTTTAAGCTTTCCGTTGTGGTTGTTATTTCTCGGTTGGATCAAAATAATAATGAATTTTGAATTTTATAAGATAAGAAATTAAAGACTCGGAATAAAAAGATACACTCATCGGTGATCGAGGTGTGCGACTATCGGGAGGAGAAAGGCAGCGTCTAGTGTTAGACAGAGGATTTTACGTAAACCGGCCATCCTGGTATTGGATGAAGCGACGAGTGCTTTGGATACGGAGAACGAAGCGAAGATTCAATCCGCTATTGAAAGATTAAAAGGAAAAATGACCATCATCGTCATAGCTCATCGATTATCGACGATTCGCAATGCCGATCAAGTGTTGGTCATGGATCATGGGGAAATCATTCAGGTCGGTGAATATAACCAGTTAGCGAATGAAAAAAGAGGGATGTTTAGCAATTTATTAGGTATCCAAATGGAATCAAGTGTGTAAATATTTACTAGAGTTCACGAACAGTCAGGTTACAGCCATATTATGGCATTGTAATGCTGGCTTTTTTTCTTAGGGAAAATAAATTAAAACTGAATCACTTAGCCCACTTATTTCGAAAATATTATTTTTGTAGAATAGTAAATTGGGATTATTATAGCTATTATAAATCTTTTTTTATTAAAAGAGTTGTAAAGAAAGAGTATTATACCAGTGTTTTTGCATTGTGATGTCACTTTTTGATGAATGATGTTGAAAAATGACAGAAAAAAACGAATAGTATTAAGAGCTATTATTACGTTTTTAAGTATAATTAACATTAATATAGTTTTAATTAAGGGTAATTTTTTGAGGGCATGATGGTTTATTTAGCCCCATGGAAACAGTGAATTGAAGGGATTTATTAATCTTGAGAATAATTAATGTGAAATATTCTTGAGAAAGGCAAACCTATTGAAAAGTAGGGACGCAAAATTACAGGTCTAAGGCTAAATGCTAAGACGGCTGTGTTACCACAAGTTGGGTGGGATTTATCATGGAAGCTAACAATGAACGGGAAGAATGGGCTTATCTAATTTTAGAGGCTAAAAATCTAGGATTATCTATTGAAGATGTGTGGGAGTTCATCAAGGGAAAATGAACTGGAAAAAGCAAATCAGGGGATAAAAATTACGTTAGGGAAGGCTGTTATACAGTCTTCTTTTTTTATTTTCATTAAAGGAAATCACCTTAAAAGGTATCTAGAATATAGAACATGGGGACAATAATAAAAAGGCAACCTAAATTGAGAGGGATTTTTATTATGGATGGACTTAATTCTTTTATAAAGGGATTAATATGGGGAACTTTATTCAGTGTACCGTTATGGTTGTCTTTTTTCGGTTGGATAAAAATAATAATGAATTTTATTAAGTAAGCGCTTAATAAAATTAGATATTAAAATGATACCTAGGCAGGATTTAACAGAATGATCATAGAATTTAGTTAAAGTACATAATAAGTTAGTCGTAACCTGCTACAGATTTAAGAAATATAGCCTATAAAAAAATAGTTAATAATACTTAAATATTTTTGGTAGTGTGCCGATACTACACTATAGTGATCAAGCAAAGGCCGCGGTAGGCGATGTCAGATAGCTGCCATCAAAATAAAAGGAGATTATTTGATGTCAAAAAACAAATTCATTACGTTCGAGGAAGTTTATGAAAAGAAACAGAGAAGCAAGAAAATTTTTATTGGGACTTATATTACCATTACGTTAGTTTTAATTTCATTAATGACTTATTTTATGGGACAATCATAACATTGGGTATCAAAAAAGGGCTGAGTAATCGGTCCTTTTTTGGTTTTCTTATATCACACCTATTTACTTATATCTTACTATTATTCATTCCTCCGGTATATTTCGGAAATGTTAAAATTGGGTGAATTTTTGGCTTTTAAACTAGTTTCCGCTTGCCAATCCTTAATATATGTGATTATCAAATAAAAGAGCTATAATCCTTATTTTTGAAAAAAAGGATTAGGACAACAGGATGAAAATGGTGGCTCAAATATATACTGGAGTGGAAATTACGAATGGATTTTTTTGATATTATAAAAGACACTTTTGCAAAAGGAGAGTCTGGGCAGGATGTTACTGTGAATGAACTTGTGGAAGAGATTAAGGAGAAATTAAGCGGGATCATTGAATAACCTAATAGAATATGATTGGTAGATTTTCATCTTATGGCAGGATGTCATGCTTGACACATTTGGCGGTTTGCTAGGAATCTTCTGTTTTCTTTTCTTTTATCGGAGAAGGCGTCATAGAATCTAAGAAATCTTTTTCGGTACATATACGTAAGGAGCATGTCTACCAACATGCTTCTTTTTTGTCGTTATCCTTATATATGAATGATAACCTGTGAGGGCGATGAGGTGAGGAGACAAGATAAGATTCCTATAGGAGTATCGGCGAGCTTGTATCATTTTTTGGGAAGTCCAGGGATATGTTAAGTTTTGAAGTGAAGCTTCGGTTTTCCGAACCTGCGGATGTGCAAAATCGGTCCAGCGCCAGCATATGGAAGTGCAGACCTTTCAGTATGATGTAGGCCAATTTAAGAAAGTGAAGAACTGGAGGCTGGATAAGGATGGGAGGCAGCATAAAACGGCCTATGAAATTCCAGTTACACAGGTCTTCAATTCTCGCTTTGGATGTTTACATGGAACAAGATTGCTATGTCGTGAAAGAAAAAGGCGAATGGCGTTTGTTATGGGATCACCAGTTTGAATAGATTCCTCTCCTTTTTCAGGCTCGAGTTCGTTTTATTGAAAAGGGAGAGGCGATGCTCTCATGTAGCGATGATAAGATCTACTTCTCATGAAACATATTTCATTCTTGAACGATCACTGATGGCTTTAAGAATAAACATTTTGTCCTGTGTGCTTAGCATAGCCCAGCTGCCTGCTTTGATTTTCATGTAAATCCGCTCCTTTTGTTTAGGATTATTTATTATAGTTGATGAATGGTGGTTGATGGAATTCCGGGTCCATAGAATAATAGGTCTAGTGATTTAAAGGGGCAAGGGGAAGATGGAATTATCAGCTCATATTAGATTATACCGTTTTTTTATGCCTAATAAACAACAAAAATTCCTACAAATCTCTACAATTGGTGTCCGTTTTTTGTCAGAATATTGGACGGGGAAAATGAAAAAGCTGTCAGGATGCGGGTCCGGACAGCTCTTTCATTTTTTCTTATTTGATGGATAATTGTTCTTTTAATTCGGATTGAACCTTTTCTTTTTGTTCATCCGACACAATATTATAGTAGACTCCGTCGATTTTCGTTCCATTTCCTGGAATAGTTGCTTGGGTTATGCTTTTGCTAGCGTCCCTGTAGTTCTTTTGGATGTCCATCATGTCATCAAACGTCAAATTCGTCTGGATATTTTTACTTAATGCAGCGAAGACATCATCGTATTTCGTCAATGATGAAAGGCTTGCGCCTTCCTTGATGACAGCTTCGATGATGGAACGTTGTCTGGATTGACGGCCATAATCACCATTCGGATCTTCATATCTCATTCGCGAATATTTAAGTGCATCTTCCCCATTTAGATTAATGCTTCCCTTTGCAAAATGGACGCCTTCATAGGTGAAGTCCAAATCGTTTTGGACAGTCACGCCGCCGACTGCGTCAACGATATCCTTAAAGCCTTCCATATTGATTTTCATATAATAGTCGATAGGGATATCCAGGAAATTCTCAACGGTATCCATGGACATTTTCGCTCCGCCGAAAGCAAATGCGTGGTTAATTTTATCCTGTGTACCATGACCGACTATCTCGGTCCGTGTATCACGCGGAATGCTTAGCATTTTTACCGATTTCTTTTGTGGATTGACTGTCAAGACGATCATAGTATCTGAACGGCCTTTGTCGCCATCACGTTCATCGACACCGAGCATGAGCATCGAGAATGGCTCCTGATCTGATAGTGCAAGGTCTTTGGTTCGTTTATCCGTGGTACGGTCTATTGGTGTATGCATCGTGTCAACGGTTTTTGTCAGTGAATTCCATACAGAGTAGGCAAAAGCTCCCCCTGCTAATATAAAAAGTAGGACAATTATACCGACTACCTTCAGCCAAGTCCGTTTCTTTTTCTTCTTTTTTTCATGTCTCATATATTACTTCCTTCCTCTTTTTGTAACCACATCATCTATTATATTTAATTTCAGTTTAAAAGAATAGTATATTATGTTATTTTATAATACCTTTGACATATTTTGGTGTAACTGTGTACTATGTAACTAGAACAATTCTGAAGGGGTTGAGAAGTTGAATTCATTTAAAGGTTTAGTGCAAAAGGAGTGGTTGATCGGGAAATCCACACTTCTGTGGTTGTTGGTTGCGCAAGTTGGCTTGGTGTTCATTTCTTTTTTAGTATCCAAATTTTTGGAAGTTGCAGGTCTTTTTTATATGTGTACATGGGTGATCTTGTTCTTACAGCCATTTATTATGTTCTCTTTGATTTTTGGATGTTTGAATTACGAGGGGAAGACGCAATTGTGGATTCACAATCCCCAGTCTGCAGCGATGTTGCTTGGAAGTAAATTAGTGTCAAGTGTGCTGTTTCAAGTGGTTTCCATTTTATTTGCCAGTTGTTTAGTATTTGTGGCTTTTAAGGTTCCGACTAGTTATTTTCAGCAAGACTTTCAGGTGGGAAATATTACAGAATTAGGTGGCTTGTTACAGTTAGGCGGGGTTATGACGGCGGTTAGTATTGTCATAGCTGTGCTTATGATGTTTTTATGGGTAGTGTATCATGCACTCGCAAGGGTTCAATTTATTAAAAATATTCGTTGGCTGTTAGTGTCTCTTCTGTTTATAGGAATGGTTTTGTTGAAAAATTGGGTTGGTCATACAATGGTATATCAGAAACTGGATGATATATGGGCTGTACCGGCTTTTAGCGGTTCGTCGTTTAGCTTGTCTCAAGCCAAGTTGGAGTTTTATATAGAAAGCGGGGGAAATATTTCGCTTTTGACAAGCGGGTTGGATGTTATTGGATTAGTGATATTGTTCCTCGCTTCATGTTGGCTGCTGGACCGAAAGATTGAGGTGTAAAGGATGCCAGAGGATTTTCATGCATCAAAGCCGATTTATTTACAGGTTGCGGATCGAATTTGTTATTCAATTGTACGGGGTGAAATAAAGAGTGGGGATAAATTGCCATCGGTCCGCGAAATGGCTGTCGAAATGGGTGTCAATCCGAATACGATACAGCGTACTTATAGCGAGATTGAGAGGGATGGAATTGTGGAGACGAGAAGGGGGCAAGGTACATTCGTTAAAAATGATTCGGCGCTGATTGCTTCACTGCGTACCCGGATTCAAACGGAAGTTATTGAGACATTCGTTGAGAACATGAAAGAAATTGGCTTGTCGAGAGAAGAAATGCTGACGGCGGTACAGCAATTTCTGAAGAAGCAGGGGGATGCGGAATGACAGTTGAGCTGCATGATGTAACGAAAAGGTATGGAAGCATTGCTGCCCTTGATGGTGTATCACTCACGTTTGAAGTGGGGAAGATTTATGGGGTGTTAGGAGCCAATGGTAGCGGTAAGTCAACATTGCTCAAACTGATTGCGGGTCTCGCGAAACCGGATCATGGTGAAGTGACGGTCGCTGGGATGCCGGTAAGCAGGAGGACAGCTTCTGTTGTTTCTTATCTGACAGAGCTTGATTTTTTCTATCCCAATTTTACGGCAGGTCAGTATATTGAATTTCATGCATCGCAGTTTGCTGATTTTAATCGGGATAAGGCAATTGAAATGCTGGCATTCATGAAATTGGATGACCGGATGAAGGTCCGTACGATGTCGATAGGTAATCGGGGAAGGCTTAAATTAGTGCTAGCCCTTTCCCGTGAGGCACCGGTCATATTATTGGATGAACCATTCTCAGGGTTGGACGTTATGGTCAGGGAGTCGATTGTACGGTGCTTGCTGTCTTCTATCGATTTTGAAAGGCAAATGGTTATTATGGCGACTCATGAAATTGAGGAAATCGAGAACATCCTTGATGAAGTCATTCTGATTAAGGATGGAGAGATCATTTCAAAAGAAAATGTCGAGGACCTCCGCGAAAGTAGTGGGAAATCGGTGGTCGGTTGGCTAAAGGGACATCATAGCTAACATGAAGGGGAAAATGTAAAGTAGCTTCGATTCCGAGGCTATTTTTTTGTTTGCAAGGAGAAGAAACTTTGAGTCTAATTAAATTGACCAGGTAAAATTGAATCACCAAATATTCCTAAGAGAATGAAGTTTTACTTTAAAATGGGTGATAAGCAAAGTCCCTATTAGATAGAAGGCGCATATATATGCAGTACGGATATCCCTAAAGAATAATTAAATAAATATTGGAGGTTAAAAAATAAATGGAATATTCAACGGAAAGTTCATCGTACGAAAGTGATTCAACGGAAAGCTCATCGTATGAGAGTGATTCAACGGAAAGCTCATCGTATGAGAGTGATTCAACGGAAAGCTCATCGTATGAGAGTGATTCAACGGAAAGCTCATCGTATGAGAGTGATTCAACGGAAAGTTCATCAGATGAAAGTAGTTCAACGGAAAGCTCATCAGATGAAAGTAGTTCAACGGAAAGCTCATCATCAGATGAAAGTAGCTCAACGGATTCAGCAGATGAAGGCAATTCAAATGAAATCCTTTCCGGCGAAATTGGTACAAATGAACTCACCGCAGAAGAAAATTCAGCTGAGGGTGAAGAGAATGGCAGTCCTCGTCGTGTAAATGTATTTAAGAAAATGTGGCTGGAAAATATGATTAAAGCATCGAAGGGTATCTATAAAGAAGAAGATTGACCACACAGGTACAGCAACCAAAAAGTTGTTGTGCCTTCTTATGAAAGTGGACATGCCGCTAGCAATCGCAATTGACATATCCTTTTACTGGATACGAGGAAACCTAATTTTTCTGCGGCTAAAAGTGCGCAGATTGCAGTCCGCAATAATCTAAGATTAAATGCTGTAAAAGTTATCGGGCTAGAATCAAATATTGAAATGTTGTTTCTGCCCTTGATGCGGACTAATTCCCGGGGAAAATTGGCCAAGCAAGGCGATTCAAAGGGAATTTAGCCTAAGCGTTCCGGTTTTTAACTAAGAAAGTCCTAGCCGGAGCGTTTGGCTGACAGGTGTACATACAAACCAATAAACTGGTCGTGCTCAATTTAGTTATGCATCCGCAGAATATTGGAATGAGTAATAAGGTTGATGAATGCTCATGAGGAGGCGGTCTTTGTCAATCTGAGGAATATTAAAAGTTTTCAATTCCCACAATAAAAAAACTCCGGGTCTGAAGTGATCCGGAGTTATTTCTTTTTCTCGATATTTTCATAGACCGAGGCAAGGGCTTGTTCAAATTTTCCGCTCTTTTTAGGTTTGTAATATTTTTTGCTGCGCAGTTTGTCCGGTAAGTATTGCTGCTTCACCCAGCCATTCTCGTAGTCATGCGGATAAAGGTAGCCGATGCCGCGTCCGAGGTCAGTGGCGCCTTTGTAATGGGCATCCTTGAGATGATCTGGTACATCTCCACTATGGCCGCTGCGAATGTCGGACAGAGCTGCATCAATTGCGACAATAGCCGTATTCGATTTTGGTGATAGGCATAACTCGACCACTGAGTTGGCAAGTGGAATCCGGGCTTCAGGAAACCCAAGTCGTTCAGCGGCTTCGACGGCAGAGAGTGCCCTGGGACCAGCCTGGGGATTGGCAAGACCTATGTCTTCGTAGGCAATGACCACCATGCGGCGGGCAATGCTGACAAGATCACCGGCTTCGACCAATCGCCCCAAATAATGAAGGGCTGCATTCACATCACTTCCGCGAATTGATTTTTGGAATGCCGACAGAACATCATAATGGGCATCTCCGTCCTTGTCATGTGAGAAGCTTTTTTTCTGCATGCATTCCTCGGCAATTTGTAGATCTATATGAATCGTTCCGGACTCATCGGTTTCGGTGGAAATGACGGCGAGTTCAAGAGCGTTAAGGGCACTGCGGACATCTCCGTTGGAAGCAGTCGCGAAATGGGTAAGGGCATCAAGGCTGACATCGGTTTTATACGCACCAAGCCCCCGTTCTTCATCATGAAGTGCCCGTTCCAGAGCTTTGGTTATATCATTGGTTTCCAATGATTTGAGCTCGAAAATCTGGCACCGGCTTCTGATGGCCGGATTGATTGCATGATAGGGATTGCTGGTAGTTGCACCGATCAAGGTGATCATCCCGTTTTCAAGATAAGGCAATAGGAAATCCTGCTTCGCCTTATCGAGTCGATGAACCTCATCAAGCAGCAGAATCACTTTCCCGGACATCTTAGCCTCGGCTGCCACGATTTCCATATCCTTTTTATTATTGGTCACCGCGTTCAGCGTCCGAAAAGCAAACTTCGTGCTTCCTGCAATCGCACTTGCAATCGATGTCTTGCCAATTCCCGGCGGACCATACAAAATCATGGAAGAAAGCTGCTTGGCTTTCACCATCCTTGCAATAATTTTTCCTTCACCGACCAGATGCTCCTGCCCGATGATCTCATCAATCGATCGAGGCCGCATCCGGAAAGCAAGCGGTTTAATATTCATTGCGCACCTCTCCTTTTTATATAAGGTATCACAACTGATAGGGGAAATGCGCTGATTATGGTGTAAAAGAGAGCGAATTCTTAATATAGTAGTCCGTTTGGGGATTTAATTTGTGCTATAGTTCGATAAATCGACCTACCGGGGGAATAATCCGTCCTAAAATGAATTAATTCGACCTACCAGCAGAATAATCCGACCTACCAGGGAATAATTCGATCTATCCTTCTAAGAGAGAATTTAATAGATAAACGCTGCCTCTAGTATGGCCGGAATGATTCAGTTTCAGTGAAAGTAATAGTTTTTTGCACTGGATGGGGATTGGAGTTGGACGAAGTTTCGAAATGCGCTGTTTGTAATTGTAGGTTTAACGAGGTATAGATAATCATAAAGTGCCGAAATGTGAGCATCAAGGGAAATATCCAAACAGGTACGGCAAATCCACTTTTTTGATTTCCGCTCCATGGTAAATGCAGAACACTTAAAGATTTCACCAGCCATGTTTTTGACTTCAAGGATTAAAAGGAAAGAGGATGTGAGGATGAGGATGTCCATTTGGAAGGGAAAAGGTGATCCAAATAGACGGTGGTCATGAAAGGGTAGATACTCTTTTTCAGGAAGGGATTTAAGAGATTGGAAGACTCTGTATTCACCGTTGTATCCTGCCTTGATTTTTTTGATATCTGCAATTATTGCAGGTTGCCTCGCATGTCCGGGAGGTAAGTGTCTCATCAGAGCAGAGCATCTAGCATGTCTATCTTAAAAGGCATCTTGCAGTTTTTAATGATCATGATAACCACTCCTTATAGATTTAAGTGAAGTATTCTCGGTTAATAAAGTGATTTCCTATATTTTAGTGAAAATAAATGTGGCATGGAACGAACTTTTATATTAAATCGAGCTAGGGCCCAATAATCCGGCCGTCCGAGCGGGAAATTCGACCTTTCCCCACTATCCGACCGTGCGTACGAATAATCCGTCCTAACCCAAAATTCCGTCTACACCGGAAAAAAATCCGTCATCCGATCAGTTACATTTCATTCTTTTTTTGCATTTTCCTACCTTTCCAATTAGGATAATTTGACAAATGAAGGGCGGGTGAATGCATTTCCGGCGGGAATATGCTATAATTTCAAAAGAATTTAGAAACGGATAAATAATTTGAGGTGTATATGTATGAAGATATCTACTAAAGGCCGTTATGGTTTAACGATCATGATCGAGCTTGCTAAACATTATGGAGAAGGCCCGAAAAGTTTGAAATCGATTGCCCAGACGCATAATTTGTCGGAGCATTATTTGGAGCAGTTGATTGCGCCGCTTCGTAATGCAGGGTTGGTGAAGAGTGTCCGTGGTGCTTATGGCGGGTATGTCTTGTCTAAAGATCCTCAGGAGATCACTTCGGGTGATGTCATCCGCGTATTGGAAGGGCCGATTACCCCGGTTGAAGGCATTGAGGATGAAGAGCCGGTTAAGCGCCAGCTTTGGATCCGGATTCGCGATGCTGTGAAGGATGTATTGGATAATACGACGCTTATGGATTTGGCTAGCTACAAGGATACGGGTGAAATCGATTCTTATATGTACTATATTTAAGTGATTAGCAATGCGCCTATTATGTAGGCGCTTGCGTTTTTTTAATGGAGGCGACAAAAAAGTGGACAGAATATATTTAGATCATGCTGCGACTTCACCGATGCATCCGAATGTGATCGATAGGATGATGGTAGTCATGAGCCATGACTTTGGCAATCCGTCGAGCATTCATGCTTTCGGGCGGGAGGCGCGCCATGTTTTGGATGAGGCGCGTTCGAGTATTGCTACGAGCATAGGTGCCGGGCGGAATGAAATCATTTTCACGAGCGGTGGAACCGAGGCGGATAATACGGCAATCATTGGTGTTGCCAATGCTTATAAAGAAAAGGGAAAGCACATCATCACGACGGAGATTGAGCATCATGCGGTCTTGCATACGTGCCAATTCCTTGAGAAGTCTGGCTTTGAAGTCACATATTTACCTGTGAATGAAGCGGGGCTTATTTCAATTGCCGATTTAAAGGCTGCATTGCGGGACGATACGATTTTGGTTTCGGTCATGTTCGGCAATAACGAGGTTGGAACGATTCAGCCGATTGCTGAAATTGGACAGCTGCTCAAGGGGCATCCAGCCATTTTCCACACGGACGCGGTCCAGGCATATGGTTTGATCCGTATTGACGTTCGTGAGTTGGGGGTGGATTTGCTGAGTGTATCAGCACATAAAATCAACGGTCCCAAAGGAATCGGCTTTCTATATATGCGTGAAGGTTTGAAGCTGAATCCGCATTTATATGGCGGGGAACAAGAACGCAAACGCCGTGCAGGTACGGAGAGTGTGCCGGCAATTGCTGGTTTTTCAGAAGCTGTTTTACTTGCACAAAGCTCGATGGAAGAGAAAACGGAGCAATACAAGCGATTTAAAGACGTATTGCTTGCCGTCTTTGATGAGGCGGATGTACAATATGAAATTAACGGATCTATGGAACAGTCGCTGCCACATGTGCTGAATGTTAGTTTTCTGGGTACGAATGTGGAATCGATGCTCGTCAATATGGACTTGGCAGGTGTTGCGGTATCGAGCGGATCCGCTTGTACAGCCGGGTCAATCGATCCGTCGCATGTACTAGTGGCGATGTTCGGGAAAGATTCGGAGCGGACGAAGAATTCGATTCGTTTCAGCTTCGGTTTGAACAACACGGAAGAGGACGTCAGGCAGGCAGCTGAAACCACCGTTAAAATCGTTCAAAGATTAGTGGGAAGATAATTCCTTCTTTAAATAAATGAGGTGACAGAATGAATAAAGCACCAAAGGACACCCGCGTCGTCGTGGGCATGTCAGGAGGCGTGGATTCTTCTGTGTCAGCCCTGCTATTGAAGAATCAAGGCTATGATGTGGTCGGGATTTTCATGAAGAACTGGGATGATACAGATGAAAACGGAGTTTGTACGGCAACGGAAGATTACAATGATGTAATTGCCGTATGTAATCAAATCGGCATCCCTTATTATGCGGTCAATTTCGAAAAGCAATATTGGGATAAAGTTTTCACTTATTTCTTGGATGAGTATAAAGCGGGCCGCACTCCGAATCCGGATGTAATGTGCAATAAGGAAATCAAGTTCAAGGCATTTCTTGAACATGCGGTAAGTCTTGGTGCTGACTATGTGGCTACAGGTCATTACGCACAGGTTGAATACCGGGATGGCGAATACAAAATGCTTCGCGGTATCGATAATAATAAGGATCAAACGTACTTCTTGAATCAACTTACTCAAGAACAATTGGAAAAAGTCATGTTTCCGCTTGGACATATTGATAAGAAGGAAGTCCGTGAGATTGCGAAAGAAGCGGGTCTTGCTACGGCAACGAAAAAAGATTCTACAGGCATCTGTTTTATCGGTGAACGTAATTTCAAAGAGTTTCTAAGCAATTACCTTCCAGCTCAGCCAGGAGATATGGTCACGATGGATGGCAAGGTCATGGGCAAGCATGACGGATTGATGTATTACACCATCGGTCAGCGTCACGGTCTGGGGATTGGCGGCAGCGGCGATCCTTGGTTTGTTGCGGGTAAAGACTTGAAACGCAATGTTTTATATGTGTGTCAAGGGTTTGATAATGATGTGCTGTATTCCAATTCGCTTCGTGCAGTGAATGTTAGCTGGGTAGCGGAACATATACCTGCGGATGAATTTACATGTACGGCAAAGTTCAGGTACCGTCAAGAGGATAGCGGTGTTAAGGTGAAGGTCTTGGAAAATGGTGATGTCGAAGTCATCTTTGACGAGCCAGTCCGCGCGATCACACCTGGACAAGCAGTCGTATTCTATGATGGTGAAGTGTGCCTTGGTGGCGGTACGATTGATGAGGTATTTAAAAAAGGTGAAAAACTGACTTACGTAGGGTAAAATAAGCATGTCCCCAGCTGTGTTTGCGGTTGGGGACTTCTTTTGGATTGCGGGTGTGCTGTCTGAATTCGACTACTGTTATGCTATACTTTTTAATATAAAAATGGAGTGTGAAATGATAATGGATAAGAATCAACTAGGAATTGAGTTAATGCAGCAAGGGAAATACGAAGAAGCGGCGAAAGTTTTTAATGAGGCGATCGAGGAAAATCCGAATGAGCCTGTTGCCTACATAAATTTCGGGAATGTATTGACTGCCGTTGGTGAAACGGATAAAGCGGTCAAGTTTTACAGAAAGGCGATTGAGCTGGATGAAAATGCAGCTGCGGCTTATTATTCATTAGGTAACTTATACTATGAATCCGATTCTAAATTAGTCGAAGCGAAGGATATGTTTGAAAAGGCAATCCGCTTGGGACTGGAGAACAGCGATGCTTACTTTATGCTTGGATTGACATTGATGGCGTTGGATCAACCGAAGTTGGCGATGCCTTATTTACAGAGAACGGTGGAGCTGAGCCCAGAGGACGTTGACGCGAGATTCCAATATGCACTATGTCTTGCCAATGCGGAATTATACGATGAATTGATCAATCAACTGAATTTAGTTGTGGAGCAGGATCCGGGACATGCCGATGCTTATTATAATTTAGGTGTTGCGTTTGCCGGGTATCGTGAAGATGCGCAAGCAGCGATTGCTTATTTTGATAAGGCTTTGGAAGCACAGCCTGACCATATGCTTGCTGCACACGGTAAGAAACTGATGGAAGAAATGAATGCTGAGTAAATAGTCGGCATATGCATGGAAAGGTGGGGAGTAGCGTTGAGCCAGCAAGATTCGTTGGATTTGTTTTCAGAGGAGAAAATGTTCATGAAAGGAAGTCATTTAGTGACGATCTTTCATAATGAAGAAAATATGTACTCGGTTGTAAGAATTCGTGTGCATGAAACGAATCTGAATTATGAAGAGAAGGAAGCTGTCGTAACAGGTTATTTTCCAAGGATGCATGAGGATGAGATCTATATTTTTTATGGGGCGATGAAGGAACATGCGCGTTTTGGCCTTCAATTTCATGTGGAGCATTTCCGTAAGGATTTGCCTCAATCCAAGGAAGGGATCGTCAGTTATTTATCCGGTGATCTTTTCAAGGGCATTGGGAAAAAAACAGCCGAAAGCATTGTTGAGACACTAGGGGAAAAGGCAATTTCCAAAATTCTGGCTCAGCCTTCGTTACTTGATGATATCCCGAAGCTATCAGGGGAAAAGGCAAAGGGCCTCTATGATACATTAGTCGAGCATCAAGGTTTGGAGCAGGTGATGATCGCCCTGAATCAATATGGCTTTGGACCACAGTTGTCGATGAAGATTTATCAAATGTATAAACAGGATACGATCACGATGGTTCAGGGAAATCCTTATAAGCTCGTAGAGGATATTGAAGGGATTGGTTTTGGACGGGCGGATGAGCTTGGGCATCAGCTTGGCATTTCCGGCAGCCATCCCGACCGAATCAAGGCTGCGTGCTTGTATACACTTGAATCACAATGCCTCCAGGATGGAAATATCTACATAGAAGCCGAGCAGCTATTGGAAGCGGTCAAGCGGCTGCTTGAGGAAAATAAACGGGATCGCATTGAATTCACAAACATTTCCTCGGAAATAATCGAATTGACGCAAGAGGGGAAAATAGTTGTCGAGGATCAACGAATTTATCCGCCTTCACTATTCTATTCCGAAAAGGGAATCGTCATGAACATCAAGCGGCTGCTTGCTCAAACGGAGTATGAGGACCAGTTCCCGGAATCGGAGTTTTTGCTGGCACTTGGGAAGCTGGAAGAGCGGCTTGATGTTTCCTACGCCCCGGCCCAAAAGGAAGCGATACAAACAGCCCTGCAGTCCCCCATGTTAATCTTGACGGGGGGACCGGGTACCGGTAAGACGACAGTGATCAAAGGAATTGTTGAGCTTTATGCGGAGCTGCATGGTGTATCCATGGACATTAACGATTATAAAAAAGAAGGAAGCGATCCATTTCCATTCGTACTTGCGGCTCCTACTGGCCGTGCAGCGAAACGCATGGCCGAATCGACTGGACTTCCCGCTGTTACGATCCACCGTTTGCTGGGGTGGAACGGGAGTGAAGGCTTTTCCCATGATGAGGATAATCAGTTGGATGGCCGGATCGTGATCATCGATGAGGTTTCCATGGTGGATACGTGGTTGGCCCATCAATTGTTTAAAGCCTTGCCGGAAAATGTCCAAGTGATATTGGTAGGTGATGAAGATCAGCTGCCATCAGTCGGCCCTGGGCAGGTTTTAAAGGATTTGCTTGCATCGGATTGTGTACCGACTGTCAGTTTGGAACATATATACCGTCAAGCTGACGGCTCATCGATCATTGAATTGGCCCATGACATCAAAAAAGGAAGACTCCCGGATGATGTTACGAAGCAGCAAGAAGATCGATCGTTCATTCGCTGCCAGACCGGGCAAATCGCCCAGGTAATCGAGAAAGTGGTTGCGAATGCCAGGACAAAGGGTTTCACGGCCAGGGATATACAGGTGCTGGCTCCGATGTATAGGGGGCCTGCCGGGATTGATGCACTGAATAAAATGCTTCAGGAAGTGTTCAATGGCAATGCGGATGAAAAGCGGCGGGAAATTAAATTCGGTGACGTGATATACAGAACGGGTGATAAGGTGCTTCAACTGGTGAACCAGCCAGAGGAGGGTGTCTTTAATGGCGATATGGGTGAAATCGTGTCCATACTGTTCGCTAAGGAAAATACCGATCATGTCGATAAAGTTATCATATCTTTCGAAGGTATCGAGGTGACCTACACGAAACAGGACTTGAACCAGATTACTCATGCATATTGCTGCTCCATCCATAAGTCGCAGGGAAGCGAATTCCCCATTGTTATTTTACCTGTAGTGAAAAGTTATTATCGGATGCTCCGCCGAAATTTATTGTATACGGCGATTACCCGCAGTAAAAATTTCTTGATCCTTTGTGGTGAAGAGGATGCATTCCGTTTAGGGATCGAGCGTAATGATGAGATGCGCCGGAAAACGACTTTGCGTGAAAAGCTGCGGGAGATTTTGAGTGAGGAAGATATGCCGGTTGAAAAGGGAGAGGTACATGCACAAGAGGCAAGTTATCTTGATACTCTCATGCATGCTGACCCGATGATCGGGATGGAAAGTGTCACCCCTTATGATTTCATGTAGCTGGTGATCAATGTTTTGTTTCTACATTTAATGAATTTTGTTTAAAATTCATAGTTTTGGTGGAACTAATATAGAATATAACTTAAACGTGAAAGAGCAGGGGGGATTTGATGAAAAAAGGGTGGATAATAGGTATAGTCGTTGTCGTTTTACTTGTCATTTATGGGGCATCTTCGTACAACGGCCTTGTAAGTGCCAATGAAGACGTCGACAATAAATGGTCACAGGTGGATAACCAATTAAAACGAAGAGCGGATTTGATTCCGAATCTTGTTGAAACGGTGAAGGGTTATGCTTCGCATGAAACGGAAGCCATTAAAGCGGTGAGTGATGCACGCTCAAAGTTGGCCGGTGCCAATTCGACTGAAGATGCGATTGAAGCTGATCAAGAATTGAGCGGGGCCTTGAGCCGTCTTTTGGTGGTTGTCGAGAACTATCCGGATTTAAAGGCCAATGAGAACTTTAAGGGTCTCATGGATAGTTTGGAAGGAACCGAAAATCGGCTGACGGTAGCACGAAAAGACTATAATGATGAAGTTACCAACTATAATAAGATGATTAAACGCTTTCCGAAGAATATGATGGCAGGAGCGTTCGGGTTCGATGCTAAACCATATTTTGAAGTGACCGATCAAGAAAAAGAAACGCCAAAGGTTGATTTCGGGAGCGATAAATAATGAAAAGACTCGCTGTGTTTGCGCTATTCTTCATTCTCACGTGCAGTTTAGCAAACGTGGTCGCAGCACAACCTAACATCCCTGAACCAGTTGGGGATATATATGTTCAGGACTTCGCCGGAGTCCTGGATGATCAGGAAAAATCCGAACTCATCGAACTTGGGAAACGATTGGATGATGCCACAAAAGCACAAATTTCCGTTTTGACGGTTGATTCGATGGAAGGATCCGAGATCGAGGAGTACTCGGTCGAGGCATTGAGATCATTCAAGCTTGGTGATGCCGAGTTGAACAATGGAGTCCTCATTGTTCTGGCCATGGAAGAACAAAAAATCCGTATTGAAGTGGGTTACGGTTTGGAAGGGGCCATTACCGATATAAAATCTGGACAGATTTTGGACAATGTGGCTATCCCTGCGCTGAAAGAGGGTAAATATGATGTTGCCCTGACGGAAACCTATAAGGCCGTATATAACGATGTCACGAAAGAATACAACCTAGGTGACGAGTTTTATCAAGATCTCTCCGTTCAGCCTGAGTCAGAAAACTTTCAGCCATCAGGTTTACAGATTTTCCTCATTATCATCGTAGTCATCATCGTATTCATCCTCGATGCCAAGTTCTTTAAAGGATTTTTCCTTCAAATGCTAATCAATATCCTTTTGATAATCATTAGTCGCGGAGGCGGCGGTGGCCGTGGAGGCGGCAGCGGCGGTCCACGGGGCGGCGGCGGAGGAAGTTCCGGTGGCGGAGGTGCCAGCAGGGGATGGTAAAGCAGGTGGGTCAGACCGGGAAACCGGTCTTTTTTTTATGCCTGTTCCCTGTATTTCCGGAAGATCGAGCAACAATGGAAAACCTTTCAGCACATCTATTTTCAGCAGAAAAGAGATAATAAGAATGTTCGGAAAGGCGGGATGACCTTGCGGACGTTTTCATTATTGAAAGGGATGCCGGTTTTTACAATCAAAGGAGAAAGAGTCGGCACGGTCCACGATTTATCAATTTCTGAAATGGGTCAGGTAACAGGCTTGGTCGTTCATCAGCAAGCATTGTTCAAAAGAGCTTTTCATTTGAAACTTGACGATATTTCTTCATTCGGTCCAGATGGGATCGTCATCTTGCAACAGGATTCAAGCTTAAGGAAAGTACCTGCGGATTCCATATGCCTTTCGAAGGACGAATTATTGGGACGCATGCTTTTTTCAGAAGTGGGCGAAGAACTGGGTTTACTGCAGGATGTATATTTCAAGGAGAAAATGGGCACGATTATAGCGTATGAAACAACGGATGGGTTTTTCTCGGAGTCGACAGTGATAGAATCAAAACAGCCGCCTGCATTAGGGAAGGATACCATCATTGTTTCAGTTTATGAACAGTGAGGTGTCCATTTTGGAAATTAAATGTCCGAATTGCCGCAGTAAAGATGTTGGGAAGATTGGCGTGAATCAATATTATTGTTGGAATTGCTTTATTGAAATGACCTTATCCGAAGGCCTAATTAATACGCACCAAGTCGAGGAAGATGGAAGTTTAAGCTCATTGGACGATTTGTTTGAGGAAAATGACCGCCGCTTCAGTATGTAATTTAACGGAAGAGGTGTTTGCAATGGCTAGACGTTCACGGAATACTCTAATGAATATGGGTTCGGACTTGATGAACTCGAAGATGATCAAGCGGAACATGAAGAAAATACGCAAAAGATTAAAGTCATTATTATAGCGGGAATGGGTGTCCTGATAATGAGGACACTCTTTTTTATGTATGAAAACCTTCCGCCTTTCGAAGAATAAATGAGCGGGAGGTGTTTATAGTGAGTATTCGTCTAAAGTGGTTTTATCGCCTGGGTTTTTTATTGCTCTTATTTTTCGTTATCTATATTTTTATGAAACTTAAGCCCATGTGGGGACCTGCCTTTACTGTATGTGTGACGGTACTGCTGCCTTTTTTGATTGGTGCGTTCATCAGTTACTTGCTGCATCCTGTTGTGGAATATTTAAATGAGAAAGGGATGCGTCGCTGGCTTTCGATTACGATTATCTATTTGTTGTTTTTCGGAGGGATCGGCTTTGCTGTGTATAAAGGTATTCCAGTGATGGTCAGCCAGGTACGCGAGCTGTCGGAAAGCGTACCGGAACTGGTTGAACAGTACCGGGGCAGAATTGATAAACTCAACCATCAGACGGCGGCGTGGCCGTTCGGAATTCATGAAAGATTCGAAGAAGGTGTCACCCTTTTCGAAAATTGGCTGAAGCGTATACCTGAAAAGGCAATGGAGTATGCAATGCGGATGATTGATTTCATACTCCTTATTGCGTTGATTCCATTCATTGCTTTTTATATCCTGAAAGATTTCACAGCTTTAAAAAAAATGGCATGGTATATGACTCCGAAGAAGTGGCGCAAGCAGGGACGGGCATTCGTTCGTGATGTGGATGCGTCACTTGGCGGATATATCCGCGGACAAATCATCGTCTGTGCCGTGATCGGTTTGATTTCCTCGCTGCTCTTCTGGGTAGTCGGAATGCAATATCCGCTTCTATTGGGGGCGATAATCGGAATAACGAATGTCATTCCGTATTTCGGGCCTGTTATTGGGGCCATCCCTGCAGTGATCATCGCCGCGACAATGTCAGTGAAAATGGTGGTGATCATCGCGGTCATCGTGCTCGTGCTTCAATTTCTCGAGGGAAATATCCTGTCGCCGCTCATAGTCGGTAAAAGCCTCCATATGCACCCGCTGTTCATCATGCTCGCATTATTGGCCGGAGGTGAAATAGGCGGTATCACGGGCATGGTCCTTTCGATACCCATTTTGGCTGTGTTGAAAGTTTTTGTGCTTCATGCCCGCGTTCACTTTAGAAAGAAGCCGCCCCTTATTGACAAATAAAAGTCTTGTGAATATAATCCATTACATAAGATAATTCGTTGAAGGATGAAGTATGCTGAAGTCCATCTAAAAGAGAGGGGTCCCCCAGGCTGAAAGGGACTGCAAGGTGAAGAGCAGCAGAAAGCTAGTCCTGAGAGCAGCTAATACCTGCCGTCATGCCGCGTTAAGGCTTTTATGAAGGTGATGGACCCGGGAATGTTTCTGCGTCCATAATCAGGGTGGTACCGCGAGTTAACTCTCGTCCCTGTTTTTGGGATGGGAGTTTTTTGTGTGCTCAAAATTACATAATTTTAAAAGGAGGATATATATATGAAGTATTTAACTGGTGCTCAAATCCGCCAAATGTATTTAGATTTTTTTAGTGAAAAAGGCCATAACATCGAACCAAGTGCGTCATTGGTTCCTCATGAAGATCCATCATTGCTATGGATCAATTCCGGGGTGGCGACGTTAAAGAAATATTTTGATGGACGGGTGATTCCTGAAAATCCAAGGATTACAAATGCTCAAAAGGCCATCCGTACAAACGATATTGAAAACGTAGGGAAAACGGCACGTCATCATACGTTTTTCGAAATGCTCGGAAACTTCTCCATTGGTGAATATTTCAAAGAAGAAGCCATTACATGGGCATGGGAATTTTTGACGGATGAAAAATGGATTGGGTTCGACAAAGAGAAATTGGCTGTGACGATCCATCCTGAAGATGATGAAGCATTCGAACTCTGGAATAAGAAAATCGGTGTTCCTGCTGAAAGAATCATTCGCCTGGAAGAAAACTTCTGGGATATCGGTGAGGGTCCAAGTGGCCCGAATACAGAGATTTTCTATGACCGCGGACCAGCATATGGCGATGATCCGAATGATCCGGAACTATATCCAGGCGGGGAAAATGAACGGCATCTGGAAGTCTGGAATCTTGTGTTTTCTCAATTCAACCATAATCCTGACGGTTCTTACACACCGCTTCCAAAGAAAAATATCGATACAGGAATGGGCCTTGAACGTATGGCTTCCGTCGTTCAAGATGTGGCTACGAACTATGATACAGATTTATTCATGCCAATCATCCGGGCAGTCGAAGAGATTTCCGATGTGAAGTATGGTGTTGATTCAGAAAAAGATGTTGCATTCAAGGTCATTGCCGACCATATTCGTACGGTAGCCTTTGCAGTAGGTGACGGGGCTCTTCCATCCAACGAAGGCCGCGGTTATGTACTGCGCCGTTTACTCCGCAGAGCGGTTCGATATGCTAAGCAAATCAACATCAATCGACCATTCATGTTCGAGCTTGTGACGGTCGTCGGCGAAATCATGAAAGACTTCTACCCTGAAGTCCTCAATAATAAAGAATTCATTGCAAAAGTTATCAAGAATGAAGAGGAACGCTTCCATGAAACCCTTCATGATGGACTGGCCATCCTTTCTGAAGTCATTAGAAAGGAAAAGGAAAAAGGCGGTACAACCATTCCAGGCAGTGATGCATTCCGTTTATATGACACATATGGTTTCCCGATCGAGTTAACGGAAGAATATGCAGAAGAAGAAGGCATGACCGTCGATCAAGCCGGTTTTGAAAAAGAAATGGATGCACAGCGTGAACGTGCCCGTTCAGCACGTCAAGATGTTGATTCCATGCAAATCCAAGGCGGGGTATTAGGCGATATTAAAGTTGAAAGTGAATTTGTCGGCTATGATCAAGTTGCGGTTGAAGCCAAAGTTTCTGCCATCATTAAAAATGGCGAGCTTGTTACGGAGGCACAAGAAGGTGAAGAAGTTCAGGTAATATTGAACAAGACTCCTTTCTACGCGGAAAGCGGCGGGCAAATAGCTGATAAAGGAACGATGGCTAGTGAAGCCGTGAAGGTTGATGTCCATGATGTTCAAAAAGCTCCTAATGGCCAAAATCTGCACCGTGTAACAGTGGCTGCCGGCACTTTAACATCAGATTCCGATATCATTGCTGCGGTAGATCAAGAGAACCGCATCCATATCACGAAAAATCATACTGCGACACATCTTCTGCACCAGGCGTTGAAAGATGTGCTTGGTACACATGTCAATCAGGCTGGTTCACTCGTACAAGCTGAGCGCCTTCGCTTCGATTTCTCTCATTTTGGCCAGATAACGGTGGAAGAGATTGAGCGGATCGAAACGATTGTAAATGAAAAGATTTGGCAAAGCTTACAAGTGAATACGGACTATAAAAACATTGAAGAAGCTAAAGCGATGGGTGCAATGGCCTTGTTCGGCGAAAAATACGGCAAGATTGTCCGTGTCGTTCAAATAGGCGATTATAGTCTTGAACTTTGCGGGGGTGTCCACGTCCCGAATACAGCGGTGATCGGCTTGTTCAAAATCGTTTCAGAAAGCGGCATCGGTGCAGGGACTCGCCGGATAGAAGCGGTAACGGGTGCCGGGGCATACAAATTGATGACTGATCAAATCGGTGTCTTGAAAGACGCGGCTGCTAAGCTGAAAACGAACTTGAAAGATGTACCTTCAAGAATTGAAACGGTCTTAGCTGAAGTGAAGGATCTTCATCGTGAGAATGAAAGCCTGACTGCAAAGTTAAGTAATATTGAAGCAGGAAGCCTTGTTTCTAACGTAAAAGACATAAATGGGGTTCAAGTATTGGTGGCAAAAGTTCAAGCTACCGATATGAATAATCTGCGTGCCATGGCTGATGATTTGAAACAAAAGCTCGATTCTGTCATTATCGTATTAGGATCGGCCCAAGGTGATAAAGTCAATTTAATTGCCGGGGTTACCAAGGATTATATCGATCGCGGTTTCCATGCTGGTAAATTGATCAAAGAAGTTGCTTCCCGTTGCGGCGGAGGCGGTGGCGGACGTCCAGATATGGCCCAAGCCGGCGGAAAAGACCCTGAAAAATTGGATGCAGCACTTAATTTTGTTGAAGAATGGGTCTTATCGATTTCATAATCAATGAAAAGTGTTGTACAATGTAGGTAATAGTGGATTCTGGACGCTGAGGAGAGGTGCATGTTAATGAGTTCCTTTGATAAAACGATGAAATTTAATTTTCCCGAAGAACCATTCGAAAGAGATGTACAAGAAGTATTGTCTCAAGTTTATGTTGCTCTTCAGGAAAAAGGTTATAACCCGATCAACCAAATTGTCGGTTATCTATTATCTGGTGACCCGGCCTACATCCCGCGCCATATGGACGCTCGGAACATTATTCGTAAGCTTGAACGCGATGAAATCATCGAAGAATTGGTTAAGTCGTATCTTAAGAACCATCGAGAGGAATACTAATGCGCACAATGGGACTTGATTTAGGTTCAAAAACCATCGGCGTTGCCGTGAGTGACGCGATGGGTTGGACTGCACAAGGATTGGAAACGATTAAAATTAACGAAGCTGGAAATGACTTCGGCTTTAAACGTCTCAATGAAATTATAAAAGAGCATGAAGTTTCTAAAATTGTCCTGGGGTTACCTAAAAATATGAATGGAACTGTTGGACCGCGAGGCGAGATCAGTCAAGATTTCGCTAAACGATTAGAAAAAAAATTCAAGCTGCCGGTGTTTCTCTGGGATGAACGGTTGACAACTATGGCGGCTGAACGTGTCCTTCTTGAGGCGGACGTGAGCCGAAGCAAACGCAAGAAAGTCATTGATAAAATGGCTGCTGTCATGATTCTGCAGGGATTCTTGGACAGACAAACAAATTCAATATGAGGTGAATACAAATGGAACACGGCGAAAACAACATTACAGTAGTAGATGAAAACGGAAACGAGCAGCTTTGCGAAATCCTTTTCACATTCGACTCAGATAAATTCAACAAATCTTATGTACTTTACTATCCGATGTCTGCAGAAGATGAAGAGGAAGAAATTGAAATCCACGCTTCATCATTCATACCAAGCGAAGATAATAAAGATGGTGAACTTACACCGATCGAAACAGAAGAAGAATGGGATCTAGTCGAAGAAATGTTAAATACATTCCTTGACCAAGAAGAAGCTGAAGAAGAATAATATCAGAAAAAACCGACCTCGATCGAGGTCGGTTTTTTCATTTATGTACCAGTAAACCCTTATCTTTTAGCTGCGAATAAAAAAAAAAGTAGCGAGCGGACCCAAAAATAATGAGAGCAAGAACCAATTCAGCGCCGTTCTATTTTTACCTTGAGCAAGTCCTGCGTTAATGAGTGCCAATGTCCCCCAACCTACAAAATAAGAATTATCCAACTCCTTCACACCTTCCCTCATCTGAAAATTAATATCGGCATCACTACATGATATTCCTGTCATTGACTGAAATGCCTAACACATGCAGGGAAACAAATTTAAGGGCTTTTTCTATTAAATAATACCTGAATATTGACAAAACTAGTGCTTTTTTGCCATAAATAGAGTAGTAATGAATGTAGTTTTGCAAAAACCATGTAATTATTTGTTGATTTTAGTATAATGTTCGAAGCAAAGTTTAATTAGAGAAAGCATCATCGAGAAACCATTCTGTAGTTGGTGTGAGTTTGCAGGGGGAATGAAAATGGATGAAAAAGATAAAAATTTATCTAAAAAGGAACATATCCGTATGAAATTGTTAGAACAGCAAGGAGAAGCCAGGCTGGTCCGTAAAATCATCATGATTACGATAGCTTCGCTTATTGTATTAATTGGGATAGTTGGTCTTGTGGGCTTTTTATATATCAACTCAGCCATGAAACCAGTCGATCCTGATGATGATACCATCAAGAAAGTGAAAATCCCAATCGGTTCTTCCGTGAATGGAATTTCAACACTGCTAGAAGAACAGGGAATAATCAAGGACGCACGTGTATTCAAATATTACATTAAGTTCCGCAATGAATCCGGTTTTCAGGCAGGTGAGTATAAATTATCGCCTTCGATGCCAATTGAAGATATTGTCACAAGCATCAAAACCGGGAAACTCATGAAAGAAGCTGCATTGAAGATAACGATTCCTGAAGGAAAGCAGCTTATCCAAATTGCCGATATCATCGCAGTGAAGACCGGTGAAGATCCGAAAAAGGTCTTTAAGGTATTGAATGATAAGAAATTCGTCAAGTCCATGCAAGAGAGATTTCCGGAGCTCTTGACGTCGGAAATTGAAAATGAAAAGGTATTATATCCGCTTGAAGGGTACCTTTTCCCAGCTACTTATGACTTTTATGAGGAAAAGCCGACCATGGAATCCATAGTCATCGAGATGCTGAAGAAAACGGAAGAGACATTACAGGCATACGAGACCCTGATGGACAAAAACGATTATTCCGTACACGAGATGCTGACCTTCGCTTCGCTTGTCGAAGAGGAAGCGACGGCACAAGTCGATCGCGGAAAGATAGCTTCCGTCTTTTACAATCGTATCGAGGAAGATATGCCGCTTCAAACGGATCCGACTGTTTTGTATGCAAAAGGTTCACATAAGAGCAGGGTATATTACAAAGACCTTGAGGTTAAGTCCCCTTATAATACGTATAAGAACAAGGGGCTGCCGCCAGGACCGATTGCCAATGCCGGAACGACATCGATCGATGCGGTATTGAAACCTGAGAAAACGGATTTCCTATACTTTTTGGCAACACCTGAAGGGGAAGTCCTGTACTCCAAAACCTTGGATGACCACAATAACAAAAAGGCAGAGCATATTTCCAATAAATAAATAAAAAATGCAATGCGACTGAGGGGGGAGAGATATTACTTTCCCCTTGTTTTTATGATAGAATAGTACAAGTGAATTTTAGATTCGATTTTTATCGGTGACGTAACTCGGCGAATGCCGGGTTTTATTTTGAAAGATAAGGAAATGTAGATCGTCAAGCATACTTGTTTCAGCTCCTTGTGAAAAATTGTAGGCAATAGTTTTTGACCGATCAATTTCTTCATGCACTGACCAAGCGCTTTCGTTTTTCTTATAATTGGAGGAAACGTTTTGAACGGAAAAATAGAACAATATCTTCATTCCTTAATTCCGGAGCGTACGGGTTTGATTAAGGAGTTGGAAGATTTTGCAATGGAAAATAATGTGCCGATCATGGAGCCGGAAGGCATTGAGGTGCTGCTTCAGATTTTAAGGCTCCACCAGCCTAAGTCGATATTGGAGGTTGGTTCAGCGATTGGCTATTCGGCCATAAGGATGGCTGAGACCCTTCCGGAGGCTAAAATCGTCACACTTGAACGGAATGAAGCCCGTATTGAGCAGGCAAGAGCTAACATCAAGAAGGCTGGGCTTTCGGAAAGGATTACCCTCATTGAAGGGGATGCCCTTGAAGCAGGACCGAAAGTCATGGAACATGGTCCGTTTGATATCATCTTCGTTGATGCAGCTAAAGGGCAGTACAAGCGATTCTTTGAACTGTTTGAACCATTCCTTGCTGATGCTGGCATTATCATTACTGATAATGTTTTATTTAAAGGCTTGGTTGCCGAAAACATTGAAGAAATGGAAATGACGAGACGAAAGCGAGCTCTCATCAAAAAAATCAGAGACTTTAACATCTGGTTACATGACCATCCTCATTTCGATACCGTAATTTTGCCGATTGGTGATGGTGTGGCCATAAGTAAACATAGAGGTGACAAAAATGAAAAAGCCTGAATTACTCGTGACTCCGACAAGTGTCGATCATATAAAAGAACTTATCGATGCTGGAGCTGATGCCTTCGTCATTGGGGAACAACGTTATGCGCTTAGGCTGGCAGGGGAGTTCAAACGTGAAGACGTCAAGAAGGCGATTGAGCTTGCACATGCCGCAGGCAAGAAAGTATATGTATCCATGAACGCCATTTTTCATAATGAAAAAGTGGACGAGCTTGAAGGGTATGTCACATTCCTTAAGCAGGCTGGTGCCGACCGGATCATATTCGGTGATCCAGCGGTCTTAATGGCTGTCCGTGCCGTGGCACCTGATATGCCCCTGCACTGGAATACAGAGATGACGGTAACGAACTGGTACACATGTAATTATTGGGGGAAACGCGGTGCTGTCCGTGCCGTTGCTGCCCGTGAGATAAGTATGGACGAGATAGTGGAAATGAAGGAAAATGCCGAAGTGGAGATTGAAGTGCAAGTGCACGGCATGACATGCATGTTCCAATCGAAGCGGACGCTCCTTGGTAATTACTTTGAATACCAAGGCAAGGCATTGGAAGTGGAAAATCGGAAGGAACATAGAAATATGTTCTTGCATGATAAGGAACGTGAAAATAAATACCCGATTTATGAAGATGAAAATGGTACACATATCATGAGTCCGAATGATATGTGCATGATCGATGAACTTCAGGAATTGATTGAAGCGGAAATTGATTCCCTGAAAATCGAAGGGATATTACAAACACCGGAATATATCAACGAAATGACAAAGTTGTATCGGGAAGCGATTGACGTTTGTGCAGAAGACCCTGAACGTTATGATGACCTGAAAACGGAACTTTTTGAAAAAGTAAAAGCGGTTCAGCCGGATACCCGTGAGTTGGATACAGGATTCTTCTTTAAGGAATCGGTTTATTAAAGAAAAGGGTAAGAGAAAGAGGAGGAATAGCCTTGAATGCTATTGCTGATAAAATTTCCAAGATCGTTGATGGAAAGAGAGTCATTGTAAAAAAACCGGAATTGCTGGCTCCGGCTGGCAACCTGGAAAAATTAAAAATTGCCGTCCATTACGGTGCGGATGCCGTGTTCATTGGCGGTCAGGAATATGGCCTTCGTTCCAATGCCGGCAACTTCACGTTTGAGGAAATGCAGGAAGGCGTCGAATTCGCTAAAAAATATGGCGCTAAAGTATATGTAACAACCAATATCTTCGCACATAATGAAAATATCGATGGTCTGGATGAATACCTGGAAGGCCTTCAGGAAGCTGGAGTTCATGGTATCATCGTCGCCGATCCATTAATCATCGAAACGTGTAAACGGGTCGCTCCGAACGTCGAAATCCATTTAAGCACGCAGCAATCGCTATCGAACTGGAAGGCTGTTCAGTATTGGAAAGAGGAAGGCTTGGAGCGGGTTGTTTTGGCACGTGAGACGAGTGCTGATGAAATCCGTGAGATGAAGGAGAAGGTCGATATTGAAATCGAGGCTTTCGTTCACGGGGCCATGTGCATTGCCTATTCTGGACGCTGCACCCTTTCGAACCATATGACGGCGCGGGATTCGAATCGCGGCGGCTGCTGTCAGTCTTGCCGTTGGGATTACGATTTATATGAGTTGGATCAAGAAGGGGAAAAGGCTTTATTCGATAAAGAAGATGCTCCATTCGCAATGAGTCCAAAAGACCTGAAGCTGATAGAGTCCTTGCCAGGCATGATTGAAATTGGCATAGATAGCTTAAAAGTCGAAGGAAGAATGAAGTCCATTCATTATATTGCTACAGTTGTCAGCGTTTATCGTAAGGTGATTGATGCGTATTGTGCCGATCCGGACAATTTCAGGATTAAACAAGAATGGCTGGAGGAGCTTGATAAGTGTGCGAACCGTGAGACGGCATCATCTTTCATGGAAGGGGAAATTCCTGGGTATAAACAGCAAATGTTCGGGAATCATACCGTAAAGACTCGCTTCGACTTCGCTGGTTTGGTGCTTGATTACAACGAGGAAACTCAAATCGCCACCATGCAGCAACGTAACTTCTTCAAGCCTGGAGATGAAGTGGAGTTTTTTGGACCGGAAATCGAAAACTTCACTCAAAAAATCGGTACGATCTGGGATGAGTCAGGTAAGGAGCTGGAGGCAGCCCGCCATCCGCTTCAAATTGTCCGCATTCAAGTAGATAATCAAGTATATGTGAACAATATGATGCGGAAGGAGAATTGACATGACAAGGAAGAAACCAGTGGTCATCGGAGTTACCGGAGGGTCGGGATCAGGTAAAACAAGTGTTACCCGTTCCATTTTTGAATTCTTTCAAGGACATTCGATCTTGATGATCGAACAAGATTATTACTATAAAGATCAAAGTCATCTGCCTTTTGAAGAGCGGTTGAAAACGAACTATGATCATCCGCTGGCATTTGATAATGATTTGTTGATCGATCACCTTAACGCATTGCTGCGCTATGAAACGATAGAAAAACCAGTTTATGATTATTCGATCCATACACGTTCGGAAGAAGTCATCACAGTTGAGCCGCAGGATGTCATCATCCTTGAAGGGATCCTTGTACTGGAAGATGAGCGCCTTCGAGACCTGATGGATATGAAACTATATGTTGATACAGACGCAGACTTGCGGATACTCCGTCGGATGACCCGTGATATTAAAGAACGTGGACGTTCCATAGATTCAGTCATCGAGCAATACATCAGTGTCGTTCGCCCGATGCATAATCAGTTCATAGAACCGACGAAGCGTTATGCCGACATCATCATTCCAGAAGGCGGTCAGAACCATGTGGCGATTGACCTTATGGTGACAAAAATTCAAACAATCCTTGAACAAAAGTCTTTTTTGTAATAACATAGCATAAATAATGATAGGTGCCATTTTCCTCCGTTTTTTAAATAATCCCATTTATTTATTGGGAAAGACTGGACAAATGCTGGAAAACGCAATACTCTATTCTTGATACAGAACGAACCGGCTGCCACCGCAGTCGGTTTATATACTAAGGACCGAGTTGTTCCTTAGTATAAAAGCGCGTACTTTTTAAGTCGTGCAAATATATATTTTGACTCGAGTTTTAGAGTTAAGCATTATATACTACATAAACTTGTCACAGCGAAAGCTTGCTGTAAAGAATTTGAAGGAGTGAAGGGTTTTGGCAATCGAAAAAGAATATCCAATGACTAAAGAAGGTAAGTTAAAGCTTGAACAGGAACTGGAACAATTAAAAACGGTTAAACGTAAAGAAGTGGTGGAGAGAATTAAAATCGCCCGCAGTTTTGGGGACCTTTCCGAGAACTCAGAGTACGATTCCGCAAAAGAAGAGCAGGCATTCGTTGAAGGACGTATTACAACAATCGAAAACATGATCCGTAATGCAAAAATCATTGAAGGCAATGATTCGAATACAGATACAGTTTCACTTGGAAAGACGGTAACATTCGTGGAACTTCCAAATGGTGACGAAGAAACATATTCCATCGTAGGAAGTGTTGAAGCGGACCCATTCGATGGGAAAATATCAAATGATTCTCCAATCGCGAAAAGCTTAATAGGGAAAAGGGTCGGCGACAAGGTATCGATCATGACACCTGGCGGCGAAATGAGCGTCAAGATTGTATCCATCAGCTAATTAACGGCTTAAGAGGATGTCCATATGGGCATCCTCTTTTCATATCGGAAAAACGCCGCGTTAAATTTGTTCATAATTGTTTAAAAATTCGCACCTCGTCAACAATGGTTACGAGGTGTATTTTATGAAAAAGAAACGAATGAGGTTGCTGGCTCTTTTTTTGACCACTTTTATGCTGATGCTCATAGGCAGGCTTGCCTACATCCAACTTGTATCGACAGAATCTTTTTCGAAGCATGATGTGAACCTGATAGAAGCAAGTGTGAATCAGCGTTCACAGATATTAAAGATTGATGATGGGCGTGGAAAGTTTTATGACAGAAATGGGGAACCACTTGCACATGAAGAAATCCCAACACTCGTCCTATTTCCATTTTTGAACAAAATGACATGGCCTATAGATGAAATTGCCTCGATCATAGGCAGATCGGAAGCGGAGCTGAAACGGGCAATTGAACAAGCGGATGAACCATTCGTATTTGGCGGAGATGAACCGATAGAGTTGACGCCCAGCCAATCGAAGGCAATCAATCAATTGAAGATACCCGGGGTCTTTGCGGTGAACGAGAAATTATATCATGATCAAACCCCTGCGGCCCAATTGATCGGCACGACGAATATATCGGATGCGGAAAAGAAAAAACGTTATCCGGACATGAATTTATCTCCTGAAACGAAAATAGGAAATACGGGACTGCAAAGGACCTTTGATGAGTTCTTGCTTTCCGCTGGGGAATCGAAGCTCGTATTTCACGTGGACGCAAGTGGGGGCCCCATGTTCGGTGTCGATGTAAAATACGTAGAACCTGCTAATCCTCTTTACCCAGTGAAGGTCGTGACGACGATAGATAAAGAAATTCAGGAAAAAGCGGAGAAGCTCGTAGATGACCGCGGGATAAAAAAAGGCGGTCTCGTACTCATCGATATCGAAAAAAGTGAAATCGTCGCCATGGTATCACGTCCGGCGCTTAATATAAAAGATCCGAATGGCGAAGGGGCCGTCAATATGATGTTGACTCAAAAAACGCCGGGTTCCGTCTTTAAAACGGTTACGGCAGCAGCTGCCATCGATTATGAAGCGGCAAGCCCCACAAGGACATTTAATTGTAATTTAACGATTGACGGCAAAACGGATAAGCAGAGGGAACTGGGCATACTTAATTTTGAAAATAGTTTTGCCCAAAGCTGTAACAGGACATTTGCCGAATTGTCCCAGGAAATAGCTGAGAAGGATCCCGACTTTTTGGATAAATATGCAAAAATGTTAGGGTTGGTTGGCGAAACGGGCTGGCAAGGGGACGTATATCACACGGAAGTTACTCAGTTGCATCATGAACAAACCGGGAAGGTCTGGCATGATGACGACTTAAAAAAAGATCCCAAAATGATTGCCAAAACAGCCATTGGCCAGCAGGATGTCCAAACGACACCGCTCGCGATAGCGAATATGATGGCCACGATTGCCCGCGGTGGCAAGAAGGAACAGGTCAAAGCCGTTTCCAAGGTCGAATTTAACAATAGTATGACCGTAGTCGATTTCCCCAATCAAAGTATTGGCGGCGAAACGCTGTCTCCATATACAACGATGAAGATGCAGCATCTTCTGAGGAAAGTCGTAACGGAGGAGAAAGGGACTGGCGCTTCTTTGAGAGATTTACCTGTGGAGGTCGCTGGCAAGTCTGGAACTGCTCAGACGAATATTAAAAAAGGAGAGCTCAATAAGCTCAATAAATGGTTTGCGGGCTACTTTCCATATAAAGATCCAAAATATGCCCTTGTTACCGTAAGTTTTGAAACAAAGGAAAACAGTTCCAGTATGACGCCGCTTTTTTCAGATATTGTAAAAGTCCTGTACTCCAAGAACCAGGACAATAGCGAGAATTGACGAAAAGTGTAGGAAACCCTTCCCTTCTATCTCTAGCTAAATCATGTTAAAATGAGGCAGTAAGAAATGGTAAGGGAGGAATGGACCTTGGGCTCACGTTTCAATCAGCGAGATCAAAAAAGAAAAGTAAATAAAATATATAATATTGCAATCACCATCGTTTCCATTTTAATCGTCATTGTCGCAGTCACGATTTTCTTAAGTGATGATGGCACCGAATCAAAGAAAACCACGACCGAACCTAAGCAAATTGCCGAAGAAAAGGGAAAAGTAGTGGACAAACCTGCTGGGAAAGAGGAAGAAACGGATTCAGAGAAGGTAGAGGCAGAAGAGGATAGTAAAGCAACAGAGGAAGATGAAGAAGATAGTAAAGCAACAGAGGAAGATGAAGAAGATAGTAAAGCAACAGAGGAAGATACAGAAGAGAAGGCTGAAGATGGTTCAGACCCAGAAAAAGCAGGGGATGCCGAACTTGTGGAAGTGGAAGGCAGCGGAGATGGCAATGTCGCGGCTACATATACGAGTGAGGGCTGGAAACCAGTTGGAACTGAGCAATCCGGGGAACACACTACAAGCTTCGAAAAGGGCTCGGTCGATTGGAATGAAATGAGTAAAGCCATTGCTAATGGCGCTGGAATCGATGAAGGAAGCATGATGCTATGGTGGCTTCAAAACGGCGGTTCGCCTAACACGGCAATCGGAACCGTTTCTGAAGGGGACAATCCTAAAACCTTCCGTGTCCATATTGAATGGGTGGACGGATCAGGTTGGAAACCTGTAAAAGTCGAAGAGCTGAAGTCAAACGATAAAAGGTAATAGTTAAATTATCCAAACTAAAAACCCCCGAAAGGAATCTTTTCGGGGGTTTTTTCATGGAGATTACTTTTGGGCTTTAAAGTGAACGACTGCGCTATAAAATCGTCTGCCTTCCTCACTAACATACATTTGGTGTGACACGGATTGAACCTGAAGCATGATCGCTTTATTGATTTCAATTTGTGATTGGATTTTTTCTTCAAGATTCTTAATGCTTTCTGCCTCGAAAAATTCTATTTTATCTTCGAATAATTTTAAGTCGAGTTGAAAACCCATGATTGTTCCCCTCCAACATTTAGATACTGTTAGTTTAACATACCTTTTTGTTTGTATCTGAACCTAATGATGGATTTGCCTAAAAAACAAGAACTGTTTTTGTGTTTAATTCATATTATGCTTATAGGTTTTATTATTCCATCATAAAAAGGTGATTAAAATGGGCAGAGAATTTTTAGATTTATTCGAAGAATGGTCAAAATCGTATGATGATACTGTTGGTGGACACGATATTGAGTATCAAGAAGTTTTTAAACATTATGATAGGATATTGGACAGCGTCACGTATCGGGCACAGGGTCACGTGCTGGAGTTCGGCGTAGGTACCGGGAATTTAACGGAAAGGCTTTTGAAGAAAGGCCTAAAGGTATCGGGAATCGAGCCTTCACCCGCCATGAGAAAAATAGCGGTAAGCAAAGTGGGCGGAAAAACGGAAATTGTAGATGGCGATTTCATCGATTTTCCGAAGCCGGAGCAGGTGGATTCGATCGTGAGTACGTACGCGTTTCATCATTTAACCGATGAAGAAAAAGAAAAAGCGATAGCCAACTATGGAAAGTTACTGAATACTGGTGGTAAAATAGTGTTTGCGGATACGATGTATCAATCAAGGGAAGCGCATGAACGAGCGATTCTAGATGCAAGGCAGGCAGGCTTTCATAATTTGGCGAACGATTTGCAAACGGAATATTATACTACGATTCCTTTTTTGGAGAAAGTACTTGAAGAAAATGGATATAAAGTAAACTTCGAGCGCTGCAATCAATTTGTCTGGATTATGGAGGCGGAAAAATTATAGGAAGAGGTTTTTACTAATGAAAGTAGCCATAATCGGAGCAATGGAAGAAGAAGTTACGATTTTACGTGATAAATTGGAAGGTTTGGAACAGGTGACCATTGCCGGTTCCGAGTTCAATACAGGCACACTGAATGGTGTTGAGGTCATTTTGCTTAAATCGGGAATCGGTAAAGTGAATGCGGCAATGTCCACTGCGATCCTTTTAGAAAAATTCAAACCGGATGCTGTCATCAATACTGGCTCTGCCGGCGGTTACCATCCAGCACTTAATGTCGGGGATGTGGTCATATCCAAGGAGGTTCGCCACCATGATGTCGACGTGACGATTTTTGGATATGAGTACGGTCAAGTCCCTCAGCTGCCGGCAGCTTTCATTCCGGATGAAAAGCTTTTCGCAATCGCAGAAGAAGCAGCTAAAGAAATCGAGGATATACAAGTGGCGAAAGGGTTGATCGTGACAGGGGATTCTTTCATGAACGATCCTGATCGGGTTGAATTCGTCAGAGGGAAATTTTCGGATTTATATGCGGTGGAAATGGAAGCGGCAGCCATTGCTCAAGTGGCCTTCCAATTTAAAACACCGTTTGTCATTATTCGTTCCCTTTCGGATATCGCAGGTAAGGAGTCCAATATTTCCTTTGATAAATTCCTGGAAACTGCGGCTCTTCATTCAGCGGCACTGATTTTAAAAATGGTTGAAAAAATGAAATGAAATGTTAAGTGATCAGCGGAAGACTTTCCGCTGGTTATTCTTTATTGCATAAACCTCATTAAATTGGTAGGATAACTATGAAAGGATGTCCGAATATGAAAGTCTTTCAAAATATTCATGAGTTGATAGGGGAAACGCCGATGATGGAAATCACCCATTTCCAGCTTCCGGATGAAGTCCGTATCTTTGCCAAACTGGAATACTTTAATCCGGGAGGCAGTGTGAAGGACCGGCTTGGTCAAGAACTGTTAGCCGAAGCTTTGCGGACTGGGAATGTAAAAAAGGGTGGGACGATAATCGAACCGACTGCCGGAAATACTGGGATTGGCTTGGCGTTGGCGGCGATAAACAGTGGAGTGGACGTGATATTTTGTGTTCCGGAGAAATTCAGTGCCGAGAAACAGGAATTGATGCGTGCCCTTGGAGCAAAAGTGATCCAGACCCCGACAGAGGAAGGAATGAAAGGAGCAATCGCCAAGGCTAAGGCGTTGCTGGCTGAAATTCCGGGTTCCTATTGTCCCCAACAGTTTGCCAACCCATCCAATCCTGATGCATATTATAAAACGCTGGGACCTGAAATATGGGAACAGATGGATGGCGATGTGGATGTGTTTGTTGCCGGTGCGGGTACGGGGGGGACATTCATGGGAACATCGCGATATTTAAAAGATAAGAATGCTGCCGTCAAAACGGTCATTGTCGAACCAGAAGGATCGATTTTAAACGGCGGCAAAGCAGGACCCCATAAAACCGAGGGGATAGGGATGGAATTTTTACCTGCCTATATGGATGAAACGTATTTTGATCAAATTCATACGATAAGCGATCAGGATGCTTTCCATATGGTGAAGGAATTGGCGATCAAAGAAGGCCTGCTTGTCGGCAGTTCTTCCGGAGCGGCATTTGCAGCGGCCATGAAGGAAGCGGCCAAGGCTTCCCAGGGTACGAATATCGTCGTCATATTTCCGGATTCCAGTGAACGATACTTAAGCAAAAAAATTTATCAGGGAGGTATATGAAATGAGGAAAAAAACACAATTGATCCATGGCGGCATTTTTGGTGATGAAAAAACAGGAGCGGTTTCGGTGCCGATCTATCAAGTGAGCACTTATAAACAGGATGGTCCGGGGAATCACCGGGGATATGAATATTCCCGTACAGGCAACCCCACCCGCCATGCACTCGAGGAATTGATCAAGGACCTGGAGGAAGGAAAAAGAGGATTCGCCTTCGGATCGGGAATGGCAGCGATGACGGCGGTTATGATGCTGTTCAATCAAGGTGATCATGTATTGATGACCGATGACGTTTATGGAGGGTCTTTCCGGGTCATCACTAAAGTGCTTAACCGCTTTGGGGTGGAAGCTACGTTCATCAATACGAGTGACATACATTCGATCGAAAACGAGATCAAGGACAATACCAAGGCACTGTTCATTGAAACTCCGACGAATCCATTATTGAAGATTACTGATCTAGAAGCGGTATCAAAAATAGCTAAAGATAACGGCATCCTTACAATTGTGGACAATACCTTCAGTACGCCATATTGGCAAAATCCACTTACACTTGGAGCAGATATCGTACTTCATAGCGCTACGAAGTATCTGGGGGGACACAGCGATGTTGTAGCGGGTCTTGTCGTGGTGAATGATGAAAAACTTGGCAATGACCTTCATTTCATCCAAAACTCTACAGGAGGCGTGCTAGGGCCCCAAGATTCATGGTTGCTGATGCGTGGCATTAAAACGCTGGGAATCCGGATGGAAGAACATGAAAAAAATACATCTCGGATCGTCAGCTTCCTATCCGGGCATAAAGACGTTTCGAAGATTTATTACCCAGGTCTTGAAAACCATCCAAACCATGATATTGCCAAAAAACAATCGCGTGGCTTCGGCGGTATGGTTTCGTTCGATGTCGGCAGTGCCGAAAAAGCCGAATCCGTTTTGAGTAAAGTGAAATTCTTCACACTGGCTGAAAGCCTAGGGGCAGTGGAGAGCTTAATTTCGATTCCAGCCTTGATGACACATGCCTCGATTCCGGCAGAGCGCCGTGCAGAGCTTGGAATAACCGATGGGTTGATTCGTATTTCAGTTGGTCTGGAAGACGTTGAAGACTTATTGGAAGACTTGGAACAAGCGCTAAAAGGATAAATCGGAAAAGGAACCGCTTCATAGCTACCTGCCATTATTTACACCCTGTCATTTGGAATAAATATGGTAGAATGAGATATCGATATCTTATTAGCTTGAAAGAAGGTGGAATGGCATGAAAAACCGCAAAAAACAAACGGCGGCAATGCTCCGTTCGAAAATGGTCGATTTTAAACAATTTGCGATCACATTGTTATGTGTGGGCTCGTTCTTCTATTTAGGAACCATCCTTCCCTCTGGCGACAAAACGATGATTGACACATATGTCTATATGGGAGCGACAATTATGTTCCTTGGCATATCCATAGTATTTTTCCGATTATCCAATAAATATAAAAGGACCCTGGCGGAAATGGATGACCAGGATTCTTTACAACAATAGAAGCAAACCTGATTCTTTCAAGAATCAGGTTTTTTTGTTTTTTCTTACGTTATTGCCCGTTGTATGGGCAGATATATCATACTCATTGCCTCCTTGAGGTAATAGTTGCTCTTGAAAATGGGAAAAAAGAATGAAGTTTCAAAAAAATAGGCAAAAGCCGTTTACAAATATCGAATTTATGGATATACTTACCAGGTAATAAAAAATATTCCAAAGGGAGGTCGAAGAAAATGAAGTTGTATCTATATGATGTAATCGTTACTGATCAGATTAGCCGGTCCGTTTCAAATGACAATCACATACAATTCGACCTGTGCCAAGCGGAATATTTCTAAAGCAATTTTTTGGCTTTATTAATCATTCACATAGCGGCCGCAGGGAGAAGTGTTTTATCCTGCGGCCTTTTTATATTTTCTAAAAAATCCCGCAGGAGGACGTAACTTTCTGCGGCCTTTTTATGCCTTTTTGTTGGGCCGCTCCCTTAAAGGAGGTGATATTATGACACTGAATATGCTTTTTTTCACAATCACGATAAAAATGAAAAAAATGACTGCTGAGGAATGTTTGCAACAGGAGAGAATCCACAAGATTAGAGAAGAACATCTGGACAAAGCGATGAAACATCGTCCTTTTTTCTAAAGACATAAAGAGGTTGGTATCCCGATAATAATTTAAAGAAAGGTGGAGGTTAATATGTTGAATCTGGTATACGTAAAAGGAGAGAAGCGTTGCTATTGGCAGGAGAAGGATACCGGCTAACGGCCGGAACTGTGATAGCCGTTTCCGTTGTTGTCGATCAGTCGCTACGCAATTTGAAATGAATAGTAAAAGAGGAAAACTCGGCACTCGGGCCGAGTTTTTTTCTTTGCTTGCATCAGCAGCACGGACCAGATCCGCCATAACCAAACCCACATCCGGTGAACCACCAAAACCCGAAAATGAGCAATAAAATCAAGAGGACGATAAACAGGCCATAACCAAACCCGTAACCGGATCCGGCATAACAAGGTGCAGGAGCCGGATAACCATAGCTGCACCCGTATGGTCCATAGTTATATCCCATCCCTAAAAACCCCCTTTCCTTAAAAATTCACTTTCATTATATGAACGTTTGCCCGTGTCCGTTTGGGAATTCAACCAGTCTGGTTTGAACATTTAATACTTTCATGATTTCTTTTAGCTGGACAGACACGAACAAGCCCATTGCTGCATAGGTATGAATAGGGAAACCAAAGAAACGGGGGATGAAACCAATGCCCGGAATACTTACAGTTGTCGGTTACATTATCAAAGAATTTTACTTATTTGTTTCCTATGTGAAAAACAACGCTTTTCCCCAGCCCTTGTCATCTCAGGATGAAAAGAGATATCTGAAGCTTATGAGTGAAGGGGATGGTGATGCCCGTAACATCCTGATCGAGCATAATCTCAGGCTTGTTGCCCATATTGTCAAGAAATTCGAGAATACGGGCGAAGATACAGAGGATTTGATTTCGATTGGGACAATTGGATTGATAAAGGCCATTGAGAGTTATTCGGATGGAAAGGGTACGAAGCTGGCCACATATGCGGCGCGATGCATTGAAAATGAAATCTTGATGCATTTACGGGCTACTAAGAAAACGAAGAAGGATATTTCCCTGCATGATCCGATCGGTCAGGATAAAGAAGGAAATGAGATCAGTTTAATCGATGTGCTGAAATCGGAATCGGAAGATGTAATCGATACGATTCAGCTTAATATGGAAATTGAAAAAGTGAAAAAGTACATTGATATTTTGGATGAACGGGAAAAGGAAGTCATTGTAGGCAGGTTCGGACTCGATTTAAAAAAGGAAAAAACCCAGCGGGAAATAGCTAAAGAGCTTGGCATTTCCCGCAGTTATGTATCAAGGATCGAAAAACGTGCCTTGATGAAGATGTTCCACGAATTTTACAGGGCGGAAAAAGAGAAGGAAAAAAAAGCTAAAGGATATGAAAAGTAAAAAGAGTGCGGGGATCTTTCCCCGCACTCTTTTTTTAATATTTATTTCTGATCAAATCTGCAAATGCATGATAAATCTCGATTCCCTGAAAAAGAAACAGACGTGAAGCGGTTAAAGAAAAGACCCCTATCATAATTAGTCGGAACCACATATGAATCACTCCTCCATTTTATTTTTTATAAAATGTCAGAGCGTAAGGCAACGTAATTCGCCTGATAAAAAACTGGACTGAGATATCGTTGGCGGAGATTTGAGTGAAAATAAAGAAAACTTAAAATGGAAAATTCGAAAATGAAAACAATGATAATGGACTGCCAGGAACTAAGGAAAGGAACGAAAGGCAGCTTCTTGTCGGCCTTTTCCCATTGATGAACATCTGTATGTTCTTCAATGGTTAGCTGCTGTGCATGATGGTGGAACTGTATGGGCAGTGTCCATAGGAGAAGGATGATAGCAGACAGGTGGATAAATAATTTCATATGAATCAACCACCCCTTTCCCAAGAATATAATTATCATATCATGCTTTTATTGTGGGATATAGAAAAATGTTCTGACAAAAATACTGAAAATTCCTTTTAATTAGAAAAATTTTGAAAAAACCTCTATAATAGGATTATTGATAAAAAGGGGGCAATGCAGTATGGGATATTCTTTGACATGGGATTTGGATATCTTTTTTAAAGGAGGAAGTTCTTCCAAGGAGTTCCTGCTTTTTTTAGATGAAATTAACGAAGAGGTAAAAGAATTAGACCGACTTGTAAGCAATATCAATCCAGAAGGAAATGATGAAATCAGTTTAATCAGGGCATTTGACCTTTTAAAAAACACTAATATGAAATCGTCACAGGCCGGTGCTTTCATCGGGTGCCTGCAAGCTCAAAATGAGCAGGATAAAAAGGCAGGTCAGCTGCGGATCAAACAAATGAAGATAGTCGCTTCACTAAAAATGGTGTTAAGCAAGCTGGATGAAAAGTTGTTGCAGCTTGATGATGCGTTTTTTAAAAAAATCCTCGAAAAAGAACCATTGAATGAATTGAAATTCGTATTGAACGAACGTCGGGAAAGGGCAAAGGAAAAGCTTTCCGTAAAGGAAGAATCATTAATCACCCAATTGTCCATGGACGGTTTCGAAGGTTGGGGCCAAATGTATGATACGATCGTTGGTTCAATGACCATCCCTTATAAGGGTGAAAATCTTTCTGTAGGCCAAGCGGCGAATAAATTTTCTGATCCCGATGGAATGGCCCGAAAAGAATTATTTACTGCATGGGAACAGGCTTGGGAGGAAAAAAATGATCTTTTTGCCCGGACTTTGAACCACTTGGCGGGATTTCGTCTCAGCGTGAATGAAAAAAGGGGCTGGGATGATATTTTGAAGGAGCCTCTTGAAATAGGGAGGATGAAAAAAGAAACCCTCGAAAGTATGTGGAATGTAATTGCCGACCATAAGGAGCCGCTTGTGAGGTTTTTACAAAGGAAGGCAGAGTTACTGGACTTGGATAAATTAAGTTGGGCGGATTTGGATGCACCGCTGGCTGTCACAGCCGAGTCCAAAGTGATGGATTATCAAGAAGGTGCGGACTTCATCGTGCAGCAGTTCTCTAAATTTGGCACTCAATTAGCAAAATTCACCCAAAAAGCTTTTGAAGATAGCTGGATTGAAGCGGAGGACAGACCAGGTAAAAGGCCAGGAGGTTTTTGCACGGGCTTTCCATTAAATAAGCAGTCAAGAATTTTCATGACGTACTCGGGCACCCCTTCCAATGTATCGACATTGGCCCATGAATTGGGGCATGCATTCCATTCTTATGCGATGAGGGATATCCATCCATTGAATCGATCATATGCAATGAACGTGGCTGAAACAGCCTCTACTTTTGCTGAAATGGTCGTATCGGATGCAGCTGTGAAGGAAGCGGCCAGTGAAGAAGAAAAGTTGGTTCTTTTAGAAGATAAAATTCAGCGTTCCGTATCATTATTGATGAATATCCATGCCCGTTACTTATTCGAGACAAGATTTTATGATGAAAGGAAACAAGGATATGTCAGTGCCGAACGGTTGAATGAACTGATGGTTGATGCACAAAAAGAAGCTTATGGTGATGCGTTAAGTGATTATAATCCAACGTTCTGGGCATCAAAGCTACATTTCTATATTACAGGTGTACCATTTTATAATTTTCCGTACACATTTGGATACTTATTCTCATTAGGCATATACGCGAATGCCCTGAAAGAACCGTCAGGATTCGAAGAAAAATATATCGCCCTATTAAAGGATACTGGTTCCATGAAGGTCGAGGATTTGGCGGAGAAACATTTAGGCGTCGATTTAACGACCCGGGATTTTTGGGAAGAAGCGGTTAAGTCCTGTATGGAGGATGTAGAAGAATTCATACGATTGACTGATCCCCTTGTCCGAAAGGCATAAAAAGCTTTAGGCTGAATATGAACGAAAAAAAGCGGATGTCCGGTTTAGGACATCCGCTTTCCTATTTAAACTTTCCTCATTTTAAATGGACTGACCATGAGTAATGATAATATAATCATAAGGGATAAGAAAAAGACCGGATGAAAATATGGAATGGCGAGATAACTTAAGGTAGCGATGCAGCCGGCAACCGTAATGGGAACTCCTGTAAAATACCCATTGCTTTCACTTATATTGAAGCGGGCGAGGCGAAATGCGCCGCAGCCGATATAGAAAACCGTGAAGAGTGTGCCAGGTGCTCCGAATTCTATTAATATTCCTTGGTATAATAATAGAGCTGGTGCGACGCCAAAAGAAATGATGTCACACATGGAATCAAGTTGCTTACCCAATTCCGATTCAATGTTGAACTTCCGTGCAACCATACCGTCAAAGCGATCTGCAAGGGCAGCCAGGAAGATTAAAAGCAGGCTTAAATTCAATTGGCCGTGCATCACGGCAATTATCGCAAATCCACCAAGGGATAAATTCATTAAAGTAAGTATATTTGCTGTTTGTGCTTTCACTTTTTTAATGGTTTGATCTAGGGCGTGTAATAAAAACATCTTTTCACTCCTTTCAAATGAAACAAAATAAAACAAAATATAGTAAACATAAGTATTTATTATATAATAATATTTTATTTAACACAATTTATGCAAGTCATTTTTGAATAATTTTACAATTTGGAGTGGTTTTATTTGTATCAGTCTTTGTATCGCATTCTTATTGAACTGACGAATGGTCGGTATTCATCAGGTTTATTAAAGCATTTTAGCCAATCTCGTTGGAGCAGGCCCTTAATTTTACTATATGTAAAAACTTTCAACCTTAATCAACAAGAATTTGGTAAGGATTTAAAAGGGTATACGAACCTGCATGATCTATTTACAAGGCGGTTAAAGGCGGACGCCAGGCCCATCACTGCCGTTCCTTCTGCAGTGGCTTGTCCCGTGGACGGTATACTCGAGGATTCAGGGGAGATATCCGCTGATAAAAAGATCATCGTTAAGGGAAAGGTATATTCAATGGAGGAGATGCTCGGGGATGAGCTTTATTTGGAAAAGTACCTAGGCGGCAAATATCTCGTGTTATACTTAAGCCCAAGTCATTACCATAGGATCCATGCACCAATCAAGGGTTCCGTAGTCAAACGATGGACGCTTGGAAGAAAATCGTACCCCGTTAATAAATGGGGGATGAAATATGGAAAAGAGCCATTGTCAAAAAATTACCGTACAATAACTGAACTTCAAAATGAAGCTGGAAGCCTGGCAATGGTGAAAGTCGGGGCCATGTTTATAAATTCAATCGTCATTACCGATGAATCGGATGAATTGGAAAAAGGACAAGAATTTTCATATTTCAGCTTTGGGTCGACAGTGGTACTTCTTTTTGAAAAAGGCAGTTTTGAACTTGAAGGAAACTTATCCATTCCGGCTGATGTCCGTGTCGGTGAAACAATCGGATTCATGAAAGCCGTCTAACTCCAAATGAAAATAAGAAGGCTGACATTTAATGTCAGCCTATGTATTTCATATTAAAAAATTGATCGGATTTTATGTGTTAAGGATCTTCGATGAATTTCCGTTTCTATGAGGCGGATGAAATCGGTACTTAACTTTAAATTCTGCGCTTTAAAATAGGATTCCAGCAACAGGTCATCAGATAGTTTTTGCATCAGAACGCCATTTACGGCTGCTCACCTCCAGTAGGTATTGCGAGGAATAATTTGGTTTTCACTTGCATATATTGATAAGTCTTCCTTGATGTACCCCTACTGTATCAGAAATAAACGTGGAGAACAATCGTTCTGTTATCCACAGTTAAAAGTGGATAACCTGTGGTTAAGTTGTTTACAAGGTGGAAGAAATGGTGCACATCAGTATGGAAAATGTTAGTAAAGTTATCCACAGGTTGAACAAATGAAATTTTTGTCGAAATCTTTTAGGAATTATTAGTTCTTTGGTTCTGGTCTACCTGCTAATTTCCCATTCCTTAATAAAAAATGCCTTTCCATATCAGAAAACATACATTATGATGTTTTTTTACCGTCAGCCTTTCTTTCCTAATTTTTTTTGAAAGTAAGCCGGAAATTCGATATGATGGAGACGGTAAATTTTAATGAAAATACAGAGGTGTCAATATGCTTAAATTATTTTTGCCGAGTGAACATGTTAAAAGCATTTTTAATATAGATCCTCAAGAATTGAAAAAAAGAGGGATTAAGGGAGTCATTACCGATTTGGATAATACTCTCGTTGAGTGGGATAGGCCAACTGCCACCCCCGATTTGATCAAATGGTTCGACAATATGAGGGATCATGGGATTTTAGTGACGATTGTATCCAATAATAATGAAAATCGGGTTCGGTCTTTTTCCGATCCGCTTCACATTCCGTTTATCTTCCAGGCAAGGAAACCGATGTCAAGGGCTTTTCATAAAGCACGTAAGTCAATGGGATTGAAATTGGAAGAAACGGTTGTAATCGGCGATCAGTTATTGACGGATGTATTGGGAGGAAACAGAGGCGGGTTCCATACGATCTTAGTGGTCCCTGTCGCACAAACCGACGAATTCAGAACGAAAATCAATCGTTATTTTGAAAGAAAGATCATGGCGTTTTTTAAACGAAAAGGAATGCTAGAATGGGAGGATCACAATTGAACAATCATCAAGAATTAGTGTGCATCGGCTGCGGTGTGAAAGTCCAGACTGAAGATCCGAAGGAGTTGGGCTTTGCCCCTACATCGGCTCTGGAAAAAGAGAGCATCGTGTGTCAGCGCTGCTTTAAATTGAAACATTATAACGAAGTTCAGGATGTATCCTTAACAGACGATGACTTCTTGAAAATCTTGAATAAAGTAGGCGAAACCGATTCTTTAATCGTCAAAATCGTCGATATTTTTGATTTCAATGGAAGCTGGCTGCCTGGCCTGCATCGATTTGTAGGAAGAAATGATGTTCTTCTGATCGGTAATAAGGTCGACTTATTGCCTAAATCAGTAAAACCGAACAAGTTGATTAATTGGATGAAGCAATCGTCCAAGGAATTAGGGCTTAACCCGGTTGATGTCCTGCTTGTCAGTGCGGAAAAGGGAAAGCACATACTTGAAGCGGCTGATGCGATTGAGCGGTATCGTAAAGGTAAGGATGTCTATGTGGTAGGCTGTACGAATGTAGGTAAATCGACTTTCATCAACCGTCTTATAAAAGAAGTGAGTGGTGAAGGGGATATCATCACGACATCCCACTTCCCAGGGACAACATTGGATATGATCGAAATACCTTTGGATGATGGACAAGCATTGATCGATACACCAGGAATCATCAATCATCATCAAATGGCTCATTATGTGGACAAACGGGACTTCAAGGTGATTATGCCGAAGAAGGAAATCAAGCCGAGAGTGTACCAACTGAATGAAGCGCAGACGCTATTTTTCGGAGGGTTGGCCCGGCTGGACTATGTCTCAGGCGGAAGGCGTTCACTGACTTGCTACCTTTCGAATGAATTGAATATCCACCGTACGAAATTGGAAAATGCAGATGAATTGTATAAAAACCATGCCGGGGAATTATTGACGCCCCCACGGCCTGAACAAATCGAGGAGTTCCCGAAGCTGATTCCACATGAATTCTCCTTGAAAGATGGTAAAATGGATATTGTGTTTTCAGGTCTTGGCTGGGTTACGGTCAATGAGCCAGGAGCGAAAATCGTTGCCCATGTACCAAAGGGCGTAAATGTGATCGTTCGTAAATCATTAATCTAAATATAGGGGTCGTCTAGGCTATGAAAAAGATATATGGGGTAATGGGAGATCCAATTGCACATTCGATGTCACCGGACATTCATAATGATGCATTTGAAAAAGAAAATATAGAAGCGGTTTATCATCATTTTCATGTGACGAAAGAAGGTTTGAACGATGCTGTAAAAGGCATGAAAGCCCTTGGTATAGAAGGGTTTAACATCACGATCCCTCATAAGACTTCAATCATTCCATTCCTTGATGAAGTGGATGAACTGGCCCTTGCAATCGGGGCTGTAAATACGGTTGTTAACAAAAATGGTCGGTTTATAGGGTATAATACAGACGGAAAAGGATTTTTTAAATCTTTATGCGATGAAATATCAGGTGACATTAAGGCTAAAAAAACGTTAGTGATCGGAGCGGGCGGTGCTGCGCGTGCGATTTATTTTACCCTTGTAAAAGAAGGGGTAAAGCAAGTTGATATTGCAAACCGGACAAAGGAAAGAGCGGCCCAGCTTGTTTCTGATTGCCCATATGATAAAGTATCGAAGGCACTCTCGATTATCGAAGCGGAAGAAAGCTTATCACAATATGATTTAATCATCCAAACGACTTCTTCAGGAATGAGCCCGGAATTGGATCATTCACCGTTGAAGGTCGACCAGCTTAAAACCGGTGCAATTGTCAGTGATATCATCTATAACCCTCTGCATACCAAGCTGCTGCGTGAAGCGGGGGAAAAAGGGGCGAAAACGCAAAATGGTTTGGGGATGTTCATAAACCAGGCTGCGCTCGCTTTCGAGATATGGACGGGCATTATGCCGGATACAGCAAGAATGACAGATATTGTCTTGAACAAACTAGGAGGTAACACATGTTAACAGGAAAACAGAAAAGATTTTTACGATCAAAGGCCCATCACCTCAATCCAATTTTTCAAGTTGGTAAAGGCGGGGTCAATGATAATCTCATCAAGCAAATTGGTGAGGCGCTTGAAGTACGTGAATTAATCAAGGTCAGCATACTGCAAAACTGTGAAGAGGACCGCAATGATGTGGGACGTTCTTTATCAAAAGGTGCACGGGCGGAATTGGTTCAGATTATCGGCAACACAATTGTGCTGTATAAAGAATCAAAAGAAAACAAACAACTTAAATTACCTTAAGGAACCTATCTATGAAAAAAATTGGAATTCTTGGCGGTACATTCAACCCTCCACATATCGGGCATTTAATTATAGCGAATGAAGTGCTGGATGCCCTTGAGCTAGATGAAATCAGATTCATGCCAAATCACGTTCCTCCACATAAAGAAAAATCGGAGGAAGTAACCGATATGGACAGGCTGGCTATGTTGGAAAACGCGATAGCCGGAAACCCATCTTTTTATATTGAGGGTATTGAAATAGAAAGAAAAGGCACATCTTATACGTATGATACGATAAAATTGCTGAAAGAACTTGAGCCAAGCAATGAGTTCTATTTCATAATTGGCGCAGATATGATTGAGTATTTACCGAATTGGCACCGTATTGACGAGCTGGTGAACATGGTCAATTTCGTCGGGGTGAAACGCCCTGGCTATAATGAAAAGACCGTATACCCAATCACGATGGTGAAAGTCCCTCAGATGTTCATTTCTTCTTCCATGATACGAAGGAAGTTAAGAACGGGGAAAACCGTGAAATATTTAATAGCAGATCCAGTGGTGAAGTATATTAAAGGGAATGGTTTATATGAATCGTGAGAAAGCTTTGGCGCTGGTCAAAGAACAAATCACCGAGCGCAGGTACATTCATACCTTGGGTGTGGTCGAGTCGGCGATTGAACTTGCTGAACTGTATGGTGCCGACGTCAAAAAAGCGGAACTGGCAGCCATTTTCCATGATTATGCAAAATTTCGTCCAAAAGAGGAAATGGAGCAAATTATAATCGCTGAAAAAATGGATCCGGAGTTACTTGAATACAATATGGAGCTGTGGCATGCTCCTGTCGGGGCTTATCTTGTAAAAAAGGAAGCCGGTATCACTGACGCTGAAATATTGGATGCGATTGCCCATCACACGTCTGGCAGGGTTGGCATGAGCCTTTTGGATAAGGTCGTATACCTTGCTGACTATATTGAGCCGGGACGTTCCTTTCCCGGAGTCGACGAAGTCAGGCAGACAGCAAAGCGAAATTTGGATCATGCTGTCATCCAGGCTTTAAGGAATACAGTTGTTTTTTTAATGAAAAGAAATCAGGCAATTTACCCTGACACATTTAAGACATATAATGATTTGATCATGAATTTGAAGGAGAAGATGTAATGACTGAACGTGAACTTCTTGTAATTGCAGCAAAAGCGGCGGATGATAAAAGAGCGGAGGATATCGTAGCATTGAACATGCAAGGTATTTCCCTTGTAGCGGATTACTTTTTGATCTGCCACGGTAATTCTGAAAAACAAGTACAAGCAATAGCTCGTGAAATGAAGAGCAAAGCTGATGAATCAGGAATCAATGTAAAACGTCTTGAAGGTTTTGACGAAGCGAAATGGGTGCTTGTGGATCTTGGCGATGTAGTGGCCCACATCTTCCATAAGGATGAAAGAAACTATTATAACCTCGAACGTTTATGGGGAGATGCACCTTTTGAAGATCTAGAGAGTGAACTGACTCCATGACTTACGAACGCTTTGCCTATGTATACGATGAATTGATGAAGGACGCTCCCTATGAAAAATGGCTGATGATCCTTACGGCGAAGCTGGAACAGTACGGAATTGGTGGAAGGAAAGTCCTGGATTTAGCGTGTGGAACCGGGGAAATGACTGTTGGATTGGCGCAACACGGATTCGAAGTCACCGGCGTGGATTTATCCGATGAAATGCTTCTCGTTGCCAATGAAAAAGCGGTGAAGCTTGGATTATCGATTCCACTTTTCCAACAGAATATGGCAGAACTCGAGGGACTTGGTCAATTTGACTGTGTCACGATTTTTTGTGATTCGCTGAACTACCTTCGCGACGAGGCGGATATAGTGAAAACGTTCAGCCGGGTTCATGAGCATTTGAAGGATGGCGGATTATTCTTGTTTGATATCCATTCCATTTATAAAATGGAAGAAATCTTTCGTGATCATACGTTTGCTGTCAATGGTGAAGAAGTATCCTATATATGGGACTGTTTCCCAGGTGAAGAACCTTACAGTGTGGAACATGATTTAAGTTTTTTCGTGAGGGACGATGAAAGTGGTCTGTATGACCGTTTTGATGAGTTGCATTATCAACGGACCTATCCGGTTGAACAATATAAACAGTGGTTGCAGCAAGCTGGTTTTACCGTTTCTGACATTCTGGCGGATCTTGAAGAAGAACCGCTTGTAACGGAAACCGAAAGAATCTTGTTTGTAGCAAGTAAATGAATTAAGAGGTCAGTAATCGCCGTTCGTACATCACTGTACGAGTGGAGGTCTGACCTCTTTTTTTTATTTTTAGAAGGAAATGAGATATTGATTACGAATATTAATAAGGATGGCCGAACTGTTTTTCCACTTCTTGAAGATCCTCTGCAAACTTTTCATGTGTAGCTTGAAAGAGATGATGGAACATTTCCCCTGTTTCAGCTTCTAAAACCTTGATCCCTTCACCCGTGATTCCACCCTTTACACAAACCTTTTCCTGCAAGGCCGGCAATGTATAAACTCCTTTACCAAGTAGTTCACCTAAGCCAATCAACATGTTCTCAGTCAAAGTCGTAGCGGTTTCTTTATCAATCTTCGTCGTTTGGCATGCCGCGTCAATGAAAGCTTGTGCTAAATAGCTGAAGAAGGCAGGACCGCAGCTGACGATGTCGGAAGCTACCCGGGTGATATCATTTTCAATGATGACCGGTGCCGATATGGCGGAGGCCAATTCATATAATTCCGACTTTTTTTTCTCACTACAGCCATTGCCGAAACTCAGTAACGATACCCCTGAGCCCACCCGGTTGGTTATGCTGGGGATAAAACGGGCGCAGGGGGCTTTCACTGCTGATTCAAGCTGAGACACTGAAAGCGGGCTTGTAATGGAGATAACTAGTTGTTCCATTTTTATATGATGTTTGATGCCCTGTAACAGGCTGTCAATTTGTAATGGTTTTACACAGAGAAAAATAAAGTCCGCTTGCTGGACGACTTCGGCTGCGCTTTCCGCCACCTTGATTCCGGGGTGTTTTTCTTTCAGCACCAATGCTTTGGAAAGCGTTCGATTTGTAATGATTAGATCAGCCGGATTCAAAATTTTCGCCTCCAGCCACGCCTCGATTAAAATGGTACCCATATTGCCGGTTCCGATTACACCGATTTTCTTCAATGCCGATCAACTCCTCTCACTTAAAGCGATTGATACTCCTAAAAACACTATGTATTTTTAATCTGTCCTATGACAATGTATCTTGAGAAATCAAACAAGGAGGCAAAGAAATGGATAAAATTTTAAAAAAGAAAATGGCGTTGATTACCGTTGCAGTGGCATCTGGGGCAGCGGGAATTTACTTTTTTTTGCAACCAGGGGAGGATCCGGTTGATACGGAAGATATATTTTCCGTTACGGCAAAAGGAGATGAAATCGAACAAAGTGAAAATGAAACGGAAACCGAACCGGTAATCATTAAAGTGGACGTTAAAGGGGCTGTACAGGTCCCAGGGTTATTTACGGCACAGGCAGGTGACCGGGTGATCGATTTGATTTCGGCTGCAGGCAGTTTTACGGACAAGGCCGATAAGGATAAAGTGAATTTTGCCCAAATCGTTGAAGATCAAATGGTCATTTATGTACCGGAAATAGGTGAAGAAGACAAAGGGAACTTGGAGGACATATCAGTCGTTTCGTCTGGTAATGCTGCTTCCAAAGGGACATCAGAAGGACGGGTGAACTTGAATACAGCTACCCAGGAAGATTTAGAAACCCTGACGGGAATTGGACCATCCAAAGCGATTGCGATCCTGGAATATAGGGAAACGGTAGGGAAATTCAAGCAGGTAGATGACTTGAAGAAGGTATCGGGAATCGGCGATAAAACGTTTGAAAAGTTACAGGAGTACATTTCGGTGCAATGAATGATTGAATATGCTACACAAATGAACGGGAAGAGGGTAAAATTGAAGAAAATCATTGAGTAAGGGGATACAACATGAACAGGATTAGTTGGGATCAATATTTCATGGCGCAAAGCCATTTATTAGCTTTAAGGAGCACATGCACACGCCTCACTGTAGGAGCGACGATCGTCCGGGATAACCGAATCATTGCTGGAGGATATAATGGGTCAATTGCTGGCGGAACCCACTGTATTGATGATGGCTGTTATGTAATTGATAATCATTGTGTCAGAACGATACATGCTGAAATGAATGCACTTTTACAATGTGCGAAATTTGGAGTGCCTACTGATGGGGCTGAAATATATGTGACGCATTTTCCATGTCTGCAGTGCTGTAAATCACTCATCCAAGCTGGAATCAAAGCTGTTTATTATGCGGAGGATTACAAAAATCATCCATATGCTCTGGAATTATTTAAACAGGCTGGTGTCAAGACCGAAAAGGTTGAAGCAAAAGGGGCCATCGATGTTAATGGAAAAGAAAAAAAGGACTTTGTGTTCTCATTGCTAGCTCAACTTGAACGAACAGGTCTGGAAAAAGAAGCTGTATTGGAGCTGGAAAAGCAGGCCAAACAGATATTTGACAATTAAATCTTAAATCGGACGGGGGGCAGGCATGGCTAGGCACCTTCTCTTATTAGCCGTCTCGGCCACATTTGGAGTTTCGGCCCATTCATTTTTAAATGTAAGGCTTTTGATCATTATCTTTATTTTTCTCTGTTTCCTTTATTTTTCGGTCGGGTTAAGTGTGAAGGCCCTTAGCATTCATTTAATGATTATGGGGATTTTTTTAGGGGCCGCCTCCTTCTCCAATCACCGAAATAACACGGCCTATCATGGAACGGAAAGCCAATTTATCATCACATTTACCGATCAGCCGAATATAGATGGAAATTCATTAAAAGGATTCGTGGGCAGTGAGAAAGGCGAACGGTTAATGCTTCGTTATAAAATCAACACCGAACAAGAAAAGGAAAAGCTGGGCCAGCTTCTGCGTATCGGTTTATCCTGTCCTGCTGTAGGGAACTTGCAAATTCCCGACAAAAACAGGAATGAAAACAGTTTCGATTATCAGCGCTACCTTTTCCGCCAAGGCACCCATTGGATATTTAACGCTGATTCCATATCATTTCGAGAATGCCAAGAAGTTGGAAACTCGATTGTCATTTCGATTCGTAATTTGCGCCTGAAGGGAATTACGTATATTAGAGAACACTTTCCGGAAGAATCGAGCGGTTTTGTCGCAGCACTCATATTCGGCGACCAGACATATATAGATGAAGGTGACCTTGCTAATTATCAGCGGCTGGGTCTGGTTCATTTACTGGCGATTTCCGGTCTTCATGTCAGTTTTTTAACGGGGATGTTATTTTATCTTGGCATCAGGGTTGGAATTACAAGGGAAAGAATGATGGTGGCCATCCTGATTTTCCTTCCAGTTTACATGATACTCTCAGGTGCTAGCCCATCAGTGGTAAGATCCTGTTTAATGGCTATGCTTTTCTTTTTACTCCTGCTATTCAAGAAGCGGATCTCGGCGGGTGCCGCAATCGGATCGGTTTATATGGCACTATTGTTTTTTCAACCTAATATGCTCTATGATATAGGTTTTCAGCTCTCATTCGCAGTCACTTTCTCCATTATCATGTCTTCAAGCATTTTCTTAAGATACCCCAAAAAAACGATGCAGCTATTCATCATCAGTTCCATCTGCCAAATGGCAGCCCTTCCCATTTTGCTTTTTCACTTTTTTGAAGTATCTTTTCTTGGCGTGTTCTTGAACGTATTGTATGTTCCGCTTTATTCGATCATTTTGCTTCCATTTTCATTAATTACCCTCTTCATTCATTTATTACTGCCTTCCCTGGGGCAGCTCCTCATAACTATATTGAACTTCACCTTCATACTTTGTAATAAAGTCGCGGATGCAGCATCCGAGTTGCCACTAGCCTCCATTGCGTTTGGAAAACCACCCTTCATCATGATGGCATTACTTGTTATTTCCCTTTTAGGGTTATACCTGGCTTGGGATGAATCTTTTGGAAAAAGTAAAATTTGGTGCGGAATACTGATTGTCCTATTACTTCTTCAATATAATTTACAAAGGTTCTCACCTTTTGGTGAAGTACAGATGATCGATGTTGGACAAGGTGATTCCATTTTAATTATCCTGCCGTTCAATCGCGGTAATTATTTGATTGATACGGGTGGACAAATTACATTTCCAATCGAAACATGGGCAAAAAAGCGAAAGAAGTTCAACACGGCGGATGATATCATCATTCCATTATTAAAAAGTAAAGGAATCCACCAATTGGACAAACTGATTTTAACCCATCCGGATGCAGATCATATGGGAAGTGCAGGAGAATTAATTGAGAATTTCAAAGTTGGGGAGATCGTCATAGGAGGCTGGAGTGAGGAGCATTATCGGAATTTGGATTTTGTGTCCATGGCAAGAGATAAAAAGATGAAAATGACCGTCTTGAAGAGGGGGGACCATTGGGTAGTGGGCGGAGCGCAGTTTTCCGTGCTAAGTCCATATGAAAAGGAAGACAATAAGAATGATTCATCGATAGTCCTTCACTCAGAGATTGGGGGATTGTCATGGATATTTACTGGAGATATGGGAGAAGAGGGCGAAAGGGAGCTATTAAGCACATTTCCGCAGTTGCAGGCGGATATCTTGAAGGTTGGTCACCATGGCAGTAAAACTTCTTCTTCCACGTTATTCCTTGAACAGCTACAGCCGAAAGCTGCTCTTATTTCGGTTGGAAAAGAAAATGGCTACGGTCACCCACATGGAGACGTAATTGGGAATCTGGAGGGAAATGGCATTAAGGTGTTCAGGACGGATGAGGATGGATCTATAATTTATAAGTATTACAAAAGGAGAGGAACCTTTCGGAAGACACTTCCATAGTATGTAGAAAATCAAAAAGAAAGAGACTGCAACGGCAGCCTCCATCAGGAAAAATAAGTGCATGTAGTAATGAAATCAGGATCCGACAGCTTTAACGACGACAGCTATGGTGAACAAGGCAGCGAAAAATACAAAAGAACCGATGAATCCCATAGCGGAATCAGCGACGTCATCTGTCTTGGATTGGACATTCTTTTCGAATTCGTTCATTATTACCCCTCCTATTTCTGCTAATAGTATAAAACATTACCAAAAAAAAATCTACAGGCTTCATTTCTTCATTTCCTTTACTGACAAGAGTTGTCACAAATAGTTTGGGATTTTGAGGTCAAAATAAAAGTACAAACAAAGCAAGCGAAAAAAGAAAAGCCAATTTTTGTTCTACATGAATACTTTACCCGCTTTCAAGGAAGATTACCCGGGCCTTTCTTGAAAGTGTTCATATAGATCCGGAATTAGTCCTTTAGGGGGCTAGTTCCCTTTATAGCTTGTCAAATGGTCCATCCACCTATACCATTAGAGAAGAATACATAAAAAAGAGGCGGATTCTATTGGTATTAGACGTATGGAAAAGTATAAAAAAAGGGCAGTTCGCTTCAGTATACTTGTTATATGGAACGGAAGCCTACCTAATTAATGAAACGAAGCAGCTATTGATCGAGAATGTCCTTCACGAAGATGAGATGGATTTTAACTTTTCTCAATTTGATTTAGAAGAGACGCCTGTTGAAACAGCGCTTGAAGATGTCGAAACCCTCCCGTTTATCGGGGAAAGGCGCCTTGTTTTCATGCAAAACCCATTTTTTTTGACAGCAGAAAAAACGAAGTCAAGAGTTGAACATAATGTGAAAAGACTGGAAGCTTATTTGGCTGATCCGGTTCCTTATTCTATTGTCGTTTTGACCGCACCTTATGAGAAACTGGATGAACGGAAGAAAATCACCAAGGAACTGAAGCGTAAGGCGGTTCTCGTTGAAGCGAAGAAGCTTGGTGATCATGAGTTAAAGGTGTGGGTGAAGGAGCGGGTAGAAGCTTCTTCTGTCCAAATAGATGAACAGGCTACAGAGCTTTTACTTGAACTTGCAGGAACGAATCTGATGATGCTGACGAATGAACTGGATAAAATGGTCCTTTATGCAGAAGCTGATAAACATATTACGGTCGAGATAGTGGAAAAGCTGGTCGCTAAATCCCTTGAGCAGAATATCTTCACGCTAGTTGATCATGTCTTACAGCGGAAGATGGAAAGTGCCATGACGATTTTACACGATCTGCTCAGGCAGAACGAAGAGCCGATCAAGATCTTAAGTGTCATGGCTGGACAAGTCAGGCTAATGTATCAAGTGAAAGAGCTTTCCCGTCAAGGCTATAGCCAGCAAAAAATTGCGGGACAACTGAAGGTGCATCCATACAGGGTGAAACTGGCACTCGAAAAGACGGGGAAATTCCAGGAACGCGAGCTGTTGTCCATCATGAACGACTTAGCGGAGGCGGATTATAAAATGAAGACCGGCCAAGCCGATAAGGCGATCACGCTTGAGCTGCTGCTTTTAAAAATCAGATCATAAAAAAGGTGGCAGGAACCCTGCCACCTTTTTTATACGAAAAAACACGCACAAAAAAAACGATCCAATTGGATCGTTTAATTTTGTGTCATTATGCGTTAAGAGCGTTAAGTCTTTTCGCTAAACGAGATTTTTTACGGGCTGCCGCATTTTTATGGATTAATCCTTTAGATGCAGCTTTGTCTAATTTCACAGCAGCTGTTAATAGAGCTTCTTTAGCAGCTTCAACGTTTTCACCAGCTAATGCAACTTCAGCATTTTTCACTGTAGTACGCATAGTTGATCTAACAGTAATGTTATGAACGCGTTTTTTGTCGTTGATTTTTACACGTTTAATAGCAGATTTAATGTTTGGCATTCCGTTCACCTCCTACAAAGAAATCGAGATTATATGAACTCGACTTTTCAAATCCATATCAAATAGCACAAGTGATATTCTATCAGACTGCTCATAAATATGCAATACTTCAGATTGAGAATCGAAAAGGAATTATAAAAGGAATTATAATTTCAGTAATAAATTCATCTCGTCATAATTCATTGTATCAAAAAAATGAATAATAAAAAAGCAAAAACGACAGAATGTTTAAGAGAGACCATGAAAATTACTAGATTAGATACAATTCAAACATCAGGAGGCCGTTATGGAAAATAATTTGGACCTTAGTGAATACGGAATTCGAACAGATTTGGCGATTGAAGCAAAGGAAATTGCCCTTGAACATAAAGGTGTCGTTGAGGAAGTGGATGTATCCCATATTGAAGGGGTCATAATTAAGGAAAAAGAAGTGGAAGATCTGAAGGTATCCTTAGTCGAGGTCACGGCTGAAGGGGAAAAAGAAATCGGTAAAAAACAGGGCAGCTATTTGACCATCGAAGTCCAGGGAATCCGCCAGCAGGATACGGATACTCAGCAACGGGTGGAAAAGGTGTTTGCCAATGAACTGGCGTACTTCTTGAAACGGAATAAAATCACCAAGGAAAGCAGTTGTTTAGTTGTCGGCCTTGGTAACTGGAATGTTACTCCCGATGCTCTGGGACCTGCAGTCGTTGAGAACCTTGTAGTCACAAGACATTTGTTCGAATTGCAGCCTGAGTCGGTCAAGGAAGGCTATCGGCCGGTCAGTGCGATCTCCCCTGGTGTGATGGGGATTACGGGAATCGAGACGAGTGACATCATAAAAGGAGTCATCGAAAAAAGTAACCCTGATTTCCTGATCGTCGTTGATGCATTGGCTGCCCGTTCGATTGATCGTGTGAATTCCACGATTCAAATTACGGATACAGGCATCCATCCAGGGTCTGGTGTTGGAAATAAACGAAAAGAATTGAGTCAGGCTACCCTGGGAGTTCCTGTTATAGCCATTGGAATACCTACCGTCGTGGATGCCGTATCGATAGCAAGCGATACGATTGATTATATCTTGAAGCACTTTGGCAAGGAAATGAATGAAGGGGACAGACCATCCCGTTCGTTGGCACCCGCTGGATTCAGTTTTGGAAAGCGGACAAAGCTGACCGAAGAGGATATGCCAGGTGAACAGGAACGCCAAACTTTCTTGGGAATGATAGGTGTCCTCCCTGATGAAGAGAAACGGAAATTGATTTATGAGGTGCTTTCGCCACTTGGTCATAATTTAATGGTTACGCCCAAAGAAGTGGATGTTTTCATTGAAGATATGGCCAATTTGATAGCTAATGGATTAAATGCTGCCCTGCATAATTCAATAAATCAAGAAAATACGGGCTACTATACCCGTTAAATCATTTTCAGTGCCCAAAAATGGTGTTCTACCCTTTCTAGCAAAGTCATAGGTATTAATAGACAAGCTATAGAGAGGGTGGAAAGATGAAAAGAAGAAATTCCCCAGGGATCATAACAGCTATTCACGGATCAACAATAATAAAAACTTTTCTAGGTATTCTCGCCTTGCTTCTTTTTGTATTTTCAGTCAGTGGTGTCATGACTTCCCTAAGACCGGAGTATCGGATATCTTCGAATTCCGTACATACTGTAGCCAACCAATTCTCGGGAAAAATGCTGTTCTCGATGCTGGCCAATGAAAACCATTATTTTTTTAATGCCCTGCCAGAAGGTAAGCAGGAATCGGTTATCACGAATCAATTGATAAAAGTCTCGACTAACATTTCATTGGAGGACCCGAGAAGTTTACTTGGCAGGGAACTTCCTGGCTTTTCGATTTTTGATAATGAGATCCTCGTGGCTGGTGAAGGAACGAATTATACGAATATGCCGTATGAATCCTCGCCGCCAGTAGACGTCCTGAATGAAGAAAGGGATGCATCCCTGCAAAACCTGGATGAGATTGAAGAACCGGAAAAAGGAGTGGCCAATCAGCCGAATCAAACGACCAATGGACGGAAAGTGGTCGAGATTTACCATAGCCATAACCGGGAATCGTATCTTCCTTATTTAAAAGGGGTGACAAATCCGAATCTAGCCTACCATTCTAAAATCAATATTACGAAATTGGGGGAACGAATGGTGGAGGACATGGCTGATAACGGGATAGGGTCATCGCTTGATAAAACAGATATCATGGGCAATTTGAATAATAAAGGATTGAATTATGCCAAATCCTATCAAGAGTCTCGTAAATCCGTTCAGACTGCGTTGGCTACCAACAAAGATCTAGAATATATCATTGATATCCATCGTGATTCTAAACGAAAAAAACATACGACCATTAACATTAACGGTAAAGATTATGCCAAGATTGCCTTCGTGGTCGGGGGCAATAACCCGAACTTCGAAAAAAATGCAGCGCTTGCCAATAAGCTTCATAAAGCTTTGGAGAAAAAATACCCAGGCATTTCACGAGGGGTTATGAAACAAGGCGGAGCGGGGCAGAATGGAGTATACAATCAGGATTTGTCAAGCAATGCCATGCTCTTGGAAATTGGCGGTGTTGATAATACTTTCGAGGAAATGTACTTAACCGTTGATGCCTTTACCGATGTTTTCAGTGAATTTTACTGGGATGCCAAAGCGGTTGATAAAACGACTGGGGAATCGGAAGCGAAGTAAGTTGAAAGGAGTTCTCTATCATGGTTCGGTTTTGGTTGAAATGTACAGGGATTGTGCTCGTATTATTTTTAGGTGTTTTGATTGGAATGCAGCAAGCGAACGATGGGATGAAAAAAATGAAGGGGTATGAAGATCCCTCTTTGAATAGTGCATTCATTATTAACCAATCGGATCAAGGGGAGATGGAAGCGGATATTCTTGGCGAAAAAGTAACAAGTCATGATTTGGAGACGAAAAAAGAAAAGCTTGAAGAAATGAAAGCTTTCAACTTTTTCTCATCGGTCGGCAAAACGCTTGGAGATACGATATCAGGGGCCTTTCAAGCACTTATTGATATGATTTAAGTATGAAATAAGTTGAGTGTGCCCTATCAAAAGGTTGCATCCGAATCCGGAATGCAGCCTTTTTTTATCCTTTGCCCTACAATGATGATTCTTTTGTAACTATTCTGTTGAATCTTGCATTTTCTATTGATATAATAAAAAATAGTGTATTGTGTCGACTAGTGGGAGTGAACGTCATGAATAGAGAAGAAAAATTAAAAAGACAATCAAAGATTCGTAACTTTTCCATCATCGCTCATATTGATCATGGAAAATCTACATTGGCGGATCGTATCATTGAAAAAACGAACGCAATGACTCAGCGTGAAATGAAGAGTCAACTGTTGGATTCCATGGATTTAGAGCGAGAGCGTGGAATTACGATTAAATTGAATGCGATTCAATTGAAATATAATGCGAAAGATGGCGAAGAATATATTTTCCATCTTATTGATACACCGGGACATGTCGATTTTACGTATGAAGTTTCACGAAGCCTTGCAGCGTGTGAAGGTGCTGTCCTTGTTGTCGATGCGGCACAGGGAATTGAGGCCCAAACGCTTGCAAACGTGTATTTAGCTTTGGACAACAACCTGGAAATCATTCCGGTCATCAATAAAATTGATTTGCCGAGTGCCGATCCGGAACGGGTACGTGGAGAAATCGAGGAAGTAATCGGATTGGATGCTTCCGATGCAGTTTTGGCTTCCGCTAAAGCGGGAATCGGAATCGAGGAGATTTTGGAGCAGGTCGTTGAATTGGTGCCAGCACCACAGGGAGATCCCGATGCCCCGTTCAAGGCGCTTATTTTCGATTCACTGTTTGATGCGTACCGCGGTGTGGTTGCCTATATCCGTGTTGTTGAGGGTTCCATTAAAGTGGGCGACAAAATCAAAATGATGTCCACTGGCAAGGAATTTGATGTAACCGAATTGGGTGTCTTCAATCCAAAAACCCAGCTTTTGGATGAACTTAACGTCGGTGATGTAGGTTTCCTTACTGCCGCCATTAAAAACGTTGGTGATACGACTGTTGGTGATACGATTACCAGTGCCGTGAATAGTGCGACAGAGCCATTGCCGGGTTACCGGAAGATGAATCCGATGGTATATTGCGGTTTATACCCAATTGACGCATCGAAATTCAATGATTTAAGGGATGCATTAGAGAAGTTGGAATTGAACGATTCAGCGTTACAGTTCGAAGCGGAATCATCGCAAGCATTGGGCTTCGGTTTCCGTTGCGGATTCCTTGGACTCCTTCATATGGAAATAATCCAGGAACGGATTGAACGTGAATTCAAAATTGATCTGATCACCACTGCGCCAAGTGTTATTTATGATGTGATCCTGACAGACGGAACGGTCCTGAAAGTAGATAACCCGTCCAATATGCCGGATGCTCAAAAGATTGAACGAGTCGAGGAGCCATATGTCAAAGCAACGATGATGGCACCGACAGAGTTCGTCGGAACGATCATGGAAATCTGTCAAAATAAACGCGGTAACTTCATTGATATGGAATATATCGATGAGACTCGTGTGAGCATTCATTATGAAATACCATTATCGGAAATCGTTTATGATTTCTTCGATCAGTTGAAATCCAATACTAGAGGCTATGCTTCATTCGATTATGAGTTGATCGGCTACAAACCGTCCAAGCTTGTGAAGATGGATATCTTACTGAACGCTGAAACTGTGGATGCGTTGAGTTTCATCGTTCATAAGGACTTTGCTTATGAACGCGGTAAAGTCATTGTTGAAAAATTGAAGAAATTGATTCCAAGACAACAATTTGAAGTGCCGATCCAAGCAGCGATCGGGCAAAAGATCGTGGCCCGTTCTTCGATTAGTGCAATGCGCAAAAACGTATTGGCTAAATGTTACGGCGGCGATATTTCCCGTAAACGTAAGTTGCTCGAAAAACAGAAAGAAGGTAAAAAGCGGATGAAACAGGTAGGTTCCGTTGAAGTGCCGCAAGAAGCTTTCATGGCTGTTTTGAAAATGGATGATACGACACCGAAAAAATAAATAAAATAAACGATAGATAGAAAAAAGAGGGTAGAGGAGATCTAGCCTCTTTTTCTATCGACTCATTCGATTAAAAGGTTGTGAACACAATGATTAAAAGCGCCTACCTCCATATACCATTTTGTGAACATATTTGTCACTATTGTGATTTTAATAAAGTATTTTTACAGGGACAGCCGGTCGACGAATATTTACAGATGATGAAAAGGGAAATGGTGATGCAACTTTCCAAATACCCGACTGCAGGTTTGGATACGGTTTTCGTCGGTGGAGGGACACCGACCTCCCTAAATGAAAAGCAGCTTGCTTTTTTATGTGAAGCGATCAATGAAACCCTGCCATTTGATCCAAAAAAGGCTGAATATACATTCGAAGCCAATCCAGGGGATCTTTCGCGAGAAAAACTCGAGATACTTTATCATTCAGGTGTCAATAGACTTAGCTTTGGAGTGCAAAGCTTCAATGATGAATTATTAAAGCGAATAGGCCGGACTCATCGGGCTTCTGAAGTATATGAAACGATTCATTTGGCTCAAGAAGTTGGCTTTACGAATATCAGCATCGATTTGATTTACGGATTGCCGGGACAAACTATGGAAGATTTCAATGACACGTTGGATAAAGCGATTGCCCTTCAATTGCCGCACTATTCCAGCTACTCATTGATCGTTGAGCCGAAAACGGTTTTTTATAATCAGATGCGAAGGGGTAAATTAAACCTGCCGCCGCAGGAGCTCGAGGCTTCGATGTATGAGAAGTTGATGGAAGAGATGGAGAAGCATGGACTGCATCAATATGAAATCAGTAATTTTGCCCGTGCTGGGTTTGAAAGCCGGCACAACCTGACATATTGGGATAATGTGGAGTATTATGGGATTGGTGCCGGTGCACATGGCTATACTGGAGGAAAAAGAGTGGCCAATCATGGACCGGTGAAGAAATATATCACACCATTGATGGCGAACCAGCTGCCTGTATTGGAGGAACGCCCAGTACCGCTTCATGAACGGATGGAAGAGGAGATGTTTTTGGGTCTCCGAAAAACGGAAGGAGTTTCATTGGAAACCTTCAAGAATAAATTTTTTGTTGAAATGACGGAGATTTTCAGGAAACCGCTCGAAGAAGAAGCGGCAAAGGGTCTGCTTAAGGTGGAAGGCGGGTTCGTGCGCTTGACGGAGCGGGGGAAACTGCTTGGAAATGAAGTGTTCCAATCATTTTTAGGCATAATTGATTCCGAGTGAAGTTAATCCATGTTATTTTAACGAGTAATTAGCGGTTTTCATTGTTGACATCATAAGCTTCATTTGATAATTTATTAGTATATTAGCACTCGAAGAGACAGAGTGCTAACAGAGGTGATCATACATGCTAACTGATCGTCAATTATTGATTCTACAAGTGATAATCGAGGATTTTATCCATTCTGCCCAGCCAGTCGGGTCACGAAGCTTGTCGAAGAAAGATGAAATTACGTTCAGCTCTGCCACAATTCGCAACGAAATGTCTGATCTTGAAGAAATGGGATTTTTAGAAAAAACCCATACTTCTTCCGGTAGGATTCCTTCTGAAAAAGGGTATAGATATTATGTGGATCATTTACTTTCTCCTCAAGCTCCGAAAAAGAATGAAATGAAGATATTAAAATCCGTTTTTGTAGAACGAATTTATGAATTGGAAAAGATCGTTCAGAAGTCAGCGAAAATACTTTCGGAACTGACGAATTATACGGCGATTGTACTGGGGCCAAAAGTGAATGAGCATAAGCTGAAGAAAATCCAGATCATTCCTTTGAGCCCGGAAACGGCAATAGCCATCATTATTACTGATACAGGTCATGTGGAAAATCGAATGATTTCCTTACCGCCTTCTTTTGATATAAACGAAATTGAAAAGATGGTGAACATATTGAATTCCCGTTTGGTCGATGTTCCGCTAGTTGATCTAAAGGATAAGATCTACAAGGAAGTGGCTGTTCTTTTGAGCCGTCACATCCATAACTATGGATCGATGGTCTCTGTCCTGGCGGATACCCTAACGGACACAAAGCCCGAAAAAATATTTTTCGGCGGGAAAACGAATATGCTAAGGCAGCCTGAGTTCCATGATATTGCTAAAGTAAGCACGCTTTTATCGATGATTGAGCAGGAGCAGGGTTTTTATGAACTCATTACTCAAAATCCATCGGGCATCCACGTCAAGATTGGCCGTGAAAACCAAAACACAGTGCTCGATGACTGCAGTTTGATTACGGCAACATACTCAATCGGGCAGGAGCAAGTGGGCACATTAGCCATATTGGGTCCGACGAGAATGGAATATTCGCGAGTGATCAGTTTGCTTTCGTTTTTCTCGAAAGATTTAACGGCCCTAATGACAAAACTGTATCAAAAATAGTAGCAAAGGTAATATTGTTAAGGTGGCGGAGGTCATATTCCGCAGCCTGACCTATTACTTTAGCATAAATTGTATAACCCTTTTAGGGAGGTGAGATTGTGACAGAAAATAAAAATGAAGAAAAAACATTGGAAAATGAAACAATCGAGGAAAGCGCTGCAGAAGCAGTTTTCGCTGAAGAAGAAACTCCAGCAGAACAAAACCAAGAGGAAACTCCGGTTGAAAAAGATGAACTTCAATTGGCTCATGAAAAGATTGCTGAGCTTCAGGCAAAAATCGAAGAAATGGATAACCGTTATCTTCGTCTGCAGGCCGATTTTGATAATTCAAGACGCCGTGCCAAGCTTGATATGGAGGCGGCTCAAAAATATAGAGTTCAAAGTATTGCCAGTGATTTAGTGGAAGCTCTTGATAATTTTGAAAGAGCTACAAAAATCGAAGCGGAAAATGAACAGACGAAATCCCTGCTTCAAGGCATGGAAATGGTCTACAAAGCGATTACTGATGCATTGACTAAAGAAGGCATCGAACCGATCAGTTCGGTTGGTGAAGAGTTCGATCCGCGTTTGCATCAAGCGGTCATGCAAGTTCAAGATGAAAACTTCGGTTCTAACATCGTCGTCGAGGAATTCCAAAAAGGATACCTTCTAAAAGACCGTGTGATTCGACCTGCAATGGTTAAAGTGAACGAATAAGATTATTACATATAAAAAATTGGGAGGTAGTGAAACTATGAGCAAGATTATTGGTATTGACTTAGGTACAACAAACTCTTGTGTATCTGTACTTGAAGGCGGGGAACCAAAAGTAATCCCGAATCCAGAAGGAAACCGTACAACACCATCCGTAGTGGCATTCAAAAATGGAGAAAGACAAGTGGGGGAAGTGGCAAAACGCCAAGCGATTACAAACCCTAACACAATCATTTCCATTAAACGCCATATGGGTACCGACCATAAAGAAGTAATTGAAGGAAAAGAATACTCACCTCAGGAAGTTTCTGCAATCATTCTTCAATACTTAAAATCATACGCTGAAGAGTATCTTGGCGAAAAAGTTACAAAAGCGGTTATCACTGTACCTGCTTACTTCAATGATGCAGAACGTCAAGCAACTAAGGATGCTGGGCAAATTGCTGGTCTTGAAGTGGAACGTATCATCAACGAACCTACAGCTGCAGCACTTGCATACGGTTTGGATAAAACGGAAGAAGATCAAACGATCCTTGTATTCGACCTTGGCGGCGGTACATTCGACGTATCGATCATGGAACTTGGAGATGGCGTTTTCGAAGTTAAGTCCACAGCCGGTGACAACCGTCTAGGTGGAGATGATTTCGACCAAGTCATCATCGATTACCTAGTTGAAGCATTCAAGAAAGAAAACGGAATCGACCTTTCAAAAGATAAAATGGCGGTACAACGTTTGAAAGATGCAGCTGAAAAAGCGAAAAAAGATCTTTCCGGCGTAACTTCAACTCAAATTTCATTGCCATTCATCACAGCTGGGGATGCTGGCCCGCTTCACTTGGACGTAACGATGACTAGAGCAAAATTCGATGAGCTTTCTTCAGGTCTTGTTGAGCGTACTATGGGACCAACTCGTCAAGCATTGAAAGATGCTGGCCTTTCAGCATCTGAAATTGACAAAGTAATCCTTGTTGGTGGATCTACACGTATTCCTGCGGTTGTTGAAGCGATCAAAAAGGAAATCGGTCAAGAACCAAGCAAAGGTGTAAACCCTGATGAAGTAGTGGCTATGGGTGCTGCAATTCAAGGTGGCGTATTAACAGGAGATGTTAAAGACGTTGTCCTTCTGGATGTAACTCCACTTTCACTTGGAATTGAAACGATGGGCGGAGTGTTCACGAAACTGATTGACCGTAATACTACGATTCCAACTAGTAAATCACAAGTATTCTCGACAGCGGCTGATAACCAAACGGCAGTTGATATCCATGTTCTTCAAGGTGAACGTCCAATGTCAGCGGATAACAAAACGCTCGGTCGTTTCCAATTGAGTGACATTCCACCTGCACCGCGTGGAATTCCGCAAGTTGAAGTGACATTCGATATCGATAAAAATGGTATCGTGAACGTTCGTGCGAAAGATCTTGGCACGAACAAAGAACAAGCGATCACCATCAAATCATCTTCAGGACTTTCTGATGAAGAGATCGAACGCATGGTACGTGAAGCGGAAGAAAATGCCGATAGCGATAAACAACGTAAAGAAGAAGTTGAACTTCGTAACGAAGCTGATCAATTAGTCTTCCAAACGGAAAAAACGCTTAAAGATCTAGAAGGTAAAGTGGACGAAGCGGAAGTAACAAAAGCAAATGAAGCGAAGGACGAACTGAAAGCTGCAATCGAGAAAAATGAGCTTGAAGAAATCCGCGTGAAAAAAGATGCACTTAATGAAATCGTTCAAGCTTTGACAATGAAGCTTTATGAAGAATCGGCAAAAGCTCAGCAAGCTGGCGAAGCCGGTGCTGGCGAATCTGCTAAAGACGATAATGTCGTCGATGCAGAATACACGGAAGTTAACGAAGAAGAGAAAAAATAAAAAGTGACCCAATCGGGACACTGATAAATATTGGGCAGTTCATTTCTGCCTGCCATTGTAGAAAAGTCAAAGTCAGGTTATCTTGACTTTGGCTTTTTTTACAATGAAGGGAATCATTGTCAGGGAGCGTTGGCATCTGGTTTTCTTTTAATCTTACAATCGCTGTTGGGGAATCATGGGATTTTAGAAATAAATATGTGCAATTTGGGGCTGGCATTACCAATTACAAAAAAGTGTTAAAGCCTGTTTGTACTTTTCTAGTTGATTATTATCTTCGTTCAGTGATAATATTACCTTTATGTGAATCGAATCGGGAGTGGATTTTAGATATGAGTAAACGCGATTATTATGAGGTGTTAGGCCTTTCGAAGAGTGCTTCGAAGGAAGAAATCAAAAAAGCGTATCGAAAGCTCTCCAAACAATATCACCCTGATATTAATAAAGCGGACGATGCTGCGGATAAATTCAAGGAAATCAAGGAAGCTTACGAAGTATTGAGTGACGAACAGAAAAAGGCCCATTATGACCAATTCGGACATACAGATCCAAATCAGGGCTTTGGTGGTCAGGACTTTGGTGGTTTCGGCGGTTTTGAAGATATTTTCAGTAGCTTCTTTGGTGGCGGCGGACGTAGGAGAGATCCTAATGCACCGCGTCAAGGGGCGGATTTACAGTATACGATGACGCTTTCTTTTGAAGAGGCTGCATTTGGAAAAGATACTGAAATCGAAATTCCGCGTGAAGAGAATTGTGATACATGTAAAGGATCCGGTGCCAAACCAGGCACAAAAGTGGAAAATTGTTCACATTGTCATGGAACCGGTCAATTGAATGTTGAACAAAACACAGCGTTCGGAAGGATTGTGAACCGGAGAGCATGTCACCATTGTCAAGGAACAGGAAAAATCATTCCTAATAAATGCTCAACATGTGGCGGTGACGGAAAAGTCCAAAAACGTAAAAAGATCCAAGTTAAGGTGCCAGCCGGAATTGATGATGGTCAGCAATTGCGTGTAACCGGCCAAGGAGAGCCAGGAATCAATGGCGGTCCAGCTGGAGACCTGTATGTTGTCTTCCATGTACGCAGCCATGAATTCTTTGAGCGGGATGGCGATGACATCTATTGTGAAATGCCGGTTACTTTCGCTCAGGCAGCATTAGGCGATGAAATAGAAGTTCCGACCCTTCATGGAAAAGTGAAGCTGAAGATCCCTGCCGGTACACAAACAAGCACGCGTTTCCGTTTAAAAGGCAAAGGTGTTCCTAACGTCAGAGGATATGGCCAAGGAGATCAGCATGTAGTCGTATTAGTGGTAACGCCTAAAAAATTAACGGAAAAACAAAAGGATCTGCTTCGTGAGTTCAGCGATATCAGCGGACAAGGTATAGATGAACAAGAAGATGGCTTTTTCTCAAAAGTGAAACGTGCATTTAAAGATAGGTGAATAAAAGTAAAAGAACAAATTGGGAGTTGGTAGATTATGAAGTGGTCTGAATTTGCAATCCAAACAACGAATGAAGCGGTTGAACCTGTTTCTAATATTCTTCATGAGGCAGGTGCGAGCGGTGTTGTCATTGAGGATCCTCTAGAATTAGTCAAGGAACGCGAAAATGTTTTTGGCGAAATCTACCACTTAAACCCAGATGATTATCCGGATGAGGGTGTAGTCATTAAGGCTTATCTTCCCGTAAACAGCTTTCTTGGTGAAACCGTTGATGCTATTAAGGAATCAATCAATAATCTCCACCTTTTTGATATAGACCTTGGGAAGAATGTTGTTTCAATTAGTGAAGTGAATGAAGAAGAGTGGGCGACGGCTTGGAAAAAATATTATAATCCCGTCAAGATATCCGAACGTTTTACCATCGTGCCAACATGGGAAGATTACACTCCAGTAAGCAGCGACGAACTAATCATCGAACTTGATCCAGGCATGGCCTTCGGAACAGGTACACACCCGACAACGGTCATGTGCATCCAAGCGTTGGAACGTACAGTGCGGCCTGGGGATTTAGTTGTTGATGTAGGAACGGGTTCTGGTGTTCTAAGCATTGCTGCTGCATTATTGGACGCAAAACGAATCCAGTCCCTTGATTTGGATGAAGTGGCTGTACAGTCAGCTATACAGAATGTGGAACTTAATAACGTTCAGGATAAAGTGTCCGTTTCAAAAGGTAACTTGCTGGATGGTGTAAATGAACATGCGGATGTCGTCGTGGCTAACATTCTTGCCGAAGTGATCATGCGCTTTACGGATGATGTAGCGAAAGTCGTCAAACCGGGCGGATATTTTATAGCTTCTGGAATCATTCAACCTAAGAAACAAGATGTGAAGGATGCGATTACAGGATCTGGCTTCACCATTTCCGAAACCATCTTGATGGAAGATTGGGTAGCGATAATCGCGAAAAGAAATGATTAATTGAAAAAAGTTACTCTGATTATCGGGTATTTTGATAGTCAGAGTACCTTTTTTTAGCTTGAATCTTTGCATGGCTTGCATTCGGGTAATAAGCCTCTGACTGTTAGCCTGTAAGTTTTTAGACTAGACGAAGTGGGTGGCAGTGTGCAACGGTATTTTCTTAACGAAGAAGACATCAATGGAAACACGGTAACGATATCAGGCGATGATTTTCACCATATCGCCAGGGTCATGAGGATGGGACCGGGGGAGCGGATCATCACGGTGAAAGGCAATGGTATGACAGCTATCACGGAAATTTCGGAAATTAGTGATGATGCTGTTATAGGGACCGTTATCGAATGGAAGAATGAAGAAAAGGAACTTCCTGTGAGGGTTGTGATAGCGAGCGGTCTGCCTAAAGGGGATAAATTGGAATATATCGTTCAAAAGGGTACGGAACTGGGTGCCGTTGAATTTATCCCTTTTATTGCGGCTCGTTCGGTGGTAAAATGGGACCACAAAAAGGTAGGTAAGAAATTGGAGAGGCTCCAGAAGATTTCAAAAGAGGCGGCTGAACAATCTCACCGCACAGTTATCCCTGCCATCAAGGAACCGATGACGGCAGTTCAGCTAGCTGGGTATGCTTCCGGTTTCAATCATAAATTAATCGCTTTTGAAGAAGAGGCAAAACGTGGGGAAACTTCTGTACTCGCATCTGTCTTGAAAGATATCACCCCAGGGCAATCGATCTTATTCGTGTTTGGTCCTGAAGGTGGGTTAGCAGATAAGGAAATTGAAAAACTGACTGATGCCGGTTTTGTGGCTTGCGGTCTTGGACCAAGGATATTAAGAACTGAAACAGCACCTTTATATGCACTTTCCGCTGTTTCTTATCATGTAGAACTTTTGAGGTGATGAAAAATGGCAACGGTCGCTTTCCATACATTAGGCTGTAAAGTGAATCATTATGAAACAGAGGCTATTTGGCAATTATTCAAAACTGGGGGATATGATCGTGTTGAGTTTGAAAACACATCAGATGTATATGTCATCAACACATGCACGGTGACAAACACTGGCGATAAGAAAAGCCGTCAGGTCATCCGTCGTGCCATTCGTAAGAATCCGAATGCCGTCATAGCGGTAACGGGATGCTACGCTCAGACATCGCCAGCAGAAATCATGGCTATACCAGGTGTGGATATTGTTGTAGGAACACAGGACAGGGTTAAACTGCTTGATTACATCGAGCAATTCAAGGTTGAACGTGAACCAATCAATGCTGTAGGAAATATCATGAAAAACCGTGTCTACGAAGAGTTGGATGTACCTGCTTTTACAGACCGTACACGTGCTTCATTAAAGATTCAGGAAGGGTGCAATAATTTCTGCACTTTCTGCATCATCCCTTGGGCTCGTGGATTAATGCGTTCCCGCGACCCAAAGGAAGTCGTTCACCAAGCTGAACAGCTTGTGGAGGCTGGATATAAAGAACTAGTCCTGACCGGAATTCATACTGGTGGATATGGAGACGATTTGAAGGACTATAATTTGGCGATGCTGCTGCGGGACCTGGAAAAAATCGATGGGCTGAAGCGCATCCGTATTTCATCCATTGAAGCCAGCCAAATTACAGATGAGATCATTGAAGTGCTGACCAAATCGAAAAAAGTCGTACGTCATTTGCATATTCCAATCCAATCGGGTTCCGATACGGTTTTAAAACGGATGAGACGTAAATATACGATGGATTTCTTCGGTGATCGAATCGAAAAGTTAAAGATTGCACTTCCGGGTCTTGCTGTTACTTCGGATGTCATCGTAGGTTTCCCGGGTGAAACCGAAGAAGAATTCATGGAGACATATAACTTTATAGAAAAATATAAATTCTCCGAACTCCATGTCTTCCCTTATTCAAAACGGACAGGGACTCCGGCTGCGCGTATGGAAGATCAAGTGGATGAAGATGTCAAAAATGAACGCGTCCACCGTCTTATCGCTTTGTCGGACCAGCTGGCAAAAGAGTATGCATCACGATTTGAGGGAGAAGTTCTTGAAGTCATTCCTGAAACGAAGTTGGAAAATGGCCTTTATGAAGGATACTCCGATAATTACATGAAAATCGTCTTCCCGGCTTCGGATGAGATGGTCGGTGAAATCGTAAAAGTGAAGATTACAAAGTCTGGCTATCCATTTAGTGAAGGTCAGTTCGTGACGGTCGTGAAGGATTTTCCGTTGCAACAAGTTTCCAATATTTAAGACAGCCGTTTTCTGCTGTCTTTTTTTTTATCCTCTGCTTGCGTGTTTCTTGGTACATTCGGGTAAAGACTATATATATCGTCAAATTGGATAAACTATGGTATCATGAGAGGTACGTACAACTAGTTATAGATTGTTTTTGAGGAGGATTATTAATGTCACAAAATGTAGCAGGTTTAATTGACCACACGTTATTAAAAGCAGATGCAACCAAAGAGCAAATTAAGGTATTATGCGAAGAAGCGAGAGAATATAACTTTGCTTCCGTATGCGTAAACCCGACTTGGGTTAAGTATGCAAGCGAACTTTTGGAAGGTTCAGATGTAAAAGTTTGTACGGTTATCGGGTTCCCTCTAGGTGCAACCACACCGGAAACCAAAGCTTTTGAAACGAAAGATGCCATCAGCAATGGCGCCCACGAAGTCGATATGGTGATTAATATCGGCGCATTGAAGGACAAGGATGATGAGTTGGTAGAGCGGGATATCCGTGCTGTGGTAGCGGCATCCACTGGTAAAGCTCTATCGAAAGTAATCATTGAAACCGCTCTATTGACTGAGGAAGAAAAAGTCCGTGCTTGTGAACTTGCAGTAAAAGCGGGAACGGATTATGTTAAAACATCAACTGGTTTTTCGACCGGCGGTGCGACTGTTGAAGATATCGCGCTCATGAGAAAAACGGTCGGTCCCGATATCGGTGTCAAAGCTTCAGGCGGAGTCCGCAACACGGCTGATGCCCAGAACGTGATTGAAGCTGGTGCAACAAGAATTGGAGCGAGTGCAGGTGTCTCCATCGTAAAGGGCTTAACGGCTGATTCGGATTATTGATATTGCAATAAGCCGCATTCTTTCGAATGCGGCTTATTTTTTTATATGTGGCCGATGTGCCAAAAGAATGAAATTGGAGAATTGGCGTGCGAAAGGCAAGACAGCCAAAGAAGTCAAGATATTGAAAATGACACTCGCATGGGCGAGCTGTGTCCCCTTGTTTTCGGTGAAAAAGGCAGCCGCTCGTTCCAGGGTGTCCACAAAAGGCAGGAATGCGGCAACCCCGATGACGTTTAGCCAAATATGTGCATAAGCCGTGAAGACGGCTTGTCTCCCAGACCCGATGCTGGCCATGTATCCGGTGATGCAAGTGCCTATATTGGATCCGAGCATGATGATGATTGCGGAAGCGACGGATAACTCCCCATTCATCAAAAAGCTCATGGCTATCCCGATGGTTGCTGAACTGGAATGAATGAGTGCCGTCAATAGTATTCCGGCTAATAGGGCATAAATCATATGGCCCTCTATGTAATGGATGAGCGTCTGTATGGATGGATAGGCAGCAATCGGTGTCGAAAGCGTTTTAAAACCACTCATTGCCGCGAAGATGGCAGAGATTCCGATCAGGGACATCCCTAAGCTTCTCGGTAATACTTTAGGCATGAAGCAAAGGAAAGCGCCGCTGACAACTCCGGGAATGATCCAACGATCCAAAGAGAAGGTCATGAACTCTGCTGTAAAAGTAGATCCGATATTCGTTCCAAGAATAATCCCGATTGTTTGCGGGAATGTTAAGCTTCCTGCAGAAACGAGGCCGACCGTCATGACCATGACCGCCGAGCTGCTTTGCAGGATCCCCGTAAAGATGGTTCCGGCCATGAAACCTTTCCATGGCTTATCCGTTACCTTAAATAGAAAAGTTTTTAATGCTGCACCGGACATATTGAACAGTCCGATTCGTAAAACTGACATACCTGCCAAGAATATCGCAATGAATAGCAGGAATAAAAATAGCTCAAACATGACTGTCACCCCTTAATAATCTTATGGTCCATTATGAGGAGACATGCTATAAATTGGATTTCCATGCCGTTTTGAGAAAAGTTATGATAATAACATGATTAAATTCAAAATAAGTTTGATTTTATTGGTTGACCTGCTAAAGATGATATATTATAATTGTTTAGTACATGTATAACATGTTGACAACTTGAGTTAGTGTGTTGTTTTCGGAGGGAGGGAAAGAGATGTCTAAAACCGTCGTTCGTAAAAACGAATCGCTTGAAGATGCTCTTCGTCGTTTCAAACGTACTGTATCTAAAGCAGGATCGCTTCAGGAAGCTAGGAAGCGTGAATTTTATGAAAAACCAAGCGTAAAACGTAAGAAAAAGTCTGAAGCTGCTAGAAAACGTAAATTCTAAGAGAGGGTGGAAAGATGAGTCTTCTCGAGCGTTTAAATAATGATATGAAACAAGCGATGAAGAACAAGGAAAAGGACAAACTATCTGTTATTCGGATGCTGAAAGCTTCTATTCAAAACGAAGCTCTAAAGCAGAGACAAGAATTAACAGATGATGAAGAATTGACAGTGCTCTCTCGCGAATTAAAACAACGCAAAGACTCCCTCCAGGAGTTTGAAAACGCAGGTCGTTCCGATCTCGTGGATAAAGTCCGCACCGAACTAGTATACGTAGAGGCATATATGCCTGAGCAACTTTCAGAAGAAGAGATTTCTACTATTGTTAAACAAACGATTGAAGAAGTCAATGCAACATCCAAAGCAGATATGGGGAGAGTTATGGGAGCTTTAATGCCTAAAGTTAAAGGTAAAGCGGATGGTTCTCTAGTAAACAAATTAGTACAACAACATCTATCTTGAACTCGAAACTTAAAACTCGAAACCTAACCGCAGGCAAATTGCCTGTGGTTTTTGTGTATTTCACGGTTTTTATGCGTATATTTTTGAAGCAAAGTCCAAGATAATATAGGGTACTTTCAATTTTATTTGCTTTTTTTGAAACCTTTTTCATATACATACGTAATAACTAAAGAACAGAGTAAAGGGTTGCTTCATATGCTCCTTATTCGAATTTAGTTGCGGCCTGAATTTTACTGGTAAGTATCTTCATGAAATTGGAGGCACTTACAGCGTTTAATACGGGAAAGGGGGCGTTCCGTTGAAAATTTGGCGTTATTTATCTGTACTCCTGTTTGGATTGCTGTTCACCATGTCTTCATTTGGGATATCGTCGGTTTCTGCAAAAGAAAAGATCGTTTACCATGTTCCAATTGAAGAAACGGTGGAAAAGGGGCTCTCGGCCTTTTTGGAACGTGCGCTGACCACTGCTGAAGCAGCTGATGCAGATCTTGTCGTATTCGAAGTGAATACCCCTGGAGGTGCTGTGGATGCGGCAGGGGAAATCGCAAAGTTACTGTCCGATTCACCAATTAAGACAGTTGCCTACGTCAATAACAGGGCACTATCTGCAGGTGCATATATTTCTCTAAGTGCAGATGAGATCTATATGGTTCCAAGTGCTACCATGGGATCGGCGGCTGTCATTGATTCAACAGGGAACGCTGCAGGTAAGAAAGCGCAATCTTATTGGCTGGCTGCCATGAAGACTGCTGCAGAACAAAATGGACGCGATCCCATTTTCGCTCAGGCGATGGCGGATGATGACATCAATCTTCCCGAATATGGAGCGGAAAGAGGAAAGTTGCTGACATTTACAGCTGAACAGGCAAAAAAGGCTGGATATAGTGAAGGCACCGTCTCTGGGGAAGCGGAGCTGTATAGTATACTTGGGGTTGAGGATGCCGATATTCGGTCAATCGAAGAAAGCTTTCCTGAGAAACTTGCCCGCTTTTTGACCAATCCGATCGTCGTTCCCATTTTATTGACGCTAGCGGGAATCGGGATTGTGATGGAATTGTTCTCACCTGGTTTTGGAATTCCAGGGGTAATTGGGATCTCAAGTCTCGTCTTATTCTTCTATGGCCATCTTGTCGCTGGTATCACCGGGTACGAATCGTTAGCTATGTTCATCATTGGGGTCATTCTCGTTCTAATTGAGTTTTTTCTCCCAGGGGGGATTATCGGACTGCTTGGATTTACAGCGATCGTGGGGAGTTTATTCCTCGCATCAGATGATCCTGTTCATATGACGATATCCTTGCTAATTGCGGTCACCGTATCCATTTTGGTATTCATCCTACTTGTAAAGGTGTTTGGAAAACAAATGAAATTTTTCAGGAAAATGATATTAACCGATGCAACAAATACGGAACAAGGGTATGTCAGCAATCCGAATCGAGTTGATTTATTAGGTGTGGAAGGGGAGGCCATGACAGACTTGAGGCCTTCGGGAACAGCTTTGATCAAAGATGAAAGAGTCGATGTCGTGACTGAAGGAAGCTTTATTTCCAAAGGTTCGTCAATCATGATCGTTAAAGTTGAAGGATCTAGGGTGGTCGTCCGGGAAATTCCGGATTCGAATTAAAATTAAAAGATACAGGAAGGATGAATCATTAAGTGATAACTTCAGGAACGATATTTATTGTACTGGCAGTGATTGCTGCCATCATCGTATTGGCAGTGTTTTTCACATTCGTACCAGTAATGTTATGGATTTCCGCTTTAGCGGCAGGAGTCAAAATCAGTATATTTACATTAGTTGGGATGAGGCTTCGCCGTGTTATACCAAGCAGGGTTGTTAATCCCCTTATCAAGGCCCATAAGGCTGGAATCAATGTTTCAACGAATCAATTGGAGAGCCATTACCTTGCAGGGGGTAATGTCGATCGCGTAGTGAATGCTTTAATTGCTGCAGAACGTGCCAATATCGTCTTACCTTTCGAACGGGGTGCAGCTATTGACCTGGCAGGTCGTGATGTTCTTCAAGCCGTTCAAATGAGCGTTAACCCGAAAGTGATCGAAACTCCGTTCATCTCTGGTGTAGCGATGAATGGGATTGAAGTGAAAGCGAAGGCAAGGATTACGGTCCGTGCCAATATTGAACGTCTAGTCGGTGGTGCCGGTGAAGAGACGATCATTGCCCGTGTAGGTGAAGGGATCGTATCGACGATCGGTGCTTCTAAAATGCATACGGATGTACTGGAACACCCCGATTTGATTTCTAGAACGGTTTTATCAAAAGGGTTGGATTCTGGAACGGCATTCGAAATTCTTTCCATTGACATCGCTGAAGTGGATATCGGGAAAAATATCGGGGCCATATTACAGACGGACCAAGCGGAGGCAGATAAGAAAATAGCCCAGGCGAAGGCCGAAGAACGGCGTGCAATGGCTGTTGCACTTGAACAGGAAATGGTTGCCCGTGTTCAGGAAATGCGAGCGAAGGTTGTTCAATCCGAAGCGGAAGTTCCGTTGGCCATGGCCGATGCATTGAAAAGCGGAAATCTTGGAGTGATGGATTATATGAATATCCAAAATATCACGGCCGATACGGATATGCGCGATTCCATCAGTAAAATATCCGAAAATCCAAAGGATAACAATAATATCAACAACAACAATAACAATAATAATTAGGTCAGGGAAGGGAGGTCTTTAAATGGGAGATTTTATTGATTTCTTTCTCAAGAACCCATTCCTTATCATTGTCTTGATCGGTATTTTAACGTCCATGTTAGGAAAGAAAAAGCAGCCTCAGCAAAATGATGATCCAAACACGCCTCCGAAAAAGAAATGGCAGGAGGTCATGCGGGAGCTTCAGGGCGAAATGTCGCAAGGGGAACAGCAGCAAAGGCCTGCCCCTGCTCCCGTAAGGAAAGTCGATCAGCAGGCAACACAGGCTTTTGAAGTAATCGATGAGACGAATAACGAAGCGAACAAAAGGATTGCGGAGCTTAGACGGCTTCAGCAGAAGTACGATCAAGAGCGTTTATATCAAAAAGCGAAGGCAGATCAAATTACATCAGCGATATCTGATAATAACAGTCCGGTCTATCGCAAAGGACCGTCTTTTGGGAAAAAGCAGCTGATTGATGGCATCATCATGTCAGAAGTGCTGGGACCGCCAAGGGCGAAGCGAAGTCTTCAGCGGTCCAGAAGGTAATTCGGCACCCCGGGCCTTTTTCAGCCTGTCCTTGGTGTATGAAAAAAATAGACTTTCATTCCCTTATAATTTTGTGCTAGAACCCTCTTTCATTTCATACATTGAGATGAAAGGGGGTTCTTTTTTATGGCACGTAATTGGGGAAAAAAAGTGAAACAGCTTATGACCAAAACAATGGACCTTCCGCAAGATGTCATGATGGACCTGCCGCGAATTACTATGATCGGACAATTACATATTTATATTGAAAACCATCGTGGCTTATTGGCTTTTACAGACAGCGAAGTACGATTGATGCTGAAAAATGGGCAGTTGCTGATAAAGGGAAACGCCTTTGTCATAAAGACGATTTTGCCGGAAGAAATCATGCTCGAAGGCAAAATTGACAAGGTTTATTTTATCAATGAATGATCCCGGGAGGTCTCCATGAAAAACCAATGGACAAACTATTATACAGGCTATGTAAAAGTGAAGGCTTATGGAAAAGGTGCAGAACGGCTGATAAATATGCTGACGAGAAGGGGGCTTCATATCTGGGAAGTGAAGCGCGTCGGCAGCGAGGCCCTGATTTTCCATATGGATGTCAGGGATATCCCTAAACTCCGTCAGGTCATGCGAAAGAGCGATTGTAAAGTAAAGTTCATGCAGGGAAAGGGTTTCCCTTTCCTAATGAAGAGAATTATGAAAAACAGCGGGTTTTTAGTGGGTCTGATCGCTTTCCTGCTTTGCATATTTGTACTTTCCAATATGGTATGGGGCATCGAGGTGCAAGATGCCAAGCCGGCTACCGAGCATGCCATCCGAAAAGAATTGGACAAGATGGGTGTGAAGATCGGTAAAGTACAATTCTTTGTTGATGATGTGGATACGATTCAGCGTAAGCTGTCGGACCGGATTGGTGCATTGACATGGGTAGGGGTAGAGCTAAAGGGAACGACATACCATTTCCGGGTGGTTGAAAAACGGCAGCCTAAAGAGGTCGAGAAAACATCTCCACAAAATTTGGTCGCTTCCAAAAAAGCGATCATCACTGATATGTTCGTTGAAAAAGGACAATCTATAGTAAATGTGAATGATTATGTAGGAAAAGGACAGCTTCTTGTTTCGGGACTTATTGGAAAAGAGGATAAACAGGAAATTGTATCAGCCCAGGGAGTAATAAAAGGGAAAACGTGGTATAAAGCGAAAGTGGATGTGCCGTTAAAAACCAAGTTTTCTGTTTTTAACGGAAATGAAACGAGCAGGCACTTTTTGAAAATGGGGGACTTCTCCCTGCCTGTTTGGGGATTCAAGGACCCAGGTTATGAAAAACAGGTAAAAGAAACGACAGTGAGGCCGTTTCATTTTCTTCAATGGGAACTGCCCATTTCCTATAAACAGGTGACCTTAAGGAGCAAGGAAGATATAGTTCGAAGTTATACGGAGGAAGAAGCGGTGAAGGAAGGCAGGAAAATGGCTAAAGCGGAATTGAAAAAGCATTTAGACGAGGAAGATGAAATCGTCGAAGAAAAAATTTTGCACGAAAGCATGGAGAATGGTAAAGTTAAATTATCTATACATTACCAAGTTATTGAAGATATAGCGATTGGACAGCCAATCATTCAAGGAGACTAACGAATGGCAGATGATGTGAAAGTAATTAAGCTGGAAATAGAATCACCTAATGAAGCAATCGCTTTATTGGGCAATGGAGATTCAAATGTAAAAGTGCTTGAAGAGGAGCTTGGGATTTCCGTCATTACCCGGGGTGAAGCGGTGAGTGTTGCCGGGGAAATCGAGCGGGTAACGATGGGGCAGGATATCCTTAAGGCACTATTGACAGTGATCAGAAAAGGAATTGCAATCAGTTCCAGAGATGTGCTTTATGCGATTGAATTGGCTAGGAAAGGCACATTGGAGTATTTCGGAGAATTATATGATGAGGAAATCGCTAAAACGGCTAAGGGGAAATCCATTAAAGTCAAAACTATCGGCCAGAGATACTATATCCAGGCAATAAAGAAACAAGACCTGGTATTTGGAATTGGGCCTGCCGGTACAGGGAAGACTTATCTTGCTGTGGTGATGGCAATCAATGCATTGAAAAATGGACATGTTAAACGGATCATCCTGACACGGCCTGCCGTCGAAGCGGGCGAAAGCCTCGGTTTTCTGCCTGGTGATCTGAAAGAAAAGGTAGATCCTTATCTACGTCCGCTGTATGACGCTCTCCATGACCTTCTTGGGATGGAACAGACCCAAAGGATGATAGAGCGCGGAACGATCGAAATAGCTCCTCTGGCTTACATGAGGGGCCGTACGCTTGAAGATGCCTTTGTCATATTGGATGAAGCTCAAAATACGACAGAAGCCCAAATGAAGATGTTTTTGACCCGGCTAGGTTTCGGATCGAAAATGGTCATTACGGGAGACCGGACCCAAATTGACCTTCCAAAAGGCATGAAGTCAGGTCTGGTCCGGGTAGAAGAGATTTTGAAGAATATTAAAGGCCTTTCCTTTGTTTATTTTGAACAAAGTGATGTAGTGAGGCATCCGCTTGTCGCCAAAATCATTACTGCTTACGAGCAGGCGAAGTCATAAGAAAAAATCCGCCATTTTCAATCGGCGGATTTTTCGTGATGTGTCGAAATGACCTATCTTTTCGGTGAAAAAGTGGATATGGATCGAAAGAAGCTTTACATTTATTAATACGAGGTGAAAATTTATATGAAAACTGTTATGATTTTACATATCTAGAATAATAAACATCATTTTTTTTAGGAGGACCTTCCTTGAATCGTATCCAGAAATTTTTCACTCAAATAAAAGGGCTGTTGGTCCATCGTTTTTTTCAAGTGCTATTGTTTATCATACTTGGTTTGATAGCTTATGGGTTAATGTTCTCCAACGTAAAGCCGGAAAGGGTCCAGGTAGAGCTTTTTAAGCCTGCGGAACAAACAATCCGTTCAACCAAGACCGTGGAAGATACCTATAAGACGGAACAGGAAAAAGAAGAGATTTCAAAACAGGTGGCCGATGTTTATTCTTTAAAAAAAGAATATGCCAAAAATAAAGTCGACTTGATTTCATCCATTTTCGATTCAGCGATTGAGGTGAATAAAGAAACGGACCCCGATGAAGATCATAAAGAAGATGAGGGAAAAGAAGATAAAAAAGGGACCGTAAAGACGGATGCTCAAAAAGTATCCATATTAAAAGAAAAATTGACCGATGAAGTCAATAAAGATATTGAGGAATCCGTTTTTCTGGCTTTAGTGCAGGCGGATGAAGATGAGTTGAAAATTGCGAAGGATTCAACCATTACTGCCGTGAATAATGTGATGAGCTCCCGGATCGCTGCCAGTGACGTCGAAAATGCCAAGAAAAAGGTTGTAGAGGAATTGGGCTATATGAGCATCAATAGCGATATGAAAAAAGCCTCCAATTCCCTTGCCCGTACGGCAATCATTCAGAATGTGTTTTTCGATAAGGACAAAACCGAGGAACAGCGAAGGAAAGCGATCGAGAGCGTGGAGCCGATCAGGATCCTCCAAGGACAGATCATCGTTGAAGAAAATCAGTTAGTGGACAGGGATGTATATAGGCAGCTGGAATTGGCAGGCTTTTTAAATACCGAGTCTACCATCTACCCGTATATCGGCCTGCTGCTATTCATCTTTCTGACCATTGGCGCTTTTTATTACTTTTTCCACTTTTCCATTTCAAAAAAGGACAACAAGTACAATCAGTTATTGATCTTCAGTCTTGTCTTTATCCTTTCAATGGCTACCATGAAAACGGTCAGCATTCTGGCCGACCTTAAAAATTCGAATTTGGAATACATTTTCCCGGGTGCTATGGCGGCGATGCTCATCAAGATATTATTGAATGATAAGTTAGCGGTAGCCATGATTATATTGTTAGGTTCGTATGGTACGATTATATTTAATGGTGATACACCTGGAAATCTGGATTTCTCGATGGGGCTTTATATCATTTACGGGGGATTGACGGCAATCATCATCTTATCAAGACCCAATTTCAAATCAAAGGTGTTGGTAGCAGGGCTGCTATTGTCTTTAATCAATATCGCATTTGTTTTTTCTCTCATTTTTATTATGGACGGCCATTATACTAGAATGGAGTATTTATATTATGCTGCTGCTGCCATGGGTTCCGGAGTGGGCTCAGCCGTTTTGACAATGGGGCTGTTGCCGTTTTTCGAGGCTGGTTTCGGGATTTTATCATCCATTAAGCTTATCGAGCTTGCGAATCCCAATCATCCGTTACTGCGGAGGATCTTGATTGAGTCTCCTGGGACGTATCATCACAGTGTAATGGTCGCCAATTTGGCGGAATCTGCTTGTGAAGCCATCGGGTCGAATGGGTTGCTGGCAAGGGTCGGCAGTTATTATCATGATATCGGTAAAACGAAGCGGCCGCATTTCTTCATCGAAAACCAGATGAATGAGGAGAATCCGCATGATCGGCTGCAGCCGGAAACGAGCAGGGATATCATCATTGCCCATGCCGTAGATGGCGGGGAGATGCTGCGCAGTCATAAATTCCCGAAAGAGATTGTGGATATTGCAGAGCAGCATCACGGGACCACTTTATTGAAATTTTTCTACCATAAGGCAAAAAAACAGGATGAAGCCACACTGGAAGCAGCTTACCGATATCCCGGGCCAAGGGCGATAATGAAGGAAGTAGCTGTCATAGGCATTGCCGATAGTGTGGAAGCCGCAGTGAGATCGATGCAGCATCCAACGCCAGAGAAGATAGAAGAACTGGTAAGTTTCATCATTCAGGATAGGATTCAAGATGGTCAATTTGATGAATGTGACATTACTATGAGAGAATTGAGTATCGTTAAGCATTCCTTATGTGAATCGCTGAATGGTATCTTCCACTCCAGGATTGAATATCCGGAGACGGATAAATTAGGACAGAAGGTGAAAGAATGATTTTAGCTATCGATTTAATGGATGAAACGAACGAAGTAACTGAAGAGGCCCAGCGACTTGTTGAAAGCATTTTACAATTTGCTGCAAAAAAAGAAAACATTGAAAAAGATACCGAGCTGTCTGTTACATTTGTAGACAATGAGAGAATTCGGGAAATCAATAAAGAATATCGTCACAAAGATTCAGCTACCGATGTCATTTCTTTTGCACTAGAAGAAATGGGAGAAGATGAAGTGGAAATTGTCGGGGCGGAAATGCCACGCATGTTAGGCGATATCATCATTTCGATTGAACGGACGAAAGAGCAGGCTGAAGAATATGGTCATTCTTTTGACCGTGAACTTGGATTTTTAGCGCTGCATGGTTTCCTTCATTTATTGGGATTCGACCACATGAATGAAGAAGATGAAAAAGTGATGTTCACTAAACAAAAGGAGATCTTGGAAGAATATGGACTTTCAAGAGAAAGGTAAAAAAAGGTATCCTTTATTAAAAAGTTTCTCTTTTGCCTGTCAGGGAATTTTGGAGGCTGTTCGAACGGAACGCAATATTAAGATTCATTTCGCGTTAACGGCAATCGTCGTATTCTTTGGCTGGTACTTCTCGTTGAATGGGATGGAATGGCTTTTCATTTTGGCAGCCATTGCCGGTACGATTACGTTAGAGCTCGTTAATTCAGCGATTGAAAGGGTAGTTGACCTGGTGACGGATCAAATCCATCCCCTTGCCAAGCAGGCAAAAGATATTGCAGCCGGAGCTGTATTCATATATGCTATATTTTCTATAATAGTTGGATTGATTATCTTTTTGCCTAAGTTTGGCCTGTAGGTTGCCGAATGGTACTCAATTTGAAAGGAAGATGTGAATTGAATACGAATGAATTGATTGTTGAAGCTAAAAAAGCAAGGGAAAAAGCATATGTGCCTTATTCCAAATTTAAAGTGGGGGCAGCCCTTTTAACCGCTGATGGGAAGGTCTATCATGGTTGTAATATAGAAAATGCAGCATACAGCATGTGTAATTGTGCCGAAAGGACCGCTTTATTCAGCGCTTATGCCCATGACGATAAAAAATTCACTAAACTTGCAGTCGTGGCAGATACCGATGGTCCCGTTTCTCCATGCGGGGCGTGCAGGCAGGTTATTTCAGAACTGTGCGAACAGGATATGCCGGTTGTTTTGACCAACTTAAATGGGGATATAAAAGAACTAACAGTAAAGGAATTGCTTCCAGGAGCTTTTTCACCGGAGGATTTAAATGGATAAATTATTTGACGATACACAAGTAAAAGGTTACAAATCAGGTTTCATTTCGATTATTGGACGACCTAATGTTGGAAAAAGTACGTTTCTTAATCGTGTCATCGGTCAAAAGATCGCCATTATGAGTGATAAACCGCAAACAACAAGAAATAAGGTTCAGGGTGTACTAACACAAAACGATTCACAAATGATTTTCATTGATACACCCGGCATTCATAAACCAAAGCATAAGCTTGGTGACTTCATGATGAAAGTGGCAACGAATACATTGAAAGAAGTCGATTTGATTCTCTTCATGATCAATGCGACTGAAGGGTACGGACGCGGTGATGAGTTTATCATCGAAAAACTTCAATCCGTAAAAACGCCTGTTTTCCTGGTTGTAAACAAAATCGATGCGATGCATCCAGATGATTTACTTCCGATCATTGAGAAATACCAACAGCTTTACCCTTTTGCGGCAGTCGTTCCGATTTCTGCGCTTGAAGGAAATAACGTCGAGACATTGCTTGAACAAATCAAGGAACACTTGCCTGAAGGTCCCCAGTTTTATCCAGCTGATCAAGTGACCGATCACCCGGAACGTTTTATCATTTCCGAATTGGTCCGCGAGAAGGTGCTGCACCTGACACGTGAAGAAATTCCGCATTCAGTGGCTGTTGTCATCGATTCAATTAAAAAAATGGATAACAGCGATACAATTAATGTCATGGCGACGATCGTTGTCGAACGTGATTCACAAAAAGGCATTGTCATCGGAAAGCAAGGGAAGATGCTTAAAGAAGTCGGCAGCCGTGCCAGAGTGGACATCGAAAACTTATTGGGCTCGAAAGTTTTCTTGGAACTGTGGGTAAAGGTACAGAAGGATTGGCGTAACAAAGCCAGCCAGCTTCGTGATTATGGTTTCAATGAGAGCGAGTATTAATTAACAAAATTTACGCGTCATGAAAGTTTGGAAAACGGTCAAGCTAATCATATGGTCGGATATTCATATTGCTAGTTAAAAACGAAAGGTGGGCTTTATATGTTGGATTTTACCTGGGAATTATTTAGTGAAACAGGTAATGTGGACACCTATTTGCTGTTTAAGGAGATAGAAGTCGAGAGACAGGAAAGACACTTGGTATTGAATGATGAGCTAGCAGAAATTGATTTTCCTGTTTCATAGGTTAGTCTTGGCGAGCATGGGTGGTGTCTTGGTATGCTCCAAAAATGTGAGGGCATTGTCATAAGGCGAACTGCATATGGAGAAAATAACAAAATCATTACTATATATACCCGTGAGCTAGGAAAAATTGGCGTTATGGCCAGGGGAGCCAGTAAACCTAACAGCAGGCTTTCTGCCGTCACACAGCTTTTTTGCTCCGGGTATTTTCTTATAACCACATCAACTGGACTCGGAAGTCTTCAGCAAGGCGAAATGGTCGATTCACTCCGATTCATAAGGGAGGATCTTTTTGCCACTGCTTATGCCTCATATATTGTTGAATTGCTTGATAAAAGCGTCGAGGATAAGAAACCGAATCCATATTTGTATGAATTGCTTTCGCAAACCTTGCATTACATAAACGAGGAATATGACGCAGAGGTTTTGAAATTCATTTTTGAAATGAAGATGCTGCCCGTCAATGGGATTAACCCAGTGCTGAATCAGTGTGCCGTATGTGGTGAAACGGAAGGGGAATTCTCCTTTTCGCTTCGGGAAGCGGGCTTTATCTGTCACCGCTGTCTGGGGAAGGACCCTTATCATTATAAAATTTCACCTGCAGCCGTCAAATTGCTGCGGATCTTTTATTATTTCGATTTATCAAGGCTCGGAAACATTTCCGTCAAGCCTGAAACGAAAAAAGAACTGCAAAAAATCATCGATGCTTATTATGAGGAATATTCTGGTCTGCATTTGAAATCAAAAAAGTTCCTGAAACAGATTGATACGATGAAAGATATGTTTTAGGATCTGACCTATTGACATTCCATGCTAGTTTGTATAGAATTCTAATCATCAAAATAAGAAGATTGCGTTGATGGAAAAGAGTATCTGTCATTCTCCATAAAAAGCGAACCCGGGACGGTGGAAGCCGGGATATGGATTTACAGGGAAGGGCGTTTCCGGAGCATGTTGCTTTGAAAAGAGGCCGTTTTATAAACGGCAATTAGGGTGGAACCGCGGGTATACTCTCGTCCCTATGCATTTCGCATAGGGACGGGAGTTTTTTGTTTGCCAAAATGTGAATGGGTTCCGAGCCTTTAATTTTCAAAGAGCCGTTTTAAATAACCTGGAGGTGTACGATGAATATTCAAAATATGATTTTAACGTTACAAAAGCATTGGTCTGAACAAGGCTGTATATTAATGAATGCTTATGATGTCGAGAAAGGGGCAGGAACGATGAGCCCATACACGTTCCTGAGAGCCATTGGACCTGAGCCATGGAGCGTTGCTTACGTGGAGCCATCCCGCCGTCCGGCTGACGGTCGTTATGGTGAGAATCCTAATCGACTGTATCAGCATCATCAGTTCCAAGTGATCATGAAACCCTCGCCTGACAATATCCAAGAGTTATATTTGGATTCCCTGCGTGCATTAGGGATTAATCCGCTTGAGCATGATATTCGCTTTGTGGAGGATAATTGGGAAAACCCATCACTAGGGTGTGCTGGTCTTGGTTGGGAAGTTTGGCTAGATGGAATGGAAATTACGCAATTTACATATTTCCAACAAGTGGGCGGCCTTGAATGTAAACCGGTTTCCGTGGAAATTACATACGGGATCGAACGTCTCGCCTCTTACATTCAAGATAAGGAAAACGTATTTGACCTAGAATGGACAGAAGGATTCACAGTTCGGGATATATTTGGACAGCCGGAATACGAACATTCAAAATATACATTTGAAACCTCCGACCTTGATATGCTGTTTCAACTTTTCACGATGTATGAAAAGGAAGCGCATCGCCAAATGGAAGAAGGGCTTGTACATCCTGCATATGATTATGTTTTGAAATGTTCACATACATTCAACCTTTTGGATGCGAAAGGTGCCATCTCGGTGACAGAAAGAACTGGATATATTGCCCGGTGCCGTAACCTAGCGCGTAAGGTTGCCAAAACCTTCTATGAAGAGCGGGAAAAATTAGGCTTCCCGATTCTTAAAGTGAAAGGGGAGAATACAAATGAGCAAGCGTGATTTGTTATTGGAAATTGGATTGGAAGAGCTGCCTGCCCGTTTTGTGACAGCATCCATGAAACAGTTGTCAGATAAAGTGCAGCAATGGCTAACGGAAAAAGCGATTGATTTCGGAACGGTTGAAGCCTTTTCCACACCAAGACGTTTGGCCATATTGGTGAAAGACGTGGAAGAATCACAAAAGGATATCGAAGAAGAAGCAAAAGGACCGGCTAAGAAAATCGCTTTGGACAGCGAAGGCAACTGGTCTAAAGCCGCATTGGGATTCGTCAGGGGCCAAGGCATGACTTCAGAGGATATTTATTTTAAAGAACTCAAGGGTGTGGAATATGCCCATGTGAATAAATTCATAAAAGGACAGCAGACTGTTCAGCTTTTATCCGAGCTGCAGGAAATCATCAGTGGTATGACGTTCCCGAAAAATATGCGCTGGGCCAATCAAGAGCTCCGCTTCGTCCGTCCGATTAAATGGCTGATTGCCTTATTCGGGAATGACGTAGTGCCATTTAGCATCGCTGATGTGGAAACGGGCCGTGAAACAAAGGGACACCGTTTCTTGGGCGATAGCTCAATCATCGAGCAGCCGGATCAGTACGAAGAAACGTTAAAAGAACAATTTGTAATGGCGGATCCAGATAAACGCCGTCAAGTTATTTTAGATCAGATTAATGGGCTTGAGCAGGAAAAGGGCTGGATCATCCCAGTCGATGAAGAACTGCTTGAAGAAGTGAATAATTTAGTAGAGTATCCAACGGTGTTATTTGGACAATTTGAGGAAGAATTCCTTGAGCTTCCAGCAGAGGTATTGATCACATCAATGAAGGAACACCAACGTTATTTCCCTGTTAAAGATCAGGACGGGAAGTTGCTTGCTTTCTTTGTAACCGTACGTAACGGGGACGATCGCCATTTGGATAAGGTTTCTAAAGGAAATGAAAAAGTCTTGCGAGCCCGACTATCGGATGCAGCATTCTTCTATAAAGAAGATCAGAAAAAAGGGATTTCGGAAGCTTTGAAAAAGTTGGACAGCATCGTTTATCATGAAGAAATTGGTACATTGGCCGAGAAAGCTGCCCGGGTAACTGCAGTGACCGGTGCCCTTGCTGATGCTTTGAATTTAAAGGCAGAAAAAGAAATGGCGCTTCGTACAGCAGAAATTGCCAAGTTCGATTTGGTGAGTCATATGGTTTATGAATTCCCTGAATTGCAAGGGTATATGGGTGAAAAATATGCGCTCCTAAAAGGAGAAGCCAAGGAAGTGGCCGCGGCTATCAATGAACACTATATGCCAAGGCATGCGGATGACAATGTGCCGCCTTCAGTCATTGGAGCGGTTGTGAGTTTAGCTGAAAAAATTGATACTTTGGCTTCATTCTTTGCTATTGGCGTCATTCCGACAGGTTCCCAGGATCCATACGCTTTAAGAAGGCAGGCGAGCGGTGTCGTTCAAATTCTAGCTGAGAAGAAATGGAATATCCCTTTAGAGGAGCTTATTGTTTTAGGCCTTAAAGGACTTGAATCAAAAGGCATCTTAAAACGTGAACTTGAGGAAGTTAAAGCGGATATGTTCACATTCTTTAAAGCCCGTGTCAAACACCTACTGCAAGAACAGCAAATCCGTTACGATTTGATTGACGCAGTTCTGTTAAATGAGATCGGTTATATCCATTCCATCGTGGAACGGGCACACGTCTTGGATGCTAAAAAAGACGAAGAAGGCTTTAAAGAAAGCCTGGAAGCTTTGAGTCGCGTCATGAACATTGCAGTAAAATGTGACAATAAAGTGACGGTCGACCCTAGTGCCTTTGAAAATGATCAAGAAACAGCGCTATACGAAAAATTCCAAAAAGTAGCCATGCGTTATACTGAATCTAAAGACGAGAATGAGCGCTTTGAACAGCTTGTTTCGCTCCAAACGGAAATAGAGTCATATTTCGAGAATACAATGGTCATGGCGGATGATGCAGCAATCCGTAATAACCGTTTATCCCTTATGAAGGAAATCAGTGATTTGATTGCAGGCTTTGCTGCCATGAATAAAATCATCCTTTCATAATTGAAAGGATGTATGGAAATCGGAAACACTTTAAATAAGGGTTTCCGATTTCTTAAAAAGATAAATGGTCAATAAATAGGACAAACATGCCCTTATTAAATAATTTAGTATATAATTATTAAATGAATAACTTTTGTTACTTTACTCTGCGAAAGCAGTGGGGTGGTGATTATAATCCAACTGAATAAGCGTCAGGAACATATTTTACAAATTGTAAAAGAGAACGGACCGATTACTGGAGAACATATTGCCGATAGATTGAACCTTACCAGGGCGACCCTTCGTCCAGATCTAGCCATTTTAACGATGGCAGGTTTTCTTGATGCCAGGCCGCGGGTGGGGTATTTCTATACAGGCAGGTCAGGAACACAGCTTTTGACCGACAGCCTTAACCATCTTTATGTACGAGACTACCAATCGATCCCTGTCGTTGTTGACGAGGGCATTTCCGTATATGATGCAATCGTCATGATGTTTTTAGAAGATGTCGGGACCATGTTCGTCGTCGATAAGCACGCATTGCTTGTCGGTGTCTTATCAAGGAAAGACTTGTTGCGTGCGAGTATTGGGAAACAAGAGCTTAACTCCATTCCAGTCAATATCATCATGACCAGGATGCCCAATATTACAATGTGTTCAAAAGAAGACCTTTTGATTGATGTTGCCAAAAAATTGATAGATAAACAAATCGACTCATTACCGGTCGTCAAAGACACAGAAAAAGGCTATGAAGTAATTGGAAGAATTACAAAAACCAATATAACGAAAGCATTCGTAGCTTTGGCTGATGAAGGCTATTAGGGGGCTTGCAAAAGGAATGACGGAGAAAATGAACGGTTCTATTATATATGTTGTATCGGATTCAGTAGGGGAAACAGCGGAATTGGTTACAAAAGCAGCTGCAAGCCAATTCTCGGGATCTGCTTTTTCCATTAAGCGAATCCCGTATATTGAAGATGAACAAAACGTGGATGAAGTAATTTCACTGGCTAAATTGGATGGGGCGATCATTGCTTACACCCTTGTGAAGCCAGCTATTAGAGCGTATATGAAAGCACAGGTCGAAAAAGAAAACCTGTCTGCTTATGACATTTTAGGGCCGCTCATGGACATACTTCAGGAAAGGGCACCAAAAGGCCCGCTTAATGAGCCTGGTCTGGTAAGAAAACTGGATGATGATTATTTCAAGCGTGTTGAAGCTATTGAATTTGCGGTAAAATATGATGATGGACGTGACCCTCGAGGCATTTTACGTGCTGATATCGTCCTTGTGGGTGTTTCACGCACTTCAAAAACACCATTATCACAGTATTTAGCCCATAAACGCTATAAGGTGGCGAATGTACCTCTAGTGCCTGAGGTGGAACCTCCAGAAGAGCTGTTCCTGGTACCTCCTGAAAAATGCATTGGTCTAAAGATCAGTCCGGAAAAGCTGAACCATATTCGCAAAGAACGATTAAAGTCACTCGGGCTCAATGACCATGCGATTTACGCAAATGTTGAGCGCATAAAAGAAGAATTGACATACTTTGATAAAATCATATCAAGGTTGAACTGTCCAATTATTGATGTGACCAATAAAGCTGTTGAAGAAACAGCCAACTTGATTATCAATATTCTTCAAAACAAAGATCGTTGATCCTTATAATTAAGGCAAACAAAATGTGAGCTAGACACTTTAAGTGTCGGCTCACATTTTAATGCAAAGGTCAAAAAAGGGAATATCAAGAATAAGTTGAAAATAATTACATATAATTCCTTTTGGATTCCAAATGTTAACCGTTGATTTGCATGAAAACATAACCGGAATTTAAATGTTGGCATCTTCTAAACAAATAGACTATAATAAAAAATTGTGAGAAAAAAGTAATCTTAAGGTTTAGACTTAATTAATAAGGAATAAACTAAAGGTTAATGAGATGTCAAGGTTTTTATCATAAAAATAATTCGACATGTTCCGTATAATTCAAAATGGGCTTGCCCTATTCAAGGCAAAAGAGGCGCTTTCACTTAAATAAGCAGGTATAATGTTGGCACTATTAAAGGGAACACTTGTGAGCTAATGCTGAAAATTCACTATATCTTCATAAAGTTTAGGGGAGAAAAAGGATTATGCAGAAAGATGTAGAATTAGAAGGTATGAATAATAAACCTACCATACACGTCGATGCCGATGCATGCCCGGTGAAAGACGAGATCCTTCATTGTGCAGGTTTGCACGATGTCGAAGTCTGTTTTGTTGCATCATATAAAAATATGATGAATAACCCTGAAGGTAAATGGGTTTATGTCGATGCAGACAAAGAAGCGGCAGATCTTTATATTGTAAACTCAGTAAAAAAGGGTGATATTGTCGTTACTGCGGACATTGGTTTGGCTGGGACCCTGCTTCCTAAAAGCGTTTATGTTCTTTCCCCAAGGGGAAAAGAATACACAGACGAGAATATTTTCATGCTCTTGGACATGCGTTATCAGTCGGCGAAACTCCGCAGGCAGGGTAAACATACCAAAGGGCCGAAAGCATTCACAAAGGAAGATCGTACATGTTTTACAAATAAACTTTTGAAAACTTTGTCGAACTTTGCAGGGGATTAGGAAACAGTATCGAATTAGAAACTATCACCAATATTGCAAGGTGGAAAAATGATAAATGGCCGTATAGAAGATGAGAAAATTAACCAAATTCGCGAAGCTGTTGACATTGTTGATTTAATTGGGGAGTATGTCCAGCTGAAGAAGCAAGGACGCAATTATTTTGGCCTTTGCCCTTTTCATGGTGAGAACTCTCCCTCGTTTTCCGTTTCAACGGAAAAACAAATCTTCCACTGTTTTGGTTGTGGGGCAGGCGGGAATATTTTTACCTTCTTGATGGATATAGAAGGCTACAACTTTGTGGAATCTGCAAAAGTTTTAGCTGAAAAAGGAAATGTTCCTTTGGATGTTGAAATGAATAAGGATTCCAAGCGTTCTAACATGCCCGCAGGATCGCAGCAAATGGTTGAAGCCCATGATCTGCTGCGGAAGTTTTATCATCATCTCCTCGTTAATACGAAGGAGGGGCAGGATGCCCTCGAATATTTACTTAAACGCGGGTTTACTGAAGAGACGATAGAGAAGTTCCAAATTGGCTACTCTTTGGATTCATGGGACTTCGTGTCCAAGTTTCTTTTAAAACGTGGTTTTCCAGCGGAATACATGGAGCAGGCAGGGCTTATTATCTACAGGGAAAAAGACGAGTCATATTTTGACCGTTTCAGAAATAGAGTCATGTTTCCAATTATGGATCATCAAGGAAATACGATTGCGTTTTCAGGGAGAGCGATGGGGGACGATGAGCCCAAATATTTGAATAGTCCTGAAACGCCAATCTTTAATAAAAGTAAAACTTTATATAATTTCCATCATGCAAGACCTCACATACGAAAGAAAGAACAAGTAGTCATTTTTGAAGGCTTTGCCGATTGCATTTCAGCTGTTCGAGCAGGGGTAGAGAATTCGGTCGCTACAATGGGGACTGCCCTGACGGACCAGCATATCCAGCTTTTAAAAAGAAATACTGATCAGATACTTATTTGCTACGATTCGGACTCTGCGGGATTGAATGCAGCCAATCGTGCAGTTAATATGCTTCAGGACCATGAGTTTTCCGTGAAAGTCGCTCTCATGCCTGATAAGATGGACCCCGATGACTACATAAAGGAATTCGGTGAAAAAAGCTTTGTTTCTGAAGTAATAGGGGCCAGTTTAACCTACATGGCATTCAAAATGCATTATTTGCGTCGAGGGAAAAATGTAAATAATGAAGGAGATCGAATTCAATATATCGAAGAAGTCCTTAAAGAAATTTCGCGATTGCCCAATGCAGTGGAGAGGGATCATTATCTCCGGCAGTTATCCTCTGAATTTTCCCTATCATTGGATGCGCTGGAACAGCAGCAGCGACAGGTGTTCTTTACGGAACGCAAGAAGGGAACACTGCCGCAGCCCGCAACCCAAAAGAAAATGGCCCTGCAATATGAGCATAAGTTAAAGCCTGCTCATCATAATGCTGAAACGAAGTTGATTGCCCATATGCTAAAAAGCAGGGATATGACTTTCAAAATTCAGCAGTTGCTTGGGCAAACGGCCTTTCATGTAGACGAACATCAGGCAATCATCACCTATTTATATGCGTTCTATGAAGATGGACACGAACCGGATACAAGCTTTTTCCTTACTTATTTACCGGATCCAAACTTGAGAAGGATCGTTTCGGAAATAGAAATGATGTCAGTGAATGAGGAAGTTACCGATAAAGAACTGACCGATTGTATAAATCAAGTGTTGAAATATGAAAAGTTGTTAAAGATAAAAGAAAAACAAGTTGAAGAAAAAGATGCAGTGAGACGAAGTGATTATGTCACTGCTGCACAAATAGCCATGGAAATAATTAAATTGCGTAAAATGTTGTAGTCGTTTAGGTGTAAGTCCTGGAAGGAGGGGAACTAATGGCTGAAAAACCAGCACGTTCCAAACAAGTTGATAATGAATTTAGCCTTGAACAGGTGAAAGAAAAATTAATAGAGCTAGGTAAAAAACGAGGCTCTTTGACTTTAGAAAAAATCGCAGAAATGATTGGCGGTTTTGAGTTAGATTCCGATCAAATGGATGAGTTCTATGAGGTGTTAACAGAAAACAGTGTCGAAATACTCACGGATGGTGAGGAAGACGATGATGAAGATGATCCTGATGAGAAGAAACTTGCAAAAGAAGAAGAGTTTGACTTAAATGATTTAAGTGTTCCTCCCGGCGTTAAAATTAATGACCCGGTCCGTATGTATTTAAAGGAAATTGGACGGGTAGACCTTTTATCGGCAGAAGAGGAAATTTCTCTGGCTACTCGAATTGAAGATGGGGATGAAGAAGCGAAACGCCGTTTGGCTGAAGCTAACCTTCGTCTTGTTGTCAGTATTGCCAAGCGCTATGTCGGACGAGGAATGCTTTTCCTTGATTTGATTCAGGAAGGTAATATGGGACTTATCAAAGCGGTGGAAAAATTCGATTACCGCAAGGGATTCAAATTCAGTACCTATGCAACATGGTGGATTCGCCAAGCCATAACCCGTGCCATTGCCGACCAAGCAAGAACGATCCGGATACCGGTGCATATGGTGGAAACCATCAATAAATTGATCCGTGTCCAAAGACAGCTACTTCAGGATTTAGGACGTGAACCTTCTCCGGAAGAAATTGCGGAGGATATGGACTTAACTCCTGAAAAAGTTCGTGAAATCTTGAAAATAGCTCAGGAGCCTGTTTCCCTGGAAACGCCAATAGGTGAAGAAGACGATTCCCATTTAGGTGATTTCATTGAAGATCAGGATGCGACTTCGCCATCGGAACATGCAGCATATGAACTATTGAAAGAACAGCTTGAAGACGTATTGGATACTCTTACTGATCGTGAAGAGAACGTCTTGAGACTCCGCTTTGGACTTGATGATGGCCGCACTCGGACACTTGAAGAGGTAGGTAAAGTGTTTGGAGTCACCCGCGAGCGTATCCGTCAAATCGAAGCGAAGGCGTTACGTAAACTGAGGCATCCAAGCCGCAGCAAACGCTTGAAAGATTTCTTGGAATAAAATATATAAGCCCTTAACAGAGCCCTCTTTGAATGCCCAGCGTTCGGGAGTGGCTTTTTTTTTACGATCCGATGTAAAATTATCCATGTAAAAACAAAATTTATCCAGTTATCTATATAATGGAGATCTGTTTAACACGATAACTGAGTATCCACAACTTAGGCCAAGGTCCGTTAAAAAAGAAATGATCGCAAGGATGTGAAATTCATGGATGAGATGAGAAAGAAAATCATCATTAAAGAAATAAACTCCTGGAAGGAAAGTCGTATGCTTCCGGAGCAATATTGTAATTACCTGCTTGCATTATACCGTCAAGGTGAACTGCCACCATCAAATTCTAAAAACACCGGGAGCGATAAAAAGGACATTTTTTCCGGGCTGTCGATTGGGGCTCTTTTTGCATTTATTGTATTTTTGAATTATTTTACTGAAATACCCATAAGAATGCAAATGCTTATGACAACAATTTTAATCATTATCTTTGGACTGGCGGTCCGCCGCTTTATAGGCAGGAAAATCATTTTTCAAATGGCATTGATGGGAATGGCACTATCCTTGCTTTTATTAACAGTCAGTTTGGCTGAATTCCATGGCACCCGGCAAAGTGGGCATCCTTTATGTTTTCTTGTTCATTAATTGCGGACTCTGGATTTTAATGGGCAAAAAACTGAAGCTACTCCATTTCTTCCTGGCGGGAAGCTTGGGGGCAATGGTCACTCTTTACTTTTTATTAATATAATTTAAGGACGAGCAAACGGTTTTAAATAATGAATTTAGGGTATTATGAAACATATGTAAGAAAAAGTAAAATTGTTTGGAAATATACATAAGTTTTTGACAATTTTAAGAAATTATATAATATCTTCTATTTTTGGGCTTTTACTTGAAACTCTTTTCAAGTAAAATAATATATAGCTGTTTGTATATAATATTAAATATGGTAAGTTTAGGTTCTACATAGGGGAGGAAATACTATGAATCGCAATCCAGTAATGCCTTTTATTATTATCATGGTTTTTGGTATTGGACTTATGTTTTTACTTTCGTTTAAAGGTTTGGGTGATGCCAAAGATCTTGCTAAGGAAAAAGAGGGCGGCGAAAAGACAGAAGAAACAGAAAGTGCCTCTGCATCACCTGAGGACATTTATAAGCAAAACTGTATCTCTTGTCATGGTGACGCCTATCAAGGCGGTGTCGGACCGGCTCTAAAAGGAGTTAGCGATCGACTGTCGGTCGACGAGGTTAAAGACGTGATCACTAATGGACGGGGTGCCATGCCACCAGGCTTAGTCGAAGAACAGAACATTGACGCCATGGCCGAATATATTCATGGACTGAAATAATTCACGAAACTGACTCAAGAAATCGTTGGAAGGCGAATTTTTGAGTCAGTTTTCTTTTATTCCAAAAAGGAAGATTCCGGATGGAAGGTTCCCTTTGCCCAGTGATAGAAAGACCCATGTTTCTCCTTCCTGTAATTTTTCGATTGAACTTGGTATAATCGAATGGGAAACTAATTATATGCAAGACATTATTTGAATTAAGAGAGTTGATAAATATGAATCATGAGAAACTATCGATGAGATTAGAACGTGTTGCCATACATATACCAAAAGGAAGTATCCTTGCAGATATAGGGTCCGACCATGCTTACTTGCCGTGCTATGCGGTGACTAACGGCCTGTGTGACAGTGCTATAGCCGGTGAGGTTGTAGAAGGGCCCTATCAGTCAGCCCGCAAGCAAGTGGCCATAACGGGGCTCGGGGACAAGATAGAGGTACGTAAAGGAGACGGGCTTGAAGTATTGAATCCCAATGAAGCGACATGCATTACGATAGCAGGCATGGGAGGGACTTTAATATCAAGTATATTGGAAAGCGGAAAAGGAAAACTCGGCAAGGCGGAAAGGCTTATCCTTCAGCCTAATGTCGGTGCAGCGAATGTCCGCAGCTGGCTAATCGATAACGGCTGGGAACTTAGTGGAGAGGAAATCCTTGAGGAAGATGGGAAAATCTACGAAATCTTAATTGCTGAAAAAGGGGACCCGCTTCGCCCTTATCGTGTAAACATGCAAACCGGCCTGATTTTCGGTCCTTACTTAAGAAAGCAATTCAGTGACATTTTCATAAAAAAATGGCAGCTTGAGAAAAAACATTTGGAAAGAATCATCGAACAATTGGATGAAAGCGGACGAAGCGGATTGGAAACGAAACGCAATGAATTAAAATCCCAAATTTCCGTAATTGAGGAGGTGCTTAAAGGTTGAAGACAGTAAATGGTCACAAAATCATTGAAATGTTTGAACAATTCTCCCCGAAGCAATATGCAATGGAGGGAGATCCTATCGGTTTGCATGTCGGGCAGCTGAATAAGCCGGTTACTAAAGTGATGATTGCCCTTGATGTATTGGAAGAGGTTGTGGACGAAGCGATAGAACATGGCGTGGAATTAATCATCGCTCATCACCCGCTTATATACCGACCATTGAAAAGAATCGATACAATGGCTGCTGGAGGCCGGATCATCGAAAAGCTGATCAAACATGATATCGCTGTTTATGCTGCACATACCAATCTGGATGTAGCTAAGGGTGGAGTAAATGATTTACTTGCCGAAGCGCTCCAATTGCAGGACACAGAAGTATTGGTTCCTACTTACGAGACGGCCCTAAAAAAATTGGTCGTATATGTTCCGGAGGCCGATGAACAAAAGGTGAGGGAAGCCTTAGGTAAGGCAGGTGCCGGAGCAATCGGGGATTACAGCCAGTGTTCGTTTTCTGGAAAAGGTACAGGACGCTTCCTGCCAGGTGAAGGCAGTGAACCGGTAATCGGCTCCAAAGGAAAGCTTGAAGCGGTAGCGGAAATGCGGGTTGAGATGATATTCCCGGAAAATATCGAGAAGAAAGTGCTTGCTGCGATGATTAAAGCCCATCCATATGAGGAAGTTGCTCACGATATATATAAACTGGAGAATAAAGGGGAGTCACTTGGCTTAGGAAAGATTGGTGTACTTGCTGAAGAAATGACACTTGAACAGTTTGCTGAACATGTGAAGCGGACACTTGATGTGGAAAAGGTACGTGTCGTTGGAGATTTGCAAAGCCCGATAAAAAAAGTGGCCGTGTTGGGCGGAGACGGGAATAAATACTTTACGACGGCAAAATTCAAGGGTGCTGATGTATATGTTACAGGTGATATGTATTACCATACAGCCCATGACGCGATGATGATTGGCTTGAATATTGTGGACCCAGGCCACAATGTTGAAAAGGTGATGAAAAAAGGTGTGGCACGAATCCTTGAAGAAATGTGTCGCGAAAAGAATTACGATGTGGAATTCATTCCATCCCAGCTGAATACAGACCCTTTCCGCTTCATTTAAATAACACGAAAAAAGGCAGCCATAGTGGCTGCCTTTTCTTGTGTGTATCATTTCTTCACTTTAATCTTAGGTAAAATTTTATGCAATGGCGTTTTCTTTTCGGTATTCCAAGTCAATTCATCATTTGCTTCATATTGCTCTAGAAAAGCGATAACTTCCTTCGTTATCGGAGTTGGTGTAGAAGCCCCGGAAGTGACTGCAACCGTTTCTGCATCCTTTAGCCATTCAAGGTTCAGCTCGGAAATGTCAGCGATGCGATAAGCTCTCGTGCTGGCAATTTCTTCGGATACTTGTGCAAGGCGGTTTGAATTATTACTCTTGGGATCTCCGACGACGATTAAAACATCAGCTTCGCCTGCTTGCTGGGCAACCGCTTCTTGGCGTACCTGTGTCGCTAAACAAATTTCCTTATGGACTTCGGCATGTGGGAATTTTTCCTTAACCTTATCCATGATATCCAAAACATCCCATTGGCTCATCGTTGTTTGATTGGTCACAATGATCTTATCACTATTCAATTTCAAGGCTTCAACATCTTCATCCTTTTGAACCAGGTGTACGACATCGGGTGCAACTCCGACTGCGCCCTCAGGTTCCGGATGGCCTTTCTTGCCAATATAAATAATTTGATAACCTTCAGCTTCTTTTTCCCGAATTAAGTCATGAGTTGCGGTAACATCGGGACACGTTGCATCAAGCGTAACAAGACCTTTTTTCTCAGCGATCTTCCTAATCTCAGGGGAAACGCCGTGAGCAGTGAAGATGACGGTTCCGCTGTCCACCTGTTCAATGATATCGTTACGGTTACTGCCATCCAACGTGATGATGCCTTCCTCTTCAAACGCATCAGTCACATGTTTGTTATGCACGATCATTCCTAAAATGTAAATGGGGCGTGGCAAGGTTTTATCTAAAGCCGCATTTCGGGCGATGACCATGGCATCGACAACGCCATAACAATAGCCGCGCGGGGAAATTTTAATCACTTTCATCTATGTGTCCTCCTTCAAGGCAAGAAACTCTCACTTTTTATACCTTTCTATTATATAAGACCATAGATGATATTACAAAACATCCTATTTGCATAAATTCGGTTACTGGTAAAAATTTTTTATAACTTTAAATATAAAGCTTTGGACCGGATGACCTTTCCCTTTTGGTATTGTTACGAACTTGGGCGATGGGTTTAGCTTTTTCTTTTTTCTTCGAATCGGTTTTTACCTCACTGTTTTTTACCTCTACATTAGGCCCGCTTTCAACGGAAGTTTCCTGGTCACCGGTATCACCGGCTGACGATATGCTCCGGAAAACTTTCCACATTGAAGGCAGGTTTTTAATCACTGGTCCGTATTGTTCCACCATAGGGGTGAATTGTTCGGCTGCCTGCAGCACCTTTTGCGTATTGGAAAGCATATTGTTCAGGGAATCGGGGTTTTTTAGTGTTTCTAAGATACCGCCTCCGCTGCTTCTTGAAGAACTTTGGTTAGTGGAACCAGCTGGAGCAAACAAGTTAGGCGAACCAGCTTTTTGTTTTGACTTACCGAGTATCTTTGACAATAGCCCTTCCTTCTTTGCAGGCGGCATTTCCTGGCGCTGCGGTTGGGTGAAAGGACCTCGGAAACCTTGCGGTCCCTGTGGCCCCTGCGGTCTGTTTTGTATAATTGGCCGCCGCATCTGCTGATAAGGGTGGGGGATTTGTGGTGTTTGCCTGAATGGAGCAGGGAGCTGTTGCATCCTTCGACCATTGGGTGGCTGAAAACCGGGTCCGAATTGACGATTTCTATCTGGGAACATGGGTTTCACCTCCTCTATTTTATTATGCTGGTGTATTCTTCTATATAAAATATGCAGCTCGACAAAAAAGGTTTGAGGAAAGAGTGACTGGGCAGTTGTGAAGTGACCGGAAAGAAGGTAAGATGGTAACGGTAGTCTTTTAGCTCCATGTCTGCGGGGGATACGCTATGACCAGGACAGGGGCTTTTCGTTTGCAAGAGTCCATCTTAAGAGAACTAACCTCAGCGCTTGCGCTTTTTGTATAATCCAGCTTCAGCGCCCAGCTCGTTGTGAAAAAGATGATGGACCACATAAGGCAAAAGAGTGCCTTATGGGTCAATCCCTATTTTCTTCACGAGCAACCCAGGCGCTTGCGCTTTTTGTATAAAATTTATTATAATAACAGGACATGTCTAATGACTGACAGGATAAAGGAGTTTTTTGATGAAACAAAACCAATTTGAACGATTTAATTTGAAAAGCTACATTCTAGATGCGGTTCGTACTTTAGGGTTCGATAAGCCGACGGAAATTCAAGAGCGCGTGCTTCCGTCGCTTTTAAAGGGAAGTAGCTTAATTGGACAGTCGCAGACAGGTACAGGAAAGACACATTCCTATTTGCTGCCGATTATGAACAAGCTTGATGCTGGTAAAAATGAGGTTCAAGCGATTATTTCCGCACCAACCCGTGAGTTAGCGAACCAAATCTACAAAGAAGCTTTGAAAATTGCCGACCATTTCCCTGAGGATGAGCAGATTCAAGTCCGTTGTTTCATCGGTGGTACTGATAAACAGCGAATGATTGATAAATTGAAGACACAACCTCAACTGGTAATCGGTACGCCAGGCCGGATCAAGGATTTGGTTGAAGCTCAGGCACTTCAAGTGTATACAGCAAAAATGCTTGTAGTAGATGAAGCGGACCTTATGCTAGACATGGGATTCCTTGAAGATGTCGATGTATTTGCATCACGTATGGCTGAAAAAATTCAAATGCTTGTCTTTTCGGCAACCATCCCGGAAAAATTAAAGCCGTTTTTGAATAAATATATGGAGAACCCAAAGTATGTTCAAGTGAATCCCAAGCAGGCGACCGCTGCGAAAATTGAACATGTTCTGGTGCCGCTTCGCCACCGAAACAGAGAGCAGTTACTTCATGATATTATCGTTCGATATAATCCATATTTGGCGATTGTTTTCACGAATACAAAAAAAATGGCGGATCATGTGGCGAATTCCTTGATCGAAAAAGGGTTGAATGTCGGTCGTATTCATGGGGATTTAACGCCTCGTGAGCGTAAAAAAATGATGAAGCAAATCAATGATTTGGAGTATCAATTCATTGTTGCTACAGATCTGGCTTCCCGTGGAATCGATATTGAAGGTGTAAGTCATATCATAAACTATGAATTGCCTTCAGATTTGGATTTTTACATCCATAGGACGGGAAGGACGGCTCGTGCAGGATATTCCGGCATTGCCACTACCATTTATAATACATCCGATGAAGATTCATTGAACCGCCTTGAAAAAATGGGCATTGAATTCCGTGATGCCGATATCCAAAACGGTGATTGGGTTGATATCGATGAACGTAATAAACGGAAAAACCGTAAAAAACAAAAATCTGATATCGATGTTAAAGCGAGCAGGCACGTCAAGAAGCCAACTAAAGTCAAGCCAGGTTACAAAAAGAAAATTCAACGTGATGTGGAAAACTTTAAAAAACGTGAACGTCGTATACAGAGAAAGAAATAAGGGAGAAATCAGATGCTGAAGATTGGATCGCATGTTTCAATGAGCGGGAAAAATATGCTTCTTGCTGCGAGTCAAGAAGCGGCTTCATATGGCTCCAACACATTCATGATCTATACGGGGGCCCCTCAAAATACAAGACGTAAAAAAATCGAGGATTTAAATATCGAAGCCGGAAGACTGCATATGGAGGAGAATGGAATCAGTGATATCGTAGTCCATGCCCCGTATATCATCAATATAGGAAATACTACGAATCCAGCCACATACGAGCTGGGAGTCAACTTCTTACGTAGCGAAATCGATCGGACCGAAGCGATTGGTGCAAGGCAGATCGTACTTCATCCAGGTGCTCATGTTGGTGCAGGCAGTGAACTGGGCATCAAGAGAATCATCGAGGGATTGAATGAAGTGCTTACCGCTGACGATAAAGTTCAGATTGCCCTTGAAACGATGGCGGGTAAAGGTACTGAGTGTGGCAGGTCTTTCGAGGAGTTAGCGATGATCATTGATGGTGTGACCCATAATGAAAAATTATCGGTATGCTTCGATACTTGCCATACTCACGATGCAGGATATAATATCATTGAGGATTTTGATGGCGTACTGAATGAATTTGATAAATTGGTCGGTATTGAACGCATCAAGGTACTTCATATAAACGATAGCAAAAACGAACGCGGCATGCGTAAAGACCGCCATGAAAACATAGGATTTGGTCATATCGGTTTTAAAGCGTTGAATGATATTGTCCACCATCCGCAATTAAGCACTGTTCCAAAAATCTTGGAAACACCTTATGTGGGGGAAGACAAGAAAGACAAAAAGGCACCTTATAAATTTGAAATAGATATGTTCAAGAATAATCAATTTGAAGAAGATTTATTGGAAAAGATCAGATTCCAACAATAATCATAATAGAAAGGGACGATTCATCTTTATTTTGATGAATCGTCCTTTCATTTTACATTGGTTTAAGTATGCCGTTCTAAGATCCTTTAAAAGGTGGAAGTAAGGTTGTTAAATAGGGATTCTATTTCCCTCGCTGTGCTTGCACCGGCAACTTTTGTAATTTGACCAAGTACGTTCTGTCTTTGACGAATATCAAAAATGTTAATATTTTTACCTGCTAGAAGTGCAGTGATATCCTGTGCTTGCTTTTGGGTGAGTGCAACCTTGTGCTGCTTAGCAAGGGAAAGCAGTTCATCTGGGCGTATGCTGTTGATTTTATGATTGACCATCATTTCAAATAATTTCAAACGATCTCCTCCTTTGTTAAAACATATGAAGGAGGAAGACGTATGTGAACATGAAACTTTGTTTGATTTGCGGGAATTTGGTTTCGCTAACGTTTTTTGGTGGTTCTGGGCGGATGGGCACTTGTTTTGAGGACCGGATTCTTTACATCTGGACTTCTTTGATTTATACTAACGATTGTTAATCGTAATGATTCTTAAAAAATAGGTGATCTCTTTGGATAATGTAGTAAACCCCATAGTTAAATTAGAAGATATATCTTACAAATATACAAAAGATCTAGTGCTGGAACATGTTTCGCTTGAAATTCCTAGAGGTGCCTTCTTAGCTATCGTCGGGCCGAATGGATCCGGTAAGTCAACACTTTTGAAATTGCTGCTTGGTCTGTTCAAGCTTCAAAAGGGAAAAATTGAAATATTCGGGGAAGACATACGACGATTTAAAGATTGGCAAAAGGTCGGGTTCGTTTCCCAAAAGGCGAACTCCTTCAACTCTGGATTCCCTGCCACTGTCTTTGAAGTGGTTCAAAGCGGTTTGACCAAAAAAATAGGATTATTCAAGTTTGCTGGTAAAGAGGATAAGCAAAAGGTGAAGAAGGCCTTGGAATCAGTGGACATGCTTGAATATCAGAACCGCAATATCGGAGAATTGTCCGGAGGGCAGCAACAGAGGGTATTCATTGCCCGTTCACTGGTCAGCGAGCCGGAATTGATGATATTGGATGAGCCCACGGTTGGCGTTGATTCAAAGAACGTCCACCAATTTTATGAAATGCTTGAGATGTTGAATAAAAAATTAGGAATAACCCTGATTTTAGTAACCCATGATGTTGGTACTGTGACCGATAAAGTCACACATGTCGCCTGCTTAAATAAAAAGCTTCATTTTCACGGGGATGCCTGTGAATATAATGAGTTGAATGAAGGCGAGCTCTCGTCCATTTATGGACATGGGGTCCAATTTTTAAATCATGATCATTAATATGTTTTGGAGGATAGCCCAATGATATCGGGGATATTGCAATTTGAATTTTTGCAGAACGCATTCTTGACCGGAATCATCATCGGAGCGATTGCGCCATTAGTGGGCGTTTTTGTCGTGGTAAGGCGGATGTCGATGATTTCCGATGCGCTCAGTCATGTAGCGCTTGCTGGTATAGCGTTTAGTTTACTGCTTCAGAAGAGCTTTCTATCTCTAGCAGGATTGAATCCACTTTATATAGGGATGGCTTTTTCTGTAGGTGGTTCATTATTCATTGAAAAATTAAGAGGGGTTTACAAGCATTACCAAGAGCTTGCAATCCCGATCATAATGTCCGGCGGCATGGGTCTTAGTGTCATTTTCATATCCATTGCAGATGGTTTCAATACGGATTTATATAGTTATTTATTCGGCAGTGTAAGTGCCGTCAGCCGGGCGGACTTGTATGTCATATTGGCAGTGGGGATAGTAGTTGCCTTGATGCTAACCCTCTTGTATAAAGAATTATTTCTGTTATCTTTTGATGAAGAGCACGCGAAAGCGTCCGGAATACCTTATAAAGCCATTCATTTTATTTTCATTGTCATGGTCGCATTGGTCATTGCCGCTTCCATGAAAATAATTGGCATATTACTGGTTTCTTCGCTCATGACGCTCCCGGTAGCAGCTAGTCTCCGCTTTGCGAAGGGCTTTAAGCAGATGATTGTTTTTTCGGTATTATTCGGTGAAATATCTGTCATAGGCGGATTGTTTTTATCATACAACCTTGATCTCGCTCCTGGTGGGACCATTGTAATAATAGCTGTGCTAATTCTCATCTTGTCAATTTTGTTTGATAAGTGGAAAAATCGATAGATGGGGTGATTTTTTTGAACGTAACTACTGCCATGCAATTATTAAAAGATAAAGGTTTTAAACATACAGGAAAGAGGGAGGAAATGCTTCAGCTTTTCTCTTCCAGCGATAAATATTTAACGGCAAAAGATGTTTTGGAGAATATGAAAAAAGACTATCCAGGGTTAAGTTTCGATACGATTTACAGGAATCTTTCCTTATTTGTCGAACTAGGCATCTTTGAAGCGACCGAGTTGGAAGGGGAAAAGCATTTTCGCTTTACTTGCGGTCATTCCTCCCACCATCACCACTTCATCTGTTTGAATTGTGGAAAAACGAAAGAAATCGAATTGTGCCCGATGCAGGAACTTCAGGATAGCTTGAAGGACTATGATGTTTCGGGGCATAAATTTGAAATTTACGGACGCTGTCCCGTATGTAGCGTATCTTTGGAAGCATAAAAAACCATCGACCCTCGGTCAATGGTTTTTTTCTTGTATCATTTTATGGCTGCAGGTTTACCTGACATCCAATTATTCACCCAAACTGATGCTTCTTGCCAATTGTTGACCCGAATCACCCTTTCAGGCACAGGATCTTGGTTGTAAGGAGTATTAAATAAAATCACTGGTATTTTACACTCCTCCGAAATGGCCACTGCATTATCGTGCTTGTCCTCTAAAAACAGGTCGATATCAAATTTCTTGGCTGCAGCCACTTTATCGTGTGAACCTACAAGCTCTATATGATCATAAAGGACTTGATTCGTCGTGAACCAGTTCTTCGTTACATCCAATAAACGGGAGCTCCTGGCACTGATGAAATATAAGTTGGCTTTTTCTGTCCATTTTTCCAATACATCTTTCGCTCCTTCAGCCAATAAAGATTCGGAATAGATGAGTGGCTCGGTTTCAATGAACCATTTAGTGAATTCTTCTTTTGGAACATTCACGAAAGGGAATAAGTCATACTCCGTAATGTCTTCATAAGCTAAATTCAGCTGAAAAGCTTTATTTAAAAAGGGGACCATGGAATCTGGTCTCGTAACAGTCCCGTCTATATCAATGCCAAAACGTTTTTTCATGATGAATCTCTCCTCATTTTCAATACTTGTAATAGTGTAACATATACCATCATAGCTTTGGTAAAAACCCATATTTATTTCCAAGATATGAAACCATTTTCACGATGGATTCCAGCAATTTTTACATACACTATAAATGCTCCACAAACGAAAGTGAGGGATGCAAGAATGGAAAAAGATCAATACTCCAGTATTGACGATGAGATTCAATTGGCTAAAGAGGGCAGTGATCCATCCGTTGTGGATGATCAGCATCATGAGCGGTACTATAATGAAGATACACCTTCAGATGACAGACGATATGAAAGTCGCGGGACCAATACCAATATGGATAACCGTTATCAGGAAGAAACGTCTGCCGAAATTTCAACACCACCTCAGCGAATCAGGACATATAAGGATGACGAGTCTGCAGGTGCTGCTGATTCCGGGGATGTGGAATCAAGAGGGAAAGTTATTGGTGTCATAGCTTTGATCATCTCCATTTTATCGTTATTCATGATGCCTTTCATCTTAGGGGTTGTGGGTATCATTGTAGGGATAATGGCAAGAAGCCGAGGATCGAACATGGGTACTTGGGCCATAGTCATAGGTGCAATCTCCATCATCGTTGGCATATTCATCCTGCCATTCTTTTAAGCGTTATGAAACCCTTTGATGTCATTTCTCCAAAAATGCATCAAAGGGTTTTTCTAATGAAAAAAAAATCCCGAAAATGAAAATTCGGGATTTTTTGCTTTATTTATTTAGTAAAGCTGCAGCAGCAGCTTCGGCTCTTTGTTTTTCATAGTACTCTTCAGCAATTTTGTCAATTTCCTTTTTCAGTTCCTCGACCATCGTCTCTTCAGGCACTTTACGAACAATCTGACCTTTTCTAAACAGCAAACCTTCACCACGAGCCCCGGCTATGCCGATATCAGCCTCACGGGCTTCCCCAGGACCGTTTACCGCACAACCAAGCACTGATACCTTGATTGGTGCTTTAATCGTCTGGATGTACTCTTCAACCTCATTCGCGATGGAGATTAAATCAATTTCGATTCGACCGCAAGTAGGGCAGGAAATTAAAGTGGCCATGTTAGAAGCAAGGCCAAATACTTTTAGGAGCTCCCTTGCCACCTTCACCTCTTCTACAGGATCGGCACTTAAGGAAACACGCATCGTGCTTCCAATACCTTGACTTAGGATTGCACCTAGTCCGGCAGCACTTTTTACTGTTCCGGAGAACAGTGTACCTGATTCCGTGATCCCAAGATGTAAAGGGTAATCGAATGCTTTTGAAGCTTTTTCATATGCTTCGATGGCTAAATTCACATCGGAAGCTTTCATGGAAACGATAATGTCATGAAAATCGAGATCTTCCAGGATCTTGATATGGTGTAAAGCACTTTCTACCATTCCATCAGCAGTTGGGTACCCATATTTATCCAGGATTTTCTTTTCAAGAGAACCGGCATTGACCCCGATGCGGATTGGAATTCCTTTGGCCTTCGCAGCTTTCACGACTGCCTCAACCTTTTCACGGCGTCCGATGTTACCGGGATTTATCCTGATTTTATCCGCTCCGCCTTCAATGGCCTTCAGAGCAAGTTTATAATCGAAATGAATATCGACTACAAGAGGGATGTTAATCCGTTTTTTTATTTCAGGGATTGCATCGGCTGCCCTTTCATCCGGACATGCGACCCGTACGATTTGACATCCCGCTTCTTCAAGACGAAGGATCTCTGCAACCGTTGCTTCAACATCATGTGTTTTTGTAGTTGTCATGCTTTGTACTATAACTTCATTATTGCCGCCAATCGTTAAGTTTCCGACTTTAATTGGCCGTGTCTTGGTGCGATGTATGATTTCACTCAAGTGGAATTCTCTCCTTTAGGAAAAAATCAGTTTTGATTTTTAATTTGCTTCTCTCAAATATTGTATCAATGTACATACCGGTTGACAAGGAAATAGGACGCATTATCTTTTTTCAACAAGAAGGATTCCCTATTCCTGGATATATTCGTTGCTTGGAAACCCCTCTTAATGGTTCTTGGAAGGGGTAGTTCTCCATTAAGACGGTTATTTATAAACGGGTATCTTATATGCTTTGCCAATTTGCATATTTTCGGGCTGCAATCCTTCATTCAAACTTTGAAAGTCAGAGATGATCGTTTCGATTGGCTGATTGGATCCGCCTTTTTCCGTTTCAACAATGGAGAGTAAGGTATCCCCGGGTTTCATGGTGATTTCTTTATAAGCAGCAGTTGGTGCGGATGCTGGCTGACTGGCCGGGACGGCCGGTTCGCTTGTAGTGGCCGGTGGATGGGAAGCCGGCAGGGTCCCCGTAGTCAAATCGAAATAAATAATAAATAAAGTGAAACAGAATGAGATAAAAAGCAGTAGCCGTTTCAATTTTCCATCCTCCCAAGCTTGTCTTTAATTCATATATACTTGGAAGGGTCCGAAAATATGCCTAAAAATGGGCGGTTTTTCAAATGGAATGTGGAGTACCATTCAAATTCTCTATTTCAGTTGAGTAAAATCCTTATTTGAATGGGAGCTAAGAAAGGAGCTGATTTCCTTTGTAGTCAGACCAACCTCTCTTGCCTGCATTATAAGTAACAACCACTGTACATCAATATTACTCTCCTTCACGTCTATCACCTCTTAATTACTATTTCAACTATAAGTATAGGAATAACTTGGTGAGTATTTTGTCGAATTAAGTAGATATGAAAAAATGATGACTGTAGTCATATGCGGGAAAGGATTACCCGATTATTAGCAAAAGAAAAAGATCCGCACCAGGATGGGTCCGGATCTTTTTCTTTTTAAAATCAATCTTCGATCTTATTAGTTGATGTTTCTTTAATGGATAAATATAACATCATCAATGTCACAAACCAGCTAATGATTGAAGCGAATGGAACCGTTGCTTGAAAAGCATCCATGATGGTGAAGAATATGGTGGCAAGCGTAATGCTGTAAGCACTAATTCTCCATAAATGCCTATAGGAAATCGAACGGCCAAGGGCATTTTTGAAAAGAAGACCGAAAGCGGCAAGGATTGTCACTTTAATGAAAATTCCGCTGGCAGTAAACAGGTATAATATAAGTAGTAGCAATGGAAGGATGATCGGTAGCACAGATTCGACTGAATCAAGCCAAGTGGATATGTCCTGATTATCTCCTTCCAAAAGTGAATATGGAGAGGATTGCACGTTGCCTCCAGATACGAAAACCAGATCAGACTTTAAAAGAGCGACGGCCTCATCAGCTTTTGCAGCCACTTCTTCCGGGGTTAAGGCTCCCGTACCATCTACAAAAATTTGATAACCGTTTTTATTCAAGCTAAATGGTTCACCTTCTTCAGTCGTCAACGTGCCATTTTTGATTTCAAATGCCGGTAAGTCTTCGGATACTGTTTCATGCATGGCATCTATCCCGTCAACTATCATTGTACCGAAATAATAAGCTGAAGGGAGAAAGGCGATTAGACTTATAAAGAATACGAATAAAATCGTTTTCCCGATACCTTGGTTTTGAAAGGAAGCGATATCTTTAGGAGAATATAAGCTTACCCATAGTTGTTTGAATATGTTCAATGTTTTCAGCACCTAACTATATAAGATTCCTAACCAATTTTAACTATATGGGAAAAATAAAACAACCTGTATTCTGCTTCATTGGTTTCAACCATCAATAAAGAGGCAATTATGGAGAGATAAAGGCAATTTATAATTGAAATGAGAAAGGGCGTTTTTGGTTATGGATACACTATTTTGGATAATAATCATCCTCATGTTCATAATGGGCTTCGTCGGTCTGATTTTTCCGATCATCCCAAGTGTTTTATTCATATTCGGCGGAATATTGTTATATGGACTATTTTATTCGTTTGAACCATTTGGCTGGTTTTTCTGGACGGTACAAATTCTATTCGTCATCCTTTTATTCGCAGCCGATTATATCGCAAACATGGTTGGGGTCAAAAAATATGGCGGCACGAAAGCGGGGGTTTGGGGCAGTACGATTGGGCTTCTGGTCGGACCATTCGTGATTCCGTTCGTCGGAATTTTAATAGGTCCATTCATCGGGGCATTCCTGGCAGAAATCCTAGTCCATAAAAAAGACCCGGTCACTGCTTCTAAAATCGGCCTTGGTTCCGTCGTAGGTTTTATAAGTAGTGTAATCACAAAAGGCATCATTCAATTACTGATGATCGGATATTTTATATTCGTGGTATTCTCATAGGAAATAAAATCGAAAAATGAAAAATTGAGGCATAAGGTTTGAAACGGTTACAAAAATTTGATACTCTATTGCTAGCGAGTTTCAGGTATCTTTCGAGAACTGAAGCCCTCAAAAAAAACAGCTTACATAGGGAGGAATTTTATTATGGCTTTTGAACTTCCACAATTACCGTATGCATACGATGCATTGGAACCACACATCGACAAAGAAACAATGAACATTCACCACACTAAACATCACAACACATATGTGACAAACCTGAACAATGCTCTAGAAGGCAACCAAGAACTTCTAAGCAAAAGCGTTGAAGAAATTGTCGCTAACCTTGACGCAGTACCTGAAGCTGTTCGTACAGCTGTACGCAACAATGGTGGCGGACATGCTAACCACACTTTATTCTGGGAAATCCTTTCACCTAACGGCGGCGGACAACCAACTGGTGAATTAGCGGATGCTATCACTTCAAAATTCGGAAGCTTTGACAGCTTTAAAGAAGAGTTCGCTAAAGCGGCTACAACTCGTTTTGGATCTGGCTGGGCTTGGCTTGCTGTCAACAATGGCGAGTTGGAAGTAACAAGCACACCTAACCAGGACAATCCTTTATCAGAAGGTAAAACTCCTCTTCTTGGATTGGACGTTTGGGAGCATGCTTACTACCTAAACTATCAAAACCGTCGTCCTGAATACATCAATTCTTTCTGGAATGTTGTAAACTGGGATGAAGTTGCAAAACGTTACAGCGCTGCAAAATAATTTGTAATTAATTAAAAAGACAGGAACCCCCTTTCCAGGGAATCCTGTCTTTTTTTTGTTTCTTCTAATGAGGGGACTACAACAGTATAAGTGCAACTACTTCTCTGTCTTCGCCATCCTGTCTCACCAATCGAAGAGTTTTCTTTACACTGTTCTTGATCCCTGATTTCAAGTGATAGGAAAACAGTATAAGTGCAACTACTTCTCTGTCTTCGCCATCCTGTCTCACCAATCGAAGAGTTTTCTTTACACTGTTCTTAATCCCTAATTTCAAGAGATAGGAAAACAGTATAAGGGCAACTACTTCTCTGTCTTCGCCATCCTGTCTTCGCCAATCGAGAGTTTTCTTTATACTGTTCTTGATCCCTAATTTCAAGAGATAGGAAAACAGTATAAGTGCAACTACTTCTCTGTCTTCGCCAATCGAAGAGTTTTCTTTACACTGTTCTTGATCCCTGATTTCAAGTGATAGGAAAACAGTATAAGTGCAACTACTTCTTTGTCTTCGCCAATCGAGAGTTTTCTTTATACTGTTCTTGATCCCTAATTTCAAGAGATAGGAAAACAGTATAAGGGCAACTACTTCTCTGTCTTCGCCAATCGAAGAGTTTTCTTTACACTGTTCTTGATCCCTGATTTCAAGAGATAGGAAAACAGTATAAGGGCAACTACTTCTCTGTCTTCGCCAATCGAAGAGTTTTCTTTACACTGTTCTTAATCCCTGATTTCAAGAGATAGGAAAACAGTGTAAGGGCAACTACTTCTCTGTCTTCGCCAATCGAAGAGTTTTCTTTACACTGTTCTTGATCCCTGATTTCAAGAGATAGGAAAACAGTGTAAGGGCAACTACTTCTCTGTCTTCGCCAATCGAAGAGTTTTCTTTATACTGTTCTTGATCCCTAATTTCAAGAGATAGGAAAACAGTATAAGTACAACTACTTCTCTGTCTTCGCCAATCGAAGAGTTTTCTTTACCTTTTTTTACATAAATTCTTTTGTTTTTTCAAACACTAGAGTGGAATTTAAAGGAGAGTTAAAACAATGGGTATTTTAGAGAGATGGTTGGGTGAAGCGGGAGGGAAGAAGGATCTGCATCTCCTTTTGTTTATTGGCGGTCTGTACAGCCTAAGTATTGCTTTATCCAATACATTCGTTAATGTGTACTTGTGGAAACAATCCGGTCAAATTATTGATATTGCCGTATATAATCTAACCGTGGTGCTTTTTCAACCACTAACTTTTATCTTTGCTGGCAGGCTGGCGAAAAAAGTGGATCGAATCATTGTTTTGCGTCTAGGCGTTATCTTTTTGGCCCTATTTTATTTATCTGTCCTTTTGGTCGGCACACGTGCAACTGATTTCCTATGGCTGCTTGGTGCACTGTTAGGTATTGGTTATGGGTTTTATTGGCTTGCCTATAATGTATTGACTTTTGAGATCACTGAACCGGAAACAAGAGATTTCTTCAATGGTTTTTTAGGGATTTTATCATCCCTCGGGGGAATGGTTGGTCCGATTCTTTCAGGGTTCATCATTTCGAGGCTTGAAAAATTCACGGGATATTCCATTGTATTCGGATTGTCTTTGCTATTGTTTTCCATTGCGGTGTTTCTTAGCTTTTCGTTAAAAAGGCGTCCGGCTCATGGGAAATACTTTTTCCTTCGGATATTACAAGAACGTAAAAATAATCGAAATTGGCTCTTGATCACCCGTGCTCACTTTTTTCAAGGGATACGAGAGGGCACATTCATGTTCATCATTTCGATTACAGTTTTCATTCAGACGGAGAGTGAACTGGCCTTAGGTAGCTATGGGCTGTTAAATTCAGCCATTTCATTCGTTGCGTATTTTTTTGCTTCGCGATATATAAAACAGCCGATGCGGAAAAAAGCGATTCTTATTGGGGGAATCCTGTTGTATGCAGGGGTCTTATTGATTGCATTTGATATCACATTCGGAAAGCTTCTCATTTATGGGGCGATTGTTGCTACCGCTTATCCTATTCTTTTGGTCCCTTATATTTCATTGACTTATGACATTATAGGCCGCGCTTGGAAAGCAGCGGAAATGAGGATTGAATATATCGTTGTCAGGGAACTGTTCGTTCATATTGGAAGGATTGTATCCATATCGGGATTCATTCTTTCCGTCATGTTTTTCGACCTAAAGCAAGTACTGCCGGTTTACCTTTTGATCGTCGGGGCAGGGCATACAGTGATATATTGGTTTGTACGGAATATCGATATCATTGACCAAGATTAGAGGCCTTAGTGGCCTCTTTTCAATATCCATGACTTACGGTTTTCGGAATTATGAGCCGTAAGTCACTTTTTATGTAAAGTTCGTTAGATGTTTAATATTTCTAGAACACTAAGGTAGAAAAAAATATAAATGTTCTATAGAATAGTATAGGACTATTATGACTATGTAAAAAGGATGTGTGGCTTAGTGTGAATAAAAAGAAAAAGAAAAAGACGCATGTGCCTTTCAGATTGAATATTCTTTTCTTTTTAGTGTTTGTTTTGTTTTCCGCTTTAATTTTACGCTTGGGTGTTGTACAGATTGTTTATGGTGATGATTACCGGCGTGAGATTGAAAGAACAGAGGAAGTGACCGTGAATAATTCGGTGCCCCGTGGGAAAATGTATGACCGGAATTTAAAACTGATGGTCGATAACCAACCACTGGATGCAATTACATATACACGAAAGCAAGGTACGAAACAAACAGAAATGGTGGAAACGGCTGAAAAACTCGCGAAACTGATCGAAAAAGACACCAAAAAAGTGACTGAGCGCGATAAAAAGGATTTTTGGATTTTAAATAATCCAAAGTTGGCCGAGAAGAAGGTTACGGATAAAGAGAGGAAAAAGGTGGAAGAGGGAGAGCTGGAAGAAAGTGATTTGTATAAGATTCAGCTTGATCGAATTACTTCAGATGAAATAAAGCTTTCGAAAGATGAGCTGGAAGTCCTTGCGATCTATAGGGAATTTGCTAGCGGATATGCCCTTACCCCGCAAATTGTGAAAAACAAGAAAGTAACGAAAGAAGAATTCGCCAAGGTAAGTGAAAACCTTGATTCCCTCCCAGGGGTCGATATATCAACGGATTGGGATCGTTTCTATACGTATAATAAAACACTTAAATCTGTATTAGGTAAAGTTTCCTCATCTGAAGAAGGATTGCCTAGTGAAAGCCTGGACTATTATCTAGCACGCGATTATAGCCGGAATGACCGAGTTGGCAAGAGTTATATTGAGGCGCAATATGAGGATATTCTTCAGGGACAGAAAGCTAAGGTAAGGAATGTGACCGATAAATCGGGAAATGTCGTCGATTCCGAAGTGATTACTGAAGGTTCGCGAGGAAAAGATCTTATATTGACAGTCGATATGGATTTACAGCTTGCAACTGAGGAAATCATTGAAAAGCAATTGATTGCCAAGAAAAAATTGGGCAACACCAAATTCTTGGATAGGGCTTTTGTCGTCATGATGGATCCCGATACAGGTGAAGTATTGACGATGGCTGGTAAGAAATACGAGAAGAACCCAGAAACCGGGAAATCTTACATTGAGGACTTTGCATTGGGAAATATCACGACTTCCTATACAATGGGTTCTGCAGTTAAAGGTGCTACCGTTTTAACTGGTTATCAGCAAGGTGCGATCCAGCCGGGTACTTACTTTTATGATACGAAGTTGAGAATCAAAGGTACCCCTCCTAAAGGTTCTTATAGTGACTTCGGGAACATTAATGATTTGACTGCGTTAAAAGTATCTTCTAACGTTTATATGTTCAGAACGGCAATTAATATTGCAGGTGCGAATTATGTGCCGAATGAACCTTTGAATATTAGTTCAAGCGCCTTTTCAACAATGCGGAATTCTTTCGCACAGTTTGGCTTGGGTGTGCGGACGGGGATTGATCTTCCGAATGAAATGAGTGGATTCAAAGGTTCTGAAACTTCTCCAGGTAAGCTGCTTGACCTTGCTATAGGACAGTATGATACGTACACACCAATGCAGCTCGTGCAATATGTTTCGACCATTGCGAATGGCGGTAACCGCATGAAGCCGCATATGGTTAAGGAAATCCGCGATCCTGTTGATAATAATGAGGAATTGGGTCCTATTGCCGAAGACGTTTCTCCGACTGTCCTTAATCGACTTGATATGAAGGAAGAATGGGTTGAACGTGTTCAGAGCGGTTTCGAGAAAGTTTCAATGGAACAAGGCGGAACAGCTTATACCTATTTTGGGAAAAAATCTTATACAGTGGCTGCTAAAACCGGAACGGCGGAAGCATTCTATGACGGCCCGAACCGGATGGATTATAGCGAGCCACAAGAAACGATGAACATCACGCTTGTTGGCTATGCACCTGCCAAAAATCCGGAGGTTGCTTTTGCAGTCGTTGTGCCTTGGGCATACCAAGGACATACGGGCCATAGCATGAGTAAAGAAATAAGTGAAGAAATCATGGATACTTATTTCGATTTGAAGAAAGAACGGGCAAAGAAGGAAAATACTGAAACCTCGACTGATTTGAAAGTGGAGAACGGTAAAGACGTCCAAAAGGACCAGGCTGAAGTTAGAAAAAGCCAGGAAAATGAATAAAAGGTTAAAACACGTTTTTGGGTAAACCGAAAACGTGTTTTTTTTGCATTTTAAGAACGAAATCAGTTCAGTTTCTTTCATCTTTACAATAAGCACACAATAATTTACTGAATATTTACAAATGCTTTAAACGGAATTTACAGTCTGAAAGTATGATATGAGAGTAGTACAAAATATTCATATAAAATTCTTAGGGGGATTTACAAATGAGACGTTTCAAAGGTATGGCAATGACTGTAATGATGGGCGGAGTAATTGCAGTAGCGGCGGGTTGTGGATCCGATGACACTAAGACAAGCAGCGGTGAAGGAAAAGGATCTGGCCAACTGCAGGGAGAAGTGATTACGGATGGTTCTTCAACGGTCTTTCCAATCATGGAGGCAGTTGCAGAAGAATATATGGCTACACAGCCTGATGTGAAGGTTTCAGTGGGATCGTCAGGAACAGGTGGGGGATTCAAGAAATTCATCGCTGGTGATACGGACCTAGCCAATGCATCCCGTCCGGTCAAAGAAGAAGAAACTGCCTTACTTGAAAAAGAGGGAGTTAAATATACAGAATTGAAACTGGCATTTGACGGTATTTCAATCGTTGCCAATAAAGATAATGAATTCATCGATTCACTAACAGTTGAAGAACTTCAAAAACTGTGGGTTGATAATGGAAAGGTGAAGAAATGGTCTGATATACGTCCTGAATGGCCGAAGGAAGAAATTAAATTCTACTCTCCGGGAACAGATTCAGGCACATATGATTATTTCAATGAAGTGATCCTTGAAGAAAAACCGATGGTGGAAAATGCTACGCTTTCAGAAGATGATAACGTTCTTGTACAAGGTGTAGAAGGTGATAAAAATGCGATTGGATTCTTCGGTTATGCCTACTATTCAGAAAATAAAGATAAGTTAAAGATCATTTCCATCGACAACGGCAAAGGTGCCGTAGAGCCAACACATGAAACGATCAAAAGTGGCGAGTATGCCCCGTTATCACGTCCACTATACACATATGTAGCTAATAAGTCTGTAGCTGAAAAAGAACAAGTGGCAGATTATACTCAATTCGTCATTGAAAATGCAGGAGAGCTTGCTGAAGAAGTGGGTTATATCAGCCTGCCGGAAGAAGAGTACCAGAAAGATCTTGATAAATTAAAAGAACTGGAAAAATAACCGATATTACAGGCTACTGAAATCCCGCCTTGACTCGATTAAGGCGGGGGTAACAGCTTGTAAATCCAAAAATTGCGTGTCTGAAATGGAGGATGCAAGTTGGAACTTAGAAAAACAGAAACCTATTCTGTACAGCAAATGATCCTGGAAAAGAAAAGTAAGAAAAAAATGAATATGGAAAAAATCATACCTAAGCTTTTGTTCCTTACGGCGGCAATTTCCGTTTTCACTACACTCGGGATTATCCTGACGCTTATATTTGAAACATTTATCTTTTTTGACAGAGTGTCCATCGTGGAATTTTTTACAGAAGCTAAATGGCTGCCATTTGCATCTACACCTTCCTATGGGATTATGCCCCTTATCGTTGGAACGTTGAAGATAACAGTCATAGCAGCGGTGGTTGCAGTTCCAGTAGGGCTTGCAACAGCCATTTTCTTGAGTGAATATGCATCTGAGAAAACACGGAGAATCATCAAGCCGATTTTAGAAGTTTTAGCTGGGATTCCTACTATCGTTTACGGCTTCTTTGCCTTAACTTTTGTAACACCGGTTTTGCGGGATATATTTCCTTTCCTTGACATGTTCAATGCTTTAAGTCCAGGAATCGTTGTAGGTATCATGATCATGCCGATGATAGCCTCATTGTCGGAAGATGCCCTTGTATCAGTGCCGAAGTCGATTCGCGAAGGTGCGTATGCTTTAGGAGCAACGAAACTCGAAACGACAATTAAAGTGGTATTGCCAGCAGCCATTTCAGGAATTGTGGCATCCATCGTTCTTGCTTTATCCAGAGCGATCGGGGAAACCATGATTGTGAGTGTTGCCGGTGGCTCGACCCCAAATATGAGCATGGATGTGACTTCATCGATCCAAACGATGACTGCTTATATCGTACAGGTCAGTTCGGGGGATGCAGGGTACGGGACAACGATTTACTACAGCATATATGCGGTTGGAATGACACTGTTCGTCTTTACGCTTATCATGAATTTACTGGCGCAGTTCATCTCTCGCAAGTTCAGGGAGGAATATTAAGACATGAAACTGATAAACAAAAGTCATGTTGCAAAAAAGATGCCCGTTAGGCTGGCTGTTAACACGATTTGTAAAGGATTATTCTTCTTGGCAACATTGGTTGGCCTCGTAGTACTGGCCATCTTATTTTATCGGATATTCACTCAAGGAATTGGTAGTCTGAATGTGGATTTCCTTCAGAATTTCGCTTCCAGGAAACCAGAAGAGGCTGGTATAAAGGCAGCATTGATCGGTTCAATATGGTTGATGGTAGTCGTGGCTCCAGTTTCCCTGCTGCTTGGTGTCGGAACGGCCATTTATTTAGAGGAATATGCCAGGAAAAATTGGATCACCACTTTTATCAAAGTGAATATTTCCAATCTGGCAGGTGTCCCGTCAATAGTATTTGGACTGCTGGGCTTAACGGTTTTCGTTCGTGCTCTAGCATTGGACCGGTCCATATTGGCAGCAGGCTTGACCATGAGCCTACTCGTTCTTCCGGTCATCATAGTAGCTGCCCAAGAGGCCATACGTGCCGTACCGCGTGATTTAAGGGAAGCTTCCTTTGGAATGGGTGCAACAAAGTGGCAGACGATATTGAAAGTGGTCCTGCCGGCTGCGGTACCTGGCATTTTAACTGGAGGAATACTGGCTTTGTCACGGGCAATCGGTGAAACGGCGCCACTTGTGGTGGTTGGCATACCGATGTTCATCGCCTTTTTACCACAAACGGTCATGGATACATTTACAGTTCTGCCAATGCAAATCTATAATTGGACATCTCGTCCACAGGAGGAATTCCAGCAGGTTGCTGCCGCCGGAATCATCGTTTTACTCATCCTGTTAATTTTCATGAATTCAATAGCGGTTTTAATTCGAAATAAATTCCAGAAAAGATACTAATAGGAGGAAGGAAAGCATGAATATGACCTTAATGAGAGAAAATGAGTCACCGGCTATCGGGTTCGAAAATGTCGAGTCCGTTCCCTTTTCGGAAAAGGTATATGAAACGTCCAATCTCAATTTATGGTATGGAGAAAACCATGCTTTGAAAAATATTAATTTGGATATGCATCAAAATGAGGTGACAGCCATCATAGGACCTTCGGGATGTGGGAAATCCACCTACATCAAAACATTGAACCGAATGATCGAACTAGTCCCGAATGTTAAAACGACAGGCCAGATTAAATATAGGAACAGGAATATCCTCGATCAGTCCTACAAGGTTGAAGATTTAAGGACACAGGTGGGAATGGTCTTCCAAAAGCCTAATCCCTTTCCTAAATCAATTTATGAAAATGTTGTATACGGACCGAGGATCCATGGAATAAAAAATAAAAAAATTCTTGATGAGATAGTTGAAAAGAGTTTAAAAGGGGCAGCCATTTGGGATGAAGTGAAAGACCGTCTGCATGAAAATGCATATGGACTTTCAGGTGGACAGCAACAGCGTCTTTGTATCGCCAGATGTTTGGCAATCGAACCAGATGTCATATTAATGGATGAACCGACATCTGCCCTTGATCCGATTTCCACTTTGAAAATAGAAGAATTGGTCCAAGAACTTAAAAAGGATTTCAGCATCATCATCGTTACCCATAACATGCAGCAGGCAGCACGTATCTCTGATAGAACAGCCTTCTTCTTAAATGGGGAAGTCATCGAATATTCTGATACCAACACCATCTTCTCTAATCCGAATGATAAAAGGACAGAAGATTACATTACCGGACGCTTCGGTTAAAGAGAAAGGGAGATGCGATAATGGTCGTTCGTGAAAATTTCGAGCTTCAGTTGAAAGAGTTACAGGAGAAAATAGTGAAGTTGGCTAATTTAGCTTCAGGGGCAATATCAAAATCATATGCCGCACTGGAAAACAATAATGTTGATGATGCTCTTGAAGTTATAGATGATGATACAATAGCTGATTTACTGGAAGAGGAAATTAATGACTTTGCGATTTTACTGATTGCGAAGCAGCAGCCGGTTGCAATTGATTTGCGGCGTATCATTGCTGCCATAAAAATTGCCTCGGATATTGAGAGGATGGCGGACTTTGGCGTCAATATCGCTAAATCAGCCATCCGAATCGGTGACCAGCCATTTATTCTGCCTTTAACACCTTTAAGGCAGATGCATGATATTACATTAAAGATGATTGAACTTTCGATAGAAGCATTTGAGAAGGAAGATGTTGTCCTTTCAAGAGAAATCATTGAAATGGATGATGAGGTCGATCGCTTTTATGGAGAGATGATTCGAAGTCTCCTTCGGCTTTCAGATGAAAAAAACCTACAGCAGGTCACACAGCTTTCCTTAATTGCCCGTTATTTAGAAAGAACGGCAGATCATACAACGAATATCGCAGAGAATATTTACTTCCTGGTAAGAGGGAGATATATCAGCAGGAATGAATGAATTCCTATTTGAAAAAAAGAGAGGCTTTTTTTTCGGACAAAGTCCAATTAAAAAGTCTCTCTTATTCATTAATGGGTCAAAGTATTGGCCAATTGTCTATATGTCATATTATTCGTAACGACAAACTCGCCGATTTGAACTTTTTTTGAGAAATCATGTTCATTCATATAAGCGTCAAATCCAGCAGCATCATCGATGATCTTTTCCTTGGAGAGCCTATCGGCAATTTCAGTTGTGTTCATATTCGTTTTCACTTTAATCGTATAGGAGACGATGGATTGATCTTTTTTTGAAGCTTCATTCTCCATTAAAACTTTATCTGCATCCTTTGGTTGGACGGTCTTTTTTGTTTCCTCCATAGGAAGGGAAACGACGAATCCCTGCTTCACGAGCAATTCCTTAGCTTCCTCTGCAGTCGGAGTGGTACCTTCGATTAATCCGGTGCCATAATAAAAACCGGCAAAGATTGTTGTTGTAAAGATGATACCGGCGGAAAGACCTTGCAGTACTGCTTTGTTCATCTTCATTCACCCCGCAATCTTTGTTGCTCGATCACTGAAATGGTTTGTTCCTTCGTTAACGAGGATTGTCTAGCGATCAGGTCCAAAGAAAGACCTTGACTATATAAGGATAGAACCTGACTTTTTAGAATTTCATGAATAGGTTCAACTTCATTGGAAGTGACAAGTGATTTAGTCTTAACGGGAGGAACAGGGTCATCCTGGATAACGAATTCCTCTTCAAGAATCTTCACCTTCTTCTTTAATTGGTAGATATCCTGCATATACGTAATGGTCATCTGTTCTAAATCTTCTTCTAATTTGGCAACTTTATCTTTACTGAAAAAGGAAATGATAAGAAGGAAAATTGCTAATGAAAAAAGAAGGATGATAAGTGTTTCCATGATTTCACCTCAGAAGCTAAATTTCGACATTTACTTATATTTTACACATATTATAAAAAAATTGGAGATTTTCATATTTTTATATCTTCAGGAAGTGGCAGTTACCTTCAATTATTGTCTGTTTTGTTTCAAATTATTGTCGAAATGCCTCATGACTATCGTTGAAGAAAAAAATTCAGGCACTAAAAAGGGGAAAAAACCCTTTAGATATAACATACATAAAATTCGACAAAATGTGTTTATTGTCCATCAGCCAATTCAGTGCTAACATAAAGATAGAATAAATCGAAAAAACTAAATATTTTGAATAGTTAAAATTAATGAACCTATAAGGAAATGGTGTGCAGATTCTAAAGTGGATAGTTTCACTGTCAGCGCCTAACGATAAGTTATATAAGGATAAAGAAGGGGAAGGGATGATTATATGAATTCGATCGCGTATATGCCGCAGGATAACCAGGATATGTATCGTAAGGGGTTAAAGGCTGGGTTATGGATGGATGAGAGTTTTGATTGGTATCCTGAGGAAGATATGATGAGTCATCCTAATGGGGAGATCCGGACACTTTCACAAACTTATACCCAAGGGCAGGTGACTTTTTCGAAGTTCACGATTAGGAATACCTCATTTGAGACTAAGCGCCCAAAAGTGTTTTTTCACTATGAAAACGCTTTCGAACGACAGGCGGTGGCTTTTTATAGCCCGAATGAACGGGCGATTTTACATGTAGCCCCTCAATCGATTGCCTTATTGGGTGGATTGGTGAAAGGGAAAAGCATTTCTCAATATTGCATCCAAGGTAAGGGAAGCCTTTATCAAGAGGGATGCTTCAAATCATTGAAAGAAGGGCTCCTGGCTTATTCACCGCTCGCCAAAGGGGAGGTAACCAGCGTTTTCACACTAGAGACGGAAATCTTACCGAAGGAATGTGTGGAAGCTGTGGCTTGGGTCATTCATGCTGAAACGAAAGAAGAAGCGAAAATCATTAATAATCAGCTCCTCCTGACGATGCAAAACGTAACCAATTAAAAATTAAAAAAAAGTTAATGTTGGATTTCCCAAAAAACATACTAGCAATTCGCATCGAATAATGCTATTATAGAAAAGTCCTATGTGAAAAAGTCAATATGTTTGGAGGGAAATACACAATGCGCGTGAATATTACATTAGCTTGCACTGAATGTGGAGACCGTAACTATATTTCTAAAAAAAATAAACGTAACAATCCAGACCGTCTTGAGCTTAAAAAATACTGCTCAAGAGAAAAACGCAGCACGACTCACCGTGAAACAAAGTAAGCAACAGGATTTTTCCTGTTGTTTTTTTTTGCATTTTTTTAATGTCTTCTCCCTATCTTTCCTTTAGTGAATATTTTCAGAATGCACTCGGCAATTTCCCATTTCGTATTTTCGTAAATGAACAAATATTATGAGATAATAATAGAATTAGACTAAAGGAGTCGGAAATGATGAGAGAAAACAAAAATAAGCTCCGCCAAGAAGTTAGGTCCCGTTTAATGGAGCTGACCAAAGAGGAACATAAAGAACTTTCGAACAGCATCGCTGAAAACTTATTTTCACTGGAGGAATGGAAAAAAGCTAAAACCATTGGGATCACCATCTCCATTCCGCCTGAAGTTCCAACGGTACGGATCATCGAACAAGCATGGAGTGAAGGAAAAGAAGTGGCAGTACCAAAATGTAATCCTGAAAAAAAGACAATGGAATTCAAAAAGATTTCGTCCTTCAATCAGCTGGAGTCTGTTTATTATGGATTGCTTGAACCAGTGGAAGAAACAGCCAAGGCCCGCAAAGAGGAATTGGATGTAATGATCGTCCCCGGTCTTGCTTTTACCAAAGAAGGGTATCGCCTGGGCTTTGGGGGCGGCTATTATGACCGTTTCCTCTCTCATTACCGAGGAGCTACATTGGCCCTTACATACGAGCTTCAATTAATGGATGATCTCCCGATAGAGGTTCATGATATAGCTGTCAGCAAACTCATCACCCCATCCAGGATATTACGCACGTACGCCCACTAGAAGAAGTTTATTAATTATCACTTTTTTGCTCATAAAAATCCTGTCCTGTATCACACTAATGATAGGAGGGATCGTTATGCTTCGATTAATTATTCAAATCTTCTTGGTTGGTTTAGTGGTTTATGCAGGTTATCAAAATCGGTACCGCTTGTTAAATGTTGTGCTGTCTAGCGGTATACTAAGAAGATTTCTAGTGACTAAATCCTTGGATATGCCAATGTTCAGGGATAAAATGATGCAAAGCATGTTCAGTCAGACCAAATGATGATGCCGGCATCTTAAAAGGAACCTGATCAGGGGTTCCTTTTTTATTTATAACCCAGAGGGAGAGAGGGGTTAAAACAGTCTCCTTTTTTACTTTTTTCATGATTTCGTCTATAGTTTTAATTATAGAAACAGGAATTTCAGAAGCTTAAGATTCATTGGAAAGTGGGGAAGGCATTGGGATTTAAAGAGGATTATTTGTTTTGGGAAACCATAAGGGAGTTGTCGGCCCATTATGATTATCGAATGATCACTGTCACGGAAAACCATCAGGAGATTTGGCTTGAGAGCGATAAGAATAAGGAGTTTCCAGTCATCAGACTCATTCGACATGATTTGGATTGGGCTAATTGGCTCAAGCGCGATATCGACCGAACATTGCAGAATGGGGAAAGGATCAGAAGGAAATTATACAAAAAGCCCATAGACATATTAAGTATCTATGTTAGTAAATTTGCCCCGGTCGATGATCATGACTTTAGTTTACAGGTGACTTCCTTTAAAAAAACGAATGTTAACACGTTTATTCTAACTTGTGAATCATTTAATGATTCGTTGCAAAACCTTGAGCATGTATTGAAAAAACCACTTTCAATTCAAGTTCTTGAAGAAGATGAAATAGATGAGGAAAAGATTCTCGCAGTAAAGAAAGACGCAATCTCGGAGTCGGTCAAAAAGGCTAGGGCTGAGCAGAAGGTATTTCAAAATGCCAATAAGCCATTCTTTACATATATATTCATGGCGATACAAATAGCTGTGTTCATCTTGATGGAGTTCAATGGAGGCAGCACCAATTCCAAGACTTTGATTGAGTTTGGCGCTAAATTTTCTCCTTATATCATACAAGGGGAATGGTGGCGGTTCTTTACACCAATGATTGTCCATATTGGGTTTATTCATTTACTGATGAATACATTTTCATTGTATTTGATCGGTGCTGAAGTGGAAAGGATTTACGGTAATGCCAGGTTCCTTTTCATCTATATATTCGCTGGTTTCGCTGGAACTCTAGGCAGCTTCATCATGACCCCGAATCTTTCGGCAGGGGCGAGCGGGGCCATTTTTGGCTGTTTTGGGGCACTTCTGTACTTTGGTATCGTCTATCCGAAATTGTTCATGCGCTCGATGGGTTCATCGGTGATCGTGTTGATCATCATTAACTTAATATATGGTTTCACCGTTTCGGGAATTGACAATGCAGGGCATATCGGAGGTTTGATCGGAGGGTTCTTGGCTGCTGGAGTGGTCCATCTGCCAAAATCCAAGAATATCTTTCGGCAGCTGGCTTTTCTGATAGGGACGGCAATACTGACCTATGGCCTGCTTCAATTTGGTTTCAACCATCAGGACAGTGCAGCTATGGATGATAATACCATGGCCATGCTTGCCCAAAAGTATATTGATGATGAAGAAGAAGATAAAGCGGAAGAGATGTTATTCAAATATGTGGATGCAAACCCTGATGCACCACTATCGCTTTTTATGCTAGGGAATTTATCTTTTGAGAAAAAGGATATATATAAAGCGAGGGATTATTATGAAAAGGCGGTTGAAAGCAATCCGGATTTGCATGAAGCCCATTACAATCTTGCCTTAGTCTACATGAATCTCGAATCATTCGATCAAGCTAAGGAGCAAGCTGAAAAGGCTATTGAGCTTGCCCCGGATAATAAGTCATATACTAAACTGCTGCCAGAAATTGAAAAACGGCTATAACTTTTGACGTAGCATGATTGGAGTACCGTCATTCAGTGTAAACAAGACAAGTATTTCACTTTGATTCTTAGCCAGGAGCAATTGGGGGATGGTGCTGCCTTGTGGACTCACAGTGGATCCATCCTCCTTTTTTATTCCTAACACATAATTTTTATAAAGCCCTTCCCACAGCTTTCCCACAATTTCTTCCCGTTTGAATTGGGGAAAGGCAGAAAGCCATTGGTTTTTTTTTGAGGGTAGGTCTGTCAATGAGATGATTTTGTACTGATCCAGATTAACTTGAAATGCTTGACCGGCTTTCTCCAAACCATTTCGAACCGTTTGATCGGTAAAGCCGTCCAGCGTTTTTTTCCACTGAATCTGTTCCTCTGAAAGGGGACGGTGGAAGTATTGAAAAGTTGGTGTAGTTACTGTATAAAGTTTTTCTTTACTCAGCTGCTGGGCACTGGTGAAAATTGTGTCGCTCGGATGAACCTCGGCATAATGAAAAGTTACCGCTTCATAACGCCCACTCTCGGTTTCTTTAGATTTCGCTTTTTGAGAGAGTTCTTGTTTATTTTGCCGCCAATTTTTTAACGCTCCTGCCAATTTTCCATTTTTGTATAAGAGCGATACATCCTGACGTAAGTAAGCAGGCTGGTCCAACGCAGAATTCACCTTCCAAGTGATTGTATAGGTGGAATTCCCGGTACCCTTCGGTGTCAGGTGGGTGGAAGCATGTTCAAAATGGAGCGAGGAATCGATGGGAAAAAAAATGATGGTTTCCTCTGTCTGTTCATTATTTGAAAAATAAAGGATGACAAAAATGGTAGTTAAGACTAAAAAGACGGTATACTTCAATTGTAGTTTCATTTTTCCCCTCCGTTTTTACGCAAGATGAATGGTTTAAAAAAATATTAAGCAGTTTCAAATTTTCAAATCAAATCGAAAGAGTCCATATTGGGCGTTCACATTCTTGATATTTCATCATATGAATAGAGTTGGACATGTATGTGGAGGATGGGGAAAATTATCAAAAGTGGAAATGGACGCTTGTTACAATGAGGCTGATTCGATATACTTTCCTATAGAAAAGAGTAAAGAGGCTTACTATGAAAACATATTATGATCTTCAACAATACCTGAAAAGATTCGGCACATTTATTTACATTGGTGATCGATTAGCCGAGCTTGAACTGATGGAAGCTGAAATCAGGGAAATCCACCGTATGCAGATGATGGATACGAAAGATTATCAAATGGCGATCCTTTTAATTAGGCAGCAATTGTCTCTTGAAAGGGAAAAACAGAAAAAAAATTGATAAAAAAGGTGAGAATGATGGAAAAGTGGCTGATGGGTGTAGATTTAGGCGGTACAACTACCAAACTGGCTCTGATCAATTCATACGGAGAGATTATTCATAAATGGGAAATCAGCACGGATATCTCCGAAAAGGGCAAATTCATTACGATTAACATAGCCAAAGCGATTGATGCGAAGCTCGTGGAACTTAATGAACCAAAGAATAAGATAGTAGGGATAGGAATGGGTGCCCCCGGCCCTGTGAAATTTGTTAACGGTTCCATATATGAAGCTGTCAATCTAGGTTGGAAAGACTATCCATTAAAAGATTTATTGGAGGTGGAGACATCTCTCCCTGCGGTGATCGATAATGATGCCAATATGGCAGCTTTGGGAGAAATGTGGAAAGGTGCCGGTAATGGTGCCAAAGACCTCGTTTGTGTAACTCTGGGAACGGGTGTAGGCGGAGGGATCATCCATAATGGGCAAATCGTCCATGGTACTAGTGGAGCTGCTGGTGAAGTGGGGCATATAACGGTCGTAACGGACGGCGGGGCACCATGCAATTGCGGCAAGACAGGTTGTTTGGAAACGGTTGCTTCAGCTACGGGAATCGTTCGTATGGCTTTAGAGGCCTTGAATACTGCCGATGAAAAGTCAATGCTTCAGCAGAAAGTCGACGAGGGAAATGTGGTTACTTCCAAATTGTTATTCCAATGCGCTGCAGCAGGCGATCCTTTTTCCAGAGCAGTGGTGGATAAGGTAGGCAATTACTTGGGGCTAGCACTATCACATGTTGGGAATGTCATGAATCCGGATAAAATCGTCATTGGTGGGGGCGTTTCACAAGCGGGAGACATTTTGCTCGATCCTGTCCGAGCTGCCTTTGGAAAGTATGCCTTTAAACGGGTTAGTAAATCAACGAAAATCAGCCTGGCAACACTAGGCAATGATGCAGGGGTTATTGGTGCAGCCTGGCTCATTAAAAGCCAATTGAATGGTTGATCCGTTGTTGTGCCCTTCTGGGGTGTGTAAATTATCGAATTTTCAAAAAGTTCCCCATTTGAAGGGGTGGGTGCATATTGCATAGCGGGGAGAACTATGACCCAAGTTTGAAGCGCTCTGGATCATAGCTCCATCGCTTCTTCGATGAGGAGGGACCAGGATTGAAAAGGGTCTTCAAAAAACAGGGATATTCATTGTTTTGGGTCGTATTAATATCACTTTGGCTTAAGACATACATTGCTTATAAAACAAGTTTTGAGATGGATATTGAAAATTGGATCCAGGAATTCATCCTTTTCATCAATCCGGTCAGTTTCCTTTTACTTACTCTTGGCGTGTATATATTTTTAAAAGAAAATAAACGGACGGCTTACTTATTGATCATGAGTTTTTTCATCACCTTCGTCCTCTTTGCCAACCTTGTGTTTTTTCGCTTTTTTAATGACTTTTTAACCATTCCCGTTCTTTTTCAAACGAGCAATATGAACGACCTTGGAAGCAGTGTACATGAATTGATCAATCCGAGTGACCTTTTGTATTTTGCCGATATTCTGTTCCTGATGCTTCTGGTGAAATACAAACCGGAATCATTCCATGACCGTTCATACAATCCTCAGGACCGTAAATTCTTTGTGTTAATGGCTTTAGGAGTGACCTTCTTTAATTTAGCTTTAGCGGAAGCTGAGCGTCCTGAACTCCTGACGCGAACGTTTGACCGTGAAATCCTCGTCAAGAATATTGGTACGTACCATTATCACCTCTATGATGCAATATTACAGACGAAATCATCGGCCCAACGTGCCCTTGCGGATGGCAGTGAATTGTCGGAAATTGAAAATTATGTCCGTGCCAATCAAAAAGCGGTTAATGATGATCTATATGGTCTGGCAAAAGGCAAAAATGTGATTCTTGTTTCATTGGAATCGACTCAAAGCTTTGTCATCAATAAAACTGTGAACGGTGAAGAAATCACTCCTTTTCTGAACGAATTCATTAAAGATAGCTATTATTTCAATAACTTTTATCACCAAACTGGCCAGGGGAAAACATCCGATTCAGAATTCATTATTGAGAATTCCCTCTATCCTTTAGGCAGAGGTGCAGTATTTTTCACTCATGCCCAAAATGAATACAGAGCCACCCCTGAAATCTTAACGGAAAAAGGTTACTATACGGCTTCCTTGCATGCCAATAATAAAAGTTTTTGGAATCGTGACATAATGTACGATTCTCTTGGGTATCAGCAGTTTTATGATAGTGATGAATACAAAGTCTCTGAAAAGAATTCCGTCAATTGGGGTTTGAATGATAAATCGTTCTTCCGGCAATCAATTGCCCACTTGAAGGGGATGCCGGAGCCTTTTTATGCCAAGTTCATAACGTTAACCAATCATTTCCCATTCACTTTGAATGAAGAAGACCGGACATTGGAACCTTACGATTCGAGTTCCAAAACATTGAATCAGTATTTTCCGACCGTGCGCTATACTGACGAAGCATTGGAACGATTTATCGGTGATTTGAAACGTGAGGGATTATATGAGGATTCCATTATTGTATTATATGGCGATCATTATGGCATTTCGGAAAATCACAACTCTGCCATGAGCCAGTTCCTTGGGAAGGAAATCACGCCTTTCGAATCCATCCAGCTTCAGCGAGTCCCTCTCATCATACATGTCCCAGGGCAGAAGGGTAAAACGGTTTCCACCGTTTCCGGTCAGATTGATGTAAGGCCGACTCTCCTTCATTTATTGGGGATTGAAAATGATGATTATATCGAATTCGGCAAAGATCTATTTTCTGAAGAGAAAATAGAATTCACGGTTCTTCGTGATAGCAGTTTCATCACGAAGGATTATCTCTATACGATGGATACCTGTTATGATAAAAAGACCGGAGCGGCGACGGAAGAGGATCCATGTGAGAAGTACTTGGAAAAGGCGAAGCAGGAGCTTGATTACTCCGACAAAATCATATACGGGGATTTGCTCCGATTTTATGAGCGACGTTGAAAAAAGAAACCTGGAGCAATCCAGGTTTTTTTGTTTTTGTAAGGAGATTCAGGTCCATAAAAGGAGAACCTAGAATCAATTATGAAACATGGAGACTTCCTGAACATCTTTCTACCTTTCGTTTCATAAAGATTAAACAATGAAAGGGGCGGAGGCTGAATGAAAGTCGTGAGCAGAAACGGGGATAATTTGGCATATTACAGCCAAATGTTCCAAATTCCCCGAGTTTTGATTGAGGATGCAAATCCCGGTATTACTGACGGGGTTTTGCCAAATGGCATGGAAGTACAGATACCGGGGTACATTGTTCAGGAAGAGTCCCGGTTAGATATCGATTTTGCCGAAATCGCTTTACTATATCACCTGCCCATCGATGGGATATTATTATTGAATCAAGTTGAACAAAAAACGATTTCCGTACCCGTCCAAATTATGAATCCCATGCTTGTCACCGAAAAACCCTATGATTATCAATCACTCCTTAACGATCTTGATATTCTATCTTTTCATTACCCCTTTATTAAAGTTGAATCGATCGGGAAGAGTGTATTGGGAAAAGACCTCCTTGAGGTAAGAATCGGTCAAGGTGAAAAAATCATACATTATAACGGTTCATTCCATGCAAATGAATGGATCACTTCGGCGGTCTTGATGAAGTGGCTGAATGATTTTCTGCTGGCAGTAACGAATGATCGTACATTATGCGGTATGGATTGTATGCCCTTCTATAGGGATACGACAATTTCGATGGTTCCAATGGTTAATCCGGATGGAGTAGAGCTAGTCCTAAAGGGGGAGGAGGCGGCAGAGGGGAAAGTCGATGTTTTGAAAATGAATAATGGAAATCCTGCCTTTTATGCTTGGAAAGCCAATATCCGCGGTGTCGACCTGAATAATCAATATCCGGCCAATTGGGAGATTGAAAAGCAAAGAAAGATTCCAAAAGCCCCTGCCCCGAGGGATTTTCCAGGCGAGACCGCATTATCGGAACCAGAAGCATTGGCCATGAAGGAGCTGGCAAAAAGACGGAATTTTGAAAGAGTGTTAGCACTTCACACACAAGGAAAAGAATTTTATTGGGGATATGAAGGACATGAACCTGAACAGGCTGCGAATGTTGCGAGGGAGTTTGAGAAACGGAGCGGATATCGGGCTGTACAATATGTTGACAGCCATGCTGGGTATAAAGATTGGTTCATTCAGGAATTCAAACGTTGCGGATTCACAATTGAGCTGGGAAAGGGCATCAATCCACTTCCCCTATCCCATTTGCCTGGTATATATGAAGATTCCGTTAAGATTTTGATGGCTGGCTTGTATATGTGATGCCATTAATCCGAGGAATATACTTCCAAAAAAATATAAGGTAATTATTCGCCACATTTTCTCTTTTTTACTTTATAATGAAAGTCGTAAGGGTTCGATTGGTTAATCCTTACTCTCTTTCTAATGTCTCGCTCACATATGCCAGGCGTTTTTAGTTATGAAGTGGGAGGTGTGTGGAGATTAAAGTATCCAAAGCAGCACTTTGTATGCGGCTTTCCATTTGTAAGATGTTGTGTTTCATCCCATTATTTATCTCCACTATCCTTCTTATCTCGGCTTGTGAGCCTTCCAAGGACCTTAGTAAACCCGTAAATGATACGGAAAAAGAACACTCCCAATCTACCAAGGAAACTTCAGTGAGCAAATTAAAGGTCCCGACTGCAGAAACGGAAAAAATCGAAGCCATTTTTGGATGGCTGGATTCTAAAACCATTTTATATTCTGTGAAGCGGGATGGTCATGAATTATCCCAGTTGATGTCATGGAATTTGGAAACGAATGACACTTCCGTTTTCTATCAGCCGGCTTTTGCGTTTTCTGAAGTATCCATCAGTCCGTCTGGTACGCATATTTTGTTATCGTCCTTCACCTCTTCGGGTAAAGCATCAATCACAATACTCGATAAAACGGGAAATCCACTGTATTCCGTGGCGATCCCAGCCTATGAATTAGCTTATGAGTGGAATTCATATCAAGATGGCATGTTGTTTTTATCGAGTTTTTATGAAGATTGGACATACAGCAGTTATGTATTGAATCCAGGTGATCAAACAATGGAAACACTGGACTTTCCACAGCCCTTTGCTCAATGGGCAAGTGAAAAAGAATTGATGTTTCTCGATTGGGATAAGCAAGAACCTGCTTTGACGGCTCCCCTGGAAAGAAAAGCGCTGAATGATGCTGGAGCGGAAAGCCTTATGCTCGATGTCATTCACTTTAAAAAAATGAAACAAGCGCTGATGACAATTCAAGTGGAGACAGAAAAACAAGATCGGGGTACATATGCATTTTATGATCGAACAAACAAACCGATCCACTCTTTTTCCGTGCCACTATTGAAAAGCTTTTCAGATTGGGTGATTCCATCCTATGATTTCATTGAAAAAAACAAGGAATTCATAACGTTTATTCCTAATGAATCAAAAGATGCGGACCAATATAAGGGAAGGTTTACCTTAACTAAATTAAATTGGGAAAAAGGCACACAAGAAGAATTGATGAAGGACATGGAAAATGAACCATTAAGCTGTTCGCTTGATGGCAACCTCTGCTTATATGGATATCAATTTGAGAAAATCATTGATATGAAAACCCATCAAATACAAAGATTGTTCAAACAAACATAATGACCTAAAACAAAAGCTCGCCGGATGGCGAGCTTTTTTCTTTAATGGGCAACAGGAAAACCACTGTTGATGACAGTCATGACAGTGAACCAGCCAAACACGACTGCACTGCCGGCTGCAAAAAGGAATCCTAAGAAGTTTCTCTTTTTTAATGAGGTAAACACAGCTGCAACTCCTAAGATGGCCACAAGTCCGAAAACAACCATTAATATCATATCAAAACCCCCTTTTTTGTAATGAATACCTAATCTCTAATAATATACCCAGAGAATAAAGCAACTACCAAAAATATGTAGAAAAGATTGCATTTGTTAATATCTTAATATTTTTTCAATTATTTGTCGAGGTTTAAAAGGTGACACTTATATGACTTGAGTAAACTGAATTAACATTAGCAGCTTTAATTGGTGTAAGATGAAGATAGAAAATCATATAGGAGTTGATGAAAATGAAATGGACACAAATACCTCTAGGCCCGCTGCAAACGAATTGTTATGTAGTTTCCGATGGACAGGATTGCGTCATTTTCGATCCGGGTGAAGAGCCTCAAAAAATCATACAGTACATACAGACAAAAAAATTGAAGCCATTGGCGATTTTATTGACACATGCACATTTTGACCATATCGGTGCTCTTGATGCTATTCGCGATTATTATGAGATACCTGCATATATTCACGAAAAAGAGGCCAAGTGGCTACTTGATCCCGCATTGAATGGTTCCCAAAAGTGGTTCCCTGAAAATCCAATGCGCATGAAGCCAGCCGATCACATCCTCGCAAATGAGCAAGAACTTACTATTGGAGGATTCACTTTCGAAGTATTCGAAACCCCTGGACACTCACCAGGGAGCGTGTCGTATTATGTGAAGGAGGAACGTCTTCTATTTTCAGGGGACGTATTGTTCCAGGGAAGCGTTGGCAGAACCGATTTAATAGGCGGAAGCGAAGCAGTGCTGTTAAAAAGCATTGAAACGAAGCTGCTGACACTTTCTGATGATGCTATCGTTTTTCCAGGTCATGGGCCAGTCACGACCATTTTAGATGAAAAGAATACCAATCCCTTTTTAAGATAATGACTATTGCAGGTGCCATATGGCACCTGTTTTATTTTACGTTCTTTGTAATGTAAAAATATTGAAATCGGTCATCTCCCGAACTATACTGAATATAAAAAATGTTTTGTCTCTCACCGTGATCGGAGAATGGAGGGGATGAAAAGGGAGGCCCAAGAAATTTACGGGACTTCCTGGGAGTGGATGACTTTCCTGATTCCTGCTCTGAAATAAGATGCTTATTTTAATGTTGGTTTTAGGGAGAACATTCCTTTTTTTCGATTAAAGTTATCAAGGTGCATCTTTTATGAATTGTGTCAAAAAAAGTGAACCTTCTGTGAACTTTAAAATACAGTTTTTTGCATGTGGTCGATAAAAAAACTTATTCATGATATAGAACCTATTTTTATTAAAGATAAAGGAAGGTTTAATTTTCCAATTGATGAAAGAGCGTGGAGACGGAGGCATTGTGTTGAAAAATCACTTGAAGGAATTGATTGCAAGCAGCCCCCAAAGGAGAATTTCCTATCATGACTATATGGATGCTGTTTTATATACACCAAATATAGGCTACTATGTGCGCGAAAAAGAAAAGATTGGCTCAAGAGGGGATTTTTATACGTCTGGTAATGTAGGGGATGCATTTGGGAGGTCACTTGCCAGATGGTTCGTTTATTTAATAAAAATGTGCGGAGTTTCACCAAGAATCATCGAAGTCGGTGCTGGGGATGGTAAGCTGGCTTATGACATCCTCGTTTTCATAAAAGAAATGGAACCGCTTATATGGGACTCCCTGACTTATATCCTGGTCGATGGCAGTCCGTATCATAGAAAGATCCAGCAAGAACGTGTAGGGATGTTCAAACAGGCAGTTTCTGTTGCCAGTTTAGAAAAATGGACGAAAGTAAATGGAATCGTCTTTTCAAATGAACTTTTCGACGCGTTGCCTGTACATGTCATTGAAAAGTATAAAGGAGCGCTTGTAGAGGTATTCGTTGCTGAAAAGGAAGGCGATTTGGTAGAAGTGAGGGAACCTTTGGTCAACCCTGGCATTCTATCTTACCTTACAGAACGAAACATCACATTAAATGAAAGACAACGATACGAAGTTCCGCTTAAAATGGTCCAGGAATATGAGAATATCATTTCCCATATCGATTCGGGCATGCTCCTTACAATTGATTATGGTTATACCGAACGGGAATGGAAGGAGCCAACCCACCTTCAAGGGAGCTTGAGGGGCTATTATCAGCATGAAATGATCAAAGATCCACTTATGTATCCTGGTGATATGGATTTGACGACACATATCCATTTTGACACATTAATCGAAATCGGAAAAAGAAAGGGTTTTTCCAATCAGGGGCTTTTTCTTCAAAATGAATTCCTGATTAAAGCTGGGATACTTGAGGAATTGAAGGACCACCAAGGAACTGATCCATTCTCCAAAACGGCAAAGCGTAATCGTGCAATTCGGGGGCTAATCGTTCCAGGGGGATTTAGTGAACATTTCAGAGTGTTGCTTCAATCGAAGAATTTAGCTGAAGATGCAAAGATCCTCCCTGAATGAGGACAAGTAAAAACCCATGAATTAAAATTCATGGGTTATGTAATATTGCTTGTTCTTAATGCGCAGTACCCGGAGTCATCATAAATACGCTCCAGTAGGAAAATCCTACAAAGAAAACGGTAAGATAGGCGCCGAAAACATAAATATACATGCGCTCAGATAATTTCAAATAACTTAAAAGTACGAAAAAGCCGGTTTGTGCAAAGAAAAGTAATGACGTTTGATGCATATGGCCAAGATAAAAGAAAATTGCCATAATTCCTGTCCAAAATCCACATACTCTGAACATGCGTTCCATCCGAATCCCTCCTTATGTCTAGTCGTGTACATTCTAAATAATTATAAATGAGATTGTAAGGTAATGTAAAGGATGCCTTTTGTTTCTATGTGAGAACCGAAGCCTGATAAGAGCATGTTGCGCAATTAGACATCATATTTTCTAATTCCACCATATGGACATTTTCAAACAAGGCTTCGAACATACCTTTTAAAAATGAATTGTGCATGGAACAGATTGCTCCTGGTTCTAATTCAGTAACTTCCTTAAACGGGCAATTGTAGATACTGAAGTAGATTTTATTTTCTTCTTCGCTAGCTTGTATTTCAGGCGACAAGCCTGCAATGGTAGCCGCATTTTTAAGCATGTTGACTTTTTCCGCAAAAGCGATTTGATCGATCGGTGTTGAGTTCATGGATAGTTGCTGATTGATCAATTCCTCTCCGAATACTTTTCCCGTTTCATAAAGAGCCTGTTTTCCTGGTTCCCCTAATGTCATAATCGTCTGGATTGCAATCTTTGAAAGGAGCTGATAGTTCCTATATGGAAAATTAAGCTGAATGACTTTATCAGACAATCGATAAAGTCTGCTAGGGCGACCGCCTTTCCCAGTTTTACGGGCATCAGAGGTCAACATATCGATATCTTCCAGTTTTGACAAATGTAGACGGGCCACATTGGGATGGATTTTAAAAGAATCGGCGATTTGCTGAACCGATACATCTCCATGGCTTTTCACTATATGTTGATATATATAATATCTGGTGGGATCTGCTAACACGTTTGTTATTCTTAACGTTTGTTCCATTTTACCCTCCTCATGTTCCATAGATTAACTATGTTCATTATAATGCAGGAAGAAAAAAATGGAATAATAGAAATGGCAAACTCCCCTTAGTTTAAAAAAAGTTCACAATTCAAACGGTTTTATAAGGTAAAATAATATACAACAATTGTACAAATGTTATACAATCATTATATGGGTGATTATATATACAAAATGTGAACGGGGAGTGATAAGTATGCAACAGTTAACATTCTTTTCGTACCCAAGTTGTACATCTTGCCGAAAAACAAAAAAATGGTTAAAGGCCAATCATGTTTCCTTCGATGAGCGACATTTATTCAGGGAAACTCCAACAGTAGCAGAGTTAAAAAGAATTCTTGAATTGACAACGGAAGGACTTGATGAAGTCTTGGCAACCAGAAGTGAAGCTTACAAAGGCTTACATATTAATATTGACGAAATGATGCTTTCTGATGTCATCCAATTATTAACAAAAGAACCGAAGTTATTAAGAAGGCCCATCCTTATCAACGGGGAAAAACTGGTGATTGGTCATAATGAGGACGCATTAAGAAATTTGGTATCACACAGGATTAATTTGAAAATGAGCATGTAAGTCGATTCTCGAAGTTTCCTTTCGGGGGTTTTTTTATTCATAAGCAGGAATTTGTCGTGGATTGTCGAATTCATACAACAAGAAACATAGGAGGTGATGAATGAATTGATATCGATTGAAAAGACCGCAGAAAAAATACTTACCCGTGCCATAAAGTTATCAGCATCGGATATCCACATTTTTTTTCGCAGGGAGGGGCCTCTCATCCAATTCAGGATAGACAATAAACTCGTTCCCCAGGAAACATTATCATTCTTTGAAGCTGAAAGGCTGATAGCCCATTTGAAGTTCCTTGCCGCAATGGACATAGGGGAGAAAAGGAGACCCCAGAGTGGTGCCATCACCATCAATTTGGCTAACCAAGTGGTTGGACTCCGCCTTTCCACTCTACCCACTTCCTATCTCGAAAGTTTGGTCATCCGCTTAATACCCCAACAGAATATCCTTCCTCTAGAACAGTTATCCTTATTTCCAAACACCGTTCAAAAATTGATTGCACTTTTGAAGCATTCCCATGGCATGCTCATATTTACCGGTCCGACCGGCAGTGGGAAAACCACGACACTATATTCCCTGCTTCATCATGCCCATGAGATAATCAATCGAAATATCATAACGCTTGAAGATCCCATTGAAAATGTATCTGAAAAGGTACTGCAAGTCCAAATCAATGAAAAGGCGGGCATTACTTATTCTGTCGGTCTTAAAGCTGTGCTAAGGCATGATCCCGACGTGATCATGGTAGGGGAAGTCAGGGATGCCGAAACGGCCAAAATCGCAGTGCGTGCAGCTCTAACCGGCCATTTGATACTTACAACCATGCATACAAGGGATGCACAGGGTGCTATCTCCAGGTTACTTGAATTTGGTGTCAGCTTGCTTGAGATTGAACAGAGTTTGATTGGCGTGACAGCACAGCGGCTGGTTGAATTGAGGTGTCTGCCATGTAATGGGGACTGTGCTTTTGCTTGCCAAATGACTGCCAGGAATAAAAGGGCAAGTGTGTATGAATTGCTTTATGGAAAAAGCCTGGCCGAGGTTCTCCGGATGATGGGGGATGAAAAAGGAAAGGCAACGGCCAGCTACCGCCTATTGAAGGATGAAATAGGAAAAGCTGTTGCGATGGGCTATGTGGATTCGCAGGAATATGAACGGCTTGTATACCATGAAGCTAAAAACTAAATGGAAGTTAAAAGAACAGGCGGTCTTTATTTCGAAGCTAGGTGAATTATTACATCATGGTTATCCCTTGGCGGAAGCTTTACATTTTCTCGAATTTCAGGAATCAAAGAATAAAGCGGAAGACTTCACTCTGGCCATAAAGGAATTAAGGAACGGTTACCCGTTGCATCAAGTGCTAACCCATCTTAATTTTCATCCGCAGCTTGTAAGTTATATATTTTATGGAGAGCAATACGGCGACCTGGATCGGGCATTGAAAGAGGGAGGGCGATATTGGAAGAAAAGAACGGAGGATATGGATAAAGTAAAAAAGTTAATGGTGTATCCCGTATTCTTAATCTTTTTTGTAAGCATCGTTTTTTACATTCTTCAGAGTGTTCTCCTTCCTAAATTCCAGACCATCTATTTCACGATGGATGTTGAACAGAATACAATCTTGAAATTACTGTCAGCTTCTACATTCATTCTTCCGGCTCTCCCCTTCATTTTTCTCGTATCGCTCCTATTCTTGTTTGTACTCAAACGATTTTGGTTTAACGGATTATGCCCATTACGGCAGCGGAGGATTTTGATGGGAATTCCGATATTAGGAACCTTCATCAAGTTATACGAAACTTATTTTTTTGCAAGCCAATTCAGTGGCTTACTTTCCGGAGGGTTATCGATTAACGACAGCATCAAATTATTCTCTATAAATCAGCAGCAGCCTTTTTACCAAAAACTATGCTCGATCATTAAGGATGACCTTATCGAGGGCAGGTCGCTTGAAATGATCTTTCGTGAACTCCCCTATTTTGATGGGAATTTACCGGTGGTCGTTGCAAATGGTCAAAGATATGGCAGACTTGATGCGGAGCTACTTCATTACAGTCGTTTTTTACTGGAGAAAATTGAAGAGAGAATGAATGCAGTCTTGAAAATCATTCAGCCCCTTATGTTTTTACTGATAGGTATTGTGATCGTGTCCATTTATTTAGCGGTTTTGCTGCCGATGTTCTCTCTGCTCGAAGGTATATAGAATCTGATTTTTGCATTCTGGAGGTGAAATTGCTCTGAAACCATCTAATCCATCTGGTATTCAGATGGTTTCAGGAGCAGGATGATATGATGAAGAAAGTGATGAATGAATGAGGTTTTACACTAATTGAGATGCTCATTGTTTTACTTGTAATATCCATTCTTTTGATTATTACAATACCCAATATCACGAAGAACCAATCGACAATCCAGTCTAAAGGGTGTGAAGCATTCGTGAAAATGGCTCAAGCACAGGTTCAGGCATATGAGATCGACAATGCTAAACTGCCCGTAAGTATCAGTGAATTGGAAAGCCAAGGCTATCTCAAACAGACATCCTGTCCTAATGGCGATGATATTAGTTTGGATAGCAAAGGAAAGATAACGGTCGTTGAGTAGGAGAAAAGTGAATGCACGGCGCTCCAATGGCGGGTATACCCTGTCTGAAACCCTTATAGTCCTCGTTATTTTTGTACTCCTGATTTCCATCAGTCCAAATTTATATCCAAGCTTCACTAAAGGAATGGAAAATAGGCTATTCATTTCCCGGTTCCATGAAGATCTTTTCCATGCACAGCAGTATGCCATCAGTCATGAGAGCCTGATTTACCTCCAGATTGATAATAACAAAAAGGTTTATACCATTTTGTCTTATAAGGAGGGAATCGTTCTAGAGAGAAGCATACCAAAGGATATACAGTTTTTAAATGGCACATTAGGGTTCAGCTTTCATTTTAATCAGTTTGGAAATGCTTCAAAAGCAGGAACGATGATCATTGACACTTCAAAAGGACAGTATAAATTGGTCCTCAATATAGGTAAAGGGAGGTTCAGGATTGAGAAATTGTAAAGGTTACGTCTACCTTGAGCTGATGGCCGCATTTTCCGTTTGTATTTTCTTGATCCTTTCCATTTTACCGATTATTGACGAGTTAATCACGCGTCGGAAAGATATCGTCATTAGGACAGAAGCCCACCATTTATTATATGAAAGATTGACGGCTTTCATGGATGGGGAGATACAAGCAATTGGACAGGAAATCATCAACAAAAAAAAATCCTATGAATTGATTTGGAAGGATCATGGGGATTTCCCGGGGATGATTGAAGGGTGTGTACGTTATGAAAATGAATCGGGTAAATTTGAAACCATTTGTGATGCTGCGAAAAGATGATGGTTTTACGATGATAGAATTGCTTTTTTCTTTAATGATCTTAATGACGACGTCCCTTTTTGTCCTACAGCTTTTTTCAATCATTCACACCCAGATGAGATCCATTGAAAAATTGCATCCTAAAGAGTGGGAGGTCTTTACCATGCAAATGAAGCAGGAGGTCCGGAGTTCCAAAGTTCAGGATGTAATGGGAAATAAATTATATTTGCTTTCAGGTGAACAATTATCATCCATTGAACAATATGAAGATAAGGTCCGAAGGAGAGTGAATGGTAAGGGGCATGAGGTCATCTTGCAGAACATTTCGGAATTCCAGGTTGAGAAGGATGGAAGTGTCATTGTTCTAAATATAACGGATAAAGCAGGGACTACTTTCAGTCGAAGATTTCATCCTTTCTTAAGACATGTGACGAAAGTCGATGAATAATCAAAAAGGAGTCGTTTTCCCGATGGTCATGATTGTAGCGAGTGTTTTCATCATGTTCACGATATTAATGATCGATCAGTTTATCATCGATAAAATGTTTTATAAAGAAGTGGAAGAATCGCTTGTGGCCGATCATCTTGTCCACCTTGCCGTTAAGGATGTGACGTCAGAGTGGGGGGAAGAGGTCCCGGAAATCATCCAGGGGGAAATTTTATACCCCAATGGTACGGTGCGATATTCCTTAATGGAGGAAGACGGTCCTTACGTCTATATAGAATTTTCATCGACGACTAAAAATGACCGAAGGGGTAGGGTCATCATTCAATACGATACAGAAGCGGGGCGAGTGATACAATGGATAGAAAAGCAGGCTGTGTAATACGTAAAATACACAGTCTTTTATAAAGGTTCAATCATGTTCAAGCGATAGATTCGCGTGTTTAGGGAACAAGTGAAGGAATAAAACAAGCGTAAACCGGGCATACTTTGTTTAGGGTGATTTTTATATGTCTACAAACGCTTATATTAAATATCTGACGCAACAGCTTGTCGAATATTTTAATCTGACCAAAAAAGAACGAAAAGAAAAGCGACGTCATAGAAAAGAGGATAAAAACCATGGTATGTCCCATTGGTTTGGCATTGTCCCTTTTGCTTTGTCGATGTTCTTAAGGAAAAATATCAAGAAATAGAACAGATGTCCTTAAATTAGGACATCTGCTTTTTTATTAAGGATCCTATCCCAACGCCCTATCTGAAAGGTAAAATAAACCTCCATTGATGATGGATATTCGGATGTTCGGTTCATATTGTGCTTTTAAGGCTTCTTTTTCGGTAAAATAGCTCTCACTTTTTTCGTCCATATCCTTGTAAAAATGCTCCAATAAATTCAAGTCATTCTGCCAGCGAAGCATTGCTTCTTCCGCCCAAGAATGGTCATCATCCTCGAAACTGGTTCTGATGTATGTATCCAGTCTTGCCAATCCACTCTTGGGCATGATGAGCGGTGAAAGCGTAAAGGAATAATCCGGAATTTTTGGGGTGACCTTAACCGGTAAAACCCGATGGTGAAAGCTTTCCATGATCTCGCCTGAGATTAAATTCAATCCGATGGACATAAATGTATCTTTTTTACGATCGCATTGATAGGATATTTTCACATTAAGGGTTAGCCAAGGAAACAATGGATTATTCCCGCCTTTTGATGGAGGAGTATCCTCAAAAAGTCTAGTATACCCTGCCAGATTTTTTGTTGATTGAATAATTTGATGAAGGCGAGGGGAGCCAAAATGAATCATTTCTCCCTTTAAATCGGGTGGAGAATGTTCTGGGTCGGTAATGAAAGTCATCTGGGCTGGGTTCGGAATGCCACCCGTTTTTTCTAGATAGTGCCAATAAAAGGGTCTGTTCATTAATTCTTTATCCATTTCAATTGTCAGTTGAACGGTAAGGTGGGTGGGTGTATTATCCAGTATTTCACAATCATTGGCTTTAAAGTAAGTTAATAAAAAATCATGAATTTCCCGTTGCTGCATGAACCTCACCTTCCTTCATGGATTGAGCGAATTGAATTAACGATGAAAAATTATCCATCTTGATTTTCATTTCGCCCTCTGTTTTGGACTCGCCGACTACATCAATTAAGTATTCTTCAATGTTGTTAATTTCCAGTTTGGTTAGAATATCATCCAGTTCACCAATTACTTTTTCAAATAAATTAATTTTTTCGTATAGTAACTTCAGAATATGTTCTTCAACTGTATTTTTCGTGGCAAAGTTATAAATCATGACATCTTCTTCCTGACCAAGCCGGTGAATCCGCCCAATTCTTTGCTCGAGTCTCATGGGGTTCCATGGCAGGTCAAAATTAATCAAGTGATGGCAAAACTGAAGGTTTATCCCTTCCCCGCCGGCTTCGGTTGCGATTAATACCTGTATTTTCTTTTGGAATAATTCGCGCATCCAGTCTTTCTTTCCACGCTTAAATCCGCCTCGGAAAGGGACTGAAGAAATCCCATTCTGTTGCAGGTACCATTGCAGATAAAGCTGGGTCGCTCGGTATTCGGTAAAGATAATCACTTTGTCATCAATTTTCTTGATCAGTTCCAAAGCTTTTTCAGCTTTGGAGTTCTGAACCGTTTCGTTCACTTTAGAAAATAAATCATCAAGCTTTGCCAAAAAGTCAGGGGAAGGCTGGTCGTATTTTGCTTTCATATTTTTTAAAGTATAAAAGACTGCCTCCCTGCTGCTGCAGGCTTCCCTTTGGAGAGTGAGAGCTGAAAAAGCGCTTCCTTTTGTTCCATCCGAAATAGGCTTGAATTTGGAAACGGCATCGTACAATGCCTGCTCGGTTGGAGAAAATTCAATGGTGATGGTTTCCACATGCCTTTTTGTCCATTCAATACCAGTATCGGCCCGCCGGTTTCGTATCATAACAGTGTTGACCAGTTCCTTTAGGTGTTCATCTTCAATTATGTTCCGGCCTTTCCCTTTATATTTTTCCGAAAAGAGTGAGGCATTTCCCAAGTGGCCTGGTTTCAATAACGAAACGAGGTGGAAAATTTCCTCGACTTTATTTTGAATGGGAGTAGCTGTCAGGAGTAAACAAAATTTCTTTTTCAGATTTTGGACGAATTCATAGTTCTTCGTCTTATTATTTTTAAGTTTATGAGCTTCGTCAATAATGATGAAGTCATATTCCTGATTGAAAATGATTTCACGATGTGGATCGCGTTTCGCTGTATCAATGGATGAAATGACCACATCACAGGAGTCCCAAACATAACTTTTTCTCTGAACGACTGCCGGAATATGAAACTTGGTATTCAATTCAAAAGCCCATTGTGTGACAAGTGAGGCCGGTACAAGGATCAATACTTTTTTTACAAGGCCTCTAATCATATATTCTTTTAGGATCAAGCCGGCTTCAATTGTTTTTCCGAGCCCTACCTCATCAGCTAAAATGGCCTTTCCATTCATCTTTTCCACCACTTGCTTTGCTGCTTCCAATTGGTGGGGGAGCGGGGTTAACTGCGGAAGGTGCTTGGGCGCCTGTAATCCCTCAAAATCAGGGATGATGAGATTTTCCTCCATTTGAACCGCCAACTTATAAAGCTCCCAATTTCCCCATGGACCATCATTTTCCATCTTTTGCAGAAACTCGTCATTCCATTCAGAATTGAAGGATATATTGATTTTCATAGAAATAACTCCCTCTTAAATCATAATTTCCTTAATAAAAGGTCAAAACCCGAACATTTCATATGTGAAGTAAGAAAAATATTTCTCCTCAAAAGATATTGCAGAGATAAGTTTCTTAGGGTAGGATATAAGTATATTTAGAAAATTCCAATTTCCAAACGCTGTAAAGAATCTTTGTATTTCGGTTTTGCAGTTCGCGTTTTCTTAGTATGCGCTACAGGCTCCTATTTTATCCAAGATACTGAAGGAGATCATTCAAATGGTTCCTGAAGTTTTAGGAGAGTTGGCAGAGAATGCATTCCATGATGCTCAAAGGTTTTACTAATGCTTAGGGCTTATTCGCTTACTTTCATTGGTAGACCATTTATATGCGGGTGAAGATAAGGGGAGAGACTACGGATGTAGCGCCGAAGGAGCAAACTTAGCAGTGAATCTCTCAGGCAAAAGAACTCTTATTGGACGCAACTCTGGAGAGCGCCGCCCATTTTGGGACGGCCACCAAAGGGGAAAACCTATTATATAGGTAAACTTTCAGGTTTCAGGACAGAGAAAAAGCTCAAACGGGCTTTCTCTGTCCTTTTTTGTGCTTTTTTCACATCATGAATCAGGATATCTGATGCGTAATGACAAGAAGCTTTGATAATGAAGCCATTTAAATTAAAAAATCTGAGGGGGGTCATTTTTTGACCAATTTAAAAAGAACACCACTATTTGAAGTTTATCGTGAATGCGGCGGTAAAACGATCGATTTTGGCGGTTGGGAACTTCCTGTCCAATTTTCGGGTATAAAGGACGAACATGAAGCCGTACGTACAAAAGCGGGGTTATTCGATGTTTCCCACATGGGGGAAGTTGATGTTAAGGGTCCTGGGAGCCTTTCCTTTTTACAGAAGATGATGACTAATGATATATCAAAGCTACAACAGGGCGGTGCCCAATATACGGCTATGTGCTATGAAAACGGCGGGACTGTTGATGATCTCATCGTTTATAAGAGGGCTGAAGACGACTATCTGCTCGTGGTCAACGCAGCGAATACAGATAAAGATTTCGATTGGCTGCAAGCTAATCTACCGGAAGATGTCCAAATCACGAATGTATCGAGTCACTATACACAGCTAGCACTTCAAGGGCCATCTGCAGAGAAGATATTACAAAAACTATCAGAAAATACTGCCTTAAGTGAAATTGGATTTTTCAAGTTCAAGGAAAATGTCATGATAAATGGTATCTCCACGATGGTATCCCGTACCGGATATACTGGTGAAGATGGTTTTGAGATATATAGCGACAGTGAAAACGGTCCTGCCCTTTGGAAGGCGATTCTGGATGCCGGAAAGGAAGAAGGGATTCAGCCGATTGGTTTAGGTGCTCGTGATACCCTGCGTTTTGAAGCGAAACTTCCGCTGTATGGGCAGGAACTTTCAGCGGACATCACCCCAATAGAGGCCGGGATCGGTTTTGCGGTAAAAGTGGATAAGGAAGCAGATTTTTTCGGGAAAGCCGTTCTTTCTGAACAAAAGGAGAAAGGGGCTCCCCGCAAGCTTGTGGGAATTGAAATGATTGACCGTGGCATTCCACGTCATGGGTATAAGGTCTACAGCGGGGACAAAGTCATTGGCGAGGTCACGACTGGTACCCAATCACCAACGTTGAAGAAGAACGTAGGGTTGGCACTTATCGATAAGGAATTTTCGGTGCTGGATGCGGAAGTCGAAGTGGAAATTCGATCCAAACGTTTGAAAGCCGTTATCATACAAACACCTTTTTATAAAAAACCACGTAAATAGAGGGGAATGGTCATTAGATGAAACATCGTTATTTACCCATGACAGAGCAAGATAAACAAGAAATGCTTGAAGTGATAGGTGTACCTACTGTTGAAGAACTTTTCAATGATATCCCTGAAAGTGTTCGTTTTCAAGGCGAATACGATATCAAGCCCGCTAAATCGGAACCTGCCTTAATGAAAGAATTATCAAAGCTTGCTGCCAAGAATGCGGATCTTAAAAACTATGCTTCCTTCCTTGGTGCGGGTGTCTATGACCATTATGCACCGGTCATCGTCGATCATGTTCTTTCCCGTTCTGAGTTTTATACGGCTTATACACCCTATCAGCCTGAAATTTCACAGGGCGAGCTTCAGGCCATCTTTGAATATCAAACGATGATTTGTGAATTGACGGGTATGGATGTGGCTAACTCCTCCATGTATGACGGCGGGACAGCGCTAGCTGAAGCAGCCATGCTTGCTTCAGGTCAGACACGACGCAAGAAGATTCTCATTTCAGGGACGGTTCATCCTGAATCAAGAGAAGTTGTTAAGACCTATGCGAAAGGACAACGCGTGGAAGTGATCGAAATTCCTTATAAAGACGGTGTGACGGATATGGCCGCCTTAAGGGAGTTGGTGAAAGATGATATTGCAGGAGTGATTGTGCAATATCCGAACTTTTTTGGCCGTATCGAGCCATTGAAAGAAATGGAAGAAATCATTCATGGCGTCAAGTCCATGTTTATCGTTTCCAGTAATCCGCTTGCACTGGGAGCCTTGACATCCCCTGGTGCCCTCGGTGCAGATATCGTAACGGGGGATGCTCAGCCATTCGGCATTCCAGCAGCATTCGGTGGACCTCATTGTGGATATTTTGCCGTTACGAATAAACTTGTACGGAAAGTTCCGGGCAGACTCGTCGGTCAAACAGTGGATGAAAATGGAAAAAGGGGTTTTGTGCTGACGCTTCAAGCTCGTGAGCAGCACATTCGCCGTGATAAGGCCACATCCAACATTTGTTCCAATCAAGCGTTGAACGCCTTGGCAGCTTCTGTTGCAATGACCGCTCTTGGGAAAAAGGGGGTCAAAGAAATGGCCGTGCAAAATATTCAAAAAGCGCATTATGCGAAAAAAGCTATTGAGGCAAAAGGGATAAAAGTAATGTTCGACGGTCCTTCGTTTAATGAATTTGTCATTAAACTGCCTGCTTCGTTTTCAGAAATCAATAAAAACCTATTTGAAAAAGGGATGATCGGCGGCTTTGATTTAGGAAAGGTTTATCCTGAGCTGGAAGACCATATGCTGGTCGCGGTAACGGAACTTAGAACAAAAGAAGAAATTGATGCACTTGCGCAGGAATTGGGGGATCAACATGAATAATCAAGATCAATCACTCATTTTTGAAATCAGTACATCCGGTCGAATCGGGTATAGTCTGCCAGAAATGGATGTTGCAACTACTCCGCTCGAAGAAATTCTTCCTGCCGACTACATCCGTGAAGAAGAGGCTGAGCTTCCTGAGGTGTCCGAATTGGATATCATGCGTCACTATACAGCACTTTCCAAACGGAATCATGGAGTGGATTCGGGTTTTTATCCGCTGGGTTCATGCACGATGAAATATAATCCGAAAATAAATGAAAATGTGGCACGCTTTAACGGTTTCGCCCATATCCATCCATATCAAGATCCGAGTACTGTTCAGGGAGCCTTGGGACTATTATTTGATTTGCAGGAACATCTAACGGAAATCACAGGGATGGATCAAGTGACATTACAGCCTGCAGCAGGTGCACACGGTGAATGGACAGGGTTGATGATGATTCGCGCTTTTCACGAAGCTAATGGCGATACAGAACGGACGAAAGTGATCGTACCCGATTCTGCACACGGTACGAATCCAGCTTCTGCCACTGTGGCCGGACTTGAAACGATAACAGTGAAATCCGATGAAAACGGGTTAGTCGACCTTGAGGATTTAAAGCGTGTTGTGGGACCAGATACGGCGGCTTTGATGCTGACGAACCCCAATACGTTGGGATTGTTTGAAGAGAACATTTTGGAAATGGCACAACTTGTCCATGATGCCGGTGGGAAGCTTTATTATGATGGTGCCAATCTGAATGCAGTACTTTCAAAAGCACGCCCGGGTGACATGGGCTTTGATGTGGTTCACTTAAATCTCCATAAAACATTCACTGGCCCGCATGGCGGCGGCGGTCCGGGTTCTGGCCCTGTAGGGGTAAAGTCGGATTTGATTCCTTACTTGCCTAAACCGCTTGTGGTCAAACAAGATGAGCAATTCGTTCTTGATTATGATCGCCCGCAATCCATTGGCAGGGTAAAACCCTACTATGGGAATTTCGGGATAAACGTAAGGGCTTATACGTACATTCGTTCAATGGGTCCTGATGGCCTTAAAGCCGTCACCGAGAATGCGGTCCTCAATGCAAATTATATGATGCGTAGGTTGGAACCATTTTTTGACCTACCATATAATCGTCATTGTAAGCACGAATTCGTATTAAGCGGACGTCGGCAAAAGAAATTGGGAGTCAGGACTCTCGACATAGCCAAAAGATTGCTGGATTTCGGGTATCATCCTCCAACCATTTACTTCCCGTTGAACGTGGAAGAAGGAATGATGATAGAACCGACCGAAACGGAGTCCAAGGAAACTCTGGATGCATTCATCGATGCAATGATCCAGATTGCCAAGGAAGCGGAGGAAACTCCGGAAATCGTTCAGGAAGCTCCGCATACGACCGTTATAAAGCGGCTTGATGAAACTCTTGCTGCAAGAAAACCGGTTCTGCGTTTTCAAGCCGACTGAAAGCTTACATGAAAAACCCCCTGCCGGACGGCGGGGGTTTTCATGTTTATGTATCTTGTAAAGAACTAATCAAAGTCAATGAGTTAACTTTCATTTTCATTGAGCCCGCATTGAACATGTAGACGTTTTAATTAAAAAGAGCCCATGCGGAGATGGGTCTTATTTCTTTGCTTTGATTTTCCCAGTCCACATTTTGAAACCGCCTTTTAGGTGAAAAAGTTCCTTGTAGCCCTTTTTGTATAGCATGGCTGCAGCTCTTCCGCTGATGATTTCGCTTTGAGCGTACAAGTATACAGGCTTGTCCGGCCTAATTTCGACCAAGCGAGTTTTCATTTGCGTCATAGGGATGTTTCTTGCGCCTAAGATATGACCATTATCAAAATCATTCGGTTCCCGAACATCGATCAGCTGCACTTTTCTGTAGTTAGCGATAAATTCGTCCTGTGTTAATGTTTTAACGATTTTACGCTGGCGGTACCAATTAAAAAGTGAATACGCAATAACCACTCCCAAGATGATGAGCAGTGTATATAATAATTCCAAACATTAAAACTCCCTTCTACCTTAACGAATACAGACAATACTTATTATATAATTGCTTTACTTAATAATCAAAAAGAATTTTCATCAAATTCTTTATCGACTTGATAGCACTTTCTTTTTTAGAGTGTTAAAGTCTGTTAAACTACTACATGTGAGTTTTTTGTGGGGTATAACGTAATTACTGAAAAACAGTCTATTGAAACGAGGGTTTAGGATGACTAAAGAAAAATGGGGTTTTATAGATTCTGGAAATTGTTCACCGGCTTTTAATATGGCGATGGACGAAGCGCTTTTAAATTGGCAAAGCAAAGGGGAAATTCCGCCAATCATACGCTTTTATGGTTGGGATCCAGCGACATTGTCGATTGGTTATTTTCAAAAGGCAGAAGCGGAAATCGATATGGAAGAGGTCAAAAGGCAAGGCCTCGGTTTTGTTCGCAGACCAACAGGAGGACGAGCGGTGCTGCACGAGCATGAATTGACTTATAGCGTAATCGTTCCAGAATCCTATCCGGGAATGCCAACTACCGTTACTGAAGCATATCGCGTCATATCCGAAGGAATATTAATGGGGTTCAGGAATCTTGGATTGGATGCTTATTTTGCTGTGCCTCAAACCGAGCAGGAAAAAGCGGCTTTAAAAGCGCCCAAGTCTTCCGTCTGCTTTGATGCTCCAAGCTGGTATGAACTGGTTGTTGAGGGCAGGAAGGTCGCTGGCAGCGCACAAACCAGGCAAAAGGGCGTCATCCTTCAACACGGGGCCATTTTGCTTGAACTTGATGATGAAAAGCTCTTTAGCGTATTTAAATTCTCAAATGACAGGGTTAAAGAGAGAATGCAAAAAAACTTAAAAAACAAAGCTGTAGCCATGAATGACATTGCCGGAAGAAAGATTACCATCCCCGAAGCGAAAGTTGCTTTTGAAAAAGGTTTTGCCGAAGGACTATCGATCGATCTAGAACCATACGTCCTCACTGAACAACAATTGCTGGAAGTGAAGGCCATTGCAGAAAGCAAATATGAAAGCGATGAATGGAATTTCATGAGATAGAAGAAGCAGAATAATTAAAGTGGAAAATAAAAAAGTTTTTTCAGATTTGTTTACCAAATAAGCTATTCCTTGCAGGAATAAGTCCTAAAAGGGATGGGGAAAAAGCAAGGTCCAAATTAATTGAAATCTGATGAAAAATTATCGTAAATCGACATTTTCCTCCCTTTTGCTAACTATATTAATTGATTTATCGTTTGACAAAATTAAAAGTCATTCAAAACAAACACAATATATAGTAGTTGAAATATTTAATGCGACACTATATGTTGATTTTTGAGTTTCGCTATGATAAATTTAGGGTACTTGTTAAGCGAAACGGACATGTAAGGCTACATATAGATTTTTGCGGCGGCAAGAACGGATCTTGAAACATATAAAGGAGAGGGAATTATGTCGGTTGTAATAAAAGAAGCTTTAAAGGTTGATCTAGAAAGGTTGAATAAGGATATTTCTTTATTTCCCCAGGTTCACCCTGTAACGGCTGATATGAAAATGGCGCATAAGGGAGTGTCCCGTCTAGTCATGCTTGACCGCTATTCTTTTAAGGATACTGAAAAAATCACACTCTCGGCAGGCGATTTCGTAGTGTTGACGATCAAGGAAGATCCGAAATTCCCAGCACGGGGTCTCGGTCACATCGTTGAAATAGATTGGGAAACCAAAAAAGCCAAGGTATTGGTGGATGAAGAATTCCGCGGCGTATTGGATAGTCCGGAAGAAGTGGAGACGGGGATTGTAAACCGTCCGCTGGATATTATCGAAAAACCGCTTGAAATATACTATGAACAAATTGCGAAACGTAATGCAACAGGCTTGGCTTCAGTGGAAACCACTGAAGAAAAAAGAACGGAATGGTTCAATAAATTCTATGAAGAATTAAAGAACCTTAATTTTGTCCCGGCAGGTCGAGTATTATATGGTGCGGGTTCCAATACGGATGTTACTTATTTCAACTGCTATGTGATGCCATTCGTACCTGATTCACGTGAGGGAATTTCAGAACATAGGAAACAAGTGATGGAAATCATGAGCCGCGGCGGCGGAGTGGGTACGAACGGATCGACATTGCGTCCAAGGAACACTCTGGCAAAAGGGGTAAATGGAAAATCCTCGGGTTCAGTGTCATGGCTTGATGATATTGCGAAATTGACGCATCTAGTTGAACAGGGCGGTAGCAGACGCGGTGCGCAAATGATCATGCTCGCTGATTGGCATCCTGATATTGCAGAGTTCATCATTTCTAAAATGCAAAATCCAAGGATCCTTCGTTATTTAGTGGAAAACACTAAAGATGAGGCCATCAAGAAATATGCGACGGATAAATTGAAATTCACGCCGCACACCGAACAGGAAACGGCTATGTATCAAGGAATCATCAATTATAAAGAGATTCCTGGTCTAGGTGGATTTAGCGAGAAAATCATTAGGGATGCAGAGGAAAAGATCCGTACAGGCGGTACGTACAGTGTCCATAATTCCGATTTTCTAACTGGCGCCAACATTTCGATTTGCTTGACTAAGGAATTTATGGAAGCGGCAGAAAAAGATGAGGAATACGAATTGCGTTTTCCTGATGTTGAAAGCTATAATGCCGAAGAAATGGCTATTTATAATGCCGAATGGCATAATGTCGGTGATGTTCGCGAATGGGAGAGAATGGGTCACAAAGTTCGTGTTTATCGTAAAATCCGAGCTAAAGAGCTTTGGAACTTAATAAACATTTGTGCAACATATTCTGCTGAACCAGGTATTTTCTTTATCGATAATGCTAATGAAATGACGAACGCCAAAGCATACGGTCAACAGGTCGTAGCTACGAACCCATGTGGCGAACAGCCATTGGCCCCATATTCAGTATGTAACCTCGCTGCTGTCAATTTGGCTGAAATGGCCGATAAAGATAACAAAACCGTTAATTTCGAGAAACTTAGGCAGACCGTCGAAGTCGGTGTACGTATGCAGGACAATGTCATTGACGCAACTCCTTATTTCTTGGATGAAAACAAAAAACAGGCACTGGGCGAGCGACGCGTTGGACTTGGTGTAATGGGTCTGCATGACCTGTTAATCTACTGTGAAACGGAATACGGATCTGAAGAAGGAAACATCCTGGTCGACAAGGTGTTTGAAACGATTGCGACTACAGCTTACAGGGCATCCGTGGAACTTGCTAAAGAAAAAGGCAGTTTCCCATTCCTGATCGGATCAAATGATAAAGAAACCGATGAGCTTAGAACGCGTTTCACACAAACCGGATTTATGGAAAAAATGCCGGAAGACATCAGGGAAAGTGTTGCTGCACATGGCATCCGTAACTCTCATTTATTGACAGTGGCTCCTACAGGAAGCACAGGAACGATGGTTGGGGTATCTACAGGTCTTGAACCATACTTCTCCTTCACGTATTTCCGCAGTGGCCGACTTGGTAAATTCATTGAAGTTAAGGCTGATATTGTTCAGGAATACTTGGACCGTCATCCAGAAGCTGATCCAGAGGAGCTTCCAAAATGGTTCATCTCCGCTATGGAATTGGCACCTGAAGCCCATGCGGATGTTCAATGCATCATTCAACGCTGGATTGACAGTTCGATCAGTAAAACGGTCAATGCTCCGAAAGGATATACTGTCGAACAGGTTGAAAAAGTATATGAACGTCTATACAAAGGCGGAGCAAAAGGCGGTACCGTTTATGTGGACGGCAGCCGTGACAGTCAGGTTCTCACGCTCAAAGCGGAAGAAAACCAAATGGACGAACAGCTAGAGATGGACGAATTGACAGATGTGGAAGTAAAGAAAAAAGTCGTATTGGTCGATACGATAAATGAACTCCGTTCGACGAATGTTACGATTGGGTCGGAAGTGGGCAACACTTGTCCGGTCTGCCGTAAAGGCGAAGTCCAGGAAATGGGCGGATGTAATACTTGCACGAATTGTGGAGCACAATTAAAATGTGGGCTATAAGCTAAGCTGATAGAAGAAGTCGTTAAGTGTGCTGAAAAGCTGATCTTAACGGCTTTTTTTTTAATAAACATAATGGATTGAGCTTGTAGGTTGTTAACTTCTGTTCAATTTACATTCCATTGAACTTAAATAAAGAGAAGCCGAATCGTTGGATTCGGCTTCTCTTTGCGTTCATTCATCCATTTTCATTTTGCTGGCCTATTTCCTTCTCGGCTAGATATTGGTTTCCATCCTTCAATACCGAAAATTCATCGACCGAGTCTCCAGGTATATTCCTGGGATTTGGATATTTATTATCTGTTTGGACGGTAATCGATTGTTTCCCCATTCCATTTGTCAAGAAGTCTCGTTTATTAGCCATACCATATCGCATCTCCTTCATTTTGGATTTTCCAATTAAAAACAATCATGAGGATAACAGAATAAAGAAAAACTATCCCTATTAATTAGATTGTGTAGTTCGATTGAAAGTATGAACAAATCCAGAAAAGAACGGAGAACGAAATGAAACCATTTATGCCACAGTTAGTATATATCGAGCCCAGGGCATTGGAATACCCGCTTGGCCGGGAATTGAAAAAAAAATTCGAGGATTTGAACATTGAAATCCGTGAGACTACCTCACATAACCAAATTAGGGATCTTCCTGGAGAAAATGATTTACAAAAATATCGTGTCGCCAAGTCCACGCTTGTGGTAGGGATCAGAAAGACATTGAAATTCGATTCTTCAAAGCCATCTGCTGAATATGCCATCCCTCTTGCAACCGGGTGTATGGGGCATTGTCATTATTGTTATTTACAGACGACACTCGGAACAAAGCCATACATTAGGACATACGTGAATCTCGAGGAGATTTTCGAGGCAGCCGAAAATTATATCAATGAGAGAAAGCCTGAAATTACACGTTTTGAGGCGGCCTGTACATCAGATATCGTCGGAATTGATCATTTGACACATTCATTAAAAAGGGCTATAGAATATTTTGGGAAAAGTGAATATGGGGTTCTAAGGTTCGTAACTAAATTTCATCATGTCGACCACCTGTTGGATGCTGAACATAATGGAAAAACTAGATTTAGGTTCAGTATAAATTCACGTTACGTGATAAAGAATTTCGAGCCCGGCACTTCGAGCTTTGAAGAAAGAATGGAAGCGGCGCGAAAAGTGGCAGGTGCCGGATATCCCTTGGGTTTTATCGTAGCTCCAATATATCGTCATGAAGCATGGAAAGAGGGCTACCGTGAATTATTCGAACGGTTAAGTGAGGCGTTAAAAGGCGTGGATATCCCAGACTTGACTTTCGAATTAATCCAGCATCGGTTTACTGGCCCTGCCAAAAAAGTGATTCAAAAAAACTACCCGAAAACGAAATTGGAACTGGACGAAACGAAGCGTAAATATAAATGGGGCCGATACGGTATTGGTAAATATGTTTACCAAACCGAAGAAGCCGCAGAACTGGAAACGGCCATTCGTGGGTATATAGCAGAATTTTTCCCTAAAGCGGAAATTCAGTATTTTACCTGATGAAGGCAATCTTTCATATAAAACTGTCATAAATCGCTCTAATCCTGCTTAAAAATGTAAAGACCGGATTAGGGAGGGCAGCTATGATTATTGACGGCGTTTTCTCCGGAGGCGGGATTAAAGGCTATGGTTTAGTTGGAGCCCTGCAGGAATTAGAGGAACGAGGATTTGTATTCCATAGGACAGCGGGTACAAGTGCTGGTTCCATAATTGCAGCTTTCGTAGCCGCTGGATACACAGGTAAAGAGATGGAAGAGCTTTTTCTTAATATAGATTTAAGCGGCATGCTGGATAAAAGGCGTGGTCTATTGCCTATCCCGCTTGCTAAGTGGCTCCTTATTTACTGGAAACTGGGCCTTTATAAAGGCGACGCTTTGGAATCATGGGTTGCCGGTAAACTTGCCGAAAGGAATGTAGTTACCTTTAAGGATGTTCGACCGGAGTCTCTCCGTATCATAACCTCTGACATTACAAATGGGAAATTGGTGGTACTGCCTGATGAGTTACCGAATTATGGAATTGATCCGCTCACATTTCCAGTGGCTAAGGCAGTGAGAATGAGTTGTAGCATTCCCTATTTTTTTGAGCCAGTAAAACTTGATGTCGGAAAAAGCACGTTCCTTTTTGTTGATGGAGGTGTGTTAAGCAATTTTCCAATGTGGTTATTCAATTCAGATCATGTAAGGAAGGAACGACCGGTCATAGGCTTGCGACTAAGTGTCGATGAGATATGGAAACCGCATGAGGTGGATAATGCGGTAGAATTGTTCTCCGCACTATTCAAAACGATGAAAGATGCCCATGATGCACGTTATATTTCCAAAAAACACGTCCAGAATATTGTATTTATCCCGATGAAGGGAATTTCTGCAATGGATTTCAATCTGAATGATGATAAAAAGGGTGAATTGATGAATCAGGGCAGACAGTGTACTAAAGAATTCCTTAAGAATTGGACATATTAATAATCATAAAAAAATCGGGCTCTTAAAAAGAAGCCCGATTTTTCTTTTTATTCTTTTTCCCCTCGATGACGGTTAAGTGACTATCCGTTTTCTTTCTCACTTTTATTTTTTTTGATGATTTTGCTGCAGAGAAGCTAGCCACATTATCCTTTTTCGAAGTTCGGTTTTTTAGCCTTTTTTTCGATTGGCGGGCAGCCTTTCGGAATGCTTGCTGCTCTTTTTTAACTGGTTTTCCCTTTGTTAATCCGGTATAAATCATATAAATAATCCCTGCGACAATGGCTATTATGAGAATGTTTCTAAAAAAGCCAATCGGGTCATTAAATAGTCGGCTCATTAGTCCGAGGACTCCGAGGGCGATGATTCCGTATATCATGAAAGATATGAAACGTTTCAACAAAGACACCTCCTTAAGAGCATCATAAGCATTTTTTGCTTATTTTAAACATTCTCCATGTAAAATATTTGAAATAAATGAAGATCATTCCCTAAGTTAGTATATGATTTACCATAATCAAAATGTGTATAGATGTTTTACACAATAACATCTGATTCTAAAACTTTTTCAGTTCTTTTTTCCATTTTTAACAGTTCGTGGAAGGACGCCAATGCAACTTCGACTTGATCGTCGGTAGGGGCTTTGGTTGTCAATAACTGAAGCCAAAGGCCAGGATAGCCAAGGTAACGCAGGATGGGGATATCTCTTACTTTGTTGGTCAACTGCAATACCTCGAAGGCTATGCCTAGCACTACGGGGATAAGTAAAACGCGATCCACGACACGGAGCCATAATGGATCGGTCGGAACGAGCATATAGACAAACATACCTACAATGACTGTAAATAAAATAAAGCTACTGCCACAGCGATAATGAAGGCGTGAACTTGCCTGCACATTTTCAACGGTCAATTCTTTTCCGCTTTCAAAGCAATTGATCACCTTATGCTCTGCTCCGTGATACTGAAAGACCCGCTTGATCAATGGGGTCATGGATACTAAATAAATGTATACCAGCAATAATATCAACTTGAACAAGCTTTCGATTAAAACCTGGGCCATATGGCCACTGAAGATGGGTCTTGTCAATTCGGCAAGAAAGACTGGAATCAAAGTGAAAAGCAGCTTCCCAAATAGGAAGGAAAGAACACCGATTACGGCAACTCCAAGCCATACACTTAATTTAGAAGATTCTTTCGTTTCTTTTTTCTTTTCGTCCTGCTTTTCCCCGTCTTCTTCTTCATACTGTTCAGTGGAAAAGTTCAGATGTTTCGAGCCGGTGGCACTTGACTGAATCAGTGATACGATACCCCTTAGAAACGGCACTTTTTTTAATTGGTTGACAACAGGTTTTGATTCTCGCGGCAGGTGATAATATACAATCGTTGAATCTTTGCGGCGTACCGCAGTTACTGTGTGATGTTTGCCCCCGAACATGACGCCTTCCACAACAGCCTGCCCTCCATAAACGGGTTTTTGGACCTCAGACATTTCTACACCAACCTAATAGTTATTCACGTAGCTCTCTCATGGGTGCTAACATGTTTATTATCAAGCATCACAAGGGTTTAAAGGCGGTCCTCCAAAATTGAATGGCGGCTTTATCCCTGCGATTGCTTTATGAATGTTGACTCACAGGAAGTTAGTATCCTGTGTACATTATAAACTTCAACAGAGGATAGGTATTTTCCTCTGAAAAAAGTACAATATTTATGATTTAATCATACAGAATAAATCCCAAAACCTCTAGTGATTCTCCTCCTTAAGAATAAAAAAAATAGTTCTATTTAACAAAGGGCATACTACGTAGCGGAGGTGTTTGATATGTCTTCTAATGAAAATGGACAAATTCAACAGGAAAATCAAAGCGTGTTGATCTACAATGTACTAGCTATCGGTTTTGTTGGCGGGGCTGCAGCCAGTTTTGCCGGAATCATCGCCCATTATGTTAATTTTATGGGGTTTAGCCCAAAATTCATACTTACTTCGTGGTCGAATATGACTTGGATCGATCACTGGCTTGGTACGGTAATGACCATACTTTTGTTCGGAATTCTATCCGTGGGGATCGCTTTTATATACTATGGTCTTTTTAAAAGGATGAAGAGTATTTTTTCGGGTATTTTTTTTGGAGTGGTTTGCTGGGTGTTGCTCGTATTTGTCCTGAAACCGATGTTCGCCGATTTGCCAACCATTTCGAAAATGTCGGCAAATACGATTATAACCAGTGTCTGCATTTTTATTTTATACGGTCTTTTTGTAGGGTATTCTATATCATACGATCATCAGGAATATATACGTCAACAAAAGCACGCCGAGAAACGAAAGGAAAGCTGATCGCTTCTTGGTTGTAAAAAAGTAGTAAGACAATTTGTAATTATGATAGAATGTTCATGGAAAGCATTCTTTTAATTATGAGCAGGTGTTGAGATGACAAAAATCTTACTAATCAATGGTCCGAATTTAAATCGCTTGGGGAAGCGGGAACCTGCACATTATGGATCCTCGACGCTTGCGGATGTGGAAGCTCTACTGCTGCAGCAAGCTCAAGGCTTGAATGTGGAATTTACCTCTTTTCAATCTAACCATGAAGGGGCGATTATCGACAAGCTCCATTGGTCAGAAGATCATGGGATCGACGGGATTATCATTAATCCTGGAGCTTTTACTCATTATAGCTATGCGATTCGTGATGCAATTGCCGGAATTGATGTTCCAGTTGTGGAAGTGCATATTTCGAACATACATGCCCGTGAAAGCTTTCGGCATGAATCAGTGACCGCGCCGGTATCGGCGGGACAGATTGTCGGCTTGGGGATACACGGTTATGAATTGGCGTTGCAGGCGATCACAAAGATTGCAAAGGGGAGAAATTAAATGAATAAACTAATGCGCTTAAGAGCCTCAATGGAAAAGGTGGGCATTGATGGTTTTTTGATCACCAGTACATATAACCGCCGGTACATGACCAATTTTACGGGAAGTGCAGGCGTCGTCCTGATTTCCCAAAAAGAAGCTAAATTCATCACTGATTTCAGATACGTGGAACAAGCGGGCAAGCAGGCTGCAGACTATGAAATCGTCCAACATAAGGGAACCATCATCGAAGAAGTCGGTAAGCAGGCAAAAGAGATGAATATCGGCACACTGGGCTTTGAGCAAGAGCATATGACTTTTGCGACATATAAGGCATACGAAGCGGGCATTGAAGCACAACTTTTGCCGGTGTCTGGAGTTATTGAGAATTTACGCTTGATAAAGACTTCATCAGAGATTAAGATATTAAAGGAAGCGGCTGCTATTGCTGATGCTGCCTTTACACATATTCTGGATTACATGCGTCCAGGGATTTCAGAACTGGATGTATCCAATGAACTTGAATTCTTCATGAGGAAACAGGGGGCAACTTCCTCATCCTTTGATATTATCGTAGCATCTGGTGTAAGATCCGCTCTTCCACATGGAGTGGCTACGGATAAAATCATTGAAAAAGGCGATTTTGTCACATTGGATTACGGAGCATACTATAACGGATATGTGTCTGACATAACTCGGACATTGGCAGTTGGCAAGCCAAGTGAAGAACTTATTAACATTTATGACATTGTTTTAGAAGCGCAACTGCGCGGAATGGCTGGGATTAAACCTGGGATGACGGGCAGGGAAGCGGATGCACTAACTCGTAATTTAATTGAAGAAAAGGGATTCGGGCAGTATTTTGGACATTCGACTGGACATGGAATCGGTCTGGAAGTTCATGAAGGTCCGGCATTATCCTTAAGGTCTGATATCATTTTAGAACCAGGTATGGCCGTAACCGTCGAGCCGGGGATTTACTTACCGGGGGTAGGCGGAGTGCGGATTGAAGATGATACAATCGTTACAAATGAAGGTAACGAAGCACTTACTCATTCAACGAAAGAGTTAATCATTCTGTAAACATGTACATGTAGGAGGACAATTTTATGATTTCTGTAAACGATTTTCGCACGGGTGTTACGATTGAAGTAGATAATGGAATTTGGCAGGTTATCGAGTTCCAACATGTTAAACCTGGTAAAGGTGCAGCTTTTGTACGTTCTAAACTTCGTAATCTTCGTACAGGTTCGATCCAGGAGAAAACATTCCGTGCTGGTGAAAAAGTTGCTAAAGCACATATCGAAAACCGCAAAATGCAGTACCTTTATGCAAGCGGAGATAGCCATGTATTCATGGATAACGAAACGTATGACCAAATCGAGCTACCAGCTTCAAGCATTGAACGTGAACTGAAATTCCTTAAGGAAAATATGGAAGTACATATCATGACTTTCCAAGCCGAAACACTTGGGGTCGAGCTTCCAAACACAGTAGAACTTGAAGTTGCGGAGACTGAGCCAGGAATAAAAGGCGATACATCTTCAGGCGGAACGAAATCAGCGGTACTTGAGACGGGCCTTTCGGTTCAAGTTCCATTCTTCATCAACCAAGGTGACAAATTATTGATCAATACAAATGAAGGTTCTTACGTATCACGCGCATAAATGAAAGAAGGCCGAGATGAATTTCTCGGTTTCGTTTGTAGACAAAAAGGTTTCGGAATGGTTTCATTCCGAAACCTTTTTGATTTTTTATTGGATATGGATGATTTGTACTCACGATAGCCCTCTTTATTTGTTGTTGTATACTTTAAATCCCCATTTTACGAACCAAATGTTTCGCTGGCACCAATTGGTCTAAAGTAGTAATCATTTCAAGCTGATCTCGCTGAATAGAATCATGATCATGTTTAAAAAGCATCCTCATCACCTCAAGTTTTCATCCTTTTATTTTAAAAAGACTGTAGGCAACTCGCTTTCTTCAAATTTGTCTACAGTCTGGAGGGTCCGTTTGGTCTAATCCCAAACCATGATTTTATAAGAAGACTTGGTTATCCTTCATGTTTTACCTTTTTTTTAATAAAAAGACTGTAGACCGAGATTAATTTCTCGGTCTTTTTTTTGGTCTTTTTTAGATCCAGGAAGTAATAAAAAAATCAATAAATGGTCGGTTTCTTTAATAGCCTGTCATCATTGTGGGCAGGTCGGCATATATTTTATTGAAAGTGGTGTATACAGGAGGATTATCAAAATGGAAACGATTCTTTCCTTTTTACCGAAAATATTATACGAGCAACTCCGGGGTATGACACCGATGATGATCGAAAAGATGGAAGAGCTGCGGATTCGGGTTGGAAGGCCGCTTGAGGTCATTGTAGGTGGGGAACCTTTCTTCTTTTCCTATGAAGTGACCCATTCGGATGCAGATCAATTATTGAATCAGATAGGTCAATTTTCGTTATATACACTTGAGGAAGAATTAAAACGAGGATATATAACTATAGCGGGTGGACATCGGGTGGGTCTTGCTGGCAAGGTTATCCTGGAAAATGGGGCGGTCAAAGCGATCAGGGACATTTCCTCATTCAATATTCGGATTGCACGTGAAAAAATAGGTGCTGCTGAACCGCTCACTTCTTATTTATATAATGGGGAATGGCAACATACGATGTTGATTGGTGCTCCGCAAACAGGAAAAACGACGGTATTACGTGATATCGCAAGGATGATATCCAGTGGAGATGAAAAACGGGGCATTCCCCCTCAAAAGGTGGGAATAGTGGACGAGCGCTCAGAAATTGCCGGGTGTGTTCATGGAGTGCCGCAGCTCGAATTTGGAACAAGGGTGGATGTGCTCGATGGATGTCCCAAAGCGGAAGGGATGATGATGATGATCCGTTCGATGTCCCCTGATGTATTGATCGTGGATGAAATAGGCCGCGCGGAGGATACACAGGCTGTGCTGGAAGCTGTGAATGCAGGTATTAAACTCATGATAACTACGCATGGCCATACACTGGCTGAGGTTAAGAAGCGGCCCTTCATCACAGAAATATTACAGCAAAACATCTTTGAACGTTTTATAGAATTACAGAGAAGTAAATCCGGAAAGAGGGGCTACAAAGTCCTTGATGCAGCGGGGGTTCCCATTTTCTTGGGAGAAAGTGTGAACCCGCATGTTTAAGTTAATTGGAGCAGCGATCATTATCATTGCAACGACATGGGCAGGTTTCGAAGCTGCGAAAAAATTAAGTATGAGGCCCCGCCAACTGAGGCAGCTAAAAGTTGCCATGCAATCACTTGAAGCAGAAATCATGTATGGTCACACACCTTTGAAAGAAGCCGCAAGGAAACTTTCTAAGCAGATGCCCAAACCTTTATCCATCTTTTTCGATACCTTTGCAAATCGACTCGAATCAGGTGAGACCACCGTCAAAGAAGCATGGGATGATAGTTTGAAGAAAATATGGCAATCCCTTGCTTTAAAACAGGGAGAATTCGAGATTCTTTCACAGTTTGGGGAGACGCTTGGAAAAAGCGATAAATATCATCAGCAAAAGCAAATCATGCTGACGATGGCACACTTGGAACGGGAAGAGAGCGATGCACTCGACCGACAGGGGAAATATGAAAAAATGATGAAAAGTCTTGGTTTTTTATCAGGTCTATTATTGATCATCTTGCTGATGTAGGAATATGTGGGGGGAATGAAAATGGGCATTGATGTGGACATCATATTTAAAATAGCTGGTGTAGGGCTTGTTGTGGCATTTCTTCACACGATACTCGATCAGGTTGGGAAGAAGGAATATGCCCAGTGGGTCACACTTTTCGGATTTATCTATATTTTATTCATGGTAGCTTCTGTAGTAGAGGATTTATTTCAAAAAATTAAATCTGTATTCCTATTTCAGTAAGGGAGGGATTCACGATTGAAATCATAAAAATCGTGGGCATTGCCCTAGTTGCCACCTTTTTGGCCCTAGTCGTCAAAGAGCAAAAACCAAATTTCGCATTCCTGCTTGTCGTTTTTGTAGGCTGCTCCATCTTTCTTTTTCTAGCGGATAAGATATACGAAATCATTTTGATGTTAGAAAAAATTGCTGTGAATGCGAATGTAAATACCGTGTATCTGGAGACCATCCTAAAAATAATCGGAATTGCCTATATTGCCGAATTCGCTTCTCAAATTACAAAAGATGCAGGGCAAGGGTCGCTCGCTTCCAAAATAGAATTGAGCGGAAAAATCTTGATTCTTGCCATGGCGATTCCGATTTTGACGGTCATCATCGAAACGATTTTACAGATGCTCCCAAGTTAACGGATTACTTCTACTAGTCAATGAGGTGAATGTATGAAGCAGCGGATGCCTTACTTATCCATTCTATTCGTTTTACTCTTTTTTTTGCATACATCTATTGGACAAGCTGCCGAAGATCCTGAAAGTGGTGAAATCGAACAAGAGCCGATCATGCAGTCGGAACTGGTACAAGCCCAAATAGAAAGGCTCGGTGTCGATGAACTCAAACAATATTGGGATAACATCGTAACGGAATATGGAGGATTCTTACCGGAAAGCCAGAAAGGGAGCTTCATGGATTTTGTAAGCGGTGATAAGAAATTCTCCTTTGAGCAATGGATAAAGGGGATTACAAAATTCATTTTTCATGAACTGCTCGTGAATGGAAAGCTGCTGGGATCACTCATTTTATTAACAGTTTTCAGCATGTTCCTGCAGTCTTTGCAGAATGCGTTCGAACAAAGCTCCGTAAGTAAAGTCGCTTACGCAATCGTTTATATGGTGCTGATCATTTTGGCACTTAACAGTTTTCATGTGGCGATTGAATATACAAAAGATACGATAGATTTGATGATTTCCTTTTTAATGGCGCTCATCCCTTTACTCTTGGCCTTAATAGCTGCTTCAGGCGGACTTGTATCAGCAGCTTTCTTCCACCCGGTATTAATGTTTTTGATGAATACAAGCGGTATCTTGATCCAGTTTGTCGTCCTTCCGTTATTATTCTTTGCAGCGATTTTAAGCATCGTCAGCACGCTGACCGAACATTATAAAGTGACACAGCTGGCACAGCTTCTCCGTAATTTTGCCATCGGGATCCTTGGAGCATTCATGACCATATTCCTTGGCGTCATATCCGTTCAGGGGGCATCCTCCGCTGTAGCTGACGGAGTGACGATCAGAACGGCCAAATTCGTGACAGGTAACTTTATACCGATAATAGGGCGCATGTTTACAGATGCAACGGATACGGTCATCAGTGCTTCCGTTCTTCTGAAAAATACAGTTGGCTTGTCAGGCGTCATTATTCTCTTGCTCATAACCACATTTCCCGCCATAAAAATCTTGATGATTTCTTTTATCTATAAATTGGCAGCGAGTCTTTTGCAGCCGCTGGGCGGAGGGCCTGTAATAAAGTGCCTTGACATTATAAGTAAAAGCATGATTTATATTTTCGCAGCATTGGCCATTGTCTCACTCATGTTTTTTTTAAGTATCACAGTAATTATCGCCTCTGGAAACATTACATTGATGGTTCGTTAGAAAGGAGGAGGGCTTGGTGAGTTTTTTAGCTGGCTGGGTATCCAACATCATCATATTTGTATTGCTGGCTACTGTGATCGATATGCTTCTACCGAATTCGGCTTTACAGAAGTATGCCAAAATGGTAATCGGACTTTTACTGATTGCGATCATCATCACTCCTATATTGGGATTATTCAATAAGGATTTCGACGAAATCCTCTCTGCGGCTACAAGTGAATTTGAAGATCAGAAAAAAAAAGATTTAGGAAATTTGACAGAAATGAAGAAAAAAGAAATACAAGCAGCACAGGGTGCATATATTTTAGAACAAATGGCTGTCCAATTACAGACAGAAGTGGAAGAGGAGTTGATGGCGGATTATAACATGAAAATTAGTTCAATTGATGTAGGAGTCAAGAATGAGGAAAAGCCGGGCGTTGATGATTTGCAAAACATAACCATATCATTGGAAAAGGCAGAGGGGAAAGAAGACTCGGAGATAGAGGCAGTAGCGAAGGTTGATATCAATGTAGATAGACCTTCCACTTCGAATGATGCCAATCTGGATGCTGTCAAAAGGTTTCTGGCAACAAGTTGGTCCGTTGATGAAGAGATCATTGAAATCGCCGGGGAAAGGAAGTGACTGATTATTGAACAAAGACAAAGGTCCATTATCCTGGCTGCAAAAACTATTAAATAAAGACCCTGACCAAAAAGAGCCTAAGGAAAAAAAACCTTCCCTGTATGTCTATGCTCTAATAGTTGTCCTTTTGGGAGCGGGAATTATGATGGCCGGGAATTTGTTAACCACCAACCAGACGGGACAAACACCTGAAGTGAAGACGGTATTCAATAATGATAAACAAGATGACGAAGGGGATGTTGAAACATTCGGCCAGAAGAAATCCGAATTCAAGACGACAAAAGACTATGAAATATATCTTCAGAATGAAATGAAGGAAGCGCTTGAATCCATCGCAGGCGTCCAGGATGTAAAAGTCGTAATCTACGTGGATGCATCCGAGAAAAAAGTATATGAAAGAAACAAAGTCACCCAAAGTCAAGTCACAGAAGAAACCGACCAGGAAGGCGGCAAAAGGACGGTCGAAGACACATCGGTTGATGAACAGCTCGTTTTGGTCAAAAGCGGTGAAAAAGAAGGGCCGATCATTTCGGAAACGAAAAAACCTAGTGTACGAGGCGTCCTGGTAGTCGCTAAAGGGGCTGAAAACATCCAAATAAAGAAGTGGATCATCGAGGCTGTCACACGTTCACTTGATGTACCGAGTCACAGGGTTTCTGTCATGCCTAAAAAATAAGGGGGAAAATCTACATGTTATTAAAAAAACAAACCGTTTGGTTATTGACTATGCTAAGTCTGGTCGTTGTACTTTCAGTCTATTATTTAACAGCTCCTGAGGAAAATGCTGCCGATATGACGGCAACGGAAGAAATGGAACAGGCAGAAAATAAAACAGAAAGTAAAACAGATAGCAAAGCGGATACCAAAGGGGAAAATAAAAGTGATAAAGAAACGTCCAAAAATACAGAAGGTTCCTCTGTAACCATTGCATCAGGGGACGAGTTCGAATCGTTAAGGATGCAGATTGAAGATGAACGGGCTAAGCTGAATGAAGAATTGACTGCAAAGATGGGCAATACAGACCTATCCGCTGAAGAACGAGATGAGGCTTATGCGAAAATCGAGCAATTAAGTGAAACGAAAGTAAAAGAAAATATCATCGAAAACTTAATTGTAGCCATGGATTACAATGCCGCACTGGTGCGGGTGGACGGAACGGATGTAAAGGTGAGTGTCAAGGCCGATAAACAAACGAAAACAGAGGCCAATAACATTATCCGCCTCGTAAGGAAAGAAGTGAGCGATGCACAAAATGTAGTGGTAGATTTCCAACCGGAAAAGTAATCTCAGATACAGAAATAAGGGCTGATACACAACAGTTCATAATCGTAAAAATTTGAAAGTCCCCCTTAAATAAAAAAGGGAGGCTTTTTTATTATTATTTTTTCACTAACTTACAACCGGGAAACTTTAGAGGAAAAGTTTTTTTATGTAAATTGATACCAGGAACTCAAACAGAAATGGGTATTATGATCATCCGTAATATTCTAGAAAAGTAATTTAGATGGAGATTAATGCAGGTTTCAAAGTGGGAATTAGCAGAATTCAAGTGGAAACGCTAAGGGTGCCCGGTTGAAAAATATTCACAATATTAGAATAAAGGTGTAATATAAAAGCATGGATAACAAGTTGCAACTAATCTATCATTGAATTTGTATAAGCTAATATTGTATGATGTTAGAAGCTGGTCATAAACTTTTCAATTCTCTAATGGGAACAATATTTTGAGAAAATGAAATATCTGTTATAATACAGATGGAGGGTGCATTCAGTTTATACGCTTTCGGATGGAGAAAGCGGCTACATTGTGCAGAATTGGACAAAGTAGGATAAGCTAAGGGTAAAAGGTTACATAAAATATTATTGCCTCACAAACTCATATTAAATTAGACAAGGGGTGCCACAAAATGAAAGTGCAAGAAATTCGTGAAATTATTAAGCTAGTCGGTCAATCAAATATCAGTGAATTCGTTTTTGAAAATGAAGGAACGAAAATTAAATTGAAAAAAACTGAAACGGGTATAGTATTACAGCCATCAGCTGCTCAAGAAGTTGTTCAAGCCAATGCAGCAGTAGAGGTCAAGCCCGCAGCGGCTCCTGTCTCTGTAGCGCCAAAAGCTGTTGAACCTGCAAAACCGGCTGCTGCCGTCACTGAACAGGAAAATTTACATAAAATCACTTCTCCGATGGTGGGTACATTCTACCAATCTCCTGCACCGGATTCACCTGCATACGTAAAAGCAGGCGATAAAGTAACAGGGGATTCCATTGTTTGTATCGTGGAGGCTATGAAACTTTTCAATGAAATCGAGGCCGAAGTAAGCGGTGAAATCGTTGAAGTCCTTGTAAAAGAAGGTCAACTTGTAGAATATGGACAACCATTATTTTTAGTAAAGCCGGAATGAGGAGCTGTTTCTAAATGATTAAAAAGGTATTAATTGCCAATCGTGGGGAAATTGCTGTCCGAATCATCCGGGCATGCAAGGAATTAGGAATCGAGACTGTAGCGGTCTATTCAGAAGCAGATAAAGAAGCATTACATGTTCAAATTGCTGATGAAGCATATTGCATCGGCCCTAAATTATCAAAAGACAGTTATTTAAATACAACGAACATAATCAGTACAGCCAAGAAGACGGGATCCGATGCGATTCACCCTGGATATGGATTCCTTGCTGAAAATGCGGACTTTGCTGAGCTATGCCGTGAATGTAATATCATTTTCATCGGTCCTAGCCCAGAAGCCATCAATAAAATGGGAACGAAGGACGTAGCAAGGGAAACCATGCGTAAAGCTGGTGTACCGATCGTACCAGGTTCCAAAGGCATAATTAAAGATACGGATGAGGGTGTAGCCCTGGCTAATGAAATGGGCTATCCAGTCATCATCAAAGCTACTGCCGGCGGGGGCGGTAAAGGTATCCGCGTCGCAAGGACCGAAGAAGAACTCATTAAAGGCATAAACATCACGCAACAGGAAGCCGCGACTGCATTTGGGAATCCAGGCGTGTATATTGAAAAGTTCATCGAGGACTTCCGTCACGTTGAAATTCAAGTCATGGCAGATAATCATGGCAACGCCATTCATTTAGGTGAGCGTGATTGTACGGTTCAGCGACGTTTGCAAAAACTTGTTGAGGAAACTCCTTCTCCAGCCCTGGATGGTGAAACACGGGCGGATATGGGGCAGGCTGCAGTTACGGCTGCTCTTGCCGTAAACTATTCAGGTGCCGGTACAGTTGAATTTATTTATGACTATGTGAATAGAAAATACTACTTTATGGAAATGAATACACGTATCCAGGTCGAACACCCAGTTACAGAAATGGTAACGGGCGTCGATTTGATTAAAGAACAGATCAAAGTTGCTTCAGGTGACAAACTATCACTTTCACAAGAAGATGTCACGTTTAACGGATGGTCCATCGAATGCCGGATCAATGCGGAAAATCCAGAAAAGAATTTTATGCCTTCAGCAGGTAAGATTCACATGTATTTACCGCCAGGTGGCTACGGAGTACGTGTGGATTCTGCGGCATACCCTGGGTACTCGATACCTCCGTATTACGATTCCATGATCGCTAAATTGATTGTCCATGCACCGACGAGAGACGAGGCGATTGAGAAGATGAAACGCGCTTTAGGTGAGTTTGTCATTGAAGGGATCAGCACGACAATTCCTTTCCATATTAAGTTACTTCAGCATGAACAATTTGTTTCCGGAGAATTTAATACCAAATTCCTTGAAATATATGATGTAATGAACTCATAATGTAAAGGAAGACAGGAGGTGCTTTTGAATGAGTGAAATGGAAGGCCAATTACTCGAAATGAATGATTATAATAGTGGTTTGGGCAAAGTTGAAATTGCGCCTGAGGTGATTGAGGTGATTGCGGGTATCGCTGCATCGGAAGTTGAAGGTGTTGCACATATGCGCGGGAATTTCGCTACAGGTGTAGTTGAAAAGCTTGGTAAAAAGAACCACGGTAAAGGTGTTAAAGTTGACTTAACGGGAGAATCCATCAAAGTCGAACTTTATTGTGTCATGAAGTTTGGTGTCTCAATTCCGAAAGTTGCTCAGGAAGTGCAAGATAACATTCGTGAAGCCTTGTTGAACATGACCGCTATCGACGCGGGCGAAGTGAACATTCATGTAGTGGGCATTGCGTTTGAAAACGCTAAACAAGAAGCGGATTACGAACAAGAAGTGTAAGTTGGCTTCATTCGATTCACACCTGCAAAAACCCGGCAAAAAGCCGGGTTTTTGTTTTTTTGAATTTTTGACTCAATGATACCCTGCTTTTGGAGCCCGCTAATAATATTACGTTAAATGAACATAATAAGGCGGTATCTGGAAGTTTCCCTTTAATTCAAGGGTGATTTCTGTTAGAGTGTAAAAGGTGAAATATGAGCATGAAAGCTAGGCAAGAGCTTTTTGACACTTTCAAAAAGTATATGACTGTGTTGGCCGTTTAACTGGAAATGAATCTTGAGATGTTGTCTTGAATCAAGATATTTGAGTCTTTTGGCCTTAATTCAAGTGGGATTCAGCTTAATTTATAAAAAAATAAGCGAAAATCTTAATATTTTTGAAAAAATGTTATTAAATGTTCGTTTGTTCTAGCGTTTTCATATATAATAGTAGATGTTAAAGGAGTAAGATTATGAAAAGAAGAGTAGCCCGTGAAAAATCCCTTCAAGCACTATATCAGATAGATATTGCCAAGTCGAATGCAGAAGAAGCAATGGAAAGCGTACTGGATGGTGCTCCTACTGATGAATATTTCAAGAAATTAGTAATGGGGATAACGGAAAATCGTGAACAACTTGATGGAATGATCAGGGACAATTTAGAGAATTGGACGTTGGAAAGACTGGCGAACATTGATCGGAATTTACTGCGGATCGCGGTTTATGAAATGGTTCACAGTGAAGATGTTCCTGTAAGTGTTGCAATGAATGAAGCTATTGAAATTGCTAAGAAATTCGGTGATGATCAATCGAGCAGCTTTGTAAATGCCGTTTTATCCAAAGTTAAGGTGAAAAGCGGCAGCTAAGGCTGCAGCCTTTAACCAGGGGATTCTCTCAGCAATTTCTTTAGCAAAATTATCTTGGGAGGAATATACACATGTCAGCTCAAATCATTAATGGTAAAGAAATTGCAGAGGCAGTTAGGCAAGAAATCAGTAAGGAAGTTCAACAATTACGGGAAAAAAATATCGTTCCGGGTTTGGCTGTAATCCTTGTGGGGGACAACCAAGCATCGCAAACCTATGTACGCAATAAGCAAAAGGCGTGTGAAGATCTGGGCATGCATTCTGTATTGATTAAAAAGCCTGCGGGACTCTCTCAGGAGGAATTAATTCAGAGCATTGATGAATTAAACCAGGATGACAGCATTCATGGTATATTGGTGCAGCTGCCGTTACCTGGACATATTCAGGAAAAAGCGATCATTGAAGCGATTTCCCCCGAGAAGGATGTAGATGGATTCCATCCCATTAATATTGGGCGGATGATGACTGGGCAGGATGCTTATTTACCTTGTACGCCTTACGGGGTGATGGTGATGCTTGAGTATATCGACTATGACCTTGAAGGTAAGCATGTTGTTATCGTAGGGAGAAGTAATATCGTGGGAAAACCGGCCGGACAAATGTTTCTAAATGCGAATGCAACCGTCACATACTGTCATTCAAAGACAAAGGACCTTGCGTATTATACAAAGCAAGCTGATGTCGTTGTGGCAGCTGTCGGCAAGAGGGACACGATCACGAGTGACCATATTAAAGAAGGTGCTGTCGTCATTGACGTCGGAATGAACAGGAATGATGAAGGGAAGCTTTGCGGTGATGTGGCGTTTGATGAAGTGAAAACCAAAGCTTCATACATTACACCTGTTCCTAAAGGCGTTGGTCCCATGACGATTACGATGCTTATGAAGAATACGGTCAAATCTGCTCAAAAAACACTTGAACAGAATAAGCAAGCCTTAAAAAGCTAAAAAAACGTTAAATTATTTTAAAGAAGCGGACCTCTTGTTTTATAATAACGGGAGACCGCTTTTTTTCATTCATAGAATAAGCGAGTTTTAAGTAAAACCTATAAGTGAGTTTTCTTTAAATCCGATTTCCATCGGAAGGAGACATTATATGAGCAACCAACAATATTTGAGTGTATCGGCTTTAACGAAATACATCAAAAGGAAGTTCGATGCCGATCCCCATTTGCAAAATGTATACATAAAAGGCGAAATTTCAAATTTTAAACAACATACAAGCGGACATATGTATTTTACTCTAAAGGACGAGAAGGCCCGACTCCTCTCCGTTATGTTTGCCGCCAATAACAAAGGGATGAAATTCCTGCCTGAAAATGGAATGAAGGTACTTGTTAAGGGCGATATTTCATTATATGAGGCAGGCGGACAGTATCAGCTTTATGTGAAAAGCATGGCCCCTGATGGTGTCGGGGATTTGTATCTTGCTTATGAACAGCTAAAGAAAAAGCTGGAGGCGGCAGGTTTGTTTTTGGCCGAGCATAAGAAACAGATTCCACAATACCCTAAGTCTGTAGGGGTCATAACATCACCGACCGGAGCTGCATTAAGAGATATCCTGATCACCATCAAGCGGAGATATCCAATTGCCAGAGTCATCGTTTACCCAGCATTAGTCCAAGGAAATAATGCCGCTAAATCGATTGCCAAGGCAATTTCCATGGCTAACGCTAGGGCAGAAAGCGATGTACTCATTGTCGGAAGGGGCGGCGGGTCGATCGAAGAGCTATGGGCCTTTAATGAGGAGATAGTGGCTGAGTCAATCTATGATTCTGATATACCGATAATTTCTGCTGTCGGTCACGAAACCGATTTTACAATTGCTGATTTTGTCGCCGATATGCGGGCTCCTACACCGACTGGTGCAGCAGAGTTAGCGGTTCCCCACCTTAATGAAATACTTGAACGCCTGATGAACCGTAAGAATCGCTTGACCCGCTCCATTCGTGAAGTGGTGAATTTCGAACGAACCCGTTTGACCAGGATGGAGAGATCTTATGCTTTCCGTTATCCACATAAAATGTATGAACAGAAGCTTGAACAGCTAGACAAGACGGTGGACAGGCTCGGGAGGTCCGGCACGCGGTATTTCATGAAAAAGAGGGATGAGCTGAACCAGTTGAACGATATTCTGAAAAAGCAGCATCCTGAACAAGCGGTGCAAAATTCCAAAGATGAATTGCGGCAGCATGCAAAAGTATTGCGGAGGGCAATGGAAGCCATTTATCGGCAAAAATCACAGCAGTTCGTTCATATTACAGCCACTTTGTCTGCCCTCAGTCCATTAAAAATCATGGAACGGGGCTATGGATTGGTTTTTGCTGAGGATGAGACGTTAGTGAAAAGTACACAGCAAGTATCCAGAGGGGATAAGATAGCCGTTTCCATAAAAGATGGAACGCTTGAATGTGAAATTAAAGAAATAAAGGAGCGAATAGAACCATGACAAAAAAACAGGAAGCCACTTTTGAAGAAGCGATGGAGAATCTTGAGAAAATTGTAGAACAGTTGGAAGAAGGCGATGTGCCCTTAGAGGAAGCCATCTCCATATATAAACAAGGAATGGATTTATCCAGGCTTTGTCACTCAAAGCTTAAGGCGGTTGAAGATCAGTTGACTCAAATTTTGCGCGAAGATGGGGAACTAGAAAACTTCACTGTACAGGAGGAAGAATAACATGGGTACGGCGTCCTTTGATATGTTTTCTAAAGAATATAAGGCGATTATAGAACGGGAAATCGTTGAATATGTCAATAAACTTAATGCTCCTGCTGTGGTCAAAGAAGCCATGATCTATTCATTGGAGGCAGGCGGTAAACGGATTCGTCCTTTATTGGTCTTTGCGGTTCTGGAGGCCTTTGGAAAAAACTTGAGGATGGGGATACCTGCAGCTGCTGCCATTGAAATGATTCATACATATTCTTTGATTCATGATGATCTTCCAGCGATGGATGATGATGATCTCCGCCGCGGAAAACCGACGAATCATAAAGTGTTCGGTGAGGCGGTAGCAGTACTGGCAGGTGATGCCCTCCTTACATATAGCTTTCAATTGGTGACGGATATGAACGATCCAGATGTGACGGCTGAAATGAAGCTGAACCTTGTAAGTGAAATTGCTAAGTCTGCCGGTGCCGAAGGGATGGTTGGAGGTCAAGTTGCCGATATGGAAGGTGAAAATAAACAGTTGACCCTTCAGGAATTGGAGTATATCCATGAACATAAAACAGGGAAGTTATTGACTGCAAGCATCCTTTCCGGTGCTATATTAGCCGGTGCGAATGAAGAACAGCGACTCCATTTACGTGACTTTGCATACCACCTGGGACTTGCTTTTCAGATTCGGGATGATATTCTGGATATTGAAGGGTCAGTCGAGTTGATCGGCAAGCCGGTTGGCAGTGATGAGGGAAATCATAAAAGCACATATCCTTCTTTACTTTCGCTTCAAGGGGCAAAGGAAAAGCTGGAACATCATATTGAACTTGCTCATGCCGCTTTGGGAAAAACAACCTTACAAACGGGTTTGTTGAATGAACTAACCGATTTAATAGCGAACCGTAATCATTGATTGTGGCTAAATTTGTTATCAATTGAGGTTTTATGGTATACTCATTGTGCAAAAATATGCGAAAATCAAAATGAATTTTTTAATTGAGATACGTGATAAAATAGGTCTATTAAGCCGCCGAAATCACCTGGGTGTTGGCGGCTATTTTTTAACTTAAAACCAATTTTTCGGTCAAGTCTTCCATATAGCCCTCTTTATGAGGCTTTGTTTATGCTAACAACCGAAAATGACAGAAAGTGAGTGGTCCTGTTTGGATCTTCTATCTATAAAAGACCCTTCTTTTTTGAAGAAGATGAATAATGAAGAACTAGTCGAGTTAAGTGTGGAAATACGTAAATTCCTTGTGGAAAAATTATCGGTGACCGGTGGGCATATCGGTCCCAATTTAGGAGTAGTCGAGTTGACTATAGCCTTGCATAAAGAATTCGACAGTCCGAATGATAAAATATTATGGGATGTCGGACACCAATCCTATGTCCATAAAATCCTGACAGGCAGAGCAGGGGAGTTCAATACCTTAAAGAAATATAAAGGTCTTTGCGGCTTTCCTAAAATGATTGAAAGTCCCCATGATGTTTGGGAAACCGGTCACAGTTCGACTTCCCTTTCAGCTGCAATGGGAATGGCCGCTGCCCGTGATATAAAAGGTGAAAAAAGTTTCATTTTGCCTGTAATCGGTGACGGGGCCCTAACAGGCGGAATGGCACTTGAAGCATTGAATCATATCGGGGATGAAAAAAAGGACATGATCGTTATCCTGAATGATAATGAAATGTCGATAGCGCCTAATGTGGGGGCTTTGCACACGATATTGGGAAGATTGCGGACCGCAGGTAAATATAACTGGGCAAAAGATGAATTGGAGTTACTTTTGAAAAAAATTCCTGCAGTCGGTGGTAAGCTTGCAGCTACCGCTGAACGCTTGAAGGATAGCATGAAGTACTTATTGGTCTCAGGAATCTTTTTCGAAGAACTCGGTTTCACATACCTTGGACCTGTCGATGGTCATAATTATGAAGAGTTGCTGGAGAATTTAAGATATGCCAAGAAAACGAAGGGACCCGTACTGCTACATGTCATCACGAAAAAAGGCAAGGGCTATTCACCTGCCGAGTTGGATACAACAGGAAATTGGCATGGGACAGGCCCCTACAAGATAGAGACAGGCGATTTCGTGAAATCCCCTAGTAAAGCTCCTGCATGGAGTGCCCTTGTAAGCGATACTGTCAGCAGGCTCGCCCGTGAAGATGAACGGATTGTCGCGATTACACCTGCAATGCCAGTAGGTTCGAAATTGGTGGGGTTTTCCCGAGAGTTCCCAGAGCGTTTCTATGATGTAGGGATTGCCGAGCAGCATGCTGCAACTTTTGCAGCTGGATTGGCAACGCAAAAAATGAAACCGTTCCTGGCCATTTATTCAACCTTCCTGCAAAGGGCTTATGACCAGGTGGTCCATGATATCTGCCGACAGAATTTGAACGTATTCATAGGAATTGATCGTGCCGGATTGGTTGGTTCCGATGGTGAAACGCATCAAGGCGTTTTCGATATTGCATTCTTACGACACATTCCTAATATGGTGTTGATGATGCCGAAAGATGAAAACGAAGGCCAGCATATGGTCAATACGGCCTTAAGCTATAATGATGGTCCAATCGCTATGCGATTCCCTCGTGGGAATGGTTGTGGTGTTGTGATGGATGCTGAATTACAGCAGATTCCAATCGGTTCGTGGGAAGTTCTTAAAGATGGAACGGATGCTGCCATCTTAACGTTCGGTACCACCATTCCAATGGCCCTTGAAGCGGCAGAACTGCTAGAGAAAGAGGATTATTCAGTTAAGGTGATCAATGCCCGGTTCATTAAGCCTTTGGATGAGAACATGCTAAGCAGCCTACTTGGTGAAAAAATGCCTATCTTGACAATAGAAGAAGCGGTTCTTCAAGGTGGTTTTGGCAGTTCTGTACTAGAATATGCTCATGACCAAGGGTTTTATGGAGCAATTATAGATCGAATGGGAATACCTGATTATTTCATTGAACATGGCAGTGTCGATGAACTTCTTGAAGAAATCGGTTTAACGACTGAAACAGCCATCAAAAAGATTAAAATGATAACACCCAAAAAAGAAAAAAGGGCCTGACAATATGAAAGTGATGAAAGAAAGAGTAGATGTATTACTTGTAGAACAAGGCTTGGCAGATACACGAGAAAAAGCGAAGCGTATGGTTATGGCTGGTCTTGTCTACGCGAATGAAGAGAGGTACGAAAAACCTGGGGAAAAAGTACCGGTTGATCTCGAATTTACTATTAAAGGAAAAGTCATGCCTTACGTTTCAAGAGGCGGACTTAAACTTGAGAAGGCTTTAAAGGAATTCGATTTACAAGTGAACGGAAAAATCCTGCTTGATATCGGATCATCAACAGGAGGGTTCACGGATTGTGCCTTGCAAAATGGTGCCACAATGTCTTATGCCCTTGATGTAGGATATAATCAACTTGCCTGGAAGCTTAGGCAGGATGAACGGGTGAAAGTAATGGAACGGACGAATTTCCGTTACGTTACACCCGCCGATCTCGATGGGGAGATGCCTAACTTTGCAAGCATTGATGTTTCTTTCATCTCCCTAACGTTAATTTTACCGGTGCTGAAGACCTTGCTCGTTCCGAATAGTGACGTCGTTGCCTTAGTTAAACCGCAATTCGAAGCTGGGAAGGATCAGGTGGGTAAAAAAGGGATTGTTCGTGATCCCAAAATCCATAAACAAGTGTTGGATAAGATCATTTCTTTTGCTAAAAAGGAAGGCTACGATATTAAAGATGCCTCATTCTCACCGATTACCGGCGGTGATGGAAATATTGAATTTTTACTTCATTTATACTGGCAAGGGTCAAAGGAAGATGGAGCGATATTGCTTTCGAAAACGGTTGATGACATCGTTGGGGAAGCCCATGCGCAATTTAAAAAAGAATAGCAAGAACTTGTACGGCTCCTTTGGCTGAATGGTTGGCTAAAGGAGCTTTTTAACTTGAAATGGTGTTGAAATGCACTTGAATCATTTAAGTGTGGATACATAATATAGGTAAGAATAAATAATAGACTTGTTATGCATTTTAGAGAAAAAGTTGTACAATTGCATAAAAATCCGATAACATTAATTTTAGCCACTTTCAAGAGCGGCCTATTTGCACGTACGGATGATACCGAAGCAATCCCATATTGGGAGCTTCCTAAGTATGATATCGATTGCCATTAAAATGAGCAACAGATGAGAAGAGGTGCTACTACTTATGAATAAAGGACAACGACATATAAAAATAAGGGACATTATAACTAATAACGATATTGAAACCCAGGATGAGCTGGTTGAAGAACTGAAATTAGCTGGATACAATGTAACTCAAGCAACCGTTTCAAGGGATATTAAAGAGCTTCACCTAGTTAAGGTCCCTTTAACGGATGGAAGGTATAAATACAGCCTGCCAGCCGACCAACGTTTCAATCCACTTCAAAAATTAAAGAGAATCCTGGTTGATGCATTTGTACGTATTGACGCAGCCAATAATCTACTGGTTATGAAGATGCTCCCGGGTAATGCCCAGGCAATTTGTGCATTGATTGATAATTTAAATTGGCAAGAGATACTCGGGACGATTGGCGGCGATGATACTTGTTTAATTATCTGCCGTTCTGAGGAAGATGCAAAGATCATTTCCGGCAAATTCTTGGACATGCTCTAATAATTTTGTGAGGTGACCTAGTTTGTTAACAGAACTATCGATTAGGAATTTTGCGATCATAGAAAGCCTGTCCGTTTCATTTGAGAAAGGCTTGACTGTCTTGACCGGAGAAACAGGGGCAGGGAAATCAATCATTATAGATGCCGTTCATCTTTTGGTTGGGGGACGTGGTTCTGCAGAGTTCATTCGGCATGGTGAGTCCAAGGCCGAAATAGAGGGATTATTTCAAATTGAAGATGAAAAACACCCGGTATTTGCCAAAGCAGAAGAATTTGGACTGGATATGAATGATGGGATGGCCATTCTTCGAAGGGATATTTCACAGAGCGGCAAAAGCGTTTGCAGAGTAAATGGAAAACTTGTAACGATTGCCATTTTACGCGAGATAGGACGGACATTGATAGATATTCATGGTCAGCATGAACATCAGGAATTAATGGATGAACGACTCCATCTTCCTCTGCTGGATCAATTCGGCGGTGAAAAAATCGCCTCTGCACTCACGGAATACCAAAAGCTCTATAAACGTTATGAAACCGCTTCAAAACAATTGAATGGTTTGAGCCAAAATGAACAGCAAATGGTCCACCGTCTTGATTTGATCCAATTTCAATTCGATGAAATTCAAAAAGCTGATTTGAAACTACGTGAAGATGAAGAATTAATGGAAGAGCGGAAGAAAATTAATAATTTCGAAAAAATTCATGAAGCGCTGCAAACCAGTTATAATGCTTTAAATGGAGAGCAGCATGCAATTGATTGGCTTTCCGTAGCCATGAATAACCTGGAAGAAGCCGCAGGTCTTGATGAAGGTTTAAAAAACAGCTCCGAAACCGTTTCAAATAGTTACTTCCTGCTTGAAGAGGCCGTGTCAAACATCCGGGATCAATTAGACTCTTTGGATTATGATACAGAACGTGTCGAATTCATTGAAAGCCGCCTTAATGAAATAAATCAATTAAAACGTAAATACGGGCGGACCATCGAGGAAATCCTGGAATATGGTGCAGGCATAGAAGAGGAAGTCGAAAAGCTGCAAAATAGGGAAACGCATATAGCGAAGCTTGAAAAGGAAATGAAATCCATCAAGGCCGATTTAATTGTTGAAGCAAAGAATCTGTCTGAACTTCGTCAGACATTCGCTCAGCAGTTAACCAAAAAGATCCATCAGGAATTAAAAGATTTATACATGGAAAAGACCATTTTCGAACCACATTTCCTTCAAACGGCTTATACTTTCGATGAGTTGTCAGATAGGGGCATTAATCAGTCGGGGCTGGATTCGATGGAATTTTATATTTCCACAAATCCAGGTGAACCGTTAAAACCTCTATCAAAAATCGCATCGGGTGGAGAACTCTCGAGGATCATGCTGGCTTTGAAAAGCATTTTCTCCAAGCACCAAGGCATAACGTCCATTATATTTGATGAAGTGGACACCGGTGTGAGCGGACGGGTTGCACAATCCATTGCTGAAAAGATCTATAAAGTGGCAACGGGATCTCAAGTACTGTGCATATCCCATTTACCACAAGTGGCAGCTATGGCGGATACTCACTTATTCATAGCGAAAAATGTAAGGGCAGGACGCACGAATACCTCGGTAAAGCCTTTAATTGAAACGGAAAAGATAAAAGAAATTGGCAGGATGATTTCTGGAGTCGAGATTACGGATTTGACGAAGCAGCATGCCAATGAATTAATCCAGCTGGCAAAAAGGTTGAAAATCACATCTTGATGGACAGGTAAAGTAGATAATTTAAACTTATCATAAGCATTCATTGTAAAGCTATCCAAAAACGGATAGCTTTTATTTTGTGCATCTGTTATAAATGACTGTCTTGAGGGCTAAATTAAAGGTGTAGCCATAAAGTTTCAGAGAGCGAGGAGAGTGAATGGGTTGAAATTTGTATGGATAAACAGGATCATCGGTGGAATTCTCCTTGTTTCGCTATTAACATTAGGGTTATACCAGCCATTTCGTGAATATTTTTTAATTCCAAATCATCTTGTACTATTTGAAGGAAGTCAATATAGTATTTCCAAATCATTGCCTGTTTCTGCAAAAGCTTCGGGATTCAGTGATGGGATTTCGCTTCATGATGAGCAAGCTTCAATTACGCTTGGTGCTGAGAAACCAGGTACGAATGAAGTGTTGCTGGATGTAGCAGGCTTGCCCGCCAAAAAGGTCGACATTAGGGTGTTGAAAGACTTTAAAGTCATGCCTGGAGGCCAATCCATTGGAGTGAAGCTAAATACTCTCGGAGTGCTCGTAGTAGGTCATCATCTTATTGATACTGCGCAGGGGAAAAAATCACCAGGAGAAAAAGCGAAAATTGAAATCGGTGATATTATTACAGAAATCAATGGTCAGACGATAAAGAAGATGGGGGATGTAACCCCTTTTGTTCAGCAGGCAGGTGAAAAGGGGGAGGCGTTGAATCTAGTCATCAACCGTGATAATGAAGTGCTTCAAAGCACCCTTTTACCTCTAAAAGATAAGAATGAAGGAACTTACAAATTGGGTTTGTATATCCGTGATTCAGCAGCTGGCATCGGAACGATGACGTTTTATCACCCGGATTCGAAAAAATATGGAGCATTGGGACATGTCATTTCCGATATGGATACCAAAAAGCCGATTGTTGTAAAGGATGGACAGATTGTTCAATCCACGGTCACGTCCATTGAAAAGGGAAGCAATGGTGATCCTGGAGAAAAATTGGCACGCTTTTCTTCCAACAAAGAAAAAATAGGAAATATCAATCGCAATAGTCCCTTTGGGATTTTTGGGAAATTAAATCAAGATTTTAAAAATGGGATTAATGACAAGGCTCTCCCGATCACCCTTTCCCATGAGGTAAAGGAAGGACCAGCAAAAATCCTGACTGTGGTGGATGGTTCTAAAGTGGAGGAATTCGATGTGGAAATCGTCAGTTCCATACCACAGAAGTTTCCTGCGATTAAAGGAATGGTCTTAAAAGTGACGGATAAAGAACTGCTTCAAAAAACGGGTGGGATCGTTCAAGGTATGAGCGGCAGTCCTATCATACAAAATGGGAAATTAATCGGTGCAGTCACCCATGTATTTGTTAATGATCCAACAAGTGGGTATGGAGTCCATATCGAATGGATGTTAAACGAAGCCGGTATAAATATATACGACAAAGATAATTATGAAAAGGCAAGCTAAAGAAACCGGGTATCCTTTTGGATGCCCCTTTTTAATTGATTAGCCCAGGTCATGGATGGTAATTAAATATGATTTCTCCAAAAAATAGAGGTTTTTTTGAAACGTTGTGATAAAATGATAACAAAATGAAGATTTTTCGACAATCGGTTTATTCGAATAGCAAACGAAGTCGAAAACAAGAGATATCCGGAGAATAATATTGAATTCCTTATATTTTTTCAAAAATAAAAGGAATTTAGTTTCCATTGTCGAAAAGTTCAATTACAATAGAATTTAGTCATATAGAAAAAAAGACCAATTGTAGTTGAGGGTTGAAATCAAGCGTGAAAAAAATTAAGGTGTGCGTTGTAGACGATAATAGAGAACTTGTTGGCCTTCTGGAAGAATACATTTCAGCACAGGAAGACATGGAAGTAATTGGGGTGGCACATAACGGTCAAGATTGCCTGGGTATGCTTGAAAGTGTTGATCCGGATATATTGATCCTCGATATTATCATGCCTCATTTAGATGGGTTAGGTGTACTTGAAAAACTTCGTGAAGTAAAACGGGGTGCTATGCCTAATGTCATTATGCTTACTGCCTTTGGTCAAGAAGATGTAACGAAAAAAGCTGTTGATTTGGGCGCGTCTTACTTTATCCTGAAACCTTTTGATATGGAAAATCTGGCCAATCACATTCGTCAGGTAAGCGGTAAAGGGCAGGCGGTTTTAAAAAATCATAGTCAGTTTAGCTATCGTCCCCAAAATGAAGCCAAGCCGAAAAACCTCGATGCCAGCATCACAAGCATCATTCACGAAATTGGAGTGCCTGCACATATCAAGGGCTATTTGTATTTAAGGGAAGCCATATCCATGGTATATAATGATATTGAACTATTGGGTTCGATCACGAAAGTTTTATATCCGGATATCGCAAAAAAATACAATACTACGGCCAGCCGTGTTGAAAGAGCCATCCGACATGCGATTGAAGTGGCTTGGAGCCGTGGCAATATAGAATCCATTTCATCTCTTTTCGGTTATACTGTCAGCATGACTAAGGCAAAACCTACAAATTCCGAATTCATTGCCATGGTTGCCGATAAGCTTCGTCTCGAACATAAAGCTTCTTGACAGTAGGGGAACACCGGTTGTTCGGATTCAGGATAACAATTGACCATATAAAGGCTAGAGCCGCTAAATATAAATAGGAACTCTCCGTCTGGTGGTATGGACAGGAAGAAGTTGCTTTCTGATTTTTTCTAATCGGCAACTTCAATTTTTTTCGCTGCCGGTTAAAAAAAATTAAACGCCTTTTATTTATTGGATTTGCAGGAAATCCAATAAATAAAAGGCGTTTTTGTTTACGTTAAAAAGCGACACTAATTATCTGAATCACTAATTTTTAAAAGGATTTTGGCATTATGGGTCCTTTTCCGCTTTTCCATTCTTCAATTTAATCCCATCCTATTGGATTTTCCGCAAAGCATGCTGGAGAATGTCAAACAATAGCTGCTGATAAAATGTCCGTAAGTGTAAAACTCAATTGTTCTGATAACTACATTAAAAGGAACTTTTCAGTAATTATGGGGAATATTTCAGAAAACCTTCTACGAAGAAAATAATCACCTCTATTTCGATTGAAAGAAGATGAAAATAATTTATCGTTTCTGTTCATAAAATTGGGTTATAACAATTTTTGGGAGAGGCGGCTTTCATCATGACCTTAATCTTTGCACATCGAGGCTCTGCAGGAACACATCCGGAAAATACGATGTCGGCGTTCAAAGAAGCTGCCCGTGTTGGGGCGGACGGTATTGAAACGGATGTCCAACTCTCGAAAGATGGAGAAGTGGTCATCATTCACGATGAAAAGCTCGATCGGACCACGAATGCCTCAGGGTATGTAAAAGACCGGACCTTGATGGAGTTGAAAACTCTTAATGCGTCCTCAAGCTTTAAGGGTAAATTGGGTAAAGAAAAAATTCCGACGCTAGAAGAACTATTTATATGGCTTAACGATAACCAGCTTTTTTGTAATATTGAATTGAAAAACACGCTTTTTCTGTATCCAGGCTTAGAAGAGAAAGTCATAAGGCTCATTCGTGCCTACGAAATGAAGGAAAGGATAATCCTTTCTTCTTTCAATCATTATAGTTTGGTTAATTGTCATCAATTGGCACCTGAACTGGAAACGGCACCGCTTTATAGAGATGGTCTATACATGCCATGGATATATGCCAAGGCAATAGGCGGGAGCGCAATCCATCCAAATATCAAGTCTGCCTCTGATGCACTAATTCAAGCATCGTTGAGCATGGGTGTTGCTGTACGGCCCTATACCATTAATAAGGAAGCCGATATGAAGCGATTATTCAAATTGGGGTGCAGTGGCATCATAACCGATTTTCCTGAGGCAGCCGTACGGGTCAGAGAAGAACTTAAATCAAGATAAAGAAAAAGAAAAAGGTGCCCATTTATACATGGCACCTTCTTTTTACGTTTAAAATTTATTGAACCTGCTTTGGACCTTATTTTGTTTTCGATCTCGATGAAGGACGAAGCCTGCGATAAAGGCTATTCCTCCAATCGTAATAAGCAGTCCGATTAAAAATTGCAGCCAAAGGACTGGATAGGGAGGCTGTAAAATACCGAACACCATGTCCCTCATTATTTTAATGCCATAGGCAGCAAAGGCCCCGGGTATAAAAAGAATCAAAAAAGCGATTAAACGTTTCATGCGGTCAAATCCCTTCCGAAAATTCCGTCTTTTAAAAATGATAAAGGATATAAAATATTTGTCAAGTTTCGGGAAACTAGAAAATGACTGGAAGTTAGAGGCTGTGTTTAAAGGATGCCAATATGGTAAAATGAGGTGTGAAGTATGAAGAAAATTGCAGAGATATATCTAATAATAGGGGTAATTATATCTTAAGGGGGATGGCTCATGCAAAAAGTCATGATAGTAGGGGGAGGAGTGGGGGGGACAACGGTGTTGAAACTCCTTTCGGAAAGTGAAGTATTCTCAATTGTTTGTATGGCTGATACGAATGAATCCGCTGAAGGGATGCTTGCTGCAAAAGAAAGAAGGATTCCTACAGTGACTAATTGGAGCGAGGGATTGGATGGGGATTTGGATATCATTTTTGATACCACCGGAGACCCGACCGTCTATAGTAAGATAAAACGGGATATGAGCGATCAAACGATACTCATTCCTGGAAGTGTCGCCCTCATTATGACAAAGTTGTTTGAAGAGAAAAATCGTTTAATAAATAAATTGGAAAATACTTCGGCAAAAATGGACTTGATCCTTAATACGACCAGTGAAGGAATGGTGGTGATTGATCATGATGGATTCATCATCATGTTCAATGATAGTGCAGAACGAGCATCTGACACAAAGCGCGAGGACGTGATAGGCAAACATATCAAAGATTTCGTTCCTTCAACTGGATTACTTCGAGTGATGGAAACGAACCAAAAAGAAGTGAATCAGGAGATTACCCTTACTAATGGGATGGAGCTCATAACGACAAGGATTCCTCTGGTGAATGCCGATGAGGAAATCATAGGGGCTTTTTCCGTGTTTAGGAATAAAACGGAAGCTGTACAATTGGCGGAGCAGATCACTGATTTAAAAGAGATACAGACGATGCTCCAGGCAATCATTCAATCCAGTGATGAAGCCATCTCGGTCGTGGACGATCAAGGGAGGGGACTTTTGATCAATCCGGCATATACAAGAATCACTGGCTTAACCAAGGACCAAGTGATTGGTAAGCCGGCTTCCATCGATATTTACGAAGGTGATAGCATGCATATGAAAGTGCTTCAGACAAAAAAGCCTGTTCGGGGTGTCAATATGCGTGTCGGCCCAAAACATAAGGAAGTGATTGTTAATGTTGCTCCAATCATTGTGGATGGGTACCTGAAAGGTAGCGTTGGCGTCATTCATGATGTATCGGAAATTCAAACCTTGACTCACGAATTGAATCGGGCAAGACAGATTATCCGGACATTGCAGGCTAAATATTCCTTTGATGATATAATAGGGGCTTCCGAAGAGATGAAGCTTCCCATCGAACAGGCGAAATTATCGGCAAGGACACCGGCTACCGTCTTATTAAGAGGGGAATCAGGGACCGGCAAAGAGTTATTTGCCCACGCCATCCATAATGCGAGTGATAGGAAATTCAATAAATTCGTTCGTGTAAACTGTGCGGCCATCTCGGAATCATTACTCGAAAGTGAACTGTTCGGTTATGATGAGGGAGCGTTTACAGGGGCAAGCAGGGGCGGAAAGGTCGGTTTTTTTGAAGAGGCAAATCAAGGAAGCATCTTTTTAGATGAAATTGGTGAATTACCAGCTAACATCCAAGCTAAATTACTCCGGGTTTTACAAGAACGGGAAATCATCAGAGTGGGGGGGACAAAGCCGATTTCCATCAATGTCCGTGTCATAGCCGCCACGAATATCAATCTTGAACACGCCATTGCAAACGGATCATTCAGGGAAGACTTATATTTCAGGCTGAACCGCATGCCTATTTTCATTGCTCCTTTACGAAAACGAAAAGAAGATTTGAGAGAATTGGCGGAGCATTTGATTCATAAAATCAATCAGGAGTATGGACGGAGCATAGAGGGGATTACTGAAGCAGCTATACATAAGATGCAAATCTATAACTGGCCAGGGAATGTAAGGGAACTGGAAAATATCTTAGGACGGGCAATCATTTTCATGAAATTGAACGAGACAATCATTGATATACAGCATATTCCTGATTTTATCGAAGAGATTCCATTAAAACAGGAGAAACTCTTAATGGAGCCTTCTGGCTACGTATCGGGTAAACCGCTCTCGGAGATAATAGACCAGTATGAAGCCGAAATCATTCAGCAAGCGTTCGATACCCACAAGGGAAATAAAACACTTACGGCAAAAGCGTTGGGAATTTCAGTTAGAAATCTATATTATAAAATGGAAAAATTAAAACTGTGAAAATGTTTGCATGCAAGGAATTGCATAGTGTGAAAAAAACTGCGCAGAATTTTCTGATTTATTTTAATTTAAGCGAGAGTTCACTTCCAACATGAAATTTTTTTGAATTTGTTATAGGCTATAGTTGCCCAATATATTAACCAGCATCTCCTTTTTTTGGGTGAAAAGGCTCTCATTATTTAATTTATTGGCATGTTATTTGCATATTTAAAGGTGCATGGATTTTTCAAGGGAACCATTCCCAATGGGAAAAATATCATGTGATTAGCGGATTTTATTTAAAATGAACGTAGTGACCAGTAAGAATGAGGAGTGATTCAGTGTCCTCATATCTGACATTTATTAAAACATCTAGGGAGGATTCCTGTATGGAAATTTTTAAATATCTTGAGAAGTATGATTACGAACAACTGCTATTCTGTCAGGATAAACAATCGGGTTTGAAAGCGATTATTGCCATTCATGATACGACATTAGGACCAGCACTTGGTGGCACAAGGATGTGGACGTACGCTTCCGAAGAAGATGCCATAGAAGATGCTTTAAGGCTTTCGAAAGGAATGACATATAAAAACGCAGCGGCCGGCTTGAATTTAGGCGGGGGAAAAACCGTCATCATCGGCGATCCTCGCAAGGATAAAAATGAAGAAATGTTCCGTGCATTCGGAAGGTATATCCAAGGGCTGAATGGGCGTTATATAACTGCTGAAGATGTAGGGACCACGGTTGAAGATATGGATCTCATCCACGAGGAAACGGATTTTGTCACTGGGATTTCCCCTGCATTCGGTTCTTCAGGTAACCCTTCGCCTGTAACTGCATATGGGGTATACCGCGGTATGAAAGCTGCTGCAAAAGAAGCATTCGGCACTGATTCATTAGAAGGCAAGGTTGTTGCAGTCCAAGGCGTCGGGAATGTAGCTTATAACTTATGCCGTCACCTTCATGAGGAGGGTGCTAAGCTGATCGTTACCGATATCAATAAAGAAAGCGTGGCACGTGCGGTTGAATCCTTTGGGGCGACTGCAGTGAATACTGATGAAATTTATGGGGTTGAATGTGATATCTATGCTCCTTGTGCATTAGGTGCCGTCATTAATGATCAAACAATTAATCAAATTAAGGCGAAAGTCATTGCAGGTGCAGCCAATAATCAATTGAAGGATCCTGTTCATGGTGATCAAATTCATGAAAAAGGCATTATATATGCTCCTGATTATGTAATTAATGCAGGTGGTGTCATAAACGTGGCTGATGAACTTTTAGGGTATAATCGAGAAAGAGCCCTTAAGAAAGTGGAAATGGTTTATGATACGATTGAACGAGTCATGGAGATTGCCAAACGCGATCAAATTCCAACTTATAAAGCAGCGGACAGGATGGCAGAGGAGCGCATTGCTCGTATGCGGAATTCAAGAAGTCAATTCTTGCAAAATGAAAAACATATCTTGAATGGAAGAAAATGAATATAGTTGACAAGATATGGATTCCTGTGTTTTTTTAAAATATAAACACAGGAATTTCAACATGGATAACGTAATGAAACATAGGACAAGTAATAACGGTGACAATAGTGTGTATTTGTGAGGAGGAGTGGTTTTGGCTGAAGAATTTGACCTCGTTATCCTCGGAGGAGGAACAGGCGGGTATGTGGCAGCAATAAGGGCTGCTCAATTAGGATTGAAAACGGCTGTCGTGGAGAAAGGCAAGCTCGGCGGAACGTGTCTACATAAAGGCTGTATCCCTTCAAAAGCACTTTTAAGGAGTGCTGAAGTTTATCAGACTGCAGTGAAAAGTGAGGAATTCGGTATTGTAACCGGGGATGTAAAGGTGGATTTCCTTAAGGTGCAGGAAAGAAAGAATAAAGTCGTCGATCAACTCTATAAAGGTGTTCAGCACTTGATGAAACAAGGGAAGATAACGGTTTATGAAGGTTTAGGACGTATACTTGGTCCATCTATATTTTCACCGATGCCTGGGACAATTTCAGTGGAAATGAATAATGGCAGTGAAAATGAAATGCTCATTCCTCAGAATATCATCATTGCTACCGGTTCGCGTCCGAAAACACTGCCCGGTTTAACAATTGACGGGGAATTGGTGCTTACATCGGATGAAGCTCTAAAGCTTGAGAGCCTGCCGAAATCAATGATTATTGTAGGCGGTGGGGTTATCGGCATTGAGTGGGCTTCGATGCTGAAAGATTTTGGTGTGGAAGTAACCGTACTGGAATATGCGGATAGGATCATCCCGACTGAAGACCAGGATATTTCCAGTGAAATGCTTCGTCTCCTAACTAAAAAAGGCGTCAAATTCATTACAGGTGCCAAGGTATTGCCTGAAACCCTGAAAACGGATGTTTCAGTATCCATTTCTGCTGAAGTAAAAGGATTGGTAGAGGAATTCACAGCTGAAAAAATGCTGGTATCCGTAGGCAGAGCAGCAAATGTTGAAGGGATCGGCCTTGAAAATACAGAAATTGTGAAAGAAAAAGGTTTTATTGAAACCAATGACTTCTTCCAAACGAAGGAAACGCATATCTATGCGATCGGTGATTGTATCGGCGGTCTGCAATTGGCTCACGTTGCCTCCCATGAAGGTATTACGGCCGTTGAACATATGGCAGGCCAAAAACCGGAACGCTTGGATTATTCGCTCATTTCAAAATGTGTGTATTCAAGCCCTGAAGCGGCAAGTGTCGGTTTGACGGAAGAACAGGCAAAAAAGGAAGGCTATGAGCTTAAAATTGGAAAATTCCCATTCCGTGCAGTTGGTAAGGCCCTGGTTTTCGGGGAAGCGGATGGTTTTGTCAAAATCATTGCAGATAAGAAAACGGATGATATATTGGGCGTTCATATGATCGGTCCACATGTTACGGATATGATTTCAGAAGCGGGACTTGCAAAAGTGCTTGATGCGACACCTTGGGAGGTAGCCAAGACAATACATCCACACCCAAGTCTTTCTGAAGCAATCGGAGAGGCGGCGCTTGCTGTCGATGGACTTGCCATTCATTCATAAAGAATAAGGTCAGGAGGTTTTATGATGGTAGAAAAACGTCATGAACAATTAGGCTTAAATGAGGAAACGGTTTTAGATATGTACCGGACAATGCTTTTGTCCCGCAGGATTGATGAGCGTATGTGGCTTTTAAATCGTTCCGGGAAAATTCCCTTCGTGATTTCCTGCCAGGGGCAAGAAGCTGCGCAGGTTGGGGCAGCGTTTGCGCTGGATCGGCAAAAGGATTATGTACTTCCTTATTATCGGGATGTAGGTGTGGTACTTACCTTCGGAATGACAGCAAAAGACTTGATGCTTTCAGGTTTTGCGAAAGAGGAAGATCCCAATTCAGGCGGACGCCAAATGCCTGGCCATTTCGGTCAAAAGAAAAATAGGATCGTCACTGGTTCATCACCTGTAACGACACAGGTCCCGCATGCAGTTGGAATTGCCCTTGCTGGGAAGATGGAAAGCAAGGATTTAGTAACATTCGTTACGTTTGGTGAAGGTTCATCCAATCAGGGCGATTTTCATGAAGGGGCCAACTTTGCAGGTGTACATAAGCTGCCGGTCATTTTCATGTGTGAAAATAATAAATATGCGATTTCGGTTCCTATTTCGAAACAACTATCATGTGAAAATGTTTCCGACAGGGCGATTGGCTATGGGATGCCTGGAATAACGGTGGATGGCAATGACCCATTGGAAGTGTATGCAGCAGTGAAAGAAGCGGCTGACCGTGCACGAAGGGGAGAGGGGCCTACCCTTGTAGAAACCGTCTCATATAGGCTCACTCCTCATTCAAGTGATGATGATGACCGAAGCTACCGGACAGCGGACGAGGTGGCCGAAGCCAAAACGAAGGATTCCATAATTACATTTGGAGCGTATTTAAAAGAAGCGGGAATCATGGATGATGATCTTGAGAAACAAATGAATGATGAAGTCATGAAGATAGTCAACGAAGCAACTGATTATGCTGAAAATGCTCCATATCCGAAGGCTGAAAGTGCTATGAATCATGTGTATGCACAAAAGTAAGGGGGTAATAGAATGCCAGTGATTTCTTATATAGATGCCGTGACAATGGCAATGAGGGAAGAGATGGAACGTGATTCCCGTGTATTCGTATTGGGAGAGGATGTTGGAAAAAAAGGTGGGGTCTTTAAAGCCACTAACGGTTTATACGACCAATTCGGTGAAGCCAGGGTCATCGATACACCGCTCGCTGAATCTGCAATTGCTGGAGTGGGAATTGGAGCCGCCATGTACGGGCTTCGGCCAATAGCTGAAATGCAATTTGCTGATTTCATCATGCCTGCCATTAACCAAATTGTTTCAGAGGCAGCTAAAATTAGATACCGTTCTAATAATGACTGGAGCTGTCCTATGGTAATCCGTGCTCCTTATGGAGGAGGGATTCATGGAGCTCTTTATCATTCGCAATCGGTTGAAGCGATTTTTGCTAATCAACCGGGCTTGAAAATTGTGATGCCTTCCACTCCTTATGATGTCAAGGGGTTGCTTAAAGCTGCCATCCGTGATGAAGATCCAGTTCTTTTCTTTGAACATAAACGCGCATACCGCTTGATTAAGGGTGAGGTACCCACTGAAGATTATGTACTTCCAATCGGTAAGGCGGATGTGAAAAGGGAAGGGGAAGACATTACTGTCATATCCTATGGCCTTTGCGTGCATTTTGCTCTTCAGGCAGCTGAAAAATTAGCTGCAGATGGAATCTCTGCACATGTTCTTGACTTGCGCACCGTCTACCCTTTAGATAAGGATGCTATCATAGAAGCAGCTTCTAAAACAGGGAAAGTTTTACTGGTTACGGAGGATAATAAAGAAGGAAGCATTATGAGTGAGGTGGCAGCCATCATTGCCGAGAATTGCCTTTTTGATTTGGATGCCCCTATAAAACGATTGGCCGGACCTGATGTACCTGCCATGCCATATGCGCCTACGATGGAAAAACATTTTATGGTGAACCCTGATAATGTGGAAAAAGCGATGAGGGAATTGGCCGAGTATTAATGACTGTTAAGAAGGAGGAACGATTTATGGCTATGGAATTAATGAAGATGCCTCAATTAGGCGAAAGTGTCACAGAGGGAACCATCAGTAAATGGCTTGTAAAGCCTGGGGATCATGTCACGAAATATGATCCGCTAGCTGAAGTGATGACTGATAAAGTAAATGCTGAGGTTCCTTCTTCCTTCACCGGCATCATCAAGGAATTGAAAGCGGAAGAGAATCAAACGTTGGCAGTCGGGGAAGTCATTTGCTCGATTGAAGTTGAAGCGGCAAAGACGGATAACGAAAACGCAGGCCAAGCTGTTTCTCATAGCGAGGAAAATGTTGATGCACCTGTTACAAAAGATGTGCAGCAAGCAGGTGAACCATCAAGGAAAGCTCGCTTTTCACCTGCCGTGTTAAAACTTTCCCAGGAGCATGGGATCGACCTTTCAAAAGTGAAAGGAACGGGGAATGAGGGACGAATCACCCGTAAAGATCTACTGAAACTTGTTGAATCCGGTACTCTTCCTAAGGCGGATGAACCTTCCGCAATATCCGATTCGGCTCATGAAGAGAACACGCCTCCAATTAATCGTCAAACTAGTGCAGTGACTACTAACGTGCCGACTGCTATTGGTGACAAGGAAATACCTGTTACGGGTATCCGTAAGGCAATTGCATCCAATATGTTAAAAAGTAAGCACGAAATTCCGCATGCATGGACAATGGTGGAAGTCGACGCAAGCAATATGGTGAAGTTGCGTGATAATCTCAAGTCCGGCTTTAAACAAAAAGAAGGCTATAATTTAACTTACTTTGCCTTTTTTGTAAAAGCGATTGCTCAAGCCCTTACGGAATTTCCAGAGCTCAATTCGATGTGGGCTGGCGATAAAATCATACAAAAGAAAGAAATCAATATTTCTATAGCCGTTGCAACTGAAGATGCCTTATTTGTACCTGTCATAAAAAATGCAGATGAAAAATCAATCAAAGGTATAGCAAGGGAGATACAGGAACTCGCATCCAAAGTGAAGGCGGGTAAGTTAAAAGCAGAGGATATGCAAGGTGGCACGTTCACTGTCAATAACACTGGCTCATTCGGTTCAGTCCAGTCCATGGGAATCATCAATTATCCACAGGCCGCCATTTTACAAGTTGAAACGATCGTAAAACGTCCAGTGGTCATAAATGACATGATTGCAGTTCGGGATATGGTGAATCTCTGTTTATCACTTGATCATCGTGTTTTGGATGGATTGGTATGCGGACGTTTCCTCGCAAGGGTTAAAGAAATCATCGAAAAGATTTCCAAAGACAACACTTCCATATACTAAAGTGAAGAAAAAGGAAGGCCATTAGGTTCCTTCCTTTTTTTTGCACTTTATTTTTCAGTAGAAAAACATCGACAAAAATTTTATTTTTGCTATTATTTTAATTAGAGCTGTTCTAATACAGAGAAGGGGCTGTACTTCATTTTAAATAGGAGAAATAGGCTTTTGGTTTCCCATACAGCAGCTTTGTAATTTCTATTAACATAAATTTCAAGAAAATTATGATAGAATGTTAGTATAATCCAGATTAAATTGATGGGAGGGTGGTTTTCTTACCTAAACCGACTGAGCGTTCGTTCTCCAGTGGGATGGACCAGGCATTTGAGGCGGCAGACGATAAGAAAGCGATTACAGATGGAACTGAAAGATGTGAAAAACATAACCTTTCCTAGGCCTTCTTTTGAAGAGTGGAAAGAAGCTGCGGAAGCCAGTTTAAAAGGAAAAAGTATAGAAAAGTTAAAAACGAATACATATGAGGGCATCACGTTATATCCGCTCTATACAGAAAAGGCGGATTCGACAGTAAAAGTATCTGAATTGCCAGGATTCTTCCCTTTCACCCGAGGAACGTCCCCAATGGGTTATTATGAAAAACCTTGGCTTGTCGTTCAACCTGTAAGCGGTACCACGGCAGAAGAGGCAAATGAAAAGATGAAGGCGTCATTCAAGCGCGGTCAAAATGTTGTGGCATACCCTGCACGATTGCTTGCTGAGGGGGCAAGGGCCGAAAAGTTGTTTAAGGATATCCCATTAAAGGAAATCCCGATTTTCATTGACCTTAAGGGGAAACAAAAAGGATTATTCCCGCAATTCAAAGCTATTGCCGAATCGCAAAATGCCCAATTGACAGGTGTAGTTGCAGAAGATCCCATTGCAGAATGGCTCATTGGCGGACAGCTGCCAGAAGATACGGATAACTATTTTGCAGACTGGATGAAGACGATCCAAGATTATCAGAAGATAGGCCGGGATTTAAAGACAGTTCTGATTAATACGGCAGTCTATCATAATGGAGGGGCTAATGCCGTACAAGAAATAGCGTACGGATTATCCGCAGCCGTCCAATATCTATTGGAAGGGCAAAAACAAGGGCTTTCTATTTCTTCAGTATCCGAAAGAATAGTATTTTCGTTTGCAGTGGATTCCAATTACTTCATGTCCATCGCTAAACTGAGGGCTGCCAGGAGGCTTTGGGCAGGTCTTGCTGAAGCCTTCGATACAGCTCAGGACCATTTTAAAATGGCCATACATGCTGTTACTTCCGAATTGACAGAAACGCTATATGATCAGCACGTCAATATTCTTCGGACCACAAACCAAGCTTTCGCTGCAGCTATTGGAGGCATTCAATACCTTCAAATTCATCCATTTACTCACGCAACTGGTGAAGTTGATGATTTTTCAGAAAGAATCGCCCGCAACACTCACTTGATATTAAAAGAAGAAACAAATATCACGACAGTGGTCGATCCTGCTGGCGGTTCATGGTATGTTGAGCAATTAACGGATGAATTGGCTGAAAAGGCTTGGGCGAACTTCCTTGAAATCGATGAAGCCGGGGGGATTTTAGAGCTAATTAAGCAAGGCACCCTGCAAAAAGAAATAGCTGAAGTTTACCAAGGCAGAGTTCAAAATGCGGCTTTCAGAAAAGAAAGTATCATCGGAACGAATGTATATCCGAATCCAGCGGATAAGATTAAAACTCCGACACAGGATAACCAAGTGTCATATATGAAAGTCGAGAAACCGGTTGGCATTACGCCAATTGCCAGGAATAGGGTATCCATTCAGTTCGAACAGATAAGACAACGTAGTGAAACGTATAAAGAAATAAGTGGAACGGCTCCAACGATTGGTTTAATTAACTTGAAAAATCTTAAATCCTATAAACCCCGTGCAGATTTCGTTAAAAGTCTGGCTGCAGCAGGAGGTATTGAAACACTCGGTAGTAATGGGTGTCAAACCACTAAGGAAGCAGTCGATTACGTAGCTTCCACCAAGCTCTCTGTTTATTGTGTTTGCGGCAGTGATGGTGACTACTCGGAATTAGCGCCAATCACAATTAAAGAAATCAAAAAGCAATTCCCGGAAATCAATATTTATATGGCTGGCAAGCAGCAAGAAGAATTGGATATTACACTAAGTGAAGCCGGAGTCAAAGATTTTATCCATGTTAAAACGAATGCAATAGCCATTTTATTGGAATTATTGCAGAAGCTAGGGGTGAACTGAAATGAAAAAACCGAATTTTTCTGCTATAAATCCTGCCAAGGCTGAGATTAAAGGGACGGTAGAAGCATGGAAAAAAGAAGCCGAAAAAGCCGTTGGGGAAAATATCGAGGATCTTCTGTTTGAAACCAATGAACAAATAAAAGTCAAACCGCTTTATGTTAAAGAAGATAATCGCAACTTGGAGCATATGGAGAGTGTACCAGGCATCGCCCCATTTACAAGAGGGCCCTATCCTTCGATGTATGTCAACCGTCCTTGGACAGTACGTCAGTATGCAGGATTTTCTACTGCTGAGGAATCGAATGCGTTTTACAGACGTAATCTCGCAATGGGGCAAAAAGGGCTCTCAGTTGCCTTTGATTTAGCCACACACCGTGGTTATGACTCTGATCATCCGCGAGTTGTCGGTGATGTGGGGAAAGCGGGAGTTGCCATTGATTCCATTCTAGACATGAAAATCCTGTTCGACGGTATTCCGCTTGATCAGATGTCCGTGTCAATGACCATGAACGGGGCGGTATTACCCATCCTGGCATTTTATATCGTGACAGCTGAGGAACAAGGCGTTACACAGGATAAACTTTCAGGCACGATTCAAAATGACATTTTAAAGGAGTATATGGTTCGGAATACGTATATCTACCCACCTGAAATGTCCATGAAAATCATAGCTGATATATTCGAGTATACATCGAGATATATGCCCAAATTCAATTCCATTTCCATCTCCGGTTATCATCTGCAAGAAGCGGGTGCGCCGGCGGATATCGAACTTGCCTATACGTTGGCTGATGGGCTTGAGTATGCACGTACCGGCATGAAAGCAGGTATTGATATCGATAAATTTGCACCACGACTGTCATTCTTCTGGGCTGTAGGTATGAACTATTTCATGGAAGTGGCGAAAATGAGGGCGGCTCGTTTCATCTGGTCAAAACTGATGAAACAATTCGAACCGAAAAATAATAAAGCGATGGCATTGAGGACTCATTCCCAAACCTCCGGTTGGAGCCTCTCCGAGCAGGATCCGTTTAATAATGTCGCAAGGACCCTGATTGAAGCGCATGCGGCCGCACTTGGACATACACAGTCCCTGCATACGAACGCATTGGATGAGGCCATTGCACTTCCAACTGATTTCTCGGCACGCATTGCACGCAACACACAGCTTTATCTGCAGGAGGAAACCGGGATCACAAAGGTAATCGATCCATGGGCGGGTTCATACTATGTAGAATCGCTCACAAATGAATTAATCGAACGCGCATGGGCTCACATAGAAGAAATCGAAGGACTTGGAGGAATGGCAAAGGCAATTGAAACCGGCGTTCCAAAAATGAGAATCGAGGAAGCGGCTGCAAAGCGTCAAGCTAAAATCGATTCTCAAGATGAAACGATCGTCGGCGTCAATAAATATCGTTTGAAAAAAGAAGATCCGATTGAAATACTGGAGATTGATAATACTGCAGTTCGCGAGAGTCAGCTTAAGCGTTTGGGCGAATTAAAAGCGAAACGTGATCAGGCAAAGGTGGATGAAGCCCTTCAGGCGCTATCCTTGGCTGCTAGAACGGGTGAAGGCAACCTGCTGGAATTGGCTGTTCAAGCTACAAGAGTACGAGCTTCACTAGGTGAAATCTCCGATGCAATCGAAGAGGTGGCTGGACGTCACAAAGCAACCATCCGTTCAATCAGCGGCGTATACAGCTCAGCATACTCAAAAGAAGCGGAAATTGAGGAAGTCGTCCGCATGACGGAAGAGTTCCTTGAAAATGAAGGAAGAAGGCCGCGTTTGTTAATGGCTAAAATGGGTCAGGATGGTCATGATCGCGGAGCTAAAGTAGTAGGAACGGGTTTTGCGGATTTAGGCTATGATGTCGATATCGGTCCATTATTCCAAACACCGGAAGAAACTGCTTTACAGGCCGTGGAAAATGATGTGCATGTTGTCGGAATGAGTTCGCTTGCTGCCGGCCATAAAACATTATTGCCTCAGCTTATGTCGGAACTGAAGAAATTGGGCCGTGAAGACATTATCGTGATCGTCGGTGGCGTCATACCTGCACAGGATTATGAGTACTTAATGGAAAATGGCGCTTCAGCCATTTTCGGACCTGGTACTGTCATTCCCCAGGCAGCGAAAAAAGTGCTTCAGGAAATATACAATCGCCTTGGATATGAGGAAGTGGCCCAATAATGAGTGAAGACAAGAAGCCGGAATGGGTCGATGATAACAATCAGGAAGGTTTTGCTTCATCATTAAAGCCAGGTGTAGAATTAGCAGCCAGCCATAACAAAGCTTCAAAAAGCAAATTCGTCAAAAGACAAAATGTAAACGTACCGATCCATGAACTTAAGGAGGGAATCATAAAAGGGGACAGGGCCAGGCTTGCTAAAGGGATTACACTGATTGAGAGCAATGCATCCCACCACTTCGATCCTGCACAGGAATTATTGCATGCCATCCTTCCTCATACCGGGAACTCGATTCGAATCGGGATTTCCGGAGTGCCTGGTGCCGGAAAAAGTACGTTTATCGAGACTTTCGGAACCTACTTATGTGAAAGGGGTCATAAGGTTGCTGTCCTAGCCGTCGATCCAAGCTCTTCGATAAATGGGGGAAGTATACTAGGCGATAAGACGAGGATGGAGGAGCTGGCAAGAAACCCCCATGCCTTCATAAGGCCCTCACCATCCGAAGGCACCTTAGGAGGAGTTCACCGTAAAACGAGGGAAACGATGTTGCTTTGTGAAGCGGCAGGATTTGATGTCATACTGATAGAAACCGTTGGTGTCGGTCAGAGTGAAGCTATAGTACGAAGCATGGTCGACTTCTTCATGCTCCTTGTACTAACAGGTGCCGGGGATGAATTACAGGGGATGAAAAAAGGGATCATGGAACTTGTGGACGGAATTGTGGTCAATAAAGCGGATGGAGAGAACATTCCGCTGGCGATTAGGACAAAGTCCGAATATAGCAGAATCTTGCACTTCCTTCAGCCAGCAACAAAGGGATGGGCAGGAAAGGCATATACTTGTTCTGCTATAACCGGTAAAGGAATTCCTGAGCTTTGGGATGTATTGAATGAATTTTCCGATATGACCAAGGAATCGGGTGTTTTCCAGGAACGGAGAAGAATGCAATCTAAGGAATGGCTTTATTCATTAATGGATCACCAACTTAAAACGATGTTCTATAAAAATGAAACCGTCAAAGGTCTTCTCCCTATACTCGAGAATCAAGTGATGTCAGGGAATAAAACGGTCACAGCTGCTGTTAAGCAGGCGTTTCAATCTTTTACTGATACGTTTAAGCCGAATTAAACTAGAAAAGGATGGGGCATGCCCCATCCTTTTCTAAGAAGTCTTCTTGTTGTTACACATATAATTCCCGCTTCGCTTTCGTTTTAAACATATTCGGAACGCTTTATGCTGTTTAGCAGGTAAATTTATTGAATCACGAAGAGGCAATTGTTATGATAGGATTGAAGAGAAAACTTGGAAGGAGCACATACCATGAATATGGATTTTAATTTTTTAATGAACGACGTAGTCAAACAGGCTCGCGATGAGATTAAGACTGCTGGATATACAGAATTGACCACTCCCGAGGAAGTAGAAGAAGTATTTGCACAAAAAGGAACGACGCTTGTTATGGTCAACTCCGTTTGTGGCTGCGCCGGGGGTATAGCTAGACCTGCAGCGGCTCATGCGATTCATAATGATAAACGCCCAAATCAGCTTGTTACGGTTTTTGCTGGACAAGATAAAGAGGCAACGGAGAAAGCACGTGATTATTTCGAAGGGTATCCGCCGTCATCCCCATCATTTGCATTGTTGAAAGATGGAAAAATCGTCACTATGGTAGAACGCCATGAAATTGAAGGTCACCACCCGATGTCCGTAGTTGAAAAATTGCAAGACTACTTCGACCAATATTGCGAAGAAGTGTAAGTCATAGTCATAACTGAAAAACCCGCCCAATCGGCGGGTTTTAGTTTGTTGACAAAATGGGGTTCGGAATGCTCTCATCCCGATCCATGATTTATAAAAAGAAGACTTGGTTATCCTTCATGAATTTTTACTTTTTTATATGGAATGAAATCCTCTCTGGATTGAAGAAATTTACGACACTCCTGCCGAATAACTGGCTAGCCAAGACACCACAGACGCTTGCTTTGATGAGGCTTGGCAGACAGTCGGCGGAAAGGGAGCGGATTTCTGAAATCAACTGGAATATTTTTTTTAGAAAAAATCCGTAGACAAACTAGCTTTTCTTCTAGTTTGTCTATAGTCTGAAACCCGCCCAATCGGCGGGTTTTTTTATTCATGAACTTGCATAATTAAGGAACGTTTAGGAAAGAAGATAGATAAGGAAGCCAGATATATCCTCATGGAGGAAAGTGCGAAAACTCAGAAAGAAACTTGTGTAAATATTCTGAAAAATAAATCTATTATTTACGTTATTGAATAATTATTAGAGTGTGTTAAAATACACATTAGTGTATGAATATTAGTTATTCAAAATTTAACTAAACCAAATTTAATAACAAGAGAATTGAAAATATCATTTTGGAGGAATAATAATGAAGTTGAAAAAGCAGTTAGCATTGTTGCTTACTTCTGTTTTATTAGTAGGTATTTTAGCGGCATGCGGAACATCAGAGAAAGAAGATAAGAACACAGCTGGCAACGAAGACAAAAAGGTCCTGGTTATGGGAACATCTGCGGATTATCCGCCATTTGAATTTGTTGAAACATCTAAAAGTGATGAAATAAAAGGATTCGACATCGATATCGCTAAAGCAATCGGTAAAAAATTAGGTTATGAGGTCCAAGTTAAAGACATTGACTTTAATAGTCTTGTGCCGGCTCTGGAAAATAAATCGGTCGATTTCGTTATCTCTGGAATGACTCCGACAGAAAAACGTGAGCAATCCGTTGATTTCAGTGATATTTACTATACAGCTAAGAACATGATCATCACGACAGAGGACAGTAAGATCAAAACTGTTGAAGATTTAAAAGGGAAAACGGTAGGCGTACAGCTTGCATCCATTCAGGAGACATTGGCAAACGACTTGAATAAATCCAAAGATATCGGGATGAAAGTTGAAAAACGGAATCGTATTCCCGAAGTTGTTCAAGAAATGTCTACTGGACGTTTTGACGCCGTGATCATGGAAGATACTGTGGCTAAAGGCTATTTGAAAGATAACAAGGATTTGGTGGGCCATGTGATCGAGTCTGGTGAACAAGATGCCGGTTCGGCAATCGCTTTCCAAAAAGGAAGCGAGTTAACTGACGAATTCAATGCCGAATTGAAAAAAATGCTAGAGAATGGCGAAATGGAAAAATTAATACTAAAATGGTTCGGTGGCAGCGAAACTGAATAATGCAGAGAGATGAAAAACGTTCAGAAGAGATGCAATATGCCTTCTGAACGTTTTTCCGCGCTTTATTGTTATTAAAATGAAGCAGGAGGAAGGCCTGGGATAACGGCCTTCATAAGAGAGGATGAATGGAGTGAATCTGGAATTTGATAGGATTATACCCTCCCTTCCATATATCTTGGAGGGAATACCGACTACATTAAAAGTTGTAGCGGTTGCGGCTGTAATCGGTTTTGTTTTGGGAATATTATTATCTATACTAAAAATCAGTAGAATCAAGCCCTTGAATTGGATTGCTGACTTTTATACATCCATTTTCCGCGGTACCCCTTTAGTGCTGCAATTAATGCTTATTTATTTTGGTTCACCACAAATATTAGGGATTCAAATCGAAGCATTCCAAGCAGCATTTTTAGCGTTCGGGTTAAATTCTGCGGCATACATTTCTGAGATTATCAGGGGGGGGATTTTAGCGGTCGATAAAGGGCAACGCGAGGCTGCACTTGCACTTGGGGTCCCTTATTCAGGGATGATGCTTAATATTATCCTTCCGCAGGCCATCAAGAATATCCTGCCCTCCCTTGTGAACGAATTGATTTCCTTAACGAAGGAATCAGCCGTTGTCACAATCATTGGATTAGGGGATATCATGCGTCGTGCTTATATTGTCGGCGGTGAGACATATAAATTCTTCGAGCCTATTTTATTTGCCGGACTCATTTATTATGTGATGGTCATGGTTCTTACCATCTTAGGCAAAGTGATTGAAAGGAGAATGAGGCGCAGTGATTAAAATTGATGAACTCAAAAAAAATTATGGTAAGCTCGAGGTATTAAAAGGAATCAGCACCGAGATAGGGCAGGGTGAAGTGTTGGCGATCATCGGCCCATCCGGTTCGGGAAAATCAACTTTCTTGCGCTGCATCAATATGCTCGAGACTCCAACTGATGGTCAAATAAGATTTAAAGATCAAATTATCACTGAAAAAAAGACCAATATCATGAAAGTGCGTGAAAATGTCGGGATGGTATTTCAACATTTTCATTTATTTCCTCATAAAACCGTACTGGAGAATTTGACATATGCACCTATGAAGGTGAAAAAATTATCAAAGGCTGAGGCAGTGAAACAAGCTCGTGAGCTATTGACTAAAGTCGGTTTGGACGATAAAGAATCAGCTTATCCGAATCGTCTGTCAGGCGGGCAAAAACAAAGGGTCGCCATTGCACGGGCATTGGCAATGAACCCGGAAGTAATGCTTTTTGATGAGCCGACATCTGCTCTTGATCCCGAGATGGTAAAAGAAGTGCTCGAGGTTATGAAGACACTGGCACATACAGGGATGACCATGCTGATCGTAACGCATGAAATGGGATTTGCCAAAGAAGTGGCCGATCGTGTCCTTTTCCTGGATGGAGGTCTGCTCGTTGAGGAAAGTGCTCCGGAAGAATTCTTTTCCAATCCGAAAAGCCAGCGTGCAAAAGACTTCTTGGAAAAAGTTTTATAAGCTAAAGCAAATAGTATATAATTATGAAAAAAAGGTAACGTTTAGGTTGCCTTTTTTTATTTTATTCCTATAATGTATTTTTGAGTGAATGTATTTTGAATAATTGGAAATTTCATTCGCAAAGGACTGTGAAAATATCTGAATTCCTGATAGTATTATAATAGATAGCGAAAGAGCCAGGTGATACATAACAATGTTTAAAATCGGATACAGAACGATTAAAACTGCTTTGGGGGTTACCCTGGCAATCATTATTGCACAAATGCTTAACCTGGAGTATTTTTCGGCTGCGGGAATCATTACGATCTTATGCATTCAAGTCACGAAAAAGAAGTCGGTGTATGCCTCCTGGCACCGGTTTTTAGCTTGTTTGATCGCAATGGCCTATTCATCCCTAATGTTTCAGTTCATCGCGTTCCATCCACTGATAATAGGATTGATTCTCTTGATTTTCATTCCAACGACAGTTGCCTTGAAGATTAATGAGGGGATTGTGACGAGTAGCGTCATCATCATGCACCTATATGGGTCGGGTGACATCACTTTCTCACTGCTGATCAATGAAACGATATTAATTGCCGTTGGTGTTGGAGTGGCGCTTGTCATGAATCTGTACATGCCCAGTGTCGATAAGAAACTGCTTGCCTATCAGGAACGTATCGAAACTAACTTTAGTGCGATCTTGATGGGGATTGTCCGCTATTTAAGGGATAATGATCACACATGGGATGGTAAGGAAATTACTGAAACAGCCAATCTTCTTAATCAAGCCAAAAGCCTTGCCTTCAGGGACGTGGAAAATCATTTTTTAAGGGAAGAAGACCTGTATTACCATTATTTCAAAATGCGTGAAAAGCAATTTGAAATCATTGAACGAATTCTTCCCCTAGTCACGAATATTCCATTGGTCGTCAAGCAAAGCGGGATAGTGGCTGATTTTATAGAAGATCTGGCAGAAAACGTCCACCCACAAAATACGGCCATTCTTTATCTGAAGAAGCTTGAAGAAATGGAGATTCATTTTAGGGGAATGGCACTGCCGCAGACACGGGAAGAGTTCGAATCCAGGGCCGCATTACTGCAGCTCATGAAGGAAATGGAACGCTATTTATTGTTGAAGCATTCCTTCAAGGGATTACCCAAGCTGACCAGCAACCGAATGAAAAAGAGGCACTTGGCTTAAACTAAGCAAAAAAGTAAAGGGATTGAGACGAATGAAATGGTTCCTTTCTTTGTTGCTTATGCTATCTTTGTGGCCGCTGCAGGTACATGCCCAACCTCAACCTGTTAAGCCTGGCGATCCTTTTATCATCATCAATAAAGCCAACAATAAATTGGCGTTCATTGATGATAACGAGGTCAAGGAGATACTGCCGGTCGGTACGGGAAAGAGCCAGGAACTGACACCTGAAGGGATTTTCACGGTTAAAGTAAAAGCGGTCAATCCTTATTACCGTAAAAAGAATATTCCCGGCGGCGATCCCAGGAACCCTCTGGGGTCGCGGTGGATTGGCTTCGATGCACGAAATACCGATGGGAGGATTTACGGAATTCATGGTACGAATCAGCCATCATCAATTGATAAATACATCTCAAATGGCTGTGTACGGATGCTTAAATCCGATGTAGAGCGTTTGTACGAAAAAGTCCCTATCGGCACTAAGGTGTTGATTACCATATCGAACGAGGATTTCAAAACTTTGGCAAAGAAAAACGGAGCGATAAAATAAGGAGAGGGAAGCTTTTTGCTCCCCTCCCCATTACGATGTCTATTACAAAAGAAATGCGATACCTGATAATAAGCTCGTTAATAACATTGAGATAAGCATTAAATACACGACGATCTTTCTTATTTTTTTGTTTCCCATATGCTCTCTCCTTCAAAACAGTTTAATTGATTTCATTTTAACTTGAACATTTAGTAGAAACAAGTAAAAGTATTATGTTCATATTATTCCGAATCTTAAAGGACTTTAATGCAAGATTAGTAGTGTTTAAATGGAGTCATCCAATAATACATAGCATGGGGGTTTGAATGATGATAAAAAATATCGATCATATCGGGATTGCCGTCAAGTCACTTGATGATACTTTGCCACTTTACACGGAAACGCTGAAATTGAAACTTGAAGGAATTGAGATAGTGGAGAACCAAGGCGTAAAAGTGGCCTTCATCTTGGCAGGCAATACCCGTTTGGAGTTGTTGGAAGCGTTATCACCTTCAAGTCCAATCGCCAAATTCATTGAAAAACGCGGTGAAGGTATTCATCATGTGGCGCTTGGCGTCGATCGTATCGAAGATCGAATTGAAGAAATTAAAGAATCGGGATTGCGCATGATTGATGATTCATCAAGAAAGGGAGCGCACCATGCAGATGTTGCTTTCGTTCATCCCAAGTCTACTGCGGGTGTATTATATGAGCTTTGTGAACGAGCCGAATCAAAGGAGGAGCAGGAATGACAGACATATATGAAACGATCAATGACTTATATGATAGACGCCGAAAAGTGGAAATGGGCGGTGGAGAAGAAAGAATCGATAAGCAGCATGAAAAGGGCAAACTTACTGCAAGGGAAAGAATTGAACTTCTAGTTGATCCGGGAACTTTCATTGAACTCAATCCTTTTATCAAACACCGTAATACCAATTTTGGCATGGAAAAGGAAGAAGGACCGGGAGAAGGGGTTGTCACCGGTTACGGAAAGGTGAACGGCCGCGACATTTACCTGTTTTCGCAGGACTTTACTGTATTTGGCGGTGCACTAGGGGAAATGCATGCTCTGAAAATTGCCAATGTTATGGATTTGGCAGCGGAAAATGGAGCCCCTTTCATAGGTTTGAACGATTCTGGTGGAGCGCGTATTCAAGAAGGTGTTGTTTCCCTTGACGGATATGGTCAAATATTTTATCGAAACTCCATTTATTCAGGCGTCATTCCACAAATTTCCGTTATTATGGGACCTTGTGCAGGCGGAGCCGTATATTCTCCAGCCATAACCGATTTTGTCTTCATGGTTGAAAAAACGAGCCAAATGTTCATAACAGGACCCAAAGTCATTGAAACGGTAACGGGTGAGAAGATTTCATCTGAAGGATTGGGTGGAGCGACTGTACATAATACCATAAGCGGTAATGCGCATTTCAAGGGAGCAACAGAAGAACAAGTATTGGCCGACGTTAGACGTCTCCTGAGCTATCTTCCACAAAATAATGAAGAGAAGCCGCCGGTTGTGGAAGCGGACGTAGGCGATGACTACCGTCCGGACTTAACGGATGTAGTCCCTTATGAAGGGATCCGTCCATATGATGTTCGGAAAGTATTGGAGCAAATTGTCGATGAGGATTCCTTTATGGAAGTGCAAGAGGGCTTTGCGAAGAACATAGTGATCGGTTTAGCGCGAATCAAAGGGAAATCAGTGGGGCTTGTCTGTAACCAGCCAAAAGTATTGGCAGGGGGACTGGATATTGATTCATCTGATAAGGCTGCCCGTTTTATTCGTTTCTGTGACTCGTTTAACATTCCGTTAATTACGTTTGAAGATGTTTCCGGGTTCTTTCCGGGCGTTAAACAAGAGCATGGCGGAATCATTCGCCACGGTGCAAAGCTGCTATACGCTTATTCGGAAGCGACAGTACCAAAATTGACGATCATTCTGCGTAAAGCATACGGGGGAGCTTACGTGGCTCTTAATAGTAAATCCATCGGTGCGGATCTTACGTTTGCATGGCCGAATGCTGAAATCGCGGTAATGGGTTCTGCTGGAGCGGCAAATATCATTTTTGCCCGTGAAATTCAAAATAGTGAAGATCCAGATGCGACCCGTGCAGCTAAAATAGAAGAGTACCGTGAGAAATTCGCCAATCCATATGTTGCCGCAAGTCTTGGAATGGTGGATGATGTAATTGATCCCCGTGAAACAAGGATTAAGATCATTCAATCACTTGAAATGCTTCGCAACAAAAAAGAAAAACGTCCATGGAAAAAACACGGCAATATCCCGTTGTGATCCAACTGCAATGAGCCCAAAATAAATCCATTTTGGGCTCTTTCCATATTGGGAAGAAATCATGATTAAAGGAAATCATTTATAAGACATCATTCACCAGTTTAAAACGACCTTTTGGGAGGGAAATGACCATTAAGCAGGGTTCTTCATTTTCACATTATTTGCCGGGGCGCCGCTTTTAGAAGTATAATTAAAGAGGAAAACTTTTTTGGAGGTTTTATTTTATGATTAATGAAGAACGTTTAGTTAGTGAATTCATGGAATTGGTGCAGATTGATTCCGAAACGAAAAATGAAGCAGCCATCGCCAAAGTGCTGAAAGAAAAATTCGGGGCACTGGGTGTAGAGGTTTTTGAAGATGATACAACAGCAGTTACCGGTCATGGTGCAGGCAATTTAGTATGTACTTTAAAAGGAATGAAAGAAGGCGTAGATACCATTTATTTCACCTCCCATATGGACACGGTTGTTCCTGGGAACGGAATCAAGCCTTCCATCAAAGATGGATACATAGTGTCAGACGGAACGACCATTTTAGGGGCGGATGACAAAGCTGGATTAGCGGTCATGTTAGAAACGCTTAAAGTGTTGAAAGAACAGAATATCGAGCATGGAACAATCGAGTTCATCATAACAGTCGGTGAAGAATCTGGCTTGGTTGGAGCAAAGGCATTGGATCGCTCCCTTGTAACGGCTAAATTCGGTTTTGCACTTGATAGTGATGGAAAAGTGGGCAATATCGTCGTTGCTGCACCTACCCAGGCGAAAGTGTCTGCGACAATTTTAGGCAAGACCGCTCACGCTGGTGTCGCTCCAGAAAAAGGAGTTTCGGCTATTACGATTGCAGCAAAAGCAATCTCTAGAATGCCATTAGGCCGAATCGACGAGGAAACGACAGCCAACATCGGACGTTTCCAGGGTGGACAGCAAACCAATATTGTTTGTGACCATGTTGAAATCCTTGCAGAAGCAAGATCCTTGATTCCTGAAAAAATGGAAAAACAGGTAGCGAGAATGAAAGAGGCATTCGAGACTGCCGCTATTGAAATGGGTGGACGTGCCGAAGTTGAAGTTAACGTCATGTATCCTGGTTTTAAATATGGGGCTGGTGACCATGTAGTCGAAATCGCGAGAAAGGCAGCAGAGAAAATCGGCCGTCCATGCGAGTTGGTTAAAAGCGGCGGCGGAAGCGATGCGAATGTCATTGCAGGCTTTGGGATTCCTACTGTCAATCTCGCAGTGGGCTATGAAGATATCCATACTACGAATGAAAGAATTCCAGTTGAGGAATTAACGAAGCTTGCTGAGATGGTTGTCAGTATCATCAAAGAAGTATCCGGCGAATAATCAACCCGGAAAATGACAGGAGTTTCCTGAATATATCGAAGCAGGTTACCGACGGGAAACCTGCTGCATTACATTGGTTCCCACTTTCCAGGATTTGTTGCTGGCATGACAAAGTCTGGAATGAATTGTAACCACTGATTGATATGAATGAGGTATTATATCCAGGTAAATCAGGTATCGGCAGATGAACAGAGGGGGATTACATTAAAGGTGGATATCCCCTTCATTGTCCAGGCAGCCCGTGAAATACTTGATTTACGGATATACCCTTTGAACGGATAGGCTAATTAGGCAATCAAAAAACTGAATATATGCAGGGTGTTGCCAATGTGGGTAGCCGTTTGATTACGATCATTGATCCGCAAAAACTCGTATCATCTTTGGAAGGAGTTCAGGTATTGCAGGAATTTATGTACAGTCATCAATACATGATGGCTGTTTTTCTTGGAGTGGAAGCACTTTTACAGTGATTACCAAAGATAAATAGGGGTATCTTAAAAGAAATGTTTTTTTTATTGACCCTATTATCCGGTGTTTTTTATTTTTACAAGGATGTGACGGTCAAACATGAAGGACATGTATCCCAAAAATGGCAGGGTCATTCTCCATGTAGACATGAATAGTTTCTATGCTTCAGTGGAAATGTCATATGATGTTTCATTGAAAGGCAAACCGCTTGCCATAGCAGGCAATGTTGAAGAGAGAAGAGGCATAATCGTCACTTGCAGCTATGAAGCAAGGAAGTTTGGGGTTAAAACGACCATGCCGATTTGGCAGGCGAAAAAACTATGTCCTCAATTAGTCATCCAGAAACCGAATTTCGAGCGTTATCGAAAGGCATCACTGGCTATTTTCGATGTATTAAGGCAATATACAGAGATGGTTGAACCGGTTTCGATAGATGAGGGATATCTGGATATTAGTGAATGCGCCGAATTGGGTTCACCTTTAGATATAGCCAAGAGCATTCAGGAAAGAATTTATAATACGATGGATCTCCCTTGCAGCATCGGGATTGCCCCTAATAAATTTTTGGCCAAAACTGCCTCAGATATGAAGAAGCCTATGGGAATCACCGTATTTAGGAAAAGGGATATTCCGGAAAAGCTCTGGCCTTTACAAGTCGGCGAAATGCATGGCATCGGGGATAAGACCTCGGAAAAGCTTCATACTATTGGCATAATGACGATAAGGGACCTTGCACACGCCAATGATCATCAACTGAAACAGCTTCTTGGGATCAATGGCATCCGTTTGAAAGATAGGGCTAATGGAAACGATCCCAGGGTTGTCGATCCCGAAGCGATTTTTGATCATAAAAGCATTGGGAACTCGACAACTCTTCCACATGACACCACCAATCAAAAAGAACTGATCGGTGTATTGGAAAAGCTTTCCGGCAAGGTAGCCGTCCGTTTAAGAAATAAACGCCTGCTTGGTCAAAAAATTGGTGTGACGATCCGTTATAAAGACCGCCGCACTATAACGAGAAGCAGAACGGTTCCTAATCCAGTTTTTGAAAAAAAGGATATTTTGGATGTAGCTACCGATCTATTTATGAAAAATTGGAATGGGGAAGGAATCAGGCTTCTTGGTGTCACTGCATATGATGTCATCGAGAAAGAGTCGGCCTTCAAGCAGCTGGATATTTTCTCCTTTAAAGAGGATGCAGAAAAAGAACCTCTGTATGAAGCGATGGAACACTTGCAAAATAAGTACGGAGAAAATATTATTAAAAAGGGATTACCCTTGAAGAATCGTTCGATTGGAACAGACACTAGCTTCAGCAAAGATTTCTTTGAGCAATCCAGAAGGCATGATGATTCTTTTGACAAAGAATAGCGTATAAGCTGTGTAAAGATATAGAGAAGGGAAAGATGATCATGACAAAACAACAGATTGGCGTTATCGGACTAGCTGTAATGGGCAAAAACCTTGCATTTAATATTGAAAGCAGAGGATATTCAATTTCCGTGTTTAATCGCTCAGGGTCAAAAACGGACGAAATGATGAAGGAAGCGGAAGGCAAAAACGTAACAGCCACTTATACGCTTGAAGAATTCGTCGATTCTTTGGAAACGCCACGTAAAATTTTATTGATGGTTAAAGCTGGTGCTGCAACAGATGCAACAATCGAGCAGTTAAAACCGTTACTTGATAAAGGTGATATCGTTATTGATGGAGGGAATACCTTCTTCAAGGACACTCAGCGCCGTAATGAGGAATTAAGCCAGCTTGGCATCCATTTCATCGGTACAGGCGTGTCAGGAGGGGAAGAAGGAGCTCTGACAGGTCCATCCATCATGCCTGGAGGTCAAAAAGAAGCATATGAACTGGTTGCACCGATCTTGAAGGATATTTCAGCTAAGGTCGATGGTGATGCTTGCTGTACATATATCGGACCGAATGGAGCAGGTCATTATGTGAAAATGGTACATAATGGTATTGAATACGGGGACATGCAGTTGATTTCCGAATCTTATTTCCTTTTGAAAAATCTTCTGGGACTATCCGCTGAAGAATTCCATGAAGTCTTTACTGAATGGAATGAAGGGGAACTTGATAGCTATTTAATAGAAATTACTGCTGATATTTTCAAAAAATATGATGAAGAAACTGGCAAGCCGATGGTCGATGTCATTTTAGATAAAGCTGGCCAAAAAGGTACAGGGAAATGGACAAGTCAAAGTGCGCTTGATCTTGGTGTTCCGCTTCCGATCATTACAGAATCCGTATTTGCCCGGTTTATTTCAGCAATCAAGGACGAGCGTGTTGCAGCGAGTAAAATCCTTCGCGGTCCAAAAGCCGAATCATTTACTGGTGACAAAAAGGCTTTGATTGAAAATATCCGTAAAGCACTTTACATGAGCAAGATCTGTTCATATGCACAAGGATTTGCACAAATGAAAGCAGCATCAGAAGAAAATGACTGGAACTTGCAATATGGGGAAATCGCGATGATTTTCCGTGGCGGCTGTATCATCCGTGCACAATTCCTACAAAAAATCAAGGAAGCGTACGATCGTGAAGCGAACTTGAACAACCTTCTTCTAGATCCTTATTTCCAAGGAATCGTTGAAAGCTATCAAGGAGCTTTACGTGAAGTAGTGTCAACGGCAGTGATGAACGGAATTCCGGTTCCTTGCTTGTCATCAGCTCTTGCTTATTTCGACAGCTATCGTACAGAAACGCTGCCAGCTAACCTAATTCAAGCTCAACGTGACTATTTTGGTGCTCATACTTATCAACGCATTGATAAAGAGGGAACGTTCCATACCGAATGGATGGAAAAATAAAAAGTTCAAGCCGGCTTTTTTTGTATTCATCGATTGAAGTAACTTGTATGTACAGAAAAAGAGAGGGCGCCCCAATGCGCCCTCTCTTTTTACTATCTCCGATGCTCTACAAGGTCAATGACCCCTAATACAATATGTGCCAAACCGAAACCAAAGACCGTATTAGCCACCATTTTGTTTGAGCGCCTGTTCTGCTTCATTGCATAGCCCGCAGCTGTCACGGCTGTGCCCAAGGCTGTTGGAATTAATCCTTCACGAATGTCCATCGTTTAATCCCTCTACATCGAAGTTAGTGGTGCCTTAATATCACCTTCTCTAGTGTAACCTCAGCATTCTTTTCTTATAAAGAGAATAAAAGGGTGAAAATGGTAAAAACGAACTAATTGTAAATAGTGCTAATTGATTTACCTTTTTTATGGAAAACGTAGTATGATGTATGTCATTCATCCAGGCCTTTTAGGTTTAAACACCTGCGGAAAAAGGAATATAAACATGGAAAGCCATGGACGGACCCTAGGATACAGTAGGCAGATAAGAGAGAGAAGGAGCGGATGGCAGATGTTCATCATCTGGTTGGCTGTAGCCATTTTTTTATTTTTCATTGCCTTAGAATTTGGTGTTTCATATTGGCTTAATTCAGAAATGGATGAAGAAATGTCCAAGCCCAAGGAAATGCTTCGTATTATCAGGGAGAAGTTGGTCAGGAAGAGTTTTTCATGAATGAAGAAGGGATGCAGATTCAAATCTGCATCCCTTCTTTATTTAATCAATCATCATTATTTTCGTTTTTCTTGATTTGCCACCAAATATGCCCATCCTTTTCCAGGAGTTCATCGGATGCAAGTGGACCTGTGGATCCTGCTTCATAGTTAGGGAAAGACTCTTCTTTAGTATTTTCCCATGCATTGGAAATGGTATCGACGAACTTCCATGAGAGGGCAACCTCGTCCCAGTGCGTAAAGTTTGTAGCATCGCCGCGCATACTATCAAACAATAGCTTTTCATATGCCTCGGGAGAATTGATGTGTTCGATCCCTTTGTTGGATACGGTCAGTTTCACTGGCTTTGTATTGGATGTCGTCCCGGATTTCTTGACATTTAAGTATAGTGTGATGCCTTCGTCTGGCTGGATATGGATAACGAGAAGATTCGGGTTCAACGTTTCTTCCGTTTTATAATACAAATTCATTGGGATATCTTTGAATTGAACAACGATATTCGTTGATTTGACATCCATTCTCTTACCGGTACGGATATAAAAAGGTACACCGGCCCAACGGAAGTTATCTATCATCAATTTGCCCGCAACATAGGTCTCTGTGTTGGATTCGGGATTTACGTTATGTTCATTGCGGTATGCCGGAAGTGTTTGATCGTCTACCGCTCCTTCACCATATTGGCCACGGACGAAGTATTGATCGACTTCGTCCACTTTCATTGGGCGAAGTGAACGCAAAGCCCGCACTTTTTCGCTTCGGATCTCTTCGGTAGTCAAAGCGATTGGGGGTTCCATGGCAAGCAAGGCAACCATTTGCAGCAGATGGTTTTGGACCATATCCCTTAGGGCACCGCTAGTTTCATAATAACGCCCACGTTCTTCAACGCCAAGTGTTTCGCTTGAAGTAACCTGGATGTTAGATATATATCTGTTATTCCAAAGCGGTTCGAAAAGGGCATTTGAAAAACGTATGACCTCAATATTTTGAACCATTTCTTTTCCTAAATAATGATCGATACGGTAGATTTCATCTTCAGCGAAGGCAGTTCGAATCTGCTCATTCAATTTTTGTGCTGTTTCGAAACTGTGTCCAAATGGCTTTTCTATGACCAGGCGCTTGTATCCTTTCGAGTCAGTCAGGCCTTGAGCTTTAATCTGTTCGGCAATCGTTCCGAAAAACTCGGGTGCCATCGCTAAATAAAAGATCCGGTTTCCTTCTAATTGATATTGTCCGTCTAATTTTACGGCAATGTCCTTTAACTGCATGTATGATTCCGAGCTAGTTACGTCATGGGAGTGATAATGGAAATGGGAAATGAATTCGTCTACCTTTTCTTCCGCATGTCCGAACGTAAGTATGGAGTCCTTGACACTTGTTTGAAACTCTTCGTTCGTCAATGGTCTCCTTGCTACTCCAACGACAGCGAATTTATTGATTTTCTCTTTTTGAAATAGTCGATATATGGAAGGAAACAATTTCCTTTTCGCTAAATCTCCGGTAGCACCAAAAATCATGATCAATGCTGTGGGTTTATTGTTTTCTGTCATGTTAAAACCTCAACTTTCCCTTAAATCTGTCTATAAAGTTGGAATTCCCGAATGTGTACCAATTTCTAATTTTACGTTTAGCTTTCCCTCAAAGCAATCAATTTGCGCATTTTTTCTCATATTTCATTAAAAGATTAATTTGGTTTCGGTTTTAATGGACCATAAATGAAAGAGCACCTTGGTTATGCTATAGTTAAGTCATAAAGTATTTGCAACGGAGGTAGTATCGTGGATTTTGTTTTATTGGGTACAGGCGCTGGCGTTCCGGCTAAAGCGCGTAATGTGACGTCAATCGCTCTTCAATTATTGGAAGAGCGGGGGAAGGTTTGGTTATTTGATTGTGGTGAAGCGACGCAGCATCAAATTTTAAAAACGGCAGTCAAACCGCGAAAGATCGAAAAAATTTTCATCACCCATTTGCATGGTGATCACATCTTCGGACTCCCTGGGTTTTTAAGCAGCCGATCTTTTCAGGGCGGACTGGAAAAATTGACCGTATATGGTCCACATGGCATTGATGCATTTATTAAGACGAGCTTACAGGTGAGTGGCACTCATTTAAAATATCCATTGGAGATCATTGAAATAGAGGAAGGCGTAGTATTTGAGGACGAACAATTCATAGTGACGGCGATGTCGCTTGATCATGGCATTTACAGTATCGGTTACAGGATTGTGGAAAAGGATCGTCCGGGAAGCTTACTGGTCGACCGGCTGCTAAAAGAAGGTGTAAAGCCGGGTCCGCTTTTTAAAGCATTGAAAGATGGACAAACGGTCAATCTCGATGATGGCCGTGTCCTAAATGGGAAGGATTATCTCAGTGCTCCGCAAAAAGGCCGGGTCATCACGATTCTTGGTGATACACGAGTGTGCAGCAATGCCCTCATTCTTGCTGAATCGGCGGATTACCTTGTTCATGAAGCTACATTTTCAGCGGAAGAATCTGAAATGGCATCCGCCTATTATCATTCGACCACGGTTCAGGCTGCAGAAACGGCTTTGAAAGCGGGAGCTAAGCATCTAATCCTTACCCATATCAGCTCACGTTATACTCCAGAGGATTCGGAGAGGTTAAAAGCGGAAAGCGAAGCAATCTTTGCAAACACGATCATGGCAGAAGATTTAATGACCATTAAAGTTCCTTTATATTCAGAGGAAGAGGGTAGCTGAAATCGATGCTGATGTTTGATATAATTAATCAATTGTTCATTGGATATTTAAAGGAGTGTAAATATGACTGACCAAAGTAACCTACATACTAAAGCAATGGATTTTCTCTTAAAAACAAGCCGGACTTTCTTCATACCAATCAGCTATCTTCCAAAGGGATTACAGGAGGCCATTGGAGCAGCATACCTTTGCATGCGCGCCATCGATGAGATCGAGGATCACCCAGGTCTTCCTGCTGATATTAAGTTTTCCCTGTTACAGGATCTCAGTGAGCTGCTTGGTTCGGATTATAGGGAAGAAGAACTTCAATCGTTATTTGAACCATATAAGGATGAACTGCCCGAAGTGACCCTGCTTCTTTCGGACTGGATTCAATATTGTCCTCCCGGTGCAAAAGCCAAAGTCCTAGAGTCGACAAAGGAAATGGCCGAAGGCATGGCCAAGTGGGTTAAGAAAGATTGGCAAATCCATAATGAGGAAGAGCTCGATGATTACACTTATTATGTTGCGGGTTTGGTTGGAGTCATGTTGTCTGATATGTGGAACTGGTATGATGGAACGGAAACGGACCGTGAACTTGCCATCGCATTTGGCCGTGGACTCCAAACGGTCAATATCCTGCGTAACCGTGAGGAAGATGCAGAACGTGGTGTGAACTTTTATCCGGATGGCTGGGGTTTCGATGAGATGCTTGCCCATACGGAACATAATCTTACATTAGCCGATGCCTACATTGGGGAGATTGAAACGAAAGAGATCATCCACTTCTGTAAAATACCCTTGGAATTGGCAAAAGCCACATTGAAGGCCTTGAAAGAAGGCAAAGAAAAAATTGATCGTGCTACAGTTACCGAAATTGTTAACCAAGTAGTCGAACACTGATATTCCATTTAGCTGCTGTGAAAGTTATCCCCTTTCACAGCAGCTTTTTTGATGTTTTACAATTAAAACTCAAAAAATTCTAAAAAGTTAAAAAATAGATTGGAATAATTGGGACTAAACGATTATAATTTAGGACATAAAAGCTAAAAAGCTGGCGTCGTTATTAAATAAGAAAAAAGCGGGGGGAAACATATGAGAAAGAAATTATATTCAACTGCAGCCATGACATTGGTCGCAGGTTTATTACTGGCTGGGTGTGGAAATGACAAGGAAAAAGATACGGCCAAGGATGAAGGCGGAAAGGATACCTTCAAGATTGGGGTATCACAAATCGTTCAGCATGATTCCCTGGATCAGGCATATGAAGGATTCCAGGCGGCATTGAAGGACAGTGACATCAATGCCAAGTATGATCTTCAAGTTGCACAGGGTGACCAAAACAACAGTCAGACGATTGCCAATAACTTCGTTGGGGATAAAGTGGATCTGATTTTTGCGAATTCCACTCCTAGTGCCCTAAGCTCATTAAATGCGACCAAGGATATTCCAATCGTTTTTACATCGGTTACCGATCCCGTAGCGGCGGAGCTAGTTACATCTTTGGATAAGCCAGGCGGAAATGTGACGGGCACGACGGATTCCCATCCTGAAGCCATTGCAAAGTCAATGAAATTCCTAGCGGAAGAACTTGGCGCCAAGACAATTGGAACCGTTTATAATACAGGGGAGCAAAATTCCGTCGTCCAAATAAAAAATGTGAAAGCGGAAGCGAAAAAAGCAGGATTGAAAGTCGTGGAAGCATCTGTCTCGACTTCAGCCGAGGTAAAACAGGCAGCGGAATCATTAATCGGAAAAGCGGATGCTTTCTATATCATTACTGATAATACAGTTGTCTCGGCTCTGGAATCGGTCATTTCCGTCGCAGATGATCAAGATATCCCTTTGTTTGTTGGTGAGCTTGATTCCGTTAAAGCGGGTGGTTTTGCAGCCTACGGCTTCAGTTACTATGATATTGGTTATGAAGCGGGGCAAAAAGCGGTTGAAATATTGAAGGATGGTAAAAAGCCTGGGGATATCTCGGTTCAATATCCACAAAAACTTAAATTGGTCATTAATGAAAAGGCAGCAAAAGATATGGGTGTTGAAATAAAAGAAGAATGGAAAGCAGATGCTGAGTTTGTAAAATAAACTCTGCTTTTGTTCGGGGAAGGAAGAAAAAAATGTTCTCAGCCTTATTTAACTCTTTTGAGTCGGGAATGATTTATGCGATCATGGCACTCGGTGTCTATTTAACATTCAGGATTCTCGACTTCCCGGATATGACAGTGGAAGGTAGTTTTGTGACAGGGGCCTCTGTTGCCGCCATTATGATCGTTAACGGTTTCTCGCCAATCGTAGCCACATTGAGTGCTATGGTGGCAGGGTTCATCGCTGGGACAATAACGGGTTTCCTGCATACGAAAGGAAAAATCAATCCACTCCTGGCAGGTATCTTAATGATGATTGCGCTCTACTCCATCAATTTAAGGATCATGGGTGCATCCAACATTCCGTTGCTTTCTCAAACGACCATTATCACGAATATCCAGGATGCCTGGGTCGGCACCGGGCTGGACAATTTGTTGAATGGTCTTTTATCGATCGTGGGTCTCGGTGATAGCCTGCCAAAGACGTGGGCCATATTAATCGTTATGCTGATTGTGGCCGTTGTCATTCAAGCTGGAATGTCAGCTTTTTTAAAAACGGAAATCGGTCTGGCTTTACGGGCAACTGGTGATAATGAAGCCATGGTCAAGAGTTTTTCAGCCCATACCGGCAACATGAAAATCCTCGGACTTGCAATCGGAAATGGACTTGTGGCATTCTCGGGATCCTTGGTTGCCCAATATAACGGTTTTAGTGATATTGGCATGGGGATAGGAATCATCGTCATCGGATTGGCATCCGTCATAATCGGTGAGGCTTTATTTGGGGCAAAAACGATTGCACGTGCGACGCTTGCGGTTATTGGAGGGGCGATTATTTATCGAATCGTCGTAACTTTGGCACTTCGCGTAGAATTCCTTGATACAGGTGATGTTAAATTAATTACGGCACTTATTGTGGTCGGGGCACTTGTCATTCCGAAAATTTCCGATAAACAAAAGGAAAAAAACCGGAAGAAAAGACGGCTTAAAGAAATACAGATGCGTCATGGCGGGACTTTACCGAAAGGGGGGGAAGGATATGCTTCGGTTAAATCAGATTTATAAAGTCTTCAACGAGGGAACACCGGATGAAAAACTTGCCCTTGGAAATCTGGAACTGCATATGACAAAAGGCGAATTTGTAACAGTCATCGGAAGTAATGGAGCAGGTAAATCGACGTTGATGAATATGATTTCCGGTAAGATTCTCCCTGATGCCGGTGAAGTCATCATTGATGGGGAAAACGTATCGGCAATTGAAGAACATGCACGTGCCAGAATGATTGGCCGCGTTTTTCAGGATCCCATGCTGGGAACGGCACCACATATGACGATTGAAGAAAATATGGCGATCGCCTATGGCCGAACCAATAGAAGAGGTTTAGGCTTCGGGGTGACAAAAAAACGGAAAGAACTATTTAAAGAATGTTTAGGTACCCTTCATTTAGGCTTGGAAAACCGGATGACAGCAAAAGTGGGATTATTATCGGGAGGGGAGCGCCAGGCTCTATCATTGCTGATGGCGACCTTCACCGATCCTAAAATCCTGCTTCTTGATGAACATACAGCAGCACTTGATCCTTCCAGGGCAGAGCTTGTTACAAATCTGACGAAGGAAATCGTCGAAAAGAACCAGTTAACGACGTTGATGGTGACTCATAATATGCAACAGGCGATCGATCTTGGAAATTCCTTGATCATGATGGATAAGGGACAGATCATTTTTGAAGCTAGAGGCGCTGAAAAGCAGAAGCTAACCGTTGAAAAACTGCTTAACGAATTCCAGCGCATCAAAGGTGAAAAAATGCTAAATGACCGTGCAGTGTTGATTTAAGATGATGAAAAGGCCCGACCCAGGTGGAAGATTAACCTTGGGGCAGGGCCTTTTTATTTTGGGCAATTATCAGATCAGGTCCTATTTCTGAACGAATGTCGATGAAGTACCTGAACATAGGGAAAATGGCTATGGTGGAGCAATCATTAACGATCTTGGATGATAACCGATGCTAATCGCTGTCGGCTGTGCTCCATGATGAAGTATCGTTCTTTCTGTAATTTCCAAAAATCATTTTTATGAATGGTCTTTTTTTCGGCTTTTTCGTGGCAGCAGCTTCTTCAGCCGCGAGGAAATAATCAAAGTGCTGGTCCATTGGTGTTTCTAACGCTTCAATACGGGCTTCGAGCTTCTTAACGAGTTTGTGCATTTCTTCCATTTCACTTCTGTGCTGTAAAAGTTGATAGGATACAACATCGTCCGCTTTTGTTTTCAGTCCATTTTCAAGCCTGACGACCCGTTCTATCAATTGTTCATGTTCTTTATTCGTTTCGGAGTGTTTCTGGACGGTTGCTTTTCTAATTTTTTTCTCTGATATGCTGACCTTTTGGAGAATGATGCCCTCGTTCAGCTGATCTTGGACTTTTCTCAATAATGCAATGTCATCATCTGAAAACTGGTAGTGGCCAAGTTGATTCCGTTCTACTTCCATGTTCAATTGGGTAACCCAGCGTTGAATCGTACTATGGGAAACATTCAGTAACCGGGCAACTGCACTTGTATTCATCGAGATTCCCCCTTTTGGTTGTTGAATTCGATAAGTATGAGGCAATTCCTTTACAGATGACAAAACATGTTTTCATTCGGCAAAGAAAGTGGATTTCCTACGTAATTTGCATGCGAAACGATCAATAAGGGGGAAATTCTCTTGGAGTCGGTTTTGGAAAATGGTGAGCCTTGTTAGGAGCTTTAAAGAGCATTTGTGAGTGCGTGGTTTGCCGGTCAATTAAGCTTTTAAAGGAAAAATGATTCAAATGTCGAATTACCAATGAACAATGTAAAAAGGAGGACTAGTATGAACAGGATCAACATTATAACTTTAGGTGTCAGGGATATCAATGAATCATTAAGGTTTTACCGGGACGGATTGGGATTCCATACATCGATTAAAGAGGACGAATTCGCAATCGTTTTTTTTAATAATGCAGGAACGAAACTTGCTTTGTATCCTTTAGAGGAGCTAGCAAAAGACATCAATGAGATAGAACCGCCTAAGAAAAATGGTTTCCCGGGTCTTACGCTCGCTTATAATGCTAAATCAACTGAAGAAGTCGATGAGGTGATCAACAAGGCTGAAAAGGCCGGGGGAACAATCGAGAAATCACCTCAAGATGTTTTTTGGGGAGGATACAGCGGATATTTTTCAGACCCCGATGGTTACTATTGGGAGGTTGCGTATTCGAAGGATTGGAGTTTTGATGAATCGGATATGCTGATTATAAAGTAACGCTCACTGCAGCTGTGAAATCAAATTGACCTGGACCTTCCCTATGCCCCTCATAAGAAGTCCGGATCATAAAAGGGCTGTTGCCTAGCCGCTTCCTGTAAGGGAGTGCTAGTCAACAGCCAATCATCATTTCTGGGCATTTACTGAGAAACTACATGCTTGGCAAGTTCTTTACTTATTTGATTGCCCATTCGCTTCGATTGCTCAGTCGCTTCTTGTACACAGGCAATGAATGCTTCTTGCACTTGATGTGCTTGAAGTGCTTTCAGACCTGCTTCGGTCGTTCCGCCTGGTGAAGTTACTTCCTTTCTTAGCACGGCTGGGGTTTTAGGTGATTTCTGCAACATATCGGCCGCACCCATCAGTGTCTGGAGAATTAATTGCTTCGCGGTTTCGGAATCGAGACCTATTTCTTCTGCTGATTTTTCCAATGCTTCGACCAAGTAATAAATATAAGCCGGTCCGCTTCCTGATAAGCCTGTTACCGCATCGAGCTGCGTTTCGTCAACGACTGCCACCGTACCCACCGTTTCAAAGAGAGTAATCGCCGTTTGTAATTGCGATTCTTTCGTATGACCATTAGCCGCAAGGGCCGTTGCTGATTTTCCCACAGCTGCCGATGTATTAGGCATGGCACGGACAATCGAGAACCGCTTGTTGGCGATTCCTTCCAAGCTTGCAGTTTGAACCCCGGCCACAACTGAAATGAATAGCATTTCTTCCCGAATATATTCTTTTATTGATTGCATCGTTTCTAAAATATCTTTCGGTTTCACGGCCAGTACGACAAGGTTTGCATCCTGTACTAAAAGCTTCAGCGATCTTGTGGTAGTTACACCGTATTGTTCCTTTAAATAATTGAACCTATCATCATTGGATTTATTAGTTACAAAAATATTTGCTGGGTCAATTACCTGTTGGGTCACCAGCCCCGAAATGATTGCTTCTGCCATCGATCCAGCTCCGATAAACGCGATTTTTTTCATATTTTCCGCTCCTTTTCCTATTAAATTTCTGGCTTTTTTTGAAAAACAAAAAGACCCCTCATCCAATAAAGGACGAAAGGTCTAGCTTCCGTGGTACCACCTTTGTTCAACTTTTCCATAATAAATAAACAGAAATGCTGCACTTGAATCCTCTAACGCGGGAATTACGTCAGGTTTTCCTGAAGGCTCATAAGGTAGGTTCAATAATGAGGGGGCGATGAAGCCTTTCAGCACATTCCAGCTTCACTCTCTTTACGCCATCAATAAATTTACTTGGCCTTAATCAAAGCCATGCCGTCTTTAATTACTTGTGATTATGAAGGATATATCAGTACTCTGTCAATGATAATATATGCATGGACGACAAAAAATAGACATGAATTATGTGAAAATAATGACAGTAATTAAAAATACATGTAAAATGGTAATTATACATGATAAGTATACTTAGAATCCTGTTTAGCGTATAAAAAGATTTATATAAATATAATTTCTAAGGTGGAAAAGATTATGGCGAATTGGAATGGAAATATTGCGAAAATTGCTTTGCCCACGCCGTTTGCAGTGGGTGATGTGAATGTTTATGTAGTTAAAGGGGATGCCTTGACGCTCATTGATACTGGTGTTAAAACCAAACGATCAAAGGAAGCCTTGACTATCGGGCTTGGGGATTTGGGTCTGAAACTGACCGATATCGAACAAATCATTTTAACCCATCATCACCCTGATCATGCTGGTGCACTCGATTTCTTCGATAAAGAAATCCCGGTTTATGGACATAAAAACAATCAGCGCTGGCTTACTATCAGTGATGAGTTCCTTGAAACCCATAATCGTTTTTTCCTTGATTATGCCAAAAAGTTCGGAGTGGCAGAAGAGCTGAAAAATAAACTGATCCATAGCCGCGACGAAATCAGTTTCCTTAGTGAACGGAAGCTGCATGGATATTTGGCTGAGGGGGATGAGCTTCCTGGTCTTCCAGGCTGGAAAGTGATCGAGACTCCAGGGCATGCGCAAAGCCATTTATCCTTTTACCGGGAAAGTGACGGGGTCATGATTGCGGGCGATCACTTGCTTGCCAAGATTTCACCAAATCCATTACTGGAACCGCCTTTACTTCCGGGAGGCATGAGGCCTCGTCCGTTACTGCAATATAATGCATCACTTCAGAAATTATTGGATTTTTCGATTTCCACTGTTTATTCCGGACATGGATCTGAAGTGGAAGGAGATGAGGTTGCCGACTTGATTCAATATCGATTCGAGCGGCAGCATAACCGTGCCATGCAGGTGAAAAGCATGCTTCAAGATAAGCCTTTATCGGCCTTTGAAGTGTGTCAGCAGCTTTTTCCAAAAGTATACCTTCAGGAAGTGGGCCTGACACTTTCGGAAACGGTCGGTCAGCTGGACTATTTAGAAGACTTGGGTGAAGTCGAAACAGAAATCCAATCAGGGGTCATTCTGTATTCAATCGCTTAATGTTAGCAAGGAGGCCACTTTTTTTGAATAAGTTGCAAGGCAAAGTTATTGTTATTACCGGTGCTTCCGGAGGGATTGGCAAGGAAGTTGCCATCCGAAGTGCAAAGCAGGGAGCCCGTCTTGTCCTCTTGGCCAGAAGCATGGATAAATTACTACAGCTAAAGAATGAACTAATCAACCAATATGGAATTGATGCATATGCCTATAAGCTCGACGTTGCAGACACTGATCAGGTGACAAATGTATTTAATGACATCCATGCGCAAATAGGTGAAGTGGATGTGTTGGTCAACAATGCTGGTTTCGGCACGTTTAAAGAAGCGCAGGATACGGAATTGAATGAAACGAAAGCAATGTTTGCTGTCAACGTCATTGGATTAATGGCCTGCACAAAGCTGGTTCTTCCGTATATGAAGCAGAGAAAATCGGGGCATATCATCAATATCGCTTCACAGGCCGGTAAAATTGCCACTCCTAAATCAACATTGTACTCTTCGACCAAGTTCGCAGTTCTTGGCTATTCAAACGCACTTCGGCTTGAGCTGATGGATGATCATGTTTTTGTGACCACCGTCAATCCCGGACCCATAGAAACGAATTTCTTTAACATTGCGGATGAATCAGGGACATATTTAAAGAATGTCGAAAAGTTCATGCTTAAACCTGGAGATGTCGCGGCTAAAATCGTAGCGGCGATGCTGACCAATAAGAGGGAAATCAACCTCCCTGGCTGGATGAATTTAGCTGGGAAATGGTATAACATGTTTCCAAAGATCACCGAAACATTAGGGAAAAAAGCATTTTTTAAAAAGTAGGCTAGTTCAAAAAGGCGAAAGATGGTCTAATAATAGGCAAAGGGGAATGTCGATGACATTCCCCTTTTTTATGAAATAACGGAAGTTTTATTCCGAATAAATTGGTAACTATTTCATGGGGAATCCGTCTATTTCTTAGGAGGGATTTTCATGAAGATGATTGTAAACCTTTTTATATATATAATTGTTGCCTTTATTCTGGTTAGCTGTCAATCCTCTGATTGGAACATGCATGAAGCCATAGATAAGGGGGAAGAAGGTTTCATTACGGATCTTGACGATAAAAGGATTTTGATTAAAGGGACGTACTATAAGGTGACCAATGATACATATATTCAAGATCAACATGGTAATGACCTCGATTTCTCTGACCTGGAAATCGGGATGAAAGTGAAACCATGGCACCGGGGCGGGGTCAAGAAATCATTTCCTGGGAAAGCGGAAGCGGAATTGATTCTTGTTTTGACGGATGAAAAAAGTTTGGCCGAACAAAGGGCGGTCACTGCTGCCCTCGATCATGTCAGCAAAGCGGAAAGTCAGCGATTCATGGTTCTCGATGTCGTCCATTTGCCCTCAGAGCATGTGTATAATATTGAAATGATGAATCGTTCCAATTTGGATTCATCATTCATGGTGACTGTAGAGGATTTAACGGATGAAATATTATATATAAAATAAATCAAAAAAAACGGACTGAATCATTTATGAATTCAGTCCGGTTTTTTTAATGGGATTTCGCTCACAAGGATGAGCTCATGTCCTGGATTTTATAACGTTTTCGCACCTAAATATTTTGGTTTCCAATAAGAATTATCCATATCCGTGATGGTTATTCCTTTAGAAGACGTAGCACTAATGAATTGACCATTTCCGATATAGATCCCAACATGGGATACTCCTGTTCTTCCAGAAGAAGTATCAAAGAATACAAGATCACCTTTAGCTGGTGATGATACTTTTAAACCTGTATTGGAATAGAGCAATGATGTTGTACGCGGTAAGGTAATTCCTTGTGATTTCTGGAATACGTAATAGACGAAGCCTGAGCAGTCGAATCCAGTCGGTGTTGTCCCGCCCCATTTATAGGGTTTGCCTATTAAGGTTTTTGCATAGCTAATCAGGCTTGTATTATTGACATTATAAACACCAAGCGCATTAAATGTGCCTCGGCCGGCAATTCCGTCGACAGTTAAGCCTTTGGCTTTTTGGAATTTTTTTACTGCAGATACAGAATACGTGCCGTAATATGTAGTAAGTGAACCTGAATATGTGAAATAACCTTTGGTTTTTAAAAGTTGTTGTAGTTGTTTGACATCACTATGTGTCATTCCGGGTCTGAGGGTTTGATCTCCGATATTTGCAAAGGCTTGCAGTGGGGTTAGCATCATGGCAGATGCAACAGCAGCTGAAGCGATCCATTTCTTCATAATTTTCATTTCCTCTCTATCTATCTCTCTATTATTCTTAACAATATTATCCTACAATACCATTATGACAATTAGACATAATTTTGGTTACAATTACATTACAAAAAATGAGTAGTAAGACTAAAATTAAATAGACGAAAGCCTGTTGAAAAGGGTGGATGAATTTTAAAAAACTAAGCATATGGATCCACTTGAAATTATTCAAGTTACTAATTAATCTATTTTAAAAAAACTATATGGAAACATAGTTTAAATATGGCAATTTATCCGTTTTTAGGGTCTATTATATTTTTCAAGGAAATTACAATAAAAAGTAGAAATTTGTATGAAAACTTCCATTGAATAAGAACGTATATTCGGTTAAAGTTATGAATATAATAAAAGCGAACGTATATTCTTGTTAGGGTGAAGAAATGATGGATTATGGGACGATGCCGAAACAATCAATTATGTGTATCGATATGAAAAGTTTTTATGCAAGCTGTTCTGCGGTCATGCTTGGTCTGGACCCACTCGATTGTTATCTGGCGGTGGTTGGTGATTTGAAGAGGACGGGGAGCATTGTGCTTGCAGCTTCTCCAAAAATGAAGAAGGAATTTGGCATCAAGACAGGTTCGCGGATGTTTGAGATTCCGAATGATCCAAGGATTGTCGTCGTTGAACCCAAAATGGCGACCTATTTAAGGGTCTCGACGGAAATCACCCGCTTGTTCAACCGTTATGTGCCCAAAGAAGCGATTCACGTGTATAGTGTGGACGAAAGTTTTGTGAAAGTCGATGGTGCCGCTTCTTTATGGGGAGATGCCCGGGTGATAGCTGAAAAGATAAAAGATGAAATCGAACGGGAATTACAGCTCCCCTGTGCCATTGGAATTGGTCCGAACATGCTTATGGCAAAACTTTGCCTGGATTTGGAAGCCAAACATAAAGGGATTGCAGAATGGAAGTATGAGGATGTGCCAAACAAACTTTGGCCGATTTCCCCGCTTCGTGAAATGTGGGGAATCGGCAGGCGCGTAGAAAAAACCCTTCACGGAATGGGAATATTCACGGTTGGGCAGCTTGCCAATTATGATCTTGAATTACTTGAAGCGAAGTTTGGAATTATGGGCAATCAGCTTTACCACCATGCGTGGGGAATAGATTTATCGGATATGGGGGCAGTGATCATTGAAGGGCAGGTCAGCTTTGGCAAAAGTCAAATCCTGCTTAGGGATTATAAGGCGGAGCATGAGGTCAAGCAGGTCATGCTGGAAATTTGCGAAGAAGTTGGAAGAAGGGCACGTACCCATCGCAAGGCAGGAAGGACGGTCAGCCTAAGCATTGGTTACAGTAAGGATGAGTTTGGCGGTGGTTTCCATCGTTCGCGTTCGATCAGCGAACCGACCAACATTACGATGGAGTTATATAAAGTTTGCCTGGAGCTTTTTCATGAGAACTATAAGCAAAAAACGGTTCGGAGCATAGAGGTCAGACTCTCGAATATTGTGGATGATAACGAAATGCAGCTGACTTTATTTGATGCTTCGCGCTGGAAAAAGCGGGAATTGAGTTACACGGTTGATCGAATCCGCCATAAATATGGACCCAAATCGTTATTGCGTGCAGTTTCGTATACAGAAGCGGGTACAGCTGTTCACCGAAGCAGGCTGCTTGGTGGGCATAAGGCGTAAGGTTGACTTTGAAGGGAGGGAAAAGAATGATTCGTGATCGCGGCCGTATCAAATGGACATCGATGATGTTGCCGGAGCATGTGAAGATGCTGCGGGATTGGGTGGTGGAGGATGGCTATGAAACGGAGCGCATCCTGGATGAGCAGCAACTGGAAGAAATGAATGCGGTAATGGGGGAAGCGATGGAGGAAAGAAAGGATGTCGCGATTGCTCATTATGAAGGAAACCGGTATCAGCTGTTAATCGGCAGGATCCATTATTATAATGAGCTCACCCAAAAGCTTCATATCGTTGATCGCTTTCAGCAGGCTCACTATATCAGGCTTTCCGATATAGCGGATGTAAGGATAATGGAATAATGAGCGGAAGGGCTGTTCTCAAGGGACAGCCTTTCATTTTCGAAACGACATCGATCCTCTTTACTGTATTTTCTTCTTGATAAAAGGAAATCATTGGGCAAAAGAGAATCTGACTTGTAGCACGGTCAATGGAAAAAGTGATTTTCATGTCGGCCGATCTTGCAGAAGGAAGCAGGCAGTTTCGTTAACAGAAACATTTTTATCGTTTATAATGGGGGAATGCAAAGACATCGGGAGGCATGTAATCATGTATATTGAATGGACGGAAAGAGCGGCTGAGAAAATAGCCGATAAGGTACAGGGACAAGAAGGATATTTACAGTTGAAATATGATACTGATGGCTGTGGCTGCGTGGTAAGTGGTGTGACGGCGCTATGGTTGGTCACCGAACCTGAGGAAGGTACCGAAAAAGCGGAAACAAACGGAATCCCTCTATATGTGGAGAAATCAAAAATGATTTTTTTGGATGAAGTCATGAAAATAGACTTTGTTCCGGAAGCGAACAGCTTTCAGTTAAAAAGTCCGAATCAAATCTTAAATCCGAGGATGAGCTATTTTAATAAAATCTAACTGAAGAAAATGAGAGGGAATCTTGGATCCCTCTCATTTTCTTCTCAGACAAGTTCGAGAAACTGATCGATTTGATTTTCATATTCTTTTGGATTTTCATTATAAGATTGAGCATGGGCCCCTTTTTTAGCGATGTACAACTGCTTTGGGCCCTCTTTTGCTGCATATAATTCCGCTGTCATGGAAGCAGGAATAAAGCTGTCATTCTCACTATGGATGAAGAGCACAGGGTTTCGGATATTTTTCATATAATCGATTGGGGACACTTCATTGGTCCAATATCCATCACGGAGTTTGATGAACGTACGCCCAAGCGGAAACACGGTCCAAGAGGGAAATGGGATTTCAAGCTTGAGCTGGTGTTTGATCTGATCCTCGAAATTTGAAAATGGACAGTCCGCAATGTAAAAGTCAGCACCATCTTCAAGCATTCCGGCATATAAAAGCAGGGTTACGGCCCCCATGGATTCTCCATGAATGCCAATATGAAGATCAGAACCTTTACGCCTTTTCAATTCATCGATTACGGCCTTCAGGTCGAATTTTTCATAATGTCCATAACTGCTCGTCTTGCCACCGGAATCCCCATGCCGGCGGTGGTCATAAATGATGGCATTGAAGCCCCGCTTAAGAAAAATATTCATGTACTTAATGGAATTGACTTTGTTCTCCGTCACACCATGGGAAATGACCATCCATTTATTGGTATCGTGCGGTTCGATAAACAAGCATTTCAAGGAATATCCGGATGGTGAGGATACCCAAATTTCCGTTTTAGGCAGATTATCAAAATCCTCCCTGATCAGGCGTTTAGCCGTGATTTCACGATTCTGGATAAAATCAGCTTCCTTTTTTTTCATGTACATGATCCGATTGGAAAAATAAATGCCGACGCCGATGATATAGGTTAGGATTCCAGCGAGTGTAAACCACCATTTCTTCATGAAGGATCCTCCTCGGTTGATTTTCTTTATTTTACCATGAGGGAAATGGGAAAACACTGTTTGAAAACCATAACGAGGAAAACGGCAGTCGTGATATAATAATTTCATAAATGGCCAGGAGGTTTTAAGGATGAAAAAGAAACAGCCGCGAAATCAAAATCAAAGCAAAAACCAAGATAAAGATTCATCATCATCATTGAAACTTGGTGATATGATCAATCAAGATATCATGTCCCAGCTTCGTCAAAAGCAAAAGGAACTGAATGAGGCTGAACAAGAGAAAATGGCAGCGGAAGAAGAAAAAAAACGCGAAGAAAGAAAGCAGCGGGAGAAGAACAAATCATTCGAAGAACTATTGGGTGAAAGCAATATGAACTGGAAGAACTATAAATGAAGAACAGGGAGCAGTTTAAGTTTTAAGAGGGCTGGCTCCCTTTTTCTGTTCAGGAGGACCATTCCTTGCTGATATTCCTTTATTTTATAAAGTATAACGATTATATTAAAGATAAGTTCGATATGCTTTCATATCGGATGGACTACTATTAGCTGGTGATATGATGCAAAGTAAAATAGAAAATGTACTGGAAAACCAATTATGTTTCCTGCTTTATGCAAGTTCAAGGGAAATGACGAAAAAATATAAACCGCTGCTTGATAAACTCGAAGTGACATACCCTCAATATCTGGTTCTTCTTCTACTATGGGAACAGGATACACTTACAGTGAAAAAACTAGGGGAGCTGCTTGCCCTCGACTCAGGAACGCTAACCCCCATGTTGAAACGAATGGAGCAGAATGGCTTGATTGTCCGTGAACGTTCCACTGAAGATGAACGGTCTGTCATGATAAAGCTGACGGAAAAGGGACATGGTTTACAGGAAGAGGCCTGTTTCATTCCCGATCGCATTTCGGCTATGTCGGGTGAGGATAAGAGGGTGGTTGAGGATTTGAAAGCTTCACTGCTCCAACTATTGAAAACATTACAGGAATTTTAGCAAAAAGGAAAAACGCTTGGGAATCCCAAGCGTTTTAGTTTGTCGAAAAAAGGAGATTCGGAATGGTCTTATCCCAAACCAAATTATAAAAGAAGGCTTGGTTATCCAAACCTTAGTAGATTGAAGAAATTTGCGACACTCCTGCCGAATAACTGGCTAGCCGAGACCCCACAGACGCTTGCTTTGATGAGGCTTGGCTGACAGTCGGCGGAAAGGGGGCGGATTTAATCCGTGGATCTTAAATAATTGCTTCGGCGTCCGAATAGTGAAATGAAAGTCGAAATAATTTGTGAAAGATCGAATAAAGTACGGTGTAGGTCGAAAAAAGTGCACCGGCTGAAATCAACTGCAACTTTTTTAAAATAAAAAACTGCAGGCAAACTCGTTTATCTTCGAGTTTGTCTACAGTCTGAGACGCTTGGGAACCCCCAAGCGTCTTTTTGTCGGATTAATCTACATCTATTTCAATGGCGACATCCACATTGCCGTTGATTGCTTTTGAATAAGGACACATTTGATGTGCTTTATGAACAAGGGTTTCGAATGTCTCCTTGTCGACCCCGGATCCCTTCACGGCCAAAGTTACAGCCAAGCTGTACTGATGCATCTCACCCATCAATAGACTGACGCTTGCAGTGACTTTGGAATCGAAAGAAACTCGTTCAATTTTACCAACTGATTGCAAGGCACTATCAAAACATGCAGCATATCCAGCTGCAAAAAGCTGTTCCGGATTAGATGCTTCAGGCATCTGTTTAGCCCTTGGCGTTCCCGGCATCGCAATATCAACCGTGAAGTTACCGTCAGCGGAAATAGCCGTTCCTTCTCTTCCGCCATCCACTGTTACTGATGTTGTAAATAATGTTTTTGTCATGATTTTTCTCCCTTACCTTCTTATTTTTAATTGTGCACAACTGAATTGTACAACATTAACTTTAGGATGGCAATGAAAAAGTTGAAAAACTATATCGAATGAAGTTATCGATCAAAATTCATTAACTGAATATATTAGAAGTGGGGTTTGGAAAGGATTAGAATGATAGGAGATACAGAAGCACTATGGCAAATAAAATGACGGAACGGAAATAGGCTGCCTATCCCGTTGGTTAAACGCAGATAAGGCAGCCTCTAAAGATCGTCCTGACATTCCTTTAAACATTTAGTTTAGTTCGAACAACTTTTTATTCCCGGTGACTTTCATATTTGTTCGCTTTGGTCAACTGCTTCAAGATATCAAGCTCGGTTTTGGACAGTGAAGAGCTGTTAGCGGCCTGGCAGTTTTCACGGAGCTGCTGTACTGAGCTTGCTCCTGGTACAACGGTAGCGACGCTTTGATGGGACAATACATATTGAAGTGCCGTTTCATTCAACTTCCTATCAGAAAGTTTGTCCTTTAATTGCGGAAGTAAGTCCTTAAGCTCGTTATAGCTATAGTCGAGGTATCCATCCTCTTTTGCCTTTGCAAGCATTTTCTCACTAAGCAACCCTTTAGCAAGGGGCCCACGGGCGATGATGCTGATCTGTTTGTTGTCCAAAAGGGACATCCATTCTTCTGGGCGGCGGTCGAGAAGATTAAACTGCATCATTACGGAATCGAGCTCGGATTTTTCAGTGAATTCCTTGATCACATTCGGACGAATCGAGGAAATTCCATAATATCGGATATAGCCTTCTTTTTTCAGCTCTTCAAATGCTTCTACCGTTTCTCCGATATTGTCTGAAATGGTGCCTCCATGTAACTGATAAAGGTCAATATAATCAGTCCCCAACCGTTTTAAACTATCTTTTACTGCCGTTTTAATATAAGAGCCAGATGGATCCCAGCTCCAGGCATCCTTATTTTCATTCCAACGGTTTCCAACCTTGGTGGCTATGTATACCTTATCGCGGACCGATTTTAAATTCTTTCCGACGATTTCTTCATTCATACCGAAATCATATAAGTCAGCCGTATCAAAGTAATTGATTCCTTCATCTAAAGCGGCCTGTATGATTTCGGATGCCTGATTTTCAACAGTCCCCAATGACATGCATCCGAGCCCGATTTCAGATACTAGCAATTCTGAATTGCCTAGTCTGCGTTTTTTCATGTTATCCACTCCCTTTACATTCATTGTAAAGGAGAAATCCATTTCACTCAAAGAATTCACTTGATCCGTTTTAAAGGAGCGGGTGGCGCCTGATGGTGTATGTCGGCAATCCAATCATTGATATAGACATATTGATTTTGCAATTGTTTTAGTTTTTGAAGGATTTCCCAACTCTTTCCGGATAAAGTAACGCTTTTTTCCAATACGTAAACTTTCATTAAATCGCCCTCCCTCTCTATTATGGTAAAATGTATGAGAAATCATGCTGCAATTAGAACAGAGGAGTGGTCAGGATGAAAAAATTTGAAGAAAAAACGCTGTCTTCGGAAAAAATCTTCACAGGAAAGGTAATCAGCCTGCAAGTGGATGATGTAGAACTTCCTGATGGGAAAACGGGTAAACGTGAAATAGTCAAACATCCGGGAGCGGTTGCAATCATAGCTCTTACTGCAGAAAATAAAATCATCATGGTTGAACAGTACCGTAAAGCGCTGGAGAGAAGCTTGGTGGAAATCCCTGCAGGAAAGCTGGAAAAAGGGGAAGAACCGGTTCTGTCGGCAGAACGGGAGCTGGAAGAGGAGACAGGTTATGAATGCGAAAAAATGGAGCACATCATATCCTTCTATACTTCACCAGGTTTCGCCGATGAATTGGTCCACCTGTATGTGGCCCACAATTTGAAAAAGAAAGAAAATGCGGCCCCACTGGATGAAGATGAATTTGTCGAGATGATTGAACTCACGTTGGAGGAAGCTCAAACTTATATGGATGAAGGGAAAATCCAGGATGCGAAAACGGCATATGCCGTGCAGTATCTGCTGTTGAAAAAGGCGATGACTTCATAAATGAAGGAGTTTTACGCTGACCTGCATATCCATATAGGCAGAACGAGAAGCGGAAGGGCCGTGAAAATAACAGGTGCTAAGTCGTTAACCTTCAGCAAGGTGCTGCAAGTGGCAAGTGAAAGGAAGGGCCTTGATCTAATCGGGATAATCGATTGCCATTCTCCTGAAATTATCGAAGAGATCGAAGCGGGGATTCTGGATGGCGAAATCACGGAAAAGATGGAAGGTGGACTTCAATACAGGAATACAACCATCATTCCAGGCTCGGAGATTGAAATTTATGACCAGAATTGTAATGGACCAATCCATGTCCTCGCCTATTTTCCCACTTTACAAGCGATGAAGGAATTCTCATCATGGATGAGCGGACATGTTAAAAATATAACCTTGAGCTCCCAAAGGATTTATTGTGATGGAAGAACGCTGCAAAAGATGGTGAAGTCACTGGGCGGCCTGTTTATCCCGGCACATGTTTTCACCCCATTTAAAAGCTTGTATGGAAAAGGGGTGCGGTCCAGTCTGACAGAAGTATTCGATCCGAAGCTGATTGATGCCATCGAACTTGGCTTAAGTTCAGATACAGAAATGGTAAAGGATATCGAGGAGTTGGACTCCTATGTATTCGTGACAAATTCCGATGCTCATTCGCTTGGGAAAATCGCTCGTGAATATCAAAAAGTCCTGCTTGAAGAACCAAGTTTCAATGAGCTGGCAAAAGCCCTTAAAGAAAAAGGGGATCGTAAGGTGACCGTCAATTATGGATTGAACCCCTTATTGGGAAAATATCATCAAACCGTATGTTCAGGGTGTTTACACCAGGTGTTGAGGGATAGTGAACAATGTCCTGAGTGTGGTAATATCTCCATTATAAAAGGAGTATCGTCCAGGATCAAAGAACTCTCCATTTCCAAAATCAACGGAAGGTATGGAAGGGAAAGGCCACCATATATCCATCAAGTACCACTCGATTTCATCCCAGGACTTGGACCTAAATCGATGGAAAAACTGCTGGTGGCATTTGGAACAGAGATGAATATCCTTCATGAAGTTACGCTTGAACAGCTCATGGAAATCGTGCCTGAAAAATTGGCCCGCTACATCGATTCTGCCAGAAAAGGGACACTTTCTTTTGAGGTGGGGGGCGGAGGCAAATACGGAAAAGTCAAAAAGGAAAGCTAACCTGAATAAAAGTCCTGACAGATGATTGTTAACTGTCAGGACTTTTTTTAGTTTGTAGTTTTTGCATAAATGGAGGTGTCCCGCAATTCCTTGCCATCAGCACTTAGACAGTCATAATGCAAAGTTCCTTCAAGGATAAACCCTAGCTTCTCGGGAATCCGTTTGCTGGCAATATTCTTAGGGTCACAGCGGATTTCAACTCGCTTTGCCCCATAATGGTAGAAAGCGAATTTGGTTAACTTTTCGACCGCTTCCATTATGTACCCTTGTTTACTGTACCTCGTATCAATCCAATAGCCAATTTCGAATTTAGGGATATCCCAGTTAATCCGGTGCAGACCAGTGGAGCCGATGAATTGATCGTCTTCTTTCCTATAAATATGAAGTCTAATATCCTCTTTTAAAATAAAGTCCGCAAAGGACTTAAGAACGTTCTGTTCTGAAGTTTCCGGAGACGCATCTTGATGGGCAAATGGCAGCCACTGTTTCAATTCATGTTTAGAATGGACAATGGCCTCGTAAACGTCAAGGCCATCACCAGGCTGACATGGTCTTAAATATAATCGTGGGGTTTCAATTTTTTCGGGGAAATCCATTAATATAGCTTTCATATCCTACCTCCATATAATGATTTTGGAAAATTATAACACGAATTCAGGGTAAGGTGTTCTGTTGATGGGGAAAGTTTACTTAGCATAAATGAGAGAGTGAAAACATAGATTCTAGTAAGCGGAGTTGGGAGGATGAAAGATGAAAAAAAAATCTGTCGTACAAAATGCCGTAATGAAACATATTAACGAACATTCCTCATTATATGTCTTTATCACTGTGCTTTTTTTGATGGGTGTCATTTTTGGGGCAGTACTGGTGAATAGTTTGAGCTTTACCCAAAAGGAAGACTTGTTCTATTATTTATCGCAATTTTTCGGACAAGTATCCAAAGGTGAATTTGCATCTTCGCATGATATGTTCAGCCAAAGTATTATGCATAATATAAAATATATCGGCGTCATCTGGATTCTCGGAATATCGGTCATCGGTTTGCCTGTCATCTTGGTTTTGCTATTTATAAAAGGGATGGTTGTTGGATTCACAGTCGGCTTTTTAGTCAATCAAATGGGGTGGAGTGGGTTTTTATTATCGTTTGTCGCCATTCTGCCCCAAAATATATTCATAGTCCCTATATTCATCGTGATAACCGTCCTTGCCGTCTCACTATCAATGAAAATGATCAGCCGGATTTTCCTTAAGCAGGTTCGTGAGCCACTGAAGCCGATAATATCACGGTATATTTTCTCATTGATTTTGTCGGGGTTATTTTTGGTTACAGCTGCTGCATTTGAAGCGTACCTATCCCCTTCCTTAATGAAAAATGTCGTAAGTTTATTGGGTCATTGATCGAAATTTACGGTTCCCGCAAATTTTTTTATCATTAACAAGAAATCTATTTTGACAGTTTTCCCTCATTTGATATAATGGATAGGATAGCGGCGCGGGAGGGAATATTAGGTATGGAAATAGAAAACAGAATTGATAGGATAAAAAAGCAGTTGCACTCGTCCAGCTACAAATTAACGCCTCAGCGAGAAGCGACCGTCCGCGTTTTACTTGAGCATGAAGAGGATCATTTAAGCGCAGAAGACGTTTACCTCCTTGTCAAAGAAAAGTCGCCGGAAATTGGATTGGCAACAGTTTACCGTACGCTAGAGTTGCTGACTGAATTGAAGATAGTAGATAAAATTAACTTTGGAGACGGGGTTTCCCGTTATGATTTAAGACAAGAAGGAGCTGCGCATTTCCATCATCATCTTGTTTGTGTGGAATGTGGTGCGGTAGATGAGATCCAGGAAGACCTACTTGAAGACGTAGAAGACATTGTGGAACGCGACTGGAACTTCAAGATTAAAGACCATAGATTAACCTTTCATGGCATTTGTCATCGATGTCATGACAAAGAAGACAACAAAGGTGAATGAAGTTGGACCTTTTCCATTTAGTGGAGAAGGTTTTCTGCATTTTTAAAGGGCTAAAAACCTATTGCGAGGCATCAGGAAAATATCAGGATGAAGGAATGAATTTTCTCACGTAAGTGCAGTTTTTGCTTTCTCCTTACCTAAACACGTATAAAACTTGTCCTGTTGGGCATAGATTGATACAGAGGATCGAATGGGAGGGGAAAGATGATGAAAACATCATTATCGCTTATTTTGCATACGGCTAAAGTGATGGTTCTCTTTGTTAGCTTCACTGTTCTTTTTTATATAGGAATGGTATGGTTAAATCAGGAATATCAGAGTTATCATCGTTATGATGAACCCAAAGGTATGGCTGTAAAAGTATCGAAGGCTGTTGATACGGGTGATGATGCATGGCTTGAACGCTTAATGTTGTTTTATTTAAACGGGGAGTAATGAATATGGAGAATCAAATTAGGGATTTCATTCATTTTTTAACCATTGAAAAAGGACTGGCCAAGAATACGCTCGTCTCCTATGAGCGCGACTTAAAATCATATTGGGGCTATCTGAAAGATGTTGAAACCATTAACGACTGGAATGATTCACGGCGGGTGAACATCTTGCATTTTCTCGTGCATTTGAAGGATCAAGGGAAATCATCGAAGACGGTAGCACGTCATATTGCGTCCATCCGGTCTTTTCATCAATTTCTTCTAAGGGAAAAAGTAACCGATCAAGATCCGTCCATACATATAGAAACGCCAAAACCGGAACGAAGCCTTCCGAAAGTATTAAGCATGGAAGAGGTTGAAGCACTATTGGAAGCCCCGAAGATAATGGATGAATTCGGTTTACGAGACAAGGCGATGCTAGAACTGATGTATGCGACAGGTATGCGTGTCAGTGAGTTGATATCCATGGATGTGAGTGATGTTCATGCATCGATGGGTTTTGTCCGTTGTGTAGGGAAAGGAAATAAAGAGAGGATCATTCCGATTGGACAAACGGCATTGGGTGCCATTGAACATTATATGGAAAGTTCCCGAGGGAGATTGTCCAGCCCAAAGCACAGGACAGATTCACTTTTTTTGAATCATCATGGCAATAGGCTGACAAGGCAGGGGTTTTGGAAGATTCTAAAAAAACTTGTGAAATCGGCACAAATAGAAAAAGAAATTACACCACATACACTGAGACATTCTTTCGCGACTCATCTATTGATGAATGGGGCTGATTTACGTGCCGTCCAAGAAATGCTTGGTCATGCGGATATTTCGACAACGCAAATTTATACACATATTACGAACGTACGGATCAAGGATGTATATTCAAAATTCCATCCGCGAGCATAATAGAATAGCAGAATGATAGAAAGGTTGTGAATTTAACTGCGAGGCAGTTGAAGGGAGCAGCCTTTTTCCGATCTGTCTCGACACCCATAATGCTGCTGAGATTCTTGCGCACATCCAATGGAACTTTATTTCATTCGTGAAATATATTATTTGTCTCCATCTAGGTAATCGTTTACAATATAGAGAGGTCAGACTTCTGACGTTATCATCATTGCATTTATTTGAAGAGTAACTGTGCAGTATAAGGGTATTATAGAGAGTATAAAACTGATTACTATTTTAGGAGGAATGACTCATGAATGGAAATTCAGCATTTAAACGTATATTTGTAGTTGTTATGGATTCTGTTGGAATCGGCGAAGCACCTGATGCAGATTTATTCGGTGATAAAGGGGCGGATACACTTGGCCATATCGCAGAAAAAATGAATGGATTGAACATGCCGACTCTCGCAAAATTGGGTTTAGGCAATATACGTGAAATCAAAGGGATTGATAAAGCTCAGCATCCTCTCGCATACTATACGAAAATGAAAGAGGCATCTACAGGAAAAGATACGATGACTGGACATTGGGAAATCATGGGGTTGAATATATCCACTCCATTCCGTGTATTTCCAGATGGTTTTCCGGAATTGTTAGTCAATGAACTCGAGGCGAAAATGGGACGGGGAATTATTGGGAACGTCCCGGCAAGCGGTACGGAAATCATGGAAAGACTTGGCGAGGAACATATGAAAACGGGTGCGTTGATCGTATATACATCAGCTGATTCAGTTTTACAGATTGCTGCACATGAAGATATCGTTCCGATAGACGAATTATACAGGATTTGTGAAATTGCACGTGAGGTGACAATGGCTGATGAGTTCAAGGTTGGGCGCGTGATTGCCAGACCTTTCACAGGTGAACCAGGCAGCTTCAAAAGAACCACTAACCGTCATGATTATGCATTGAAGCCTTTTAACCGGACAGTAATGGACGAATTGAAGGATTCTGGATATGATGTGCTCGCAATCGGGAAAATCTCGGATATCTTTGATGGGGAAGGCGTCACAGAATCATTAAGGACCGTATCCAATATGGATGGAATGGATAAATTAATCCAAACGATAGAACAGGACTTCAAAGGGCTAAGTTTCCTTAACCTGGTCGACTTCGATGCTTTATACGGTCACAGGCGCGATCCAGAGGGATACGGAAAGGCATTGGAAGAATTCGATGCTCGGATGCCGGAAGTCCTAGATAAACTGAAAGAGGATGATTTATTGATCATCACTGCCGACCATGGGAATGATCCGGTACATGAAGGAACCGATCACACACGTGAATATGTGCCATTATTAGTCTACTCCAAACGATTTACAGAAGGTGCGGAGCTCCCGGTAAGAGATACATTTGCTGATATCGGGGCGACGGTCGCTGCTAATTTTGATGTGAAAATGCCTGCCTTCGGGAAAAATATATTGGGCGATCTAAATAAAGGGGAGATTAAATAGATGTTTAATAAAATAGAGACAGCTGCGTCATTCATAAAAAATAAGATTGAAGGCTCCCCGGAGATAGGACTGATTCTTGGTTCTGGACTTGGAGTATTGGCAGATGAAATTGAAAATCCCATAACGATTCCTTACCATGAAATTCCGGAATTTCCGGTATCGACTGTTGAAGGACATGCTGGACAGCTTGTGATTGGTCATTTAAGTGGTAAAAAGGTAGTGGCCATGCAAGGGCGTTTCCACTTTTATGAAGGGTACTCCATGGAGAAAGTCACATTTCCAGTACGTGTAATGAAACTTCTTGGTGTTGAGCAGCTAATTGTAACGAATGCTGCCGGAAGCGTTAATGAAAGCTATGAACCAGGTGACTTGATGCTCATTACGGATCATATTAATTTAATGGGGGCAAACCCATTGATTGGTCCTAATGAGGAGCGTTTCGGCCCTAGATTCCCTGATATGTCAGAAGCTTATAATAAAGACCTTCGGACTCAAGCTAAACAAATAGCATCTTCACTAGGCCTGGATATTAAAGAAGGTGTCTATATCGGAAATACAGGACCGACCTATGAGACACCGGCAGAAGTGAAAATGGCAAGGATCCTTGGCGGGGATGCTGTTGGGATGTCGACAGTTCCGGAAGTTATCGTAGCAAGGCATAGCGGTATGAAGGTGCTTGGAATATCATGCCTTACCAATATGGCTGCAGGCATTCTGGATCAGCCTTTGTCGCATGAAGAGGTAATTGAAACGACGGAAAAAGTGAAAAGCAGTTTTCTGGAATTTGTTAAGCAAATCGTTAAAGACATATAAAACGATCCAAAAAAATACAAGTACACCTGAGAGAAGCGGTGTCTTTAAAAAAGTGGGGATTCCAATATGAGAATGGTAGATTTAATTGAGAAAAAGCGTGATGGAAAGGCTCTTTCTACAGAAGAAATACAGTTCATTATCAAAGGGTTTACCGATGGATCGATTCCCGATTACCAAATGAGTGCCTGGTCAATGGCTGTTTATTTCAAAGGGATGAATGAGCAGGAACGTGCTGATTTAACCATGGCAATGGTCGAGTCGGGCGATCAAATTGATTTATCGATGATTGAAGGAATTAAGGTCGATAAACATTCAACAGGCGGTGTTGGTGACACCACAACACTAGTGCTTGGACCATTGGTTGCTGCTGTAGGTGTCCCAGTTGCAAAGATGTCAGGACGCGGGCTCGGCCATACAGGCGGTACGATCGATAAATTGGAGTCTGTAAAAGGTTTCCATGTCGAAATAGAAAATGACGAGTTCATTAGACTTGTCAATAAAAATAAAATAGCTGTCATTGGGCAAAGTGGTAACCTGACTCCAGCGGACAAAAAGTTATATGCATTGCGCGATGTTACGGCTACGGTTAATAGTATCGGTTTGATTGCCGGCTCGATCATGAGTAAGAAAATCGCTGCAGGTGCTGATGCTATTGTACTTGATGTTAAAACGGGAGCAGGCGCTTTCATGAAAACTCTCGAAGATTCCGAAGAGTTAGCGCATGCGATGGTAAGCATTGGGAACAATGTGGGGCGAAACACGATGGCTGTCATTTCCGATATGAGCCAACCTCTGGGTTACGCAATCGGAAATGCATTAGAAGTGAAGGAAGCCATAGATACGCTTAAAGGGGAAGGACCGGAAGATTTAACGGAACTTTCTTTAACACTGGGAAGCCATATGGTGTACCTTGCCAAAAAGGCAAGCTCGCTGGAAGAAGCAAGAACCTTGCTTGAAAATGCGATCAAAGATGGTTCTGCACTTAACTCATTCAAAGTCTTCCTAGAAGCGCAGGGAGGCGATGGTTCGGTTGTGGATCAGCCGGAAAAACTTCCGCAGGCTGCTCATGTTTTCGAGCTAGAAGCGAAAGAGGATGGATATGTATCGGAAATCATCGCAGATGAAGTAGGAACGGCAGCTATGCTTTTAGGCGCCGGGCGGGCGACAAAAGAATCAGAGATTGATTTGGCAGTCGGACTGGTACTCCGTAAAAAAATCGGGGAATCCGTGGCAAAAGGTGAATCCCTTGTGACGATTTACAGCAATTTTGAAGATGTTTCAAAGGTGAAGGAAAAATTGTATGAAAGCATTGCGATTTCTAAAGAGAAAGTGGAAAAACCTACTTTGATCTATAAAGAGATCATGGAATAACAAAAAAAAGGCCGCGGTTTTGAGCGGCCTTTTTACGTCTGTCCCATTGAATGTTTAAAAGAGGATGCCCATGCGCATCCTCTTTTATTTTTTGTTAATATGTTACTCAATATCCATTATATGTTCAAAATTCATCTTTATTTGTATAAAAATGGGTTTGATGGAAAAAATAAATCATATAAAGATTGGAGGGTATGGAGATGAAGCGGATTCTTTCTCTATTTTTAACCGTATTAGTAGCAATGGGTTTTAGCATCCCGCATACAGAGGCAGCTGAAGAAAAGGGAGTCGACCTGGCGGCCAATGCTAAATCAGCCATTTTGATTGAACGGGATACAGGCAATGTACTCTATGATAAAAATGCAGATGCTCGCCTTTCACCGGCAAGCATGACGAAAATCATGACGATGCTGCTGATCATGGAAGCGATAGATAAAGGCGAACTCAGCATGAAGGAGAAAATCAGGACTAGTGAGTATGCAGCATCGATGGGCGGTTCCCAGATCTTCCTCGAGCCAGGTGAAGAAATGACCACAGAACAAATGCTTAAGGGCATCTCGATTGGTTCGGCGAATGATGCATCGGTAGCGATGGCTGAACGTCTTGCTGGATCGGAAGAAGAGTTCGTTAGGAAAATGAACAAAAAGGCGAAAGACCTCGGGTTAAAAAATACGAAGTTCCAAAACGCAACAGGCCTTCCTGTTAAAGATCATTACAGTTCGGCCCATGATATGTCGATCATGGCGAAGGAATTATTGAAATACGATACGATAACAAGGTTCACGGGAACATATGAAGATTACCTCCGTGAAAATACCGAAAAGAAGTTCTGGCTTGTTAATACGAACAGATTGGTGAAATTTTACCCTGGAGTGGATGGACTGAAGACAGGATTCACTAATGAAGCGAAGTATTGTCTGACAGCCACAGCAAAAAAAGGGAATATGCGTGTCATTGCCGTCGTTTTCGGGGCCGTTTCTCCAAAGGAACGAAACGCTCAGGTCACCAAGATGTTGGATTATGCATTTTCACAATACATCACATATCCGATTTATAAACGCGGCGAGGTGTTAGGTGAAGCAAAGATAAGTAAAGGCAGCAAGAAATCCGTGATGGGAGTGACAAGTGAACCCATTTCAGTTTTGACAACCAAGAACGGGACGGCAAAGGACTTTACAAAAAAAATCACTCTTGATAAAGATTTGGATGCCCCCATTAAAAAAGGCGATCAAATTGGTACACTTGAATTGAAGAAAAACGGTAAGGTGTATGTCGAATCTCCAATTGTCGCGAAAGAAACCGTTGAAAATGCCAGCTGGTGGCAATTGTATAAACGGGCTTTCGGCATGTTTACCCAAGCGAAATAGAATAAATTGTCGCAATGCCTGTTAATCGTACTAATTTAGGCGAATCTCCACTAGTTTTGCCAGTAAGAAGGAATCTGCAGGTGAAAAAGAGAATTTGACTCTTTATAAGACAGTGAAGGAGGCTGTATATAATGAGTCTTACGATTAATATGGAGGCGAAAAATCGTGTATTGTGCATTCGTCTCAAAGGTGATTTAGATCATCATACAGCAGAAAAATTGAAAAACCAGGCAGAGGCAGCCATTCAAAAGCATAATATCAAGCATATTATCCTCAACATGGAAGAATTGCATTTTATGGACAGTTCAGGGCTTGGAGTTATTTTAGGACGCTATAAGCAGGTAAACAAAAAGCAAGGTGAAATGGTGGTTTGTGCAATTTCTCCAGCGGTAAAGCGGTTATTTGAGATGTCAGGGTTGTTTAAAATTGTTAAAATGGAACTATCCGAAAAAAACGCTTTGCAAAGACTGGGGGTTGCCTAAGATGAAAAATAAAATGGAAACGAAATTTTCTGCACTAAGCCAAAATGAATCTTTTGCAAGGGTAACTGTTGCGGCTTTCATTGCCCAATTGGACCCGACGATGGATGAATTGACTGAGATCAAGACTGTCGTGTCAGAAGCCGTTACGAATTCGATTATCCATGGGTATGAGAGCGACCCTGAAGGTTGGGTCTACATTTCAGTGGTCATCGAAGGTGATACTGTGGAATTGACCATCCGGGATGAAGGACTGGGCATTGAGGACGTCGAGGAGGCTAAACAGCCGTTATTTACGACTAAACCCGAACTTGAACGTTCCGGTATGGGATTCACCATCATGGAAAACTTCATGGATGAAATCCATATAATTTCCCATAAGGGCGAAGGCACGATCATTCGATTAAAAAAGCACTTAACTACAAGCAGAGCTTTGTGCAATTAAGGGAGACTTGCATATGGATGTGGAGGTTAAAAACCAGAAGAGCAAGAAAGGCCAGCCCCATTTAAAAGATGAGGAATTGCGGAGTTTAATCCAACGCAGCCAGAGCGGTGACCAGGATGCAAGGAACCTGATTGTCAATAGCAATCTTAGGCTTGTATGGTCAGTCGTGCAAAGATTCCTCAATCGAGGTTACGAACCGGACGACCTTTATCAAATTGGCTGTATTGGTCTGTTGAAGTCCGTGGATAAATTTGACTTATCGTTTGAAGTGAAATTCTCAACGTATGCTGTGCCAATGATCATTGGTGAAATCCAACGTTTTATCCGTGATGATGGAACGGTTAAAGTAAGCCGGTCTTTAAAGGAAATGGCGAATAAAATTCGCAGGGCCAAAGAGGAACTTTCAAAGACGTATGGCCGTGTCCCGACTGTCAACGAATTGGCGGAACACCTTGAGCTATCGCCAGAAGAAATTATCATGGCTCAAGAAGCCAGCAGGAGCCCTTCATCCATCCATGAAACGGTTTACGAAAATGATGGAGATCCGATTACCCTTCTTGACCAGATTGCCGACCATAACGAAACATCTTGGTTTGATCAAATCGCTTTGAAAGAAGCCATACATGAATTGAATGAACGTGAAAGGCTGATTGTTTTCCTGAGGTATTATAAGGATCAGACGCAATCGGAAGTAGCGGCAAGGCTTGGTATTTCCCAAGTTCAGGTGTCAAGGCTGGAAAAGAAAATTCTTCAGCAAATGAAAAACCACATGAATCAGTGATTCATGTGGTTTTTCATTTGGCTGGAGATAAATCTTTATTTAAGGAAAAAGTAAAGGTAATTCCCTCAGGATATCTTGGTGGGATGAAAATTTTTGAAAATATGAGTGGGGGTCAAATTTTTTAGTTGAATTTAAAATTAAAAACGAATAATATAGTAAAGGTCGCGTTTTTCATTCGTTTTTCAATTGTTTTAAACGAAAAATTAATCAGGAAAAGCGTCGATGCAGTACAATTTTAGGACACCTTGTCTTTGCGTGCAAACGGTTGTCGGTGTTTCCTTTAGATCTGGAGGTCTAAAATATGTTTATGGAAAAGTTTTTTTCCTTGAAAGAAAATGGGACGGATGTCCGTACAGAAGTCATGGCGGGTATTACGACATTTTTAACAATGGTTTATATCCTTATTGTGAATCCGGCTTTATTGTCTTCTATCGGAATTCCATTTGAACAAGTTTTCATGGCAACGGTCATATCAGCGGTAATTGGGACCCTTATCATGGGGCTGGTAGCAAAATACCCGATTGCGATAGCACCAGGGATGGGTTTGAATGCTTATTTTGCCAGCGTTGTGGGGGCACAGGGCCTCTCATATCAGACTGTATTCGGTACGGTTTTCATTGCTGGTTTGCTATTTCTATTAATTAGCGTGACGAGCTTGCGTAAAATGATAATTGATGCGATCCCTAACTCATTAAAATATGGCATAACATCCGGAATCGGTTTATTCATTGCATTTATCGGATTGAAAAACGCTGGAATCGTGGTGTCTAATGAATCAACGATGGTGACGCTAGGCGATTTGCATCAGCCAGGAACCGTTTTAGCGTTAGCGGGCTTATTCATTACCTTGATTTTTATGGCCCGTAATATAAAAGGGGCAATTTTTATTGGTATGATCATCACGGCAGTCATTGGCTACTTTATCGGTTTGCTCAACTTTGATGGAGTCGTATCTGTACCTCCAACACCGGTATTTTTCGATATCGATATTGCCGGGGTCTTCACGCATTCTTTATATTCAATCGTTTTCGCCTTTTTACTTGTGACGATCTTTGATACGACAGGTACCTTGATTGGTGTCACGGAACAGGCAGGACTAACGAAGGATGGGAAAATCCCACGTGCCAAGAAAGCATTTTTAGGTGATGCGATTGCGACGATAGTCGGCTCGATGTTTGGAACAAGTCCCTCAACGGCATACGTTGAATCGAGTACTGGAGTCGCCGCAGGCGGACGTACCGGGTTAACTGCTACTGTTGTGGCGATCCTGTTCGCTGTATCGATTTTCTTTTCTCCATTAATATCGGCCATTTCTTCAGTTCAAGCAATTACAGCCCCCGTTTTGATCATCGTAGGATGTTTCATGATGGAAGGCTTGGCTAAAGTCAATTGGAAAATTTTCGATGAAGCATTTCCGGCATTTGCGATCATTTTAACGATGCCGCTTACTTCAAGCATATCTACAGGGATTGCAATCGGGTTCATTACTTATCCCCTAATGAAGGTATTCAGTGGAAAAGGAAAATCGGTACATCCGCTCATTTATATTTTTGGATTGATATTTTTGGTTCAGCTGATTTTCTTCCCCACTCATTAATCTATGAATGTAAATCAAAAAGACATGCTGTCATTACAGCGTGTCTTTTTTGTTTTCAATTAGTAATATTTGGACATGGTTCACTTCCTGCATTTTCAAACTGTTTCCAATCCATACTACTAGCATAAGGAAATAAAAGGTCGGGATGTGATGATAGTGGCAGTTGTATATATCAGGATGAGAAACCGTGTACAAGTAAAGGGAAATCAAACGGTGAGGATAAAAGATATTGCAAGGATAATCGGACCTGAAGAAGTGATTCGAAAAATTGAAGAAATCATATTATTAACGGTCAAGAAGGAAGATAGAAATATTATTGTCATTGATTTGGCTCAAGTTATCATGGCCATTCGTAAGGTGGATACGACCATTGAGGTGGAGACGTTCGGACCCTCCCAAACGATCATCGAAATCATCCTCTCGAAAAAGAAAATGTCGGTTTTGACTTTCGCCTTAGTCTGGTTCTTGTTGTTTGTCGGCGGCGGGATGACCATCATGAACTTCCATGTGGATGTCAGCATGGGGGAAGTGCATCAAAAAATCTTTACTTTAATAACGGGAAAAGTGGAAGAAAAGCCGTTATTGATCCAAATCCCATATAGCTTCGGACTTGGCATGGGCATGATTTTATTTTTTAATCACTTTTTTAAAAAACGCTTCAATGAGGAACCTAGTCCGCTCGAGGTTGAAATGTTCAACTATCAGCAGGATTTGGACCGTTATGTAATCATGAATGAAAATAAGGAGAACGTGCGCCATCTTGATGACAGGTAAAGTTATCTTCGGAATCTTTGTTGGTTTAGCCGGAGGTTTTGCAACAGGTGCCGGTTTTGTAGCGTTTTTAACTGTACTTGGGGTGATACCGAGGCTGACTCAGCTGACAAAAACAATGAAAATGATACATTACTACGAAGGAGCTATCATTGCCGGGGTTGTCGCAGGAACTTGGCTAGGGTTACAGGGTACGGAATTTTCCCTCCCACAATTTTTATTGATTCCGATTGGCCTGGCTGACGGGATCTTTAATGGGATGCTTGCTGCTGCCTTAACTGAAGTCCTGAATGTATTTCCGGTTCTGTCCAAGCGAATCGGCATTCAAGAGAAAATCATTTATCTGTTAATGGCACTCGTATTGGGGAAAATAGCCGGATCATTATTCCAATGGATTTATTTTGTCGATTTATAAGTTTATGAGGTAACTATTCCTGATGATGAAAGGTAGGCCCAAGATGGTGACCAAACGAAAAGTGATATTGATTACGGATGGAGATGAGTATGCAAAACGGGCTGTTGAGCTTGTAGCCAAGGAAATTGGGGGAAGATGTATCTCCATGTCCCAGGGTAATCCATCACGATATACGGGCTTGGAGCTAGTTGAATTAATAAAAAAGGCGAAGTATGATCCTGTATTGGTCATGTTTGATGATAGCGGTTTTATCGGTGAAGGATCCGGCGAACAGGCAATGAAGGTAGTTGCCGGTCACCCTGATATTAATGTCCTTGGAGTGATAGCGGTCGCTTCAAAGACTAGAAGGGAAGAATGGACCAAGGTGGATATCTGTATTGACCGGGATGGTAATTTGACACCGAACGGGGTTGATAAATACGGCGCCGAGGAATTTGAACTGGGCAAGATTACAGGAGATACGGTGTATTGCATCGATCAATTGCATGTTCCCATAGTAGTGGGGATAGGGGATATCGGAAAAATGTCCCATCAGGACGATTTTAAAAGAGGAGCACCGATAACGAAGCTAGCGGTGGAAATCATATTGGAAAGGAGTGGTCATGATGACTTCAGAAAAACCTGAAAACATGAAACCGATTCCGGATAGGGTAGCGGAAGTTGACGCGTACATGAAAGAGAAAGTAGGTCTGGGCGTCAGCTTCGACTTAGGGGTAAGAAGGATAAAGGTCCTTAGAAAAGATGTGCATCTTTACTATATAAACGGGCTGACGGATACAGAGTTCATCATGGAAATCCTCGAATCTCTTATTCATAACAAAAATGCTGAAATCTTGACTACTAAAGTTTTTGATGCAGTCAAAGGCTTGCTCGTACACCAATCCGTTGAGGAAATAAAGACGATGGATGAACTTGTTGATCAGGTATTATCCGGTTTAATAGTCATTGTTGTTGATGGTAAACCAATAGGATTGGTTGTGGATGTCAGGAGTTATCCCGGGAGACAGCCAGTAGAACCCGATACGGAAAAAGTCGTCCGTGGATCAAGGGATGGTTTTGTCGAGAATATCATCGTTAACACTGCGATAACCAGACGGAGAATACGGGATGAAAGATTACGTTTCGAAATGTTGCATGTAGGGGAACGATCGAAAACGGATATTTCCATCGGCTACATTAAAGATATTGCCGATCCTGATTTAATAGAAATCATTCGTAAGGAATTGAATAACATTGAGGTTGATGGCATAACGATGGCTGATAAGACGATCGAAGAGTTCATCGTCAAGCAAAGATATAACCCATATCCGCTTGTCAGGTACACGGAACGGGCTGATGTAGCGGCAACACATCTACTTGAGGGGCATGTCCTTATTTATGTGGATACTTCACCGAGCGTCATCATTACCCCGTCCACTCTTTTCCATCACATGCAACACGCTGAAGAGTATCGGCAGGCGCCATCAGTTGGAACCTTGGTGCGCTGGGTACGTTTTTTCGGGATTTTCGTTTCGTTATACTTGCTGCCTATTTGGTTATTGTTTACTTTAGAGCCTTCTCTTTTACCGGATAAGTTGGAATTTATCGGGCCGAATGAAAAAACGCATATACCAATTGTGATCCAAATCTTCATTTCCGATATAGGAATAGAATTTTTAAGGATGGCAGCCGTACATACCCCATCCCCGCTTTCTACGGCAATGGGCTTGGTTGCGGCCGTTTTGATTGGACAGATAGCGATAGATGTCGGACTATTTGTTCCTGAAGTGGTTCTCTACGCTTCCGTAGCGACAATTGGTACTTTTGTCACTCCAAGTTTAGAATTAGGGGTTGCGAATAAAATTTCCCGTTTAATACTGATAGTGTTGGTCGCTTTCTTTAAAGTGCCTGGCTTGATCATTGGCATCACACTCTACATTATTATGCTTACTAGTATAAAAACGTTAAATACACCTTATTTATGGCCGCTTATCCCATTTCAGCCGAAGGGTTTGTCACATATACTATTAAGAAGACCTTATCCAGGAACTGCTGAGCGTCCGAGTATTGTGCATCCCCAGGATAAATATAGGCAGCCGAGAAAATCTAAAGGTTGATGTTGTCGAAAAGTTATGGTAATTTAATTTTATTCGGATAAAGCGGTAAAGTTAAGGCTTCACAAAGAGATAGAGCGTTTATGCCTCTTTGAAGTTAAACCAATCTGTCTTTCCCTTCGAACTATTAAGCAGTCATAGAGAACAATATTAAATGGGATAATCGATACGGATGAGGCTTGTTCATATAGAGGACCCTACTCACTTACAGCAGGGTTTCTTTATTTGAGGCTGCCTCATTTCTTATTAATCTTTAGATCTAAGTAAGGAAGGTGAGGCTATCATGCATTTGTACGGAACCGGTGGTGTCAATGAACGTGGACATCTGGAGATCGGAGGAGTGGACACGATCGAACTGATCGAACAATTTGGTACACCATTATATGTTTATGATGTAAAGCTAATTCGTGAACGGGCAAGAGGGTTCAAGAAAACTTTTGAGGAATTGGGGATTTCTGCTCAAGTTGCTTACGCAAGTAAGGCCTTTTCTTCGATTGCCATGATCCAGTTGGCCGATCAAGAAGGACTTTCTCTCGATGTTGTCTCAGCGGGGGAATTGTATACGGCAATTAAGGCAAATTTCCCAACTGAACGGATTCACTTCCATGGAAACAACAAAAGTGAAGAAGAGCTACATATGGCTTTGGATTATGACATTGGCTGTATAGTAGTCGATAATTTTTCAGAGTTGACACTGTTGGAAGAAATTTGTACAAACCGTGAACAAAAAATGAAAATCCTTCTTCGTGTAACACCAGGTATCGAAGCCCATACGCATGATTACATCTTGACAGGGCAAGAAGATTCGAAATTTGGTTTTGATCTTATTAACGGGCAGGCGGAAGGCGCCCTTCGACAAGCACTACGAAGTGAATTTCTGGAAGTTCTGGGACTACACTGCCATATCGGTTCCCAGATTTTTCAAACGACCGGTTTCCTTCTTGCAGCCCAAAAAATTATCGGCAAGCTGAATGACTGGCATGGCTCGATAGGGTTTCAACCAAAGGTATTGAATCTCGGAGGGGGATTCGGAATTCGGTATACACAAGAGGACGACCCGCTACCGGCATCTCAATATGTAGAAGAAATCGTTACGGAAGTGCAGAACCTGATTGCCGATTCTGATTTAATGATGCCTGAAATCTGGATCGAACCTGGCCGTTCATTAGTCGGAGACGCCGGTGTGACCTTGTACAAGGTCGGTTCTGAAAAGGAAGTGCCTAATGTCCGTAAATATATTGCCGTTGATGGGGGCATGAGTGATAATATACGTCCTGCTCTTTATGAAGCGAAATATGATGCCATTCTTGCAAACCGGCCACTTGATCCTGTAGAAGAGACGGTGTCCATTGCTGGGAAATGCTGCGAAAGCGGTGATATGTTAATTTGGGACTTACCATTGCCAAAAGCCGGACGGGGTGATGTCTTGGCAGTCTTTTGTACAGGGGCATATGGATATTCCATGTCGAATAATTACAATCGGATTCCGAGACCGGCTGTCGTCTTTGCCGAAAATGGAGAAGCCCGATTGGTCATCAAACGCGAAACGTATGAAGATCTTATCCATTTGGATTTGGCCCTACATGAAGCAGCGGTCGTCAATAAAAAATGAAAAAAGGATGGCATTGGCCATCCTTTTTTCATTTGAATCAGCTGAAAAATGATTTGATTGCGTCTATTAAACTACTGAATACTTCTTTCAATTTATCCAAGAATGATTGACCCTCTTCGGACTCAAGAAAATTGGATAGCTTATCTTTAGCTGCAGTAAGCTGATCCCCGACAGCGTTCCAATCGATATTCAATTCTTTTAACTTATTGAATAAATCAATTAGACTTTGAACTTGATCATCATTTAAGGCGATTCCAAGTTCTTTTGCTGAAGACTCGACAACCTCGCGGACCTCTTCAGTATTGGCTGGTGGATTTTCAGCCATTTCCTCTTTTATTTTCGTTACTAGTGCAGAGGCTTCCTCTGTACCGATTTCGTCACCCAATTTAGCTGTTTTCACCATTTCTTCATTCGCTGCCTGTTTGACATCTTCCGGAATCTTCTTGTCGGAAGAGATCTCATAGGCTTTAATGACCCCTGTCAAAGCTGCTGTACCGGAAACGGGTATAGGTGCAGTGACATAAACGGTAGCATCTTTTACTCCAGCAGTTGCCAGTGCATTGATATACATTTCATCTGAGACCCAGTTAATGTTTTTCGATTCCAATTTAAGGCCAGTACCTTTTTCCTCCAAAGTAATCGCAGAGGATGAAATCGCTTTTGTACCGATCAGCCGGCTAGCGATATAGTCTCCTAAGTATTCATGTTCCTCCGCATTTTTAACCGTCAGTACCTCAACATCATTAGGGGCTTTCATTTCTGACAAAATCATATTTTTTTGTTCATTTGTCAAATTTTCACCAAGTGTGACGATCATTTCACCAACAGCTGCATCTGCAAAAGCTTTATATGGCAATAATAGACATAATAAAATGGTTACAATGACCCATTTATTCATTTTTTTCATGATAATCCTCCTTAACTTTTCCTGCTGAATTGGAATCTTTCAATAAAAGGGCAGCGCTTTAAAAAAAGATTCATAGTATTTGACGAAACAAAGGATAAAAAAGATACATATATTCCGAAAAATATTTGTATAGCCAAAGATAGCCAAGGTTCTTTCAACGGAGAAAAAGTGATTGCTTCCTTGTATTTTATACCTAAGACCACTCTATGAACCTAAGATTACTTTACCAATGTAGTAAAATCGAAGCAAGATTGCAAGGATATTTGTCAGATTGTGTTAAGTTATAGTAAAATGAATTCGTTATTTAAATATTTGGACCATTCATAAAGGGAGTATGGGATGAGAAAAAGTAATAAAACTCTTTTACTTATGATGCTTATTATCGCTTTGATGTGGGGAATCGTATATTGGCTGTTTATCGCTTAGCACATAGCACATCGATAAATCAAGTGCTGAAAGTGATGTTGAAACGAACGAAGTTTTTATGTATGATGGAAATGTTATATGTGAGGTTTATTATTCAAAGCGAATTATTTGAAACAGGTAGATAATAAAAACGTTATTTAGTAACGAGGGATATTATGTTGATTAAGTATAAGAAAAGTTATGAGAAGTTTGCCATGGGATTATTATCTTTCATGCCAAATGAAAAAGAGATAAAAACGCTTCGGAATACGATGAAGAATTATGAAACGGATGAAAATCTACAGCTGTTCTTATGGAAAGATGAAGAGATTACGGGCTTGATCGGAATAGAAGTCTCTCCAAACCACATTGAGATACAACATATATCTGTAAATCCATCCTTTCGGAAACAAGGTATCGGTAAAACGATGGTCAGGGCCATCAAGGAGCAATATCCTGACAAAGAATTAAAAGCAAATGAGTTTACGGAAAGCTTTCTTGACAGGTGTGAAGAAGTCTGAATATGAAAGTTGAATGGAGGACCACCTTTAAGGGCGGTCCTCCATTCTTGTTTTTCGAAGGGATAGCTGACGATCCCTTTCAGAAATGACATCTGAACGGTCGCGCATTAGATGCTTATCAACTATTGATGAATTAGCCATGTTGCTACCTGCGCCCCATATGTACCCTTCGTGCAAACACATGGATTGGCATTGCTCGATCAACCCTTGATCCGCTATCGGAAGATTAATGCTTTCATATGGCTTTTGGGATAACATTCGTTCATGTGTGTCCTCGAGCATTTTGAACAGTTCTTCTGGATCGAGCCCCAACTTCAGGAGCTCGGCCTTTTTAGTGTGGAGATTTGCCAGGGCTTTAGCCAGGGTCCTTGCAGCCCCTTTTTTGTTTCCCCTGCGATCATGGTACAGGGCAACCGCAATTTGTATGAGCCCGACCCAATGCGAGTCACGCTCTTTTGGAGCGGTTTCCTTCCAATATTCTTCAAGAATTTCATGACATTCGAAGTAATCCCTTGTCCCATGGAAATGGACAAGGAAAGAAAGGTAGTCTTCCGCGTAATTCAATAGGAGCACCCCTTTTGTTTGATGGAATCTCTAATGTAAGGAAAAAAGCCATTTCCATAGCTTAACACCCGCCATGTATGCTCTCTAAGTTTAGCATAGAATTTTTTCTTGGAAAATAAAGAAAGCCGATTGCAAGGCAATCAGCTTGATTCATCAGTCTTCCATTAACACCAAGAAGCACCGACAATAACTAATAAAATGAACAATACTACGATAAACGCGAATCCGCCGCCGTGTCCAAAACCACCTGCACCCATAATGAGTACCTCCTTTGTTCTGCTATTCTTACATTTCTAGGTTATGTTGGATTTTAGAATGTGATTGGGCACCGACCCATTTGTCGCAAATCCCTTTTAAGAACTTTTCTAAGGTCCGTAAATTATTATTATTGGATAAAGGGCGGCAATCCACTATACTTGATTAGTGAAAGAAATAGGCCTATTATCGGCCAATTAGATTTAAATGGGGTAATTTAATGGGTTATAATATAAAAATTGACGCTTTCGAAGGTCCGATGGATTTACTCCTGCATTTGATTAATCGCCTGGAAATAGACATCTACGATATTCCGATGGCTGATATTACAGATCAATACCTAGGGTACATCCATACGATGCAGCACCTGGAATTGGATGTGGCCAGCGAATATCTGGTGATGGCTGCAACACTGCTTGCCATCAAGAGTAAAATGTTGCTGCCAAAACATGAAGATGAACAATTGGTTGATGAAGATGGGGAAATATTTGAAGAAGATCCACGGGATGAGCTTGTGGAGAAACTATTAGAATATAAAAAGTATAAGTATGCAGCTGAAGAATTTAAAGGGATGGAAGAAGAACGCAGCTTGATGTTCACTAAACCCCCAAGTGATTTATCTGTATATGTTAAAGAAGCGGAAAGTGATAAACAAGAGTTGAATATAAGTCTATACGATATGTTGGGAGCTCTGCAAAAACTGCTGCGAAGGCAAAAAATACAAAAGCCGCTTTACACGAAAGTAACGAAACAAGAGATTTCGATAGAAAAACGAATGGATGAAATCATGATTGAGTTACAATCAATTAAAGGGAAGAAAAGTTTCTTTGAACTGTTTTCGCTTCCGGTTAAAGAGCATATCGTCGTCACTTTCATGGCGGTGCTGGAACTTATGAAACTAAATGAAATCATTGTTGAACAGGAAGATAATTTTTCGGAAATCATGATTGCTGCTAAGGAAGGTGTAGAGCCAGTTGGAAGTTATTAATTGGAAAGGGATTCTTGAGGCATTATTGTTTGCTGCTGGAGATGAAGGACTCTCCGTCAAACAAATTGCCTCTGTCCTTGAAATTACGGAATATCAAGCAACGGACATCGTTGAAAGTTTAAAGGAAGAATATTTATCGGATGTACGCGGGATTCAGGTGATTGAAATAGCGGGTGTTTATCAAATGACGACAAAGAAAGAACACTCGGATTACTTGAAAAGACTAGTGGAAACATCAAACACTCAAGGTTTGTCCCAGGCCGCTTTGGAAACACTCGCAATCATTGCCTATAAGCAGCCGATTACCAGAGCTGAAATTGATGAAATTCGCGGTGTCAAAACGGACCGCCCCATCCATACACTTGTCACTAAAGTCTTAATAAAAGAGGTCGGACGTGCTGAAGGGTCCGGCCGGGCTTATTTATATGGGACAACAAAAGAGTTTTTGGATTACTTCGGCCTGAATTCCATTGATGAATTACCGCCGCTCGCCGATAATTCGGATGATAGCTTTGAAAATGGTGAAGCCGATCTGTTTTTTGAAAAATTTCAGCAAACAATCGAATAACATTTTTCTTTAAATTGTGATAATATAGAAAAAAATGAATGCGGGGGGATTGCGGGTGCGAATTGTAGCATGCAATGGATTTGGGCTTGAAAAAGAAAAGCCAAATTCGCCGGAGGAATTTTTTAACCGATCCGTTATTGAATACATAAAGGATGGAGAAGAAAAGACGCTGAATGTACTGTATCTTCGTTATTTTGATGAGATGGTCACTCGTTGGACTCCTTATCCCGCCAATCCGCTATTCAAAAGTTCTAAGAGAGATATTTATATGGCTGATATCATTGCAATGGTCTGTCTGCTCAAAGACCCGAGCCTGGTTAACCGAAAACGTGTATATATAAATGCAGAAAAAGAGCTAGCTGGTTATTTTGAAAATATAGATTTTGAAAAATTGGAGAAAGTGTTTATATCTATTGACCAAGCTAAACCATATGATATAGAGTCACATGTTGACTATTATATTCAATCTTAATCATTTTGAGGAGGGTTCACGGTTGGGGAATACATTGGTTAAATCTCAGCTTGAGGATGTAAAAGGCTTTTTGGAAACGACAGTGGCTCAGCTAGAGGAATTTATAAATGAGACGACCTATACTAAGCTGCAAGAGGAAAAAAGCGGGGATGAAACTTATTATAAAGGGATCCTTTCTAGTTTAAGAAGAATGCTTGTAAGTTGTGAAGAGGGCTTGGAGGCTTGCCAAATCGTTCTGAAAAATGATGTTTTCAATAAAGCTGCAGCTGAAAAGACGCTTTATAGGGTTTATCATCAATGTATCGAAGAATACTTTTCCCCAAAATCGGATCGGTGGTTTGAGGACAGCAGATCTGCCTATACAGGAAAAAACTCGATTAAATTTCACCAAAGTGTGCCAGACAGCATAATAACCATTCTGAAGGCCGTGGAAAGTGGATTCCAGACCATGCGTGAAGAATTGGAGTTTTATGAAACGGATTACCGGACGAAAATGTTACAGTCAAGATAAAGGAAACAGCCAGGCTTAATAGGCCTAGCTGTTTTTTTATTTATAAATGGAATCTCCGCTTAATCGAAACATAGAATACTTTGATGATTATGTGCATGAAGGTTAAGAGGAGGTTGAAAGATGTCTGATGTTAGAGATTATGCTAAAGAGGTAAGTGATTGGGTTGATGGAGTCATGGAATATCTTGAGAAGATCGATATCACCGATTCGTCAGTGTTATCAAATATTGAACGGCTTTCCCAATTGACAAAAGATATGGATGAGGAAGAAATGGATTATGAGGATATGGTCCTGATTGAAGAAGAGATGGCTCAGGTCTATGAAGAAATTGAAGAACTCGCTAGAGAATTCAATATACAGGATAGGCAATCAGTCCCAATTGGGAAGCATACACTTCCGCCGTTACCTTATGCCTATGATGCGTTGGAACCGACGATTTCAAGGGAAATCATGCATCTGCACCATGATAAGCATCATCAAGCATATGTCGATGGGCTGAATAAAGCGGAATTGATGATGAAAAATGCGAGGGAAACGAAAGATTTCTCCTTGTTGAAACATTGGGAAAAGGAAGCAGCCTTTCATGGGTCAGGCCATTATCTCCATACGCTTTTTTGGGAAGTGATGATTCCAGGAGGAGGCGGACAGCCAAAGGGAGATTTACTTAAACAGATTGAAAAGGATTTTGGAAGCTTTGCAGCTTTTAAAAGTCATTTTAGTGAAGCGGCCAAACAGGTAGAAGGTGTTGGCTGGGCGATATTAGTCTGGGCTCCACGTGCGTGGCGGCTAGAAATACTTCAATCGGAATTGCATATGGTTTTGACCCAGTGGGATACGATTCCAATCCTTGTTCTTGATGTATGGGAACATGCTTATTACCTACAATATAAAAATAATCGGGCAGCCTATGTGGACAAATGGTGGGACGTTGTAAACTGGCCGCAAACGGCCGTAAGGTTCACCGAAGCGAAGAAGCTGATTTGGAAAAAACAATAACTGATAAAATATGGGAATATTTAGGATAACCAATTTGAAGATACGAGCCGTGACGGTTCGTATTTTTTTGCTGAAATCCTGTATTAAGAATTTTTTAGGGAAAATATGTCAATGATATAAAAGAATCACCTACCCATTTATTTGCAAACGACTATTGATTCTCATTTGGATATTCTTATTTGATTGAAAAGGGGATGGTATCATCTTTCGAAATAATGAGCATGCGTCTTATTTTAAACCTTGAAATAACATCGGAAATGTGTTAAATATGCTATTTTGAAGTACTATGGGTTTTTAAAAATATTTAATTTATATCAATATAAAAACTGTGACTAATTTGTGAACTTAAAAATTATTAAGGTATATTTATTGACTAGTTTCTATTTAATAATTATTATAAACAGGAGCATATAAAAAAAATAGCTAATTGGAGGAATTTATTATGTCATTGATCAATAAACAAGTAGAAGATTTTAAAGTACAAGCTTACCATGCAGGAGAATTCAAAGAAGTTACACTTGAAGATGTTAAAGGAAAATGGGCAGTATTCTTTTTCTACCCAGCTGACTTCTCATTCGTATGTCCAACTGAATTAGCTGATCTTCAAGATAACTACGAAACATTCAAGGAAATTGGTTGTGAAGTTTACTCAGTATCAACAGATACTCATTTCAGCCACAAAGGATGGGCTGATGCTACTGATACAATCGGTAAAATTCAATATCCGATGTTAGCTGACCCAGCAAACGTTTTATCCCGTCAATTCGGTGTATTGATTGAAGAAGATGGATTGGCTCTACGTGGAACTTTCATTGTAAATCCAGAAGGACAAATTAAAGCATACGAAATTAATGACTTAGGGATTGGCCGTAATGCAGAAGAACTAGTAAGAAAAGTTCAAGCTGCACAATTCGTAGCAGAACACGGAGATAAAGTTTGCCCTGCAAAATGGACTCCAGGTGAAGCTACTCTTGAACCAAGCCTGGACCTTGTAGGTAAACTTTAATTTTTAATGGGATGATCCCTTTCTTCAGTTAAAGGGTACATCCAGCAATTGATTACGATTACTGGGACAATTCGTCCGACAAGATTTAATGACAAAAGGCACTTACCTAAAATAAGTGCCTTTTGTTTTTCAAAATAATCAGTTTAGCAGACATTATCATTCAGCAAGGAGAACAAAAATGAAAAAAATATATGATTTATTAATTATTGGCGGTGGTCCTGCAGGCCTCTCAGCAGGCGTTTATGCAGGAAGAGCTAAATTAAAGACAATTATTCTTGAAAAAGGAACTGGCGGCGGACAAGCTGCAACTACATCGGAAATAGCCAATTATCCTGGTATCCGCCATATATCGGGCCCAAGGTTAGTTGAAGAAATGAAGCTGCAAAATGAAGATTTTGGGGTTGAGTTTGCCAAAGCTGATGTAACGGGCGTGGATTTCTCCGGTGAAGTAAAAGTGGTTAAAACCCTTGGGGGGGACTACCATTCCCGCGCGGTCATCATTGCAACAGGTGCTTCTCCAAGAACACTAGGATTTCCAGGTGAAGAGGAATTTACTGGTCGCGGTGTAGCTTATTGTTCAACATGTGATGGCGAATTCTTTGAAGGGTTGGAAGTTTTCGTTATCGGGGCAGGATATGCAGCCGCAGAAGAAGCTATATTCCTGACCCGCTTTGCTACAAAAGTTACAATCATCGCCCGTGAATCAAGCTTCTCGTGTGCCCCGTCCATTGTTGATAAGGTAATGGCAAATGATAAGATTGAAGTGAAATTCAATACGGAGATCCTTGGGGTATATGGAGATGGGATGATTCAAAGTGCCCGATTCATCAATAACGCGACTAAAGAAGAATTTGAATATAAGGCGAAGGAAGAAGACAGTACATTTGGAGTATTCGTTTTCATAGGTTATGAGCCGAAAACAGAGATTTTCAATGGCCATATCGAAATGGATCATGCGGGTTACATTCTCACCGATGATGATATGAAGACTAATGTGAATGGTGTATATGCGGCAGGCGACCTAAGGCCAAAATCCTTGCGCCAGATTATCACAGCTGTATCTGACGGTGCGATTGCAGCAACGGATGCCGGTAAATATATTGCAGAAGAAAAAGATCGCTTAGGCATTAAAGATGAACCTGAAGTTGAAAAACCGGCCAAAAAAGAACAGGCCGCTGTCCCAGCAGGAAAGAGCGCTTTATTAAGTGATGCGTTACGTGGCCAATTAAAGGGCATCTTCGGCAAGATGGAGAGTGACGTAACATTGGTGTCCATCGTCGATGAAAGTTTGCCGAAATCAGTCGAATTGCGAGACTTCTTGTTGGATGTTGCTGAATTGGGAGACAAGCTTCATCTTGAGTTATACAACAAGGGGGAAAATAAGGAAATCGAAGAAAAAATCAATGCAGATAAGTTCCCTGTCGTTTCCCTCTTAAATTCGAATGGTGAATACAGTGGCGTCAAATACCACGGTGTACCTGGCGGCCATGAGTTGAATTCCTTCATTTTGGCTATCTATAACCTAGCTGGACCTGGTCAAGCATTGGATTCAGTCGTATTGAATTCAATTAAGGGAATCAGTAAAAAAGCGAACATTAAGGTTATGGTTTCATTGGCATGTCACTACTGTCCAGACGTTGTAGTTGGCGCACAGCGCATTGCGATTGAAAACCCTAACGTTGAAGCTGAAATGGTCGATATAAGCAATTTCCAGGAAATTAAGAAGAAATATAAAGTCATGAGCGTGCCGGCCATGATCATCAATGATGAAGAAGTGGTATTCGGCGCTAAGAAAATTGATGAAATCGCAGCGTTATTAGTATGATAGAACACTAAATCGATAGGGGAATGTCCTCCTATCGATTTTTTTATGGGAAATGACCCTTGAAAATCGGTAGATATCATGGCGGTTTACATTCTTTTATTCATAACCCTTGTCCTTTTGCATAAACTTGTACAAAAACAAGTAAAGAGACGAGGGGGCACTCATGCGTTTTCCATATAAAGGGTTATCGAGTTTGTGTATCGTCATTCTCCTGTTGTCTTTTATGGCACCTGTACAAAACGTCAATGCAAATGTAGCTGTAAGTGCCCATAGCGCGATTTTAATGGATGAGGATAGCGGAAGGGTCATTTATGAAGTGAATGCTCATGAAAAGAATCGCATAGCAAGCATTACGAAAATAATGACGGCTATCTTAGCTATTGAATCGGGACAAATGGATGAAACAGTTAAGGTAAGCAGCAATGCCTTCGGGACGGAGGGATCTTCCCTTTATTTAAAAGTGGGAGAAAAGATTAAGCTCGAAGATTTGGTTTATGGCTTGATGCTTCGCTCAGGTAATGATGCAGCAGTCGCAATCAGTGAAAAGGTTGGTGGAAGCCTGGATGGATTCGTCTGGATGATGAATCAAAAGGCAGAAGAAATCGGGATGAAAAATACACATTTTTCAAATCCACATGGTCTGGATAATACGAAAAACCATTATTCAACTGCATATGATATGGCCATACTTACTCGTTATGCCATGCAAAATGAAACGTATGTAAAGATTGCCGGCACTAAGGAGCACAGGGCGCCTAATTCTACAGAACAATGGGATTATGTATGGAAGAACAAAAATCGCCTGCTTACACAATTATATGAGTATTGCACAGGCGGGAAAACAGGGTATACCAAACTAGCAAAACGTACCTTGGTGACGACGGCAACAAAAAAGGAGCATGACCTGATTGCTGTGACATTGAATGGTCCCGATGATTGGAATGATCATATTCAAATGTACGAATCCGCTTTTAAGGATTATAAGCCTACAGAAATTTTACCCGAAGGCATGGTAGAAAATTTGCAAAATAAAATGTATAAAGGGCATGTTTACATTAAAAATGATTTCTCGTACCCACTGACAAAAGAAGAGAGAAAATTGGTCAATGTGAAAATGAAATTATTGAAGCCACAGAAGGCTTGGAAAGATAAAAGGAAAATCCCGGAAGTGGTCGGCAGAGCATCCATCTATCTCGATGGAAAGAAAATAGGAACGCGTTCGATTTTTTATGGGGAATCGAAAGAAAGCTTCAAACAACAATCATTCCAATCTTCATGGGCTGAGGTATTTGAAGCGGTATTGGGAATCGAACGAAATGGTTAATTACATTTGGGTTGGGATGTTTGTGATCGGTATTGTATTCGGCATGATTAATGGGACGATGGATCAGGTCAATGAAGCTCTTTTTGTCAGCGCAAAGGAAGCGGTCACCCTTTGTCTGGGACTGATGAGCATTCTTGTTTTTTGGCTAGGTTTGATGAAAATAGCGGAGGAATCGGGACTGCTTGATAAACTATCCAGCTTGTTCAGGCCATTCATGAGATGGCTGTTCCCTGAAGTGCCGCCTAATCATCCGGCTATGGGGTATATACTTTCGAATATGATGGCAAACACATTCGGTTTGGGGAATGCAGCTACACCTCTTGGCATTAAAGCGATGGAGCAGCTAAAGAAACTGAATGGAGGAAAAGCAACGGTCAGCCGCTCGATGGTCACTTTTTTAGCGATCAATACCTCAAGCGTAACGTTGATTCCAACGACTGTCATTGCGATTCGCATGAATTATGATGCCCAATCCCCTACGGACATCGTTTTTCCAACCATAATAGCTACGGCCATTTCTGCCGTTGGAGGAATCGCGATAGATCGATATTTTTATTACAGGAGAAAGAGAAGCGGGAGGGAATAGGATGTTGCACTGGATGACCACCATTTCAATTTGGATGATACCGATTTTGATCCTCAGTATATTACTGTACGGCACATTGAAAAGAGTCCCCACCTATGAGATGTTCGTCGAGGGGGGGAAAGAAGGGATCAACATGTCCTTTTCCCTCATCCCTTTCCTGGTAGGCATGCTTGTGGCGATTTCAGTATTTAGGGCATCAGGGGCCTTGGAATTCATTGTACAATCACTAAACCCATTGCTTTCCCTTCTTCATTTTCCGTCTGAGGTTTTACCCCTTGCGATTATTCGGCCAATATCCGGAACAGCCGCATTAGGAATGACCAGCGACCTGATATCGGTTTATGGACCGGATTCTTTTGTCGGGCGCTTGGCTGCCACGATTCAGGGAAGTACAGACACCACCTTCTATGTATTGACGGTTTATTTTGGAGCCGTCGGAATCAAAAAAATGGGTGATGCCCTTAAGGTTGGTCTTTTGGCAGACTTGATTGGAATCATAGCCGCCGTTATCGTCGTCACATTAGTATTCGGAATGAATTAAAGGTAAGGAAATGGGCGATTCCATTTCTTTTTTTTTGCCTTTTTTCTTAAACGATCGGTTATGGATAGCTATCAATTTTTATAGGGTTCGAACATTCATCTTAAAGAAACATTTTTTTGTATGGAAAAATAAGCTATGTTACACTCATTATGGAAACCAACCCATTTAACCGCCACATTATTGATAAATTATAAAAGAAAAGCTCTTAATCGCGAAAAACCTTTTGTTTTTGCCTCTCCATATGTAATAATTGTATGATTGTGTATGTATCGACAATAACAAACGAATGATTATATTATGGGGTGAAGATAGATGGAACGATTACAAAAGGTGATAGCACATGCTGGACTGGCTTCCCGCCGTAAAGCAGAAGAGTTGATTTTAGAAGGTAAGGTAAAAGTGAACGGCAAAGTAGTGAAGGAATTAGGTGTGAAGGTGGGTCCTAATGATAAGGTTCAGGTTAATGAAGTCCCGCTTGAAAAAGAAGCTCCTGTTTATTTCCTATTCTATAAACCGCGCGGTGTCATTTCGGCAGTTTCTGATGATAAGAATAGAAAAGTCGTAACGGACTATTTCCCTTACATCAATGAACGGATTTATCCAGTTGGCCGCTTGGATTACGATACTTCGGGTTTGTTGATTTTAACCAATGACGGAGAATTTGCAAACACGTTAATGCATCCTAAGCATGAAGTGGATAAAGTGTATGTGGCAAAAGTGAAAGGGATGCCTTTGCGTGAAAGCTTGAAAAAGTTGGATAAAGGTATCAAATTGGAGGATGGCAAGACTGCCCCAGCCAAGACTAGGGTATTGTCCACCGACAAAAAAAAGGAAACGGCCATAGTTGAAATCACAATACATGAAGGCCGGAACAGGCAAGTCCGCCGGATGTTTGAAGCAATCGGCCATCCCGTCATAAAATTGAAGAGGGAACAATATGGTTTCTTGACATTGGACGGTTTAACAGCAGGAGATTCCCGTGAGCTGACTCCACATGAAGTTAAATTAATGCGGACTTTAGCAACGACCGAACCAAAACAGCGGAGAATGTAAGAAAGAATTTTTCCTGTATTAATAGGTTGAAACCACTACCCCATTTTTCCCCTGGAGGATTGGGTGGTGGAAAACAACCTGTAAATACCTTTCCTTCAATCGGGAAAAGATGTCACAAAACCTTCAGAAATGTAAATAAAATGGACATGGTGTTAAATGGTATAATGGTATGGTTAAATTTAGTGTGGCCTTAGGAGGATCTCTATGGATAAAAAGAAGCGACGCTTAATTATCAGGACCATCATTCTCCTGCTTTTAGGTGCAGCTTTAGTGTTTGCCCTTTATACGAACTTCACTAAAGATAAGAATGAAAGTCTGAGTAAAGGATCCGATGCACCCAATTTCGTTTTGACTGATGTGGAAGGCAAAGAACATAAACTTTCCGATTACAAGGGAAAAGGCGTCTTCCTGAACTTTTGGGGTACATATTGTAAGCCGTGTGAATATGAAATGCCTTATATGGAAAATCAATATAAGAAATTTAAAGACCAGGGCGTTGAGATATTAGCGGTTAATGTCGGGGAATCTGACTATGCTGTCAATAATTTCATCACAAAGCATGATCTTACCTTTCCTGTCATGATCGATAAAGGTAGGGAAGTGGAAAATGCCTATCGCGTGGATATTTTGCCAGTCACCTTTTTGGTTGATAAAGAGGGGAAAGTGATAGATATCATCACCGGAGCTTTGACAGAAGAGAGCATCCAAAAGCATATGGAGAGAATTAAACCATAATATTGGGGAGTTTTTGACATGAAAGAAGTAAAATGCGATTGTGGTCATGTAAATCCATTTGGCACAAAGATTTGTGGGAAATGCGGGATGGTGCTTGGTAACGAAAAAGAAAACAAGCTAATTGATATGCGATATGAAGGAAGTGCAAGGCGTTCACAAACATATAAAAAAACGGTCATCGATAAAATATGGAACTTCTTTTCTTCCGTAAAGGTAGGGGTGACGCTCATTGTCATTGCCTTGGTCGCTTCAGCTATCGGGACGATTTTACCTCAGGAAATGTATATCCCTTCAACGGCGACGCCTGCAGAGCATTATGAACTGGAGTACGGCTGGTTCGGAAAGGTGTATTATGAACTCGGGTTTCATAATTTGTACAGTTCATGGTGGTATTTGATTATCATAGGCATGCTCGGCATATCACTATTGATTGCCAGTATCGATCGGTTCTTTCCCTTATATCGATCGTTAAAAAAACAAGGGGTCACACGTCATGACGGTTTCATGAAACGTCAGAGGATTTTTGGAGTGACAAAGCTTGAAGATCAAGATATAAACCTTGAAGAAGTAAAGAATAGGCTAAAAAGGCAGCGTTATCATATACGAGAGGAAAACGGTCATATACTTGCCGAAAAGGGTCGTTTTTCACGTTGGGGACCTTATGTAAATCATATTGGACTTATCATTTTCTTAATTGGAGCATTATTGCGTTCTGTCCCTGGGATGTATATTGACAAAGTACTTTGGCTGCGTGAAGGCGAAAGAAAAGAAATCCCGGGTACAAATGGTGAATACTACCTCCAGAATAATGAATTTACCTTAGAGGTATATGACAAAGAAAATGAAGAAGATGAACAATACAGTGCTGCAATAGATAAAACCGGTACGATAGCTAAAACCTATCAATCCGATGTAACGCTCTATGAGCGCAAGGGAGAAACCATACCAGGGGAGAAAGTGGACCTTGATAAGCTTAAAGATTATAAAATCAAAGTCAATGAACCTCTGAAACATGATCATTATGCCCTCTACCAAGTAGACTATAAACTGGATGAGCTCAGTACGATGTCTTTTAATTTGATAAATAAAGAAACCGAAGAGAAATATGGCAGCTTAAAGGTTGATTTGAATAATCCTCAAAAGAAATACGAGTTGGATGAAGGTTATTCTGTTGATTTGATCAGTTACTTCCCTGATTTCGAGTTCGATGAAAAAGGTGAACCTAGAACGATATCGAAGATTCCGAATAATCCAGCATTTATCTTTAAAATGCATACTCCGGATAAGCCAGAGGGTGAAGTCAGTTTCGTAGCGATTAAAGAGACTGTGGAGCCTTTAGGGGAAAATACATATAAAATGGCCTTTAATGGTGTGGAAACCCAAGATGTCACGGCTTTGACCGTTAGGAAGGATTTAACGCTTTGGATCCTATTCTCTGGTGGAATCATTTTCATGATAGGTGTTGTCCAAGGCTCATATTGGAATCACCGGCGTATATGGATTAAGAGGAAAGATGATGAGATATTAATGGCCGGCCATACAAACAAAAACTGGCACGGCATTAAAAGAGATATAGGACAAGCGATAGAATCAACATCTCTTTGCGAACCAACGGATCAACTTGAGGAGGAGAAATCTTCTAATAAGGGGGAAGTTTTAAATGGCTGAATTAAGCAGTAACTTTTTATATGCAGCTTTCTTATCATATCTGATCGCTACCTTTTTATTTGGGGGATCGATAAAGGATAAACGTGGAGCGGAGGAAAAGAAACAAAACAAATGGGCTAAACTTGGCATTTTCATCACCATTCTCGGTTTCGCTGCGCAAATTGGGTATTTCATCACTAGATGGATTGCTGCTGGCCATGCCCCGGTAAGTAATCTGTTCGAATTTACGACCTTTTTCGGAATGATGCTGGTCGGTGCTTTCATACTAATTTATTTCCTTTATAAAACACCTGCACTTGGGTTATTCGCTTTACCGATTGCGTTATTGATAATTGCATATGCAAGTATGTTCCCTACAGAAATTTCGCCGCTCATTCCCGCTTTGCAGAGCGATTGGCTTCATATTCATGTAACGACCGCAGCGGCAGGACAGTCGATCCTTGCGATAAGTTTCGTTGCAGCGATCATTTATTTAATCAAATTCGTCGATCAGTCACAAGCAAGCAAAAGAACGTTTTGGCTTGAAGTCATCATGTTCACATTAGTCAGTACCATCGGTTTCGTCATCATCACTTCTACTTTTGCCGCCATGGATTATAAGGCGAATTTTGATTGGGTCGATAAAAAAGGTGTGCCAGCTAAGCAAGAATTTAACCTTCCTGCACTTGTAGGTCCCCATGAAGGGGAACTAACCGAGACGGATCGGTTTGAACCACTGGTGAACATGCCTGCCCTGATCAATGCCAAGAAACTGAATACAGTCATTTGGTCAATCGGTATGGGACTCGTCCTGTATGGTCTAATAAGATTGATTGCCCGTAAAAGAGTGGCAGCATTGATTAAGCCGATCGTTAAAAATGTGAATTTGAATTTATTGGACGAGATTAGTTATCGTTCAGTCCTTATCGGTTTTCCGATCTTTACACTCGGTGCCCTCATTTTTGCAATGATCTGGGCTCAAGTGGCCTGGACACGATTCTGGGGCTGGGATCCGAAAGAAGTCTGGGCTCTGATTACTTGGTTGTTTTATGCGGCCTTTTTACATCTGCGCATGTCAAAGGGGTGGCAAGGGGAAAAATCAGCATGGCTTGCCGTCATCGGTTTTGCCATAATGATATTTAACTTGATATTTGTTAATCTTGTTATTGCTGGTTTGCATTCATATGCTTGATTCTGTATTGTAATAATTAGATGAAGGGGGTCTTTTGATAGAAACGTCGAGGGTTGGATTATCGATTTTTCTAGAGAATGATCCCTTTTTCCATCCTCACTTTATATATGATATTTCAGTGAAATACCCACTATGAATTCACAGAGGAAACGGTTGAGGTCTTTTTTTGTGACAATATGGTGAAAGCTCCATAAAAGCCATGCGAAATTGGCTCATTATCGTACTTTGGGAGGAAAAATTATTAGTCAGGGAAGTTTTCATTTTGTAGAATAAATGATAGGAGGCTGATTACATAATGTATAATGCTATTAAAATTCTCGTGGTGGATGATGAGGAAAGAATCCGCCGGCTGTTAAAGATGTATTTGGAAAGAGAAGATTATATAATTGATGAAGCTGAAAATGGAGATGCGGCTTTAACAAAAGCCCTTGAAAATGATTATGATTTAATTTTATTGGATATTATGATGCCTGGTAAAGATGGAATCGAAGTTTGCCGTGAATTAAGGGAGAAGAAAACGACACCTATTATCATGCTGACTGCTAAAGGGGAAGAAGTGAACCGCGTTCAAGGGTTCGAAGTGGGGACCGATGATTATATCGTAAAGCCGTTCAGTCCCCGTGAAGTCGTGTTAAGGGTTAAAGCTTTATTGCGCCGCTCCTCAAGCACGGGTTACATGCAGACTGAAACGACGGCAAAAGATGTGATCGTCTTCTCGCATCTAACCATTGATAATGATGCCCACCGTGTACTTGCTGATAACAAAGAGGTTTCATTAACACCAAAAGAATATGAATTATTATATTTCTTAGCTAAATCCCCAGATAAAGTTTTCGATCGGGAGCAATTGTTAAAAGAAGTGTGGCATTATGAATTCTTTGGAGATCTTCGAACTGTTGACACGCATGTGAAACGCTTACGTGAAAAATTAAACCGCATATCCGAAAACGCAGCCAAGATGATTGTCACTGTTTGGGGTGTAGGTTACAAGTTCGAAGTCGTTAATGACTGATGCTATGGGGCAGTGTCGTAGGGAAGCTATGGGCAACGATCCTATTGCTCGTGTCATTCGTATTAATCGTTTTAACCGTTCTGCTGGTCGAATTCTTTGAGAATTTCCAAATTGAAAATATTGAAAATGATTTAACCAAAACGGCCGAACAAATCATTAAGGTAACAAATGACCATCAGGGATCTAACAATGAGGTTTTACAAATAGCTTCGGAATTAATAGGAAACGAAACGAAAATGATCATTCTAAACGATGACAAAATGATTTTCTCATCCATTGGAGGAGATAAGGAGTTTGAAATCACGCCGGAATCCATTAAGAATGATCCTGAATTGCTCAAGGTTTTTACCGAAAGAAAGACTGTAAAAAAGGAAATGGCGCTATCCGATGATCCGGGTAACGAGGAATTATCCGCAATCGTTGTTGGGATTCCACTTGAATTGAATGGGGAACAGGATGAAGTTTTCCTATTTCAATCATTGGAGTCCATGGAAGAAACCACAAAATCAACTACACAGTTCATTTTATTGGCAGCGGGCATCGCCATTATTTTGACAACGATTTTTGCTTTCTTTTTATCTACAAGAATCAATGCCCCATTGGTGAAGATGAGGGAAGCCGCACTGGCGATTGCCCGTGGGAAATTTGATACAAAGGTTCCAATCTTGACTCAAGATGAGATCGGTGAGTTGGCCATTGCGTTTAATCAGATGAGGAAACAGCTGAAATTCAATATGAATGCACTCAGTCAGGAAAAGGAACATCTCTCAAGCATTCTTAGCAGTATGGCTGATGGGGTCATTACCTTCAATAAAGATGGCACAATCCTTGAAACGAATCCGCCAGCGGAAAGGTTTCTCCAATCCTGGTACTTTGAAAAAGGCAATAACCGGGAAGATAACGTGAATGTCCCCTTGGTTTTGATGAATCTTTTTGATGAATCAGAGTCCTTCGATAAGGAGCAAGTCGGGGAAATTACCTTGCAGGGCCGAGATTGGGGATTCATTGTCAGCCCGCTATATACAAATGCCGACAATATTCGGGGAGCGGTGGCCATCATACGGGATATGAGTGATGAAAGACGTATGGACAAACTTCGGACGGATTTCATAGCCAATGTCTCCCATGAGTTAAGAACGCCCATTTCAATGCTTCAAGGATATAGTGAAGCGATCGTTGATGATATTGCGGGCAGTGAAGAGGAAAAGGTGGAGATGGCCCGCATCATCTATGATGAGTCTTTGAGAATGGGACGTTTAGTCAATGATCTGCTCGATCTGGCTAAATTGGAATCGGGAAAAATGAACCTTAGCTTTGAACATGTACCAATTTCACCTTATTTAAAGAGGATTACAAGTAAGTTTTCCGGGCTAGCCAAAGAAAAAGGGATTACAATATCAGCTAGTCTTCAAGACAATGAAATTGAATGGCATTTTGATCCTGACCGTATTGAACAGGTTTTGACTAATTTAATTGATAATGCCATTCGTCATACTCCTCCAGGCGGTAACATTGATGTCATTCAGAGGACAAGTGATCGAAGAGGTCTGATCATTGATGTGAGGGACTCTGGATCTGGTATTCCCGAAGAAGATTTACCTTTTGTATTCGAGAGGTTTTATAAAGCGGATAAGGCAAGGACCCGCGGCCGATCAGGTACCGGATTGGGTTTGGCCATCGTAAAAAATATAATCAATGCCCATGATGGCTACATTTCGGTAAACAGTCTACCTAATAAAGGGACAACGTTCAGTTTTATCCTGCCTCGAATTATGGAAAATGCCGATTGAATGACGGACAGCTTTCCAAAAAAATCTTGTTTCATAGGGAACTGTGAAGACAAAGGCAATTGGATTCATTTCCAACTTGTCTTTGTTTTTTTTAGGGAACAAGATAAGAAGTTCCGGACATGTGGAAATTGAAGGAATTTTATATTAAGATTAAAGCTGAAGTATGTAACTTTTATTGAGGAATGACGACTATATTTATGAACGGATGTGGGGAAATGATGGATTCCGTTTTCCACGATCTATATGAAAAATATCATCAGGAAGTTTATCAATTCATTTTTTATATGACTAAAAATCGAGAAACGGCAGAGGACCTTGTTCAGGAGGTCTATATCCGGGTTATGAAGGCTTATGAACGCTTCGAAGGAAAAAGCAGTGAAAAAACGTGGATTTATTCGATTGCCAGAAATGTGACGATTGATTATTTTCGGAAACAAAAAGGGTGGAAAGACAAAATCTTTCTTAACTTTGATTGGGATAGGCAATTGATTAAAGATACTCAGCCCATTCCGGAAGAAGTGGCCATCATGAACGATGATATCCAAGATATTTATCAATGCTTAAACAGGTGTACCGTCGATCAAAGATCCGTCATCATTTTAAGGTACATACAGGGCATGTCCATTACGGAAACTGCAGAAATATTAAATTGGAGTGAAAGTAAGGTAAAAACGACCCAGCACCGTGCTTTAAAGGCTATCAAAAAATTGATGGAAGATTTATCAAGTAAGGAGGGCCACCGCATTGAGAAAATCCCGTTGGAAAGAAAACGAAATTGAAGACATGCTACGCGGGCTTCCGAAATTAAAAGATGACCGAACCAAGGCAGAGGTGTATGCGAGAATACATGATTATAAAAGAAAGAAGCACTGGATACCTCTAATTGCGAGTGTGGCCTCCTTATTCTTAATGGCGGTTTTGGCGTCATCGTTAATTATTGGAAACAAGGGAACTACAAGGGAAGAGGACAGCGGCGGTAATGGGAAATTATCCATATCCGAAAATAAGGAAATGGCAGATCAGGAACGGCAAAATGGAAATATCAAAGAAAATACCTCAGAAGATAAACAGGGTAATCAAGAGTTTTTGAGTAAGCAAGCGGAGATTGAATCTAAAGACGAGGTTTCAGAAATAGAACCTCTAACAGGGGAAAAGGAAAAAACTTTTGCACATGCGATTTATCAAGACGACCTTAAAAATGCATCGATCATTACCATGGGCGTACCTGATGATCAAATGAATTTCATCGTTCCCATATCAATTAAACTCAAACATTATGACAAAGCGGATACACTGAATCGGTTAACGAATCAAATGTCCAATATCGATGAAGAGCAATATGGGCTATCTGACTATTTTCCGCTTGATATAAAGATTAGCCAAGGAAACGATATGACCACTGCTCATATTGAGTTTCGAGAAAACAGCCGATTATTGAAAGAGGATACTCTTTTCCTCCATTCGATGGAAGAAACGCTTTCCTATAATGATATAGAGAAGATGACTTTTTCTACAGGTGGTAAGCAAGGGGCAATGTTTGCCAATAAGGGATTTTTAAAGGAGGCGGATATACCTCATCAAAAAAAACGCACATACCTACTTTACCAAAGAGATGGGTCCTCTCCAAGGTTCCTAGTTCCAAGCAATATGAATTATCGGGACATTGAAGAGGCACTTCAAGCTGGAAAAGGGGAGCCGGACATGGAGGGGATTTCACCTGCAATTCCGGATGACCTTAAATGGGAAAGTATACGTTCAAAAGGAGATCTTGTGTCCATTCAATTATCAGATCAAGCAGCTATTGAAAATAGTGAGGAATCCCTTCAAGCTTTAGAAGCCATACTCTTCATTGCTAAGGATTTTGGTTTTGAAAAAGTGAAGTTTGAAAATGCACCAATTGAAGAGGTCGGCCAGTTGAATTTAACTGAAGACATATGGGTGCCTAAAGCACCGAACCTAGTGAATTGATGCAGGGGCCGGGCTAATTGATGGAGGATTGCTCTATACATTAAAAAAAAGTGCCCGCGCTGACGGGCACTTTTTTCTTCTTATAATGAAATACGGGCCATGAATGTAATTTCTTCTGTTTCCATTAAAAATTGTTTCATGTTGTCTGCCAATGGTTCATCAAAGCTTAAAACCATGATTGCTTCCCCACCAGCTTCTTTTCGGCCTACCTGCATGGTGGCGATATTCACTCCGTGATCACCAAGAACCTTACCTACGTTACCGATTACACCAGGTTTATCGGTATGCTGGATATAAAGTAAATTCGATTCCGGATGAAAGTCGATTTTGAAACCATTCAAGCTTATAATTCGAGAACCGTAATTTTCGATATAAGTTCCACTTATTGTTAATTCGCGGTTGTCACCTTTAATTTTAAGGCTGATCAAGTTAGAGTATCCTAAAGAGTCCGTAGAGATTTTTTCACCAACTGTGATGCCACGCTCTTTTGCGACCAGCAAGGCATTCACCTCATTGACTGATGCATCAACTCTTGATTTGAAGAAACCTGAGATTAGACTTTTTGTCAGAATCGCTGTATCGAAGTCCAATGATTCTCCTGCATACGTAACGGAGATTTCCTGAATCCCTTCATTCATGCACTGAGAAGCAATGGATCCCATTTGCTGAACAAGTTGATAGAATGGCTGTACCTTTTCAAACACTTCTTTAGAAATCGCTGGAAGGTTGATTGAACTGGAAACTGGATTTCCTTCGAAATAGGTCAAAACTTCTTGGGCAACCTGTACGGCTACATTTAATTGGGCCTCTTTCGTAGATGCACCTAGATGAGGTGTAGCAATGACGCTATCCAGTTCAAGCAGTTTATGGCCAAGTGGAGGTTCTTCAACGAAAACATCCAGCGCCGCCCCTGCAACATGTCCTTCAACTATCATTTCATATAAATCATCTTCGTCTAGAATTCCACCACGGGCGCAGTTCAGTACATAAACTCCTTTTTTACAGGTAAGCAGTTTTTCTTTATTGATTAAACCTCTAGTTTCATTCGTTAGTGGAGTATGTACAGTAATGATGTCTGCTTTAGGAAGCAATTCATTTAACGGTAAGGACGTTACGGCCATTTTCTTTGCACGATCAGCAGTCAGGAACGGATCATAGACAATCACATCCATCCCAAACACTTTAGCACGTTTGGCAATTTCCCCTCCGATACGTCCAAATCCAACTATACCTAATACTTTGCCGCGAAGTTCAGTTCCAGTATATGAAGAACGTTTCCATTCCCCATTCTTCAGTGAAGCATAGGCTTGCGGAATATGGCGCATTAAGGAAGCCATCATGGCAAATGTATGTTCTGCAGTTGAAATGGTATTGCCGTCAGGAGCATTAACCACGACAATCCCGCGTTTTGTCGCAGCGGGAATGTCTATGTTATCGACGCCGACACCCGCGCGTGCTATAATTTTCAACTGCGGCATACGGTTCATTAAATCTTCCGTAACCTTCGTTGCACTTCTTACAAGTATTGCATCAATCTGATCAAGTTCGTTTTCCGCTTCCTCTACTGTCTTCTGAATAAGGTGAATATTGGAAGCCTCTGATAGCGGTCCGAGTCCTTCTGGTTTGATGGCATCTGCTACTAAAATCCGATACACGTCTAAACACCTTCCTAGGGAAAAGAATTATCTTAAATTTCAGTTAATTTTACAATTTAAATGCCAATTGTGTCAATTTGGCTTCACTGATTGTAAGCGCTTAAAACTATAATTACATTTGGATCGTATGTTTAATGCCGCACTATTAATGGCTTCAACATCGATTGCCTTAAAAGAAAAAATATTTTCATTATTATAAATTTTGTGTATCCGATTTTTCTTTTAAGTGATCAATATTCATCCTAAATGTATCAACTGAGAAAAAATGCTATCACAAAAAAGGAATTTCGGATATAATGGGAAAGATAAAACAAAATTTTATAGGTCTATCTTCGGGGCGGGGTGAAATTCCCCACCGGCGGTGATGAAGGAAATTCTCTTCTAAGCCCGCGAGCCTTATGGGGCAGGATTTGGTGTGATTCCAAAGCCGACAGTATAGTCTGGATGGGAGAAGATGGAGGTTCCTGAGTGCGTTTCAACAGATATTTGCTGAACGTTTGTTTGATGTAACCTTTAATTTATCCCTTTAATTCTATTGGAATTAAAGGTTTTTTATTGAGCATCAACATGATTAAGGAACCCTAACCTCTTTTTCAGGTAGATCGGAAAAGAAGGAGAGAGAACTATGAAAAAGAACAAAGTGAAAAAAATGGTCACACTGGCCATGATGGGAAGCATTTCTTATTTATTGATGCTTTTAAATTTTCCGTTTCCAGGATTCCCGCCTTTTCTCAATGTTGATTTTAGCGACATACCAGCACTGATGGCGGCATTGATTTTCGGTCCGATGGCCGGGATTCTAGTTGAATTCCTTAAAAACTTATTGGATTTTGTCATGACAGGGACCTTGACTGTTGTACCAGTGGGACATATCGCTAACTTTATTGCGGGAATACTGTTCGTCTTGCCGACTTATTATGTATTTAATAAAATCAATTCAAAAAAAGGGATGACGTTCGCTTTACTTGCGGGTACAGTTTCCATGGCGGTATTTATGAGCGTTTTAAACTATTTTGTCTTTTTACCGGCTTATACCTTCTTTATGGGAGCGGATGCAATGTCGGCACCCGAGTCGAGAAAGTTCGTCACGACGGCAATCTTGCCTTTCAACGTGATTAAAGGCGTGCTCATCACATCTGTATTCATGTTATTGTTCATTAAATTACAGACATGGATCAATAAGCAAACATTATATAAAAATGCTTAATGGCATTGACGATAGAAACATAAAAAAACAACCGGATATCCTTATCCGGTTGTTTTTTTATGTCTTTGGCATGGGAATATGTGAAGCGACATTGGCCAAAAGAAAAAGCCATTCTCGATTGAAAATGGCTTTTACGTTTATTCGAATTTTAGTGCATCCCCGTCAAATGCCTCGTCAGCAACTTTAATAGAATCCGTTGGACATCCTTCAAATGCATCCATCATATCATCTATAAGTACATCTGGAATTTCAACGATTCCCTCATTATCGTCAAGGGTAACAAATGCAATCCCTTCGTCATCATAATCATATATATCTGGTGCTGCTGCTCCACAAGCACCACAAGCGATGCATGTTTCTTTATCCACAATAGTAAATTTAGCCATGAATATAACCCCTCCTAAGTTGATTAACAACTGATAATCTTTTTATTTCAGATTATTATCTCTTTCTTATTGTAAGACCGAATGCCAAACTTTTCAATAGAAATTGTATTGATAATAACTATCATGTAGTAGAATGTCAACGAAAAACATCGTAATAATTAACTTGGGTCTTACCATGGTTCGTCATTTAGTCACATAATTTTCCTTGTATTCATCAATAATAACGGTGATTTTTGCAGATATTTGTTACAATGGGTTTATTGGTTAAATGAAACAAGGATGTGAGTCCCATGAATAATTATCTACAGGCAATCATTCTATATGCGATAAAAAAATTTCAAGGCGAACGTTCCATTTATGCTATATACCATATGCTACAGGGAAAGAAGTCGTCACAAACAATCCAGGATGCCCATTTATTCGGGTTAACGAATATATTTGGGACAATACCTCGATTTACCCGTCAGCAATTAAATCAAAACATTGAACAGTTCCTTAAACATGACTACATTAATTTAACGGATAAATCAGATGCATATGAAATTAGTCTGCAAGGAGAGGGAATTTTAGTCGATTACTTTAAAAATAATCCTTTTCCGACGTATATAAATGGTTGGAAGTATCACAATATCACCCCTGTTTTCTGGGGAAGGTTAAACTTACTCATTCAAACCATATCCCATATTGTCCACAATGAAAGACGTTTTTATCCGATACAACGAAATCCGAAAATCCAATATTTCGTAAAGGAATTCTTACATGCCAATCGTCAGGACCGAGTGTTGATTGCCCAACATCTATATGAAGAACTGATTTCCCTTTTAGAAAGTCAAAGTGATTTGAAACGAGACATTTTCATTTTGAAATTAACTGGGGTAAACAGGATTGGGCTTACGTTTGAACAGATTGCCAAAAGTAAAGATGTAGAAGAACAATATGTACGCTTTACATTTCTTGACTCGTTGCATCAAATGCTTTCAGAAATGGAAACGGGAACGGAATACCCCCTTTTGTCCTCGTTAACCAATGATTGGCAAAGGAGTGAGAATCCTCATTTGACACAATCTTCACAGACTACTTTACGATACATACAGGACGGGAAAAACCTGGGGGAAATAGCTGAAATCCGCCGATTGAAAGTCAACACCATTGAAGATCACCTTGTTGAAATTGTCCTATCGGATAAAGGTTTCCCCATATCCGATTATGTGTCTATCGAGGATGAGAGAGAAATTGCTGCAGCTATTAAGGAACTTGGTACGAAAAAGCTTAAAGCAATCAAGAATATGGTCGATAATAAACAGATAAGCTTTTTCCAAATACGGCTTGTACTTGCGAAATTAGGTGATGGATGATGAATATAGAACGAGTCCTCAAAGAAAAATTCGGATTTGATGAATTCCGTCCAGGACAAAAAGAAGTGGTTGAATCATTGATGTCCGGCCGTCATACTTTAGCGATGCTGCCAACCGGATCCGGTAAATCATTATGTTACCAGTTGCCGGCCTATCTTTTGCATAAGACTGTCCTAATTGTCTCCCCATTATTATCATTAATGCAGGATCAGGCAGATCAGCTGAAGATGAGTGGCGAAAAAAGGGTTTTGACCCTCAATTCTTTTTTGAATTTAAATCAAAAAAGGAAAGCTTTCGACCGGTTACATAGTTATCGTTTTATCTTTTTATCTCCTGAAATGCTGAGCCTGGAGACTGTGATAAAATCCTTGAAATCCATAGAAATAGGTCTATTCGTCATCGATGAAGCACACTGCATCTCACAATGGGGATATGATTTCCGACCGGATTATTTGAATTTAGGAGAAGTGAGGCGTGAATTGAACAATCCATTGACTCTTGCCCTGACAGCAACTGCAACCACTGAAGTCCGAAGGGATATCATTGGTAAACTCAACATTGGACAAGCCAAGGAAACCGTCTCATCTGTTGACCGCGATAATATTGCAATGATTGTCGAGCGCAAGTTCAGCTACGAAGAGAAACTATCCCGTGTACTGGAGCTTGTCAGGAAATTTACAGGTAGCGGAATTATTTATTTTTCCTCTAAAAAAGTGGCGGAATCGGTCACTGGGTTTTTACAGGAAAACGGGATAGGGAGCGTCAATTATTATCACGGTGGCATGGAACAGGAACAAAGGATGCTCATTCAGCAGCAATTCATTTCCGGTCAGTTGAAAATTATATGTGCAACGAGTGCTTTTGGCATGGGTGTAAATAAATCCGATGTCAGGTATGTTATCCATTTTCATATGCCATCCACGATGGAAGCTTATCTTCAGGAGATAGGCAGGGCGGGACGAGATAGGAAGCAAAGTGTGGCTGTCTTATTATATAGTGACGGGGATGAAGGGCTTCCCCTGCATCTGATGGAGCAACAGTTGCCTACGGATATGCAAATCGATGGTGTTTGTTCTTTCCTTAATGCTTCACAAAAGATTCCGGCGAATTTGACCCTATCAGAAAAAGAACAGCTGTCCCAATCCTTTTCGTTGAACGAAATCCAGCTTCGTTTTTTTACCCAGTTCATTACAGGAAATAAAGATCCTTTATATCAAGTGGCAGAGATGAAAGAGTATTGTCAAAAGAGGAAATCCGGGAATCAAGAAAAGCTTCATAAATTCCTTATTTGGATGCAAGCACAGGAATGTCGCCGTTCAGGAATATTGGACTATTTTGAAGAAAAGCAGCGGGAAGTGAACCCCATCTGCTGTGATATCTGTGGTATGGATGCCGAGAAAATGGCTGATGTATGGCCGGAAGTCAAGGTGGATCCGGTTAATTCCTATTCAACGTGGAAAAAGGAATTGGCTTTTATCTTATTAAAGAAGGAAAATGGGAATGAAAAATAAGCAAGCTGAAATAATTAAACAACTAACAGATAAACAGTTGCTAAATAATTTGTTTCTTACACAAATTATTCTCTTAACGTTATCCATTTTTTTAGGTATTATTTTATTTAAAGACCGTTCTGCTTTTTTCGACTTATTTATCTTTGATGACCTGAACATTTTGCTGATTGGAATTCCCGCTGGAGTAATTGTCGTGTTATTTGACATTTTCTTTATGAAAGTGACACCATCTTCCTATCAGGATGATGGTGGTGTTAACGAACGCATTTTCAGTAATTTGTCATACCCGATGATTTTTGTCGTTGCTTTAGTGGTAGCGATAAGTGAAGAGTTATTATTTCGTGGAGTGTTGCAAACACATTTTGGTTTGCTTCTTACGAGCCTCATTTTTGCAGCTGTTCATTATCGATACCTTTTTAATTGGTTTTTGTTTTTAAATGTTTTGGTTTTGAGCTTCTTTATCGGTTTTCTCTTTGAAATGACCAATAATATCCTGGTGACGATTACGGCACACTTTTTGATTGACTTTATCCTGGGTATTTTAATCAGGAGCAAAAAGCAAAGAGGGTTGAGCAAGAAAGGGGGTGACTTTAATGAGTCGAGTGCAGAAGAGTGAAAAGGAAAACGATCAGGCTGGTGAACTTCGTTCGCGAATTGAACGTCAGAAGGCTAAGTCATCATTGCCCAAGCGCAGCAAAGTTCACCAGAATAAAAAGAAAAAAAGTAAAGTGAAGATTAAGTTTCCAATGATACAATTATTAGCATTGTTTTTTATTTTGCTTCCAATTGGATTTTACAGCCTTTATACATATTTACAGGAAAAACCTTTCCCTGTACATGATCCAAAAAGTGACCCAGTCGTCTTTGAAGAAAATAAGGAAGATAAAGAAGCGATTCCTACTACAGCAACGGCAGAGGATTTAAAGGAAAAGAAAGAAAAAGAAGTTGCTGAGGCTAAAGCAGAGGAAGACGAAAAGAGAAAAGCCGAAGAAAAAGCTAAAGCACAGCAAGAAGCCGAAGAAAAAGCTAAAGCACAGCAAGAGGCCGAAGAAAAAGCCAAAGCACAGCAAGAGGCCGAAGAAAAAGCCAAAGCACAGCAAGAAGCTGAAGAAAAAGCCAAAGCACAGCAAATAGCTGACGAAAAAGCAAAGGCTGAAGCGGCAGAAAAGAAAAGGGAAGCCGAAAGAGTTCAAGCGGCGAAATCGGATAAAGAGGAATACAAGGTTGTCTTACATACTGTTCAAGGTGAGGAAACATTATTCCGAATTTCCATGAATTACTACAAATCACAGGAAGGCATTGCTCTGATCAGGGAGTGGAATGGTCTGAATGGCAATGAAATTTCCAGGGGTCAGGTTTTGAAAATTCCGATCAAGAAATAATGATCGCACCTTTAGAAAACATCAAGTTTAAATCCTTCTATTTCAAAACAAAAAAGACTTTAGGCAAAAGGAGTTCTACCTTAATGTTAAAACAAAGTTGATTGGAACGGAAGGTACGAGACTCCTGCGGGGAAAGCGCGTCCAAGGGAGACCCCGCAGGCGCAATGGCGCCGAGGAGGCTCCCGGACCGCCCGCGGAAAGCGAGTGCCTGAAGTGGAAATCAACATTTAAATTTTAAAAACCTAAAAAAACTGGAGACAAACTCAATTATTATCGAGTTTGTCTCCAGTCTGACCCTGTCTTTATAGGCAGGGTATTTTTAATATTGTTCAACTTGGTTCAGTATGAAGCCAAACATGACAGGTACTTTATCATTTTTTCCACTACTCTTTCATATCATGATTTGAAAGAGTAGAGGAGGAAATGCGATGGAATCTACAATCATTTTATTGGATGAAAAAACGGATCAAGCAACTAAACAGATGCTGCAGAATGTCGTGGATCGAAAAAAAAAGTTCGAGGCTCTTAAAAGGAAACACCTTCAAAGCTTATGGGCAACCATGATTGTTGCTGCCCTTTTTTTGGTTTATCTTTATTTATATATCGTTGTACCTTATTCCTTTTTCAGTATGTTTAGTGTTTTCGTCGATCATTTTAGCCATTTCCTTTTTTTGGCGGCAGCCATAGGGCTATATGGATATATGATATTAATTAAAAAAAAGCTCGATAAAGCAGAAAAGGAGTTTCAGTTGCTTCGCTGTGAAATTATTAATAAAAGTAAGCAGTTATGGGAAAAAGAGGAAGAATGGAAAAGTCGCCATAAGGTTTTTGAAATGATGAAGAAGAATTATGATATTAACTTATATCATGAAAATAAGTGAATGATCGCGTTAAATCAAATTTAATTGCGAGTAATATGGTTTTATGGTTATATGAAGGTAACTCTTGGGATTAGGATGGAAAGAAGGTTTACGAAAGATGTTATTGGTATCTGGATTATTTTTAGTCATCATTCTGCTGGTATTTGCCACGATTATTTACATGTGGCGTATGGCCAAGCAAGATAGGTTGATTTTTCAAGACTTATTTTTCAATGACTTTCCTGAAGGGTTTGACGATGTTCGGATTTTTTTCATATCAGATCTTCATCGACGGATCATATCGGATAGATTAATTGAGGGAGCACGTGACAAGGCTGATCTGGTGATAATCGGCGGGGACATAAGGGAAAACGGGGTTCCCTTGGAACGTGTGGAAAAAAATATATTAAAATTAAAAGAACTTGGCCCCCTTTATTTTGTTTGGGGAAATAATGATTATGAAGGGGATTTCCATGAGCTTGATGCAACCCTTTTGAAACATGGAGTGAAAATCCTTGATAATACTGCTGTTTCTTTTGAGTCTCAAAATGGCAGCAAAATCGCTCTTCTGGGCATTGATGATATAACGGAAGAACGAGATAGGCTCGATCTTGCGTTGTTGGATTGCGGGAATGAAGATTTTCGGATTTTGGTGAGTCATAACCCATTGGTTAAGAAACAATTGACCCCGGAACACCATATAAGTCTCGTCCTGTCAGGTCACACCCATGGAGGGCAGATTCGCATATTCGGATTCGGTCCCTATCAGATCGGCAGCATAAAAAAAGAGGGGGACTGTTTGTATATGACGAGTAATGGCTATGGGACAAGTACAGTGCCTTTAAGGCTTGAAGCAAAGCCGGAAACGCACTTATTCACCCTGAAAAGGGGGGCATGCACTAAAATAGGCGAAGCGGTGGAGCAGACCTATTAAGCTGCTTTTAATCGAGCCTATCGAGATTTTACAGACTTAAAAAAATCCACTATAATTTCAACAATTGAACGTACAGTTATTGGAGGCCTTGTAAAACCATGCAAGAAGGTAAATATAATATAAAGGCAGTTTCAAAACTGCTAGACATTCAGCCAGGAACCCTAAGGGCGTGGGAAAGGCGCTATAAATTTATCGAACCTGTCAGGAATGAATCAGGGCACCGGCTGTATACAGAAAAACATCTGCAAATCCTTAAATGGCTCATCAATAAAACAGAGCAAGGTTTTACGATAAGCCAAGCCGTTTCGCTACTTGAAAGTACAGGCTATCTGGCGACTGGAGTTCCTGAAAAGAACCGTAAGGATGAACAAACGACTAAGTTATCGGATGAATTAATTGAAGCTCTATTAAATTTCAATGAAAATAAAGCCCATATGCTGATAAGCCAAGCATTCAGTATGTATACAATCGAACATACCATAGTTGATCTACTCGGTTCAATATTGGTTCAGATAGGGGATAAGTGGGAAAGGGGGGAAATTACTTCCGCTCATGAACACTTTGCGTCGAACATCTTAAAATCCAGGATCAGCTCAGTCATGCATACGATTCCGACTAACGGTTTTCTTCCGAAAGCCCTTACCGTTTGTGCCCCTGGTGAAAAACATGAATTCGGACTGTTGGTCTTTACCATTTTTTTAAAGCGGAAAGGATATGAAACCATTTATTTGGGAGAATCCATCGCCGATAAGGATCTTTTTACCGTTTTAAACATCATAAGACCCTCTTACTTATTCATGTCATGTTCACTAAAAGAGAATCTCGATGGAACATTTAGGCTGGTTGAGGAGTTAATGAAGGATTTCCCGGATTTGAAGGTGGGTCTTGGAGGTGCGGCGCTGAGCCTTATATCCGAAGAGAACCGTACTGCCTTCAGCGGAGTTTTGATGGGGGACACGCAATCGAAATGGGAAGAATGGCTGAAAGGTTAGCGATCGGCTTTGGAGAAATAATGGATATGCACCCTGCGACCAAGGCTTCATATGATGTATGAAGATGGTAACCAGGGGGCATTTTTTTATGAAGCTGGAGCGATTAACTAATAATAAAATCAAGATTTTTTTGACCCTTGATGATTTGATTGATAGAGGTATTTCAAAAGAAGATATTTTAGGGAATTCCTTAAAGGTCCACAAGTTATTCCAGGATATGGTTGAAGAAGCGTGCGAAGAACTCAGCTTTAAAATGAGTGGTTCCGTTGCAATCGAAATTTTTTCCCTGCCTGCACAGGGATTGATAATCATCGTAACAAAGGACGAAGAGGAACTATTGACAGACGAAGAGGAATTCTTGGATTTGCAGGTGAAAATTGATGACTTCCCCCATATTCTGTATGTTTTCAATGACTTTGAAGATATCGTCCAATTATCTCATCGATTGTCTTTACAAGGTTTGCTTAAAAGTACTCTTTATCATTATGAGGGAAGATACTATTTACTTATCGAAAATGTTAAAGACACGACCTATGACACGGTCATCTCTTTAGCGGCTGAGTATGGCCATGCATCAACATTGACACTTTGCCGCATCAATGAATATGGAACATGCATAATCCAGAATGAAGCGATACATGTTTTGATCACACACTTCAGTTAGCTGCAATACGAATGAGACAAGGCAACCACATAATGGAAAAACAATGCGGTTTGCCTTATCTGTCTCACCTTTTTGGCCGGAGAAGGTGTACGGTAAAATAGTAAGAAAACAGTTGATATGATAACGTTTTCATTTTTAGAATATTTCCAACTTTTAAATTCCCTTTTTTACTCTTGCATAAATATATCGAAGGTGTATACTAGCACATGAAGAGGACTATTTGTACATTATAATATTATATATGGATGAGATTTTCTAGGAGGTACTTTTAATGGAATCGGCAAAAGGCAATAGCCATGTAAATGAAGAAGAAAAACACGACGTACTGAGGTCTACCCAAACTGTAATACATAAAGCTTTGGATAAGCTGGGTTACCCGGAAGAAGTTTATGAGCTTTTGAAGGAACCATTGCGTTTATTAACGGTGAAGATGCCAATCCGCATGGATGATGGGACGGTTAAAATTTTCACGGGTTACCGTGCACAGCATAATGATGCTGTTGGGCCTACAAAAGGTGGTATCCGTTTTCACCCTAATGTAACGGAACGTGAAGTGAAAGCATTATCCATTTGGATGAGTTTAAAATGCGGCATCGTTGATTTACCATATGGCGGGGGTAAAGGCGGTATCGTTTGTGATCCTCGTAATATGTCCTTCCGTGAGTTGGAAAGGCTAAGCCGGGGCTATGTTCGCGCAATTAGCCAAATCGTGGGGCCGACTAAAGATATCCCGGCACCTGATGTATTTACAAATTCTCAGATCATGGCTTGGATGATGGATGAATACAGCCGTATGGATGAATTCAACTCACCAGGATTCATTACGGGTAAACCGCTTGTACTTGGTGGTTCTCATGGCCGTGAATCGGCAACTGCCAAGGGTGTAACGATTTGTATCAATGAAGCTGCCAAGAAACGCGGCATTGATATTAAAGGGGCACGGGTCGTCATTCAAGGTTTTGGTAACGCAGGTAGTTTCTTAGCTAAATTCATGCATGACGCAGGTGCTAAAGTTATTGGTATTTCAGATGCCTATGGTGCTCTACATGATCCTGAAGGACTGGATATCGATTATCTTCTCGATAGGAGAGATAGTTTCGGAACCGTAACGAAATTGTTTAAAAGCACAATTTCAAATAAAGAATTGCTTGAATTGGATTGTGATATTTTAGTTCCGGCTGCAATTGAAAACCAGATCACTGAAGAAAATGCTGCTGATATTAAAGCATCGATTGTTGTCGAGGCAGCAAACGGACCTACAACAATTGAAGCGACACAAATCCTAACGGATCGTGGAATCCTTCTTGTTCCAGATGTCCTCGCTTCTGCTGGTGGAGTAACGGTTTCTTACTTCGAGTGGGTACAAAATAATCAAGGATATTATTGGTCTGAAGAAGAAGTGGACGAAAAGCTGGAAAAAATCCTTGTGAAATCTTTTAATAATATTTATGAACTTGCACAATCCAGACGTGTTGATATGCGACTTGCGGCTTATATGATTGGCGTAAGAAAAATGGCTGAAGCTTCACGCTTCCGTGGTTGGATCTAAAAGATTCAAATTCATGTATTGATTATAGTGAAAATCATGTTCATTGCTTTATCATTGAAATGATTTGTAAAAACTCCTATCATGTATTGATAGGAGTTTTTATTTTTAGACGAACGAATTACATAGTGCATGGAAAGGCAGTGGAGTATAGATGAATGTTGAAGAAGTCATTATCATAGGTGGGGGCCCTTGTGGATTGGCAGCTGCGATCGCTCTTAAAGAAGTGGGAATTCAGTCCCTGATCATTGAAAAAGGTAATGTGGTGGATTCCATTTACCGTTATCCAACACACCAAACATTTTTCAGTTCAAGCGAAAAACTGGAGATTGGTGATACCGCATTTATTATCGAAAATCGTAAACCGGTCCGTAATCAAGCGCTAGCCTATTATAGGGAAGTAGTCAAAAGGAAAGAATTGCGAATCAATAAATTCGAAAAAGTGGAAAAGGTGGAAAAACGTGAAGATGGGAAGTTTTTAGTCAAGACATCAAAAGGTGACTATACAGCTCTACATGTGATCGTATCGACCGGATACTATGATCATCCAAACTATATGTGCATTCCGGGCGAACAGCTTCCTAAAGTGTTTCATTACTTCAAGGAGGGCCACCCCTACTTTAATTGTGATGTTGCCGTCATCGGTGGTAAAAACTCAAGTGTGGATGCGGCTCTGGAATTGGTCAAATCCGGCGCAAGGGTTACAGTCCTTTATAGAGGATCGGAGTACTCTTCAAGTATCAAACCATGGATTCTCCCGGAATTTGAATCATTAGTCCGCAATGGAACGATTACGATGGAGTTTAATGCGAATTTGGACAAGATAACTGAAGATAGTGTCATATATCATGTAGGTGAAGAGGAAAAAGTTATTAAAAATGATTTTGTGTTTGCCATGACTGGTTACCATCCTGACCATTCCTTTTTGGCTTCAATGGGCATAAATATTGATAAGGAAACTGGAAGGCCTTCATATAACGAGGAAACGATGGAGACGAATGTTAAAGGTCTTTATATTGCAGGGGTTCTGGCAGCCGGAAATAATGCGAATGAAATCTTTATCGAAAATGGCAGGTTCCATGGTGGTTTGATTGCCTATCATTTGGCTGTTAAAGAAAAGTGAATTTAATGAAATGGAGCTGGGACAGTATGGAAAGAATATCATTAATTACCACAGGTGGGACTATCGCCAGTAAAGAAACCGCGAATGGTATGTTGGCCTCTGGTGCATTGACTGGCCATGAGTTGGCATCACTTTGCGACTTGCCAAATGATATCGAGGTTAAAGTGGTTGATCTTTTTCAGATTTCAAGCATGTCCATGTCCTTTGAGAAAATGCAACAGCTTAAATTGGCCATTCATAAGGAATTTGAGGACCCGGAAGTTACGGGAATTGTCGTGACCCACGGTACGGATACACTGGAGGAAACGGCTTATTTCCTTGATGTCACGAATAAGGATCCACGTCCAATCGTATTAACCGGATCCCAACGGTCACCTCAAGAGGTAGGAACCGATGTATATTCCAATCTAAGGAATTCGATATTATGCGCTGCAAGTGATCTAATTAGGGATGTTGGCGTAGTTGTCGTTTTTAATGAGCGGATCTATTCAGCAAAGTATGTTAAAAAAGTGCATGCTTCCAATTTGCAGGGATTCGAATCTTTTGGTTATGGATATTTGGGGATAATTGATAATGATGTCGTCAGCATCTATCAAAAACCTTTACATAGGGAATGTTATGATATTCGGAATCGCATCCCAAGAGTGGATATCATCAAGTGCCACACAGGCGCTGATGGCCTCTTTATTGATGCTGCGGTTGCCAACGGTGCGAAAGGCATCGTGCTCGAAGGTGTAGGAAGGGGACAGGTTACTCCACAAATGGTGACTTCCATACAAAATGCAATCGATAATGGCGTAACGATCATCATGGCTACTAGTGCAGAAGAAGGAAAAGTTTACCCAGCTTATGATTATGAAGGCAGCGCATTTGATTTAAAACAACGTGGCGTGATATTAGGTGCTGATTATGACTGCAAGAAGGCTAGAATTAAGTTAGCTGTCGTGCTGGCAAGCGAAAACTCTATAGATGAAACTTTCTTTAAGTACTGACGGATTAAATAATTGTTGGAAGACTTGATTCTTGGATTCAGTTTTTCTTCATTCCATGGTACGATTAAGGAAAAGAAGAGGAAAAGAGGGTCAGCTAATGCTGGTCATGTTGTCAGCGGCCATTGCGCCAGGATTGGCGCTACTGAGCTATTTCTATTTGAAAGATCAATATGAAACCGAACCGATATCGGTTGTGGTCAAAACATTCTTATTCGGTGTCTTTCTTGTTTTGCCGATAATGTTCATACAGTATGTGCTCGAAACGGAACATATCTTGAATACCGATTTAGCTAATGCTTTTTTATGGGCTGCACTACTTGAAGAATTTTTCAAGTGGTTCATACTCATTTATGTTATTTATCAGCATGTGGCTTTCGATGAGCCATATGATGGGATTGTTTACGGAGCTGCAGTCTCCCTTGGATTCGCTACGATGGAAAATATTCTGTACCTGCTAGCCAACGGGGTTGAACATGCATTTCTAAGAGCCGTTCTCCCTGTATCCAGTCACGCTTTGTTCGGTGTGATCATGGGGTATTATTTGGGCAAGGCGAAATTTTCAGCTTCGAATAATAAGTTCTTTCTATTATTGGCATTGATCATACCAATTTCGTTACATGGGGTTTATGACTATATTTTGGTTTCTCAAAAATTTTGGGTGTACTTCATTATGCCATTTATGATTTACCTATGGTGGTTAGGCATGAAAAAAGTAAAAAAAGCACGATTGTTGTCTGACTTTCATGCCGAAAAACTTTCCCAAGACCATTTCCTTAGCAAATGACGAATACTACCAAAACGGAGTGCTGGCATATTTTGCCCGCTCCGTTTTTTTTATGGGTTGGAATAAAAAAGACAGTTAAGAAGAAAATAGAATTACATTAATTCAAGAAAAAGAGGAGTGTTTTTGATGAAAGGAATTTCGTCAAAATGGAAATGGCTGTTGCTGTTTTCGTGTATTACTATTTGTTTCGGAATTTACCCGGAAGCAAGAACAAATGCCTTTTCGAGCCAAGTCATTCAAAAAGGTGCGGTTGGCGATGATGTAATTGAACTGCAGGCACGCTTACAAAACATCGGATACTATAATGGAAAGATTGATGGAGCCTATGGATGGGGCACTTATTGGGCACTTCGAAACTTTCAACAAGATTTCGGGCTTCCAATCGATGGCTTTGCAGGGACTTCAACAAAACAGAAGTTGGCGAATGCATCTAATTTCAATAAGAAATTTGTTCACGAACAGATCAATAAAGGGAACGAGTTCACCTATTATGGGGGTGTACCCATTGAAAACCAGGTGAAAGTGAAAGGGAATGGATCCAAGTCTGGTGGAGGCACACCTGGAAAAGCCCCTTCCAAAACAGCGACATCAGCCAATCTTCCAGGAGGATATTCTCAAAACGATATTCAGCTGATGGCCAATGCCGTTTATGGGGAGGCGCGAGGGGAGCCGTATACAGGTCAGGTTGCCGTTGCGGCTGTAATACTGAATAGGGTGGAAAGTGCAGCTTTTCCGAATACCATTTCGGGCGTGATTTTTGAACCTGGAGCCTTTACGGCTGTTGCGGATGGACAGATTTGGCTGACACCAAACGAAAGGGCAAAGGAAGCCGTGGTGGATGCCATCAATGGTTGGGATCCAACCGGTAATGCAGAATATTATTTTAATCCCGATACGGCAACAAGCAAATGGATCTGGTCAAGAGAACAAATTAAAAGAATCGGAAAACATATCTTTTGTAAGTAAAGAGGTGAAGGAAAATGATCAGGAATATAGTGATTGCCCTGCTTGTTGTAGTTGTTGCAGGAACTGCATTCTGGGGCTATCAAGAACATAAGGAAAAAAATGCTGTACTAATCAACGCGGAAAATACGTATCAGCGAGCCTTTCATGATTTAAGCTATCAAGTAGATTTATTGCACGATAAGGTCGGCAGTACTTTGGCTATGAATTCACGTTATTCATTAAGTCCAGCATTAACAGATGTTTGGCGTATCACTTCAGAAGCCCAAAGTGATGTCGGGCAGTTGCCATTGACCTTGCTTCCTTTTAATAAGACAGAAGAATTTTTATCGAAAATTGCGGACTTCAGTTATAAAACGGCTGTACGTGACCTTGAAAAAGAACCATTGAATGATCAGGAATATTCGACTTTACAATCCTTGTACACACAGGCAGGGGACATCCAGGACGAGTTAAGAAAAGTGCAGTATCTAGTCCTTAAAAACAATTTAAGATGGATGGATGTCCAAATGGCACTTGCATCAGGAAAAGAAAATTCGGATAACACGATCATCGACGGATTAAAAACGGTAGAGAAAAAAGTATCTGGGTATGGGGAAACGAATGAGATGAATCCGACTTTTACTTCTGCACAACAGAGGGATGAAAACTTCAAAAATTTGCAAGGTGAAACCATTTCAAAAGAAGAAGCAATTGAGATAGCAAAAAGCTATGCCCATTCAAAAAGCAGAAATTTGAAGGTGAATGTTGAAGAAAATGGCAAAGGTTCCGATTATGGATTTTACAGTGTGAGCATCCTTGATAAAGAATCCGATATCGAAATGAATATGGATTTGACAAAAAAAGGCGGTTACCCTATTTGGTATATCAATAATAGGGATGTGAACAAAACAACCATTGATTTGAATCAAGCCTATACAAAAGCCGAAGAATTTTTAAAGGAACATGATTTTAGTTCACTTGAATTATTTGAAAGTGCTCAGTACGATAATATCGCATTACTGAATTTCGTGACATCTGAAAATGGAGTCAAGATTTATCCTGATTCAGTCAAGGTTAAAATTGCATTGGATGACGGATCCGTTATAGGGTTTTCAGCCGACGAGTATTTAAAATCACATAAAACCAGGGAAATAGGGAATCCGAAAATATCCGAGAAAGAAGCTAAGGACAAAATCAACGCGAATGTGAAAATAATGGATGAAGGAAAGGCGTTAATCACCAATGATATTGGTGAAGAAGTTCTTTGTTATGAATTCCTTGGTACGATTAAAGATGATACGTACCGCATTTTCATTAATGCAGACACCGGTCAAGAAGAAAAGGTGGAAAAATTAAAGAATTCCGAACCGGTATATGAAAATTTAATTTAAACTGCTAAGAAGATTCATACACAGTGGGGAAATGTGCCTAGCACTTTCCCTTTTTTATTTCATGACATAATAACTTAAATGATTTATGGATTATATGGGAAGATTCATCGGTAATATTGTGAATTTCCTTCATACAAGGACGTGGACCTCGATGTTTAAAATTGGTGATATTTTAATGCTCGAACAGAAATACTCTTCCCAGAAAGAAAAGTTCAAAAGTATGGTTGTCGATGCGGGACCGGGTTGTGTCTATACGGATTTTCCCATCAATTTAGAGACAGGAAAAATTGCATTCCTGATGGATGGGGCACAGTTGAACGTCACATTTTCCAATGAGACTTATTTTTGAAAAGCAGATGGACTTAAAGAAAAAAGGCTTGTATGTATGACATGATTGAATGAAAAACAGTGATTCCATCCATACTGCTAATATAAACAGTATGGAAGGTGCGGATTATGAAAACATTTGAAAGACTATTAATTAAAGTGATCATCATCCAATTGGTCTGCTTATTTTTTTTCCAGTTCCTTTTGAGCAGGGAGGATCAAATTTTTGATTTGACCAAGCTCTCGAGATACGAAGGTGTCACTAGCAATAATTATACGAAAATCATTGAAACTTTCAATGGGACCTCAAAGTGAAAGCGGTGATCCGCTTTTTTTGTATGAAGATTTTTCGATAAAGGATAATTTTGATGGCTGTATAAAACGAAAGTTGAACAAAGGTGATTTTAAACGAACACATCCCTTTTATTAATGATTTTCCTGCTAGTTGTGATAAAATGAAAGGGTACTAAATAATCAGCATGATTGTATGATTCTTGGGAGGATTTATGGAAAAAAAATTATCAGTTGCAATCGATGGACCAGCTGCTGCTGGGAAAAGCACGGTTGCTAAAATTGTTGCAGAAAAGTTCAATTACATATATGTGGATACAGGTGCTATGTACAGGGCCCTTACCTATAAGGCCCTTAATCAAAAGATTCGCCTGAATGATGAACAAGCATTATCTGAAGTTCTCATCAATACAGAAATCGAATTAAGACCAAGTGAAAATGGGCAGTTGGTGTTCGTTGATAATGAGGACGTGACAGCCCAAATCAGGAACAATGAAGTGACCGGTTCTGTTTCGGAAGTGGCAAAGCACAGGAGCATCCGGGAAGAAATGGTGCGCAGGCAGCAAATCTTTGGTGAAAATGGCGGAGTCGTCATGGATGGCAGGGATATCGGTACGCATGTCTTACCAAACGCCGAGGTAAAGGTATTTCTTATCGCTTCTGTAGATGAAAGGGCACAGCGGAGGCATCAGGAAAATATTTTGAAAGGTTTTCCATCCGATATTGAAAAATTAAGGGAGGAAATTGCTACTAGGGACAAGCTGGACTCTGAACGCGAGGTATCGCCCCTGAAGAAGGCAGCGGATGCTATCGAAATTGATACGACTTCATTATCGATTCAAGAAGTTGCAGAAAGTATCATGTCTTTAATAGAAGAGAGGAAAAGATGACATTGGATTTTTACACATTTGCCAAGAACGTCGTAAAAGGCGTTTTAATGCCTTCGTTTAGGGTTAAAACGCTCGGAAAGGAACATTTCCCTAAAGAGGGCGGAGTATTGATCTGTGCCAATCACATTGATAATTTGGATCCGCCTATAGTTGGCATAACTTCACCAAGGGATATTCATTTCATGGCGAAAGAAGAGTTGTTTCATGCACCGGTTTTAAAGGGTATATTACCAAGAGTAAATGCATTTCCGGTGAAGCGGGGCAATAGCGATCGCGAATCTCTTAGAAAAGGGTTAAAGATTTTGAAGGAAGGCAAGGTGATTGGACTGTTTCCCGAGGGTACCAGAAGTAAGACAGGTGAATTGGGAGAAGGTTTGGCGGGTGCTGGATTTTTCGCGCTGAGATCTGATGCCGTGATCATACCGTGTGCGATCATCGGCCCATATAAATTTTTGCGTCCGTTGAAGGTCGTATACGGCCCTCCAATAAATTTTACCGAATATCGGGAACGGAAAATATCAGCTGATGAAGCTACCAAAATCATCATGGACCAAATTGGGAAATTGATTTCCGAACATAAATAGTCCTTCATACTTGACAATTTTCTGATTTTGTTAGAATTTATAAAATAGGGGTATTGTTCCTTATTGGGGATGAAAAGGAATATAACCTTATAACTCTAAAGAAAACTGTTTTTATCTTTATTAGGAAAGTGTTTTTATTGAACCACTTTAAATAAAATATGTGGCCGATGAAGAGGAAGTTAGCTGATCAGTCATGGGTTAAGGAGGAGTTAGTAATGACAGAAGATATGAACCAGGTAGAAGTGAACAATTACAAAGTTGGGGATCAAGTTAAAGCAACCGTTTCAAAGGTGGAAGAAAAACAGGTCATTGTCGATGTGGAAAACAGTAAGACTAATGGGATCATTCCTATAAGTGAGCTTTCAAGCCTTCATGTCGAAAAGGCGTCAGATGCCGTTTCGGAAGGTGATGTATTGGAGCTGGAAGTCATTAAAGTTGAAGAAGAAGCTCTCATTCTATCAAAACGTAAAATTGACGCTCTGAAAGCATGGGATGACCTGGAATTGAAATTTGAGAACGGAGACGTTTTTGAGGCCGAAGTTAAAGATGTCGTCAAAGGCGGGCTTGTTGTAGATCTAGGCGTACGTGGATTTGTTCCAGCTTCTCTTGTAGAAGACTATTTCGTTGAAGACTTTTCTGATTACAAAAACAAAACTTTAACATTCAAGATCGTTGAGCTTGAGAAAGACAAGAATCGCTTGATCCTCTCACATCGGGCAGTCGTTCAAGACCAAAAGGAAAAACAAAAAGCAAACGTTTTGGATAAAATCGAAAGCGGGCAAGTGCTTGAGGGCGTGGTCCAAAGGATTACCGATTTTGGTGCATTCGTGGATATTGGAGGCGTAGACGGTCTTGTCCACATTTCCCAGCTTTCCCATCAGCATGTCGAAAAAGCATCCGATGTCGTTTCAGAAGGCGATAAGGTGCAGGTGAAAGTCCTATCCATTGATCGTGATAATGAAAGGATTTCACTTTCCATTAAGGATACTCTTCCGGGACCATGGGCAGGCGTTGCCGAAAAAGCGGCAAAAGGCTCTACACAAGAGGGAATCGTTAAACGCCTTGTTTCTTTCGGAGCATTCGTGGAGATTTTCCCAGGGGTAGAAGGGCTTGTCCATATTTCACAGATTTCGCACAAGCATATTGCCACACCACAAGAAGTACTTAAAGAAGGCCAGTCAGTCGAAGTGAAAGTCCTGGATGTCAATGAAACGGATCAACGTCTATCATTGAGCATTAAAGAACTTGAAGAGCCACAATCCAATTACAACACATCAGATTATGAGCTTCCTGAAGAAACGAAAGGCTTTCAGCTAGGTGAAATGATCGGTGATCAATTGAAAAAACTAAAATAAGATAATAATGGTGATGGCCTTGGAGAGAGAACAACGAAAGTTAGATCATATAGAATTTGCGCTAAAAACAGGTCAGCAGCATAAAACAGGATTAGAAGATATTTCGTTCATTCACCAAAGCTTACCAGGGATTTCCTTGAATAATGTGAACCTCACAGCAGAAGTTGGCGGACTTGAATTAAGTTCGCCGATTTTTATAAATGCCATGACTGGAGGCGGAGGCCCTGAAACCGAAAAATTGAATGGTGACCTTGCCATTGCAGCCCGGGAAACAGGAATCGCCATGGCGGTTGGATCACAAATGGCAGCCATCAAGGATTCTAGCCAGCAGGCCTCCTTTAAAGTGGTAAGGCAGGAAAATCCCGATGGGGTGTTGATTGGTAATCTCGGTGGTGAAGCAACAGTCGAACAGGCAAAGCGAGCTAGCGAAATGATCGGGGCTAATGCACTGCAGATTCATATTAACGTCATTCAGGAATTGACGATGCCTGAAGGGGATAGGAATTTTGCGGGTACCCTTTCGAGAATAGAGAAAATTAACAGAACTATCGGAATTCCTGTCATCGTGAAAGAGGTTGGGTTTGGGATGAGTATGGAAACGGTGCAGCAGTTACATTCCGTGGGTGTTTCGATCATTGATGTAGGTGGGTTTGGCGGAACGAATTTTGCTAAAGTCGAGAATGAAAGACGAGCGAAGATACTCGAGTATTTTAATGAATGGGGAATACCGACAGCTGCTTCGATAGTCGAAGCTGTTAATGTCTCACCTCAGCTGTCAGTCATTGGATCGGGTGGGATTCAAAGCCCCTTGGAAATTACAAAAAGCCTGGCCTTAGGAGCGAAAGGTGTCGGGTTAGCCGGACATTTCCTCAAGCTGCATAAAGAGTTGGGCCTGGTACAACTGATTAAAGAAATAAACTACATACATGAAGATTTAAAGATCATCATGACTGCACTCGGGTGCTGTAATATTTCAGAGCTAAGGAAATCCAAAATAGTCATCAAAGGCAATACCTATCATTGGTTATCTCAAAGAGGTATTGATTGTTCGGCATATGCTAAATGAATGACCACAAAAAGAAGCATCTCGATTGAAACAATTGAGATGCTTCTTTTTGTTGGGGATAGACTTAACTATTCCTTCTTCTTGCCTCTTCAGGACTTTCCATGCTTGTTGCCCCTTTTTTATCCAATGATTGGTCCCTGTCGGACTCCACCCGTTTACTTTCTTTCAATTTCTTCTCTTGCCGATCTTTGCCCATGTTTACACCTCCTTCTTTAGTTGATAGTGGGAAGGTTTTATGCATAAATATTTGCAGTTCCACATTAAATGCCGGGCTTACGTTTATACTTTGAATAAACAAGCCATAATGTTTCCTAAAAGGGGGACGATGCATGGATGGAATTTTGTTTTATTGGATGTCATGGATAGTTTGGGTCATTGTCATGTATTTTATTCCAAAAACGGTTCCCTTTCGTTTTGATTTTCTTTTTCATCTATTGGCCGTAATGGTATTGGCGGGGTATAAACTGGAATTTTCCCTGGTTTCCGTGCATTTGAGCGGTCCATATCTTTTCTTTATACTGTGTGTGTATATTAGGAAGCAATCAATCCTCAAGATAATGGAACTGATCAGCGGCAGTCTTATCATCACTCTCGCTTATGCCAGTTTTCAACTTTTTTCTTTGCTTGATCCGATATGGCTCATCATGAAACCCTCTTATCTTTTGTGTATTTTCCTGAATTATCTAATCCTTTTGCTTTTTAAAAATTGGAAACATCGATTGTTCGTCCTTTTAAATGGCTTGATAATGGGTGATATCATATATTCCGGATTGCTTGTTTATCACTCTTTGCCCCATGTGGGCCTTGCATACGCATGGCATGATAATGCAGTGCTGATATTGGGCGCAAACATACTATGGAGAATGTTGGAGCTTTTTGGCCAATACATTTATTTATCATCCCAATCGAGATTTTTATCAAAACAAGGAAAAGAGAATTTTAATCAATGAAGAGTATGGTGGAAAATTAAGGAAAATAAGCAAAGGGTGTTATCCCTTTATCCAAAAGGCAGCAGTTAAAATGGAATCAATTGGAATTGGAAGGCTTTAATGCATACAATCATTGTTGATTGGCGAGAAATTTGTTACTATAGGATAGTTAGAGGTCTGTAGATAAATCGTAAAATGCTCTAAACAATTAAAAAGGAAGCAGTATGCCGAAAGCTTTCTTCATTTTTTTGGGCTGTTTATAATCACGTTTTAGCATGCTGAGGGTTCGGCTTCACGTCACCTGAGGAACTGGGTAGTAAAGTGGACAAACTGCCTGTTAATACTTGATACGTTTAACTGAACATCAGTAGGATTACTGATGAAAGTTTCCCTTATATGATGATGGATACAGCCTTTTCCTTTAAAAGGAAAAAATGAAAATCAATAATGCAAAGCAACTGTAAAAAATGCATTCATGAATTTCGTGACTTTGACAGAGATATAGTAGCAGAAAGGGTGAATAGCAATGCCAAAACCGGTAATTGCGATAGTCGGTCGTCCGAACGTAGGAAAATCGACAATCTTTAATAGAATAGTGGGAGAACGGGTTTCGATTGTCGAAGACGTTCCTGGAGTAACACGGGACAGGATTTATAGTTCAGGTGAATGGTTGACACATGATTTTAACATTATTGATACAGGTGGAATTGATATCGGTGACGAGCCGTTCCTTGAACAAATTCGCCAGCAGGCTGAAATTGCCATCGACGAAGCGGATGTGATCATTTTTATGACGAATGGTCGTGAAGGTGTAACGGCTGCTGATGAAGAGGTCGCTAAAATTCTCTTTAAATCGAGAAAGCCAGTTGTCCTTGCAGTCAACAAAGTCGATAACCCAGAAATGAGAGAACAAATCTATGATTTCTATGCGTTAGGTTTTGGCGATCCATTCCCGATTTCCGGGTCTCATGGACTTGGCCTTGGTGACCTTCTGGATGAAGCGGCCAAACACTTCCCTAAATTCAGCGGTCAGGATTATGCTGATGATGTCATTAAATTCAGTTTGATCGGAAGACCGAACGTAGGTAAATCATCCCTGGTCAATGCGTTGTTAGGTGAAGATCGAGTCATCGTAAGTGATATTGAAGGAACGACTCGCGATGCGATCGACTCTCCTTATAAATATAATGGCAAAGAATATGTCATTATTGATACAGCTGGGATGCGGAAAAAAGGGAAAGTGTATGAAAGTACGGAAAAATATAGCGTACTTCGTGCATTAAGGGCAATTGAACGTTCAGACGTTGTTCTTGTGGTCCTTAACGCTGAAGAAGGTATTCGTGAGCAGGATAAAAAAATTGCCGGATATGCCCATGAAGCGGGTAGAGCGGTCATCATCGTCGTCAATAAGTGGGATGCCATCGAGAAAGATGAAAAAACGATGAAGGATTTTGAAGAAAAAATCCGTGCCCATTTCCTATTCTTGGATTATGCGCCAATCATTTATCTTTCTGCCTTAACTAAAAAACGGACACATACCTTAATTCCAGTCATTGATCAGGCTAGTGAGAATCATGCTATCCGTGTTCAGACAAATGTATTGAATGAAGTGGTCATGGATGCCGTGGCGATGAATCCGACACCGACTCATAATGGCAACCGTTTGAAAATTTATTATACGACTCAGGTAGCGATCAAGCCGCCTACTTTCGTTGTATTCGTTAACGATCCTGAGTTATTGCATTTCTCATATGAGAGATTTTTAGAAAATCGAATTAGGGATGCCTTTGGTTTTGAAGGAACACCAATACGGATTTTTGGACGTCAGAGAAAATAGTAAAGGTGGTTTTACAATGGTGAAAGCAAAAGAAAGCATCGCAGTGATTGGTGCAGGTAGCTGGGGAACTGCTTTAGCGATGGTAATAGCAGATAACCAGCATGAAGTGAGATTATGGGGACATAATCAGAAACAAATTGATGAAATCAATCAAAATCATACGAATGAAAAATATTTGCCTGGAATTGAATTGCCTTTGGGGATTCAAGGGTATTCTTCCATTGAGGAAGCGTTGGTCGGGATTGAAATAATAATCTTGGCTGTGCCGACTAAAGCCTACCGGGAAGTGCTGGGTCAGATTAAAGAGGCTCATAATAAACCATTGACAATCGTTCATGTGAGTAAGGGGATTGAACCTGATTCCCTGCTTCGTATTTCGGAAATGATTGAAGAAGTATCTTCGGCGGATTGGCTTAAAGATATAGTGGTTCTTTCAGGACCGAGCCATGCAGAAGAAGTCAGTCTTCGTCACCCGACAACAGTTGCCGTTTCTTCAAAGAATATGAAAGCTGCCGAAAAGGTTCAGGACATCTTTATCAACAATAATTTCCGTGTGTATACAAATCCGGACTTGATTGGCGTTGAAATCGGAGGGGCATTAAAGAACATCATTGCCTTAGCTGCCGGCATTACGGATGGGTTAGGTTATGGTGATAATGCCAAGGCTGCCTTAATAACACGTGGATTGGCTGAAATTTCCCGTCTAGGGGTGGCCATGGGAGCTAACCCACTTACTTTTTCCGGATTAGCTGGAATAGGTGATTTGATCGTCACTTGTACAAGCGTTCACTCCCGAAATTGGAGAGCTGGGAATATGCTTGGTAAAGGGCAAAAGCTTGAAGAAGTATTGGAAAACATGGGTATGGTCGTCGAAGGTGTCAGAACGACTAAAGCCGCCTATCAATTAGCTCAGAAGTACGAAGTGAATATGCCGATTACTGAAGCCCTGTACGATGTCTTATTCAATGGGGAAGAAGTGAAAAAGGCAGTTGACCTTTTAATGAATCGTTCAAAAACGAATGAAATGGAAGAACTTTTTAACATATTGGATAGCAGACAGCAGGATTAACCTCGAATCTGTTGATTTTAATAAAAGAATTTCATTAAATTAGGCATTCGATGATGCGCCTTGCCATGTATCAGCATACAATGCAACGAAAGTAAACTAGTAATTTGACCTCGGCACGGGGGGATTTAGTCAAATGAGCGGAAGATATCTTGATATCTTCTGCTTTTTTTTATGGGCAAAAATCAGCGGTTCTCTTTTAGCTAACTTTAAGGGTTATGAATAATTGAATAGGTTATTCAAATTTGCATCAAATATTCTCCTTATTTCCTTATTTTTTGTTGAATTTCGACTATTTTTTTTGGTATGAAAATTGCGAAGTGTAATATGACCAATAAAATTATAAGGAATTCCAGAAAAGTTGGTTAACTTTTCTGCTTAAATGGGAAGGGGAATGATACATGCAAACAGGTCAATTGAAAAGATCTTTAAACTTATGGCATATCGTATTGCTTGGTGTTGGATATATGACGCCGATGGTTGTTTTTGATACATTCGGGATAGTTTCCGAAAAAACGGGGGGGCATGTGCCAACCGCTTATGTCATCGCTCTTTTAGCGATGTTATTTACAGCAGCCAGTTATGGGAAAATGGTGAAAATTTATCCGCAGGCAGGTTCAGCCTATACTTATACACAAAAAACGATCAATCCGCATTTAGGCTTCCTTGTCGGATGGTCATCGATGCTTGATTACTTATTTTTACCGATGGTGAACGCCATTTTAACAAAAATATACTTAACAGCACTTTTTCCGGAAGTATACCCGTGGATATGGGTGGTGGCATTTGTCCTTTTAATGACAGGCATTAACTTATTCAATGTTAATTTTGCTGCCAACTTTAATAGCTTTCTTGTTTTTTTTCAAATGTTGGTCATCATTATTTTTGTGGCACTTGTCGTTAAAGGGGTCATGAGTGGAGAAGGAACAGGAGAGGTCTTATCGGTTCAGCCATTCATCGGGCCTCATATTGAAATGTCGACGCTCATAACAGGTGCTACAATCCTTTGTTTTTCATTTCTGGGGTTTGACGCTGTCACTACATTATCGGAAGAAACACCAAATCCAACCAAAACGGTTCCCCGGGCCATCTTTTTGACTGCCCTTATCGGAGGGGTTTTATTTGTGACGGCTTCATTCTTTACACAGTTATTTTTCCCGGATGTTTCCCGTTTTAGCGATCCTGAAGCGGCTTCCCCGGAAATTGCCCTCTTCGTGGGCGGGAAGTTATTTCAAGCCTTCTTTCTTGCAGGAACTTTATCCGGTACTCTTGCCTCCGGTCTTGCATCTCACGCTAGTGTTTCCAGGTTGTTATATGTCATGGGGCGTGACCAAGTGATCCCGAAAAAACCATTTGGGTTTGTTCACCCCAAATACAACACGCCATTCTTTAATGTCATATTCGTCGGGGTCATTTCAATGGTTGCCTTATTCCTTGATTTGGTTACGGCTGCTTCCCTCATAAACTTTGGGGCTTTAATTGCTTTTACTTTCGTGAATATTTGTGTAATCGTCCATGCAATTAGAAACAAAAGTTTCCTTACGATTAAGGGATTTCTTACAACTATTCTGTCCCCGGTTATTGGTGCGGCATCGGTTTTCATCCTTTGGCTTAATCTCGATATGAGTTCATTGATTCTAGGAGTTGTCTGGGCGGTTATTGGAATTGGTTATCTTCTGTACCGGACAAAATGGTTTACGGACTCCCCTCCGCTATTTCATTTTGAAGAAGCCCAGTGAATCCAAGCTATTCACGAAACGAAGGATGTTGTTATATATTGCTGATTACGTACAGTTACGGACAGATGGCAAAGGTCATTTGATAGGGCCGGTTCGGCATATGCTTACACGAAAAAGTCGATTAATCCAAATGATACTAAAGGATTATTTATTCATTTCAATGGTTAATTACTTGTTATTCAGCTTTTCTTTTCAGCAGCTTTTGCTTCTGTACCAGCCTATGCATGGGTGTTGAGTTTACTGATTATTGTGACGGTTATCAATTTTGTTGATGAAAAAGGCTACGAAAGCAAGGCTTCCCATACGATGTCTCCTTGCTTTCCATTGCCATATTCGCCACTTTTTCTATCCGTGACGGGGAAGGAACGGGAACTATTTGGAGTTTTCATTCTTTTAATAATCCAAATGAGTCATTTTCTTACATCGTGCAGGTGTGGCACTCCTGTTTTCTCGTTTCCCGGCTTTGATTCGGCAATGCCATTTACTGAGGAAACGGCTGATTATATCCTGAACTTAGAAAAGGTGAACGGTCGAAAAAAGTTTAAGATGATCTGGTTTTAGGTCAAAAGGGTCCCTTAAAGGACCCTTTTGTTGTGGGTTGGATAAAGGTAAAATCTGGATATATGTAAGGGTGCATATTATTTTTTATCTTGCAATTCAGAATTATGTTAAAATAGGTTAGGTTACAAAAGGAGAGTGAAACTGTGTTATCTATTCCGGATGATAAAATTAGACCATTCATAACTATAACAATTGATCAGCCAACATTTTCAGAGCAAAAAATTGATGAGATACAGGAACCTTTCTTCTTTCTTATGAAGGAAAATCAAGTATTTGCGTATATCCGCATGGATGACCTCCCGTTAAATGAAAAAATAACGACAGTCGATCAGCTTTTACAGTATGCTTTTTCGATCGATAATGTCTGTAAATTAACTCCTAACATATCCTTGCCGCTTCTGTTTCAAATTATTGGTGAACCTATCGTACTGATAAAAACGGATGATGGCCTGCTTACCGGTTATGTAAAAAGGGAAGATGTGTTAGCTGAATTATTCAAGCAGGACAGCAAACAAAATTTAGACCTGCTAAATGTTATTTTAACTTCGATTCCTATGGGGATTTTTGTGGCTGATAAAGAAAAAAATATCGTGAACTTCAATGAATCAGGCTTGAAGATGATAAAAAAGCCTTCTGAACAAGTCCTAAATGAGCCTGCTGCGAACATCTTCAATAAGCAGCATATACATAGCGTGTTTGCCAGTGGGAGCAGTATTCTTAATCAGCTGGAGATCACTGATGTCATGAGTGTGCTTGTCGATTATAGCCCGATTCTAAACCATGAAAAAGAAGTCGAAGGGCTGATCATCATCGTTCAGGATTTACCGATGGTTGAGGAAATGGCCATGGAAATAGAATTGATAAAAAGCTCGAATAAAGACTTGAATGCCATTTTAGCGAATATCTATGATGAAATACTTGTAGTCAATCAAAAAGGGGAGCTGCTGCGCTATAGTGACAGCATCATCTCAGGATTCTGGGGGAAGGATTTAAAAGATTATATCGGGAAGAATCTCTTGCAACTAGAAGATGAAGGGATTTTTAATCCTTCGGTCACCCGATTGGTCCTTGAACAAAAAAAGAAAGTATCGATTGTCCAAGATACGAAAATGAATAAGAAAGTCCTTTCCGTCGGAACTCCTGTATTCAATGAAAAAGGGGATATAGATCGTATAGTCATTGCTTCAAGGGATATAACGGAAACGACACAATTGAAATCGGAATTAAATGAAATGAGGAAAGAACTGGACTCATTCAAAAAACAAGATCAATTTTATAAAGAGTTGATTTTTGCCAGTCCTAAAATGGAGCAGATAATCAGCCAAGTCAAGAAAATCGCTCATTTTTCATCTACTGTTTTAATCAACGGGGAGTCAGGGGTAGGTAAAGAAGTGATAGCCGAAGCCATTCATAAAATGGGTAGGCGGTCCAAGCAACCTTTCCTGAAGATAAATTGCGGGGCGATTCCGGAAAACCTCCTCGAAAGTGAATTGTTTGGTTATACGAAGGGTTCATTTACAGGAGCTGATAAAAATGGGAAGGTAGGATACTTTCAACAGGCCAATAGAGGTGTTTTATTCCTTGATGAAGTGGGTGACATGCCTATTCATCTTCAAGTCAAGCTGCTGCGGGTCCTCCAGGAACAGGAAGTGATCCCGATAGGCAGTACTACACCTATCTCCATTGACGTTCAAATTGTTGCGGCCACGAATAAGAGTCTGGAAAAAATGGTCGAGATGGGGACGTTCAGAGAAGATTTATTCTATCGATTGAACGTCATTCCCATTCATGTGCCTCCTTTAAGGGAAAGGCCGGAGGATATACCGCCGCTAGCCTTTCATTTTCTGCAAAAACTGAATGAAAGGTATCAGCGGAATTACCACTTTTCCCCCGATGCCTTAAATATACTGGAAGTCTATACATGGCCGGGGAACATTCGTGAATTGCAGAACATGATTGAAAGATTGGTTGTTTCTGCTGATGAAGAGATGATCGATGCTGACTTCATTCAAAGGTTCATTCCGGTCGGCAGTGACTTTAAACAAACGAAACCCATCATTACCAGAATCCTTCCTTTACAGGAAGCGCAGGATCATGTCGAAGAGCAATTGATCATGCTTGCCATGAAACAGTATAAAACTACGACCAAAGCGGCAAAGGCTCTGGGGATAAGTCAATCGTCAGTGAGCAGGAAGTATCAAAAAGTTTTAGCTGAACAGAGTAAGAGAATCGAAAAAAATGCATATTGAATATAAGCCGTTGTCGAGTGATGATAATCACTTGTCAGCGGCTTTTTTTAAGAAAAGAAAAAGCTTTTCAATGAATTTTCAAGGGTGATTATGCAATGGGAAATAGTAATATGCAAATTTGCATAGTTTAAGAGCGGTTTATTAAAAATAATGCGATTTTATTGGGAAATTATATTGGCACGGTTCTTGCTTGATTAGTAAGTATAAGAAAAAAGGGAGGTAATCATTAAAGTTTCATCAGAGGCGTTCTTCATTACAAATCCACTAAAGTTATAAAAAAGGAGATTTTAAAATGTCAATTAACGTAGAAAATAAAAATACTCAAGTCAACCAAACAGCAACCCAGGATTATATTAAAAAAGTGCTTCAATTAATCGAACAAAAGGAAATTTCAAAAGAAGATGCGCAGTGGATAACAAAAGAAACGGTCGAGAATTTCCGGAACCATGTAAACCCAGGGTTCTTGGAATATCGGAAGACGGTCACTAAAGACACACAATTCGCTGCGGTGGAGTGGTCTGATCAAGATTCCTGTTTTACGGATGTTAATGGAAAAAAATATATTGATTGTTTAGGTGGCTTTGGTATTTATAATGTTGGGCATCGTAACCCTAAAGTCGTTAAGGCCGTAACCGATCAATTGCAAAGACAAGCACTTCATAGCCAGGACTTACTTGATCCATTGCGTGCAATGCTTGCAAAAATCCTAGCCGATATCACGCCAGGGGATTTAAAATACTCATTCTTTACGAACAGCGGTACGGAGAGCGTGGAGGCTGCACTTAAGCTCGCTAAAATGTATAGTGATAAATACACGATTATTTCCACGACAAAATCATTCCATGGTAAAAGTCTTGGTTCCCTATCGGCAACGGCAAAGGGCATGTTCCGTAAACCGTTCATTCCACTGATTCCTGGTGTGCGTCATGTACCTTTCGGAGATGTGGATATGATGAGAAAAACGTTTGAAAGCTGTGCGTTGGTCGGTGAAGATGTTGCTGCTGTGCTGTTGGAGCCTATCCAGGGTGAAGGAGGGGTCATCCTCCCACCGCAAGATTATTTAAAGCAGGTTCGGGCATTATGTGATGAATATGATGCGTTATTGATATTGGATGAAGTTCAAACAGGAATGGGACGTACAGGTAAAATGTTCGCTTCTGAGCTTTATGATGTTGTTCCGGATATTATTTGTTTAGCGAAAGCATTTGGCGGCGGAGTAATGCCTGCAGGGGCTGTGGTAGCCAACGAAAAAGTGTTTAAAAGCTGGTTCGATAATCCATTCATGCACACTACGACATTTGGAGGGAATCCACTCGCGTGTGCTGCTGCCATCGCTACGATCGACGTCCTTTTGGAAGAAAAATTACCTCAGCGTGCTGCAGAAGTTGGAGAATACTTCCTAAATGGGTTAAAGGAAGTGGCTAACGAGCACAAAGATAAAGTATTGGAGATTCGCGGCCAAGGATTGATGATTGGTATCGAGTTCCATAAAGACGAAGTGGGTTATGAATTTTCAAAAGCCCTCTTTGATAAAGGCATCTTGGTGGCAGGTACGCTTATAAACTCCAAAACAATCAGGATTGAGCCGTCATTGACTATTCATTTGGATGAAGTGGATACAGTCATAAAAGCGTTTAAAGAGGTCTTGCCGACGCTTCAATCTTAATTTGAATAAGCAGAAAAACAGCCTTTGGGCTGTTTTTTTGTTGATTGGAGGGAGAAAGTATGGAAAATTCATTACATATTTCTCGTTATTTAACTGCACCTCAGAAATTTTTTTGCTAAAATTAGTCATGAAAACGAGAATTACACAGTTTGGACAATGATTTAATTCCTTTAACGTAATTTGGTATGTTATAATAATTTCTGGAAAAAGGAGTGATGAAGATATGACACCTGCTCTGCAAAAAATGTGGATATCCTTTATAGCTATGGGCTTTATGGTTATCTCTATATTTCTAATCTACTTAAGCCGTTATAAATTAAAAGGTTTTTGGAGAGGCTTGACAGCAATTATTGCATACATACTTATGATTCTAGCCGGCTTGATCATCCTTATCGTTGTTCTTAGCGGGCCAACCACTTGATAGGTGAGGAGAAATGATGAAGAATTTTTTCAAAATATTATGTTTATTATGCATCTCCGTATCATTATCTGGCTGTTTATATCCGGAGAAGCAAAAAATGCAAAACCAACTGCCTTATAAAGAGCAAATACAATCCGTCCAAAGTGCAGTCGATCAATTTCAGAAAGACGAAGGCGGCATACTTCCCATCGTTACAAAAGATGCAGAGACACCGATTTATCAAAAATATGTCATAAAGTTTTCTAAGATCTCGCCGAGGTACATGGCTGAACCGCCGGACAATGCCTTTGAATCAGGAGGCGTCTTTCAATACATCCTCGTTAATGCCGAAAAGGATCCGACTGTAAAGCTGTTGGATGTCAGAATGGCACAGAAGATTCAGGATGTTTCCTTGAGATTGACTGCTTATCAGCAAAGCAATGGATACCCGCCATTTAAGGAAAGGTTATCCGATAATGTCTTTACGCTCGATTATGAAAAAATGGGCCTGAAGGAAGCTCCTACGGTCACGAGTCCATTTTCACAAAAAGACTTATATCTTGTAGTCGATGGCCAAGGTGATATTTTTGTTGACTATACCCCGGATTTACTTGAGGCATTAAAGAAGCATGATGGGGAAGTCAAGCCAGGTGAGGATATCCGGGACCTGCTAGTGCAGAGTTCGGAGTTCGTACCAGCCTATTCATTGCCATATACAATTGATGAAAAAACAAATAATCCAATATTTCTTGCAAAATAGGCATAACCCTTCTTCTACAAAATATATTGTAGGGGAAGGGTTATTTCTTTATCTTTATTTCATCTTACTTTTAAAATAACAACCCTTATATAAAATTTCTGGTGGAGGAAGGGAATGAACCAGGGAAATAATTGGAATAAATTTTTAGGACAACATCATAGATATATAGTGTCCTAAATAAAAGCAAATGGATAAACGAAATCCCAAAACTCTAATTCGGGAGGGGATACCTTGGAAAAGGTAGATATTTTTAAAGATATAGCTGAACGGACCGGTGGCGATATTTATTTGGGGGTGGTCGGTGCCGTCAGGACTGGGAAATCCACATTTATTAAAAAATTCATGGAGTTAGTCGTTATTCCGAATATCCCTTCAGAGGCCGACCGTGCAAGGGCACAAGATGAATTGCCTCAAAGTGCTGCTGGAAAGACTATCATGACGACAGAACCAAAATTCGTACCCAATCAGGCAGCATCGATTCAGGTAGCTGAAGGGCTCGAAGTTAACATTCGTTTAGTCGATTGTGTCGGTTATACAATACCAGGGGCTAAAGGGTATGAAGATGAGAATGGTCCCCGCATGATTCACACGCCTTGGTATGAAGAGCCGATTCCGTTCAATGAAGCGGCTGAAATAGGTACTCGCAAAGTAATTCAGGATCATTCAACATTAGGTGTAGTCGTTACGACGGATGGGTCAATAGGGGAAATTCCTCGTAGTGATTATTTAGAGGCCGAGGAAAGGGTTGTTGAAGAATTGAAGGAGGTTGGCAAGCCATTTATCATGATTGTCAATTCCGTTCAGCCTCACCACCCAAATACGGTAGCATTGAAGGAATCCTTGCAGGAAAAGTATGATATCCCTGTATTGGCCATGAGTGTCGAAGGAATGCGGGAATCGGATGTTTACAGCGTACTCCGTGAGGCCCTTTACGAATTCCCGGTTCTCGAAGTCAATGTGAATCTCCCAAGCTGGGTAATGGTTCTGCGAGAAGATCATTGGTTAAGGGAAAGTTACCAGGAAGCGGTTAAAGAGACCGTTAAGGACATTAAACGCCTGAGGGACGTAGATCGTGTTGTCGGTCATTTTAATGAATTCGAGTTCATTGACCGTGCCGCGCTTGCAGGCATTGAGATGGGGCAGGGTGTTGCGGAAATCGACCTGTACGCCCCTGATGAACTCTATGATGATATTCTGAAGGAAATAGTCGGTGTGGAGATTCGGGGCAAGGATCATCTGTTATCTTTGATGCAGGACTTTGCTTATGCCAAAGCAGAATATGATCAGGTGGCAGATGCACTGAGAATGGTCAAACAAACCGGATATGGTGTCGCAGCACCTTCCCTTAACGATATGAGTCTTGATGAACCGGAAATCATCCGTCAGGGAGCCAGGTTCGGTGTAAGGCTAAAAGCTGTTGCTCCTTCCATCCACATGATCAAGGTCGATGTCGAATCCGAATTCTCGCCAATCATCGGGACGGAAAAGCAAAGTGAAGAATTGGTCCGGTATCTGATGCAGGATTTCGAAGACAATCCACTTTCCATTTGGAACTCTGATATTTTTGGCAGGAGCCTAAGTTCCTATGTAAGGGAAGGCATACAGGTGAAATTAGCGATGATGCCAGACAATGCGCGCTATAAATTGAAAGAGACACTCGAGAGAATTATTAATGAGGGCAGTGGGGGATTGATTGCCATCATCTTATAAAACGTTTTAAAGCTGGACCAATTCCTTCAATGGATTGGTCTTTTTGCATTCAATGGACGAAAGTATCCCAAGAAAAATACCCCTTTATGAAGGCTAATATTTGAGAAAACCTGTTATTTTTTAGTATAATCTTGAAAAAACCCTGTGGTTAAGCGATTTTCAGTAATATAATAAGTTTAATTTCTATAAAAAAGGGAAATGATGAATAGCGAAAGACAAAATTTATAATATATACAATTATTAATGAAAAGATTCCCATTATTTTTTGAATTCCCTTGCTAAGCCAATAGGATTTGTGATAATCTACATACAGAAAACGCGTTATAACAGCGATTTCAACCTATTTTCAAATTTTCGGATGCATTATTTGGAAATTAATTCGGCTTGGTAATCCTTGATTTCCATGGAATGAATTTTTTTGGACCGAAACTAATATCAAATCACTATTATAGTGTTGTAATAATGATTTTTTATAAAGAATCCTTTTGGGAGGAGGTGAATGGCATGAACAAAACAGAATTGATTAATGAAGTTGTTACAGCAACTGAAATTTCTAAGAAAGACGCTACAAAAGCTGTTGATGCTGTTTTTGATACAATCTTAGAAGCTCTAAAAAACGGTGATAAAGTCCAATTGATTGGTTTTGGTAACTTTGAAGTTCGTGAACGTGCGGCTCGTAAAGGCCGTAACCCACAAACTGGTGACGAAATTGAAATTGCAGCTAGCAAAGTGCCAGCTTTCAAACCTGGTAAAGCACTGAAAGATGCAGTGAAGTAATTCTACCATTACATACGGGTGCTTAACCGAAAAGGGCCGCGTGAAAACGCGGCCCTTTTTTTGCTTCTTAATTTCTATCTGTGATAATATAAAAGACAGTGAATATTTCAGAAACGCTGTAAATGGCAAATCCGTCAAAAGCCATGACAAAAAAGCCGATTCCGAGGAAACTGCCTTTCAAGAGCGTCATTGCAAGTGGGAATGGGTGGCCTTGATAATAGGAAATATGGATGTCAGGGTGTAATGCCTTGAATTTTATTCTGAATACATAATATTAATGATTTTTTAGGAGGTACTATAAATGGCTAATGTTGATCATGCCAAAATAGAAGAAGCGGTTAAAATGCTTCTTGAGGCTGTAGGGGAAGACCCAACGAGGGAAGGATTGCTGGATACTCCTGGCCGTGTAGCCAGAATGTATGAAGAAATTTTTTCTGGACTTAATCAGGATCCAAAAGAGTATTTCGATACTGTTTTTGGAGAGGACCATGAAGAACTGGTACTTGTAAAGGATATTCCGTTTTACTCAGTCTGTGAACATCATTTAGTCCCTTTTTACGGAAAAGCCCATGTAGCATATATCCCGAAAAACGGAAAAGTAACGGGGTTAAGTAAATTGGCACGGGCGGTTGAGGCTGTATCGAAGCGTCCGCAACTTCAAGAGCGGATAACTTCGACAGTTGCTGACTCGATAATGGAAAAGCTTGAGCCTCATGGTGTAATGGTTGTAGTGGAGGCTGAACATATGTGCATGACCATGCGAGGTGTAAAAAAACCCGGATCTAAAACAGTGACTTCAGCTGTAAGGGGAACGTTTGCGAAGGATCACCGCACTAGAGCGGAAGTGCTGGCATTCATAAAAGACTAAGGACATGGGGGCAGGAAAAAAATGAATGAAAAAAAGATTCTGAATGATTTTGTCGTAATCAAAGCCATTGAGGATAGTGTGAATGTCATCGGGTTAACAAGAGGTACGGACACCAAGTTTCATCACTCCGAAAAACTTGACTCAGGAGAGGTGATGATCGCACAATTCACAGAGCATACCTCGGCGATTAAAATCAGGGGCCATGCAAAAGTTTATACTCCATTCGGGGAGATAGAAAGTGATTCTAAAAAGAATTCACTTGACAAATGATAGCTCCAATTTAATTGGTTAAATATAAATCAATCATCTGATATCGCGTTTAACAAGCCGTAAATTTCCCGCATCCATTTTCTTGAAGAGCAAATGATGAAGGTTTCCTTATTTTTGGAAGTTTCATTTTATAAACGTTGTCCATTTCATCTGATTGTTTTTATGGTATAATAATGTGTATTTTACACAGACAGAAACCAATATGTATGAAAAAAATTATCTTTCGGGGATGCAAGGGTGATCTCAATTGTTAAACATAACGGACGACATAAGGCAATTAAAACGATTAATAGAAACGAAAGCTCAACATCCATATTTATTGAAGCATATACAAAAGCCAAGCTTGGACGAAGATAAACTGATATTGCTTTGGGGATTGTTTAACGATTTGGACGTTTTAAACGAAAAACGGAATCAATACATCATATCAACCATGTTAGTGCAAATAGCTCTGGATACCCATGAAATCGTCTCGAATTCGGGTGATGGAATCGAGTTGCCTGAGGTATTGAAAAATCGCCAATTACAAGTGCTTGCTGGAGATTACTATAGTGGCTTATACTATCAAGGGCTTGCCAGTGTAGGTAATGTTGAAATGATCCGTATACTTTCAAGCGCAATAAAAAAAATAAATGATAATAAAATCATTCTTTATCAACAAGGGTCCATTAATGATGTACCAACGCTTTTAATGACGATAAAAGCGATCGAGGCTTCGCTGATCCATAAACTGGCGGATTACTATAATGAGCCTGCCTGGATAGACATATCGGAAGATCTGCTGCTTTTGAAAAGGCTGCATGCCGAGAAGCGGAGTTATCTGAAAACGGGTCAATCTATAGTTTTTGATGTCCTAAGGGCAATGCCTTTTGATGACTCGATTATTGGGGACGTACTCATTTCGGAAAAAGAAGAACAGGTACGGGCCCAATTCGATAAGTGCCTGAGGGATGCCAGGCAATCTGTACAGTGCTCGATGCGGAAACTGGCAAAGTTTGATGATGAACTTCTTGATAGAGTGAAAGTCATCTTGGAACAAACAGAGAGTATAGCAAATTCATATGTGAAAGAAGGGTGAGTCATGGAGCAGTCTAAAGAGCAAAAAGTTCATCATGTCTTCGAAAAGATCTACGGAAACTATGACAAGATGAATTCCCTCATCAGCTTTAAACAGCATCTTAAATGGCGGAAGGCTACAATGGCCATCATGAATGTCCCAAAAGGCGCCCATGCACTTGATGTATGCTGTGGAACAGCGGACTGGACCATTGCCCTTGCTAACGAAGTAGGACCGGAAGGAAAGGTTGTTGGTCTCGATTTTAGTAAGAACATGCTGAAAATCGGCGAACAAAAGGTGAATGAACTCAATTTAGATCAAGTTTCCCTAATGCATGGGAATGCAATGGAACTTCCTTTTGAGGATAATAGCTTTGATTATGTCACGATTGGTTTCGGGCTGCGGAATGTCCCTGATTACATGCAAGTGCTTAAAGAGTTAAACCGGGTAGCCAAGCCAGGTGGAATGGTCGTTTGCCTGGACACTTCACAGCCAACGATGCTTGGCTTTAAACAGGGCTATTACTTTTATTTCCGTTTCATCATGCCCATGTTCGGCAAATTATTCGCAAAAAGTTATAGCGAATATTCATGGTTGCAGGAATCAGCTCGAGATTTCCCAGGCATGAAAAAGCTTGAAAGCATGTTCAAGCAGGCAGGAATGGATAATGTCAGTTACAAGGCCCATTTCGGCGGTGTTGCAGCAACACATTTCGGGTACAAGCCTTCAAAATAAGCATAATAGGAATGGACAAAGCTGGGTGGAATGTATGAAATTTAAAATGATGTATTCGTTTTTGAATGCAGATTTGCAATTAATAGAAAAAGAACTGGAAGCCGCAATTGAAGCGGATTCCACTGTTTTAAGGGAGGCTTCCCTGCATTTACTGCAATCCGGTGGAAAGCGGATCCGTCCGGTATTCGTCCTTTTGGGTGCGAAGTTTGGCGATTATGATATACATGTCGTAAAGCATGTCGCAGCGACATTGGAACTGATCCATACAGCTTCCCTTGTACATGATGATGTTGTAGATGATGCAGATTTACGCAGGGGATCTGCCACCATTAAGTCAAAATGGGATAATCGCGTCGCCATGTACACAGGCGACTTCATTTTTGCTCGTGCACTGGAAATGATGGCGGTGATCGAGTCGCCCCTTGCGCATCAAATTCTCGCTGATACTATGGTTGAACTATGCCTTGGGGAAATTGAACAAATAAAAGATAAATACAATTTCGAACAGAATTGGCGGATATATTTCAGAAGGATCAAACGAAAAACGGCATTACTCATTGCATCCAGCTGCCAGTTGGGAGCCATTTCAGCCGGTGTTGAAGAGAAAATTCACCAAAAGCTATTTAAATTCGGATATTATGTCGGTATGTCTTATCAAATCACCGATGATATATTGGATTTTACAGCTTCGGAAGAAGAGCTTGGTAAACCAGCCGGAAGTGATTTGATTCAAGGAAATATCACTTTACCAGTTTTGATTGCAATGGAAGATCCAAAGTTGAAAAAGCTTATCGAAACAGTTCGGGAAGATACGCCAAAAGACGAAATGTCCCACATAATCAATGAGATAAAATCTTCCGGTGCCATTGAACAGGCTGCGAGGATCAGTGATATGTATTTAGAAAAGGCTTTTACTGAGTTGAAAGGTCTTCCTGCAATTAAAGCCAGAAAAACTTTATCCGATATCGCGAAAAATATCGGAAAAAGAAAGTTTTAATACTGGGAGTTGCGAAACTCATCAAACAATGGTAATATTCTAAAAGGATTGCCTTATATAGGCAAATAACAATGATACATATTAGGAGTGACATTCATGGAAAGAACATTTTTAATGGTTAAACCTGACGGCGTACAACGTAATTTAATCGGTGAAATCGTTTCCCGTTTTGAAAAGAAAGGCTTCCTTCTTGCAGGAGCAAAATTAATGGTCATCTCTCAGGAATTGGCTGAGCAACATTACGGCGAACACAAAGAACGTCCTTTCTTTGGCGAATTAGTGGACTTCATTACTTCAGGTCCTGTCTTCGCAATGGTTTGGGAAGGTGAAAATGTAATCGCTACTGCACGTCAAATGATGGGTGCTACTAACCCTAAAGATGCAGCTGCAGCAACAATTCGTGGTGATTTTGCCGTAACTGTTGGAAAAAACATCATTCACGGATCTGATTCAGCTGAAAGCGCTGTACGTGAAATCGGTTTATTCTTCAAAGAAGAAGAACTTGTTGAGTATTCAAAACTTGTAAACGAGTGGGTTTATTAATTAATACGAACACACATAAAAAAAGCGGGTTCCATCGTCATTATGAGATGGAACCCGTTTTTTTTTGTTTTGAGCTTATTTAATTTAAAGAAAATATGGCATTTTCCGATATATAAAGGGTAGAACTACTTAAAATAATTATGTGCAGGGGAGTCGTAGGAATGCCTCAAGAATATGAAGAGTTTATTCGTAATATCAAAATGTTGACAGGGATTGATTTGGCATTATATAAGGAAGGGCAAATGAAAAGGCGACTAACTTCTCTATATGAAAAAAGAGGATATCATTCATTTCGTGAATACTATAAAGACATTCAAACAAGTCCGGGAGTATTAAATGAGTTTTTGGATAGAATGACAATCAATGTTTCAGAATTTTATAGAAATGCGAAAAGATGGGAAGTGTTGGAGCGAAAAATCCTTCCTGGGTTATTAGGAAGCAAAAAAAAGTTGAAAATTTGGAGTGCCGCCTGTTCTACTGGTGAGGAACCATATACGATTGCAATGATATTATCCAATCTCGTTCCACTTAGCCAGATAGAGATATTGGCGACGGATCTGGATGAAAATGTATTGGCGCGTGCGAAATTGGGAATTTATCCTGACCGATCCTTAAATGAAGTACCTCAAGAAATAAAAAGGAAATACTTTAAAAAAGAAGCGGATTTTTATCGTGTCGATGATGAAATCAAAAAGAGAGTGACATTTAAAAAGCAAAACCTTCTCGCAGATCGGTTCGAACAGGGATTCGATTTAATCGTTTGCCGCAATGTTTTAATTTATTTCACTGAAGAAGCCAAAAGTTTATTATATGAAAAATTCAGTGCATCACTAAAAAGCGGCGGGGTTTTTTTTGTAGGAAGTACCGAGCAAATATTCACCCCAGGAAAATATCAATTTGAAACGATCGACACATTTTTTTATAAGAAAAAGTAAATACCTTGAAAGGGACTGATTCTGCACATGAGCATTCAGTCCCTTTTCGTTGTCGTGTAATAGCCAATCCAGTAGAACTTCAATTTGAAAGATTAAACTATATCGAAAATGTTTAAGTACTTGTAAAATAGAAAGAAAAGTGATTAAATTCAAACAATATGGTTTTTACGTTTTACATATACCCACATTTCATAAAATTGTGGTATATTGATACATATACACTTTAAAGTGCTAAAAGGGGGCTGGAAGATGAGATATTTAACAGCGGGAGAATCACATGGTCCGCAACTGACTACTATAATTGAGGGATTACCGGCAGGAATGCCGATAACGAATGAGGATATTAATCAAGAATTAGGACGCCGGCAAAAAGGGCATGGGCGTGGAAGAAGGATGCAAATCGAGAAAGATCAGGTTTTCATATCTTCGGGAATCAGACATGGCTACACACTAGGTTCACCGGTGGCTTTGGTGGTTGAGAACGACGACTGGAAGCATTGGACAAAGATCATGGGAAGTGAAGGGCTTTCAGAGGAAGAGGCTGAAGAAATCAAACGTAAAATCACCCGCCCTCGCCCTGGTCATGCCGATTTGAACGGTGGGATTAAATACGGTCACCGTGATCTGAGAAATGTTTTGGAACGGTCTTCAGCCCGTGAAACGACTGTAAGGGTGGCAGCTGGGGCTGTCGCTAAAAAGCTATTGTCTCTATTGGGGATAGAAGTGGCATCGCATGTTTTGGAAATTGGTGGAGTGAAGGCAGAACCCCCAAAATACGAAACGATTCAGCAGTTGCAACAGGTGACAGAAGAATCTTCTGTAAGATGTTTTGACAAAAACGTAGAGCAACAAATGAAAGATGCAATTGATGAAGCGAAACAAAAAGGAGATTCCATCGGAGGCATCGTTGAAGTCATTGTAGAAGGAATGCCGGTGGGTGTAGGGAGTTATGTGCATTATGACCGTAAGCTTGATGCAAAACTTGCAGCAGCGATAATGAGCATCAATGCATTTAAAGGTGTGGAAATAGGTCTTGGATTCGAAGCGGCCCATCTATTCGGCAGTGATGTCCATGATGAAATCGCATGGGATGAAGAACAGGGTTATTACCGGAAAACCAATCGCCTCGGCGGTTTTGAAGGCGGTATGACAACGGGAATGCCGATAGTTGTGCGCGGTGTAATGAAGCCAATCCCTACTTTATATAAACCTTTGAAAAGTGTTGATATTGACACGAAGGAAGTGTTCGAAGCAAGTGTAGAACGTTCCGATAGTTGTGCAGTTCCTGCAGCGGCAGTAGTTGCCGAGGCAGTAGTTGCGTGGGAACTGGCGGCTGCCATCGTTGATCAATTCCCTTCAGATCGTTATGAGCAATTAGCTGAATACATTAGATCTTATCGGGAAGAAGTAAAGGAGTTTTAAATCATGGAATCCATCCAAATAAAAACGGCTTCCAAGCAATATCCGGTTTTAATTGGCAAGAAGGCGATTAATGAATTGCCCGAATTAATAACACATGAATTAAATCATCTAAACAAGATTCTGATTATAACTGATGAGAAAGTGGCGGAACTTCATTTGCAAACTGTGAAAAACGCCCTTGTCAAGACGGGGAAACCTGTCCTGCATCATGTTGTGCCAGAGGGGGAGCATGCTAAAACTTTCGATGTGTTTTATGAATGCCAAAGCTATTGCTTATCCCAACAGCTTAATCGCAAGTCATTGATTATCGCCCTTGGTGGTGGTGCGGTCGGTGACTTGGCTGGATTTGTTGCGGCTACATTTATGAGAGGGATTCCATTCATACAGGTTCCGACGACTTTGCTCGCCCACGATAGTGCAGTGGGCGGCAAGGTTGCCATCAATCATCCACTAGGAAAAAATATGATTGGGGCCTTTCACCAGCCTGAAGCGGTCATATATGATCTTGAATTCTTAAAAACCCTGCCGCTTAAAGAATTAAGGTCAGGTTTTGCCGAAGTCATTAAACATTCCTTGATAGCCGATAATGAGTTTTATCAATGGTTAAAGTCGAATATTGTGGATTTGAATGATATTACGGATGAGCAATTCCTAACAATGATTACAAAAGGGATCGGCATCAAAGCTAAAATTGTCGAAGAGGATGAGAAGGAAACCGGCATTCGTGCCTTTTTGAATTTTGGTCATACGCTTGGGCATGCAGTGGAAGGTTCAATGGGATATGGAAACTTTACGCATGGGGAATCCATTTTAATCGGGATGGTATATGCGCTTAAATTAAGCAAAAAGAAAGTGGGTCTCGATTTTAAACTGGATGAGTTTATTAATTGGGTTTCTTCTTTAGGTTATCAAATGACCATTCCAACCCGACTTGAACATGCAATGCTACTGGAATTAATGAAAACGGACAAAAAATCAGTCAATGATGCAGCTACCTTTGTCCTGCTAAACGAAGTGGGGTCACCGCAACTAATGGATATAGACGACTCTGATCTGATAGAGGAAATGGCGGATATGATATAGAGTTCAGAAGAAGGGGGACTATGTGTGATAAGAGGAATAAGGGGTGCCACCACAGTAGAAAGAGACACAGAAATGGAAGTGATTTCAGCTGTCGAAAAGTTGATGGCAGAGATCATTCAGGTCAACGAGATTGATCCCGATATGGTGGCTTCTGTATTTTTTTCTGCTACGGAAGAGATTCGTTCTGTCTTCCCTGCCAAAGCCTTGAGGAAATTCGAAGGCTGGACTTATGTACCGGTTACATGCATGAAAGAAATACCGGTGAGCAATTCCTTGCCATTTTGCATCCGGGTCATGATCCACGTAAATACGACGAAATCTCAAAAAGAGATACAGCATGTATATCAGGCAGGAGCTACGGTATTACGGCCAGATTTGACAAAGCAGATATAAGATGATTTTAAAACTATGAATATGATATACTATTCTCACACTTTCTTACTTTAAAGTGATAAAAATATAGAGGTGATTGACATGAAATGGAATGAAGCGGTCCTTTCCTTGAAGTCTTATCAACCGGGAAAATCCACTGATGAAGTGAAAAAATTATACGGGTTGGAAAAAATCACGAAATTAGCTTCAAATGAAAATCCTTTTGGCTGTTCGGAAAAGGTCAAGGAGTCCGTTAGGAATTCAACCCATTCTTTTGCCATCTATCCGGATGGATATGCAACGATGCTTAGGGAAGCTGTTGCAAAACATACAGGTGTGAAAGAAACTCAGCTTATCTTTGGGAATGGATCTGATGAGAACATTCAAATCATATCCAGAAGCATATTGGGAGCCGGGAAGAATACGGTCATGGCAACAGGCACTTTTTCGCAGTATCGCCATAATGCCACGCTTGAAGGTGCGGAAATCAGGGAAGTTCCTCATATTGACGGAGCTCATGATCTAGAAGGAATGCTAAAAGTTATAGATGAAAAAACCGCGGTTGTCTGGCTTTGTACACCAAATAACCCTACAGGTAAATACATCTCGGAACAGGACTTATTATCGTTCATCGAAAAAGTTCCGGAAGATGTTCTTATCGTTCTGGATGAAGCTTATTGTGAATATGCAACGGCTGAGGATTACCCGAGAACGAATCAATGGATTAATAAATTTAAAAACTTGATCATACTTCGTACATTTTCAAAAATTTATGGTCTAGCCAGTTTTAGGGTAGGGTACGGATTAGCTGATGAGGATATCATTCAGAAACTGGATCCATCCCGGGAACCATTCAATGTCAACACATTCGCACAGAATATTGCTATAGTTGCTTTGGAAGATCAAGCTTTCATTGAAAAATGCAAGGAAGAAAATCAGAAGGGGCTCAAGCGGTACTATGAATTTTGCAGTAAAGAAAATTTAGCTTATTACCCGTCACAAGGTAATTTTATCTTTATCCATTTTAAACAGGATGCCGACATGGTGTTTCAATATTTGCTTGAGCGCGGATACATTGCAAGGTCGGGGAAATCTTTCGGTTTTCCTAATAGCCTAAGGGTAACGATTGGTTCTACTGAAGAAAATGAAGGAATGATTAACGCTATTAAAACTTTCTTGAATGAAGTTGAGGCACCTTCTGATTCGCTGCTATAAGGTTTTATCAAACCTAGAGGAGCATAAAAGATGCGGGGGAGAGAAGAGTGAAGGGAAAGGTTTTTGTAATAGGTCTAGGTCTAATTGGCGGATCATTGGCCATGGCTGTACGCCATGCACATCCTGAAGCCGTGATTGTTGGTACGGACCTAAGTGAAAAGAATATTCAACTATCGATGCTATTGGGGATCATTGATGATTCTGTATCATCTCTGGAAGCGGGAGCATGTGAAGCTGATTTGATTCTACTTGCTGTGCCTGTAAATGAAACCGTCAAGATTTTAGCTCAATTGGCTGAAATGGATTTAAAAAGTGATGTAATCATATCGGATGCAGGAAGTACGAAGGATACAGTCGTTAAGGCAGCAAAACCATTGATAGATAAAGGGGTGGCCTTCATCGGAGGGCACCCTATGGCTGGTTCCCATAAAAGCGGTGCCGGAGCAGCCAAACTTCATTTATTTGAACATGCATTTTATTTGCTTACTCCCGGTGATTCCATCGAAGAAGAAAAAGTGGAGCAACTGAAAGAGTGGTTACAAGGGACAAGAGCGAACTTTTTGGTTGTCACTCCTGCTACCCATGATAAACTGACTGGAGTCATTAGTCATTTTCCGCACATTGTCGCATCGGGGCTTGTTAAGCAGGCAGAAAATTATAGTAAGGAAAATAAGTTGATTTCAAGGCTTGCAGCAGGTGGTTTTCGGGATATTACAAGAATTGCTTCAAGCAGTCCGGAAATGTGGCGTGACATTTTGTTACATAACCGGGATGTGTTACTAGAATTAATGAATGATTGGCTTAATGAAATGGAGCATATAAAAGGGCTGGTAGCAGATGAAGATAGTGAAGAAATCCTTCGATTCTTTACTGATGCAAAGATTTTCAGGGATGATTTGCCAACCCATGCGAAAGGCGCCATACCAGCGTTTTATGACTTATATATCGATATACCGGATTATGCCGGGATAATTTCTGAAATTACCGGATATTTGGCACAAGAAGGTATCAGCATTACAAACATAAGGATCATAGAAACCAGGGAAGAGATATATGGAGTGCTGGTCATCAGCTTCCAAACGGATGTTGATCGCATAAAAGCCGCGGATTGTATCTCAAGACATACAGATTATGAAACGATCCTAGCATGATATTAATAGGGAAGGATGGTTGTATGAATACAAAAAAATTACAAACGAACATCCAATCATTACGTGGTTCGATTGCCATACCGGGAGACAAGTCCATCTCCCATCGTTCGATAATGTTCGGAGCCCTTGCCGAGGGGGAAACGACAGTCACTAATTTTCTTCCAGGAGCCGATTGTTTAAGTACGATTTCCTGTTTTAAGCAGCTTGGAGTCCATATTGAACAAGAAGGCCAGCACGTCAGAATTGAAGGCAAGGGTTTTAATGGATTAAAGGAACCGGAAGCAGTGCTTGATGTCGGAAATTCGGGTACAACGATCAGGTTAATGATGGGCATTTTGGCGGGTCAAGATTTTTCGGCTGTTTTGGCAGGTGACGAATCGATAGCCAAACGTCCAATGACAAGGGTGGTCAACCCACTTCGTCAGATGGGAGCGGTCATTGATGGCCGTAAAGGAGCCGAATATACTCCGCTCTTCATAAGAGGAGGCAAACTACAAGGGTTTCGCTATGAATTACCTGTGGCAAGTGCGCAGGTCAAATCTGCAATAATCCTGGCTGGTCTACAGGCTGAAGGGGAAACGATCATTATCGAACCGGAAGAGACCCGTGATCATACAGAACGAATGATCCAAGAGTTTGGCGGGAAAATCGAAAAAGACGGTCAAACGATTAAAGTAAGCGGAAATCAAGTTTTCAAAGGAACGGCCATCCATGTGCCGGGTGATATTTCTTCAGCGGCTTTCTTCATGGTGGCTGCAGCGATTACGGAAAATAGCGAAGTGGTATTAAAGAATGTGGGTCTTAATTCGACCAGAACTGGAATCATCGAAGTCATGAAATCGATGGGGGCGGACATTACGATTGAGAAGAAGACGAGCGTAGGTGAACCTGCAGGAGATATCATTGTCAGAAGCTCCCGACTAAAAGGAACCACCATCAGCGGTGATCTGATTCCCCGTCTCATCGATGAAATACCGGTAATTGCACTATTGGCAACACAGGCTGAAGGGATAACGACAATCAAGGATGCAGCAGAACTAAAAGTGAAAGAGACCAATCGAATTGATACGGTCGCAAATGAGCTTTCCATCCTGGGGGCAGATATAACTCCGACAGCAGACGGATTGATTATCAAAGGACGTAATGCCCTGAATGGAGGTACTGTTACAAGCCATGGAGATCATCGTATCGGAATGATGCTCGCTGTGGCAGCTTTGATAACGGATGGGGAAGTGGAACTTGCCGACCCTGATGCCATAGATGTATCATATCCACAATTTTTTGAGCATTTGACGGAATTGATAAAGTAAATATTAAAAAAGTTTACAAACCTTATTTGGTCTGTAAACTTTTTTTTAAACGCTCTAAAGTGTTGAAAGCGCTAACATTTAGGCGTTTTTGCCTGTATTAATCATGAAAATTATGAAAAAGGGATTCCTGATCAAAAAGGAGAATGAATGTATCATGGAGAATTAACTAGTAACCTTTTTTTAATGAGAATGAGGAGGGGACTTCATCAATGGAATACAGGGCTACAGTATGGTAAAATAATAAATACTGTTTACTATGCATCTCACTATTACAACATGGGTATTTTGTTCTTTATGGCAGAAAATGTCACATAATGGCGTGAGTGTGTATGACTAGAGACCAAGTCAATCATGCAAAAGGAAGGAATCAACAATGAACACAGTGGAACAAGTTATACAGCATTTAAAAAAAGGGGAATTAACAGACGCTCTTAAACATATAAATCGAATTAAATCATCAGAGTCAGCAGAGGACATATTGTTGCTGGCCGAGGAAACGCTCCAGCTTGGTTTTGTGGAGGAGGCAAAGGATCTTTTTGAACATCTTCTGGAACTCTATCCTGATGAAGGAGAATTGATTGTTTCGTTGGCGGAAATCCTGATTGACATGGACCAGGAAGATGAAGCGATGCTGATGCTTGAAAAAGTAAGTGTAGATGATGAAGTATATCCAAGTGCTTTGCTTTTGGAAGCGGACCTTTATCAATTACAGGGGATGGATGAGGTCAGTGAACGAAAATTACTACAGGCAAAGGAAATACTTCCCGATGAGATCATCATTGATTTTGCGCTAGCTGAACTGTTCTTTCATCAAGGAAGGGATCAGGAAGCCATTGCAAATTACATAAAGGTTTTGGAACAGGAACAAGAAATCGCTGGAGTTAATGTCAATCAGAGGCTTGCTGAAGCATTAAGCAGTTCCGGGAGATTCGAGGAGGCCCTTCCGCACTTTGAAAAGGCCTTGAATGATGGACTTGAAATCAATACCCTATTTGAATATGCATTTACGGCTTTTCAGGCAGGTCTTTATGAGACAGCGGTACGAAAGTTTGTTGAACTGAAAGAATTAGATCATGAATACCATTCCCTTTATTTATACCTGGCAAAGAGTTATGAACATCTTGAGGATTTGGAAAATGCCCTGAAAACGGTCAAAGAAGGAATCAAGGCTGATGAATTCAATAAGGAACTTTACTTCTTCGGTGGAAAAATTGCCTTGAAAAGCGGACTTGATGAAGAGGCGGAAAATCTATTTAAAGAAGCTCTTGCCATTGATCCAGGATACCTGGAAGCTGCACTTACCCTCTTGAAACTGTATATGCACCACGAAAGGTATGAAGATGTACTCGAGTGTATTGGTGAAGTAAGGCGGTATGGAGAGGATGATCCGCAGTTTGACTGGATAGCTGCTGTATCTTATCAACACACGGAACAATTTAAAGAGTCATTAACCAGCTATCATAAAGCATATAATTCATTCAAGAACAATCAAGATTTCCTGGAAGACTATGGTTTCTTTTTAATTGAAGAAGGAGACAGAGCCACATCTAGAGAAGTATTTAATAAGCTGCTTGAGATAAACCCAGCAAATGATGAGTATGCGATGATTTTGGAGCGGCTAGGTGAAAGTACAGATGAACTGTAGATAAGGGAAATGAAACTAAATCAAGACAGAGGAGGGAATTCATGGTGGCTGCCCCTGTTTCTGTGAATGAGAAGAAGGATTTTATTCGGTGGTTTTTAAATCATTATCAACTAAAACGAAGAGAATGCGTGTGGATATTGAATTACTTAATGAGTCATGATCAACTAATGAAAAAGGTTCATTTTGTAGAAAATGCCCAATATTGCCCACGCGGACTAATTATGTCGACACATTGTGTGGATGAAGTCCCTTTCAGGTTCTATAAGTCCAATATCATGACGACCGATGCAGAGAAATCTTTTCATGATATCCGGTTAAATCGGGATGAAGACATTTATATTCAGCTCAATTTTAAATCCGCTTACTCTTCCTATCAATATGCAGCGGTATTGGAAAACAATCCCTTCATGCCGAAATCTACTGCATCGAACGAAAAAGATCAGCTGCTGGCTGAACAATTTTTAGAAAAAAGCATGCTTTATTTTCAAAGGGATCGTCTGCTGAAGGAAATCGATGAAGCACTTGATAAGCATGATGAACAAGCATTTAAGGATTTAACAGAACAATTGAATCAACTAAAAGTACTTGGATGAAATAAAATGACCTTTCCGTAATCAGGAAAGGTTTTTATTTTTTATAAAACATTGATAAAATCCACATTTTTGTAAAGACTATGGGTATATGGTAAAGATGTTATAAAAATAATGGTAAAATGATAAGGAGTTGATTTAAAAAATCGGGAGTGAAGAAAAAGCATGAAGTGGACAGCAAAAGATCTTGACATGTATATGCAATCTAAAGAGTATGTGGATACCGTATTAATTCCTTTGGTTCCCCTATCTTTTGGAGCGCAAATGAAGCAAACGGGTTCAATGAATGAATTTCTTACCATTTTAAGCTTGGAACTTGAAAAGCAGATGAAAGGAAGAATTCTTTTATTGCCAACATTTCATTATTTAAGTGATGAATTGGATAAGATTAAGCGGTTAAAGGGTTGGGCCAATGAAGTGAAAGAAAATAATTTCAAGCACGTTTTTTTTCTTACATCAGATTTCGAGTGGAAAAAGGAAGAGCGGGAATTGGAAAATAATTTAGTATGGATTCCTGCCGTCCCCTTGGAGGGGCTTGAAATTGAACAAGCCAGGGAAATGATTAACCAGCAGGTTCTCCAGATCCTTGATATATTCACTTATAATTGGAAAAATGAAAAAAAGTAGGATTTTTCGCATTATTTGACACATTGTTGCCACCTTTTGGGTTTTACAAATATTGACCTTGGTAAATTATTGAGATATCATGGAAATGTCCTAGTTTTATAGTGTTGCTATTTATTGGTCCTTTGGGCTCTCAGTATAGTAATAGAGGGGGGGAAAACGCATGAGCAAGAATGTTTCACGACGTCAATTCCTTAATTACACACTTACTGGCGTTGGTGGATTTATGGCGGCCGGTATGTTGATGCCTATGGTTAGGTTTGCAATTGATCCTGTATTATCAGCAGATAAAGGCGGGGATTACATTGCAACTAAGCAGAAGGTAAGTGAACTGACTACCGAACCAACCCGTGTCGACTTTAGTTTCAAGCAGGTCGATGGGTGGTATGAGTCTGAAGAAACAAATACAGCGTGGGTTTACAAAACGGATGATGGCAATATCGTTGCATTATCTCCAATCTGTAAGCATTTAGGCTGTACGGTAGCATGGAATACGGATAAGTCTAATCCGAATCAATTTTTCTGTCCTTGCCATTACGGCAGGTATACGAAAGATGGAATGAACGTGAAAGGGACACCGCCGGTTTCACCATTGGATGTCTATGGCACGAAAGAAAAAGATGGAATTCTTTATTTGGGTCAACTAAAACCGCATGGGGAGGCGTAAACATTGCTAACAAAGTTATATGACTGGGTGGACGAGCGTTTAGATATTACGCCATTATGGCGGGATATTGCTGACCATGAGGTTCCTGAACATGTTAACCCCGCACATCATTTTTCTGCATTCGTATATTGTTTTGGTGGGTTAACTTTCTTTATTACGGTCATCCAAATCTTGTCAGGCATGTTCTTGACGATGTACTATGTCCCGGACATTAAAAACGCTTGGGAATCTGTTTATTATTTGCAAAATGAAGTTGCCTTCGGTCAAATTGTCCGTGGTATGCATCACTGGGGAGCAAGTCTAGTTATCGTTATGATGTTTTTACATACTCTTCGTGTCTTCTTCCAGGGAGCTTACAAAAAACCGCGTGAATTGAACTGGATGGTCGGCGTATTGATTTTCTTCATCATGCTGGCATTAGGCTTGACTGGTTATTTATTGCCATGGGATATGAAAGCGCTATTCGCAACGAAAGTTACATTGACAATTGTCGAATCGGTACCGTTAATGGGACCGGCACTCAAGACATTGATAGCAGGAGATCCAACCATCGTTGGAGCACAGACATTGACACGATTCTTTGCAATTCATGTATTCTTCCTGCCTGCAGCATTATTTGCTTTACTAGCGGCTCATTTCCTAATGATCCGAAAACAAGGTATTTCAGGTCCACTATAAAAGAATGGTGAATCAAGAACCAAAAAAACCTTTTCATAAAGGAGGGGAATTGTTCAATGCATCGTGGGAAAGGTATGAAATTCGTAGGTGACTCGCGTATCTCCGCGGACCGTAAACCGAATATTCCGAAAGATTATTCTGAATATCCTGGGAAAACTGAAGCATTTTGGCCTAATTTCCTTTTAAAAGAATGGATGGTCGGAGCCGTATTCCTTGTAGGTTATCTATGCCTGACAATCGCACATCCGTCACCATTGGAAAGGATAGCAGATCCTACAGATACAGCGTATATTCCGCTGCCAGACTGGTATTTCCTATTCCTTTACCAATTACTTAAGTATACTTATGCTTCAGGCCCTTATAATGCAATCGGGGCTCTGGTAATACCTGGTTTGGCATTCGGAGCATTGCTCTTGGCGCCTTTTTTAGATCGTGGTCCAGAGCGGAGCCCGGCGAAACGTCCTTTTGCTGTAGGCTTCATGCTATTGGCGATGGCTGGTGTTTTCTATTTAACATGGGAGTCTGCGGCACATCACGATTGGGAAGCTTCCAAGAAACAAGGAGCAATCGTGGAAGGTGCAGACATTGATAAAGAAAGCGATGGGTATAAACTGATGGATTCTAGTGGCTGTATTAGCTGTCACGGAGCAGAATTAACTGGTGGAGCAGGAGCGCCAAGCTTAATTGACACTGGTTTAAGTCCGGAAGAAGTCTCTAAAATCGCTGTCAAAGGCCAGGGTGCCATGCCAGCTGGCATGTTTAAAGGTACAGATGAGGAATTGGCAACATTAGCTGAATTTGTATCTGGATTATCAGCAAAATAATAAAACCATCAACAGCATTTTCTTTCATATGCTGTAAATGAAAAGCTGACGACTACGGTTGTCGGCTTTTTTATTGGTAAATTGAAGCGTAAATGAAAGGAAATTGAAATGAATGCTTGGTTTTCAAGGTGATGGAATGTAAAATGAGTATACATGAGTATGTAAGTGAGGGTAAAAGAATGAATGTTATCTACAGTTGGCTTGCAAATCGGCAAATGCTCTTTTTGTTATTAATAATAAATATATTCGGAACAGCCTTTGGATATTATTGGTACGGAAGTCAATTGGAAAACACTCCAGCCATTTTTTTGGCTTTTGTACCGGACAGCCCGACAGCTAGCCTGTTTTTTGTATTTGTTTTATTGGGGTTCCTATTAAAAAGAAATTTTGGACTTATGGAAACGTTGGCGATAATAACACTATTCAAATATGGTATATGGGCAGTTGTTATGAATCTAATGACATTAGTGACAACCGGTTCATTGCCATGGGAAGGCTATATGTTAATGGCTTCTCATTTGGGAATGGCGATTCAAGGGGTATTATATGCACCATTTTATCGAATAAAACCTTGGCATTTGATAGTCGCAGGGATTTGGACCATACATAATGACATAATCGATTATGTTTTTGAAATGATGCCAATATATCGTGATCTATTGGTATATATGAACTCGATAGGTTATTTTACTTTTTGGCTCAGCATACTTTCCATTTTTGTCGGCTGGTATTTTGGATATAGAAAAAAGCGGATCACCCTATCCTTCATCCATTAAAAAGTTAACCCTGTATACAGCTTTGTAAAAGCAGGGTTAATTTTTTTTATGTTGAACGAGGTCTACTCATGTTTGTTCTTTCATATCGTTTTAGTAGAGATATGAGGAGGGACGAGTAGCATGTTGAAAAAATTCATATTAACCATTGCTGTTTTATTTGTCGTCTTACATTTCCCTGTCTATGCAGAATCCTCTTCAAGTTTGGAGCAATTAGATAACATTTCCGATAGTGCCTTGGAAATGGCCAAGTTGAAGCGATATGGTGATTCGGAAAAGATGCTGACGTTTTTTTCTGACCGGTTTTTAAAAGAGACAGCGAAAGAGCAGATCCTTGACATGGACGAACTTCGAATTATTACTGTAGCTCATAATGAGGCGTTGATGACAATAAAGGATATGAATAAGGGAGATTCCGAAAAGGTTAATTCTGTAACAAAGTTCCGGCTCGTCGTTGATGCGGTCAAGTCTACCCATCAGCCCCTTTGGACAGAGATGGAGGATCAAATGATGAATTCTTTCCAGCAGACAAAGAATGCAGCCATCAATCAAGACACGATTACATTCAATAGCCAATTGAACTTATTCCTTTCACAATATGAAATGATATATCCTAGCTTGAAAGTCGACCTTTCTAAAGAAACGATGCAGCAACTGGACACGAGGATTCAATACATCAACCAATACCGACCGGAAGTAATCAGTGATGGAGAGAGTCAAAAGGAACTGGATGCATTACAAAGCGAACTAACCTCCATTTTTGATGAAATGGGGGAAGATGATGCAGATCCTTCCCTTTGGTGGGTCATCATATCGACAGGCAGTATCATCATCATGACGCTTTCTTATGTAGGCTGGAGAAAATATAAAGGTGATAGGGAGAAACCAAGGAAAGAACATAATGATTAAAAAGACAGGGGAAGAGAACACTATATTTGACAGGGGTGCCTTCAATCCATAGAATTAAGAGTAATTATAGTCATAGGAGGATACCATGTATTTCATTTATTTGGCGATTATCATTTTAATCCCGATTTATGCACAAATGAAAGTGAAAAGCACGTATAAAAAATATGCAAAGGTACCGGCTTCTTCTGGTATGAATGGTGCTGAGACGGCTCGGGCCATTTTGGATCAAAATGGACTGTTCAATGTCAGGGTCGAAGAGACACCTGGAATGCTATCGGACCATTATGATCCAAGGGATAAAACGGTGCGTTTATCAACAGATAACTATCACGGCCATTCAGTTGCCGGTGTAGCGGTTGCAGCCCATGAAGTTGGACATGCGATTCAAGATAAAGAAGCATATGCATTCTTACGTTTCCGCCATGCGTTAGTACCGGTAGCTAACTTTGGTTCTAACATATCTTGGATTTTAATTTTAATCGGGATGTTAGCCTCAATTCCTGGGTTGCTATTGGCGGGTATCGTTTTCATGGCAGCCGCTGTTCTCTTCCAAGTGATAACTCTGCCGGTTGAGTTCAATGCTTCTTCGCGGGCGATGGATCAACTCGTTTCAGTTGGGGTCATCCGAAATGATGAAGAACGGGAAACGAAAAAAGTATTAAGTGCAGCTGCAATGACTTATGTTGCTGCCGCTCTTGTAGCCGTACTGGAATTAGTTCGTCTTCTGCTTATGTATACAGGAATGAGAGAAGAAGATTAATGATAAAAGGACGCCATCATGGGATGGGGTCCTTTTTAACATGCAATTATAAACGCTTTTTAAAAATATTTGTTGTACATTGCTTATAAAAGTCAGGTATTCGGGGAAACATTCAAAAGGATTACATTCCATTCGGTATGCCACCAGCCCCTCGATTACCTTTCAATGGGGTTCTTATTCTCATCAAGTGTAAAGCCCTCGCCCAATACGTCATGCACTTCACTTACAGATACGAATGCATGAGGGTCCACCGATGTTATGGCATTTTTTAAGCGGACAAGCTCATTTTTCCCAACAACACAATAGAGGACTTCCCGGTCATTGCGTGTAAAGGACCCGTATCCCCGTAATACCGTTACGCCCCGCTCCATATCATTCATGATTTTTTCGGCAATTTCCTTGTTCTTCTCACTAATGATCATTGCACCTCTGGCTGCATAGGCTCCTTCTTGCATAAAGTCGATTACTCTAGCGCCTATAAATACGGCAACGAGGGTATACATCGCTTCCCGGTAATCCAGGTAGGTAAGGATGGACAGGCCAATTACAACTGCATCAAAGATGAACATGGTCCGTCCCATGCCCATTCCTAAGTAACGGTGGGCAAAACGGGCAATGATATCTACTCCGCCTGTTGTCCCTCCGTAACGAAAGATGATCCCGAGCCCGACACCAACAAAGACCCCGGCAAACAATGCCACCAGCATCAAATCGTTTCCGAGATCGATATCGATTTGGTATCTCTCGAAAACCCAGAGCCAAACGGAGAGGCCGACTGTTCCGATAATCGTATAAAAGAAAGATGTGCGACCTAAATATTTCCACCCTATTAAAAATAGGGGAATATTCAAAATCAAATTAGAATAAGAAGGATTTATCCCGATAAGTTGATATATAATCAAGGTGAGACCGGTGAATCCGCCTTCGGCCAAGTGGTTCTGCATGTTAAAATGCACTAGCCCAAAGGCGAAGATTCCAGCCCCAAAAAGGATGAATATAGTATTTTTCAATTTTAAGCCCAAAAGCATGTCCCATACCTCCAAAGGTTAGCGTATCAGTAATTTACTTATTATAACTAATTAACCAACTATGGGCAATTTTGATTCACAAACGTATCTGTTGTCATCCGTTTCACTTTTAGCTAACATGGAGAAGGTATAATGTTTGAAAACGAAAATCAAGAATGGGTGACTATATGGAAAAGCAAAAGACGCTCCAACAAATGCAAGCGGAAGTCGACCAATACATAGGACAATTCAAAGAAGGATATTTCAGCCCTTTGGCAATGCTTGCCCGCATGTCTGAAGAACTTGGGGAATTGGCTAGGGAAGTCAATCACTACCATGGTGAAAAACCGAAGAAACCAACTGAGGAAGAGAATAGTATTGAAGCGGAATTGGGGGACATGCTTTTTGTGTTAATTTGTTTTGCCAATTCTTTAGGGATTGACCTTCAAAGCTCACATGATAAGGTCATGGAAAAGTTTACAACCCGTGATAAAAATAGATGGACAAGAAAAGAAGAGGAAATGGAAGGGGAAGGTAAAAATGAGTAAAGTGAAAGTGATTGTAGCTGGTCCTCGTGGCAGAATGGGAAATGAAGCGGTGAAGCTCGTACATGGGACAGAAGGGTTTGAATTGGCCGCTGTCATAGATCGTAAGCATAACGGGGAAAGTCTCTCCGCAATAGAAGGTTTCCACGGTATTGAAGCACCTGTTTTTTCGGATATAAATGAATGCTTTTCTTCTGTAGAAGCAGACGTATTGATCGATTTAACTACACCTGAAGTGGGGATGTTTCATACAGAAATGGCACTTAATCATGGCATCCGCCCTGTAGTGGGGACGACAGGTTTTACAAAGGAAGATTTAGCGAAGCTTGATTCACTTACAAAAGAAAAGGGCATCGGCTGCATCATCGCGCCAAACTTTGCAATCGGAGCCATTTTGATGATGAAGTTTTCACAAATGGCCGCAAAGTATTTCCCGGATGTGGAAATCATCGAAATGCATCATGATCAAAAACTGGATGCACCTTCTGGTACGGCTTCCAAAACGGCAGATATGATTGCAGCGGTACGTGAAACAAAACAACAAGGACACCCAAATGAAAAAGAAACCATCCAGGGGGCAAGAGGAGCAAATGTAGACGGTATGCATATCCATAGTGTACGGCTTCCGGGCCTAGTTGCTCATCAACAGGTGCTTTTTGGAAGTGAGGGAGAGCTATTGACGGTCCGACATGATTCCTTTAATCGAGCATCCTTCATGTCAGGAGTCAAACTAGCTGTCGATACCGTCATGAAATTGGATGTTCTTGTATACGGCCTGGAAAATATTATCGAATAGGGAGAAGGAGGATTTACGATGAAAATTGCCTTAATTGCCCATGATAAGAAAAAAGAAGATATCATTCAATTTATAACAGCCTATAAAGCTGTATTTGAGCAGCATGAATTATTTGCCACAGGTACGACTGGTAAAAGAATTATGGAAGAAGTATCACTGCCTGTCCATCGTTTTCATTCAGGACCTCTTGGCGGAGATCAGGAAATAGGTGCAATGATTGCGCGCGGAGAAATGGATATGGTCCTATTTTTCCGCGATCCATTGACATCACAGCCACATGAACCGGATGTATCAGCGCTTATACGCCTATCCGATGTCTATGAAATTCCCTTAGCGACAAATATGGGCACGGCAGAAGTGCTGATACAAGGTTTGAAACATGGGTATATGGACTGGCTAAAACTACGGAAAAAACAAGGTGAGATAAATGATAAACAAAAGTAACATAGATATCCTGGCTTTCGGCGCGCATGCGGATGATGTTGAAATAGGTATGGGGGGCACGATTGCTAAATATGTGAAGCAAGGAAAGGAAATTGTCATTTGTGATTTGACAAAAGCTGAAATGTCATCCAATGGAACCGTTCCATTGCGTCAGGAGGAAGCGGATAAGGCTGCTGAAATCCTTGGGGTGAAAAGGATTTCCCTTGATTTACCCGACCGGGGTTTATATATGAAAGCGGAATACATAGATCAAATCATTACAGTCATTCGTCAATATAAACCTGCCCTTGTATTTGCACCTTTTTTTGAAGATCGCCATCCCGATCATGGAAACTGTGCCAAATTGGTCGAAGAAGCAGTTTTTTCGGCAGGAGTCAGAAAGTATATGGAAGAAGAAGGCCTGGATTCTCATCGTGTCCAGAATATGTACTATTATATGATAAATGGTTTTCACAAACCGGACTTCGTCGTGGACATCACTTCTTCAATATCACAAAAGCTGGATAGTCTTAGAGCCTATGGCAGCCAATTCGATAAAAGTGAACGAACTGTTGAAACCCCGCTAGTGAATGGCTATATCGAGACAGTGGAGGCACGGGAGCGGATGTTCGGAAAAGAAGTGGGTGTCGCCTATGCGGAAGGATTCATGACAAAAAAACCGTTACTGATCGATGCCGACTTGTTAGGAGAAAAATAATCTTATGAAATTAAAAATTGGAATTACTTGTTACCCTACAGTTGGGGGTTCTGGTGTCGTAGCAACTGAATTAGGTAAAATGCTTGCAGAAAAAGGACATGAAATACATTTCATTTCATCAAGCCTCCCTTTTCGCTTGAATAAGATGTACTGTAATATTTATTATCACCAGGTTGAAGTGAACTCTTACTCAGTCTTTCAATATCCACCATATGACCTGGCCCTTGCCAGCAAGATAGCGGATGTCGTAAAAAGGGAGAAACTAGATATCCTTCACGTTCATTATGCAATTCCACATGCTGTTTGTGCGATCCTTGCAAAGCAGATGTCAGGTAATGAAGTTAAGATCGTGACCACACTGCATGGTACGGACATAACCGTATTAGGCCATGATCCCTCATTGACCAATTTGATAAAATTCGGGATAGAGCAGTCCGATGTCGTTACAGGGGTATCTAATTCCCTTGTCCAGGAAACGCATGAATTAATCGCACCGGATAAGGAAATCAAAACCGTATATAATTTTATTGATGAAAGGGATTACCATAAATCCAATTCAGAATACCTGAGGGATGAATACGGAATCAGGGAAGATGAAAAAGTGATCATACACGTCTCGAATTTCCGTTCGGTCAAGCGTGTGAAAGATGTCATCCAGGCGTTTTATTTAACACAGAAGAAAATGCCTGCCAAGCTTCTGCTCGTAGGTGACGGACCGGAAGTGACAACCGTTTTGAAATTGGCTAAAGATCTTGGGATCGATGGATCGGTCTTGTTTCTTGGCAAGCAGGATAACCTTGCCGAATTATATTCAATCAGTGATCTGATATTCCTATTATCTGAAAAGGAGAGTTTCGGACTCGTGCTTCTCGAGGCGATGGCATGTGGAGTTCCTTGTATCGGGACGAATATCGGGGGAATTCCTGAAGTCATCGTAGATGGGGAGACTGGTTATATTTGTGAATTGGGTGATGTCAATATGGTTGCTGAAAAAGCGATTGGACTTTTAAGCGACCCGATTTTGCATAAACGCTTTTCTGAGGCTGCGATGGAAAGGGCCAATACCGATTTTCATTCGGCTACAATCATGTCAGAGTATGAAGCCATCTACCTTCAAGCACTTGAAAGTAAATCTATGGAATAGGGAGGGGATGCTGATGGATCAGTTATTCTTAAAATCAGTACCCATTCTCGAATTGATTGAAGGAGCAGGATTCGAGGCCTATTTCGTTGGTGGCTCAGTAAGGGATTATATCCTCGGCAGGCCCATCAACGATGTGGACATTGCTACTTCCGCAACACCCCAGGAAATCAAACTGATTTTTCCTAAAACGGCTGATATCGGGATTGACCATGGAACAGTCCTTGTAATTACGGAGTCGGGTACATACGAAATTACGACGTTTAGAACGGAAAGCGGGTATTCGGACTTCCGCAGACCCGATTCTGTGCAATTTGTCCGTTCTTTGACTGAGGATTTACGGAGAAGAGATTTCACGATGAATGCAATGGCCATGGATAAGTCCGGAAACATTATCGATCCATTTAATGGAAATCGTGATTTGACTGAAAAAAGGATCATCACGGTTGGCAATCCGCATGAAAGGTTTCATGAGGATGCTTTGAGAATGATGCGTGCATTAAGGTTCGTCAGTCAACTTGATTTTGAACTGGATCAAGAAACCTTTGATTCCCTTAAAGAAAACGCCCAGATCATCAGTGAAATCGCTGTCGAAAGAATCCTGGTTGAATTTGAAAAGTTATTGGCCGGATCCAATAAGATAAGGGCTCTCTCACTCTTGCTAGAAAGCGGATTATATCGATACCTGCCTCAATTCTCCAGTAAAAAGGAGCATTTAAGTAAATTACTAAATCTTCCGCTTCATCAGCTTAAAGCGGCAGAAATATGGTCAGTAATCATGGTTCATACAAGTGATCGGGAAATGGAAGAGGCATTAAGGGCATGGAAGCTGCCATTGAAAACGATAAGAAACGTTCAACGTATCATACAGCTAGTAAAGAAAGAACCCTCTTTTGAAAATTCAGCTATCGATGTATTTCAGGCAGGTCATGGCGTAACTGTACAAGCTGCTAAAGTCAGGGCAGCACTGACTGGGGGAAATGTATCGCGTGCAGAGGAGAATGCATATCTACGCTACAATGAACTCATTATTAAACATATGTCGGATCTTGACGTAACGGGGACGGATTTATTGAATTGGCATCAAGAGAAACCAGGTCCATGGGTGAAAGAATACTTGGAAATAATATTGAAAGCTGTCTTGAATGAAGAATTAAGAAATGATAAAGAAGAAATAAAGAGGTGGCTGGAGAAATGCAATCTGAGTTAAGAACAAAGTTGATGGAAGCCCTCTCAAAAGCGGAGGGTGCATTTATATCCGGTCAGGAAATTGCAGAATATATTGGTTGTTCGCGTACGGCAGTATGGAAGCATATAGAAGACCTGCGCAGTGAAGGTTATAATGTTGAAGCCGTTAGGAAAAAAGGCTACCGGATCATATCAGCGCCGGAAAAAGTGTCAGAAAGCGAAATACAACTTGGCTTGGAAACAAAAACGATCGGCAAAATGATCCACTATCAGGAAACTGTGGAATCCACTCAAAAAATTGCGCATCAACTAGCAAATGAAGGTGTTCAGGAGGGGACCCTCGTCGTTGCCGAGGAACAGTTATCCGGAAAAGGAAGATTGATGAGATCTTGGCATTCCCCAAAATTCAGCGGCATATGGATGAGTCTCATACTAAGACCGAAAATCCCGATTCATGAGGCTCCACAACTTACATTATTGGCCGCGGTCGCCGTGGCTCAGGCTATAGAGGATACCACTGATTTGAAGCCACAAATAAAGTGGCCGAATGATATTTTGGTGAATCGCAAGAAAGTGGTGGGCATCCTGACGGAGATGCAGGCGGAGTCAGATAGAATCCATTCTGTCATTATCGGAATTGGAATGAATATCAACCAGCAATTGGAGGATTTTCCTGAAGAACTGCAGGAAAAAGCGTCTTCCCTTCTCATAGAAAGTGGAGGGACGGTTTCAAGGTCCAAGGTCATTCAACGAGCATTGTTTCGTCTGGAAAACTTGTACGAACTCTATTTAGAACAAGGCTTCATGCCAATAAAGGACCTATGGGAGAGTTATGCGATCAGCCTTGGACAGGTTATCAAAGCCAGTACCGTCAATGACACGATTGTCGGAAAAGCATTGGGCATAACGGATTCAGGTGTTTTACTTCTTGAAGACGGAAAAGGAAAAGTACATTCGATTTATTCTGCAGATATTGAAATTCAGTAGATTTTTGTCAAATCCGCGAAAAATAAATAGAATTATTGAATTTGGCTTGATATAATGCAAGTGGGCAGTATCTCATGTGAACTGCACCCCCATAAATACCAAATTATTTGAAAATCTGCCTTGATCCAGAGATTGGACTGGGACGGAGGGATGGAAACTTCTGATGGAACAAAGAGATTGACTAAAATGACAAGTGCTGTTTATTGAACGAAATCTGGCTTTTTAAGCCATTTTTCTTAGCTAAACAGATACTTTTTTAGTCAGTCTTTTTTTGCGTATGAATGTATAGACACCAGTTTACTCTGATGTTTTCATCTCCTCCAACAAAAAGGAGGAAACGTAATGAAATTGTCCGGAGATTTTTTGAAAATGAAACAAAATCAAGAGAAAATTGTCATGCTTACGGCTTATGATTATCCGTCGGCAAAGTTAGCCGAACAATCAGGTGTAGACATGATTTTAGTCGGTGATTCTTTAGGAATGGTCGTTTTGGGTTATGACTCTACGATCCCTGTTACGGTGAATGACATGATCCATCATACAAAAGCAGTAAAACGCGGGGCCCCAAATACATTTGTCGTGACTGATATGCCCTTTATGAGCTATCACCTATCCATGGATGAAACACTTAAGAATGCAGCCCGTATCATGCAGGAAGGTCATGCGGATGCCATAAAGCTTGAGGGAGCAGACGATGTTGTATATAAAATATCAGCATTGACGAAGGCGGGCATCCCGGTTGTAGCCCATCTTGGCTTGACTCCTCAATCAGTCGGCGTTCTGGGCGGATATAAAGTGCAAGGAAAAGACGCCGAAGCTGCAGCACAGCTTGTGGAAGATGCGAAAAAGTGTGAGGCGGCGGGTGCGATGGCAGTAGTGTTTGAATGTGTACCATATCAAGTGGGGGAACTCGTCACACGGAACCTGGGGATTCCTACCATTGGAATTGGGGCAGGTGCAGACACGGATGGTCAAGTCCTCGTTTATCATGATGTCATCAAGTATGGGGTAGATCGGGTTGCAAAATTCGTAAAAGTTTATGGAGATGCGAATGAACTGATTGGCCAATCGATAACAAGGTATGTCAATGAAGTGAAATCTAAAGATTTTCCGTCGAAAGAACATTCATTTACGATGAAGGAAGAGCAGCTTACAGAACTTTACGGAGGGAAAAGATGAAAACTTTTACATCAGCAGCAGATTTGCAAAAGGCGCTCCGGGAGGAAAAAAGCAATCACAAAAGCATTGGCTATGTAGCGACAATGGGCTTTTTACATGAGGGGCATGCAACTCTAATGGAAAAGGCTCGCAAAGAAAATGATATTGTGGTATTGAGTATCTTTGTTAATCCGTTGCAATTTGGACCCAATGAGGATTTTGAAACATATCCACGGGATTTGGAACGGGATGAAAATGTCGCAGCCAATGCCGGAGTGGATTATCTCTTCTATCCAACAGTTCACGAAATGTACGGTGAAGAACCATCTGTCAAAGTTGTTGTCCAAAGCAGGACGGATTGTTTATGCGGGAGACAAAGGCCTGGACACTTTGATGGTGTAGCGACGATCTTGACGAAATTCTTCAATATCATCCTTCCTGATAGAGCTTACTTCGGGAAGAAGGATGCCCAGCAAGTCGCCGTGATAGATGGATTGATCAAAGACTTTAATTTCCCGATCCAGCTTGTAGCTGTAGATACCGTACGAGAAGTAGATGGGTTAGCGAAAAGCTCGCGAAATGTTAACCTATCAGATCAGGAACGAATGGAAGCTAAAGAGCTGTACCAAAGTTTATTAAAGGCCAAAGATGCGGTTATATCAGGTGAAAGAAATACTGCAACCGTCACGGCTCTGGTAAGTGAACATATTGGTGCCCATACAAATGGGGTGATCGACTATATTGAAATCTATCAATATCCGGAACTTAAACCAATTGAAATGCTTTCTGGAAACGTCATCATTGCAATCGCCGTTAAGTTCAAGCATGCAAGGCTAATTGATAATATTACTTTAAATGTAGAATAATTCATGAAGATCAGGGGGAAATGTGATGTTTCGAACGATGATGAATGGAAAGATCCACCGTGCACGGGTAACTGAAGCTAATTTGAACTATGTTGGCAGTATTACAATTGATGAAGACATAATCGATGCGGTGGGTATTCTGCCTAATGAAAAAGTCACCATCGTGAACAATAATAATGGGGCTCGACTTGAAACGTATGTGATTGCGGGTGAACGGGGGAGCGGTGTCGTGTGTTTGAACGGAGCGGCAGCAAGACTGGTGCAGCCGGATGATATCGTGATAATCATTTCTTACGTGATGGTTGCCGAGGATAAACTGGGAGATCACCAACCAAAAGTTGCGATCATGGATGAAAATAACAAAATCATTGAACTGATTTCAAAAGAACCTGCAGCTACAATCATGTAAGCGGAGGGCCGGCACTTGTGCATGAATCATGCACGGGTGCCGGCCCTTTTCGGCTGATGATGAATGGTGGAACGGGTTTTAGAATAGGTATGATGAACGGCTTGTTTCCTTTATTACGATTATTATGGTATAAAAAAGATAAGAGAATTCCATCAGGAAGTGGAGAAAGCGAAGTTTGAGGTGTACAATTCATGATGCAACGATATGTAGTGGTCGATTTGGAAACAACAGGGAATTCTCCGAAAAAAGGGGATAGGATTATTCAATTTGCTGGCGTGGTCATCGAAAATGACCAAATTGTTGATGAATACTCGACATTCATCCACCCTGGACAGGAAATTTCCTTGTTTATTGAAGAATTGACCGGAATAAGCAACGAGACGGTAAAAAATGCACCTGACTTTGAAGATGTCGCAGAAAATATTGCCCGGCTGATAGAAGGGGCTTGTTTTGTTGCCCATAATGTTTTATTTGACTTATCTTTTTTACAGGAAGAACTAGTACGCTGTGGGTTTGAGCCGTTTTATGGTTCCACCCTTGATACAGTAGAATTAGCGAAAATATTAAAGCCAACATCCGATGGATATAAGCTGCACCAGCTGGCTAAAGAAGAAAACCTAGATCATTCCAGGCCCCATCAAGCGGATAGTGATGCATATGCCACCGCTCTATTATTATTGGAATTGAAAAAAAAGCTGATGAATCTTCCGGTGATGACGCTTAAACAATTATATCGATTATCTTATTCCTTACAAAGTGAGATTTCCGAATTGATAGATGCTTGCATAGCAAGCAAACTTGCTAAAGCAGAAGTCCATTCACCAGATCTTATAACTTATAGGGGCCTTGCATTTAATAAGGCCGAAGAAGAGAGTGACCATAAAGACACGGAGTCAGAATTCCCGCTCGATGATGAGGAAAAGATCGCCATGCTTCAAAGTGCATTCCCTGCTTTTGAAGCAAGAAGCGGTCAGCTTGATATGATGAACATGATTCACCATTCCTTCGAATCCAGCCAAGATGCAATCATTGAAGCTGGGACAGGTATTGGAAAATCCATAGGCTACCTGCTTCCAGCCGTTTATTTTGCAAGAAAACATCAAAAACCGGTCGTCATTTCGACGTATACGCTTCAGCTACAGGATCAACTTCTCCAAAACGAAGTCCCTAAGCTTAAGTCAATCCTTCCTTTTACCTTTCAAGCTGTTTTGTTAAAGGGAAGAAGTAATTATTTGAGCTTGGCAAAGTTCGAAAGGGCATTGCGTGAAAAGGAAGATAATTATGAAACGGCATTAACTAAAATGCAGATATTGGTTTGGCTTACTGAAACCGTAACAGGCGATAAAGATGAATTGAATCTCACAAGCGGCGGTCAACTGTTTTGGAATAGGCTGCAAAGTGATGGTCTTACATACGCCGGTTTAAAACAGCCCTGGATAGAATTGGATTTTTTTGAAAGGGCAAAAAAAACGGCGACCAAGGCGGATATCATCATCACTAATCACTCATTTTTAATGACGGATCTACTTACAGAAGACGCTTTGATTCCCAAGAAAGGGTATCTGATACTCGATGAAGCACACCATTTGGAACAGGCTGCATCTAAACAGCTTGGGAGCAGGCTTAATTATATTTCGGTGAAGACGGTTTTGAATAGACTAGGGACATCAGATCAAAAGCAATTATTGTACAAATTGGACAGGTTACTCTTAAATAATGGACTGACGGATGGGAAGTCTTCGCATGAATTAGATCAAAAGCTTAGTGACTTTTCCTATGAATTCGAACAGCTTTTTTATTACATCTCCAGTCAGGCGGAAAAACTTTCCCGTTCCATGAGTCCGAAACGGCTTTCATTCAAAATAGATGATGGCAGATGGGGTAAAGCGATCCTGGTGGCTGAGCGATTGGTTGACTTGTTAGGTTATATCATCACGGAATTAGAGAAAAGATTGGCGCTTTTATTGAATAAAGAGTCCCCCTTGGGTAAAAATTCATTATTTTACTTAAATGATATTGAAGTGCTGCTTGGGCATTTGCAGGATACCAGGGACTCCCTACATGAATTTTTCATTAAGCCTCATGAAGAAAATATTTATTGGCTTGATTATACGAATTCAGCACCTCAGCACGGGGTGACTCTTACGGTTCAGCCGATTTCAGGAAGTAAATGGTTGTGGGATTCCTATTTCGGGCGCCAAAAAAGTGTGATCATGACATCAGCAACCCTTGTGGTGAAGGATTCTTTTAATTATTTTAAAGAACAACTCGGTTTAGAGAATGAGCTTATTCAGACAGCTAGTTTTCCTTCGCCCTTTCCTTATCAGGAACTCGTAAAGGTTCTGGTTCCAAATGATATACCGGATATCAATTGCTTAACGGTGGAGGAATTCTCGGAAACCGCAGCAAACCATATTATTGCCGCCGCTCAGGCAGCTAAAGGCAGGATGATGGTATTGTTCACCTCCCATGAGATGCTGCGGGCAACGTATCATTCCATTAAAGACACTGGTGTCCTGGATGAGTTCACCCTGTTTGCACAAGGGATTTCTGGTGGAAGCCGTATGAGGCTGCTCAGGAATTTCCAAAATTTCGAAAAAGCCGTCCTTTTTGGGACAACCAGCCTTTGGGAAGGCGTCGATATACCAGGCGAGGATTTATCTTGTTTAATCATTGTCAGGCTGCCTTTTTCTCCTCCGGATGAACCAGTGACAGCTGCAAAATGCCAACTTCTCGAGAAGCAAGGGCGTAATGCTTTTTCTGCGTATTCTTTACCTGAAGCCCTGTTAAGGTTCCGACAAGGATTCGGCAGGCTTATACGAACTCCAGAAGATAAAGGGATTTTGGTTATTCTTGATCGCCGCATCGTCACTGCCAAATATGGTCCCGAATTTCAAAAGGCCATTCCGGCAGTCGACTGGCACCAAGCTTCAATAATAGAAATGGCTGATATGATAGAAGAGTGGATATAAAGAATCTTTAGATTATTCATTAATCCAATTGAATTTTTATCAATTTATAAAGAAAAATAACTTATGAACTGGTATAATGTGAAAGGTGGTAAAGCCTTCAAATCCTTTTCATACCAGTGGTTGTTGACAATATTTAAAAATGGAGGGGCGTTTTCATGGAAAGTAAAATTGAAGTAATTTCAACAGTCAGGTTGCAACATTCTCCTGATCTGTATAAAATTGTGGATTCTTTGAACCGAACATTGAAAAAAGATGATTTAATGTTCGGTCTGGCATTGGATTCCGAAGATCAAGAAAAAGCGATATTTACAATTTATCGTACATAGAAAGAGGGAAAAGCAGCTTTGAAAAAATGGTTGATTATTGCTTCTATCCTGGTCCTTTGTTTTATCGGATTTGTCAGCGGGGCATATATTAAAGCGTTGCAGCCTAAAAAAGAAGCTGGTGATGAGGCTTTTAAAAAGGCGAAGGAAGAGGGCGGCCTTGTGACCATGGAAGAATTCTACCTTTATAATGGGCAGGATTCATACTCTGTCATCATTGGTAAGGGAGAAAAAGGGACTAAAAAAATAGTCTGGCTTCCTGAGGACAAGAAGAAAGAAATAGTAGTGGAAAACTATAAAGATGGTAAATCAAAAAAAGAAATCTTAAGCATTGTCAATGAAAATCTCAATCCCCAAAAAATCATTTCAGTTAAGCTAGGCATGGAAAAGAACGTTCCGCTTTGGGAAGTAACTTATCTTGATGAATCAGAGCGTTTTAACTATGATTATTACGATTTTAAAACTGGGGAATGGCTTAAGTATTATCGAAGCATTTAGAATGGAGGATTAATTTACAATGAAATTAGCGAACCGGGTTCAGTCATTAACCCCATCAACAACATTGGCCATCACGGCAAAAGCAAAGGAACTTAAGGACCAAGGTCTTGATATAATTGGTTTGGGGGCAGGTGAACCAGACTATAATACGCCCCAACATATTATAGATGCCGCCCTTCAATCCATGAATGAAGGTCAAACAAAATACACGCCATCCGCTGGTCTGCCGAAGCTAAAAGAAGCAATTGCATCTAAATTGAAGCGTGATCAAGGCCTGGAATACAAACCTTCTGAAATTTTAGTTGGCTCTGGTGCAAAGCACGCACTTTACACATTGTTTCAAGCGATCTTGGATGAAGAAGATGAAGTGATTGTTCCGATACCGTATTGGGTAAGTTATCCTGAGCAAATCAAGCTTGCTGACGGAAAGCCAGTTTATGTTGTCGGAACGGAAGAAAACCAATATAAAATCACTAAGGAACAATTAGAACAAGCGATTACCGAAAAAACCAAAGCTGTTATCATCAACTCGCCAAGCAATCCAACGGGCATGCTTTATTCCAGGGAAGAACTAGCGGCTATCGGGGAAGTTTGCCTAGCTCATGATATCTTGATCGTTTCCGACGAGATTTACGAAAAGTTGGTTTATGGAAATGCTAAACATACATCCATTGCAGAGATTTCACCGGAATTGAAAAAGCAAACGATCATCATCAATGGTGTATCTAAATCGCATTCGATGACTGGCTGGAGAATTGGTTATGCAGTCGGTGAAGAGTCCATCATTAAGGCAATGACGAACCTCGCTAGCCATAGCACATCCAACCCTACGACAACCGCTCAATATGGAGCGATTGCCGCTTATGAAGGTTCGCAGGAGCCTGTGGAAGAAATGCGTCAGGCATTTGAAGGCCGTTTGAATAAGATATATGATAAATTGGTTGAGATTCCGGGCATTAGCTGCATTAAACCACAAGGGGCATTTTACTTATTCCCGAACGTTAAAAGTGCAGTTGAATTAACGGGTTACAGCAATGTCGAAGAGTTTACGACTGCATTGCTGGAGGAAGCACAAGTGGCTGTTATTCCAGGTTCAGGATTTGGTGCACCTGATAACATCAGACTCTCTTATGCAACTTCATTGGAATTGCTGGAAGCAGCCGTTGAAAGAATCCATTCATTCGTTAAATCAAAAATGGCATAATTTTTTTAAAAACCTGCAGACTCCTGGCTACAACAGGGTCTGCAGGTTTTTTTAGTGGAATTAATAACCCTCCCTTTAAAAGGGAGTTTTTATCATATCAAACCTTCCATAGGTAACTGAACATTATATAATGCAAATCAAGCTTGCAAAGGAAAATCATATATGATTTTTAATAAAAACCGATTGCAATCATATATGATTTCATATATGATGAAAATATGGAAGATAAAAACAAAAACCCCAGCAAAAAGCAAATTGCTTATGAACACCTTCGTAAATTAATTTTGGATGGAACATACGGTTCTGGACAGCGGATCATTATCGATCAAACGGCAAAAGAACTTAGTTTAAGTCCGATTCCTGTCAGGGAAGCAATCAGACAACTTGAATCTGACGGCCTTATTCAATATAAGCCTTATAGTGGAGCAGTGGTTACAAGCATAAATGAGAGCGAATACATTGAAACTCTTTCTGTTTTATCTTTGCTTGAAGGCTATGCAGCCGCACTCAGTTCTTTAACGATGAATGATCATGATTTTGAAAATCTAATTAAATTAAACAAAGAAATGGAAAAAGCGCTCCATAACTTTGAATTAGAGCTGTTTGGTAAGTTAAACGAGTGTTTTCATGCTGAAATTTATGAAAGGTGCGGAAATTCCTTTTTAATAGAGGAAATTAAACAGGCGCAACAAAGAATGAATAGAGTCAGAAAGTCAATGTTCACCATGGTGCCGCAACGCGCAGTCCAATCCATTCGTGAACATGAAAGCATCATAAGGCTTTTAAAGGAAAAAGCTTCTTTTGAAGATATTGAATCATTGGTGAGAAAGCATAAACTGAATGCCATAAGTACATTCAAGCAGAGGTCGGAAACTAATCACGATCAGGCACTTTGATGATCTAGGCTTTGTTTTATAATAGTCGATCGATTATTTATAAAAGCAAGGCCGATTTTTTTACCTATATTATTCCGAATATTCAAATAATCAAAAGGTGGTAGGGAAATGTACGAAGAAATCAAAAGTCGTTTAAGAGGATCCATCGCTCCAGTAATCACTCCGTTTGATGACAAGATGGAAGTGGATGTAAAAGCAATTGAAAATCTGGTAAACTGGCATATTGAAAGCGGTTCCCATGGAATCTCGGTATGCGGGACTACAGGCGAGCCCAGTTCACTAACGATTGAGGAGCGGGAATTAGTGATGGAAACGGCCATTAAAACAGCAAATTCCCGTGTTCCAGTCGCTCCTGGTACTGGATCTGCTAATCAGAAAGAAACGTTAAATTTGACAAAAAGGGCACAGGAAATGGGGGCGGATGCTGCTTTAGTGATCGTTCCATATTACAATAAGCCAAATCAACAGGCACTTTACAATCATTTTAAGACAGTAGCTGATTCTGTTGACATCCCGCTTATCGTTTATAACATTCCTGGAAGAACGGCGACGAATTTAGAAGTGAAGACATTGGCACGTCTTGCTGAAGATTGTAAAAATATTATTGGTGTAAAGGAATCTAATAAGGATTTCGAACATGTGAACCGTGTCTTATTAAATTGTGGAAGGGATTTTCTCTTATATTCAGGCATAGAATTATTATGCTATCCAATGCTGGCTATAGGAGGAGCTGGACATATAAGTGCTACAGCCAATATCACTCCTAAAGAAGTGGCGGAAATTTATAACCATTGGGTGGAAGGTGATGTGAATAAGGCTCTGGACCTCCATTATAAATTAATGCCATTGAATGATGTTTTGTTTAAAGAAACAAATCCAGGACCTTTAAAAGCAGCGATGGGGATGATGGGAAAAATCAATCCTGCATTAAGGCCGCCTATGGGCCCGCCTTCGGAACCATTAGAAAAGGAACTGCGTGAAACCCTTCAATCATACGGACTTATTGACCAAGTGATTGGATCATAATTGGTAGATTGGGAAGATAGCAGAATTTCATACGATTTTTGGCTTCTTCCCGAATTAATTATTAAGGAGGATTTATCATGCCAACTTTTCCCGTGCAAGATGTCCAACATTACATCAATGGTCAATTTGTTGATGGTACCTTAGGGAAAACATTTGAAAATCTTAGCCCTTTTAATAATCAAGCAATCAATAATGTGGCAGAAGGGTTTAAACAGGACATTGATCTAGCGGTAGCTGCTGCAAGAGATGCATTCGATAACGGTCCATGGAGAAAGATGAAAGTGGAAGAAAGGTTGAAATACATTAATAGGATTGCTGATTTAATTGAAGAAAATGCCGAAGAAATTTCCTTCTTGGAATCACTTGATACAGGGTTGCCGATTAGCCAGACAAAAAAACAGGCTGCAAGGGGAGCGGAGAATTTCCGTTTTTATTCTGAAATGGTGAAAAGCAGGCTTATAGGAGAATCGTATCAAGTGGATGACACTTTCATTAATTATACGATTCATAAACCGATAGGAGTGGCGGGATTGATCACTCCTTGGAATGCGCCTTTCATGTTAGAAACCTGGAAAATCGCCCCGGCTCTGGCTACAGGTAATACATGTGTCCTTAAACCGGCGGAATGGTCTCCGTTGACAGCAAATAAATTGGCTCAAATCGTGGACCAATCCGGTTTGCCAAAAGGCGTATTCAATATCGTTCACGGTTTTGGGGAGACAGCAGGAGCGTCCTTGGTCGCCCATCCTGATGTCCAATTGATATCCTTTACCGGAGAAACGACTACTGGCGCTGAAATCATTAAAAATGGTGCGGATACAATGAAACGTTTTTCCATGGAACTCGGAGGTAAATCACCAGCTATCATTTTTGAAGATGCCGATCTGGAAAAGGCCATGGATTCAGTGGTTTGGGGAATCTATTCATTCAATGGGGAGCGCTGCACGGCTAATTCCAGGTTATTTGTCCATGAATCGATAATAGACCAGTTCGTTGCAGAATTGAAGGAACGTGTTCATAATATTAAAATTGGAAATCCAATGGAAGCAGGAACGGAAATTGGACCGCTGATTCATCGAAATCATTTTGATAATGTCTCCCGTTATCTGGATATAGCAAAAGATGAAGGGGCAGAAATTGTAAGCGGTGTCATACCGGTTGAATTTAAAGAAGGGAATTATATCGCCCCGACGCTTCTCTTGAACTGTACAAATGATATGACGGTAGCACAGGAAGAAATTTTTGGACCTGTCATGGCAGTCATTCCTTTCAAGACGGAAGAGGAAGTACTGAAAATGGCCAACGATGTAAAGTATGGGCTTGCTTCTTATGTATGGACCAATGATATGAAACGAGGACATAGATTTGCTCAAGCTGTCGATAGTGGGATGGTCTGGGTGAATTCTCAAAATGTAAGAGATTTACGGATACCATTTGGAGGATCGAAATATAGTGGGGTTGGACGTGAAGGTGGCCATTATAGCTTTGAATTTTATACAGAAACACAAGTTATCCACGTGGCGATTGGAGAACACCATATTCCAAAATTCGGGGATTCGAAACGAAATGCCGTTTCTTCTGCTGAAAAATAATTCGGATTTCAAAAGAAGGGGAGAATACTATGAATTTTTCTATTATTCGTGTTGCGAGAACGATACTTAATGTAACAGATTTAGATAAATCAAGGGCCTTTTATGTGGATGCTTTAGGTTTTGTTGAAACGGAAAGAACAAATGAACACATTTATTTACGTGGTTTAGAGGAAGCGCATCATCACTCGCTTATCTTGAAAAAGGCAAAAAAGCCAAGCGTTGAAGCGATAGGATACAAAGTTGAAAAAGAGGAAGACCTTAAAGAATTGGAATCTTTTTTCCTTTCAAAGGGGATGAAAATGAAGTGGATGAAAGAGGGAACACAGCATGCATTAGGCAAATCGCTTCGAGTTCAGGATATTTCCGGATTGCCAGTGGAATTTTTCAACAAAATGGATAAAGCCGAGAGATTGCTGCAACGATTCGATTTGCATAGGGGTTCAAGGGTCCAAAGGATCGATCATGTGAATTGTAGTGTAACAAATGTGCAAAAAGCCCATGATTTTTATGTGAAGGAATTAGGTTTCGCCTGTTCGGAAGATACTGTTGATGAGTCGGGTCAATTATGGGCGACATGGCTACATAGAAAACAAACGGTCCATGACCAGGCATTCATGAACGGAATCGGTCCAAGACTTCATCATGTAGGCTTCTTTCTGCCAGATCCCCTTGCACTTATCCATGCATGTGATGTGCTGGCATCACTCGGATATGCACAGTCCATCGAACGCGGCCCCGGAAGGCATGGTCTATCCAATGCATTCTTCCTATATTTAAGAGACCCGGACGGTCATAGGATCGAATTATACAATGGGGATTATTTAACGTCCGACCCAGATACAGAACCAATCCATTGGGATTTGAATGATCCAAGGCGTCAGACATTCTGGGGAGCCAAAGCTCCGGATTCATGGTTTGATGAGGCTTCCGCTGTTCTTGATATAATATCAGGTGAAGAAGTTACTCTTGAAGAACCGATCCTGGAAAAAAGCAAGCCTGAATTCATCATCTGATTGCAGCGCGGATATAGGGTGAATGAACGAGCGTCTCGTCAAAACTAACGTTACTCTGATTTTGGAGTGACTATGCATGTGTTCACGTTTCCGTGACAAACTATTCATCCGATCATACCAACTGTTTACCGGTTAAGGGAAAAAATGAACTGGTGAATATAAAATGGAAAACCGCTATATTATGGAAGAACTGCTTACTGAAATTTTTAATGGAACCTTTCTTGTAGAAGAGGAAGGAAGATGGATTTGATATCATTCATGTTCAGCACAAACTTAACTGTATTTCTATTAATTAATTGAATTTTTTAAATTATTCATTTGTAAGCGCTTCGTTTATTGATGCTGAAGGGGGATTCAATCATGCCGGCAAAAACGGGTAAAGAATATATTAATAGGGTAGACAAAGCAAAGGCGAATGTATGGATCAATGGGGAGCAAGTAGAGGATAAGATCAGTGAACATCCAGCTTTTAAAGGGGTCATGAAAACACAGGCGGAATTATATGACCTCCAACATGATTCTGCGAAAGAAGACATCATGACTTATATTTCACCAACTTCCAATGAAAGAGTAGGAACCTCATTCATGCAGCCCCGTACTAAGGAAGACCTTGAAAAAAGGAGGAAAATGATTCAAGAATGGGCAAGACATAATAATGGAATGATGGGACGTTCCCCTGATTATATCAACAGTGGGATGATGGCGTACGGTTCTGCGGCGGATATGTTCGGCAACCAGGATTCGGCATTTGCGAAAAATATGAAAGATTACTATGAGCTCTGCCGGGAAAAGGATTTGTCGTTGACACATACCCTGATTCAACCACAGGTAAATAGGGGAGTTAGTGCGGCAAAGCTTCCGGACCCTTACATCGCTGCCCGGATTGCCGGCAAGAATTCGGAAGGGCTTATTATAAAGGGAGCCAGATTATTAGCTACACAAGGAGGAATTACGGATGAAATCATGGTTTTCCCTTCAACATTGCTTAAACAATTTGAAGAAGAAAACCCTTATGCATTCGCATTCTCCATACCAAATAATACACCGGGGTTAAAATTCATCTGTCGTGAATCATTTGACTATGGCAAATCACATTTCGACCATCCACTTGGTTCACGATTTGAGGAAATGGATTCGATTATCGTTTTTGATGATGTAGTCGTTCCTTGGAATCGGGTATTTGCATATGGGGATGTCGGCATTTGCAACCAGGCTTATAATGAAAGCAATGCGGTTGTTCATATGACCCATCAGGTAGTATCGAAGAATATCGTCAAAACCGAGTTCGTTCTAGGGATTTTGCAACTAATGGTGGAGACCATCAATATAGGGCAATACCAGCATGTTCAGGAGAAAATTTCGGAAGTCATCATAGCCCTTGAAACGGTAAAAGCTTTCATTACAGCTTCGGAGGCAAACGCGAAAGTGGATAAGTGGGGAATGATGACACCTGATTTCACACCGTTAAACATAGCCCGTAATTATTATCCGAAGATTTACCCTAGATTCAGTGAAATAATGCAGCTTCTTGGTGCTAGTGGCTTAATGGCGATACCTAATGAAGCCGATTTCAATTCGGAGCTTCGACCGGATTTGGATAAATATCTTCAGGCCGCTAATGGTGGAGCCTATGACAGGGTTAAATTGTATCGCCTCGCATGGGATGTATGCATGAGTTCATTTGGAACCAGGCAAACGCTGTACGAAAGATTCTTTTTTGGGGATCCGGTCCGTATGGCCAGCGCTTTATATAACGGCTATGATAAACAGGAATATGTGGATCGTGTCAAGGAGTTCTTGAACCGTACTGAACATCTTGCAGAAATCAACTGAGTCAGGTAGCGGTATCCGATCATTTCATAATAAAAGGCCTTCCCGACGATCGGGAAGGCCTTTTATTATACAGTCGGAATTCCAATAGTTCATTTATTTATATCGATCATGAATATTATTTTTTTTATATGTGCCAAAATCACTGAATTCCGTAAGTTCCATGGAAAGGGCAAGATATCTTTTTGAAAAGAGGGATGCCAAATGGGCTTCCATCGTTTCGAAAAGTTGGTCACATACTTTGATTTTATCACTGTCCTGGCGCCCAGCGCCAATTTTTAGTATGGCATGAACAAAGGCATCATCCTCTGTTCCATCGGCAACACGATAATGTTTCAATTCAATGGCCCGGGATCGGATGCCGCCAATTGGAAAGATGGAAGGATAGGAGATCAGTACATCATTCACCTTGCTCAATAAGCTGTCAATCTGGATTTCATCTTTGATATTATCCGTATACTCTATAATAATATGAGGCATGTAATTAGTCCCTTCCGTTAATTATGGATTTTTAAATGTGGCCGATCCCCGCCTTCTGTAAATATATCGTCACCGACTATTGTGCTGACGAGTTTTCCGATACCTTCAATTTCAGTGATGATTTCATCGCCTACAGCAGTATCCGCCAATCCTTCCGGTGTGCCTGTCAATATTATATCGCCTGGACTCAATGTCATGAAGCTGCTGAAATATTCAATTAAATCAGCGATGCTGAAAATCATATCTTTCGTGTTGCCTTCCTGAGTCAATTTTCCGTTGACATATGACTTGATGGCAAGATTTGAAGGGTCTGTAATATCTTCGGCATCTACTAGCCAAGGACCGATGGGGGTGCAGGTATCGCGATTTTTAACCTTTAAGTTTGGTCGATAGTAATTCTCAAGATAATCCCGTATTGCATAATCATTTGCAATGGTATATCCACTTATATACTTAAAGGCTTCTTCCTTTTTTATGTTCTTCGCCTTTTTACCGATGACGACTGCCAGTTCACATTCATAGTGCATATAAGATGCATCAGCAGGCCGTCTTGTCTGCCCACGGTGGCCGATAAAGGTATTGGGACCTTTTAAGAACGCCAGGGGTTCTTCCGGGGTTTTAAAAGCAAGCTCCTTCGCATGGTCTGCATAATTCAAGCCAAGTGCGAACACAGTCCGCGGTTCCACTGGGGGAAGCCAGACAACATCTTGCTCATGGACAATCCGGCCATCCGCCAATTGGAGCTGGCCATTATATTCACTTGCTTGATGTATGGCACCTGCATAGGCTATACGTGCTCTCTTCATAAAATTCCCTCCATTGATAATTTTTCTTCGGAAATGATTGTATTTTCCAAATATCCGATTTCGTCAATTTCTATTCTAATATGGTCATTGGCTTTTGCCAGTGGTGCATTCTCTGGAACTCCCACTAAAAGGACGTCACCCGGATTCAAAGTCATGAAGTCTGTTACATCCTCAATTAGGTGGGAGATGGAGCGAATTAGATTTGAAGTTGAATTTTCTTGCCTAAGCACCCCATTAATATATACACGGATTCCTATAGAATCGGGGTTGGATATGGATTCCTTGAATACGACCCAGGGACCGATCGGGCAAAATCCATCACGTGCTTTATAGCGGATCGCAGGGCGGTAAACGCTTTCATGCGGGATGCTAATATCATTGGCGATCGTAAAACCTTCTATAAAATCCAGTGCATGTTCTTTTTTGACTCTTGTTGCCGTTTTATTGATTACTATTCCAAGTGCCGCCCCGATTTCCAATGCAGGTATACCTTTTGGAAGGGGAACTGGATTTGAAAAAGAAGATAACGTGTTTCTAGGTTTAATATAAAGGATCGGCCCTTTAGGAGGTTCATTATAAGGAGCTTGGTGGAACTTCCCCTTCAATGCATCCAATGATCCTTTATAGTTTAATAATGTCCCATATACCGTTCCTGAAATAGGGATATCCAACTTTATTTGTGATACCTCATATTTATCACCGTTCATTAATAAATACTTTTTTGACAATATTTCAATTTCTTCAGAATATTCCGATTTTTGGAGTTTCACTCTTGCTTTTGTCATGGACACTCACCCCTTGATTTATTATTAATCATATATGATATCGTATATGATTTTTTGTTTAAGTTCAACATTTTTAGATTATTCAGTATAATTATACAAAAATTGTTAAAAAGATTGGTTTTAACTGAAAAATATCTTGAACATTTAGTTAGTAGAGCACCCAGACATCGTCCTTGGTCATAACTCATAGGAGGATTCTCTTATAATAATGTGGAAATTCCCTTTGGGTTCAGATTTAAGAATGGGTGGTTGAACAAATATGAATTCATGGCTGCACACAGTATCCGAAAAAAAATGGACTTTATGGCTGTGCTTCTCTGCAGGCTACTGAAATGGAAATATAGGGGAGTTCGTGCCTATATTTGGAGAAGTAAATTTGTTTTGGGCACGATGGATATAAATACGATGAAAGGACCTAATGGCATGGTTCTGCCCAATAGCACATACATAACTGCTTATAGGTGGTTGTTCGCATCAATGGTCTGGGAACAAGAAAACAGATATTTGAACAGGTCCTGTAGCAGATATTTAAAAGTTTAGATGAGGGTTCAATCATAGTTTTAAAAGCTGAAATGTCAATCGATACATATACCGAGTTGATCATACTGGCTTGGGCGTCTACCATGTCAGCAAATTTGTTAGGGTAGTATCTACCATGCAATCTGGCGAATACGCTCAAAAAACCTGAAAGTGATATCAAAGGCGTGGAACTTCCGCTTCAATTGATTTATTTGCTTGTAAGCAGGGCTATGGGTATAATAAGTAGAGTATATTACATAGTAAGTTAAGCTATTTTTGGAGGTAAATTCCGTGAAAATTACAATAAAAGATGCTAGCAAATTCGTCGATCAAGAAGTTACCATTGGAGGCTGGCTTGCCAGCAAGCGTTCCAGTGGGAAAATTGCTTTTCTTCAAATCCGTGATGGCTCCGGTTTCATTCAAGGAGTGGTCGTGAAAGCTGAAGTGGGTGAAGAAGTTTTCGCTCGTGCGAAATCGGTTTCGCAAGAGACATCCATGTATGTAACTGGTGTCATTCAAAAGGATGAACGCTCGCCGTTCGGTTTTGAATTACAAGTGAAAGATATTGAAATCATTCATGAATCATTGGATTATCCAATTACACCTAAAGCGCATGGTCCTGAATTCTTAATGGATAACCGCCATTTGTGGCTGCGTTCAAAACGACAGCATGCAGTCATGAAAATCCGTAATGAAATAATCCGGGCTACATATGAATTCTTTAATGAAGAAGGTTTCGTAAAAGTCGATCCCCCCATTTTAACAGGAAGCGCTCCAGAGGGAACGAGTGAATTGTTCGCGACTAAATACTTTGATGAGGATGCATACCTTTCACAAAGTGGACAGCTTTATATGGAAGCGGCAGCCATGGCACTAGGGAAGGTATTTTCTTTTGGTCCTACCTTCAGGGCAGAAAAATCCAAAACAAGACGGCATTTAATCGAGTTCTGGATGATTGAACCGGAAATGGCTTTCATCGAATTTAAAGAAAATCTGGAGGTTCAGGAACAATTCGTATCTTCCATCATCCAATCTGTATTGAAAAACTGTCAGCTTGAGTTGAATACCCTGGGCCGTGACACAGCAAAGCTTGAACAAATTAAAGCTCCTTTCCCGCGTATTACCTATGATGAAGCCATTAAGTTCCTTCATGAACAAGGATTTGATGATATCCAATGGGGTGATGATTTTGGGGCGCCGCACGAAACTGCAATAGCAGAAAGTTATGAAAAGCCAGTTTTCATTACTCATTATCCAACCAAAATCAAGCCTTTCTATATGCAGCCTGCTCCTGACAGGGAAGAAGTCGTTCTTTGTGCCGATTTGATCGCTCCCGAAGGATACGGTGAAATAATTGGCGGTTCGGAGCGGATTCATGATCTGGAATTGCTTGAACAAAGAATCAACGAGCATGGCTTGAGCGAAGATGCTTACAAATGGTATATGGAATTAAGAAAATACGGATCTGTACCGCATTCGGGCTTCGGGTTGGGGTTAGAACGTACTGTTGCTTGGATCAGTGGAGTTGAACATGTCCGTGAAACCATTCCGTTCCCACGTCTATTAAATCGTTTATATCCTTGATCTCTTAAAGAAGCGGTTATCTGGCCATATTGGGCAGATAACCGTTTTTTGTTAAAATTATAAGCTTATTCGGGGAGCCATATTCATGTTATACTTAATCAGAGGTGTCCAAAAACATGAATAAAGAACATTTATATGCGTGGTTTAAGGAAGGAACGATAACGATTCCATCCTTTTTGTTGACTAACTATAAGACAATGGGACTGAATGAACAAGAAATGGTCCTATTATTACAATTGCAAAGCTTTATCGATAAAGGTAACCATTTCCCTGCACCATCCCAACTATCTGACCGAATGACATTGCAGGAAACGGAATGTCTATTCCTAATCCAGCGTTTGGTTCAAAGGGGATTTGTTGAAATGGTGGTTGAAGGGAGTCAAGAAATCGGACAGGAAAAATACTCGTTGTCTCCACTTTATGAAAAAATGATGGACTGTTTCTTAAAAACTTTGAAACAGTCAGAGTCGGCTGAGGTCCAAAAAGCGGGGGAGAGCCTTTATACGATTTTTGAACAGGAGTTCGGCCGCCCTTTATCTCCATTTGAATGTGAGACATTGGCAATGTGGATGGAGGACGACCATCAGCCTGAGATCATTAAGTCAGCTCTTAGGGAGTCTGTCATTTCCGGTAAATTGAATTTCCGATACATTGATCGGATTTTATTCGAGTGGAAAAAGAATGGAATAAAAACCTTGGAACAGGCAAGGGAGCAAGGTCAAAAATTTAGAGTTCATCAAAAGAGGGACCGGAAGACGGAAACTGCACAACCATTGAAAGATGTGCCTTTTTATAACTGGCTCGAGCAGTAATGTAAATTGAAGGAGAACCAATATGTTGAATAAAGCTCAAATTCGATATTGTCTGGATACAATGGGGGAAATGTTTCCGGATGCCCATTGTGAGCTGAATCACTCCAATCCATTTGAATTGGTGATTGCCGTTGCCTTGTCAGCTCAATGTACGGATGTATTAGTCAATAAAGTCACTAAGGATTTATTTCAAAAATATAAAACGCCTGAGGATTACATAAGCGTTCCGATAGAAGAGTTGGAAAATGACATTCGCTCAATCGGTTTGTTTCGTAACAAGGCTAAGAACATACAAAAGTTGTCGCGCATGCTGATCGAAGAATACGGTAAGGAAGTACCCAGAGATCGTGATGAGCTTGTTAAATTGCCTGGTGTGGGCAGAAAGACGGCTAATGTAGTCGTTTCCGTTGCGTTTGATGTGCCAGCGATAGCTGTGGATACCCATGTAGAGCGTGTTTCCAAGCGCCTGGGATTATGCCGTTGGAAGGATAGTGTCCTCGATGTTGAGAAAACGTTGATGGCTAAGATACCAAAGGATGAATGGTCCGTTACGCATCACCGCCTGATATTCTTTGGACGCTATCATTGCAAGGCACAGTCACCAAGATGTGAAACCTGCCCACTTCTCGAATTATGCCGTGAAGGAAAAAAAAGAATGAAAAGGAAAGAGGCCAATTGACGCAGTCCATATCATTAAAAGTCCCTGCAGAATTGGACCATCCTTTGTTTTTCCCTGAGAAGGAAACCATCTTGGAAAAAGAACACTATGCAGGGTGGAGTGTTTCGATCCCATTCGAGGCTTTTCCGTACGAGTTACTTTACTATAATGATGTTGAATCGTATACTCCTTGGACTAAGGGGGCAATTCATGTAAAGGAACTACTGGAAAAATGGAAGGGAATCGATACAGAATGCAGCTTGCTATTTTCAGAGCGAAAAGTGGGACGGACCTTGGGACTCATGAAGCAGGGTATAGGATTATTTTTAACTGCAGTCTTCTGGATGCATGGAAAGCCTGTGTTATTGAGTGATTTTCGGCTACAAATAAAATCTTTAAATCATATTCCAGTGAATCTGGCCGAAAGGCTGTCTTTCATCCTTGAAAGACCTGCTTCTTTCCATTCGTATAGACAACTTAGTGAGTTGTTCCGAGAATTTGAAAAACAACATGTGAAGTTCATGATTAAAAATAAGAATAAAAAAAACGTCTAAGCTTATAGCTTAGACGTTTTTTAGTCAATCTTGATTTTCTTTATCCTTGTCTTTCTCTTTTTCTGGATCAGGGTCCGGGTTAGGATTAGGGTCCGGGTCAGGGGTTTCGACTGGTGTTTCTTCTACCGTCCCAGGGTCGGTGCCAGGATCCCCGCCTTCAACGTCTTCATCATCCTTATTGCCATTTCCATCATCAGTATTGTTTCCATTGCCATTGTTATCAGTGTTTCCATCCTCATTACCATTTCCATTGTTTCCATTGTTGCCGTTGTTATTTTTGTCTTCGTCTTGTTTATCTTCTTCGCCTTCAGCAGGAGTTTCTTGTTCCATATCTTCACCTTCGGCCGGATCTTCAATCTCCTCTTCAGTATCCTCAGGTTCTTCCGCTTCAGCCGGTATTTCGACAGATGTACTTGCAGGATCACTTTGTTGGTTATCCACTAACGCGACCACTGAGAAAGTATATTTACTTCCAGGGGTTGGGTTAGGGATCGTTAAACTAGTATCCTTCGATTTTTTTAACACGCTCTGCGCTCCGCCATCAACGGACATCATAACCTCGAATTGGGCTTTTCCTTTAGGATATGACCATGATAGATTGATTGCATTACTTTCTTGATTGTAAGAAGCGTTAATGCCTGGTGAGTCAATTTTCTCATATTCTGTCGTCACTTGTGTTGGCTCGTGACCTTTAACATAATATTCATAAGTGATTTTACTGCTTGGTGTATATTCATTGGCTTTAACAGCCGGATTCGAACCTTTTATGACTCCAACTTTTACAACGCTGTCAGGTTGATCAAAGTCTTTCGTTTCTTTTGATTGAGCCATATGTTCCATTAAATTCTTAAAGATCGATTTAGGGATCCTTTGAGAAGAATCACCCAGATACTCCAATTTCTCACCTGATGCATTATCATAACCAGCCCATACTGCGACTGTATAATTGGTTGTATAACCCGCCATCCAGCTATCTTTTACACCGGAAGATGGGATGTTGTTCGCTGCACGCTGTTCAGGCGTGAAATTGGTTGAACCCGTTTTACCGGCTACTGGGAGATTAGGTATATTGGCTAACCTTCCTGTTCCATAAGCTTCTTTCATTACGCTCTTCAACATGTCCGTAACGATGAAAGCCGTGGAATCTTTCATGACCGGTTTCGAATCAGTCTTGTTTTTGATGGTTGTTTTGTCACGTAAAACAATCTTTTTGACACTATGCGGTTCATTATAGATACCGTTGTTTCCGAATGAACTGTATGCACCGGCAAGTTCAAGAGTAGAAACGTCTTTACCGCCACCCAATGCTGCTGATTCTGTTATTTCCTTTTCAAAAGGAATGCCCAGGTCAGTGGCAAAATCACGCGCACGGTCCAATCCGACTGCTTGAAGCGTTTTTAAGGCAGGGATATTTAATGAACGTGCCAGTGCTTCGCGAGTCGTTACGGTACCATAATGTCGCCCGGAAGCATTTTTAAGCGGTGTTCCATCAGTGTAACTATATTCCTCATCTTTGATTTGATGGTAGGTGGACCAATTTAAATATTCTACGGCAGGGCCATAATCCAAAATTGGCTTAATGGTCGAACCAGGTGAACGCTTGGCATCCGTTGCATAATTCCAGCCACGTTTAACTGTCGTGTTCCTGCCGCCGCCCACTGCTTTTATTTCACCAGTTTCAGTATCGAGTAAGGTGACTCCAGCTTGGAGATCTTTACTTGGATAATTAATGATTTCATCACTGTTCAACATGTTATAGACATATTCCTGGGCATCTTTATCAATGGTCGTTTGGATTTCCAAACCATCGGTAAAGACGTTATAGTCACCCATATCTCCGACTTCCTCAATTACCAAATCGATGAATGCATCATAAGCAGTCGTATCGATTTGGCTTTTATCGATTTCTTGAAGTCCTTCTGTTATATCGATGCTTTGTGCACTTTTCATTTCATTTTCGGTGATATATCCATGTTTATTCATTAAGTGCAGGACAATATCACGGCGTTCTTTCGCACGTTCAGGGTATTTATAAGGGTCATAACGGCTTGGACTTTGCGGTAATCCGACAAGCATGGCCGCTTCGTTCAATTTCAATTCGCTTAGATCTTTTCCATAATAAGTCTGGGAAGCAGTTAAGACCCCGTTGGCACGGTTTGCAAAGAAGATCTTATTCACATACATTTCGAAAATTTCTTCTTTTGTATATTTTCTTTCAAGCTGAATGGATAGCCACATTTCCTGGACTTTCCTTTTAATGGTCTTATCAGGTGTTAAATAAGAACGCTTGATAACCTGCTGGGTCAATGTACTTGCACCCTCTGAGCCGAATCCGTTTTTGAAGTTGGCTATGACGGCACTGCCCAGACGTAAGAAATCCACCCCGTGGTGTTCATAAAAGCGGGAATCTTCCGTAGCAAGGAAAGCTTCTTCGACAAGATCAGGTATGTCTTCATAATTTACATAATCCCGGTTTTCCGTTCCGACTTCAGCAAGCAATTTTCCGTTTTCATCCAGAATTTTGGATGTGACTGGATCTTTCAAAAGCTTTTCGTCAAGTTTTGGAGCATCGCTTATAAAGTAAGCCATTGCAGCTCCTCCGGCAACCAAGCCTATAATTCCGATCGTGACTAGTATAAGGAAAATGCGCTTAAGCATATTGGTTGGCTTTTTAGGTCCATTCTTCGGTCCCTTTTTTTGTGTCTGACTCTGCTTTCGGCGTTCTTCTCTAGTATTATATTTTTCAGCCATTACAGCTAACCTGCCTTTCTAAAAAAACTAAAAATTTTCTGCGATGAGCGAATCTACTACTTTAATATAGTCAATTCTCGGTTGAAAGCCAAGAGTAATCTTTCGTGAACTGCTTTCAACCTCTTGAAGAGTTATAGATTTGCGCCCGCCGTCTTTCATTCTTTTCCAATAAAAACTCAGTTGTTCAGAACTCATTAGATATATATCATCCATTGCGGAAAACCGGATGATGACAAATGCAATTCCATCATGCTGAATGATCTGTTTCATATGTTCAATTTGATGGTCATGAAAATTCTTCAGTGGGAACGAACTGCTGTTTTTCGTTTCCTTTGCCTCAAAATCAATGTACTTTCCTTTATAAACACCATTGTAATCGGTGGTCGACGCTTGTTTGAAGTAGGCTTCTTTAATGACTGCAGCACTTCTCTTCGGGTAGTGGACATCGACAATTTGAATAGGTGTCGGTTTTTTATGGATGACGGCAATGCCGTGTGCTAAATAATACTGATTGGTTTCGTTCAAATCGTCTTCCAATGTTTTTCCCCGGTTGCTATAACTGATTTTTTTTAGTGGGCTTTTTTTTTCTTCCATAGCCTGCGGTACAAATCTTCGTCCGTTGGGATAATGAAATGCCACTTTTACCCCTCCTTTTTTTCACTTATCTATATTAGCAAAAAAAGAATCCAATATGTGAATAAAAAGAATTGTTTCTTAGAACGATAGGATTAATGTACAACTTTATGTCACAATTCATCGCTATAGAAAGGCTGGACACATAGATGCGAATGTTAAAGACTGAAAAGCAATTGCTCCATTCCATAAAAGTCCAAACCGATAAAGGGAATAGGGATAATATATCAAGAACAAAGGCATATGAACAATTTTTCAAAATGCATCCAGAAATACAATGGTCTTTTTTAGCGGGGATGGTTTCTAGAAATGCAGGCTGGAATATGTGTGACCTTGAAGGGATTTGGCTTTCCCATTTGCTTAGCCCCAAATACAGGCATCATTTCTTTCTAACGTATGAAGATGCCAATTGGAGAATATTTCAAGATGCTTATCCGCAATTGCTTCTCTATCATTATTCGACGAAGTATGAACGTCCTTTGTTTCACTTATGTCATTATTTTTTTATTACTAAATTCATGACGAATGAATGGTATTCCTTTTGGAAATATGGGAATCGTGAAAGATTAGTCACTGCGCTTATAATAAATGAACAAAACATCATTGAAAAACCGGTTATTAAAAAGCAATCTTTCGTTTTTCATTCTATATTATTTTTGCTGCAGGACTGGATGCATTTTAGCACTGTCTTATTTCCTACCTGCAATGGAAGACTGTATGGCTCTTCCGTTTCGCATTTTAGAAATATCGATAAAAGGATTGAATTGGGGAAAAGGTTGGCTGGCCTTTTATTTTCTGAAGATTTGTTTCCGCTTTTTCATGAATTTTCCTGCCGGACTGAACCAACTGGGGCTAGATATGATTATGAACAATATCGAAAAAAGCCTAGGTACCATGAAACCCCGATGCTGAGGGGAGTTTATCCATTGATTCATCATAAAGTGGGTGAGACGGAGCAATGGGATTTGAAAAAAAAGATTAAAAAGGATTGGTTCATTGAACCTCAATGGGAAGAAGACCCGCAATTGACCGATTGGTATGACCATAAACAAAAGCAGCTGCACACAGTAGCGATGATCAAGAATTGGTTTTTATAAAAGGAAACAGGGAAGGCGTCGATTGAGCCTTCCCTGTTTATTGTACAGTATTTAAGACTTACGTTGAGGGGCGGTTTTCTCCACTAAGTTTCGGGTTCCCCGTTCCTGCCTTATTAGTGGGCGGCTTTTGTCGTTTTTCGTTTTTTTGCTGTCTGCTTTCATTCGACTGCATAAAATCACCTCCTGACTGTATTTTTGTTTAAAACTCCATTCTTCATTCTGCCATTGTTGTCGAAGGGCATAATAAATTAAGTGAATTGCACTTTCTTTGCCGATTCCCTTCTAGTTTTGTCAGTCATGAAGGGCTTTGTGATAAAAAAAAGAATAGTACAGGTAAAGAATGGGAGGGATCAGCATGGTCAATAAAAGTGTCGCAACAGAGGAAATATTAAGGATGATAGCTGAGATCAGTACCAGCCTGGATCGTTTGGAAATTTCATATGGGGAAACTGTAAATACAGTCCGGTGCAAACTATGGGCAGAGCAATATACATTAGTTAATGAAGCCCAGGAAGCCATTGAAAAAGCCGAGGATTATTGGGTGAATGCTGAAGGTGAAAACCATTCCTTTTCCATTGTTCCGGAAAAATCAATAATTAAACACAAGGTTTTAACTGAATTGCACGTATAAGCCAACAGAATATCATTTTATAAAGAACTGGATTATACTAAAGGGAAACAAACGTGCGGAGGAATATATTGTGCAAAAAGAAAAACTGCAGCTATTGACTGAACAATTAATAAAATATACGGTCCAAGCCGATGATATCTATGAGGGTGTACGCAAGGAAGGAAAGGAAAAGGATTTCTTTTCGGAAGTCAAGCCCTTCGCAGACCAAGTCAGGACCGTATGCATCGAATGGGAAACTGGAATGAAGGAGTGGATGAAAGAAACCGAGTTTAAGCATCTTTTCCCCGAGCAAATCGAACAAACCGCTCATAACCTTTCTGATGTAGCCGTTCAGGCATTCTTTCCTAAAACCAGTTACAAGCGATTTAAAAGTCATATCCAATCGGTCGAATTTATCCTTCATAATGTAAAAGCGGAAATCGATCGGATTTTATCATAAAAACACCTACACTATATTTCCTCTTTTTTCATATATTATCAGAACCATGTAATGAAAAAAGAGGAGGGCTCATTGAACATGATGAGATCCGGTTTTAACCAAGTCTCCCCAAATCAAGGACAGTATCCTCAATCAATGCCAGAATATTGGGGAGGGTACCAGCAGCCAATGCAGTATCCTCCGCCCAATAATCATAATCTTGAACAACCATTTATGTATCCATATCTTCCCCAGGATACAGGGGGCTATATGACGCCATATCATGATCCATATCAGCAAGCGGCCTATCACCCATACCAACCAGTTCAGCAGCAGGCGATGCCTGTGGGAGCTTATCCGGGCACTAGTGTAATGCAGCCACTGCCGCAAATACCACAAATGCAGTTCAATCAGCAGCCGCAAGCTTTTAGTCCGTTCGCCAATCCGCTGCAGCCAGCTAAACGGCCCCCACAAAGTCAGCAGCAGGCTTATAATCCTTATCCTAAGCAGCAGTTCATGCAAAAGCCACAGCCATCGGGTATCAAATCGGTCATGAATCAATTCAAAACACAAGATGGCTCAATGGATATAACGAAGATGATGAATACAGCTGGACAAATGATGAATACAGTTTCTCAAGTATCTTCAATGGTCAAAGGAGTAGGGGGCTTCTTCAAAGTTTAAATGGTGAATAAAGTATAAAAGCAGACTTATAAGTGACCCAGCCACTTTTTAAAGTCTGCTTTTAATCTTGCCTAATTAATTTCAATTCGATTCCCTCTGATTTTGGGAAGGTGAAGCGTGAGGATGCCATCGCGATGTCGTGCGGTCACTTTTGCTTCATCAATCGCTTTTGGAAAGGAAATGGTTCTTGAAAATGTACCTGCTGAAACTTCCTTTTGAAACATTCCTTGAGTTTTGTGCTTCCTATCTACATGCTTTGCAGTTATGGTTACTGCATGGGGCAGCACATCAATTGAAATCTGGCTGCGTGCAATACCGGGCAAGGTAGCGTTAAGGGTATATTCTGAAAGCGTCTCGTGAACATCAACCGGAAAGCTGCGTTCTTTAGTTGAACCGAAGAATTCGTCAAGGGATTGCAGCATGCCTTTAGGTGGCCTTTCGGAAAACAGTCGATCCATTTTGTTAATGAAATGGGTAAAGGGTTCTATTCGATTCCGATTATTTTTTTTTTCAGAAGAGGTCATCACGGTGCTCCTTCCTAAAAAATTCCTTTGCCTATAGGCTATGTGAGGACTGAAGAATTGTGAATGCACTCTTGGGTTTTAGATACGGGTCTATAGGGAATAAAGTTACTGAATGATCAAAAAGGAAATGAGGGATTGATATGAATAAGACAAAAAATAGCAAGCTTTCCTACATAGATACCGGGAAAGGAAATAAAACGTTGTTGTTTATCCATGGCTTTTGTGGAAGTCATGAATATTGGAGTGACATCATTGCTGAATTAAAGGATGAATACCGGGTTGTTGCCGTTGATTTACGGGGACATGGGGCAAGTGAGGAAATAGGGAAATCTTTCTCGATTGAAGATATGGCTGCTGATATTGCGTCATTTTTGGAAGACCTGAAAATCGGACAGGTTTATATGTTTGGTCATTCACTAGGGGGATATGTCACCTTGGCATTCGCCGAAAGGTTTCCTGGGAAATTGTCTGGTTTTTCACTGATTCATTCTACCGCTTTTCCGGATGATGAGGCTGGTAAGGAGGGACGTTTAAAATCTGTTGAGAAAATCGAAATAGATGGAATCCCTGCTTTCATTGACGGACTTGTACCAAAGCTTTTCGCTCATTCCGATGATCCAAATATTGAACATACTAAGGAAATCGGTTATAAAACCAGTGAAAGTGGAGCAATCGGATCTTTGCATGCCATGAGGAACAGAATAGACAGAAATCATGTACTTAAAGATACGAAGCTGCCGGTCCTTTTGGTTGCAGGTGAACAAGATAAGGTGATTCCCGCTGAAAAAACCTTTTCTGTAAAAGGGAGTCATATTAATGAAGTTATACTTGAGGGGAGCGGCCATATGGGAATGCTGGAAGCTCCAAACCGACTAATCGAAGAAATCATTCGCTATGTCGAGAAGAATTAACTGAAAAAAGTCTAAGCAGGAAACGGGCTGTTGCCGTTTCTTGCTTTTTTTTTTGAATAGGAAATAGTTTCCCTTTTGCATAGAACGTTCATTCGATAGAATAGGAGTATGAGGTGGTTATATGAAACTGCGAAAAAATTTACAAGAAATCATCACGGATTTAAAAACCAATGAAAATTTTAAAGATAATATTGTACATTGGCAAGTAATTGAAGCGAAAGAAGCAAAACATGTCCCTTTTCCCGATCGAATGAATGATAAGATCAAGCATGCTCTTGAAAAACGGGGGATAAATGGGTTGTATACGCATCAGGCAACGGCATTTGATACAGCTGTCAGTGGCAATAGCCTTGTAGCGGTCACCCCAACAGCTTCTGGTAAAACATTTTGCTATAATTTGCCGGTCCTTCAAAAAATACTTGAAGATGAAAAAACCAGAGCGCTGTATATTTTTCCGACAAAAGCGCTGAGTTATGATCAGAAAAGCGAATTGAACGAAATGATTCATGAAATGGATGCTCAGATAAATAGTTATACGTACGACGGGGACACACCTTCAAATATCAGGCAAAAAATCCGACAGGCCGGGCATATCGTGATCACCAATCCTGATATGCTCCATTCCGGAATCTTGCCGCATCACACGAAATGGGTTTCTTTGTTTGAAAACTTGAAGTATGTGGTCATCGATGAACTCCATATTTACCGCGGCGTTTTCGGAAGTCATACTGCTAACGTCATAAGAAGATTAAAAAGGATCTGCAAGTTTTATGGAAGCGACCCTGTATTCGTCTGTACCTCCGCTACGATCAATAACCCAAAAGAGTTGGCAGAAGAGCTTACGGAAAAAAAAATGGTCCTCATCGATAATAACGGGGCCCCAAGTGGGAAAAAGCATTTTGTGTTTTACAATCCCCCAATAGTCAATAAACCACTAAACATTCGAAGGAGTGCGGTTTTGGAAGTCAGGAAGCTCGCAAATGAATTTTTGAAGAATAAAATTCAAACGATCGTTTTTGCGCGAAGCAGGGTTCGTGTGGAAATTCTATTGACCTATTTACAGGAACTCGTCTCGAAGCAATTGGGACCAAAATCGATCAGGGGCTATCGCGGGGGGTATCTGCCAACACAGCGCAGAGAAATTGAACAGGGCCTCAGGGATGGTTCCATTTATGGGGTGATATCTACGAATGCACTTGAGTTGGGTGTCGATATCGGCCAGCTCCAGGTTTGCATAATGACTGGTTACCCTGGATCGATATCGAGTGCATGGCAACAGGCGGGACGAGCAGGAAGAAGGCATGGTGAAGCACTGATCATCATGGTCGGCAGTTCTAGTGCTCTTGATCAATATATCGTCCAGCATCCCGATTACTTTTTTACCAGAAATCCAGAAACTGCAAGAATCAATCCAGATAATCTTTTGATCTTGGTTGATCATGTCAAATGTGCAGCATATGAGCTGCCATTTAAAAAAGGTGATACCTTTGGAAAAACAGAGATTATGGACGTACTGGAATTCCTTACGGAAGAAAGGGTCTTACACCTGAATGGGGACAAATGGCATTGGATGAACGATGCTTTTCCCGCAAGCAATATCAGCCTGCGTTCTGCGGCACAGGAAAATGTCGTAATCATCGACCAAACGAATGCCCCGGTTAATCGGGTCATAGGTGAAATGGATACGTTCAGTGCAATGACCCTTCTCCACGATGAAGCCATTTACTTGCACCAGGGAATGCAATTTCAGGTGGAAGAACTTGATTGGGATGAAAAAAAAGCTTATGTACGTGAAGTCAATGTGGACTATTATACGGATGCTAACCTTGCCGTTCAGTTGTCTGTATTGGAAGTGGATAAACAGCGAACTTTTGCTTCCACAGCAGCTGCCTTTGGTGATGTCGCCATCCGGGCGATGCCTACGATCTTCAAAAAAATTAAATTTGAAACTCATGAAAATATTGGTTCGGGGCCAATCAGTCTCCCTGAGATGGAACTGCACACGAGTTCGGCCATGCTTTCCATGGAGCCCGATATATTTGAATGGGACGAAAATCGAATAGAACAAGGAATGATAGGCGCTTCCCATGCTCTTAATTACATGATTCCGCTATATGTTATGTGCGATCCACATGATATCCATGTTTATCCGCAGGTTAAGGCAGCGCATAATGAAAAACCAACAATTTTTATCTATGATAGTTATCCGGGAGGCATTGGGTTAAGTGATAAAGTATATGAAAACTCTGAAGTCATTCTATTGGAAACCATATCCATGATCGAAAATTGTACTTGTGAAAGCGGCTGTCCTTCCTGTATAGGAACGGAATCCGCCACGAAAACGGCAAAGAGTGATGCAAAACAGTTATTGGGTCAATTTTGCAAGGAAAAACAAGCATAGTTTGCGGGGATAAGTGAAAAGAGGAGTAGTTTATGTCATTAAAAAATAAATTGAACCGTATGAAAACGCATATGAACCTGGAGCCAGTGAAACTTCCTTCTGAAGAAGAAAATAACCATATAGTGAATGAAGAAATTCCTTATCTTGAAAAGTGGCAGGAGAACGATACCGTTTCCTTTCATTTCGATGATGACTATTGTTTCATTAGGGAGGTCCGCTACCCTATAAATCATAAACACGGGTTATATGCATTTTCTGAGCTGAAAAAGATCGTAAATGAGTGGAATCAAACTTCTTTGGAGCATCCCCTATCCGCTAGGGGCGTTAAAAGTGAAGACCTGTTTTTCTTCGATACGGAAACAACAGGGCTTGGAGGCGGAGCCGGCAACACCATTTTTTTACTTGGTTATGCCTATTTAGAAGGTGAAGAAGTTGTCGTGAAACAACATATCCTTCCGCAGCCCGGAAGTGAAATACCGCTTTACCAGAGCTTTCTGGAAAACATCAATTACGAAACGCTTGTCACATATAATGGTAAATCCTTTGATTGGCCCCAGCTAAAAACCAGACATACCTTGGTAAAGGAACATGTACCAAAACTACCGGAATTCGGACATTTCGATTTATATCATGCTTCAAGACGGCTTTGGAAAAACAAATTGGAACGAGTGAAATTATCAGTAGTCGAAACAGATATTCTAGGTGTTCATAGGGAGGATGATATTCCTGGATATTTGGCACCGATGATTTATTTTGATTTTGTTGAGAGGAAGAATCCAGAAATTTTGTTTGGAATCATGAAGCATAATGAATTGGATATCTTATCACTGATAACATTGTATATTCATTTGTCCCGGAAAATCCTCCAAATCGATGGATATACGGAAGAGTCCATGGAAATTGCACGCTGGCTCGCTTATCTGGGTAAAAAAGAGGAGTCAGTCGAGACATATGAAAAAATAGTGGAAGCGGGAAATGAGGAAGATCGGATAATTGCAGGCCATGCCTTAGCCTTCCAGAAAAAGAAGCAACAACAATTCAATGAAGCATTGGAAATTTGGAAGGAAGTCGCCTTAAAAGGGAATGTGCAAATAAGGATACAGGCACAAATTGAATGTGCAAAATTATATGAACATCAATTTAAGGAAGTCGGAACTGCTCTAAAATGTGCAAAAATTGCACAACAAGAGATGGTGAGGGAAGGGACCATTCCAAGGAAAAAACAGTTGGAATTGGAAAAGAGGATCCGGCGGCTCGAAAAAAAAAGAGGAATCTAAGGGTATTTCTGTATAAGATAAGGGAATCAGAATTGTCTTTTAGTGCGAAAGGCTGAAAAAAAAAATATGGATACAAATATTGTAGCCTTCAACTATTATGTGTAAAATGGAAAGAGTTGAGGGTGAAATTCCGAAGCATTCATTTCATACCTTTACATCATATAAATTTAAGGTGAAAGCGGAGCGGAGAAATGTATAAAACGACTTTATTTCTATTTTTTGTAGTCCTTTGTTTAACGATTGTTTTATTTACATCATTAAAAGAAAGTCTCTATTCCTTTTTATAGAAAATTACCCTCGGAACATTTGAAGGGTTAGCCATATTATAATTAAAGTGTACTAATTGACAGCTATACATAGTTTTATACTTATTCTGTATAAATAGGTCATTTCATCAGTACACGTCTCCCCTTTTTTTCATAGTCTGTAATGGTAAGACTAAAATTATCATGATGAAAGGGGACGTATTATAAATGTATTTTCGTAATTGTGGAGGAAATAAACCCAATGTAATGGGCGTATCCAACAATGTAATGGGCGCATCCAGCAATGTAATGGGCGCATCCAACAATGTGATGGGCGCATACGGGAAAGCACCTGGAGTAATGGGCGCATTCACCGGTAAACACCCCAACAACGTAATGGGAGCGTCAACCGGTAAAAACTCTAACGTAATGGGAGCCTATAGTCCATCGGCTGTGTCTCCAGCGCAATATGGTCCATCGGCTGTGTCTCCAGCACAATTTGGCCCAACACAAACATCTCCATCTCAAGTTGCCCCAGCGCAAGTCTCTCCAACACAGCAACATGTTAATACGAATGTATCGAACACAGTTATTCCTGTCGTTCATCCATCACATACAACGACTGTCAATAAACATGTGAACACGTTTAAGCATTACTTCCCGCATACTCAATCCGTGGTGAACGAGTGCTATAATCAACACTTGATATGTGGAAGGCCGGCGCATAACCCATGCTGTCCGCCTAGGCATTTCGGATACTAAAAAATAAGGGCTTATTAAGCCCTTGTTTTCATACATAATCATGTTAAAAGGGAGATTGGCCAAGCAATGAAGGTTTTGTATATGACTGGCTACAAAGCTTTTGAATTCGGGATTTTCAAAAATGACCATGAAGCCGTAAAATATATAAAGAAAGCGATGAAGCAACGTCTTCTGCCATTGGTGGAAGATGGGCTGGAATGGGTGATTATATCAGGTCAGTTGGGTACGGAACTATGGGGTGCCGAAGTGGTGTTCGAAATGCAGGAAGAATATAATCAGCTTAAATTAGGGGTGCTTACTCCTTTTCTGAAACAGGAAGAGTCATGGAATGAGACGAATCAAGACTATTACCGATTCATTTTGGCCCGTGCCGATTTTGTTGAATCCATTTTCAACAAGCCATATGAAGGGCCACAACAGCTGAAAATCAAAAATAAGTATATGGTCCATAAAAGCGATGCCATGCTCATCATTTTCGATGCCGAAAAAGAAGGGTCAGCCCGATATCCATATTTCGAAGCGATGAAAAAAGCGGAAACACAGCCTTACCCCATCTTTCAGATAAACTTTGATGATCTGCAGCTGGCTGCGGAAGAAAGCAGCTGGTCCGAAGAATGACAGAGTGAAAATAATTATGGATTAAAAGTTGTTTCTAAAGCATATTCATATTATGATGAAATTTAGATACAGATTCATGGGAGTACATATCGTTCACTGAAACATTATGCAAATAAAAAGGTGTTTCGTTGACAAACCCAAGCAGATTTGAAAAAATAATAAAAAGTCGATTGTATTGGCGAAAGTATTGAGGTGAAGTCTTATGCTATCCGATAAGATAAAATTAACGGCTAAAGATATTCTTGAGAAAGATTTTAAACCAGCCATGCGCGGTTATAAACCTGAAGACGTGGATCAATTCCTGGATCTGATCATTAAAGATTATGAAGTGTTCCATCAGGAGATTGAAGATCTTAAACAAGAGAATCTTAAATTGAAAAAACAAGCCGAAGAGAGTACAAAACGTCCAAATCAACCTGCTCCCAGTGCCACTCCGGGAACCACTAACTTTGACATCCTTAAACGGTTATCCAACTTGGAAAAGCACGTTTTCGGAAACAAGCTTTTTGATTGAGGTTTTGCTTTGTAAAAGTAAAATTGATTTTGGTATTGTGTTTTCATGAATAATGGAGTATAATCAATTATGTTATGTTAACGTTTGGGTAATTGCTGCTGCATTTTTGCAGTAGAGGAAAGTCCATGCTCGCACGGACTGAGATGTCCGTAGTGTTCGTGCCTGGCGAAAAAATAAGCTTGGGCAGCAATCTTGGATTGCTGACGGCTGGGAAAATGCCTAAGTCCTTTTGGATATGGCATGAATACCTATAAAAGTGCCACAGTGACGGAGCCTTTACAGAAATGTAAAGGGTGGAACGAGGTAAACCCCACGAGCGAGAAACCCAAATTAATGGTAGGGGCGCTTTCTTCCTTGGAAATGAACGAGGAGAAGGACAGAAGCCATGCTTCTGTAGATAGATGATTACCGCCGAAGTACGAGACGCGAGTCGCTTGCAGTACTGAGGAACAAAACATGGCTTACAGAACGTTATCATATAACACTAAAAGCACAACTCTCCTTTTAAAAGGAGAGTTTTTGTTTATGGAGAATGCTCTTGAATAAAAAAGGGGGCATTCCAATTTATTTTTCGTTTTCTGAAACCCCGCTGTGTTAAACTAAGAACTTGGCAAGTTTTTAATTCCAGTCGAGTGATTTTTTAACTGAAAGTGTCAAGTAGGAGGACAATTGCTTAATTGACGTCTGTTCGTAACGTTTTTAAAAATAGCGTTGAAATGTTAAGCATTCCTTGATTCTGGGGTATCCTATTTATAAAGGTTCTGTTTGGCTTCTATTTAAAGGTATTAAGGCATGACTTCAAATCTTCAGGTCAATGAATGGGAAGCATTTCTCTATAAGGTATACATAATTGGTGTGAATAAATGGTCCTTCGCTGTTATGGATAAATATTTGCAGCGTTTACCTTCATGGATAATTGAGTAAAACTTTATTTTATTGCGTTTGATTTTCCGGTTACTTTAAAAAATGCTCTCGCTGGATGACAACGACATTTTTTTTAGGAAATCAATGACGAAATCTAAGCAAAAAATAAATTGACGGTGGAACTTTTAAAAAGGTTTACATGTCTAAAATCGATTCCTAATTCTTTATTCTTATTAATGAAGGAATTAGGTAAAGGTACAATTGATTTGGATTAATGGAAAGAAGGTGCAGGATTAATGAAACAATTCGATATTATCGCAACATCAGCAATGGGATTGGAATCAATTGTCGCCAAGGAGGTTCGGGATCTTGGTTACGATTGTCAAGTCGAAAATGGTAAGATCACGTACAAAGGGGACCAATCTGCCATTGCCCGCTCTAATTTATGGCTGCGGAGTGCAGACAGGGTGAAAATTAAAGTCGCAGAATTTAAAGCATATTCGTTTGATGAGTTGTTTGAAAAAACAAAGGCCTTGAATTGGGAAGATTACTTATCAGCCGATGTCGAGTTCCCGGTGAGTGGGAAATCGGTTAAGTCCCAGCTCTATAGTGTCCCTGATTGTCAGGCTATCGTCAAAAAGGCGATTGTTGATAGATTGAAAAGCAAATATAAGCAGGTATCTTGGTTTGCGGAGACGGGTCCTTTATTTAAAATTGAAGTGTCTATTTTAAAAGATGTAGTGACACTTACCATGGACACTTCAGGTGCGGGTTTACATAAACGAGGATATCGGACAGGACAAGGGGAGGCTCCCCTTAAAGAAACATTGGCGGCTGCGTTAATCATGCTGACCAATTGGAAACCGGATATGCCTTTCATTGATCCGTTTTGTGGATCAGGAACGATTCCTATCGAGGCTGCCTTAATTGGGCAGAACATAGCACCTGGGTTTAACAGGGAATTCGTTTCTGAAACATGGTCGTGGATGGACAGTAAGGTATGGGAGGAAGCAAGGGTTGAGGCTGAAGATTTAGCCGATTATGATCAGTACTTGGACATAACCGGTTGTGATATCGACCATCGGATGGTAGAAATATCTAAAGCGAATAGTTTTGAGGCCGGTCTTGGAGATCTGGTTGAATTCAAACAAATGCAAGTGAGGGATATCTCGACTAGGAAAGAGTATGGTGTCATTGTCGGGAACCCCCCTTACGGAGAGCGTCTAGGTGAGAAAAAAGCCGTTGAACAGATGTATAGGGAAATGGGACAAGCCTTCAAGAAGCTTGATACTTGGTCAGTATACATGATTACCTCCAATCCTGACTTTGAACAGCATTACGGTAAGCCTGCAACGAAAAAAAGGAAGCTTTTCAATGGTTTCATCCGTGCAGACCTTTATCAGTATTGGGGAAAAAGACCGCCGAAACAGTTCTAAAGTGAAAATGAGTGGGTAGAATATAACGGTGAATTTTGATAGTCAGGACGTTTTATTCATAATAGGTTCCAGTCTTGCTTATCATTTCCTTTTCTGTTATTCTAATAATGAATTATTTTTGTTCAGATTTAAGGAATACCTTAATATTCAATGAGCAAGGATAGTAATATAATGTGTGGAAAACACACTAGGAGGCAACAAAAATGGAACAAGGTAAAGTAAAATGGTTTAACGCAGAAAAAGGTTTTGGATTCATCGAACGTGAAGGTGGAGACGATGTATTCGTACATTTCTCAGCTATCCAAGGCGAAGGTTTCAAAACACTTGAAGAAGGCCAAGACGTTACATTTGATGTAGAACAAGGTCAACGTGGACCACAAGCATCAAACGTAAACAAAGCTTAATTCAACCCTATATTATTTACAGACAGGCTCTCTAAAGGAGCCTGTCTTTTATTTTACGAGTCGGGTAACTTGACAGCATACATAGAAGAAAAACATGCTTTATACACTTCATTTCTGATGGGAGGGTAAATATCTTGACTATTAATGTGAAATAAAGGATAATATACTTTTGCCTAGATATATTATAATGCGGATACGATATACTGATGATAGATAAAAGGGGAGACCATGATGCTTAAAACACTGCCTTTTTCGGTAACAAAGGAAGATTCTTTTTACGATAAGCTTTCAGAATGGATCGGTGATGTTTTTTACGATATTCTTCCCGAAAAAGGATTTGAGCTGCGTGACGAACAGATCTTCATGGCTTTTCAGTTAGAAAAAGCCTTTAAAGAAAAGAATGTAAGTTTTGCTGAAGCAGGGGTAGGGACCGGTAAGACCTTGGTCTATTTACTATATGCGATTTGTTATGCGAGATATACGAACAAACCGGCAATTATTTCGTGTGCAGACGAAACGTTGATTGAACAGCTTGTCAAAGAAGAAGGCGACATCCAAAAAATCAAGAATGCCTTAGGTATTGAAGTGGATGTTCGGCTTGCCAAATATCACGATCAATATGTATGTCTTAAGAAATTGGATCACGCAGTGAATCATGAAGATTCAGAGGGAATAGATCAGCTCTATGATGAACTTCCCAAGTTTGTCCATGATAACTCATCCATGAACGCCTATACAGCATATGGGGACCGTAAACAGTATCCATATTTAAATGATGAAGACTGGTCTAAAGTTGGCTGGGATCAGCTTCAAAACTGTTTTACTTGTGATAAACGCCATCGTTGTGGACAAACCTTATCACGGGACCACTACCGAAAATCAAGCGATTTGATCATTTGTTCACATGACTTCTTTATGGAGCATGTATGGACTAAGGAAAAACGTAAGCGTGAAGGACAGTTACCATTATTGCCTGAACATAGCTGCGTTGTCTTTGATGAAGGCCATCTATTGGAGTTTGCTGCTCAAAAGGCTTTAACTTATAAAGTTGGGGAACAAACCCTTGCTTCGGTTTTAGAATTGCTTACTGCCAATCAGGTTCGTGAAGAAACCTTATACATCATTGAGGACTTAATTGATATCAATGAAGAGTTTTTTGATTTGTTGGATGAAAAAGCCATACATGTAAGCGGATCTAATCGTTATGAAATCCCGATGTCCAAAGAGATAACAAGCTTTGCCCAAAAGCTTCATAAAAAGGTTGAAGAGTTAGAGGAAAACCTTGTTTTTGAAGCGGAAATGTACACGATCAATGACTATGATTTAAAAGTGACGGAAGAATATTTAGAACAGCTGGGTTACTCCCTTTCCCTATTTGTGAAGGATGAACAGGCAGTTTCCTGGTTTGAAGAAAATGAAATGACCAAAACATTGGTCATCATGCCAAGGCTTGTACAGGATATTTTGTCTGAACAGGTATTCTCTAAAAAAATCCCTTACATTTTTTCATCGGCTACATTATCGGATAATAAATCTTTCCAATACATTGCAGATAGCCTAGGGATAGAAAAGTATGACAGCTTCTCCGTTGAGTCACCATTCGATTACGATGAAGTCATGAAAATGAACATGCCGGTCTTCGAAAATGGAGACCAATTGGCAAAACTTCAATATACGATGAAGACGATTGAGGAAAATGAAGGTCGAACACTTGTGTTATTCCAGTCAAAAGAAGAATTGCATTGGTTCAAGGAAAACTGCCCAATATTAACCTATCCTTTTTATTTTGAAGGTGAAGCGGAAATCAGCGAGCTTGTTAAGAAGTTTCAAGAGAATGAGCAATCTGTTCTTTTCTCCTATCATTTATGGGAAGGGCTTGATGTTCCAGGACCTTCATTACAAAATGTAGTGATACACTCCCTTCCATTCCCGCCACGGGATCCAGTATTCGAGGCCAAACGTAACTCGGTTACCGATGCATTTGAAGAAGTGGATCTTCCATACATGCTCCTTCGATTGCGTCAGGGAATAGGGCGATTGATCAGGACAAGCAATGACTCGGGAACCGTACAGATTTTGATAGAAAAAAACCTTTCGGAACAGGTGAAAGAGAAGATTGTATCCGTTCTTCCTGTAACGCTTTAAGTCAATCCAATCCAAAAAAAAGAGCCAAGGGCCCCCTTGGCTCTTTTTTTATTTTATTAAACGGAGTAGTTCTGATATGAAAGATTTTTGTATAATATGGTAAAGTATATTTGGAAGGAGCTGTGAATATGAAAAAGGGTATCGATCTGATTGAAAAAGAATTTAAAGAATATGTCAAGAAAATCTCGGCCTATAATGAAGCGCTCGCGTTAATTTTTTGGGATTTGCGTACAGGTGCACCGAAAAAGGGCGTTGAGCAGCGTTCTGAAGTTATCGGGGTGCTTTCCTCCGAGGTTTTTAATATGATTACAAGTAAAGAAATGGAATCCTTCATTACAGAACTTTCGGTGGAGAAAGCGATTCTTAGTGAAACGACGAATAAAATGGTACAAGAGTGTAAAAAAGAGTTTGAAAGAAATAAGAAAATTCCTGCAAACGAATATAAGGAATTCGTCATTTTACAATCCCGTTCTGAAAGTGCGTGGGAAGAGGCAAGGGAAAAAGCTGATTTTTCATTATTTCAACCTTATCTTGAGCAAATTGTTGCCTACACCCGTAAGTTCGTAGAGTATTGGGGATATGAAGGGCAGAAATATAATACCCTTTTAGACATGTATGAACCAGGCATGACTGTAGATATACTTGACAGCGTATTCAGTGAGCTTCGGTCTAGGATAGTCCCTCTGGTAAAACAGATTGCTGAAAGCGAACATAGACCTGAAACAGCGTTCCTTTACAAAGAATTTCCAAAAGAAAAGCAGCATCAACTCAACCTGGATGTTTTAAAACAGCTAGGATACGATTTCAATTCTGGCAGGCTGGATGAAACGGTTCACCCTTTTGCAACTGGAATAAACAGGGGCGATGTCCGTGTGACGACCCGTTACGATGAAAATGATTTCCGGGGGGCAATATTCGGTACCATTCATGAATGTGGACATGCCATTTATGAGCAGAATATCGCCGAAGAGTTAACCGGAACACTGCTCGATAGTGGGACATCAATGGGAATCCATGAATCACAATCTTTGTTTTTCGAAAATTTCATTGGACGGAACTATAGCTTCTGGAAAAACAAATTCACCTTATTAAAAGAATATGCTCCCGAACAATTCGATGATGTGACGCTGGATGAATTTTACCGGGGCATTAACGAATCAAAACCATCGTTCATCCGTATTGAAGCAGATGAACTGACGTATCCTCTACATATTATGATTCGGTATGAATTGGAAAAGGCTCTCTTTAATGGAGAACTTGAGGTGAAGGATTTACCAAAAGTCTGGAATGAAAAATACAAGGATTATTTGGGGATTGTACCTGAGAATGATGCCATGGGCGTTTTACAAGATGTACACTGGTCAGATGGCAGCTTTGGTTATTTCCCATCTTATGCATTGGGATATATGTATGCAGCCCAAATCAAGCAGTCGATGCTTAAAGATTTGCCTGATTTTGATGGACTGTTGGAAGCGGGTGATATTGCTCCAATCAGGGAATGGCTTAATGAAAAGATACATAAATACGGAAAAACTAAAAAGCCTCTGGAGATTTTGAAGGAAACGACAGGTGAAGGCTTGAATGTTCAGTATTTAATAAAGTATCTTGAAAATAAATATAAAGAAGTTTATAAAATCAAATGAATCAAAAGAAGAGGGCCTTGGAATTATTTCAAGGCCTTCTTCTTTTTTTATGGCTGCGATAATCCAATCCATAATTTCCAAAACTGAAAAAACTGTGTTATTTCGTTTCACCCCTCTTCTTGGAGCAAAGAAGAGGGTGAAAATGAATATAAAGTGATTCCAAAAAAGAATATAGTACCACCAATCGCCTGAGCGGTTTGGTATGGAATCCACTCAGTGCATGCGCAGGATAACCGTAAGTGACTATTTGTTAATGGGTAAATCCATGTTAATTAGACTTGGTGATTTCATAATTTTCAAATAATACGAATAATACTTTCTTTTTTTAATTGAAAGTTCGGTTTTTGTTAAAAATGACTTTTCAAATAGAGCCAGCGTTGTTATAATTCATATATTAATAAAATAAAAAGTTTTCACTCGTATAATAGCAGGGATATGGCCTGCAAGTTTCTACCGGATTACCGTAAATAATTCGACTATGGGTGAGTAATAGATCTTGTTGCATAATGGTAGGCTTTTGCTGATTCATTTTTCATTCATGCCCAAGAAATATTGCTTCACTCCAAAAAAGTGCCGCAATGTTTCTTGGGCTTTTTTATATGCCGGGAAACAATTGCATGGTTTATGGGTCAATATAACATCCAAGATTGGGAGGAACCTTCATGCAACTTTTAAAGGAAAAAATCTTGTCCGAGGGTCAAGCTTTATCAGAAGATATTTTAAAAGTAGATTCATTCTTAAATCATCAAATGGATCCTATGCTAATGAAAGAAATCGGTAAAGAATTCGTAAAACGTTTCGAACAAAAAGAAATAACAAAAGTGCTGACAATTGAATCTTCAGGCATTGGACCTGGTTTGATGGCTGCCTTGGAATTGGAAGTTCCGCTAATTTTTGCCCGTAAACGTAAATCACTTACTTTAACAAATGATTTAGTGACGGCGTCCGTTCATTCCTTTACAAAAAAAGAAACCAATACAATTACTGTTTCCAATAAATATATTGAAGCTGGAGATAAGGTTTTGATCATCGATGACTTCCTTGCGGTCGGACAAGCAGCCCGGGGCTTGGTGGATATCTGTAATCAGGTTGGAGCAGAAGTGGCCGGTATCGGCATCGTTATTGAAAAAGCATTCCAAAGTGGCGGTAAGGATCTTAGGGAACAAGGTTTTCAAGTGGAATCCCTTGCGCGAATTGCAGAGTTGAAATTCGGTGAGATAACGTTCGCTGAGGAAAAGGAAGGGGCAACCGTCAATGTCTAATCAATCACCATTAAAAGTTGCTTCCTTAGGACTACAACATGTTCTTGCAATGTATGCAGGTGCGATCGTCGTTCCACTGATTGTCGGAGGAGCATTGGGTTTAACAGCTGCGCAGTTAACCTATTTAGTTTCGATAGACATTTTAATGTGCGGAATAGCGACGTTATTACAAGTCTGGAAAAATAAATTCTTTGGAATCGGGCTTCCCGTCGTTTTAGGCTGTACTTTCACGGCAGTTAGCCCCATGATCGCGGTAGGTACCCAATATGGAATCTCCACCATTTATGGAGCCATTTTAGTGTCAGGATTGATCGTCATAATAATTAGTAAGTTCTTTGGGAAACTGGCAAGGTTTTTCCCACCGGTCGTTACTGGATCAGTCGTTATGATCATTGGGATCACACTCATTCCTGTCGCAATCAACAATCTTGGCGGCGGCCAAGGTGCTCCTGATTTCGGAAACTTGGATAATGTGGCTCTTGGTTTTGGAACTTTGTTATTCATCATTTTCATGTATAAATTTTCAACGGGGTTCGTACGCTCCATCTCTATTTTACTGGGGCTGTTAGTCGGGACATTTGTCGCTTTCTTCCTTGGAAAAGTTGATTTTAGCTCAGTAGCAAGTGCCACTTGGTTGCATTTGCCTCATTTTTTCTACTTTGGCACTCCGACTTTCAATATCACGGCTATCATTACAATGACCTTGGTGGCGATCGTCAGCTTAGTGGAATCGACTGGCGTTTATTATGCCTTAGGAGAAATCACGGACAAAGAGATTTCGGAAGACGATCTCGCGCGTGGATATCGTTCTGAAGGGCTTGCCATCATGCTCGGCGGTTTGTTTAATGCTTTTCCATATACAGCATTTTCACAAAATGTCGGTTTGATTCAATTGTCGGGAATAAAAACAAGAAATGTCATTTATACAACAGCGGGCATGCTCATTTTCATTGGCTTTGTTCCGAAAATTGGTGCATTCACGACGATTATTCCTTCCTCTGTGTTAGGCGGGGCAATGGTTGCCATGTTCGGAATGGTGATTGCCGCTGGAATTAAGATGTTAAGTAAAGTGGATTTTGCCTCTCAAGAAAATTTATTGATCATCGCTTGTTCCGTAGGTATGGGACTTGGGGTCACGGTCGTTCCTGAGCTTTTTGCTAAAATTCCGGAAAGTATTCAAATATTAACGGATAATGGAATCGTGGCTGGAAGTCTGACAGCCATTTTCCTGAACATCGTCTTTAACATCGTCCCTACAAAAGGGAAAGTGAAGGAAGCGCGTATTGAAAGGCAGAATGTAGCCTGATTAAAAATAGATTCGGTATACTTGATAGATTCACCCATAAAATGCCCCAAATCCTCAGATGATGGATTTGGGGCATTTTATATTTCCGCCCGAAGACTTATCATTGATAATGAAGTTTTTTCATGAAATGAGATTTTGTCAGATAAAAGGAAACTCTCTTCACTTTTTGAATATATTGATAGTATATGTTCAGGAAAGTAGTGATAGATATGGAGAGAAAATATTGTATTCATTGTCGGACCATTTTAAGTCAGGAGAATAGGTGCAGTGTATGTGGAAATGAGGAGTTTCAAAATATCATTATACAAGTACAAAATCAATCTTCAGTGAAGAAGGAAGAATGAACGTACCCCCTTACCGATTATCTGGGTAAGGGGGTTTATTGTTTCAGGATTACATTTCAACCATTAAGATGATATGAAGGGTACCTACGACTTCCAATGAAATGGGCAAATTGACTGCTTCATTAAACCCATACATTTTGGTATTGCCCACAATGACGGTGGGAGGTGTAATATCCATAATTGTATTCTCCATTTCTAAGGAGGTGGCGATATTGCCCAGCAAGCATGTTGCCGAGTCCTGCTGCGAAAGATTCAAGCATTTCACCTTCTATTGGAATGCCAAACATGCCTTCACCTATTTTACTCATGCATCCGTTTGTTCCTTCAATGATTATTCTTCCGCGGATATCCCCTGATATCCCAATAAGCACGCTAATGGATTCCTGTTTGAAAGGCTGCCTGATTAGGGACGGCTTTTGAATGTCTATAGTTAAAAGGAATAACGGACTTAACAGCAAGGATGGATCCATTTAACACTTTTGTAATTACAGTGTTGATTTCCATTTTCATTCCTCCGATTGTATGGTTATGTGTTCTACTTTAATAATTTTATAGGTTCTTTTACCTGTATTTTTTAGAAAAAAATAAAAAAATACAATGAAACATCAATAAATATAACCATTAAGCCGTAAAGCATAAATGACATCTCGGTGGGTATATTAACCATATCATGAATAATAAGGGGTGGGATCATGCCATATTTATTATCTGCATCACATATAAAGCTACCATATTTACTTTCACAGGAAAAAATCATGGAATTTTCGAGAGAAATCTTTGGACCCTCGTATAAGAATATAGAACGGTTACTAAAGGCCTTTAAAAATGGACAAGTGGAAAATCGATATTTTTCAAATGATCTTGATTGGTTTAAAGAGGATCATACTTTTTCCGATCGGAATGATTTATACATCAAACAGGCAGTCAAGTTTGGGAAAGAGGCTATAGAAAAATGTTTAGCCAACACAGAATTTTTAAAAGAAGAACTGCATGCAAACGACCTGGATGCTTTCTTTTTCATCTCAAGTACGGGTATCGCTACCCCGACCATCGATGCCAGGATAATGAATGAGCTTTCATTTAACCCGCATGCAAAAAGAATCCCGATTTGGGGACTTGGCTGTGCAGGGGGAGCGAGTGGCCTATCACGTGCTTTTGAATATTGCCAAGCATATCCGGCGGCGAAGGTCATTGTTTTAAGTGTGGAGTTATGCAGTCTGACATTTCAAAGGAATGATATCTCCAAAAGTAATTTAATTGGAACTTCCTTATTTTCTGATGGAGTGAGCTGTGTTTTGGTTTGCGGTGATGAAGTACCGGATGAACAGTTTTCAAGAAAAGGAAGCCATTTGAAATTTTTGGATTCGCAATCCACGCTTATGCCGAATTCATTGGATGTAATGGGGTGGGATGTTAAAGACCAAGGGTTATACGTGATCTTTTCGAAAGATATACCTTCAATCATCAAAGATTGGCTTAAACCGAATGTTCAGGAATTCTTAATGGAGAATGGATTGGAGCTTGGGGATATCAAAGATTTCATTGCTCATCCTGGAGGGAAAAAAGTAATTGATGCTTATCACGAAGCCCTGGGATTCGATGAAAGCATGACGGGAGAATCAATGAGTGTATTGAAGGAATTTGGCAATATGTCCTCAGCCACTATTTTGTACGTCCTGGAGAGATTCATGCAGCGTGGCGGGAATAAAGATGAAGTCGGCTTGGCTGCTGCATTGGGGCCTGGATTTTCATCTGAACTTGTGTTAATGAGGTGGAAATGATGATCTTCGCCATTTTCATAATCTTGATTGCCATTCAACGCCTCGTTGAACTATATATTGCCAAGCAAAATGAAAAACAGCTGAAAGTTGCAGGAGCTGTAGAATACGGTGAGTCTCATTACAGATGGATGGTTCTAATGCACCTTAGTTTTTTTATTGTTCTCATTATTGAGGTGGTCGTGTATGAACGGGATGTGGCTGGAGTTTGGCCAATTTGGCTGATCTTGTTTCTAATTGCGCAGTCGGGAAGGATTTGGGTAATCAGTTCATTGGGAAAACATTGGAATACAAAAATCATCGTGGTTCCTAATGCCGAAGTAGTCATTAAAGGACCTTATAAATATTTCAAACATCCGAACTATATAATAGTAGCAACTGAGATTATAGTTATTTCCTTATTATTCAATGCATATTATACTGCAATCATCTTTAGTTTACTGAACGTTTGGATGATGGCTGTAAGAATCCCCCTAGAAGAGAAGGCATTAAAGGAACATACGGAATATTCTGCGGTTTTTAAGGGAAAATAATAAAAATTATAAATTCTTATTGAAAATGATTATCGTTCGTGATAAGATTCTAAATGAAGATGAAAATTATTCTCAATCACATATCGATAAATTTATTATTAAAAACTAAAAGCTACTCAATATATAAGAGGATGGTGTTGGTAATGGTCTGGGTATTCATTTTATTGACAATCGCTACATATGGTTTTGTGATGAAATATGTATTAAATAATATTCAAAAACCGGCAAAGGCAGTAAAACCTTATACCGAGTCAACAATGGAAAACCGAGCTGCATTTAACCCCACCCCTACAACCAGGTAAACACCTGGTTTTTTTTTGCATTCACGACGATTATATAATCAAACTAGATGAATCCGCCAAACGGCGGTTTTTTTTGAACACGGCCTGTAATGAATCATATAGTAAAACTAAAGCTGATGGTATGAATAATAAACGAAATCGTTTACAATAAGAGTATCAAAATGACGATAGTTAAGGGGTATGGATTCATGATTCAAGAAACATTAAAGCAACAGTCCAAATTGGGGATTTTGACTGCCATGTATGAGAAATTCCAATCGGCAGGAGATACAGGCAATGCCGGTAAAATGAAACAGTTAATCATGAAAGTGAATGATGAGGAGTTCATCATTGCTTTTTGCGGCCATTTTTCAGCGGGCAAGTCAAGTATGATCAACTTTCTCCTCGGTGATCAAGTATTGCCATCAAGTCCGATTCCAACGAGTGCAAATACGGTAAAAGTCCAAAAAGGGGAAGACTATGCCAAAGTCTTTTACCATCAACAGCCACCAGTCTTATTTCCGGCACCTTATGATTTTAAAGAGGTTAAGAAATTTGCCAAGGATGGTGATTCAGTATCGGCAATAACGATAAGTTCCAATCATTTTTCACTGCCGGATTCATGTGCAATCATGGATACGCCAGGAATCGATTCGACAGACGATGCACATAGAGTTTCTACGGAATCTGCCTTGCATCTAGCTGATGTCGTATTCTATGTTATGGATTATAATCACGTCCAGTCAGAAGTGAATTTCCTATTCACAAAAGAATTGTTGGAGGCTGAAAAGCCGACATACTTAATTATCAATATGATCGATAAGCATGATGAGGCCGAGCTTAGCTTTCAAGACTTCAAGCTTTCCGTTTCTGAAGCATTTGCGAACTGGAATGTATATCCTGATGGCATTTTTTATACATCTGTAAGAGATTTGAACAATAGCGAAAATGAAATAGAAGTGGTCCGGCAGTTTATCTATGAAATGGCGGGCAAAGGTCAAAATGATGGGAAAGATGCCATCATGCAATCGGCTAAAGCCCTAGTCGAAAGGCATCTTATTTGGCTGAAGGACCAATATGAAGAGGCACATGCCGATGATTTTGAAGTATTATCGGAACTTCCTCATGAAGAGCGAATTCACCTGACGAATCAAGTGGACAGCCTAATAAAAGAAAAAAATTCATTGACTGGACGTATAGAGGACATCAAAGTCCAATATGCTGAAGCATTGGAAACAATTTTGAAAAGTGCGTACATCATGCCCGCGGCTACACGGGACCTAGGTAAATCATTCTTGGAATCGGCTCAGCCTGACTTTAAAATGGGTCTATTATTTGCCAAGAAAAAAACGGAGGCAGAACGTGGGGAACGCATCAAAGCATTCTTGACGGATTTACAAGAAAAGGTAAAGACCCAGCTTGAATGGCATCTTAAAGAATTAGCGGCTAAAACGCTTAATAAAGCGGAAATCCATGATTCAACACTTGAAAGTAAAGCTCAGGCACTTCAAATCGAGGTTACGGAAGCTTACATAAAAAACTCTTTAAAGCCTCAAGTCGATATTACAGGTGAATACGTTTTAAACTATACGAATGATTTGGCCGCAGCCATCAAAAAGAAAGCACGTGATGTATCAGAAGGATTTTTGAATGGTATGGTTGCCGTAATGGAAGGAATAGTGGAACAGCAGTCTATTTCCATTGATAAAGAGCTTGAAGGTTTTTCTGAATTTGCGGAAGCCCTTAAAGTTACTGCGGCGATGAACGCGGAAATCGAGTACCAAACGGAACGTTTAGAGGCCATAACCAATCAATCTGAATCATTGGTCGATGAACGTGATATTGATACGCTTTTAACTCAATGGGAAGAGGAAGAAAAAAATATTACAGTCAAAATCATGAAAACCGATAAAGGAAGTAATTCAAAGCACGTCAACGAACAACCTGAACAAGATCATGATAAAGAAAATAAGGCCGTACCTTCTGTGGCTGTTTCTTCATCTGGTGCTTTTGATTTACGTGGAAAAGAAAAGCTAATGGAGACAGCAGCCGGTTTACATCAGGCGGCCAAGCTGATACAACCTTTGAAAGGGTTTCAATCACTTTATAAAGAATTGACGGATAAGGCGAATCGCTTGGAACAGCAGACTTTCACGGTTGCCCTCTTCGGTGCATTCAGTGCAGGCAAATCTTCCTTTGCCAATGCGTTGATGGGAGAAAGTGTCCTTCCTGTTTCACCTAATCCGACAACTGCTGCAATCAATAAAATCATGGCTTCAGACGCTGAGCATCCACATGGGACGGCAACCGTCAAATTAAAGACGGAAGCGATGCTGTTGGAAGATGTAAGCTTGGCTTTGGCAGCTTTTGATAAATCGGCCAAGACTCTGGATGAAGCACTTCAGCTAGCAGGGCAAATCATTGCGAAGGCGGGGGAAGTTGATAAAGGGAAAACGCATTTATCCTTCCTTAGGGCGTTTCATCAAGGACTGTCCGAGCACCAAAATGATTTAGGAAATGTGGTTACGGTAGATCTTGAAGGGTTTAAACGTTTTGCTGCGGAAGAGTCCAAGTCATGTCTTGTTGATTTGATTGAATTGCGATATGACTGTGAAATGACAAAGCAGGGGATGGTCCTTGTTGACACTCCTGGGGCGGATTCGATTAATGCCCGACATACTGGAGCAGCTTTCGAATATATTAAGAATTCGGACGCCATCCTTTTTGTGACCTATTATAATCACCCATTTTCACGGGCAGATAGGGAGTTCTTGATACAACTTGGACGTGTGAAAGATTCTTTCGCCATGGATAAGATGTTCTTCATTGTCAATGCCGTCGATCTTGCACAAACCACTGACGAATTAGACGAAGTGAAGGATTATGTCACAGATCAATTGAATGGATTCGGAATCCGTTTTCCAAAACTATTCCCGCTAACGAGCAAGGGTGCTTTGATGGAAAAACAAATGCCTGGTTCCTTTAAGCATTCGTTCCTTCCGAATAGCGGTATTTCGGAATTCCAAGACCAATTCGATTCTTTCATCGAAAACGATTTAACTGGACTTGCAATTGAATCCGCTCAAGCGGCTGTAAAAAGAACGGAAGAATTGCTACGGGATGTAATTACAGCTTCCAGGCAGGATGAAAAAGCGAAACGAAAAGCCCTGGAGTCCCTTTCAGATGAGGCTCAGTCCATTTCGGAACTTCTCTCGGTCATTAAAGGGGATGCAGAAAAGCAACGTTTGAAAAAAGAAATCGATGAACTGACTTTCTATAGTAAACAACGGGTCTTTTTCCGGTTTAATGATTTCTTCAAAGAATCGTTCAACCCTGCTGTTTTAAAGGATGATGGAGGGGATCTGAAAATTGTCCTCAAGCAAGCAATGAAGAACTTATTGGATGCGTTAGGCTTTGACCTTGCCCAGGAAATGCGGGCAACGGCTTTAAGGACGGAAATGTTCGTAAATAAATTGCTGAATGAGAAACAAGGCAGTTTGCTTCAGCAAATTCAAAAAGTAAGAAAAAACCTTTCATTACAGCCATATGAACCTAATGAGAGGGAGTCGCTTGAGTTCACAGGAGCTTTTGTCCAAATGGATACTGGCGAATTCAAAAAGGAATTGGCGTTATTTAAAAATCCCAAATCCTTCTTTGAAAAAAACGAGAAATTGAAAATGAGCGAAGGGCTTCAGAAGCGTTTGGATGAACCTGCCCTTATGTATGTAAAAGGACAGGGTGAGCGGATTTTCGAAATGTATAATGAAGTCCTCGACCAAGAGTTACTCTCGATTCAAAAAGAGTTTAAGAGGGAAATATCGGATATCTTTGCAGGTTTACGTGCAGCATTGGAGGAAACGGTCGATCTACCGTATTATGAAAATGCAGTTGCGGAATTGGCAAAAATGCATTCAAAATAGAAACGAGGTTCATTCATGAAAGAAAACCTTATTTCAAAATTGAAATACCTAGAAAAGAATGAGAATATGACCATTTTAATGGCTGCTGTTACAGGCAGCCATTCTTTTGGTTTATCTTCCGCCCATTCGGATATCGATGTTCGGTTTATATATGTTCATAATGATAAGCGAACATACCTCAGCTTGAGTCAGCCCGTTGAAGTGATTCATTTGAAACAAGGTCTATATGATATGGAAGGCTGGGATCTTTTTAAATCATCCCGTCTTACGGTAAAGAGTAATCCTGCTCTATTTGAATTATTTCAGTCGCCAATCCAGCTGGTTACACATCCGGATTATTTTAGGAAGATGAATGATTTGATAACGGATAGCTATTCCAAAAAGACACTAGGACACCATTACTATCGGATGATGACAGAAAATCTTCAACAATTGGCAAAACCAATGGAATCCGAAAGAAAAGAACTAAAAACATGGGTACAAGTTTACCGTTCATATTTAATCCTGGTATATATCATCCAACAGGGTTCACTGCCACCTTTATCAGTATGGGAACTGCTTGATGTGGTTTCAATCGATCAAGAAATGAAAACCAGGATGACCCGAATATTTAAGGCAAAACAAAAGGAAGAATGTATGAACATCAATGAAAGCGAAAAGAATCTTTCGTTATTAAAAGGGAAATCACTTTTTTTAAAGAATGAAATAACTAAGCTTCCTCCCGGGAAGAACATGGAAACGGAGCTTAATCAATTAATTTGGACCATTTTGAAATAGGGGGTTATGCAGATGGGTTATATAATGGAAAAAGAAGAGCTGTTGCCGTTGTTGGATTCTAGTGATATCAGGATCTGTGACTGCCGCTTTCGTCTAGGCTCTCCTGATGCAGGGTTTAATGAATACCAAAAAGACCATATTTCCGGTGCTGTTTATTTCGATCTTGAAAAGGACTTATCGGGGCAGGTTCAAGAACATGGCGGAAGACATCCTCTTCCTGACCTGGAAACGTTTAAAAACAAACTGGAATCAAATGGCATCACCAATGATACGGTACTTGTTGCTTATGATGGGGGAGAAGGTTCTTTTGCTTCAAGGTTTGTCTGGTTGCTGAGCTATCTTGGGCATCAGAAAGTCCATGTTCTTAACGGGGGATATCGCGCCTGGAAGGATGCGGGCTACCCGATTGACTCGAATCAAACGAATTATATTCAAACACAATATCAAATCGATTTAAATCAAACCGTTTTTGCATCTTTTCAAAAAGTGAAGGATTATACTATGAATAGGGTTGACGATGTCGTATTAATGGATTCAAGGGAATCTAAACGGTACGAGGGAATCGAGGAGCCGATTGATAAAAAAGCCGGCCATATACCTGGTGCAGTAAATAAGGTGTGGTCGAACGTCCTGGAAAATGGCTATTATAAAAAAAAGGAAGATCTTCAGGCGAATTTCTCAAGTATCGGCATGGATAAGGAAATCATTGTGTACTGTGGTTCAGGTGTAACGGCTTCTCCCAATTATATCGCCCTGAAAGAAGCGGGCTATAAAGATGTGAAGATATATATTGGCAGTTTCAGTGACTGGATCTCTTATGATGAAAATCCGATTGAATAATATTTTTTCCAATTAAACGATCCTTAAAAAAGAGGACAGTTATGTTAAAATGGATGTACATCATGATAGAGGTGATAATGTGTTAATGAAAGAAAATGAACAACATCCATCATTTATGCTTGTTGACGGGATGGCGTTATTATTTAGAGCTTTTTATGCAACGGCCGTTACTGGTCAATTCATGATAAACTCAAAAGGCATTCCAACTAATGCCGTTCAAGGTTTTTTGAAGCATATGCTGACGGCAGTGAATCATTTTTCACCTAGTCATGTAGCGGTGTGCTGGGATATGGGTAGCAAGACTTTCAGAAATGAATTATTTGATGGATACAAGGCTAATCGTTCAGAAGCTCCAGTCGAAATGATCCCTCAATTCGACCTAGCGAAAAAAGCGGTTGAAGCGTTTGATATTCCTAACATAGGGCTCTCAGGATATGAAGCGGATGACTGTATCGGGACAATTGCGAAGGCATCTGCACAACATAGCCGAGTGGGTATATTGACAGGCGATCAAGATATGCTCCAGTTAATTGAAGAAAACATTTCCGTTCTTTTGTTAAAAAAAGGATATGGGAACTATGAAGTGCATAATCCCGATAGCTTTTTTGAATGGAAAGGGATCACTCCAAGACAAATGATTGATTTAAAAGCTTTAATGGGCGATACAGCTGATAACTATCCCGGAGTTAAGGGGATAGGGGAGAAGACTGCATTGAAATTATTGATTCAGTATCAAAGTATCGAAGGGATTCTTGAAAATGTTGCTTCATTGACCAACGGACAACGGGCTAAGATTGAATCAGCCGTCGATATGCTCCATTTATCCAGACAGCTAGCAGAAATAAAATGTGATGTACCAATTTCATGTTCTTTGGATGATGCTGTCTATCGGTATGATCGCGAGAAGGTCAAAAATCTGGCTAGGGATCATGAATTCAGGGCTTTACTGAAAATGATTTAATAATGAAACTTTTCGGAGCTCTCCAATGGGAGCTCCTTTAATTTGCAGGGTGAATTTTTTGTCGAAAAATGGATAGTCAAAATCTTTGATTTACGGTAAGATGAAAATAAGGCATGTAGTATGGAGTGGATGCAGAAGTGGCGAAATCAACTGAAGAGTATGTTAGTTTTTTAGAGGGTAAGGGATTCACTTTTGGTAATGACGCTATAGGTTTTATTTATTTTGGTAAGCGCTACACTGACGCAAGTGATATTTTAGTCAATGCAGCAATAGAATTGACTTTGAAGGTTCAAAAGAACTTTGATGGTAGTTTCTATATTTCCTTTTTGGAAAACTTAAAACAAAATGGCATTGAAACGCGTAGTGCAGCGGTATCGTTTGCTAAAGAACAGGGCCTGCTTAAATAAATCGGACTTCTTAACTTTGAAGTCCGATTTATTTTATTTGGTTTTTCAGGTAAACTCCTGTGTGACCGGTTTCTTTTTCTTCGCAGGCAGCTCAGCAAGTACCATCCCCATGAAAATGAAGACACAGCCGATGATGGAAGCGGAAGTCAATTTTTCCCCTATCAATATGTATGAGGATAACGCAGCAAAAACCGGTTCCATTGAAAAGATCAACGCGACTCTTGTAGGTGTCGTATAGGCTTGGAAGTAGGTTTGGGCGAAAAAGGCGAACGCCGTGGCAAGTGCTGCCGTAACCAATAAAGCAGTCCATACGTCTTTTTGTAACATGACCTCTGAGCTGAAGATGACAGAATGATTCTCTTTGAAAATTAAGGCTGAAACAAAGGATAAGAAAGATACGGTGGAAACCTGAATCAGCGTCAACGGTAAAGCGGGATGGGTTTTGGCATATCTGGCGGTCGTAATAATCTGCATGGCGAAACTTATTGCGCATAAAAATACGAGTAAATCACCGATATTCAAATTGGAGCGGTCCGCGAAAGTCATTAAATAAAGCCCCACGGTTGCAGCTGCCACACCTATGATCGTATTGCGGGAAAGCCTATGTTTCAAAAGTAACAGAGAAAAAACAGGTACCATGACGACACTTAGGCCTGTTATGAAGCCCGTCTTCGCAGGAGTTGTATGATTCAATCCAATCGTTTGAAGACCATACCCAAGAAAAAGCCAAACCCCAATATGAAACCCTGCTCTAAAAAGGCCTTTATTCCATGTTTTCCCTCTTTTGCGTAAAGTCGATATATAAGGGATGAGTAAGAAAAACAAGGCCATGAAAAAACGGACGGCATTAAACGTGAAGGGATCAAGAAACGATAGGGCATTTTGAACCATGACAAAAGTGACACCCCAGATGAATACAACGAATAATAATGAAAAATCAGCTGTCTTGTTCATGAATTTCCTCAGCCTTATTCAATCGAATGGCACGTCTCGCCAATACATCCGCTGACTTGTTTTCGAGACTTGGAATCCATTTCATGAAAAATAATTCAAGCTCGGCGGAAAGTTTAAGCGCTCGTTCCAGCAATATGGCGTATTTATTTTTTGCAAATCTTTTTTCAATGGCCTGGTTGATGGCTTGGGAGTCAGTCCGAAAAGAAACGATTTGATAATTATTGGCTACACAAATTTCCAACGCTTTGATTAAAGCATGGTACTCCGCTTCATGGTTTTCCATATTTCCAAGCGGAATGGAGTGCCGCTCGACCACACCATTATTATTTATGAAAACACCTGCCCCGCTCGGCCCTGGATTGCCCGCACTGGCACCATCAATATACACTTCGATCAAGATGTGCTCCTCCTCGAGATTAAGCTGTTAATATGCTATGATTAAAAACTGTTTCATATAAAATTAAGATTGAAACATGAGAATTTCAGGCTGATATGGGAACTATAATGAAAAGAGTGATTCTATTGCTTACATTATATTATAAATGGTGGGACGAGAAAAAGGTATGAAAATTGTAAGCTGTTCTGCATGAATAGTGAATTGATAAGGAGCTGGAAATCTTTGAAGGTAATTATGCAATGGACATATCATGCTTCAAAAAAACCATCTGCCGATTTCGTTTCGGATTGGCTTGATGCCGGGACTGCACTAGTCATTACAGAGGATCTTGAAAAGGCGGGAAGGCTGAAAGAAGTGGAATTCAAGGATGAATTCGATACAGCATGGACAAAGAAGGAGCTAAAGAAACTCCTTACTGAAGTTGAAGAAGAGCCGCAGGATGTAACGGTTTTTTTTGATGGCGGTTTTCAAAAAGATGAAAAGATGGCAGGAATCGGTGTTGCAATTTATTTTCGTCAAGGTAAGAAGTTCTGGCGTTTACGCACTAATGTAAAATTGGAGCAATTCGAATCCAATAATGAAGCGGAATATGCAGCATTTCATGAAGCGGTAAGGCAGATGGACGAACTTGGAATCCATCACCAAAGCTGTGTATTTAAAGGGGATTCTCTAGTTGTCTTAAATCAACTTTCCGGTGAATGGCCCTGTATGGAAGAAAACTTGAATAAATGGCTGGACCGCATTGAAGCGAAAATGGATAAGTTAAAGATCATTCCGGTCTACATGCCTATTTCACGAAAAGAAAACCAGGAAGCCGATCGCCTGGCAACACTTGCTCTTCAGGGAAAAGCCATTTTCAGCAAAATAGAAGTTGCTGGGTCAAAGGAGCCATAACAACAATGAACAGGAAAAAAATATATGAAGAAGTGGAAGATGTTCTCGCTTCGTTTTGCCAAGATTGTTTTTTACGAAAGCATTTTCGAAAAGAGAAGGGGCGTTCTTATGCCCATCAGTTCTGTATATCAGAATGTACAGTCGGTGAAAAATTAAAACAGCTAGGCAATGAACTTAGTGGCCGTTCGTAAGTACTGAAAATTGCTTTGATTATGAAACAGGGTCATGAAGGATAGGGTATTATAGGTGAAAATTAGAGAAAAGTGTGAGAGCATTGAAAAAAGAAAAGGGAAGCTGTATGGTCAGAAAATCGAGTACAACCTAAAGTGACAATTCATGAAAGAATCAACGAAGCTTCGCATCAAATAAAAAACATCTTTCAAGATATACGTAAAGCAGGAAAGATACAGCTTGAAAAGGTTGAAGTGATTAAAGCGGAAGTTGCACCTGTCATTGCAGAAGCGGCAAAGATTCCTCATATTTATTACCTTTTTGAAGAAATGCAGCAAGCAAATAAAGAGTCATTATGATCCATCCATACGATCCGCTTAAAGTTTTATTGAAAACCAATACAGGGATCATTGATTTGCGAATGGAAAAGGGATGGAAGATTGAACGGATCATCAGTTAATGAAAGAAGAGCCCGATTATAAAAAATCGGGCTCTTCTTCATTTTGCTTTACCGAATCGAAATATGCTTTGAGCATCACTTTATTTTCGATGAAGTCTGCAATCGTATATTGATCAAGGACCTGTAGAAAAGCATCCAAGGCATTATTAAGGACAAATTTCAAAGAACAAACGGGAGAAATCACACAGTTATCGTGATCTTTAAAACATTCCACTAGATAAAAATCCTCTTCGGTTTTCCGCACCAGTTCCCCTACATTTATTTCAGCGGGGGATTTTGCTAGACGGAAACCGCCATTTCTTCCACGTATCGTCTCAATATAGCCTAATTTACCTAGATTATGAACAATCTTCATCAAATGATTTTTAGACAGTTGATAAACTTCAGAAATTTCTTTTATATTTGATAATTTGCTTTGGTCGTGGGAAGCCAGGTAAATCAACACTCTAAGTGAGTAATCGGAATAACTCGTCAACCTCATGTTTATCGCCTCACATTCTATCCCCATTTGACTATATCATAAATGTGAACATTTTATAAACATGAAAACTTATTCTCTGAAAAGATGCATTAAAAATATTGCTTTTAATGGATTTAAGTTCTAATATAAACATGTATTTAAAATACTTGTTTATGAAGAGGAGTTTTCGTATGCTATCCCAAAAAACAATCGATATCATCAAATCAACCGTACCTGTTTTAGAAGTGCATGGTACAACTATAACAACTGTATTCTATAAAAATCTTTTCGAAGCACATCCTGAATTATTAAATGTCTTTAATCACGCCAATCAAAAAAAAGGGCGCCAGCAAAATGCACTTGCCAACACGGTTTTGGCAGCAGCTAAATATATAGATAAACTTGAAACGATTTTACCTGCCGTGAAGCAAATAGCACAAAAACACAGAAGTCTCGCAGTTAAAGCCGAGCATTATCCGATTGTTGGAGAACACCTATTAGGTGCAATCAAGGAAGTTTTACAAGAGTCGGCTACAGAAGAAATCCTCCAAGCTTGGGGAGAGGCCTATGGAGTCATTGCCGATGTTTTCATTAGCATCGAAAAGGAAATGTACGACCAAGCTTCCAATCAGGTAGGGGGATGGTCAGATTTCAAACCATTCACTGTGGTGGAAAAAGTCCGCGAAAGTGATGTAATCACTTCCTTTTATTTAAAGCCATCAAATGGCGATGAGGTTCCATCTTTTCTTCCTGGACAATATATTACCGTTCGTATCGAGATACCGGGTGAACGCTATTTATTCAACCGTCAGTATAGTTTGTCTGATGTTCCGGGGAAAGATTACTTCCGGATTTCCGTCAAAAAAGAAAAGCCGGGAATCTCTCCTGATGGAAGGGTCTCGAACTACTTGCATGAATCCATTCAGATGGGTGACAGTATAGACGTAACGGCTCCTGCAGGGGATTTCACCATCGACTTGGAAAAACGAACACCTGCAGTATTTCTGAGCGGAGGCGTTGGTATAACACCCTTCATGAGCATGGTCCATGCGGTGGCTGAACAAAAGCCTGAGCGTGATGTCCAGTTCATTCATGCATCAGGTAATGGAAATTTACAGCCGTTTAGAGAGGAATTGACAGAGCTGACGCACAAGCTTGCCAGCTATCATTTATCCTTCGTCTTTAAAAATCCGAGTGAGGAGGATAAGAACCTGCCGAATTTTGAGAAGGAAGGGTATATCGATAAGGAATTGTTGAGCCGTCATGTAAAACCTGATGCTGATTATTATGTGTGTGGTCCTGTTCCTTTCATGAAGGCCATTATCACTTACCTGAAAGAGTTGGGGGTAAATCCCGATAAAATACACTATGAGTTCTTCGGCCCAGCCATGGCGTTATAAGGTACAGGTTCATTCATAGTTGGAATGTTATTGACATCAAGAAGATAATTTTGCATACTATATTAAAACAATGAACGTTGAGAGAAGATTAGTATGCGAGAATCACTGTGACAGAGAGCGGCGTCAATTGCTGGAAGACCCGCGACAGGAAAGCGCAGAACCTGCTTCTTGAGTCCTATGCAAAACATAGGCGCAAATCCTGGCGTTATCAGGCAAAGTGGAATGCATGAACTTGCATTCAATGAAGGTGGTACCACGGAGAGCAGCCCTTTTCGTCCTTATTTCGAGGATGAAAAGGGCTTTTTTTCATGTCTAAGATATTTATTGGAGGAAAAAATCGATGGAAAAGAAACGCATCGTAGTAAAGATAGGAAGTAGTTCTTTAACCAACACACAAGGTGAAATCGACCAAAAAAAATTTTCCGATCATATCCAGGCAGTTGCAGCATTAAGGAAAGCGGGACATGAAGTTGTCCTTGTTTCATCAGGTGCCGTAGCGACAGGTTTCCGCAAGCTCGGTTATCCTACGAGACCTGTCACTCTTAAAGGAAAACAAGCTGCTGCAGCTGTAGGGCAAAGCCTATTGATTCAATCATATATGGAACAATTAGGTCGATTCGGGATAGTTCCGGCGCAAATATTATTAACACGGAAAGATTTCTCGAAAAAAGATAGATATAAAAATGCATATGCGACATTGATGGAATTGCTTGAACGCGGCATCCTTCCGATTATAAATGAAAATGATACAGTATCAGTCGAGGAGTTGACTTTCGGTGATAACGATATGCTATCCGCCTTAGTAAGCGGATTAGTCCATGCCAGCAACCTGATCATATTAACGGACATTAATGGGCTCTATGATTCCAATCCACAGACAAATCCAGGGGCGAAACGATTTGAAAAGCTTTCCGAAGTAACGGCGGATTTATTGCAAATGGCAGAAGGTGCGGGGTCTAATGTTGGAACCGGTGGAATGAAATCAAAGTTGATAGCAGCCCAAACTGCATTGTCTCTTGGGGTGAAAGTATTCATCGGATCTGGTGTGGGGAGTGAAAAACTTCTGACAATCCTAGAAGGCAACGGTGATGGCACATATATTGGGAATGATGTCATGACGACGGTAACGAAAAACAAACAGTGGATATCGCTTCATTCAAAAGTATCCGGAAAAATTTTCGTTGATGAAGGTGCCGAAAAGGCTTTAGTTTCAAATGGCAGCAGTCTGCTGCCAGCTGGAATTTATGAAATTAAAGGAGTTTTCAATAAGGGCGATGTCGTCGAAGTCTTTGGTACAAAAGGATTATTGGGGCGGGGTGAGGTCCTTTATTCCGACGAAGAGTTAAAACAGGCGATGGGCAAGCGGACAACCGAGCTTGTGATCACTTCCATCGAAGTGATCCATCGTGATAAATGGGTAAAGGCATAGGTTATCGATATTAGCGAAGGAAAAGGGGGCATTTGAAAATGAGTGAAGTGACTGCGAAAGGTAAGGCAGCCAAAAAAGCCAGTTATCAGCTAATTGGATTAACAACGGATAAGAAGAATGAGGCACTTGGGAAAATTGCTAAGCAACTTGTTATCGATAAAGATCGTCTGATAAAAGAAAACCAAAAGGATCTGGAAGAAGGCAGAAAAAAAGGCTTCAGTGAGTCTACTTTAGATCGAATCATGTTAAATGTTAACCGTATTGATGACATGGCAGCGGCAATTAGACTTTTAATCGATTTAAAGGATCCTATTGGAGAGAAATTGGAGACTATCGAAAAAGAAAATGGGTTATTGATTAAAAAGTTAAGAGTGCCGATCGGTGTAATCGGAATGATTTATGAAGCCAGGCCTAATGTGACCATCGATGCAGCTACACTATCCTTGAAAACGGGGAATGCGGTCCTCTTAAGAGGTAGTTCGTCAGCCAAATACTCCAATATGGCACTAGTCTCTTCCATCCATAAAGCTTTAGAGAATACGGAGATTCCTATGGAAGCAGTTCAGTTAATCGAGGATACGAGCCGTGAAACCGCTAAAGAACTATTTCATCTTAATGAGTATTTAGATGTTTTGATTCCTCGCGGCGGAAAGAATTTAATAGAAACGGTCATTAAGGAGTCCACTGTTCCCGTCCTTGAAACAGGAGCAGGTAATTGCCATATATTCATCGATCAGACAGCAGAGATCACGATGGTCGAGAAAATTGTCTTAAACGGTAAAACACAGCGCCCTTCCGTATGCAATGCAATTGAGAGCCTTCTTATTCACGAAAAATGGTTTGAAGAAAATGGTAAGCGGATTTTGGCAATCCTAGACGAAAAAGGTATCGAAGTATACGGAGACGAAGCGGTTTGCAGCGCTTTTCCGGGAGCGAAAAAGGCTACGGAGGATGATTGGTCTACAGAGTACCTAGCATTAAAAATCAGCGTAAAAATTGTAAAAGGTGTTTCGGATGCCATTGAACACATTAATCGATACGGTACCAAGCATTCCGAAGCAATCCTGACGAGAGATGAACAAAACGCTACCGTATTTTTGAATAAAGTGGATGCGGCAGCAGTTTATCATAATGCTTCCACCCGTTTTACCGACGGTTTTGAATTTGGTTATGGCGCAGAAATCGGCATTTCCACACAAAAGCTCCATGCACGTGGACCTATGGGTTTACCGGCCTTGACATCAAGCAAGTACTTCATTTATGGCCAGGGGCAAATCCGGGAGTGAATTTCATTTTTTTCATAGAAGGTTATTGAAACTCAATTAAGGGTATTGTATAGTACATTACTTTTAAAGGAGCAGATACCATGGACAAGAGGTTTATAGCAATATATGAAAATGAAAATGAAGCGATTTCAGCAGTCGGAAATTTAAAGGAACAAGGATATACATCCGATGAAATATCAGTAGTGGCAAAAAACATTGATAAATTACCCAATGAAGCTGAGGAAGTCAGCCCGGCAAAGACTGATGGATTAGTTGCTGGGGCAGCAGCCGGCGGAGCTGTCGGGTTGACAGGCCTGCTTATTGGAATGAGTGCATTAGCCGTACCAGGAATTGGTCCAATATTGGCGGCAGGACCGATTTTTGCCACTTTTGGCGGAGCCGCAGCCGGGGCAGCATCGGGAGCAGGCGGATTGAGAAAGCCATTATTGGATATGGGACTGGAGGAAGCCGAAGTCGATCAATATATGGAGGGTATCAAGTCCGGGAAAATCCTTGTCATTGCCGATCCAGTTTTAAGTTCGTAAGTAGAACCTCCTTGAATGAACAGTTCTACGATGATTGACACTAAGCTTCCTGTCCTCCAATACTCAAAATGAAACAGATCGTGTTTATTGAAAAACCCCGTTCAGGATTTCTTGAACGGGGTTAATGTGTTTGTAGACTAATTTTATTGTCAGTAACTATAAAACCAAAAGGAATTCCACGTTTGGATGAAGAATATAAGGAATATAGTCCTATTGTCGAGAAAGGAATGAAAATTATACCAAAAAAGTGAAATTTACATGCCAGGTAATTTTTTTATGCAGCAAAGAGGGGCTAGCATTTTTAATTCAGTTTTAGATTTCATTGAATCACTAAATAATGAAAACTTTAAGAAATTTTCATACTGTTGTTAATGGTAAAAGCTTATTACAGCGATGATAAGCAGGGGAAAAATAAACATTCCAAGAAGAAAAAGGTGAGTAGGGTAATGTAAGTAAAAAGACTATAAAAAGTTTTGATGAGATAATTTGAATGTGACTCTTATTGAAGGAATAATCTGCTATCAATAACAATTCGAATACTAGGGTGTAAATTAAAAGTGAAAAGGTCGTTTATTGACGAAAAAACCCATGGTAACAGGGTTTTTTGTTTTTCAAAAAGTGATTTTAAAAATGATATATATAATTCTGAACGAAAACATTTGCTTGGCATACTTTTCCATCTCGATTAAATACATCCTGATTTGACTAGGGCTTAACTATCAGGTTACTTGAGATTATATTCAATAAACCAAAATGATTTTACGTTGGAGGTTGGTGTTTTGATAAAAATTAAACTCGTTGTTCCTCGAAAAGGGTATATTACGGATGCTTTTGAAAGGTTTGAGGAATTCAACCAGTTGGAAGAATCGGAAAACAATGATAACGGTTCAGTGAAGTTTGTTTTAGAGGAGGTAGTAGAGGATGCCGATAGGATTGGGAAGTTGAAGCTTGATGCTGATGTAATCATCTCAAGGGGATTAATCACGAAACTATTAAAAGAAAGCAATGAATCTATTCCTATCGTTGATATACCTGTACAAGGTATTGATCTCATTCGTTCCCTGTATGATTGCAAGGCACGTTTTGGCAGTAAAAAAGTGGCCGTTATAGGAGCGCTGAATATGATTTATGGCGTGGAAAACCTTTCGGATATCGTTGATTTGCCAATTCAGTCCTATATATTGAATGATATCGAGTCCTCAGTTAGTTTAGTGGATTTAGCAGCCAGAGATGGCTGTGAGGTGGTGTTAAGTGGTTTAAGTACCTGTAACTATGCTGAAGAGATAGGGTTGGGAGCCATTCTGGTTGACACTGGAAAGGAATCATTTCGGCAGGCGTTGATTGAGGCGAAAAGAGTAGCTCTTGTCAGCAGAAGGGAACAGGAGAAGACCAAGCGTTACCAAACGATTCTTAATTATGCCTATGAAGGGGTTATTGCTATAGATTTAAAACGACAAATATCTGTATTTAATACGGCGGCTCAGGAGATATTATCCATTTCCAAGGGGAGCTTAATTGGAAATTCTATATACGATATGATAAAGGACGGAAAATTTCGTAATATGCTGTTAAGTGACAATGAATACGAAAAAGATATCGTTGCTTACAAAGCCATTCAATTATCGGTAAAAAAAGTTGGGATATTTTTAAAAGGTAAAAAAGTGGGGGATATGGTCGCCTTTCAAGATGTTACACGCATTCAGGAGATGGAAGGGAAGTTCTTTAGAAAGATTCATTCACGTGGACATGTGGCTAAGTACACCTTTGATGATATATTGTACCGGAGTTCCGAAATTAAGAGGACGATTGAAACTGCTCAACATTATAGTGAAGTAGATTCAAACATTCTTATAATTGGAGAAACCGGAACGGGCAAGGAAATATTCGCCCAAAGCATACATAATCATAGCAACCGGAAAAATAACCCGTTTGTAGCCATTAATTGCGCTGCGCTTCCCGAAAATTTATTGGAAAGTGAGTTATTCGGATATGCAGAAGGAGCTTTCACAGGGGCTATGAAAGGCGGAAAGCAAGGATATTTTGAATTGGCTCATAGAGGTACGATTTTTTTAGATGAAATAGGAGAAATCTCCCCAAAAATGCAAAGTCGGCTGCTTCGTGTCCTGCAAGAGCGAGAAATCATGCGTATCGGTGATGATAGAGTGATTCCGGTTGATGTGAGAATTGTGTCGGCAACAAACAAAGATCTCATGCAAATGGTCAAAAGTAATGACTTTCGGGAGGATCTATATTATCGCTTGAGTGTGCTGGACCTTGTCTTGCCTCCGCTTCGGGAACGTAGAGAAGATATTCCGTTATTGGTGAATGCTTTTATTCAGAAAGGCCATTCGGATCAAAAAATTAAGATTACGGATACTGCCATGAAAAAGCTGAGTGAAGAGAATTGGGAAGGGAATATTCGCCAATTGCAAAATTTTTGTGAGCGATTATGTGCTCTTTATAAAGACAAGTTAATTGATGTGTACGATATCGAAATGTATTTTCCGAATAGAAGTAAAAAGAAAATACTGTCGAAACAAGCAGAAGAACTTGATATGCCACTTGGGATACATCTATCCGAGCGTGAAAGAATAGTTCAAACGTTAAATAAGGTTAATTTTAATAAAGGAAAAGCTGCCTTGGAGTTAGGGATGAGTCGCACGACTTTATGGAGAAAGATGAAAAACTGGAGTATTGAAACAAATTGAAACGTAATGAAACTTATTAATTCATTATGAAACAATTTGTTAACTTTATTTATGTCTTAATTTGAGAACTAATTGGCTTCTTTCTTGAATAAACTGATGTTTTTTATGTTGGCACAATAATTGTATATATACAATGAGTAGGAAAGATTTTTCCTTCAAGGTTAACATGAAAGGGTGGTAATGTGAGTCATTTAGTGTATATTCCTCAAGATATAGAGAAAGAGGGGAAAAGTTATTTAGTAGAAAAAGGCTATAAGATTAAAGTAGGATCTGAACTGGCACAAGAAATCCTTATGGAAGAAATCAAGGATTGTGATGCAGTATTAACGAGATCAACGGCTGTAATAAATAAGGAAGTTATTCAAGCAGCTGAAAACCTCAAAGTAATTGCTAAGTATGGAGTTGGGTTGGACAATATCGATATCGAAGCTGCTACAGAACGGGGCATTTATGTAACAAATACGCCAGAGGCAAATGCGAATGCTGTAGCTGAACATGTAATGGCATTTATTTTATCTTTGTCCAAAAACTTGAGTGTGGCTGATAAAGAGCTGCGAAGTGGGAATTTTGCTATCCGCAATCAACTTTTTGGCATGGATTTGGAAGGCAAGACATTAGGGATTATTGGACTAGGGAGAATTGGTAGAATACTGGCAAAAAAAGCTTCAAAAGGCTTCGATATGAAAGTGATTGGCTACGACCCCTATGTTACGGACAGCACGAATTCGGAGTTAGAGATATTAACTGACTTAGAGTGGGTTTTCAGAAACTCTGATGTTATCAGTCTGCATCTGCCGTTAACGAAAACAACAAAAGGAATAATAGGAAGCCGTGAGTTTTCCTGGATGAAACCCTCATCCTATTTTGTAAACGCTTCCAGGGGAGGCGTAGTGAAGGAGAGTGATTTAGTAAATGCTTTGCAAGCGGGTGAAATTGCCGGCGCTGGAATAGATGTATTTGAAGTTGAGCCTCCTGATAATTGGAATCCCCTTTTTAAAATGGATAATGTGATTGTCAGCCCTCATAATGCGGCATTGACGAAAGAAGGTTCGATACGCATGGCTGTACATGCAGCAATGCAAGTGGACCAAGTCCTTACTGGAATGAAACCGAATTGGGCAGTAAATGAGCCCTTAACTAAAGGGGTGCCAAAGTGATGATACAAGTATAATTATCTGTTTTTTCTGAATGGTTAGAAGTGGATAGGTCGGGTTTGGCATTTGTTGATAAGGATGGTGAACAAATGAAGAAAATAATCTATGTGATAAGTGCGGTACCAGCACTTGGCTCGCTCATTGTTATCAATCGAATTGAACCATATGTTTTAGGAATGCCATTTGTTCTTTTTTGGGCCATATGTTGGGTTTGTCTTACATCGGTGTGCTTGATAATTGCTAATAAACTTGATCCTGCAACCAAGGAGGAAGAAGACTAATGAATGAAGCCTTGCTTGTCATCCTTTTCTTTCTGGTTCTGTGTATTTGGTTAGGGCTTCAAGCTCGAAAAGGTAAAAATATGAGTTTGGAACAATGGGCTATAGGTGGAAGAGGTTTCGGCAGCTTTTTGCTCTTCTTTTTGATTGCAGGTGAAATGTTTACGACATATACGTTTTTGGGAGCCAGCGGCGGCGCTTATAGATCTGGTATGCCTCCAGCCTTATATGCTTTCAATTGCTTCTATTTTGTAATAGCCTATTGGCTGTTGCCGCCAATTTGGAGATATGCCAAAAAAAATAATGTCATATCTCAATCCGATTTTTATGACAAGAAGTACAATAGTCCGGCTTTAGGTGTTCTTGTGGCGGTAATCAGCGTTATTTCAATTATTCCTTATCTGATCATGCAGTTAAAAGGGTTAGGAATTATCGTATCGGAAGCCTCCTATGGGTCCATCTCTCCTAATGTGGCTATAGTTGTAGGTGTAATTGCCATCACAATTTATGTAACTGCCTCAGGGATGCATGGCGTAGCGTGGACGGCGGTTATTAAAGATATCATGATTTTGGCAGTTGTCGTCTTTATGGGGATTTATTTTCCACTTCATTATTACGGTGGTTTGCAGTCGATGTTTGAAGCAATCGATACAGCAAAACATGGATTATTGATATTCCCTGAACAAGGATTGAGTATCTCTTGGTTTATTTCCGCTACGATTATGACAGCACTGGCATTCTATATGTTTCCTCATATGTTAGCGGGAGTGTTTTCTGCAAAAAGTCCAAAATCACTTCGTTGGAACGCTGGGGTTATGCCAATTTATCAAGTAATCATCATTTTTTCGCTTTTTATTGGTTTTTCTGCGATTCTTCAAGTTCCGAATTTACAGGGAGCAGAAGCAGATTTGGCTTTATTTAAAATGGCGAAGATGTCATTCGATCCCTGGTTTGTTGGAGTTATTGGAGCATCTGGGGCGATGGCCGCCCTTATACCTAGTTCACTCGTGTTGACGGCTACGGCCACGATACTTTCAAAAAATGTATATAAGGTGTGGAAACCGAATACATCAGATGACCAACTTCGAAGATTGAGCATGATGTTAGTACCTGTCATTTCTATAGTGACCCTATACTTTACGTTCAATGGCGGGGAGTCGATTTTTACGCTGTATCTTATGGCATATAGCTTCATGGCACAGTTGTTCCCAGCACTATTTTTCAGTTTGTGGAAAAAGAATCCTGTTACCGTTCAAGGAGCTTTTGCCGGAATGATAGCTGGAATTCTAATTGTCATTTACTCGACTACATCAGGTACGACACTTGCCACACTATTCCCATCTCTACCGCAAGCAATACAAGATCTTGATGTGGGGTTAGCTGTATTATTCATCAACATTGCAGTAACTTTGGGAGTAAGTGCTATTACAAGAAATACTTCAATTGAGACGGAAGAAGCTAATAAACCAGTTTCCGGTATCGAAAAACTTGTTAAATGATAGTAAGAATGAGTGCAATATTAATAGAAAGATAAATTAGCAGAACAAATACACGTTCTTGAAAGCGGGAGGCTGAATATGAAAGTCAGTGGAGGAAGAGCAGTCGTAGAAGTAATGGCTAAAGAAGGGGTAAAAAAAGCTTTTTGTGTACCAGGTGAAAGTTATCTTAGTGTAATGGATGCACTATATCAACATCCTGAAATAGAACTTATTTCCGCCAGACATGAAGGAGGTGCCTCTTTTATGGCGGAAGGGTATGCGAAGGCTTCAGGTGAGGTAGGAGTTTGTATGGCAACGCGTGGAGTGGGTGCTACAAACCTAGCTATCGGTATTCATACTGCTGCTCAGGATTCAACCCCTTTGGTTGCGCTTATTGGCCAAGTCGAACGCCCTTTTAAAGAAAAGGAAGCGTTTCAGGAAGTGAATTTGACGGGTTTTTTCAGTCATTTATGTAAATGGACGGTTGAGATTGATCGTGTGGAAAGAATCCCGGAATTATTGCAACGGGCGTTCCATATGGCGCGATCGGGACGTCCGGGTCCTGTATTAGTGGCTTTGCCGCATGACATGTTAGAGGATGAGGCAGAGTTGAACATCTATCCTTCTTATCGCTCGCTTCCTCCCCAACCACATATGGACGATGTGAAGCAGGCGATAGAGACGATACGAAACGCGGAGCGCCCCGTATTGATTGCTGGTGGCGGTGTGATTCATGCTAAGTCTAACAGGCTGCTTGTACAGTTTGCCGAGGCAATGAAAATTCCTGTTGTTACCGCTTTCCGCCGATTCGACGCGTTTCCGAACTCACACCCCTGCTATGCAGGATGGCTGGGGTTTGGGACACCTCAATATTTACTTGATGCAATCCGAGATGCAGATGTAGTTTTGGCGTTAGGGACACGATTCTCTCAAGTAGGAACACAAGATTACACCTTGCTCTCTGAAAATACAAAACTGATTCATGTAGATATTTGTCCCGATATTTTTGGTAAAGTGTATGCTCCTTCCCTTGCCATTGAAGCAGATGCCAAGAGTTTCTTAGAACAAGCACTGAAAGCTTCAGGTTCTTCCATTTCAAGCGAAGATAATGTGAAAGAATTGCATGAAAAATATATGACATTTTCTGAACCAAAGGCCGACTACGCAAAAGATTTCGTGGATATGGATGGATTAATGCATGACGTTGCTGTTTGTCTTCCGAAGGACACCATTATTACAAATGATGCCGGCAATTTTTTTGGATGGCTATCCAGATATTATCGTTTTGAACATGAAAACACTTACGTGGGGCCAACTTCGGGAGCGATGGGATATGGACTGCCTGCTGCAATTGGGGCAAAGCTGGCGCAGCCTCAGAAACATGTTGTTTCTTTTTCAGGAGATGGCGGCTTTATGATGACTCTCCAAGAGATTGAAACGGCTGTACGGTATAAAATTCCGACCATATCAATTGTCGTGAACAACAATATTTACGGAACGATTCGTGTACATCAAGAAAGGCACTTTCCAAAACGGGTCGTTGGAACTGAATTGTCCAACCCTAATTTTGCCGAATTGGCCCGCTTGTTTGGAGCGCATGGTGAAAAGGTTGAAAAAAATAGTGATTTTGCGCCAGCGCTGCAAAGGGCGATTGCTTCAGGGCTTCCGGCTGTAATTGAAGTTGCAGTCAATCCAAATATTCTAACTGTAGGCCAAGACAAGATGGGAGTACACGAAAAACTAGTGTCCAACAAGTAGTTGCGGCATCCATGCTTTGGTATGTTTCCATTAGAAATCAGTCGTAGGAATTAATAAAAAGGGAGGGTTCACAAATGTTAAAACCATATTTAGTTGTGGAATGGAATGATACGGAAACAGATGCAAAAGGGTGGCTGGTCGTGCATAACTTTGTTAAAGGCTACGCAGGCGGCGGTACAAGAATGCATCCAACGGTTACACGAGAAGAGGTTGAAAGATTAGCTGAGGCGATGGCTTATAAGTATGTAGCCTGTGAGTCCGAGACGACAGGCGGTTGTAAAGCGGGCATTGCCTATGATTATAAAGCGCCAGACGCGTATGCAGTATTAAGAAGATTTCTAATTGCGATGATGCCTTATATAGACATCGGGGTATCTTTAGGCAGTGACTTAGGTACCAAATATGAAGATGTGCTCAAAATATTCAATGAGTTTGGTATGGATATACCTCTTACGAAATCAATGAAGCAGAATCCGAATGTTCTGCAAGGGATAAAAGACTTTGATGAACTTTTGACGACAAAAATTGACGGGTTGTTTTTAAACGATGTCGTAACAGGCTATGGTGTAGCATTTTCGGCAGATGAGGCATGGAAATTTAAGAGCGGAAAAGATGGAGCAAGAGTTGTCATTCAAGGATTCGGCTGTGTAGGAGCTAGTTGTGCATTGAAAATGTCCCAGTTAGGTTATAAAGTTGTAGGAATTTCTGATGCCAACCTTTTGGTAACGTGTGAAGAAGGATTAGATGTCCAAAAGCTTATTGATCGCAAGAATTCATACGGAGAAATGGATAAAGAATTTTTTGAATCGCATTACGATGTAAGGTCAAACACGGATTGGCTCGATATAGATTGCGACATTTTAATTCCGTCCGCACTAGAGGATGTCATCCACAAATCAAATGCTAAAAGCGTAAAAGCAAGCTTAATTGTGGAGGCGGCAAACATTCCCCTTTCTTCCAAGGGAGACGAAATCATAAAACAAAGAGGAATTGATGTTGTCAATGATTTCGTTGCGAACCTTGGGGCGATTAGATTTTATGATGCGGTTATTTTCGGACTAGTAAATCCAAATCCACAAGCTGTAGTTGATGATATCGAAAAACTATGCAGGAAAAATACGTATCACTTGTTTAAACAAGCAAAAACCCAAAATAAATATCAAAGAGATGTAGCTTATGAAATATTTAAACCGACAATCAGCGACTTGCTGGAATATGCAGAGCCTTCCGAAGCTTTATCTCCACAATAATGTGTTTTATTTTCAGAATAATGGGAACTCTCTTTAACTTGTGTTAATCAGTGTATGGGGCAGTTTATCGATCAGAAAGGGGGAGGATTCATGGAAACAAAACATGAAAATCAGCCAAAGGAATTACAGCGTTCGATGAAGAGTAGACATTTATTCATGCTCTCCTTAGGTGGGGTAATTGGAACAGGTCTTTTCCTGGGATCAGGATATGCGATCGGTGAAGCTGGACCCGGAGGAGCGATTGTTGCCTATTTGGTCGGTGGTTTATTAATGTACTTGGCGATGATTTGTCTCGGTGAATTATCGGTAGTGATGCCGGTTTCAGGTTCCTTTCAGGTCCATGCAACGAAATTTATCGGACCCGCCACTGGATTTGTCATCGGCTGGATTTACTGGCTGAGCTGGGCTCTTTACGTAGGCTTGGAATTTGTGGCGGCTGGTTTGCTCATGACTAGATGGTTTCCTGATATACCAGTATGGATATGGTGTGTGATATTTACCGTACTTTTGTTCACCATAAATGCTTTAACAACGAGAAGTTTCGCTGAGACAGAGTACTGGTTCTCAGGGATTAAAGTACTTGCCGTTATTCTGTTCATAATTATCGGTGCGGCCGCAATGTTTGGATTGATTCATATGGATGCTCAACCTGCTCCGTTTTTTTCCAATTTTATGGGTGATGGACTATTCCCTACAGGATTCACGGGTGTGTTTATATCAATGATGACGGTCGTATACGCATTCCAGGGATCGGAAATCATGGGGGTTGCAGCAGGAGAGACGGAAAACCCGCAACAAAGCATTCCGAGAGCGATTCGTAACATCGTAATACGTGTGCTGCTTTTCTATGTTCTAGCAATCTTTGTTCTGTCGGCTATCGTTCCGTGGCAAGAAGCTGGGGTGCTGGAAAGCCCATTCGTTACCGTTTTTGAAATGGTAGGCATTCCTTATGCCGCTGACATTATGAATTTCGTGATTTTGACGGCGGTGCTCTCTGTTGGGAATACGGGTCTGTTTGCTTGTACCAGGATCCTTTTCTCCCTTTCTCAAAACGGTATGGCGCATTCCTCATTTGGAAAGCTCAATCGGCGCGGTGTACCCATTAACGCTTTACTCGTCACTCTGTTCTTTGCTCTGCTGTCGTTACTTACTAGTGTAGTAGCGGAAGAAACGTTATTTGTTGTGTTACTTTCTATAAGTGGGGTTGGAGGGGTACTTACTTGGATGGCGATTGCGTTCGCACAGTATAGATTCCGTAAGCAGTATATCAGAGAAGGCGGAAAGGTGGAAAATCTGAAGTATAGAGTACCTTTCTTCCCTTTTGCCCCGATTCTCTGCATCCTTATGTGTCTAGGTATTTTCGTGTTCACTGCATATGATCCGACACAGCGCACTTCGTTGTATTGGGGATTAGGTTTCGTCGCTGCTTGCTATATATTTTACTATTTTAGATATACGAGAAGGAAGGTAGATGTGCCTACCTTATCAAATGAACAGCAAAATGATTTCGTTCAATAGAAATCATTCTTAATACGCCGACAAAAGAAAACGTGCCACAATTCGAGTATGAACGAAATGTGGAAGAATTCATTTTAGAAGATTCTAGTAATAATCAAATCTTTAATCTAGATGTAGAAAAATAGAATGCGGGAGGAAATTGTATGCGTTACTTAAATTATATTAATGGAAAATGGCAAGAACCAACCACAGGGGAGTATAAGGGAAATCTTAGTCCCCATAATGGAGAAAATTTAGGGGAATTCCCATCTAGTGCGGCGGCTGATTTACATGATGCAGTTGCAGCCGCAAAAAATGCATTTCCTGATTGGAAAAAACTGTCGTTTCAGCAACGGGCTTCATACTTGCAGAAAGCAGCTGATATTTTGAAAAAGAATGTGCAGGAAGTAGGTCAGGATTTGATAAAGGAAGAAGGGAAAACATTCTTGGAAGGGATGGGGGAAGCCAACCGTGCCGCTAGCATACTTGAATACTATGCTGCTGAAGCTCGGCAGCCACTTGGGGAAGTAATTCCTTCAGCTAATGCCAATACATTTTTGTACACTACTCGCACTCCGCTCGGTCCGGTGGGATTGATTACACCATGGAACTTTCCTATTGCCATCCCTGTATGGAAATTGGCGCCGGCCCTGATTTACGGGAATACAGTCGTGATTAAACCGGCTGATCTTACACCTAAGTCTGTCTATCATGTGATGAAAGCATTAGATGAAGCCGGTCTTCCAGCTGGTGTCATTAATTGTGTATTCGGAAGAGGTTCCGTCATTGGTGCTGCATTGGTGGAACATCCGGATGTGAAGGCTATATCTTTTACCGGCTCGAATCAAGTAGGTCAGCAAATTCAAAAACAGGCCATTGAACATGGGAAGAAAGTGCAAGTGGAAATGGGAGGGAAAAACCCGCTCGTTGTCCTCGCTGATGCTGATCTTGAAAAAGCAGTTGAAATTGCTGTAGGAGGAGCTTTTAAATCCACGGGGCAAAAATGCACAGCAACTAGTAGGGTGATTGTGGAAGAAGGAATTTACGAAGCTTTCCGTGAACGTCTTGTCGCGCGTACGAAAGAATTAAAAGTGGGCGACCCGCTCAATGAAGAAACTTATATCGGTCCTGCTGTATCTAGATCACAACGCGATGGTGTGCTTGATATGATTGATGCTGGGAAATCAGAAGCGACGCTTTTGTGTGGAGGAGGGATTCCGACAGAAGAGGAATTGGCGAACGGTTTTTATGTCAGGCCGGCTATCTTTGAAAATGTTCCTCAACATGCCCGCATTGCACGTGAAGAAATATTTGGGCCAGTCATCGCTCTTTTTAAGGCCGTAAACTATGAGGAAGCAGTTATGATGGCGAATGATACAGAGTATGGATTGAGCGCAGCAATTTGCACGAATAATTTAACTTCAGCTCAACGGTTTATTGAAGATGTCGAAGTGGGTCTTGTACATGTCAATTCGGAAACGGCAGGAACCGAACCGCAAATGCCATTTGGCGGATGTAAAAGTTCAAGTGCAGGCAGCCGTGAACAAGGAAAGAGTGCTGTTGAATTCTATACAGAGATCAAGACAGTCTATATGGATCGGATATAACTGGAAATTGAAAAAAGTAAGTATCCAAGCGGTTTTTTGAACTTTAAAAAATTAGCTAAAATCTGGAGGGATTTTCGATATGACTACGAAAAAAGAAAATGTACAGTTTAGCCAAACATTACCTTATTCACGGTATGTTGATCCAGAAGTATTTAATGAAGAAAGAAAAAAGATTTTTAGGAAAAATTGGATATTGGTGGGGCATGCCAGTCAAGTTGAAAAAGTAGGAGACTTCTTGACTTTAGATGTCGCCGGAGAGCCAATTATCGTTACTCACGGTACTGATGGAGAACTGCGTGCTTTCTATAATATTTGTCCTCATCGTGGAATGAAAGTGGAAAACTCTGATAAAGGAAATAAAAAAGTTTTACAATGTGGATACCATGGATGGACATTCAAATTAGATGGAAATGTAAATAGAGCTCCTAATTTTAAAACGAATCAATTGGGAGTACACAGCTGTATGAAATCCATTCGTTTAGAAGTACAGAATGCTATGATTTTTGTCAATCTAGACAAAAATGCACCTTCCTTGGCAGAAGCATATCAGGAATTTCTAGAGGAAATGAAAGAGTATCACTTCTTTCATTCTCTAAAACTAGTTAGGGAAACCCGGCGTGTAGTTAAGGCTAATTGGAAAGCTGTTGTTGACAACTACCTTGAATGTGACCATTGTTCCATTGCTCATCCAGGCTTTGCAAAATCTTTTGATCTAGCGAACTTTTGCACAACGACACACGACAAATTCACCTATCAATATATGACAGCAAGTAAGAATTCTGAAGGTGACCAAGCGCGCTTTTATTGGATTTGGCCAAATATGATGATTAACGTTTATCCAGGAGACGGAAATGTGAATACCATTCAAGTAATTCCTGTTGATGCAGAGACGTCTCTAGGTATTTATCGTGATTATTCCCTTAATGAAAAAACAACAATGGAAAAAGAAGAATATTTTAATTTCGTTGATCAAGTACGGCAGGAAGATTTTGAACTTGTGGAAAAGTTGCAAAAAGGATTAAGTTCCCAGGCGTTTACAAATGGTATCTTTTCTCCAACTGAACATGCTGCAGTCTATTTTCATGAACTTATTGATAAGAACCTCCATGACTAATTATTGTGCTGCCCAATTGAAATAAACGGCATTAAAGAAACGTTAATACAGAGAATTTGCAAGATATTTTATTCACCCTTTTTTGGCAAGGATCTATCGTAAAGTGGTCTTGCCCGACTAAGTAGAAGTTTAAAAAGCGAAGCAACCAACCAGTGTGAATCGGAAGTCTACCCGAGCATACTGGTTGAGTTGTTTTTTTAATGCGCTAATCGTTTGTTGACTCATTTCAACGACCGATAAAGTTATAAAAATTCACGAACTTTTTTTTGTATTTACTCATTGTGTGAGGATTTGTTCTTCCTTTGTTGTTCCTCGGCAAGAAACTCAATAAAAACATTCATGGCAGATAGCGGATGCTCATTTACCCTTTTAAAGTAATTACTTTTTCTGGCATCTGTTAAATAGTTGCTTTTTTTGATTCTCTCCAACATATATTTTTGACTCATTTTTACTATTTCTTTTTGGTTGTGCTTGTTTTCTTTTAATAGGGCAAATCCTACAGCTCCCACCAATGCATAGATTCCAAGTGCGGTTTTCGAGATGGGTAAGGATTCGCTCTTAAATAAAAGGAAAAAAAGGTTAATGATGGAAAAGCCTATCATCACCGTCGAAAAAAATCCGTATTTCAAATTTTTCTTCAACAATGGGGATAATGATGATTGAAGTTGTTCGATTTCGGCTTGCATGAAACCCGGTATTTTATTTATTTTAATATTCATTGTTTCCTCCTTATTACCTCCAAAAAGTATATGCGATTAAAAATCTCAATCTAATGAAACAGGAAAAGGAACCTAATAGTATAATCTTATCTTTTGGAAATGCATTTGTCATTTAATATATATCTTGTAATCCTTTAAGGGAAAAGTAAAAGAGAAGGTGAAGCAATAGGGGCCATGACTAATAGGGGTGCTGCAGTTATTTTCATGAGCTAAACTTATACTTAGCTTTTTCTCATTATTTGAATCCAGTTGAATGTTGGAGCACTTATCTAAGGACAGCCGGCATCATCCATTCCATTGTCCGGGCTCTATTTGGAACTGGCAGTATGTTAAGGGACAAACAAAGATCCTTTGCCATAATATCTTAACAAAGGTATAAATAATGAACGAAATATGGTAAAATAGTCCTCAAATGGAAGCGTTGTATTTCGTTTTTTTATTATAATATTTATGGATGGCCATCTCGCGCCTTTTTTTGTCATAAATACGTGACTATTGTGGTATTTAGTTCATTTAAATCGAGTTTTGGTACAATTCAATATATAATTAGAAAGCGAGATAATAGTTTCAAAGATTAAGGAGGGACATAGAATGATGGAATGGGCTCTAGTCATTTTGTTTGGTGCAGCAGTTTTACTGTTCATTTTATCGTTTATTAAAAAGGATTCTGTAAAAGTGGACAGTCAATTGGAGCAGATTGCTAGCACTTTTGGAGATGAAATGAATGTATTACAGGAAAAAATCAGGAACATCGAGATAGATGCTGAAATTACGGTGCAAGAGGCAGGCATTCTTGCAATGTCTTCCGAAAAGCGGAGCTTGTTGCGTGAAGTACTCGACCTACATAAGCGAGGCTATTCATTCGAAAGCATCGCACTGAAAACAAAACAGACAGAAAATGAGATAGAACACTTGCTTACTCCTTACATTAAAACGAAGAATGAAAGGAGTAAAGTGGCCAATGACATCTAAATCAATGCGCAGCTTTGCCGGAGGCCTTATTGTTGCAGCAGGTGTGTGCGGTGCCGTGTACTTCTTTGTTCCAGGTGATGCGACCGGTACATCAGAGAAACTATCGGAAGATGATATGAAGGAGTCCCTGGCTTCTGAAGGGTATGTCATACATTCCGAAAAAGAATGGGAAGATCAGATTGCTGAAGCAGAGGCAATTAAAGATAAAGCGGAAGCGGAAAAAGAAACTGTAAAAGAACCAACAGAAAAAATCATATACCGTACAGTTCTGACAGTGTCTAAAGGCTCGACAAGCATCGATGTTGGTAAAACCCTTCAAAAAGCAAAAGTCATTAAGAATGCCTATGAGTTTTCTGATGAGGTTGAAAAGAAAGGCAAGGCCAACGGATTACGTCCTGGAACATACGTGGTGGATAGTGAGATGACGACGGAAAAGATCATATCCATCATATTTAAATGACAAAAAAAAGGCCATCCATGTGATGGTCTTTTTTTATATGCAGTCAACTTTTTAACGTTAACGATAAGATAAAAGATCTGATTAAACCAAGTTGATTTTCAAGTTTTCTTTACCTTAACCTTTGTCCGAACTCCGGCACAGACTGCAATGATAAGACCTCCAACAGTATCCGCGATCAAATCTATCATTGTATCTTTATTTCCCCCGCCTTGTAATGTCATTCCGAATAATTGATCAGAACCAAATTCGTAGATCTCCCATATAACACCACCAAGTGCTGAGAAAGAGAGGGTAAACAAAAAGACAAACCAAGGAGATATCTCTTTACCTGCATTTCTGTATATTAAACGTTCATATAAAGCAATACCTGTAAAAGCAAGAAGGGATCCGCTTAGTAAATGTAAGAATGTGTCCCACCACCCCAGACCATACCAGCCTAAAATAGATCCTAAATATTGTGAACCGAACAAGAAGACTAAATAGGAAATGATAATTGGCAGATTGAATTGAAGCTTGGTAAATAGGGCCAATAGAAGGGGAATTGCTCCACATGCCACTCCTCCTATCGAAACCAGGGATTTGAATGTTTCATCGGTTGTATAGTAAAAGATAGATAAAGCTGCCATGAAAAGGACATACACTAAACTTAATAAAATAACTAACTTACGATTCATATGATTACCTCAACAAATCATTATAATTTTGATTTTTTTATACTGGAATAACTGGAGATAAGCAGACCGCCGATAAGACCGCAAATTATATCGTACATGGTATCTTTATTACCGCCTCGCTGCATGGTATGAGTAAAAGTTAGATCCCCTACATACTCATAGACTTCCCAAAGGACAGTGGCAAGGACTGCAAGTGAGAGTACAAAAAGAAAGGTGACCCACCTTGATATATCTTTTCTCGACTTTTGAGGGATGAATTGTTTATAAAGAGCAATTCCAACAAGACCCACGAAAATACCCTTGTAGAAGTGAAGGGTAGAGTCCCACCATTTTAAATCTACATAAAAATTTGCGATTGACCCTAAAAATGTCGTACATAAAACAAAAACATAATAACCGATTATGATTGGAATGTTAAAAGGATTATTTTTTACAAATAGTAATGAAATGGGCAACGCACTTACCAATATTCCCCCTAAAGCTACCATCCATCGGGAAGAATCATCTTTTATGAGGTAAAAGATGAGTAAAACAGTCATGAATACTATAAAAACCAGACTAAGTATAATGATTATTTTATGTTTCAATATATCACCTCATTCGTAATTTCATTACGATCATATCCAATTTATCCTTAATGCAACCTTCAATATCTGATAAAGATCATTATACGCAGCTAACTTTCATTGTTTATTTGGCTGGAGAGATGCTTTCTGATAATAGTCTCGATTTCAATCTCGGGGTAATTAGTTATTAAAAGAGATCAGGATATAAATTTCCCACTCTGATGAAGAGCCATACAAAAATTAATACAACTCCTGTGCCAAGTAATGCAGCAAGAAACGCATCCTGCTTTGCAAAACCAGCTAAAGGAGAAGGAGTATGTAAAATAACCGTTCCAACCGAATACAAAAGGATTAAAATCATCAATTGATGTGATGAAATTTTGAAACTACCAGGTATTCTGATTCACCTTTTTGTTTGTTCCTTCCTTTTTAATACTCCTTAGTTTTGGCTTTTCATGTTCAAGTTATTCAAATAACCAATTAATTTGAAACAATTAATGATCATTACAATAATTTTATTTGAATGGATATAATTGCATCCAAGGTGAAAACATATTTTTAACATCTTTTGATTAGAGGGGGCTAGCATTGAGATCTCGAGTTCCTATCCCATTGAGGAAGTTAACTATCCTAACCTATCCTTCTTATAAACTGGGGATGAGGATTCGCATTGGTAATTTTTTTGAAAGGGTCGAGGTCATTGCGGCCTTCATTTGGATTTTTACAGAATATTTTAAGTTGACCATATGTTTTTATGGACTCGCCTTAGGACTAGCTCAATTGCTAGGTCTGCAAAATTACAAGATTCTTCTTTTCCCATTAGCTTTTCTAATTCTCACTTTTACAATCTTTTCGCATCCCGATATAGTGCATTATCAAAACTTTATGTCTATAGCCTGGACACCTTTTTCCTTAACCATTTGTTTTTTTATGCCGTTATTATTATTAATGGTTGGAAAAATAAGAAAAAAATTAGAGTAGCCCTAATGTAAAGAAAGGTAGTTTTGACGGTTTCCAGTAGCTTAAGGTGTATCATTGGATGTCCCAGTGGATGCTGATGTTAGATATACCCGAAGCTCAAACAGTAAACGAATCGAAACAGGTCAACAAATTTAACTTGCCATGTAAATTTTTGATAAGAAAAGGCACTACGATGAATTAACTGTGATGTTATAGTAGTACAAATTATCAATTCGACTATTACAAGCCAATATCAGCAACAATTCGTGATACACATGTCGCGGATTTTTTTACGTTGGAAAATTGGGCTTCTTTCATAAAAAGAGGATGTAATCACGATCTGAACAAGGGAGCGTAGCACCCATCTAATAGTTACTTGTCCATTTCAATATTCTTCCTGCTTCATAGAATAAAACCAGTACCTAAGAATAGGGGGAGGGAAATTGAGTAAAAGCAGAAGGATAAAAAATGTCTGACATTCTCTTTTTTTGCTGCTTTTCATCGCTTAGGATTGAATGAAAATTCGGCTGGAAGGGCATTGCGAATTTTTTCAATGGCGAACCATTTCAACTATTATGTCCTGAATCATAAAAAAAGCCATATTACGACATCAAATTCCAACATATTTCTACTTTTCCAAATTGTATAATGAGACAGAAGAATACTTTAAGGGAGTGATCGTTGTAATATGAAAAACAGAAAAATTGTTTCAACACTAGGAGTTTTCGTTTTATCGGCGAGTATTGCGGCACCGACATTGGCAGCAAAAGAAACATCCCCAGGAACACCTAGTCAACAAACTTATTCCGTTTCAGGTTTTACAGACCATGCTGAACTAGGGAAAAAGCTAGAACAAATTGCAAGTGATAGCCAAGGTAAAGTGAAAGTGGATGTAGCTGGATATTCCAATAGGAATAGAGAAATCTATAAAGCATCCGTAGGGACAGGTGAAAAAGTAGTTTTAATTCAAAGTGAGATCCATGGAAATGAGAAGACTGGTACGGAAGCCATCTTGAATATCTTGAAGTTTTTGGGGACCAATTCTCCTGAAGCGGAGAAAATTCGCAAAGAAATTACCCTTGTCGCTTTGCCTAAAATAAATCCGGATGCTGCTGAATTAAACCGTCGGGGTAATGATATGACCTGGGCTGAGGTCGTGGAACAATTTCCACAACTGGCTGGAGCCAAACCATCTTGGAACTATTATACATATAAAGATGAATCATTTGATTACGAGTCCAAACCTGGATTCGATGTCAATCGCGACTTTAATCCTGATTTGAATTATAACCCTCAAGCTAAAGACTTCCCTGGAAAATCATCCACCCCCGGTTGGTTCATAACACCTGAATCACAAGCATCACGTGATGTTTACAAGTCTCTAATTAAGCAATATGGGAAGGTGGAGATTTTTGTGGACTTGCACCACCAAGCTCCCTATTATGAAATCGATGGGACCGATGATTTAGTCACATACTCGATTTCCGGTCAATTTGTTCCGGATCCAAGAACACCTTCAGGACAAGCGTATGCCAAATATGCAAAAAACTATAATTATGATTTTTCCAGACAATTAAATGTAGCGGTATACAATGCTATGAAACAACAAGGTAATTCTCCATTTGGAAATATATCCTTATATCCGCAAAACCAAAACCTTCCTGGAACGGCACTAGGAGCCTTTGCTTTAAACGGAAGTGGGACAGTACTTTTTGAAGTAAGGGGCCAAACACAATCCTTTGGCCAAAAGAAAAAAGGCATGCTTACTAAAGCAGTGGAAAGCGGGTTATATGGGATAATTGACGGTGTTACTGATGGATCTGTATATAAAATAAATCCGGAACAATACGAGTCAATTCCCCTGACGGAGGGCAGGCAATAAAAAAATAAAATTGAGTGGGAAAGATATTCATATTAACTTCCAGTATAGGATTGAAGTAACCAGACGGATACCCGCCTGGTTTTTCTTCATGATCGATTTTGATGAATTTTTCACTTAACCCTTTCAGGAACAACACAGGCAGAACATTTTTTTGAGAGAATCGCCTTTGTAAATGAAGTCCTTTCAACGGTTATTGTTTAATAAATGAAATTAGTTGGAAACATAGTTATTTTTGACTATTAACACAAAGTGCTAAAAATGTCAGAATATTAATAAGGTTATATTAATTGTTAAATTAATAAGGAGGGGTTTTATGAGTTTTAAGAAGAGAGTTCTAACAGTTTCATTATCTAGTTTAATGACTTTAAGCGCAGTAACAGCTGTTGCGCTACCAGTCGGAGCGGTTGGAAATGGCCCAAGTGCTGGAAATGGTCAAGTTACAACTTCAAATCTACATACATATGAAAGCTTGGTAAGTTATCTTGAAACCCAGGATGCTAAACAAGAAAGGTTGGCACTGGAAGTAATCGGGGAAACGGTAAAAGGGAGAGATATTTACCTAGCTAAGTATATTTCAAATCCTAAAAACCCAACTATCCTATTTTTAACTCAACAGCATGGAAATGAACAACTGACTACTGAGGGTGCACTCGAATTCATTAAACATCTAGGCACGAATAAGACTAAAGGTTTATTGGACAATGTTAATATTCTGATTATCCCTATGTTAAACGCAGATGGGGCAATGGGAGATGTTAATTTCCCTCTTGATGACTATTTAGCAAAAGGTGATCGACATCTAACCAGGGCAAATGCAAACGGGATTGACTTGAACCGTGAGCATGATAAAAAAACTGATCAAATGCAAGTCGAGGTAAAAGCTTTACACGAAAATGTATTTGCGAAATATGATATAGATTACATGATAGATTTACATCATCAAGGGACGTTAAGCGAAACGGATGGTGAACTTGTTTCAGGTTCCATTCTTTATCCTACAAACGCTAACGTAAAGCCAGAAGTGTTAGAAGCTTCAAAAAAACTGGGTGCTGTTGTATATAACTCAATTGAACCTGCTGGTTGGGGCCATATTGGTAAATATGATGGCGGTTCAGGAGAAAATATAGGTCGTAACGGTGCAGCTGTTCGTTATGATATTGCCACTCTGTTATTTGAGATGCGAGGTATGTCTGACCACAATGTCGAGTCAGTGGCACTTGGACAAAAAAGTAATGGTTATCTAATAAAGCAAACGGTAACCACTTTGGATGCAGCTGTCAGAGCTCTTGCCGATGATTCTATTGAAACTATTGATGCAGGCTTTTGGGACACCCTGCCAACACAATACAATCGTCCTGGGGCAGAATCAGACGAATAAACTAACGGCATGTCAGACTGTAGACAAACTTGAAGAAAAGCGAGTTTGCCTGCAGTTTTTTTATTTGAAATACGTTCCAGTTGTTTTCAGAAATCCGTTTCCTTTCCGCCAAGCCTCCTCGCCGCAAGCATCTTTGGTGTCACGGCAGCCACCTATTAGGCAGGAGTGTCGCAAATTTCTTCAATCTAGTAAGGTTTCATCCCATTTAAAACAGTAAAAAATCATGGAGTATAACCAAGTCATGCATTAAAACCATATCATTCCCTCGGTAAAATCTCTGAAAGGGATTGAGAGCATTCGAACCTCATTGTAGTTGATATGACATTAGTTACAGTGAATATAGCAGGATTATATAAAAAGATGACATTGAAAAAAAGCATCCGCTTTCACCCAAGCAGATGCTTTTTGAATTTCAGGAATTTTTTATTTTGTACTTAGCTCGGTAAATGGGTAACGGTAACAGTTCGACCTGGATGGCCATTCTTTAAAAGTTGGAGTTTTCATCCTATAGACTATTTTGGGTTAAATTCTCCTTTTTTTGTTCTTCTTTTAATTGTAAGGCTACTAAACTGGCAAAGTCATGAATGATGGTGGCTGCCAATAGTGATGTGATTTGTGTTGGATCATATGGTGGGAGGACTTCCACCAGGTCGAATCCAATAAAATTGAATCCTTGCAGAGAACGTATCATCTGTAGGGTTTCAAAGCTATTTAGACCGCCAACCTCCAAAGTGCCAGTACCAGGAGCACAGGATGGATCGACAAAATCAATATCAAAGCTCAAGAAACATGGTGTATCCCCAATGGTTTTCTTGACTTCCTTCACGACATCTTCGATTCCTCTTTCCTTCAGCTGGGGCGTAGTTATCACATTGTAGCCTAGATCGGTACTGGAATCTATATCTCCTGGATGATTGAGCGTACCTCTGATCCCAATCTGGAAAACTTTATCCGTTTGGAGCAAACCTTCCTCATATGCACGGATAAACGGGGAACCATGCCAATATTTCTCATCATAATAAGTATCCCAGGTATCTGTATGTGAATCAAAATGGAGAAGTGCAACTGGCCCGTGTATTTTTGCGGCAGCTCTTAGATTAGCCAATGTTACTGAATGATCTCCTCCGATGCCTATTGGAATGATCCCATTTTTCATTAAGTCTGCCATAGCCTTTTCAATTAACTCATAGCTTCGGTGTATATTATGGGGGATCACTGAAACATCCCCAATATCAATAGCATTACATTCGTCAAAAGGGAACACCTTTTGAATGGGATGATAAGGAAACAAGGTCATGGATGCCTGGCGGACTGCCTGTGGTGCAAACCGGGCTCCTACCCTGAAGGAAGCAGCTGTATCAAAAGGCAAACCTACCACTGCCAATCTGGCATTTTCTCTTGAAGAAGGTAAGCGCATAAATGATCCTGTCGTACAGAACTCTGGTTTAACATCAGGGGATAAAGGATATTTCATTTTTGTATTCCTCCATTTTCTTATAACTTTAATAGTTTTTAAACTCATATATGTATTTATGCAATTACCATGCCAAGTCACAGGCAGTGATTTCTTCCGGTTGCTAACCAGGTATCATGTGCTTGGAATATGCAAGGGCGAATAATTTATGGGAATTTGAATCGCCAATTTAAAAATGCTGAACAACTTAATTCCTATGAATCAATCCAATGCAGTCAAGAATACGGGAAATTTAGTGCATTTCTCGCGTATTTCATTTATCGAAGTAAACCGTTATCATTTGGCACAAAACTTGCATTAAGGTATACAGTTGAAATTTTTTTAAGAGGGAGGTATTGAAGTTTTTCTATTTAAGAATATTGATCCTACTATTTGAAAGCGGTTGCAAGGAGGAATGATAGGTGGAAAATGAGGTTACATTGAAAAGAACGCTGAAATTATGGCAAATTGTTATGATGGGGTTAGCTTATATGACACCCATGGTCGTATTTGATACATTTGGCATTGTTTCTGGGATCACGGACGGCCATGTGCCGACTGCTTATATCGTTGCATTGGTGGGGATGCTTTTTACAGCCGCAAGCTATGGAAAACTGGTAAAGGTTTTTCCTGCTGCAGGTTCTGCCTACACTTATACGCAAAAGGCCATTAACCGGCATTTAGGATTCCTGGTAGGATGGTCTTCGTTGTTAGACTATCTATTTTTACCTATGGTAAATGCATTGTTGACCAAAATTTATCTCACAGCATTATTTCCAGGAGTCCCAACATGGGTATGGGTAGTATCTTTCGTAGCAATCGTCACCATTCTCAATCTCCGGAGCGTCAATGTACTTGCTAACTTTAATGCTCTATTTGTTTTAATTCAGATTGCCATCATGGCAGTGTTCATCATTCTTGTTGTCAAAGGTTTGCACAATGGGGAAGGTACGGGTGAAGTGTTTACAATAAAGCCTTTCGTAGATGGGGGAATGGACTATTCGGCAATAATAACCGGAGCCACGATTCTTTGTTTTTCCTTTTTGGGTTTTGATGCGGTGACGACACTATCCGAGGAAACGCCAGATCCGAAAAAAACGATTCCAAAAGCGATATTTTTAACTGCACTTTGGGGTGGAATCATCTTCATTACCTCTTCTTTCTTCATTCAGCTCTTTTTTCCGGATATATCCCGTTTTAAGGAACCGGATGCTGCGTTACCGGAAATCGCCCTTTATGTAGGCGGAAAGCTATTTCAATCCATTTTTCTGTGTACGACTCTCGTCAATACGCTAGCATCGGGACTGGCATCGCATGCCAGTGTATCCCGTCTTTTGTATGTTATGGGCCGTGATAAAGTGTTTCCGGAAAAATGGTTTGGATTCATTCACCCTAAGTGGAAAACGCCAGCCATTAATGTACTCATAGTTGGGGTCATTTCATTGTCCGCGTTATTCTTTGATTTAGTGACAGCCACATCACTGATCAACTTTGGTGCATTAATGGCCTTTACCTTTGTAAATCTGTCAGTGATCAGCCATTTTATCATTCGTGAAAAGAAGCATCGAACTATGAAGGGATGTATCCAATACTTAATTATGCCGTTAATCGGAGCTATAGCTATTGGCATTCTCTGGATCAATCTAGAGACAAATTCACTAATAATGGGAACCGGCTGGTTTATTATTGGGTTTTGTTATCTATTATATATCACAAAGGCATTCCGAAAGGCTCCTCCCCAATATCAAGTTGAAGAAATTCAGCTATAAGACTTTGCAAGGAAAAACGCATTCTAAAAAGGATGCGTTTTTTTATCATCATTTTTTATATATGCAATCCTGAAATGCTTATGAATTATTACATATGTCTGGAAGAGTGTAACTGATATAGCAAAAGTGTTCAAAGTTGAAACCAATATTAATAGGGTGATAGAAAAGAATAATGTGCACGACTAATTATTTTTGATTACATGACTATATAAAATTAGCATGCAAGTATGATGAGTTTGTTTAGGATGGTTTACGTCTCTTAACGAAATGTAGTAAAACACATCCTTAAACAGGCTATCTTCTTAGACGTAGAATTTCTTCACGTGCTTTTTGATAATTATCTATGGTTTGTTTATCGATTCGATGAAAAACACTTAAATAAAGAGCATCAACCATGTTAAGTTGCATGATTCTAGATGCTATACTACCGATTCGGTGATCATGTTCGATGTCAGGAAAACAAAGTTGTATACTTGCTATTTTCAATAAAGGAGACTTTGTATAAGCGGTTATTGCTAATACTGGTACGTTTATCTTTTTTGCATATGAAGCCATCTCCAATACATCTTTTGTTTTGCCAGATGTGGAAAAAAGAACTAATGCATCTTCTGATGTGAAATTGGAAATATAGGAAATTACTGTATGAAAGTCAGTGTTCATTCCTGTAGTAACGCCAAGTTTAGCGAATTTATTACTGGCATCCAACGCAGCAGTAGAGGAGCCCCCGACACCAAAAAATGCAATTTTCTTTGCTTGGCTTAAGCATTCTACTGCTTTTTCAAACTCTTTCTTGTTCAGAGTTTGTCCTAAAGAGTCTAAAGCCAATTTATTGCTCATAGTTACTTTTTGGAAAAGTTGATAGGGAGTATCATTTTCACGTAGTAAAGAAAGATCATTAAAGAAGTTTCAATATATATTTTGAGTATTTTTCTTTTAGGTTTAACAGTCGGTTCCTTGGACTGACTGCCGTTGATTAGACTTATACCATCATCTGGCATCTGCTACAGATCAACGCTTTCTTTTTCAGGATAAACAAAAAAAGAGCACTCAATGAATGTTTTTACATTTATCGGGTGCTCTTTTTTGTATTTAATCATCATTTTTACGTATGCAATCCTGAATTGCCTATGAATTAATACATATGTGTCTGGATGATTGCTGGTGCCGATGATGATTGCAAATGGCGGTATATGACTAACGACACTATGTTTTCAAAGCTGGCATGAAAGTTGCTTAATACTTTATAAGAATAAAAGAGAGGTGCTAAAATGACAGGGAAAATTAAGGTGATTGAAAAACGGCAATTGGATAACCCACTGCAAGAATTCCAGGATATCTTAAAAGAAGCCATTCATGTTTTGGGCTATCCAGATCTGGTTTTTGACTTTTTAAAAACGCCAATGCGTTTTTTGGAAGTCTGTATTCCTATTCAAATGGATAATGGGGAGACAAGGATGTTTCAAGGGTATCGGGCTCAACATAATGATGCAGCCGGTCCAACGAAAGGGGGAATTCGTTTTCACCCGGATGTCACTCCAGAAGAAGTTAAGGCTTTGGCGGGTTGGATGAGTTTGAAATGCGGAATAACCGATCTTCCATATGGAGGGGCAAAGGGCGGCATTGTATGTGATCCAAGACAGATGAGTTCGTCTGAGCTAGAACGATTAAGCAGAGGATATGTAAGGGCAGTCAGCCAAATAGTGGGACCTACAAAGGATATTCCGGCACCAGATATGTATACGAATTCTCAAATCATGGCCTGGATGCTAGATGAATACGATCACATAAGGGAATTCGATTCACCCGGCTTTATTACAGGAAAGCCACTGAGATTAGGGGGATCGAAAGGCAGGGAAAAGGCTACTTCTAAAGGAGTATTATATACACTTCAAATGATAAGTGATTTAAAGGGGATTCCAATTGAAGGCATGCGGGTAATCATCCAGGGATTCGGGAATGTCGGCAGTCATTTAGCCATGTATTTACATGAAATGGGGGCAAAGATTGTCGGAATAGCGGATGAACTTGGAGGATTATATGATCCGAATGGCTTAGACATTCCTTACCTTTTGGAGAACAGGGACTCTTTTGGTGTCGTATCGAATTTATACAAAGATTCATTATCCAATCAAGAATTATTGGAAAAAGAGTGTGATGTGCTGATTCCTGCAGCTATTAGCGGAGTGGTAAATAAAGATAATGCAAAACGATTAAAATGTGAAATCCTGATCGAAGCAGCAAATGGGCCGACAACAAAAGAAGCGATCAAGATTCTCGATGAAAAAGGTATAGTGGTAGTCCCGGATATTTTGGCGAATTCAGGAGGGGTGATAGTCTCGTATTTTGAATGGTGCCAGAATAACCAAGGTTATTACTGGACGGAAGAGCTTGTGGATGAACGATTGAAGGAAAAAATAACAGCCAGCTTTTTGAATGTCTACCATACTTCCCAAAAATATTCCGTGAACATGAAAGTAGCTGCTTATATTGAAGGGATTCACAAAATAGCAGAAGCATCCCGGCTTCGAGGTTGGGTCAGGTTCTGAACGAATTAGGGCTTACAAGAAAGGGGGCAATCCGTTGAATTTTGATATTCTTTCGGAAAATAAAGAAAACCAGGCTATTCATCATTATTGCTTATTGTCACAAGATTATAGATATGATGTGACCATTGTTTATTCGGCCCAGTTTTTCGGTAAAGCAATGGTGACTTCCATTCAAAGCGGAAGAATGATTCTGCTGTGTGCCAATGATATTAATTTAGATCAGTACTGGGCTCCGACCCTTGGCATTGAACAAGAAGATATACCTGAGTTTCAAAACTTTCTCGATTTAGTCTTACAATCACCATTTCATTTTGAAGAATACTGAAGGAAGGAATGATGTAAATGTACGTTGATGTGATTCTTAGTCCATGTGATGGCAGGGTTGAAAAAATTTCAATATCCAAAAATTCCAGATTTTACGAATGGGAACAGTTATTTCAGATTAAGAAGGAAGATGGACGCGTGGAAATCATTGATATTGGTGTCAGCGGGGAGATAGAGTCATTGGAGGTATTGGAGGGGGAACCAGTGGTGGCCGGGGAGGTCCTCGCCTATTTTAAAGAAGATTTATTCGTGACAGGCAGCGATTAATATAAAACGAAAAGAAGATGAAATGATTCATCTTCTTTTCGTTTTATCCGATAATCCGCCCTGCTCCTTTATTCATTGACCCCTATACCCCAATTTTGACGAAACCCGATTGCCGGTTTCCATCACATTCTTAATGAGGAAATCAAGTCTTTCTTCTGTCAGGTTAAAGCTGACAAAACCAATGCTCACTGCCCCGTGCACTTCCCCAAAATGGTTAAGTATCGGAACGGCTACAGAACATGTTCCTTCTGTCCTTTCGCTGTGACTGATTCCATGTCCCTTCATTTTAGTCTCTTGCAATATATCCCAAAATGCTGCTCTTTCTTTAATGGGCAAAAGAACATCTACGATTTTTTTCGTTTGATTATATGGCATATAGGCGAGCATCACTTTATTGGCAGCTCCAATATGCATAGGGACGCGTGAACCAAGCTGATCATAAACCCGGATTTGGCTTTTTTCACTGTCGATTCGTTCAATAACGAGTGACTCCATACCTATTGGCTGGCTAAGATAGACGCTTTCCTCCACTTTGTTCATCAGCCTTTCCAGTTCAGGCCTAATTTGACTGATGTAATCCATTTTGTCATACATACGCAAACCATATTCGAGCCAAATATTCCCTAAACCATATTGTTTAGATTGTCCGTCCTGTTGAATTAATCCATGCTTGGACATTGCTTTTAACAAACGATGCATGGAACTGACAGGAAGATCACATTCTTGAGAAAGTTCCGTAATCGACAGCCAGTTTTCCGATGAATTGGAAACTAGCACCTTTATGACGTTCATGGCACGGTCAATAGATTGCATAACAAACCACCTATCTTTCATCACAAGTTGAATAACATGAGAATTTATTTGAATATTTAAAACATATTGACATTATAGCAAAAATAATTTTATAATTAAAGAAAAATTCCTATTAGCGGAAATGTTTTCCATTATGCGGAAAAAGGAGGGAGAGCCAGTGACATATTGTTCGTCTATGTACAAACCATTGGAACGTGTCATTGTAAAACATCCGAGCGATGCTTTTATCAGTCAAGAGCATTTAAGCCAAGCATGGCGGAACTTTAACTTTGCGTCAGAGCCAGATTTCAAAGAAGCCCTAAAAGAGTATGGTGACTTTATTTCCATTTTGGAGAAATATGTTCCAAACATCGATTATTTGCCAGCATCTTCGGTAGTAGGGATTGACTCCTTATATGCCCATGACCCGGTAAAATTCACAAGCGAAGGAGCCATTATTTTAAAGTCCGGGAAAGAATTGAGGCAGCCTGAGGCTAATGTATACAAGGATTTTTGTAAGGAAAAAAACATCCCGATCATTGGGTATTTAACGGGTGATGCGGTCGCGGATGGCGGTGATATCGTTTGGCTTGATGATAAGACCCTTGTTGTCGGACATGGTTATCGTACAAACGCTGAAGCCATTCGGCAATTAAAAGAAATGACCGCTCATCTAGTGGATGAATTCATCGTAGTTCAGCTTCCGCATGATCAAGGCGAGGCAGAGTGTCTCCATCTTATGTCTTTCATCAGTATGGTCGACCATGATTTAGCGGTAGTTCATTCTCGCCTAATGCCAGTATTTTTCAGAAAATTACTTATTGAACGGGGCATTCAGCTTATCGAAGTGCCGGATGATGAGTACTTGAACTTAGGCTGCAATGTGCTCGCCATTGCTCCGCGGGTTTGCGTAATGTCTTATGGTAACGCTTACACAAAGCGAAAACTTCTTGATGCAGGGGCAACTGTTTATGAATACAAAGGAACTGAAATCAGTTACAAAGGCACTGGCGGTCCAACCTGTTTAACTTGCCCTGTGGTGCGTACAATATAAATGATGGGGGATTTAATTTTGTATAAACATGTAATTGTAAAAACACCAGGAAAAAGCTATGTAAATGGATTAACAACATCCGACCTTGGCACGCCAAATTATGAAAAAGTATTGCAACAGCATGCTTCTTACGTGGAAGCTTTGAAAAAATGTGGGGTGTCAGTTACACACTTGCCGGCGAGTGAGGAGTTTCCAGATTCAACATTCGTTGAAGATACGGCCGTTCTGACTCAGGAATTTGCAGTCATTACTAATCCAGGTGATGTTTCCAGAAACAGTGAAATAAAAGAAATTGAGTCGGTTCTGAAGGGTTTTTATGCTAATTTTCACTATATAAACGCTCCAGGCACATTAGATGGGGGAGATGTCCTTCAAGTCGATGATCAATTTTTTATCGGTATTTCGAATCGTACAAACGAGGAAGGTGCACGCCAGTTAAAGGAAGTTTTAAAATCAGAAGGGTATAAAGGGACGATTGTTCCATTAAAGGAGTTCTTCCATCTGAAAACAGGAATAGCCTACCTAGGAAATGACTTGATAGTTGCAGCAGGTGAATTCCTCGACCATCCCAATTTTGCCCAATACAAGAAAATCACGGTTTCAGCAGAAGACGAATACTCAGCAAACTGCATCCTCGTAAATGACTATGTGATTATTCCGAAGGGATATGAAGAGACGACCCGTCGATTGAATGAGGTTGGTTTTAAAACGATTGAGCTGGACATGTCGGAGTTTCAAAAGCAGGATGGTGGATTGAGCTGTTTGTCACTGCGGTTTTAAACATCGGAGAATTTCGATAAAAGTGTTTCTTCCCACTAATTCTCTAATATTAGATGAAAATCGGAAAGGGGATTTCAATGAGTCAATTACTATGGGGTACTCCGGAAACGCTTCGTGCTTTGTTATGTGAACTTGTTAGCTGGGAAAGCCGTACACTTACAATGGGGGAAAGCACGTTTCCTTATAAGTTACAAGAGAAATTAAGAGAGCTTGATTATTTTAAAAGGAATCCGACGTACTTATCGCTTCACGAAGCTGATTTAGGGAGAAATTTTGTCAATGCCTTTTATAAACATCCTGAAGCAAAGGAGACAGTTGTATTAATTAGCCATTTTGATACAGTTCATACTGAAGAATACGGTGATCTTGAGTCTCTCGCTTTTCAACCAGAGGAGCTCACGAAAAAACTTCATGATCGGAAAGATGATCTCCCGGAAGAAGCGCGCATTGATCTTGAATCGGGAAAGTACTTGTTTGGCAGGGGAACGATGGATATGAAAATGGGGCTTGCCCTTCACATGGCTATCATCGAAAAGGCAAGCATTGAACAATGGCCGATCAATCTCCTGCTGTTAACGGTTCCTGATGAGGAAGTGAATTCTGCGGGAATGAGGGCTGCAGTTAAAGAACTTGTGACCTTACGTGATAAATATGACATTTCCTATAAAATGTTTTTAAATAGTGAACCATCCTTTTCACAGAAACCGGGCGATGATAGTCATTATATTTATTCTGGAACGTTGGGAAAAATCATGCCAGCTGCTCTTTTTTATGGGAAGGAAACTCACGTGGGTGAACCATTAAAGGGAATAACTGCCAACTATATAGCCTCGTTTCTTACGCAGCTCATGGAGTGGAACACTCTTTTTCAGGAAAGTGATCTTGGCGAGGAAACACCTTTACCCGTATCGCTTCAGCAAAAAGATTTGAAACTGCAATATTCAACACAGACACCTTATCTTGCAGCCGCGCTTTATAATGTTTTCATCATGAAAAGAAGCGCTGCAGAAATTATGGATTTATTCGAGCAGGTTGCAAAGGAAGCAGCGATGAAATGCAATGAATCATATAAAGCTCTTTGCAATCGTGAACAAATTGAAGGTGTAGGAGAAGTAAAAGTATTGCGCTACGAAAAGTTACTTTCTTATGCCGAGGTGAAATTTGGCGGCAATTTTGTTGAACAAATTAAAAGTGAAGTAAAAGGGAACATGGATTTGGATGAGCGGGAAAAATCACTGCGAATCGCTGAAAAACTGATGATACAATGTCAGGAGCTTGCACCCGCCATTGTATTGCTGTTTGCACCGCCATATTACCCAGCCGTCAATACGTCAGATGATCCGCTTATCATAAATTCTGTGAAATTAATTAAGGAAACTGCCAGTTTACTTGATGAAGAAGTCAGCCAAATTCATTATTTCAATGGTATTTGCGATTTAAGCTATGTTCATTATCGTGAGGGGTCTGATGGCTGGACGGCTTTTGAAAAGAATACGCCAGTCTGGGGCGATACTTACAGCATTCCTTTTGCTGATATGCAAAGACTTCAGGCACCAGTGCTCAATGTGGGTCCGTTCGGCAAGGATGCACACCAGCGTACTGAGCGCCTTCACATTGATAGTGCCTTCGTCCATACGCCCGTTATGCTGGAGAAGTTAATAAAGAGTATGTTTAAGTGCTTGGTTGAGAAGTGATGAGGGATCCTATCCCTTCGACAGGAAAACTGGATTAAAAGTATTAAACTTTAACTGGGGGTATTTATATGAATGACCTGCCTATTGGTCAAATCACTTCCGAGCCGCTTAATCAGAAAAATAAGCCACTTAACCAGCTAACGGAGTTACCGGAAAAAGGGATAAATCCTTTTGTATTGATGTTTATCGTAATTGTAATAGTGACAGTATTGACCTATATCCTACCTGCAGGCCAATATGAAAGAATCGAAAAAGATGGCCGAAGTGTAGTCGATCCCACTTCTTTTGAATTTGTCGAATCAACACCAGTGGGGTTATTGGAAATGTTCAGCAGCATTCATGCGGGGATGATTGAAGGGGCGTCAATAATCTTGTTCGTCTTTTTGTTTGGCGGGGCTCTCGGAATCATGCAGGCAACAGGAGCCCTTGATTCATTCATTAAATTTGTGGCTGTCCGATTCGGAACAAAAGAGAAATTGCTTATTCCGTTGATGGTATTAATCTTCGCATCATTAGGGACACTGATCGGCTCTGCTGAAGATGCGTTAGTCTATATCGCAATCATTGTTCCGATGACGATTGCATTAGGTTTTGATGCACTTACAGGTTTTGCGATCGTTATCCTTGGTACATTGGCGACTGGATTCATTTCGGGGATTACAAATCCTTTTAATGTAGGGGTTGCCCAAAGCATTGCAGAACTGCCCATGTATTCGGGAATGGGATTGCGCATCGCTCTTCTTGCAGTGTTTTATGTCATTACAGTATTGTACATCTATTTCCATGCAATGAAGGTGAAAAGAAACCCCGAACTGGGGGAGTATGGGAAATTCAGGCGTGAAGATCATGCATATATTGATAAAAACTTTAGGATAAGTAAGAGACATAGCGCTGCTTTAATTATTTTATTGGTGAATTTCATCCTATTAGTCTATGGAGTCATTAAATTAGGATGGTATATAAGTGAAATTGGAGGCTTGTTTTTATTAAGCGGGATCATCATGGGCATAATTGGAGGCTTGACCCCATCCAAGATGGCCAATGGTTTTATTTCAGGAGCAGGCGATATGGTTTCTGGCGCATTGATAATTGGAGTTGCGCAAACAATCTTGGTCATCATTACAAGTGGCGGATTGCTGGATACTATTTTATATTATGCTGCAGGATTGGTTGAGCAGCTTCCTCCCGCCATAAATGCAATCGGAATGTTCATTGTCCAATTATTTCTTAACTTCATTGTTCCATCTGGAAGTGGACAAGCGGCATTGACGATGCCGATTATGGCTCCATTAGCGGATTTAATGGGTGTGACAAGACAAACGGCAGTGTTAGCTTTCCAATTAGGGGATGGGATCTCGAATATGATATTTCCGACTTCTGGAGTGCTGTTGGCTGGACTGGCAGTGGCAGGCATATCATTTACGAAATGGGTAAAATGGGTGTTTCCATTTCTTTTGATTCAGGTTGCGGTAGCGATTATCTTTTTGATCATTGCTCAAAGCATACAGTATGGCCCTTTTTAAAGATTTGAAAAGTCTGAATATTTGCACTAAATGATCAAGGAGGCATTCATGATGAAGACAATACAGGAGACAGTTGTGGCTGAAGTGATTTCATGGAGACGTCATTTTCACGAAAATCCGGAGCTTTCATATCAGGAGCACCAGACTTCTGAATTCATCTATAGGAAATTAAAAACCTTTACAGGACTAGAGGTGACGAGACCTACCGAAACGAGCGTATTGGCGGTTCTCAAAGGTGCTAAAAAATCTGCACGAAAATCTAATACCATCACTTTTCGTGCAGATATTGATGCACTCCCGATAGAAGAAGAAGCAGAAGTTGAATATAAATCAAAAAATCCTGGGGTTATGCATGCATGCGGACATGATGCACATGCTGCAATGTTATTAGGTGCTGCTAAAGTCCTCTCTGGGAAAAAAGAAGCGATTAATGGAGAAATCAGGTTTATTTTCCAACACGCTGAGGAGGTTCTGCCAGGGGGAGCTCAGGAATTGGTGAAAAAAGGGGTCATGGAAGGAGTGGATTATGCATTTGCATTGCATGTTACTCCTTATGAAAATACTGGAACAATATGTTTAAGGGAAGGGGTATTCTGTGCAGCAGCTGATGATTTTGAAATTAAAATAATTGGTCAGGGCGGGCATGCGTCGACTCCGGAATTAACGGTGGACCCGTTAATCATTGGTGCCGAAATTACGACGAATATTCAACATATCGTTTCCAGAAAAATTTCAGCTCTAAGGACACCGGTCATTTCAGTCACTCAGTTCCATTCCGGAAGTGCGCTCAATGTCATACCTGAATATGCAGAAATCGGCGGTACCATTCGTTCCTTGGACTCTGATAGCCGCGTGAAAGCAAGGGAGCATCTAGAGCACATCGTTAAGGGGATTTCAGAAGCGCATGGGGCAAAATGTGAAATTACTTGGTATTTAGGATATCCCGCCGTAGTGAATGATAAAGCTGCCGTTGATATTTCGAGAACGGTCATGGAAGGGATTTTTGAAGAAGATCATATCATCCATGTTGATGATCCAATGTTCGGGACCGAAGATTTTTCAGCTTTTTCTGAAATCGTTCCCTCTTCCATGCAGTTCATAGGCGTCCATAATAATGAGTTTGGAAAAGCTTATCCTTTGCACCATCCTAAATTTAAAATCGATGAGAAAGCTTTAGAGTATGGAGTGCGATATTTTGTAGGGATAGCGGATAAATTATGCAGTCAATAATTGAAGGAAGAGTTTAGTATTCTGCTTTGGAATAGTTAAGCGATTGCTAAAGATAAGGGATAAAAGTCAAATTAAATTTCAAGTACGGGAGGTTTATTAACCTCCCAAATTTTAAGAAGATAAGCTACCTATTTAGGAGGAATATATATGTTTAAACATGCGATTGTACGAAAGATTGGAAAAAGTTTTGTAAATGGATTAACAACATCGGATTTAGGAAACCCGGATTATGAAAAAGCGCTTGTACAACACGAGGCTTATGTAGAAGCATTAAAACGCTGCGGTGTGAAAGTGACCGTTCTGGATTCTGATGAAACATACCCTGATTCTACGTTTGTAGAAGATACCGCTGTGTTGACGCCAAAATGTGCCCTTGTAACGAATCCTGGTGCAGAAAGCCGAAATGGTGAGGTTATTGAAATGAAAGAAGTTTTAAAGGGATTTTATGACACAATCGAGTATATTCAATCCCCAGGCATGTTAGATGGCGGAGATGTAATGCAGGTTGAAGATCACTTCTATGTTGGCCTTTCATCGAGAACTAATGAAGCAGGAGCTCTGCAGTTCAAGGATATCATGGGTAAGTATGGTTATGATACGACCATCATTCCCCTTAAGAAATTCTTTCATTTAAAAACGGGTGTCAATTACCTGGGGGACAATAATTTATTAGTGGCCGGAGAATTCATCAATCACGAGGTTTTTTCAAGCTTTAATCAAATAACTGTAAAACAAGAAGAAGAATATTCGGGTAACTGCGTCCGAATGAACGACCATGTTATTGTCCCGAAAGGATTTGAGGGAACAAAGAAAAAAATAGAAGATTTAGGATACACGGTGATTGAAGTGGAAATGTCGGAATTTCAAAAACAAGATGGCGGCCTTAGTTGTCTCTCTTTGAGATTCTAAGATAGTTTGGGAGAAGAAATAGGTTAATAGATAAGATAAGGACGTGATTATATGGGGTATGGACTGGAGAATAATGATCAGCTGCAACGCTCAATGAAAAGACGTCATTTATTTATGCTTTCGCTTGGCGGCGTTATTGGTACAGGCCTATTTTTAAATGCAGGCTATACAATTAACCAAGCAGGGGCAGGAGGCGCCCTGTTGGGATATTTAGCCGGTGGTCTTATTTTGTATATGGTAATGGTCTGTCTGGGTGAGCTAGCCGTTCATATGCCGGTTACAGGTTCTTTCCAAAAATATGCTGCTGAATATATTGGGCCTTCGGCTGGTTTTTCGCTCGGATGGATGTATTTCGTCGGTTCAGCCGCAACTGCAGGAGTTGAATTTACAGCAGCAGGAATATTGATGAAACAATGGTTCCCCGATATTCCTACCTGGATTTGGTGTGCAGTGTTCATAGTGCTTTTATTTACCTTGAATGCATTGACGACAAGAGGTTTTGCAGAGGCGGAATATTGGTTCGCCGGTATAAAAATCGTTGCAGTTATTTTATTTATCTTGATTGGAATCGCGGGCATCTTTGGTTTTGTCTCTTTATCTGATCGTCCAACCCCATTCTTTGAAAACCTGGCTCCTTCCGGTCTTTTTCCAGCAGGGGGCATTACAATTATCTTTGTGACTATGATGAATGTAATATTTTCTTATCAAGGTTCAGAACTGATAGGAATAGCAGCAGGGGAAAGTGAAAAACCTGAAGAGAACATTCCAAAAGCCATTCGAAATGTCCTTTTTAGAATCATTGTTTTTTACATTGCGTCCATTATTATCCTTTCTGCCATATTCCCTTCTTCAGAATTAGGCTTATTGGAAAGTCCTTTTGTAACTTTAATGAAGATAGCGGGGGTTCCTTATGCAGCAGGCATCATGAATTTCATAATTTTGACAGCCATCCTTTCTGTGGGGAATTCATGTCTTTATGCATCTACACGCTTGCTTTGGTCGATGGCCCATGATGGGATGGCACCTAAGCTGTTTGGTATTTTGTCAAATAGGAAAGTGCCGTTGAATGCCCTTCTTTTTACCATATCCTTTTCTCTTCTATCATTATTGACAAGCTTCATTGCTGCGGATACTGTGTTCGTGATACTTATGTCAATAGCAGGTATTTCCGTCACAATTTCATGGATGGGAATTGCTTTATCGCAATATATGTTTCGCAGGAAATTTATAAAAGCGGGAGGGAAAACGGAAGAGTTACAATATAAAGTACCTTTTTATCCATTTGTCCCATTGTTTTGTTTAGGCTTTTGCTTGCTGATTCTTGTATTCCTTGCTTTTGACCCTACCCAACGAGTAGGACTGTTTTATGGAATAGGATTTTTGGTAGCCTGTATTTTATTCTATAAATTTAAACTGGCTAAGAAAGTTGAGTCAAACACTAACTTTGAAAATGAAAAAATATTGTAATGGAGTTCTATATTGAAGTTCGTATTAAAAGGTCAGCCAGTCTTATACTGGTTGACCTTTTTTTAATCTTGAAGTTGCGGTCATTAGGATGATTATTTGCTTGAATGGAAGGAAAAGACTGACAATGTGACGAAATAGAAGGAATGATTTATTACAAAAATAGGAAGGAGGAATTAACATGTCTGAAAACAAAATAACTGACAACATCACAACCAACGTAGAGGGTCGGGATCTCATCATGGAGCGTATATTTGCCGCGCCGCGGGACCTTGTTTTTAACGCGTTTTCAAAACCTGAGCAGTTGGCCAGCTGGTGGGGACCGAAGGGATGGCAAACGAAAAATCGAGAGTTTAATTTTAAGCCTGACGGCGTTTGGCATTATTGCATGCGGTGCACAGATGAAAACCAAGGTGAATTTTATGGCCAAGAATCTTGGGGTAAAGCCGTCTATCAAGAAATTATTGTACCGGAGAAGATTGTCTTAACGGATATGTTTTCAGATGAAGAAGGCAACGCAGCCGAAAGTATGCCAGAAACACTGGTAACGATGACGTTTGTTGAACACGAGGGTAGGACAAAGCTCATCATGCATTCTCGATTCAATTCAGTCGAGGGTCTTCAGCAAGTAATGGAAATGGGGATAGTCGAGGGTTGTGCTTCACAATTTTCCCGCCTAGACGACCTTCTAAAAAAGCGCCAGCAGATAAGATAATAAGTCAGGAGCTGTATAAAACCTCCTGCTTATGAACTAACGAGTGCGATTCTTCTTGAGAAGGATCGCTTTTTCTTATCAAGCTAAGGGCAGGATGGCATGTGAAAAATTAACTATCTTAAAGAGAGAGTCAAGATAAAAAATAAATGTAATACAATTAAAGAATACCTAAAAAGGAAAGGGTGAAAGAATGAAAATCAATCATTTGAATTTAACTGTTAATGATGTTACAGCTTCACGTGAGTTTTTAGAAACATATTTTGGATTGACATGTGAAGGAAGTCGAGGAGATGGGTTCGCCGCAATGAAAGATGATGATGGTTCCATATTGACTCTAATGAAAGGAAGCAATGTACAATACCCCAAGACTTTTCATGTTGGATTCATACAAGAAAATGAAGAACAAGTTAACAGTATCAATCAACGATTGAAAGATGATGGATTCAAAGTAAAACCTCCACAACACTTACACAGGTATACATTCTACGTAGAAGCGCCTGGAGGATTTAACGTTGAAGTACTGTGTTAACGAGTTACCTGGAGATAGATAATAAACTAAAAGTAGCTTGCTTCGTTAAGGGAGGTTGCCGTTTCTGTAGCAGCTTACTTACGGAATAAACGGGGCGGCAATAGTTTAACAAGGAATGTTAATAAAAACAAACCGGAGGGGGATATATTTATCTCTCTCCGGTTTGTTTATTAGTAGGATGTTTAATTTCTTACCTAGGAAGTTGTTTCTATTACCTATTAACTGAAAATAGAGCAGATGAAGGCGGTACTTCTTTTACTGGACTTATAGGTAAGGATATAGAATACATGTTATCAACTGAGTTCGAGAATGAGATGGTTTTTGAAGTTTTTGGTAATGAGGAATTTTGTAATTTTGTTAATACAGAATAAAGAAATATGAATGTAACGATTATTATTCAACTATCAGGTGCTTTACTTCAATCAGATAGTTGCTTCGGTTGCTCTTTTTCTAATGGAACAACTAGGGATGTTAGTGGAATTATATGTTATGATGGAAAAAAATAGATTTTCCTGGGGGGATTAAAATGGTTACATGCTATCTGAAATATGTTCTTGACCCTTATAAAATAAATGAGTTCGAAGAATACGGTAAGATGTGGATTCGATTAGTTAATAAATTAGGCGGTGCACATCAGGGGTATTTCATCCCGCATGAGGGTGCTAATAATATTGCTTATGCATTATTCACTTTCCCAAGTTTAGCAGCATATGAAGAGTACCGAGTAAAAATGGCATTGGATGCCGAATGTCAAGAAGCATATAAATTTGCAGAAGAGACTAAATGTATTTTAAGTTATGAGAGAAGCTTTATGCGTCCTATATTCGAATGAACATACATTAAATTTGAAAAATATTCTATCCAAACCTTGTTAAGCTAACAGGTGCTATACTTCAATACCCGGGGTTGCTGCTGCAACCTTTTTGTATGAAAACACAATAGTAAAAAAGCCATGCTAAAATAAACCCTCCAAATTCTCATTTTTTTTGATGGGCGTAAATGTGCTATGTCGTTATTTAACTGGTTATGCAGGTTGTTGTTCAGATGGAGCGATTGTATAGCCTTTCTTTTTTAGGTATTCGATCATTTTTAATTCTTTGTTATTTTGTTTTTCTTCAAGGTAATTTGAGCCTAGTTCATGATAAGGTTCTCCTGTTTTTAAGATGTTGTAAGTAATCGTTAATAGTAAATGGGCAGAAGCGATTCGTCCCTTCATTTTTCCTTGCCGTTTGGTAATCCTTTTTCGATGTGAAGCAATTCGATTATTTTGCCTTGATGTCGCTAATACACATTCTACGGCCATCGTTTTTAAAGCTTTATTTCCTTGTGTGGTTTTACTCGTTTTTTTTTACCTGCACTTTCGTAATTTCCAGGACTCACACCAGCCCAAGAGGCAAGATGTTTAGCTGACTTAAATACGGACATATCAACACCCATCTCCGCAATAAAAGTAGCTGCCGCAGCTTTGTTCACACCAGGTATACCATCCAATAATTCTACTTCCTTACGATAAGGGGACAGGAGTTGATCAATTTGTTTTTCTAATTCTTCTATGGTTTCTTCTAAATAACCCATATGCTCCCAATGGTAACGCAACATATCACGATGATGACGGCGAATACGACCATTAATTGCATTGGCAATGTCAGTAATACTTGCTTTTGTTCGCCAATCCACCATTTTTCGAAGACCATCGGTCTCTATTCTTTCACCATTTAGAATCGCTTCAAGGATACGGCGTCCCGATACACCAAAAATGTCTGATAGAACGGATGTTAGCTTGATATTAGCATCTTGAAGAATTTTGTGAATGCGATTCTGCTCTGAGGTGCGATGATGAATCAATTTTTTTCGATAACGAGTAAGATCTCGTAAATCACGAATATCCTCTGGTGGGACAAAATTGCTTTCAATAAGTCCGCATCTTAGAAGCTTGGCAAGCCATTCGGCATCTTTCACATCAGTTTTACGCCCTGGAACATTTTTGACATGCCTGGCATTGGCAAGAACAAGGTGAAAAGATCCTTCGAGTATATTCCATATTGGTTTCCAGTAGACTCCGGTACTTTCCATCACAACATCGGATACCTGAAGGGTAGCTAGCCAATCACTTAAAGCCAACAGTCCCGTTGTTGTAGTTGAAAAAGTTTCAATAGAGGTTTTTGGCTTTTTTTCTAATGGACCCAATAATACGCAGGCTACTACTGTTTCTTGGTGTACATCTAGGCCAGCACACCGTTCAATCATTGCTTCCATAGGAGAATCACCTCAATAAAAGATTAACAATACATATGACAGGAGATTTGTTGCAAAAATTTTTGTATACGTACTAGCAGTACACTAAATGGTTCTTCAATACTGTCACAACCAGTTTCTTATACAGGGTATCTTCCTTAAGATCCACCAAAAAAGGTTCAGCCTGGTTGTATTGTTATCACCATTATTGTCAACGGTTTAATGGGTTAGACTTTATTTTGGGGTAATTAGCAGGGTTTCGTGATAGATGGTGGCGGCGAGGATCGCCGCCATAGAAGTTTCTTATGCAACAAACGGCTCTTTACTTCAATAAGGAAGGTTGCTAGGCAGCCTTTTTTATGGAACGAACGTGGCAGTATAGGTGAATATATAAACTCCAACTATGAAAAGGTAATGATATATTCCATCTAGCTCCCTAAATCCTTCTATTAGTATCATAGCTTCGCATGTAATACGTGATCATTGTTCCGACCAACCTGATCATGTTTATACAAGTAGTGGGTGAACCGTTTACCTGCCTGGGTCCAATCCCCACGGGCAGGTACGTTCTAACCCGGCAATCGTTATCATATTTCGAGATGGAAATTGGTCAACCAGAAAAAAACTGGTTGACCTTATAATACGAAAGGGTGCAGGTTAGTTCCATTAGAAATATGGAATGAATTAGATGGAAATGTGTCAATAATAGGAGGAACGATAAATTAATAAAAAACCTCGATTCAAATTAACGTCATGAGTGAGCCACCAATAGCACCGGTTATCACTATTAACCAAGGCGGCAATTTCCAGTACACAAGCATACTGAATAAGATGGCAGCAAAAGCAAAATCTATAGGATCTAAGATGGAGGAAGTCCAAATGGGATTATAAAATGCCGCAATCAAGATGCCTACAACTGCTGCATTTACTCCCATTAATGCCCCTTTTACTTTAGAATTACGGCGTAATGTGTCCCAAAATGGCAATGTCCCTAAAATAAGAAGAAATGCAGGTAAGAAAATAGCGATCGTTGCTAATAAGCCACCTTGCCATCCATTCCTCACGGCACCTATGTACGCTGCAAACGTAAATAATGGTCCTGGTACAGCTTGTGTTGCACCATATCCAGCAAGAAATGCCTCTTCATCTACCCAGCCAGTAGGGACAAATTCACGTTCAAGCAATGGCATGACTACGTGTCCTCCACCAAACACTAAAGAACCAGACCGATAAAAGCTATCAAACAGAGCAATCCAATCTGATGAAGTAACTTCCCGTAAAATTGGAAGTAGAAACAGTAATCCGAAAAATAAAGCTAAACTAACTAATCCGACACCACGCGAAATCGGAAAATGAACGTTAGATTCATAACTTTCGTCGTGTTGTTTATAAATTAGAAAACCAATCAATGCAGCCAGTATAATAATACCAACCTGCACATATGCAGTCTGCCAAATCAAAGTCCCAACCAAGGCTATTAATGCAATTGTCTTTCTCTTTATATCTGGAGTTAAATTTTTGGACATCCCCAAAATGGCCTGTGCAACTATGGCTACGGCTACTATTTTTAATCCATGGATCCAGCCTTTATTTGAAACATCCATTCCTTGGAGAAATAATGCTAATATTACTAACGCTATCACCGAAGGCAGTGTAAAACCAAGGAAGGCTAAAATTCCACCGATGAAACCTCCCCGCATAACTCCGATTCCAATTCCAACCTGACTGCTAGCTGGGCCAGGTAAGAATTGACACAAAGCAACTAAATCAGCATAACTTTTTTCATCCATCCATTTTCTTCGTCTAACATACTCATTATGAAAGTAACCTAAATGTGCTATTGGCCCACCAAACGATGTTAAACCAAGCCTTGTCGAAACTAATAGTATTTCAAATAGTGACTTAAAACTTCTGTTTGCTTTATTTTGATCCACTAAAGTATTCCTCCTATAAAATTACTTTAAAAGGTTCATAAGCTTTCTTTCTAGCTACCATAAAACTGTATTTCCTTTTTCAGATGTCGATTATTACTTTCTTATTTTCCAATCGGCTTTTCGTTGCTCTTTTATTAAAGGTCCATCAGATTCCATTGTGTGAAAAAAGTTATATAAAGTACCTGAACTGATGATAAATCCGTGTTCTTTAGTACTTCGAGCATCCTAAGACCGAAGATAGGGGATTTAATATGTATATCTGTATTAATCCAAGAAAAAGTTTGTAAATCTCCTTTTATTACCATGATTTAACCTTCGGACTATCCAATACCAATACCGATTATCTATCTAGAAGTATATATTTAGAATTCCTTTAGTTCTTAATTCCAACAATTAATTTACATACTCTTAATAATTTGCTCATCTAAAAAATCTTGTTGAACTAAAAGTTGCTTTTTTTATGCAACAAACGAGTAAGGTTAGTCCGACAAAGAAAACTATCGGGGCAGGTTAGTGGAAGTACAGATCTAATATCACCTATATAAGCGTGGTCATATGGAAAAACCAGTTGGATCCGGATAATGGCGGGCGTTGATGCCATTTTAATTCCTTCATAACGTTCATAATGTAAATGGAAAGAAAATAACGAAAAAGCTGAATGCAAAAGCCCGCTCAAGACGGCCCCTGTAATCAGCTTTTTTATATTCACTATAGCATCCAGCCGGTTTGAAATAATTCCGGCATGACTGCATCCTGAATTTCAAACATGTATATTGAGTTGCTTACGTAGACGCTGCATTTCAGAATTGAAATAGGCTTTACTGTAGTCGCATCCGACAATGGCAACGATATTGCCGTCATCATCAATTATTGGCGCAAAGCTCGTTTTCCACTCACCGTACCTGTCTTCGTAAATGGGAGTAACACCCGCTTTACCATTAAACGCTTGGTAAGCGACATTTACCATTTCCGGGGGACCGATATATTCTTCCCCCGGTTCAATTACAAAGCCTTTGTCTGCAACGAGGTGAATCAGACGTCCATCCTCCGTCATGATAAATATGAAGACCCATTCAATTACGCCTTCTTTTTCTTGAATCAGGGTAAGCTTTTGTTTCAATTTTTGGGAATGGGAAGTTTGCAGGTTCATCTTTTTTTGTAGACTGATAACCTCATCAGCTGGAATGATAGCTGCAGTTACAACGGCAACGGAACGAAGCCGTTGATTTATTTGTTCTTCTAAAATGGCCCGTTTATTCACTGGTGAAAAGCTTGCCTCTTCAATTTTATTACGTAATTTTTTATATTTCCTGCTCATGGTCGGCTGGCTGACCTCCAATACCTTTGCCGCTAGTTTTAATGATTTGTATTGTTCCATTGCCATGTTGATCAGTTGTTCCTCTACAAGGTCGACTGCTTCTTGCAACGGCATTAGAAAATCGATGACAGGTATTGAAGTGGGTTTGGGCCCTTTAAAAGGAAGGACCTCTTTAACCAAAACAACATCGACTTCCGGTATTCCGCTTGTAATCACAAGCCTTTCAACTGTATTTTCAAGTTCACGCACGTTACCGGGCCATTGATAGATACATAGCAAGTCGATTGCATCCGGGGTGAAGGCTACCTTTCGTTTGTATAGCGTATTGTACTTTTGTAAAAAAAATTGAACCAGATGGGGGATTTCATCTACACGATTCCTAAGCGGCGGAAGATGGATGGGTACGACATGAAGACGATAATATAAGTCTTCTCGAAATTCACCTTTTTTCACCATTTTTTCGAGCGATTTATTTGTTGCGGCAATCACTTGAATATCAACAGGGTGTGAGGTCGTACTGCCAATTGGGGTGACAACGCGTTCCTGAAGGACACGAAGCAGTTTTTCCTGTACGTTAGGCGGTAACTCGCCCACTTCATCCAAGAATAAGATACCCTTATGTGCAAGTGTGAATTTCCCCTTGGCCCCGTCTTTCCTTGCGCTGGTAAAAGCCCCTTCTACGTAGCCAAACAGTTCGCTTTCAATCAAGTTTTCCGGGATGGCGCCGCAATTGACTGGTATAAACGGTCCGTCGCTCCTGTTACCCATATTATGTATGGCCCTGGCAGCTATTTCCTTTCCGACACCGGATTCCCCTAATAAAAGGACTGTTGCGCTGACATCACAGACCATTTGCATTTTATGAAGAACGTCTAGCATGGGTTTACTGCGGATCACAAATGGAAAAGATGGCTTCTTCGATTCCAATAATGGCCCCGATTGCCCCACTGATGTATCTGGGTAAGAGTCTTTAATTTCTTTGTAGGCCCAGACCCATGCCCCTGATTCAATCGGGTATGCCGTCACCAGCACCTCTGGACCCTGCCATGAGGACTGCATGAAACTTTTTTTTTCATTTTTGCCCATTACCTCTTCTGCCAAGCTCGTAGAAAATAAATCTTGTTCAACATCTTTGATAGAACCACCGACATTAGCAGATTTGATTGTATGGAATAAGGAGTTTCCTGTTCCGGTCGACTTCAGTATGGTGCCATTTTTATCTGTCACAATAAGCTGATCGTAAATAGACAAGAGTGCAGAGGTGAAGTGATCCATTTATGTCTACCTGCCTTTCATTTAACTTCCTAGATTCAATATTACAGAAATTTCACAATTGTTCAATAGTTTCAGAAATGAATATTCTTCCTATTGAAAACCTTGTAAGCATAGTGTTTCTGATTGGCACGGTTATTGCAATAAAGTAAAGAGAAGGGACTAAAAAGCACGATTGCAAAGGAGGGAGAAGCTATTTTGAATAAAGAGAATCAGTTTCAACAGAATATCAATTCAGAGGATCCCTTTATTAAGAGTCTATATTCAGATTTGAATGAGCGGATCATTGCGTATGAACAGGAAGATGCCGTGAAAATCGACAAAATGAAATGGAAGGCGACAGGCTCTATTTTTTTCATGATTTTAATCATTGTCTACCTGGTCTATTCACTTGTTTAAAGTAGTTTTGTTAAGATCCCCCAGAACAATAACAGCCTTATTTCCAAGCAATGCAATCATTATTTTATAGTTGGGAGAGAAGCGTGTGAGTAAAGAGAATTCCTCCATTTCAAAGGATGTGGCCTTTGGCTTTTTACCGGCAAGTAAAAGTGACCGGATTTTTAACCTTCGGGATTTAATTTTAGTTCAGGTTGTTATTGGCCTCTCATCTTTTGGGCTGTTAACTGGTGGATACACAGGTACAATGCTTGATGCGAAGCAGTCACTTGCAGCGATTTTATTCGGTAACGCCTTCCCTATGCTGTTGATTGTTCCCATTACCCTGTATTTTGCGCGTTATGGCATAGACACTTTTGTAGGGTTTCGAAGTTCACTAGGGTATATAGGATCCAATATCTTTTTCTTTGTTTTCCTTATTTTGACTCTCGGCTACATTTCCATTGCGCTTTTCATGTCTGGCCAGGCGTTAGCAGAGGCTGCTAATTGGATGGGGATGCCGGCCCTTTTCTCAAGTCAAGCAACGGGAGCGCCGTTTTTCTCAATTTTACTCTTTTTCTGTGCATTTCTTGTAACGGTGAAGGGACCGGTAGCGATTCAAAAATATACCGCAGTTGCCGTTCCGGTTTTTATGGTTCTCATGTTTGGCCTTCTCGCAATAGTCTTGTTTGGACAGGGATTCACGAAAGTTGCCAATATACTTCCTTCTGAGCCGTTTGAAACGACTTCCCGTTCATTCGCGACTGCCCTGGAATTAAACATCGGTCTCGGCTTCTCATGGCTTCCATATCTTGGCCAATACAGCCGTTTATCTAAAACGGAAGGAGGAGCATTTAAAGCAGGATTCTACAGCTATGGAATCATCGTCAGTATCGCTGCTTTAGTTGGGGCCCTTGCTGCATTAGTCGCAGGTTCACTTAATCCTTCTGACTGGATGTTTTCAATCGCAGGAAGTTGGGGCGGTTTCATTGGCTTGATTTTACTTTCGGTAGGGAATGTCGGTGCAGCCATTTTCCTTATGTACTCACAAGCTGTCAGCTTTAAAACTGTATTCCCGAAAAAGTCATGGATGATAGCGATGGGTACAACCGTACCAACTATATTCTTACTTTTAAGCTCAACGTTCTACGATGCATTTGGTTCATTCATTGCTGTCATTTCTTTTATTATGGCTGTTCTTGGCGGCATTGTCGTTGCAGATTACTTTTTTGTAAAGCGCCAACGCATTTCAATAAGGGATTTGTATGATACGCAAGGCTCTTATACCTATTGGAAAGGCATTAACCCGTCTGCAGTTCTCACAGTGGTTATTGGAACGATCGTATACTGGGCACTCTATAATCCATTGACTTTTGAAGCAAGTGACTTTTTCCTTTATTCGGCTGCCGGAATTCCCACATACTTTGTTGCTTTAGTCACCTACTATGCATCTTCTAAATACCTTTTCCGTTTTGAAGTTGACATGGAGCGTCCTTCCGTTGAATTAAAGGAAGCTAAATAGAAAAAAACGCACTTTAAAAAATCTAGGGAACGAGAGGAGATTGTTCAATGTTTACACAAAGCTTAGATTTCAAAACAACTGATTTAGATACATTCCCATTTCCATTCACTTCAGGTAACTATCGTTATTCAAACGACTTGAAACGACTCTCAAACATTAACTGTATCGAAGTCACACCAGAATACAAACTCCAAGTAGAAACGAAGCGTCGTCTCCTTCAAGAACAGCCGCATATAAGGTTTCAATCTTTTTCACACACATTAGAAATGCAATGGGAGGTACTGGAAATGCTTGTCGACATGGCAACCGATCGCTATCCGGAGCATTTCGAGGTCATTAAAGATGGAGACAACTGGACTTTCAAAAACCACATCTTCGGGGAATCCGATTCATTCGTATATGGCGATGCCAGCACGCTTCCAAATGAGCCGCTTGATTATATAGGCCGCCATTTCCACAATGATTTTGTGTTAATGGTTCATCGCGATAGTAATTTCTATTTGGAAGTGGGGCAAGTTTCATACGCCGCGCTCTTCTCAGCTAACTGGAATAAAGGCATGTCCTTTGATGAAATCCATGCACCAGTTCCATTTGTATCGCGGAAAGGCGACGAACTGGCAGATCGCGTTCGTAAGTTTTTATTATCCATTGAGCCAGGAAAGCCATGGACACGCATCAACTGGAACCTGATGGCGGACCGTTGGGATGTCAACTATGAAACGATGGATGTATGGGGACCGCAGCGTTCTGGGATAACACCAGAAAATGCAGGTAAACTTGTTCGTTTGCGTGTTGAAGAACAAAAGTTTTATCGCATGCCACGAAGCAACGCCATTCTATTCGTATTGAATACGCAGTTCCTGCCACTAGAGGATTTGGCATTGCGCCAGGAGTGGTTTGATCTGACATATAGCGTACTGCAGGATATTCCGGAACCTATGGCTGAATACAAAGGGATTGCCCCGTTTCTTCCACAATCGGTTGAATATTTGAGGCGCATTGATGATGAAAAACAAAAAGCGAAGATAAACAAAAAGTAGGGGGATAGGGCCTTGTACAATAGTCCAGTATTGTTTGATAAATCCATTACGATCGTAAATCAATTTACTCCTCGGAATGAACGAAGGAAGTTTGTCATCATTTCTGATCAAGCCGGATATGAAAAGGCGAAAAGTTTCACTTCTGAAATTGCAGGTACAGTACCTTTTGAAGGTCTTTCCATTAACGGAATGGAAGATAAAGAGGAGATTAAGAGAGTCATTTTGTCACAAAAGATGGGCACCCAATTTTATATTGCGGCTGCATGGAAAAATGCCGTTATGGTCTTCTCGCTGGGGGTAGAAGCTGGTCTATCTGAGGATGAGATCCAGACGGTGATTATCGGGCCTAAACGAAGGTACGTATATTGCATGAAATGTTTCGAAGTGTCGGAAGTCGCAGAAGAAGCAGAGATTGCAGAATGTGACCAGTGCAGAGCCAGTCTTGAAATAGGTCCTTTTTATTCAATCGTACGGGAAGGTTATATAGGTTACCCATTCATCCCAATCGGAAAAGAAGAAGAAGTAGGGAGCTGATCATCATGCGGGTAGTAGGAAATATTCAAATGAAAGTAAACAAGATCATTCAAGAAACTCCATTCGTGAAACAGTTCGAGTTGATACCAGTTGATAGAAAACCGTTGCCTGCATTTACAGGCGGTTCGCATTTGACCACTTTCATGCCAGCCGGAGATACGATATTCGAGAGAGAATACTCCATCATCAGCAATCCAAGAGACCGCAAAAAATATGCAATTTCCATTCGTCGTGACGAGGCGTCTCGCGGAGGTTCCGCTTTCTGGCATGATCATGTAAAGAAAGATTCCAGGTTGGAAGTCAGTTTCCCTAAAAACAACTTTCCTCTAAGCTTTCGAGCTAAGCATCATGCTTTTTATGCAGCTGGAATCGACATCACCCCATTTTTGGCAATGATGGAAGACATGGCTGCCGAAGGGCAAACCTTCGAACTCCATTATGCAGCACGCACACCGGAGTTATGTGCTTTTTATGATCTGTTGAAAGCCAAATATCCTGATCAATGTACATTTTATTTTTCGCAGGCAGAAGACAAATGCAGAATGTTGCCTGAGACGATGATGGATCATCGCATTGGCACACATGTATATTTTTGCGGACCACTAGAGATGGTACAAGAGTATCGAAAAGCTGCAAGTTCATATGGGTATCCGGAACATGCGATCCACTTCGAATTATTTGCGACAAAAAATGATGGACCGCAAGATCCTTTCATTGTCGACCTTACAGACAGCGATCGGTCCATCAACGTTAATGAGGGTGAAACATTGCTTGAAGCCCTTTTAAGGGAAGGAATAGATGCACCTTATTCTTGTAAAGTGGGCGGTTGCGGAAGTTGTGAAGTAGATGTCGCAGAAGGGGAAGTAGACCACCGGGATAACTTCCTTAGCGAAGAAAACCGTCAAACACGCAACTCAATACTGACATGCTGCTCACGTGCGAAGGACGACAGACTTGTTTTAAAACTTTAATCATTCTGTACAGGTAAAAAAAATAATGAAAACCGGAGGCATAAAACATGACAATTTTAGAAACGGCAGTTTTAGAGCTAAAAAATTACATCGACGGTAAGTGGCAGTCCTCATCTTCAAATGAAGTAATCCCGGTAATTAATCCTGCAACACAGGAAGTCATTGCAAGGGCACCGCGTGCCACCAAAGAAGATACAGAAATGGCAATCTCAGTTGCGAAAGCAGCTTTTGAAAGTGGAGTATGGTCAGGCTTAACAGCGCAGGAGCGTGCTTCCTACCTATATAAAATCGCAGATAAAATTGAAGAACGTGCGGAAGAGTTAACGATTCTTGAAACAATGGACAACGGGAAACTTAAAGCAGAGGCAGGTTTCGATATTGCCGATGCAGCCGCGTGTTTCCGTTACTATGCGGGCTTAATCCTTCATCCTGAAGGGGAAACTTACCAAGTTCCCGCTCCTGTTCAAGCGATGGTTGTTCGCGAGCCAGTAGGAGTAGCCGGTTTGATTGTACCTTGGAATTTCCCTCTTCTAATGAGTGTTTGGAAAATCGCACCGGCCCTTGCGGCAGGTAACACCATTGTGTATAAACCGGCTGAATTGACTCCTGTCACAGCTATGAAATTATTTGAAATCCTAGAGGAAGTGGGCATCCCTAAAGGTGTGGCCAATATGGTGATGGGCCGCGGGACTGTTGTCGGTCAAACAATTGCAGAAAGCAAGGATGTAGACATTGTTTCGTTTACAGGAAGTACAGATGTTGGCCGCACAATCATGAAAGCGGCCGCGGGCAACTTAAAGAAAATTTCCCTAGAGCTTGGCGGTAAATCACCTAACATCGTTTTTGCAGATGCAGATTTAGAGACGGCCGTCGATTACGGATTGTTTGGCATCTTCTTCGGTGCCGGCCAAGTTTGTTCATCAGGTAGCCGCATTCTTGTTGAAGAAAGTATTTATGATGAATATGTAAAACGCTATGTGGAACGCGCAAATAAAATCAAAGTAGGACCTGGCCTTGCGGAAGACAGCCACATGGGGGCAATTGTTAGCGAAGCACAAATGAATAGCATTTTGAACTATATTGAAATCGGCAAACAGGAAGGTGCGACACTTGCAGCAGGCGGTTACCGTCTTGTTGATGACGGTCTTGACAAAGGATTCTTCATTGCACCGACTGTCTTCACTGATGTAACGCCTGACATGCGCATCGTCCAAGAGGAAATCTTTGGTCCAGTTGTTGTCATCCAAAAGTTTAAAGATGAAGAAGAAGCTATTAAACTTGCAAATGATACAGACTATGGCCTTGCAGGCGGCGTCTTCTCTAACGACGGGGCAAAAGGACTGCGAGTGATCAAGAAGGTACGGGCAGGCATCACCTGGGTAAATGATTATCATCCAACCTATGTCGAGGCGCCATGGGGCGGTTACAAACAGAGCGGTATTGGACGCAGTTTAGGAAAATACGGCTTGGATGAATACCAGGAAATTAAACAAATCAACATTAATCTCGATGTAAAACCGGTTGGCTGGTTTCCAAATTAATCATAGAATTAGAGAGAAAGCAATTAACTTTCCATAATCAAATCAAAGAACCTAATCCAAATATGGATTAGGTTTCAGTTTGTAACAAAAGGGGTGCGGAATTAAAAAATTCCGAACCCCTTTTGAGAATTTCCTTTGAAATTTTGGCCCAAGGTTAATCAATGGCAGTCTCAATTTTTACAAAATGGTTCGCTGACATCGGTTGGTCTAAAGTAATCATTTCAAGTTGAACTCGCTGAATAGAATCATGTTCAAAAAGTATCCTCATCAACTCAAGTTTTAATCCTTCTATTTTAAAAGGACTGTAGGCAAAAGGAGTTCAATCTAAATGTTAAAACAAAGTTGATTGTAGAGGAGGCTCCAGGACCGACCGCGGATAGCGAGTACCTGGAACGGAAGTCACGTCCCAATTGTACAAGCCATAGAAAACTTTAGGCAAACTTTTTTTGGTATGATAACAGTGTCATACCAATGCATATTTATCGCTTTTTATCAGAAAAAGCATATGGGGATTGAATATGTTCTTACCGCTGAAGCACTTATTCTGGGTGTCTTTGGTTGTCGTACATAGTATCATACAAAAGGAAAGGACATTACATAATGTTCACAATATAAGTTAATGAGACCGATGTTTATGCCTTCTTTAATTTGAAAGGCGAGGAATTCGCCTGGACTATCAAAGAGTACTCCAATTAAGGAGGAAGCGTTCTATCAAATGTTAAAGACCAGTCAGGGATCAGGTTAGGAGTGGATATTGATGACTAAGTTTTATTCGGATATGACAGTGGAGGAAGCGATTTCAAGTTTTCCCGTCGGAAGCAATGAAGTGGAAGTAATGGACGATTCAGAGGAATTTATCGGATTTCTGACGATTGAAGCGTTATCTGCGGCAGTGCAGCAGAGTGATTTGACGAAGCCTATTTCTCATTTCATTACAGTGAATGCACCGCTACAAAATATAAGGAATTACTCTATACCATATGAACAATTTCAAGCATTTTTTGAGAGTGATCTATGCAGGGTTGTATTTAATGCCCTGTATGATGGCGTGTATATCACCGATGGGGAAGGAACGACATTATTTATCAATCAAGCTTATCAGCGCATTACCGGAATAAGAGAAGAGGAAATTATCGGAAAACCAATGAGTTATTTAATTGAGCAGGGTATGATATCCGTTTCTGCTTCGTTGGACTCTATTCGAACGAAGAATCAAGTCACTTTGACACAAAGAATCCGAAATGGGAGAAAGATTATCGTATCTGCCACACCTATTCTTTCGCCACAGAATCAAGTCATTTTCGTCATAAATAGTGTTAGGGATATTACTGAATTAATCCGGATGAAGTACACAATCGACAGTCAAAAGTTATCTTTCCAACCTATTTCTCAATTATTGCCTGGCTCGGAACAGGTGAATTTGCAGGAAATAATCATTGGGCCTACTACAACTCCTTTATTCAAACTGGCCGATAAAGTAGCTAAAACGGATGCGAAGATCTTGTTACAGGGGGAAACGGGTGTAGGGAAGAGCTTAATCGCTAAGTACATTCATGCGAAAAGTTCCAGGAAGGATAAAATTTTCCTTGAATTAAATTGCGGAGCCATCCCAGCGAACTTGGTGGAATCCGAACTTTTTGGATACGAACCGGGAGCATTTACCGGATCCCTTAAGAATGGGAAAATGGGGATTTTTGAGAAAGTGAATGGTGGTACGTTATTTTTAGACGAAATAGGGGATTTACCTTTAGAGTTACAGGTCAAACTTTTGAAAGTGGTAGAAGAAAACAAGTTTATGAGAGTAGGTTCCACCGAAATGAAAGAAGTGGATGTCAGGTTAATTACTGCCACTCATCGGGATCTGGCCTCACTCGTTCAAGAAGGATCTTTCCGCGAAGATCTATATTACCGGCTTAATATTGTATCCTTTGAAGTTCCGCCACTGCGCCAGCGAAAGGAAGAAACGATCCCGCTTTTAGAAATGTATTTGAAAAAATTCAATGAAAAATATAATGAACAGAAAAGGATGACACCGGAATGCTATGAATGGCTGACGAACTATTCATGGCCTGGTAATATACGTGAGCTTGCGAGTCTTGCAGAGCGACTGGTTGTCACGACTTACGATGATACGATCGATTTGGCTAATTTACCATCTATCATACAGCCGGTCTTATCAAAAAAAACTACATCTCATTCCTTGAAGGAAGCCGTTTCCGATCTGGAGCGGACCTTGATACTGGATGCGATGAAAAAATACGGGACAACAAGGGCGGCTGCCATATCTTTGGATATCAGTCAAAGCGCTTTAGTGCAAAAAATGAAAAAATTTCACATACGAGTAGAAAACGAATCGAATTAGTTTTTTTGATTTGATTTCTACTCATTTTTATATGGTTACCCATGAAAGAATAAGTAATTTCCCTTTAAATTAAGCGTTTTCACTTTGGCATGATTCATGCATAAGTAATTAACTGAAAGGGGAGATAACCATGAATATTTCTATTTTTTCAATGGCTAACAAATTGGTGACAGGAGCAGATTCTTTACAACAGCTGACTGAAGAGGTTACTCGATTAGGGATGAAGAATCCATTGATCGTTACAGATAAAGTTCTACTGGATGCTGGGGTTGTGCAAAAGGTTGAGGATTTACTTTCATCAGCATACGGTATTTTTTCGGATGTGAATCCTGAACCGGAAATTGAAATCGTTGAGCAATGTGTACGGTCCATCAGGGATGGAAATCATGATGGGCTGATTGCGGTAGGAGGGGGAAGTGCGATGGATATTGCCAAAGCCTCTTCCGTCATGGCTACGAATTCAGGAAGCATCGAGACCTATTTTGGCACGAACCTAATTGAAGTTCCAGGAATTCCTTTAATAGCCATACCGACGACGGCTGGCACGGGGTCTGAAGTGACGAATATTTCGATTCTATCCGACAAAAAAGAACAGGTTAAGAAGGGAATTGTTAGTTCGTATCTTTTACCGGATGTATCGATCGTATCTCCCGTCATGACGCTGACTTGCCCGCCAAGTGTGACGGCAGCGAGTGGAGTGGATGCACTGGTTCATGCAGTGGAGGCTTATATTTCCAAATTCGCCTCACCCTTGACTGATGCCTTGGCAATTGGAGCAATGAAGTTGATAGCGAAAAATTTACCAAAGGCTTACGCTGCGCCAGATCATCTAGAAGCAAGGGAAGCCATGATTACAGGAAGCCTAATGGCCGGGTTAGCTTTTGGAAATGCTGGTGTTGGAGCTGTTCATGCCTTAGCTTATCCGCTTGGAGGCCGCTTCCATTTATCACATGGAGTCAGCAATTCATTATTACTGCCATATGTCATGCAATGGAATAAAATTGCATGTTTGGAAAGGTTCCGTGACATTGCAGAAGCACTGGGAGAGAAAGTCAATCATTTAAATGATGATGAGGCAGCAGATAAAGCTATAGAAGCGATGACGAGAATATGTCGTTACGTGGATATACCTGAATCACTTCGTCAATTTGACATTCCTGAATCTGCCTTAAGTGAAATGGCTGCCGAAGCCATCAAACAAGTACGATTGCTGCGGAATAATCCCCGTGCATTAAACGTTCGGGATATCGAAAAAATTTACCGTTCAGCTTATGGCATTTAAGTGGAGGAAACATTATGAAATGGAAAAACCGTCGCTACGGAGAAGAGACATCATATATACCTGCGGGACCCTTTAAAATTAGATTGCCATTTGTCCATTATCGGTTTGAATGGCCGGACTATGTTCAAGGACTATTGATGTGTGCAGTTGACCTTGGAGCGATTACACTACTTGCAGACCATCTAGGAATGCCTTTTGATGTGGCTCTAGCCGTCGTTGTCTTAAATGGATTATTATATTTAGCACATCATTTACTCGGAGACCCAGTTATTCCAGGTTGGATTACACCGGCGGTTCCATTGCTTGTATTGTTTGTCGGGCAATTTCCGGAAGGACCTGATCGGGTCTATGCACTCGTTGCGTTTCAATTGACATTGGGTATCTTATCGATATTACTAGGAATGACCGGACTTGCGAGTAAGGTCGTTCGATTAGTGCCGAATGCAATCAAATCAGGAATTATTTTAGGTGCTGGTATCGGTGCTGTCGTTTCCATTTTCGAAGTGGGTGGAAAGTTTGATTTATTTCCTTATACAATAAGCATTTGTATCGGTTTTGCCTTTTATCTACTTTTTTCAAAAAGTTTTGGAAAATTAAAAATGCGAAATAAAGCTTGGGTATTTTTAGGGAATTTAGGGATATTGCCTGCTATCTTGCTCGCGGTCTTTGTAGCCCCGATTTTTGGAGAAGCAAAATGGCCTAATATTCAATGGGGATTCAGCAGTCCGGATTTTGCTACGCTTTGGTCAGACTATACTGTTTTTGGTTTAGGATTTCCTGCCATGACCTTCTTTTTAAGTGCGATTCCAGCTGTTTTTGCTACTTATTTAGTCGTATTCGGGGATGTACTGAAAACGAAAGCGTTGCTTTCTGAATCCGATGAGGTCAGGGAAGATGAAAAAGTGGACTATAATCCAAACAGAGCTCATTTAATTTTTGGTGGCCGAAATGTGATCATGAGTTTTATCGGACCTGATATTACAATGTGTGGTCCGTTGTGGGCAGCCATGCAGGTCGTAGTTGTGGAACGGTTCAAGAATGGCAAGAAAGCAATGAATTCTTTCTTTGGCGGTGCTGGCTCATTCCGTTGGGGTACTAATACAGGATTATTCTTATTGCCGGTCGTCAGCTTAGTGGAACCAATTCTAGGTGTTGCATTGGCCTTAACACTTTTGGTTCAGGGATATGTTAGCGTACGCGTCGGTGTAATGCAGGCGAAGAGCCAACGCGATCTGGGAATTGCAGGGGTAGTTGCTGCCATCCTAGTTATAAAAGGTGCTGGAATGGCGTTTGCTGCAGGAATCCTATTATGTGCCCTTTTATATGGAAAGGACTTTTTCAAAGGAGAAAATGATAATACTTTTACAGATAATGAAGAAGAAGAAGAGGAGATTAAAGCGGGATGAAAAAAGTAGTGGAAAAATGGCCAATTTATATTAACGGCGAACGCATTCATACAGAACACCATTTTGTAGTAGAAAATCCAGCAACACTGGAGCCTGTGGGCTATGTTCCGGACGCTAATGAAAAAGAGGCAAAGGCTGCTGTGGATGCAGCTCAAGCTGCCTTTCTGCCTTGGTCGAAAACAAGTGCTTATCATAGGGCGGAATTACTTGAGAAGTGGTACACAATCATTGAGAACAGGCTGGATGAAATCGCGACAATCATGACACTGGAACAAGGAAAGCCATTGGCCGAGGCAAAAGGTGAAATGAAATATGCTTCAAGTTTCGTGAAATGGTTTGCTGAAGAAGCAAAGCGTAACTACGGGGAAATCATACCAGCCTCCGTTGCTTCAAAGCGTATTTTAGTGCAAAAGCAGGCGGTGGGTGTCGTTGCTGCCATTACCCCATGGAATTTTCCGGCTGCCATGATCACGAGGAAAGTTGCGCCAGCCCTTGCTGCGGGATGTACCGTCGTCATCAAACCCGCAGAACAAACGCCTTTGACCGCTTTGCTGTTAGTTGAAAGTGCCCATGAAGCAGGCATTCCAGACGGCGTAATAAATATTGTAACAACCCAAAAACCGGGAGATGTGTCTGACGTGTGGATGAATGATTCACGTGTAAAAAAGATTACATTCACTGGCTCCACTCCTGTAGGGAAACATCTAATGAAAAAGGCGGCGGAAACTGTTAAAAAAGTCTCGCTTGAACTCGGTGGATTGGCTCCGTTCATCATTGCTGAAGATGCGAATATCGAAGAAGCCGTAAAAGGTTTGATTCAATCGAAATTCAGGAATGCCGGACAAACATGTATTTGTGCGAACCGAATTTTCGTCCATGAGACGATCGAGCAGCCGTTTTTACAAGCTTTTGAAGAAGCTGTTTTAACTTTGAAGGTTGGAAATGGAATGGATGGAACCGATCTTGGTCCACTGATAGATGGAGCCGCCGTAAAAAAAGTCCAGCTTCAATTGGAGGATGCTAAAAGTAAAGGAGCTTTCATCCATAAAACCTCCAAATTCGAAGAAAAACAAGGCTATTTCATCGCACCAGCAATTCTTTCCAAAGTAACGGATGATATGCTGTGCATGCAGGAAGAAACGTTTGGGCCAATTGCCCCTGTCAGTACATTTAAAACCGATCAAGAAGCAATAGATCGAGCCAATAACACAAACTTTGGCTTGGCAGCTTATGTGTATACGGAGTCATTAAATAAAGCAGTTACCTATTCGGATGGTCTTGAATATGGAATTGTCGGTATTAATGACAGTGCCCCATCCACTGCCCAAGCACCATTTGGCGGCATGAAGGAAAGTGGCTTAGGTAGAGAAGGGGGACACTTCGGCATGGATGAATATTTAGAAGTGAAGTATGTATCTCTGCTGCTTGGCAATTAAATAAATAGAAGAGTTCGCCTGATTCTTCAGGCATTCAAAAAAAAGAGTAGAAGGAACATCAAATATCGATGTGCCTTTTACTCTTTTTCAATAGTTAATAAGTTTTTTACCTTTTACAATTGTGAAAAAGTAATATAAATTTGAGTTGCAATCCATTTAGGATAACGTTGTTTTTCTTCATATATCTGCTTCCCAATATAATATTACACTATGTTTACTTCTTAATTCGATGTGTTGAAGGAGGGAAGGTCATGTTTCCAAGGATGACATCGATGTTAGCGCCGGTAGCCTTGGGAACGTTACTTGCATGACCATGAAAAGTCTCATTTGCCAGTAGCGCAAAGGCCACCGCTTCTTTTGCTTCAGAAGAGTATCCCAACTCTTCTTGAGTCAAGACTTGAATGGAATTTCCAAGTAATGATTGGATCATATTTAATAACGTTTTATTGTAGCTGCCACCGCCGCCAATAATCACTTCTTCTATATTGGTTTTAGGAAAGATGAACTTTCGATAATTCTCCACAATAGACTTTGCTGTGAACATCGTTACTGTTGCTAAAATATCTTGGCTTGGAAGTGATTCAAACATCTTTAATAGTTTTACGACATATTGCTTGCCAAACAATTCTCTACCGGTTGATTTTGGTGGAGGGCTCATAATATAAGGATGACTGATGCAATAAGATAAAAGTTCGTCATTAATTTGTCCTTGTTTAGCTATTTTACCACCTTCATCATATTTTACATGGAACAATTGTCGGCATACTTCATCAATGATCATATTCCCAGGCCCTGTATCAAAAGCATACATGTCATCCAGAGATGCTTGCTTGGGTAAGACGGTTACATTTCCAATGCCCCCTATGTTTTGAAGTAATCTTCCCTTCGTTTCGCTTCTATAAAGAATATACTCGGTAAAAGGAACAAGCGGAGCTCCTTGTCCTCCTGCAGCCATGTCCATCGTACGGAAGTTAGATATGACAGGAATGTTTGTATCATGAGCTATCACTGCAGCTTCCCCAATTTGCAACGTGGAGGGAATCCAATTTTGTTCTTGTAAGGGCTGGTGGTATATGGTTTGTCCATGGGATCCAACAAGATCCAGTTTATTAATGGGAAATCCGGCTTTAAGACAAACTTCCTTTACTGCATTGGCAAATAATTTTCCTAATTTAAAATTCAAACTGCAAATTAACTGCACATTGGATGTGTCTACCGATAAAGACTGCATAATTTCTTTTTCAACATCTTTTGGAAAAGGGTATGTTATGAACTCAATCATTTCCATTTCAGTCTCTAGTCCAATATTATCCACCCGAACAAGTGCGGCATCAATTCCATCCAGTGATGTTCCGGACATTAACCCTACTATGTACATAGTCTTCCACCTACTTTAATTGACTTTTATAATCCTGATTTGCGATTTTTTGCAACAGTAAATGATACTAAAGATAAGACCATTCCTGCCTGTTGTTCACTTACATGCTCCACTTTAACGGTTAGGCCATAACTTGATGATTATTTTACTTTTATTTTAATCTGTATAGTTTGTTTGCTTTCATTGTGTGTACGGTCCAAGGCAGTCACAACATATGTGTAAGTCTTTCCTTTTACTACAGTCCCATCATTAAATAATTGACGGTTTTTCTCTTTATGCACTGTAGCCAGTAAATTCGTTGAGTCTTCTATGCTTCCTTTTTTCTTCCCATCAAAACGATAAATGGCATAATAGGATGCATCCGATTGCTTGTGATCGTTAATTTCAAATTGTATTCCATCTCCTGCTTGTGTTGCCTTGCTTACCTTTGGAGCTTTTGGGGCATGATCATCAATCCAAGGCATGGCTGGAACCAATGCGGGATGTTTATAAATATCCTCGCTTAAGCGATCTGCTATCCCAAGGGGATTTTTCCGTAAATCTTTGGCACTGAAATGCATGCTTCCATCAAATTCCTCATATGTTCGATTCAGTTTTAACTGATTGGGCATTTCTTCAGGATTGAACCAGTTTTGTACACCATTGGACTCTGTATTAATTTTATAGTCTCCTTGTCCAATATAGAGTTGAACATTTTTACCTTCTACTTCTTTTGTCCACCAATCAAGAAGTTTGGCGTAGTCAGCTACTGGCAATCCTATATTCCAATATAATTGGGGGGCAATATAATCAATGTATCCATTATTGATCCACGTTCTGGTATCCGCATATAAATCATCGTAATTCGTTTGCCCGGCAGCAGTGTCAGACCCTGTGGGATCAACTGCTTTGTTGCGCCAAACTCCAAATGGACTAATACCAAACTTCACATATGACTTTTCTGCCTTGATTTCTTCATTTATATGCTTAACAAGGTTATTTACATTATCCCTGCGCCAATCTTCTATATTTGTAAATCTGTCTGCTCCATATTTTTGATAGGAATGTTCATCCGGGAAAGGTACTCCTGCAATCTTGTAAGGATAGAAATAATCGTCCATATGAACTGCATCGATATCATAATTCTTAACAACTTCCATTATTCCATCGATAACAAACCGCTGTACGCCAGGAATGCCTGGGTTAAAGTACAATTGTTGTCCATATGGTATGACCCAATCCGGGTGCTTTCTAGCAGGATGGGATTCTGGAAGATTATCAATATCCGACATTTCGGCTGTTTTACCTAAAGGCATAGTTATGCGGTATGGATTAAACCACGCATGAAATTCCATATTACGATCATGTGCTGCTTCAACCATGAATGCAAGAGGGTCGTACCCAGGATCTTTTCCTTGAACTCCTGTTAAATATTTTGACCAGAGACCGTATTCAGAAGGATAAAAAGCATCTGCAGTGGGTTTGATTTGCATAACGACAGCATTCATGCCCATTGCTTTTTGTTCATCCAAGTATTTTATGAATTCTTCTTTCTGTGCTGATACGGATAAACCAGGTTTGGATGGCCAGTCAATATTTAACACACTTGCAATCCAAGTTGCGCGCAGTTCCTGTTTTATATAAGTTGTTTGCTGAGGGATAGTCCCTGATTCTGCAGTTGCAATCAAGTCAGATGGAAGGAGAAGCGATCCTCCCACCAAAGCGGCTAGCGCCAATGAACCTAATTTTCTTTTTGTAATTCTTTCATTCATCAATAGTACAACCTCATTTCATTACTAATATTTATATTTAATTATTTGTAAGCGTTAACAAATAAAGAATATATCAAATTGTCACCTATCTAAATGGAGATTATGTCTAATCAATAAAAGAATCATAGGATTCATGTAATAGCCAGTCTTTTACATTTTTAGTAGAAAGTTATAAATCATTTATGTATCTACGTTTATTTTAAAATTAATTTTTAAAAATGTATACACAATATTGAAATAAAATTTTAATAGTGATATATTCACTATAGCAAAAAAAGTTTCACCACTTTCACCACTGAATAAAAAAAGGATGATTTGTATGCTAGGGCATTTAACGACAGAGCGTCGTAATGAAAAGACCATGAGTTTAGATGAAATGAATACACTTGAATTGTTAGAGGTGATGAACGAGGAAGACATAAAAGTTGCCCATTGTGTAAAAAAAGAACTTCCGCAAATTTCCAAAGCAGTGGAGATGATCGTTGCAGCTATGAATAAAAATGGCAGATTAATTTACATGGGTGCAGGTACAAGTGGGCGCATCGGTTTATTGGATGCAGTGGAATGTCCCCCAACATTCAATACCGATCCAAGTGAAGTAGTGGGTCTTATAGCTGGCGGGGAAAAGGCTTTCATTAAAGCGGTTGAAGGTGCAGAAGACAGTTTTGAATTAGGTCCTGAAGATTTAAAGAAAATCGAATTGACGAATAAGGACGTTGTAGTAGGCATTGCGGCCAGTGGACGCACTCCATATGTTATTGCGGGCTTGGAATATGCCAATCAAGTTGGTGCAGGAACAGTGTCTATAAGCTGTAACAAAGGTTCAGAGATAGGTAAAATTGCAAAAGTTGCGATTGAAGTAGTAAACGGGCCTGAAGTCCTGACGGGTTCGACACGTTTAAAAGCTGGAACATCTCAAAAGTTAGTATGCAACATGCTTTCAACAGCTTCAATGGTTGGAGTGGGAAAGGTTTATGGGAATTTAATGGTGGATTTACAGTTAACAAATGAAAAGCTGGTTGAACGTGCAAAACGTATTATCATGGACGCTACTGACTGTAGTTATGAAGTTGCAGATGAATTTTTAGAAAAGGCATATGATCAGCCTAAAGTTGCAATTGTCATGATTTTAACGAATGTTTCATATGAAGAAGCATCAAATCGTTTAGAAAAGGCAAATGGTTTCATAAGGAAAACGATTTAACGCTTTTTATAAAAAATAAAAAATTGGAGGAACAAATAATGAAGGTATTATTCGTATGTTCAGGTGGAATGTCAAGTGCTATCGTTGTAAGCGCTTTAAAAAAAGAAGGGGAAAAACAGGGGGTAAATATCGAAGTATTGGCGGTCGGAACTCAAGAATTTGATGCAGAGGTACGTAACGGTTGGGATGTGGCAATGGTAGCTCCACAAGTCAAACATCGTTTCGATGGCTTTAAGGCATCTGCCGATGAAGCAGGTGTCCCATGTGAAGCCATTCCAGCTCAAGCCTACAGTCCTCTTGGTGGACCTAAGTTACTAAAACTTGTAACAGAACTAGCAAAATAATAATCTAACTCTATTTCTTTTCAATCAAACGTAAAAGGGGAAAACGACGAATGGACAAGTTTGTAGCTTTTTTAGAAAATAATCTTTCAACACCCATGGCAAAATTGTCTGAGCAAAAACATTTACGCGCAATTCGCGATGGTGTGGTTTCTGCGTTACCGTTCATTATCTTTGGGAGTTTATTTTTGATCATTGCATTCCCGCCCGTTGCAGCAGATAGTGCCGTAGGTGAATGGGCTGCAAAACACATAGCTGAAATTTTAATACCATATCGATTAACGATGTTTATCATGACTCTATATATTACTTTTGGTATAGGCTACAGTTTATCTCAAAGCTATAAACTTGATCCCCTATCTGGAGGTTTACTATCATTGGCAGCCTTCTTGTTCACAATAGGAGTAAAAATGATGGATGGTGTGGGGTTTGTTTTGCCAATGACAAATCTCGGAGGCCATGGCCTTTTTGTAGGAATGCTCGTATCCATTTTTGCAGTCGAAATTTTACGTCTATGTAAGACCAAAAATATCACAATTAAAATGCCGGATTCTGTTCCAACTTCAGTAGCCCGGTCATTTGAAGCATTAATACCAGTTACAATTGTACTGCTTGTCATGACCTTGATTACAGTCGTTTTTGCTGTTGATTTACATTCACTTGTTGATAAAGCGGTTGCACCACTCATCAGTGCAGGCGATACCTTGCCAGGTGTATTAATTCCAGTGTTTTTGATTACATTCTTCTGGTCATTTGGTATTCATGGCGTATCAGTGGTAGGTGCCGTTGCTCGTCCAGTTTGGGAAGTGTACTTAGCGAATAACTCAGCAGCAGTTGCAGCTGGGAAGACAATTCCCCACATAGCTCCTGAAACATTCTTCCAATGGTTTATTTGGATTGGTGGCTCTGGTGCAACATTGGGTTTAGTAATTGCTATGCTCTTGACGGCAAAGTCTACCTATAGTAAAGCGATGGGGAAAGCAACAATTGTTCCAAGCATTTTTAACATCAATGAACCTGTTATCTTTGGGATGCCTATTGTATTGAACCCAATATTGATCATTCCATTTATCATAACACCGCTAATTGGTGCGACACTTGCATATGTAGCAACGTCCGTTGGGCTGGTGAACCCTACTTATGTAATGGTTCCCTGGACATTGCCTGCTCCAATAGGTGCCTACCTTTCAACAGGCGGTGATTGGAGGGCCATTGTTCTCGTGATGGTTAATTTAACAATTTCCGTCATTATTTATCTGCCATTCTTCAAAATGTACGATAAAAAGCTTTTGGCGCAGGAAAACATGGTAGAAACAACAGATAATAAAAATATCGCTTTATAAGGAATTTTTAAAAGGGGGAGTTTGGGACTTAAAGCTCCAAACTCCCTTTAAAATAATTGAGAGAGGGAGGAAAGGGCATGAATTCAACATCCAGAATTCACTTTTTTAGTTACAAAAGTGCCTTTCTATTTTTTAGCTTTATTCTTGTTTTTAATTTTATCTTTAACACATTAATGAATGCTTTGGAGATAGATAAACAATTATCACTGTACCTAGGAAATACCTTTGCCATAAGCGCAGGATTGACTATGGTTGTTTGTTTTGTTGAAGGTAAGTTTAAAAACAAGAAACAAGCATCACTATTGTTCTTGTCTTTATTAGCGGTAAGCGCACTGGTCTGTTATGCAATTATCTATAAATAAATGATAATGGCCGATATGAAATAAATGCTAACGCATGAGGTGTTAGGAGAATGGAAATGAACAAAGGGGTAAAAATTGTCACAATTGGTGGAGGGTCCAGTTATACACCAGAATTAATCGAAGGTTTTATTAAACGATTTGATGAGTTGCCTATTAGGGAACTGTGGCTAGTGGATATTGAAGCAGGAAAAGAAAAACTTGAGATTGTAGGAACCTTGGCAAGGCGAATGGTTGAAAAAGCAGGGATTCCAATGGAAATACATTTAACATTAGACCGCCGTCAAGCCTTGCAAAATGCTGATTTTGTCACAACGCAAATGAGAGTGGGATTACTTGATGCACGAATCAAGGACGAGCGTATCCCATTGGAACTTGGATTGATTGGTCAAGAAACGAATGGCGCAGGTGGATTGTCCAAAGCATTACGAACTATACCTATTCTTCTGGAAATTGCAGAAGAAATGCAAGAGCTATGCCCTGGTGCATGGTTAATTAATTTCACGAACCCAGCGGGGATGGTAACCGAAGCCCTTCTTCGCTACAGCGAGCATAAAAAAGTCATTGGGGTATGCAATGTACCTTTTAATATGCATATGTCCATTTCTAACATGCTGGGTGTTGAAATGAAGAGAGTTCACATAGATTTCGCTGGGTTAAACCACTTGGTATACGGGATGCATGTGTTCGTTGATGATCAAGAAGTAACAGATAAAGTGCTTGAAATGCTGGGTAATCCAGAAATTCAGATGACGATGAAGAATATTGCTCCTCTGGCTTGGAATAGAAGATTTTTGAAATCTTTAGGTGTGGTGCCTTGCCCGTACCATCGCTATTATTACAAAACAAAAACGATTTTAGAAGAAGAGCTGGAAGCATTCAAAGCAGGGAAAACTCGAGCTGAAATCGTGAAAAAATTAGAAGAAGGTTTGTTTGACCTATACAAAGATGAAACCCTTGACATCAAGCCTCCACAATTAGAGCAACGTGGTGGAGCTTACTATAGCGATGCAGCGTGCAACGTCATTTCTTCTATTTATAATGATAAAAAAGACATTCAAGTGTTAAATGTCCAAAACAAAGGATCGCTTACTGATATTGATTATGATTCAGCAGTCGAAGTGAGCTGTATCGTCACCAAAAATGGACCAATTCCTTTGACAATGGGTAAATTACCCGTACAAGTGCAAGGTTTAATACAACAGATCAAATCATTTGAAAGGATAGGTGCTGAGGCAGCTGTTACAGGTTCGTATGATAAAGCGTTATTAGCTTTAACGATCAACCCACTTATTCCAAGTGATGATCTAGCTGAATTGGTTTTACAAAAACTTTTAAAGGCGCATGAAGAATACTTGCCGCGATTCTTCAATGAAAGTACAGTTTCTTACATCCAGTGAAGAGTTTTCAAACATTGAATATGGAATACGGAATCTAATAATCTAACATAAATAGGAGTGTAATGATATGTCAACTGAAATGAACAATAACGAAATGGAAATTTTTGAAATAATATCACATAGCGGAAATGCTAGAGGATTAGCATTCGAAGCATTGAAAGAAGCGGAAGAATTTAATTTTGAAAAAGCAGAGGAACTAATTAAACAGGGTCAGGAAGAATTGAACTTGGCCCATAAGACACAAACCAAGCTAATTCAAGCAGAATTGAATGGAGTTCCAAGTGAAAAAACTTTATTGATGATTCATGCTCAGGACCACTTGATGACGGCAATGAGTGAACAAAAACTAATTGAACATATGATCCGCATTGTAAAAAAGCTAGCCCCACAACAGTAAAGAAGAGGTGATTAAACAATGGGCAAACTCGGTATATCCATCTATCCAGAACATTCAACCGTAGAGAAAGACATCGAATACATTGCACTTGCACACAAATATGGATTCAAAAAGATCTTTACTTGCTTGCTTTCTGTTGAAGGTGACAAAGAGAAGATTTTAAAAGAATTTAAAGAAACGATTGTATATGCCAATCAATTGAATATGGAAGTGATGGTCGATATTGCACCCCGGGTATTTGGGGCGCTAGGCATTTCTTATAATGACTTATCGTTTTTTGCAGAATTAGGTGCGTATGGAATCAGGCTGGACATGGGTTTTACAGGTAACGAAGAGTCGATTATGACACATAATCCCTATGATCTGAAAATTGAAATAAACATGAGCAACGCAACGAAATATTTAGAAAATATTATGGATTACAAACCTAATAAAGAAAATTTAGTTGGATCACATAACTTCTATCCGCATCGCTATGCGGGATTGAGCTATCCTCATTTTATAAAATGCTGTGAGTCATTCAAAAAGCATAATATCCGCACGGCAGCTTTCATTAGCTCACATGCAGCAACTTACGGACCTTGGCCGATTACGGAAGGATTATGTACATTAGAAATGCACCGGGAATTGCCCATTACAACACAAGCGAAACACTTGTATGCGACAGGATTAATCGATGATGTAATTATTGCAAATGCCTACGCCTCCGAAGATGAATTGAAACAGCTTAGCCTGTTGAACAGCGGTCTGTTAACATTTAATGTTAACCTTCATGAAACCATGACAGATTTAGAGAAAAAAATAGTATTGGAAGAATTTCATTTTTACCGTGGAGATGTATCCGATTATCTTATTCGGTCGACTCAATCACGCGTAAAATATAAGAGCGAAGATTTTAAACCAACATTTACGCCTGATATTAGACGCGGTGATATATTAATTGAAAATGAGCTCTACGGACAATATAAAGGGGAATTGCAGATTGCATTGAAAGAAATGAAGAACTCAGGGAAAACAAATGTAGTCGGAAGAATAGCAGAAGAGGAAATTTTTCTGTTAGATTATTTGGAGCCATGGGGGAAATTCCAATTCAATATTAATTGAGAATCTTCAGGGAAGGAACATTGATATTCCTTCCTTTTTTTTGAATAGGAGAATGATATGGATTATATTATCGGTGTTGACGGTGGTGGCACAAAAACTGAAGCAGTGGCTTACGATTTAGCGGGTAATAAAATAAGTGAAGGCAAAGCGGGGTATGGAAACCTGCTTATAAATGAAAAACAAGCCATCGCTAACATTATTCAGGCAATTGAAAAATGCGTAGCTGCTATTAATAATGGAAGTTGCCGTTACATTTGCTTAGGATTGGCTGGGTTTGGAGGAGTGGAGAATCAACAGGGTATAAAAAGTGCAATAAGCAGCGCATTTAATACTCCCTTTACCATTGTAAATGATGGAATTATCGCTCATGCTGCTTTACTAAAAGGAAAAGATGGCATTTTGACCATATCCGGAACGGGATCTGTAAGTATCGGCATCCATAATGGTATTGAGAAATCGGCTGGCGGCTGGGGACACATTCTTGGGGATGAAGGAAGTGGCTATTGGATCGCGATGCAAGCTTTTATAAAAATGACGAAAGAAGAGGATGAAGGATATAATTATAGCCATTTAACCGAGTCAATACTTAAAAAACTGGGCTACCACAGTGTTATGGAACTGAAGAAATTCATTTATTCCGCGACGAAAGCCGAGATTGCTGCGTTTGTCCCCCTGATTGTCCAACAGGCGGATGCAGGCGATGATTTCTCGCAAAATATCCTTAGTCAGGCAGGATACCACCTTTCCAAAAAGACGCTTGAGGTTATCAATAAGTTAAAGTTAAGCGAGAATGTTACAATTGCAATTAAAGGTAGCATATTAACAAATATACCATTGGTTCAAAGCTCTTACATTAACCATATTAAACTTGAGAACCCAAAAGTGAAATTTGTTTTAGAAGACGTATCTGCTACCTTAGGTTGTTACTACATAGCAATGGAGCAGTTAAAGTAAGTAAAAATCAAGGAGATTACATCATATGCAAGTCGAAAATATTATCCTAAGAATTGAAAGTTTATTGAACCAATTGCCAAAATCAGAAAGGAAAATTGCACAATATATCTTAGAAAATCCAAATGATATTATCAGAATGACGATACATGAATTAGCTGATCATGCCAATGCCAGCAGTTCAGCTGTAACGAGATTTTGTCATTCCATAAAAGTAAACAGTTTTTCTGAACTAAAGGTTTCTTTATCATCCCTCATTTCCCAACCGGAGAAAAAAGGATTCCATGACATTGAGCCTAATGAACCAATAGCGTCCATTAAAAATAAAATAGTGTCCAACTCCGTACAAGCCATACAAGAAACTGCACATTATTTGGATGAGGTCGTTCTTGACAATATTATCGAAACCATGAGGAGTGCAGATGTAATTTATGTCTATGGACTAGGAGCATCATGGCTCGTTGCTGAAGATATTACACAGAAATGGTTACGGTTAGGAAAGATTGTAAGTGCCAATCAAGACCCGCATATTACGGCCACTGCGCTTGCTGCTTCATCAAAGAATACCGTTTTTTTCTGTATATCCAATAGTGGCGAAACTGAAGAGATTCTGGAACTCGTTGATATAGCGAAAGCATATGGAATTAAAACAATTGGTTTATCACGATTGGGGGACAATGGATTAACTGAAAAAGTTGATATGTCCCTCCAGCATGTACGTGCACCAGAGGCTAAATTCCGAAGTGCAGCAACAAGTTCGCTTTTTGCACAATTTCTAACGGTCAGCATTATTTTCTATGCTTATGTTTCAAAATTCTATAATGAAAATAAAAATGAAATTGAACGTTCAAGGGAATCTGTATTGAAATTCACAAAAAGGAATTTGGATACTTAGAAACATGAATCTAATCTACAGGAATTTTTATCGTGTTAAAAAGCATGGATCGAACAAGATTATTACTAACGGTATTTTAGCTTGAGATGTTTCCGATCAGGATGCCTTGTAAAATTACATCACTATGGAAGGAAGATTTACGCTAAATGATCCAAAAGAATTCTCTGAGTCCCCTTTATTATCAACTTGAAGAGGAGATTAAAGAAGCGATTCAAAAACTTGAATTGGCGCCAGGAGAGATGATTCCTTCAGAAAAAGAATACACCGAAAAATATGAAATAAGCAGGATGACAGTGAGACAGGCCATTTCGAACCTTGTGAATGATGGTTATTTATATAGGCAGCGCGGAAAAGGAACATTCGTTACCCAACAAAAATTGGAGCAACCCTTGCAAGGATTAACAAACTTTTCAGAGGATATGATTTCAAGAGGATTTGAACCCAGTACACGAGTTATCAGTTTTAACGAGGTCAAAGCCGATGATGATCTTGCTGCGAAGCTTGAGGTTGAAGCAGGAAATCCTATTTTCGAACTGATACGTGTTAGGCTTGCGGATCAGTTGCCGATGGCATATGAAAGACTATACATACCAAAAGACCTTGCCCCGGATTTAACGGAAGAAATAGCCTTAACCTCCATTCAAGACTATGTTCAAAAAACGTTTGGCTTTAAAATTCAGCATAGCAGACAGGTGATTGAAGCCTCCATCGCTCAAAAAAACGAGGCGGAAATACTTGAAGTAATTGAAGGTTCCCCGGTATTGCTGATTGAACGAAGAAGCACCCTGGATTCCAATATACCACTTGGGGTAGTCAAATCGGTCTACCGGGCTGATCGATATAAATTCAGAATTAATTTGGAGCGACTATCTTAAGCGATAAAAGACAGTAGTAAGAATGCCACTATTAAAGGGATAATATAAAAGCTAAAAAGCCTATCTCCTAGATCTAAAGTGAGATAGGCTTTTCTTTTTTTCTTTTTCTAATTAGAGTCCCATTGATGAAAAGAGCGATTGGGTAAGGAGTTCTCCCTTTTTAAAGAAATAAGGAATATCCGATATATTTTAAATTTAATTAAAGAAAATAAGATCCCTTGCCTAATATGGACAAGGGATCTTTGTTCAAGGAGAAAAGTATACTATTATTTTTCAAGTTTAAGAGTTTTCCAGCTCAAAAAGAAAGCTACTTTGAAAAAAATCATATTCGGAACAATCTGCCGCGTGCTTTTCAAATTATTCCGCTAAGCTTGCTGCCAATCGGTCTTCTTTCCAAATGACTGTAATACCTAGGCCAATGACGATAATGACAGCAGCGAAAAGATAAGGATAGTGGATGTTTACGTCAAATAGTATTCCTCCCATTGCTGGTCCGACGATATTCCCTAAGCTCGTATAGGTTGAGTTCATTCCAGCTACAAACCCTTGCTCTTTTCCGGCAGCCTTTGATAAAAATGTCGTCAATGCCGGACGAAGCAAGTCAAATGCAAGGAAGATGAAGCAAGTTACTACAAGTACTGCCAAATAGCTGGAGATTAAAATGGACGCCACCGCAAATATTGCACCGATGATTAAACATAATTGAATCAGCTTCTTTTCACCGAGGATATCTACCAGTTTTCCAAACATGAATACTTGCACAACAACTCCGAAGATTGAGCTTATTGTAATGATGGTTGCAATATCCTTCGGCGTGAAGCCGAATTTATGATCAGAAAATAGGCTAAAAACAGTTTCATAGGCTGATAAACCAAAAGCGAGTACAAATACAATGATAAACGCAATGAAGTAAAGCGGATTAAGTGATCTTTTTATATCTCCAAAAAAGTTTGTTTGCTTAGTATTAGCAGAAACTTCTGCAAGCTGTTCCTTTGTCATAGGCTCTTTTAAAATGAATATGGATGTAAGGCATGCTAAAAAAGCAATGGCTGCCGCAAGGAAGAAGGGCAAGCGTATACCATATTCTGCAATAAAGCCACCGATACCAGGTCCTATAATAAAGCCCAAGCTAATAGCGGCTGAAATATAGCCCATTGCTTTTGGCCTTTCTTGAACTGATGTAATATCTGCAACATATGCAGTAACACCCGGCATAATAAAGGCGGCACTAATTCCCCCTAGGATCCTTGATATATAAAAGACGGATACGTTCGTGCCTACACCAAAGATAAGTTCTGAAACACCAAAAAGGAATAATCCGATAATGATGATTTTCTTTCTGCCATAACGGTCAACCCAACGGCCTGCGAATGGTGACATAACAAGTTGTGATACCGCAAATACGGCAACAAGAAAGCCCATCGTACTTCCTGATAAATGCATGATATTCATAAAAGATGGCATAACGGGGATAATGAGTCCAATTCCCAGAAAGGCAATGAATATATTGCTTAGAAGAATAATTAATACCATCTTTTGTTCTTTAATTGGTTTATTCATGTATTAACACCTCTTTCTATGTAAATCATTTTTGTGAAATTCCTCTCCAAAATACTTTCCAAGAGGCTGCTAATTTATCCTTCAGCCGTTTCTCATCATTGCCGTATACAAGCTCCAGCATAATGGAATCGACTACTCCCAAAAAAGCATAGGTCGGCGTTATTGCTGCATCTCCGACGATTAATTTAGCATTGATCCAATCTTGGAATTTTCTTTCCAGTATCGCCTGTACTTTTTCCTCGATATCCATGACCTCTTCTACGATAGCTTTTTCAAGATGGGCTGGCGGAAAAAAGGACATACGCAGCCAAAATTTTAAATGCTCATTTTTTTGGAAAAGATCGATGATCAATTGTAGAAATCCGTATAAATCTTTTTCAGGATTTTTTGAATCAACTTTACTGAAATATTGGAGTTTCGAAGATAGCTCCGTCTCTTTCGCATCACGTAAAACGTTTAGAAAAAGATCATCTTTTCCTTTAAAATGGGCGTAAATGGATTGTTTTTTCATGCCGACTTCTTCAGCTATCAGAGAAAGGGATGCTCCTTCATAACCATGAATCGTGAAATACTTTAGAGCGGCTTCTTTAATTTCATTGCTTTTCAATAATATCACCTCAAATTTAACGAACGTTCGTCAGTTATATTAGCAAATTAAATAAATATAAGCAAGCGGATTAGCTTATAGAAAGGTATTATGCAACGCGATAATGTAGAAAAATCGGACACTTTAATTGAATCAAAAGGAGAATACAAATGAGACATGTCTTATTTGTATTCTCCTTTATTTTTTTGGGGGGGAAATTAATATTATCCAACTCAAGTTTTGCAGATTCGGCTATTCCCCAAATTCCTGCATATAATTCTATATTGAGAATAAAAAGGCAGGTGGGGTGAAGATGGATACGTATGATATCAGAAAAGAGCTTCATTACTATTCCACAAAAATACGAGAAACGAATGACCCTTATTATTGGTATTGTTTGGCTGAGACTCAGATTAGAGCCGGATTAACCAACGAAGCACTGCAAACGATTGATAACGCCTTGTCGTTCCGAAATCCATATCCTTCAAAACAGGAACTGCTAGAAATGCAAGTGAGCCTCCAATCTGTTCTTTCAAGAGAAATGAATCAGAACAGATCAACCATAGTAACTTCAAAGCAAGGCGATATTGACGGGGACGGGGAAAAGGACAATGTTTTTATTACCGCAAATAAAACCCCTGATAGTCCATTTTGGAAAAACTTAACTTTAGTCATCCGAAATGGGAGTACAAATCAATATGAACAAGTTCCTTTGAAAAATAACGCAGGATACAATCCAACCCTTATTCTTGGTGATTTTACAGGTAACAAGAGGGATGATATTTTAGTGGTCATTGATACAGGAGGCAGCGCTGGTGCTATTTATGCGTATGTATTTTCTTATTTTAATGGTAAACTCACGCCGGTTTTTGATTCCGATGCATTCAATGAAAACTATAAGTACGATGTGGCTTATGAAAATCAATACAAAGCAAAGGTGAACAGTTATTACCTAAATGAAAAGTACATTCTTGACCTAACTTATAAGGGGAAGGAATATTTATCTGAAATTTATAACCAGAATGGTGTTTTGAAGGCGCCGATAGAAGGATGGGTCAATCCTTTATCTGGTTTATATCCGGTTGATTTCAATAGGGAAGGCATATATGAGCTCGAAGCCTATCAGAGGATAGCAGGGAGGTACAATGCCGACGCACTAGGATTTGTACAGACCATATTGAAATGGAACGGGAAAGCGTTTGTTCCTGACCGGCAGAATGTCGCTATTTTTGGAGGGGGGATATAGCATTTATGAAAAGACGACGCAGTGATCAATACAGATTTCCACTTATCGTTCACACGAATAAAATTTGCGTTAATCTCTTATTGCGTCGACAGAATTTCATACCCTTCTTCTTTGTAACTTCAATTCCCTTGAGTTGCTTATTCAACAAACGGGTTAGTTCAATAAGCAAGTAGTAAAAGACTATTATTAGTAGGCAATACCTACACGTGATTTTATATAATCGCTACTTTTTATTTGGCTAAATGTAAATTCTGCAGTATCCGGCACAGATATTTCAACTCCACCCTCCGGCAAAAAATTACCTTCTACACGATATTTACCTACACTTTCTCCATCAGGCAAATACGTAGGACAGACAATAGTCCATTTTAGTGTTGATTGTTTAAGCATATCGTATACTTTATGATGTTCTTTCGCTGCACGGGTAGACTTACGCTTTGATTCACTTGACAGATAACGCAGTGAATTTGGGGTGGTTCTACTTTGCAGGATACCTGCAGTTCCAATAGTTATAATTCGTTGTATATCTTCGTCTTCCATCGCTTTGATAATTAGTGGCATACTTGTTGATAATGTGGTTGTCCCATCAGTATTCAGTGCACTAATAACAACATCAATCCCTTGCATTGCACGGACGATATCATCTTTATTTAATACATTACCTTTGATAATCGTTAAATTTTCGTTATTTATTTCAATCTTCTCTGGAGTGCGAACTAATACAGCAACATTATGTCTATCATGAAGGGCATAAGTAACTAATTGACTCCCAACACGTCCAGTTGCACCTAAAATCAAAATATTCATAAGAAAGAACCTCCTTTTGCGAATACAAATTACACTAAACATTATATCGTCTTTTTCAAAAAATGAGAGCTTTAGTGCAATATGACATCATAAAACGAACAAACTTTTCTTTAAAGAATGAATCAGCAAATAATAATATTAAAAACCCAATTTTCGATTTATATCATTGAAAGATTGGGATTTTTAATAGAGAACATCCTTAACGTTGTAAATTCGCGTTTTGCTGGCGGTCCTCCAAGAAGGAACTGCCAATCTTTTTTTTAGATAATAATGTTTACAAAATTTAACCTACCATTTAAAAATAGAACTGGATTGAGCCGATGAAGAGTTTTCTCGTCTCGTGAGCTAGGTGAAAGTAAGGAAATAAGAGTTGCAAGACTAATACAAAAGGGCCCCCAATAGCTTAAGGTGTGGCCCTTTTGAAAATGTTCACTTGGTGGAATGATCTGATTTCCATTGGTGAGAAATGACTTTATCTTGTCTTCTAGTTTAATTATGTATCACTTTTTTTGATTTCTAATATTGCTGTTCTTCTTTCGATTGTAGAAAAGCATCAACTGATTCATCTAATAACTTTTCCCGATTTGGATCTTCATTGACATCTGTATCCACTTCCATTTCTTGGTTAAGTATGTCGAGTGTATCCTTTTCTTTATTTAAACGACTAACCTGATTTTTATGTTGGGATGTGTTAGGGTTACTATTTTTTTGATTAGGCATATAAACTCCTTCTTTAACAAGTAATTTCTAATTAGTATGAACTATTGATCCAAAATAAAATCCAATATTTTTTAAGCTTTTACGAACTGAGGGCCTGTAATTAATCAATCTCTTGCTATCTTGTTGTTCACTATGAAAGGTGCCATTGCCTAGAAAACCGAAGCTAGATGGAGTTGCCGACGTGACAAACCTCATCACACAGATGGAAAAGCAGGCTTTTCTAAAGAGGATAGCAACCAAATGGGACAGGAAGACTGAGTAAAAAAGAACATGAGGATTCGCCTTTTATGGTGATAAGATGTCCTGCAGTAAGAGATACAAGCTTACACCGTTTCTTCTACTGCCGAACCTGGGAACGTCAAATAGGTTCGTGGCACGGTGGATAAATCATTTCTTGGACGTGATAGTTGGATTCCCAAATGAATCGGCTCATGTGTTCGATGGTGTGTCAGGTGCTTTTCACGAAGCTACGTGAAATCACCAAACAGAAGAATATGCTGTTAAATCGTTACTTTCAGGTCGAAAGGGTAATCAATAAAAAGTTTCCGGTGATTATTGTGTCATTATCCTAATTAGAACATATGGTGAAGTAACCCATAAAATTAATTTCCTCCTTAAAACAAATAAGGAGATGTTTCTATTGTCAAGTTGTGGTCATGAATCAAATTGTGATTGTGAGAATAACGGTTTTGGATTTGGTGGAGGTTTCGCCTTTATAGTCGTTTTATTTATACTCTTGATCATTGTTGGAGCTACTATTTGTTGTGATGATGGAGGTTACGGTGGTCCTGCCCCCGTTCAAGGCTACGGCGGTTTCTGCTAAAAATTGTATATGAAAAAAGCCGACCTTTAATTGGTCGGCTTCTTCAATTAATCTGTCCTTTGCATGCTGTGTAAATTCTTACACTTATCATTTTCAGGGCCCGTTTCAAAAAATGGTACCAATTTGGTAACACCTTTCTTGATATGGATATTTATGGTGAAAAGGTACAGGGTTATGAATGTGATGACGCAATAGACCTGGTTAGAATGGAAGTTGGCTATCCGGCCCAGTACTAATCCTATTGACGGGAAGGTTAAAGTGGAGTGAGAATCCTTTGCTTATTAACAAAGTAAGCCCACTCAGAAAAGCCGATCTCCTTTAGTCTTTTTTGGACTAATTCAAATTCATCACCAATACGTTCAGGTGTATGGGAATCTGATCCAAATGTTACCTTCACATTATAGAAAAGTGCTCGTTCTAAAATGTCATCCGCTGGATACCATCCACCACAATCTTTTGTTTTACCTGAAGTATTGATCTCAATGGAGATATCTTCTTGACTAATGATTTTCAACGTTTTTTCAATACTGTCTGTTTCAATGGATGAAAAGGCTGGATAAAACCCTTTCATTGCATCAATATGGCCTAAGATTTGAAACACTCCGCTTTTTGCTGATTTCTGTATTAATTCATAGTATTCATCCTTGATTCTTGACTGTTCTTTTGAGGTCAAACCATTCCAACGCTCTTTTTTAAAAATGCTAATGTCTTGAACATAATGAACAGATCCAATTATGTAGTCAAAAGGGTGTAAAAGATATTGATCACGGTAGACTTCAATGTGATCAGGGAAGTAATCACTTTCCATTCCTAATAACACGTGAATTTTACCTTCATATTTCTCTTTTAAACGATGTACTTCCTCAATATAAGGGACAAGTTCACTTTTTGCCATTGCAATAGTTGGGTAGAGATGGTCGTCCTCACTATAAAAATATGGAGAATGATCAGAAATCCCAATATAATGCAATCCGTATTCAATGGCTTGCTTTACATAATCCTCAATTGTGCCGATAGCATGTCCACAGCGCTGATGGTGAGTGTGCAGATCAAATTTTATTGAATTCGTCAATTGCTTAGCCTCCTAAAACCAACCATATTGTCTTGTTTTATCATATCCAAAATTCAAACTCTTTCTCACAAATTGTAAGAAGATTTATACCTTCCTTAAATCTGCCGTTTTATGGACGGGGAATGGATTTACTTTAGTTGGTGATACCCCTTTATTTTAAGGAATTAATTTTATACATATCACTTATCATTGAAAACAACTTTATACCTGCCAGAAAATTTCTTTCTTAGTCGTGGGATTTTCTTATGTTTGTCGGTTACACAACATCCATTGTGAGTTGTTCCTAGTAGAAACAAGAAGCAGAATCGAATTGGTCAACACGAAAAAATATGATTGGAGGAAAATTATTGGTCTTAAACAAACCAGCTAGAAGAAGGTTATTCAGTTTAAGGGCGCATTGTACAAGGAAAAGGAATTGGTCATTTTTAGTTCGGGGTTTGTATAAATGTTGGATTTCTTAGACAAACTAGAATGTTCAAATATGTAAAAAGAAAGGAAAGATACAAAATGACAAAGGTATTGTACATCACAGCTCATCCTCATGATGACAAACAATCTTACAGTATGGCCGTTGGAAAAGCATTTATTGACACTTATAAAGAAGTTAATCCTAGCCATGAAATTGTGAATATTGACCTTTATAAAGAAAATATTCCTGAGATCGATGTAGATGTTTTCAGTGGTTGGGGGAAACTTCAATCTGGAAAGGGCTTTGAAGAACTTTCGTCGGAAGAGAAAGCAAAAGTCAGTCGTCTCTCAGAGTTATGTGAGCAATTTATAGCTGCCGATAAATATATATTTGTAACACCTTTATGGAATTTTTCATTCCCACCAGTATTAAAAGCATATATTGATTCCGTTTGTGTTGCAGGAAAATCATTTAAATACACCGAACAAGGCCCAGTTGGTCTTTTAACTGATAAGAAAGCCTTGCATATTCAAGCTCGTGGTGGTATTTATTCCGAAGGACCTGCAGCTGAAATGGAAATGGGTCACCGATATCTAAATATCATTATGCAATTCTTAGGAGTGCCATCCTTTGAAGGTATATTCGTTGAAGGACATGCTGCAATGCCTGATAAAGCACAAGAAATTAAAGAAAATGCCATTGCACTATCAAAAGATTTAGCATCCACTTTTTAAACCAAAGAGTCAACAACTTGTTGGCTCTTTTTTTTTTGCATAATTAAAAGTAATATCTGGATTTATTTATTCTTACTTCATCAATCAGGGGCATTTCTCTAATAAAGGCGTATCTCTTTTATTTAGTGGGTATTTAGTATTTTGGCTTTTTAAAATTTCGCCAGATAATTTAATTTCTTAATGTTCTATATGAAGAAGTAAAAAAGGTCGATCCTAAACGTAGAGGAGATCGACTTTGGAATTCTCTGTACTTATTTCGTTTTATTTTCCATACTTTATGTATGAAGAATATTCTTATCAATTTTCCCCATTGCTTTAACTCATAGGAGCATTAACTTTAGAACCCTGCAACTGGAAATGCAAGTTAATAATTGTACTTAAAAATGGAGTGATACGATGAATAAGATGTTTGATGTCATCATTACCGGTGCTGGATGTGCCGGCTCTACCTTGGCAATTTATCTAGCTAAAGCTGGTTTCCATGTGTTGTTAGTGGACCGATCGACTTTTCCAAGGGACACATTATCAACCCATACCTTTTTCAATAATACTGTCGCTCTTCTTCGAGAAATAGGTGTCCTGGACAAGTTATTGGAAACAAAAGCACCACCGGTACGGGATATTAAATTTCAATTTGAGGATACCGTGATAGAAGGTCTCATCCCTGAGGTTTACGGAGAGGACAGTTGTTATTGCATTAGACGAACTTATCTCGATCATATCCTACTTGAACATGCCAAATCTCAAATGAATGTAACTGTTTTAGAAGGATTTCGTGTGACGGATGTCATCCGTGAAGACGAAACAGTAATAGGCGTGAAAGGTTTAGACAGCAACAACGAGAAACAAGAATTTTCAGCTCGCCTGGTAGTCGGTGCAGACGGCCGATCCTCTATTATTCGCAAGCTGGTAAAAAGTGAACTCAAAATAAGTATTCCGGCAACAGTCGGCATCTATTTTGGGTATTTCTCTGGATTTCGCCATGATAATGTCCCTAAATTCGAAGTATACAAGTTAAAAGATAACACAGCCATTCTCTTTCCGACGAATGATGATTTATACGTTATTGTCGGCATTTTCCCATTAGGAAATAAGGGATTGATAGAACGGTTGAAATTAAATCCAGAAAGCGGTCTACGCAATCTCTTAACAGATAACTTTCCGAATACAACAATTGGGGCGCGCTTGAAAAATGCAAAACTAGAAGAACCGGTCAAAGGCATTCTAGGGTATGATAATTACTGGTATAAAGGAATGGGAAAAGGATGGGCGTTAGTTGGAGATGCAGTTTGTTTTAAAGATCCTGGCATGGCACAGGGTATCCATGATGCTATATGTGGGGCACGTATATTATCCAATATTCTATTAAAATATAAGGGACAATCCGATCAATCAAATCAAATGTCTGAAGAATATCAAAAGGCAATGGAAGATGAGTTTATGGTTCGGTTTCACGTGGGATGCCAAATTTCGAAGAATGAACGCATAACTGAACAACAGGATGCTGTCAACAAGCTAATCAGTTCCCATCCAGAGGCCATAGAGAAGTTTTTAGGGATTTACAATTACGCAAATGAGCCCGTTGATTTAGAAAAAGAACTCGTACGAATCATGCAGTCGAACTAGCGATATTTCTAAAAAATAAAGTGATTCAAGTACAAAAATAATTCACTATAAACATAGAGCGACAATATCATTTTAAGATAGGACTAATTCAAACAAATTATAAAGCAGTTCAATCTCATTTTGGAAAGCGTATCCTCTTGGTAAAGTTGCCCGGGTTATACAATACAGCTTAACCTATTGAGCCTGCATCAGTGGTGCTACCCCTAATATGGGGGTTCAAGAGGAACGGTTAATCAATCTTTATTTCAAAGCTACGGTTGGTACTTTTTTCACCAGGTGCCATGGCACAAATTAGAGAAATAAAAAAAGTCATTTCCTTACGTACAGGAAACAGCTCTTTTTTACTGGGATTTGCTTAGCATACAAAATAACGAAGTTTGGCGATTTTCAATTGAATTGAAATCCAACATGAAAATACTCCGCGATTTAGTTAATTATCACCTTTAACCAGTATTTCGTCCATATACTCACCAATTTTGCGGAATTTATCATATCGTTGTTGGCGTAAAATGCCTTTATCTAAATGACCAAGTTCTTGCAATGCTTTTCGTAGAGTTTCTTGGATATATTGCGATTGAAGAGGGAGGTCAATATGTGCTCCTCCAACAGGTTCTTTTATGATTTCATCAATCACGCCTAGTTTCATCAAATCCTTAGCCGTAATTTTCAATACTTCAGCTGCGCGTTTTGCTTGTGTGGCATCCTTCCATAATAATGCTGCTGCTCCTTCAGGCGATATAACCGAATAAAATGTGTTTTCTAGCATGAAGATTCGATTGCCGATACCTAAAGCCAACGCGCCACCACTCCCACCTTCACCAATAATAATACAGATTATGGGCACTCCAAAGCCAGCCATTTCACGAAGGTTGCGGGCAATAGCTTCAGATTGTCCACGTTCTTCTGCTTCACGACCTGGGAAGGCTCCAGACGTATTAATAAATGTTACGATAGGTCTATTGAACTTATTGGCTTGTTGCATAATTCTTAGAGCTTTTCTGTAGCCTTCAGGTTGCGACATGCCAAAACGACGATGGATATTGTCTTTTGTATTTTTCCCTTTTTGATTTCCTATTACAGTAATAGGCATTCCCTCGAAGGTAGCTATTCCTGAAACCATAGCAGGGTCATCCCCAAAAAGTCTGTCACCATGAAGTTCAAGAAAGTCTTCAAAAATATGATGGATGAAATCTAAAGTAGTAGGGCGTTGTTGAATTCTAGATAGTTTAATTTTATCCCAAACTTCCATATTCTCATAAATGTGATTTTTGATTTCATTGGCTTTTTGCTCAAGATTATTTAATACTTCGGAAAGGTCAAGATTATGATTTGCTGACATCTCTTTCAGTTCGGCAATATGGTTTTCTAGTTTTTTTAATTCTTGAAAATTCATCGTTCAAGGCACTCCCTGAAATTTAGATGATGGATTTTTAAAATGGTTGTAATTGATTGTCTTAATGCACTTCTATTTACAACCATATCCAGTTGACCGTGTTCTAATAAAAATTCAGAGGTTTGGAAATTTTCCGGTAGTTCTTCTCTTATAGTCTGTTCAATTATGCGTCTACCTGCAAAGCCAATTAAAGCTTGTGGTTCGGCAATATTGATATCGCCTAATGAAGCGAAACTAGCAGAAACGCCCCCCGTTGTAGGATTCGTCAAAACGGATACGAAAAGAATTTTTTCATAGTTTAGTTTTTCTAAAGCACCACTCGTTTTCGCCATCTGCATAAGGCTAAGAATCCCTTCTTGCATCCGAGCTCCACCGCTTGCTGAAAATATTATTAATGGTTTTCGGGTTTTTAATGATTCTTCAATGGATCTTGTGATTTTTTCACCCACTGCTGAGCCCATGCTACCCATACGGAAGCGAGAATCCATGATACAAATTACAACCGGATAGCCGCCTATGGAAGCTTCCCCAGTAATGACCCCATCATATAATGAAGTCTTTTTCTTATCAGAAACTAATTTATCTTTATATTCAGGGAAGTATAACGGGTCAACGGAAGTTAAACATTTATTGAATTCCGAAAAAGAATTACTATCTGTAATCATTGAAATGCGGTCATAAGCTGTTACGGGGTAGTGATATTGGCACTTAGGACAAACATTCAAATTCATTTTTATAAGAGAGTGATCATACGTTTCCCCACACGATTTACAAGTAAAAGAGTCCGATTCGATATTTTCTCTCTTTATTGGATACACCTTCATCAATCCTCCTATAACAAGTTACGCTCCCATTTATGTAAAAAAAGGAGCGCGATATTTTTATAAAACTTTTTAAAATCATAGTAATTGTAGAGAATGAGACTTTATTGTCGGTCCTTCATTATGATTTTACTTTTCCTGTATTAATACATTTACTGGGAGGAGGAAAAAGGTATGAATGAATCAGAAACACAGGGTTATATTGACGGGAATTACATAGGCTTGTACTTATAAAAGTATTAAAGACTTCTTTCTCTTTCTGAAAAGAGGATAGAGGTATCATATGCAATTACTAAAGTAATGGAATGGGTTACGAAGTTCATTACAATTAAATGGACATATGTACCTAGGTGTCATGAGGGGGAAAATCATATAATTGGAATAAACTCCTATCGTGTGATTCACTATATATGAATCGTAGGGATTAAAATCCCAGGAATTATCACCTCACCAAAAATAATCGTACATTTTGCTCCAAAAGTGGGTAAAACTAAAAAGATGGTATGTAGTATGTCTAATTTTCAAGATAAAGTTGTCTTTATTACGCCTCCAGAGGCAATGGAGAAGCCGCATCAAAGGAGCTTGCATCTAAGGGTGCGAAGCTGGTATCGGTAGCTCGTGGCGAAGTTTGTTTAGAAAACTACAAAAAGAAATTCTGAATTATGGCGGTCACGCTGTTTATAATGTGATGGATGTCACCTAATTTGAATAAATCGAAGAGCCCTATCTGGCATCCAGTGCTTGAATTAGATTAATTGGGGGTTTCATGTATGAGAGCGGTATGTGCTCACGCTGCATTGATTTTGTTTGTGGGGAGGTTGAGGTTTAGACGGGAGGCGATACATAAAGATGAATAAACAAGAAAGCGGTTATAGATGGGTGGTATTTGGCACCGTTTTATTTGCTTACTTTTTAATTGTGAGCCAAAGAACGGCTCCTGGTCTTATTACCGATCAATTGATGAAGGATTTTCATGTTTCCGCCTCTACCATAGGTCTTATGAGCGGCATTCAATTTTTAGCTTATGCAGGATTACAAATACCGGTTGGTCTTTTATCAGACAGATATGGCCCCAATCGATTTCTTATTATCGGCACACTCCTTAATGGGCTGGGAAGCCTAATATACAGCCTTTCTCCCAATGAATATGTATTGATTTTCTCCCGGTTATTAGTTGGAATTGGAGATGCCACCATTTTTGTCAACTTGGTTTTAATATTAAGCCAATGGTTTAAGGCACAGGAATTTGTAAAATTATTAGGCCTGGTTGCCATGGTTGCGAGCCTTGGTTCGTTATCAGCTACCGTTCCTTTTTCCATGTGGATTTCATTCGCTGGTTGGAGAACCCCATTCCTTAGCATAGGAATTATTTTAGTGCTTTCATCATATCTTCTGTATGTCGTTCTTGTATCGAAACCAAAACAACTATTTAAAGATGATTCCAAAGCCAAGGAAGTTCTAATTAAAGAACGGGAAGGTGTTTGGACGATTCTACGCCGAATATTTTCTACCCGTCAAGCCTGGGCCACTTTCTTTTGCCACTTTGGAGTGGTTGGCACATATATAGGATTCATCGGTTCGTGGGGAGTTCCCTATGGAATTCATGTGTTTGAAATGTCTCGTTCAGGGGCAAGCCAGCTTATTATGTATGGTCTTTTTGGAGCCATTATAGGAGGCCCTTTAATTAGCTGGATTACAAGCCGGATGGGTTCTATCAAAAAAGTCTACACCTTTATCCATCTAATTGTCTTATGCAGTTGGAGTGGGTTGTTCTTCTCCGGCGTAAAACCTCCATTTATAATGGTGGTGGTTTTACTATTTATCATAGGTTTTGGAAATGGAGCTAGCTCTTTGACTTTTGCAGTGGTACGGGAATCATTTCCTATTCAACAAGTAGGTGTTGTTTCAGGATTTGCCAATATGGGTGGATTCTTAAGTGCCGTTTTGTTGCCTAGTGTTTTCGGAAATGTACTGGATCTATTTCCTCGGCATTCTATAGATGTGGGCTATCATTATGGATTTCTCATTCCTGTCATATTTTCTTTGATGGGATTGTTAGGTGTCATTTTGATCAAAGAGAAAAAAACGTTTTAATATATATTACAGTTATAAAGGTCCGTATTGTAAACGTCCAAGTTCTAAAAAGTAAGTTTTTATAAAATTACCAGACATAGTCTCCTTTACATAGTTAAAACAATATGTAAAGGAGACTATGTCCTTTTCACTTATAACAAACGAGTTAGCTATATAGAACTTATCAAAATACTATAAACAAACTGGGAGAGATAAATGCACTTGATGCCTATTCAACAGATAGTGAATTGCAAAAATATCATCTTACAGTTGATATACATGTAATGGTGGTTAAATATTTTAAAAAGTACTTTCCTAGTGACATAATACGAGTTTCAAAAACAGAGGCTTTCCCAAAATAAAGTTCCTGTTTTGAGTAGGATTATCGAAATTGAAAGTAAAGTAAAGTAACAACGACTCGTTAGGAAGTATGTGACCTTTTAGAGAATCACTGTTCATACGTTTGCTGGGTTTGTGAAGAATTAATAGTAAGGAAGGTTGAACTTGGCCAATCTATCACACTTAATAATTATGACATCGTTTGAGATTGAATTTTATGCGAAAAAACTATTAATATTAAAAAAGTAGTTAAAGAAAAAACAAGGGCGTTAGTTCCATTTACTATTGAATCATTACAAAGTAAGATTTAATAAAAAAGAAATCTGAAATTTTTAGTATCAAAAATTTTATTCTTTAAAAGAAAAGAGTGGGTTTAATAATGAAAGACATTAAAAATATCTATTGTGTAGGTCGAAATTATGCTTTGCATGCAAAAGAATTAAATAATGAAGTACCAACTTCCCCTTTTTTATTTTCAAAACCAACTCATTCGCTAGTTGAAGCGAATGGTCAGTCAATTACGTTGCCGAGTAATCAGGGTTCCATTCACTATGAAACAGAACTTGTCCTTCATATCGCAAAGCAGTACGAAACAGGAATGAAAGTAGATGAAATAGTAGATGCCATAGCCCTTGGTTTGGATTTAACACTTAGAGATGTTCAAGCACAGTTAAAGCAAAAACAGCATCCTTGGCTTTTGGCTAAAGGATTTAAAAATTCGGCTGTTGTAAGTGATTTCATTCCGTTTCAAGGTGTCGAAGCATGTAAACAATTAGATTTTTCCCTTTTTAAAAACGGAGAGCGTGTACAAGTCGGAAATATTAAGGACTTACTTTTTGATTTGCAAACAATTATAGATTTTACAGCAAAGCATTTTGGGCTTGGGAAAGGAGATATTATTTTTACTGGTACTCCTAGTGGCGTCGGTCCTCTTTCAGATCAAGACAAGCTTTCACTAAACTGGGGTGGAAAGGAAATTGGATCCTGTTCTGTCACACTACATCCATGATAAAGAGTAGTCATTTCCTTTTCTTATGCAACTATCGGGACAGTAGTTGCATAAGAAAATAAAAATTATCAATGGATTTTACGTGAAACATATGCTTTGTTGAATTAAACGTAAAAGCTACTCCTAAAGATTGGTATCTCTGGAGTAGCTCCTATTTTATAACTTTCTATACTTTTCTGGTACTCTGGAATCGAATATGGGAACATCTTTTCTTATTTGGGGTACTTTCTCTAAATTTAAAGTTGCCTTTAATTCACCAACTTCTTGATCCAATTTTTGAACAATGTCTCCCCATGGATCTACAATTTGTGAGCAACCTGCAAATTCCACCCCTAGCTTTGTCCCCGCCACATTTGATGCAACAACATACATTTGGTTCTCAATTGCGCGCGCACGAAGTAACGTATTCCAATGTGTTTCCCTTGCAAGTGGCCATTCTGCGACGATATGTAACACTTGAATACCTTGTAATGCTAAGTCACGAATAATTTCTGGGAATCGTAAATCGTAACAAATAATAACCCCCATCTTCACACCTTCAAGTTCAAATATTTCAACTTGATTATGGCCGCCCGTTAAAAACTTAGGTTCATCTAACATCGGAACAAGGTGCATCTTGTCATATGTGTGAACAATCACACCCATTCGATTTACTATAATCGCACGATTAAAGATATCTTTACCTTCTAATACGGCAATCGAGCCACCCACCAAGTTTACATTAAACTTCTTAGCCAGTGATTGTAAAAATTCAATGGATTGCTTTCCATCCACTTTGCAGATTTCTTTCAATTCCTCCAACGCATAGCCCGTAGACCACATTTCAGGAAGTACAACAACATCTACATCATCACTATAGTTAGCTTCTAACCAGCGTTCAATGATTTTCCTATTCTCTACAGGATTTCCAACCACTAAATCCATTTGAAATACTAAATAATTCAAATCGGTCACTCCTCTTAATAGTATTTAGTTTAGTAATGATGTATCTGGTTTCACAAACAACCATAATATAGCTGCAATAAACACAGGGATTACAGTTACTCCTAATGTGATATTCCAACCAAAGTTTTCTGCTAACCAACCACATAATAACGGTGATACAAAAGCTCCTAGATTTCCCCACAAGTTCATCCAACCTGAAACGGAGCCTGAAAAGTTTCTCCCTAAGTCTGTAGCGGAAGCCCATGAACACACTACTGTAAATCCTAGTGAACCCAAGCATATTGATAACCATAAAACATTCATATAAGGAGATACTGTCATAACGGCAAGGTACATTGAAATAATAAATACTATTAAACCTGATATAGCTAAAGAGGATCTTGATATTTGCTTTGAAAAACCTTTACGTACTAGTTATTCGGAAAGAATATCACCAGTCATTACTGTTATCAGTATTGCTAACCAAGGTAGGCTTGCAGCAAATCCCATTTTACCTAATGAGAATCCTCGATCTTCCAGTAGATATGTAGGTAACCAAACTAAGAAGAAAGTGATAGTATACAAAACAACGAAATATTGCAATCCTAACGCCCAAAATCGATAGCTTTTCAGAAAAGTACTCCAAGCGGCTCTAACTTTAGCAGTATCAACAATTTCTCTGTCTTCTAGAATATATTCTTTTTCTTGTTCATTCACAAGTTTATGAATTTCAGGATAGTCTCGGGCTATAACATACCATACACCTGCAATGATTATTCCTATTAATCCAAAAATATAAAATACAGCTTTCCAACCAAAATATTGATAGATATAAACCGTGACGATAGGGGCGATAACTGGTCCAAAATATGAACCTGCCAATAATGCACTGGATGCTCTGGCTTTTTCATCACTTCTAAACCAGTTTGTATTAAATACGTCATTAGCTGGAAACATCGGTCCTTCACCTATCCCAAGTAAGAATCAGACCGATACAATAGACCGTGAGATTTAACTAAACCCGCCAAACCCGTAAATACTGACCACCATACTAGAGAAAAAGCGATCATTTTTCTAGGACCAAATTTTTCTGCCATAAGTCTTGCCGGAATTTGAACTAACGCCTAACCTAAAGAGATTAATGATGCAAGCATACCAAAATTTATAATCATAATTTGTAGAAAAATGTCGTTATTTACGAATATCTTATCTCCATTTCTGAGATATTATTATATTGTATTCACTTTAACACATTGAAGTGGTAATGCAACGTTTATATCGGTCTCAACTTAGTGAGTGGGGAAAATAAATGAGTGTAATCGTCGAGAAGAAACGAGTGGAAACCTATACTCATATGGAAGATGTAATGTTGGTTGGGAAAATCCAAAATGGTGATGAAGATGCACTGGACTATTTAATCAAAAAATACAGATGTGTCCTCCAAACTAATGCATTTGAGGTATTTTTTAACGGGTGGGGATAAAGTAGACGTCTTTCAGGAGGGTATGTTTGAACATTCTCCGATCCCTTACTTGTAGAATCATGTTTGAGGCTGGTTGTATAACAAGCGAAGCTTTGGCACTACATGGAGGACTAGGGGTACTGGGTAATTCCTTTAGCTTTTTATTAATAATATCCAAAATTTAATTTATTCAGATTAACCTAATCAATGAAAAGCCAGGAAGGCACATTTTACATAGCACTTGCTTCTATTAGTATATTTGGAAATCCAATCTACGTTCCTCACTCTAGCTATGCCGAGTGTGTTTCATGTGCATGGCTTTTTTTTGAGGAAGAAAAGAACAGTTTATGTAAATGTTGTTGATATAATTTGTAAAATATGAACGGTTTATTTTGCGAATATAAGCTCTTAAAGATTTTTAAGTATAATGTTAAAGAGAGATGATTTTATTGATGTAGCGTGTGTTCCGGAAATCGAATGTTTGTTTTTTGGACTTTAATTTACCTAATTTTTTCAAATTAAAATGAATATTGATAGGGAATTACGAAAAATAAATAAGAATATATATAAAATATAAATATTTTTCAAGTGTTGTGAAATTTAAAATAATCCTATATACTATAAAAAAACTATTTTCCTATATGTAACTGGCGCAACATGGAGAACCATGGGGGAGCATATAGAGTATAAGCCGCGCGCCTGGGCAAACACTTGATCTATAAATAGATCAAGTGTTTTTTATTTTCCTAGGAAGAGGTGTAGGTAGAGATGAGTAATATGCATAGAAAGATGGGGACTTTTGCTTTAACTATGACAGGTATTGGTTCTATTATCGGCTCAGGTTGGTTGTTCGGAGCGTGGAAAGCCGCCCAGATTGCTGGGCCAGCAGCTATTTTTTCTTGGATTATCGGTATGGTTGTAATTTTATTTATTGCATTATCTTACGCAGAGCTTGGGGCAATGTTTCCTGAAGCTGGAGGAATGGTTAAGTATCCTCAATATTCGCATGGTTCTTTTATTGGATTTTTAGCTGCGTGGGCGAACTGGATTTCGATCGCTTCGACTATTACCGTTGAGGCCATTGCTTCGGTACAATATATGAGTACGTGGCCTTGGGAATGGGCCAGATGGTCTCATTCCTTAGTTGATAACAATATCTTAACGACCAAAGGATTATTCATAGCTTCTTTACTATTATTGTTCTATTTCTTCGTCAACTATTGGACAGTTAACCTTTTTGCTAAGGCAAATTCATTTATTACTATTTTTAAATTAATTGTTCCAGGTGTAATGGCAGGATCGTTATTTTTTGCTGGATTTCATGGTGAAAACTTTACAAGTTCTCAAGGGATCGCACCATATGGTTGGGCAAGCGTTTTAACAGCAGTAGCTACTTCTGGTATCGTGTTTGCGTTTAATGGATTTCAAAGTCCTGTTAATATGGCAGGAGAAGCGAAGTCGCCGAATAAGTCTATACCAATTGCTGTTATTGGGTCTATTCTAATTGCAGGTTTTATATACGTTATTTTACAAGTTGTTTTTATCGGTGCTGTCGATCCGTCTATGATTGTGAACGGATGGAGTCAACTGAATTTTAATTCACCTTTTGCTGATTTGGCAATTGCTCTTAGCCTTAACTGGTTAGCGATTGTATTGTATGTAGATGCGTTTGTATCACCATCTGGTACAGGTGCCACTTATACAGCTACAACTTCGCGAATGCTTTATGGAATGCAGAAAAATGGGTACTTACCGAATATCTTTGGTACATTACATCCACTATATGGTGTTCCTCGTCCAGCGATGTTATTAAACTTAGGCGTATGTTTTATCTTTTTATTTTTATTCCGCGGATGGGGCGTACTTGCTGAAGTGATTTCAGTTGCTACACTTATTTCGTACATCATGGGGCCAGTTGCATTGACAACATTAAGACGTACAGCTTCTCATTTTAATCGTCCATTTCACTTAAAAGGCGCTTCTATTATTGCTCCTTGTGGATTTGTTTTTGCATCGCTGACTTTATACTGGGCGCGTTGGCCATTAACAGGAGAAGTCGTTTTCATCATTGCCATTGGACTACCTATTTACTTTTATTATCAAGCTAAAAATAAATGGAATGGATTCAAAAAACAATTTTTATCAGGTGTTTGGATGCTTCTTTACTTAGGTTGTATGATTTTGATTTCTTATATTGGAAGTGAGAAGTTCGGCGGAAAAAATATTCTTACATTTGGCTGGGATATGGTGGTCATCGCATGTCTGGCACTCTGCTTCTATTGGTGGGGAGTTAAGAGCGGGATTAAAACAGAATACTTGGCTGAGGCTGAAAAAATCAACAAAGAATTTATTAATAAATAACTCTTAGTGTAGACACAGCTATATGAGTAAAAAGAAAACATGGTTACTTTATGACCATGTTTTTTTATTTATTAAAAAGTGTTCGCAAATTGGAACACCTGACAATATTAATGAAAAATTTAAACTTTTACCACACGTTTATAACCAACCTCGCTGGATAATGGATTGGCAGGAAGTACAAACATTTCATCTCCCAAGTCTAGTCGTATCGGATGAGAGAAAATGACTCCGTTATATACGAATGAGTGATATTCACCAAACTCACCACATGGATCAACATCCTCTGGTAAATCTTCCATAAATTTTTGGTCCGCAGCCAGTAAGTCCATCGGACTTCGATAAGGCTCCGAAATGGCAAAACTGGAGCTGAAAACGCTTCTGGCTAAATATGAACATATAAACACGTTGATGTATATGGTTTTTAGGCTTAAACATCTAAGTTGCAATTAAGTATCTTAATGAAATAATTATCTTTTTGATATTTATCATTGTAATAACTCAGCTCAGATTCAGGAAGCAAACACCATTCTGTGGATTCAAAAAGTGGATGAGGTGTACGAGAATTGAATATTTTTATCTTGAATTATTATATTTATGTTACTATAATTACAAAGAAAGTACGCGAATTGAATAAACATACGCGAATTGAATACTTTCTTTTAAAAAACTTATTGTAAAAAAGAGATAGAGGAGCCATTATCATTGAAAAAATTAATGTTGTTTACGACTGGTGGAACAGTAGCCTCACTTGAAGGAGAAAACTGACTTGTACCTGAACTGCATGCCGATGATCTATTAAGTTACATACATGAATTAAATGTACGTTGCCGTATTGATACGAAAGAGTTGTCATTACGACTCAATGTCTAGAAGAAGGAGAAGACATGGGTATATATGAAGTCGGTCGGAAAGTTGACCATAATCGTGTAGTACGTTCTAAAAATATGAACACAGAAGCAATCGTGCCGAAATTGATGTGGGTGCTAGGAAAAACAACAGATCCTAAAAAGGTAAAAGAAATGATGGAAGCATCGATTGCAGCAGATATTACATATTTTTTTGAGATACTGCTATCAAGGCGATTAACTCAAATTTGGGGGCTATATAACTCCTGACTTTGGACAGAATTCATCAGTTGATAAAGTTGATCTTTTTACAGTGAAAAAACTAGGTATCCTCTAAGCTAGTAAATTTCTTATAAGAGGTGATAGAATGCAACAATTATTACATGATGTAGTTGGCGTATCAAATGAATTCCTTTGGTCAAAATTATTAGTTATTATGCTTGTTTCTTGTGGGATTTATTTCACATTTAAATTGAAATTTGTACAGGTTCGAATGTTAAGGGAAATGGTCCGTGTTTTAATGGAAGGGAGAACTAGTTCTAAAGACAGCGTTTCCCCATTTCAAGCTTTCTGTATTGGTATGGCCGCTCGCGTTGGAACAGGTAATATCACTGGAATTGCGATTGCGATTGCATTAGGCGGTCCTGGAGCGATATTCTGGATGTGGATAATTGCTATTATTAGCTCAGCAACCAGCTTTATTGAAAGTACGTTAGCGCAAGTATATAAAGTAAAAGATAAAACTGGTTTCCGAGGCGGTCCATCCTATTATATGGAAAAAGGATTGAACAAACGTTGGATGGGAGTATTATTCTCCATTTTAATTACGCTTTCTTTCGGTCTTGTATTCAATTCTGTACAATCAAATACCGTTACAATTGCTTTTGAGAACTCATTTGGTTCAGATCGTTTAACTGTAGGGATTCTCATGACATGTGCTTTCGCTGTGATTATCTTTGGCGGTGTGAATCGTATTGCAAAAATTGCTGAATACAAGGTTATGATTCTAGGTGTGTTATACCTTGGAATGGCATTATTTGTCGTAGCAATGAACATAACCAAAATGCCGGAAATTCTTTCTCTTATTATTAATAACGCGTTTGGCTTTGAACAAATAGCAGGCGGTTCACTAGGCGCTGCGTTCATGAATGGAGTTAAACGTGGTTTATTCTCGAATGAAGCTGGTATGGGGAGTGCGCCAAACGTTGCCGCAACGGCAAAAACAAGTCATCCGGTGAAACAAGGACTTATTCAAGCATTTGGCGTATTAACGGATACACTGATCATCTGTACAAGCACAGCATTTATTATTTTACTTTCTGATGCTTATAAACAACCAGGGCTAACTGGCATTGCACTTACACAAACATCATTAAGTGAACACATCGGTTCCTGGGCATCAGGTTGTCTTGCTATCTTTGTTTTCCTATTTGCATTCGGTTCGTTAATTGGTAACTATTATTATGGGGAAACAAATATTCGATTTTTACACAAAAGTAAAGTGTTGTTGATTCTATATCGAATAGGCGCGTTCGCCATGATTGTATTCGGTTCGGTTGCAAAGGTCGAGCTTGTATGGGATTTAGCAGATTTATTTATGGGCTTGATGGTTATTATAAACTTAATTGCCGTTCTCTTATTATCAAAAGTAGCTTTTGCAGCATTAAGTGATTATATGAAACAGAAAAAAGCCGGTCAAGATCCAGTTTTTTATAAAGACAGCATTAAAGGTCTTGAAAATCTTGATTGTTGGGAGCACTCTCAAGATGCTACCACTTTAAAAAAGGAAAACACCATGTAATAAAAAAGATTTTTAGACATAAGGGTTTGGCATTATCACCTACAGGGGGCTTGTTTGCGATTATGAGAAGAGCCGAATTTTATATTATCTGAGGTAAGTATATCTTATTCATCAAAGGAGTTTATTCATCATGCATGTACTACAAAAAACACAAAAAATAGTTCGCTATCAGAATCAACAGGGCAAAATACATTACGGTATTGTTGAGGATGAGAAAATATTACAACTGTCTAGCAGTTTTGCTGAACTTGTCAACAAGGAAATAAAGTATGACGGGGTAGAGCTGAAATATAGTGACGTGAAAATTTTGGAACCTGTAAAACCTTCTAAAGTGGTTAATTTCGGCTGGACATATGCAGGTCATGCGAAGGAAACGGGCGGGGAGGCAAACCTTGTAGAACCATTTCTATTTTTAAAGCCATTATCTTCGCTTATTCCAGACAAGGAGAAAATTATACTTCCTCCAAACGAGCTAACCAACCAAGTGGAGCTTGAAGGGGAAGTGGCCCTGGTCATTGGAAAGCGCGGAAAGAACATTAAAGAAGAAGATGCGCTTGATTATGTGTTTGGTTGCACGATATTTAATGACGTCACAGCAAGGGATCTTACAAAAAAAGATCCACAGTTTACGCGGGGCAAAGGATTTGATACGTTCGGGCCTTTGGGGCCGTGCATCGTTACCGGGATAGATCCTACAAATTTGCGGATTGTGACCACTTTAAACGGCCGCGTTGTACAAGACGGGAATACCAATCAAATGTCTCTGAGCATTCCGTATCTGATCAGCTGGCTTTCACAGGTGATGACACTGGAGCCCGGTGACATTTTGGCCACTGGTTCACCATCTGGCAGCTGCCCGATCAAGTCGGGGGATGTGGTCGTTGTGGAAGTCGAGAAAATCGGTCAGTTGTGTAATGATGTCCAGTAGAATGAGGCTGCATTCTTAATAACCAAAAATGAAAATATTCATAAATAGATGAGCCGACTTTTTAAAATGTTACAGGGGACATCGCAATAAAAGAAAGAAGAGTTTCTTTGTACTTGCATTCGCATGTGGTGATGCTAGAGAAACGGCAGTATTAAAAGAGCTTGGTGTCAATTTATTTGAGATAAATGTTAAACCTGATGGTCAATGGCAAATTATAGTTGAGTATTAAATCATTCCTTAATAAACTAACAGGTGCGTTAGCTGAAAATAGGAGCTGTCTTTAAGGCAGCTTTTTCTTATGGAACTAAGGGGCAGGGAGTTCAAGAAGGTATTAGTAAAGCATTTGACGAAAATATAAAGAGCTTAGTAAGAAGTGCTTACATACTATCTGATATTTAATAAAAAACAGGAAAAAACTAACTGCTAATAACTTTAGGGGGGAAAATATTGAAACAAACATTACTGATAATCGATGCTCAACAGGAATTAATAGAAGGTAATAAAGAAGAACAAGGAGTCTTTGAGAAAGAAAAAATCGTTAATAACATTAATACTGTAATTGAAAAAGCGATAAATGAAAGTGTCTCCGTTGTTTTTATAAGAGATTTAGATGTTTCAAATGGTGAAGGACCTGGATTCCAGATACACAGGGATATTAAAGTACCATCAACTGCTATCATATTTGATAAAGCTGCCACAAATTCGTTTTATGGCACTCCATTACACGAACATTTAAGTAAAAACAATGTAGACCATATTGTAATAATGGGTTGTAAGACGGAACATTGTATTGATACAGCCGTTAGAACAGCAACAATCAATCATTTTGATGTAACATTAGTTGGTGATGGACATTCTACTTCTGATTCCAAAAACTTAACTGCAAAACAAATAATCCTTCATCACAATGAAATCCTTCACGGTCACTATAATGTAGACAATTTTTCACTTGTTAGAAATACTAATGAAGAATTGTTTAAACCTGTTCACAATAATTACCGATAATAATCATCTTCAACTTACAAGTGCGTTAGCTGAGAAAAGAGCTGTCTAAAAGGCAGCTCTTTTCTTATGCAACTATAGGGGCAGTTTAGTGGAAGAGTCCTGTTTAATCTTTGTTCAGCAATCGGGCCATTTTCTTGAATAAAAGAGAAGGATTTATTTGTAAGTGAATCGAAGTTAATTCAGAAGATGTTATTTAGTTTAGCATTGGGACGTACTAAGAAAATTATAAAGAAAGTGGGAGAACTATTGGATACAAAAGAGATATTGAAGCGATTCGAACAGGTGGCTACATACTATATTGAAGAGTTAAGTAAATATTCGCTAGCTGAGTTTGCGAGGAAGCCTTCTGAGGATGAATGGTCATTAGGACAAATGTACAATCATTTAATAAAGTGCACTCTTTATCTTCATTTGAAAGCCATTGAGCAATGTGCTAATGGCACTGCTTCCGATGATGGTAAAAAAACAGAAATAGGCGAATCGATTTTCAAAGAAGGAACGTTTCCTCCAATCAGAGTAAAAGGTCCGGATACACCGGATTTCACACCACCAAATCCTACAGGAAAAGAAGAAGTAAAGGAAGGACTGCTTCAAATCATTGAGAAAATGCGGGAGATAGAAAGAAAGCTCACTGACATTCCGGCCAGCCAGAAAGTTCAGCACCGGTCAATGGGATATTTAAATGCAGAGGAATATTTTCAGCTAATCGAAATGCATTTCCGGCACCACTTACGGCAAAAAGAGCGTATCGATCAGTTTCTTTTAAAAGTAAGTAAGTAATTTATCTTTATTGTTGAAGCAGCTTATTGACCGTCGGAATATCAGCAGGAGCCCAGTTGGATTTTCTTCGTTAGATAAATACATCGATGCTGAGAGAAATAAATCGGTTAGATATGAATTGTTGTTATCTTGAAACCATATTTTTTAATAAAGATAGCTATTAAATAATAAACTTTCTTGTTGATCAGCTAATAGAAGTTACTCAGTTATTCCATTAAAGGGCGCGATTGTGGAACAACATAGGTAGAAAATGATCAAACTTTTTTTATAAAAACCAAACTTAAATCTGCTGGAGAAGAATCCATTTTGAAATCTTTTTTCAAAATGGATTCTTTTTATATATGGGTCTGCGAGGTATTTTTGATCAAACTTTATTTCAAAGCTACAGAAATTTTTATACTTAATGAACTTATAAAATTGATACTTATAAATAAGGAGCTCTGTAAAATCATTTTTAATGAAAAAATAGCGCTTATGTACTAAATACAGTTTTGAATTCTGCTCATGATATAACAATTGCAGAAATAAAAAAACAGTTACCAAATGCTAATGAGACTCATTTAGAATATTTTTTCACTTATTCGACAGGAGGAATCATTGAAGTAATTCGAAAATGGATAAATGATGATATGAAAATTCCAACTGAAGAAGTTGTACAAATCTTAGAAAGTATGAACGTCACCAATTCTCAATAAACAGTAATTTAATATTATGAATAATAATAATTAATAGGTACAGATTCACTTTGAAAAAAGACCTCTTTACCCTTAAGTAATTTGCTTATCATTCTATACCGAATTAGTTAAAGAGATGGTAAACTTTTCGAGAAAATGTGAAGAGTTTCACTTAAACTAACTGGTGCGTTAGTTGTAGGAGAAGGAGCTGTCCCCAAAAACTGTTTTAAGTTAAAAATGTTCGTTCATGAGCAAATCTAAAGATATATAAATGTGATTCTTAGCCATACTAATAAAGATTAAAATTTCGTTAGGAGGCAATATTATGGGAAGATCAAAAAATCAAAAACCATCTAGCAGTAAAAATTCATTACCTCAAACTCCCAAAAACTTAAAAATAGAACCGGATCGTGTGGATGAAGAGTTTTCTCGTGAGCTAGGTGAAAGTGGGAAAATAAGAGCTACAAGACCTAAATGAAAATACAAAAAAAGTGAAAAGATACGGATTGATTACACTCCTCTTTAAATTTTAGTAAAACAGATACAAAAGGGGCCACCCATAAGTCATTTCATTGACTAACGTACAAAAGGGAGCCTAAAAGGCTCCCTTTTGTATGCAGCTTAACTTTTTAATGATAGCCATTCTGCCCATTTGCAGAACCTGATGTTTTATGGTTCCCCTTTTTACCCTTATGCTTTCCTTTCTTACTCATGAAAGAATTCCTCCCCAATACTAGATGTTATATCTTGATTAGTGTTCGTTGAAGAGCTTTCAGGTATTACAGGAACAGAAGGAAGCTCATTCACATTTTGGATGATTTTCATTTATGAAGGCATTGATTTCTCCCCCTATAATGATGATGAACCCAGATAAATAAAAACAGATCATTAACACAATGATGCCACCAAGACTGCCGTATGTAGCAGACTTAAAGAAGTATTCGCAGAGGATTTTGATATCATTAGTTTTAGGGGAATGAAAAAGATTACTCAACCAAGTGAATTTTTCGGAGAAGAATTTTTGTGGACAAGCTTAATGCAAATGAAATAGTTGTTGAACTAACATGTGCGATACTTCAATAACGAAGTGTCGGTTTTTTCTTATAGAGCTAAAGGGGCGGTTTAGTTGAAGAACAAAAGCTTTATAACCATAAGGAAGACTTATGGTTATAAATAATAACTTTGGCGTAAAATTGGAAATAGCAAAAGTAATATCCATTTGAAGTCAGAGGAGAAGGATATAAATGCCCTTTATTTTTAAATCAATTGACCATATTCAGCTCGCTGCTCCTAAAGGTAGTGAGGACACTGCAAGAAAATTTTTTAAGAATATTTTAGGTTTTGACGAAGTTGAAAAACCTGAAGAATTAAAGAAACGTGGCGGGGTTTGGTTTGAATTTGGAAATTATCAAATACATATAGGAATCGAAGAACATGTTATCCAGCCCAAAAGGCACATCCTGCTTTTGAATAGTGGACCAAGAAAAGCTAATTAAATTTCTAATTCAAGTAACGGGTGCGTTAGCTGAAGATCGGAGCTGTCTTTAAGGCAGCTTTTTCTTTAGGAACTAACGGGACAGGATAGTTGAATAAAGGAATTTAGTTTTCAAAAAATATAGGTTTTTTGAATAAATTAACGGGCACGAGTGCTCAACAAAGGTAGTCGATTCTTGTGCTAACGAAGAAGTTTTAAGTCAGCAGATAAGGTTGTCATCTCGGTTGAAGGATTAAAATCCGTTAATGAGTTAGAAGAGCATAGAGGGAATTTTCTCTGTGCTTTTTTTGATAAAAAGTAAGTGCAATTTGATTTTAAATTTGATCAATTGATAACTTTTAGGGGCGAAAATATAAATGAAACATAGAATATTTTAGAATTTTTAAAAGTGGGTGAATGTATTGAACTATTTTTTTCCCTACCGGCAAGACTGGTCTTCTGTATTGGAGTATTTAAACTACAGTCTGAACGGCGAACAAATGGTTTGTTCAATGACAACGCAATTATTTCATATTCCTGCCACTAAAAATCTAAAAGGACATGCAGAAATGCATAATCATCTTATTCCAGCCTCCTATCACCGGGTTACAGCATTAGGCTGTGCAAAACGATTGCAGAGTGGTGAATACCATGAGTCCATTATTAAAGCTCTGGTTGCATGTGTTAATAATGGGTTAAAGCAAGACAAGGAAGTAACGATATGGTTAAGGGTTATGAGGGAAAATGCTCCAAGTGAATATAAAGAGTTTATGGATTCTGTTATCAGCTGGCAGCAGAAGACAGAGCAAAGTTTAGCTTATACCCAGCAGTTGCTAAGGGGAATGGGATTTGACACTGAAACTGAAATCGGAGAGCCAGCTTACTAAATTACTTATTATGCTAAAGGGTGCTTTACTTCAATAAGGGAGTTGCTTCGGCAGCTCTTTTTCTTATTGCTAGAGGCAAGTTAGTTCAACAGTGCTGTTTGATCTTTGTTCAATAATTGGGTCATTTTCTTGAATATGAGAAGGGATTATTCGTAAGAAAATCGAAGTTAATCAAAGGAATAAATGTTCAAAGCACTTTTGAATAAATATTCTTCTCCACTGACATACTTGTCAGCATAAGACGTATACAATAGCTATTGGAACAGCAATTAGGAAATTACCCGGCGACCCTAAATATGAAGTATAGTAATTTACTCAACATTGAGGAGGAAATCGATTATGAGCGACACAAAGACATTACGAGGACTCACCACAGTCAGTTTTTGGGCGGCTGATCTAGTGGCGGCAAAGAAGTGGTACGCTGAGCTGTTGGGTATCGCCCCATACTTCGAACGCCCAGGATATGTCGAGTTTCGCCTCGGGGACTACCAGCACGAGCTGGGCCTGATCGATAGCCGCTACGCGCCCGATGGTTCGTCGATCGGCCCAGCCGGTGGTGCTGTCGTGTACTGGCACGTCGACGATGTGACAGCAACTTTCGAGAAGCTGCTGTCAATGGGGGCGAAAGAACACGACGCACCCACAGTTCGCGGTCAGGGGTTCATTACTGCCTCAGTGGTTGATCCCTTTGGGAACATCCTAGGCATTATGTACAATCAGCACTATTTAGAGGTTTTGGGTTCGATCAGAAAAGCGTGATTCGTACTGTGGGCATTCAGCTTAACGCATGTCCAGTTTGTACTACTCGCATCGCTGGTTTGTTTACACAATTTATTTTACAGAATCATTTACTCGAAAAAATGATGATAATTAATTAGTATTCCTTGAAAGGGAGGGATTCTTTAATAAGAATCCCTTTTCTAACGGGTGCGTTAGCTGAAGATTGGAGCTGTCTTTAAGGCAGCTTTTCCTTTTGGAACAAAAGGGGCAGTTTAGTTGAAGAAGGAAAATAGAATTTTTGTTAATACATAAAATCGATGACGAAGTATCTTTGAGGTTATTCAATGTGGGTGTCGCTGAATAGTTTTTCAATTTGATCATTAGTTCAAAATCTTATCTCAAATAATGGCTTGGATGGCTTGATTACGTAGAAAAAGTAGAGGATACTGTTGAGACCATAAAATCTCGACTACAGAGCTTATTTAATATTATCTAAATAATACTGCGTTCATCACAATAATAATGAGAGGAGTATTCCGAGCTTTATCACGGGACGCTGCGCTTTATTTATTAAAAAATATTTATTCTTTATTTCAATAATATGAGATTTATTAGAAAAACTTGGAATTTAAGTTGTTGTATATTAAGATAGTATATGATGAATATTTTCCATATATAGGAGGGGACATATGAAAAAGAAAATTCTACATACGGTACTTTCGATTGCAGTAGGAGCAGGGATACTGTCCGTTGGTGGTGTTCCTACCCAAGCTAAGAGTCAAAAACAGGAGATGAATGACACATACGCAATAGCTTTTAAAAGTGGATTACCAGAGAATTATCAAGAGGTAATACGGAAAGCTGGTGGTAAAGTAACTAAAGTTCTTCCCGAAGTTGGAGGAATAGAAGCTCAATCTGACGAGCCTTCTTTTCTTAAAAACCTAAAAGGTAATTCTTCAATAGAAGCTGCTAACAGAGAAATTCCCTTAACCTTAGACAAATCAGCAGTCAGCCCTTATAACTATGAGTCTAGTATCATCAGCCAGCAAACTTCAGAGAGTTATTGGGACTCCCAATGGGATATTCAAAGGGTGACCAACGACGGGAAATCATATGATTTAGAAACAGGCGGATATAAAAATAAAGATGGTAGTATTACTCATAAAGCAGTGGTGGGAGTGATTGATACTGGAATTGATGAGTCTCATCCTGACTTAAAGAATAATATAATAGGTGGACGTAATCTTGTTCCTGCTGGAATGGATGAATCTGAAACAGGTGATCCTACTGATATAAAAGATCGCAATGGGCACGGTACTCACGTTGCCGGGATCATTGGAGCAAATGGTAAAGTAAACGGTGTAGGACCAGATTTAGGAATCAGATCCTATCGCGTATTATACTCAGAGCAAGCCCTTGGATTACCAGCTTGGATTATAGATGGAATTATTGCAGCAACAAATGACAAGGTAGATGTTATTAATATGTCTCTGCGTTTCTATAATAATACCAAAATGACAATTGAGGGAGAAAGTTATAAATCAGTCGCTGAAACGTTACTTTGGAAGAGAGCAATTCAATATGCAGTAAAGAATGGAGTAACTGTAGTAGCCGGTAGTGGTAATGAAAGTTTAAATTTAGATGACAAGAAGGAAGTAAACGAATTTTTAAATAAAATGTATGAACCATATGGAATGAGCGTGAAAGGGCCTGCAACTGTAGTACCAGCACAAATGCCAGGAGTTATTAATGTGTCTGCCTCCACAAAATGGTCAACTCAACAGCTTGCTTTCTACTCTAATTTTGGAAACAGTATTGACGTGGCAGCTCCTGGAGGAGATTATGGGCCTAAATATGCAGAAACCAATGATCCTGCGGCGGCTGATCCAAGTAACTTAATCCTAAGTACTTGGCCTACCTATTTAGGTACTTCATATGAGTTTAATGCTGGTACTTCTATGGCCACTCCTCAAGTAGCTGGAATTGCAGGAGTTATTAAGGCAGCTCATCCGGAGTATAAACCTGCCCAAGTAACAGCACATATTAAGCAAACAGCTCTTGACTATGGAAAGAAAGGACAAGATGCTTTATTTGGTTCAGGAGAAGCAAATGCTTATAGAGCATTAGAAAATATAAAGAAGTAGCTTATGTTTCTAAATAAGATGAAATATTAAAAGTACAAGGAAAGTAAATCATCTTTTCAAAATAAATATAGAGGCTACTGATTAGGTGAGTGGCCTCCATATAGCTACTTACATAGAAGTTCTTTGATGCTAATTCTGCAACTGAAGAATAGCATGCAGCGACTGATCAGATTTCTGAAGGCGCTCAAGTACTAGCAACCTTGGCCGAGAGTCTTAAAATGGAAGTGAATCATTTAAAAATTTAAGATATAAGAAGAATTAGGAAAAGCGAAACAGCTGTAAGGAAAGGTATTAACAGTTCAATAATTGGTCAATTTCTTGAAAAGAAGTATGGAATTAAAGAAGATAAAAAGTCTTTTCTTGATGATGATTTAGATAATGATAAATAAAACGGATTTTTCAGCTAATGGGTGCGTTAGCTGAAGATTAGAGCTGTCTTAAAGGCAGCTTTTTCTTATGGAACTAAAGGGGCAGGATAGCGGTAGAAGAAGGTAATCAGGTGTTAAGTAGAGAAAAAGGTAGCAATAAATATAAAATTAAATAACTGAGGCGAAAAGGATGGCTCATAATGGGATGGTTTTAGTAGTTAGTGTATCAATATTCAGAGATGATGAAGTCTTAATAATTAGAGAAAATAAACCAACTGCTATTGATAAGTGGAACTTTCCGAGTGGACGCATTGAATATGGTGAAGACATTCTCTATTCAGCTCGTAGGGAGGTAAAAGAGGAAACTGGCTTTGATGTAAAACTTAATGGTACAACGGGTGTATATAATTTTATCAGTAGTACAAACAATCAAGTTATTCTATTTCATTTTACTGGTGAGGTTAATGGTGGTTCATTAAATCTTGAAGAAGATGAAATTTTAGACAGTAGATGGATTAAGGTGAATGACCTTGTGAAATTTGATAATGAAGAACTACGTGAACCAAGGGTACTAAAGCAAATAATAGATAACTTATTAAAAGAGAGGGTACATTCAATTAGTATTTATAATGAACAATTAAGTAAATAATTTTTTATTAAGCTAACAGTTCTTTACTTCTTTATCAGGAGCTGATCAGCAGCTCCTTTTCTTATGCAACTATAGTGGCAGGTTAGTTTAACAAAAATATCAATTAAAGAAGAACATACATGCGTAATAGTTTTATATTAATGTTACTAATGGGAGGTCTCATATGAACCTAAAAAATATAAACATTAACGAGCGTATGGAGCATTATAATGTATCTGGTTTAAGCATTGCAGTAATTGATAATGGCCAAATCAGTAAAACAGAATGCTTTGGTTTACTTGAAGCAGGAACAAATAAAAATGTGAAGAGTAGTTCTGTTTTTAATGCTTGTTCAATCAGTAAGTTTCTAACATCAATTCTAGTTATGATATTAACAGAACAAGGTATTCTTGATTTAGACGAAGATGTAAACAAGAGGCTTTCATCATGGAAGGTCCCCGAAAATGAACTAACTAAAAATAATAAAGTTACACTACGAAATTTACTTAGTCATCAATCTGGAATTATTGACCCTGAAGGTAGTTTTACTGAACTTAATTCGATTAAAGGTTTTCCTTCAATGGTTGAACTATTGGAGGGAAGAACATCCTATTGTAGCGTACCTATAGAAGTGAAGTATAAACCAGAGAGCGACTTTCAATATTCAGATGCAGGTTTTGTCATCATACAACAACTAATAGAAGATGTGACTGGAAAACCTTTCAAGGAAGTTATGAATGAACTTATATTTCAGCCATTAATAATGAACAATAGCACTTTAGAAATGACAATATCAGAAGAGAAAAAAGAAGATTTTTCTTGTGGTCATAACAAAAATAGAGAATTAGTAAACGGGAAATATCCGATCTATCCTTATCCAGCAGCATCTGGACTATGGACAACACCTTCAGATTTAGCCATTTTGGTTATTGAATTAATGAATTCTTTAAAAGGTGAAAGTAAGATTGGACTTTCTGTAAGTAAAGCAAAATCAATAATTAACCCACAAGGTTGTAAAGAGTGGACTGGACTTGGATTATTTTTAGATGGCTCAGAACAAGAAATTGAAATTTCATCACTTGGTTGGGGTGTAGGCTTTCAATGTATGATGGTGGCGTATCCTTTTTTAGAAACTGGAGTAGTCATAATGACAAATACTGATTTAGATGTTCATCAATTGAAAGGGATTATTGGTGAAATATATAACTCCCTTACCTTTTAAGTGATCCTTAATGAACTACCATGAAAATAAGTTTCTTTAATAATGAAAAATGACAAAAAGAAGACCCTGCTCAATCGTTTAAAAAAAGAGGAGAGCGTTAATTAATTAGTCTATAGATTAGGGTTGACTGGATTAAGGTCAGTATCAGTATTGACACTTCCTAACCATTTTCATTCTTTGTGGTGAATCGCCGATTTTGGCGATTCATGGATGGCTAACGGGTGCTTTACTTCATTAAGGGTGTTGCATTGGCAGCTCTTTTTCTTATAGAGCTATTGTGGCAGTTATCCGATTCCTTAGTGTTTTAAGAAATTAGTTTTTCATTTGGGATTATCAAAGTCACCATTGATCAATGGGAGATAGAATCAAATATGGGAGAAATCATAATAGAACTATGCTTTTGAGGCACAATAAATTGAAAAGATATAAAAAAGATGCAAAGCGAGGAATTTTATGAAAAAGGTTGTAATGTATTTCCTATGTCTTCTTATCTTAATTCTTCCATCACAAGTTTTTGCTCAACGAAAAGTACCTATTTTAATTTATCATTCGATTGACGAGTTTACTGGGCAGGGTTCTAAGGAGTTATATGTAACTCCTGATAATTTCCAGAAACAAATGATTTATTTAAAAGACCATGGCTACACATTATTAACTTTTGATCGTTGGCAAGACATTTATAAAGAAAATAAACCCATTTTCATTACCTTTGATGATGGATACAAAAACAATCTGAATGCATTTGCTATCTTTCAAAAACTTGAAAACGAACGTTTTAAACCAAGTGGTACCATTTTTGTTATTTCTGACTTTATCGGTCGTTCAAACCGATTATCGAAATCGGATTTAAAAATGATGGCTGATTCGGGTATAATCTCAATCCAGTCTCATACTGCTACACATCCTGATTTGACGGAAATAAAAAATTATGAATATGAACTGAAAGGGTCCAAAGATAAAATTCAAAAAATAACAGGCAAACCAGTTAATGCTCTTGCGTATCCATACGGAAATTTCAATGACAAAGTCGTAGAAGAAACGAAGAAATATTATTTATTTGGACTTACGACAACTCCTGAACAATTTTCTGAGAAGGGCATTAAAGACGAACTTTATCTTTTACCACGAATTTATATCAAGTATTCAACTACTCTTGATGACTTTGCAAAGATAGTTGAAGGCGGTTCCTAAACCAGGTAATCGCTTTTTCTTTTGGAACCAAGGGAAAAGTACTTAATATTATTTATAAGCAAATGGGTACGGAAAATAAGGAAAACATCAAATATAATTCAAAAGTTTAAGGAGATAGATATTGAACTAATTGAATGGAGTTGATGAATACCACCTTTGTGTGTCATCAAAGCAAGCAATAGCTTTTAAAAAAAAAGCAATGCTAGAACTTAAATCTGAGTTGGGTGTGAAAGTAATTAGAATGAAAGGTACAATTTAACTTTCACTCTTTTCAACTAACGGGTGCGTTGGCTGAAGCTCGGAGCTGTCTTTAAGGCAGTTTTTTCATATGGGGGTGCCGCCAAGGGTACCGCCAAAAAGGTCGGGCAACTACTGCTCGACCTTTCAACTATACCCCACTACATAGTTAATGGATATTTATAATACGAAACTATAAAAATATCATTCCTCAATATGTATGTAGATTAGTTTTACTTTGCAAATAAGTGGTTGCCTATTCTAATGACTGTTTCCCTAGTGAAAATCCATTCATCTGTTGCCGAGGACGGATTATAATAATAAACAGAACCATGAGTAGGATCCCAACCTTGTAATGCATCAATAACAGCTCGATAAGAATAGCTATTTGGGGTCAAATAATATTGTCCATCATGTACAGCTGTAAAAGCATTTGTCTGGAAAATAACATCGTAAGTATTTTTAGGAAAACCTGGCGTTGACATTCGGTTCAAAATTACTGCTGCGACAGCTACTTTTCCTTCATAAGTTTCTCCTCGAGCTTCTCCATGAACAACCCTGGCCATCATTTCAATACTATGTAATTTTTGTTGTGTTTGGAATCCAAAAACTCCATCTGGTAATAGTCCAGAATCTAGTTGAAGTTGATTCACTGCATGATTAGTAATTGAACCATAATACCCTGTTGGTTGACTGTTAAAGTAACCCATTTTCTTTAAATTTTCTTGTAAGTCATAAACTGCTTGTCCTTGACTTCCATTGTGTAAAATTTCTTGAGCAAAGATTGAATTTGGTATAAAAAACATGAAACAAATAAAAACAACGAACGACATTTTTTTTACATTTAACATCGAATAATACCACATCCTTCGATTCATTTTCCTACTATTCTACTTTAACATACAATAAAAATAGATTTATCTTACATTATTCCTATTTTAAACCAAAAATCGAAAAAATTTTCAGGCAAATTTGTCTGTTTATTGGGGTACCGTCTATCGCCATCAAGCTAAGAAAAAGGATTATATCCAAAACGAAAAAATAAGCTATTCTTTCTGTAAATGCTGCTGAAGATAGCTTTTTTCGTTTTGGGGTATAAAGAAATTTTAACTTGATGGGCATGCGGCAAGGCCCCTTATGGAACTAAAGGGGCAGGATAGTTGAAGAGTGCTGTTTGATCTCTATTCAACAATTGGGCCAGATTGTTGAAAAACACGAAAATGATTTTATTATTTTTTTTAGTTATATAAATGTTTGGTAAAATAATAGTATGAACACAATTATGAGTATTGTTGATGATTTTTCTGAGCCTATACAAACTTTAATTTTTTTTGAATTAGTGATGAATCGCAAGACTTTAAGGATAAAAGAAGGAGGATGAAATGATGAATGAATATGGTACACTACATGAGTCAAACGGTCGTTATGCTTTAAGATTTGAACGATTTTTCCCTCATAATCCAGAAGATGTTTTCCTTGTCATTACGAATCCTAGTTACTTCTCCCAATGGTACCCTTTCGCAACAGGGGAGATGGATCTCAGACTTGGTGGCAAGATTGCCTTCGATGACGGTGAAGGAACGACATATATTGGTACCATTACAGAGTTAGAAAAGCCATATTTATTTGGTTTCCGTGAAGTTGATGATCTGATAAACATTTCATTACAGGAAGAGGATAAAGGGTGTCGAATGATCTTTACCCATACTTTTAACGATGATTCATGGGCAGTTAATACCGCGGCAGGATGGCATAGGTGTCTGGATGTATTGGTCCAAATCGTCAATGGTAAACCAATTAAGTGGCACGATAACTCAACTAAGCTGCGTAAAATCTATAGTGAAGCATTTAATATGGAACGTAGAATATAAAAAGTTATTCCATTATAGGGCGCGATTCTGGAAGAAGATTCGCTTTTCTTAATGAACTAACAGGTGTGTTAGTTCATAAAGAAAAAGTAAAAAAGTCGATTCCATAACGTAAAGTAGATCGACTTTTTATGTTAGAATTCTTTTAGCGTATAAAATTTCAGAAAAGGGCGGTATAGCTTGCTACTACCGTTTGTAAACGTATACTTTTTTGTTGATATTCTAAAAATCAAAAAGCAGGAACGATTTTAAATTCTTAGGCATCACCTCATCTTTTTTACAATTAAAGGTGATCTTTGGTTGAATCAAAAAGTGGATCACCTGATTTATCCTGCTTCTTTTCATCTGTTGTTAACTCAGGATTTTCCCAATCTTCTTTATCTTCATCAGATACTAATCCCTTGGTTGCACCCTTGAATTCAGTTAAAGTACGTCCAAAGGCTCTACCGATTTCCGGCAGCTTTTTAGGTCCAAAAATAATCAAGGCAATGACAAGTATTAAAATTAAACCTGGTATACCTATACTTTGAAACATAATACTTCCCCCAAGTAATTAAATTTTGTAATTCCTTTTAGATCATTTTTAGAATAACTTCAGTAAAAAAAATCGTTTAAATCCATATTCTTATCAAGTTTTTTTAAGCCCTGATTTATTTTAATTACCGTTGAAATTTTTGGTCGATAGTTCGGATCGCTACATAATTTTGAAATTGTACCTCTACTTATATTTGATGCTCTTTCTAACTCTAATTCATTTATGTCTTTTTGTTTATCCACCCATCTACCAAAATTACTTCTTTTTTTCCCAAGTCTCATCACCAATGACGCTCCTTTTAATTAGTTTTAGCAGCGTTGGTTAATTTTTAATTCAACAATCTTGAACCCACAGCTCTAGCAAGTTCGGGAATTGTTTATGGGTCCAAACAAGATTAAGGCATTCCTTAAAATTTCACAAAAAATGCAGTAAAGTACATGATTAATAGTCCAATCGCGAAACCAGAAAGGTTTAACCATGAAACAGATGCTTCATTATGATTTCTATGATCTTCAATGAGCATTTTTGTTATTACATAAATTACTTGAAGAATGGCCCCTGCTCCAATACCAAGGAATAAAGCTCCCCAAATTGGTGAGAAGATGAATCCGCCCACCCATGTACCTGCAATGGCGGGTGCACCTGCGATAACTCCAAGTAATAGAAAGTCTCTAAATCGAGGTGTGGCCTTTAATAAAGGAGCAGCGATTCCAATCCCTTCCGTGATGTTGTGAAGGGTAAACCCTATGATTAAAAAGGTTCCTAAAGCAGCTTCACCTAGTGCAAAGGAAGAACCAATTGCCAAGCCTTCTCCAAAGTTATGAAGTCCTATTCCGGTAGCCATCAACAAAGCCAGACCAAAAGGAGAATATCCTTTCTTTTCTTGTTTTCTTTGTTGATACTGATCAAAACCAATCAATAATAAGAAGGTTAAGGAAGCCCCAATTATGACAACCATATTCCCCTGAAAGACAGATGGTGCTTCTGCACCAATTTCAAATCCATCAGCCAGAGTCCCAACAAATAAGAATAAAAGGAGCCCAACGGTAAGGGCAAGAATCCCATTTATGGATTTTCGGGAGAAACGTTTCATAAATGGGTACCACAACAACCCCAATGTGATCGGGACAATTCCAACGTAAAATCCGATTAAGCCGTAATTAAGAAAGTTGCTCCAGGTGGTTTCTGGAGTGAGTGTGGCAGCTGCAACTTCACCTTCCGTGATAATGCCATTCTCTGTGATTAACTTAATGGTATGTGGATCACCTTCCACCCATGGGTAAGAGATGGTCACCTTTCCCTCATCAAATCGTTCAAGCTTTGCTTGAGGAGAGACATTGTAATTCCACACCGAATCATTAACCATCACTTGAGAAATCGTTAAGGGTTTGGGTCCGGTATTACTAACCGATAATTCGAAACCGATTTTAGTTACCTTGATGCGTTCAATGTTCAAGACTTCTATCGGTGCTGCAGGATCTTTTTCTACACCTGCTCCATTCTTCAGCACCCATCCTAGCACCCCTATAAGTAATACTAACGGTATTAATACAGTAATTAACCATTTGCCCTTCATATTATCCCTCCTTTTTTACTCGACCTCAAAGAATCCCATCCAGCCTAATTCAGCAAATTCACTTACATGGGCATGAAACATATATGTTCCCTTGTATGGAAACCGAACTTCAATAATTCCACGTTCTCCCTGACATTGCATGATGGTATCAGTGAACTGAGAGGGGTTATCGTTTCTCCCGGTTGGATAATACGTAAAGTAATTCGCATGCAAGTGAAACGAATTTAATAAGTCGAATTCTGTTAAATTACTTAGATAGATCCTTACGAGTTGATCTTTTTTGATTTTAATAGGGTGATTCATAAATGCGAAGGCATAGCCATTCACCGTATAAAACTCGTTTTCGCCGTCTAAATCCAAATCAAATCCATTCATAACCATGTTTAACTCTAATGCCGGCTCTCTTGGCTTCTTTGGATCAATAATAAAATTACCGTATAAGCCTTTATGGATATGGCGGGCTAGGGGGAGTACATGGCAATGGTAAATTTGTAATCCGTATGGCTTCGCTTCAAATTCGTACGTGAATTTTTGTCCAGGATAAATGGAAGTTAAACCGTCCATCTCTGGAGGATGGATTCCGTGAAAATGAATAGAGTGGGGGTGGCTGCCCTTATTAATAAAGTGAAACCGCAAAAGGTCCCCCTCGGTACAACGAAAAGATGGTCCTGGAATTGTTCCATTATAAGTCCAGCCTGGAAATTTAATTCCTTTGGCAATTTCGATTTCTTTATCAATTGCCACGACTTCATATTCCCGGAGTGTTTGTCCGTTGGGCAGCTTGGTAACGTTTCCATAATCAAACTCAGTAAGGAGCCGTTCTGCCATTTTATAACCTGTGGTTTTTGTTTTATCACTCATATTTTCATGATTTGAATGATTACCATTCTTATGAGACGAATTATTGGATGTCTGAGCCATAGTTGGAAATTGTGCCATTTTATTTAAGTAATAAGATCCAGCTACTCCAAACGCACCTGCAGTCCCCATCTTTAAAATATCTCTGCGGGAAACCTTTTTCTCATCCGACATTACTTGACCCCCTTCTAAAAAGTTTCCTCAAGGAAACTTTTTGTTGTATAAGCTATACTTTAAGTTAGGTACAAGTTTAATGTCAACTCTTTTTTTCAGAATACTTCGTATACGATGACATGCACGTATGGATCTGGTAAAGATGATGAACAAAGATCCATCCGGACGGTTACAGATGATATATTGCTGCAAAAAGGGTAGGAATGGATCTAGTCCTTTGCTTATCCATAGGGAATCATCCAAGAGTTATAAAAAATACTATGTCCACTAACTATTTTTTAAGTATAAATAAAATGGGGTTTACATACCATAGAGGGGTATAGTATTATTTCGTTAAAGGAGTTGAGAAAAATTGTCAATGGATTCAGATGGTCTTGATAATATTGTTGAAATTGATTCATGTTGCTCATCAGAAAGTAGAAGGAAAAGTCACCATTCAGATAATGTGAAAAGTAATTTAGTAACAAGATTAAATCGAGTGGAGGGACAAATCCGAGGAATAAAAGGGTTAATTGAAAAAGATACGTACTGTGACGATGTAATTACACAAATAGCTGCGACCCAGTCAGCTTTAAATAGTGTTGCCCGAATTTTATTGGAGGGTCATTTGAAAAGCTGTGTTCTAGAAAGAATTCAAGAGGGAGATACAGAGGTTTTGGATGAGGTACTGGTTACATTTCAAAAATTAATGAAAAAATAGAAGGAGATTGAGTTAGTATGGAAAAAAACACATTAAATGTAAAGGGTATGTCTTGTGGACATTGCATTAAAGCGATTGAAGGTAGTGTAGGGAAATTATCTGGAGTTAACTCTGTGAAAGTAAACTTGGATTCAGGAACTGTTGAAGTGGAATTTAATCCAAATGACGTAACCCTTGATTCTATTAAGGAAACAATTGACGACCAGGGTTATGATGTACAATAAAGAACGTGCTGATTAAAGCACGATTTCTTTCTGAAATTCATATACTATACCAGGGTATGGTTTTAAAATAGGTCATCTAACAAAGGAGGACAAAAAAATGGAGAATGTAAAATTAGCAGTGAAAGGAATGTCATGTGGGCATTGTATTAATTCAATTGAGGGGAACGTAGGAAAAATGAAGGGAGTTCATTTTGTAAAGGTTCACTTAACTGAAGAAAAAGTAGATGTATCATTTGATTCGAAAGTAGTTTCTTTAAAGGGAATTACTGACATTATAGAGGACCAAGGTTATGATGTAGAGTTGAGTAAATTACCTAAAGATCAAAGTTGTCACTAAGGAATTGAAAAAACGTGCTGTCTCGTCTCGGCACGTTTTCTTCCCTAATAAATATACCCCACTGTAGTATGTGGTGATAGGAGTGTAAGGTTATGAGCGATAAAAAAGAAACAACACTTCAAATAGCTGGCATGACGTGTGCTGCCTGTGCAGTGAGAATAGAAAAAGGTCTCAAAAAAATAGATGGAGTAGAGGATGCAAGCGTGAATTTTGCTTTAGAAAAATCAAAAGTAACGTTTGATCCATCCAAATCAAGTGTTACCCAACTTAAAGATAAAGTTGAATCCTTAGGGTATAAAGTGGTTAGTGATAAAGCTGAATTTGATATATCTGGTATGACATGCGCAGCATGTGCTAACAGGATTGAAAAACGTTTAAACAAGTTAGATGGAGTTCAAAATGCAACTGTAAACTTCGCCTTAGAGTCAGCCCTTGTAGAATATAATCCTGATGAAGTTTCGGTCCCAGATATGAAGGATGTTATTAAGAAATTGGGTTATCGTTTAGAACAAAAGCAAGATTCTACAGGCGAAAAGGTTAATCATAGACAGAAGGAAATTGAGAAACAAACAGGAAAATTCATATTCTCTTCTATTTTGTCCATCCCTTTACTTTGGGCGATGGTCAGTCATTTTGAATTTACATCTTTTATTTGGCTACCAGAGATGTTCATGAATCCATGGGTCCAACTCGTACTAGCGACTCCTGTTCAATTCTTCGTTGGCGGTCAATTTTATGTAGGCGCTTTTAAAGCATTAAGGAATAAAAGTGCAAACATGGATGTTTTAGTTGCACTTGGAACCTCTGCAGCTTATTTCTATAGTGTTTACTTAAGTATTCTGTCAATAGGGTCCGGTGCTCACATGGTTGAATTATATTTTGAAACAAGTGCAGTGTTAATTACTCTCATTATATTAGGTAAGTTATTTGAAGCAAAAGCAAAGGGACGTTCATCGGAAGCCATTAAAAAGCTTATGGGTTTGCAAGCCAAAACAGCCACAGTTTTAAGAGAAGGTCAAGAAATGAATTTACCTATCGAAGAGGTAATGGCTGGAGATATCGTTTATGTTAAACCAGGTGAAAAGGTACCTGTAGACGGAGAAATATTTGAAGGGAGATCTGCCCTGGATGAGTCAATGATTACAGGTGAAAGTATTCCTGTTGATAAAACAGTAGGAGATTTAGTAATTGGCTCAACCATTAACAAAAACGGGTTTCTGAAGGTTAAGGCAACAAAGGTAGGAAAGGATACCGCCTTAGCTCAAATTATCAAAGTAGTCGAAGAAGCACAAGGATCAAAAGCGCCTATTCAACGCTTAGCCGATGTCATCTCAGGAATATTTGTCCCTATTGTAGTGGGTATAGCGATTATTACGTTTCTTGTGTGGTACTTTATTGTAAGTCCGGGAGAGTTTGCAGTAGCTCTTGAAAAGTTAATTGCCGTATTAGTTATCGCCTGTCCATGTGCTCTAGGCCTAGCTACTCCTACGTCCATTATGGCAGGGTCAGGTCGAGCAGCTGAATATGGGATTTTGTTTAAAGGCGGAGAACATCTTGAAACCACTCATCGGGTGGATACAGTGATTCTTGATAAAACGGGAACTGTAACAAATGGAAAACCAACACTTACAGATGTTATTCTCTCAAATGGGTTTGAAGAAAAGGAATTTTTAAAGTTAGTCGGAGCTGCAGAGAGAAATTCTGAACATCCGTTGGCTGAGGCGATTGTTGAGGGTATTAAAGAAAAAGGTATTGAACTAGGCAGCTCAGAACACTTCGAAGCCATTCCTGGTTTTGGAATCGAGTCTAAAGTTGAAACCAAATCCTTGCTTATCGGAACGCGCCGACTTATGAAGAAAAACAACATTGATGTTGGAAACATATTACCTAAGATGGAAAACTTAGAAAAGCAAGGTAAGACCGCAATGCTAGTTGCAATTGATCATGAATTTGCCGGAGTGATTGCAGTTGCAGATACAATTAAAGATACTTCTCAAAAAGCAATTGAAAGGTTAAAAAATATGGGTCTTGAGGTTGTTATGATTACAGGAGATAACAAGCAGACAGCTCAAGCAATTGCAAATGAAGTCGGAATTGACCATGTTATAGCAGAAGTCCTGCCTGAAGGAAAGGCAGAAGAAGTTAAAAATCTTCAAAAATCTGGAAAGATAGTGGCGATGGTAGGTGATGGAATTAACGATGCTCCAGCGTTAGCTACTGCTGATATTGGCATGGCAATCGGTACGGGTACGGATGTAGCAATGGAAGCTGCTGATATCACCTTAATCAGAGGAGACTTAAATAGTATTGCCGATGCCATCTTTATGAGTAAAATGACGATTCGAAATATCAAGCAAAATTTATTTTGGGCCTTTGCTTATAATGCTATAGGAGTTCCCATTGCAGCACTAGGTTTTCTGGCACCATGGCTGGCAGGAGTAGCAATGGCATTTAGTTCAGTTTCAGTTGTTTTAAACGCACTCAGATTACAAAGGATTAAGTTAAAAGGATAATCTATTTAAAAGAGAGGGTTTTTTCATGAAACAAAAAAACATGTTGACCTGGGCGGTTTCAGCCATTGTGTATCTTGGATTAGTAATTGGCGGATATTCCGTATATGCAAGCTTGAACGGTAATAACGATCACACTGATACCCATGATGAGGCAAAAACAAATGGTAACGAGGAAAAAGAATCTATTAATGAGCAAGCACATAACGATAATCATATTAGCCAAAGTAGTGATGGTAAGGATTCAGGGCATTCAGATCATGTAGATCAATTAGAAAGTAAAGTGGTCACAAACGTAAAATATGAAAAAGGTTTAATTATTATAGATGTGAAGGATAAAGATCAAAATTCACCTGAATTAGAAATTTCACATGAAAAGATTATGCATTTAATTATTGTAAGTGCCGACTTAGAAGATTATTATCATGTACATCCTGAGGAAAAAGGAAATGGCGTTTATATTCTGAAATTTGACCTACCTGAAAACTCTTATAAAGCGTTTGTTGATATTAAACCTAAAAACCTTGCCTACCAGGTTAGTCCGATAGGGCTGCACGTAGGGAAAGGTCATAGTGAACATAAGGAAAACCCACTTAAGGTTGATACAAACTTAACAAAAACAATCAATGAAAAAACAGTTGAATTAACAACTACAGAGCTAGGAATAAACAAAGATGTGACATTAAGTTTTGATACCAAAGGGATTACTCCAGAGCCCTATCTGGGTGCTCTAGGGCATGTTGTTATTTTGGATGATAAGGGTGAGACATTTGTTCATGTGCACCCTACATCAGAAGAAAAGACACTATTTGAAACAAAATTTGATAAGCCTGGGATCTACAAAGTGTGGGGAGAATTTAAATTTGATGGTAAAGTCAATAGCTATCCATTTGTTATAGAGGTCAAATAAAAACGAAGAACAAAGGGGAATTTTTATGAACTTAGATGGGGTTAGTAAACATCTATTAATTTGCAACGGGAAAACATGCACGAAGAATGGAGCAGAAGAAGTAACAGAGACCATTAGAGAAGAATTGAAAAACTTAGAGCTGCAAAAGGAGATTCACACAACAAAAACATTATGTAACGGGCAATGCAAGCATGGTCCGATCGCTGTTCTATATCCACAAGGAACCTGGTATAAAGAAATGAATAAAACAAAAAGTGAAGAACTTATTCGTCAATTGAAAGAAAACGATAATGTTCATTTAGGTTCTGAACTTTATTACCATGATGGGAAAACATTTAAGAACCATGAGAGTGAACTGTAACATTATAACTTTATCAAAAAGTCGTTGCTGTAATAACAGGGCGCCTTTTCTGGAAGAAAAAAATGTACGTTATTCAATAATCTGGCGGTGGTGGGATAAGGAAATTTTTATGGACTGATCGTTTTTACCGATCAGTCCATTTTCTATTAATAGGGTTTACTCCACTTATGAGAGTTGTACAATACTAGCTTAGACATAGTTACGTCACAAATTTATTGAATAATGGAGCTCCTCTGGAAGTGATTCAAATTTAATGGGCCATGAAAAAAGTGAAACCACAAAAATTTATGCATATCTAAGTGGTGCAATGCGGAGAGACTTGTATAGAAAGTATTTTTAAGGGACCAGGGGTCCTTTTTTTTGTTTTTAATGAACTAACGGGGCAGGTTAATTTAATAAGAAGAAAAAATAAGGTAAATTATTCCAAGTGTTATGCTATTATGAAACTAAAACTATTAATAAACTATAAAAATAGTAGGATGTGTAAAATATGATTGAATTTAAAGGTGGTAAAGAATATTGGAACGGAAGTGAGTGTGATTATAATTTTGTATTTCGTACATTAGCAGATAGTTACCCTCAAGATTATGAGCAATATATAAATGAATCAATGGAATTCATAAAAAAACATACAGTTCTACTCTGCTCGACTTGTCATTATAAGTGGGTACATAATGAAACCCATATATCTACCGCACAATGTCCTTCCTGCAAATCATTGGAGTATCAAAAATTATAAGCCCATAATAAGAGTTGAATATGTACGTTAGTAATCGTGCAAGAGTCACAAATCAAACTGTCATTTTGGCAGCTTTTATTGTTTCACTAACGGGCAGTTTAGTTTAATAAGAAAAGGTTTTTATATGACGGATAGAGAACTAACAAAATTAGTGAATAACTGAAGGTGGTGAATTAAGATGAATTTTAAAATAATAAAGGGTCAATTTAGTTCTTTCAAACAATTAGTAGATGGTATAAATGAAATCTCTAAAAAACAATCTACACTCCTGATCGGGATAGACGGTTGTGGAGGTTCTGGAAAAAGTACATTTGCTGATAAAATAAAAGAAGAATGTTCTAATGTAACGATTGTTCATAAGGATGATTTTTACCTTCCTTCCTCTCAAATTATAAATACACATCCAACAAAAAAACCTATTGGTGCTGATTTTGATTGGAAACGTCTTTTAAATCAGGTGCTGGAACCAATAAGGCATGAAAAAGAGGGACATTATCAACGGTACGATTGGGAAACGGATAGCTTAGCAGAATGGCATACTGTTCCTTTTGGTGGCATTGTAATAATCGAAGGCGTATATTCTATTCGAAAAGAAATAGCAGATAAATACGATTTCAAAATATGGGTTGATTGTCCAAGAGAAAAACGTCTTTCAAGAGGTGTCGATAGAGACGGTGAAGAAGCCCGTGAAATGTGGGAAAATAATTGGATGATTTCAGAAGGTATTTATGTGGAAAAACACAAGCCTTATGAAAGGGCTGATATTGTTGCTGATGGAATTAAATAAATGAGAAGTTTTTCAACTAACGGGTGCTTTACTTCAATAACAGGGGGTTGCTGTGGCAGCCTTTTCTTATGCAACTAACGGGGCAGGTTGGTTCAAGAGTGCTGTTCGATCTTTATTCAACAATTGGGCCATTTTTTTGAATAATTAAAGTCCTAATATTTTACTGTGGTAAATAAGTTAAATAGGCCGTGAATATACTGTGGATATGTTAAGACTTTAATTAGGATAGGAGTGAATAAGCAATTATGAAACAAACGATGCGCGTTCTTATTTCCGGTGCGAGCATTGCCGGTCCGGCACTTGCTTACTGGCTTCACCGTCACGGATTCGACGTGACTGTAATAGAACGTGCACCAGCATTGCGCACGGGTGGGTACGGGGTTGATATCCGTGGTGCAGCCATTACGGTGCTTGAGGGGATGGGTATACTCGATCAAGTTCGTGAAGCTGACACGAACATGACTGGTGTTTACTTCGTGAATAGCAAAGGCAAGATCGAAGGTCAAATAAGCGAAGCGAGTATGGGGAACCATCAGGGTCTGGACATCGAAATCATGCGTGACGATCTTTGTCACATTTTGTACGATTTAACTAAGGATACGGTCGAATACATTTGGGGCGATTCGATTACAGCAATACATGAAACTGAAGCTGGTGCAGAAGTTCAATTTATTAATTGCAAGCCGCAGACTTTCGATCTGGTAATCGGAGCGGACGGTCTCCATTCTAATGTGCGCACCTTGACTTTTGGCGACGAAGCACAGTTTAAACGAACGCTTGGCTGTTATATCTCAATTTTCACCCTTGAGAATTTCCTCAACCTCGACCACCGCCAGCTGTTTTATACGATACCAGGCAAAACTGTAGGTATGTATAGCGCCCGTAACAATACCGAAGCAAGGGGTATGTTCTTGTTCCAATCAGATACATTGAAATACGACCGCTATGATACAGAATCTCAAAAGAAACTTGTAGAAAATGCCTTCGTAGGCCATACGGGTTGGGAAACCTCGAATCTACTCAAAACCATGAAAGATGCGAAAGACTTTTATTTTGACGAGATTTGCCAGATTCACATGCCGACATGGTCAAAAGGTCGGGTTGCATTGTTAGGAGATGCGGCGTATGGCCCATCACCCCTATCGGGTCAAGGGTCTAGCCTGGCGCTTGTCGGAGCTTTTGTATTAGCCGGTGAACTCAAAGCTGCAGATTGCGAGTACACCCGTGCCTTTGTTGCCTACGAACAAAAAGTGAGAAAGTTTGTTGAGAAAAATCAAAAAATAGGACTAATGGCTGCTGGGAGTATGATTGAAAGATCAAACTTCAAAATCTTTCTACGCAATTTAATGTTTCGCGTACCCATCCTTATGGCCGTATCGTTTAAGATGATTTCGAAAATGATAGCGAAAGATGCCAACGGGATTGAACTGAAAGATTATTAATATGCGATATTTTAGAGACGAGTTTCAACCAGTCTGTAAAAACTGATAATTTCTTTGCTTGTGTGTTATTATCAACAAACTGACTTTTTATTATCAGTAACAATACAAAACCCGAATAAGTTTCTGCCTGCTCTTAAGTCTTTAATAATATTGTTGATTTTCCGCAATCGGGAGCGATTCTTTAATAAGGTTCGCTTTCCTTATAGAACTAACGGGTGCTTTACTTCAATAACAGGGGTTGCTGCGGCAACCTTTTTCTTACGGAACTAACGGGGCAGGTTAGTTAAACAAGGAAATTAAAGAGAATAGTAAAAATAAGTTTTTACTACTAAATTGGGGGATACTTGTATGATAAAAAAGATTTATGTTGTGAGACATTGTGAAGCACAGGGTCAACCTTCGGAATCACAACTAACAGAAAAAGGATTGAAGCAAGCCAATTATTTATCTGAATTTTTCTCTAATACTAAAATTGATCGAATCATATCAAGTCCATTTTTACGTGCTATTCAATCAGTAGAACCACAAAGTGAGAAAATAAACTTAAAAATAGAGATTGATGAACGTTTGTCAGAACGTACACTAAGTACAACGGACTTACCTGACTGGTTTGAAAAACTTAAAGCAACGTTTAATGATATGGAGTTGAAATTTGAAGGAGGAGAGTCGAGTCAGGAAGCAATGAACCGAATAGTAAACGTTGTAGATGAAGTTTTTAAAAATAAAACTGAAAACACAATAATCGTTACTCACGGAAATTTAATGTCTTTACTGCTAAAGAATTATAATAATAACTTTGATTTTGAATGTTGGAAGAATCTTAGTAATCCTGACGTCTTTCAATTAACTTGTACAAAAAATGATGTAAATATGGAACGTATATGGCAAGAAGAAACAATAATAAATATTTGATTAGCCGTATTATTTTGTTCAACTAACAGGTGCTTTACTTCTATATGGGGCTGGAAACAGCTCCATTTCTTATGCAACAAAAGGGGCAGGATAGTTGAAGAGTACTGTTTGACCTTTGTTCAACATTTTGGCCAGATTGTTGAGGAAGAGCAGCAATTAACCATATATTAGATGCAGGTCAACCACTATATGTAGTGGTTTTGGGGTAAAAAATTAGCAAAAATCGGGCCGAAAAGTGCATTTTCCGGCCCGATTTTTTGAGGCATTTTATAGATGACATTCGCTATCCTGCTATTTTAAGATCATTTTCTGTAAAGCCTGTTTTGTGTCTCATCAACGAGCGGCAGCATCTTTTTCAGCTTTAATTTTTTTTTCTTCCGTAAGGCTATTGAGATAAGCTCTCATCTTTTCGACTAGCTCTGGTGTTAAATAATTACTTTCATTCATTTGGATCAACTCCATTATTTTTAATAATTGGTCTGCACTTATATTTTGGTTTAATGATATTAGTGTTTGTAGTTAAATTCTTCTCAATTTTAGAAAAATATTATCAATATTGCTAAATTGGTAATTTCGATAATTACTATGTTTTGCAGTGCATCTTGCCAAAAATGAAAATAAATAAAGAATTTTAATATTAAAACTGTAGATTTTATAAGGGTTTACAGAATTGGCATAATTTTTGCATATAAAGATTTGCATACAACTAATGGGAAGAAATAAAAACGGCAGCATTTCAGATTACTAAAATTAGGAGGCATAATAATAATGAACTATTCATCAAAGCTAGTAAAAGTAAATAAAGATCCAGGGCATGGCTCACACATCTCACCTGTTTATATGACTTCAACATTTGTTTTTGATAATGCAGAAGTAGGAGCACAACGCTTCGCAGGAGAAGATCCAGGATTTATGTATTCACGCCTGGGAAATCCAAATGTAAGAGAACTGGAAGAGAAGGTAACGGCATTGGAATTTGGTGAAGGTTGTTTGGCTTTCTCATCTGGAATGGCTGCCATAACTGGCTGCCTTTTGGGTGTTTTGCAGGCAGGAGATCACGTTGTTGCACACACAGCGTTGTATGGGGCGACGCACGCATTTCTATCCAAAACAGTAAAGAAGTTTGGAATTGATGTAACATTTGTACCGTTTAAGACAGGGGAAGAGCTGGAACCACACATTACAGATAGAACGAAAGTGGTCTACTTTGAAACTCCTTCTAATCCCACGCTTTCCTTAGTGGATATGAAGAGTGTAGCGGCGATCGCTAAGCAAAAGGGTATCTTGACTATTGTTGATAATACGTTTTTGTCCCCATATTTACAAAATCCTATTCTATGCGGCATTGATATTGTTGTCCACAGTGCAACGAAATATTTGTCGGGTCATGGATATCTTATTGGCGGACTAGTGATTTCCAGCAAGGATATTATTGATCCGATGAGAAAAGAAGTGCAGAAGACTATGGGAGCAAATTTGGCCCCTATGGATGCCTGGCTTCTCTTTCAAGGGATTCGTACATTGCACATTCGCATGGACCGCTCACAAGAAAATGCACAAATTTTGGCTGAACGCTTGGAAAAACATAAGGCTATAGAGAAGGTTTATTTTCCAGGGCTAGCAAGTTTTGAAGATAAAAATATCATGGAGAAACAAATGAAAGGTCCTGGAGCAATGATTTCTTTTGTCTTGAAGGGGGGATACGAAACAGGTGTTAAAGTTATGAATTCTGTAAAACTGAGTACTTTAGCAGTTTCCCTAGGAGATGTAGGTACATTAATTCAACATCCAGCTTCGATGACACATGCGATAATCCCTAAAGAAGAAAGAGAAAAAGCAGGTCTTTATGATGGACTCGTTCGTTTTTCAGTTGGAATTGAAGATGTAGAAGATATATGGAAAGATCTCGAAATGGCATTAGAATAACTGTACGGCTGGAGGATTTGTCAATTATATTGCGGTTAAAGGAATAATAATGCTGGCATGAATATGCAAATTAATATTCATATTTAAGAGAATATATACTGGGCGGTGAAAAAGTCAAGGTTGTGCCGAATGGGACAGACTTGATGAAAGAAATGCAACAAGTAGCGAAAGAGGTAACAGAAGAAGGACATACACCCTATATCCCTGCAGCCTAAACTTCTTAGGGTATTACAGGAAAAAGAGTTTGAAAGAGTGGGAGGAAACAAATCACTGCCTGTAAATGTTCGTGTGATAACAGCAACACATCGCAATTTAGAAGAATTGGTTCAAAACGGTACATTCCGTGAGGATTTATATTATCGAATCAATGTGATCCCGCTGTATACAAAGTTATTGAAGGAGAGGAGGGACGACATTCCCTTCTTTCTCCAGAACTTCATTTGTAAGTATTGTTCGAACTTAAGTCGTCGTAATTAACTATGGATCCACAATTAGATCAATGGCTAATTCAATATGATTGGCCAGGGAATATTAGACAGTTAGAAAATGTTGTGGAGTATATGGTGAATATGGCAGAATCGGATGTACTTGGCTTTCATGATCTTCCGGATTATTTGTACCAATTTCAAGCACCTATTCATACCAGAGGGTTAAGTTTAGATGAGATGGTGGCCGAATATGAAAAATCCATTATCCAAAGTTTCTTTTTAGGTGGTCAGATTGAAAAGATAAGGAAAAAGTAGCGGAAGAATTAAAAATTAGTTTATCGACACTTTATCGTAAGCTAGAACGATACAATCTAAAAGTTTGATCCACTTTACCTAAGATTGCAAATTTTATTTCCAATCCTTTTTCGTCTCCGTAGGGATATTTCTCATATTTGGAAATAATTTTTCCGAATTTGGGAACCGAAAAACAGTACGGAGCGGTAGGTTATCACTATATTCGTCGCGGAAATGGGAATTTTTCAACTAGTTCGATAGTAGGAATGTTGAATTAACAAGGATTTTATTTTGGCACAACTCTTGCATAATATGATAACGAAAAGGAGGAGGTGGAGTCCATTTGGAAAATATAGACGGAATTTAAAGAATATTAGAATTATACAGAATAATGAAACTAGAAATCTGCAAATCATCCATTTTTTTTAAAATATAGGGGGGAACACTAGTGTTGTGTTAATTTAAATTAAATATTCAAAATATTCAATTTAATCATTTTGTGAAACTTGTGATGCCATTAAAAAACATCGATTAAAGCACTTTGCCACTCAATTTGACGAATCATAAATGGGCAGAAATCCGCAAAACAAAGGCGGGAGTGAAGTTGCATCTGTTTCTTGTGTTTATGGAAAAAGGAATTTCCTATCCTGAAAAAGCCGTTATGACAACTGCCAAAGAACATGACCGCGGTCAGCTTGAAATCATGGTAGATGACAAAAAATGCATGTATCTGTTTGACCGTGGTTACCTAGATTATGAACGTTTTGACCGAATGACCGATGATGGCTACTTCTTTCTTTCAAGGCTGCGGAAAAACCCTGTAATACGTGAAATTTACAACTTTAAACTTCCTAAAAATACGTCTGTTTTATCGGATCAAATGGTGTTGATTGGTACGACACAAAACCATGGTGAAAATTATTTTCGCCTTTTAAAGGTCTTGGATTCAAAAGGTAATGAGCTCAATTTAATCACCAATCGGTTTGATTTAAGTGCAGACGAAATTTCAGAAATGTACAAATCACGCTGGGCCATTGAATTGTTTTTCAAATGGATTAAACAACATCTCAGCATCAAAAAGTTCTACGGTCAAAGTGAATGGGCGATTCAAAATCAACTATTTATTGCGCTTATTGTTATTTGCCTACATGTTCTTGTACAAATTGAAACAAAAAGCAAGCGAAAAGCTTTATATATTAGCCGTTATTTGAGGGCTGTATTATGGAAACCAGCGTATATCTGGCTTCGAAAGATTGAAGGAAAAGCCGTCCCTTAATGAGCAATTTTGTTGTTGTCGCACAGGTTTAGTTGTAAATGAATTTCCAAATGGACAGAACCACCTTTTATAAGGTATTTACCTTTTTGGCTCTAAACAGATAGAACAATTAAACTGAAAATTATGACACTATTTATACAGAGGGGGGAATTATTTATGAAAAAGAGTTTCATCATCATCGCTTTTTCGATAATTGTAGCACTTGTATTATCTGCATGCGGAAAGGCCGAAAATCAGGCAGCAAGTCAACCAGGCAAACAGGCAGATGAGAGCAGGGATATGCTAGAGCAAATTAAATCGAGCGGGACCATTAAAATTGGAACAGAAGGAACCTTTGCACCTTTTAGCTACCATGATTCTTCAGGGAAGTTAACCGGTTTTGATGTTGAAATCGCGGAGGAAGTAGCAAAAAGACTTGGTGTGAAACCAGAATTCATTGAAACCCAATGGGACGGTATTTTCGCAGGACTCGATTCAAAGCGGTTCGATATTATTGCTAATAATGTAGGAATTACTCCTGACCGCCAGAAAAAATACGATTTTTCAGTGCCGTATATTATGTCAAAACCTTTCTTAATTGTTCACAAGGACAATAATACGATTAAATCATTTGAAGATTTGAAAGGAAAAAAATCAGCTCAGACTTTAACTAGTAACTATAAAGATATTGCAGCATCTTATGGTGCTGAAATCGTTGGAGTAGAAGGTTTTAATCAATCCATTGATTTATTACTTTCAAAACGTGCGGATGCGGTTGTAAATGACGGACTATCCTACCTAGATTTCAAAAAGCAAAAACCTGATGCACCGGTTAAATCTATCGCAGAACTTGATGATCCGGCAAAAATGGGGGTCATGATGAGAAAAGGGAATAAAGAATTGGTAGAGGCCGTAAATAAAGCGCTTTCCGACATGATGAAGGATGGTAAATATTTAAGTATTTCACAAAAATATTTTGGAAAAGATGTTTCAAAATAGGGAGGGTTCTACATGTTTGCTGATGAAAGAATGGACCAAATTGTTGACATCATTGTAAATTCCTTTTTCCCGATGTTAAAAGCTGGGGTTGCGTTTACGGTTCCCTTGACATTAGTATCCTTTTTACTGGGACTCCTTCTTGCTTTACTTACGGCATTAGCTCGAATCTCGGGAATTAAACTCCTAGACGCTGTTGCAAGATTTTATGTATGGGTGATTAGGGGAACACCGCTGCTTGTTCAGTTGTTTATCATTTTCTATGGCCTTCCGAGTATAGGCATTACGATTAGCCCCCTTCCTGCTGCGATTATCGGTTTTACGCTTAGTGTTGGCGCCTACAACTCAGAGATTATTCGTGCGGCTATACTCTCCATTTCCAAAGGTCAATGGGAGGCGGCTTATTCTATTGGGATGAGCTATCCGCAGGCATTAAAAAGAATTATTCTCCCTCAGGCAACAAGGGTATCTGTCCCGCCTTTGGCAAACAGTTTTATTAGCTTGGTAAAGGATACATCGTTGGCTGCTACCATTACGGTGACTGAAATGTTTAGAGTTGCTCAGCAAATTACCGCAACAACCTATGAACCATTGGTACTCTATTGTCTAGCAGGATTTATTTATTTGATTTTCAGTACCGTTCTTTCGAATGCACAAGGACAGATGGAAAAACGACTCGATCGTTATGTGACGGGCTAATTTGATAGGGGGAAATATACATGATTGAAATAAAGAACCTGCATAAACAATTTGGACAAACAGAGGTTTTAAAGGGAATCGATCTAAAAATTGAGGAGGGCAATACAGTTTGTATTATTGGGCCATCGGGTTCAGGGAAAACAACCTTGTTACGTTGCCTGAATTTATTGGAAGCGCCTACAAAAGGGACCATTAAGCTTGGAAAGTTTTCTTTGGATTTTCAGGATAAAAAACCAGTTCCAAAAGATAAGGTGATTAAGTTCCGTCAACAAACGGGTATGGTTTTCCAAGGTTACAATTTGTTCCCTCATATGACTGCACTTGAAAATGTTATGGAAGGTCTTATTTACGTTCGTAAACAAGACAAAGAAGCCTCTCGTACGAAGGCTCTTCAATTGCTGAAAAAGGTAGGATTATCGGAACGGGCGAACCACTATCCATCCCAGCTATCCGGTGGACAACAACAACGTGTAGGAATTGCACGGGCGATGGCTATGGAACCTGAAGTTCTGCTTTTTGATGAACCTACTTCCGCGTTAGATCCTGAGTTGGTTGGTGAGGTTCTAAAGGTCATGAAAGAACTTGCTAAAGAAGGAATGACCATGGTTGTAGTGACACATGAAATGAATTTTGCGCGTGAAGCAGCGGATAAAGTCGTATTTATTGATAACGGTGTAATCGTTGAAGAAGGAACACCTCAACAAATTTTTGAACATACAGGGCATGAACGGACATTACAATTTTTAAATAGACTTTGTTCATAGGTAAGGGCCGGTACCCCAAGCTGCGGAAGAATGGAAAACTCGTTACTCGGCACTTTCCCGCAGGTTAGAACGACAGAATCTTATAACTTACCATAGGATTGCAAATTTCAATTGCAATCTTTTTTTGAATAATTAAGAAAATATTTTCAAACTTGGGAATCGAAAAACAGTACGGAACGATACACGATGGGTTTTGCAGATTTAGAGGCCCAGATTGATTCTCCGTTAAAATGTTAATCCTTTGCAGCCCTCATAATCCGGTGGGAAGGGTCTGGACACGAGAAGAGCTCACACGTCTTGGGGAAATCTGTCTTAAAAATAATATTTTGATTGTTTCGGACGAAATTCATTTTGATCTCGTCTACAACGAATATAAACACATACCAATCGCCTCTATTTCAGAAGCTCTGGCTAAACAAACCATCACCTGTTTTTCTCCAAGTAAGACTTTCAATATTTGGGGAGTACAAACATCTGTTGTTATTATTCCAAATCGTGATTTGAGAGAACGCTATAAACGTGAAATCAACAGTATGGCGATTGGCTGGGCAACCCCGTTTGGTATAGCAGCTTTGGAAAGTGCCTATCGATTCGGGGAAGAATACTGGCTGGATTAGCTTATTGATTTTTTAAAAGGAAATGTTGATTTTGTTCAATCGTATTTGAAAAATCATATCCCTCAAATCAAACTTGTCGAACCGGAGGGACTTACCTGCTATGGCTGGATTTCCGGGAACTTGGATTTAGTATGGAAGAATTAGATCAGTTTATGCTGCAAAAAGCTTGATTGGCCTTGAATGAAGGTCACATTTTTGGTCTAGGGGGAGAAGGCTTTATGAGAGTGAATATCGCATGTCCCCGCTCTACTATGGAAAAAGCTCTACTTCAGTTAGAACAAGCAGTCAAGCAACTTTCCCATACAGGAAAGTAAAACATAAGAATATTTGGGAGGAATTAAAATGGAACACACGAATGAATATGATTTCAAAAATTTTGTTCAAGATATGACGGTTATGGTGGAACGGAGTCAGAATGATAACGAATGTGTTGTGGAAGCAGAAAGGTTAGTTGGTAAATTAATTCAATCCCAATCATGGCTACCTTCTGAGAAAAGAAGACCAAGTGAGGAAGGGTACTCGCGGCATCTGTTGTATTGTGACCCAGAGGATCGTTTCGAAGTGATCGCGCTAGTCTGGAAGCCCGGCCAGAAGACCACTCTTCATGATCACGATGATTCATGGGGAGCAGAAGGAGTTGTCGCGGGTAAGGTTAAAGTGACTAATTATATACGATTAGAGGAATTATCTGGGGGCAATATTGTTAAGTTACAGCATACTGATACCATCATTGTAAACGAGCAGAATACAGGAAAGCTACTGCCTCCAGCAGACTGTCATATCTTGGAGGGGGTAGGTAATAAACCAGCTATCACGATCCATGTTTATGGAAAGCAATTGAGAAAATTTCGGGTATTCACCCCTTTAGACGAAGAGGGGCTATATCTTGCAATAGAAAAGCGGGTTGAATACTCCCCTGCTTAGAATCGATTAAATAGTGAAAGTGTGGTCCGGTCTGTCCTTACATCCTAAGCAGAGGCGGGCTCTACAGTTTAATGAGCTCATTCCTTGTTGTCCTTTTAGCCATATGTGTAACGGGAATTCTGGAACAATCTGGGATTCTCAGTTCTTTAGTGGAGCCATTAATCAAACGAACCCTCGGCTCTACATTTAGAATAACACTAGCTACAATGGTAACCGCATTAATCAAAAATATGATTGTCTCATCGATGTTATTAACTTCAATTGTAGCGGGTTCCCTTATGATAAATGTCTTTAAAAATAATAATTTGGCCCAGAAAATCTTTCGCGTAATATCGAGGATGTTGGGATCTTGGGCGCACCGGTTATTCCGTGGAAATCCAACGCAATCTATTGTTCGCAGATGTATGCCTATTTCCCATATGTCTTTCTAGCCTTCTTTGTCCCATTATTCGATTTAGTTTATGGTGCCACTGGATTTGCAAATATTGTTCAAGTAGTTACAACAACTATCTTGTATCTTTCCTTTAAAACTTTCTTGGCTTTTAATCCACCGTTTGAAATTTGAGTTGGTACATGTTTTCTTGTTCTTGAAAAAATTTTTCTCAAACGTGATAGGAATTAGGAATGATTAACCTATAAGAGGCTGAAAAAATAGTGATTTTGCAAGGAATTAAAGATTGGCACGAATATTGCAAATTAATATTCATGACTAAGAGATAAGGAGGTAAGCGATGTATAAAGCCGTTATTCTAGGGACTGGACCTGCTGGGTTAACCGCAGCAATCTATTTAGCACGTGCTAACATAAGTCCTTTGGTCATTGAAGGGCCTGAACCAGGGGGGCAATTGACATTGACAACAGCTGTCGAGAATTTTCCTGGTTTTCCTGAAGGGATTATGGGACGAGAGTTGATGCAGAACATGCGAAAGCAAGCTGAGTTTTTTGGAGCAAAGTTTAAAAGAGGCTGGGTTAAAAAAGGCGACTTTTCCAATAACCCTTTTACCTTAACGGTGGAAGGAATAGGGGAGCTTAAAACGCAATCTTTAATCATTTCAACGGGAGCTTCAGCGAAACTTTTAGAAATTCCAGGGGAAAGAGAAAATATTGGGCGTGGGGTAAGCACCTGTGCAACATGCGATGGATTTTTCTTTAGAGGAAAGAAAATTATCGTTGTCGGGGGCGGAGATTCTGCTATGGAAGAGGCAAATTTTTTAACGAAGTTTGCTTCGGAGGTTCAGGTTGTCCACCGCAGAAAGGAGCTTCGCGCTTCCCAAATTATGCAAGACCGTGCCAAAAAGAATCCAAAAATTACCTGGAGCTTAAATTCCATTCCTGAAAAAGTGATCGCAGGGGATCGACACGTTACTGGTTTGAAAGTAAAAAACAGTGAAACAGGAAAAGAGGAAGTTCTGGAAACTGATGGTATTTTCATTGCCATTGGGCACAAACCAAACACAGCATTTTTAGACAATCAAATCAAAACGGACGACATGGGATATATCATGGTGAATCCTGGTACAACCGAAACGAATATCCCAGGTGTATTTGCCTGCGGGGATGTTCAAGATCATAAATACCGCCAAGCCATTACAGCTGCGGGAAGTGGTTGTATGGCTGCTCTGGATTGCGAAAAATATCTTGATGCAAGTGAATTATGTAGTGGAAACAATCAATCTATCAATGAGAACCAAATATGGGGAGGATTTTAATAATGAAAGAGATTAAAACAAAACAAGAGTTTGAAGAGGCGATTTTATCAACAAAACCAGTTATGGCCAAATTCTATGCCGAATATTGCCCAGACTGTCAGCATACCGATTTATTTATGCCCAACTTGGAAGAAGCGTATAGAGAAAGAGTAGATATGATTGCAGTAAATCGTGAACATTTTCCAGAGGTATTAGAGAAGCTGGATGTGTACGGAATCCCAAGCTTTATTGCTTTTAAAGAAGGGAAGGAACTGAACCGCTTTGTAAGTAAACTTGGAAAAAGTCAGGAAGAGGTTGAACAGTTTCTTAATCAAATTGTAGAGGCAAGTGGAAAACTAGGATAGAAAATCCTTGCCTGGAGCCAATAAATATTGAACAGTCACTCAATATTTATTGGCCATCTTTTTAGTCTCAACAATCTTATCAACTATTTTTTCATGGAAACTATACAGCTTTTAGAGTTCGAATAACACGCCGACTTTGTGCATTTAGTAGATGAGTATTGAAGACCTTTTTTGTTTCAAGGGGGATAAGAAATGGAACTTTTGAAATATGTGAAGTAATAAAATGATCTAAAATCCAAAATGGAGACATTAGCATTAAAGTATGGACTGTGTGATTCAAGAACGATTGAATATAGCCAGGAATTAGATCTATTACTTAATAAAGTTATGAAAATTAGATATACAGGATTAAAACAGTTTAAACGTCTTAATGGTTTGTCAGGAGGAACAGAGGAGGAAAACAACAAAACGATTCCAAAAAGTACTAGTCGCAAACCGTGGAGAAATAGCTGCCCGTATCTCCCAGGCATGCACGGAGTTGGGCATCAGGACAGTTGCCATATACTATGAACAAGATAGCGTATCCCTACACCGGTTTAAAGCGGATGAAGCATACCTCGTTGGAGAAGGAAATAATTGGTTTTTGGATTGAGACCATATTTTAGTTATTCCATTATAGGGCGCTTTAATGAAGTAACGAAAAAAGCCCACTCAATTTTAATGCTGAGAAATTGGGCTTTTTAATATCGAAATTTCCTTAACGTTGTAAATCCGCATTTTCCTGACGCTACCCCTTATATAACTACCATGAAAATAAGTTTCTTTAAAAATGAAAAATGACAATACTTAAGAAGACCCTGCTCAATCGTTTAAAAAAAAGAGGAGAGCGTAAATTAATTAGTCTATAGATTAGGGTTGACTGGATTAAGGTCAGTATCAGTATTGACACTTCCTAACCATTTTCATTCTTTGTGGTGAATCGCCGATTTTTGCGATTCATGGATGGCTAACGGGTGCTTTAGCTGAAGATCGGAGCTGTCTTTAAGGCAGCTTTTTCTTTATGCAACTATCAGGTGCGTTAGTTGAATTACAGGGCGAAAACGGGCTCCATAATATAAGGGAAGTTGTAAGAGGGTACGGTGATGTTTCTACAATTTTTTTACAAATCAAGATAACCAATAATTCACAATAATAGTAAGCTTCATTTTGTTATATACATCATTTTTCAAGGGATGGTGCAAGGGATACTTAAACGAATAATAACAAGGTACGAACACGAAGGTCTGACCCCGGAGGATATTGTGCATTTAAATACTATAAAAGGACAAAATCCTTATGGGATGCTAACTCTATTATTAGGTCTAGCATCCTTTATTTGGAACTAAAAGGGAGGGATCTTCCTTAGGTGTAGAGTGACAATTTTTTCATTAATACAACTTATATTCATTTAAATTTCAGAAGCTTCTGGTTGGAAACCTCCTATATTTCTATCTTCGACTACCATGCGCAATCCACGCTTCGGTCTGAGTGTAATAGACGGAAGTGGCTTTACTTCATGATGGTCAGGCGCCAGCCTTATCCGATATCGTTGAGCAATGCATGCTAGGACAAGCACAGCTTCCATCACTGCAAAATGATTACCGATACAAACTCTCGGACCTCCGCCAAATGGAAAGTAAGCGAACGGAGGTAGGGTTTTCATAAAGTTGTTTTCAAATCGCTCAGGTATAAAGGAATCTGGATTATCAAAATACTCAGGCTTGTGGTGCATCACATACTGACTCAACAGGATCATATCGCCTTTTTTAAAAAGATACCCTCCAATTACCACATCTTCCGCCACTTCCCGTTGTATGATATAGGCAGGCGGGTATATGCGCATTGATTCATAAATAACATTTTGTGTGAATGTTAATTTCATAAAATCGCCAGTTGTTAGATTACGGTTGCCTATTACGCTATCTATCTCATTGAAAAGTTTAGTTTCCACATCAGGGTGTTGGGAAAGCAAGTATAAGGTCCAGGAAAGCACATTTGCTGTTGTTTCGTGACCGGCAAGGAAAATGGTCATTAACTCATCACGTAACTGCTTGTCTGTCATAGCTAAGCCATCCTCATCATCTCGAGCATCCATTAGAATCCCAAGCATATCCTCATGTCTCTCTGCCTCTGTTCTACGTTTTTCAATAAAGCTATAAATCACCTTATCAAGTCTCTGTTTCGCAATTTTATATTCACGGTTGTTTTTAGTTGGAACCCATAGTGGCATTTGAAGTGTTCGCATTCTTTTAACGGCAATTCTCATGAAGGCTTCTATAGGTTCCCCGAGCATGCCATATCCTTCTTTGAGGTTCATGCTGAACATGGTCTTGCTGATAATACCCAGTGCAAGGCTCATCATATCCTCCGTAATAATCCTTTCTTCTCTGTTTTTCCAAGTGGAAATATAGTCCATTGTTATATCAATCATATCCTGACCATAATTGCTAATATGAGACTTTTTGAAAGAGGGTTGAATAAGCCTTCTTTGGCGCATGTGAAATTCTTTTTCACTTGTAAGAAGGCCTTCTCCGAGTACTGGTTTTAAAGCAGAGAAGTCCTTTGATTTCAAGAAGGATTTTTGTTTTGTTACAAGTACCTGCTTAATTAAATCTGAATTTGAAATAAGGTAAACATTATGGAAAGGTCCAAAACGAATTTTAGCAACTTCTCCATATTCATTTGCTAAACGGGTTAGAAAGCCAAGTGTATCTGAAATAAACTCCTTTGAATGGCCAGTAATTAATTTTCCTTTTGGGCCTGGAGAATCATTTGAAAAATCTGTGTCACTCATTGGTTTTTCCTCCATTTCGGTATAATTACTTGTATTCATTCTATGAGGAAAGTATTGATTGGTTTGGACAAGTTGATAATAAGAAGACTAACAAATACAATATTTTTTAAAGATAGTTAATCAATTTGAATGAAATAATAAGTGGGTATAAAGGAATACTATTAATAAACGAAATCAAAGTGTTTATGAAATTGTATCTTGAACATGCCAAACAATTGCGAGATACGTATCAATCGGATAAACTTCGTGTGTCAGGACTGAAACAACAGCTTATTTACTCGAACCTTATGAGGATCAAACAGAAACACGTGGAGAGACATCTTTCCCTCCCGAGACGATAAAAAAATGGGTAGTTGATGCAGATAAAGAGGGCTTCAGCATTCGTTTTCATGCGATTGGGGATGGAGCGATTCGTCTTGCTTTAGATGCCTATAGGGATGCACAAATGGTCAATAGTAAGCGAGATTCACGTCATTCCATTGAGCATGTAGAAGTGATTCACCCTGATGATATTCATCGTTTCAAAGAGCTTGGTGTTACTGCTTCGATGCAGCCAGATCACTTAGCGATGTCCGAAAGAGGTGTTTACACCGATCGAATGGGTACTGAACGAGAAAAGCAAGTTTTCTCGATTAATGCATTGCATAAAGCCGGTGCAAAATTGGCATTTGGAACAGACTTCCCAATTGATATCCTTAATCCTCTTCTACAAATCTATTGTGCAGTAACGAGAATCGACAGCAGCGGAAAAACGGTATGGCATCCACATGAACGCATTACACTTGCCGAAGCATTGAAAGCTTATACATCTGGATCCGCTTACGGTACATTTAGAGAGCATGAATTAGGGAAATTGGAAGTAGGTAAGCTTGCTGATATTGTCGTCTTGGAACGAAATCTCTTTGAAGTACCCGTGGAAGAAATACCAGATACAAAGGTAAAGTTAACGATTGTTGATGGAAACGTTGTTTTTGATCATACCTATGCAACCAAATAAACACATGAATGAACCATAAACAAAAATAATGTAAATTAAGGAGACCAATTATGTTATGTAGTTCTCTAGAATCTTCACCGGGAATCATAATATATTATTAGGGCTAGTATTTTAAGTTAAGAAGGGGCAAACGCGCCCGATTGTTGAAGGTTCATGCATAAAGGTTATTGAAGATAGGCCCTTTTTAAAAGGTTAACTAGATACAAAACTTAAGATAATGAAACAGAACTTGTGATTGTTTTATAAAAATGTTTTAATTCACGAAGACATTATTGATAAACAAAAACGACTTAATGCATTAAGTAAACCATATGATGGATACACAGATGGATGAGGAGTTATGGTTGATTGATTTAATAGCTGTTCTTTTTATTAAATTACCAGTTCTTAATGAACTAACGGTTGCTTTGCTTCATTACCAGAAGCTGATCAGCAGCTCCCTTTCTTATGCAACTATAGGGGCAGGTTAGTTCTACAAGCGTAGTGTATACGAACTGTGCATATTTATATTTATTAACTTATCGATTTCCTCTCTTTCAAAAGTTGAATAAAAAGCACTTTCTATTCAACTTTTCTAGAAATATAATTAAACAGAAAGGAGGCAATAAGAATGAAACATAATTCTATGCACCAATGGCATAAAGAGCATAAAAAACGGGTAGCAGAATTTCACCAAAAACACGCTACTCAAGTAGCTAATGGAGAAAACGGAAACGGTTGGTTAGCCAAGCTCGAAACGTCTTTTTTTAATAAAGTACTTGTTCCTCTTAAAGTTGTGAAATAACATCTTTTTTTCTGCTCCTGCTCTTTGAGGAGCAGTTATTTTTTGATTTTATTTAAATACTTTGTGACACAGTATCTGTCAACTCTGCTATAAGTCTTATAGAACTAACGGGTGCGTTAGTTGCGTAAGGAACACAAAAATGATCAATCTTTTTTATAAGAATAATCCAATTAATTAGTATAAAGGTATGTTTTGATCAATCTTTTTTCAAAACATGCCCTTTCTATTTATTCATTTATCAAGGTTTCTCGTATTAATTTGATCAAACTTTGTTTCAAATATACAATTACGATCAACAACAACATTAAAGTTCATAAAAATAATTAGAATGAATAATTGACAAAAAATGAGAATATTAGTAATCTAACGTAAAACATACGCTACCGTATTTTACTGGAGAGATGACATGCAATTAACGAGGGAAGATTGGATAAAAGCAGGATTACAACAATTAGCTGATGAAGGAATACATAAAGTTCGCATTGAAGCACTTGCTCGATTGCTAAAAATAAGCAAAGGGAGCTTCTATCACTATTTTCGTGACCATCAAGAGCTTTTAGATTCTATGCTCGACTATTGGGAAATACATGCAACAAAACTGATTGTTCAAAGTATGGAGCAACAGGATGCCTCATTAGAACAGCTATTACAGATTAGTTTTAATCGAGATAAAAAAATGGAGATTGGCATTTATACTTGGGCTAAATATGATCCTGTTGTGGCTGCACGTTTAGTAGATATGGAAGAACAAAGAATTTCTTGTGTTGCAAAATTGTATCAAAAAATCGGTATAGACGAAAATGAATCAATTGATCGAGCGAGACTTGCCTATTTAACGTATGTAGGTTGGATGACAAGGTTTGAAGCAAATCCTAATTTTGATATTGATAAAATGGTTGAGCTTTTAATAAACGATAATAAATGTCCCTAATATGGTTATAAAACCTGAAGGGACAAAATTTTCACTATAACATACGGTAGTGTATGTTTTGTTTGAAGTTACGACATTGGGGGCGAATAAATGAAATTACTATTAATATTAGTAGCTGTAGGGCTTCTTTGGTTTATCAGTTTTTTGCATATTTATTGGGCTTTTGGAGGTCGATGGGGTTCTGCCGCTGTTCTCCCAGTAAAAGAGGGAGAGCATAAACCTGCTTTTACTCCGAGATTATGGGGAACATTATTCGTAGCCATTCTTATTCTAATGGCTAGTCTCATTATTGTTGTTCAAGGAGGTTATTTGCAGGGGGTCCAAGCAAATAGTTTTTCTAAAATCGGAAGTATTGTTTGTGCTTTAGTTTTCATTATTAGGGCAATTGGTGATTTTAAGTTTGTTGGATTTTTTAAAAAAATTAAACATTCTCAGTTTGCTAGATACGATACTTGGTTCTATAGTCCATTATGTTTATTCTTTTGCTTTGTCTATATCATTCTATTGTTTTAATATGAGTTATAGTTGTCGAGAATAAACTCTGATACTTTGAAAGTGATTGAACTTTTTTATAAAGACCAAACTTAAATATACTGAATAAAGAATCTATTTTGATCGATCTTTTTTCAAAATAGATTCTTTTTATTTATCGTAAAATTTGGGTTTTCGAGATATATTTGATTAACCTTTATTTAAAAGCTACAATTACGGAATAGCAAAATTTTACAATATGAAAATTGGAAGATTTGTTGTAGATATTAGGAAAAAACAACACTTATAGGGGTATCGTCAGGGTAGATTCAGGAAAATGCGCATTTACAACGCATTTTGATACAAGTCTTATTAGACATTATAAAGCCTAATTTAGAGGTACTTTGAATGTTTCTCAATAGTTTCTACTCTATTGAGATTGTGAAGGTTTCTACTTAAACTAACGGGTGCGTTACTTCTATAATGATCACTAAAAAAATAATCAAACTATTTTATAAAAATTGTATACTAAATCACTAGAAAAGAACCCTTTTTGATCAATCTTTTTTTCAAAATGTATTGTATTTATATACGTATATGAGGGTTCAGGAGGACCTTTTGATCAATCTTTATTTCAAAGCTACAGTTGATTCTTTTTTTTCCAGATGCTTTAGCACAATACATACATGAACTGAGCTGGAAAGTTCCCTCCTAAGAATAAGGAATAAGAATGGCCGAAAATCAATTTGATTTTCCGGCCATTTTAATTTTTGAAAATGGGGAGTTCAAGAATTATTTTTCTACAGATGCAATGATGTCTTCAGCTAAGAGTTTAGAACCACTAGCACCTTTTAGATATTTCAATGTTCCTTCACTAGACCAATCAAATATCTTTATACTGCTCATTCTTTTATTTACTTCTTTAATGTTTAACTGGTTAGAAACAAAATTATAATTTGAAGGAATAATTTTATTGCCGGCTATAGCTAAAGCATTTAAACAGACTATATGAGTTAATGGATATTGCTTATAATCACTCCATTCAACAGGTAACAACTCTTTTATACAATTAAAATAGGTAAGGGTAATATTAAGTATTTTTTCCTTAGGTAATTCGGCTATCTTTGTATTTTTAATTAATAACAAAAGAAAGTTATATACATTTTGTAAAGTAATATGCTTTTCTTTAGTTCTTTTGCCAATTAACGTTCCTTTATTATACAAGGGGCTGTTAGGGTCAATAATTAGCTGTGTTGCAATCCAACTAATTTCTTCATCTAAACAGTGAAAAGTAATGAACGCACATTTAATATTGCACTATTTGTATATACTCCGATTCCCCCAAAATCCGGAGTTTTTACCTATTAATCTGGCTATATTTGGACGGATTTTGTCACATCCCTGAAATCTCCACTCTTCACTGTAATAAAGTTAATTATTTCATGCTTTCTTGGAACAGTTCCGTTAAAACGAAGTCATATCTAGCCGATTGTAATAATTAAGGTATAATGATAGGGAAAGATATTTTGTAACGGATTAGGTGAAGATGATCATGAAGCTAATCATTGCGGAGAAACCAGATCAAGGTTCAACGCTAGCAGCTCAATTTAAAACGAAGAAACAGCAAGGCTATATAGAAATCATGCCGAATGAACTTTTTCCCGATGGAGCTTATGTAACTTGGGCCGTCGGGCATTTATGTCAACTCGTTTCCCCTGAAACCTATCATTCAAAATGGAAGAAATGGTCGATGGAAACGTTGCCGATGATTCCGGAGAAATTTCAATATGAAGTGACCCGGCAAAAGGCAAAGCAATTCAATGTTGTGAAGACATTGCTTAGGAAACCGGATGTCGATGAAATTATTCATGCAGGTGATGCGGGGCGTGAAGGAGAATTGATTGTACGCAATATCGTCAATCTATGCAATGTCAATAAGCCGATGAAACGTTTATGGATTTCCTCTTTGACCCCAAAAGCGATTTATGAGGGATTCCAAAATCTGAAGAGCGAGGAAAAAACCAGGCCGCTCTATTATGAAGCGTATACGAGAGCTTGTGCGGACTGGGTTGTGGGAATGAACGCGTCGAGAGCGTATAGTATTTTATTGAAACAAAGGGGCGTTTCGGATGTGTTTTCAGCTGGAAGGGTCCAGACACCGACTCTCGCTTTGATTGTGAAGCGGGAAATGGAAATTGAGCAATTCAAGTCTGAACCGTTCTGGGAAGTGTTCGCTGACTTCAAGATGGATGGAAAGAAATATCAGGGAAAATGGCAGCAGAACAATGATCCGAGAATAAAGACAAAAGAAATGGCTGAAAAAATTGCCGCCTTTTGCAAGGGTAAGGAAGCAGAAATTGCAGAGATGGACACAGAAAGAAAAGAATTTCAGCCACCTTTGCTATTTAATCTATCGTCATTGCAGGCTACAGTAAACAAGATATATAAATATTCACCGAAACAGACGCTTGATATTGTACAAAGTTTATATCAAAAAGGGATCGTTTCTTATCCACGTTCAGATTCCAATTATGTTACGGAGGGGGAAGCCGAAACATTTCCCGATATATTGCAAAAACTAAGTGGATTTTCAGAATATGAATCACTGTTTCCTTTGCCACAACCGAACATCATGAATAATAAACGGTTTGTAAATGAAAAGAAAGTGACTGATCACTATGCAATTATCCCGACGGAGCAGGTAACCGACCCAAAGCGGCTTTCCGCTGAAGAACGGAATATATATGACTTGGTGGTTCGCCGGTTGATTGCGGCTCATTATGAGAAAGCTATTTTCGATTACACCACCATTAAAACGCTTGTCGATAAGCGTGCCGAATTCATTTCTAAAGGCAAGCAGCAGATCCAAGAGGGATGGCGCAAAGTGATTTTCCAAAATGACAAGGATGATGATGATATCATTTTACCGTCCGTATCAAAAGGGGATTCTGGAAAGGTCGCCAATATAAAGGTGAAAGAAGGAAAAACCCAGCCTCCTAAGCGCTATACAGAAGGTCAGCTGATCACTTTGATGAAAACTGCCGGAAAGCATCTGGATAATGAGGAGTTAGAAAAGGTGCTGATGAAAACTGAGGGCCTCGGAACGGAAGCGACTCGAGCTGGCATCATTACCATGCTGAAAGATCGTAAATACATTGATGTCAAAAAAAACCAGGTGTTTGCGACAGATAAAGGGAAAGTGCTGATTACTGCCATCGGGGAGAAAATCCTGGCTTCACCTGAAATGACGGCCAAATGGGAACAGCGTTTAAGGGAAATTGGTGAAGGGAAGGCTTCAGCCGGCGGCTTTATGGAAGCTGTTAAGAAGATGTCAGCAAAAATAATCAGTGATGCCGTGGAATCATCGGAAAGCTGGGATTTTCAAGGGCTGGACACCGAGTCGATTCAACGGAGCGGTCCTAAAAAGAGAAGCTCAGCATCTGTGGGCAGCTGTAAGCTATGCGGTTCTAAGATTGTCGATAAAGGGGAATTCTATGGATGTGTAAGTTATCAAAAAACCAAGTGTAACTTTACTATCTCCAAAAAAATCCTAAATAAGAAAATCAGTCAAGCAAATATAAAAAAGCTGTTGGCGAGCGGTGAAACGGATTTGATAAGTGGTTTTAAAAAAGGAGAAAAGACTTTTGATGCCATATTATCCTGGTCCGACTCTGAAAAAAAGATCAGTTTTACATTCCCGACAGAACAAAACGTCAACCAAACTTGAGAAGAAACATCATTTAAAGGCGCCCTGAGACGATATCTTCTTGTTTCGGGGCCGTTAATATAGTAAAATTTTTAGATATGCGTTTGAATGGGAGGATTCCGAATGCCTACACCGAGCATGGAGGATTACATAGAACAAATTTATTTACTTATTGAAGAAAAAGGATATGCAAGAGTTTCCGATATAGCCGAAAATCTTTCCGTCCACCCATCTTCTGTTACAAAAATGGTTCAAAAACTGGATCAGGAAAAATATTTGATATATGAAAAGTACCGGGGTCTCGTTTTAACTGCAAATGGGAAAAAAGTTGGTAAAAGGCTCGTATACCGCCATGAACTTTTAGAACAGATGCTAAGGTTGATAGGGGTAAAGGAAGAAAATATTTATCATGATGTTGAGGGGATTGAACACCACCTTAGTTGGAATGCCATCGATAGGATTGGAGACCTGGTTGAATTCTTTGAGGAATCTCCTGACCGTGTCGAGGATTTACGAAAGATACAAAAAAGAAATGAAGAAAATTCAAAATAAGCTGCCGCTGGCAGTTTTTTTTATTTGACCTGGTCGTTCTTCATTTTACACATACGGTTACAAGTGAGGGAAAGTGCAAAAGTATTTTGAAAAAAGGATTTTTAAAGTGAAAGCAGAATAGCTATAATGTAGCCCCAGTATTTGATTCGGGAAAACTGTTTGTTTTGGTGAACGGGGCCGGGATTGTAATTGCCATGAATATTTCAGGTACTTAGATAATTAGGGGTTAAATGAGAGGGGGAATGTCTGATGAATTTACATACTTGGCATAAAGAGTCGGAAAAGGAATGGGATATTTTTGCACCTATGTGGGTGAAGAATTCGCAAGAAATGTGGGAAACGGGGAGCCGGAAAAACATTATTCCTTTCTTTTCTGAATATGTACCTTCGGGAGTGAAGGTGGCTGACATAGGCTGTGGAGATGGAGTTGGATCTTTAAAATTGGCCGAAGCGGGATTTGAAGTAACTGGAGTTGATTTATCCAATGTGATGATTGAATTTGCAAAGGGTAAAACCTCTCAACAACCTGAACTTTCTTTCCTTCAAGGAGATTTTTATAATCTTCCATTCAAGGACGAAGAAATGGATGCCGCAATGGTCATTAATTCTCTGGAATATACGGGTGAACCATTAACGGTGTTGAAGGAAATCCAACGGGTAATAAAGCCTGGGGGTTATGTCTGTTTTGGAATACTTGGTCCGACAGCTGAACCACGAAAAAACTTTAGTTTTCAACGGTTGTTAGGAGATAAAGTCATCATGAATACAATGCAGCCTTGGGAATTTGAAAGAATGGCAACAGAAACGGGATGGAAGGCGGTGGCTGATACAGGCGTTGCGAAGAGAGGGGTGGACTATACAAAACTGGGACATTTTTCAAAGGAATTAAAGCAAGCTGTATCGTTCATGTGGCTGTTCCTCCTTCAAAAAGAGGTGGATATGTGATGGAGAAGTATCAAATCGATCAATTCGTTGAAAAGACGAAACAGCAGGATAAAGGACAAGGCTTATTTGAACTTGAAACGGAACGAATTCTGGAAATTAATCTGGAACAGCAGATATGGGCAAAAATGGGGACGATGGTTTCTTATCGCGGCCATATTAAATTCGAGCGGGAAGGCATCTTGGAGCATGGTCTTGGTAAACTTTTCAAAAAAGCCTTGACGGGTGAAGGTGCATCCTTGATGAAAGCGACCGGAAGCGGCAAGCTATACATCGCTGATCAAGGGAAGAAGATTTCCATTTTACAGTTAAATGGTGAATCGATCTGTGTTAACGGTAATGATTTACTTGCCTTTGAGCCGGGTATTCAATGGGATATAAAAATGATGCGGCGCGTTGCTGGGTTATTGGCGGGGGGATTATTCAATGTAAGGCTCGAGGGGAGGGGAATGGTCGCATTCACCTCCCATTATGAGCCACTTACTTTAATGGTGGAACCAGGGAATCCAGTCTATACGGACCCAAATGCAACAGTTGCATGGTCAGGGGAATTGCAGCCTGAATTCGTAACGGATGTTTCATTAAAGTCGTTTTTTGGAAGGGGAAGCGGCGAATCCGTTCAAATGAAATTCGAAGGTAAAGGTTTTGTTGTCGTCCAACCTTTTGAAGAAGTATATTTCGGTAATAAGGAATCATGGAACAAACAGCCTGAGTCAGAAACTCAGGTTGTTTTCCATGATATTCGAAAGTGACTGTCCAAAAAAACTATTTAGTTAAATGGAAAGCTTCTTTTTTCTTACCCTTTCAATCCCACTCATATGGGGTTGATTGGTAGACATAATAATTCAGCCAATTCGAGAACATCAGGCTGCAATGGCTCTTCCAGCGGTGAAGGGGTACCTTGGTGGGATCGTTATCAGGAAAGTAATTTTCAGGGAGTTGCGTATTGATCCCACGCTCCCTATCGCGTTTGTATTCTTCACCGAGGGTATCGGCATCATACTCGAAATGGCCGGTAACCATAATTCTTTTTCCATCAACAGAAGCAGCCATCAATACCCCAGCTTGATCGGACTGTGCCAGAACCTTCAATTCTGGATGGTTAACTAATTTTTGATAGTCAATATCCGTATGGCGCGAATGAGGGGCCATAAAATAATCATCGAATCCGCGGACTAGATTTTCATTTGGTTCAAGTACCTCATGAGTATATATGCCGAAGCATTTCTCTGGCAGTTCGTGTTTGCCTATTCCGTAATGATGGTACAGGGCTGCTTGGGCTCCCCAACAGATATGTAGGGTGGATGTAACATTTTCGGTTGACCAATTCATGATATTCTGCAGTTCTTCCCAATAATTAACGTCTGAAAATTTCAGTTTTTCGACTGGGGCGCCTGTAATGATCAAGCCGTCATATTTCTTTGTGCGAATATCAGTAAATGATTTATAAAATTGGTCTAAATGAAATTTACTCGTGTTTTTTGATTCATGTGTGCTTAGGCGCAGGAATGATATGTTTACTTGAATGGGAGTATTGCCAAGAAAGCGCAGTAACTGAGCCTCTGTTTTCTCTTTTTCTGGCATAAGGTTTAAAATTAATATATTCAATGGACGGATTTCCTGATTGGTAGCTCTTTCCTCATCCATAACGAAAATATTTTCCTGTTCTAAAATTTCCCTAGCTGGCAGTTGTTCCGGAATTCTGATTGGCATGATTAGCCTCCTTCTCCAAAAATCATAATATTTTTATTATATAGAAAATTATTGAATAGAAAAGCAATTTTAATAATTTCTTGTAAATCTCGAAGGAAATGGCTCGGGAATGGTAAAATGGGAAGATCATGAATACATAAACTTATGAAGTTGGAGAGGTGTATGGAGATTGTTTGATCCTACAGCATTTGAGAACATGAAAGTGGTACTGGAAGGAGCTGTCTATGATCGTGACTTCATTGGAGACATATTGGTCATAAACCGTGATGATATGGTGAATCTGTCAACCATGTCCAGATCATATAAGATCGAGATGGAATTGAAAGAACCCATGGCGCCCATTTCGATTAGCGGTGCCATCGAGATACACGCTTCACTCCAGAATCTAAGTGCAGAGTTACTCGATTCCACCATTGATGATACGCATTCCGGTTGCACGGTCGATATTTTCATTTCTTTTCCCCAAAAGCTTAATGAAGTGAATGCTGAACAATTCTTGAACGACCTGGGAAAAATTTGGGGAGATCAGAGAATCATTACAGTGACGACCAGCGAAACGGTCAGTAAAAAGGTGCAACCCGTTCATTCATCTTTATTTAAAGTTTCATTTGGCAGGCTTGTAAAAGAGGAGCAAATGGATGATTTGGAAGACATGGTAGAGTATTTGATACAATCCATAAAAGCGGTGAAGATTCAGGGATGATCGGAAAAGGATAAAAGTTGGTAAACGTACCTTTCAATACGGTAAAATGACATCATCATACTAAAGGGAGCGATCATACATGTCCATTTACGAATTTGAAGTTAATAAAATCAATGGCGAAACCATCTCGCTTGAAGAATATAGAGGGAAAGTGATGATTATAGTGAATACGGCAAGCAAATGCGGTTTTTCACCACAGTATGATGATTTGCAAAGCCTGTATGTACAGTATAAAGAGGATGGTTTAGCCGTGCTTGGTTTTCCGTGTAATCAGTTTTTGAAACAGGAGCCTGGTGATGACCTGGAAATCGATTCTTACTGTAAATTGAATCATGGTGTAACATTCCCGATGTTTGCAAAAGTGAATGTCAATGGAAAGGAAGCCCACCCCTTATTCAGTTATCTGACTGAAAATGCTCCTGGAGTGATGGGGTCCAAATCGATAAAATGGAATTTCACAAAGTTCTTGATTGATCGTGATGGAAATATCGTCAGTCGGTATGCACCTAAAACAAAACCTCTGGAAATGGAAGAGGATTTAAAAAAATATTTATGAAGAATGATATCGAGTCCAACGGATGCTGCAGTTTCTGTTGGGCTCGTTTTTTTTAGGTAAGATATTTATTGCATGGATCCATTTTTAAAAGGGGACAGATGGTTGGGATGTTGAATATAATAGAAGACACACAAATGAGGGGGGAAACCATGGAACGAATTGCATGGGTAACGGATAGTACGGGAACTTTAGACGAAGAATTAGCATTGAATGAGCATGTTTACGTCGTTCCGATGGTCGTCATCATCGATGGGAAGGAATATGAAGATGGCGTCGATCTATCACCTGAGGAATTATACCGAAGAATGAGTGAGGATAAGATGAATGCGACTACATCACAGCCCTCGGTCGGCAGATTCCAAGAGTTATATAAGGAGCTTGAAAAACGCTATGATCGAATCATAGCCGTACACCTTTCAAGTGAATTGAGCGGGACCGTTTCCGCGAGCAGGCAAGCTGCACAAATGGTTACGATCCCCGTTGACGTGTTTGATACTTTACTTATTTCCTTTCCGATGCTATTAATCTTGAAACGGCTCATGCATTATATTGATAATGGCGATTCCATCAATGAGGCTTTCGCCAAAACGAGAATATATGCGGAGAATCATGAAACGTATGTATTAATAGGTTCTTTAGATCAGCTGCATCGCAGCGGCAGGTTAACAAACGCACAGTTTATTCTAGGAAGCCTATTGAGCTTTAAACCCATCATATCAATCGAAAATGGTGTGCTTCATACCAAATCTAAACCTCGGAACCTTAAAAAAGCGGAAAAACAGATCTTCACTGATTTTCGCAGGTCAGTCGAAGCAGGAAAAGTAAAAGAATGCACCATATTATATGGTGCTGTTTCGGAGCAGGCACATAGATGGAAACAGATGATTTCCGAAGAATTTCCTCATGTGTTGACCCATGTATCTCCGCTCGGCAGTGCAATAGGGGTGCATACTGGCGAACAGACGATTGGACTCAGTTGGTTCAATGAAGATTAAAGCACAACATTATTGAGAACCATGGTAAAATAGAAAGGACATGGAGTGGTGAAATGAAACAAACGATGATAGATTTAACGGAGAAGTATGTATATGACCAATTGAATTCTGATGCCAGCGGCCATGATTGGTTCCATATCGATCGGGTTCGTAAGCTGGCTTTACATATTGCAAAAGAAGAAGGAAAAGGGAATGAGTTCATCATTGAATTGGCGGCCCTGCTTCATGATATCCCTGATGATAAACTAAACCAGGAAGCTGATGAGGGATGGGGAAAGCTGGATCGTTGGTTTCAGGAACTGAAGTTGGATATTGATAGTGTGGATGCCATTAAACAAATCATCAACACAATTTCATATAGTTCCGGGCAGTTGAAGCTTCCTTCCATCGAGGCTGAAATTGTTCAGGACGCGGACCGCTTGGATGCAATTGGTGCCATTGGGATAGCCAGGACATTTGCATTTGGAGGAAAAAAGGGACAACTTATGTTTGATCCTTCACTGCCCATTAGGGAAAACATGACAAAGAAGGAATACAGGACGGGTAAAAGCTCTTCCGTTCATCACTTTTATGAAAAATTATTACGTTTGCAAGATATGCTCAATACTTGCACAGCCAAGAGGATTGCAAGTGAAAGGCATGAATATATGGTTAGATTTTTAGAGGAATTTAAAAAGGAATGGGATGTACGATTATGAAAGTTTTTAGCATGGAACATGTAATGAAAACCCAAGGGGAAAAACTTCTATTTAAAGATGTGTCTTTTTCCATTACCGAAGGGGAAAAAATCGGGATCGTTGGCATAAACGGCACCGGTAAATCAACTTTATTGAATATCATTGCAGGATTGGAAGACAGTGATTTAGGAACGAAGGATCATCCGAATGATTACACGATTTCCTATCTATCCCAAGATCCGCATTTTGATGAGAAATTGACGATCATGGAATATATGTACGAAAGCTCAACTCCTGTATTTTCATTGATCAAGGAGTATGAAAAGACGCTCGTCCAACTCCAGGTAGATCCACAGAATAGCGCTATACAGGACCGTTTGTTAAAACAGCAACAGGATATGGACACGCTTGGCGCCTGGGATACAAGTGCCAATGCCAGAACGATACTGACCAAGCTGGGCCTTCCCGATCACTCAAGGAAATTGGGGGAACTGTCAGGTGGCCAAAAAAAACGTGCGGCCCTGGCAAAAACCTTGATTGAGACCCCTGATTTACTGATTTTGGATGAGCCTACGAACCATCTCGATTTCGAAAGCATTACTTGGCTTGAAGAATATTTGGGGAAATATCAAAAGTCCGTCTTATTCGTAACCCATGATCGATATTTCCTTGATCGGGTTTCCAATAAAATTTGGGAAATCGCCCAAACGCAGCTTTTCGAATACAAAGGGAACTATGCTGACTATTTAGAATCAAAGGCCATTCGTGAAGAGAACGAATCGACCGAAAGAACGAAAAAAGAAAGTCTATTCAAAAAAGAACTGGCCTGGATCCGAAAAGGTGCAAAGGCCCGGACAACGAAACAAAAGGCCAGGATCCAACGCTTCGAAACATTGGAATCCGGTGTAAAGGATAAGCAGAAAACCGAGAACCTGGAAATGGAATTAAGCGGTGCCCGTCTTGGGAAAAAGGTACTGGAGATGCAGGATGTCACTAAATCTTTCGGGGATCAAACCATCATCAACCATTTTTCCTTCCTCTTCAAACCAGGTGATCGAATTGGGATCGTCGGTAATAATGGCAGTGGTAAGTCAACCTTGTTAAATATCCTTGCGGGACGGGAATCTATAGATAAAGGAAACCTGGAAATAGGGCAAACCGTGAAAATAGGCTACTATACGCAAGAAAGTGTCGATATGGATGAGAATTTGCGCATGATAGAGTATATTCGCGAAACGGCGGATTCAATCGCCCTTAAAGATGGTAGTTTCATATCGGCTGCGCAGATGCTTGAAAGGTTCCTGTTTCCAATGGGATCGCATGGGACGCCAATTCGCAAGCTGTCCGGAGGGGAGAAAAGGCGTTTGTATCTCCTTAACATATTGATGTCGGCACCTAATGTCCTGCTTTTGGATGAACCGACGAATGATTTGGACACGCAAACCTTGACCGTTCTGGAGGATTATTTAGAAACGTTTTCAGGTGTAGTCATTACTGTATCACATGATAGGTATTTCTTGGATAAAACGTGCCATCAGCTCCTTGTCTTCAAGAATAAAGGTGAAATTGATTTCTATTACGGTAATTACTCGGAGTTCTTGGAAGAAAAGACGGAAGAGGCCGTACCAGTGAAAACACCAGAACCTCAGATTAACCGCACGGAAAAGAAAAAGAAAAAACTAACCTATGCGGAAAGTAAGGAATGGGAAGAGATTGAAGGGAACATGGAACGGGTCGAACTGCGTCTGAAAGACATCACGTCAGAAATGTCAGCAGCGGGAAGCGATTTTGAAAAAGTCCGCCTGCTGCTTGAAGAAGAAAAGGAACTAACGGATAAATTAGAGCATTTTTTGGAAAGATGGACGTATTTAGCGGAAAAGTTGGAAGAGGAATGAGCGGGGGACTGGTCCAAGGGAGCAAACTTGGACCGGTCTTTTTTTAGCCAATCTCAATTGCATGAGAATCTGTTGCCGTTGTGATAATATCTAGTACATGGAAACGTCTTGTAAAAGGAGAGAAATGGATTGAAAATTAAATCAATAGAACCTACACCAAGTCCGAATACAATGAAAATCAATTTAACTGAAGAGTTATTAGCAGGTAAAAGTAATAACTATAAGAAGGATCAAGCTGAACAGGCACCGCAGCTGATTAAAGATTTATTTAAGATTGATGGGGTGAAAGGGGTATATCATGTTGCGGATTTCTTAGCGGTTGAGCGCAATGCGAAATATGATTGGAAAGATATCTTGGTCCAAATCCGTCAGGTCTTCGGGGAAAAAACCGAAGAACAAAGTCAACAAACGGTTTTAAATGAACATTACGGTGAAGTAGCCGTTGCCATTCAACAATTCAAAGGCATTCCGATGCAAATTAAAGCAAGTGATAGCCAACACGAGAAACGTTTTGCCTTACCGGAATATTTCATAAAGGGCATTGCCGCTGCCCAAAAAGAAGATGATAATGTAGTCCTGCTTCGAAAATGGAAGGATTATGGCGTAAGATATGGTGATATGGAAGATATCGTGAAGGAAGTATCGGATGAGCTGATTGCAGCATATCCGGAAGAACGAATTAATCGGCTAGTAGCTGCTGCTAAAGAAATGGTTGATACAAAAGAAACATTCTTGAAACGGCCAAAAATTAAACTGACTGCAGAAATGCTGAATGACGAAAGTTGGGAAAAGCGATATCAGGCTTTAGAACAAATGGAAGATCCAACTGTGGATGATATTCCAGTATTGGACATGGCACTCTCCGACAGTAAAGTCTCCATTCGAAGGCTCGCGGTTGTATACTTGGGTATGATCGAAGATAGAAAAGTGCTTCCGAGCTTGTACAAAGCTTTGAAAGATAAAAGTGCAGCCGTAAGACGTACGGCTGGTGACTGTTTATCCGATCTAGGGTTTGAAGAAGCGATGGGGGAAATGTCACATTCACTTTCGGATAAAAATAAGTTGGTAAGGTGGAGGGCGGCGATGTTTTTATACGAAGCGGGAAATGAAACGACCCTCCCTTATCTAAAGCAAGCGGAACAGGACCCTGAATTCGAAGTGGCTCTTCAGGTCAAGATGGCCATTGACCGCATAGAAAATGGGGAAGAAGCGAAAGGTTCGGTTTGGAAGCAAATGACAGAATCAAGGCAAACGAATGACAAGTGATTTGGAATAACCCAGGCAAAAGGCATGCAGATGATTTAATCCGCATGCCTTTTTATTTTTGAGTTCCCCTCAGGTCGAATCCCAAAACATTTAAAATGGCCAATTTTTCGATATATAGAAGTTTTTTAAGATATAAATCAGTTCTCTATTATTTTAGTAAAATGATTTTTGTAGATATTTAGTGTTGAATGGTTGCATTTGAATGTAAATATGTTAGAATTTTTAGAGTATACTAAAAATTATATTATATTGAATCATTAAACATTTAGTGGAAATTGGGGGTACAACAAATGTCTACATCAAATATGAGAAGTGACATGATTACAAAAGGGGTCGATCGAGCTCCACATAGAAGCCTGTTGCGGGCAGCAGGGGTTAAAGAAGAAGATTTCGGTAAACCGTTCATCGCGGTTTGTAATTCATACATCGATATCGTTCCAGGTCATGTCCACCTTCAGGAATTCGGAAAAATAGTGAAGGAAGCGATTCGGGAAGCAGGCGGTGTGCCTTTCGAATTTAATACGATTGGGGTAGACGATGGAATTGCGATGGGTCATATTGGTATGCGCTATTCTCTGCCAAGCCGTGAAATCATCGCGGATTCCGTGGAAACTGTTGTATCTGCACATTGGTTTGACGGTATGGTTTGCATTCCAAACTGTGACAAGATAACGCCGGGAATGATGATGGCAGCTCTTCGTGTCAATATTCCTACAATATTCGTAAGTGGCGGACCGATGAAGGCAGGCAAAGACAAAAACGGTAAGTCTCTTTCATTAACATCCGTTTTTGAAGGGGTGGGCGCTTATCAAGCAGGTAATATCAATGCAGAAGATTTACAGGAAATCGAGCAAGTTGCATGCCCTACTTGTGGTTCTTGTTCAGGAATGTTCACTGCAAACTCCATGAACTGTTTGGCAGAAGGCTTAGGACTTGCGCTTCCGGGAAATGGAACGATTTTGGCGGTAGCAGAAGAACGTAAAGAATTCGTCAAGAAATCCGCTAAACAATTGATGGAGATAATCAAACTGGATATCAAGCCTCGTGATATCGTGACGATTGATGCAATTGATAACGCATTTGCATTGGATATGGCGATGGGCGGTTCAACTAACACTGTACTGCATACACTTGCATTGGCACATGAAGCAGGTTTTGAATATCCAATGGAACGCATAAATGAAATAGCTAACCGCGTACCGCATCTAGCAAAAATTGCACCGGCATCCGATTATCATATTGAAGATGTACATAATGCTGGTGGTGTAAGTGCAGTCATTAATGAGTTACTCAAAAAACCAGGTGCCTTTAACGGAGACTGCCTTTCCGTTTCAGGTAAAACGCTCCGCGAAAATGTTGCCGGTTGTGAAATCTTGGACAAGGATGTTATCCATCCGTTAGATAATCCGCATTCTGAGCGTGGAGGGCTGGCAGTATTGTTCGGTAACCTTGCACCTCAAGGCTCCATCATAAAAGTGGGTGCCGTTGACGAATCAGTTGGTGGCTACCACAGGGGTCCTGCGATTTGTTTCGATTCCCAGGAAGATGCACTTTCCGGAATCATTACTGGAAAAGTTAAAGAAGGGAATGTAGTGGTCATTCGTTACGAAGGACCTAAAGGAGGGCCGGGTATGCCGGAAATGTTGGCACCGACTTCCCAAATCGTCGGAAGGGGACTTGGAGCCAAAGTCGGTTTGATTACTGATGGCCGCTTTTCAGGCGCATCTCGAGGCATCAGCATCGGCCATATATCCCCCGAAGCAGCTGAGGGAGGCCCAATCGCCTTTGTGGAAGATGGAGATATCATCGAGTTGGATTTGGAAAATCGTAAAATCCAATTGGAAATTTCCGATGAAGAATTCGAAAAGCGTAAAGCAAATTGGAAAGGCTTCGAATCAAAAGTTAGAACAGGCTATTTAGCACGTTATTCCAAACTTGTGACGAATGCCAGCTCAGGCGGAGTGATGAAAGTTTAATTAAAGGAAGATACTAAAACATGGTGGCAGAATGAAATGGATTCTGTCACCATGTTTCTTTTTGCAGCGTAAATGAATCTTCTTTGATTATGACCCATTATGTTGGAAGGAAGAATATACAACGCTCTAAGCGTCATTTTTGCATAAGCACTTAAGAATATAGTATGATTAAACTAATTGAAGAATTGTAACCAAGGGGGTTTTTTTATGTCGATGGCATATGATGAATATATGAAACAAATGGTAAAACCAATGCGTGCGGAACTGGTGCAAGCAGGTTTTGAGGAGTTGGTATCAGCCGAAGCGGTTGAAAACTTTATGGATTCCGTAGAAGGTACGACACTTGTGGTTGTGAATTCAGTTTGTGGTTGTGCTGCCGGGTTAGCCCGTCCAGCTGCTACTCAAGCCGTACTTCAAGCAGATAATAAGCCTGATCATCTGGTAACTGTATTCGCCGGTCAAGATAAGGAAGCGACAGCTAAAATGCGGGAATACTTCGATGGAATAGAACCTTCTTCACCATCCATGGCTCTCCTAAAGGGCAAAGAGGTCTTACATTTCATTCCGCGCCATGATATAGAAGGACAGCCAATGGAAGCCATTATGGAAAATTTATTGGCAGCATTCAGTCAAGTGAATAAGTGATTAAGTAGAATGTCCTGGAAACAGGGCATTCTTTTCAAATTTAATAGAGTATGGAGGGGGAGGATTCATGTTTGTCACTACAGTAGGAAGAGTCGATAAAGAAACGATGATATTAGCCGAGAGGTTAGCTGAAGAATTACATATTCCCTATATTGCCCGAAGAAAACGATCGGTGAGAGATATCCAATCGGAACATGATGAAGATGATTGCCTCGTTTTTGGTAAAAAGCGGATGGAGTTATATCGGTACCAAGAAAAAGAACCATTCTTTTTTCACCCGAACCTTGCGATGATCAGAATAAAACGATTAATTCGTGGCGAAAGAGATCCATTTCTCATTGCCGGAGATATAAATGAGGGGGATTCTGTGCTTGATTGTACATTGGGCTTGGGATCTGATGCGATTGTCGCAAGTTTCGCAGTTGGTGAACATGGACAGGTTGTTGCATTGGAGGGAAATCAATATTTGGCCATGCTCGTGGAACATGGGATGAAGACCTGGGAGAATGCAGAGGAAAAGATGATACAAGCGATGAGACGAATAGAGGTCATTCAAGCGGATCATTACGATATATTGAAAGCATTGCCGGATGATCATTTTGATGTCGTATATTTCGATCCCATGTTTGAGGAAACGATTCAGGAATCGAATGGAATCAAGGGGTTGACTCATTTTGCGGAAGATAAGGATTTATCGATGGAAATAATGAAAGAAGCCAAGCGGGTTGCGCGAAAGAGAGTCGTGTTGAAAGACCATTTTCGCAGTTCCCGCTTTGAGGAATTTGGATTTGAGGTATTAAAGAGAAAAACATCCAAATTTCATTTTGGCTTCATTTCCATTCTTGATCAGGATTAATAATCTGTCTCGTCTAATCCCATTGCACAACCTTCCCTGCTTGAATCGGCAGCACCATAGTTCGAACCATCAGGATTAATTTGAATGGCTTGGACATTCCCTATAGAGTGGGGAACTTCATTAAAGGCAAAGCCCATTCCTTCCAAGTGACCTTTGCTAGTCATATCCATTCCTGCTTCCCATTCAATATGGGGGCCCATTGGTGTGAAAATTCTAGGTTCTTCAATGGCTGCTTTCAAGTCCATTTTTAAATCGAGTACATTGATGATCGTTTGGACGACTGAACTGATGATGGTTGGTCCTCCAGGTGATCCTAGCGTCAAAATCGGCTCGCCGTCTTTAAAGATGATGGTCGGGCTTTTACAGCTGACAGGGCGTTTATTGGGCTGCACTTCATTCATGCCCCCAGGAATGGAATCGAAATCAGTCAGTTCATTATTCAGCATGAAACCATAGTCGGAAACCATGATGCCTGAGCCGAATGGATGTTCAACTGTAGAAGTGCAAGCTGCAATATTACCCCATCTGTCACGGACCGTGAAGTGTGTCGTTTCACTGATATCTTCGTCATTAGGTTGCGGAATGACTTCCCTTTGTTTCACGGAATCATATATCCAAGGGTTTCCGAAGTCAATGGCATTATTCCTTGCTTTGAAATTAATGAATGAGCGGCGTTTGGCTATATATTCATCATGCAGTAGACCCGCTAATGGCAATTCGGCAAATTCGGGATCAGCGAGAAATGCCTTTTTATCTGTAAATGCAAGACGCATCGCTTCTGCAATCAAGTAATATTTTTCCCAAGAACGGACGTCATATTGTTCGATTTGGAAGCTCTCCAATATTTTCAGGATTTGAATGACCGTGAATCCGCCTGCACTTGGGGCCATGGATGATGCAATTCGATAATCCTTATAAGTCCCATACATTGGTTCATCAATCGTTGCTTTATAATCCTGTAAATCAGAAAGCTCCATGAACCCTCCCAATTCCTGTATACAGGAAATGATGCCCTCTCCGATTTCACCATCATAAAATGCGGAAACGCCTTCACGTTGCAATATCCGATAGGTATTCGCCAAATTTTCTTTTATCAGCAATTCGCCATCTTGATAGGGTTTTCCGTTTGGCATGAAGAACTTACGGGCTTCGTCGCCCAATCGATATTCAAAATTTTTAAGAGCATCGCAAAGGACCCAATTGACGGGAACTCCTTTTTCTGCAAATTCAATGGATGGCTCGATGAGGTCAGCTAAAGGCTTGCTTCCATATTCGGAGAGTGCTTCATCCATAGCTTTCAGTATTCCAGGAATTCCAACCGCTGTAGCTTTGATCGAGCGTTCTTTAAAGGGGATGACTTCCCCTTTTTCATCAAGAAACATGTCTCGATGCGCTGCTTTAGGTGCTCTAACATGGCCATCGAATATTTTTGTTTTCTTATCTTTAGCGTTATATACCATAAGGAAACCACTTCCGCCGATTCCAGTCATCATGGGTTCTACAATATTCAGGGCAAATTGGATGGCGACCGCCGCATCGACAGCATTTCCACCTTCACGTAATATTTTTTCCCCAATGGAAGTGGCTACGGGATGAGCGGTAACGACCATTCCGGCGTTCCCTGTAGCTGTTTCCCTCTTGTAATCTTTATCTTTAGTGTGTTCATTGGTGTGTTCCATAATGATTCCTCCAGTATTCAGTCCTTTTATCTGCCAGAAGGTAAGGCTTTATGTGATTGTGTGAAAAGAAAACCTTGTCATTGTGTATAAATGACAAGGAGATTTTTCGTAGGTATTTATTTATTCTTAATCAGCAAATGCTAAATATACGAAAAATGCTAATGTTACAAGACATAAAGCCACCATGGCAGTCGTAGTCAAAGCCATATAAGACCCCTCCTTAAAAAGACTTGAATCTAATTAAGTTCTCCAAATATCGTCAAAATCCTTCATTTAATTTTAGAATTGTTGATATTTAGTAAAAAAAGTTCGGGTTTATAAAGTTTATATAGGTATTTATCCTTTTTTTTGATTTTTGAAACATGGGTAACTATATATTCGTAATTACTAAAAAATAAAAGTATACTAAATATAATGATAATACAAAAAAGGAGGGGGAGTGTGATTTGAAAGCAGCGGTTTGGTTCAGGAAAAGTCTGGTCATTTTAGTATCCGTTTTAACGTTTGGTCTTGTCACTCCTTCAGATCTGGCGTGGCTTGCTGAAGCCGATTCGTTAAAGGATACTAAAAAAGGGTTGATGGATGAAGAAGGGTTAGCCTATCTTTCTTCACAGAAACCGACTGAACCTGAAGAGGAATTCGACCGGGAAGAATTTTTATCGGACATATTCAATAAAGCAGAGGAAAACGCATTTATGAAATTTGGCGATAAGATCAATCCTAAAATAGGCGATGAGTTCAAAATGGTAATATTACCAAAAATGGAAGAAGCCATTACAGAAATGGCTGCCCAATTTCCAGATGAAAAATTACAGCAATTAACCATCACTGAGCAGCCGAGTGCTGGCAGGGCCGAGAAAATTTTTCATATTTATGATTCTAATAGCGGCAGGGATATCATCAGATTCCATGTAAGGCAGGAAAATCCTCCACTGGATGGATATTGGTTCAATTTTCACTATCATACCTACCATGATTCATTTGCCTCCCATTATGATATAGGGAAAATATATTGGGATAAAAATACGCCGCCAGAGTGGACGAGTAAACAAAGGCTCTCATAGTGTGGATGGTTTCGTTGATTTTAATTAAGTGTAAGCGTATGATGAAAATGAAATTTCTAATAGGCATTAAATGATACGTTGTCATGCAACGTATTTATTTTGTGTTTAAAACATAGTAGAGTTTTTATCATTACTGGGAAGAATGTTATTTTAAATGGTTTTCTAATTTTGCTGTAATAGTAGCAGGGGAGTCTTTATCATGTCAGAGTTGTTAAATAACATCATTCAAACATATGCTCAATTTTTTGATTGGCATATGTGGGTGGAGGTTTTATCCGACCCTGTGAGCTGGGGATTGATAGGAACACTTGTATTAATGGAAGGATTACTATCGGCGGATAACGCTTTGGTATTAGCTGTAATGGTCAGGCATCTTCCGGAAAAACAACGGAAAAAAGCACTTTTTTATGGATTATTAGGTGCTTACGCTTTTAGGTTTATAGCGATTGGAATCGGTGTTTTCCTCATTAAGCTTTGGTGGGTGAAGGTGATTGGAGCAGCCTATCTTGGTTGGCTCTCGTTTAAATACTTTAGGGATAAAAGGAAAAAACAAGCGGGGACCGATGAAGATATCCAGGGAATGAGTAAAAACAGCTTACTAATCCGTATGTTTGGTACATTATGGGGAACGGTTGCGGCAGTGGAATTGATGGATATAGCATTTTCCGTCGATAGTGTCTTGGCCGCTTTCGGGGTGAGTGAAAAGGTCTGGGTCCTTCTGACCGGCGGGATGATTGGTGTTTTGATGATGCGGGGAGTCGCAGGTTTATTTTTAAAATTGATAGACAAGGTTCCTGAATTGGAAACTGCCGCATATGTGCTTATCGGGTTCATTGCTATAAAAATGCTAATCGCCGTTGCAGGGATCGAAATCCCTCCTACGATCTTTTTTGCCTTTATCTTGATGATTTTCGGCACCACGATCGTAATTCATTTGAAGAAAGGGAAAAAGCTCAAAGATCATGGTTGAGCACTATGTAAAAAGCTGACACAAAAATGATGTCAGCTTTTTGTTGACAAAAGGATTCGGAATGTTCTCATCCCGACCCCCTTTCAAATTTAGTGAAGAATTAACCTTGTAAAGAGTGGTGTCTTACCTGGAGGAAGTATCAATGGAATTACAAGATGGTTTATATGAAGAAATATCAAGTTTATGTTCCGAGGGGGATCAGTTGGTTGATGGAAAAACAGCGTAACATTATTTTATACATTGGTACTTCAATTGATGGCTATATTGCAAATGATGATGGTACATTAGAGTGGTTAGAATCAACAGAAGTAGAAGGAGATTCTGGCTACAATTCACTCCTGGAAAGAATTGACACTGTTGTTATGGGAAAAGGAACTTATGATGTCATTCGTGGATTTGATATGGATTATCCTTATAGTGATTATAAAAATTATGTATTTTCTAAATCTGTTAGTGGATCAGATGAATATGCTTCATTTATTGATGAAGATGTCAAAACTTTCATTAAAAATATAAAACAAAAGCCTGGTAAAGATATATGGTTAATTGGTGGAGGAAACATAGCTCGTGAATTTTTTAAAGAAAATTTAATTGATGAATTCCAACTAGCCATTGCACCCATTATTTTGGGGAAAGGAATCTCCCTTTATATCGGAGATGATATTACCCTAAAATACACATTAACCAAAGTGGAAAAATTAGGTCAACTTGCTATGCTTCATTATATAAAAAAATAATTTTCATCATCTTTCCCTTTTTTAGTAGGGGAAGATTTTTACCTTTTCAATTACACTTTTTACTGAAAATCGTTCGAAAAATTAATGGATGTTTATACAACTAACGGTGAGCTTTAGTGCAAATAGTTAATAAAGATAAATATGAGGAAGAGCACAGTTTAAAGAACGGTGCTTTTTTTATTGAAATATATAAAAAGCACCGCAAAACACGGTGCAATTAGTTACACATAACATAAATTTTTTAGAACAAATAAAGATTTTGAGACAGTTATCAGAACCCGTTAAGGCAAACTAGCGTTTCTTCAAATTTGTCTATAGTCTGGAGGTTCGGATTGATCTCACCAAGAAACATGATTTTAAAAGAAAACTTGATTATCCTTCATGTTTTTTTACATGGTTAATACGGATGAAACCCTTACAAGATTGAAGAAATTTGCGACACTCCTGCCGAATAACGGGCTAGCCAAGACCCCACAGACGCTTGCTTTGGTGCGGCTTGGTAGACAGTCGGCGGAAAGGGAGCGGATTTCTGAAATCAGCTTGAAATTCTATAAAAGTAAAAATTGTAGGTGAAATGTCTTTTCATCGAGTTTGCATACAGTCTGTGCTGACATCAAATATGATGTCAGCTTTTTTTTTGGAGAATATCAAGTAATTGAAGAAGGGCGGTAAATGTAGTGAAGAAAATCAAAGGCAATAAAATGTTAAGCCAGAGAGAAGGGAGTAACGGATGCAGCAATATGCCAAAGAAAATGGAGAACAAAAAAAGGTCGAGAATGATGAACACTTTTAAACTGTAAATATCAAGGACTTCTTCAGCAAGTTCACGGTGCTCATTCAAGCTGGCGTTTTTATTATTGGTTTCCATGCAATCACCTTAAACCTTTTACGATTATATACTGTTGATATATGAAAAGAGCGGAACATTGGTTCTTTTCAGGAATGGGCTGGAACCAAAATTACCAAAAAAACATAGAGTTTTTACATTAAATCAATATGTTATACTAATATAATAGTGTTGAAGATTTATAGATTTAAAAATACATATATTTCTTGACGATAATGAGAAATGATTGAAAGGGGAGAAGATTGTGAAAAGTAAAAAATGGTTAACCGTTCTTGCATTATTTGCCTTTTTCCTCTCGATGCTCTCCTATTCCCTAGCAAAGGATGAAGGGGTAAAATGGCGGAATTTGCCCAAAGATAACCTATTAAGACAAGCAGATATTTTTAATGATAATAAAGAATTACAAAGAATATTTTTATTTCCAGAAGGGAAATACAATGAAAAGGAAGCATTGGGAATTGTTGGAACAATAAACAAACTGCCTCATTCCCTTTTAGTGAAGACTGCTGACAGAGGTGTGAGGGTCAAACTATTTAATGGTAATTTAACAGAAAATCAATCTGCGGCTAAATTAAAGGGAAAATCCCCCCGTGGTTATTTGAATAAAGAAACAACTTGGGATGATGTACCTGGGATGGGCGGATCTCATACCGTATTGGTTAAAATCGGAGCAAGTGACAAGGGTAACGGGCATGGATCCGTTAATTTGGAACTGCATGAGCTAGGGCATTCCATTGATAATATAGTTTATGATGGTATCCGTGAAGACATGGATTATTTGAAGATTTGGGGCAAGGAAGTGGAAGGACTGTTTCCTGGACAGTCGTATTTTTCCAATTATCCTGAAGAATACTTTGCAGAAACGTTTGCTATGTTTTATGTAAACTTCGAACAAAATCAATTACTTAGAAAAAAAGCACCCGAGACTTATAGTTTTATTAAACAATTAGATTAAACATTGGGCTATAATACGTTAAAATAAGGAGAATGAAAGTAGAAAAGGTGGTTTATCATGAAGCAATATTTAGATTTATGTAAGCATGTACTCGAGAATGGCACTCAAAAAGGTGATCGTACGGGAACAGGGACGATCAGTACCTTCGGATATCAAATGAGATTTAATTTAAAAGATGGGTTCCCTGTCCTTACAACGAAAAAGGTTAGTTTAAAAGCGATTATCCATGAACTATTATGGTTTTTGAAGGGTGATACAAATGTTGGCTACCTTCAGGAAAATTCCGTACGCATTTGGAATGAATGGGCTGATGAAAAGGGAGAATTAGGTCCGATTTATGGTCATCAATGGCGTTCTTGGGGAGCGGCTGATGGAAGGCAAATCGACCAGATCAGTGAATTGATCGAACAAATCAAAACGAATCCAAATTCAAGAAGGTTGATAGTGAGTGCTTGGAATGTTGGGGAACTAGACGAAATGGCATTGCCGCCTTGCCATGCTTTCTTTCAATTCTATGTGGCTGATGGCAAGCTTTCGTGCCAGCTATATCAACGTTCAGCGGACGTCTTTTTAGGTGTTCCTTTTAATATTGCCTCTTATGCGCTCCTAACGATGATGATCGCGCAGGTGTGTGATTTGGAAGTTGGCGAATTTGTACATACTTTTGGGGATGTCCACATCTACTCTAACCACCTTGAACAAGTGGAACTGCAGTTGACTCGTGATCCGAAACCATTGCCAATCATGAAAATAAATCCGGAAGTGAAAAATATCTTTGATTTTAGCTTCGAGGATTTCGTTTTGGAAAATTACGAAGCCCATCCCCATATAAAAGGAGAGGTTAGCATATGATATCGTTGATAGTGGCCATGGATCAAAATCGTGTGATCGGGAAAGACAATAAACTGCCATGGCATCTACCGGCCGATTTACAGTATTTTAAAAAAGTGACGATGGGGCATCCAATCGTCATGGGCAGAAAAACATTTGAATCAATCGGCAGGGTACTGCCTGGCCGTCAAAATGTCATCGTTACCCGCAATCAGGATTTTAAAGCGGAAGGTTGCGTAGTATTACATGATATTACACAAATCAAAACGTTTGCAGACAATAGTGATGAGGAAGTCTTCGTGATTGGCGGAGCCGAAATCTTCAAGGAAATCCTTCCTGTTACCGACCGCCTGTATATAACGGAAATTCATGAAACCTTTGAAGGTGATACTTTCTTTCCCGTGATTGATGAAAATGAATGGGATAAAATTTCCTCAAACCCAGGCAGCATCGATGAAAAAAATCGATATGCACATGATTTTATTATTCTACAAAAAAAATAAATGACTAATCCGATTATGGGGAAGTAACCATAATCGGATTTTTTTTGGTATGGAATGAACAAAAGATAGAATTTTTAGAAAAATCAATTACATTAATAACAGTAAAGTGCTATAATGATTGAATTGATTAGGAAGGAAATGAGGGATTGATATGAACCAGACAGCATCCATGAATAGGGGGATTCAATTGGAAGATATTCTAATTGCCTACAGAGAACTGAAAGAAATCGTTTTACATACTCCTTTACAAAAAAATCAGAGGCTCTCTGAAAAATATGAATGTAATGTATATTTAAAACGCGAGGACCTTCAACATGTACGTTCCTTTAAATTAAGAGGGGCTTACTATAAAATGAAAAGCTTGACCAAGGAAGAGACGAAGAATGGAGTCGTTTGTGCCAGTGCAGGTAACCATGCACAGGGAGTTGCTTTTTCCTGCAGTCAATTAGGTATCCACGGAAAAATTTATATGCCTGCTACAACACCAAGGCAAAAAGTCGATCAAGTTCAATTATTTGGTCGGGATAATGTGGAAATCATCCTGATCGGAGATACATTCGATGATGCATTTGCCATGGCGATGGAATGCTGTGAAAAAGAAGAGCGTTCCTTTATCCATCCATTTGACGATGAAAAGGTAATCGCCGGGCAAGGAACAACGGCTGTAGAAATCCTGAATGATTGTGAAGATGGAATTGATTATGTATTTGCCGCTATCGGCGGTGGCGGTTTAATGGCCGGAGTATCAAGTTATTTCAAATCGGTTTCACCAAAAACGAAATGCATTGGCGTGGAGCCGCTTGGGGCTGCTTCGATGGAATACTCCTTCAAGGAAGGAAAAGTTTCTGAACTTGAAAGCATAGATACATTTGTTGACGGAGCAGCTGTCAAGTGTGTAGGACAGATGACATATCAGCTCTGTAAGGAAAACCTGGAAGATATCGTTGTCGTTCCTTCAGGGCAGATCTGCACGACGATTCTCGATTTATATAATCAGCATGCAATTGTTGCTGAGCCGGCAGGGGCCATTTCTGTAGCCGCTTTGGATTTGTACAAAGAACAAATCAAAGGAAAAACGGTTGTTTGCATGGTCAGCGGAGGGAATAACGACATTGGTCGTATGCAGGAAATTAAGGAGAAATCCTTATTATATGAAGGACTGCTTTATTATTTTATCGTGAATTTCCCGCAACGCGCTGGTGCTTTAAGGGAATTCCTTGATGAGGTGTTAGGACCGAATGACGATATAAGCCGATTTGAATATACGAAGAAAAACAATAAAGAAAGCGGGCCGGCCCTGGTTGGTGTAGAGCTAAAGGATAAAAATGATTATCAAGGGCTCATTCAAAGGATGAACAAAAAAGGATTCTCTTTCGTTGAGGTCAATAAAGACAGTAATTTATTTCATTTATTGATTTAATCATGGACAAAATGTTAAATTAGGATAGAATAATACCTATGTTTTTACATTTTATTCTGCCGGCACAGTCGTTACGGCCATACTGTCGAAAATTGTTACCATTCTATGACGAATTGCCAGTTCCCTTTCAATTGGTTGGAAATGGTATTATAATCGGAGTAGGTCTAATTACAACACCAAAGGGGATGTATCTATGTCGAACATTGGAGTACCTGGTCTGATTCTCATCTTAATATTGGCATTAATTATCTTTGGTCCGAAGAAACTTCCAGAAATTGGCCGTGCTTTTGGACAGACACTTCGTGAATTTAAAAAGTCCACGAGTGACTTAACAAAAGGTGATTATGAAGAAGATAAGAAATTACAACAAAAAAATCATGAATGATTGAAATGCTGGGCGTAAGATGTAATCGTCTTGCGCCTTTATGCTGGAACAAAGATACGGATTTTCAGATGAAGGCGTGATCAACTTTGGAAGATAAAGAATTAAATATCATCGATCATCTCGATGAATTGAGAAAACGGCTCATCATTACTGCTGTTGCTTTTTTCATCTTTTTTATCGCCAGTTTTATTTATGTTGAAGAGATTTATAATTGGTTCGTGAAGGATCTCGATTTTGACCTGATGGTATTGGGACCAAGTGATATTATCTGGATTTACTTTATGCTTTCAGGCGTCGTAGCCATTGCGGCAACGATACCGATAATTGCTCTGCAAATATGGTTATTCGTTAAACCCGCCTTGATGCCAAATGAAGTAAGAGCGACCCTTGCCTATATTCCAGCACTTTTCTTGCTTTTTGTCGGAGGGCTTGCTTTTGGTTATTTTGTCATCTTCCCGACGATTCTTCAATTTTTGATTGAATTGGGCGATGGGATGTTCATAACCAGTTTTACAGCGGATAAGTACTTTTCATTCCTACTTAATATGACGATACCTTTTGCCGTTTTATTCGAGCTTCCGGTCGTTACCATGTTTTTGACCTCCATTGGTATAATTAATCCTTATGTGCTTCAAAAGTTAAGGAAGTATGCATATTTTGTACTGGTTGTCATTGCGATCTCGATTACGCCGCCTGACTTTATGTCCGACTTTATGGTAATGGTTCCACTGCTGTTATTATACGAAATCAGCATTTCATTATCTAAAGTCGTCTATAAACGAAGGGTGAAGCGTGAAAGTTTGCGGGAAGGCAGCTACGAGGAAGGTTTATAAGAGGGGACCCATGATGGCATTTTGCCATTATGGGTTTTTTTGTAATGTAAGTCAAGCGTGATTTGTCCATTTTTTTATACATTTGAATATTTATACTTTTTGATTTATTGTGTATAATGTAAGCAATCGGTTAAAAATGAGGATTGATATTTTGATGTTCAAATGCTTGGAATTCAAAGATTGTTTTGGACATAAGGTCACAATTTCAGAAATACCTGTCTTACTGCCTAGTGATCCGAATTTTTTTATGTTGACCGTGCGTTTGGAAATATTTGTAAAGAAAGTTTTTGCTAATAAAGATCATAAAGAAAATTACTCATTTAAGCATTATTTAGCATCCGTACTCAAATGGCCCGTTTATAACAAGATTTTTTTTGGAAGCTTACTCAATAATGCTTAATGCGGACTGTTCCATAGCTACCATCTCCGATAAAAGAGATGCCACGAATGCCGTGCGATTCCGAAATAAAACGGCATGTGTTCAGGTTAGCTAATGGGACGGTCTTTTTTTTTTGTAATCATTTCGAAAGATGAGTATCCTTTCACTTGAAAAAAGATACCTTTAGTTTGAATGCGTACCTTGAATAGGTATAATACAATAGATATGTTAATTTAGGGATGTGTAATGATGAAAAAAGTAAAGATAGTAACAGATTCTACAGTAGATATGACACCAGAAGAACTAGAATTTTATGACATTACAATGGTTCCTTTATCTATCTTTATAGATGGAGAGACTTTTTTGGATAAGGTTGAAATCGAACAAGAAGAATTCTTGAAAAGGATGAACCAGTCAAAAGAACTTCCAAAAAGCTCACAACCAGCCGCAGGTACCTTTGTTGAGGTATATAATGAACTCGGAAAAGACGGCAGTGAGATTATTTCGATTCATATGACAGGTGGCATGAGCGGCACTGTACGTTCAGCGGAAAGCGCAGCCAGCATGTCTGAAGCGAAAGTAACCGTACTTGACTCGAAATTCATTTCGAAAGCGATGTCATTTCAGGTGATCGAGGCAGCGAAGATGGCAAAGGAAGGGAAATCCGTACCAGAGATAATCGAACGACTGGAACATATTAAAAAGCAGTCAAGTTTAATCATTGTCATTGAAACGCTTGATAACCTCGTTAAAGGTGGAAGGATTGGAAAAGTTTCTGCATTTATCGGTTCACTGCTGCACATAAAGCCGATTGCACTTTTGGACGATGGTGTACTGAATCCTGTATCCAAAGCTAGGAGCCAGTCACAGGTCGTGAAGTTCATCATCAAGAAGTTCAAAGAAGATACACAAGGCAAAAAAGTTAGAGGCATTGGTTTTGTACATGCAAATGGACTTGAAATTGCGGATAAAGTCCGCCAGGCCATTGCAGAATTAACAGGGTATCAAGATGTAAAGATAGAAGCAACCACTGCCGTTGTCAGTACCCATACGGGTGAAGGCGCCATGGCAATCATGTATTATTGGGATTGATATGTATAAAGTGTATGAAATTGCAGCCGCAGAGGTCTGTCATTTTTACAATTGTCTTTAATTCGTAGAAAGTGTTGCTGTTCTCATACCAAATGGTCTGTTAGAATAAATGAAGTAACAGAATATTTTATACATAAAGGACGGGGTAGGGATGAGAAAGCTGCAATTGCTTATGGCAGCTATGGGGGCATCAATTTTATTGCTGTTGACAGCATGCGGTTCCAATGGTGTACCTGATGCCAAGAATTGGGACCTTGAAGATTTTAGTTACATTGATCAGGAGGGAAAGCCTTTCTCAAAAAGCGATCTTAAAGGTAAGGTTTGGGTAGCGGATTTTATTTTCACAAGCTGCGAGACGGTCTGTCTGCCCATGACTTCCAATATGACTAAACTGCAGCAGCAACTGAAGGCTGAGGGTATATCGGATGTAGAGTTCGTTTCCTTTTCTGTGGACCCGGAAATTGACAAACCTGATGTTTTAAAAAAGTTTGGTGACCAATTTAATGTGGATTACGGCAATTGGCATTTTCTGACCGGTTATGGTCAGGAAGAAATCGAGCAGTTTGCATTGGATAACTTTAAAACAATCGTCAAAAAACCAGAAAGAGAAGATCAAGTGATTCATGGGACCAGCTTTTTTCTAATTGATCAAGAAGGAAAGATCATTATGGATTATACAGGTCTGCAGGATATTCCCTTTGAAGAAATTATTAAGCATATTAAAATTTTACAGAATTATTGAACAGGTTAAATGACCTGTTCTTTCTGTTTTCATCCATTTTTCATTCGGATTTCTTTAGCATTTTGAAAGGTGAAAAAGTGAAAATTAGTTTTTGAAGAAACAGCAGTGGTGAAGAATGATTTTACATCCTCAGTACATGCTAAATTTTATAGGACTAGCTTTTATTCACTTCATTTTTCATATTGTATGGAATGCTCAAGATAAAAGTATGATGAAGGTATATTGTTTGCAATTTTTCGTTTTCTGCATGATATAATATATGGGTAGGAAGGTGAGGGACATGAGGTACAGAATCACCTGTCTTTTCATATGCCTAGTTTGGATTTCAGGCTGCGGTCAAAGTGAACCGGCCTCAAAGCAGCCATCTGTTCAGCAGAAAAGCATAGTTGAGCTGAGTAAAAAGGAAACCATTCCTGCCAGCTTTTTTCCAGACCCTGTGCAAATCGTTTCAATTGGCGATTCCTTGACTCAAGGTGTCGGTGATAGTAAAGATAACGGCGGGTATCTGCCTTATTTACAAAATAAGCTGGAAAAAGAACCATCGATTACTTCCGTTGAGATGATTAATCATGGCATACGTGGAAATAGGACCGACCAACTATTGAAAAGACTGGATAAGGCTAGGATTAAAGAAGACATTAAGCAAGCTGACTCGATTGTTGTCACAATCGGTGGAAATGATATCATGAAGGTCTTTAAACAGAATTTCTCCAACTTGGAACTGAATCAGTTTGATTCGGCAAAAATAGGGTATGAAAAAAGATTAAGGCAGATACTTGATAAGGTTCGTTCCGAAAATGATCATGCGCAAATTTACCTTGTTGGCGTTTATAATCCATTCTCCAAATGGTTCGCTGACTTTTATGAACTTGATATGATCATGAATGATTGGAATGAAAGCGGAAAAGAGATTATTGAAGAATATGATTCAGCCTATTTTATTGAAATAGCAGACATTTTCAAGAATTCCGAAGAGGATTTGCTTTATGCTGAGGATTATTTTCATCCAAATGACCGCGGATATGAATTAATCGCGACAAGAATCTATAATGATATGGATATTACCACAATTGGAAAGGACACGTTGGAAGCGAGTGCCAAAGGAGATGATGACCAAGAATGACAAATGTCAAATGGAAGACTTTGTTTATTTCCCTATTAGCCCTAAACATCCTGGTCATCCTGTTTGTTGTGATTTTAGTAAATCTGCCGGCTAAAGATAAAGAGCTGATTCCACAAGTAAGCCACGAAGAAGATATCCAATTTCAAGTTCACACGAATCGGGAAGACCTGACAAGATTAATCAACCAATATCTAGATAAAGAAGGATTGACGGGATCGATTCACTACGAAGTGTATTTAACGGATGAGGTAGAGTTATATGGAACAATGCCATTTTTCAATCGTGAAGTTGAAATGAAATTGACTTTTGAGCCAATTGCCCAAAAGAATGGGGATTTGGTCTTAAAACAAAAATCAATTGCTGTTGGACAAATGAATCTTCCTGTTTCATATGTAATGAATCTAATAAATGAGCGTTATAACATGCCGGATTGGGTTAGCATCAGCCCCAATGACGAAAGTATTTATGTGTCATTGCAGGATATGGAATTGAAAAGCGACATTAGGGTGAAGGCGAAAGATTTCGATCTTGAGAATGATGACATTTCATTTTTATTGACCATCCCATCATCATTACAGTAATAGTGAAATGATAAAAAACCAGGATCAATGAATCCTGGTTTTTTATCATTTATGGGGAGAGCGTTAAGGTTTCTGGAGTGGATGATTTTCGATTCAATCCGATTATATAAATGGTTGAGGATGTATTTTCTTGGAAAACATTGTTTGGCAAAGAGAGTATGATCTCTTTTGTCCCAGCTTTCCTGACTTCGAAGTCGACTATCATGGGATGTATATTAAGATAATCGCATGCTTTCCTGAAATCGAGATTTTCAAAAACGACATCTCCGTCTTTGACGGCAATATCCACCGAAGGTAAACCATGGGAAAGATGGATGAATCGGACCTTGGCTTCATTTTGAGGAACCAATGGATTATCTTCGAAAGGTGACATTTTCAACGACTCATTAGCCAAGGAAGCTGCTATGGTATAGGACTTCCCGCTTTCTAGCGCCACTTTACAGCCTAAAAGGGGTGAGGTGCTTTGCCCGCTGCGGTATATCTGCAATTGGCATATGCCAGGGGAAAGCTGTGAATAACCATTGCTTTCTTTATATGAAAGATTGTTGAGAATGCACTTTTCATTTACATAAACATCAAATGAGGGAGCTGTTGGGGAAGCGTGTACAATGCGAACTTGTGCGGGCAATATGACTTTCATTTGCTCATATCTCGATAGTTGTGTTGCTTTATTGAGACTTTTCAAATGCTTATGGTAATAATAATCATGCAGATGCGGATTACTGTATTTATAATAAGACGATAGTAAATCATAAGTACCCGCTTTTTGTAAATATGATTGTTTATCGCTCATTTCCAACACCTCACATTTTTCCATTATGGACTCATCATATGTAGTTATGCTTGGGCGTGTGTTTCCCTCCCTTAAAAGGAAAGGGGCCATTTATGTTAAAAGGGACGATCGGCATATTATTTTACAGAGCAAAATAAAAGCGTTAAAATGCATTCAATGGATTGTTTGTAAAAAAGGAGGATTTTCATTTGACAAAGCAATTAGAGAAAGCAACATTCGCAGGTGGATGTTTTTGGTGCATGGTGAAACCGTTCGATGAACAGCCTGGTATCGAATCCGTTATCTCGGGCTATACGGGCGGGACTACGGAAAATCCCACGTACAAAGAAGTTTGTTCTGAAACCACGGGACATTATGAGGCTGTGCAGATCACCTTTGATCCAAGCGTATATCCATACGAAAAAATAATCGAGTTGTTTTGGCAGCAAATTGACCCGACAGATGTTGGCGGACAATTTCATGACCGGGGAAGTTCTTATCAAACGGCCATTTTTTATCATGACGAAAAACAACGTGAAATTGCTGAAGCATCCAAAGCTAAGTTGCAGGCGAGCGGGAAATTTTCCAAACCGATCGTAACGCCGGTTATACCAGCCAAAACTTTTTATCCAGCTGAGATATATCACCAGCATTATTATAAAAAGCAACCTGAGCATTATGAAAGATATTCGATTGGCTCAGGCCGAAAAGCATTTATACAACATCACTGGGGGGAAAAGGATGAAAAGTAAAGAAGAATTAAAACAGAAACTTTCAGCGATTCAATATGAAGTCACTCAAAATAATGGAACGGAACCAGCTTTTAACAATGAATATTGGAACTTGAAGGAGGAAGGGTTATATGTGGACATCGTTTCAGGTAATCCTCTTTTCACTTCAAAGGAAAAGTTCGATTCAGGCTGTGGTTGGCCAAGCTTCACTAAACCGCTAAAAGAAGAGGAAGTGGTGGAAAACCTCGATACGAGTTACGGAATGAGAAGAATCGAGGTTCGCTCAAAAACTGCCGATTCTCATCTGGGCCATGTCTTTAATGATGGGCCTGGACCATCAGGACTACGGTATTGCATCAATTCTGCCTCATTGAGGTTCATCCCGCTCCAAGATCTTGAAAAAGAAGGATATGGAGAATACAAAAAGCTTTTTGATTGAATGGAAAACCCCCTATCAGATAATGATAGGGGGTTATTTAATATCGGGTAGGATTCAATCGGTAATGATCGATGCTATCCGGACATATGGGATGGTTGTAAGCTCCATTGCTTTACTTCTGCCAGTCACCTCAAAACGGACCGTATGAGAACCTGGAGGAAGCCCATTAGCGATAAATAAATATCTTTCACGGGCAAAGGGCCACCACGTATTCAAAGTGGTGATTTCATTTCCATCGATCCATACATCTACTTCCCCGCCATCGGGACTCCTAAGCAGTCTCACACCAAGCATAGTTCCTTTGAAGTTATATTCAATCACACTGCCCTTTATACTACTAGTGAAATAGCCGCCCCTTTGACGGAAACCTTTCATTTTTTCATAGTGTTCAATTTCGGATAATTCAAATTCTGAATGGTCATGAAGCTTAGATGGCAGGCCTGAAACAGTCTTCCCGCGTTCTATATTATCAAGGAAGCGTTCGTATATTTCATTAGCATAAAATTTATAACCTAGCCCATTTGGATGAATCAAATCTCTGGTCAGCTGTTTTTCCGTATATCCAGAATGCTTGAATATTGGACGCATATCCACATTAGTTGCACCATAATGTTTGGATAAAAGTACGATGGCTGACGCAAATTCCTCATATTTCAAGGAACTCTCTGTTATTGTGAACAATTCAGCATTAGGGTGGAGTCCTTTTGCCTTTCTGATTAAAGCTTCATATGTCATGGTAAAATCATCGACATTCATATATTTACGGTCATTTTCACCGAAAACGAAGAAAATCAAATCTTTATGGTCAGGCTTCTTTCTTTGGGAAAGCTTAAATAGACCTTCAAAAGCAGTGGATCCGCTTTGGACCACGTATTCTCCGTGTAAAGGAACATCATTGGTTTCGATCAACTTATTTTCTAACTGTTTGAACCATGTTAGATTAGGGTTTTCAGCTCCCGACCCTCTTCCGATACTGTCACCAATAACGAGATACTGAATGGGCTGGCCTGTTTGGAATTTTTGATAAACATTTATCGAATCATCCGATCCATATGATTTAGGAGCTTTTTGAAGGATATAGCTGATTAGAAGGATCGTGGCGATTGCAGCGAAAGGGATGAAGGATTTTGCGTTCTTTTTCAATTATGTTCCCCCGTATTAACCTTTTATGTATCTATATTGGCATGAGATAGCGTAAAGAGGCTAAGAATTGTTTTTTTCTTATTATATCCCAATTTTAAAGTAACACAATAAATACGAAACGTTTTATTGACATTTTTCATGGCTACTCTTGGTGTTTCACCTATTGAATGTTTAATGGTGATGAAGGTGTTTTTCGATAAGTTTTTTCTTAAATCCAAAAAAATAGGCAAATACACAGACCGAGGCGGGCTTATTGACATATGGTAAGGTGTAAAGAGAAATCAGAATTCTAAAAGGAGTGAAACTTAATGTACGGATATGGTGGAAATGTTCCAGGACCAGGTTACGGTTATGGTGGCGTCGGTGGATTTGGTGGAGGTTGCTGCGGATTTGGATCAGGCTTCGCATTAATCGTTGTCTTGTTCATTCTGTTGATTATCATCGGTGCTTCATTCTGTTGCTAATTGAATAACTAAAGAGACCAGTTTATAAAGCTGGTCTTTTCTTTATGTAAGGATTTGGTGGTTTGACGGGGGCCTTTTTAGAATCCATAGTGATTACTGATAAGACATGGATAAATACAGTGTAATCATGGGACAGGCGATACATAACGATTCCTGGCACAACGGGAATGAAGAGAGGATGCCATTGGTGGGTAGAACGAGGCCAAAGGATCTATAAGGAAATCATGATCCCAGTTTTGATGTAAGAAAGGTCGATAAGAGAATGGGTTGAGTGGCAGTCCTTAAGAGTCTTGATTTTTCTTTGTTCAACATTTCTGCTAAAATAACGAAAGATGTATTAATTTAGGGGGATAAAGATATGAAACCTTCCCGTTTACAAGCTGGGGATGAAATTCGCGTTATTGCTCCTTCAAGAAGCTTGGCGATTGTCAAAGGGGAACAACGCAGATTGGCAGAAGAAAGATTGATTGAGCTTGGTTTTAAAGTGACATATGGTAAAACGGCTTTGTTCCATGATGACTTTTTTTCGAATTCGATTGAAGACCGGATCGAAGATTTACATGAGGCTTTCAGGGATCCGAATGTTAAGGGAATCTTTACAGCCATCGGGGGGTATAACGCTAACCAATTGTTACGATATATCGACTACGATTTGATTAAGGAAAATCCAAAAGTGTTGATGGGGTATAGTGATATAACCGCAATTTTATTGGCCATTCATAAAAAAACAGGCCTAACTACATACTCAGGTCCTCATTTCTCGACGTTCGGGATGAAGGCAGGTCTGGAATATACGATGGACTATTTTAAAAAGGCTGTAATTGAAAGTGAAGGCTTTTATCTTGAGCCAAGTGAAACGTGGAGTGATGACTCTTGGCATTTAGAACAGGATGACCGAACTTTCCACCCGAATGCTGGTTATATGGTCATTCAGGAAGGGGAAGCGGCTGGGACGATCATTGGGGGAAATCTTTGCACACTCAATCTATTACAAGGTACTGAGTTTATGCCGTCTTTAAAGGATAGTATCCTTTTCATTGAAGATGACGAAGAAAGTCATCCATTCAGTTTTGACCGGGATTTACAATCCTTGCTACATCAGCCAGAGGCAACTGGGATTAAAGGAATCATCATAGGCCGTTTCCAAAAGGATTCGGGGATGACCGAATATGCTTTGCATGAAATCATCGCTGGCAAAAAGGAGATAAATGGCATACCCGTGATCGCTAATGCCAATTTTGGTCATGTTCATCCATTTGTAACGGTGCCGGTTGGTTCAAAAGCAATAATGAAGGTAAAGAACGGAAAAGCGACGATTCAGATAAATTCATGACACAGTTTGAAGACGCCGTTCAAAAAGTGGACGGTATTTTAATCTGTCGGGATTTGGATAAATGTATTTTACATTTTGCTGTGTTTTAGGAGTCTTTCCTCTAATCAGCACCTGAAAATTGTCCTATTTTACAAGCATTATTAGGGAATATGAGTCTAATAGTTCAAATTCTATATTTTTCTGATATAATACTAAGAGATTTAAAATAGAAAAGGTGATTATGTGTTATTAACAATTCCCGCATCCATTCGTTTAGAAGGGGTTTTGGCCGAGTATAATAAAAAAGGCCGTGTGAGCCATACATGTTTCGTTTGTAACGGAGACACTTCTAATGGTGATGCAAGCAACTTGAACTACTATAAGTTAGGAACTAAAAAAGTTTGTCATTCCTGCATGAAAAATGTTTTGCGTCATCCTTCTTTAAAAGAGTATGAATATCTACATACTTCAGTTATCGATAAAACTGCTTTTTATAAAAATGTGCTGGCTGTTTTAAAGGATGAAAGTTTTTTGGAGTCAATTCGTGAAAAAGAACTAATTAGCGCATTGTAAGAAAAAAGTGTATCTCTCGCGGATACACTTTTTTTGTCGCCTTTTTTTGGCCGATTCACCAGGAAACCCAAAAATTCATCCGTTTATTTGCTTAGGTCAATTTCCTTAGCAAGATTGCGTTCATCTGGACATACACTTTACTATATTGCATTTGTTTTTAAAGAGAAGGAGAGTGTGGGCTTATGGAGCAGTCTTCATTGATCAAGCCGGTCCTGGGAGGAGCCTACCCGACTATCAGTCATGGTCAAGGAGTGTTTTTATACGACAAAGAAGGTAAGGATTACTTGGATGCTTCCTCAGGTGCTGTTACTGCCAATATTGGCCATGGGGTCCAGGAAATCATGGAGGCGATGGTAAAACAGGCTAAACTGGTTTCATTTGTATATCGTTCCCAATTTACCAATGATGCTGCAGAGAAACTTGCCGGAAAAATTGCTGAATTGACCAAAGGGGAACTGACCTACAGCTTTTTTGTAAACAGCGGCTCCGAAGCAACTGAAACTGCCTTGAAGATAGCCATTCAGCATTGGCAGGAAAAAGGGAAGCCCAAGAAACAGAAAATCATATCGAGGTGGATGAGCTACCATGGCATCACGATGGGGGCTCTTTCAATGTCTGGGCATCCGATTCGCCGAGAGCGATTTACCCCTTTGCTTGAATCATATCCTTCTGTATCTCCTCCATATTGTTATCGGTGTCCACTTCAACTTGATCCCCATTCGTGCGGAATGGCCTGTGCTTCGGAATTGGAAGCATCCATCCGGCGTATTGGCAGTGAAAATATAGCGGCTTTCATCGCAGAACCTGTTATCGGGGCAGCTGGAGGGGCGATTGTCCCTCCTGATGGTTATTTTCGAAAACTGAAGAAAATCTGTGAAGAGAATGATATTTTATTCATTGCTGATGAAGTCATGACTGGATTTGGACGTACCGGTAAGATGCTTGCCTCAGAATATTGGGATGTGGAACCTGATATCGTAACATTTGGTAAAGGCATGAGTGGGGGGTATACCCCGATAGCCGCCACAGTAATGACCAAAAACGTGATGGAGCCAATAATGAAAGGCTCGAAGTCAATTATCGGAGGACATACGCTTAGTGCCAATCCATTATCGTGTGCGGTATCTTTAGCGGTTTTAGAATATGTCGTAAGGAATGATCTTGTCGAAAAATCAGCCGATAGAGGGAAGGACCTGATTAGGGGGCTGAAGAAGTTAGCAGGGAAGTATTCCTTTATCGGTGATATACGTGGCAGAGGTTTATTGATTGGCGTCGAATTTGTCCAGGATAAAGCCACAAAGGCCCCATTTCCGAAGGAGGCCGATGTGACCAATAAAATCATTGAATTGGGAATGAGGAATGGGATACTCCTATATCCCGCAGCAGCAGGCCTAGACGGTGTAACCGGGGCAGCCATCATCATCTCCCCGCCGTTAACGATTTCGGAAGAGGAGTGTGCAGAATTGTTAATGAGGGTCGATATAACTTTTCGGCAATTTAATGAATCCATTGGTAAACGGCCATCACACCAAGGAAGTGAGTCATAGTGTTGGAAAATACATTCCAGAAGATTTGTCGTTTGGAGGATGTCCTCCATCTCTTTAAAGATAATCAGTCCATCCTGTATGGGGGATTCGGTGGTATAGGGACACCTCCGGGATTGATCAATTTGATTTTGGAGTCAGGTATAAAGGATTTAACCTTGATTGGGAACGATACAGGTTTCCCCGATATTGGAATCGGAAAACTGGTCACCCAACGCCGTGCAAAAAAAATCATCGTTTCCCATATCGGTTCCAATCCAAATGCAGGACTATTAATGAACAATGGGGAACTCGAAGTGGAGTTCTCTCCGCAAGGAACACTTGTCGAACGCATCCGGGCTGGAGGGATGGGATTAGGTGGGGTATTGACTGATATAGGAATTGAAACCGATATCGTCCGGGACGGCAAGCAAACCGTAAAGCTAGGTAAGAAAAATTATCTGGTGGAACCTGCATTAACAGCAGATATCGCCATTGTTTACGCAGAAATGGCAGATCCTTATGGAAACCTCATCTTTGATAAAAGCGCCAGGAACACGAACCCACTCGTAGCTGCGGCTGGACAAATCACGATCGTCGAAGCCATGCAAATCGTTCCGCTTGGCTCTTTGGATCCAGAGAGCATCATTGTGCCGGGTGCCTTTGTGGATTATATCATTCCATCAAAAGGAGTCGATTGGAAATGGGTTTGGGAACCGAAGATAGAAATCGAATAGCGAAACGGGCAGCAGCAGAAATAAGCGATGGGATGCTGGTCAATTTGGGAATTGGCATTCCATCGCTTGTACCCAATCATCTTTTGAATGACCATAAAGTTATGTTTCATGCTGAAAATGGCCTTGTGGGGATTGGCAGTTCTCCTGAAAAGGGAAAGGAAGATGCACATCTTTGCAATGCCGGGGGACTACCGATCACAATAAGACCCGGGGCTTCCTACTGCGACAGTACGGTTGCATTTGGGATGATACGGCGCGGGAGGGTGGATATCACGATTCTAGGAGCCCTTCAAGTGAGTGAAGTAGGGGATCTCGCTAATTGGATTGTCCCGGGAAAGAGGGTGCCAGGCATGGGTGGTGCCATGGAACTAGCTGCAAAGGCAAAAAAGGTCATCGTATTAATGGAACATACCGATAAAGCGGGCATGTCTAAATTAGTCAAAAAATGTACGTTGCCGTTAACTGCCAAGAAATGCGTACATATGATCATCACTGAACTGGGCGTGTTTTCTGTAAATTCCGAGGGTCTCCTCTTAACAGATGTATTTGATACGTCCGGTATTGAGGAAATCAGGAATCGAACTGAAGCCTCGTTTACCGTCTCTGAAAACATCCATATTTTAAAAGAATGAGAGAGGAGAATGGATATGTATGAGGAAAGAATAAGAACATGGTTGAATGATCATCGGACAAATGGGGTTCAGCTTTTGCAAAAACTGGTCCAGGAACCGAGCAAAAGGGGGCAAGAAGGAAGTGCACAAGCCATAGTGGTCGAGAAGTGCAGACAACTTGGTCTGGAAATAGATCTATGGGAAATCGGGGATGAACAATTAAGAAAACACCCCCATTTTTATTGCGATCGCAAGGATTTTAAAGGAAATCCGAACCTTGTGGCTATTAAAAGAGGAACCGGCAATGGGAAATCCCTTATTTTAAACGGACATATTGATGTTGTTCCTGAAGGCGATCATGCAGCATGGCACGATGAACCCTATAGCGGCAAATTAAAAGACGGGAAAGTGTTCGGGAGGGGAACGACAGATATGAAAGGCGGCAATGTTTCTTTATTGCTGGCCATCGAAGCGATAGTCGAATCTGGAATCCAATTGAAGGGGGACGTGATTTTCCAGAGTGTGATTGAAGAGGAAAGCGGCGGTGCCGGGACACTTGCGGCAGTCATCAGAGGGTACGAAGCGGATGGCGCAATCATTCCGGAGCCTACCAATATGAAACTATTCCCTTTACAGCAAGGTTCGATGTGGTTTCGATTGAAAATAAAGGGCAAGTCTGCACATGGAGGCACAAGGTATGAAGGAGTAAGTGCAATAGATAAAGCGGTTGGCGTAATGAAAGAAATCAAGATGCTTGAACAAGAACGGAATGAGTCACTCCGTCATTCACTCTATAAAAATGTACCCATTCCCATTCCAATCAATATAGGAAGCATTCAAAGCGGAAACTGGCCTTCTTCAGTGCCGGATACAGCCGTTCTTGAAGGCAGATTCGGCATCGCACCGACAGAGACCATGGAAGAGGCACAAAAATCGCTGATACAGCGAATAGATGCTTTAAACCGGAGTGATGCGTGGTTCAAAGAAAAACCTATTGAATTAGAATGGTTTGGGGCCAGATGGCTGCCTGGTAATCTCGAAATCGATCATTCGCTAATGAAAACCATTGGCAGGTACTATGAAAAAGTGGTGGGGGAAGAACCGCTTGTCGAAGCGTCCCCTTGGGCGACGGATGGAGGGTATCTTTCATCAGTTGGCTCGACTCCCGTAGTTGTATTTGGACCAGGGGAAACGAAGATGGCCCATGATTCAAACGAATATATAGAAGTGGATAAAATGATGGAGGTTGCAGAAATCATTGCATTGACCATGATTGATTGGTGCGGGGCGGAAGAGCAATAATTATATTCCCCAAGGTCTGATTCTAGAAAGGGTCAGGCCTTTTATTACCATTTTCGATGGACGTGAAAGGAGCGGGACAAATGGAGGCTGGTATCATTGAAAAAAGAATTCAAAAGCCAAGGTGCTCAATACATATTACGATCGACTATTTTAATAAGCGAATAAGGGTTGATGATTATCTAGGTCATTTTCAGGAATGCGTAGAGGAATCTCTGAAGGTGGCTAACGGCGTATCAGCAGAGAAAATCATCTTCAAGTCACGCAAGGAAAACGTTCTGGCATTAATTGCTCAGGGCTTTTTATATGAAGGAAGCATCGATAAGTTCTTTTTGGGAAGCGATTGTTTTTTCCTTGTTAAATATAACAGGAATGAAAGGCGCAACAGTGAAGAATGGGAAAAGGAAGATCAAATCCTCACCGATGTTCAGAGTCTCCCGATAAAATCCGGACTGGATGTTCCGCCGTCCGCCTATCAAGGACGTAAAGCGGAAGTTACCGATGCAGTTCAGCTGGCACAATTGTATGGGAAGGTTTTCGAAGTGTATCCCACTCCGATGAATGATCCGCTATATGTGAAAAAATGCATGGAAAAGGGAACGGTCTTTTATATTTATGTTCATGAAGGCAAGATCATCAGTGCTGCTTCCGCAGAAATTGATTCCTTTTACCATAATGCGGAAATCACTGATTGTGCGACATTGCCGGAACATCGGCAGTACGGTTTGATGAAACACTTGATTTCCGCACTTGAAGACTACCTTATTTTGAATGGGATTTATTGTATCTATTCCATTGCCCGGTCGCTCTCATTCGGTATGAATGCTGCATTGCACCAGCAGGGATACTCGTACCGTGGACGTTTGGCCAATAATTGTTACATCTTCGATAAACTGGAAGATATGAATCTTTGGGTGAAAAATTTTACATGATTGCTCATTTTCAGGCGGTACATGACAAGTTTTTGGCATTTCCTCATATACTCTAGCAAGAAGGTAATTGAGGAGGGGTATCTTGCCAAGTGAATTTTTTAATACAAGTGAAGTACTGGAAGCTATATTAGAGACAATTGATGAAGGCATTCATGTAATAGATCCAAAAGGACAGACCATATTTTATAACGGAGTGGCGGCCAATCATGATGGAATGAAAAGAAGTGAAGTGCTTGGGAAACCGTTGCTTGAAGCCTTCCCTTCTTTAAATCACAAATCATCGACATTACTCCGAGTGATTAAATCTGAAAAACCGATCTACAACTATAGCCAATCATATGTAAATGCACATGGGCGAATCATTGAGACGCTGAATACGACGCTCCCCATATATGTAGATGGGTTCATGATTGGTGCAATAGAAATTGCTAAGGATTATTCAAGCTTGAAGCAATTATCTGAAAGGTTAGCTGACCTTGAAAGCTCGCTCAAGACAATCAAAAGTCCTGAAAAGAATACGTCCCAGAAAGGCGGATTGTATTCGTTCACTGAAATCCTGACTAGTGATACTGGGTTTAAAGGTTTGATATCACAAGGGAAAAAGGCTGCCCGATCATCATCATCGGTATTGGTTTATGGGGAAAGCGGTGTAGGAAAAGAGCTTTTTGTTCAAAGCATCCACAAGGATTCCAGCCGCAGTAAAGAACCATTCATCGCGCAAAATTGTGCTGCCTTACCAGAAAATTTATTGGAATCGCTTCTATTCGGTACGGCTAAAGGAAGTTACACTGGGGCTGTGGAACGCCAGGGATTATTTGAATTAGCAAACGGCGGAACCTTGTTTTTGGATGAATTGCAATCAATGCCGATTGACTTGCAGGCAAAGCTTCTGCGTGTGCTTGAAGATGGGTTCATCAGGAGGATAGGCGGCACAAAGAGCGTACAGGTGGATGTGAGGATCATGGCAGCGATGAATATAGATCCTAAAAGGGCCGTATCGGAAAACAGGCTAAGGCCAGATCTATTTTACCGATTAAACGTATTGAGCTACGAGCTGCCTTCGTTAAGGGAGCGTACTGATGATATAGAGCTTCTGACTGAGCATTTCATATCAATATTTAACAGTAAATTAGGACTTTCCATAAAAGGTATTGATGAGAAGACAAAGGTTTTCTTTCGGAAATATAATTGGCCTGGAAACGTAAGGGAGCTTAAACATACGATAGAATTCATGATGAACCATACGGAGAAGGATATGTTGAACCTTGAAGACTTGCCACAGTTTTTAAAAAAACATACCCATTCCTCATCAGTAAAAATACTTCCACTTCGTGAGGCCATGATTGAGATGGAAACAAAATTGATTACCGAGGCCCTTCATCAGACAAACGGAAATGTTTTTCAGGCATCGAAGCTATTGCAGATTCCAAGGCAGACCTTGCAATATAAAATAAAAAAACATATTTGACCATAAAAAAATCCGGAAGCAGCCAGCAGTCCGGATTTTTTTATGGTCAATGGAATTTTCGGGTCATTTTGGCACCCTTCTTGCATTTAATACTACTATCATAACTCAGGAGGTATAACCATGTTATTTGACTTATATAAGCCAGATCGCAATTGGAAAGATATAGAGCTATGGAAAGATGTAACCGAAGAACAATGGAACAACTGGCTGTGGCAGCTTACGAATACGATCCGAACCGTTGATGATTTGAAAAAAGTGGTAAACCTGACTCCGGATGAAGAGGAAGGCGTAAGGATCTCCACTAAAACCATCCCTTTGAATATCACCCCATACTATGCTTCGCTAATGAATCAAGATGACCCAAGGTGTCCAATCAGAATGCAATCGGTCCCCATCTCGGAAGAAATGCATAAAACCAAATATGACATGGAAGACCCCCTTCATGAGGATGAGGACTCCCCTGTACCGGGTCTGACCCATAGATATCCGGATCGCGTCCTTTTTTTGGTGACGAATCAGTGCTCGATGTACTGCCGTTATTGTACGAGAAGACGCTTTTCAGGGCAAATTGGCATGGGCGTGCCAAAAAAACAATTGGACGCTGCCATCGGTTATATACGTGACACACCGGCTGTTAGGGATGTCCTTATTTCAGGCGGGGACGGATTATTGATTAATGACACGATCCTTGAATATATCCTCAAAAACTTAAGGGAAATCCCTCACGTTGAAATAATCAGGATAGGTACGCGGGCTCCGGTTGTTTTTCCTCAAAGAATCACTGAAAATTTATGTACCATCTTAAAAAAATATCATCCGGTTTGGCTGAATACTCATTTCAATACCTCGATAGAAATCACCGAAGAGTCAAAGAAAGCTTGTGAGATGCTTGCCGATGCAGGTGTACCTGTGGGCAACCAGGCAGTTATTTTAGCGGGGATAAATGACAGTGTCGCAATCATGAAAAAGCTAATGCATGACCTTGTTAAGATTCGTGTGCGACCTTACTATATTTATCAGTGTGATTTGTCAGAAGGCATCGGTCATTTCAGGGCTCCCATATCAAAAGGGATTGAAATCATTGAGGGACTCAGAGGCCATACATCCGGGTATGCTGTTCCTACCTTCGTCGTCGATGCTCCAGGTGGGGGAGGGAAAATAACACTGCAGCCGAATTATATCCTTTCACAATCCCCAACAAAAACGGTGCTGCGCAATTTTGAAGGAGTCATAACCACATATCCTGAACCTGAGCATTATACACCTGGCCTTGCAGATGATTATTTCAAAGGGGTATATCCCGATATGGAAGAAAAAAGGTCAGATATAGGTGTATCCGGTTTGATGAACGATAAGCAATTCAATTTAGTGCCTGAAGGGCTGAAGCGAATGAATCGACGGGAAAATTACGTGACAAACCCAGAGCATGCTACATTGAAAAACCAACGTGAAAAAAGAGATTTGTTGAAAGAAAAGAAATTCCAGGCACAGCAAAAAAAGAGCACTCCAAAGGGAGATGAATAGCATGGAGACGTGTCCATGGTGTGAGAAAGGGAAGCTTGCATCGGTAAAGGGGACGGTGTATTGGGAACTGCCTGATGGTACGAGGGCAGTGGAAATTACGGAAACCCCTTCATCCCATTGTGAGAATTGCGATGCTCTTTTTCAAAGTGATGAAATAGTGAAGGAAATTGAAAATCAACTATTTTTAATTGATTCGAAACAGCTTGAAAAACAAACGAAGTACAGTGAGCTAATGAACATGAAAAAGCTGTTGAAACGCAACTACTTTGACTTTTAGCGGAATGGTACATGACGTTTCCATTTATGAATGAATGAATGAATCCCCTCATCTTAGGCAGAACAGTGTAAATCACTATTCTATCTTAGATGTAGGGGTTTTTTCCCATTCACAAGAATTATAGGTCATCGGGTATTTGAATGTTTAGAGTAATTCCGCCACCCTTCATACGGCATGACTGACCATGCTCGTGTGTATATAAGGTAATGGTACTTGCAGGCATTTGATTGAAGCTCTAGGTTAAACTTGTAGTGCTTCAATTCATTGATCGATCACTTAAAGAACAAAGAACGTAAGTGTGAAAAAAATTTCCCGCCTTTAAAAGGATTGAATCAATATGGAATGAGAACGATATTTTTATTGAAGTTCCGTATTCTATTATCGAATGCGGTTCGTGCTGAAAAATCGTGGATTTCAATAAAATGAGGAAGAAAAAACCAAATTATTTTAAAAAAGTGGACGGAAGAGAAAGTTTCCGATATATTAAAGCAGGAATCATAGTTATTTTTAGGGGGGCTCGACACCATGAGACCATTTTATTTATATTTAATGAAATTTCGACAACCAAAGGAAATTGATGCAATCACTAAATTTGCCAATCATGCCTATCAGGATCATGGCTTCCCAAAACAATCGACTGATTATAATGAACTAAGCAGTTATTTGGAATTGAATGCAGATTATCTCGAAAGTATGTCAGTATTCGATCAAGCGTGGGAACAATATGTCCAAATAGAAGAAGGACTCCTATTGGGAGATCAGGAATAGGGGGATCGGAAGGATGCTTAAAAGCCTTCAAACCCGAATTTTGCTTTATTCTTTACTTATAGCAAGTGTTCCTGTTCTGATATTGGGGATCATATCCTATGGATCACAGCGCTCCCTGCTGGAAAAGGAAGCAAAAAATGTCTTGAATGCAGGTTCACTGAATATTGTAAATGAAACATATAGCTATTTGAACGAACGCATCAGTGATGTGAAGTTAATGAGTGCAAATTCGGTAATCATAAATCCCGGCTCTTCAAAGGAAGAGAAGTCAGTTGAACTAAAAAAGTTTATCGATGCAAAAGGAAATTATTACGGTGTTTTGCATTTGGATATGGAAGGAAATGTAATTGCGGATACCTCCAATAAAATGGTCGGGGATAACCTCGCGAAGAGAATATGGTTTAAAGAGGCCATGGAAGGTCATGAATTCCTTTCTGACGTATATAAAACCCGAGCTTACTCAGAACCCATAATATCTCTAAGTGCGCCGGTATATGATAATACAGGGAAAATAATCGGTGTCGTATCTCCAGCTTTCAGATTGGAAGGGCTCTGGGAGATGATGGAGAAAAAGGCTAATGAAATTAGCGATAAATACCCAGTGAACTTTTTCATGATTAATCAAGAAGGTATAATGATTTCGAAAAAAGACCCACATGGCGTCATGCAGGATTCAGCCTTGGAGGAAATTGGATTAACGAAAGAAAAGCTGATGGAGGCTTCGTTATCGGATGAATTGTACAGTGCAGAGAATGGGGAAAAAATATATTCTATCCAGCCTGTCCATACGATAGCGGAAACGGAGAATACATGGTTTGTTGTTGTGGGTGCAGATAAGAATCAGGTGTTTCAGCCTTTGAATGACCTTTTATCACGGTATCTGACCATCTACAGCATCGTATTTGTTTCTATCATTCTGGCTGTCTATTTACTTACAAAGACTCTTGTGCGGCCAGTTCAAGATCTTGTCGAAGCAACGGAGGATTTCATTGAAGGAAAGGAATTCGTCTTTTCCAATAAAAGAAGCTTCGAGGAAATGGAAAAATTGAATCTTGCCTTTCTAAGAATGATGGAAACGATAGAAGATCGTGAGAAGGAAATCGTCCGTACGGAAAAATTGAAATATGTTGGCCAGCTTGCAGCCGGGGTCGCACATGAAATCAGGAACCCGCTGACAACAATAAAGGGCTTTTTCCAACTATTGAAGAGTCAGGATCATGATAAAACACTAATAGAAAAATATAGTGATGTCATGCTTCATGAAGTGGATCGGGTGAATGTATTCGTGACTCAACTTCTTGATTTGGCAAAACCCCATCAATTGGAATGGGAGAAAATGGATTTAAAGGATTTCCTTGATGAAATGATAGATACCTATACTTCTTCAAATCCGAGTTCTCACGTAAGAATAATGAACGGAGTGACACAATCCGTCATTGTTTTTTCAGACAAAAACCGGTTAAGACAGGTTCTCTTGAATGTCTTGAATAATTCTTGTGAAGCCATCGAAGCAAGAGGGCAGATTGAACTGGATCTGACTGCCGTTTCCCAATATGTAAAATTAATGATCAGAGATGATGGAAAAGGCATCATTCCCGAGAATTTAAAAAATATCGGCATGCCCTTTTATACCACTAAACAGGATGGAAACGGCCTAGGTGTAGCGACCTGCATTCAGATAATGGAGGAATTAAAAGGGAAATTCCAAATTGAGAGTGTACATGACGAAGGAACGAAAGTGACGCTCATTATCCCTACTGCGAACCGTCTCATTAAATGAGACGGTTTTTGGTTGTAGATAAAGGAACAAGGATTTTCGTTGCCCTTTAATAAATGAGCAAGTTCCTTATCTAAATGAGTAAAATGCCCTCTCATTTCCATTAACCTCCATGTTTGTTTATGCATATAATTTACTAATCAAACGATAAGGACCATATTGGGGGATGTCTCTTATGGGCAAAAAAAAACAGCCGAAATTTAAATTAGGCGATACAGTCGTAATAACAATGTATGGGACAGTCGGGAATATAACCGATGTTAAATTTCTCGATGGTGCTTATGTGTATGAAGTGAACTATAGTGAAGGTCTTTATATCGAAAAAACATTGCAATCGATAAATGAATACGAAGGAGAAATCCTTTATCCAAAAGAACAAATCGACATTGAATATAAATATTTATTAGGTGACTTGGTCCAGGTGGATGGATATGAACAGGATTATTTCAAGATTATCGGCTATCGAACGGAAATTTGGCGCTATAAGGAAAATGCCTGGGAGGATGTAATCTATGAGTTATCAAGAATCTCGGATGGTGAATGGCTTGAAGCGCATGAAGAAGAACTGACTTTGATAGCCGATGCTAAACGTGCAGATGGGATCATTAAAAAGTTGGGCCTGCTCCTTCCTAAAAAGAATAATGAGCTTGCTATCATTGCTAAACAATACAACCCTGGTAAAGGTGAGCGAGAAATGACAATGACAAAAAGTGAAAAAAAGGAAATGATTGATGGACTGTTGGATTTATATAATGATTATTGTAAGCTCTACGAACATTTTGGCGATGATGAATATCGTCATATCATGAAGATCGCCCTTGCTAAAATTGAAAAAGCTGCAGAGGAAATTTATCCAGATCATAAAAAGAAGCAAACGAAGTGAAAAGGTATCCCAAACTTTTAAAGGACAATTTCCAAATTACCTAAAAAAGCTACCATTCAAATTGGCCACCAATGGAACATGGTAAATATAGGCCCTTCATATGATTTTCCATTAAGGGATGCCTTACTGGCATATTTGTCTCTACACATTCATAGACCTTTAAATAAGGGGGCGATGATTTGCGAGAAATTGAGGTTTTTATTGATACAGAAGAGATAGCGGAATTCTTTTTTCAAGAATTGATAAGACGGGGCTATCTTCCAACAGAAGCTGAAGTTGAAGATCTTGCTGACATCACATTCGAATATCTTCTTGAAAAATGCATAATTGATGAAGAAGTCGATGAGTAACCAGTCATAAGACGGTTAGCAGCTTCCTTTCCCTTAATTTTAAAAACAATTAAAAAAAGACGGCGGGCCTCCGCCGTTTTGTTTGCGGTTCTTAGGAGGGGTGCCAAAAGTCTTTTCACGATTTCCAGTTTCCTTATCAGGTTGGTTATTGGATCAGGTTCAATTTTCCTAACTTGTGGTTGATATGGTATAGTAGTTTTTGTATATCATTCCAACCACAAGTTAAGGAGGAAATAGTTGTATGAGCATACATATTGGTGCAAAAGAAAATGAAATTGCAGAAACGGTCTTACTACCTGGAGACCCATTGCGTGCAAAATATATTGCTGAAACATTTTTAGAGGATGCAAAACTTTACAATGAAGTTCGGAATATGTTTGGATACACAGGGACATATAAAGGGAAAAGAATTTCCGTCCAAGGCACAGGCATGGGTGTTCCATCCATTTCCATCTACGTAAATGAATTGATGAATAGCTATAATGTTCAGAAGCTGATTCGCGTTGGAACTGCAGGAGCCATCCAAAAAGACGTAAAGGTCAGGGATGTAATCCTTGCAATGAGTGCTTCCACCGACTCCCAAATGAACCGCATGACTTTCGGCGGGGTGGACTTTGCTCCAACCGCGGATTTCGAATTATTAAGAAAAGCTTATGACGCGGGCACGGCTAAGGGCTTGCAATTGAAGGTCGGGAATGTATTTACGGCCGATCAGTTTTATAACGATAATAGTGAATTGGAAAAATGGGCAAAATACCAAATCCTTGCGATAGAAATGGAATCAGCGGCCCTATACACGCTTGCTGCTAAATTTGGACGCCAAGCTTTATCAGTATTAACCATTTCCGATCACATTTTAACCGGTGAGGAAACGACGTCGGATGAGCGCCAGTCAACTTTTAACGAAATGGTTGAAGTGGCTTTGGAAGCAGCTATCCAAGACTGATAATTGGATGTTAATGACAGGCGGGTGACCAGGAATAAATGATGCTGTATAATGAAGGGTGGGATACAGGCTCATTTATTCCTTGGTATCCGCATTTTTGTAATGTCTCGCCTTAAGGGGTACCCTAGATTTAACGTTTGCTAAGGGTTAAAAAAATACATATGATCGGTAAGTTGTTATTTTTGATAACTATTATTTTTCGATTGGCATGAAAACTGATAAAATAGAAAGAAACCGTTTATATCGTCATGAAGAATGAAAGTGGTGAGGCTTCAGTGGAAGAAGAAAATCAACAACAGCCAAAAGAGGCAGGGAAATTCATTAAAATAAAGAAGTTTACGTTCATTATGGGGATTTTCCTAGTCATATTTCTAACTGCAGGGATTACTACAATAGCCTTGACCTTTGGAAATGAAAAAGTAGAGTCATTAGCACCGGATAAACATCCGGAATTTGAAAAGCTGTATTCTACATATGATACGATAAAAGATAACTATTATGAAGAGATTGATCAAGACAAGCTGGTTGACGGGGCAATTAATGGAATGATCAAATCATTGGATGACCCCTACTCTGCCTATATGGATAAAAAGGAAGCATCGAGTTTCCATGAGAGCATCTCTTCATCTTTTGAAGGAATCGGTGCTGAGATTCAGGAACAGGATGAAAAAATCATGGTCGTCTCACCGATAAAAGGGTCCCCAGCCGAAAAAGCGGGTGTAAAACCGAATGACATCATTTTAAGTGTCGACGGTAAAAGCGTTGAAGGACTAAGCTCTTCTGAAGCTGTCCTGAAAATCAGGGGCGAAAAGGGAACGAAAGTGAATTTATCCATCTCAAGAGCTGGTGAATCGGAACCGATTGAACTCACCATTAAACGTGACACAATTCCGATTGAAACAGTGTATGCGGAAATGCTTGATGATGGAGTTGCAAAAGTCCAAGTGACCAGTTTTTCCGAACATACAGTCCAAGAGCTGAAAACGGCGCTTGAAGAAATGTCGAAGAAGGATATGAAGGGTCTGGTATTGGATTTGCGTGGAAACCCAGGGGGACTGCTTGACCAAGCAATAGAAATGGCAAGCCTGTTCATACCTAATGGGAAAGTGGTCCTTCAAGTAGAGGATCGCAGCGGGAAAAAAGAAGTCTATAAATCGAAGAATGATGGAGAGCTGAAGATCCCGGTAGTCGTGTTGATTGATGATGGAAGTGCCAGCGCTTCTGAAATTGTTGCAGCGGCTGTCAGTGAATCAGCAGACATTCCTTTGATTGGTGTCAAATCATTTGGCAAAGGGACCGTTCAGACTGCCCAAGACTTTAAAGATGGATCCAACTTCAAATACACGGCAGCTAAATGGTTGACGCCTGAAGGCAATTGGATTCATAAAAAAGGGATCAAGCCTGATATTAATGTGAAGCTGCCTGATTATGCCAACCTTCCGTACATTTCGCCTGATAAGGAATTGAAAGCATCGGATTCTTCAAGTGAAGTGAAAGCTGCTGAAGAGATGCTGAAGGAAGCAGGACATGATCCAGGGAAGATAGATGGATTCTTTGATGAAGCAACAAAAAATGCGGTAATAGCATTCCAAAGGGAACAAAAAATTAAAGAAACCGGCACCATAAAAGACGATACTACCGTTAAATTGATGCAGGTCATCCGGGAGAAAATCCTTAAAAACGACACTCAAGTTAAAAAAGCGGTAGAAGTATTAAAGAAAGAAATCAAATAAATGATTTTGCCCGAAAAGCCTGCCAACGATTATCGTTGGCAGGCTTTTTTGTCGTTTAATGCATATAATTCCAATATTAGGCAGAAAATATGGGTAAATTTCCGATGAGGTGAGGTAATGAAAGAAAAGGTACTGTTCATATATCTATTGATCTTGATTCTGGCAGGCTGCACCTATGCCCCTTTACCCAAACAAAATGGAAATGCAGGTACGGAAAAAAAACTAACCGAAGAAGAGAACGAGGAAAGCGTGAAAACATTTCTGATTATAGGTGTTGATACCAGGGGAGAGGAAAAATCTCGATCAGATGCGATTATACTGGCAAAATACTTTCCTGAGCAGGAGAAACTGAAGCTGGCTTCCATCATGCGTGATAGTTATGTAAAAATCCCTGGGTATAAACCAGGATATAACAAAATAAATGCCGCTTATTATTATGGTGGAAGGGAACTGCTCAAGAAAACGATACAGGAAAACTTTGATGTCAAGGTCGATCATGTGGCAGTAATTGACTTTCAGGGATTTGTGAAGATGGTCGACTTGCTTGCCCCTGAAGGAGTAGCGGTGGATGTGGATCAAGAAATTATTGATGATATGAGCATTCAAGCAAGCACTGGCAAAAATGTTTTACATGGTGAGGAAATATTGAAATATGTCCGTTTTAGACATGATGATGAAAGTGATTTTGGAAGGGTTGAACGTCAACAAGAAGTAATGGTTCAATTAAAAACAGCGTTTATAAATCAAATCTCAACCTTCGAAGGGATGGCAGCCCTTCCTAGTATAATAGAACAAGGGCTCTCGTATTTGGATACAGATATTGGGCTGAAAATGATAATGGAAATGGGTCCAAAAGCCGTCTTCCATACACCGGAAATCGTCGAAACCTTAAGGATTCCAGTGGAAGGAAGCTTTAAGGATGAAATATATCCTCAGGCCGGAGCCGTTTTGGAAATGGACTACACTAAAAATAAGAAAGCACTTCAGGAGTTCTTTTCAAAATAATAAGAATGTCCAATATCTTTTGTTATCGAAAACATCGGGATTTAATTAGTAAATAGATTCGAATCACTTAGATTATTTCATAATAGACCTCTAAAGAATAATCATAATTGATCATCATTAAAAAACGAGACGGATACGAAATCCTTCTCGTTTTTTATCACCAATAAAACTTGGATTATTTAACGAAATCCGGAATGTTTTTGATGAAATCCGGTGTTATGATGCCGTTTTCTGTAATGATGCCTGTAATTAGATGATTCGGTGTAACATCAAAGGCTGGATTGAAAGTCTTCACGTTTTCCGGGGCGATCCTTACACTTTGAATGAAAGTGATTTCCGCTTCATGCCGTTCTTCGATCGGGATGGATGTGCCGGATTGGATTGAAAGGTCGAAGGTGCTTGATGGAGCCGCCACATAAAAAGGGATACCAAAGTGCTTGGCTAAAATGGCCAATCCCAATGTCCCGATTTTATTGGCTGTATCTCCATTAGCCGCAATTCTGTCGGCCCCGACTATAATTCCATTTATTCGTTTCTGGTGAATCGTATGGGCGGCCATATTATCAGAAATTAAGGTGACGTCAACCCCCGCTTGCATCAATTCCCAAGCCGTCAAACGCGCCCCTTGCAGGACAGGCCTGGTTTCACAAGCGTACACTTTTAGCGGAAAGTCCCTTTCTTTAGCCAGGTGGAAGGGAGCCAGGGCTGTTCCATAACGGGCTGTGGCAATCCCTCCAGCGTTGCAATGCGTTAGGATGGAATCTCCTTTAGCGAATAAGGATAAACCATGTTCCCCGATTTTCCTGCACATTTCTTCATCTTCAGCAAAGATGGCTTGGGCCTCCGATACAAGTGCTTCCTTGGCAGTTGAAATGCTTTGCGCTGCTTTCAACGTATTCTCCATCCTCCTTAACGCCCAAAAAAGGTTGACTGCAGTTGGCCGTGAAGAAGCGAGTTTTTCAATATGCCTCGTTACATTTTTCTTGAATTCCTCTAATTCAGCGGTTGTTTCCTGTTTGGCACCAAGTGCAACACCAAATGCTGCCGTCAGTCCAATTGCTGGGGCACCACGAACTTTTAATGTCAATATGCTGTCATATACATCATCAACAGAATGAAGTTCAATAAATTCAGTTATGGAAGGAAGGGCTTGTTGATTTAATAATGTAATATGGGTATCATCCCATTGTACCGAATATGGTAAGGGTGCTAGTGTAGTCATGTGCAGGTCTCCTTTTAAAGGGTTGAATAAGATGGCAGTGTACGTTGCTTCAACGCTTCAATGACAGCTGGAACATCCAATTCTTCCCGTTTTTTAATTAAAAATGCACCAATTTCCAATGTTGCCGTTTTGGCAGCGATCCTTGTATCTTTATTTTCAATGACGTTTAAATCGGCAACATGGGAAAGGCCAATGGTTCGCCGAATCAGTTCACAGCCGGCAAAACCGAATGCATCTTTTTTGAATTTTGTCAGTAAATAAGGCAGATAGCCTTTCACATGGCGGAATGGGCTTTTATTTTGGCCTTCCCATAATTCGGTATAAGTTTCTTCAAAGGCATTCCAAAATTCATGAAGGTGTGAGAAAATCTCTTCCTTTCCAGCGCCATTTCGTGTAATTGCCTGAAAGAGAAGGTTGGCGGTGTATTGACCAAGGTCAAAACCAACGGGCCCATAAAAAGCGAATTCCGGATCAATAACCTTTGTTTCAGTTTCACTTGCAAAAATACTTCCAGTATGTAAATCTCCATGAAGCAAGGCTTCCTGCTCGGTTTCAAAACTTTGTTTCAGCTTAGCGACCTCAAGTATCACTTCTTGATAATTCCAAATATTTTTGGCGGCATCAGTCAATTCCGGCTCGAAATCTCCCGGGAGTTCCTCAAAAAATGGATCCGTGAAAATAAAGACCTCAGTGATTTTGCAGAGTTCCGGATTCGTGAAATGTCGGGCCACTTCCTTTTTCGCGGATGGTTCTAAATGATAATCTGATGTATAAAATGCCGTCTTCGCTACATATTCACCAATATGCTGTGAAAGCAATGGATATTGATCGCCATCGATCAAGCCTTTTCTAACGATTTTCAAGTGCGATAAATCTTCCATGACTGTAATGGCAAGCTGTTCATCCGAATAATAGACTTGCGGTACGAATTCGGGGCAATAGCTTCTGAAATGAATCAGTGCATTCGCTTCAATGGCTGCCCTTTTCAATGTCAGCGGCCAGCTTTCACCAAGTACCTTGGCATAAGGGACCGCTTGTTTGATTATTATTCCTTTGTTTGTGACTGTGTCTGTAATATGAAAAACATAATTTAAATTTCCATCGCCGATTTCTTTACAGTTTAAACTTGCATCCGCATTGACCAACCCAAGTTTTTTTGCAAGGGTTATAGCTGTTTCGTTTGTCAATCTCTTAAAATTTGAATGGTTTTGAGTCATTCTTTTCCCCTCCAGATTCAAAATAAGAATAAAAAAGCCTCTTTCATATAGAAAGAGGCAGAAGTTTTGGCTTCGGACCTCTTATCTTCCAGAAAATGAATTCTGGTGGAATTAGCACCGTGCTCTGTGGATTTTATAATCCGGCGGTGAATCCGCCCCATTTCACAATGGTATTACAGTCGGTTGCTGGGCTTCATAGGGCCTTTATCCCTCAGCCTGCTCTTGATAAGAGTATATGTTTTCTGAAATTTTAATCTTCGGGAAAATAATATCAACTTTTTAAATAGTTTGTCAATGGGAAAATTAATAATAATCCGGCCGACGATATTCGAATACGGGTATTTTGTTCCGTGCTTCCGTAACTTTATTGAAGTCCAAGGTGCCTGTCAAGAGTTCGTTTGCTTCTCCGGCTTCACTTATGATATTCCCCAATGGATCAATAATCAAGGAATGACCCGCAAATATATTATTGACATCCGAACCTGAACGGTTAACGGCTACAACATATGCTTGGTTCTCGATGGCACGGCTAATCAATAAGGCTCTCCAGTGATCGAGTCTGGGCTTTGGCCATTCTGCCATTACGAATAGAACTTCGGCGCCTTGAACGGTATGGGCTCGCTGCCATTCAGGAAAACGGATGTCATAACAAATGAATCCAGCACATATTTTTTCATCAAGAGTAAATAAACCATCTTTTTCACCTGGCTGCAGGAAATGATGTTCATCCATTAACTGAAATAAGTGAAGCTTATCATATTCTTTTATGAGATTTTCATCCTTATTGATGATGATCATGGTGTTATAGATGCCCTTGCTTGCTTTTTGGCAACGGAACCCCCAATTATGTGAAACTGGTGTTTCTTTACCTGATCTTTTAAACATTCAATCGTTTTTTCTGCTTCTTCATCAGCAATCTCATTTAACCTGGTCAAGTCGTATCCTGTTGACCAAAGCTCTGGTAAAATAACGATATCGGGTTTGGACATTGCTGCTATTTCCATCCATTATTCTGCAACCTGAAAATTGATATCTGGTTGCCCGAAGGCAATATCCAATTGAATGCAGGCAATTTTCCACTTCATCGTTTAAAACCCACCTGTAAAAAATGCTTTACAAGACTATGATAAACATATATCATTTGTGACTAGAATTTCAAGAAATTTCAGAGAAGGTGTATAAATGTTGCAATTCGAAAAATCCAGACAACTTCAAAAACTGCCCAAGCAGTTTTTTGCCTCTCTAGTCGCAAAAGTCAATGCGATTACGGCGCAGGGTCATGATGTCATTAATTTAGGCCAGGGAAATCCTGATCAACCGACGCCTGAACATATCGTGAAAAGTTTACAGGTTGCCGCTGAAAAAACGATTAATCATAAATATTCGCCGTTTCGGGGACATCAATATTTAAAAGATGCTGCTGCCGTCTTTTATGAACGTGAATATGGTGTCAAGCTGGATCCGAATAGTGAAGTGGCGATTCTCTTCGGGGGAAAGGCAGGTCTTGTCGAACTGCCGCAATGTTTATTGAATCCAGGTGATACAATCCTTGTTCCAGATCCCGGCTATCCGGATTATCTTTCCGGTGTCGTTTTAGCCCAGGCAAAGACCGAACTGATGCCCTTGACAGAAGAAAATGATTTTCTTCCGAAATACAATGACATACATAAAGAAGTGCTTGATAAAGCCAAAATGATGTTCTTGAACTATCCGAATAATCCCACCGGTGCTTCTGCAACTGAAAGTTTCTTTGATGAAACCGTCTCCTTTGCAAAAGAGCATTCGATTTGCGTGGTCCACGATTTCGCTTATGGGGCAATAGGATTCGACGGAAAAAAACCGATAAGCTTTCTCCAGGCAGAGGGAGCGAAGGATGTAGGGATAGAAATTTACACACTATCGAAAACATACAATATGGCAGGGTGGAGAGTCGGTTTTGCAGTGGGGAATAAAAGTGTCATAGAAGCTCTTGAACTATTGCAAGACCATCTTTATGTTAGTCTCTTTCCAGCGATACAGGAAGCAGCGGCAAGCGCATTGCTGGACTCGCAGAGCTGTGTAGATGAGTTAGTGAAGATGTATGAGGGACGCAGGAATGTTTTCATTGAGGGATTGAGTGCAATCGGATGGGATGTCAAAGCTCCCGAGGCATCATTCTTTGCCTGGCTCAAGGTACCAAAAGGTTTTACGTCCGAGAGTTTTGCAGACTATCTATTAACGCATGCCCACGTAGCTGTTGCCGCAGGGAATGGATTCGGTGAATTTGGCGAAGGTTACGTCAGGGTAGGGCTTCTGACTTCGGAAGAACGGCTTGAAGAGGCTGTGGAACGGATACGTACATTAAAATTATTTTAACGGAGGATTCAATTTATCCACGGTTAAATAGACAAGAAATTATTGACAAAGTATGGATTACGTGTCAGAATACAAAATAAATTCTTAATCTTTCGATACTTGAATGTAACTATATATCAGCGTTTTCTTATTTTGAGCAGGTGGAGGGACTAGCCCTATGAAGCCCAGCAACCGACCGTAATTCCATTGTAAAATGGGGCGGAATTCTTCGCCGGATTTTCTTGAAATCCACAAGGCACGGTGCTAATTCTTGCAGCCAATGGCTGGGAGATAAGAAGATGGCTTTTTAAAGCCTCTTCTTTATGAAGGGGCTTTTGCCATTTTGAGACCATTTCAGGTTAATGACTTCGAGAGTTTACTAACGTGATATAGGAGTGATCAAATGAGCGAGATAGTCGCTACTTATTTAATTCATGACTTTAATGGAAATCATGAGAAAAAAGCAGAAAGCATTGCCTTAGGATTGACTGTGGGAACATGGACGGACCTGCCCCATTTGGTCCAGAAGCAACTGGAAAAACATAAGGGTCGTGTCGTATCGGTGACACCCCTATCTGAAGAAGAGAAGGCAAACAGATATTTTAATCGTAAAGTGTACCGTTCACTAATTAAAATTGCCTATCCGGCAGGGAATTTCTCCAATGATTTACCTGCAATCCTCACGACGGTCTTCGGCAAACTTTCATTGGACGGAGAAATAAAACTTATCGACTTGGATTTTGTCGGTGAGATTCAAAAAGCTTTCCCAGGGCCGCAATTTGGCATTGCAGGCATAAGGGAAAAGATTGACGTATATAACCGGCCCCTGGTGATGAGCATCTTTAAAGGTGTATTAGGAAGGGACCTAACCTTCCATAATGAGCAACTGAAGCGACAAGCATTAGGAGGTGTCGACCTAGTTAAAGATGATGAAATTCTCTTCGACCAGGAACAGACTCCATTTTTCGATAGAATAAAAACTGGAAAACGAATATTGAATGAAGTCTATGAAACCACTGGCCACCGAACTTTATACGCTGTCAATCTATCAGGGAAAACATTTGAATTATTGGATAAGGCGGAGCAAGCTGCTGAAGCAGGGGCGGATGCTTTATTGTTCAACGTTCATACATATGGTTTGGATGTATTGCAGGCCTTGAGTGAGCATGATCGAATCAGGCTACCGATCATGGCGCACCCCGCATTTAGCGGGGCATTGGCATCTTCATCATTTTATGGGATCGGCTATCCATTATTGCTTGGTAAATTAGTAAGGTTATCAGGTGCGGATTTATCCTTATTCCCATCCCCTTATGGAAATGTCGCCCTTGAAAAAAAGGAGACATTGGCGATTGCTGAAGCTCTTACAAAAGATGAACCTTCGTGGAAAAAAGCCTTCCCTGTTCCTTCTGCTGGCATTCATCCGGGCATGGTTCCCGACTTAATCAAGGACTTTGGGCTGGATAGTGTGATTAATGCCGGAGGCGGAATTCACGGACACCCTGACGGTGCAGAGGGCGGGGCCAAGGCTTTCCGTTCTGCTGTGGAAGCTGTTCTGGCAGGTAAGGACTTGTCTGAAGCGGCTGCTGAGGAAGAAACGCTAAAAAAAGCTCTTGATTTATGGGGAGGCTTGTAAGAAAAAATGAAACCGATCATCTTTTGTGATTTCGACGGAACGATCACCAACACAGATAATATCATTTCCATCATGAAAAAATTTGCTCCTCCGGAATGGGAAGAGTTGAAAGACGATGTCCTTCAGCAAAAAATCAGTATATCTTCTGGCGTAGGGGATATGTTTTCCCTGCTTGATAGTGGCTTGAAAGATGACATCATTCAATATGTATGTGAGTCGGCCGGCATTCGTCCAGGGTTTTATGAATTCGTTGAGTATACGAAACAAGCCAACATCCCTTTATATATTGTAAGCGGAGGCATGGATTTTTTCATAGCACCTCTTTTAAATGATATCTTGCCATCAGAGTCCGTGTATTGCAACCATGCATTTTTCAATAAGGAAAAAATTTATATTGAGTGGCCACATGCCTGTGATGACCAATGTAAAAATGATTGTGGTTGCTGTAAGCCATCAATTATGAGGGAAATTGCGAGTGCGGATGATTTTAAACTCGTTATTGGAGATTCAGTAACGGATTTTGAAGCGGCAAAACAGGCCGATTTTGTCATAGCTCGTGACATACTGCTTGAGAAATGCGATAGGGAAGGGATTCCTCATCAAGGATTTGAAACGTTTTATGATGTAATTGACATTTTAAAGCAGCGGGAGTTGGTAAATGCGTGAACACTCATACAGAAGAATGGCTGGAGTTAGCGGATATTAAAGCAGAACTGGCCGAAAGGGATTGGTTTATGGGTACTAGCGGGAATTTGTCCATCCGTAAGCCCGAAAGTCCTTTCTTTTATATTACGGCAAGCGGTAAGGATAAAAGGAAGCAATCGGATTCGGACTTTTTACTGGTTGATTTAAAAGGAAAACCAGTTGAAGAAACGGAGTTAAGACCATCGGCCGAAACATTGCTTCATACCGTTATTTACGGGAAAACCAATGCGAACTGTGTACTCCATGTCCATACAGTTGAAAATAATGTGATATCCGAATTGTACGGAGATGAAGGTCAAGTTACTTTTCGTAATCATGAAATCATTAAAGCGACCGGACGGTGGGATGAAGATTCAGAGCTAAGGATTCCTATCATCTATAATCACGCTGACATTCCGCTGTTATCCGATAAGTTCAAACCACATGTCGAAGAAGACTCTGGCGCTGTGCTGATCCGCAATCATGGTATTACGGTTTGGGGTAAAAGCGGATTCGAAGCTAAAAGAATACTTGAAGCTTGCGAATTTTTATTTCAATATCAACTGTTGCTTAATCAACAAAAGGCATTTGCAGGTTCCATAAGATAACAATCCATAGAGGAGGAATGAATGATGGCGACGATCAGATTCCATGAAACAAACGAGGTTATTGAAAATGGGGAAAAGGTAAAAGGTTTTTTAGAAACACAAGGGGTTATTTATGAGCAATGGGACATTTCGAAATTACCGGCCCATCTTGTGGAAAAATACGATCTGACAGATGCTGACAAGGAGGAAATCCTTTTAACATTCAAATCGGAGATAGCGGAAATTTCCGAAAGAAGAGGCTATAAAGCGCACGATATCATCACATTATCCGATGCAAATCCAAACTTGGATCAAATGCTTGAAAACTTTAAGCAGGAACACCACCATGAGGATGATGAAGTGCGTTTCATAGCAGGCGGAACGAGTATTTTTGCCATTGAAGGCGGCGATAAAAAGTGGTTTGATGTACGGCTTAATCCAGGAGATCTAATTAGTGTACCAGAATCCACACGACATTATTTCACGCTGGCAGAAGATAGAAAAACGGTCGCTGTCCGTATTTTCGTTACAGCGGCAGGATGGGTGCCGATTTACGAAAAGGACGAAGTTCAAGCATGAATCATTGTTGAAAAACCAGCTTACAGGCTGGTTTTTTTATGTGGTTCAGGCAAGTGCTTTAGGAAGATAAGTATGATAAAATTTAACGGAATCGAATTTAACCGGATCATAGGAGCAGATACGAATGAAAACAACCGAAGTGTACATATTGGGCGGCTTTCTCGGCAGCGGGAAAACGACTCTTCTTCGAAATATCTTAAAACAGGAAAGTGAAGCGGGTAGAAAAGTGGCCGTGCTTCTAAATGAACTCGGCAGTGTATCGGTGGACAGCGGCCTGATCGGTGATGAAGTGCCACTGAAGGAGTTGTTTGACGGGTGCATCTGCTGCACAATTCAGGATAAGCTGGAGGTTCAGCTTCATGAATTGCTAACTGAAAACGACCTGGATGCCGTTTATATTGAAACAACGGGAGCAGCGCATCCAGTTGAAGTATTGGATGGCATCATGTCACCGCTTTTCGCCAAAAGGCTGGAGTATAAAGGGATTATAACGGTCGTCGATTTATTAAGGTGGCGCGACCGGGAGGAACTGTCGCCGCAGCTTCGACAGTTGCTTGCTGAGCAAATCCACCATGCGGATTTCATATTATTGAATAAAGCTGATCTAGTTAGTGAGATGGAGGCCGCACAGCTGATTTATTCAATACAGGCGCTGAACACGGATGCTGTATGTTTATTGACGGAGTATGCAGCCATTTCCTTGATATCGTTGCAAAGGATGCAAAGAAAAGGGCGTAATGGCCATCAAAAGCTTGATGTACGCGATCATTTGCATTTAACTGCAGTCGTCCATACATTTGAAGGGGCCGTTGCACAAACTGACTTTGAAGATTGGCTTAGGGCCCTTCCGGAAACGGTCTATCGAATGAAAGGATACATTTCCTTTACACATTCACAATACCCACATTTATTCCAATACTCTTACGGAATGCCGATGTACATGAATGAAATGATGAAAATGCCATTGAATATCGTCATTATCGGGGAAAAGCTGAATAGGGAAATGATGATCGGTCAGTTGAAGGCTTTGGAAGCGAAAGCGGCTCAATAAACGTTTACCGCCCACTAAAGAAGGGAAACATAATAGGAAACTTTCTGATCAAGGGGGCGGTATTAGTGTCATGGAACAATAACGATCATCCGAATTCGATGAAGAATCTAGATAAAGATGTCAGGGAAAAGGCCATTGAAATCGCAAATGCATTATTGGATGAAGGATATGAGGATGGAAAAGCCATTCCAATTGCCATAGACCGGGCTAAAATGTCGGTGGGAAAAGATTGAAAAAATGGTCAGACCCATTTATGGGGTCTGACCATTTTTATTGTTGCAATCCAAAGGCGGCAAATGTCTTTTCGTCTTCAATTAATCCGCAAGCAGCACATTGGACCCGAACTTCAGGACCATTATATGCTAGATGGAATGGTTGAAGGGAATCGTTCGAATATTGTTCAACAATCTCACCGGATTGCGGATCCTTTTTAACTGGTGTTGATACTTGCTGAATGAGATTGAAGCGAGATTTATTTGTCCGGCAATTCGGACAGCGGTATACTTGAGACAATGTACTCACTCCTTTTTTGAATTTTTTAAGCGATATCGTATTATTCAAGTAGTCTTTACAAACTTGATCATTAATATGTATAAATTAGTAATGGATGGAAGGGATTATATGAAAGAAAATGTCAGGCAAGAAGCACTACTGGAGGCTTATTTAAGTATATGGAATAATCGTAAGGTGACGGATGGAGGTGGAAGGGAAGTGTTATCGGAACTTATCCGCCGTGAGCTTTTGGATGAAAATGCACATCCACGTGCCCGGAAACCGGTACTGGAGAAGTTTTACCTCTGTATTAAACGCGTGATGGAATCTTCGCTTTCAGAAGAAAAGAAAAACGCGATCGCCATGGCATATGTGACTGAATTGGAAAGATTATGATTCCGCTTGTGACACGGATGCTTGTTAAGCAAATATTCTTTTCCGCTTCATACTTTTTTCACAAATCATTGTTAAAATTTTAAAAAAATAGATATTTAATGAATAAGGAGCTTAAAATATGAAGTGGGGCATTGGGCTTTTTCTTGCCATCGTACTGCTTACTGGGTGTAATGGCGGTAATGCATTTACTAAAATAAACAGAAGTGAATCTTTTTTGGCGACAGTCAATATCAAGGATACCTCCCTGACTTTTTTAGATGAAAACTATCATACTTTTGCCAAGTGGGATATTTCAGAACCATTTACCGGAGCCCTGCTTCTGGCCGACAAAGATACTATCCTGCTTTATGGAAAAGAGATGGAGAAAGTCCAAGTGTTCTCTTTATCGGCAGGAAAACTGATAAACAGTTGGGAAATTGGGAAAGGGATCGTCAATATGCAGCTGTTACAGGATGGAAAAAGCATCGTGGCAGTCAATCAATCGAATCACTCCATTTCCTTTTTAAATGATGAAGGGGAGGAGCAGGATATAGTCAAGGTTGGTAAAAGCCCCTTGACCGTTCTTCAAGGTGAGCAAGCGAATCGTTTGTATGTAATTAATTTTGGTGATACCAAATGTTCAGTGATAAATCTTGAAACGAAAAAGGTCGATTTCGAATTTCCCATACATAGTTCCAGCACAGGCACATTATTAAGGGAGGAAAAGGATGAAATATGGATCGGGGGACACGGAGATGGGGACCAAGTGGAAGAAGATCTATATATTTATTCGGCAAAAACGGGAGAGTTGAAGAACAAGTTGAAGGCTCCCACCATGCCGATAAAGTTCCTGGAAAATGCTGAAGGCATTTTTGTCCTTAGTCATGGCACCAGCTCCTTATATAAATTGAATGATCAATATGAGGAAGTGAAAAGCAAAGTGGTCGGCGTCAACCCTTTTGAAATGGCGAACTTTAACGAAGATGTGGTCGTAGCGGGATATGATAGTGATGAATTGTATGTAATGGATGCTGAAACGGTCGATGTTAAAAAAACGGTCAAAGTCGGCGAGGGTCCATTCCAATTGATGTTGAGGGAGTAGTTGACATGCATGTTTACACCATATTAGTCGTGGATGATGAAGAGGATATGCGGAATCTAATTGAAATGTATTTGCTGAATTCAGGTTATCGATGCTTTCAAGCTGCGAATGGAAAAGAAGCCATTAGTATGGTTGAAACACAGGAAGTAGATTTAATCCTATTGGATATCATGATGCCAGGTATGGACGGTTTCTCCGTTTGTGAAAAAATCCGTGAAAATTGGGAGATTCCTGTGATATTTGTCAGTGCTAAAGGTGAAGAATGGGATAAGGTGAAAGGGCTGAAGCTCGGCGGGGATGATTATATCGTCAAACCGTTCAATCCTGGAGAATTGGTCGCAAGGGTCGAAGCGGTATTGCGAAGGACAGGAAAACTGTCATTGAATGAAGAGAATCAAAACCATGTCCGATTCGGTAACATTAGCTTAAACTTACAATCCAGAACGGTTTTGGTGGAAGGGAAGCCGATCAATTTAACTTTGAAAGAATTCGAATTGCTTTTATTCCTCATGCGTCATAAAAGTCAGGCACTCAGTCGTGAACAACTGCTTGAAAATGTATGGAGCGGGGAATATGGGGGATCTTTACGTACCGTGGATACCCATATCAAAACGTTACGAATGAAATTAAGCGCGGCCGATTACATTCAAACCGTCTGGGGAATCGGTTATAAGATAGAGGAAAAGAAATGATTAATAAATGGAGATCCCTCTCTTTTAAATTATGGCTCACCATCATCACTGCCATCATCTTGTCCGTGCTTTTCGCTTATTCCCTTTCTCAATATTATTATAAAAATCTATATGTGGAAAAGCTTAAAACAGATTTAGTCAATGAAGCGTCGTTGCTTGGAGCGGATTATTCCGGCGGTGAAATCAGCGAAGAATATAAGCAAAAAGTTGAATGGTTCAACAGTAAGAATGACAGCGAGGTCTTTGTCGTCAACAATCCCAGGGAATTGAGTGCCTGTCTGCCTTTTGAAATAAACTATGACACCCTTATTTCTGAAGAAGAAAGGCAAATGCTTTTAGCCGGAAAAGCCGTTGAAAAAGAGGGGTATGAGAAAAGGTTTGAAAAAAATATCGTTGCGGCCATCATACCCCTGATTGATGAAGATCGCCTAGAAGGTATCATCTATACATATATCCCAGTAGATTCAATTACTGTCTTGCTAAAGGAATTTGCAGCAAAATGGATGGCAGCGATTCTTTTATTCTTGATTGTCGCGATTTTTTTTACTACGAAATGGTTGAAAAAACTGGTCAGTCCGATTAAGGAAATCGAGACAGCTGCCCATCGTGTCTCAGAGGGGAATTATGACATACAGGTTCCGGTAAGGAGTCATGATGAAATAGGCAAATTGGCAATAGCCTTTAATGATATGGCCAATTCAATCCATTTGGAAGAGGAAAGAAAAAAAGAGTTTCTTGAAAATGTGGCACATGAGCTCAGGACCCCGCTTAGTTACGTAAAGGGGTACACACAGGCCATTTTGGATGGTGTCGTGAAAAATGATGAAGAGGAACGGAAATACCTTCAACTCATTTCAAGGGAAGCTCTTAGGCTGCAGCGCCTTGTAGGAGATTTGATGGACTTATCAAAAATGGATAGTGACCCATTCATGCTATATAAAACTCCGATTGCCTATGCGCAATTCATTGAAGAAGTGCTTGTTAAATATGAACCGATAATAAAAGAAAAGCAATTGGACTTGCAGATCGAGCTGGATCCAGATCCGATTATTATTGGAGATGAAGGCAGGATGGAACAGATCCTGCATAACATTCTTGACAATGCCATTCAGTACACGGATCCTGGAGGATCAATCGATATTAGCCTAATTCAGCATAAAGAAAATTGCGAACTGTTGGTTACTGATACGGGTAACGGGATTCCTGAAGCGGATCTGCCATATGTTATGAATCGTTTTTACCGGGTGAACAAAGCACGCAGCCGTTTTGATGGAGGGTCAGGGCTCGGACTGTCGATCGTCAAAAAATTGGTGGAATTGCAAAATGGCAAAATCGAAATAGAAAGCAAGGAAAAAAGGGGAACAAAAGTCAGGGTCGTCCTACCGATAATAAAAGAAGAATGGAATTCATAAAAAGGGGATACGTTCAAAAATGAAAAAAATCATGTTATTTTGCATGGCGTTAATTTTATTGGCTGGATGTGGCAAGGAAGAGGAAATACCGAAAATGTTAAATGTCGATTTAGCTGTCGATCCAATTCAGGGCAAAGTGAACGAGTCTGTGAAGTTTCAGGCAAAAGTGACCTACGGGGACGAAGAAGTGACAGATGCGGATGATGTCAGTTTTGAAATTTGGCTTGCAAATAGCGATGACCATGACAAGATCTCTGTAAAACATAAAGGAAACGGCATTTATGAAATGGAAAAGGCTTTTGAAGAAGAAGGAACCTATTATGTATATGCCCATGTAACGGCAAGGGATATGCACAACATGCCAAAGAAGGAATTCGTCATAGGCAAACCAAGCCCTCCTGAACAAAATGGTGATAAAAAGGAAATGGACGAGATGGATGATGGAGAAATGAAATGATGAATGAACCATCAAAAGCAAAACAATTCGGGTTTAAATCCGGATTGTTTTTTTATTTGGAAAAATGTTCAAGCAACAGGTTTTAATAGATAAGGAAAAAGGATGAAATGTCGAAGTCAATTCGAAAAATTTGTAACATAAAAGTAAAGAAAGTCACAATCATTAGGTTAGAAACGATATGTCAACTTAAAATTATTAGTATTCCATGGAAATAGTTCTATGTAACTACCATTGACAAGGAATATCTGGAAAAACATGAGTATTTATACTGTTGGCAGAAACATAGATAGTTAAAGCATTTTTGCTTGCTTTCTCTGAAACTATGATAATAATATATTCTCATTCGCATCCTGTGAATTTGTTGGAAATTGCTGGTGCATATATTACAAAAAGTGCATGATATGATAATTCCAGAAGCAAAGCACAACAAAAAAAGAACATCACAGGAGGAAATACGAATGAAAAAGAAAATGTTTATGTCAGCAGCAGCAGCTGCAGCTATTATATTCACAGGAGTAGGAGCTAACCAAGCAGAAGCAGCCAACTGTGATACTGTGAAACAAGTAACTTACCAATCTATGAATAAAGAGGATATGCAAAAAGTCCTTAACCAATATCTAACTAAATACAATGTCACTTTACCGGCAGCACAGGCACAACAAAAACCAGTTCAAAAACCAGTTCAAAAACCAGCTCAAAAACCAGCTCAAAAACCAGCTCAAGAAGCTGGAACAGTAAACCAACCAAAACCTGAAGCAAAACCTGAAGTAACACCTGATAAATCAACTGGTGAAAAACAAGAGACAAGCTCTGAATTAAGCGCTTTTGAACAAGAAGTTGTTAAATTAACTAATGCAGAACGTGAAAAACAAGGTTTGGCAGCTCTTAAAATCGACACTGAGTTGAGCAAAGTTGCACGCGCCAAGTCTCAAGACATGAAAGATAATAACTACTTTGACCACAATAGCCCAACTTACGGCTCACCATTCGATATGATGAAAAAATTCGGAATCAGCTATACAACAGCAGGCGAGAACATCGCACAAGGTCAACAAACACCTGAAGAAGTTGTACAAGCTTGGATGGATAGCCCAGGACACCGTGAAAACATCATGAATTCTAGCTTTACTCATATTGGAGTAGGTTATGTGGAATCTGGTAACTACTGGACTCAACAATTCATCGGAAAATAATAGATTAATAGAAGAGTGCATCCCAAAAACATGGGGTGCGCTTTTTTTTTGTGTGAAAATAACTAATTCCATTCAAGGGAATAGTATGAATTGTGACATCGATTGATTGCCGAAATCTAATAGAATGGCAGGAACCGCACTTTTTCATCAGTGTGGTCCCATTGAAGCACGTTAAATATCGGATACATCGATTTCTGAATACTGGGTATTGAAACTTTTCTGAAGACGTATTTCCAATGTTGATTCTTTATATTGGGCTGATGCCCCTTTTTTCTTTACAAGAGCGGGAAGTGTTATGACATGGCGATCTGACTCTTCTGGAATCCCCTCAATGATGGATTGGTTAGAGGTATGGTAAAGTTTCATTTTCTTCAGCCAAGATTCATCTTCTATGGGAATTCTTACAAAGACATATAAATGAGTTTCAAATACATCGGCATGTAAAGGATGTTCAGATTTGGCATTTACTTTTTGTGAGCTGCCATCATTTTGGTTCATCATACCTTGCATATTTTCAGGGATAACCTGTGAAAATACTTTTTCAATGAATGATTGTACATCACTTTGCTGCATATTTTTCATGAAGTCCTTTTGGTTCGGGTTATTTTTAAAAGAAAAAAGTGAATTCCAGGGAAACATTTTGAATTCCTCTCTCCTGCTTATGGGCTGACAGGTTTATTTCTTATATTTTATGCAGGCTAAAGCCTATAGGTTCGTTTTTATAATTACTAAATTATAGAAATCGGGTCAAACTTATGTATAATTAAGTAAAATCCATTTGATAAAGAGGGTATGCCTGTGGATGAAAAAGTAGCTTTTATTACTGGTGGAGCAACTGGAATCGGCAAAAGGATGGCATTTTCACTCGCGGATAATGGAATGTCCATTATCATTACTTATCGAAAAAGTAAAAAGGCAGCTTTAGCATTAGTGGATCAATTACGGGATAAGTATCATGTTAAGGCACTCGCGATTCAAGGTGATTCGTCAAGTGAGAGAGATTGCCGGAATATTTTGCAGTTGGCCTTGGAGGCCTTTGGCCATGTTGATATCTTCATTCATAACGCAGGGCCATATATGCATAATCGCAAGCTCATGACTGAATATGCCAGTGATGAATGGAAGTATATCATGGATGGGAATTTAAATGGTTTTTTCTATATTGCGAAGGAACTTATTCCACAAATGCGCAGTAGAAGCTGGGGAAGGGTTATTACATTAGGGTTTGAGAGGTGTGAAACTGCACCGGGTTGGATTTATCGTTCTGCTTTTTCCGCTGCAAAGAGCGGCTTGACCTCCTTGACTAGAACTTTAGCTGCCGAAGAAGCTACACATGGAATCACCGTTAATATGGTCTGTCCTGGCGATATCGTTGGTGATTGGAAAGAGGAAGAAATTAGGGTCGCAAGAGGAGTAAAGGATGATTCGGTACCAGTCGGCAGACCTGGTACAGGGGAGGATATAGCGAGGGTTATCACATTCTTATGTGATGAAAAATCAGATTTCATTACCGGCAGCATCATACCCGTTACAGGCGGTAAGGATGTACTTGGGAAAATTTATAAAGCTTAGTGGTTAAGGGCATGATCTTCAGAATGAAAAAGGGTGGGGCCGGTGTAATCCAGCCCCACTCTTTTATTACGCCATTTTTTTATATTTTACTTTCTGTATGAACCTTAGGCGGGCCGCCAATCCTATAGCTCCGAGAGCCAAGCCGGAAATTAAGCCTATCCAATACCCAAAGGCCCCCATATCCGTATACTTTGCAAAGAAATAGCCAATGGGAAGTCCGAGAATCCAATAGGAGACCAGTGACATCGCAAACGTGACATTTACATCTTTATATCCACGCAAAATACCCTGTATAGGTGCCTGCAGGGCATCTGATATCTGAAAGAAGATGGCATATATTAAAAAATGTGATGTCAGCATCATTACCTCATGATCTTTAGTGTATACAGAGGCGACAGGTTCACGGAAGAGGAATAGGATGGTCGATAAAACGAGTGACATCGTCAATGCCATCGAAATGCCAATCCAGCTGTACTCTCTGGCATCTTTATAGCGGGCTGCCCCAATTTCAAATCCAATGACGATCGTCAATGCCATGGATATACTTAGCGGCATCATATAAAGCAGTGACGCGAAATTCATGGCAATCTGATGCGAAGCAATTGTCACGGTATCATACTTACTCATCAATAGGGTAACGGCTGAGAAAATGCTTGTTTCAAAAAAGATAGCCAGCCCGATAGGCACCCCAATCAATAATAGGGCCCGCCATTCTTTCAAGGAAACCCGGAAAAATTCACTGAAAACCTTATATGTCGAAAAAGGGTTGATTTTGACCACTACAAGGATGGCAACCAGGGCAATTAACCAATAAGTAATGGCCGTAGCGTATCCTGAACCGACACCGCCAAGTTCGGGGAATCCAAACTTCCCGTATATCAACAGGTAATTAAATAGGACGTTAATCGGGAGTGCACACAGGGTAATGATCATGGAAATCCTCGTCTGCCCCAGTGCATCTATGAAGGCCCTTAACGTATTATAAACGAATAAAGGAATGATTCCGATTGAAAGGGAGATCAAATAATCATGCGCCACCCGGTGGACATTATCTTCAAGATTCATGGCATTCAATATGGGATTCAAAGAAAACGCCCCAATGATTAAAATGACCAAGGCTAAAGCGACAGCTAAATAAATGGCCTGCATCACGGAATATGAAACGGATTTAGACTGCTTGGACCCAACCAGCTGTGAAACCACCGGCGTTAGGGCAATCAATATCCCACTCAGCCCCGTGTACACGGGTGTCCAAAGCGAACTGCCGATCGAGACGCCTGCAACGTCCTGCGTACTGTATTGCCCCGACATCATAACATCGAAAAAAGTCATGGCATAAAGACCGATTTGAGTGATCAGGATAGGTATCAATATATAAAATAACAGGCGGATCTTTTGCGATTTAGTATAAGTCTGATTCATCAAAGTACCTCAATATCAATATTTGGAATTTTCAACACAATGAAAGAATTATATCACATAGCGTGTGAGGTTTTAAGCTTTATTTAAAGCTAAAAAAGACTTGCCTATTAGGGCAAGTCTTTTTGTCAGTCGCGCATGGATTCAAAATCATTCATGGCTTCCATATTTGAGTCTTTTTGAAGAATGAAAGCCTGGGAAGGGATGGCAATTTGTACATCTTCCTGTTCCAGTATCTCCATGATTTTAAAGTTCACATCTTCTTTGATTGATAAATATCCTCCAAAGTCCGTCGCATTCGTGAAGAAATAAAGGTAGAGATTGAAACCGGAATGACTAAACTCATCAAATTTAACCAGAATCGTTTCCGGATGTACTTCTGGATGGTCAATCAGCATTTTTTCTATGTCTTTAATGACATTTTCCAATTTTTCTTTTGGTGTTGTTACATTCACACCCAAATGGAAGGCAATCTGTCTTTTGCCCATCTTGGACCAGTTAATGATCGGTTCATTCGAAAGGGTCGCATTTGGAACCGTAACTAAAGCTTGGGCAAACGTCCGAACTTTGGTGCTTCGGAATGTGATGTCTTCAATTGTCCCCTCCACACTAGGAGTTTTGATCCAATCTCCTATGGTGAAAGGTTTTTCGGTAACGATGACGATTCCCCCAAAGAAATTGCTGACGGTATCTTTAGCGGCAAGAGCGAAAGCCAATCCACCCAAACCAAGCCCTGCAACAAATCCATCGACATTGAATCCCCATTCTTCCGCAATGATGGAGGCACCGAAAGCAATGATGATTAATTTTATGATTTTCGTAAAGAACGGCATGACGATTAGATCGACTTCAAGTCCGAATTTACTTACTAATTTCGGAAATAAAATAGTTAAGATCGAACTGATATTGGAAAATGTCCAAAAGAATAAAAAGACAAAAAATGATCTGTATATTTTCGATCTTAATTCAACCGAAGGTGTGTCAATCGGAAAATAGTGCAGTGAAATGATAACACCAATCAAAACGATAAGCCATCTTACAGGCTGTTCTATAGCGAGCATTAAGTTGGCCGCAAATTCAACTTTACGTTTTTCCGCTATTCTTAGAAAGAATTTGAATATATATGTAGTAAATACTTTCCGAAGCAAAAGGAAGATTAGAAAAATGCCTATGGAAATTCCTAATTTGGTCCAGGCTTCGATTCCATCAAATTGATGGAGAGATTCAGAAACTTCTTGCAATGTATTACTCCTCCAATGTATCTTGTAGTATTGTAGAATACTAAGATTATAATATATTCATGCTGAAAAAGGAAAAATAATCGATGATTACATTCATGTTGGTATTTTACGGTTCACTGAATACTTTTTCAAGTTATTAATGGCAAGGATATATGGTAATATGGATGCAAAGTGACTTTTTAAGTTTGGAAGGTGGAAATATTGACTAAGAAAATAGTATTTACCGGAGGCGGTTCTGCCGGTCATGTATCTGTTAATGCTGCAATCATCCCGGAATTTTTAAAGCATGATTGGGATGTTACTTATATTGGTTCAAAAAAAGGCATTGAAAAAAATATCATCGAAAAGGAATTTCCCGAGGTCCGTTATGAAACGATTTCCGTTGGGAAATTCCGACGTTACCTATCTGTTGAAAATATGAAAGATCCATTCCGGGTCATAAAAGGGATTTTTGATGCACGAAAAATTCTAAAAGAAACCAAGCCGGATTTCATTTTCTCCAAGGGTGGATTCGTTTCCGTTCCAGTCGTTTTGGCAGGTAGGATGCTGAGAATTCCGATTGCGATACATGAATCGGATTATACACCTGGTCTGGCCAATAAAATTGCCATGCCACTTGCATCGAAGATTTTCACTACCTTCCAGGAAACGGAAAAAAACCTTCCGAAAGAGAAGGCCATGTATCTTGGAGCTGTATTGCGCGATGGGATTTTTACGGGAAACCCTTCCTCCGGAAAGGCATTTTGCGGATTCACGAATAACAAACCGGTCCTACTCGTTATGGGCGGCAGCCTTGGAGCTGTAAAAATCAATAACTTGATTACAGATAACCTTGATGCGCTATTAAAGGATTACCAGATCATTCACATTTGTGGTAAGGGTAATGTTAAAACCGAATTGAAACAAAGGGGATATGCTCCCTTTGAATTCGTACATGAAGAATTATTTGATCTATTGGCTGCTGCTGATGTAGTTGTGTCAAGGGCAGGTTCAAATTCCATATTTGAATTCCTTGGTTTGCAAAAGCCTATGTTGCTTATACCGCTAAGTGCCAATGCATCGCGTGGAGATCAAATCTTGAATGCTTCAAGCTTTGAAAAACAGGGGTTTTGTAAAGTCATCCAAGAAGAAGATTTAAATGACCGGATTTTTAATGCTACATTAGTGGACTTGGTGAATCATTCGGATGAATATCAGGAGAAAATGCGTCAAAAACGCCCATTCAAAAAGGCAGCGGAAATGTATGATTTATTACTTGAAGTAATGGCTGCAAAAAAATAAGTATCAATCCCTTCTCTGAAGCATATCTTTTTCGAACAGAGGAGGGGGTAGAATGGCTTATGAATATTCCAAAGGATGGTTCATTCAGCAATTAAAAGCTGCAGGGATTAACTATCATCCAATTGAGAAAAAAAAGCTGGAGCTGTATAAAACCCATATTCTAAGACGTTTATACGAGGGCCTGAAAAAAGATGAATCATAAAAAGAACCGCAACGTCACTGACGTTGCGGTTCTTTTTATAGAAAATTATTTATAAAAGGAAAGAAACAGGAAATAAGGATACCTGCGATAGCCATTGCCGCACCTGCGACTGCCCCGGTAAACTCACTTTCCTGGGCAGCTTGAGCCGTTCCAAGGCCATGAGCGATCGTACCATAGGCAATACCACGTGCGAAGGGCATCGTAATGTTTAATTTATCCATCATTTTTGGAGCGATCATCGTACCCAGCACCCCAGTCAAAATGACGAAGGCTGCTGAAATATTAGAATTTCCACCATAAAGTTCCGTGATTTCTACAGCGATTGGCACTGTAATGGATTTAACTGCCAATCCTTGGAGTATGACTTGCGGTAGTGAAAATGCTTTAGCAATGGCGAAGGCAATGACCAATGTGGCCATAAGACCAAAGATCATGCCGCTAATTGCCGGAATTGCATATTTAACGATTATCTTTCTGTTTTTATAAAGTGGTACCGCCAAAGCAACGGTAGCTGGTCCCAGGAAATAGGTGATGAGGTCTTTTCCCGGTGAATAATCTTCGAAGTCCAAACCGCTGATCAGCAATACAAGAATGATTGTAACCGTACTGAAAAATACGGGCGTCGTAAAAGGTGATGGATGTTTAGCATATATTTTCCTTCCAATGGAATAGGCAAGGATGGTTATCAAGATGCTATAAGTTGTGATGAGCGCTGTCATGCTGCTTAACCTCTCCTCTATGGGATAACTTCTGAACAGTCCAAGCCGAAACGATGAATCCAAATATAAGGCTGACTCCCAATGTTAGTGCCAATGGCAAACCAAATTCTATGAAAAGCCACCCCATGGTCATTAAACTGATTGAAATTGGAATGAAGAAAAAGGCTAGGTGTTTAACCAAGAATCCTGAAGTAAGTTCGATCCACTCGACTTTTAAAACCTTCGTCTGTAGTAAACTGAATAATAGAATCATGCCGATGACGTTGCCCGGAATAGGTAAATGAAGTAAATGTGCTATAAAGTAGCCAAGCTTGCAAATGATGAGAAGTATGATAAGCTGCACGATAAAAGCAATTGTTTTTTTCATGATTAAGTCCTTTCAATGGCGCATTGAATATATTGTTGAATTGGTCAATTGTATTCATTATAAAAAAATATTCCTGAAAAGAATAGGGAATTGCAGCAAACTTTCCAAAACATCCTGTTAAAATGGAAAAAAGAGCTTTCCATTTTTGGAAGCTCCGGGCATTATATGAAAAGAAAAGCAAAGCCATCTTAAAATCAACGGATTCGTTTTTTTGTTTTATTTTATGCTTCAAGTAACTGCTGTTCATCATCATCATGCTGTCTAAGGATATGAAAGGTGTATAAATCTTTAGGGATTTCATACAAATCGAAGATATCTCCTTCATGATTGATCTGATCATAAAGGGACTTTCTTGTTTCGTTGGCATTGACGGCATAAGGAAGCTTTTCTGCGGCTTTTATAGAGCGGATATTTTTTTTGCGAATACGCATGAAGACCGTTTCCAAACCGAGCTCGAAAAAAAGCTCTTTAAAGAAAGCGTCTTTTGCAATGGCATTATACCCTTTTCCATGATAAGACTTGCCAAGCCATGTACCTAAGAAACCTGCACCATTTTCAATATCGTATAAAGAAATGCAACCGATGGGATTTTCCCATTCATCCAAGATTGTTCGTGAAATGAGTTCCCCAGCATCTTCGGCCTCGATCGTTTGCTTAGTAATGAAAACATATTCTTCATATGAATCTACTTTATGGCGCACGAAAGGGAAGACATCTGGATGCGTCATTTGTTCATAAAGAGAAAAACAATCTGTGAAATCTCTCTTTTTTAACATTTCCGTCCCTCCGTTTGAGGGCAGTTTTTATGCGTAGTCGCTGCCCACCCTCGAAATTTTTTAAGTCGTTCATCAAAAAATTTCGGGGTGGGAATCGAACCCACTAGAACCGGAAACCGGTGGCGCACCATTTGCCTTCCCTATTTTTATTGTCAGAAATTATACGGATTTAAAGAACCTTACGAAGGTATAATACTAAAAAAAAAACGGTTTGGGAATAGGTTTTTTGCCTTTTTTTTTCGTCAAATTTCAACTTTTTTATGAAGGGTGAAATTGGAAGGCAAACGGCTGCTTTTATCCATGGAAAACTGATTTCTTCGCCAGCTTTTTTTAGGGAAACTTGTTGCTATCTTTAAAATTTACCTGTGAATTGCATGAATAAAATGATTGCTCCGAGGGCCCATACATAAATGGAGAATATTTTCAGTGAACGCTTTTTTAAGAAATCGATCATCCATACCACGGCTATATAACCAAAGATTGCTGCGGCTAGGGTGCCAACGAAAAGAGCAGTGATTGGAAGCCGTTCAACTTCTCCTGTAAATATTGGTTTCATCTGAAATACAATGCCTCCCGTAATGGCAGGAATTGAAAGCAGAAAGGAAAAATAAGCTGCAGTGGCCCTATCCAGTCTGCAGAAGAGCCCAGCGGCTATCGTTAGGCCCGAACGCGAAAGAGCAGGCATGATGGCAGCAGCTTGGAAGGTACCGATGATCAGGGCATCTTTGATGGAAATTTCATTTAAGGATTTGCCACCTTTTCTTACGCCGTCCGCTACCCATAAAATCAGTCCGGTCGCTAAAAATTCCCAGCCTATGGTTACGCCTGTTTTTGAAAGTCCATCAAACCAATCCCCTAGTAAAATGCCGGCAATCACTGCGGGGATCGTCCCAGCAATCAGAAGCAGGGTCATTTTGGAGAAAGGATTTTTCAAAATGGAAATGATGTCACTCTTATAGACGACCAATAACGCCAGCAAGGTTCCGATATGGAGCATGGTATCAAGAAAAATGCCGGCCTCGTCAAGATGGAATATATGCCGTCCTAAATATAAATGTCCAGTACTTGAAATAGGTAAAAACTCAGTCAAGCCTTGAATGATTCCAAGGATGAAGGCTTGAAATTCGTTCAGCAAAAAAACATCACTCCAATCTAGAAGGAATAGGACAATCCATTATTTAATCTGTATGCACAAGACGGGTGAACATGTTCGTATTTTTCGTCATATGTATCGCCGATGGGGTTTTATGATAAAAGGCAGTCCAATTTTATTTTTTTCGAATATAATGAGAGGGAAAATGAAACTATTTTTCATTTGATTCGTAATTATTCATATGAGAAAGGAGGAGAAGACACTATGCCTACTAAAGATGAAAGAGTGTTTGCTGCCCTTATTTATGTGATCAGCTTTTTTACAGCATTTATCGGTCCTTTGGTGATTTGGTTATTGAAGAAGGACTCGTCACAATATGTGGATTATCACGGAAGGGAATACCTGAATTTTTTCATTTCCTACACCGTATATTCAATAGTTGCAGGGATACTCACTATAGTATTGGTTGGATTCTTGCTATTGCCGGTTATCGGGATAGCTTTAGTCGTATTCACCATCATTGCTGCTGTTAGGGCTTATGAAGGAACGGATTACAGGTTCCCATTAATTTTTAGGATATTATAGATCGATGTAAAAGGATTCCGTTCAATTCGGAGTCCTTTTTTATCTGAATGAACCATATTTTTAAAAGGGAATAGATCATATTGAAGCGAATAAAGTATTATGATATTTACTTCCTTCCATGAACTTTTAGGGAAGTGGATGCCGGGCGGCTTAGGGTACAGCTAATCAACGGTCGCCTTAAGGCGGGCAAACTTTCTTGTAAGGAGTGAGGAGCAGAGCGGAATATGAATATACGCGAATATTATCAAAAAACGAGCAATTCTAATTTTCATGCTTCTTGGATATCTCTTCTTTTGGCCGTTGTATTTTTCATTTGCCATATTTTTGCGATGATACCTGGCAATATTTTATTGATAACGTTTCCTTTTCTTTTCTTTAGCACTGCCCAATTTGTCAGTCATCGTATATATGAAAATAGAATGAAGGAATTGCCTGATGAACTCAAAGGGTCAAATGCCGCGTTATTAAAAAATGAACATGTTTTATTGACTTTTATGCCAGCACCGACATTGCGGCTGCTTCTCTTTGCCCCTGATGGATCTCTAATGGGCGAGATTCGGGATTTGAATATGAAGTGGTTCATGTGGATGATTCCCAATTTCTTGTCGATGCTCCTGGCCAAACGTTATGAACTGGTGGACCATGAGGGACGTTTGCTGGCTAAGTACCATATCAAAAGGGGGCTTTTCAATAAAATGACGATCATGGATGATCAGGGAGGTCTGCTGGGATCGTATCAAGAAAATCGGTCATTCGTGAAGATCAATGGAATGATATATAAGGAAGATGGTACGGAATGGATGCCCATCAAAACGCCGGGAAGTGTGAATTCTTTCGAGATTGCCACAAAAGACGGGGAAAAAATCGTTTCATACCAAGAAGGATGGATGCCTTTGGAGTGGGGGAAGCGATTCAAGACAAATACACCGATCCTTTCTTTTTCATCAAATGTTGATGAAATTCCTAAAATCATCGTCTTTGGGTTCTGTGCAGCCACTCTAAATCATCGTTCAAATTGACTAGGATAACCCTTTAGCAAATCTTTTAAATATTTGATATAATCATAGTGGGATACATAGATTAAATACTTATAAAAAGGTGGTAAATATGAGTTTACTTAATGAGATTCTTGATTATAATGAACAGTTTGTAGAAAAAGGTGAATATGTTAAGTATAGAACGGATAAGTTTCCTGAGAAACGTATGGTCATCATAAGCTGTATGGACACTCGGCTCGTTGAACTATTGCCAAAATCCTTGAATGTCAAAAATGGCGATGTCAAAATCCTGAAAACTGCCGGGGCAATCGTCTCCCACCCATTCGGAAGTGTCATGCGGAGTATCCTTGTTGCTATTTATGAGCTAAAGGCAGATGAAGTATTGGTCATACCTCACCATGACTGCGGGATGGCATCAGTCGATGCCGATTCTGTAGTAGACAAGATGATCGAACGTGATATACCTAAGAGCACCATCGATACACTGGGAGCTGCAGGAATCGATATCCGCAGTTGGCTTCGCGGATTTGATGATGTTTATGAAAGTTGTAAGAACAGTGTGGAAGTGATTAAAGGGCATCCTCTGATTCCTAAAAATATACCTGTGCATGGTCTCATCATTTCACCCGATACAGGGAAGCTGGAATTGGTAGTCGATGGATATGCGGGAGAACAAAAATAATATAAAAACATCAAGGCTGTCGAAATGATTTTCGGCAGTTTTCTTCAAATTTTGAGCTATCTATTTATTTTTATCCTTTTTTTTGATAAAATCACCAAGTGTAGTTTGTCACTAATACAAACGGGTGGGCGAGGGATAAATTTAATAAGGATACAACATGAAGAAATTAAACTTGGAAGCGTTTTTTCATTTTTCTGACTATGGAACGAATGGAAAACGTGAAATCCTTGCTGGAGTCGTCGGCTATTTTACGATAGTCTATATTCTCATCGTGAATTCCCTGATATTATCGGAAGCGGGCATACCGATTAATGGTGCAGTGATTGCCACGATTCTTTTATCTGCCATAAGCTGTATGATGATAGGGCTTTGGGCGAATGTCCCAATCCTTCTGGTTCCAGGAATGGGCGTAAATGCACTTTTTGCTTATACCATGGTTCAAGGAATGGGTCTATCTTGGCAATCGGCGCTTGGTGCTGTATTTATCTCAGGGGTTATTTTTGTAGTCATCGCTTTCACAAAATACTCTAAGATAATCAGTGATTCAATTCCAAGTTCGATAAAAGAAGCCATATCTGTTGGTCTTGGCTTATTCTTGATGCTAATCGGTCTCGAAAAGGGCGGGATAATCACGGGAGGTTCATCCTCTATCGTCGCACTGGGAGATTTAAGCGATCCTGCGGTGTGTGCGACAGTGTTGACCTTTTTACTGGCCATTACGCTATTCATCAAGAATGTCCCCGGTAACTTCATGATTACCATCCTGGCAGGGAGCCTCATTGCCTATTTGTTCGGGACTGTTCAACTATCGGAAATCCATTTTTCAGGCATAGACACAGCTTCCTACGGTAATCTCTTCTTTTCATTATCGTTCATGGAAGCGGACCGGATCGAATTCTGGATAAGTGTATTTGCGATGACGATGGTTCTTGTTTTTGAAAATATTGGTCTTGTACACGGGCATGTAGACAGTATCAACCGCCAGGATGCCTATAAAAAGTCGCTGCAGGCGACAAGTGTTTCCGTTCTGATTTCAGGCATATTCGGTTCGAGTCCTACGGTTGCAACCGTTGAAACGGCAGCTGGAATCGCATCAGGAGGCAGAACTGGTTTTACTTCAGTGGTGACGGGTTTTCTATTCATTCTATCACTGCTATTTATACCGGTGATTAAAGTGATCCCTGATAGCGCCATTGCCCCCATTTTAATTATTATTGGCATTTTGATGCTCGGAAACATAAAAAAGCTGGATTTCAGCGATTTAACCGAGAGCATACCGGCAATCATGATAATCACGATCATTCCATTCACTTACAGTATTGCTGATGGAATGGCATTCGGTTTCATCCTGTACCCGTTCTTGAAGCTTGTAACCGGAAAAGCGAGAGAAGTGTCAGCACCTATGTATGTGAGTGCCGGAATGTTTATCGTCTATTTCATCATCGGTATGATCGGTTAATATTTAGGAAGAGCGGTTGGAATGAGTCATTTCTTATTCCAACCGCTCTTTATTGTGTTTTTTTAGACGGGAAAATTGGATTTATTATGATTTACTCGATGACACATCCGTCCTGAAAATGCTATGATATAGAATATTAAAAAATGATAAATGACTAGCAGCATATTAGAGGATGTGACAGGATGATTATTGAAGGTTTAAAAAGCCATGGTTCAGGTAATGATTTCTTAATCATTGATGAATTGACTACGACCTTGACGTTTACTGAAGAAGAGCGAAAAAATTTCGCGAAGGCCCTATGCAATAGGGAAAAGCTTGGAGCGGACGGAATCTTGTTTGTAATGAAAAGTGAACATGCTGATGCAAGGATGCGTGTCTTTAATGCGGATGGATCGGAAGCCTCGATGTGTGGCAATGGACTTCGCTGTGTTGCACGTTACGCGAACGACGTTCTAGGGCTCAATAAAATGATCGTTGAAACCATGAAGGCAAATTTACTCGTGGAGAAAACGGAAGACATTTATGAGGGCATTCCGACTTTCAAGGTGGAAATTTCCCCTGTAAGTTTTAATGTGACGGATCTTCCTCTCGTTATAGCGAAAGAACAGTTGCAAAACGAACCATTGCCGGAACTTCATGATACCCTATTATTTTCGGCTTTGGCGGTTCCTAATCCACATTTAATCACGCTCGTCGATAGTGATATTTTACAAAGTGATTTGCAGGAAGACCTTTCAACAAAGGTCAATCAACCGAATGAGCTTTTCCCTGATGGCGTCAATGTCAGCTTTGTGAAAGAGTTGGAACCAGGGAGCATTTACGTGCGGACATTTGAACGGGGAGTGGGCTTCACGAATGCTTGTGGAACGGCGATGTCGGCTTCAAGCCTAGTAACATGCTCTGTTGGATTAAACGCGTTGGAAAGTGAAATATCTGTCTACAATAACGGCGGAAAAGTTAAATGCGTCGTGCATCATGATGAAGAAAGCCAAAAGTATTCAATTGATTTAATTGGGAACGCAACCTATGAATTCAAGGTATCGATTGAAATAGACTTAGATCAGCCTGAAAAATTTGTCATGCTTGAAAAGCAGGAATTTGAATCGGAAACAAGCCTGTATGCCAAGCTGCAGGATGAAGTTCAAAGTTATTTGAAAACGACATTATAAAGAAAAGGACCAACCAGGAGTTGGTTACAGACTGTAGACAAACTCGAAGAAAAGCGAGTGTGCCTACAGTTTTTTTATTTAAAAAACGTTCCAGTCATTTTCAGAAATCCGCTCCCTTTCCGCATACTGTATCAGGGTTGGGAATGAGACCATTCCCAACCCCTTTTCCCGACAAAAGGGTTTCTATCTGAATTTTTTAAACAAAGCTGATTGGAATGGAAGGTAGGAGACTCCTGCGGGGAAAGCGGGTCCAAGGGAGACCCTAGAGGCGCACCCTACGTTCCAATCAACGTTCCATTTTACACTCCCTCAAAAAAAGACCAACTAGTTGTTGGTCTTTTTTTGTTTTAGGAATGACAATACTTCCAAAAAGGCCGGGCCATTATCGACAAGCCTGTAATCCATAAATGCACATCCGTTCCTTTTGATTCTGTTTGGTATGGTTTCAATCGTATAGTCCTTTAACTGGAGACTTTCGTCAACTTCCTCCCAAAACAAAGGTGTAGCCACACCCGCGAAAGAATTTCCTCGTGGGGAATAAGGCTGAATGATGGTTTTTCCTTCACTATGCTGCACAAAGTCCAAGTAAAGTCGGTCATGCCGATTTATTTTCATTCTTTCCGTTGTAAAATCATTTGGGTTGGAACTTGTTAAGTAGTCACCGAGAAAATCGGTGAATATGCGTGTCTCCTGATAAGTAAATCTGTCTTCAGGCAGAGGGATGTGAATTTGCAGTCCTTTGTTACCTGAAGTTTTTACAAAAGCTTTTATCCTTAATGAGTCCATCACCTTTTTTATTTCCTGTGCGGCCTTTATAGCCAAGGAGAAAAATTCGATGGAAGGGGGATCTAAGTCCAGGACGATTTCATCGGGTCTTGTTTTTCCAGCTTTCTGAAATGGGGCATGGAATTCCAATGCCAGTTGATTGCCAAACCAAAGTAGCGTTTCAATATCGTTACACAGCATATACTCGATATCATCATCCATGAACGTTTTAATAAAGGTCGGCGCATAATCAGGCTTGTTTTTCTGGAAAAATCTTTCTTTATCCATAGTGCCATGAGGATAGCGGATAGTCGTAAGCAGTTTATCCTTCAAGAAGGGTAAGAAGAAAGCTGAAACCTCCCGTAAATAATGAAGGTATTCAACTTTTACCACCTGTTTTCCACCGGTTATCCAAAGTGGTTTATCCTTAGAGGTTATTTGTACAGTATCTGGAAATGTGTATTGGCCTATGACGAATTTCTCCCAGGTACATTCATCGGGGGCCGTTTGTAAAAGCCATTGCGAAAACTGAGGTTCACGCAATTCATTTTCCTCATAAACGTGTAAGAATTGAACTTCGATGCAAATGGATGGATGTATATAAAAAAATTGTGCGTCTTCGTCTGATGCATTTTGCTTGATCAGTTCATGCAATATCCCTTTATCTTGAGCGCTCAGTCCATTTTTAACACTTCCGATTTTCGTTACGGCACCTTCTTTGAAAACTGCGAGGGAAACGTAACCATTTTCTTTGTGCAATGCTGTAATGAAACAAGAAACGGTCTTCCAATTTTTCACCTTAATCCAAGATGTAGAACGTTTTCCTTCTTGCCAAGTTCCCCGAATTTCCTTGGCGACAGCTCCTTCACCATCGAATAGGGTGACCTTTTTCAAGGCATCATCCAAAACGTCAAAACTTTCTATTAATTGGATTAAAGCCTTATCGTTGGGGTCAGGAGGCGTAGGAAAGCCAAGTTCTTCACCAATACTCAACATGAATCTCCTTCGTTCTTCCATAGGTTTAGCTGCTATGTCCTTTCCGCTGATGCGAAGCAGGTCAAACGCTATAAACCGGCATGGGGAAAAATGAGCTTTTTCTGAAATTAAGGATTGTTTCCCAAGGCGTCCACGCCACTGTATTTGAAAAAAGTCCGCTTTTGCTTGATTGGTAAGCCAGACCAATTCACCGTCCAACTGCAGTGGGAGGTAATCTTCCAGGTCCAGATCTTTGATGTAAGTAATGATTTCTGGGAATAAGGGTGATAACTCCTTCTCATTTCGACTCGAGATGCTTATCGTATCGGAGTCTATCGTTAAAATTGCCCTAAAGCCGTCATATTTGATTTCATAACGCCAATCCTTGGAGTTAGGGGCTTCAGGGTAATAGGTTGGCAGCATCGGTTTCATTCTGTAATTACCTCCGCAAATAATTGATAACATTATTTTGCCAAAAAAACGAAGTGTTAGAGTTGGCAATTGTTTTTTCGGTTTTTTTTTAACAAAGGGGAATAATAAAATTGATTTTCTCTTTAAAAATAAGTTATGAGGTGACGAATATGCATACGATGTGGAAGGGGAGCATATCATTCGGTTTGGTGAACATTCCGATCAAACTTCATGCTGCAACGGAAGATAAGGATATATCTTTAAGGACGTTGCATAAGGAGTGTCATTCACCGATTAAATACGAAAAGATGTGTCCGGTTTGCCAGAAAGAAGTGGGAAAGGACGATATAGTTCGCGCTTTTGAATATACAAAGGGAAAGTTTGTTGTATTGGAAGACAGTGAACTAGAACAGCTAAAAAAACAAAATGAAGAAAAAGCAGTGGAAATCGTGGATTTCGTTAAAATTGAAGAAATAGATCCCATTTATTTCAACCGGAGTTATTATATGTCCCCTAATGACGGTGGGATAAAAGCTTATTCCCTTTTGAGGCAGGCCCTAAAGGAATCGAATAAGGTTGGGTTAGCGAAAATCATTATTCGCTCAAAAGAACAAATGGCGGTAATCCGAGTTGTTGATAATACCTTGGTGATGGAAACGATTCATTACCCGGATGAAGTACGCTCCACAGCGGATGTGCCGAATATCCCTGCCAACGATACCATTGTAAAAAAAGAAATCGATACGGCCGTGTTATTGATAGATCAATTAACGACTACTTTCGATCCGACAAAATATACCGATGACTATCGAACCGCTTTACTTGATTTGATTGAATCGAAGAAAACGGGACAAACGACGATTACAGCCAAAACAAAAGAGCCAGTTTCCAACAATGTAACCGATTTAATGGAGGCTTTACAGGCATCCATTGACCGAACGAAACATGATGAACCGGAAAAGAAAAAGACTACCCGAAAGAAAGCGGCACCGAAAAAAAAGAAACAAGCATAAACAGGAAGCTGAGCGGAAGACGCATGATGTCGCTCGGCTTTCTGCTTGTTTTAGCAAGGGATCTTGCCTTTTAATAAGGTAATGAAAGTGACTTAACAGGGAGAGAATTACATAGGGAAGGGATTACAAATAGGTAAGTGGATCACGATGTAAGGAACTGAATGGAATTAAAAGAAAATGATGGATGGAAATGAAGGCAAAAAAATTCGCTCCCTAAAGAGCGACAATGAGGAATTCAATCGTGAAAATCAACATATAGGCGAACGGTTGTAGTTTTCGACTATATATTGTGTTCATATTCTACCATATTTAATTCTGAAATAGCAACAAAATTACTGAAACTAACCTATGAATTTTTCTGGAAATCAATGATATTTCGCCAACTTGGGGCTTTTGCCCTTCTAATCTGCTATATTCCCATAAAAAACTACAGAACAAAATGGATTTTTAGTATAATTTATACATATATGATGATATAAATTAAATAAGAATGGAAGATGTAAAATGGAAAATGGAAAAATCGAATCGCTTCATGCCGGAAAGCCCAAACAGGAAAATTTTTCGAATATCGATATCTTTTCAGCGATGGATAAACAAGCAGTGGATGACGTGATAGTAACTAAATCAGGCATAATGGGTGATGGGGTAGGTAATGTAAAGTTTCATGGAGGTCCTGATCGGGCTTTGTGTTTTTACCCCTTTGAGCATTACTCATTATGGAATGAAAGATTCGCTAAAAAGCTAGATATCCCTGCATTCGGTGAAAATTTAACTGTAGCGGGGATGAGGGAAGAAACAACGTATATCGGTGATATTTATCAAATAGGCGAAGTGATTGTTCAAATTAATCAGGGGAGGATCCCTTGTTCGACCATTTCCCACTTCAATCAGGAACCTAAGTTTTTGGAATTCGTGCTGAAAACGAGTTACACTGGTTATTTTGCAAAAGTCATTCAAGAAGGAACGATAAAGAAACAAAACGAAATCGTGCTAATAGATCGTTTGCAAGAAAAAATTTCGGTTCATTATGCAACAGAGGTGATCCTACATAACCGAGATGGGCTGGAAGGCTCAAACGCGTTACTTACACTAGACTCGTTAGCGGAAGACTGGAAACAAAGGATAGTGAAGAGAGTTCAAGCTGCAAAAGAGTGAATGAATTTTGCAAAAGTGAAAAAAATGACGATCAGGTATTGAAATTGACAGATTATTAATGTAAATTAAATATAATCAAATTTTGAAATCTTGTGAAAATTATATAATTGGATCTTATCGAGAGAGGTGGAGGGACTGGCCCGAAGAAACCTCAGCAACCAGCTTAGGCAAAGGTGCTAAATCCAGCAAGCAGAGCTTGATAGATGAGGAGAATGTTTCAAAAGACCTTCTTCTTTGAGAAGGTTTTTTTTCTTTTCTCTCATACTCATATAAAACGACAAAAACAGGATTGTTTTTGAGAGAGGGTGTAATTATGAATTTTCGTAAAGAATTGAAAGAAAGAATGCTGGTTGGAGAAGGGGCAATGGGGACTTTACTGTACTCTTATGGCATCGATCAATGTTATGAGGAATTAAACTGCACGAACCCAGATCAAATAGAGTCCATCCACCGTGCCTATTTGGAAGCTGGTGCAGATATCCTTCAATCGAATACATATGGAGCCAATTTCAATAAATTGAAACGGCATGGACTTGAAGACGAAGTAAGCAGAATCAATCGCCAGGGAGTCATCCTTGCTAAAAAAGCGGCAAAAGGAAAGGCATATGTCTTCGGTACCATAGGGGCACAGCGGAGTATCAGGAAATCGGATTTAAGTATGGAAGAGATAAAGCGAGGTTTTCGTGAACAGCTATACAGTCTGTTGATGGAAAACCCGGATGGGATTCTCTTGGAAACATTTTATGACCTGGAAGAGCTGGAAACCGTTTTGCAAATCGTTAAAAATGAAACTGGACTTCCGATCATCGCAAATGTTTCGATGCATGAACTGGGAAATCTTCAAAATGGAATCCATTTAAATGAAGCCTTTCAAAAACTCGAGCAATTGGGTGCCGATGTTGTTGGGGTGAATTGCCGACTCGGTCCACATCATATGATTCGGGCCTTGGAAGAGGTGAGTTTGCCAAAGCAAGCGTCGATTGCCATTTACCCTAATGCCAGCCTTCCGGATTATGTGGATGGAAGGCTTGTCTATAAAGCTGTGCCGGAATATTTCGGCTCAAGTGCCCTAGACCTTCGTGAGCAAGGTGCCGCGATCATAGGAGGGTGCTGTGGAACGACTCCCCTGCATATTCAAGCTGTAAAGAATGCGATTGGAAGTTTGGCTCCAGTAAAAGAGAAATATACGAAAGCCCGTGAAATAGAAATAATTGAAGTGAACGATAGAGAATTGGAACTCCCTCTGTACGAAAAGGCCAAAACAGAAAGGACGATTCTTGTTGAACTTGATCCTCCGAAAAAGTTGGGAATAGAGAGTTTCATGACTGGTGCCGAGGTTTTGAAAAAAGCAGGGGTCGATTCCATTACATTGGCGGATAATTCACTTGCTTCACCAAGGATATCGAATGATGCACTGGCTAATTTGCTGAAGAACCAATTGAATGTAAAGCCGATGGTGCATATAACATGCCGGGATCGAAATTTAATTGGCCTGCAGTCACATTTAATGGGCCTGCAGACGGTTGGGCTGGACGAATTATTGATCATCACCGGAGATCCCTCTAAAATTGGGGACTTCCCGGGAGCCACTTCGGTTTATGATTTATCGTCGTTTGACCTAATAAGCATGGTCAAACAATTTAATGAAGGTCTATCCTATTCCGGTCAGAGTTTGGGCCAGCGGGCTAATTTTAAAATTGCCGCCGCTTTTAATCCCAATGTGAAATATTTGGATAAAGCCGTACAGAGAATGGAAAAGAAGATTGACTGCGGTGCCCAATCCTTTTTGACACAGCCAATTTATTCAGTTGAGCAAATTGAAGAAGTTCATGAAGCTACAAAACATTTAGAAACCCCGGTTTTCGTCGGTATCATGCCATTGACAAGCACACGGAATGCCGAATTCATCCATAATGAGATCCCGGGCATCAAATTGCCGGATAATGTCAGGAGGGCCATGGCTTTAGCGGGGGATGACCCTGTAAAGTCAAGAATTGAAGGGGTGAATATCGCGCGCGAGCTAGTCGACGCGGCAAGGGAAAAATTCAAGGGCATATATTTAATCACTCCGTTCCTTCGCTATGAAATGACGGCGGAACTTACGAAATATATTAGAAAAGTCGATAGTAAACATACATCAGAGGTGGCAGTACATGAATAAAAAAGCGATTCAAGATCAGTTGGATACTAAGATTCTCCTGCTCGATGGAGCGATGGGAACCATGCTTCAAGCGGAGAATTTAACAGCAGAGGACTTTGGCGGGGAACAATTCGAGGGTTGCAACGAGTATTTATCACTGACACAACCAGAAATCATCCAATCCATCCATGAAAAATATTTAGCAGCAGGTGCTGATATCATTGAAACAAATACCTTCGGAGCGACTAGCATCGTTCTTGAGGAATACCAAATAAGCACGATTGCCTACAAGCTTAATAAAATTTCAGCTGAGCTTGCCGTTAAAGCATGTGAAAAATATTCAAATGATGATTGGCCAAGATATGTAGCTGGCTCGATGGGGCCCACCACAAAAACGCTATCCGTAACAGGTGGAACGACTTTTGATATTTTAACCGATTCTTATGAAGAACAGGCACTCGGTCTTTTGGATGGCGGGGTAGACTTGTTATTGGTGGAAACCTGTCAGGATATGCTTAATGTCAAGGCAGCCTTTTCTGGAATAAAAGCAGCCTTCGCTAAATCAGGAAAAGATGTGCCTGTCATCATTTCAGGTACGATCGAACCGATGGGGACGACACTTGCTGGCCAGTCGATAGAAGCTTTCTATTTATCGGTTGAACATATGAAGCCCGTGGCTGTCGGCCTGAATTGTGCAACAGGACCGGAATTCATGATAGACCATATCAGGACACTTGCAGATATAGCCAATAGCGCAATCAGTTGTTACCCGAATGCCGGGCTCCCGGATGAAGAGGGGCATTATCATGAGTCACCGACTTCCCTTGCAGAGAAAATGAAGCAATTTGCCGAAAAGGGATGGGTCAATATCATTGGGGGTTGTTGTGGTACTACGCCAGAGCATATTAAAGAACTTGTCAGGGTCCTTGAAGGCATTCAGCCCCGTACAATTACCGAATCAGCCCATGGGCATGCCGTATCAGGCATAGAGCCACTCATTTATGATGATTCAATGCGTCCTTTATTCGTAGGTGAGAGAACGAATGTTATCGGATCTCGAAAATTCAAGGAGTTGATTCGTGGAAAGCATTACGAGCCAGCTGCCGAAATTGCACGTGCCCAGGTAAAAAAAGGCGCCCATGTCATTGATATCTGTCTTGCTGATCCTGATGGGGATGAGCTTGGTGATATGAAGGAGTTCGTAGAAGAGGTCGTAAAAAAAGTGAAAGTCCCATTGGTCATCGATACTACAGATGAAGCCGTACTTGAACAAGCATTAAAACATTCACAAGGAAAATCCATCATTAATTCCATTAACCTTGAAGATGGTGAAGAGCGCTTTGAAAAAATAGTGCCATTCGTCCATCAATACGGGGCTGCCGTTGTCGTAGGAACCATTGATGAAATTGGGATGGCCGTCGATGCTGAGCGCAAATTGGAAGTGGCTACACGTTCTGTGGATTTGCTCGTAAATAAGTATGGACTAAACAAAAGTGACCTCATTTTTGATCCGCTAGTATTTCCTGTAGGTACGGGTGATGAACAATATATCGGTTCTGCTTTAGAAACGGTGAAGGGAATTAAGGCAATCAAAGAAAAGTTTCCGGAATGCTTAACGATACTTGGCATATCGAATGTTTCATTCGGTCTGCCAGCGCGTGGAAGGGAAATTCTAAATGCCGTTTTCCTCTACCATTGTACAAAAGCCGGTCTCGATTATGCTATCGTGAATACGGAAAAGCTTGAACGTTTCGCTCTGATACCGGAAGACGAAGTGAAATTGGCTGAGGCACTCCTGTTTGAAACATCTACAGAAACTTTAGCGATCTTTACCGAGTTTTATCGTGGGAAAAAAGCGGAGAAGAAGGATAATGGTGTGATCCTGCCATTGGACGAACGATTAGGTAACTATATTATCGAAGGTACGAAAGAAGGATTGATTGATGATTTAAATAAAGCAATTGAACGCGGTGACAGCCCATTGGAAATCATCAATGGACCATTGATGGATGGAATGAGTGAAGTGGGTCGGTTATTTAATGACAACCAACTTATTGTCGCAGAAGTGCTTCAGAGTGCTGAAGCAATGAAGGCGGCAGTATCTCACCTTGAACCACTAATGGAAAACTCTGAAGATAGCGCCAAGAAAGGAAAGATCCTTTTAGCGACTGTCAAGGGAGATGTGCATGATATCGGGAAAAACCTAGTGGATATCATACTGTCCAATAATGGCTATGAAGTCATTGATTTGGGTATCAAGGTCGCACCGCAACAAATCATTGAAGAGGTTCGAAAACATGAGCCAACCATCATTGGACTATCTGGATTACTTGTTAAATCAGCACAGCAAATGGTGTTAACTGCACAGGATTTAAGACAAGCGGGAATAGATACCCCCATTTTAGTGGGAGGGGCTGCTCTATCCCGTAAATTCACCGATTTTAAAATATCACCTGAATATGGAGGTCCGGTTTTATATTCCAAAGACGCGATGGATGGGTTGGCTGTAACGAATATTTTACATGACACTGACAAAAAAGTGGTCTACTTAGAAGAGTTAGTCCAGAAACGGGAAAAATCGAAAGCCAATGCCGCCATTGCTGCCACGATGGAAAAACCTGTTCGGAAGCAGTCCACAGCTGCTCCTTTGAGTGATGTACCTGTTAAAGAACCGCGTGATATCATGCGTCACGTTCTGAAAAACTATCCATTGGATGTCATCCAGCCGTACATTAATAGGCAAATGCTGATTGGACATCATTTGGGGCTAAAAGGTAAAGTTGCCGAATTGCTTAAGGAAGGCAATGAAAAAGCGGTGCAGCTGAATGCCCTCGTTGATGAATTGATCGAATTCTTAAAGACGGAACCGGACTACGGCTTGAATGCGATTTATCAATTTTTCCCTGCTCAAAGTGAAGGGGACAAGCTATTGGTTTACAACCCGGATAATCATAACGAGGTTTTGGAAACTTTTGAATTTCCTCGGCAAGATACGAATCCGCATCTTTGTTTAGCGGACTTCGCGAAACCGGTCTCCTCCGGGAAAATGGATTATGTTGGTTTCTTCCTTGTTACAGCCGGAAAAGGGATCAGGAAATGGGCAGAAAAACTAAAGCTTGAAGGTGATTTCTTGAAAAATCACGCCCTTCAATCGCTTGCTCTAGAAACAGCTGAAGGGTTTGCGGAAAGAATTCATCAATTAATGCGTGATGATTTAGGAATAAGCGATCCGATTGAAATGTCTATGAAAGAGCGGTTTGCCGCTAAGTACACCGGGCAAAGATTTTCATTTGGTTATCCAGCTTGTCCAAATCTGGAAGATCAGGAGAAACTATTCCGCTTGTTACAACCTCAAGATATTGGCGTTGAATTGACTGAAGGATGCATGATGGAACCAGAGGCTTCCGTATCAGCGATCGTTTTTGCACATCCTGAAGCTCGTTACTTTAATGTAGATCGATAACATATGGATAAGGCAGCGGTATTTTTTACCGCTGCCTTATTGCGCATGAAACCCCTTAATTGGTATATCTTAATGGTCAAAAGGAAGGGGATGCAACACCTATGAAGAATCTGCTTAAATTATTTCTTTCCATGACGATTTCTCTCATTATTATTTTGTTCGTGATGGATGTACAGTCCATTCAAGTACATGCAATGGTTCCCGAAGAGATGACACCGCTCCTAAAAAGTAAGGAAAATCAGAAAATCGCTTATTTGACTTTCGATGACGGACCATCTTTGAATACCATGGATATATTGGATATTTTGGACCGCTATCATATTAAAGCCACATTTTTCGTTAAAGGCAACGAAGAGCCATATGCAAAGGAATGTTATCAGGAAATGATTTCCCGCGGTCATGCGATTGCCCTTCATTCTTATACACATGATTATTCCATCGTTTATCGGTCGACCGAGAGTTTCTTTCAAGACTTAAATAGGCTTGAAACCATGCTTCAAAAGGAGTTTGGGATAAAAAGCCGAATTGTACGACTTCCTGGCGGCTCGAATAATCGTCTGCGGCATCAGGCTGCAACTAAACCCATCATTAATGGAATCCTTCAACAACTAAATGAAAAAGGATATATATACTTTGATTGGACCATTGATTCTACTGATGGCATCAGTCCATCAATAAGTGAACAACAAATCATTTCTTCCGTACAAAAAGGGACGAAAGATCAAAAGCATGTTAATATCTTATTGCATGATATCAATAGTATGAAAAATACAGTGAAAGCATTGCCTGATATAATCGAATTCCTTAAAAAAGAAGGGTATACTTTTGATACTATTGATGAGACAACCCCAAAAATGCAATTTAATTGATGAACACAATGTTTATCTATAGTAAATTAAGGTATAGGGATAAGATATTACATTGCGAAAGGATTTATCGTTTCTATGATGCCATCATTGTTTTTATCACATGGAACGCCACTATTAGCTTTGGAAAAGAATAGCTACACTTCTTTTTTGAAGGATTATATTAAAGCTATGGAAAAACCTGCTGCCATCGTTATTTTGTCAGCACATTGGGAAAGTGAAGATCAGATGATTTCCGCAGTAGGTAAGCATGAAGTCATTTATGATTTTGCAGGGTATCCTGAAGATATATTTCAGATAACATATCCTGCTCCGGGATGCCTTGAGCTGTCCGATCGAATTTTAACCCTATTGTCCAAGATAGGTGTATTGGGGGAACTTGATGAAAGGCGCCCCCTAGACCATGGGGCATGGGGGCTTTTGCACATCATGTATCCCGAAGCGGACATCCCGATCGTATCCATGTCCATTAGTCCTGACCTGCCATTGGACAAGCAGTATGAAATCGGGAGAACATTGAGGGAATTAAAGGAAAGTAATGTACTGATAATCGGGAGCGGTGGAATTGTCCATAACTTCACCTATATTCAGAAGGATATGCATGTTGCAGAAGGATGGGCAATCAACTTTGAGAACTGGGTCGAAGAGAAAATCATCAAATGGGATTTGGAATCTTTGTTTAATTATGAAAAAATCGCTCCCTATAGTAGAGATGCTGTGCCTTCCAAAGAGCATTTCATTCCATTGGTCATCGCAATGGGGTCAGGAGATGACAAAAAAAAAGCAGCTCTCCTGCACAGGAGCTTTCAATATGGCAATCTGAGTTTAACAGCTTGGAAGTTTGATTGAGCTGAAAGGGTTTTCAAACTAGTTAAATTTACCTGAAAAATAATCATTATACAAAAATACAAAAATCTTTTTTTAGCAAAAAAAGGACTTAAATGAGCAAAAAAGTCAATTAAAAGCGTATTTTGACGAATTAAACAGAAATATAGTTTAAAAAAGGTTGCATAAAGTGGTTTAACCTTTGGATATTTCGACAAAAACATGTTAATATAACATCTGAAAACGTTTTATCCTTTAAAATTTTATTATTCGATAACCAAAGTTATTTATTATATATCTTATATAAATCATATATTTGGGGAAAATTTAGAAGAAAGAAATTTGGGGATGGATAAAACGAAATGAAAAAAATTATGAGAAAAATTTGGGGGTTTACAAAATGACCATCAATGATTCTAAGGTATACGACCAATGGAAAGCTTTTTCAGGTCCAAACCTTGGGTATGTCATGGAGCAATACGATTTATTTCTAGCCAACCCGGAAGAAGTGGATCCGGAACTGAAAAACTTTTTTGAAGTAGCAGGTCCTCCTTCATTCGATGTATCGGCAGAAACAACGATTGAAAGTGCACCAACTGTACAAACTGGAGAAGTTCTTCCAATGAAGAAAATTATGTCTGCAGTAAAGTTAGCTGAAAATATCCGTGCATACGGACATCTTGCTGCAAATATTTATCCTTTAAAAGAAGAAGCTCTAGACACGGAACAAATTCACTTTGAAAAATATGGATTGACTGCAGATGATTTAAGGAAAATACCGGCTGACTTTATTTGTCCAGAATCACCTGAAGACGTGAAAGACGGATACGAAGCCGTTCAATACCTAAAACAACTCTATACAAAAACGATAGCCTTTGAATTTCACCATGTTAATGACTTGGAAGAAAAGCAATGGCTTACTGATATGGTCGAATCCGGAAACATGTTCCCGGAAGTGGCTAAAGAGAAAAAAGAACTATTACTTAAACGATTGAATGAAGTTGAAGGTTTCGAGAAATTCCTTCACCGCACATATGTAGGTCAAAAGCGTTTCTCAATTGAAGGACTGGATGCTTTGGTTCCGATATTAGATGAAATGATTTCACAAACTGTTCAAAATGGAACGGGGAATGTGAATATTGCAATGGCTCACCGAGGACGTTTGAATGTGCTTGCACATGTATTAGGTAAGCCTTATGAGGTAATTTTCTCTGAATTCCAACATTCACCAAATAAAGATTTGGTTCCTTCCGAAGGTTCAACAGGCATTAACAATGGATGGACTGGCGATGTTAAATACCATTTAGGTCTGGATAAACAGATTACTAAAGCTAACATACAAAAAGCAAGGATTACACTTGCCAATAACCCAAGTCACTTGGAAGTAGTCGGTCCAATCGTGGAAGGGTATTCTCGTGCGGCGCAAGAAGACCGTACAGAAAAAGGATTCCCGGTTCAAGACATTTCCAAATCTCTTGCAATCCTGATTCATGGTGATGCAGCATTCCCAGGTGAAGGCATTGTGCCGGAAACGTTTAACTTAAGCCGTTTACGCGGTTATCAAGTTGGCGGCGCTATCCATATCATCGCCAATAACATGATCGGTTTTACAACGGAAAGTGAAGATTCACGTTCAACCTTATATGCTAGTGATTTAGCAAAAGGCTTTGAAGTGCCGATCGTGCATGTGAATGCAGATGATCCAGAGGCATGTATGGCTGCTGTTAACCTTGCTAACCTATATCGTGAAAAATACAACAAGGATTTCTTGATCGACCTGATCGGTTACAGACGTTTCGGCCATAACGAAATGGATGAGCCATTGGTGACTCAACCTGAAATGTATGCATTAATCCATAAGCACCCAACCGTTAAAGAGCTTTATGGAAAAAAATTGATTCAATCTGGCGAGTTCACTGAAGCTGAAGTTAAAGCAATTGCTGAACAAGTGGATACAAGGCTTGCAGATGCATATGCGAAAATTTCCGGAAATAAACCGGAAGCTTCTAAAGAATGTAATCCCCCTGGGATTATTGAAAAAGGACTTCCAGCCATTGAAACGGCAGTTCCGAAACAAGAACTGGTTTCAATTAACGAAGAACTTGTTAAGTGGCCGGAAGGATTCACTCCTAATAAAAAATTAGGAAAGATTTTATCACGTCGCTTGGATTCCTTTGGTGCAGACGGAAAAATTGATTGGGCTCATGCTGAGACACTTGCATTTGCATCCATATTGAGTGACGGTACTCCAATCCGTTTGACAGGACAAGATTCAGAGCGTGGAACATTCGCACAACGTAATATCATGTTACATGACAGTGTTAACGGAAAAACATATTCACCACTTCACACACTTGATACTGCTAAAGCTTCTTTCGCTGTTCATAACAGCCCGCTTACTGAAACGGCAGTTCTTGCTTATGAATATGGTTATAATGTATTTGCACCTGAGACACTTGTATTATGGGAAGGCCAATTCGGTGACTTCGCTAATACAGCACAAGTTATCTTTGACCAATTCATCGCTGCTGGCCGTGCGAAGTGGGGTCAAAAATCAGGTCTTGTCATGCTGCTTCCACACGGTTATGAAGGACAAGGACCAGAGCACTCAAGTGCACGTCTGGAACGTTTCCTTCAATTGGCGGCTGAAAACAACTGGACAGTTGCTAACTTAAGTTCGGCGGCTCAATACTTCCATATCCTTAGAAGACAAGCTAAGATTTTGGATCAAGAGCAAGTACGTCCGCTTGTCATCATGACACCGAAGAGTATGCTTCGAAATCAAGTGATGGCTTCAACAGCTGAAGAATTCAGTGAAGGCACTTTTGAACCATTTGTAGAAACCAAAGCTTTGGGCAAAAAACCTAAATCGGTTGAACGCATTGTTTTTGCTTCAGGTAAATTGGCGGTTGAACTTCGTGAAAAAGCGGCAACTGAAAAAAATACGGATTGGTTGCAAATCATCAGTGTCGAAGAAATTTATCCATTCCCGTTCACTGGTGTTCAAGAAGCTTTGAAAAAATATACAAATCTAAAAGAAATCTTCTGGGCTCAAGAAGAACCTAAGAACATGGGGGCTTGGACATTCGTTGAACCTCGCCTTAATGCAGCGGCTCCTGGTAATCTTTCAGTAACATATATAGGAAGGAAACGCAGATCAAGCCCGGCTGAGGGAGATCCACTTGTCCATAAAAATGAACAACAACGGATTATGACTCAAGCAATTACACGCAATAATGAGGGGGAGAAATAAAATGGCTGAAGTAAAAGTACCTGAATTAGCAGAATCAATTTCTGAAGGATCTATTGCGCAATGGTTAAAACAACCCGGTGATCACGTTGAAAAAGGAGAATATGTCCTTGAACTTGAAACGGATAAAGTAAACGTGGAAATCATTTCAGATTATACGGGTACACTTTCGGAACATTTAGCAGAAGAAGGCGATACTGTCCAAGTTGGACAGGCTATCGCTATCGTTGATGAAAATGGATCAGCTGCAGCAGCTCCAAAAGCGGAAGCTCCTAAGGCTGAAGAAGCTAAAGCAGAACCAGCTAAAGCAGAACCAGCATCTCCTGCTAAAGAGGCTCCTAAAGCTGAAACGAAAGAAGCATCATCCACTCAACAAGTTATTGCTTCACCAGCTGCAAGAAAATTGGCTCGTGAAAAAGGAATTGACTTGACTCAAGTGCCTGTAGCCGACCCACTAGGTCGTGTACGTGTACAAGACGTAGAAGCGGCAAGCAATGCACCTGTGGTACCTGCGGCAGCTCCAAAACAAGCTCCTGCAGCTAAACAAGCAGCAGCTCCTGTTGAAGTAAATGATGATCGCATTGAAGTGGTTAAGATGACGCGCCGTCGTCAAACCATTGCCAAACGTCTAGTTCAAGTACAATCCGAAGCAGCCATGCTTACTACTTTTAACGAAGTCGATCTTTCAGCAGTCATGGAATTGCGTAGCCGCCATAAAGATTCTTTCGTGAAAACAAATGATGTAAAACTTGGTTTCATGTCATTCTTCACTAAAGCGGTCATTGGCGCATTGAAAAAATATCCGTTATTGAATGCAGAAATAAAAGGCGACCATATCCTGAAAAAGAACTTTTATGATATCGGTGTTGCCGTATCCACTGATGAAGGTTTAGTCGTTCCGGTGGTAAGGGATGCTGACCGCAAAAGCTTTGCTGAAATCGAAAAGAACATTTCGGATTTAGCTGTTAAAGCGCGGAACAACAAACTAGGACTTTCCGATTTATCTGGTGGTACTTTCACCATCACAAACGGAGGGACTTTCGGTTCCCTATTATCTACGCCAATCTTGAATGCCCCTCAAGTTGGTATCTTGGGCATGCATACAATTAAGACGCGTCCAATCGCTGTTGGAGATCAAATCGAAAACAGACCAATGATGTACCTTGCATTATCTTATGATCACCGTATCGTTGACGGAAAAGAAGCGGTTGGTTTCTTAGTAGCTATCAAAGATATGCTGGAAGATCCAGAACAACTTTTACTTCAAGGATAATAATAATAAAAACCCCATGTCAAATGACATGGGGTTTTTTTGTATGTAGAGGTTTAATTGAAAGGCATATTTTCATAGAACAAAAGATTGGGAGAAATGAAAAGTTTTCAACTCATATATGAATGTTTTTGAAGGTATTTTTGAATGAATTTGAATATTTTTAAACGTTTGTGATTGATTATTACTTCATTTTCATATATGATGATGATATTAAAGTGAGGTGGGCGGATTGTTGACAACAGAAAGACATCAGATCATCTTATCGATCCTTAAAGAACAAGGAACGATAAAGCTGCAGGAGCTGGTAGATCAGTTACAAGCCTCGGAGTCGACCATTCGGAGAGATTTAGTGCAACTCGAAGAAATGAAGCTCTTGAAACGCGTGCATGGCGGGGCCTCTTTACTTCAAAGAAAAGGCCTTGAACCAACAACTATGGAAAAGCAAAACAAAGCGAAAGCCGAAAAACACCTTATAGCAAAGCTGGCGTCTTCATTCATAGAGAAAAATGATTGTATATATCTTGATGCAGGCACGACTACTGCCGAAATGATTCCTTTTTTAAAGGATAAAAATATAACGGTCCTGACAAATGGTCTAATGCATATTCCAAAACTTATCGAATTGGAAATCAAAACAGTGTTAGTGGGCGGAACGATAAAATTCTCGACAAATGCGGTTATAGGAAGCAATGCTGTGCAATTTTTGAATGAATACCGTTTTGATAAATGTTTCTTGGGAATGAACGGCATCCACCAAGAACTGGGTTTCACAACACCCGATCCGGAAGAAGCACTACTGAAAAAGATGGCATTACGCCTGTCCAACGAAACCTACGTACTTGCTGATAGTTCAAAATTGAATGAAGCCACTTTCGCAAAGGTTGCAGATGTAAGCGATGCCATAATCCTGACTGACAGCAATGATGAAGAGGCTGTTGCTCAACTCCATAAAAATCCAAAGGTAAAGGTCGTGACCATTTAATGATTTATACAGTGACACTCAACCCATCCATCGATTATCTGGTCGAGGTGGAGAGTTTTCAAATTGGCAAGGTGAATAGAACCAGTTATGATGCGAAATTCCCTGGAGGGAAAGGGATCAATGTTTCCCGAGTGCTTAAAAGGCTTGGAAATAGTACGACAGCTTTAGGATTCATCGGTGGACAAACAGGTGAATTTGTAAAAAGGTTTTTAAGACAGGAAGAGATTTTCACGGACTTTACAGAGATAGCTGGAGATACAAGAATAAACATTAAATTGAAAACAGGGATGGAGACCGAAATAAATAGCCAAGGGCCAGTCATTTCAAAAGGGAATTATCAACAATTATTTAGTCAGATTGAACAGTTGAATAATAATGATATCCTTATTTTGTCAGGAAGCATCCCTTCAAGCGTTCCTTCGGATGTATACGAAGCCATGGCAAGGTCTTGTTCCCATAACGGCATTAAAGTGGTGGTGGATACGAGTGGCAAGGGATTAATGAATGTCCTTCCACACCAGCCATTTTTAATAAAGCCTAATCACCATGAACTGGGTGAGCTTTTTTCTACCGAAATCAGAACGGTTGATGATGCTAGAGAATATGGCGCTAAATTGATTGAAGCAGGAGCACAAAACGTTATTGTTTCAATGGCAGGACAAGGTGCCGTGCTTTGCTCCGGAAGAGAGTCATATTCCGCAAATGTACCAAAAGGAAATGTCATCAACTCAGTTGGTGCCGGTGATTCCATGGTCGCAGGTTTCATCGGGACATATGAAAAGACAGGGGATATTCTATCAGCTTTCCGCTTCAGTCTTGCAGCAGGAAGTGCTACAGCCTTTTCATCCGATCTCGGTACATTGGATAAAATTGAAGAGTTATTACCGGAAATTGCTATCAATCAACTAACAGGAGGCTGACTCTATGAAAATTACAGACTTGTTAAAATTGGATACAATCATAATCAATCTGCAAAGTGCTACAAAGCAAGCGGTCATTGATGAACTATCAGGGAAGTTAGCCGAGGCAGACAGGTTAAACGATTTGGAGGGTTTCAAAGCGGCCATCTTAAAACGTGAAGAGCAAAGCACAACAGGGATTGGTGAAGGGATAGCCATTCCACACGCAAAAACAAATGCAGTAAGGATACCTGCCATCTGTTTCGGGAAATCGGTCAGTGGTGTGGATTATGAATCGCTGGATGGGCAGCCAGCTCATTTGTTCTTTATGATTGCAGCAAGTGAAGGAGCGAATGCAGATCACTTGGAAACCCTTTCCCGGCTTTCTTCATTACTGATGGATGATAAATTCAGGGCCCGATTGATTTCTGCTTCTTCAGGTGAAGAAGTGTTAGAGATAATCAATCAAAAAGAAATGGAAGCCGATGAAGAAGTAAGAGAAGAGGAGCAAACAAGTAACTCTTCCAGTGACAGTGGTAACAGTAAAGGTAAAATCCTTGCCGTTACAGCCTGCCCAACAGGAATAGCCCATACTTATATGGCTGCTGATGCGTTAAAGGCCAAAGCGAAGGAAATGGGTATCGATTTCAAAGTGGAAACAAATGGTTCCACAGGAATCAAAAATGGTTTAACCGCCGCAGAAATTGATGAGGCGGATGCGATTATCGTTGCAGCTGATAAGCAGGTGGAAATGGATCGTTTTAATGGAAAACATGTCATTATTGTCCCTGTTGCCCATGGGATCCGGAAGACAGAGGAGCTGTTAACAAGAGCCTTGAATCAGGATGCCCCTGTTTACAAAGGAACAGGAAATGATAAAAGTGATGAAGGTGATTCAGCAAAAGGAGGATTGGGGATTTACAAGCACTTAATGAATGGCGTAAGTAATATGCTTCCATTTGTCGTCGGGGGCGGTATCTTGATTGCGCTTTCTTTCTTTTTTGGAATCGAGGCAGCCGATCCGGCAAATCCTGATTATAATCCCATTGCCAAAGCATTAAGTGATATTGGCGGGGGAAATGGTGCCTTCTTCTTGCTTGTCCCTGTACTCGCAGGATTCATTGCTTCAAGTATAGCCGACCGTCCAGGTTTTGCCCCTGGTATGGTAGGGGGATTATTGGCAGCACAGGCTAATGCCGGTTTTCTTGGCGGACTGATAGCCGGTTTCCTTGCAGGTTATGTAGTCTTACTTTTAAGAAAGTTGTTTTCCAAGTTACCGCACACACTCGATGGCATTAAACCAGTTTTACTATATCCTGTATTCGGTATGTTAATTACAGGATTGATCATGATATTTCTAGTAAATGAACCAGTAACCGCAATAAACATGGGACTGACCAATTGGCTGCAGGGGTTATCAGGCACGAACGCAATATTCCTTGGGTTGATCCTTGGGGGTATGATGGCTGTGGATATGGGCGGACCTCTAAATAAGGCAGCATTCACCTTCGGGATTGCAGCCATTGAGGCATCAAGTTTCGGACCGCATGCTGCAGTAATGGCTGGTGGAATGGTTCCTCCTTTAGGAATCGCATTTGCAACTACATTCTTTAAAAGTAAATTCAGTGAAATGGAAAGAAAATCAGGGTTCACTAATTACTTCATGGGTGCTTCATTCATTACAGAGGGAGCCATTCCTTTTGCGGCGGCGGATCCATTACGCGTTATCGTCAGCAGTGTTGTAGGGGCAGCGACAGCAGGAGCCCTGTCAATGGCTTTTAGTGTAACTCTGCCAGCACCGCATGGAGGGATTTTTGTCATCCCCCTTGTCAACCATCCTTTTCGCTATTTGCTGGCCATTTTAATAGGGTCCCTCATTACCGCATTAATATTGGGGTTCTGGAAAAAGAAGCAAAAATAATACTCCTATCTAAAGGCGGGTCCGATTACTGGACCCGCTTTTATTATAACCACTCCAAAATTTCTTTCAGGTTAAAATACGGCTCGCACCAGGTAACCTTTCCACTTCTGTAAATGAAATATGATGTTGTTTAAAGTCTATAAGATTTTTAACTTCAAGCGTTGGATGGGCTTTTCTCGCGTAAATGAACTGATCTCCCGTTCCGACATGAGTTTTTCTGATTTGACTTTAAGGCAGCATGCTTTTCCACTTTCCCGACCATTAGAAACTCAGTGAAAAACTTCCTTGAACGGTCTTCGTTATTTTTGGGAGATGCTAAAATGATCGATTTAAAAATTAAGTCCATCTTTCTTTTCCCCTTTGGTTCCTTCCTTTTATATCCAATATTAAAATGGTAGAATCAATTGCCATCGATGGTTTTGTTTATCATTGATTCTTGAATCGTTTATTAAAGCATGAAAGTAATGTTTATGGGTAAAGGATACTAAAATGAACAAAGGAGTGAATATGCATGCTGAAGAAAAACACCTTAAAAACGACAAAAAGGGATGATATGATTGATGTTACGACTGAAGTACAGGCATTCATCATGGAGAATGGGATTCAAGAGGGCATAGCTCTTATTTATTGTCCACACACGACTGCAGGAATCACGATTAATGAAAATGCAGATCCCGATGTAAAAAAAGATATGCTTAGAAGATTGGATGAGCAATACCCATGGAATCATACATTGGATTTACATATGGAAGGAAATACTGCTGCCCATTTAAAATCAAGTACGGTTGGTTCTTCACAACAGGTGATTATCCACAAAGGGAGCTTAATCCTTGGTACCTGGCAGGGAGTGTATTTTTGTGAATTCGATGGTCCTAGAGAAAGGCAATATTTTATTAAATTATGTGTCGATAGGTAAAATGGCAGGTATAGCAACGATAAAGTGGGAGGAAGCGGATTGGAAGATGTTTGGATTGAAGGAAGCAGAGTAATATTGAGGAATGTTAAACAAGCAGACTTAAAACGTTTATGGAGCCTGAAATATGGAGAAGTCAATCCAGAATGGAAAAAGTGGGATGCACCCTATTTTCCCCTTGAACTCATTGATTTCCAAACGTATATCGATAAAGAAACGAAGCACCGAACCTATGATGAAAAGATGGGGGCTTATTCCGAGCTATTAATGGAAAAAAACGATCAAATAATAGGTTCTGTTGTATATTACTGGGAACATGAACCATCACGTTGGCTGGAAATAGGGATTACGATTTTTGATCCCAAGTATTGGAATGGCGGTTATGGAACAGAAGCGATAATGATGTTCATAGGCTATTTATTCGAAAATCTGGAGATTGAACGGGTCGGACTGACGACTTGGTCAGGTAATGAACGTATGATGGCAGTTGGAGAAAAGGTAGGCATGCAAGTTGAAGGTAGGATGAGAAAATGCCGTTATTATGATGGTCATTATTATGATTCAATCAGAATGGGAATACTACGTGAAGAATGGGAATCTTTAAAATTTCGAAGTTAATTGACCCGTGAAAATTTTTCCTTTATTTCCTTGGAAAAAATTTAGCACTGTTTTCTCCTATATGGTCTGTTATCCTTGGAAGATGCTTAACGAGGAGGTTACAGGATGAAATTATCAGTATTAATAACCGTGATAATGACTCTAAGTGTCATCGTACTTGGGATAGCTTTTCCTAAGGGAACGACCAGTATAGCTTCTGATGGAGCAACCAAACATGTCATTAAACAAGGTGAATCGATATGGGATGTTGCGAAGCAGTATGGTGTCCCAATCAAAAAGTTAAAAGAAGTCAATAATAATGTAAATAATGTTGCCGAGCCTGGTAAAACATTGATTATTCCACATGTAATGAATGAAAAAGATAAAGAATTATTAGCAAGACTTGTGCATGCAGAAGCTAAAGGGGAGCCCTACAGAGGGAAGGTCGAGGTTGCAGGAGTAGTTTTGAATCGCCTTGATAGCAATGAATTCCCTGATACGGTCCGGGAAGTGATATATCAAAAAAATCAATTTTCGCCCGTTGGTGATGGCAGTATAAACAAAGCAGCCGGAAAAGATGCCAAAAAAGCTGTCAATGAAGCCTTGGCGATACATGGCTACACAAATGATGCCTTGTATTTTTGGAATCCTAGCATTTCGGACAGCGAATGGATGAAACAATTGGACGTAATCAAAATCATCGGCGGCCACCATTTTGCCATATAAACGACATGAAAAGAACCGGCTCACCAACTAAGGGAGGCCGGTTTTTTATGTATAAACTTTCCCTTAAACGATATCAGCCCACATCTCACGGGGATTCAGTTCATAAATGCTGTTTTCTCGGTACATGATGCTTCCGATAATCAGTTCACGTCTAATCGTTGCATAATCATCATGGAATGACTGGATGAATTCATTCAGTTCTTTTTCTGGATATTTTCGCCCTTTTTCCAAAAGTCCGGCAATATGATGAAGAACGATCAGTTTCTTTTTTCTCTGTGCTGGTATGGTTTTCAATCGGCCATCTGGTGTCAAGAAGTTTGCAAGGATTTTTTTGTGCTCCATAATCATTTTTTGATTTTCCATTTTATTGGATTCCCCCTTATTTGAAACCATTTTAGGTAATGCTGAAGAATAATGCTCCAGGACATCTTCATTCAAAAAATAATATACCGTATTTTTCTCCCTTCGATCCTTCACTAAATTAATGTCCTTCAATTTCGTTAAATGGTGTGAAATGGTCGGTGCTGTCAATTTTAATATTCCTGCAAGTGCCTGTCCGTGTTTTGGACCGTTTGCCAGAATGGATATAATCCTGATCCTGGTCACATCACCAATCGTTTTGTGGAAAGCGACCAATTTTTCTAATTGCATTATTATCCCTCCTAGTTAGACCACTATCTAATTAGATGATAATCTAATTGGTGGATGATAATCAAGTTTATATTCACTTTTCTATATTGCTTTGAATATTTGATGTATAATTTAGGTTAATGCTAAAAGTTTTTTATCTTAAGGAGCTGTAACATGGCTAATACACATGTTTATACAAAAAAAGAAGAAGTGGTCAATGCGATAACCCACGGTGTCGGTGTTTTGTTGAGTATCGCCGCTCTTGTGTTTTTAATAATCTTCTCAGTCCAAAAAGGTTCGCCTTGGCATGTAGTCATTTCAGTCATTTATGGCGTTTCCATGCTTCTTTTATATGTTTCATCCACTTTAGTGCATAGTTTTCCAGAAGGGAAAACGAAGGATATATTTGAAATCTTTGATCATTCAGCCATATATATATTCATTGCAGGAACATACACGCCCATCATGCTTCTGGTGATTCAAGGATCACTAGGCTGGACACTGCTAGGAATTATTTGGGGAGTTGCAATCATTGGCGTCGTCTTCAAAGCTTTCTATGTGAAAAAGTTCCTTTTCCTTTCGACGATTCTCTATATTGCGATGGGGTGGATGATCGTTATCGTATGGGGCCCGCTCTCGGCAACCTTGCCAACAGCTGGTATCCATTTACTGATTGCAGGGGGCTTGCTTTATACGTTTGGAGCTATCTTTTATGTTTGGCGCGCTTTTCCGTTTCATCACGCCGTTTGGCATGTATTCGTGCTTGGGGGTTCTGTCACTCACTTTTTTGCTGTATTGTTTTATATCCTTCCACTATGATCAATTTTAACGATTCTTTAATTTGGTCGATCTTATGATATCTGAATGTTTGTTGAAGTTTTAAATGACCCCTTTTAGTAAATAAATAAGGTATACAAACTACGAAGGAGGAAAGATCAATGAAAAAATCAATCAAATTTTTATCAGTGCCGTTTGCCACTATGCTTGTTTTGGCTGGCTGCGGGGAAGAAAACGATGAAGTGAAAAACCCGCCGGTTCAGGAAAATGAAAATCAAGCGGAAACAAATCCTGAAACAGGAACTGAAAATAATGAAAAACTGCCTTTCACTTATAAGGATTTTCAATTAGAAGTGGATTATAAGGGCAATGATAACGAATTCGAAGCCGAATATGATACCATGGGAGCTCAAACAGAAGCTTCGATCGAGGACAAGCTAAACAAACATGAAGTTTATGGTGATGAAGCAATGAAAGAATTAACACCGATTTTAGAAAAATTGACATTCACCAAAGATTCAACAGAGGAAGAAGTCATTCAAGAAGTGACAAAAGCTTTTGATTTGAAGGATGACTATCAAGAGTTCGATTTAGAGGTCGTTTTCGATGACGGTACGAAAAAAGAATATAAAGTGAATAATAAGTAACTGAATCATGTTACTATATTCTTTATGGCATATTCATGAGTCTCCTCAATAGTTGTCAAATTACTGTTACTATAGTAAAATGATTACGGTTAGCAAAGGGGATAATATACATTTGCTATTCATATTCGGACTTATGGGGATAGGACCGCAATAAATACTTGCAAAAAAGATTCTTTTTTAAGAGTCTTTTTTTTGTGTGTGCAAGTGTTCGGGAAATTGAATTATGAGGAAAAAGTGAATAGACGAAAGAGAGGGTACCACAAGCGGTACCCTCTCTTTCATTTACCCATCATTGGGAAAGTGTTGCATTTTTCTTTGGCAGCATATTAGCCGATGCTAACCTTGAACGGATAGTAATGCCAAGCCAAGATGCAAGGAATGCCTTTAAAACGCCTACGATTATAAATGGAGCAAAACCGCTGGCAAATGCCACTGTCCATGATAATGAGCTCATATATTTTAACCAAACTGTACCGATAATCAAAGTAAGTATCATCCCAATAATATTTGCAATGAAAGCCATTGCAACTGAGAACCGCGTTTTTTCCAATATCAGACCGGTTATATATACTGTCGGGATATAGGATAATAAATAACCGCCAGTCGGACCGAATATCTTAGCAAGTCCTCCAGACATTTCAGCGAATACTGGTACTCCGGCAGCTCCTATGAACAAGTATAATAAAACGGAAGAGGTTCCATAACGTGAACCCAGTATCGTAGCTGCCAATCCAACAGCTAGAGTCTGTCCTGTAATCGGTACCATGGGCAATGGAATTGTAATTTGGGCAAGTATTCCTATAAGTGCTGCAAATAAGGCTGTAACCATCATCATTCTTAACTTCTCATGACTTTCCTTCATCGTGTTTCCTCCTAATGTAAACCTGGTTATCAAACGAGTTAACATATAAAGAATTCTAATATGTTAAGTAAACACTGTCAATAAATATTATGAATTTTATTTTAATATAGGTCTTAATATGACCAGATTTGTAATAAAAGAAAGAAAAATGGATGAAAGTTTCAAAAGTTGGTAAAAAGATGAAACTTTTTGAATGCGTCATTCGTATGAATGGTAAGTAAAGTAAACGGAGGCGATTATACCCATATAATATCAATATTGTAAAATGCTTATCCTAGGTCCTTAAAGTAGTAAGCGGCTTGGAAAAATCGAATTTAAAGGATGAAAGAGATGGAGTTATTTGGGGTTCCATTAGAAACAGTCTATTTATATGGATTAATTATATTCGGAGGGCTAACATTCTTATTTATCTTGTTTAATGATATTTTTTCTGGCCTTGAATTACCGGATATATTTAATCCAACTCTCATTTTTAGTTTCTTGACCGTGTTTTTTGCGAGTGGTTTTTTGCTTGAATCGCTTTCAGGACTTAATGCTGGATTGAGTGCCGGCATTTCCCTGCTCATTTCATTTACCATCGTCACTTTACTGAATGTATTTGTTTTGATTCCCATCTCATCAGCGGAAGAAAGTTTAACATTCCATGAGAATGACCTGAGAGGGAGGGTTGGTAGGGTTCTGACATCAATCCCGGTTGACGGGTTTGGTGAAGTCCTTATTGAAAGCATCAGTGGCAGCATTGCGAAAACTGCGGCGAGTTATAAGAATGAAGGAATTGTTTCGGATACAAAGGTCTTGATCATTGAAGTTAAAAACGGGGTTGTCTATGTTTTGCCCCATCAGGATTAAAAAAGGGTAGGAGGAAGATTATGTTTAATTTGATTTGGGTTGTTGTCGCCATTGTTGCATTTTTACTTATCGCACTTATCGCTGTCTTTGTTACGAAATACCGAACGGCTGGTCCTGATGAAGCATTGATTGTGACCGGAAGCTACTTAGGCAGCAAAAATGTTCACATCGATGAATCAGGAAATAAAATTAAAATCGTCCGCGGCGGAGGTGCTTTCGTACTGCCGGTGTTCCAGCAAGCGGAACCATTGAGCTTGCTGTCAAGCAAACTAGAGGTCTCGACTCCTGAAGTATATACAGAACAGGGTGTTCCTGTCATGGCCGATGGTGTGTCGATAATCAAGATTGGCAGTTCGATCACCGATATCGCCACAGCGGCAGAACAATTCCTTGGTAAATCCAAAGATGACCGTGAGCAGGAAGCACGGGAAGTCTTAGAGGGACATCTTCGTTCCATCCTTGGTTCGATGACAGTCGAGGAAATTTATAAAAATCGTGAAAAGTTTTCCCAGGAAGTACAGAGGGTAGCTTCACAGGATTTAGCTAAGATGGGACTCATAATCGTATCATTCACCATTAAAGATGTCCGGGATAAGAACGGATATCTTGAATCGCTTGGTAAGCCGAGGATTGCGCAAGTGAAAAGGGATGCCGATATAGCAACCGCCGATGCAGAGAAAGAAACGCGAATCAAGCGAGCCGAAGCTTCGAAGGAAGCCCAGCGTGCCGAACTTGAAAGGGCGACTGAAATAGCCGAGGCCGAAAAAATCAACAAGCTAAAGGTTGCGGAGTTCCGGCGTGAGCAGGATATTGCCAAGGCACGAGCCGACCAAGCTTACGATCTTGAAACGGCCAGATCTAAACAGGATGTAACGGAACAGGAAATGCAAATCAGGATCATCGAACGGCAGAAGCAAATTGAGCTGGAGGAAAAAGAAATCCTTCGCCGTGAAAAGCAATACGATTCAGAAGTGAAGAAAAAGGCGGATGCCGACCGTTATGCGGTGGAGCAAGCAGCCTCAGCTAACAAGATGAAACAGATTACAGAAGCGGATGCCGATAAATATAAAATAGAAGCAATGGCGAAAGCGGAAGCGGAACGTGTTCGCATGGACGGTCTTGCTAAAGCGGACGCACAAAGGGCACAAGGTACGACAGAAGCGGAGATTATCCGGTTAAAAGGGGTAGCAGAGGCAGAAGCGAAGCAAAAGATCGCTGAAGCTTTTGAACAGTTCGGTCAAGCAGCTGTAATGGACATGATTTTGAAAATGCTACCGGAGTATGCTAAACAAGTGGCAAGCCCGCTTAGTAATATCGACAAAATTACTGTAGTGGATACCGGTGGAAGCGGTGTGAGTGGAGGGGCTAATAAAGTAACTGGATATGCAACGGATTTAATGGCAACATTGCAGGAGTCATTAAAGGCGTCTTCAGGCATTGATGTCAAAGACTTACTTGAAAATTTCTCGGGAAAGAGAAATTTACCATTTTCAACCATAAGTCAGGAGAATGTCGAAGCGAACATGAATATGGCAGCAGGCAAGGAAGAGTAAAAGGTAATTCATACTGTTCATCACATAAAATAAAAGCTGGTGCAAAAGACAAATAAATATTTAAATAACATAAATAATATTGAAGATTTGACCATTAAGAGCAATAGGGCCAAATCATACAAGAAGAAGCAACAGATATACAATCTGTTGCTTCTTCTTGTTGAAGCGCTTTGACATTTATTCTGTGAACTCTATTGAATATTCATAGTTGTTGCCGTTTGGTATTGTAGCGAAAACAGAAAGCCGACTGCCGTTTACAATGGGGCCTTTCCCATCTTCAAAGTCGATTCTCATACTCATTGAGGATGACGGGTCAATGCTAGCTAAAACTCCCAACTCAGCTAAGTCCTCTGGAGAGTAGGTTTGGAGAACAGAACTATCAGAATCATAAACTTTCACACTATCTATAGCGACTGTTTCTTTGGCATAATTGACGAGTTCGAAAGGATCCGGCGTACTTTATATCTAGAAAGACAAATTTTAAATGTGGTCGGTGGTGACCCCCAAAAATATTACCATTTCCTAGCCTATTCTGATTTTCCTAAAATATTCTAATGTTCAAACTTTCACAAATTGTTCACATCAATAATGAAAACGCTTACGATTTTCATTGTATAATATACATATCTTAACTGATTTCATAGTATTGCACCAAGTATCATACAATTTTAATAAATTATTGAATAGACAGAAAGGAGATAATCAGATGATCTTGAAATCGTTGAAAAAAAAGGGCATAACGACCATCATTTATTATAAAGAAGGAGTATTAAAAACATGTAAGGGTCAATTGCATAAACTTAACCTTAATGAACAAACCCTTTCCTTAAAGGATGAAAATCAAAAGATTTCCTCTATTCGTTTATCTCGTATTATGGAAATATATTAACTTAATTACTTTCATTTAACTAATTAAAGTTACAATATATTTATTAATCCCGAATCTTTAGTATATTACTAGAGGTTCTTTTTTCATATATGGAAAGCTAAAGGGTCGTTTAGCATTCCTGTAGTTAGTAATTTTTCAGTTTTGAAAAAAATAGGGCTCCTCATTTCCGGATTGATAAATATAGTTTTATTCTTTGTAGATGGTAGTATCCTTTCTTGAATAGACAGTCTCTTATATTTTTCAATGCTTCTTCACTATGGTTTACGAAATAAAATCTTCTGTGGATTAATCAGTATTGATACATAACAAATTTATATTTTTAAGATTCAATTTTAGGTTTAATTTCTCCCAGCAACACTTGGGTTTAATGGATACTCCATACCATATATAAATTCTTTAATTTCTCTCGTAATATATCTCTGTTACAAAGTCTGTAGTATCTTTTCCTTTGTTATTGGGTGCTGTTTACATCATTTTATTCTTCACAGGACAGTTTACCGTACCTATGGCAATAATAACTTTAATTTGGGGAATATTAGCTGGAGGGATAATGGCAAATATTAATCAATATTTGATTGTGTCTTCAGCTCCCGAAGCGCCTGATTTCGCCACTGGCTTATTTATATCATCCTGTAACGTAGGAACAACATTGGGTGCAGCTGTAGGCGGGTTATTTATATCACAAATGGGTACACAATACGTCGTATTAGTGGGAATCCCATCATTGATCCTAAGTTTGATAACTATTTTACTAAGAAACTATATCTATAGTCCTACAGAAAACTTTCTAAATCTGCTCTAGCCCGAGATTAGTAGTCATAGAATGGAGGTTTTAAAATGTCAAAGGATATAAAAGTTGCACTTGTTACCGGTGGGAACCGAGGAATTGGGTATGAACTGGTCAAACAATTGGCTTTGAATGGTTTTAAGGTCATTTTGGCAAGTCGGGATCCAGAAAGGGGTCATGAAGGTGCGCAAAAACTTAAGGAGTTAAATCTGGAGGTTTCGTTTGTGACGTTGGATGTAGATAATCAAGAAAGCGTCAGTCAAGCTGCGATTACAGTAAATGAGCGGTATGGAAGGTTAGACGTATTGATTAATAATGCTGGTGTATATTTGGATGAGAATGAAAAGTTAGTGTCTATGGACCCTTCCATTCTGGAGAAAACAATGGCAACAAATTTCTTTGGAGTTTACCATGTGATCCGTTCCTTCATTCCCCTCATGGAAAAACAGGGCCATGGGAGAATTATTAATGTTTCCTCAGAATATGGGGCGATGAGCGAAATGTCATATCCAGGAGTAGGAGCTTATAAGATGTCTAAATTCACCTTAAATGGATTGACACGATTGGTAGCCGCAGAATTGAATGATGATATCAAAATAAATGCAGTCGATCCGGGATGGGTAAGCTCAGATATGGGAGGACCATCGGCTCCAAGAACACCTAAGCAAGCTGCTGAGTCTATCCTGTGGTTAGCGACGATTGGACCTGAAGGACCTAATGGCGGCTTTTTTAGAGATGGAAAACGAATCGATTGGTAACATTACAATTACTTTGTGTATTTGGGAAATAAATGAGGGTTACACAGAGGTTACCTTGGAAATTCTCACTAGTTTTGTTAGATGGTTAAGGAATTCATTCCAAAGTAATTCAATAACTCCGTTAAAGTCAACAAAAACAGAGAAAACTATTAATCTTATTATTACAGCAGTAACTAATTTCTATGGTTATTTTTCATCGAACCACACTTAAACACAAAGTAAAGAAACAGTATAATATTGTTCAACTAAAATATGCTTTACTTCAATAAGGGAGTTGCTCAGTCAGCTCATTTTCTTACGGAACTAAAGGGGCAGCTTGGTTTCAGAAAATGGTGTTTTTACAATATAGAGAAAAAATAACCCCGAAAGATCGAGGTTATTTTTTATTTACTTGACGTCCACTTTTTTTGGAGCTCTGTGAACTTGTGTTTCCAATTTGAAATTCATTACCTAATTCAACATCATTTCTTTTATCCTGTTTCTCGATTTGCTTTCTCGTTTGATCCTTGTTTTGCATCCCTTGTTTAGACAATACGTATCCATCTCGCTTTCAATGTTATTGTTTTTAATATGCACAAGTATAAGGGAAAATACGTATTATTTATTTAAAAAATAATTCTTGTCTTTAGTAACTTATTATTTAGACCCTGTTGAAATATCAGGTGCGTTAGCTTAGATTAACTGACTGTCTTTTAGGCAGTTTTTTTCTTATGGCACTAACGGGGCAGTTTAGTTTAAGATGAACTTCTATCTCTTCAGACAACGAAAAGTTTTAAATGATATGAATTAATATAGAATTTTAAAGGGAAAGAGAAAAATCGTTCGATTCAAAGAGAGCGGGTGTCAGACACCGATTGATAGTTGGAATTTAAAGACTAATGACTCATTTACAAACTATTCAGTTAAATACATAATTAGGAAGATTATGAAGAAGGAGGGATTATATGTATAGAAAATCACTAACAGTACTATTAGCTGCGGGTATGGTTCTATCAACTGGTACAGTATTTGCACAAACAAACGGGGCAACAAATGCCCAGTCTGACACAGCTTTTGATAACAAAGTTATCAAAAAAATTAGTGCGGACAATATGTATAATACGATTGCCTATCTATCAGAGCAACCGAGGGCTGCTGGTACAGAAGGGGAGCTCCGTGCAGTCAAATACATAGAAAGTCAGTTTAAGAGTCTTGGTTTTGAAACAAAGATTCAGCCTTTTCCCATCTATGATACGGTGCAAAATGTAAAAGTGAAAATTGGTGACAGTGATTTAGGAGGAACACCGCGTGCCATTAGCGGCAGTATCAGCGGGAAGGTAACGGCCGAACTTGTTAATGTTGGAAAAGCAAAGCCAGAGGAAGTTGGAGAAAATGTATCTGGGAAAATTGCACTAGTTGAACGTGGGGACATTACCTTTGTTGAAAAGGTTCAGAATGTCCTAAATAAAGGAGCGGTTGGCGTTTTAATGTACAACAACTCACCATCAGGAAATAATTTCGGACAAGTATCAGCGGGGCAAAATATACCTGCTGTAGCCATTACCCAAGCCCAAGGGTTAGAGTTGGTCGAACAGCTTAAAACTAAACAAATCACGTCCACTCTGGAAGTGGGAAAAGCTGAAAGAATCGAAAAGACATCCTACAATGTAATCGCTTCCCTAAAACCAAAAGCCAATAAGGATAATGGTCAAATCGTGACTGTTGGAGCCCATCATGATTCTGTCCCGGGCGGCCCTGGTGCAAACGATGATGCTTCGGGTGTATCAGCTGTGCTGGAACTGGCAAGGATCCTGGCCAAAACGCCAATTGACACTGAAATTCGCTTCCTCACGTTCGGATCTGAGGAAAGAGGGCTCGTTGGATCATCCTTCTATGCAGATTCCCTTCCCAAAGAGGATGTAGACCGCATGGTGGCTCACTTCCAAATGGATATGATAGGCGGACGTGATGCTGGCGAGGATAATCCTGCAGGTGGTTTGATTATGTATACCATTGATGGAATGAAAAACCTTGTGACGGACCTGGGTTCCTCAGCAGGGGCCAGAACGATGGATGTTGCGATTCCTTATGGACAGCTGGGCAGGAGTGACCACCAACCATTCCATGAGCTTGGCATTCCATCCGCCTTGTTTATCCATTCCCCTGTAGAGCCTTGGTATCACCAGCCTACAGATACACTGGATAAGATATCCAAAGAAAAATTGCAGCAAGCAGCTGAAATTGTCGGTGCCAGTGTGTATCAAATTGCCCGTCCGGAAACTCCGGCATTAACAAATGCACGTGTAGCTCCTAGCACGGTAGACTATGATTTTGATGACCGTCCGGTAGATTAAATACTTCATTGTACAGAATTACGAGATTAATAATGGATCTTGGAGAAAATCAGGAGGGCAGCTGTGTAGTTTACAGATGCTCTCTTCTTTTTATCGGCCAGCGCCTCGTGCTTAATTTTTTCACTATTTCTAAGCTCTAAGTCTAGTGAAAATCCTATATGAAATATGTAATAAAACATACATGCTTATCCAACTCCAATACCATTCCCACTGTAAATACTCAATATTATCAGTGTACCTCTCCAATACTACTTCACAGAAATAATTTCAACAATCAATAGATAGAAATCCAAAAACAGCGCAAACTTTAAAGGGATAGCCTTGTGTAACAAGCTTATTCGAATTCTGTTTTCAATCGGTAAAAAACAATTTACGTTTCAAGAAGACAAGATGTTAAAGGATATCCCTCATATGGCAACATTTGTAGACCATCAAACAGTCGCATAGTTCATTGAATTTTAAGGTTACACGGTCATTTAATTAACACTTATTTAAAAGTGAAGCACGGATTAGTCGGCAAAGCAACTAACGTGAGGACTTAGATCCTGTGGGGCAGCATGACCGACATCCACCTCATGGAAAGGTTGAACGAAGGAATGTGGGAGCATCGACTCTGTGAGAAATGGGAGGGTTGACCTCCATGAGACATGTGGATATCCTAAAGTGCGATCATGACATTGCTTAAACCAATTTTTTCCTCTAATTGGCTAGTTTAGCATGAACTTTTTTCGGTAAATCCCTATTCTTGAGGAGTATTGCCGAGCTTACATAGATAACGGTTAATGATATGGCTATGAAATCCTAAGAATACTCGAGCAATCGTGAGATTGTGTTTAGTTTATTGAGGGAGTTTAGTTGAATAAGCAAATTAAATATTCGAGGTGGAAAATAATGTTAAAATAAGGTTTATATGGAAAATATAAGGGAGTTGAGTGTGAAATAACTTTAGATATGGATAATAATTTGAAAATCATAACTGAGGATAAATTGAATATAGATGCAACATTTGAAGATAATTACAATAGTGGATTTTACTCTAAGATAGTGAAGCCTAACGAATTATTGGATTGTGTAAGTATAGTTCCTTATGGAATTATACAAGAGGAGAAAGTCTAAATTTTAAAGGAAAAGGAAAGCCAATACCAAGTGGCCACAGATTCGTTACTTGTGGGAAGTAATCTAAATCTGACTAGAGTAGATAGAGATACATGGCTTGGGTGGGTATCAAAAAGTAAAGTTACACTAATAGAAGAGAAAACACCGATTAATCCGGAAGACTTATAATCATTGCTCGAAATTTATATCTAGTTTTCCTTATATAAGTAATTAGTTTGCTTTGGGAGAAATGGTGAATGTTCTTAAAGTAACGGGTGCGTTCGTATTATAAGGTTAGCCAGTTTTTACTGGTTGACCTTTTTTTAATAGAATCTATTATATCAGTAGCCAGGGTAGGACGTACGGGTGCGTGGGACTTGATCCCGTGAACTAAACAGTCCGCCCCCTATTTGTAGAAACATGTTTGAGGCTGGTTGGGACGTAGATCTCGTATAACAAGCGAAGCTATGACACTACATGGAGGACTAGGGGTACTGGTAAGTATGTAGAGGAGGGAAAAACAATGAATCCAGTTGTTGGTCTGGATGTGGCAAAAGGAGAGAGTCAAGTTCAGGCATTTTTAGATCAATCTAAACCGTATGGGAAGAGCTTTTCAATGAAGCACATCAAAGAGGAATTAGATCATTTTTTAGACTTTTTAAAAGAGATTGAAGAGGTGACAGGGCAGATGCCTATGGTCATTTTAGAATCTACAGGGCATTACCATACTCCTGTTATTCAATACTTGGAGGAACAAGGGATTCTATATATCTTACTAAATCCGATTATTTCTTATCAGGCAAAGAAGACCAGTTTACGGAAGGTAAAAACAGACGCTATCGATGCGTACCAGTTGTGTGTGCTGTATTACAAAGAGGATTTTGAACCTCATAAAATTAGAGGAATTCAGCTATTAGACCTTCGGAATTTGTCCAGACAACAGGAAATCGTAACGAATATGTATGTGGAAGCTAAACTTCAGTTTCACACCATTTTAGATCAAGTGTTTCCTGAATACCGGAAGGTTTTTGGGGATCTATATTCAAGGGTTTCTTTATTGATATTAAAGGAATATCCCACTTCAGAGGTGGTGTTAACAGCCGGGGAAAGTAAACTAGCAGAGAGTGTTATAGAGTTCTGTCCTAGCCGATCGGGTCAATGGGCATGGAAAAAAGCCAAAAAAATAATGGACTCCGCATCTCGAAATCCATACCAAAAAAATGTGTATCAAAGTCACGTAATCAATCTTCGTATGTATATTGAGTTGCTTTTTCATTACCAGGGACACCTCTCTGATTTGGAAGATCGTATAGTGGCCCTGGCAAATGAAATTGAGGAATATAAGATCATCCAATCGATTCCAGGTATCGGAGAAAAAATCGCAGCCACAATTATTTCTGAAATTGGTGAAATCGATCGGTTTAATCATCCGAAAAGACTGGTTGCCTTCGCTGGAATAGATCCAAGTGTTCACTCATCGGGTAAGTATACGGCAACCATTAATCGTATTACTAAAAGAGGTTCGAGCAGACTACGTCATTCCCTGTATCTTGCCGTGCTATGCGGCATAAGGAGTTCAAGAAACAAAAAGCTTAAAGCTTTCATTGATAAGAAAAAATCAGAAGGAAAGCCAGCCAAAGTGGCGATCGTTGCCTGTATGAATAAACTTCTTCATTGGATTTACGCTTTATTAAAGAGAAAAGAAGCATTCCTAGATTTAGCCTGATTAACGGTTTTGTGAAACAGAGAAAAATCCTTCCAAAAGGGTTTTGGAGGGTTATTTGTCATGAACAAAAATAGTATATCATAAGGGAAATGAAAATTTTAGAGAAAGATATTGACATCCTATTAGCTGGTTTAGTTCAAGAAGGAGTATAAAAAAAGACTGTATCAATGATTACTCGGTAATCTAAGATACAGGTTTTATATTTAGGGAACTAATTGTTCTTATATATATTTAAATAAATTAGGCTTTTCAACTGGATATATAAGAAACAATAAGAACACGCTTTATTCATTTTCTATAGTTAACAATTTATCAAATACCATAGTATAAAAACTCTCAAAATCAGTAATTAACCTAAAACAATCATTCATACTTGTAACAACTCTTTCTGTTACAATAGTTGTATGAATATTTATTTTACCCAATTGACCGTAGTGTTTTTCATCCGGCACACTATAATTATGAGCAAGGATATTACGTAACACTCTCCAACAATCTATATTATTCTTATAGATATTAGATTTTTCAATATCAATATTCAGTAAACTATCTAAATATTTTACTGAAGCAATGATACCTTGCTGCTTCATCATTTTATAACTAATCCCGATTTCTAAACTCTCCTTAACCACATCACATAATACAGTTAAAAGATACTCATATTTGCCGAAAAGAGATATGAGTAATGAATCACTTAAAGTTGTAACTAAATCTACATTTGTAAAACCATGATCCTTTATATGGTGATAATCACTCGATGAAAATTCTTTTCCCTCAGCAACATTAAATTTTAATTTGTCATAAAAATATTGAACTAAAGGCTTATCACTTTCTAAATATTTAACTTTACAAGGCTCTGTTAAATATATGTGTTGATTTGCAGCTAAAATAATAGCTTGGCAAAAAACGCCAAGCTATTATTATTTGTTTGGTTAGAACGTTGGTTTGACTATATTTCATATCTTCCATAGTCATTACCCAATAGTAATATCCCCAATTAAGTAGAGTGCTGCTTTTCCAGCCATCTTTACCCGTGTGTCCTCGTGCTTACAAAAAAGTGTACCGCCTCTATTGGATAACTGTCTTGCTACCATTTCACGTTTCTTTAGTTTCTCTGCCCAAAAGGGCACTAAACCGCAGTGGGCAGAACCGCATACTGGGTCCTCATTTACCTTTAACTTTGGGAAAAATGCTCTTGAAACAAAATCATAATCATTTCCTTTGGCCGTAACAATAACTCCAAGACCCTCTGGCAACTGTTCTAGTTTTGAAAAGTCAGGACTTAGATTTTTCACTGCTTCTTCTGACTCTAATACAAATAACAAATCTCTATTTAGATATGCTTCTATCGGTGTGGTTCCCAAAGCATCAATCATTTGTTCAGTAAGAGGTATCTCCGTTGAAGGGACAGTTGGGAAATCAAGTTCATACAAATCATCTTTTCTATTTACTGTGAGTACCCCACTCATCGTGTCGAATTGAATGGTTTTCAATTGCTTTTCAACATAGTTCATAATGACAAAAGCAGTTGCTAAAGTTGCGTGACCACAAAGGTTGATCTCTCCTCCTGGTGTAAACCATCTAAGTTTATAGTTTTCCGCACCTTTTACTGCAAATGCCGTTTCAGAAAGGTTATTTTCAATAGCAACCTTTTGCATAATGTCATCAGAAATCCATTCATTCAAAACACAAACCCCAGCAGGATTTCCCTCAAAGACCTTTTCTGCAAATGCATCAACCACATAAACAGGAACTCCAATATCCCGATTAATCAACAAATTTATGAGAATATAGCAGATAGAATCAGGTCAGGGGGGTTATCGGAAGATGAACGTTTGCCTTCCGTTAGAGCGTTAGCAAAAGAATTAGGGGTAAGTGTACTTACAGTTGTAAGAGTGTATGCATTGTTAGAAAAAAATGAGTTAATTGAACGGATACAAGGAAAGGGGACATTTGTTAAAGCTAATATTACATCAGAAGATAAAGAAAATAATAAAAAGAACAATTTCGAGTGGCAATTATCCGTTTTAGATTATCTTCCCCGAACTCAATTTGGTACCCATTATGGATCATTTGAAAACTGTATTCAGTTTTCTGTTGCAGCGATTTGTCCATCTTTACTTCCGAATCGTTATCTGGAGAAAGAAATCCATGCAAATTTAGAAAAAAATCCCAGTATTTTATCAAGTTATGGACCTGCACAAGGGGATGAGGAACTTAGAAAAGCTATGAGCGAGTATCTTCGCAAACAAGATTTAAATATTGACCATAAAGATATATTGGTAACTAATGGAACTCAACAAGGAATAGATTTGGTGGCGAAAACTTTTATAGGACCAGGTGATGTTGTGGTTACAGAAGCACCCACTTATCCCAATGCCATTGATACATTTCGTGCTCGTGGGGCTACTATTATTCCTGTTCCATTAGATAAAGAAGGAATGAGAATGGACCTTTTACAAAGAGTTTGCGAAATATATAAACCCAAAATGATATATACCATCCCTAACTTTCAGAATCCAACTGGAAGGGTTTTAAGTCGAAAAAGAAGGGAGCAATTATTAATATTTGCCCAAGAAAATCAAATAATCATTGTAGAAGACGAACCCTGGAGTGAGATATTTTTTGACAAGAAACCTCCATCACCTATAAAGAGTCTTGATAAAAACGGTTTCGTCATTTATCTAAAGGGGCTAAGCAAGACATTGGTTCCTGGTTGCCGGATAGGACTACTGACCGCAAATGGCACTCTGTTTAATCGTTTAGTGGCATCTAAAGTGAATACGGACCTTGGTAGTCCATTATTAACACAAAAGGCAATTCTCCCATTTTTTCATTCGAAAAGGATGGAGGACCATATGGAAAAGCTGAGATTTGCTTTGAAATTAAGAAGGGATAAAGTTATAGAACTCTTCAATTCCCATATGCCAAATGAAGTTCAATGGATTGAACCAACAGGGGGATTAAATATATGGGTATCCATTCCATCAGAGTGGAACACGAACCATTTATTAATCGAATGTCAAAAAGAGAATATTTACTTTCTACCTGGTTCAGCTTGTTTCGCAGGAGAACCGGAAAACCATCATTTAAGGTTAAACTTTTCCTATTTATCGGATAGTGAATTAGAAAATGGAATTTTAAAATTTTGCAATATCACAAGAAAATTTTTATCTTCAAATCAACTATTTAGACAATCCCCCATTATGTAAAGAAAGGCTGCAACAAAAATACTTTCAGATTAAAGTTTGATGGTTGTAAATTGACGTAAAAAGACCCTGGTTTCCTGCTTACGTAAGGAAGTCAGGGTTTTGACGTATCCGCACCCTGAATTTGTAGATTTATCTTTAAAGAAGCAATATATAAGCCTGCAATAACATACTATATGCTTATAAAGTTAGGATGTACAATTACATGAGGATATCTTGAAAGGAGTTTACCTCATGAATATTACATCTTTTGTATTTTACTGTTTTATTGTTACATTTACACCAGGACCTACTAATATAGTCATATTATCCACCGTGCATAACTCTGGTACAAAAAAGGCAATGGAATATACGTATGGAGCAACGATTGCTTTTGGTTTCTTACTTGCTATTTCTGCTATGTTAAATACGATACTTGCAACGATCATACCAAAAATATTAATTGTTATGCAGATAATCGGAAGCTTTTATATGTTATATCTTGCTTATCAAGTTTACAAAATGGATTCATCAAAACCAAATGTAAAACAAACGGGTACCTTTATGTCTGGATTTCTTACGCAGTTTTTAAATCCAAAGGTAGTACTATTTACAATGACTGTCATTCCTACCTATATTATGCCCTATTATGTCTCAATGCCTGCGGTTACAATAAGCGTTATCGCTATAACTGTTATAGGATTCTTAGCATTTATTACATGGGTACTTTTTGGTGCAATCTTCAAGGAGTTTTTACAGAAGCATAAAAAGATTGTTAATATATTGATGGCATTGTTTTTAGTTTATGCTGCAATCATGATATGGATGTAGGTAAGCTACTTAAGAGGTGAATTAAATGGATAAATTTATCTATAAAAAATCGGCAGGTATTACGGCTTTGTCAGCAAGCATTACTGATTTCACATATAAGAAGCACTCTCATAAAGAGTATGCAATAGGAGTCACATTGCGTGGTATTCAACACTATAACTTGGATGGCAGTTTACACTTGTCCTATCAAAATGGCGTTATGCTTTTTAATCCGGAACAGGCACATGACGGAATGGCACATGATGAGACAGGCCTAGATTATGTGATGCTATATATTGAGCCACAATTGCTTCTGGAGGTTATTGAGAAGAAGGATATCATACGCTTTTCAAATCCCATTGTTTATGATTATAGGCTTAAACAAGGAATACTAAGTCTTACGAATGCAATATTAAGCGAAAAAGATGAGGCATTGTGTAGTGAATTACTGTTATCCCTCACAGATAACCTTATTCAAACTGATCTTTCTACAGACTATAAGAAAGATAACACTCTAATTAGAAAAGCGAAGAATATGCTTCACACCAACTTAGAAACTATACCTAAACTTGACGAGATATGTAAAGAGCTTGATTTATCGAAATTTAAGTTTATCCGGTTATTCAAGACTCATACTGGCATTTCACCATATCAATACTTTCTTAACTGCAAGATAGAATATGCAAAGCAGTTAATAGAAAAAAATAGAGATATTCATTCAGCTGTAGCTGAATGTGGTTTTGTTGATTTAACCCATTTAAATAAACACTTTAAAAGCGTATACGGAACAACAGCCTTTGAATATATTTCACTTTTAAATTGATTAGGAATTTGTTGGATTAATATTGGTTTGTCATTGAATTTAAGGAGGAATGGCTTATTAAAAAATCCAGTATTATTTTCTTTGAAAGAAAATTTCCAAGTGCAAACATGATCCTTATTAAGGATCAGCTCCCGGTCCTTATTGATACTGGTTTTGGAAGTGATGCGAAAGATACAGAGCAATTAATTAAAGAAGTAGGCATTTCACCAAAAGAATTACACCTTATTGTGAACACGCACTATCATAGTGACCATGTAGGGGGCAATTTTCATTTTCAAAAAAATTATGGAGTTAGGATTGCTGCTCATAAATGGGAAGCAGATTTAATTAATTCTTGCGACTCAGAAGCCTGTAGTTCAGAATGGTTAGATCAGCCAGTAGAACCTTATCGAGTCGATCTAAAGTTCTCTGATAACGATGATATTAATACAGGAAGCAGAACGTTAAAAATCTTGCACACACCAGGACATACGTTAGGACATATTTCTTTATATGAACCGGAAGGTGAAGTATTAATTTGCGGGGATCTCTTCCACAAAGGTGATATCGGATGGTTAAATATCTTTCGAGAGGGTGTTTCATCTATCCAACGATCGATAGAAAGTTTGGATCGGTTGTCCATGCTTCGAATTCAACAGGCATATTCAGGACATGGACCACAAATAGAGAATCCTTTGGCTGCCATTGATGCAGCAAGGGAACGGTTTGAAAAGTGGCTCAGAATGCCAGAAAAAGTTGCATGGCATGCCTGCAAAAGGATTTTTTCATTCACATTAATCATTAAAAACGGATTGACAAAAGAAGAACTCGATAACTACCTACTAAAGTGTGGTTGGTTCCAAGATTTTGCACGCTACTCTTTCCAACTTCAGCCAGAAGAATTTATCCCGATCCTGCTCTATGAAATGATTCGTTCCGGAGCAGCAAGCTGGCACAATAATCATTTAATTGCCTCCACCCCATACCAAGCACCACAAAAGAAATGGATGAATAAGAACATAAAGCCGAAAGATTGGAAACCTCAAGATTTTCTCACATAAGGATATCTGAAAAACGTTTCTGGTTTCAATGTAGCGTATTTATCTTCCTTTCCTCAGAAAAATATCTTATATCAAAAAGCTTAACCGAAAACAAATTACCAAAACAATACTTCATTGACGCTGTTAGTTATTAAGATATAAAATTCGCGTTTTGTCCGCGGGTATTAATCACCTTCATAAAACCTTCAGGAGGGATTTATATGTCATTAAAAGTAGGAGATATCATTACGTTTGAACGGACTTTTACAGTAAGGGATGTTGAATTATTTACAGAGATTTCAGGTGATGAAGGGAATCATCATATAAACCCAGATGAACAGGGAAGACTTGTAATTCAAGGATTATTAACGGCAACTCTACCAACAAAAGTAGGTGGAGATCATCACGTAATGGCTCGTACTATGAATTTTGAGTTTTTAAGACCTGTGTTTACGGGGGATACAATAATTTGTGAGGTTGAAATTGAAAAATATGAAAGGCAAGAAAATAATAGAACAGCTATTATTGCATTCTTTTTATGTAAAAATCAGAATGAAAAAGAAGTATTAAAAGGGGATTTTTCAGGTATAATACTTTAAATTCTTTATACTTTCCTTAACTAGGTGCTTAGTAAAATGGCTAGGGTCCCATTTTGTAGCTTTTTCATATTTTCCATTTAATCGAGCGCTCCTCTGGAATAACTAAAAGTCCAATTTCTCAATTTTAATGCTGAGAAATTGGGCTTTTTAATATTGTGATTTCCTGGTTAACGTGGTAAATCTGCATTTTCCTGAAGCTATCCCATTTAGTAAAAGAGACATAAGCTACAATTACGGGGGAGGGGGGGGTTTATAACCAAGCCTTTTTTAGGAGCTCCACGCCAAGCTGGATTTCCTCACAAGAAAGATTACTAAAACCAAGTTTAATAATGGGGTTATCGGTATTATTTTTAATAAAGTAGAGTGAGGTAGGATACACTTTAACACCATGAAATGAAGCTCGCTCTATTAGCCATTCTTCTGAACGTTTCAGATGTACTTTGATTAATAAATACAAACCGGACTGCTCACCAATAATTGATATATTTTGATCGAATTGCTTTTTTAATAATGATACCAAGAGCTGCATTTTTCGTTTATAAACAAGACGCATACGTTTAATATGACGATTCCATTCTCCTTCTTCCATAAATTTAGCCATTGTGAGTTGGCTTAGAAGTGAAGTGGTACTCTCGAAATGAAGAAATTGGTCTTTATAATGGTTTAAAAGTGGTTCTGGCAACACCATATAACTTAAACGAATTCCTGGAAGAAAGGACTTTGAGAAATTCCCTAGATAAATGACACTTGCAGAATCAATGGAAGCGAGAGCTGGAAATGGTTGTTGCGTATAGCGAAATTCACTATCATAATCGTCTTCGATAATATACCCTTGCATCTTGTTAGCCCAATGAATAAGCGTTTGCCGTTGTTGAATGGACATGCTTACCCCATATGGACTGTGATGGGAAGGCGTTACATAGATTAATCGTGATTTCATTTGTTCCAATTGTGAAAAATCAGCACCTGCTTCATAAACTGGTAAAGTTTCAATCGTAAAACAATGGAATTGAAAAGCTTCCCTAGCGCCATCATATCCAGGGTCTTCTACTGTAACGCTTGGAAAATCATTCTTCAGTATATGTCCAAGATTGACAAGCATTTGTTGGGTACTACTGCCGATAATAATGGCATTTGCATCTGTTTTCACCCCACGGGATTGGAGTAAGTATGTGGCAATTTGTTCACGTAGACACACCTCACCAAAGGGTTCCCCATATTTAAAGCTCTCCTGTAACGTTAATACGTGATTGGCAATCCTCCTCCAAATTTTAAGGGGGAAATGTGTTTGATCTACGGCACCTGCTCGGAAATCAATGAGGGTAGGTGTCACTGACTCTCTTTGCTTTTTATTATGAGGAATTAACTCTGCTTGGGATAAAAGTGGCTCTAATTCATTTGCAAAATAACCTTTTCTCCCTTCTCCACGAATATATCCTTCAGCTACAAGTTGATCATAAGCCATTAATGTCGTATTGCGACTTACTTGAAGAGAATCCGCAAGTTGACGAATGGAAGGCAATTGTTCATCAGCAAGTATGTCACCCCGATCAATATATAACTTAAACTGCTCGTAAATTTGTTTGTATTTGGAAGAATCATCCTTAAAAGCAAAAATGGTATTTATCATTTACGACCTCCTTTGACATGTTTGTTTATTTACAATTGTACCTTTTTATATGTCAGTTTGTATAATACTATATTTCTTAGATGACGTACTCGATTATTCAAGATAGAAATGAGAATAGAAAAAGTTGCTATGATCGTGAATAAATAATATTTACGAATCAATGTTTAAAAGTTTATATCAGTTGGAAAGGAGATTTTTTATGTATATCCCCAAGCAATTTGAAATAAAAGAATTAGCAGTAGCCTACGATGTAATACAGGAGAATGGTTTTGCAACATTGTGTTCAATGCATGAAGGCATACCTTTTGCTACACATTTACCACTGCTTTTGAATAAGGAGAAAAACTATTTGTATGGTCATTTTGCTCGTCCGAACCCTCAATGGAAAGATATTGAAAATCAAACAGTCTTAGCAGTTTTTCATGGTCCTCACTGTTATATCTCTTCCTCTTGGTATGAGACGAATCAAGCAGTACCAACATGGAATTATGTGACTGTTCATGTATACGGTGAAGCCGAACTTATTGAGGATGAACAGGAGTTAACGGATTCCTTGCATGACATGGTATTGAAGTATGAAGCCCCTGATAGCTCATACAAATTGCAAGATTTAGACGCTAATTTTCTCGCTGGAATGAACAAAGGAATTCAAGGCTTCAAAATAAAAATCAAAAAGATAGAGGGAAAAGCGAAGTTAAGTCAAAACCATTCAATACATCGACAAGAGCTAGTAATTAATCACCTGGAACAGATCCAATATACAGATGAGCAAAAAATTTCCTTTTTAATGAAGGAAAACCTAAAAAAATAACGTTGAATGTTACTGCACTAACGGGAGTGTTGATCCAATAAGGATTTACACTCTTTTTGTTTAACTTCTTTTTACTAATGGAGCAGATTTCAATAATAAGGAACACTTAGAACGTTTTTACACAAGTGCAGAGAAAATCTTAGCAGCAACGTTTTTTTTCACTATCAGGTTAATGGAAGAAAAATTGGAGCCTTTTTAAATAATGTTGCATGTTATTTCCATTAAGCTAGTCAAAATCTTAACAGATTTCTAAATGTTAAGCTGTATGAGTATTTTTAAAAAGATATGCATGCACTGGATTAATTTAATAATTGATATATAAAATATAACAAAAAATCACGGTCCCTTTATACGGATATAAAAGTCCAGAGTTATTCTTAATTTACATCTAGAGGGAGGGATCGGAAGTTGTCAAAATTTCAGGCCATATCTTCTTTGTTCATCTTGGTATTTATCATCATTTTTGTAACTTATAAAATCACAGCATTCTCATCCAATCATTCCACAACGAATCATTCCACATCAAACCGCTACATTCAAGTACAATTGTTAGGCGTTAATGATTTTCACGGCCAACTAAACAAATATCAAATGGTTTCAGGAACCATGGCAGGGGGTGCTGAATACCTGGCTGCCTATTTAAAAAAATATATACAAAAAAACCAAAATACACTACTTGTTCATGCTGGTGATATGGTAGGAGGAAGTCCTCCAATCTCTTCTCAATTTAAAGACGAACCCACGATTGAACTTTTAAACCTCCTGCACTTTGATGTCGGGACACCTGGAAATCATGAATTAGACCAAGGCGTAAATGAAATGAAACGTCTTATTTATGGAGGATTCAATAAAAAAACAGGTTATTTTCAAGGTGCCAATACTTCTTACATTTCTGCAAACATCATCGATAGAAAGTCGGGTACTCCCATGTTACCACCGTATGTTATTAAACAAATTGACGGAATTAATATTGGATTTATCGGTGTGGTCACAAAAGAGACCAATCTGTATGTGGCACCTGAAAATCGAAAAGAAGTAGAAATTACGGATGAAGTTTCAGCTATTAACGGAACCGTTAAGCATTTAAAGGAAAAAGGGATCAAAGTAATTGTTGTACTGGCACATGATTCAGCTCAATCAGATCAGACAGGAGCAAACTCCAGTGGAGTTTTAGTGGAGATGGCTCCAAAAATCGATGATGAGGTGGATGTCATTTTTGCCGGTCACAGCCATGAATATGCCAATACCGTTGTAGCCGGTAAACTGATCGTTCAAGCTTATTCTAATGGGAAAGCCTTTTCTCAAGTAAATCTTGAAATTGACCCACATACTAAAAATATTGTTAAGAAACAAGCAAAGGTTATTGTCACTTCACATCATCAAATAAAACCAGATAAAGAAACGGTTGCTCTTCTAAATAAATATAGAAAAAGATTGGGGAGCTACTTTAATCAGATAATAGGAGAAATGCCAGAAGAAATCACACGAAAACAAGATGCAAACGGTGAATCCCCATTAGCGAAAATGATTGCAGAATCTGAACGGGAAGCCATGGGGGTAGATATAGCTTTTGTCCATCAAGGCGAAATGCGGAAAAGTTTAAAAAAAGGGTATATCACTGTAGAAGAACTTTATACAGACATGCCTTTTGGTCATCGTGTCAGTAAGTTAATCTTAACAGGAGACCAAATAAAACTTGCTTTAGAACAGCAGTGGGCGAAAGATTATGAAAATAGGTTACAAACGGTTGGTTTAACGTATAATTGGGACCCCAATGCTCCAATTGGCAACCGCATTGTTGAGCTGAAAGACATGAAGGGTCAAGAGATTCAGCCAAACAACGAATATGAAGTAGCGGTTAGTAATTATTTAGCTTCAGGCGGTGATAACTTCACTGCATTTGAACAAGGTAGACTCGTGGAATCCGGTCCACAAGTTGTCACTGCACTTATACACTATATCCAACAGAAGTATCCCCACGAAATTTTTCTCCATTCATTGAAGAATGAAGGGGAAAAATACAAGGACTTGCATTAGTGGCAGCTCTTTTTCTTATAAAGCTAAAAGGGCAGGTTAGTTCAATAAGGAAAGTGGAAGGTAAATCCAATTAATAGTATAGTTATATGTACTAGATGCTTTTTGTGGTCTATTTCATGATCGAAGAAAAATTCACCTGAGGGGTATTGTACCAAATAATATACATTGCTTTTATTTTTCGAGAAAATAAAGGTACAATTAATACTTATAAAGTTTATTGATGATAAAAGATAATGAGGTAGGAAAAAATGATTGCAAAAACAGAAGAAGATTTTAATGGTTTGAAGGAAATTGGCAAAATTATTGCCTCCATTAGAGATGAATTGGTACAAAGAACAATTCCTGGCATAACGACCAAAGAACTTGATGATATAGCCGGAGAACTTTTAGAAAAAGCAGGTGCAGTTTCAGCTCCAAAAGGTGAATATGATTTTCCTGGCTATACTTGCATTAGTCTTAATGAAGAAGTGGCACATGGTATTCCGGGTCATCGGGTTATTCATGAAGGGGATCTAGTGAATATAGATGTATCTGCTTCAAAGAACGGTTATTTCGCAGATACAGGAATCTCATTTGTAGTAGGAGCAGGAGAAGAAGTATTAACGAAATTATGCGACGTTGCTAAAAAGGCATTTGAAGCAGGTCTTAAGAAAGCAAAACCCGGTTCCAAAAAAAGCAGAATCGGAAAAGCTGTATTTGAAACAGCGAGACAGCATGGATTCACTGTTATCAAAAACCTTACAGGACATGGTGTTGGACGTAGAATACACGAAGCACCTGACCATATTTTAAATTATAATGATCCATGGGATAATGAAATATTAAAGGAAGGGATGGTTATCGCATTCGAACCATTTATCTCAACCTTTGAGGAAGAAGTATTCCAAAAAGAAGACGGTTGGACCTATGCTACAGAAAAAAGCTATGTAGCTCAATTAGAACATACGATTATCCTTACTAAAAATGGTCCGATTATTGTCACACTTTAATTCAAGCAATGAAGTCTCTAAAATTATAAGCCCTTATTTAGACTTTGTGAATTGTGAATAAATGTACTTAAACTCCCTCAGATAGATATGTATATCTCTTAAATGCTCACTAATTCGCAGGATTTCATTACCCTTGGTATCCTAATATATGATTAATGAAGGAAACCCAAAGGGCATACTAAGATTATATTTAAAGTGGGAGGATATAAATTTGAGTCCAAAAGAGAATGCATTATCTATCTTCGCCTTAGGCGGCTTGAATGAAATCGGGAAAAATATGTATGCAATCGAATATTCAAACGATATCGTGATTATCGACTGTGGCAATAAGTTTCCAGGTGAAAGTTTATTAGGAATTGATTTGATTATCCCTGATATAGCTTACTTAGTAGAAAATAAAGATAAAGTCAGGGCTTTAATTGTCACACATGGACATGAAGATCATATCGGGGGGATCCCGTTCTTCTTAAAAAAATTAAATGTACCCGTTTATGCCACACGCTTCACACTAGGATTAATTGAAATCAAATTAAAAGAACATAAACTTCTAAGAGAAAGCGAACTTGTTGAAATCAACTCAAACTCAAACTTGAAAATCGGAGAAATGAGCGTAAGCTTTTTCAAAGTGACCCATAGTATTCCTGATTGCTTGGGAATGGTCTTTCACACACCAGAGGGTAATATTGTACATACGGGGGACTTCAAGTTTGATTTAACCCCTGCGAATAATGAGCATTCGGATATTCATAAAATGGCTGAAATCGGCAAAGAAGGGGTCTTGCTTCTTTTGTCTGAGAGTACCAATGCAGAACGTCCTGGTTTGACCCCATCGGAACAAATGGTAGGAGAACATGTGGAAACAACTTTCATGAAAGCCGAACGTAAAGTTATTCTTTCTGCCTTTGCTTCAAATATTAGTCGCGTTCAGCAAGTCGTGGATGCAGCGCAAAAAACAAATCGAAAACTTGCGTTGCTTGGACGAAGTATGGTTAAGGTCGTAGCGGTTGCTATGGAACGTGGTTATTTAACAGTTCCTGATGGAATGTTAATTGACCCACATGAAATCAATGAAATGGCTCCTGAAAAGGTAGCTATTTTATGCACGGGGAGTCAAGGAGAACCATTGGCTGCTCTTGCCCGCCTGTCCACTGGAAACTTTCGCGGTGTCGACATTTTACCTGAAGATACGGTTATCTTTGCAGCAGGTCCAATACCCGGGAATGAACGAAATGTCACGAGTATCGTAGACAACTTATTTGCACTTGGAGCCAAAGTGATTTATGGATCAGGAAGTACATCCGGAATGCATGTTTCCGGCCATGGTTATCAAGAAGATTTAAAACTAATGCTTACATTAATGAAACCAAAATATTTTATTCCCATTCACGGTGAATTTAGAATGTTACACCATCACCGTTTGTTAGCTGAATCCGTTGGAGTAGAGAAAGGAAACACGTTTATCATTAATAATGGCGATGTCGTCGATATTGAACATACCATTGCCCGTCAGACCCGGAAAATACCGGTTGGGAATACCTACGTAGACGGGGGGGATGTCGGTAATGTTGGGGAATTTGTGTTACGAGACCGCAAACAGCTTTCAGAGGATGGAATACTCATGATTGTTTTAACTATGAGTAAAGCGGAAGGAAAACTGATTTCTGAACCCGATACCATTTCTCGTGGATTTGTGGATAGAGATTTCTCGGAACTCCGAAGAGACGTTAATCGACTTACTACAAAAACTGTTAACGAGCTACAAGAAGCAAATAGAAACCAATGGAATGTAATGAAAAAACAAATAAAAAAATCAATACGACAATATGTATATACACATACTAAGAAAAAGCCAATGATCGTTCCTATACTTATTGAAATTTAATAGGGGGGAAGTTCTTAAAAAAATGAATTAATTGATCTTCAACAATCGGGCGCGATTCTTTAATAAGAGTCGCTTTTCTTAATGAACTAACGGGTGCTTTACTTCAATTAGAGAGTTGCTTTGGCAACTCTTTTTCTTATGGAACTATCGGGGCAGGTTACTTGAATGGGCACAATAGAATCACATTGTGTTGAATCCTCATCCATACGGATATTATAAGTTTTTGGGGGACAACACATTTATTAGTTTTTCAGAATAATAGGGCAAAAACATAATCTCTTTAAAATGCTGTGGCATAAAATGAAATAGAACAAAAGCAGTACAAGCCTTGTTCTTTCATATTAACTATCAAAGAGGTGAATTATAATGTCTTTTCCAAATATACCCAATATCACACCACTCATCTCAGTCACAACTGCACAAACAATTCCTTTGCTATTAGCTTCCGTGGCTTTTGAGGAGTTGGCTCTAGCTCATATCATGAATGCTGAAGCAGAAAAGCTGCAGCTCGTTTTAGGAACATTACCTGGCGGAACTCCGCTTTCTCCTCCAGTGGTTTCATTAACGGATCTTCTGGATGTTGATAGAAGTGTTCAAAGAACTCTTCGTGACGTCATCAAGAAAGAAATGTTGCTTGAGTTCAAATTTGAAAACATTCTAGATTTGATCGGACTTAATACGGTAACAACAGTTACCTTGGCTAGTGATGAATCTGATATAGGTACAACAAATTGCCCTCCTGATACTGTTATCTCCGCGACTCTTAGTGGGCAAGTGTTGGTGAATGGAAGTCCTCCTCCAGCAGGTACACCGGTTTTCTTTACAATCGATGATCCTACTCTTGGTACTATAACTCCTAACCCAGCATTTACAGATGCATCTGGCAATTTTTCGGCTACTTACAATAGTACTGCAGTAGCTGGGGTAGCAATGATTACCGCTACTGCTTTGGGACAAAACAGCAATACTGTTACTATTACTAGTCGTGATTGTGTGGGCCTATAACAGTTACCTTGAGTTCTCAGGCAACTATACCATGTACTCCGGGAACAGGTCCTAGTAGTACAATTCTTAGTGGGCAAGTGTTGGTGAATGGAAGTCCTCCTCCAGCAGGTACACCGGTTTTCTTTACAATCGATCCTGCTCTCGGTACTGTAACTCCGGCATCTACAGATGCATCTGGCTTTTATATGGCTACTTTCACTGTTACTACTGCTACACCTGGGACAGTGATGAGTACAGCTGCTGCCTTGGGAATTGACAGCAATACCGTTATTATTGACATTGAAAACTGCATAGGTTAACATAATACAAATTAAAGGTATGCTTTTCAGTGAGCATACCTTTAAATAATTTTTTTTATAGATCTTTTATTTAATAAAATACATTTTTCCATTTACTTCAATAGATACCGAAGACTGTTTCATTTCTTTTTTAAGATTTTTTGCATAAGCTACAACTTCATTAATTTTATTCTTATCTAACTTTTCAGTGAAGCTATAAACAATGGTTACTTTTTCTTTAACTAATTTTTCATTGTCTCCTATCCAAGCACCTGTTCCATCGTAAGAAGTAGCACCTCCAAACATATTAGAGAACTTCTCTAAAGACTGGTCAACATATTTGCTGTTATCAATAGGTTGATCAATATTGTAGGTAGATGGAACATAAATTTTTACAACATTGTCAAGATGGAATTGTCCTTTCAAAACATTTGATTGTTGTTCTTGAGTTGTTGATGTTTGTTTAGATGGGAGTTCAACATATACTGTATAAACAAATAACCCAATTAACATAAAGAATGCTAATACTTTAATTACTACTTTATTCTTCTTCAGTTTTATCACTTCCCCTTATTTAATAATTCCTACTCAAAAATAACAAATATAGGAAATTTATCTTTATAATACCAAAAAGGTATATTGACGTATATATACTTTTTTGTCGTTTTTTAGGTTACATATGGTATGCAAAGCTAGCTAAGATACACTCTTTAAGGAATCTATCAAAAATAAACCCCCTTGGTAGCCAAGTGGGTTTCTCATCTTCGAAATTATCGTTTATGCTGTAGCTTCGAAACAAAGTTTGATCATTTTTGTGTTCCTTAATCAACTAACGCACCCGTTAGCTTAAGTACAAATCTTCACAATCTTGTTTAGAAAATATAGAACATACGTAGGCCATTGTTAACCTTTTCCTCATTGGTAAGAAATTATCTACATATTTGAAATCCTGAATAAACAATAAAAAATAGAAACGCCAATCCTTTGATAGATATTGGAATGGCGTTAATTTGCATTATGGTAACTAAGTTTTACATATAACCGTTTGATCATTAAAGATGTAGTTTTAAAATAAAGTCGTACCGTTTTGAATAAAGTTTAATCGTTTATAAAAATGATAAACCGAAATCAATACTTGATTTTGGTTTTCCTTAATGAACTAACGGGGCAGTTTAGTTCATTAAGGTTTATGAATCCTACGATAACAAGATTTATTGCAGATACAATATTATTGAAGTTAAAATAACGGTTAATCCACTAACGATGTTGGTTCGATTTCTTTGAGGGGTGCCAACATCTCGGAAATTTTGTACGCTAAGCAAATTCTAACCTCAAAAACCGATTCCTTCTATTTATAAGGAATCGATTTTATTTTTCTTACTCAACAACTCACAGTTAGCCCATTATATATATTCTATTCCCTATCAAAAGAATCTCTTATTAAGTCTAGGAATAACTTCTTTATATTAGAAAGGTACTTATTATCCTTCTTTTGTATTATCCCAATAGGAATGAAAGGATTCTTCAATTCTAAGGGCACTTTAACGATATTATCAGAAAGCTTTGAAGATGATAAGACTACACCAATGGAAGGAAAGTTATGAATATATAAAGGTATGGATAGTATCTGACTAACTGTGTAATAAAAGGGTTTCGAATCTAAATGTGAAAGCTCTTCTTCAAACTTTGTATAGTATAAACAATTTTCCCCACCAATAAAAACAGGGTATTCAGTTATATCATGCAACGATTGGATGGTAATAGGATCTTGATAATATTTTTTGGAAAATATTACGGATATTTCTTCTTCATATAAATGGATGAATGAATATCCATTTTCTTTGTACGGTTTTCCACCTATTGCAAAGTCGATCATACCACTATCTAAAAGATTTATTAGAGTGTCTGTATTTCCTACAGTAATATTACAAGTCACATTAGGTTTTATTTCCCGAAACTGGCTTATAGTGGATGGCAAAACTGTTGCTGCTGTTTCAATTGCCCCGATATTTATTGTGCCAACTTCTTCTTTTTCTATTGCTTTTGATTGCTCTAAAACAAAATCCCAATGTTTAATCAGAGAATGAATCTCCTTAGCGAAAATTTCTCCGGATTCTGTTAATTTTGCTTCCCATCCTCGTTCGAATAACTTAAATCCAATTTCATTTTCTAGTTTTTGTATATGGCTCGTTATAGTTGATTGTGCATAGTTTAATTTTTGAGCTGCTTTTGAAAATGTCCCTTCCCTTAAAATTGCTTGGAATGTCTTAACTTCTTTTAAATCCATATCCAGTAATCTCCATTCGTTTTTATGAACTTTTCATTCGATTATTTCAATTATACAAATAACATTAGTGGAGGTAAAATTAACTTGTTATCAAAAGGAGGGGGAAAATGCCATTCGTTCAAATTAGTTATTTGGAAAATGAATATAATCACAAAGATTTACAGCAAATCAGTAGAAATGTTATGGCCGCACTTATTGAAGAATTTCATGTACCCAAAAAGGATTATTTTCAAATTTTCCAGTCGCATAAGGTGGATGAGTTTTATTTTGATCCGAATTATCTTATTAGTAGTAAAAGAACAAACCAACTGCTTTACATCTTAATCACATGCGGTCCAGGCAGATCTAAACAGCAAAAAGAATTACTGTATAAGAGTATTGCTAACAAATTGCACAATAATTGTAATGTAGTTAAAGAAAATGTATTTATAATTCTATCGGAAACAAATCTTGAAAACTGGTCATTTGGAGACGGAATTGCTCAAATGATTTAGTGTTTTAATATCATACTTAATAATCGAGAGGAGCAAGAGATATGAACAAACCCATTACTCCTACTGTAAGAAATTCATTAGGGCATTTTGCACCAGATTTTGTTAGATACTCTGAAGACATACTTTTCGGAGATTTATGGAGACGAGATAATTTAAATTTAAGAGACCGAAGCCTAATTACTGTTACAGCGCTAGTAACTGGAGAAAGCCTAAATCAGCTTCCATATCATTTAGAACTTGCGAAACAAAACGGTCTAACAGAGGAGGAACTTATAGAGACTATTACTCATTTAAGTTTTTACGTTGGATGGCCGCGATCCGCATCAGCATTAGAAGTAGCTAAGGAAACATTCGGAAGAGGAAAGTAGTAAACCGTATGAACGGCTAAGAAGGTAATAAATCAATTTCGTTTCAAGTGATTACCTCCTTTTTCTTTAATTGAGTAAATTTTACCAGACTCTAAAGAAGAAGTAACCAACTCTCTAGATTTTGAGGTCTCGATTGACCTTAATAAACTAACAGGTGCATTAGCTGAAGATTGGGCAGTCTTTTAGGCAGCTTATTCTTATGGAACTAACGGGGCAGTTTAGTTGTCTAAGCATATTAATAATAAAGGGACAGTACCTATTTTTCATGGTATTGTCTCTTTATCCCTGTGTAAGTTATTTTTTCAAACCAGCTGCAAAGAAGGGACCATTAACTGTAATGGTTGAAAGGATACGAGCCATTTCTTGAGGGGATTCTTTCCTGCCACTATCCAACCATTGTTGAATTACTCCTATATGTGCAGATGCAACGTAAGAAGCAAAATATTGTCCTGGAACAAGTAAATTTTCCTCCTTAATAAGTGCGTTTGGATTATTTCCAAACAGTGTTTTCCACATAAATTCTTTCAGTCTTGTTTGAAATGATAAATCTCCTTTTGGACCTAACACAGCTTTCATAAATCCACTATTTTCATTAAAATACTCAAATATTGAAACTGAGAGTGTAAATGGTGCTAAAGTTGGAGAGTCGGTTCCAAGTGCGGCAATAACACCTGGAAAGTTCTGTTTTGCAATTCTGGACATTTCAAGCATGATTTCTTCTTCGTATTTAGTCATTAAATCAAATTTGTCTTGATAGTGTGCATAAAATGTGCCTCTATTAATTTTTGCTCTGGTTGTTATGTCTTTAACCGTAATTGCTTTGAACCCTTTTTCATCGATTAATTCTACTAGTGCATTTCGGATGGACTCTTTTGTCCGAATGATCCGTAAATCCGTATTACTATCTAGCAAGTTAATTCCTCCTTGATTTTATCCAACACATTTATAAAAGGTGTTCCGTAACCAACACATGTGACATTTTTGATTATTGAAACAGAACTAGTCCCCAAATTATAATTTGAATGTAGTAAATAAAACAACAGGTTGTTCTTTATTATAAACCCAAACCAAGGAGGGGCAAAATATGTTTAAAAATAAACTGGTATTGGTTTCACCTATCATCGCATTTGCAGTTATTTTTATTTTTTCACTGACATTATTTCCATCGGTTCAATCACAACCGAAAAATCTGCCGATTGCAATCGTAAATGAGGATGAAGGAGTGGAAATTCCTAATCAACCAAAGATGAACATGGGGCAAACGATTGTTGAAATGATACAAAAGTCTTCAGCATCAACAAAGGATAAAGACCCTACTGTAAAATGGGTGGAAGTAGACAGTATTGAGGCAGTCCAAAAAGGTTTAGATAATCAAAAGTATTACGCGGCTTTAGTTATTCCCAAAGATTTTAGTCCAAAGCAAGCATCATTACGGACATCAGCACCTTCTGCACCTGAAGTACAAATATTTATTAATCAGGGAATGAATACGGCTGCTTCAACGATGGCAGGACAGGTCTTGAATGGAGTAGTTGACAACATGAACAACACTGTCCGAAAACAACTACTTGATGGTTTTGAAAAACAAGGAGCAACATTGACTGCAAAACAGGCAGCAAGCCTTGCAGTTCCAATCGCTAAGAAAGTCACAAATGTCAATGAAATCGGCATGAATAGTGCGAATGGAAATGCTCCTGTTTCCTTATTCCAGCCATTATGGATGGCTAGTTTGGCAAGTGCTGCGATAATCTTTATTTCCATTAGCAAAATGCCGATCCGCACTAGAAAAGAAAACCTTGTCACAAGGATAGGGCAAATTATTATGGGTGCGGTTGTAGCTCTGGTAATTGGATTTGGCATAACCTGGATAGCAGATGGTATGGTTGGTTTAAATATCCCGAATTTCATGGATACGGCTTTATTTTTATCAATTACATCCTTTAGCTTTTTTCTAATGATATTAGCTGTACTTTCACTATTGGGGCTTAAAGGTATGCCTATTTTTATCTTAATGCTTTTCTTTGGTGCACCATTGCTTGCAATGGCTCCAGAAATGATGTCTCCATTTTATCACGATTGGGTTTATTCTTGGTTGCCAATGCGATTTATGGTAGAAGGGCTTCGAGGATTTTTCTTCTTTGGGGAAGGCTTAACCTGGAATACGCCTGTTTCTGTTCTTGTTTGGATTGGATTAGTAAGCATGATTGTGATACTGAGTACTGCTTTAAAACGCAATGGAGTGAAGGAAGTAGTATCGGATTCTCGAAATATATAAAACATGGATACAACGTTGGTCAATTTACTGCCATGTTTACCAAAAGAGTCGTTTCTCTTATAGGGAAAACGACTCTTTTTATTGATCATGTGAAAAAATGTACTTAAACAAACGGGTGCGTTAGCTGAAGATAGGAGCTGTATTTAAGGCAGCCTTTTTCATTTACTCTTAAGTACTACACAATAATATCTACTACCTATTGTTTATTTTTTTACCCTAATTCCAGAAAAATCTATTAGGGACCTATAAGAAGTAGAGTATATGTGGTTCGAAAAAAAGAAACTATTTTAGGATGATCCATAGTCCATAGCCTTAACACCTTTCGGGAACGTTAGGGATATTTTAGTTATTTTGTATTTTATGCACACTTTATGCACAAATTTGTAATGATAATGTAAAATTAGGTAAATATGTGTGTCACTTAAAGATGATAAACTTATAAAAAAGAGATTTTATCGGGGGAGAAAATGAAAAAAATTATAGCATCTTTTGTAGTGTCTGGTTTGTTACTATCAAATCCGTTGGTTAGTAATGCTGCATTGGGCGATCGTACATTAAAAAGTGGAATGACTCATACAGAAGTAAAACAATTACAAGAGGTTCTAAAGAAAAAAGCATATTTTAAGAGTAATAATACAACTACATATTTTGGGACCGTTACTAAAAGTGCAGTCGTAAAGTTCCAAAAAAGTAAAGGCTTAAAAGCTGATGGTATTGTAGGTCCGAATACATATAAAGCTTTGGGGGTGAAAAAGCAGACATCCAACGTAGCTAATATAAATAAAACAAGCAATAAATCTTCTGCGATAGTGAATGAAGCAAAAAAACATTTGAATGTACGGTATGTATGGGGTGGAACTACACCAAAAGGTTTTGATTGCAGCGGATTCCTAAAATACGCTTTCGATAAAGGTGCAGATGTCACTTTACCAAGAACGGTATCGGAAATCTATAAAAAGGGGACAAAGGTGTCCAAACCAAAAGTTGGAGATTTGGTCTTTTATGAAACCTATAAACCTGGTGCCTCACATGCTGGTATTTATATAGGTGGAAATCAATTCATACACAGCTCCTCATCAAATGGTGTAAGCATTTCCTCTATGGATAATAGTTATTGGAAGAAAAGATATTTAGGAGCAAAAAGAATGTAAATGAACTTTTTAAAAGCGCGTCCAGGGAGACCCCGCAGGCGCAAAGGCGCCGAGGAGGCTCCCGGACCGCCCGCGGAAAGCGAGTGCCTGGAGCGGAAATTAACGTCTAAATTGTACACCCATAAAAAAACTGTAGGCAAACTCGATTTTCATCGAGTTTGCCTACAGTCTGAGGTAAGAGCGCTAATATGCTCTTACCTTTTTTGAATCGTGTATGTTTTAAGAAAAGGTCGGATCAGTTTACCTGGCCTTTTGTAATTAACAAATATGTTCATCATACTCGGTTTTCAAGAAATTTAACAAATTTTGTTTTTGGTGGGAATAATGAAAACAATTAAAGTAAAAGGAAAAGTCGTCAAAAAAGAGTGGATTTTTATCCTCGAAGCCATAAGTATTTAAAAAATCCGAAATTATTTTTTCTTGATCCACTAAGTCGAACAATCCGGATACATAAAATTGATAACTGAATTTATCATATAAAAAAAGGTATCCTGTATCCTCAAAAATATTTTTCACTGTATGACCATCCAATTCTAACTCACTCCTTCCTTACCAATATACCTTTTTAACCATGAAATTATTCAGTACCCATCTTTCAGGGAATATTATTATATTTATTGCAGAGTGTTTTTTATACCTTCAATGCATTGGATGAATGAAACAAATGCAGGTAGGGAGAATCAGGAACCAAAAAAAAGCACATCCAATAAGGATGTGCTTTCATAAATCTTATTTGTACATTTCAGCCACTTGTTTTTGTAATTGGCTATTTTCAAGGTATTCATCATAGCTAATTTGCTTATCAACTGTACCTTTTGGTGTAAGTTCAATGATTCGATTCGCTATAGTTTGGATGAACTGATGATCATGAGAAGAGAAGATCATCGATCCTTTAAAGCTGATCAAACCGTTGTTCAATGCCGTAATTGACTCTAAGTCTAGATGGTTAGTAGGTTCATCAAGCATTAGCACGTTCGAACCGCTTAACATCATTTTAGAAAGCATACAGCGGACTTTTTCGCCCCCTGAAAGAACACTTGCCTTTTTCGTGACTTCATCGCCAGAGAATAACATTCTGCCCAAGAAACCGCGCAGGAAGCTTTCGCTCTGGTCATTAGGAGAATATTGACGGAGCCAATCGACAAGAGTTAAATCGACACCTTCAAAGAACTCGGCATTATCTTTAGGGAAGTATGCCTGAGAGGTCGTAACGCCCCATTTGAATGAGCCGCTATCCGGTTCAATTTCACCTGCCAAGATTTTGAACATTGTTGTTTTGGCAATCTCATCTTTACCGACAAAAGCGATCTTGTCACCCTTATTCATTGTGAAGCTGACATTATCCAATATTTTTATGCCATCGATCGTTTTCGAGATTCCATCTACACGAAGGAGGTCATTCCCGATTTCACGCTCAGGTGAAAAGCCGACATATGGATAGCGGCGAGAAGAAGGCTGTATGTCATCCAAGCTGATTTTGTCCAATAATTTCTTACGGGATGTCGCCTGGCTTGATTTGGATGCATTGGCACTGAATCGAGCGATGAAATTTTGAAGCTCTTTGATTTTTTCTTCTTTTTTCTTGTTGGCATCTTGAGTCAATTTAAGGGCAAGCTGGCTTGATTCATACCAGAAGTCATAGTTACCGATATAAACTTTGATTTTACCGAAATCGAGATCCGCAATATGTGTACAAACTTTGTTAAGGAAGTAACGGTCATGGGAAACTACGATAACTGTGTTTTCAAAGTTGATCAAGAACTCTTCCAGCCATTTGATCGCTTTTAAGTCCAAGTGGTTGGTAGGCTCATCCAGTAATAGAACATCCGGCTTACCGAATAGTGCCTGGGCAAGCAATACTTTAACTTTGTCGCCACCGTTCAATTCTGCCATTTTCTTTGTATGCAGGTCTTCTGCAATACCAAGGCCTTTTAAGAGAATGGAGGCTTCAGGTTCAGCTTCCCAACCATTTAATTCGGCAAATTCACCTTCAAGTTCGGCCGCTTTCATTCCGTCTTCGTCCGTGAAGTTTTCTTTCATATAGATGGCATCTTTTTCTTGCATGACTTCATATAATCTCTCGTGTCCCATAATGACAACTTTAAGGACCTCTTCTTCTTCAAAAGCGAAGTGATCTTGTTTTAGAACGGCAAGGCGTTCACCAGGCCCCATATGGACATCACCGGATTGTGCTTCAATTTCACCGGAAAGGATTTTTAGGAACGTGGATTTACCCGCACCATTTGCACCTATCAGACCGTAGCAGTTACCAGGTGTGAATTTTATATTAACATCTTCAAACAGTTTACGATCGCCATAACGTAAACCAACATTATTTACTGTAATCATTTATTTACATTCCTCCAAAATACTTTTGTTTCAACGTGTCCAACACTTTGTTTCACTAGTTTTACGCTGATTCACACAAACAGCAGTTTATGTCCATTAATTTTTAAACTATGCCGCTCGTTAAATTGTATCTTATTTCTTAGGAAAATTAAAGTTAGATTAGTAAAAACAAACGTTTATAAGCAAAAATTACACAGGTATTTAATTTTGATGAAAAATTATCTCCTCTAATCTAAGTTTTAATTTTTTGTCGAACAAAATTTACGGGTAAAAAGACTTATTACGCATTAACTTTTTAATTGGTAATATAGGTAAGTGTAACTAATATAACAGGAGGAACACATATGAGCGATTCTGTAGGTTTTTGGAAACGTCTTTTCGCAGGATTTTTGGATGGCATAATTGTATCAGCACCATTAGCGATAATTTTCGGGCTGATTACAGGTGATTGGGAAAATGAAAATTTTTCAACGTTTTTTAACTTTCTCTACATGATGATTGTCCCGATACTATGGTATGGCTATACAGTGGGTAAAAGGATTGTGGGTATACGCATAGTAAGGTTAGACGGTAAAAAATTAGGCATAGGCACAATGCTATTGAGGTATTTAGTTGCTGCTTTAGTTTATGCCATTACATTAGGGATAGGGTTTATTGTTAGTGCATTCATGGTTGGCATAAGAAAAGATCATAGAGCCATACATGATTTCATAGCTGGTACATACGTGACATCAAATAAACCATGAATAATTGATAAGCAGTTTAATAACTGCTTTTTTTTATGCCAAATTACAAATTCAAACGGAAAAAGGAAATTCATCAAATTCAGAAAGTTAAATGGAAGCGGGATTTACTGAATACTGCATTGGTGCTAATAACATGATAAAGAATGAATATTATATTGGAAACCACGGTAGAATATCTAGCCTTATAAAACATAATGGCAGTTAAGTGTTTTTAATGACATTGGAATGGAAACAGAAAAAATGCTGTAATTGCATGGCTTAGGCAGAGAGGTATTCAGGTAGCGTTCATGGGTTTGTAAATGTGAAGAACCAAAAAGCACTTAACCTATTATGGTCAAGTGCTTTGTTTATTCAAAACTTCTTTATTTTGATTAATGATGATTTTATTTCTTAAAATCATTTCCTTATTATTAAGACCAACATTTAGTTCTTTAGTATTATTCACCTTTTCTAGCAGTGATACAACAGATATTTCTAATAATTCAGGGATGGACATATTTGTTTTAGATGATAAAACTTCAAGTTCATGGATTAATTTAGGGGATAGCATTGGTTGTCTTTCATTTATTTCCATGACAGTACCCACTTTCTCAGAAAAATAATTAATTGTAATTTAAGTATATATGTAAGATTTCCATAGAAACATTAAATTAGCGTTTTTTATGTTAAGAATTGATGACAATTGTAGAAGAAAGGCATAACCAGGCATTTTGAATGTTCCTGCATAAGTCAACATACTATAGCTAAATCCAATCTGGAATATATAGTGTATTCTTCGAATTATATGAAATATTAGGGAAGGTAAATTACAACTATATAATTCTATGTCTCCAGATTTGTCAACCATTGGCTTTTCTGATAGTATAAATGTCCATTTCGTCTTAGCATCGGCATTTTAATAAGTTTGATAAATACACAAGGAAGGGGAAGTGATTTTATTGGGTAATCACCCTGATTTCGAACATGAACGACAGCGGCTGGATTTTACCAAACGTTATATGGATGTAGTCATCAAAACATCAGAAACAAGCAAAGATCAATTTCAGCGGAATATGCAAGAAGCTTTTGGAGATGCCGATTGGTCTGAATCCGCCTTATATTCTCAGTTGCTGACTACAGCCAACTTTTTTGAAATGTCCAAAACTGAACTTGAAAGTTTACGCAAAGCCAGTAAAAAGCCTTACTTTGCAAGAGTGGATTTTGAAAGGAATGATGGTGAAAGTGGCGAAGTGCTTTATTTCGGAAAAACATCCCTTTATCAGAGGGAAAGCCAGGAACAGATCATCGTCGATTGGCGATCACCAATTGCAAACCTTTATTATGAGGGGCGGATTGGTGAAATTGAATATGAAGCGGAAGGGGAAACATTTTGCGGGAACATCACTTTAAAGAGGCAACTAATGATAGAAGAAGGTGTCTTGGAAGAGGTAAGGGATATTGATTTAACAACAACGGATGAATTGTTGCAGGAATCCCTTTCTAAAAGTTCCAGTAATCGATTGACAGATATCATTACCACGATTCAGGAAGAACAAAATAAAATCATTCGTGCAGATTTGAACAAGCCAATCATAGTCCAGGGCGCAGCTGGCAGTGGTAAAACAACAATTGCTTTACATAGAATCTCATATTTCATTTACCATTATAAAGACTTGTTCGATCCGCGACAATTAATGATTCTTGCACCGAGCAGGGTGTTCATTGATTACATATCTGAAGCATTACCAGAATTGGGTGTTGAAAAAGTAAAACAATTCACATTTTCCGAATATGTTCAAGTAGCGATAGGTAAGCAAGTGAAGCTTGTAGCGGATGATAAATTAACCCGATTGCTGGAAAAGGATGATGAAGAAATAAAAACCGCTGTCTGGATATCAGGTCTAAAGGGCTCCCCTGCATTTAAATATATTTTGGACGAATATGTAAAGGATATTTTCCAGGGGTTTCATCCGGATACAGATTTTTATTGTGATAAATATCGCCTCTATTCGGCTAAGAAGTTCATAAGGTTATTGGAAGAGGATTATTGGTATTTACCGTTATATAGCAGGCTGGACAAACTGAAGGCCATTTTACAAAATGAAGTGAAATTGAAAAAGAAAATAATGCTTGAACGTGCTGTTGGTTTTTATGAGGCCAAAATCGAGAAGGCTCTCTATAAGAATATCGATCCAGTCGTACGTAAGGAATTTGTTACAAAATGCCTCGATAAAAAAGAAGAAAGGATCGGGCAGATCAAAAAGGCGGTCCGTTCTTCCGTAAAAGGCTATTTTAAGCAATTCAAAAAGAAGGATCTTCTCCAATACTATCAGGAATTATATCAAGATCCGGAGCGGCTCGCCTCGTACAGTAACGGTAAACTTACTGTTGAAGATGCCAATGCTTTATGTGAGTATAATCAAAAACATTTTTCTGATAAATGTTACGAAATGGAGGACTTAGGTGCATTATTATACCTTCAGGAGCGGCTTTTTGGTGTCGACAAAGAAAACAAAGCAAAAAATGTCGTCATTGATGAGGCTCAGGATTATAGTTTCATGCAGTTACAGGCACTCAAAACCGCAGTGGATACTGACATGTTCACACTCGTAGGTGACCTTGCACAAGGCATCCATTCATATCGCGGACTTCAGACATGGGAGGAAGTTCACCATCGTATTTTCCCGCGGGCTACGTATACTGAATTACAAAAAAGTTATAGAACCACTGTTGAAATAATGAAACAAGCTAACCGCATTCTTCAGTTGTTAACATACGATTTCCCGGAAGTTGAACCTGTAGTCCGTCATGGCCGGAATCCGGAATTCATTTCCATAGAAAAGGAAGGCTGGGAAGAAAAACTGATCGAACTTATTGAAGGGCTTAAAAGGGAAGGTTTCAAAACGTTTGCCGTCATTGCAAAAACGATGAAAGATTGCAAACTGGCAAACGAGAAACTTAGTGGATTCCATCAAGGCTTTCATTTAATAAATGAGGCGGGAAACATCCCCAAGGATAAGACGTTAATTGTTCCTTCTTATCAAGCCAAAGGTCTGGAATTCGATGTCGTATTTGCAATATCCCTGGAAGAAGCATATTGCCGTGAAAATGAGCTTGATATCAAACTGCTATATGTAACAATGACAAGGCCATTGCACCGGCTTTATTTTTTAGGTAATGAGAAAAATGCTTTCCTTATCGAGACATGAGAGGAGGGTAAATGTAACCATCCTCCAGGTTACGCTCACAAATGAAAAAGGATATCCTGAATATCTTTCCACCCAAAACCGACTTCGATGAGCTCGATGCCAGCCATTCTAACGGTTTTTTCAGCAATGACTCGACCGCCGAGCGCCTTGTAAAAACCGCATGAAGGATTATCCTTCAATGCCCAGATTATTAAATTCTTATGTTCCATTTTAATGAGCTCATGTATGACCGCTTTTATCATTTTTCGGCCAAATCCCTGTCGTTGATATTCTTTTAAAAAATAGACAGCATATACTTCCCCTTGAATATGCGGATCATTCGTTTGTTCAGGCCCTGCGGCAGCGAAACCGATGATTTCCCCATTGGCATTTTCCGCAACAAAGGTGGCATTATGCAGCATCTTTAAATTTCTTTGCCAATTTTTCTTTCTGGCTTCCAGATTCAAGGAAGACAAGTATTGATCCGGGAGAATCCCTTTATATGTCGTTTGCCAGCTGTTTATATGTACATTTGCTATTCCATTTACATCTTCTTCTCTCGCTTTCCTGATTTTCATCAAAAACACCTTCTTTTTTTGTGGTTTTCCCTAGAATATCATGGGAAAAGTGAATAAGCATTTTATTTATGTTTATAACTGCATTAGAAAGGATAAGAAATAAAAGAGAGATTCAACCAGATGAAGGGAAGGATGAGAAGGATGAAATTGAAAGTTGGTTTTTATTTTCCGGGCGGCAAAGAATTAGAGCATGAGGTAGAGGGCGATGACTCCACTCAAATGATTTCAAATATTCAAAAGCACCGTTATTATAATATGGTTAAAGGCGATTGCCATTATGTTGTAGATACGGAAAAAGCAGCTTATTTTTCTGTAACGGAAATAATGGATTGAGAATGAACCGCATTGGACTTTTGTTCCATTGCGGTTTATTCTTTTTGATGTAAGGAAACCGGAAAAGGAGTTAATGGACAATGAAGATCAATTTTACCAAGAAACAATATGAAACATTATTCAAAATGGTTCAGTACGGATATTGGGTTGCTTCCGATACTGAAAATAATAAAGAATTCAGTGAGATGGAACAGTATCTTAATTCCTTTGCCAAAGATTTCGGCATGGAAGGAGTACAGTATGTGAAGGAATATGAAATATATGATTTAAGCAGGGAACTGGAGGATCAACTGCATGAAGTCATAGATGAGTATGAAGAAGGCGTGTTCAGGGATAAGCTGGCCTATCATATGGCAAGAAAAGAATTTGCCGAGGAATCGGATAACCATGAATATAATCAGGAGAAAGCATTTAAACGTATCATGGAGCTTGAAGAAAAATATCATCTTCATATTGAAAAAGAAGGGTTACAGAAATTGAAAATAGAAGAATAAGAAGATAGAGGACTTTATCTGTCCTCTTCTTCTTATTTAGGTAAAATAAATCACGAGTTGGCATGGACTATTTCGCAGAAGTTTTATTCACCAGGATTTTGGCCTAATTTTTCAACTGTGTATTGGTAAAATGCCATTAGGTCACTTTGTGATGCAAAACCTGCTTGTGCTGTCTGTTCGTTCCCTCCGCCTTTCCCATTATAAGAACTGAGTTCTGCTTTAAAATATTGTCCACAATGTAAGGGGAAGGACCCATTGTGCGAAAGAATAACCTTTTGCTCCTTACGTGATGCTAATAATACGATGACCTTTTCCTTTTTTACAATCGTACCTGAAAGGTAAAGCAGTTCTTTCATTGAGCTATCTTCGAAAATATGAGAGATGAATCCCCCTACATTTTCAGCAAGCAGGGTGTCAGCAAGATACTTGGCATTTTCAAGTTTTAAGTTTTCATTTGCCGATAGCAGCTGCTTGTAGTCATTTTCCAGTTTCTCCACCCTATTAAGTATCTCTGTACGTCCGGTATTGAATTTAGTCGATAAGGCTGAAAGAATTCCAAGACTCTCGGAAAAATCGTCCAACGCCCTGAAGCCACACTTAAAATAGAGGCGGGTATGTTCTTTCTGCTTCTCCGTTTTGAAAATTTTTATTAAGCCAATCTCCCCGGTTCTTTCTACATGGGTTCCACCGCAAGGGTTATACTCAATTCCTTCTATTTCAACAATACGGATATTCTCAGACACTTTAGGCATTTTGACGACAGGAAGTGTCTGTAATTGCTCTTTTGTCACGTAATATATCAGTATTTCTCGATTCTCAATGATATATTGATTAACTTGCTTTTCAACTGCAGCCGTATGTACTTCAGTCCATTTAGATCCGGATGTAATATCGATCGTTAAATATTCCTTTCCAAGATGAAAGCTGACCGTATTAGCGTCAAACAATTCCCGACAGACTGCAGAGAGTAAATGCTGGCCGCTATGCTGTTGCATATGATCGAAACGGCGGGACCAATCAATTTCACAGTGAACCATCTCTGAACCTGGCCGTTTTTCAGTCTTATGAAGAATCCTTCCATCATTGCTTTTTATAACGTCAAGAACGGTGATTCCTTCTATTTTTCCAGTATCTGCAGGCTGGCCGCCCCCTTCGGGATAAAAGGCGGTTTCTTCAAGAGTGATGTAGTAAAAGCCATTTTCTTCAAAGGTCTCCCGGATTTGGGTTTCCCATTGGGAAGTCTTGGTGGACGTATAATACAATTTTTTTGTCATGAGTGATTTCTTTTTCCTTTCAGTTAATCGTTAAATTATATCATCGAAATACCTAAGATTGAAATTGCAGGATCAGAAGATCGGTCAGGTAGATAAGTATCGATCGCACTTGATGAAAGGGAAAAGGGAATCTCCTTGGGAGCTAAGATTATTTATTTAAACCATATAAACCGAGCCAATTATCCAAAGTGATCATGCATAGTAATGGTAAACAAGGAAAGATTCTGGTTCCTCAGGCTTTAGATGAAGACGGCAAGGGTGAAAAATAAAAAACCGTAATAGGTATACAGAACAAGAAAAAAATGATAAATTCAAATATGATGGTAAAATAAATAATTGGGTACAATTGTAGGTAAAGGTAAGTCACAGGAGGATTTAAATACATGCAAAAAATTCAGGCCGGTTTGGCTGTAGAGTTAGAAGTGGAACGTAAGGCTGATTTCGGATGGTTTTTAACTGACGGTTCAGAAGATGTCTTACTTCATCATAATGAAATGAATGAAGGAACGGAACTTGAACTTGGAGATGAAGTAACTGTCTTCATCTACCATGATAAACAAGCAAGGCTAACAGCGACAATGAAGATCCCCGAAATTCAGATTGATCAGTATGGCTGGGCGGAAGTTGTCAATGTGAAAAGGAAACTTGGTGTTTTTGTGAACATCGGCCTTTCCAAAGATATTCTTGTATCTCTGGACGACCTTCCGAATATTGATCGTTTATGGCCTGAGGTTGGTGACCGTCTATATGTATCCCTAAAGACAGATCGTAATGACCGTCTGTTTGGTAAACTTGCAACGGAAGATGTAATCCAGGAGATTGCAGTAAAAGCTCCTTTAAAAGGAGTCCGTAACACCACTGTTAAGGGAAATGTCTATCGTTTGCTTATGGTTGGGTCTTTCTTTGTTTCCCAAGAAGGATACCGCTGTTTCATTCACGAAAGTGAACGCAAGGAGGAGCCCCGCCTTGGTGAATTAGTTGAAGGGCGCGTCATTGATAGTAAAGAAGATGGAACGCTTAACGTTTCTTTAATTCCCTTTAAACAAGATTTAATGGGGGAAGATGCTGATGTCATCTTCACTTATTTAATGAATCGTGGCGGTGCCATGCCATATGGCGACAAAACGCCACCTGATGATATCCAGTTTAACTTCGGTTTAAGCAAGGGAGCGTTCAAACGTGCTCTGGGCAAACTGATGAAAGAAGAAAAGGTTTACCAGGAAGATGGATGGACATATTCCTCAGACCGTAAATGAAAAAAGCAGCGGATTTTTATCCGCTGCTTTTTTCATGTGGTTTCATTAAAAAAACTTCTTTTTACCTTTTTCTTCTTTTAAAATCTCCACAGCTTCCCTGAACCTCATCGAATGGATAATTTCCCTCTCACGCAAAAACCTGAGTGAATCATTGATATCAGGATCATCCGAGATGTCGATCAACCACTGATAGGTTGCTCTGGCCTTCTCTTCAGCGGCGATGTCTTCATATAAATCTGCAATGGGATCGCCTTTGGCTTGGATATATGTGGCAGTAAATGGATTTCCTGCCGCGTCATGATAAAAAAGGGCACTATCATGATTGGCATAATGGTCACCTAGCCCGGCTGCAACCATCTGCTGAGGGGTGGCGTCTTTTGTAAGCTTATAAATCATCGTGGCGATCATTTCCAGATGGGCAAATTCTTCCGTTCCGATATCCGTCAGCAGGCCAATCACTTTATCAGGAATTGTATATCGTTGATTTAAGTATCGGAGTGCTGCAGCCAACTCACCATCAGCACCCCCGTATTGTTCTATTAAATATTTTGCCAATCGAGGATTACAGTCTCTTACTTTAACTGGATATTGCAGTTTCTTTTCATAAACCCACATAGTTATCTCTCCTTATACCTGCCATGGCCAAGGGCCTTGGCCCCATTCCCATTTATTTTCACCGCCTGGACTGTTTCCAAAACCCAATAACGGACCATATTTAGGCTCAAAAACCGATTTCAATTGTTTGGAGTATTCATGAAATTGATTGAATTGCTGTAATGCTTGCTGATCGTTAGGATGTGTATCCAAATAAAGAGTCAACTCGACAAGTACGAAATCCGCAGCCTGTATTTGTTCAAGCAACTGATAATATTCATCATCCAGTTTCTGATTCATTTATGTCTCCCTTTCCCGATATGGATTATCATAAAAATCATAAAAGAATTTCCAAAGTGTACCGTATTTCAAAGCTTCCTCAGGTGTGAACTGCTCCAAATTCGGCGGTTGAAAATTAATATACAAATTAGGAGGTGTCCTGTAGTACTTCCTCCCAATCGGCGGGCAAGGATCGAATTTACTATGGAAAGGTTTATATGACTTAACTAAGGTAAAAGTCTTTTCGCGCGTCAAAAAAATACCTCCTTTGTAAAGATATAGCCTCTAATTATTATGATTAGGCAATACATAATATGACTCAACTGGTTGGGAAAGGAAAGAGGTAGGAAATAATATATTTTCAGAATATTAAAATAACTTGTTATAGTGCCGTTATCTTCCTGTGATGTTTGTCATCTATTCTTTATCTGTTTGTTCTTTGTATAGAAAAAAGTTATGTTAAGATTGAACTCGTAGCTTATAAAGCAGCTCACAAGGAGGTAACAACATATGAAAAAATCAATCTTATCGTTAGCGGCAGCGGCTGCAATATCCGGTGCATTCACAATTCCGGTACAAGCAGAAGATGTCAAAGTGAAAGATGGAGACACATTATGGGGGATATCTCAAACATATAAAGTATCAATAGAAGATATTAAGTCTTGGAATGATTTGTCTTCAGACGCGATTTATGTAGGGGAAACTATACATATTTCTCAAGAAAAGCATTATAAAGTCAAGTCAGGTGACACATTATCGGACATTGCAGACAAATATGATGTAGCTGTAAATGATATTAAATCTTGGAACGGTTTAAATTCAGATACTATCCATCCGAAACAGGAACTAATCATTAAACCAGCGGCTAACAAAGTCGAAGCGGCGAGTGTAGAGCCTGCGCAGAAATCTGAACAAGCGGCATTAGTTGAACAATCAAAACCAGTTGAACAATCGGAACCAGTTGAACAATCAGAACCAGTTGAACAATCGGAACCAGCAGACACAAACAATGAATCCCAAGATCAAGCGGAATCTGGAAAAGAGATTACTGTTAGTGCAACCGCCTATACGGCTGATTGTCAAGGCTGCAGCGGAACAACAGCCACAGGAGTGGACTTGAAAGCTAATCCTGATGCAAAAGTGATTGCCGTGGACCCTTCAGTCATTCCATTAGGATCAAAGGTTTATGTTGAAGGTTATGGCTACGCAACGGCAGCCGATACAGGCAGTGCCATCAAGGGAAATAGAGTGGACATATTTGTTCCAAACGAACAGGATGCCGTGAATTGGGGCGTTAAAAACGTTAAAGTGCAAATCCTGAATTAACTTAACCATGCAAAACATGTTTATATATTGAAAAAAGTAGACACAGAGATTTAATGTGTCTACTTTTTTTGTCCTTTTGGTTCATGGGAAAAGCAGGTACAATGAAAGTAATAGATCCTTATAAATCCTTGCAAGGTAAATAGGAGGAGTAGTGAATTGATGGAAAAAGCACGTGAGTATTTACAAGAATATTTTGGTTATGAGTCATTCAGAAAAGGTCAGGAACAGATTATCGAACAGGTGTTGGGAGGAATAAACACCGCGGGAATCATGCCTACTGGCGGAGGTAAATCGATATGTTACCAAATTCCAGCCCTTTTGTTACCTGGTATAACACTCGTGATATCCCCACTTATTTCCTTGATGAAGGACCAAGTAGATGCCCTCGAACAAAACGGGATTGATGCCACATTTCTTAATAGCTCCATTTCTGGGTTAGAATCATCCAATAGAATGAACGATATTAAGCAAGGAAGATATAAATTGGTTTATGTGGCACCGGAACGCTTGGAAAATCCTGCATTTCAACAGGATTTATTTAATGTGGACATTTCAATGGTAGCCATTGATGAAGCCCACTGTATATCTCAATGGGGTCATGACTTCAGACCAAGCTATTTAAAAATCAAAACCTTATTGAAAAACATGCCATCATCTCCGACTGTACTGGCATTAACGGCAACAGCCACTCCAAATGTGACCGATGATATTTGTCAGTCGCTCGGAATATCAGGGGAACATACAGTATCAACGGGATTTTCCAGAGATAACTTGTTCTTTTCCGTTGTAAAAGAAGAAAATCGCGGACGGTTTTTAATGCGCTATTTAGAGAAAAACAAAAATGAATCGGGTATCATATATGCAGCTACTAGGAAAGAAGTCGATTCTTTGTATGCCAAGCTTAATAAAGCCGGATTCAAGACAGGCCGTTACCATGCCGGGATGAATGAACAGGACCGTTCGGAACAGCAGGACCAATTCATTAGGGATGACATTCCCTTGATGGTAGCGACATCTGCCTTTGGGATGGGAATCGATAAGTCGAATGTTAGATACGTCATCCATTACCAAACTCCTAAGAACATGGAGAGTTATTATCAGGAAGCGGGCCGTGCAGGGAGGGATGGTTTGGATAGTGAATGTATCCTTTTGTATTCCCCCCAGGATATGCAGATACAGCGTTTCTTGATTGATCAATCAAACCCTTCGCAGGAGTGGCAATCCCAGGAATTGAAGAAGTTGAACAGAATGAAAGATTATTGTTTTACCGAAGGGTGTTTGCAAGCCTTCATTCTTCGATACTTTGGAGATGAAAACCCTGAAGATTGCGGTCATTGCGAAAATTGTACAGATAAACGGGATTCCGTTGATGTAACTACTCAGGCTCAGATGGTCCTTTCATGCATGTTGCGAATGGGTGAGCGATTCGGTAAAACGATGATTTCCCAAGTCCTCACGGGTTCACGCAATAAGAAAATTGAAGAGTTCGGTTTTCAAAAGCTTTCTACCTATGGAATCATCAATAATCAATCTGCAAAGGATGTAGGTGATTTCATTGATTTCCTGACAGCAAAACAGTATATCGAAATGACGGGCGGCCAATTTCCAGTCCTTAAAGTAACCAATGCTGGCAGGGAAGTGCTGTTGGGGCAGAAAAAAGTCCTCCGTAAAGAAATAAAAAAAGTAAACAGCATCAGTGTGGATCATGGGTTGTTCGAAGAGTTGAGACAGTTAAGAAAAGAATTGGCTAGTAAGGAGAATGTACCTCCTTTCATTATTTTTTCCGATGCATCATTGAAAGATATGGCAGTGAAACTGCCGAGGACAGAAGAGGAATTCCTAGAAGTTAAAGGGGTAGGGACCCAGAAATTCGAACGCTTCGGTGCCGTGTTCATAAAAGGTATTTCCCATTATGTACAGGCACATCCTGAACTAGAAAAGAATACACTGGTTACTAAGGAAACGATAAAAAGAAGTACTAAACCATCTCATTTAGAAAGCTATCTCTTATATCAGGAAGGCAAATCAATCAAGGAAATTGCGACATCCAGAGGGCTGTCTTCCATTTCAATTGAAAATCATTTATTAAAGTGTGCTGAAGAACACATGGATATCAAATGGGAAGAGATTTTCACGGATGAAGAGTTTGAACTTGTTTTGGATACTGCGAAACAATTGGATTCTGAAAAACTGAAACCACTAAAAGAAGCCCTGCCTGAGAATATTTCCTACTATATGATTAAAGCGATCTTGGTTAAAGCAGGTTTGGGAAACACGTAGGTGTTAAGGTTTTTGGATAATTTCATCTTTGAATAAATAAGAATTTGGTTTAATGCGTATACTAGGAATGATAAAAAGGTGAAATTTCGCACCTTTAATCAGAGTCTTTATATAAAAAAGAGGAGGTTGCTCATGTATTTTGGTAAAAAGAATTCAGAGGAACCAGAAATCATTATGGAAGATACGATAGTATATGCGTGCGGATCAGCAGATTGTAATGGTTGGATGAGAAAAGATTTTGCCTCGGAAAACTATGATTGCCCAATGTGTGGAAGTCAATTGGTCGAGGAAGTCAGGGAACTTCCAAAAATTGAAAATGAATATAATGCGTTTAAATAAAAGAGGTGAATCATAGCCTCTTTATTTTTTATTATATGAAGGGAAGTATAACGGAGTGATTTTATTTTAGATTAATACTTTACACATATAAATAAATGTGGTAAGATTAAATTTCAGTGTTATGAAAAGAAAGCACTGGAGGGTAATTTAAAGTAACATTTTTATTAATGAAATAATTTTCCATCATTTTTCATGATGGAGTAGAAACAAGTTAAACACATCTAGAAAAAAGAAATACATGTAATCACCAAGTATTTTCCTCGATCCATTTCTGTTCTTCATTAACTTACTTCTATGTACCATTTATCTTTTGGAATTTACTTTTTCCCAATTGGAATTACGGACGGTTTTAATTAATAAACATGTACTTACAAGCTTTTATCTGATTCTCGCAGGCACGGTCTAGGAACCGTATGGATGGGAGAGAGGCAGGGCTTTCATTGTTTTAGGTTTTGGCACTAAAATTACTCTCATGCTCGATTCGCTTTGAATTTTTCATCCGAACGAGCAGGAAGAACCATATGGAATGGATTCTTAAACGGCGCAGTCTCGATTATCTTGAAGGGTAAGTCAGAGACTGTGTTTCATTTTTTGATTAGGAAAACCGACATCTTTAGAATCTTTACTCAAATATATAAAGCATATATATGATATAATGGTTACTGAGATATTAAAAATTCATGTCGTAATCTCAAGTTCCTACCACTAAAAAAAGTTTGGGTGTAAGAACAAGAATTAAATCTTAGATTTGCGAATGAGTATTTACTCACAATTTAGATTAGCCATCTATTCTTCTTTTATCTTTATGGCTTGTGATCTGTTATGCAGTACGGAGTCAATTCAATTCTAAGGAGTGAGATATATGTATAGAAGAAATAATACGGAAGAAATCATTCCTGAAGAAACAAAGGTGTGGGAATGTACATCAGAAGATTGCAAAGGTTGGATTCGCGATAACTTTACAAGTAATGATGAACACGTTTGTCCGTTATGTAGCAGCGAGATGAAACCCGGCACCAGAATGCTTCAAGCAATCAACAATCCTAGAAATTATTAAGTCTGTATAAAAAAAGCTGAAGGGAATCTCCCTTCAGCTTTTTTTATCTTTTTTTCAATTTGATTTAGCAAAAAGCAAGTGATGATTAGTGAATATCTTTTTTCTTGAAGCGACCGCCTCGAACTTCCGCGATATCCCCTACGGCAAGAAATGCAGAAGGATCGAAGCTTTTGACTATATCTTTAAGTTTAGCTTCCTCAAGCCTGTTTATTACACAAAAGATGACTTTTTTATGATCACCGGAATAAGCACCTTCGCCCGCTAAATAGGTTACGCCGCGACCAAGGCGATTCATTATGGCGTCGCCGATATCATCAAATTCATCACTTATAATCCAAACAAATTTGGATTCGTCCAAACCAGCGATGACGATATCCATCGTTTTATAAGCCACGAAGTAAGCTATGATCGAATACATGGCGCGATCCCATGAGAAAACGAAGCCCGCACTGCCAAGGATGAATAAATTAAAAAACATGACGATCTCCCCAACGGAAAAAGGGAGCTTTTTGCTAGCGAGTATAGCAAGTATTTCTGTACCATCCAATGAGCCGCCATATCGAATGACCATTCCAACACCAATGCCAAGAATCATTCCGCCGAAAGCGGACGCTAGGAGGATATCTTGAGTGAAAGCTGGTACGTGATGAAGCAATGTAGTGGTAATGGAAAGGACTAATATCCCATACAGAGTAGATAATGCGAAGGTTTTTCCAATTTGTTTATAACCGATAAAAAAGAAAGGAAGATTCAATACGAAAAGAAAGATACCGAGTTTCCATCCAGTGATGTAAGATAACATAATCGATATTCCCGTTATGCCTCCGTCGATTACGTTATTCGGTACTAAAAAAATCTCGAGGCCGACAGCCATTAAAACTGCACCGATTGTTATTAAAAGACCTCTCTGTAATATTTGTCTTAGTGTTAATTTTTTATGCTGGGTCTTCTTTTGCATAATTTCTGTTGTACTTGCACCTGCCAGGTCTGACATAATCATGCCCCCCACTCCTTCTCTCTATAAAAGTTCTATTTAATTATAAACCTATAGGTATAATTAAATAAAGAAATTAACATTCTTAATTAATATATTCTTGAATAATTATTTTTGTTTTTGATAATGACCTGCAAGATGAAGCAGGTGTGAATGCTTGTCAATATCATGTATTTCTATTCTACTCTATACAAAAGAATAGTATTTCTCATTTTATTGATTTTATGAAAGAAACCTACATTTACTTGAGATATGGGGCTGAATGGGGGTGGGAATAAAAAACCTTTTAGGTTCTACGATTTTCCATTACAATAAAGGAGAATGGAACGGTAGAGGTAGTCAAGGAAAAAAATGGAACACTCAATTGCGACTTCAAATACCTGTCCACTTCATGATTACAGTACTTTTGACGATAATGGCGTCGTATACGGCGTTGGATTTACTAACAACGTTATTTATACGATCGAGAAGTATTAACGCCTATAATATAGGGAGCTGCCGCTCTAAGGGATTGGCTACTTGGACACTTGATTTTGTAGACATATTCAATCCCGATAATTCAATATTGACGGCATACAACTTTTCTACAATAATTTTTTGTTAGCATTAGCGATTGCTCTTGCAGGGTTTGGTTTTTTTCCATATCGTATAAAACAACACATGTACTGCAAATGTCTTTTTGCGGTTTCATGTTTTCGATGGATATATTATCATTAAACACAGTTTGAAATTGAGCCCATTGTTGATAAGTCGGTACGCTTTTCAATATCTTTAGTTTACTGTACTTAGAGGGGAAAAGTGCAAGTATCCTTAACCGAAAAAGGAATTGGGATGCCACCAGAGCAGCTTAAGAGACTGGGAGAACATTTATTACAACGAAAAAATCTGGTAATGTATCAGGTCTCGTGATCAGCTTTAAAATTATAGAAAGCCACCTTGGAAATGTCTTTGTCGAGAGCAGGTTTAAAAAAGGTACTGTCTTTAATCGTGCTACCTATGAATTGGGAAGCATGAAAAAAAATCCGGAGTTCGTTGAGATATAAGAAAACTTGAGGTAGAAGATGACTGCATGGGGGAACAGGATTTGGAAAAACAAAAGCATACAAATATTATAAGCTTGAAGGTATTTTACTTATTTTCATTTTTTGCAGTGGGAAGTTTAACACCGCTATTAAGCGTTTATTTAGCCAATGAGGCAGGTTTGTCTGGTATTGAAATAGGTACGATTATGTCTGTTGGACCGATAGTGATGATCGTTTTTCAACCTTTTTGGGGAATTGTCTGTGATTGGAGTGGGAGACCAGCAAAAATACTTGCAATGACATCGTTGCTTGCTGGTATATTCGGATTAAGTTACTTGCTGTTTGATCACTATTTACTTATAGTATCCGTGGCAATAGCTTTGGCTATCTTTCAAAGTGCCATAATACCAGTATCAGATAGCATCACCCTTCAATATACAACAAGAATCAAAGCGAATTATGGAAAAATCCGTTTATTCGGTTCACTTGGTTACGGTGTAGCCGTTTTTGTTATGGGGAAATTATCGGAATCCTTCATTGGTCCTTCCGTTATATTTTATGCCTTTTTCTTCGGTCTATTGATCGCGGCTCTTCTAGCTCTCCGTTTGCCCGAAGAGCCTCCTCGAGAAAAGGCAAAACTTTTCGGTGGAATGAAAGAATTGATCACAATGAAACGTTTCCTTATCTTTCTTGCTATAACGTTCTTGATTTTTGGTCCTAATCTTGCAAATAATGTATACTATGGTTTGTTTGTAGAGGCAAGAGGCGGGACATATACAGGAATTGGCATTGCGTTCCTTTTAGCAGTACTATCAGAAATTCCATTTATGAGAATGGCAGGTACCTGGATTCATAAAATAGGCCTTCTGCCAATTACCTTATTGGCTGGAACGGCTTCATTGATCCGCTGGGTTTTGTACTATACCGAGCCAAGTTTGACTACCGTATATGTGACTTCGATCATTCAAGGGTTTTCACTTGGCTTATTCATTCCGGCAGCTTTACAATATATCCGGGAAGTCGTCCCAGCCCGTATAACAGTTACGGCAATAACGCTTTATTCCGCCATTGGAAATGGATTGGGAAACTGGTTCAGTACATTCAGTGGCGGGATAATCTTGGATAAATCAGGGATATATGCGGTGTATTTATTTTACGGTTCACTCACACTGATTGGGATGTTGCTCACAGTATGGCTGATGAGGTTAGATAAAAACATAAAAGTAATGGGGAAAACCCCAGGTATATTAGAAAAATGATTTGAAAATATAACTATTAAAAATTTTTTCTTATTGAAAGCAAGAGACCTCTTCACCTTCCATGGTGAAGGGGTCTTTTTTAATCGTCCCTTTAAATGGATTGTTCCTTACATATACAGTTTGCTTGGAATAATAATGTTTGGGATGGGTCTCACTCTCTCGTTTAGTGATTTTAAAGCTGTTTTGAAGCAGCACAAATCCATACGAAGATCAATAAGCGATTTCAATTGAAGTGGGCATGCAAAACTCAGGTTTAGGTGCTACATTAGCGACAGCTCATTTTTCTCCACTAGCGGCCGTCCCGAGTGCCATCTTAGTGTTTGGCATAATATTTCCGGGCCATTGCTAGCGAAATACTGTCTAAAAAAGAGCAGACAAAATCAAAAGGAATTCCATGGTGGGACAGGAAACGATTAAACAGTAATTCAATAAAAGGCAGAATGGGTTTAGCTCGCTTTCTGCCTTTTTTATTGATAAGAGCGGCAGATTGGTGATTAGGATGATGGGGAGTACTATTTTTCGTATCAAGAGCAATCAGTTTTTTGTTTTTGGAAATAATATGATTTAATGGAAGATAGAGAATGGATGGAAGGATGAGTGTTATTGAGCAAACCAAAAGTGTTGGCCGCTACCATTGTATCAACTCTTATCGGATTGTTTTTTTTATTTTGCCTTGGATGGGCGATTATTGACCATTATGGAAAAAGGACTTCTGATATGGAAGCAATTGAAGAACCCCCCGTTAAAAAAGATCTGCCTGATGATTTTACCGTAGTAGCATTAGGTGATTCATTGACACGTGGTACAGGTGATGAAACAGGTAAAGGCTACGTTGGACTTGTTGTGGAAGATTTAAAGAGTGAATACGATAAAAAACCGCTCATTCATAACCTCGGAATTAATGGACAAGTGTCTAAAGAATTGGTACAGCAAGTGAAACAACCGGAAGTGAAGCGCCAAATACAGGCAGCTGATGTTATTTTAGTTACAATCGGAGGCAACGATTTATTTCAAAAAGGCCAGACCCTGCTTGATTATGATAGTGGAGCTATATCTGAATCACAAAAGAATTACTTGGTAAATTTACATGAAATTTTTAAAGATATCAATAATGTCAATGATACAGCTACCATTTTATTGCTTGGCCTGTATAATCCATTTATAGATTTGGATGAGGACTTTGATACGAACCGGATCGTGCGGGACTGGAATAATGAAACGGCAGAAGTCGTGGCTCTTTATAAAAATGCTATTTTCGTTCCAACGTTTGATTTATTTCAATTGTCGGTAAATGAGTATTTGTATTCAGATAAATTTCACCCAAATAAGAAGGGATATCGGTTAATTGCTGATAGGGTTGCTCCTTTAATAAAATGGGAGGATGAGGAACGATGAAACAAGTGACATTATCCGTTAAGGGCTTGAAAAAAAAGATTGGCAAAAGGGAAATTATAAAAGGAATAGATTTTGAGCTGATTGAAGGTGAAGTTTTCGGTTTTTTAGGACCGAATGGAGCCGGTAAGACGACGACGATCCGCATGTTGGTTGGTTTGATTAAGCCATCCTCCGGTTCCATCCATATATGCGGGTATGATGTTCGTCAGGAATTTACGAAGGCAATGAAGCAAATGGGCTGCATCGTTGAAAATCCAGAGTTATACCCATTTTTGAGCGGGTGGGATAATTTGCTCCACTTTGCAAGGATGTTACCTGAAGTTGATGAAACAAGAATGATCGAGGTAATAGAACTCGTGGGTCTGCAAGCGAGAATTCATGATAAAGTGAAGACCTATTCCTTAGGTATGAGGCAGCGACTAGGAATCGCGCAGGCAATGCTGAATAGCCCTAAACTGTTGATTTTGGATGAACCAACCAACGGTCTAGATCCTGCTGGAATCCGTGAAATGCGACAATTCATTAGAAAGTTGGCTGAAGAAGAAGGTATGAGTGTTCTGGTTTCTTCACACTTGTTAGGTGAAATACAGCAACTTTGTGACCGGGTCGCAATTATTAAAAGTGGGGAAATTATTAAAACGGATACAGTGGAAAGCCTATTATCCACGCAAGAGCGGATGATTTGGAGGCTGGAGCCTATACAAAAGGGAGCGGAAATCCTTAGCGGTTTCACCGATATAACCTTAGATCAGGAGTATATCATTACAGCATATGACGAAATCAAAACACCCGAATGGAATGCTGCACTTAACCAAGCAGGGGTGAGGGTGCATGAAATGAATCGGAAGCTCCCGGGATTGGAAGAGTTATTTTTACAAGTTACCGGTGTCGGAGGTGCAGGTATTGAATAACCTGATTCAAAATGAAATGATGAAGTTGCTGGCAAAGAAACGGTTAATCATAATAGGTATCATCGTCGGAATTTTAGTGTTGATGTTTACATATGCCCAATACAAGCAAGTGGAAGAGCAGCGTGAGAAGTTGGGAACTGATGATTGGCGTGCCTCCCTTCAGCAGCAAATCATCGATACCCAAAATCGGTTGGGCTCAAATAGGATGCTGGATGAGTGGCGGGAACAACTGGAAGTAAGTCTGAAACAGCAGCAATATTACCTGGATCATGACATCAACCCCTCAGAACCAGGCGCAGCTACTTTTACACGCATGTTTTTGGAAAATGCAATTGATTTATTCATTCCGCTGTTGATTATGATCGTGGCAAGTGATTTGGTTTCTTCCGAAAATAGTCAAGGTACGATCAAACTTCTGCTGACACGGCCAGTGGAGCGCTGGAAAATCTTATTGAGCAAATATGTAACATTATTATTGTCGGTTTCAATTATCGTGGCGATGACAGCCATATTGTCGTATTTGTTATCAGGAATAGTTTTTGGGTATCAAGGGTGGGGGGCACCCGTAATAACCGGATTCGAATTGAAGGGTGCTGATGTGGATGTCAGTCAAGTAAGGTTAGTTGAACAATGGAAATTCCTATTGATGGATTTGGGACTTGTCTGGCTGGTGGCAGTAGTTGTAGGGACCCTTTCTTTCATGCTCTCGGTTTTAGTGCGAAGCACCCCTGCAGGCATGGGCATCATGCTGGCTGCATTGATTTCCGGGGCAATATTGAACAATATGGTGTCATCATGGGAATCAGCTAAATATTTCTTCATGGTGAATTTGAAATTGACCGCTTATATTAGCGGGACGGCTCCACCGATAGAAGGGATGACCTTATTATCCTCCGTCATTACTTTGCTCGTTTGGTGGGTGGTTGCATTAATTGTATCTTTTTCAGTATTTACCCGAAGGGATGTATTCTAATAGGCAGCCTATATAATATATAGGTTGTTTTTTATTTTCTTTTACAGGGTATCCTTTAAAAAACAGTATGTTCAAATTAGGAGGATCATTAATGGATGATAATCATTTGAATGAAAAATTCCTGCCAATGACTTCAGTTTCCAGTGGAGATGTCCAGATTGTAAAAGAGGATATTTATTGTCTTTCCGTCCAAATCGTTAATGTAATTTTTGTAGGCTCACCCAAAGATGAAAAATGGGTATTGATAGATGCAGGGATGCCCCGTTCAGCAGAGGTAATAAAGAAAGCTGCTGAAGATATCTACGGGCCAGATCATCCACCTGCTGCCATTATTTTGACACATGGACATTTCGATCATGTTGGTACATTGATTGAGTTAATGGAGTACTGGAATGCTCCTGTTTATGCCCACATTAAAGAAATGCCTTATTTAACGGGACAGGAAAATTATCCTGAACCAGATTCCACTGTTGAAGGGGGGATGGTTGCCAAGATTTCTTGGATATTTCCGAATGAGGGAATCAACCTGGATGAAAAAGTTCAGCCATTGCCTGAGGATCATAGTGTTCCCGAGCTTTCCGGTTGGAAATGGGTTCACACCCCGGGCCATTCTAAAGGACATATTTCACTTTTCCGGGAAAGTGACCGAAGTCTGATTGCTGGAGATGCTTTTGTGAATGTCAGGCAAGATTCACTATATAAGGTCATTACTCAGGAGAAAGAAATAGCAGGCCCGCCACGGTATTTGACAACAGATTGGGAGGCTGCCAAGGAATCGGTAAGGTTGTTGGATAGTCTTAAACCGGCTGTCGCTGTAACGGGTCACGGGTATCCTGTTGAAGGGGAAGAACTGGAAATGGGTTTATCAAGGCTTGCAAATGAATTCGATTCATTGGCTAAACCGGATCACGGGAAATATGTGGAATGAATCGTGTTTGTGTTTGATGAATAATTTCGCTTGAGAAGTCAAAAATAAACAAGCAACTTATGAAAAATGGAGGGATATCCTTGACTACATTAAGAGATATTATGACAACAGACGTGGACTGTTGCACTGTAGAAGATAATATATATGAAGCAGCAGTCAAAATGAAGGATGATGATGTTGGTGTCATTCCTGTATTGGAGAATAACCATTTAGTTGGTGTCATTACAGACAGGGATATCGTTATCCGCTGTGTTGCCGAGAAAAAGCCGAATTCGACTAGAATTACCGATGTTATTTCTACGGATCTTGTAACAGGCACCCCTGATATGTCAGTGGAGCAAGCTGAGGAGTTAATGAGTACTGAACAAATCAGAAGGCTTCCTATAATTGAAAATGACAAGCTGGTCGGAGTCGTGGCATTAGGTGACCTAGCTGTACACAATCAGACTAATTCAATGGCGGGAAATGCACTAAGCTCAATTTCCGAGGACAGAGATCAAATCCAACACTAAAAACGAAACTCTGTTAGCCAAGGCTAACAGAGTTTCGTTTTTTTAAAAATATTTATTGAACCATCCTTTTATTTCTTCTACATGTTGCAAGCGCATTTTTGGGGATCCGCTTCGGGATACTTCATGAGTTTCATCCGGGAAGGAAACAAGTACCGCTTCTTTATTTTGCCGTTTTAAAGCGACAAAAAATTGCTCGCTCTGTTCAATGGGACAACGGAAATCCTTTTCACCGTGAAGTAAAAGTAAAGGGGTGTTCACATTGGCAATATATTTTAAAGGTGAGTGCTGCCACAATTTTTCAGCAGAGTTAACGATATCGCCGCCTATTTCCCACTCGGTAAAATAATAGCCAATGTCGCTGACACCATAAAAACTTAGCCAGTTACTAATGCAACGCTGAGTCACAGCAGCCTTGAAACGGTTGGTATGACCGATGATCCAATTTGTCATGAACCCTCCATAACTGCCACCGCATACCCCCAAATCTTCATGCTCAATAAAATCATACGTTGCTAAAACATGGTCAACTCCAGCCATTAAGTCCTTATAGTCCATGCCTCCATAATCGCCCCGGCATGCATTTACGAAATCTTGACCATATCCCACACTCCCACGCGGATTAGTGAACAACACAGTGTACCCTTCATTAGCCAAGGTCTGGAATTCGTGAACATAGGTATTGGCATACATCGCATGCGGCCCGCCGTGGATTTCTAAAATGAGTGGATATTTTTGATTTTCATTAAAATCGGTCGGTCTCATGATCCAGCCATGGATGGTAAGTCCATCAACAGATGGAAAAGTAATGGGTTCAGCGATGGACAAATGTTTTTCCTTTAAAAAATCTTCATTAACAAAACTGATTTGTTCTTTTTCCCCATTAGTAAGGTTATAGGCAAAGAGGTCACCGGGATGAACAGGTGTACTAATCGCCACGACGGCACGATGGCTTTCGGGATCTATAGTCAGTCCGTATATATGCTGCGGATCAAGTATGGATGGATACATTGCTCCTTCAATGGAACCATAATATACTCCAGTATTTCCGTAATCGCTTATTAAAAAGTAAAAGCCTTGGCTATCGTTTGTCCATAAAATGCCTGGGTCGACTGCTCCGATTTGGAAATCCCCAATTGCGGAATCTCCAATTTGAACATCCCAACCATCGGTTAAACACTGAATCGATTGATCCAATATGGAGTACAACCAAATATTTGAAAAGGTGGCACCGGCAAAATCTTTATTATGGCCAATGAAGGAAAGGTATTCGCCATTTGGAGACCACTTCGGATCTCTAAAGAAACCTGTACTATCCGTTATCTTCTGAAGAGAGTTCGTTTCAAGGGCCATGATGAAAATATCAGAAAATAGTTCAACATCACTTTTTTCTGCATCCCCGCTTATGAATGCAATATGTTGACCGTCAGGGGACCATGCGTTCGGATGGTGATCCAAATTGTTTTCCGTTAGCAATATGGATTCGTCATTAAAAACATCCACTATTACGAGCTGCTGATATAATTGATCGAAATAACCTCTACCATCCCATTTGTACTTAATCCGGTCATACCTATGAACTTCATTGGACAAATCATTTTCCTTAACCGTATTAAGGTTTTCGCCCTCTTTTAGCCCGGTAGAAAGCAAAAGCTTGGTGGAACAAGGAGACCAAATAGGTTTGGTTACTCCGTTAACGAAATGGGTCAGCTGGCGAGCTTCCCCACCAATGCTCCCAATGATGTGGACTTGCTTTTTCCCAGATCTGTCTGATATAAAGGCGATATGTTTGCCGTCCGGGGACCAGGCAGGTGATGTATCACGATTATCTCCAAACGTCCATTGCTTTGTTTCATTCGTAATCAGGCTGAACATAAATAGATTGGAAATGTATTTTTCCGTTTTTTCATCAATTCTAGTTTGGACAAAAACCGCCATGCTGCCATCCGGTGATAGCTTTGGGTCGGTCACTGATTTCAAGTGAAATAAGTCTCTTGCTGTAATACCTATTTTGTTCATCCTTTTCACCCTTTCATTTCTCATAGTTATGTATTTCGCTATAGGGAAATATAAATCCTTTAGTAAATGGTAAACGCGTAAGGTTTATTTATCAAGGACGAAAGAAATGAAAAAAAATCCGGCCATTTTATTGGACGGATTATCATGCTATATAGGTAAAGAACATAGAATCACTTATGCATGTGTCGTGTATGTGGACGGTGCGGAGGAATTTGAAAATTATGTTCTTCCATCATTTTATAATGTTTTTCAAAATGTGAAACCATTTTATCGGCTTCTTCTTTCGAAAGCGCGCCATACTCCACATATTTTTCAATCAATTTCTTTTTGTCCGCGAGTATCTGCTTTTGGATCTTGGCGATTTCCGATTTTTGAGCATCAGTGAATTGTACACTTTCCGGCTTTGTTTTATTTTCCTGTGCAGACGGGTGATCCAGGTTAACTAAGAATAGGGAACAGGCTGTTAAACAGATGACTAAAAACTTTTTCATGAATGATCGACTCCTTCTTTAGTTTTTGCCTAACTTCAAAGATCTGTAGTTCTTCCTTAAGGGGTTATCAATTGGAAGATTCCTTAATTATTTATTATCATTTACAGCATTTACAGTTTTATGTAATATTTTTGGGTTCACCCACTAAAGGGTTTGTTGCAGAAAGATATGGGTAATTTAAATATAAGCTGAAAATTTTGAAGGAACTTCTCATTATGAAAGATCGAATATGAGAAGGGAAGGAGATTATTATGCTTTGGACAATTATTGGTGCAATAATATTATTATGGGTTCTTGGTTTAGTCTTTAAAGTGGCTGCAGGGTTTATACATATCTTGCTTATCATCGCGGTCATTCTCATTCTGGTCAATGTTTTTAAAGGTAGGAAACGAATGTAGATTAATAAAAGAAGGCTTAGACAAAAAAGTTTATTAATATGAATTCAAAAGGCGGCCTGGTAAACAGGTCGCCCTTTGAATTTTCCAATAGGTTGTTAATCATAAGGAAGTGGCTGTCCCATCAGTCTCTTATGAATCCAAATAGCTGCTTGGGTCCCGTCCCCCATCGATATGGTGACTTGTTCGGAATGGGCAACAAGGTCGCCGCCAGCCCAGACTCCTTTAATATTCGTTTCTTTAGTGCGGGGATGAATCACGACATGATTGTTTTCGTTTACTTGCACACCTAATTGTAGGGCGAGGCCATTATTGAGTTTGTTCCCTTTAAATGCCGTGAATGCCTTTTCAGCTTCAATTATTTTACCAGAAACTAATTGTATTGCGGTTAACTGCTGTTTGGCATCTACATGAACCTCTTCGACTTCCTCTTCAAATACGGGAATCTGGTTTTCCTTTAACTTTTCCCGATACTTATCATCGATTTTTGATTTCAAGTGATTTACGTAAATGATATCTTTTGACCAATATAGTAGTGTAAGGGCCATACCTGCACCTGTATTTCCGCCACCTAGGACCACGGTTTGCTTATCCATGATCTCATACCCATCACAGTCAGGGCATATATAAGTGGATGTCCCAAGAGTTGGATAGATGTTTTTGATTGGAGGGATGTTATCGGTGATGCCAGTACCGAGAAAAATCATTTTTGCTTGATATTCCATGTCATTCTTTGTTTGGATAAAAAACTTGTCCTGCTTTTTTTCAAGTGATGTCACAGTATCATCGAAGAATTCAACACCGAATTTTTCTGCGTGCTGTCTGCCCAGAGTCCTTAATTGTTTGCCGCTTACCCCGTCTGGCCACCCAAGAATGTTATGGTAAGCCTTTGCTATGGAAGAGCGGCCTTGAGCAGAATCAATGACGATAATATCATGTTTATATCTACCGAGCTGGATGGCTGCCTGAATACCGGCTATACCGCCACCAATAATAATGCAATCTGCTTGCTTCATGAATTCACCGCCCATACAATTTGGAATAACCCTAGTGTTATTCTATCTGTAAAAAATATACCACTTGTAGCAGGCGCTTAAACAAATGCACGATATAAAAAAAGGGAAAGTTCGCCAGCTGGCGACCTTTCCCCCTTTTCTTCAAATGCCTATTTCATTGATTCTGTATTGGTTCGAGCCATTCTTGTGCCCATTTTTGGATTTCGTTCATTACCGGTGCAAGAGCCTTGCCTTTTTCAGTTAAAGAATATTCAATCCTGACCGGTGTCTCTGGATATACGTCCCTTTTTACAATACCTTCAATTTCCAAGTCCTTTAAACGTTCAGAAAGAATCCTGCCGCTGATCGGGAAGGCAGATTCAATATTACAAAACCGTTGAGGGCCATTAAGCAATTGATTGACAATCAATCCAGTCCAGCGTTTACTCAAGATTTGCATTCCTTTTTCAAAGCGTGGACAAAGTGTCGTATTATTCATCATATCACCCCATTATTATTATATTATAATGCATTTACCTCTTAGGTAACAACTTTACCGATTATTATTTAGTTACTAGAGATGTTATGGTATAAGAAATTTATAAGCTTACTTTAAGTATTAACAAAAAAATTCTGCCTCGGAATTGCCACATTTTAAAAAGATATGCTCTTTAAAAATGTGTTCATTTAGAGATACTATGAAAAATATGTTACTTTATTATGGAAGTCAAAGTTATGCAAATGGAAGGATCCGTGGGAAAGATGAGTGATTTACTGCAGGAGGCCGTATCCTTTATCAGGACAAGCTATCCGGAATTGTTGAAAACGGAAGAGGAAATAAATGACAGGGTTGAACAAATCAAAAGGGAAATTAATGAAACAGACAGATATGAACATACATATGAAGAATTAGTATATGGTGCTAAATTAGCTTGGCGTAATAGTAATCGCTGCATCGGTCGCTTTTTTTGGGAGTCGCTGAGGGTGATTGATAAAAGGATGATTCAAAGCGAACAAGAAATTGTATCGGCTTTATTTGACCATATCGAATTCGCTACGAATAATGGAAACATCAGGCCAGTGATTACAATTTTCAAACAGAAAGATCATGAAGGGAAATTGGATATTTGGAATCATCAGCTTATTCGTTATGCTGGATATGAGACGGAAAATGGTGTAATTGGCGATTCAAGTTCAATAGAATTCACCAAGAAATGTATGGCATTGGGATGGGAAGGGAAATTTGGACCTTTCGATATATTACCCATTGTAGTCCAATTGGAAGGGAAAACCCCTAATTTTCATGAAATTCCTGAAAGTCTCGTTAAAGAAGTGCCAATCACACACCCGGAGCTTAAATGGTTCAAAGATCTTCAAATCAAATGGTATGCAGTTCCAATCATTTCTGGTATGAGGCTAGAAATTGGCGGTATTACCTATTCAGCTGCACCATTTAATGGGTGGTACATGGGAACGGAGATTGGTGCCAGAAACCTTGCTGATGAAGAACGCTACAATATGCTTCCAGCAATCGGGGAGAGGATGGGCTTGGATATTAAGCGTGATTCGACTTTATGGAAAGATCGAGCCTTGATCGAACTGAATGATGCCGTCCTACATTCGTTTAAAAAACATGGAGTCAGCATTGTTGATCATCATACTGCAGCTAAACAATTCAAGAAATTCGAAGAAAAAGAAACTTCTTGTGACCGGAAAGTAACAGGGGACTGGACATGGTTAATTCCACCGGTGTCTCCAGCTACGACGCACGTTTTTCATAAGCCGTATGACAATGAAATAATGAAACCTAATTTCTTTTATCAAAAGCCTCCATATAAATAAAGGTTTACATTAACTGGCATTGGGTATATATATATTAATCCAATAAAAAGGGGGAAGGTAATGATGGCATTAGGAAGAAACGCATTATTACTAGGAGTCGGAGTTGCCGGAGTCTCATTTTTATCAAATAAAACGAACAGAGTAAAAGTGAAGGGCATATGGTCCAATGCAAAAGATAAGACATTAAGCTTTTGGAATAGGAAGGCTTCAGAGCTAGACCCTGTAATTGAAAAGGCTGGTCACCCTGATCCATATGATCATGAAGATAATAAAATGGTAGATGAAGGCGCCATGTATGGTGTTCACTATTATAATAATGCAAAGCATGGATAATCAAAAATCGCTTGGGGATTCCCAAGCGATTTTTTTATCCTGGTAAAAAACAGATAATTGCGAATTTTAAACCAGGTATTCAAGGTGGTAAATTCGTTATTGTACTTTAAAAGAATAAGGATTAAGATTAAAGAATCGAAAGGAAGTGGATACGAGTGAGCAGCAGTTCTTATGATCCTGAACCCAGAAAGCAAGAGGAAGCCGATATGATGCTAGAAGTCGAGACTGTTATTCTCCCTGAGTATCTGCTCGAAGAAGGTAAATAAGGCTTTCTCTATAGAAGAGGAGGTCAACTAATGATTGAAATCTACAAGACGGATGAAAACCGTCACCTAAATAATATCGAGGAAATGACAAAAGGTTCCTGGGTGAATATCGTCGCGCCCACTGAAGCTGAAATAAGTTATATATGCACGACTTTGAAGTTACCGATCAATTTCATGAAAGACCCGCTGGACGATGAGGAAAGGCCTCGGATAGAAAAAGAAGATGATAATGTTTTAATAATTGTTGATTTTCCATATTTGACCCGGGACGAAGCCGACTTACCCATCTTCGAAACGATTCCCATAGGGATGATCTTTACCAAAGACTGTTTTATTACGGTATCTTTGAAAGAAACACCCATATTGGCGAATTTCAAAAACAATAAGATTAAAGGGTTTTTCACCAATAAGAAAACAAGGTTTGCTTTACAATTATTATTTGAAATTTCATCTTATTATTTACGTTATCTGAAACAGATTAACAAAATGACGAATGAAGCGGAACGTGAATTGCATCAGTCCATGAAAAATAAAGAACTGTATACTTTCTTGGCTTTGGAAAAAAGCCTCGTTTATTTTACGACATCATTGAAATCCAATCGGGTAGTACTTGATAAGATCCTCCGTTTTAATTATTTGAAAATGTATGAAGAAGATAAAGAATTACTTGAGGACGTAATCATCGAAAATGCACAGGCAATTGAAATGGCAGAAGTGTATCTCTCGATTCTTAGCGGGATGATGGATGCATTCGCTTCGATTATTTCCAATAATGTCAATAATGCCATGAAGTTTCTAACCTCAGTGACAATTATTTTAACGCTCCCGACGATGGTGGCAAGTTTTTACGGAATGAATGTGGAACTGCCATTTGAACATAATCCGTATGCTTTCATCTTTACATTATTAATTGCCATCACTTTAGCGGGGACGACAGCATTCATTTTTTGGAAGAAAAAATATTTTTAAAATTAACCGGCTTATTAAGCCGGTTTTGTTTTATTCCTCAAAAAAATCAGCAAATCCCTCACTGTTGATCCGATCGGTATAGGGATTCTCATCATTTACATTCTTTGCATCCAAATTCGTTTTAATTACTAAACGGGGACTCTGTGAAGGTTCCCTGATGATACGGTCGTTCAACTCTTTAAAATCCGGTACATCCTTATTGCCGGGTTTGTTTGGTTCCAATAAAACCACCTCCATTAGTATCTTTGCAATAAACGGTGGGGTATATTCATGAATATTCTTAGGTTTGGGAAGGATAAAGGACTGAGGAGGAGATCATGATGACGAAATGGAATGAGCAAGCCGCTCCCGATAATAATTTAAAGGCAAGTGATTTAAACCAGGATGAAGCCGGGAGATCAAAAATGAGTTCAAAAGCCAAAGATGGGGATCACCTGAATGATCTTAAGATCCAACAGGAAATCAGAAAGCAAAATCTATAAGAAAAGAGCCTGGTCGAAAGTAAGGAAACTGGGTATGTTACATTTACATTGGATTAAGCAGAGGAAAACGCTTGGCTGTTAAACCAAGCGTTTTTTGTGTAACATGTACACGGAAAAATCCATGATAGTTTAGGTTATCATGAACGCTTTTGCTTTTTAAGTGAAGATGGTTGAGTGAAGGACCCGGTTTCTTTCGTAGTGGTACCTTGTCCCTCTACCTGAGAAGAACCTAAACGAGTTTGTGAAGCATCTTTCTTGTGTTTACCATTCATTTTTATCACCTCGATATTACTTTCCCTATTTCCTTTGCATCCTATACATATATTGAAGGTGAAAAGGACAGGTTAGAAAGTAGAGGAGGTGTGTGTTGATGTCAAAAATCGGTGTTGAAGAATCATTAACGAATATTCAGGAAGCACTTCGTGAAAAAGGTTTTGATGTTGTGGAGATTAAACAAGAAGCTGACGCAAAAAACGTGGATTGTTGTGTGGTTACAGGAATGGATAGTAATGTGATGGGAATAAGCGATACTTCATTAAAAGCGTCTATCATAGAGGCAAATGGTTTAACGGCTGATGAAGTGTGCCGCCAGGTTGAAAATAAAGTGAACGCAATTCAATAGTTCAAAAAGTGCCTAACCCAATATTGGGTTAGGCACTTTTTCTGTTCAAGGTTGTTGTGATATGGAAATTGTCACGTTCAATTCCACCGCTACATTACCTTTGATCGCTCTTGAAATCATACAAGAAGTTTCAGCTTTTTCAGCAAGTACCCTCGCTTTTTCAGCCACTTTTTCTGATGTATCCCGTGCTAATACTAGTGTAGGGCGATGTATGATCTTCTTGTAGGTGAATACACCATTTGTAACATCCACTAAGGCTTCCGATTGCATGGTCAAGCTGTCCTTTTCTATATGGGCTCGCTCTAACATGGCAGCAAAGGTAATGATATAGCAGGTCGAGGCCGCTCCAAGCAGCATTTCATCGGGATTAGTGCCAATCCCTGGTCCCTCCATTTCCGTAGGGATACTTATCTGTGTTTGCAGATTTCCTGATTGAATCGTGCCGATATCATTTCTGCCGCCAGGCCATTCCGCGGTTAAATGAAAGTGATGTAACGTCATATTTTTAACCTCCTTACTATATCTAATAGTGTAAACGATTAAACAGGTTATGTATTCGATTTTGCTCGAAAGTGTTGAATCGTCGAATTAAGATTCCAAATGGCCGAAAAAAGTGTCGATCTGTTCGAATAATCTCCGAAAATGCCGAATAATGTGCCCGTTCGGTCGAATTTCTCACAAACGACGAAAAAAACTTACAGTGTGTCCAGTTAGGATTGGTCAAACAAAAGGCAGAGGCATTAGGCTATTTTAAGCACCATATTGGATAGGCTTTTCTATAATAATATAGATTAGTTATATAAATAATAATTCATTACGGAAGGGCTGAAAAGTTGACTACTTTAAGTAATATGTTCGATTTGACTAATAAAACGGCAATCATTACCGGTGGCGGTAGGGGACTGGGCAAACAGATTGCCATGGCGTTGGGGGAGGCAGGAGCAAATATAGCCATTGCCTCACGAAATCTTCCTGTATGTAAAGAGGTATGCGAACACTTGCAATCAATGGGGATTAAGGCAGTTGCCTTTGAATGTGATATCACGAAAGAGAGTGATATTGATCATGTGGTACAGGAAACGGTTGCCCAATTCGGTACGATTGATATTCTTGTCAATAATAGCGGCACGTCCTGGGCAGGGCCGCTATTTGATCTTCCCAAGGATAAGTGGGAAAAAGTATTGAATGTAAATGTTACAGGTACTTTCCTGTTTTCACAGGCTGTAGCGAAGATCATGAAGCAGCAAAATTCCGGAAAAATCATAAATATTGCATCTGTGACGGGTCTTGGCGGGACGTTTCCAGAGCTATTGGATACCATTGCTTATAACACCAGTAAGGGTGCCGTCATTACATTGACTAAGGATTTAGGGGTAAAGCTCGCTAGGTACGGTATCCAAGTAAATGCGATAGCACCTGGATTCTTCCCGACTAGGATCTCAAAGAATATTCTTGAAAATTCCAACTATGACATATTAGGTAAAACTCCTGCGGGCCGGTTTGGCAACGATGATGATTTAAAGGGAGCTGCCGTATTTTTAGCCTCAAAGGCTTCTGACTATATGGTTGGTCATGTTTTGATCATTGACGGGGGAATATCGGCAGCAGTATAAACGGAGGAGAAGGAAGGAAGATATATATGGCGGAAAAATCAAATTTTTTTAAAGGACTTAAACTGATAGGCACACAAAAAGAGCAGCAGCTGAATGATAAAATCAAGGGTTTGCTAAATAATCGTGAATTAATAGAAAGAATAAGCGATAATGCACAAATGCAGATTCCAAGAATAAATAGGATGCAGGAAGAATCAGAAAGAATGTCCATCATCATGAATTATCCAACAAAAAAAGATGTGGCGAGTGTAGCGAAATTAATCATCCAGCTCGAAGAAAAGATTGATAGGTTAGAAGAGTTGGTCTATACACTTGTTGAGGATAGAGAAGGGACTGCTAAAGGTAATTCTTCATTACGCAATAAACGGAATGCCAATTCATCGCGCAGTATGAAAAAGAAATCAAGATTGGAATCCAATGAAATGGAAGGGAGTAAAAAAAGGATATCGGATTTTATAAATAACTCTTTGTTGTTAAGTGCACAGTTGCCTGAGGTCGATTCAATTGGACAGGGGAATTCAAATGGCTAAGCGGAAAGTGCCGAAAAATCAATCCGAATCCATAACTAAATGGAAACATTTTATGGATATTCCCAATCAGCCAATGCCTGAAGTGGGACTGACGCCGAAAAAAGCGGTGTGGAAAAAAAATAAATCAACGCTTTGGTATTATCCGTCAGCACAAAAAAAATATGATGTACCGGTTTTTCTTATATATTCACTAATCAATACTCCTTTGATTCTTGATTTGTCCCCAGGGAATAGTTTAATAGAATCTTTTGTAAATGAAGGTTTTGATGTGTATTTGCTTGATTTTGGAAGCCCGGGGTTTGAAGATGGTGAAATATCGATCGAAGATTATATCATCGATTATATTCAAAAAGGGGTGCAGCGTGCATTACGCCACTCTGGAGCATCAGAAATTACAGTTATGGGGTTTTGCCTCGGCGGTACAATAGCCGCAATATATGCTGCCATTGCAAACGAGCCAATCAAGAATTTGATCCTCTCCGTTACACCGGTAGATTTCAGTGCCTCAGAATTTTTTGATAAATGGCAGGAAGCGTTAAAGGAAGGTACCGCGAATTTTGACGAGACGATCGATATTTATCAAACGATCCCAGCCAGTGCAGTCAAATATGGAATCCGGTTAATTACATCTCCAATCTATTTATCACCCTATTTATCTTTATTGAATCAAGCGGATGATGAGGAATACGTCCAAAATTGGCGCCGTTTCAATGCTTGGGCTAATGGGCATGTACCATTATCCGGAGCAGCCGCAAAACAAATAACCAAAGAACTTTTAATGAAAAATAGCTTGGTTAATGGTGGTTTCAAGGTAAGGGGAAAAAAAGCAAAGCTATCAAAAATTAATGCTAGTGTTTTGGTCATAGCTAGTAAGTATGATCGATTGGTCCCACAGGAAATGATTTATCCGGTAATGGAGCATTTAACATGCAAGGATAAGACATTCAGTCTACTGAAAAGTGGACATGCTGTAAAACAATATTCGGGTGAACTCCCATCTTATTTGAAGGAATGGCTACCAGGGCGTTCTTCCCCAATTCAATAGGTTACTAGGGGGGCGAAATGTACGTTTTGAACGACAATGAGTATAATAAAATCATGCCGGTTGTAGAATTTATGGGCTTTGCGTCATTGATATTTTCAAAATTCTTTGCTACATTCCCAGATTATTAAAGTGAAATAAAAGTAAGGGCTGGCTCAGTATGTAGAGCCGGCCCTAATGTATTATTGATAATATTTCACTCGTTCTTCAAGTGGTGAGACGGCTTTATCGCCAGGCTCTGCAGTGGGTTTTCCAAAAGGCATCTGTGCGATGAGTTTCCAGTCGCGTGATATATCCCATGTCTTTCTCACCTCGTCATCGATTAAAGGATTATAATGCTGAAGACTTGCACCAAACCCCTCAATTTCCAAGGAAGTCCATACGACAAATTGTAAAATGGCAGATGATTGGTTAGACCAAATCGGGAAGTTTTCGGCATACGTCTTGAATTGTTCTTGAAGCCTTTCTATAATGGCCTGATCTTCAAAGAATAAAACCGTACCATAACCATTTATAAATGACTTTATTTTTTCTTCCGTTTTTTCAAAATCTTTGTCACCGACTGCTTTTCTTAATGTTTCTTTTGTGATATTCCATAATTGGTCGTGGCTTTTCCCGGTTAAAACAATCACTCTTGCACTTTGTGAGTTGAAAGCGGAAGGGGAATATTGAACGGCATGATCGATAACTTCCTTAATCCTTTTATTAGGGACGACAATTTCCTTACTAAGGGAATAATATGAGCGCCTATCTTCAATTGCACTTGAAAAATCTTTAGCCATATATCACACCTCCATTAATTATACCGACTTATTTTGACCTGATATTATTATTTTATTAAGTGAATGGTTTGAAATATTTGAATCAGGAATGGTTGACAAATATATAAATGTCGTTTATCTTTAATTCAAGATATTTTTATTAAAAGTGTTGTGTATAACAGATTAGATACCTTGAATTCGAGATATTATTGGCGGATAATTCATCTCCTTAAGGGGAGATTTATAAAGATAGGAGTGGTACGGATGGAATTAAAAGGATTACATCATGTTTCGGCGATTACAGCTAGAGCGGGAAACAACTTTGAATTCTACACGAAAGTATTAGGGATGCGATTAATCAAAAAAACGGTGAATCAAGATGATATTCGTGTGTATCACTTATTTTATGGAGACCAAATTGGTTCACCGGGAACGGAACTGACATTTTTTGAAATTCCCAATGCTGCCCGCACTCATGAAGGAAACAATAGTATTTCAGAAATTTCTTTACGGGTGAGGGATGATGAAGCACTCGAATATTGGAAAAAACGGTTTGTGGAATCCAAGGTTGATCATGATGAAATATCAACCCGTTTCCAAAGGAAGGTTCTTTCTTTTAAAGATCCTGAAGGGCAAAGGCTTCTTCTTGTTTCCGATCAGGATAATAAAGGCGTTCAAGGAGGGTTACCATGGGATGGAAGCCCTGTACCGCAAGAGTTTTCCATACTAGGATTAGGACCAGTTAAACTTACTGTACCCAATATTGAACAAACGCAAAGCGTTCTTACCGAAGTATTGGGGTTCAGGAAATCAGGCACATACCCATCCTCAATTAGGGGGCAAAATCCGATTGTCGTCTACGAGACAGGTGAGGGAGGAACAGGAGCGGAAGTCCATGTCGAAGAAAGGAATGACATTCCCCGAGAACGATTGGGGAGAGGCGGAGTACACCATGTTGCCTTCCGGGTGGATAATGAAGTAGAACTGAGAAAATGGATAGAGAAAATTAGTGAATCGAAATTCGTGAACTCGGGATATGTGGACCGCTTTTATTTTCGTTCACTATATTTTAGGGAGCCGAATGGCATATTATTTGAATTAGCGACTGATGGACCTGGTTTTGCAGTGGATGAAGCAGAGGAGCACCTAGGCGAGAACCTTGCACTGCCACCATTTTTAGAATCGAAAAGAAAAGATATTGAATCGAATTTAAAACCCCTGAATACTAAATCAACAAATTAATCAACGGGAAAGGAAGTAATCGGCATGAGAAAGCAAAATGCAGGAATACATCATATAACCGCAATTGTAGGCAATCCTCAAGAGAATGTGGATTTTTATGCTGGAGTATTAGGAATGCGTATGGTGAAGAAAACTGTTAATTTTGATGATCCAGGCACCTATCACTTATATTTCGGAGATGAATCAGGTTCACCGGGTACTATCATCACTTTCTTTCCTTGGCCTGGGGCATACCGAGGGACAATTGGCTCTGGACAAGTGGGGATTACGACATATGCCATTCCGGAAGGTTCAATGGGCTTCTGGGAAATGCGTTTGGGTAAATTTAATATAGACTTTGAAAAGTCATCACGTTTCGGTGAGGAATATCTGAAATTCCAAGACCCACATGGTTTGCAACTTGAACTGGTTGAGCGTAAAGAAGGTAAAAATAGCGAGTGGTCATTCGGCGGTGTACCAGCTGATAAGGCAGTCAAGGGATTTGGCGGTGCTGTATTATTGACGTCAAAACCGATCAAAACGATGGAACTATTAGAGGAAGTGATGGGCCTGCAAAAGATCGGGGAAGAGGACGATTTCATCCGCTTCAAATCCACATCGGACATCGGAAATTTAATAGATGTTAAAAAAACCGTTTTGCCAAATGGAAAAATCGGAGTAGGAACTGTCCATCATCTGGCATGGCGTGCAAGCGATAATGAAGATCATAAAGAATGGCGAGAACATATCGGTAACAATGGCTATGGCGTGACCCCATTTACAGACCGTCAATACTTCGATGCCATTTATTTCCGGGAAGATGGAGGCATACTCTTTGAAGTTGCCACAGATCCACCTGGCTTTGCTCATGATGAGACGAAGGAAACGATGGGTAGTAAATTGATGCTCCCGCCATGGCTGGAAGAAAAAAGGGGAATCATGGAGAAAACGTTACTGCCGGCAGTGCCGAGAGTACTAGAGGAGGATAAATGATGAAACATATTTTTCAAAAAGGAAGTAATCCAGAAGCTCCGTTACTTTTGCTTTTACATGGTACTGGAGGAACGGAATCAGATCTCTTGCCATTATCGGAAATGGTTTCACCGGGTTCATCCGTATTGAGTGTACGGGGAAATGTCCTTGAAAACGGAATGCCTCGTTTTTTCCGCCGGTTAGCTGAAGGGGTTTTTGACGAAGAAGATTTGATTTTCCGTACGAATGAGCTTAATGACTTCTTGGAATTAGCGTCCGGACAATATGACTTCGACCGTGACAGAGTGGTAGCATTAGGTTATTCTAATGGTGCAAATATAGCGGCAAGTTTGATGTTCCATTTCGAAGGGGCACTACAAGGAGCGATTCTTCATCATCCAATGGTGCCTAGACGCGGGATTGCTATGCCGTCACTCTCAGATATACCAGTATTTATTGCTGCAGGTAAAAACGATCCGATTTGCCCGGCAGAAGAAACGGATGAACTTAATCAACTTTTATTGCAAGCTGGTGCTTCGGTGGAAGTTCACTGGGAAAATTACGGTCATCAGTTAACACGTTCAGAGGTCGAGGCAGCAGGTTCATGGTTTCATAAGAACTTTATATAAGAATGAAAGAGGGAATGAAGATGATTTCAGTAAATCCTGAAGGTCTGACTGAACGGGAAAATTATAAGTTTTTGACTGGAAGCATTATACCGAGACCCATAGCTCTCGTTACGACACAATCCGAAACCGGTACCATCAATATAGCGCCGTTCAGCTTTTTTAACATAGTCAGTTCCAATCCTCCGATGATTTCCATTTCTGTTCAACGGAAAGAAGGAGTTTCAAAGGACACTGCAAGAAATGCAATTCAATCAGGGGAATTCGTTGTTCATATCACTGATGAAAATAATGTTGCTGATGCAAATCGAACGGCCAAGGAACTCCCATCGGATGAAAGTGAATTGGGCCTGACCAATTTCACGACGGCTGTTAGTGATAAGGTATCCGTACCAGGATTGCAAGAAGCGAAGGTACGCTTTGAATGTACATTAGAGCATGCGATTCCATTGGGAGGTTCCCTAGATAAACCTGGTTGTGATTTATTGATAGGTAAAATAGTCTGCTATCATATAGAGCAAGATATTTACCATAATGGCCGAATTGACCAGAATGGGCTTAAACCTGTAGCAAGATTAGCGGGTCATACTTATACAAAACTAGGGGAATTATTTGAAATGGAACGACCTTAAGTGATAAGAAAGAAAAAATGGCGTCATCTTTTAAGATGTCGTCATTTTTTTTATACCAAAATTATTCCCGATTAGAATTATCTGCAATTCTAATACGGTGAGCGACTGTACCAAAACAAGCAATCATGCCGGAGGTGACAAAATCGTCTGAATGTAAAGGGAATTCTTTATATTCCAAAACAAAACTTGACAATTTTTTCATAGATTGATAAAGTTATAAAAAATTAATTTCTTATCCAGAGAGGTGGAGGGACTGGCCCTATGAAACCTCAGCAACAGGTCTGCTAAGACACTGTGCTAATTCCAGGGGGTGAAACCTTGATAGATAAGACCGTACGTTTTTATTTGTCAGTAGCGCACTCTTTTTAGAGTGCGTTTTCGTTTTTTCTGGATGCAGGATAAAGGAGAGTATGAATGGAGAACAAAAGGAAACAGGAATTTCAAAGGGAAATGAAAACACGGCATTTAATCATGCTATCGCTTGGCGGGGTGATTGGAACAGGTTTGTTCTTAAGTTCGGGTTATACGATTCAGCAGGCTGGCCCGTTGGGCACCATCCTTTCGTATCTGATTGGAGCATTAGTGGTTTATCTAGTCATGCTATGTCTAGGTGAACTGGCAGTACATATGCCCGAGACAGGTGCGTTTCATAGCTACGCAGCAAAATACATCGGACCAGGGACAGGGTTTACAGTAGCTTGGTTATATTGGTTAACCTGGACTGTTGCACTAGGTTCGGAATTCACGGCTGCAGGATTGTTGATGCAGCGATGGTTTCCATCAATCAATGTCTGGATATGGAGTGCTCTATTTGCCATATTGGTCTTGGCATTAAATGCTTGGACCGTTAAGTTTTTCGCTGAATCCGAATTTTGGTTTGCGTCTATAAAGGTAATTGCGATTGTGATATTTATTATTTTGGGAGCAGCGACAATGGTAGGTTTTATTCCAATGACTAACTCACAACCAGCACCGCTATTTTCCAATTTTACAAGTGCAGGTTTATTTCCGAATGGTGCTTTTGCCATTATAATGACGATGCTTGCGGTGAATTTCGCATTTTCTGGAACTGAATTAATCGGAATTGCAGCTGGAGAAACTGTGAATCCAGAAAAAACGATACCAAAGGCAATCCGCATGACATTATGGAGATTGATCATCTTTTTTGTAGGAACCATCGTTGTATTATCCGCATTATTGCCTGTTTCGGATGCAAGCGTATTAGAGAGCCCCTTTGTTGCAGTTCTTGAACGAATTGGAGTGCCATATGCAGCGGATATCATGAACTTTGTTATTTTAACTGCCATTTTGTCTGCTGCAAACTCAGGTCTATATGCCTCTTCCAGAATGCTTTGGTCCCTTGCAGATAAGAAAACGATATCACCAATATTTGCAAAATTAACAAAAAGAGGCGTTCCGATAAATGCAGTCATTTTCAGTATGTTGGGTGGTGGTTTAGCCTTGTTCTCGAGTATTATTGCACCGGATACGGTGTATATCGTCCTTGTATCCATTTCGGGTCTAGCCGTGGTTGTAGTTTGGATGAGTATTAGCGCTTCACAGTTCCTATTCCGAAGACGTTTTATAAAAGAAGGAAATTCAGTAAATGATTTGGCTTATCGTACACCATTATATCCGTTCGTACCAATCGTTTCTTTCATGCTTTGTCTTGCTTCATGTATAGGAATTGCCTTTGATCCTACACAACGGATAGCACTTTATTGTGGTATTCCATTTATTTTGTTTTGCTATGGAACTTATTATATTACACAATCTTCAAAGAAAAGAGGAGTAAAACCATGAAGAATAAAATAAACCCAATTGACGCTATTTTACGAGATCATTCAGTCATGATTCTGGACGGAGCTCTAGCTACAGAGCTCGAGCGGTATGGATGTGATTTGGACGATCCCCTGTGGTCTGCACGTGTATTACTTGAAAATCCAGAAGTGATTTATCAGGTTCACTCTGCATATTTTCGTGCTGGAGCGGACTGTGCGATAACTGCAAGCTACCAAGCCACCGTTGAAGGTTTCTCCCTGCGTGGGATCCAAGAAAAAGAGGCCATGGAGTTAATTCGGAAAACGGTGTTACTCGCAAGGAAAGCAAGGGATGATTATTGGAAGGATGAAACGCAAACAAATAGACCTAAGCCATTGGTTGCTGCATCAGTTGGACCTTATGGGGCGTACCTTGCAGATGGTTCAGAATATGTAGGAAACTATGGTGTTTCAGATGAAACCTTAGTAGAATTTCATCGCCCAAGAATATCAGCTTTGATTGAAGCAGGTGCTGATCTCTTAGCATTTGAAACGATTCCATCCCTTCAAGAAGCAAAAGTATTGGATTCATTATTGAAGGATTATCCAGAAGTGTATGCTTGGCTATCCTTTTCTTTGAAAGATGAGAAAGCGATAAGTGACGGTACATTGCTGGAGGAGTGTACGAGGTTGTTTGAGGAAAGTGAGCAAATTGCAGCGATTGGCATTAACTGTGCACCAGTATCAGTTGTCACGGAAGCTATCAATGTGTTGAGTGCAAACACGAAAAAACCAATTATTGTTTATCCGAATTCTGGTGAAACTTATAATCCGGATACCAAAACATGGCATGGTCAAGAATCTTGTAACAAGTTCAACCTGAAATCCGAAGAATGGCACCATGCAGGGGCACGTTTGATTGGAGGTTGCTGCAGAACGGCACCTCATCATATTGAAGAGATTTCAAGAAAGTGGCGACCATCCGAGGTGGTATCCTCATAGCCTTTTTTCTGGATTTCAAAATGTTTTTATTAGCTATGTAAGAAGTGGGAAAACCCTCCCTCTCGTCTTGTCAAAAATAAAAAGAACAGGAATCGTCTTAATCAGGCGGTTCCTGTTCTTTTTGTCTCTTTATTCAGATTTGAGTTATTGGAAGGAAAGGGAGAATTGCTTATTGTTTCTAGGGGCTTCTGAAATAAGTGATTCGTTTCATGTATGCACTTGACCGAATTGCGCCTACTTAACGGTGGTTGCGGATTTTGCCGCTTGATTGCCTGGATCATGATGTACAATTAGACGAATATTGAACGAGAAAGGAGGGATTTGGAAATATTAGTTGCTATCTCTCGGGATTAAGAGAGGAATGAATCCGATTTTGCAGCAGGTTCAGATTCACCTTTACTTATTTAGCCAAACTGCTTAAGGCAACAATGAAAAACAGCCTTCATTAAAGCAAGAAACAATGAAATATGAGTCAACCTAGAATGAAAGTTCCTTATTAATAAAATGATTCACGATCAGTAAAAAGGGAAATTAAATCATATTTTTTTTACGCTTGGGAAAACTAAATAAACAAGAATAGAAAGGAGAGAATGAATATGAGTCGTGGTAAAAATTTTAATCACAAAGAAAAAGGACATCCAGGGAATTTACCTAATAATAGAATAAGCGAAGAGAAAGAACATAGTCGACAATATGAACAGATTGAGGATATTGTCACACATGAAGCTTTTAAAAATCGTGAAAAAGAAGACGAGATGCCTTAATTATTTGGGAAGCAGTATATAGTTTAGTCATTTTTAAATATCGCTCATAACATAGTACTAGCAAGGTATTGCAATTATTATTGTTTGCATAAGCAATTTCCCATTCTAGTAAGGCTTATAAAATTTCGCTTTCCGAAAAACAGCACATGAATAATAACGTTTGTTCCACTTCATCATGATGGTTCCAACATTCAGCTTCGTATTTGCTTTTAAAGATTTCATTAATTTCCATATATGGGATTGGGAAAAAACCATGAGCTTTGCTATGGTTTTTTCTTTCATTGCAAATAATAAAGAGGGAAAGTCGGAGTGATTAAATGTAAATAAGCGTATAAATGGAGGGAAAAACGGAAGAATTACAAAAAATTCTGTTAAAATTTTTTGTAAGAAAAGTGGAAAACAGGATAAAAATAATGGAGGATCTATGATAAGACGACTTTCTTCTATTAAATGATAAAAACCTCCAACTTACTTTCTCGGGACATTAGTTTTCATTGCAGAGCCCAGACCAGTTAGTAGTATAATCTATTTGTACACATATTCTCTTTTCATAAAAAATAGCAATCATTTTAGTCATGAAAGTGCGAACTTCAATAACTAGGACAACTTATCCTAACAAAAGTTAAGGGAGTTCATGTTCTTAAAGAATCCATCAAGCCTACCATATCCTAATTTTCCAAGTAAGTTAAAACCCAACTATCAGGTGATAGTGCAATAAGTCCACTTTATAACTATAAGACCCTGCTTTATGTCATACGGTTATGTCCCTCATAAATGCTGCAGGAAAATAATAATGTCCGCAATTTGAATTCGTATATTTGTTGCTAAATGAAAGGTTATATCAGATTCCACTTACCAGAACTTAGCCCAATGGCTCTTTTGTTTTATTAAGTTTATCTCGATTTACTTCCACTTCTCGCTTAGCTCTAATAAAAGCAATAAATTGAATCGTTTCTTCTTCAGAAAGAGAAATTCCATCGACAGAAAGCTTCATATTTGATAAATCGGTTAATTCCAAGACCTGAAGTGATTCTGTGGAAACCTCTTTAGGCAGAGAAGCTGGATAATCTACTCTACCTAGAAGATAATCGGTGGATGTATCATATAAGCCGGCTAATAAATTAATCGTTTCTAATGAAGGGCGGCGGTGGCCCGATTCGTAACCTGCATAGGTACTCTTGGCGATTCCGAGCCTGTCAGCCGTATATTGCAAAGACCACCTTTTGCACTTCCTTAATGTAGTTAATCTATTTAATATCATTTTTATTACTCTCCTTTTATATAAATCCATTATACCATCATATGACAATAAAGTGTACGCGTAATGAATAACTTTAGCTTGATTTCACTCTTGAACAGAACTATAATTACATGTGATGTACGCGTAACATGAACATTTACAATGAATACATCCTTTCTGAGATGCTTAGAATGATTGGGATACAGGGAGGCTTTATAGGGGGTAGTAAATTGGAGGAATTGAAGTCAAAAATTAAGAAGTTGATGTTAATTACTACCGGTGGTACAATTGCATCGTTAGAAGGGGAAAATGGACTGGTTCCAGGGATGAAAGCTGACGAAATTTTAGGTCACCTTCCGGGATTAGATTTATGTCAGATTGATAGTAAGCCTTTGATGAATATCGATAGTACAAATATGCAGCCGGAAGATTGGACAGAAATGGCTCAATCCATCCATGAGCACTACCATGATTACGATGGCTTTGTGATCACCCATGGGACAGATACGATGGCTTACACTTCAGCTGCGCTCTCATATATGTTACAAGATTTAGGGAAACCAATTATTATTACAGGTTCTCAAATCCCAATTGCCTTTAAAAAGACGGATGCCAAAAGAAATATCTCTGATGCGATTCGGTTTGCTTGTGAAGATATTGGAGGCGTATATGTAGTTTTTGATGGTAGAGTCATCCAGGGTACAAGGGCCATTAAATTGAGAACGAAAAGCTATGATTCGTTTGAAAGTATTAATTATCCTTATATTGCTTCCATATCAAAAGATAAAATTGAGTATCTTAAGCCAGTTCAATCAACAAAGAATAAGAAAGCCAAGTTAGATGCTTCCATTTGTACTGATGTTGCTTTGGTAAAGCTATATCCGGGGATTAAGCCCGAATTCTTTGATTTTCTGAAAAATCAATACCGGGGAATTGTAATTGAAAGTTATGGGAGCGGCGGTATTCCGTTTCAAGGAAGAAATATTTTAGAGAAGTTGAATGAGTTGGTCGAGTGTGGAATATCCGTTGTCATTACTACCCAATGTTTAGAGGAAGGGGAGGATATGGATATATACGAAGTGGGACGAAAAGTAAATAAGAATGTCATCATTCGTTCCAGAAATATGAATACAGAAGCCATCGTTCCTAAGTTGATGTGGATATTAGCAAAGACACAGGATCCCAAAAAGGTGAAGGAATTGATGGAAACACCGATTGCAGAGGACATTACATTCTAGAACAAACAAAGGGGCAAGAGGAAATGTTGATAGATGAGAGAACATACCGAATTGAAAAAGACTTTCTTGGGGAAAAGGAAATTCCAGCAGATGTTTATTATGGAATACAAACTTTACGCGCTGTAGAAAATTTTCCGATTACCGGTTATAAAGTCAATGAAGAAATGATTCGTGCACTTGCTATGATAAAAAAAGCAGCCGCTTTAGCAAATATGGATACCAAACGCTTGTATGAAGGTATTGGAAACGCTATCGTTAAAGCTTCAGATGAAGTGATCGATGGAAAGTGGCATGAATATTTCATCGTTGACCCAATTCAAGGCGGCGCGGGCACTTCGATGAATATGAACATTAATGAAATCGTTGCCAACCGAGCGTTAGAACTTATGGGACACAATAAAGGTGATTATGTTCATGTTAGTCCAAACAGCCACGTTAACATGTCACAATCGACGAATGACGTATTTCCAACTGCCATTCATTTATCAACACTACGACTATTAGAGCAGTTAATACAAACAATGACAAAGATGAGTACGGTCCTAAAGAATAAAGCAAAACAATTTGATCATGTTATCAAAATGGGTCGCACACATCTTCAGGATGCAGTGCCAATTCGTCTCGGGCAAGAATTTGAAGCATATAGTCGCGTATTAGAGCGGGATATAAAAAGAATCAGTCAATCACGTCAACATTTATATGAAGTGAATATGGGAGCAACTGCAGTTGGAACGGGATTAAATGCAGATCCGCGTTACATTGAAAATGTTGTTAAGTATTTAGCTGAAATCAGTGAATTGCCACTTGTCGGAGCAGAACATTTAGTAGATGCAACCCAAAATACGGATGCATATACAGAAGTGTCAGCTTCATTGAAAGTATGTATGATGAATATGTCTAAAATTGCTAATGATTTACGTTTGATGGCTTCAGGACCAAGAGCGGGATTAGGAGAAATCACACTTCCAGCTCGTCAACCAGGTTCATCCATCATGCCAGGAAAAGTAAATCCAGTAATGCCAGAATTAATTAATCAAGTCGCTTTCCAAGTGATCGGGAACGATAATACGATATGCTTAGCATCAGAAGCGGGGCAACTAGAGTTGAATGTAATGGAGCCAGTGCTTGTATTCAATTTATTGCAATCTATCAGCATTATGAACAATGCTTTCAATGTCTTTACAGATTATTGTTTAGAAGGCATTGAAGCGAATGAGCAACATTTAAAAGATTATGTCGAACAAAGTGTTGGAGTGATTACAGCGGTCAACCCGCACCTTGGTTACGAAGTGGTTTCACGTATTGCGCGTGAAGCGATTTTAAAAGGAAAATCAGTTCGCGAACTTTGTTTACAGTATGATGTGTTAACTGAAGAAGAATTGGATTTAATTTTAAATCCTTATGAGATGACAAAGCCTGGTATAGCAGGTGCATCTCTTTTCGATCGGGAATAACCAGTAAATTTGTAGAAGACATTAAACTATATAATTTTGTTGGTATGACTATGCCTATTGGACCATTGGTTTATAGGCATAGTTTTTTATTATTTAATATGAAATTTTACTCATTCATATGCACACCTGCGTGCGAAGATAAAAAACCGAATATTCAGATTATAAATGAAGCTTGTAAGTTTATTTTGTGGTATTTTTGGCCATTGTCCTAAAAAATTAATCCCCCTTAGAAATACATCTAAAGGGGAAGCTTGAGCTAAATGTTTCCTGTATTAGCCTTTTACTACTTCCTGTCCACGAACATTCCATGTAAATGCAAAAACCACTACTGCCAGAACACAAGAAATTGTTATTAATGTAAAGCCTGCATTCCAACCTGCAAAGTCCACTACATATCCCATAATGGCATTAGCCGCTACTGATCCACCTAAATATCCAAATAAGCCAGTCAGTCCTGCTGCAGTACCGGCAGCTTTTTTAGGAACTAAATCAAGTGCTTGTAGACCAATTAACATTACAGGCCCATAAATTAAGAATCCAATCGCAATTAGTGAAATAATATCAATCATTGGGTTACCTGCAGGGTTAAACCAGTAAACAAGGACTGCGATTAATACTCCTAGCATAAAGACAACCCCGGCCGGTCCACGACGCCCTTTAAAAACTTTATCCGAGATATAACCGCATAATAAAGTTCCCGGAATGCCTGCCCATTCATATAAGAAATAAGCCGTACTGGACTCGTCCATGTTGAAGCCTTTTTCTTCGCTTAAATAGGTCGGAGCCCAATCAAGTACCCCATAACGGACGAAATAAACAAAGATGTTTGCAATCGCAATTGCCCAAACCCATTTGTTATTTAAAACATATTTAAATAATATCTCTTTTGTTGTCAATTCTGTTTCAAACGTTTTTTTCATTTTATTTGGAAAATCATTACGATACTCTTCAATTGGAGGTAATCCAACTGATTGTGGTGTATCGCGTATTAAGATAAATGAAATGATTGCGATTATAATAGCAACTATAGCAGGTAGTATAAAAACCCCTTCATAACCTGAATAAGAAGAACCCATAAATGTTGCAAAGATGGAGACACCTGCAATCGCCAATGGTGCCATTAAGCCACCACCCACGTTATGGGCAACATTCCATACCGCTGTTTTTCCCCCTCTTTCACTAACACTAAACCAGTGAACAAGTACTCGGCCTGATGGAGGCCAACCCATTCCTTGAAACCATCCATTAATGAATAACATGATGAACATAATTGCAACCGATGATGTGAAAAATGGAACGACGCCCATAAGTAAGCTAACAATTCCAGCAAGAATCAACCCTACTGGCAAGAAGTACCGTGCATTACTTCGGTCTGACACAGTTCCCATTACAAACTTACTTATCCCATATGAAATCGAAATGGCTGATAATGCAAGACCCAGCTCTCCAGTTGTAAACCCTTCCTCCTTTAAATATGGCATCGCCATGGTAAAGTTTTTGCGAATTAAATAGTACGCTGCATAACCAATGAAGATTCCGATGAAAACTTGTAATCTAAGTTTCTTATATTCAGAATCAATTTTTCCTTCAGGTAATCTTTCCACTGGTAGGGCAGGCTTAAATAATTTGAGCATCCAATTCCTCCTTATTATAATTTTGAACCAAGTTAAGTATCGATGTTGAAACATAAAAAAAACCCACACTTAAATAGCGCCCTTTTTGTTTAAAAGGTCTATTAAAGCATGAGTCTCCAAATCTCCATCATCGTTAACTTGTAATAAATATACTATCTTTATAAGAAAACGCTGTCAAATGTTTTTTTGTGCGGGTTTGGACAGTGTCTGGCGCCATTTGCATCAAGTTAACTAAATAAAATTGTTTTAGTCGTAGTTTTAAAATCAGGACAATTAGAATGAAATGTGGTCCACTTGAAATGGCATGATCGGTATTAATCTTTCGATTGAAAGGGTCATTAAATCGAGATAGAGCTAAATCGTAACGATGTGTTATGTTTTATGGGAATAACTAAATTAAGACAAGACGTCACAACTGTATAAAATGCAATGTCCCCTGATTGTAACTGGAATTCATAGCTTGAAGAAAGGCATTTATATTCGTTTTTACGGTAGATTCAGTAGCCTCTGCAAATGATGGCTACTTCATTCCCTTCTTCCGGTTTCGTTCCTGAAACAAAAAAGCAGCTCTTAATGTTTTGGAATGCTCATCACTTTGAAAAGATTTTTTTTAGTACGAATGGCATGTGTCCAAAATTCCAACGAATATTAATAGTAAAGGTAAAACCAAATGGAATAATATAGACAATTCATTCAGTAACAGTCTAAATCATTTGCACAGTATTATTTAGCCCAGTTTCCAAACGGCAAATAATTTTTGTTCCAAAAAACTTTCATTTTGTTGAAGAGATAACGTCCTTATTATGAGTGAAGAATGACACGTTTAAGAGGATTGAAGATGGTATTATTCTCAATTATTGAGCATATATAGAACTGCTGGATTACCTTGAATCTTCGGGATCCCTAATTAAAAACGGTTAAAATAGTGTAATTAGTCATTATCACGAGAAAGGGAGGATAACTTTGAAACAAGTGAATCGTTTTACCCGAAGCTTTACATTGCTAATGCTGGCATTTTTCATGTTTAGTGGGCAGGCTGCTTTTGCTTCTTCAGCTTCAATATCATCACAGTCCACGCCAGATCTCTTGATAAGGCAGATCATGGGATTAGCCTATGAATCCCAACAATCCATTAACAGTAAACCATTTTCTGTAGGTGATTCGTTGAAGAAAGTGGAAAAAGACTGGGGTACACCGGAAGATTTAAGTACAGTTGCAGCTAATTATTGGAGCCGTAATGTCCGATTCCTCTATGACGGCTCAACAGGTAGAAAAACGATTACCGCCATTGAGGATTTTGATCCGCAATTGCAAACGATTCATTTATCTAAGTTGAAGGGATTGATTGGTGAACCTGTAAGTGAAGAGGAGCAAGAAGGAATGTATTATGTCACTTATACTGATTACGTAAATTATAAAGTGGTCTTCGTGTTCGAGAGCGCCTGGATTAACCCTGATCCAAGATTGAATATGTATACGGTCGAATTTGCGTCCGATTAATGAGTAAAAGACATAAAAGGATCGTCCCGTTATTTCAGAGGGGCGATTCTTTGAATTTGAATGGTTGAAGGTTTTTCATGATCCAAATCTTTTAACTCGTATATAAAACAAATCCAAGATGTAATATCGTGAAAATTTGTTTCGGTATCTAATCGTTCTAATCAATATTGTTCAGCCATACATTAAAAAGATGTAAGTAGAATGATTAAGGGGGAACTGCTTTGTCAGAAGGTGTGCATAGTATCATTTTACCTGTTTCAATAAAAACGGTATGGGGATTTGTCAGTGTCATAGATCGTTGGGCACCTCTTGTCCCAGGATATATCAATCATGAGATGATAAATGAGGGGACACTTATTTGGGAGTTTAAAAGCGAATTGGGATTAATGAAGAAGAAAATTAAACTTGAAGTGAATATATTGGAATGGATGGAACCCGATAAGGTAACATTTAAACTTAAGGGAATAAATGAAAAATTTGATGGACATGGCTATTTTTTAGCAGAACAGTGCGGAAATGGACAGACTAAAATGACTGGCTGTCTGGCGATTACGGCAAAAGGAGCTAAAGCCCCTATCGTCAATGCTTTGTTAAAAACCTACGTTCCCCAAATGACGATCGAGTTTTCTGAGGCAGTTGCACAAAGTCTCCTTGTACAAAAATAGAATTTACATATTGGAGCTATCGTTATTGTATATTGGCACTTGACAATTATACCTTAGTGGTATGTATTATAAATTGTAAGATTTTTATTAAGCAATCATTTCAAACTGAATGGGTTTTATGATGGATGTCTGGATAGAATTCATAAGTAATTGGCAGGGTAGGAGGCCTCACATGGAATATGATAAGCAAGTTAAAAATAGAGTGAAGCGAATTGAAGGACAGCTTCGTGGGATATTGAAAATGATGGAGGAAAACAAAGATTGCAGAGATGTTGTCACGCAGTTATCTGCCACTAGATCTGCCATCGATAGGACAATTGGAGTAATAGTAAGTTCCAATCTTGTAGAATGCGTCAGGGAGGCTAATGAAACCGGAGAAAAGAATCCCGAAGAGCTAGTGAAAGAAGCTGTTAATTTATTAGTGAAAAGCCGGTAAGCAATTATATTTTATTGTTATTGTTGAATTGAAATTTTTAAGGCAATGATTATAAGACAACCTGACCAACCTGAGGATTTTTAGTGTTCAGGGTGGATGGATTTTTTTAAAATGGGCCTCTACAGGAAGAGGTCCATTTTTGTGAATTCTCTGTTTTCATTTCTGATAAGCAAATCCTTTGATATAAAGAATTTGCATGGTATCCTTAAAGGGATAAAAATTGAGTGAGGGTATACTATGGAATTTACGCATGTTACATCGGTTTTGCTGGGCCTCGTCATCATTCTAAATATTTTATTTGCCACGGTTGTCATATTTTTTGAAAGAAGGGAAGCGAGCACGACCTGGGCTTGGTTATTGGTGTTATATTTTCTGCCTGTAGTCGGTTTTATTTTATATCTTCTTTTTGGTACGAGTTTAAGACACGCCCACTTATTCCAATGGGAGGACAAGAAGAAAATCGGGATTGAAGAAATCCTTGATAAACAGATGGAAGAGCTTTCAACGGATCATTTTCCTTTTCGAAATGCTTCTTCAAGTAATTACCGTGATTTGATTTATATGCATCTCCGGAACAATGATGCCGTGCTTACTGAAGATAATCAAGTCGATATTTTTACAGAAGGAAAAATTAAGTTTGACCAGCTTTTTAAAGATATTGAAGCGGCCGAAAACCATATACATATACAATACTACATCATTCAAAGGGACGGCCTGGGTAAACGATTCATTGAAGCTTTGACTAAAAAAGCGAATGAAGGCGTCAAAGTTCGGCTCCTTTATGACGAGCTGGGTTCTAGAGGGATGACTAAACGTTTCTTCAGGGAATTTAGGCAGGCTGGAGGAAGAGTGGAGGCATTCTTTCCATCCAAATTAAAATTTATAAATTTACGGCTGAATTTCCGTAACCATCGAAAGCTCGTCATCATAGATGGAAAAGTAGGGTATGTTGGAGGCTTTAATGTTGGAGATGAGTATTTAGGGCTTAATCCAAAATTCGGTTATTGGCGTGATACACACCTTCGAATCAAGGGGTCGGCTGTCAAAGCCATTCAAACCCGTTTTATCCTTGATTGGAATCAGGCATCAAAGCACCATGATATAACTTATCAGCCTCATTATTTCCCTATTGTAAAACCTCAAGGCAATATAGATTTGCAAATAGTGACAAGTGGGCCGGATTCTGAATGGGAACAAATTAAAAATGGCTATATTAAATTAATTTCATCAGCAAAGAAATCGATTCTCATTCAAACACCTTACTTCATACCAGATGCAAGTTTATTGGATGCACTCAGGATTGCCAGTTTATCAGGATTAGATGTAAAGATAATGATTCCTAATAAACCTGATCACCTTTTCGTTTATTGGGCAACAACTTACAATGCAGGGCAGTTATTAAGAGCGGGAGCTAAGATATACATCTATGATAACGGCTTTATTCATGCGAAGATGATCGTGGTTGACGAAGAGGTCTCCTCGGTGGGAACAGCTAACATTGATGTCCGAAGTTTTAAATTGAACTTTGAAGTCAATGCCTTCATTTATGATGAAGGAATGGCCGAAACACTGACAAGGATTTTTTATAAAGATGTCGAAGTCTGCAGGCAGCTTACAATTGAAGAGTTTGAAAAGCGTTCAAAGTGGATTCGTTTTAAAGAGTCCATTGCACGGCTGGTATCACCGATTTTATAGCTTTATAAATAAGCGGCCCATTACTATAAGGGCCGCTTCTTTTGGTACAATAGATAATGATTCAAAAAAGGGGGGAATGCCGTGAAAACTTTTATAATCACAGGTGCTTCAAAAGGTTTAGGTGCAGCGATTGCCAAGGTATGTTTGCGGACAAGTGATCATTGCATTTTAGTTTCCCGTACAGCTCATCCTGAAATGGAGGAGATGGCTGACCAATCCGGGACGAAACTTACTTTTATATCGATGGACTTGAATGAAACTGAAAAGTTACCTTCCTTGGTCAATGAGATACTTGCTGCTGTCGATGAAACAAGTGACATTTACTTCATTAATAATGCAGGTGTCATTGAACCGATAAAGCCGGTAGGAAACCTTGGTAAAGTAAATTTGGAAACCAGCATGCGGGTGAATTTCATGGCACCCATCCTATTGGCGGATGAATTCGTTAAACAGACTAAGGACTGGAACAGAAAGAAGGTAATGGTGAACATATCTTCAGGTGCAGCAAAAAATCCTTATCATGGTTGGGCAGCCTACTGCAGTACCAAGGCGGGGCTAGAAATGTTCACCCGGGTTGCAGGGTTGGAACAGGGTAAAGTGTCCTTCCCTACGTCTCTCATATCTTTTTCACCAGGTGTAATGGACACGGAGATGCAAGAGACAATCCGGTCAGCAGACGAACGGGACTTTTCCGATCGAGACAAATTTCATGATTATAAAGAGAAGGGCATGTTAAGGAGCCCCGAATTTGTGGCAGAAAAACTATTGAAGCTTCTGGAAGTGGAAGATTTGGAGAATGGGAAGTTCTACGATATTAAGAATTTGCTTTGATGTATGAAAGAATGGCTGAAACAGAAATCAATTGATGTCCTATAGCGTGGGGGGTGTCCTTTTTGGACAGCCTCTTTTTTAAATATTGCATCTGAAGACTAAAAATCCAAGATATCATCATAAGGAAATATGATAATTCGTTCTATCTAATTACCTGGATAACATAAACTTTTTGGAGGGGGTTTGGAGGGTTTTGAATGACGATCATTATTGTAAAAAAAGGAGACAGTCTTTGGCAAATTGCTACGAAAAATAAAGTTGACCCATCGAGGATAATTGAAGTCAACGGATTGGAATCAACAGCTTTGGTTCCTGGCCTGGCACTGTATATACCTGATGAAAATGTGGTGAATCGGAGGTATCTAATTAAAAGTCGGGATACCCTCTCTGGAATCGGCATTCGTTTTGGAACGAGTGCAGCGGCAATCACGAAGGCAAATCCAGGACTTGTGGCGAACTCGCTAAAGGTCGGCACGGAAATTTCGATACCGTCTCCTTACAAAAATCAATTGATTACGCTGGGATTTGCCTTTCCGGCTTCAGGCGGAGTAGTATTTGAAACACTTGAGGAGAATGGTGATAAATTATCCTATTTAGCCATTGTAGCTTATACCTTTACCAATGAAGGCTATGCATTCGTTGATGGTGATGATCTCCCCCTTATCGCGAAATGCGAGCAGACCGGGGTGACGCCGCTATTGATGATCCGGAACTTTAAAGACGGTGATTTTGATGCTGACTTGGCGGGTGGTGTCCTCAATAGTCCAGTATACAGAGCGAATTTAATCAATAGTATGCTGAATTTCGTTAGGGAGAAAGGCTATGGGGGTGTCAGTATGGACATCGAATTCATCCCGCCTGCCAGACGTTCTGATTATGTGCTTTTTTTAAAAGAATTAAAGGTGGAGTTGAACGAACTGATCCTGCATGTGAATGTACATGCAAAAACAGCGGATAATCCTGATAATCGAATCGTAGGCGGTCATGATTATCGGGGGATTGGAGAGGCAGCCGACCTTGTTGCCGTGATGACCATTGATTATGGGTATCCAACTGGCCCGCCTGAACCAATTTCCCCAATTTGGTGGATGGGCGAGGTTCTCCGTTATGCATTGTCGATAATACCTGAGTATAAATTGCAGTCGGCATTTCCTATGTATGGATACGATTGGATAGTCCCAAGTAATGAGACGAAGGCTTTATCAGCTCAAAATGCCCAAAATCTTGCCATTGCAACTGCGGCGGAAATCACTTTTGACACTTCAGCGGCTTCACCTACCTTTACTTATCGAAGAGAGAATTCGAATCATGTTGTGTGGTTTGAAGATATTCGTTCGATAAGTACAAAATATGAATTGATTGATGCATATGAACTGATAGGTGCAACTTATTGGCAGATAGGTTTGGAATTCCCACAGAATTGGGCGTTTATCGAACAGAATATCTTCATTATCAAATAGAATGAATGGGGCGGGCGGTGATAAGAGAAGTTGAGGATATTTTTGCTTGTTTGGTTGTGTGACTTTTTTCAGGTCCAAGCCAATCACACCAAGCAAGATTTATGAGCGCCAATCGTGTTCGACTGGCCTTGAAACCAATAAAAAGAAAGGAGCCATGGAAAAAAAAGGCTCCTTTTCTTTAACGGTGAATCGAAAGGAATGCAAGATCAGCTAGGCATATTGGATGACTTGACAGTGATTGAGTGCAACTCCTTCCCATGTAAGTCCTTCCTTTTAAAAATTGCATAAAGAAAGGCAAGGAATATCAGGAGGGAAGAAAATTGGAACGTTGTTTTGACACTGTATGTTTCCGTTATATAACCCAGTAGTAAGACAGAACCGGCAAATGTAAGATTGATGACCGCTCCCCAAACTGAATAAATTTTCGCAAGAGTCTTTTCCGAAGCATGGTCTTGGAATAGCTTTGTGTAAATCACTTCCCGGATTTGTTCCGGAAGACCGTACAGGCATGCCAGCAGCAAAGCCAAAGCAGGAATATTGGTAGTTCCAAAAAGCAGGATCAACAGTGAACTGAGAAATAGGCCGAAAGTGATGAAGAATCCTATATATTTTTCTAGTGACTTAGCAAAACGGATGACGATCAATCCACTGAAAATCATGCCGATAAAGTAGCTTGTGTTAATGTATCCCCACCACTCCTCACCAAGTTGCAGGTTCTGTTCAACATACACATATATAACGGCAGCTACCCACACGCTTGAAGCTAGAGTTGTGATAAAATCAATGGAAATTAGCGTACGGATAGTTGGAATTTGGCGAATCGCCACCCATCCGGATTTAATCGAATCCCAGTTTGACGGATGAACAGTGTCCGTTGTTTGTCCTGAGACTTCAATTTTTACTGTATAGAATGTTGAACCGGCAAATAGTATGACCGTTAGCCAAATAATGATACTGCTGTTGGTACTTATTAATAAAACGGAACCGAGTGGCCATCCTGCTACAAAGATGATCTGGGTGACCACATTCAAGAAACCATTCGCTTTCATCCGTTCTTCCATTGGAACTAATTGTGGAACCAAAGCTGCGCTAACCGGGGCAGCGACTCCATCCAATAATGAAATCAAGGCAATGAAGAATATAACCGGAACAGCAATCCCATGATTGGTATTTGTTATATAGATTCCTAGGACACCGAGTAAGATAGTTTTCCACCATTGAGATTGTACAAGGATTCTTTTTAAAGGAAACCTGTCGATGACAACGGGGGCAAGCAGACTGCTGATAAATCGAAAAATCGTTGTGGTGAAAGGGAGCAAACTCAAATAAAAAGCCGATCCCGTTAAGGTATATAATAGTGAAATCAACCCGACTACATAAAATATATCCCCTAGATTTGCAAACGCCTGACCTATCCACAGGGACCGAAAAGATGTGTTTTTCATGAATACCATCCTTTTGCGAGAATAAAGTCCATTGATATTTAGAATGGATTTTCTTATTTACACTGGATTCACTCCTTCATTTAATAGAATGCTTGAGCCGGGTTGGGCTGGTTTATATAGATGATTTTACCATAATATGAACTTGGCGGTTCTGAAATGCTTGCTGATTATTGAATATGGAATTATACTCCTTAATATATGTATAAAAGGAGAAAAATTTGATGATTCGACGTTTTGCTTCATATTACCTGCCGCATAAGCGGTTATTCATTATTGACTTCTTCAGTGCAGTGGTCGTTGCTGTACTTGAACTTGCATTTCCGCTAGCCGTTCAGTGGTTTATAGATACACTGCTGCCTGGGGACGATTGGTCGGCAATTGTTACGGTAAGTGCCGGTTTGTTCCTTCTTTATATCATTAGTACCTTCTTACAGTTCATCGTAGGGTATTGGGGTCACAAATTGGGTATAAATATTGAGACTGATATGCGTGAGGAATTATTTGAACATGTGCAAAAACAATCTTTTCGTTTTTTTGATAACACGAAAACCGGTCATATCATGAGCCGCATAACCAATGATCTGTTCGATATTGGTGAACTTGCTCACCATGGTCCCGAAGATTTATTCATTGCCTTCATGACTTTTATAGGCGCATTTTGGATTATGTTGACAATCAATGTGAAACTGGCACTCATATCGGTTTGTATTTTACCATTCCTCGTTTTACTAATTGTCATAAGTAATTTAAAGATGAATAAAGCCTGGAAGAAGATGTATACAGAAGTTGCAGATGTAAATGCCCGTGTGGAAGATAGCGTCTCTGGTGTGAGGGTTGTACAATCCTTTACGAATGAAACATATGAAATGAAAAGATTTTCTACTAATAATCGCAGATTCCGTAAAGCTAAACTTCTAGGATATAAAGTAATGTCCTTTAGCTTATCAGGCATATACATGATGACGAGGTTTATGACCCTTGCCGTGTTGGTGATGGGAGCCTGGCTAACTTTTCATGGGCAGCTCTCATATGGTGAATTGGTTGCATTCGTCTTGTATGTTAACGTATTATTTAAGCCAATCGACAAAATAAGTGCGTTGATGGAACTCTATCCAAAAGGGATGGCCGGCTTTAAGCGTTTTACGGAACTTCTGGATGTCGCGCCTGATGTCGAGGATAAAAAGGATGCAATCGCGGTAACTACCCTATTAGGGGATATTTCCTTTAAGGACGTTTCTTTTAATTATGAAGACAAAAAATCCGTTTTAAAACGTATTGATCTTACTATTAAAGCAGGTGAAACCATCGCTTTTGTCGGGCCATCAGGAGCAGGGAAAACGACCATATGTTCATTGATCCCACGATTTTATGATGTTAATGCCGGTTCAATTTCAATTGATGGGATCGATATTCGTGAGATGACGAAAAAGTCATTGAGGTCACAAATTGGCATTGTCCAGCAAGATGTGTTTCTTTTTACAGGAACTGTAAAAGAGAACATTGCGTACGGAATGCTTGATGCAACGGATGAACAAATTCTGGAAGCAGCAAGGAAAGCCCATTTAGAGACTTTCATTGAAGGACTTCCAGAAGGTTATGAGACACAAATAGGAGAACGTGGTTTGAAATTATCAGGAGGACAGAAACAACGAATTGCAATAGCAAGGATGTTTTTGAAAAATCCGCCAATATTAATTCTCGATGAGGCAACCTCTGCACTTGATACAGAAACGGAAAGAATAATTCAGCAGGCCCTTACTGAACTTGCTGAAAACAGAACAACGTTAATCATCGCACACCGATTGGCAACTATCCGAAACGCTGACAAAATCGTTGTAGTAACGGAAGAAGGGATTGCTGAAGAGGGCGGACACGATGATTTACTTAAGCAGGGGGGCATTTTTGCCAATCTGCATCAATTACAATTCCAAAAATGATAAAAAGCTATATGTCCTCACGAGGATATATAGTTTTTTTAATAGGATTTGAATGGAGTTCAATCAATAATGACTAGATAAACGACAATTTCAAAATGACATTTCAAAAGGAATCAAACAGATCCAATTTTAATGAAGTAATTGAGAATGGGATAAACATTTGCCGTTATTTAGATTTGGTAAAAAAGTGATATAGAACGAGGAATCCTGTATACCGAGACATGAATACTTGCAAAAACTGCATTGGAATCCGTTGCATTCTCTTGTCGGTGAACGAAAAAGATGATATACCTGCTGATGTTCGGAGGAAAACTTGAGTTAATGCGTCTTGAGGTGGCTGAAGTACTTATAAGAGGCATGAAGATACAAGAATCCGAGTAAGCTATTGTAAACGCGTTTAAAGAGATTATTCAAAATCGCTTATTGGAGAGGATGCGGAATAATTCAAAGAGTGCAATACTTAAATTCAAGCTAAACTCCTTAATATTCCATTTTCTGCTTACTTTCTGACGACATCCTCGGAGATCTTACTCACCCATGTCTCAACGCTTCATATCTATATGCTGTTCGTGAGCTCCTCCTTAAGATGAGTTTTGGTTTGTGTACGCTCATCATACTGAGGGGCTCTATTTTTTTCAAAGCCGATATATAATCCTCTACAGGAATGCTAACGGAGCAAGATAGTTCAAGAACAGTTATTGAAGATTCGTAGATATTAAGTGAATTTAACGAATTGGAGGAGGATTAATGAAAGCAATTGTGTACACAAGGTACGGTCCCCCTGACGTTCTTCAACTGAAAGAGGTAGAAAAGCCTGCTCCTAAGGAAAATGAAATACTGGTGAAAGTGAAAGCGACAACGGTAACAATGGGGGATATTCGGTCACGGAGCTTTACAGTTCCCCTCTCTGTTTGGCTGCCTGCTCGAATAATAATGGGATTACGACATCCCAAGAAATCCATTTTGGGCTTGGAGTTATCTGGGGAAGTTGAGTCAGTAGGTAAAGATGTCAAGTTGTTTAAAGCAGGTGACCAGGTTTTTGCAGCTTCCCAAGTGGGGTATGGTGCTTATGCCGAGTATAAGTGCCTGCCTGAAGACGGACCAGTTTCGATTAAACCCAATATTTTATCTTTTGAGGAAGCCGCATCCATTCCAATTGGGGCGCGTACAGCATTGTTTTATCTTAGAAAAGCTAACATTCAGAGTGGTCAAAAGGTTCTTGTCTATGGTGCTTCAGGAAGTGTAGGAAGTTATGCAGTACAAATTGCCAAGTATTTCGGAGCAAAAGTTACCGGGGTTTGCAGTACCACGAATTTAGAATTGGTAAAATCTCTTGGAGCCGATAAGGTCATCGATTACACTTCAGAGGATTTTTCCAGAGATGGTGAGACCTATGATGTTATCTTTGAAGCTGTAAACAAGAGTCCATTTTCAGCTTGTATGAAATCGCTGAAGAAGGACGGAACCTATCTAAATGTCACCGTACCGTTACCCGGTGTTCGAATGCTATGGACTAAATTGACAACCAGCAAGAAGCTGATATTGAGTCAAAATTCACCTGAAACCCCCGAAGCTCTAAACTTCCTCAAAGAACTTGTTGAGGCGGGGAAGTTAAAAGTGGTCATTGACAGATATTATGCGTTTGAAGAAATAGTTCAAGCCCATAGATATGTCGAGAAAGGACACAAGAAGGGAAATGTCGTAATAAGTATGGAACATAACAGCAAATCCTAATAAATGAAGCTCTATCCAATCACATCAGGGCAGAGGAATATATTCATTGAAACCCATACATCATGAAATATGTTTATAGGTAGGAAACCATGGAAGAACAAAAGTGAGTTTACTATCAAGCTCTTAAAAAGCTAAAGGGTGCGTTCTTATTAAAAGGTTAGCCGGTTCAGACTGGTTGACCTTTCTTTAAAATGGAAATCTGATATCTCAGTAGCCAGGGTAGTTTGTACGGGTGTTATTGAGGAGCGCCTCTGATCGAAATAGGCCATGATTTTTTAGAGGAATCTAGTTTTAAGCAAAGGGAGTGGAAAAATGTTTCCTATATTAGAAACAAAAAGGTTGGTCTTGAGAGAATTGGTTGAAGGTGATGCATTAGATATATTAAAATGTTTTTCCAATCCAGATGTATTACGATATTATGGGCAAACTCCATTAACAAATACAGATCAAGTGAAGCAAATAATTAGGAATTTTTCTAAGAATTTCGATGAAAAACGTGGTATTAAATGGGGAATTGAATTGAAAGGGATGGATGGCATCATTGGAACAATCGGATTTCAAGAATGGTCTCATGAACATAAGAGAGCAGAACTGAGCTATGCACTTTTCCCAAATTATTGGGGTAATGGTTATGCAACAGAGGCTGTCAGCAAGGTGATTTCTTATGGTTTTGAAGAGCTTGACTTAACGCGTATTGGAGCAATTGTTTTTATTGAAAATAAAGCATCCGATAAGTTGTTGACAAATTTAGGTTTCAAAAAAGAAGGGATATTGAGAAATTATATGTACCAAAATGATGTTTCATTTGATACTAATCTATATTCTTTATTAAAGTTAAAATCCTAATGCTATTAAACTAACGCATCCTTAGTTGTAGATCGGAGCTGTCTAGAAGGCAGCTTTTTCTTTATGCCTCTATCTGGGCTGATTAGTTTAACAAGGATAATTCACGATTTGAATAGAATAGGTAGAGTGTAGGCACATTTGCTGGAAATGAGGTGGCGTCGACTATCATAAGGAAAATTCTTAGTTTATTGTTTTTGTTTGTATTTCTTGGTTTAATTGCTTGTAACATAGATGTGGTCAAAGAAAATGATGAGGAAAAAGAGGAGAAACCTGATAAAGAGGAAAATGTGGTCAATGTAGAAGAGGCAGAAAAATTATTTATAGATTATAGTGCAGAACTATATACCATTAAAGATCCATCCAATCCCCCAACTTTTGATGAAATTGCAGAAAATATTAAAGTATATTTAACAGAAGAACAATATGATGCAGAAATCGCAAACCGTAAATTTCAAATACCAGAATTGGTATCCAAACAAATTAAAAAAAGTATTGAAGTACAAGATGTGAAACTTGAAGAACAAAGCAAAAATGATGATGGCACAATAGATTACTTATATATAATGAAATTTAAAGTTTATGACGAGAACTCATCTAAAATTTATGAGAAAGAAGGAGAACTAACCCTATCCACCATAAAAAATGAATTAAAAATCGATCGTGATTGGAGCAGGGGAGTGAAGATTGACGGTTTAGATGGTGGACTTTAATACAATTTGATATAGGATTTTAGAGCTTTGCGTTAGTTCTGTAATTATAGAACGCACATATTTGATAGTTTAAATGGGGGTTCGTTTTGTTTTCAAATATTTATATTACCCAACCTATAATCATTCAAATTGGAAATAGGAAGAATGACCCAGTGACATTAATTGCTTAACGATTTATCTTAAAGTTGAGGTGTTCTAATGACAAAACTAAATAAAGTAACGTTAAACAAAAGATTGCTAGCTACCGGTTTTGCTTTTACTATTTTATGTACAGGTTTAATCGGTTTTAACCATGCAAATTTTAAGGGGTTAGCACCAAGTGTAGTCAATGCAGCTACTACTGTAACCCATACAGCAACCGCTAACCTGAATGTCCGTACAGGTCCTTCTACTGCCAATAAAATTATAGCAACCGTTAAACAGGGCACAAAGCTAACGGTATCTGGAAAAGACGTGAATGGTTGGCTAAAGGTTAGCATAAACGGTCAAACAGGTTATGTTAGTAGTAAATATGTAAAAATATCAAACTCTGGCTCTAGTACAGCTACTGTAACCTATACAGCAACTGCTAACCTGAATGTCCGTACAGGTCCTTCTACAACTAATAAAATTATAGCAACCGTTAAACAGGGCACAAAGCTATCGGTAACTGGAAAAAATACGAATGGTTGGCTAAAGGTTAGCATTAACGGTCAAACAGGTTATGTTAGTAGCCAATATGTAAAGGTATCCCTTCCTTCTTCTGACGCCATACAGGTTGTTGCAAAGCCTGAAAGTATTCCAGTTCTAGTCAATAAAAAAAATAAGCTACCAGAAAATTATGTACCAAAAGACTTAGTATATACGTCGATACCGTTTACTTTTAAAGAAAAGACAGAAAAGAGAAAAATGCGAAGTGAAGCAGCTGCTGCCATTAACAAATTATTTGCGGAATCCAAGAAGCAGGGAGTAAGTCTCCTCGGTGTATCTGCATACAGATCACATGCTACACAAGTTGCTCTATTTGATTATTATGTAAAAAGGGATGGTTATGCAAAAGCTACCACATACAGTGCGATACCTGGAACAAGTGAGCATGAAACAGGCCTCGCTATTGATGTGACAGGGGGAAATGGTAAATGCGCGGCACAGGATTGCTTTGGAGGTACTAAAGAAGCAAAATGGCTTCAGGCACATGCAGATGATTATGGCTTTATTATCCGATACCCTAAAGGAAAAGAATCAGTTACTGGGTATAAATATGAACCATGGCACCTTCGATATGTAGGCAAATCAACAGCTCAAACCATTATGAGCAACGGAATTACTCTTGAAGAATATTATTATACCAGAGCCGTTCAAAACTAAAGAAATTCCCTTAAAGAGTTATAGAGCTAAAACTATAAAACCTATACGTAATGGCCAGCCTCATCAAAAATTTGATGAGGCTATTTATTATTTGGTAAACTACCAAGAATTATGTAAAAGAGATAGAGGTTGTACACTAAAAAATCAATCTATTTCTATATATAAATCACAGAAAAGAATCCATTTTGATTAATATCTTTACAATGACAAAAATCAGAAAAAGACCAGAATTTTAAACATGATCTTTTTCAATCCCCGAAAATTTTGATAAGCTATCGGACGTTCGTTAGATATTTTGCGTGTACATATTTTGTTTCTTTACCGTTCTGAATTTTGTATCAAGGAACTGCTCTTGGAATTTTATTTTACGATACCATTTAATACATTCCATGATGCACTTTGAAAACCGGCATTTTTTGTTTACTTAAACGCTAACCTTCGCCATTTCTTAAATATCATACTTCTAATAAACTTTACTCGTTTTTTGGGTTTTTATATTCACAATGGAAGATGCCGTTGTATCTGGTTTTGTAAAAGGAAATGGAAACGTTGCTCAGTTTTTATTATGACAGCTGCCAATCACGGCAAAATGCAAGAAATACATCGGTTAGTATACATCTTGAAAAACAGGCGGCAACCTTTTCTTAGGGAACTATAGGGCAGTTATAGTTATTAAGAATTATTGGATAATTTATGAACTATACGATGATTATAAAAGGAAGAATGAAAAACTAATTTTTACCAAATGAATTTTGCTGGATACCACAGATTTTCTTTGTTATAAGCGATTCTGTTTGAATCGATTATAGTAAAAATCTTAGGGATTTTTTCTATGTATTTTAGAAAGTTTTAAGATTTGTGTGATATGGTTCTTTTAGTTCTAGAAAAATTATCGTGGGAAACAGTATGTTGCCGACAAGAACATTAGATAAATGATGAACATTCTAAAAAGAGTAAACGTGAGATCGAAACGGGGTGAAAATATTTGTCAATTAAAATGAGGTTTCTGTTGTCCTACGTTGGAGTAATCCTTATTTCCATCGCCTTATTTTTAGCAGCCGGATTTTTACTTATTTTTGCAATAACAGGTGATGTGAAATCGATAGAGCATTTATACAAAAAATCTTATCTCCAAAAACCTTTGACTGCAGTAGAGGAAAGTGTGTTTCTCGATTTAAAGCTTTTGGCAAAAAATAACCCTGAGCAGCTTCTAAACGAAGAACAAATGAAGAAGATTGAACAAAAGGATATTAAGATTGTCGTTAGAAAAGATAAAAACATTGAGTATGCTTCCCCAACACTAGATAAGATAGGATTGGTTCCATCACTTCCCAAGTTCGAAGAAACGAACATCAATACGCGGGACACAATCAAAATGAAAGACTCTTTTTTCACATATGTGAAGTTTGATTTTTATTTTTCGGATAAAAGTGAAGGAAGTATTTTTGTATTGAGAAAGGCAAGTTCCTATGCCGAGTTGACTCGGGAATTGTTTCCCATTTTATTCGCTCTATTGCTATTATTGTTTGTAATGATTATAGGACTTTTAAATTATTTAGTTTCACGAAGCATCATCAAACCCATCTCAATACTTAAAGAAGGCGCAGAGCGGATAAAATCAGGAGATTTAAACTTTGAAATCAAAGCGTCTTCGAATGATGAAATCGGACAATTGAATAGAGCGTTTGAGGAAATGAGAAAAAAGTTAAAAGAGTCCGTAAACATTCAGCTTCAGTATGAGGAAAATCGTAAAGAACTCCTTTCCAATATTTCTCATGATTTGAAGACACCGATCACTTCGATTATGGGATATGTTGAGGGGATTAAAGACGGGGTAGCAAACACCCCGCAGAAAATGGACAAGTATTTATCGACTGTTTACCTAAAAGCAAGAGATATGGATTCATTGATAGATGAATTGTTTTTATTTTCCAAGCTGGATTTAAAAAAAGAACCCTTTACTTTTGAAACGGTCAGACTAGATAAATATTTGAAAGACTACGTAGAAGAACTTCAACTGGATTTACTTCAACAAGGAATTCAGATTGAACTTCATGTGATGAATAAACCGATATATGTGACAGCGGATAGAGAGAAATTAAAACGCGTATTGGCCAATCTAATCAGCAATTGTGTAAAGTATATGAATAAAGATGAAAAACACATTTCCATTTCTCTGCATGAAGGACTATATGATGTAGTTGTACAAGTAACAGATAATGGCTATGGAATAGAATCTTCTGCTTTGCCTTATATTTTTAACCGCTTTTACCGTGCTGAGCAATCTAGAAATTCTCGGACAGGTGGAAGTGGTTTAGGACTTGCGATCGCGAAAAAAATTATCGGCGAGCATGGAGGAGATATTTGGGCTACTAGTGAGATAGGAAAGGGTACAAGTGTCTTCTTTTCCATAAAGAAAGGTGAGGAAATGTGAAAAAGATATTACTTATTGAAGACGAAGTAAGTATTGCAGAATTGCAAAGGGATTACTTGGAAATTAATGATTTTAGTGTCGATATAGAACATACAGGTGATGCAGGTCTCCAACAGGCCCTTCAAGTAAATTATCATTTAATCATTTTGGACATCATGCTTCCAGGGTTGAATGGATTTGAGATATGCAAACAAATACGTGCCGTCAAAAATATCCCGATATTGCTTGTTTCCGCCAAAAAGGAAGATATTGATAAAATTCGGGGGCTTGGTCTAGGGGCAGATGATTATATTACAAAGCCCTTTAGTCCAAGTGAACTAGTTGCAAGAGTGAAGGCGCATTTAGCGCGTTATGAACGTTTATCAGGAAGTCACCCCAAATCCAATTCAATCTATGTTCATGGAATTTCTATAGATAAGTCAGCACGCAGAGTTCATATAAACGGAGAGGTGATTCCGTTTACAACAAAGGAATTCGATACGTTAGTGTTTTTTGTCATGCATCCGAATCAAGTATTAAGCAAAGAGCAGCTTTATGAAAATATTTGGGGATTGGAATCGGCTGCAGATGTTTCGACTGTCACCGTCCATATCAGGAAACTACGTGAGAAAATTGAAAGAGATCCTGCACATCCTAAATATTTGGAAACCGTTTGGGGAGCAGGATATCGTTTTAATGTTTAAAAAGTATGTATTATGACCCGTCACGAAGGTGGCGGGATTTTTTTATAAACATTAAGAAATTTTATTAATAAGTTAATCTTTTTTTAAGAAATTGTTTAGAGGGAGTTTAAGAATAAGCACTAACATAATGTAGACGGAATAACAAAGCGGCTAAAAATTAAAAGGGAGAAAAAATCCTCATGGATAGAACAAGCCATTTTATTTGCACATCAGTATAACTGAAAAAGGAGGAAGCGGCTAATTCATTGCTACCGATTCTATTGATAAATGGAACCAAATGACCCGAAAAATCACGTGGAATGACAGTAATTCAAGAAGCGTACCGTAAAATGGGAAGCGATTTCTCTGAGACAGTTAGACTTTAATCCAGGGGCGAACCTTGTTCTATGTGTCAGGGGCCATACGATGGCCGCCCGCAAGTTTGCTGCTTCCCATAAAAGAAAAGCTGCTTAATCCCAAATCGCACGTCATAGTAAAAGGCGTTCAAAGCCTTTTGATTTATGGATCAAGCGCAAAAATAATAACAAATAATTACAGGATGGTGTGTTTCATGTGGAGACGGCTATCAATTTTCATTGGATGCCTTTTCTTCCTTCAAGGATGTGTCTTAGATAATGAAAGAGAGCTAAATAAACAAGAAAAGGAGACAGGCAAAGGTATGAATGAACAACTGATCCAAGCTGCAGAACGTAAAGACACGGAAACGGTAAGAAGGTTGATCGAGCAAGGTGCAGATATTAATACACAGGACTCAGAAGGGCGAACTGCCACTATGATTGCGACTTATATCAATGATGTAGAGACTGCAAAAATACTAATTGAAGCGGGTGCCGACGTCAACATCCAGGATAACATGGAAAATAACCCTTTCTTGTATGCCGGTGCAGAAGGTTTTAAAGATATTCTAAAACTTACGATTGAAGCTGGTGCCGACCCGACAATTACTAACAGGTATGGTGGAACGGCTTTAATCCCAGCTTCGGAACATGGATACGTGGATATTATTAAAGAACTTGTTACTACTGATATGGATATCAATCATGTAAATGATCTCGGTTGGACAGCTTTGCTAGAAGCCATCATTTTGAATAATGGTGATGGGAACCAGCAACAAACAGTGCAATTGTTGATAGATCATGGGGCTGATGTCAACATTCCTGATAAAAATAATGTGACCCCTTTACAACATGCACGCAAGAAAGGATTTAAAGAGATTGAACAAATTTTACTAAAAGCAGGAGCAAAATAACCAGATCATAGATGAATCTATAATTGCACTACTAAATAATAAATACAACAATATACAATGAGGAGACAAAAAAATGAATAAAAAAGCAAAAATTTCATCTTCTATACTACTGGGGTTAACATTGACCATAACGGGATGTAACACAAACGCACAAGACAATCCTAGTGCACAGAAACATGAACAAACTGCTAAAGAGAGTAAACAAGAAAATAAGTTAACCGAAGGACAGGAATTGACTAAAATCCTTAGTAGCACGAATTGGCAAGGTACAAAAGTTTATGATAAGAATAATAATGACTTAACAATGGAGAATGCTAACTTTATTGGACTTGCGAAATATGACGATGAAGCATCCAGATATGAATTTTTTGATAAAAATACAAAAAAAAGTCGTGGTGATAAAGGAACATTCTTTATCACCAACGGGAAGATGCGAGTGTTAATTTCAGAATCAATGGGTTACCAAGCTGTTGTTGAAATAACGGAACTGAATAAGGATATGTTTACCTATAAAAGAATGGGTAAAGATGCTAATGGTAACGACGTAGAGGTGTTTGTTGATCATATTCCTTATAATGAAACAGAACTTACATTTACTGATCCAGATAAAACTTTGGAAACTTACACAGGGGAAGTAGATACAGACGTTGATGGAGACAAAATTTTATCTAGCACCCCATGGCAAGGAACAGTGGCGTTGGATGAAGAGGGAAATGATGTATCTAGCTATAATTCGAATTATTTAGGTCTAGCAAAATATGATGATAAAACAAATAAGTATGAATTTTTTGATGCTAAAACCGGTGAAAGCCGAGGTGATTACGGCTATTACGATGTTGTACATGGAAATAAGATAAGAGCCCATGTTTCACAAGGGAAAAATAAGTATGGCGCAGTTCTTGAACTTACAGAACTTAATGAAAATAAATTCACTTATAAAAGAATCGGTAAAGATAAAGATGGAAAAGAAATAACGATAACAGTTGAACATATCCCTTATGAAGGTGATTTAAAACTAAAATCAACTAGGTAAAATATAAAAAAGGGATTTTGCATTAATAGCAAAATCCCTTTTTTTAGATAGTAAAAGAATAGTGGTTCAAGTTTTTCACGCGTTAAACTGTTCAACAGATGTTTCTAGGTCATTAGCGAGTTTTACCATTGATGAGGTCGAGGAAGAGATGTCCTCCATGGATTTTGCTTGTTGATCGGTTGAATGTGCCACGTGCTTTGAAGCCATGGCTGTTTCCTTCGTTAACCCAGCAAATTCTTCTATCGAAGCATTGATTTCCTGTGAACTTGCGGCCATTTGCTCGGTAATGGCGGATATTTCTTAAAAGATTTTATGGTCCGTTTAAAAGTTTCTTTTGTATTCAGGACAAATTTTGTCCCTTCCTCTACCTCTTTCGTTCCAGTTTCCATCATTTTCACTGATTTATTTATGATGGATTTAAAATTAAGCAGGGACTCTTGTATATTGATCGCAGATTCCTTGGTGCCGCCCACTGCCAATTTCCGTACCTCGTTAGATACCACCGCAAAACCTTTACCCTGTTCACCGGCTCTAGCAGCTTCAATAGCAGCATTTAATGATAGCAGGTTTGTTTGCTCTGCAATTCCTGTAATTAAATGTACAATATTCACAATCTCATTTGCTTGTTCGTCCAATTTTTTTATTTCTGAACTTGTTTGCAGCATAACATCTTTTACTTGTAAAATTTGATTTGAGAGTTCATTAATATCTTTATTTCCAATGGACATTCTAGTTGAAACATGATTTGTTTGTTCACTGACTTCTGACGAAGCTTCGGCAATTCTTTGTATCCCCATGGTCATTACCTCGATGACCCTAGATGATTCTTCACTTCTGTGCAATTGCACTTCTGTAGCTCCTGCAACTTGTTGAATGCCTTTAACGATATATTGTGTAGAGATATCCATTTCTTTGATTTTGTGTTCGATATCACTTGATGAATCCAAAAGCAGTAAGGATGATTGTTTCATGGAGTTTACGATCATCATTGTGTTGGTAATCATTTCTTCAAAGGATTTCACACTAAAACCTTGATTTCGTCGTTTCCGTTTACCCTCGTTTGGCCAATCAGCTCATTGGCTGTTAATAAATTTCCTTTGGAGATTTCCTTTGCAGCCATGCTTACCTTGTGAAGGGGGCTTAACTTTCTAGTAAAGAACCATATTAGAGCACCCACTATGATTGCCATTAAGATTACATTGATTATTATTGTTAGGGGAAGGATCCCATTAAGAACCTTGCTCGCAGTAGCATCGACTTTGCTGGCATCAATATCTACCCCTAATATTCCAATGACCTCTTCTCCTTTCATTATTGGGACAAAAACGGATAAATAGTCACCATAATCAGGGTCATGAACAATGTAAGTGGTAGAAACCTTTCCCTTCATAACGCTTTCAACATCCTGGAATGCAGTTACGGTTGTAGGGGTTAAAATTGGCGATGCCTTTTTATCTCCCTTATTCATTCCATCTATAAGAATATGAACTTTTTCGCTTTTTTCATTAATCCCCAATGTATATACATATAGTGCTCCAGTTTTTTGTTTAAAATCGTTTAACTGTTCGCGTATTTCCCAATAGGTTGGGGTTTCAGATTGATTACTTAAAAAATCAGCATAAGACGTTGGATTAATGCCTTAAGCAATGTTGCTTGCTAAGTCTAAGCTGCTCGTGGCTATTGTTTTCTCTACCGTATCATTTGTACTCTTATACATTAAAAGTAAACTTCCAATTAATGCAACGATCATGCCTACTAAAAGAACAAAACCTATTTTCGTACTAAGTCTATACATCTTTGTCTTTTCCTTCCCGTGTTATATATTAACCAGCATGTTCTATATATCGGTAATAAATAGATATCTTTAAGAGTCCCTGTTAAAAGCCTGGGGTAGAGTTTTTTAACCGGATGTAAGAGAGGTTCATAATGAATGGTCTCAATAAAAAAATTTTTATCAATGGCAAGGATGAAAAAGATGTAAATCTATTAAAATGTGGAAAATGAACTTTTGAAGGAAAAGGGCGGGTCAATATACTTAATAACAAGGGGAAAATTAAACAAGCGAATACCAATCTAATGAAGCGGATGATCAAATAAGAAAATCAAATATTGGCCGAAAGCATCATATCATTTGATATCCCGAAAAAATTTTAACAAGTAAAAAATTTATCTTATTTTCATTCGAAGGGTCTAACTTTTTCTAATAGGATAGAGTGGATTAGAAAAGATAAACTATAGCCGTGGTAATGATTGTTTAAATAATGTCGCCTTAACCAAATGGAAAGTAAAGCAATTCTTAAAGAGAAGGCTGATTATTCAGCTGGCAAAACGAAATTCCGACTCAAAGCTCTGTAAAAAGGAGTAGAAGAATGTACTTTAAGTAGAACCTTTGGTTTTGTTTGGTTCCCTATCTTAGAAATATCCTAGTATAGAAAAAATCAACTTTCATCTTGCCTGTTTTGATTCTGCAATTAGCTGACTGGAAAGGGCGTTGGTTAAAAAGTTTTAATGATTGACATATTGATATGTGACAAAAGGAGTATTTTTTAAATTGTTATAAAATTCAAAAAATGGTTTGACATTAGTAAAAATGGAAGCTTATAATCAACGTAAGATCCTGAATTCGAAAACAGGGTTTTACATTATAGAACAAACTCTTCGTTTTTTAGAAAAGTAATAAATGCAAATGTAAAACGTCATAAGCGGTATAGTGTTTTCCTTACTCCGAGTAAAACAAAAACGGGGTTTTACATTATAAAACGATTTCACCTTTGGCTTATACAAGAGTATGGAGAAGTAATTAATATCAGTCCGTTATGATAACGCTTACAAAAAACTTTGGGGAGGGTTTTATTTGAAAAAAAGAAAGCTTTTTGTATTCTCCACAGGCTTTACTCTTGCAGCGGCATTGCTTTTATCAGGATGTGGTGGTGGTGAAGGAGAAAAAACCAGCGGATCTGGAATTGAAAAGAAAACGATTAAAGTGGCACATTATTTTGCCGAAAATCATCCTCAGAACATTGCCTTAAAAGAAAAATTTAAAAAAATGGTTGAAAAAGAGAGTAATGGTGAACTTAAGGTTCAGATTTATGCAAACAGTACATTAGGTGCAGAGAAAGAATTCTATGACGGTGTCAGAAACGGAACAATCGAAATGGGTGTTCCCGGGCTGATCATGCAGTCGGACATTCCGAAAATGGGTGTTCCGGAATGGCCATTCCTATTTAGGGATTACGACCATGTAAAGAAGGTATTGAATGGACCTATTGGAGAGGAATTGACAGAAGAGCTTGATCCAAAACATGGAGTGACACCTCTTTCATGGAGTGCAAATGGATTTAGGATGTTTTCGAGCAATCGTCCAATCAAGAGTATGAAAGATTTTGATGGACTTCGACTTAGAATGCCGAACATCCCTAATTACATAAAATTAGGTGAATCATTAGGGGCAAACGTAAGCCCATTACCTATTTCAGAAGTTTTTACCGCACTTGAACAAAAGGTGGTGGATGCTCAAGATAATCCCATTGCCACGCTGAGATCCTCGGGGTGGAATGAAGTTCAAAGTGATGTTCTAGAATCCAAGCATATGTTCAGCCCCAATATTTACATTATTAATAGCAAATTCTTTAACGGTCTTACAAAGGAACAACAAAAAATCATTCAAAAAGCAGCAAAAGAGTCAGCAGCATATGAGTTTGATTTGATGGAAAAAAGTTACGACGATGACAAAGCGTTTCTTAAGGATAATGGTATCAAGTTCACTAAGCCTGACGAAGATTTTTCACAAAAAATGTTAAAAGCATCTCAACCTGTTTATGATGAAGTCTTTGAGGAAAATGACTGGGCAGAAGAGCTCGTTGGAAAAATAAAAGCAGAATAATGCAGGCGCTCTAGATAGGAAGGGGGAGATGTATAGGTGAATAAAATTTCCAGAATCTTAGAAAATTCGTTGAACATTATTATGGCTGCTGCGTTAGCAATAATGGTCGTACTCGTGTTTGGTAATGTAGTTCTTCGTTATTTCTTTAATTCAGGGATTACTTGGTCAGAAGAAATGTCAAGATATCTCTTTATTTGGTTGACGTTCCTAGGCGCCATCGGAGCTTTCAAAAACAAAGAACACTTGGGTGTCGACATGGTCATCAAACGGCTCCCGATTAAGATGAAAAAAGTGGTACTCGTTATTAGTGATTTGTTGATGCTTTTCGTTCTTCTCCTGATCCTGGATGGCAGCTGGAAAATGACGTTGATAAACATTGACAGTACAGCACCAGCCACCGGCATGCCACTGGCATTTGTATATGGGACAGGTATTCTTGTGAGTGTTTCAATGGGCAGTATGATCATTTTCAACTTGTATCGGATTTTCTTCAATAAAATTAAAGACGAAGAATTAGTGATGATAAGTGAGTCAGAAGAGTTAATTTCTCTCCATGCTGATGAATTTGCTTCAGATATTAGGATAGCTAAGGAGGAGAAACAGGGATGATAGGTGTATTTGTCGGATCTTTACTGGGAGCCATGGGACTTGGAATACCTATTGCCTTTGCCTTACTTGTGAGTAGCGTAGTGCTAATGTACTTTCTTGGTATTTTTGATAGTCAAATTATCGCGCAAAACCTTATCAGTGGTGCGGATAACTTTCCTCTAATGGCCATACCGTTTTTTATGCTGGCTGGAGAAGCGATGAATAGGGGCGGATTATCACGGCGTATCGTTGAGATGGCAATGAAGATGGTTGGCCATATCAAAGGAGGTCTTGGCTATGTAGCGATCATTGCAAGTGTGTTGTTTGCAAGTTTATCCGGATCTGCTGTTGCAGATACAGCAGCGCTTGGAGCTATATTGATTCCAATGATGGTGAAATCTGGTTATGATGTGAACCGGTCAAGTGGGTTAATTGCATCAGGTGGTATCATTGCTCCGATCATTCCACCAAGTATTGGCTTTATCATTTTTGGTGTCGCGAGTGGTGTGTCCATTACAAAGCTGTTTATGGCAGGAATCGTACCAGGTATTTTACTTGCGGTTGGACTTACGGTTACCTGGGCAATTGTTGCACGAAAAGATAAAGTCGCGGTTAATCCTCGAGCATCAGCAAAAGAAATACTTATCTCACTCCGACAAGGCATATGGGCTCTATTCCTGCCAGTCATTATCATTGGGGGGTTGAAATTCGGCCTATTTACCCCGACTGAGGCTGCAGTGGTGGCTGCAGTTTACGCAATATTTGTCGGTCTTGTAATCTATCGTGAAATGAAAGTGAAAGATTTGTACGATGTCTTTGTTCATGCGGGAAAAATGACAAGTGTGGTCATGTTTTTGGTCGCCGCAGCACTTGTGTCATCCTGGCTGATAACTGTAGCCGATTTACCTGGCCAGGTAATTGGATTGCTGGAACCATTCATGGATCATCCATTCCTTCTATTAATAATGATTAACTTACTGGTTATCGTAGTTGGAACTGCAATGGATATGACGCCGACAATCCTTATTCTTACACCTGTCTTGATGCCATTGGTGGTCGCTGCAGGAATCGACCCAGTTTACTTTGGTGTCCTGTTTATCCTGAATAATGCCATCGGTTTACTTACACCACCGGTCGGAACCGTATTAAATGTCATGTGTGGCATAAGTAAAATCAGTATGGAAGATATCATGAAGGGAATTTGGCCTTTCTTGCTCGTTGAAGTGATTGTATTGATCTTGTTGATTCTGTTTCCTTCCTTAGTAATGGTTCCTCTAGAATGGTTTACCTCCTAACGGAATTGAAACTGGTAAATTGGGTTTTATGCTGATATTCATCATATTTTTTAGGAGGGAAATCAAAATGAATAATTTGTTCAAACGTTTGGCGGTTGGAGTTTTACTGCCCGCAGTACTATTATTAAGTGCTTGCGGAAGCCAAAATGAAAGCGCTACAGCTGACGGTATAAAGGAAAGGACAATCAAAGCAGGAATTGGCAATAGTAAAATGCATCCACAAGGGCAGGGGATGGAAAAATTTAAAGAACTGCTTGAAGAAAAAAGCGGCGGGAAAATGAAAGTCAAAAACTTCTTTGATGCTACTCTTGGGGATGATCAGAAAATGACAGAAGCTCTTCAAGGTGGTTTACAGGAAGTAACAGTGCCTTCAACTTCTCCACTTGTTGGTATGATTAAGGAATTTGGAATTTATGACTTCCCATTTGTCTTTAATAATGAAGAGGAAGCTTATACAGTACTTGATGGTGCAGTAGGCAAAAAACTTTTGGATAAGTTACCGGAACATGATTTAGTAGGTTTGGGATACTGGGAAAACGGCTTCCGAAACATAACCAATAGTAAACATCCGGTTAAAACGGCTGATGATTTCAAAGGTCTTAAACTTCGTACCATGCAAAATGAAGTGCATTTAGATGCATTTTCAAAGTTAGGGGCGAATCCATCGCCGATGGCCTTCTCTGAAGTATTTACTGCGTTGGAAACTGGCACTGTTGATGGGCAGGAGAATCCACTCGCAACAATTCAAACCCAAAAATATAATGAAGTGCAAGACTACTTAAGTCTTACAAATCATGTATATACACCATTTGTATTCCTTGTAAGTAAAAAGTTCTGGGATGACCTATCAGAACAAGAGCAAAAAATCATGAGTGAGGCTGCACAAGAGGCTGGAAAGTATCAACGGGAAGTTAACCAAAAAGAAAATGAAAAAGCACTTAAGTATCTAAAAGAAGAAGGAATGAAAATCAATGAAGTAGAGCCGGAAGAAATGGAAAAAATGAAGAAAGTCATCCAACCAGTAACGGACGAATATGCTCAGAAATTTGGTCAGGATCTAGTAAAAGAAATGATGAGCGAAGTTGAAAAAGTACGCGGTAAATAATCCAGACCGTTTGGAGGATGGAAAATGGATATTATCTCTGACCTTTTACGTGAAATCCCATTACCGAGAATGGTCAAGGTGAGACAGAAATTTCATACACCTCAAATCGCTGATGTAGCTGGTGAGGTGAAGAAGGCGATAAAAGAAGCAGGTGTCTTATCAAGAATAACTGAAGATGACAGGGTGGCAATTGCAGTGGGAAGCAGAGGGGTAGCGGACCTTCCTATTTTAGTAAGAGAAACGGTAGCGGCCGTTATGGAGGCTGGTGGCAATCCTTTTATAGTCCCTGCAATGGGAAGCCATGGGGGTGCTACAGCGGAAGGACAAATCGATGTGTTGCATCAGCTGGGTATTTCAGAAGAAGCGGTTGGAGCGCCAATCATGTCATCGATGGAAGTTATTAAACTGGATGAATTGCCAAATGGGCTCCCTGTCTATATAGATAAACTTGCATATGAATCGGATAAAATCATAGTCATTAATCGGATAAAACCACATACGGCATTTCGTGGACCGGTTGAAAGCGGACTTATGAAAATGATTACAATCGGTTTAGGCAAGCAAAAGGGAGCCGAAGCTGCACATGCATACAGCTTTAAGTATATGGCGGAACATGTCCCTGAAATGGCGAAAATTTCCTTAGTGAAAGCTCCTATCATATTTGGTCTTGCGACTATTGAAAATGCCTATGATAAACCAGCGAAAATCGTCGCAGTCCCAGCAGAGGAACTGGAGGAAGTAGAGCCGGGACTATTGCTTGAAGCAAAATCATTGATGCCAAAAATACATTTCGATTCGATGGACGTACTTATTGTAAATGAACTTGGAAAGGACATTTCGGGTGATGGAATGGATCCGAATATTACGGGTAACTTCGCCACTCCATATGCTACCGGGGGGCCAGACGTTAAACGGACCGTTGTACTTGGTCTTACTGAAAAAACTCACGGTAATGCAAACGGCATCGGCATGGCTGATATGACGACGAAGGCCGTCATGAATAAAATCGAATGGGAAAAAGGCTATGCAAATGCACTCACAAGCACAGTGACAGATGTAGTAAAGCTCCCGATGTTTTTAGATACGCAGGAATTGGCTGTTAAAGCTGCTATCAAAACATGCAATGCCTTCGATTTGAATAAAGTGAGAGTAGTAAGGATAAAAAACACGCTTGATATCGGTGAAATTTGGATTTCTGAAAGCATGATGGAAGAAGCTTTAAAAAGCAAAAATATAGAGATCCTGTCAGAACCAGAAGAATTGGCACTAGACTAAAAACCTTCTTTAATATTGTTAGAGAATGGAAGAATTCATTTGAAATCAGAAAAGGAGTGCTGAAATGACACATCTATATCCACTAATTGATAACGAAATAAACCCTTACCGCGATAATGTACAGGGAAAAGCAAATGAACCCATTACGGTTGCGGGTCTATTGGACCGTTCGAAGCTGACGCTTGGCTCCACATATGAAGGGGGCAAGCCTGATTGGACGCTTGAAGAAATTTATATGCGGCTAGAGAGGAATGCCCCGCGTATCGCAATTATCGGTGGTTCGTCCGATCATCCAGCCCATATAATGGATTACCAAACGTCGGCACGGGCGGCAATCCGCATCTGGCAAAACGGCGGCGTTCCGTTTCATTTCTCGACACCAGTAATGTGTGATGGCACTGCGCAAAACAATCAAGGAATGAGTTACTCTCTCCAGAGCCGTAACGCGGTTGCACAAATGGTTGTTAACCAGCTAGAGGCTCACAGTTATCATGGTGCATTCGTCATTCAAGGGTGTGATAAGCAGCCTCTTGGTGTTGTAAGTGCACTCGCACATGTTGATCGTGTTCGCCGAAACCGTGGTGAAGCACCCTTTTTCGCAACATTCGCACCTGCTCACGTATTAGAAGGCGGTTCGATTCCAGCTGACGTAATTGAAGAATTGGAAGCTCTTGCGAAAAAAGCGGAAAGTAAAGGAGCTACTGATGTAGCCGTTGATTTACGAGATACGATGGCATATATATTGCAATGTTCATCGAATACTGCATTTCAGGGTGTGTTTGAACGGGCCTATGAACGAGGAATATTGACGAAGGAACAGCATAAATATTTTGAAATGAGACTTGCTGTCGCAACATGTGACGGACAGGGAGGTGTATGTGCCTTCAATGGTACGGGGAATAGTTCACGTCATTTAGTGGCAGGCATGGGTCTCGTTCATCCAGCCGTGGAGCTGTTAACCGATCCACCAACACAACGCCAGATTAACTCGGTGCTTGATAGCTTTGCCGGCATGATAAACGAAGAGCGCTACGGCGTGGCCAACATTGTCGCTGCGAATATAAAAAATGCAATCCGTATTCACAGCGCTTCAGGTGGTTCTACAAACTTAATGATGCATATTGTCGCAGGCATGCTTTATGCAGGATTCAAATTCAGCTTATGGGACCTTGACCGCATTCATCATTCACATCCGATTCCCGACTTATTTGATTACAGTTTGACGGAAGGAAGGGACATTTATTCACTTGCGATGCAGTGTTGCAGCGGGACAAGCAGAGGAATGGAAACACTTTTTTATGAACTTATTGAAAATGGTGTACCAATGGATCAGGATGCGCCGACTGTCGCAGCAAAAACTTGGAAAGAACGTCTTTCGATTACAAGCAGCCTAAAAGCGTTGAATGTAAAGAAAAATCAGGTCATTTTGTCCAGTCCACGCCGTGGATTCAGCGGTGTTGATGTATTAAAAGGTAACTTCTTTGAAAGCGCTGTTGTAAAAATCAGCGGAATGCCGACACCACAGCTTGACCAATTCGATGATAAGCTGGCATTTGTCCTTTATTACGAAAATGAAGATGATGCAAATAAAAGCCTACTCGATTCAAATCTGCTTTCAAAAATAAAAGAGCAAAAGCTTTTCGAACATAATCTATTGCTCGAATCTCTTAAATACAACAATGAGCCGGAATGGTCTCTTCTTAAATCTGCTACCTATGAGGAGCTATTTGACAGGATGGTTGAAGAGGGCACTTTGAAAATTGCGATCACTATTTCAGGGCAGGGGCCAGTGGCATTCGGAATGCCGGAAATGTTTACACCAATGCAACACATCAATGCAAATCGTGTTATGAAAAAAATCGCTACAATCATTAGCGACGGCCGCTATTCAGGAGTCACGTATGGTGCTGCTATAGGACATATGACACCGGAATCATATGAAGGTGGCGGCATTGGCTTACTTAAATCAGGTGATGTAATTCACCTTCAGCTTCGTGATCGACGGATTGATTTTGTCGATTCCACTCAACTTCATTCAGGAAAGGTTGTTCATGATTTTGCGGATTATTTTAAAGAAGAAAGAAAATCATTGGCGGCTGAACGCAAGCTGCGTATGAAAGTAAGACAAAAAATGGTTGCAGCCAGCAACAGGATGTTTGGACATACAGATGCAGCAAATGGTGTTGTCCCTATCGCTGTCATTGAGGATGCGGTACTCGATTATGAACAGGATATTTTACTTCAAGGAAAAAAAGTAGAAATAAAGTGAGGAATGCTCGTCATAAATCCGATAATATAAAGGTAGACAGAATAAAAGGAGTGAGGAACGATGCCTATCATCCAATCGGTGGAGCGTGCCTTGAAAATATTGGATTTATTTGATGAGCGTGAGCGCGCATTAACTATCACAGAGATAAGTAAACGAATGAATTTACATAAAAGTACGGTTCATTCACTATTAAAAACCTTACAGGAGCATCACTATATTTCACAAGGCGAAGAAAATGGAAAATACTCGCTAGGATTAAAGCTATTGGAGAGGGGAAGCGTTGTTGTGACCCATCTCGATTTGCGCAACGTAGCAAGAAAACATCTCGAATGGCTTTCAGCAACAACGAATTTAACGCTGCACCTTGTCATATTAGACGGTCAGGAAGGTGTCTATGTCGATAAAGTGGAGGGCACGGGGGTAACGGTCCTCTATTCCCGTATTGGCCGGCGTGTTCCGATTCATACGAGTGCTGTTGGGAAATCTCTTGTTGCAACCAAAACGGACAGTGAACTGGATTTGCTCTTGGACGGATATGATTATACGGGTCCGACCGAAAGATCGATTAGATCCAAGGAGCAGTTTTTAGCGGAAATCGAAAAAGCACGCATTGATGGCTATTCAATGGATAATGAAGAAAACGAACCGGGCATTTTCTGTCTGGCTGTACCGATTAAAGATTATTCAGGAAAGGTAATCGCAGCAATGAGTGTATCGATGCCAGCATCGAAAGTAAACGAAGAAACACATGAGTATTATGTACGTCTCTTAAAGGAATGCAGCAGTAAAATTTCGCAGGAGCTTGGTTATGAATATCAAAAAATATAAATGAGGCCTGCCATATAGGAGGAACTATAAAATGAGAATTATTCGCTATGTAAAAGAAAATAAGAAACAACTTGCTGCCGTGACAAACGAAAACAATGTGGTGGACCTTCCATTTACGGATTTTATGTCGTTGATTACAACGGCACGTCATGATAACAGAACAGCGTTTGATATTGTAAAACAAATTGCCGTCGAAGGGAAAAAGCAGCCATTGGAAGGTCTTCAATTAACAACTCCTATCGACGCACCAGAAGTATGGGCATCTGGCGTTACCTATAAAAAAAGCAAGGAAGCACGTAACTATGAAGCAACGCAAGGAAAGCTGGACCGCCAAACATTCTATGACAAAGTTTATGATGCAGTGCGTCCTGAGATTTTCTTTAAATCGACTGCAGCAAGGACCGTGGGCCCGAATGATCCGGTATACTTGCGTTCAGATTCAAAATGGCAAATTCCTGAGCCGGAGCTTGGTCTTGTCATCGATAAAGAGGGAACGGTACTCGGATATATTGCAGGTAATGACATGAGCTGCCGTGATATTGAAGGTGAAAATCCGCTTTATCTTCCACAGGCAAAGGTATGGAAAAATTCTTGCTCCATTGGACCGGCCATCTTGTTAAAAGAGGCAGTTCCGGATCCATATGAGCTTACAATCATGTGCCGAATTTATCGAAATGAAGAAAAAGTATTTGAAGGTGAAGCGAAAGTAAACCAACTGAAACGAAAATTGGAAGAGCTTGTCGACTATTTAGTCTTAGATAACACTGTTTTTGACGGATCAGTTTTACTTACAGGTACATGCGTGGTTCCGCCAAATGAATTTACATTGAAAGGCGATGACCGAATCGAAATTGAAATACCAGGGATTGGAGTATTAAACAACCCGGTTATCCAAAGTAAAGCAGTCCAAACAATTTAAGGAGTGACAAAATGAGCGAATATAAAACACTTTACTTAAGTAATAAAGATAGTGTAGCTGTCGCTTTATCCGAAATCCCTGAAAACACATCAGTAGTTGTGAAGACAGGGCTTGAAGAACTTGCCGTATCCATTCTTGAACCGATTCGTTTTGGACATAAGTTCGCAGTCAAATCCATCGAACAAGGAGCAGACATAATTAAATATGGGGAAGTCATTGGTGCAGCCTCAGCTTTTATTCCCGCTGGTGCACATGTTCATGTACACAATTTAGAAGGTAAAAGAGGAAGGGGTGACAAAATTGCTGAATGAAAAAATGCAGTTTTGGGGCTACCGCCGTCCGGATGGCCGCGTCGGTGTCCGGAATCATGTACTGATTTTGCCCACGATAACATGCGCAACTCAAACAGCTCAGCGCGTCACAGAATTGGTGAGCGGAACCGTTACATTCATTCATCAGCATGGCTGTGCGCAAGTGGGAACTGATTATGATCAAACGGCCAGAACCTATGCGGGAATGGGCATGAATCCAAATGTATATGGTGTCATAGTCCTCGGACTTGGCTGTGAAACACATCAGGCGCACCGCATTGGAGATGAAATTGCCAAATGCGGTAAACCAGTGGAAACTGTATCGATTCAGGATCATGGCGGGACTCTTCAAACCATTGCCGAAGTAGCTAAAATTGCAGTCAAAATGGTCCAGGATGCCTCAATGGTGCAACGGGAATTATGTGATTTTAGCGAGCTGATTGTCGGCACAGAATGCGGTGGGTCGGATGCGTGCTCCGGCTTATCGGCGAACCCCGCCGTCGGACGTACAAGCGATTTGGTCGTTCAGCAGGGGGGAACCGCAATATTAGCGGAAACGACTGAACTCATCGGTGCAGAGCATTTGATCGCTAACCGGGCGGCAAACGACCAGGTAGCCAAAAAAGCTTATGCGGTTATTAAAATGATGGAAGACCGCTCGATTCAAATGGGCGTAGACATCCGCACCGGAAATCCGAGTCCGGGAAACATTGAGGGAGGGCTCAGCTCACTCGAAGAAAAATCACTGGGGGCAGCGACAAAATCAGGCACAACCAGACTGGAAGAAGTCATTGATTATGCCCAGGTGCCCACAAGGAAAGGGCTCGTATGGATGGATACGCCTGGCCACGACATTGAGCAATTGACGGGAATGGTCGCAGGCGGTGCCCAAATCGTTCTCTTTACAAGTGGAAGAGGCACGCCAACGGGTTCCCCTATTTCACCCGTCATAAAAATCTCAACTAATACACCAATGTTTGACAGGATGAATGAAAATATGGATTTAAATGCAGGTACGATTGTCGATGGTTTAGAAACCGTTGATGAAGTGGGCAAGCGCATTATGGAAGAAATTCAACATGTTTCAAACGGAAAACTAACAAAAGCGGAGATATTAAAGCAGCATGACTTTGGTATATGGAGAATTGGACCGACATTCTAAACCGAAAAAGGAGCTAAAGATTATGATATCAACTACATTTGCAACGAAAACATATAAAAATTTCATTAATAATGAGTGGGTGAATGCATCTTCTGGAAATACAATCGAAAGCATTAATCCTGCGGACAAAGAACCGGTTGGCTTCGTTCAAAGCTCAACGGAAGATGACTTGAATAAAGCTGTAGCTTCTGCGCATAAAGCAAAGAGGGATTGGCGCAGGCTTGGGCAGTCTGCACGTGGACAAATCCTTTTCAAAGCTGCCAATATATTGGAAGAAAATCTAGATGAAATTGCGGAAACCATGACTCGCGAAATGGGTAAAACGTTACCGGAAGCAAAAGGGGAAACGGCACGAGGTGTTGCCATCCTGCGTTACTATGCTGGGGAAGGGATGCGGAAAGACGGCGATGTTATTCCATCATCCGATAAAGAAGCCTTAATGTTTACGAAACGCACCCCACTTGGTGTTGTCGGGATAATCACGCCATGGAACTTCCCGGTTGCAATTCCCATTTGGAAAATGGCTCCTGCTCTTGTATATGGCAATTCAATCGTATGGAAACCCGCTACAGAGGGAGCCGTTACAGCAGCAAAAGTGATGGAATGCTTTACAAAAGCCGGCTTCCCTGAGGGCGTTGTGAACTTCATTACCGGTAAGGGATCGATCATCGGTCAAGGACTCATCGATCATCCGCTTTTAAATGCGATTACATTTACCGGTTCTGAAAGTGTCGGGCAGAGTGTCGCAAAATCAGCTTCCGCTCGCGGGATAAAATACCAGCTTGAAATGGGTGGCAAGAATCCAGTTATCGTCACGAAAGATGCGAACATCGACCAAGCAGTCGAGGCAGTCATCAGCGGTGGATTTCGTTCTTCAGGCCAAAAATGTACAGCTTCAAGTCGTGTTGTTGTTGAATCGTCCGTCTATGATGAATTTAAACAAAAACTGGTAGAAGCAGCAGCGGAAATTACAGTCGGCAACGGTCTTCAAGAGGGTATTTGGATGGGCCCATGTGCAAGTGAAAGCCAGTTCAATACGGTGACAGAGTACATTGAAAAAGGCAAGCAGGAGGGCGCAAAACTCATACATGGCGGGGAGATATTAACTGGCGGAGACTACGATAGAGGCTTTTTCATAACACCAGCGATTTTTGAAGACGTGACGTCCGATATGGAGATTGCACAGGCAGAAATTTTTGGGCCAGTTATCGCGCTTATAAAAGCAACCGATCTTGTCGAAGCCATTGACTTGGCAAATAATACGAAATACGGATTGAGTGCATCAATCTTCACATCAAATATTAGCTCAATTCTGGAATTCATCGATGAAATTGAAGCAGGGCTTGTCCGTATTAACGCAGAAAGCGCGGGCGTAGAGTTACAAGCACCATTCGGAGGCATGAAAGCATCGAGCACGGGATCGCGAGAGCAGGGTGAAGCGGCGAAAGAATTTTATACAGCCATAAAAACTGTTTTCATTAAAGGTTCTTAACAAGTATAACGACACAGAATTTCATTATTCCAGAACAAGGCCAGGAAAATATAGTACAACGAAGGCACGGACATCCTTGTGGATAATTCAGAATTATTAGACTATGGAAATGGTTATATGAAAATTACGGATAAATCGGGTCTTGGAGTAGAAATTGATGAGGGAAAATTGAAGCAGTCAGCAGAAACCTGACATAATTGGACAACCCAAATTTGGCGTCATGAAGTTGGGAGCATCGCTGAATGGAAATAAAAGGAGGCAAAACAATGAACTTTCATGGCATCATTCCACCGGTAGTCACCCTATTTGATGAAACGGGGAACTTAGATATACCACTGAACAGAAGTTATATCGACTTATTAATTTCAAAGAATATTGACGGTATTTTGTTGATGGGAAGTTCAGGTGAGTTCTCATCACTTACAACGGAAGAAAGAAAATTATACGTACGTGAAATGATAAAGCACATTAACGGACGGGTGCCTGTGATGGTTGGCGTCGGACATACCTCATTAAAAGAGGTGCTTGAATTAACTTCTTATGCTGAAGAACATGGAGCGAACGGCGTTCTCGTAGTCAACCCATATTACTGGAAGCTGTCTGACGAGCAACTATACCGACATTTTTCCAGTGTAGCGAATCATACGAATCTGCAAGTTTTCATTTATAACATTCCGCTCTTAACCGGACAAAATTTATCAATTGAATTGATTAAAAAATTAGCCGAAGATCATTCAAACATTACTGGGATTAAAGAGACGGTCAGTGATTTCGGCCACCTTCGTCAAGTGCTGGAGGAAGTGAAGAAAGTTCGCAGTGATTTCCGCGTCTTCTCTGCGTTTGACGAGCATTTGCTTCCGGCTCAAATGATTGGTGCAGCGGGGAGCATCAATGGAAGCGCTGTTTTTATGCCGGAAATATCCGTTGATTTATATGAATCGTATCAAAAAGGTGATCTTACCGAAGCACAGAAATATCATCAAGTGATTTCAAAACTGATGGATGTGTACAATTACGGTCCAACATTTTTTACTGCCATGAAAGAAGCCGTTCATCAGCGCTGGTTTGACGTGCCAGCTGGACACCGTTCTCCATGTGATGTATACCCTGTTGATTTGAGTGATAAAGTAGCTGCTCTTTTAAAAATTTTAGACATGAAGGAAGGCGTCCAATAATGAAAGAATCACGCGAATTGCTCGAACAATTAGGCTACCCAACAACTGATCTTAAAGAACTTCCGACCTCAACGAAAACATTTCCAGATGGCGCTCAATACCGCATTGAACTCCCAAGTGTAGAAGGTCCAGCTGCACTAAAAGAAACACTGAAAGAAATTGACCGACTCGGGTTGACCATTCACCGAATATCACAAGGAAGCGGCATCATGCTTCAAACGGATGAAGAAATTAAAGAAATGTGTGAATTGACAGCAGAGCGCGGTATGGAGCTGAGTTTGTTTGTCGGTCCCAGGGGTTCATGGGATGTAAGTGCGGGACCGCTTACGCCGGGAGGAAAATCACAGGGAATCCGTCATGAAGGCTCCGACCAGCTTGTTTATGCAATGGAAGACCTGAAAAGAGGAGCGGCGCTTGGTCTTCGCGGTGCGTTAGTTGCGGATGAAGGACTTCTTCTTATAACGAAAGAAATGAAAAAACACGGACAGCTTCCGGAAGATTTTGTTGTTAAAGTATCGGTTCAAATGGGACCAGCCAATCCAGTATCCGTTAAATTAATGGAAGACATCGGTGCGGATACCTACAACGTGCCACCTGCATTAACGCTGTCTAAACTTGCAGCGATCCGACATTCAATAGACATTCCAATTGATTTATACGTAGAAGTGCCAGATACCTTCGGCGGCTTTCTTCGCTATTATGAAATACCGGAAATCATCCGTGTATTGGCGCCTGTATACATCAAGTTTGGCCTTCGGAATCACCCTGACGTATACCCATCAGGGAAACAATGGGAAAGTACGAACATCTCACTCGCCCAGGAACGTGTACGCCGTGCCGCAATTGGAATTCAAATGATTGAACGATATTATCCAGAAGCTAAAACATCGAAACTTGGCGCTGAAGGACTCGGTATTGCGAAAGTCGAAAAAGCAGCAGTGAAATAATTGATTTTCACCTGAAACGGGAGGAATCCCCCTGCCTTTAAGGGGGTTATTACCATCTATAGGAGTGGAGTCTAATGGCCTTTAAAATATTATTGACGGATTATGAATTTGAACATTTGAAATATGAAGAAGACGTGTTTCAAGAAAGCGGATTGGACTTTAATTTTATTAAAGCACAATGCAAAACAGAAGAAGAAGTTATTGAGCTGGCAAAGGATGCGGACGCAATTCTAAATCAATATGCCCCTGTTTCTCGTCGCGTAATTGCATCACTTGAAAACGCGAAAATCATATCCCGCTACGGTGTCGGGGTCAATACAATTGATCTCGATGCGGCAAAAGAAAAGGGGATTACTGTTGCCAATGTTCCGGATTATGGCATGGAAGAAGTCTCCAATCATGCATTGGCACTATTGCTTTCATGGGCACGCAAAGTGACGCTGTTAAACAATGAGGTGAAAAGAGGTAACTGGGACTTTAAAGTGGGTGTGCCGATTCATCGTTTTAACGAACAAACGGTTGGAGTTCTCGGCTTTGGTCGCATTCCGCGCCGTTTCATTGAAAAGGTGAAACCGCTGGGCTTTAAAACAGCTGCTTATGATCCATTTGTATCGTCGGCAGAGATGGCTGCTGTCGGCGTTCAAAAAATGGATCTCGATGAAATTATTCGTGAAGCCGATTATTTGTCGGTCCATGTACCCTTAATCGATGATACGTTCCATCTGATTAACGAGGAGCGCCTTAAACAAATGAAGAGAAATGCGGTCATCATTAACACCGCACGTGGACCGATAATCGATGAAACAGCACTTTCTGATGCACTTGAAAGAGGGGTAATTGCAGGTGCAGCACTTGATGTGACAGAAAATGAGCCAGTCCGCATCGATAGCCCACTACTCACTATGGACAATGTCATCATTACACCGCACAGCGCCTGGTATTCTGAGGAAGCGATGGTTGAACTTCGTCAAAAAGCAGCAAGAAATATCGTTCAGGTCTTAAAAGGTGAAAAAACACCATACGCTTTGACGTAAGAAAGGGGGAAAATATGAAAATAGCCACTTTTTCCGTACAAGACGAACGGCACATTGGCCTAGTTCAAGATGATCGAATTATTAGTTTAACGGCTCTAGGTTCAGATGAATTTCCTGCTTGTATGAAAAGATTTATAGAACGAGGCAGCGAGTTGCGTACACGTGCTGAACAGTTAATCGAGCAACGGGTAAATGATGATGCGATATTCAGACTGTCAGAAGTAAATGTCCTGCCGCCAATTGCACAGCCGGAAAAAATCATTTGCGTTGGGCTTAACTATATTGATCATTGCAAGGAAACCGGGATGGAGACACCTGCATCCCCGGTCATTTTTTCAAAATATGCGAATGCGATTGCGGGCCATAACGATGCGATTGAAATCCCAATTAATTCAACCGAGGTCGACTTTGAAGCAGAGCTTGCGGTTGTCATTGGAAGAGAAGCGAAACATGTGTCAGAAGAAGAGGCGAATGACTATGTTTTTGGCTATACAATTATGAATGATATTAGCGCCCGAGATTTGCAATTTCAGGACGGCCAGTGGTCAAGAGGAAAAACGGCGGACACATTTGCTCCATTTGGACCTGTTGTCGTTACACATGATGAAGTGGGCGATCCCCATAATCTAGCGATTTCGCTTGAATTAAACGGTGAAATTATGCAGGATTCTAATACAAGCAACCTGATTTTTACGGTTCCGAAAATCATATCATTTTTATCACAGTCCATGACACTTAAACCAGGTGATTTGATTGCAACTGGTACACCACCTGGCGTTGGAATGGGACGCAATCCGAAAATCTGGTTGAAAAACGGTGATCGGTTGAACGTCAGTATTGAAAAGATCGGCACGCTTTCCAATCACGTAATAGCCTGACAAGAGAAAGAAGATGGTGACGTGGACGTTGTAATAAAAAACATTTTAAAGGGCCGCTTCCTCACAACCCGCTTATGCCAGCTGGCGGTGTCAACCTTGACAACCTCGCTTTTTTTTTAGACTGCTGCCAACGCGGAGGGACTTGGTGGTTCATTGATCAATCCTGCGAAATTGATTTCAGGTGATGACTACTCCAGGCTGTCGGAAACGGCAAAAAAATTCTCGGCAAACGTAAAAATAGCTATAGCTTGCCGTCGTTTATATGGGTGTCACTTTAAAAACGCTGGGAAATGAAAAATAACTGTGTATTTCATCCTTTCCGGCAAATTGGCAAAAGTATCTCGGCAATCTTTTAGTGGTCCAGCAGCGGTGTTATTTCTGGTGGAACAGTAAATAAATTCCTAAATCCTCAAATCAGAAGGGAGAAAAGTGCTATGTTACTAGAAAAGTACAGAAACCTGCTGGCTATTCTCCAAAAAATGGAGACGGTTGTGGTCGCTTTTTCAGGAGGGGTGGACAGCACGTTTTTGCTTAAAGTCGCTATTGATACATTGGGTTATGATAATGTGTTAGCCATTACAGCAGATTCGGAAACCTATCCGTCGAGCGAGTTGAATGAAGCACTTATGCTATCAAAATGGATTGGCGCCAACCATCGTGTCATTCAAACTTCGGAGTTAGCCATTCCTGGATATACAGCAAATAACCAAAATCGCTGTTACTTTTGTAAAAGTAGTTTATTTGATCACTTGCGTCCTATTCTTGAAGAATATGAATTTAATAATATTATTTATGGTGTTATTGCTGATGATGCTAACGAATTTCGTCCAGGTATGAAAGCTGCTAAAGAAAAAGGAATCAGGGGCCCGCTTCAGGAAGCCGACTTGTTCAAAGAAGAAATAAGAGTATTGTCCAAGGAAGCAGGTTTGCCAACCTGGGATAAACCGTCATTTGCTTGCCTATCCTCACGTATAGCCTATGGCGATATCATTACAAAGGAAAAATTGACGAAAGTGGATAAGTCAGAGGCTTACTTAAAATCATTGGATATTCACCAGGTACGAGTCCGGACGCATGGGGAGACGGCCCGAATTGAAGTCGAACCCGCTGATATGCCGCGAGTGCTTAAATATCATGTCGCGATTACGAAACGGCTGAAGGAATTCGGTTATAAGTATGTATCAATGGATCTCACTGGCTATACGAGCGGGAGTATGAATATAGCGCTTGAAAAGGAAGAGATGTTATGATTGACGACATTTTAGAGCAGGTTCAAAATGGTACATTGACTGTAGCGGAAGCAAAGGGAAAACTTGCATCCTATGAAAATTTAGGATTTGTAAAAATCGATCACCATCGTAAAAAGAGACAAGGATTTCCCGAAATTGTGTTTGGAGAAGGGAAAACAGCTGAACAAATTTTAACGATTGTCCAATCGCTGCGGATAAGGAATGATTCCGTGCTTGTGACGCGTATTTCTCGGGAAAAAGCGGTTTTTGTACAAAAAGAATGTAGTGATTTTGAGTATAACGAGATTGCACGGACACTTGCATGGGTTAAAGAAAAGCCGAAATCCGGCGGTACATATATCGCAATTATATGCGCCGGGACTTCAGATTTGCCGGTTGCTGAAGAAGCAGCCGTAACGGCCGAAACTCTAGGTATTCCAGTCAGGCGTATTTACGATGTTGGTGTTGCTGGGCTGCACCGCCTCCTTGATCATATAGACGAGATACGAAGTGCTACCGTTTCAGTTTGTGTCGCGGGTATGGAAGGGGCACTACCAAGTGTGTTAGGAGGCCTTGTCATGAATCCAATTATTGCTGTGCCGACAAGTGTCGGGTACGGTGCGAATTTTAACGGTTTATCGGCCCTTTTATCGATGCTCAATTCATGCGCATCAGGTGTAAGTGTGGTAAACATCGATAATGGATTTGGTGCGGCCTACAATGCAGCGCTTATTTACAAACTTGTACATAAAAAGGAGATCAATGATGATGAGGACATTATATTTTGACTGCTTTTCCGGCATAAGCGGAGATATGGTAATTGGTGCGTTGATTGATGCAGGTGCAGATCCTTTACAAATGGAAGAAGAGTTAAAAAAGCTGAACATAGATGAAGAATATACTCTGTCGTGGGGGAAGGTCGTCAAAAATGGCATTACGAGTACTAAATTTGATGTCATTCTCACCAGTGGATCAGAGCAACCACATGAACACGAACACAGTCACGAACATAGTCATGAAAACAGCCAAAGTAATGGACATGAACACAGTCATAGCCATGAACATAACCATACCCATGAACACGAACACAATCATATCCATGTGCATCACAATCATCATGGCAGCCGTACGTACAAACAAATTGTGGAGGCAATAAATGAGGCTAACTTTAATGAATCGGTATCGAACATGTCACTCGCCATTTTTAAGAAGATTGGTGAAGCGGAAGGGCACATACACGGGCTTCCTCTTGAAAAAGTTCACTTTCACGAGGTAGGAGCGGTAGATTCCATTATAGATATAATCGGGGCAGCAATTTTAATCAATCAGCTAGGTATCGAATCAGTTCAGTCATCAGCCATTCCAACGGGGTCTGGACATATACATATTGATCACGGCATATATCCGGTTCCTGCACCTGCCACTCTTGAAATATTAAAAGGGGTACCAATTGCCGCAAACGATATTCGTTCTGAATTAACAACGCCGACAGGTGCTGCCATCTCTGCGGTTTTAGCTGAAACATTTGGCTCGCTTCCAGCCATGACTGTCGAATCGATTGGCTATGGAGCGGGAACAAAAACATTTGAAAATCATCCGAACGTCCTTCGCATTATCATCGGGGAGATTCAATGAACCGCCCACCTGATCATGAGCATCTTGATGAACAAATGGTAAAAATGGAAGTGAACCTGGATGATATTTCCGGTGAATGGCTTGGACATGTAATGGATTTGCTGTTTGAATCAGGAGCAAATGATGTATATTATACGCCAATCTTCATGAAAAAAAATCGACCAGGGGTGTTATTGCAACTTCTCTGTTCACAGCAGTTGATTTCGAAAATGAAGAAAATATTATTTGCTGAAACGACGACGCTTGGTATACGCTACTATCCGCTTACCGTGCACCGGCTCGAACGATCTTTTTTCAATGTGCATACACAATGGGGGAAAGTGACGATAAAGAGAGGGCTCCATGAGGGTTTGCCCATGCAGCAGGCACCTGAATATGAAGATTGCCGTAAAATTGCCATGCAAAACAATATACCGCTTAAACGGGTGTATGAAGAAGTATGGAAGTGTCTCGGGAAGGTGGTGGAAAAATGAGTTTCGTTTCGATTCTCACATTAGGCTTCCTATTGGGGATAAAACATTCGTTAGAGCCGGATCACGTTATTGCAGTTGCAACCACAGCAGGAAATACGAAAAAATTATCACGTTCCACTCTAACGGGGGTGTATTGGGGAATAGGCCATACATGTACCCTGTTTCTTACAGGGATGCTGTATATTTGGATGAAAGGGGAAATTCCGGAGTCGTTAAGCATGACGTTGGAATTCGGTGTTGGTGTTATGCTAGTTATGCTTGGGGCGAAAAGTTTATTTAAAGACCGCCTTAATATCACGAACGACCATGATGGATTACGTCCTTTTTTGGTGTCTGCATTAATTGGGTTCGTCCATGGTCTCGCCGGCAGTGCCGCAATGGTCATCCTAACGATGTCGACCGTTACCGGTATAGGTGAAGGATCCATCTATATAATTATATTTGGCGCAGGGACGATTATTGGGATGCTGTGTTTTACAACTATACTGGGCATACCGTTTGCTTTGAATGGAAAGAACATCGGTATAAACCGAACCTTCATCAAACTGGCGGGAGCTATAAGTTTTGGATTCGGACTTTATTATATATACAAATTGGGTGTGACAGAAGGATTGTTTGCGCTTTGGGCGAATTAATATAGCATAAAGGGAATCTCAGGCTGTCTGTAACGCATAGACAGTCTCTTTTTTTATTAAGTTCACAATATGTTTCCGAGGAGGTTTCTCTTGGTTGAAATAAGGGGGATATGGTCTCGTTGGTTTCCGTTCAAGGCGGGTTTGCTGCAACAAAAGTTGGATGGCACAGCTAACAAAAGGCTTGTGCAAATGGGGACACTACAATGGACTTGTTCATACATTGGTTTGTTTGGCCGGTATCATAGTAAATACGCGATTGTACATGTATAAAAAAACCTATGACACTTCAATTCCTTTTTTTAATAAGGGTAGTAGTGTCATAGGAAAAGATTCGGAAACTAGATAATGCGGTTGCCGCTAGGCAGATATCCCTTTATTTTTCCTTTGAAGAATCCAAATTTCCATTGCCCCGGAGCCCAGCAATACACCTGAAACAATGAAGATCAGTCCAATGAAGTGTGCAGGCACTATGGCTTCATTAAGGAAAAATGCTGCCCCTAACAGAGAGAATAAAGTGTTTAAGTTAAGAAAAATGGATGATTCGGCTGCGCCTACCTGACCAATTGCATAATTATAGCCCATGTGCCCAAGGGCAGTGGCAAAAATAGCGGAGAAAAAGACAGATGGAATGCGGTGCAGTTGCCAGTGAAGATAAGCCATCAGGTTCTTTCCATAAGCTGATGGCAAAAAGGATAAAAGACCCGATCAGCATCATGTAGCCGGTTAATAATCGTGGATCCATTGTTTTGGATGCTTTATTAATAAGAATGAAACTTAACGCCTGTGACAGAATTGAAAGCAAAATATCAATATCCCCCAGATTAATAGACTGTATTCCTCCACTTCCTGCCATAACGGTAAAACTCACTCCTAACGCACCGCATATAAAGCCAAGAAGCCGGATTAATGTGGGCTTTTTGCGAAAGAATATCATAGTCAATATGACTGTCAAAATAGGACCCATACCCAAAATCAGCCCAGCATTCGAAGCGGAAGTCTTCGTTAATCCCTCAGCTAAAAAATAATGATGAAAAACGACACTCAAGAGTGCTCCTCCAAAAACGTAAAAAAGTTCACTTTTTTTAGGAAGACGTATTAGACCAAGAAAGAAAAGGATAATAATGACTACAAGGGAAGCTGTAAAAATTCTCAAAGATGTTATTGTTACGGGCTGTGTATTCGCAACTAAAATTTTAATAACTGAGACGTTCAATCCCCATGTGATCATAATTCCCGTAAGTAAGATGTAAATTTTCACAAAACTCATTCAAAACAACCTTTCAAACTTATTTAACAATTGATATATTATACAACTTACTCCAAATTAATAGCAAAGAGTAAAATTTTAATAAGATATCCAGGATAAAAAATCAGAAACTGATAATCAATTAAAAATCCAATACCGATTTTACGTAATATGGATATTTACCATGGTTTAAGCTGAAATATGCACGGAAATAGGTCGAATAAAAATAAAATTACAAATTATCAAACTTTTCTATTGTTTTTGGTAGGGTTTTCATTTACAATTTCCTTATGATTTACCAAACCGGTTTAGTAATTAGCTAAATCGATTTAGTGTTATCGCATGTTTTATTTTTTACTTGATTGTTCGAAAGAAGGAGGTACTGTATTGTCATCAAAATATGGTGTTTTAACGCTCGGCGACGCCATGATTACGCTAAATCCGGAAGAAACAGGACCTTTAAGATTTGTTACCCGTTTTGAGCGAAAAGTAGGAGGCGCTGAACTCAATTTTGCGATTGGCTGTGCAAGGCTTGGCCTGAGGGCAAAATGGTTAAGCCGTTTAGGCAAGGACGAGTTCGGTAGAGTCATATATAATTTCGCACGCGGGGAAGGCGTGGACATGAGTGATGTTGCCTATGTAGATGGATATCCAACATCCATTAACTTTAAAGAAATACGGGAGGATGGTTCCGGAAAGACATTTTATTACCGTTATCAATCTCCCATTCTGACTTTAAAGCCGGAAGATATAACGGAGAAGATGTTTGAAGCGATTGATATAGTCCATCTTACTGGAGTTTTCTTGGCTATAGACCCCAAAAATGTGGATATTGCCAAAAGGGTGATGGAAATAGCGGAACAAAAAAATATCCCTGTTTCGTTTGATCCGAATATCCGATTGAAACTATGGTCCATCGAGGAAGCGAGATCGGTTTATTTCGATATTTTCCCATATGTGGATATTTTGCTTACAGGTTTAGATGAAATAAAATTGATCACCGGAAATGACACTCAAGAATCATTGGCGGAATTCGCAAAACTGAATGATATTGATCAGCTTGTCATCAAAGACGGGAAACATGGTTCAAAACTATATACAAAAAGGGAATGGCATGAAAAAGAAGCCTTCCCTGTTATACCGGTAGATACTGTTGGAGCGGGGGATGGTTTTGATGCCGGTTATATATACGGATATCTTCATGGCCTATCCATCGATGAAAGATTGACATTCGCTAATGGTGTAGGAGCTCTTGTCACGACTGTTTCAGGGGACAATGAAGGTTTACCATATTTAGATGAAGTAATGCCTTTCATACAGAATGAGGCTGTTATTGAAAGATAGAAGACTGAAAGGAATGAGGGGATAAAATGACAACAGTAACGATACAAGCTGAGGAAGCAAAACGATTAGTCATAAAACAACTGACCAAAGTGGGTTTAAATGAAGAAAATGCCGGAAAAATCGCAGAGGTATTGGTTCATGCCGATCTAAGAAATGTCAATTCCCATGGTGTTTTGCGAACGGAGCATTATGTAAACCGTTTACTGGCAGGAGGTATAAATCCCGATGCACAGATTTCCTTTCAAAAGACAGGGCCTGTTACCGGTGTAGTTGATGGAGATGATGGATTTGGGCATGTCATTGGCGAAGTGGCCATGGACCATGCGATTGAAATGGCCCGGAATAACGGAGTGGGCATGGTGACTGTTTTTAATAGCAGCCATTGCGGAGCACTAAGCTATTTCGTTCAAAAAGCCACTGATGCAAAGTTGATAGGCATTGCGATGTCACATACCGATAAAATTGTGGTCCCTTTTGGAGGAAAAACCTCATTTCTTGGTACAAACCCTATCGCTTATGGAGTTCCTGCTAAAACAAAGAAACCCTTTATCCTTGATATGGCAACTTCGCATGTTGCATGGGGGAAAATCCTTCAGGCGCGTGAAGAAGAAAAGGAAATCCCTGAAGGATGGGGAGTGGATGAAAATGGAGCCGCGGTCACAGACCCGAATAAAGTCGTTTCCCTTTCCACTTTCGGAGGCCCGAAAGGCTATGGTCTATCCGTAATTGTAGATGTGTTTTCTGGATTATTGGCAGGCGCGGCATTTGGTCCGCACATTGGGAAAATGTACGACGATCTTGATAAGAAACGAAAGCTGGGACACTATTTTTGTGTAATTAATCCTTCGTTCTTTACGGATACCGATATATTTTTAGGACAAATGGATCATATGATTGAAGAACTGCAGCAGGTTGAACCTGCTCCAGGGTTCGAACGCGTATATGTACCTGGTGAGATTGAACAAATCAATGAAGAAAAAAACCTGAAACAAGGTATAACGATAGCTGCAAGTGTTTATGAATTTCTTACAAAGTAGGTGGAAGAAATGAAAGCGGTTCAAGTACGTAAAGCTCATGAACTTATCATTCAAGAAGTGGAAAAACCCCAGATTTCGAACTCAATGGATGTACTTGTGAAAGTAAAAAGAGTCGGGATCTGTGGATCGGATATGCATATTTACCATGGTACGAATCCCCTTGCAACTCTGCCGCGGGTAGTTGGGCATGAGGTAGCGGGAGAAGTTGTGGAGATAGGTCAAGGTGTCGCGGGCATAAAAGTGGGGGACCACGTTGTTATTGAGCCAATCAGTTATTGTGGGGAGTGTTACGCTTGCCGTAAAGGTCGCCAAAATGTTTGTGAAAAACTGTCCGTTTTTGGCGTGCATGAAGATGGTGGGATGAGGGAATGGTTCGTCCTTCCCGAGAAACAATTACATGTTGTGGATTCCGCTTTAGCTTGGGAAGAAATAGTATTGGCTGAGCCTTATACAATTGGCGCACAGGCCGTTTGGAGAGGCGAAGTGGAGGAAGGGGAAACAGTGCTTATCCAAGGAGCAGGCCCTATTGGAATTTGCATATTAAAGATGGCAAAGCTTCAAGGCGCATCAGTGATGATCACGGATTTAAGTGATGAGCGTTTGGAATTCGCTAAAGAAAGCGGCGCCGATATTACCGTCCATGCGGGAAAAGAAGATGTTCAAAAGCGAGTACAGGAATGGACGAAGGGCGAAGGGGCCAACGTCGTCATTGATGCAGTATGCTTGCCGATGACATTTGAATTGTCATTCGATGTCGTATCAACGGCTGGCCGGATTGTCGTACTGGGTTTTGATGAACGTCCTGCATCCGTTTCCCAGCTGCCAATCACTAAAAAGGAAGTATCGGTAAAAGGATCTAGATTGCAAACCAACCAGTTCCCAAAAGTGGTCAAGCTGTTAAATGAAGGCAGACTCAGACATGAAGGTTTAGTTACCCATACATTTTCACTCGATGATATCCAAGAGGCATTTAATTTTGTTGAAAATCATCCAGAACAAGTTCGAAAAGCGATCATCGTTTTTAATTAAGGGGGTAGGAGTTATGGATAAACATTCTATTATTCATCGAATAACGGAAACGAAAGTTGTAGCTGTTATCCGTGGGCAAGATGCAGGGGAGGCAGTACAACTTTCGAAAGCAGCTGTGGAAGGCGGTGTTCAGGCAATCGAATTGACTTACACAACACCGGGAATTGAAGAAGCTTTCAAACAATTGCAGAATACGAATGCACTTTTAGGAGCAGGCTCGGTACTGGATTCTGAAACGGCACGACATGCGATTTTAGCTGGTGCCAATTTTATCGTCAGTCCCTATTTTGTCAATGGTGTTGCTGAGCTTTGTAATCGATATGGCATTCCCTATATGCCTGGTTGCATGACAGTTAAAGAAATGGCTATGGCATTGGAGGCAGGTTGTGATGTTTTAAAATTATTTCCGGCAAACCATTTTGAACCTTCTTTCATCAAGTCGGTTAATGGTCCCCTTCCCAATGTAAGGATCATGCCAACCGGCGGAATTAATTTGGACAATATGAAGGACTGGCTGAATGCAGGCGCGGTATCAATCGGTATCGGCAGTGACTTGAACAAAGCCTATAAGAATGGCGGCTATGAGGCCGCAGTGGAGTTAAGCAGAAAATACATGCAGAAAATTGCGGAATGATGGAGGTGCATGATGAACATTACATTTAGATGGTACGGGAAAGACAATGATACTGTTACATTGGAGCACATTAAACAGATTCCTGGAGTGAAAGGGATTGTCTGGGCACTACACCAAAAACCTGTTGGTGAGGTATGGGAAAAGGAAGAAATTAAAGAAGAAATCGAGTATATCCAATCATTTGGTTTTCACACGGATGTCGTGGAGAGTGTAAATGTCCATGAATCGATAAAATTGGGTAACGAAGATCGCATGATATATATAGAGAAATACAAAGAGACGATTCGCAATCTTTCGGAAGCCGGAGTGAAAGTCATTTGTTATAACTTCATGCCGATCTTTGATTGGACTCGGACGGAAATGTTCCATCCTTTGGAAGATGGCTCAACTGCCTTATTTTATGAAAAGGCGAAAGTGGATACGTTAGATCCGCAAGATTTAATTCGTACTGTAACCGAAGCTTCAGATTTAACTTTACCCGGTTGGGAACCCGAAAAGATGGATCAAATTTCTGAATTATTCGAAGCTTACAAGACTGTTGACGAAGAGCAGCTATGGGCGAATCTTGAAATATTCCTTAAAGAAATATTACCTGTTGCCGAGGCTTGCGGTATAAAAATGGCAATACATCCTGATGATCCGCCATGGTCCATTTTTGGCTTGCCAAGAATCATCACCGGAGAATCGAGTTATGAAAAACTGATCTCGATTTCGGATTCGCCGTCGAATGCGTTTACCATGTGTACAGGCTCGATGGGGGCAAACCCAAAAAATGATATGGTCCAAGTAGCTAAAAAGTATGCAAACCGTGCACCTTTCTCCCATATACGCAATGTGAAGATTTATGAAAACGGTGACTTTGTGGAAACGTCCCATCATACTCAAGATGGTTCCATCAATATACAGGGTGTCGTGGAAGAATTGAATAAGCAAAATTATACGGGTTATGTCAGACCGGACCACGGCCGCCATATTTGGGGAGAAGTTTGCCGCCCAGGTTACGGTTTATATGACCGAGCACTTGGAATCATGTATTTGCTGGGTTTATGGGATGCATATGAAGCTACTAAATTAGGTGAAAAATCATGATTCCCATCCATGAAAACCTAACAAACAGGGTAGCGGTAATCACTGGAGGCAGTGGTGTATTATGTTCCAAAATGGCTGTGGAATTGGCCCGTCATGGTGTCAAGGTAGCGATATTGAATAGAACGGCTGAAAAAGGGCAAGAAGTGGTCGAACTCATTGAACAATCAGGGGGCGCTGCGATATCCATCGCGACAGACGTTTTGGATAGAACTTCATTGGAAAATGCAAGGGAGAAAATAATAGAAACGTTCGGTAGTGTTGATCTATTAATAAATGGAGCGGGAGGCAATCACCCTGATGCCATTACAGCTCCAGAGAAATATGGGGAAGAAGCGGAAGGAAAATCCTTTTTTGATTTGGATGAAAATGGTTTCTCTCAAGTTTTTGCCAGTAATTTCACCGGTACATTTTTGGCCAGTCAGGTTTTTGGAAAAGAGTTATTGCAAGTGGAAGCACCAGTTATCGTAAACGTATCTTCCATGAGCTCCTACGCTCCAATGACTAAAGTACCAGCATATAGTGCTGCCAAAGCTTCGATAAATAATTTCACTATGTGGATGGCTGTACATTTTGCCGAAGAGGGTTTACGGGTGAATGCCATTGCTCCGGGATTCTTTTTGACGAAGCAAAACCGGGACCTGTTGCTTAACGAAGATGGCAGCATGACAGAAAGGTCTAATAAAATCATTACCGCGACACCAATGAAGCGTTTTGGTCAGCCTGAAGATTTACTCGGTACTTTGCTGTGGCTCGTTGATGAATCCTATTCGGGTTTTGTCACGGGAATAACGGTACCTGTCGATGGGGGCTTCATGGCATACTCAGGCGTCTGAATTCAGTTCCAATAAAAAAGCAATAAAGTGACCGATTGTACATTAGTTCAATTAGTTCGAGGGTAGGGGAAATTGACTTTTTTACTGCATCAGAAGGTGATTGTAAAGCTTTACTTATTATAATAGAATATTCCTTATATAAATAAGCCAATATTGTTTTATGGCTTTAGGCAGAGAAATGAAAAAACACGACAGGAATGAATGAAAATGAAAACCATTACAATTACTGATGTCGCCAATCACGCGAAAGTATCAAAAAGCACGGTTTCCCAATACCTGAACAAGCGATACGAATATATGAGTGAAAAAACCAGGAAAAAAATTGAAGAGACTATAGAAGAGTTAAACTATCAGCCTAATATAATTGCGCGTAGTTTAAAACAAAAATCCACTTTTACAGTTGGGGTAGTGGTTGCCAACATCCTTCATACGTTTTCAACGCAAGTTATTAGAGCTATAGAAAACTACTTTTATGAACAAGGGTTCCATATTATCGTATGCAATGCAGATGATAATCCTGAAAAAGAAAAGAATTATATTGAAATGCTAAGAGCTAAACAAGTGGATGGGATCATCATTTTTCCCACAGGGGATAATCTGGATTTATATAAACGGATGAAGAGTGATCAATTCCCGATTGTTTTCATGGATAGGACGATCGAGGAATTAAATATTGCAACAGTCATGCTCGATAATCACCTTGCTTCCAAGTTAGCCATTGACCGGTTTGTTGAAAGGGGTTTTGAAAACATTGCAATCATGACCACTTCAATAATACGCGATATCAGTCCCCGAATCGAACGGATCCAAGGGTACAAGGATTCACTCGCGTCACATGGGATACCATTCAATTCTGAATATATTAAAACAGTGAACGTAGATGAAATTCCGAATGCACTTTCAGAATTTTTCGAATTGGAAAAGCCGCCTCAAGCCATATTGGCAGGAAATGATATCGTCCTTAATGAGGTATTGCGTTATATGAAACAGCACGAAATCAACATACCTGATGACATAGCGGTCATAGGAATCGATGATGTACCGTATGCCAGTTTCTATACACCGACCATCACAACGGTTAATCAGCCAGCCATTGAAATGGCCAACTTGGCAGCAGAGTTACTGCTTAGTCAAATCAATAAAACAGGAAATGAGGATACAAGTGTCCATCGCTTGAAACCGACTTTGCTTTCAAGGAATTCTTGCTAGAAACGGATGTAAGAATTCCTGTGAAAAAGAAAACGCTTAATTGCGGGAATTCTAAACCGATTTAGTTATAGGTCATATAGGCTTTACTCTTGGTTATTAAATGGAAACGTTTCCAAAAATGCGGCTGCATTTATTGAAGCGTATAGGGGGGTACTTTATGTTTTCAAATGGTAGAGGAATGGTCATCGTTTTCTTGTTCTTGGCAGGGGTAATAAATTATCTGGACCGATCTGCACTGTCCATTGCGGCTCCGTTCATCCAAGATGATTTATCTTTAACTGCAACACAGATGGGAATTATCTTTAGTAGCTTTTCTGTTGGATATGCCATCTTTAACTTCCTTGGAGGAATGGCGTCCGATAGATGGGGTGCGAAGCTAACGCTTTTTGTTGCGATGATCGTTTGGTCTTTATTCAGTGGTGCACTTGTACTTGCTGTCGGTTTTGCGAGTATGATAGTCATCCGCATACTGTTTGGGATGGGCGAAGGCCCTCTTTCGGCAACAATCAATAAAATGGTGAATAACTGGTTCCCAGCGAATCAGCGGGCATCTGTCGTTGGTTTAACGAATAGCGGGACACCGCTTGGTGGCGCAATTGCAGGTCCAATAGTTGGATTTATTGCGATCTCATATGGATGGAGAGTTTCTTTCATTGCCATTATGGTGATTGGTCTTATATGGGCGATTTGCTGGTGGAAATTCATTAAAGAAAAACCAGAAGAGTCAAAAGAACAGAAACTTACGGGGAAATCTTATGTAGCGGCAACATCGGAAGAAAAGGTGAAATTCACCTTTTATTTAAAACAAAAAACGGTTTTATTTACAGCTCTAGCCTTTTTTTCTTACAACTATATTCTCTTCTTTTTCTTAACTTGGTTCCCAAGCTATTTGGTGGATGCACGCGGCCTAAGTGTAGAAAATATGAGTATCATTACAGTGATTCCTTGGATTTTTGGATTCATCGGACTTGCTTTGGGTGGATTCGTGTCGGATTTCTTTTTTAAAAAATTCGCTCAAAAAGGTGTTTTATTCTCACGTAAGCTCGTACTTGTAACATGTTTGTTCTTATCGGCGGTATGTATCGGTTTTGCCGGACTTGTATCCACAACGCTCAGTGCGGTTACACTTGTCGCACTTTCCGTCTTCTTCCTATATTTGACTGGTGCCATTTACTGGGCAATCGTCAACGATGTTGTCGACCCTGGTAATGTTGGATCTGTTGGAGGTTTTATGCACTTCTTGGCAAATACAGCAGGAATCATCGGACCTACTTTAACAGGATATATTGTCGATACCTCAGGCACATACACAGTTGCATTCTTGCTTGCAGGTGGATTGGCCATCGTTGCATCGCTTGCAGTCATCCGTTTTGTACAACCGATAGGAAAGCCTGCGTAATAGATTGTTAGAATGGAAGTGTCTCCCAAAGGATATATCAAGGGAAGACACTTCCATTTTTAATCGATCGATATTTTTCCATGTTTAACAGACATGAATTTTACCATCCTAGCCCATTCGATTTTCTTTGCGAAATGCAGCAGGTGTCTTATCATTGTATTTTTTAAAGGTACGATAAAATTGGGGCATACTTTCAAAACCACACATTTCAGCAATATTGGCAATGGTGTGATTCGTTTCCAGTAATAGTTCCTTTGCCTTGATGATCCTTTTCGTATTTAAATACACGATTAACCCAATTCCAGTCGTTTCCTTAAAAACTCTGCTGAAATGAGCGGGACTGACCAATGCTTTGTGTGCAAGTACCGTCAAGGATAATGGTTCACCCAAATGGTCATTAATATAAATTAAAATATCTTTGATCCATTCTGAGCTATAGCTTTTGCCTTCAGTAAAATCTTGTTTGTCATTTATCCGGGTACGGTATAAATCAAGTATGATTTGGTGAACGACCAGCAAACAAGCATGTCTCGAACCCATTGAATGGCTAGTTGACTCTTGCAGGATGAGGTGGAGCTGTTCTTCGATCTTTACTTGTTTCTTTTGCGGCAAAGATATTTTATAATTCTTACTCTTTTTTGTTAGGTCAAACAAATGTAAATATGAAAAAGAATCATCAACCATATCTTTATATATTAATGTTGGACTGAAAAAGATAATGGTGGATGTAACAGGATCGTCCTTGTTGGGTAATGCCCTATGAATGGTATTATTCGGGATTAGGAATACATCCCCTTGCTGCATATCATAAAACACATCACCGATAAAAAAGGTACCCTTACCGTTATAAACATAAACAATTTCATAATGGTCGTGCATATGATCTGACAATTCAGTCTGAGGACTTTTAGTATCTTGATAGACAAAAGAAAATGGGAAGAGTAAATCATGTTTTAATGGATTATGGGTTTTTTTCATTTCGTTCAGCTCCTGAAAATATAATACAACAAGAATGAGTATATTTATAGCAAAATATGCAATTTATATTTCAAATATTGATGTTAAAATGATAATAGATTCAATAGAAAATATATTTAAACACAAAAATGAAAGGGCTTTCTAAACGTATTGACGTTTGCTCTTTGAACGTCATCACCCATGATAAGGAGGGGACAAAATGAATAAATTTGTTCAATTGCATTCAAATGATGATGTGGTTATTTCCTTGGAGGAGATTCATAAAGGACAGAGCCTCCAGATTCAAACAGAAGACAGCGGTATGATCCATATAAAGGCAAGTGACGACATTCCTAAAGGGCATAAGATGTCAGTGAAACCGGTAAAACGAGGGGGGGACGTAATCAAATTTGGCTACTCGATCGGAAAAGCTAAAGAAGATATCTCCATAGGGGATTGGGTTCACACCCATAATCTAGCATCCGGTTTGCAGGGTATATTGGATTATTCCTATAAACCCAGCATTCAAGATACAGAAGAGCCAAGTCAAAATCATACCTTCCAAGGATTTATCCGTGAAAATGGGGAAGTGGGTATCCGGAATGAAATCTGGATCATCAACACGGTCGGTTGCATCAATAAAACATGTGAAGTTCTCGCTAAAATGGGCAATGAGCAGTTTAAAGATCGCCAAATTGATGGGGTTCATCATTTTTCCCATCCCTACGGTTGTTCTCAATTGGGAGATGATTTGACCCATACACAAAAGCTATTAGCGGCCTTGGCTCAACATCCGAATGCAGCCGGGGTTTTGGTTGTAGGATTAGGATGTGAGAACAATCAAATCGAAGCATTTAAAGAAGTAATAGGCGAATTTCCTCCAAATCGAATTAAATTTTTAAAAGCCCAAGAGGTTGATGATGAATTAGAGAGCGGCTTACGTTTAATGGGAGAATTAGTGGAATATGCGGAAGGGTTCGTACGAATGCCCGTACCGGTTTCAAAGTTGAAAATAGGCTTGAAGTGCGGGGGTTCCGATGGTTTTTCAGGCATTACCGCTAATCCATTGGTTGGTGCGGTTTCCGACCTAATAGTAGAACATGGCGGGACGACGATATTGACAGAGGTTCCTGAGATGTTTGGAGCGGAAACGATATTAATGAACAGGGCAAAGGATGAAGACACCTTTAATAAAATCGTTGGCCTTATTAATGATTTCAAACAGTATTTCATTCGCCATGATCAGGAAATTTATGAAAACCCTTCACCTGGAAACAAGGTGGGCGGCATAAGTACACTGGAGGAAAAATCACTTGGATGCACGCAAAAAGGGGGCCATGCCACTGTAGTGGATGTAAGCCCATATGGTGAACGAGTATTGAAGCATGGATTGAATTTGATCAATGCTCCAGGGAATGACCTGATTTCGGTGACGGCCTTGGCGGCAGCGGGCGCACATATCGTTCTATTCACCACAGGAAGGGGAACACCTTTTGGCGGTCCGGTGCCAACTGTAAAAATAGCTACGAATTCAGAATTGGCCAAGCGTAAAAAGCACTGGATTGATTATAATGCCGGGCGGTTAATTGAAGGTCAAAAGATCGATGAATTAAAGGACGATTTATTCCAATACATCCTTGAACTTTCATCCGGTAAAAAGAAAACGAATAATGAAAAATTCGGTTATAAGGAGATAAGCATCTTTAAAGAAGGAGTCATTCTTTAATACATATCTCATAAAAAAGGAGTGTTAATCAGTGAAGACTATCGTTTGTGAACAACCTTTTGAATTTAAGATGATCGTGTCGGAAAAACCAGTTCCAAACCCGGGGGAAGCTTTGATTCGTGTGCGGCGCATAGGAATATGCGGTACTGATATTCATGCATATGGAGGTAATCAACCCTTTTTTAGCTATCCTCGAATACTTGGCCATGAACTATCCGGTTATATTGAATTTATACCGGAGAACGCATCAGGATTGAATGTCGGGGATCAAGTATCGATCATTCCCTATATGGAATGTGGAAAATGCATCGCATGCAGAAATGGAAAAACGAACTGTTGTACAGATATGAAAGTGTTGGGTGTACATAAGGAAGGCGGTATGTGTGAATGGATTACGGTTCCTTATGATCATTTGGTGAAAACCGAGGGTCTTACACTTGACCAATCGGCAATGATAGAGCCTTTAAGTATAGGGGCCCACGCGGTCAGACGGGCTGCTATTCATAAAGGGGAATTTGCACTTGTAATTGGTGCTGGTCCAATTGGCTTGGGAGTCATGGCATTCGCTAAGGAACAGGGTGCGAAGGTGATCGCAATGGATGTAAATGATGAACGCCTTGCGTTTGCTCGCAAATGGGCAAATGTCGATTATTCTTTGAACGTATTGGAGAATCCAATGGAGAAATTAGCTGAATTGACAAATGGAGATATGCCAAGCGTAGTATTTGATGCGACAGGTAATGCTAAATCAATGATGGATTCATTTAAATTCCCTGCTCACGGCGGAAGGTTGATATATGTAGGTTTGGTTAAAGCGGATATTTCCTTTAATGATCCTGAATTCCACAGTAAAGAGCTTACATTAATGGGAAGCCGTAATGCAACAAGGGATGACTTTGACTATGTCGTAAAAACGCTGAAAAATGATAAGTTGGATATGAGTCAGTATATTACACACCGCACACATATGGATGAAATGATCAATCAATTTGAGGGGTGGTTAACTCCTGAAGCTAAAGTGATCAAGGCCATTGTTGAAATATAAGTTTAAGGTTTCAGGTCGTAAGGACAACCACTTGAAATTGTACTCCGAATTGGATATTCCTATGAGAAAGGAGTTTTTTGGTCATGAACATGAATAAAGGTCACCTGAAGAGTCTGAGTAAAGATACAAAAGCTGTCCAAAATCAACATATGATGGATTTTCCCATAAAGGTATTGCAGATTGGGGAGGGGAATTTTCTCCGCGGCTTCTTTGATTGGATGATTTATGAATGTAATAAACAAGGTCATTTCCTGGGAAGTATTGCTGTTACCCAGCCTCGCCCCGCTGGAAAAGGGAAAATAGAGGAACTAAAGCGGCAAGATGGACTGTATACATTAATGTTAAGGGGTTTTCACCAAGGTGAGAAAGTGGAACATCCAGAGATCATTTCCGTTTTTTCAAAGGTAATTGATCCTTATGATGAATGGATGGAATTTTTAACATTATCCGAAAACCCTGCATTGGAATTTGTAGTTTCCAACACGACCGAAGCAGGAATCAAATATCAGCCGATTCCTTTGGAAGAAGGAGTGCCGATTGAATCTTTTCCAGGAAAACTGACTGCATTTTTATATCGGCGCTATCTGCATTTTAACGGTGATGCGGAAAAAGGACTCATCATGCTACCTTGTGAGCTTTTAGAGAGAAATGGTGATTCATTGAAGCAATGTGTTCTCAAGCATGGCAGTGATTGGGATTTACCAAAGCCATTCATGGAGTGGGTGGACCGGGACAACCTATTTTTAAACTCGCTTGTAGACCGTATCGTAACAGGATTCCCCGCTAATGAGTCGGAAAAACTATTTGAGGAATGGGGATATAAGGATACTCTCCTAAATACGGCTGAACCCTATCATTTATGGGCTATTGAAGGTGACCCTTCTATTGATGAACGTCTACCTTTACAAAAAGCCGGATTAAATGTGCGTTGGGTTAAAGATTTAGTACCTTATCAAATGAGAAAAGTACGGATTCTTAATGGTTCACATACCTTGATGGCTCCTCTAGGCATTTTATCTGGATTGGTAGAAGTAAAACAGGCAATCGATCATCCGGATTTCTACAGATACTTGAGCATGGCCATCGAAGAGGAAATAATCCCTACATTACCTTTTGCTCATAATGAGATGATGCTATATGGGAAAAGCGTTCTTGAACGATTTATGAGTCCCTATGTACATCACCTCCTTGCCGATATTTCGCTGAATAGCATTTCGAAATTCAGGGTTCGTCTCCTGCCAACTTTAGAGGAATATTATAAGGCGAAAGGTAGCCTGCCTGACTGCATCGTACGAGGTTTTTCGGGCCTAATCCGATTTTATAAGGTTTACGAAGTGAATGGGAATTATATAGGTAAAAGCTTTAAGGGTAAAGAATATGTCGTTAAAGACGATATAAAGACAATTGAATTTTTTAGGGAACAATGGCTTCGTTATGAGAGTGGAGATATTACACTTTTACAATTGATAGAGGCCACCTTAAGTAATCAATATCTATGGGGGAAGGATTTGGGTTATATCAAAAACCTAGGAAACGAATTATGCCTAAAACTAGAAGAGATGATTGACTGAAATTATCCGTTGAAAGGTGATGGGCTAGGTAAAGTTCATGAATATTATTCCAATCTCTTATTTTTTACTTTATTTTATTTGTATTTTTGGTATACTAGATTAGTGATATTTTTTCTTGGTAGATTCCTAAGGGAAAGATATCAAAAGAATTACATATTCTTTATTCCCGTGAAGGGGAGTAGCGTCAGGGATAACCTGAAATAAAGTCGTCATTACGTGGGATTCCACCGGCTTTATTGGCCTAATTCATTTAGTGCTTAGCGAGACCTTTGCCATAAATGGCAGAGGTCTCTTTATTTTTGTATAAAGGAGGAAAATGTGTTGGATTTTTTAACAGGTGAATTTATTTCAGGACTTTTAGCGATCATTATGATAGATTTGGTTCTTGCCGGTGATAATGCGATCCTTATTGGATTGGCTGCAAGAAAGCTTCCAAAAGATCAGCAAAAAAAGGTGATAATATGGGGAGCGGTCGGGGCAATAGTGATAAGGATCATTGCAACGCTGCTGGTTGTTTGGCTCTTAGAGGTGCCAGGACTGCATTTAATAGGGGGATTACTTCTTGTATGGATTGCTTATAAGCTCCTTATCGATGAAGAAGAACATGATTTGAAGCCTGCAGACTCTATGTGGGCTGCCATAAAAACTATCATTATTGCAGATGCATTGATGGGATTGGACAACGTCCTAGCTGTGGCAGGTGCTTCTCATGGTAACTTCACTTTAGTGGTAATCGGTTTACTTGTATCAATTCCAGTAGTGATGTATGGAAGCACTTTGATCCTGAAACTGATCGAACGCTTCCCATTCATCATAATAATTGGTGCGGGAATACTAGGCTGGACAGCTGCTAAAATGATCGTAGCCGAGCCCTTCATGCACGACTACTTTACAAATCCCTTCATAAAATATGGATTTGAAGCGATAGTAGTGATCGGAATCCTGGTTGCCGGGACTTCAAGACAGCAAAAAATAGAAAAAGAAAAAGCAAACAAAGAGAAAATGCAAATCGAACGTAATGGGTAATTAGCCTAAAGAGACCTTTCAAAAATGAAAGGTCTCTTCTTTTTGTCTAGAATAAGTTACCAAAACAAGGAAAGGGTGTCCAAAGTCCGGACTTTGGACACCCTTTTGCGAATATTTAAAGGAAGCAAAAACAGGCTCTTATGTCTTTATTAATACATGAATTGAATGAGTGACTAATTCCCAATATCCAGATGCATTTCAATTGCAATGTCTGAGCCAAATGGAGCGATCATTCTTTTTGTTAGTTTAAGTTAATCCATACACTTTTAACTTCCGTATAATTATCCAATGCATAACTGCCCATTTCCCGACCGATTCCACTTTGTTTATAACCACCAAATGGAGAAGCTGCATCAAAGGCGTTATAACAGTTTACCCAAACTGTACCTGCCTTTAATTCATTAGCCACATAATGGGCCTTTTTTACATCTTGTGTCCATAAACCAGCGGCCAATCCATATTCAGTGTTATTTGCACGGTTTATTACATCGTCCAAATCGTCAAAAGGCATGGCAGCTACAACAGGACCGAAGATTTCTTCTTTAGCGATTGTCATTTCATCTTCAACACCTGCAAATATTGTAGGTGCTACAAAATAACCCTCACCTTGTCCGTAATTGCCCCCTGTAACCACTTCAGCTCCTTCAGACTTCCCTTTTTCAATATAACTGCCCACTCTTTCCATTTGTTCACTGGAAACCAATGGCCCTATCTGGGTTGATGGATCAAGACCGGCCCCTTGTTTAATATTTTTTGCGTGGGACACTAAGTCAGCTACCACGTTATCATAGGATTTCTTCTGAATATACAGCCGGGAACCGGCACAGCAAACTTGTCCTTGATTAAACATGATGCCCATCAAAGCACCAGGAATGGCTTTACTCATATCTGCATCCGGTAAAATGATATTAGGTGATTTCCCACCTAGTTCCAACGAGATTTTTTTCACAGTGCCCGAAGCTTGGCGCATGATCATTTTCCCTACTGAGGTTGAACCGGTAAAGGCAATTTTATCGACATCAGGATGGTCTACAAGCGGTGATCCTGCTGTTTCCCCAAATCCAGGTATGACATTAAGAACGCCAGGAGGAAAACCGGCTTCAAGCGCCAATTGCCCTAAATATAATGCTGAAAGCGGCGTTTGCTCCGCTGGTTTTAAAACGATCGTACATCCGGTTGCAAGGGCTGCACCTAATTTCCATGCCGCCATAAGAAGGGGGAAATTCCAAGGGATGATCTGTCCTACCACTCCAACTGCTTCATGACGGGTATAATTAAAGTAATTTCCTGCAACAGGAATTGTTTGACCCACTATCTTAGTGGTCCATCCAGCATAATAACGGAAGTGATCAATGGCGAGGGGGACGTCGGCATTAGTGGTTTCACCAATTGGCTTACCATTATCCAGGGTATCTAATTGTGCTAACGCCTCTTTATGATCCTCCATTAGGTCCGCTAACTTATAAATGAGGCGACTGCGTTCCGATGCACTCATTTTTTTCCAGGGACCGTTGTCGAAAGCCTTGCGGGCTGCTTTGACTGCTTTATCTACATCTTCTGGTCCTGCTTCACTCACAATGGCCAGAACCTTGCCATTTGAAGGATCGAGAGTCTCAAAAGTTTTTCCTGAAGCAGCTTCCACCAATTCCCCATTAATCAATAGCTTTTTAGTGCCCTTTAGGAATTCTTGTACTCGCGGATTAAGTTTAATAGTTTGTTCCATGTATAATACCCCTTTTCATATTAAAGTTCGATCATGAAAATCTGTCCGGATAATTGCGTTCTCTAAGTAAAAGGATCAGGCATATGCTTATGTCTTCGATAAAAGTTTCCCTTTGGCTGATCTGTTGCATATATGGATTTCTTTGGTCCTGATGGTACACAGCTATTCTTAATAGACCTAGTAGGCAAGGAAAACACTACCCAACGGAATACAAGGCTTTCGACTTACTTGATTCTTTCCCCCCTCATCAAAAAGGAATCAATTACTCATCATGTAATTATGCAAGACTTATGCCAATAATAAAAAACCAATAAAATCAAGGGAATTGGATAGAAGGAAGCCACCTAACTGTTCCACTTTGGAACAGTTAGGTGTTCCAAAGTGGAACAAAAACGTTTAATACTTGGCAAAAAGGCAATTTTCATTTTGGTGGATATCTGAATTTTCTGTTATAATTAAATTATATGGATTAACCTTAATACTCTTAAACTGTAGGTTGTTTAGAGTTGCCTAATTGAAATTGAATCGAAAAACAGTGGCCGTTTACTGGATTTTACATACGGGAGGACTTATTCAATGTCTATTAATATTAGCGCGGATAAAGGAACCGTTCCGGCATTTATTCAAGAATCATGGAAGCGGTGCCATTCAAAAGGACTTCAGCCTAGCACGATGGATAAGGAAGATATGCTTGGCGCATTTGAGTTGGCCGAATACCACGATCAATATGCAGAACTGCTGTACCATTCTTCCCCCATTTTAGAGGAAGTTCATAGCTCGATTAATGGCTTGGAGTCCATTTTATTACTTGCTGCTCCTGAAGGTTATATCATCGAAACAGTTGGCGATCCAGCTTTCATTCGGCATGCAGATAATGTTTCCCTCAGAAAAGGGGCCAATTGGCTAGAGGAATCAAAAGGGACAAATGCAATAGGAACAGCCATTGTAGAGAAAAAACCCGTATTGATTCATGGCAATCAACACTTTCATCAGGATAACCATTTCCTTACTTGTGCCGCTTCCCCCATCTATCACCCTGATGGGCATCTGCTTGGTGTCTTGAATTTAAGCAGTCATCAACAGAATTATCATCCTTTTTCCATTAGCCTGGTTCAAAGGGTGGCTGATAGCATCAAACAAGCACTCTTATTGTCACATACTCAAAAAAGGGAGAAAAACCTTTATTTTATATATGATCAATACCCTGATCCTCTAATTACCCTTGATAAAGAGGGAAAAGTTACAAATCTCAACATTGCGGCGTCCAAAGTTATTGGCACATTGAAAAAACCGATACCGAATATAATATCAAGATTAGACCCGCTTGTTTTAGAACAGAAGATTTCAATAAAAGACCAGGAATACACAGTTCAGACCCTTGGTAAAAATATAGAAAATCAGTCCTCCGTGATCCTACGGTTAAAAAAACAAAAATTGAATGATGGTTTAACTAATCGATATCAATTTACCGATATAATCAGTAATGATCCACAAATGAATCAAACCATATCCATTGCCAAAAGGGCAGCAACACTTGATATCAGTCTTCTAATCACTGGAGAAAGTGGAACGGGAAAAGAACTGTTCGCTCAATCCATTCATGGGGTTAGCTTAAGAAGCGATAAACCGTTCATCGCGATCAACTGCAGTGCAATACCCGAAAACTTATTGGAAAGTGAGTTATTCGGGTATGAAAAGGGTGCCTTTACTGGCGCAAAAAGCGGCGGACATAAGGGGAAGTTCGAAGCTGCTGATGGCGGAACCCTGTTTTTGGATGAAATCGGGGACATGCCGCTTCCAGCTCAAGCGACTCTACTTCGCGTGCTTCAGGAAAGATGTGTGACCCGTGTCGGCGGACATGATTCCATTCCAATCGATGTAAGGGTCATTGCCGCCACAAACAAAGACTTACAAAAAGAAATTGAAGCGGGGGAATTCCGTGCCGATCTATTTTTTCGCCTGTGTGGATTATCGTTAAAACTTCCAAATCTCAGGAGTCGTAAAGATTTATTACTGTTAGCAGAATACATTTTAGAAGGTTTAGCTTATAAGAGCGAACATACCGAATTAACGCACGAAGCTAATACATTCATTTTGGAATATTCGTGGCCAGGAAATTTCCGTGAATTGCAAAACGTGCTTGGACAGGCTGCATTCCTAGCTGATAATGGTCCGATTACAAGGGACTTACTCGAGGCACTTTGCCCTGTTTCTTCCATTACACTTGAAGAAAAGGCAAATGCCGATCGAGAACCAAGAAACTTTCGAGAACAAGAAACCAAACTTATCAGGAATGCCTTGGAACGAACAAATGGAAATATCAGCAACGCCGCAAAACAACTTGATATCGGCCGAAATACACTTTATAGAAAAATGAAAAAATACGGAATGAACTTTCAAAAAGTAAGAGATTCTTAGGATATAAAAAGCAGGAATGAAGAGTTTCCTTTTTATGAAAATCTCTGACCTGATTTGGTCGTTTCTTTGTTATCGCAAGCAACTATATGCGGACCAGCAAACCTTGTTTCCTTACAAGCTACTTTTCATCTGCAAAACAATAAATAATGAAGTGCAGGAAATCAAAATCTCATATAGAATGATGTTATTGATATAATATCTAAAATTCCGCAAGGGGATGTGTGGTCAATAGTATGGAGTTGTCATCTGAACATAAGGAGTACAAAAATGTTTTGATTCGATATCTGGAAGAAAATGAATCTTTGTTTTTAAATGAATGGAACGAGACCATTAAGATCAATGAAATAGACCCCTACAAAGAAAAAGTTAAAGAAAATGGATATGGGATGTACTCACTGGTCATCCAAACGTTCAAGGAGGCATTGTCGGAAGACGTGCTGATAAGGTTGGCTTACCAGGTTGCAAAAGAACGCCTTGAAGCAAATATCAACATCGGGGATTTTCTATATAATATTAATTTAGGGAGAAATATCATAATCAGAAATGTTTTTGGGGCCAATATCCCCATTTATTATATGCAGAAATTCATCAATGACATCAACTTGCACTTTGATTCATTCAGCTATCATGCAGTAACGAGATATACGAATCTTACAAATGAAGTGATTGAGGAAAAAAAGTCTTATATAAGTGAAAACCACAAAGATAAATTAGCGGTACTGGGACAGATATCATCAAGCTTTGTACATGAGTTCCGAAACCCGCTTACAGCTATCATGGGGTTCAATAAATTACTAAAGCGGGAGAATCCAGAGTTGAAATATTTGGATATCATTGATTATGAATTAAATCAGTTGAATTTCAGGATAACCCAATTCCTCCATACTTCCAAATCTGATTTTAATGAGGAACAAAGAGAGGAAATTTCCATATTAAAGTTAATTGAAGAAATACAAGAACTGACTTATGCGAATATTGTGGATGCCAGCGTTAATGTGGAAATAGATATATATCCAAACTTAGTCATGACAGCGAGCAAAGATGGGTTAAAACAAGTGTTCTTGAATCTTTTCATTAATTCCATTGATGCTTTAAAGGATAGGGAACACCCTAGAATTTTGAGGATAAACTCTTTAATTGAGGCGAATGAAAGAATAATTCGAATCTCTAATAATGGACCGGCCATTGCCAGTGAATTGATCGAATCTATTTTTGAGCCCTTTGTCACAACAAAAGAGTTAGGAACCGGAATTGGATTATACGTATGTAAAAAGATCATTGAAAGTAATGATGGGTATATGAATTGTGACTCTAATGAAAATTTAACCACATTCAGCATCCATTTCCCAAATGTTCAGTACTAAATTTTTATAATGGTTTGATACATATCCTACAGGACTTTACATACAGCTTTATTCATACATATCCTTATTTTCCGAAGCATGTAGTAGGTCTTGGATTAGTAGCGGAAGCACATCCCGGACGAAGAATCAGTCTTAGTGGAAATAAATCCATTTGGGAAGATGTCAAAATTCATAATTTGGATTTTGGCATCTTATTTTTATCGCCCCTTTAGTAATTTTTTTACACTTTATGAAAAAGATACTAGAATCCACCTTGAAATTTTTCAGTCGATAATTTTTGTCGATATTTTAAAAGATATCAATTAAATTGTCATTTTTTAATTCGAATGTGAATCAAAAGGGGAAAAAAATTAATTTATGAATCATATATTGAATTTTTGATTCAATATTGAATCGAATTAAATTCACAAAAGCGTTAAATCCTATTGAACTAACCATCCTTTTTTTGGCATGGATATTGCTTTTATAATATGTATAAATTTATTTGGAGAGAGGGTGTTTTTGGAAGGATATGGCAGGAGTGTGAAATTTTATTTTTTACATAACAATAAGTAAAAAGATCAAAATCCATCAAGGATCATTATACTTTTCGCGTGTTTCGTTTAGGGGCTGTAAATAGAAAAAGAAGAAGTTTTAATGGGAAAAGCGGATACGGTTAATAGTATAAGCGTTACAACATACATATAACTTTTTTCTTAACGACTAAATTTGGCCTCATAAAAGCATTGGTGAAACAGGGGGATAGACTGCAAACATTGTTTTTGAATGAAAGATTTCTACTAGGGTACCCATGAGCAGTAGTTATCTGCTTGCAAAACGTTAAATTGACAGTTTTAGAGGATGGTGACAATAGTGGCTTTTCAAACAAATGAACTGAAACATGGTCTCAAGACCAGGCATGTCACAATGATTTCTATTGGCGGGGTAATTGGGGCAGGACTATTTATCGGAAGTGGAACAATAATAGGTTCAGCAGGACCTGGTGCTATTTTATCGTATATTATCGCAGGATTGATGATCGTGCTCATCATGCGCATGCTGGGTGAAATGGCTGTGGTGAACCCTGATAGCGGATCCTTTTCAACATATGCACATCAGGCAATGGGCCCTTGGGCCGGATATACGATTGGCTGGTTGTACTGGTTCAACTGGGTTATCATTATTGCTATAGAAACAACTTTATTGGGTACTATGGTTCATGATTGGTTTCCTGCCATACCCATGTGGGCTGCTAGTCTTTCTTTCCCTATTTTAATGATGGTTACGAATATATATTCAGTCAAAGCTTATGGTGAATTTGAATACTGGTTAGCTTTCATGAAAGTGACAGCCATTGTCATTTTCCTGTTCCTGGGTGCAGCCATGATCTTTGGATTTGTTCCTGGATTTGATTCACCAGGACTTGCCAACATTACCGGGCATGGAGGTTTTGTTCCAAATGGTTTTCTTCCGGTCCTCCTTAGTGTGATATTCATTACCTTCTCTTTATCGGGAAGTGAGGTTGCTGCCATTGCTGCAGGAGAGTCTGAAAACCCTGAAAAAAATATTATTAAAGCCATAAACGCTGTTGTATGGCGTCTCCTTCTTTTCTTTGTCGGCTCAGTGGCTATTTTAGTTATCTTAATCCCGCAGGGGGCTGAAGATTTACTGAAAACCCCCTATGCCAGCGTTTTTGATATGGCAGGCCTCCCGGCAGCGGGTCAAGTTATGAATATTGTAATCTTCATATCATTGCTTTCTGTTTTGAATTCAGGGCTATATACAAGCTCACGTATGTTATACTCTTTATCAAAAAAAGGTGATGCACCGAAAATCCTATCCCGTGTGAATAAGAGGGGAATCCCGATTTGGGCGTTAATGGCATGTGTTTTCTTTGCTTATGTGTGTACGACATTTAAATTTGTTTCCCCTGATAAATTGTTTGCTTTTCTCGCAAATAGCTCGGGAGGAGTCACTATGATCATGTATATATTTATCGCTTTTTCTCATCTGTATTTGAGGAAAAAGACGGAAAAAGAAAATCCCGGAACACTTAAAGTGAAAATGTGGCTATTCCCTTACTTAACCTACGCGACTATTGCAGTATTATTTATTATATTTGTTGCTCAAGCATTTATTGATTCCATGCGGTTGCAATTCTTTCTTACAAGCCTTCTCACGATTCTTGTTATAGGGTCATACTTTCTGTTTTATCATAAGAAAAATGTAATGACTTCTGAACAAGACGGTAAACTAAAAAAAATTTCAAGTTAAAGAAGGGTAAAGGATGTAGTCGTTTTTGTCCAGGAAGAAATAATTGACTATTCTAATAAAAGTGCTGCTCTTAGTGAGCAGCCTTTTTTCTAGTTTAAAAAAGATGGCATTCATTGTATGGGGGGAATTGAAAGATGTTCGGGACTCTGAATGCCATCACTTCTGGACGATTTTTAGAGTGGACATTCGATTATGATAAACTCATTCATTTGCAACTTTGAAATCCTTTGCTAGAATATAATCTATAGAAAAGATTAGGAGTGGTGACTGTGGCTGAAACTCCAGCTGAAGATTTGATTCATTATATCGCACCAAAAGGAGAGTATATCCCTTTTTTAGATGATACGGACTATATCGCTAAAGGAATGGAATGGAAATTATTTACTGCCCGTTCGGTTAAAAGAGAACTATTATATAAAAGCGGCAGTTTTCAAGGGAAAGTCAAATTGGCAGGTTATGAACAATATGGAAACGGTCTTGACACGGTGGTAGTTGAATTTGAAAATGGAAAGCTTAGTTGCATTAACCCTTCCTATTTAAAGGAAATGCAAAGCTCCAGTTTCGGAAAAGAGTTGTTGAGCGGACCGGTTTCCGAAACATCCGCAGTTCCAAGTGAACAGGAACAGGTGATGGAAGCCCCAATTACCGAAACATCGGATCAGCTAAGTGAAGAACCAAAAAAAGCAAAAACCAAAAGTAAAAAGGCGACAGCAAAACCTAAGTTGGATTTACCTGGGGAAAAAGTGCATTTCACCGCAACCGTCAAGGAGTTCACGGCGAAAATGAACCATTTCACTGGTGAAGAAGATGAAGTGATACTCTTGGAGAATGTCAAGGTGACAACGGAACCTGAACTGACAATCGGTGATGCTTGGTGTGGATATAGCAAGACATTAAAAAAAGCTGAGCTCGAAGAAGGGGACGAAATCGAATTTGATGGAAAAGTGGTCGATAAAAAATACAATAAAGAAATACGATATAAAGTAAATAATCCATCTAAGTTAGTGAAAAAGGGGATGGAAGCTTAAAAAGGGAGTAAGCTGCTGCTTACTCCCTTTTTTTTGTAAGGATCTTTCATCGCATTAATCAGTTCCGAATAAAATGAATGAGTTTTTTGTGATCTTATTAGAATTTATGCGTCCAACCCTGGAATATAATCGTGTGTGGGAGATACAACATATAAACAACATAGTAATGCCAGTTATTCTGAATTCGTTTAGTTTGGAGTTTTTCCTTTTTGTGGTTTCATATATTCCAGTGTTGGGGATAATACACTAAGATAATGGATTTGATAAGGGGGGGGGCATTTATATGAAAGAATTATTCCGTTTATTAAAACAAGGTAATAAATCGGCGTTCATTGCTGCATGTGTGAATAGTATCATCTCTGTGCTAAAGGGAATTGCTTATTTCATGACAGGGAATGTCGCTATGTTTGCTGAAACATTACATACTTTGGGCGATGCTGCGAATCAGTTTTTTGTCTTCATCGGTTCTGCACTTAGTAAAAAGTCACCAACTGATCGATTCCCTGATGGCTTTGGGCGTTTGGTTAACCTCGTTTTATTAGGGGCGGTTTTGGTTGTCGGGATTATGTCTTATGAAACGATTAAAGAAGGGTTCCATCACATATTGCACCCTGTAGAATCAACTGGAATCATTATTAACTTGTCCGTTCTTTCGTTAGCGGTTGTGTTGGAATCATACGTTTTATTTAAAGCCATGAAAGAAGTGGTGCATGAGACTGGAATCGAAGCTAAAGGTACAGCCGTCATCTTTAAGAGTTTTGCTGGTTTAAAAAGAGCAAAACCAGCGACGAAATTAGTATTCATGGAAGATATGGTAGCAACTGGAGGTGGAGTGCTTGCGATAATTGCCATCTTATTAGCAAACTTCACGCCCTTCATTCAAGCGGAAGGTGTTGCTTCTGTCATGATTGGTCTCGGTATGTTCTATGTGGTTGGAAGGGTTTTCCTTGATAATGCTGCGGGCGCTCTTGGGGAAGCGGATATAGAAATGCGTCAAAAGATTGGATCTATGGTCATGGGTGACCCAGATGTAAGGGATATACAGAAACTGGCCGTAATAAAAGAAGGGGAGGACTTTCATGTTGAACTTGAAGTGGAACTTGATCCCCATATTTCAATCGCCCAGGCTGATGACATCAAAGATCGCCTGTTTAATGAGATATTCAAGGAAAGAGGAGTCACGGATGTCATCATAGAATTTGATGAAAATGACGGTGTTCCAAAATGGGAAGGTCAGATTAAAAAAGAATTGAATGAAATGGAAAAAGATAGGAAGTAGAGAATGTTTAGAATTCTAGAATACAAAGTGTTCGGATAAGGATATATTTATATTTAATCGAATCCGGATTGATGCTCAAGGTCACAAAAAATTTTGTGACCTTGTTTCACGACATTCATTTCCTTATACTAAATCATAAAAACATCAATAGCTATTTTACAATTGGAAATGGAAAAATCAAAGCCTCCATGGTATTGCCTGTTCAATACTTCACGTTCTTTCCTTGTGCATGCAAAATAAGCTATCATGGACATAGTTACATAGGAAGGATTAAGGAAGGGTGAATAAAAATGAAGAAACCTGATATTAAATTAGTTGCACTTGACATGGATGGCACGCTTCTAAATATTGCAGGAGAAATATCCGAAGAAAATAGGAGAGCGATTAAAGAAGCCGAAAATCAAGGGGTTTTTGTTGTATTGAGCACGGGAAGATCCTATGCTACATGCAGTGATTTTGCAAAGTCAATGGAACTCCAATCATACCTCATTACGGTAAATGGAAGCGAAATTTACGATAATCAAGGAAAACTGGTGGAAAGGAATATCGTCGATAGTGAGTCCATACAGTGGATGTGGGAATTAAGCCAAAAACATGGTACGCATTTTTGGGCAATTAGTTGCGATAATATTTACAGAGCTGAAATGCCTGAAAAAATCCATGATTCGCAATGGCTTAAATTCGGTTTTGATACAAATGATGAAGGTATCCGCAAAATCATCATGGATGAACTGTTATCAAAAGGAACCTTTGAAATAAGCAATTCAAGCCCAACGAATATTGAAGTGAATGCCATTGGAGTCAATAAAGCGAAAGCGATAAAGCTTGTATGTTCATTCCTCGATATTACTATGGATAATGTTATGGCGGTAGGAGACAGCCTTAATGACCTTGCCATGATTTCTGAAGCAAAAGTAGGAGTGGCAATGGGAAATGCCCAAGAAATTGTGAAAGAAAAAGCAGATTGGATTACAGCAACAAACGAAGAAGACGGTGTTGCTAAAGCCATTCGTAAATGGGTGCTTTCAAATTGAATCGATACTGTATATGGGCCCTTTTCCATATACAGTTTTTTTATGAAATGGCTTGCATGATGATGAAGTTCAGCTCCTGAATTAATTTCTTGAAAATTGTGTATTTTAGAAGTATGATAATCTTGTAGTGTTATATTTTGGTAATATATTAAAAATGGGAGGTTTCATAGATGAGAAGAAGTTTGCCTGAACATTGGTGGAATCAATTATCTTTACCAGTTATCTCAGCACCTATGTTTTTAATATCCGGTCCTGAGTTAGTGAAAGAATGCTGTTTGAATGGGGTGATTGGCTCTTTTCCAGCGCCGAACGCGCGGCCAATAGAGGTACTGGATCAATGGATGGGTGACATAAACGACACATTGAATGCAGCAGGGGAGAAAGAACCAGGCTCAAAGATTGCTCCATGGGCAATGAATATGGTTGTCCACCGTACTTATAGCCGTCTTGATGAAGAGTTGGAACTGGTCAAAAAACATCAGCCTCCCATTGTCATTACATCATTAGGTTCACCAAAACATGTGGTGGATGTGGTACATAGCTATGGCGGTTTGGTTTTTTCGGATGTCAGCTCTGTGGAATTTGCAAAAAAAGCTGCCGAGTCAGGTGTGGATGGATTGATCTTAGTTGCTGCGGGAGCCGGCGGTCATGCGGGTGAAATAAATAGTTTTGCTTTCGTTGACAGCGTAAGGACATTCTGGGACGGAATCATTTTGCTTGCAGGATCAATTAGTACTGGTCACAGTATTTTGGCGGCTCAGGCTGCAGGAGCAGATCTGGCTTATATGGGAACACGTTTTATCGTGGCAAAAGAGAGTAGGGCAAATGATGAATATCGTGAAATGCTTGTCGATTCTGATCATGATGACATCATCTTGACTGATGCATTTTCAGGCGTTAATTGCAACATGCTGAAACCGAGCATCAGAAAGCAAGGTATGGACCCAGAACAATTAGCAAAAAAAGAAAAAGTCGACTTTGACAGCATGTCCAAATCATCTGACTCAAAAGCGTGGCGCGATATTTGGTCAGCAGGTCATGGTGTAGGGGCGATAAAAAAAATAGATACCGCTGCCGGCATCATTAAACAATTAGAAAAAGAGTATCAGGAATCCTTAGAGAAATTGACTGGGCAGGCGGAAAAATTAAAAGGCATCATATCAAAATGATATGAAAGCGCTTCATTTAATTATGCGAATATAACTTATTTTCACACAAAAAAGGGTGTCCATAATGGATGCCCTTTTTTGTGTGAATTATCAGGGCTAATTTTTCAGCTGATGATAAAAGAATTATTCAGCCATAAATGCAATGTGTATAGGATATATAAAGAAAAATAGTGAATTTAGGATGTAAGACAGTGAAAAAATATTGATAAAAAGATGGATAAATGTTATATTATTTTCGTGATAATGACCGAATGAACAATATAGTCATTAGTCATTTTTTGTTTTGAAAGTAATATATAGATAAAGAATGATAAATATATATTGCAGAAGCAATTGACTTAATTATGTATTCTTCAATCCGTTTTTCACTGAAATAGATTAAATAAACGGCATATTCGTCGTTAAGGAGGACTTGGTAGGCGTGTTAAAATCTTTAAAGGGTGAATTTTTAGCCATTATAAAACATCCTATGATACTCATTTCCATAATCGGGATCATAATGATTCCCTTGTTATACAGCGGTACGTTCCTTTGGGCATTTTGGGATCCATACGGTAAGGTGGACCAATTGCCAGTTGCCATTGTCAATATGGATGAAGGTGCCGAGTTCAATGAATCGGAACTTACAATAGGAAAAGACTTAGTCAAGGAGTTAAAGGAGAAAAAGGATTTCGATTGGCATTTCGTCAGTCAAAAGGAAGCCAATGAAGGTCTGGAAAATCAAGATTATTACATGAAAATTGAAATCCCGAAAAACTTTTCGAAAAATGCAACGACCTTACAGGATGACAATCCGGAAAAACTGGATTTAATTTACACGTCCAATGAAGGGTTCAACTATATATCAACTAAAATAGGTGACGCAGCTTCGGAGAGAATCAAAGGGGAAGTTTCGTCAGCCGTTACGAAAACCTATGCGGAGTCAATGTTCGACAATTTGAACGAAGTGGCTGACGGACTCAAAAGTGCCAGTGATGGAGCTGGAGAATTGAAAGACGGAACAGATACAGTGAAGAACGGATCAAGTGAACTTGGTGATGGGATTAACTCTGCTAAAGAAGGTTCCAAAAAAGTGGATGAAGGAATTGATTCCGTTCATTCAGGTTCTGTAGAAATCCATGAAAACCTTGAAAAACTAGCCGAAAAATCATTGACCTTTTCAAATGGGGTAGGTTCCGCAGCAGCAGGATCAAAAGAGCTTAATCAAGGGTTACAACAGTTTAGCTCTGGTGTTGGACAAATGAAAGATGGGCAATCCGAGCTTTTGCAAGGAGCCAAGAAATCTGAAGCGGGTACCGGTGAATTGGCATCTGGACTGCAGCAGTCATTAGAGGGCTTCAATCAAATAGTAGAAAAGCTGCCCGCTTTGACAGAGGGGGCAAATGGCGTGGCCGCTGGTGCTGATCAGCTGTCAGGTTCATTGTCTGAATGGAGTGCAGCATCGAGCGAAGCGAAAGAGGGGGCTTCTGAAGTTTCAGCAGGTTTGGAAGAAGTTATTTCCGGATTGAAACAACAATCCGAAGCTACTGATGATCCTGCCGAGAAAGCGCGTTTGGATGGAGTGATTGCTTCTCTATCCCGCATAAGCGAAGGCAGTAAAGGAGTCTCTGAAGGAGTGGGGAAACTATCAGCAAGTGCATCCGAAATTGCTAAGGGCTCAAACAGTCTTAGTGATGGCGCAAATCAGTTAGGTGAAGGCACAAGTGCGCTAAGCGGTGGTTTTACTCAATTGAAGCAAGCTCAGGATAAACTTGCCAATGGAGCGAATGAACTGAAAAATGGTCAAGGTCAATTGGTTTCTGGATTGACAACGTTTGGCGATAGTATAAATTCAGCACAGAGTGGGCTTGGTCAGTTAACCGAAGGCAGCAACAACTTGGTAAGCGGACTTGATCAGCTTGAAGATGGCTCCAAGCAATTATCAAGTGGAACCTCACAGCTTTCGGAAGGTTCTAAAGGTCTAGTTACAGGAACGGATAAGTTGAAAGAAGGTTCATCCAGCCTTACTAGTGGTATGGGAGAACTGGCCAATGGAGCTATCAAGTTACAAGATGGAATCGCCAAACTTTCAGATGGATCTGAAGAATTACGTGACGAATTGAAGGATGGGGCAAACGAAGCTGGTAACATAAAATCAAATGAAGAAGTATATGACATGTTCGCAAGTCCAGTTAAAGTGGATAAATTGCCAATAAATAATGTACCGAACTATGGCACTAGTTTTGCACCATATTTAATTTCATTGAGTTTATTTATCGGGGCTATAGTACTGACGATCATATTCCCGTTAAGAGATCCTGCTGTTAAGCCTGCAAGTGGATTTAGCTGGTTTATTAGTAAATACAGCGTCATGGCCCTCATAGGAATCTTTCAAGCCGTATTGGTGGACTCGATTTTAATTTTAGGACTTGGAATTGATGTTACGAGCATGCCGCTGTTTTTTGCAGTAAGCATTCTTGCTAGCTGCACATTCATGGCTATCATCCAGTTCCTGGGTTCAGCCTTTGATAATCCTGGCCGGTTCATAGCATTATTAATTTTGATTCTTCAACTGACCAGCAGTGGCGGAACATTCCCGAATGAATTGGTTCCTGGCTTCCTACAAGGGTTCACACCATTCTTACCGATGACTTATTCGATTAATGCTTTCCGAGCAGTCATCTCAACAGGAGATTATAGCTTCATGTGGCATAACCTTAGCATATTGGCCATATTCCTTGTTGTCGCATTATTATTATCACTCACGTACTTTATTTTCCGGTATAAAAAATTGAACGGTGCATTAGATGAAAAACAGGAAGAGGCAACCGTATAATGATTAAAAAACAGCGTCCCGTAATGGGTCGCTGTTTCAGACTGTAGACAAACTCGATGAAAATCGAGTTTGTCTACAGTTTTTTTATGGGTGTACAATTTAGACGTTGATTTCCGCTCCAGGCACTCGCTTTCCGCGGGCGGTCCGCTCCAGGCACTCGCTTTCCGCGGGCGGTCCGCCCTCGGCGCCTTTGCGCCTGCGGGGTCTCCCCTGGACGCGCTTTTCCCGCAGGAGTCTCGCACACCCGCTCCAATCAACTTTGTTTTAACTTTTAGATAGAACCCTTTTGCCTAAAGTCTTTATTGTTTTAAAATAGAATTATAAAAATTGAGGTGATGAGGATGCTTTCTAAACATATTTCAAAAGGGATTCGGAATTTTTTAATTCCGAACCCCCTTTGTCTACAAACTGAACAGCGTCCCGTAATTGGTCGCTGTTTTTTATTGATAACCTGAATCTATGTGCCAAGCGCTTCCTGTTCACAAGGAAAAGGGAAAGATGTCAAAAAACGATTATAATGACAAAACTATGGCGCAAACTGTACAAGAGTGTAAAAGTATTTAAACAGCTGCTATACCCTTGTCTTTTGAGTGGCAGGTGCATATTTCTTCATCGGATTTTTAGCAATGACATCTTTAAAATAAGGGTGACCAGAAGGGCCAGGTTTTCTCATAAGTTCCATTAGGTAAGAAATATCGTCCAGAGCTCTGTGTGTTTGGAAATTGGTGATATTATGTGCCTGCAGTAATGTTAAGAGTTTACTATTCTCGAACCCGTATTGCTTCCAAGGTACATTCCGCATCGTACAGAACCACTTTTGATCATTGATTTCCGGATACATTTGGTAGAGAAAACTTCTATCGAAAGAAGCATTATGTGCGAAAATCGAATCAGTACGGGCTATGAAGGATTTAATTTTTTCATCGTGAAAACTTTTTCCTTCAACGGAGCTGTATGGAATTCCATGAATCCTGTATGCTTGATCATAATTACTTCTCGCTTGATAGGAGAGAGGCTCCCTTAAAAATGATTCTTGATCAATAAGATTAATAATTTCCCCTGTTTCACTGCTGTATGTAAAGAGTATAAGGGCAAGTTCGATAATTTCATCGGAAGAGGGACGTAAACCAGTTGTTTCCACGTCTAGTACTAAACCTAATCTATTAGACAATTTTTTTTCCTCCAGTAGAATTTCATTAATCTATTATAGCTGACATAGGTTAGCAATTGAAAGTGTAATGTAAGGGCGAGGTTGAACTATCCTGGATTAAAGCGATTTCGGATCAAACGATGCTATAAAAAAAAAGATAGAGAAGTGCTTTTATCAAAGCAATCTCTATCTTTTTTTATCAAATTAAGTTCAGATGAATTGTAAAATGCTCTCCAATTCATCTTCGACAATTTGTACGAATTCTTCGTTTCTTTGAAGACTGAAAATGTTCTTGGCTTGATTTAAATATTGCAGTCCTTCGTCAGGTTGTTGGAGATTAATCAGATTTTTACCAGTTAAAAGATGGAGTTCTGCATATAAATATAATGATTCTATCGAATTACAAATGTTGATCCCTTTAAGGGTATAATTTAACGATTCCTGATAGTATTGAAGTTCAGTCAATGTTTGTGCTAATCCATGAATGATCTTCACGATAATTGTACCTTCTTGATTCACATGGGGAATATTCTCGATAAATTCCAATGCTTCATTAAAGATGGTGATGGCCTCTTCATAATTCTTCGTTTTAAAATGGATGATTCCGATACTATTTAGTACTGCTATCTCCTGTTGATGTAGAATGACACGTTTACCCATTGTAATCCGAATGGCCTCATTCAATAATTCTATAGCCTTTTGTTTGTCATTGTACAAATAAAAAAAAGCTATACCTTCATGCCATTTCAAGAATTGATAAAATGAAATCGATTTTTCCGGTGCCGTTGCCATTTCTTTTTGGACGATTTCATAGATTGCTTCATAATTACGTGTGCGCCTATATTTGTTTATCAAAAGTTTAATGGTTTCTATGTAATTATAAATTGGTTCATTTTTGGTAGTGAAGAAATAGGGCAGGTCAACTTTAAGTTTATCCGCAAAAAGTGCCAATTCATCAATTGTTGGAGAAGTGATGCTTCTTTCATAATCTAACAGGATATTAGGTTCACATATATCCTTAGCCAGTTCTTCTCTTGTAAGATTTTTTTTTATTCGTAATTCGTGGATAACAGAGCCAACCTCTATTTTCATTTCAAATGCCCCTTTATACCTATGTCTAGATTTCTATTTTAACATAATTTATTTTTATCAGGAAGATAATTGAAAAATAGTATGATATAACTACTTTAACTGTTTTCCATTTGAATCCCTCCAACAAAAAAATAAATGACGAACGTTTTATTATTGAAGCTATCATACTGTAGGTGAACAGGTTCAGAATTAATAGATGAGGGGGAAGCGGTAGATTAGGAAGGGAGGGTAATGATAAAAAAAGAGGCGGCAATCTTCCGCCTCTAAAGATTTCAATTTCCAATGAATTGCTGGGTCCAATAGTGGGTGTACTTCCCTCCTGTCACATGCCCAATTCCAATATGGGTATAGTTCTTGTTCAGAATATTGGCCTTGTGTCCGGGGCTGTTCATCCAGGATTTCATGACAGCATCCGCACTGGGTTGACCTGCTGCGATATTTTCCCCTGCGTACCTGTAGCTGATCCCAAAGGATTTCATCATATCGAAAGGCGATCCGTAGGTTGGGCTTGCGTGATTGAAGTAATTACTATCACGCATATCTTCAGATTTCAGATTTGCAACCTTGGAAATGGCTGTATCCATCTCAAGGGAAGGGAGGCCGGATTTTGAACGTTCTTCGTTCACTAAATTAAGAACCTGCTGTTCAACTGACTGACTATTCTCTTGATTAGCTTTGTGGATGGATGTAGGCAGATTTATGATTTGTCCAATTTGTATTTGATTTGCATCTTTTATAGCAGGGTTAGTTTTAAGTAGTTCGGAAATGCTGACATCGTATTCAGAAGCAATTTTCGTTAAGGTATCTCCTTTTGCTACCTCATAAGTATCGGCTCCCAGGGCAACGGTTGGAGATAAAAGGGATAGTGACAGTGCTGATAAAAGGATGATTTTCTTCATTTTGTTTCCTCCTAGTATAATATCTGGATTGGAAGTATAGTATCCTATAAAAATAGTTTTGTGTAAAATTAGCTCATTCACATTCTTAGTTGCTATGGGAAAAAGGTATCGAATGGGAACAGAATAATAAGGGTCCATATAACCCTGGAAGTGTTAATGGTAAACCAAAATCATAGGGCTTTTTGATAGATCGGAAGAATTTCCCCATGTAGATAAAGAATCATTTTACGTTTGGCAAGCTATGTTTGTCAGGGTAAATAATAAGGACAGCAAAACGAAAGTAGCTGTATAGAACAAGTGAAAAAATGATGAAATAATTAAATGGTCCTAAGAACATCCTGATTGTTATTTCTGATTAGGTTAAGGCGGGAACAGGATGGTTTACGTCATTCTTACATAAACACAGGGATTTGATATAAGAAAGGACATACGGAATGGCTTTGTTCCTCAAAAAAACGAATTAAAAGAATTGTCCATTAAGACAGGTATCACTTCTTCATGAATAGAATTAAATAGACAGCTGAATATACGGGGGGGTTCTACGATGTGGTTTAAGGAATTGGAAACAGAAAGGCTGAGTTTAATCGAAATAGGTCACCATCATGCCGAGAGTCTGTTTGAAATTCTCTCTAAAGATGAAGTGACCAAGTATGATGGGATAGAAAGTTTAACTCAAGTTGAAGATGCCCGCCGCTTAATTGACTCGTTTAAAAGTGCTTATATAAACAAACGTGGGATGCGGTGGGGGGTTATTTTGAAAGATTCAGGCAAATTCATCGGTACCGTTGGCCTGAATCAATTGAGCATTGCCAATAAACGCGCCGAAATAGGATATGAAATCCATCCGGATTATTGGAGGCAACATTTCACATCCGAAGCTGTCAATGAAGTATTACGCTATTGCTTTGAAGAATTGAGACTAAACAGAATTGCCGCTTTAACTTTCAAGGAAAATATTGCATCTAGAAACCTATTGAAGAAATTTGGATTTAAAGAGGAAGGCAGCCTCCGAAGTTATCTATTTCTTCGTGAACAATCGCATGATGCCCTGGTATTTTCCTTGTTAAGTACAGAGTATTGCCAGTTACGGCAACAAAGGAATTCAGTGATCAAATAGATTTTAGTTTAGTATAGAACATTGCAGCTGGCCCAAAGTGCCAGTTTTTTTATTTGTAGATTATCTCTCCCATACAGATGATTTTATATCACTAAAGGACAATATACATATTTTTCATGTTAAAATGGAATGCGGATTCATTAATCAGTCCGGATGGACATAAAAAGGAGCAAAATCATTGTGAAGATATTATTTCCGTTGCTTGCGGTCCTAGGTGGCATCACCATTGCCATACAAGGGCAAATCAATGGTGGATTAGGGAAAAAAGTGGGGGTCATTGAAGCTTCTTTCATTTCGTTTGGAATCGGGACACTCGCTTTATTATTTATTGTTTTGTTTGCTGGAAACGGAAATATTTCTGCTGTTTCGACTGTACCTAAATGGCAATTGATAGGCGGACTCCTTGGGGCTATTTATGTCATTGTTATAATAATGGTTGTCCCGCAGATTGGAGTGGCCCCTGCATTGGTTGGGGTTATCGCTGGTCAGATACTGATTGGGGCTGTCATTGACCATTTCGGTTTATTTGGAGGGGTACGCATCCCATTGGATGCGAAAAAGGTGGCAGGCATATGCTTACTTTTCGTGTCATTATATTTATTTAATCATAAATGAGTTAGAGTTAGGTTATTTTTCGTGGGGGTTGACGCGTGAATATAGTTGAGAAACTGATATAATATTTCTATTCCCCTATAGTTTTTACCCATTATTTGGGATTTGGATAATTAGAACCCAGTATTTTTTTTAGGTAATGTATTATTCTACTAAAATGTATCATTTGTTTGAAAATGGTTTGCTAGGAAAGTGGGCTTAGCAACCGATCTGACTTGAATTATTAGAATATTTAGAAAAAAATAACATGGGTAAGACAAGCGAACATATATGAATACTGGTATTAAACTGTGTCGAAAAACCATAGGATGCCGAAAGTCATTTTACATTAATTAGGTTGCTCGATTCTATTTACCTATTATCTAGATCTAATTGATTAGCAAATAATTACTATCTTGTGAAAAAGTACTCATCGGTTTATTGATTTTTTGATTTATTCGTAATATACTTAAAATTCAACATCTTTAATTCGAGGTATAGTACCCTGGCGAGGTTGGAAAGTGGGTGATTTTTAACTAGTAGACTGCATTAATTGGTTTATTTAGGTAGAAACGCAGATTTATGCAAACGGTTCGCTAGTTTTTTTGTGGATTCCGGCAATGAATGCTTCTCACTTTCCTCGCTGACATTCAGTATGTACTATACGAACAATTATAGGTGGTAGAAGGATAATCTCGTAAACGGGAATATTCAAAAGATAAAGATGAGGGGGAATATTTTTTGAAAAAGTCTAAATTTTCAGTGCTTGCTCTTCTTATGGCCATCATGCTTATTCTTGCGGCATGCAACGGCGGTTCGAAGGAAACTTCGAATGAAAAAGAAGGCGGCTCGGGTGACTCAGCCAAATCAAAAGTGTTAAACGTAAACAACTCAAGTGAACCTGGTTCGCTTCACCCTGCCAATGCTCAAGGTACTCATGAATCATGGATCCTTGAACATACGTTTGAGGGATTGACTAAGAAAACAGAAGAAGGCAAAATCGTACCTGGTTCTGCAGAATCGTGGGAAATCAGTGAAGATGGATTAAAATGGACATTCAAATTGAAAGATGGTTTGAAATGGTCAAATGGAGACCCGCTTACAGCTAATGATTTCGAATATGCTTGGAAATATGCTTTGAAACCGGAAACAGCTGCTGATTATGCTTACCAACTTTATTATCTTAAAGGTGGGGAAGCCTACAACAGTAAAAAAGGGAAGGAAGAGGACGTAGGAGTTAAAGCGACTGACGACCTTACATTAGAGGTTACTTTGGAGCAGCCTACACCATATTTCCTTGACTTGACTTCCTTCTATACTTTCTATCCAATCAATAAAAAGGTACAGGAAGAAAATCCTAAATGGGCTTTGGATGCAAAAACACACGTATCGAACGGTCCATTCAAATTAACGGAGTGGAAACATAAAGAAAGCCTGAAAATCGAAAAGAATGAAAATTACTACGATAAAGACAAAATTAAATTGGATGCAGTTAACTTTGCTCTGATTGAAGATGAAAATACAGCATGGCAAATGTATCAGAGTGGCGAATTGGATATCGCTTATCCGCTGCCAGTGGATGTGCAAGGACAATTGGTTAATTCTGGCGACAAAGAATTCAAAAACGGCGCAGAACTTGCTGTTTACTATTACAACTTTAATACTGAAGTAAAGCCTTTCAATAATGCAAAAGTCAGGAAAGCGCTTTCAATGGCTATCGAACGTAAAAAAATTACTGAAAATGTTGCTCAAGGTGGTCAAAAACCTGCCTTTGGAGTAATCCCGCCGGGCATTCCTGATGCAACTGGAGATTTCCAGGAAAATACAGGTAACCTATTTGAGGAAAACGTTGCTGAAGCCAAGAAATTGTTAAAAGAAGGTCTTGCTGAAGAAGGCATGAAAGAATTACCTGATTTTTCAATTTTGTATAATACTTTAGATACTCATAAGAAAATTGCTGAAGCCGTTCAAGGAATGTGGCGCGATAACCTGGGTGTTGAAGTGACACTTGAAAATGCAGAATTCCAAGTTAAGCTTGATCGTGAAAAAGCTGGCGACTTTGAAATTTCCCGTGCAGGATGGGTTGGTGACTATGTTGACCCAATGACTTTCATGCTTTGGGAAACGGACGGTGCCTATAATGATGCAAATTGGTCGAACAAAGAATATGATGGTTTATTAAAAGAGGCAAAATCTACAATGGATCCAAAAGAACGCATGGCTGCTTTACATAAAGCAGAGGAAGTTCTGATTGAAGAAATGCCGATCCTTCCGGTTTACTTCTATACAAAACCATATATGGTTAAATCGAATGTTACTGGAGTTTTTGCTCCGATTAATGCTTATCCGAACTTTATTTACGCGGATAAAAAGTAATAGAAGGATAAAAGTGAAATGGGAGGTATGTCCGATTTAGGACATACCCCATTTTTCAATTGCGAATTTGAATATTTCATGAATTCATTTCCGTTTTCAACTCCTTAGAAAATCGATGATTGGGGTGATTACCATGTTGAGATATACATTAAATCGTTTTAAATGGGCGATTATTACTTTATGGGCTGTTATAACATTAACGTTCATCATAATGCATACGATTCCGGGAAATCCATTTGCTAAAGAAGGAGCTATGCCTCCTGCTGTATATGAAAACCTTCAAGTCCACTATGGATTGGACAAGCCGTTGTTGACCCAATATGGGAATTATTTATTGGAAGTCGTTCAATTTGATTTTGGTCCTTCATTGAAATCCTCTTCCATTTCCGTGAATGATTACATTTTGAAGGGTTTTCCAGTGTCCTTGCACTTAGGGGCACAAGCATTGGTGATTGCCATCTTCTTTGGGCTCATTTTGGGCGTAGTGGCATCACTGAAAAGAAATAAATGGCCCGACTATTTATCAATGGTCATTGCCATCGTAGGGATCTCTGTTCCTAACTTTATCTTGGCGACTATTTTAATCAATTATTTTGCAATAAAATGGAATATATTCCCTGTTGCTACATGGGCGACATGGCAGCATACCATTTTACCATCCATTGCCCTATCAATGATGCCTCTTGCTTTCATCGCGAGATTGATGCGGACAAGCATGCTTGAAGTAATGGGACAGGATTACATTTTGACAGCAAAGGCCAAAGGATTGAAACGGAGCGGTGTCATTATCAAACATGCCATTCGGAATGCGTTATTGCCGATTATCACAATCCTGGGTATCCTGACTGCTAATATCGTGACAGGAAGCTTCATCATTGAACGTATTTTTGGTATTCCGGGCATGGGAGATATGTTCGTAAAGGGAATATCCAACCGAGACTACCCGGTCATTCTTGGTTCCACAATTGTGTATAGTGCGGTGCTTATCCTTTTAATATTCATCGTTGATATAGCCTATACGTTGATTGATCCGAGAATAAAAGTGACGGGGGAGAAGAAATAATGGCAGATAAAGTGCATTTAACCGAAGATATGTTCCAACCCGCTGAAGGAAACTTTAAGGAAGCAGAAAGAATTGCCAGACCAACAGTTTCATATTGGTCTGACGTCTGGCGTCGCTTTAAAGAAAATAAACTGGCGATGACGGGATTTGTTCTTATTATCCTCTTGGTCTTAATGGCGATTTTTGGGCCATATATTAACGGATATACTTATTATGGACAAGATTTCGAGAAAAAGAATCTTAGCCCCAATGCCGAGCATTGGTTTGGAACGGATTCAGCAGGTAGGGATTTATTCACGCGAGCTTGGTATGGTGCAAGGATATCCTTGTTCATTGGATTGATGGCTGCGCTGATTGACTTTTTGATTGGTGTCCTTTATGGCGGGATTTCAGCCATTCGTGGTGGACGCACGGATAATATCATGATGCGGTTTGCTGAAGTTATTTATGCGATTCCATACCTATTGATGGTTATCTTAATGATGGTCGTATTAAAACCTGGTATTTTGCCAATCATCATTGCGATGTCAATTACAGGCTGGATTCCAATGGCGCGACTGGTAAGGGGACAGGTTTTACAACTAAAAGAGAATGAATATATCCATGCAGCAACCATCTCTGGAGCCAATACGAGCTGGACTTTAAGAAAACACATGATTCCGAATACAATGGGACCGATCCTTGTCAATTTAACGTTGACTGTACCCACTGCTATTTTTGCCGAAGCTACTCTAAGCTTTTTGGGATTGGGAGTGCCAGCGCCTCAGGCAAGCTGGGGAACATTGACAAGTGATGCCCTGGGAAGCATTTTGGTAGGGAATTTCTATCAACTTTTAATCCCGGCAATATTGATTTCCTTAACCATGTTCGCGTTCAATGTGGCTGGTGACGGACTGCAGGATGCCCTAGATCCAAAACTACGGAAATAAAAGAGTCCTAACATAAAGATTTGATATTACTAGAATAGGAGGGACGATGATGGAGAACCTATTGGAAGTCAAAGATTTACACATCACCTTCCATACTTATGCAGGAAAAGTCCAAGCAGTTCGCGGCGTGAACTTTGAAGTGAAAAAAGGGGAAGCCGTTGCCATTGTTGGAGAATCCGGATGCGGCAAAAGTGTTACTGCTAAATCCATCATGAGATTACTGGAAACACCCCCAGCAGAGTATGGAAAAGGGTCAATAAACTTTGGCGGCAAAGACCTTATTAAAATGAGTGAAAAGGAAATGCAGAAGATTCGCGGAAATGAAATCAGCATGATTTTCCAGGATCCAATGACTTCCCTCAATCCAACGACAAAAATCGGCAGCCAAATCATGGAAGGCATTTTAAAGCATAATAAAAATATGGCCCGAAAAGATGCATACGAACGGGCGTTGGAAACGCTTAAACTGGTAGGTATTCCTCAGCCGGAAAAAAGGATGCAGCAATATCCACATGAATTTTCAGGTGGTATGCGCCAAAGGGCGATGATAGCAATGGCTCTAGCTTGTGAACCGAAATTATTAATCGCCGATGAACCTACAACGGCATTGGATGTAACGATACAAGCGCAAATTTTGGAACTGATGAAAGATATCCAACGCAGAATGGATACTTCCATCATTTTAATCACTCATGATTTAGGTGTGGTTGCGGAAACTTGCGAACGGGTAGTCGTCATGTATGCAGGTAAGGTTGTGGAGACGGGTACAGTAGAAGCTATTTTTTCAAACCCACAGCATCCATATACAAGAGGCTTGCTTAAAACGGTGCCAAGGCTGGATATGGAAAAAACGGCACCGTTGGTTCCCATTATCGGATCACCGCCCGATTTATTGGATCCGCCAAAAGGATGCCCTTTTTATCCAAGATGTGAATCCGCAATGAAAGTGTGCAAAGACCATGATCCGGAACTTGAAGTAGTCGAAGTGGGACAGACAGCCGCATGCTGGCTACACCACCCAATGGCAAAAGCAACACAGGTACAAGCACCGACTAATGTATAAAGGAGGAGAACCAATGGTTTCACTAAAAAATAAGTCAGTAAAAGAAAAGACAGTCAACGAAAATTCTCCTCTTGTTGAAATTAAGAATTTGAAGAAATATTTTCCTGTTGGTTCTCAGTCGCTGAAAGCGGTAGATGGTTTGGATCTCAAAATCTACCCAGGGGAAACGGTCGGTCTTGTTGGGGAAAGCGGTTGTGGTAAATCGACTGCCGGTCGTACAATTACCCGACTTTATGAACCGACAGACGGAGAAGTTCTGTTTCAGGGAAAAAATATCTTCGATTACAAACCGGGGGAAATGTCACATATCCGCCGTGAAATACAGATGATTTTCCAAGATCCCTACGCTTCCTTGAACCCAAGGATGAAGGTGGAGGAATTGATTGGGGAACCACTTGCCATTCATGGGATATCAAAAGGTAAAGAGAGAAAAAAACGAGTGGAAGACCTGTTGAAGCTGGTTGGTTTAAGTCCGGAACATATCACTCGTTTTCCGCATGAATTCAGCGGTGGACAACGCCAGCGTATTGGAATTGCAAGGGCGTTGGCTTTAAATCCAAAATTCATCGTCTGTGATGAACCGATTTCTGCCTTGGATGTTTCGATACAAGCTCAAGTAGTTAACTTATTAAAAGAGCTACAAAAAGAAATGGGATTGACTTATTTATTCATCGCTCATGATTTATCGATGGTCAAGTATATTTCAGATCGCATTTTAGTCATGTATCTTGGAAGAATGATGGAACTTTCGGATAGTGATTCTTTAACGAAAGATCCGCTGCATCCTTACACGCAAGCTTTGCTTTCTGCAGTGCCGATTCCAGACCCCACTATTAAACGGGAAAGAATCGTACTTAAAGGCGATGTACCAAGTCCGATCAATCCGCCAAGTGGCTGTGTATTCCGCACTCGCTGCCCAAAAGCGATGGAGATATGCTCCAGTGCTGCACCTGAATGGAAAGAACAAAAACCGGGGCATTTCGTTGCTTGTCATTTATATTGGTAAATAAAAAAACCAGTTGCATTTGCGACTGGTCTTTTTTTACATATTTATGTAAAATATTTTAGATAGAAGCGATTATTTTTGCAGACTAAATTAATTATCAGTTTGTAAAAATAAATAACTAGGAATCTGAAAATAAAACATATAAAATGTAATTATATGTAAAATTAAAAATCTGTTGAATATTTCAATTTTTGAGAGAAGGAGGAGACTGATATTGTATTCCACGATAACTAGTGAAATCGTCGATCGAGTCATGATTGTTACTCTTAATCGTCCTGAAAAAATGAATGCTTTCAATGAAAAGATGTGTGAGGAGATGATCCATGCTTTTGATGAAGCGGATGAAAATGATGACGTACGAGCCGTAATTATAACTGGCGCTGGGGATGCTTACTGTGCTGGAATGGATTTGGAAAAAGGTGCAGAAACCTTTATGGATCACACTCCTTTGGTTGAATACCGCGATGCAGGGGGGATGTTGTCATTACGGATTTTTGAAATGAAGAAACCTATGATAGCGGCCATTAATGGAGCGGCAGTTGGGATTGGTATCACAATGACTTTGCCCATGGACATTAGAATTGCTTCAACAGATTCAAAAATGGGTTTTGTATTTGCGAGGCGAGGGATAACGATGGAAGCATGCAGCGGCTGGTTCTTGCCTAGGCTTGTCGGAATGGGTAAAGCTTCCGAATGGATTTTTACCGGCAGGATGATTTCGGCCAGTGAAGCATATGAGGGAAGGTTGGTAAACAAGATCGTCGAGCCGGATGAATTGATGTCTGCTGCAATGGAGATTGCATCAGACATTGCAGAAAATACATCTTCTGTCTCCGTGACGTTATCCCGGCAGTTAATGTGGACCATGCTCGGTGCTAACCATCCTGTTGAATCACATAAAATAGAATCGAAAATGATTCATTGGACCGGAAAACAAGCGGATGCACTAGAAGGGATTGAAGCGTTCTTGGAAAAAAGGAAAGCTGATTTCAAAATGAAAAGCAGCACCGATATGCCTCCGTTTTACCCATGGGGAACGGATCGAACATATGAAGTTGATAAGAAATAAGACATGAATGGTAGTCAGGGAGCCTGTGGAAGTGAGTGATAATTTTTACTTTTCGGATAAATTAGGGTTTCTTTTCTTAGTGTGTTATACTGTGTTTACCATTTACTAAACTTGTTTCATGTTCCCCTATTCCCCGCGAATAGGGTTTTTTTATTTTTGCTTTTTAATCAAAAAAAACAGACCCTACAAGTAGAGTCCGTTATATATTGTATTTAAAATTATGCTTTTTGAACGTTAGTAGCTTGGGGTCCACGTTGACCTTGCTCAACTTCAAAAGTAACTTCTTGACCTTCGTCTAATGATTTGAATCCTTCGCTTTGGATAGCTGAGAAATGTACGAATACATCGTCTCCGTTTTCGCGTTCGATGAAGCCAAATCCTTTTTCTGCGTTAAACCATTTTACTTTACCTTGTTCCATTGTTGTTGCCTCCTAGTGTGAATCCACACATTGTGTTACTACCCTTGCTCAATCATTAGACGAAAAGTGTTTCACTTATCAATCTTCCCGAACAAAAATAATTCTTTTTAAATATAACAGATAATGTCGGAATCTGCAAGCAAACAAAGTAAGATTATTTATTGTGCATAGTGTTGTACAATTCTTAATACCCTTTTCTGTAATCAAGTAAATTAATTGAGGGGTGTTTACCATTTAGGTAATTCTCTAAATTCGGCATGAAAATATCCTGAAAAAGCCGTTGGTCGTAAAATTCCGTATTACCGGATGTATGCGGCGTGATGATTACATTGTCCATCTCCCATAATGGGCTCTTCCCAGGAAGTGGCTCCGTTTCAAACACATCAAGTCCAGCTCCAGCAATATCTTTGTCCTTGAGAGCTTGGACCAATTCGTTTTGAATAACGAGATTTCCCCTTCCTATATTAATGAAAAAAGCGGAGGGCTTCATTAGTCGGAATTCGTTTTTCCCGAACATATTCCGTGTTTCTGGGGTCAATGGTAATGTCACGACAATATAATCGCACTTAGGAAGGAGATCATTCAATTGATTTTGTGTGAACATCTCATCGACAAATTCTTCAGATTTACCGGAATGGCGCATTCCTAATACGGACATGCCAAAAGCCTTGGCAATTTTAGCTGTTTCCTTTCCGATTTTTCCAACACCGATGATCCCGATGGTCTTTTCATGAATTTCCTGCTTCATATTTGCGTGATGCCAAGTCTTCACCTGCTGTTGCTTAATATATGTATCTATTTTCCTTGTTAAGGCAAGCATTAACGCGAAAATGGTTTCTGAAATGGGATAGGCATGGACGCCATTTGCAGTTGTAATCTGCACGTTCTTTTGTTCCAAACTTTCCAGGGGTAAGGCATTCACTCCGGCACTCCATGTCTGGATCCATTTTACTTCGCTTGCATCGATGGATTCAGCCATTTCCGTTTTCCAGCCTGCGATCACTTCAGCATCGGCTAGATGATCCTTCCATATTTCCGAAGATCTTCCGGTGATGACAGTCCACTCGGGAACCAATTCTTTAATCTTCTGTAATAAGAGCACATTCAAGTTTTGGCTTATTATGAGTTTTCTTTTTGGCATAATTATCCTCCGAGATCATTTTTCTGAATTATACGTAAATTTCAAAAATATTTCAATTGGGAAAGAGGTTGGGGTTCACAATCTTGTTATAATACTGATAATTAATGGAATGGGGTGTAATCATGAACGTCAAAGACATATATGGACAGCTGCCTATTATAGAATCAAAACGTTTGGTTATGAGGAAAGTCACCATGAGCGATGCAGAAGACATGTTCGCGTATGCATCCAACAGTGAAGTTTCCCGCTACGTCACATGGGAAGCGCATCGTTCACTAAGTGATACAAAGGATTTTATCAGATTCATCCTACAAAATTATGAGGATAAGAAAATCGCTCCATGGGGCATACAACACAAGGAAAGTGGTAAGTTGATTGGTACTATTGACTTTGTTTCATGGCAGGTTAATCATCATAATGCCGAAATCGGGTATGTATTGGCACCCGAATATTGGGGGAGTGGCTTAATGACGGAGGCAGCCCAAAAGATAATTGCCTTTGGCTTCGAAAATATGAACCTGGTTCGAATACAAGCACGCTGCTTCGTTGAAAATTTTGGTTCAGAGCGAGTCATGCAAAAGGCGGGTATGTCTTTTGAGGGAATCATAAGAAAAGGAATGTTTGTTAAGGGAAAGCATCAAGACCTAAAGCTATACTCGATTATTAAATGATGGGTGTGAGGGCTTCCGGTAAAGGGAAAGCACAAAGGAGATTCTACATGGTGAATTCTTTTCATGAATATAGGAAAATCAAAAACAAACAATATGTGCAAATATTGAATTAAAAACTATACAAAACGTCTAATGTAAAAAGTCCGTTTGAAAAATATAATGAAACTATGAAATCGTGTTGAAATGGAGGGTTTCTTTAATGGCAGTTATCAATGATGTAGAAACGTTGAAAAATTATATCGGTGGCAAATGGGTGGATTCCTCAACATCGAAACATGAAGAAGTGCCAAATCCGGCAACAGGAGAAGCATTGGCAATCGTACCCCTTTCCACAAGGGAAGATGTAAACCAAGCGGTGAAGGTTGCTAAAAATGCGTATAAAGAATGGAAAAAGGTGGCCGTGCCAAAAAGGGCGCGCTTCTTATTCCGTTACCAGCAATTATTGATAGAACACTGGGATGAACTGGCAAAGCTGGTCACGATTGAAAATGGAAAAAGCTATACAGAAGCATATGGTGAGGTTCAACGTGGGATTGAATGCGTGGAGTTCGCTGCAGGTGCGCCTACCCTAATGATGGGCAGTCAGCTTCCTGACATTTCCCCAGGCATTGAATCTGGCATGTACCGTTATCCAATGGGTGTCGTTGCCGGCATTACGCCGTTTAATTTCCCAATGATGGTGCCATGTTGGATGTTCCCGCTTGCAATAGCCTGTGGCAATACGTTTATTTTAAAACCTTCAGAACGGACACCGCTCTTAGCCAACCGTCTTGTAGAATTATTGACGGAAGCCGGTGTTCCGGATGGTGTCGTCAATATTGTCCATGGTGCCCATGATGTCGTGAACGGGATTTTGGAACATGAAGACATTAAAGCGGTATCTTTTGTAGGATCCCAGCCTGTCGCAGAGTATGTTTACAAAACGGCAGCTGCCAATAAAAAACGTGTCCAGGCTTTATCAGGAGCGAAAAACCATTCAATCGTCATGCCTGATGCAGACCTGGAAAATGCGGTAACGAACATAACCAATGCCGCTTTCGGATCTGCAGGCGAGCGCTGCATGGCTGCTTCGGTGGTTGTTGCAGTGGGAGAAGTGGGAGATTCGCTCGTTGAGAGATTAAAGGCTGCAGCGGATGAAATCAAGATTGGAAATGGAATGGATAAGGGCGTTTTCCTTGGACCCGTGATCCGTGATACACATAAAAAGAGAACAGAACAATATATTGAAATTGGGGAAAAAGAAGGAGCTGTCCTCCTTCGTGATGGCAGGAATGAAGGCGATCAGGAAAATGGCTATTACGTTGGACCGACATTATTTGATCATGTAAATACAAACATGAAAATATGGAAGGATGAAATTTTTGCCCCTGTCTTATCCATAGTACGGGTTAATACCCTTGAAGAAGCAATCGATTTGACCAATCAATCCGAATTTGCAAATGGTGCCTGCCTCTATACGGATAGTGCAAAAGCCATCCGGGAATTTCGTGAAGAAATTGATGCAGGAATGCTTGGTATTAACCTTGGGGTACCCGCACCAATGGCATTCTTTCCATTTTCCGGCTATAAAAGTTCATTTTATGGAGACCTTCATGCCAATGGAAAAGACGGAGTGGAATTTTACACTAGAAAGAAAATGTTAACGGCAAGATACTAATATGAAAAAGGGGTCGACGCAATTTGTGGTCGGCCCTCCTTTATACATTATGATAGGGGGAGTGTGGCTTATGCAGGTTGAAAAACAGGGTCAGGATCTTAAGGCGATGGATGGCAAATATGTTTGGCATCATATGAAAGGGGCTGAACCCAACCCTGGGACAATGGTGGTCAAAAACGGGCAAGGAGCATGGATAACGGATGTTGATGGAAATCGCTACTTGGATGGGATGTCAGGGTTATGGTGTGTCAACGTGGGTTATGGTCGAACGGAACTCGCTGAAGCAGCTTACGAACAGTTGAAGGAACTTCCTTATGCCCCTTTAACGAACAGCCACATTCCTGCTATTAAGCTAGCAGAGAAGTTAAATGAATGGCTGGGTGGGGATTATGTGATTTTCTTCTCTAACAGCGGTTCAGAAGCAAATGAGACTGCTTTTAAAATTGCTCGGCAGTATCATCAGCAAAAAGGTGAACATGGACGTTATAAATTCATTTCCCGTTATCGCGGCTATCATGGAAATTCGATGGGAGCCCTGGCAGCTACCGGGCAGGCGCAGCGGAAGTATAAATATGAACCACTCGCCCCAGGATTTCTTCATGTATCACCGCCTGATTCTTACCGAAATCCAGAGGATGAAAGCGGCGAAAAAAGTGCGGCGGAAATTGACCGTACCATTACATGGGAGTTGAGCGAAACGGTGGCTGCGGTAATAATGGAACCTATCATCACAGGAGGCGGAGTTTTGATGCCACCTGATGGATATATGAAACGTGTGAAAGAAATTTGTGAGAAAAATGGCGTCCTTCTCATTTCGGATGAGGTCATTTGCGGGTTTGGCCGTACTGGGAAGAAATTCGGATTTATGAACTATGATGTAAAACCGGACATCGTAACAATGGCTAAAGGAATCACTAGCGCTTACCTGCCATTATCCGCCACAGCCGTCAAACGTGAGATTTATGAAGCATACATCGGTACCGATGATTATGACCGCTTTCGTCATGTAAATACTTTTGGTGGCAATCCAGCTTCCTGTGCCCTTGCTTTGAAGAATATTGAAATATATGAAAATGAAAAACTTATAGAACGTTCTAAAGAGTTAGGGTTTCGCTTGCTGCAAGAATTTGAAGAAATCAAATCTCATCCTAATGTTGGCGATGTGCGTGGGAAAGGATTGTTGGTAGGAATTGAACTGGTTGAAGATAAAGGGACAAAACAGCCGATCGAACTTTCCAAAATCAATAAAGTGATTGTGTCATGCAAAGAAAAAGGGCTGATCATAGGTAAAAATGGTGATACGGTAGCAGGCTTCAATAATGTCCTGACCCTTGCTCCTCCACTTAGCATAACTGAAGAGGACTTCTTATTCATCGTAACGACAGTAAAGCGAACGCTAGCAGAACTATAATAAATATTACGAACCTTCAGAAATAATAGAATGAGTGGTCAAGAATTGAATTTCTGAAATTCAGTATTAAAGTGGATTGCTAAATAGACCTATTGATATTCTCTTATACATTCGGTTTTGTAAATTAACAAAGATTGGATCCAGTCTTTACTTTTTAATTGAGACTGCTGTGTTTCGTTTTAGCACCGTTCAGAACTTTGACCGGTGCTTTTATCTATTGTTAAATGATCCATATGGATGATGTGCATCCCATCAATAGTGAAAAAACCCTATCAGTGATCGTCCATCCATAAATTAGCTAATCACATAGGTTATTAAAGAATATAATTTCCACGTGGAAATGAAATGAGAGATTTGTAATGGAAAAAGGTTTAATTCCTCTTTTTCTTGGATGATGAGGGCCTATTTTGTATGAAATACCAAGAATATAGAGGTTAAGCAATCTATTACGAATTAAAGGGAACATATTGGAATCGTTTTCCTTGCTTAGTTATAGCGTATGTTTGAAAATGGAAGGATAAGGAGTGGTAGAAAATAAACCGATCTAATATCGTCAATATTCCGTCAGAAGAGGTGAGGGACATGAAAACTGAAGATATAACAAAAAAACTCACATTACATAACCCTGAAATTTTAGGGAGTGGGAATTTTTCAAAGTATGCCGTATTGGTACCGCTAATAGAGAAGGAAGATGGAATACACGTTCTATTTGAAGAGCGTTCACACAAACTGAGGAGGCAGCCGGGGGATATCTGTTTTCCAGGCGGTAAAATAGACAAGTTGGACCATGATGAACAGGCGGCTGCACTAAGGGAGACATACGAGGAACTTAATTTAAATAAAGAAGATATCTATAATGTCTTTCCAATTGATTATTTGGTATCTCCTTTTGGCATGATTGTTTATCCTTATGCAGGATTTGTTCGTGACCATCAACGGATAATACCAAATCCAGCTGAGGTAGAGACCATTTTTACGGTCCCGCTATCCTTTTTCATGGAAAAACCGCCAGAGATATATCATGTGAAGTATAAAGTGGAACCACATGAAAACTTCCCCCATGATTTAATCTTTGGCGGTGAGAATTATAAATGGCAGCCAAAACAGATGGAAGAATATTTTTACTTATATAACGATCGTGTAATCTGGGGAATGACAGCAAAAATCCTTACCCATTTTATTGAAATTCTTCGTTAGACCCTTCTAAAGCACCTTTTTTTTTCGTTCTATTTCTATTAAACTTTAAATATGGTAAAAGTTAGGTTTTAATATAAGTGGGGAGATGAGTGGATGAAGAATAGTTTTGAAGTACTTGAAAAAGAACGGGCAATGGCAATGGCTGCGTTTGTGAACTTCAATGAAAACCGCGAATACTATGATGAATCCAAAGATCAGGAACTTAAGAAAGTATACTATCAAAATGGTTCCTTGGACCGAGAAGCACTGAAGGAGCTGCTTGTGACAACCCATAAAAACCAGCTGAACTACTCACCACATCGTCATGTTTACCCTTGGGTGGACTTACAGGAAAATGGCAAGCTGAAAAGTCTGTATTCCGGAAAAGGAATGGATCCTGTGGAAGTCATTGAGGAAGATATCCGTATACTTGAAGTGTTGTCAAGAGGCATTGAATCAACAAAGATGGACAACATGCTCGTTAATTGTGAACATGTCGTACCTCAATCATGGTTCAATAAAAAAGAACCGATGAGGGGAGATTTGCACCATCTGTTCGCTTGTGAACCAACTTGTAACAGCAGCCGGAGTAACTATCCATACTATGATTTTGAGGATTATATCCCAGAAGCATCGGCTGCCGGTATAAAGCCGGGTTGCGGGAAATCTGATGAAGGTAAATTCGAACCTGAATACGGAAAAGGTATCGTAGCGAGAGCTACCATGTATTTTTTATTAAGGTATGAGGGAATCATCGATAGCGGCAAAGTTAACCTGGCACTGCTTTTGGAATGGCACCGGCTTTTTCCGGTCAGCATTTATGAAAAACATAGAAACCAGGCTATACATGAAATTCAGGGTAATCGAAACCCATTTATAGATTTTCCGGAAATGGCGGAGAAATGGAATTAAAGAAGGGTTTATAAAAAAGGGATTGAAGCTGTGGTAAAAGCTTCAATCCTTTTTTAATTATAGAACTAAAGGAATTTTACACAAACAGGGAAGGGAACTTGAACATCTTTTTGCAACAATGTTAATTTTCCGTCCTGTTCATTCCGTGCAAATAGTGTCAGGTTTCCTGATTGTTCATTAGAAGCGATCAGGAATTTTCCGCTTGGGTCCAATGAAAAATCACGTGGCCAATGTCCTTCGGTAGAAACCAGTTCCACGAATGCCAGTTTGCCTGTTTCTTGATGGATTTGGTAAACCGCAATACTATCATGTCCGCGGTTTGCGGCATAAATGAATTCCCCGTCATCAGAAATATGAATGGCGCTTCCTTGGTTATTTTCCTTGAAATCTTCCGGAACGGTCCGAACCGTTTGCAATTCAGAAAAGCTTCCTGATAGACTATCGAAGCTCAAAACAATGACTTCCGGTACAAGTTCTGCCATGACATACGCAAATTTTCCGTTTGGGTGGAAGGTCAAATGCCGCGGTCCGCTGCCGGGAGCAACAGATAAACTGTTTACTTCTTCCAAAACCCCATTATGTATTTTATAGGTTATTACTTTATCTATTCCGAGGTCGACTACAGCAATGAACCTTTCATCCGGTGTGAAACCAGCGAAGTGAGTGTGTGCTTTTTCCTGACGTTCTTCATTCGGTCCTTGACCCTCATGTTGAATGGTGGATGATACTGGCAAAGGGGTCGCATTGTCATGAAGCGGATATGATTCAATCAGGCCATCTCCATAACTGGAAGTGATCAAGATCTGTTTCTTGCTGTCGACACTTATATGGCAGGAAGAGCCATTCGGTGTCAATTGTTTGCCCAAGAAGGTAAGTTCACCCGATTCTTCATTAATCGAATAGGAAGAAACTCCACCGCTGCCCGCTTCTTTTAAAATGGCGTAGAGATTCTTTTTGTCCTGGCTGATGGCGAGATAAGTCGGATCAGTTAATTCTGCTGCAAGAACCGGTGTACTGAGTTTTCTTTCTGCTGTATCTAAAGTAAAGCGATAAATACCTTTGCTGTTTCCTTTTGTGTAAGTGCCAATATATCCAATGATGGTCTGTTGATCCTGTTTTGCCATATTTATCTCCTCCAAGAAAGATTTGTGTTTTTTTTATTTTAACATAGATGATACCCATTATATCCTTTTCCCGATTTAAGTTGAGTTATAACATTATTCATATAGAAATTTTGGGGGTGAATGGGAAAAACCCCCGGGTAGGGGGTCAAAGTAGATTGAACTTATCGGCAGGCATAACGGCTTCAATAGGAATATGCCTAAACTCAGAAACGGAAAATAAGCCCTGATCCGTCAGTTTAATTTCCGGGATGACAGGTAACGCCAAGAACGCAAGTGTAAGGAAAGGGTTGAAATGCCTGTTGGCACCGAGTTTCAAAAGGGCTTCATCGATTCGTTTCAATGAATGAACCACATCCATATATGTGCATTCACTCATCAATCCAGCTATTGGAAGGGGAAGGGAAGCTAGTATTTTCCCATTTTGGATTACGGCCAATCCACCCTGCATCTTTTTGATTTCCTTTGCTGCCCTTAGCATATCTTGGTCATTCGTGCCGGCAATGATTAAATTATGTGAATCATGGGCTACTGTAGTGGCAATTGCGCCTGATTTCAAACCAAGCCCTTTGACGATTCCAAGACCTAATTGTTTGGTCATATGATGCCGTTCAATAACTGCCAGTTTTATATGATCAACATGTTCAGAGAACTGGAATAGACCATCATGATTAAGTGTAACCGGTTCAATCGAATGCTTTGTAATCAAACTGTTTGGAGTAATCTCAATAATATTAGCAAGATTATTATTAAAAGGTATCGCCAAATCGTCTTCCGTTATTTCATGAAATTTAACGGAGTGCTTCAAACCGTCGTCAATAACCTGTTCCTTTTCAGCTGGAAAGTTCAGTAATCGATTATTTTGGACAATAGGTTTTCCCTCTTTAAAGACCGAATGGATGATGATTGTATCGAGATCATCTAATAGAAGGAAGTCTGCCTTGTATCCGGGTGCTATAGCACCATGTTCCTTTAAACCAAAGCATTCTGCAGCATTGATGGTCGCCATTTGAATCGCGGTAATTGGTGGGATACCATTTTCTATGGAAAGTCGAACGTTGTGATCGATACTTCCTTCAGAAACAATATCATCGAGGTGCCGGTCGTCGGTGACGAATAAACAACGGCGGGAGTTCAGCTCATTAATGGCTGGAACCAGGTTTAATAAATCTTTGGCAACAGTGCCTTCCCTGATCATAAGATACATTCCTTTTCGCAGTCTTTCTTTTGCCTCTTCCGCTGTAGTGCATTCATGATCCGTTTTAATGCCGGCACTCATATAAACATTGAGCTGTTGTTCGGATAATCCAGCTGCATGGCCATCAATGCTTTTGCCTAGTCTATTTGCATCGTATAATTTTTGCAGCATATCATCCTCCGTATGTGAAACGGCCTGGAAATTCATCACTTCGGCTAAACCAAGCACTTTCGGGTTTCGATAAAATGAATTTAGATCTTCACTTCTTAAGACAGCGCCAGAATGTTCAAACTCCGTAGCAGGTACACAAGATGGCATCATGAAGTAGAAGTCAAAAGGAAGTTGGCCGGATTGTTCAATCATATAATGAATGCCCTTTTTACCGGAAACATTGGCTATTTCATGAGGATCTGCAACGATGCTGGTCACACCATGTAAAAGGAGGATTTTTGCGAGTTCAGAAGGCCTGACCATCGAAGATTCAATGTGGACATGGCCATCAATGAATGAAGGGGATACAAATTTTCCAGCAGCATCAATTTCTGAAATACCCTCATAACTCCCAATGCCAGCAATAAAACCATCGACAATGGCAATGTCGCCTGAATAGGTATCACCATTGAATACATCTATGATTTGCCCGTTTTTAATGACGCAGTCTGCAGGCGTTTTGCCTGCGGCGACGTCTATTCTCCTTTTAAGCAAGTTTTTTTTCATATTCGTAACCCCTTTGGCAAAGATATAACATTTTAATATTTTACTTTTTCAATATGGGTCTCCCATGTCCGGAATGGTAAATCGTGGTCATTGAAAGACATTTGTTCCATTTTAATAGTGCGGTTTTTCATTGGCAGGGCAAGTTCTTGGTATATAAAGTGATCATCAAAGCCAATAAGTGCAGCGTCTTCTTTAGTGCATGAGTAATAAATGGCTTTTGGTCGTGCCCAATAAATGGCACCGATGCACATTGGACAAGGTTCGCAGCTAGTGTATATTTCACAATCTGTAAGCTGGAAGCTATTGAGATTCCTGCATGCATCACGTATCGCCTGTACTTCGGCGTGAGCTGTGGGATCGTTGGCTGTTGTCACATTATTACATCCTCTTCCTACAACTTTGCCGTCTTTTACGATTATAGCACCGAAAGGTCCTCCGTTCTTTGCCAATACATTTTCATTTGCTAGCCGAACAGCCATCTCCATGAATTTTATATCCACTAAAAAAGCACCCCTTCATTTATTAATAAACCAATAGTGTTGATGTTACGTTTATTAACGTAAATATAATAAATAATATACCATATATAGACAAAAATTGAATATAATTTTCTGAAAATAAAGAAAAATCATTTTGTGTTAGGATATATTACGTTGGAATCAGGAACGGTTTGAAAGAATTTTTACAAATAATGATAAAACTGATATTGTTATAAGAAAATCATAGGATTATGAAGGTGAGATGTATGGGATTTTTGGGCGTTCTTCTACCGATATTCGGTATTTTTGTTTTAGGGTACGTCGGTCAGAAAAAGTTTAAACTTGATACAAAATCGATTTCCACGATGGCATTATATTTAATGTCACCTTTTCTTGTGTTCCGAACTTTTTATTCCGCTGAATTTACGGTTGATTATTTTTATCTGTTCCTTTTCACGATAGTACTCTGTCTTTCTCTCATACTGGTAGTCTATATCATATCATTTTTCCGTAATTATTCAGTCACCGAAACAAGCGGCATGATATTGGCATCGGCATTCATGAATAACGGGAATTACGGAACACCAGTCATTTTCCTGTTATTCGGTGCAGCAGGACTCGATTATGCAATCATCCTGATGGTGGGTCAGCAGTTAGTCATGTGCACCATAGGCATCTATTTCGCAGCGAAGGGCAGCCCGGAAGGTAACGGAGTCCAAACAGCGCTTAAAGCAGTATTCAGGATGCCAATCGTGTATGGAGCTATTGCAGGTACGGTTTTTCAGTTTGTAAAAATTCCATTAAGCAATTCGGTTATGGAAGCTATTAACCTTGTTGCAAATGCAGCAATCCCAACAATCATGATTACACTCGGAATGCAGCTAGCCAACATTTCACTGAGAAAAATTGCCTATCGTAAGCTATCAGTTTCACTTCTTCTTAAACTTGCTGTTTCGCCAGCCATTGCATTCCTGTTATCACTTGCCTTACCAGTGGATGAAATGGTCAGGCATATCATGATTATCGTAGCTGCCATGCCAACGGCGGCCAACACTACGATGTATGCGCTCCAATTCAATACAGAACCTGAATTCGTCTCAAGTGCTACGTTCATTAGTACTTCATTAAGCTTGATTACGCTTCCGATCATCTTTTTCTTTGTATTATAGAAGATTATCATTCTGATTATGCGGGCAAACTTAATATATACACGAGGCGGAGAATTCCTTACAAATGCGCAGGAATCCGGATTACATGCATTGCCGTTGATGATCAAGTTTAGGCAAATTCCACTTATAGTAAGCAGGTGGAGTAATGATTATCATACGCGTCTAGGTTAAGGAACGAAATGATGGCTTTGGATTCCATTTGGATTTATGGGTTAATAAGGAACGGACTTATACCAGTTTTCATTTAATATTGATCAAAGGATGAGCTTGCTTTTTTTATTTTTCATTAAACTGGCATATACTTTTTAAATGTCATTGTATTAAATTGGAGGGATTTTGTGATCCAGACTAAAATTAAACTAACTAATCCTGGAAAGATTGAAGCCATTTTGAAGGAGATCGTTCAGAAATCCTATCAAGAAGCACTGGAAGAAAAACTCTTGCTATGCATGGAGTGTGGAGATGTGGATTTTTTTATCGCGTATTCAAATAATGAGGAACTTCAAGATGCGATTAATGAAAACTTTGTAATTGATGAATGTGGCGAAATCATGAAATTAGATGAACATCAGGAACTTATGGATGATTTATACGAGTATTTCTTGATCATACATAAGGAAAGTGATTTGTTTGATTTTTATCCAGCAGGTCCATATACTGTGGGTGGGGAAAGCCGGGAATCGGATACGGATATGCTGGCGCCTAGTGGCTTATTTTCAGCACCATTTGAAGATGCTATAAAGGAAGGAATGTAAAAGACAGCAATTGCTGTCTTTTTTTTGTTCGTTCTATAATTGCTAATTCATATCAGGCATTTTGCTTACGGGAAATAAATCTCCTTTTTACAAAAATAGGAATCGTTTAGGGGAGATCGATTTAAATATGTTGGTTTTATGGAATATAGCAATAGTATCATAAAATATGTTATTGTTTTTAACAATTTAAAGTTTATATGGTAATTTTAAGTAATATTATATATAATGAATAATGTGAATATTGAATATATTTTTTTATATTACTAGTTTAAAATAATAAAAAAAATAACCTTATATTGGGAAATAATAAATGGAGAAAGGATTATACATATAGAAATGATTCAATTTAAGAGAATGCTATTTTATGCATTCGAAATTCTGATTATTATCAATTTTCAGACCAAAAGATTGATTATGGGCAGGGAGGCTAATTATGATTGTTTTTGACCGGGTGAATAAGTATTTTGGTGATTTCCATGTATTGAAGGATATTAATCTTACTATTAATAAAGGGGAGGTGGTAGTAGTCATCGGACCGTCAGGATCAGGGAAAAGTACCCTGCTTCGATGCATTAATCGTCTTGAGACCATTTCGGAAGGCTCCCTTTCCGTTAATGGTTTAAATGTAGCGGATAGAAAAACGGACATAAACAAACTGCGTCGGAATATCGGTATGGTTTTCCAGCATTTTCACTTATATCCTCATAAAACCGTGCTCGAGAACATCATGCTTGCACCCAGGAAGGTTTTAGGACAATCAGAAGAGGAAGCGAAAAAGATTGCGCAAAAGTATCTGGAGAAAGTAGGGATTGGAGATAAAGCGAATTCATTTCCTTCTCAGCTTTCCGGTGGACAGCAGCAAAGGGTAGCGATTGCCAGAGGTTTGGCAATGGGGCCTGAAATCATGCTATTTGATGAACCTACCTCAGCCTTGGATCCAGAAATGATTGGCGAGGTACTGGATGTTATGAAAGCACTTGCCCATGAAGGAATGACGATGGTGGTTGTCACGCACGAAATGGGATTTGCCCGTGAAGTAGCGGATCGAATCGTATTCATGGACGAAGGCAGGGTTTTAGAAGAGGCATCACCGGCTGAGTTTTACGCCAATCCTCGTGAAGAGAGGGCTCGTTTATTTCTTAGCCGTATATTAAATCATTAAATAAAAAACAGGGGTGATTAACATGTTGAAGAAAAAGAAATGGTTGAAATTATCTTTGCTATCTTTATTGGCTGTCATTTTATTGGCTGGATGCGGCGGGGGAGAAGATTCAGGCAAAAATGAAGAGGGTGGCGGTAAAGACAAAGGAACGGATGTTCTTGCACAAGTGAAGGAAAAGGATAAGATTGTTTTTGGGGTAAAAAATGATACAAGGCTATTTGGATTGAAAAATCCTAGTACTGGAGATGTAGAAGGATTTGATATTGATATCGCCAAAGCTCTTGCAGCAGAAATCCTAGGTGATGAGAATAAAGTTGAATTTAAAGAAGTGACTTCTAAAACAAGGATGGCCTTATTGAATAATGGTGATATCGATGCGATTGTGGCGACAATGACAATCACGGAAGATCGTAAAAAAGAAGTTGACTTCACCGATGTTTACTTTGATGCCGGACAATCCCTGCTAGTCAAAAAAGGCAGCGACATCAAGGGTATTGATAGTTTAAAAGGGAAAAAGGTACTGGCTGTCAAGGGCTCTACTTCTTCCATAAATATCCGTGAAAAGGCTCCTGACGCACAAGTTCTTGAATTTGAAAACTATTCCGAAGCGTTCGCTGCACTTAAATCTGGGCAAGGGGATGCATTGACTACGGATGATTCAATCCTTTATGGCATGGCTGACGAGGATCCAAATTATGAGCTTGTTGGCGGTACATTTACAGACGAGCCTTATGGCATTGCTGTGAAAAAAGGAAATGCTGAGTTTGTTGACGAATTGAATAAAGCCCTTAAGTCACTTAAAGATTCAGGCAAGTACGATGAAATCCATGATAAATGGATTAAACATTAATCATTACCAAATGTAAGGGAAATGACCTTAATTAACATTTGAACATTTGTCTTGTGAGGATGAGCTTTTTGCTCATCCTTACTAGTTAAAGGAGTGTATGCCGTGCTTGATTTCTCCATTTTAACAGAGAATCTGGATATGTATTTATTAGGCTTTAAAAATACGATCATGTCGAGTTTAATTGCATTGGTAGCGAGTTTGCTCCTTGGTGTGCTTGTTGCTATCATGCGGATTGCCCCGATAAAGCCTCTAAACTGGCTTGGAACCGCCTATGTTGAGTTCATTCGGAACATACCGTTATTGATTATTACCTTTTTCTTCTTTCTGGGCCTTAAACTAAGTGGACTATACGCAGGAACATTAGCCCTGACCATTTACACTTCATCTTTCATAGCTGAGGCAATTCGGGCAGGCATTCTTTCCGTGCCAAAGGGTCAAATGGAAGCTGCCCGTTCTTCAGGACTGACATATGGGCAGGCAATGAGGCTCGTCATATTGCCACAGGCAGTTAAAATAGTCATTCCTCCTCTAGGAAACCAATTTATCAATCTAGTTAAGAATTCTTCCATTTTAGCCGTCGTTGCAGGACTAGATCTCATGTACCATGGGGATTTGATTTCTTCAAGAACATTTGTCGTGTTTGATGTATACATTTTCGTTGCAGCGTTTTACTTAATTCTTACCATTCCTTTAAGTCTTGGCGTTGGTTATTTGGAAAAACGTCTGGCAAAGAGTAATTGAGGGAGGTATAAGATATGGATTTTGCAGGTGCCTATACACCGGATAATCTTAAGTTTTTATTAGAGGGATTTTGGGTAACGCTCCAGGTAGCTTTTATATCCATTATTCTAAGTTTCATCATTGGCGGGCTTGTGGGCATAATCCGTTACGCAAAGGTACCGGTGCTATCTCAAATATTAGCCATGATTGTAGAAACGGTACGTAATTTACCGTTGTTATTAATTATATTTTTTACGTATTTTGCTTTACCTGAGATACGCATTAAACTGGAAATCATTCCAGCGGCCATCGTTGCCTTGACAATTTTCGAGTCGGCCATGCTATCTGAAGTAATTCGAAGTGGGCTAAAATCCGTAGATAAAGGGCAAATGGAAGCCGCTCGTTCATCAGGCTTGAGTTATACACAGGCATTGATACATATTATTTTGCCCCAAGCGCTGCGCCGCATGGTTCCTCCTATTGTCAGCCAATTCATATCATTATTAAAGGATACTTCATTAGCGGTTGTCATCTCGTTACCGGAGCTAACTCATCATGGTCAAATTATATATGGGCAAAGTCAAAAGTATTTAATACCTATTTTGATCCTGGTGGCGCTCATGTATTTCATTGTAAACTATAGTCTGTCTTTGGTAGCCCAGAGGCTTGAATTGAAACGAACCTAAAAAAAACGACTCAGAAATGAGTCGTTTCAGTTTGTCTGCAATTTTTTTATGGCTTGTGCAATTTGGACCTTGATTGGAACTTAAGGCACTCGCTTTCCGCGGGCGGTCAGGGAGCCTCCTCGGCTTGCGCCTGCTGGGATAATCCCTAGACGGCTTTTCCTAGCAGGATTCTCGAGCCTTCCATTCCAATTTTAAATTGAATACGAATAACCCTAAAGAAACTGAATACAGACAATAGGATTTGCCGGTCTCGGTTTGAAGACAACATAGGGTTCGGAATGGTCTCATCCCGTATAGCTGTCACGATTTTACCGTGGGAATGATTACCATGATTTCAAAACAAGATTTGGTTATACTCCATGATTATTTATTCATTTATATGTGATGAAACGAAGTTTTCGCGACTCCTGCCGAATAACTGGCTGGCCGAAATCCCTCAGATGCTTGCGGAGAGGAGGCTTGGCAGACAGTCGCCGGAAAGGGAACGGATTTCTGAAAACTTTTTTTAACTTCATGCAAACTCAATTTTTTAGAGTTTGTCTACAATCTGAAACGACTCTAAATGAGTCGTTTTTTACATGCATGGATCGGACCAAGTGTATGGAATTCACCGGCAGGAGAGCATGGAATATTAGTGATGAATGAGTAAACAAATAATGAATCTTTTGCTTTTAATGACCGTATATATAAGGAGAAGAGAGAAGGTGGAATATATGTCTGAAATTAAACCAAGCAATAGCAAAGCGATTGTATCATTAATCATGGGGGTATTATCCCTGCTTATTCCATTCATCGGCATCGTATTAGGTATACTAGGTTTAATATTTGCAGCGAAGAGTAAACAAGAAATGAAACTTACTGGTGAAACCGGTAATGGATTGGTGACAGCTGGTAAAGTGTGCAGCATTATTGGAATATTTTTGAATGTTATCGTGATTTTGATTTTCCTAGTGTTTTCTTATTTTGTAGTAAGTACGGACATAACAACTTATTGAATGTAAAAATAAGCTTGACAAACAAAGAAATGTAAATAAACCTATTTTTAATGGAATTTCATGTTATAATTAACTTAAAATCCTAAAAATTGTATGAAGGGATGATATTTTGACCATTCAAATCTTTGAGTATCCAGCTGTATTCTATTATGAAAAACACCCGTTGATTATCGACTCTTTTTCCGTTCAAGTTTGTTTCCCGGATTTTAGGCGAGAAGGAATTATTTCTTCCGTTAGCGGTAGGAATCGGGTAGATGCCTTAGCTTGTGCTCAAGAACTGTTGGAATCCATGGTCGAACATTTTATTCTCGATAAAAAAACAATACCGGATGCGAGTGAAATGGAAAAGGTAAATCTAGATAGGGGAATTAATATATGTGAGGCTGCACCCTTCAGGATTGAAATAGAAAATATCACATATGAAAAATAAAAAAACCTTGCCGGGTAGGGGACAAGGTTTTTATTTTTGATTTCTTGAAGATTAATCAACATTTTGTTACCCTTAAAATCAGATTTATAAGAGTAACTTTCAGTCTAACCATCCAAAAACATTAATATTTTTACATAAGTATATGTTTTTTTGAGAGTAAGGGAAGGCGACATTAATAATTGTAATAAGGCCAGAATACCCCGTCATATCATTTTTTTAACAAAAGCCATCATTGCCTGGAAAAGGAATGATGGCTTTTGTTTCGCTTAAATGTATGGGACCGAGACTTTGTCCTTAAATTTTTATTTATTTTTGGAAAAGGATATTGCGTTCTTTATAACGAATATGTATAGTGTAGGTAACGTAGGTAAAAAGTATCAATAGTTATATATTTTGGAGGTGGATGTGTGAAATATTATATAGCATCAGATGAAAAAAATTTGAAGCAAGTAAGGTCATTGATAAAGAAATTAACTTCAAAAGGATTTACATGTGTGAATGGCGGGAATTTAATTGCGGATGATGAGACTAACCAAATTACGGACGGTATTGGAGAATATGAAAAAAAGGGGATTGAGGAAGCTGATTTTATGCTGATCTTCCTAACTGCAGGTAAAGGTAATCTCTATGAACTTGGATATGCTTTATCGTTAAATAAGAAAATTATTGTGTATTCACCTGAGAAAGACAATTATCATATTAATAAAAAATCAATTTTTCATAATCTGCCTGAGGTAACCATCTGTAGCGGGACATTTTATAAGCTGGTTAAATTGATACATACACTTTCACCTGAAGGATCGGAAAAAAATGATTCACTTCCCCTTAAATAAATGTCAAATGTAAATTAAAAGGTACCCTCTAATAAAATATCTTTTGAACGAATTGTTTGATGTATTAAAAATGAGGGTAAAACCATTAAAAAAGGGAGAGGACTGTTTTGGTTTTGGCCATTATTGATATCGACCAATTATTGTTAGCCACTGAAGCGATTGCAGAAGAATCAGTTCCATTCCATCTTGATACATTTGACATTGACCAACTTTTAGATAAAACGGATTTCTGGAATGGTAAGTAAGCATGCCCTTTGAGGATATGCTTTTTTCTGAGTGAAATTAACCTGATTACCGGTATGAACATCATACGAGTAATCAGGCAATGAGGATATGTTAAGGAATTGGAAAAAATTAAAACTTGCGCCCTTTTACGAATCCTAAAATCACAAACATTCCGATTGTGCCGATAACAAAAATTGATTTAATGGATAGTATGAGAAGTTCATCGTACATTTTTATATACCTCCTTATATGTAGTGACAGTGCGATTATGATTAGCTGTTTATATATAAATTATAACATAAAGGCAAAAGTGATGGTGGAAAATTACAGCCGGGATGGGTATTAATGTATGGAGTGTCACAGTTTAAACATAAAAAAAGATATCCACTAATCAGTGGATATCAGTAATGATGATTATTTAAGTCCAAGCGCTTTTTTCGTTTTTGGTCCTACGATCCCATCAGAAGTAAGTTTTTTAGACTTTTGAAATTTCTTTACGGCCATTTCAGTATTTTTTCCAAATGCACCATCTATTCCTTTAGTGCTGTATCCAAGTTTAGTTAATCTTTTTTGTATTTCAATTACTTGGGGCCCCTTACTTCCATTCTTCAGGATAGAGTTGGTAGTATTTACAGGTAAGCTCTCAGATCCGATCACCTTATATCCATTCTTAGCTGCTATGGAAGCAAAAGATTTATTCGAACTGGCAATCAAGACTACAGTGTTCATCCTCACCTTATCGTACAGCCATTGTACATCATCGTTATACATGCGAATACAACCGGCACTTATATATTTCCCAATGGTTTTAGAATCATTATTGCCGTGTATTGCGTACGTATTTCCTGGTGTATTCCGTGCATTTATCCCCATCCATCGTTTACCTAAAGGATTCCTGGGATCTCCGCCTCTAATGTTGCCTTTATAATAGGGACGATTCACTATCTTTGTCACTACCTTGAACTTTCCTTCAGGAGTATAGGAGGGTTTCTTTCCTGTCGCTACGATGAACACCTTCACCAATTTATCATTTTCATAGTAGGCCAGCTGATTATTGGCTTTATTGATGATAATCAGTTGTCTCCCTGCTGCACCCGAAGTATTACTGAACCCAACAAAACAAAAGGCGAATATCAATACAAATACAATTAATTTTTTCATTTTCTTCCCCGTCCCTCATTTAAACAACCTAAATTCACGCATATACTATCCTATGCAAGAAGCGAATCTAGAGTGACAATTTTTTAACCGAAGGGTAAACTAAAAAAGGGAAAGTTAACCTAAATCACTTTTTACTTTTATGCATTCCAAAGAATGATGGGCACTATTTATGGCCATATTACATACAATTATTGAAGTGAAAGCGGAGGTGGGAAAGAATTGTCACGCCTAAAAGTGGAGGACTATCTAGAACAAGGAATCTATGGTCCAAAAGAAATCAAGCCTGGTGAACGAAAGGAGTTTCTGGGCACATTAAGAGAGCGCGTCGTCATCGTCTTAAAAAAAAGCCAAGTCTTTGAACTGAATGTATATCCGGAGATTGAGCAAAAGATGAAGCGGCATCCCCATTCAAATTTGTTTTTAAATGGTCAGATGGACTATCAATATCTAGGGAAATATATTAAATTGGCAATGAGTCATAATATTCCTTACAAAATTGTCCTAAACAAAGATCATGACTCCGATTTGGGTCTAGTACTAGCAGAAAAAAATGCAATAAACAAAGAAGAGATTTATATTGAGAAGCAAAATCATGCCATTAAAGTTATAAAAAAGAAAAGTGTCAAAGCGTTTTTCAAAAGGTGGGTTAAAAAAATATTAAACAAACGTTGATAGAACTATCAACGTTCAGTTTGTCGACAAAACGGGGTTGGGAATGGTCTCAATCCCATTCACGATTTTACCTATTGTTTAATATGGGGATGAAACCCTCAGTAGCTAGATTGAAGAAATTTGTGACACTCCAGCCGAATAACTGGCTAACGAGACACCAATGAAGCTTGCGGCGAGGAGGCTTGGCAGGCATTCGGCGGTAAGGGAGCGGATTTCTAAAAACAACTGGAACGCACATTAAATAAAAAAACTTAAGGCAAACTCGCTTTTCTTCGAGTTTGTCTACAGTCTGAAATGTGATAGAATTATCTTTGTTTTTTTAAAAAAAAGACCCCATGACTTAACCATTCCTGGTTATGCAATCCTCTTCCTTAATTTATAAAACTTCCTAAAGTTTCCAATAATCGTTTTTACTACTGAATAAGTAGGAATAGCTATTAAAATGCCAATGAAACCGTATATTGAGCCTGCAGCTAGCAGCAATAAGATAATGGTCAATGGGTGAATGTTAAGCCGTTTTCCCATAATATTCGGTGTAACCAAGTGCCCCTCGACTTGTTGAACGACGGTAAGGACAATGAGTACTTTCACTGCCAATCCAATGTCTTGCTGTAAGGCAATGAAAAGGGCAGGAATGATGCTTATTAATGGACCGAGAAATGGTACAACTGTAAAAATCATGGCGAGTAAGGCTAATACGAGTGCATAATCGAGACCGATAATCAGGTAGCCAATATACATTAAAGTCCCAATGACGATTGATACGATGAATTGACCGATAATATAAGTTGAAAGGGCTTTATCGACGCCTTTTAAAATCGTGTTTCCCTCTGATTCAACGTCGTTCGGAATATATTTTAAAAGAAATGGCCTTAGTTTATCTCCATCCTTCAAGAAATAAAATAAAATGAATGGTGTTATGACCAACACTGTTAATACACTAGTGATCGTGGAGAAAATAGAATTGACATTCACCAAGAGTTTCTCTGAGTAATCTTTCAAATGTGTAACCGCTTTTTCTTTCAGGTCTTCCATATTAACCATGCCAAAATCATTTTTTTCAATCATGTATTCAGATTCCTTAGAGAATTCCTTGACTTTGCCGGGGAGGTTTTCAGATAATTTTTGAAATTGGTCCACGATTACAGGACTTCCAAAGTAACTTCCCATCCCGATCATACAAAAAATAATCAAAAAGACGATGAATATGCTAACTGTCCTAGGGATAAATTCAGTTAAAAAGTTAACGACGGGCCGTAATAAATAGTATAAAAGCCCAGCCACTATAATAGGGAAAAACATAGCTGCAATGATTTTTTGCAGCGGGAGCAGAACATAATCAATCTTACCTAGTAAAAATATAATTAAAATGATCAAAATTATCGCACATGCATATTTGAAAAACGGTTTATTGATCCACAAGACAATCCCCCCTAATTCCATCTCTTTCTTAATTCCCTTGTTTGGCTGAATGTTAAACTATATAACTTGTTCAGTATGCTGGTAATCGAATTTCTTTTGCTTTTGAAATTCCCATAGCTATATAGCAGCAACCAAACGAAGTTGTTATCCATTAAAAAACGTTCCCGTTATTTTCAGAAATCCGCTCCTTTTCCGCCGACTGTCTGCCAAGCCTCCTCACCGCAAGCGTCTTTGGTGTCTCGGCTAGCCAGTTATTCGGCTGGAGTGTCGCAAATTTCTTCAATCTAGCCCCTGAGGGTCATCCCATATAAAACAATAAAAAATCATGGAATAAAGCCCGCCTACAAGGGTTACACCGCCAACTGCATAATCACAGTTGATGAAATATCACTTCAATTAACTTAACCAGCAAAGATATGGCAGCCACTTTCAAATAGGCTATCAATAAGATATCAGATTCAGTCAATCCCAGTAGATGTCCGAATATATAAACATCAAAAATAGATCTAACCTTAGTGATCGCAAACATGATCCTTAATTGATATTGTTCAATGGAAAATACCCATGTTTTTGTTGGGCACTCCGAGGTTAAAGGGATGATAGTGGAGGGAGCCAAGTAATGAATGGCGGGGTTCTTATCCAGAAGGCTTATGGGGGCTTGGGTGCATGTTCAAATAAAAAGGAAAAAGGCATCATCAAAGTATACTCCGGTAATGGAGGTTTACTTGATGATGCCTTTTTGCAGGTGTTTAAGAAAAAAGCTATTTTAAAATCAGGATATTTTACTTAAAGTATTCGTTAATCCTTGTTTCTGTTCTTTTTGCATTTTTTTAATATCCAAACGCAACCAGATGGAGATGGCGAATGCTATCGCAATTAATGCAGCGAAAACGTAGAACACCGGGATGTAACTGTTCGTACTTTCCCTTATTGCAGTAACCAGCATTGGCCCGCAAACTCCGCCTAGTGACCATGTAGTTAAAAGATAACCATGGATGGCCCCAATTTCCTTAGTTCCAAATAAATCCCCGGCAAATGCAGGGAGATTTGAAAATCCGCCTCCATAACAACTAACGACCAACAAGATGAGTCCTTGGAACAATAGAGTATTTGTAGTCGTTGGAAGTAAAAGGAACGCTCCGATTTGAATGATGAAGAAAATGACGAAAACATTTGGACGTCCAATATAATCTGATGCTGCTGCCCAGCCCAGTCTTCCTCCGCCATTAAAGATTCCCATAATGCCGACTAATGTTGCTGCACCGGCTACAGACAGCCCAACAACGTCTTGAGCCATGGGTGAAGCTACCGAAATCATCATGATCCCTGCACTTGTATTAATCAATTTCATGGACCATAACATCCAGAAGTGTTTAGTTTTAACCGCTTCTTTTGCCGTTAACTGCCTTAGGTCTTTCTTCAGTTCTTTCTTACCGGACTCAATATCTTTCTTCATTCCTTCAGGTAGCCAGTTGGCCTTTGGAGGTGCAATATAGGATGCCCCCAAGAACATCAGTATGAAATAGCCTGCGCCTAAAAGATAATATGTAGTATAAATGCCAACGGATTCCATAAGGCTTGCAGCTACTGGGGCTGTAATGAGGGCTCCGGCACCGAAACCTAATACTGCCATTCCTGTTGCCAATCCCCTGCGATCAGGGAACCATTTGACTAAAGTGGATACTGGTGAAATGTACCCGATCCCCATACCAAGTCCACTTAAAACCCCATATGTCAATAGGTAAAGCGGAAGTGAATCGACCATTACTGCCAAACCGGAACCAGCTTGTCCTAATCCGAATAATACAGCAGCGACCATAGCTGACTTCCTTGGACCATTTTTTTCTACGAATTTACCAAAGAAAGCAGCAGAAGTTCCTGCAAGCGCCATCATTATTGTGAATGCTAACGTTACTTCGGTTTCTGACCACCCCATAGTCTCAACTAATGGTTTTTTGTACACGCTATATGCGTATGCACCACCAATGGAAAGGTGAATGGCGATAGCGGATAAAGCGATTAACCACCTGTTTTTTGTCATGTTGTTACCCCTTTTCATCTAAAATAAGAAAGTTACATGCGTTTTATCTATAATATTTTAATTTGCATGCATTTTATCTATCTTGTGGGATAAGTATATAAGAATATTAATTAGTCGTAAACTGCTAAATTGAATTTTATGAAAATTTCACCTTTATAAACTGTATTATATTAAATTTGGGAATAACGCTAAATTTTATGTAATAGTATAAAAGTGTTTCATTTCTTTAGTTGAGCTTTGTTAAAATACATATATTGCGTCCAGGCGGCTGCGATTAGTAATCGGCTGCACATTTATCCATCTTCTTGGTTAAAGAAGTGGAAATAATTCATTTGATTTGCTTGCATTTGGTTCCATGATGGAAAATATTCAATAATTCTCATTGGCACTATTGTAGATAATTTGTTAAAATAACCTAATATTAAGGATATCAAGAAACCTTACAGAAAAATTCGGAATTGATATTTTTGAGAAATTTGACTAATAATAGGTTCTTTTTTCAGGAATAATAGTATGGAAATAAAAAAAAGTCATTTATTTTAAAAAAATTCCGAAAATTTCGTCTTAAAGGGTTGAACTATGATTCCTTATAGGAGTAAACTAATTAAAGATAGATTTTATGGAAGTGAAATCTTGTAAATTTATTCAACAAGGGGTTTTGGTAATGAAGGAACATGACATGCAAATCACGCTTAGTACAACAAAGAAAGAAAAACCACAAGCGGACCAGCTTGAGTTCGGTAAGCAGTTTACCGATCATATGTTTATAATGGATTACACACAAGGGCAAGGGTGGCATGATCCAAGAATTGTTCCTTATCAACCGCTCGCATTAGAGCCGTCAGCTATGATTTTTCACTATGGTCAATCTGTATTTGAGGGATTAAAAGCATATGCAACACCAGAAGATGAAATTATACTATTCCGTCCGGAAAAGAACTTTCAACGCTTGAATAGTTCAAATAGCCGATTGTGCATACCGGATGTCGACGTTGATTTTGCGTTGAAGGCCTTAAAAACTTTAATTAGCGTTGATAAGGATTGGGTTCCTCAGGCAGAAGGGACCTCCTTATATATCAGGCCATTCATTATAGCTACTGAGCCTTATCTTGGAGTTTCTCCATCAGAGAAATATCAGTTCATCATCATCATGTCACCTGTAGGTTCGTATTATAAAGAAGGCATTCATCCGGTTAAAATAGCAGTGGAGTCAGCTTTCACACGTGCAGTCAATGGTGGTACTGGAGAAGCTAAAACGGGCGGTAATTATGCATCGAGCCTAAAAGCACAAGAAGTATCAGAAAAGCTGGGTTATGCCCAAGTCCTTTGGTTGGACGGAGTAGAGAAAAAGTATATTGAAGAAGTTGGAAGCATGAATGTTTTCTTCAAAATTAATGGTGAAATTATCACACCTGCCTTAAATGGAAGTATCCTTCCGGGTATTACTCGTGATTCCATTATAGAATTGCTGAAACATTGGAATCTTCCCGTTTCGGAAAGACGTATTTCCATGGAGGAAGTCCATGAAGCATATAAATCAGGTCACTTGGAAGAGGCCTTTGGAACGGGTACAGCAGCGGTAATCTCACCAATTGGTGAATTTTTGTGGAATGGTGAAGAAATGATCGTTCAAACCGGGGAAACTGGCGAACTATCTAGAAAGCTTTATGATACACTGACGGGTGTCCAAACAGGTAAAGTTGCAGACGAGTTAAACTGGACCACTAAAGTTGAAGAAAAAGTGACTCAGATATAAAGACAAAAAAAACCTTCTGTGAAGGTTTTTTTTGTCTTTATATAATCATTTTGTTTCTTATGGCAACCGCGACGGCCTCTGTCCGGTGACTCACTCCTAATTTCCTGATTGCAGAAGAAATATGATCTCTGACGGTAAATTCACTAACGTTCATTTTTGGTGCCATTTGCTTTAGTCCTAAGCCATTGGCTAAATGTTGAAGGACCTCCACTTCACGTTTACTTAGCAGGTAAGTGGGAGGAGCGGATTCCAATGGTGAACTGACAGCCAGTTTCAAATAATGGGAAAGCTTCATTAAATCATTCTTGGTAACAGGCTTGTTGGCATGAATGGGGTCAACCAAAACGAAACCGATAACCATGTCATTCAAGATTATCGGAATGATTGCCAATGAAGAGATGGAAAATCTTTTAACGTATTTTGCAGGGATGGAAGATTTCGCATGTTGGATGGTTAAGTATACGGGTTTGTTATGGATGACTGCTTGGTGGATGGGGTATATATTATGAATATTTTCTTTAACATTATGAAATGAAAAAATATCTTCTCTTGTACATGCGCATATTCCTTCACCCATTCCTGTTAAACATGAGTAACTGAATAAAGATGCCCGTTGAAATGAAAAAAAATCCACACAGCCCTTTACGATCATTTGTGATTTATTTTCCATATCTTTTTGATCGGAAATCTTTTTTACATGATTCATCAGGGTTTCCTCAAGCATTCGACTTTTTTCCTCCCTACATTTTCAGTGCTAGGATACATACTACTAATATCTTACAATATAATGAAAATCCTTACAAATTAAAACATTCTATAGGAATTCAAAAGTTTACAGTTCATAAATCAAGGAGGCATTAACATGAAAAGAAAGAATTTAACGACCACCAGCCGGAGTTTTAGAGAAGATACCCTACCATTTAAACTTTATCAAAAGGCAAAGAAATTTGGTATATGGAATCCCCGTGACATAGATTTCAGCCAGGATAAAGAAGATTGGAAGTCATTTAATGATATTGAAAGGGAAGTGTTATTACGGATCATTTCCCTTTTTCAGGGGGGCGAAGAAGCCGTGACTTTGGATTTGCTTCCGCTCATCATGACGATAGCAAAAGAGGGTAGGATCGAAGAAGAAATGTACTTAACGACATTCTTGTTCGAGGAAGCGAAGCATATGGAGTTTTTCCGTTATACATTAGATCAAATTGGTGAAACGGGTGATTTGACGGTATATCACTCAGACACTTATAAATCCATTTTTTATGAGATATTGCCTGAAGCGATGGGGAAACTTTTATCCGATCAATCCCCTGAGGCATTGGCGGAAGCCGCCACTGTATATAACATGTTTACGGAGGGAGTTCTTGCAGAAACTGGATATTTCGGGTTCTATGAGACTCTCGAAGCTAGTAAAATGATGCCTGGTTTATTAAAAGGCGTTGGTCTATTGAAGAAAGATGAATCACGCCATATTGCTTATGGAACTTTCCTTCTGCAGAGAATCATCAGTGAACATCCACATATCTATAACCAAGTTGAAAAGAGGATGGAGGAACTTTCACCACTGGCCTTCAAGTTAAATATGGAGGGTTATGATCTGTTAGGCAATCCATTTGGTAATGACAAACAAGCTGTTCTAGATTTTACCATGAAACAATTATCAGTACGGATGGAGATTTTGGGAAGGGCAAAAGGAAAGGGAGTTGAAGAAATCTATCAAAGTAACGAAAGGGAATATGGGGTTTTGTGAATCGGAAACAAGCTTACGATGTTCCATTTCTGAATGTTGGATATTGAAAAAGGATTTCACCTCATGTATGACATCACGCACTTGAAAGCTGGAAATGAACAATCCTTAAACGTTAATATAGACTAATTTGACTGAGGTGAAACTTTATGAAGGCAAACACTCAATCCAATTTTTGGCTAAGGTCTTCGATTTATAGCGGCCCGAATGCTCGTTCAATCATTCCGGATATATTCAATGGTCTTGGGGCCCAAAGGATTCTACTAGTGAGTGATGTGGGTTTGGAAAAGGCTGGTGTCGTTAAAAAAGTGGTCGAGAGTTTTAAGCTGCCGATCTTAGGCACCAAAGCTGAAATAGTAGGGCAGTTTCTTGGTGTTACACAAGACGCAGCGAGTGAATGTGTAAACGAAGCATTGAAATATGCACGCAAAGTGAATGCCGATGCCATACTAGCCATTGGTGGTGGAAGTGTCATGGATACCGCAAAAGCATTGAAATATGGATTATTTCAAGGAATTACGGATATAAATGATGCGATACCAAGAGGTTATCTGTATGAGGGGTTTCCAAAAGCCCAACCTATGAATATTCCACATATTTCAGTAGCCACAACAGCTGGAACCGGTTCTGAAGTATCCCCGATCGCAGTCATTTATAATGAACATATAAAAGTCAAAATGAATATATACAATGTTTTCTTAAGTTCGGATGTAGCCATTTTAGATCCCGAGTTAACTATCGGACTTCCTCCTGAAATAACGGCGTTTACTGGGGCAGATGCATTGACACATGCAATTGAAGCGATCGTCTCACCTGCAGCGACATCAATAACTGATGCTTATGCATTTCAGGCCATTCGAGTTATTGAAAAAAATTTACCGTGGGCTGTAAAGGACGGAGCCAATATTGAGGCCAGAATGGAAATGTTGCATGGAAGCATGATGGGAATCACTGCATTTTGTAGTGCACTGAATGCGATTCCGGTTCATAACTTTGCGCACGCATTTGGAGCGTTATTCCGTATTCCGCATGGATTGGCCAATGCCGTGTTATTACCTGTTGTCATGGAGTCTATCCCGGAGTTATATCTCCAAAAGGCCCATTTGATAGCCGAAGCCTTTAAAGTCAAAATACACGATGAAGATCCAAAAGGGATCTTAGCGAAAGTGGTAGAAAAGATCCGCGTTTTCCTATCTGATCTTGGGTTGCCCCTTGACTTCAGTGACTATGAAATTAGAGATTCAGACATGGAGGGAATCCTTACTGCAGTAATGAAGGATCCAGCTGCCACTAATTATCCGATGTCGTCGGAATTAATCATGTCAGTGGTTTCAAGAGTTTCACCCGTAAGCATTAATTAATTTCAAAAAAAGCCAGCCAAAAGGTTGGCTTTTTTGTTAAGTCCCAAAATGTATATTCTTTAGCAGGTAGGTAATGATCGCTTCAATGATATGGGACTTAATGAAACAAACGATAACAACTTGGATCGGAGAGGCACCTACTTAATGCCTTTTTCCTAAGTTTTCCTGGGCCATCTTTATAAGTTCCTTGACCATGCCTCCTCCTAACTTTCCGCCAATTTTCCCATTCTGCTTGGATGTGAGCTCACCGTTATAGTCTTTTTTCAGCGGTACGCCAATTTCTTTTGCTACTTCAAACTTTGCCTCTTCAGGATTCTTTGTACCAGCAACTTTGGCTTTTAAATCATCGAGTCCTTTTCGTGCTTCGGGTACGAGAACTCTTCTTCTTCTTGCCATTTTAGCATCACTCCTATTTTTTTCTTAGGTTATCCTAATGGAAAGAAAATGATTAACATGCTGAACGATTGTTTTTGGCTGAATACCATAATTACGTTTTTATTAATGGAAATTGGAATCACCTTGGAACGGGGAACTTATAAAATCTTAAATGAAGAATTATTTAGATAAGATGTACCTGATTACGGTGATTTGCCAGGTCGAAGAAGTTTTAGTTTAAATAAATTCGGGTATCATATATTATCACGATTTAAGGAGAACAATGATGCTAACTGCTAATTCAAGTTTATTAACGAAAGAAGATATGACAAATCCCGATCGAGTGCCCAAATGGCTAATTAAAGAATATCAAACATTCCATAATACAGTGACGGACAAAACATTTCCTTGTTATTTCGGGATGAAAGCTGAAAATAAAGGGGAACTTCGTTATGCTTATATCACACAGGGAGATTGGTCCAATCTCCCTAAAGCAGTGGAAAGTTTTCTTGATTTATTTCAGGAACCACCATATACCAGGCATGGCCTGTTTGTCTTTATGGAGCCTGAATCGATAGAAGGAGATATTGAAATGTACCGTAAAAGGTTTTGGGATATCCTGCAATACCTCCATAAAGCGGATAAAAAACCTTGGCCAATTGAAAAGCCGAAAGATCCTGAGCATTATTTATGGGACTATCATTTTGCAGGGGAACCAATCTTTGTCTTTGGTAATGCACCTGCTTATAAACAGCGTAAAACCCGCGATTTAGGAAATAGCCTTGTTCTTGGATTCCAACCCCGGATGATCTTTGAAGGGTTGGAAGGAACGGAAAAAGGCGGGATCATGTCACGTGAAAAGGTTCGTGAACGAGTGGAGAAGTGGGATAACCTTCCTACACATCCTGATATCAGTCACTTTGGTGATGTAAATCATAATGAATGGAAACAATTTTTCATCGGCGATGATATAGAACCGATAAAGGGTAAGTGTCCATTCCATCACAAAGAGTTAACTTAACCGAGGGCAAATTGCTCTCGGTTTTTTTATTCGCGGCATAATGGAATGCTGGTGGTTATAAAAAATCCAGGAGCAAATTCCTGAAATGTACATTTGAAAATTAAAAACATATTACTTGCCTTATTGGATGTTCAGTCATATAATGTGAAAGTAGAGATTGCAGTTAATTCGAGATATATGGATTAAACATTTATTTCGAAACTGTACTTTTTTCTGACACATACAAAAATTAAATTCTTGGGGGAACTGAAAATGTCTAAAGTATTATTTGTTAAATCAAATGACCGTCCAGCGGATCAAGCTATTAGCGTGAAAATGTATGAAACGTTTTTGAACACATACAAGGAAGCAAATAGTAACGATGAAATAACTGAATTGGATTTATTTAAACTGAACTTACCTTACTATGGAAATACAGCAATTACTGCACTATATAAACGCAGCCAAGGAATGGAATTGACTGAAGAAGAAGTTGAGATTGCTGAAATCGTGCAACAATACTTGAATCAATTCCTTGCTGCCGACAAAGTGGTATTTGCCTTCCCGCTATGGAACTCAACGGTTCCTGCGCCATTGGTAACTTATATTTCTTATCTTGCTCAAGCTGGTACAACTTTCAAATACACAGCTGAAGGCCCTGTAGGCTTGGTTGGAGGTAAGAAAGTGGCTTTGCTTAATGCTCGTGGATCGGATTATGCATTGCCTGGTATGGATGCTGGCGAAATGGCAGAGAGATACGTAACGATGAATTTAAACTTATGGGGCATAACAAACCCAGTAACGGTTGTTATCGAGGGACATAATCAATATCCAGATCGTACACAGGATATCGTTGCAGAAGGATTGGCGAAAGTTGCTGAAACTGCGGCAAAATTCTAATTGATGAAAGAAAAACCAGTATGTATTTTTAACATACTGGTTTTTCTATGCAGATTTTTCTGAAAGTCGATTATAATAAAGGGTAAGCCTATAAGCATGAAAGGAAGTGCCGATAATATGCAAATGTTTAAATCACGTGACGAAATCAAAGAGGAAGAAACATGGAACTTAAAGGATATTTACGAAGATCAGGCTAAATGGGATAAAGATTTTCAAGAAGTACTTAAGATGACAGATAAATTAAAGGCATATGATGGGCATATTCAATCTTCTCAAGATTTGTTCGAGTATTTACGATTAAGTGAGGAACTTGGGTACATTTATAACAAGCTGTATGTATATGCCATGCTGCAAGCCGATTTGGATACAAGGGTTACCTCATCCCAAGCATTACTGGATCGAGCAGCTCGGTTAGGGCAGAAAATGAGTAATGCAACTGCATTTTTCATGCCGTTCCTTTTGGGCCTGGAAGAACAAACATTAAAAGGGTACATAAAAGAGATAGAGGGTTTAAAATATTTTGAAGAAGATCTCCTGGATTCCTATCGCTATAAAGCCCATGTGTTAGCGAAAGAACAAGAAGAGGTCCTTTCTCAAGTAGGCGAAGCCTTTTCAGCACCCCAAAAAACGTTCGGGATGATCAACAATGCTGATATTAAATTTGGGGAAGTTACGAATGAAGACGGCGATAGGGTAGAGCTTACGCGAGGAATGTATTCCAAATTGATTGAAGACGATGATCGCGATAAAAGAAAAGAGGCGTATATCGCCTATTATCAACCATATATACAGTTGAAGAATACCATCGCTTCCACACTTTCTACAGCAATCAAGAATAATGTGAATCTTTCAAAACTAAGAAATTATCCATCTGCCTTGGAAAAGTCCTTATTTGGAGATCAAGTTCCAAAAGAAGTATATGATAATTTGATTATGTCAACTAAACAAAATATCGGCCCCATGCATAAATACATTCATCTAAGAAAAAAATTGCTGGGGGTAGAAGAATTACGTGCTTATGATTTAAGTGTACCATTGGTGGAAGGTGCTAAAGAGGAAATTTCTTATGATGATGGTTTTGCTTTGATGGTGGAAGCACTGAAACCTCTTGGCGAAGAATATATCACAACACTGAAAACCTTTAAGGAAAAAAGATATATCGATGTCAGGGAAACACCTGGAAAACGTTCAGGCGCTTATAATTTAGGACTTTATGGTGTTCATCCGTTCATCTTATTAAATCACCGTGATGATTTAGACAGTGTTTTTACACTTGCCCATGAATCTGGACATGGCATGCATTCTTACTATAGCTCAAAATATCAACCGCAAATAAGTGCAGGATATTCCATTTTTGTTGCTGAGGTTGCATCCACTGTGAATGAAATCCTGCTGATCCGACATTTGATTAAGACAACAAAAGACGTGCAAAAGAAAAAACACTTACTTAACCATTTCATAGATAGTTTTAAAGGAACGTTCTTCACACAGGTGATGTTTGCGGAATTTGAAAAGATTGTACATGAAAAAGCTGAAAATGATGAACCTCTAAATGCCGAGGTTTTTAATACAGCTTATGAATCGATATTCCGAGCTTATAATGGAGATGAAATAATTTTCGATGAAGAAGTGAAGTATGGGTGGTCACGCATTCCACACTTCTATCGTCCGTTTTACGTCTACAAATATGCAACTGGTTACGTTTCAGCTATTACGATCGCAGATAAGATCATTTCCGGGGACCAAAAAACACTTGAAAGTTATTTGACGTTCTTGAAAAGCGGGAGTTCCGATTTCCCATTGGAGTTGCTTAAGAAAACAGGCGTAGATTTAACTAAACCTGATCCAATCGAAAATGCAATGAGGATTTTCAGTGATCTGGTTGATGAATTCACTGAGTTATCAGAGGGCTAATCTAAACCATTTCTTCCAAAAGAGCCCATGGTATGATGTTATAAAAAATGCTATAGTTAAACTATTGGCGTAGGAAAGGCCCAATCTTTTGATTGGGCCTTATTTTATATGTTAAAGAAACGAATACTGCGCGAAAAAGGTCATAGGGACAGATATTTTCTACATCGGAGCTTTAGGCCAGTTTCTTTAAACTTCAATGGCATATTTTGTGAGGAAAGTGAAAAATGAATTCAACAGTTAATTATATAAAAGAATGGCAGCAGGCCCTACAACTTGAAATCCTGCATTTAAAAAAATACGGCAGCACAAAATACCTGGTTTCGAACGGCCATCTGCTTACAAGTGACGGGTCTTTCAGCTATTATTTTGAAACAGGTTCATCGATAAAAATTCCTGTCGGTTCCCTAGTTCGACTGGAATGGGGAGGAATTAAACAGGATGGAAGGATCCTCTCATCGGAAGGGAAAAGTATAATTATCGTATTTGATCGCTCGTTAGGTGATATGATCGGTGAAGCCTTTTTATACCATGATCCATGGGAATTGCTAGAACAATTGATTATCCGCTTGGATGAAATCAAGAGAAGTAAAAAGAAAAGGCTTCGGATCAAGCGCCTGATGGACCCATCCATGCCTCAAAAACATCCTGTTAACGAAAAACTAAGCAGTGTGAAAGAGCTATATGCCCGTTCGAAGTTCAATCCTGTCACTTTTGTCTGGGGACCCCCTGGAACAGGAAAAACCTATACGCTGGCACGTACAGTAGCCAATCATTATTTACAAGATAAAAAAGTACTGGTCTTGTCCCATAGCAACCAGGCTGTAGATGTTTTGATGGCTGAGATTTCTTCATTCATTAAAAAGAAAGATCGTTTCAAAGAAGGCGATGTGCTTCGCTATGGGTCTCAAATCGGTGAATCTCTAGCCATCCATGATGATATTGTTACGGGACAATTATTAGGTAAACATGAACCGACATTAGTTAAAGAAAAAGAACAGCTTGGAGAAGAGAAACGTTTATTAAAACATGACTTGGCTGGCTCCTTCAGTAAAAGGGATACGGATCAATTAATCGAGATAGAAAAAAAGCTGGCCAAAGTTTTGGAGAAAATCCGCCAAAAAGAGGTTCAATTAGTAAAAGAGGCAAAAATCATCGGTACGACCTTGGCTAAAGCCGCAAATGACGAAACGATTTATCAAAAGGAATATGATCTGGTCATTTTGGACGAAGCGAGCATGGCTTACGTACCACAGGTGGCATTTGCTGCAGCGATATCCAAACATATTATCGTTTGTGGTGATTTCAAACAATTGCCGCCTATTGCTTCCGCTCGTGATTCACTCGTGAAACTTTGGCTGAAGGAAGACATCTTTCATCGGTCCGGTGTCGCTCAATCTGTGGAAGAAGGAGAACTTCATCCTCATTTATTCCTTTTAAAAGAACAGCGCCGCATGCATCCTGATATTTCGGCATTCACTAATCGTATCGTCTATAACAATTTTGTTGGGGATCATGAAAGTGTTGCGACTAGCAGGGAGAGCATAATGCAGGCGGAACCGTTTGCCAATAAGGCAGCCGCACTAGTCGATACTAGCTTATCAGGGGAATATTGCATCACTGAACGCACTTCCCACTCGAGAATGAATCTTTGGCAATTGCTTTTATCTTTTCAACTGATTCATGAAGCGTATATGGGCGGGACAAGGTCAATTGGTTATGTCGCCCCATATCGTGCTCAGGCAGACTTGATGGAAAAACTATTGGATGATTTATATGTCAAAGAACGGCAAACGGCTGATATCATCGCAGCAACTGTACACCGTTTCCAGGGAAGTGAACGTGAAATGATGATTTTTGACACAGTTGATAGTTATCCGCAAAACAGGGCTGGAATGTTATTGACAGGGAGAGAAAGTGAAAGGCTCATTAACGTGGCAATAACAAGGACGAAAGGGAAGTTTGTACATGTATGTGACACTTCATTTGTTAACAAACACGTTTATCGCAGTAAAACACTCCGTCAGCTTGTCGATCATCAAATTCAAAATGATCAGTTTGTGTCAAAGAAAGACATTGGAAAATGGGTTAAACACCAGCACCCAAAATTGCAATGGATGCATGCCCGTAAATTGGATGATTTTATGGAAGATATTGAATCAGCAAAACAAGAGATGGTTCTGGCAGTGCCGGATTTAAACAGTTTGTCAGAAGAATGGAAGCTATACTTAATGAAACGAAACCCAGCAGTGAAATTGACGATTATTTCAGTAAAAAGAAACCCTGATATAAATTCTGATCATTTTATTTGTTCACCGGTATCCTTTTCGTTTATCATCATTGATAAACGAGTTACCTGGTTAGGTTTGCCCGTAGAGTCCAATAATCGGATACAGCCCCCATTTATAGCGGCTCGTTTGGATTCGCAAATAATGGCTGATGAATTACTATCTCAATTCAAAAAAAATGAATAGCTCCGGAAAAGGCCCTTTTAAAGGGCTTTTTTTATTTTACAAAATGTATATTCCTTAAAATACCTCGCTAGAATATATGTTATTCTCTTGAGCCACCTACTAATGTTAATATATTAAAACAAAGACCTCGTCAGAATATATCAATCACCCATAATCCCGAATCTGGATTCAACTCCTTATAATTTCCGCTAAAGGCTGGAAACTACAATAACATAGCAAGCTTTTCATGCGACTTTCGAATAGTTATGATTTACTATTAAGTTACGAAAGACAAGAAGGGGGGTAATAAAATGAAACTGGGTATATTAGATCAATCCCCAATTGCATCCGGACAATCTGCACAAGAAGCATTACAGGCCTCTCTGCAACTTGCTCAAGAAGGCGATAGGCTAGGTTATAGCAGAATCTGGTTTACTGAACATCATGATCTGCCGGGATTGGCCTGTTCCGTTCCTGAGGTGTTGATAAGTTATATTGCTGCGCAAACCAAAAATATCAGAATTGGATCTGGGGCAGTGCTGCTTCCGCATTATAAGCCATATCGGATAGCGGAGACTTATAATATGCTTGCGACCCTTTTTCCAGGCAGGATTGATATGGGACTGGGACGCGCTCCTGGTGGATCTGCGGAAGCTACGATGGCCTTATCCGATAATTTTCTTCAGAATGTTTACAAAATGCCTGAACTTGTTAAGGAACTGTTGAATTTTCTTAGAGATGAATTTCCGAAAGAACATCCCTTTTCAAATGTTTCTGCTGCTCCTATCCCAAAGGTATCTCCTGAACCATGGATATTGGGAACAAGCGGGAAAAGCGCAAAACTTGCCGCTGAGAATGGTACTGCATACGCATTTGGTGAATTTATGAGTGAAAATGATGGAGTGCAGAGTTTTCAGCAATACCGTGATAACTTCCTATCGAAAGGGTTACTTAAAGCTCCTAAAACAATCGTTACGGTTGCTGCCATATGTGCGGAAACCGAGGAACTTGCAAAAGAAATCGCTCTTAGCAACACCCTATGGAAAATTCAAAGTGGACAAGGGAAAAGAAGGCAGGTTCCAAGCATAGAAGAGGTAAGGAATCATGTTTGGACTGAAAAAGAAAAAGCACTGATGGAAACCATGCATGAAAAACTGATTTTTGGTACACCTTCACAAGTGAAGTATCGTCTTTTGGAGATTCAGGAGAAATATCTAGCAGATGAAATCATGCTGATAACCATCACCCATAAGTTGGAGGATAGGCTTAATTCGTTTCGTTTGATTGCCAGGGAAATTCTTAACAGTTAATCCCTTCGAGCATTTTGTGTGCATTTTGTGTGCATTTTCTATATGATGGCTTTGCGTCCAATTTATCATAATTGAAAGAAAGAAGATGAAGATATGAATGCTGATCAACATGCAAAAAAACTTAGCGACATTTCTTTTTCCGTTCTGGACCTAGCTTCTATTGTTGAGGGTGGTACAGTTTCGGGAGCTTTTAAAAATACAATAGATTTAGCCAAGCATGTGGAGCAATGGAATTATAACCGTTTCTGGGTTGCAGAACACCATAGCATGCCAGGGATCGCAAGCTCTGCAACGTCAGTGCTTATTGGCTATGTGGCAGGAAAGACGGAAAGAATTCGCGTGGGTTCTGGTGGCATAATGCTGCCGAATCATGCACCACTTGTTATCGCAGAACAATTTGGAACATTGGAAGCAATGTATCCTGGTAGAATAGATTTGGGACTTGGGCGAGCTCCGGGAAGCGACCAATTTACGGCCATGGCTCTCCGGGGTGATGTACGTAATAACGGTCAGGATTTTCCTGAACAATTAGCACAGCTCCGCAGTTATTTGGATGCGGATTCTAAACATAATCGTGTTCGTGCCATCCCTGGAGAAGGACAGGACATTCCGATTTGGCTGCTTGGTTCAAGTGGCTTCAGTGCAGCATTATCAGCTCAGCTGGGATTGCCATTTTCATTTGCAAGCCATTTTTCCCCTGAAAATACCCAACCAGCTTTAGCTCGTTACCGCAATAATTTCCAACCATCCGACGTTCTCGATAAACCTTATGTCATGGTTGGTGTCAATGTTTTTGCAGCAGATACTACGGAAGAAGCACAAAGGATTGCTACATCTTATCAACAGCAATTCTTGAATTTGATCCGTAACACACCTGGACAACTTGCTCCTCCAGTTGATACGATGGAAGGCATTTGGACAGAATATGAAAAGGCCATTGTCATGAAACAGCTGAATGCCTCCATTATAGGAAATCCGGAAGAGGTAAAAGAGCAGTTACAGTCCTTTTTAGATGAAACCCAGGCGGATGAAATGATTATAAACTCTGCCATTTATGATCAGGATGCACGCCTTCGTTCTTATGAAATCATTGCAGAAGTGACTGGAATGAAATAAGTGTCATTGAATGAGCTTGCAGATCACGTGTCTGCAAGCTTTTTAAAAATACATAACGATTGACTTTATAAACAAAGTTAGGAGAAAAGAATGAAACGAGAAGATCCTTTATCCTTAGTATTTCACTTCACAGATAAACAAGGTGACAGCAGGCCACTCTATTTTACGAACCCGAAAAAAGTGTTCACCGCCCATTCCATTGGGGATGTCCTTCCTCAATTTCAAAAAGTCCAGGAAGCGATCGAACAGGGGCATTACGCAGCGGGATATGTTTCCTATGAAGCTGCACCTGCTTTTGAAAAATCTTTTAAAGTAAAAGATGGAGCCAAAATGCCATTATTATGGTTCGGAATTTTTGATAAACCGGAAGAACAATTACCTGGAAAAATGACAGGGACTTTTAATTTGGCTGAATGGGAATCAGAAACGGATTCAAATACCTATCATTCCGGGTTTCAAAGAATAAAATCCGAAATTGAGAAAGGCAATACGTACCAAGTGAATTATACGATGCGTTTGCAATCCATGTTCGAAGGAGATGACTTCGCTTTCTTTGATCGCTTGAAGAGAGCTCAACGCTCGAACTATAGTGCATATTTGAATGTGGGGACACATCGAATCCTCTCTGCTTCACCTGAGTTGTTTTTCCGTTGGGAAGATGGTCAGCTGATTACTCGACCAATGAAAGGAACGGTAAAGCGGGGAACGACACTGAAAATGGATCAGCTCAATGCAGACTGGTTAGCAGCCTCGGAAAAGAATCAAGCTGAAAACTACATGATTGTGGACCTGCTCAGAAATGATTTGGGAATGATTGCAGAACCAGGAAGTGTCGAGGTTCCACAACTTAAGGCAATTGAAAAATATCCGACCGTTTGGCAAATGACATCCACGATAACAGCCGATACGAAACCCGGAACAACAATCATTGATATATTCAAGGCCCTTTTTCCATGTGGATCGATAACAGGGGCACCTAAAATAAAAACGATGGAAATCATCACCGATATCGAAAATTCCCCACGTGAAGTTTATTGCGGTGCAATCGGGTTTATCACTCCTGATTCCGAAGCCGTTTTTAATGTGCCGATTCGTACGGTCGTGATCGAAAAGGAAACAGGTAAAGCCGAGTATGGGGTAGGCGGGGGAATCACTTGGGATTCCGAGTTAACGGAAGAATATGACGAAGCCTTTTTAAAGGCCAAATTATTGACAGTCGAAAGTCCTGCGTACAAACTATTGGAATCGATGAAGCTTAACGATGGAGAATATTATTTGTTGAATGATCATATCGATCGGATGAAACAATCCGCTGATTACTTTAATTATCGGTTCTCTGAATTGAAACTTAGAGATCAACTCCAAAAGTATGCGGATTTGAATAAAGGCACGTTGCAAAAGGTAAGGGTACTACTTAATGAATATGGTGAAATTGAAGTCTCCGGACAAGCAATTAAGCCTCTTGATTCAGAATTAACAGCTATCTTGGCTGAAACTCCAATATCAAGCGGAAATCCCTTTCTTTTTCATAAGACGACTAATCGTGATGTATATGAAGGCTTTCAAATGAATAATCCTGACTTCCATGACGTTCTACTTTGGAATGAAGAAGGATACATCACGGAATTCACGAACGGAAATGTAGTGGTGAAAATAAATGGAGACCTCTTTACGCCTCCTGTGGAATCAGGACTACTTGCTGGAACTTTTCGTCAAGAGTTAATCAGGAAGAAGGAAATCAAAGAAAAGCCCATTTCAAAGGCTGACCTTAATAGCGCTGAGGAAATTTGGTTTATTAATAGCGTGCGAGGGAAATTAAAAGTGAATTTAACATTCTAAGCTGATTTCCCTAAAAAAATGATAATTGTAATCTTTATTGCAGTTTGTTGAGTTATAGTAGATGATGAATACTACATATACTGGGAGGGACTGCTGTGGAGATGCATAAAATCGCAGGTTTATCGATTATGGAGTGGAAGACGAAAGATCCAATGCTTAAAAATCTTATAAACATGGATGAAGTCTTCTGGATGAATCCAAATTACGGTGCCAAACAAGAAAACCCAATCGTCCATGCTGAACAGGTTAAAACGGCTGAGGACAGATTGGATAGATTCGCAAATTATATGATTAATGCCTTTCCGGAAACTGGACCAATGGAGGGAATCATTGAATCACCACTAGTTGAGATTCCTTCCATGCAAAAAAACTTGGAAGAATCCTATAAGACTGAAATGGCTGGGAAACTTTTGCTTAAATGTGACAGTCATTTACCTATTTCAGGATCTATCAAGGCACGCGGAGGTATTTACGAGGTGTTGAAACGTGCCGAGGAAATTGCCATGAAGCATGGTGGTTTAAGACTAACTGATAACTATGGAATACTTGCGAGTGATGAATACAAAGAGCTTTTTTCAAAATATTCGATTGCGGTCGGTTCAACCGGCAATTTAGGAATGAGTATTGGAATAATAAGCGCTAAGCTGGGGTTTAGAGTAACAGTCCATATGTCGGCAGATGCCAAACAGTGGAAAAAGGATAAATTAACAAGTCTTGGTGTCATAGTAAGGGAATATGATGATGATTATAGTAAAGCTGTGGAAGAAGGCCGTATGGAGGCATCACTTGATCCCAATTGCCATTTTATCGATGATGAAAATTCGGTGGATTTGCTGCTGGGATATGCGACGGCTGCAACGCGGCTGAAGAAACAACTGAAAGATATGTCCATTCCAGTTGACGAAGATCACCCTTTGTTTGTGTACTTACCGTGTGGAGTCGGCGGCGGACCAGGCGGTATCACATATGGGCTCAAGTTAGCCTTCGGAGATGATGTTCATTGTTTTTTTGCAGAACCGACACACTCACCATGCATGACGCTCGGATTGATGACAGGCCTTCATGACAAAGTCTCGGTGCAGGAATTTGGAATCGATAATAAGACGGAAGCGGATGGACTTGCTGTCGGAAGACCTTCAGCGTTAGTTTCCAGTATGATGACGACCATGTTAAGCGGCAGCTATACCATAGAGGATAAAAGGTTATTCGAACTGCTCCGTGAGATGGCAGAGACGGAAGGTTATTATTTAGAGCCATCTGCCCTCGCAGGAGCATTCGGACCCATACAACTTTTTTCAGGTCCAGAAGGAAGGAAATATCTTAGGGACCAAAAACTGCTGGATAAAATGAACCAATCCACACATATCATCTGGGCGACTGGCGGAAGCATGGTACCCAAGGATATGATGGAACAATATTTATCTAAAAGTTAAAAAAAAGAAGTTCACGACAGTGAACTTCTTTTTTCTTTATAAACCCCATGATTTCAATAAAAGGTGAATGGCTTTTTCCAATTCAGATTCAGGAATCCCTGCAAAGCCCAATATGATTTTAGGAGGATGTTCGTCAATTTTTTCGATCGAATATGTGGATAATCCATAAATTTTAATACGGTCTTCGTTTGCCATTTGAATAAGTGTCTGTTCATCCATGCCGTTCTTAACGATGAGGACGATATGTAATCCTGACCGCTCACCAGTGATGGTTATTTGTTGATGTGGTTTAAACAGCTCGATCACTTTATCCAACTTGCGCCGGTAAACTTTCCTCATCCGATTTAAATGCTTTTCGAAATCCCCTTCCTTCATGAACTGTGTCAACACATGTTGATCAATTCGTGAAACGGTTGAATGGTAAAAAGATAATTTCTGTTGATGCATTTGTAACAGCGGAGCGGGTAGAACCATATAACTGATCCGAATTGATGGCATCAATGATTTGGAGAATGATCCTAAGTAAATCACCTTATCACCAGCATCCATACTTTGTAAGGAAGGAATTGTTTTTCCACTATAACGAAATTCACTATCGTAATCGTCTTCGATAATATAGCGGTTTGCTGCCCCTTGAGCCCAGTTCAGCAATCGCGTCCGTCTGTTAACGGATAAGATCGTCCCATAGGGGAAGTGATGTGAGGGAGTGACATACACTACATCGATCTTTGAATCTTCAATTGGGTTTACCTTTACGCCTTCTTCATCAATTTGCAGTGGATGGACTTCATTTGGGTAGCTGCGTAAAATCCGGTGAATCAAGTGAAATCCAGGATCTTCAACACCATAAATGGCATTTTTATCGAAAAGAAGGACAAGCTGCTGCAATAAAATTTCCATTCCTGCACCAATGATGATCTGTTCGGGCACACATTGAACCCCACGTGCATGATACACATAATGGGCAATTTCACATCGTAATTCATATTCCCCTCTAGAATCCCCCAGTAAAAGAAGATCTTGATGCGATTCATCAATTTTATTTTTCGTGTATTTTCTCCATTTTTCAAATGGGAAGTTTTCCGTGTCAATTTGGCTGGGATGAAAATGATACAGTAAATCCCCTTCATTATCATTAATTTGTTCCAAGGAAACTTGGTTGGTTTGCGTATACTCTAAATCCTCGAATGTTTGAATATAGTACCCTTTTCTTGGTATGACTTCAACGTATCCTTCAGCAGTTAATTGTTCATATGCTGTCTCGACAGTATTTTGACTAATCTGAAGGAACTCTGCCAATTTACGTTTGGAAGGCAGTTTTGAGCCATAAAGAAGACGGCCATCAATGATTTCTTTTTTAATATGTGAATATAATTGTTCGTACAAAGGTACTTCACTAAATCGATTTAAATCACAAGTTAGCATATTCATATTGTTTCCGCCTTTTAGATAAAATTATACTGACCCCATTAAATTAATTAAAACTGACACTTTCAATACGGTCAACTATTTTTTATACTAAACACAACAAATCTAAAAAATGCAAATATTAGGGGGAAGAGAAATGGAAAAATTATTAGGAACTGACACAGTAAAAAGAGGAATGGCACAAATGCAAAAGGGTGGCGTAATTATGGACGTCATAAATGCAGAACAAGCAAAAATTGCTGAAGCATCAGGTGCTGTCGCTGTCATGGCATTGGAGAGGGTTCCTTCAGACATCCGTGCGGCTGGCGGGGTAGCAAGAATGGCAGATCCGCGAATTGTCGAGGAAGTAATGAATGCAGTATCCATCCCGGTTATGGCTAAAGCAAGGATTGGCCATATTGTTGAATCAAGGATCCTGGAATCCATGGGAGTGGATTATATCGATGAAAGTGAAGTGCTGACGCCTGCTGATGAAGAATATCATATATTAAAAAGTGATTTCACAGTTCCTTTCGTTTGTGGCTGCCGTGATTTAGGCGAAGCTTCACGCCGTATTGGAGAAGGAGCATCGATGCTTCGTACAAAAGGAGAACCAGGTACAGGTAATATCGTGGAAGCTGTGCGTCATATGAGAAAGGTACAGTCCCAAATTCGTAGAGTTAGCATCATGAGTGATGATGAATTAATGACGGAAGCAAAAAATATTGGTGCCCCTTATGAAATTTTAAGAGAAATCAAACGGACTGGTAAATTGCCTGTAGTTAACTTTGCAGCTGGCGGAATTGCCACTCCAGCAGATGCAGCACTGATGATGGAATTGGGAGCAGATGGCGTATTCGTGGGGTCCGGTATTTTTAAATCGGAAAATCCAGAAAAATTCGCATCGGCAATCGTTCAAGCGACTACATATTTCACAGATTATGAATTGATAGGCCGGTTGTCAAAAGAGTTGGGCAGTGCAATGAAAGGAATCGATATTTCCAAACTAGCTCCAGCAGAACGTATGCAGGAACGTGGATGGTAATATGATAACTATCGGTGTTTTGGGATTACAGGGTGCAGTTGAAGAACACTTGAACCAAATCAATGCTGCCGGAGAACAAGCAATACTTGTTAAAAAACCGGAACAGCTGCAAGAAATCGATGGCTTAATCATTCCAGGCGGAGAAAGCACCACGATGAGAAAGCTAATGGATCGTTATGGATTCAAGGAACCAATCAAAACTTTCTTCGAACATAAAAAACCTATTTTCGGTACTTGTGCGGGGATGGTATTGGCGGCCAACGAATTGACTGGTGATGAGAAGGCCTATCTTGAACTAATGGACATTTCCGTGAAAAGGAACGGATTTGGACGTCAACGGGATAGTTTCGAGGCTGAATTATCAATTAAAGGAATGGAAGAACCTTTTAAGGCCGTTTTCATCCGAGCTCCATTTGCGGATGGAATTGGAGAAGATGTAGAGATATTGGCTGTTTATGAAGAGAATGTTGTCGCTGCGAGACAAGAAAATGTCCTTGTCAGTGCGTTTCATCCAGAATTAACAGGGGATGATCGTTTCATGCAACTTTTCATTGAAATGGTTAAGACATCCATAAGTAAAGTCGAATTGAAAACCTGTTAAACAAATGAAGCTGTCCTTTTATTAGGACAGCTTTTCTTTCTAATGCATTAAAAGCTAAAAGGGAATGATTAAATAACATATTTCTTGAAATTACTATTTTATACTTATAACAGCAAGAGTTGCAGTTATTACAGGAGGAGCAAGCGGAATTGGCTGAGCGACATGCTTGAATTCGACAAGGTCGTTGTTGCGGATTTTAATGAAGAAATGGGACGGGAAACCGTTGAACGGATAACGGCAGAGGTGGAGAGGGCATTTTTGTTAAAACGGATGTTTCCAATCATGAAGATGTTGAAGCGTTAATCAATAAAGCGGTCGAAGCATACGGTAGGATCGATATCATGTTTAATAATGCCGGCATTGGTGCTGGAGGGATGATCCTCGATCAAGATATGGACGGGTACTTCAAAACGATTGGAGTGAACCAGCACGGAGTGGCCTTCGGCATCATGGCAGCAGGCAGTAAAATGAAGGAACTGGGTATCAAGGGTGTCATTATAAATACCGCCTCTGTATTTGGCTACTTAGCTTCCCATGGGACTTTTGCCTATCAGGCGTCCAAAGGAGCAGTTAGAATGATGACACAAACAGCAGCTTTGGAATTGGGTGCTTATGGAATACGCGTAGTAGGCATTGCACCAGGCGGTGTTGATACTTCAATCATACAAAGCTATAAAGATATGGGAATCATCGATAAATTGAATGCAAGTCAAATGCACGGTAAATTAATTAAGCCAGAAGCCATTGCAAATGCTGTCTATTTATTATCCTTGGAAGAAGCGGATGCAATCAATGGAAGTGTAGTCATGGTCGATGATGGCTATGCATCTTTTAAATGATTATCTGAAAAAGAAAACATCGTCCAAATTAGACGATGTTTTCTATATACGATATATGGGAATATTGATTTCTAATAGATCGAAGGTAATATTGACCGATTGGTACCATCGGGATATCATGTAAAATAGATTGGTGAAACCGGTCTTATCTTTATAAAAGAAGGTTGATATTTTTGAAAAAGGGGCAACAAACCAAAGAACGAATCATAAATGTAGCCCGGACTCTTTTTGCGACAAAAGGGTTTGACATGACAAGAACGAATGAAATTGCCTCTGCATGCAATGTTTCCGAAGCTACTATTTACAAATACTTTGAAAGCAAAAAAGATTTGCTTCTGGCTACAATTACTCCTAATGAAAAAGAGGAGTCTGAAGATGGGACAAACCATCTGTCAACTGATGATCTTGTGGAAAATCACGTTTGCACCATGATAAAAAACGTTCTTGAAAATAAAGAACAGTTTTCGATATTATTTCGGGAAACACAATTCGATCAAGATATTTCAAAGCAATATGTTGATCGAATTTTCAAGCCGAATGCCAAGCATATTGAAATACAGAAGAGAATAGATAGCGGAGAGATACAATATATTTCTGATATTATCCTTTTTAATGTGGGGATCATTTCTTTCACATTGGCATTATCTACACATTATGAGATTCATCAACAGAAAAAGGAACCATATTTTACTTCTGAACGAATTAAGAGCATTGCACAACTTTTGGTATATGGTATTCATGGAAAACAAAATCATACATAATGAAACGGTCATATTAAAAGGCATGAGCATCAAGCCGCAAATATGACCGTGTTTTTTTGAATGGTAAGCAATCATTACTTGTGAAATTAATAAACCGGAGTGTAAGATTTGACTTATATTTTTCAGACTATTACGATAAATGCATGCTGCAACAAATTCATTACGAGGATTTTTATTCTAAAACCATGTAATATGGGAGGGGATTTATATGAGCGATATCGTAATTTTATCAGGAAGTCCAGCGATTCCATCAAGAACGGACATTTCACTAAAACATATTCAATCATTAGTAGAAAACCAAGGATTTACCACAGCTTATTACTCAATTACGGATTTCTCAGCAGATGATTTATTCCAAGGGAAATATAATAGCGAAGATATCTTAAAGCTTTCGGAGAAAATACAAGCAGCCAGAGGAATCATCATTGGTTCACCGGTATATAAGGCTTCTTATACAGGGGTATTAAAAGCCTTGATTGATTTGCTGCCAGAAGGAGCTTTTAAGGGGAAGCCAGTGCTGCCCATTATGATTGGCGGAAGTAACAGGCATTTATTGGCGATTGACTATGCGCTTAAACCATTAATTTCAATATTAAAAGGCGAGCCGTTGCAGGGCATATATTTTGTGGATAAGGAAATAGATAAACAGAATTCAGAAAACCCGATCAATGACTTGAATTTAGTTGATCGCGTTCAGAGTCAGGTTCAAGAACTAATAGAAGCGATTCAGTTAAGAAATTAATAAGTAATCGACTTCAATAAAAGGAATGGAATTCAAGTAATTACTTTTTCAATGAATGACAGGCATCAATAATAGCTTAATAATGAAAATAGACTCATTTTTTTGGAGACTTTATCTAAAAAGACGAGTCTATTTTCATATTTAAATGAACATAAAATCATGAATGGAATAGTGTGTATAAAAATAACAGTTCCTCCATAATATTAAACCAAGTTATTTTATAAGAAAACTCCATTGACAAGGATTAAATATATGTTAATATTTAAAATAATAAAACTTATCCAGAGCGACGGAGGGAATTGGCCCTTTGAAGTCCAGCAACCTGCATGATGGATGCAAGGTGCTACCTCCAACAAAATGTTGATCATTTTGGAAGATAAGGTAAAGAATATTTACCTTGAAATCTTTCCATCATGGAAAGATTTTTATTTTTCGGAAAATTCTTTGGGAAACCATAACAATTTAAGGTTGTTTGGAATTATATAAATTTAATAAATTCATTTAATCAGCGGTGAAATAATATATTCGCGGATTTTCTTAAAGGAGGAACAGGTTTGGATAAAGAGAATCAGCTTGAAGAAATATTTGAACGACTTCAAGAAATGCTTAATTCAATGAAGTATGGATCGATTACACTTATTGTCCAAGATGGTAAAATCATTCAAATGGAAAGAAATGAAAAACTAAGAATTAAATAAGGTATCTGCTGACTAGAAAAACTAGAGGCGGGTTTAACTGATATAAAGAGAGTATTGGTTAGATTCGTCTCTTTTTCCTAGGGTCATTTAAACTGGGGAAGATTATAACGGGCATTGATCAAAAGTAATTCTAACCAGTGACATACAGCAAGTTCTTAGAGGGGGCTGCAAAGTTGGCTGCATTAATAAACTATGAAAATTTCAACACCGGAGATTTACCTGTATTTCCTGAAGATAGTGAGACAAAAGGTGCTTTGGAAGTACTGCAATGGGCGAATGACCATTATGGAAACAAACTGATATATGCGTGTAGTTTCGGTATAGAAGGCATCGTGCTTACGGATTTATTGGCGAAGGTCAATCCCTCGGCAAAAATAGTTTTCCTTGATACAGATGTTCATTTTGAGGAAACGTACCAATTGATCGATCAAGTGAAAAAGCGATATCCAAATCTTTCGATCGAAATGAAGAAACCAGCATTGACGCTTGAAGAACAGGCAGCGGAACATGGGGATGAATTATGGCTTAGCGATTCCAATAAGTGCTGTAACATCCGTAAAATCACTCCGCTTACAGATGTGCTTTCAACGGCAACAGCCTGGCTTTCGGGACTACGGAGGGAGCAATCTGAAACAAGGGCTCTGACAGAGTATATCAATAAAGATAATAAGTTCAAGTCAGTAAAAATATGTCCACTCATACATTGGACATGGAAAGATGTTTGGCGTTATGCCCACAAAAATGGACTTCCATATAATATCCTGCATGATAATGGATATCCAAGCATTGGTTGTAAAACATGTACGGCACCTGCCTTCAATGCAGATGATTTACGCTCAGGCCGTTGGCAAGGAGCCCAAAAAACGGAATGCGGATTGCATTTATCTTAAATAAATAGAAAGTATAGGCTTAAATATTTAGAAACCATAGGGGGAAATTAGCATGACAATCAGTTTACCGCACGGAGGAACACTAATCGATCTTTGGGAACCAAAATATGATTTTAGTAAAATAACAAAGTCAATCGAAATTGACGAAATAGCTTTAAGTGATCTTGAATTGATAGGCACTGGTGCCTACAGCCCGATCAAAGGTTTCTTTACAAAAAGTGACTATGAGACAGTTGTCAAGGATATGAGGCTTAGCAGCGGCCATGTATGGAGCATCCCGATTACGCTGCCTTTGAACGTTGAAGTTGCAGAAACTCTTACTATAGGTGAAGAGGTAAAGCTGACTCATGAAGGTGAAACATACGGAGTTCTCTCCGTTTCCGATATTTTCACTCCCGATAAACAATTGGAAGCGACATTAGTATATCAAACGGATGATGAGAAGCATCCTGGTGTGAAAAATTTATATAACCGCGGGGATGTATATGTCGGCGGAGAAATAAAGTTAGTAAAGAGAATAGAGCGTCCGCTATTTCAAGCAAATTATCTGGACCCAGTTGAGACAAGGAAAGCTTTTGCTGAAAAAGGCTGGGAAACGGTTGTCGGATTCCAAACGAGGAACCCTGTTCACCGTGCACATGAATATATTCAAAAGACAGCATTGGAGATTGTCGACGGCTTATTTTTAAATCCTCTTGTAGGTGCCACTAAATCCGATGACATTCCGGCAGATGTACGAATGGAAAGCTATAAAGTGTTGCTTGAAAAATATTATCCCAAGGATCGCGTCTCACTTGCAGTTTTCCCTGCTGCCATGCGTTATGCAGGACCAAGAGAAGCGATTTTCCATGCGATGGTCCGTAAAAATTATGGTTGCACCCATTTTATCGTCGGACGTGATCATGCGGGTGTGGGTGATTATTATGGCACATATGATGCTCAAAAAATCTTTGGGAATTTTAATTCAGATGAGTTAGGGATCACGCTATTATTCTTTGAACATAGTTTTTACTGTAAAGAATGTGGCAATATGGCTTCCGCTAAAACTTGTCCGCATGGCAAGGAAGACCATGTCATCCTGTCTGGAACGAAGGTAAGGGAAATGTTGCGTAATGGAGAAATTCCTCCAGCTACCTTTAGCCGTAAAGAAGTCATCGAGGTGTTGATCGAAGGTCTTAAAAAGAATGAAGTTTATAACTGATTGGACATAAATTGAAGGATCACATGAAGAGGGGGATTATTAAATGAGTAAAAGTACGAATGTCACTTGGCATGAAACGTCATTGACCAAGGAGCTCCGCCGGAAGCAGAACGGGCATGAAAGCACAGTTCTATGGTTTACAGGACTCTCGGGTTCAGGAAAATCAACGATTGCGAATGCGGTCGCTAAAGAGTTATATAATCGGAATATTCGAAGTTATGTTTTGGATGGTGATAATATCCGCCACGGTTTAAATAAAGATTTAGGTTTTTCTGAAGAGGATCGGACCGAGAATATTAGGCGAATCGGTGAGGTTTCCAAGTTATTCGTGGATAGTGGGCAGTTCGTATTGACCGCCTTCATATCACCTTTCAGGGCAGATCGGCAGATTGTACGTGATTTACTCGATGAAGGGGAGTTTATTGAAGTATACATAAAGTGTCCGATCGAAGAGTGCGAAGTGCGTGATCCAAAAGGTCTTTATGACAAGGCGCGTAAAGGAATCATTAAAGATTTTACCGGAATCGACTCTCCATACGAAGAACCTGAACAACCGGAAATCATTTTAGAATCCGACCAATACAGCATTGAAGAGTGCGTTGAACAGGTAATCGCCTATTTGACAGCAAAGAAAGCGATCTAATCAAGGAGGAAATGTAATGGTTTACGAGAAATTTTGGTCGGAAAATCCACAAATCGCTAAAAATAAAACGGAAATCTGGAAATTGGAAAAAGACGGATTGAAGATATTCGATGATATTCCACATTACGCTGCAAATGGTTTTGATTCCATCCCTAAAGAGAATTGGGATATGTTCAAGTGGGCAGGTTTATACCTGCAACGGCCAAAAGAAGCAGGTTACTGGATGATGCGTGTCGTTATTCCCGGAGGTATCCTGACTTATGATCAACAGATAACTCTAGCTAACATCGCTAAAGATTACGGGAGGGATGTATATGACATTACAACCCGTCAAGCCATTCAATTCCACTGGTTGACCATCGAACAAGTCCCGGATATCTTAAACCGTTTGGAAAAGGTTGGAATGACTACGGCCGGTGCATGTGGTGATATCACACGTAATATTATCGGTAATGCATTGGCAGGCATCGATCCTGACGAACTTTTTGATACACGCGAGGTACTTTATGATGTATTTGAGTATTTCCGCCTTAACGAAGACTATTCGAACCTTCCTAGGAAATATAAAATGTCCATAAGTGCTAATATCCATAATGCTTCAAATGCTGAAATCAACTGTGTTTCATTCAATCCAGCTACTAAAGTAATTGATGGAGTAACGGAAGTTGGTTTTCACGTAAAAGTAGGCGGAGGGCTATCCTCCGTTCCGATGCTGGCAGAAGAACTTGACTTATTCATTTTACCTGAAAAAACAGTCGAAGTAGCGGCCGCCATCACGACGATATTCCGTGACTTTGGGTACCGTGAAAAACGTCATCGATCGCGATTGAAATTCCTTGTCGCTGATTGGGGTCCTGAACAATTCAAGGAAAAATTGCTGGAGTACACCGGTCCGCTTCCTGAAAAGGGTGAAAGTGCGGTGAAGGGATGGAATGCAGGTTATTTCTACGGCATCCATAAACAAAACCAAGATGGTCTGAACTATGTTGGAGTCAATATACCAGTTGGTCGTCTAAATCCAGACGAAGTGATCGAGTTTGCCGAACTTGCGAAGAAATATGGAAATGGTGAAATCCGAAACTGTAATTCTCAAAATCTTATCATTCCAAATGTGCCGGATGAAAAACTTGAGGAATTAAAGCAGGAATCCATCTTTGAAAGATTTCCATATCAACCAAAAAAATTCATTGGTTATTCCGTTTCTTGTACAGGCATCGAGTATTGCAACCTGGCACTCGTTGAAACAAAAAACAGAATGAGGGCCATTTCTGAAACACTGGACAAGGAGATAGATCTCGATGTACCAGTAAGGATGCATATGGTAGGTTGTCCTAATAATTGCGGTCAAAGAGCCATCGCCGAGATAGGGCTGCAAGGCATAAAAATGAAGAACCAGGATAAAAAGATGGTCGAGGCTTTTGAGATATACGTCGGAGGAACGTTGAATGAAGGCGGGAAGTTCAATGAAAAACTTAAAGGAAAAGTGGAAGCTGAACAGCTCTATCATGTTCTGAAAGAACTGATCCTATTTTTCAAAGAAACAAAGCTTCTATCCGAAACCTTCCTTGATTTCGTGGAAAGGGTAGGAATACCAGAGTTACAAAGTAAGCTTGATGATATATTAACGGAAGTGGCCGTTTAATAGGGGAAGGTAAGCAATCCATGAATCTATACCGTTTCGAAGTCACTATCAAGGAAAAACCAATCCATGTCATCATTGTTGCCGATTCAGATGAAAAGGCGTTTGAACTTGTTGATATCGAGCTGGAAAAACATTTTTTGAAAATGCCTGAAGTGGATGACATCTCATTATATGAAAAAAGGAAAATTAAAAATGGAGCAGGTTTCGTTTTATCGGAATTCGAAACGATTCTCTAAGGGAAGGCAGGTTGCATAAATGGGGAAAGTATATCTAGTAGGAGCCGGTCCCGGAGATCCAGATTTAATTACATTAAAAGGATTAAAATGCATTCAAGAAGCTGATGTCATTTTATATGACCGACTTGTCAATAAAGAACTTTTGAATCATGCAAAAGACGGTGTAGAACTGATTAATTGCGGTAAACTGCCGGATTATCATTTATTGCAGCAGGATACCATCAATCGGTTCCTGGTCAAATATGCAAAAAAGGGAAAAATAGTCACTCGTTTGAAAGGCGGCGATCCATTCGTCTTTGGGAGAGGCGGGGAGGAAGCGGAAGCCCTTGCCAAAAGTGGCGTGAGCTTTGAAATCGTTCCAGGAATTACGGCTGGAATCGCCGCTACAGCTTATGCGGGAATTCCAGTTACACATAGGGACCACGCTTCATCTTTTGCAATTGTTACCGGTCATCGGAAAAAGGATGAAGAGGATAATATCAAGTGGGAATCACTTGCAAAAGGCATCGATACATTAGCCATTTACATGGGTGTTAAAAATCTGCCATATATTCAAGGAAAACTTTTGGAGCATGGAAAAAGTCCCGAGACTCCGGTAGCCCTCATTCATTGGGGGACCTTAAAAACGCAAAGGACAGCTGTCAGTACTTTGGCTAATATAGTGGAAACCGCCAATAACGAACAGATTTCGAACCCTTGCATGATAGTCGTGGGCGATGTCGTTAATTTGCGAGAGAAAATTAAATGGTTTGAAGCAAAACAAACCGAAAATTTGTTGGCAAATGAGGCCTTTTAAATGGAAGCCATTTTATACATATGCCATGGTAGCCGCGTTAAAGAAGCCTCAGCCCAAGCCATTGATTTTATTAAAGTTTGTATGGAGGCACAACCCAATACCATTCAGGAGTATTGCTTCTTAGAGTTGGAAACTCCTACGATAGAAGACGCCTACGAACGCTGTGTACAAAAAGGTGCGACGAGAATAATCGCCATTCCAGTTCTATTGCTAACAGCCGTACATGCAAAACATGATATTCCAGTCATATTGAACAAAATGAAAAAACGGTACCCTGCCGTAGACTTGAAATACGGAAGGCCGATTGGTGTCAGTGATAAAATGGTTGACATTTTAGTGGAACGGTTGAAGGAAACAAATGTAAGGGTTACAGAGGATTCATTGGTTTTATTGGTTGGGAGGGGCAGTAGTGATCCCGACGTTAAAAGGGATTTAGCTCGATTGGCCGATTTGCTAAGGAACAGGTTTCCAAAAATCCGTGTGCAAGAGTGCTATTTGACAGCTGCCACACCAAGCTTTGGAGAAGCATTGGAATATGCAGAGGAATATCCATCAAACCAAGTATTTATCATTCCTTACCTATTGTTTACCGGTCTCTTAATGCAGTCCATCGAAAATAGTTTAAAAAAGATTCAAAAAACGGGAAAGCAGAAATTCATACTTTGCCAGTATCTAGGTTATCATCCAAAGATTGAACAAGCAATATCGGAACGAATTCATGAAGTGAGTGGGGAGGGAGCTTATGTATCCAATTACGCTTAATATCGAGAACAGAAAGTGTGTCATCATCGGCGGTGGTAAAATAGGTTACTTTAAAGCGGGCCCTTTATTGGAAGCTGGTGCTGAAGTGACCGTCGTAAGCCCCGAGATATGCACGGGTTTTCAACTGTTGGAGAAGGAAGGTAAGATTAAAGTTTTACTTAAAGAAGTGGAAGAAACTGATTATAAAGATGCGTTTTTAATCATTGTTGCAACCAATTCCACTGAAGTTAATGAACGAGTGTATGAGAATGCATCCCAAAGTCAGTTGGTAAACGTAATTAGTAATCATGAGCTGGGTAATTTTCATATACCAGCCACATTGAATAGAGGCATGCTATCCATAAGTGTTTCCACCAATGGAGCAAGTCCAACGCTCGCAAAAAAAATTCGCAATGACTTAAGGGAAGTATATGATGAATCATATGAAGAATATCTTGAATTCCTTTTCGAAGCAAGGATGATTATTAAAAATGGTTCATTCTCAAAAGAGGAAAAAGCTAAGTTATTGAAAGATTCAATTGAGGATATTTATAAATATTCCCTGAAAGAAAGATTTCGTTTTTTAGCTAGGCTTTTGCCAGTAGAAGCTGAAGAAAATATATCATTGGGCTGATCAGAAAAACTGAAGGCACCTAACCAACATGTCATTCCATTGGTTAGGTGCCTCTTTGTGTCTTAATGAAACCTGAATGATCTATTTATACAGGCGAACTGTACCGTCGGATTGATGTTATCAAGGTTCTATTTTAGTGAAAGGGGAAGGTCATGAAAAAGTTAATCGTTTTAGCCTTTATCGGGTTTTTAGCCCAATTAATCGATGGTTCGCTTGGCATGGGGTATGGGGTGAGTTCAACTTCCTTATTATTGACATTCGGGATTGCCCCTGCAGTAGCATCAGCATCCGTTCATTTATCGGAAGTAGTGACCACTGCGGTGTCCGGAGCTTCACATATAAAGTTTGGGAACGTAGATAAAAACATGGTCTATCGCTTGATCATCCCAGGTTCGGTTGGAGCATTTGTAGGGGCATGTTTCCTGAGCAACCTGCCTGCCGAATTAGCTAAACCATACATTGCCATATTTTTATTTGGCCTTGGTGTATACGTTTTATTCCGCTTTTTATTTATTTTTAAACCGTCAAAAGAAAATGAAACCGTTAAGCCATTAACCGCAAAACAATCCATTCCGTTAGGCCTTTTTGCAGGCTTTTGTGATGCAACAGGTGGAGGCGGTTGGGGCCCGATTGCAACGCCCGTTTTATTGTCAAAAAAAGGAATGACTGCTAGAAAAGCCGTAGGGACTGTAGATACGAGTGAATTTGCCATTGCTTTCTTCGGAAGTCTTGGTTTTATCCTCTCGCTTGGATGGGAAGCTGTCAATTGGCTTTGGGTGGTGGCGTTGATAATTGGTGGAGTGGTTGCCGCACCGATTGCAGCCTGGCTCGTCAGGATGCTTCCTGCTCAATTAATGGGTGTTTTAGTAGGGGGTTTTATTATCTTAATCAATGTACGAACCCTATTAACTACATGGATTCCGATTGAAGCCCATATATATATCTATACAGCTATCGTGGTAATTTGGCTTTCAGGAATTCTTCTTACCATCAATAAGATGTCTACAGCAAGAAAACATGATCATATCGAACAACGGCAGAATGTTTCCTAAATCCGGTTAGAAAGAAGCGGATTTAATAAAAAGATAGTCTGATACCTAACATGAAAACTCGTAGGTACATAAATACCTACGAGAAAAGTCATTTGATTGATGCGATTCGCCTTAAAAGTCAACACAGGTTGCGTTAAATTTAAAGGTTCCTGATCCTATTTAATAGACTCATTTAATTTCTGGATCCATAGCTTTGTTAATTACCATATCCATTAAGTATACCCTTTTTAAAATCGAGAGACTTGTGCCTCCAATAACTATATAGTTTTATTCTCCTGACAAAGGATCAAAACACCCCTATCCTAAAGAAGGCCATCCTTATCTTCATCCATTCTGAGAGTTTTGAAGTAATCTAAATATCATTACCATATCGTTTAATCAAATAAATTATGTTCGAGTGGATCGCGCACAATAAGGTATATGAAGAAGCAGCCATCTATAAGGTGGCTGTTTCTTTTGAACACGGGTTAATACCTCGTATCGAGACCTTTCCCGACAGGTTGGCTACGCTAGGGTATTTTATATTAAATAGTCATTCCATTATTCAGGGAAATGAATGAAGGAAGCTGGGTTAATGGTCATTTCATTCCTGAAACTACACTCATTCGAGCAAGAGAAATGAGTGTAGTTTTTTCTTGTTTTAAAGCATTTATCATTCTGTGGAAAAAAGAATACTAAATTCAAGCGGAGCAATGGGTCTTCAATCTTCCATTTGTCAGGTTATCACTATATCATGGAACTATCATCCTTCATTCTAATTAAAGCGTTTATAAGTTTTTGGACATATGTTTGTGAAAATGTCGGAAAAGGTAATTAAATATTTTTTGTTTTTTGTACAATAATTATATAAGAGATTTGAAAAGGAGTTTTAAAATGGAAGGCATCTCTGATCATTTAAAGGAAAATCTGGATATATTGTTCGTAGGTTTCAATCCAAGCATTCGGTCAGGAGAGACTGGCCATCATTATGCGAATCCAAACAATCGTTTTTGGAAAATCCTCTACGAGTCCGGACTGACACCAAGGAAATATCACCCAACTGAAGACTCGTCATTACTGGATTTAGGTTATGGTTTTACCAATATCGTTTCCAGGCCTACAAAAGGTGCTGACGAAATCACAAAAGACGAGTACATAAGGGGTAGGAAGCAATTAAAAAGGAAAATTGAAAAGTATAAACCTAAACTTGTCTGTTTTGTAGGCAAGGGTGTCTATCAGGAATATCGTCAAATTCGAAAGGTCTCTTGGGGGCTTCAGGAAGATCCTTCATCGAATCGGACCATGGAATTCGTTGCCCCTTCTTCCAGCGGTTTAGTGAGAATGCGGATAGAAGAGATCATTGAAATATATAGTGAATTACCAATTTTGCTCGGCAAGCAAGCTGGAATCTAATTGAAGGAACTTATTTAAACAAGGGTGGAATTCATATGAGTCAGGATCGTGCTGAATGGAAAAGCGATGGCATTTCCGAAGTCATTGATGGGGAAGGCTTTTGGCAAGGGGTAAAGGATTGTATTCCTACATTATTGGGGTACCTAAGTATCGGTTTTGCTGCAGGGGTCGTCGAAAAAACGTCAGGATTAAGTATGATGGAAGTGGCACTAATGTCGCTTTTACTCTATGCTGGGTCTGGACAATTCATAGCGGCAGGGATGATAGCTGCAAGTCATCCAGTATCGGCCATTATTTTTACGATTTTTTTTGTTAACAGTCGCCATTTATTACTTAGTGCGGCATTGACTCCATATTTCAGACATCAAAGTTTTAAACAAAACCTGATAACCGGGGCCTTGTTAACTGATGAAACGTTTGGAGTGGCCGTCACAACAGCACAGAAAAAGAAACAACTCGATTTTAAATGGATGCTTGGTCTGAATCTTGCAGCCTATTTAAATTGGTTCATTGCAAATATGGCCGGTGGTTTCTTTGGACAATGGATTCCAAATCCCGAAAAATATGGGATGGACTTCGCTCTGCCAGCGATGTTCATCGGCCTTTTAGTTTTGCAAATAGTAAGTAAAAAGGACTTTTTTATAGATCTTGCAGTGGCTTTTAGCAGCATATTAATCGTTGTTGCAGTAAGTTTCTTATTTCCTGGCAGTACTGGAGTAATAGTTGCAACGATTGTAGCTTCAACGATAGGGATGGTGATTGGCAGATGGAAATAAGCGGATATATCCTTATAGTAATCTTAGGGACTTCGATTGTAACTTTCATACCTCGAGTCGTACCCTTGATGCTGCTTAGTAAAATGCAGATTCCTGAGTGGGGCATCGACTGGCTAAAGCATGTTCCAGTGGCCGTAATGGCGGCGTTATTGGCTCAAGAACTTCTATTATCGGAACAAGTCTTTTCAATTAGGGATAATGCATTGAATTTGGCCGCAGCTTTACCAGCTTTCCTGGTTGCCATTTTTACGAGAAGTCTATTGGGTACGGTTATGATTGGAGTGCTTTCCTTGATGATATTACGATTTTTCTTTTAATGAATACTAAACTTTTATGTGATAGGCCGATATAACCAGTAATGGATTGCCATTACTGGTTTTTTATTTCACAAGAATAACCAGCAACTTTTTGAATTCGTTCATTTCCGTTAGGCAAATAACGCTTTTTAATGAACATTGGAAGCTTGATTATCAAAACCGGCAGTGATTACATAAACTAGGGTGAATGAACTTCTGAAATGTTGTTTTGGTTAACTGGAATGAAAGCGCTTCTAATAGAAAATGTATGAACCAACGTTTAGAAAGTGGGAGTTTGTCAACAATGGGAATAAGCAAATAACTATGGAGGTGTTCATTGATGAATGTAAATGGTGCCCTAGAGGTTCTAGATCGCATGCGGCTTCCTAATGGCGCATATACTGCAAGCATTTCCGATGATTATAATTATGTCTGGATAAGGGATGTCGTTTATACAGTATTGCCTTTTATAAATGATCCATCCAATCGTTACGAGAAAGCATATCATGCTCTATTCGACTTATTTCAATCCTATGAGTGGAAGATAGATATTCATACAGAACAGAAACCCCAGTTTCTTTTTGAACATATCCATGCACGGTATTCCACTGAGCTTAGGGAACTGCCCGATGAGTGGGGGCACGCCCAAAATGATGCGATCGGTTCCTTCTTATGGGGTGTCGGTGAAGGATACAGGCATGGGAAAAAGGTGATAAGAAATCAACGTGATTTACAAATCGTTCAAAAGTTGGTCAATTACTTGGAATGCCTGCAATATTGGCAGTCGGAAGATAACGGGATGTGGGAAGAAAATATCGAAATTCACGCTTCAAGCATCGGTGCATGTATTGCTGGTTTGAATTCAGTCAAGATGCTGGTCAACGTTAAAGAGGAACTGATTAAAAAGGGAGAAGAAACCCTCCGTTTCCTGCTTCCAAGGGAAAGTTATACAAAAGAGACGGATTTAGCCCTTTTATCCTTAATTTATCCTTATCGACTGGTAGATCGTGAAGTAGCCCTTAAAATATTGAAAAATGTCACAGAGCGCCTTGAACGAACAAAAGGCTGTATACGATATGAAAGGGACCTTTATTATAATGACGGTCAAGAAGCGGAATGGTGTTTCGGGCTTCCATGGTTGGGCCTATGCTATCTTGAACTTGGCATGATGAACAAAGTAAAGGAATATATAAATAAAACGAAAATGATCATTCCGGAAAATTGGGAAGTACCTGAGCTATATATAGGAGGCAGTGATATTCCAAATAGGAATACTCCACTTGCATGGTCCGTCTCTTTATCCTATTTATTCTTAACGAAAACTGACATGGTTCGAACTGAACAAGCAACATGAAACATTCATACAAGAAACCATAAAGCTCTTTCCATAAAATGGAGGGAGCTTTTAGTGGTATAATAATATTTTTACATTAAATGGTTATTTTTTTCAAAATAATGTTTTAATTTGCAAAAAAACGGGCATTTATTACAATAACTTCACCTCCATTTGAAGGATTAATGTCATTTTCACCGAATATATATAATAACTGGGGAAGGATAGGTAAAATACTATCGAGTTAATACTGATGGAGGGGTTTTATTGAGTACAATTATGGACCAGCTACAAGAGAATTATCCAAGCGATTTCGATTTATATTTGTTTCATGAAGGCACCCTTTATGAAAGTTATAAAATGCTTGGGGCACACATTGTAACATCATTAGGTAATGAAGGAGTACGCTTCGCCGTTTGGGCCCCCCATGCCAAGCAAGTTTCAGTAGTCGGTAATTTTAATAATTGGGACGGTAATGAACATGCGATGAAGCGGATCGAGCGTTCAGGTATCTGGGTGTTGTTCGTACCAGGACTACAAGAAGGGGAAATATATAAATACGAAATACATACACCTGGAAATAAACGTATCCTAAAAGCCGATCCATATGCCTTCTATTCGGAAGTCAGACCAAAAACAGCCTCGGTCATTAAAAGGCTTGATAATTTTGAATGGCAAGATTCGAAATGGATAGCCGATAGGAAAAAGGAAAATATTTATCATAAACCCATGTCCATTTATGAAGTGCACCCCGGAACATGGAAACAGACAGAAAATGGCGAATTTTATTCGTACCGTGAATTGGCTGATAGATTAGTTGATTATGTGATTGATAATAGTTTTACACATATTGAAATCATGGCCATTATGGAACACCCATATGATAAATCATGGGGATACCAGGTCACGGGATATTATTCAGTAACTAGTCGTTACGGATCACCGGAAGATTTTAAGTATTTAATTAACCTTTGTCACCAAAAGGGCATTGGGGTAATCCTTGACTGGGTTCCCGCCCATTTTTGTAAAGACGCGCATGGACTTTCCCGTTTTGACGGTACGCCTCTCTATGAACCAATTGATCATGCTAGGGCAGAGCGACCGTTATGGGGTACGTACAACTTTGATTTTACCAAACCGGAAGTAATCAGTTTCCTCATATCAAATGTAATGTTTTGGATGGATGTTTACCATATTGATGGAGTCCGTGTTGATGCGGTATCGTCAATGGTTTATTTAAATCATGATAATCCCTTGCCGGTCAAGCTAAAAAACCAGTTTGGCGGCGAGGAGAATCTAGAAGCCATACAATTTTTGCAAAAACTTAATGAAGTGGTTTTCAAGAAATATCCCAATGCATTAATGATGGCTGAAGAAGCAACAGACCGGCCACTTATAACTTCTCCTACCGATATAGGCGGCCTGGGTTTTAACTACAAATGGAATATGGGATGGACGAACGATATCCTTCGTTATATGAAACTTGAAACGGGAGAAAGGCCAAATCACCATAGCCTCTTAACATTTTCATTTTTCTATGCTTTTTCAGAAAATTTCGTCTTGCCCTTTTCACATGATGAAGTAGTTCATGGCAAGAAGTCTTTATTGAACAAGATGCCAGGTGACTATTGGCAGAAATTCGCAAATTTGCGTTTACTCCTTGGATATTTCATGGCGCATCCTGGTAAGAAGCTTCTATTTATGGGCAGTGAATTTGGCCAATTCATAGAATGGAAAGATGAAGAACAATTGGATTGGCTGCTTTTGGAATATGAATCTCACGAAAAGCTGGCATATTACTTCCGTACCCTTCAGGAATTTTACAGGGAAACTTCCTCTCTATGGAGACTAGATCATGTCCAGGAGGGATTTGAATGGGTAGATCCAAACAATAGTACCCAGAGTATCATTACCTTTATGAGAAAAGGGAAACGTAAAGGCGATTATTGCATTGTTGTATGTAATTTTTCTGCGCAGACCCATGCTCATTATCAAATAGGTGTACCATCCCATGGGAAATATATAGAGGTCTTCAACAGTGATTCGACAGCTTTTGGAGGATCTGGCCAGATCAATGAAGAACCCATTAATGTCAAAAAAGAACCATACCATAATCAACCATTCAGCATGGAAATAACTGTACCTCCATTAGGCATTTCAATTTATATGAAGCAAACAAAAAAAAGACGGGGGAGAGTGAACGAATAATGGGAGCGAAAAAATGGATAGCAATGTTATTGGCAGGAGGCCAGGGTTCAAGGTTAGGTGAATTGACAATTGGTTTGGCAAAACCAGCTGTTCCCTTTGGCGGTAAATATAGAATCATCGATTTTCCATTAAGTAACTGCACTCATTCTGGTATTGATACGGTTGGGGTACTGACCCAATACCAGCCATTGATTCTAAATGATTATGTTGGTAATGGCAAAGCTTGGGATCTCGATCTGGATGTTGGCGGAGTATCCGTTCTTCCCCCTTATCAAGGGAAAGAAGGCGGTGAGTGGTATAAAGGGACGGCAAACGCTGTTTATCAAAATATCCAATACATTGATAACTATGATCCGGAACATGTACTGATTCTCTCAGGTGACCATATCTATAAGATGGATTACAGTAAGATGCTGGATTATCATGTCGAAAAAAATGCAGAGGCAACCATCGCCGTCATTCAAGTGCCATGGCAGGAAGCAAGCCGTTTTGGAATCATGAATACCAATGATGATGATAAAGTCACCCAATTCGACGAAAAACCAAAGTATCCAAAGAGTAATCTTGCATCCATGGGCGTTTACCTTTTCAACTGGAAGACCCTAAGACGGTATTTAATAAACGATGAAAAAGATGCAAATTCTTCTAATGATTTCGGTAGCAACATCATTCCAAAGATGCTTGAAGACCGAAAAAAGCTATATGCCTATCGTTTTAATGATTATTGGAAAGATGTTGGAACGGTGGAAAGCCTTTGGCAGGCCCATATGGATTTATTGGAGGAAACGCCAAATTTCCAGTTGGATGATCAACAATGGAAAATCTTTGCCCGCAATGCGAATCACCCTCCGCAATATATATCGTCAGATGCCGAGGTCAGTCAGTCGCTTATCAATGAAGGGTGCATGATACATGGGAACATTGAACATTCTGTTTTATCCTATAATGTTCAGGTGGGCTATGGGTCAACCATAAAAGATTCAGTCATCATGCCTAATGTCACTATTGGTGAAAACGTTCATATAGAAAGAAGCATCATAGCCAGCAATTGCGTAATAGAAGATGGTGCCGTAGTTGGCAATTCAGCGGTTACATCCGATATTACATTAATTGGCGAAAATCAGACCATTATCAATCCAAACAAAAAAAAGATCACTCTGAACTAGGAAAAAGGGGAAGATGCTATGGAAAACGTGTTGGGTATTATTAACTTAATCAATGAAAAACAACATTTAAAAGATCTGACTGCTCACCGTAATGTAGCATCGGTGCCATTTGGCGGGCGCTACCGTTTGATTGACTTTACGATGTCTAACTTCATAAATGCGGATGTATCGAAAGTGGCCGTTTTTCCAAAGGAAAAATATCTCTCGGTTATGGATCATCTTGGATCAGGTAAAGAATGGAACTTGGATCGGCGTTCAGGAGGATTATACATCTTGCCCCCTATCCATCCGGATGAAACGGTAACAGGCGATATGAAGCAATTCTACGATCACCTCAGCTTTTTCGAACGTGCAGAGGCAGATACTGTCATCATTTCCCCTGGATGCCATGTATGCAAATTGGATTTTAATGAAGTGCTTGATTATCATAAAAAACATAAAGCGGATATCACGGTCGTATACAAGGATTATGAAGGGGAACTGATTGAAAAACCAATCTATCACACCTGCTCAGTAGATTCGGATGAAGACATCACTGACATTAGCTTCTACACAATCCCTAGACCTGGTGACCATGTTTGTCTAGAAACCTTCATCATAAGTAAAACCCTTTTGGTGAACTTGATCAAAAGCTGTGTTGCCAGTGGAGAATATGACTTTTTGAAAGATGCTGTGAAAGCCAATCTTCATCGTTTTACCGTCAAAGGCTACAATTTTACTGGAGATATGCCGTTCATCCATTCCATTGAAAGTTTCCATTCCAGTAATATGAATTTCCTGAACCCTTCGGTCATCCGTTCTTTCTTCGGGGATACTTGGGATGTTTATACAAAAATCAAACATGAGGCACCGACCAAATATTCAAGTTCTTCGAAGGTTACGAATTCATTGATAGCCAACGGTTGTGTTATTGAAGGGACTGTTGAAAACAGTATTCTCTTCCGTGGGGTAAAGGTTAAAAAGGGCGCGATTATAAAAAATAGCATCATCATGCAAAAAGGCGTGATCGAAGAAGGCGCTATCGTAGAAAATATCATTACCGATAAAGAAGTGAAGATTACTAGTGAAAAATCCGTAATTGGTTTAAAACAGCCGACTGTAATAAAAAAAGCGGAAGTAATTTAATAGAGGAGGTGCGGCAATGAACGTTGTATTTGCTGCTTCAGAATGCGCCCCCTTTATAAAAACGGGAGGGCTCGGAGACGTTATAGGCGCGCTCCCGAAAGCGCTAAAAAAACAGGGTGTCCATGTAAGTGTAATCCTTCCTAAATACGGGGATCTGCCAAACCGCTTCAAAAAAGAAATGAAACATATGACGAGTATCGAGGTCCCTGTCGGTTGGCGCCAGCAATTTTGTGGTATCGAAAAACTTGTTGCTGATGGAATTACATATTATTTCCTGGATAATGAATATTATTTCAAAAGGCATGGGAGTTATGGTTTTTTTGATGATGGCGAAAGATTCGCCTTCTTTTCCCGTGCAGTATTAGAGGCTTTACCCTATTTAGAAGAAAAGCCGGATGTCATACACTGTCACGATTGGCAAACTGGCCTTGTCAGTGTTTTGCTGAAAGCTCATTATCATAACCATCCTTTCTATCAGGATATTAAAACGATATTTACCATACATAATTTACGCTATCAAGGAGTTTATCCTAAAGCTGTTTTAGCAGAATTACTGGATTTGAGTGAGTTATATTTTAATATCGATGGTCTTGAATTCCATGGGAATGTCAGTTATTTGAAAGCTGGCTTAGCTTTCTCTAACATAGTCACAACTGTCAGCCCAAGTTATGCGGAAGAAATTCAAAGTCCCTATTTTGGGGAAAATCTGGATGGGTTTTTAAGGAAAAGGAATGGTGACCTTAAAGGGATTGTCAATGGTGTCGATTATGAGGAATATAATCCTGAGGAAGATGAACATCTTCCTGTTCCATTTGACTCCTATGAGGGTAAGATGGAGAATAAACGTCAGTTACAGGAATCGCTGAATCTTCCGGTCAATGATGGAGTCCCTGTTATATCAATGGTGACCAGACTTGTTGATCAAAAAGGAATCGACCTTATTCTCCATGTATTTCATGAAATGATGAATCAAGGGATTCAATTCATCCTTTTAGGTACGGGTGATGAGCAATATGAATCTGCATTTCACCATTTAGCTGACCAATATCCAAATCAGGTTTCAGTAAATACATATTTTGATGAGGGTTTAGCAAGGCGCATTTATGCAGGTTCTGATTTATTTCTGATGCCTTCCCAATTCGAACCATGTGGTATTGGCCAACTATTAGCGCTTCGTTATGGTACTCTGCCGTTAGTGAGGGAGACAGGCGGACTTCGTGATACGGTCATTCCGTATAATCAATTTACTGGTGAGGGGAATGGCTTCAGTTTTACGAATTATAATGCTCACGATATGCTTCATGCAATTGAACAATCTGTTGGGCTGTACAAATTCCAGCCGAAAAGATGGAGGAATCTGGTCGAAAACGCAATGAAGTTAGACTTCAGTTGGACTTCATCTTCCTTAAAGTATATGCAGCTATATGAATCTCTGATTCCTGTCATGAAGTGATAATTGGATAGGAAATACACAAAACACTTGCGAAAAGAGTCTTCGTAAGTGTTTTGTTTCTTTTACCATCAAATATGGGTATATGTTTAGATATATATAAAATATTGCTGTGTAGGAGAATGAAAAGATGAGAAGAAGAAGAATGGAAATTGTATTTTTATTTATTTTAATGGCTGCGGTTTATATGATCCTGTTCACTCATGTCAGCTTCAACGTGAAGCTATTTTTTATTGGATTATATATTTTTGTTGTGTTTGTTACCATGTTTTCACTCATGCTGGAAAATAGATTTGCTCACGAGACCCTTTTATGGATATACGTGCTTTTGTTTTTCCCTGTATTTGGATATGTGTTTTATCTATTTTCAGGACAGCTCTATTTAAAGGGGTATTTGTTTAGAAGTAAAAGAAAAAAAGATCGGGAAGAATGGAAGAGTCTTGTCACTCATGTATCATCGCCAGATTTAACGTTCTTGAATAATCATCAGCAATCATTCGCAGCTTTTGCCAAAAATGCTTCTGAGACCACTATAAGTACATCTTCGCAAACGGAAGTATTGAAAAATGGGAACGAAACGTTTACAGAAATCATCAAACAGTTAAAAAAGGCTGAAAAATTCATCCATATTGAATATTATATTTTTCGTTCAGACAGGCTGGGGACGGAAATAATAGATATCCTAATTGAAAAAGCAAAAGATGGTGTGGAAGTTTTATTCATTTTTGATGCCGCCGGTAGTTTAAGCCTTTCAAATAATGAAGTAAAGAGGATGAAAAATGCAGGGATAAAAGCATATCCGTTTTCGCCTCTGAAACACGGTTTTTTCAATCAAAAGTTTAATTTTAGGAATCATCGAAAAATCATCATCATTGATGGGGAAATTGGCTTTGTAGGCGGTTTAAACGTAGGTGAGGAATATTTAGGACGAAACAAAAACATTGGATTTTGGAGAGATACACACATGGTCCTAAAAGGTGAAGCAGTATATATGCTTCATACTGTTTTCCTTTTGGATTGGGAATATGTAAGTGGGGAAGATGTATTGCAGAAACGTCCGGTATTCAAAAATAATGTTAAACAAGGGGATGGAGCTGTCCAGGTAGTTGCGAGCGGACCTGATACACAACAGGGAATCATGAGTGATTTTTACTATTCGCTTATCACTAGCGCCACTGAATCAATTTGGATAGCGAGTCCATACTTCGTACCTAATCAAGCGATTAAAGCAGCAATTAAACATGCCGCCATTAAGGGGATACAAGTTAGGGTTATGGTACCCGCAGTAAATGATGGGTTTTTAACCCAATATGGCAGCCGCTCCTACTTCGGGGAGCTGCTTCAATTCGGTGTAGAGGTATACACGTATAAAAAGGGTTTTTTACATCAGAAAATTATTATCGTAGATGGTGATATGGCTTCCATAGGGACGGCAAACATGGATATGAGGAGTTTTCATCTGAATTTCGAAGTGAATGTCTTTCTTATGGGCAGCAGTTCCATTGATGATCTTGTCACTCATTATAAAGAGGATATGATCGATAGTGACAAACTAGATCTAATTAGTTATAACAATCGTGGCTTACTGGAACGTTCAAAAGAATCATTTGCCAGATTGTTTTCGAATATACTCTAATGGGAAAAAAAGCAGATAAATAGTATAGTGGAAATGTAATGAAATTAGTTGGCCATAAGGAGAATTTAAGCGAATATGAAATTGGTTTCCTGGAATGTGAATGGAATTAGAGCTTGTGTTAAAAAAGGATTTTTAGATTACTTTAAAGATGTGGATGCAGATATTTTTTGCCTTCAAGAAACTAAGCTTCAAGAAGGGCAAATTTCACTTGAATTGGAAGGGTACCATCAATATTGGAATTATGCATTGAAAAAAGGATATTCAGGTACAGCCATATTCACAAAGGAAAAACCGCTTTCAGTGAAATATGGTGTTGGGGAGATGGACGAGGAGCCCGAAGGCAGAATCATAACATTGGAATTCGAGAATTTCTATATGGTGAATGTATATACACCCAATGCCAAAAGGGATTTATCAAGGCTTGATTACCGTCTCGAGTGGGAAGATGGGATGATTGATTATCTTAAAGAACTGGATTTGGTTAAGCCGGTTATTTTCTGTGGGGACCTCAATGTTGCACATCAGGAAATCGACTTGAAAAACCCGAAACCTAATATTGGGAATTCCGGATTCACTAATGAAGAACGTGGAAAGATGACTGAATTACTTGATGCAGGGTTTATCGATACATTTCGCCATTTTTATCCTAACCAGGAAGGTGCCTACACTTGGTGGTCATATATGGCAAAAGTAAGGGAGCGAAATATCGGTTGGAGAATCGATTATTTCATTGTTTCAAAACGGCTGACGGATTCTTTAATTGAGGCTAACATTCACTGCGATGTCATGGGAAGTGATCATTGCCCGGTTGTCTTGGAAACTACCCTCTAAATCGAATAAATCCGGGTAAATGGGGATACTAATGGTTATCCATATTCAATAGGAGGTAGACTATGAACACATTTATCGTGGGCTTTCATCAAGAAGATAATGTAGACAGCATGCAAGTGCAAAAATTGACGGCTGCTGAGTTTGAAAAAACAACATCACGCGGTTTTCGCAGGTTATTTGAACTGGATACAAATATCGGTTATTTCGTTTTTTTTGATGCAGAAGATGATGAGGGTGATTTATCTCATCTTGTTTTACAGTATGAAGAAGATAACCAGGATCCAAGTGATTGTTACTCCTTTACTAAAAATGATTTTTATGAGTTCATGGCACTTTATTTACAAGGCATGGATGAAGTGGAAGTTGAAGGAGAAGAAGTGGAAGATGATGACAATGAAGAGTATGGACCAATCCATCATCTTGCCCATTTGATGTTTCATATTGTTGAAGAAGGAAAATCCGTAAAGCCTTAACGCTCGAGTGAAGAGATGAAAGGTACTTGTGAGCTTTGTGACAGGGGTGAGATTGAACTGACCATCCATCATTTAACTCCTAGAGAGTTAGGAGGAAGCCTTTTACCAATTGCCTATCTCTGTAAACCATGTCATAAACAGATTCACGCATTGTATTCAAACCGAGAGCTGGCGATCCGCCTATATAACGTAGTTTTGCTGAAAGATGATGAAGCATTAAAAAAATACGTAAAGTGGATTAAAAACAACCGGTTACTAGGGCAGTTAAGATTAAAAAATCAAAAACCAAATAATGCAAAAGCCCATCTTTAATAGATGGGCTCTGTTTGTCGACAAAAGGTTAAATGAGAGTTTTATTAATATCGAGGGATCAATACTTGGGTGCCCTACTTCTGAATACATTTCTCCAGGTGACGGGGACACAAGGTGGTATAAAGCGATAATTTCAATTTGTCTCGGTGAATAGTTTGATGTTTCGAAAGCATAGTGGTCAACTAAAGTGAATTATAACCATAATTTTAAAACAAGATTTGGTTATACTTTTTTACTGTTTTATATAGGCGAAACCCTCACTGGATTGAAGAAATTTGCAAGACTCCTGCCGAATAAGTGGCTGGCCGAGACACCAAAGACGCTTGCGGCGAGGAGGCTTGGCAGACAGTCGGAGGAAAGGGAGCGGATTTCTGAAAACAACTGTAACGATTATAAAGAAAAAACTGTAGATAAACTCGCTTTTCTTCGAGATTGTCTACAGTCTGAGTCCATCTTTAATAGATGGGCTTTTGCATATATTCAGCTTGCTTTATTTTTCAACCGGTCCAGTAAAAATCCACCTTTAAAATAACGTGGTTCATATGAAATGATGAAAGCCTTAGGCTCAAACTTTTCAACGGTTGCTATCAATTCTTGTTCCCGGTTGCGTTTTGTCAATATTTCCATTCGATAACGGTTGCTATCCCTGCCCTCGCCCGTATAAAGAGTGACACCAAATCCATTATTCCTCAATGTATCAACTAAGGGTTCATTTTTGGTTTGGGTATTAACGGTTACATTTATAAAACCGATGGCGAGTTTTTGCTCAATTTTCGTACCAAAAATTATTCCGATTCCAAAACCGACTGCATATACAACCATGGCGAGTATACTTTGGTCACCGCCAAATACAAGGGATAAACCAAAAACGTATACTAACATTTCTGCGATACCCAGAATCGAGGCAAGTATGGTAATATTTTTTACTAAGAAAATGGTTCGCAGCGTGTAAATCGGAACATAAATAAGTTGTAATAGTAGAATCAGAAGTATTTCTTTCAAATGAGCACCTCACCAATATCTTCAAGTTAATTTAGATGTTTCACCTCTGGGAATGTTCATACCATATGTAACATCTTCCATTATCTAACCACAAAATAATAGAAGAATTCAATGGGAAATATTATGTATTTTTTGTGGCATTTACATTGAGGACGAATTATGTTTTTATAAGATTTTTAAATATTCTTTTTTTTATTAATTTGGTATCATTATCCTTATCAATTTAATATGGGGGAATGATCATGATTAATTATGATGGACGGATATTCAGAGCTAAAGTCAATTCTGAAAATGGAGAAGTATCAGGAAGTACATCCTTCCACTATTCACAAGAAGGTTCAATTCTTTCAGCAAGTTATCAGGGCGGAGAGGTTGTTAAGGGAACTTTAATAGGGCTTGTAAATATGGATGGATCTCTGGAATTCAGGTATAATCATATCAATGAAAAAGGTGAAATTAGAGGAGGTAGTTGTCTTTCCACCCCTGAAATGCTGCCTGATGGAAGGATACGCTTGCATGAAAAGTGGAAATGGTCAGATCTCGAGCAGAGTGAAGGACACTCCATCATAGAAGAAGAGATAAAATAACAATCTACATAGAGGGGTTTGAGGACAATTACTACTATTTGTTTAGTGCGGCATGGTCAAACAGATTGGAATGCACTGGGAAAACTTCAGGGGCAGACTGATATCCCTTTAAATGAACTAGGAAAGATACAGGCACGGCAATGTGGTGAATTTTTGTCAAAAGAGGATTGGGATGTAATTATTTCAAGCCCTCTAAAAAGGGCAAGGGAAACGGCTGATATCATTTCCCATTATATTGAAGTCCCGGTTATCGAAAAAATGGAATTCATAGAAAAGAATTTTGGTGTCGCTGAAGGAATGACAGCGGCTGAAAGGAAAGCAGCATTCAAGGATAAAGTATATCCGGGTCAGGAAAATCAGGATTCTTTACAATACAGGCTGATGAATGGGCTCCAGGAAATTCAAAAGGAGTATCCCGAAAAGAAAGTTATACTTGTTGCACATGGCGCTGTCATTCATTTCATTTTACGGTTGATGTCAAACGAGTCTATCGTTTCCAACGAAATGCGTTTGTTCAATGCATGTTTGAGTACGATTAGATTTGATGTCGATTCCTGGATAATAGATGATTTCAATCAAGTGAATCATTTAACTTAGTTTGTTTAGCGTCAAAAAATGGGTCTGGATGATATTCAGGAACTAATGAAGGAAAGAAGGAAATCATGACTAATAAGACGGCATTGATTTTAGGGGCTACAGGTGTGGTTGGTACCCAGTTGGTTAAAGAGATAAGCAACAGCAAAATTTATAAGGAAATCCACTTGCTGACAAGAAGGGAAATGAAAATCACGGAACCCAAGTGCACAGGACATGTTGTGGATTTTGAAAATTTATCCAAGTGTGCCGATTTGTTCAACGTCACCGATGTTTTCATTTGTTTAGGTACAACGATCAAGAATGCAAAATCGAAGGAAGCTTTTCGTAAAGTCGATTATGATTATGTAATCGAGGCAGCTAAAATGGCGAAAGCGTCCGGTGTTGAAAAATTACTCGTTATAACAGCCATGGGAGCCGATTCCAAATCAAAGTTTTTCTACAGTCGTGTTAAGGGCGATGTGGAAGGAACACTACAACACCTAGAATTGAATTCTGTCCATATATTTCGCCCATCCTTACTTCTTGGAGAACGAAAGGAATTTAGGGCAGGTGAAAAGATTTCTGGTATGCTAAGTTCCTTTGCTAAATTTCTCTTTGTGGGCCCATTACGTCCATATCGTGCCATAGAAGCAAACAAAGTAGCTGCTGCAATGTATGCTGCGGCCCAAACGACGGCACGAGGATATCATTTTTATAATTCTGATGAAATAGAGAAACTTGCAACAAAGAGTTAATTATTAATTAGTGAAACGAGCCTCAAAAGGCTCGTTTTTTTAAAATAAAAGCCAATTTTTATGGAGAATTCATGCCCGTTTAAGAAGAAAAGGGATCTGTTTTTATGAAACTATTGATGCTGGAAAAGCAATTGAAGCTAATGATAAAGGTTGGCAGGTATAGATTCAAGAAGGGGGGACAATTTCGGTTGTGCCGACCCAGTAGGAATTTCGAATATACTAGATCTAATCTTCCGGTTGAAACTTGATTCTAACAAGGATTTCCACTACAATTCGTAGTGGGAGGGTAAAAAATGAATATTAAAAATTTTAAATATGATGAAGTTGGACTGAATCGTTTCTTTGGTCCTTTGGAAGCTAATATCATGGAATATTTATGGGATGAAAATGAACAGAGTATTAAAGCGGTTCAACAGTCCTTGGAGCTTGATAAGCCTATTAACTTTAATACGGTAATGACAGTCATGAATCGACTGGTTGAAAAAGGCATTCTTGAAAAGCGGTCTGAAGGAAGGCTTTCATTATTTCGCCCCGTTCAGTCTAAAGCGGAGTTTTTAGAAGAGCAGTCAAAGAAACTTACTGAGAATTTGCTGGATGAATTTGGCGGGGCTGTAATTAGCCATATGCTAGATGCCATGAAAGACGCTGACCAAGGTTTAATTGAAAAATTGGAACAAAAGATTCAATCATTAAAAAAGGATAAATTATAATGTGGAGGAAAAAGTCTTATTTTGTGATAAGCCTGAGTCTTCTAATTGCCTGTTTAGTATGGAGCCAAATGGGAGCTTTTTTGGCACACATCTTTTTTGGAGTCAATATTAAAGCCAACTTTTTTAAATTTTGCTTTAGTCTATTCAGGGAAGGTTCAGTATACTACTTTGTGGTCATCACACTGCTCAATATTGTAATAGCCTATAGTATTTTGAGCACCCTATTCAAAATTGCAGAGCAATATCTCTTATCCAGAAGGTTTAAACAAAAGCTTTTTATCTACAAAAATGTTGAAAAGACAAGGTCTATAAATGAAGCATTCAAACGGGTCAACAAAGATATCTTAGTTGTGAATGCTGATCAACCTCTTGCGTTTACACTTGGTTTCAGGCGACCATTCATTGTTATCAGTACTGGTTTAATTCGATTATTGGACTTTGATGAGCTAGAAGCGGTAGTAGAGCATGAGGCCTTTCACCAAAAACAATACGATCCGCTGGTAATCTTCATTTTACAGTTGATTTCACATGCGTTATGGTTTATCCCACTGACAAAATGGTGTTATAAAAATTACAAAATAATAAGTGAATTATTAGCCGATGAATATGCGATTAATAAAATGGGGACTGAATTAGGCATAAGTGCTGCTTTGTTGAAGTTAATTAAACATTGTTGCTCTGATAAATCCTCTCCTGTCCTTGTCCACTTCTCGAATGAATCGGTTAACTATAGACTTCAGCAATTAGTCGATCCCCATAAAACAATTCCTTTGAGGGCTGATACTACCACGATTTTTGTTTCTATATATGTTTTGATTATACTATTGGGAATGACTATAGTGATTGTCGGATGACTTTCACTTGATTTTTTTACACCATTACACTACACTTTGTAGTGTGAAATAAAATAAAAGGAGATGTGTCATGAATAAACAGGAAATCGGTACCTTTTTATTAAGAGTAATATTGGGAGTTACATTTTTGTTGCATGGTCTGTCAAAATTCCAAGGTGGATTGGAAAACACTTCAGGATGGTTTCAAAGTATAGGCATTCCCGGGTTTATGGCTTATGTAGTTGGTACAATTGAATTGGTTGGAGGAATTGCTTTAATTTTAGGTCTTGGAACAAGGATAATTTCTGCCCTCCTTATAATCATTATGGCTGGTGCAATTGTTTATGTGAAATTTCCATCAGGTTTTATGGGGAATGGAGAAGGTACAGGTTTCGAATTAGATCTCATTCTTATGATAATTGCACTTCACCTGGTATTAAATGGAAGTAGATTCCTATCTATAGACTCTAAGTTACCAAATCTTAAAAGAGGACAAGATTCAGAAACGATAGCAAGTTAATAAAAATAAACATTATCACAGTGTTAAGTTTATAGCTCACCAAATTGAAACGAATAGACTAAAGTCAAAAAGGACCTAATCGATTAGGTCCTTTTTTTGATGGAGCGATATTCTGTTGAAATGCACCAGAACCTTTGATTTTCTACTATTGGATACAAATAATCGCTAAAGAAAATCGAGTCAGGGTTTAATGGTTTGGAATTTCAAAATTGGGCTATTGTGTTTTTCTCTTTGTAAAAGGTTCTACATTCTCATATTTGTCCAATAACTACCTTGTCCTATTCTGTGGTCCTTCTGGTGACACTGCTTTTTAGCAGAACAAAACAGGACAATGGTCGGAAGGGGAATATACAATCTGAGGGGAAATAAAATGGTTTAGATGCACAAAAAAAGAGGGAGATGGCGCTATGAAGAAATTACTTACTGGTATGGTAGTATTAGCAATGGCCCTGGGGATTTCTTTTTCCACCGCTTCAGCATCTGCTGGAGGTTTTCACCACCCAGAAAGCTGGGATAAAAACTCTATTTTGCGGAAGGACACTCATGGGGTAGAGGTCAGAAATATGCAGTATATCCTGAATGTCATGGGTTTTTATACGGATTCAGCAGTGGTTGATGTTGATGGGATTTTTGGGCCGAAAACCGAAGCGGGTGTAAAGAAATATCAAAAAGAAAACAACCTGAAAGTGGATGGTGTGGTTGGCCCTCGGACGTGGGATAGCTTCTCACAATACATTAAGAAGACTGGCAATGAAACATATGGAGCAGGCGGAAACATGGGTCTCAGAATCAAATGGAAGTACGACAATTCTTCCTATACATCCGGCTCTAAAGCCTATATTTACGGTAATGGAGATACATTAAGCGACCAATATCGCTTGTATGCGAATTAATAACACAGTAATGCCCTGATAAGTTAAATGAGGTTAAACAATTGAACAGCCTTGTAAAAATGGTTTACTAAGCGCTCAAGTGTCAGAGAAGGAGCAGGGAGTATAATTCTATTAAATCCTTCCTTTCTATTCGTTTCAGGTTAATTGTAAAAAGCCGATGATTCCTAAGTAGGAATCATCGGCTTTATTCATTAGAAATATGTGTTTTCTGCGTTTGTAGGTAAAAGAGAGAGGCTGATGCTAAAGCACCCCGAGGATTAAATTTCAACTGAGTTGAATATTCTTTATGTGCTTCCTAAAATATAGAAAAATATATACTAGGAGGAACTGATGTATCTACATCGCAGTCAACCGTATGTATGATTAACTAGCTTGACAACATACCCCTTTAGGTATTGTGTGATGTGATAAATTGAAACATAGTTGGTGGATATGATTTTTCAATTAATCATATTATTTGTCGTGATTTTGGTCCCGAATTTGTATAAAAGTTATGTTCCTGTTAAAAACATTCCTTACCAAAAGAATAATAGGTTACACGTTAAAGTTCGGCTTTCTAATTCAAAGACCAAGCGTTCCTGCTCTTATTGAAAACTCCCCAACCCCATTGTGCCATAATAAAAAGAGTTGATCGTCACAGCTTAATGAACTTGTACCCGTCTCCTGTCTATTTTTCTACCGTCCAGTTAATTTTCCAACAAACTCAACATCATCCACCTTCCGATCTTTTTATTGAACATATGGTTTATAAATTTTTTTAGTGGAGGTGTGTTATGGACCGTTGGACCAGCTTCTATGACTGATACAAAAGCAAAGGGGATTTCCAAAAAGGTAAGGCTTTTGTCCCCTCACTTGGTAAATTACATAGAAGAATAATATCTGCAAAAAAACCTTGATTCAACCTAAAGGTTGATTCAGTCGGTTAGTGAAACAATTAAAAGCCAAACAAAATTATTATGAGATGTAATGTACTTAAAGTGAACGGGTGAAATACTTGAATATCTGTGCAGCTTGGATATTCAAGAACGATCTTCCATTAAAGGGCGCTTTAATGGAACAAGCAGCAAAAAGGATCTTCAATTGAATTTTAATACCGATAATACCTCATTATGTTAACTAGATTTGTATAGTACTCATTTGATTTCTTTTTTAATTTATTTTAAGAAAATTAATACTTTAGTAGCTTTTTTGCTTAGTTGCTGTCTAAAAAATGGTCGTTTTTTAAATGTAAAATAGTCCCTTAGTTCATCGCAATACAAATTTTTACATGGTAAAGTTTAGGGAAAAGGGGAGCTGTTATAATGAAAAAATTATTAAATATTGGGATGATATTTACTTTTGTCTTTGGTCTGATATTTGCGGTTTCACCAGCTGAAAAAGCATTTGCCCTATCTTATGATGGTACAAATCCTATTACAACAGGTTGTTCAAGTGGTGGAGTCACCAAAGCTTCAAAACATATCATTGACTCCAACGGTTATTATCTTGGAACTGTATACCTAAAATGGAGTTATAAGTGTCAAACATCTTGGGCTTATATGAAGCTTACTAATGCTGCTCCGATAGATGCCTTTGGGAATGCAACGGTGTATAGTTATACTAGTAGCGGTACTAAAAGAACATCTTATTCTTGTGCTAGTAGTGGTGGTAACGGGAGGATAAATCGTGGTCAAACCTCCTGTCATAGCGCACAAGTGTATAATGGTGTTGGGTATAAGGCTTACGCCTTTGGAGCTGCTGGAGGTGGCACAGCAAAAACTACTTGGTATTAATCTGCGAAGAAATTTTGCGTCCATCAGTAAAATGAGATTTAGAAATTATTACTCTGATAATCCATATATATTTTGTCTTGTTGCATAATCGGGCGCTATCCTTGAATAAGGGTAGTGCTCTTTTGCATTTAAAGCCCATTTTATTGAAGAAGGATTTCTCCAATTTTTAACGAATACAGGGTTATAAATAAGCAAAAGTGGTGAGATAAATAGGAAAAAAATTAAATTTCTTTTTGGACAATAAAACGGAAAAATGTATAATTAACAGGCTTCGGAGCGCGGGTTGTGTTTTCGCAGAAGATGAGACCCGGTTACTTATCTCAGAGGCACGAACTCCAGAGGACCTCAAGAAAATGGTGGAAATGCGAGCCGATGGTTTACCTCTTGAATATGTTGTTGGATACGCAGAGTTCTGTGGTTTGCGGATAGAAGTGGACCGAGGCGTTTTCGTGCCTCGCCAACGTACCGAGTTTCTTGTTCACCAGGCAGAAGCCCTGTCATGTTCTGGTGATATCATCGTTGACCTATGTTGCGGGTCAGGTGCTGTGGGTGTAGCACTGGCGGCAGCTTTAGGACGAGTTGAATTGTATTCTGTTGACATTGACCCTGTCGCAGTACGATGCGCTGGCCGCAACGTAACGGATTTCGGTGGCCATGTTTTTGAAGGTGACTTGTATAAAGCTCTGCCTCGCTCACTTAAAGGCCATGTGAACATCCTAGTTGCGAACGTACCTTACGTTCCTACCGAGGCAATCAAGCTGCTCCCACAGGAGGCTCGCCTACATGAACTGAAGGTGGCGCTTGACGGAGGAGAGGATGGACTTGACATTCAGCGAAGAGTAGCAGAAGAAGCATTTCTCTGGCTAGCACTGGGAGGACATCTTTTAATAGAGACGAGCGAAATGCAGGCACCTCAGACCTTTGAAGTCTTTGCTGGTGCTGGGCTTACCACGAAAGTGGCTAGAGACGAGGAACTGGACGCTACTGTCGTTATCGGATCGAATTCTGGTTTTTAGAGTAAATAAGTTTTTAGTCTTAATCACTAATGAATGATAATTTCTTAGCACTATACTAATAAACAAAAAATCCTTCTTCAATTAAAGGGCGCTATTCTTTAATAAGAATCGCATTTCTTAATGAACTAACGGATGCGTTAGCTGCTGTCTTTTAGGCAGCTTTTTCTTTATGCAACTATAGGGGCAGCATTCCTGTAATATCTGAAAATGAGGTTTGAACGAAAAAAGACCTCTTGATAAGATGAATGTGTCCTGAGCTGGCCAGCTAAAAAGAACAATACATCTATATGGAGGTCTCACAATAAATTATAACCAAAATCATAAAATCTCTCAAATTACTTCTGAAACCTTAATTGTCGGAGTAGATATTGCCAAGCACAATCATGTCGCGAGAGCATAAGATTTTAGAGGATTGGAACTAGGTAAAACGTGTTTCTTTGAAAATACGAAAGCAGGATTTCATTCGTTTCTAGATTGGATTACCCAACTTGTTAAAGGGTGTAAGTTAAATCAAGTGATTGTAGGGATGGAGCCAACCGGTCACTACTGGTTAAATCTAGCTCATCTTCTAAAAGAGAATAATATTAAGTTCGTATCAGTCAATCCACTACATGTTAAACGAAGTAAAGAATTAGACGATAATTCACCTACAAAGAATGACGTGAAAGATGCAAAAGTCATCGCACAGTTAGTCAAAGACGGAAGATACGCCGAACCAACAATTCCACGAGGAATTTATGCAGAACTCCGAGTGGCCAAAAAACTTCGCGATCTTCTCAACGTTGATTTACAGGTCGTTCAGGGACAAGTTCATAACTGGCTTGATCGTTACTTTCCCGAATTTTTGACGGTGTTCAAAAGTTGGGAAGGCAAGGCAGCTATTCATTTTCTAAAGCTAGAAGCCTTGCCACATGAACTTGTAAAGTATACGGATGAAGAGCTCTTACTTTCCCTAAGACAAGTGGTAAAACGCAGTATAGGCTTAAAGAAGATACGAGCACTTAAAAGCAGCCAATCGTTCGATTGGTATTCGTCAAGGGGCAGCTATGGCGAAATTAGAGTTGAGAGCTTTACTAGAGAAGTATGATTTTATTCAAATGAAATTTGAAGAAATAGATCATCAATTAGATCAGTTATTAGACCATATCCCAGGTGTCACACAGATGTTAGAGGTGTCAGGAATCGGTCGAGATACAGTAGCAGGGTTTTTCGCAGAGGTCGGCGACCTCAGAGACTATCAACATCCTCGCCAAATCGTAAAATTAGCAGGTTTAAGTTTAAAAGAAAACACATCCGGAAAGCACAAAGGTCAGACCAAGATTACCAAACGGGGACGAAAGAAATTAAGGGCTCTCTTATTCCGGGCAGCCATGATACTGGTGGCAAAGAACAAGGCTTTTAAACCTCTTCATATATATTACACAACACGTTCTCACAATCCCTTAAAGAAAATGCAATCTCTGATAGCTTTGTGTAACAAGCTTTTTCGAATTCTGTTTTCAATGGGTAAAAAACAATTTACGTTTCAAGAAGACAAGATGTTAAAGGATATCCTTCATATGGCAACATTTGTAGACCATCAAACAGTCGCATAGTTCATTGAATTTTAAGGTTACACGGTCATTTAATTAACACTTATTTAAAAGTGAAGCACGGATTAGTCGGCAAAGCAACTAACGTGAGGACTTAGATCCTGTGGGGCAGCATGACCGACATCCACCTCATGGAAAGGTTGAACGAAGGAATGTAGGAGCATCGACTCTGTGAGACATGGGAGGGTTGACCTCCATGAGACATGTGGATATCCTAAAGTGCGATCATGACATTACTTAAACCAATTTTTTCCTATGATTGGCTAGTTTAGCATGCATTTTTTCGGTAAATCCCTATTCTTGAGGAGTATTGCTGAGCTTACATAGATAACGGTTAATGATATGGCTATGAAATCCTAAGAATTCTAGAGCAATCGTGAGATTGTGTTTAGTTTATTGAGGGAGTTTAGTTCCATAAGGAGTAAATGTTTTAATAGCAGGAAATTTTAGGAAAATAACGTATATATTGAGTTAAAAAGGAGGTGATTATTTGAATCCAACAAAAATTAGAAATTTAATGTGGGGCTTTATTTTATTAGGAGTTTTCTCTTTACTTCTACAAGGTGCAAGCATACCAAGTATTTTAGGTTCTCAAATAGGGGTTAATCCTTTTCACGTTTTAAAGATAATTGCTTTTATATCTTTACTGTCAGCTATAGCAAGTTATATCAAATACCAAAAAGCCAAAAGGATAGAAACTATTTAGCATTAACCTAATACTGCTTCGGCAGTTTTTTTTATGCAACTAACGGGTGCGCGAGTCCGTTCTATGCTAGGATTAAAAACGTTTCGAACAGCCAAACAAATCATCTGTGGAGTGGAGGTGATGCATATGCTGAAAAAAGGACAACTTCAACAAGGGATGAAGTCTGTCCAAAGTGAGATTGAATTTATACATAAATTATTTGGAGTAGCTTCATAATTCATAGATGAAAAGGATATTGAGATTCTATGTTTCTAACAGGTCATATTTGCACCAGAACCAAAGTCTATTATACCTATGAAGAGTCAAGTAATCCTTCATGTTAGTGGATTGCTTGACTCTTGATTTTCGTTCACCTGCAAGTTTCTTTTCGGAAAAGCAAAGAAATCACGAGATTGTACTTATTTGGCATTGCGCGGGGGCTTATTAGTTGGATAAATTGCTTTTTCCAAGTCTTCTGCTGCGATCACTGGATCTACTGTATTGCTATTAGCTTTTCCCTTCTGACTATAGCCTTTATCACGCTTTTGGCTCATGTTTAGAACCTCCCTCCATGTAGCTTCATTTGTTAAGATGGACTAATAGATGGCGACTTATTCACCAAACGAGAAGAGCCTTTTTTGATGTGAATACATCCATATAGGGTTTAATATGTAAATGATGTCAGCTAATGTTGATATACAATTCAATGTTTAAACATTCCCCTCTTTAAATTGTATTGATATTGTGAAATGTTGTACTTAAACAAACGGGTGCTTTAGCTGAAGATCGGAGCTGTCTTTAAGGCAGCTTTCTTTATGCAACTATCGGGGCAGGTTAGGTGAAGAGGAGTATCCTTGAAACGTGTAGCATTACATAAATCAAAGCTAAAGGAAGGAATTAAAAATGGATAAGGAAAAACAATTAGTTATTCGCGGTAATAAAATTAAAAGATAATACAACTAGATTATTTCTTAAATATACCAGTTTTGTTGTATCAACTTTTTTTAAAAAATAAAATCATAAACATGATTTACAATCTTTTATCAGTGCCTTTAAATTATTACTACTTATATTTAACCTTGGGGTATGTTTTTATCATGGAGGTAAGGGAGAATGGTTATGGTTATACATAGTTTGAAATTCATCTAGTTTACATAAGATTGATTATAGGGAGTTAAAAATACACAAAAAGTAATGTCTCAAAATTTGGGCATGCTGGGTGAAAAAAATGAATAAACAATCATATAAGGCCAATTCTATATACAAGAATGATAAAAAGGAGATTACATCGTGAAGCCATATGAAATAAAAAATATGATTATTGATGACGAGTTTGATGGTGAAGAATCGATTACAGCTGATTTTACTCACAATTATAAAGACTATAGCATTACTTTTAAAAAAGCAGATCTTGAAATAATTAATACATGGGTTTTTGAGGATGGTTCATCTCTTCCAGCCAATTTATCAGCTACTATCATTGAATCAATAAGGGAAGATATTAAAAAGAGAACCTAGTCATATGTACTAAATCTTTTTTGTGTAAAGAAGTTTGGTTTTAAAGAAACAGATGAATGGTTAGTATTAAATTTTTTTTATAATTTGTGAAGACACTTAAACAAACATGGGCGTAGAGGATCGGGTCTCTCCTTAAGGCAGCCTTTTTTAATTAAATTGGACTAAGGGGCGGAAAGCTCTCTTTAAGAATATTTATACTGCGATTAATAACAACGGTGATGCTAACTGGTGATAATCAAAGAAGTGTAGCAGCAATTTAAAACCGATCTACTACCAGAAGATAAACTGAATTTCATTAAAAAACTTCGTGGTAAACATCAAAGTGTAGCAATGGTTGGGGATGATGTCAATGATGCACCCGCACTTGCAGCATCTTCGTTTGGTGTGGCGATGGGTGGTGCTGGACCTGATACAGCATTAGAAACTGCTGATATCGCATTAATGTCTGATGACTTAAGCAAATTGACATATACTGCTGATACAATTGTCCATGTCACTTTGATCAACTCCACTTTTTCAAATGTAGGTGAGTTATATCCTTTGGTACGGGAGCAATGGGATATTCGGATCGTTTTAATAAAGGCTTCCCATTTGGAAAGCCTTTATTGATCTTTACTCCGTTACCCTTATTAAGCGTAAACTGTTTAACGTTACTATTAAGGTTGCTCCCATATCAGCAAATATTGCTATCCATAGTGTTAACCAACAGGCATAACTAACAGCAATGCTACTAACTTAATTGCTAAGGAGAAGGAAATATTTTGCTTGATGATGGTTATTTTACCTTTGGTGTATCCCTTCTTTGATTTTTACTTGAGCCGAAGCTAAAGTAAAAGTTCTACAAAATTATGGCCAAGAAGCATAAATATGTCGCTCAAGAAGTGGCAACTCATTAAAGAGGTAAAAAAGATAAATAAATCTAAACATAAAAAAGCACTAATCCCTTGGGAAATGGTGCTTCTTTTTTTACTTATTATAATCCATGTCAAATAATTATTTCATTGAGCTTTATTTATTTTACTGAGCTGATATTAAGACCTTACAAAACCTTGAGAAATCAACCTTCTTTACACTTATTTAATTCAGTTAAACCAGTTTGATTATATGAAACAAAATTGACAGGGAAGGGGGCGTGGGTTTGATTCCCTCACAGGTAATCAACTGCCAAAGGCTCAAATCCTTGATATAACAAGGGCTCGGGCCTTTTTTCTGCATGTTTATACATTGCACAAAGACTGCACGTGACGGTTAATTTATCTTACAGTACAAAGGGCTCCATAGTATGCTGTTAGAACCCGTTATTTCCAGAAGCAATCATCAAACCGATCGGCTTTGGGTTCACTTCATATGGGGTTCTTTTTTGTATAATGAGTAAAAATCGAATTGGTGAATTTTCAAAAGAGTATAAACTGAAAAGAAATAAATAACTTATCGATAAATCCTTATGTGAAATCTGTTAGTTCAAGTCAATTACATATAATGAGTTTAAAATTTATCGCTGAATAAGGAAAGCTACTACGTCTTATTTTTGAAGAGTATGGATTTGATATTGAATCATTCGTACTGACAGGATTAAAAAAACAGCCTCTAGATGGCGTACTGCTTATAAAAAATATTACTTTTAATGTAAATGTATCTATTTGATTTCATTTATTTCTTTTTGTCATTGGTGAAGTTGCATAAAAAAATTACCGATTTTTAAAAAGATTTCACTTATGTAATATTTTCTTACCAAAAAATAAGGGATTGCTCTCTTATTTCTTTTTGTTATGTTTCCTTATTTCACTTATCTATGTTTTAAAAAATAATGGACTTTAAAATGATGATGAATACTGTTGCGAAGATTGTACTTGCTGAATAAATTAATAAATAGATATGATTGTGTATTACCCTTTTTCTTCCTATAACACAGCATATTATTAAGGAGGATTTATAATGAAAAAAGTTGAATTCAATAAAGAATATTTGGAATTAATCGGAAATTTACCTGATTCTCTTGAGGAGTATCAGTTTTACCTTGGACTGAAAGAACGGAAAATTTATTATAATTATGATGTGGATACAACCATTGTCAATAAAATTGTTTATTGGATTCAAGAATGGAATCGAGAAGATGAAGAGTTAAATATTCCAATAGATAAAAGAAAGACAATACAAATTTATGTAACATCTAATGGTGGAGATGTAGTGGCTGGTTTTTCTGCCATTGATGCAATTAAATCAAGTAAAACGAAAGTTGAAACCATTGGTGTAGGATCTTGTGTTTCTATGGGTGCGTTACTGTTGATTAGTGGACATTATAGAAAAGCATATCCCAATACAATAATTCTTATTCATGATGGAAGTATGTCTGTTCAATCAACTTCTAAGAAGGCTAAAAATACAATGAATTTCTATGATCGTTTAGATAATCGTATTAAGAAGTTTGTTGTGGAAAATACCAACATTTCAGAAGAATTGTATGCTGAAAAGGAAGATGAAGAATGGTACATGTTTGCAAATGACGAAGGTTTGAGTTTAGGAATTGTACATGAAATAATTTAATAGTTATAGTTAGTTGGGAAGTGAAATTGGTTATAATTCTTGCTTGTTACTAAAGACATCATTCAATTATTTTTAGAAGAAAAACGTGAATTTTTTTCGGTTATATAGTTAAATCTGTGCTAACAAACAATAAATATCATTATTTTTTCAAGATTAATTACCTCTAAAACTTTTATATCAACATTCTATAGTTATTTTCCATCTTTTTTAGAACGTGAGAATTTAAACGAGATGGGTTACTTATATAATAGTGGGATATAAATTTAGTCTGAGAGCCATTGGTCAACCAAGGGCAAATTAGTATGATTCTAAGCTACAAAAGATTAAAGACTAGACAAACTTTCAAAAAAATTGGGAATAAAAAGAACTGATAGTCCCGAATATATGACTGACTACTCAGTATTTAAGTAAACTATGAACGCTAAAATTAAGTAAACGTCAAGTAGCCCCAAAATACTACATAAGTGGTGTATTTCGGGACTACTTTTTGTTCGCTTCATTTTTTATTGGTACTCTGCATATGGAAGGCAAAGTCCAGGAGAGAAAATCTACCATGTACCGGGCGGGGAATTTTAAGATGAATCGGCTGCGGAAGAAAAAAGAATTGATTGGTCTATGCAATCCATCAGGTTCCTTTTTTAGTTAAGTACGGCTAAAAGAGGAATACTGAAGGATTTTTCTATTAGTTCAGCAAAGAGATTCAAGAAATTCCATCTTAAACGTAATTGGGTGTCATGATCATTAGGCTTGATAAGGACCGTGATTTCTCCTGCTTCTATAGCTTTTATGAATAACAAACAAAAAATAGATTTTTTTAATGCAAAAGCATTTGTGGGTGTTTAATCGAAGAAAATTCCAAGGTGAATGGTTCAGTGTTTTGTAACAATGTGTTCATGAACAAAACAAACACTTTAAGCTAGTGGGATAATCATTTAATATTTTATTTAAACCAGTCTGTCACCTGAAAAATTGTTAGTATTCAAGTGATTTTCATTGACGAACACACGTTCTCCGTTATAAAATACAGTCATGGGTAATAATGGTATAGTGGTTATTGCCCACAACTTCAAAAAGAGGCTTGGAAGTTACTCAAGCTTTCTAACAAAAATTAGAACAAAAGGAGCTATTTAATTATGACCATGCGACTGTCTCCCTATTTAATGATGAACGGAAATGCAAAGGAAGCGATTCAATTTTACGAAAAAGCACTTGATGCGAAAGTCCTTTTTAATCAAACTTTTGGAGAAATGCCTGAAAACCCGGAATTTCCTCTACCAGAAGAAGCAAGGGATCTTGTGGCACACGCAATGTTAAAGGTTGGAGAAACGGACCTCATGTTTTCAGATATGTTTCCAGGTCAGACCAGTCAAACTGGGGACCAAGTTACGATTTGTATTTCTATTGATGATATTGAAAAATCAAAACAGATCTTTGAAACCTTGTCTCAAGATGGAGAAGTGAAAATGCCGCTGCAGGAAGCTTTTTTTAGCCCTGCTTATGGAATTGTATTGGATAAATTCGGTGTAACCTTCCAAATTTATACAGAGGGTAAGCAATAATTTTTTCTAGTTAAAAATAGCCCCAAGGAAAAAGTCAAAAGCGGCTGTTTCGTGAATCAAGTTTCAACTTAAGGCGCAAAAAAATCCCGATTTCTCATTGATATCACTGAGAGATTGGGATTTTTAAAATTAGAATATCCCTAACGTTGTAAAATCCACGTTTTGCTGCCTGTCCTTCTTATGGAATTTAGTGGTATCAAAGGAAGAATAAGACCACGTTTATGCATGATGTAGGCTCCCAGAAAAAGAATTGAATATTATTAACTCAAATAATACCCCTTACGTTGATTATTCAGTGCCATATTATGATTTTGATACGTTATCGTTATCCTTTTGTGATATCTGTCATCTATTTTTTATCTGTTTGTTCTTTGTATAGAAAATGGCTATGCTATTATTTAAACCATTAGCATGCATACTAGCCAAATAGGATGTAACAACATATGAAAAATCAAAATATCTTATCGCCATTAGGGGAGATTACACGCAGTGCTGAAATTTAGGACGTTTAAAACGAAAAAATGCAAGTCTTGAATGAACTAAATTCATATAATGGAACGTTTTATATGAAAATCGACTTAAATCAATTCAAATATATATTGATCATTTTCTCGCCAATCTGCCACATCATCCAAAGCCTGCTATTTACCAATGTTGAAATCGATTCATTTTTTTCTATTAATAGGCTAATATCACTCTGTAACATTACATGGCGTAACATGGGGGAAGGGGGAACATTGTGAACACAGATCAAGCTTTCGACCTGTTAAAGGATGCAGGGGTATCAGAAAGTAGTAGCATACAAACTGTCAGACGTTGGCTGCGTGAAGGTAAAATTAAATACGAGGGAGGAAACGGGAATAGAAAAACTGGATACATAATGGATGACACAGATCAAGCATTTGACTTGTTAAAGGATGCAGGGGTAACAGAAAGTAGTAGTATACAAACTGTCAGACGCTGGCTGCGAGAAGGGAAAATTAAATACGAGGGAAACGGGAAGAGGAAATCTGGATACATAATCGATGACACAGCCTCAAGGCTGGCTATAAATGATTTTATCGATCAAAATAAGGATGAAATCATACACCGGTTAAAATTAAAAATACAAGCTCAAGAAAAGCATATAGAAGGAATTGAAGAACTTAATGAGACTTCAAAAAAAATATTGATTCAGCAAAGGGATATGTTTAAAAAGGAAGTTGTAATTCTAAAGAACGAGAAAAGTGAATTACAAAAAGAAACAAAGGATTTATTAAAAGAAAATATTGAATTACGTAATGAATTGATAAAAGTAAAAGAGAACATTAGGAACAATTACAATCTAAGTTCCACTACTCATACAAATGATTATATTAAAAAATTAGGGCTTTCAAAAATGGCGAGTAATAAAGAAGTGTTAGCAGGATATAAAGGGTTGTTAAAAATAACTCATCCAGACCATAATGGTAACGCAAAGGTATTTCATTACATTAAGACTGATTACGATATTTTTAGAAATAGTAACAGAGGAAAATGATTTAAGTCCCTAATATGCTGAATGGGGGAAAGGAAATGCAAAGAAAGGCTAATCAGAATTAGGATTTGCACAGCTTAGGAGCCTCAGGGAAGTAACGCCAGCCGGGATTTTGGAACTAAATGAAAAGTTTAGAAAAAAAGCATTTTAATACACTTGATAGTTGGAATACATATTCAATATGGTTTAGGATCAAAAGCGCCTAGGAACTTGAACTTGAACTTGAATGAAACGAATTCATCAATTCATACTGATGCTTGAAAAAGACGTAAAAATTTACCAGTACATATAACGATAAACGGTGAGATTGATATAAATATTTTGCTTTACATATAAAAGAAGTGATGAGATGAAGTTTTGGAGGTTCAATGGACAAGTCTTCTAGGCTATTGATCTTTCTTTTTTTATGAACTCAACGTGTGGCCATTTTAAATAGGCAGATTCCTAATGAACTAATAGGTACATTAGTTCATTAAGAAAAATTAAAATTGTTCATTCCAATAGTTTTTTGACTCGCACTTCATTCTTCATCGATTAATAAAAGATATAAAGGATTGGAGTGGACATCATCTGGGAAATCTGCAGTCTATTTTTGTCTTCTCATCCATTGTGTTGCAACCCATTTTTCTCCAGTTATAACTGGCGCTCCACCGTGTAAAGTTAGTTCGTTTAGGTTTTTATCGTTATAGAAATATTCGAAATAAACCGCCATGCCTTTTTGTGGGGATACTGAAAAATTCAGTTTAGGAAAATAAGTTTCCCCCCCTTGCTCCACATCATTTAAGTACATGATGATTGTGCTAATTCTATTATTTTTTGCTGCTTTACTTGTAGATGTGAAAAAATCAAAGTGAGCTTTATATTCTTGACCAGGAGTATATTTAAGAATTTGAATACCATCCCCATGTTCAATGGGTATATTCATGATTGATGATACTCTTTTTTCAATTTTTGAAATGATGTCATTTTCATTATCTTGAAAAAACATACTACTACTTGTTCTTATCTCATTTAATTCGTGTGTAACTCCAATTTTAGAACGATGCATTTTGTCTTTTGACAATCTAATAAGTTCATCACATTCTTTGTCACTCAAAACATTTCCTAAAACCACAATTAGAGGTTCTTCTAATCTAGTAATTATATTAATTTCTCTATCTTCCGTTTTGATTTTATTTCCAATGTGATTAAAAATAGTTTGTTCTTTACTTATTTTATTGTCCACTGTCAACTTTCATCGACTCCTAAAAGAATGAATTTTCTGACTGATCATTTTGTTTTATTTCTGTAAACGGTTTCTATGATAATTATATCATGAACGTTGTTATATAACTGTTTCTTATTCTGATTACAGGTGCTTTATCTTTAATGAAGGTTGTTAAAACAACCATTTTATTATGTAACTAAAGGGGAAAGTAATCATGTAATGAATGAAATAGAGATTTGAGCGTAAAAAGTCCGATTGATATTATGAAGAAGTCGTAAAGCTTAGCAGCGAAGAGGAGAAATACAAAAAAACAACATAAAATAAATAAACTCTTAATTCCTTCGGATGTTACATAGCTCCTGGTGATTCATGCTTTAGTAGCGATTAAGTCTTGGATTGAAGAGGGAATCCATAAATTCCATGCTAGAAGCCGTTAAACGAATGATTGCCAATATCAAAAATAGGACTTAGACAACCGAACTCATAATTAACAGGCAAAAAGGATTTCCTTTCAATATGGAAGTCTTTTTACTATTTTACTTAACTCTCCATTACTTTAACTCTCGATTGGATTAAGGAGTTATAACACTTTTATACGATCGCCTTCATTTGATAACCAGACTTGCTTCTCCAAGTGTCATCTTGTGATGAAAATTTCCTTTTGGACGAACTCGGTATTTCAATAAATCTTAAAATAACGATATGTAATATTTCAAAAATAACCTCGCTAGAATATATGATTAAACCATATTTAAGCAGTTAAGAAATAACCATCATTTTCTTAAATCAGATTTCTTTTCAATTAAAATAAATCAAAAATGGTAAATAATAGATTTTAAAAAGGGAATTCAATACTTTTGTTGAACATGAATAATGTGGGCCATTTTAACAGTTTCATAATTTTATGTAAGCGATTACATCGAGACATTTAACGTATTTATCTTGATCATGGTAGTGGATTTTATCATTAGCGAATGGAGGTTAACCCATGATTGGCACGATGGCGATCAATAAGAATGATTCACGTTCTTTCCTCACGGAAAAACATTTATTATTTAAACAGTCAATTCGTGAATTTCTCGACAAGGAGGCTGTCCCCTTTTATGATCAGTGGGAAAAAGAGGGGGGGATCCCTCGCTCTTTTTGGAAAAAAATTGGGGATAACGGATTTTTATGTCCATGGCTTGATGCGGAATTCGGTGGGGTAGGAGCAGATTTCGGATATTCAGTTGTATTGGCAGAAGAATTCGAAATGGTTGGATCAGCCTTAAGAGGAATATCAATTCATTCTGACGTTGTAGCCCCTTATATTGCTTCATTCGGAACAATGGATCAAAAACAAAGATATTTACCTAAGTTCATTACAGGAGAAATGATTACCGCCTTTGCAATGGCAGAGCCAGGAATGGATTCAGAATTTGCGAACATCCAAACAACTGCCATCAAGAAAGATGGGTATTATATTGTAAATGGAGCTAAAACGTTTATCACAAATGGCTTTAAAGCTGACTTCATGATAGTAGCATGCAAAACTGATCTTGATGCTGTTCCTTCGCATGATGGAATCAGTTTGTTGCTCATTGATAAAGATACTCCAGGGTTTACCCGAGGCAGAAAGCTTGAAAAAGCAGGCCAGGATAGCTCAGACACAGCCGAACTATTTTTCGATGATGCTCCAGTTCCAATTGGGAACCTCCTAGGGGAGGAAGGGAGGGGCCTTTCATATATAATGCAAAAACTTCAACAGGAAAGACTTATGTGTGCGATTGGGTCTTTGATGGCAACTAAAGACATGCTCCACTTAACGGTGAATTATATAAAAGGACAAAAAGCATTTGGTAAGAAAATAAGTGAATATAAAAAGTCACAGTTTACCATTGCTGAAATAGCCACCGATATTCAGTTGGGAAGAACGTTTGTTGACGGTTTGATCTGTAAACATATAAATGGCGAGAATATCATAACTGAAGTATCGATGGCTAAATACTGGATCACGGAGATGTCCAAGCGAATATCCGAAAAATGCATGCAGTTACATGATCGATACGGAAATACGGGCGACGATAAAATTGCCCGGCGTCATCGGGACATTCCTTTGACAACACTCTATACAGGGTCAGATGAAAACGTAAAAACCCTGATTGCTGAAAATATCGGGTTTTAATTCATTATTAATCACTTAAATCTATTGACTGCCTCAATTAAAATGAGGTAGTTTTTTTATTCCATTTCTTCAATATAATTACAATGAACTAGTTTTTTTAATTAAAAGGTTTATACCATTTATCTTATGGGTAAAAGAGACTGTGCATATGAAAAAATAATATATTTGTAAAATTTGTAATTGTATGCGAAAGATGGAGGTGCTTGTTGTGTTAAAAATCGAAAATGTATCAAAAATCTATAAGGGAGGAAAGAAAGCTGTAAAGAATATATCATTGGATATTAATAAAGGGGAGTTCATTTGTTTCATTGGTCCGAGTGGATGTGGTAAGACAACGACTATGAAAATGATTAATCGGCTTATCGAACCATCTGAAGGCAAGATACTTATTAATGGGGAAAATATAATGGATAAAGATCCAGTCGAGCTAAGAAGGCAGATCGGTTACGTTATCCAGCAAATCGGACTTTTCCCCCATATGACAATTCTTGAAAATATCACCCTCGTTCCAAAACTTCTTAAATGGAATGATCAGAAGAAAAAAGAACGTGCACTGGAATTGCTTCAGCTTGTTGATATGGGACCGGAGTATCTGGAAAGGTATCCCTACGAATTGAGCGGCGGGCAGCAACAAAGGATAGGCGTACTCAGAGCTCTTGCTTCCAATCCTCCGCTCATTTTAATGGATGAACCTTTTGGCGCACTGGATCCTATCACCCGAGATGCCCTTCAGGAGGAATTTAAGAATCTGCAGCGCACACTTGATAAAACAATCGTTTTTGTTACCCATGATATGGATGAGGCCATTAAGCTAGCCGACAGGATCGTCATCTTAAAGGCTGGTGAAATCGTCCAAGTTGGAACACCGGATGAAATCCTCAGAAACCCAGCCAATGAGTTTGTGGAAGAATTCATCGGTAAAGATCGATTGCTTCAAACAAGACCTAATGTTGAGTTGGTTGAACAAATCATGAGTCGTAATCCCATATCCATTACAGAGGAAAAATCCCTTACCGATGCTATTACGATAATGCGCGAGAAACGGGTTGATTCTTTACTTGTGGTCGATGAGCAAAATGTTTTGAAAGGATACGTAGATGTTGAAACGATCAGTGAATATCGAAAAAAAGCTAAATTTATCAGTGAAGTCATCAATACTGAAGTTTATTCAGTGAAACAGGATTCTTTAATCCGTGATTCTGTCCAGAAGATATTAAAACGGGGATTCAAATACGTGCCGGTAGTTGACCAGAATAAACATTTGGTCGGAATTGTTACTAGGGCAACATTGGTCGATATCGTCTATGACAGTTTATGGGGAGAGGAAGAAAATCAAGTGGCAGAAATGGCAGAGATGTTCTAGGAGGTGCAAGAGATGGAAACATTGCTCGATTTTTTACAAACGAACTGGCAAGAGTTGATTTATAAGGCATGGGAGCACTTATATATATCCATGATCGCTGTTTTCCTTGGAATAATAATCGCCGTACCGCTAGGCATTATGTTGACCCGAATGAAAAGGAGCGCATCCATTATAATCGGAATTGCAAACATTATGCAAACACTGCCGAGCTTAGCAGTCCTTGCCTTTTTCATTCCTTTCTTCGGTGTTGGGAAAACCCCTGCAATCATAGCGTTATTTTTCTATTCCGTTTTACCTATACTCAGGAATACATACACAGGCATTAAAGGCGTAAATGAAAATCTGCTGGAATCCGGCCGGGGCATCGGAATGACAAGCTGGGAGAGGATTCGTCTGGTTGAATTCCCCCTTGCACTTTCCGTCATTATGGCTGGAATTCGTACGGCTTCCGTCTACCTAATTGGATGGGCAACCTTAGCTTCCTTTATTGGAGGCGGAGGTCTTGGTGATTACATTTTTATCGGTTTGAATTTATACCAAACAGAATATATCATCGCAGGTGCAGTTCCAGTGATCATCATGGCTATCCTGGTGGATTATGTATTCTCGATCATTGAACGAAAAGTCGTACCAAAAGGATTAAAAGGTATGAAGGAAGTTGCTTGAGGAGGAATACCATGTATAAAAAAATGAGAAGTTTAATTTTCATAGCCCTTATAGTATGTTCATTAATCATCAGCGGATGCTCTTTGCCAGGATTAGGGTCATCTACTGAAACTACTGTAAAGATCGGTGCCCAAAGTATGACCGAATCCGAAATCCTGGCGAACATGATCGCTCAACTCCTTGAAAGGAATACGGAATTCGATACGAAAATCGTCAAAAATCTAGGTTCGAATTTCGTTCAGCAAAAAGCGATGGAGAGCGGTGATATAGATATAGCCGCAACTCGATATACAGGGACGGATTTAACTAGTGTCCTGGGACAGGAAGTCGAAAAGGATCCAGAAAAGGCGATGGAAATTGTACAAAGGGAATTCAAAGAACAATATGGATTCAAATTTTTTGATTCTTATGGATTTGATAACACCTATGCCTTTACGATTTCAAATGAATTGGCAGAAGAAAAAGGATATAAGAAAATATCTGATCTGGAAAAGGATGCAGATAATTTAAGGTTAGGTGTCGATAGTGCTTGGCTGAAAAGAAAAGGTGATGGCTATCAAGGGTTCGTCGATACATATGGATTGGAATTTGGGGAAACTTATCCGATGCAGATTGGCCTGGTATACGATGCAGTCAAAAATGGTCAGATGGATATTGTCCTTGCATACTCTTCCGATGGTCGGATTAAGGTTAATGATTTGAAGCTTTTGGAAGATGATAAACAATATTTCCCTCCGTATGACTGTTCACCGGTCGTTACCGAAGAATTATTGGAACGATATCCTGAGATTGAAGATGAACTTAACAAGTTGATTGGCGAAATCAATACTGAAACCATGCAGGAACTGAACTATGAAGTGGATGGGAAATTAAAAGAACCATCGGTCGTAGCGACTGAATTCCTTAAAGCACATAAATATTTTGAATAAATGGGAGGTGCAAACCAATGGAAACCTTGCAACAGCTGGGAACTTATTATTCCCAAAATTGGATGTATGTACTTACTGAGTTTTATCGCCACTTTTTAATGTCCGCTTATGGAGTTTTATTTGCTGCAATCGTAGCCATCCCGATAGGCATTTTCATCGCGAAACATAAGAAATTGAGTAATTGGATATTTTCGATAACGAATGTCATACAAACCACACCAGCATTGGCTATGCTTGCTCTCCTAATGCTAGTAATGGGCTTAGGAACAAATACGGTAATCTTATCATTGTTTCTATACTCCTTACTGCCAATCCTGAGGAACACTTATGTCGGAATTACAAGTATCGATCATGCTTATTTAGAATCTGGCAAGGCAATGGGGATGACGAAGCTCCAGTTACTAAGAATGGTCGAACTGCCATTATCCTTGTCTGTCATAATGGCTGGCTTACGTACTGCACTTGTCGTTGCAATAGGAGTAACTGCTGTCGGTACATTCGTGGGCGCAGGTGGCCTGGGGGATATCATTGTGAGGGGAACGAATGCTTCAAATGGAACAGCGATAATACTTGCAGGCGCTATCCCGACTGCATTAATGGCCATTCTGTCAGATCTTTTACTCGGATGGCTGGAACGATTGCTTTCACCGATAAAAAAGAAAAAAATTCATACTGCCTAAAACAAAGTCAAGACAATAAAAGAGCCAATGCTGATGCAATGGCTCTCAGTTTCTAGACAAAAGGGGTTCGGAATAAAAAAATTCCGAACCCCTTTCGTTTCTTTGCGTTTCGCATATATAGGTTTACATCTTGGTTATTACGCAGATGATCTGTTTCTTCCACCTAAGCTTGCCAGATGCCATGTCACTACCTTTTGATGGTCACTGCTTTCTGTACACCGTGATAAAGATGAGCATGTTGCACTAATTTGTTTTGGCGATACTCGCGATAACCTTCTTTAGTTGTTGAGTACTTAAAAAATTCGTCCGAAGGGCAAAGGTAACAATCAAAGTGTTCATCGTAAACATAGTCATTATTGCGAAAGAATCCTTCTTTTGTGCGAGGGCGTGTATAGGGTAAAGCAGGTGTGATTTCTTCGTTTAATAGAATCTTTCCTCAAGTAATGTTTCCGAACCAACTGATTCGAAGCAACACCTTCAACTCTCAGGTATAGTTTCTATCTGAATTTTATAACAAAGTTGATTGGAGTGGAAGGTGCGAGACTCCTGCGGGAAAAGCGCGTCTATGGGGACCCCGCAGGCACAAGCCGAGGAGGCTCCCGGACCGCCCGCGGAAAGCGAGTGCCTGGAGCAGAAATCAACGTTCAAATTGTACAATCCATAAAAAAAACTATAGGCAAACTCATTTTCATCGGTTGTCTACAGTCTGAGAGCCAATGCTGATGCAATGGCTCTTTTTATTTGGTTTCTTTACCGGAAAATTACTATTGCCTATTAGAAGATGGAAGTCGAGCCTTGCCTGCTTAGTTTTTTATTTCAGAAAAAGGGTAACTATAAGGGTAGTTGTAAAAAAATAAAGGGGAATCAATCATGAAACTTACACCAGAGCAACGTATTGAACTTCATGGCTTTAATAATCTTACGAAATCTTTAAGCTTTAATATGTATGATGTCTGTTATACAAAAACCAGGGAAGAGAGAGAGGCATATCTGGATTATATCGATGAACAATATAATGCAGAAAGGCTTTCGAAGATTTTGCATAACGTTTCTGATTTAATAGGAGCACACGTTTTAAATACGGCCAAACAGGATTATGTCCCTCAAGGCGCGAGTGTAACCATTCTTGTTTCAGAAGGTCCTGTCGTTGAGGTACCCACTGGGACTTATGAGGAATCACCAGGACCTTTACCTGATAATGTGGTCATGCAACTGGATAAAAGCCACATCACCGTACATACATACCCTGAATTCCATCCAAATGAAGGCATTAGCACATTCAGGGCCGATATCGATGTCTCTACTTGTGGGGAAATATCTCCGCTTAAAGCCCTTAATTATCTCATACATTCCTTCGATACCGACATTATCACGATAGATTACCGTGTTAGAGGATTTACGAGAGATAAAGATGGCCGGAAATTGTTTATTGATCACGATATTAATTCCATTCAAAACTATATTCCTGAAGAAGTAAAGGGTTTATATGACATGATTGATGTAAATGTATACCAGGAAAATATATTCCATACAAAATGTAAGCTAAAAAGATTCGATATCAATAATTACTTATTCGGTTATACAGAGGAAAAACTAAATACAGAAGAAAGGGAGGAAATAATTGTAAGGCTACAAACGGAGATGGACGAAATTTTTTATGGTGCCAATGTCCCGCATCCCTCAGTAAAGAACAAGCATGCCGATTAAGGGATGCTTGTTTTTAGTGAAATATTAATTTAACTGGAAAACATGAACCAATACATAGCCGAGACACGTTAATAAAACAGAACCGATTAGTCCAGCAATAAAAGGTTTACCGCCATATTTTTTAAAAGTTATGATGTCTATATTCAATCCTAGTCCTGCCATGGACATTGCCATGAGGATATAGGAAAGCATAACAAGCTTATCAGCTATAGATTCGGGAACTGCACCAGTTGAATAGAGGGCGCTCATTAATAAAAATCCAAAAATAAACCATGGTACCTGAATGGACTTCCAGGAAAATTTCTTTCCGTCTGTTTCTCGCTCTTTCCAATTCATGATGAATCCAATTAAAATGGCAACGGGAATTAGTAGGGCAACCCTAGTCAATTTGACCATGACTGCCAAGTCGACTGCCTCATTTCCTCCTGGTGCTGCCGCAGCGATGACGTGAGCAATTTCATGCAGTGTCGCACCCGAAAATATACCGTATCCTGGCCCGGATAACTCCAGTAATGGGTAAAGGATCGTGTAACCGAAAGTGAAGGTTGTACCTAAAACAGCAACCGTCGCTACAGCGATTGCTGTATCTTTTTCTTTTGCTTTAATTTGAGTGGAAATTGCCAGGATGGCTGCAGCTCCACAAATTCCTGTTCCGCAAGCTGTCAATATGCCTAGCTTTTTCTCAACTTTAAATAGACGGGTCAGCCCATAAACTACTAATATAGCAAATATAAGACTAATGGCCCCAACTGCAAATGTTTTCGGGCCGGCATTAAAAATATCCTTCAAGTTCAAGCGCATCCCCAATAGGATAATGCCCATTCTCAAAAGGACTTTACTTGAATAATTTGTACCTGCAACAGCGTAAGCAGGAACGCCAATGACCGATTTCCAAACAACACCAATCAGTATTGCAATGACTAGCTGTCCCATTATATGAAGGAATGGAAGCTCTGCTAAGTATTTTGCTGCTATGGCAATTAGCAAAGTCAAAGCTATTCCTTTTGTAAATCCTAATTTTCTCGTTTGAACCTCTGTTTGTTCCAGTGTGATCACTCCATCTATGTTGATGCCTTTACTTTAAAGCTTAAGTAAAAATAAGTGAAATATATTTTTGCTATTTCAATGATTACTTCTACTTATGATAAAATAAAATGCATAAGTATATAGGGAGGTAACCATGGATCCTTTAAAGGTATTCGTAACCGTAATCGAACAGAAAAACTTTTCTAGAGCAGGCGATATTCTGAACCTGTCGCAGCCAGGAGTCAGTCTTCACATAAGGAATCTGGAAAATGAGTTAGGTACGAAATTAATTTACCGTTCTCCCAAACAAGTTCAAATAACAGAGCCGGGAAAAATTTTGTATAGACATGCAAAGCAAATGCTTAATCATTATGAGACAGCAATAAGGGAAATAAATGACTTTAATAACGTGGTTAGCGGAACGATGAAAATAGGTGCAAGTTTCACGATAGGGGAATACTACCTTCCAAAAGTTTTAGCGGAATATGCTGCTCAATATCCGCTGGTGGACATACAAATCATCATCTCGAATTCTAATGAAGTCATTCAAGGAATACGTTCGAATAAGCTTGATATAGGTTTGATTGAGGGAGAAACGGATTATAAAGATATAGATGTCAGCCCATTCATGAATGATGAGATGATTGTCGTCGTCCCCCCCGTTCATCCACTTTCACAGATGGATATTATCGAGGGTAGCTTGCTCCAAAACCAAACATGGGTACTAAGGGAGCAAGGATCAGGAACCCGTGCATATTCGGATAAACTTCTGAGCAGCCTGGAACTGAACATAAAGAAAAGTTTTATTTTCACCAGTATCCAAGGAGTGAAAGAAGCGGTGATGGCTGGGCTGGGTATTGCCTTGTTATCCCGATTGACTGTACAAAAAGAATTGAAATCCAATGAATTGAAAACCTTTCATTTAAAAAATGAACCCATTATAAGGCCTTTTTCAATCGTGAAAAAGTTAGATTTCGAAGCGTCAAAAGCGATGGAGTTGTTTTTAAGGAAGGTCGAGGAATTTGCGATAAAGGGCCAGCCTAAATAAATCACTTAAACTTTAAGCTCATCCTTTCAATTTTGAAGAGGATGGGCATTTTTTGTATGACGATATATTTATTATGTTAATGAAAACGTCGAAAGTATTTTGGAATATGTCAATCAATAAACAATATTTACGTATTTTAACATAATTTCAAACATATAAATTAAATAGGAACCCTCCAGGAACTTCTGAGTCCCTGTAGGACTTTTCCTGCATTTATTAATCTTAAAAGGAGCAACCACATTGGCTATAGAGGAGCAGAAAGATAAGCGGATTTCTGTTTTCGACAGAATTATAGGGTTCATGCCAAAATTTTATGTGTTAGGAACTATTTTAATTTTTGTTTATACGCTTGTTGCGATGGCTCAATTAGGTATCCAAACTTGGAATAAGCCAGAGGAAGCCGTTGATTCAGCAGTTACACAAAATCCTCCTATATCTCAAGGCTTTGAACATACATTGATAACGTTAATCATCGAACCGATAGTAACGTCAGAATTTTATCAAATCATCTTTAATACGTTATTTCTATACCTTGTATGGATACTGCTTTTCCTATTGGCACCGATTGCTTTTTACCGTTTAAAGCACTTTAAGTTTTTTAATATCGAAATTGAAATTGAAAAACAAGACGCAGCCGTTTATGAGGTATTCAGCGTCAGCAGTTCGAAAATGAAATTTGCAGCATATTTAACATCCGAGGAATATCAATTGGAGATATCAGAGGAAATTGCCAACAGCAAAGACTTTAAAACACCCTTAATCTATACATTGGAATGTGCCATGGACTTTTACTCCAATCAATTAGGACTATCCTTTACCTATGATATCTATACCTTGAACCAGTTCAAGAAAGCTAAGCTGCCTAAATCCATCAAAGCCATGATTGATAAGTCGATCGAAACCGGAGATTCGTGCATTTCGAATAAAAGCAATAGTGATAGTGAATATTACAAGAATTTTCTTCTCCATTATTTTGAAAACACAGACGGGAAATTTGTCACTGTCTTAAATAGTTATCAAACTGAATTCGATACATTCGATAAATCACTACTCAAGATCCTGCAAAATGTCATATACGATTACTATTTACAGTATAACTATATTTATGAAGTAGGCGAGAAGATAGAAAAAGATTGAAACGACTTCCCATAATAATTAAAAAAACCACCCTATAAGTGGTTATTTTTTTTTGAAAGGTGATTGTTAATTATATTTTGGACAATTACATTATTACCAATGAGCTCAGACGATTTCTTTACGTCCTGTTCCCGAAAATCCATGTTCTTTATTTTCTTGGACTTTTTCCCTTTTTTAAAATTATTGAAGGCATTTAAAAAAGCTATCTGAATCACTCCCCTTATAGATTAGTATATTCATATTATGGATAAAATTTCATGAAAAACCTCCATTTACAGAAAAATATTTTTGCGGTTTTAGATAAAAATTACATTGGAAAATACATTTATAACCTTTTAGAAGAAAGATTTTAATTTAGATTTTTATAAAGAAAAATAAAAGCAAACTATAAACAATCGAGTCCTAAGAACCTAAAATCATTAGGTTCAATTTGTGCTGTAATAATGATTGATCGGGTTTTTTAAAAGAATTAAAGAAATTCCTTCAAAAATATTGTATAGTTAGAATGCAGGGATTCGAACAAACATTCGTTTCTTGGGAGCGAGATTACTTCTTAGAGGGACAGGAGAGAGACAGTGAACGGTACAGCACACATGGCATTAGGGGCATCGGTTGGATTCTTGACGGCTAACACACTTCAAACAGATCCAACCACCACTTTATTCTTGGTTGGGATTGGGGGCGTTTCAGGCCTTATGCCCGATATGGATATTGATGGAAAGTTAAGTAATAGGATTACCTTTTCACATAAGTTTATCCGAACGTTAGCACAAACGATTGGGATTTTAATGATCCTTTATTGTGTTTTGGAAGGTTCTGAAACTGAAAAGTGGATTGGAGTAGGGGCAGGAATCGGAATCATCATTATTTCATCTTTCATTACACAAAGGCATATGCTGACCCTGACTGGGTTAGCTGTATTAGGCGGGGGATTATCTTGGCAGGAAAACTGGTTATGGCTGTTAGGCGTCTATATTATCCTAGCATCCTTTACACCGCATAGAAGTTACACCCATTCGATTGCCGGAATCGTCTTCTTTGGCATCATTGCCTTTCAATTCGAAGAATTCATGGGGATTGATGGGATTTTAACTACTTGTGTTTTAGGATACATAAGTCATTTAATTGCAGATATGAAGTTTTTACCTTTTAATAAACGTGGGATAAAGTTATTTCTTCCATTTTTCTCAAAAGAATTTTGACAGTGGTTTTCTAGTGCCGCTGTTCAGACTATAGACAAATTGGAGAAGTACCAGTTTACCTTCAATGTTTTCTTTTGAAAAAAGTTCCAGTTGATTTCAGAAATTCGCTCCCTTTCCGCCGACTGTCTACCGAGCCTCCTCGCCGCAAGCGCCTGTGGGGTCTCGGCTAGCCAGTTATTCGGCAGGAGTGTCACAAATTTCTTCAATCTAGAGAGGCTTTCATACGTATAATCAAGTAAAAAACATGAAGGATAATAAAATTTTCATTTAAATCATGGTTCGGGGTGAGAGCATTCCGAAACTCCTTTTGTCGTTAAACTGGACAGTGGTTTTCTTACTACTGTTTTTTCTATGAGGAAAAGTAAAAGTGCTTTGACAATAAGGTGATTGTTGGATGTCTGTTTCGACTTTTTTTTATCTTTTATATGGTCATTCTTCCTATATCTACTAAATGTAACATAATTGTAAAGATCCTGTGATGCGAATGATATGCCTTTTCTAGTATATTAGGTTTAGCAAATCACATCAGGGGGTAAATAATTTGTTTAAGAAAATTGTCGTCGGATTGTCATTGGCTATTATGCTTGGAACAGTATCTTTTACAGGGGACCAAGTTGAAGCTGCTTCATATCATACTAAAGCGATTAAAGTGGCAAAAAGTGAATTAGGTACAAAATATAAAACGGGTGGCATTTCTACTTCAGGTTTTGATTGCTCCGGCTTAGTGAAATATTCATATCAAAAGGCTGGTAAGAATTTACCTAGGACGGCTGCCGATATATATATAAAAGGAAAGAAAGTTAAGACTTTACAAAAAGGTGACTTAATGTTTTTTGCTCCAAACAAAGCGAAAAAACCTACACATGTGGCTATTTACATAGGGAACAATGAATTCATACACTCTTCATCATCTAAAGGAGTGTCATACGCCAAAACAAATAATAGTTATTGGAAGCCAAAGTATATTGGTGCCAAACGTATATAATAGAAGAAAATCAACTTAATATAAAATACTAAGAGACTTAATGAAGTCTCTTTTTTTGTTTTAAAAAATAAGAGTTGATGAGACAGATGATTGTTTAACGTAAGTTTTTCCTTGAAAAAAGAGTAAGTGAGTGGTGGTTTATTGGTTATGTGCGTGCTGAAATGGGTAATCAATAATAATTGAAGATGGTAGGGGCATAGAATCTTTTTATTTGACTATAAATGGATAGTTTAATATGATTAGCAAACTAATTGGAGGGAATTTATAATTTGTTTCCAAAAAAATTCCCAGACAAAATTATTGAAAGTCAAAGAAGGTCAATGTATAATAAAGTCAGAAAGTCAAAGAAGGTCAAAGATTTTATTGAGTTTAATATTTTTAAAGGAGGAGTGCTACATGCTTTGTGAAAAATGCCATGTAAACCAAGCTAATATTCAAGTTCATCTAAATATGAATGGTCAGGAGCATGATGTGAAACTGTGCTCCACTTGTTATAAAGAAGAGCGAAATAAACTGGGTGCAGCAATGGGGGGAATGGATTCAGGGAAATTCCCGTATAATGGATCCCTAAACTCATTCAATCCATTTAATTATAATGAAGTTCCTAAACCGGATTCAGTCGAACAAGGCGAGGGCGGAGGATTACTTGAAGAGTATGGCCGTAATCTGACCGATGTAGCTAAAGCAGGACTTATTGATCCGGTAATCGGAAGAGATGAAGAAATCAAACGTGTCATCGAAGTCCTTAATAGACGCAATAAAAATAATCCAGTTTTAATTGGTGAACCTGGAGTCGGTAAAACAGCCATAGCTGAAGGTCTGGCTTTAGCCATTGCTGAGGGTTCAGTGCCTGGTAAATTACGTAATAAGCTGGTATATATGCTTGATGTCGCGTCCCTTGTTTCGAATACTGGAATTAGAGGTCAATTCGAAGAACGAATGAAGCAATTGATCAGTGAATTACAGGAAAGAAAAAATGTCATTTTATTCATCGATGAAATTCATCAACTGGTGGGGGCGGGTTCAGCCGAAGGATCAATGGATGCAGGAAATATCTTGAAACCAGCACTTGCACGTGGCGAACTTCAGCTTGTCGGAGCCACCACTTTATCCGAATATAGGAAAATTGAAAAAGATGGTGCCCTTGAAAGACGCTTCCAGCCTGTACAGGTTAATGAGCCGACAACAGCTGAGGCATTGGTCATCTTACAAGGTTTAAAAGATAGTTATGAATCCTATCATGGAGTCACATATAGTGAAGAAGCGCTAAAAGCGGCTGTTGAACTCTCGAACCGTTACATTCAAGATCGTTTCTTGCCGGACAAGGCAATAGACTTGATGGATGAAGCGGGTTCCAAATTGAACTTGACCATAGAAGACGGCCAGGTAGAAAATATGAAAGAGCGCTTGGGGCAAATCTATAAAGAAAAAGAAATGGCCTTAAAAGAAGAAGCCTACGAAAAGGCTGCCCTCCTTCGTGATGAAGAAGAAAGACTGGAAAAATCTTTACAGGCTGGAGAAAATGCAATTAAGCCAACCGTTTCCGTTGAGGACATTCAAAAAATCATCGAACAAAAGACTGGTATACCTGTAGGCAAGCTGCAAGAAGATGAGCAGGAAAGAATGGTTCATCTTCAAGACGAACTTATGAAAAAAGTCATCGGGCAGGAAGAGGCTGTCAAAAAGGTTTCTAAAGCCGTCCGAAGGAGCCGTGCCGGATTAAAATCCAAAAACCGTCCAACCGGTTCTTTCCTTTTCGTAGGTCCAACAGGTGTCGGTAAAACCGAATTGGCGAAAACTCTTGCTGAGGAATTGTTCGGAGACAAGGAAGCGATGATTCGTCTTGACATGAGTGAATTCATGGAGAAACATAGTGTTTCTAAATTAATCGGTTCTCCGCCTGGATATGTAGGCCATGAGGAAGCGGGGCAATTGACTGAAAAGGTTCGCCGCAAACCTTACAGTATTATCTTATTGGATGAAATAGAAAAAGCACATCCAGATGTAATGCATATGTTCCTGCAAATCATGGAAGATGGCCGGTTAACGGACAGTCAAGGCCGGACCGTAGCTTTTAAAGATACCGTGATCATCATGACGAGTAACGCTGGAGTCGGAGAAAAACAAAAAGTAATGGGATTCGGTACAAGTACTGCTGTAGAAGAGGCTTCAATCCTCCAATCATTGGGCAATTTCTTCAAACCGGAATTCTTGAACAGATTCGATAGCATCATTGAATTTTCGGCATTGAAGAAAGAAGATCTTCTGCAAATCGTTGATATCATGATTGAAGAGCTTGACGAAACACTTGCTGCAAATGGTTTAACTTTAAGTGTAACTTCTGAAGCAAAACAAAAACTGATTGAACTCGGGTATCATCCAACTTTCGGGGCGAGACCGCTCCGCCGGGTACTTCAAGAACAACTCGAAGACGGGATCACTGACTTTATCTTTGAGCAACCTGACGTTAAGAACTTCACTGCAATAGTTGAAGATACTTCTGTGAAAATTATTAAAACACCATAAAGAGTACTAGAAATGCCTCCAAGACCGTAAAACTGTTATGGAGGCATTTTTTTCTTTTTTAGGATTCACTTTTCATTATGGGCATTCAAAAGGAAAAAAAAGGTCCAGTCAGTAACGTGAATGACTATGTTGCATTTGGTTATTTAAACTAAATAAATCCAATAATAGATTTTTGAATTTTCAACATAATCCGATGTTTTGAAGGGTAATATCTGTGGAATCATAGCATAGGGGAAGATTCACCCTTGATTATAAATATAAATAAATCCTGTTATAAAATGGGAATTTCAATGGAGGAATGACCTATTAAAGATTCACTTTCTTATTTTGAAGAGGAAAATACAAATAATCGCAAACCGGAGGATAAAGAAATGGAAAACCGGGCCGAATCCCTGCCAATTCCAAGTATTAATCCAGTAAATCCGGCAGAATTGGATGCACAGTATTTCTATGAAGGAAAAGATTTAGGAAATTCCTACCTTAAAGATAAAACGGCATTCAGGTTATGGGCACCTCTTGCATCTGAAGCTAAGCTAGTTACTTATAAACGTTGGGAGGATTCAGATGGAATGGAGGTTCAGATGGATCGTTCGGAAAAGGGAACCTGGACCATTGAACTGGCCGGTGATCAGGATGGGTTGATTTATACATACAAAGTGAAAATTGGAGAAATTTGGAGTGAAGCCGTGGATCCCTATGTTCGTGCAGTTACGGTAAATGGAAATAAAGGGGTCGTGGTAGATTTAACGGACACGAACCCTGAAAAGTGGACACGGGATAAACCACCTCTCGATAAGGCTGAGGACATAATCATTTATGAATTGCATACACGGGATTTGTCGATTCATCCTGAAAGTGGAATCCATCATAAAGGTAAATTCTTAGGAGTAATTGAAACGGGAACAAAAGGTCCAGAAGGAGCGAAAACGGGTCTTGATCATATTAAGGATCTGGGTGTAACCCATGTGCAGTTTATTCCAATATTCGATTTTGCTACAGTCAATGAAATGAAATTGAATGAACCACAATATAACTGGGGCTATGATCCACAGAATTATAACGCTCCCGAAGGCTCTTATTCGACTGATCCGTATCAACCCAAAGTCAGGATTCGGGAGTTAAAGGAAATGATTCAAGGGTTACATGATCACGGTTTACGAGTAATCATGGATGTTGTATATAATCACGTTTATTCAGTGGAAGATTCAAACTTCCATAAACTCGTTCCCACCTACTTTTTTCGCTATAACGGCGACGGTACCTTATCTAATGGAACTGGTGTAGGAAATGATACCGCATCTGAAAATAAAATGATGCGAAAATTCATTGTTGAATCCGTAACCTATTGGGCGAAGGAATTTAACCTTGATGGTTTCCGTTTCGATTTAATGGGGATCCATGATGTGGAAACGATGAATGAAGTGAAAAAAACTCTGGCAGAAATTGATCCGACCCTCATTGTTTTGGGCGAAGGATGGGATATGGATACCCCCTTGGCCCAAGAGCTGAAAGCAAATCAAAAGAACGCTTTTAAAATGCCTGGAATCGCTCATTTTAATGATGCAATCCGAGATGGTTTAAAAGGATTTGTAATGAATGAACACGATAAAGGTTTTGTGAATGGCAAACCAGGTATGGAAGATATCATAAAAAAAGGAATCGCTGGTGGCTTGAAATATGGTGATCATATCGCCACATACCAAAAACCAGATCAAGTGATCAATTATGTTGAAGCACATGATAATTATACTTTATGGGATAAGCTTCTCATCACTAATCCAGATGCGACAGAACAAGAACGAAAACAGATGCACAAACTAGCTTCCGTAATTGTCCTGTTATCACAGGGAATACCAATGATACATGCTGGACAAGAATTCATGCGAACAAAGGATGGGGATGAAAATAGCTATCAATCTTCTGATTGGATTAACCGCTTGGATTGGAAAAGGAGAGCGGAGTTAGATCACGAAGTGGAATATATGAAAGGGCTGATTTCGCTCAGGAAAAATCATTCTGTTTTTAGATTAAGCACACCAGAAGAAATTGAGGAGCATTTACAATTCATTGATGCTCCACCAAATGCGGTTGCATTCACCCTTACAACAAAGGATTCACAAATTGCAGTGATTCATAATGCAAATTGGGAGGCGATAAACATTACACTTCCCCATGAAGGAGATTGGTCCGTTTTAGTGGATGGTCAGCGGGCAGGCCTGGAAGAAATAGCAAGAATCAATGGTAGTCAGATAACCGTTCCCCCTTTAAGTCCGCTTGTATTGAAAATGAGCTTGTAATACATGAACTAAATTCGAAGTGAGCAACTATGTCTCACTTCGAATTTAGTTCATTATCTGTTGAAATTTATTGGACAAATGAAATCTTCCATAATTTACTCCCGGACGTTTGGTGAAAAATTTGTCGGGGTAGAAAATAATAACGATTGAAATTTATCGTTTATTTTGAGGGGAGCGATTTTTTTGCCAGAGAAAGTACATATAAAAATCAATGGTGCTGAAGCCACCCTGGAAGGTAATCAAACAATTTTACAAACGCTGATGGATAGCTCCATTGAAGTCCCGAATGTTTGTTACCATCCCAGCCTAGGTCCTATCGAAACATGTGATACATGTCTAGTGAGCGTAAATGGAGAACTTGTAAGGTCGTGTTCTACCAAAATCGATGATGGGGATGTAATTGATACAGTTGGACCAGATGTAAAAGAAGCACAGGTCATGGCAATGGACAAGATATTGTATAACCATGAGCTTTATTGTACGGTTTGCGATTATAATAATGGCACTTGTGAAATACACAATACCGTTAAGGAAATGAAGGTAAATCATCAAAGTGTACCTTTTGATCAAAAACCGTATGAAGTGGATGGGTCGAATCCATTCTATCGATATGATCCGGACCAATGCATCCTTTGCGGCCGTTGTGTTGAAGCTTGTCAAGATGTACAGGTCACAGAAACATTGACTATAGATTGGGAAGCAAAACGTCCACGTGTCATTTGGGATAATAATGTTCCAATCAATGAATCTTCATGTGTTTCATGTGGTCATTGTTCCACAGTTTGCCCGTGTAATGCGATGATGGAAAAAGGAATGGAAGGTGAAGCCGGATTTTTAACCGGTATTGCTAAACAAACCCTTCGACCTATGATAGAAATCACTAAAAATGTTGAAACGGGTTATGGTTCGATTTTAGCAATTTCAGATATGGAATCCGCCATGAGGGATGCAAGGATCAAAAAGACGAAAACGGTTTGTACATACTGCGGTGTAGGATGCAGCTTTGACGTCTGGACCAAAGACCGTAAAATCCTTAAGGTTGAACCGCAAGTTGAGGCACCTGCAAATGGAATTTCGACTTGTGTGAAAGGGAAATTCGGATGGGACTTCGTAAATAGTGAAGAAAGGCTTACAAAACCTTTAATTAGAGAAGGGGATGCATTCAGAGAAGCTGAATGGGAAGAAGCCCTTGAAATGATTTCCCGTAAATTCACCGAAATAAAAGATGATCACGGTCCGGATTCGATGGCTTTCATAACGTCATCCAAATGTACCAATGAAGAGTCCTATTTAATGCAAAAGCTGGCAAGGGGAATCATTGGCACCAATAATGTGGATAACTGCTCCCGGTATTGTCAGACACCGGCTACTTTGGGACTGTTCAGAACGGTTGGATATGGCGGAGATACTGGGGGCATAAAGGATATCGAAAAGTCCGAACTTGTATTGATCATAGGCTCCAATACATCCGAATCACATCCAGTTTCGGCTACGAGAATCAAACGTTCCCATAAACTAGGTAAACAGAAGCTGATAGTGGCGGACATCAGAAAGCATGAAATGGCCGAACGTTCCAACCTCTTCATCCAACCTGCTCCGGGATCGGATATCATATGGCTGTCGGCCGTGACTAAATATATCGTCGACCAAGGTTGGACAGATAAAAACTTCATTAAAAACCGTGTAAATGGGATGGCGGAATACATCAAGACTTTAGAACCTTACACAATGGAATATGCGGAAAAAGTAACAGGCGTAGCTAAAGAAGATTTAATTACGCTTGCAGAAGCCATTCATGAAGCGGGGAGCGTTACAACGCTTTGGGCCATGGGCGTTACGCAGCATGGCGGAGGAAGCGATACGAGTACTGCAATTTCCAATCTAATGCTCATAACAGGCAACTACGGTAAACCTGGAACAGGTACTTATCCTTTACGCGGACATAATAATGTACAAGGAGCCAGTGACTTTGGCAGTATGCCGGATCGCATGCCAGGTTATGAAAAAGTAACGGATAAAAAGGTCCGCACGAAATATGAAAATGTCTGGGGTGCCAAATTACCAGAAAACCCTGGCCTTAATAACCATGAAATGGTCGAAGGGATTCATGCAGGTATCCTCAGAGCAATGTACTTAAAAGGTGAAGATATGGGTCTGGTCGATTCGAATATCAATCATGTCCATGAAGCATTTGAAAAACTGGACTTCTTTGTGGTCCAAGATATCTTCTTATCAAGAACCGCTGAATTCGCGGATGTCGTCCTTCCAGCAAGCCCAAGCTTTGAAAAAGAAGGTACTTTCACGAATACCGAGCGCCGCATTCAACGTCTTTATCAAGTCTTTGAACCATTAGGTGAATCTAAGCCTGATTGGCAAATCATCATGAACGTGGCTAATTCGTTAGGAGCAGGCTGGAATTATGAGCATCCAAGTGAAATCATGGACGAAGCAGCTAAACTATCACCATTATATGCTGGAGTAAGTTACGAACGGTTGGAAGGTTATAAAAGTCTTCAATGGCCCGTAGCACCAGATGGCACAGATACGCCGCTTTTATTCACGGAGGATTTTCCATTCCCCGATGGAAAAGCAAGATTATTTCCAGTCGAATGGACCAAACCGATTGACTTTGGGGAGGAGTTTGATATCCATGTGAATAACGGCCGTTTATTGGAACATTTCCATGAAGGGAACATGACCTATAAATCAAACGGCATCACATCCAAAACGCCGAATGTATTCCTTGAGGTGTCTCGGGAATTAGCGAAAGAAAGGGGACTGGAGAATGGCACTCTTGTTCGGCTTTCTTCCCCATATGGTAATGCAAAAGTGCAATGCCTGATTACAAATCGTGTAAAAGGTAAAGAGGTTTATCTGCCGATGAACGATTCAGGTGACGGAGCAATCAACCAATTGACAAGCAGCCATTCAGATAAAGATACTGATACCCCTGCTTATAAGGAAGTTCAGTCAAAAATGGAAGTTCTTAGGATCAAAGGAGACAACCCATTACCAAGCATCAACCATCGTAATGGTAATCCACAACCGCAGATAGGTGTACAAGTACAAAAAAAATGGGCCCGCAAAGATTATATTTTCCCTGGTGACCTCTTGAAAATCAAAAAGGAGGAGAGGAACCGTGGCTAAAGCAACGAAAGTGATCAACCGAATCACCATTAGCGATGAAGATAGAAGAAAAATTGAACTCGAGGATATCGAGCGTACCCTTTTGGGAAATAAAGAAGTGATTAAAGAAACGTTTGAAGTCATGAAAGGTATGCAGGATCGTGGGATTTTATCAATGGTTAACAGTTTGTTGAAGGAAGGGGACAAAGTGCTGAACATTCTTGTCAAGACAGCAGACACCCCCGAAACCGCAAATACCCTAAAAAATCTCCTTCTCATACTTGGTACGTTAGGTACACTGAATGTTCAACAGCTTGAACCACTTATCCTCAAAGTCAATTCAGGGATTGCCCGTGTAGCCGAGTCTGATAGAACGCCAGAAAAGCCAAGTTATTTAGCCTTGCTGCGTTCCTTGAATGACCAAGAAGTCAAACAAGCTATGACTTACCTGATGACCTTCCTTAAAGGAATGGGAGAAGATACAAGCGATTTAGAAAGAACCACCCAATTACCAGAGAATCAGCATTTGCATAAAGCGAATGAAACAGCTGACATAGAACGGCCCAACTCGAGAAAGTCATACGGATCAAGTATACCCAGTAAAGGCGGAAGCGAAAAAAAACGAAACACCAGCTGGTTATGGATTGCAGCAGGAGTTTCGCTCGTAACCATTCCGCTAACTTTATCGAAAAGTAAGAAGTAAAGTACCTTACTCGTTCATATTCGGAATTTTGATTGCAACCGCTAAAATGAATGATATTGACTTTCTCTTGAGTGATGGTGATGAATTCCCACCAAAATATTAAAGCCGATGATTCCCTTATAGGGAATCATCGGCTTTTTTTGACTGGTTAAATGCGGTAATAAAATTACTAACAAAATTTTTCTCACTAGCCTTTTATTACATATATTTATTTTAGATACAAATAATAAAGTCAATCATTAGTGAAACGAACATATACACACACACTTTATCAAAAGGGGCGAAAAAGTGAGAATAGGACGTTCTCTTAAAAAGGCTAAAGAAAAACCTACAACCTATGGCAACTTATCCGACGATATAAATGAAAATGTAATGAGATTAATGAACGAGCTCGGGCACAGTTCAGATTTGTCTGTTCGAATGATTGAATCTCCACACCAAAAATCGGTAAAGGCAGCTGTAATCCACCTTGACGGTTTAGCTGATGCAAACATCATTAATGAAAACATAGTGGACCCATTAATAAAGTGGTTTAAAGAGAATGATCAAATATTGACAGAGATAGAAGAACGAGCTAGCCATATCTTAACGGTATCCCAATTAACCGTTAAAGAAAGTTGGCAGGAATTCATATCAGCGATTTTAACAGGAGATACAGTTGTATTGGTGAATGGCAGTACAAAAGCAGTCATCGCCAATACGAATAATCAGCCATCCCGTGCCATAACTGAGCCGACAAGCCAAACAGTAATTAGAGGACCAAAAGATAGTTTTACTGAAAATTTAAGAACCAATACGTCTTTAATTCGTGCTAGGATTCAAAATCCTGATGTACGCTTAGTAAGCTTGAAAATCGGAAACGTCACTCAAACGGATATTGGAATCATGTACATTCAGGGAATCGCGGATGAGAGTATCGTGAAGGAAGTCAAAGAACGAGTAAAGGGCATTGATATTGATGGGGTTCTTGAATCGAATTACATTGAGGAATTAATTCGGGATGATGGAACAACCATTTTTCCGCTTCTTTTAAATACGGAACGACCTGATGCGGTTGTAGGAAATTTATTAGAGGGTAGAATTGCCATCATCATACAAGGAACACCTTTTGTTTTAATCGTCCCGGCTGTTTTCTCTCAATTTTTTCAATCTCCGGAAGACTATTATCAAAATCAATATATCAGTTCCTTTTTAAGGTTGTTAAGATTAGGAGCCTTTTTTCTTGCTACGTATGCATCCTCTATCTATTTGGCACTGATTACTCATCATCAAGGGCTTATCCCTACAACTTTAATCGTCAGTCTAATGGCCCAAAGGGAAACTGTTCCCTTTCCAGCAATTGTCGAAATACTGGTAATGGAAATGGCCTTTGAGGTTTTGCGTGAGGCAGGAGTTCGGATGCCAAGAGCGATCGGGCCGGCTGTATCAATTGTAGGAGCACTCATTTTAGGACAAGCAGCTGTTGAAGCGGGATTTGTGGGAGCGGCAGTGGTTATTATTGTAGCCATTTCTGCAATCAGCAGTTTTACACTGCCGAATACCAGTCTAGTTAATGTGACTCGTGGAATTCGATTTATGTTGCTATTTATTTCAGCATTCATAGGCTTATATGGTATATTGCTTTTCACTTTATGTATCTGGCTTCATATGAGCAGCCTGAGGTCTTTTGGTGTACCATATTTTGCACCATTTGCTCCATTTCGTTTCAAGGAGCAAAAAGATGGTTTTTTTCGATTCCCACTACCATCACTATTGAAAAAACCATCGAGAAAATAAAACTCGGCTAGAAACAATTGGAGATGAAAAATGAAAATAAATAGTTCAATTTTATGGATAGCAGCCATTTGCTTATTGATTTCTGGGTGTTCAAATTATCGAGAACTAAACGAGCTTGGGGTCATTATAGGGATGGGAATCGATAATAACGACGATCCAAAAAATCCCTATAAAGTAACCTATCAAGTCATTAATCCAAGCGGGCTAGCTCAAACCAGCACTTCCGGAGGTAAAGGTCTTGCCGTCATCAACTATACCGTAACGGCAAAAACGATACTTGAGGCTTATGCAAAGGCATCAGCCATTATTCCTAGAGAAAGCAATAATTCACACCTTTCGCTCATTATTATCGGTGAAGAGTTAGCACGAAATGGTCTTGATTTATTATTTGATGCTATCGATAGAGGCAAAAATCAAAGGGTAAGTGTCCCGATCTTTATTGCTCGCGGGAGGACTGCTGAGTATTTGCTTGGTGTAATAGAACCACTTGAGGTCACTCCAGGTAAAAATATCATTAGCACTACTAAAAGTGAGCAAAACGAATATGGATCTTCTAGTGAAGTTTTATTATATGAAACCATTTCAGAACTTATGAGTGAAGGGAAGGATGTAGCACTTCCCGGAATCAGAATAAGGAATGATTCAAAAGAGGCAAAACAAATAAGCAATTTTGAGACGACTGCCCCAACTTATATAGAGGCGAAAGGATTAGCTCTATTTAGAAAAGGAAAAATGGTGAGATGGCTTGATGGAGAAACGGCCAGAGGTGTTCAGTTTGTCACATCGGAACTAAAAAGGACAGAAGTTGTGATACCTTGTAGTGAGAATGAAAGTGCCACGATCACGGTAATCAGAGTAAAAAGCAAAATGAAAACAAAAATCAATCATGAAAAACCAGTGATTCATACTAATTTGAATGTAATGGGAGAAATGATGCAAACATCATGTGACCTGGATATGAGCGATCCGAAGTTGTTAAAAGATTTCGAAAGAAAAATGGAAAATGAGCTAAAAAAGCAAATTACAAGGACGATTAGCATCGCTCAAAAAGAAAAGTCGGACATTTTCGGTTTTGGAGATTCTTTATCAAGAACAAATCCGGATTATTGGCGTAAGCATAAAAAAAATTGGGATAACCTATTTTCAGATGCGGAGATATCTATGAAGATTAACGTTGACATTATTAATTCTGGAATGCGAATGGAACCTTATAAGCCGAAATAAAAAATGAGGAGGTGAGAAGACATTGCCTAAAATAAAAATTGATGGACTTCAGTTATTTTGTATGATGGTCATTTTTATGTTTGGCAGTAATTTACTGCTTGATATAGGAAAGGGGGCCAAGCAGGATGTCTGGATTGTGAATCTCTTATCAACCCTTTTTGGGTGTTTACTGTATTTCGTGTATATTTCATTATATAAAAAATACCCTGACTTACCTTTGACCGGCTATGTCCGAAAAATTTGGGGTAAATATATCGGCGGTGTGTTCAGTTTTGGTTATATCATCTATTTTGTTTATCTGGCTTCAAGAGTGTTACGGGATTTTGAAGAATTATTAATTAGCTCCACGTATAGACGCACTTCCATTATAACGCTGGGGATATGCATGATATTTGTTTTAATTTATTGTGTTCACCTAGGGGTGGAAGCATTTGCACGTGTTGCATGCTTATGCTTTGCCATTATTATCGTGACCCTTTTGATTCTGAACATTATGTTTGTATTAGGAGGATATACAAAATTGGAAAACCTTCAGCCTGTATTAGGCAACGGATGGGGATTGGTATGGAAAGAGTTGATTCCTACAGGTATCACCGTACCTTTTGGAGAATTGATTACGTTTACGATGATCCTTCCGTATTTGAATAAAAAGAGCTCTGCTGTTAAAGTTGGCCTCTTTGCGATAATTATAGGTGGAGTTTCTTTAACTCTTAATTCAATCATTCTTTTGTCCGTATTAGGTCCAGAGGCGGTATTAAGGTCTAATTTCCCTGCTCTTACAGCTGTGAGTTATATTAATATCGCTGATTTTATTGAAAGACTGGATTCGTTCATTCTTGTTTTAATGATCATTTTAGGCTTCATTAAGATTTCGATCTTTTTCTTTTGTGCCATTATTGGCGCAGCGGACTTATTTCAAATGAAACCATCTCCTATATTCATTTATCTGGTTGGCGGTGTTATTTTCATCTCTTCGATTATGATTGCTCCTAGCTATCAGGCACATATAAATGAAGGGTTAAAAGTCGTCCCTTACCTTTTGCATCTACCTTTGCTCATTGGAATCCCCATTCTATTATTGCTTACCGCATATATAAAACAAAAAATGAAACCAGCAGTTTCATGAAGAGGGAGGCTGCCGGTTTTTGATTGCTGAGAATATAATCAAATATAGAAAGATTACAGTGAATAACAAGAGCAGAAAGTAATCTTCTCCACGACCTACTATCAAATATTGTTTGATGCTATAGAAAGAGTGCAATATATTCAAGCCCTGCAGGTTGTCGAGGAGTATAATAAGTAAATACGTACCTAACAAAATTAACAATGATGGTAGCGCTCTCATGACAATATCACCTCATTCTTTTTTCTTAAAGTGTGGTTAATACTTTAAAAATATGCACGAAGTCGTAACAGAAAGGCATTTTAGTATACGTTTCAGGGGATGCTTGTCCATTTTCATCCTTATATTATGGAATCTTATGCTTGTAGAATTTCTTTCCAGGCCATAAAATGGGAGTATCAAGATTGTCAAGGAGTGTAAAAATGAAGCTAAAATTAATGACCATTACTTTAGGAGTCTGTTCATCTTTAATACTTTCTGGTTGTTCAAGTGAAGAGAAAAGCGTTGTACAAAAAGAAAGCAGTCATGAAGGACATTCCGAACATACGGTATCTGGAGATCTTCAGGAAGAGACCAGCAGTAAGGAAATAGCACCGGATTTCTTAGCCGAAAAACCAGAAGACATGAAGACAATCTATTTAGCTGTTGCTCAACATAAAGATTTACTAGAAAAAATACCTTGTTACTGCGGTTGCGGGGAATCAGCTAACCATAAAAACAATTATGATTGTTTCATCCATGAAAATAAAAAAAATGGTGAAGTGGTCTGGGATGACCACGGGACTAGATGTGGAGTTTGTTTAGAAATAGCTGCACAATCCATACTGGACTTGAATGATGGTATGAGCATCAAGGATATCCGGAATAAAGTCGATGAAAAATATAAAAGTGGATATGCCAAACCAACACCAACCCCTGAAGTGTAAGGACAAAAAAAGAAATGAAATTCTACCGTGAAAGATAATCAGGAAAATGGCTTTTGCCCGATATTCATTGGGAAAATGCCATTTTTTTATTTTCTTGGCGTGATGGATTCTTTCACATATATAATATTGGTCACTAAGGGGAATACTTCCATTAAATCTTAAAGGAGGTAACCATTTGACATTAATTCGCCTAGGTTATGTAGCCATGAGTAATCATGTGCCAAACTGTTCACCATCCCAAACGATGACTTTTGCTCAGTTTTCGAAAATTAAGGACAGAGATGCAGCGATAAGGAAGCTTGAACGTATTTCAATTTCCAATCTTCATAATTGTTGGCGTTTACTGATCCATAACGAAGCTAATAATATTCAGTTTTTTAGACTTTCTTCTAAACTTATCCCTTTAGCCAATCATCCAGAAATTCCAGAATGGGATTACATTGATCCTATTGCAGAAGAACTTGCTAAATTAAAAACATTCATTACTGATCACCCAAAAATAAGGATAGATTTTCACCCAGATCATTTCGTCATCTTGAATAGTTCAAATATCGATATACTGAAGACATCATTAAAAACATTAAGGATGCATTATGCTTTATTGAAAAAAATGGGGGTGGACCCCGAGCATCGCTGTGTTCTGCATGTTGGTGGCGGTTATGGCGAACATGTACAGGCTTTGGAGCAGTTTATCCATAATTGGGGGTTGATTCCCGAATCAATTCAAAGGATGGTCATACTTGAGAATGATGATACCACCTATACTTTGTCGGAAACCCTTTACTTATGTGAGAAATTGGGGATTCCCATGGTTTTTGATTATCACCATTACCTCGCACATCAGTTACCAAGTGAAAATTGGAAAGATCATTGGGGCAGGATCTTACATACCTGGAGCAATTCCAAACTACCTCCTAAAATGCATATTTCAAGTCCAAGGTCCGATAAAGAATTTCGAGCACACGCTGACTTTGTGGATACAGGAATGTTCATTGATTTTTTGCAACAAATAAAGGGAAGCTTACCACAATTGGATTGCATGATTGAAGCTAAACAAAAGGATGGAGCACTTTTTCAGTTGATGGATGAACTGAAAAGTTACAAAGAAATAGAAATCATTGATGATGCCAGTTTTTATATTCATTAATCAATCGGTATGATTTGATAAAGAGGGTATGCATAAGTTTCTCTTTATCAAATGCAATTGTTTACATAACATAGTTATCGTTAACTTGTGGAATGCTTAATAAATGGAAAGGGAAGTCATTATTGATATTGATAGGATGATTAATATTTTATACATTATTTTACAAAAGTCTTAATGATGACAAAAAAACGACCTTCATATTTGGGTTTTAAAGCTATTGTTTGAAATACATAGAGTCTTTATTCCAGATTGAATTAAAATCGCTCTATGAGGCTATATAAGCGTTTAATGGCGGTTAATAGATTATAGGGGTTTCACAGAAGAATTTACAAGAATATTCCGAATGTAACAAAGGGCCTCTATTGATACATTCGAAAACGCGTTAAATCAAGGTTTATAAGGGGATTGAAATTTATAAAACTTGCCTTTTTTTCGCCTGTTCACGTACAATGATAGTAGGGGAAAGGGGAATGAGCCATTCATGCAAGCAACCTCTCAAAGAATTAAAAATGTTCAGCCGATACGCCGGCTGGATCACATAGATAAGATGAAAAAGTCACTATTAAAATATTGCAGCTATAGGGATTATATGATGTTTTCCATCGGGATAAACATCGGGTTACGTATAGGGGATTTATTGCAATTGAAAGTGAAAGATATCCTTGAGGGCACGCATATAGTCATTGTGGAGCAAAAGACAGATAAAATTAAGCGGTTCCTTGTCAATCCTCAACTTCGTAAGGAAGTAAGGAAATATGTCCGGAAGATGAACTTGAAAAATGAACAGTATTTATTTCCAAGTCGAAAAGGGAAAGGTCCAATCACTAGGGTACAGGCCTACCGGGTCTTGAACAAAGCAGCTGAAATGGCAGACATTCCGGATGTCGGTACACATACCCTTCGAAAAACTTTCGGCTATTTACATTACCAAAAATTCAAGGATATCGCGTTACTGCAGCAAATCCTTAATCACTCCAATCCAAAAGATACGATGATTTACATAGGACTCACACAGGATTTAATGGACGAAACATTGATGGATTTCTATTATTAACTGAACGGGACGAGTTACAGCTCTCCTGTATTTCTTAGTATTTTTATAATGGTCACCATAGTCCTACAATGGGAGGTATTCCAGTGCAAACATTATTTCGATATAACTGTCACTGAGAGTTTTGAAAAATATAAGAGTTTGGATCAGGTAATGAAATTGGATGCTGTTTTTCGGACGGAAGTGAATGACTTTGTATACAATTGGAATGAGGTTATGGAAAATAAATTATTTCATGATACTATGCCAGATGGGAAAATCGTAACAGATACTTGGGGTGAGATAATGCGGCATGTCATTGCTCACGAAATTCACCATGTAGGACAAATATCAGTTTGGGCAAGGGAAGCAGGGAAAAAGCCTGTTTCTGCAAACCTTATTGGACGGGGACTTATCTCATCCGAATGACTTACTCAAAAAAAGACTATTGTATTTAAATATATATAAGAACAATTAGTTGCCTAAATATAAAGCCTGTATCTTAGATTACCGCGTAATCATTGATACAGGCTTTTTTTATACTCCTTCTTGAACTAACGCACCCGATAGCTTAAGTGAATTTCTTCACAAAATTAACCTTTTCATGTTTCCCTATCCCCTATAAAAAACAAAAACTGCCAACAGGCAGTCGAGAAAAAAATTACTGTTATAGTTATAACAAAATATTAGATATTTTCTGAGTTAAGTATTCCACTCTAGGCAAAATTAATGAATCATCTACAGTAGAAAGCATTTCTGGTTTAAAAAGTTGTATTTTCCTTAGCTTATAAAAATCCAAAAGTACTTGTTCAATAGTCCAGTGGTTTTTCATTAAATATTTTAAATCCAACATGCTAAATAACATCTTATCCTGTAGTATTAAAAGCCTTCCATTCACTTCATTAAATATGCCTTTTTGAACTCCTTCATTATAAAAATTTAGTAACTGTTTCTCACGAATTTGGATTGTTTCCCAAAGTTTCTTATACATTAACGGATAGGTGATCTGAAGTTCTTTAAGAAAGTCATCCGTGATTAGTAGTGCGAGTGAAACTGATTGCTCAAATATTTGTTGAAACTGGGTTGCATACCTTGTTTCCTCTTTCGGTAACTCTGTAGACATTTCTTCAATATACTGAACATAACCATCTGTAACTTTATGGAATATATCTTCTTTATTAGGAAAGTATTTATACAGGGTTGCTCTGCTTATATCCATAATTTTCATAATATCATCCATACGTAATGTTTGAAATCCACTATTTCTTACAGTTGGCAGCAGTTTGAAAATAAGTCTATCTTGTATTTGTTTGAATTTTTCAGTTGTCATATTGTCATGAGCCACTTTAATTCCTCCCTACTTTTACATTATACCAAAAACAACTTACAAATTATACACAACAAATTAAACATACAAAATTAATCTTTTTTGTTTATTTAGTATTTATTTCATGCTACACTGTCTTTGTAATAAATTTTCACCCAAAGGGGAGAGATTTTATATGAAAACAAGAAAATTAGGCAATAGTGATTTAGAAGTTTCAGCTATGGGATTAGGTCTTATGGGGATGTCACCTGGAGTTTACGGTGTTAGCGATGACGAAGAATCAATTAAAACCATTCACCGGGCTTTGGAGCTTGGAGTTACTTTTCTAGATACCGCAGATACTTATGGTAATGGGCATAATGAAGAACTTCTCGGTAAGGCATTAGCGGGGCGCAGAGAAAAAGCTATTGTAGCTACTAAGTTTGGTTCCGGAGATAACTGGGAATTTTTGGGTGGACATCCTGACTACGTAAAAAAAGCAATTGATGAGAGCCTCAAACGTCTTGGGCTGGATTATATTGATTTGTAATATCAACATAGAGTAGATCCGAATGTTCCAATCGAAGAAACAGTTGGAGCCATGTCAGATTTAGTGAAGGCAGGTAAGGTTAGATATCTTGGTCTTTCTGAAGCAGGCGCAGACATTATACGTCGTGCAAATGCGGTTCATCCAATCAGTGCATTACAAACAGAATACTCACTGTGGAGCAGAGATATTGAAGAAGAAATTCTCCCTACTGTAAAGGAGCTTGAAATTACTCATGTGGCATATAGCCCTCTAAGCAGAGGTTTCATTACTGGGACACTACGTAAGTTTGAGGATTTCGAACCTAATGATATTCGCAGACATTTACCAAGATTCCAAGGTGATAATTTCAAAAAAAATGTTGATATTGTGGACAAACTTGGAAAACTTGCAAAAGAAAAGAACTTAACGGTTTCACAACTCGCAATTGCGTGGACATTAGCTAAAGGGGCATTGCCAATTCCGGGTACGAAACGAGTGAAATATCTAGAGGAAAATGTTGCAGCTATAGACATTCAGCTTACTGAAGAAGAATTAGCACAACTTGAGGAAATCAGCCCAGAAAATGCTGTACATGGCGGTCGTTATTAATAATTGAACATAACATACACATGTTTAAAATTTTCAGAATAATGCCTCGTATTTAATACCAACGAGGCATTTTTTATCGTTTTCCTTCTTCAATAAAACTGCCCCGTTAGTTGAAGAAGAAAATCAACTATCTTTATTTGTTAGCTAACTTTCCAAGTAAAAGGGCATTATCTCTTTTTAGTATTTTGTTTTCTTCATCCAATTCAGCTAACAATCATATAGTCTTTTTTTGTTGAGAAAAATAGACTCATTTTCTAGAGGGATAATTATCAACACATTATATTAGAAACATTTATGATGTAACAGCTACTAGTTACCATAATATTATTATGGTAACTAGTATGTCATCAACTGTAAACATAAAAGAACCCTATCGTTAAGATAGGGTTCTTTTTATAGCTTATTTAATCGCAATATGTATTTCCACTTTTCCATCAGGATAATATTTTTCGAAATCCAGACTATAATCCCTGTTCAATTTTTTTTCATCTTCCAACCGCCATATCTTTTTCCACGTTTCACCTATGGAATGTTCATCTTGTAGACAATCAAACACTTCGTAATCATGATCTGGAATGATCAATTTTTCATTCGATACAGGGATTTCGGTAGCTATAGATAAAGTATAATCTCCTCGATAGTTGCTTACGTACTGATGATAAATCCCATATTTCATATCATTTTCAATTGTATAATCATTTGTTTTGCCCCACAACGATCTAATTTTCTCGAAAAGATCTTTATCCGAGAAATTATTAGTCCGTATTTCGCCAATCAGATAGACTTCATTACTTATTAACTAGCAACCCCTCATTTGTATAAATTTGGTTTAATCACAAAAGATGAACAGCTAAAAACTTGTGAATTTTAAAGAAACGCAAAGTTATTTAAATAGTTGATTCTGATTTCACAGTTTCAAATTATTTCGGAATGGAAAATGAGATTTATGTTCATATGTGATGTTTACCTAATGTATTGTATCCAGTAGTTTTATAATTGGATACAATATAATTAATTTTCAGTATTGTAATCGCTTTATTTAGTTGATATAGTTAAAATTGTATCCAATATCGAAAGGTGGACGCTGAATTGGATAAAGCTAATTCGAATAAAGATAAATCAACAATCGTTAAAAATGTGACAAAAAGCCTCAGGAAAGCTATTTTGAATGGGACGTTGAAAAAGGGGGAGCGACTCATCCAAGAGGAATGGGCTGATCGCCTGGAAGTAAGCAGAATGCCCATTCGCGAAGCCCTTACACAGCTTCAAATGGAAGGGTTGGTGGAAATGGTTCCTCATAAAGGGGCAATTGTCACACCGATTACGCGGGATGATATTGAAGAAATTTATCATACAAGGTCTCTACTGGAAGGCCTTGCCGTGGAAAAATCGCTTCCTTATTTAACAAAGGAGGATAAAGAAAAATTAAAGGGAATTTTGGTTGAAATGGAAGGAATTCAGTTATCTGATGAAACCAATGAGCATTACATCATTTTGAATGCGGCTTTTCATGAAACCCTCCGAAAAGGGTGCCCATGGCCAAGGGTTCAAAAAATGGTAGAAACACTAGGGATATCACCCATTGCGCCGAATTTGCTGATTGACTATTACCCAGAAACGCAACGGGAACACCGGATGATATATGAAGCGGCACTAAGAGGCGATCCTGCAGAACTAAGGGCAGCAGTAGAATTTCACATCTTACGGACTAAGAACAATTTAATTACGTATATGGAGTTGCTGAATACTAAAAATCATCAATAAAAGGAGTGTTAATTGTGTATGATTTCGCAATTGTTGGTGGGGGAATTGTAGGATTATCGACGGGAATGGCACTTTATCAGCGTTTTCCTAATGCTAAAGTGGTAGTCATTGAAAAAGAAGCTGTTGTTGCAGATCATCAAACGGGGCATAACAGCGGCGTCATCCATTCAGGAATTTATTATAAACCAGGCAGTTTCAAGGCACGGTTTGCCCGTCAAGGAAGCAAATCAATGACTGAATTCTGCCGGATGCATGGAATTGAACATGATATTTGCGGGAAGGTCATTGTTGCAACAAAGCCAGAAGAGTTGCCTCTACTAGATGATTTATATTCACGCGGTTTGCAAAATGAACTAGCTATACAAAGAATCGGTGTGGATGAGTTAAAGGAAATCGAACCTCATGTTAATGGACTTGGTGCGATTCGCGTCCCGCAAGCCGGCATCGTCAATTATCGTCAGGTAAGTGAAAAGATGGCGGATATAATCCGGGGCAACGGCGGTGAGATTAAGCTGAATACAAAGGTGGAGAAGATTAACGAGGATTTTGATGATGTCATCATCGACACGAACAACGGTACCATAAAGGCAAGGATGGTCATTAATTGCGCTGGGTTGCACAGTGACCGTATCGCAGCAGCTGCGGGGTATAAAACTGATATGAAAATTGTCCCGTTTCGCGGTGAGTATTTTAAATTGAAGCCTGAAAAGCGCTTCCTTGTCAATCATTTAATTTATCCGGTACCTAACCCGAAATTTCCCTTTCTGGGGGTTCATTTTACGCGGATGATTAGCGGGGAAGTAGATGCCGGTCCAAATGCTGTACTAAGTTTCAAACGGGAAGGTTATAAGAAAACAGACTTCAATGCGAAAGATTTGACTGAAGTTTTAAGCTATAAAGGTTTTTGGAAGCTGGCTAGTAAATTCATGAAGGAAGGGATGGATGAATATATCCGTTCTTTTAGTAAAAAGCAATTCACGAAAAGCCTGCAGGAGTTAATTCCGGAAATTCAAGAGGATGATTTAATCCCTGCACCTGCTGGAGTCCGGGCCCAGGCGTTACAGGATGATGGTAATATGGTGGATGATTTTCATATTATCATGGGAAAACGGACCATTCATGTATGTAATGCACCATCACCTGCTGCAACAGCTTCGATCGAAATTGGAAAAGAGGTTGTTAACCGCATTCCGGAACAATCACACTTATTGGAAGCCGTATTAACAAAATAAAATTCGAGAGGAAGAAGTCACATGTTCAATGGTAAAACAATTTTCATTGCAGGTCATGCACGTTTACCTCAAGGAATGGCAGCAAAAAGTGTATTTGAAACATTGACGATCACTGCAGAAGTCGATGTAAAATATGGGGTTGTCCTTGAAGCTTCTTGTACACTGGCAACCGAGCATGGCCGGGAATTCATTGGGCGATTATTAAAAGGAATCAGTTTAAATGATGGTGTTGATGACGCGATAGAATCGATTCAATCTTATTACCGGGGGAAAGCAGCAAATGCATTGATTGCTGCCTTGAAGGACCTGGATCTCCATTTTCAGCAAATTAAAGCAGGAGAAAAAACGAAACTACCAAGTTAGGAATATAATTTATCAGAATAATTCGTAAAAAATGTTGACAATTTTACGAAAAAACGTTTTAATTGAATTAAGCCAATATTATGACATTAACACCTTTTGGAAAATACCTTTTCAGAATCGTGTAAAGATCTTAATGATTGGAAACAGGAAAAATAAATCATACATAAACTGCATATTCGCTGTGACTCTATTTGCATAGAGCAGTGAAGTGAATATAAGCCAGTTGTACAGTTGGATTCCTATTTTATTTGGGGTTCATGTGCGACTGGCTTTTTATATTTCCCGTTAACTTTGTCACCTATATTACAAATAACAGGAGGAATTATTCATGAGCATTGCAGAAAAAAAGAGAGCTAAGTTTGAAAGGAAAACAGAAAAATACGAGGTGAAAGTTCACCCTCAAACCAGCCGTTTATATCATATTGAAATTTCAAAAGAGGCAATTGCCGCTTTTTTAGAAACCGTATCGAAGGATAATCAGTCTGTTCAACATCTGGAATATACACCATATGCACGACTCATCGTTGCATCATATCTATTGGATCAAGTGGGGGAAGACTTTGGTGAAGTGCTTCGGAACATCGTTCATGATCGGGAATCCGGCGGCTTCACCCTAGGCTTGGAGGGTGTCACGGAAAATACAGATGAATATGTCATCTTTGCGACGGCCATTTCATACTTGTTGGGAACTCCAAACCATGATGCCATGTCAGGAAAATATTATGCCCGCTTTAGTGTTCAAGACACGGATAGCAGTGATTCATATTTGCGTCAGGCCTATCGTTTATTTACACTTCATACAGACGGAACATTTGTAGATGAACCAACTGACTGGTTACTAATGATGAAGATGATCGAACAAAATGCCCGCGGTGGCGAATCACGTTTATTGCACCTAGACGATTGGAAAGAGCTTGATACGTATGTTAATCATCCATTATCCAGCCAAAAGTTCACGTATAAGGCTCCAAAAAGCAAGAACATTGATCAGGAAATTGAAAGATTGACTTTCTTCAATCATAATAACAAACCTGGTGTATGTTTTATCGATCAATTTGTTTATCCTGAATCAATCGAACAAGCCAAATACTTACGCGATTTATCCAATTCATTAGAAAACGATGAAAGTGTACTTGAACTGGAACTGCCTGTTGGAGATTTAGTTGTCGTCAACAATATATTTTGGCTTCACGGCCGCGCTGCATTTGAAAAAGATCCGAATCTGAACCGTGAATTACTTCGCCAGCGCGGAAGATTCAATCAATAGTTTCATTTTGTAAACCCAAATGTTTTTTCATCCCCAAATACCATTTTTAAGATAAATTCTTTTCAACCCTTTGGTTGGAAAGTAATTTATCTTTTTTTTTTGGTTTTGTTAAAGAATAATGTTGTTATTTGATTTGCTCGAACGTTTGTTCTATGATGAACTAAAATCACTGAGAGCGAGTGAGTTTTAATGGCGTTAGCGAACATAATTAATACCATTGAACGTAAAGATACCGCTGCAAAGAGTGCGGTAAAACATTCACGGATATGACGAACCCTCCTCTTCACAGAACTTATATGCCTAGTAAATGGCTTCAGTTCATCGAATGTATGATTGAAGGGTATTCCCTTCGGAAAACAGCTAAACTCATTGGTGCTCATTATGTGACGCTTTTATATTGGAGGCATAAAATTCTAACTGCATTGAAACAGATGGATTTTGAACTTTTCGAAGGCATAGTAGAAATGGATGAAACCTATTTCCTCTATTCCGATAAAGGAAAACGGAATAACCAAGGTTGAAAACCAAGGTTACGCGGTGGTAGTTCGGAGTTTAGAGGAATAAGTAAGGACCAAGTATGCGTTCTTGTAGCCAGAGACCGCCAAAAGAGAACGTTTTCCAAAACAATAGGAAAAGGGCGTATTATAAAAATGAGTTTGGACGAAGCGTTAGGTTCCAAGCTATCAATACAAAATGTTCTATGTACGGATGCTTGGCGGGCGTTTATGACTTATGCCAAAGAAAAAGGAATTGATCTTCTTCGCTTTAAAGCAAATGGTAGGGAGCGAGTTAAAGGGATTTATCACATCCAGAATGTAAAAGTTATCACAGCCGTTTAAAGAGCTGGATGGAGCGTTTTAATGGTGTAGCGACTAAATATCTAGACCATTATTTGAGCTGGTTCCAATTCTTAGACACCATCAAACATATAAAAGATAACTTTACGATAACCAAAATGATTTTTGACAGTTGTTCTTTCTCAGTTAACACAACTTATGATAAACTATGGTTATCAGAATTTTCCAAATAACGGAACGTTCATTGTTTCGTTAAAGGGCCAGTTTAATTGAACAAGGAATTGGCATGACACCTTAATTAGTGAGCTATCTACAACAACACGCCGCAAATGAATTTTGACCAAAGGGATTATCTATTAAAGGGATTAAATTGGAGGGAATAGAAAATGGATGTAAAGACACTTTTGTTACAACAATGGGCAAGCTGCTTAGATGAAGAAGACTGGTTTCCACCACTTGAAAAAGTGCTTGAGGATATCACTTTTGAACAGGCAATTTGGAAACCAGCTGATGGGGCAATGAATTCCATTTGGGAATTAGTTTGTCATTTACTTTTCTATGAAAAGAGATTTCTGATGCGATTTCTTGGTGAAACAGCGAATGAACCACAGGCAGAAAATAATGAATCTACATTTCGATTACCAACTGAGACGTTAGAAAATTGGAAGGAAACAAAACAAGAATACTTTTATGTTCATCGTGAACTTGGAAAAATACTAGCAAAATCAGAACATGAAGATTTGTATAGACAGATCCCAGGAGAAGATAATTCATTAGTGCTTGAACTGAAGAGTTTAGCAATGCACGACGCATATCATATTGGGCAAATTGTATTCCTTAGTAAAATGCAAGGAGCTTGGCCAGGGAAACGCAGCTTTTAAAAAAGCTTCATTAGCTTTACAGTTATTCCATTATAGGGGGCTTTAATGGAATAAGAACGGGAACGTCCAAATCGGACGTTCCCATATTTTATACGAAAAACAACAATACTACTTAACAAAACCTTTTTAAAAAAACTGACCTAGGAAAGTTCCAGGGTCAGTTTTTTAATACGTTCATTAGCCAGATAGGTAATGATTTGGAAGTTATGTTAAAAGCGCACCTCTTACATCATACTTTTCTAAATCGATATCGATTTTTCTATCAAGTGCGAGGTTTGCCAATTGGGAGCCTATATAGGGGCCCATAGTTAAACCGGAAGCTCCAAGACCATTGGCTACGATAATTCCTTCCCAATTAGGTAAAGGACCAATAACCGGAAGGAATCCAGGCGTGAATGGACGAAATCCGACCCGCGCTTCAACAAACGTACTATCCGACAAGCCGGGAGCGGCATGCAGGGCCTTATTGAAAACTTCCTGCAGCCCTCCTGCAGTCATTCGGTTATCGAAGACGTCCGTATTTTCATGAGTTGCCCCAGCAACGATCTTATTATTATCGAAAGCCAAAAGATATTGATCACTGGGAGGCATGACCACAGGCCAGTTATTCGTATTTGTATTTGGTGCTTCCAGATGAATGATTTGAGCCTTTTGGAAGCTGACTTGAAAATTCACGCCCAGTGGTTTCAATAATTCCGGTGCCCAAGCTCCAGCACAAACAATCACTTTATCAGCAGGTATGATTTCATCTTCAAGTGTTACACCTGTCACATGTGCACCATTATATGAAAGTATAGCCTCACCATACATAAGTTTCGCACCGTTTTTTTGTGATGCCCTCAATAAGGAATCACGTAGCGCTCGTCCATCGACCCGAGCGGCACCACTCACGTGAACTGCTGCATATTCACTGGAAAGAGGCGGGAATAAGGCTTTTGTTTCCTCTGCAGAAAGTAATGTGATCGTCCCGATCTCCGGTGCATCTTCTTTCCGTTTTGCCGCTCGATTCTTCATGGCAATCAGTTTTTCTTCATCTGTATGTAAACTTATGGCCCCGACTTGGGCATATCCAGTCTCCGTTTCCCCATCCTGTTCAAGTTCTTCAATTAAACCCGGATAGAAAGCAGCTCCATTTTTAGCAAGGAGATACCAAGCTTGATTCCGCCTTTGCGAAATCCATGGGCACACGATTCCTGCAGCAGCAGAAGTTGCCTGTCCATCATCTTGGCGGTCTATAATAATCACTTCAGCTCCATTTTTAGCGAGCTGATAGGCAGTGGAAGCTCCTAGAATCCCTGCACCAACTACAATGATTTTTTGCATATTTAACATCTCATTTCTCTCTCATATATATAAACGCTTACCATTACTATATCGAAGACACGAAACGATTGCCACAGCCGATCTTGTAATTTCTTTCACAAAGTTATTTTATCTGTATTGAATATGCTATGATTGAAATTGCGAAAGCCTGAAAAGATATTAGGAGGACATAAAATGCTAAAAAAACAAATGGAATCATACATATCAAAATCCGTAATCGAAAACAAGGTTGAGTTGTTTAAAGAAGAAAGGGATTATGCAGAAAAGCATAAATTGATCGCTGATGATATCATAATAGTGGAAAAAGAAAATGCATCCCGTTTTACTGATGCTTATATCGAGCGCAGTAATAAAGAGAGCGAAGAATTGATTTCTGAAGAGAACTCTGCATTTTTATCACAACCGATCGGGTATTTGAAAAACAATAAAGAAGAATTCCTTTACTTTGAATCCAAATGGTTTGAATTAATCGGTGTTGAGGCACTTTCGTTGGAAGTGGATGATGTTTTCGGTACTTATAACGCGATGTTCGGATTGAAATTTCAGAAAAAAATGGGAGAAGTTTTAAAAACCTATTTAACAAAGGAACTTCAAGAAGGCATTGGATCATTCAGTGTAATGTTTAACCAGGGTGATGGGCTATGGGATGTGAATTTTGCCTTGGATAACGTAAAAGGTTTTCGAGAGGACATGTCATTGGAACAAGCTTTCAATTTAATTTATCATTTTCTTTTTATCCTTGTTCAAACAATCGAGGAAGATATGTAAAACGAGGAACCGCCATCAATTGATGGCGGTTTTTTTATTTCTTTAGCTTTATACAAGGCCTTAGCCACTGGATAATCTCCTTAGATTTATCCAATTGGCCATAAATGTAGATGATGATTAGAGGAACTGTAAATAATTCGTCGAATTGATTAATAATATACCTTTATTTAACAAACCTATCTGATTATTTCGAATTTGTGAAGTTGAAAGTTACATCGGAAGGAGAAGTTATACTTGCTGAATGAATTGAAAGTTACTCAAGTTACCATTCCAATGCCTTTTAGGTTGGACCATGTTCATTGTTTCCTGGCAGAAGGTGAAAAAGGGTGGACAATCATTGATACGGGATTAAATAATAACACTACAAGGGATATATGGAATCCCATTATTGAAAAACATGATATTACCGATATTATAATCACCCACTATCACCCAGACCATTTCGGGTATGCAGGGGCTTTACAACAATTAACCAGTGCAGATGTTTGGATGACAAAAGTTGAAGAACACGCGGGAACTACGTATTGGGAAGCGGATTCTCTGAATAAGCTTAAAGAAAATTATGAGGCATGCGGGATGGAAGACGAAATAGCTGTGGCCTTATCCAGTGACGAAAGCAGCTTTATGCCACAAGTAAAACCCTATCCTACAGTAAATCATCATCTTGACGAAGGATTGAAGCTGCGTTTTGGCAAATATGAGTATGAATTGATCATCACGCCGGGCCATTCAGATGGTCTGATTTCCTTATATAATAAGGAAAATAGTGTCCTTTTCTCAACAGATCATATATTGCCCAGGGTATCCCCTAATATTTCTTATTGGTTTAAGGGTTTAAGCAACCCATTGGAAGAGTTTTTTACATCTTTAAAAAAAATTCAAAAGTTGGACGTAGAATATGTCATCCCTTCACATGGGAAACCATTTCAAAATGCCAATAAAAGAATTGTTGAATTATTGGATCACCATCAGGACCGGTTGCATGTAATTCATGAAAACATGAAAGAGCCGATTACTGTTAAAAGTGCATGCAATATCTTATTTGGAAATCTGCCCATTCACGAAACTAGGTTTGCTGTTGGTGAAACATTGGCTCACCTTGAATACCTTCTTTTGAATGACCAATGCAGAAGGTTTAAACGTGATGGCAAATGGTATTATCAATCCATTTGAAATATTGAACATTGAATCTAGCTCATGTCATATGAGCTTTTTTTTTTGAATTAACAACGAAATTCAAACTGTCCCATATTCTAATTGATTTATAATAGTAAGAGGTCTGGTTTACATTATTTTGTAACTTATACAGCTACAGCCGCTACCTTGATTGATAAAGAAAAACCACCGCCCATCACAATTTGGGCGGTGGTTTTTTCATTGTCTGGCTCCTATTAGTCCCTTAACTTCTTTCATGATATCTTCAAGGGATGTAACTATTCCTTTATCGTCCTTATAGCTAATGTGCTTAGGTTGAAAATGAATAGGCGAATCCAAACCAGCAGCGGCTGAGATTCGAAATAATCCTTTTCTAAGGGTAACAAGAAAGTTGACCACGCGGTATTTCTTTTCATCGATGACAAGTGCCTTTTGCAATTCTGGATCGGTCGTTGCTACCCCGACAGGACAAGCATTGGATTGACATTTCATCGTCTGTATACATCCAATGGCAATCATGAAACCTCTTGCTATGTTAACAAGGTCGGCTCCCATGGCCAGAGCTATCGCTATTCTATCAGGCGTGAACAATTTACCGGAGGCGATGATTTTAACGCGATTGCGAACACCGTATTTTTCCAGGGTCGATACTAAAATCGGCAAAGCGGATTTTAGCGGTAATCCTACGCTATCTATCAATTCCTGATAAGATGCACCCGTGCCGCCTTCACCGCCATCCAATGAAATGAAATCCGGACCTTTCCCGCTTTCTTTCATATAGCTCGCAAGCTCTTCAACACTGTCATTGCCGCCAATGACCATTTTGATGCCGACCGGGATGCCAGTATGGTCCCTGATTTTTTCGATAAAATCGCACATGGATTTCACGTCATTGAATTGATGAAACCGATTCGGACTATCGATCGCTTTGTACGGAACGACCTTCCGGATCTCAGCGATTTCGGGATTCACTTTTTCAGCGTCGATATGCCCACCGCGAGTTTTGGCACCCTGAGCCAATTTGATTTCGAATGCTTTGACTTCTGGTATTTCACTTTTTCTTTTTAACTCATCCCAATCCATTTCGCCGACACTATCACGAACCCCAAACATGGCTGGACCGATTTGCATGATTATATCGACGCCCCCAATTAAATGATAAGGAGAAAGTCCGCCTTCCCCTGTATTCATCCACGTTCCTTTTGCTGCAGCCAATCCCTCAGAAAGGGCAGTGATTGCGTTCTTCCCCAAAGAACCATAACTCATGGCGGACATGCCGATAAGACCTTTTAAACGAAAGGGATTCTTAGTGTTTGGGCCGATGATCACGGCATCTTCATCATTCAATAAAAATGCAGAGGATACTTCATCTCCCCATTTTTCTTCTCGCTGTGAGAAAAGCGGATCTTTCATTAGAATGTATCTTTTAGTCGTCACTTTTGTTTCTCGATCGTATTTTTCTTCTTCGGCCAATTTTGGAAACATGCTATTCTTAACAAAGAAGCCTTCTTCATCAAAATCCCGTTTTGAACCAAAACCTATGACATCCCGTAAATATTTTGAACTTTTCACCATATGTTCATAGTCATCCCGGGAAAAGGGTTTTCCTTCATTATCACTGTTAAACCAATATTGCCGCATTTCAGGGCCGATTTTTTCCAGAAAGTAACGTATCCTCCCAAGCACTGGGTAATTTCTTAAAATTGCATGATGCTTCTGCATGCGGTCAAAGAAAATCATATAAAGTAATAGGAAAAGCAAGACAATGATGATGATGAAGATAATGGAAAATCCAAGGATAATTAAAATATTTGCGATACCACTCATCCAATCCCTCCTGATATGGAAAAAAATCATGTAATGTTAATCTACTCGGTACCTCGATCAATTATACAGAATTCCAATGCAAGGTCTTAATAGGGATAGAAACGAAAAAATTTAAATGAGCAGTCTTATTTCACAATTTTCTTCAACGATTTTTTTAATGGGTATTAAGGGAATTACGATTTATATGTATTCTTTTTGCACATTCCCCGATATTTAAGTTACTTAGGAAAAATCGGTGCAGAGTTTCAAACCATGGAGGATGAGGGACCATTATTTTATTATAGCTAAAAAATTAAATACTTTATGTCATACTAATTTTCATATAGTTTGGACGATGATTAACATATTCCCTAAGATTATAATTAAATTAATATTAAAATAAATTAAAAGGGGACCTGAGAATGAAAATTGTCATTGCGGGTAGCGCTACCAACGACGCCGGCGTTGGAATGATCCAGGCTTTGGGAATGAGGGCATTTGATGCAGTTGGTAATCCGCTGGGATTCGTGGAGCCGAACTGTCGCGCATATCAGAAATAAATACGGAGGATTTTGATCCAAGAATAGCAGATTCCGAGTTTTTGTTTGCCTCGGATGTTCAAAATCCGTTAGTCGGTCCGGAAGGGGCATCAAGTGTATTCGGACCCCAAAAAGGGACGACTCCTGCCATGGTTGAGATGCTTGATAAGGCTATAACATCATGGGCTGATTTGGTGGAAGTCAAGACAGGCATTCACCTGCATGATAAAGCTGGTGCTGCAGGTGGAATCGGAAGTTCATTTCAAGCCTTTTTCCATGCGGAAACAAAAAGGGGCCTCGATATTGTTATGGAATATACGAAACTGAGTGAAAAACTATACGATGCTGATTGTGTCTTTACCGGTGAGGGCCAAATCGATTACCAAACAGCTTCAGGAAAAACACCGATGGGAGTTGCACAAGAAGCGAAAAAGTATGGTATTCCCGTATTCGTTTTTTTGATCAATCGGAACTGGTATTGAAGCTTTATATGATTATGGAATAACAAGTGTTCATAGTCTGGTGAAAGCTCCAATACCTTTAAAGGAAGCTATGGAAAGAGGAGCTGAATTTTTGGAGCTTTCAGCTGAACAAGTAATGCGGACCTTTTTGGCAGCGAATAAAAATAGGGGGTAATCATTGTTTGTTATTTATTGTTTTGGTTATTGCGTGTTCTGGCGACAACCAAATGTAAGCTTCATCCGTTCTTATCGTTACTTCTAGGCACTTTATTAGTGGGTTTTGCCTCTGGAATGCCTCTAAATCAGATTGTGGAGAATATTAACGGCGGTTTTGGCAGACTGATGACAAGCATTGGACTTGTAATCGTTTTCGGTACAATAATCGGAACATGGTAATAATGGACAATCGGAGAGGCGTAAAACGCTTCTCTTTTTTATGCTTTCAATAAATCATATTTTCATTTTTATGTTGGTGTAAGAACTAAAATAGTGTATGATGCATAGTATAAGGTATGGTGTACGTCACATAGTATAGAGAAGAGGTGATTGGATGAGCAATTTACTGAATTCATTAACAACTGAGCTGCGGAGAGGCACTTTAACGCTAGCTGTTCTAAGTCAGCTCAAAACCCCCCAGTATGGGTACTCGCTTGTCCAGCGTTTAGAGAAGTCGGGAATTACCATTGATCAAAGTACTTTATATCCTTTGCTTCGCCGCCTGGAAAAACAAGAATTGGTGACCAGCAGCTGGGATACTTCTGAAAGTAGACCGCGCAAGTATTATTCTTTAAGTGATTATGGGGGAGGAATTTTCATTCAGTTAAAGCAGGAATGGGAAAAAACGTCGCAAGAGCTTTATATATTATTAAAAGGAGAGGAAGAAGATGGAGCTGATTGAACTTTATATTCAGGAAGTGACTCGCAGGCTGCCAGAAAAAAGTCGGGAGGATATTGCGCTTGAGCTTCAGTCAACAATCGAAGATATGCTTCCGGAGAATCATACGGAGCAAGATGTAAAAGCGGTTCTATTAAAATTAGGAGATCCTGTTACACTGGCAAGTGGTTATCGTGATCGCCCGATGCATCTGATTGGACCACGTTATTATGATGTATATATCAGTCTGTTGAAAATGATTTTGCCCATCGCTGCAGTTATATCACTAATCGGGTTAGTAGGGGATAATCCGTTTCGGGATATGGGGGATAATACGGTTATGGACGCGGTTCTCACCATAATCGGGAAAGCGATAGCAGGTATCATCAGTACTGGTATCCAAGTGTTTTTCTGGCTAACGCTTTCATTTGCCATTTTAGAACGCATGGATACTTCAAAAGACCAGTCTCCTTTAACGAAAGATTTGAAACCATGGACACCGGAAAACCTAAAAGATATTCCGAACATTTCAAAGAAAAAGGCCATTCATATGATCGAGGTCTTTGCAAGTTTGTTAGGTCTTTCTGTATTTGCGGCCCTTTATTTCAATGCAGCAAACCTCCTTGGCGTCTATGAAAAAAGAAATGGCAGTCTCATTTTTGTGACACCTTCTTTCAATCAACAGATATTGAATTCCTATTGGCTGCTGGTTTCTTGCGTCGTAATCTTTGGAGTGATCTTGGCCATATACAAATTATTCTTGAGACAGTGGACTCTGAAACTTGCTTTTTTCCATGCCATTTACCAGCTGCTATCCACTCTGACTTTCATCATCATCATCAGTAATCCGAATTTATTGAATCCGGAATTCATTGCATACGAAATGACATTGTTTTCAATTGATGATTCAATTGATGAATGGAAAAACTCGATTTACTGGGGGCTTATATTCATCACAATCTTTTTTGCCGCCTACGATTCCTATCAAGGCTTTCGAAAAGCAAAAATCCGTTAAGGCACAGCATCCTTGCTGTGTTTTTTTGTATGAGGGTTTAATTGGTAAGTGGGGAAGGGAGGGAGATAAATCAAAGCTGTGAGCTGATACGAAGGCACTACTGGATATTTCTCAAGTACTAGCGGGAAACAAAAAAACCTCATATGTTATATAGTTTATAGCTAACTATACGACATATGAGGTGTGGCATTTAACCCATTTTTTTATTGAACTGCATCGAACTGATTAACTTTCCACTTAGATCCGGACTTATAAAAGGTAACAGTTCTTTTTACTGATTCACCGTCGACTGTAGGTACAGTTAAATTGTAGGATCTTACGTTTAATTTTTGATAGACTAATTTAATTTTTGCTTTTTTCCACTCCAACATGCTGTCGCCGTCTCCGATAGGACGGGCTAATTTCCCTTTATGGGTAATGTAGTTATATTTATTCAGGCCTTTTTCAACTGCATTATTGGTAAATGTCTCTGCTAAGTAGTTAGTCAATTTAGCTTTTGTATTGAATTCTTGGCAAAGGTATGAATACTCTGTCCCTTTATAATTGAATGTTTTTTGTGAACATGAACGATTAGTGTACCCATGTAATGCATTCCAAAAATGTTTGCTGGCATTATCGGCTATCTTTAATGCATTTACGTTTGATAAATTCTGTGATGTGGTTTGTGCGGTAACTTGAGCACTCAATGTGAAAAATAGAATGATAATGAATAATAGCATACCTGAAAATTTTTTCATACTTAATCTCCCCAATCCCTAATAGGATACTTATGTAACGAAAGTTTAATTAATATTACAATTGTTACATTTATATTACAACATGATTGGCATAAGTAAAAGAGAAATATTGTTAATTTTTAAATATAATTTTAGTTTTCATTAAATATACATAAATTGTTCACTTTATTCTTTTTGAAAGGAGCGTTCATCAGTTGTAAAATGAAATGGTGATATGGAAGGACACCTGCTGTTACATACTTCATATTCCACTAACTGGCCTATTTAAAACCCAATATTTAATTCTTTTGCAATATCTGGACAAGTTAATTCAATATATTTTCATTTATATCAATATATGTGCAAAGAACTGAAATTTCCCGGTTATAACCCTAAAATAAAAAAATAAATGTTTGACAAACTTTCTAATCTTACCGTATGATAAACAATATAATTGAATACATTCTCCTAAGGGGAGTAGCTTTTACAACAATGTCGTCATTACAGAGTTCATAACTCTCGGTGTTGTTGGCAGCATATTGTTGTTAGCCAGACCTTACCTAATGGTAAAGGTCTATTTTATTTTAGTAAACCTTTACCAAAATGGGTAAAGGTTTTTTTGTAGTGATGCATACTTAGGAAATGTATGAACTTTTGGGTTGATAATATAAACAAATAAATATAAATGGAGTGTGTTCTTTGATACTTAGAAAATCTTTGTTACTTTTAGGGATAGGTTCTGCACAAATTGATTTAATCCTTCCGAAAAATACGTATAAATCTGGTGAATGTATAAATGGGTATTTCTTGATTAAAGGTGGTACACAAGAGCAAAGAATAAGGAGAATTGAATGTGATTTAATAATGGATACTCATTCTACAGGGATGGAAAGTACCCTTAAGACGAGTACCATTTTATCTTCAAGTGTGATTAAGTCTGGGGAAAGCAATGAAATTCCTTTTAACTTTTGTCTGCCTACATTGGAGGAGCCTTATAAGCGAGGGGTTTCCTATCGGCTTAAAACGAGACTCATACTTGATAAAGGGATAATAGGTAAAGATGATGACTGGCTTTTAATCGATTCTGAATAAAGTGGAAATGTAGGTGGGAACATGGATTTCTTGAATATAACTGAGCGTGCTTTGGATTTTCTGGAAGAATTCTTATTAATGAGGCTTTTTATATTGGCATTACTGTTATTGGCGGTTTATTATATTTTGAATAAAATGGTCGAATGGTTCTTTAAGAGATCCGACTTTTTTGATGAAGAAGTGGAACAAACGATACAGGGGGTTACTCGTTCTACACTTAGGTACGGCATTGCTGGGATTTTCCTCATTTATCTGATAGGACAGTTCATAGACCTAAAAGGAATTTTAGCTGGAGCTGGGATTGTAGGGGTCGTTATCGGATTTGCGGCGCAGCAAATGCTTAAAGATATCTTATTGGGATTTGTAAGGCTGTCAGATAATGAATTCAGAGTGGGGAATTTTGTGACTTTCAATGGGACAAGTTCCGGAACCGTAGAGGAAATCGGTATCCGGTTCATGCAGATCAGGGAATGGTCAGGAAAATTGCTGACAATCCCACACAGTGAAATCAGGACGATTCAAAATTTTAATAAAGGGAGAATGCGAATCATTGAGCGCATTACAGTAAGTTACCAAGAAAATCCTGAAAAGGTAAAACGGCTGTTGGAAGATATATGCCTTATCTGCAATGAGAAGTATGGTGAAACCCTGCTAAGGCTAGAGGATGGTACACCTGAAGAGGATTTTAGATACATTGGCATTACGGATTTAAATCCTAATCTCAAATATGTTGGATATGAACTATGCTTAGTCGGACTTGTTAAACCTGAACATTACTTTGAAACAGCGAGAAGTGTGAGGTTTGAAATGATGACTGCTTTACATGAGCATCAAATTCTAATGCCATCATCCCATTTGCTTGTACAGGCAAATCAGAATCATGAACGTATGATGGGGAACTGAAAAGAAGCATCACACTTGCTTGAGGTCATGAAAAAATGATCATGAAGTGTAACAAACGGCACAAACATTACTCAGCTACCTTTCCTCAAAACTTAAGGATATAAAAGGGCTTTCTTTTAAAGGAAGTCCGTTTTTTTGTACAAAAAATTGAACACGCTTCGCCCAAAAAAGTATTATTTTTATGGATTTTACCTTGATTTATCAGATTAAATCGATTATTATGAAATTAACATAAAATGGAAGGGTGACCTTGAAACGATGATCATTTAATCCTATTCTTTAAGAAAAAAATGCGTGATAAATACGATCTTTTTTTCTGGATAGGATTAGTCTGTACATTAAAATACAAACAAAGATCATTGTGTTCCTTCCATTAGGAATATTTTGCCTTTTTAAATTTGTATTGTACTGCCTCCTGTCCAGAAATTTCACAGGAGGCTTTTATATTGGAAAAAAACACATCTTTACCATTAAGTAATAAGGAACAGAACATATTTAAAAATCGTGTATTTCAGGCCATTATCTTTTCAGGCTTGTTTTTGCAAATAGGAATCTGGGTACGAAATTTTGCCGTTTTGTTATTTGTCATGGAAAAGACAAACGGGGATGCCTTTGCCATTTCCATGATTTCAGTAGCGGAATTCGCACCTATTTTCATTTTTTCATTTATTGGAGGAACTTTTGCTGACCGCTGGAGTCCGAAAAAAACGATGGTTTGGTGTGATATTTTAAGTGCAATATCCGTTTTTGCTGTGCTTATCGCACTTATCTTCGGTAGTTGGAAAATGGTGTTTTTTGCAACGTTGATTTCGGCGATACTTTCTCAATTTTCTCAGCCATCAGGCATGAAGCTATTTAAGATGCATTTACCAGAAAGTCAAATTCAGACAGGGATGTCAGTTTATCAGACCGTCTTCGCAGTATTTATGGTTCTAGGTCCGATTCTCGGTACATTTGCCTACCAATCATTCGGAATCAATATCTCGATTGGAATCACCGGCCTGGCGTTTTTACTTTCAGCTGGAGCACTCGCTTTCCTTCCAAAAGATCGCGAACTGGATGTAGAAACTGCAAAAACAACAATATGGCAAGAAATGAAAAGCGGAGTGAGCTACGTGTTGCGAAAAAAAGAACTAAGTCTGCTTGGTTTATGTTTTTTAGCCGCCGGGCTCGGACTGGGTTTCATTCAACCGCTTTCGATATTCCTTGTTACCGAACAACTCCACCTGCCTAAGGAAAACCTACAATGGTTATTTATGGTGAATGGGTTCGGTATGATTTTAGGCGGAGCTGGTGTGATGATTTTTGCCAAAAAGGTGGCACCTCAGAGATTATTAGCTTTAGGAATGCTTGTAAATGCCATTGGATTGGCGGTAATGGGGCTGTCAACAAATCTTTGGATAACACTTACTGCCGAGTTCTTTAATGGGCTGATGCTGCCTTGTATTCAAATAGGGATCAATACATTGATATTGCAGAGGACAGAAGGCGAGTTCATTGGAAGGGTCAATGGAATCTTAAGCCCATTATTCACTGGTTCGATGGTTTTGACTATGAGTGCGGCAGGCGTGTTGAAGGAGCAATTTTCACTCGTCGCCATTTTTGAAACTGCGGCATTCTTTTTTATTCTAGGGATGGTTTTCATTTTGCCATTGTACAATCAAAAGGCGGAAACACAAACCCTGGAAACTCACCAATAGGCATGGGAAAAGTGTTGTAACCTAGTGATTTACTGGGGAAGAAAAGAAAAAAATTCTCGATTCAACTTAAAAGGGTGTATCTTAGCTATATCCATATAGAACCAAAAAAAAGCAGCCAATTCCGGCTGCTTTTCTATTTTTCTTTCTGTGACAAGGTTAATCTATCCCGGTAGACTCAACGGAGCTATATTTTTACCAACAACAAATTCTGGATAAACAATTATTTTTAGACGACTGGTAAATACTAAAAATGGCTTGTTATTACTTATGTATATTTATTACAACAGATAGGTGAATAGCTTAAATGATAAAGGAGAAAAGTTAATGATCCTTAAGGACATAATGAAAGAAGAAATAAACTGGGATTTGCCGAAGGACATTGAAAATATAACCATCACAGGGGTAACCGATAATTCTAAAGAAATTAAAAATGGATACCTTTTTGTTGCCGTAAACGGATATAAGGCCGATGGCCATAATTACATTAAAGATGCAATTCGTCTAGGAGCATCGGTTGTAATAGGCGAACGTGATATTAAGGGATTGGATGTTCCTTATCTACGTGTGGGGAACAGTCGAAAAGCATTAGGAACAATCGCGAAAGGGTTTTACGGGGATCCCAGCAATCAAAAAATAATGATAGGAATTACGGGTACAAATGGAAAAACCACAACAAGCTATATGCTTCAACAAATATTAGAAGAGAATGGGGTAACCTGTTCCGTCATTGGTACGATACAGCATATTATCAATGGAAACAAAGTCGATTCCCATAATACGACTCCAGGTACCATGGAATTGAATTCCTTGCTGGCTGCAAGTAAGGACATGGTTGTCATTATGGAAGTGTCTTCGCATGGTTTAGCTCAATATCGTTTGGAAGGAATTGAATTTGATTTCTGTGTCTTCACGAATTTATATCATGACCATCTCGACTTCCACGGTACGATGGAGGATTATTTCCTGGCTAAATTACTGCTTTTTGAAAAATTGAAACCCAATGGTCTTGCGATTATTAATGGGGATAATTTCTGGGGAGAAAAACTACAAGAATACTTGCGGGAGAAAAATGTCAGAACCTATGTATTTGGAAAATCCAATCGCTTCGATTTAACGATCACCAATTATAATACCGCAACGAACCCCTTTATTTTATTGAATGAGCATCATGACTTTGTGAAAATTGAATTACCATTACCTGGACTTCATAATTTATATAATGCAACCGCAGCGTATTCCGTAGCGAAGATGTTTCCGATTAAAAAAGAGGAAATTCTCACCTCACTAAAACTATTTTCTGGTGTGCCAGGAAGATTTGAAATGTATAAGAAGGAAGATGGACCGACAATAGTCATCGATTATGCTCATACTGCTGATGCCATTCATCACATGCTTCAAACTGCCAAAGAATGCGGGGCGGAAAAGATTTTTCATATCTTTGGATTCCGAGGTGGTCGAGATACAACCAAAAGGGCAGAAATGGTTAAAGTATCATCGGAATATAGTGATGTATCGATTTTGACGATGGATGATTTGAATTCGGAGGGAATTGATGTGATGGAATCGTCACTCAATAAACTGCAAAGCGATTACTCTTCTGGTAATGGGAAGGTTATTCCAGATAGGACTTTTGCCATCCAGGAGGCGATACACGCAGGTAAGGAAGGTGATTGGATTATCATTACAGGAAAAGGAATAGAGAGGTATGAACAAAATTTCGGATTGCCTACTATATCTGACAAAGAAACGGTATTATATCTACAAAATAAAGACCAAGGAGATTTTATCGGTTATTTTGATCAATAATTTGATACTAACGAATGCTTTCCATTTCCATTCGAAAGCCATTTTATATTTGATTGGCCAGTTAAATGGTGATAATTAACATTGTATGAAATGAGGATTTCCGGTAATATAATAATACAAGCTGCACTGTTCGTAATGATAATAAAGTTTTAACCTTTAAGCTGTAATAGGGAGTTTTATATTGAAATAGGAATGTTATGCCTCGTCACTGACTTGGACAACAGGATTGTTTCTGCAAACACCCACTTTGAGGAGTGGTGGTTTAAAACTTTCTTACTGGATACGGCAATGGCGGCTTACATCTTTAATATTGAAACCGGTCTCGCTTCGAAGCCGGTTTTTTGGTTTTTCCAATAATGCACTAAAGGAATTGCATGTACCGCTTTATAGCCTGAAAAAACAAACCGAAAAGCACTTTTGAAGAAAATGCCATTGTTCATAGATTTGGAGACATCACTCTTGCTTTGTATAGCGGTTGGCATAACTTGAGGCAACGAAGGCATTGGGCTTAATTTTCGGTTCCACTCCCATGGATTCCATCCTAGCTACCATTTCATTTACAAACTCACTGGTCTTGTTCCGCTTTCCAATCCCTATATCAATATGGCCTTCCATGATGAACGTTGCCCCTTGATATACGGCAGGCAGGACAATATCGATTAACTGATTTTTCCTTTCCTCCGTAAACATGGATACAATCTCCTCAGTTAACGACAATTCTTTGGAAATTCGCTCATGTAAATGCAGCATCCTTCTAGGAATCATCACTTTTCTTATACAACCCCATACACCATTCCCGACCTGCCGTATTACGATGCCTGTAATGAAAACCGTATGTTTTTTATGTACTTGCGAATCTGTACCGACCATTAATCGAAAGTTACCGGATGGATTTAATTTCATGAATTCTACAATATGAACGAATACCTCTTCGAATGACATGTTTTTATCTTGAAGATTTTGAAATGGAATGTTATGAATTGAATTTTGCTTCATATTATTGCACCAAACCTTTCCCCGGATATAATCTGATTATTAAATTTCTACATGCCGCTCATAACATATCATATGAAGGAGGTCCTTGTTTCGTGCCGTGGGAAGAACCCGCCGTTAAATGAAGATGGTCGTCATTTGAGGGTATTTCAACAATGAGCTGTATTTATGATTGCTAAATCTTGTACATATGTAATGTTAGCCATATAAGAATGAGGAGTTTGTAACGAAGAGAAGCCTATGTATTAGGCTTCTCTTTTTTTGTAAGGAGAATATTACGAAAAAGCTTATTGGAGTATTCGATTGGTGTACCTCGTCTTTAACTGAAAAATACATAAAGCTTGTGATTTTATATCACCAAGAAACCACAATATCATTCAATTCCTATGGCAGAGTTATATTTATAGAAGAAAACCTAATGAAATTATTAAAATTTTAACAAATAACCAATATAAAGTACTCAAATTTTATAACTTTCAAAAAAAGTGTGTAATGTTTTCTCACATAAACAAAGAATTCTCGCTTTTATAAGAGTAAAATAAACGAATATTCAATTAATAAAGCATAGGAGAGATGAAAATGAAAATAACTGAATTGAAAAAAAGCGGTCATGCTCCGTCATTATTAGCTTCATTCCTTTATTTTGATATTAGTTTTATGATTTGGGTATTATTAGGTGCACTCGGTGTCTATATTACAAAGGATTTCGGGCTTTCGCCAGCTGAAAAAGGTTTGATTGTAGCTATTCCGATTTTGGGAGGCTCGTTTTTCCGGATCGTTCTTGGTTTTTTGACTGATCGCATCGGTCCACGGAAAACCTCGATCGGCGGGATGCTTGTTACGATGATTCCACTTTTTTGGGGATGGTTATTCGGAGAAAGTTTAGCGGAGCTCTATTTAATTGGGATTTTACTAGGAGTGGCTGGCGCAAGTTTTGCTGCAGCACTTCCAATGGCTAGTCGCTGGTATCCCCCTCATTTGCAGGGGCTTGCGATGGGCATTGCGGGAGCCGGTAACAGTGGAACTCTGTTTGCGACCCTGTTTGGACCGCGTATCGCAGAGTCAATTGGCTGGCATAATGTTATGGGGTTAGCTTTGATTCCATTAACCATCGTGTTTGTCATTTATATTTTAATCGCAAAAGACGCACCATCTCAACCGCCTGCAAAACCGCTCAAGGAATATTTCACAGTATTTAAAATAGCAGATACATGGTATTTCTGTATTCTCTACAGTGTGACTTTTGGGGGGTTTGTTGGGTTCACTAGCTTTTTAAGCATCTTTTTTGTTGATGAATATGGGTTAACACGAATAAGGGCAGGGGAATTTGTTACATTATGTGTCATCGCCGGAAGTTTCTTTCGTCCCGTCGGAGGCTTTATTGCCGATAAAATAGGTGGAGTTAAACTGCTAATGTTTTTATTTATTGGTCTAACATTATGTATGTTCGGTATTAGTTTTCTTTATTCTTTTTCTACCGTTATGATTTTACTGTTTATCGGAATGTTATTTCTCGGTATGGGTAACGGGGCTGTCTTTCAGTTAGTTCCACAGCGATTTTCTAAAGAAATTGGTTTCATTACAGGAATTGTAGGAGCTGCCGGAGGCGTTGGCGGATTCTTGGTTCCAAACATACTAGGAACGTTGAAACAGATAACTGGGACATACGCTACAGGATTTTTAGTATTTTCCGTAATTGGAATCGTGACGTTACTGATCCTGGTTCTAGCTCAGCTTTCATGGAGAAAAACGTGGGTACTCGGAAAGAATTCAGTTAAGATTTAGAACCATGTTTTTATTGGCTTATTTCATTACTTGTTTTTTGGGGGGATAAAATGTATAAACAAAAACTGGTCTTAATTGGGAACGGAATGGCGGGATTGCGCTGCGTTGAGGCAATCATAATGAATGATCCGAATGCTTTCGAGATTACTATTTTCGGAAGTGAACCACACGTTAACTATAATCGAATCTTATTGTCGACTGTGCTTCAAGGAAACACTTCGTTTGAAGATATCGCGATAAATGAACGAAACTGGTATACGAAGCATAATATCCAATTGTTCACGGGTGAAACGGTCGTGAAAATCGATAAAGAGACTCAAAAGATAAAAACAGACAAAAGAAGGGAAGTTTACTACGATAAGCTCATAATTGCTACAGGTTCTGTCCCATTTATTCTTCCTGTTACCGGTGTTGATAAAGAAGGGGTTATTGCATTTCGGACGATTGAAGATTGCCAAAAGATGATTGAAACTTCACGGAAGTATAAAAAGGCAGTCGTCATTGGAGGCGGTTTATTAGGTTTAGAAGCAGCGAGAGGGCTGTTAAACCTTGGCATGGAAGTGAATGTTGTTCATATTGCTGAACACTTAATGGAAAGGCAGCTTGATTCAACGGCATCCATATTACTGCAAAAAGAGTTGGAAAACCAGGGAATGCACTTTCTTTTACAAAAGGAAACACAGGAGATAATCGGTAACGAGCGTGTAGAACGTGTCCGTTTTAAGGATGGAATGGAGCTGGAAGCCGATTTAGTCGTTATGGCTGCGGGAGTCAGACCGAATATTCAGTTGGCCAAAGAAAGTGGAATTGATATAAATCGTGCCATTATTGTAAACGACTATTTAGAAACAAGCGTCGCTAATATTTATGCGGTTGGTGAATGTGCTGAACATCAAGGCATTGTCTATGGACTGGTGAAACCACTATATGAACAGGGGGAAGTGCTGGCAAAGCACATTTGTGAGATGAAATGCCAGGGATACCAAGGATCTGTTCTTTCGACCCAGTTGAAAGTATCAGGTGTTGAGTTATTCTCTGTTGGGGATTTCCTAGGTGATGAAACAACGAAATCAATCACAACCTTTGATGAATTAGATGGTATTTATAAAAAGGTGGTCTTTCAAGGAAGAAAAATCATCGGTGCAGTGCTGTATGGAGATACAAAGGCCAGCACACGATTACTTGATATGATTTTAAAGAGACAAGAAGTATCATCGGAGGAAAAGGGTGCATTGTTCCAAACACCTGGTACGACTGAGGGACTAATCGCTTCAATGGCAAATCATGATATCATTTGCAATTGTAACGCTGTTTCAAAAGGGGCAATTATTGATGCCGTTCAAAATAAAGGATTAACAACAGTGGAACAAGTAAAACAATGTACAAAGGCTTCCGGTTCTTGCGGTGGGTGTAAGCCGGCAGTGACCGAGCTTTTGGCATATATTCAAAGTAATCTTTCTGATGAGGCTAATGTACAAAAGGTAATGTGCCCATGTACGACATTAACGGAAGATGAAGTCGTGTATCAAATGCAGCTCCAAGACTTAACATCTGTTCAAGCTGTGATGGATGTTCTGGAATGGGGAAATAGCGAGGGTTGTTCAATATGCAGGCCAGCCCTGAGCTATTATTTAGGAATGATTCATCCAGAGTATGAGACCAGACAGCAAACTCTTTTCATAAACGACCAAAAGAATGCAACAGTTCAAAGCGATAACCATTACTCTGTTATCCCACAAATGTACGGCGGTATGACGAATGCGGAAGACTTGCGAAAAATTGCAAATGTTGCTGATAAATATGATATATCGCAGGTGGCAATAACAAGTGAACAAAGGATTCATTTAATGGGTGTAAAAAAAGAAGATCTCCCAGGTGTTTGGGCTGATTTAGACATGCCATTAAGTTCGAAATATGGCAATACCGTTCAAAACGTCAAAACATGTATCGGGGAACATGTTTGCCAATGTGACAAACAGCAATCCCTTTCACTTGCTGTAGACTTGGAAAAAAGATTTGAGCATCTATTAACACCTTACCGCATTAAGATGGGCATATCTGCTTGTATGCATAATGGTGCAGGATCAACAACGAAAGATATAGGTGTTATGGGTGTTGACAGGGGCTGGGAAATCTATGTAGGGGGAAGCAGCGGGCGTAATGTGCGTGCCGGTGAACTGTTATGTGTAGCCGGGACAAATGAAGAAGCAATTGAAATCATCATCGGCTTTATTCAATATTATCGTGAAACGGCTAATTACTTAGAAAGGACTTGGCAATGGATTGAACGAGTGGGTTTAATTCATGTAAGGGAAGTATTGTTTGATAAGGAACTTAGTCAGCAACTTTCTCAACGATTGGAAATGGCGTAGCTCAGGGAAAGACCTAAAGTGGCAAGTACCTTTTGATGCTTCTAAGAGATACGAGTAAATGCTTGTAACATGAATACGATCCAAAGAAATCCATGAGCAAAGGGTGAGGAGCTTGACTGAATTATTATTAAAGTATTTCCGCATGAAGCAACAGGAGGTCCAATCAGAAAAAAGGTATGATACACAATGTCCATTTTGCAGCATGCAATGTAAGATGCAGCTCTTGGAACAAACAATAGTCACAAGAAAAAAGTATATGACGATCGGAAAAGATAATCCAACCTCAGAGGGGCGCTTATGCATTAAAGGTATGAATGCACACCAACATGCTTTGCATAACGATCGAATTAAATACCCATTATTAAAAAAAGATGGGAAATTTGTTCGCATTTCTTGGGAGGAAGCATTAAACCACATTAAGGAGAATTTCGCTAAGATTCAAACGGAGGATGGTGTAAATGCATTATCTGTTTACGGGAGTGCCTCCATATCAAATGAAGAAGCATACTTGCTTGGAAAATTTGCAAGAGTAGCTTTAAAAACAAAGTATATAGATTATAATGGGCGTTTGTGCATGTCTGCAGCTGCTTCGGCAGCAAGCCAAACATTTGGTATGGATAGGGGCCTAACCAACAGCTTGTCAGAGGTTCCGTTCACGAAGTGTATTATTTTGGCAGGCACAAATATTGCGGAATGCCAGCCAACAATCATGCCGTACTTTGAGAAAGCAAAAGAAAACGGGGCGTATATAATTGCTGTGGATCCCCGAGAAACTGCAACAACGAAAATGGCTGACTTACATCTAAAAGTAAAACCAGGAATGGATGCCGCCTTGGCAAACGGATTATTGAAAGTAATTATTGAAGATGGTTTTACTGATGAAACATTTATTCGGGAACGTGCAAATGGATTTGATGAAGTTAAAGAGTATGTTTCATCTTTAGAGTTAGAAGAAATTTCAGAGATGACTGGGGTTCCAAGCGACCAAATCCGGAAAGCGGCTATAATGTTCGGGAAAGAAGAATCAGGTATGATTTTTACAGCAAGGGGTGTTGAGCAGCAAACGGATGGTTCTGCCGCCGTTCGGAATTTTCTTAATATTCTCATCACTACAGGCAAAATCGGAAAAGTGAATTCGGGCTATGGAGCAATTACTGGACAGGGAAATGGGCAGGGGGCAAGAGAACATGGGCAAAAGGCAGACCAACTGCCGGGTTATCGTATGATCGAAAATGAGGAACACAGATTACATATTGCACGAATATGGGGAATCGATGAGGCTGATTTGCCACGTAAAGGTGTCTCAGCATACGAAATGATAGAGAAAATTAATGAAGGTGAAATAACCGGCATGTTTTTAATGTGTTCTAATCCAGTTGTTTCCAATCCCAATGCAAACTTTGTCAAAAAGGCTTTGAAGAAATTAAAGTTTCTTGTAGCAGTAGATATGTTTGTTTCAGAAACTGATAGATTGGCTGATTTAATTTTACCTACTTCGTCTTATTTAGAGGATGAAGGAACGATGACAAATTTAGAGGGACGGGTAACATTGCGGGAAGCAAGTTTTTCAAAACCCGGTGAAGTCAAGCATGATTGGCAAATAATTTGTGATATAGCAAAGACACTTGGAAAAGGGGAGCATTTTTCCTTTCAATCTGCAAATGAGATTTTCAATGAATTAAGAGTGGCAAGCCGTGGGGGAACTGCTGATTATTATGGGATAACCTATGATCGTCTAAGAAAAGAAGGAGGCATTTTGTGGCCATGCCCAACCCTTGACCATAATGGGACAAAAAGGTTGTTCGAAACTTCTTTTGCCCACCCGGATGGAAAGGCAGATATGGTTGTGGTTAATAATGTGCCTATTGTTCCAAAAGAACAGCCATGTACGGAGTTTCCACTTTATTTAACAACAGGAAGAATCATGTCACATTATTTAACAGGAGTGCAAACGAGAAAAAGCTCATCATTAGCAGCAAGAAATTTTGAATCATATATGGAAATTCATCCTGAAACAGCCAAGAAATATCATATTCCAGATACTACATTGGTGAAAATTGAATCAAGGCGGGGAAGTATCGTTGTAAGAAGTAAATGGTCAGAAACTATTCGTCAAGATACTATATTCGTTCCTTTTCATTGGGCAGACTCACAAAATGTCAATCGCCTCGTTTCACAGGAGTTAGACCCGACATGCAAAATGCCAGGTTTTAAAGTAAGTGCCGTAAAAGTAAATCCCATAGATGAGATAATGTCCAATTAAAGGGAGATTACTTCCCATTCAACATAATCATTTATCAAAATCTAGTTTAATCAAAATCTAATAAGATAGAGACTAAGCGGACTGTATTCCCTATCAATGAAGTTTTAAGGAAAAAGGCGCTTATTCATGACTATCAAAAAAGGGGAAAAAGGATGGGAAAAGGTAAGGTCTATATTGTTGGAGCTGGACCCGGTGATCCGGACTTAATTACTGTCAAAGCAACCAAATGTATCAAACAAGCCGATGTTATCATGTATGATCGATTGGTAAATCGTGAATTGCTGTTATACGGGAAGGCCGAAGCTGAATTCATTTATTGTGGTAAAGCACCTGGAAACCATTGTGTCTCTCAAGGGGACATTCACCAAATGTTAATTAGTAAATCAATGGAAGGAAAAACGGTCGTTCGGCTAAAAGGGGGAGATCCTTTCATCTTTGGACGAGGCGGCGAGGAGGCAGAAGAGCTAGTAAAGCACGGAATTCAATTTGAAATAGTTCCTGGTATCACATCTGGAATTGCTGCTCCAGCTTATGCAGGAATTCCCGTGACTCATAGGGATTGGGGGAGCACCTTCGCAATTGTCTCGGGACACTGCGTGACTGGCAAACCTGATAACATCCACTGGAATCATTTGGCTAATGGTGTTGACACCATTGCTATTTATATGGGTATTAAAAACCTTCCTTATATATGTAACCAATTACGATCCTGCGGTAAGGACCCTCAAACTGCTATAGCTGTCATTGAACAGGGAACGACAGGTTTTCAACGAACTGTTATAGGCACAATCGATACAATTGTGGAGCTTGTTAAACGAGAGCAGGTCGTTAATCCCGCAATGATTGTAATAGGAGAAGTGGTGAAGTTATCCGAAAAATTATCATGGTTCCCAGAGAAGAAAGAAGATAAGGAGTTTGCATAGAAGTGGAATGATTAGTGGATATTTGTTATTGTGCATTTAGTCAATTCCCCTTTAATTGTAAGGGATTCCTGTCCTGTATTTATAGTCCCTTTTCTGGGTTTGAGTTTCCCTTCTTTAATCCAAAAAAGGGGGATGGTTCAACTGCAATGAAAATTGAAAACTGGACATGATATCATGTCCAGTCGTACTGTATGGGTTTAAGGAAGTCTAACTATTGACGGTTATAAAAACCGTATTGGATCGGCTAATATTTCCGGAGCGCTAGCATAAATCAATTACGTGTGCCAAAGTGTGCATTTAATTGACCTTGCAGCATTTTCTTTCGCATTTTTTCCTGTTCGATTTTTCTATTTTCCTTTATTTTTTCCTGTCTAATTTCATTGGTTTGTACTCCATCCTCTATTTTATCTGCGATTTCCACTAATGCCTTGACATCGGAAAAGGAGTATTTACGGCTACCTCCTTTAGACCTTTCGGGGAAAACGAGTTTTCTTTCTTCGTAATACCGAATTTGTCTATCTGATAGACCGGTTAATTCTCTTACTACTCCTATGGAAATTACTTTTCTGTCAATATAAGAATCTTTTTGTGGCTGAACGATGAAAATCACCTCATTTTTGATTTAGGCTAGATCAATAATGATATTATATCCTAATTTTCTGAATATTTGTAATAAAATCTAACATTAATTATTAATTTTCAAAAATCATGTTAGATTATGTAACACACTTGTTGTTATAAATATTGCCCTCACCTATAATCAAATACATAATCCTTTCAAAAAAATCTTATTGGAGGACAATACATGACGAAGCAAAGATTGGTACTCATTGGGAATGGCATGGCAGGAGTTAGATGTATAGAAGAAATTATGAAAATTCAACCGGAAAGGTATGAAGTTACTGTCTTCGGAAGTGAACCACATCCGAATTACAATCGAATCCAACTATCGAATGTATTGCAAGGTGCTACGTCGATAGATGATATTACAATAAATGATTGGAACTGGTACAAAGATAACAATATTACACTGTTTTCAGGTGAAACAGTAACGAATATCGACACAATAAAACAAATCATATACTCAGATGGAAATCGTGAAGTCGAATATGATCAATTAATTTTAGCTACCGGATCAATTCCTTTCATTCTACCGATAAATGGGGCGGATAAAAAAGGAGTGACAGCTTTTCGAAATATAGAAGATTGCGAAAAAATGATTGAATATTCAAAAAACAATAAAAAGGCAGCAGTCATTGGTGGAGGATTATTGGGTCTTGAAGCAGCGAGGGGCCTTTTGAATCTAGGTATGCAGGTTGATGTCATTCATCTTGCGGAATATTTGATGGATAGGCAGTTAGATCCAACAGCAGGAAAAATGTTGCAAAAGGAACTTGAAAGCCAGGGAATGAATTTTTATCTTGGGAAACAAACGCAGGAGATTTTTGGTGAGACTGATGTTAAAGGATTACGCTTTAGTGATGGTGAGGAAATTAGCGCCGATCTAGTGGTCATGGCAGTTGGAATCAAACCAAATATTCAATTGGCCAAAAATAGCGACATCCCTGTCAATCGAGGAATTATTGTGAACGATTATATGGAGACTGGAATCCCGAATATTTATGCCGTTGGTGAATGTGCGGAACACCGTGAGATGGTGTATGGTTTGGTCGCTCCCCTTTATGAACAGGGCAAAGTGTTAGCCAAAAAGATTTGCGGGCTTAAAGGCGAAGCTTACCAGGGTTCAGTACTGTCTACCAAGTTAAAAGTATCTGGTGTTGATGTATTTTCGGCGGGGGAAATTTTCGAGGATGAAAAAGCCAAATCAATCAAGGAATTTAATGAATGGAACGGCACTTACAAAAAAGTAATGATCCGAAATGGGAAAATTTCTGGTGCGGTATTATTTGGGGATACAAAGGAAAGCAATAACCTTTTGAGCATGATCAATAAAAATGCCGAAGTTTCCGAATATTTAATAGCTGGAACGAGTGAAGAACCCAGTGTTAGTCTTGTCAGTGCGATGTCAAACGAGGAAATCATCTGTGGCTGTAATGGTGTAACGAAGGGCGATATTGTATCGGCTATCGAATCTAAAGGGTTAACAAGTATCGATGAAGTAAAAGGCTGCACAAATGCTTCAAGATCATGTGGGGGTTGCAAGCCGTTAGTCGGTGATATTCTGGAACTTACATTGGGCGATGATTTCAGCAAGTCAAATCAAAAGGAATCTATATGCACTTGCACCACTTTAACTAGAGATGAGGTTGTTGCTGAAATACGCGAAAAGAATCTGACCCATACTCGAGAAGTCATGAATGTTCTCGGCTGGAATACAAGTGATGGATGTTCGAAGTGTAAACCGGCATTGAACTATTACTTAGGTATGATTCATCCTGTTGAATATGAAGATGAAAAAGAGTCCCGCTATGTAAATGAAAGGTTACATGCAAATATTCAAAAGGATGGTACATTTTCTGTTGTGCCAAGAATGTATGGCGGCGTCACTAATCCCGATCAATTGCGGAAAATAGCAAATGTTGCTGATAAGTATAATGTTAAGTTACTGAAGGTCACAGGCGGGCAGAGAATAGATTTGTTCGGCGTAGAGAAAGACGATCTTCCAAGTGTTTGGGCCGATCTGGATATGCCTTCTGGATATGCTTATGGAAAAACCCTTCGAACAGTGAAAACATGCGTCGGTGAAAACTTTTGCCGCTTTGGCACTCAAGATTCGATTGGATTGGGCATTGCCCTGGAGAAGAAATTTGAACGTGTAGGCACACCGCATAAGGTTAAGATGGCTGTGTCGGCATGCCCCCGTAATTGTGCTGAATCCGGTATCAAAGATCTGGGTGTTGTCGGTGTTGACGGTGCGTGGGAAATTTATATTGGCGGCAACGGCGGAACACATTTAAGAGCTGCTGAATTATTATGCAAAGTGAAAACAAGTGATGAGGTAATCGAAATTACAGGTGCATACATCCAACATTATCGAGAGACTGCCAACTATTTAGAAAGAACGTCTGTCTGGGTTGAGCGTGTAGGGTTCGATCCCATTAAAGCGATTATCGGTGATAAGCAAAAAAGGATTGAGCTTAATCAACGTTTAAATGAGGCCTTATCGGTATTGCAAGAACCGTGGAAAGAAATTATTGAGAGCAATGCGATCCAAACCGATTTATTTCAAAAAGTGAAAATTCCAGTTATATCAAATAAATGAATTTGGGGGAATCCTAAATGGGGAAAACTCTTCAAAAGATAAAGGTTTCAACAGTAAATGAGATGCCAAAAAATCTGGGGAAAACAGTAACGATAGGATCTCATGAAATTGCTCTTTTTCATTTAGCAAATGGGGAATTCCGAGCTATTGAAAATCGTTGCCCACATAAAGGCGGAGTCCTGGTGGAAGGTATTGTGAGTGGTGATCACGTCTTTTGCCCGATGCATGACTGGAAAATCAGTGTCGTGAATGGAGAAGTCCAAAAACCTGATAATGGCTGTGTAAAGACATTCAATGTTGCAATAGAAAATGGGGATGTTTATATTGTTCTATAAAAATGCATGCAAACTAATGGTATGGAAAATGCGAAATATTAGTCAATTAGTATAACCCGTAATGGATAGTCTTTTATAGGACTATCCATTTTTCTTTCTTTGAGGAGCTATGAACTGAATTTTCACTTTAAATGACTGTATTCCCCACAAAGCAATTGATAAATATTTCCAAAACAAATATACTTTCTAGTAAAGGATAGACTTTATTGACCGAATGCATGTAAGCGATTTCGATAACGTTCGAAAATTTCCACAATTGAATAAGTTATAGGGGAAAGGTTGGCGTTTTTATGAAAAAATTATCTATTGGCGTTTTTACCTTCATGCTGTATTTCGTTCCATTATCAAGTACTTCACCCGGATCAGCAGAAGTAAAACCAGATTACAGGCTTTATGTGATGGCCCCATTGGGTGAAATAACAGATTGGGATGCATTTGAAGCAGAGTTGATTCAGTTGAAGGAAAATGGAGTATACGCAATAACGACAGATATCTGGTGGGGATTGGTCGAGAGTAAAAAAGATAATCAATTTGATTGGTCTTATTATAAAAAATATGGGGAGACAGTGAAAGCTTCTGGTTTAAAATGGGTGCCCATTTTATCTACACATCAATGCGGCGGTAATGTGGGAGATGATTGTAACTATCCCATCCCGAGTTGGCTTTGGAATATAGACTCTGCCGAAAACATGGCATTCAAGAGTGAAAGTGGTTTCTGGAATAAGGAGGTACTTGCTCCTTGGTGGGAAGGTACAGCTGATCAATACGAAGAATTGTACAAATCCTTTGCAAAGAACTTTGCTGATGAGAAGGATTTAATAGCTAAAATATATCTAAGTGCAGGTCCAGCTGGGGAACTAAGATATCCCTCCTATCAAAATGCAGATGGCTGGGAATATCCTGAAAGGGGACAGCTTCAAGCTTATACAGAAGGGGCGAAACGGGATTTCAGGCTTACCATGAGAGAGAAGTATTCAACGATAAAAAAATTAAATGCTGCTTGGGGCAAAAATTATAAAAACTGGAGGGAGATTCAGCCGCCAGGTAACGGGGATGAATTTTTCACAAGAGGAGGAGCAGTCGACACACAATTTGGAAAAGATTTCATGCAGTGGTATCAAGGTGCACTTGAAAAACATCTTTCAAAAATCTCGAAATTTGCCCATAAACATTTTGATGAAGTCTTTGGCGTACCAATCGGAGCTAAAATCTCAGGTGTCCATTGGAAAATGAACGATCCAGTACTGCCGCATTCAGCAGAATATAGTGCAGGGTACTATAACTACTCCCAACTACTGAATCAGTTTAAGAAATCCAATATGGCCCTCACGTTCACCTGTTTGGAAATGGGAGATCAAGACGCACATAATGCACCATCCTATAGTGCTCCTAAAACGTTGGTGACCCATATTGCCACTTTAGCCAATCAAAAAGGAATTTCATTAAACGGGGAAAACGCACTCCCACTGATCAATAATGAATGGGGCTTTGACAATATAGCAGAAATGGTTTTTAACTATGATTTTGAGGGCTTTACCTTGCTAAGGATGTCATATTTATTCGATGATGAAGGAAATCCAACAAATGAGTTCAGGATGATGGCAGATAAATTGGAAGGCAAATCGATTCCAGTTACATTCACAGTTGAAAATGTACCTTCCACACAGGGAGTCTACTTAATTGGGGATAGAGGAGAAATAGGCAGATGGAATCCAGAAGATTACGAATATAAACTCACACAAAATAAAGAAGGCAGCTGGAGCGGAACATTCCGTTTAGCCGCAGATCGATACTATGAATTCAAGTTCGTCATAAAAGATGAAAATGGCAATATTACTTGGCAAGATGGAGAAAATAATAGTTATAAAACTCCTTTGAGTGGAATAGGAAACTATAAAACTTCATGGTAGTTGGTTATATATAGGATCCTGTCAAAATGATGACTTATGTTTTATATGACTAACTAAGAAGGGATTGTGGGAAGAATATAAGGTATTGAAAGCTTTTCATCACAAGTTATCTCTACTATTTCTTGAAATGAATACAATGCAAAAACCATCTTCTGTGTAGAAGTACCAATTGAGCAAATTATCCAAATGAATAAAACCTCGATAAATAATGGGGAAAATATTATTTAATACTTAATTGACCTGTACTTTCATTAAATAGACATGTGGACTATTTTTAGGACAAAACATAAGAAAGGGAGGAATTGACACAAATGAAAACAATGATTACATGGACAGGGCAAATGGCCTTTTCTGGCACTACTCCGTCAGGACATGAAATAAAGATCGATGCTGCCGAAGAAGTAGGAGGAAAAAATAGTGGAGCAAGACCCACAGAGTTACTGTTACATTCCCTTGCTGGGTGCACAGGAATAGATATTGTAATGATTTTGAAAAAAATGCGATTTGAAACAATGGCCTTTCAAATAGAAATAGAAGGGTCACGGGCAGAAAACCATCCAAAACGTTTTACCGATTTTAATATCCACTATTTATTGGAGGGGGAACTGCCTGAAGATAAAGTGGTCCGTGCGATTCAATTATCGAAAAATACCTACTGTTCAGTATATCACTCATTAAATGCCAACATTAAAATGAGCTATTCAATAAATGGAGTTAAAGGAAAACAAGAAATCTAAGCACTATCATTTATGAGTAAATTGTTATTAAATTTATCGTTTAAGAAAAGCAGCCTTCATTTCCTTAAAGAAATGGAGGCTGTTTTTGACTGAAATGAACGTTTTATAGAATGAATCTTTTTGTTTGTACAGTCAGTAAAGAGGTAACAAATATTAAAATATTTCAGTAAGTCACATTAAAATCTATGCACAAAAGTGACAACTGCAGAATCAATTCCTCTGAATGGTAATACAAGGCGTATTTCCCTAGGACATTAAATAATCAAACTTTTTTCTCCAGTAAAGAAAATATTTACCTTCAAATTGTTTTTCAGGAAAGCTCACATCCCATTGTCCTGAACCATTTATCGGCATAGATGGGTTTATTTAGTCAGCAAGTAATCAAAATGTAATCGTTTGTCATTGGAATACCCTTGATGTTAAGACTTTATCCATATAAACTTTATATATTATTGAGGAGTGGTTAAGTTGAAAGAGATAACAATTGACAAATTAATTTTTAAAAATCATTTATCGATGATTGAACAATATTCATTGAAAGATTTCATGTTTAAGTGGCTCGGCAGCCCCGACGAAGGATTAGATGATTTTCTTCCACTTAAATACACAGATGAAGTCTTTGCAAAAATGGAAACGACATTGGAAACAAAAATAAAGATCCACGATGATGAGACCTTCAGATATGTCACCATTACGGAAGATAACCAAATTGTAATAGGTGGCTTAGACTCGAATCAAGAGTTAAAGTTTAGAATTTTGTCCTTGGAGGAGCGTTTGAAAAGCTACTAAAAAATCTAATGGCTTTGCATGGCATGCTTTCAAGACTGAATCATATTTTTAGATAAAAATAAGGCCGTCCTTATCATTTAGGAGATGGCCTTATTTTTTTTTATTTAATAATTACCCTCCCCTTAGCGTTTGAACTGTACCCGAAAGTAAAAGGAAGCTGTCGATAATTAAAATCAATCATATTTTTTAATCCAAGCCAGTAATATTAGACTTAAGTGAAGTATTTCTCTTGTTCGTTGTAATCCTAACCTTCCTAATGTTGCGGTGAGCGTGCAACTCTTTAATCCGCGAGTTGTTTGGATTTATTTTACAAAATAAAAACGATTATTAATTTGTCTTAGTGTATTATAGTAATGGAGTTGATTAAAACACTTGAGGGGGAATTGTGATGGGCGAAACGATTAGCGAGTTCAATCAAAACGCTTTTGAAAGAAACGTTTGAGGGACCCGGAATTGATGGGAGCTATTATACTGAATCAAGACCGAATACAGGGGTGTTTGGGACACTTGATGGTTTAACCGCAAACGACGCTTCACTTTCAATAAATGGATCGACTATAGCTGCTCACTCAGACCACATACGATATTATTTATGGGTGATCCGCACAATGATCAGTGGCGCGGACTTTGAAAAAGATTGGGACGCAAGCTGGACCATTGCTGCTGTTGATGAGGTGAAATGGGATGAAATCAGGGAAGGATTACATAAAGAATATGTAACTCTATTGGCAGAAATCGATTCAATCGATTTAGAGGAATGGCTGACAAATGTAAATGCGACCATTGCCCACTCTGCTTATCATCTTGGAGCGTTACGGCAAATGATAAAAAGCCTTGAAAACGAAAAATAATCTTGAGGGTTTGAAAATGATTTCCTCTCCACTCTCTAGGCACCTCTTTCCGCGGACGGTCCGCCCTCGGCGCTCTATGCGCCTTTGGAGGCTCGTACCTTCCGTTCCAATCGACTGGACTTTTTTTCAAAGAAAAAACTGTAGGCTGGTCTCATTTCAAAACTTGTTTAAGACTAGTTTATCCTTTATGTTTTTTACTTTGAAGAAATTTGCGACACTCCTGCCGAATAACCGGCTAGCCGAGACACCAAAGACGCTTACGGCGAGGAGGGCTTGGGCAGACGGTCGGCGGAAAGGGAGCGGATTTCTGAAATCAACTGGCTCTTTTTTTGGCAAACCCAGCAAATGTTGCTGGGTTTATATTTTTTTCGTTAAGGAGCTAATGTAGCGTTTTTAAGCATGAAAAAGAAATAGAAGAAGCTCTACTTTAATTTTAATCCAACAAGGCAAAATCCAGGTTAGGACAGGATATGCATTCAGAAACACATACCCATTTTGTTGGTTATTGTTGGATTGTGTCAGATTATCCTAAGAAACTTTTACATTTTAAAGGGTTCAAGTCGTAATTGGAGAAGTATTATTATCATGATGTTTTTTAGCCGAGGAATACTGACTGCATGAATATCAACGTAAAAGGAGGGCTCTTAATTAAAAAACAGCTGTTTAAACTAAGTATATTTTGCTTTATATTCTTTGTTCAAACATTATGGCCTCCCGCTGTTTTTGCTGAACAAAAAACATTTATAATTGCTGGAGAAAGTGCTCTTGCTCCATTTTCATTTGAAAATGAAGCTGGTGAGCTGACAGGGATCAATATTGATTTAATGGAGGAAATAGCAAAATATAATGGCGTAGATTTCAAATATATTCCGATGGGGATGGAAGAAGCGGAAAAAGCTTTAATGAATGGAACAATTGATGCAATTGTTGGAAGCACCTATAATTCCGAAAAAGATAACCAACTTGATTTCACTCAATCCTATTTTACAATGTCCCAATCAATAATCATTCCTAGTAAAAGGAAACAGGATATTCATACGTTAACGGATTTACGTGATTCACATGTTGTCCTTGACCATAACACTCCAGTAATCAGTACATTTCTCAATATGAGGAATACAAATTTAACGACCGTTTCGAATCAATACTCGGGTATTTTAACATTATTGAACAACCGTGCAGATGTATTCATCGGAAACAAATGGACTGCAGACTTCTATTTGAAAAAGTTCCGCCAAGAAAAGAATTACATCATTCTTGATGAAGTCATTGAACCCGCGGATTATACGATAGCAGTGAAAAAAGGGAATCAATCGCTTCTTTTCATGATGGACAATACACTCACAGAACTTAAAGCAAACCGAAATATCAACGGGATAATCGATAAATGGGTCATGCCACAGTCCAATCAAAAAATTGCCAGGCTGGAGCAATTCATATTCTGGTTGATCATAATCTTAACTGCGGTAGCACTTATCCTTCTAATCATTTACATATGGAATCAAAAGCTAAAAAAATCCGTTCATAACCAGACGTTGAAATTACATTTATTAAATAAGGATTTAGAGAAACAACGGCAAAACATCGCAAATGGTAAAGCGTTCAAAGATCAAATCTTAAACAATATCAATACTGGAATCATAACATTCGATCTCGATTTCATGATTACCAGCTGCAATGCAAAGGCTTCGGACATTCTCAACATTTCCAAGGAAATGATTCTGAATCTTATGAATCATTCACAATTAATGAAGAATTTCGAAGTTTTCAATCAAGAACAGAATGAGGATAATCGTACGGGTTCTTTTCGGATCCTGGTATTTGATGAGGAAAATGAACAGAAGGTGATTTCCTATTCGATGCATAAGATGTTCAATTCTGAAGAAATGCAAACCGGATACTTACTTTCCATGAATGATGAGACAGAAAAGAAAACATTGGAGAAAAAATTGGTCACACAAGAAAAGCTGCATGCTCTTGGACAACTAGTTGCAGGTGTCGCACATGAAATCAGGAATCCTTTAACATCTATCAAAACTTTCATAGATTTACTTCCGAGTAAATATGATAACCCCCAATTCCGACAAGTGCTAATGGAACACTTGCCTACTGAAGTAAACCGACTGAATGCAATCGTTACCGATTTAATTGAATATGCACGTCCGCGCCCGCCCAATATAACGAATTGCTACGCACACGAACTTATATCATTACTTGCTTTTCATAAGGTGACAATGGAAAAGAAACAAATAAATTTCGAGCAGACCATTGATGATGACCTTATATTTTATATAGATTTACAACAAATTCACCAGGTTCTTTTAAACTTGGTGTTGAATTCGATTCATGCTGTTGAAGAAACCGAGGAAAAGAACATTAAAATAACAATTGATAAAGAGAACGAAAAGACAGGGCGGATTACCATATCCGATACGGGGAAAGGGATGAAACAGGAGGAACTGAACCATATTTTCGAACCTTTTTTCACAAATAAAGAAAAGGGCGTCGGTTTGGGGCTTACGTTATCTTATAGGCTAGTTAAGGAAAATAACGGAGATATCCATGTGAAAAGTTATCCTAATTCAGGAACGAAATTCATCATTTTACTACCTTTATATATCGAATAGAAGCTTGAAAGGAGGAGGAGTAATATGAAAATTCATGTATTGGTGATCGATGATGAACCTGCTATTTGCACCGCTCTTAGCTTTGCCTTGGAAGATTCTTATCAAGTCGTTACAACAACGGACCCGGATGAAGGTCTTCGAAAGATTGATAATCAGCCTTTTGATATTGTTTTACTTGATCTTAGAATAGGAAATAAAAGTGGACTTGATGTCCTACAGAAAATCAAACAAATAGCACCTAACGTGACAATCATCATGATGACTGCCTATTCATCCATTGAAACTTCCATCGAGGCTATAAAAAAAGGGGCATACTACTATATTGAAAAGCCAATTAATATAGAAGAACTTTCTTTGCTCTTGATGAGGGCAGCCGAATTCAAACAGATGTCCAATCAATTGGAGACGTTACATGAAGAATTAGAGATTCAAAAGGGATTTGGTAATTTTCTTGGTAACAGCAAGGCGATGCAGCGTATTTTTTCAATGATCGAAAGAGTGAAAGATATTGATTCAAGTGTTCTTATCACGGGTGAAAGTGGAACTGGAAAAGAGCTGGTAGCCCGAAACATCCATACATTAGGAAGAAGGAAACATAACGCCATGCAGATTGTCAATTGTGCAGCAATTCCTGAGATGCTGCTGGAATCTGAATTGTTCGGTTATGAGAAGGGAGCATTTTCCGGTGCAACTCAGAGGAAGGACGGGAAATTCGTTGCTGCTAATGGAGGCATCCTTTTTTTGGATGAAATTAGTGAAATGCCACTTCCTCTTCAAGCCAAATTATTACGGGTATTACAGGAACGGGAAGTGACGCCTCTGGGATCCAATACAAAAATCTCACTGGATGTCCGTATTATAAGTGCAGCCAATAAAAACCTGGAACAAATGGTTATGGAAGGGGAATTTAGGGAGGATTTGTATTTCAGGCTAAATGTCATTCCCATCTCCATGCCGCCTTTAAGAGATAGAAAAGAAGATTTACCGATCCTTATGGATTATTTTATAAAAAAGCACGCTAGGGATATGAATCGTGAAGATAAGACGTTCTCGGCAACTGCCCGTCGAATTTTACTGGATTATCATTACCCTGGGAATGTCCGTGAGCTTGGTAACATTATAGAATATGCTGTTGCCCTATCAAACTCGAAAAGCATGGAGGATACCGATTTGCCGCAATATGTTCAAGAACAGAAGTTCATTCTCCAGCCGGATGGCAATGACGACGATTTTAACAGTTTCAGGATTCCTATTGGCATATCCATGAAAGAAATAGAGGAAAAAGTTATAACGGCCACTCTTCAATACTGTAAAAATCATCGGCAAAAAACAGCTCAAGTTCTAAAAATTTCCGAAAGAAGCCTTCGGGATAAAATTAAGCTCATTTCAAAAGGAGAATAAAAGACTTATAGTGGGAACCGGCATTTTTTTCTGGGTAACCGGCAAAAATTGCCGGTTTAAACGGTTATTCCAAACAATAAATCGGCAGGATTTGCGTTTTAAAGCAGAAAATCGACTTGGCATGTTATTTGCATCTAAGTACATTAAGAAAGGAGGGCCACAATGAAAAATGGAGCACTCTTTATAAAAGTCGCTTTGTTATTTTGTTTCATGACAGGATGTTCTTTTATGAATGAGCAGCAGGAAATACCCAAACCTGCTACTACCCTGATTCAGAGTCAATTAACTTCTGAAGGACAGGATTTAAATAATAGGCTGCTAATCATTGCAACCGGAGATATGACAGGTGTTTATTTTTCATTAGGAAAAAGATTGTCAAACATGTATGAAAAATATAATGGAGCTGTTTCAGGAACCCAGGTAACCCATGCTTCCATCGAAAATACTGAATTGGTTAGCGGCCATCGGGCAGAAATTGGTTTTACCACAGTGGATGTACTTGATTTGCCTGAAACGGATAAATCCAAGTTAAGAGCTTTAACGGCCCTATATTCCAATTATGTTCAAATTGTTACTACTAAACAAAATGATATTGATTCCTTAGAAGATTTAGTTGGTAAACGCATTAGTGTGGGTACGACAGGAAGCGGTACAAGGCTTATTGCAGAACGGATACTGTTAGAATCTGATTTGCCGACTGATCAATTGAATTTATCTTATCTTTCTTTTTCTCAATCAGCAGAAGCATTACGAAATGGTACCATTGATGCAGCTTTCTTTTCTTCGGGACTTCCGAATAATGAAATCGCTTTCATATCCAATCAGACGGAACTGACTTTCATACCAATACCGGGGGACATCATTGAACGTCTTCAAAAACAATATGGAGTTTATACTCATAATGAAATTCCCAGAGATACATACAAGGGAATGAAAAAAAATGTCCAAACGATATCAATTAAAAATGTCCTGGTAACCTACAAGGAAATGTCTGACCCGCATGCTTACAATCTTGTGAAAACATTATATGAACATCTGCCTGAACTGCAGCAAACACATCCGGCGGCTTCTGATATTTCAATAGAGGAAGCAACCAAACAAGTTCCAATGGATTTTCATTCAGGGGCCATGAATTATTTTACTGAACAAGGAATGATTGAAAATCAATGAAAAACGGGAGGTAATGACTTTGAAAAAACTAATATGTCTTTTATCGATAATCGCATTGATCGCACTTGCAGGGTGTGGCAATCCTACTCCGCAAAAGCCGGGGGAATCTGTACAAACGAGTACAGGTGAAAAAGGGGAGAAGAAAATAACGATAGCCGGTAATGGCGGGGTCATCGAAAGCGCCATCCGAGATGTGATCGCTCCAAAGTTCAAAGAAGAAACGGGAATCACTGTTAATTATATTTCCGGTTTATCAGGTGAAATCCTTTCTAAAGTGGAATTACAGAAGAACGCTCCGCAAATAGATGTTGCCCTTTTTGTACCGGTTGATGTAATACGCGCTAAGGAGAAGGAACTGATCGTACCAATTGATGAGTCCAATGTTCCCAATATGAAATCGGTGGATCCCCGATTCATTCCGATTGAAAATGCTGCCGCGCCAGCATTCGGCTTAGTCATTGCACCAGCTTATAATACGGAAACCTTTAAAAAGAAAGGGTTAAAATCAATTGAATCATGGAATGATCTTGTCTCCCCGGATTACGAGGGTAAAACGGCATTTTCAGATATTACGAATGACTGGGGTTTCAATACCCTTAATGGTCTGGCGATTGCAAACGGCGGCAGTACGGAAGACATGGAACCAGGTCTTGAAAAAGCAAAAGATCTTGCAGGATACTCCAATACTTTTTATAAAAACTCAACGCAAATGATGCCAGCTATCCAACAGGGAGCTGCTGACGTAACGGTCATGGGTAGTTATTCCATAGGTGAACTAGCCGTTTCAGGAATTCCAATTAAGATGGCGGTGCCTAAAGAAGGTGTGCCGCTTCAAGCTTTCAGCGCTGGTCTAGTGAAGAATACGCCTAATAGCAAAGAAGCCCTAGAATTCATCAACTATGTAGTCAGTGAAGAAGCACAAGCACTAATTTCCGAAAAAGGATTTTATCCGACGGTGGAAGGTATGAAAATCCCAGAGAAATATGAAGAGTCAATCGGCCTTAAAGCAAGTGATAAAACATTCAAACCTGATTTCGCCAAGTTTGCAGAAATCCGTGCTGAAGTGTCAGACAGATGGGCGAAAGAGGTTACTCCTGAATTAGGGAAAAAACTCAAATAATAAGGAGCGTGTTGATCACATGGAAGTATTAAAAAAAGATATGGAAATTAATAGACAACACCTGGAGGCAGTTCAGGGGGTTGGGTCAAATAAAAATGATGTAGAGATAAAAGGAGCGTTTAAACAATTTGGCTCGAATGTGGTCCTGAATGGTATTGATCTGGAGGTGAAACAAGGAGAGTTACTCACTCTTCTTGGGCCTTCCGGGTGCGGAAAGTCCACAACCTTGAACCTCATTGCAGGATTCCTCGATGCAGACCGGGGAGAGGTCCATATTAAAGGAAATAATGTTACGAAGGTTCCTCCTTATAAGAGAGATTTAGGCATGGTTTTTCAAACGTATTCACTTTTTCCCCATATGACAGTCTATGAAAATTTAAGCTTTGGCTTGAAGCTGCGCAAGGTGGGTAAAGCTGAACAAAAAAAGAAGATAAGTAAAGCGCTTGAATTAGTGAAAATGTCAGGATTGGAGAATCGTTATCCAAGAGAATTATCAGGAGGTCAGCGTCAGCGTGTTGCGATTTCCAGGGCACTTGTAGTTGAACCGGAGCTCCTTTTGCTGGACGAACCGCTTTCAAACCTTGATGCAAAACTGCGCCATGAACTTAGGGCCGAGATAAAGCGATTACAAAAGGAAATTGGCGTAACGACCATTTTTGTGACCCATGATCAAGAAGAAGCACTTTCCATGTCTGATCGAGTCGTGGTGATGAATGCAGGGAAAATTGAACAAATCAGTACTCCGACTGATATTTACAATCATCCCAAGACAGAATTCGTCTTTCAATTCATCGGTAAGTCGAATTGTTTTGAAGGGAATGTCTCTGCTGTGGACAAGCGGAAAGTGTCAGTCAAGATAGGTTCTGATATCACACATGTAGACGCAGATAATATCATGGGAAATGATAATGATTTGAAAACCGGAGATGAGGTGAAGCTTTATATTAGACCAGAAAAACTGCAAATTTTTTCTGCAGATGACACCTCCTTACCACATTTGGATTTCCATCGTGCCAAGATTAGCCAAATTAACTATCTTGGTACCTCATGGGAAATCAATGTTCTATTACAGAGTAAAAGTATACAAGTATTGACTTCCGCTTTTGATTCATCATGGCAAAATGGAAGTGAGGTGTTGATAGGATGGAGCCCATCAGAAGTTATGCTAGTCAAGAAATAGAACGGGAAAAGAATCCGATTGAGCCGCAAAAGGAACCTAAAATCAAGAAAAGGAAGGTCTGGGTGCCGGGATTACTCCTTTTAACGCCGATTCTACTTTTCATATTTGGTTTCTTCGTCATACCGATGTTATACATTTTATATTTAAGCTTCATCTCCACTGATAATCTTGGAGGAGCGGATGCCGTTTATAGCCTAAAAAACTATACACAATTATTTTCAGATAGCTATTACTTATCATCTTTGTGGCTGACAGTGAAAATCAGCTTATATTCGGTCTTGGTTGCATTATTTCTTGGATATCCGGTAGCTTTGACGATGGCCAAAAGTTCAGCACGGATCAGAGGGTATATCACTCTCTTGATCGTGTCACCGCTTCTAGTAAGTATAGTGGTCCGTAATTTTGGCTGGTACCTCTTGCTATTACCTAATGGAACGATTAATCAAACCTTGATGGCCCTTGGCATAATAGATGCACCATTGAAACTATTGTTTTCGGAAATCGGAGTTGTGATTGGACTATCCAATGCATATCTACCTTTCATGATCTTATCCATCGTTGCCAGCTTATATAATATTGATCCTTCCCTGGATAAGGCAGGAGCCATACTTGGGGCAAGCCCATTCAGAAGGTTCTTTTCCATTACATTGCCGCTAAGTATCCCTGGTATAGTATCTGGTTGCATTCTTGTATTCAGTTTGTCTATGAGTGCTTATGTTACGCCTGCACTAATGGGCGGAGCCAATGTACCCGTGATGCCTGTTGTCATCTATGATCAAATAAATAACCTGCTGCATTGGACATTCGGTTCTGCTCTATCTTATATTCTATTAGCCACCACCGTCATATCAGTAGCCGTCTTTACCAGAGTGTTTGAAAAAGGGAAATTCAAGGAGGTATTCCGATGATGAAAACGTTTGGCGGCCTTCGGATTGCCGTAGCCGTGTTGGCGATTATTTATATCTTGATTCCGCTCATTGTCGTTATTCCTGCTTCTTTTACAAGTGCCAATTATCCAAGTTTTCCGGCTGAAGGCTTCTCACTGAAATGGTATGTCAAGATTTTGGAGCGTCCAGAATTTTTGGAAGCATTTTTGAATAGTGCGAAATTTGCAGCATTAGCTGCCCTATTCTCCGTCATATTCGGAACTTTGGGGGCCCTTGGCATCGCAAAGTATGATATACCGGGAAAATCGTATATTACGGCCCTTTTAACTTCTCCATTAAGTGTACCGCAATTAGTCTTAGGGATTGCACTGTTAATGTACTTTACACCAATGATGCTAGCCGGTACGTCTGCCGGATTCTTGATTGCCCATATCGTCATTTGCATACCATATGTAATGCGCCTGGTATTAACCGGTCTTAGTGGATTTGATTATAATCTTGAACGAGCTGCGGCCATACTTGGAGCCAATCCATATACAGTATTCATGAAAGTGACACTGCCGCTGATTGGGTCCGCGGCAATCTCTGGGGGATTATTCGCATTTTTGACATCATTTGATAATGTAACCGTCTCACTCTTTATGGTATCACCTGAAATGAGAACGTTGCCGATCGAGATTTTCTCGCAAATGCAGGATGCCTACAATCCGATTGTTGCTTCCGTGTCAAGCGTGGTTATATTCATATCAGTTCTTCTAATCGTCATACTTGAAAAAATTCAAGGTGTCGGAAAAGTTTTTGGTGGTTCCCATCATACAAACGGATAAAAAGATATAACAATGGATCATGCTGTCTAAGCTCGGTTTTTGATTTCATCTAAACGTTCCATTCAAGTGATCCAAACATCTTTTAGCAGACAATAGTGGGGCCGTTAGGATAGGGACAGAAGGATTAATTTGCTTTGCAACATGCTCCATACTATATTGTGAAAGCAAAATCACTTCTGTCTTTCCATCTAATTGTTTCACCATCTTTTTAACCCGATCGTCATGCTCCTTCTTCTTCCTTGAGACAATAAATGGATGATCCCGGGATCCACCAAAGATACGATCTTACAGTCCGGATTCTTATCTAATAAATAATTTTGAAGGGCGATGGGTGTTTCTTTTACGGTTGAAATCAGGCCGATGGTAGTATAGCCAAGTGCTTCATCAAGCATGGCCTCATCTGAACGAAATAACTTTACAGTGTAAAGAGGTTGTAAAATTGAAGTGATTCCATTAAAAGCAGAGCAAGTAAGTTGGATGCATGAAACGCGAGAATCATAGGCTAAATTCAGTAATGCAGAAAAGCGGCGAATGATTTCCGGCGTTAACTTGCCGCTCTTTTCCATCAAGGCGAGAAGTCCCGTGTCCATGAAATGAAGGAGTTCAATGTTTGGAGCAACTGTCTGAAAGGCCCTTTCTATTGGTTTGAGTGCAGTTGTGGTTGCGTGAATCAATGCGATTTTCAATAAAAACCCTCCTTTATCTTTCATCATTATATCTAGCTGAATCATAAAATTCCATTATATTACATGCAATTGATGCTTTTCCCATTTACTATAATCATGAACGGAAGTGAGAAGCATGGAGAAAGAAGCCTTACACGACCTTAGTCAGGTAATTCCAGGTGATAGAATGTTCCTTGATTTAGCAGAAAGGTATTGTTATAGCTATGACGCTTCTTTTGGGGAATTTTTACCTGAAGTCGTGATACAGCCAAAAAACGCCGAAGAAATCAGTGAAGTGGTTAAATTGGCTAATATACACAAAATACCTGTTTACCCTAGAGGATCTGGTACTTCGCTAAGTGGCGGCCCTTTACCAGTTAAAGGGGGGATGGTTCTTGATATGACCCTTTTACGAGATAAATTGATCATCGATCGGGAAAATATGCTTGCCATTGTCTCTCCGGGTGTGATTACGGCAAATATCCATAAAAAGGCGGAAGAAGCTGGCTTGTTCTATCCTCCCGATCCAAGCAGTTCAAATGTTGCCACAATAGGCGGGAATCTATTGGAAAACTCCAGCGGTCCAAAAGGATTGAAATACGGAACGACCAAAGAATATGTGATAGGCCTAGAGGTGGTCACCCCAACGGGAGAAATCATCCGTACTGGCGGAAAGACCGTGAAAAATGTAACAGGGTATGATTTGACCCGATTGATCGTAGGATCGGAAGGTACCTTGGGCATCGTTACAGAGGCAATCATCCGCTTAATCCCAAAACCGCAAGCTAAACAAACCTTTGTTGCCCACTTCAATCATTTGATTGACTCCGGCCATGCCATTACCAGCATATTATCGTCAGGAATTTTACCATCAGCCCTGGAATTGATGGATAATGCTTGTATCCGTGCTGTTGAAAGCTATCGACCTTCTGGCTTGCCTCTTCAAGCAGAAGCCATCCTTATCATAGAAATAGATGGTCACCCTTTGGCGATTGAGGAAGAAATAATTAAATGCGCCGATTTATGCAGGGCAAAGGGTGCTTCCTACGTCAAGATTGCGGAGACAGAGGAAGAACGCCAAACTATTTGGAGTGCGCGTAAATTGGTTTCCCCGGCCATTACACAAATGGGTCCTACAAAGATTTCTGAAGACGCGACTGTTCCACGCAGTCAAATTCCGGCGATGATGGAGAGATTAAACCGAATCCGGGAGAAATACGGGTTGAACTTGGTTGTTTTTGGTCATGCAGGAGATGGGAATTTGCATCCGAACATCATTACTGATAAACGAAATATTACGGAAATGAAAAAAGTGGAGCTTGCAGTCAGTGAAATTTTTGAAGCCGCAATTGAACTAGGCGGAACACTTTCCGGTGAACATGGAATCGGTACATTAAAGTCACCATATATGGAAATGGAATTAGGTATAACAGGGGTGAATATGATGAAAAAAATCAAAGAAGCATGGGATCCCAATAATATCCTGAATCCAGGAAAGATTTTTCCTGATAAGGGCCAGACAAGGGTCGTGTTGGTTACATGAACCTACCCGTTAATGTGAACGAGACAAAGGCAGCGGTCCAAAATTTATATTCAGATGCCTATGATTGGACAAACCAATGCGTAAAATGCGGTTACTGTTTACCAGCATGTCCTACATACGAATCAATGGGTGTAGAATCAGCCTCTCCACGCGGTCGAATCAATCTAGTGAAAATGGCGGCCGAAGGGAAAATAGATTTCCAAAAAGATTTAGCTGAACCGATCGACCTATGCTTAGGCTGTCGTGCTTGTGAAACCGCATGTCCTGTTGGTGTGCCATACGGACATATACTGGAAGCGGCAAAAGAAGCCATTGAAAACTCCGCGCCAACAAACCAAAAAACTAGAATGACGAAGATCAAAAAACTGGCATTGGTTCATCTTTTCCCATATCCAAAACGAATGAATAGGATTGGGAGTGCAGTCCATCTTTATCAAAAAACAGGGTTATCCAAACTTATTCGAACATCCAATGTACTGCATAAAGTTTCACCTGCCCTTGTACATTTAGAACAAGCACTCCCTGCTATCGAGTCGTCTTCCAAACGAATCAGGACAGGTACGATAATACCCGCAAAAGGGGAAACGAAATTAAGGGTGGCATTTTTTGCAGGGTGTATCATGGATTCAATGATGTCACGAATCAACCGTTTAACCATCGAGCTGCTTACCTTGGTGGGATGTGAGGTCATCCTCCCTGAAAATCAGAATTGCTGCGGTGCCCTGCATTCCCATCAAGGCGAAACAAAACAAGCGAAAGCATTAGCGAAGAGGAATATCCTTGCTTTCATGGAGGCAGATGCTGATGTAATTGTAAATAACGCAGGAGGCTGCGGTGCTTCGCTTCTTGAATATGGACATCTATTGGCAGATGATCACGAATGGGCTGGAACTGCAAGGGAATTCTCAAAAAAATCAAAAGATATTAGTCAAATCCTTTATCAATTGGGTCCACTTCCCTTTACTGAAGAATGGCAAGGCATCGTTTCTTATCAAGATTCCTGTCATTTACGCAATGTTCAAAAGGTCCAAAAGGAACCTCGATTATTATTGCAATCTATACCAGGAATTTCCTATGTGGAAATGGAAGGGTTTGACCGCTGCTGTGCATCTGGAGGCATATACAATCTTCTCCACTTTGATGAATCCATGAAAATTCTTGATGAAAAAATGAAGAACCTAAAAGAAACGAAAGCCACTACCGTAGTGACCATCAACCCTGGCTGTCAAATGCAAATGAGCATTGGCATTCAAAGGGAGGGAGCTACAAACCAAATGAAAAGTATTCACCTTGTTGAAATACTTGCCAAGGCTTGCGGCCTGGATTGATAAAAAGAATACAGAAACTTCATTGGACATTAAACGTCAGTATTTCCTGCTCTTATGCGAAAATACAGACGTTTTTATTTTTCATTTAATAATGACCATGTTAGAAACTTGATCTTACTCCATTAAAGATGTAGGTGGAAAAAGCCTTTGGAGAGCAATGATGCAGTGCAATATGTACGGATGAAAGATTGATTAACAATATTGACTAAAATGATTAAGGCAGCTTTTTCTTTATCCTTATCGGGGCAGGTTAGTAAACAGTATGTTAGTTGCACGTTAGATACATATGAAAAAAAAAACCGTTCAATTTATTGAACGGATAGAATCAAATTAGATGTGTTAGTAAATGAACTTAAATTCCTGTTTTTATGCCAAAACCTATTAAAATTAAGCCACTTGATTTTTGGAATGCTTTCTGGAATTTGGAGTTGTTCATCCATTTTTTTGCGTAATCAATTAGATAAACAAGAAATAGAAACCACAATACCGCGAGTAAGGTTAAGATGAAGGCTAAGATAATCAATTGCTGGTTTACATTTCCAGTCAAATTGATAAATTGCGGCATGATTGTTATATAAACTAAAACGGTCTTTGGATTAAGAATATTATTAAGTAATGCTTGCATAAAGGAATCTTTATTATGCCGATTTGAATACTTTGTAGGTGTATTTGCCTGTGTTTGAATTTCTTTTAAAGAAAAAACGCTTTTAGCAAAAAAACTTTTTATCCCTAAATAAATTAAGTAGGCAGCTCCCAAATATTTGATTGTACTGAAAAGAATCACAGACTTTGCAATGACAACAGATAATCCAAGAATAGCAATAAGCGTCCAAAAAGAAAGTCCCGTTGCCATTCCGAGAACAGTATAACGTCCCGCTTTTGGACCATAGCTAAGCGTATTTTTCACTAAGAGCATGGTATCTGCTCCTGGTATAATAACCATCATTGCAACTATTGATATGTATGTAAGTAAGCTATCCATACTATTTCTCCCTCCTCTTTTTATAGTGACTACTTAAGTAACTACTTATGTAAGTATATTAGATGATTATGGAAAACGTCAACAGATTTTGCTAAAATATTAGTTACAAAGGTAGCAACTAAGGTTGTGTTGGAGGGTTTATGAAAGAAAACATTTTAGAAACATTAAAAAACCTAAATTTTACCGAATATGAAGCGAAAGCATATCTTACCTTATTGGAAGAATCGCCATTAACAGGCTATGCAGTAGCAAAAAACTCCGGTGTACCACGTTCAAGAATATATGAAATTCTGGACAGTCTCGCAATAAGAGGAGATATTCTGGTTAGTCCTGGAAACACACCACAGTATACTCCTGTTCCTGCAAAGGAGCTAATAAAAAACCGTCGAATGAAAGCAGAAGAGAATTTTGAACTGGCAGAAAAATCATTGGCGGAGTTTGAACGTTCTGCAAATGACCGTGAAAATATCTGGAATATCATGGGACGCAACGAAATACTCGATAAGGTAAAAGCTTGTATATTATCTGCTAAAAAAAGAATACTCTTAGAGATTTGGGAAGACGAATTTGAAGTATTAGAATCTGAACTAAGACAGGCATCAAATAGAGGGGTCAATGTAACAATTATTGCCTATGGGGAAATCGTCTGTGATTTTGCTAATGTTTACCTCCATTATATGGGTTATGAAATTACAGAAGAGTATGGTGGGCGATGGCTTGTTATTAGTGGAGATGACTCAGAAGTAGTAGCAGGTATTGTCTCGCTTGGTAAAGATAGCCGTGCAGCATGGACAATGCATGTAGGTTTAGTAATGCCCATTACAGAAGTCATGATTCATGATTTGTATCTCATGGAAATCATGGAAAAACATAGAGAACTTTTAGAAGAAAGTTTTGGTGAAAACCTCGCCAATTTACGTAAAAAATTTTCTATCCATCCAGATTTCAAAAAACATTACGTGGACTAGATTTCCGCTATTTTTGTCTGTTTTTTACAACAAAATAAGAAAAGCTACTTCACAGTCAACTATAGGGCATGAATCCAGGGGGGGATTTATGCCTTTTAATGCTGAAATTACTTATTAAGCCATAGGGTGCAGGTAAGTTGAAGAAGCAAAGCATCGCGCCCCCAGCACCCGACTATTGAAGATATAGCAGCTGTGTAAGAAATTTAACTATATTAAGATATGGAAAAGGGTATAATAAGTAATGTAATAAACCATTCTTGTAATGGGATTATTGTAGTATCGGATTTACATTTATGAATTTCCGGATATATACATAAAGACAGAAGGAGAAATGATTCGTTTGAATAACAAAGAAACAAAAGGTATCGAGTTACCTGCCAACTATGAGGAATTAAAAAAATCTGCCAATCGCAAATCTAATTGGAGAGAACGTTTAGATGCGATCGAAGAGTTAGGCCAGTCAAAAAATAAACAAGTAATCGATATTCTCACACATATTATGGATAGTGATTCTGTATATAAAGTTCAAGAGGCCGCCTACCGTCAATTGAAAAGATTAGGCGAAGATGTTCAATTGCCTGCAAGGAGAAAGGGCGAATTGGTTAAGGGATTAACCAAAATTTTGGTAAGGATCAAGAAGAGTTTACCAGAAGATCACACATATACTGAATTCAAAGAGAAGCTTCAGAAGATGCGAATGGATATATATGATACCTATGAGGGTGAAAAAGGAGCAGACTTTGATAAGTGGCTTGAAAACACTTGGTCAACTTTATCAAAAAGATAAAACTCCATACCAAAAAAGAAAAACAAGTAATATTGGATCTGGGAGCAAAATTTTTGCTCCTTTTTCTTATGTGTAAAAACTAAAATTGTAGCTGGGGTATGCTAATATGTTTAAAAGAGGAAGCATTTGGCTATTTGACTAACATTTGTGACCACGGTGGACAACGATAAATACATACGAATTTAGGGGAGAAATGATGACTGATTATATAGAACTTTGGAAAGAAGCCATGGTAGATCATACTGGAAAAATACCTAACAGGCTTAAAGATGATGCAGCAGAAGAAGCCTTTTGGTCTTCCAGGGTTGAAGGGAAAAAACATCATAAAGCGGACCCTTATGCAAAACTTGTGCAACAAGAGTTACTGGCTTTATTAAATTCAGATGATCATGTATTGGAAATCGGCCCTGGCTGGGGCAATTATACATTTGATATTGCAAAAGAAGTCAGGAAGATGACTTGTATTGATAGTTCAAAAAGCATTATCAGTTTTTTGAAATCTCAGGCGAACGAAAAAGGTTTTGAAAACATGGATTTGATCCATGATAAGTGGGAAAGTGAAACGAAAAGGGACAAATATGATGTGGTATTTGGTTTTAATTGTTATTACCGTATGCAAGAAATCGGTCATACCTTATTAAAAATGAATGAGTCAGCAACCCGTTTAGTTATAGTCGGTATGACAACAGGACCAGAAAAACCTCATTATATGGAATTGAAGGAACGAGGATATAACATCAACTTAAGAAAGCGGGATTACATACACATCTTGAATGTATTGTATCAACTTGGAATACTGGCGGACTGTAAGATCGTGAAATTGAAAAGTAAAAAAATATATTCAACATATGAAGAAATGCTTCGCGATAACACTACAAAAATTCTCGATGAACAATATTCCCATGATGAAGTAAAAACCATCCTTAATAAATATGTAGTGGAAAAGGAAGGAGTTTTCGAATACGAATATCCGTTTCATGCAGCTTTGATGTATTGGAATCCGAGGTGAAATTAAATACTCTAGTACCTTTTTTCCTGAATTCTTTTTGAGGTCCTTCAGGAAAAAAGGTATTTTTCTGTTGGATATTCGCAAAATATACTGAACACGCGACTAAAAACCAATAGGAAAACGGAGAGTGAATAAAAAATGAAAGAAATATCCGAAAAGAGATTTTGTGAAAATTGTAAAAAAGAGACAGTTCATACAATAACGGAAGATGCATTAGAAATAGAATATTCCTGTAATGAGTGCAGTCGTCACCAAGAGGTTTTCAAGACATTTTTTTAGAAAGTATTCGACTTAGAAAGGAATGTTCTTTAAGTGGAAAGGTTTGAATTCAGGGAAACAATTCCACTTATTAGATTTTTTAAATTCAGGAAAGTTTAAGGAGTCGCTTACTATAAATGACGTAAGACTTAGTCTAGAAGGGTTCAAGGGGACTTTCGAAATAAAACAAATCAATAGGCATTCCTACATACTTCGGATATAAAAAAGAGAAAATCGAGCTTGATTTATACAGGGGAACTGTTGAAATCATAAGATTTCCGGCGAATCCGGATTAAAGTCGAAATGCTATTTGCATAAGAAGGGGGTCTTTTTTATCATGCGAAAATGATCTTTGCTTATGTTTAGCTTGGGACTCCAATGTTAATAAAGACAATCATTTAAAAATATAATGAACAGTATTAATTATTTGAAACTTTATTTCAACGGCATGCAATATGTGATATATTGCATATTAGATATTGATATTTTGAGGAGGACAAAGCCGTTGATACATTCGGATTCAACACAAAAAATCAAGCGTACTTCTGTACGTGAAGAAGCTTACATCATCTTGCGGGATTGGATTGTCCAGGGGATACTCACGCCAGGTCGACAATTACGTGACAAAGAATTAGCCGAACAATTAGGAGTAAGCCGTACCCCTATTAGAGAAGCACTATTAAGGCTAGAGGATGAGGGTTTTGTAGAGACTAAGCCGAGCCGTTCAACTATTGTTTCCCCCATTCGATTTGATGGGGTATTAAATGTATATTCCATTGTTTGGACACTGGAAAAGTTAGCTATGGAACAGGCTTTTGAAATTTTTGAAGATAAACACTTAATGGAGATGGTAGCCATCAATCATGAAGTGAAAAAAGCAATTCACGAGGGAAATCAAATAGTAGCCGTCCAGAAAGATAATGACTTTCACTCCATTTACATCAATCTTTCTACAAATGATGAATTAAAGCGGATTCTATCGGGACTAAAACAAAAACTTATACGGATAGAACTGTATTATTTCGATCAGGTAAGTGATGTTCATCATTCCATTGATGAGCATAATAAGATCATTCAGGCTTTAAGGCAAAAAAATCTCACCAAGGTGCTTGAAGTGATAGAAAAGAATTGGAAAGAAAGCTTTTTAAGAATTCAAACCCATACGGAATGTGAAAAAAGCGGGGAAGAAAAAAATGAGTAATGATGGTTTAGTTGAGGCATCACCTTCAAGAAAAAGAGGGATTTCTCTGGTACTTACCGGCGCTGCGTTATGGGGAATATCTGGAACGGCAGCTCAATATCTATTTCAACGGCAAGGGTTCAGTCCTGAGTGGCTCACAGTGGTACGCTTATTGCTTTCAGGCTTAATCTTATTGGGGGTCGCTTATAATAAAGAAAGACAGAAGGTTTTTGGAATCTGGAAAACGAAAAATGATGCACTTCAAATTATCCTTTTTGCTATTCTGGGAATGCTCGCTGTTCAATACACCTATTTTGCAGCAATTGAACATGGCAATGCAGCGACTGCCACTGTCCTTCAATACTTAGCGCCGGCCCTGATCACTTGTTATTTAGCCATTCGTTCCAAACGTTTTCCCACCATTACTGTGAGTGTAGCAGTAATCATAGCGATTGTAGGAACTTTTTTGCTTGTGACGGGAGGTAGCATACGTACCCTCTCCATTTCCGGGTGGGCAGTATTTTGGGGAGTAACATCAGCATTTGCACTGGCTTTCTATACATTGCAACCTTATAAACTCCTTTCAAGATGGGGTTCAATGATTGTTGTGGGATGGGGCATGTTGATTGGAGGTATTTGTTTTAGTATGATCCATCCTCCGTGGGCAGTTGAAGGCAATTGGACTTTATCTTCTTTTTCAGCGATTTTGTTCATCATCATTTTCGGTACGATCATTGCCTTTTACTTTTATTTGGAAAGTACAAAATACATCACGGCTTCAGAGGTAAGTTTATTTGCTTCTGTTGAGCCATTATCCGCAACCTTAATATCCGTGATCTGGCTGAATGTAACATTCGGTTTTGCCGAGTGGTTTGGCACGTTTTGCATTATCAGCACCATTACGATTTTATCGATAGTAAAAAACAAGTAGTGCCAGTTGTAAACCGGGCAAAATAATTCAACCTATCTGTAGTTATTTACTACTAGACTAATAAACTACCGTGTGGGTGAATGGAGCTGAAACATTCACGAAATGCTTAACCGGTTTTGGGGGTTTTAGGTAATAGCAGGTTTTTGAAAAAGCAATTACACAACATGTGAATTGCTTTTTTTGTATTTTACGAGTGAGCGCAGGGCATTTAGACCACGCCATTCAAATCGATAGTTAGCTTTTTCAACAATCCAGCAGAATCCTCTCCCTACTAACTATGTATTCAAAGTAATAAAAGGAGAAATGGCATAGGAATCGAAATATAGATAAAAGTATGGAAAATGAAAATGAGACTTTGGTCGTTAACTGACACTCAAAAGGAGATTTTATATGTTTACTAGAGAAGCCATTGCATCTTTTAATGAATTGGAATGCTCGTTGTATGGTTTTATTACCAAAAACGCAGAAAAGGTCACATATATGAGGATAAGGGAGCTTGCAGATGAGACACATGTTTCTACCTCCACCATCCTTCGTTTTTGCAGGAAGGTTGATTGCGCTGGTTACTCGGAATTTAAAGTGAAGCTTAAGATGTATATAAGCGAGAAACAGCATGTCAAGCTAAAGAGTACCCAGCATTCTCTGTCGGAATTTGTAGAGAGGACGCTAAAGGGAAGCTTCGAATCCTATATCCAAGAAACGGCGAGGTTGATTTCCAAAGCGGATAGTGTCATTTTTCTTGGAATTGGGAGCTCTGGTATTATGGCTGAATATGGATCGCGCTATGTTTCCAGTCTTGGGAAATCCTCCTTATACATAAAGGATCCTTTCTTTCCAATCCATTCGAAGTATTCAAGTAACAGTGTAACCATTGCTTTGAGCGTATCTGGAGAAACGTCCGAGATCATTGAGCTTATCAAATGTTTAAAAGAAGAGGGCAGTACCATTGTCAGCATAACAAATAATAAAGTCAGTACGATTGCAAGGATTTCCGATTTGAATATATCCTATTTCGTAACAGAGGAATACAGCGGGAAATCGAATATAACGACTCAAATTCCGGTCGTTTATCTTTTAGAGGCGATTGCAAAGGAAATATACAAAATATAGAGTAACATCCTGTTTCTTTTATGTAACAGATGACAACTGACGTCACAAAAAACAGAAAGGGTGAATCGTATTTACCACGCTGATGAAAGCGGATACAATTTCTTTAGAAAGAGGTGAAATAATGATTCATCAAAAGAGTGAACGCTTCCCAGATGGCTTTTTATGGGGCTCCGCATCAGCAGCATACCAAGTGGAGGGAGCGTGGAATGAGGATGGTAAAGGTCTTTCCGTCTGGGATATTTACGCGAAATTGACTGGTACGACTTATGACGGGACGAACGGTGATGTGGCGGTTGACCATTATCATCGATACAAGGAAGACATTGCCTTGATGGCTGAAATGGGATTGAAGGCTTATCGTTTTTCTGTGGCCTGGAGCCGGATTTATCCTGAAGGGAAAGGGGAAATCAACGAAGCCGGACTAAGATTTTACGATGACCTTATTGATGGACTGCTTGAACACGGCATTGAACCCATTTTAACGGTCTACCACTGGGATGTTCCCCAAGCATTAATGGAGGAATATGGTGCCTGGGAATCAAGGGAGATCATCAATGACTTCAACGAATATTGCACAACACTGTTCAAACGCTTTGGGTCCCGTGTTAAGTACTGGGTCACATTGAATGAGCAGAATGTTTTTATCGGATTGGGGTACCGTACAGGGCTGCATCCGCCGGGTGTGAAAGATTCAAAAAGGATGTATGAAGCCAATCATATTGCAAACTTGGCAAATGCTAAAGCCATCCAATCATTCAGAAGGTTCGTACCTGATGGCAAGATCGGGCCCAGTTTCGCTTTTGGACCGACATATCCATTTACTTGTGCTCCAGATAATATCCTTGCATATGAAAATGCCGAGGATCTCAATAACCATTGGTGGCTGGATGTTTATTGCTGGGGGACGTACCCTAAGATAAGCATGAAGTATTTACAGAGAAATGGTCTGGCTCCGACCATCATGGATGGAGACATGGAACTTCTTGCCTTTGGAAGGCCTGACTTCATCGGAGTCAATTACTACCGAACGGGAACAGTCGAAATGAACCCGCTCGACGGTATTGAACTGGGAGCCATAAATACGACCGGAAAGAAAGGGACATCAGAGGAAAGCGGAGTTCCCGGACTATTCAAGTCGAAGAGAAATCCTCACTTGGATGCAACGAATTGGGATTGGGAAATCGACCCGACTGGCCTTCGCATCGGCCTCCGCAGATTGACCAGCAGATACAGGCTTCCAATCCTCATTACTGAAAATGGTTTAGGTGAATATGATTCGCTCCTGGTAGGGGATGTTGTGAATGATGAGTACCGCATTCAGTATTTGAAAAGTCACGTAGCCGCCTGCCAGGACGCCATCAGTGACGGTGTGGACCTAATTGGATATTGCACTTGGTCATTCACGGATATACTAAGCTGGCTGAATGGCTATAAGAAACGCTACGGCTTTGTTTATGTAAACAGGGATGAACATAGTGAAAAAGATCTGAGGCGTATTAAGAAAAAAAGTTTCTATTGGTATAAAGAATTGATAGAAACGAATGGCAATAATTTACAGAATATTCAATCTATTATACAAAAGGAGGAATAATGAATGAAAAAAATCCTATTGGTATGCGCAGCTGGAATGTCCACCAGCTTGCTGGTTAATAAAATGAATGACGCTGCAAAGGCTAGGGGCATAGCCATCGATATTGTTGCCTTGCCCATTTCGGAATGCAGCAAAGCCGCGGAGGAAGTGGACGTCGTGTTATTGGGTCCTCAGGTCAGGTATCAAAAAGCACAGGTGGACTCCATTGTAGACGGAAGGATACCTGTAGAAGTCATAGAAATGAGAGCATATGGAACAATGAACGGAAGTGCAATCCTCGATCGGGCTTTAGAGCTTATTGACCAAAATCAATAAAACAAAAAAACAATAGATTTAGGGGGTATATTATGGGATTCATGGCTAGTTTTGAGCGTGTAATGGAAAAAGCCCTTGTTCCTGTAGCGGCTAAACTGAACTCTCAAAGGCATATTGTCGCTATTCGTGATGCGTTTATTTTAGCATTTCCCATCACATTGGCGGGATCATTGATCGTTCTATTGAATTTTGCTGTGCTGGCTCCGGATGGCTTTATTGCAAGGTTGCTGTTCTTGAATAAGCTATTTCCTAATTTAGCGGATTTCCAGCAGGTATTTGCACCAGTATTGAATGGTTCAACAAGCATTTTATCCATATTCATTGTCTTTTTAATTGCCAGGAATATAGCCTTAGCCATGAAGGCGGATGACCTTCTATGCGGATTAACTGCCCTTTCCACTTTCTTCATTGTATATCCCGCTTATACGGTGGTTGATGGGACGAATTTCCTTTCCACTCAATGGGTGGGGGCACAGGGCCTCTTCGTAGCCATGATCATTGGTTTGCTCGTGGGCGAAATCTTCAGCCGATTGTCCAAATCGAAACGCCTTCAAATCACGATGCCTGCGTCCGTACCGCCAGCCATCTCGAGAACATTCAAGGTTCTTTTTCCAATCGTCATCATTACAGTATTATTCTCAGTTGGTAATGCAATCATTCTAGCTATCTACCCAAATGGGATCCATGAATTGATTTATGCAATGATCCAGACCCCATTGAAAAACTTGGGAACCAATATATTCTCGTTAATTATCCTGGCCATAGTATCGAATCTCCTCTGGGTCTTCGGGATTCATGGTCCTAATACAGTTGCCGCAATCAGGGAAGGAATGTTTGCGGAGGCAACGCTTGAGAACCTGAACTATGTCGCTGCACATGGATCGGCATGGGGAGCCCCATACCCTGTTACGTGGGCTATCAATGATGCTTTCGCCAATTACGGTGGATCAGGCATGACCCTGGGATTGATCATTGCCATTTTCATCGCATCAAGAAGAAAGGATTATCGCGATATCGGAAAGCTTTCCATTGCACCAGGCATCTTCAATATCAATGAACCAATCATTTTTGGATTGCCGGTCGTACTTAATCCAATTTTGATCTTCCCATTCATCCTGGTGCCGGCAGTAAACATCTTGATCGGGTATATCGCGATCACAACAGAGCTGATTCCGCCGATAGCCTATACTGTGCCGTGGACGACGCCTGGTCCACTTATTGCATTCTTTGGTACTGGCGGAAACTGGATGGCCCTGATTCTCGGATTCGTCTGTCTGGCTGTTTCAACCGTTGTCTATCTTCCGTTTGTGCTCGCTTCGAATAAGGCTGCAGCCATACAGCAATCAACGGATGCCGGCAATAACGATTTACCTGCTTAGAAAGGAGAATGCATGAATACTTATCAAATTCAAATGAATTCCGGACAGATATCATATCTTTGTGATTTCTTCTCGGAATATGAAGATGAACGCATAAAAACAACCCTTCTATCCTCAAATCGGGTTCAGGCTGTATTTGAAGCAATGACTGCCCTCCCGGGGGAGGAAGCGGTGAAGCACCTTAAACAGGTCTTTCAGCAATCCAAGTTCGGCCCTGGTCTATATTATTCAATTAAAAAAATTCAGTAGAGGGGGACAGTATATCATGTCCAACTACCTAGCCTTTGACATAGGGGGAACAGAAATAAAATACGGATTACTGACCGAATCAGGAGATATTTTGGAAAAAGGAAGATTTCCAACGGCCCGTAACAACGGGGAGGCCATCCTTCAAGCGATCTTAACTAAAGTCTCCATTTTTCCCAGTTTAAGAGGAATCGCCATCAGTGCTCCAGGCTTTGTAAATAACCAGACTGGTTTTATCGAAAAGGGAGGAGCCATCAAGGATTTTGATGGTTTCAACATTAAAACATATTTTGAAGGACTGACGAATCTCCCTGTCACGGTGGAGAATGATGTGAATTGTGTGGCTCTCGCCGAGAAGTGGAAGGGTAACGCACAGGATATTGAACACTTTATCTGCATGACGGTCGGTACAGGGGTTGGCGGAGCGGTTTTCCTTAATAATCAATTATATCGAGGCATTTCCTTTGGGGCCGGTGAATTTGGATTCATGATTACCCATGGTACTAAAAATAACTCAGCTTTTAAAAATACATTGAGCTGGAATGGATCAATATCAGGCATGAGGGAACGGTATGCCAAATATAAAGGGATATTGGCTGCAGATGTAACGGGCGAGGATGTTTTTCAAGCTTATGAAAATCGTGACCCTATAGCATTGGAAGAAGTTGAACGCTTCTATGATAGCCTTGCAATCGGCATCCATAATCTGTATTTCATGTTCAATCCTAGCAAGATCTTGATGGGCGGGGCTGTAAGTGCAAGGGAAGGATTGATACCAGAGCTCAGAAGAAGAGTTGAATCATTAAATGGTTATATAAATGGATCGTGTATTGAATCATGCCATTTGAACAACGATGCAGGCATGATGGGTGCCCTGTTTCATCATCTGCAAACATATGTACAACAAGGAAGAAGGGAATAGACATGGAAGGAATGGAAGCTGTAGCATTTCAAATTATCAGCAATGTAGGAACCGCAAAGAGCTTGATCATGGAAGCTTTGTATGAGGCAAGAGATGGAAGGTATGAATCGGCCGAGAAAAAACTGAAAGAATCCCGGACTCATATGCTCGAAGGCCACCATGCCCATGCAGGGCTTATCCAGCAGGAGGCATCAGGTCAAAAGGTGGAAATCTCCCTTCTTCTTATGCATGCAGAGGATCAAATGATGAGTGCCGAGACGATAAGTGACCTAGTAGCGGAAATGATCAGAATGTATCGGGAAATGAGACAAAATAAGAATGGTGGGGTGTCATATTGAAGAATGGTATAAAAATCGTGACAATAGGCGGGGGTTCCAGCTACACGCCGGAACTGATTGAAGGTTTTATCAAACGGTATGACGAACTTCCCGTTAGTGAAATCTGGCTCGTTGACATTAACAAGGGAAATGAAAAACTGGAAATCGTAGGGAATCTTGCAAGAAGAATGGTTGAAAAGGCAGGTCTGCCAATCGATATCCACTTAACGCTTAACAGGCGCGAAGCATTGAAGGATGCAGATTTTGTAACGACCCAATTCCGGGTCGGATTACTTGACGCAAGAGCTAAGGATGAAAGGATTCCGTTAAAATATGATGTAATCGGACAGGAGACAAATGGGCCAGGAGGTCTATTCAAAGGACTTAGGACCATACCAGTCATACTTGAAATCTGCAGGGATATGGAGGAGCTTTGTCCGGATGCCTGGCTTGTGAACTTCACCAATCCAGCTGGAATGGTTACGGAGGCAGTCTTAAGATATAGCAATATCAAAAAGGTTGTGGGTTTATGCAACGTTCCCATCGGGATGAAAATGGGTATAGCAAAAGCTCTGAATGTAGAGCCAGACAGGGTCCAAGTAGATTTTGCCGGATTGAATCATATGGTATTCGGATTAGATGTATATGTGGACGGAAAAAGCGTGAAGGATAAAGTAATAACGGCTCTTGGGAATCCGGAAAATGAAATGACGATGAAAAACATTGCGGGCTTTGCCTGGGATCGTGATTTCATTAAAGGAATGGGCATTATTCCTTGCGGATACCATCGTTATTATTACAAGACCGATGAAATGCTCGCCGAAGAAAAGGAATCTTCAGCAACAAATGGAACGCGGGCAGAGGTCGTTCAACAACTGGAAAAAGAACTATTCGAGTTGTATAAGGATCCTGAACTTAATGTTAAACCACCTCAACTGGAAAAACGCGGTGGAGCGTATTACAGCGAAGCTGCCTGCAGCCTCATCAATTCGATTTATAATGATAAACGGGATATACAGCCAGTCAATACACGCAATAACGGAGCGATAGCGAGTATTCCAGATGAATCGGCCATTGAGATTAACTGTGTAATCACCAAAGAGGGCCCAAGACCGATTGCCATCGGCGACCTGCCAGTGGCAGTCCGGGGATTGGTCCAGCAAATTAAATCTTTTGAAAGAATGGCTGCTGAAGCGGCTGTCACAGGAGATTATCATACAGCTTTGGTGGCGATGACCATAAATCCTTTGGTACCATCAGATACCATTGCCAAAAAAATATTGGATGAAATGCTCGAAGCGCATAAGGAAGACCTGCCACAATTTTTTAATGAAGTGAAATCTTGAATTGAATCAATGGGATGTTTTTAAAGGTAATCTTTACAGAGGATGATTCTGAAAAGTTTTTTAGCAGGAAAGGATGACCTCGGCATTACAAGTTATTACATTCTAAATTAATAATTCAAAATAGATGACATCCTGTTCGATTCTGATCAGGAAGTCATCTATTTTTTTAGAACAAATAACCTTCTGTGGTTTAATTCTTTGCTTGTTCTGTTTTATGTACAATGGATAACCAGATTAACAGCAGTAATATCTGTTTACTAAATGACTACAGTTTCCTTGAAAATGATGGCGTACTTGTTTGTCAATCCAATTCACCGGACGATGCCCGCTCGTTTATTGGAGTATAGGACGGACTATCGGGAGTGTTGGGTTCGAAGTCATGAGTTACCACACAATCATTCCTTCTTTTGGTGACAAGGCTTTCATATGGCAGCAAAGAAATTCAAGGCGAAACCCATGGAAAAACTGTCGTCATTAATTATGTAGAAAACCTTTTTATTTAACAGGAAGCTGAACATGAAAGGTAGTTCCTTTTCCAACAACACTTTGAACTGAGATATTTCCTCCATGTTTGTGTATCGTTGTAAATACTTGAGTTAGACCTAAACCTGTTCCTTCGCTTTTGGTGGAAAAGAAAGGTGTTCCTAGCATCTTTAATTTATCTTCAGATATCCCTACTCCTGTATCACTCACTTTTATATGAATTTGTCCATTTTTATAATAATGTTCAATTCTTATTTTCCGCTTGCCTTGAATCTCATCCATTGCCTCAATTGCATTCTTCAACAGGTTAAAAAAGGCTTTTAGAAATAAATTTCTCTTTCCAACAACTTTTCTCTCTGTATCCCTTAACGCCCATTCTATTTCCACCTTATAAAGTTGTTCTTGGAATAAAAACAAAATAGAAGCTAACTCCTTACATAAATCAATGGGAACAATAGGTTCCTCATGTAAATCTGGTTTAGAAACTTGTAATAGATTTTGCAGAGTTTCTAACGCTTTTTCTAATTCAGTTTCAATCGTATCAAAATAAGGATGAGGCTGGGATTCTTTTAATAGCTGTAAAAATCCCTTTACTGTTGTAAGAGGGTTTTTAACTTCATGAACAATCCCGGCAGCTATTTGACCGATTGATGCTAATTTCACTCTTTCTTTCAAAAGAATCTCTGCTCTTTCTGCTCTTTTACGATCTGTAATGTTTCGAATAATGACTTGAGCCAAGGGTATGTCTTTTAAATAAAAAGGGACAGCTGTAACTTCAATATTGATGATCTCTCCATCACCACAAATCATTTTTTGTTCTGCCAGTTCAACTATTTCTTGATTTTCGAGAACCCTATTTAATCGTTCTTTACAACCAGCATGGATTTCTGGTGGAAGAAAAGCGTACAAGTCTTTATATAAAATGTCCTCAGGAGAATCTAACTTTAGCAATTCCAAACAAGCTCTATTACAGTATAGGATTTTCCCTTCTTCTCCAACAATCCAAATTGAATTTAGGGAGTATTCTATCAATTGGTGGAAGTCTAGTTCATGTGATCCAATTTTCAATTCCAAGTAAATCACTCCGTTTTCTTATTCCCAATAGTATATCAGGAAACATCCCTAACTGAAATACAAATTTTTTGAGTTATTTTTTAATTATTTTGTTACATTTATTCAAGAATGTAAATCATTCCTCAATGTTGAAGAAGCCAAGAATTTATTAAAAGCACAAGTTGTTAGAAATGTCATAAGAAATCACAGGGAATTATGACATAAGGAAGAACTTTAAAAATTATTTAAAACACAAAAAGTCGAGACCTCAATATAATGAAGTCTCGACTTTTTGTGTGCCAGGCATGAACATTTGCTTGGTGATAAAATGCTATAGAGATGGGATGAGGAACCATTAGTCAAAGATTAGGGGGGGACGCGGTGATACGGAATCTGAAGGAAGCCTTAGATCAATGGTCATTAATCCTGGATATATCGAGAAAGTGATGAATTGATGAAAAGTAATTGAGAAGAGTTTACCGTATTTCTATATAATGCTGCAGAACCCTTGGAGGGAAGAATTTGAGGGGCAGTGGTCTTAAGGATACAATAATGGCAGGGGGCATTGTAAAATCTCGTTGGGCTTGTTTTAAACAGTTGTACATAGCTTTACCGCCAACTGAATTGGCAGAGTGAATGGTAATGCGATTAGCAAATATTTTTTCTTTAACCATCTTTTGAACAAGCATAAAACCATTCCTAGTTTTATTTAATAAATCATGGTCCAAAGAGAGATGTTCAATATCAAAGTTATGCAATAGCTCTATACATTCATCAATAGTCTCGACTAACACATAGCCATCGGGTGCTTTCCGATAGTCATCCAGAAAAACGCTAATTTTCTCCATTTCTTATACACTCCTTCCCTTATACAAGGGGGACAATAAAAAGTCAAATAACCCCAATATAAATATGGTTTTATATATCAAGTCTAACACAACAATGTAAGAAGGTGGCATATTCGACGTTAAAGGATAATATATGACAACATTTCGTAATGAATATTCTTTTTCAACTATCGGGTGCTTACTTCAAAAAGAATGTTGCTGAGAAAATCAGTGAGCAGGTTGACCAGTCGTTCAAAAATCACCTTAAATAAAAAGAGTTTCTTTATAGTTTGAAATAACGGTAAGACAATGTGATGAAGGGGGGAGGAGCTGTTCTTTTTTCCCTTTTCTCGAACTAAAACCATTTGATTTTATACATTTTTACTTACTCCCGTATTAACTCACTTTTCTCAACTTCTGAATTAAGTGGTCAATCTCCATTAAATGTCAGTTGTTTCATACTTCCTTTCCTATAGGCAGGTTAGTTAAAGAAAAATTAAAGAATCGCTTATTAAAGCCAAAACATCTCATTTTAAATTTAAAAGTACCATGTTTTAGCGTGGTTCTGTATGAGTTGAATCATGCTGATTATCGAAGGAGAAAGCCATTTATCCTTATGATAAGTCAAGTATGTTGCTATAGATGAATGTTGTTGTGGAACAAATTCTCCTTTTAGTTTATTGCTTTCTAATTCTTCTTTAACTGAAAAGTAAGGAACTAGTGATACACCTAAACCACTTTTAACGCATTGTTTTATCGCTTCTATACTTTGGAATTCTACACTTTCTTTTATATCTAAATTCTGATGGCCAATATATTCATCAAAAACTGATTTATAACTACATTTTAATTCGGAGTACAGTGCTGTATGAGATAGATCTTTTACATGTAGAGGGCTAATTAAAACCATTCTTTCTCTTATGAGTTTTTCAGAGTAAAGTTCTTCTTGTCTCCAATCATCTTTTTCTAATAATAGGGCCATGTCAATTTCCCCATTTTGTAGACTTTTTGTAACATTATAATTTTCAAGTGATTTCAATGATAGCTTTACTTTAGGATATTTCGTTTTATATTCGAGAAGAATATTCGGGATTCGGCAAATTGTTAAAGATTCCGAAATCCCTAAAGTTAACTCTCCTTGTGGTTCTTTGTCTATATTTAAAGACTGATTATATAGTTCAATGATTTTGATGGCATAAGACAAAAATTCATTTCCGTAGTGAGTTAACACAACTTTCTTTCCTAAGCGATCAAATAAGGGTCTACCTAATTCTTTCTCTAGTTCTTTGATGTGCGTAGTAATGGAGGATTGAGCATAACCAAGATGTTCTGCCGTCTTATTAAACCCACCTTTTTCCACTATCGTTTTAAAAGTAATTAGTTGACGAAGTTCCATATATAAATAAATCTCCTTAAGTTCAATTTTTTCGAACTAAATTATCGAATGTATCTATTTTACTAAATTGAATAGAGGATTTAAACTAATATCAAGCAGTTGTTAATTCAAATACTAATCAGGATTTTATTTTTATTTCTATAAAAAACAGGAGGTTAATATCTTGTCAGATACAAATTCATTATTTGAACCATTCAATATAGGAACAATTACTTTGAAGAACCGAGTAGGCGTAGCACCAATGACGCGTATTACTGCTACTGAAAATGGTTTTGTAACAGAGAAAATGCTTAATTATTATAGATCCTTTGCTGAAGGTGGGTTTGGGCTAATTATTACTGAAGGTACTTATATTGATGATAAGTATAGTCAAACGTACGATTATCAACCAGGTATTGCTTTTGATGAGCAAGCACAAGAGTGGAAAAAAATTGTTGATGCTGTTCATTCAGCAGGATCAACAATCTTTATGCAGTTACAACATTCTGGACCATTATCACAAGGAAATCGTTTCACTGATGGAACAGTTGCTCCTTCAGCTGTTCAACCAAAAGGAGAACAGTTAAAATTTTATTTAGGTGAAGGTCCATTTAGGTTACCTAGAGAAATAACAAAAGAAGAAATAGCGGATGTTAAAAATAGCTTCGTTGAAGCTGCAAAACGAGCTAAATCTATTGGTTTTGATGGAATAGAACTACATGGAGCAAATGGCTATTTATTAGATGCTTTCTTAACGGAATATACTAACCATCGTAAAGATGAATATGGTGGCACTCCTGAGAATAGAGTTAGGTTATTAATAGAAACAATTCAGGAAGTTAGAAAAGCGGTAGGAGAAAACTTTACTATTGGTATTAGAATTTCACAATCAAAAGTGGTCGATTACACTTATAAGTGGTCAGGAAAAGAGCAAGACGCCCAGATTATCTTTGGAACATTAGGAAATACAGGTCTTGATTATATTCATATAACAGAATTTGAAGCGTGGAAACCAGCATTTGAAACAGGAAAAGATTCACTTGTAGCACTTGCTAAAGAGTATAGTCAATTATCTATTATCGCAAACGGACACTTAGAGAAGCCAGAAAGAGCTTCTGAACTTATTAATAATGGTCATGCTGATATTGTAACTTTAGGTAAAGGAGCATTGGCTAATCACGACTGGGTAAAGAGAGTTCAAAAAGAGGAACCTTTAGAAGAGTTCGATCCGGAAAAAGTATTACGGCCAACTGCTGTTATTAAAAATTTTGAATTATAGGATAAAAAAATAAACAAGCTAATTCATTTTATGGAATTAGCTTGTTTATAAATAAATTTTTATTGAACAAACGGGAGCTTTAGTGCAATAAGCTATAATGTATGATGTAATTATTATAGGGTTCAGGTCCAACAGGAATGACGGCTGCTGTATATTCATCTAGTGCTTGCATAAGTAAACCTTGGTGGACAAATGGTTAATACCGAAGTAGTAGAGAACTATTCAGGTTTTGAAATCATTAAGTCCAAACCTTAACCTTAATAATAAAATGTTCAACTTAAGAAAGCTTGGACTATGGTTTTTCAAGCGTAAATATTAAGAAGAAGCATGGGGACTTCAGGTCTCATGCTCTTTTATCGTTGTAACTTTCCACTAACTGGTTTTTATCAGTCCGCTTAAACGCCTTTTAAAATATTGAAGTAGGTCATAAGATATGTACGACATAGAAATTATAAGGAGTGTCTCAAATAGTTTTAAGAATAAATTGTCAGATATATGCTCCATTTTCACTCCCGATAAAATCAAATCAAAAATATTGATGAAGACAACATGAACAATGTATATACCTAAGGCTCTTCCTCCTACTTTAGTAATGAACAAATCCTTCCCCAATGTAGTATTATTTATTGCAAATAAAAAAAGAAATGTAGTTAAAAAAATAGTAGATATAAAATATTCTCCGTGACTTGCAGATAATACCTTTTCCAATAAGTATCCTTCTAACACTTGGACAGTAAAGAAGATAAAAATTAATAATAGGTAGGTTTTGGCTGTTATTGATTTTGACTTTTCAAAGAATTTATCATTCGCAAAGAAGAATCCCAAAGTTGTATAAAAAAGACCAATGAATAAAGCATCCCGTGTACTTAGAGGAAAATCGTAGAACACCGAATACGATTGTCCGAAAAGACCTAATAAGTTTAATATTAAGCTGATGATTAAAAGAAGCTTCACTTTTTTTAACTTTAAAAAAACGAATAGAATGATAACACTCCAAATTAATGCGGTTAAAAACCACAACTGGTATCCGCTAGTCCCAGTTCCATAATATATAAGGTCAAGAAATGAAAATTGATTAATGTATTGCTCAAATTCCTTTGGTGCATCTGTAGCAACTTTATAAAGAATAAGAACATCATACATCATATAAAAGAAGAGCCAGCATACATACAGTTTTAAGATTTTTATAATATACCTTTTAAAATAATCTATGGAATCCCTTGTATGCATGATCTTTTTACCGAACAAATAACCAGATGCAGTAAAGAAGAATGGCACCGCAAACCTTGAGAAGTTGTCGAGAATAAATAGACCAATCTGGTTATCCCTTGGGAATACATGAATGACTACAACGGAAAATATTGCAAAAAATTTAATAAAGTCAATCGCGTTATTTCTTTCCATTTGTTCACCCTTTCATAACACTTTTACTATCATTGGTTATCCCCTATATTATGTACACCCAAGAGATTTTTATTTTTCTCTTTCTGAATTCAATTACGAGATCCTGTAAGTGACTTAAAGGAGGGTGGTCTGTTACTCAAGTAGTAGTGCATCACCTTGCGGATAGTCATATGTATGCCAAATAGGCAGTCAACTTCTTGTTCGAAGTAATAGTTACCAGGCGTATCTTAACAACTTAGGATATTGAACGTGAAGCTTTAACCATTCAGTAGAAAAGGGGGATGCTCTAACTAAGAATAATAAGTGGGAAAAGGGATGCCTAATAGGTTATTAACTACTAATGATTTCTTACAGCAAGGATGACTGAATAAAAATTCTTCAAGAGAAACTGGGGGAATAAAACAATGGAAAATGTAGTAAATAGGATAAATCATTAGATAAGTTTTATACCTGTTCAATCAGATTTTAGATTTCATCGTCAACATGTAAACGTCCAATGGGCGTTTTTTTATATTTTCATTTTTTCTTTTCATTAGACAAGGCAGGGAATGAATAAAAATGATGGAGGGGTGTTGTTGATGAAAAGGCTGTTTATAGGAAGCTTGTTAATTCTTCTCTTGGTGGGATGCGGGAACCCGATGCAGGAGGAATTGTTGAGTTATATAAACGAGGATTTGCCACCGCTTGCAGAAAAAGAAAGCGAAGTGATTGCACGGTATGAAAGTGTGACGGGCGATAATTATACGAACGATGAAGTAATGTATGCCGCACTCGTCGATGAAGTCCAGCCGAAATACCAATCTTTCATCACTGATTTAGAAGCGGTCGAAATTGAAGAAAAAGAAATAAAAACGGTTCATGAAGATTTTATAGAAGCGGCGAACCTTCAGCACAGTGCATTCCTGACGGTCATTTCTGCAATCGAAGAACAAGATCGTGAAAAGATAGACGAAGCGAATCAAAAATTATCAAAAGCGCGTAAAATGATGAGGCAGTATCAAGTGGATCTCAAAACCTTGGCGGAAGATAACGAAATCGAATGGGAAAAGGAAAATAAATAGAAACAGTTTAATTCTATTCTAGATGAACAAAAATCGTATATAATCGCAAGAAATGTATGGAGGTTGTTAGTGAATCGGATGCTTAGTGCTATGGAATCGGATTTTTCAATGGTAGTAACGAATTAAGTAGCCAAACGAAAACGAGTAAAATGAGCTGGCTAGGGAAACTTATCCATTTTGTGCTTTACTTAAATAAGGGAGGTTGCTGAGGCAACCTTTTTCTTAAAAGGTTCATAGGATTGGATTAAAGTAATCAACTATAAGTACACTGATGTATTTATTACTGGATTCAGGAAAGATGAATTTGGATTACTTCTAGGGATTGAGAAAGACAACACCAATAGTCCCGCTGGTGTGATGTTGTTCATGAACACAGCTGTAAAAAAACAATTTTACAATCTGCACTCACACTTAATCATAGATGAGAATAGAGAGTTATCTGAAGCGGCAATGAATATTATAGTCAACTCGAACCAAGTTTAGGGGACAATAATGAATCTTATGGGAACTTGAAGCTGTGACCATTTGGTACTATTATATTTTATTCTAGTTTACATAATATATATTATAGGAAGTAATAATTTTCATGTTAATTTTGTCTCATATCTTAAGAATACTTAACTTAGTGAGACGGAATGCGAATTTTCAAATGAAACCATTACTAATATTTATTTATAACCTTTTTATCTAATTGAAGTTAACTGTATTAATACTTTTAAAACTTTTAGTAAGTATCAATACAGTTTAGTGAAAAAATGATTGATCTTCATATTTTATAGTAAAGATAAACATTGGCATACAGATTTCTTGGATATAAGTTAATTACAATTAGTTATGTCTAATGTCATTTAATTCCCTGTTTTATATGAACCTTAATTTCTCTGTTAATTGCTAACATATTCTGTTTTACGCCATTTTTAGTTATGTGTGCCCATTATTTAATTAATACACTTTAGTTCATTTATTATTTACCATACTTAGTCATTTTACTCTCAGGATCTCTAATTGACTTGTTGTAGTAATTAAATCTATTGTATTATTACCCTTCTTGTAAAAAATCGAAGCTCCTTCACTTTCCCCCTTTTTCCATCCATCCGCTTTACCGTTTTCTTCTGATGCTCTTGACCAATTATACCTTTTCCCTCGTTCATTTATATGACCCATTCAGCATTTCTAGGTATAGGAAATCCGTATAAAGCTTCAGTATTATTGTATTGTGACATAGTTATGAATTAATAAATGATTCCCCCACCTATCAATAACACTGCTATGGCGAGTGCCCAATTAATCTTTTTCTTCATTTTGCAGATTCCTTTCCTTAAGACATATTTTTAGACGAAACTATTAGAATCGTTATCTACATATTCTATATGGATCTTAATTAACCTCCCCATCAGACCTAATCCGCCTATTTTATTATTCTGATATATAAATTAAATGGTAAAATGAGAAATATCACGGGTTAACACTTATAAAAAGTTATATTAATATAGTTCATCCTAATGACGACTCAATAGCTTTTTTACTTTAAATTCCGCTTTATTACTGAAAGTGATGATGGGATCCGCTATTTAGCCACAATATCTCCTAAAAGACTTCTTAATTTAACTTATAGCTATAGCACGAATTAATACCATTTATAAATGATTAAAAACCTTAATTCAATGATGATCAATCTGCTCTGTTGTGTAATCTATTTTTTAAATGGAAAGTATTGCGATATTAAGGACAAAAACAAGTTTTGACAGCTTTCATAAGTCCAACATGCAATGAATCAATATGAAACTGCCATGTGTTATAATGTAAACCTTCAAATCGTTGTTTTGAAAAACTATCCACTTTTAGCAAATGAGTTTTCTGGTATCTTGAGTAGAATTCATTTATATATAAATCGTAAAGATTAACTTCGCTTTTTACATTTTATAAAAAATGATTCAAAGTGAAGCAAAGTTCAGGAATCAAAGCAGCTTATAGGCACATGCCAGATGTCATAAGAATTGTATAAAGCACTAAGGTATAGTCAGATTAAAGGGAGTAATATAGTAAACTCTATTCGCGCAACTTTCACAGCCTATTTATTTGGTTCATTTACATCAGATTACTTCATAAATAATAATTGCCAATAAAAATAATCGGTCAATCTTTTTTAAGAAATTCCTGAAAGTTGGTTAGCAAGTATGATAAATGTTGATTTAAGTACCCGACCTTCTTCTGGTATTAGCTTTTTGCCTTAGTGTGGTGAATAAACCAGACGGTTCTTCCACTTTCTGTATTAAACAATGATTTTGCTCCCTTTAGTACGTACCCTTAATTTTGAATAAGCCTATGACTTGACACATTTGAAACCATATATCCCGAGATAAAAATAAAACATGAGATCCTTTTGATCTCATGTTTCATTTTGAAAGATAGTTTTTTCATGTTCGAATGGATTCGACTCGGTTTTGGATGAATTCGAACGAGATTTTTGCTTCCTGGACGATTTGTTTTAATAAATCATTGACAGTCAATACTTCTTTTATCAGTCCTACGGATTGACCACACGACCAGATGCCTCCGTCTAAATTTCCTTCAAAGTATACTTTTTTGCTTCTTTGTCCAGTAATTAGCGGAATTAATTCCTCTATAGTGGCCCCTTCACTTTCAAGTTTGTCCACTTCTTTACTGACGGCATTTAATGCTACACGCGATGGGCTCCCTATATTCCGTTGGATGACAACCGTATCCATTTCATTGGCTGATACCATCCAGTTCTTCACGTTATCATGAATGGGCGCTTCTTTGGTTGCCATGAAGCGAGTCCCCATGACGATACCTTCAGCACCGAGTGACAATGCACTAATGAGGCCTCTGCCATCTGAAAATCCCCCGCCTGCTATCACAGGTATAGTAACAGAGTCAACGGCTCTAGGGAGCATGACAAGCGTACCTACATCCCCCATGCCAGGATGCCCGCCTGTTTCATTCCCTACAATAATAATGGCATCGACACCTAATTTCTCTGCCGATATGGCGTTTTTGACGTTCGCTACCTTATGTATCACGGTAAAGCCGTGCTCTTTAAGTTTGGGCATTAAACTCTCTGGGCTTCGGCCACTCGTTTCAACAATTTTTACATCTTCGTCAATCAAAATATCGATGAACTGATCATTCGGGGTTGCCGTTTGACTTGGAAACAGGTTCAGGTTGACAGCAAAGGGTTTCTTGGTCAAAGTTTTCACTTTACGTATTTCATCACGAAGACCTTCTGGTGTCACCTGTGTTTTCGAAGTGATGATGCCTAGTCCCCCCGCTTCTGAAACAGCGGCTGCGAGCGGGGCTCGTCCAACTTGAAACATCCCGCCGCAAATAATCGGATATTCAATCCCCAATAATTCAGTAATTCTCGTTTTCAATTGCCCTACCCCTTTCGATTTTCCTGGATTTCTATTAATCATTCGTTTTTAGATAATGCACGTTGCCCGGACTATAAACCATACTTATGGAGCCGCTTGTAAAATGTACTTCTTGGTATATCCATCAACTTTGCTGCAGCAGTGACATTTCCTCTTGATTTTTGTAATGCCTCTAACATTAGATCCCGTTGAATTTTTTCACGGATCGTCAGTTCATTTTCCTTGAAACCTTTTTTATCGCCTTTCTCAAATGGAGGGAAATCCTCATGCCGGGTAACGGGCTGTGAATGCATGGAATTCAACACATTAACATAATCCAGAGGTCCTTCTGCAAGTAAGATGGTCAATCGCTGAAGTACATTTTGCAGTTCTCTAATATTGCCTGGCCAATAATAATCCTTTAAACGATTCAATAATTCTTCCGTTAATGGAATATTCCATTTATTCTCCGAACACAAGTAGTTCACTAGATAAGGAATGTCTTCAATCCTATCCCTTAAGGAAGGTACATGAATGGGGTAAACGTTCAACCGATAGTATAAATCTTTACGAAAGGACCCTTCATTGACAAGCTCTTCAAGATTACGGTGCGTTGCAGTGATGATGCGAATATCCAATGAAATGCTTTTTGTACCACCGATTGGAACGATGTTTCTTTCCTGAAGTACACGCAGTAAGGCAACTTGCATCGCTAGAGGGATTTCACCGATTTCATCGAGAAAAATGGTCCCTCCATTTGCCTGCTCGAACTTCCCTTTGTGCCCTTGCCGTTTAGCCCCGGTAAAAGCGCCATCAACATACCCGAATAATTCACTCTCCATTAAATCTTTAGGGATGGCTCCGCAATTTATCGTGATGAACGGACCATTTTTACGAGAGCCATTTTCATGGATAGCCATGGCAACTAGCTCTTTTCCGACCCCAGTTTCACCATGTATATATACATTGGCTTCTGTCGGTGCAACAAGCTTCACTTTATGTAATGTGTTTTGAAAGGATTTACTAATCCCTCTTTCCCCTTTGAAGTCAAACACTTCTGATGGCAATGAAGCAGGAAAAATGGTTTTATGACCATGATTCTCTGATAAGAATATACACTTACCGGAAATCCTATTATCTTCTTTAGATAGTAGCGGGTTTTCCTTAACGATTCGATATCCATGATTTAATAGTTCGGCCAATGCCATGCCAAGGGATTGAGGAATTTTTTTGCGAACCTGTTTGCTGGCTGATATGATCATTTCTTTTTGATTACAAACGATAAAAGGCAGATCTGGATAGGTTTCTGCAAGTTCTATCGAGTGCTGGGTCAGTGCGAGCTCCTTTTTATAGGAACGCACTCCCATTTCCTGTTCGATCGTATAAGCCAAATTGGCTACCATACCCAGCATGGATGGATGGAAATATTCCACTGGGCAAGATATATCCAAAACGCCCAATATCTTACCGTCTTCATTTAAAATGGGCTTAGCAGAGCAACTCCATTTATGTGAGGCAATGGAATAGTGTTCAGTACCTTGGATCATAACGGCTTCACCCGTTTTCAAAGCTGTTCCAATTGCGTTCGTTCCGACCTCACCCTCCGTCCATCGTACGCCTTCCACAAAATTTATTTTGCCTGCCTCATTTAGGATTTTCTCGTTTCCGGAAAGTGATAGGACATATCCATCGGGATCGACTAACAAAGCCATCATTCCCGATTCTTTTATCGATTTATCCATCCTTGATAATTGGGGTGATGCCACTTCCAACAGGAATGAGTTTTTTTCTCTTTGAATTTCCAATGATTCATTCGTCAAAATGTGCTTCCCTTTATTAAGGTACGGGTTGACTTGATCTTTTTTGCAGCGATGCCAAGATTCCATGATTCGCTTGTTCAGGCGATTTGAATCGAGAACCCCTTCACTGACAAAGCGTTCCCATGTACGAAGATAACAACTAGTGGATAGCATATAATCCTCCTCTAATCATTTGGTTTGAACCTTCAAAAGTGAAAATATATCTAGTCAATCTACAGGGAAAATACCAAGGAGTAATATAAAAGGATGTTAATCGAGGTCCATTTAATTATAGTAGATTATGTATCCGCTTACAATATATAGATTGAGTTTACTAAAAAAGCTTCATGTGTATAATCACATGAAGCTTCTCTATCAATATATATTGGCTGGTTTATGAAAAAATGACCCCTCCATCAATCATGATGGATTGCCCTGTCATATAATCAGAATCAGGTGAAGCGAGATAAGATACGAACTTCGCTACATCTTCTGGGGTTTCGGAGCGTCCCAAGGTTATGGAATCAGTAAACTTTTTGAAAGTTTCCCCTTTATCAAGATTCATATATTGACCCATTTTTTCATCGATTAACTCCCACATTTGCGTACCGACAATTCCTGGACAGTATGCATTCACAGTGATGCCAAACTGGGCCAACTCCTGTGCTGCCGCTTGTGTAATGCCTCTCACGGCAAATTTTGTGGCAGAGTATGTACCAAGCAAGCTGAAGCCTTTATAACTGGCGATGCTGGCCGCACTTATTATTTTCCCGCCTTCTTGCTTTTTCATTTGTTCAGCAGCGGCTTGCAGGCAATAAAGGACACCGTTGACATTTATATTGAAAATTTGTTCTAGGTCTTCTTGAGTTACTTCCAATAGAGGCTTTATTTGAGCAATTCCTGCATTGGAAACCATAACATCCAGTCGTCCAAAACGATTCACAACTTGATCAACCATTTCGAAGACTTCCTGTCTTTTACTTACATCCGCTTTAACGGCAAAACTTTCACGTCCCAGTTCCCTAATCTCATTTACGACCGTTTCAGCTGTATCCAAATTGACGTCGTTAATCATCACATTCAATCCATCTTGAGCCAATCTTAAAGCAATGGCACGTCCGATACCACGTCCTGCTCCAGTGACAACCGCCGTTCGTTGACCGCTAGCCATACAAAATCCCCCTTCAATTGAATAGTATATATCCAATAATAGTTTTAAGAATGGACAGCTTGACCAACAACGTTTAGTAGTGCCTCATGTATGGATTCCGACAAGGTTGGATGCGCCGCTACTAAATCTTCCATCATATCTACCGTTATTTCTGCATGCAACATGACCGTTCCTTGATCAATCAATTCTGTTGCATGTTGACCAACAATGGAAAAACCTAGAATTTCATTATATTGTGGGTTCACTAGAACTTTGACCTTTCCTACCGGTTTATTGGAAAGGTTAGCTTTCCCATTTGCCGAAAAAGCAAATTCACCAACTTTAATCTCGCCGTATATTTTTCGCGCTTCTTTTTCAGTCAAGCCTACACTAGCAATCTCCGGGGAGGTATAAATGCAGCGAGGAATTGCCCGGTAATTCACTTGTGCAAATTGACCACAGGCATTCAGAGCCGCCACTCGCCCTTCATGAAAAGCAACATGGGCAAGTTGTATGCCCCCTATCACATCACCACAGGCATAAATCGATGGATTGCTTGTTTGCATTCGATCATCCACCGTGATGCCAAATCGGGAAAAGTCAATATCGTTTCCCTCTAAGCCCATTTCATTCACTCTTGGTTTTCTCCCTATTGATACGAGTACGTAATCAGCATGTTGTTCTTCTAATTCGCCATCGCTTTTCTCCCAAAATACTGTCTTACTGGTTGCATTGATGTTTTTGACAGATGTGGAGGTATGGACCGTAACACCTTGGTTTTTCAATTCTCCATGCAAGATGCTCGTAATATCATCATCTTCCCCCGGAAGCAGCTTTTCCCCCATTTCGATAACGGTAACCTTGGTGCCCATCCTGCTATAAATACTGGCAAATTCACATCCGATGACGCCGCCTCCGACAATTAGCAGCGAATCGGGAATGGCAGGAAGTGACATGGCATGGCCACTGTGGATGATCCATTCGCCATCAAACGGCGCAAAAGGTAAGGGAATCGGTTCGGACCCAGTTGAAATGATGATCTTACTTGCTGCAATCTCTTCATTATTATTTCCGTTCTCAATCCGCAGTCGATTGCTCGTCAGGATAGACGCTCTTCCCTGAATGACTTTTATTTTGTTCTTACTCATTAAATATCGAATGCCCTTCACTAGTTTAGATATGACATCTCTCTTTCGTTCCTGTACGGTTTCCCAATCGACTTCAATCGAATTGATGGGCAGGCGAATTCCCATTTGCCCGGCATTTTTCACCAAGTCATACGTATCGGCACATTTCAATAATGACTTCGTTGGCATGCAGCCTTCGTTTAAACAGGTGCCCCCCAATGGCCCATCGACTACCAATATGACCTCCTTATCCTGCTGGGCAGCAGTGATTGCAGCTACATACCCAGCAGGACCTCCGCCTATAATAGCTATACGATTCAAGGCTTTCCCTCCTTTTCTATAAAATCACGGTGATCGGCTCTTCTAAATACCGTTTTAGTGTTTGTAAAAAGGCAGCAGCGGGTGCCCCGTCGAGTACACGGTGATCAAAAGTTAAACTGAGTGGCAAGATCATTCTCCTCTCCAGTTCTTTGCCAATATAACGTGGGGTATCGTAAGCAGAGCCAACTCCAAGTATCCCCGTTTCCGGTGTATTGAGAATCGGTGTAAAATGCTCAACGCCATATGCCCCCAGATTACTGATTGTAAAAGTGGACCCTTGCATGTCTTCAATTGGCAATTGACCGTCACGTGCCTGCCTAGCCAATTCCTTGCCCTTATTCGATAACTGCTTTAGGGTACAACTTTCGGCATTTCTTATGACGGGAACAACGAGTCCATTTTCCAAGGCCACCGCTAATCCAAGGTGGATATGTTCATACAAAATGATGTTATCTTCAATATAAGCACTATTCATTTTAGGATGCTCTTTAAGTGATAGCACGACAGCCTTGGCAACAAAGTCCGTTATAGTCAATTTAGTTGATTCATGTTTTTGTAGCGTTTCAGTAGCCTGTTTTTGCAAAATGACTAGATCAGTGACATCAACTTTCATCGTTAGAGTTAATTGGGCACTGCTTTGCAAGCTCTCTTTCATACGTGTAGCAATGATGTTCCTCATTCCGGTCACAGGAATCTGCTGCGAACTCTCTAAAGTAGGGTGGTGGTTCACTTTTCTTTCTTCTGTATTTACCGATATGAAATCCCTTTTCTCAATTACTTTCTGTACATCTTCTTTAGTGATTCTTCCACCTGGCCCGGTGCCTTGAATTTTCTCAATGTCAAGATTTGCTGCCTGTGCCATTTTTCGCGCAACAGGTGTGATCATCAATCGATCGCCCATTGGCAAAATGGGTGACTCTTTTGTTTTCGGCTTTTCTTGTTCATGAATTTTCGGCTCGGTTTCTTCAGTAACAGGTTCATTGCTGATAATTTTTTCATTCGGATTTCCAATATGACAGATAACGGTTCCTGGGGGTACACCTTGTCCTTCTTGAACAACTATGTTCAGGATGGTACCATCCGCTGGAGATTCAATATCCATTTCTATTTTCTCCGAATTGATGCTGGCTATTGCTTCACCTTTTTCAACTGGATCGCCAACCTCCTTACTCCATAACGAAACAGTGCCTTCTTTCATTGCCATGCCCAATTTTGGCATTACCACTTCGACCGCCATATCAATTTCCTCCCTTCAGAATTTGTTTTCTGTGTCCATTATTGGTTTTGTTGCTCCCACTTTTGCAGTTCTATGCGAAAAAGCTGGAGCATGCATCATTATTGATTTAATTACACCCTAAGAATGGAAGGCTCCCCTAATAATTCTGAAACGACTTGTATCACTTTTTCTGATGTTGGAAGGTAAAGATCTTCTAGCGGTGGAGAAAAAGGTACAGGTGTATGTGGAGCAGTAATCCTTTTTATTGGCGCATCGAGAGTGTCAAATCCCTTATCCGCAACCAATGCGGCAATATCCGTTGCCATGCTGCATCTTGGATTCGCTTCATCGATCACGATCAAACGATTTGTTTTTGCCACAGAGGAGAGAATCGATTCTTCATCCAGTGGTGACAAGCTCCTTGGATCTACAATCTCAATTTCAATGCCCTTCACTGCAAGTTTTTCAGCTGCCTCCATTGCCGTGTGAACTTGCTTGCCGATGGCAACGACCGTCAAATCCGAGCCTTTCCTTTTAATTTCGGCTTTGCCAATCGGAATTGTATAGTAGCCTTCCGGGACCTCTCCTACCATGTTATATAGCGTTTTATCTTCAAAAAAGATGACAGGGTCATTATCTTCAATGGCTGAAAGCAAGAGTCCTTTTGCGTCATAGGGGGATGAAGGAATGACGACCTTCAATCCAGGAATGCTTGTGAACAAGGCATAAAGGCTTTGTGAATGCTGAGCTGCCGCCCTGAATCCTGCACCATGCATCGTACGGATCGTCACGGGAACCTGTGCTTTTCCCCCAAACATATAGCGGAACTTCGCACCTTGATTCAATACTTCATCCAAACAGCTGCCAATGAAATCGTTGAACATTAACTCGGCAATCGGTCGTAAGCCTGTCGAAGCGGCTGCCATGGCCGCTCCCATATATCCTGCCTCCGCAATGGGTGTATCAAGAATTCTATCCCGGCCAAACTCTTGAACCAATCCTTTTGTGACACCTAATACACCACCCCATGCTTCGTCATCCTGTAAATGATCGACCTCTGCACCACCGGCGACATCTTCTCCCATAAGGATGACATTTTCATCTTTTCTCATTGCCATGGCCATTGCTTCATTTATTGCTTGTGACATACTGATTTTTCTACTCATCTCAATTCCTCCTTTTATGGTTTAATAGGATACATAAACATCGTTTAATAAATCGGATGCCTCTGGATACGGGCTATCTTCACTGAACTTAACGGCCTGTTTAATAGATTCCTCAACGGCACTCTCAAGAGAAATCAGTTCTTTTTCCGCCAGCAGATTCTGATTGAGTAAGTGATTCCTAAACAGGGCAATCGCATCTTTCTCTTGTTTATGCTCCTTTTTGTCTTGTTCATTTTTATATTTCTGTGCATCTCCCTCGAAGTGTCCATAATTACGATAAGTAACGCATTCTATTAATGAAGGGCCTTCTCCCCTGCGAGCTCTCTGAACGGCTTCTTCAGCAGCCTTATACACAGCCAATACATCTTTCCCATCCACTCGGACACCCGGGATATTGTAGCTTATCGCACGATCGGCTATCGTTTTACAGCTTGAAGCATAGTTGAATGGCGTGGCTTCCCCATACCCATTATTTTCAGCGATGAATATAACGGGTAGCTTCCAGATTGCCGCCAGATTTATCCCTTCATGGAATGTCCCATGATTATTGGCACCATCACCAAAAAAACAAACACTAACATTATCCGTCTTTTTATATTTGGCAGTTAATGCTGCACCGCATGCGAGCGGAAAACCTCCACCGACTATCCCGTTCGCACCTAACATCCCTTTATCCAAATCGGCTATATGCATGGAACCGCCTTTTCCTTTGCAAAGCCCAGTCACTTTCCCATAGATTTCTGCCATCATTCCGTTTAGGTCGCATTCTTTGGCAATACAGTGGCCATGACCCCTGTGAGTGCTTGTAATGCTGTCTTTATCGGATAAGTGGGCACATACTCCGACAGCCACCGCTTCTTCTCCAGCATACAAATGGACAAACCCTGGTAAAATCCCCTTTGCAAAAGATTCATGAACTTGGTCTTCGAATTTTCTGATCTCCAGCATTTTTTTGTACATCCAATAGGCCTTATCCTGTGATAACTTTATTTCATTCGATTGAACCGTTTCCATTTTTCAGCCCCCAATCATTAATTATGAGTCAATCTTATATATTGCAAATGCCGTGCCAAAATGGGAGGCAGTTAAAATTAGGAATTATCTATTTTCAGGCGAAACAAAACGAGACAAAATGAGATTGTTGTCTCGTTTTGTCTCGTTTTTTAATAAATATACAATCACTCTTTTGAGAATCTCTCTTCTTTGCAGTAAAGTATTTCCTCCAAGGAAGTAAATCAAGAGATAAACAAGCAGCCAAACGCTTTTTCAAAAAAGCCTTGGTCTTTCGTACGTTTCTAAGCCTAGCGTAATAACAGCAGTATATAAGAAACCTGCTACCCTGCTTGAAGGCATCCAGCTAAGGCAAGATCAAGTTAGATAAAATGGAACTAGGTCTTCGTTTTATTAAGAAGCGCGTGCGTTCTGCGTTGGAGTTCAAGTCATTTATAACAGTACCTCTATATTGAGTAGTGCACCAAAACCAGTTCACATTATATATGGATTCGAGTGCAAGTTGTCTTTGAAATCACGTTTATTTTCCGCTGCTTATTACCATTGCATCGTTGAGATGGAAAGACCTTTTTTCATATTTAGCCCCACTGCTGCAATGATGGTCAAAAAGCGCAAAGGATTAAATAACGAAAGCTGATGTATAGGATCCGTTGAATGTTTCAATTAAATAACCCATTACCATCGGTGCTAGGAATGCGCCGATCATCCCACCAAGGTTAATAACCCCGATTGCCAATCCAATATTATTCTTTGAAAATATTTTATGCGGCAAGGCAAAAATAGTGGCAAAAACGAGGCCGTGAAAAATTGTACACAAAGACTGAAACGTAATGACAAGAGTAACGGATGGTGCGTTGAATATTAAATACAGCAACAAAATGACCAAGATAGATCTTACAATAGCCAGATACTTTTCCTTTCCACTCAAGTAGGACTGGACGAGTTTACCGCCTATTATAATACCGATCGCGTCAGTAAGTGCTGGAATGGAGGTAAGCATACCCATGGAAAGTAGGTCAAGGCCTCTTTCTCCTACTAGATAAGGAGGCATCCATGAAGTAAGTCCCCCATATAAGCGTACTCATCCCGAACCACATTATAGATAACTGCCATATAATTGGAATCTTTATTAAATCTTTAGGCTCTTTTCGTAAGGATTGTTACTTATAAAAAGACGAGGGGGGAATTAATTTTTTTGGTATTGTATATACAGAAGCTTATTCAACAAAAGGGCAGTTTAACGGAGGAAGAAATTTAGAAGATTTTGGTGTGATTTTGAATTCAATAAAAAACAAAGTGGAAGGATGATCAAAGATTAATAAAAAAATAGTAGGTGGGTTAATTGCATTAACTGCTTTATTAATTGGCATTCCCTTAATAATTTTTTTCTTATGAGGAATCAGAAAAATCCGAGGGGTTTCCAGTACCCAAAACTGCTGAAATAACAGCTAATAAGAGTAAACTAGAAGCTTATAGCTGGGGCCCATCTTCAGAAGAAAATGGTCTGCCTTTAAGGTACCGAGCAATCATTAAACTATGGGGTTGGGAGAAAAAAGAGCAAGAAGGTAGTTTAACGGTTTACGAAAAAGATGGAAAAGAAGTAGATGTTATTTCACAGACAGACTATTTATCGAAATTGAACTCAAAGCTTTTAATTATCTTTTATCCTTGTTTATTTGATTTTTTTATTCAATTATCGGGGGTTTTAATGGAATAAAGGTCCCTTTTAATTATGAAGCTTAGAGTGAAAAGGCTCTGAGGGTTTTTGCTTTCTATGAACTAACCCCGTTAACATCTTAACATCTCAACTGTACGATAGTTGGATCTTTGGCAAGCCGAAATCATCATATGTTCTACACGTTTATTTAATGCCAGATTCTTTTCTAATTCAAGCCAGCGAAACCAATTAAGGTAATGATCCAGATAATATGTTCCGACACCTTGAAAACGCTCCATCCAACCCTTTAGTCGGTTGTGAAAGTTAATGTAGTCTTATTGTTGCAAATTCCCCTTCGTTCCATCGAGCAGCAATAGGATGTTTTTTTTGTTTAGCGAGACTCCAATAGAACATACTCTCTTTTTTAGGAATTATTACGACCTTTGTCCCTACAAGCTCTCCAACAGCTGGCCAAAAAAAAAGTAAATTCCGGTTATAGGACGAGTAAGTTTCAAGCCAAAGATTGACTAATACGGCAATGAAAGATATCCCACAAGACGCGTTCACAATCTTCGTTCTTTACATATACAAAAAAACTAAAATTCGGCAAAAATGCTACTTTGCTTTTTTACCTTAATTGGCAATTGGCAAAAATCCCAACACTTTGTGAAAAGACAGTCTTTGATATATTGATAAGAAATATTATGGAGCGCATTTTATTTTTTATTTACGCCCCATCAGCTGATCATTAAGCTCAAATCATCAATCTTCCATCATAAAAGAGTGATGTTTTAACAATAACCGTGTCTTTGCAGCCACGTTAATAAAATCAATGGTAAACTTAAATTCATAAAAAAATTAGCATCCGTCATCGAGGATTGATAATCAAAGGGTTTCAGTCCTACAATGGATGACTTAACCGATTCCTCTGAAACCAGAAGTTCCGTAACCGAAGCGTGGGTTCGCCTTATATCCCTGATCAGTCAATTTTGTAACTAGAAGTAACTTTGTTTATTTCTCCAATGCTATTGCAATACAGAGCAAACTTTTGAGGACAAAATGATTTCATAACCGAGCTTAAGGTGTAGGTTTATTTAAAGGAACCGAATATATCCTCTGCCAATTTACGTCCGGTCGGAGTCGCAGCCAGGCCGCCTTCTGCCGTTTCACGAAGTGCAACTGGCATGGTCAAGCCTATTTTATACATGGCATCGATAACTTCGTCACATGGAATGCGGCTCGTAATGCCTGCAAGTGCCATATCAGCTGCCGTTATTGCGTTGGATGCACCCATTGCGTTACGTTTCACGCAAGGAACTTCAACCAATCCTGCCACTGGATCACAAACCAATCCAAGCATATTTTTCAATGTGATCGCCATCGCTTCTGCAGCTTGGCTTGGTGTACCGCCGGCCAGTTCTACTATCGCAGCTGCGGCCATTCCACTTGCCGAGCCCACTTCTGCTTGGCAGCCACCAGCTGCTCCGGAAATGGAAGCATTGTTTGCTACCACGAATCCGAAGGCAGCGGAAGTGAAAAGAAATTCAATCATCTCTGCTCGGGTCGGTTTTAATTTTTCTTTCACCGCAAATAATGTACCGGGAACAACGCCTGCAGAACCTGCAGTCGGAGTGGCACAAATCATTCCCATTGCTGCATTCACTTCGTTCGTCGCAACAGCTTTACTGACGGCATCCAATAATAGATTACCTGCCAGTGCCTTGCCCGACTTGATATAATTTTGCAAAAGAACGGCATCTCCGCCCGTTAGGCCTGTAACGGATTGCACACCTTTCAGACCTCTTTCCACCGCTTGTTCCATCACTGTCAAATTTCTGTCCATCTTTTCAATGATCTGTTCTCTCGACAGGCTTGAGAACTCCATTTCTTGTAAAATCATGATTTCCGCGATTTTTACATGTTTACTTTCAGCAAGTTCAACCAACTCTGCTACATTTCGGAACATGTTTTTACCTCCATATCTATGTCAACACTTTTAATGCTTATCATTCAACCATCCTTATGACTTGCGACACGTTTTCCAATCCTTCAATTTCCTTCATGACATCGCCCTTGATTTTCTGATCGACTTCAATCACCATAAGGGCCATTTGACCTTTTTCTTTTCGTGAAACTTCCATATGCCCAATGTTAATTTCATGATTCGCCAATACTGTCGAAACGGAAGATATGATTCCAAACACATCGTTATGCACGACTAAAATGGCTGGGTTTTCCCCTGACAATTTAAGCTTGAACGTATTCAACTCCGTTATTTCTATCGTTCCGCCGCCAATCGAGATCCCAACAAGTTCTAATTCTTTATCTTCGTCGAACAGTCTGATTTTGACTGTATTAGGATGATCCGTCACAGTATCCTCGATTGTAAAGGAAACTTCCATACCGGCTTCCGCCGCTATCGTTAAAGAGGCAGGGATTCGTTCATCATCCGTATCGAAATCCAATATCCCGCCTACGACAGCAACATCTGTACCGTGTCCCCTGTATGTTTTTGCAAAAGAACCATATAAAGAAATAATGGCTTTCTTCGGTTGCTTTCCGAATAGTGTCCGTGCTACTCTGCCAATTCTGGCAGCTCCTGCTGTATGTGAGCTTGAAGGTCCAATCATGACGGGACCGATTATATCGAATGCAGATCTGTATTTCATTGTGCAATGCCCCTTTTCTGGGAAAAGATTTGTTTAACAGCCTTCATTATGCCGCCTTTTGTTCTTCATTCGCCGAAACGGTCCTAATCTATTAATTATGAACACGATTAAGCTAAGAATTGAAACCGTACCTAACTCCCAACACTGCGATTGGTGTGGCCCGTCCCGGTTACATGTACAGAAGCATGGAAAAAGCTTTACAAGACGAGAACGGCCGTTGAGCGCGTAAATGTTTAAAAAAGAGTTTTTTTAACTAAAAATAATTTCAGTTATCAAACAGGCGAAAAAGCTAAAGCACATTTCGATCTTACGATGCTTGTTTATATTTATAATGCTCAATGCTCCGAAATTAGCATTAGATCGCCTCAATCAACAAATGGACAAAAAATCAAGCTGTTATTCGTTTTTTGAAATGAATGACTTAAATTCTATCACTCTAACCAAGGCAAAACTCTTATGGAATGGAATTGATTCGATAATAATAGAGATTGAGATGTGGGTATTAATATAGGAATAGGTATAAATAGTAATGGTGTCCCGTTTGAGATATGACAAAATATCCCCCAAGGTCGAGTATTTAGTCTTTTTCAAGAGAATTAGTAGAGAAAAACCTTTAAAAATATTGGAAAAATAATAAGTTCCTCAATTATCTATAAAATTAATGTTTATCTCCATCTTTGAAGCATCTTGTATTCAATCAAACACGATTGTTTTATTGCCATGAATAATAACTCTATCTTCAATATGCCAAGAAACAGCTTGGGCAAGAACCTGTCTTTCCACATGACTTCCGGTAACCTTTAATTCTTCGATTGTATGTCTATGATTAACCCTCTTTACATCTTGCTGAATAATGGGTCCTTCATCAAGATCATTCGTAACATAATGAGCAGTTGCTCCAATTAACTTAACACCACGGTTATAGGCCCTCGCATAAGGATTTGCACCGACAAACGCCGGTAAGAAAGAATGATGAATGTTAATAATTTGATTTGGGAACTCCGATACAAATGCAGGAGAAAGAATTTGCATATATCTAGCCAAGGCAATGAAGTCTACTTTCCCTTTCAATAAATCTAGTGCTTTCTGTTCTGCTTGTTGCTTCGTTTCATGAGCTAAAGGAATATGATAATAAGGGATGTCATAACTTTCCACTATTTTTTTAAAATCAGGATGATTACTGATCACCATCGGGATTTCCACTGGAAGTTCATTCGATTTCCAACGCCATATAAGCTCCATAAGACAGTGATCCATTTTGGAAACAAAGATGGCCATTCGTTTTCTTTTATTATTACCGCTTAAGCTCCATTCCATCGCATAAGCCTGGGCCAGCACATGTAAGTCTTCTTCAAGTTTTGCATAGGAAGCATCAAAGTCGTTTAAATCAAATTCGATTCTCATAAAAAACATACCTGCTTGTGGGTCCGTCGTATGTTGGTCAAAATGAACAACATTTGCTCTGCTTTCTAATAAAAGGTTAGATACAGCCGAGATAATACCTGGTTTCTCTGGACAAGATATTAATAATTTAGCACGGTTAACATTCACTTCTTTATACAATGGACTCTCACCATCCTTTAGATTTGTAATTAAAATATGTAAAAACTTTCGAATTCAGAATGATGGCTACACACAACCGCTATAGGTGTCCAAACAATACCGTCACTACAATTTCATTTCTAGTAATCTTGAACTACGGTGAGGGAGGGCGGTAGACCTTCAAAATTGACGCTTTCCCTTCCACAATTTCACATCTTCAGTTTTCAGAGTGAAACTGCCTAATACTTAATGCCTTGCTTCTCCCACCTATCATATGGTTCACCTCCCCCATGAAGGAAGAAGTATTCCACTCTTCTTTTACGATCTTTATATCTATGCGTGTATTTCCTTATCATATACAGCTAGGGCAGCTTCCCCAATTGCTTCCGCTAATGTAGGGTGAGGGTGTATCGTATGCGCAATATCCATAGCTGTTGCATTTAATACTCGTGCAAGACCAGCTTCTGAAATCATATCGGTTACATGAGGCCCAACCATATGCGCTCCTAACAATTTACAAGACTCTTCTTCAACAACGAGTTTGACAAAACCGTCTGATTCACCAAAAACAAGAGCCTTTCCAATCGCACGGAAGGAGAACTTTCCTGTTTTTACTTGATACCCTTTCTCCCTCGCATCCTCTTCTGTTAACCCGACACTAGCTACCTCCGGGTTACTATATATGCATTTTGAAACAAGAGATTGATCAAGTGGCAGAGGGTTTTCTCCTGCCATATGTTCAATTGCGATGATCCCTTCATGTGAAGCAACATGGGCAAGCTGTAATCCTCCAATCACATCTCCAATTGCATAAATGTTTGGCTCATTCGTTTGATAATACTCATTTGTTTGAATAACACGTTCGACTTCAACTTTGGTATTTTCAAGGTGAATGCCTTCTATGTTTGCTAATCTTCCGACAGATACTAATAATTTTTCTGCTGAAAATGTCGTGTCTTTCCCTTTATATTCCGCCTTTATAGAGACACCTTCTCCTTTTTCTAACGATTCTGGAAGCACCTTTGCCCCTGTTACGATTTTTACACCTTTTTTCTTCATTAATCGCTGTACTTCCTTTGAAATATCTTTATCTTCCGTCGGTAAAATGCGCTCGGCATACTCTATCACAGTTACTTCTAATCCAAAGTCAATAAGCATCGAAGCCCATTCTATTCCAATAACACCGCCGCCGACAATAATGATGGAATTTGGGAGCTCTTTCATTTGTAGCGCTTCATCCGATGTCATCACATATTCACTATCTGCTTCTAGGCCGGGTAATGTCCTTGGACGAGATCCTGTAGCTATTAAAATATTTCGAGGGTTTAATATTGTTTCCCGTTCATCATTATTCAATCTCACTAAAACATCTTTAGACTGTAAAATACTCCCTTTTCCTTCAAGCACATCTATTTTCCCTTTTTTCATTAAATGTTGTACACCTTTATATAAGCGTTCAGTAATTTCTTCTTTCCTGGCCTGTACTTTTGAGAAGTCCAGTCCAACTTCCGGTGCAATAACACCAAATTTATCTGCATTCTTTGCATTCGAATATACCTCTGCACTTCTTAATAATGCTTTACTTGGAATACAACCTGCATGAAGGCAAGTTCCACCAAGTTTACCTTGTTCAACTACCGCCGTTTTTAATCCTAATTGAGACGCACGAATGGCCGCAACATATCCACCGGTGCCGCCACCGATGATAACAACGTCATATTGTTGATTCACCTAATTCTTCCCCCTTTGGTTTTCATAACCATAGATAGATATATGATAGTGTAAGAAAACAACTAACTTATTAAACACGATCTATTCTATTAATAGGTAAACGATCACGATACTTTAATTTATTTCAATGGCACATGCACTGGATGCAAAGCTTTCTCCAACAATAAAGCCACTATCTTCTATATAATCAATTTGTGTTTCTTCATCTAAATAGCGTTTTGTAAAATGATCTAATCTAAGCTTAACTCCCTCATATTCAATAATTAAATCGTTTCTGCGGGGCTCGTCCAATAAGAGGGAGAACTTCACCGACACCCCGCAGCCGCCGGCAATATCAGCTTCAATGCGAGGAATTTGCGTACCTTTACATGTCATTTCCTTCAGTTTATTCATGGCTGCCTCTGTTATTTTTATTTTGGCTATCATCTGATTCTCCCCTTTCTTATTGGTTTATTGACAAATGATTACGCATTAGCCTTAGTTGCACGAACTTGTTCATCTGCATGATAGGAGGAGCGAACAAGCGGACCGGCTTCGCAATGACTAAACCCTTTTGACATGGCAATGTTTTTCAGTTCTTCAAACTCTTCTGGACTCCAATATTTTTCAACCTTTAAATGTCGTTTAGTCGGCTGCAAATATTGACCAATAGTCATAATGTCCACATCGTTAGCACGAAGATCATCCATTGTTTCCATAATTTCTTCTTTTGTTTCTCCTAGACCAATCATAATGCTTGATTTCGTAGGAATAGTGGAATTCATTTGTTTTGCCCGCCGTAAAAACTCTAATGAACGTTCGTATGTTGCACGTGCACGAACCTTTTGGGATAAGCGTTTTACTGTTTCAATGTTGTGATTCAAAATGTCTGGTCTTGTATCCATTAATATTTTTAAGTTGTCATATTCCCCATTCAGATCCGAGGGGAGAACTTCAATGCTGCAAAATGGATTTTGCCGCCTCACTGCCTTTACAGTTTCTGCAAATACCTTTGCTCCGCCGTCATTTAAGTCATCACGAGCAACTGCGGTAATCACCACATGCTTTAGGTTCATTTGCTTTACTGATTCTGCGACACGTTCGGGTTCTTCCCAATCAAGCTCTGATGGTAGCCCTGTTTGAACTGCACAGAACCTGCAAGCTCGCGTACATACACTTCCTAAAATCATGAAGGTTGCCGTTTTTCGTACCGCCCAGCATTCATGAATGTTAGGGCATCTTGCTTCTTCACAAACAGTATGAAGTTTTTTTTCACGCATCATTTTCTTTAAGCCCGTATATTGTTCATTCGTATTCAATTTAATTTTAAGCCATTCTGGTTTACGAAGATCTTTGATGGACATTTTATTTCTCACTCCTATGAGCAGATGTATTTTAGCTTGAAAGAGGTTGTTCAATAGGCCTAAAAAAAGACCGAAAGAGTTTCTCCGTTGCTCTGTCTTTTCAGTTCTCAAGACTATTTTCTCCTTGCACCTCTTGGCACTTTTTTCATCCTTTTTAAACACGCTTATGAAACCACCTAGAATGAAATATCGAGATTCATTTCTTCATATTCCATCCTTGGCGGTTCATGTTCATTCATTCATTTATGACGTTACCGTTGCTACCTCTACTACTTCTTTGGAATAACGCAAGATTGGTTGTCTAGCAGCTTGGACCTCATCCAATCGCCCAATCACTGTAGTATGTGGTGCTTCTAAAACAACCCCTGGGTTTTCTTCCACTTCTTTGGCAATTGTAATCATTACATCCGCAAAAGCATCGAGTGTTTCTTTCGACTCTGTTTCTGTCGGTTCAATCATCAAACATTCCTCAACATTTAATGGGAAATAGATGGTCGGCGGGTGATAGCCGAAATCTAGCAGGCGTTTTGCTATGTCAAGCGTTCTTACACCCAGCTTTTTCTGATTGGATCCGGATAGGACAAATTCATGCTTGCAAATTTGTAAATATGGCGCTTCAAAATACGGCTCCAATCTTTTACGAAGGTAATTAGCATGAAGCACGGCACTTTCTGATACTTGGCGCAGACCTTCAGGCCCCATCGTGCGAATATAAGTATACGCCCGCAAGAGAATTCCGAAGTTTCCATAATACCCTTTTACCCTTCCGATAGAGTCCGAATAATTAGCGTTCAGCACATATTTATCACCTTCTTTTTCTATGCGCGGTACTGGCAAGTATGGAGTAAGTTTCTTTTTCACACCGACAGGACCTGCCCCTGGACCGCCACCTCCATGAGGAGTCGTAAATGTTTTGTGAAGATTTAGGTGTACGATGTCAAAGCCCATTTGACCTGGTGTTGTTTTACCTAAAATGGCATTTGCATTCGCTCCGTCATAATATAATAGGCCCCCTGCTTTATGAACAACCTGAGCGATTTCCACAATTTCTTTTTCAAAAAGTCCAAGGGTATTCGGATTCGTCAGCATTAGTGCAGCTGTATCAGATCCCACATGTTTCTTTAATTCTTCTAAGTCAACTAATCCATTTTTATCGGATGGAATCGTGATCGTTTGAAAACCAGCAACACTTGCACTTGCAGGATTTGTACCGTGCGCTGAGTCTGGAACAAGTACTTTCGTTCTGGTTTCACCTTTTTGAGCATGATACGCTTTAACCATCATTAAACCTGTCCATTCCCCTTGAGCCCCAGCGGAAGGCTGTAATGTAACAGCATCCATTCCTGTAATGACCGCTAGCTCTTCCTGTAATTCATATAAAACCTCTAATGCTCCCTGTACTGTTTCAACGGGCTGATAGGGATGAATACGGCTAAATCCTTCCAAACGTGCCACATCTTCATTTATTTTCGGATTGTACTTCATCGTGCAAGAACCCAGAGGATAGAATCCATTATCGATTCCATGGTTTTTATTAGATAGCGCTGTGTAATGGCGGACAAGCTGCAACTCTGATACTTCTGGCAACTCAGCCGGTTCGTCACGAATTAAATGCTTTTGAAATTTTTCATTTATATCAACATAGTCAACGTCACTATCCGGAATACTTGAACCTACCCGTCCTGGACGACTTATTTCAAAAATTAACTCATTATATTCAACCATTTACAATCGCCTCCAAAGCATCAACAAATTGGTCAATTTCTTCTTTTGTTCGCTGCTCAGTCACAGCTAGCAGCATTTTATTTTCAAAACCGTAATCACTTTCTAAATCAAATCCACCGATAATACCCGCCTTAAGAAGTTTTGCATTGACTTCCTTTACCGGACGAGGAAGCCCGACAACAAACTCATTGAAGAATGGTGCTTCATTGTATATAGTAAAGCCCTTCTGCTCTAAGGTTTTCGCCATATAATCAGCTTTCTCAATGTTTAGCTGTGCCATTTGACGAATCCCTTGCTTCCCAAGTGATGTCATACAAATAGAAGAGGCAAGAGCATTTAATGCTTGGTTGGAACAAATATTGGATGAGGCTTTATCACGGCGAATATGTTGTTCACGTGCTTGAAGTGTTAACACAAATCCACGCTGTCCTTTTTCATCTGCTGTTTGGCCTACAATACGTCCTGGGATTTTGCGCATGAGTTTCTTACTTACCGCAAAATAGCCGCAGTGTGGACCGCCAAAGGACATCGGGATTCCTAATGGCTGCATATCACCGATCACAATATCTGCCCCAAGTTTCCCAGGAGCCTGCAAGAGTGCTAGTGCAAGAGGATTGGCGCTTACAATTAACAGGGCACCTTTTTCTTCCGCAATTTTTTTAATTGCATCTATATCCTCAATGGAACCGAAGAAATTTGGATATTGAACAATTACGGCAGCAGTGTCTTTATCAATTTGTTCTTGAAGCTTCCCTAAATCTGTAATCTCACCGGCAAGGTTTACTTCCTCAGCTGTGTATCCCGGACCTGCTGCTACTGTATGTAAAATAGCACGGGATTCAGGATGTACCGCTTTGGATACAAGAACTTTCGAACGTCTTGTAGATGTAACAGCAAGTGATGCACCTTCTGCTAGCGCTGTAAAACCATCGTACATGGAAGAGTTAGCCACATCCATTCCTGTCAACTCACAAACCATCGTTTGAAATTCAAAAATTGCTTGTAATTCACCTTGACTGATTTCCGGTTGGTAAGGTGTATAGGCCGTGTAAAATTCGGAGCGTGAAATCATATGGTTTACCACACTTGGAATGTAGTGATCATATGTACCCGCACCTAGGAAAGTCGGGTAATGATTCGCATTTTTGTTTTTTGTAGCAAGCTGGTTCATTCTTTTCAAAAGAAGCGGTTCAGGAACCGCCTTTGGGATGTTTAGCTCACCCTGCAGCCTAATTTCAGCTGGAATATCTTCAAATAACTCATCTATAGAAGAAATATTTAAAAATGAGAGCATTTCGTCTTGATCTTGTTTCGTATCAGGAAGGTATCTATAAGTGGCTGTCATATTATTCCTCTCCTTCATTAGTAAATGCTTGATACTCATCTTCATTTAGAAGTGTGTCTAACTCTTCTGGATTGGACATTTCTACTTCGACTAACCACCCTGCTTCAAATGGATGCTCGTTAATCGTCTCTGGGGCACCTTCTAACTCTTCGTTTACAGTAACTACCGTACCTGAAACAGGTGAGTAAATTTCGGAAACTGCTTTAACTGACTCGATCGTTCCCATCGATTCATTGGCAGTTACTTCATCATCAATCGCTGGATTTTCAACAAAGACGATATCACCTAACGCCTTTTGTGCATAATCAGAGATTCCAATACGTACACGATTTCCTTCTAATTGTTGCACCCACTCATGTTCTTTGCTATATCGAAAACTTGATATTACTTTCGTCATTGTATTTCCCCCTTTTTTTCATTTTTTCACTATTGCCATAATTCAGAAAATATTTCTGATAATTTTACTTTTAGGTAGTCGATTTCAGGCTGCATACCAGGTAACTGAAATTGACTCTAGAAAACTACGATAACTCTATTAAAATATTTCCGCTTATCTTTTGTAGAATGGTACATTAACAATAACGGCTTCAATCTGTTTATTTCGGATTTCCACTTTTATCGGCGTACCCACTTCAGCTTGATCGGCTGATACCAAGGCAAGACCTAAGCTTTTCTTCAAAGATGGTGATTGTGTTCCTGATGTAACAGTACCTATTTCCTCTCCATCTTTAGAAATTACCTTGTAACCATGACGCGGAATCCCACGGCCTGTTACTTCAATCCCTACTATTTTTCGTTTTAATCCATCTTCTTTTTGTTCTGTAAGAGCAGATTTTCCGATAAAGTCACCTTCTTTATTCGTCTTTACGACAAAGCCGATTCCTGCTTCAAGCGGGCTGATATCTTTACTAAGTTCTTGGCCATAGAGTGCAAGACGTGCTTCAAGACGAAGCGTGTCCCGTGCACCTAGTCCGCATGGTTTTAATCCACTCGTGGCTCCTGCCTCTAGGATCTTTTCCCAAAGTACTACCGCTTTGTCAGCAGATAAATAAAGTTCATAACCATTTTCTCCTGTGTAACCTGTACGGGATACAAGTACGTCGGTAATCCCAGAGATGTTGACATGTTGGGCGAATTTAAAAGAACCAATTTCTGATAAATCTATTTCCGTTAACTTTTGCAAAATGCTTTCTGCCTTTGGTCCTTGGATGGCAAGCTGAGCGATGTCTTCCGAAATATTTTGGAGCGCCATCTCTCCTTTTACATGCTGCTTCATCCATTCGTAATCTTTCTCAATGTTTGCGGCATTAATGACGAGTAAATATTTTTCATTCCCTAATTTATAAACTAATAAATCATCCACCGTTCCACCGTCTGGATAACACATTGCGGTATACTGTGCTTGATTTATGCTAAGCTTTGTTACATCGTTTGTAACAAGGTAGTTAATATAACTCTCGGCATCTTTCCCTTCCACAAGTACTTCTCCCATATGAGAAACATCAAAAAGTCCTGCTTCAGTTCGAACAGCTTCATGCTCTTCTAAAATGCTGGTAAATTGAACCGGCAGAGCCCAGCCACCAAAATTTATAACTTTTGCTCCGTATTTTTTATATACTTCAAAAAGCGGTGTTTGCTTTAATGCTGTTTCAATACCCATCGTTTACCCCCAATTATGATTTTCTGCAAAATAGTTCAACTGTTACCGGTTTCTTTATTGCCAGGAGACATATCTCGCTGCCATGGCCGTTGCTCAAGTTTTCAGCAAAGGCATAATTCCATTAAGCTGTCCCTTTCTTTACACAGTAATTGGCTGTTGAAATAACGGATAACCATCACAAATCCCTTTGGTCGTTTCTTTTGCTTTCTGAAGAACGACTTTATTCCCTTTACTCTTTAGAACAGTTGCAATCACTTCACCAATTTTCACCATCTCTTCTTTCTTCATGCCTCGAGTTGTTAAAGCTGCTGTCCCCATTCGGATACCGCTCGTAACAAATGGCTTTTCTGGATCATAGGGAATCGTATTTTTATTAACGGTAATGCCTGCGTCTTCCAATAATTTCTCTGCTTCTTTTCCTGTTAAATTCCACGGACGCAAATCTAAAAGGACAAGATGATTATCTGTTCCACCAGAAACAAGTGCTGCACCTTCATTTTTTAATGTTTCGCCGAGTGTTCTAGCATTTTCAATGACTTGTTTCGCATAATCCTTAAAGCTTGGTTGTAAAGCTTCGTTGAATGCAACTGCTTTTGCTGCAATGATATGCATAAGTGGACCGCCTTGAATTCCTGGGAATACGGATTTATTAATTGCTTTGATAATTACTTCATCATTCGTTAAAATGATGCCCCCCCGTGGTCCTCTTAATGTTTTATGAGTTGTACTTGTCACAACATCCGCATAAGGGATTGGGGATGGGTGAAGACCAGTAGCTACCAGCCCGGCTATATGAGCCATATCCACCATAAGTTTTGCACCAACTTGATCGGCAATTTCTCTAAATCGTGCAAAATTAATCGATCTTGGATAGGCACTTGTTCCTGCAATAATCAATTTAGGTTTTTCTTTCTTTGCGATAGCTTCCAACTCATCATAATCAATTAACTGAGTATCTTCTCTAACTCCATAAGACACAACTTCAAACCATTTACCTGAAACGCTGACTGGACTTCCATGAGTTAAGTGGCCACCATGTGAAAGGTTCATTCCCATCACCTTATCACCAGGCTGAAGCAGTGCGAAAAAAACTGCGAAATTGGCTTGTGCACCTGAGTGAGGCTGAACATTTGCATATTTGGCACCAAAAAGCTTCGTTAGCCGTTCAATAGCCGTTTGTTCTGCCACATCGACAAATTCACATCCACCATAATAGCGCTTTCCTGGATAACCTTCTGCATATTTATTTGTCATCACGCTACCCATTGCCTCTAATACATCTGGGCTAACAAAATTTTCTGATGCAATCAATTCCAGTGTTTGATGTTGACGTTGTTCTTCTTTCTCAATCGCTTCAAAAATAGTTAAATCATTTTGTTGTAAACTCATTTTATTTTCCTCCCAGACATTTTTCTTAATTCTGAATTTTCACTTAATTATTAATTCCAATATGGTACTAGACACTATATTTCTTTCCCGCTACAGGCCTGCTTTTCTAAGAAAACTGTTAAAAACAGTATGTTTTACAACCTTTTTTGCACGCAAAAAAGGACAGAAAAGGGTCGTAGCGTTCTCTACCCTTCTCTGTCCTTTTACCTGAGAGTTTAGCCCCATTTTTTAATAGAGCCTTTCCCCTTTGGTGGCGTATATGTTAATACGCGCTCTCCAGAGGTGCGTCCATTTGTGGTTCCATCTACCTGAGAGATTTGTTCCAAGGGTCTTTTTGGAACTTGCTCCTTCGGTGGCTTGTCGCTTTGCACTCTCCCACAACTGTCATCCGCTTATTCAATTTGGTACATTTAGAATAGTTGTTGAGAATAATTATGTCAAGGCTTTTTTGAAAGCGCTAACACCACTATTCTAAAATAATTTTTTCGAATTATAATATGATTATCCAGATATCTTTGGCTTTTTATAATGGGCAGATTTTTTACTCACCGGGTTAGGAAAATATGGAGCGGCAACTATCTGGACAAACACCGCAAATTGAATCAAAGGGTTTCTTGCCCCTTAATTCCCCGCTACCTCTCTCTGATTCGCCTGTTCCACCTTCGTTTGGCGAATCTTATAAATCGTAATCAGCATAATGAACCAAACAGGAGTAACGAATAAGGCAACACGAGTGTCGCTCGCAAGTGCAAGAACAACAAGGACGAACGCTAGGAAAGCAAGGATCAAGTAATTGGAAATTGGATAAAATGGTAATTTAAATTTGTTCTTTTTCACTAGATCAGGTCTTGTTTTACGGTATTTCAAATGACTGATGACTGTAATTCCCCAAATAAAGATGAAACATACTGTAGAAATACTTGTAATCAAGGTAAATACTCCTTCAGGCATTAAATAGTTCAAAACAACGGAAATTAAAATGACGACAGTTGAAAAGAACAATGCATTGGAAGGTACTTTACGGTCATTAAGTTTTGCAAACGGTACAGGTGCATTTTTATCTTTGGCAAGTGAGTATACCATCCGGCTTGTACTGAAGATTGCGCTGTTACATGCCGAAGCAGCCGATGTTAGGACGACAAAATTAACGATACCAGCAGCTCCAGCAATACCTACAGCCACAAATACTTGGACGAATGGGCTTTCCGTTGGGATGATTGCGTTCCACGGATAAACACTCATAATGACAATAAGTGCGCCAATATAGAAAATTATAATCCGAATAGGAATATTATTTATGGCTTTGGGGATAACTTTTTCTGGATTTTCTGTTTCACCTGCTGTAAGTCCTACAAGTTCAATGCCCACAAACGCAAACACTACCATCTGGAATGAGAGGACAAAACCATTTATTCCATTTGGGAACATACCTTCGTGACTCCATAGATTCGTGAAACTTGCTGCGCCTGAATCAGTGGAAAAGCCTTTAATAATCATGAAAATACCGATAACAATTAATGCTAGAATAGCGATGACCTTTATTAATGCGAACCAGAATTCCATTTCGCCAAAAAGTTTAACGGTTGCAAGATTCATAAATAGCAGAATGACTAGGGCAATCAATCCTGGCATCCACTGAGGTACGGAGGGAAACCAATACTGAGTATAAAGACCAACTGCCGTTAAGTCGGCCATTGCGATTGAGATCCAGCAAAACCAGTAGGTCCAGCCGGTTACAAATGCTGCCATATTACCTAAATAGTCTCTTACAAAGTCAACAAAGGAATGATAGTTCAAATTAGATAAGAGTAGTTCTCCAAGTGCGCGCATGATTAAAAAGCAAATGATGCCTGTAATCATGTAAGCAAATAGAATTGATGGCCCAGCTAAATTAATAGATTTTCCTGCTCCAAGAAATAATCCCGTTCCGATTGCCCCACCAATAGCTATGAGTTGTACGTGCCTGTTTTTTAACCCTCTATCCAACTTTTGTTCCTGCATACGATCTCCCACTTTCTACTTTTATAGGCTACTTGGAATTTTTTCCTTATAAAGGGTCAGCCCTTCAATGAGTTTGAATTATTAGCGTACTGGGAGACTGACCTATCATTGTAAGCGCTTTCCTAGGTGGGTACTAGATATAGTTTTTTGAAATAAAGCTACCTACCTTTTTTGAAAATATAGCATTAATTGTACAAATCAAAGGATAGATCATTTATCTTCAGATCTCAATGCACACTTCCTCTCTTTTTATCTTTCCAAGTACAAAAAAGGACAGAGGAAAGATAGGTATTTTCCTACTTTCCTCTGTCCTTTTACCTGAGAGTTTAACTCCTTCGGTGGCCTATGGCTCTCTTCAGAGACGCGTCCAATTGTAGTCCTTTTACCTGAGAGATTAGTCCCTGCTTTTAGGATTTGCTCCTTCGGTGCTAAACATTGTTTAGACTCTCCCACAATCATCATCCGCTGATATAAAGTTGTTTTAATAGTTGTATATTATCGGGTTTTAATGGATATTTCAATGATTATCTGAAAAAACTCTATTTTCTGAAATTTAAGCATGGACTAATTTGAACTTTATGAACAGTATATTTTAGAAGTTATTAGCTATGAAAAATCAAGCTTATTAGCAGCTTTTCTATGTCGCAAAGAATCCCAAACAAGCTTATGTATAAGCAAAAATTTCGGCATTTTTCCGAAACAAAATTTAAAGCCAGGAGAGGACATAATAACTATAGTTTTAACATAATTGATGTATGGAAAAAGAGAAAATTCGAGACTCGCGAAAATCCTTGCAGCAGTAGAGATTGTCTAGGAGCTTCCTCCCTAAGTTCAGCAGTATTTTCAGAAGCCTTCTCTTCTTTAGCAACTTCCTCTTTGTCCCCACCACCTGCTATATTAGCAATGATGACAATTGCTAGAACCCATCCCCACCACTTCTTTGGCTTCTTTAGCTTGATTTTCTTTTCCTTAACCATTTTAACCTTATACCCCCTTTACAGTTTTTCAGACGGACTGTTGTAAACAGAAATAGAATAACATAATTTGGATCAATAAGGTTTATATTTATCATCACGTATTCATTTTCACAACGCTTGACGTGTTAACGAAACCATCTCCCATTACATTTTACCTGTGTCAAACCGGAACTCTAAGTTGGTTATCCTCTTCTTTTAAAACATATTCATATAGTATGATCAAATATATATACCTTATTATTTGCGTATATTCCTATTATAGATAGTAAGATATTTCACTAACAAATATTAACATCAAAAAAGGGAGGTGAATACTCAACTTAGCAAGTAAATAAACCATTCGAAAGAAGTATTGCTATAAAATAGAAAAAGCCATTGGAGCTCATCGCAACAATGACTGTTTCATATAATCGCTTTTCTAATATAAAAAAATGAATTGCATTAATCGTTAAATAGGAATAAAGAATGTCTTAAACAAGTTTTTTTAGTAAATCATACAATTTAAATAAATATACTCGTTCTAATTCCTTTGGTTCAACAGCGGTGTAATAAGGCTTATAAAAGAGAAAGTGCCATGTACTTAAATAAATGCTCCGTATACTTGTAAACAATGCTTCATAAAACCATAAAGCTTTTGAAAAATAATTTTCCTCATTCGCGGTAATTTCTTGATATTCAATTCTGATAAAAAGAGAATGTCCATTCAGAGCAACATCTGATTTAAAGTAAGGTGAACTTGTTGCAATCACTTCATCTGTTTCAACATCTGCTGTAATCGTTTCTACGAGTGATCATGTTTGGTTAGTACGGTTTCCAATATAGCTAAAATTTCTGGTGAATTTATCAATGTTTCGGCATCTTCGATATGATAGCTTTGAAACGAATCAATTTGTTCTTACGAATGGTTTTCACGGTAAACATGAGGTGTAACTCCGTACATTTCTTTAAAAAGACTCGTAAAGGACTTTATATTCGCAAAGTAAAAGAAAATGACACGAAAGAAAATTAAAGAAACAAGAAACATTACTTTTTGCTCCTTCTAAATAAAAGTAGAAATTATTCGGGCGCTTTATGTGCCCGTATAATCGCACAGTTCGCGTTAACTCTACAATAGGCCTTCGAGAACTAACCAATGGTTTGTAAACATTTTCCAATAAACATATTAAATATTTCATGCTATACTAAATCTTTTAAACTAGGCTAAATTTTGGAAGGCCGTTTTGCTTTTTAACTGTGCATAATCCATGTAAGAGTATAGTGGCATAGCAATGGAAGCTACTTTAAGAGCGGTTAGTAAACTATCAAGCTTATCTTAATTTTTTTAAGGCACCGCTCCATGCAATCGTTTGATCTAACATTGCATTGACATTACCAAGGTGTAAATCAGCTGGTTTAAATGTCTTGTAGTTTTCAAAGTCTGTAAATAGTGAAAATGTTGGATTTACTCGAACGTCCGCAACAAGTAATTCACCTAAGATGCCACGCAAATGTTCAGCTGCACGAGCTCCGCCTGTTGAACCATAGCTCACGATGCCCGCCGCCTTGTTGTTCCATTCATCGCGTGCGGAATCAAGCGCATTTTTTAATGCTCCTGTAATACTGTGATTGTATTCCTGTACGATAAAAACAAATCCATCTAAGCTGGAAAGTTTTTCTGCCCAAGCTGTTAACCCTGGTTCTTTACCAGTGCCTTCACCCAAAAAAGGCAATTTAAAGTCTGCAATATCTACGATTTCATAATTTGCATCTCCGCGTTTATCTGCTATTTCTTTTACCCAATTTCCTACTTGTGGACTTACGCGTCCTTGACGTGTGCTTCCTAAGATAATTCCAATGTTTAATTTCCCCAATGGTTTTTCCTCCTCGTTAATGTTTGTTTAAAATAAAGAAGTTATAATTTTAATTGATTTATATGTTTTCAATGACTTCCACTAATGTGTAGTACCCACCTTCTGCATCTTCAATGAGATGATTTATCTTGTTAAGGTGTTCAGTAAATTCACTTTTTTCTAACCAATTTTTATGATGATCAACACTTTCAAAGGTAGTTATCATAATAGCCTTATTTTTATCAACAGAACGATGCCAACGACTATTAATCCAACCAGGAACACCTTGAGATCCCCTCTTAAAATTGAGAAGTTCTTCAGACTGTATCGCAACTAATTCATCTAGTTTGCCAGGTTTAGCTGTAAATACATTAATCCATACTATTAATTTACTTGAATTCATATACATAATCTCCTGTAATTTAAATTTATTTTTCTCAATGCGTTATAAATCTGCTCTTTCTTTTTCATTATTGGGTGTCAGTACTAACTGTCATGATTATTTAGGAAAAACTAGGGAGTTAATGCCCTAGTGAATGTTTGCACACTTTCCATTATAAATGCCTCAAGGGACACGGTCGGATAGTTCTCATCGGCATCCAGGTTGTTCATAAAGGCACCAAAATTCATCATCATGAACGACCACGCTTGCAGCTCTGGGTCTGTGTGAATAAGTTTTCCTTTTTCATACATCGTGTTAAAATAGTTTGTCAAAATTTCCAGTAACTGCCGAGGATGCTTTTGTGTTCTTTCTCGAAATCCGGGTAAATTGCCTTCTTCCTTGATACTTATCATAATCATTTTCCGGTTACGATTCATGATTTCATGATATGTTCGACTTATCAGTAGTAAGTCTGAATGTAAATCCCAAACGATTTGCCTTTCATTAAAAAGTTTTGTCATTTCTTCGGCATAGTGATATCGGTCAAATGCCGTTTCTAAAAGATTTTGCTTACTTCCGAAGCGACGAAACAGTGTCTTTTCACTCAAACCTGCCGCACCAGCGATTTCCAGAGTAGTAACACCATTGTAGCCTTTCTCTGCTATTAGATCGATCGCAGCAAAAAGTAGCTTATCATCGTTACTTTGATTATGACTGTTACTCATACTCTCACCTCTACCCTTCAAACTGTCAGTGCTTACTGTCATTTTTATTTTATTCTATTCATCAGTTTTAAATTTGTCAACAAAACTTTCCATCATAAGGTAAGTTTGTCATTATACTGAGGAGATGCTTAAGAACCTGGATGAAGTAATTCATCTTGTTATGTACCCATTGGAGGTAAATGAGGAAGTGATCCCTCTTTATATTTTCCCGTTCCTTTCCTTATCGTAGAAAAATCAGGGTTATTAATTAAAAAATGTTTGAACGTGCAATATCTTGGTTTTGCCGGAAGAATTCTTTTAAGAAGAATAAAAGACGGAGCTTTTTTGCTCCGCCTGTTTGCTAGAATATTTTTTTCTCATTCAACTCAATGGCTAATTCTTTAAAGAACTGAAGCGATTCAGGATTTCCCATGGAGTCTGGATTCACGACTTTATCAAACTCGAAACCTAACAATACTTTACGTATCGGGACTTCCATTTTCTTTCCGTTCAAAGTTTTAGGTATTTGTTCAACGACATGGATTTGGTCAGGAATAAAGCGAGGGGACACATGTCCTCTGATTTGTTCCTTGATTTTTGCTGTCAATGCCGCATCCAGGCTATTACCGTGCTTAAGGACAACGAACAGGAGCAAGGAAGAACCGCGGCCAAGCACTTCCCTATCAATGACAAGGCTTTCCATAACCTCGTCGATCGCTTCGACGACCCGGTAGATATCGCTGGTTCCCATCCGTACACCAGAACGGTTGATGGTCGAGTCGGAACGACCATAAATGATACAACTGCCCTTGTCGTCGATTTTTATCCAATCACCATGTTTCCAAATCCCGGGATACGTATCGAAATAACTCTCGTAGTATCTTGTCCCGTCTTGATCATTCCAGAAATAAAGCGGCATGGACGGCATGGGTTTGGTAATGACCAATTCACCGACTTCATTAATCAATGTTCGGCCTTGTTCATCAAAGGCCTCTGCACGAACACCTAATGCCCTTCCTTGTATCTCCCCGATTCTTACAGGTAATGTAGGAACGCCACCTACAAATCCGGCACAAACATCGGTTCCGCCACTGGATGAACTAAGCCAGATATCCTTCTTGACATTCTCATACACCCATTTGTACCCGTCACCCGACAAAGGTGCTCCAGTGGAAAAAAGGGCCTTCAATTTCGATAAATCATATTTTTCCATTGGCTTGATTCCTAACTTCATGGAATTCGTAAGGAATGGTGCACTTGTTCCAAAGAAAGTCATGCCTGTATCTTCAGCCAATTGCCAAAGGGCATCCATATCCGGGAAAGAAGGACTGCCGTCATAAAGAACGATCGTCCCTTCATTAAGCAAACCACCCATTAGGAGATTCCACATCATCCACCCTGTCGTCGTAAACCAGAATACCGTATCCTCGGAAGTCATGCCTTGATGCATTCTTGTTGATTTAAAATGCTCCAATAATATTCCGCCATGTCCTTGTACAATCGGTTTTGGCATTCCTGTTGTACCTGATGAATAGAGAATCCAAAGCGGATGATCAAACGGAACACTTTCAAAAGATAATTCGGCTTTTTCTTTTACTAGATCATCCCATGGAATCGTATCTGCCAGATTCTCTTCCAAAACCTTCTTTTCTATGTAAGGAACCATTACAGTATGCTTGACAGTAACCAATTCCTGTTTAAGCTGTGAAACAACGGATGTTTTATCATATACTTTTCCATTGTACTGGTACCCATCAACCGCAAGTAATACAACCGGTTCAATCTGTTTGAAACGATCAATGACGCTTCTTGCCCCAAAGTCAGGTGAACAGCTGGACCAGATGGCACCTATACTTACTGTCGCCAAGAAAGCTATGACCGCTTCAGGGATATTTGGCATATAAGCTACAACACGATCACCGGATTTCACACCAAGTCCCCTTAACGAATGGGCAACAGAAGCTACTTTTTCTTTCAGCTCTTTCCAGCTTACCTCTTGCTGCCTGATATTTTCGGAACGAAAAAAGATCGCCGTTTTCTCTTTTTGATCATTCAATAATGCATTTTCAGCATAATTAAGCCTTGCCCCTTCGAACCATTTCGCCCCTGGCATTGAATGCTCCGCTAAAACCCGGTCATATTTCCTGTCAGCTTTTACATCACAATAATCCCAAACCGAAGCCCAAAAATCCTCCAGTTCATCAACCGACCATTTCCATAATTCATGATAATCTTGAAATGATAAACCTTTCTTTTCGTTTAACCATTTCATATATTGAGTCAATACCGTTTGCTCGATTTGTTCGTTTGTAGGTTCCCAAATGACTTGTCCATCTGTAAGCGATTTCATTTAATCATCTCCCTTAGGTATCGAATTCATCATTAAATCATTTCATAATAATTGGTAGTTTACTTAAATTGTAATGTATGAGAATAAAACCGTCAATTTACACTAAATTCAAATTGGCTCGTATCTATGAAGGGGCAGGTTAATAGAGAAGCATGTACCTTTCCCTTGTACACTTGACACATGTATCGATCCATCCATGCTTTTTATTACGCTATATGAAACCATCATGCCTAATCCCGTACCTTTATTTTTTGTTGTAAAGTAAGGTTCACCTAAACGGTATATTTGTTCCTGTGTCATTCCAATTCCTTGATCTTGAATCTTAATTTGGATGGTGGGGGCAGCATGAATTAAATGTATGTATATTTCGCCATCATCTTGCATCGATTCTATGCCATTCTTTAAGATATTGAACAAGCACTGTTGGAATTTCTTCCTTTCCCCCATGATATAATAAGCTTCATCTTCGAATAGGGATAATTTCAATTCGATTCCATTATCGTTTGCCAAAGGATTAATACTGTTCACGACATGCTGAATTTCCTCGGATACCCTTAATCGTTCTTTATTTTCAGGGCTTATGGCAGCAAACGTCAAATAATCATTTATGACATCCGTAGCCCGATCTAATTCCTTCAACGCAATATTTGCATACTTAACCTTTGTATTGGGAGAAACGTCTTCGCTTAACATTTGAATATATCCCCTAGTAACTGTAAGGGGATTTCTGACTTCATGAGAGATGCTTGCAGCCAAATGACTAACGATTTGCAATTTTTCCGCTTTCACTAATTTTTCGAGAACCTGAAAATTAGTGAGAATGACCTCCCATAGTAATATTACAACAACTATTCCTATGACTTGGATAGTGAAGTATTGTTTCCATATACTTATGCCTATAGTAAGTTCAAATACTTCTGTTGAAATAAACTGTGTGAGACTGTGAACAATAAAGATTAATGAAATACCGATGAAGATTTTTTTACTGACTGACATTTTTAGATAGTATTTCGATATAAAAAACAGGGAAACACCAATTAACGGAAAAGTGATGCATGATATATAAAACCCATTTTCGCCCCCTGTTAAATAGCGAATAAGTAGAGTGATGACAATTAATATGATTCCTAACCGGTACCCTCCATATAAACCGCCTAATAGAAATGGAATCCATCGAAGATCCCAAACAAAATCCTTTTCTGTGACAACGGGGAATAGCATGCATAGAACAAGTGAGAGAATAGGGAAAATGGATAAGAACGATCCTTTTAATGCATCTAAACGGTATACGTACTTTACTAGATAGCTCATTTGCAATAAAAAAATCGGAAAAAGGATAATTAAAAAGTTAATCAGTAAATCTTTTGTCATAAGATTCATTTTCACACCGAACTTTCGATATTTTTCGAAGATTTAGACAGGTATATAAATCATAACAAGATAGAGAATGATTAGCTAGTAAAATTATATTGTTGGAATTAAAATGAGGCAGCTGAAGCATAGAGCTACCAACAATGAAAACGGAAGAATAGGGGGTAGAGAGTGAACAGGAAAAAGCACTGAAACGACGATGTCATTCAGTGCCATCAATAATTTCCGAATACTCACTTAATAAAGAGCTGATTTTGCTAGCATGGTGATTGTCGCATCATCCATCGGAGGATTATGAAGTCCTGCGCGTACATCCCTATAATAGCGTTGCAGGGGATTTGTCCGTTGTAAACTTTTGGCTCCGACGACTCTCATCGCTTTATCGACAATCGAAATCGATTTATTGACGACCGATAACTTAACAGCACCCAATTGTTTCGATAGTTCATCATGATCTTCAGGGTGCTGCTCCCATTTTTCTGCGACAGAGTAGAGAAAATGGTGTGCCTCGCTCAATTCCAATTCCATCTCCCCAATTGTCCGTTGAACATTCGGAAGGTCCCTGATTGGTCCTGGTAAGCTATTGGGAGAATAGGTTTTCGCAAATTCAACTGCATAATTTCTGGCAGCCACTGCAATTCCCAAATAGCAAGCCGGTATATGTAAGAGCCATGCTTCAGGTTTCCTGTTTCCACCAGGTTTACTTTTCATGAGTAAATGCTTTTTAGGCAGGCTGACGTCATTTAACACCAAATCATGACTTCCTGTTCCCTGCATGGAAATCATATCCCAAGTTTCTTCTATACTTACACCGATTACATCACGATGGACTAAAAATGTGCCTAAACACTCATCCTCGGGTACCCATGCCGTTACAAGAAAAATATCAAGGACGGGTGAGAGTGTAGTAAAAGTCTTTCTTCCATTCAAATTCCATTGTTCACCCTTTTTGATAGCGATCGTTTCCGGACGGCCGCCACGCGTCGGGCTTCCTGTTCCAGCCTCAGATGCTGCCGTGTTGATGAGGGCGCCTTTCGACACTTCAGAAAACAATTCATTCATGGCCCCTTTTTCCCAGGGTCTTTTCTCGGTTAAGGATAGGACCGTTCCGACATGCCAGCCTATTCCTAAAGCTGTTGGACCACAATACTGAGCTATTTTTTCTTGGCATAGGAGAAAATCATATAAGGAACCGCCATTTCCCCCATCTTCTTTGGCTAAGGTCAATTTAGGATATCCGAATTCCTTTAACTCCTGAATGTTTTCAAAAGGAAAACCCTTTGTATCATCAAGAACTTCAGATCGAGCGGAAAAGGACTGAATCGCTTCCTCTAATTTTTGTATATATTCTTTTTGCTCCTGTGACTGAAAAAACGACATGAAGATCATTCCTCCTATAGTAAACAAATTCATGAACCATCCAGCAGCAGAAACAGCAACTGCGAACACCACTTTATCTTATCATCTTAGTGTAGTTTATGGTTTGAATCTGCCATTTAAGAGTCAATGTCTTCATTTTTATATTCTTTGTTAGCATTCTTATAAGCTTTCTTCGCCTGATCAATATCTTTGTTTTCGATAAAGTAAGCTATCGCGGCTTGCCCGATTCCATACGTGACAGCACCCGCTACCGCACCGGAAACGGCTAGACCAGCCCCTGGTATGAAACGAACTGCAGCCCTGACACCCTCCCTGACAAGGAGACCGATTCCAACATTGATGCCTAATGCTGTTATGAATTCACCTGCCGTTTTTGTATTGATGTCCTTATCCGCGATAAAACCAATCACTACAATCATCAACCCTTGAATGCCGGTCAAAATGGGAAAATCGGCAAAAGGTATTGGCTCTGCACCGATTAAACCGGCAATTGCCGTAAATGTTCCCACGATCGTCCTCGCGAATTTCTTCTTAACGATTTGGCTTTGCATGGCTTTGGCCGTCTTCAGCTTCGCTTCACTGGGTAAGGCCTCGATCAAGTAATCAGAAAGCAAATCGATGTTCCAACGCATATCATATTCAATATTTCCGCTTTCATCGAAATCAATATACGAACAAATCGGAATGATGTTCAATAGTGGGATTTCACTTTCGTTAAATCGCTTAGCCATCAAAGCGATCGCTTCATCAATATTTTGCTTTTTCTTTGGATTGGCATCAAAAGGTGCTTGTTTATAATGTGGAGGATCTAACTCATCCACCTGGGTGACCACACAGATGACGGGTACATCATAATGGTGATTCTCTTTAACGATCTTGCGCAGCTTGTTCAACTCTTGCAAATCCTCTTCAACCCGTGAATCCGTTTCTTTAGCTTTAATCAAGAAAAGAAACACATCAGGCTGTTCTTCGGTTACCGCTTTTATCAATTCATCCATTGGTGTTTCTTCTTCAAATTCTTCCGTAGGAGTTTCACTCTCACCCAACCCGCGGGAATCCAGTAAACGAATTTTGGGCTCAGCATCACTTGGGTACCAAAGCCATTTTCCCTTACCCGTTCCAGATTTAACGGAACTGACATATTGCTTTTCCTGACCAAACATCGCGTTGATCAGTGATGATTTTCCAGACCCACGCCTTCCGACAAGAGCAATTCGTGGTTCCCTTGCATCAACCGTCATCGTTTTGAGCTTCAATAGCTGGTCGAGCATTTTGTTCTTTTTCGATTGTGAAATGGGCAGCTTATCTACCTGGCCTTTAATGAAACTGAATATGCTTCCCATTTCATCGTGTCTTTCCACCATCACGCATTCCCCCTTGTTAAGAAGTGTTTTAAGTAACATTTACCCTTTAACGATTCAATTTAAGCATGTAACTCGAATCTCCTTACAAACTTAAGGGGCTCCATTTCTAATAATTTATTTAAGTTTTTTCTTTTAAGAACATAACGACACTCGCCATGTATTTTTGAATTTCCTGTACTTGAAAAGCGGCCGAATCCGCAATCTGTTTATAATGATGCTGGCCTTCATCGGTGATTCGTAAATATCGTTTTGTTCGCTTTTCACTTTCCCACCTGCCGACAAGAAGCCCGTTCTCTTCCATTTCATGAGATAAATCGTATAAATAGCCGTTAGACGCGATCCAACCGAACTGATTTTTTAGCAGGTCGCCAATTTCACCCATGTAAATAGGCTTCTTAGTGAAAGCGGTTTTTAAAGTAACATAACGGACAAGGTCCTTCACAGATATTATTTTCGAGAAATACGACCTGTATTCTTCAGGAAGTTCATTAAGAACCGGGGGGTTTTCACCAGATCCCCTTAAATCGAACATGAACCGATCAATGACCTTCTTCACTTCGGAAAACCGTTCCAGGAAATTCTCTTGGTACCATATGTAAAGCTCTTTTCCTTTTTCAGTTATCTGATAATAATTTCTTCCTTTATTCGTATATAATGATAAATGGTTGGATTCGACAAGCATATTGGATATTTTACATAAATAGTCATAGCTATGCACTTTTCCAGTAAACGTATTTTTTAGGTCCTGATGGATCGCCCTTGGATAATTCGCTTTTAATTTCAAAGAATGCAGTAAGAAAATCGTTAAAAATTCCCGCTGGCTCACCCCAACCGATTCAACCGTTGTAGACAGTTTTTCCCCTTTCTTCACTGTCAACCCCCCTTTATATCCTTTTTATAAAACTCATCAATTAAATATTTCTTCCTTATCCCTTATTATCCTGTTCTGCCACATAATAGTAAAGTTTTTATTACCTAAGTACTTAGTACTGATTTTTCGTATTTAATCTATTTTGGGATGAGGAGATTCAGAATATTCTGTCGAGGTTTATTGTAAAATAGTTTAAAATAAAAAAAGAAGAAACGGTCCGCGATTAGGCCGTTTCTTCTTTTTGTTTATTGTTCCGTTAAAATGATTGGATTTTCTTTTGTAATAACGAGAGTATGTTCATATTGGGCAGAAATCTTTCCATCTGCCGTTCTCGCCGTCCATCCGTCTTGGTCCATTTTCATATGCCATGTTCCTGCATTCAACATAGGCTCAATCGTGATGACCATACCTTCTTTAAGACGGGCACCTTTACCTGGTTTACCATAATGTAAAACGGTTGGGTCTTCGTGCATGGTTTTTCCGATACCGTGTCCTGTAAAATCGCGGACAACAGAAAACTTTTCACCTTCTGCATATGACTGGATTGCATGCCCAATGTCCCCGAGACGATTGCCTGCACGTGCAACTTCGATGCCTCTATATAGAGCATTCTTAGTTACATCCATTAAACGCTGAGCTTCATCTGAAACTTCACCAACTGCATATGTCCAAGCTGAATCCGCCAAACCGCCGTTTAGGTTCACCACCATATCAATCGTTACGATGTCTCCCTCTTTCAGGGCTTTCTTTTGCGGGAAGCCGTGGCAAATTACATCATTAACAGATGCGCACGTTGCATATTTGTAGCCGTTATAACCCTTTTGTTCAGGTGTAGCACCGTGCTCTGCCAAGTATTTATCGACAAACTCTTCGATTTCCCAAGTCGTGATGCCCGGTTTTATCATTTTAGCGATTTCTCTATGCGTCGCAGCAAGAAGTTTGCCAGCTTCATGCATCAAATGTATTTCTCGTTCACTTTTAATAGTTATCATTTAAAAATCCTCTTTCGTTTTATATCTTTTCTGATTTAATCTCCTTAGTTATCATATGCCTTTTTTTATATAAAAAGCAACCAAAAACCCGGTAAAAATTCACCGGGTTACCTGTAATACTGAGAAAAATATGCATTTGAATTACAAAAGTGCTAAAAATGGAGGCTAGCGTTTGCGTTTTTACACAAATGAATATTACAGGTGTGAATTACCTAGAACATTATAATCACCCTAGGACTTAACTCTTAAAAATTCTATATCGGCCCATGTGCATTAATCGGGTACAGATTCCCATTTAACGCAAATGAAACTCTTCCTGTTTCCTCGGATACTACCAATACAAGGGCATCACTTCGTTCAGATAAACCTAATGCAGAGCGGTGGCGTGTTCCAAGTTTTTTTCCCCCTGTTGATCTGTCTGAAAGCGGGAGGACATTTGCTGCGGAAACAATCTGATTTTGACTAACCAAAACGGCACCATCATGGAGCGGATTTCCAGGAAAAAAAATTGATTCCAATAAAGAATGGGTTAACTCCGCTCCTATTGAAATACCGGGTTGAATCAATGAATCAAGAGGATCTCCCCGTTGAATCACAATCAACCCGCCATGTCTCAAATTCGACAGATTTTGTACGCAAATTGATAATTCGGGATATTTGTCTGTAAACGGTGACAAATAACAGTTCAAATAAAACGTTGCTGCTTTCATATCGATGTATATAAATTTATCCTTTATTTTCTCGAAATTTCCAAGAAGACAATAACTTTCGTCACCCATTGCGTCTAAGTTATCCTGTAATGCCAATATTACTTGACGTAAATCCTCTTTTAACATTTGTTTCATTGGTGAAAAATCACAATTGCCATTATTCACAGGCATGCACCTCCCTCCTTTTATTATTTCACTTTCTTTTTTTCAATAAATCTCAATGGGCCTCTAAAAGACCATTCTTATTTTCCCTAGCTCTATTTATGCCTTGTTAAATTTATAATTATGAATGTACTTAAAGTTTGTCTTCACGATAATTAATTATTCATCTTTACTATGACTTCACATTTTTTTTTGTCATATGGACAAGGTAATAGAATAGATATGTTAATGACCTGTTGAAAGATATCCTATAATAAGAGGTGGTATTAGATGCCTAATGTAACAGTATTTGATCAAGGAACGTTTGAAGTTGAAATGGGAAAAAAGTTAGTATTAGCATTGGAAGACAACGGTATAAATATTCTCCACCGATGCGGAGGGAAGGCTAAATGCACAACTTGCAGAGTTGAAATATTGGCAGGTGATTTTTTGGAGGACACACATAAAGAAAAAATGAGCTTTGAGGAAAAAGGAATGGAAGATCATTTGCGTTTATCTTGTCAAATTTACGTGAATGGAGACATAACCATTCGGCCGATCAAGACGGAAGAAAACTCTGGAATTCCTGCTGGGCCAAGGCCTCCTGACTAAATAGTTTCATAAGTGCCGTAGTTTAATCAAAAAACATCAAAACGACTAAAAATAGTTTTTCTAGTCGTTTTGATGTTTTTTTAATCTTTAGCCAAAAGAGTTACTTCTTTTCCATGACCGCAAAGTAATTATCTTCATTATCAGCAAAATTGAAGACTCTTCCAGATGGCATATTTACAAGTTCTCCTACTTTGATATTCTTCTCCGAAAAGTCTTTATATAATTCATCAAGATTATCCGAGTAAAACATTAACGAAGGTGTATTAAGATTTAATTCAGGCTGCATTTTAGCAATGAATTCCTTATTATGCAGGATGATGCTCGTTTGCGCTTCCTTTGTTGGGGCTATTTCAATCCATCTTAGTCCTTGGCCGTTATCTTCTTCAGAAATTACGCTAAAACCGAATTTTTCCGTCCAAAATTTCAATGACTCGTCTTGGTTATTTACATATAACATAATTTGACCGACTTTATTAATCATTTGCTTCTCTCCCTTTCTGCTGGTTCCGTTATTAAAGATATCAATTACGTATAAGCATATGTTGGTTGGAAATATATAACTGATTAAATCGTATTATAAATGCAAGATTTAATCAATATTTACCATAATTCAATTTCCCGTCTTTTGGGAAGTCAAATAAATAAACATTTTTTTAATCTGGACAATTGCTTAAAAAAAGCAGATATCTCTTACGAATTTCGCTTTATTATTTCTTCTACATATTCCAAGAAATCTGTATGTGTCGAATTCCCTTCCAGAAATTGCGCTACCACAGTTAATGGTACTATAACTCTATCTCTCTTTTTGGAATAAAGAACCGTCTCTGATTTAATGCCCCTATGCACCCCATCAAGTGTAGAAGAAAAATGATGTACAGAATCATATTCATACCATTTATAATCTTGATTTATATGCCTTCTTATAACTTCACCGATATAGGCACCTATCCTTTTCACAAAATTATCAAAATGAAACTTTAAAAATTCACTACCCATTTGAGTAGTACTTAATCTTTCCGTATAAGCATCTATATAGCGAATACTTTCAATAGTGAAATCTAAATTTCTCTTTGTTAGGTTCTCTTGATCCCAAGTATCTTCTGACACATCCTGATACATTAATTTCGCAATGCCTTTTAAATCATTTTTTATTAATTTTGTTCTATTTAAGGAACCGAACATATGTCATTTCCCCTTTATTAATTATCTAAGAGTTAATTATAAGTCTCCCCCGGTAGTTAAGAAAGGCTATGCAATCTTTATATACAGAAATTTGCAGGACTTTTCGATTTTCCCCAGAACTTCTATACAGAGTATTTCTAAAGGAGAGTGGAATGGTGGTTCTATCGAAAGAGGGTTTGTTAAATATATTGGAAGGCAACAGGAGATTGACGATGCGGGTGGTGGAAGCCTTTCCTGAAAAGGAATTATTTCACTATACACCGGCCGGGAAGCTTCGCCCTTTCGCAGAGATGGTTAAAGAAATCATGAACATTGAGACTGGATATATTCGTGGAATTGCACTTGGTGTATGGGAGTATCCAGATTCGTTTGCTGAAATTACTACAAAAGAGGCACTATTATCAGCATGCGAAGCAGTAAGGGATGATACTAGGAAACTGTGGGAGGAAATGACCGAGGAAACACTTGGAGTGGTGGAAAAGGATCCCTTTTTCGGTCCCTCACAAAGCCACTTTGATAGACTTCAATATGCCTTGGAAAATGAGATCCATCATAGGGGACAGGGTTATATCTATCTAAGAACGCTCGGTATTGAACCACCGGAATTTTTCGTCAGGTAATAATGAAACATTATGTCATTAAACTTGTAGCAACGAAAAAGAAATAAAAAAATAGGAGTGAGATAAATGTCAGTTGATGCATATCTTAATTTTAATGGAAATTGTCGAGAAGCTGTAGAGTTCTACGCAGAGGTTTTTGGAACGGAACAACCAAATATCATGACCTTTGGGGAAACACCGCCTAATCCGGAATTTACTCTTCCAGAAGAAGCGAAAGATTTAGTCATGCATACAAGGCTAAATATTAATGGAAGCAATATCATGTTTTCAGATACTTTTCCTGGTATGCCTTTTGTTGAAGGAAACAATATCAGCCTGGCATATGTCGGTAATGATTTGGATGAAATTAAATCGATCTTTAACAAACTAAGTGATGGCGGCACGGTTGGTCTAGAGCTCCAAGAAACATTCTGGAGTAAAATTTACGGTCAATTAACCGATAAATTCGGAATCAAATGGCAATTTAACTTCGAGGGCTGAGAAATGAAATTTGGATATAGGACTTTTCACTGGTGAAAAGTTTCTATATCCTTTTGTATTTCCATCACCAGGAGGCAAAGATATTGTAACTAGCATAGGGAAATAATTTTTCGTCAATCCTTAGAGATGGAGCTCTATATATAGGTCATTAAAATTAAAGCAAATAGTTAAATGATAGTGAAAAATGAATACACAAAACGGCTTTTGACTTCACCCTAACCCTTACATGATTTTTTTGGGTCATGATAAATGGTGTATAGTAATGGGGTACCTTCAAGATATTTAATCTTAACGAATAAATTCGCATTTCCCTTATAATATGTATCGAAAATGGCTAAACATGAAAACAATAAAGGAGAAAAAATCATGAAAAATAAAATTCAAAAAATCACAACAAACTTGTGGTTTGATAGACAAGCTGAAGAGGCGGCGAAGTTATACACTTCCATCTTCGAAAATTCTAACATCGGAAGAATCACCCGCTATGGAAATGAAGGAAATCAAATCCACGGGATGCCAGAAGGATCAGTGATGACCGTGGAATTTGAACTGGAAGGCCAAACATTCGTAGCATTAAATGGCGGTCCGCAATACAAATTCACCGAGGCAATATCATTTATCATCAATTGCGATGATCAAGAAGAGGTGGATTATTATTGGGAAAAACTTTCCGAAGGCGGAGACAAAAAGGCACAAGTGTGCGGTTGGCTGAAAGATCGATTTGGTGTGTCATGGCAAATTGTCCCTGCGAATCTATCCGAGATGGTCAACGACTCCAATCCTGAAATATCGGAAAGAATTATGAAAGCGCTGCTCCAAATGAAGAAAATTGACATTAAAACTTTAAAGCAGGCGTATATAGGATAGGATCTAAGAAACAACTATCTAGTAAGTTGTGTTTATTCGAAGTGACTTAAGCCTAATTTCTAGGTATTGCAGGTGTGAAAGTAGGTTTTGATAATTGAATTTCCTAAAAGTTATAATCCGCATTTTTCTGGCGATACCCCATGCCCATCAAGCTAACACCAATGAGTACTTAAAGTAGATCTATTTCTGTCCAGTTATTGAACCAATTCCTAATAAAAGATATATATATTTTATGAAATTAAAATCATTAATTATACATAATATTAAAATTAAGCCCATTGCTATTATCATTAAATATCTAATCAGTATAAATGGTTTAGTACTTTCTCTTTTTTCAAAAAACAACTCCATTACATATTTCAACTTATTTGACACTAAATTTCCCCCATAAACTACAAACTGAATTTAATAAACTATACCATAAAGAAAACGGGTCTTCTTCAACTAACCTGCCCCGTTAGTTGCATAAGAAAAATTCTACCTTAAAGACAGCTCCGATCTTCAGCTAACGCACCCGTTAGTTTTAGTACAATCCTTCACAAGACTTTCAATTTGCAACTGGGTACCCATCTCTTATAGCTCTAACTATGACTTCATAATCCTCCATGCCATGCTTTTGGGCGATTTGAGCCAAAGAATAGGCCAGTTCATTCCGTTGTTCTTCCTCTATCGGCACATGGACTTTAATCGTTTTGTTATCTGGATTGACTTCGATCGCTATAATATCATATTCATTAATTACCTTATTGCTTTCTTCCATGAATGCTCGGCTCTGGTCTTCCTTTTTCTGATTGTCTAAGTAATCATAGACTATAAAAAGTATAAACGCGGCCATCAGCACACCTAACCCTAGAAAAACTCGTTTTTTTAATTTCTTCACTTTATATCTCCTTGTCCAAAATTCTGTCTCTTTTACATCCTTTTTAACTTTATTGTTGGTTTAAAATAAAGTTTGATCAATAACACCTCGCAAACCCACATTTTAGGTTAAATTAAAATAATCCGTTTTGAAAAAAGATTGATCAAAACGGATTCTTCTCTTGTGAGTTAGTATACATTTTTTATAAAAAAGTTTGATCATTTTATGGCTGTGATCTTCCGCAATCGCGCCCGATTGATGAAGATCGTTCGTTTGTATTTTCATGTAATAATCTAACTCGTCTAACGACACTTAACCCTTTTCCCATTCCATTAAAAATTCTTCCTCGGAAGTCTGTTCATCTAATGTTTCTTCTTTTATTACAAAGCCATTTTTCAAATAGAAATCAACGGCTTTTTTATTTCTCTTGTACACTTTTAATTGTATATTTTCCCTTTGTCTTTTTATAAAATCTAACAATCCCTTTCCATATCCCCCACCTTGATGCTTAACATCAATAAATAATGCAGCCAAATAATTATCCATCATCGATACGAAGCCGACAACATCTTTTTCATTACTTACAACATAGGTTTCAGACATTGGGATATACTTTTCTTCCATCTCCGTTTGCTGTGATTTCCAATAATTCTTATCAATAAAGTCGTGTGCTATTAAAGAACCTTCATACCATATTTCTACTAATTTATTGACTTCTGTATTCTTGTTTGATCTAATATTCACCTTATCACCCCTATAGATCTCAATGCTTTATTCAATTAAATGGCCCGTTTGTTGAATTGTCGCAATCCAGCTTGTCAACGTTATTGTATCAATCTTTATTATTGTTGCCTTGAAATAAAGTTTGATCAAAAACACCTCACAAACCCGTATTTTATGGTAAATAAGAAGAATCCATTTAAAAAAAAGGATTGATCAAAATGGATTCTTCTCTAGCATATTTAAGTTTTGATTTTATAAAAAAGTTTGATCATTTTCTACCTTTGATCTTAAACAATAGCGCCCTATTGCTGAATATTAAAAATGCGATTTAGGGAATTATTTTTCAGTGGCTCTATTGCCCATTGCAATAGAAATTCTATTCCAAATGTTAATTTGATTAATTATTAGAACAAGGTCAACATACTGTTTCTCATCATAGTGTTCACGTACTCGTTGATAAAGCTCATCTGGAACACGTTTTGTCGGGATTAATGTCACATGCTCTGCCAACTCTAAAGCTATTTTTTCTGCTTCTGTATAGAATTCACACTCTTGCCAAGCACTAACACAGTATATTCTTTGTTCTGTTTCACCCATTTTTCGAGCATCTGCTGTATGCATATTCAAACAATATGCACAGCCGTTAATTTGAGAAACACGAATTTTAATAAGCTCACGAAGTTTTCGTTCGATTGCTGTCGTTTTCGTGTATTTTTCCATATCCATCATAATTTTCATACCATCAGGTGCAATTTCATAATAAGAAACTCTTTGGCTCATAAAGCAAGACCCCTTTGATTTAGTATAAGACTATTATACCCTTACAAGAACATCTGTACCATTTTTATAAAGGAATTGCTCTACAATCTGGCCCTTTTCTGGAATATCATTATGTTATTTTTCCCATAAAAAGTCCTTTAGACAAATTACATCCAAAGGGGCAAAGCTTCGTAACTTTTTTATAAACGTCGTGACTTTATTTTAAACATCGCATCTTTTTTACAAACATCGCGACTTTGTTTTAAATCCACAATTATAAATTATCGAACTTTATTTCAAATGATCAATCTTTATTATAAATTATCAAACTTTGTTTCAAAGCCACATTTATCATATTTATCTATCTGTAGAACTATCTGGTATTAAGATGATCAAAAGCGACATGAAATAGGCTTTTCTCTTATTAAACTAAACTGCCCCGTTAGTTCCATAAGAAAAAGGCTGCTGTAGCAACCCCCTTATTGAAGTAAAGCACCCGTTAGTTGACGTAAACATAAGCGATACGAAAAAAGCGCATATGATGAATCCATTATGCTATGCTAACCATAGACTGACAAAGGGGGAATTATGTACATGTCATTTTTTGATAAAATGAAAGCAAGCATCGGAATCGGTGCAGCGAAAGTGGATACAAAATTAGAGAAAGTTTCATACAAACAAGGAGAAACGGTAAAAGGGAACGTGTTTGTCCTTGGAGGAAACACCCAACAAGAAATCAATGGGCTGTACATCCATGTGATGACACAGGTTTTGAGGGAACAGGATGACCGTACGTATTTAGATGATGTTACCATTTACAAAATAAAGGTTTCGGATGCATTCGTCATTGAAAAAGGCGAAGAAAAGGTGATTCCGTTTTCCTTGCAACTTCCGTACGAAACGCCAATTACTATAGGGGACGTGTCTGTGTGGATGAAGACGGAAATGGATGTGACGTTCGCATTGGACCCTAAAGATAACGATTATATAAACGTATTTGGAAATGAAACAGTCAGTAGCTTCCTAAAAGCAATCGAATCATTAGGGTTTTACTTGAACAAAGTGAAAAATGTACCCTTCAAACGTAGCAAAACGGGTGTCTTTCAGGAATTCGAATACAAGCCAAAGGGCGGTCCATTCCAAAGAAGCCTTGATGAGGTTGAAATCGGATTCGTCGCGGACGCTCAATCCGTAGATTTATTCATCGAAGTGGATAGAAAAGCAAGAGGACTTTCTGGTTTTTTGGAAAGTGCAGCAGGAATGGATGAATCCAAGATCCGAGTGCAATACAAACATTTCCAAAAAGAAAGTGTAGAAACAGCCAAGCAAGAACTAATGGATATACTATCCCGTTATTCTCGATAAATTGGATTTGTTTATCTGCCTTATATAAATCCCATACATCAGTTAAGATCATACCTGTTTCTCTCCAATCTATACCATATTAATAGACAGTATAGACAAAAGAAGAACTATTATACTAGATTAGTAGATTTTTCATTAAACAATAACATCTGTTAGTTAAAGAAGAAAAACTGCCTTAAGACAGCTCCAATCTTCAGCTAACGTACCTGTTAGTTGAAGATGATTATTATCGGTAATTATTGTGAACAGGTTTAAACAAATCTTCATTAGTATTTCTAACAAGTGAAAAATTGTCTACATTATAGTGACCGTGAAGGATTTCATTGTGATGAAGGATTATTTGTTTTGCAGATAAGTTTTTGGAATCAGAAGTAGAATGTCCATCACCAACTAATGTTACATCAAAATGATTGATTGTTGCTGTTCTAACGGCTGTATCAATACAATGTTCCGTCTTACATCCCATTATTACAATATGGTCTACATTGTTTTTACTTAAATGTTCGTGTGATGGAGTGCCATAAAACGAATTTGTGGCAGCTTTATCAAATATGATAGCAGTTGATGGTACTTTAATATCCCTGTGTATCTGGAATCCAGGTCCTTCACCATTTGAAACATCTAAATCTCTTATAAAAACAACGGAGACACTTTCATTTATCGCTTTTTCAATTACAGTATTAATGTTATTAACGATTTTTTCTTTCTCAAAGACTCCTTGTTCTTCTTTATTACCTTCTATTAATTCCTGTTGAGCATCGATTATCAGTAATGTTTGTTTCAATATTTCCCCCCCCTAAAGTTATTAGCAGTTAGTTTTTTCCTGTTATTTATTAAATATCAGATAGTATGTAAGCACTTCTTACTAAGCTCTTTATATTTTCGTCAAATGCTTTACTAATACCTGCTTGAACTATCCCGCCCCTTAGTTCCATAAGAAAAAGCTGCCTTAAAGACAGCTCCGATCTTAAGCTAACGCACCTGTTAGTTGAAGATGAAACACTATTTATTATTTATTAGTTTTCCGCCCTTTGATTGATAAAGTTTCAAGGACTTTCCCAGTTCAGTTCGTGAATAATACTCCACTTCGCAGTAGTAGCTGCCTTCTTCTGCACCCTGATAATTCTCAGGAAACGAAATGCTATGGTTTCCAAAGTTGGCTTCCTGGTGTCCTCCTCTTACGTTACTGAATATAACGATCTCACAGTTCCCATTATATTGTTTCGTCTTATCAGCTAAAACGTTAGGCAGGTCTAACAAAGAATAAACAAATAGGGTCCCTGATAGGAGAAATAAAGAGGCGACTCCAAGAATGTCCTTGATCGGTATCTTATACGAATCTCGGTTTTTCTTTTTCAATTTATAAAAATGCCAAAAGTAAGCCGACATTCCCACAAGCATTACAAATGATAAGATTAGTAAAGAGAAATACTGTGCCAAAATTCTTCAATTCCTTTTTTAGAGTTTCCTCTTATACGTTTTCCGAATCAATGATGCTTCAATTCATTTCTTTCCAAAATAACCCATAGAAAGGAATGAAACCTTATTGAACTATACTGCCCCGTTAGTGCCATAAGAAAAAGAGCTGCCAAAGCAACTCTCTTATCGAAAGCAACTGTTAGTGGGACAAGGAAGGATTAAGTGTATAGTTCTTTTTTTAAAGCCTTAATTCCATCAATTACACTTTTTACATTTTCATCATTATTCAATTTGTTTCTTGCATGGAGCAAAACTGGTCTAACTGATTCTACCGAACGTCCAAAATCGTACATCCATTCATATCGAGGAACCATCCAAGTATGGAAATGGTGGGTAGTATCTTCATTATAAAAGTAATAAACATGTTCAATCCCTAATACTTCCCTTTGAGCTTTTCTAATCTTAGATAGCAAGTTTATGTAATCAACCTTTTCTAAGTCATTTAACTCGTCAAAGCACTTAATATGGCGTTTAGATGCTAAAATTACTAAACCTTTAATGGGATATGCAACGTCTTGGTGAGCATGAAAATATTCAGTTTCGACTATTACACCACCATCCGGCTCTATTTCCCCACTTGTTAAAGCACAACTTAAACATTCGACTTCAACTGTTTTTCCATTAGACAAAGTAATTTCCCTCATAATTCCCTCCAAAAACATAAAATTATCTCTCTTAAAAAGATAAAAATAAACAAACCCTTGTTGAGCTATCCTGCCCCTTTAGTTCTTTATAACATTATGTTAAGAATTGAAGCCATTTGTGTTCTGGTTCGTGCAATTGTATAGCATAATGAAGCCATTTTTTCCTCTGATTATTTAGATTGTCTATTGTCGCCATAAAGTCTTGATGGTCTTTTTCTCTTGTGTTTTTTACTTTATATAAAAGTACAATTTCTGGATTTAGATAAGGAATGCCTGTATCAGAATAACTCCAAACTGACTTAAGTGGGTGAGAAATCGTTAAATCCCTTCTGAATTTCCAATCATTTTTCTTTGTTTCATTTAGAAGAACTTCTAATTTATCTCCATTTGAATTATTCACAGCGTGTATTTCGTGAATAGGTAACTCTAAAAACTCATTTTCCCAAGTGTAAAATTTACCTTTAATAACCTTTTTAAAATCCCATTCTTTAAGATATTCCTTCAGATATAATTGGTCTTCTCGAAATAGTGCAATCTCTATATCGTGATGTTGTCTTGTTTCTCTGCCGATAAAAAGATCAATTGCCCAACCACCTGCAAAGAACCACGTTTTATTAAATCCTGACATTAAAGAAGTAATGTTATGACATTGCTCAAATGACATATGAATCCCCCAGACTAAAAAACTTATATCCTTATCTATTCTTTTTCTATTTTGAAAAACCTCTATACTGAATCCTTATGCAACTAACCTGCCCCTTTAGTTCCATAAGAAAAAGCTGCATTAAAGGCAGCTCCGATCTTCAGCTAACGCACCTGTTAGTTTAAGTACAAACCTTCACAATCTTGCTAACCTGCCACGTGAGCTAAACAATGAAAACAAACTACAATACAAATATCATAGAAGCCATAACTAAAAATGGAAATAAAACAATTAGCAATATTGATACTCCTGTCTTCCAATTATTTTTTATTTGAAGTAATTCCTTCTTAGCCTTTTCCTTATTTTTAATCGACCATATAATAATTCCGACCCAATAAATTGCTAAAAATATATAACTTGAAGTATCCATAAAATCACCTCTTATAACAATTTTCCGTAATCAATGTTTAACAATCATTCTTTCACAAATCTGCCCCTATAGTTGCATAAAGAAAAAGCTGCCTTAAGACAGCTCCGATCTTAAGCTAACGCAATAGTTAGTAGGAATAAGAACTGCAATAACTTTATCAGTATCCAGCTTGTCAAATTTGTACATTTTATGATTACTCTCGAATAAATAACTCATTTCTTTCGATAATCTCACGGCATTTCTCAAATCCTTCTTTTGTCTTGCTATACACAGGGAAACATAGGTCATAATTTCCTATAAAAACTGTATCAAGAGAAGGAAAGAAAAAATTCGAAAAATACAATTCTTCAACTGAAAGGTTAACCAGAAACTTAAGTGCCTCTTCATCACCAATTTTGTATATGCCCTTGTTGATAGCAAACATCTTTCTAAAAATACTAGCCTCCATCCGATTTAAGGAGCCTAGAATGAATTTGAATTGTTCTTTGCTTAATCCTTTTTTATTGAAAAGAACAAATACTTCATTATCTGTACGATAAATCTGAGTTAAGGCACTTATAAATCTGGAACCATACTTTAAATGATGCTGCTCATAACCTAGTAAATCTTGTGCCTCTTGCTCTGTAAGAACTCGATTATATACATCCATAATACCAATATAGGGAAACACCTTTCTTGGCTCCTCGAGAAGATGTGTGTTGAATTTTTTATACTTTGTATATAGTTTTTCAATCTCTTCATTTGTTGCAAATTCTATTCTCAAATTGGTCGCCTCACTTTTCCTTGCTTACATCATTTTATCATTTTCTTATTAAAATAATCTGCCCCGTAGCTCCATAAGAAAAGAGCTGTTCATCACAGCTCTTTAAAGAACTAAACCAGCTAATAGGATGTCAATATCTTTCTCTAAAATTTTCATTTCCCTTATGATATACTATTTTTGTTCATGACAAATAACCCTCCAAAACCCTTTTGGAAGGATTTTTCTCTGTTTCACAAAACCGTTAATCAGGCTAAATCTAGGAATGCTTCTTTTCTCTTTAATAAAGCGTAAATCCAATGAAGAAGTTTATTCATACAGGCAACGATCGCCACTTTGGCTGGCTTTCCTTCTGATTTTTTCTTATCAATGAAAGCTTTAAGCTTTTTGTTTCTTGAACTCCTTATGCCGCATAGCACGGCAAGATACAGGGAATGACGTAGTCTGCTCGAACCTCTTTTAGTAATACGATTAATGGTTGCCGTATACTTACCCGATGAGTGAACACTTGGATCTATTCCAGCGAAGGCAACCAGTCTTTTCGGATGATTAAACCGATCGATTTCACCAATTTCAGAAATAATTGTGGCTGCGATTTTTTCTCCGATACCTGGAATCGATTGGATGATCTTATATTCCTCAATTTCATTTGCCAGGGCCACTATACGATCTTCCAAATCAGAGAGGTGTCCCTGGTAATGAAAAAGCAACTCAATATACATACGAAGATTGATTACGTGACTTTGATACACATTTTTTTGGTATGGATTTCGAGATGCGGAGTCCATTATTTTTTTGGCTTTTTTCCATGCCCATTGACCCGATCGGCTAGGACAGAACTCTATAACACTCTCTGCTAGTTTACTTTCCCCGGCTGTTAACACCACCTCTGAAGTGGGATATTCCTTTAATATCAATAAAGAAACCCTTGAATATAGATCCCCAAAAACCTTCCGGTATTCAGGAAACACTTGATCTAAAATGGTGTGAAACTGAAGTTTAGCTTCCACATACATATTCGTTACGATTTCCTGTTGTCTGGACAAATTCCGAAGGTCTAATAGCTGAATTCCTCTAATTTTATGAGGTTCAAAATCCTCTTTGTAATACAGCACACACAACTGGTACGCATCGATAGCGTCTGTTTTTACCTTCCGTAAACTGGTCTTCTTTGCCTGATAAGAAATAATCGGATTTAGTAAGATATATAGAATCCCTTGTTCCTCCAAGTATTGAATAACAGGAGTATGGTAATGCCCTGTAGATTCTAAAATGACCATAGGCATCTGCCCTGTCACCTCTTCAATCTCTTTTAAAAAGTCTAAAAAATGATCTAATTCCTCTTTGATGTGCTTCATTGAAAAGCTCTTCCCATACGGTTTAGATTGATCTAAAAATGCCTGAACTTGACTCTCTCCTTTTGCCACATCCAGACCAACAACTGGATTCATTGTTTTTCCCTCCTCTACATACTTACCAGTACCCCTAGTCCTCCATGTAGTGTCATAGCTTCGCTTGTTATACGAGATCTACGTCCCAACCAGCCTCAAACATGTTTCTACAAATAGGGGGCGGACTGTTTAGTTCACGGGATCAAGTCCCACGCACCCGTACGTCCTACCCTGGCTACTGATATAATAGATTCTATTAAAAAAAGGTCAACCAGTAAAAACTGGCTAACCTTATAATACGAACGCACCCGTTAGTTGAAGAAGAAGAAGAGGAGCTTTTTCCACAATCGCGCCCGATAATTGAATATCAATCAGCTTCTATTAACTGGTATAATTGGATATCCCTCTTGAATTACCATGCACTTTGATATTCCAAAAATGTACTCTAATATTAATTATTTAAAGCTAGTTGCATATGTGCAAAATGGTGGTTACCATGCCATGCGTAAAGTGCGATACTTTGTTCAATTCGCATTTTACTACCATCAGGATATTGATATGTAAGCTGTAATTGGGGAGCTGTTAAATTTTCAAGTAAATATGTCCAGCGTTCATGAAGACTTTCCAATAGCTGCAAAGAAACTTTAACAGGCAGATCATAATCTGTTAGCTTTGCCCATTCACTTTCTTCATACGTTTTAACCACTGGATTTTCTTTCGTCAAAGCTAATTTCATTCGCATATAACCATTTAGATGGCTATCGACAATATGATGAATAAGCTGACGTACATTCCAGCTATTTTCCCTATATGTTTTTGACAATTTTAATTCATCAAGGGATACAGTTAGCGTACTCAAACGACTAGGAAGTGTGGAAATTATTATGTCGTTTGTTAACTTCAATTGTAATGAACTCCGGCAAATAGCTGGGAGTACATCCTTTTGCTACTATTTCATCTTTGTAAAGACCCGTTTTCTCACCAAGTTTAATACAACGTGCACGATTCTTTTCATCATAAACGCCTATCCAGCCTGCGGTGAAATTCATAGCCCATTGAACTTCCGGTTCTTCCTGCGTAATATTAGCTTCTAATGCAGATAGCAAGTATGCGGTGTTATCAGGCGGTGTTTGTCCAGTCCATCTCAATCGCCCTTGATAATACCAGAAAGCTCGCCTTTGCAGAGCAGAAGGACTATTTTCCCATGACTCCATCAATGCAATTTTCTTCTTGTCTTTGGTGAGCTGATTAGCCATTAACCAATCCATTAAGTTATTTCGCTCATCAAAAGTGTGAGTCTGCATATCCTTATCAAGCTTATTTAGCACATCTTGTGAAAGAAGTTTTTTGTCCATAATTAAGATTGCTAATAGTCTGGGCAAAAACTCTTCGGTTGACCAAAGTTCCATAGCTAGTTCGTGATCTTTTTTAATGTCCTTCGCGATTTTTCGTAAGTCGCCTAGCTTAGTTTTACTATTGATCTGAGGTAGAATGTTTTCTGCTTTTGAAAAGCGTTTTATTTCTGTACCTTTATTTTCATTCATTTTATACAACTCCTTTATTAAAGCACTGTTTCATAATTGTCCTTGACGGGATATATCAAGAACTTAATTTCGTTATAAGTCTTATTGCAGTGGTGTGCCTCCAAAGTTAATATTGTAGTATATATCGTATTAAAGCTTTCTCCACCTATAATAGAAGAGCAACCATCTTTAATATAATAATAACATTTACTTCCTTTTAATTGGATACGAAAAGAGCATTCCTTTTTAAAGAAACGCACCCGTTAGTTTAAGTGAAATGTTTCACATAATTATCTTTTAAATTCATCTTCAACTAATATAGGAATACACCATAAAAAGAAAAAAATGCAATAATCTTTTTTGATTATTGCACCAAGATATTTTTATTGGTTAATTAAGAATTTGTCTTTGAAACTTGGACTTAATTCACTCCAAACATCGAATTTGTTTCCATCTAGATCGAAGAAAACAAAGTTCCTTCCTGAGTGTCCCCTATCTTCAATTTCTCCAACTCTCATTTCTTTATTAACAAATTCATTATGTAACGATTCTAATGCACTTAATCCATTAACTTCAAATGTCATCGAGAAACGTTCCTGACCATAAACATCATAGAAATTTGAGGTTTGGTCCATATTTGATTTAACTAAGAAGATGCTTTGATTTGCAAGGTTAAGAATTGCTTTATCATCATCCTTATAACTTAACTCAGCACCTAAATTAATTACATACCATTCTGTAGAAAGTTCAACATTGGTGACTGGGATATAAGTAGTTCCTACTCTTAATAGTTTTTCACTCATCTTACTTTTCTCCCTTCAATAACTTTCAATATTACTTTCTATACCTTATACATATTTCCCCTTTTTATTAATGTTATTTTATTCAACTAAACTCTCTGTATGTTGAAGAAGTTTTTGATTTATCACTTTTAAGCTTGAATTGGTAAGTAAATCTGTACCTCTTCTTCTCCTTCCACCATAGGGTGATAGGTCTCTATTATATAAGAATCAAGATCTCTTTGATAATCTTGTTCTTCTGCCCAATTCAATAAATTCAAATGAAGTACTCCCAAATTCGAAATATTTCCTCTTGTTGTTACGTAACTTTTAACCGTTTCAATATAATCCATTCCTGATGGTACTTCATTTAATTTCTCACTTACGACTAGCCCTACATAATAATGACCTATCCTATGTTCCTCATTCTTTTTAGGTTCAAATAATGCAATTTCAGTTTCTGTTGAATTTAGGATTTCGTTTGAGCGACTTAAAAGTTGCTTTGCAAGCAATGGGACTTCATTATCAAAGTTAACAAACTCCCCACTACCTTTTAATCCAACAAGCTTAAATTCTTTTTTAACCTTCTTAAAGGACATTTTAATCTCTCCTACTCAATTATATAGAAGTTCCATAATATTCTAATTTAATCATTCAACAAAAAACCCTTACTTCCTGCATAGAAGTAAGGATTTCATACTGGTTTATTCAACTGTTATTAAACTAAACTGCTCCGTTAGTTGCATAAAGAAAAAGCTGCCTTAAAGACAGCTCCGATCTTCAGCTAACGCACCCGTTAGTTTAAGTGTATTAAATCACAAACTTAGCTTGTTTTGTTTAATAAGAGAGATGTGCTCATTGAATAAGAAAAAGGCTTTACTCTTTATTGAAGTAAAGCCACACGTTGAACAAGTATATTAGATTAGTACATAAATCAAAACTATAATTCCTATTAACATAACAAAAAGGGCACTCAAGAACCATTATTTATTAAAGATTTCCATAAATTCTTTTTCTCATTCTCATTAATTCTCATACAAAACCTCTTCCATTTTACTATTTCTTAATGAAGTAAAGCACCCGTTACTTGAATTAGAAATTTAATTAGCTTTTCTTGGTCTTCTTAAAAAATAAATAACCAAAAACACCTAAAATTAATGCTATACCTCCGAAAACAATAACTTGATATATAATATCCCCTAACATAACCTGTTCCTCCTATTCTAAAAAAACATTTCCCTAAATCTATATACGAGATTTTTCCTAAAAAGGTTTCAACTGGTAGTTTGATTCTAAAAGTCTTATTAAACTAAACTCCCTCAAGAAACTAAACACAATCTCACGATTGCTCTAGAATTCTTAGGATTTCATAGTCATATCAATAACCGTTATCTATGTAAGCTCGGCAATACTCCTCAAGAATAGGGATTTACCGAAAAAAGTGCATGCTAAACTAGCCAATCATAGGAAAAAATTGGTTAAAGTGATGTCATGATCGCACTTTAGGATATCCACATGTCTCATGGAGGTCAACCCTCCCATGTCTCACAGAGTCGATGCTCCTACATTCCTTCGTTCAACCTTTCCATGAGGTGGATGTCGGTCATGCTGCCCCACAGGATCTAAGTCCTCACGTTAGTTGCTTTGCCGACTAATCCGTGCTTCACTTTTAAATAAGTGTTAATTAAATGACCGTGTAACCTTAAAATTCAATGAACTATGCGACTGTTTGATGGTCTACAAATGTTGCCATATGAGGGATATCCTTTAACATCTTGTCTTCTTGAAACGTAAATTGTTTTTTACCGATTGAAAACAGAATTCGAATAAGCTTGTTACACAAAGCTATCAGAGATTGCATTTTCTTTAAGGGATTGTGAGAACGTGTTGTGTAATATATATGAAGAGCTTTAAAAGCCTTGTTCTTTGCCACCAGTATCATGGCTGCCCGGAATAAGAGAGCCCTTAATTTCTTTCGTCCCCGTTTGGTAATCTTGGTCTGACCTTTGTGCTTTCCGGATGTGTTTTCTTTTAAACTTAAACCTGCTAATTTTACGATTTGGCGAGGATGTTGATAGTCTCTGAGGTCGCCGACCTCTGCGAAAAACCCTGCTACTGTATCTCGACCGATTCCTGACACCTCTAACATCTGTGTGACACCTGGGATATGGTCTAATAACTGATCTAATTGATGATCTATTTCTTCGAATTTCATTTGAATAAAATCATACTTCTCTAGTAAAGCTCTCAACTCTAATTTCGCCATAGCTGCCCCTTGACGAATACCAATCGAACGATTGGCTGCTTCTTTAAGTGCTCGTATCTTCTTTAAGCCTATACTGCGTTTTACCACTTGTCTTAGGGAAAGTAAGAGCTCTTCATCCGTATACTTTACAAGTTCATGTGGCAAGGCTTCTAGCTTTAGAAAATGAATAGCTGCCTTGCCTTCCCAACTTTTGAACACCGTCAAAAATTCGGGAAAGTAACGATCAAGCCAGTTATGAACTTGTCCCTGAACGACCTGTAAATCAACGTTGAGAAGATCGCGAAGTTTTTTGGCCACTCGGAGTTCTGCATAAATTCCTCGTGGAATTGTTGGGTCGGCGTATCTTCCGTCTTTGACTAACTGTGCGATGACTTTTGCATCTTTCACGTCATTCTTTGTAGGTGAATTATCGTCTAATTCTTTACTTCGTATAACATGTAGTGGATTGACTGATACGAACTTAATATTATTCTCTTTTAGAAGATGAGCTAGATTTAACCAGTAGTGACCGGTTGGCTCCATCCCTACAATCACTTGATTTAACTTACACCCTTTAACAAGTTGGGTAATCCAATCTAGAAACGAATGAAATCCTGCTTTCGTATTTTCAAAGAAACACGTTTTACCTAGTTCCAATCCTCTAAAATCTTGTGCTCTCGCGACATGATTGTGCTTGGCTATATCCACTCCGACAATTAAGGTTTCAGAAGTAATTTGAGAGATTTTATGATTTTGGTTATAATTCATTGTGAGACCTCCAAATAGATGTATTGTCCTTTTTAGCTGGCCAGCTCAGGACACATTCATCTTATCAAGAGGTCTTTTTTCGTTCAAACCTCATTTTCAGTTATTACAGGAATGCTGCCCCGTTTGTTGCATAAGAAAAGGAGCTGCTAATCAGCTCCTGGTAATGAAGTAACGCAACCGTTAGTTCATTAAGAAAAGCGATTCTTATTAAAGAATCGCGCCCTTTAATGGAATAGCCTTATTTCTGAAGCAATGCTCATTAACTCGTTAATTGCCGGGCAGTTGGATGCCGCGCCAGCCGCTTACATCGCATTGGCCATATTCATTATCACCCACAGCAACCACCGTGCCGTCCGATTTAAGGCCGACGGTATGGGCACAACCCGCCGCAATCGCCACAATATCGCGCCAATCACTTACATTACATTGGCCATACTCATTCCAACCCACAGCCGCCACAGTACTGTCAGATTTAAGACCGATTGTATGAGCATTACCCGTGTTCGTCGCCATATGAACATTACCAGCCGCGACCGCCACAATATCGCGCCAGCCGCTTACATTACATTGGCCATATTTATTATCACCCACCGCCGTCACCGTTCCATCAGATTTAAGCCCTACGGTATGACGACGACCCGCCGCTATGGTATCTTTAGGCCACCGTTTCACCTTTAACACCGCTTCTTTCGGTGAAATGTAATCCATGTTTTACCTCCTTGAATATAAGCAACCCTGCAGTTACGGTTGCTCGTCAAATGTAAGCAACTGTATGGTTGTGTGATAAAGGAACCATATCTAACTGTCCTTTTAGTTTATTCCATTATCTGGCCCTATTATTGAATAAGAGAATTGGCATTCTTAAATAACTTTATTTGTATTTAACTATCCTGCCCCGATAGTTGCATAAGAAAAAGCTGCCTTAAAGACAGCTCCGATCTTCAGCTAACGCACCTGTTAGTTGAACAAGAACTCATTAATTTCACTTAAATTCTACTTTCTTCATGAATCAAAGAAAAAGCTCCAGACAAATAATCTAGAGCAAAAGCATAGTGACTTTATTTTAAATCCATATCTATAAATTGTTTATTCTTATAGACATGACTATGCATCGATTATTTGCAATGCCTGCTTTGCCATTTGGAAATACTCATCACTACCAGATACAATGGCAAATTCTGCAATCGCAACTGGATATGCTGCCTCTAATTCAATAATATGCTCTTTCATTTTAGGCCACACATATCCACCTGCTTCTTTATAGGCATTGATTAACAATTCGAGACCATCTTCTCCAAATGTCCTGTAAAGTACAGCAAAATCATTCGATACATCTGATACCTTCGCTTCAGTCCAATCAATTAAACCAGTTACATTTCCTTCCTTATCAATCAAAATGTGTCCTGCATGTACATCGCCATGAATGAGTCCTGTTTTCATCGACCACATTTCATTATTCTGTAACCATTGCTGCCACCGAGTCCACAGTGTATCACCCACGCCAAATTCTTCTCTCACAGCATTCATTCGTTCTTTCATTGACTCTCTTGCTTCTTCAGGTGTATGAACAGTCAATCCAACATTCATCGCCTTTTCTATTGGAACATTATGTAAAGCTACTAGTGCTTTACCAAGTGTATTGTAAAAACAATCTGGCACATTATTGATATCAAGTTCCCAGACATAACTTTGAATCTCGTGGTCTATCGTACCTGCCGGTATTCCATTTAATTTTTTATATGCAATCAATTCGTTGGTATAAATCTTCCAATTCGGGGCTTCAAAAACAGTGATATGCTCTTTCACCAAATCTAATGCTTTTTTCTCTTCCGCTGTTCGTGGCATAACATCTTCACGTCTAGGTAATCGCAGCACCCATTCGTTTTCTTGTTGGTCAACTGCAAATACTACTTGAAAGTCCACCCCTGATTCATTAAACTCTAAAGAATCCTGGTTTAGAAGCAAGCCATCTCTAGCAGCTATTTCTAAAACTTCTTTTTCCGATTTACTCATTTCTTCACTTCCTAATCGTTAATTTAGAAAATGCGGATTTAACACGATAAGAAAATTCCCAGAGATTGGGGATCGCCAATTTTAAGAACTGTCTTATCATGAGCCTTGACCTCATCTACTAATAATTTTAGATGGTATTCAATATCATAGTTTTTTCTTTTAACACCCACCTCCATTTCTCTTTATTTGGGTACTTATGTGGCAAGTCATTTTTATTATTATCCCTTAATGAATTACTTACAACATACCCAATACTAGTAACCCAATAAATATTAATAAACATACTCCAACTCAATTTCATAGATCCAGTTTTTCATCCCCCTCCTATCTTACAATATATGACACATCTATTAAAAATTCCTTCTTAAACAAAACTGCCCCGATAGTTGCATAAGAAAAAGCTGCCTTAAAGACAGCTCGGATCTTCAGCTAACGCACCCGTTAGTTGAAAATTTCTAACTGGAAGAGACGTTATATATCATTGTCCAAGATGTTCCTGATGAATCACATTGTTCAAATCCAAGTTTCTTATAAAGTTGTACAGCCTTAGTGTTTTTAGGGTCAACGCTCAAAGATAGTGATGTATAACCATCTCTAGAAGCTGTTTCAAATAACTTTTCCATAAGCAGGTTACCTATTCCCTTACCTCTTACTTTATTAATTACAGCTATACCTAGTTCAGGAGTATTATCATCAACATATCCATAACCTTTTTGATTTTCTGCAAATAGTCGATACCATGCAGCACCAACAGGTAAATTATCCTCAAAAGCAATTATTGCTCTATCACCTTTTCGTCCCCATCCCTCACTATATTTTTTGATATGTGGTAAATTTAACAGTTCTTCTTTAGGTGGCTTATTTTCAGGAATATAAATAGCTTCATACATCATATCCGTTAAAAAATCTAAATCATTCTCACTTTGTTCCAAACTTTTTACATGTATCAAAATTAATCACCCCATTTGTTACTAATTCGACATAGAAATTTTATTACCTGTTCTTCAACTAACCTGCCCGATAGTTGCATAAAAAAAGAGCTGCCTTAAAGACAGCTCTGATCTTCAGCTAACCACCCGTTAGTTGATCCAAGGAAATAAATGAGTTATATTAAATGACTTTAATGTAAATTCTCGTTGTCATTCATCTAATAAAATCCAATCTTTAAAATAGACGTCATCTTTTAAGTTCAAATAGTATTTTGAAAATCTTACAAACTCTTGAGTATCTACTTCTTTATATTGATAATGGTCATAATAATTTTCGAGAAAATCTTCAGCTTTTAATTCCCCGCCATTTTCCTGAAAAACTTTCCAGAGCATTGTGGAAGATTTCCCATAAATATAATTACTCTGGTCGTTAGAAGAGTATTTATCTAGTGGTAAGTTTACAGGTAAAGTTAATTCCTTAAAGAGCTCTTCATCAAAGGAAATATCATTACCTTGATTTGCATAAAACAACAAAGTAGCGAGGTCTGTTATACCTTCATCCAGCCAGGCATCGTGATAAGGATCATTACTTATAACCCCATAAAACCATTGATGAGCAATTTCGTGAACGACTATACGCTTTAGATGTTCAGGACTTTCAAGACGATTATAAATAGAACCAGCTGTTACTACACCTGGATATTCCATTCCTAATTCATCTAAAATAATATCCAGTTGCTTATGAGGATAAGGTCCAATAGTATCTTGAAAGTAATTCATTGCTTCAATAGCCATCTCGCTTATTTCTTTATGTAATTCTTTCCTTTCATCAACCCCAAATACTCTTATTTTAATGTCATCTGTCTTCTTTTGGATCACATTCGGTTCCTTCAATAATGAAATATAAAAATCTTTTAAGTTTTCCTCTTCTAAAACGCCTGTACGTTTACTTGGATACCTATCATTATCGCTGGATGAAATTATGGTTAAATCTTTTGGCAATTTGTATTGTATTTTGAAATCACTAAATGCAGTATGATAGGTCTCACCTTTAAGCCGATACGCTTCCTTATTCCATTTATGGTTTCTATATGTGGCAATCATAGGATACCATTGTGCTAAAAAATAATTATTTTCATTTTTAGTAAATCTTAGACCCTTCTCTGGAAGAGTGAATTCATACTTAATGTCCACAACTACATTTTGATTTGGTTCTAATTTTTCATTTAAAGGAACTGTTAACGTATCCTTTTCAAGATTGAACTTTACTGTTTTTCCATCAAGATTTATGCTTTCGACTTTAACAGTAGATGGTTTTTCTAAGTATGAATTAGTTTCAGTAAACATATTTGGAATATAAAACACTAACTGTTCCCATTTATCAGTAGAGATATTCTTTATTGAAGTAGTTGAATGGATTTTAAAGTTTCCTTCTACATCCATTTCCATATTAATATCGTACTCAGACTCGCTACCTGGAGATAATCCTTTTGGTGAAAACTCTTCCTTACCCTGTTTAACCGTTGAAGTGCTTGGAAATTTCATCTTTTCAGTTCCATATATCATCCATATAGAACCAGTTACAACTAATAGTACGCATATAATAATTAATCTTTTAATCTCTTCACCTCATTATATTTAATTTTAACTAGGTAAAGACAATACTTCTTCAAAAAAATGTAAATCCCTTCTATTTTCTTATGGAACTATCCTGCCCCTTTCGTATTATAAGGTCAACCAGAAAATATTCTGGTTGACCATTTTTTATATGGTTTTATTATAACGGTAGCCGGGGCAAAACGTACCTGCTCATGGGGATAGACCCCGTTAACTAAACAGTTTGCCCCCTACTTGTAGAAACATGATTAGGCTGGTTGGGACGTAGATCTCGTATTACAAGCGAAGCTGTGACACTGCAAGGAGAAATAGGGGTACCGGTAATCCACTAGATTAGGAGGAGATTTAGAATGAATCCAGTCGTTGGTCTGGATATTTCAAAAGGGGAAAGTCAGGTTCAAGCATTTTTGGATAAGGGTAAACCTTATCAAAAGAGTTTTAAAATAACTCATACTGTTGAGGGGCTTAATTTACTTGTAGCGTTTCTTGAGGATGTAAAGAAAGAGGCTGGTCAGAAGCCTTCAGTCGTTTTAGAAGCCACTGGACATTATCAAACTCCAGTCGTTCATTACTTGGAAGAACGAGGATATTTATTGATAATCATTAATCCATTGATTTCATATAAGGCAAGAGGATCAAGCTTAAGAAAGGTAAAAACAGATGCGATTGATGCCTATCTTCTCTGTGAGTTGTTTTATAAAGAAGAGTTAGAGCCATATAAAAAGCGTGGAGTCCAGTTATTGAACCTTCGTAATCTCACAAGACAACATGAAAACATAACTGGCGTTATGATTTAAACAAAGCTTCAATTTCAGGCAGTGCTTGAACAAGTGTTTCCTGAATATAAAGGAGTTTTTGGAGATTTATATTCTGTGGTGTCACTCTTAACTCTTTTAGAGTTCCCCTCTTCAGAGGACATTTTGAAGGCAAGTGAAAAAGCAATTACAGCAAGGATATTTGAGTTATGCAAGAGTAGATCAATTAAATGGGCAAATGAAAAAGCGATTCAGCTTAAAGCTGCGGCAGCTCGTAATCCTTTTGAAAAGACAGTCTATCAGAGTCATATTTTAAGCCTTGGTATGTATATAAATATTCTTCTTCAGTACAAAGAGCATCTATCAAAGTTAGAGGCAGAGATAGACGCCCTTGCTAAAGAAATTGAAGAATATACTATCATCAAATCTATCCCAGGTATCGGAGAAAAGATCGCAGCAACGATTATTTCTGAAATTGGTGAGATAGATCGATTTAATCATCCTAAAAAACTTGTAGCTTTCTCTGGAGTTGATCCTAGTGTATTCGAATCTGGTAAGTTTACAGCTACCAAAAACAGAATCACTAAAAGAGGTTCTAGCAGACTTCGACACGCCTTATATATGGCAGTTCGTTGTGCTATTCGTGACTGCCGGAAGTCTAAGACAACTGATGAAATTATCCCTCGAAATAAGAAGCTACGCGTGTTTTATGACAAGAAGCGCGAGGAAGGAAAGCCTTATAAGGTAGCCGTCATAGCCTGTGTAAATAAGCTCTTACACTGGATTTTCGCTCTATTAAAGAACAAAATGACTTTCCAAGATATTGTTTAAAATTTATATTTAACTAAATAGAACAAAACCTTCCAAATAAGAGTCTGAAGGAAGGTTATTTGGTATGCCTATTTTTAGTATATCACGTATGTTTTTATCTTTTTATTGAAAAATGTTGACAAACTATTAGCTGGTTTAATTCAATAAGAAAAACCGAAATTAAAATCATTTCGATTCATCTTTTTATAAACGGTTTAACTTTTTTATAATAGGTTTAAAACTACAGTTGCGACCCGAAAAGCTTGGGGTAACACTCTCCTTTATGAAAGTACCTGTACTAAAAGTGCATACTTACATAATTGCAGTATAAACTTTATACTCAAAATAAATAATACTTAAGGAGGACAAATCTTTGAAAACTCTTGTTATCGTAACACACCCAGACATAGAAACATCCGTCATTAATAAGCGATTGGTAGAAGAATTCAAAAAATATCCAGAAAAGTATACTGTTCAAGAATTGTCTAAGGTTTACCCTGATGGAAACATAGATGTAGAAAAAGAACAAAAGTTGGTTGAATCGCATGGTAAAGAATCTCATAACCGGACACAGCTTATAGTAAACAAAAAAGAAGATAAACACTACATTCAGTAGATGTTCATCTTTTTTTTTTAAAGGGGTATTTGTCAACAGCCCCAAACGAAGATCCTTTTGTGCTGTTTTTTCAACTAAAGTGAATATGGATAAGGAGTTATTCCACACCTGATTCATACGATATTATTAAGATTTTTTCTACAACCTTATAAAAAACAAAGAATGCTCTTTCTCATTTAAGTAAAACTGTCATTACTTTATTAATCTTTTAAAAATGTTAGTAACGCTTCATTAAATTCTTTTGGATGAGTTGCGTTTAATCCATGTGGACCACCCTTTATTAGAGCGAGCTTACTACCAGGAATGGAATCATATGTACGTTTTCCACTTAACTCAAAAGGTACAGTTGCATCAGAGTCACCGTGAATAATAAGAGTAGGTATATTGAACTTTTCCAAGTCCTTTCTAAAATCTGTCTTACTAAAGGCCGTTATACAATCGAGCGTTCCCTTAGGTGAGGCACTAGCTGCAATATCCCGATTATATAAACGGAATGGCTCACTAACTAAATCTGTTTGATTACCCGCCGCGAAAAATCCCTTCGTAAATTTGTCAAGAAATGCAAGGCGGTCATTTATCACGCCACTTTTGAATTCTTCAATTGTTGCATCATCTAATGCTCCTTCAGGATTATCCTCTGATTTGTATAAATAAGGAGGAACTGCTCCAGCAAAAACAGCCTTTTCAATACGATCTGTTCCATACGTACTAATGTATCGAGCTACCTCACCTCCACCCATAGAAAAACCAACAAGTGTAACATTTTGAAGATCTAAATGTTCTAACAGTTTATGTAAATCAGAAGCAAATGTCTCATATTCATATCCTTCCCACGGCTGAGATGATTTTCCAAATCCTCGACGATCATATGTTATGACTCTGTAACCTGCTTCAATAAGAGCTGGCACCTGATATTCCCAAGAGCGTCCACTCAAAGGCCAACCATGTATTAAGACAACGGGTTTCCCTGAACCATGGTCCTCATAATAAAGTTCAATTGGAGCATGATTTTCATTACCTACAGTAAATTTTGCCATATAAATTTCCTCCCATGACTTTTCATTATTAAACCTATTCTTGCTTCTCTAATCAAAAAAACTCTTTACTCCAAAACATTTAAAATATTTTTTTGCAAAATGTTTATAGGATTATTATATTCCCTACTATCGAAATTGTAAAATTATTCAAAAAATATTAAATCAATTAATATTATTAGATTACAATTTATTTGTTTAATCCATGGTGTGTAAATTATTGAAAATATTGAAGAACTTAAACTGAAAAATCGAATTAGAGATTTCTAAGCAACTCCAATTGGGGTATCTTCAATTAAGTTAGAATTAGGAATCACAGCCCTTCCTAAAACATCAAGGCTTATTTATCGATTTCACTCTGCAAGTTTTAAGTTATTTACAAAAAATTTAATTTGTATTACTAAAGTTTAAAAGACCCCTACGATACCAGTGAGCCGCAGCTTCAACTTCATCAACAGTCAATTGATGCCCCCTATTATCCCAATGAATTTCAACTTTTGCATTAGCCTTTTCAAATAAGGATTGAAGTTCAGTAGATTCCATCGGCGAACATATAGGATCATTTTTACCAGCAGCAATAAATACTGATTTTCCTGACAAATCAGGAAGAACAATTCCTTTTCTCGGTACCATCGGGTGATGGAGAATGGCTCCCTTTAATGCATTTTGATAGTGAAATAATAAACTAGCAGCTATATTAGCTCCATTTGAGTATCCAATAGCAATCATGTTTTCTCGATCAAAATTATACTTTGCAGCAGAATCATCAAGAAACTCATTTAATTCTTTTGTACGGAAAATCAGATCTTCCTCATCGAATACTCCTTCAGCTAATCTCCGAAAGAATCGAGGCATTCCATTTTCCAATACATTTCCGCGGACACTTAGCACTGAAGCCTCGTCATCAATTCTTCCCGCTATAGGTAATAAATCTAATTCATTTCCGCCAGTACCATGTAGTAATAATAACGTTGGTTTCGTTGAATCTTTACCCTTATTAAATATATGTTTCATGATTGATCTCCCTCCAGAACGCGAACTTCCACAGTAGGTAAGGCTTCTTCTAATTCTTCTCGTTTTGGCTCCAGCCAAGATGGTAACATCAGTTTATTTCCAAGGTCAGCGACAGCTTCATCAACGGAAAAGCCTGGCGGATCTGTCGCTATTTCAAAAAGGATACCACCTTGTTCATGGAAATACACAGCCTTGAAGTAGTTTCGATCACGAATCTCAGTCGGATAATACTCCTTATCTTGAAGAAGTGTTCTCCATCTCAAAAGATCTTGGTCATCCTTTGCCCTCCATGCGATATGGTGAACAGTTCCAGCCCCTTTTAACCCGCGAACCGAAGGTGTTAGCTTAATATCAATTGTATTTCCAAACTGACCATCCGATTTAAACCTAAGGAAGCTCGCTTCTTGCCCAAGACATTCGAGCCCTAATACGTTTTCAAGCACATTCGCAGTTTTATTAGGCTGAGTTGAAATTAAAATAGCACCACCAAACCCTTTAATTGCAACCTCTGAATCGACTTCTCCAAAACTCCAATTATTTTTTGGCCCTTCATTTCGTTCCACTAATTCAATTTCGAGACCATCTGGATCTTGAAATTGTAAATATTTTTCTCCAAAACGTACTGATTGAATAAACCTAATTCTAAATTTTTTCAAACGATTTTCCCAAAATTTAATCGATTGATTCGGGATGATAAAACTGGTTACTCCAACCTGTCCTGTTCCAATTCGACCTTTTAACTGCTTTGGCCACGGAAAAAAAGTTATAACAGATCCAGGTTGACCAGTATCATTTCCAAAATAAAGATGATAGACTTCTGGACGATCAAAGTTTATCGTCTTTTTTACAAGTCTTAACCCCAGTATGCCAGCATAAAAATCAATACTTCTTTGGGCATCGTTCACCATTGCTGTTATATGATGGATCCCTGTTGTTTTTTGCAATCTCACCATTCCCATTCTTTTCATTACTTTGATCAAGAAATTAATTAGGACTCTCTATGGAAAAATCTCACCTAATTTTGCATAATTTGTACCAGCTAAACAGCTCACAACTCTAATTCTCTTACCTCAAATGGTAATAAACTTTGTTTAATCTGCCCTCTAGACTGTTCATACTGCTCTGGCAACATTAATTTTTCTCCCATCGTCGCTTCAGATTCATCGTGAGCAAATCCTGGAGGATCTGTTGCAATCTCAAAGAGAATTTCCCCGTGTTCTCTAAAGTAAATCGCATTAAAATAGTTTCGATCTCGTACAGGAGTTACCCCATATCCGTTTTCCTCAACATATTTTTGCCATTCCAATTGGTCTTGATCATCCTTTGCCCGCCATGCAATGTGGTGTACGGTTCCAGCACCCATTGTCCCGCGTCCTATTGGCGTTAATTTTAAGTCAATGACATTGCCAATTTCTGCTGAAGTACGGTAACGTACAAAGTCGCCTTCCTTGCCGATTAATTCTAGTCCCAATATGTTTTCTAACAATACAGCCGTTTTGTCAGGATGGGTCGATAATAAAGTAGCACCGCCAAAGCCTTTAATAGCTACCTCAGGTGTTACCCCGCCAAAGGTCCATATATTTACTTCCCCTTCTTCCCTTTCAACAATTTCCAAGTGTAGCCCATGAGGGTCATCAAATTCCAAGTATTCCTCGCTAAAGCGCTCCCTTACAGTAAAAGGAATATTGAAGGATTCCAGTCTTTTTTTCCAGAAATTCATAGCTCCTTTTGGAACAACATAAGATGTAACGCCTACTTGACCATCACCAATTTTTCCTTGACTAGCTCCTGCCCATGGAAAAAATGTCATGATTGTTCCTGGTTTTCCACCCTCATTACCAAAATAAAGATGGTAGGTACCTGGGTCATCAAAATTGACAGTTTTTTTCACTAAACGTAAACCTAATACACCTGCATAGAAATCAACATTCTCTTGAGGATGACCAACAATTGCAGTAATGTGGTGAATACCCATCGTTTTTTTACTCATTTTATTTTCACTCCTATTTTTATTTCTGGTTAGACACTAACCTTAAAAGCATCGCCAATTTGTCGATAATTATATATACGACTTTATGGGTGTTTTTTCCTTTGTCCGAAGTTTTTTATTGTCTATAAATATTAGATCTTTAATTTTATTAAAAATAGAAGCATGGAAATTATTCACAATACCCATTATTAAGTAAGTTGGTTAAATAAAGGGGTATCGCCCAACATTTTCGATATTAAAGTGATATTGATGATATATAATTTCAAATGATTCATATGAAATAGGTCAGAAGGAGAAAAAAGTTATAGTTGAGGTTGACATTATTGAAGTTTTTACCAGGAAGCTATATTGAATTAGCGATTACTATTTGAAATAGCAAGAAGATTCACCTTTATTCAATCAGAGAAGTAGATAACTTTGCAACAACGACTAATTTTTACCACTTACTTGAAATTGAATAGTGCTTTTAAGTTTACAGGCACTCTCCCACTACTGCTGATATGTCATTACCTCCTATGGTTTTTGAATTTTCCTAAGTAAATCTAGAAGCTGTTTTTTTTCCTTGTAATTCAAGTTGGAAAATTGTGATGCCTGAAATTGTTCTTGTTTTGAAACAACTTCACAACTGGATTCATTGTTTTTTCCTCCTCTACATACTTACCAGTACCCCTAGTCCTCCATGTAGTGTCATAGCTTCGCTTGTTATACGAGATCTACGTCCCAACCAGCCTCAAACATGTTTCTACAAATAGGGGGCGGACAGTTCACGGGATCAAGCCCCACGCACCCGTACGTCTTACCCTGGCTACTGATAAAATAGATTCTATTAAAAAAAGGTCAACCAGTAAAAACTGGCTAACCTTATAATACGAACGCACCCGTTTGTTCATAAAGAGGAAATTATCATATTCATCATTTATTAAAAACAAAAGATTCAATTCTTTCTTCGCCAGAGAACATATCTTTGATTTTAAATTGATTATTTTTTACTTCATCTTCCCCAATTATGATAACGTTACGAAAATTCTCCCTGTTTGCCTTATCTAAGGCTTTCCCAATCTTTTTGTTTCCCATTTCATACTCAACCTTGTAGCCTTTATTTCTTAGTTGTCTTGCCACTAAGAATGATTCTTTTTGCGTATTTATTGGGATTACATAAAAGTCCACAGTAGGATTTTCTAAGATTTTTTCCTTTGATGCATTTAAAGCAGTATAAATAACATCTAAACCAAATGATATTCCAACTGTAGAAAAATTCTCATTTGTTCCAATAAGTCCACCGATAGCATTGTCATATCTTCCCCCACTACCAATGCTTGACTTAATTTTTTTATCAGATAAAAAAATTTCATAAATAGTACCCGTATAGATCTCCAAGCCTCTTGCTAAAAATGGATTAAATATACATTGGTTACTGACGCCAAGGAATTCCAAATATGTTTCCAGTTCTTTTAATTCTTCTATACCTTGTTTAACCTGTTCGCTTTGTGCAGAAAAGGGTTCAAAGTAGCTATAACTTGTATTATTTTTATCAGTCAAAAACTGTTTAATTAATTTGACTGTTGAAGGCGGCAACCCCTGTTCAGTAAGTTCCGAAGTAACAGTTTCTAATCCAACTTTTTCAAGTTTATCAAGTATTAATACTACTTTATTAATTTTTTCATCTGATGTTTCAAACACTTGAAGCATTCCAGTTAATAATTTTCGATTGTTATATTGAATTATTACCTTTAAATCGAGTTTGTGGAATGCATCCAATGCCATAATCATTAATTCTGCTTCAGCTATTTGAGATTTAACTCCCACAATATCAACGTCGCATTGAGTAAACTCACGGAACCTTCCAGCTTTTATAGGACCGTCTCTGAACACTTTACCTATTTCATACCTTTTAAAAGGCATCCCCATTGTTGGATTCATTGCAACTACCTTTGCAAATGGGATCGTTAGGTCGTATCTCAATGCCAAATCTCTTTCTCCTCTGTCTGTTAATGTATACATTTCCTCTAAAATTTCAGCACCCCCTCCATACTTAGAAGCAAGCAATTCGGTGTAATTTAAAATTGGAGTTTCTAGAGGTTTGCACCCATATTGGATAAAAACATCTTCTAATGTTCTTCTAATATTGTTTCGTACTACTTCTGCTTGTGGTAAATAATCTTGTGTACCCTTTACATTTTGATAATTCATCTTTTTCATCTTTTTTTACCTCCAATTGTTTGTTTAAAAATAAAAAACCGCAAAAGATTAAAGTTCTTAAACTTAATCAATGCGGTTCAATTATAAATAGCCTTCCTATATACGATTTTTAAAATCGAATAGCAAGACTACTAGTTATGATGATGTAATTGTAACAGAGAAAAATTATTCAATAATGACAGCATTTTGTCCACCTCGTATTTCCATTTAATGTATCACAATAAAAAGTTTATTTCCAATATTTATTTATTTTTTTTGATTATTGCTTGTTCAACTAACCTGCCCCGTTAGTTGCATAAAGAAAAAGCTGCCTTAAAGACAGCTCTGATCTTCAGCTAAAGCACCCGTTAGTTCAACAAGAAATAAAATATATTTTCAATTTTCCACCTATTCCTCTATTTGTTGCTAATCAATTACGTCAATGCAATGTTCTAAAAGGGGAAATACCTGAAATATAAATATAATTGAAAGGAGTGAGATGATAATGGAAGCAAGTACCTTTTTAGGACTGTTTTGGGGATGGATGACGATTATCATATCGGGAATACTTTTCGTACGTCCATCAGTACTACGTGAACTGAAAAGATTAGTGGTCGAGGACAGAGGATTTGGGATTATGTATGGCTTTCTATCGATTTTCCTAGGGTTAGGCACTGTTATCCTGCATAATGTATGGGCACTCAACTGGCGGGGATTCATCACAGTCATTGCATGGCTCTCACTATTAAAGGGGATTTATGTAATTGCATATCCTGAACCATCCAAGAAAACCGACTTTGAAGTACGGATACTATCTACACGTATAGCACTTGCTATCGTTGGTGCATTGGCTATATGGATGCTTGTAGTAATCTATAAGAAATAATCCTAATTCCTAATAGCGACAAACAAGCCTCCGGCAGCGAATAGAAGGGTTTATTTATTCCTCTCCTTTAATTTAGAAGAAGTTGTTTCAGTAGTTTCGTCAAGACCATTAAGACTTTCTTAATGGTGTTAAAATCAGGGTAATCGCCAGGAAAATATGCTTAACGGTGTACATACACATTTTCCTGACGCTCCCCCCTTAAACTGAGGGAGTTCAATAAGAAACATAGTTAATTTATAGGAAGAAACCACACATCTTCTTCTCCATATACATCTCCTGTGGGAAGAAAGCCAAAACGTTTATATAATTCACAAGCATTTTCATTATCTTTAAATACGGTTAGACGAATTTCTTTACAAATGGTAAACCTATTTGCTATCCAATGAACCATCTCAGACAGTGCCGCCCTACCATATCCTTTACCCTGATCACTCTCATCAATAATGAATCCGTTAAACCAATACATATTCGTCGTATTTTCATCGTAAGCATGCATGATAAAACCGACCATTAACTCTTTGTCATAGATGGCAAAGGGCAAATAAACAATGTTATCTCCGTCTGGTTTAATATAAACTTTGGCAAGTGATGCGGCTACTGACGGTACAAAGTTACTTTGCTGTTTCTTAACTTTCAATGCTAATGCCTCTTCCCAATTTTCTCTCGTAACACATTTCAAATGTACTTTCTTAAATTTCACCTCTAATCATAATCAGAAATTACCACTTTATTAAATTCACTACTGACACTGAAATACCTTATTCAACTAACCTGTCCCTTTAGTTGCATAAAGAAAAAGCTGCCTTAAAGACAGCTCCGATCTTCAGCTAACGCACCCGTTAGTTCATTAAGACTTATTGTAGAGTTGACACAAACTGTGCGGTGATGAGTTTTCATAAAAAAAATAGTCTCTTCTTAATTAGCTATTAAGAAGAGACTATGGCTTATTAAACTTATTCGTTTTTATTCAATGAGGTGATCTAAAATTAAACCGTTATGGTTTTATTTCCCTTTGATAAAAGTCATATAATTGATTAATAGAGGAACTGGACAAGATATGACTGGCTCGATCAATTTTCTCACGTTCCCAATCGAACCAACGCATTTCCTTTAACTTTTCGATTTCTTTGTCTGTAAAGCGTTTCTTTATCTCTTTAGCAGGGTTGCCGCCTACTATCGTATATGGTGGGACATCTTTGGCAACAACCGATCCAGCCGCAACAATGGCACCTTCACCTATTGTCACACCGGGCATAATCATTGCATTCATGCCAATCCAGGCATCACTCTCGATGATTGTATCCCCTTTTGGTTCGTAAGAAGTTTCAATCTGCTCCACAAACGGATACACGGTAATCCATTCAGGATGATGATTGTGATTTCCACCCATTAAAATAATTACACCACTTGCAATGCATACGTAATTTCCTATAATCAACTTATCTAAATGCCATCCATGGTCTTCGATGGGGTTAAATAACTTTCTTGATTTTTCATCTCCCCATAGGTATCTAACGCACCCATCTTCAAAATCATGATTATCGTAATAACCAGAATAGTAGGAGTATTTCCCTACTTCAATCATTGGGTTGGTGACAATATCTTTTAGATACTTAATTTCAGACCAGTGGTTAAATCGATGTTGTTTCATTCTTTTCCCTCGCTTCTAAGTAGTATAAATCATTTTTTTACTTAGAAGCTTAATGCCGTAGCAACATTCTTAAACCGTTTCAAACGACGAACCATCGTCCTCATCCTTTTCCTATTTGATGGGGAGATTGTAACAAACGAATCATCTGTTCGTCAAATCTTACCTCACAGTCCGAATATACAGAAGGTTTAAAATCAAAAAAGGAAGTAGTGTAGCCGACTACTCCCTCATTTCTAAGTAAATTATTAGAACTGTCTTCCACCTAATTGTTGTTCAGCCATTTGGACTAGTCGTTTAGTGATTTCTCCACCTACAGAACCATTAGCTCTTGAAGTTGTGTCAGCAACTAGGTTTACACCAAATTCACTAGCGATTTCAATCTTCATTTGTTGTAAAGCTTGCTCTGCACCATTAACTATTAATTGATTACTGTTGATACGTGCCATCGTTTTCACCTCCTAATATTTATTGATATATAGCGATGACACTACATCAATGTATGTTAGTAAAGATGAAAGAGTAAGAAATATTCCTATCGCACGTTTCATCATTTTCACCTCCTAAAACCGTTAAACTGTATACAGTTTAACGTAAAAACAAAATCCTTCTTCAACTAACCTGCCCCGTGAGCTTAAGTACAATTCTTCACAATCTCAGATCCTCATAATATCCAATTGTTTTCGAGAATTTTGCTCAACAATCTGACCCTATAGCTAAAGAAGGCACAATTCTTTTTCAAGAATTGCGCCCGTTTGTGGAACAAGAAAATTATTCTTTTTCTGCCGTATTAACATAACCCCTATTTTAGGATCTAAAAAAGTGCCTTAATCCTAGTACTAGATCAAGACACTTTCTATATCATCCTCTTCTAGCTGATCATGTATTTGGGAAGCAGAAAGTTTATTGAAATTATAGTTATTTGAAGCAAGTCTCAGTAGTATTAAAAGCTAAGCAGCTTCTTTTCCCTTTATTGTTTTGGTAGCAAATAGCTTTTCTTTAAGAGTTAGCATAATCATACCATCTACCCCATATCTTCCTGCATTCATAGCAGAAACAAGGATAAACATAGATAATAGAACTAGTTGTGGATTGGTACTTGTCGTGCCACTAAACAGATAAGAGAAGTTCATAACCAGGCCAAAAAAGACAGCTGTTTTAGTGAAACAACCCATCAATAAACCTATCCCGACGAGGAATTCTCCCCAAGGTACTAATGTATTGAATATCTCTACATTAGGAATGGCTACATATTCAAGAAATACAACCCACCATCCCTGAACAGCCGGATGCTCTCCAGTTGCATTTGCCAACGCACCCTGTAAGAAACCAGAAGCATCAAATTGTCCGCCTGCTATTTTCCCCCAGCCAGCCATAACCCACGTATATCCGAGATACACACGCAACACAGCCAAAAGAATAGAGACATTTTTGTTATGCCTTAAAAGATCAATAAACATACTTTTCCTCCTATAATTAAAAAATAATTACTAGGAGATATACTAACATATTTGAGAATGATTTTCATTATTATTTATGTAAAGAGTATATAAATAAAACATCTCCTTTTACTACAATCGGAGGTAATATAGTCCACGTTAAAGATACAGATTATACATTGTAACGAACCCCTTTGGCTCCAAGAGGGTTCACAATTTATTATTTATGCAGCATTTATACACCGTTGATAAATCACCGTCTGCTCACGCTCAAGTGCGCATGATGGTTATAAAAGGTGGAGTTTTATGTACCCTTTTATTCAATTAAATGGCCCGATTGTTGAATATAGACTACAACCTTTAAAATTAATTAATTGATAAATTCCTCCTTTTTGGAAGGAAGTATTTTAAATAATAGAACGGAAGCAAAAATCGCAATAACACCATTTAAATAAAAAGATGTTTCAGCACCAAATGTCTCCCATAGCCAACCTGTAAGCAAGGAAGCCGGAAATAGCCCGATCCCTGTAACCATCGAATAGAAACCGAGTGCTGTTCCTTTAGCTCCAGAAGTTGCAAGGTCAGCTACTAATGCTTTTTCAACACCTTTCGTTAATGCCGAATAAAGACCGTAAAAGATAAATAGAAACACAAGGCTGGTAGTTGAATTTACTGCCCCAAATCCCAGATAGACTAATCCATAAATGGCGTAACCTACTGTTAAAATTCCTCTTCGCCCAAACCGGTCAGAAAAAGAACCTGATGCATAAGATAAAAGTGAAGCAGTAAGATGAAAAAGCAAATATAATAATAGAACATTTGCCGTGGAAACCCCTAATTCTGATGCCCTCAATAAAAGAAATGAATTAGATGAATTTATAATAGTAAAAAGAAAAACAACGATTAATAATTTTTTTACGGTCGGATTTAATAGTTTCCAACTGAGTTTTGACTGAGAGGAATCCAGTTTTTTCTTTTTCGGTTGAGTTTCTTTTTTCTCCTTTACAGCAAAGAGAATTAACCAGCCAATAATGACAGGAATTAATGAATAAAGAAATACTTCACGTATACTATCTGTTCCATTGAATTGAATTATTAAATAAGCAGCACCAATTCCAAGTGCAGCTCCCATCATATCCATCATTGAATGCAATCCGAATGTTCTACCTTGTCTATTTTTCCCACCTGATTTTGAAATGATTGCATCTCTAGGGGCTGTGCGGATGCCTTTACCTGTTCTATCAATTAACTTCCATATAAAAACTCCTACCCAACTGGTGGCAAAAATCAGAAATATTCTTCCTAATCCTGATAATCCATAACCAGTTATCGCTATTCTTTTTCTCTTTTTGATCCGATCTGAATACCTGCCTGAAGAGAATTTCAATAAGCTAGCTAAACTTTCAGATAATCCATCAATAATTCCGATGATCATAGGTCCCGATGATGCTAGAATAATAGGAATTAAAGGAGTAACCATATATGTACCCATATCCGTAAAAAAGCTGACCAAACTCATTAACCATACATTACTCATTCAACTATCACCCTTAATATTTAATCTCTTTCACAAATAATATTATAACTTCCGTTTACATAAATGCAACAGGTGTTACATTTATAAATTGTGATATAATAAATCCATAAAATAAAATAAAGGAGAGCTGACCCAATGCAAGTAATAGGCTGGATGATTTTTTCGTTTAAAATTCCATCGGAACCTTCTTCTATAAGAGTCCGAGTTTGGAGAAACCTTAAAACAATGGGTGTTCACTATTTACAACAGTCTGTTTGTATTTTTCCAACGAATGAGGAACTGATTAAGAAGGTTAAAAAATTACAATTGCATATTCAAGAAAATGGTGGAGAAACCTCTTTACTTGAAATAGATAAATTATCATCTTCTTCGGAAAATGAAGTTATTCAATCACTTAATCAAGAACGCATAGTAGAATATAAGGAGTTTCTTAAAGAATCGGAAAAATTTTTAATGGAAATTGAAGAGGAAACTAAAGAGGAGAATTTTTCATTTGGAGAAATTGAGGAAAATGAAGCTGCATTAGAACGATTACAAAAATGGTTATTGAAAATACAAAAACGAGATTTTTTCCAATGTGAATTACAACAACAAGCAGTAACCCGAATAGAAGAATGTAATAGTGCATTAGATAAATTTATGGAAAAAGTATATATGCTTGAAGGATTAACAAACAAAGAATAGGTACTCTCAATAAAAACCTGATTTTATTACTCTTTAAAATTCTTATTCCATATAATGGCCCAATTGTTGAACAAAGTTCAAACGCACTCTTGAACTCCCTCAGTTTAATACGATTTTCTCACAAATACTCGCTTATTCGGAGGATTTCATCACCATTGAATTTAAGTTCACGGTTAAATGGAGTGATTTCAGGACATGAAAATTTCGTGAAGGCATAGTGAAATATAGGAGTTGTACAACACTCCATATTTTACCATATAATGCACATTCTCCACGCCGCCCCTGGAGGCTTTCCCTCCCATGTCTCAACGGGTCAATTGCCCTATCATTCCTTGTCATGCCTATCCAAGCACTATACGAACTTCCGATAGTCGGCGATATCCGCCAGCGCGGCTTCATGATTGGAGTGGAAATCGTTAAAGACCGCCAAACAAAAGAAACGTTCACCCTCCAAGAGATCGTCGTTTCTGGAATCATCCATACAGCACGGGAAAATGGACTGATCATTCGGGAACTTGGTCCAGTCATCACGATGATGCCGAGTCTGTCCATGTCAGAAAAGGAACTCGATATCATGGTCGAAACGGTCTACCGTGCCATTCAGGAAGTCTCCATTCATAAGGGTTTGATCCCAGCAGCAAACTGATTCAAAAAGAACCGGAGAGCAGAGCTCATTCCGGTTCTTTCTCGATTTGATTTTAAGTTCATTGCAGGCTACTCCGTTAAATACGCGGCCATTAAAAGGGCCAATGTACATATTCTGATTTCCCTCCATGGGAAATCAATTGCCAAGCCAATCGACTGAACTTAATAAAATCAGCTAGCTCCCTCATTTTAGATTAAAATGTGTGAATATAATCCATCAATAACCTCCTTTTTGGTAATCTTGTTAATTACATTAATAACATCACAAAAATTAATTCCTCTTATAGAATAATGAAGAATTGAGTTAGCTAATTTTGTTGGATTATCATATACGTCGATTATCATTCCGATAATCCTTCGTTTAGAAATTAAAAATTCATAATCATCGATACTTCTCGTTTGAATATTATTTTTTGTCAATCTAATTTCTTCCATAAGTTCATATGGTTTGGTTGTGATCACACTTAATAAGGAGAAAGAATAACTATTGGATATTTCGTATTTTAAATCGATGTCTCTATCTACAAGAGAGTGATTAGAGATTTTTTGCTAAAAGTCGGAGGTTCTGCCAAATAGTATTTCTAACCCTATTCTTATAATAAATTCCTTTCGGATACCGGTATCAGAGGCCACACTTTCATAAGCAATCGTATTTCCAAATAACAGGACCGATTGATTGGTATTAATGGGTTCGATATTGATACTCTCTCTTTTGACAGGTAATAAAGGCAAGTATCTATTTTTATCTTTCGAAGTGGAACTTGCAAGTTCATTCCCTATAATTGTATATATTTCTTCAGGAATGATATCTCCAATTATAATGATTTTCATATTTTCAATAGAATAGAATTTCTGAAAACACTTCTCCAATATGTCTGAATCCATTGAATCTATACTAGCTAAATTCCCAACGATCGGTTGTGCTACCCCACTTTCATCCCCGTATAAGTCAGATAATAAATTAGTGAAACTAATTAACGCTCTCCTCTTTTTTTTAAACGAATGAGCAGGGTCTTCTTAAGTATTGTCATTTTTCCATTTTAAAAGAAACTTATTTTCATGGTAGTTTAAGTACAATATTGCACAATGTTCACATACAATAAAGTTGTTTAATCTTAATACTCTAAACACACATAACACCGTTCTGAAATGGAACAGTGTTCAAAAAATAGTTGTTTTAACTTTCTTCGTCCTATATTCCTTTTTCTTCTCAACCCAGTAAAAGCACTCTTTTCGATTCTTTATCACTATTTGGGGTTCAGCCGACATTTATTTCTTTAGCCAATTCTTAGGAGAAGATGAAGGAGTTTTGAAGTTCCTGAGAAAAGAGATTCATTTCGTCTGAAATAGAAAAACCCATAGAAAATACCATCCTTCCAGTATATTTCTACAGCAAGAATAGCGTTTTTTTTGGTTATGGGGATACAAATTCACCTTAGCTTATGGCGATGGGACAGCTTCAACATAAACTAAAATTATCGATGTTGGAATTTTTTTCTAATATTTTTTTAAGCAGGCCGAGAAAAATAGTTCGTTGTATACGAAACATTTTGTAAAACGCTTTAAAACATCGCATTTATAACCGTTCTTATGAAAAATATCTATATACCCTTTCTCATCTCTTATAAAACGTCCTTGATCTAACCAGTTCATAATGATGTTACAAAGAGGCTTATGCTGGTATATGCAAGGCTCAATTGCAATTACTCTCCCATTTGGTTTTAATACTCGCTTAAATTCTTCCGTATACGTTTTTATGTCAGCACAAGAGATGTGATGTAACACGGAAATAATAAGAATATAATCAATACTTTCATTTTCAACTGGCAGAGAATATTCTTCTAAAACTTTGAATTCATAATTTGAATATAGCTTTTTCGAATACATAACTCTTTTTTGGTCAGGTTCTACTCCCATATAACGTTCAGGAGAAAATAAAGTGCAGTTTACCCCTGTACCGGAACCGAAATCTAAGACAGTTTTATCATTAAATTCAAATTCCTCTTGTAAGTAAAGATGTATATACTTCTCTGTAAACCACTTAGGACGTACTAAGTTATGATATAATTGCGGAAAAAATTCAGTTAAAATACGCCCTTCACCAACTTTCGCTAAGATTTCTTAATTAAAATTCCTTTCTTCATTCAAAATTATGCAAAAAGCCAAATATAAAAATGGCTTTCCTATTTCTATAATGGTGGAATATCTACATAACTTTCTGATAATAAATGAGTACTAACGATGATTTTCGAAAACTTGACCAACCCGTTCTTTTGATAGACGCTTGTAGAGCATTTCTAATATGTATACTTGTAGATGCTTCATACCGGAAAAAAATTTCCAATAGACTTAACCTTGGCTTTAGTTGACCAATATAACTTAAAATAATAACCTTTTTCAAATTTGGGACAACATGTTCATATCATATCTCGAGCAATAGTGGAAAATATAATAAGACCTTCACCTCAAAGAGGTGAAGGTGACGGAACTTTCGAAAAAATACTAAGGAAAAATTTCTTGTTTTTGCACTTTTAGATTCAAACTAAATAGAAAACCCATGTTCCTCTGTACATGTTAAAGATTTATTAATTGTTAGTTCATGAATAGTAATTTCCGGTCTGCTCCCTATACGAATATTAAACAAGGTTTGTCCAAGTCCCTCATTGATATAGAAAACTTTCCCTTGGTAATGAATAAGCCCCTTAATTAAGTTTAGACGAACAAGTTTTCCGAACTTTCTTAAGTGGTACGGTTTCGGCCAACAAATTTGACCGCCATGAAAATGTCCAGCAAGTAGATAATCAAAGTGGAACTTTTCCATTTGTAGAACAAGGTTGGGATCATGAGTTAAAACAAGTCGATAACCGTTTTCTATCAATCCATTATATGCTAAGCTTAAGTTGCTTCTTTTTGTATGGTAATCATCAATTCCGATAATATAAATTAAGTTTCCTTCTACAATAATCGTATCATTCTGATTTTGCATCGTTTTGATATCATATTGTTCAAACAATTCCTTTAAACGTCCAAAACTGTCCTCTCGTAATATATAATCATGATTTCCGAAGACTGCATATATGCCATATTTTGGATTAAATTGTTGTATTACTTCTAGATAAGGAATTATTTTAGGAATACTTTTCGTTCGATCTAAATAGTCGCCCGTTAAAGCAATTAAATCAAAATTCTCTTGCTTTAATTGATTATATAGTTTTTCCGGAGAAATCGATAAGTTTTCTAAATGCATATCTGATAATTGAAGAACGCGTAGATTAGAACAGTTGGGGGTAGTCACATTTGCAGATACGGGAGCTACGGTGTTAACGATTGCCTCATGTGTATTTTTATTCGCCCTATATATAAAATAAACGAGAAATATCAACATAAAGAATAAAAAAATCAAACTATTTCCTCCTTCCTTTAAATCAGTATAGGGATTGAGAAAAAGAAAGTAAAATGAAAATAAAGGAAGTTAAAACGTTCGTAAGAACCAGACAGCCGAGAGATTAAATTGTTGATTGAGTCCTTCAGGACTTATCAAGACTCCCGTTGAAGATTGACAACTACATAACTGTGTCAGGAAAGTACTCCTACTTTTTGGCTAGCTCTTGGAGAGCTTGTGGAGACAAAGATCGTTGTCAGTTCCTGTGAAAAGAGTAAGTTCGTCTGAAATCTCACGACACATAAAAAAACACCAATCTTTCCATGATATTACAGAAAGAATAGCGTTTTTTTGTTTTTGGGGTAATGATTTGCCTTAGCTTGATGGGTATGTGGCGATACCCCTATTAGAAAAGTAAAACCTTCTTAAGTATAATGGCATAGTTTTTAAGGGAGAAATAGAAACAATGGACAATATATTTACACTAGCACTTCAACGTGGCGATGAAATACTAGAAAGAAAAACCCGCTACGACTCCATAGTAGTAGAACATAACTGTATGCTGTTAAAAGCACAAAATCAACATGTCGTGCTTTTTCATGAAATCATGAATTCGTTCACGATGAAAGCAGGTTCTATAAAATTAACCATTCCTATAGGCAGTTATACGATTGCTTATTATTGGAAGGATCGCCCTTATAATCTCTACATTTGGAGGGATAATGAAGGGAATTATCTAGGTTCCTATTTCAATATTGTAAAAAAAACATATATGACGGATAGATTGGTATCCTTTGAAGATTTGATCATTGATATTTTGGTTCTTCCTAATGGGAATTACTTTATTTTGGACGAAGATGAGTTACCTGTGCCATTAGACCAATTTGAGAACGGTTCTGTTAAACAAGCCCTAAACTCTTTACTTAATTCCATCGATAGTCTTCTAACACAAACCATTTCAGAATCCGTGAAACTCTATAAACATTATGACCTTCTTCCATGGTTGAACAAGAGATGACATTGGTTTTAATTCTTTGAATTTCACTACTCGAAAACCATTACCATAAACAAAAAGCCTACTTACTGAAGTAGGTTTTTTGTTCTCACTCACTCACCATCAGCTTGAGCTGATAGACTGTCGGAAAGAACCTCAATGTTCTTGGATACCTTCGCACTGTATGAGTAATCACCGTAGCAATATGGATATCGGAAATTCTCTTTGTCTCCGCCGCAATCATAGAGCGTGGGGTTTTTTTCTACCTGAAGCATGGAGAACTTCTTCGCAAGCTCTTCATTATGCTTGCCCCCTTCATTCGCAACGAAATCAATATAACTAATTCCCATGTTATATGCTTGAATGATCGTGGCAAAATCCACGCCCTTTTCATTGCCATATTCATTGATCCTCTTAAAATGTTTTACCCCATACTTAATGCTTTCCGTTGGATCTGTGATTGTATTTGGATCAAGCCCCGCTGACTCGGATGCCTGCATTGGGTCACCGCCCCGTCCTCGGCTTTCCTGCTGCATCAAAGCAATCAACGTCGAAGTATGCTCCTCTAGTCCGTACTTAGCCAACTCGTCACGTAGAAGTGAACTATACTTTTTCACGTTCGCAAAAGAATCAAGCGTATTTACTGATGTGGAAACATTTTCGGAATAGGGGGTTTGCATGATTTCCTTTATGAGCAAAAATACAAAAATCAGGATAAAAATGACAAAAAAATCCTTTGATTTCTTACGTTTCTTCTTCACATTCTCTCTCCGTTATCTCTAAGTTATATATTTATATCTTAACAAATAGTAAGAGTAATAACTATTTAGAATACCAATTAATAGTTCAATAAAATGAGCTTAATGAAATTAGTAATCAATCTTCCATTTCTGACCTTAGTGTCAAACCTAATGCACCTAAGCTCACTCACGTATATTTATTCGGACAATGAGACACCATATTGGTTGGAGGTGGTATGTATGGACAAGGAGATTGAAAAAGAAGAAATCCATGATGATAAAAAGAAAAAATATAGAAATGAGTTTGGGGCAGATCCTGATGAACAAGAAATGAATGGTCTGTATGGTATGTTGGAAACAGATTATGAAGATAAGCTTCACGATAAAGAAAAGTAAAGATTGGTATCTTTAATGTATGTTAAGCGCCTTATATGGCGTTTTTTTATGAGTTCATCCGTTATGAGCTTATTGAATCTATTCTAAAGGGTCGTATTTTGTTTCATATGAACTGATTTTTGAATATGCAAAAAAACGAAAACCCAGCAAGTCTTCGTTTTTTCCAAATTTGAATACGTTTGGTCACTAAATATTAAGGATACCATTAAAAAGGGAGTGACCTAATACAGTCACTCCCTTTGCTTAATTAGTATTGTGAAGATTGTCCGCCATCAATCGGAATGACTACCCCGTTGATGAACTCTGATTCCCCTGATAAGAGGAACGCGACTAAACGGCCGACTTCTTCAGGTTTACCGAAGCGTTTCTTAGGATTCACACTGACGAAATCCGCCATTGCTTCTTCCCAATTCTCTCCGCCTATTTGCCTGAATGAACCTTCTACCATCGCTGTTAAGATTACTCCTGGTGCAATGGCATTTATGCTGATTCCATATTGACCATATTCTATGGCAGCTGTTTTTGTTAAGCCTGCTACAGCATGTTTACTTGCAACGTACGCACTTTGGTTAAGCACAGCACGAATTCCACCTACGGAAGCCACGTTCACCACTGCCCCTGATCCTTGTTCTTTCATGATTGGCAGAATGTATTTCATACCATAGAATACACCATTGATATTGATGTCCGTTACTTTGTTGAAAACTTTGCTATCGTATTCAGCCATTGGGGCCTGTTTGCCTTCGATACCCGCATTATTATAGAATCCATCGACTCTACCATATTTGCTGACTGTTTGGTCTACATAGTTCTTTACTGCTTCTTCATCCGATACATCTGCCGTAATCAGAAGCACGTCGGATTTTGGTGCAATTTCTAAGATTAATTTTTTTGTCACTTCCAAAGATGCATCGTTTAAATCAATTAATGAAAGTTTAGCCCCTTCTTTAGCCATTTCCAATGCGGCCGCTTGTCCTAAGCCTGATCCTGCCCCAGTAATGATTACAACTTTGCCATCGAATCGATTGCTCATGTCAAAACTCCCTTTTTAAGTTATCGAAAATCTATTTGATTATACTGATTACCCCTTAAAGCTTAAGAATCCATCATCAACAGGAATGACTTGTCCATTAATGGCATCCGCTTTTTCAGAGAACAAGAAGGTTACTACTTCTGCAACTTTTTCTGGCTGAATCAATTTTTTCCTCATATGGAGTTGTGCCAAACTGTCCAGGAACTCTTGATCGTCACCAATGATCGGTGTTTCGATAAAACCTGGTGCCACACCGACAACACGAATCCCATATTGCGCAAGTTCAATTGCTCCAGATTTGGTCATGGCGATGACTGCAGCTTTTGCAGCATGGTAATTAAAGCTGCCAATAGAAACCATCGTCCCATATATTGAGGCTGTATTAACGATCGTGGCGCCTGTTACACCAAGCTCCACCATTTTCCTTGCTGCATAATACATGCCATAATAAACGCCGTGTTGGTCAACATCCACGACTCTGTGGTATGACTCTGGATCCATCTCCAAAAATGGTTTTACTAGTCCAATTCCAGCGTTGTTGAAAATGCCATTGATGGTGCCATGATTGGCGATTGCAGCTTCGACCATCGCTTCCACTTCTTCCGCTTTAGCTACATCCACTTTCACAAAAGATGCCGTGCCTCCCTTTTGTTGAATGATCTCCGCAGTTTCCTTAGCTGCAACATCATTGTAATCAGCCGCTACGACAATAGCTCCCTGTTCAGCTAATTTATATGCCGTTTCCTTTCCAATTCCGCTGCCTGCTCCTGTAATTATTATGACCTTTCCTTTTAAACTCATCTATTCGTCCCCCTATAATAAAGTTTTTGCTGATCAGATTAAAATGGCCCCGCCGTCGATTACAAGTTCTTGACCCGTAATGTGGCTGGCAAGATCGGATACTAAGTACATCATTAGATTTGCAATTTCCTGCGGTTCGGCATAACGGCCATCAGGAGTTGTTGCTTCCAGCTGTTTTCTAGCCTTTTCAGCTGCCGCGGAATCACCTTGACCAAATCCGCTTTCAATCGAACGCATCATTGCGGTATTGACCACACCTGGGCAAACGGCATTCACCCGGACACCATGGGGAGCAACTTCGACACCAGCTGTTTTCGTCATTCCAAGAACCGCATGTTTACTTGCGCCATATGCCACCATGTTTGGCGTTGCCAGTAAACCAGCTCCTGAAGCAGTATTCACGACCGCCCCGCTTTTTTGTTCAATCATATGGGGCAATACATGTTTCAAGCCCAAGAAAACGCCGCGTACATTTATTGACATTAATTGATCGAAAACCTCAGCAGGATAGTCGATAAGCGGCATTATTTTGCCTTCCCACCCTGCATTATTCAGGAAAATATCGATTTTCCCATAGAAATCTATCGTTTTTTGAACATAATTTTTTATATCGTCTTCCTTTGTAACATCGGCTTTAACGAATTTCGCTTCGCCGCCTTTTTCTTTGATCTTATTTACCGTTAGCATGCCAGCCTCTTCGGAAAGGTCTACAACAACCACCTTGGCTCCATTTTCTGAAAGTGTAATAGACGCTGCCCGGCCGATACCCCCGCCGCCACCGGTAACAATTGCTACTTTTTCTGTAAAATCAAATGTTTGCATAGTATTCTCCCTTTCTCCCTTTGATCTTCGTGATGATATTCTTTATTGAATACGGTTACATCATAACATTATCTTTGTCGATTGTCGACAATTTAGTTTTAGAGTCAAAGACTCTACATCACTCCACGATTCAAGGCTTCATGAATTTCACTTTTTGCTTTAATGAAATCGCCTTCGAGAATGGCCTCAATGGACATTTTTAAACTAAAATGGAAATTTTCCATTGTTTCTATACTCCATTGACTTTGGGCAAAAACCATGAGGATATGACTGGCCTCTTCAAAAAATCTTGATAATGCTTTGTTTTCAGCGATTGAAAAAATATATCGAAATATCTGTGTTGCCCTTTTTTGATACTCGATTACATTACTTTTTTCACACTCATTCGTTGCACTTTCCAAATGCTTTCGTAATGATTGCTTATTTTCTGCGTGCCACTTCCCTTGGGAAAAATCAATGCCCATCTGGATCAGCCCGATCGTAACATCATTATATTCAATGATTTCCTTTTGTGAAAATGGCTTGACGATCGTTCCCCGCCTCGGTATTCTCTCAACAATCCCGTCAACCTGCAATAGATAAAGGGCTTCGCGTACTGGTGCACGGCTCGTATTCAATTCTTTGGAAATGTCTTCTTCGACGATTTTCTCTCCAGCTTCTATTTCCCCTTCAATGATTTTTTTTAAAATGTGTTTAGCGATTTGTTGTGGCAGCGATTCTCCAAAATAAATGCCATCCGTCAAATTGGAAGTATTTCCAAACATCTTTCAGCACTCCTATACTTCTATAATTAATTTTAGTCATTTTAGTATATCATATTGATAGGAATTAACTTCCTTATAAATTTATAGCACCCGAAATGGAAACAACCAAAACGTCTTAAACCATGTCCTATGGGTAAAACCCAGACTGTTGACAAAGTTTTTTTCAGAAATCCGCTCCATTTTGTCGACAAACTGAGAGCCCGACTAATAGAAGGGCTCCATAGGCACTATATTAATCCACGAGCCTCGGTTTTGCCGGATCGCAGTTTGGCTTTTCTGTTTTTGTCGATTCAGCGAGTTTGGTTAAATAATAACATTCTTCACGCCACATATGATCTGCCATTAATGGGGAAAGCGTTCCAAGAGCCTGTGCACTAAGCTCAAGTTCCTCCAATTCAAGCAGAAAGTGCTGAAAGAGTTTAATCTCCAATGTGACGTCCGCATTCATTTTTTCCAATGCTGGGAATGTTGACAAATTGGTTCGTAAATATCCAGCCATCTCAACCGCTTTTATATAAAAAAATCATTAAAATGTTTTTTATATTGGTCACTTTTCTCCTTTAATCTTTTTTCAACTTCATCCAAATTGGATGATATTGCACCTGCATGCCCTGCCGCATCTAACAGCCAAATCAAATGATGATGGAGTTCATGAAAAACCGGCGGCATTTGATTTGAATTGAAGTATTTCAATAATCTTAAATATTCTTCTAATTCGTTCACCATATGATTTAGGAATGTAGGTGAAAGATGTATTTTAATTTTACCTACCAGATGCTCTTTTAAAAGGCATAGCTTAAACTCACGAAGTCTTAACGCCTCAGATTCTGCCATGGCAGTAAGTTGCGAAATCTCCTCCGAATTGGCTTTACCAAGGAGAGTATCAAAAACTCGAATGAATTCTGAGGCAATATCAATGTTTTCCACTTCAACCGGAGCTAAAGACTCATGGATGAACCTGGCATGTTCCCCTAAGATTTGCAGCCAAAAACGATGCTCGAATCTTGCTGTTTTCTCCAAAAACTCGTTCATTCGCTCCCCCCCATAAATTAAGTTATCGAAAGCTCACTTATAATTTGTATTCTTAAATCTACAAACTTATTAATATAAATTGGATGGGGACGTAACGAAGCTTAAACTTGATCCTTTACCCGCATCAATGTTCATAGACATTGAAATCCTGATTGCAGTACAAAATCCTGTCTACCCTCAGTGAATCAAACGTGTGCATACCTTCTTCAAAAACGGTTTTAGTACTTATTTAACTCCCTGGAAGTTATCTGCCAATACAAACATAATATTTGTATTGATTTAACGGTTCTAATTGTGGTAAAATTTGTAAAATTATGATCATTTGGAGGAAGGTAGATTGTCAAAGGAAATAATGAGTTACATTGACTATCGAATGGTGAAAATTCCTGGGGGAGAAATAGAATTAAGGGACGATAGAATTAAAAGCAAATGGAAAGCAGAAATAAGACCGTTCCTTCTTGCCCGTTATCCTGTTACTACGGATTTCTACTATGCTATTACAAATAAATCACCTAATTCTTTTGAAGGAGATCTAAAACCTGTTGTCAATATTTCCTGGAATGATGCAATTTTTTTTTGTAATCTACTTTCACAGAAAGCTGGACTGGGAGAGTGTTATTCTAAAAATGGCGAAAACATTGTTTGTGATTGGGAATCCAACGGTTTTCGACTTCCTTCAGAAGCAGAGTGGCAACACGCGTGTAAAGCCGGGACTGCTGGTTATAGATACGGAGAGCTGAATAAGATTGCCTGGTATAACGAAAATTCAGGGGGCATAATCCACGAAGTAGGAACAAAGGAACCGAATCATTGGGGGTTGCATGATATGTTAGGGAATGTTTGGGAATGGTGTTGGGATTTATATGATGAACAAGTGTACGGCACCTACCGTATTTTTCGAGGAGGTAGCTGGGCTGAGGATGCCAGGGGTTGTGGAGCTTCATGTCGTCGGCGCAGCCATCCGACATTTTGCATAGACGACCTAGGATTCCGTCTTGCCCGGTCTTTTTAACTTCAGTAAACCAACTTCATTCAAGGCTTCACAGTTTTTCTTGCGGATAACAGGAGGGAAAACAGAGAGATCCGCTGTATGTATTTGTGATGTAACAAAAATAGAACTGGGTTCATTCCAAAATGAGACGCATCAAAGATTAAAATCCAAAAAGATGACCCGTTTTACATGTATCTTTGTCGTACATCTATTCATATTCATTTCCAGTTTATTAGTAGGGAACCGATGGGTTCAAAATAAAAAACCTGATAATTTTTCAGGTTTTTTTATTTTTATCATTCGATTACCAGAGAAATGCGAGAAAGACTAAAGATGCAATTGCACCAAAGGCAAATCCATTTGCAGCACCCCAACCATATCCTGTATTAAAACCTCCATAACCAAAACCCCCAAGGTTTCCGCTACCGTCAAATGGACGAATATATACACGGTTCGACGTAACCCGATGTATGATTCCCCGATGTACGGTTCCTCTACTTGTCCGAATTTCAACCGGTCTTCCAACACCTTGCCTGCATTTATGATAATAATTATGATATCCCATTTTGCACTCCCCTTGTTAGTCGATTCTACATCGTATGCATTCGGGGACTAGCCTGCATGGATTAAATACCCACCAATCCTTTAAAAGTCTTTCCCATATTCCTTGTCAATGGTAAAACACTCTTTGAAACCAAAGCATAAAATACTTTTATACATGTACCAAAGGAGATTAAGCCATGAACCAATCATACCAAGACGCACTAGCCATATTTGGAATTGAAGGGGCACACCCTGGTGGATTTGAACTGACTAAGCAACTCTTGAAAAATGAAAAAATCGATCATACGTCTATAATCCTTGATGCCGGATGCGGGACAGGGCAAACCTCAGCTTATTTGGCAAAAACGTTTCTTTGCCAAATATCCGCGCTTGATAATCACCCTGAGATGGTCAAACATGCAAAAAAAAGATTCCAACAAGCTAACTTAAGCATTGACCTATATAAGTCTTCAATAGAAGAACTGCCTTTTGACAATAATTCTTTTGATTTTATCATAGCCGAATCTACGACTGCATTCACTGATATACAAAAATCACTCCGTGAATTTTATAGGGTCCTTAAACTAGAAGGAACTTTGTTATCTATTGATATGACAGCAGAAACCAGCCTTGATTCTGCCTCAAAAAAAGAAATCATGAACTTTTATAATTTAAGAGAAGTATTGACGCAATCCGAATGGTTAAAGGCCTTCCAACAAAACGGATTTACAGATCTAAAAATCTTGAGATCGAGTACCGTCTTAGAGGGATTATTGAATTCTTCAGCATCAAGTAGCCCCATTCAGCCTTTGAATGAATCCTTGAAACGAGTCATGGACGAACATTACCGCCTAATTTTGTCTTACGGAAACAGCCTCGGTTATAGAGTATACAGAGCAAGTAAATCATCCAAAAAAGAACATCCAGCTCTCCAACATGAAAAACCCTGCTCATCACTTTGAAAGTGAGTGGCAGGGATTCCAATTCAATTGTAAATAAATGAAATATTTTGATGCGGGTTATACCTTCTCCGTTACTGCTGTGAATCGATTGAAGAATGTGAGTATTTTTCGATAGACGGCAATTTCATTTTCTTTTTTGGAAAAACCATGTCCTTCATCTGTTAGAAGCATATACTCGACATCTCTTCCTTTGTCCTTCAATGCTTGAACGATTTGATCTGATTCCTCTTTGACGACGCGGGGATCGTTTGCTCCTTGAATGACAAGCATTGGTTTTATCATGGATTCCAAATAGGTGATAGGCGAATACTCGATTAGTTTTTCCTTATCTTTTTCCGGATTTCCTACCCACTGATCCATAACGGGCTTCCAGTCTTCTGGAACGGAATTGATAAATGAGAATAGATTGGATGGCCCGAAAATATCGACAACGGCCTTAAAATAATCCGCATGGCGTCCGTGTAGCAGAAGTGCCATATACCCGCCGAAGCTTCCACCCATCAATAGAATGTTCCCTTTTTGTGCATGTCCTTGTTCAATCAGCCAATCAAGGCCGGCTACATTATCAAGTCGTGGTCCATTTCCCCAATCTCCCTCTACCATTTTCATGAATTCCAACCCATAGCCAGTAGAACCCCGGAAGTTTGGCGCAAAAATACTGTAACCGTGATTCAGGAAAAATTGAAATGAAGCTCTGAAGAATTTCCTTTCTGCTGCCTGAGGTCCTCCATGAGGCCAAAAAATGACTTCACCATTATCATTTTCCTTGTTTGGCCTAAAAAATAACGATTCGATCTCCAAGCCATCAAAGGATGGGTATGTAATGATGTCCGGTTCGACCAATTCATTAGAATCGACGCCAGGAACCGTATATTTAGTTAATGATACCCACTCATCAACTGATTTTTTATAAATATTATGAGGCTTGGTTGCGCTCATGCCAAATAAGTAAAGCGTGCCTGATGCAGCGACCTCAAGTTTATTAATGACGCTGCATGGTACAGGGATATTTCTCCAATCTTCATTTTGCAGATTGAACTCATATAACTGATCCTCTACACCCTTTTGACTGGTTACGTATAATAGTTGATTCTCTTTACTATATTTCATCGCAGTAAAACTCTCATTCTCCAATTCTTTAATTTTAATGAATCGGTTTGTTTCAAGGTTGTATGAAGCCAAATAGGTAAAATCCGAATCATAATCAGTTAATAAATATATCATCGAATTTGAAACAAAAACACCATCATTCACTGTGTGTTGTTTCTCGGTGGGCGGCGTGAGCAGGACATGCTCGTTCCCGCTTTTTGCATAGAGAAGGGAATATGTATTTGCATAGTGTTTGTGATAAAGAAAGGTTTTTTCATCGGGACTAAAACCAAGGATATAGGTCGCTGCATCTTTCCCCTCCAGGACGTGTGTTTCCTGTCCTGATTCTAAATCTAAACAATAGGAATTTAGAAAGGAAGGATTTCCCCTTGATGTCGTATAATAGAGTTTTTTGCCATCATTCGATAGAATTGGCATGAAATTACGTGTATTTTCATGGTGGACGATTTCCTTCATTTGCCCGCCCTTCAAGGGAACTCCGTAAAACTGGGTATTTTCGTTACCATCTTGATCGAAACCAGCAATTATAAACCGGCTCTGTTTATCAAATAACAGCTCATGGCAGCTTTGATCAATGGATGTAAGTGGATAAGGAAAGCAGTTCGGCAAATCCATTCCCCATAAATTATACTTGCCACTCAAATTCGTACTGAAGACCAGATGTTTTTCATTTGGACTTACTACAAAATCAGTAATGGAAAAAGTTCGTAAAAATTGCTCAACATCAGGTTTGGGAAAAGTGATCATCATGGCAACCCCTTATTTTTATTATATAATGAAAATTCTGTAATTAATTGTACCATATTTTTCCTTATAGCTATAGATAAAATGAATTTGATGAAATTCATGATCATTTTTTCAAAAAAAATAACTACCTCCTGGAGATTTAATCAGCTACGATCAAAACATCCAGGTGTCTAGCTTCTCTTAGTAGACGAACTGCAATAGATCCACCCATCATTTCTTGCCATCTCGTTCTTGCTGATTGTCCTAAAATGACTTGTGATGCTTTTTTGTCATGTAATTGTTTCTTGATTTCATTGACCACTGATCGTCTATCCCTCGTTGTATATAATTCAAAAACGCCTCCTAAGCGTTGTGTAAGGCTTACCAGTTTATCTAGTATCACCTTTTCATCAGTTTGCAGTTCATTTTGATGTTTGACGAAAATAACATACCAATCCGCTTTAAGACGATAGGCTATGCGAAACCCCCTTCTAATTAAACGCTCAGCATTTGCTCTAAGATTGACACTGACAAAAATCACTTCATCTTTTCTCCATGGTCCCCTAACTCCTTCCTTACGTTTCATTGACTCTAACCTGTCATCCACATCATCTGCTAATTCACGGAGCGCAAGTTCTCTCAACGCTATAAGGTTTTGTGTCTTGAAGAAATGGCTAAGGGACTGTTCCACTTTATCCATGGCATATATATTACCTTCCTCCATCCTTTTCCTGAGCGCATGTGGTGAGATGTCGATCAACTCAAGTTCATCCGATAATTGAAGAATGCTGTCGGGTACTGTTTCTCTTACGGACACACCTGTAATTTGCTTCACATTATCTTTCAAACTTTCTATATGTTGAATATTCATGGTGGAAATAACCGAAATTCCGGCTTCCAAAATGGTCATTACATCTTGATATCTTTTTTGATTCTTGCTTCCCGGTACATTCGTATGTGCTAATTCATCTATCAGGACTACTTCAGGATTCCGAATGATAATTGAATCTAGATCCATTTCCTCCAATAATACGTTTTTATATGGAACAATTTTTTTTGGCATGATTTCTAAATTTCCCACTTGGGCAGCTGTCTCTTTACGCCCGTGTGTCTCCAATAATCCAATCACTATATCAATTTCATTTTCTTTCAGGTGATTTGCTTCCCTTAGCATTGTATATGTTTTCCCAACACCAGGAGCAGCTCCGATATAAATCTTAAATGTCCCTTTTTTCACCCTTTCGACTTTATCATGCATTTCATCGGGCGAGAGCCTGCGATAAGGATTTTCCCTCCTTTTTTCCGTCTTGATTGCGGGAATGATTCTCTCACCAAGTGCTTTTACTCGGTCTGCCACAATATAAACATCAATGCCCTTGGATTTTCTCAATATTTTATTGACTATGGAACCTTTGACCATTTCTTCCCACACTGGCTTTTTGGATTGGCCCAGGATAATTCGAGTTATATGATGGTGCATGGAGAATCCAACTATTTCTTCTGCTATTTCGTCTCCCTTCATTGTAATCTCAATAAAACTTCCATTTAATTTATTGATCAGTTTTTGCATGGAGCTTTTAAAGATTTCTTCCTCTTTTGATAGTTTTTTTGATAGTGTGATAAAGCTGGCGATTATAAGCTCACCGCCCAACCGCTTGGCAATCTGATCTCCTCTTCTTATTAATATGGAGCCATTCCAATGATATTGTACACAGACCAATATTCGTTCCGTGGCACCTGAAGGCCCCATTAACCCTTCTAGTTCCCTGTGTTCAGTCAGGTCCTCTTCAACTTCTTCCGCTAAAAACCGAAGTGACAATTCCCTAAGAGTGGCTAGATTTCCGTTGTTATAAAACTGTAACGGCCCTTCGTCGTCTTTTTTACCGATTTCCCCTTTTTGCAGACGTTTTAATATGGCTTCAGGGGTGACATCCAATAAACGTACTTCATCAGCCTTTGTCAAAGTATCTTCTGGAAGTGTAACGTTTACGTGAAGTGAAAGATTCAGTAATTGTTCTGCGACTTTCTTCACTCCTTTCAACTCATAAATATTTATCGTCGTAATGACACTGATTTCATTCCTGATTAATTCCATAACGTCGTCCAATCGGGTGGCGTTTTTTGAATTTAGATGATTTTCATGAGCCAATCGATCAACTAAAACAACCTCCGGATTGCGTTTGTAAATCTTATCTAAATCAAGATCCTGTTCTACGTGTTCATTTCGCTCCCATTCTATAGTTGATATAAGTTCAAGACTGCCTAATTGTTTAATTGTCCCAGGACTGCAGGAATTGTTGACTACCCCGACAACTACATCAATCCCACGTTTCTTCATTTCATTTCCTTCAAGAAGCAACTGGTAGGTCTTGCCTGAACCGCTTACAGCTCCAAGTATGATTTTCAGCCTTCCCCTTTTGATATTGGAAATCGACTCTAGAATTTCATCTGGTGTTTTCCTTCGAAATTGTTCCGACAGAATTAACACCTCCATTATTGTTCTATTTCAAAAGGAGAGTCGTCTAAACCCTCCAAAATATAATTATTTTAATTCATCCAATGCCATATTCAACTCCAAAACATTAATTCGGGGTTCACCAAAAATTCCAAGTGACCGGCCGCTTGTATATTTTTCTACGAGTAGATATACTGTTTTTTCAGATAATTCCCTTTCTTGAGCTATACGAGGAACCTGTACCTTCGCTCCATTAGGGGAAATATTGGGATCAAGTCCTGATCCCGAATTCGTCATCAAGTCAGATGGAATGTCTGCTTTATCGACAGTAGGGTTTTCTTTTAAAAAGTTCGAAATGTCTTTTCTTGTCCGATCTATCATCTTCTCATTTGAAGGAGAAAAGTTTGGCGAACCTGAACCCGCCGCATCATATTCAATAGAAGAAACACGACCTTGAAAGTAACCGGGTTCTTTAAAGGATTGGCCGATCATTGCGGAACCTATCAATTCACCCGATTCATTTTTAATTAAACTGCCCTCTGCTTTTGCAGGCATCATCAACTGTGCTAGCCCTGTCATAAGTAACGGATAGGCCACTCCAGATATGACTAGAAGCACCAAAACCAAACGTAAGTTTTTTAACATGGATTACCATCCTTAATTTATATTTTTAAGACATGCTTAACACGACTAGTAGCAAATCGATCAATTTAATACCAATGAAGGGAACTAACACTCCGCCTAATCCATACAGGGTCAAATTCTTCGTCAGCAATCTTGTAGCGCTCATAGGAACATATTTAACCCCTTTCATCGCCAAAGGTATTAGCAACGGAATGATGATGGCATTAAATATTAAAGCTGATAATACGGCGCTTTGGGGTGTCGCCAATCCCATAATGTTCAGGGCTTTCATTTGAGGTATCGCCAACATGAACATGGCCGGTATTATCGCAAAATATTTAGCTACATCATTAGCGATGCTAAAGGTTGTCAATGCTCCCCTAGTCATGAGCAACTGTTTCCCAATCGCTACCACTTCGATGATTTTTGTGGGATCTGAATCTAAATCCACCATATTTGCTGCTTCTTTCGCCGCGTTTGTCCCTGTATTCATCGCCAAACCTACATCTGCCTGTGCCAATGCAGGAGCATCGTTTGTTCCGTCTCCAGTCATTGCAACAAGCTTGCCCTCCTCTTGTTCCCGCTTGATGACAGAGATTTTATCTTCTGGCTTGGCCTCGGCAATAAAATCATCGACACCTGCTTCTTTCGCGATGGTTTCAGCTGTTAACGGGTTATCCCCGGTGCACATTATGGTTTTAATACCCATTTTCCTTAATTCACCAAATCGTTCCTTCATGCCTGGTTTCACAGTATCTTTCAAGTATATTGTGCCAAGTATACGGTTTCCTTCTGTGACAACCAGTGGAGTACCTCCTTTTTTAGCCACTTCATCACAAGTGTCTTTTAATCCGATAGGCACTTTTCCTCCCTGATGCACTATATATTTCATTATCGTATCAACTGCACCCTTTCTGACCCTTTTCCCATCAGAAAAGTCCGTTCCGCTCATTCTGGTTTCCGCCGTAAATTCAATTCCTTCGGTACCGTTTTTATCCAGCATTTTTTCAGGTAACCCATTTTTTTTGGCGAATTCCAATACAGAGCGGCCCTCAGGGGTTTCATCATGTAAAGATGCGTATACGGCATATTGATTAAGCTCTTCCTGACATATACCGCTAGCCGGTATTAAGGCTGAAGCCATGCGGTTACCATGTGTTATGGTTCCTGTTTTATCAAGGATGATCGTATTGATATCACCAGCCGCTTCGACCGATTTTCCAGACTTCGCAATTACATTGAATTGTGTTACCCTATCCATACCCGCTATTCCTATGGCTGAGAGTAAGCCCCCGATTGTTGTGGGGATCAGGCAAACCAGTAATGCTACCAAGGTCGCGATTGGAAGGGTAACTTGAATATAGGACGCAATCGGTACCAGTGTGGTGCAAACAAGTAAAAAGATAATGGTCAAGCTAACCAGCAGAGTGCCGAGTGCGATTTCATTCGGTGTTTTTTGCCTTTTAGCTCCTTCGACCAAATTGATCATCCGATCCAGGAAAGATTCACCAGGGTCTGCACTGACTTTAACCTTGATAAAATCACTGATGACTTTTGTACCTCCTGTTACAGAACTGAAATCCCCACCAGGTTCTTTTATTACAGAAGCTGATTCTCCCGTGATCGCTGATTCATCTATGGCTGCCACTCCTTCGATGATTTCCCCATCCGTCGGTATTAAATCGTTTGCGTTCACTAAAACCATATCGCCTTTACGTAATTGCAAGGCATCGACTATTATTACTGATCCATCTTTCTGGATTAACCTTGCTTTAGTATCCTGCTTTGTCTTTTTGAGACTATTGGCTTGCGCTTTTCCGCGTCCCTCTGCAAGAGCTTCGGCAAAATTAGAAAAAATGATCGTTACGAATAAAATGATGGATACTGCAATGTTATACCCCCTATCAGCCACTCCACCAAAAAGCGCAGGAAATATAGACAGAAGAAGCGTAAGGGCAAACCCCACTTCAACTACAAACATGACTGGATTGCGAGCCATAACTTTTGGATTCAATTTCTTGAGTGCATCTTTACTTGCCTCATAAACAAGGTTCTTATTTAAACTTGCTATTCGCTCTATTCTCATTTGAAATGCCCCTTTTCAACATTTATCTAATCGTAAGCCATTCTGCAACCGGTCCAAGTGAAATTATTGGAAAGAAAGTCAAAGCTCCAATAATTAAAACCGAGGCTAAAAGAATGACAAGGAACGTACCATTATCCGTTTTGAAAGTTCCTATTGTTTCAGGAACAGGCTTCTTTACAAGTAATGATCCTGCGACGGCAATCATGGCGATCATGGAAAAATAACGTCCGAACAACATGACTAAACCAGTGGAAACATTCCAAAAAGGGGTATTGTCGCCTAAACCTTCAAAACCGGAACCATTATTGGCTGCTGAAGAGGTAAACTCATAAACGACTTGAGTAATGCCATGAAAGCCCGGGTTTGAAATTGCTGCTGAACCCATTTGTGTCGCTAATGCAATGGCCGATGGAACTAATATGATCAACGGGTGGAGAAGAATCGCTATAGCTATTAACTTCATCTCCTGGCCTTCAATTTTCTTACCCAAAAACTCAGGTGTACGTCCCACCATCAGTCCGGCAAGAAATACAGCCAATATGGAATACATGAGAATATTGACCGTACCCACACCATCTCCGCCAAATACACAATTCACCATCATCATTGCAAGTGGTGCTACACTTCCTATCGGTGTTAGGGTATCATGCATATTATTTACCGACCCTGTGGTGGCAGCTGTAGTTATACTAGTGAATAATGCACTCTGGGCCACCCCGAAACGAACCTCTTTCCCCTCCATACTCCCATCCTCTTGCGAAAGGCCTATTTCCTCTAATGCTGGATTGCCATTTTTCTCATTAAAATAAGTAATGCTAAAGAAGAGAAGTAACATGAATCCCATTGCTGAAAATAGGATCCAGCCTTGCTTCTTATTCCTCGCCATATACCCAAACGTCAGCGGAAGGGCAGCTGGTATTAGGAACATGGATAATATTTCTAAGACATTCGTGAAACCATTAGGATTTTCAAACGGATGGGCTGAGTTGACCCCAAAGAACCCTCCTCCGTTTGTTCCTAAGTGCTTAATGGATTCTAGTGCCGCTACAGGTCCCCTTGCTATATTTTGGGTGGCTCCTTCTAATGTTGTAGCGACTGCCGTAGGGCTAAATGTTTGCGGAACCCCCTGGGACACTAAGACTAAACCAATAAAAATCGATAATGGTAGCAGCACTCGAGTAATCGTACGGATTAAATCCACATAGAAGTTTCCTAGGCTCCGCTGACCTGTCAATCCTCTAAAAAAAGCCATACATAAAGCAATGCCGGTAGCTGGGGTCGTGAACATCAAGAATATGATTACTACCATTTGAGATAAATAAGAAAGTCCCGATTCTCCACTATAATGCTGTAAATTGGTATTCGTAAGAAAGCTTGCAGCGGTATTTAATGCCAACAATGGTTCCATGTTGTCTATCTTGCTGGGGTTGCCTGGTAACCCCCCTTGGAAGCGAATGATAATATAAGAGACTAAGAACATCACTAAATTACTCATTAGCAGTGCCTTGGCGTACTGCTGCCATTTCATATCCACCGTGTTAATGCCGGATAGTTTAAAGATATACCGTTCCATCCTTCCAAACACCCGATCTTGTTTCGTTAATTCAAGGGAATAAACATCCGTTAAATATTTAGCCAATGGTATGGCTAAGATAATCGCAACTGCCAGTACCGCAACGATTTGCACTAGATCCATTTCCTTCTCCTCCGTTAGTCTCCCTTAGTATTTTTCCGGGTATATTAAGGCATGTATTAAATACAACGTAACCGCTCCGACGATGATCATTAAAAACATTTCTCTACTCTCCCTTTGCAATGACTTTATTACAGAAATGAATGAATCCTAAAAAGAGGATAAACGGTGTAGCCATTAATGAAAGTGCTATAATATCCATTTTTCTTCTCCCTTCCCGCCCAGCCATTAAATGTCTTTATTAGCGTTCACCTTTCGATTATGATATTGGACCTTTATCACTGTTCCTTTTCTCAGGCAGACGTCGGTTAAGGCATAAAAAAATAGACCAATGGTTACTTTTCCCCTAGTTTGCAGCCCTGCACAAATCCAATCTCCGTCCTACAGCGTCATGAACGCATCAGAAAAAGAAAGATATACAGAAACAAACATTTTGTTGGAGAAAAAGTAATCATTGGTCTATTTAACGCCCAGCAAGCCATAGAGCTTACTCCACGATCCGTCTTCCAAGAAACCTTTTCAATTATAGGCATAATAAAAAGACCTACGGAAATGTCAGGTTGCCATTTTGCTATGACATAACAAAAAAGCCTCCTGAATCAAGGTGGTCTTATGACCTCCTTCGCTTTAGCCGACGAAGTTAGCTGACGGGTAGGATGGCGAAAGAGTATCTCATCCCTTCTGCAAATGCAGAATTAACCCCATGAATAGTGGGTCCTCCGTTCTCAATCACTTGAGATTTGGCCGGTATCAAATTGTTTTTCATGAGGATTATTGTACGCCCCTCATTCAAGGTTTGTAAACTCTTATTAATCTTTAAAAACCTCCATTTCTGATCATTTAAGACGATATTTACCCATTTCATCAGCAAAAATGCTATATTTCTTAAATATACTAACTTTTTCACTTTTTTCTAAAGTTTTACAAACTGTTATTGACAGGAACTTAGACGTGGCATTATGATAAATCCCATAAATTCGTCAGATAAACTGGAGGCATTATGATAAATACAAAAAAAAGGATTGAGGCTGAAATAAGCGAAGCGTTCATTAAGTTCCAGCGTGAATTGATAGGAAGAGGACCTCAGGAAACTAAAACTTATATAATCAATGATATGTTGATAACCCGTTTCAAGGGTGTCCTTACTGTTGAGGAAAAGCACCTTGTGAGTCACAATTCCGGCAAAAAACTGGTAAAAAAAATGCGTTCACTACTTCGTGAAATGTACACTAAGGATTATGAAAAAATAGTTGAAGATCATACTGGTTGTAAGGTTCTTTCTTCTCACAGTGATATAAGCACTAAAACTGGCGAAAGAATTGAAGTTTTCATTATGGATAAGGATTTGGAACGGCTTTTTGATACCATCAAGTAGGTAGGTTAAAAAGTTACGATTATACCACTTTAATATTATAGTAAAATAATTATAAAAAGCTTTATATTAGAAAAACATCAGTGGAGTGGCAATTATTGCCACCCCACTGATGTTTTTTAAGGTTCACTTTTCTTTTAACCACTTTTTTATTCTCCAATTAAACCACCTGCTAGAAAACATATAACAGCGGTTCCTAAAGTAGGTGTTGCAGCATATTTTATCTATTATTACAAAAAGCCCCTTACAGTGGAGCTTATGCAGCTGCAGGTGTTGTTGGTGGCTCTGTTCCATATATATATTACTCTATGAATGATGCCGAATGTATTATTGGTAACTATTCACACAACAAAAGTACTGATAAATTTCACAAAGACAAAGCTCGTAAAAAACAAATAGGGTAAACAAGTGTAAGTTATCAAAAAAGATTTCAGTATATTAATCCTGCCCCCTTCCGAAGTGTAAAACGCTAAAAAAAGCACGAATGATGTTTTAACAACATTCATGCTTTTTGGGGATAATCTTAACTTTATCCTGTCAAGTAGACAATAAAAAAGAGTTTTTTTATTGAGAGGTTTTTTACTGCATCTCAATTAAACTGCTCAACAGGCCTTTATTCAACACCACGGCACTTGGAACACTAGTGATGCATCTTTTTTAAACCAACCATTCTCTTGTTCATAGACTTCAATAGTGATTTTTCGATCATTCTTACCATCAAAATAATAATCTATCTTCAAAACATTTTTACCAGAGTTTGTGTATCATTAAGAATCATTCGATATATCTTCTTGCTCCGGCATATTCCTCTCCGTATCCCGATGTTTTTATTTCATCTATCCTTACATGTGTTGAGCTGTTTGGCGAATGGATCATTTTTCCGTCACCAATATACATTCCCACATGATGGACTCTTCCTTTCCCTTTATCATGTGCAAAAAATAGTAAATCACCTGGTTGAAGATCTTCTGGTTCCACCTTTTTACCATGTTGCGCCTGAATGGAGGAGTCCCTTGGAATCGTTATTCCATTAGCATGGTACATCGTATAGGTAAAACCAGAGCAATCAAATCCAAAACCGGACATTCCAGCCCATAGGTAAGGAAGCCCTAAAAATCCCTTTCCTGTTTCTACGATGTCCTTACCGGTTGGAACTGGAATTTGACTTTCGTCTCGGTAGACGGACACGTCTTTCTTTTCTATCCATTTTGCTCCATTGCTTGGTGTCATCACCTTCACTTTATCCTTTTTCACCTGTAATAACGGAAGGCGTGTATTGAAGCTGATCTCCATGAATTTCGACCGATGTTTCGAATCCGAATAAAGCCAAGTCTTTAGAGCATTTACAAGGGCAAATCCTCTATTGAACTGCTTCTCGAAGGATTTTCCTAATTTCAATTGCCCCTTCGGCATCCAGCCTGGATAACCTGCTTCATTACGGGGCGTAGGCTGATTGGCAGCAGCTACTTTCACCCATTCACCCCGTTCTTCTAGAATGGTCACTTTAGAACCATATAACGCTTGTGTCTCCAGGTTACCCACAAGCCACAGTTTGTCTTCATAATTCATGGATTTGATCCATGCATTCAAATCAACGGGGTTCGATGCTGAAGGGGCATCCAATTCCCTTAATAAACCCGGCTCCGTCCAAAGAGTTGCAGCAGTTACATCCACATAGGCAATTCTCTTCTGTTCTCTTGCGCCGGCTTCGTTGGGATTTAATACTAAAATACTGAGCGCAAAGAAAGATAGCACTAAAACGGTTAACCTTTTTCGTCTAATCAAAATAATCACCCTTTCAAAATAGTTTTATTGAGTAAAAGAGGATTTCCTCTTGACTCCGAGTCCAGGTTTTTCGGCTATGAGGAGTTGATCTTTCCTAAATTCAATGCCTTCAAATGGTTCATTCTTAATCCATAATGGTGCATCTAAATCGATTTTCGTTATATTTGGATGAGCGGTTGCCAGATGTGCAGCGGCGGCTACGCTCACGGATGATTCCATCATACTGCCGATCATGCATTCCACCCCTGCTGCTTCTGCCATATCCGCGATTTGAAGTGCCCGTCGAATTCCTCCTGTTTTCATTAATTTAATATTAAGGAAATCAACAGCATGTTCATTCAGGAGTCTCATGGCATCACGAGGGGAAAACAAACTTTCATCTGCCATTATCGGCACTTGGACAGACCTCTTTATTTCTTTCAATCCTTCGATATCATGGGCTTGCACTGGCTGTTCCACCAAATCAACGTTCAGCTTTCTTTCCTCGAGTTCATGAATGATGGAAATCGCTTGTTTTGTTGTCCACCCTTGATTTGCGTCAATCCTGATAATGACCTGGTCGCCAACAGCAGCACGAATGCAGGCAACCCGCTCCACGTCACTCTTCCAGTCTTTCCCCAGCTTTATCTTCATTGTTGAGAATCCGCCATCGATGAGGGACAATGCCGCCTTTGCCATTTCTTCAGGTTCATCAACGCTGATTGTCATATCATTTTTCAGGACATTCGATTTACCACCCAGATATTGATATAAAGGAAGCCGCCATCGTTTGCTGACTGCGTCATATAAAGCTATTTCAACAGCGGCTTTTGCACTTGTGTTGCCTACACAGGATCGTTGGATTAGTTGAGACAATGCATTGATATTCTCGATGTCGCGGCCGATTAGATGTGGCGTGATCACTTCTTCAATGACAGTCATGATTCCTTTTGTAGAATCACCTGTGATGGCAACCGTGGGGGCTGCAGCTCCCAAACCTTCCGTTCCATCCTCCAACCTCACGGAAACCATGATATTTTCAATTTCCATAGCTGTACGTAATGCAGTCTTGAACGGCTTGACAAGTGGCAAAATTTCCACTGATACTTGTAAACTTTCAATCTTCATATTAACAACCCTTCCTTAAAAGCTTGAGAGTATATATGATGTAAGAATTCCAAAATAGGTACCCAGAAGACTGCCAAGTACAGCCATCAAAATTCCGACCGGTATTAGGGCACGGTTGAATGCACCAGCCAATATTGGGGCTGATGCCACCCCTCCTATATTCGCCAATGAGGCAACTCCCATAGTGAATAGATCCAACTTAAAGATTTTAGCTAAAATGACCATGATCAACCCATGAAAGAATAGAATCATAAATCCGGATAAAATATACACAGGCGCCTGAAACTGCTGTGAAAAATCGGCATGGGAAGCAATTAAACCAATGACTATATAAAGCATGACTTTGGAAATTTCCATGGAACCGGCAATACGGCCAACCTTTGTGACAGCCAGAATTAAACCTATTGTCGATGCAATGATGATCGTCCAAGTGGTCGCATTCACTGCGGCACCCAGTACTGGCAGCCTTTCCCCCATTTTGGTTGCCCCTGCTGATACAATTAAAGCCAGCGCCAGGAAACCGATCAATTTCACAAATCCAAATTCCGTTTTTGTGGTTTCCCCCGCTTCAAGCTCGGAAGTCATTTGATCAATGAACGATGTATCCGCTTTAGTCCAAATATTGAATTTTCCAGCAAGAGGCACCAGCCAAAACAAGAACATGACCCAAATGGAATAATTGACTGTATCCATGATCAACGCATAACCAAAAATATTTTCAGGAACTTCGAGTATGCCTTGTAAGATCACCATATTGGCAGATCCCCCCGTCCAGCTGGCGCTTAAAGCCGAGAATGCCTTCCATGTTCCTTCCGCATAGAAGCCATTCATTAAAACGTAAGTAAGGGTGAACCCTCCAATGATGCTGAATGAAGCGGCAAAAAAAGTTAAAAGCATCTTTGGTCCAAGTCTGATTATTTTACGCATATCGCATTGCAAAAGCATGAGCATCAGCATGGCAGGAAGCAGGAGTCCCCGTATGGTGCCATATGCACTTTCGACTGACTCACTGTAAAAAAAACTCCAAAAGTTTTCATCAGAGCCGCTCCAATATAAATTAGGACAATACCAGGTACATACTTGAAGAACTTTCCCCCTATCTTTTTTTCCGCTACTGCAATCACGGCAGTAAATGCCATTAAAAAACAGACAAACATCACGCCATCTTGAATCATTTCCCATACCTCCTAATATTCAGGTGGTTCCATTAAACTAAAATGTGATTTTCATCTTCAGTAAAAAGCCAATAAGAAGAATTAAAATCCGACAGAGTCTAACATAGCCCCACATAAAAAAATCCAGCTGCCAAAGAGTACGCATACACTCTTTAACAGCTGGATTTCAATCGCGAATAACAAAAGAAGCAGCTATAAATTATAAAGTTGTTGATATTTAATGCTCGCATTTCTTAGAGCGACGGTCAGTGCTTTCTGAGATGAACCAAAGTAACGTTTCTCAATTACTTTCTCCAATTCATCGGGTTGAAGTATGGATTTACCTACTAACATGTAATGAATGAACCGCGATGTAAGCGATATCGTAGTCGAGCATTCCACATCTACTATTTCATGTGTATCATTATCAATGACGAACCCGATAAAAAAGCAGTTGAATTGCTGCGTAATTGGGTTATTAGAAGCCGCCTTCGATTCGCCAACGATATATACTGTATTCTGATGAAACATAATATTTGTGCCTCCTGCCATTACAGACATCATAACAGGTATAAATAGGGTGACTATCTATATTATTACAATATGAAATGGTTATTTATATTCTAATATATATAACATGCATTTGACAATATATTTAGTATATTAAGTTAATTCCCAACTCCTTCGGCAAGAGACTTGAAAAGTTCTGGCCAATACGCAGCCCAAGTCCTTTTAAACACATGTCATTAACTGATAAATACCCATCTTCACACTATTATACGGAAGGTTATGCTGCCAATCTTAAACTAGATTAGCATGATTCCTTCCGTTCTATATTTAATTGGGAGATAAAAGATGAAAGATACTATTGAATTAATAGTATCTCAGTTTTTCGACAAAAGGTTGGCAGAATAGTCTCCTCTTGGACCAGTATTGAGCGAATCACGTGCTTAACACTTGAGTGCCCACTTCAATGACAGCTTCCATTTTCCGAAAGCATAGTGGTCACATCGAGGATTATTACCATAATTGAAGAAATTTGCGACACTTCTGCCGAATAACTGGCTAGCCGAGACACCGCAGACGCTTGCGGCGAGGAGCCTTGGCAGACAGTCGGCGGAAAGGGAGCGGGTTTCTGAAATCAACTATAACGTTATTATTTTTAAAAAAACTGTAGGCAAACCCGCTTTTCTTCGAGTTTGCCTACAGTCTGGGACACTATTATATTAATAATATTTTTTCCAATCAATTAATTCAGCCCTCATAAGATATCTTTTCGTCGATGGCGATCCTTGAAAGTGGTTGCTGTACCACTCTTTCGATTTTCATAAAGTTCGTCGATATCGACAGTTCCGGCAATAAACCTAAGAATCCTATAAATGGAACCAAAAGCAATAGCTTAATGGCATTCAATTTATACCCTCCCCAATTTAGCTTCTTTAACACGGATGCATCACCATCAGATTAGCTGACTTTCATACTAAGCCGATGGTTTGATAGCATCCTTCGGTCCCAGTCATTTCCTGCTTTCAACCAACCATATATTCATCTTAAGTGGACTGTATGGCAATAACCGTTTCCAATATTACATTGACGCCTTTTTCACAATCTTCCCAAGTAGTAAGTTCCTCTTCACAATGACTTTTACCGTTGATGCTTGGGACGAAAACCATGGCAGTCGGTATATAACTAGCTATAAACTGAGCATCATGTCCTGCCCCGCTTACCATTCTTTTATATGGTAAACCCAAGGAATGGGTCGATTGCTCAAGCAAATTGCAAATCGATTTGTCGAACCATACGGTATCCCTGTCCCATAATTTTTTCACTTGGATGTCGCAGCCACTTTCTGAACCTGTGGTCGTAAGGCCTTTAATGACTTCCTCCACCATTTCGATGACCTTGGAATCCTTATGTCTCGCTTCTAGCGAAAAAATCACTTTATTAGGGATGACCGTATGGATATTAGGAAACACATTTACCCTTCCCATTGTAAAAACTAAATCTTCATCAAGCATGCCCAGCTTCTGACGGGCCTCCATAATCAAGCTATTCGCCGTGAAAAAAGCATCCTTTCTCATATTCATCGGGGTAGTTCCCGCATGATCGGATTCTCCAGTAACTTCTATCTCATAGCAAACCATTCCAAGGACACATTCAACGACACCGATCGTCAATGATTCACGTTCAAGAATGGGCCCTTGTTCGATATGCAACTCTAGAAATGCAGTCGCTTCTTTTAAACGGGACTCTTTATCCCCTGCATAACCAATGGCATTCAAGGCGCTTTCGAAAGTGGTTCCTTCACTATCCGTCTTTTGCAGCATGATTGATTTTTCGAATTTCCCTGAAAGAACTCCCGATGACATCATGGAAGGTTCGAACCTGGCTCCTTCTTCGTTCGTAAAATTGACGATCATCACCGGAATTTTTGGTTGGATATTATTTTCCACCAGAGTCCGCACGACTTCCAAGCCTGCAGCTACACCCAAGATCCCATCAAACCTCCCGCCCTTTTTAACGGTATCCATATGTGACCCCATTACAATGGGCGGTTTGTTTTCAATTCCCGCTAAAGTAGCGTAAATATTCCCCATATCATCAACCTTAATGGTCATCCCCAATTCTTTACAACAAGCGCAAAAGTAATCACGGACTAATCGATCTTCTTCGGAAAGGGATAACCGTGTGACTCCGTTGTTTTCTGTGCGTCCATAATCCGCGAATTTCTCGAGTGTACGACTCAGCCTCTCACCATTAATTAATAATTTTTGCTTTTTCATAGCGAAAATCCCCCTTTTAGATAACCTGCTAAAAATTCAACATTTGTTCGCTTAATCCAAAAAAATCATAGTGAAAGTCTTGGTTGTTTACTAGATACTCTAGATTATATTTCCACTAATGATTCCCTATGATAGAGAATCTCTCCATTCAGAATCGTTGATTCAACCTTTAAATCCTTAATATTTTGAGGATCAACCTTCAAAATACTATCATTCAATACTACTAGATCTGCCAGCTTCCCTTCCTCTATGCTGACTTTGACATCCTCATCGAAACTCGCAAACGCGCCATTCCAAGTGTATAGTTTAATGGCTTTCATTACGCTAATCGATTGAACCGTCCCTATTTTCGTACCAGACCTGCTTTATGAGAATCTATAAACCCAGGAAGTAATGACTTTCCCTGCAAATCAATCACATTTGTTTCTTCTCCGATAAAAACCTTGATTTCCTGATTCGTTCCGACTGCCGAGATTCTATTTCCTTTAATTGCCAAGGATTCTGCAACTGAATTTTTTTGATCAGCTGTTATGACCTCGCCGTTTATGAACACGATATCAGCTTTCAAACACTCACACCTTCCTTATTGTTTACCCTCATTACTCGTATCATTTCCTTTTCTTTTGCTGTCTCCCACTTTCACTTATTGGAATATTCCGTTTTTAATAGATTCATTATATCCACCCCAGATTATGAATTCATTAGACAAATAGTCAAAAGTTTTATCGTTTTTTTATACCTTTCATATGATTATGTCTATCCTCTTATGACTTTTAGTCCCCATTTACTCACGTTTTTTAGATTAGGAATGATAGAATTTAGGGGGAATTTCACCAATCAAAAAAAGGATAGGTGCAGCCGCTGATATGCTTACCTATCCTTTCCATTTTTCAATTATTTTACAACCCATTCAATCTCCCAATAATGCCAATCGTCAAATACTGTTTATTGGCATTAAATTCCCATAGCCAATATCGAAGGGATAATTCACTTTTATCCACTTCTTCAATAAAAGTTTTTATCCCAATCAATGCTGCCCCATAACCCACGTTTGAAGCTAAGGCAAAGATGGCATTCAGCCCTTCATTAATGGTATCCATATACTCGGGTTCCATTTTTAAGATATCAGTCCATGTAATATAGAATCCATTTTGCTTGATACATTTAGATATAGAGTGATTCAACGTACATACTATCTCATCCCTAAGATCTAAAAATCCATTCTTTATCTCTTCTGCGTCTCTTTTCTGATATTGTTTACCATAATCAGAAAGCAGTTCCTTAGTCCAATTATAAAAAAGTTGGGTATAAATGGCGGAGGTTGCCACGATATCAAAACCATTATGATAATCAGCAAAAATACTGTCAGAAAGCTGACTTAACCGATTCTCGGTATCCTTTATATACTGAATGATTCCCTCTGCCTTTTCACCACGCTTCAGCATGGAAGATAGGTGGTGATCAAACCCCATTTTGTCGAGGCCTGTTACATCGATTTCAACAAGTTGAATTTTTTCCCGAGTCCGTTCAGGCAAATTCTCAGTACCCTTTTCCATGCTTTCCATATCAATATCAAATAAATATATGGAGTTGCATTTAGTTGCCAGATACTCAATATCCAAATCATCGCAATTGCCTGCACCAACTATCGCCACTTTATCAACATTCTCTCTTTTCGAAAAGGCGGCATCGAATAACCCTGTAACTTTTAAACGATGCTGTTTCCACCTCATCTTTCTGAATTCTTCTCGATTATGATTGATTTCTCTTTGAAAGGTTTCCAAGTAAATCTCTCCCTTTAGGGTACTATCCATTTAATTATTGTAACAAAGTATCCCGATATTGTAGAGGGCAGGTCATTTTGATTTCGCAGTTGGATAAGGTTCGCTCCTTAAATTAAAGCCAGATTTCTAAATTTCAATAGTTAAATAAGCTAGGCAAATGTTAGACTAAATATGGGAAATATTGAAAGAAAGCAGAGATAACAGGAGGGTGTTCCTTGAGCAAAACAAAAAAGATTTTACTGACTTTACTAGGTGTTTTTTTAATTATCTTGACCGGTGTCGTGATACTTGTGTTTTCATTCACACAGAGCATGAAAGCAGATCTTGATGAAGAAAAGAAGGTTAAACATCAAGCTGAACGATACTTAGAGAAAAACTTTGAAGATGGAACGGAAATATATGATGTCCTATACGATAATATGGGTAACTGGGGCTATTTTGACTATGCAGCTAAAGTGAAACATAAAAAATATGGTACTCAATTTTTAGTTTTCTTTAATGAGGAAACAGGGGAAATGGAGGACACATTCATATCTGATAAATGGCAAGATGATGCTGAAAAAGAAATAAGGCCTTATATAGAAACTGAACTGGGGGACGTATTGATATCCAAGGATATGGGAGATATTGCTGAAAGTGATGATTGGGAAGAGATTCAAGAAGAAATAGGTGATTCGAATCAATTACTCTTGGTTTTTGATGAGAGGATCGGCAAAGAATTAAAGATTGATCCAAATAAAGCAGCTAGCTATAAAGATTACGAAGTTGCCCCAACCATTCGGATTACCCTTTCACGTAAAAAACAGGATGCAGATGAAGACCGATTTACTGAAATTATCACTGCCCTAAAAAAAGATGGGGTGCTTAAACATGGAAATATGATTGTAGAATATATCAGCACCAATGGTGTGCTTCTCGAAGATGAGGAATGGAGTAAATCATTTTAAAACCTTCAGATTGTTTTAAAAAAAGGTAAAGAGCAACATTCATAGCCTGCTGCTCTTTACCTTTTTTTGTTTCTGGAAACACCCCCTAAGTTTCAATATGGCTTTTTTCTATACCAAACTATCCTATTTTTTTGTCGCAAATATCTTTGATTTTCCAATCGTCTTTTTTTCATGCTATTGCCCACCAGACAAAAACCATACTGGAAATGTCCAAAATACATTGAATTTGCCGACAGTTTTGGGCTAAATGTGATAATGTTTCTCTTCCCGTGTAACCTCAGTTTGGCGAACAGCCCTCCGTTTTTCTGGTCAGAAAAAAATTTTTTTATATGAAAATAACAATCCTTCCATGTTTTATATAAGAAACTGCCCCATTTCCTGAATAAATGTATCTAGTAAATTATATTTCATACCTACTGAATCATCCTTGGCGAAAATTTCTGATTGGTAGCGCTATTACTTCCATTCCTGGGATAAAAATCTTTACAATTCCAGGTTTTATAAGTATTTATCGCAGTTTTCTTAATTCCCCTTATACCCTACATGGTAATATTCTATATTCATGAATCATCAAAAATAGGAATTTTTACCCAAGACTTTTACCCTTTTCCCAATCGTATAAATATTCAAAAAAATGTCGAGTTGAGTCATCTATCCTTTTACCCTTATACTAGGGAAGAAAAATCGAAGGAGGAATTATACATGAAGAAGGAAATTTCAATTATTGGTGTTCCAATGGACCTTGGTCAAACTAGAAGAGGAGTGGATATGGGGCCTAGTGCCATTAGATATGCAGGATTGAGTGAAAGACTTGAAAACATTGGCTATACTGTCCGTGATGAAGGTGATATTAAAGTAGAAATACAAGAAAGAGCACAAAGTGATAGCGACACAAATTTAAAGAATCTGCAGGATGTAGCAGAAGGTAATGAAAAATTGAGTCAAAAAGTGGATGAAGTCATCCAATCAAATCGGTTTCCTTTAGTATTAGGGGGAGATCACAGCATAGCTATCGGCACATTAGCTGGTTTAGCGAAGCATTCTGATAACTTAGGGGTAATTTGGTATGATGCACATGGCGACTTAAACACAGCTGAAACTTCCCCATCAGGAAATATACATGGTATGTCCCTAGCAGTAAGTTTGGGCCTTGGCCACCCTGCATTGACTAACATTGGCGGATATTCTCCAAAAATCAAACCAGAGAATGTTGTCATTATTGGTGCCCGTTCCTTAGACCAAGGTGAGAAAGAGTTAATCAAGGAAAAAGGAATTAAAGTTTTTACCATGCATGAGATTGATAGAATGGGTATGACAAGAGTGATGGAAGAATCGATTGCTTATCTAAAAGAACGTACGGATCTTGTACATTTATCACTTGATCTTGATGGTCTTGATCCAGATGATGCACCAGGGGTAGGAACGCCTGTAATGGGAGGCATTAGTTACCGTGAAAGTCATCTTGCCATGGAAATGCTGGCTGAAGCTAACATCATTACATCTGCAGAGTTTGTAGAGATAAACCCAATATTGGACGAGCATAATAAAACGGCTGAAGTTGCTGTCGCATTAATGGGCTCATTACTTGGGGAAAAATTACTTTATGGAGCGGAAGATCACCTTATCAATCCTGGTTTACTGGCTGAAGTAAAATAGTCGAACTCTATTGAGATGACAGTGATTGATAGAATTATAGAGAGAGTTCTTTACATGGATGCTCCATTGGAATAAGTCCATAATTCATCAGGGTGCTTCTCTCCCCATTGGCGGATGATCGACATGATTCAATTTACATCCCTAGTTTCCTGACGCTTGGCTTCCTTTTCTTTATTAAGCGACGCTATCGAAATTAATTCTGCATAGGTACCTATGTTTATTGACTCATGTTTATTGCAGAAGTAATCTCTTTTCCGGGGGAATTCGACAACACCTGAGATTCAAAACCGAAGCTTTTAGAATTGTGAATGAAAAAACACACAAATTCCCTAAAAACGTCCAAACATAAATGAAACCGTTTGCACCCATCAGGTAAAGGAGTTTTTCAATGAAAACAACAGAAAATCAACCAAATGAATTAAAACGGAGCATGAAAGCAAGACATTTATTTATGATTTCAATAGGGGGATGTATTGGTACGGGCTTTTTCATTGGATCAGGCTATACCATCCATGAAGCAGGGGCCATCGGTGCTATCCTCTCCTACATAGTCGGCGGCTTCATTATGTACTTAACGATGCTTTGTTTAGGTGAACTATCAGTTGCCATGCCTGTTTCCGGTTCGTTTCAGACATATGCGACAAAATTCATCGGTCCTGGAACCGGCTTTGCAATAGGATGGCTTTACTGGTTAGGTTGGGCCGTTACAGTTGCCTTGGAGTTTCTGGCAGCAGGACAGCTTATGCAAAGATGGTTTCCTGAGTCACCAGTATGGATGTGGTGTGCAATCTTTGCTTTTCTCATATTTTCACTAAACGCCTTATCAGCAAAGGCATTTGGAGAATCGGAGTTTGTTTTTTCAAGCATAAAAGTATTGGCCATCATTCTGTTCATCATAGTTGGCGGTGCTGCTATGTTTGGTCTTATTGATATGAAAGGTGGACAAGAAGCTCCATTTTTCTCCAACTTTTTCAGTGAAGGTCTTTTCCCTAATGGGATATCAGCCCTACTAATCACAATGATTACAGTGAACTTTTCATTCCAAGGAACGGAATTAATCGGAATTGCCGCTGGTGAAAGTGAAAACCCGGAAAAGGTCATACCTAAATCCATCAAACAAACCGTTTGGAGAACCCTTTTCTTCTTTGTTCTTTCTGTCTCTGTACTCTCAGCGATGATTCCAAGGGAAAAAGCTGGAATTGCTGAAAGTCCATTCGTTGTTGTACTAGATAGCATCGGAGTTCCGTATGCAGCTGACATCATGAACTTTATCATTCTTACAGCACTGTTGTCAGTGGCAAACTCCGGTCTTTATGCTGCGACACGTATGCTCTACTCGCTCTCCAGGGAAGGAATGGCAAGTCCGAAGCTCGGTTTGGTAAATAAGAGAGGGATTCCGCTTAATGCCTTGCTTATCACCCTGGCAATTGCCGGTTTGTCTTTACTTTCAAGTGTAGTAGCTGCAAAAACAGTGTTTGTCTTTCTTCTCTCCCTTGCAGGATTAGGGGCACAAATTGGCTGGATTGCCATATCGGCTTGTCTTCTTGCTTTTAGGAGATCATATACCCGCCAAGGAGGAAAGGTAGAAAATCTGAAATTCAAAGTACCGCTATACCCGTTCATTCCAATTCTTGCTTTAACAACAAACTGCATCGTCATGATCAGTCTGGCGTTTGTTCCTGAGCAGCGGATGGCCCTTTATTGCGGGGGAGCATTCTTCCTTGGTTGTTATGCGGTTTATCACTTTAAAGTGAAGAAAAACAAGAAAGCAGAAACTCCAACACAGGAAGTCCAATTAAATGCCGGTAAAAAAATGGTCATTTAATTTTATCCAGATTGCTGCGGAAAAGAGTAAAACGATGAAAAGCATTCGCTTTTCATCCTTCGATTCCGATAGAAAGTATGCAACACTACATTAAAGAAGAAATACCCTGGATGTTTTCACACCCAGGGTATTTTTTATACTTAACCACTATTAATCTCGGTATTTCAATTTTCCCAACCTAATCACCTGTGTAGCAATCGAATGATAGTCATCAATCATTCCTATCAGTTCCCCATTCTATACCCTTCTGCTCAAAAAAAATTATTATAACCCCGTCCATGATTAAAAGCATATAATAGGAAGTTACATTTCAGTTTTAACGCATGGATAATTCAGCTCGAATTAAGCTATAGAATGAATCTTATGACATTTAACAAGCATCACAAAAATAAAATCATCGATTAAGATGATTTTATTTTTGTGCATATTCTTTTAATCTAGGAAGGATTGGCTCTAAAATTTCCTTGGCTATGTAATCCGTATCCAATCCGATGAAGCGTTCACTTTCCAATTCGACCGATCTCGCCTTTTCCGGGTCATTACAAAAAATAAACGATATGATACCGTTCTCTTCGGTCATATCTACATACTTAAATGTAATGTCATGTTTCGTAAGACAACTTTCAAACGCAATGCACAATTCATCTATATTTGATTGACTAATAGATGTGAATTTCATATTGATCACCCCTCTGCTAAAGGATAGCAAAATAAAGCATGAATTACAAAGTGAAAATCAAAGCAGCAGCTAATGTTTCATGATCATGATTCATCTGACACAATTGCCAAAAGGGAACCTGACTTATCTTCTTTTTATCAGTGTAAAAACCTAAAATCAAGAAATGAATACAAACCATGACATGAATGATGTCTTCTGATGATGATCCCCATAAGAAATTTCATTCAACCAATCGATTTCATCCAATTTCCCATCCTTGTTTGATTTAATTTTCCATCTTCCATAATCAGTATATCCATAGCCATATCTGCATGATGTACCCCCGCAATATGGACTTCCTTATGAATATTCCATGGCATGTCTCATATCTTTATACAAACACCTTGTTAGGAGTGGGCCAACATGAAGTCTTTTTATAAGGGAACGCTCATTTTGATTGTCGCAGCGTTTTTTGGTGAATGTATCGAATTTTTAGTGAACATGATCCTAGCCAGGGAATTACAGGAAGAGGGCATGGGGCTTTATATGTCCATATTGCCAATTTTCTTTTTAATATATGTGATTGCCAGCCTTGAATTACATATTTCCATTTCAAAATTCGTCGCAGAAAATAAACAGACCATGCATTATAATCTTATCATTCATGCACTTAAAATGGCTGCTGTCGTCGTGTTGGTCATGTGTGTGGTCATGCCTTTCATACTTTCCTTCTCATCCATAATGGACAAATATCATCCCTATATTAAATGGCTGCTCATCACACTAATCCCAATCGTTGCATTTTCATCGATTGCAAGAGGTTATTTCATGGGTGTCCAGCAAATGGGGAAGATTGCTTTATCCAACTTTTTGAAAGATATCATTCAATTTGGTTTGCTTTTCCTCATCTTTAACTTATTTCATTTTAACCAGGAAAAGTCACTTTTGATGGCCTTTTTTGTTTTAATTGGCAGTGAGTTCCTCGTTTTTCTATACTTGATCAACCTTTTGATTCTTCAAATGCGAATCATGAAACGCGGTACGAACTCGCGAACGACCGGTAAACATGCACGGCAAAAGTTATTGGCGGTTTCGCTGCCCACCATGGGGTTAAGGATCTTTCATGCCATAACAAATGCCATTCAACCTTTTTTGATCCATACGGCCCTTCTCTCGGCAGGATTCGGTGCGGTCGTGGCAACAGAGCATTTTGGGATGCTCACTGGGGTTGCGATGACAATCGGCTTCTTTCCGGCCTTTATCGCGCATTCCTTAATGATCATGCTCATTCCGAATGTTTCGAATGCTTACAAGAAACAGGATAAGGAAAAATTGAGGGTTTTATTGCAAAAATCGATGTCTTTTACCGTATTGTATGGAGTTCCAGCCGTGATCTTCATTTATTTCTTTGCGGAACCTTTGACCTCCCTCTTTTTTTCTTCAACATCTGCCGCATACTATTTAAAATTATTATGTCCTTATTTCCTTTTTCACTTTTTTGTCATTCCAATGCAAGCCTACCTCATCGGCCTGGGCTTAGTGAAAGATGCCTTCATCCATACAGTTTGGTCCCATATCGTTGCATTTTTAATGATGTATATCCTTGGGTCTCAAGCTTCTCTTAATATGGGAGGCATCATTTTAGGAATGAATACGGGCGCTGTATTATTGACTTTCATGCACTACTTGACCATTTGCAAAAAAATTGGGATTAGCATTTTACTGACGAAATCGAGATCCATATCGATAAAGTGAAGCAAGGACCATGTTCATCCCCCTGATGCACAAAGTTACTTTATTTCACTTTCATTTTTATTTTGAGGAAACACAGCAAACCAATTATATACAAGTTCCATCCAGCAAATCCCTTGCTGTTGTTGGTTTGTAAGATTGGATTAAAAATTTTGAGCCTTTCCCTGTACATATCACCTTGGTTCCTGTATATTTCAACATACTTGGGTAATAATCAAGTAAAATGGTTTATACTAACCATACAATAGTAATGGAGTGATTTCATGAGTAAAGCTAAGGCTAAGAGTGGAACGGGTAAAGGTACGGGCACAGGTACGGGCAAGAAGGGCTGGAATCGTTGGAAAACGGGTGCCAACAAGAAAAAAAGCGCAAAACCATATGTAAGTAAAGGCGTCAAACATTCCAATGAATCAAAAACTTCAGGCCAACCTGCAGGTGACAAGTCCGAAAAATAATAACTTGTTCTGAATCCGAAAATTAATATTTGTTCCATATTCTCATACAGGGTGTTAAGGAATCTGTATGAGAGAGATGGGTCTAATAGATATAATATTCACGGGCGATATCCATATATGCTAAGAATGCGGCTATTATTATACATACCATCAAAAAAGACACTCCCAATCCCGGTAGTGTCTTTCACTTTTTTTATGTTCTTTTTATCTAAATTGGCTTTTGGGTTTGATAGCATTGATTTTTTTCGGGGTAAACTCTGTCCGGAAGCCGTTAGTGGCTTTTTTAACAGAGTCTGTAACTGAATGTATCGCTTCACCAACATCCTGAGCAGAATCCAATAAAGGTTCAACCGTTTTCATTTTAGTTTTTACATCGTCGGTGATTTCATTTGCGGTTTGCAACAGTTGTTTCGATTCTCCGGATAAATCGTGGATGGCATTTCTCACTTCAACCAATGTTTGATTGGCTTCTCCTATAGTGGCCATTCCTTTTTGAAGTGTACTGATCAAAAAAACGACCAACCAAATGAAGGCTAAAGCAATTGCAGCCACACTATATTGAATAATCATGTTAAAGCTCCCCCTTTAAATTTAAAAGTAGAAACGATTAATCCAAATATGTTAGTGGATCCCGGGGTGCATGTTTTTTTAAAATGACCAATAGCACTATTTGATTTTGATTTGTATGCCCTCAGCTTCTGTTTGAGTTGAAGGAGCTGTCGGAGTGGATAAATCATTTTTTTGGCGGCCATCCAAGCTGGCTTCTTTCATGGAATTGGTCACATTATGAATCATTTCCCCAACATCTTGGGCGGATTCTAGTAAAGGATCGACATTTTCCATCTTCCCTTTTACATCTGCTGTAACTTCATTCGCAGAGCGGATCAATTGTTTGGACTCCTGCGTCAATCCATGTACTGCGTTTCTAACCTCTTCCAGTGTCTTATTTGTTTCTTCGAGCGTCCCCATTCCTTTACGCAGCGTCTGGTTGACATTATATATCAAATACACGACAGCTCCGGAGACACTGGCCACACTTAATTTCATGAACATTTCATTTCTCCACTCCCTTCATTATGCATTGGTCCTTCCATTCATTCGCTAAAGTCCGTCCCTTGTCAGGTCACTTTTACAGAACCGACGAATAAGTAATTCTTTTTTCCTTCCATCATCCATCCTTCTATATCCTATAAGATGATTTATAGTAAGGATGAGACCGTATAGGGGGAGAATCATCAGTCTGTTTTCGTAAATGTCCGGATATTTGTTCTTATTTAGAACAGGCGTAGGAAGAGGTCCCTTTTTCCCCCATCATGCTTCACCCCTACTTACCCATTCTTTTTTTAATCTTTTAAAGGGTGACGATATACACATATATTCTAACGAGGTATATGTTGGAATTATAATTAATCATATTGATGTCCTCACTTACAAAAGTATTTAAAAAATGAAATTTTTTAAAATACCAAAATCATACATTGAAATCCGCCCTTTTTAGGCACACTACTATTAAAAACAGGAGGATCCCATGACACCTCGGAACGTTTCAGCTAAAAATGATTCAGAAGAGAAAGATACTCTTGCTTCACCTGATAAGGAAAGTGAACTAGGCAAACTCAACCGATTATTAGGTGCGGTCATGAGATATTTATCAGATGATGAGCAAGAAGAAATCGATATAGAATATCTTCTTGAAAACACAGAAGGGTTGCGGGATTGGTGGAGCCAATATAGGGAGCTTGATCGAAAAAGGGTCGAAGAAGAAATAAAAAATTCCCTGACAGATCTATCCCTTGAAGAACTTGAAACCATCCGTGAACAAATCCGCACAAAGGAAAAATAAAAAAATCCCTGCATGGGGATTAACTTCAGGGAATTCTTCTTTCATTTTATATACATTATTGAATATAAAGTTCATGCCGTTCATGAAGCACCAGGAACCTTCTGATTCAAATACCGTTCAATGAACTTAGTTTTAGTTGATCGATCATTGAATCCACTAATGCTTGCAATGGATTTAAAATTGCTCTTCCTGTCTGAAACTCATATCTCTTGGCTGCGTCAACCATTGATAGTTGAGCAACCGACAGCAGTTTATTTTCGTTATTAAAGTCATGCAGGAACTTCACGATTTCCTGGCTATATTTCTCACCCAATCCCTGCATAATGTATTCAAAGGTATTGTCGATGATGATAACTTGAAAATCCACACCCCCATATTTTTCAGAATGGGCATTTAAACGTTTGACTGTTCCTTCAACTGTAGCAGGGTTCGTGAATAATATGACTTGCGGCTGCTGCAATTGGCAAATCTGCTCAAAATACGGTTCATCGATTTTAATGATAGGCATGGGTAAGGATAGTTGTTCTTCGTTTAAAAAGGTGATGTAGTTCGTACAGGTTATCAGGATGGCATCCACTTTACAATTAGCAATCCATTCAACTTTTTCTTTAACCGTTTTTTGAGCATCCGAATACTTAAACTTTTTATCCGTTGCCACCCGGTGCATCATTCCTGGATCTACAAAATGAAGCCATTCAATATCAAATTTCGAGAATGCTTTTTCTATGTATTCTATATTTGTGTAGTGTGCATGCAAACAGCCTATCTTTTTTCTCATAAACATCCCGCTTCCACTTTTGGTTTTCTGATTATTCTAACATAAAAAACGGCGTTATTTTGCCCACTACCGGCCAAAACGATAATTTCTAATTCTTAGCCATCCCACTCCTGCTATAATTGGATGAAAAATATAACCTTTAAACAGAATGCCACTCGGTTGGGTATGAATCGGGACTTCAAGCATATATTTATCAAGGCGATACCAACGCAAGTATTAGTGTTTGAATATAAGGATCATCTAAATGAATATCATGTAAATAATCAAAAAGGAAATGGTCAGATGAAATTTTTAAATGGAGAGTGTTCATTATTCTATATTTAATCGCGATTATTTTCCCTCCCTTAGCCGTATTATTAGTGGGTAAACCTATTCAGGCTGTGCTTAACTTGATCCTCACACTATTTTTCTATGTTCCCGGTTTAATTCATGCCATCTTAGTGGTGCATGATAAACAAGCTGATAAACGAATGAAGCGGCAAGCAGCACTTATTGCTAAATCGAAACGAAATGACTAAGTGAATATATACAACCACTTTTAACCCAAATAACGTACACCAAAGGTGTACGTTATTTGGGTTATTTAACATCAGAAAGAATTCGTTACTTGAATCTGTGCGACTTCCTAGGCCCTTTATGGTAACATGCATCACATATCTGAAAACGTGAGTCATTCGGCAACCTTTTTCCACAGCGCTTGCATTTTTTTTGATAATTCAACATTTCATCTTTTAACTGATCATGAACGCCATCACTGATTTCTTCACGGATACGCTCCCAATAAACAGCTTCGGTCCTCTTGCCCATCCGATACAAGAATAATAAATGAAGCCCTATCGCTTTATAAGAAAGCTCCAATTCCTCCAGGTTTCTAGTCTTGATGATCGGTTCAGGAAGATCACTGCCCTCGGCAATCGCTTCGACCGTTTCCAGCCACTGCCTGATCAGACTTGGTTCCTTGGCTGAAAAAGGAATATGCAGGAAACCATATAAATCCATTAAGGAAAAACGCACTTCGATTTCAGTATCCCGTATCAGCTCGTAAAGCTCCCTTTCTTCCGATAGAGACGCCTTTTTCGTGCCTTTAGGAGGCTCGAACCTTTCCCACATTTCGAAAAATGTTCCCATGTTCCGGTAATATTTTTGAAAACGTTCAAATACAGCAGAGGTTGGGGCAATGGTGAAGGTTTGAACTGGTTCATCCATTTGTTCCAGCAACTTATTCATGATTTTAACCTCTGCTGTAAATGCTACCTTGCCAGTGTCGTAAATACCTTTTCTACCCGCCCGCCCTGCGATCTGTTTGATTTCTTGAGAAGTCAATCTTCTTCTTCGTGTCCCATCGAATTTTTCATTTTCAAGAAACACGATGCGGCGGATTGGCAAGTTCAATCCCATCCCAATCGCATCTGTGGCAACGACAACTGATGTTTCACCGCGATTGAATAACTCTATTTGCCGTTTTCTATTTTCTGGAGGCATACTGCCGTATATCATGCTGACATTATGCCCACTCTCTTTTAGACGGGACGCGGTTTCCAGTACCTGCCTTCTCGAAAAACAAATGAGGGCATCCCCTTTTTTGGTATACTTCAATCCAAATTCCCTTTGTTCTACCTCAAGCGGTATTTCCCGTCTGTATTCGTGGAGTTCTAAATCTGCCTCATTCAGAAGGTTTAGAAGCATCATTTTGATATTCTTGCTTCCGATGATATGGACCTCTTTCGCATTTGCTTGCGTGATTGCCCGAAACCACGAAAAGCCTCGATCTTTATCGGCTATCATTTGGGCTTCATCTATAACGATTACTTCATGGTAGTCCTTTTCATGAAACATTTCAACGGTGCTCGAGACATGATTGGCACCCGCAACTGCCTTTTCTTCTTCACCGGTTTTTAATGAGCAAGGAACACCATCCGCATTTAATTTATCAAACACTTCGAGGGCCAGCAGTCTTAGGGGAGCTAGATACAAACCGCTCTCCGCTTCCTTCATTTTTTGTAGGGCCTTATGAGTCTTCCCGGTATTAGTCTCTCCGATATGCAAAACATACCTAACCTTTTTCCCTAATGATGGAGTATAGGCCTTACCTATGATGTCATCAATCATCCTTTGCTCTTCAGCCCGCTTTTTTGCTTCCTCTGCCAATACTTCAGCTTTTCTTCTTTCTCTGTTCGCCTCGTCCTTTTCAAATATTTCTTCGTGCAATGTTTCATCAAAAGGTATACCTTCGAGGTTCAGTAAATCAGAAAGGTATTCTTCCTGAAGTTCATCAAAACAGGCCTGTGACAAATCAGTCAATTCATCCCGTAGTATACCTTGAAGGGCTTCAACCTTCAGTCTCTCACCATATGACTCCAAAAAATCATGATGCAGTGCTACAGGTAAATGGATCAAGTATTTTTTTGTTGCTAATTTTATAATGAAATCCGAAACTAACCTTTCATACCGGTAAAAATAATTTTCATATTCATAATGTTTTTTTCCCCAATCGAGTAACGTGTGAATATCCCCTGTCAGCTCTTCCAAAAAGTCGGTGACCATTAGGTATTCGTTAGGTTGAAATCCCCCTTCTTCAACCAATTGTTCTTCAAGCAAGTATGGATCGACATATTGGAATTTAGGCTTATTATTAAGATCCGCTGCCAAAATTCCCGCAATATGATACCTGACATGTAAATATAAAAGAAGTGAGTTTTTTTCAAAAAATGTATTGGCCTCTTCTTGTAGCCTTACGCGTATCTTCCAACGCTGCTTAGCTATCCGCTGTTCTTCTTGTCGTTTAAAGAAGTTTTCCCTCGCATTTTTATATCTCTTCTCCCAATCATCTGGATTTTCAGCAAAGGATTTTTTAATCCACGACAAGGCATCAAATGGGCGATACTTCTTTAATTCATTCCGGAACATGCTATTGATCAGCTTATGATCTGAGCCTTCCGTAACAAATCCCCTTTCGCTAAGAAACACCTTTTTTTCCTTTCTCGGCACATCGTTTGATGCTTTATTTAACCAAACATTAATCCAAATTTGCTCAATAAAAGACATCCTGTCAGATAAATATGTTGCATATGAAGGCATTGACTCTTGATTCTCCAAATAAAAATCCATATCCTGGATTATTTTTTCCTTTGTATTCTCTATAGCAATAGGATATATACTTTCTAATTTTCCCATAATAATCCCCTTTTGAATTATCCGTTATGTACTTATTCTTACCTATTATCCTCTCCAAAACATTGTTTTAAATGAGCGAGATACATTCGTTTTATCTATATAATCCATGTGTTTCGTTAATCATGATAAAGAGCAGAAATGCCAAGCTGCATGACCTCCGGACGCGCTCGGGTTAATTCCAAGTATGTACGTTTAAGGTACTCTTACCATTTCACGTACAGTATAATAGATATTAGATAGACTGATTATCGACTTTAAGAAAGTGAAGTCTATCCCGCATTCAGAAAAAATCCACGATTTAGCTATGGTCATCAGACGAATGAAAATTAATGATATTAAAAGAAAGCCGATTTTAAGGTAAAGGGCAATTTTTAACTGACTGACATTCATACTGAACCAAGAAAAATGGAAAACAGCCCATTACACGATCGGCTACTTCTCGATTACAAAGTAAAACGAATCCCACCTCTTAATTGAGTTTAGTGGAAATCCGGACGACTGTCACGGTATTCAGATTCCGCTTTCGTGTCTTTCTAGTTCAATATGAGAAATAACTTCCGGAAACCTAAAAAGACTATAGATAAAAGAGGAGCCTTTAAAATGATTCAGCAAGATATCAATTATTATAAAAATTTGGACTCAATCGCTAAAGAAGTGTTAACACTATTAGCTCAAAGCATTGATGTGAATACATTCTTCCTTTCGATATTGAATCCCATACAGAGTTTTATAATCAAATCCTTCAATAGAAATGCAAAGTTAATTTGTGAAGGTGACATCATTCCTTATAATATGGTTTATTGCAAATTAGTTGTTGAGAATGGCTTGGAACCACTCGTTATCCCGAATTTAAAGGAACATGATTTGACTAGTGGACACCCTGCGACGAGGTTTATTGGGAACGGTTGTTTTATGGGGGCCCCCCTTATAAATGAGGGTGAAATCATTGGTACATTATGTGCATTCGACATTAAACCCTATGATTTTAAAGAGTATGATCTGATACTCATTAAGTCTTTGGCAGCTTTGATTAGTCAAACCATCATTCTTGAAAATGGAATTATCAGGGATCCTTTGACAGGTCTTTATAATAGGCACTTCATCTATAATTATTTTGATTATCAAAAGGATAAACAAAACGATGAAATGGCCATTCTTTACATCGATCTTGACCATTTTAAATTTTTCAATGATTCCTTTGGTCATGATGCTGGTGACGAGGTTATTAAACAGGCAGCTGGATGTCTTTTGCAAACCGTACCCGGTGACAGTCATGTGGCTAGAATCGGTGGAGATGAATTCATTGTATTATTACATCCATCTCATTGTGAGAATTTAATGAAAAGCACACAGCAAAGCGCTGAATTATTATTGAACCATTTATCCACCATGCCCATTCAAATTAATGGAAATGATCATTTTGTATCGGCTAGCATAGGGATAAGCTTTTATCCTCATAATGGTACGGAAATGGAGTCACTTTTGACAAAAGCGGATCGTACGATGTATAAGGCTAAAGAATCTGGTCGTAAGAATATTCAGTACTACCACCCGCTATGATTTTCCGAAAATTCAAAAAAACCAGTTCTCCTTAAGAGACTGGCTTTCTTTCACCTTAAAAAAATCCAACGTTTAGCTTTCAACCTTTGCAAAAGCTTGAGCAGATCAGCATTTCCCTTATGTATCCGTTTCTCGGATGGTGAAGCGGAGGGGGCCGGGATGTTGACTCTCTCGGGTTTTTTGTTCATATTCTGAAAGACCCTTCCTATTCTTTAATTTTGAATAGTATATGCGGGTTTTCCATTAAATATCATCAGGCAAAGGAAAAACCCCTGCCCCGTTTCTTATAAAACATTTTTTAACCGGCTGAAGCGATCAGCTTTTTCTTTTTGTTTCAGGATAATGCGTTCGTTCTGTTTCATCACCTTTTTAGTATGGGGACTTAATCCTACATCGGGTATTTTCACCTGTGGTTTGATTACGGCAACTGACACTTCGCTGCCAGCTTTATCATAAATGCTCATTTATCCTTCACCACCTGGGTTATGTTTTATGACCATATCGAACATCATGATTAATAATGCTATTAATAAACAATCGACTTCTGAAACGAAGCTTTCTGATTTCACGTCAAGGATATAGGGTTCCATCAAAATGCTTACAGGCTGCAGAGCCATTTTCTCTTCATCATTATAATACGTATCTTCTCTTTCCAATGTAGCACGAATGGTACTGCCATTCAAGTTCGGATGCCCATTTATCACCAATTGCTTGTCCTGTTCCGTTTTGAAAGGAAGAATTTTCACGTCCATCCCTTCCTTTGCTGCATAAGCTTGAAGGAGAATGCTCAAATAAGCCAAGTATTCCTTATTCGTTTGATAATACTCAGGAATCCCTTCTTTCTTTAGGAGATGAAACATATTCTTGACCTTTTCCCTATTATCCGTTAAAAGTTTGTCACTTTCCGCAACAGCTCTTGTTGCATAGGACAGTTCGTTATCGCCAATTTTGGATATATACATGCTCAAGAACACAAACATATCAATCAGGATAAATACGATAGCCATAATCAAAAAATTTTTCCACTCATTAAATATACTCATCGGATAGAAATTCCAATAAATCAATGCTCCCAGTATAAAAATGACATACCAGGTTTTTCGAATCGCTTCAATCCTTTTCGTTACCTTGTCTTTATATTTCCAAGAAAGAATGACATAAGCCAATAAAGCAAAAAATACTACCCATACAAAGACTCTGAAAAACATTAACAATCGATTTATCACCCTACCCTTCATCCTGCTGCTACATTTCTTATTCCGTACTCTATATTATTCATTATATATACCTCTATTCCCTGCCTAGGGCGTGCGAAACTTAACCACTGTCGATGAGTTTTCACTTGACTCCCAAAGTGAGTTTCGAGTTAATGAATCATCGGTTCACATCTATAGACCTGAAGGGTAAATCCATATCATTTCCATTGAGGGACATCGCATTAAATAACCTTATATATTCTGTGATATGATAAGTTAACGAAAAGGTCTGATTAATACGGGAGGAACATATTCATGCTGAAAATTATTAAGATCATCATTTCTTTTTTTATATTATTGTTAATTTTCCTTAACCTCTATCCTCCGCTAGGGAGGCGGACAAACAAAGAAAAAGTGAGAAGATTCACTACAAAAGAGAATTTTGCCAAGGGTAAATTCCTCAATCAGATTCCTGCTGGTCAAGCGATGAGCCTTAAACATACTGGTTCCATTTTAAGGGATTACATAAAAGGCAATCCAAAAAGGAGGCCCGACCATCCAATCGTAATAGGAGCAAAAGAACCTGCATCATCTGTGAATTCCAATAAAATCACCTGGTTTGGTCATTCTGCATTCATGTTGGAGTTGGATGGTAAAACCATTTTAGTGGATCCAATGTTTGGAAAAGCCCCCACTCCCTTTCCTTGGTTTGGAAACAAGCGCTTTAGCGGGGAGTTGCCTATCGATTTGGATTTGCTGCCTCCTATCGATGCCGTCTTACTCTCACATGACCACTACGATCATTTGGATTATTTCTCAATAAAGAAGTTAAAAGATAAGGTCGGTCAGTTCATTGTTCCACTCGGTGTCGGTGGACATCTTGAAAGGTGGGGCGTGAAAAAAGAACTGATTCAGGAACATAATTGGTGGGATGAAGTTTCATTCAAAGAGTTGCAATTTGTTTGTACGCCTGCAAGGCATTTTTCTGGAAGAAGTTTAAGCGATGGCAATACGACACTTTGGTGTTCTTGGGTAATTAATGGCAAACAAGAAAAGGTATTTTTTAGCGGCGACAGTGGATATGGTGGCCACTTTAAAGAAATCGGCGAAAAATACGGTCCTTTTGATTTAACTTTAATGGAATGCGGCCAATATGATGAGCGTTGGTCAACCATCCATATGATGCCTGAAGAAACTGTTCAAGCACACATCGATGTAGAAGGAAAACTGATGATCCCCATTCATTGGGCAGGTTTCACATTGTCTTTTCATGACTGGACAGACCCGATAGAACGGGTAACAAAAGCGGCCAATGATCATGCCGTACAGGTCTGCACACCTCAACTAGGCGAGCCAGTAATGATTGGGACAGCAGATTTCCCTCAAACAAAATGGTGGAAATAAAAATGGTCCTTCCCGAATGGGATGGACCATTTTTATTCATTTCGCACTTTGTCCCCCTTTATATTCAAGATTCACTTTTATCGAATGCTCTTTCTTCCCGCCAAAATAATTCGTGCCTATTACACCTAAAATGATTAGTATCGACCCCAATATATCGTAGATCGTAATCTTTTCATCAAGAATGAGAGCTCCTGCAGCAATCGTGACAACTGTGGAAAGATTTGCAAATACGCTCATTTGGGACGCTTTGATCTTTGATAAAATCGTATTGGATAATAACGAAGTGACCAATGAAGCCAATATTCCCAGATACAAAATGGAACTGATGAATTCCATACTCGACCATGGTGTAAAAAATCCCGGCATCGTTCCTTGTTTTAGATGGGTGAAAAGTGCGGCCACGTTAAAAATGACAAATCCTGTTCCCATCATGAAAAAGGACATTTCACCAGGTGTAAAATCCTTGGCAAGTGAACGGGTCATCGTTGTATAACATGCGGTTACAATACAGGATAGCAAGATCAACACCATCCCAAGCATGTCAGAAAAATTGATCGTACTCCCTTTCACCACGAAAATAAAAATGACCCCAATTACAGACAAGATAATCGAAAGCTTTTGATATAAAGATGTTTTCTCCTTCAGGAAATATCCAGCTATCATCAATGTTAGAATTGGAGTGACTGCAGATAGAATTCCAGCATCTGTGGATTGTGAATACTTAAGTCCGAAAGTTTGAAAGGCAAAGAAAAGAGTTGGGAATAACAAGGATAGCGGGACCAGATTTTTAACCGACTCCCAGGAATAGTTCACTTTAATGACTTTAACGGCGACAAGGAATAAAATGATGACGAAAGAAACGGTGAATCGGAACGCCAAAGTATCAAGCGGATTCGATTCTGCAATGGCCATTTTGGTGAATAAGAAAGATAGGCCGACAATACTTGCATGAAAGATGGCTAACATGTATGCAAAAGTTCGGGATTTCATGGATGCAACTCCTTAACTAGATTACTATATTTCCTTTTTAGGTATAGTACCCTTTGCATCTGTATTGCAACCCAAGTTAGAGTTAAAAGATAAAGTTGGCATAAATTCCTCCTTTGAATTAAAATGCTGCAGTTAACGTTCATGCGGTTTTCACTTTTTTTCAAAAGATATAGATTAAGAACACCGTTAAGTATGATCATGTACAGTTTCAAATATGGTAAAATTTCAACGAGGAAGCGAGGTATACATATATGTTAGTTACTACAGTAATATTCCTTATGGCAGGACTGGCGGAAATTGGTGGTGGCTACCTTATTTGGCTTTGGTTAAGGGAGGGTAAATCCATTTATCTTGGTTTAGCCGGAGGTTTCGGGTTGGTATTATACGGTATCATTGCAACTTTCCAAACGTTCCCTACTTTTGGACGTGTATATGCTGCATATGGCGGGGTTTTCATTGTTTTATCGGTTTTATGGGGTTGGGGCATTGATAAGAAAACTCCTGATTTATATGATTGGATTGGAGCAGTAATCTGTTTAGCTGGGGTTTCAATCATGTTATGGGGACCTAGACAGTAAAAAAATTAAAGGGCCTTATGCCCTTTAATCAGACTGTATACAAACTCAAAGAAAAGCGAGTTAGCCTGCAGTTTTTTTAATTTAAAAAACGTTCCAGCTTTTCAGAACCCCGTTCCCTTTCCGCCTCCTGTCTGCCAAGCGTCTGGGTGTCTCTGCTAGCCGGTTTTTCTTGCAGGAGTGTCGTAAATGCTTCAATCCTGTGCCGTATAAAACAGAAAAAAATCAGGGGAGTATAACCAAGTCTTGTTTTAAAATCATGAAATGGAATGAGACCATCCTGAACCTATTTTTGAATATTCAGACTACAGACCACGAACTCTCCTAATTCCGGCAACATCACCTTACATGCTAGTATGTTGACCACCCTTGGGAATCCCAGTTTAAATTGTTGATTAACAGATTGGGTGTACCATTTGCTAAAGCATCATAGGCATGTCTGACTATAATATCATTATTTAGAATGTCCGAATGTCCAGGGCCCCTCCATCTGTCGTTCCCTGCATCAAAAATGGTCCCTCCGCCATACATCATATTCATTCCATTTTTATCATAGTACGGACCAGTTATGCTTGTCGATCTGCCAACAGCCATTTTATACGTGCTGTTGACTCCCTGGCAACAATTATCAAAGGTTTCCCATTATTGACAAGTTTGCTGTCACTCGGGACATACAATTTTCCCCCTCCGAATTCCGATGGTCATACTATTAAACTAAGGATTGCACCCTTTTTGATACGCCAAAAAAGACCTCTTATCAAAAGAGGGCTCAGTTTGTAGACAAAAGGGGTTCAGAACTTGAGGTGATGAGGATGCTTTTTAAACATGATTCCTTGATACGCTCGTGTTTCCTTTCGAACCAGCAGCTATCATTAAGAGGCTATAGAAAATCTTTTCGAACAGGTCTGTATCTTTCAAGCGTCGCTTAAAATGACTGTAGGAGAAAGCGGTCCTGAAAACGCATCTTCATCAAGTGATGTACCCAAAACAACTGATTCAAAGCAACATGTTCAACTCCTCCGCAGGTAGGGTTTCTATCTAAAAGTTGATTGGAGAGAAAGGTGCGAGACTCCTGCGGGCACAAGCCAAGGAGGTACCCGGACCGCCAGCGAAAAGCGAGTGCCTTGCGTTCCAATCAACGTTCAAATTGTACAAGCCATAAAAAAAACTGTAGTCAAACTCGGTTTTCATCGAGTTTGACTACAGTCTGAGCCCTCTTATCATAAGAGGGCTTTTACCTAAAATAGGATCAAGCTTCCAAGGCTTCTTTACGCTTTCTTTCCTTTGATTCAGTTATTAGATCATAACCAAGATAAAGGATGATGGCTCCGCCTAATAATTTTATATATAACGGAACGTCCGCTACAAAGAAATAAATCATAGAAAATAATGTCCCTATAATGCATAACCAAAAAATAATATGTTTTAAAAATTTCAAAGTAATGACTCCTCTCAAAAGATGAGGTAATTTCTAGTTCGCTCCACTTTAAGGAGGAATTAATTATCCGTACCATCATTCTAACATTTATTCTTTATATAATGGAGTGAATCGTATTGCGAAATTATGAACATTTATGGGTTATCCAAATTTATATCCTTACAATCGATTTCTTCTAGCGCAGGACAAATGCCAGGACTTGTCAATTTGCATAATTTTGATAGGAACCATGACTCCGCTAACAGAAGGTAATTATACATAAAATGACAGCTAGGTATCCCTTCACTGGCATTTCATGCATTTGATTTTACATGATATTCAATTTATTGGACTCTACCGCCATTTCTTCAGTTTCTTCCTTATGATCATTTTTGTAATAAGCCATTTTCACTGGAACGAATGATAAAGCTACCGCGGCAATAAGACCCGGAATGGCGAAGGCAATGAAATTCAATTGGATGGGTAGCGAGATGGATAATAAGAATCCGCCAAGTATGGGGCCAAGCATACCGCCGATCCTTCCGATTCCAGATGCCACTCCTAGTGCAGTCGATCTAATATTTGGTGGATAGTACTGAGAAACATAGGCTTGTACTAGGTTTTGGGCACCGATGGTACAGGCCCCTGCAATCGCTACCAATGTATAAATCACGAAGGAACTTCCACCCATTCCCAAAAGCGTCAAACTGACTGCCCCAAGCGCATACATCGGCACAAGCATTTTCTTGGATCCATAACGATCACAAAGTTTAGCGATGATAAGCGTGCCTATGATAGCTCCCCCTTGAAGAACGATCAAGAAACCTAAGCTTGAATTCAGCGCATACCCTGCCTCGATCATTAGCTTTGGAAGCCATGTATTCAATCCATAGACCATCAATAGGCACATGAAAAAGGCGATCCAGAACATCAACGTGCTCAGGGCACGGGAATCCTTAAACAATCCAACAATCGGCATATTTGTATCCGTTTTTTTCACATCTACAATCTCGTCCTTGATGTCGAATTCACTCTCTGGACTGACCCTGGATAATATCCTGATTAACTCCTCTTTTCTGTTAACTCTAATCAGATGCGTCGAAGCCTCTGGTAAACGTTTCATCATGAAGGGTAAAAATAACAATGGTATTCCTCCAAACCAGAATATTGATTCCCAACCTAATGTCGGCATAACCAGGATACCCAGTATCGGTGCAAGCATCCCTCCGAATGAATAACCGCACAAAACAATCGAAACGACCATGCTCCGCATCCTTTTCGGTGCATAATCCGTCAATAAGGCAATGACGTTCGGCATGATGCCCCCAAGACCTAATCCCGCTAAAAATCGGAAAGTCGAAAACATTGTAGGAGTATTCGCAAATCCACATAAAAGCGTAAACAAACTAAATAAAATCAGTGTAATCGCTATTACGTTTTTTCTGCCAATCCGATCTGCTAATGTACCAAAGAAGATGGCCCCGAACAACATTCCAAATAGACCGTAGCTGCCCATAGCCCCAGCTTCCACGGAAGTAAGGTTCCACTCCTCCGTCAATAGCGGGACGACCGTTCCGTAAACGACAAGGTCATAGCCGTCAAAAAGGATAATGATAAAACACCATGCCAGCAATCCAAAATGAAAGCGGTTGAACTTACTGTTGCTAATTACCTCGGTCGTATTAATTCTTGCCATAAAATTTTCTCCTCTCCTGGTGACTACAATAATTCTCTCAAAATGACAGCGCTTACGTAATCCTTTAAAAAAAATATCGATACACCCATATTTTATACAAATAGTGAACTGAGTTATCTAATTATTATTATAATGGCTAATTATCTGATATTTCAATAAAAACTTTCATAATAATTAAAGCTTTAAAATGATCCAAGACAATACAAGGGATATATGTTTTCTGAAATGTCCTTAAATGCAACTAGCTATAACGTATCTGGACATACGTATAAACAACAAAAAACCAGTCCCTTAACGGAACTGGTTTCTAATTTAAAAAAGGTAAGCCGCCATTGCCGTATTCAAGTAAGAAAGTTTTAAACCACCACTCCTCAAAGTGGGTGTTTGCAGAAACAATCCTGTTGTCCAAGTCAGTGACGAGGCATAACATTCCTGTTTCGATGTAAAACTCCCTATTACAGCTTAAAGGTTAAAACTTAATTATCATTACGAACAACGCAGCTTGTATAATTATAATACCTAAATATCATCAATCTTGCAAGTTTAATAATCCCAAGCACCCAAAAAATTATCATGTTACATGATAATTCGATCGAAATTAGTTACATGATCAAACGGCAGAACCAAAGCGACATGTACTTACTCCCCCCTTTATTGGGTTTCCTAAGCTGGGTAAGATATATTTTTAGAAATATTGTGCAAGATAAAATTAGGACAGAATAGCAAGTGTTTATCTTACGGATGTCTAGTTTCGGATGTTGAACCTGACAATAAATACTAAATAACCTTTGCAAATACTTGACAGGAGTCTATAATATTAACTAACAGATTTGATTGGAGTGACTAGTTATGCTTTCAAATATTGGTTTTCCCGGCTTAATTTTAATCCTTCTTTTAGCTTTAGTTGTTTTTGGACCGAATAAGCTTCCTCAAATCGGACGGGCCGTCGGCACCTCGCTTAGGGAGTTTAAGGATGCAACCAAGGGAATAACGGAAGAAATACAAGAGGAATTCAAGGAAGACGTACAAGCTGCAAGGAAAGAATCGATAAAATGAAAAATGAAAAAGACGCCTGCACGCAGCAGGCGTCTTTGATGCGTTTGAGGCGCAGAACCGTCAGGCCACATCCCGACGTTTAGCTAAAAGCTTGTTCTTCGACTTACACAAATTAGCTCATCGCTTTATTAATATAACATTAATTCTATTTTATTTCAAGAGATTTATTAAACGGCCTCCCTTGGAATTGAATGTTGATCCATATTCTATAAACGTTTGTTCTTATCCTATAAACCGCTTTGAGGTTTTTATTAATATATTCTATCGAGTTGTTTATTAAAATACAAAAAATCACATAATCCCCCTTTAAGCCCGTTCTTCAAAACAAATCCTTGAACTTCATTACAAGTTCATCGTCATTTGGGTCAATTGATCCGATGAAACGGCAACTTGATTGAACGCTTCATTAATTTCATCGAATATATCATTCAGTTCTGTCATTTCCTTGGTGATTTTAATATTTTGCTCTTTTACTGAAAGCATGGCCTTTGCTATATCGGTAAAAAATATGCCCGTTTCTTTTCCTTGCTTCGTGCCTTTAGTAATCTCCCCGCTAACCATGGAAATTGAAGTATTCATTACATTGGTAAAATGAGCAATGCCACTAACCAGCTTCACTACTTCCGAAACTGATTGCTTGGTATTTTCCGAAAGCTTCCTTACTTCACCGGCAACAACCGCAAATCCCTTGCCATTATCACCCGCTCTTGCCGCTTCAATCGCTGCGTTCAATGCCAACAAATTCGTTTGTTCGGCAATAGAAGTGATAATCGTGACAATTCGTTCAATTTCCTTTGATGTATTGGATAGCTGTTCCATATCTTTTGAGATGATCGTCATTTGATCCTGTGTTTTTATCAACCTTTTCTCTAACCCATGTAACATTTCTACACCTTCATTCGATTTCCCCTCTGCATGTATCGCAATCTCTGACCCCTTTTGAGTGAAATCATGGATTTCGATTACCTTATTTGCCATTAATTGCGTTGCTGAACTTGTCTCTTCACTGATTGCTGCCAATTCTTCGGCATTTTGATTGACCTGTAGTTTAATCATTTCTTTTTCTTCAAGGCTTTGTTGACGAATCTTCTCATTTTCAAGTTCATATGCCTCTAAAACTATTTGCTGCTCTAAATTAAAAATTTTAGTGACTGCCAGAATGTTATCCTGATATTGCTCTATATTCTTTATATTGGCCATCACATGAATGATTATTGATTGCAGTAAATCTTGAAAAGCACTCATATACCATTTTGGCTGCAGTCCAATTCGCACATGTACCTGTGCGATAACATAACGCTGTTTAATGTAAGCATCATCAATGGTACCGCTAAACATTTCGAACATATGACGATGCAGTGTCTTTTTCAACCTATCGATAGAACTATTGGCCGAAATGATTTTCAATAAAGAGGATTCATTTTCTAGACTTTTATAAAAATTTTCAACAATTTGGGTCAGATGTTCTTTCACTTCTTCTTGTAAAGAACGAATGATGCATAAATCCCCGATCGTCAAATGAATCATCTCCACTTGTGTCAATACGCTCGGATACTCCCTGATATTGATACCGACTTGTTCCTTAAATTGCAAATAGTCTATTGAATCTATCTTTTGTTTATTTCGCCATAAACTTTTCATGATGAATCGCCCTCCAATTTTTTCTACCCATATATACTATTTCGACATAAAGCCTGTTAATCTTTAACTAATTTGATAATTTCCCCTCTAAACAAGCTAATATCACACAAGACTTATGAACTATATGGACCAAAACAAAAAAACACTCCAGAGAGTGTCTCAGCCTGTAGACAAATTAGAGAAGAGCCAGTTTACCTACAATTTTTTCTTTAAAAAAAGTTCCAGTTGATTTCAGAAATTCGCTCCCTTTCCGTCGACTGTCAGCCAAGACTCCTCGCCGCAAGGGTCTGTGGGGTCTCGCCTAGCCAGTTATTCGGCAGGAGTGTCGCAAATTTCTTCAATCTAGAGGGTCTAATCCGAATAAACAAGTAAAAAAACATGAAGGATAATCAAGTTTTCATTTAAAATCATGGTTCGGGGTGAGAGCATTCCGAACCTCCTTTTGTCGTCTGACTGAGACACTACAGAGAGTTTCTTTTTCAATGATTATTTTTCCTGCTGGTTAAGGTTGGAATGTTTACGGGAATAAGTGAAGTAAATAACGACTCCGATAGCCATCCAAATCAAGAACCTTATCCATGTATGACTTCCCAATTGAATCATCAAGAATACGCAAAAAACGATTGCTAAGCCCGGAACGAGCGGTACAGCCGGACAATAAAAAGCACGTTTCATATCCGGTCTTGTTTTCCGTAAAACGATGACCGCTACGGAAATCATCGTAAACGCAGTCAATGTTCCAATGTTGACCAACTCAGCCAATTCACCAAGCGGTATGAATGCTCCCAGTAAGGCCGCTATCAAACCAAACATCCATGAAGCAGCATATGGTGTTTTATATTTCTTATGAAGTCTTGATAAGGATTTAGGCATCAGCCCATCACGTGACATCGCAAACATTATCCTGGTTTGGCCATATAACATCACCAAAATAACCGTTGTCATTCCTAGGAACGCACCTAGATCAATGATCCCTGCAACCCAATTTTGTCCTGCGCTTTGCAAGACCAAAGAAATCGGGTGATCGAGAGCCGTGCTGAATTGTGCATACGGTACCACACCTGTCATTATTAAACTCACGACCATGTATAGCACAACACAAATGACAAGTGAACCGAGTATTCCACGTGGTAAATTCTTTCCTGGATTTCTTGTTTCTTCAGCAGCAGAAGCAACCGCATCAAAGCCGATGAAGGCAAAGAACATTAATGCGGCAGTTGAAAATACCCCATCGATTCCAAATGGCATGAATGGCTGCCAGTTTTCCGGTTTCACATAATAAATAGAAGAAACGATGAACAGCAAGACTACCAACACTTTTATGACGACCATTATGTTATTGATCCTAGTCGTTTGTTTCGTGCCTCTGGAGATCAATAAAGTAATCGCCATTACTATCAAAAAGGCTGGCAAATTCATATAAGTAGTGACACCATCAACCGAACCCGGTGCTGCCGTGAATTTCTCTGGAAAGTTAATCCCGAATCCACTTAAAAATGATTGGAAATAGCCTGACCAGCCGGCCGATACGGCACTAACGGCCAATAAGTATTCAAGGATTAAATCCCAGCCGATTATCCAAGCGGCAAATTCACCTAGAGTTGCATAAGCATACGTATAAGTCGAACCGGAAACCGGTACGGAAGCTGCAAATTCTGCATATGAGAGTGCAGCGAATAAACAGGCAAGACCTGCAATGACGAACGATAATGAAAGTGCAGGACCAGCATTTACAGCACCAGTACCTGTTAATACAAATATGCCTGTACCAATGATCGCTCCAATTCCAAGCATCGTTAAATCCCAAGCGCCTAGTTCCCTTTTCAATCCCTTACCGCTGGAACTTGCGTTTATCAATAAGTCCTCAATGGACTTCTTTCTAAAAATACTCATGCTATCTCCTCCATAAATTTTAAAAACTATTCTGAAAATTGCAGACGAATAAATTAACTTGCTATTTATATCGGAGAAATTTCGACAAATTCCTACAATGCCTGAATTATCTGACTTTCAAATTATACGTATTAACACTTCCATCGTCAATGGATTATTATTGTAAAATTCTGTTTTTGATCCTTCTGCAGAATGCAAGTATTAGCATTAAACAGAATTATCCTTCATTATCCATACATTCAGTTGTCACCTTTGTAGTTCATCCTGTTTTTTAGATCACCGTTCATTATCTTAGTATCATCAATAGCAAAATGTTGGAGTGTTCCCTGTAATCCTGTATTTTAGTCTTATTGAGTTTTAACATTATTTATCCTAGATGGATTTAACATTCATTTTTCCATATGTATTATTATGAAATAATACACCAATATTATTCTGATCATTCACGCACCAATAGTTTGACGGAATCAAAGTACATCTCTATACTTATTAAGTCTTAAAAAAAGTACGGGAATCATGCTTAATAATTGAAGAAGGTGACATTCATGGATTTTACGATTACCTATCTGTCTTTTTATTTAATCCAAGTCGATGGAAAAGGCGATCAGGCTGATAAGCGTTTTAAACATTTTCAAACTCTTGATACCCAGGAATATGAAGAAAGTCCTTTAAAGGATTTTTTGGATGGGGAATTGATGAAGATTTCCAAACGAAAAGTGGACCGTCATCCAAAAACTGAACAAATACCGACGAAAATCGGTTCTTTTATTGTCGAAGAAGGACATGCACTGGATTCCAACCCTAATTACAATGTATTTAACCGTGTTCGATATGCTAAAACGAAAGAAGAATTCCAAGAGGAAAATGAACAATTCACGCGGTCATATATTGATACTAGTGCCGTCCGCGGCGGTGTCTTCATAATCGCATCGGCTAAATTATCGAAATATCTCGATGAACCATTCGTTTTCTTATTAAAATGTGATTTCGAGCCAAAGGTTGCTTCCATTTCGGATGAACGGACCCTGATCAGACACGTTGAAATGGCCATCACCACCAAAAATATGAAATCCATTCAATATCCCTACATGCCCGAAGAAGGTATGGTCGAAGAAGGCGAACTGAAAATCCACCAGGCTTCACATGCTCGCTACTTCGAGGACTTCTTGAAATTCGTCGAATATGGAGAATCGATGCCTGAAATCATGAAGAACCAGGTCATCCACATGGTCCATGAGCATGTATCCGCTCAATTCGAAGAAAACAGTGACGAACTGCAGAAATTCGAACAGGACCTGGAAATCTGGGAAACCAGCGATAAAAGGGAAATCCAAGAACGCCTTGAAACCCACCAAGTCGTCGAAGCCACAGCCCAGATTGTCGAGCATACACCTGAGGCCGAACTGCGCATGAAGCTAGGCAGTACATCCATCAAAGGACTTCTAGCCGATTTCGGCGACAGCATCCATTTAGGGAAGATTAATGGGAAGTATGTATTGATGATAGAATCCAATACAATAGAATTCGATAAAGGTGTTTCGCCGATTGAATTTCATAGGCCGGATGATTTACAAGTACTAATTGAAAAAATCATAAATAAAAGTTAAGAAATAGTCCGAGTCACACAAAAATTTGATGTTTTGTGACTCGGAACGTGACTCTAGTGTCACAAAATACCTGTGTTATATCCCGATTATGGCGGTCTTTGTGACTGCCTTTTTTATTTTTCTTCTATTATTAAAAGGTATCTCGTTTGACGGGGCAGCCCCCCGAATCAGCACTTTCTTTGTATTCAAATTGACTTGCACCTAATAACCCTACAATGGATGCTACTACTGCAATAATAAGTAACTTTTTTATGTTTACACCTACCCAAAAAAAGTATTTTAGACATTTTTGTTAATCATTAAATACTCTTTCGAGAACATAAAAAAGACACTCAATAAAAAAGTGTCTTGTCTTTTTAAAAGGTTTTCACTTTGTAAGCAGTTTAATTGAAAAAGGAAATTGTTAAACGGATAGGAAAAAGGTAAAAAAAGGGAATAAAAATTGGAGCCTTTAGCAAAATACGATTAATCTAATCACTTGATTCCCGATCACTCAATAACCCGGGCACACACTCGGATTAGGCGGCCATCCGCACCAGGCTTTTAGAACGTGTGGCGGTGGTGTAGTCGCGAATCTTAGAACAAAGTGATACCCATTCTGGTGCCTTCCGTGACTCCCCATGTATACTCGATCTCCACCAGGACGAATAGTATATATGGTTCCAGGGCATCTTCCCTTACTAGTAAATCCGTTATAAAACAAACCATCACAACCCGTACAAAATTCCCAATAAGGTTGTTCATTTGAGTAAAGCTGAGGGGCATCGTGCTTTAGAACAAAATGATATGCTTGTTCGTGGCGCTCATGTTTACCGCCTTTGGGGCAGTTCCCCCCTTTATATCCGTTAAAAAACATCACATGACACTTTACGCAGAACTCCCATTGAGTTTGAACATATTGGTTACCAGGGATACTATGATATAGCAGGTAATTGTATCCCATTCCTGTTTGTGGTTGTTTGTGGTCACCTCCGGCAGGGCACTTTCCTTTATATTCGTATCCGTTATAAAACAACCCGTAACATTTTTCACAAAAAGCCCAGTCACCTTGATCAGCCAAAATTGCTCTCCCCCTTAACAAGTTGATTAGACATCGTACACCAATATATGTTTTCATTTTATGTTTTGTATATCACTTTATTCCGTTAGTTCTATTCGTTACCCTGGTATCCATATGTTGATACGTAGCACTAGAGACCTGCTGGTCGTCTATTTCAACATAAATCGGACGTGCCCCGAGTTCTTAAATCGCTGCAACTAGTGAAGGATTGGTGAAGGTCCCTACTTTCCGGTAACCAACGTCAATCTCATCAATAAGGTTAGCGCTGCGTTTCTGTAAAAATACATAGCATGTAAGAATGCTCCGGTAGCAAAGATTGGTTATTAGAGAGTATTGTTTTCATAATTCGACCCTTCAGATAATTACCCGGTATTCACAAATGTAGTCAAATGGAGACTCTTCAGGAAATTGTTCTTCGTGCCATTTAACAACACCTTCAGCAGTTTCAATGTTGTATGTAAAGTACTCACCTGAAGCTGTTAAGTAATCATGCAGATTTTCTATTGAAGCAAGTTGATATTGGAATCCTGCTTGCATTTCTTCTTCAAAAACGATCCATTGTGCGGCATTATCGATTGATACGAATACTTTTGTAGCTTCGATTGTTTGATTTGTCATTTTAAACATCCCCTTAAAATTCGATTTTTGTCAGGTTCACATTAAACCTGACACTGACTTATGTAGAGGACTCGAAGTTTAAGTCCCAGTCCTGTTGTCTCCTACACTGACCACATTTCGTAGTCGTTAACTAAAGTATAAATCGACTACGTTTATTTGTCAACAACATTCCGTAGTTTATATTACTACTTTCTGTAGTCAATCTTTTTCTATGTGATATAATTGATTTATGTAGAATGAAAAGGTGGGTTATTCATGGGGATCAGAGTTAAGTCCAATTTAAAAAAGATTCTTGATGAACGAAATATATCTATAAGACAGTTAGCTTTCATGACTGATTTGAAATTTGAGACTTTAAGAAGACTATATAATGACGATACAAAACAGTACCAAAGGGATACAATTGGAAGGATTTGCGAAGTTTTAGACATAAATATTCACGATATATTGATATTAATTAAAGAAGAAAACCACCAATCTTAAATGACTGGTGGTTTTTTGTATAATATGGAAATTTATTGTAAATGATATTATTATCACTAGCTTTTCTTTTTCATTATTCTCCCCTTAACTGAGCTAAGGTTTATTCCTTAGCTTTTTTTGTTTTTATTTCCTGTTCATTTGTGTAATATTTGGGTTATTAAGAAATACTACCGTTCCTTCTGGGATAACTTTTTTTGGTGGCTTCTTATTTTCTTTCATTTTGATTTCTCATCCAGAAAAGGTTTATCGTCAAGTTTACCTTTTTTTAATAAATCAAAATATAACTTAGTGAATGCTTTACCCATTAATTCCATATTAGGCTTATTTTCGAATGTAATTTTACAGGGTGGTCTATCTTCTTTATTTGTTTTTGCTCTCCAGGGAATTTTTGCATTTTTTAATTCTAAGCAACCTAATTGACGCATTTTCTTTATTATTTCTGATCTATCCTTATCAGGAAATAGAGCTTCTAATTCCTCGATTGTAGATAATATTGTTTTTTCTTCAAGTAATTTTTCTTCATCTTTGTAAAGGTCTATGGAAGTTAAATATTTTCAAACTTTAACGAACATAAATACTGGCTGTTGTGAGGTAAATAGAAAGTTTCCTTATTATTTAAGTGGTTTTTTACAATACTCGGCAAAATATAAGTACTATTTGATTTATACAAAAAGCTCGGTTAGTCAAAAAGCCGAGCTTTTGTTACTCTATTTTTTCCATTTTTTAAAGCATTCATAATAACATTCGTAAATATTTTTCGAAGTTAACTCCTTCTACTTTAGGAATTTGCTCCAAGGAGGAATCATTGATAGCCTCTGTCAGGAATGCCACTGCGAGCTGTACGGATTTTTCTAGGTTCTCTCCACGCATCATGCTTCCCATAATCACAGATGCAAATAAATCACCAGTACCTGAATAGCTTTCACCGTTATACTGCGTCGCACTATAAAAGGTTCTACTTCCGTCCAAATACATATTTCCGATAAACTGCTTCTCTGAATCTGCTGACTGTGGATTCATTCCAGTGATGATAACCTGAGCTCCCGTTTCTTGCTGCAACATATTCCCTGCTTCTTCTATCGCTTTAATATAGTCCTCTTCGTTTGAATAGCTATGCAGCTTTTCATAAGACAATCCGGTTAATAAACAGCACTCTGTAACATTTGGTGTAATGACATCTGCACGCTTCACCAGTTCTCTCATAAGTACCAGTAATTCATCGGTAAAAAGTTTATAGACTTCTCCTATATCCCCCATTACTGGATCAACAAGTAAAATGGTTTCTTTTGTATAAAATTTATCTAAAAAATGGAAAATATTATTAATTTGCTCTTCACCAGTAACGAAGCCGGTATAGATTCCATCAAAGGTTACATTAAGCTTGCTCCATTCTTCTATGAAGTATTTCATTTTGGATGTAAAATCTTCACAAAAAAAACTTGGATATCCGGTTTGCGCAGTCAATATGGCCGTTGGTAAAGGGCATGCCTGCACGCCCATGACCGAAAGAACCGGAATTGCAGCTGTTAATGAACATTTTCCAAAAGATGATAAATCCTGTAGTACAGCAACTTTTTTCATAATAACCTCCATATGGCCTATCCACTTTAAACTTTATTTATCTTATCATAAATCAGCTAAAAACAGTCATCTCCTCTCTCTTTTCAATACGTATAATATCTGTATTTTTTATCAACTGACCTCATAGTTTTTTAATAAATTGACACTTTTATAGACACCAGTCTTTTGCTAAAATCATAGGAAAATTCTAGTTAGGAAGGTTTACAGATATGCAAAATACACAAAGTTATTCAAGGTCAAGTCAAAAAACTATGGATTTAATTATTACCGCAATGTTGATTGCACTTGTGTTCCTATCTACTTTCTTTTTGAATATTAAACTGCCAATTGCCGCAAATGGAGGGTTAGTTCATCTAGGAACAGCTATGCTTTTTATTGCATCTATTTTATTTGGTCCTAAAAAAGCAGCTCTTGCTGGTGCGATAGGAATGGGGTTATTTGATATAGTTGGAGGGTGGACATTGTGGGCACCTATCACCATTGTGGCGCGTGGTTTGCAAGGATATATAGTTGGTAAAATCGCTTGGTCAAAGGGTCGCAACGGTACTAGCATTGCTTTCAATGTAATAGCAACAATCGTTTCCATTCCATTTATGATAGCTGTTTATTATATTGGTGAAGGGATTCTATACGGTAATTGGATTGCACCTTTAGCTTCGATACCTGGAGATCTCGTTCAAAATATATTAGGAATTATCGTTGCCGTTCCAGTTTGTGTGGCTTTGAAAAAGGTTCCTTATTTTAAGTAAATTCGCTATAAAGGTAAACGTCAAGTAGTCCCCAAATACTACATGGATGGTGTATTTCGGGACTATGTTTTGTTTGCTTCCCTTTTTATCGGTACTCTGCATGCAGAGGGTAAACTAGATGACCACGACAAGACTTTATCTATTTCTTTTTTTCATTCTTAAGTCTTTTAACGTGAGCTCTCATTTTATCTAATTCCTTTTGTTTCCCTTCTTCATCATTTGCCAATGCAGAAAATAAAGCTATCGTGCCTAATTTGTCGAATTCTACATCTCCAGATCCACCTTTAGTAAAACTAAAGTATAGTTCCGTAAACGCCTTAGCCATTAATTCGTAGTTAGGTTCATTTACAAAATAGCCATTTCCTCGCAGTTCTTTTCTTGGTTTACTCTTTTTCACATTAGAATAGTCCTTTCAATTAAACTATTTATTCTTTTCCTTATACAAAAACAGCCTACTTTCTTCTTTGGCTATACACTCGAGAAGCTTCTTTCTGAAATATTCATTGATATCGATATTCTCCGTTGAGACAACTTCTACATCAGTCATATCAACATCATTAAGATTTATTTTCTTTGACTTTTTATCCAACCAATTATCACTCTCCCGTCCTATATAATAATCTCCAAACAAACTATCTTCTATTCACATTTCACTAAATTCTCTATGAAAATAGTAACGAGTAAAATTATAGAAAATAAAAACTCACCAATCGTTATAGACTGGTGAGTTTTATTCATTTTGTATATTTAGCTAAGATTAACTTCACTTCTTTTTTCAAGTATTCATCTACTGTAAATTCATTTAGGAATGTTCTACTCTTAATCCACAGTTTTCTTTTTGGTTTTGCTTTAGCCATTTTTTCACTCCATTACTTCTACCGCTACAAGGTCTTCAAACTTCACCTTAATAATATGTCCCTTCTCATTTTCCAGCTCCAAATATATCGCCTTTGTGAATGGATCTAACCTATGTATCATCCCAACATACTCCCAATCAAAACCATCTTCCCAAACAGTAAACTTTACAGGTGAAGCAAACTCCATTGCGGTATGTATCTTGTTCTCAAACTCCTCTAACTGGTACTCATCTAATATTGGCTTTACTTGACGGTAATAATCCTTATTTACGTCATTTAATAATTTAACGTATTCAGGCAACATCAAAGCAGGTTGCCATTTAAGCTTTCCACGATCTTTTATAGACATAAGAACATCTCCATTCATTCTATAAATACATTATAGAACATTTGTTCTTACTTTAGTCAAAAAAATGAAGTGAAAAATTTCCCTTTTAAAGATAACGTAGGTATTTTTCCTGTAACAGTGTTTTAATTAACTTCTCCATATCCAAGCTACCTTCTTCCGTTGCTATTCCAATTCCTTCTATATATGTGAATTCTTCAGTATCAATAATCTTCCGAGTAACTATTTTACCCTTTTCATTAAAGTCTTTATAATATGCAATTTCATCATAATCACTTATCTTTGCTTTAACTAACTCACCGTTTTTGTTGACGTATTCAATTGTTTCTACTTTACTTTTTGTCATATTAATCCTCCGAATGGCATCCACTTGAGCATTTCTTTTGGATTTCAGATTCAATTCGAGTTATCACCTTGCTCATATTACCATTGATGGCACTTCCACTAAATCGCAGCGTTTTCCATCCAATTGATCTTAAGTATGCATCTCGCTTCCTGTCGTGTGCTTTAGCTTTTTTGCTTGAGTGAAATTCTTTACCATCACATTCAATGGCTAATCGATATTCTGGAAATGCCACATCAATTCTATATCTTCTTATTGGATACTGTGTAGTTGGTTTATAATCCCTCATCCATAAAGCTTTTAATACCCTCTTCTCAATTGGACTTTGACATTTATCTAATTCCACAAAGTATGGGGGGATGTAATGATCCACTTTAACTCCTTTACTTCTTCGCATGTCCAAACCTAGAAAGACAAACCCTGTTATGACAAGTCCAAAAAATACGACATATTCTACCATTGTAAATAAATTTCCCCTTTCTCGTAGGTACAAGCACTAGATACGAACTTTCTACATATCATTTACAAAGTAATTAATAATCCTTTACTGATTATTTGAAAGAAATCTACGAATTAATAGCTAATCAATTACTTATTTTCTAATTATTATTGTTACCAATGTAATACAAGTTTAAACCATTGGTATGACTGCGTTATGAAGATTTGTTAGGAGGGAACGAAGTGAGTGAGTAAGGGGGAGCGCGAGGGGGGAATATTTAATTTAGAATTATCCGAATATTAATATGGGGGTATGAATGAGATGAGTAAAGTGCATACTGTTAAGTTCTATTCATTCGAAGACTGTTGTTTCAAAAATAAGAAAAAGAAGGAAATAAGAAAGGTTAGTCCGAATATTAACATGTACTCAGTTAGCCCATTCGTAATGCTTGATCCTGTTATTTGTATAATGGGTGTTGGGTTACTGTCCATTGCACTATTGGAAAAGTTTTTCGAACATCAAGGAAATTATGATGTAGCAGAAGCTCTTCATACAGGTTTTAACATTGCAATACCTTGCATAGCATTCGGTTTCATTTGGAAGCTTCTGATAGATGTTAGTGGGGTGTTCTTATGATGGATAAGTGGAGAGCAAAGATAAAGCTTCGTGGTGCATTAATGAGGGCATTTAAACTTGGTGGTATTCATAAACAAACCACAACGCAATCAAAGATATATACACGATATCCTAAGATACATGAAGTCCACATTGATGAGGAAAATGAAGCTGTCAGATTCACTTTTACATTACCCGATGGTGCTAATCCTGATTTAGTTTTGAAACAAGAATGGGTATTCAAACAGTGCTTTGGTAATAACATTGAAATAGATGGTAAGGTGAAGAAGTTTATCTTGCGGTGCTATTCAAAGGACATGAAAAAAGATATTCCATACGAGTTTAAAAAGATTCAACCTCATTTGAAGGATAAAAATATACCTATTATGTGTGGCGTAGATAGGTCAGGAAAGATGAATGTAAAGGATATGGCAAAAGAACATCATATGTTGCTCACAGGAACAACTGGAAGTGGTAAGAGTTCTTTAATTAGGGGAATATTGACCTCATTGATTCTGCATAAGTCACCAGATGAAATACAGTTCTTACTTGGTGATTTAAAGTTTTCAGAATTCGGCATATACAAACGACTACCTCATGTAATGGGTGTATTTATGGATGCTAAGTCACTCCTCCCTCCTCTTCAAATAATTGAAAATGAAATGTTTCGAAGAGGTAAATTGCTTGATAAGATGGACGTAGAAAGCATTTATGAGTTAAAGGATAGACCACCAACATTATCGTGTGTATTGATGAGGTTATATTGCTCAAGGATAAACCCAAAATAATGAAAATAATTGAAAGTATATCCTGTATAGGTCGTTCTAATGGTGTTTATCTATTGTTGTCAATGCAACGTGGTGATGCTAAATCATTGGGTGGACAATTGAAGAATAACCTTACCTTTAGAATATCAGGTAAACAGTCAGATGAAACGAATGCAAAAATAAGTGGTTTGAAGCAATCAGTTGATTTAGATACTGCGGGTAGGATGATACTTTCAACTCAAGGTAAAGAAAGAGTAATTCAAGTACCTTATATGGATAAGAAGAAAGCTAAAGGGTTACTAGATCCATTAAAAGTGAAACAAGAAAAACCAGAGCTTGAAGATGTCGCAGATCGAAAGGTAAATGAATTTTCATTAGATGAGGTGTTCGATAGTGAACCAAAGGGATAAAGCCATTATTAATGACTTGAGACAATTCAGAATGATGTCAAGAAACCAAATTGTTGAATTACACTTTAAACATCTTAAGAATCCTATAAATTCATGTAATAGCGTTTTAAAGCGTTTAACAAGGGATAACTTTATCAAATGCAGTACTCTTCACTCTCCATACGTTTACTTCACCGTTGACTGTAATATTAAACCAGACTCAACTAAAATCCCCCACTTCCTTGAACTTGTAGATACTGTTATTGAAATGAAAGCACACAGAGAAACTAAAAACCTCATGATTGAGCCTAAATATGGTGACAAAGGAACAATTGAACCCGATATTTTTGCTATTTGGTTTAACCCAATATTTATTGAAGTTCAGCGTAATGTGTATACAAAAGAAGTCATGCAAAAGAAAATTGATCTTTATGAAGAATATTATGATACAGGAGATTGGAAAGATGAACCTTGGCAAAAACCAGATAAAAAGGTCTTCCCATCTATCCTAATTATTACCCCTACTCGATATGCAGTTAAAAGTACAAATCTTGAAATTTATCAATCCCCTTCCATATCTGATTTCATTGAAAGCAGGTCAGGTGAATCGACATTACAAATCAAACCTAAACCTGTTAAAAATGTAATTCAATCGAATGGTGGATCATTGAAGCTAAAAAAATAAAATCCATTCACAAACATATCCATAAATGTTAAACTTTAAATGTAATGCTGGGTTATTATACCTATATCTTGAGGAGAGTAAATTGAAAGTAAAGATAGGTTTCAATACCATTGAATATGGTATTTTTTTTTGAATGAAATAATCATTTTAAATGACCTTGAATAAGGCAGGGGGGATAGTATGGGGCATTTTAGTAAAGGAGATAAATGGTATCCGATTACAGGTTATGATCAAAAGTGTGAAATTAGTAACCTTGGTCATGTTAGGGAATTAAGAGGAGACAGATATTTTGATATAACACATGTTCAAAACGCCGGTACTAGATATGTGTATTTAACCAAAGGTGGTAAGAGAATGAGAAAAAATATTCTCCCATTAATGAAAAGGTTTATAAAGGATAACACAAGTTGTTCTAAAAGTTAGGTGAATAAAATTGTATACCAAAAGACGTAAAGAGACGAGTTTCGATAACGGGATCATTTACCCAGTTGTAGAAATGACCATAAATATTCTTTTTTACTTAAATATTATCGAATGGTTAAAAAAGATATCAGATTATTTTACTATACTCTATTTCAAGAATAAGACTTCAAGGGTTAGGGGCATAAAAATCAGGAGAAACAAAAATATAGTTATAGATTTATTCATTGTAGCTAAGTTTTACTTCCTTTTAATAATTTTATTTAATCAGAATGATACGGTGTGGATTCAGATAATTGTTTGGTATTTATTATTATCAAATGTGTACACATATTTTTATTACCACCTTTGGTGTGACGATGCATTACTTGAAAGAAATCAAACAATCCACAGAGTTAGACGAAGGTTCATAAACTTATTTGTTTCTGTGTTGTTTATGATGTTGTGTTATGTATATTTATACTCAATTATGATTCCTAAACATTTTTCTTTAGAAAACCCTGAATCTAATAATATAATGATAAGCTTTATTTATGCAATTGCTCAATCATTTGCCGTAGATTATGAGGGTATGAAGTCAATTACGAACATTGGTGCCACTATAGAGATCACACAAGTCTTAAACATGTTTATTTTTATTTCAATATTATTAGCAAAATCATTACCTAAAGCAAATCGAGAATAGGAGTAATTTATATGGCATATCGAAATAAAGTATATGTATGTGTTGAATATGATAGTGATAACAGATATTATAATACATTAAAAATGTGGGATAAAAACGATAAGTTTGATTTTAAATTCCATAATGCACATGACCTGAATACAATCATGCAATTTAGTAATGAAGAAACTATTAAAAAAAGATTAAGAGAACGATTGCTAAATACAAAATTGATGATAGCTTTAATTGGAGAAAGGACTAAATATCATCATAAATATGTTGGCTGGGAGATAAAACAAGCCCAAAAACTCGATATACCGATCGTTGTAGTAAATATCAATAAAAGAAACAGAATGGATAGCGATTTATGCCCAGCGTCACTAAAAGGACAAAATGCCCTTCATATCCCATTTATGAAGGAAGCTTTTTTACTTGCTATGGAAAATTGGTATGATTTTTATCATAAGACAGCTAAATATTCTGGTGGTAATGATTATTATTGGGAACAGTTTGATTAAAAATCTTAGTTTTAACAAGGGTGGATTAAAAATGAGACTATACGTTGGTTATTATGAGTTTCCTAAAATTAATGGAAAAATAATTCCCAAAGGTACTAAGTATTATTTAACTGTAGATGTTGAAGACACTGTCGATGAAAATAAATTATTAGAGAAAGTTTATGAAGCGATTTCTTCAGGGACGAATGTTACAAGAGACAGATTGAAAGTAATGAATTGGGAAGAGTTAAAATAAACTTAGTTATAATATAAGAGAATACTAAAGGAAGCCCCTCTCGATTATGAGAAGGGCTATAATTCTATCCTTTTACAATATTCACTGAATATCCTTGTTTCATTAACTCTGCTGCTAATTTAGTTGCATTTTTTTCATCTGAAAAAGCACCAACTTGTACCTTATGGAGAACACTTTTCTTTTGAAATGGTCTAGCTTCTTCTTTCAACTTTTTATCCGATAACGTTTCAGCTATTGCTTTACAACAATCATCAAAGCTCTTATTATATGCATCTGCATTGGTTTTAGTATCTACAAAGCATACCTCAATAAGAATAGCTGGTTTAGCTGTTCCCTTTAGGAATCCAAGATCTGTTCTTTTCTTAGCCCCTCGATCTTTAATTCCAAGTGCTTCAGCTATAGCTTTAGATACTTTTGCAGCTAATGCTTTATTTCCGTCGCCATAATAAAGAATCTCTGTACCCCCAATTTCATTTGTTCCTGCATTAAAATGTACAGATACATCTATATCCCGACTTTTGCTATTGTGATATTTAACTATCGTATTGATATTATCCCGTTGAGTTTTTGATGTATCATCATGAAATGTATGTACTTTACAACCTAGTTCTTTTAGATACTTTGCAACCTTAGGCACTACCTTCCTAGCTTCATTAACCTCATCTAGATACCCACTTGCACCACGTACTACTTTAGCGTGACCACTTGAAATAACGAATTCATTCATTTGTTTATACCTCCCTAGTAATTAATTTTTATTATCTTGAACAATGATTTGTTTAATTTCATTTACGTCTTGAGCGAGTGTTGAGAATGCCTGAGCTTGTGCTTCAATTACATCTTGATTTTTTTCAATTACTGCTTGATAATTTGCTTCTCGTTCTTTATTAGTTTTCATTGTTGAGTACAACATCCATACAAATAAGGCTGCGAATCCACCTTCTTTTAAAAACAGGCTTAATATATCTGCTTCCATACTATCCACCCCTTTTTTTATTGCATAATAAAAAGCCGCCCTTTTGAGACGACTTGGATTTATTGAACTAAATATTTATTTATCAGCTAATCAATTGCTCTATTGTTATTTTTTCAAAATCTTTTCTATAGACTTTGCTAATTTTTCTGGTTGATTCCGAATTAATTCTTCCTCTTTACGTTTCTTTCTATCTATTTCGTCTTCTTCTTTCCTTTTTCTTTTCTCATGAATTTGATTATAAAAATCTTTTATTTCTTCCAAAGCAAATGTATAATAATGACCATGTTTTTGGTATGATGCTGTAATTAATTGAGCTTGAATTTTAACTCTAACGCTATGTCCATTGTCGATCATTTCAAAATCATTTTGCAGCTTCTTGATATTTTCTTTAGTCGGATTATTCATCCAATAGTAAATGCTATAAATTTCACCCCATACAACTTCAAATGTCGATTTACTATCATAGTGATCAGCTTCGACTTCCAACAACTCATCTGACCTTACCCCTTCATAAATTTGAACACCATTTAGGAAATCTTTAATTCTACTTTTGATAGACATGAAATCACCTTTGTTTTTTTTGAAAGTATATGTTTTTTGAAACAAAATATTACTATCCATTATAATATTCCGGTTTCATTCAAATCCATTCAATAATCATGTTTATTTAATTGTCTTTATTCATAATAAAAAGCCCTTCTTAACTTAAAAAGGGCATGGTTTTTGTTACTTATTCAATTTTGATTACCGTACAGTTTGCTCCAGTGTGACATAAACAAAAGCCAACATTTTGATGCTGGCTTTTGTTTATAAGTAATTATTTTATAAATTAATGAATATCTCTCTTTTTGAACCGTCCACCACGTACTTCCGCAATATTTGCAATTGCCAAGAAAGAAGAAGGGTCAATCTCTTCAACAATTGTAGTTAACTTAGATTCTTCAAGTCTGGTAATTATACAAAAAATAACCTTCTTGTCCTCCCCTGAAAAGGCACCTTCACCATGTAAGTATGTCACACCTCGTCCTAAGCGACTATTGATTGCATCACCTATCTCTCTTGCTTCATCGCTAATTATCCACACCGACTTTGTTTCTTCCATTCCAGTAATAACAATGTCAATGGCTTTAGCAGCTATTACATAAGCTAAGATTGAATACATAGCTCTATCCCAAGTGTAAACGAACCCGGCAGAACCAAGTATAAATAGATTGATGAACATAACAATTTCGCCAACAGAAAAAGGCACTTTTTTACTTATAACAATCGAAAGTATTTCTGTACCATCAAGCGCCCCACCGTTACGAATTACTATTCCTACACCGACACCTAAGAAAATACCGCCAAATATTGTAGCAAGGAGGATGTCCTCAGTGAAGGGTGGAATAGGATGAAAATATGTTGCAAAAATAGAGAGCATTATAATCCCGTATATAGTAGATATAGCAAAAGTTTTTCCAAACTGTTTATATCCCAGATATACAAATGGTAAATTCAATAGAAAAAGAAAGATTCCTAGTTTTATCCCAGTAATGTGAGAAAGCATAATTGAAATACCTGTAATGCCACCATCAATTACATTGTTGGGAATTAAAAAGATTTCCAATCCCGTGGCCATGAGCAAAGCACCTATTGTAATAAGAATGGTCCGTTGGATAATTATCAAACTAGATAACTTTCTATGCTGCTTTTTTAGTGCTTCCGTCAGAAATATCACACCTTTTATTCATTTATTTCTATTATATCCTAATATCAAATTAGGAAAAATAAATTTAAATAATAGAAGTCCTAACCTACCGCACAGTTTCTTCCGATGAAATAAATAAAAAAAGTGAAACCTTCTGAAAATAAGCCTTTTTTTGTATTAAAATTAACTTATATCAGAAAGGGTGGGTTTGTATGAAATTAATAGCATTAAGTCACAAAAAATTTAAAAGTCATGAATTCTATTTTATAACAGATGGACCTCAACTGGATGGTTCGTATTCTGTCAGTTTTAAATCCCCACATTCTCCTGAAAAATATTTAGCAACTTGTCATAGTTTAAAGGATTGTAGAATTGAAATCTCTAACTTTGTTATTAACAATCTAGACGGTAATGAAAATACAATCTTTAATCAGCTGTGTAAAAAACCTCACCGTAAGAAAGACATACCTGATCAATGGAAAGTTTCACAATTTCTATAAGGAGGAACATCTTTCGCATTGGAAATCAAGGCATAAGAAAAGACAGGTCATTTCTGCCTGTCTCTATATGTCACCATATAGTTCGGAGCACATCTTCAACCGTTCTTGGTTGCTCGGCATACCATAGTTGTTACCTTCCCATGGCGAGTGTTATTGGCATAGCTTAAAGCTTTAGCCTTCCTCTGCTCTCTACGGATTCCGAACCGTTTCCGGTAGGGCTTTCCTCGGTATTATGTTCAATAAACTCCTTTATTTTTACCAACCGTTCTATTGAAAAGTGTTCATACCCAAAATACCAATCCTCAAAATCCTTGTTGTTCTTTTGATTATTGCAGATGCTACAAGCAGGAATAATATTATCCCTAGTCGTTCCTCCCCCAGAGGATAGAGGAATAACATGTTCTTGCTGTAACTTATCATTTGATCCGCAATAAGAACACCTGAAATCAAAATGTTCAAGTGTATTATCCCAATCTTCCTGCGAGAAGTCATAAGGTAAACTTAAAAGTCTAGCCCTCCTAACAGAAGTGGCTATACGATTATCGATTTTCACCTTTTCTTTGTTTCGTTTCTTCCATTCCCTAAGATACCTGCGATAATTTTCTTTATTAGCTTTTTTATATTCTTCTTTTTGAGCCTTTAATTTTTCGAAATTGTTTTCACGATATTCCTTGCCTTTAATTGCCACATGTTCTTTATTATTTTCATACCATTCCCTATTACGATCCTTCAAGCAAGACTTACATTTTGTTCTCCTTTTCCAGAAATCCGTTAAAGGCTTTAGCTCCTTACAGGATGTACAAATCTTATTTTCTCCATCAAAACCGGGTTTATATTGAGCTTTCTCCCGACAAGTTGATTTACAAAAGCGTGAAGTTTTTTCCCTATATCTTGGGACGGAATAATCAATCTTACAATATTCGCAGGTTTTTATTATTTTTTTTGATTGATTCATACTAGAACAATTTATAGAACAAAACTTTGATTTGGATTTTTCCGCAGGATATTCCTTACTACATTGGGCACAAACTTTCTTCATTCTTCCACCCCTTCTACGGCTTGCATAAACAAATTATTCCATAGATATTAGCATTAACAATCATATACATGTTAATGAGTTGATTTATTGAACACTTTCACCAATTTTACCGAGTTTATTTATCTGTATATCCCTATACAGCGAGGCTAAAGGTTAACCTCTCTAATAGATCCTAAAGTATCCTTGGCGGAAATCCATAGGTTTCTAACAAAGTGGTAGCCTCGACAATTTCAGGGATCTCAAAAGGGGTTTGAGCCGCGAATTTATTTGCCCATGCCAACATCTTGGTTGCTTTTTCACTTGATTTTAAAACAGTTGCCAAGGTATTTTGATAGGTTTCCATATCAGCATTAGCACCATGGTGTTTTTCGCTAGGGCACTAAATGTAGAGCAATAAATTTGTGCGTGTTGATAATCTGTGAAGTTTCCATAGTATGTACCAAGTACACCATTCATAAGGCTCTTACCGTTCTGACGACCTACTTGGACATAACTTGAACGAAACCTTCTGAATCCTGATTCACGATGCTCCCAACCATTCAAATTTGAGAAAATAAATACCTGATACGGTGCTAATACCAGTGGAAATTGTTCGCTTCCTTCTGCAATTGTTAACGTTTCGGCATAATCCAGCAGTTCATTTGCTCTTTCTTCATTGAAAATGTAAGGGAAATCTTCACTATATAAATTCAACTGTGACCTTTTTAAGTCATCCATGAAGCGTTGACATGATAATTTTACGAGTCTTCCTGTTACTTCTTTGCCACTTAATACGTCTTCTGCATACTGTATTGCCCTTTGTGTCATTTCTTGCCACCTCTAAACTTGTCAAACTTACTTTCCCTTTTAGCTTCTGGAGCTTTAGGAACAATAATTTTGCATCGTGAGGAGATAGTCATACCTAAATCTTGTGCTGCTGAACGTGCTTGCTTGTACCAACGTTCGATACTTTTAGATAACCTATCGTAATGTTCATTAGTGACATACTGACCATCTTCTAAAATAACAGGCTTCATTTTCTTTAATAATTTGTAACATTTTAACCATTCATCTTGTGCTATTAAGTACCTCGCTACTGCATCCACATCTAAATTTGACATGATTTCTACTCGTAACAATTCATCTGTTAGCTCAATGAATTCCTTTTTTAACTTTGCAGATAGATTAGTAGGCGGTGTAATCTTGTCAGTGTTATTCTTGATTTCCTGCTCTAATCTGCGTTCTATTTCTTCTTTTGACATGTGGGATTTCCCATTATGAACAATTAAATTAGTCGGTTGTCTTTGACCTGCCATTATCTACTCACCTACCTTTCTGTTAAATTTGGATCAGGGTCAAAAATATTTCTCGTGAGGGGACTTTTGTGCGTAAGGGTGGCTCGGGGGTGTTTTTTCTTTTTCTAAATAGTTTTTGAACCCTCCCCTACCCCTATTCCGACTAATCTCCTCAGATATTCTTGTAGTTTTTCCTTCTCAACTTTACTCTTCTCATACGTTACATGTGTTTGTAGATGACATCTCTGACATAGACTAATCAAGTTACTTGGATTGTAAATAAATTCCTTATGGACATCCTCATTAACAGGTATGATATGATGTACAGTATGCATTGACTTAATTCTTGTGTTGTCATAACATACTCGACACATGTACAAGTCTCTTACCTTCACTCTGTGCCTTACATCATGCCATGCCTTAGTGTTATATACATTAGCTGACTGCTTGTTCCTTCCTGTCTTGTCATAGTCCCTGTGTCTTGCCTTACTCTTGTCCTTACACTCATCACACATTGGCCATTGCCTTGCTCTATTACCTCACCACACTTACTGCATAGCTTAAGTAGTTGCATACTCATCATTCATTTTCTCCCTTTGTTCTTTATCCAACCAACGCCAAATACTACAACAAGTATAATCGGCCATAACCACCAATAATGAATGAACTTCTCGCCCTCAGACATATGGATCATGTCATAGATAAATTGCTTCATTTCCCTCAATCCCTTTCTTTGCAAAATAAAAAGCACCCAATGAATGGATGCTAGTTCTCAGTCTCAATCTAATTCTTTTCAGTATCCTTAATAAAAAACTCTATAAATTCCCTTCCGAATTTCGTGATCGAGTACTTATCATTCTTAGATATTTTCTTAAATCGAGCAATTTTTTTCCCTTTGCCTTTATCAATTAAAGTCAAATGGTCTTGAATTGTTAATACATTCTTATATAAATCATCAATCTCTTTATCTCTTTGAGTACTAAATAGACCAACTCGAACCAACTTCTCACGTACTGCATTATATTGATCTATATCAATATTATTTTCCTCGAGTATATCTTGATAAGTTTTACCTAACTGTCCAAAATTTGTATATATTAAGTAATAAAAATTCAAAACTGATATATCCACTAACCTTAAATTATTTAAGGTGTCATAATAAAAAAGGACAAAATCCTCATTTATTTCTTTATGTTCAGCAATACCTAATAATCCATTTACTAAATATTTAATCTTGTCCACTTGCTGTTCTTCCGCAACATACTCAGTAACTAAGTCAGTGTATTTCTGGAATTGAACCCTTTGATATTTGTCCATCTTTTCAAGTTTTTCCTTAAAGTAATCATCAATTTTTTTCATTTCTTCAATCATACACATTATGTTTCTTTCAACTTTTCTTTGTTTAATAGAAAATACAGCCGAACTTACTCCTGGAAGGAATGTCCCTAATAGAGTATCCCCCAAAAATTCACCCACTACAGAAACAGCACCTTCCGCACTCACATCAAAAACCTCACCTAACTTCCTCTTAATGCGACTTTCTGGGTTATTTTCAACTTCATTTCTCACTATAAATCCCCCCCTTTAGTTGAGTATTAACCAAAGTGTAAGATTTATAAAGAAAAACACATGTTATTATGAATATTTCTCCAATAAAAAAACACTCTCAAATAAATGAAAGTGTCTTAATGAATCATAATTTTAATAATTTTTATTTAAATTCTTTTAATTTAAATAAACTGTTTTCAGCTTTTTCTATATCCTTATCTAAATTCAAAGGTAAAAAATGATCTTCAGGGTTTAATAAGGCAAAACTCAATCCATTAATAGCATTGTCTACAACTTTTAAGTTATAACACTTCGAATCACATAATTGATGATGGATGTATTTGTATTCTTTCGCATTGATGAGCTCTAATGCTTCTCTAGGGGCGATATCCAGTGGAGTAATCAATTTGAACTCTACTTCATCCCTCTGTCTAATTGTAGGACAATTGCAATAAAGACATCTATAAGCTTTTTCTATCGCCAATAAACACACCTCCTTCTGCCTACAACTTTGGACATAAAGGATTCATAATCCTGCATAATATTTCCTACGCACCCTGTATAAATGGTTTACTTTCCTTACTTTGTTATTTAAAATCAAAGATGGTTAAATAAGAAGAGAGGAAGATTTTATTGAGACAAATTTTTAATTTTATTCAGTCATTAGCCGAATCTAGGTTGGAACTTTTACAACAATATTCTGAGGAAGTTGAAGACCTGATGGACGATAAATTAAAAGATTTTATTGAATATACCGATAATCTGACTAAAGATTTTTCTCCTGAAATTCTGGAAGAGTTTTGGGACTTTCATTTAGACGATTATCACCAAATAAAAACTGATTATCCGAGTGTCTTAAGATATTCAATTATAGTCTCAGCATATTCAACTTTAGAACAAACTCTCATGAATGTTCATAATCAACATTCAAAGAATAGAGCGGGTTATAAAAAATACAAAAAGAATCGCAGCGACATTTCAGCTATTTTAGAATACATTAAAAGAGATATGGGTATTAAAATCCCAAATAATTTTATGGAACTTTCTTTTATAAATAAGTTAACTAAGATTAGAAATAATATTGTTCACTGTAATGGACGAATTTATGATGATATAAATAAAGATCGATTAAATAAAATAATTAAGGAAACCCCCTTTATTAGCGATCATTCACATGAGATAATGCTAGAAAAAGAGTTTATTGAAATAATGCTAACTAATATTATTAACTTCTTAAAAATACTTTTTAATGCAATTGAGCTTAAGAATAGACAATTGGAAAAGACCTCAAATTAAAATGAGGTCTTATTTAACTATATTTATTGTTATTTTTAAAGTTCCAATTACTGTGCCATTTACCATCTTCACAAATGAATTTTAAAAAAACTAATTAAAGACTCTTCAAGCCTAATAATTATAGGTTATTATGTAAATATTTTATGATTCTTAAACATAAAAAAAGCACTCGACCATTTAGGTTAAGTGCTTTTTCAATTCATGACGTTATTAAACCAATAATATAAAAAAACACCCGAATTACTCGGATGCTTAGTTAATCAATTTTTTATATTCACTGACTCTTTAATAGCTTTTAAAACTCCGAGGATAGCTAAACATTTCTCATAGCCATCCTTAGTTAAATCTTTTGCATTTTCTTTTACTTTTTCAATCAGAAAAAGGCTATCTGAATATTCATCCATGTAAATTACGCATTTCGAACCCCAAATTTCCAGGCCTTCACCCTTAAGAATTTTACTAACTCCCCAACTATCCAATTCCGAACTATCTCTTAAGGATTCTCCTTCTTCAATCAAATTATCTAGCTTCATGTCTACCACTCCTCATCCAAATATTTACTTACTTTAACCATATTCGATAGGAGTGACAAAAGTCCTGCTTATGTATTCAATTAATTCTCTTTTCTCCATCAGAAAAAATTGTTTGAAATTTAAACATTCTTTTAAACATCCTCCATTTCTGCGAATTAAGTTTTTATATTGGCCTATAATTAGAGCATTATTATCTTTAGTTAACTATAACCATATTAATTAGGGAATTGCGGAACGTTAAATTTGTATTTTTCTTTATCAGACCATCTGCTGGATATATTTTTCTTCTTACATATCTGATATGCTTCTTTGCCAATTAATGTTTTTGTTTTCTCTAAATTTGATGACTGGGCATTCGATTTAATCCCATCATGATTAATCCACCCGACAAAATACATTCCGTCTGTTTTTTCTGGGTATTCAAAGAATGGGGCTGTTTCATACGGCAATATCACGCTGCTACTACGAACTGTATTAGGGATTTTACCATTGAAAGTTTCAAAGAAGCCTTTAATACTAAACTTTTCTTTACTTGATTTAAGCCCTAACAATTCTTTTAATTTAAAATAATCCTTTGGTTCAAGTATAGGATTTATTACATATCCCACTTCAACATTTAGCTTAATGAAAAAGTCAGTCCCTTTTATCGCTAGTACTAGCCAATATGGATTTTCGTCTATGAAAAATAGACACTTAAACTCAGCTTTATTAAATCTAAAATCAAATTTTGTTCTTTTTATCTTCTGCTCTCTCATGCTTTGATGAAGATTTTTCAACCCGCTTAACTTTATGACAAAGACCTCCCCTATTGTATATATTATCTAATACGCAAGCGCTTTAAATAGGTTTCAGAATATGTCTAAATTTCTTAATTTATCTTGTTTATAATTTCAGATTACAGCAATATCTCTTTTACTTACTACTAGTACGGCATTTCTAACAATTACACCTAGCTCATCCATTTTGATGGACTGACTCATTGATTATGTATTCTACCGAGATTTTCTATGCAATACATTCCATGTATTAAATACTGGAATTTTCTTATTTAACTCCCTTATTACTATATCCCAAAATATTGTATTGGATGGTCTGCCAACACTTCAAATCAAACTCAGCTTGCATTAGCTTATAAAATTCAATCTTACGACCTTCCCACATTTTAAAAGCTTCTTTAATAAATAGAACTTCATCTGATGTAAGGTTTTTAGATTTACCTTTAGCCATATGATCAACTTTCTCGTGATTCATTTTTTTTGTACAAAGGTGTAAGTTTGAAAATCTGTTATTCGCTTTATTACGATCGCGATGGTCAATCTCAAGATTCTTACTCAACCAAAAACTCGGTTCAGACTCAATTGCTGCAGACATAATTACACTATGTACTGATACAACTTTAAATACATCTTTACAAGCATTCATATCAACTGCATGTGCTCCACGAACATCCCGAATTTCAATGTTACAAAGGACACTATTCTGACCACGAGCAAGACCTATTGCATTGAAGTGATTGTTATGATTAACAAGGTTTCCATCTAACACTCCACCCTCAATAGTGATATTTCCATTTCCGTTATACCCTGTGAAGCTATCACCGGGCTTATCATTTACAAACCAACCTGCAGGATGATCACGTATTAGTGTTACACCTTTATCCATAACGATTTTCGTGTTTGTAGATAAAAACAACCTGTTGGTAAGTCGATAAGTCCCTTTAGGAATATGACAATAAACAGCCCCTCTAGTTATAGCGATATCTAAGATTGACTGTATGATAGCTGTTGCATCTTGCTCTACCTCACCAGTTGCACCCCTCATTTGTGGCGTGTACATAGGAAAGTAAACGTCCCCTGCTCCTGACACTTTCTTATCAAAATCACTTAGACGGTCTTTCAATGTTGGGAAATTAGCCCTTGCTTCTATTGTTTCAACTACTGTTTGATTTGTATTAGCTTCACTAATTACTGCATTTTGCGCCGATAGTAATGCGTTCTGCTCATGTTCGGATGCACTTCTTTCTGCTGTTTCAGCATCATAAACAATCTTATTCAGAGTTTGAAAATCATTTGAACTTTCAGTTGTTCCCTCGTCAAATAAACCTTTGATTTGACCAGCAACCTTCCATTTATTTTGCAACTACAGGACGTTTTATAGATCAGAAGACTTCAGGTGGTAAGTTTAAAGGTAAAGAAAAATAGAAAATGAATATTGCTTTTTTTTATCTCATTCTTACAAACACAATAAAGCACTCAGCCATTTAGGTTAAGTGCTTTTTTGATTATTTATCTTTATCTTCATCTTTATCTTGCTTATCACTATCAGTTTTATTATTCAATTTTTCATCCACTGAATCTGTATCAGAAAGTGCACTTTCACCAAACCAAATCCTAATTCGGTCTTTTGCATTTAACTTAACTTCCTCATCAATAAATATTGAGACTGTGACCAAAGCTCCAAATAACCCTGATAAATCGTCTGTATATCCACCAGGCAATAAGTCCGGAATTAAATCAATTGGAAGTATTAAATAACCCAAGGCTCCAATAATTACTGACTTGGACCAAACGGGAGTTGCTGGCTTTTGAAGTGTGTAAAACAATAGTAAAGCTGCATAAACAACTTTAACCCCTGCTTTTTTGCCGAATTTTTTAATCTTTTTCCAAAATGAATCTTCAGAAAAATCACCTGCGTATTTAGTTGTATCTATTATAATCTCCTCCTATTCATTATCAATATTTTACCATAATAACAGGAAGATTACCCTGTTGTCATCCAACCTTCTGCAATTCATCAAATCTTTACATGATTAATATATTCTATTTGGTTTTCTATTATATAATTCTATTATAATTTAATAATTCATCATATGGAGGGTACAATCATGGAAATAAATGAAAGACAACCATTTGAGTCTATTTTATCTCCTCGTCAACTTACTGAGCTAAAAATCTTATCTGCTAAAACAAACATAGCTATCCATGAATTATTAGCAATGTCATCAGTAGTCTCTCTAATAGAGAAACTGGACAATACTACCAAACTGAATGATGAGCTTAATAATAAAGAAATGATATTAATAAATAAAGTTTTTATTAATAAGAATAAAGAAGTATTAACTAAAATACAAAAAAGCACTGACCATTTAGGTTAAGTGCTTTTTCAATTTATAAGTTTTTTACACTAATTAGGCGTGCGATATAAAAATCATTTGAATTTTTCATTTGCATCGATTGGGAACATATCTTCATATCCATTCTCTGATCTTTAGCTAACGCACCCTATAGTTTAAGTAGAAACCTTTACATTCTCTTATGTGTATCATAAAAAAGGATGGAACCAATGCGATCCCATCCTAAAAATCTTTATTGATTGTGTTTCTTTTCCTCTTGTTGTTTATGCTTCTCTTCCTTTTGTTTGTATTTCTTTTCCTCTTGTTGTTTATGCTTCTCTTCCTTTTGTTTGTATTTCTTTTCCTCTTGTTGTTTATGTTTCTCTTCCTCTTGTTTATGTTTTTTATCCTCTTTATTTCCATCAATATCAAATGGTTTATCTTTATTATTTTTTGTAACTGGTGGAGCTTCTTCAGGATTTGCACCTTTAATGAACAGTTCATTATTCACCTGGTATACATCACTAGGCTGCTGGAAGCTACTTTGGTCTGTTCCAAACGCTTCCAGCATGACCTTAAACATTTGGTGCGAGATTTTAGTTGTATTTCCATCCATATAATTACCTGGACCATTTTTAGTATATCCAGTCCAAACCGCCATAGTGTATTGCGGTGTATAACCAGCGAACCAACTATCATTTACCGAACCAGATGGATATCCATATTGTACTCTGGTTTTACTGTCAAAATTGGTTGTGCCAGTTTTTCCAGCCACATCTAGTCCAAGGACATTTGCTGTTTTTCCTGTACCAGATTTTACGACTGTCCGTAACATATCCGTCACCAAATAAGCTGTGTAATCATGCATAACGCGTTTTGGCTTTGGAGTTAAATTAACAACTCTGCCACCAGGATAGACAACTTTACGAACAAAATGTGGTGTATTGTATTCACCGTTATTTCCAAAAGCACTATATGCCCCTGCCAACTCTAATGGATTAACCGTATTACTTCCAATCGCATATGATTCGTACACCTTATTATTATTAAAAGTAATACCCAGATTTTCTGCAAAGTTTTGTGCTTTATCCATCCCTACATCTTGAAGGGTAAGAAGTGCTGGAATATTATATGACCATTGAAGTGCTGTTCTAATCGACATCTTTCCGTGATATTGATGATCCCAGTTAGAAATAGACTGACCATTTGAGTAGGTTATCTCATGATCATTAATTTGGTGTGCTGTAGACCATTTTGAATTTTCAATAGCCGGACCATAATCAAAGACTGGCTTGAAAGTAGATCCTGGTTGACGTTTAATATCAACTGCAAAGTTGTTGCCTCGGAAGGAAGCTTTATATTGGTTTCGACCGCTTCCAATAGCTCGAACTTCTCCTGTTTTTGTATCTAAAAATACGAAGGCTCCTTGAAAATTGTCATTTGGATAAGAAATAATCGTATCGGTGTTCATTATTTTGTCCGCAAAGGTCTGAGCTTTTGGATCTAGCGTCGTATAAATAGATAATCCATCCGAACTGATATCTACATTTTTCAGCTTTCTTTCAACTTCTTTTACAACAGCGTCCAAAAACGCCTCGTACGGCATTCCTTGTTGTTTCTTTTTTGGAACAAGTCCTGCTGTAACTGGAACCTTCTTTGCATCCTCCAATTGCTTTTTCGTAATATACCCTTGTTTATACATAGCTTCTAAAACAATATTACGACGATTTGTTGCAGCTTTCACATGTTCGGGTTCAGTGGGATCGTAATAACTTGGACTCTGTGGGAGCCCCGCCAACATAGCGGCCTCCGGAAGCGTTAATTTATTTAGATGATCGGCATCGATTCCGTAGTAATTTTTGGCGGCAGCTGCTACACCATATGCCCCGTCTCCAAGGTAGATCTTATTTAAATACATCATTAAGATTTGATGTTTAGAATACTTTTGCTCAAGCTGATAGGCCAAGCTCCATTCCTGTACCTTTCGCTTTATTGTTTTCTGAGGTGACAAAAAGGAGTTTTTAATGACCTGCTGTGTAATCGTACTTCCGCCTTGAGATCCGAAATCCCCTTTTAGGTTCTTGAAGATTGCTCTCGCAGTTCCTTTTATATCAATGCCATTGTGTTCATAAAAATGTGCATCCTCCGTGGCAATGAAAGCATGTTCCAACATTATTGGAACTTGAGAATACTTAATTTTTGTCCGCTTTTCTTTACCATATTCGTAAAGGAAATTCCCGTTTTTATCGTATAATTTGGTAGAAAGCGGATCAACTAGTTTTGAAGCATCTATTTTAGGTGCATCATTAATCATTGCTGCAACCGTAACTGCCCCTATTCCAATTGAAACAACACCTAACAGTAAACACCAAAGTAAAACTTTTTTCAAGAAAGACCTTCTTTTAGGGGATCTTCTACCTTTTTTTTGATCTTGTTTTGTTTTTTCCACTTGTTTTCGTTCCTGACGAGAACGATACGTTTCTGACATTAATCTTCTCTCCCATATTCAAGTTACTCAACAAAATTGAAGAAAACTATGCAAATAACCTTTTATTTACTCACTAGTCATTAATGATTAGTATGGTATTTAAAACAATGCATTTCATTCAAAACCTGTATATAACGTATTAAGGAAGAATTTATCCTATACTCTCCTTGGTCGGTTTTCGCAATAAAGTAATTACTTCGTACTATCTTATCTAATACATCTTTTAGAACGTCTTCCTTCTTTACATCTGGCCCTTTTATTATTTTTTCTCGTTTAATATCATTATCCAAGGTATAACAAACAATAAATTCCTTCAAATTAAATCCCCCTTTCGAGAACAACTTCTGATTGTCTTAAGTAGGGAAACACGTCTACTTATTTGAAGCGAATAGTCTTAAAATTTATATACTGAATAAGAATGCAATTATCGACCAGCTTTGTCTTTCAAAGACGTTATACATGAAGCAAATACCCATGTTGATAAAATGATGGATAGCATTCCTACTATTTTTGAAAAATACCTTTGTGTACCATCTATAAATATTTCATGAATACCATAGATACAGCCTAAAAAGATATATATCAAAGCATGTATAGAAAATTTCATTTTTTTAAGTCCATTACACAGTCCATTTATATTAATTCGGATTGAACCTTAGTATTATGGGGGCAAAATATTTAATCCTCGATTCCCCCCTCTATATAAAGACCAAATCTGCACTTTAGTCAATAAAAAAGCCACCAATTATGGCAGCTGGATCTTCGACTTTTGTTCCCGTTTAAGCACATTCTCTTTTTCTATATATTATGTTCGTTTTACGTAATAACCTGGATAACTTACCTATATAGACCATAGTGACAATAATGTTATTTAATTTTAAAACCTTAAACAAGCATAACCCCGTACTAAATTAGGACGGGGTTAAAATGTAAGACGCTTCTATGCACTTAAAAATATAACAATAAAGTCGTTTAAATCTAAGGGTTCTACCCTAATCGCGCCCGTTTGCTGAAGATCGTTAATAAAGGAAAGCACCCGTTAGAGTTTAAGTGAACTAATTTACAAGGTTACATTTCTATTCGAGAATGACAACTATGTTATTTAATTTTATACCTTAAACATGTATAACCCCGTTCTAAAATTAGGACAGGGTTAACATAAAGTTGTTTAATTTTTGATAAAAAAGACTTCACCGAACTTAAATATTACCAAAAAAGGCGTTTAGAAACTAGGTTATTTCGTCATAAAGTTACTTCTGCAATATCTGAATAAGGTTTCCACATGTATCGTCGAAGACAGCTATTGTTAATTCGCCCATTTTTGTCGGTTCCATGGTAAACTTCACGCCTTTTTCGCTTAATCGTTTGTACTCTACGTGAATATCTGCAACGCCAAACATGGTTACTGGGATGCCTTCAGCAAATAACTTCTCTTGATACTCCTTTGCGGCAGGATGCTCATTCGGTTCGAGTAAAAGCTCGGTACCGTCATGATCATCGGGAGAAACAAGCGTAATCCACCTAAATTTCCCCATGGGAACGTCATGCTTTTTTACAAATCCCAGCTTTTCTGAATAAAATTCCAATGCCTTGTCTTGATCTTGAACGAAGATACTGGTAACAATGATTTTCATACTGTTTTTGTCTCCTTTGATATTTGCGATGTATGGTACTATGCTAACAATCTGGCTCCAAGCAGAAAAAACCATACATTCGTCAGAAGTTTTTTTAATGAAATTACTCTATCCATCCTTTCAGCAAATTTTCAAGTGGTTCGTTGTTGAAAATAAGTACTCGATATTTTCCCTTGCGTTTTGATTTTACGAGCCCAGCATCTTCCAATGCAGAAAGATGTTTAGCTATCGCCTGTCGCGAAATGGAAAGGTCGTGCTTCATAATGAGACGTACCGTAAGTTCATACAACGTCAGCTCGTTGCGTTCGGATAGTTCGTCTAATATTAGCCGCCTAGTCGAATCGCCAAGCGCTTTGAATATAGCGTCTTTGTCCCAATTCATATATCGAGTATAAGCAACTCTACGGTTGCTTGTCAAGAATAAGCAACTGTATGGTTGCATGATAAAGGAACCGTATCATGCTATCTTAACAAGTTAAAGTCAAATAATAGTAGTTTGAACCATTATAGAAATTTAAACTGTATTCTAACAAAAAAGTGCATTAATCCACCCTGGATTAACACACTAGTTAAACAGCAATTACAATGTTTCGATATACCCTTCTGTTCCATGCACGCGAATTCTTTGCCCGTCTCTTATCAGTTTGGTAGCATTCTCCACCCCAACAATTGCTGGTAAGCCATATTCACGTGCGATAACTGCTCCATGGGTCATCAGTCCACCAACTTCGGTGACTAGGCCTTTTATGGAAACAAATAATGGTGTCCAGCTAGGGTCAGTAAAGGAGGTGACTAATATATCTCCATCTTCTAAATCAGCATCTTCCATGTTTAAGATGACACGTGCTCGTCCCTCTATAACTCCGGAAGAAACAGGTAGACCTACAATAGCTTCGGCTGGGAGATTTTCTCGTTTGTACTCACCTACAATGATTTCACCATCAGACGTGATAACACGTGGGGGAGTGAGTTTTTCATATAATTTGTACTCGTCTTTTCGTTTGCTGATGATCTGGTAATCCAGTTTATTTGTGCGTACTTCGCGAAGTTCTTCAAAAGTGAGATAGTATATATCTTCTTTTTCATGAATAAAGTTGGCTTTTACGAGTTGTTCGGCTTCTTTCAGTAAAGCCTGCTTATAAACGAAGTAGCGATTAACCATGCCGTATTTTGGATATTCCCGATAACCGATGAAATTCCGGATTAGATCGATCATTCGTTTTGTTTCTTTGGCTTTTTGTTCACCATCCGGTAATTGCTTCAATTGATCTAATAACTCTTGTTCTTTTTTCAAAGCTTCCTGCCGCCCTTGCTCAACTTTCCGATTGCTAGCATTAGGCTCAAAGTTTTTGATATTACTAAGAATCATGGAGACAAGTGTAGTTGGTTTTTCGCTCCAACGAGTTTTAGTAATATCGATTTCTCCGGTACATCGCATTCCGTATTTGTTGAGATAAGCATAGATAGCGTCTTGGGTTTCCTGTCCGCCATTAAACTTAACAAGTTCATCCAAAAAGTTATCATTTTTAACATGTTTTAAATAATCAATTACTTCTGGATAAGGGCGAATCACATCTGCGACATCCAATAGCGCCAGGCCCATTTCCGAAGTAATATTGTTTGGTACAGATTGAGAAAGCGTATCTGCTACGTTTTTTTCACCTAACCACATGTTCATTTTTTCATTGATCCATGATGAAGCATCCATAGCAGCCATAATCACACCCAAACTTTGTGGGTCAAATAAAATCGTCTTTAATTGCTGGATATCTTCTAGAATAAAATCAAATAAATCTGATCCTGATTTCGTTTGGATGTTTTGTTTTAACTCTTCTATCGATGTTTGACTACTCTTAATCAAATCAGAAACGATTGTCGGATCGTTTTCGATTTGTGCTTGAAAACCCGCAGACGACATACCTTTATTGCTTTTACCGGGACTCAGTTCTTTGTTATCATTTGGTAACGATTTAATAAAATCTCCTCGCTCTACTATGGTCATGAGTGCGTCCTTTATGAGCGGATCGGATTGTCCCAAGGTATCTATTATCGTTTTTCTTCTGACAGGCGAAGCCAGATTATGCGTGACATCAACAAATAACCTTCCACCAGCTTTAAACCGGGGTCCAAAAGAGGTTAACTGGAATAAAGACATTCCCAATGGTTTCATGGGGTCGGTCATCATTTGTTGATGACCGACAGATACATAAACGTGATTTTCTTGATCATTCGCTTCAGGGATCGGGTATAAAGTAGTGATTGGCCGACTCTGGACAATATAAAATGTATCATCAACCAAACACCATTCGATATCTTGTGGGTAACCAAAATAAGCTTCGATCTGTCTTCCTGTGCGTGCTAGTTGTAAAATTTGTTGTTCAGTAAGTGTTTGAGTCTTTTGCTGATCAGGGTCGATCTGTTGTGTCTCTGTTCCGCCTTCTTTTAGTCCATAGATAGCCAATTTTTTGGTTGCTATCATCTTATCGACGATTTCCTCTTCCTGTACTTTATAACAATCGGCAGATACCAAACCAGAGACCAGTGCTTCACCAAGTCCAAAACTGGCATCGATTGATAGCAGCTTTCGATTGGAAGTAATCGGATCAGCAGTAAATAAAATTCCTGAAGCCTGTGGGAAAATCATCCGTTGAATGATAACTGATAGGTAAACTTGGCTGTGATCAAATCCGTTTTGGATTCGGTAAATTACTGCACGATCAGTAAATAGGGAAGCCCAACATTTGCTGATATGCTGCAAGATTGCTTCTTTTCCGATGATATTTAAATAGGTATCTTGTTGACCAGCAAAAGAGGCATGTGGTAAATCTTCAGCAGTCGCACTAGAACGCACTGCATAGGCATGTTCATCGCCAAACTGGGAGAGATAATGAGCAACTGCTTTCACAACATCGGAGGGAATTTCTATTTCCATAATGATTTGTCGAATCTTCCTGCTGATTTCACCAATTTGATCTCGATCCTCTACTTTTAGCAGTGTTAGTTGATCCAACAATGCTTGAAACGTTTCGTTTTGTTCGATGGCTTTTTGATATCCCACTGTTGTAACACAAAAACCTTCTGGTACTTGTATTCCTTGAATTTTTGATAATTCCCCTAATTTTAACCCTTTTCCGCCAACGAGCAAAAGCTGTGTTTTTTCCATTTCCTGAAAACCGAGAACCAAAGAACTCATTTATACATCTCTCCTAACCATTACATTTCTTTTGGTTTCTTTGATATATTTATCCCTCTCAACAAATTTCATTAAAGTTCTTTTGTATTTTAGCAGTAGCAAACGAGAATAAATAGTCTATATTTACCATTTTTTATATGCTATAATTAACTTAGAAAGAGTTAGAGTTCAATTTTCAAAAAATAGCTAGATCTTATCATACAGTAACCTGATAACCCGGTTCATCCCCTCGAAAGCAGCTCATATACCTTTTAGCCCACAATGAATATGCCATCTAATCTGTTTTTTTTTCCAAAATACCTTGTATTAATATAAGATATCAATCTCTTATTAAACTAACCTACAATGTTAGTTCAACAAGAATGATTGATTTAACAAAATTTAAAAACAACAACATTTTGGAATTCGTTTGACAAGTCGTTCAGAATAGTCCCGGATGACGGAAAAAGAGGTTTAGTTTTTTTACACTTTATGGAAACCCCTTCATTGATTGTCTTTAAAAATTCTTGTTCCCACTTCCAATTTTAAGTTTTATTAATAAGCTCTATATATTGTAAATCTCCATAGCCTACTGTTGGGAACAGAGCAAATAACCTATTAATTAATTCTGATGTTGCTAAATCTTTATTTTTGGAAATATACTTTACTACTGCATTATCTTCTTTTAGCATATCCAAATATATGTCTATTGCCTGATACATGACCGGAAGTAGTTCATTTGATGGTTTATTATGATTGACCAATACTTCCTCGTATACAGAATAATAATGACCTAATTTAAGTTCATCTTGATTAACTTTAAATTCATCCTCTCTGAAGCAATTTAAGAGCACTTTGCCTTCATATCCGGACTGTTCAAGATAGGAAAGTATGGTAAGTAGGTTCATTTGACAAAACATGTCTTCACCAAACCATAAAACGATACATTTATACTCTTTATTAAAAAGATTGTCTAATGGAACAATGACCTTTTTGATATAATTCTCTACCGACTCATGATGTCCAGAAGCTCGTGTGTTTATAAATTCTTTATCAAAAACTTGTTTAGTTGTCGCGTTTACACACATCGCTTCATTAAATGGAGCGTAATCAGAATCTCCCATTAGTCTGTTATCTTTAAACTCCTCATACATAACTTGACCATTCAATATGTTGAGTACGTCTTTGTCAAACAATTCACTCTTCTCATTTTGTAACTGTTCAACCTCAATTTTTCTAGAAACGTTCATTCTACACCATTCCCCGCCTTTATTAATAGTGAGCTTAACAAGGGACTGGACAGGCAACTTGTTAAGTTGATATTCTCTAGGATTGATACCAAAAACAGTTTTAAAGGCTCTGCTATATGCTTCTTGCGAAGAATAATCGTAATCAAAGGCGACGTCAATTATCTTCCTGTTATTTGCTAAATCTTCCGTGGATAAATACAATCTTCTAAGAAGAATATAGCGCCTTATACTTATACCTGTTACTTGGTGAAATTTAAACGAACAATAATAAGGGGACTATCCCATATAATTAGATAGTTCATCTAATGAAAATTGATTTTTTAAATTGGCTTCAATCCAATCAATCATAAGCTGTATCTGTTCATTCATTTATCTCACTCCTTAATAAAATTATATGAGGTATCAATTCCTTTTATTTGATATTTCTTGTGATATATAAAATTAAACCTACACAAAAATCCCGAAATATTGTTTAAAATTATCTAACTTTATATTAAAGCTACAATAAAAGCCGACACTATTAAAGTATAGTGTCGGCTTTTCATTTACATAATCTACCTTACAAATTGGAAAACGATCGCATGATTGGCTTAAGGTTATTAATTATCAATATACCGATGCAGTAATAACCGGATAAAGCCAGCCGGTGGAGTTTGTGACTCCTGCAGCCAGGAAACAATTCTATAGCCAGTATCAGGATTTAATTGTTGGTGAAATTCATATATATATTGATCCGAAGATTAGGTACAAGGTAAGGTTCAGAAATTATACAACGGCGGGGCTATTGCGTATTCCGTCCATATTGTTGGATTGAAAATGAAATTTTTCAGAAAAGTAGGTGATTTTATAAAAAAACAATCCGCTCGTAAAAGTGTACTTTTACGAACGGTAAATCTGTTCTTTTGATATCTGATTTGAAGCAGCGGGAACTTTTCGTGTCTTATAATTTATCATATCTGAAGAGTAAACCCTGATACTTACCATTCCTCCTTGCGTTGTAGCTCGGATTAGGATAGGTTGATTGTACTTGTTTTTAAAACTAAAATCAGGACCATACCAACTTACTGTAGCATCGCGGCCAGATGGAACATACGGAACGCTCCTAGTATGGGAATAGCGTTGAATAGTTTGCAACCCTGCATTGTCGATAGCATTAAACAGGGTGGATGACACCTGACATATCCCTCCACCAATCCCTTCAGAAAACTCTCCTTTAACGATAACTCGAGCGAGCATATATCCTTTATTTACTGATCTCTTGCCAACGGCTTGATTAAAAGAAAACACCTCTCCTGGAAACACGACATAATTATTAATGGCTTCTGTAGCAAGCGAGATATTATTTGTACGATTTTTGTTGTTCACATTAAAATAAGTTCTATATTCACCTATCTTTTTTTCACGAATCTCTGCAAGTAATTCGCTATCAACTTTTGGATGAATAGCAAGCAAAGGTACTTCTAGTTTATAGGCTCTATTACTGTACAAAAAGGAATAAAATTGCTCTTTAAATGCTTGATGGTATAGCTTGTAACCTACCCGCCCAGGAAGAATATTACCTTGTTTGTCTATTGTGGCATTTACAGGTTTTTGGTAAACTTGTCGGTCTATTTTTTCGACAAATTGATTGTATTTATCCACGTCCATGATAGGAACATCTAGGAAGGGCATAGTAATATCAGCATGGTTGACACTAGCAATCGTTTGTCCTTGGTGGGTTACCGCTATGCTTTCAGAAATATTCACTGGTTGAACGAATAGTAAAAGTCCGGCAATCCATGATAATCGCATAGAATTCACCCCCATATTGGATTGGAATTTATTTTTACAAATCTTATTTTAAGTCTTCATAGATCGCATCTTGATCAATGAACCAACGATCAGTCAAACTCTCCCTTCGGATCATAAAATGCATAACCTTTTTTTCTTTACCTTCTCTCTTCTTATAAATAGCTACTTGAACGGGTACATCCACGAGAAATAGCCCATTTAGTTGTTCAGGAGGTTGTCTTAAAGGGTCAACTACTCCAAAATATGTAATATCTTTAACAAGTTTATTGGCTCGATTAGGATGACTCGGATTTGATAAGGTCATTGCTAATAATTTCTGATTTCCTTGATTAATGGCTATGGTAAAAATACGTATAAGTTCATAGGGACTTACCGTTTGTATATAATCATCAAGCTTACCAGCCGCTTTCAATACCATTAATTTATGAGAAAGGTCTTCGTTTTTCAAACGATGCGTAATGCTTCCAGAGAAATGAACACAGAAATGGCCTGAAAAACCATTTTGAAGAGCGCCAGCACCATGTGGCATTCCGTGCATTGATGCAGCAATCATTTGATTATTGATTAATACAATAATGGCTCTTCTATTCCAACTCCATTTATTATTATAAATTTTCTTCATGATTTGAGTATCTTCTTTGGTTAGTGGCTGTACGTCGGCATGATGGCTACCTGCTCTTCGTTGTACCTTAAATGATAAACCAGTTTCAATATCAATAATGGTGAAATTTGTTTTATTAGGAATAATGTTGTTTACAATCTCCCAAGGTAACATCTCAATTTTAAAGCTAATGGGTACTTCTTCATCTTCCCATTCAATTGCATAGACCGAGTGATCGACCATTAAGACAATTATAGAAATAGCGATAAATACCTGATAAATTTTTTTGTTTTTCATTTGGTTTCTCCTGTACTTTTTCTTATTATTTCAGGACATGATCAGTTGAATACCTTCAAATATTTGGGAATTCTTCAAATTAAACTCCTCCCTGTTAATTTATGTTCTAAAACACTGGGTTTGGGGGAATCAGCTATAAAGGCATAAAATGGCTCAATCAAAAAGTTCATTTTGAAAGTGGAATGCATTGATATTTCTCGTGGTAAATTAACCTCTATCTCTCTTTGTTAAACTGTTTCTATAAGCTAGTACATCTTAATTTAAGTGTTTAACCTCACATTTGAAAAAAAGAAACCGACTACATCTGTTCTAACCAGGGAGCAAAAAGTTAAATGGTCAAATTTCATTACTCTTAATCATAAGGAATAAAGAGAACATTTATTGGGGGGGTCTTTATGAGAACAAGTATTTTTAACCTTCCAAGCACCTTCGGCTATCCAAACAGCACTCGCTTTACAAACCACATGGGATACCCCCTCCTTGGCTACAAAGCAGACTAGGACATGCACGATTTGTGACAACTTTGTCATTTCGACGCGTGATTTTGTTATATAAATCGATGGTTTCGGTAATTATTGCGCGCTATACTAAACGTTATTCAGAACATATAGACTGAAATGGGGGGGAACGACGTTGCTTAATCTGCTAGCAGCACGGTCATGCTAACGATTTACTTCCTTGTTGCAGCAATAGCTACATAAAAAACATAAATTTGACCAAGGGGAATCGGTAATGAAACCATCAGTAAGAATTTGTATGTTAATGATTGCTATGATTTTGGCGGTTAGTGGCTTCACACCCAAAATAGCTAACGCCGAATCAAGTGAAAAAATTCAAAAGATCGATAAGTTTGTTGAAAAGCAAAGAAGCATTAGTAAAATTCCAGGGTTATCGTTAGTTATTGTAGAAAAGGGGAAAACGGTATATCAAAAAGGCTTCGGGTACGCTGATGTAAAGGCGAAAACACCTGTGACCTCTAATACATTATTTGAAATCGGATCGACAACGAAAGCATTTACAGGTCTAGCCATTCTGCAATTGGAAAAGGAAGGGCTGTTAAAACGATCAGATGATGTCCGGAAGTATATCCCATGGTTAGAGTTAAAATATAATGGAGAGCCGCAGACGATTACTTTGAATCAGCTCCTTCATCATACCAGCGGGATAGCTACTAATTCTATAACTCAAATTCCTGAAAGTAATGCGGATAACGCCCTTGAGTTGAATGTAAGAACATTGCTGAATCAGCAATTAGATCGGAAGCCAGGCAGCTCATTTGAATACGCAACACTCAATTACGATGTATTAGGACTCGTTATCGAGAACGTAACGAAGCAGCCCTATGATGTATATATGAAAAAGCAGATATTAGAGCCGATTGGTATGAAAGACTCGCTCGTTGGGCTGCATCAAGTTCAGTCCACTGATATAGCTTCTGGTTATAAAATAGGATTTATGCAAGAGCAGTCTTACACGCCGCCCATTTATCGGGGGAACATACCAGCTGGATATCTTATCAGCAATACGAATGACATAGCAAAATGGATGAAATTACAATTAGGAAACGATTCAAGTAATGCGATAGACAAGCAGCTCATTCAAGAATCGCATATCCCTGATCAGTCAGTTGAGCCTTTCGATAAGGACACCTACTATGCCAGCGGATGGGGAGTTATGATAAAAAACGAGAAACAATATATTCTTCATGCTGGAGAGAACCCAACATTTAGCTCGTATTTCATCATGCAGCCCGATGAACAATTAGGGGTAGCAATTCTGTCCAATATGAATACGAGCTTTACGACAGCCATAGGTCAAGGTGTGATGGATTTATGGGAGGGAAACGATGTTACTAATAATCATTCAGATAGATATCAAAAGTTGGATAGATTCGTGACCATCCTCTGTATTGTAGTCGGCTGTTTTGGTTTATTTTTCATCCTACTATCGATAAGAGTAATGAGGAAGCTTGTTAGAAAACAACGCATTAGGACATCATTAAACGTAAAGAGAATCTTACTATTATCCATCCATACGCTGATTGTAGCTGCAATTTTGACACTCGTAATCATGTTCCCGAAAATTTTATTTGGATATCCATGGACATTTATAAAAGTGTGGGCCCCAACTACGATCACGGTGTTATTTTATAGTGTCATAGCGACAAGCATCATTCATTATTTGTTTGGGTTATTACTTATTTTTACCAAAAATGAAATTGAATTAAAGAAGAAACAAATCTCGATAAAACAATTTTAACAATATGTTGATCGATTTGTATCAAAAATGGGATTCTGATTAATTCAATATAATTAAATTATCAAATAGGAAGCGAAGACAGCCCGAGTCCTCTCACTTCACCTAACAAGTGGGTCCTCAATCAGGATTCCCGATTTAAGAACGATTTTCCATTAAAGAGCGTGATTGTTGAACAATGAGCAGTCGCTATTTACTAGGCGGATCCGAATAGTTCTATAAATGATTGGATGTAAATAATTAAGCAACCCAGCTAATCTTCTCATGTGAAGGTAGCTGGGTTTTTAAATTGGGTGTGCAAAATAACCCTTAAAATATACGTAAATTATCGGTGAAAGTGACAATTATCAAAGCCTTATTAACGGGAAGTATGTATTAATGATAGAATCCGATACAATAGAATTCGATAAAGGTGTGTCACCGATTGAGTTTCATTGGCCGGATGATTTGATGGAGATTGTGGAGCGGATTAGTAGGAAGCTATGAGAGATTTAGAGGGTTAATTTAGGGGTTTTGAACGCTAATATAGTCTATGATTTCCCGCATTTTTTGTGACCACATTTGTGCCACGAAAAATAAAATATAAAGGTCTTATGGATTGTATCAATATCTTTCCATTTAATAAATTATTCATCTAACCACTCCGCTGCAAAAAAAGCGGAGTGGTTTTTATTTAATACTCATTTTTTTCGTTACAAATTTATAGATACATTCATATCCTACATAACAGTAACAATAAGGAACAAAGAAACGACACATGATATCAATCCCTTTGATAAGTTATTAAGAGTGTCGTTGCTAGCTAAAAGAGATGTGAATGGTCTCTTTTCATAAACCGCCTCAATTTTTTAAATAACACCGATATAACATCTGCTAGAAATCCTTTTATAAACAAAAAGCCGAGGAATTAATCCTCGGCTCTGTTATTGAACTTAATGTTTTACAACTTTAGTAGTTGCCTTTGAACTAGTATTCCCTGCCTTATCCTTTGCAGTTATAGAAAGTGTAGTCCCTTTTTTCTGTGCTTTAATCTTGACTGAGTAGCTCCCCTTAGAAGTTGCTTTTGCTGAACCGAGGGTTTTACTTCCTACCTTCACAGTTACAGTTGAATTTGCTTCAGCTTTCCCAGTAACAACTTTATCATTGTCATCTACTTTCTTTACTGTTGGCTTGCTTGGTGCGACAACATCTACTACAGTTACCGATGCACTTGAACTCACATTCCCTGCACTATCTTTAGCTGTGATTGTCAATTTAGTGCCTGCTTTTTGAACTGCTATTTTAACAGAGAATGTTCCTTTAGATGTTGCTTTTGCAGAACCTAACACTTTACTTCCACTTTTAACAGTAACCGTAGAACTAGCTTCTGCCTTTCCCGTTATTACTTTGTCATTGTTGTCAACCTTATTAACAGATGGCTTAGATGGTTTAACATCGTCTACAAATGCTGTTGCCGTAGCGTAAATGTCATATTCTGTATTATCGTCAATATATTCGTTATCTTGGTCTATAACACCCACATAGTATGTGCCTTTTTTAGCTTGATACGCTTGTACTTCAACACCGTTATCATATTCACTACCTAGATATACTAAGTTACTATTTTTAACGAAATCTTTTTGCACAGCAGCAAATACTAGATCAATAACATATGAGTCTGTTAATCCTGCCACTAATAAAACTCCACTACTAGGAACAACTACTTTATGAAAATCAACATCATTTAAAGGAAGCAATTGCCCGATTGTTCCTTTTTCATAAGATGCACTATCAGCTGAATCAAAGTCGTCATTGTACTCAGTTTCAAAAATATAATCGCTACTGGCAGAACTACTCATTCTACCCATTTTGTTAAAACCTTTAACTGAATGTGATTGAGAACCAAATACTTCTTTTTCAAGTTGATTAAACGTTTTAGAATCAATAACACCTTTTTCAAGTGGTTTTTCCACCTGACGTTCAATAGCATTTCTTGCCAATCCGTTCTCGTTTCCTTCTGCCTTAACAGAAACTACAGACAATGATGAAGCAAATAGACCTACAGCAACCAATGACAAAATACCTTTATTACGCACGATTATTCCTCCTGAATTCGTTATAAAGAACCACTCACTTCACCTATACTAATACATAAGTACCTGAATTACCATATGTTTCTTTATATATATTTTGACAAAAATATACATGGCAAGGTCTCCCCACCCCTTCTCCCGGCCCGAAGAAGTCGAGCTGAAAATCAACCAGGCGTCAGTTTCCTGCTACCTTTAGGGGTTTCCTGAAGTTCGTCGAATATGGTGATCAATTCCAGAAATCATAAAAACCATTCACATGTGCCATGAACAATTCGAAGAGAACAGTGATGAACTGAATAATTCAAAATGGACTTGTTATCTTAGAAACAAGCGAAAGAAACTTCATATATTCAGTATGTCTTTCACTTATGGATCACAATTAGGGCAAAAAAAAGTCTGAGCATTGTGCCCAGACTCCTATCCAGAAATTATTTTTGGTATGTTGGTTTTTTAATTGCTATCAAAACCCAAAAAACCATGATTATTGGAATGAAAAATAAATTAAAATTAGTTCTTTCATCAACGATAATTGAAAAAACATCGTTAATAATTAAACTAATCAAGCTTACTAAAATGCATAAAAGCAAAGAATGTATCGTTAATTTCAGCATTTTCACTCTCGAAAAGTCAGTATGTCAAACATTGTGTTTCCCCCTTAGCTTCGGATATTTCACCAGTATCCTAGTGCTTTACACGCCTTTTACTTTAGGTTTCTTTTTACCCCATTTGGGACAAGCAGAATAAGCTCCTAATTTATACAAGTCTTGAACATATAAAGTAGTAACAGTCATCCCAACACTAGCTCCAAATAAAAGTTTTAAAGCCTTTTCGAATCCTGAAGGCGGTGCAGCATGTCTACCAATAAGTGACGCTGTGACTCGAAACGTGACTCTAGAGTCACACTATACCTAAATCCAGAATATGGAGGTCTTTGTGACTGCCTAGTCTTTTCTACTATTATATAAAGTTATCTCGTTTGTCGAGGTCCACCACCCGGATCAGCACTATGTTTGTAATATCTTTAATGACTGGTGGTCTCAAGCTATAATTAATTCTATTTAAATTTTAATAATGGTCTACTGGTGCACCTAGGTTATCCAAGTCTTGTGAAATATTTAGAATGATTAAATATCTCCACTCGTTTTTAAGTTTTCCTAAGTCCACAACCTGATGAACCTCTACTTCATCATTTTCATACTCTTTACTAGTCTCGCAAATTTCATATAAACTTTCTACTAATTCGGTATTATCCCGATTCCTAACGTCTAACTGTACGAATGTTTGGCTTTTTTTTTATTTTCATTTTCTTCACTCCTAGTTTTTGAAGGATAAGGGATATTGATTACTCCTAGTTGATTTAGTTTTGTTAATTACAACTCTATGGCTTTTTGTTGATGTATCCTTAGTGCTAATATTAGAATCACAACTCTTAGCATAATGAACCTGAACTTGATTAGAGCCTTTGTCCTAAATTGTCCACTTATCATCAAAGTTTGCAATCTTATCTACTCTTAATCTTTTCACATCTACATCTTTACCATATTAAGTAGCCTTCCTAGCGAATATATTAGCTAGGAACATTAAAATGAACTTGGAAAAGTATCCAAGTTCATTTTTCCTTTGACATTTTTTTTACTACAAGCACCCTTTTGTTAAACACTATGTTAAAGTTCTTGGTTGATTTTGAATAAATCATAATCAGTTGTTGTATCCATTTTTTTGCTAAAGCTGACCCGTTAGTCGAATAAGGAATAACTATTTATATGAAGTTTCTGAAACTTCATATAAAGCATCCATTTTTCGAATAAGAAAATGTGATTACTTTTGATTCTCAATTGCTCTCGTAACAATTCGGAATACAAAGTAAGACATACCACTAAGTCCAATAATCCCTACGAAAGTTAGGAGAGGGATTTGTTCTGAAAATAACATACCTACAACAAATAATATAAAGCATAATATTATACCGACAATAATTAAGACGTCCTTATTTTCCAACGATTCCCCCCCTTTATTTTCACCTCTTGTTTCACTAATCTACTTACGTTAGTTTAAGTAGAAATCTTCACATTCTCATAAACATTTAAACATAAATATCCATTTCGGATTTTTATTTTGTCTATTTTCTAAATCGATCTTTGCCTTTAACATACCCTGGTTAAATACGAAGGGTTCATAGTTGGGTTTCTCTACTTGAACTTTTCAGGTTCTTCTACATAAAACTCGATAAACCCACAGCAAGGACATACATAACAGGGGCTAATGTTGCTCATAGTATTAGCATTAGGTTTTTTACCTGTTTTGTAAATTCTAATTGGAAAACTATCTAGATTAGCATTCACCATAACTGTTTTACATTTAGAGCAAATATTCTCCAAAATTGCACCCCTTAATAGATGATTTCTTAATATTGGTAATGTAAGTTGTATGTTATTCCATATTCTTCTTTTTATTTTAACATAAAAATCCAAATATCCTTTAAAAACACTTTTTAGACTCACATTAAGAGCAACCTGTCATCCATATTATCTATTAAAAATAAACCGTTACATTTAACATAACCTTTCCATTTAGCTCAACTTCGTTCCTCGATGAACATTTAAACACATCAAATCTTTAGGATGATTAAATCTCACTCTAGTAAACTTTTATTATATAATTATACTAATAAAATAATTCAACATATGGAGGGTACAATCATGGACATAAATGAAAGACTAGCATTAGAGTCATTGTTATCTCCTGAATTAATCAGCAAACTGAAAAGCTTATCAGATAATACAGACATGCCTATCCCTGAATTATTAGAAATATCTGTATCGTCTCTCCTAGAAAAGATGAGCAATCCTGCCGAACTAAATATTGGACTTAATAATAAGGAAATGATTTTAAGAAATAAAATCATCATTAATCAAAATAAAGAAGAATTAAATAAATAGATACAAAAAAGCACTTTACCATTTAGGTTAAGTGCTTTTTTGGATTGATGAGTTCCTTGAGTTGAATATTTTTTGGTTTCAAAATCAATTTAAGATTAACCTCACTACATGACCAATCCATTATTCTACTATCAATATTCCGTCGGCAATTGGGCGTTCACCTGCTGCATCGGATGGTCTTGTGACTCGATCATCCCCAACTGTCATGGTGGTCGATCCGCCGCCATCAAGATTGATGGCATCGACGGCTCCTAATGACTTCATGATTTTCGCACTTTCTTCAAAATTAGCCCCCACACTCCAGCCAGGTGCGCGTCCATCGATGGTGACAAATAATAGATTGCCATTTTCCTTGATTCCTGCAAGCGTTCTAGGATTACGACGTTCCCCAAAACGATAATAAAACCCAGGATCTTCTTCCCAGTGAAAGCCTTCCTCTACGGCATTAATGGAAATTTTTCCGTTTTCCAATAATCGAGGACCTCCATTAATCATGCTGGTGGTTTGGTCTAATTCCATTAGCTTTCCATCCCCAACGATTTCACTCTTCACCTGTATCTTCATCCCTTGTTGGGCGTGGTCACGAAGCCACACTGCTGCTTCCCCCGTTCCCGCAAGAACAGAACCGCTGCTTGGAATGTCTCCCCCACGATGGTTACGAATTCCCACCACTTTTCCGGCATGATTTACTACCACTTCCACACCGTCTCCCAATTCTGTCTTTTCTCCAAATACGGAAGTATATTGGATAAGTTCACTTTCATCCTTACAAGTAAAATCATGTTTCGGCCGTTCTGTATTGGTATCCCCTCCAACACCGCCACAATTGCGGATTAATCCTGGTTTCCGGTTTAATCCATCCACTTCTCTAACCGCACCATCAGATGAAGTGGCCTGAATTGACGTGGAAACAGAAGCAATGTCTGCCTTCTCTTCAACAGAAGATAAAATCAGAGCTGAACGGCCATTAATCGCTTCACTGACAAGCTGTCCATTGCTGGCAAATATACCGGCAAGATCGCCTGGTGTTCCATCCTTTTCTCCTACAACAAAGTAACCGGCATTAACTCCAGCAATGCCATCATTTCTGTCAGCCATTTGGGTCAATGTTTCTTTCCCTGTCACAGCATCATTTGCTAATTCAGGCACCAATTGCCCTTGAAAACGATCCTGATCCACTTCAAGGACGTTTACTACCCATGGTCCTGTTGTTTTCTCTCCGTCCTCACCCGTATACACATTCCGGTGACCCGTATATCCCTTTTCCGATAACTTTTTTCTCATTTCGGTTGCATCCGCTTCCAGCTGATATTGCCCGACGCGAACTATGTATCCAAGTGGATCTTTTTCGCGATCATCCATGGCCCGATTCTGTTCTCTAATGATACGAGCATTTTTGAAACCATCCTTCTTTAAATTTGCCAACAAGCTTTTTGCCTGTTCATGTGTTTCTACAAATGCCACATCCACTGTGAAAAAGTCTTTTGAAGATGTTTCACCACGATTGATTTTGGTATACGTAACTCCTGGTGCTGGATTCATTGAAGTTCTTTGCTCATGCAAATTAGGCGTTCCCAGCGGAAGCACATGATTTTTGATTTGCACTTGTGATTGAACAGTCGAATTTGCTTGAACTAGAGTTTCCGGAATGGTATTTACGACCATCACAGAAGCTAAACTAATAGAAGCGATAGGCAAAATTGCCTTATTCCATAAATTCTTCATTTTTTCCCTCCAATAAAGTTATGTCATCCTTTAACTTTATTGTTTAAATATTATGGAAATTCAAAAGAACTATTATATTTCAGTCAATTTTTAGTGAATAAAAATGAGTATAAATACTCGATAAATATTACTATTCACATTTGTAAAGGACAGAATTTTGGATACTTTCTCTTTGTACATAGTAAATCAACCTTTACTTTTAACAAAGCCTTCATCTTGCTTTGCTACTTGATCAGTGGATATTATAAAATGGGATTATCAATTTGGAGGTGAAATTTATGGAGACAGTAAAAAAGAACGTGTTGTTGATACCAACCATTTTGTCGGTTATCAATGTGATCTGCCTTGCTTCATTCCTCATTGGACTTAGTTCTATGAACTATCCAATTTCAAGGATCTTAACTAATTTTGGCTTGTTATGCCCATTGATCGCAACCTTATCATTCTTCTATTTAGTAATTAAAGTCAAAGGAATAAAGCATTCCGCATTAAAGTACTTTCATATCGTAAATGCGGTTACATTTCTAGTCCCGATATGTATTCTTACTTTTCTTATACTTCGATTCTTAAACGATTGGGATATTTACTTTTAAAAAACTGCTATTATAAAAATCCTTTTTCATTCATACAAAAAAAGCCCTCATTTTTAGGGCTTTTTGCTAAGCTAATTGCTTCAAGCATTATAGTTCTAAATCCATTTCATATATCATCCAAATAATTTTGCAAAGGAATTTTCACAGGCGATCCCGTCTGCAGGTATTCCAGTGGCCCTTTGAAATGCCTTGAACGCTATTTCCGTTCCACTTCCAAAGATACCATCTATGCCGTGCGGATTATGTCCTTCCATATAAAGTGCAGCTTGAAGGATATAGGTGATATTCCCTTTCGCCCCTTCCCTAACATTGGGTGAAGCCGCTTTTGTTTGGGGTCCCCATATTCCATCCACATTATTCTTTGCACCATATTGTTTATTCAATTCGGTTTGAAAACCCTTGATCAGCGCTTTTTTAGTATCAGGCCCATAATAACCATCCACATCTATTTTGGCATTGTAACGGCTATTTTATGTCCTTTGAATGGACTTGATAGTCTGATTGCCGCTGTCCTTTGCAGGCGTATCTGTTACAATGACATCGGATTAGACTTGTGTTGCTGGAGTGGTTCCATTCACTTTTGATATTAGTCTAGGCTTTGTTCCCGCTTTTAACTGAGAATAAGTTAGTCCACCCGTCATATCCAAGTGCGGATAATCTTTAAAGCTTGACCAATCCCCTCCCCATGCAAAGCCCAAAGATTTACCAATAGCCGCTACCCGTTTCCATTTTGAATCAACTGTCCATATGCCATTCTTTCCATCATCGCTGACTATGAAATAATCAATGGCTAGTCCATAATTATGGTAAGATTGACCTGGCATCGCGTTGGTCACTCTCGGTTTCGATAAATCACTATAGTTTTTACCATCGTAGTTATAACCTAGGCGACCTTGACCATATAGCTTTGCTTGCTCTTCCATAGACCGATAACCTGCGCTGATTTGCACGAAGATACCTTCTTGGTATGCTCGTTTAACCATTTCCAATGCTGATTCTTTTACGACTGGATGAATACTGCTGCCCATATTCTTTTTCGAACGATCTAATAAAGTTTCTAATTTAACTGTCAATTTAATCACCTCCTAATATGTTATGGTACTTATTAGGAAATGCTTGTACACCTACCTTGACGTTACAAAAAAAGCGCCCTTTTATGTTGACCTAGTATGGGTTCATCATTCATATAATTCTGGTAAAATAACAAAAGCACAACCCTTAATGGGATTGTGCTTTTGTTATTTTATAAAGGCTTATTTTGATCTTCTTTATCTTTACCAATAACTCTTATCAACTCATCCAGCTTTTCATTTCTTTCTTGATCTAATCTTGTCTTTGCATTGATGAATTTAATTATCTTAATTATGAAATACACACTTAATACAATAAGTCCCAGATAAAACAATATAGGTATGATTGCAAAAAGCCCTATTAAACTGCTGGCTTGGTCCATAAATAATTCCTCCCAAATGTAAAATATAGTATTATTATACAGGAAAAACAAAAGATGTTTCGTCCGATATCAATTTATTATTTAAATTGCGCAATATGATAATTATTTTGCGCAAAATACCTGAAGCTAGCAAAATTTTTAATAGCTCCAATTAGTCATCAGAAAATTTCTTAAAGATGTGGTAAAACAATATTGAAGGATTATGAGCAGAAAAAGGGAGAAGTTTAAGTTACCCATTATAAAAACCCCTATTTTATCTATTCAAATATACATAAAATAGGGGTTATATATTTTTTGTTGCGTTTCTAACATGATTATAAAATAGATAAATTAAACAACACATAATCAGTCAATACTCTTCTAAATCCCTCATAATCTCTGCTCTCTACAATATGTTTTCTAAAAAGAGTTTACACTCTAGAACAGATTAGACTTTCAAAAGGCTAATTATCAAGGAACGTTGTCGACCTTTTCCGGGTATAAGAGGTTCTTGTAAACGTAAGACTAAGAGTTTCCAAAAGTCTTGAAACTCCACGAAGTGTATACCTCTCCCCCATTCCTGTTCAATATACTTCGACACTAAAGAAAGGGTCCAATTGTAAGTTGTAGAAATTCCAAGATCATTGGGAGTTTGATAAGTGACTATTTGAACAAGTTCTTGCTTCTGTTTGTCTGTTAGCTTGTGTGGTGCACCAGGAGAGTGTCCCATTTTCAAACCATCAATTCCGCCTTTTTTATAAGCATTGATGTAAGAGGAGATGGTTTTAAGACTCCGCAGGGTGATGTCACTGATTTCTTTTTGCTTGTAACCTTTTTGTAAAGGTAAATAGTTTGGTAACGTTCAAACGTCCTACGGTCACTGGATCCCTTCATGGCTTCCATCACACGTGAAATTTCACTTTGGTTATTCAAAGGAAACATCCCTTCGAGGAGTCGATTTTATACCCAAAATGTTGAAAAATAAACCCTTAATTCACAACAAGTGAATCATAATTGATTCTTTTCAAAATTCAATAATTCTTAGTATAATCCAGTTCATTTTAAAGCAATTAATTTTATCCTACTGTCTTTGTAAATCATTAAATACAGGTTGCTGTTAACTTATTATGGGTAGCTTCTATTTTTTACGCAAAATAATTATTAAAATCACGTAATATAAATAATAAATTGACAGCTTCCAATCCAAAAATCATCCAGCTCCCAGTACAATTCACCAATCCATAACCAGCTTTCCATTATTTCCATTCATTTTGTTCCATATTTTTGCCTTCCAATCATTTCCATCATATAATGGAGCTATTAAAGCTGAAGGGGGAATGTAAATGAACGATGGTAGAGATCCATTCGTTTCTTCACTCGCTTCTCATTTAAACATGAGGCTCACTCGTTTAGCAGATGAAAGGGGTATCCCACTGGAAAGATTGTTGGATAAATCCGTCGAATTGTTACTAGAATATATGGAAGACAATGAATTGATCAATGACCATGTTAAGTTAAACAATGTGGAAGCCATTAATAAAAATAATGAAATCATTCAGCAAAGCAGGCAAATCCTTAAGAAAGATTAACCGATGAACACTTAGCCATCACGGTTAAGTGTTTTTTCATCTTTATGGATCGTATAAATCAGGCTCACATCTATCGCCGCTATCTGTGTGTCCAAATAAAGAAGGCAGCCACTAGGACTGCCCTGTAGAACAACTGCCTTACAGTTGCTTCATTCTTTTAGTGATTAATAAAAACGGTGCTTGTTTTTTTTGCATTTTTTACATTTACAGCGCTTTCCAGGAAACCATATTGTACTGGGGTCATTGTTCTCAAAACATTTTTCTACATAACAACAATTTATCTCCATCCTAACACCCTCCTTACTATTGTATATGCATGGACTAATCGAAGGTGTGGACAAGTTGCTAAAAGTTTAGAAGTGAATGCGATTTATTTCATTTTCCATGTTTCTGGACAATTTCCAATGTATGTGGAAGCAAACTGAAATCCCCCCAAGTTTTATGGCCTGGAATAACGATTTTCGTATCATTATATACATACATTAAATTCTTCATCGTATTTGGCCATGCTTCCATGTTGGCTTCATCAATGATCCCGGAATTTTTTTGTTCCAGCGCGAAAATCATATCACCAAATAATAAGTTATACTTTGGAAGCCATATTGTCATGTTATCAGAAGTATGGGCTTCTCCCGGGAAGTATGTTTCGATTTTCATATTTCCAACTTTTAAAGTTGATGCCATTGAATCCAGGGAAGGATCGGGCATAGGATAGTTGAACTCTTTTGCCAATCTTGCAGTTTCAGGAGTACTTATTGTTTTTATTTTTTGATCCAATAATGTCTGTATACCCCCAATTCTATCGTATTTGTGGTGCGTAATTATAGCCAGCTTTACAGGTTTTTTGAATTCCTTTTTAATCATATCCAATAATTGCTTTGCCAGCGTATCGTCCCATGTTGCATCGACTAAGACGATTCCTTTTGAAGTATTAAGAACCAAACCATTCGCACCAATCTTATTACCACTGATTTCCGTATAGGTTGTATGAACCCATACATCTTTTTTTATTCTAGTTAAAACCACTGTTCCATCTTCACTGGTTATAACCGTTTGTTTTGATTTGGATTCATGAGCTGAAACCGGTGTCGAAATGTTTAAGAGTAAAAAACAAACACTTGCTAAAACGATTAAAAATCCTTTTTTTAACTTTTTCATATAATTCTTCCTTTCGCTACTATATTTATAGAATTAATACACTTCCAAATTTTAGTTCAAATATATATGACGTTTTATTAATCGCAAAACAACAGCTCCTCTGCTTGACGGAGGAGCTGTTGCGAATATGCTTTTAGGCTTGTGCTTCATGGATTTTCTGTTTTTTTTGCCGGTTTCCAAAATTGTTCGATTTCCTCGAGTTTATAATAATCATCTAGTTTTGATTCATTTTATTTTTTATCCCCCTGCTCTATTTTCAATGTTCTTAACTCCCAACGACTATCGTCAATTTTATACTCTATGTTTTGATGATGGCGGGGGCTAATTGATCCTTCTTTGTGTATGCTATCGTTCGTACTTGTCATACTTATATTGTTTCAACACCTCATTATGGTTGTATCTTCTTGGATTAAGCATTTCAAAGAGAATCACCTTTTCAAAAAAGGCAATGTAGTTTTCTATGAGTACCCTTATACAGATTCCATTATAGGCTCTTGGTTTTAACATATATTTTTCGATATAATAATACTTTATCCCAAGATTCAGGAATAATAAAATTTAATTGACGTCCTATTTTTGGCCCCCTTGATCATCTGGCAAGCGTTCTTCTCTTCCAGCAATCCGCTGTGCATAATTGTTTCGTTTGCCTAAGTCGAGAGACCCTTCGACACTTGTTATCCGATTCTTTTCGTCCGTTTTATATACATGACCACCAGGGAATGTATATTCAATATTCGGTTTTAAAACTTTCTTCATTCGCTCTCTTGTATAATGCTTTCCATACTCCACTTTTGTAATTTCAATCTATCCTCTTGCTAGCACTACTTTGCCTGTACCCTTACCACCTTCACTCTTCACCGCAAACTTCTGTAAGATAAATTTTTGTCAAACAGTATAAATAAGCAAGTGTTATCTATACTCTCTTAGTACCAAACTATTTATTCGGCACTAGGTAGCCCCCAAAAAAAAAGAAACCTTGAAAGGTATTTAGCCAATCAAGGGGTTAAAAAAGCATTTCAAGGTTTCATTATATAAATTTAGTTTAGATATTCAGCTTCCCATTTATCTTGTTTTTCTACAGGGCTAAGTTCCGAGATATCCTCATATCCATAATTCATTTTCATTTTTCCTGTGTTATCTAAAATGAAAGTTAGGTTAGTCCATAGTTCCTGTTCTTGCTCCTTAAATTCTTCGTGCAATCTCGAAAAACAATTATACAATTCATTATCAAGCCCCTCAAACTCTTCCTCATCAACATTAAATAAATCAGTTATATCTAAACTATATACTGGTTCCCCTCCAGTTTCAGGGTAATAGTAGAAAAAAACTTTTTTATAACCTTCTCTATACTCAGCGTATAAAAAGATTTGTTTCCAATCCTCTGGAATTATATTTACTAATGTATTCGCAATTTGTTGATATGTCTGCTCCATTATTTTGGTTTCCATCTCACTTACCTCCTAAATAATTAGTTAATCTATCTGAATATTTTTTACCATCTATTGCATAGTTGATTTTAAACTCACTCGGTCTAGCTGAATGCGCCTCATATATTGGTTTTACTTTAATAGTTACTTCTTTACCCTCTAATAAAGCCTTCTTCCATGTATTTTCTAGAGTCTTATATTCACTCCTATTTAAAGTAGCATTCATAGGTACTAAGTTATCAATTTCACCAGAACCTTTAAAGACACTTGCTATTAAATGTCCACCATCATCGTTTGATAGTCTATCGTCTCCTCCAACCTTTCTTTGGGCTATGGATTTCGTTTTGCTTTACCCAATTCTAATTTAGCTTCAGCAATCGCAATACGCCCATTATCATCAGTGGTATATTTATATCCTTCTTTTGTTGTATATTCTACATTTGGTTTTAAGGTCTCTCTTTGTTAATTGTAAATTTTCTGTTTTATGGTACATATTCATATCAACAATGAAAAGACCTTAACTTTTGCGTTAAGGTCATACAAAAGAACAAGCTTTTCTTGTCCACCGTTATTCTTTCTTAAGGTATTCTTCTAAAATACTCTATTCATTTTTTCAATTTATACGCAACAATTTTCCCATCTGGATAATCACCATTCCAACCGCAAGGAAAAGCACCGAATTGATATATGTCAAATAATTCTTCAAAAAAGGAACTATTCTTTCCGTTTATTGCTCTATTGATAGCACAATTAGTAAGATCAGCCACAACATCGTTATAAAATATATTATATTCAAATGGGCTTTCTCTTACATTCTTAGAGATTATTTCTAATAATGCTTCCAATCCCTCCGGCTTTTCATCTTCTGGCATTGCATAATAACTACCCCAAACTTCACTCATTTCTAATTCCCTGATATCTTTCCAATTATATTCGTCTTCACCAAATATTTCATCATAAGCTAAGTGCTCTGCTGTTTTTATATCATTAATAAAAACAATTTTATCTGAAATATTATTAGGAAGTTCTCCTTGAAAATTTTTCGAAAACTGTATCACTTCTTCAACAAAATTATTATATATACCATAATTCATTACTTATTATACCACCTTTCCCATAGGTCGACTGTTGCTCCCCCTCCTCTTTTCCATACAGGGGTTACAATCTCCTTTTCCATTCTTTCAATTTTATACTGTTCCAACCCAATTTCTTTTATCCTCTTAAGCTCAATTTCAAGATAAGCATCTTTCATGTATAATGGTAATCCCTTTTCTTGAAGTGTTCTTAACTTTTGTTGCAATTCAAAAACTTGCATTTCTATTTTAGATATATCTTGACTAACATCTATTTCGTCTAATTTTTTCTTACAAAATTACTATAAACTGAGTGATATCCTTTATGTCTAGAAGTTGTACTAATATCAGCATCAGGTACTCGAAGAAAAAATCCATTTGAGGCATCGTCCATATCCATTCCTATTTTTATTAATACAGGATGACTTCTAAATTCCTTTGGAATAATATGTTGTGCTTGATAAGGCGTTCTTTTTGTAGTTTTAGGTAGACCCATTTCTTCAAACAATTTTTTCCCTAATTTTGTAGAACTACCTCCTGTCACCTTTCCAGGACTACCAGGAATAAGCCTTTTAACTTCACCCGTACCCTTAGGAACATTCTCCCCTGAACCACCCTCTACTTTGCTATCCTTAACCGTAAATTTCTGATAGGCTTCCTTAATTGTCTGCTTTTCCATTACAACTTGGGGAGGCATGGTCCTCCTGCGAGGGAAACTTGTTCCATACTTATCCGTTTAGGAATTTCTTTTTTAGCTAGTTCTTCACCTATATTTTTTACGTGGTTTTTCCTGATTTCGCAATGTCTGTTATTGTAGCTTGAACATTCTGATCCTGCCTTTGCGCAAATTCCATTCTGTAGGGGACTTTGTACCACTTGCTATTTTATCACGACCCTGCCTGAGGTCAGTAAATCCATTTTCTTATCTATAAATATTTTTTAGACCTAACGGCCTTTTATCTGAGGAGACCGATATAACTTAAAACGATACATATTCTATTTCTACAATGAAAAGACCTTAACTTTTGCGTTAAGGTCATTATAAGAACAAGCTTTTCTTGTCCTCCATTATTCTTTTTTTAGGTATTCTTCTAAAATACTCTTATCATATTCAGATTCAGGTAAAAGGCCTAAACGATTATATTCCCAAATAACCCTTCTTTCGTAATCATCTGCATCTGATAGATCTTCATAATCATAGTCAACCTTAAATCTTCCTGAACTTTCTAAAGTAAAAGTTAAATTGGTCCATTGTTCTTGATTATTCTGTTTAAATTCTTCTGATAAGTCTTTTAAGATCTTTATTAACCTCCGCCATGTTTCTCTATGCTCCATTCAACTAATATGTAATTAAGGTATATCATGGATATATATGAGGTTATCATTAAAATTAAGTGATAGAAAATGAACGCTGTCCCTGTCCCCACAGTAATTTCTCCATACAAAATTACTTTACTCCACTCTCCTGGAATTATCTCATTTACAGTTTGAGCTATTTTTTGGTAGTTTGATTCATTCAATTCTTTTACTCTCCTGCTCTAAAACAGACGCTACCTGATAAGAGTAAAGTTTTGGTTTATTTTGTATAAAAGGTCAAAAGAATTATAACCATGGCTAATAGCTTTTAATATCATTCATAAAAACGAACAAATTGAAGAATAGCATCAGAAAGCGTTGATGAAAGTGCTTGGAATCTACCGGGTTCTATATATTAATTGTTGTATTTTCGCCCCAATATTCAGACTTTATTTACTTTGCGACAAATAAATTGTCCATGAACTCTTTAAAATTTCCAGATATCGGTTTAATAAATTCTTTCCTTAATTCATTATCCTCCTCAAAGTAGTCCATGTCACAAAAATAAACTTTACCTTTTTGTTCTCTATCTAAAGATAAACAGATTAAACTATTAGCCGGATCTAATCCTATAGGGAGAAAATCTTTCGGTACAATCCTGCTTTCATTATACTTAATGAAATTACTTTCTAAATTTTCTTCTATTTCACTAGATAAAGGGAAAAATAGTATAATCGAGGAAGTTATTGTTCGATCTTCTGTTTGAAATCTTCTATTTACCGCTTTTCCACCATTATTAGATAATAAAAATTTACTGAAATCTTCCGGTATTACTAAATTAAATTTTTTCTCGAAATTTTCAAGTTCACTTACTGTAATATTTTTAAATGTATATTCAAATTTATATTCCATTTTATTTTTGCTCCCCCATCTACTTTGTATCTTCTAAAGAATACATTTGCTCTAGCAAATCACTAAATGTATCACACACTAATGATAACGCTTCTTCTTCATGATTGAAGAAAATTATTTTGGGAGAAGGATAATTATTTCGATAATCAAAACATAAGTAGTTTCCAAATGGATCTCTGGCAAAAGGCACAATCCCTTTTAACGTTGGACTAGAAAATAGCTCATAAAACATCCCTATATTTATATCATTATCAGTAAAGCTAATTAAATCATTAAATACTCCCTGTTGCCCTTCACCAAAATTAAAGATATTAGGCTCTGGAAAACCTCCGTTATATCTCATAACACACATTTTGTAGTCATCAGGATATTCAATCTCAAACAGTCTTTCAATCGAAGCAATTACACCCTCATCGGGTTTTTCTTCCTCTACAAATAGCCACTTTTTTAATCCCATGTTACCATCTCCAGAATTTCTTTTTTTATAATACCTTTTCTGCCCGATTCACCACCGCCCCATATAGCTCTTCCACCAGTATGTCCGGCTGCTTGGTGTTCAAAATAATCCACAATTTGCATTCTACCTGTTTCCTGATGATGATGCCAAGTAAGTGTTTTAGGAACTCTACCTTCTTTTAACACTTCATATTCTTTCGCTGTGAACTTTTCAGCTAGTTCTGGAATGCTTATAATTTCTTCAGATAAGGTTTTAGATAAATATTCAAATTGTGCAGCATCTGTTTCTAAAAAATATTTTTCTGGTAAGTAAATTTCAAATTTTGATTGAAAAATTGGGAATCCATCTTTGTCATAAATTACTTGATATTCTTTTCCATTTTTGTTTGAAATAAAAGTGTACAGTGTAGTTCCGTCTTCATTACGTTCTTTATATTTATAATTTCTTGGTTGGTTAGGTCTTCTTGTATATGCTGGTAGATTTTTTACTGCTTCAACCATCGCATCGTCAGCCTTTGCCTGGTTTACAGTAGACAGTCTCTTCACCGCAAACTTCTGTACGATATCCTTAATCGTCGTTTTATCAAAAGTAACATGCATGTAGTTATTTCCATAGGCCGTCGCTAATTCTTCGACCCTTATACGGAGAGGCACTTTCACTTTACCGATTTCCCTGCCGAATGCTTTTGCCTTCTGAACCTGCTTTTGCGCAAATTCCTTGCTGTAAGGAATGAACTTTGTACCACTCGCTACTTTATCTGCGACCTTCGCCGCACCTGCCACACCGCCGATTCCGAGTGCCATCAACAGGCCGTTTTGGCGCTGTTCCTCGGTTAGCTGGTTGCCGAACATGTCTTTGCCGGTGACCGCTTCGCCGAGGCCATTGGCTGCGAGGAGTCCGTATATCCCGTATTCGGTTTTCTGAAGGAGACTAAAGCCTTTTGTCGTTTTATAGGCATCAAGCGCGTGGTTCGCTGCGTTGAGTCCTTTAGCCGTTTTGTATAGGGCGCTGCCGCCTTTGATGGCCCGGCCGGCCCAGCCGACGACGGGGATGAATCCAGCGGCGGCCATGGCGCCGGCGGCGATTCGTTCGGCATCGGACAGCTTGCGGCCCGTTACTGGATCGACTCCGGTTGAGGCTCTGATAGAATCATAATATCCCGTGAAATCCCCTGTAAAGGTTTTTGTGGTATCCCAGGCTTTTTCATACCACGGGCGGTTTTCGAGTTCTTCCATTTCACGTTCGATTTTCTGGGCTTCGGCTTGTTGCTTTTTGAAGGTCTGATAGTCTTTCATCTGACCGGCGACTTCATCCTTCACTTGATAGACGTCACTATTCTTAAATGCCGATTGGTTGAACGTCATCGGCGAAACGTTGCCGTCCTGTTTGGTGGCATCAAGCAAGGCGCGGAAGAGGCCAACGGCCACGTTTTCCTGCCCGACGGACACATCATATTCCTCGACCAATTGCCGGTCGACATTCTCGACCTTTGTCACGGTGTCATCCAGTCTCTGTCCGGCCAGCGTGATTTTTTCATTAAAGTCATTTTGGTTGAACATATCAAGAGGAAGGATATCGTCAATGCTGTTCAGGATTCTTTGAAGATCGCTCGCTTGTTCATCGACAAGCGACTTCGCTTGGTTAATGCCGGTCGAGACTTCGCCATCTAAAAAGGGAACCTCGACCACCGTATTTCCGGATAGATCCGCCTCTTCCAGGCTGGCTGGAATGCCTTCCAAAAAACTGATTTGGGTAGTGAAAAGTTCCATCCAGGCGTCCGCCACCTCGATTTGCGCTTCATAGAAGCTTTTGATGGCGGTGGCACCAGCACCTTGAAACTCATTATCCAAGCCAACGATGCCCTGAAATTCCTTTTTCAGGGCTGCGACTTCTTTCTTTAATTCTTCATATTGCTTGGCACGCGACTTGGTTGCGGCCGTCAATGTCTTGGCTTCATATATTTTCATCGCGGCTAATACCCATGTGAAGACGTATGGGCGATGGCTTCATCCTGTTCTTTTAATAAATCAATGTTGGCACGGGTATCTTCGACATTTTTCTGGACGATTTTGATATATTGCTCAAAGACCTTCTCCAGGTTCGTTTCCCGATCGATCCATTTCGAGGTGAATTCCAATTTATTGTTGCCAAGTTCGCTTGCCGGCAGATTTCCAAGCGTGACTGTACCAAGTGCCGTCTTCACCTGATCGACTTGCTTCGTTACGGCAGGATGATTCAGTTTGATTGTCGTCATTAAAACAACCGCCTTTTTAAATCTGATATTTTGCTTTCCAGCTGCTCAAATGCCTCTTCGCCTTTACTTAAAAGGTGGTCGGCTTCTTGGGCTATATTCCCCGCTATGCTCAGAAGCGTATTCTCGGCATTTAGCTTTGTAATCATCGCTTCGATTTTCCATTGGTAATCGTCATAATCGTCATGAATGATACTGAACATCACATTATAGGCATCATTACGGGCTTCCTGAAAATGATCTGAGCGCTGACCTGTCCAGCTGCCACCTAGCTCAGGGTCTTTTATTTTCCTGATCTCGTTAAGGCACATACTCTGTTCTCTTATAATATCGTTTTTCGCATTTACCAAACGTTCAATTTGCACATTTAAATCAGCTTTTTTACCGGAGATAGCAGAGTGTATATTACTCAATATATCTGCATATACCATGAAACTCACCTCAAAAACAGTATATTCCTACACTAACTGTCATATTTTTCTTATTTACATTATAAGGATTATAGTCCGAGAGTTAAATAGGGAAAAATATGCTATTTTATCAGTTAAAAGAGAAGTTTGGCATACAAAAGTTTCATACATACCATATTCTTTATACCCTGAATTTTACCAATTTTAAACAATAAGTAAAAAATGGCACCTCGTTAGATCCCCTATAAAAATTTCAACCACTTTATTCAAACTGCCCCAGACTATATCTGTTCATCAAATCACCCTGAACAAACTCCCTGCAAGTAGAAGATAGATGTGACCGTTGAGGATGTATCAGATCTCCAAAAGGCAAATCACCGACAAATTTAACTTCGCCTTCAAAACTCTGTCCGGATTCAGCATCAAAACCGATTACTTTCACAAAGCAAGTTTTGTGTCCGGTTTTCATAAAATCAATTACCGTTAACACATGATTATGTACATCATTCATTCTTTTTTCCTCCAACCATGAAAACATTGAGTAAGGATAAGATCATACAAATTATTCTTTACTATCCTTATAAATAAAGAAACCGATCAAAACAATCATCACTAAGATCGCTATAGGCATTAAAATATTGGAAATAGGTACACCTACTTTCCATGAAAAAACTTATTCTTTATTTTTCTATGTATTTTGATTGATCTATTCACCATTAACTATACCTTTATTTAGCTGTCATTGCATGTCTTGACTTTCCAAGTCATCACTTATGCTTTTCTTATGTTTCCCAATAAAACGCGAAAGAATGAAACACTTACATAGTAGAAGATATACTCGCCTTAGCATGTTTATGATCGCATATTACGTTAATTTAAGGTCAGCTTTTCCCCCCTGAAAACCAGCCCTCTTCTATATAGATTTATAACCTGCTATAATCTAAGGATTGGAGGTGTGAAAAATGAAAGAAATCATCCAGATATTAGCGGAAGTCGTCAATAATCTTCACGATTTCATCCTATTCTTTGTGAGTGACACATTAAATTCAAATGCCACGGACAAAGATCTGCATTTTTGGATAATGGGAATCATCGGTATCATCATATTTTTGTTCGTGTTATTTTTATCTAATTTAATTTCCCGGATGCGTTTTGGGATTACGATACTCTCTTTCCTTTATACCTTTACTGTCATGGTTGTTTTAGTATTTGCCATTGAAATACAGCAAGCCCTTACCAGCAGAGGGAATATGGAATTTCAAGATGCGGCTATAGGTCTTTGGGGGTTCATCGTATTTTTCATGGTTTTTGCTGTACTATCATCCATATTCCTTTTAGTGAAGAATTTTTTCAAGCAATCAAAAAAAAGGTAACGATAGGTCACCTTACTTAAGATTTTCCTTATGGACATTCAATCAGGATTTTGCATCGGCAATGATAAACTCTCTGTAGCATCATCTTAAATCAGATTGGAAAGGTTACAGAGAAGCGGATTTGAGGCGGGGTAAAATAAACATATGCTATCAATTACTTCGGTTCACTTTCATTGAATAAATCAATGCTAAACAGATTAAAAGAATCGTCGTCATTAATTCGTTCTTGATCATTTCCGGATATTTCAGAACTATTTTCCCTGCGACGGCGATTTACTTCACGTAATTCCGCTTCCAGAAACTCCGCTTGACCATGGGAAAGCTTGATCGTGATTTCATTATTATTTTGATCATCTGCAGCTTTCAAGAGGACATAACTATCCGCTGCATTACGTAAAGTCACATTGCTTACTGTTAAGTTCATGTTCGCGAGTTCATATCTTGCCTTCATACCGTAAAAAGAACCTCCATCGGAAAATACCGGTTAGAATAATGTATATTAAATATACTCTACTTCAAGATATCTAAATATACAAATCCTTTGTTTGATATTTTAGGTCTATAAAAGCTTCTTTCCCTATATACGGAATGACGTTTCAGACTATAGTTTTAAAAAAGGGTCATCTCACGCCACAAAGGTATGCGATGAGTCTTTCAGTCCAAATATTTTCTCTTTAATTTGTTTTGTGCATTTCCGGTCAGCTTGGCTTGCATGAGAACAATATCTATATAGGTATAAAATTAGAAAATGTTATTTTCATTAGTTATAACTCCCTCCTTAAATAAGACAAGACCGTTTAAACGGTCTTGTCTTCATCGCATTTTTCTTCATATTCAAAATTATGTTTTGTATCTTGTACCGGGTGTTCCCTTTTAACATCTTCTTTTTTCCCCATTAACATGTCATCGTATGGTGTATACATGTTAGAAGGCGTTTTCTTTTTAAAAATTATTCTGTAACCAATCAGGACTATAATGCCAACTACTATTATTATAAATAAAGAAGAAACCATACATATCCCCCTCAAATTATCTTAATACCATATTATAACATAAGGCATGAGGGTCAATTTCACTATGGTATTCCTTCCATTTCTCTTTCAGCACTATTTTGTCGATTTGTAGAAAACCTATATTTACAACGATTAGGGGCTATTTTTTGCACTGTTCCGTATTTGATTCGAGTAATTAGGATAGCGCTTTTTAAACTAGGTATTTAAATGAAGGATGGAACCTTTCCCTATCGTAATGTTTTCATTTGTTTATAATTCTTTCTCGATTGCGCGGGCAATATCGTATGGACCCATGCTTTCATTTGAAACAATGACCGTTTTCATCCGATTTGCCGGATATACCGCAGAATGGAAACTTACACCGGGGTCATATCCCATAATATAAAATTTGAATATCCCGTCATTTTTTTTACCAATCCATATACCATACCCATAGTATTCCCCTTCATCTCCCGTAGAAATATGGGGTTCCAATAAAAGATTGGTATATTCTTGATTCAGTAACTGATTGGAAAATAATTCTTCCCAAAACCTGAACATATCTGTTGTGGAAATATACGCCCCTCCATCCGCTCCACCTTTGATCGGAAGGGAATAAACATTCGTTCTCCATGCTCCATTTTCTTCGTCAATGTACCCTAATGCAGTATTTTTAGGAAGCTGGTCCATGGAAAAATAACCGGAATTCTTCATTTCACAAGGCAGAAAGATATTTTTATTGATATATTCAGAAAATTCGAGTCCGGTCAGTTCCTCAACAATCAATCCCAAGACAATATAGCCAGCATTATTATAATGAAATCTTCCCCCGGGTTGGAACATCATCACGCCATCTTGAAACATTGGCAGGAAATCTTTTAATCTTTTTATATGGTACATCGGATTTTTCTGCCATAGCTCTTCAAAATCCTCCATCACTTCTTCATCAAAGTAATCAGGAATGCCCGAAGTGTGTGTTAAGAGGTGATGTATGGTTACATTTTGATGGAAATTAGGAAACACCATCGGAAGACAGTCTTGAAGTTTAGACTCAACGCTAAGTTTCCCTTTTTGTATTAACTGGCAAATGGCGATAGCGGTAAACAGTTTACACCCAGAAGCAATTCCGAACCTTGTTTCAGTCGTATTCATAATCTCATCCGATCGATTGGAATAGCCATGTGCTGAGCTATGGATCAGATCATCTCCCACTTTCACACCAATTACACCCGAGAAATCAATTTCCTTGCTTGTTTCTTTAATAAGCCTGGATAAATCCATATGTAGAGTCGACATTTAGTTTTCCCCTTTGCTGGTAAAATTTTTTATTACTGATGTGTTAGCAAAGGTGATAGTAATGGTCTTGTAAAAAAACACCCGCACCTTAAGAGGTGCAGGTGTTAAATTTCTTTAACATGTCTCGGCTTCACACGTTCTTTTATTTCCACCAAGTATCATAAACGTTTATGGCTTCATTACGTTTATGTTCGGTTTTTGTATACCATCCTTCGATGATTTCGGCAGCTTCCTTCCTGATTTCCTTGCCTTCAAGGTAATCATCGATTTCATCGTAGCTAACGCCTAAAGCCACTTCATCAGGTAGTAACGGTTTGTCATCTTCTAAATCGGCCGTTGGTATTTTCGTATAAAGACGCTCAGGAGCACCGACGAATTTCAGGATTTCTTTTCCTTGCCTTTTATTTAATCGGTATAATGGAATGATATCCGCTGCACCGTCACCATGTTTCGTAAAGAATCCTGTGATCGCTTCAGCTGAATGGTCCGTACCAAGCACGACGCCTTTATAAAGTCCGGCTAAATCATATTGTACCTTCATTCGCTCTCGTGCTTTGACATTTCCCCTTAAGAAATTCGATAGCTTTTCAGAAACTGCTTCTTCCACAGCTTTTACTGATGCATCCACCGCTTCCTTGATGTTGACTGTAACCGTTTGGCTTGGCTTGATGAATTTTAAAGCCAGCTGCCTGTCATCTTCATCAGCCTGTACTCCATATGGCAAGCTTACAGCAACAAACTTATAGTCGCTGCCATTCGTTTCTTCATTCAATTCATTGACAGCGGTTTGGGCAATATACCCCGCCAGTGTTGAATCTTGACCACCAGATATTCCAAGTACAAAGCTTTTCAGAAACGTATTTTTCTTCATATACCCTTTTAATAGATCAACACTTTTCCTGAATTCGACTTCAGGATCGATCGTTGGTTGGACAAGTAATTTTTTTACGATTTCTTTTTGTAATGGACGCATTGGCAAAGCCCCGCTTTCTAATAAAATAGATTGGTCATTTCGTTAGCATTCTTTCTACATTGGCTTTAACTTCATCTATATTCCTCATTTTATTATCCCAACAATCCTGGCTTAGATCTACCGGATATTCCTCTGGATTAAGTGCACGAAGGTACTCCGGCCATAATACTTGAAGATTTTTTTGCGTGAAGGCCTTGATTTCATCTATGGTTGGCAATTCATAAATCAAGCTGCCATCCTTGAAAATATCCACATGCAGATCAACCGCATCGAAATCCGTGACGAATTTACTTAGGAAGGTATGGACCGGATGGAACATTTTTAATTTTTCCTGTTCCTGCGGCTTCTCATATTCCATCGCCAAATAATCACCTTCAGCGTGATGGTTCACTTTATTGATGATTCGATATACTCGTTTTAAGCCAGGTGTCGTAACCTTTTCAGGATTAGAAGAAATTTTGATGGTATCTCTCATATTCCCATCTTCGCCCTCTATTGAAACCATTTTATAAACAGCACCGAGCGCTGGCTGGTCATAAGCCGTAATCAATTTGGTTCCGATGCCCCAAATGTCAATTCTTGCTCCTTGTTGCTTAAGGTTGATGATCGTATATTCATCCAAGTCATTGGAAGCGACAATCTTCGCATCATGGAAGCCTGCAGCATCAAGCATACGTCGTGCTTCTTTAGATAAGTAAGCTAAATCACCGCTGTCAAGACGGACGCCAATGAAATTGATTTTATCGCCCAGTTCCTTGGCAACACGGATTGCATTCGGGATGCCGGAACGCAATGTATCATAGGTATCAACCAAGAATACACAGTCTTTATGGGAAACAGCGTATTTATGGAAAGCCGTATATTCATCTTTATAAGCTTGGATCATGGAATGGGCATGCGTTCCTGAAACCGGGATGCCGAACAGCTTTCCAGCACGTACATTACTGGTGGAATCAAAGCCGGCAATATAGGCCGCTCTCGCTCCCCAAATTGCAGCATCCATTTCTTGCGCCCGTCTTGAACCGAATTCAAGGGCAGATTCTTCACCGATGACCTGTTTGATGCGCGAAGCTTTTGTTGCAACAAGTGTGTGATAGTTCACAATATTAAGCAACGCCGTTTCTATGAGTTGAGCCTCGCCAAGCGGTGCCTCCACCCGTAAAATCGGTTCATTGCCGAAGACGAGCTCTCCCTCTTTCATGCAACGGATCTCTCCCGTGAAACGGATGTTCTGCAAATATTTCAAAAATTCTTCATTGTAGTGCAGGTCCGTTTTTAAATAGTCGATATCACTTTCCGAGAAGGAAAAGTTTTGAAGGTAATGGACAATTTTTTCAAGTCCCGCAAAAATCGCATATCCGCTATTAAATGGAAGCTTTCTGAAAAATATCTCGAAAACTGCCTTTCGGTCATGTGTTTTGTCCTGCCAATAAGTTTGGGCCATATTTATCTGGTAAAGGTCAGTGTGTAATGCGTAACTGTCGTCGTTGTACTTTTTTTCCATGGATAGTTCCTCCCAAAAGAGAAGCATTCGCTTCCCTTCTATTCTGTTGCGTGAATCGTTATTATAGAATGGTGGCTCCAAGAGATCCTTTAAAATGTCCAAGCGCCCAATGGTGACCGGCATCATTGAACGAGGCCACTGCATTTTCATATACAAAGATTTTATAGCCTAGATTATAAGCGTCGATTGCCGTATGCAAAATACAGATATCTGTACAAACCCCGACTAAATATACATCAGTAATGTGGCGTTCCCTTAGGCGGATATCTAGGTCCGTTCCTGCAAATGCCGAATAACGCGTTTTATCTATATAATGAACATTCTTTTGATTTTTATTTGTTTCATACTCTTCTTTTAACGCCCCATATAGGTCTCTACCCATTGTACCGCTAATATTATGCGGTGGAAACAAATTCGATTCAGGATGTAAGCGGTCTCCTTCTTCATGTAAGTCAATCGCGAAGACTGTGTATTCGCCTTGTTTGATAAATTCCTTTGTTATGCTGACAAGTGCCTTCTCGATATCCTGGCCTGGCCTCCCGCAGGTCAATGAACCTCCGTCTGCCACAAAGTCATACGTATAATCGATATTGATCAATGCCTTTTTACCCATTTCACTATTCCCCCCTTAGTAATAAATAGAGTCCATGACAACCTCTGCATTAAATCGGTAAAGTTGTGAAGGCCGATACGAATTACGTTTCGTTTTCTTTTGCATACCCTTTTCATCCAAGACTTTCTCCAAGAACGGGAGTTTAGGGGCTTTAGCATAAAAAAGTGAATCTGCGCTGATTTTTGCATCATCTCTAGCTGTCAGCAAAACCCGTTGCAGTTCAGAAAGAGTAAATTCATCCGGCAGGAATTTTTGGGCTATCGTCGTTTGCACCATTTCTTTTTTCATTAAGTTCATCGCGTCGTTAATGATTGTATGATGATCAAATGCAAGCTCTAATCGTAAGGCTTCCTGTATCGTGAACAATTCAACCTCGGCTGCATCGTCATTCGCTTTTCTTTGATGAAGATACTCTTCCTGGACAATTGCATAAAAAGCATTGGATATGATCCATCCCCTGGGATCGCGTCCTGGCCGGTCATAGACCCCGAAATGCTTGACATGGAATCCAGCTACGCCCGTTTCTTCTTTTAATTCTCGTTTAGCTGCTTCATAGGCAGTCTCGCCAGCATTGACAAAGCCTCCGGGCAAAGCCCATTTATCTCCTTCGACATTTGGGCGTCCTTCTTTATCTTTTGTGGCACGTTTGATTAATAATAGCTTCAAAAACATTTCAGGCGGGGCTTTCTCTGCCGTTTTCTTCGTAGTAATCGTAAAGATCGCAATATCTGCCGTATATCCATCTGGAGTAATATATTTCTTTTTTTCCTGCTGAGCCATGGCAACTCTCACTTTCTTTCACTAAGTATGGAATTAAGTAATTAGTAAATCATTAATTACTAATTATAGTACTCTTCCTTGTGTGATTTAGCAACTCTAAATGGAAAAAAATTTTCTTATTATTTGAAAAGTCATTTATTTTAACACAAGATAAATAGCCCGGTCATCATGACCGGGCTTTTTTTTGAATTAATTAGACAGGATAGACTCCATGTTTACGATCGGTGAATGTCAATTGTTTACTGCTATATGCTTCAAACCTGGCGCACAATTCATCACGCAGGTCATTTGGCTGGATGATGCCATCAACAATCATCTCGGAGGCTAAGCGGTAGATATCAATGTCTTCATTGTATTCATTGCGCTTTTGTTCGATGAATGCCGGGCGCTCTTCTGGTTCCATGGCATTGATTTTATTGGCATAGACTGCATTGACCGCAGCTTCTGCCCCCATGACCGCAATCAATGCCGTCGGTAAGGCAAGAACGCAATCCGGTTCAAAAGCGGGACCGGCCATCGCGTAAAGTCCAGCCCCATAAGCCTTACGGACAATGACTGAAATTTTTGGGACCGTGGCTTCACTCATGGCCGATATCATTTTCGCACCATGGCGAATGATGCCTGCCCGTTCGACCTTCGTTCCGATCATGAATCCAGGAATATCCACCAGGAACAACAACGGTATATGGAAAGCATCACATAAATTGATGAACTTGGCTGCCTTATCGGCTGAATCATGGAACAGGACGCCGCCCTTGACTCGCGGCTGATTGGCAATGATCCCTATCGTTTGCCCATTTAACCTTGCAAGCCCAGTAATTAATTCAGGAGCAAATAGCTTCTTGATTTCACAAAACGATTGCCTGTCTATGATCCTATCGATCAGGTCATACATATTAAAGGCTGCATTCTGATTTTTTGGAATCAGTTCTTCCAATGTTTTTTCGAAATCTGCAGGCAGCTCAGGCGTTGTGGCTTTAGGCTTTTCTTGATAATTTCCTGGAAAATAGCTTAAGTATCGGCGTGCAAACGCGATGGATTCTTCTTCCGACTTAACAAGCACATCCCCGCATCCAGAAACAGAACAGTGCATTTTCGCCCCGCCCATTTCCTCTTCACTCACTTTTTCGCCAATGACCATTTCTGCCATTCTCGGTGAACCTAAGTACATGGATGCATTTCCCTCAACCATTACGACAATGTCACAAAAAGCTGGAATATATGCCCCACCCGCCGCAGACGGACCGAACAATAGACAAATTTGCGGGACTTTTCCCGATAACTTCACTTGGTTGTAAAAGATTCGTCCTGCACCGCGGCGTCCAGGAAACATTTCTACCTGATCCGTGATTCGAGCACCGGCAGAATCGACTAAATAAAGGAGGGGCAACTGTAATTTATCAGCTGTTTCCTGAATGCGAATGATTTTCTCGACTGTCCTTGCTCCCCAGGAACCGGCCTTTACCGTCGAATCATTGGCCATGACACAGACCCTCTGACCATTGATTTTCCCGATACCTGTAACCACACCATCTGCGGGAAGGCCATCACTGGCACAATTCGCAAAGAAAGCATCCTCTATTTCGACCCCTTCATCAAATAGAAGCTCTAGCCGTTCACGTACGAAAAGCTTTCCTTTTTCAGCATTTTTTTGATGATATTTTTCTAAACCGCCTTTTTTAATCGTTTCAACCGTTTCGGTTAGTTTATCCGTCGTTACCATCTATGTTCCTCCTTCAATTGAAATCATTGACCCGTAAATACCGGTTTGCGCTTTTCCTTGAATGCTGACAGACCCTCTAGTCGGTCGCGGGTTTTTAAGGTTGTCTGATAGCAGTCTTTTTCAATTTGCAATCCTGTGTTCAAGTCGGTATCAGCTCCTTGATTGATCGCCGCTTTTGCTGCCCTGAGTGCTAATGGGGCATTGCCCGCAATTTCCCCAGCCAGTTTTTTCGCTTCCTGAAGTAATTGTTGGGGCGGATATACATGACTGATGATTTTCAAGGCATGTGCTGCTTTTGCGTCCAATCTCCTTGCTGTATAAATCAGTTCTTTAGCTGTAGGTATTCCAACTATTCGCGGCAGGCGCTGAGTACCGCCAGCGCCTGGGATGATTCCTAATGCCGTTTCCGTCAGTCCCACCTTTGCCGTTTCCGATGCTATGCGTATGTCACAAGCTAGTGCCAACTCCAGCCCTCCGCCAAAAGCGGAGCCGTTAATTGCAGCGATGACTGGGACTGGAAGGTTTTCTACAGCCGTAATCGTCTCACCGATCAGCTTGACTGTTTCCTTGACTTTATCATCATTCATCCCAGCTCGTTCCTTAAGGTCAGCACCTGCACAAAACGCCTTATCCCCTGCTCCCGTTAATATGACGGTTCGTAAATTGGAATCCCTTTTCAGTTCATCCAACCCTTCGATTAAGCAATGAAGCAATTCCGTGGATAATGCATTGGCAGCATCCGGACGATTCAAAGTCACGATGGCAATTCCCTTTTCCTCATGACTGATTTCAACTAATGAAGTCATAAATTCCACCTCAATTTTCTTTTTCCGCGTTATATACAGCCATTTGATGGCTAGGCAATGGTTTTTCCAAAAAGCTTTGCATCATGGTCGCAGCCTTAGTTAGTTTTTCTTGATTGATTCCCGTGTGTATTCCCATATTATGAAGCATATGAATCAGGTCATCCGTTGCCACATTGCCGCTCGCACCTGGTGCATACGGGCATCCCCCTAAACCACCGAGCGAAGAGTCGAAAGTGACCACTCCATAATTCAGTGATTCGAGTACATTAGCGAGTGCCATGCCCCTTGTATCATGAAAATGGAGGGCAATTTGGCTGATATCATATCGTTTAACAGCCTGTTCAAGGAACAAGGCAACCTGTCTTGGAGATGCAACCCCGATGGTATCACCCAATGAGACCTCATTGATTCCGTATTCAAAAAGTTGATCGCAAACACGGAAAACCTGTTCGATTGAAACCTCCCCTTCATAAGGACAGCCGAAAACGGTTGAAACATAACCCCTAACCGTTTTCCCGCTTTTTGCTGCTGTCCCGATGACATCCTTCAATACTGGAAAGGTATCGGAAATCGATTTATTGATATTTTTAAGATTATGGGTTTCACTGGATGACATGAACACTGAAATTTCATCGATATTAGCCTCAAGCGCCGACTCAAGTCCCCTTTGATTGGGTACAAGGGCAGCATAAGTGATACCGGGATTGCGCTTAATTCCCTTAGCCACCTCAACGGCATCACTCAATTGAGGAATCCACTTTGGATGTACAAAAGAAGTCACTTCTATATAAGATAGTCCTGTATCAGAAAGCTGGTCGATCCAATCGATTTTGCTTCGCGTAGGTATGATGACCTTTTCATTTTGTAGCCCATCACGCGGACCGACTTCCTTAATTATCACTTTTTCGGGCCAATTCATCTTACCCCTCCGTCCCTTTATTCAATGACGGCCAATACATCGCCCTCATTTACAAAATCCCCCTCATTCACTTTAAGTTCTTTGATGGTGCCGGCATCCTCAGCTCCAATCGGGATTTCCATTTTCATGGATTCCAAGATAATGATATCCTGTCCCTCGGTTACACTTTGCCCCTCGTTCGCTACGATCTTCCAAACGCTTCCTGCCATGCTTGCCTTTAATTCTGCCATCTTATATTCCCCCAGATCATTAATGTTTTAAAAATATGCGTTATACAGTCAATTTTTTAATATATTTCACAATGAAATCCGTAGTTGTATCCCCTTGGGAAAAAGCTTCATGAGAAATTATTTCCCTCAGCAATGGAAGGTTTGTTTTAATTCCTTCTATGTTATAGCTTTCCAGCGCTTCTCTTAATCTCTCGATTGCTTTATCCCTCGAATCGCCGCTCACTACCAATTTGGCGATCATCGGATCATAGAAATGCGAGACGACGGAAGTTCCATGAACCGCCATTTCATGACGGATCCCCTCACCTTCAGGAAGTTCCATGCTGGTGATTTTCCCCGGTGCTGGGTAAAAGGTTTTCGGATCTTCAGCATATATGCGCACTTCAATGGAGTGTCCATCCTTTTTAATCTTTGCTTGTGTGAATTCCAGTTTGTTGCCTGACGCTATTTTAATTTGCTGCTCGACTAAATCCAGTCCCGTAATTTCTTCGGTGACAGGATGCTCAACCTGAAGGCGCGTATTCATTTCCAGGAAATAGAAATTTTTATCCGCATCAACTAAAAATTCGAGGGTACCCGCATTGCTATAACCAATGGATTTTACCGCTTTCACTGCAGCCATTCCCATCCTGTTTCTTGTTTCTTCGTCCAGGAAAGAAGAGGGAGCTTCTTCCACGACCTTCTGGTGACGCCTTTGAACGGAGCATTCCCTTTCCCATAAGTAAACAGCATTCCCAAAGGAATCCGCCAATACTTGAATTTCGATATGACGAGGTTTCTCTATCAATTTTTCAATGAACATATCTCCATTGCCAAAAAACAATTGGGCACGTTTTTGATTCCCTTCGAAGGCTTTGGATAATTCATCTTCATCGGCAACGGCCTGCATGCCGATTCCCCCGCCGCCCGCCGCTGCTTTTAACATGACTGGATATCCAATCCTTTCGGCAACGGCTGCCGCTTCTGCGCTATCAATTAATGGACGTGAAAATCCTGGAACCAATGGAAGTCCTGCTTCCTCCATCTTTTTCCGTGCCTCGACTTTATTGCCCATCTGCTGGATGACCTCTGGTTTGGGACCAATGAATATCAAGCCGGCTTCTTCGCAAGAACGGGCGAAATCTGCATTTTCACTAAGAAATCCGTAACCTGGATGAATGGCATCTACTCCGGTTTCTTTAGCGAGTTCCAAAATCTTATCGACGTTCAAATAGCTTTCCTGTACTCTCGAACCGCCCAATAAATATGCCTCATCTGCCAATCCCACAAATGGCGAATCCGAATCTGCTTCCGAATGGACGGCAACAGTATGTATTCCCATCTTCTTGCATGTACGAATAATACGTGATGCTATTTCTCCTCTGTTTGCGATAAGAATTTTTCGAATCATTCGATATCCTCCTTATTTAGTTCGTTCCGATAGTAGGTCAAGAGTTTGTTCCCGAAGCTTATACTTTTGGATTTTTCCGGATGCAGTCATTGGATAAGCATCGGTAAATTGAATGTAACGGGGAATTTTATGAAATGATATTTTCCCTTTACAATACTCAATCAATTCTTTCTCCGTAAGGGTTTCTCCCGCTTTCAAAATGATCCATGCCGCTACCTCTTCCCCATACTTTTGATCTGGAACGCCGAGTACCTGTACATCGACTATTGCAGGATGTTGATAGAGGAATTCTTCTATCTCACGGGGATATATATTTTCCCCGCCGCGAATGATCATATCTTTCAGCCGACCTGTAATCTTGCAATAACCATTTTCGTCCATCACCGCTAAATCTCCCGTATGAAGCCAGCCTTCCCGGTCAATCGCCTGCTCAGTAGCTTCCGGGTTATTATAATATCCCTTCATCACATGGTATCCCCTTGAACAGAGTTCCCCCTGTTTGCCCCGCTGGACTTCTTTCCCAGTAGCTGGATTGATAATTTTCACTTCCACTTTCGGCAAGGCCCTTCCCACTGAGGAAACACGAAGTTCGATTGGGTCATCCGTTCTTGTCATCGTAATTCCTGGAGATGATTCCGTTTGACCATAAGTAATCGTAATTTCCGAGATCCCCATCTTATTCACCACACTTTTCATGACTTCGATCGGGCATGTTGAGCCTGCCATGATTCCAGTCCGCAACGAACGTAAATCATACTGGTCGAAGTCATCGAGATTAAGTTCAGCGATGAACATCGTCGGTACACCATGAAGTGCCGTACATTTTTCGGATTCAACGGCCTGAAGGACTGCGCGTGGATTGAATTCCACGATGGGCACCATTGTTGCCCCTACAGTAACAGAGGCCATCGTACCAAGGGAACAGCCGAAACAATGAAAAAACGGAACGGGGATGCAAAGCCGGTCATCCTTGGTAAGCTTCATGCAATCCGCAACATTCAATCCGTTGTTGACCAAGTTTGAATGCGTTAGCATCACACCTTTTGGAAATCCTGTCGTCCCTGATGTATATTGCATATTAATCACATCACTTGGAGCCAATTCCCCCATCCTCATGTCCAGCGACTCCTCCGAAATGGATTCGCTCCCGCTAATGACTTCATCCCAGGAAAACGTGCCGGGATAACGCGTTTCGCCTAAAACGATGATATTTTTCAATTTTGGCAGTTTCTCAGATTGTAATTTTCCCGGTTCTGCATTTTTCAATTCAGGTACGATTTCATACAGCGTTTCTATATAGGAATGATCCTTATATTGTTCCATCAGGATAATCGTTGTCGAATCCGATTGCTTAAGCAGGTATTCCAGTTCAATTGTACGGTAATTAGTATTGACCGTAACCAGCACCCCGCCCATTTTCGCGGTGGAAAATTGGGATATAAGCCATTCCGGTTTATTGGACGCCCAAATGGCAATATGTTCCCCTTTTTCAATATCGAGTGACATGAACCCCCGGGCTACCTTTCGGCAAATCTTTTCAAATTCGCGATACGAATGGCGAAGGCCAAGTTCATGGTAAACCACAGCTTCATTATCACCATATTGTTCAGCTGTCTTTTCAAGCATTTTCCCGATAGTAACATCTAGCAAATCGGACATCATACTCCTCCTATCAAATAAAAGTAAGGATGAACGCTTTTTGCTGTATAGATAACATCTGCTTTTCACCTAAATGAACCCTAGCATCATTGTTCATTTTGCGTTCCAAAAAGATTAACAGCCTAATTGTCTGGCGATTACGATTCTTTGAATTTCGGATGTGCCTTCCCCAATTTCCAATAACTTAGCATCTCTTAAATAGCGTTCCACTTCATATTCGCGCATGTAGCCAGAACCGCCATGTATTTGAATCGCTTGATTGCTGGCCCGGAACGCTGTCTCACTTGCAAAAAGCTTGGCGTATGCCGCTTCCTTTGCAAAAGGTTTTTTGTTGTCTTTTAACCATGCTGCCTTATATACCATATTCCTAGCCAATTCAATTTCCATCGCCATGTCTGCAAGCTTGAATTGAATCGCCTGGAAACTTGAAATGGATTTACCGAATTGAATGCGCTCTTTTGAAAAAGCTAAAGCCTTGTCAAAGGCTGCTTGTGCGATGCCGACGGCCAAAGCTGCAATCGAAATCCTACCGCCATCCAGCGTGAATAAAAATTGTTTGAACCCTTTATCTGGATCTCCCAATAAATTTTTCTTTGGCACGCGGACATTATCAAGAATGATTTCACACGTATTGGAAGCGCGAACTCCCATTTTTTCATAATTGCTATTGATCGTAAGCCCTTCCGTATCCGTTGGCACGATGAATGCAGAGATGATGTTCTTGCCCCTGGAATCCTTACCCGATACAGCGGTAACAGTGATGGTTCTTGAATAGCTGGCATTGGTTATCCATGTTTTCTCGCCATTAATCACATATTCATCACCTTCTAATACAGCAGTCGTTCTCGTCCCTCCAGCATCCGAACCCGCATTAGGCTCTGTTAACCCGAAGGCTGCCAGAGTTTCACCTGTCGTGATTGGAACCAGATATTTTTGCTTCTGTTCTTCGGTTCCAAAATAGTAAATTGGACTTGCCCCAAGTGAAACGGCTGCTGCATAGCTTAAGCCGGTTCCCCCGCACGCCTTGCCAACCTCTTCAACGGCAATTGCATACGAAATCGTATCTCCACCCGAGCCGCCATATTCGTCAGGGAACGGAATTCCTAGCAACCCGAGTTTCCCCATTTTTTTGAATACATCCTCTGCAAACATGGACTTGGCATCCAATTCTATCGCAATTGGTTTAATTTCCTTTTCGGCAAATTCCCTAACCATTTCCTTAATCATCTGTTGTTCTTTTGTAAGTGAGAAATCCATTTGTTCATTCCCCTTTCTTTTAAGACCGACTAGTTGGTCTGTACAAGTCAAATTTTCTGTTTAATCCGTAACCATTTGGTTTTTCAGTAAAAATGGCTGGGTTATTTCCGCTTCTTTTTGTTTATCTGTCAATAATGCCTGGAGAATTAAATCTACGTAGATATCACCGATTTCATCGATTGTTTTTCCGCCGTCCCTTTTGTACCATTTGTAGGACCAGTTCACCATGCCCAGAATCGACATCCCGGTAATTTCAACAGGCAATTCGCTGCGGAACACTCCCTTGTCAATACCTTCTTTGATGACGGAAAAAATGATTTCCTTATACATTTGACGCTTTTTTTTAATTGCTTCAACATAAGGTGGCTTTAAGTAAATGCTTTCTTGATAGAAAACTGAGATGTGTGGTTTATAGAGGTCAAAAACTTTAACGAATGATTGAATGATCTTTTGCATTTTTTCTGTTGGATGGGTACTTGCTGAAATGGCTTCTTGTGCTTTTGTTAAAACATATGAAATAAAGTAATCATGAATGACAAATAAGAGCTCATCTTTGGAAGAGAAATGGTGATAAAAGCCACCCTTGCTAGTTCCGCATGCCTTAACGATTTCGTTAACGGAGACACCATGAAAACCATGCTGATCGAAGAGTGTCAACGATGTTTCAATTATTTTTTCTTTTAACTCCGTAAGACTGCACCCCCTCTTGTATCCGCTTACATCCAACAACATAAAGTGTGTTACTATGTAGTTAACTGGATTTATTTAGATTTTACCAAATATTTAAAAATTGTCAATTTTTAATTATAAACAAAAAAACAGCCCTCATGACCAAGAGCTGTCAACTTACTTTATTTAAGAAAGATATGCCTGAACAATGATTCATTCAAATTATCCGTTGACCAATCACACTGATTATTTATTATTCTTTGCCTTGACTGGTTTTACCTGGGCTTTTACAAGCTTCCATCCATTGTTATAATTCCAGACTGATTTAATCTCAAATATCGGATCACGTTCATCGGACCCTTTCACATTTTGGATTCCCATAAGCCCCTTTCCTTTTCCCAAAACGGTCTTGAGGTCCAGTGAAGAGTATGGATCAACCAAAAGCTCGGTAGGTTCATTAAGCTTTCCATTACGATAAATGCCCAATTCATCATACGTTTGTTTTTTGGAACTGACATCTATCACCACTGGCTTTTGCCCTTCAATTCTGATTTCCGCTTTGTATCCGTCTAGAAATTGGGCCATTACGGGAACGGATGGAGGTACTTCCAATTCCTTAACTTTTCCATCTTTAAACGTATAGGCGTAACTGGTTATCAAACGGTCCCTGCCTTCCATCAAAACCGTGACCAATACATCCTGGACCCCGTCATTATTCAAGTCCGCAACCTTGAGATCAGGTTTATACCCTGCTTCAAGCGGGACGCTGATTGTACGGCGATTGCTTTCAACGCTTAACTCAATTTTCTTCAGAAACTTGCTTCCTTCCTCATATGGCAGCCCCTGAACCTGGATGATGTCTATTTTCTGGTCACCTGTTACATCCCTTTTTGTTGAAATATATGTGCCATCGACCTGAAAATTCTTATCATGTGCTTCAACCGCTTGATAGCTCAAAAAGAGTGAGATGACTAAAACCGCATATTTTAGCAGATATAACTTTTTCATAGTGATAACCTCTCTTTTCCAAGATGAACTAATTTGACATTTGGCGCCGTTTGAACTTTCGACGCTGATCTTTCATGAAGATGGACCAGAAATAATAGAAACCTGGCACTAATATCGCAAAGCCCACGATATATGTGGCAAATACTGCCCGGAATGAAGTCGGATCGGTAAATCCTGAGAGAATCGTGACATTTGGATAAATGATATAGGGTAAATGTGCGATTCCATAAACATAACTGCCGATTAAATACTGAATGATAATCGCTATTACGGCGAGGCGAGGCATCCCTTTAACCTCCCGCTTAGAAAAATGGGGCAGATACAGAGCTACACCGCTAATGATGAAAAAGACGAGCGAGACAAGTAATAATGCAGAGTTTTTCATCATTCCTTCGTAGATCCAATTCGCTTCATTTTTTAACGTGAGCATAACCAGCAGAGCCATGACTAACATTAGCGGTCCCGTTATCATCGCATCCCTGCGGTATATTTTGTATGCTTTCATTTCATCAGCCTGTTTTGAGTAATCAGATAGGAGCAAAGATGATAAAAAAAGCGTGCTCATAATTCCGAACCCCACAAATGCATACTCATTCGGACTCGTGAAAAGTCTAGAAAGATTCAATTCTTCATTCCCTCTCACGCCCTCGACAAATCCAAGATGGGTGATTGGCAATACGCTTATTAATAGTCCGGGTATGATCAATCCCGTTAATCCTGATATATACGTTAACGCTTTTTCATATTTGTCTACGCTATGCGAGAAAACCAAGAAAGCACTCCTAAGGGATAGCAGGACCAAAATCAGGCTCGCGGGAACGATCAAAGCTACCCCAATCGGGAAAACCGCACCTGGAAATAAACTGTAAATTGCAATAACAAGACCAACGACAAAAGTATTAGTCACTTCCCAAGTCGGTGATAAATAGCTATTCGCTATCTTCGTAGCATTCGTTTCTTCCTTTTTAATGTAAGTCATTGCCCAGAAGCCAGCGCCAAAATCCATGGAGGCCATGATGGCATAAAGAAAAATAAAGCCCCACACCAGTGTTATTGCAAGAAGAGCATCACTCATTCGCCTTCCCTCCCCCTTTTATGAATTCGAATCGAAAAGCCTTACATCTTTCTGTTCGGCTTTATATATATCATCCATCACGGAATGTCGCTTGAAATAATACAAAAGTGTAAACACGACCGAAACGCATAAAATGATATATACAAGAATGAACATCGTGAAAAGAAATCCAAGGTTTTCGTACGAGGTGACTGAATCCTCTGTGGTCAGCATCCTGTATATCGTCCATGGCTGCCTGCCTGTACAAGCAAAAATCCAACCGCATTCGATTGATATCACCGAAAGCGGCCCTGCAGCAACAAACAGCCAGAGAATCCATCTCGGATAAGTCTCCTTTTTCAGCCACTTATTCCAAACCAATGCAAACAGTGCTAACGCTATTAAACCTGAACCAATGAGGACCATGGCGTTGAATAAGATATGGACATAAAGCGGCGGCCAATACTCTTCTGGAAAGTCATTCAAACCCGTTACGACCGTATCGAAACTATTTCCAGATAGGAAGCTTAGTACCCATGGAAATTCAATCCCATACTTCACTTCCTGGGCTTCCCTATCTGTATAACCGAATAAGGTAAGCCCAGCATGGTCCTTTGTTTCGAACAATCCTTCTGCCGCCGCCAATTTTTCTGGCTGTTCCCTATATAAATGCTGTGTAGTCGCATGACCATTCAGTGCCGTCAAAAAAGAAAAAACCAAACCTAATACAATACTGAGCTTGAGTGCTTTTTGGTGAAAATTAAATTCAGTAGTCCCATATTTATTTTTCAGCATCTTATAGGCTGCAACTGCCGCTACGACAAACGCTCCTGTAGTATAAGCAGTCAGAGCCGTATGTCCTGCAGTCACTAAGAAACTTGGGTTGAAAAATGCCGCCCAAGGGTCGACATCGACGATTTCCCCATTTTCAAACCGGAAACCAGCCGGTGTCCCTTCAAAAGCATGGACATTCGATATCAAAACAGCCGAAGCCATTGCTCCGAATGCAACAAAGAATAAACTCACGATTCGGGCCCATGGCTTGATTTTTTCAGCAGCATACACATAGATCGACATGAACAACGCTTCAACCATGAATGCATAAATCTCGATCTGGAACGGAAGCGCCATGACACGCCCAATCACTTCCATGAAACCTGGCCATAATAGTGACAGTTGCACACCCGCAATCGTACCGGTCGGAATCCCGACCCCTAGTAAAACCCCTAATGTTTTGGTCCAGCGTTTAGCCATGACAACATACTGTAAATCCTTTGTCCTTTGATACATCAATTCCGCGGCCAACATCATCATCGGCAACCCGACGCCGATCGTTGCAAATATGATATGTACAGCCATATTCGTCCCGAACATTGCACGGGCCATTTGTATATGATCCATACTGTCTTCCTTTCTAACCTTTGTCTCTTGGTAGTATCTCCTCTATAAAGGAAAATATTTAATAATTTTCCACAAACTAAGTTTTCAAAGGTTTTACAGAAAGTCAGTAATTTACTTAATGATGTTTTTGGATTATTTTTTATTCAATATTCTATCGAGGTTATTCTTAGGATATATTTATTTCGGTTAATCGCTTCTTAACCTCGCTTAGATTGCATGTACGAACGGCAATTTTATTATAACTGTGCAAACAAAAAAGTATTTATAAAATTTTACCTTGTAATTTATTCTTCCGCATAACGAACGGGTCACCAAACCATTACCATTGACATCAATAGGAGTGGAATCAAAGATTGCCGCGAATTCTTCACAATTCTCTAAAGAACATTCATTTTCATATTTCCTTCACATAAAAAATACACACATACCCTACAAAATAGTAGTCTATGTGTGTATTACGGCCGGCATTGACTTTTGCCCAGTTTTAGGAATTATTTTCCTATATATCAAATTAAAAGTACGGATACTAGCCTATATATATTTATTTATTATCCTTAGAACTATCTTAGTCATAAATAGAACAATACAATAAAAAATTAACCTTATTGCAAAAATAGCTCCAGCGAGTGGTTTTTGCACCATAACGAAGGACTTCTATAATAAAAAAACTCTACCATATCGTAGAGCCCTAGAAACCAGCAAGTATTTCTAGTACTAACAATACGTTCAGTATTGCTAATATGGTTGTTGCTTCAATTATAGTTGTCGCTGATTCACATCCTTGTAATCTGCCTATTACAAGAGGGTTTACAGTAATAAATCCACTCGAATCTTGTTTATGACTGTATCATCTATCATCCATGCCAAATTTGTGGGTGGGAGTAAAGACCTCCGGGGAATCTCTTTGGTTGTTCCAACAATTTGACTAATCGCACCCATATACATCGACTTAACCGTTCTAATTCAGATGAGGACATGTTCGGGGGGATCTTTTCCTCCATCAAAAGGAATATCAAAAATGCCACATATTAAACTCATTCACATGGATAAAGCAGTTACTTCTGGGTGAAAACGGACTCCACCCTTTGAAGGCTCAACTGCATCATTTTGTTAAGATCGATAGCCGGTGAAAACTTTTACTGAAGCATCACCCATTCGAACAGGAATTCGAAGAGTAAGGATTCGAACAGGTTCTTTCAGTAACTCGTACAATGTTATCTAACTTTTGAATTACTTTTTTTATAATAAACTGGATTGAACTTAGTAAATCAAATACTTCACTTTGCTTATTGTCCGGCTTTTCAGCTTGATCTTACCTTCTTTCACCTCATAGGTTATAAGTTTTATCTTCTATATGAAAGTTAAGGATAATCTACATTTAAAAACGTAGCCACATCTTTGCTTTTTTGTTTTCTCTGGTTCCGCATTTTTGCTCGATCTAATGCCGTTTCATGTAATTTTTTTTCTTCTTCTGTCTCCGGAATAACTTTTGGAACACGTGTTGGACGTTTTTGTTCATCAAGTGCAACAAATGTTAATATAGCAGTCGCTGCAATTCTCCGTACACTGCTTTTTAAATCTTCAGCAATAATTTTTACAAATACCTCCATTGAAGAAGTGCCTGTCCATGCCACATAAGATATAAAACAAACTGAATCCGTTGTACGAATGGGATGTAAAAAGTCAACTGAATCTGTTGAAGCAGTTACACATTCACTTCGACTATGACGTGCTGCAGAAATCGATGCCACTTGATCGACGTCACTCATTAAGCGGCCGCCAAATAATGTATTATGATTGTTCACATCATTTGGAAAAATACGACTCGTTCTTATCACCCTTGATTCTTTGCAATATTTTGCTTCTATAAACCCGTCCTCCTAAAACATGGGCCTGAAATCGCCTATGTAAACTTTTAGTATATGGTAATATTATGATACAATTTTGAGATTTTTATCCTTCACTATCGGCCTACGTAGCTTAGTGTTCCGAGAATGGGCAGGTTGCTTTAAATTATCATTCACCCTCTGCTGTTGCTCCAGCTCTTTGCGAAGCATTAAAAGCTCCTCCTGTTCGAGTAACTGTTGTCTTTCTCTTGGTAGGAACCAGACTTTTCATATTGGTAAAGCCACCGGACTAGGGAGGATGTGGTCAGATCATACTCATCACTGAGCGTTTTCTTTAATTTCCACTTCCGTTGAAACTGAATCATTATCAATGAATTCTACTTATTATTAACAACGTAAATCTTGCTTCTTATGCATGCTCAAAGATAAAGTGGAGAAAGAGACAAGATTTATGCTTATGTTTTTCTATTTTAGAAAAATAGTAGATATGCCTATCTGTTTAGTTTCCCATTTTCGAACTCTAAACGTAAAATATCTTACTATGAAAACTTCACCCATTATTATAAACTCATCAATTATTTAGAAAAGAATCCTATAAGGGCAAATGCAATATCCTAAAGGAATATACACACGCATTGTATATCCTTCTTTAGCTAAACTTAGTTGCAGGTCTATTCTAAATCCATATAACATCTGAAACTCAAATTAGTTACTTGGAATATTGGTTTTTGAACAAATTCTTTTACGCTGGCAATTATACGATGATCATGGGACAAACTCGCCGTATAGCTACCACTCAGCAAATGCTCTTCAATGATTCCATATAATTTTTATGTGCACTCACTAAAAATATGAAACTATACTGACTCCAATTGTAGTGCTAAATTAGCGTTTGGTTTCAATGGACAAAGAAAGAAAATAAATTCTTGAAATTCGAAACGATGAATTAATCATTTTTAAAAACTTCCTTGCCACGCTTAATGCCTCAGTTATTTAATAATTTCTTCCCATTGATCAAAAAGGCTGAACACTGCTTCTCTAACTTTCTAAATTAATTTCGGCTCCATCATAAATAGTAGTCTTAAGATCGTTAGCTGCCGAAAAAAAAGGCATCATCTTTTAACCACAAATCAGCTGCTTATTCACCTCCTGCACTTTTAAATTATCTAAAAATTAAGTATTCCACATAACGGATAAACCTAGCGGAATATGATAGCAATAAACAATCATGACAAATTAATGAAGATCCTTCATAAATGGTGGACCCATGAGAATATGATAGCGTATTAGGAAAGTGTAACAAGAGAGGAGAAAAACACTTTGTCCTTTTTCAAAGATCCGCTATCACCCGATCAAATGCTTGCTGTGATCAGAAATGGCCTGGGTCCTTCCCAAATCCCCAAAAGGATAATAATCATTGGTGCCGGCATGTCAGGGTTGGTTGCAGCATCCCTATTAAAACAAGCGGGGCACGATGTAACGATATTGGAAGCATCCGGGAGGGTCGGAGGGCGTGTTTTGACCATACGGGAGCCATTTTCAAATGGTTCCTACCTTGAAGCCGGTGCCATGCGCATTCCGAATTATCATTACTTAGTTGCGGAATACATCAAGAAGTATGGTTTACGAGTCAACACTTTTGTGAATGCGACTCCTAATGATCCCATTTATGCCAATGGAATCAAGACGACCGCTGCCATATATCAACGGAATCCGGATATACTGAGGTACCCTGTAGCTCCCCATGAAAAAGGCAAAACAGCTGAAGAATTACTCAACATGGCAATTAAGCCTGTGACTGACTTTATCATTCAAAACCCACGTAGAAATTGGGAAATAGTCATTAAAGAGTTTGATAAATACTCCATGAGCTACTTTTTGCAGTACAATCCAGTAGGAATCAGTCTATCAACAGGGGCGATTGAAAGCATCAAAGTCCTGATGGGTATAGAAGGATTCCCTGAACTTTCTTTTCCTGCCATACTTCGGGAGCTTATGCCGCTCTTTAATCCAGACGTAAATTTTTTTGCAATCGAAGGAGGAAACGACCGGCTTCCTTATGCTTTTCTACCGGAATTGAAGGATAATCTTAACTTCAGATATGAAGTGACAAAGATCGTTCAACATGATAATCAAGTCACCATCCATTCCAAACATACTCAAAGCCAAAACCCCTTAACGGTTACCGGTGACCTTGCCATCGTGACGATCCCTCTTCAATTGTTGCAATTTATGGATATTGAACCCCGGAATTCCTTTTCCCATAATAAGTGGAAGGCAATAAGGGAACTCCATTATGCTGCGTCAACAAAAATTGGACTTCAGTTCACGCATAGGTTTTGGGAAAAGGAAGGAATCCTCGGTGGTAAATTGACGACCGATTTACCCATTAGATTTTCTTATTACCCCAGCCAAACGAGCAACCAGAGTGAATCCGGTCTCATCTTAGCAAGTTATACATGGGAAGATGATGCCACTTTGTGGGATATACTTCCAGAAAATAATCGTTTACAACACGCATTGAAAAATTTGGCAGTGGTCCATGGAAAACAAGTATATGATCATTTTTTATCAGGAGCTTCTTATAGCTGGACACTGAATCAGTATGCATACGGCGCTTTCTCCATGTTTAAACCTGGTCAGGAAACGGACTTGTTTCCATACATCCCAACCCCTGAAGGAAGGGTCCACTTCGCTGGTGAGCATACATCAACCGTACCAGCATGGATTGAAGGAGCCATTCAATCCGGCATCAGGGTGGCACATGAAGTGACGAATCTGCCTAGAAAATTCGGATGAGCCTTTATAAAAATAAAGGGACTTTTTTCCTTTAGTTGAACCATAAAGATTCAATCAATTAAAGAGCCATAACAAAAAACCTTCCCGTTTGGAAGGTTTTTCAATTGTATGACCATTCACTTCACCCCTCCTTTTGAACCAAAGTCTATGATCCTTAAGTCCACTTGATAATTAATATCAGCTTTACTGAAAACTTCGTCCCATTTCCTTTATTTTTCTCCCAAAACTTTGGATGCTGATTTTCCACATAACGATAAAATCCTGCTACCCCTGTTTTATATTCATGCTGTAATTTGTATACGATTTTCTTGACATCCTTCTCAACTTCATCCTCGGCAATTCGCTCAATGTCTTTTAAATAGGCTTCTTCAAATGAATTTTCCTTACCATACCAATCTTCCGAAAGTCTTCCTGTGTAACCGACCTTAACATTTATCGTCAAATGATCCCCGTTCAATTCCGTCGTGATTTTCCTCCTTGTCCTTTTGATCACTTCAACACTTAAAGGCTTACCGTGTTGGACCGCTTCGATTATCCCGCCTTTCAAATTTCCGTTCAACCAATTCAAAGCAGCTATATCCTCATCATTCATGACCCCGACCAACTTTGAATTGTTGATCACACCTGCACCCTCCAATATTAATTTCCTACCTCTTATATCAACGGCCTGAATGGCAAAGCTTCCATCTGATTGCAAACTTGAGGAAGCTTTGCCCATTGTTAAAGGTGGAAGAATTTTATTCGTTCGCTTCACATTATCTTTCAATTCATAAATTACATTCGAAGGGATCTCCCCATCGTCGGATAGTCCCAAAATTTCTTTTGTCGGTCTCTTTGTTAAATAAACAAGGCAACTTCTCCTTGTATTGTTATCGCGTATGGACTGATTAATGATAGCTTCCATAGGTACTTTCTTTAATACATCTTCATTAATGATCAGGATACGCTGATGATTGGTTAAAACCGTATTGGTTATGAGCAAAGAATCCCTTATTGCTTCATGCAACGTTTTGGCACTGACTGTAACATTCTTATATTTTAGTTGAGCTTGATTCTCCTGAACACTACTTCCTGGAGGTACCAGAATTTGCTGTGTTAACATAATTTCGTCTTTCTTTTTACTATTATCGATTCCCATTCCGACCACAAGGGATAATTCTTCAATATTTTGACTGTCCCAACAGCCTGTAAGCAAAGGAATAAGCAAGATTAACCATAATCTTTTCATCCGCTTCTTCTACTCCTTTTCACTTGAACGATTGTGAATGTAATAATTGGCAAGCCAATCAATATATAGGGAAATACATAGCCCAGCAAATCGCTCAGTTTAAAAATCTCGGTTGTATTTTTAGGGATTTTGGCGAGAAAAAAAATGATTGGAACCAAAACAATAAGGTTCGTTGAATATGAATTGTTGAAAATTTTCGTCAGTCCTTCTGCTGCGAAGTAATAGTAAATTGCATGTGTACAAAAGAACTGAAGAATCCAGGTGATTAAGAGAAACAGCTCTAAACGCTCTATAAATATCCCTTTTACTTCATACGATTGAATAAAAGAAATGGTTGGCCAGGTAACAGCTTTGACTTCAGGTACAGTCAGTGTAGCGACTACCAGAACATATGTAATCACATATAATAACATCGGTATGAAAAAACCGATTAAAACGCCACTTTTTACCTTGTTTTGATTTTTAACGACGCCAAACAAAAAGATGAATAGTTCAATTCCAAAAAAAGACAAAGCCCCGGAGCCCATTCCTTTCATCACAGGGAGAAACCCTTTTCCAAGAACAGGCTGCAGGTTTTTTATATCGACTACTTTAATACTGAACATATAAATGAACAAAACGATGACAATTGTCAGAGGAAGAAAGAAGACGCACACCTTTGCAATGGCTTTAATTTTGCCTGTCAATAGATGGACACTCGCTAAAATCAATGTGAGCATTACTATTTCAACCGGGGTATCCTCCAACAAATAAAATCGGACCATTTCACTCATGGCAAGCACTTCAAAGCTGGCCACACCTATAAAGTAAACCACCACGATCAACCCAATAATTTTGGAGAGCCACTTTCCATAGGCCTCCTCCATGTATTTGTAATAGTTAGCCACCTTATGTTTTTTTAACAGTACAACCAATAAACTTATGAAAAGGGCAATAGCGATCCCATTAAAAATCAAGACGATCCATCCATCGGCTGAATTAACTTTTTCCGTTATCGTCCTTGGAAGCGTAAGCATCCCAACTCCTAACATGGCGCATGAAATGATCGCGGCCAATTCCCCACTAAGAATTTTGCCGTCTGCTTGGCTCAAGATAATTCTCCCCCTTTTTTCCGCTTCGGTAACCGGAGGAACGCGTCCTTCCAAGTCTTTTTACCGATAAAATCCGTTGGTTGAAAATAAGGTTCTTGAAAGCTAGTCAATTTCGACAAATGGCTGATAACGATGATAAAGAATAAAGTGGTTCCATATAGGCCTAGAACGGCGGAAAAAATCATCGCCCCGAACCTTAATGCCCTGAATGCCAGTCCAAAGCTATATTGTGGTACCGTAAAAGAGGTAATCGTTGTAATCGCAACGATTATGACCATGAGGGAACTCACAATATTCGCTTGAACGGCTGCTTGTCCAATAATGACACCACCAACCAATCCAACCGTTTGCCCAATGGGCGCCGGGAGCCGAATGCCTGCTTCACGAAGCAGTTCAATCGTCAATTCCATGATGATCGCTTCAACAAAAGGCGGAAATGGCACATTCTCCCTTGTACCAGCGATGGTCATTGCTAGTTCAGTCGGCAGCAATCCAGGGTTGAACGAAACCAAGGAGATATAAATTCCTGAAAGAAAAACGGTAATAAATAAAGAAAAGTAACGAAGGACACGTAGAAAAGAACCCGCTACCCACCTTTCATAATAATCATCAGGTGACTGCAGCAGCATCGTGATCGTCGTAGGTGCCATCAACGCAAATGGCGAGCCGTCAACCATGATGACCACCCTTCCCTCCTGCAGTGCCGCCAATACTTTATCCGGACGCTCCGTATTCTGGATCTGTGGGAAAGGGCTAAACGATGTATCTTCAATTAATTCTTCAAGCATCCCCGAGTCTTGGAGATTGGTAGCTTTTACTCCATTTATCCGATTATTCACTTCTTTTAACAAAGAATCGCTTGCTTTACCTTCATAATAGATCAATGCAACTTCCCGCTTTTCAAGCGTCCCTAACTTCTGTTGTTTGACGATTAGGTTGGGATGGTTTGAATATTGTCTAATCAAGCCGATATTTTCCTGGAGACTTTCGATAAACCCAAGCTTCGGTCCACGGACAACCCTTTCTGTCGAAGGTTCACTCAGTGTACGAATTTTCTCCTTTTCCAGATTCAAAACATAACCATTTGTCATTCCATCTATAAATAAAAGCGTTTTCCCGTCAAAAATAAGCTCCTTGGCTTTTTCATATGTTTCAACATCCTGTTCCCTGACTGAACAGATTTTGGATATGACCAACTGCTCGATGGAAACCGGGTGACTGGATTTAACCTGGGCTGCCGATAAATTCAGAACTATATCATTGAATGCTGAATAATCCATCATTCCACTGACAAATACAAATAATCCTGAAATTTCATAACCGGGAATGAATATCTGTTTAAAAACTATATCATCCTGCATATCCAATTCAGATTTCAATTTTTCCTGCTTTTGATCCAATCTTATATGCAAGGGTTTACTTTCCATGGTGAACTCCTTTGGTTAAATGCGTTTTATTGTATCAGTTTCCTCTATTTTCAATTTTTCTATTCGAACTGGAAATAGTGACAGCTTTTAGAACAAGGATCCTTATAATGTATTCCCTTTCCGAAACGAGCAACCTTAACAATCCAAAATGGTTAATATGTATTTAAATTGCAAATGCTAGGATAATAAGCTTCAGTTTAGAGGTGACAACATTGTTTAACCGCGGAAAGTTCAAAAAAAAACCCAATCAACCAAACGATAAAAATGATGAATTAAATAAAGTTTCGGATGTAAGGGACCTATTCAATACCCTTTCTTCATCCAATGATTTCATGAACCATCAAGGAACCTATCATGGCGTAGGCTATTGGGTATCTTTTTATCGCTCTTTAATCGATGCACAGGAACTTCATAAAAGTGTTCTTTCTGTCATACCAACGCTGGAAGCGATAAATTTGGAGCAAATTAAAGAAAACGTTCCTATAGAAAATACACTTATCACCAATACCAAGGTTGTAATCGAAGAACGGATCATGAGAGGCGAAATTGCCATTCGTTTAGATGCGAATCTTGATGAATGCCTATTAATCAATGTTGCGGCCCAACAAGGAAGGCAAGTTGATAAACCTGAACTTGAATTTGGAATCATAAGTGCTCAAGAAGCTTTTGTCGAGGATATTGATATCAATCTGAATCTAGTCAGAAAAAGGCTGCCTATCCCTGGATTGCAAGTAAGTGAACTGACTGTGGGGTCGTTATCTAAAACGAAAGTGGCGGTTTTATCCATAAAAGGAATCGTTGATCAGGAAAATGTCGATAATGTTATCCAAAGGATCAATGAAGTAGAGTTTGATGAAATATTGGACGGTTCATATCTCGCGCAATTGCTTTATGATGATTCAAATACCTTATTTCCCCTTTTTCTAAATACGGAAAGACCTGATCGCATCGCAAGTGCATTGGCAGAAGGTAAAGTAGCCATGTTGATCGATAGGTCGTCTTCTGCACTTATTACACCAACCATTTTGTTGGAATACTTTATAACCATGGAAGATTATAATATGCCATGGGTTCCGGCATCTGCTTTCCGTTTATTAAGGATATTCGCGGTCGCTTTTTCGATATTTGCCACTCCTATTTATGTAGCGGTGCTGACTTATCATTATGAACTGATTCCTAAAGATCTTTTGGAAACGATCGTCACTTCAAGAAACTTAATACCTTTTCAGCCTTTGATCGAAGCATTATTCTTGGAGATCTCCATTGAGTTATTACGTGAAGCGGCTGCCAGGCTGCCAACGAAGGTAGGTCAGACATTAGGTATCGTCGGCGGTATCGTTATCGGTCAAGCTGCCGTTGTCGCCGGTTTGACCAGTAATATCTTATTGATCATCGTTGCCCTCTCAGCACTGGCATCTTTTGTTACGCCTATTTATAAAATGGGTAATGCCATTCGGTTACTGCGTTTCCCCTTTTTAATAGGAGCCCAAATTTGGGGGCTGCTCGGGATTACGATAGCGGCCGTTTTTTTGATGACCCACCTTATCAAATTAACGTCGATGGGACACCCATACCTTGAACCGATATACCCATTTCGCATGCAAGATTGGAAAGATAGCTTTGTCCGGCTACCCTTTAATCTTTTCAAGTCGCGGCCTATAAATTTACGTCCTGATGATATATCCAGACAGCCACAGCCAAAAAAAGCAAGAATCAAAAAAAATGATTTTAACGAGTGATTTAAATGAGGGTCCTATATGAACCAAGCTGGAGTTAATGAAAAGTATAAGGTATCACCGTTCTATGTGTTTTTTTTAGTGCATTCCATGCAAACGGGAGTAGGCGTTTTAAGTTTTCAAAGACTTTTATCAAAGTCGGCGGGTACGGATGGCTGGATTTCGATATTACTAGCCGGACTGATCGTTCATATATTGATTTGGATCATATATAAAATCTTCAGTATCGTCCCAGGTGATATCATTTCCGCCAATAATCTTGCATTCGGAAAATGGATGGGGAATTTCTTCAGTCTATTATTCATTCTTTACTTTTTTTTACTTGGGATGGATATCATGATCAGCTATATAAATGTCTTACATGTATGGATGTTTGAAGAGGTAGCCTCCTGGGCGTTTACTGTGGTCTTCCTGATTCTGATTTATTACATAAATACGGGAGGGTTCCGAACAATTACGGGTGTTGCCTTTTTAAGCGTCCTTTTGACATACTGGCTTCTATTTGTCCTGTTCTATGCCATGAAATACTCTGAATTCACCAATTTGCTCCCTTTATTCCACCACACTCTATTGGATATATTGGAAGGAACCAGAAGTACTTCATTATCGATGCTTGGTTTTGAAATGATCCTGATGTTTTATCCGTTCATCAAAGACGCTAAAACATCACAAAAATATGCTCATGGTGGAGCCTTGACGACAACCTTAATAACCGTATTCATTTATTTGGTTTCACTTGTTTTTTATTCACAAAAACAGTTGCAACTGACTATTTGGCCGACACTGACAATGACCAGCATTGTCGAATTACCTTTTATTCAGCGATTTGAATATATAGATGTTTCTTGGTGGGCCATCGTTATCATTCCCAACATGACCATCGCCTTGTGGGCTGCCAGCAGGGGTATCAAGCGTTTATTCAATATTCAGCAAAAGTATCCATTATGGGGGATGTCCATTATCATCCTGCTTACAAATATATTTGTTTTTGATGTAGATTCCCTATATATATTGAATAAAATAATCAATCCATACGGCGTGCTCTTCATTGCTTTATACCTGCCTCTTCTTTTAGTCATCATCTATATAAAGAAAATGAGGAAACGTAAATGAAAAAATTATTTCTTATTATCTTGACTTTTCCCCTTCTTTGCAGCTGTGCCCAGCCAAGGGTGGTTGACGAAGTTAATATGTCCCAAGCCATTGGCTACGATATATTCAAGAATGATATCGTCGAAGGGATGTTCGTCATCCCTATCTTCCAACAAGACAAGATTGGTAAATATCAAATCTTAACTGGAACATCGACGACAACGAGTGATGTTCAGGCTGTCGTTTCCAAAAAAGCGGATAAGCCTGTGTTGCTTGGACAGACACGCATCGTTTTATTTAGCGAAAAAATCGTTCATGAAATCGGAGTGACAGAACTTACCGATTATCTCTACCGTGAGCCACAACTTGGAAACAGGGTCATGTTGGCCGTCGTTGAAGGAAAGGTCAAGGATGTAATAAATACGAAACCTCCAAATACGAATGTGAATGTTGGAATCTTTTTATCGGATTTGATCAATCAACAAAATGAAACAGGAAATGGACCCGATACAAATCTCCATCTTTTTTTAGGAAACGCCCTGGAAGATGGCGGAGATTCGTATCTTCCTTTAATTAAAATAATTAACAATGAAGTTGCGGTATCCGGAGTGGCCTTGTTTCATGAAAATAAAATCGTCAGTAAAGTCCGAACGAGGGATATGTTCGTTTTCAAGACATTGGTTCAATCCCATAGACGGGGAATTTACAAATTCAAATTAAAAGACAAGAAAAAAAGCGATATCGTAGTGGAAAGCATCCGAAGCGGTTCAAGTTATGAGGTCTCCGACTCAGAGAGAAATCCCTCGATCACGATTAAACTTAAAATAAAAGGGCAAATCAAGGAATCAATGCGAAGTGAAAATCTAACCAATAGAAAGATGATAAAAAAAATCGAACAGGATATGGAAGATGATTTAACGAGGCAAGCAAACCGTCTTATTAATGATTTTCAGAAAAAAAACATTGACCCTATTGGCTTAAAGGAAAAATATCACGCCAAAAATAAAAAAATGACCTATAAACAATGGAAAAAGATCTATCCCATGATGGACATTAAAGTAGAAACTAAAGTTGACATCATCCAAACCGGGGTCTCAGAATAATTAATATTAAACGAATATCATTAGGGCATTTAATATTCTTCATCTGTTTGTGAAAACTACTACCATATATTGAATATACAACAAGGTAGAATTCATTTTGCTTGTGAATATCACAGTTATTAAATCGGTTGCACGGCAGGTGCTTTTAAATCAGCCAGATAGTATAAAAGAAGGTAAGGTCACTACTTAGGTAGGATAAAACAGAATTATTAACCTTACGATGTTTTTATAAATGAAAGGAGCTGACTTTATGAAGAAAACCATGATATCAGTCATTGCTACTTCAATATTAGGTATAAGTGTAATCGTAGGATTCTCTTTAGCTTCCGCAAGTAGTGAAAAAGATGAATTGAACTCTGATAAAGTGACCTTCTTTGGGTCCCCAACTTCTGCGATTTCCAGTTCAGTTGCTGTACCTCAAAGTTATAACCGGTTATTGTTTAGTGGAACAGTCTCTCCTCTTTTAAACAAGGATGGAAAAACCACTTATGAGAGATATGGCAATACAGAAAGGCAGGCTATCGGAATTTTAGAAAAATTAAAAGCAGATTTGAAAACAAAAGGACTTTCCCTCGCTGATGTAACCTTTCTTCGTGTGTATGTCGCACCAGATCCAAACAAAGAAGATACTCCAGACTATCAAGGTTGGTTTAATGCCTATGCTATGTTCTTTAATACAAAAGAAAATCCAGTGAAAACAGCTCGTTCCACAGTAGGGGTGCAAAGTCTGGTTTCGCCGGATTATCTCATTGAGATTGAAGCAGAGGTAGCCTTTAAAAATAACAGCAAGTCAAAAAAATAGACGATAGGAGTGAATGGTCATGTTTCAAAATCTCGGTGTTCCAGGCCTAGTTATCATTCTCATCACTTGTGATTTTGGTTCTGAAAAATCATCTGAAATCGGGCGGGCTTTTGGACGAACTTTATCTGAATTCAAAAGTGCAACCAAGGGGTTGGTTGATGAGGAAAAGAGGAAGATTAAAAACTTGAGTTATTGAAGGATACAAGCCAAAGAACTTTTCTACTTAATAAAAAACACCTTAAATACAAACCGAGACAGGAATACTTTCCTGTCTCTCGTTCGTGTTAATCAATCATGAAAATTCGTTCCATCCGTCACTTCTTTAATAATCCCTGCATTGATGACAAAGTCCCCGAAATGCTCCCCTTCCTGACGTTCCTTCGCATAACGGGAAAGTAGTACGCTCAACTCTTTTAAAATCTCTTCTTCACCGATGTTCTCACGGTACATTTTGCTTAATCGGCTTCCATCGAATGCAGCACCGAGATACATATTATATTTGCCAGGTGCTTTCCCGATAAAACCGATTTCTCCTAGTGCATGTCGGGCACAGCCATTCGGGCATCCGGTCATTCGTATCGTGATTTCTTCGTTCCTCAGCCCGTTTTCATCAACGATGGCCTCGACTTTATCAAGCAGAACCGGCAAATAACGTTCTGCTTCTGCCATTGCCAACCCGCATGTTGGAAGCGACACGCATGCCATCGAGCTGCGTCGGAGCGCTGAATGGCGTGAACCATCCGTCAAACCGAATGTTTCGAGCAATTCAACGATCTTTTCCTTTGTCTCGCTTGATACATTGGCAATGATCAAGTTTTGATTGGCCGTCAAACGGAAATCACCCGTGTGGATCTTAGCGATTTCGCGCAAGCCGGTCATCAGTTTGTAATCTTTGATATCGGCAATTCGGCCACCCTCGACAAATAGTGTAAAATGCCATTTACCTTGAATGCCTTCTACCCAGCCATAGCGGTCACCATTATTGTCGAAATGATAAGTTCTCGCCTCCTCCAGTTTCCATCCAAGACGATTTTCCAGTTCAGCCTTTACCGGTTCGAGCCCAAGCCTGTCAACCGTATACTTGAACCGGGCATATTTCCGGACGGAACGGTTTCCGTAATCGCGCTGAATCGTAATGATCTTTTCCGCGACATCCAGTATGTGGTCAGGCTTGCAAAAGCCGATTATTTTGGCTAGCTGTGGATAAGTCGCTTTGTCACCATGGGTCATTCCCATACCGCCACCGATTGCCACATTAAAGCCAACAAGTTTCCCATTTTCAATAATGGCTATGAAGCCAAGATCCTGGGAGTAGACATCAATGTCATTGGAAGGTGGGACCGCAATGCCTATTTTAAACTTCCTTGGCAAATAAAGCGGACCGTACATTGGTTCGACTTCCTCCAATTCAGGTGTACCGACAACCTTTTCTTCATCCAGCCAGATTTCATGGTACGCCCTTGTACGTGGCAATAAATAATCACTCAATTTTTTCGACCATTCATATACTTCGGAATGGATTTCGGATTGAAATGGAATCGAATTGCACATTACGTTACGGTTTACATCCCCGCATGCAGCGATTGTATCCAGCATGGACGCATGGATTTCCTGAATGGTTTTTTTCATATTCCATTTTAAGATTCCATGCATTTGAAACGTCTGTCTTGTTGTCAATTTCAAAGTACCGTTACCGTATTTCTGAGCAAGGTCATCCATGACAAGCCATTGAGAAGGCTGTGCAACACCGCCTGGCATGCGGACACGCAACATGAACTGATAGGCAGGCTCAAGTTTTTGTTTTTGACGCTCATTGCGTAGATCCCGGTCATCCTGCAAATAGCTGCCGTGGTGTTTCATTAACCGATTGTCATCATCCGGAATCCCGGCGCTGATCCGCTCCTGCATCACTTCTCCAAGTGTACCTCGCAAATAATTGCTTTTCGCTTTAATTTGCTCAACATCACTAGGCGGACCTTCTGGTGCTTTTAATAGTGGGTTCACCATGTTGTTATCTCCTTTTCATCCATATTTCAGTACACATCACGTTGATAACGTTTATTCTGTTGCATTTCTTCAAGATAAGCTTGCGCATCAGCATGGCTCATTTGACCTTCTTTTTCTATGATCTCAATAAGCGTATTATGGACGTCATGTGCCATGTTTTTCTCATCACCGCAAATGTAAACCGCTGCCCCTTCTTGAAGCCATTCGTATAATTCCCCGCTGTGCTCAAGCATCCGGTTTTGAACATACACTTTTTCATCCGCATCACGTGAAAAGGCAACATCCATTTTCGTAAGTACACCTGTTTTCAACCATTTTTGCCATTCAGTCTGATAAAGGAAATCCGTCACGAAATGCTGATCTCCGAAAAAGAGCCACGTTTTCCCTTTCGCTTCCGTTTCTTCGCGATCCTGGATAAAGGATCTGAACGGAGCAACGCCCGTTCCCGGTCCAACCATGATGATTGGAGCATCTGGATTCTTAGGCTGCTTGAAGTTCTGGTTATGCTGAATATAAACGGGCAGGGTGTCCCCTGGCTGTATTCGGTCCGCACATAATATGGAGCAGACTCCTTTTCGATCCCGACCGTGACTTTCATACCGGACAGCACCGATGGTCAAATGCACTTCATCCGGATAAGCGGATAAGCTATTCGCGATCGAATATAGACGGGCTGGCATTTTCCGGAGTATGGATACGAACTCTTGCGCCGTTTCACCCCATGATCCAAAGTCACGGACAAAATCAAGCAAATCACGGCCTTCACGATATTCTTTTAGGCTTTCTTCATTACCTGGTGATAGGAGCTCCTTTAATTCCTCGTTACCTGAAAGCTGGGCCACCTGCCCAAGGAACGATTTTGTCAAAACCGTAATTTCAAAATCGGAGATGAGCGATTCCCTAAGCTGACGAAGATCCCCCTGCTTATTGACCTTCACGGTTTCTTCAGGGTCCCAATCGAGTTCCATAAGAAGCATATCCACTAATTCAGAATCATTTGTCGGATAAATACCAAGGCTGTCTCCAGGTTCGAATGTAAGCCCAGATCCTTCAAGTGATAATTCAAGATGATGTGTCTCTTTATTTGAGCCACGGCCGTTCAAATTTATATTTTCAAGCACTTCCGCTTTAAACGGATTTGTCCTGGAATACGTGTGTTCACTTTCTGAAGCTTTCGCTGCAGGGACTGCTGTAACGGTACTGCCTTGCTCTTCACTTAAACTGGAAATGACTCCTTCCAGCCATTCTGAAGCCGGCTCATCATAATCAAGGTCACAGTCCATTCGTGGAAATAACCTTGTCCCGCCAAGTTCCTCCAAGCGTTTATCGAATTGTTTTCCCGTTTCACAAAAAAACTCATATGAGCTGTCCCCAAGCGCCAATACCGAAAAGCGGAGTTCTTCAAGGCTTGGTGCCCTCCTGCCATGAAGGTACTCGTGGAAGGACAGCGTATTATCCGGTGGATCACCTTCTCCATGCGTGCTAACGGCGATAAGAAGATTTTGGACTTTTTTCAAATTGTTCACTTTAAAGTCACTCATGGATGAAATGGTAACCTGAAAGCCATTACCCTCAAGCTTTCTCGCCGCATTTTCTGCCAGCCCTTGAGCATTGCCCGTCTGTGAACCATAAAGAATGGTAACTTCTTTTGATATTGTCTTCCCGCTGCTTTGAGCTTCCATTACCGGGGTTTCGGCCGTTCCCATATTCGAAACTGACAAAGATGCGGTCAGATAACCGCTCAACCAAATTTTTTGTGTTTCTGTCAAGCTAGGCAGTAGATTGTTAAGGAGCTCTGCCTGCTCATGTTTAAAGGGACTGTTCATTACCTGAAGTTGCACGATTTCCACCTCACAAAGGGATATTAACTTATCTTAGTTGACTCTTATTTATAACGAGTGGGTTTAAACATTTATTTCCATCCATAAAATCAATTAACTCGTTTACTCCTATAGACCAAGTCGGTTTTAACTGTAAAAAAAATTACAAAGTACAGTTCATACACGTATGGAACATTTTTTCATAGCAAGCTAGAAATAAAAAATAAGGTTATAAAGGACGTTAGCCTTCCCCAGCCTAGACTCTTCCTAAAATAAGTTTCTTATTAAACTTTACCGGAAGGCACATCATTAGTAAAATATATATAATTTATTGTAACTATTAAGAATATTAATAATAAGGTGGTAATTCTATGTACTATGATGCTCTAAAAACATTTGTGACCCTTGTGGAAGTCAAGAATTTTACTAAAACGGCAGAAATGCTCCTAATGTCACAACCAAGTGTTAGTTTGCACATAAAAAAATTAGAGGAAGAGTTCCAAACCAAATTATTTCTCCGCTCCCCTAAATTCCTAAAAGTCACCTTGACAGGAGAAATTCTTTACGATCGGGCTAAGCAAATGATTACAATATATGAACAGACCAGACAAGACATCCAGGAACATGATAGGTCCATTAAAGGAGAATTAAAGATAGGGGCAAGTTTTACGATAGGAGAGTACATCCTACCTTCGTTGCTCATCGACCTTCAAAAGGATTACCCTGAACTTGAACTTCAAGTCGTAATTGGAAACACTGAAGAAATCGTTCAAGCCGTTCGGTTATACAAAGTGGATATCGGCTTGATCGAGGGTCAAACTAATGAAAAAGAGCTTTCTGTACACCCCTTCATGCAAGATGAGCTTTTCGTTGTTTCTTCCAACGACCATGAACTCGCTTATAAAGACGAAGTGGAGATTACCGATTTACATGACCAAGCATGGGTAACCAGGGAAGTTGGGTCCGGTACACGAGAATACCTTAACCATGTCATACGTTCAAATGGTTTGAAAATTAAATCGATACTTACGATAAGCAGCAATCAAGGAATTAAAGAAACACTTATAAAAAACGGCGTAGGGCTGGCTCTCCTTTCCCAAAGTGTCATTGAAAGGGATGTGCAAAATAAAATCCTTTCTATTATTCAGTTAAAAAATGAATCCTTTAACAGAACTCTTTCCTACGTGTATTCACCAATTATGGAAGATAAAAAGAATGTCAAGACTTTTATAACTGAATTAAACAAAAAATGGCCTATGAAAGCAAAGCCGGTAGGCTGATCATTGCGAAGAATGCTGTTCTATGAATGAAGTTACAGGCTGGTAATCCTGATGACAGGAACCTTTTTAAGTATATACACTAACAAACTTAACCGAATGATCCGGGATTAGGCTGTTTAACAGGTTGCTTCTGTACTTTATTAGCATTCACAGCCTGCCTTTTGATTTAATGAATGGAGAGGAAAATGGAGTTTATTACGTGGAATGATGACTTGCTTAAATGGCGTTGCTGTATTTTTTATAAACATAAGGAGAAGTCATTATGGAAAGAAGCGCACCATAGTTAAGGTTAAAAGTGACTTCGTCTCCTACTATCAGATTACACTTTTTGGGATCAAGCACGGTGTGGTCACTACTCGAACCAAGGATCTCGATATCCGTTTTCGGAATTAACCCTGCCACCAGAACATCCTGATTTCCCACTCCAAGAATAACTCTACTCATTTGGCCACGATCTTGAAATTGAGGAAAGACTCCAAAAGCATTCTGACCTATTTCCCCATAGGGTACGGAAGGTTTTCTTTTCGATTCAATAACTTCAGTCACGAAAGTGAAAGCATCAGTATATAAGTCTGGGATGGCCAGTCTATTTAATGTTTCACGACCCAAATAAATGGATTCGCCCAACCGTAAATTGTTAACCTTCCCTACTGAATCAACTGCCATGAACCAATTATAATTGGCAGAGTTCCCTCCCGATATATAGGAAAGAGGAAGCGAGAATTTCGTTTCAACTGCGCTGGCCAGTAAAGATAACATGCCCATTTTCTGCTCGTTTGGTTTTACTCCACCAAAGCAGGCAAAGTTAACTCCTATGCCCACTATTTTGACCCCTTGGAGTTTCAAGACCTCTGATATAAAAGAATCAAGATCTTCAGGCATGATCCCTTCTCTTAAATCTCCCATTTCGATCATTAGAATAATCTTCTGCTCCTTGTTATGCCTTAAAGCAGCTTCTGATAATCTTTCAATAACGGAAAACTCGGTATTCAAGCTAATATCTGCATTTTTTATAACGGAATTCACTTCACTTAAAGAAGGAGATTTTAATAATACAAAGTTTGCCTTGATTCCTGCATCACGCATTTTTTGGAGATTGGCAACCTTCGAATCTGCGAGCATATGAATCCCTTGATCCAATAAGATCCTTGCTATCTCCGGAGCTCCGCAAACCGTTTTTGTAACGCCCATAATCTCAATATTTTTTGTGCCATATATTTTAACAAGCTCAGCTGCATTATGGGCAATTTTTGCAAGGTTGATTTCGATCCTTGGTGTAAAAGACTGTGTCATTTAATCAATGCTTTTTCCTGTTTACCATTCAAGTTGGGGAAGGCATCAAAAATACTTGCAATCAGTTTGTCGCAGCCAAACTTTAGTACATCAGTCGTTGGAAGTTTAATATCCTCTTCATATTCGGAAATTGTTTTAGCCAGCTCATCATCGGACATGTTTTCATGGTTGATGGTCACCGCAATCACTTTTGCCTTTGAAAAGTTTTCAATAAGATCGATCTCGCTTTTTACCGTCGGCATTTTCATATAGCTAAAGTCACCTAAATGTTCCCGTTTGGGTGCGTGCTGAATGATGACCGCTCCAGGTCTTGAGCCTCTTATTATTCCACACGAACTTATATATGCTGGGTGGCTTAACGCCCCTTGGCCTTCGACTATAATAATATCCGGATTATCATTTTCATATGCCTTCATGATTTGGTTTTCAATTTCACCTGTCATGAATTGGGACGGGATTGCATCAATCGCCACACCGTATTTCGCCCCCTGTATCAGTCCCGTTTGTCCCGTCGCAATAAAAGCGACATTAAAGCCCCTTTTTAGTAAGGCATCTTCGAGCAGAACCGACGTTGTACGCTTGCCTATTGCACTATCCGTACCAAGAACGGCTACAATGGGTGTATCGATGTTTAAAATCCGTCCTGAAAAGAGATGCATATCCTTTTTTTGTGCAGGTTTTCTTACGTCATGGATCGTGATCTCGAATTGTTCTGCGTGCTTAATGAACTCTGGGTCATCTGTAAAAAACTCATGAAGAGGGTTAACGATATTCATCCCATGTTCAATGGCTTTGAGAAGGAGATTTCTCTCATCCTTTTTAAGGAATGCCTCTGAAGGAGCTATTCCATATATGAATTGATCAGGAACATTCTGTATATTTTCGAGTGCCTGGTTAAGGTCCTTGAATATAGGTATTCCATTTTTCTCCCCAATAAGGCATTCGCCCGCATCCAATCCAGCCTTTGTACTATCAATCACACCAACAATCTCAAATTTCCTAGAGCTTCTAACTAGTCCATTAGCTGTCTTTCCATCCATTATCCCAAAATTATTTTCACAATATACTATAGCTGTTTCTTTCATAAGGCTTTTCCTCCCAATATCTATTTTTACGACCATATCTCGACTTAAAGATATTTTACATATTTAATCAATAAAAGAACTCCTGATCCATAAAAAAAAAGCCATATTTAGGAGAAAAATTGTAACTAATTTTCAAAATATACAAAATTTTCACCCACTTTTACAAGTATAGCATAGTTGACGAATAACTGTTCGATTTGTTTAGTTTTATTTCAAGACTTACGATTTGTTCCGTACCATCCATTTTTCATTATGTAAATATAGTAAGTAACTTCCTTTTTCCCTATTTCAGCCGTAAGTATTTTTCCAAGTGAAGTTAAAGTGCTTTTCATTCAAAACAGCAAACTCATAGTAACTGTCCTTATATTAAAGCCCCATTTTTTCGTATAGTTTAATAGCTTTGTTCTCTGTAAAAGCACTTAGCTCCCCCCTTCTGTTTCATATAAAGGAAAAGCTCCTTAAGACAGCTCCGAAGTATTAAGGGGATTCCACGATTAAAAATCCCAATTTCTCAGTCTATGAATGAGGAATTGGGATTTAAATATTAAACAATGGACCCTTTTTGTTGAAGGTCATTACTTAAACTTTATAAGATAGCATAATTATAGTGGTGGATTTTCCACACCTAAATGAATCCAATCTTCTTTTGGCGGCCCATAAACCCCAGAAGGTTTTATTCCTGCTTGACGCATCAGAACCGTAACTTGTCCCCGATGATGAACAATATGCTTGATTAGTCCCATAAGGATGGACGCATTTGTTTCCTGTCTTCCAAAAGCTTCTTGTATTTGTTCTAAGGATTCGTCTGTCCATTGATGTTCAATAATTTTGGCTGCATGAGAACTTACATTTTTAAAAGTAATAGCTATTTCCTGGGCTGAAGATGGGACGTTTTCTGCACTTTCTATCCGATCAATCTTTAAACCGAAATGAGCTAGATAATCTGGAATGCTTGTCTTCCCAAAGTACGACCTTCAGGATAAACTTGTTGTTCTAATGAATCATCTGTCAAGCTATCCAAAACTTTTTGAGTCAGTATAGCTTCTTTATTCCATTCTTTAATAAAATCTGAAATTGTAATATACATATAATCCCTCCCCTATTTCGATAGATAATTACTTACTCAAAGTACATTATAAAACATATGTTCCCCCTATTCAAATTTAGTTAAAATAAAGAATTATAAACTGGGAATTAATGACTCATATTGGAATTAGCCTGCATATTAAGTAAAGAAATAATCGTTTAGAATACTCTCACTGCTTCGGTTGTCTTGGCATTTGAGCTATGCAAATGAGCGAGCTTTTTCCACTTTAAGATTAGTATTTATTATTTAATGACATTTAATTAAAGAGAGAAGTATTGGCGTATAACGATGAAGCACCACCTGAGTGTACAAAAAGGATGTTATCCTCCGGCTTAAAGGTGCCTTTTTGGATTAAATCAATGAGTCCCGCTGCCGCTTTACCCGTGTATACCGGATCCAGCAAAATCCCTTCTGTTCTTGCCATAAGCTTGACAGCTTCCACCATTTCAGGGGTAGGCAAAGCATAACCAGGACCGACATACTCATCCAAACACGTAACAGCCTCACGAGGGATTGAATTTTGTATGCCAATGTGTGTTAAAGTTTCTCTAACAAGCTGAAAAACTTTCTCTTCTTGTTCAGCTTTTCCTCTGCTTACATTTATGCCAATTACTGAAATTCCACTTTGATTTCCATGAAATCCTGCTACCAAACCAGCATGCATTCCCCCACTGCCGCTTACACAAATAACTGCTTTAAAATCTATCCCTTGCTCAAAGGACTGTGCTAAAATCTCCTGAGCGCATGCAACATATCCCGTTGCACCAATGACATTGGATCCTCCAACGGGAATGATGTAAGGTTTATCTCCTTTCTCCGTTACCTCTTTAGCGACTTTCTGCATTTCTTGCATTAAGTCCGCTCCATTAGGTACAACTATAATTTGGTCAGCCCCCAATAAATGATAGAGAAAATAGTTACCGTTAAAATCCGGCTCTGAAATTTTTGAAAGTCCCTCTTCCAACACTAGGATGCATTTCATTTTCTCTTTAACGGCAGCAGCTAGTGTCAAGCGGCAATGATTCGATTGAATGCCTCCACATGTAATCAACGTATCCGCGCCTTGTTCCAATGCATCGGCAACAAGGAATTCCAGCTTTCTTGTTTTATTTCCCCCAGCCGTCAGACCAAGCATATCATCTCGTTTAACATAAATGGATGGGCCCCCAAGAACTTGAGAAAAATGATCTAATCTCTCAACTGATGTATATGTTGGTGTATATCGCTTTCTAGGAAATTGTGCTAAATTCATTATAAAAACTCCTCCAGTATCCTCTGTTGTACATTAAAAAAAATCAATCTGACGTTCTCGTTATTTAGAAAATAAATAATAGCAAACGCTTCTATTTCCATCATAGCATGTTTAGGTAAACGAGCAACTTCATTGCACTTCTAGCAGGATAGAATACATCATTCATCACGGCAAAGTGACTATATCAAACCGATGTTTACTGTAAGTTTGCTTCCACTTATTCTATGACACCCTGTTTTCCACTATATTATCGGGCAATTCCCCCCTTGTTTCAGGATAGTTGGGGCTTCCCTGAATTTCATACCTTGCCTATGAGGACAGATAGCCTTGTGGGCGTCTTTGGTTTTAATTGTTTCATAGATTATATAAGTCACCTCTTGGATTTGAAATAAATGCCAAATCATTAGTTATGCCGAAACAGAAACGGACTCGAACCATTGAAATGTATAAATAATCAAAAGTCTGAAGCATTGAAATGACTTCAATCGTTTTTTAAGATAAAATAAATATACTTGTATATAATTGGATTTTAGAAAGGAGCACCATGGAAACCAAACACTATCAATATATTACAGAACAAATAGAACATTATTCTTCTAAGCCCTTAAGGGAAGCTATATTTTTCGTTATTAAAAACGCGATCATCGAAGGGGTATTTTTACCAGGAGATCGTTTAACGGAAGATGATATCGCCCAACAATTCAATTGTAGCCGTACACCGGTTCGTGAAGCTTTGAGGAAATTAGAACAGGAAAATTTGCTTCAGGTGAAACCTGGTATAGGTATGGTCATATCCAATGTGGATATTGGACTTTTGCAGCAAGAATTGGAAATCAGGAAAATGCTCGAAAACTATTCCATACAAAAAGCTTGTGAAGGAATTACGGAAGAGGAATTGAAAAAATTGGAATGGGCAACGGATAAACTGCAAGGGGCAATAAATAGTAATGACCGAATAGCGGCTAGTCGTGCAAACATTGAATTTCACCGCTTATTATATTCCTACTCGAGAAATACCTTTCTCCAAAAGACTACTGATTCATTATGGCTTTCTTTAAGAATTTCCTTTTTGTCGGCCCGTAATGAAGATGTTACAATGGTTGATAAAGGCTGGTATGAGGATCGGAACAACGAGCACTTACAGTTAATCCATGCAATTCGTGACAAAGATGTAGAAAAAGCAATAAAGGTCAATACAATCCATATCCAAAAAAGTCATGATTATTACCTTGATTACATAAAACGTATATCTGAATGAAATTAACATTAATAAAAGGGTGCCTATTTGCGAAATTCAGTCCGCAAATGTAGGAACCCTTTTATTTTATGCCACATTTAACGACCCTCAGGCAGTATACGATCGATTCGCGTGATATTCCAACCTTCTCTCGCTTATTCCGGCCATCCGCGCGATATTTCGTTCAGTATTTCTCATGTCATTCAGTTGGTTTGCATTATGAATCCAAATGCAGTTTCACTTTAAGGAAATCTTGAGGCGTGTCAATGTCAAATCCCCACATCGGATCATCAAAAGGAACTGTTTCAGTCAGCCGGGCATATTTCCTGATGATGTTTTTACCACCTTGATCACCTTCTATTGAATGGAATTCATTGAGGATCACTGCATCGACTAGTATCGGATGTCCTAAGTCTCCTTTATATTTCGGTTGTACGATCCGTATTCCTTCATCTTTACATGCCGTATATTTTTTAATTAAAGCTTGTATGACGGCAGGGGAAATAAGCGGCTGATCCGCAAGGAAGATCATGACTGCATCCACCTGTTCTTTGATGGATTGAACTCCAAGTTTTAGGGAGGTGGACATTCCATCTGCATATTTCGGATTATGAATAATCTTCAATTCTGGAAAATCAGCACAATGTTGACGTATTTCTTCTATATATTTACCGGCAACCAAGAAGATGGGCTGCATGGAGCTGCCAACGATAGGATGAATGACATGACGAAAAAGAGGTTGGCCCCGTAAAGGAAGGAACAGTTTAGGTTCTCCCAGGGGGAATGCTGATGATTGGCTGAACTATAGATTATAGTGAATAAAAGTTTCGGATATATAGACTCCTGGAGTTCAATATTCCTGATTATGTAAGTTCAAAGGGCTCAGATAATTGCTTTCGGAACACTTTTTGAGATCAAATGAAATACGATTACGCATCAAAACGTTCTAGCAATTCAATAATCACTTTATAGGTCGAGGTTGTATCCATATAGGCATATCTGCCTTTTCCGTTAAAAAAGTTCCCTGTCTGTATGACCGGGTACCCCATTTCTTCCAACATCTTCATTTTATCCTCCATGTCTTCTACGACAAACAAGATATGGTGAACTCCCTCTCCATATGTTTCAAGATGATCTTTCCACGTGCTAGGTGATTCGCCCGGCTCGATCAATTCAATCTGAATTAACGGAGTATCGATAAACATATATCTTGATTTTCCTTCAGTGGGCTGCCCTTTGTAAATCACATTTGTAATTTCGGTGGGACCCGAATGAATGATGTGAGGTTTTTCAATACCCAACAACTCACAATATGCATTTGCAGCCGCATCCAGATCTTTCACAACCAGTGCAAGTTGTTCCACTTTGTTTGTCCCTAATAGCGGCTGAACTCTTGCATCTTCAGGTCTTTCCCATTCCGTTTGTCTTGGTTCTGCACTTTCAAGCAGTTCAACTAAGGTTTTGTGATCATCCAGTGTATCCACATATACATATCTGCCGTCACTTGAAGTGAATTCGCCCGTTTGCAAAACCGGGTATCCACTTTTCTCCATGATTGGCAGTCTCTTTTGGATAGAGTCAACATCAAAAGCAATATGGTGGATCCCTTCGCCCACTTCATCCAGGAACTCACGCATCGTTCCTGGATTTTTATCCGGTTCTATTAGTTCAAATTGCACGGTTGGTGTATTCAGAAAAGCCAGTTTAGATTTTGATTCCGTCGGCACACCTCTAAAAGTGACTTTCGAAACAGAACTGTCCCCAGTTAAAAATGGTTCTGCCTTCTTAATGCCCAGCAGTTTTGTGAAAGCTAGATTAGCAGCTTCAATATCTTTTACAACAAATGCGAGTTGATTAATATTCCTATTGCCCAATAGTGATTCAGCCATACTTATTAACCTACTTCCCATAGTTTATTTTGTTATAAAACTCACCCCAGTCCGCGAACTGACAATCCCCCATCACTGGAAATGACTTCTCCGGTAATTGCACGCGCTTCGTCCGATGCTAACAGGACATAAGCAGCTACATGATCTTCGGGCATCTGGGCAAGCTGAAGTGGGTTTCTTTTTTTTATGCTTTTGGCCTTCGTATCATTATCTACGATTTTCACGAATGGACTTAGAGGGGGAATGACGGATAATGCTGTCAGTGTACCACCAGGCGAAACAGCATTCACCCTAATATTCGGAGCGAGTTCAAAGGCAAGTTGGCGCATCAACCCTATTTGAGCATGCTTGCTTGCTGTGTACCAAACCCCGCCGCCATCAGGATAGAAACTAGCACCGGATACGGTGAAAATAATATTGCCATTCGATTTTTGCAGTTCTTTAAGAGCGGCTTTCGCACCGAAGAAAGATCCTTTTACGTTAATATCGAGCAGTAAATCATATGCATCGGAAAGTGCCTCGGGAGTTACGTCGGCAAATTTAGCAAAACCATCAAAGACTCCTGCATTGGCAACGAAAACATCCAGCTTTCCAAATTGCTCGACAGTGGCCTGTACAGCCCTCTCATTGTCTTCATATTTACTTACATCACCTTGGTTAATGAGAATCTCTTCACCAAATTCTTCTTTCATTTTCTTTAGCGTTTCTATCGAGCGGCCGATAATGCTGACTTTTGCCCCTTCTTGTATAAAACGTCTAGTGACAGCCTCTCCTATACCTGAATTGCCTCCGGTAATCAACACTACTTTATCCTTTAACGCCATTGCCATTGTAACCAGCCTCCTTGTTTTCTCTTTTATCCAAGTCCATATTATACGAAGATAGCAAGATTCCTGGTATTTATCGTTGTTTGGTCAACAATGAATATCCGTTTGGAAAGTTTCCATTTACCATCTTCGAATATGAATTCGTCATTTCGTTCCCCCGAAATCAAATCGTGTTGAATATCCGTGCTTCGGCTTCGATAGATAAGCAGATAACTCTTAACGACTGCCTTTTCACCTTCTACAAAGTCTTTAACGCGTACATTAGAGACAAAACGCCGTGTTCTTGATGGTGGTATTTCCGCCCATGCATAATCTGTTTTCAATCGATCCACGCGCAGCTTCAGCAGCTCAATATCATCATTAAATGTAAACATGTCCGTTGAATAATCCGGGCGTTCCACCCCTTCTTTATTAACACGAACAGGCATTTGATAACGCAAGCTGGTGTGCATTAGATCGAACCAATCATCAAATTCAATATCATCCAATAATTGTGCTTCATCATACAACCACTGTTCAAATTCACATTTAAGCAACATTTTCTCCACGTTCATTTCCGTTCCCCCTCCCAGTTATTATTTCGTCATTAATTCCAGCCAGTACTTGTAGAAATTCCGTTGGCTCGCTTCTGTAAATTTATCATCGTAAGCAATACCCGGTCCGATAAAATCAACAGGATCACGATGTAGACCCATGGTATAATTATAGGTTAAGTTCTTAAGGAAAGGCATTGGACCTTGGGCTGCTTCAGTAATATCCGTAAACACTTCCGTATCATCCTGTTCGAAAATACCGGATGGGCTAAAGGTCAATATAAACGAATCTCTTGATCTATCTTTCCAATCTTGGGAGGCGTTCTTTTCCACGAGCATCCAAGCGATCACTTCCATTTTATTGTGACCGATTGGACGCCACATTCTAATTGAAGTGTTAGAGATGAACTGGTCTTTGATTTTTGTATGGGATATTAAAAAGGATAAGTTGGGGAAAACGTTTCCAATCATATTCTTTAAGTTTGATAACACTTCATATTGTTCTTCAGTCAGGTTACTTTTAAATTCATCTTTCAATTCTTCAGGGAAAGCGAAGTCAGGGTTAGGTGTCCCTAAGTTTAGTCCATGTCCATTATCCATATGGATTTGAAAACCACGCTTTGAATAGGTAGCATTGGGCACCATCCCCAGTTTTGCGATGGAGCCGTGCGTGACCATCGTGTGATAGGAATCACCAGCAAAGTTATCGGAACCCACTTTCCAGTTGGAATTAACGACGAATCTTTGAGGGACGCCGATAACTTCCATTTCTGCACGACCTACAAGTAAGTCCAAATACCATTTAATATCTCCAAGAAACTCTTCAAGCGGCTCTGCATCTTCATTCCAAGTTCCAAATAAAAGACCTTTATAAGATTCAAGCTTCACTTTATGAAGGCCCATTTCTGAACGGTCAAGGGTGCCCCCATAAATGTCCTTTTGTAATGGTACCCCCACGAGCTCACCTGTGTTTTTAAAATTAAATCCATGATAGGGACATGTAAATAAAGACTTGTTCCCTTTATCTGCACGGCATAGTTTCATTCCGCGATGGGTGCACATATTATAAAACGCCCTGATTTCCCCTTCAGCATCGCGAGTAATGATGAGCGAGTAGCCAGCAAGTTCACGGGTCATGAAGTCTCCTTTGTTGGGAACTTCAGATTCATGACCGACAAAAACCCATGTTTTCAAAAACACTTTTTCATGTTCTATATCATAAACCTTTTGATCTCCAAGGAGGTATGCAGGTATAACGCCTTCCTCTGGTTTAACGGTTTCATTCAAATAGTTGACAACTTGCTGTTTTGACATTTCTTCTAAGGATTTATCAGTTTTAAGCATACTTACTCTCTCCCTTCCATAAGCTTGACCAATAATTCATTACCCGATTTGAACGCTCTTTTCCTTGTTTTGCAGAGTAGCCAAAACACTTAATGCGGCTAGATAACTCGTTTTCGGATTATTTGGCATCGGATCATTTTCCACTTCAAGCTTTAGTTTCCCGAACGAACCTGACGCTTCAATTAAGTGGTTGTTTTTAAACACTTTTGGATCGGCAATGATTTTCACTTTCGTCTTTTCAGATCCAAGACCAGCCAAAGACAGCACAATCGCAACATTAATGTTTCTCGGAAACTGTTTGATCGCTTCTGCAGCCGATCCTTCGAATAAAACCGTTTCTTCTTCCACTGAAGAACCTGTGGGCAATGCGTTTGGCGGTTTTCTCGTAGTGATGCAAACAGAATCAAGGCCATTCACCGCTTTTGCCGATTTAAGGACATCGAGACCTCCAATCGCACCAGATGGAAGGAAAATATTCACTTTATTTTTTTTGCAAATCTGGTTTGATTGTTCTTCGAAGGCAGCATTCGCCATCACGCCTATACTGCTTAACAAGAGATTTCTCCCGCTTTTAAGCACTTTCAATGAGTACTCTTCAGCAGCTTCAATCGTTGCAGCCTCTATGACTAAATCTACATCCGATTTAAGGAGTTCGTCGACATCACTATATGGCTGTGTCCTGAAATCTTCAGCCAGTTGAGCTGCGATTTCTTCACGGCGGGCATAAATCGAAACGATTTTCCCACCTGGAAGAAGTCCGTCGTTATTAATTGCCTGAAGCAGAAATTTCCCGATATTGCCGCACCCGATTAAGCCTAACTTCATATAGTTTCATCCTTCCTCAATCAGCAAACCCGTATGAGTCCGCAAAGAATTCCAGCCCGCAATGCCTTGTTTCCCGGGAAACACCACTTTCTTTTAAGCCAGGGAAATCCAGAGCCAAGTCGCTGAAAACGGTATGATTATTATGGAAAACCGCACCAGCTTCGAGTCGATCTGCCATTTCAACAGCTATATCTTCATTATCGGTCCAAACAGACGCACGCAAGGCAAACTCACTATCATTCGCTAATTTTACAACTTCATCAATATCATTGAAAGGTAAAATTGGAATGACAGGACCGAATTGTTCTACCCTAACCACTTCACTCTGCTGATTGACACCAGTAATAATGGAAGGAAGCATATAATAACCTTTATCCCAAGTTTCAGGATTCAGTTGAATGCCAGCAGTGATTATGTTTCCTCCTTCCTTAGCGGTACGTTCGATCAAGCCATTCACATAGTCATACTGTACTTTATTATTCAATGGACCCATCGTTACGTCAGGCTGAATGCCATCCCCAATTACCACCCGGCTAAACTCTTTGGTCAGCTTCTCAACTACCTCGTCATAACGTGATTCATGGACATATACTCGTTTAACCGCAGAACACACCTGACCTGCAGCCCGTAAAATCCCCATCCTCAAACGTTTGATCGCCGCTTCATCCATAGTTGCGTCTTCCAAAATAATGGCAGGATCATTGCCGCCAAGTTCCATATACACTTTTTGCAGGTTTCCAGCTGATTTCTTCATGATATCTTTTCCAGTTTCTGTACTTCCGACAAACGCCACTGTCCGTACACGGGAATCGGAACAAAGTTTGTCGCCGATTGCTTTTCCTGATCCTGAGACTATATTGATGACTCCTGGAGGAAAATGTTCAGCAACTACTTTTAAACAGGTCATTATCGTTAACGGGCAATTCGTTGCAGGTTTTACTACAACCGCATTGCCTGCCAAGACAGCAGGTATGACCCTTTTAAATGTTAATATCATCGGAGAATTCCACGGTGTGATAATTGCCGTGACACCTCTTGCCCTTCTCCGGATTTGAACTTTTTGATTTCCTGGGAGCACTTCAGGCTTCCACCAATCAAGTAGTTCTGTCGCGCAGCCCTTCATGACTTCAACACAGCGTAATAAATCCTTTTTAGCTTCAACTAGTGTTTTGCCATTTTCACGTACAAACACTGTAACATTTTCCTCGATTATTTTTGAAAGTTCTTCTGCCGCTGAGTTCATCCGGCTAGCCCGATCCCTGACATCAGAGCGAGACCACGTTTCAAAAGCATTTTCTGCCGCTACAATCGCGTCATTCACGATTTCCCCAGAGCATTTTGCCACCTGGCCAACTACTTCCGATGTGTTTGCGGGATTGATCACATCGGCTTTTTCAATCATTTCTATCCATTCTCCATTAACAAGGCATTTTCCTGAAACAAATGGGTATGTCGAAATCATTCTCAATCCTCCTTATAGTTTTTTTGGTTTAAATGCTTCCGCAGCTCCTGGTGGTCCACCAAATGGCTTGGCCATTGGACCGACAGCATCCATATCAACAACGATCATTGAAGGTTTACGTCTTTCTTTTGCTTTTTTCAGTTCAGATATGAATTCATCTCCAGATCCAATCCGTACTGCATCAAAATGCATGGACTCAGCCAGTTTCACAAAATCTGGACTTAATAAATCCACGGCTACCTGCCGACCATATGCGGCAGTTTGAATATTGCGAAGAACCCCATAGCCTGAGTCATCGAACAATACGATGATAACTGGTAAGTTTTCTTCGGCTGCCGTAACCATTTCCCCGACATTCACCATAAATCCACCGTCTCCAGCCATAAGAACTACGGTTTTATCTTTACACCCCATTTGGGCACCGATTGCTGTTGGAAGACCTTGACCAATTCCACCGCCAGATGCATGAATGGATGTTCTCGGTTCATAGATTTCAAATAAACGGCTGCCCCAAACGTTTGCCTGTACAGTTACATCTCGAACTAAAATGGTATCGTCCGGTAATATCTCCCTCATGCCATCTACAAATTGCTCATAGGGTCCAAGCGTTTCCCGGAGTTGAGCACGCACTTCATTTCTAAGCGAAAGGACTTCTTGTAAATAAGAAGGTTCAGCCTGCACTGAATTTCCTTCGAGATTTTGAATGATGGCAGCTAGCATATCTTTTGCATCGCCAACCAAACCCAGCGTGGCCTTATAATTCCGGTTAATGGCCTGCCAATCCGCATCGATCGCTATATGTTCCTCTGGCACCGGCACTTTCCAGTTGGATGTTTCATTTCCCCTGAATCTTACACCTACACTGATCAATAAATCCGCATTTCCCAAAAACTCTTTTGTTGTTTCATAAGCCGCAAAATGTCCGATGCATTGTTCATGGTTTTCGGGGATCGAACCTTTTCCTGACTGACTGGTTATAACTGCTGCACCAAGGATTTCCGCCAATTTTTGCAGCTCTTGCGAAGCATTGGCAGTGATGACTCCACCCCCGGCCCATATCACAGGACGGCGTGCTTCAACCATTTTTTGCACGGCTTGTTCGGGAATGAATGGCGTTGAATTTGTTTCAGACGTTGAAGCTCGTTGTCCTTCGAGGGTTAGATCTTCTATGATTGCCGATTGATAGTCAATGGGAATTTCCAATGTAACCGGTCCTGTTGGTGCAGTTAACGCCTCTTGGATCGCCTTCCTTACAACTGCCGCAGTTTGCTCAGGATTTCTCAGCCTCACTGCATTTTTACACGCTCCGCTCATCATTGAAAGCTGGTCTTTACACTCATGTATGTATCCTTTGCCTGTACCAAGATAAGAAGAAGCTACCTCACCAGTAAGATGAAGAAGGGGAACACCAGCTGCCCAAGCTTCCACTAATGAACCAGCTGCATTACCTGCCCCTGTACCGGTACTCGTGATCACTACACCCAATTTCCCAGTAGCCCGGGCATATCCATCGGCCATATTGACGGCACCGCTCTCACCGCGTGAACAAATGAGTTTAATGCTCCCTTCTCTAAGAATTGCATCATAGATGGGCATATTGTGAATACTGACAATCCCGAAAGCCGCTTCCACTCCTGCTTGAACTAGTTCCTTTACGATGGAATCGGCGGTCGTAAACTCTATTTCTTCTTGTATTTTCATCGCGTTATCCTACCTTTTTTAGTAATATATTTAAAGTGCCTTTCCGATCGCTCCTGCTGTCTCAATCGTCGAACCCGCTACATAACTTGCTTTGTCTGAAGCAAGGAAAACAATGACACTGGCCACTTCTTCCGCTTCCCCTACGCGGCCGAGAGGGATATTACGTTTTTTCGCAAGGTCTCCGTAATATTCTTCCGGGTCCATATCAGGCGCATTTTTCAATCTTCTTCGCTCCCATTGATCGGTCCGGATCAATCCAAGACTCACTGAATTCACCAGTATGTTGTCAAAGGCAAGTTCCTGGGACAAGGTTTTGCTTAAATTAAGGAGACCAGCCCGTGCTGCTGCAGTCGCTACCATGTGACGTTCAGGTTCTTTAGCAAGCGTTGCATTAATATTAATAATCCGCCCCCCTCCCCTTTTAACTAAATGAGGATGCGTTGCACGAACGGCATATATGATGGCAAAAAACTTTAATTGAATCTGTTCATCCCACTGCTCATCCGTAATGTCAAAAAAGTAGCCCATAACGCTTTGACCGGCTGCATTCACCAATATATCGATCCCGCCAAACTTCTCAGCCGTACCATTAATGAAAGAATCCACATCCGATTTGGAGGTGACATCACAGGTTGAAGCAAAAATATCATCCTTAGTGCCAAATGAGAGCAATTGACTTTGTGCACTTTCCATACGCTCTGTGCTTCTGCCGCATATAGCCACTTTCGCTCCTTCAGCTAAAAACATTTCTGCTGTTTTTAATCCCACGCCCGATGTGCCGCCCATAATGACAGCCACTTTCCCTTTCAATCCTAAATCCATCTTGTCACTCCTTTTTCAAAACCATTTTCCTTAAGTGCGCTGCCCTTTAAAATACTGGAAGTTGTTTCACTGTAACCAATACATCTAGCGCAAGCACAAATGGAAGGAAGTGGAATACCCTCTCATTTTTCAGACATGACTGAATCATCTATAGCAGAGTCCACCCAGCCAGGATCGGGATCCCCGCCCATTGCTTTGCGGGCTTCGGGTTTCGGCGGCCCTGCAATCCCCCATTGATCCATTAAATGTGGTACCCGTTTCCATACACGTGCTCTCCATTCCGATTCATCTTCAATCGTTTCCAGATAACATGTATACTCCATAACAAAACCGCCTGGATCTTGAAAATAACAGAAAATATTGTCTCCAGGTCCATGACGTCCAGGTCCCCAAAGTTCTGACAGTCCCGCTTTCCGCACATTGCTTATGCCGCGCATCAGTTCATCCACGGAATCGACTTCGTAGGCGATATGATTGACTGACGCATGTTCATCTTGATTGAAGGCAATGGAGTGATGCATTCTGTTGCATCGCAGGAATGACATTTGATGCTCACTCCAATCGGTAACTTTAAAACCAAGTACGTCTGTATAAAACTCAACGATCATATCCAAGTTCTTAGTGTTCATTACAACATGATTCAGCTTCACTGGATCAACATTTTTCTTGTTCCAAATTGACGTTTGAACTTCCACCCAAGCCGAAAGCTCTATCACGCGATTTTCCGGATCAATAAACCGTAGGCCATAACCAGCACCTGCTTCATCCAAATATCCAGGCGGTTCAATAATTCGAACACCCTTCGATTGTAATATTCCCGCTGCTCGATCCACCGCATTTTTATCGACCATTCCGAAAGATAAATGGTGCAACCCACGTTTTTCTCCCTTGTGTAGGCTTAAAATATGATGTTCCGGTCCTGCCCCCCGAAAATAAACGGTATTCTCCTCATCCGGAGCATCCACTCTATCCAGTCCCCAAACCTTTTCGTAAAACTCTGCTTGATCGTCAAAATTCGGAGTAATCATGCTAATATGTCGTAAATGAGTAATCCCTAGCATCTTTTTTATACCTCCCATAAATCAGATTACCTTTTAGAAATTTGCATTGACCACATTTAAATCTAATCGAAAAGGGCGCCTCATTAATTTCCATAATGCAGGTGCCCTTTTCGGCTAAATGATCAGTCTTTAATGATGGCTTCTCTTTCTTTTGAGCGTTGTTTACGCAGTTCTTCCAGCTCGCTGCCTTCAGGATATGTTGGCAAGTTAGGCTTCACTGCCCCTAGCATCACGAGCATGCGCGCTTCAACATCACCGTCATTCCTAATTCCCCGATAAACCCCTGGTGGGCTACTGATGCAGTCTCTCGCACTTAGTTTAATTTCATGCACTTCGCTGAAGCTATCCTCTTGAATTAACGCAGTGACTTCACCCTCAAGAATGAAAAACACTTCTTCAACATCATCGTGAAGATGCAATGGCCCGATACATCCCGGCGGCAGCACCATTGTACTAAGAGTGAAATGTTCACCTGTAATTACATTTGTATCGTTATTTGCGGTGGCACCGCGTCCGATATATCTCATCTGTGCACGTCTATAAGCTGGATCGATTTCTTCTTGGAACTTCAAGACACCCCAATCAAGCGTACGGTCTTTCAATCGGGCAACATATTTTTTTTCAAAATCTTTCACTGAAAAAGTTTCTTTTGTCATTTTAAAATTCCTCCTTTTTTTGTTGTTTCTAAACCACAATGTGTTTCATAAGTAAAACATTGTTTCGTCTATGAATTAATACTAAAATGAAACCGCTTCATTGTCAATGAGTTTTTAGAATATTTAAAACTATTTTTACAATTCACACCTTCTTCCCTCTTGGTATAACTTGGAACGATGCAACCACCATATTCCTTTTTTTAACACAAAAAAAGTGCGGATACCCTAGAATTGGGGATCCACACTTTCGAAGATTATTCATTTTTTTAGATTGGCACTCAATCATGATCAGATATCTTCATGTTGAAACGGCGTAACCCCACTAAATCCCATATAAACGGATAACTGCCGAGAAACATCAAGGAGTTTAGGCAAGGCGATTTTATCGATGAAATCTTCCTGATAAGCCGACTCCGTCGCCACGACATTCAAGGCAGCCAATACATTTCCAGTGCGGTCAAAAATCGGAGCGGCAACAGAACGGATGCCAGGGTGGAATTCCCCACTTGTCATCGAATAACCATTTTGCCGAATCGATTCCAACTGTTTTTGAAACTCCCCCGGCGTGGTAAGAGTTTTATCTGTATAAGGAGTTAGGTTTGAGATTTTGAACATTTGCATTAGCATTTCTTTCGGTTGATAGGCCAAAAGCAATTTTCCATTGGCCAAAGCATGTGCCGGCAGCCGCAAACCTATGTTCACATTGACAGCGGATACCCCTCTAATTGGGGCACTCCCAACATACACAACTTCCTGTCCATCCAAAATGGACAGATGGCAGGAGGCTCCGATTTCATCACGCAGGTTCTCCATATAAGGTTGGACAATTTCCTGGAACTTCAAGCTATTCAAATAGCTGAAGCCCAATTCAAGTACCTTTGGCGTTAAACTGTAACGTTTCGTATGTTCATCCTGAGATAGATAACCAATATTTTGTAATGTGAATAATAAACGATATGGTACCGTTCTGCTTACTCCCAGTTGTTTTGCAATTTCTGAAAGAGACAAACTCGGCTGTACTTCATTAAAGAGCTTAATGATTTCCAACCCTCTTACCAATGAATTAGCACTATATTTCTCTTTCTCTTTTTCTTCGCTTGCCATTCGAGTATTCCCCCCGTTGTTATTGATTTCTCTGCGAACTATATACCCTATTGTTAAGATTTCTTCATCTCAACTACCTAGAAGGAACTTGCAGTATATGTACATCTCTTCCTGCAATTTCTTTTGGTGAATATTTTTTCATGCTTACTTCAATCTTTGCCTGCCTTTTGTCTCAGTAAAAACTCGGTAACATATTCATTGAAAACCCCTGGAAATTCCTGCTAACATAAATGGCCGGTATTCGTTACCATGGCAAACTCGGAATCAGGAATCAATTCATTTAAAAATTCTTGATTCACAAACCTGTGTGACCTGATCCAGTTCACCACACATGACCTATGTCGGGATAGATATAGAAGAAAGGATGTCCATTTGGTTTAAATTTGATAAGAGAAGGCAACGGACCGGTATCCAGCAGAACTTTCACCGTACCCTGGTGCGTCCCCGGCAATTACTCTAAATTCATCATCCAACTGACCGAGCTGTTGTCTCCATGATTGAGAATTGGTTCCCAAACCATGGAGGATAACAAGCGCTTTTCCTTCACCCGATTCCAAATAATGAATCGAGCTTTCTTCTAAATGGCTAATTGGCATCCTTGTAACCTCACAATCCTTTACTCTTCATGAATATTAAGTGTTTATTTGTCAATTAAAGCATAATTACATTTATAAAACTATTTGAAGGGCCTAGCTTAATTGACGTAACGATAGAATTACACGACTTATCGAAGACATCTCGATCCACCAAATATATCTAAATATGCAAATAAGAACAAATGAAGAATCTTAATACATCAATATTTTTTTTACCAAATCACGTGATTTTCCATAATAAGTATTTCATATATAAAACAACCTAAATGAATTATAAATTTTCCTGATTTTAAATTCAATATAAACAAGTCAGAATTTTTGATAATTTAATATTAATTCCTTTTTTTGACACAACTCAAATTCACTTCTCTTTTTAAGTCCTATATAAGGGCCTTTCCACTCATTTGCTTGTATGTTTTCCCCCACAACGTACAATAGTGTGCAACGGAGGTCGATTTTAAACATGAATCCCAATGGGTTATTTAAAAATGGCCATTGAATCATTTATTCTAAAAATGGAGAATTATCAAAATATTAAATTGACAATCAATTCTATTTATTTTATCGTAAATAAAGTAAAACTTTGTTTCACTTACAAAACATACCATTGCTTATTTATCTTTCATTATTTTAACGAAAGGCGGGATACAGATCTTAAAGGAGAAAATCAAAACTAGTACCTATCTAAAGGAAACCGTTATTCACTTATTCCAATGGTAAGTGTTTTAAGCAATGCTAAAAGCTATAAGGAGATGGTATTATGTTAAATGGGCAAAAAAGATGGCTGTATATTGCCGTTCCAATTTTTTTCTTTTGGTTTTTTGGACAAATTGATAAGGTTGGCATTTCCATTATTCAAACAGATCCAGAATTTTTGAATGCACTTGGTATGACAGGCGACGACAAAAACGCGAAGATCGGTCTTCTTTCTTTTGTATTCACCATTGCTTATGGAGTTTCAAATCTTTTTTGGGGCTTCATCATTGATAAATTAGGTGCCCGAAAAACAGCCATCGCCGGATTATTCGTATGGACTTTAACCATGATTACATCAGGTCTAGCAAATTCATATGAAATGTTTTTAATTAGCAGGGTCATTCTCGGTTTTGGCGAAGGGATGATGATTCCAGTTTCCGGTAAATTCATTTCTAACTGGTTTAATAAACGAGAATTGGGGAGGGCCCAGGCATCATGGCTCACCGGAAACTATTTAGGTCCTGCAATTGGAGCCGTTGTTTTGGTGCTCGTGATATCTTTACTCCACTGGCAAGCAGCTTTCTTTATGCTAGCAGCCTTCAACTTGTTTATTAATATCCCGATGTTCATCTTTTTGACGAGGAATACACCAGAAGAGCACCCCCGTATAAGTAAGGAGGAATTGGCTTTCATTCGCCAATCGGATGATGAAGACAAAGAAAGCATCCCTTCCGAGAGTAAGAGTTTCGCCCAGGATTATCGTTTCTGGATAGTCTGGTTCGGCATGCTCGTATGCTCCTTCCTTTTTTTCGGGATCAGCATTTGGCTCCCTACCTATCTCATCGAAGCAAAAGGATTCGAAAAGGAAGGGATGTCGAGCATTACTTCGCTTTCCTGGCTATTTGCTTTAGGGTTTGTCTTGGCATGCGGTTTTCTGGCGGACAAAACCAGACGTCCAAGTTTGATGGCCTCGATTCTATTTTCATTGACGGCTGTCTTTCTGACTGTAGCGGTATTCATCCCCAATCCTATTTTGGCCGGGCTATGTATGGGACTGGCAATGGGATGTCAAGGCGGTGTGTTCCATCTAAGTAATATGCTCATGGTAAAATACTCAACACCTGAAACGGCAGGACGTGCTGCTGGACTAATGGGATTCACGAATATAATGGGAGGCTTTTCAAGCTATATCATGGGGTGGCTTCGTGACTTGTCCGGCGGGGATTTCAGTACTTCGATCGCTATGCTGATTTTTGCAGCCCTCTTAGGTTTAGGAGCTTATATATTCTCCATTAAGAGAGAAGCGGCAGAACTGCTTTTATCACCTTTGCCTGCTCAAAAGATACAAGTCTAAAGAGAAAGTTCCTTGTAAAATCAGACCAACACTAGTTTAAATGACTATCTAACCCTTGAAATATCAAGGGTTTTTTTCTTGGGCGGACCTAAATGCGAGCCGGCACAATAAAAGTTGGAAAGAGCTCTAATCAGTCGGTATAGCTCTTTTTAGCATTTCCCGATAATAATTCGTCAATTTTTCCAGCGTTCATTCCTAATCATTCCTTTATTTGTATGAAAATGTCGATAGTTAAAATATTCAAAAAATGACAATTACTCGGTTACCCATGTTATATTGTTAATGAAAAAAATACTTGTCAAGTAAGGTGAGTGTGTGAATATAGAAGTTTTAATACTCCATTATATTCAGGAAAAACGTCAAAAGCCTAATCATGCCAATGAATTATTGGATTATATTCAGGATGAATATGTAAACGGGAAGCTGTCAATCTTACAATATAGAAGTCTTTGTCAGGACCTATATCTTCGAGGAGCAAAACAAACGTCTTCTGGGTGAAAACTGCCCTTGTCACTAATCAAATCACTTCCATAGCAAAGGCAACTATATTCAATCCTTTTCATTTACTTTAGAAGAGATCCCTTCCCAGAAAGTTTTTCAATAAATAAACCTCCATGATATGTCACCCCAAGACATATCACGGAGGTAAAGGTTACTTATTCAACAATTGAATCCTTTGTTGATTATATGAATATATCCAAAATTAAAACCAGACCGAATGCCACGAAAGAAAGCAAGGTTTCCATGACTGTCCATGTTTTGAAAGTTTCTTTTACGGTTAATCCCATATATTCTTTTACTAACCAGAAACCGGCGTCATTAACATGGGAAAACATAAGTGAGCCTGCGCCCGTGGCAATAACGAGTAATTCTAGATTAACACCCGTCATATTGGCAACGACCGGTGATACAATTCCTGCTGCCGTGGTCAAAGCGACTGTTGCAGAACCTGTGGCAACCCGAATCAATCCGGCCACAAGGAATGCAAGGACGATGGGTGATAATGATATTTCTTCAGACATGGAAGCAATTGCAGTCCCTACGCCACTATCAATTAAAATTTGCTTGAATCCTCCACCTGCACCGATAATAAGGATTATGGAAGCTAATGGCAATAAGCATTCTTCCGTTAACTTTTTAAGTAGCGATTTGTCCATGCCCTGTCTGAAACCCAAGAAATAGTAAGCTGCAAAACAGGAGATTAATAAGGCGATCACTGGACTTCCGATAAACAATAGGAATTTTTCTATGGAACCTGGTAGCGACAGATAAGGCGCCACTACAGTTAAAACCATCAACAAAACCGGCAAAAGGATGATGAAGAACGAAACTCCAGTCCCCGGTAATCCACTTGACTTTGTTTCCACCCGAATCAATTCCGGTTCTCCAACAGGAATGACCCGTTTATGAAGCCATTTTGCAAATATTGGACCGGCAATTACAGCTGTCGGGAATGCGATGATCAATGAGTACAGAAGTACGTGTCCCATGTTTGCATTATAGATTCCAATAGCTGTCATGGCTCCCGGATGTGGAGGTACCAGACCATGTACGATCGATAAACCAGCAAGCACTGGAATACCTATTAACAAGATGTTCACTTTGGTTGATTTTCGAATGGAAATGACCAAAGGCAGCAAGATGACTAAACCAACTTCAAAAAATACCGGAATACCGATGATGAAACCAGATAAAAGCATGGCCCATGGAAGGTTCTTCACGCCGAATTTATCAATGAAAAAGTCAGCTACCTGCATACCAGCTCCTGAGTCGGACATCATCTTTCCTAAGATGGTCCCTAAGGCCAATATTCCAATAAGGTGACCAAGGACAGCTCCGACACCCGTTTCATAAGCTCCTACAATCTTGTCCATTGGCAGTCCGGAAAAAACCGCTAAAAATAAACTGGCTACAGTCAAGCTTATGAATGCATGCCATTTCCACCATGATACCCCCAAAATAACAATTACGATTGCTATCAGCGTGATTCCTAATAAATATAGATCCATATGTTCTCCCCATCCCTAAGAAATCGCTTACAATCAAACCAATACAATAAATAGATTATTGTACCGGCTCGTTATATGTCACAATGTAGTTCTGTTTAGCCGTGTGGTAATACCCTTCACTGTATTCCATAACATTTCCGTCCCCATCACTGGAAATCCGAATCCTTTTCAATACTGGACTATTGTTTTCTATTTTCAGTGTTTCGCAAATGTGATCCGGAGCGATAGCAACGGCAAACTCATCTCTGAATGTTTCAAGTTTGACGTTTTGATCTTCCAAAAAGCGGTACAAAGAATTGATTTGGACCTCTTTAATCTCTTCTTGATTTATATTAAGTGAAACATAATGTGTAAAGTAAATATAAGGTTCATTGTCCAATAAATATATTCGTTCGATTCTTGTGCATTGGTCACCAAATAAAGAATGCAGCTTAGCGTCCGAAGAAAGGTCAACATGACTTATGTTTAACACCTTTTTTAAAATGAAGTGCCCTTCTTCCACCAAAAGCTCTGTAAAACGCTTTCCTTTAGAAAGTTTGACAATCGATCCATTAGCTATGACCCTCGTGCCTTTGCCGCTTTTCTTTTCAACATACCCCTCTTGCACAAGTTCTTTGATTGCATTACGGACAGTAACCTTACTTACATTAAATTCTTCTTCCAATAGAGGCTCGGAGGGAATGTTTGTGTCGATGGCATAAACCCCATGTAAAATACGATCCTTCAATATTTCCTTTATTTGTAAATACATCGGTCCATTTTTTCTGTTCACATTCATTCCTAATCTCCTGCCTTTTATCTCTTAATATCTTCCATTTTACCTTCCATCGCCGAGAGTATCTCCTTTTCGGTTGCCAAAGGAGTATCTCCAACGACAGTACATGCCAGCATTCCTGATACAGCCGCAAACCGAACTGTCTTTTCAGGGGAATATCCCAGTAATTCACCATGTAAGATTCCGCTGGTATAGGCATCTCCTGAACCTATTCTATCATATACGGAAAATGATAGAATATCGGAAAAGTAAAATGTTCCTTCCTTATATATATATCCCCTCAACTTATGGGTATTATCGCTGTTGATCGAACGATGTGTCCCCGCTATCGATTGAATATTGAATGTCTCTGCTACTTCTGGGATCAACTCAACAAGCTGCCCTTCCCTTGTGGAGCCTTCTGACTTCATTCCTAAAATATATAGCGCGTCTTTTTCATTCATCATGACGATATCAGCCAAAGAAAGCATTTCTTCATAATGAGGCTTTGCGTCAGCGTAACCACCCTCCCATAAAGAGGGGCGGTAATTGCAATCGAAACAAACTGTACCGCCTTTTTCTTTGACTTTTCTAGCCAGCACCTTCATACTTTCCCGTACATTTTCCGCCATGGCCAGCGTGATTCCGCAAAAATGGATGATATCCGCATTTTCCGAAATCATATCCATATCATAATCGGAAGAGTATGCTGTATTAAAACTGCTTTCCAGTCGATTGGAATATGTGACACGGCTCGCCCGCTGTCCAAAACCATTTTCCAAAAAATACATCCCCAAGTATTTTCCACCTCTAGAGATGAAGTTCCGTCCAATTCCTAAGCGCTGCAAAGCTGAAACCGCTGAATCCCCAAGGGGGTTATCCGGTAATTTTGTAACAAGATATCCATCATGTCCAAGCTTGGTCATCGCAGAAGCAACGTTTACCCCCGTGCCTGAAAAGGAGTATTGCAGAGTGTTAGCCTGTGATAGCAATTCATACCCTGGTACCTGCAAACGCATCATTACTTCCCCGAATGCCACAATCCTTTTAGGCATGTTTTTCAACCAATTTTTTTGTTATGGCTAATAATTTCCGTACATCCTCCCCATTCGTTTTTCCAGTTTCTTCATCGATGATGGAAGAATAGACATGGGGAATGACTTTAGGCACTTTTGCTTCCAATGCGATTTCCAGTATGGTCTCGAAATTATTTAAATCGATTCCGCCTGTTGGTTCCAAAGCAAATCCCTCTTCACCACAAGCCTTTGCCACAGCACGATACTCACCTTCATGCTTCAGGCCTTTCATCGGGAAGTATTTCAATGCATTTCCGCCCATATCGCGAACCAGCGCAATGGCAGCTTTGATAGGCACAATGGCCGTTTCACTTGCACCTGCACTTACAGGACCAGTGGAAATATTCACATAACCGACTTTCCCCGTTGGAGAAACAAGTGAATTTATCCAGCTATCCTTCTTACCTAAATTGGCCCTTGTAGCACCTACAGCCGGAAAAACCTGATTAATATGACTGCCTGGATAGTATTTTGCAATTTCTGCGACAACTGCTGCCTGTCTATTATCGCCCGCGCCCAATCCTATAGAAACGGCCTCATCAATGGCTTCCCCGTATTCTTTCATTGCTGTAACACCAGCTTCCACAGTTGGATAATCCTTTGAGAGTACACCAACCAATACATGGCCTTCCGCTGCTTCAAAGACTTCCACTGCATTTTCTACACTATTTGCTAGTACATTTAAGGCTACACGATCATTCAATAACCGTTTGTTTATGTTTGTCATCCTTGTTTTCCTCCTAAAATGGTTCTTAATTGAGCTTCAATGACGTTTATATCATCACCTTGCAATGGACGTGGATCTATATCGAAAAAGCCTTGCCGTATCCCATAATCACGTGTATAAATGGCTATATCCCCATTTCTGAGCTGCTCGTTCACTTCCTTCGCCGTTGTTTCCGTAATCAAAGGATCAATGGAAATACGTGCCCTATATATGGCACGACCCGCTTCATCCTGAACAATCGTTACTTTTACGCCATCAATGGAGTCAAGTGAAGCGAGAACTTGTAAACTAGCTTTTTCTTTTTCACTATTATCCGTTTTGACAAAATACTCATCCAATGCCTGAAGCAGCCCAAAGGTAGTTTCTTTGCCGACCTTCATGCTCCTTCCGATACAGTGCAATTGAACCTTTAACCATTCGATATATTTTTTTCTGCCAGCTACGATACCGGATGTCGGTCCTTCAATGGCTTTTGATCCACTATAAATCGCCAAGTCGGCAAATTGTACATATTTCTCCAAGTCTTCCTCCGCTGCTGCATCGACAATCAGAGGGATATTATTCGTTTTGGCCACTTCCCATGCTTCTTCGACAGATATCATATTTTTCTGAACGGCATGATGTGATTTCACGTATAAAATGGCGGAAGTATTTTCATTAATGGCATCCGCAATATGTTCCGCTTTCCCTTCGTTTGCATAACCAACTTCAACCAATTTTCCGCCACCCAGGTAAATCATGGTTTCAACCGGTGCACCATACTGAACGTTATGGCCCTTCAGCATGATGATTTCATTCTTTTTAATCGGTTCTTGATGAAGCCTTTCGCTTTTTCTTCTGTTTCCTTCAGTAACGATCGCCGCTACTGAAAGGGCGATACCACTTGATGCCGAGTTTACGACGACAGCTGCTTCAGACTGAAGTAAATTCGCTATATGCTGGCCTGACTTATCCACTAAATCAGAAATTTCAACATAATTTTGTCCACCTTTTTTCATCGCGTCCATCACTGTATCCGTTGGAGCAGAAACCCCCAATATGCTCATTCTTCCGCTTGCATTGATGACTCTTTTCAAACCGTATTTAGCATTCAATGTACTCTCCATTTATAACCACTCCTTTTACGACAACTCTTTTTTCTGCCATTCTTTTTTCGTCATCGGAATCCAATAAAAGCGTCGGCTCATCCTCAATTGAGAATAAGGTTAAGTTAGCAATATCCCCAGCTGAAATCCTGCCTAGCTCTGGTTTATGCAACCATGATGCTGCATTGACCGTGACGGCATCTATTACTTCTTTTAATGGATAGCCCAGATACAAAAATTTTGTAAGCACATGTGCCATATTAAAAACTGGGCCATTCTCTCTGTTTTTCCGATAGATATCCGTACTGATCGTATTGAAGCGGATTCCCCGCTTTTTCGCCGTTTCTGCCGTTTTAAAAGAAAAGCTTGCCGTTCCATGACCTACATCCAAATGAACTCCACGTTCAATCGCCTTACTGAACTCAGGCAGTGGCTCTTCTCTTTCATCAAATAAATTATTCGCTTTACCATTTAAGAAATGTGTAATAATGTCCTTTTCCTCAAGTAAATCAAGGACTTCCTTAATATCAGGCGGCCCTGAACCGATATGAACCATTAATGGTAAATCAGTTTCAGCCGAGAACTTCCGAGCGATTTTCAATGGTTCGATACCATTTGGACCAACCACACTTTTACTTATTCTCGCTTTAAGTCCAACGACAAAATCCCCGTACTTGGAAAGTGCCTTCCTGATTTCCCCTTCGTCCAGCCATGAAATATCCGATAACTCATCAATCCTTTTCAATCCAATCCGCGAAATATTCAGAAAGGCGAAAACATTCGTTTTGGAATTTTCACAACTGCTAACCAAATCAGATATCCTATCTGCCCCCGTGCTTCCCGCATCAATGACCGTTGTTACACCAGTTTTGTATCCAATCTCATCAACATCATCACCATAAGGATCGAATTCCGGAAAAGCATGTACATGCATATCGATCCATCCGCTGGAAACAAATACTTTTTGATCATAATCTATTACCTTATCTCCTATTGCAGTTCCGGGAAGTGCGATTTCTTTAATCATCCCATTTTCCAGTATGATATCAGCTGCATATCCCTCTAACATCTTTACATTCTTCAGAACTAACGTATCTGTCATTTCTCTCATCCTTTTCGGTACATCCTATCGATTGCAAGGACTTTGTATACGGTTACACTGAATTGTGTGAGAATTCATTTCATTTCTCTTTACAAAAATAGATTATCATATTTTGCCGAACTAATCAATATAACGTTATAATGTTTGGTTTGAATTTACAGAATACATAAATCATTTATTATTCTTCTTTTGTCATTATTGTTAATTTGTTCCTTATAGTGTGATCTAGTTTGGGGGTCTTTTAAACAATTACGGGACTGTCCAATGAAATAAAAGGTGGGAAGAAAAACAATCTGTTTTTCTTCCCACCTTTTATTTTTTCACGGATTTATACAAAAAGACAATTAATGTAACAGATGTTCCAAAATCCTAAATTTCAAAAAATCATAGGTCCTATGGGAATACAAAAATAGCATTCCAGTCGGTTACCCTACTAAATAAAGATAACCTCTAGATACTTTAGGATATAGAGAGCATTGCAACATTTTATTCTAAATACATTATTAATTTTATCTTATTTTTTTCCTTTTATTCAAAAATATGATTAATCCAATTATGGCTAAAATTAAAATTAATATGTCTATGTTATAAATAGAAAATACTTTTTGATCAGCTATAATTACTGAAAACATCCTTATTATTAAACCTATACAAGTAGAGATAAGTACAATTTTAACTGATTTAATTTTTTTTTCCTTTATTTCCATATTTATCTTGACCTCCCTTATATAGTTATATAGTATCAAATTATATCCAATATTCAAAAAAAATACAAAGGGAGTGTTATTAAATGAAGAAAAAGTCCTTATTTTCAATACTAATAACAAGTTTATTGGTGGTCTCTAATGTTCCTAATGCATTCACAGAAGAGAAAATTAAATTAACACCTTCATCAACAGCAGTAAACCCAATCGTAGAAGTCAATTTAATTAGTGAAGATTTTGTACAAATACAACCAACTGCAAGCATTATTGAAATGAGCAAACCTATTGCTCATCCAGCTAAACTAACAAATGCCCAATTAGGAAAGATGGTAAAGGCTTATCAAAAGGGAACAACATGGTTAAGCATCGTAAGTACTCTTGTGTTTGCAGGTGGTCCCACAGCACCAGCAGGAGTAGCTACTGCACTGGCATCCGCACTCGCTGGCAGTCCAAATAATTTAATTGCAGCATATCATTCCGGAAAACACGCTTACCACGTATCAGTCTATGCTAGTGGTAAAAAACCAAGTTTATCTAAAATAACTTATATTTATTACACTAAATCGAATCTTTCATTTAGAAGCCCTCGTTGATTAATCTACCTGCCAGTATTCAGACTGAGATAAGCCTACCTAAGTAATTGCTCTTAAAATTTAAATATATAAAGTATTACAAAAAAATTAATCATTAAATTTATTAGGTAATACGGTACAATTAAATAAAGGTTCAGTCAAAATTATGCGTATATTGGCAATTTATGCATTTATTCATAGGATAATTCCAATCATTAATTCCAGCAGGGCACCTCCCCCTTTGAATAGGTGCATAGTATTCTTCCTGACTCATTTCATTTTTCATTTGGATCCCTTTAACTTGTTTTGTACGAAAAAAAAAGGCTGCACCTAATAGGTACTAGCCTCCTAAAAAACGCGCCGAATTCACGATTCCAACGAAATATATTCAGCACCATTTTCTTTTGCCCAATTATGTATATAACTAAGCAGATTATATCCAAGGCCACTAGGACGATGATTTACATCAGTAACCAAATCTTGTACAAACACATAGCGTTCATTATATAAATCTTCACGCCAGCTAATACCCGCTAAAGCTACGATGCTTGTATCATGATATAAAGCAAATAACTGTTTACCCTCCTTACGCATATCATTTAATAATTGTAGATATTCCTTTAAAGTCAAATCAGTTCGTAACTGACTCAATATAGGGTAAGCCTGTAAGAATTGATGTTCTACAGTTAACTCTACTATATTTTCCACTGGTATTTTCATACTAAAAATCTCCTAACTTTTTTAAGTTTAATTGCATTACCTTGCCCATATAAATCGGGATTAATTTTCTTACATTTAAACCCAGCCAATATGTTTTATAAACAAGGGGCTAAAGGTATCCAATGTTGAGAAATTAAACCTAAATTACATAGAACATGATAAGGTACTCAAATAAATGTTTTTCAATAATTGTTCTTCTATCAGTTTCCTATTCTTTTCCTCCTCCATAAATAATTGTTAGATATATATGTAAAAATAATATGCATGAATCGTGCCATTTCAAAAGAAATATACCAACTAATTCCTAAAATTCGCACCATACTCTAACCCATTTCCAGGATTTTGTTGCTCCATTTCCTTAATTCCTGCGCTTTTAGTCCTAGTAAGCGATATTACTTGAACATCTCTAAAACGAATGGTAACAACAATGCTATACCGCCTTTTCGGAAAGTTTATCCGCTAAGAGAATTCCAACCTAAAAAGTCGATTTCCTCTACGATAAGGAATCGACCTTTTTATCTTCTTATAGAACTACACACCAGTTTGTTTGAGTGTATCATTTTTCAATTTCTCATGAACCATTTGCATTTCCCATAAAAAAAACATCTTAATCTTTTGATACATATTCAATTTCCCATCATCATATCTTCTTTAATGGATTTCTGACATCATTTTAAGAATTATTGAATTTGCTGAAATTAGACTACGGGGAATGTGTATGTGGTGAACAGATTACATCGTTGGGCATTTAAGGAACACAATGAAATAAAGTTTAGGAACATTTATGATTAATTAATCATTCTGATAAATAATCACCTAAAAACAATGAAGTTATAGTGGAATTCATTGCTCAAATATATAAAAATGGCCAGCGTGAAAATCAATATAGTGCTTTTTCTTTCTATATATAAGGGAACCCCTCCCCTCCAAGAAGACTATATTTTATTATCTATACGTGACGACACATGTTCGGTCAGTTTCCCAACGATTTGTTTAAGCCTTTCCGTTTCCTCTTCATTTAAGACGCTATAAAAATCACGAAAGATTTTGGCGAAACACTTATTGATGGAATGGTAGGTTTCCTTTCCACTTTCGGTTGATTGGATAAAAACGACCCGCCGATCATCCTTGCTGTGTACCCTTTCGATCAAATCCTTCCGTTCAAGCCGGTCAATTAGCGCAGTTCCTGCTGCAGGTTTAATCTTCAAATGATTCGAAACATTTTTAACAGCTATGGATTCATTTAAGACTATTAATTGCAATGCACGGTACTGTACAGAAGTTAAATCGTATTTAACTAATAACGGTTCCACCATTTCCTGTGAGAGGCTGCTTAGTTCTTTAATCTCTATATGTAAATTATACAATTCACTTGAATGCATGTTTGACAATCCTTTCTTATTGACAACTATCTATCTAAAACTATAACATAATTAACGTATCAAAAAATTAACCATGCGAATTAAAATGGTTATTGATTTTTAAAGAGAGAGAGAGGCTGTCCATGTCAGCAGAGCAACGTAAAAAGATCATAATCCTCATGATCAATATGTTTATAGCAATAGGAAGTTTCGGTATCATCATTCCCATTTTACCAGCATACCTGGCCTCCATTAATCAAGGCGGAACCGCCGCTGGCCTAATGATCGCCATTTTCGCAGGTGCACAACTTATCTTTTCGCCAATTGCCGGAAAATGGACTGACCAATTCGGGCGCAGAAAAATGATTATTTATGGATTGGTCGGTTTGACATTATCCATGTTTATTTTTTATGCAGTCAATTCCATTTGGTTATTGTATGCGTCGCGTATCATCGGTGGGATTGGAGCCGCTTTGCTTATACCCGCAATATTTGCTTATGTAGCTGACATCACCACATTTGATCAACGCGCTAAAGGCAATAGTTTAGTATCTGCCGCTATGTCCCTAGGAATTGTAGTCGGTCCAGGAATTGGAGGGTTTTTAGCTGACTTTGGCCTGAAGTTTCCCTTTTTGATTTCTGCACTGGTCTCCCTATCAGCAGTGGTATTTTCGATTTTTGTATTAAAAGAAAGCGAAACGGCACAAGTTACTCAATCCATGGATGCTGAAACTGAAACAATGGTTCGGAAGATTGCCTTATCCGTGAAAATGCCCTATTTCATTCCACTCATCATTACTCTTGTAATGAGCTTTGGGTTAATGGCATATGAGTCTGTAATTGGACTTTATCTTGATAATCAATTCAACTCAAGTCCTAAGGACATCGCCGTCATGGTTACAGCAACAGGTATCGTCAGTGTAATCGTACAATTGTTTGTCGTCGACCGGATTGTCCGGCGTTTTGGGGAAGTGAATGTGCTGAATATCTTTATCAGTGTTGCAGCCATAGGTTTCCTTCTATCACTTTTTGCTTCAAGTTACCTGATTTTCTTTTTAATCTCACTTATTATCTTCCTTTCCACTTCCATTTTACGGCCAGTTCTTAACACACTGATTTCCAAAATGGCAGGGAATCAGCAGGGATTTGCAATGGGTATGAATAATGCGTATATGAGCATCGGAAATGTGCTTGGACCCACACTTGCTGGAATGATGTATGATGTCCACATCACCTATCCGTTCATGTTGGGCCTTTTCCTCTTAATCATTACTTTGATGATTACCATGGCTTGGCAAAAACGATCTCTTCATGCAAAGGCATTATCCTAGAACTCAAAAAGGCATTTCAAGTTTTATAGCATGATGAAAACCCCGAGTAGCAGCGCTATTTGGGGTTTTTCATTAGGATTTTTATATCCTTTCCTCTTGTAATCGAGATCCTTCATTACAGTTTAATCACGAGTAATACGTTCGAATTCACAAGTATTTGCTTCGAATTCACGAGTAAATGTACGAATTTCACGAGTATTTGATCCAAATTCACGAGTAAATGGCTCAAATTCACGAGTAAATGCTACCTTTTACCGAATATTTGGGCCAAACTTATGCATTTACAGCTCGAAATCTTGCGTAACGTTCGAATTCACGAGTAAATGCTACCTTCTACCGAATATTGGAGCCAAACTTATGCATTTACAGCTCGAAATCTTGCGTAACGTTCGAATTCACGAGTATTTGCTCCGAATTCACGAGTAAATGCTTCATATGTTCCTTAAGTTAATGATTTCCCTAATAAACCAGGAAATCATACATTTGACCATAATAAAAAGCGGCCTTTTTCCTCTTGAAAGAGGTTAAAGCCGCTAATAGTTCTTCTCATTTCAAATTGTTATAAGGGGAAAATTAATTTCATTTAATATAAACGGCTTTCTTCAATTTACTGCTTTCAAAAGCCGCATCAATGATTTTAATGACGGATAGTCCCTCTTGGGCAGTGACTGGAGCTTTTTTTCCGCTCAATATACTATCGGCAACTGCCTGGTAATACGTTAAATAAGAACCATGCAGTGTTTCAATGGTTTCTTGTGTCTCGTTTTCTCCTTCAACCGTAACCAGCTTACCATAAAATTCAGGAGCATCTGCACCCCAAGAGTCATCAATCGGTTTTTTACCATCACTTAGATCAGCCTCTTGGCAATCATTACCGGACTTTATAAATGATCCTTTACTTCCATGAACTTGAAAACGCGGTCCATTAGACGGGACGATTGAGCCTGAATGCAATATAACTCTCAGCTTTTCATATCCTAATATCACATGGAAATAATCATCAGTTTCTGCATTTTCTTTTTGCGAAAATACATCTGCCCAAACGAACTGCGGCACCCCAAACAAATGCAAGGCTTGATCGATGAGATGTGAACCTAGATCAAATAGGATACCTGACCCCGGGCCTGGTTTTTCCCTCCATCTATCCCTGACCATCGGCCTGAACCGATCATAATGGACTTGGTATGTATTGATTTCCCCAAGCACTCCATCATCCATAAGTTTTTTCACGGTCAAAAAGTCATTATCCCATCTCCTGTTATGATAGACACTTAAGAGCAGATTCTTTTCCTCTGCAATCTTAATGAGCTCCTCTGCCTCCCAGGCTTCCACTACCATCGGCTTTTCAAGGATGACATGCTTCCCGGCTAACAAGCTTTGCTTGGCCATTTCATAATGTAAACCACTCGGTGTCGTAATAACGGCCAAATCGATTGACGAGTCTACAAGAATTTCCTCCAAGGTGCCTACCACTTCCACATCCTTCAAATCTTTTAGGACTTTTTCCTTTTGGGAGCTGACAACTTTCACTATTTGAAATTGCCCTAAAACACTTAGTAATGGCGCGTGAAATGTAGCGCCCGATAATCCATACCCAACTAAACCCACTTTAATTTTTCTCATTTTCGGTTCCCTCTCGCTTTCTTTCTTCTCTGAAACACGCTTTATTTCACTTCATTGTTCGGATACTTTTCTCTCAAAAACTTGACAGACTGATTAATCAATTCTTTCAAAACATCAATTTCGATATCTGCCACTTTATTAATGTACACACACCCTTTTCCAGAAGTATGTTTTCCAAATGCCTGTAACAATTCTTCCCTTTTTTTGTCACCCGGAGAAAAATATAAACTGATTTTTGCTTTTCGGGGTGAAAAGCCAACCAGAGGCGCGTCGCCTTCGTGACCAGATTCATATTTATAATGATAGATACCGAATCCAATGATGCTCGGTCCCCACATCTTTGCCTCATAACCTGTCGTCTTGGCAAAAACATCCAATAATTGATATGCATCTTCACGCTTTTTAGGATTATCGACGTTCTCAATGAACTCAATGACACTACTGTCAGTTTCTTTGGTTTTTTGTTTATACATGATCGGAACCTCTCCTATACTAAAAGGTAGAAAAATTCAAAGATATCCTTTGCTCAAAACGAAGTACCCTATACGATCGTGTTCTTTGCGGTTGTCTTTATGTATACAGCTACAGCCTACATTATCGATGAAATCCTTACTATTCAAATGAATGCGGACGAGCTTCATTTAGTAATTCTCCAAGCTTCATTGCAAATCCTTTATTAATACCCTTATATATTATAGAACATTGATTCGTTTTATTCTAATTTAAAAGCAGAGATTAATAAGATAAATCTAATATTAGGAATTGTTTAATTCACATCGATTGATTGGTACCTATGAAACAGTACGTTATCATAAAAATCTCTACGATCAGAATGATAAGGAAACTTAAAACTAATCGTAGAGTTAGTGTATCCATCCCATTTACATTAAGCAAACAGTTGTATTAAAGGGGGAATTGGAAGCCAATATGCAGTTTATCCCGACCTATTGCCGTCGGATTTTTTCAATTTCATCTGCTATGAATTGTACCTGTGTCCCTACGATGACTTGAATGCTTTGGGGACCCACGATATTGATTCCTGCAACCCCTGTTGATTTGATTTTATTTTGATCGACAGCTCCCATATTCTCCACCTCAACCCTTAATCGGGTAACGCAGTTATCTACAGATGTTACGTTGGCGTCTCCGCCTAATCCCTCATAAATAACAGAAGCCATCCTAAAGAATTTACTCTCATTATTCCCGCCTTGACTATTGTCCGCCTCTGCAATCACTCCTTCACCATCAAGCTCATCTTCTGTATCATCTTCCCTGCCGGGAGTCATTAAATTGAACCTTGTTATCAAGAATCGGAATAAGAAATAGTAGATGACAGCAAAAGCCAGTCCTTGAAGAAGTAGCATATAAGGTTCATTTGCCATTGGCAATCTTGAACTTAAAACAAAGTCAATGAATCCTGCACTAAAACCGAACCCTGCTGTCCATTGGAAAGTCGCAGCAATAGCTAACGAGATTCCTGTTAATAAGGCATGCACAACAAAAAGGGCTGGTGCAACAAACATGAAAGCAAATTCCAACGGTTCAGTGACGCCTGTGAAAAATGAAGCGAAACCGGCTGCAAGCATTAATGAAGCCACTTGTTTTTTCTTCCGTGATTTTGCCGTATGGTACATGGCAAGAGCCGCAGCCGGTAAACCGAACATCATGACGGGAAAGAATCCGGCTTGATACATACCCGTGGTTCCTTTTATTCCCGTTCCAGCCCAGAATTTACCGATATCGTTAAGTCCTATTACATCAAACCAGAATACGGAGTTTAACGCATGATGTAAACCTGTTGGTATCAAAAGCCGATTGAAGAATCCATAGAGTCCTGCTCCAGCAGCACCTAATTCACTTATTCCTTCCCCAAATATTACTAACCAGGAGTAGATGAGTGGCCAAACGAAGAATAATATAAGAGAAACCAGTAACATGGCAACCGCCGTAAGGATTGGGACAAGGCGTTTACCGCTAAAGAAAGCGAATGCATCCGGCAGTTCGACCTTACTGAACCGATTAAACATAGCTGCCGCTATAAGACCCGAGAGGATTCCGACAAATGCATTTTCTATTTTCTCAAATGCTGGGTTTACATCTTTTACATCAATTCCCTGCAGCATCGCTACCGAGTCCGTGGAAAGCAATGTCGTTACGACTAGATAGGCTACCAGCCCGCTCAAAGCGGCGGCTCCATCTTTTCCTTTCGACATCCCAAACGCCACTCCAACAGCAAACAAGATAGCCATATTGTCAATGATGGAAGACCCTGCTTTGATTAAGAAAGCCGCTAACGGACTTTCCGCTCCCCATCCTGCTGGGTCTATCCAATAACCGATCCCCATTAAAATGGCGGCTGCCGGTAATACGGCTACTGGCAGCATCAAGGAACGTCCAATTTTTTGAAGATATTTTTTCATTCCGCTTTCCTCCTTACAATTGCTGATTTAGGGCAAACCCCATATTCTATTAGACAACGGTTCCTTCCATTTTAGAACCTCATTTCATTAATAAATTGACTATATTAAGGAAAAAAGTCTTAGCGATTTACTCCTCCTTCTAATGTTCAAAAAAAAAGAAAAGTCCAAATGGACTTATCCTTTTTCACCACTTATTTATAGAGTAAGTAATTTTTGCGAACCTTTTTAAAAGCATCTTGCTTTTCTTGATATTCTTTCATAATTTCATTTACTGAAGAACCTTCTTCAATTCTGGACCTTACCCAGCCATTTCCAATCAATAAATTGAAATTGTTGGCTGCAAGGAATTCGAAATCACCAGGATATAGGTCCTGAATGGTCTTGATGATGTGAAGTCCAGTAGGGACAGCCTTGAATTCCTCTCTATCCGTTATATAAATTTCCACTCCGTGGCTAAGTTTACCTGCATGCTTTGAAAACATAGGTGTAAAAGAGGCTGCCCTGAATTTTACACCAGGTAAACGAAGAGCATTTAATTTCCCAGCAAGCTCATCACCGTTTATATAAGGAGCACCAATCAACTCGAATGGTTTAGTCGTTCCTCTGCCTTCCGAGACATTCGTTCCCTCGATCAAGCCTGTAGCCGGATATACGAATGTAGTAGAGACTGTCGGCATATTCGGTGACGGCAAGACAAAAGGAAGCCCAGTATCGTCATAATCCATATCTCGCTTCCAGCCTTTCATCTTGATGACCTTTAGATCTGCACCAATTTTAAATTCCTTATTGAACAAAGTCGCGAGTTCCCCAACAGTCATCCCATGCTTAAGCGGTATTGGGTACAAACCAACAAACGATGAGAATTCAGGTTCAAGCACCGGTCCATCTACCGACTCCCCGCCTTGTGGGTTCGGCCGGTCCAGCACGATGAAGGGGATATCATTTTCTTTGGCTGCTTCCATTGCATAAGCCATCGTGTAGATATACGTGTAATAGCGTGTTCCGACATCTTGGATATCAAAGACAAGGACCTCAACATCTTTTAACATTTCGGGCGTCGGTTTTTTCGTTTTGCCATATAAGCTATAAACGGGCAACCCTGTTTTTTCATCAATATAATATTCAACGCTTGCACCTGCTTGCGCATCTCCTCGGACTCCATGTTCAGGACCGAATAACGCTGTCAAATTAATATCCGGATCATCATGAAGTAAATCTACGATGCTGGTTAATTTAGAATCGATGCCAGTTGGATTCGTGATCAAACCGACTTTCTTTCTGCTTAACACGTCCTTTTCTTCTTTTAAAAGGACTTCAATACCGGGATTGACTTTTTGTTTTTTCTTCTCTTTAACAGCGGTTACACTTTTTGAGGAAACGATGCCGAAAGAAAGCATGCAAATGGTAAATAAGATAATCATTCTTTTCAAATTGCTTCCCTCCCTATTTTTTTATGGGTCTTCCTGATTTAATATCTAATCCATATCCAAATTTATAAAGCCTTTCAGAGGGCTTAGTCACTGATGGTATATCGACCGGCAACTTGCCTTTAGGCTTTGATTCTCCAAAAATGGTCGAGATGCCTGCCGGGATATTCGGCTGTCTATAACGCCCATTCGAATAACCTTTGAACCCGTAAACAGCAAGAACCGCTTTCGCTTCTTCAAAGTTTGCAACATCATACGGGTTTCTTAAACTCATTAAAACAAATTCTTTGTCCTTCTTATTAGCATGGTTCATGATCGCTCTTGGGAAGGCTGTTGCCCACTTCGACGAATCTTGAATGCTATCATCGATCACTCCATCATTTACAGCCGGATCGTTTTTGACAACATAGGAACCGGTTATGACAAAATCCGATTCATCGATTAGTTTAGCCACTTCATCTGTAAATGACTTTCCTGAAAAACTCATACCCGTTATTTGGACTTTCTTTATTTTCTTTTTATCAGCTAATTCTAGGATGCTCCTTGACATGGATTCAACTTGATCATCAAAAGGGGCAAGAACTAAAACTTTATCATTTTTCTTAGGTTTGAAAGGCAATGTTTTGTTTTCATTTTTCAATAGGGTGATGGCATCTTCCGCGATTTTCCTTTCTTTTTTCAAATGATCTTCATTCCCGACCACTTTAAACGCGGTTTCGATTTTTTTATCGACCGGAGTTTCATCAGGATTTAATATCCCTCTTTTCACTTTCAGTTCAAGTATCCTTGTTACGGATTGATTGACTTGACCTTGAGGAATTTCCCCGCTTTCCACTGCTTCCTTCACTGCATGGAATACAGAGGTTAAATTCTTTTCCATTTGAAGCGAATTAACCTGTGCAGGCATCAATGCAATATCAACACCAGACTTCAGGGCAAGGACAACAGCTTCTTCCTGTCCGAAGTTGTCCGCGATGGCTTTCATATTCAAAGCATCTGTAACCACGACACCATCAAAACCCATTTCTTCACGTAATAGACCCGTGATGACCTTATGTGACAACGTTGCAGGAACCATAATTTCTTGACCGTCTTGTTTACTGATATACGTAGTGTCATCGAATGCAGGAAATTGAACATGCGCAGTCATCATCATATCAACTCCAGCATCGATGGCCCTTTGGAAAGGAACCAACTCGATGGAACGCAAACGTTCTTTATCATGAGAAACAAGGGGGAGACCATAATGACTATCGACTGCTGTATCTCCGTGGCCAGGGAAATGCTTGGTCGTTGCTATCATGTTCTGATTTTGCAATCCTTTTATCGTCTGAATGCCAAGCTTTGATACCAGTTCCTGATCAGAACTGAAGGAGCGAACGCCAATAACAGGATTTCCGGGATTATTATTGACATCGACAGACGGCCCGAAATTGACATTTATGCCAAGTGACGAAAGTTCCTTTCCAATGATCTCTCCCGTTTGATAAGCGTAATATTCATTTCTGGCTGCACCAAGAGCCATGTTACCAGGAAGGTTCGTTCCAGTTTGAAGGCGAGTTACGATCCCCCCCTCCTGATCAATCGTTATGAACAGCGGAAGGTCTGGGCTTGCCATCTGCAAACCATCCGTGAGCCGAACCGTTTGTTCGGTACCGACTACATTCTCAGCAAACAGAATCACACCGCCTAGATGATATTTTTTGATGATGCTTGCAACTTCTGAGTTCATTTCAGTAAACCCTGTAGCCTTCGCTTCTCCTTGTTTTTGCCAATTGCGAAAATCCGGCATGAGCATTTGACCGACTTTTTCATCGATTGTCATGTTTTCTACGATTTCCTGAATATCCGATACTGATTTTTCATTCTCTGATCCTTTTGCTGTCGCATTCCCTCCCAGACTGGATAAAACCAAGAATAATGCGATTCCAGCAGGGGCACATATCCTTTTTATCATTTAGGCTTCCTCCCTTGTATACTTTTAAGTTCTGTTAGCAACACTTCCATATCCATTACCATGAAAGGATGAAAATGAATGGAATTGAGCTATTTAGGTCCTAAAAAGAAATCAAGGCAGCATCCGGAAACCCCATCAGCCGCCTTCTTTTAACAAGCCTTCTTGAAATATATCCGTTTACCCCAGTATCATTGTTCGTTACAGCTCAAAAGGTCATTCACACCTCAGTTCTATGGATTGACCAGGCTTTAGAAGGGACAGCAAGGGAATATCTTCTTCTATAATTCGCCCTATCACATTGACCCGATGACTTGCCTCCAGGTCTCTTCTGCAAATTTGAACCTCTCCCCGATATCGACCGTATCCATCATTGTCCATCGTTATGGATCCAAGGGTGCGTGCAACAGTATTACTCGGTTCAACATTTACTGTGACTCGGGTATTTTGCAGCCGGAAAACATCTTGAGAAACATCTGGCCTCAATTTAAACTGACCGCTTTGCAAGAGTCGGGATTTCGCTCTAATAGATAGAATATTTAGACTTTTATAGGTAATTAGATTCTCAAGCAAATTATTCTCCGTTCCTTGATCTCCAACGAAAACTCCCTCCACATGCTGAAACAGCTCAACACCGGCAGCATATGGATTCATCAACCTGTGTTTTTCAAGCGTTGGAAGGCCCTCATGCAGTGGGCCGCGTTTACTCCCAGCACCCGGGATGAAAGCAAAGATCGGTATGCCGTATTTCTTGAACATACGATTTTGCACATGAAAGAATTCTTCCTCAAGTCCCGTTTCACGCCTTGGATAAAAGTTGTGCCATGCTATCAAACTTTCCGGTTCCACCCCGCTCCCAAGCACGGCTAGAAGTTCATCTTCATTCCACGTACTTGCATTCAGTGAGAGGGAAAACACCTTAGATAAAGATGTAACCGCTTCTTGATCAAACCCATCATCAAGGCGAATACCTTTAATCCCTAATGGCCATAAATCCTCAAGTTTGCTAATCCCCAAATGATCAAGCGTGTTTAATGATACATCTGCATGGATTTCCATTCCATAGGACTCTGAAAGCTTTAAAAGCTTGATCATCCTCTTTACGAGGTCACCCTTTTCTTCAGGAATATGAAGCGAGGTAAATGCCCTCTTCACTCCTAGGTTGGCGGCATGGATAATTTGTGCTTCTGCATGTGGATCCTGTAAATAAAAAGAGATTCCAATCACTTGAATTCTACTGCCATTTCATCTTTAAATCCAAACAAATACGTAAAAACAAATCCTGCTATATAGGAAATAAACAACCCTACGAGGAACAGTCCGATTTGGTTTGGATGCACTAAAAAGGTAAGCGGCAGTCCAGAAACACCGATTGACGACGTTGCGATTCCGAATTGAGCTTGGAATGCCCCACCTACTCCTGCACCTAAACAGGCGGTTAAGAAAGGCCGGCCCAGTGGCAGCGTCACTCCAAATATAAGCGGTTCGCCGATACCAAGCATCCCTGAAGGAAGACCTCCGCCGATTGCTCTCTTTAAACTAGCTTTCTTCGTTTTCATATAGATGGCAAATGCCGCTCCTACTTGCCCTGCACCTCCCATTGCCAAAATGGGTAGCAGTGGATCATCTCCAATCGAATTGATCAATTCTAAATGAACAGGCGTTAAACCTTGATGTAAACCAGTAATGACAAGAGGTAGGAATGCCGCACCAAGCACGAATCCTGCTACAACACCGCCGATATCCAATATATTCAATAACCCTGTCGTAATGGCATCCGATAAAAACCCTCCTACCGGCATAAAAACAATGTAAGTGACAATCCCGGTAATGAGTAAAGCGATGGTTGGCGTCAAAATGATATCCAGTGATTGCGGAATGAATTTCCTGACCTGTTTTTCCACCAAGGCTATGAAGATAGCAGCAAAAAGGACTCCTATCAACCCACCGCGGCCAGGAAGTAAATTTTCACCGAACAATGAAATGTCGCCGACTGCCGGATTGATGACCAAGATACCCGCTACTGCACCAAGTGCAGGTGATCCGCCGTATTCCTTTGCCGCATTGGTCCCAACCAAAATCCCCAAATAGGCAAAGAGCCCTGACCCGATAACGGTTAAAATGATGGCTAATTGCGACTCTGCTGCAAGCCAGCCCGCTTGAACGATCGCTTTTGTAATACCGGTAATCAAACCTGATGCCACTAACGCGGGAATTAAAGGGATGAAAATGCTTGCAATCCTGCGTAAAAAAAGTTTAAAAGGTTTGGCGTTTTTCCTATCATTCTCGGATTTGTTCTTCGAGGCCACTTCTTTTAAGTTCAAACCGCCGGAAGACTCCAGAAGCTTTTCAAATTCTGTATGAACCTTGTTCACCACGCCTGGCCCGAGGACGATTTGTATCGTTTCCTCTTCAATGACGCCAAAAACGCCTTCCATATTCTTTATATCTTCCATGTTTACTTTCGAACGATCGATTGGCAGTACCCTTAGTCTGGTCATACAATGTGCAGCATCGGCAACATTAGATGCCCCACCCAATTTCCCCAATATCTCTTCTGCTAAACTGGCGTACTTATCCCCCTTACCCATTCAAAAACCCCCTTTGTCAAATCTCGTAATATTCATTTATATCGATCTGTCATCGATTTAATGGCAGACCTGGTGTTATCAATATATTGGACAGTCTCTTCATATTGCTCTGAAGCCATCCCCAAAAACAAAATGTCAATCATATATAACTGCGCCAATCGTGAGGATGTCGCTGCACTTCGAAACGGTGCTTCATTCGAAAAGGATGTATGCAGTGTCGCATCACACAAAGAAGATACCGTTGTTTGACCAAAATGAGTCAGCCCGATCGTTTTTACCCCACGTTCTTTTGCCAGCTTCAGTATATTGACAACTTCTGGTGTTTCCCCGGAGAATGAAATGGCAAAAACGATGTCATTTTCATCTGCATTGGCAATCAGGGTTGCAACTAAATGCATATCTGTAAAAGCCGTTGCCCCTTTATTGATGCGAAGTAATTTTTGCTGAGCATCGGCAGCAACTATATTCGAAGCACCCACTCCGCAAAAGTGGACGGTTTTAGCGTTCAGCATCAGCGTTATAGCCCGTTTGAGATTATCATGATCGATTATTTCAGATGTGTCCCGAATGGTCTGAATCGAATTACTCGTCGTTTTCTCAACAATCCGATACAGAGATTCGGAAGGCTCGATATCCCGGTAACCCTGTTCTACAGTCTTCATCAAATCTCCAGCAATCCTTATTTTCAGATCTTGAAACCCCTTTATTCCAAGCGATTTACACAACCTAATAACAGCAGCCCCGCTAGTTTGGGCAGACGTACTCAATTCCTGTACAGTGCTGTTCACAACTTCATGAGGATTCTGTAGAATATATTCTGCTAGTTTTTGTTCTGATTGCGGCAGCTTGCTCAACATCGTCTGTATGATGGATAATCCTCCTGTAGCCATTGTTTCCCTCCTTAATCTTTATGGATCGAGATGGCTTTTCTGACATCTCCATCAGCCTTTTCCAGTAACTCGATTGCTTTTTGATAATCTGTTGCCGTTTTTATCATGACAATCGCTGGTTTAACTTGATTATTTGCCTTCTCAAGCGTATTCAAAGCTTGATCATAGTCAGCATTCGTTACAGTTTCTATGATGCTTATCGCACGGTCCTTCAGTTTTTGATTACTGACATTTACATCAACCATCAGATTTTCATAGACTTTTCCCAAGCGGATCATGGTTGCTGTTGAAATCATATTGAGTACCATTTTATGTGCGGTTGCCGCTTTCATTCTCGTGGATCCTGTTAACACTTCCGGTCCGACCACCACTTCAATCCCTATATCAGCTGATTCTGTGATACTCGCGTTTTTATTGCATGATAAAGCCACCGCTTTAGCCCCAACTTTCCTTGCATAACGTAAAGCGCCCCTCACATACGGGGTACGGCCGCTTGCCGCAATGCCAATAACCGTATCATTTGCTGTAAGGTTCACGTCAATTAAATCAGATTCCCCAAACTCTTCTTTATCCTCCGCTCCTTCAACAGCCCGAACAAATGCCTTTTCCCCTCCTGCAATAATTCCCAGCACCCTTTCAGGCGGGGTACTGAAAGTAGGTGGACATTCCACGGCATCCAGAACACCGAGTCTTCCGCTCGTTCCCGCTCCGATGTATATAAGTCTCCCACCTTTTTTTAACGATTCGTAAGCCCATTCAACTACCGTTTTTATTTCTGGCAAAACCTCCTGTACCGCTGCTGCCACCTTTGAATCTTCTTTATTGATTGCTGAAATGATTTCCATCGTATTTACACTATCGATATTCATCGTCCCTTCGTTCCGTAATTCAGTCGTTAACGAACGCAGATGTTCTTCCATAGACAATCAAATCCTCCTATTGCTTAAATATAATTTCAAAATTTAATAGTAAATAATGAAATTATATTTCATATTATATTCAATGATAGCGGTTTCATTACTTTGACACAAGATATTTTTGTAAAATTCACATTATTCATCCCCTTAACATACCCCACACAGGCAATCTCCTTATTTGGAATCAAATAAAATTTCATTACATCCCGGGGAAATGGATGCATCTATAGCCGCCTTCTGCGTGTAATGATTTACCCATAGAAACCTCTAGTTTTGTAATATTGCACTCCTGATTTTTCCGTCAATAAAAAAACGTGTACCGTTCCCAAACTTGGGTACGATACACGCATAAGTATTATAACAAAATGCTAAACTAGTTTACTCACAGGACTCGGGATGCCTGCTACCCCTGACCCAGTTAACGGACGGGGACAACTTTCCCGTCTTCGACAGCGCCGACGACAATAGTTGATGCAAATCCTCCATTTTCATCAATTGAGGGAATATCATATATTTTTTGATCTGGCCCTATATTTGAAAGACCATCCTGCATATGTTTACGGATAGCCTTCGCATCATCCACACTGCCTGCAGATTCCATAGCTTCAACAAAGGCATACATGGCGATATAATTCAAACCTACTTCGGAACTTGGATCTTCCTTATAATTCTTTTGATATTTCTTAACGAATGCGGGAACTGCTTCTTCATCCGAATCCATCAGTGGAAGAACGCCAATCGAGCCTTCCAATGTTTCATATGAACCGGCAATCGGCTTCATTTGATCTAGCTTTGCTTGATCCATGATGATGAAACCGCCTTTAAAACCTAGCTCCCGAGCTTGCTTCGCTACTTTTGCCGTAGGTTCCGAAGCACCACCGATAAATAGAACATCAGGGTCTTTTTTCAAGGCATTGGTAACGATCGTGAAGAAATCGGTTTCTTTGGCGAAATCGATCGACGAATTATAAACGACTTTACCGCCTTGCTTTTCCCAATGTGGGAGAACGGCTTCCGTCCAGTCTTTACCATATTGGGAGGAAGTAGGTAAAGCGGCTATTTTCTTGCCGAAATTTTCCATTGCGTAAGTTGTAAAAGGTTCGATATACCCTTCGTAATTCGGCGGAATTCGAACGGTTAATGAATTTCCACTCTCGGTCACTGTCGGTTCACTCGTATAAGCACCAATGATGAATTCCTCTTGTTCATTAAAAACCTGCAGTGCCAACACACCTCCGCTATGAGGCGTGAAAATAATCGGCGTATCATGTTCCTGAATTAGACGTTTTGCATTCGCACCTGTTTCATTTGGTAAGTATTTATCATCCAATGATACCAAATTCAATGTGTATTTCTTACCATCCACTTCAAAACCACCAGCATCGTTAATTTCATTGACGGCCATTTCGACACCATTCAATGTCCTTTTCCCATATAGCGCTGCTGCCCCGCTTAATGGACCGCTAAAACCAATGTTAACGACATTTTCACTTTTACCTTTACCGCCACTGCTAGACACAGTGCTATCCCCTTTATTGCACCCAGCCAATACAGTGATCATTAGCAGCATGAAGACAAATATTACTTTCAATTTTTTCATAAAAATCCCCCATTCAATTTTTCAGGCTCCAATATATGCTTTCCTTACTTCATCATTGGCTAATAAATCACTGGCTGTCCCTTGAACGACAATTTCCCCATTTTCAAAAACATATCCTTTATCTGCAATGCTAAGGGCAGCATTCGCGTTTTGTTCCGCAAGCAGGATCGTGATTCCTTCCCGGTTTATTTCTTCAATGACTTGAAACATCTGTTCGACAATAAGTGGAGCCAGTCCCACCGAAGGCTCATCAAGCATCAACAATTTGGGTTTCGACATCAAGGCCCTTCCAATTGCCAGCATTTGCTGTTGACCTCCGCTCAGGCTTCCCGCTTCATCATGATGCTTTTCTTTTAAAATCGGGAATAAATGATAGACGTATTCCAAGGAATCCTTGATCTCCGCCTTTTTCTTTCGATGCACATAGGCACCCATCCTCAGGTTTTCCTGGACGGTCATCTGTGGAAATAGTTTACGTCCCTCGGCACACTGGACTATTCCCTCCAAAACATTCTTATCCGGGGCACGGCCCCCTATGGGCATGCCCTGAAAATGAATTTCCCCCTTGGACAGCTTACTGATACCGCTTATGGAACGAAAAGTCGTGCTTTTCCCTGCCCCATTAGCTCCTAACAAAACTACAATTTCTCCCTTGGCAACTTCGATATTCACATGTTTTATCGCAGTGAAACTCCCATAATTCACGGCGACATCGGTTAACTTAAGCACTGGCACTACCTCCCAAATAGGCTTTAATCACCGCTTCATTTCCGCGGATCTCCTTAGGTGTGCCCTCGGCAATTTTTTCTCCATAATTAAGGACCATGATTTGATCTGCCAAGTTCATGATCATATGCATTTTGTGCTCGATTAAACAAATGGTCAGTCCTGATCGATTTAATTTTTTAATCAGTTCTGTCAAACCTTCCGTTTCATCCGGGTTGATTCCCGCAGCAGGTTCATCGAGAAAGATAATTTCCGGTTCCGTTGCAAGGGCAAGGGCAATGGCTGTCCGTTTCTTTTCCTCCTGCGAGATGCTGGAGACCATTCTGTCAGCAGATTGCGTCAATCCAACAATATCAAGCACCTCCATTGCCTTATCCCTGCATGCCGCTTCCTCTCGTTTTAAACGGTTTGTTCTTAGAATGGCATCAACCAAATTGGATTTGGTTCGCAGCCTATGCCCGACAATGACATTATCCAAGACGGTCGATTGATCAAAAAGGCTTGTCGTTTGAAAGGTCCTTGAAATTCCAAGCCCTGCAATTTCATTCGCTGGAAGTTTGGTGATATCTATCCCTTTAAAAAGGACCGTACCTGAAGTTGGGCGATGAAAGCCACTGATCAAGTTGAAAAAAGTTGATTTTCCTGCACCATTCGGTCCGATTATTGCATTGATTCTTCCTTTTTCAATCATAAAATCCACATTATTGACCGCCGCTAATCCACCAAACCGCTTTGTCAAATTCCTCGTTTCGATAAGCAAACTCATCCCTCCTCCGCTTTCATGTGAATTTCGTTCCTCACCTTGGACCGCTTATTAACTTTTCGCTTGTTTTGCCAATCAAAGATGGCCCCTGCGATTCCACGCGGATAAAAGATGATGATTATCGTAAGCAATGGTCCGAATATCAACATTCGATATTCTTGAAGGAATTGCAGATTCTGCGAAAGGATCACTAATAGTAATGTACCCACCAATGGACCAGAGAGTGTCCCGATTCCACCAACCAATAAATACATCAATAGATCGAACATTATGGCAGTTGATCCGATATCAGGTCCAATGAAGCGAATGAATGAAGCATACAAGGCACCTGCTAAACCTGCAAAGAATGTGGATAGGACAAATGCGGTTAACTTATTCTTCATTGTGGATATGCCTATCGTTTGTGCAAGGTCCTCGCTGTTCCTGATGGCCATATACGTCCTGCCGGTCAACGAGCGGATAATTCGATACACGATCAAAATCACTGCAAGCAGGAAAATGAGGACCAAATAATATTGTGATGCTGCAGTATCAAATGCGATTGAACCTATATTTCCAGGAGCAGGGATACCGATCAATCCCCTAACCCCTTCTGTAAGCCCCTCCCATTTATCGATGACCAGATATATGATGTAACCAACACATAGGGTATAAATCGCGAAAAAGTGTTCCTTTGTCCTCAACGCTATCAATCCGATTAAAAACCCAATTGCACATGTGATTAAACATGCCGTTACAAGTGCCAACCAAAAGTTCATTCCCGCTTTTACCGTCAGCAGGCCAAGTGAATATGCTCCAATGGCAAAAAATCCAGCATGTGCAAGCGAGAGATATCCAGTATATCCTGACAGTAAATTGATCCCATAAACAGCTATCGCCCAGATGAACGAAAGTGTCAGCATATGGAGATAATAGTCGTTTTGCGCGATAAAGGGGAATGAAAAAGCAAAGATGATAAGAGCGATGATTCCATTTCTTTTCGTTAAAATCTTCACGCTACCTCTCCCCCTTGGCAAAAAGACCTGTTGGTTTCACGGTTAATATCACGACTAAAAGAATGAATGCGATGATGTCCTTATAGTCATTTGAAATATAAGTTGCGCCCAGGCTCTCACTGAAACCTAGGATATATCCGCCTACGATCGCCCCCGGGATGCTCCCCATCCCGCCCAAGATGATAATGACGAATGCTTTTAGGATGACTAAATGCCCCATGCCGGGAAAAACAAGGTTAATCGGTGATGCAAGGGATGAAGCGATGGCAGCTAATCCACCCGATATCATGAAGGTCAGCATCGCGACTTTATTAATGTTGATTCCCACTAATGACGCACCTTCACGGCTTTGGGACATCGCTATTATCGTTGACCCGGTATAAGTTTTCTTAAGGAAAAGGTAAAGTAAAACCATTACTGCGATAGCTGACACGATGATCAATAACCGCTGTAGTGTGAACGTCAAGCCCATGAAGTTGACGACTTGGCCGTATGGAGAAGTCATTGTATGGAAGTCTGCACCCCAGACAAATTGGGCAAAAGCTTCAAGAAAAAGGAGAATGCCGATTGCTGCTATCTTATCGTGCAATGGAGGTGCCTCCCTTAACAGACGGAACACGAAACGTTCCAAAAGGACTCCCAATAAACCAACAACGATAACGGATACAAACATGGCAATCCAGTAATTGACCCCATATAATGTCATCATTGACAGCGTGATATATCCACCCAACATATATAGGGCACCGTGGGCAAAGTTCGGGATATGCAAAATTCCATATACTAGCGTCAATCCCAGGGCAACAAGACTATATACGCTGCCAATCGTCAAACCATTAAAAAGCTGCTGGATCAAAATATCCATTTACTTCCTCCCTGATAATTATTGAATTTCACTTTGCTCCTATGTTCATTCCCTGGCCCACATTCCTGTTCATATTTTGAAAGCACACATCTGCGACGAAAAACACTTTCACTTATTCCTCACTGGCTCAACCTCTCGGGGAGGAGCAGTAACTCAATCATCGATCAATTAGATAGGCACTGTTTATTTCCCTATTCTCTCCGCCTACAGATATAACTTAGGAGTAGAGGATAACACCACTTGGGCTCTTGTTAGCGCTTTCATTTATAATGACTACTTATTTCAGTACATGCACCTAACGTTTTTAAGTCCTCCTTCTTTCTGCCTAATGAATCGCAGGCGATACGATAATCTGAAATGCATATTCTGTTTTTAGGGATAGCCACTGATTCCTTCTTCTCTGAATAACAGTTTTCCCACGGTAATCGTCTGGATCGTTCACCCCTTTCACCTCGCACTTTCTACAGGTTCTTCCGTAGATAGATTTAATTTCCTATTATGAATGCAAGTGCCGTGCCATAAGTAACACACTGTCCAACCGCCTATTCCCAGTACTGTGAATTCATTATTGAATTGTAAAAACCAAATGTATGGGTTCCATATGGGTTATCCATCATTCACTTTTGACTGAAAAAATCATTTCTGAATCAGTTAAAGAATTAGAATGAAAAAAATGACAAGTATCTAAATATACCCTTCACAACTACATTTATTTCACGCAATAGCAGGTAATCATGCACAAAAAGCAACATTAAAAACGAAATCTTTTAAAAACTCTTTTAAAAAATAGTTAATAAACACAACTATCAAAAAAATAGGTTAATATAATTACTAAAATAACAAAGGGGGTAATTTTTGATATGAACAAAATATGTGGTAATTATCTATCTGTTTTTATTGTAAAGAAGGCTACTTACCAAGTTGAGGTGGTTTATTCATGAAAAAAATATTACTTCGTTATTCAGTAATGAGTTCTATGTTTCTTACTGATGTTGGTATCTCCGATGTGATGAAGTTAGAACTCAGTACTGTTCAATAGAAGCCCATGAGGTACGGAGACATTAAATTACAGTGCATATGGGGGGAGATTAAGTATTGAGCATCTCAAAATTTAAAATTGAACGTTGCTAGAGTATATACAAGGGTTGCCAAAGTCAAATATTGGTTGGAGACTACTTATTGAAAAAGGAAGGTGATTTCATGCTTGTATATATTCTGGAAAATTTAAACCCTACCTTGATCTTGCTAACACAATAATATTTTTCCTTATTTATTTGAATATTAGAAAAAAATAAAGATAAAAAGTGAATAAATAATGAGGCAATTCCTCCCATCCCGTCTACTAGATAGCAAGTCACCCATCTTATCAGATGGCTAAAACTACATTTCTTTCATCTGCGATAGATCTATAAGATTTTTCCCCTTCCAAGTACTTAACTCCATGTAATTTTTCGCCTATCCGGTATTTAGTCAAAAAAAATGCACCTCCCATTGTTGGATGGTGTCCAACAATGGGAGGTGCATTTCATACTTACCTATTCTTTTCCACTGACCTTCAATCGATATTTTTTAAGTTTCCGCACAATTGTTGCCTGGCTGGAATCAAGGGCTTCTGCGATTTCATATGTAGTTTGGTAGGTTTGAGCCGCTTTCGTCAAGATTTCCTTTTCGGCTCTTTCCACCGCTTCCTTTAAAGTTAGGGAAGCATTGAGGTTCGGCTGATTCCGATTTTCCGGCTGATATTCTTCTGGAAGGTCGTTAATCGATAATAATTGATTATCCGTCAGTACGACGAGCCTTTCCACTATATTAATCAATTCACGGACATTTCCTGGCCAATCATGTTGATAAAAGTATTCCTTCAGCCTCGAATCTATTTCTTTTGAGAATTTATATTGTTCGTTTGCCTTTGTTAAAAATAGGTCAATCAATGCCAAGATATCTTCTCTTCTTTCCCTTAGGGGAGGAATCGTAATCGGAATGACATTCAGCCTATAAAAGAGGTCTTCACGAAAATCACCCGATTTGACCATTTCCGATAGATTCCGGTTCGTGGCTGCGATTATGCGAACATCGATTTTCTTTGGCTTTGTACCTCCGATTCTTTGAATCTCCCTTTCCTGAAGGGCCCGAAGCAGCTTCACTTGAAGTTGCAGGGGAAGCTCACCGACTTCATCCAAGAACAAGATCCCACTTTCCGCCAGCTCAAACATCCCTGGTTTACCTTTTTGATTGGCACCGGTAAATGCCCCTCCTTCATATCCAAAGAGCTCGGATTCCAATAAATCAGCAGGAATTGCCCCACAATTTATTTTGATGAAATCTCCTTTTTTAGATCGGATGCTCCGATTATAAATATTACGGGCAAGGACATCTTTTCCAACGCCCGTTTCTCCTAAAATGAGTACGGTCGCATCAATATCCGATATTCTTTCAGCAATCTCATAGATCATTTTCATCTTATCACTGACAAAAACGACGCCATCCTGGCTTGTTATCTTCCGCAGTTTTTCAATTTCCTGCTTATATTGATTATTCAATTCATTAACTTTCGTCAACTCATGCATCAGTTCATTTAAATCTGATAAATCTCTTATATTCGTAACGACTTGCTCTATTTCCCCTGCCGCATTAAAAACGGGACTTCCTGTAATCAATGTTTCTTTTCCAGCAAAATTATCCTGTACGACTGATACCGTTCGTCTCAGCTTCACTACCTTATGCGTCACCGAAGCATTCAGGATGCCGCGCTTAATCAATTGGTCCACCGACTTGCCTATATAATACTCTTTTGGAATGCCAGTGATCCGTTCAATTGCCGAATTGGTATAAAGGGTGATTCCATCTTGATCGGTGATGTATATCCCATCATAGGAGTTTTCGATAATGGCATCCAGAGCGCGATTCAACTTATCCGTTTCATGAGCATCAATCAATAAATCATCCAAAAATTGTGTTTCTCTGCCTATATATAGAATATTGTCAGTATCCATTTGTTTCATCAATAAAAATAAATACCGTTTATCACGCAGCCTTGCAGCTGCAAGCCTTTTATTATCGAGAAATTGCCACTCATCGAATTGTTCGGTTAATATTTTATTACCATTCTGACCTAACAATTGATTAAAATAATTGCCCCAATCCTTTATCCGGTTTGCAGAATCCACGACTAGTGCAGGAAAGGTCCACTCTTTGAGCAAATTAAACTGAGAATCCTGTTTCACTTGATTCAATACTATTCACCGCCGCAAAAAGAATTCTTTTTAAGTACAATTCTGGATAAAATTCGAAATCCCTTTAAAATTGTCGAATTTCGTTCCTAAAAAAAGTAGTGATGAAATAGCTTTCATCACTACTTTCCCTTAGTAGGCCTTAAAAATAACCTCTCCACTGATCGCTTCCTTACCTGACTGGTTAGTGGCCGCTACATTGAAAAAATATCTATCCCCATTTTTTTCTTTTAGATCGGCTTGAAGAGTTATGACATCATTCAAGAAAACCATACCTTTGAAACGAATCTTGTATTCTTCGATAAATCCGATTTCATAAAGATTACTGAAAATCTTTGCGAGGTTTCCCATCGTCCACATTCCATGTGCGATGATACCGGGAAGACCAGCATTTTTTGCTTCCTCATCAATCGTATGAATGGGATTGAAATCACCTGATGCACCAGCGTACTTAATGAGATCCAAACGCGTTACAGGTTCAAGCTCAATTGAATGTAACGAGTCACCAATATGAAGTTCGGTTAATGTCGTCACTTACTCATCACCATCCTTCTGATCGTTTCATTGATAATGACAAGCTGTTCAGCAGTGAAGACAATTTCCCCATCCGCATCCGTCCCATAATTTTTAAAGGCTAGAAATCCCATTTCCCCTTGTTTTCCCTTTTTCTCATAATAGTCTTTCACTTCCGTATAACAGGTGATTTCTTCCCCTACCTTCAGCGGCCTGTTGTAGCGATATATCTGCTCGCCGTGAATCAACCCTTTATTCGGGAGGTTTAAGCTTTCGATCGTCCCAAAATCAAAAACCCTTGGGAAAGTTGGTGGTGCGATATTCGTTCCATACCTTGATTGCCTGCCTATTTCTTCATCGATGAAAATCGGGTGGGGATCACCAATCGATAATGCGAATTTTTTAACGGCACCCCGTTCAACCATATTTTTAACGGGTTTGGATCGTTTTCCAATACTTTCGTTGAACATAACATCCCGCCTTTCCACTTAATTTTTTGGACCGCCTGCGACATATAAAACCTGCCCACTAATGAATGAGGATGCTTCATCAGCAAAGAATGCAACAGCATGAGCAATATCACTTGGCAATCCGCTTCTAGCAACAGGAATACTGTTTGCCCTATCCTGGATGAATTGTTCAAAACTCACTCCCACCCGCCTGGCTGTTTCTTTCGTCATTTCGGTTTCGATAAAACCTGGTGCGACCGAATTAGCCGTTATTCCATATTTTCCAAGTTCGATCGCTAGAGTTTTTGTTAACCCCTGAAGCCCGGCTTTTGCAGCTGAATAATTAGCCTGCCCACGATTCCCAAGGGCGGAGGTGGATGATATATTGATGATTCTTCCGTATTTATTTGCAACCATATGCTTCTGGGCGGAACGTACTGCATTGAAGGTACCCTTTAAATGCACATCCATCACAGTTTGCCAATCTGAATCGGTCATTTTAAAAAGTAGATTATCTCGGATGACCCCTGCATTATTCACGAGGATATCAAGGGAGCCGAATGTGTCGACTATTTCTTTAATGAATGCTTCCACTTCTTCGGAATTGACCACATTGGCCACTTTTGTAAAAATGGAGTAACCCTTATCCCTTAATTCATTTCCTGTTGATGTCAAAACCTCTTCGTTGATATCGATAATGGCTACATTTGCACCTTCGCTTGCAAATAGTTCGACGATCGCCAGGCCAATCCCTCTGCTTCCACCCGTAACTAAAGCCGTTTTCCCTGTAAATCTCCCTGTCATAATCGTTTCCTCCTAATCTATTATAAGAATTGTCCTAATTTAACATGTCCCTTAATCAAATTCCGGGAAATGATCATCCGCTGTATTTCATCCGTACCATCATAAATCCTCCAAAGCCTAGCCTCGCGGTACCAACGTTCAATAGGAAGCTCCTTCGTATAACCCATGCCACCGTGTATCTGCAATACGCGATCAACGACCCGATTCCCCATATTCGCTCCATAGAGTTTAGCCATTGAAGCTAAATGGCGATTGTCTTCTCCATTATCAAGTGTGAACGCTGCATTCAAAACAAGCCATCTTGCAGCTTCGATTTCTACAGCCGAATCAGCAATCTGCCATTGAATGGCCTGTCGCTCAGCAATCGGTTTACCGAATGTAACACGTTCTTTAGCGTATTCTATAGCCATTTGCAGCAATCTTTCTGCAGAACCGACAGCGCGCGCCCCCACAATCCATCTTGCAAACCCAATCCATTCCAAGCCTAGTTTATAACCGCCATGCACTTCCCCTAAAATGTTTTCTTCGGGTACCCTGACATTATCAAAAACCAAACCTGCCGGTCCCCATTCTCCCATCGTATTGATATATTCTGATCTCCAGCCCATATCACGGTCTACTATGAAACAAGTTACCCCTTCCGTTCCGGTTGCTTGATGACTTTCTTTGTCGGTTACAGCAATGACCATGACGAAGTCGGCATCGTTTCCTCCTGTAATGAAAGTTTTTTCCCCGTTAAGCACCCATTCGTTCGCTTCTTTTACTGCCGTCATTTTAATATTTCGCGTATCGGACCCTGCTCCCGGCTCCGTCATGGCAAAACAGGACTTTTTCTCCCCGTTAATCGTAGGGATCAGATATTTCTTTTTCTGTTCTTCATTTCCATAATAAAGAATATTGTCCGCCGAACCTCCAAAGCTGAATGGTACAAACGTTTTTGATACTTCCATCAAGACAATGGCCATCATAAGCTGTCCTAAGTCTGCCCCGCCAAATTCCTCCGGAGTATTGATGCCCCAAAACCCAGCTTTTTTTGCTTTTTCCTGTAATTCTTTTAATGTCCCCTCTGGTAAACTAGGTTTTCCAGCCATTTCATTGCGTAGTACTTCATTTTCCAAGGGAATCAATTCATTTTCCACGAACTTGCGTATTGTTTTTTGTACCATTTTTTGTTCATCCGATAATCGTAAATCCATTTTAACCCCTCCACTTTCCAATTAGACTAGTTTTGATATTTTCTCTTCAATTGCCCAGTAATGATATTTTTTTGGATTTCGGATGTGCCTTCATATATTCTAGTGATTCGGGCATCCCGATAGAAACGTTCAACTGGATAATCCTTCATGTATCCCATCCCGCCATGAATCTGAACGGCCTTATCAGCGACACGATTATATACTTCTGAACCATACAACTTAAGCATCGCCGCTTCTTTAATGATTTTTTCTTTCTGATCGACCATCCATGCGACACGGTATGTGAATGAGCGAAGTGCTTCTATTTCCATTGCCATCTCGGCAATCATATGGGATACGGCTTGATGATCAATGATAGGAACATCGAATTGTTCACGTTCAGTGGCATATTTAGTAGATAGATCCAGCAGGTATTGACAGGACCCCAAATTTCGTGCCGCAAGGCCTGCCCGGCCATTTGCAAGGATTTTCAATGCATTTACATACCCTTGACCAACGTCCCCCAATACATTTTCAGCCGGAACCTCGCAATCTTCAAAAACCAATTCGGCCGAATGTGAGCCTCGTAGTCCCATTTTCCTTTCCAGGCTACCAACTCTAAAACCCGGAAAATCCTTTTCTACTATGAATGAAGTGATTCCTTTTGCCCCTTTATCTTTGTCCGTTACGGCCATAACTGTAAAAATATCCGCTACATCTGCATTCGTTATATAATGCTTAGTCCCATTTAGGATATACTTATCGCCACTTTTGACAGCCGTCATTTTGAGATTCGTCGCATGGGACCCCGCTGCAGGCTCAGTTAAAGCAAATGCGCCAATTTTATTACCGCTTGCCATATCTGGAAGATACTTTTCCTTTTGCATTTCATTGCCCATTTCAACTATCCCTACTGTCCCTATACCTGTGTGGGCCCCAATCAGAGTGGTATATCCATTATGTGTTTTGCCGATTTCCTCATATAAAGCACATTTCCCTACCATTCCGATTCCGAGCCCACCATACTTTTCCGGGATACTAAGTCCGAATAACCCGATTTCCTTCGATAAATTTATGATCGATTCCGGTATATGATCTTCATCCTCTATCTGCATGGAAAAAGGATCGATTTGCTCTTCGATAAACTGTCTTATATTTTCTTTTAATAGCAGGATGTCTTCATCTAAGCGAAAGTCCATTTGAATTCCCCTTTATCTGCGAATTGATTGTTAACGCTTTCATATTTTATCCGAATAAGCGATATGTTTTTCTTGAAGCTTGCGTTTCAAGATTTTACCGACAGCCGTCTTCGGAAGTTCACTTTCAAATGTGATTATTTTTGGGACTTTAAAGACAGCGAGCTGTTTTCGGCAATAATCTTTCAACTCGTTTTCAGTTATCCTTTCACTTGGCTTTAAAACTACCGCTGCATGTACCGTTTCACCGCGATATTGATCGGGAACGCCAAAGACGGCAGCTTCAAGAACCTTAGGATGGCTGTATAGAATATCTTCAATTTCAATTGGATATATATTGAATCCGCCTGCGATGATCATTTCTTTCTTGCGTCCCACAATGTAAAAGAAGCCATCTTCATCCATCTTGGCAATGTCACCGGTATGAAGCCATCCGTTTTGAATCGTATTTCGCGTCTCTTCAGGCATGCCCCAATAGCCTTTCATTACCTGTGGACCCTTAATGACCAATTCACCTGGTGTATCAACCAAGAGGGATGGCTCTCCTGTAATACTGTCAATTATGGCAGCATCAGTATTTTGTAAAGGAATCCCGATACTTCCAGATTTCTGGAGACCGCTAACTGGATTTCGGTGAGTGACTGGTGACGCCTCGGACAGGCCATAGCCCTCTGCAATCTTTGTTCCACTCAATTCGTTAAACCTTGACAATACATTCAATGGCAATGGTGACGAACCTGAAACGCAAGATTTCAATGTATGCAAATCAAATGGATGGGACTGGTAATATTGTAATAAAGCAATATACATCGTTGGTACCCCAGGAAAAATGGTCGGCTTAAGTTTATTGATAATATCGACGATTTCCGTCACCTCAAACCGGGATACAAGAATTAATTCCCCGCCATTATAAAATGTCAGGTTCATCCCTGAAGTCATCCCGTAAACATGAAATAATGGGGAAACTCCAAGTACCCTTTCCTTCCCCTTTTGAGTATTGATTCTTGAAGCAGCTGCACTTTGCAGCGTATTCGCAACGATATTACGATGGGTTAGCATCGCCCCTTTAGAACGCCCTGTCGTTCCTCCTGTATATTGGAGGACGGCGACATCTTCGGAGGGTTCAATCCGCACTGTGAAATCCGCCTCTGTTACTGATATCAGCTTTTTTGTCATTTCACATTTACCTTTTTCCAGCGACACGCACAACATCTTTTCAACATCGGTTTCAGCCATTACGGCTTCAACTATTGGCAATAATTCGTCGAGCACAATGATGAGCCTTGCACCTGAGTCTTTCAGGACATGTATTAGTTCGTTTTGCTTATACATCGGATTGATTTGGACAACTATTGCTCCATTCAAAAGAGTTCCTAAAAAACCAATCGGATATTGGGGACAATTAGGGAGCATAAGAGCCACACGATCCCCCTTTTTAATCCCTTCATCAGCAAGCGAGCGGGCACATTTTTTCACTAAGTTCCCTAACTCTGAATATGTATACCTTTGCTCCATGAACGTAACTGCTGTTTTATCCGAATATTGTTCGACTGATTGATAAAATAGTTCTGTTAAAGATATTTCAGGAATATCAATCTCCATTGGATTTCCGGGCGGGATATGCTTTTTCCAAGGTCTATCCATTGGTCCTCCCCTTTCTTCATTCAAAAAATAAAGAAGTCATACTAACAATATGCAAGGAGTGTGCCAAAAATAAATCGTTATGATATGTAGATTCTGTTAATATTAAAATTCAAAATTGAATTATTTGTTATCCCATTAGAAATATATGACTCGCAATGCTAGGATTTAAAATTGACTCAATAAGTCATTTTTGACTTAAAAGGTTACTCTCGTAAAAGGAATCAACCTGTAATGGGGATATGCGGGGATTATTTTCTTATAGGACCGTTCTTTTGTGAAAAAAATAAAAAGGGATGCTGATCATGATCAGCATCCCTTTTAAAAAAATGATTCACTGCTCTATGGCGGAGTCATCTTCCAATGATATTTTCCACAGTTCTTTCGCTTTTCCACTAACCGTTTCATCAAAAACAAATGATCCATTCGTGTATCGATCATGATTTTTTAATGAAGCGGCATGGATCGTTTCAATGGTTCCCTTTTCGGAAAGAATGAATAGACTATCAGTTTTGTTGATGGTATCAAATCCAATGACCCTATGAGGATTCGATTTCAATTCCCTCAAGACCACGACACCGCGTTTTGCTCGGCTCGTTTTCTCAAACTCGGTTAATTTCATTTTCTTGATGGCTCCGCGCTGGGTAACGATAAGGATTGATTCTTTACTATCCTTGGCTAAAACCTTTCCGCCAATGACATAGTCATCCTCTTTCAAATTAATCCCTTTGACTCCTGCTGCCCGGACACCGACAACACTTACTTCTTCTTCATCAAACCATAAACCATAGCCGTTATGCGTGACTAGGAAAAGGTCTGCCTGTCCATCGGTATGATGGACATCGACCAGTTCATCATCACCTTTTAAATTGACACCGACCAGTGGTTTTGAATGTCTCTGGGCTTTGTAGGAAGCTATTTCAGTCTTTTTCACCATACCATTTTTAGTGATGAACACTAAGAATTGCGGCAGGGTGAAATCTTTGATAGGAATCGCTTTTATGATTTGTTCTTCCCTATCGATAGGTATGATGTTCGCGATATGCTGACCGGTTTCCTTCCAACGAATATCAGGAAGCTGATGAACTGGACAATAGAGGAAGTTTCCTTTGGATGTGAACAGTAACAGGACATCTGTCGTATTCATCTCCAGCCTCTGGAGCAGGCGATCGGAATCCTTCATGCCAAAATCAAGACCGCCTGATGCTGTATAAGATCGTAAGGAAGTCCGTTTGACATAGCCTTCTTTCGTCACGGTCACCATCACATCTTCACTCGCAATCAAGACTTCAAGATTAATTTTGATTTCTTCAATTTCTTTTTCGATTTTGGAACGCCGGCCGTCATCAAAACCTTTTTTAATGAATCGAAGTTCTTTTTTTATTACTTGAAAAAGAACTTTTTCACTGCCAAGAATCTTGGTCAATTCCTCAATTTTGTTCTTCAATTCCTTTGCCTCTGCTTCAAGCGCTGTAATATCCGTATTTGTCAGCCTATATAACTGTAATGAGACAATGGCTTCAGCTTGAGCTTCTGTAAATGCGAAATTAGCGATGAGATTATCTTTGGCATTCCGTTTATCTTTAGAGGCACGGATTACAGCGATGACTTCATCCAATATGGACAAAGCCTTCACTAAACCATCGACAATATGTGCCCTGTCATGAGCTTTTTGCAACTCATAACGGGAGCGGTTCACGATTACCTCTTTACGGTGATCGATATACGCATCTAGCATTTTTGGCAGGCTCATCAATGTCGGCCGTTTTTTATAAATCGCGACCATATTAAAATTGTAAGCAATTTGAAGATCGGAATTTTTATATAAATAATGCAGGACGCCATTGGCATCCGCTTCCTTTTTCAGTTCAATGACGATACGCAGTCCTGTACGGTCCGTTTCATCCCTTACTTCAGCGATACCTTCCACTTTCCGGTCAAGACGGAACTCATCCATTTTTTTAACAAGGTTCGCTTTATTGACTTCATAAGGGATTTCAGTGATGACGATTTGCTGTTTGCCGCCGCGAATCGTTTCCACTTCCGCCAACCCGCGAATGATTATTTTCCCTTTACCTGTTTCATAGGCTTTACGAATGCCTTCAATTCCTTGAATGATACCGCCTGTAGGGAAATCCGGCCCCTTAATGACCGTCATTAAATCAGCGACTGTCGCTTCAGGCTTATCGATTCGCATAATGGCAGCATCAATGACTTCACCTATTTGATGTGGCGGGATTTCAGTGGCATAGCCCGCAGAAATTCCTGTGGATCCGTTTACAAGTAAGTTAGGGAACATCGCTGGCAAAACAATAGGTTCTTCCGAAGTATCATCGAAGTTCGGTACAAAATCGACCGTCCTTTTTTCAATATCTCGTAACATCTCGGAGGCAATCGATGATAGCCTTGCTTCTGTATACCTCATCGCAGCAGGCGGATCACCATCAATACTACCGTTGTTTCCGTGCATTTGAACCATGACCTTTCGCAGCTTCCAGTCTTGGCTCATCCGGACCATTGCCTCATAAACAGATGAATCGCCATGAGGATGATAGTTACCAATTACATTACCGACCGTTTTTGCAGATTTCCTAAATCCTTTTTCCTGTGTATTTCCTTCTACATGCATCGCATACAATATCCTGCGCTGAACTGGCTTTAATCCGTCCCTTGCATCCGGCAGTGCCCGATCCTGGATAATATATTTACTGTAACGCCCGAAGCGGTCCCCAATTACCTCTTCTAGCGGCAAATCTCGAAACGTTTCTTCAAATACCATCGTTATTGACCTCCTCTTCAATCGACATATTTTCATTATCTAAAATATTCGATTCCTCTTCGAGACCAAAAGCGACATTGGCTTCAATCCATTTACGGCGCGGTTCGACCTTATCTCCCATCAACGTTGTCACTCGTCTTTCTGCACGGGCACCGTCATCGATCTTCACACGTATCAATGTCCTTGTTTCCGGGTTCATGGTCGTATCCCATAATTGATCGGCATTCATCTCACCCAGCCCTTTATAGCGCTGAATCATATAGCCTTTCCCTACCTTGTCTAATGCTCCCTGAAGTTCCTCGTCGCTCCAAGCATATTCAATGACTTCTTTCTTCCCGGTCCCTTTACTCACTTTATATAAAGGGGGCAAGGCAATGTAAACCTTTCCTGCCTCTATCAACGGCTTCATATAGCGATAAAAGAAAGTCAGCAGCAGCACTTGGATATGGGCACCATCCGTGTCGGCATCAGTCATGATGATAACTTTATCATAGTTGGTGTCCGGTGTATTGAACTCCGCCCCGACACCTCCACCGATAGCATGGATGATTGTATTTATTTCCTCGTTTTTAAAAATATCCGCTAGTTTTGCCTTTTCCGTATTGATAACTTTACCCCGTAATGGCAGTACTGCTTGGAATCGGCGATCGCGCCCTTGTTTTGCGGATCCTCCAGCAGAGTCCCCTTCCACGAGATATAATTCATTCCGTTCGGGATTTTTCGATTGAGCCGGTGTCAATTTCCCTGAAAGGATGGCGTCGGATTTTTTCCGTTTCTTCCCGCTTCTTGCATCTTCACGGGCTTTGCGCGCAGCTTCCCGGGCCTGGAACGCTTTAATCGCTTTTTTAACCAATAGTGTACTAGTGGTCGGATCTTCTTCAAAAAAGTAGGCTAAGTGCTCTGACACGATGGAATCGACTGCAGAACGGGCTTCGCTAGTTCCAAGCTTGCTCTTGGTTTGTCCTTCGAATTGAAGAAGTTCTTCTGGGATACGAACAGAAATTATTGAAGACAAGCCTTCACGTATATCGGTACCTTCGAGGTTTTTATCTTTTTCCTTCAATAGCCCCATTTTTCTGGCATAATCATTAAATGCCCGTGTCATGGCCGTTTTTGCGCCAATCTCATGGGTGCCGCCGTCTTTTGTTCGAACGTTATTTACAAAGCTTAAAATATTTTCTGAATACCCATCGTTGAATTGAAAGGCGAGATCGACTTCAATCCCATTTTGTTCCCCTTCTAAGCTGACTACACTATGAAGGGTCTCTTTTTCCTCATTTAAGTAATCCACAAACGCTTCAATTCCATTTTCATAGTGAAAAGTTTCATTATGGTCGTTTCGTTCATCCGTCAATTCTATCTTCATGCCTTTTAAAAGAAAAGCTGATTCGCGAAGACGCTCACATAGGATATCATAATTGAATGTTGTCACCGAAAATATTTTTGGATCGGGCTTGAAGTGGATTTTGGTACCAGCTTGATTGGTTTTACCGATTTTCTCCAGGGTCGTTTCCGGCTTGCCGCCATTGAAAAACCGTTGTTCGTAAATGAACCCGTCCCTTTTAATCGTCACGACAAGCCATTCAGACAACGCGTTAACGACCGAAGCACCAACCCCATGAAGGCCTCCGCTCGTTTTATATCCGCCTTGTCCAAATTTACCCCCGGCATGAAGAATCGTCAAAATGACTTCAGGCGTCGGTTTACCCAATTTATGCATACCGGTAGGCATTCCACGGCCTTTATCTGACACACTTACACTGTTATCTTTATGTATTTTCACACTAATTTGGTCTCCATATCCAGCCAAAGCCTCATCTACGGAGTTATCGACAATCTCGTACACTAAATGATGAAGTCCGCGTGCATCAGTACTGCCGATATACATACCGGGACGTTTTCTGACCGCTTCGAGTCCTTCCAGTACCTGAATTGCATCATCATTGTACTCGATTGTTTTTACTTTCTTTGCCACAGAAATTCCCCTTTCCTTACTAAACACAATTTCCGGGCCAAATCATACTGCAATGAAATGACTCACTAGCTTAACAAATTCATTCATACGTTAATATCATATAAAAAGTATAATACTTTCACGAACAAAGAACGAGTGTTCTATTTTTTTCGTCCCTTTTATTAGCGTTAGCACCTTTGTTTGGAACTGTTCACTTTTTTGAAAACGTATCATAGCTACCTTTCTAATTGTAGCGGTAAATTTTCATTTGGCAAATATACTTTTACTATTTTAATCAAATTAAGCTTAAATGGCTTAAATTTGCCCTGAAGCTCAATCCCCACTATTTCTCTGGTTGAGACACTGCCATCCTTAAAAAAGAGCGGAAGTTCCGCTCTTTTCATTTTACTTAGTAAGGGCGTGTTCGACTTTAATGCATCGATTCATGATGACAGTATATCCTTTTTCTTTCAAAAAATTATAGGCTTCTTCATTTTCCACCCCTAGCTGTGCCCAAAAGATATCAGCATCGATTTCTGCAAATTCCTTGGCAATCTCCGGAAGGAACTCTGAACGGCGGAAAACATTGACGATATCGATGTGCCCTTCAATATCTTTCAGGGCTTTTACTGCCTTGACACCCAGCACTTCAGATACAGCAGGGTTTACCGGGATGATTTCATAACCGCTTTCCTGCATGGCCTTTGATACCATATAAGAAGTTCGCTCAGGGTTATTTGATAAACCAACGACAGCGATGCGCTTTGATTTTTTCAACATCTGACCCATTTCTTCTCTGCTTGGATTCTCTATCATTCTTTTCAATCCCCTTTATAATAAAGTGTAATATTTGCATAAAGAGTATTCCTTAACACGGGTATTATTTAAGAGAAAAGCTGTTTATTACCATTATTAAGAAAGACCATTATACAAGAAAGAATATGTTTCGAAAAGGTGTGACCCACTTATCTTAACTGTCTTTCTGTTCATACAGACTACCACGTATTGTAATAATTTATACAAGGAGGCTTCCTTCAATTTATATTTACGAAAATAAGGAAGCGCAAACCTTTAACCCTTCATGAACTTAACGTATATCAAAAGATATAAGTTCATCAAGGAAAATTCATTTTTTCAGTGGATTTTTTTTTGGACAGCCGTACCATTTTGTCACGAAAATGTTACAATAAGAGAAGCTTAACAGGTAGTTTAAGGCTGTTTTTAGCTATTTCTACACGTTTATTTTTGAAAAAAGGAACAATCAGCTTCTTAAACGTGATAAAAAAGAAGATTTTTCTTTAAAGAAAGGATCATAGAATGTTTACATTTATCACTCTACTGTCAGCCTACCTGATCGGTTCGATTCCTTCCGGTTTAATAATAGGTAAAACCTTTTACAAAATCGACATTCGGGAACATGGCAGTAAAAATCTAGGCGGGACAAATACCTTCAGGACACTAGGTGTCAAAGCAGGGCTTACCGTTACCATCATGGATATACTTAAGGGTACCCTAGCAACGTTTCTTCCGTACTTGCTTGGCGTGGAAATGCATTTATTGCTAGCCGGCGTTTTTGCAGTCATCGGTCATATGTTTCCCATTTTCGCTAACTTTCGTGGCGGGAAAGCGGTGGCAACTTCAGCTGGTGTCATTCTTGCTTATGAACCATTGTTTTTTGTCTTTGCCGTTATCATATTCTTTATATCCTTATACATATCCAAATATGTCTCGCTTTCTTCCATGATTGCTTCTCTACTTGCTCTCATCTACAGTTTAGTGTTTCATGCCGGTGATTGGCCGCTTATTATTGTAATCGGTATATTAACGATTTTCATTTTTTACCGGCATCGTGCAAACATCAAGCGGATTATCAATAAAACTGAACCAAAAGTAAAATGGTTGTAAGAGGATCATATGTCCATCGAAATAAGCCCGTATACACGGGCTTATTTCCATTCTACAATTGATTTGCCGTGTTATTCAGTATACTGGCATGCCCTGACACCTTTTCCGTAGAGTTTCCGATTTCCTGAATGACTGATACTAATTCCTGAATTGTCCTTTCCATTTCAGTTGAATCCGTTATATTCCCTTCGATCACTCCGATTATTTCATTGAAGGCCTTTTCGGTTAACTCAGATTCTTCCTCTCCCGCTTTAACGACCGCCTTGACCCTTTGGACAGATTCAACAACTTCTTTCATATATTCACCGGAAGTATGGACGATTGCGTCTATTTCAGTGATTGAATTTTTAGTCTGTTCAGCAAGCTTCCTGACTTCATTCGCAACAACTGCAAATCCTTTACCATGTTCACCTGCACGCGCTGCCTCGATGGCTGAGTTCAATGAGAGTAAATTTGTCTGGTCGGCCATCCCCTGTACAAGCTTTACAAACTCGGTAATGGTTAGGAAGGATTGGTTTAACAAATCGATGTTTTCATCAACATTTTTCATGAATATAACAAGGTTTTGTATCTTTTCCGTCAAGATCTGCATACGATCCTGACCCTCTTCAGCTATCGTTCTTGAACGAAGGGATAGATTAGCACGCATTACGATCTGCGCTTTGACAAAATGCCCATTTTCTATCAATTGTTTAACGGATACATCCGTTTCTTTACTTAATAATAGTACTTCTTCACTAATCAATGAGATTTTCTTTTTCACTTCCTCCTTGATTTCTATGTATTTATTTTCCCTTGCTTTTAAATTTTCCGCTTCATAGGCTTCAATGACTAACTGCTGTTCGAGATTGAGTATTTTTCCTATCGCTGATATCAATGCACGCTGCTCTTCTTCATTCTTGGTTTGCTCAAAGACAATCTTTTGCAAAAAATTCTGTACATTTTGAAAACCGGATGAATACCAGCGTGGCTCTAATCCAATTCGATAATGAGTCTTCGCCACCTTCGTTCGCAATGCAACAAATTCATCGTCGATCACACCATTGAATAATGTTAGCATATGAGAAATTAACGTTTTTCTCAATTTTTCCACTGTACTGTGCTCCGTGATTATCCCTTTCAATTCCGGAACCTGCAGAATCGTTTGGTAAAAGGAATCCACAACACTTTCGACCTTAGGTTCTATTGCCTCCCTAAAAGCATGAATCAGCTTTAAATCGAATTCTTTTAAATCAATGATATTTACCTGAAGTCTCACCTGTTCACTGCTTACATCCAATATACCATCCGTCTCTTTTGCCTTTTGAAGCCAGATTGCTTTTTCCGGCTTCGCTTTCGTGAAAATCCCCATTTCCTACTCCCCCTGATCATGTAATTCGCGTTAAGGTCAATCTTAACCATCAAATCAACATGAACCTTTATACCTATTTTATTGAAATTAAATAAAAATACATAAATTACAAATGGTGTTTATAGTTCATCCGGACTACCACTTATCTTATTCTGACTTCAACCACACTCTATGTCAAGGTAAAATATACTGAAAATTATTACAATAACTTCCATTCATATGTAAAGCATGGACTTTGTTTGATCGAGAAATGGTCAAGTAAGGATTGTATAATTGTAGAACAAAGGCTAAACTGGAACTAGCTAATAACCATCGATAGGAGAAAGTGCCATGAAACCATTGCAAATATCACCGGAAACGGCATTAAAGTTATCCAAGTCGCTTAACTTGCCTTTAGAACAAATCATGCATATGCCTACCCCCATCTTGCTGAGAAAGCTTGCAGAGGCTGAAGCAAAAGAAAAAGAAAATACAAAATAGCTGCAGAAATCTGCAGCTATTTTTGTGTGTGTCCATATGTTTGCGAAACGACCTTACGGATAAGTTCTTGAAATCCGTTCCATTCCTTCCATTGTTCTTGAAACTGAATAACACCTTATTTGGTCGCATAATAGTATTTCCTTTCGATCCTTCTAAAGAATCCCGCAAGTAACTTTTTAATTTCTCTTTCTCTTCCAGCCTTTTTAAAGTTGGGTAAAGCATCCCTTCTTTATAATGTAAATAACTTTCACTTAATAACTGTTTGAGCTTTTCGATCATCTCATACCCTTACATATCCTTTTAAGCTAATAATGATAATAATGAAAGCAACACCATTTTTAACAGCTCCGTTTTCCGCAAATCAGCAGCATCCTCTATAAAAGGTAATTAAATAAATGGTATTATCGCTATATCTTCATACAAAATAGTTTTCGGTTTTGTCCTTTTGTATACGACGATATATATCTTCCTTACCTCATTAAATGTACCTATATTCTGAATACTCCTATGCCACTTTTTGATATATAGCTTACTAATCGGAATACTGCAAAAAACCGCATATGGGCGGTTTTCAATTGGTGAGCGTCAATTCTTTTGCCAAATCAGGCAAAGGCTTCTTTTTGACGGATATTAAGTGTTCATTTTCATAGATACAGGCAAATTCCAGTGGTGGGTCATCCTGTAAAATATCTTTTAGATAATACTTTATATTGGACACCACTTCATCTGCCTCCATAACCCATTGATATGGCTTCCAGGCAAGTTCTCCTTCATCACAGGCACCAAGCCCGCCCCCAGCATCTTCAGCTCGGTAAACATACATTCCACCCGTTTGATTCCATGTCACAATCCCTCGAAAGGCCAACCCCTTGACCTTCAATCCAGTTTCTTCAAGAATTTCGCGCTCCATCGATTCATCGATGGTTTCACCTTGTTCTAATTTCCCACCTACTCCATTCCATTTATGCCTATTCGGATTCTTTTTGCGAAATAGCATCAACACTTCAATTTCGTTGGATATTTTTCGAGTTATGAAACAAATATTATATATGATCTCCATAGTTGTTTCCTTTCTAAAACGCACATTATTCGCATCTACTTCATAATTACTTTATACTTAAATAACAAACCTCAGGAAGGAGAATTTTATGAAACTGACCATTTCCGATCAAGCAGCTAAGTGGTATATTGATGAACTGGGGCTTCAAGAAGGCTCTCATTTGCGCTTTTATGTAAGATATGGTGGACATAGTTCCGTCCAAAGCGGCTTTTCATTAGGTATCATGCAAGAAGAACCAGAAACTACAGGAGCCGTAACAACATTGAATAAGATTAATTTCTATGTAGAAGAGAAAGATATCTGGTACTTTGATGGTCATGATTTAATTATTACCTTAAACGAAAAACTGTCTGAACCTGAATTTCACTATGAAAAAGGTGCTTGACAATGTGCAGCGGTGTAAACTGCTGTTTTTTCTTGTTTCAATCGAGCAGACGCTCTTTAATCTCTTCCGCCTCAAGAATTTCCTTTTGCTTGTCCCCTAATAGATCGAAATGAGAGTAACCATCCTTCCTGTGGTGAATCCACTCTTTTTTAAGGCCGTATTTCTTACCCCACTCCGATAAACGCCCTAAATCTTTGCAGCCCACTTTTGTAACCGTCTTGCAACCAGGAAATCGGTCATCGATCCAATAATGAGTTAAAAAAGCTATTTGGCCTTGATCAATTCGCTGTTTCCAGGTTACGACGTCTACCCGTTTAATCCCAAAAGCCATTTCTTGATCACCTCAATAATTGTTATTAAACCAATTCATCCTGCTTTTTATTTTTTTCATAGGCCTCATGCCAATCAGGAAACATGCGTTTAATGGATATCGGGCGGAAGCTCTCCTTTTTAACGCAAACGTGAGAAGAATGACCTGTAGCCGCCACTTCATTTTTCCCATTAACAATCTCATATCCATAAATGACCCGTAAGCCGTCATACTTTTCAATCCAGGTTTTAACCTTTACCTTATCACCATATCGGACAGGGGTTTTATACGAAGCCTGAATATCCATAACAGGTGAGAGGATGCCATCCGCTTCCATATCAGCATAATAAAAACCTAAATCATTTATCAATTTTGTCCTGCCCAGTTCCATCCATATAAAATAATTTGCATGGTAAACGACACCCATTTGATCCGTCTCTGCATACCGCACTTCAATTTCGTTTTCTGCTATGAACATTTTGTTTCCCCACTTTCATGTCTATTGCAATAAACATTTTACCATAATAACTATTCAAATTTCATTTAAGCTGTTTCAACGGTCTGCTTCGCAATATAAAGAAGGGGAGAAAGATTTCGCGCCTCTTTCTCCCCATTACCCATTTGCTACATATTATCGTTACTATAACCGCTTTCCCGTGCTTCTTGCTCTTCTTGCATTTCTTCCTTCATCCCATCGATGCTCTTTCTTCTTCGTTCATTTTTGTCCTTAATTGCCTCTTTTTCCGCCCCTGAAGAGAATGATAACGTTTCATTTGCTGCGATTATGTTTTCTTCTGTATTTTGAATCGCATCCTGAATTTTTTCAACATTATCCAAACGGTTATCCTGATTGTGTTTATATGAGCCCATTAATTTCACCTCATGTTATTTTGTTTACATAATATTATTACGATTACTTTATTAAATCCCTTGATTACTCACCTTTAGTTTGAATGACTTGAGGATGTTTCCCTGATTTGTCCTGCATTTTCTTCCCGTTATTCCCACCTGCTGCTATTGGTTGTGTCCCCAGATGGCTTGGTCTAAAGTGTTTGGAATCTTTTTTTGGATTACCCATTCTATATCGCCTCCTTCTCTTATCATGGATATAAAAGAGGAAATTCATGAATGCCAGTTTTTGAAAAATCCAAAAAAAAGAGCCAGCACTTTGAAGGGACCTTCATGGCACTGACTCTTATTTCGAAATCTTTTGCAAAACTTATTCAGCTTTAAGCATATGTTTTTTTTCAAGACGTTCCTCAAGTCTTTCCATTTGTTCCAGGTCCATCAGCAATTCTTTTTTGTTTTCTTTAATTAATTCTTCAAATGTCCTTTTTCTTTTTTTCATGGTTTTCACCTACTTATATTTAGTATATTATTCAGCATTGCCAAATTAATGTAAAATTATGACTATATGGTCTCAATCCATAAATTGTCATAATTATCAGATTTTTAATCCGATAAAAATTCAATTACTACACTCTCTATACTTTAACCCTTTTTTCATGAACATTAACCATATTTTTTTATTTTTTTTGATTTTTCCATTAACTTTTGACAACTTTGTTAACATTACAAAAAAGGGAACCTCATAAAGGTTCCGCTGGATTGTATTCAATCTCGAAGAATATCGAGTTTACCTAGAGTATGAAGAGAAATCCATATGACCATTCCAAGCCACCTTTTGTAGACAAACTAACTGAACCTCAAAAAGGTTTCGCTATTGCATGCTATTGATGTTACGTTCCATATCTTTAAGTTGCATGGCAGAAATTACCTTGTTCCTGATAATGCCTTTTTTGTCGATGAAGTAAGTTGTCGGAATGCTAAGAATCTTATAGCGCTCATTCACTGGATTTTTTGCACTTTGACTATCCAGCGGTATGGTAAAAGTAATTCCATTATTGTCTACAAAGGATTGTACATCATTTTCCGGGTCTATATTGACAGCAAGAACAACAACATCATCACCCGCTTGTTGTGAATATTTCTCCATATCCGGCATTTCCTTCTTACAAGGCGGGCACCACGTTGCCCAAAAATTCAGCATTACCTTTTTCCCCTTATAATCCGATAATTCAACTTGTTTCCCATCCAAAGTTTTCAGGGAGAAATTCGGTGCTTTAGCTCCAATTTTCAATCCGCCCAGTGAATCCTTTTCATCATTTTCCTTCGGTTCATTATCCATCGCCTGCACGATCGCTATCGTAAAGAGTGACAGTAAGACAACCGAGGCAATAATTTTTTTAAGCATACTCGTCCCCCTAGTCCCATTACAATAAAAATATTAGTCCATTTCCAGAAATAGAACTACTTCCCTATTTCATCTTATCAATAAATGGACAGTCGGAAAAGTGAAATTCCTATCATTTTATCATGGTATCCCCTGTTTTCATAAACTTGACACAAAAAAAGCGGTAAACCTATCAAGTAGGTTTACCGCTTCCTAAGCAGAAATTAGCCTTTTAATTTATTGCGTAATACCATTTGAAGGATACCACCGTGACGGTAGTAATCGATTTCGATTTCGGAATCGAAACGAACAAGTACATCAAATTCTTTTACGTTTCCAGCTTCATCAGTAGCAGTAACTGTTACGATATCACGTGGTTTAACCGTTTCGTCGATTTTAACTGCAATCGCTTCTTTACCAGTCAATCCAAGTGTTTCAGCGTTTTCGCCTTCTTTGAATTGAAGTGGAAGAACACCCATTAACGCAAGGTTAGAACGGTGAATACGTTCAAAGCTTTCAGCGATGACTGTTTTGATGCCAAGAAGGTTAGTACCTTTCGCAGCCCAGTCACGAGAGCTTCCCATACCATAGTCTTTACCAGCGATGACTGCAAGACCTGTTCCATCAGCTTTGTATTTCATACAAGCATCATAGATAGCCATTACATCGCCTGTTGGCCAGTAAGTTGTGTATCCACCTTCTGTACCTGGAGCAACTTGGTTACGGATACGGATGTTTGCGAACGTTCCGCGCATCATCGCTTCGTGGTTACCACGACGAGAACCGTAAGAGTTAAAGTCACGTGGTTTCACACCGTTTTCACGAAGGTAGATACCAGCTGGTGTATCTTTACCGATTGCACCTGCAGGAGAAATGTGGTCAGTTGTAACTGAGTCACCGAATTTACCTACTACACGCAAACCGGAAAGTGGGTTAACTGAACCTGGTTCTGGTGATAATCCTTCAAAGAATGGAGGATTTTGAATATATGTTGATTTAGAATCGAAAGCATAAATCGCTTCGTTGCTTGTTTGGATTTCATTCCAACGTTTGTTATCGTTGAATACTGTTTCGTATTCTTTACGGAATAATTCCGGTGTAACTGTTGCTTTAACAGCAGCGTTAACTTCTTCTTGTGATGGCCAGATATCAGCAAGATATACATCGTTACCATCTTTGTCTTTACCAAGTGAATCATTGTTAAGATCGAAGTCCACAGTACCAGCAAGTGCATATGCAACAACCAACGTTGGAGAAGCAAGATAGTTTGCTTTCACTAGTGGATGAATACGACCTTCAAAGTTACGGTTACCAGAAAGTACTGAAGTTACTAGAAGATCTGCTTCAGCAACTGCTGCTTCGATTTCGTCCGCCAATGGACCTGAGTTACCGATACATGTTGTACAGCCGTAACCAACTACGTTGAATCCTAATTGATCAAGGTATGGTTGAAGACCTGCATCACGAAGGTAACCAGTAACAACTTTAGAACCTGGTGCCAATGATGTTTTTACATAATCCGGAACAGTCAAGCCTTTTTCAACTGCTTTTTTAGCGATAAGACCTGCTCCAAGCATTACGTACGGGTTAGAAGTGTTCGTACAGCTTGTGATTGCAGCAATTGCAATCGCACCTGTTTTCATTACCGTTTCTTTACCATCGGCAAATTTAACAGTTACTTCTTTATCCAATTCGGAATTGTCCATGCCAAAACCTTGGTTGCCCATAGGTGCATTGATAGCGTCATGGAAAGATGTTTTCATTTGAGAAAGTGGAATCAAATCTTGCGGGCGTTTAGGGCCTGAAAGGTTTGGTTCAATTGCTGAAAGGTCGATTTCCACAACATCATTGTATGCTGGATCTTCGTTTTCAGGAGAGTAGAACAATCCATTTTCTTTGCAGTAAGATTCAACCACTTTAATTTGTTTTTCATCACGGCCTGTTAAACGCATATAATCGATCGCTTCTGCATCAACAGGGAAGAAACCAACTGTAGCACCGTATTCAGGAGCCATGTTAGCGATTGTTGCACGGTCAGCAAGTGGAAGGTATCCTACTCCAGGGCCGTAGAACTCAACAAATTTACCAACTACGCCGTGTGCACGAAGAACTTGTGTCACTTTCAATGCAAGGTCAGTAGCTGTTGTACCTTTAGGAAGTTGGCCAGTCAATTTAACTCCAACTACTTTTGGAACCGGGAAGTAAGAAGGCTGTCCTAGCATGCCTGCTTCTGCTTCGATACCGCCGACACCCCAACCAAGAACACCAATACCGTTGATCATTGTAGTATGTGAATCTGTACCGAATACAGAATCAGGGAATACTTCGAAGTCGCCGTTTGGAGTTTCAACAGCATGAACCACGTTCGCAAGGTACTCAAGGTTAACTTGGTGAACGATACCAGTTGCCGGTGGAACAGCACGATAGTTGTTGAATGATTTTTGAGCCCAGCTTAGGAACTGGTAACGCTCTGCATTACGTTCGAATTCAAGATCCATATTGGCATCAAGGGAATCCATTGTACCTGCTTTATCAACTTGTACAGAGTGGTCAATTACAAGGTCAACCGGAATTTCCGGGTTGATTTTGTCTGGATCTCCACCAAGTGCTGCGAATGCATTACGTAAAGAAGCTAAATCCACAACAACTGGAACACCAGTGAAATCTTGTAGGATTACACGTGATGGCTTGAACGGAACATCTATATCTTGTTGCTCGCTTGTTCCCCATTTAGCAAGGTTCGCAACGTGTTCTTTTGTGATGACTCTTCCGTCTACTTGGCGAAGTACCGCTTCAAGTAATACTTTGATGGAATATGGAAGGCGTGATACTTGGCCATCCCCTGCATTTTCAATAGCGTCTAGGCTGTAGTAGTTGTAGCGTTTTCCTTCAATTTCAAAGGACTTACGCGCTTGGTATACGTCATTTTTCGTCATGAATATTACCCCCTATTAAACTGTCAGAACTTATTCTGCACATAAAAGTAAAACCTGGTTCACTGAAACCATGTTTACTATAAATATAAATAAAAAAGTTAGTTTGTCGAATTTTCTCTCTCTTCTCCCACCCTAACTCTTCCTTCAACTTAATACTAATATAGAAATGAGTATAAGTAAATAACAAGAAAGTTATTGTTTTTGATAAGTTTCTCTTATAGAAAAAAATTCCCCACATGTTAAAGTGCATTTAGGAAGCCTTACCAACGTGGTTTTCATTGAAAATACTACCATTTACGACCTGATAAATTATACCAGTAAAACATATTAGTCATACATACATAATCATTCCGCATTATCACATTCTATGGGTGGAGGTGTCGAAATGACAAAACAAAAGGCAAATCATGTTATACCAGGAATGAATGCTGCAAAAGCGCAAGGTAATGGAACAGGTTACAATGATGAACTGGGAAATGAACCCCCATTATCGGAAATGCAAAGGCAAAATAATAAAAAAAGAAAGAAAAACCAATGATTTCCCTCTTTTCTAGGCTTTAAATAGGATAGGCTTTTTGAAATTGCAGATGTACTGCTCTTTTCAAAAAGCCTATTCCATTATAAAAATCAGGAAAATCCCGATAGACCTAGGCACTCAATAGTCCTCTGAATTGACCTCATTGACGATAGCCTGAATATCCTGCTCGAATTGCTTCAATTGTTCTCTCTGATGCTCGGAAGCGGTGACTAAAGCAGATTGTATTTGCTGATAGGCCTCATTCACTTCCTGCTTCACATGTTTCAATTCCGTTCCGTAATTCGGTGCGTTTTTCTCGATCGATGAGTATACATCAAATACTTGTTGATAACTTTGCTGGGCTTCCTGGAAAGTCCTTCGCTTATCCTGTTTATCCTGCATTTGGGTTCAGCTCCTTAAATATAGTGTCCATCCATAGCATGTACGAGGTTTGCAAATATATGTATGTGAATAAAATTTCACGGACTGATTATCTTAAGTAGTAGGAGGGATCGCAAATGAACAAAAATGATGGTAAAGATATTCGAAAAAATGCACCTAAAGGAAATAACCCAGGTCAACCTGCACCGTTAAGCGGTTCTCATAAGGTGAAAAATAGACAGCACACCCGTCAGAAGCATAACAGCAGTCATGATATGTAAGCTGCTTATATAATCGATCCAAAGCGAAGCGGTGCCGACCTTAAAGGCAGACACCGCTTTCGTTTTATGTTTTCACTGCAATCAAGTCGCAAGAAGAATGTTCGATAACTTCCTATTATAATGCCAAATTTATTTGGCACCTCTTTCAATACGCTTGTTCATATCAGGTCAGTGCCATTCTCGTTTTCTTCACCCAACATAACGATGATATAATGTTTTGGCTTCTGCAATATCTTTTGTTCCATGGATCAATGCCCGTCCATCTTTAAAAATAACCAACCGATGGGTTCCGTTCGTAAATGAAAGTAAGTAAGGATTTCTAACGATTTTCCCACCTTGTGCAAGAAGATTTTTTTCCAGTTCCGCTAGGTCTCTTTCAAGTTTCATCGCCGGCCGGATCTGAACAGAATCCCTCCCGCATAATACGGCAGTCTTTGTTTGATTTGAAAAGGAAAGATGTGGATAAGTACGATTTTCCCCGCATGACAAACAACTGTCATTTTTTAATTTCGTTACATCAATGGACGAGTGCTCATTTTTCCAAAGGTCGAATGATACAATCTTGTTTCTAAGGGATGCATAATCTTCGACAAGGATTTTTAATGCTTCCGCCATTTGATGGGCAACGACCGTTTGAACGGCAGGGCTAATGATCCCAGCCGTATCACAGGTCAGCCCTCCAATTGGAACCGTTTCAAGCAAACAATTCAAACATGGGGTCACCTCTGGAATCACCGTGTAACTTATCCCATAACTCCCTACACAGGCTCCGTAAATCCAGGGTATTTTATATTTTTGTGCACTATCATTAATGATCATCCTGGTATCGAAATTATCAGTGGCATCCAATATTAAATCCACGTCTTCAACGAGCTTCGCCAGTTCATCAACCGAGACATCCGCCACAAGCGATTTTACGGTAACATCTGAATTTAACGCATTCAAACGATTCTTCGCTGCCACTGCTTTAGGTATTCTTTTTTCAGCATCTTCTTCACAATAAAGCTGTTGTCTTTGAAGGTTACTCCACTCCACATAATCCCTGTCTACAATGGTCAGCTTCCCAATTCCTGCTCGTACAAGGCCTTCCGCACTTCCTGTACCAAGAGCACCCGCTCCAATCACTAAAACGTGTTTTTTGCGAATTTTCAATTGCCCTTCTTCCCCTATAGGGCCAAAAAGTTCTTGACGTGAATAACGTTCATTCATCCAATGCTCATTCCTTCAACTGGACTGCTTGCAATGGCGTATTCATTTTTTTCAATTCTTCCTGCTTCATACCCTAATCGACCTGCTTCAATGGCAAGCTTCATTGCTTTTGCCATTTTGACGGGGTCTTTTGCTCCGGAGACTGCAGTGTTAAGCAATACGCCATCCGCCCCTAATTCCATAGCGATTGCCGCATCGGAGGGCGTTCCAATCCCTGCGTCAACAATAACCGGAACCTCTGATTGTTCGATGATGAATCGTAAGTTCAGTGGGTTTATAATGCCTTGACCAGAGCCAATCGGTGAAGCACCAGGCATGATTGCATGACATCCCACTTCTTCCAGGCGTTTGGCAAGCAACACATCATCCGAGGTATAGGGTAAAACAGTGAATCCCAGTTTCACTAATTCTTCAGCAGCTTTTAAGGTTTCAATCGGATCGGGCAGAAGGGTTTTTTGACAGCCGATGACTTCTACCTTAATCATGTCACATAAACCTGAAGCCTTAGCAAGGTGGGCTATACGCACTGCTTCTTTAGCCGTTTTAGCTCCTGCTGTATTGGGAAGGAGTGTATATTTTTTCAAATCAAGCTTTTCTAAGAAATTAGGCTGACTGGCTTCAAAAATGTTCATTCTCCGGACCGCAAACGTTAATATTTCCGTCTCTGAAACCTCCACTGATTGCTTTTGAACATCGAAATTTGGATATTTCCCAGTACCTAATAATAACCTTGAAGAAAATTCATAAGAACCTATCTTTAACATTTCATCCGCCTCCTACAAAATGTACAATCTCGACCTTGTCTCCATTTGACAAAAGTGTTTCACTTAGATTTTCTTTTGTTAATATTTCATCATTCAATTCAACGATCACTACTTTTTGATGTAAATTAAAGTGTTTCAAAAGCCCTGTAACTGTTGATTCATCAGCAGGTATCCGTATTTTTTCCCCGTTAATAATCAATTCCAATTCATCCACCTCCATTAAGAAAAAAGGGTCTGTATCGAACGATCCAATCGAAAAGCGGACCATTCAGGATTTGTCTTCCTTTCCACCATATCCGCTATAAGTACACCTGTAATTGGAGAAAGCAGGATGCCATTCCTGAAGTGCCCCGTTGCAATGAAAAGTCCTTTACATGCTGGGTGCTCACCAAAATATGGCAATCCATCCCCTGTTTGGGGGCGTATACCTGCCCATGTCTTTTCCCACTCGGTTCCTTTAATTGCCGGAAGCAATTGCGTTGCCTTTTCTATTAACGTTGAAATCCCTTCCAAACTTACCTTTTGATCGAAAGTGTTCGCTTTAACCGTTGCTCCGACAATGATTCTTCCGCCAACTTTGGGCACAAGATAGCAGCCATGTGAAAAGATCGTTTTTTCAAGTAATGGACGATCAGTCAGGACGGAAAAGCACTCTCCCTTTACCGGATATGTATCGAGGTTTATCCCTGATTTTTCAAGGAGGAAGGCACTCCACGCACCACTTGCCACAATTACATTTTCACTTGAAAATTCGCCTATATTTGTGACCACTCCTTTTACACATCCGTTTTCCGTACATAAATCAGAGACATGGACAAATTCCTTTATATCTACACCAAGGGAAGCTGCAGATTTAGCAAAAGCGAGCGACAGCCTGGTGGCTGAAACTTGTCCATCCTTCGGAATGAACATGGCTCCCTTAATCTCATCCGAAAGAAGCGGTTCCATTTTCCTTATTTCGGCAGTCGATAACCATTCCGCATCTAGTCCAGCATCTTGCTGGACTTTGATCATGTCCTTCAATTCGGCTACCTGATCATTCGTTAGCGCCACCTTAAACATACCCTTATTCACTAATTCGATGTCAATTCCACTTAAGTCCTTTAATTCTTCCGACAGTGCAGGAAACATCCCCCTGCTTCGGCTTGCCAAACTAAAAAGCGGGTTATCAGCATCTAATTCGGCTTGTGCTCCTAACATCCCGGCTGCAGCACTGGATGCTTTACTGGCAATTCTATCTTTTTCCAATAAAAGGACCTTTTTACCTCGTTTGGCTAATTGAAAAGCAATGGATCCACCAATTACTCCTCCCCCAACAATGATTGCATCATATATGGAATTCATTTTATATCTCCTTTCCTAAAGACTTCGAATATTCTTTAACGGCTCTAACCGGGTTTTCAGCTTCAAGCACACCTGACATGACCGCAATTCCGTGTGCGCCCGCATCCTTTACAACTTGGCAATTGGAAGGAGTTATTCCGCCTATCGCAATAATCGGAAGATTGACATTTCTTGTGATTGCTTGAAGTTCCTCCACTCCCTTAGGAGGTAGGCCGCGTTTTGAATTTGTTTCAAAAACATGTCCATAGATCGCGTAATCGGCTCCGTTACGGAAAGCGGCTTTCGCTTCATCCATGGAATGGATCGAACAGCCAACACTCATCCCTGGAAATGCTCCTTTTACGACTCCTGCATCTAAACTATGAAAAGCCAATTGCACACCAAATACTTTGTGTACCCAGGCTACATCCACCCGATCATTTATGATGATCTTAGACAGCGGAATCTTATTATCATGTAATAGGGTCACTGCCCGATAGAGTTCTGATGCATTCATGTGCTTTTCCCTTAGATAGAAGAAATCAACATGTTCCTGAATCCTAGAAGCGATTTCTACGAACTTTTCAATTGGCTGTTTCCCAGTAGAAATAATATGCAATTCTAGTGCATTCATACTAAGAACCCCTAACTAGTAAAGTTGCAATCTCATAAAATCAAAGATAGTAACGGGAATTGAATCGATAGATAAAACCCAGCCAACAGCAGGATGAAAAAATACAGAATGAATCCATGGTCCTTTCTTGAAAACCCAAATTCATAATAGTATGTTCGATCCCGAGTGTCTGTAAATCGCTTGGCCTCCATCGCAACCGCGATTCGGTGAGCACGTCTGATGCTTCCGGATAACAACGGGATGGAATAAGCTTTCATTTTAAAATATACTGATCTAATCCCTTTTTCCCTTTTGAAACCACGTACCTTCATTGCGTTTCGTATCGTTTGGAATTCCTCCATCATGATGGGGATGAGCCTTAATGCCGCCATGAAACTATAGGCATATTTCGGTTTAAGCTTTACTTGCTGCATTAAGGAATAAAACAAGTTCACTGGTCTCGTCGTTAAGGAAAAAGTTAAACCTAGTGCCGCGAAAAGCAAAGCTCGAAAGCCTACCAGTAACCCCCTTATGAAACTTTCTTCAGAAATCGATATGAGACCCCACTCAAACCAAACCGTTTCACCTTGTCCGAATAATATCATTGCGGAAGAGGTGGATATAAAAATGAAACAAAAAGGGATCGACAAAAGTAAGATGCGTTTTATCGAATGCCCGGTAAAAAACAAAAATAAAAGTAAAACGCCAATGGTAATATTCATCATGTAATTCAGGTCATGAATGAATAGCGCCACGATGCATAACACGAGCAATACACAAAGTTTAAGGCTTGGATTAACCTTATGGAGCCATGTTTCTGTATTTGTAACATTCATCTACATGACACTCCTTTTAACTTTTGTCTCCATAAATCCTGATTGCGTGATGTTTTCATCCCTTATTACGTATCCGTCTTTAACCGTCCAGATCCTGGTTGCAAAGTTGTTTGAAATATGATCGTCATGAGTTACCATGATCACTGTTGTTCCGCGCCTTCGGTATTCCTCAAACCATTCCAGTAATGCAAAGGTATTTTTCGAATCTTGGCCAAAGGTTGGCTCATCCAGGAGAATGATTTTTTTGTCTATTACGATTGAGGCAGCTACACTTAAGCGACGCTTTTGACCCATTGATAATTGAAACGGATGTTTATCCCGATGTGCCTCAAGGCGGAACACTCCAAGCAATGATCGGACTCTCTCCTCGATTTCTTGTTGCGGCCTTTTTTCAATTCTCAATGAATAAGCAATTTCTTCATATACAGAATTTGCAACGAACTGAAACTCAGGATTTTGAAAAACAAACGTCATATGATCCGTTAGATTTTTCACCCTTCTAATAGGGGACCCCATTAATTCATACTTACCACTCGTTTTTATGAACTGCATCAGTGAATGTAAAAGAGTACTCTTCCCCGCGCCATTTTCTCCACTGATTACAATCCATTCCCCTGAATTGACCTGCAGCTCTTCAACCTTGATTTTCGCTTCCTTTTTCCGGAATCCGCTAAAACCTTGCACATGCATAAGGGGGGAACCAACACTAAATGGGTTTTCACGAATGAGCTCATGGTCATGTACATACTCATCCCAAACACCAGGGAACCAAATTCCATGTTCTTTCATTTCATTTTTATATAGGGAAAGAATGGTATCTTTTGGACCATCAGCTATGATTTGACCGTCATCATTAAAAAGCACGATTCGTTCGATGAATTCTAAAACATGATCAATTTTATGTTCCACGATAATAACCGTCTTGTCTCGTCCGACTCCCTTCAACAAGTCCCAAATTTCTTTTGTTCCTTCCGGATCGAGCATGGCGGTTGGTTCATCTAAAAATATCACTTCCGGTTCAAGGGCCAATACTGAAGCAATGGCCAGACGCTGTTTCATCCCGCCTGATAATGTATCAATACTTGTATGGATATCTTTTAGGTTCAATCCTACCTCATGGATATGTTTTTGGATCTTCTCTTTCATTTCTTTCTTAGGGACGGAAAGATTCTCAAGGACGAAGGCAATTTCCTCATCCGCAAATGGCATGCAAAACTGACTATCAGGGTCTTGAAAAACATATCCCCATGAAGAAGGACACTTCAATTCTTCCGCCTTCATCGGAACTTCGATGGAATTCGGAATTAATCCGCTTAATACTTGCAAAAGAGTCGACTTACCACATCCTGATGGTCCCAACAATAGAACTTTTTCACCTTTATCAAATGAGACGGATAAGTCCTTGAAAATCAAGGACTCATCACCTGGAAATTTCATTCTTAACTTCTCAACATGAACGATTCGTTCCATGGCCATCAACCTCTACTTTTGGTCCAGTTCTGCATAATCTTTACTTGAAACTGGACGAACAAGATTAGTTACTCCTGTTGCTTCCAGGACTTTAACTAGATAATAAGCTGTTACACCTGCAAAGAATATGGAACCCAAGAACCTCGCAATCATGAATAACGATAGATTCCAAAGGGAGAGCGCACCTATTTCCCCGTATGCAAAATCCATGATGACTGATCCCAGGCAGGAAGCCACCGCAGCTAAAACGGCCACCGACATATTGAATTTTTTATATCTGAACGCCATGAACAGCAGTTCAGCGAACAAACCTTGGACCACCCCATATAAGAGTACGGTCAACCCCCATGGTGAACCCAGAAAGAATTCACCGGAAGCTGCAGCTATCTCTGCCAGAAGTGCTACACCCGGTTTCCGTAAAATCAAAAAGGCAACGGGGCCAGCTATAAACCACATTCCATAAATAAGTTGATCTAGATGTAATCCTAATGGTTTAACGGAATAATAAATCGAACCCCAAAGGATATAAACGATTCCAAATGCTACGGCAATCACGATAGTGACTAATATATCCGTTAATTTCAATCCTTTTTTCATGTTTCATTCTCCTTTATACTTCCAGTATTTCCTTATGAACAGGCCATGTCTCTAAGCGATAAGCCATTTCCCAAAATGAGTATTCATATTGGCTGCTAAGGATAAAATGTTCCTTCATTCTTTCCTTATCTTCATCTGTTACTTTTTCAGCAATCTCATCAAGCCTCGCAATTTGTTCTTCCACCAAAGAGCGGAACCACTCTCCTCCGTAAGCCGCTATCCATTCTTGATAAATCGGCTCTTCCGGTTCACACCCTTGCAGCTTTTCGCCAATTTCATAATACAGCCAGTAACATGGCAAGATAGCTGCAATAACATCCCCTAAATGTCCAGAATACGCCGCACGATACATATGGGAAGTGTAAGCATAAGCAGTCGGGGCGGGTTTGAAATTTTCCCTTTCTTCTTTTGTGATGCCTAATCTCTCAGAAAAATTTTCATGAAGCTTCAACTCCGCTTCATATGTTCCTTGTGCGTGGCCGGCAAGCCTGCTTGTTGTATGTAAGTCTGTTGCCTTTACTGCTCCTAAAGCTTGAACTCTAGCAAAATGAGATAAATAATAGGCATCTTGCATGACATAAAAACGAAAACACTCTAATGGCAATGTGCCATCTCCAATTCCTGCAACAAACGGGTGATTAAAACTAGCTTCCCAAATATGATCAACTTCCTGGCGGATTTCCTCTGAAAACTTCATGTCCATTACCTCCAAATTCTATTTTTCAATGAATGATACGGGATAAAAAACTTTAATCACCTCTTTTTTTGCAAATAAAAAACCACTTTCTTTAACGTAAAGAAAGTGGTTGTACTTGAAATAATACAGAAACGTATTGTCCCAGACCCCACTTCCCTACGCTGGTATAAACCAGATCAGGTTCTAAGAGTCTTAAAGTCATACTTTAATCTCAGCTTCTCAGGTAAAATCAAATTTCACCTATAAAGCACCCCTAGTGGTACAAATTGTATATATAATTCATTTGCCTTTATATTAACACGATAAATCCAATTGTCAAACGATTAGAAAAAGTTTTCAAGCTATATTGCTTTAGGATTACTAGCCTTTCAATCTTGCATACCCACCTAACCACGATCAATTAAACCATTGTTAATCCACCATTTACGGAAAGAGTTTGCCCCGTAATATACCCTGCATCTTCCGAAACGAAATAGGCAACAGCACTGGCAATGTCCTCGGGTTGAGCTAGCCGACGAAATGGAATAGCTTTTTCCAAGGCGCTTGCTATACCATCATTATAAGAGCCTATTTCTTGAAATAGAGGAGTATCAGCAGGGCCTGGGGCAACACAATTGATGTTGAGTTTGTGACGTGCCATTTCTCTTGCTATCGTTTTTGTGAAGGCAATCACCCCTCCCTTAGCAGCCGAATAAACTGCCTCTCCACTTGATCCGACCCTAGCTGCATCTGATGCAATATTTACTACCTTGCCGTAACCATTTTCAATCATGAGAGGTAAAATTTCCTTGTAAAAATTAAAAAAATCCGATAATTTTATAATATGAAATTACGTAAAATTTTTAATAGTCTTTTAATACATTTTTCATTGATGGGAATTCTTACGATTGGTATTTTTTCAATATTTTATTGGATATCGTATCAAGGAACACCCCGAAGAAAAGAGTTTCATTACCGCATTACCAAAAATCAGTGTTAAACTATCCATGAACATTCATATTTCCAGCTTAGTTAATCAGTATGGTGTATTCTTGACTCAAGTAAAATGAAAGTGGTGAGGGAAGTTTCAATTTTGCGTTCCATTCGAAAGATCTATCAATTTTTTGTGGATATACCTTTAAAAAAAGGAGTGGTTTTGAATAACCGCTATAAGGTAACGTCTGTAATAGGAACAGGTAGCTACGGCATTGTTTATCTTTGCAATGATTTGAAAACGAATGAAAATATAGTGATCAAACAGCTCCGGACAAGTAAACGCCGCAGCAAAAAAGAGCTTGAACAGTTTGAGAGTGAAATCTCCATATTACGAATGTTAAACCACAAAAACATGCCCAAATTTCACGAGAAATTTTCCCAAGACGGAAATGTTTATTTTGTGATGGATTTCATTGAAGGGGATAATTTAGAAGATCATATTTTCTTGAATCATATAACGTTCACTGAGAAAGAGTCTCTACTTTTTCTTGATGACCTGGTCGGGTTGGTATCCTTTCTACACAACCATGACATTTTCCATCAAGATTTACGTATACCAAATATTTTACTTAAAGACCATCATCCCATCTTGATAGACTTTGGTTTGTCTAAACGGGCCGTTTCGGCCAATCTCGCAAAAGAATCCATTTTGGAGATGAAAAGGCAGGATTTTTACGATTTGGGGGAAATACTCTTATATGTACTTTATACGACTTACGCTTCCAAAAGTAAAAAGGCTCTTCCTTGGACAGAAGAGCTTTCGTTAGAAAAAGAAACCGTGCATATACTGAAAAGGTTATTAAGCATCCAAGAACCTTATTCAGATATTAAAGAACTCTCAATGGACCTGCATGCTGCATTAGGGTCTAAGAATTTGAATTAGCTGCTACTGCCTCGTCCTTTTCTTTTGTAGCGGTCGCTTCCACCCATGGGAGATCGTTTATACCCTCTGCTGCTACTGCTGCTGCCTCGGCGATAATGACCATGTCTTCGCTCACTGCTGCCTTGGGAAAGTTGTTTGATTTTTTTCATTATTTTCTTCAACATATCTTTCACCTCTTTTATATTGATTTTAAAGCTTGTTATTCATTAGCCTAACATAGTCACAGTATAAACCTTATTAATATGTACTATAAATTTTTTTCATTCGAGTTAATTCCATTACTGCCTTACTTTTCTGGTGGAGTGAGATTATTTTCATTGTTGGTGAAATGATAATGCCCTTGCCATCCATTTAAAAGGACATTATTAAAAAGAATCGATAAACCGAATTGTATATTAGACCTCTTCTCCTTAAGTGGACTAATTAGGTATGCCTTGCTGTTTCATCTTGAACGAAGGATTTACATAAATGAAATATATCAAAACAATCATTGACCAAATCGAATTTCCAATAAAAGGATGTTGATTGTGTGATATTAATAAAGTCAAACTAATCATTCCGAACAGGGCTGAATATCCAATCATCATCCAAAATCCCCACATTTCCAACCTCATATATCCGTAGATCATCACGATGGATATAAGCGCCACTAATACTCGAATCAAGCGTTCCGGTACATCAGCAAATCCAAATCTTGTCACCAACCCTATATGATTGGCATTAGGATCATAGAAAACTGATGTAAACAGTAAAATGCTCGCACCGAAAATATAAAAATAACCAATAAAAGAAACTCCTAATGGCCTTTTCATAACTATATCCCGCCACATAAAAAGAATAACAGATCGTTATCGACATTTTCCATTTCAGTGGATTCTTGGTAACTCAGGAATAGCATAAGCCGGGTTAATTGAAAATAATCTACCGTTTTGGCGAATCGCCCTGCTCATGAATGAGTATCAGGCAGTAAATAAAAAACCTGGCGAATATTTCATCGCCAGGTTTTTCTTCGTTCATTTTTATTTTACAGCTTCTTTTAATTCCTTACCTGCTTTAAAAGCGGGTACTTTACTAGCTGCAATTTGGATTTCTTCGCCAGTTTGCGGGTTTCTTCCTGTACGAGCTGCACGGTCACGCACTTCAAATGTACCGAAACCAACTAATTGGATTTTTTCTTCTTTAGCAAGAGTAGCCGTGATTGTTTCAAACAATGCATCCACTACTTTTTTTGCGTCGTCTTTTGTCAGTTCAGCTTGTGCTGCCACACTACTCACTAATTCTGTTTTATTCATATGAACACCTCATCCTTTTATATTCTTTAAAGTATGTAGAGAAGACAACATAACATATCTTATATGCGTCTGTCACTTAATATGGCTAAATAAAAGGAAGTGTAACCCTATACTGATTTGTTTTTTAGTCATTTTTTAAGGATAAGGGCTTTGATTAACTCATAATTTGATTCTGTCGGACCATTTTTCAACTTTCTGTAGTTTCCAGCTGCAGCCATTGATAGATGGTATCCATATCAATGTTTTCTTCCAAATGGGAAGCCAAGAGATTGTACGCTTCCTCCCTACGCTCCGAGTCGCTTTGAACGTTTTCATTCACTTCATCCAACCCCTTGTTCCGCCGAATTTGGTTAACTAGTAATCTAGTGAACAAGCGATTATGGAAAATCCCATGAAGGTATGTTCCCATTACCTTGTTGTCAGTGGATATGGCTCCATCCTCTCTTCCATCCTTCAATAAAAGAAAGGGCCTTACTTGTGACTTCAATGTCGTTCTGCCTAAATGTATTTCAAAACCGTTAAGATTCATTTGACCTTCCATTATCCCAGCAGAAAGTACACCTTCCATTTGTACTGTTTTCTTTTCTGCTTGAAATACGGTTTCCACCGGAAGAAGCGAAAGCCCTTCTGCGTTCTCACCATTACCTTCTACAGCGTCAGGATCGAAAAGTTTAGTCCCAAGCATTTGAAAACCGCCGCATATACCAAAGATCATCGTCCCTTGTTCACGCAGTTGATTGATGGCTCCATCCAACCCCACATGTTTCATCCACTCTAAATCTTCCATCGTGTTTTTTGTACCCGGCAAAATAAGAAGGTCAGGATTACCTAACTCATTGACACTGCTTACTAGCCGGACACCTACTCCGGGTTCATCAAAAAAAGGATCCACATCTGTAAAATTGGAAATCCGCGGAAATCTCAAGACGGCTACATCAATCGGAAACTCAGCCTTTTTAGGTTTTTTAAAACGCAAGGAAGAAAGAGCAAGTGAATCTTCCGCTTCAATATTCACATCTAAATAGGGAAGCACCCCGAGAACCGGAATCCCGGTTTCCTTTTCCAACCATTCAATGCCATCGTCCAACAGTTCTCGCATGCCACGAAATTTATTGATGATGATCCCCTTTACACAATCGCGTTCATCTTTATCCAATAAGGCAAGCGTCCCCACGATTGACGCAAATACTCCACCACGATCAATATCGGCCACTAAAATGACAGCCGCATCCGCGAGTTTGGCCATTCGCATATTCGCAATATCCCGGTCCTTAAGGTTAATTTCAGCCGGACTTCCTGCACCTTCGAGTACGATGATGTCATATTCATCTTGAAGCTTTTCCACCGATTTACGGATGATGGGCATGGCTTCTTGGACAAATTGATTCCGATAGCTTTTTGCATTCATATCAAGAAAATGCTTACCGTGCACGATGACTTCCGAAACCATATCCTGCTTCGGTTTCAGTAATATCGGATTCATATCCGTTGTTGGCGTGATCCGTGCTGCCTCCGCCTGTACTCCTTGAGCCCTTCCGATTTCACCGCCATCCAAGGTTACATAAGAATTCAAAGCCATGTTTTGTGATTTGAATGGGACAACACGTAATCCTTTATTGGAAAATACCCGGCAAAATGCCGTACAAATCAAACTTTTCCCTACATCGGATGACGTCCCTTGTATCATGATGGATCGTGCCTTCATTCCGCTCACCCCCTAAAACTCTAATCCTTTGACAGCACCGATACCCTCGTCATAATAATGCTTGGTCGCCTCAATGGATGAAACCAAATCCGCCATTTCCATAAGCTCTTGCTTGGCATCCCTACCGGTAATGACTAAATGCATATGAGCGGGACGATTACGAATCGCATCGATGATTTCAGCCAATGGCAAGACATCTTCTATCGGGAATTTGGAGATGGCTAACGCATTGTTCAACTCATCCAGAACAAGTAAATCAATGTCCGGATCACTAAGGGCCTGTTTCGCCTTTTCCCAAGCTAACTGTAATGCGCTGCGATGCGCTTCTGGTGTTTTGGTCCATGTAAAACCAATACCTAGTTGTTCCATTTCAACTCCTAATTTCTTTAAAGCCAATGCTTCCCCATATGTACGCTCTGGAGATTTTATGAACTGAAGAAATTTGACATTCATTCCTCTGCCGATCGCCCTTAAAGTCACCCCTAATGAGGCAGTTGTCTTCCCTTTCCCATTTCCCGTATAAATAAGGAATAATCCTCTGCGTGCCACTAACTCACCTACCTTCATAGCCATACTGTTTTCTCTATGTATGAAGTCCTTTTAGTAGCAGGAGCTGGTTGATCGGCTTTAGGGTATCCGACAAAAATGGTGCCGATCACTTTTTTATTTTCAGGTGTACCGATGAAACCGTGCAGGCGTTCATCCCTGACAAGACCCACTCCCCTAGTGCGCCAAACGAATCCAAGACCAAGTTCTTTTGCAGCAAGCCACATCGAATGGACGGCACAACAAGAAGCAAAAACATTGTCTTCGGATGAATCCGGATCGTCAGGCAATATATCGGAAGTCACGACAATGATAAGCGGTGTCGTCTTTACGACTTCCAGTGAACTATCAATCAATTTTGGTTTGGTCGGGAAGCGTTCATGTAAATACTTTTCTGCCAATCTTTCATAACGTTGTTTCGCTTCTCCCTTGATCACATAAAAACTCCAAGGTTCACGTAAACGGTCATTAGGGGCATAGGTAGCCGCTTCCAATAACTGCCTTATTTTTTGGTCTTCTACTTCTTTTTCTTCGTAATTCCTTATTGCCCTGCGTTCCTTCAATTCTTGAATGATGGACATTCCGACTCATTCCCTTCAAAAGTGGACTCTGATTCAATCACTCTTTCAAACCATTGGATTTTCTCCCTTAATTGGACGACATCGCCTACTAGAAAGATTGACGGATTTTGAATTTCCTCTTTTATAGCCAGCAAAGAAATCGAACTCAATGTACCGGTAATCGTCCTCTGTTTATCTGTCGTACCCCATTCGATGACAGCCACTGGCGTTTTACCGTCCCTGCCATGCTCCATCAATTTTTCACAGATAAACGGCATATTACCTATTCCCATATAAAAAGCGATGGTATCGATTCCTTGGGCCAATGCCTGCCAATTCAGGTTATCCTGCCCCTTGTAATCACGGCCATGTCCTGTCACAATGGCATAACTTGAGGCATGTTCACGGTGGGTAACCGGGATGCCCGCATAAGCCGGAGCTGCGATTCCCGCTGTGATTCCTGGGACGATATCAAATTCAATTCCGTTAGCAGCCAGTATCTCTGCTTCCTCACCGCCCCGACCAAAGACAAATGGATCTCCACCTTTTAGACGAGTGACGTTTTTCCCCTGTAAGGCTTTTTCCACTAAAAGTTCATGTATTTCATTTTGAATGAGATGATGTTTCCCTGGTGATTTTCCGCAATATACCAGTTCTGCATTTTCTTTTGCATAGGTTAATAGTTCTGGATTGACAAGCCTGTCATATGCAATGACATCCGCCTTTTGGATACATTCCAGCCCATATACCGTAATCAGTTTCGGATCTCCGGGACCCGCACCGACCAGATGTACTTTTCCCGGTTTCATGCTTGCGCCTCCTCTAATCTTCAAAAAATATCTTTTCCATGTTGATGGTTTCTTGTGTGAATCTGTTTTTTTGTTTTAAGCAAGCATTGATCCAGTTCTTTGCCAGTATTGGATTGGAAGCAAAATGAAAGTGAGTATACCCTGCAACAAGGTTACCTAATATACACCCCTCTTGTTTGGAACCGAATCTGCCTTTGGCTTCGTAAGCATGTGTAAGATCATCATCCGCTTCAAATGTCGAGTAGTGGAATTCATGGCCTTTTGCCTGTTCAGTTTCACTGATCAAAAAATTGCTTGAAGTTCCTGTAATTTCACGATACCCAAGTGCCGCAAGTTTTTTCTGCATTTTAATCCTGCCTGGTATCATTCCTGCCATCTGATGCGTTTCTCCTGAAGTTGTTTCAATCGATTTGCTCAAAAACATGAAACCCCCACATTCCGCCAGGGTCGGCATCCCCTTTTCAATGGAGGTTCTGATGGATCTGATAGCACCCACGTTCCCGGAAAGTTCATCCGCAAATTCCTCAGGAAAACCGCCTCCAAGGTATAAGCCATCCGCATCCAATGGAACTTCTTCCCCTTTTAATGGAGAAAAATACTTGATGTTCGCCCCATATGCTTCAAGCAACTCAAGGTTTTCCTGATAATAGAAATTGAAGGCTGCATCTTTTGCGACAGCAATGCACACGTCCTTTTCATTTTGGGGTTGAAATATATTTGAGTTTCCACTGGAAACTGCCCTTGTCTTTGACAAACGGTATAACTGATCGATATCGATCGTTTCCATGACCAATTGTGCAAGCTTATCGAAAAACGGGTTAAGTTCACCGCGTTCAATTGCAGGAATCAAGCCCAAATGACGGCTAGGAATATCAATATCCATTTCCCGTTTCATATATCCCAGCACCGGTACATCGCATTCTTGCTCAATGGCTGATTTGACGATTTTGTAATGGCCTACACTTCCCACTTGATTGGCAATGACCCCAATGATGTTCGGACCAGTCGAAAAGTCCTGAAATCCTTTTACGATGGCAGCCGCACTCCGTGCCATGCTGGCACAATTGACTACCAACAAGACAGGGCTTTGCGTGATGACGCTGATTTCAGCGGTCGATCCTGTATTGGATAAAGGACTTTTGCCATCGAAAAAGCCCATGACTCCTTCGATGATCGATATATCAGCTCCAGTAGCTGCTTTGTTAAGAATTTCCTTGACGGTGTCATGTTCGAACATCCAACTATCAAGATTACGTGAAATTCGTCCTGTAACTGCGGTATGATAGGTTGGATCAATATAGTCAGGACCACATTTGAACCCTTGAACCGTATAGCCTTTCTTCTGAAGGGCTGCCATGATTCCGATGGTCAATGTCGTTTTTCCGACACCGCTTCCGGTACCGGCAATTACCAATCTTCTATCGTTCATATAGGTTTCTGCCTCCTTAAAAAGGAATGATCCCAACTGATATGGTTACGTTCCCCGATTTTTTCTTAACCAGTTCCAATTGTTCGGCTTTCGTATAAATCCTGACAGCCGGTTCACTCACACCATATGCACCTGTATATTTAAATACTGTATCGGATGGCGCTTCGATCTGAGCTTGATTAAGCTCTTCCGGTTCATAATAAACAAATTCCCAGCCATATTTTTTAACAACTTCAATTAAGCCAATTTCGTCTTTCTTTAAGGAAATGGTACAGATCGCTTTAACGCTTTTTAAGGAAAACGATAATTCCGCTAGTGTTTCTTCAATCACCTGCTCAATTTCGGCAGCCGCTGTTCCTCTATTGCACCCGATACCGAGAGCAATGACTTGAGGGCGGTAGACGATCCCATTTTCCAAGATTTTCTTTTCCGACTGGCTAAGCATGCGGTGAGTCACGACCAGGGCTGCTTGTGGCTTTGCTTGAAGCGCTTCTTCAATGGACGGGTATACGATTATCCGTTCAGGTAATGCCGTTTCATACGACCACCAGTTCCGTTCACCTGACTCCTGTACAACGGCAACATGCTCTTCATTTACAACCGACGCACTTACTGGCGTCAATTTTTCTGCAGAATCCCAAACCCAGCCAAAACGCTGGCCGAATAAGTCGACAGGAATCGTTTTTTGTACATCCGAAGCCGTAGTGATTATAGCTTTTGCGTCAAGGGCAGCAGCAACTTCCTTAGTCAGTTCATTTGCTCCCCCAAGATGCCCTGACAGTACACTGATGACATTTTCCCCTTTGTCATCAATGACAACCACACCTGGATCCGTTTTCTTATCCTTCAAAATTGGTGCAATCATCCGCACGACTGCACCGAGTGAAATAATTAAAATGATTCCTTTATATTCCTTGAATAAAGCTGGTAAAAGCATACGGACACTTCCCGAAAAAAGCTGGATCTGTTTATGCTCTTCGTCCCCTTTTTCAAATTTGCTCATGTAATAAAGATCGGAATTCGAAAAAACGGTATGTAATTTTCGTGCCAGCTCGACACCATGCTTTGTAATCGCCACGATCGCATAAGTATGTGACCGTTTAATGGGAGCAAGTTCCTCTTCCTTCAATTCAATGATCATGGCTTAACACCTTTTCTGAAACCGTGGGTAAAACTCGCATCATATAGTTTGGAACGGTATTCATCTTTATCATGGATAGTAGGGTCTAACGCCCATCCAGCCAAAATCATTGCATGCTTGCGGATACCATTTTTACGCATATCATCATCTAAATTCACTAAAGTGGTACGGACGATTTTTTGGTCCGGCCATGTTGCCCGTTGAATGACTGCGACCGGAGTATCATCCTGCCAACCGGCTGCCTGGAGTTCTTTAACGATTTTTTTAGTCAAGGTCGCACTCAAGAAGAGGGCAATCGTACAGTGATGACTAGCCAAATCACGTAACTTCTCAAATTCCGGAACAGGCGTACGTCCTTCAGCCCTCGTCAATATGAGTGTCTGGGTTAAATCCGGGATAGTCAGCTCTGCTCCTATTGCCGCTGCCGAGGCGAACACCGAACTTACGCCAGGGATCACCTCATAACCAATACCTTCTTTCTTCAATAGGACAATTTGTTCCATGATTGCGCCGTACATGGCAGGATCCCCTGTATGGATCCTGGCAACCAGCTTTCCTTCTTTAACTCGATCAACCATAATGCCAACAATTTCTTCCAAATGCATTCCAGCCGTTTTTAGCACCTCGGCATCCGGTTTTGCCTTAGCAATCAATTCCTCATTCACTAATGAATCCGTATATAAAATCACATCCGCCGTTTGAAGAATGTTCAATCCTTTTACAGTAATCAAATCCGGATCTCCTGGGCCAGCACCTACGATAAATATCTTCATTTTCTCACCACCATCAATGTTAAGTATTCTAGTTCAAGTCCTTCCAATTCACTCACTTTCCAAATCACTTCTTCATCGGATGTGACTTTGGTAACGACCGAGGCCTTTTCAAGCAAGTCTAAATCTTTTAAAACAGTAATCATTAAATCGATGACTTTTGCCACTTTAATGAACACCACGGCATCATGATCTTCAATTGCCTTCTTCATCGCTTCATAATCATCCCTTGCCGGAACAATCGCGACATGATCATCACCATCCGCCAAAGCGATGCCCAACCTTGACGCCGATCCATTAAACGAAGAAATACCCGGGACTGTCTTGATTTCGACTTCGGGATGCAGCTCCTGCATCAATTTCATCATATGTATGAACGTACTATATAAAAGAGGATCACCTTCCGTAACGAAAGCGACATCTTTTCCTTCGTATAACTTTTGCCAAACCTTTTCAACCGTTCCGTTCCATTCCCGATCCAAAATCGCTTGATCTTTCGTCATCGGGAAAACAAGGCCCAGCATATCCTTCTCTTCAGGACGGATGTAAACTTCAACGATGCGGTGGGCGTAGCTTTTACTGCCTTTTCTTTTTTTGGGATATGCAATGACCGGAGATTCCTGAATCACGCGAAATGCCTTTACTGTAATTAGCTCTGGATCGCCCGGGCCAACGCCAAGGCCATATAATGTACCAAGATTACTCATTCATGTCTTCCTTTCTTTGTGCAGTAATGATATAAACCGGATTAAGTGGTACAAATCTGTTCATTCCCAATATTGGCTTACTTCGGGAAATTTGCGCATGCATGATGGAAGTGTGAAAACCAGCTTCCGCAAATGCCTCATTAGCCCGGTAAAGATTCTCAATCGTTGCAGCATTTAGAACGATCCTGCCGCCCTCTTTTAGCCGTTTACAGCAAGTATTGATTAGATCTACCATTTCGCCGCCAGTCCCCCCAATAAAGATCGCATCAGGATCTGGAAAAGTTTCCAATCCTTGCGGAGCTTTACCATGAATGGCTGTTATATCGGTACGGAATTTACGTTGGTTTTGATAACAGTTTTCTAAGTCAGGCTCATTTTTTTCAATTGCGAAGATTTGTCCTTCGGATGCAAGCTTAGCCGCTTCAATTGCCATTGACCCCGTACACGTCCCAACATCCCAAACTATGCTGTTTTTTCTGAGCGTCAGCGCATGCAGGCTTAATACTCTAATTTCCTTTTTGGTTATGAGTCCTTTATCCGGCTTACGTTGTGAAAATTCTTCATCTTCTATGCCTAAAGACCAACTTGGACCTTCAGATTTTCTTTTCAAAATGACCACATTCAACGGGGAGAATTCCCGCTCCATCATTTCCTCAAGTTCATACCAGCCTGAGTTTTCAGTTTCTCCTTGAAGATTTTCAGCCACGAATGCCCGATATTCAGTCATTCCGAATGAAAGGAGATATTTAGCCAGTTGGTTGGGAGTATTTTCGATGTCAGTAAGCAAGGCAACTTTCGCTTTCCCATCAATCCTTTGGGCCAGCCCTTTCATACTGCGGCCATGAACACTAACTAGAAAAGCATCTTGCCAGCTTTCACCCATTTTTGCAAAAGCAAGCTGAATGGAACTGAAATATGGGTAAACCTCCATGTTGATTTTGCTGGAAAGATAGCCTCCCATTCCATAAAACAATGGGTCACCGGAAGCCAAGACAACAGTTGGACGAGTTTCATCCTGCAGTTGTTCTACCACTTTTTTCAAACCGCCCTTTATGACAATCTTCTTGCCAGAATAGTTCGGAAAGAAGGACAAGACCCTCTCACCCCCGACCAGCACTTCACTTTCTTCTATCCATTGGGCATATTGAGGCAGTAAGCTTTCCTGACCGTTATCCCCTATCCCGATTAATTTCATCGATTGACTCAATTCCAACAGCCCTTCCCAGTAATTGTCCTTTCAACGAATAAATCGCCGTTTCCATTTCAATGCCACCCTTCACTTGCTTTATAGCAGAGTGACAGCAGGATTCACATAGTTTATTAAAAAAATCAAAATTATTGATTGCTGACATCATATCCCCGACTTGTGACGCTGTATTTGCATTCTTGATTTCAAGAACAAGATCATCTTCAGCTCCGACGCTTTGGGCTATTTCCGATAGAAAACCGAAGTCGACCGGAGCGCTTTTTGAATGCACCATCATCACACCTTGGGCAACTTTGGAAAATTTCCCCATCATACCGATCAGTGATACCTTTTTAATTCCCTGCCTTTTACATTGCTTAAGTGAGAAGCCTACAAAATCACCCATTTCAATAAAGGCTTCCTCAGGTAAATCCTGAAGAAGGCCCATTGCATACTTTTCACTGCGCCCGCCAGTGGTTAAGACAAGATGCTCACACCCACTCGCCTTGGCGACACTGATAGCCTGGATGATACTTGCCATATAGGCGGAACTGGAAAAAGGGACGACGGTGCCCCTTGTTCCCAAAATGGAAATGCCTCCTACAATCCCAAGGCGGCCATTTAATGTTTTTTTCGCTATTTCTTCACCTGCAGGCACGGAGATAACGACTTTCACTCCTCTATTAATCTTAAATTCTTCCAAGGTTTGTTGCACAGTGGTTAATATCATTTTGCGCGGTACAGGATTAATGGCCGCTTCCCCTACAGGAACGGGAAGCCCGGGTTTGGTCACTCGCCCCACACCAATCCCTCCATCCAAGATGATCCCAGGTGCATCCGACCAGCTGACAGTAGAAATGATATGTGCTAAATGGGTGGCATCTGGATCATCTCCGGCATCTTTAATCGTTTCTGCACTAACCGAATTTTCCGATATATCATATCTCTCAATGGTGAAAGTGGCATCACGGCCGATAGGCAAGGAAATCGTAGCCTCCTCAAGGGCATCCCCCGTTATCAAAGCGGTCAATGCCGCTTTAGTCACGGCTGTCGAACATGCCCCCGTCGTATACCCATGGCGCATTTGTGAGGGATCCTTTTTTACTTTCTTTTCCATGTTTATTAACTATCAGCTAAAAGGGAAATTGCGTTCAATGCTGCAACCGTGACAGTACTTCCACCTTTTCGGCCAATATTCGTAATGAATGGCACTTCTGTGATCTTAGCCAGTTCCTCTTTCGATTCCGCTGCAGAAACGAACCCAACAGGCATTCCAATAATTAAGTCCGGCTTTGCAATCCCTTCTTTAATAAGGCGAATGAGCTCAAGTAAAGCTGTAGGTGCATTGCCAATGGCATAAATGCCCCCTTCATTTTCCTTTACGGCTTTTTGCATCGAAATGATCGCTCTTGTCGTATTCAAACGTTTTGCTTCGACCATCACATCTGGATCTGAAATGTAGCAATGAACGTCCCCGCCGTGTTTTTGAAATCTTTTTTTGCCTGTACCGCTCTCGATCATTTGCACATCCGCAATGACATGTCTCCCTTTGCGAATGGCTTCCACACCAGCTTGAATGGCATTTGGATGGACGATGACACTTCTTCCCAATTCAAAATCAGCTGAAGCATGAATGACCCGGCGGACGATCTTCCATTCATCCTCAGAAAAATCATGATCGCCCATTTCTTCAGCTATCATTGAAAAACTATAATCATATATTTTGTCTGGATCTACCGTTAGTGGTTTGAAATCCGTTTTAAAATCCATCTTGCATTCCTCCTATTATTTATTCAACTGATTATTCAACTCGGCAATGACATGATCAAAACTGGAATGAACATTTAGATAGTCAACATCTGGCCTTGATATCATAATCGTCTCTATTCCACATTCCAACGCGGCTTCCAATTTCTCATCAACCGCACCGACCTTGCCACTTTCTTTCGTTATCATCAATGTGACGCCATACTGTTTATATAGGGCTTTATTTAATTCTTTGGAAAATGGACCTTGAATCGCAACGATATTTTTTTGTTCAATGCCTAGCTGCGCACATTTTTCCATATTATCCATGCGTGGCAGCATTCTTGCTATGACTCTGGTATTCTCGAGCCCTACCAATTCTTTTGCGAACACCGCTAGGGTTTTACTTCCGGTCGTGAGCATGATGACTCCCCGTTTTGCAGCAGCCAGCTTGGCAGCTTCCTCATAATCACGGACAACTATCAATTTGTCATTCTGAAACCGTTGGCTTTCACGCTCATAACGAATATAAGGAACATTTGCTGCCTTTGCTCCGTTAAGAGCGTTTTTGGATGCTTCTTCCGCAAATGGGTGACTTGCATCAACTACAGCCTGAAAACCTTTTTCAGAGATTAAAGAGGTCATATCCTCTGCAGTTAATCGGCCAATCCGGGTGGATATCCCTGCATCTTGCAAACTCTTCGCCGCCGACTCGGTTACAACAGTTGCCAAAACCTTGAATCCCACCTGCTGCATCTCAATCGCTAATTCCCGCGCATCACTTGTACCCGCCAAGAACAAAATCATTTTGACGTACCCACCTCTTGCCCATCGTGCTGATGGTCGTGGTCATGATGGTCATGGTCGTGATGGTCGTGATGGTCGTGGTCGTGATGGTCGTGATGGTCGTGATGGTCGTGGTCGTGATGGTCGTGATGGTGATGATGGTGGGCATGTCCATGTTCCTCGACATATTTTCGATAGTTTTCCAAATCACGTGCCCCACTTGATCTGCCTTCACTAGCTTCAATTACTCGTTCTTGCAGAATGTTCTGTAAGGTTGGATGATACCCAAAATACTTCGCCAAAATAAATTCCCGATCAAGATATTGCTCTTGATAGCCTTTCAGCATATCCTCCATTCTTTCCATTAACACCCCCGTGAAGAGGAAATATGGCAGCATCACTATTTTTTTTGCCCCCAACCGGATGCATCGTTCAATGCCTTCATCAACATGCGGGTCCGTTACACCCATGAACGCTGTTTCGACCCATTTAACGTTTAATTTTTCCCATAATAATCGTGAAATTTTATATATATCACTATTTGCATCAGCATCACTGCCCCCTCGGCCAATTAGCAATATTGCTGTCTCAGCCTGTTCCGAGGATGTATCGAAGCCGGCTTCCTCAAGTCGGTCTGTCAGGATCGTCAATACATCATGGTGGACCCCGATCGTTTGTCCATATGTGAATTTCACTTCTGGATATTTGGTTTTCCCATCCTCTATTTCAGCTGGGATATGTAATTTCGAATGTCCTGCATGCAACAAAATGATCGGTATGACGATAACTTCCGTAGCCCCTCGTTTTACACAATTATCAATGCCTTTTGATATATTCGGTGTCGCAAATTCCAGGAAGCACGTTTCTACCAAAAAACTGTCATCCATTGCCGGAATCATATTTTTAATAAAATGAACGACTTCTTCGTTTCCCGAAGCCAGGCGGCTTCCGTGTCCTACAAACAAAACTGCTTTCATTTACTTTCCCCCTCTTGATTAGTCTTCACAAGGCGCAGGCTCTATGTTTATTTTGGGAGCAATGTCCTGATAAGAAAAATTCTGTATCTTTTTTGAACGTTTGAAGTATTTAAAAAGCCGCTCATTTGGATGGGCATTTTGCTTATACTCCCCGACAATGTCCGTAATCAATTCAACAAGCCGTTCCGGTTCAATGCCTTCAGCTACCGGCTGACCTGGATGGGCCGTTCTTCCAACCGGTTTAGCTCCAAGAAATAAGTCGAACTTCCCTTTTCGGAAGACAATCCCGATGTCATCCATCACGGCACTATAACAAGCCATTCCACACCCATTAAATCCGATGTTCAGTTCCTTAGGCATTTTCATTCCGCCAAGCACCCGGTGTATTTCATCCGCATATGGTATGGATTCCGCTTTTTCACCATCACAGAAATCACAGGCTTTTAACGTCAGTACATCTCCAATCGGCGATAATAGAAAGTTTGCTGATTGCAATTTCCCCGTAATGACTTCCGCGTCCGTTGTCGGGATCTTTAAAACGATCTTATGATTTGGCGTGTATTCCATCGTTCCCTTTTCCCCGACAACTTCCGCAAGTGTCATCATTTGTTTGGGAGTGAATTGTTTATTTGCCACACCTGGACTTACGGCAAGTTCGAATACCGACTCCATTTTTTGCTGGACAATCGGCTTAATGGATTGCTGAACGGTTTGACCCTTCACTCTTGATAAGGCTTCCATTGCCATTTCAAAAGAAGTGGACTTCTTTTCTGGAGCTTTTGTAAGTAATCCAACTCCTCCAGCAGACTTCGTAGAGGTTTCTTGCATGGAATCGGCTTCTTGATCTAATGCCCACGGTTCCGCTTCTTTTTGCAGACGCTGATGCGGCTTCAATGTTTGCTTTTCCGAATTCAATGTATATTTCCTCTGATAGCCTCTTGGTGTGATTATTTTGTCATCGTATAAAAAAGTGGATGAATTACCGATAATGACGGTGGTCAACATTCCAATATCGTGATTCAACATATCTTTCAAATTGGTTATGACAATATCCTGCCGATCGCGATAAGCACTTTTCACCAACCCGACAGGTGTATCTGGCGAACGGTAGCGAAGGAGAATTTTCTGTGTTTCAACAATTTGCCTAGTCCGCCTGCCGCTGCGCGGATTATAAAGCGCAATGACAAAATCAGCCATTGCAGCTGCTTCCACCCTTTTAGCGATTAGGTCCCAAGGAGTTAAATGATCACTGAGGCTGATCGTACACGAATCGTGCATGACTGGTGCCCCAAGTAAAGACGCACAAGAGTTGATTGCAGAAATACCAGGAATGACTTCAATGCCCACTCCAGTTTCTTCTTTCCAACCTTTTTCAATCAATACTTCATAAACCAACCCTGCCATCCCGTACACTCCGGCATCCCCACTGGAAATGACAGCCACTTTTTTTCCCAACTCCGCTTGTTTTACTGCTTCCTGAGCACGTGATACCTCTTCAGTCATCCCCGTACTAATGATCGTTTGATCTGTAAGCAGTCCCTGAATGAGTTCAACATAAGTTTTATAACCAATGATGTAGTCACTTTCTTGAAGGGCTTCGACAGCACGTTTGGTAATGTGTTCAAAATTCCCTGGTCCAAAGCCCACGACGAATAATTTACCGTTTGTACTCATTAAGACATCTCCTTTTACGATTTGTTCTTTGAAATACCCGTATGAGCAGGAAAATCCGGATTAGGCGTCATTTCCCCATCACTGAATTGGTAGATCATCTGTGGAACATATTCCCCATCTTCGATATTGCTGACAATCTCCCGACCGAAATCAGGCGTATCCACTCTATACCATTTCCCTTGGGGATAGGCAATCACAACGCAGGCATCCTTACATCTTCCGTTACAGCGTGTCCTGGTTGTATGAATTTTCAAATCCAGTCCCTTTGAAGTAATTTCATCGCGAATCGCTTGAGTTACTTCTTCCCCGCCCTTTTTCATGCAACTGCTTCCATTGCAAATCAACAAATGCGTATTTGTACCCTTCAAGTTCCAAGTAGTCATCTTCTTCCTCCTGAGTTCAGGGAAAAGGCAAAATAAAAAACCTTAACATAAGAGTCAAGGTTTAAAAAACTATATGAATGAGGAGCCCTCCGCAAATATGCTGAATCTCCCAAAATCGTCATAGTCCTTCTACCTTTCCCTCCGAAAAGTATCATACAATTTCAAAAGCAGGTTTCCTGGCTTACGCTTCATTTTACTTTGTCCCTTCCCGGCTTTAAGCCAGTGGTTATCGACAAATTCATCAGCGTTTACAGTAGCGGGGGCTGCATCGGATTTTCACCGATTTCCCTATTATCCCTTGCATATTCACACAAGAGCACTTTTAAAATGAAATATTTGGTTTTATTATACAATTATAGCTAACCTTATCTATCATATAACAACTTTAGCAAAATTCAATAGTTTATTCCGACTGTTTAGAAAAGTTTAATAGTGTAAATCCAGCCATAAGCCTTTCCTCTCTGCATTCTTAGTCAAAAAAAAAAAAAGAGAGTGTAGCTGAAATTATTTCTTTATGGTACACTATACGAGAATTTTCGAAATAATTACATAAGTTTTATGGTGTTGAATTTCTCGGAATTCAGCTTAAAAGGGAAGCCGGTGAAAGTCCGGAGCGGTCCCGCCACTGTAAAGGGAAGTCCTATTACGTTAACATTAATCCACTGTCAAATGAGATGGGAAGGATGTAACGGGACGATGAACCTAAGCCAGGAGACCTGCCATGAAGCGTGAAACTGTTTCAACCTACGAGGATGGGTGTGCGGACCAGGTAGAATGACCCATATTGGTTTATGCTGCAAAATTCCTGTTCATTACGCACTTCTTTCTTTTGAGAGAAGTGCTTTTTATGTTGGGCGCCGCTTTTCTTCTAAAGTTTTGATCAGAAAAATTAAAGGTGTTGAAAGGAGAAAGAATGAAAAGAGTCAATTGGAAAATTCTTTATTTTGTCATTTTACTACTTCTTGTCCCAAAACGTGCGATGGCCATGCATATCATGGAGGGCTTTTTACCAATTGAATGGGCCATATTTTGGTGGGCCGTGACCCTTCCATTTCTAATCTTGGGTTACCGGTCCATTAGGTCCAAAGTAAGGGAAAACCCAGAAACAAAAATGATGCTCGGTCTATCGGGTGCATTCGTATTCATATTATCTGCCTTGAAGATCCCTTCCGTTACCGGAAGTTCTTCACACCCTACCGGAGTTGGTTTAGGTTCCATATTATTCGGGCCATTGGCCATGAGTGTCTTAGGCTCCATCGTTCTATTATTTCAAGCTGTTCTACTGGCTCACGGAGGATTGACGACATTAGGGGCCAATGCATTTTCCATGGCTGTATGCGGACCTTTCATTGCTTACTTTGTCTTCAAGGGCGCAACTAAATTGGGGTGGTCTTTTTCGCTGGCCGTTTTCTTGGCAGCTGCTTTTGGCGATTTAGGAACCTATGTGGTAACTTCCGTTCAACTTGCACTTGCTTTTCCATCCGAGGTAGGTGGATTCATGGCCTCATTCAATAAATTTACAGGAATATTTGCCCTGACCCAAATTCCCTTGGCAATCAGCGAGGGATTATTGACAGTGGTTGTGATGAATTTCCTGAAAAAATACAATCTAGGCGAATTGAAATTGCTGCGAGTTTTATCTAAGGAGGCCCGTTAACATGAAAAAAAGTTTATTGCTGCTTTTCCTGGTCGTCATTCTTGCCACCATACCGTTAATCACCCAGCAAGGAACGGAATTTGGCGGTGCCGACGGCGAAGCTGAAGAAGCCATCACTAAAATCCAGCCGGAATACAAGCCTTGGTTCAATAGTATTTGGGAGCCGCCAGGTGCAGAAACCGAGAGCTTATTATTTGCGCTGCAAGCTGCAATCGGAGCTGGTTTCATTGGATACTTCATTGGCGTAATGAGACAAAGGAAAAAACAAACCAAACAAGAAATGAACGAAAAATCGAAACATGTTACTCATTGATAAATATGCCTATTTCAATGGGCTAAAGGATGTACATCCGTTGGAAAAGATGATTTTTGCACTCTCCCTTATGCTGTTTTCGTTAACGGTAAGGGATTTGGCCGTTTCGCTCATCACTTTTATGGTGATGAGCGCTTTAATCCTTTTTGTGGCAAAAATCCCGCTTTCGTATTATCTGAAATTACTCTTATTACCAGGATTCTTTCTATTATCAGGCACACTTACCATCCTTTTTTCTATCTCCAGTACATTTACTTCGATGCCGAATATTTGGTGGTCCTGGAAAGTCGGAAATTGGCAAATTTTCATCAGCGATGGCAGCATTGGTACAGTGATCAATTTGATCACTGTCGTATTTAGCAGTATAAGCTGTTTATATTTCTTAACCTTGACTACACCCATTACCGTCATTCTATCCGTACTGCGAAAACTTAAAGTGCCTTCCTTATTGATCGATCTAATAGAATTGACCTATCGCTTCATCTTTATTTTTTTAGATACAGCTTTGGCCATCCACCTAGCACAAGCTTCACGACTGGGATATGGTTCGGTAAGGCAAGGCATTCGATCTCTCGGGTTACTAACCTCATCATTATTTTTGGGAGTATTCCAGCGCTCTGGGCAATTGACGATGGCCATGAACGCAAGAGGATATCAGGATAACCTTTCTTATATCGAGGATACTTACACCTTTTCCTCACGCAATTGGCTAATCGCCATTGTAATACTAGGAAGTTTAATCCTTATTTATGGATATATGTAAATTGGAGGCAATTCAAAAATGGAAGAGCATATCTTTAATATAGAGGGCCTCACGCATCAATATGCAGATGGGACGTTCGCGATAAAAGATCTTTCACTACTGATTCAACAAGGTAAAAAGATTGCATTATTAGGCAATAATGGAGCCGGCAAATCGACTCTATTCCTCCATTTAAATGGTCTTTTACAACCAACATCAGGAACAATCAGATTTAAAGGCAAGAAAATGAAATATGACCGTAAAGCATTATTATCATTACGAAAACAAGTCGGAATCGTTTTTCAAGATCCCGACTCCCAGCTTTTTTCAGCTAATGTTCAACAGGATATATCGTTTGGACCGATGAATTTAGGATGGGATAGAAATGTAGTCCAGGAGAAAGTGCAATGGGCGATGGATCAAACGGAAGTAACGGAAATGAAAGACAAACCTACCCATTTTTTGAGCTTAGGGCAAAAAAAACGTGTCGCCATTGCCGGGGTACTAGCCATGGAACCCGATGTCTGGCTCTTGGACGAGCCTACCGCTGGATTGGATCCTTATTTCTCCAGACAGATCATGGCTCTGTTGGACAGTATCCACCACCCAGACAAAACGATAATTCTATCAACTCATGATGTTAATTTAGCCTATCAATGGGCTGATGAAGTCGTTGTCATGAACGATGGAAAGGTCATATACCAAGGGGACCCTGTATCCGTTTTTCATGATGAAGACATTTTGATGAAGGCTCATCTCGAGAAGCCGTGGGTTTTTGAAATGTTTCAAGCCCTTCTTCAATCAAGAATACCCGGAGAAAAGGAACTTGTCCCAAGAACGAAGGAAGAGTTGCTTCAAAAAATCGAGACAGAAAAAATTTATTAATTAAAATCCCTAGCTTGTTTCATCATTCAAAAAGCTAGGGGATTAAATCGTTGTATCCTTAAAATATCAGCCGGAAATTCTTGACCCTAACCAATAAACAAGTCATTTCCTTTCTTCCTCAGATCCCTCCTTTTTAATCTCGATATCCTTTCCGTTTACATCATCAATGACAGCTTTTATCTCGCCTTCCGCATAAGTATCCGAAACTTGTTCGTGGGTTGTGGCCAATCCAGAAGATAAAGTATCTTCCCGTTTATAGTCACTGGCATCATATGTTCTTCCTGCGATTTCTGAAGATTCATTTTTTGATTGCTTGCTATCCATTGTTTTCACTCCCATTTTTCAAATTGTCCAATCATCGATTGACAGCAGTAATAGAGACAAAGGTATTTTGTGTAAAAAACAAAGCAATATTCAATAATGATAAAAAAAGGAGTAAAAAAGGCTGACTCTACTTATTTTCAATCAATTGATTTCACAAAAAAAACTTACAAGCAAAATCCTTTTTCAAGGACTTTACATGTAAGCTTAATAAGAGGTTAGGCCTCCTTCTTCACATCCATATTATCGTTTGGGTCACCCCAACATTCCACATTCTTCAAACCTTTAATATTGTTCACATGGAAGACAGGATTTTTCCCACTTTTCTTTTGCTTTTGATAATCCGCCAGTGCAGCAAATGCAATCTTCCCTAGTAATGCTATGGCTATTAGGTTGATAATGGCCATAAGGGCCATCAGCAAGTCAGCAAGTCCCCAAACAAATTTCAGTGAGGCAAGCGAACCGAATATCACCATCCCTACAACTGCGATACGATAGATGTTTAACCAAACCTTATTTTCATTGATGAAGCCGATGTTCGACTCCCCATAATAATAGTTACCCACAATGGAACTAAAGGCGAATAACAGTACAATGATGGCAAGGAAAATACCAGCCCAAGATCCCAATGCGGTTCCAAGGGCATTCTGGGTAAGGACGATTCCATCCGTTTCCTTCGATGTATAAAGACCTGAAAACAAAATGATGAAGGCAGTCGAACTGCAAATGATGAGCGTATCGACAAAAACACCTAGAGACTGAATGAGACCTTGTTTGACAGGATGACTGACATCAGCTGTCGCGCCAGCATTAGGTGCACTCCCCATCCCGGCTTCGTTTGAAAACAAGCCGCGCTTGATTCCCTGCATCATGGCTGCTCCCAGTACTCCGCCAGCCACTTCTTTTATTCCATCGAATGCACTTTCAAAGATCAAAGCAAAGACACTCGGTAACTCGGTAATATTCATGATGATGATGATCAACGCCACTATCACATAGGCTCCTGCCATGATGGGAACGATGACTTCAGATACCTTTGCAATCATTTTTATCCCGCCAAAAATGATGACAGCCGTTACGATAGCCAGGATGATTGCCGTAACCCACTTTTCAATTCCAAATGATTCGTTGAATGCGCTTGTAATCGTATTGGCTTGTACCGAATTGAAAGCAAGTCCAAATGTAAGCGAAATCAACACAGCGAACGTGATCCCCATCCAACGGGCATTCAATGCTTTTTCCATATAATAGGCAGGACCGCCACGGAATGCATCCCCATCCTTGACCTTATAGATTTGAGCAAGTGTACTTTCAATAAAAGCCGAAGCAGCTCCGATCAGTGCTATTAACCACATCCAGAAAACGGCTCCCGGACCTCCCATCGTGATTGCGATGGCAACACCTGCAAGGTTACCCGTTCCTACCCGCGATGCCGTGCTTATGCAAAATGCCTGAAACGATGTCACACCTTTTTTATCAGCTGTGGCCCCTTCGCCCAATAGCCTGAACATTTCCCCTACCATTCGGAATTGGACAAACTTCGTGCGGACGGAAAAATAAAGACCCAATCCAATCAACATGATGATCAATATGGAAGACCATAACACATCATTTGTCTCACTAATAAATTTTTCTAACATCTCCATTAAAACAAACCCCTCTACTTAACTCTAAATATTATTTTAAAAACATATACAACTATAATTTATTTCCCGATTCATCAGGGAGATAAACAAATGAAGCCCATAAAAAAAGGAAATTCCAGAATGAATCTCCAATACAATAATATATTATATCCTAACTCACATTTTTTTTCATTCATGATTTGGTGGAATCAATCGAAAAAATATAATATTTCAATATCATTCTCTAATAATAATAATCTTTCTGACTCACTATATTTAACATTCACTACATCGTTAATTAAATTCCATTGTTATCCTTAATATTCAAAAAACACCTTAGATATAGTGCATAAAAGCCTCACACGTCCCGGTTCCAGGTTAACGTGCGAGGCTTATATTTGCATTCATCTGCTCTCTCTTATATTCTAGTTTGCTGTAGGTCTCAATGTTGAAATTAGGTCTTTTATAATATCCTTGTTCTACCTTTCCTAGATGGTTGGAATACCTTGTGCAAACATCTTTCTTAACTCTTTCTTATCAATTTTTCCAATCGGCGTTAATGGAAACTTATCAATAAAATAGGCTATTTTAGGAACCATATACTTAGAGGTTCTTTGTTTGCAGAAATCAATTAATTCCTCACTAGTACAGGTCAATCCTTCTCGCAGTGTTACCACGACACAAACTACTTCTCCCCAATCTGGATGGGGAACGCCTATGCAAGCACTTAATGCAACAGAAGGGTGCTGGTTCACCACTCGTTCCACTTCTGAAGAATATACATTCATCCCGCCTGTAATGATCATATCTTTCTTCCTATCTACAATATAAAGGTAACCGCTTTCATCCCATTTACCAATATCACCAGTGTAGAACCAACCATCACGGATGTATTCCTGAGTAAGATCAGGTCTTTGATAATAGCCTACCATCATTGCTGGTGATTTTACGATAATTTCTCCAAACTCGGATGGTTTTACATCATTTCCATCTTTATCAATCAGTCGAACTTCGGTAAAAATGCACGGTTTTCCACAGCTTTTCAAAATTTCCGAATTGTTATGAAAAGCCCATAAATGAGCGCTTTTCGATAATCTTGTAATGACAATATTACACTCTGTCATGCCGTATTGCTGGCGCATAATAGGCCCGAATACTTCAAAAGCTTCTTTAAGGCGCTTTTGTGAAATTGGTGACGCGCCATAGAAGATATTGCGCATGGAGCTCATATCATATTCCATCTTCTTTGTCTGATCAAGGAGTCTGTATAACATTGTCGGTACCATGAATGTCGTCGTAATTTTATGTTCCTTTATCGCCTGTATGAATGCTGCAGCGTCAAATGAGCCCATCACATAGACATGGACGCCCGAAACAAGGGATCTCCAAAGTAATGAACCGGCAGAATGCACAATTGGCGTACTTAGCAATACCCGGTCTCGGTCATCTAGCGGGTCTTCGATAGCCGCAGAAAGTATGGCGGCGCCGAGTCCTTTCTGGGAATGCATGACGCCTTTGGGTGTACCCGTAGTCCCGCCTGTGTATGACAGAAGGGCAATGTCTTTTGCTTCAGCTAATGGCAAGTCCATATTTTTTATTTCACCGGGCCATTGAAACTGTTCAAACTCCTCCGGATAATTAATATTAAATCCAGGAAGCCCAATGATATGGACACCATCCTTCTTCATTTCTTCTAAATACTCAAATAAGGTGTCAAAGTGTGTCTGCGTAGCTATTATGACCACTTCTGGTTTTGCTTCCTTTAAAATGAATTTTATTTCTCGTTTCCCCAGTTTTTCACTTAATGGCACTAGGGTAGCTCCACATTGCTGGATAGCCAAACCAAACATCACACTTTCCAAACTGTTTGGGATGATAGACGCTATGCGGACACCCCTTCCGGCACCCAAGCGAAGTAAATAAGAAGAGATAAGTTCTGTTTTTCTCCATAACTCTTCGTAAGTTATCGTTTCTCCGTTTGGCAACAAGGTAATGGCCGGCAGTTCTCCAAATCGTTTCATTCCTTTATTCAACAGTGACTGAAATGTCAACTTATTCAGCATAGATCATTTCCTCCCTCGATAAAGGTTTTACCCTTTTAATAATGCTTTGGCAATTGTATTTTTTTGAATTTCTGAGGTTCCGCTTAATATCCGATACATTCGTGCACTCCTGTACATTTTTTCTACCGGATGCCCTTTTACCAAGCCTTTAGAGCCAAAGATTTGGATAGCCTTATCGGCCACACGGCTATTTACTTCTGAAGCAAACAGTTTAGCCATGGAGGTGCCGGCCCGATCCTCTTCTCCTTGATCGATTTTTTCAACCACATCATAGACCATGCACTTTGCCGCGTAGATTTCCGTCGCCATTTCTGCGAGCATATGCTGAATTGCCTGGAAGTCACCGATAGGCCGGCCGAATTGGACTCGCTTTTTAGCATGTTCAATAGATAAATTGAGAAGGTGTTGAGCCATCCCGATGAAGCCGGCCGCATGGGAAGCGCGATTTGTGTTTATTCTTTTCAATCCGAGCAGTAACCCTTTTCCTCTTTCTCCGATTATATTGGCGGCAGGAACTCGACATTGATTGAAATTCAATTCAGCATGTATGCGTTCTCCTGATAGTGGGACTTGAATGTCTCCTAGTTCAAACCCCGAATGATGGGGTGTTTTTTTATCTACCAGGAAAGCAGTGATTCTATCTTCTTTTTCTCCTTTCTGAGTTTCTTTCGCTATGACAATGGCGAAATCAGCATAGGGGGCCGCACTGATAAAATGCTTTTTACCATTTAATATATAATCATTCCCGTCTTTAACGGCTGTTGTTTCGATAGCAAAAGCATCTGATCCAGCATTTGGTTCTGTAAGGGCAAAGCAGCAGCTAGCTTCTCCCGTCACCACGGGCATCACATATTTTTCTATTTGCTCCTGTGTAAAACTTTCCAACATCTGACCAATTCTTAGCGGCCCGCCAATCTCCCCTATAACCTGCCCCCATAAAACCGCTCCGGAACGGGCCAATTCTTCCTTAAACATGCATAGCCCTTTTAAGCTAACATCTTGTCCCCCATATTTTTCAGGGAGGTTAATCCCGTAAAAGCCCAATTCCCTGGAGCGTTTTCTTACCCATTGTATGGCTTCCATCGGGATATCCTCTTCAGCGTTTAATTCATGCTCCTGTTCGTAGGGAAGCAATTCATTTTGAATAAAATCCTGTAACTTTGTTTGAAGCACCTCTAATTTCTCTTCCTTCATAGTTACCATAGTTTTCCCCTTTCACCTTTGAATTTCGCATTTAATTTAATATTCAAAATGTTATAAAATTAATTTTAAATGTAAATTATATTTAAGTAAATTAAAGAAATATGATACAAACATAAGAAATATTGATGTAAATGCAAAAAAATATTAGTTTCCCAATTACCATAGGAAACTAATATTTAAGAGTAGTGTAGAATTCGAGACATTTAATAAACTCTCTTGCAGCTTTTGAAAAATGTTGCTTCTTAGAGCGAACGTAACCGAATTCCATTGAATTATTTTCTAGCTCCACCAAAGGAATAGCCACAAGTTCCCCGCTTAGGAAATAGGGATCGCTGTTAATTCCAATATCATACGAAAAGGAAATGGCTAATCCTTCAGCGACCGTTTTTTTGATAATCTCTGTATTATTTGTGAAAAACAAAATATTCATCTCACCGTAAAGAGTAAAAAATTCTTTAATAAATGTCTTCATTCTCGGTCCATTGTAGACGACTAAATCTTGGTCCAGCAGCTCTTGTGGGGTTATGCTTTTCCGGTTCACTAGAGGGGAATTCTTACTGACCGACACAATCACTTTTGCTTCCATTAGGGGCTGAAATTCCAACTCATTTTCTTTCGGTTTAACCCTTGGAATATTTAATAGTCCGATGTCTATCTTATCATTCAGTATATCTTCGGTTATCTCTTGTCCCCCTTTCTCTTCAATCATAATTTTCACCTCGGGATACTTCTTCTTAAATAACGCTAATGATTTAGGTAAAACCGTAAGAAATAAACCTTGTGTAGATGATAGGCGTAACTCTTTTTCCATCGTATCTGAATGTATTTGGGCACTGTCTCTTATTTCTTCCAATTTGCTTAATACTTCAAGAGCTTTCTGGATGATTTCCTTTCCATCTTCTGTAGGAATGGTTCCTAATCGTGACCTCTTGAAGATTTTTATACCTAATTCCTTCTCCAAACTCGTAATGGCCATGCTGATTCCAGATTGAGAGATATGAAGGCTTTCTGAAGCCGTGGAAATCGAGTTAACCTCGGCTACCTTAATGATATATTCCAATTGTTCAATATTCATGGTTCATTCTCCTTCTATCCTATTACAAATATAATACCTCTAACGGAAAGCCCTTTCAATTATAGAGAAGGAGAATCAGAACCCATCACAATGTCTGCACCAAAGCAGGGCTCCATTCCTAGTTTTAAACTATGGTAGTTGTTTTTTCGTATTCTTTAGCTGGCTGTGCCCGATTATTTTTAATAGATACGGCAACAACCGTTCCCAATAGCGCCGTTATTACCAAAAACAGGAAAGCTACATTATAGGAGTCATTAAACAAACTGATAATCAAACCGAGGGCTAAAGGAGAAACCGCACCTGCAATTTGACCGGCAAAAGTTACGAGTCCGGAGGCAGAGCCCGTAAGTTCCTTTGGTGAGTATTTTATGATGATCGTGTATAGAACGGTTCCAAAGAAGGACAGCGCTACGGAGTTGAGAGTGAGATAAGTGATGATAAGTACTATAGACGTGGCGTTAGACATTAAAAAGAGAAAAATTGCCGATAATAAAGCACCTGCAGCGGCAAGATACTTCTCCCGGTTAGCCATATGCTTATCCAGAAGCCAACCGCTTACATTAAACATCAAGAAACCAAAAATATAAGGGATTGCCAATAAACCCCCGGCGGCTATTAAATCAACCCCTTTTTCCTTAACCAAATATATAGGCATCCAAGTGATCAGACCATAGTTGATAATATTTGATATAAACTTGAAAGTTATGAGTTTCCAAATGTTTTCGATTTTAAATAATAGTTTCAGAGCAACCTTTTTTTGTTTCGGTTTGTCTTTTTTAACCTCTTGAGTTTCTTGAGGCTTTAGAATGAACCAAATTCTGAAAGAAATTAATATCCCTATAATTCCGGCAATGGTAAACATGCCCCTCCAACCGAAAGCCACCACCATGGAAGCGGCAAGTGCAGTACCTAATATCCCGCCAATATTCTGGGCAGACAAGAAAAACGAATTTGCCCGGCCCCGTTCTTCTTCCGGGAAGTTATCTCTTATAGTGGACATACTGGCAGGATAGAAAGGCCCTTCACCTAACCCGAACAGGAAACGGATGAATAATAAAGACATAAATGACCAAGCAAACCCCGACATTACCGTGAACAAAGACCAACTGAATAAAGAAACAGTAACCATGACTCTGGCTCCGTACTTATCGGTCATCCATCCACCAAGCGGTTGCATGAGAGAGTAACTAATAAAAAATATACTGATTAAAAAACCTGTCTGGGACGTATTGAGATGAAACTCATCTGCAATTGGAATAATACCGACATTTATGGCAACACGATCAAAAAAGCTTAAAATCATTCCAACAAATAAAAGGCCGCTAATCATTAATTTTCGTTTCTTACTTGCATACAGTTGCATTCCCCATCACTCCATCTTTTATATTTTCACAAAACTCCCCCCTTACAGGAAGCGCTTACAATTCCTTTCAAATTACAAGACTTGAAATTTTCCTTTTTATGGTTATTGATTTTTGTTCTGTGACTTTTAGGAGCGTTTCATTCATTAATAAACAATGAATGAATTTATTAAAACGAAACTGGAAGCCTACAGGATTAATTGATACATTCAAACCCACGAGACTATATATTAGACTCGTGGGTACAGATATTGGTCACCGATCCATCCTGCTTACAGAATATAAAGTGATAGATTATCACGGAGTAACGATATTAATCTTTGGTTGAAATTGATCCAGCAAGACAAGAAATCTTCGAATTTTTCTTTATTACCGGAAATGGAAACTTTGCCGGACGCCTCCATTTTGGATAAATCTTCACGTCCTAGAGCAATCTGATAGAAGGTTATTCTATCTAAAGTTAATGTTGCATCAGGGGTGGACGCCATTTTCCCTTTTTTGAAATTTAACACAGAATTATCCAGATCAATCATGTAATTAGTTTTCGAATCTGTAAATGTCATATTGAATGTCATTTTTTTATTTTCCGCTTTTGTTCCGTTTAATTTAATGGATAAGAATTTCAGGAAATCATCCATTGGCATATTGAGCAGCGTATCGAGATTCATCATTCCGCCACTTCCCTTCGAGTCTGCCACACCATTCCTTAACTCATCTGCGCCGGTAAGATAGAAATTACGCCACACAGAAGATTCAGCCGAGTATCCTAATTGCTCATAAGCTTTAGCCAGTAAATTTTTTGCTTCTGTATTTTTGGGATTGGCCATGACTACATGCTTTAAGACTTGAGCAACCCAGCGATATTCCCCTTTTTTATAATCAAGTTTTGCCCGCTTGATGACCTTCTTTTCCCCACCCATATATTCTATATATTTAGCTCCCGATTCCACTTGTGGTAATGGATCCAAGTCGGATGGATTACCGTTGAAATATCCTAAATAAAAGTTGTACACCGCTTTTACGTTGTGTTCCAATGTTCCGTAATACCCCCGATTGGCCCAGACTTTATCCAACTTTTCAGGAAGCTTTAACTTTTCCGCGATTTCATCTGGTGTGAGACCTAAATTAGCTAATTTTATGGTTTGGTCATGAATATATTTGTACAAATCACGTTGACTTTCCAACTGTTCCAGAACACGGCCTTTCCCCCATATAGGCCATGTATGGGCGGTAACCATAGCATCTATATCTTCATTTCCAAACAGATCAACTGTTTCATCAAGTGCCTTTACCCATTTTAAGGTATCTCTGGTTTTAGCTCCCCTTAATGTATAAATATTATGTAACGTGTGTCCGGTGTTTTCGGCTACCACCAAAGTTTTGTAATCATTGATATAGTAATGCATCTCAGATGGAGCTTCTGAATCCGGCGTCAATAAAAATTTAAATGTTATTCCGTCTATTTCCACCGTTTGAATATCATCCTTTACTTCAATTGTTGGAGGTAAATAGCTAAAAGTTCCGTTACTTAATCCCGGGCCAATACCAGAAGTTACAAATCCTTTTTCATTTGCAGGTAAAAGATTTCCGAACATATAGCCTACACGCCGAGACATTATATTACCTAAAAGAATGTTCTCACTTAGCGCTTCTTCGTTAAATCCTTCTGGGACAATAATGGGCACCTTTGCTGGATTTTCAGCGTATTGAGCAATGCCTTTTATACCACCAAAGTGATCCGCGTGACTATGACTAATAACTATTGCACTTACTGATTTTTTGGGTCGATGTTCAAAATACAGTTCCATGGCTGCATTGGCTGTTTCAATTGTAGAAAGTGTATCCAAAACGATTAATCCTGTTCTTCCTTCAACTATGGTAAGCACTGATAAATCCTGTCCCCGAACTTGATAAACTCCATCTACAACTTTAAATAAGCCCGTTATATTTTGTAATTGAGCCTGTCTCCACAAGCTAGGGTTTACAGTATAACTTGCCGGCTGATCTTCTTTGATGAATGAATATCGATTGCTATCCCATACTACGTTACCTTTTGAATTTTTAATTGGATTCATATTTAAAGGTGCAATAAATCCCTTATGTGCATTTTCGAAATCTTCCTTATCTGTAAAATCCAACTGTTTATAAACAGCCTTATTTGCTGAAATTGTTGAATGTGTTGCGGGCATTGGCATATCGGGCGCAGCATTTGTAACAGAAGGTCCTACTAGTAAAACAAAAACAAATGGAACGGAAACAATTCCTTTAATAAAAGATTTTTTAGACATTCCATACCCCTTTCCCTTTTGAGTTTTTAGATATCAAAGTTGTAATTTCTTCCTTATATTGAAACGATAATTCTTCTATTTATTTAAATATTTAGAATAATATAACTTTATTTTATAATTGATTTGTCATTAAGTAAATTTACTATTTTTCATAGTAACTTCAATTTTATTTATATAAAATCCACTTGTATCCATTAATACAATTCGCTTTTTAGCTATGGCTCGGAAGCTAAAAAGCATACATGCATACTTAATTTCCGGTATATTTTGAACATAAAGACATTATGAGATAGTTTTTTCTATAGAAAATATGTAATGCCCCATTTTGTTATACATTTCATATAAAGGTGCGTAAGCTGTATATCCAAATGCAAAAAGGCCCCTCTCTATTGAGAAGAACCTTTATCCAATGTAAAAACCTCTAACTTTTTATATTGTAGAAGACTTTGCTTTTGCATCTACTAATTTGAACCTTTAAGCTGGTTTAACGAAGATTGAGAACTCAATTCTAAAAATTAGAAGAAAGCCCGCGGCAAAAAAGAAGGAATACACAAAACCAAGTGATACGTTTTCGTATGCGATTGTCAAGCACACCAGTGATAAAAGGCCTCCCTGCTATATTCATAAACGATGCGCTTTGGCTAGTCATTAAAAAAGTATAGGCACAGCCTTTTGCCATGCTTTGAGCGATGGTTATCCAGGTAGGGGCATGAAAATCGTAATGGAAGCCAAGACCATGCCTGTTTTCAATACGCTATATCCCAATTTCATCTCTGCAATTCTAGTAACGTAACCTGGCATCCATAGTCCCAGCCACATCGTTAACCAAAACCATGAAAACGCTGCCAATAAACTGTTTTCAAAAATTATTTGAACACTTTGTCACCTACCAAAATTTTCACTTAAAATGTAACCAAACGATGAGAGGTGACGTAATTCATTCACTATCGAAGAAATTCTACAAAATTTGACACCCCTATTTTATTAAAACGCTTGTTTTTCCTGACCAGCCACAGATTTCTTGTTATATCTATTCTGGAAATACCCACTTCCCGCAAAAAACCTTGTTCCAATTCCCTGGAAACCGTCAACCTTGGCAAAATGCTGATCCCAAGTCCAGCCTCAACCGCACTTTTTATCGCTTGAGTACTACCAATCTCCATGTAGCTTTCTATTTTTTCTAAAACCCCATGCTCCCTTAACATGTTTTCTACGATAAGTCGTGTCCCTGATATGGATTCACGCCATATCATCCTTTCATTTCCCAATTCCTCTAGCTGGATTTCTTTTCTGTCTTTCCATGGGTGGTCAAATGGACAAACCAATATCAATTCGTCTTCGGCGAACTTGTCTACAATAAAATCGGTGTTTTCCACAAGTCCTTCCACCAAGGCCAAATCAATGACATCGTTTGATAAATCCTCCAGAACCCGGGGGGTATTTTTTATCGTTAATGTCACTTTTATTTCAGGCTGTTGTTTTTTGAATTTCCCAAGCAAGCTCGGCAACAAATACTCGCCGATTGTCAAGGATGCACCTACTATGAGGTTAGCATTGTACTCGCCAGTTGATTGCTGAATCACTACTTTTGAATGGTTAAAGTCATTTACAATAGCTTTTGCAAAAGGGTATAACAACTTTCCTGCTTCCGTCACTCTCAACCTCCCTTCCTCACGGTCGAATAACAAAGTGTTATAAAAATTTTCCAATTGATGAATCTGTCTTGTTGCCGCAGGTTGAGATAAGAAGCTTAACCTCGCTGCCTGGCTTATACTTCCTTCATCCACCACTAAACAAAACATTCTTAGATTTTCTATTTTCAAGAAACCGACCTCCTTGTCTTTAAATGGTTTAATAAAATGATAGCATCATATAGCTAAATGGTGAAATGGGAAAACGACGCTATTTCCCCTGATTAGGTGGGCCTATTCATTCTTTGGTGAAATTCTATATAAAACGGATAAAGCTTCTGGGTATAACGTTTTGTTATACCCGATGATTTTGTTGCAATTTACCCAGTCCTTTTTCTTTGATATGTTAATGATAAGAATTAAACAGAGCAGCAAAGGAAGTGAGGATGTCAATGAAAGGACAATGGAAAACACTGTTCCAATTATTTTGGACCTTTTTTAAAATGGCACCTATGACATTCGGAGGCGGGTTTGCGATGATCCCCTTAATCGAAAAAGAAGTAGTGGAGAAGAGAAAATGGCTGTCAAGCGAAGAAGTTACGGATGTTTTTGCTTTATCTCAATCCGTACCGGGAGCTGTCGCCATTAACTCCGCCACCTTTATCGGCCATCGAATTGCCGGAATGAAGGGCGCAATGGCAGCCATGATTGGTGTTTCATTACCTACATGTTTAATTGTTCTACTCCTCGGCATTTTGTATTTTTTCATTCACGATAATCCGAAGATAGAATCCGCTTTCATATCGATTAGAGCTTCCATAGTGGCCATCATCGCATATGCGGCTATCAAGATAGGAAAAACGGCTATTGTTGACAAATCAACTTTCTGTATTTTGATAGTTGGAATCCCAGTCCTTTTCTTCGTTCACCCTGTTTTGGCTATATTAGCAGGAGCTATAACAGGTATTGTGACCATCTCTATTAAGAGGAAATTAGGTTTCGATGTCAAGATGGACCGAAAAGAAAAGAAAATAGAAGAAAATGATTTCGAATACTTCATGGGTGCTGGCATATAGGTTCCATGAAAGATCAAAGTTATTTTCTGAAGGATCTAGGAATAAACGGTCTAACTAATTTTCAAGAAAGTGTGTGATGTATAATAATGGAATTGTGGGAGTTGTTTAGCACCTTCTTTATTATCGGCTTTGTATCGTTTGGAGGCGGATACGCCATGATTCCGGTAATAGAATCGGAAGTCTTACAGCATGGGTGGATGACGACGCAACAATTTACCGATGTAATCGCTATTTCCGGCATGTCTCCCGGGCCTATCACCACCAATAGTGCCATTCTCGTAGGCTATTCGACTGCTGGATTAGCAGGAGCCATATCATCCGTTCTCGGAATCTTGCTTCCTGCCATTATACTCGTAACCGTTATAGCCACCTTCTTCAGCAAATTGAATCATTATCCAGTTATTCAATCGATGTTTTATGGATTAAGACCCATTGTCACTAGTTTAATCCTCTTTGCAGCTATCAGCTTTGCACTTTCCAATCATTTGATAGCCCTGAACTTTTCATGGCATACGATAAGCTTATTACTCGTTTTTGGATTATCGTTATTTGCCCTATTGAAATTACGCTGGCACCCAGCCTATGTCATTATTCTTTCTGGTTTAGTTGGTGTTGTCCTCTATTCATAACGACTAGCTCACACAACCATTATGCGTTGGGTTAATCAATATGAATCGGAATTCCTAAACATTGATAACACTTAAACTGATGGAAGAGCGAGGGTGACATCGCTCTTTTTAATTATTTTTCACCAATGTTTCAATACACCTTACAAAGTAAAACCCTGAATCTAATGATTCAGGGTTTATTTTCATGCTTATTCTCATTATTAAGAAGTACGTTTCTTCGTTTCATTATCTACCGGCTGAAATCGCGGATAACCAATCAAGATGGCTATGACTCCACAAAGGCCAATTAGTATTGGGTAATATGAATACGGCAAGATGCTTATCGGAGAAATATGTGCTACCCCAGCTGCAACAAGCAATTGTGCCCCATATGGAATTAACCCCTGAATGCAGCATGCAAAAACATCAAGCAAGCTCGCCGATTTACGCGGATCAATCCCATACTTTTCAGCAATATTTTTCGCAAGTGGCCCGGCAATGATAATTGATATCGTGTTATTTGCCGTGGAAAGGTTCGTCAAACCAACAAGCCCGGCAATGCTGAATTCAGCCCCTTTTTTAGTTTTGCTGTTTCGGGTCACGAGGTGGAGAAGGTAATCGATACCGCCATTATGCTTGATTACAGCTACCATGCCTGCGATTAAAATGGCCAGGAAAGAGATTTCATACATTCCCGCCATCCCTTCTCCGATTTTTTGAATGACACCCAACGGTTGATAACTTCCATCCGCCAAGCCGATAATTCCGGCAAATACGATTCCGATGGATAGGACCAGGAACACATTGACACCTGCCAATGCAGTGATCAATACACAAAGATATGGAAGGATCTTCACCCAATTATAAGAATGTTGAGTGATGGCCGCTTGTTCACCCATTGTTAAAATTCCAAGGATGACACATGTGATGATGGCCGCAGGTAAAACAATGAAAAAATTCACTTTGAACTTATCCTTCATTTTCGTTCCCTGCGTACGAACTGCAGCGATTGTCGTATCTGAAATGAAGGAAAGGTTATCCCCAAACATCGCACCACCAATAACGGCCGCCATTGAAAAGGCAAGCGAAATATCGGTTTGCTCGCTAATTCCCACCCCAATAGGTGCTAGTGCTACAATCGTTCCCATGCTCGTCCCCATGGATAGAGAGATAAAGCAAGCGATGATGAAAATCCCTACCATTAATAGATTTTGCGGAAAAACCGCTAAGGCAAGGTTCACCGTAGATTCAACTGCCCCCATGCCATTTGCAACTTCGGCAAAAGCGCCTGCCAAAAGGAAAATGATAACCATTAACATAATATTGGCATCCCCGGCGCCTTTACAGAAAATTTCAACCTTTTGATTGAATGACTCTTTCCGATTCATTGCCAATGCAGCAGCCGATGCAATTGAAATCGCTACAATCACCGGAAAAGAATAAAAATCTTTTGTAATGATTCCGGACCCTATAAATAAAATCAAAAAAACGACAAATGGGATTAATGCCCACGGATTCCCTTTATTGTTTGCACTCATGATGTACACCTCTTTTTATTTTTCCCATGACATGTGTCACAGCACTTATTCTTCTAACATTTTTCGTAAATAACACCTTCATGGAAGCTATAGCTAAAAATACTTTCAGCATAAAAAAGACCTCTTCCATTAAACACAACAAGAAGAGGTCTTTTAATTTATAAAAAACGCCCTCCTTATCTTTCAGGCAAAAATCAGCCTGCTGGATTTGGCACAGCACTCCTATTAAAGTCTGCTGCCGAGACATCTTCGGGCCAGTCCCTCCGTCTCTCTTGATAAGAAGATTTAAATTATATAATGATATTATCAAATGCACCGGTGTCCAAGAGAAAAGAAGCAGGCTGGTAACTTGCTATAACCGCTCCAAGTTTACCTCTGTCCACTTTCGGAAAGTGACATCGAAAGCCTTATTGAAAAGCAAATATAAGAGTACAGCATTTTATGTATTTTCGCAAGGTTTAGTTTAAAAGTATTTCAAATGTGGACCTTAATATTATAAACGGACTTTTACATGTACAGTAAATAAGGTATTTGGGTTAATTGTGATATTTGGATGAAATCTCAAATAATGTCATTTGTCTGGACGGAACTAAAATAAAAAGAGGTCTAAGGACCTCTTAGCAAATTTGTTGTATTAGGTTTGGTGAATTATTTTTAGTTGAGTTCACATCAGTCGATACCTCAAATGCTTCCATTTGTTCAGAATCGAATGATTTTAAATACTGCTGTAGAAAGGCAGGATCATTAATGGATGGATTCAACCAATCTTTTTCATCTTCAGGTTTAAGGATGACAGGCATGCGGTCATGAATGCTGGTCATTAGCTCATTAGGAACGGTTGTTATAACTGAGCACGAATAGATGTTGATTCCTTCTGGAGATTTCCAGGATTCCCAGAGACCTGCCATTCCAAATGGCGCATGATTTTTAAGCTTTATTCGCATGGGTATTTTTCGCCCGGGTTCCTTCTTCCACTCATAAAATGAATCAGCGATTATCAAGCATCGTTTCTTCTTATACGCATTCTTGAAGCTTGCCTTCTCAGCAATGGTTTCCGCTCTGGCATTGATCATTTTGTAGCCCAGTTTTTCATCTTTTGCCCAGAAAGGAATGAGTCCCCACCGAAGGTATCCAAGTCGATTCCTTGCTCCGTCATTAATGACGGATAGCACGGAGTGGGAAGGTGCAATATTGTAGCTGAATTGGTATTCTTCATCAAAAGGTCCTTGAATATTAAACCGTTCTTTTATTTCTTCAATGTCCGTGAAAAGCGTGAAACGTCCGCACATAATATCGCCTACCGTTTTAGGATTTATTACAGTGTAACAAATGGGACGGGCAGGTACAAATCAGCGTTCTAAAATCCTGATGTCGGTAAATGGTTGATTAAATAATTCGCTGGAAATCAAAAGTGTGCCCAGGACTTCTCTCTCATCTTCAGCTTTAATGATTTCTGACAAAATTAAGGTACTGCCATTCCTGACCGTTACATTATATTCATTCATAGAATCCCCCTCATTAGGCTAGATGGTTGTTATTATAAACCAAAAACCCACAAGTATCATTATTGACCTTTAGTAGAGTCGTAGTTAATCCACTAATGATGAGTCTATATAGGAGTACACCGCTATTTACATATACATAAAAAAGACTGTCCATGAATGATCACAGACAGTCTGGTCAACAGGTTTTTCACTTCAACAAATTTTTACCGGTGATGATAATGGGGATAGCAAAAAGGTCGATGAGTAATGCCTCTTGTTATTCCGTGGGAGTTACCCATAATCCATGTCCATTTATTATTTAAAATTCAGCAAAACCTCATTTATTAAATGTGCTGCCAATGTAACCGTTTTATTATTTTCGTCCAACGAAGGATTCACTTCCGAGATATCAAAGGAGAGGATCTTTTCATTTGATACGACATGCCTAATAATCGCACGGACCAATTTCGGATTAAGTCCAAACGGAGAGGGTGCACTTACCCCAGGTGCGTAGGCTGAATCAATAACGTCCGTACATAATGTAAGAATAATGAAGTCATTTTTCTTAACGAATTCATTTATCCGCTGCTTGGTTTCATCCATTTCGTTCAATGACAAATCTTCTTCCAATATGTAATCGACCTTATTCCTCTCAGCAGTTTCAAACAGGGCCTTCGTATTTCCCTGTTTCTGAATTCCGACACATAAATATCCACAACTTTGATCCTCGTCCAAAATCTGCTTAAACATCGTTCCTGATGAACTTTCTTTTTCATAAGGCCTCATATCAAAGTGAGCATCAATATTAATGATTCCTAACCTAGCCTTTGGGCCAATGTATTTTCTAATCCCAAGATAATGGCCATAAAAGGTTTCATGTCCTCCGCCAAGTATGATAGGAATCGCTTTACTCTCCAATATTTTGGAAACAGCTGATCCCAGTTGAGTTTGGGCAGCCTCCATCTCTGGACCTTCACACGTTACATTTCCAGCATCCAACAGCTCGGTTTGGGAAGATAAATGACATGGTAATTTTGCCAAGGACTGCCTAATGTGATCAGGACCCTCTGCAGCACCAATCCTGCCTTTATTCCTTTTGACTCCTTCATCACATTTGAAGCCAATCATTCCAAAGGTTCTGGATGCTTCGGAAGAGATGGGTAATTCCAAAATCGGTGCCAAACGCACTCGTTGGTGATATCTAAAGCTGTCCATGTCAGTATGGGAATCAACCCTTCCATTCCAATAATCCAAATTCGGTTTAATATACATAATTTTCTCCTTTATTTTAAAAATTCCGAAATATCTTTTTTAAAAATTATAAATGAGATAATATATAATTACCAATACTAAATTTTAATATATCTATAGTTTAAAGCTATAGAAAGGAGAATATATGGATTTACGCCAACTTCGTTATTTCACTACCATTGTCCAAGAAAAGAATTACTCCCAAGCTGCTAAAATACTACATATATCTCAACCTTCCTTAAGCAATGCCATAATGAAATTGGAAAAAGAAGTTAGTTTGCAGCTTTTGGAACGTAATACAAGGGGGCTAGAGCTTACGGAAGCAGGGGAGATTTTTTATACGAGATCTGTTGACCTGTTAAGAAAATTCAATAATATGCAAGTGGAACTTGAGGAAATGAAAGATGTTGGAAGTGGAACAGTATCAATAGGTTCCATTGAATCATTCAAATTTTGGTTCCCGAAGTTAATCAGGAACTTTAAAGTCAATTATCCTAATATTCATATAAAAGTCAGGGAAATATTAGGGGAAGAGAAAGTTATCGATTCGTTAAATCGGTATAATGTTCATTTCACCATCACGAACCAGCCCATTAATAACGAGGAAATCGTGTCCACCCCCCTATATAATGAAAAATTCATGCTTTTGATCCATAAAGATGATGAGTTAAACAAAAAAGAGTCCATCACTTTCCAAGACCTTGCAAAGAAAGAATTGATCATCAGTACAACTGGATTTCAAACAAGAGATGATATCTTAAAAGCATTTAAGGATGAAAATGCAATTCCCAATATCTTATACGAAATAGAAAGGCTTGAAGCAGCTTGCAGTTTGGTGGAAGAAGGACTTGGGGTTACAATTTTACCGGAAAGCTATATAAAATCCGCTGCAACACTTAATACTGCAATTCGTGCAATAGATTCGAAATCTTTGGAAAGGACTGTTTACCTGGCCTATTTGAAAGATCGATATCTGTCTCCTGCAGTATGTAAGTTAGTAGAAGAAATACTTAGCTTTTTTAAGTGGGATGTTAGGAACGATGCCTAAATGCTGATTCTCTAATTTAACGGAAAAGACACCATTGCTCATTGTGATTTACTTTATATAAAGAAAATACTTTAGACTTCCTGACAATGAGCTAGGTTTCCCACTCATATTTGCAGGAGGTTCATGTGTTTTCACTATCCATATTGTTTTTCCTCACTAATAAATAACGTCCTAACGCTCACACTTCCACGCCAAGTAAAATACTTGTTCAATAAAAATTCATTATAGCATAGCGCTTTTCAGGAAGTTCTTATTCCCTCTGCTTCACATCGCAAGTTATAAAAATACTGGATAAGTTCCTTTTCATTCAGGATAGATTTTTTAAGTCCCTTGTAACGTATGCATCCCAACTCTTCTATCTAACAGAGAAAGAATCTTTATAATCATATCATCTGATTTTAAGGAAATTTCTATTGGTAAATTAAAATATTCTTCAACCGCATTAAAAAAGTCATACTGTGCAAAAATCCCCTCTGCTTTAATCATTTGATGTGCTTATATCCCTATCCTCATAGTTCTGATTTCCATTATAGACATCGTATTCAATACTTTTGGCTTTTCTTATTTCATTTTCTTTTCTGAACATTTCTCTATCAGATGTTATCGTACACATATTTAGGATTTCCTTTTTATCAACAGTAATAAAAGCTCGTCCTAAGCGGTCGTGAGCCTTTCGATAATTCGTAACAGTAAACTGAACTCTATTTGTTAGAGAGTCACAGATAAAACTCTCTAACTTTTTCTTTACTTTACTCCATGGTTGATTACGCAAGTTTTTATTCTCCATTACAGTTTTCAATTTCCACAAAAGTATATTTCTTTCATTATTCTATTCTGCTTGTTAATGAACTGTAGAGGTATATGTTTAAAGAGTCAAAATCTACACAAGTTTAGCCATCTTTATTTTTGCGTTCGGTCACTTCTTGAAATGCTTGTTCACTTGCAGAAAATGATGATGCAAGTAAATGGATAAAGAATTCTTTCAACCGATGTATTTTTGCTTAATTCAATTTTTGAATTTTTACTATCAATTCTCTTAACGACATTCTGAATCCCTCAAAACAAACGTAACATAACCTAAATATAAAAAATATAATCCTCCGGCAAGACTCTTTTTAAGAACCTCTTCGTTCTTTCTTCTTTTGGGTTCACAAAAATTTCTTTAGGCGATCCCTCTTCCACTATGACACCTGCATCCATAAAAATCACTCTGTTTGCAACATCCTTTGCAAAAGACATTTCATGCGTGACGACTAACATCGTAGTTCCTTCTTTGGCAATTTGCTTCATCACCGTCAGTACTTCACCGACCAATTCCGGGTCCAATGCCGAAGTTGGTTCGTCAAATAAAATAATGTCAGGGTTTAAAGCAACCGCTCTCGCAATGCCCACCCTTTGCTGCTGCCCGCCTGAGAGTTCACTAGGGTAAGCATCATATTTTTCTGACAAGCCTACTTTATCCAATGCTTTTTTACCAATCTCATATGCTTCTGCTTTCGCAATCTTCCTTCCAATAACCAGTCCTTCCGTTACATTTTCCAATGCGGTTTTATTAGTGAAAAGATTATAATTTTGAAAAACAAAGGCTATCTTTTGCCTTATTCCATGAATCACTTTTTTAGATGCCGTTTTAAGACTTACATCAATATCTCCAAAAACGGCATGTCCTTGATCTGCTTTTTCAAGAAAGTTAATGCATCGAAGTAAAGTTGTCTTACCTGAACCACTTGGACCCAGAATTACCACCACATCTCCCTTGTCTATATTTAAATCCACACCTTTTAAAATCTCATTCTCACCGAATGATTTATGAATATTTTTAATCTCTAGCATTTCGGCCACACCTCCTCATTTCAGATACTCACAACTTTAAACCTGCTTACTCGTTTTTCATACCTTTTAAACAAGTATTCCACCAAACTACATAAAATTAGGTAAACAAGAAAGATATCAATATATGCTTCAACATAATTGTAGCCAACATTGGCAGCTACCTTGGCTTTTAAAGTGATTTCCTGCAATGACAAAGCATAACCTAATGATGTCGCTTTAATCAGATTGACTGTTGCTGTACATATATTCGGTAATGCAACTACCAATGTCTGTGGAATGATAATTCTTCTAAATGCTTGCACAGTTGTTAATCCGACAGCATACGAAGCTTCAAGCTGCCCCTTGCTCACTGTGCTAATTGCCGAACGAAACACCTCTGTGAGAATAGCTGTCGTATTCAACGAGAAAACAATGAATGCGTACCATATCGGATTTACATCGTATACATTCATTTCGACAGCATACTTTTCAAATATCGAAGTCAGCATTAATGGCACACTGCTATATATAATGAAAATTTGGATAATGACGGGCGTTCCTCTGACAAATGAAACGTATATCTGTGCTAAGCGATTCAATACCGGGATTTGATTTATTCTTGATAAAGCAAGTAAAAACCCTAATGGCAAGGCTATGATCAAAGCAACAATTGTAATGAATAATGCGGTCGGCACCCCCGATAACGCTACAAAAAAGGTTTCCACTAAAAACCTATAATCCAGACCTTCTGACATTCTGTCACCCCTCTATGCAGTTGTTATCACTTGTTTTCCTTTACTGAATGCCTTTTCCAATTTTAAGAACAGTTGTTCAATGGCAATCGACAATGTCCAGTAAATAACCGCCAATGCAAGATAAATTTCTAATGCATGTGTGTTATAGTTCCCAGCGATTATAAGCTCTGCCTTCCCCATGATATCTATCAAGCCGATTGTATATGCTAAAGACCCTTCTTTCATTAATTCAAGTAAGCTGTTACCGAAGTTTGGTAATGCGACTACGAAAGCCTGGGGTAAAATAATTCTCCGGTAAGCTTGCGTATTGCTTAATCCAACGCTTACTGCCGCTTCAAATTGCCCTCTATCAATAGATTCAAGCGATGTTCTGATCACTTCTGACATTGCAGCCGCAAATTGAAGCGAAAAGGTTATGACTACAAATACTGCTTTATCAATATCATTAAGATTTATACCAAAATTCCCTGCAATTGCAGGGATACCATAATAAGTCAAAAAAAGCAGAACTATAGAGGGCGTACATCTCAGTACCGTTGTATATCCATAGGCAATTTTCCTGGCGATTTTACTATTTCCAAGTTTCATGACTGCTAAGATGAAACCTATGATTGTCCCGAACAAGACCGATAGACCCGTAACGATTAATGTTACTTTTAGAAAAGGAACTAACATTGGTACCGACTCTACTATGTAAGCTAAATCAAAGTATTTTTCCATGTTTCACCTCCATCTGCTTTCATTGAAGATTCGAATTTTCAAATCCAATCATTCTATTGAAGGCCAGTACCTAGAAACTTGCCATCTCTTAAAATACCAAGAGTTATCCAAGAAAACCCATATTAAGAAAATGACAAGTCATAACCTTTTGATTGACATTTTAATGCTTGTTTTGCTAAGGACTTCGTTATCTCTCTACAGTTCCCAAAACTTCGAATAAATCCCGGCCATAAAACTTTTTGCTTAACTCATTCGTCTTCTTTTCGTCTTTAATTTTTTTAATCGCTTCATCATAAGCATCTGCGAATTTTTGTTCTTTTTTGTTGAATAATGGCCAGGTTTTAATGACTGCAAATTCATTGTAAACTAGATCATCCACTAAATTATGATAGGGGCCATCGTCGGCCACTTGCTTCTTAAAAGCTCCCTCGATCGCTATTCCACCGTCGACACGGCCTTCATTTACCCATTGAATTACATCTACAGTGAATGCATCTCCGGCTTTCAATTTCACCTTATTGTCTGGATTCGCCTGATTATACTCATCAACGATCGTGTATTGAGCGTTGTTTGCTGCGATTGGTGCTAAGGAGAAGCCCTCTGAAGCAAAGTCCTTGAGATTTTTGATCTTTGAATTTTCTTCCTTTAAAACAAGGCCCGCACTGCTTAATCCAAGGAATTCTTTAGGAAAGATGAACTTCTCAGTCCTTTCCTCTGTCCAGAAAGCATTTTTAACCCCCACTTGATATTTACCTTGTTCAATGCCTACTAACAGGTCATCGCTTGATGTGCCAATATATTCGAATTCGTATGCCGGTAGTAATTCATCAACCAATTTCATAACTTCCACATCATATCCAGTTGGATTTCCCTTCTCATCCAGCCAAGACATAGGTTTTGACGCTTGGTCATATGCTACTTTTACCTTTCGGACACCTGAAGTGCTACCTGAATTTGCATCGGCTTCATTACTCGTTGATGTACCTGATCCACACCCCGCTAATATGGTTACCAACGCTAAACCGATAGTTAAAACATGGCGAAATTTTTTATTTTTCATAGTGAATCCCCTTTCGTTTTACGAAGTTTTTTTACTTGCATTTGTATTTCCTGAAATTCAAAGGAAATACATACATCACCTTCACTACTCAATACCAACTATTTCGGTAGGTTAAGTAAGTCATTTGGTTATAAACATAATAGATGGATACTTTTGTAAAGTCAATGTGTATATTTAAAATTTTCAAGCAACTGCACACATCTGTTTTATTAAAAGAGTTGTAGTTATATGAAAATACAAGAGTCTTTCCGGAGGCATCGTTTATCTGCAAATCCTTAATTTCCTTGACAACTAAACACACCTTAATTATTATTTAAACCAATAAGATTAATAGGAATTGAAACAAAAACAGAAGGTAATAGAAGGAGGGAACCGTGTGATTAACCTATTCATTAAGACGGAAAGTCAAAAAGTGTGGCTGAAAAAATTATATGAAGTAGAATCAAAATTCAAAAATAATTCTGCTCAAATTGATGAATTGGCCTTTTTTCCGAAAGAACATATTCAAGATTTAATTCGTATGGGATATACAAGTTCAACTCTTCCCAAATCCTATGGTGGCGGAGGGTTAAAAGTTTATGACATGATTCTCCTTCAAGAAACATTGGCTAGTTTTGATTCAGCGACTGCGCTATCCATTGGTTGGAACCTTGGAGTGATAGGAGACCTTTTTGAACAGGAAAGTTGGACAAAAAAGAACTTAGAATTTATTGCTGGGGAAGTTCTAAATGGCGCTTTAGTGAACCGTTCCGTTAGTGAAGCGCAAACAGGCAGTCCGACTCGCGGGGGACGCCCCGGAACGAAGGCAGTAAAAAAGGGAGATTACTGGGTTATTTCTGGACGTAAAACCTATACAACCATGTCCCCAGTTTTAACTTATTTCCTAGTTTCAGCATGGATCGAGGAAAGGCAAAAGGTTGGATTTTTTCTCCTGCATAAAGATCTGGATGGGCTCTACATAGATGAAACATGGGACGTAATTTCAATGAGGGGGACAGGAAGTCATGATTTGGTCCTTAAAGATGTTGAAGTGGATGATTCAAAACTTGTTGAGTTACCTGAAATGCCAAGTGGAAACAGATTCAATGCTTGGATCCTTCATATTCCAGCCTGTTACCTTGGCATTGCGCAAGCTGCAAGGGATTACGCCATACACTTTGCCAATAACTATTCTCCAAACAGTATAAATGCACCTATCAGCCAGCTGGCTAATGTCCAACAACTGTTAGGAGAAATTGATTTGGAATTAATGAAAGCCAGGCATTTCTTATATAGCGTTGCCGAGGCTTATGATGATGAATCACGAAGAATTCATTTCACAAATGAGCTGGGGGCTGCAAAACATATTGTTACAAACGCAGCCATTACAATTGTCGATAAAGCCATGCGAATAGTCGGGGCAAAAAGTCTTCAACGCAATAATCCACTACAAAGGCACTATAGGGATGTAAGAGCTGGTTTACACAATCCTCCGATGGACGATGTAACGATAAAGAATTTAGCAAAATTGGCAATTGAACAGACAAAATCCAATTTAAGCGGCCATCCACTTTTGAAATGATCAGATTTGATAAAAGAAACGCTATGAACTATAAATAACCCCTGGATTCTCTTTTCATAGAGAATCCAGGGGTTTTCCATTTTTTGAGTCATACAGAATTCGATTTTATTCTTGGAGCAGGCTAGGCTCCCTCAAGAAAAGAAATTAATTGGTGACACTACCATCATCGTCTGGATCCTCAATATCCGCCGGATCTTTTTCCAATAGTGCCTCTTTGTCTTTTTCGTTCCATTTTGCTTTATATCCTAGGGATTTCGCCACTCTTAACACCGGTAAATACGATTTTTTATCTGGTTTAAATGTTTCTAAGTCCCCTGTTCCAATTGCACCCAAACCAAGTAGCAATTTGTCTGATTTGATATAGGGTTTTTCATCTATCAGTTTCATTTGGTCAGCTGTATAAGGATAAACGGCTCCATTCACTTTTAAGGTAAACGGTCCTTTCTTTTCTTCTTTTATTTCTTTTGGCTGTTTCGATTTATAGGATACATTATACACTCCTTGAACAGTTCCTTCTCTCGTATTATCGGCTCCGCCATACATTTTCCCCTTTTCATAATCAAAAATAACAGCTTGCACATTTCCAATATGTTGGGGTTTTTCTTCATAAACATGGCCTTTTGCCATTAACTCTAACCTTGTATTTTGTTCAATTCCCGGTTCCCATCTAACTGTCGGATAACCAGCAGAGTAAACACGTGGCGCAAGTATCGCATCTTGAATTAGCATTTGATGATCAAGCACGTTCATAATCGTTTCAGATACCGATGCTATTATCGTCGCTCCGCCTGGTGAACCAATGGCCATGAAGGGATTACCATCTTTTAATACGAAGGTCGGGGACATACTGCTTCTCGGTCTTTTTCTTGGTTCCACCTGGTTAACTCCACCCGGTGTGGCATCAAAATCGGTCATTTCATTATTAAGCATGAATCCATAATCAGGTACCATGATACCTGATCCGAACACTTGCTCGATTGTAGTCGTATAAGCAACCATATTTCCCCACTTATCCATTACAGAAAAGTGAGTCGTTTGTCCGATTGGGGTTTTCTCTTCTTTTACCTTCTCCATTGATGTGGGTTCTTTGCCCTCATACTTCCATGGATCACCTGCTTTGACATCAGCTGTTGATCTATTTGGATTAATTAGTTTTCTTCTTTCTTTTATATAATCTTCATCCAATAGTCCCTTTGTTGGTACATCATAAAAATCTTCATCTGCCATATAGGCAGCGCGATCGGCAAAGGCTAGATGCATAGCTTCAGTTAGATAATGAAGATACTCAGGGGAGTTTGCCCCCATCTTTTGTACATCGAATCCTTCCATTAGCTCCAGGATTTGTTGGACAGTCAAGCTGCCTGAACTTGGTGAAGCTGCCCCCACCACTTCAAATCCCCTATATTCCGATCTAATTGGCTCTCTCTCTTTCACCACATAGTTTTCCAAATCCTCGGTTGTCATCGTTCCTTCACGTTTTTGAACTTCTTTCGTAAGGGCATCCCCGATTTCGCCTTTATAAAAAACGTTAGAACCTTGTTTTTTTATTAACTTAAGAGTCTTTGCCAGATCTGGCTGAACAAGGGTATCTCCCTCTTCCAATGGTTTTCCATTTGGTACAAAAACGTTTGCAGCCGCTTGGTTATTTTCAAGTTTTTTTACATTTTCACCGATATATTGAGCTGTTGCCCAATTGACTTTCACCCCATTTTCAGCTTGTTTAATGGCCGGGCCCATAACTTGTGATAATTTCAATGTACCATATTTATCAAGAGCCGTTTCCATCCCCTTTAGGGTTCCAGGAACAGCAACCGCTTTCCCGGACGTGTGCCGTTTACTAAAAGGAATAGGTTTTCCCTTTTCATCTAAAAAAAGTTCAGGCGTAACATTTTGCGGTGCCATTTCGCGGCTATCGATCATCGTTATTTTATTTTCCTTTTTATTATAAATCATGATAAAACCACCGCCGCCGATTCCAGACATCATTGGCTCAACTACATTTAATGATAATTGAATGGCAGCTGCTGCATCGACTGCATTTCCACCTTGTTTTAGTATCTTTATACCCGCTTCAGCTGCTAAAGGGTGGGAAACTGATACGATTCCTTTTGTTGCTCCCCTTCCCATTGACTCATCCACTCCAGGGACACTTGCAAAAGCTGGTGTGATCATACAAAAGAAACTGAAAGTAACTAAAATAAAACTTTTTAAAAACTTCATGAATTAGTCTCCTTTCAAAATAAAACAAATTAGGGTTTTATCATAAGGCAAGTGGAAGTACTAACAGATGACTTTAGTAGGAATATGCTGGTTGATCTCGATATAAAGGCAGAATGCACATTCCCATTGGGCGTTGCGTTCTCAATGATGTTTTTCACTTCAAAAAATCACCCCCCAATTGGTTCAGCTCTAACCTTTTCCTTCCGGTTTGATAATCCGAAGGCTCAATTCTTCTCTAGACTTTGCTTATGATCCAGGATATTGGGAGTGTCGTGTTTGTCACTCTTCCAAAGGTATTGTAAAGCCAGTAATACGATAAATGCAGATAACCCAACGATATCCGATATCGTTTCAGGATAGATTAATAGTAAACCAACGATTATGGCGAGGACTCTTTCTAACCAGTGCATCTTCCTCATCCAGTAACCTATAACACCCGCACCAATTGCAATCATGCCGGACATTGCTGTAAGAACGACCCAGGCAACCTCCATCCAAGTTGTATCGATCATTAGCATTTGTGGGGAGAGAACAAAAATATATGGAATGATGAATGCCGCGATTGCAAGTTTTGATGACTCAATCCCCGTTTTTATCGGTTCACCGCCTGCTACCCCCGCCGCTGCAAATGCCGCTAATGCAACTGGAGGGGTTATATCAGCAATAATGCCAAAATAGAAGACGAATAAATGTGCAGATAAATCAGGAACACCAAGCAAAATTATCGCAGGTGCCGCAATCGTCGATGTGATAACATAGTTGGCGGTTGTAGGTGAACCCATTCCCAAAATAAGTGCTGCTACCATCGTTAGCATTAGTGTTGGAATCAAATATCCACCAGACAAATCGATTAAACCATTAGCCAGCTTCAGCCCTAACCCTGTTTTCGTAACTATTCCTACAATAATGCCGGCTGCTGCGGTAGCAGCTGCCACCGCAAGTGCTGTCCTGGCTCCATCCACCAATGCATAAATGATATCGATGAATTTCATGCGGACATCCTTGTTTATGAATCCTACGAGAACCGAAATAAGGATGGAATACAAGGCTGCATGTGTAACCGTGATATTCAGCATGAGCAAGATGATAATGGCGATGATCGGAATTAATAAATAAAATTTGCCGAACACTTCCTTTTTACTTGGCATTTCTTCCTTCGTCAATCCACGCAATCCCAGTCGTTTCGCTTCAAAATGGGTCATGATCCAAATTCCTGAAAAGTAGAGGATAGCTGGAATCGCAGCCGCCTTTGCTATATCCCAATACGTTATCCCGTTCCCGATGAACTCCACCATTAAAAATGCCGCTGCCCCCATTATCGGAGGCATCAATTGACCGCCTGTCGAAGCCGCTGCTTCCACTGCCCCAGCGAATTCCTTCTTATATCCAAGATTTTTCATCATTGGTATCGTAAATGCACCTGAAGTGACAACATTAGCTACAGAGCTCCCGCTGATTGTTCCTTGCAGAGCACTGGAAAAAATCGCAACCTTTGCGGGTCCCCCTATCCTTCTACCTGCAATAGCCGTTGAAAGATCATTGAAGTATTGACCGACACCCGTTCGGACAAGAAAGGAACCGAACAATAAAAATAGGAAGATGAATGTCGATGACACCGCTAACGGCGTACCCAAAATGCCCTCTGTCGAGAAGAACATCGTTTGTACCAAACGTTCCAGAGTTAAACCGCGATGGGCTAGGAAGCCCGGCATATACTGTCCAAAAATCCCATAGAAAACGAATAAAATTGCGATGACCATTATCGGAAGCCCTACTGCACGCCTCGTTGCCTCTAAAACCAACAGAATGGCCATTAAACCAACTGCAAAATCCAAAGCTCCTAAGCGCCCGACATTCATGACGATATCCTCGAAAAATAATGGCCAATAGGCACCTACCCCAATACTAAGGATCGCTAAAAGGATATCGTACCAGGCAATTTGAAACTTTCCTTTTTGACGCTTTTTCCGGTTAGCAGGAAATAGTAAAAAAATCAGGGAGAGTGCAAACCCTAAATGTATCGTCCGTTGGATTTGTGCTGTAAAAACACCAAAAATAGCAGTATATAATTGGAATAGAGAAAAAGCTAAGAGTCCAAAAAATGCAATGTGTCCCAAGAATCCAGTTAATTTCCTTGTCCCAGCTTCAGGATCGTACTTTTCCAATAACTCCTGTTGTTCCGCTTCGGTTAAATACTTCACTTTTTCTTTATCAGCCATTAATCTTCACTCCTTTCAACTGTTCCCATATTGAAATTTTTTCTGATGAAATCCTGACCCATGTTCCTGGCTTAATAAAGTCTGCCAATGTATATGTTTTTTCATCATATACTAATCGATGGTTAGCTCTGACTTGTCCTAGCCGTAAATCTATATAAGCGAAACTGCGATTCATATTTTTTATGAAGTAGGTCCCGTCTTTCTCTTCGAATACTTCCTCCCCCTCTGCATTAGAAGGCATACCGACTGCAAAATCGTAAAAAGCAAGTTCGGTTTGTTTGATTTGCCTACCGGAAAAACGATATGATTCCAGTACATCCGAGAGGTGGATGGAGTGTGTATACTTAATTTGGAAATTTTTTTTACTTTTCAATGGCAAGTACGCGACTAATTCCCCTTGGTCCTGGTAGGAAAATGCAATGACATGTTTATACGGAAAAAATAATAGAAAAGCGATGATCAGAGGTATACCAAACGCCATGAATTTCTTGAATTTCATAGGTACCCCTTTCAAAATAAGAAATCCCATTCAGAAAAAAATGAAGCCGATAGGCCACAATAAGCGAGCTACCGACCAAATTGCCTTACTTGGAAACACCTTTTTCTTTAAAGTATTTTGCTGCGCCAGGATGAACTTCCATATCCCCTAACCCTTCAAGTGCAGTTTCTGCTGTAATGAAATCGCCTTTTGCATGTGTGATTTGATCTGTATTGTCATAAACAGCTTTAGTCATTTCATAAACTAAATCTTCATCCAGATCCTTTTTAACCACTAACATCGCTTTAACAGCAACTGTTTTTACCTCGGATTTGATTTTGTACGTACCACTTGGAATCGTATCTTCAGCGTAGTATGGGTACTTGTTGACCAATGCTTGAATCTTGTCTTCTGCAATAGGCAGGATGATAATATCATTTTGGACGGATAGCGCCTCAACTGCACCAGTCGGTGTGCCGGCCGTAATGAAAGCTGCGTCAATATTGCCTGCTTGGATTCCTTCCGCCGACTCATCGAAAGATAGATTTTGCCCTTTAATATCTTTCTCTGACAACCCATGAATTTCCAGAATTTGCATGGCATTGATGTAAGCACCAGAACCCGGTGCACCCACTGATACCTTTTTACCCTTCAAATCCTCGACTGATTTAATTCCACTTTTTGCAGTCGTTACAATTTGAACCGTTTCAGGATATAAAGTACTGATCGCTAATATATTGTCTATGGGCTTCCCGTCGAACATTTCCTTGCCTTCAAGTGCATATGCAGCGATATCCGTTTGCGAAAAAGCGATTTCAGCTTCTCCAACTCTTAAAGTTTCCATGTTTTCAGCAGAGGCACCGGATGTCTGAGGTGTTATATTCGCTTTTGTTTTATCGGAAATGATTTTTCCAATTTGTCCTCCGAGTGGATAGTATGTACCTCCCGTTCCACCAGTCAACAGACTCAGGTTTTGGTTTCCACTGCCGGATCCACCTGTTTTACTGTCACCGCAGGCCGTGATAATACTGGTGACCGTCAAAATAATAACCAATATAAAGCACTTATGAAATTTTCTCATAAAACTCCCCCTCATACGTTTTCATCATCTACAAGAAATGATATTGTTATTATTCTACCGAGCACCTCACTTTTCCTTTTTTTACAAAATTAGACACCACGAACAAAAGCACTAGTAATCGATTAAAAAGTTTTATCTAAATCAAAAAAAAACAGTATAAATGAGTAAAAAAGCCTATTAAAACCAAGGAAATCCAGTTATTTATTGGGAGTATTTTACCTTTTATTACTTATTATTCCTTTCTTCAAGGATAATATTGACTCTTCCATTTTAGAAATATATTATTGTTATAAACTTATAAGTCTATATTATAAAATGACCTTCCTTGCATTTTTCTAGCATTCAATAATTATATTCAGGTATTTTTTGAGAGGGAATATTAGAAGTCCACCCTTCCTTTTACCAGCTATTTAACAGTGTATTTTCAAATCAAACTGAAGTGGGTGATTGTTTGAATTTCCTGTCCCTCCGCTATTTCATAGAGGTTTCTAACCATCTTAGTTTCAGTGAGGCTTCCAAAACCCTGCATATCTCCCAGCCCGGACTTAGCCAACAGATTTCATCCCTCGAAAAACAATTAGGCTTTAAACTATTAAATCGAACGACAAGAAAAATCACTTTGACGGAAGAAGGAGAGTACATCTATAAAAAACTTGCTCCTTCCTTTGAAGATATCGAGAAAACAGTGAATTACATAGTTGAAAATAAAACCATCCCCAAGCCTAAAATGAAGATTGCTACCGTCCCCTCTGCAGCTAGCATATATATCCCGAAGTTATTGAAAAAGGTAGTGGAGGAATACCCTGAAACAGAATTTTACGTGCATGAAACAACATCCTCAAGAGCTGTGAAACTCGTAAACCAACAAAATTATCATATCGGATTCATCCGAACGCCCATACACAATAACATCATCGCAAATGAAGGATTAAGCATGATTGAATTCCTGAGGTTTCCTTTACAATTGGTTGTTTCCATTGATCATCCACTAGCCCAGAAGGATTCCATACACTTATACGAAGCAAAAGACGAACCTTTTATCCATTATGATGCCGTTCAAGCACACTCCCTTCAATTCCTTTTGGAAAAAGCTTGTCTGACTGCTGGATTTTCACCTAAGGAATTATGTAAAGGATCCGAATTACTGACGATCGCCAATCTTATATCCAATAACTTAGGCGTTGCTCTCATGCCTGAAGATATGGTGAGCTTGTTGGGAAAAAGCAAAGTTAAAGCCTTGAACATCGATAACTCTGAATTATCCAGTTCCATTTCCGCAGTTTGGAAAAACACGGATGCATCAATGCTGACTAAGCATATTTTGAAAACATTAAAAAATGAACATGCTTTTAACGATATATTTGGCTAAAATAGCAGCGAAACAACTCGGAATGAGAAGATCAAAAGTAAAGGTTTTACGCATTATGAAGTAAAAAAAGCCCAATTTCTCGTTTATGACGCTGAGAAATTGGGCTATACTAATTTTTCTTCTATACTCCGCTAAGTAATATCATTTTCAAAACGTTCAAATATTCGGACCACCCCTATAGGTAGTGCCTAAGAATATCAATGTATCCCATGCTCTGACTTAAGAAAATATAAATACTCTATTCCGGCAACGGTGATTTTCGTACCGGCCCGTCCTCTGCCTTTGACGACAAACCCTTCGCTTTCTAAAATATTTAAGCGGCGTCGGATCTGCTGGGGGGACAAGAAAATGTCGGAATCTTGACTGTTACTTGAAATCAGTTCTCTACTTGCCGCTTTTCCTTTTTCGTTGCATTGCTTGATTACTTCCAGGATGAAAGCACGCTCCTGCATTTCCAGCATACTTTCACATGCGGGATATTCAGAAGGCACACTGTTTCCCGTAAGCCCGTGAATGAACGGAAGGTCACTTTTCGTCACGACATTTCCCTCACAGACAGTCAGCATGTAATCAATTGTGCTTTTCAGTTCTCGTATGTTGCCGGGCCATTCATATTGCATGAAATACTCCAGAACTCCTTGCTCCACCTTTACCCACTTCCCGCTTTTTGTGATTAGATGCTTTATCAAAAGCGGAATATCCGCTCTTCTTTCTTTAAGTGAAGGAATGTTCAGATTGAGTACATTCAGCCGGTAAAACAAGTCTGTTCTGAATGAACCGTCCCGCATCTTTCCTTGAAGATCTTTATTCGTTGCGGTAATCACTCTAACATTAATGGGAATGATTCTTTTTCCGCCAATCCTGCGAATTTCCCCCTCCTGCAGAACTCGAAGCAGATGGGATTGAACGGTGAGACTTATGTCGCCAATTTCATCTAAAAAAATGGTCCCATTATCCGCCATTTCAAACAGTCCTTTCTTGCCTCCCTTTTGTGCTCCTGTAAATGCCCCTTCTTCGTAGCCAAACAATTCGCTTTCAAGTAGCGTTTCTGTTAATGCGCTACAGTTCACAGCCAGAAACGGCCCGTTTTTTCGCAAGGAATGCTCATGAATGGCATGAGCAAACAGTTCTTTTCCTGTACCTGTCTCGCCCTGAATCAAAATCGGATGCTCCGATAAGGCAAGCTTCTTGGCAATTTGTTTACGCTTTTTCATTACTTCATCCTCGCCGATAATATCATCAAAACAGTATTTCGTATAGAATCCTTTATTTCGCATTTCTCTTTGTGCTGTCTTTTCTATTTCTAAGGCTTGATGTACACTTTTGAAGGTTGCAACGATTGTATGTTCTTTGATCATTTGCAATCGAAAAATTACGACATCCACGCTGTCTATTTCGAAGAACTTGCTTTCATCATTACCTTCCATGATGAATTGGGTAATATCCCGGCGATTCATTACTTGCTCTAGATACTTATTAACCACCTCTTGTGCCTCAACATGGAACAATGCCGCAAGCTGGTTATTGAATACTGAAATCAGTCCTTCTCCGTTAACGACCAATATTCCATCATCGACTGTTCCCAACACATTTTGGATGTGTTCGCTCATTTGCTTGGCATCCCGCTCTGCATATACGAGCTTACGTTGTAATTCTATGATATTGCTAATATACCTTTCTGAAATCTTCGAGGATATATCCTTGTGCAAACCACAACTTTCTACTACTTCCAGAATTGTTGTTATATCGAAAAGACGCACGCCTATATCGATTACTTCTTTTATATAAGGTGGACACAGATGTGTTTCTCCTGGTGAAACGGCAATTTGGACATCCTCATAAAACAATATACCCTTCCGAAAAGGGATAAATTGAATATGATCGACACCAAGCTGATATAAGGATTCAATAAGATTTATAGTTGCATCATCATCATCATTCACCAGAAGAACTGATGAACCATCTGGTATTCTTAAAAGTTTGTCAATGTACTCATGGTTAACCGTTCTTTTTCCCACAATTATTTTCCCGGCATTTACGCTATACATACCCTTTTTATTAACATAAGCGGCATCTGATGAATACAAGATGATTTCATCTTCCAGAGAATGCGGTAAACCCTCATCTGCAGCATGGCTTTTGACATGAACATAGTCTCCAAGCAATTGTTCCAGCTGTTCCTGCAAGGCTTCCTTTGTTTTTGTGCTTCCCGCTATAAGTGTAAGTGAGGATCCTGACATAAAAACACCAACCTGTCTTTAAATTGGTTCTATTATATCACCAAAAAAGACCAATAAAGTCCTTATACTCTAATTCCGACAATTAAGTTTCCGTAAATATCAATCTCCCCTTAATGGCACAAGATTTGCATATATAAAGGATTGAAGTGCCTATGGATAAGGAGGGGACGGCATAATACTAGGAAACTGATGATATCCCATAGGCCGGGAATATATTGTAAGCGTGTTAATTCTATGCATTTATTTTAAAGACAAAGGAGAGACACTGATGAGCCAAATAGAAGAGAAGGTTGTTTCGCTTGGAACAGCGGGAAAAAAAGAGAGAAAAATCAATGTTTTTGTATTGCTGCTCTGCATTCTCGCAATAGCAACTCTATTCACCTACATTTTGCCTGCCGGGGAATATGCACGGATCGAAGCCGATGGACGGACAACTGTAGATGCCAGTTCTTTTAAATGGATAGAATCTGCACCGGTCGGAATGTTCGATATGATAAAAGCTATTCACACCGGAATGGTGGAAGCCGGAAATATTATCTTTTTCTTATTGATTATCGGAGGATTTTTTGGTGTTTTAAGAGCAACAGGAACGGTTGATGTACTTATCGCTACAATGGCTCGGAAGTTGGCGACGCGTGAAAAGCTATTGATTCCTGTCGTGATGCTGTTTTTCGCAGTAGGCGGCTCCTTAATGGGGATGGCGGAAGAAACACTTGCATATCTTCCTCTTATCATTCCGTTGGCGTTGGCCCTGGGATTCGATACAATTACAGGAACCGCCATAGTCATAGTGGGGGCATTGTCAGGGTTTACGACTGCCATCATGAATCCATTCACAGTAGGACTTGCGCAAGGAATTGCAGAATTGCCGATGTTCTCGGGCATAGGGTTGCGCCTTATTTTATTTTTTATCGTCTATATTGTTTCTGTTCTTTATATCTATCGTCATGCAATGAAGGTAAAGAAAAATCCTTCTATAGGAATATACGGGAAATATACAAAAGAAGAAGCGAAAAAACTGCTGCAATCAAGTGCAAAGTTAACAGCCAGACACAAGTTCATCTTAGGCGCCTTTTTAATTAACTATATCGTCTTGGCGTTTGGAGTCATCAAGTTCCAATGGTACATGACAGAAATAGCTGCCTTATTCATTGTATTGACAATCGTTATTGGAATCATCGGGAAACTGTCTGCAGATCACATTGTCAACTCCTTTACCAATGGATCTGCAGCCTTGCTCGGCGGCGCTCTGATAATCGGCGTATCACGCGCCATTCTTGTCGTATTGAATGAAGGACATATCGTTGACCCAATGCTGCATCAAGTAGCTGAATCCATCCAGCATATTCCGGCCTATTTAAGCGTTGCCGGCATGTACAGCTTCCAAACCATTATCCATTTCATTCTAGCGTCAGGCACCGGTCATGCGATGCTGACCATGCCAGTTATGGTGCCGCTTGCAGACTTATTGGATATTACACGCCAAACTGCAGTGCTGTCTTTCTCTTTTGCGGACGGAATTGGAAATATGATTTTCCCGACCGCTACCACCTTGATGGCGGGCTTGGCAATCGCAGGCATTCCTTGGACAAAATGGGCGAAGTGGATTCTGCCGCTGGTGCTCATTCAATATCTCATCGGATTAATAGCTGTCATCACAGCTCACTTCATCGGATATGGTCCATTCTGATATAGATCACGACTTATTACAGGAGGAGAAACGCATTGCTTACTTTAATCAAAAATGGCGAGATATACTCACCCAATTACTTAGGACGGAAAGACATATTAATTACAGATGATAAAATCGCATTCATAGATGATAGAATCGAGATTCCTGACAACTTTGCTCCTATTCAAATCATCGATGCGACTAATCTTTTGATTGTTCCGGGTTTTATAGATTCACATGTTCATATTATTGGCGGAGGCGGCGAGGGCGGATTCAAAACCCGCACCCCCGAGCTGATGCTCACGGATATTACAACTTCAGGTATTACTACGCTGGTCGGCTTACTTGGTACGGACGGAACTACACGTAGAATGGAAAGCCTCCTTGCCAAGGCGCGGGCCCTTGAAGAGGAAGGTATTTCCTGCTTCATTCATACAGGCTCCTATCAAGTACCCGTTAAAACATTGACAGGAAAAATCGAAGACGACATTATTCTAATCGACAAAATTATCGGTGTCGGGGAGATTGCCATCTCCGACCATAGATCATCAGAACCCACATTCGAAGAAATTATAAAAATCGCCACAGCGGCACGTAATGGCGGGATTCTATCAGGAAAAGCCGGTATATTGGAAGTTCATGTAGGGGACGGAAATGGAGAGCTTTCATTGTTACATGAAGTCGCAGATAAAACCAACATTCCCATACGGCAGCTCCATCCGACACATATTAACCGAAATGAAAAATTATTCAGGGCGGGAATTGATTACGCGAAACGAGGCGGATACGTAGACTTCACTACAAGCACCATTCCTCAGTTTTTAGAAGATGGCGAAGTGAAGTGCAGCATGGCCTTACGCATCATGCTTGAAGAAGGGATTCCAGTCGGACACATTACCTTCTCTTCAGACGGGCAAGCAAGCCTTCCATTTTTCAACATTCATGGAGAATATGCAGGCCTTCAAGTAGGAAAAGTATCATCCTTATATCACGAAGTCCGTGATTCTGTTTTAGAAGAAGGCATCCCTCTTGAAACGGCACTGAAGGTCATCACCACGAATCCCGCACAAGTGCTGAAGCTTTCAAACAAGGGCAGTATACAAATCGGGAAGGATGCTGATATCGTATTGTTGCAAAAGGAAACATTATCAATCGCCACTGTAGTGGCGAGAGGAAAAGTTATGGTAGAAAAAGGTGTTCCGTTGATAAAAGGAACATTTGAATGAGGAGACAGGATACCCGTTTATCGGAATCACGTCGTCTCACAGTGATTCGATTCCGTAATAGGTATCCATCGCAATGTTGAAAATGGCATGCCACTCGCCAATTTGGAAATCTGCATTTCGACCGGTATCGGGTACGCAATCTTTCTGGCTACCGAAGAAAAATCATAGCGGGAATGCTGAATGACCAGTCCGTTGCGGATCCGATTCAAGGCGGTGCGGGAAATTCTCGGCAGGAGCAAAGAATCATCTATTGGTAGATTTATGTCCACATCGGTACTAGCGTTTCTCCTAGGTCCGTTGCAGGTGCAGGAGTAATAGATAATGAAGATATTTCATTCCGCCATTCCAGGGTAATGTCCACATCAAAAGCAGCAAGGAAAGACTCGAGTTGTTATAAATTTCTTGACCCGATAATGGGTGCTGTTATTGCAGGCTCCGACATAACCCAGACAACTGCAAGTGTTTAGGTGTCAATGCCATGTTCTACAGCATACCCATTAAATCGGTCAGCTACAGCGATATTCATTTCATCCAAATAGCGATCAGAATATCGTTTATCTTCCACTAACCGTCTTTGCTATGTTCGTTTATCCACCCCATGTTTCCCTTTAAGAAGTCCAGCTCCTAAAGGGCTATGGCTATAGAATACTCCAACCTGTTCGGAAGCGGGCAGAGGTAAAATTCCGACCTTAGCTTGACGTTTAACCAAGTAAAACATAGGTTGTATTACTTCAAAACGGACAAATTGTCCTTTTGTAGAAATCCACAGTGGGATAATTCAAAGTAACCCCTCCCAATCATTTTTTTAAAACAAATAAAGTATTAAATGTCTACGTTTCCCCAAAAATCCGGTCACATCATTAATGATGTGACCGGATTTCTGTTCCCTCATTGTAGATATAACAGCTGCAATGCCATAAAGTACGCCTTTGATGTTCACATTGATCATCATATCCATTTATCGATTTTTTTCTAAAATGGAATGATTGTGGCATCACTCCTTCATTATTCACTAATACATCGATTTTCCCAAACTCATTAAGCGCATACGAAGCCTGTACTTCCTTTTGTTCATGCCAAGCCACATAAGCTTACAGTCGAATTGAAGAAACTACTGCCAAAGAACTTGCATCTAAAGGGGCAAAGTTGGTGCCAGCGGCTCGACGTGAAGATCGATCAACGAAATTCCCGTAATAATGACAACTTTACCTTGAATATTAGCCATATTAATTAACATCCTTTCTTAAATAAATGACTTTTAAAATTTCATTGCTATTTTTCTTTCGAAAACAATTCTTTAGCAACCATGATTGCAGACATCGCTTTTGGCCAGCCGGCATAAAAAGCAAGATGGGTAATGACTTCAATAAGTTCTTCTTCAGAAAGACCGTTTTCCTTTGCTTTGTTTAAGTGAAATCCTAGTTGTTGTGTATTTCCACCGGTTATTAAAGAAGATACGGTAATTAAACTACGGTCACGGGGATTGAGTTCCCCACGCTCCCATATATCCCCAAACAAAACATCATCGTTTAATTGTACAAGCTTGGGAGCAATATCTCCGATCATTTTCTGTGCTGGAGTAGGTTCTATTGAATTTGACATTTAATATCTCTTCTTTCATTTTTTACTCTTCTATTTTGCCGTAGGTAGTTAAATTTGATGCCCAATAAAAAACATATTGATAAGATATCGCTTTCCTGGAATTTGTCATTGAAGAATTAAAAGGAGATGTGAATATAAACGTAGGAAAAAATCAAGGATTAAATAAAGAGGTTATTCTTAAATTCTTTGGATCAGCTAACGCAGGGGTAGTGGAATCCTACGATAGCTGACCCACCCTAAGTCGTGGCAGAACAAGTAGGGATTTCGTTATATAGGAACCTATAGTTATTTTCTATTAATAGCCTATTCAATACTATTTTTTACTTACGAAGAAACATATTGTGAAGAATCGCTATGGGGGACCTTACTTAAACGATCTAAAAAGTCGAATTCCTATCTTTGAAGAAATTCGACTTTTATTTTTGAATGTGTAGCTTTGAATGTAATATTCGTCTTGACGTAGCGTTTATGTAAGCAGGACCTATAATGAAGGCAATTGGACTGATTATTATTTATATAAGCTGTTACCAATTAGTACCTTCCTATATTAAATTTATTAAATCTTTATATTCCCTTTTCAGGTTAATTAAATAAGGAAGTACTATGCATCGGCTGAACTTTCGCTTTGGGATCAATGTAGGCTTTAGCATTATTGACAGCCGTAGGACCTTCACCAAATCCAGAAGCAATCAATTTAACCTTGCCATCATACGTACAAATATCCCCGGCTGCATAAATGCCTGAAATATTCGTTTCTTGTTTGGAATTAACGATAATTGCATTTTTATTGATGTTTAGATCCCATTCTTTAATCGCGCCAAGAGAAGAGACAAAGCCGTAATTAATAATTAAATCATCTACGTCCACCACTTCTTTTTGTTGAGTCTTTACGTGTTCCAAAACAATTTGAGTAATCTGATCCGACCCTACCAGTTCGGAGGGAATATATGGTGTTTTGACCTCAACAGAGGAATTCACTAATTGTTCTACACTATGTTCATGGGCACGAAATTTTTCTCTTCTGTGTATCAATGTTACTTTTTCAGCAATGGGCTCTAACATAAGGGCCCAATCAACTGCAGAATCTCCACCGCCTAGAATCGCAACTTTTCTTCCTTTAAATTGGTTCATATCATTCACGAAATAATGCAAATTCTTATTTTCGAACTGTGTTGAATCTTCCAATTCTAGTTTGCGGGGCTGAAAAGCTCCATTCCCAGCAGTAATAATTACTGATTTAGAGAAATGAGTATCGAGGTTTGTAGTGATCTTAAATGTTCCATCAGCTTGCTTTTCCATCTGCTCAACTGCTTCTTCAAGACAAATTGTTGGTTTGAATACTTTCATTTGTTCTTTTAAATTATCTATCAATTCCTGAGCCCTTACTTTTGGAAATCCAGCTATATCATAGATGAACTTTTCGGGGTAAAGAGCCGTGAGCTGTCCTCCCAATTGAGGAAGACTCTCAATGATTTTCACCTTTGCTTGCCTCATTCCCCCATAAAACGCCGTAAACAAGCCAACTGGGCCGCCGCCAATAATTGTTATGTCATAAACCTTCTTTTCTTCTGTCAAATTAATCACTCCTTGTTCTTCATGTTGTTGGTTGATCATACTGAACTTAGACCCATTAAGGGATAGACCTGTACAAGTAACCCTTCCATTTCCCCGTTCCAAAAAATAATAAATGTTGAATTTCCACCCTTTAAACCAAACTAGAGATGTTATCTCCATAGTTAAAAAAATCTATAAATCTATAATTGCAACCATCTTATCTAGAAATGTTATTCAAATTTATTAGGATTACCATCAAAGGACACTTGAGCTATTTTAATAGATTCGGTCGGACATCCTTCTGAAGCATCCAGCATATCCTCCTCGAGTTCATCAGGTATGATTGCTGCCCCATCATTATTATCCAATATAACAAACGCTATACCTTCATCATCGTAATCATAAATCTCCGGAGCTGTAGCACCACATGCTCCGCAAGCAATACAAGTTTCTTTATCCACGATTGTATATTTAGCCATTTTCACTATCATTCCCCTCTTTAATCTAAGCTTGTTTTTTTCCTTATTCACTTTTGTTCAAAAATTCTAGAATGCTTGAGTTAAACTTCTCTGGATTTTCTTGATAACACAGATGACCGCCTTCTGGAATTATAACTAGCTGGGAGTTCATTAATTTTTCATGAATTGCTTCCGACTCCTTTATAGGAGTTACAGTATCCAACTCACCACAAATAATAAGAACGGGAACATCTATATGAGATAACAAATTCATTTGATTTAGATGATAAAGTGAATATGCTACCGAACGATATCCTGCCGGCCTTACCTGTGTCATAATCTCTTTTACGCGCTTATGGACTTTTTCTGATGCATAGGAAGATAGCAATGCTTGTATCCTTTTTTCCGCTATCTCCCCAGGAGAAAGGTTTTCAATTGAAAATAATCGATTTTTCAATTTCATCTCGTTTTCTTCTGGGGTTAGGGCAGCAGCCCCTCTTGTCGAATCGGCTAATATAAGTTTATTAATCTTATTAGGGTACAGGCTACAGAACTCTATCGCAATTGCTGCTCCCATTGAATGGCCGAGCAGATGGATTTTTTCCAACTTTAGCTGATCAAGCATGCCGTTCAGAATACGTGCAAACTCTTTAAAATTTCTAAATTCTTCTGCCGGATCTGAACTTTTCCCATAACCCGGAGCATCCCATGCAATTACCGTGAAATGTTCCTTTAAATCATGAATTTGTTCCATCCATGACTGAGAATTATTACTCATACCATGCAACAATACTAAAGGTTCTCCATTACCTTCTATTTGATAATGAATACTTAAATCTTCAACTTGTACATAAGGCATGCAATCAGTCCCCCTTATTTGTTTTTGGCGGAGGCAAATCTATAAAACCTTTTTACAGAATTAAGTGTACGGTCTTGTAAGCGAGACACAAATTCCTTATTCTAAAAGGTTTCTTTTGCCACTTTAAATATCCTCAATAAATTAAACCTCACAAACCGAGTTGTTTCACATACAAAACATTGTTTTTTATATATTAACAATTTTAAAATGTAATCGCTTTATTGTCAATGTAAGTTATAAAAAAGGAAAAGTGTATTGGTTTTAACGCTCTGTTTTTTTATAGTCAACAAAAGATGATTTACACATTTATAATACTCAACTTGTTCTTTCACTCGTGAGTCTAAAAATATATCAACCCATTGGCACTCTATCTTTAAGACTTATATGGCTTCTCAGTAAGAATCCGGCGCCCCTTCTTACTGAGAAACCATTTCTAACTACGGTTTATTGAACACCAATTCCACTTGAACTGAGACAGGCTATACCACATTCGGTTCTTCTTTTACGGCGGGTGTCTGCGCATGTACTTTCACAACATTTGCGCTGTTTCTGCCAATCGTGTCGCTGCTGTCCCTTGATCCATCCAATTAAAAAGTTACTTTATTTCCGGTCGTATTACTTAGGTGATATTCAGCAGCCTCTCTTTTAATCATAAACAAGTAAGCCACAAACCCAAGCATAGCTGCCACAATCAGCATGCCGATGGAAGGACCAAAATCACCGCCAGACAAATCGCGACTCCACCCCATAATATAGCTTGAAAAACCACCCATAATATTTGTGAAACCCATTAAACCGGCTGCGCGGCCAACTGTTTCAGGTGTCGAAAATTTGATGATGAAAAAATTGGTCAGATGAAACATTCCTCCCTGGGTTCCCATAGCGAGTCCCATAGAAACGCCTGCGACAATAGGATTTGGTGCAATAACGGCAATTGTCAAAAATACAGCTGTTAATATGAAAAGAATCGTCGCTAGCAAACTCGGGCGTTTCGTTTTGTCCGCCAGAAATCCACCGGCCAGGACAAATCCAAGAGCAAATAGCCACGATAATGAAGTAATCCCCGTCATTGCTTCTCTTTCAAATCCTTTGGCTTCGACGAGATAGGTTGGCAGCCAAATGCTGATTCCAAAGAATAGAAAGGACGACATCAAATTGCCAAACCAGACAATCCAATAACGATAATCCTTAGCGAAGAATTGCTTCTGCTCCGCATCATTTGCTTCGTCTTTTTGGCGAATGTAGGAGACCTCTTCTTTACTGAGACGTGGATGTTCTTCTGGCGTATTGCGAGTCAAGAAAAGGAACATTGGAATATTAATGAATAAATTAAAGGCGGCGAGAACAAAGAATGCAGCCTGCCAATGAAAAGTTGAAATTATAAGAATGAGCATAACAGTACCCACTGCTGGGCCTAGATAGTTGCCGGTAATCCAGAATGACTGTGCCCGACCAAGCTCTCGTTTATGAAACCAATTCGAAATAAATTTACCCGATATCGGAATCATCATCCCTTCCCCAATTCCGAGGATGACCCTACTAATTAAAAACATTTCATATGAAGTAGACAGCCCCCCCATAACCATGGTCGCTGTCCAAACCAGCAAACCTAAAACAGCTGTTTTCCGTGCCCCTAACTTGTCAATAATAACCCCCCAAAAAATGTTGGAACACGAGTATGAAATCATGAATATAAAGGAGATTAAGCCAATTTTCGCATTTTTATCCGGGCCAGTTAAACCAAGGTCACTTAAAAATCCCGGATCAGTTTGGATAACAGAGATACCCACTTTATCAATCTGACCGAAAAACCAGAAGAAAAAAATAGGAACCGCAATGTACAACCACCTTTTTTGACCTTGTAACATGTTATTACCCCCTTTTAATACTTTTTTGAATACGCTTTCATTAGTGATAAGATAATGCCTCTCATACTATTAAACTTATCCAACTCCCCCTTTCAAAATAAATAGCAGCAACTTCATGTTTTATATAAAAAACATTGTTACCAATATTTAATGTTATATTGAATTTTCTAAATAGTCAATATTATTCAGTTAATATTTTTTCAATAAAAAAAATAGTTTTATATGAAAAAAACAAAAAAAGTATTGTTTCGTTGACAACAACACGAAACAATACCGTCTTCACCATTATTGATTATGGATTCTAAGATCGCACCAACACTACGCGGCAAGGAGTAACCGGATTTACAACCATCCATACAACTCGTGATCGCAAAAAATAAAAACGTGCCTATTTGTGGACACGTTTTTCATATGAAGGAAGGAATAGTTCCTTCCTGTATTTTAATTCGCATATAAGCATTGGTCGCTTAATGTATCTCCTTTACCGTAAATATAGGCTTTAGAGCCGGATGTATAGGAAGAATTGTCGTACTTCCATTTGTTTCTGAGGCCCATGTTTCCGCCTGCTCCATATGTTTCATTGCATTTCTTCTTATATAACCTACTAATAACGACCGGTGTTCGCAGAAATAATTAGAGCCCCAGTTGAAGAATAAATACCTGCTTTGGCCAAAGCATTATACGGATCTAAATTCCATAATTGTGAAGTATAACAGGACGTCTGACCTCTCATTATCCAACCGTTTCCACCGGAACTAGCACAACTTGTATATGCTCTCTTAGTCGTGCCATTAAAACTATCAACCCAAACATTTGCATAATAATCGTACGGAGCAGCCGAATAAAACTTTAAGTATCCCCAAGCAGTATGACAATACGCACTTCCTTTTAGCTGCACATATCCAATTTTCACACCGTTTTTATAGATATATTCTGTTTCATAGGTGATTGGACTTTTATTCGCACAGCCTGTCGAATAAGGATTTGTATTATCATGGGACAGGGCATATGCTTTATTCATGGGTGCAATCGCAAAAAACAGTCCAAAGACAAGAGTTACTGCCATCCCAATATTTAATAATTTTTTAATAATAACCTCTCTCCTTTCCTTCTTCTAGACTTCACCATACAATAATTGGAATTTCCATGTACTATGGAATCATTTACCATCTGTATAAATATTACCATTTTTCGGCTAACTACGAAGTAAACGGATAATCCCACATGCCCAGTATGGATATGGCGGCTTCTGCTAATAGTAAAAAAATCCGACCTATATTGGTCGGATTTTTTTTATTTAATTTAAGTATAATCAATGTTTTTGAGTTTTTTATAACTTCCAGTTGTATTTTCCCCAAGACAGGTCCTTTCGGAAACTCCTTGCCAAAATACACCCTCACTTCCCGATTTATATATAATTATATATTTCTAATCATCTAAATAATACAGACCATATTAGTTTTTCATAACCAGTGTTTTGGATATTGTCTAGTTTGAAATAAGTTATTATAAATCATCGATATTAAAACTAATAATATGGTACCTATTACAATCGATAGAAGGAATCCCCACCCTGCTTGAGAATTGACAGCCACAAGGGCACTTGCTGCTGCGGGAGGATGTACAGTTTTTGTAAGGGTCATTATAATTAATACTATAGCTAACACTAGACCGATAATGAATAGGCTCTTGCCAAATATGCTCCAAATAATAAGTGCTGAAGTTGTCGAGATTATATGTCCTCCAATAACATTACGAGGTTGGGACAAGAGACTATTATGGGCACCAAAAACAATTACACAGCTGGCCCCAAGCGGAGCTAATGCCATAGGATATCCTAAATAGACAGCTATGAAACTAATAATGATAATTGTAATGAGCCCACCTATAGCTGAAATAAACGAATCAATATAATCAATATCATCTTTTGATCTAGCTTCACCCTTCATTTTCTTTAAATACGCTGTTAAACCTATGTTTGGTTGATTACTCCATCTTTTCTCAAGGCTTTTTTCAAAATCCATAATTTATGTTTTCCTCAAGCTTTCTATGTAATTTGATACGTTCCGAAGTTTTTATCTATAAAGTTATCTTACATGAAAACAAGGAATGTTTAAATATATCTCTGAATTTTAATTTTTAGGGATTAATTCTTTACTTTGCTCGGTTAGAATACCGACGCGCCTTGGAATGGTTGTTTTGCTTCAATCCCTTGCAACCGATAGCCACTTCGTTCAGCACAAAAAGTTGGGACTTTTCTTAATAAAACCTTTTGAAGCCTCTTTTACATACATCCGCCCATTCATTACTGTCATTCCTTTTATAACGATAATTTATAAATATATAAAAATTAACTATTTTTATTATTTATCTATCAATGTTAGCCTTTTCTTATACGTTATTTGAAAGGATGAGAGATGAATGGCTAAACAATATTCTAAATTTACAGTATTCGGACTCGGCCCCATTGGTATTGAAATTCTACGCAGCGCTTATCAAACCAATCCACAATCGATTATCGGCGTTGTCGATATTGATCCCGATAAGGTAGGTAAGGATATTGGTTTACTCATCAATGAAAAAGAAACGAACAAGTGTGTAGTAACCCACATACAGGAAGTGAATTCTGCAGCTGACCACCCTATTGCCCTTCATGCAACCGGTTCAAACGCACAAAAAGTATGGCCACAAATCAAAGAGCTTTTAGATCATGGTTTTTCAGTTGTTTCCACCTGTGAGCAGCTTTCTTTCCCTTGGCATCGCTACCCTGTACTGGCAAAGGAAATAGATGATTACGCTAAAGCAAAAGGACTTAGTGTCATTGGAACCGGAATCAATCCAGGCTACATAATGGATACTATGGCCATTTCTTTTTCAACAATATTGACGACGGTTAACAAAATCAGGGTCAATCGTAAAGTGGATGTATCCAAAAGGCGCCTTCCCCTACAAAAAAAAGTCGGAATCGGTATGACCAAAGAAGAGTTTGAATTTTTAGCTGAACAGGATAAAATTGGTCATGTAGGACTTGAGGAGTCTGTAAGATTGATTGCTTATGGGCTCAATTGGAAACTTTCAAGCGTAATCAATATAATTGAACCAACGATTGCAAGTGAAAATATTACCGTTCCCCTAACTACATTAAAACCTGGGGATGTTAAGGGGCTCCATCAAATTTCCACGGGCAAGACAACGGACGGAAAGGAAATTTCACTGGATTTAACGATGTCTGCAGGTATTAAGCAAGAAGATGAAATCGTTATTGAGGGAAACGAAACCCAGAGGTTGATTGTCCCAAACGGCATTTTTGGCGATACCGCAACCGCAGCAATGATTATCAATACCGCAAAGCAAATTGATTCCCTCCGTAAACCAGGTTTACTTACAATGGCTGACATCGGCGTGCCGAGAAATATAAATCAATCAGACTTTGTGCGTATTTAGGGGCTAACTAACGATTATCCATTTAAGTGTAACCAGATTCCAAAGCTTGAATATAGCGATATCAGCAAAGGTGAACCATCTCGGATGGTTCACCTTTGCGTCTTGGGTCAGTTAAATTTCACTTCCCTATGTTCATGAAATGGTTAATGATAAGCCCCTCCTTAATAAAGCTGCTATCATTACACCGTTACTACTGAGCATGTCAAAATGACAAAAAAACCACCATAATCCGGTGGCTTTGCAGATTATTCCTTTTTTTAAAACCGGGGACCCCTACTTTTTTTGTCTACTATCATATGTAAGTCATCCTAATTAAGTAAACTAATCGATTTCGTAAATGATGATAGTTTGAAAAAAATCATTTTCTATTTTCCTTAATGAACTTGAGAACCAAGTTTCATGGAAATTGCCTTGGCAGCATTCGTTACTTTGTCAATCAAATCAGGCAGGCGATCTTCCTGAAACCTTGCTTCAATACCGGCCACACTAATACCAGCTACTATTTGACCTTTGCCATTAAGTATCGGTGCACTCACCGCTTTTGTATAATCTTCAAGTTCTGATGAAGTTATCGTGTAACCATTCATTCTAGCTTCATCCAAAGCATTACGGAGTTTAGTTTTATCCGTTATCGTTCCCATGGCGATTGGTTTTAATTGAATACTTCCCAAATAATTTTCACGCTCTTCTTCTGGCAAATTTGCTAAAATGATTCGAGAGTCACCAGCGTACAATGGCGAACGCCTTCCAATAGATGTATAAAGCCGAACAGGATGCAGGGTGTCCACCTTTTCGATGTACATCGCTTCATCCTTATCCCTCACAATTAAATTCACTGCTTCTTCAACATCATCCCGAAGGTCTTTCATGATGGGATAAGCGATTGACCTGATATCCAAACGCTCCCCTACCAGTTGACCAAACTGCAAGAATATCAGTCCAAGTGAATAATGGCCATCATCGTCCTTTGTTAAAAATCCCATTTCTTCCAATGATCCCACCATACGGTGTAACGAGGTTTTCGGCAAATGGGAAAGTTCCATCATTTCATTAAAGGTCAGTTTCGGATGATTTATGAAAAGGGTTAGGATTTGCATGGATTTCACGACCGTTTTGTTATGTGCCTGCATGATTTCTCCTTTCATGATACATGTTTTCCTTAACTATCATTCTATTATAAAACATGGAAGAAAGGATGTATTGTAGTATAGCCGTTTCCATATGTGGTTTTTTCGAAAATGCTCTGACCATGCTTTCGCATTAGATTTTCTGACTTACTCTCATTCTGATCGAATCATTTCATCATCATCCAAGCATATGAATCACCCTTAGGTTTTGATTTCCCCACGCATTGCAAACTGGAATTACCAATGGGCTATTGGCTAATCAAGCTCATAGTAAGAGCCTGATTTGGGAGGTGCTGCAGCGTTAGCGAGTTAATTTGCTTGAGAATTACGAAAAATCCATTCACCACAAAGGCATTTTCAACATTACTTTTGTCCCTTTCCCTTCACCAGAATGAAGGATAAGGTTGCCATCGGAAGCTCTGGCTCTTTCCTCCATACTGAATAAACCTACCCCACGGGTAACTTTTTCTATATCAAATCCTTTTCCTTTATCTTCAATTTCCACTAGAACTTCTTCCTCTATTTCCTGGATTGTCACTGTAGCTTCTTCGGTTTGAGCATATTTCCGAATATTTGTTAATGCTTCTTGGATAATACGGTAAATGGTAATTTCTTTGTTTGTATTCAGACGGCAATTCAAATAGCAGTCAAAATGGACCTTGATATGATGATGCTCTGAAAATTGCACCAATAAAGATCGAATGGCAGGGAACAGACCAAGATCATCCAGTACGGATGGCCTTAATTCCCACGATAGATGCCGGAGTGCTTCGATAATTTCGGTCGCTTCATCCTGCATCTGATCTAACAGGGGATGATCCATTTCAGTCTGCAGTCTGTTAATCGTTATGAGGTGGCTGTATAAGTTTTGACCGATATCATCATGAAGCTCTCGGGAAATGCGTTTTCTTTCTTCTTCCTGCACATCAATGACTTTCCCGGTCATTTTCTGAATCTCTTCTTCCGCAAGCTTACGCTGGGTCACTTCATGACGAATCGCCAAATATTGGTAAGGTTTATTGAACTCATCAAGAAATGGAACGATTGTCGTATCCACCCAATAATAAGTACTATCTTTGGACTTATTTTTAATCTCGCCTTTCCATACTTCCCCTGCTGATATTGTTTTCCAAAGATTGTTGAAAAACTCTCTCGAATGAAAGCCCGAGTTAATAATTCGATGATCCTGTCCGATCAGCTCTTCTTTTGAAAACTTTGAGATCCGGCAAAATTGATCATTGACATATTTGATCGTCCCTCTTTGATCGGTTATTGCCACAATTGAGGAAGAATCCAAAGCAAATTGAAAATCGGCCATTTTATTAACGGATTTTCCTAATTCCTCTAAAACTCGTTTATATTCGGTTATTTCCTTCCGGATTGCCAAGTATTTATAAGGGTTCCCGTCTTCATTTAAGAAAGGGACAATTGTGGTATCCACCCAATAATAGGTTCCATCCTTCGCTTTGTTCTTAATTTCACCCCGCCATACACTTCCTGATGAAATTGTTCGCCAAAGATCTTGCATAAATCCCTTTGAATGAAAACCTGAATTAATAATTCGGTGGTCCTTCCCAATGAGCTCTGCTGCTGAATATTTGGATACCTCACAAAATTTCTTATTCAAGTATATTATCTTGCCTTTTTCATCGGTAAATGCAACAATCGTTGATTCATCAAGTGCGTAAATTAAATCAACCAGCTCATTTATCGGATAGGTTTGCTGCTGGTTAATCCGTGATTGGTCTTTCACTTTATGGACCACGATTAAATAATAGAGCTCTTTCGCAAGCTGAAAGGAGTTCACTCTGAAAAAAAGCGAAAAAGCATGACCATCCTGGTGAATTCCAAAATGGTGGATAATTTCCCCTTCCCCACTTGACTGAAGGTTTACCCCTGGTATAAGATTCAGGAGCTTTTCCCCATTCAATTCTTGATGTTCATAACCAAAGTTTTCATATACTTGTTGATCCGCAAAAGAGATGACTCCTGATTCATTGACAAGGATTGTCGCATCGCTAGATCCAGGAGAAATCCCTTTTTTCATTTCCAAATGTTTATTCAAGTCCATACATAATCCTCCTTGTTGCCTTGTTAAATCGAGCTGTTCATTTCCTTTTCCAATTTTTTCGCTGCATCAAGGATCGTATGCTGGTCACTTTCAGAAATAGGCTGATCTGTTCGTTTACCTACTAATAATACCCCTTTAGGAACACCTTTAAAATGAATGGGAACTGCGAAAGCGCAATTGAGATTTTCCGCAAGCATGATGGGGTACTCTAAGGCTTTGCCGTGAATATTATTTGGAAAACCCTCGATTTTCATCGGCCTCCCCGTTGATATGACCTTACCTGCTATTCCTTTTCCATATCGAACAGTTATCCTTTTGTATTTATCATTTCTGTTTCCAGCGGCATAATGCCAGCTTATGTCAGGACCTTTCCTGTTTTGTAAGGCAAGGCCTACAAAGTCACAGTTCATTTCTTCTAATGCATGTTCACACGCTTCTTTAAACGGTTGATCCTCTTTCGATTTACTGCCCCCGCTAAATTCCATACCCTAATAACCCCTTTTTTAAAGCGAATGCAACAAGTTCATGCCTTGTTTTCATCTTGAGCTTTTCCATTAGGTTTCCTTTATGGCTTTCAACCGTTTTCACGCTTATGACAAGCTGTCCGGCAATCTCTTTGTTTGAAAACCCTTTCGCTATCAAGGTCAGTACCTCTTTTTCCCGGTCAGACAACAGATTGAAAGAATCTGCTGCCCCCTGCTTCACACTGCCTAAGTATTCTTCCATTACCCTTTTTGTTGCAGATGGATGAAGGTACGCATTTCCGTTCGCTAAAGATCGGATGGCTACCAATAATTCTTCATGTGGTGCACTTTTTAAAATACAGCCTGAAGCCCCCGCTTGAATAGTTCTGAACAAATATTCATCATCATCATGCATGGTAAGTATTAATATGGCTACCTCAGGCATTAGTTTTTTTAGTTCGGAAGTCGCCGATAAGCCATCTTTCCCATGAGGCATGCTTAAATCCATGACTACCACATTAGGCTGAAGCTCTAGTGCTCGTTGTATTCCCTCGTTCCCCTCTGAAGCTTCCCCTATCACTTCCATATCCGCATGATTGTTTAATAGCATCTTTAAGCCCATTCTTACAACGGCGTGATCATCGCAAAGCAAAATTTTTATCAAAGCGGCTCCCCCTTAGATTTGTTCGTATTTCTATCGTTATTAATGAATATGAAACAACAATGGGGATTGCAAAATTCGCAAACCCCTTGTTTAGCATTTTAATATAATGGCAGAGAAATCTCTATAGATGTCCCGTCATCTATTTTCGAAACAATGGTACAATTTCCGCCGATCAAATGCATTCTTTCACACATGGCAGCAAGCCCGCTCAACTTATTCATAGCGGCTTCAACCTCAAACCCTTTCCCTGAATCTTTAATCAAAACCAATAACCTGCTTTTTTCCCATTTAAATATCATACATGCCTTCGTTGTGTCAGCATACCTTGCTATATTCACCAATGCTTCTTGGCAGACCCTGAAAAGTGTAATGCTTTCTCTATCAGAGATTTGCGATTCAATACCATGGTTCTCCAGCTCAACCTCAAGGCCGTAGGTTGAAGTGTATAATTTTATGTAGCTTTTTATAGCTGAAATAAGCCCAAGAGTTGTAAGGGTAGGAGGATGCAATTCTACAGCCAAAAGCCTGATTTCTTGAATGGCCTTTTCCAATAACTGATTCATATCACCTGCATAGCTTTTCATGGCAGGCTGTTCGATTGCCGATTCAATGAGCTGCATTCCAGAAAAGAGACTGGAAAGGGACTGCCCCACACCTTCATGAAGCTCCATGGCAATTCTTTTAATCTCTTCTTCATGTGTTTGTATGATATAAGAACTGAGGTTGTTTTTGAGTGGCTTAGTATTCATTCCCACCCTCCTTCTTCGATTGTCGCTGATTATTGGCCATTCAAAATATGACATACTCTCCCAATTACACTTTCGGTCTAGCGGTTAAAACACTGACGTATACCTTCTCTCCCACCGGAAACTTAGCAATTAAAATTTCTCGTTCTTGAAAACTCCAATTCAGCCTTCAAATCCAATGATTTCATGCACGCAGTTCATTTTATGCCTTTTTCACTCTATGACTTGAAATGTCACTAAACATTCCTGCATATTGAACGACATCCCCCGCATCATTCTTTATCGAACTAATGGTCAGCCATTGTAGATATTGCTGTCCATCCTTTCGGCTATTCCAGATTTCACCTTGCCAGAACCCGTTTATCTCAATGGATTTCCACAAATCCTCATAAAAAGTTTGAGGCTGTCTGCCTGACTTAAGTATACTAGGGTTCTTCCCTATTACTTCATTTTCCTGATAACCCGTAATACTGCAAAACGAAGGGTTTACTGAAATGATTTTGCCGGTGGTATCGGTAATAAGAATCCCTTCTATTGTATGATCAATCACTTCTTTGGCAAGCCCAGACAACTAAAATCAAACTTGCAAGGGCAACTTCTGACAATGCCATGAACCCGATTGCATAATGTCCTGTGATATTGAATAACAAGGATAAAATTAATGGCGGAAAAAAACCTCCCAAACCGCCCATTGCGGAAACAATACCATTCACAATACCAGCCTGCTTTTGAAAATACATGGGCACCAGTTTAAAAATGACACCATTTCCCATTCCCGCACAGAGGGCAATACTCAAACAACCAAAAGTGTACCAGCCAATCGATGGAGCAAAGGATAGAATCATCGCTGAAACCGTATACACTCCGAAAACGAACATGAGCAGAATGAGGGAATGAAAGCGATCTGCAAGCCATCCGCCAATTGGTCTCATTAGGGTAGCAAGAACAATAAAGCCTGCTGTCCTCAAACCGGCGTCAACTTTATCCAAACCAAAGTTCGCTACAAGAAAATTTGGCAGATAGATAGTAAATGCAACAAAAGAACCGAATGTAATAAAGTAGAATAAACTTAGCAGCCATAGTTTTTCATTTTTGTAGACACTCTTCACTTGTTCTAAAAGCGGTGTTTTTACTTTCAGCTCTTTTTTATCCCCTAACAGAAAGTTACCTGCGATAAAGACAGCCAAAATCACAAGATAAAGCTGTACAGTTGTTGACCAGCCAAAATTCTCAGCTACAACAGGTGCAGCAAAAGCCGATACTGCCGTTCCAAGGTTCCCTGCACCGTAAATGCCGTTTACAAAGCCATGACGCTCCTTTGGATAATACTTAGGTAAAGAGGTTACTCCAACAGAGAATACGGCTCCTCCAATACCAAGGAAAAGTCCTCCAATCAATAAGTCGGCAAGGGAATCGGCGATACTGATATAATAAACAGGGAACAATAGTAAAATAAAGCTAATCAGGAAAATTTTCCTTGCCCCGAACTGATTGGCGTAAAAGCCAAGGGGGATACGAAGTACTGATCCCAAAATAACCGGAACGGCTGTCACCAGTGCAAGCTGGCCTTCAGGGATAGCAATATCTTCTTTAATAAAAGGCATCAGGGAAGAAATTAATACCCACACCATAAATCCTACTACTAAGTTTAAAGTCTGTAATGGAAGCTGTATTTTCCTAATCATTCTGATCACACTCTCTTCTAATTACATATTGTAACCCTGTGCTTTCGTCAAAAGCTGACCACTCATTTTTGTTTTTAGCCATATTGCATGCCAAAGGGACAGCGAAAAAATTATGGTGATCAAAATATATCCGTAGATGTGTCATGTCAGGACAAATCTCCACCTTAACAATCGTTTTAGAAACAAAGTGCGCTTTATCCTGCCCACCATCATCCAAGATTGCCACTCTAGCTTTTTCCGAGACTAATGATTGTAAACCTTCCAATTTAATGTGTTCCACATGTATTGCACCCTCTCTTTGCACTGTATACATATACTTGATAACCATGCAAATATTCCCATAATCTATCATCTGCATGATTCTCGATAAATTCAATTGTTTCTTCTTCAGATTCCCAACCACTCATTCCCTTTACTTCTGCAACTACAATATCTATCCCATCTATTGACTTTTCATCCAAATACCAGTTAAGGCGGGAGCCTTTAAATAGGTCTGAAAGGAGCTTATCGATTTCAGAAGAAAAGTTTACGGATGCTACTTTTACAAAACATAAATCAATGTAAGTTTCACTGTTCATTTGATTCACGCCTTTTCGTATTTAGTTTTTTTATACGTAAATAACCCTAAGGGAAACACAACAATGTTCAATCCACCAAATATTAGAACATTTATATAATTTTCATAATAAAATTGGTGAACCATGAATTGGGTGAATACAATATTCATCATCAAGAAGGCACAAAGCAACGCGACACCGATAAACTTAAACTTCATAACGCTTCACCCTTACTGCGTATACCGCCCCATTTTCCACTTTCACCTGAATCTCAGGCAGCGGCCTTCTTGGCGGCCCTGCAGTCGGAACGCCTGTTTCAACATCAAATTTCCCATGATGGCAAGGGCAGATCATCTCGCCCTCTTCCTTCACCCAGAAAACTGGGCAGCGAAGATGTGTGCATGCATTTTGGTATGCTACGTATTTCTTTTCTGACAATCTGATCAAAATGGCATCATCATGATCACCTGGAAATTTAAAATTCTTTGCGTCACCAATTGCAAGTTTGCTTACATCTGTGATTTTTTTGTGAGGATACTCCTTCTCCCCAAGCCCCATCAATTCTTTAGCCGCTACCGCCCCCCAAGGGAGGGAGGAAATGGCGAATACGCCAGCAGCGCCCACCAATGTTTTCATGAACCCACGTCTGTCAAGCTTTCTTTCATTATTCCGTTCAATATTATGAGTGTAATTATCTTCATTAAAGGGAATTTTATTATTTTTATCTGACGGCATCTTAATCCCTCCTAATATAGCTTGGTTATCCCCTGTAAAATACCTGGGAGATTTACCTTAACGTTCGTTTCACTTTCAAGATAAGGAAGGCTAGTCACCCATTTTCCATTATCTAGATTAAATTGTTTTCTCTTATTTTCAATTTCTTCATCTGTCAACCATTGAAGTGTATTGGATGGGCAAACACTTGCACACATTGGCGGGATACTGTCTTTTGTCCGGTCGATACATAAATCGCATTTGTACATTAAGTTTTGTTCAGTGTCAAATTTCGGTATTCCATATGGGCAAGCAATCGTACAATTTTGGCAGCCGATACATTTTTCAACGAGTGCTGATAACACGGCCCCTGTCTCATGGATTTGGATTGCCTGGGCCGGACAACTCCTTGCACAGGCAGGATTTACGCAATGAAGGCACATAAGAGGCATCGTTTGCCGATTGACCAGAGGGTTTACATCATATACATAGTTTCTGTTCCGCTCTTCATGCCCTCCGCATTGTGTACAAGCCGCTAGACATGACCTGCATCCTATGCAGTTTTCAAGTTCTAAGTAGAGCCTCTTTTTCATTTATTGCACCTTCTTTATTTCGACTTTTTCCATTTGGGCTGCACAGACCTTAAATTCCGGCATACGGGACATTGGATCAAGCGCTGCAATGGTTAATAGATTGATAGATTGCTCGTGCCCAAAGTGGTATGGAACAAATACAGTGTCTTCACGAATTGCTTCTGTAATTTTCACTTTATAGATTGCCTCACCTCTTCGGGTATACAGGCGGACCTTATCCTCATGGTCCATATTGTATTTTTTTGCTGTATCCGGATGTACTTCCACGTAAGGTTCCGGACACATATCACGAAGGAACTGAATTCTTCTCGTCTGGTTCCCTGATAGATAGTGGTAAACGACACGTCCAGTTGTTAAACGAAGCGGATATTTTTCATCTGGCTCCTCAGCAGGGGGACGGTAAGGAAGTGCACAAATTTTCGCTTTACCGTCTGCGTGATAGAATTTTTTATCCAAGAACATATGCGGCGTTCCCTTGTCATTTGCATCCTTACACGGCCAAAATACCCCGTCCTGTTTGTCAATCTTATCCCATGTGGCGCCGTAATAATCGGCATTTCCGCCTTTACTGGCCAGTCTGAATTCATCTGCCACATCTTTTGCAGTTTTCAAATGGGAAAAATATCTTCCTCTCCCAAGACGTTCTGCAAGCTCTACTTGTATTTGCCAATCGGGCTTAGATTTTCCGATTGGTTCTTGTGCCTTATTTATCTTAATAATTCGCCCTTCAAGGTTTGTAACTGTTCCTTCATCTTCTGACCACGTTACGGACGGCAGGATCACATCCGCAAACTCTGCTGATTCAGAAAGATAGAAATCCGAACACAGCATAAAATCCAGGTTTTTCATCGCTCTTCTGACAAAATTCAGGTTAGGCGCAGATACTGCAGGATTAGAACATAGCAGATATAATCCGCGAATCGTTTTTTGCTCCATCAGTTCAAACATTTCATAAGCCGAAACACCAGGCTTAGGCATTTCTTCCGGAGTGATATTCCATACGTTACAAACTTCTTCCACATGTTCAGGATTCGTAATTTTCCGGTATCCTGGCAATAAATCCGCTTTCTGACCATGCTCGCGTCCACCCTGTCCGTTTCCTTGACCAGTGAAAGTTGCTACCCCAGACTTCGGACGGCCAATCTTACCTGTTACAAGCGCCATGTTTGTATATCCAGATACATTGTCAACGCCCTTATGCTGCTGTTCAATTCCACGGGCAAACATGACAACTGCATTCGGTGATCTTCCATAAATCTCTGCTGCGCGAATGATCTTTTCCGGTGCAACACCTGTAAGCTCACTCGTATATTCCGGCGTAAAATCTTTTACAAGCTCTTTTGTTTCTTCAAATCCATTTGTATGATTATTAATAAATTCTTCATCAGCATAACCATTTTGAATTAATTCATTTAAGATTCCATTAGCAAGGGCAAGGTCCGTTCCCGGTTTCAAGTCAAGATGAACATCCGCTCTTCTCGCAACAGGCGTTTCGCGGGGATCCGCCACGATAATGTAACCGCCTCTTTCTTGAACGTTCCAGACTCTGAACATAGAAGTTGGATGGCATTCTGCTGTGTTGCTTCCTGCAAGAAATAAGCAATCAGTTTCATGAATATCTGTCCAAGGTAATGTTGAACCTCTATCTACGCCGAAAGAACGAAGGAATCCCCCGGCCGCACTAGACATGCAGAATCGGCCATTATAGTCAATGTAGCGCGTGCCAAGAGCCACACGTGCAAATTTCCCTGTTAAATAACATTTTTCATTCGTCATTGATACGCCGCTGAAAACGGATAATGAATCTTTTCCATATTTTTTTTGAAGCTCACTGAATTTTTTCGCGATTAAATCATATGCTTCATCCCAGCTCGCTTCTCGGAAGCCTTCCTTTGTTCCCTTTAATGATGCATCATCACGAATAAGCGGTGTTAAAATGCGATCATCATGGTTCGTCTGCTGGTAAGCTGTAACCCCTTTTGGACACATTTTCCCAACAGTTACGGGCCAGTCATAACGTGGTTCAACCCCAATGATTTTATTTGTCGCTCTATTTACCCTTAAATTCATTCCGCACTGCATTCCGCAATAAGCACAATGGGTTTTGACCAATGTTTCATTAGGGTGTATCACATTCTTTTCTTCTTTGAAAAACTTATCCTTTTGCATTCTGGTTTGCCTCCTTAACTTTTACCTCATGGCTGGGAAACCCGGAAAATTGGGCAATCCGGTATTTTCTTCGACAAGGAAGGCACATTTCAGCGAGGTGGTGGCCATCCTTCGTTTGGAATTCTATATCATTCTTACCGAGAACCTCTATGACATCTTTTGATTGTTCTGTTGAAACAAACTCATTACCGCAAACTTTGCATTCTTTCATGGATTGTTCCGCATAATGCTCTCTGTAGTTTCTGGCAAATACACTCAGTGGGCGGAAAGGTATGTGAGCAAGTTTTCCGAACGGAAGATAAATCAGTGTAATAATGACTGACCACTGGTGAATCAGGGACATGGCTGGCTGTCCTGCACCGTGCAAAAAGATGTTCATGAACGTTAATGCCAATCCTGTAACGCTGACCAATAACAGCATGAATAATGGAAGGAAGTCATACATGAATTGTTGTTCTGCTCTTGCCTGCATATTTTTCAAGCGGCGGTAAAGAGCCATGCATACTCCGGCAATGACCATTACAGCAGTAATGTTCAGAGCATTATATGATATGTACGCAATGATCCCATTAGCTGGTACTGTCATTACCTGGATCCCCATTGCGATGATGTTGTAGTAACCGTTGTCGTCCATGGTGAAGTACATCCATCCAAATACGAGGGGAAATGTCACGAAGCAGGAAAGAATGCATCCCCAGCCCATTAGAACGTGCTGAGTCCATCGGTAAATTCCCCTGTTCCAGATGAAATTGTATGTTGCTAAATGTTCAACTGTAGTTTTAGGCGTTGATTTTCTAAATAGAATCTTGATTCCTTTCTTTATAAAAACCTTTGTTGGCGGCCTTTCTCCCCATGCGATAAATCTGTAAAAGAAACCCCCAATAAAAATAAACGTCCCCACCATATATCCATAAAGGTTTAAATCTACATGTGTAAACATTCTCGTACCAATAAACGATAAAAAAACAAGTCCGCAAACTGCTAGAAACATAGACTTGGCAAAATGTGATGCAAAAGCATCATCAATCGATTTTCCTGTTTTTTGATTTACTGCGACTTTTGCCTGCATTACTATTCCTCCTTATCACAAACAATTACCATACCCTTATTGTAAGGTCTTCCCCGATTGTTCTATATCGGGGAACTTCCCTATCCTAAGGGGAAAATTCCCCTATCTTTTAAAATAAAAAAACAGTTCTGATGTGCAGAACTGCCTGTACTATATTTCAATGTTCAAGTTTTCTCTTTTCCAGTTTTTATATTTTATTTTGCAATGGAGGAAATGCTGATGGAAGTTTTTCTAGAGGTTAGTCTGATAAATGGATGTTTGTTGTTTTTGCAGTCTTTGCATATGATAAAATCGATTACCGAAAACAAATGTTTTTTAATGAAAATAAGTACATAGAGGTGAAATTATTGAGACATAATCTCACAAAAAGATATTAGTATTCAAGATTTTTATTGACTGAAAGAAGAACTGCACATACATAGTAAAAGTGGGATAGAGAATTCTGATAGATCGAAACATTTAATCAGATAGGGCGATAAAAATCCACATAGAAATTCAACGGTTAATACTAAACTTAAACGCAAGATAAAGTAATTCTTGATACAGTCATTACCTTAATACTTGTTGGAGTCACATCAGCCATCAAGTATTAAGGTAAAATAAAGCAACAATTTATTTGAAAAACTCCCTTGAATAAAGAAAATAAATAGAGGCTCCATCTTTCACTTATTATGTATTAACAAAAAAAGAAAGTACCCTTTTAATAAGAGTACTCTCTTCCTTTTGTTAGTTCTTGATGAAGTAACTATATTACATGATGTTTTTTAGAGCTAATGAAATCGAAACCTTTAAATCTTTTAATTGTTGTTCTTTTTGAAGGAAATGCTGCTCCGCTTCTTTTAAGGTTACTCTTGAAAATTGAATAGCTTCCCCTGGTTTGACCTGAGCAATTAATGGTAAATCTGCAGTAATCACTTGAGCTATCTTAGGATACCCTCCCGTTGTTTGGCTATCCGCAAGAAGAATGATAGGGTTTCCATCAGGAGGAACTTGAACAGACCCGTTAGTTACTGCTTCAGACAATAGCTCCCGTTTATCCTGTAACTCTAACAAAGGACCTGATATTCTATAGCCCATACGATCAGATTGGTTAGAAACTTTAAACAAATTCTCTGCAAAACTAACTTTACTAGAGTCCGTAAAATAATCATACTGGCTTCCATCTATGAAACGAATAACTGGCATGCGACTTGGCATAAACTCCTTTTCATTGACAAACCACTTTGGAGCGATAAACGCTTCTTTAAACTCCCGTTTATCTAGAATCGTAGAAGTTTCATTAAAATCCACAACATCATCTACTTTTAATGCTCTTCCCTTATAGCCCCCAATTTCCCCTCTTAGATATGTACTTTTACTATTCATAACTGTAGAAATAGCGTATCCTCCCGCTACAGACAAATAAGTCCTACAACCTGTTTTACATCCCGCGAATCGAAGAATAGAGCCTTTTTTTACATAAACAGGCTTCCACATTGGAACAGCTTGACTGTCAATAGTAGGTGATAAATTTCCACCTGTTATCGCGATCAAGCAATTTTTTTCTATTTTAAGAGTCGGACCCATTAACGTAATTTCCATGGCCGCTTCACCTTCTTTATTGCCAACTAACATATTGGCAATTCGTAGGGAATATGCATCCATTGCGCCGCTTACAATCACTCCATGTTGCTGAAACCCTTTTCTTCCAAGATCCTGAATACTAGTTAATAATCCCGGTTTGATTACACGCAGGCTCACTGTAACCCCTCCTTAAGAATAATTTCATTATACTCTTGATTAGAAATTGGATGGAATTTCACAATGTCTCCTGCTTGTAATAGACTTGGAGGATTTACATCTGGTAAGAATAGTTTGGTTGGCGTTTGTCCAATTAATTGCCACCCTCCAGGCGTAGATATTGGATATACACCCGTTTGCATACCTGCAATTCCAACTGCTCCTGTTGGTATGGACATTCTAGGAGAAGATCGTCTAGGTGTTGCAATTTTTTCTGATAGTCCACCGAGAAACGGAAAACCTGGAGCAAATCCAATCATATAGGCTAAGTACTCACCATTTGAATGAATATGGATTACTTCATCAGTAGTTAAATTATTATAACGAGCTACATATTCCAAATCCGGGCCATATTCCCCCCCATAACATACAGGAATAGAAACAGTTCGATGTGTCAGCTTTTTATCTTCTTTTAACCACTGTAGTTTCCTTTCCATGATAGAACGAACCACTTCATATGGAGAAATAAATTCATCATTATTGCTTTGTTTTTGTTTCTTATAGATAAATAGAGGATCATAAAAAACTGTCAAATTTGTAAAAGCCGGCACACATTCTATAAATCCAACAAAAGGTTCATCTTCAAGCAAATCCATAAACATTTTAATTTTTTTGTGAATGTCGTATTTAATTTCATTCCCAAATGTAATCACGATTGCGGAATCGCCTAAGGGAGACAGTATGCATGTAGTTTTATTCAAAAGCTTTTCCGGCATAGAGCTCAACTCTTTCTGTTAGTAATATTATAAAACGCCTAATTTTTCATCACGGATATCCGTTATAAACATATGTCCTGGTGCATGCGTAATCATAATCGCCGGTTTTGTTTCCATTGCGATTGATTGAGGCGTTACTCCACAAGCCCAGAAGACCGGCACTTCTCCTTCACGTATCGTTACTGCATCACCAAAATCAGGTTGCTGTATGTTAGAAACACCAATCGCCTCCGGATCTCCAATATGGATTGGACCACCATGAACAGCAGGAAAACGCGATGTAACTTGAGCCGCTCGCACCACATCTTTCTGAGGAATCGGACGCATGCTCGCTACCATTTTCCCGTGAAATATCCCTGCTTCAACACATGAAATATTCGTTTTATACATCGGTACATTACAGTTCTCTTCAATATGACGAATGGAAATATCGTTGTTTAAAAGGGCATGTTCAAATGTAAAGCTGCAACCGATTAAAAACCCAACCATATCATCTTCCCAATAATCTGAAATATCCGTTACTTCTTCCATTAATTCACCATATTTATATATCCGGTATTTTGGAATATCTGTACGTATATCACCAGACTGAGCAGCAAATTTAGGAATAGGAGAACCAATTTCTGTTACGTCTAGAAGTGGACAAGACTTAGGATTACGCTGACAAAACAATAAAAAATCAAAAGCATGCTCTTTTTTTAAGATGGCCAAGTTTGCTTGTGCATATCCGTTTGCCATTCCAGCAGTTGGCTTAATCAATTCATTGTTGCGGATCATTGCGCGCAATTCAGCCGGGGTAGCTTGAGAAAGATCGTTCATTAATATTCATCTCCTATTAAGAACTGGGAGTCAGTGACAAACTCGCACGCCACTTCCACCCCGTTTTATTGATGTATCATTAAAAAAGAGCGGGCAGTTGTTTCATTAATGTATATACGCCCATTAACGCCATGACGATTACCACAAATACACCTGAAATCGTCAACCATAAAGGATGTTTATAATCACCCACAATATTCTTCTTATATGCCGCAATTAAAAGTGTACCAAGTGCAATTGGTAAAATCAGACCATTAATTGCCCCTACTACAAGTAGTACTTTAACCGGTTGACCAATTAATAGAAAGCAAATGGTCGATACGACTATAAAGCCAATGATAATCCAGTTAGCCTTTTTATTTATTTTTTCGCTGAATGTTCTGATAAACGAAACGGAAGTATATGCAGCACCAACTACTGATGTGATTGCTGCAGCCCACATGACAATACCAAACATTTTATAACCTACATTTCCAGCAGCAAGTTGAAAAACGGATGCCGCAGGGTTTTCTGAATCAATTTGCAAGCCTTTAGATACAACACCTAGAACTGCTAAAAATAATGCAACTCGCATAACTGTGGTTATTAAAATACCCATTACTGAACTCTTTGTTACTTGTGGCAGTGCTCCGACACCTTTCACTCCTGCATCCAATAGACGATGACCGCCAGCAAATGTAATATAGCCACCTACAGATCCTCCAACTAATGTAACGATTGCGATAATATCAATCTTATCAGGTGCAAATGTCTTCACTACTGCTTCTCCAACTGGAGGAGCAGTTGTCCATGCAACATATATCATCAAGCAGATCATAAAAATGCCTGCAATTTGTGTAAAGCGGTCCATGGCTTTTCCTGCTTCTTTTACTACAAATATTAATACTGCAATAACTGCACTAATTGCTGCTCCAGTTGTAGGGGAAATTCCAATCATCGCATTTAGACCAAGTCCAGCTCCTGCGATGTTCCCTATATTAAATGCTAGCCCCCCCATAACTATGAGTGCCGCTAGAACATAACCTAGTCCTGGAAGAACCATGTTTGCAATCTCTTGTCCTCGTTTTTCAGATACAGCAATAATGCGCCATACATTTGTTTGTGCAAAAATATCAAGAATAACTGAAATAAGGATAACAAACCCAAAACTTGCTGCAAGACTTTGGGTATAAACAGTTGTCTGCATTAAAAAACCTGGTCCTATGGCTGATGTTGCCATAAGAAATGCTGCACCTAGCAATAAGGTCCTGTTAGTTTTTGGCTTAGAATGATTTTTTTTCGGGTCAGTTGAATTCTTGATTTGCTCCAATGGAATCTGCCTCCTAGATGTTTGTGATTTTATTTAGAAATAGACTTAACTGTAATTTCAGATATTTCTAAGGATTTTTTTACATGACGAGCAAAGGTTAAAGCATGTGCTCCGTCCCCATGAATACAAATTGTATCTGCCTTTAAAGTCACATCAGTTCCTTGCTGTGACAAAACCTTTCCTTCTTTAACCATTCGAATTACTTGTGCAACAGCATCATCATCATTTTCTATCATTGCATGCGCTTTCATACGAGAAGTCAATGAACCATCTTGTTGATATGTCCGATCTGCAAACACTTCACTAGCCGTTTGTAATCCAATGGTCTGTCCAGCACGTATTAATTCACTGCCCGACAAGCCAAATAAAATGAGCTCAGGATTAATTTTGTATACAGCTTCAGCTATGGCAAGAGACAACTCTTTATTCTTTGCCGCCATATTGTACAAAGCACCATGTGGTTTAACATGTTGCATATTCCCGCCTTCAGATTGCAAAAAGCCATTTAATGCACCAATTTGATAGACAACAATATCATAAGCTTCCTGTGGTGAAATATTAATATTGCGGCGGCCAAAACCTATTAAATCTTGTAATCCAGGGTGGGCACCAATTTTTACATCTTTCTCTAAAGCAAGTTGAACCGTTTTTCTCATAACGGTCGGATCGCCCGCATGAAATCCACAAGCAACATTGACAGATGTTACATAATCCAAAATCTCTGCATCATTTCCAATTCGATATGTGCCAAAACTCTCTCCTAAATCACAATTCAAATCAACTGTATTCATTGTAGACTCCTCCTATTTACAGAAATTTCGAACAAAAAAAACTATAAATATGTAGATAAAAAAATAAGTATTTCACTTTCATTAAATTCCGAAATTCGGAATTTGTGTTTCATATTTCGGAATATTCTTATTCTAGCATGTTTTTTTTATTTCGACAATACAATTGTTAGCTAACCTAACATATGTTTATGTATTTTTTCATTTATCTTGAATATCATTGATGTTTACTTCTAATATTATCTTTGATTAAACAGAAGATTATGTACATAGATGTAATATCAATAAACCGGCAAAAACATATACTAAACCTTTTTTTGCTGATAAAAAAAGTCGTTGATTCCTATGATAAGGAATCAACGACTTTAATTTTCATTCTATATGTTGGTTCAAGTTAAACTTGCGACTTTGTATTTTCATTACTATATTTTTAATTAAATCGATTTATAGAAAATAGTGAGATATCATTCTCACTTTTACCTGAAATAATAAGGTCACTTAAAATCTCTCCAATAACACTGCTGAATTTAAAACCGTGTCCAGAGAAACCCGCTGCTATAGCAATGTGTGGGTAATAAGGATGTTTATCCACTATAAAATGCTCATCAGGGGTCATGGTGTAGATGCAAGTTTTCCCATATTTCATTTTTTGATCAGTAGGCATATATTTCCGTAAAAACTTCACCAAATCTCCCTCATCTTCATCCAATTCACCAAAACCCTCAATATAGCCATCAGGATTTATACGGTTTCCTCCATCATGTCTCCCTATTTTCAATCCAGAACCATTTATACTAGGAAAGCCATAGTATGTACCCACTGAAGTATCAAAAGTAAAAGCTGGAAAATCATTATGATTATATAATTTCTCATTTGCATGAAACCAGGCAAATGTTTTTCTAATGGGTTCTAACGGCAGATGTAAATCTAACATCGCCAGTATTTTCGGGGCCCATGCCCCAACTGCAACCACTAAAGATTCTGAGTGGAATGTCTGTTCATCCGTTTTAATCGTGACCCCATTGCCATGAACAACTATCTTTCTTACCTCGCTGTTTACAATGATGTCGGCACCATGGGATTTCGCAAGTTGTTGATACGCTCTTAAGCACTCTTCACTTTTCAACACGCCCGAAGTCGATTCAAAGCACCCAATGTAGTCTTCTGGCAGTGTTATTCCAGGCCATCTATCATGAATTTCATGTGAATCCAAGATTTTCATAGGTAAACCATATTCCTTTGACCCCGCTTTCACTTGTTTAATGAAATCCGAATTGTCGCTTCCGGCATTCAGGACCCCTGTTGGAAGGAATAATTGTTTCCCTGTATCTCTTTCCAATTCACCCCATAGCTTTTGGGATTTAAGTGCCAAAGAAATATACTCCCTGCCTTCACCATAAGCATGTCTAATAATTCTTGTTTCCCCGTGATGGCTGCCCTTATTATGGGGAGGAGCAAAGGAATCTATTAATAATACTTTTTGTCCACTTTTTGATAGATAATAACCTGAAGACATACCCATAGATCCAGCTCCAATTACAATTACATCATAGTGCATCTTACATCCCTCCTCCTTTTAATATGATCCTTCATATAAAAATAAGGAAGCCATTACCTTATTAAATAAAGGAAAACAGCTTCCATATGGTTTTAGAACTCTATTTCCCCGATCGCCATTTCGACGAGCTTCACTATTTCACCTTCATGAATTTGCCTATAAATCGCTTCAATGTCAGGATGGAAAAAGCGATCTTCTTCAACCATCGGCACTTCGCTCCGAACTAAATGATATACCGCCTCCGTAGCCGGTGACGGTTTCAAGGGTAGATGAAAATCCATCGCTTGTGTTGCCGTCATCAGTTCAATGGCTAAAATATATTCAAGTTTCTTCGAAATCCGATAGGCTTTCTTCGAAGCGAAATAGGCAAAACTTATCACGTCTTCTTGATTTGCGCATGTAGGGATATTATCTATTGTGGCTGGATGCGCGAGCACCCTGATTTCATTTAAAAGCCCGGCAGCTGTATATTGTGGAATCATGTAGCCACTATTTAAACCTGGATTAACCACTAAGAAATTAGGTAATTCACTAAGGTGATGGTTTACAAGGCGATCTATTCTGCGTTCTGTTATTTTTGCTAAGTTTGCTAACGCAATGGAAATCGTATCCGCGTATATCCCAACAAATGACCCATCAAAATTCCCAGCCATTAGTGCAATTCCATCTTCCTCTTCCGGAAAAATCAGAGGATTGTCACTTACAGAGTTCATTTCATTCTCAATTGAAACAGCAGCGTCTTTCAATACTCTTTTTATGGCTCCATGGACTTGTGGAATGCATCGTAAGCTAAGTGCATCTTGTAATCTATGTTCCTTGTAAGTATCAATGATTTGGCTGCCTTCAAGAATCCTTGTTACATTTCTGGCTGTCTTAGCCTGTTCCTCATGTTTTTTCAATGCATGTGGACGGGGATCAAATGCTTTTATTGTACCTTTTAGCACTTCTAATGACATAGCTCCCGTAATGTCCGCGGTTTTTGCTGCTTGCATGCTATTGTATAAAGCCAGGACAGCCATCGCAGTGACGGAAGCAGTTCCGCTTATTAAAGCAAGTCCTTCCTTACACCCAAGCGTAACTGGCTTCAATCCAGATTGTGCTAACGCATCCTTCCCCGGAAGAAGCTCATCATTGTACCACGCCCGTCCCTCCCCGATCACCAATAAGGACATGTGGGCTTCAGGAGACAGATACCCCACTGACCCCTCACCTGGAACATAGGGAAGTATATCGTGATTTAACAGTGAAGCGATAAGCTTTAAAACTTGTAAACGGACCCCTGAATAACACTGGCCTAAATTCACGAGTATCATCAATTGAATGGCTCTTACGACTTCTTTTTCAAGAGGTTCCCCTACTGAAACAGCATGTGAACGAACAATATTCCGTTGAAGGGTTTCTGCGTCTTGTGGAGAAATCACTTCTGTCATATTACTGCCAAAACCTGTCGTTACACCGTAAATCAATCTATTATCTTCTAAAAACTTTTCTATTAAGCTTCGTGATTTATCCACCCTTTCACAATATACCTCGGTGAAAGTAACTTTTGCACCATATCTTGCAACCGCTATTATCTCTTCGATTGAGACTGCACCATCACCTAGTGCAACCTCTTTAATATCTTTAGGATGTAAAAAATCGGTCGTTATCATCCTTACACATCTCCTCACCTATGACTCATCAAGAAGGAGAAAAAAAATTTGGTCCTTCTCATTTATTAACTGGAAATTAATCTTATGTTATTTTCTTATTTTCTGTAAAGGGAATATCGGTTCCCTTCGAAAAGTTTCCCGCTTCTAGCAAAGGGTCACTTGCTTCATGCAAAGAAAGATTCTTCGTTTCAGGTGCCCAGGCTATCGATACGATCAAGCCAATCAGCAGAATTGCTGCCATTCCTGCCATTGAAGCACTTAATCCAAATGAACTTAAAGAAACAGGCAGCAGAAATGTTCCAATCGCAGAACCAATTCGACTAATTGCCGTAACCATACCTATTCCAGACCCACGAATCTCAGTTGGAAAAAGCTCTGCTGGGTATACTAATGTAAGGTTTGATGCTGCTGACATGAAAAAAGTAAAGATCAAGAAGGCTATCAACATTAAGAATTGAGAACCATTGTGTAAGAAGCTGAGTGAAAACAATGAAACGGTAAGTATCGTGAAAGCCCCGATGGTAAATCCTCTACGAGAAAATTTTGCAAGCAACCAAAGACCAAAAATTGCCCCAACAAGCAAGAATAGATTTAACATGGTATCGGCAAAAAAGTTTTGTTCAAAACCCATTGTACTTAGTATGGACGGAAGGAAAGTGTAGATTGCAAAGTATGGAATAACAAGAGTTAATTTGAATATTCCACCAAAAGCCGTACGCTTACGAAGCTTTTTACTGAAAAGTCCACGAAATCCCAGAGTCCTTTGATTTTCAGTGCCAGTAATCGTTTCTCCCATTTCAACGTTTGATCCAAGGTGTTTTTTTACAATCTGGCGAGCTTCTTCGACACGCCCCATGCTGACAAGCCATCTTGGTGATTCAGGGGTTCCTATTCTTAAGATTAAAACCAGAATAGCGGGAATAGCAGCACTAACAAGCATCCAACGCCATGAGTCTGAACCAACCTGTCCCAGGTAATGACCAACAAAGTTTGATGCTACATATCCAAGCGTCCATACTACGTTTATAGACGCGAGAAGCGAGGAGCGATACTTTTTTGGTGAAAACTCGGCGAGTAAAGTCGTACCGACAGCGTAATCTCCACCAAGTCCAAAACCAATTAACAAACGTAAAATGAAAAGCTCTTCTGGACTACTAACAAAAAATTGTAAAAGAGTAGCAACCGTGATAAGTAAAAAGTTTACGAGAAAGATTTTCTGTCTGCCTACACGATCAGAAAGTCTTCCAAGTATTAAAGATCCGGCAAACAGACCGATTAAAGCGGAACTGCCGATCAGTCCTGTCCACATAGCATTCATGTTCATTTGAGGCCCGAATACTGTCAATGCCATCGCAATGATCCCAAGGGAATAGCCATCACAGAAGCTTGAACCGAATGTAAGTCCAGCAATTCGAAAATGAAACTTATTAAATGGGGCATCGTCTATAGTGAATTTTTGTTCGTTCAAAGAATCCCCTCCATTTTTTGATTTATCAGATTTATGGATCAAAAAAACACTATTACAGTAATACTCCGGTAGTTAACCTAAAATTAAATGAATAGATTTTCAGGTTACATAAATAAAAATGATATTTTACTGACCTTACCATCTAAAAATGTAGACATACATGCATATTAGAAAATTAACATCATAAAAAATGTTAAGTTTTAAGATTCGACTAATCGTTGATCATTGAAATAAATGACTTCACTAAGGATTTTACACCCTTCTATTACTTCGAATTTTTCCCTTGCTTCCTTTTCAGTGTAAAACTCAAACATTTTTAAGTTATCCTTCGAATGGATAGTGATTATCCACATAAAATTCCCTCCACATGGAAGATTCATTTCCACGATTTCCTTAAAACACTTTCATTAAATCTCACTGTAAAGCAGTAAAGTATTTAACGCTGGCAATGGGTAGGATGATAAACCACCATCCTACGATTCAGCACCATTACATTTGATAAATACTTCTAAAAGCCCATTCCATCCCCTGAATTTTTCAGCGGATGGAATGGGTAGACATTGATTAAGAATCGAGGTCGTATCTTTTTTTAGTGATTTTTAAAGGCCCGTCAGGCTTTTGGAATCATTCTTCACTCTATCATTCACAACTTGAACACCGTTTTTCCATACAGTCTTAACGTGATTAACCCCAAACAAATATTGCAATTCCTGATAGTTTTCAACATTCCATAAAACGACATCCGCTTGTTTTCCTACTTCAAGCGAACCTATCTTTTCTTGTCTGTTGATTGCACAAGCAGCATTGTATGTTGCCGCCGTAAGCGCTTCAGCAGGGGTAAGCCGCATCGAGATGCATGCCAGATTCATGACAAGTGGCATAGAAGTCGTCGGTGAGGATCCGGGATTGCAATCGGTAGAAATGGCAACAGCTACACCTTCATCAACCATTCGGCGTCCTGGGGCCGCATCTTCTCTTAAATACAAAGCTGTGGCTGGAAGCAAGCAGGCAATGGTTCCTGACTTAGCCATGGCTTGAATTCCCTCTTCGGAAGCCTTTAATAAATGCTCAGCTGAAATCGCCCCTATTTTGGCAGCTAGTTCCGCTCCCCCGTATGGCTCAATTTCATCGGCATGAATTTTAGGGATCAAGCCGTACTTTTTCCCCGCCTTTAAAATCCGCTCTGATTGTTCAGGGGTAAAAACCCCCTTTTCACAAAATACATCATTGAATTCAGCAAGCTTTTCTTCAGAGACGATTGGAAGCATATCATTAATCAGATGATCGACAAATTCATCCTCACGGCCTTTATAATCCTTTGGAACCGCATGGGCTCCCATAAAGGTAGGAACTAAATCAATCGGATGCTCTTCCTGTAACTTCTTCATCACCCGCAACTGCTTCAATTCGGTTTCCAAATTCATTCCATAACCGCTTTTACCTTCTACTGTAGTCACGCCATGAGCGAGAAACGAATCAAGGCGTCGTTTGGTTTGTTCCATCAACTCTTCTTCACTTGCTTCCCTGGTCATGCGGGTGGTTGCATGAATGCCTCCACCTCCATTCATGATGTCCATATATGTTGCACCTTCAAGACGCATTTCAAATTCACGCTCACGACTCCCGCCATATACCACATGCGTATGGGGATCAACAAGCCCTGGTGTCACCAAATGGCCAGAAGCATCGAAAACTTCAGCTTCATGCATTCTATCAGCATAAAGTTCTTCCAATTCCTTGGTCGTACCTACAGCTTGAATCAAACCAGACTCCATCCATATACTTCCATCTTTTATCAAACCAAGCTCCGACATTCCCTCTTTGGAACGAGGACCTTTCCTTTCAGAGGTAAGGGTGGCAAGTTGAGCGGCATGTTTTATCCAAATTGGTTTTGTCATTGTTTATCAATTCCTTTATCAAGCATCGGGATATTAATACCTTTTTCACGAGCTGTTTCCTCTGCCAGTTCATACCCTGCATCAACATGACGCACTACGCCCATCCCAGGATCCGTTGTCAACACTCGCTCAATCCTTGCTCCTGCTTCTTTTGTGCCGTCTGCCACAATTACAACGCCTGCATGCATGGAGTAACCCATTCCTACGCCGCCGCCATGATGTACGGAAACCCAGGTTGCACCGCCCACTGCATTCACCATTGCATTTAAGATAGGCCAGTCAGCCACTACATCGGAACCATCCTTCATGGCTTCCGTTTCACGATTCGGCGAGGCGACAGAGCCTGAATCCAAATGGTCACGCCCAATCACTATTGGTGCCTTCAATTCACCGCTTGCAACCATATCATTGAGGATTTTACCAAAACGGGCGCGCTCCCCATAACCAAGCCAGCATATGCGGGAAGGCAGACCTTGGAACTGAATTTTTTCTTGAGCCATTCTGATCCAGTTACATAAATGTTCATTATCAGCGAATTCACGTAAAATCGCTTGGTCTGTTTTATAAATGTCTTCTGGATCACCAGATAAAGCCACCCAGCGGAATGGACCTTTACCTTCACAAAATTGTGGACGGATATAAGCTGGAACGAAGCCTGGGAAGTCAAAAGCATTCTCTACCCCTTCATCTTTCGCAACTTGACGGATATTGTTGCCATAATCAAACGTCACGGCTCCTTTTTCCATCATTTCAAGCATCGCTCTTACATGTTTGGCCATTGAAGCTTTAGAGAGTTTAATATACTCTTCTGGATTCGCATTCCGTAATTGTGCAGCTTCCTCCATTGACATACCAGATGGTGTATATCCATTTAACGGATCATGGGCGGAAGTTTGATCTGTCAAGACATCCGGAATAAAGTTTCTGGCGATCATTTCAGGAAGAAGATCGGAAGCATTCCCAATCAAACCAATCGATAATGCTTTTCCTGCAAGTTTTGCTTCTTTGGCTAAACGAATGGCCTCATCCAAAGAATCCGTTTTCACATCGGTATAACGAGTCTCGATCCTCCTGTCAATTCTTGTCTCATCTACATCGATCCCGATACAGACACCGCCGTTCATCGTAACTGCTAGCGGCTGTGCTCCTCCCATTCCGCCTAAACCTGCCGTTAGAGTAATGGTGCCTTTTAACGAGTTATTGAAATGTTGTTTTGCAAGCTCAGCAAAGGTCTCGTATGTACCCTGGACGATTCCTTGAGAACCAATATATATCCAGCTGCCAGCTGTCATCTGCCCATACATCATCAATCCCTTTTTATCAAGTTCATGGAATGTTTCCCAGTTCGCGTAAGCAGGGACGATATTTGAATTTGCAAGCAGGACACGTGGTGCATCCGAATGCGTTTTAAAAATGGCCACCGGTTTCCCTGATTGGACCAATAAAGTTTCATCTTCTTCAAGCTCTTTTAGTGATTTGACGATTGCATCAAAGCATTCCCAGTTACGAGCTGCTTTCCCAATCCCTCCGTATACCACCAAATCTTCTGGACGTTCTGCAACTTCAGGATCCAAATTATTCATTAACATTCTAAGCACTGCTTCTTGTTGCCATCCTTTTGTATGCAATTCTGTTCCAGTATAACGGATAACCTTGTTTGTAATCGTGTTCATTTTCATTTCCCCCTTGTTTTTGTTATATTTTCATTCTATAAGAAAAATTCAGAATAATTCATTATAATTTAATGATTATTTTATAAATTATTTCAAGTTTTTGTAGTTAACTTTATTTTTTTATGAATAATATTGAAAATTATATTGTTATGAAATAAAAAAGGACGATTCAATATTACTGAATCGTCCTTTTTATAATCCAGACCGATAAGCTGATGGAGTACAAGCTTCAAGCAGTTTGAATTTTGCATTAAAATAGGTCTGATGTGAATAACCGGCTAATTGTGCGATTTCCTCCAATGATAAATCCGTTTCCTTTAATAGGCGTTTAGCTTCCCTAATTCGAACTTGATGCAGCGTATTGCGAAAAGACTCGCCGGATTCAGCCGCAAAACGACGGCTGAGTGTGCTTTTATTGACACGCAGAGTATCTGCACAGGTCGATAGATTCCACTGGGAATCCCAATAGTTGGACTCGATCAGCTCTCTTGCTTTTTCGCTAAGAGTGCGTGCTCCTTCCTGTAATTGCCCGTGATCCTGAAGGAGCAAATGGGTGGTGAACGCATGCAGTTCTTTTACTATTTGATGAATGACTGGTTTATGTACGATTTGCTGAAATACATCATAGTATATTGCTTCTAGAGACGCATTTTGCAAGTTGTATGATTTCATATGCCTTCGGATCTGTGCGAGTACGCTTGTAAGGCGAATACGAACGATTTCCGGGTCAGGGTATGGTTGTTGAAAAGTTAGGAATTCACGTTCGATCCAGTTCCTTATGGCTTTCGCATCCCGTCTTTCGAGCATTTCTATCCAAAGCCTTTGTTCAAGAGGAGTGAGGAATGGATCCATCTCTTGAGGGGAAGTTTGTTGACTTTCCGCTAAAATGATATCATATCCATCGAAAAAGATTTGCCTCGTAAATTCACGTGTTTGCTGGTACATCCTTTTCAAAGACTCATCAGGCGTTGCCACTTTTATTATGATGGCAAGAGGCTCATCCATTCTTTCTTTCCAGTGAGCCAGGAACGCTTGATATTCTTCCTTATATACATCAATTTCCTTTGTTTCCTGGACGCATAAAATAAAATCCGATAAAGCGAATATTTGATGCTTCCCAGTAAAAGAATATCGTTGCAGTTCATCATATACTAAAGGGAGGGCCCTATTATCAGGTGTCAAAAATGCCACCATGGTTATTCGACTATCATGCCTCCGGTCTGTCAAGAAGAAATCTGGATAACCAATATCAAGTGTATTCTCTTCATCCATGGTGCTTGTCGAGGAAAAACCTTGACCATTTCTTAATTGAAAACGCAATTGTTGGATATGCTTTACCAAATCCGCTGAAGAAAAAGGACGGAATAAAACATCATCCGCACGAAAACGTAAGGCCCGATAAGCTGTTTGAAAGATTCGCTCAGATGAAATCCCTAACCAACGAATTCCCCTCCGCTTTAACGAAGCGCCCATCGCCTCACTTTCATTCGTCCAAATATCCATATCTAAAATGACGAATTCCGGATGCTGATTGCGCATGCCCTTTTCAAATTCTTCAATCGTTTTCCATAGGATCAGTCGGACTCCCGTAAGGTGGGATTCAACTATCCAACGAATTCCTTGAGCCTCTATCTCATCTTTTGCCACCAAATGAATTTCCACATCATCACCCATTTCTCTCGCTGATATCCTTTTCATCGAATAAATGTGACGTTTGAAAGAAAAGGAATCCCTGTTCTTTACAAAGCAACTTGCATCTCCTCTCCATTCTAATCCTGCCGAATCCTTCAAACAAGTCATATTGAGAAGAACCTGCGATCAAGATTAAATTTGGACATGCTCAAAATGGGAAGCATCCATATCTATTACGTTTACTTCCATCATTTAAAAATTACTTTTCTTTAATAATATGACTATATGAAAAAAGAAACACCATGGACCTTTGTGATTTCCACTGATGTTTCTATTTTAGTACTTTACGCTTTAATTCAATTTTCATTTAGAATTTTTTATAATTGCTTAATATTGACTTGAACTTCTTTTCCAATATTTTCATCTGAAACATTAGTCAATTTTAATGATAATAAAGTTATGACTCCCATCACAAGTAATCCAGATAATATAAACATACCTTGAGTAAATGCAACAGTTCCAAGAATCATCGGTCCTACAAAACCACCTAAAGCCGCAAATGAATTGACTAGGGCTATGCCAACTGGTGCAGTCGACTCAGTAAAGAAAAATGTCATATAGGCAAAAAAACATCCACTGAAACCGTATAACCCGAAAGATGTAATCGTTAACATAAGCACCATCATAAAGACACTATCTGAAAAGCCACACCCGATAAATCCGATAACTGATATCATGAGACAAACAAGCAAGTGTGGTTTATGTTCATTGGTCCGATCTGAATTCCAGCCAACAAATATAATGGCAGGTATGCCGACTAATGATGGAATCATCGCTAACCAGCCTATTTCTAAATTGGTTGTTGCATTTTCCGATAAAGATTTAATGATGGTTGGCATCCAGAATGACAATCCATAGATAGATGTGTACCCTGCGAAATAAAAAAGGGCCAACTTCCAGATTTTCGAATCTTTCAGCATATCAAGCTTAGTGACTTTATTTATTTTCGAGCTAGCTTTTCTTTCCGCACTCAATTCCCCTTCTAACCAATCACTTTCTTCCTTAGATAACCATTTAGCGTTAGTCGGTCTATTAGTTAAATAGAAAACAACAACAATTCCTATGATAATGGCCGGAATGCCTTCAAGGATGAACATCCATCTCCAGCCTGCCATACCAAACCAGGATATATTGTCAAGAATCCACGTCGACACAGGCGCACCAATCAATCCGCCAATCGGTAAGGCTAAAAGCAGGACCGCTGTTGCCCTTCCTCTTTCGCGGGCCCTGAACCAATAAGTTAAATATAAGATTATACCTGGGAAAAAACCAGCTTCGGCGACACCTAATAAAAAACGGAGAATGTATAAATGCATAGTTGTTTGCGCAAAACCTGTTAATATTACCACGAGCCCCCACGAAATCATTATTCGGGCAATCCATATCCGAGCTCCCACTTTATGCATGATCATGTTGCTTGGAACTTCAAAGAAGAAATAGCCTATAAAGAAAATACCAGAAAGTAATCCAAAAACCTCAGCGGATAAAGCTAATTCCGCATTCATTTGTAAAGCAGCATAGCCTAAATTGACCCTGTCCAAATATGCAATGATATAAAGGATCAAGATGAATGGAAGAATGCGTTTCATCGTTTTACTGATCGTCCTTTTCTCTATTTCACCACTGGAATGATTCATGATTATTTCCTCCCTTTTCAAGCTACATTTTCCACATGAAAAAATGCGATTCCCGCTGATCATTTCTTTCCTAGCTTCCCGACTCTCCGGTTCATTCCCGGTACCTTCAATACCACCTCCTCTCCATTTACATTTACTGATTCCCAACAATAGTACAAAACGCATATCATCCAGGCTAAAAAAGAATTACCTTTTCTACCTGACTGTAACTGATTGGAAAAGGATCTTACGAACTCTAACCACCCTTTTCAGGTATTCTCCTATTTTTTAAAAATCCTCCTGATTTTACTAGATTGACATCACCCCTACTGACCAAGAAACATCGTAAGCGCTTTCCCGACATGCCAAATGAATTAGGAAAGCGTTGTGAATATTCATAATCTACGTTAAATTAAATAGACCATAAATTTCCTAAACCAGACTGTAGTCTGATAGTAAACTATATAGGAATATTCTGTCAATTATCACTAGGAGGTTTTTTATGATTGAACCTAAAAAAAAACAGCTTAGGGGAGAAAAGACTCGTGAAAAAATTTTAAACATCTCTTTAAAGCTATTTAGCGAAAAGGGATATGATAAAGTTACAGTAGACGAAATCGTGAAAAAAAGCGGCACGTCGAAAGGGTCATTTTATCAACACTTTTCAGCGAAATCGGACATTTTTTTAGCGAGGTTCACAGAAGTCGATGATTACTATCGTGAAGTCTTCCATTCGTTCCCAGCCGATATGGACGCTACCGAGAAATTGTTTGTTTTCATACGCAAATTGATGCGTTTTCTGGAAGAAGAGATGGGCAAAGATCTAATGAAAGTGATTTACAGTTCCGCATTAGATTCAAAAGAACATACATACTTTTCAAATTCAAATCGCTCACTCTTACAAATTATTCGTTCATTAATTGAAGAGGCGAAAAAACAAAACAGCATAGGCACGGAACAGTCAATAAATGAGATTTCAACACTCCTCACCCAAAGCCTGATGGGTATCATCTATCATTGGGGTTTAAACAACACAGAACGAAGCTTGGAATCTTTATCCATACCTCTAATCGAAACTATCATTAATGGGCTGAAAATGAAGCACTAATGCATAAAAAGTTCAACATTATTTAAAGAATATAAAACCCAATCTCAATGAATGGCGTTGGTAACTCAATTATTCAATAAAGTTCATGCATTAATATATCTCTTGAGTGTCAAGCATATTTAACGAGGAGTCGAAAGCTAGTTATTATGAAACGATTTTTCTTTATCATCCCATATGCAATATTATTTGGTTTATCCCTGCAGGCTTTTAATTTCAAGCTTGACCACCCCATTGCAGAAGATATCAGCCGTCTGATGCCAGTTAAAATGAAAGCGATAAAAGCAGAAGATAGTGAAGAAGCAATCGAAAAGGTACTTAAAGAAGCTGTAAAAAACGGTGATTCCATTTCCATTGCCGGAATGCAGCATAGCCAAGGGGGACAGACATTATATCCAAACGGGATCCTGCTAGATATGAAGCATTATGACAAAATCCTTGATTTGGATGTAAAAGAAAAACACATCACGGTTCAAAGCGGAGCAACCTGGGCTGATCTACAGGAATATATCAACCCATATGGACTTGCACTGAAGGTCAGTCAATCTCAAAACATATTCACCATTGGCGGTTCTTTGAGCGTTAATGTCCATGGCCGTGATATCCGCCATCATGCCTTGATAGAAACCGTGGAATCTTTTAGATTGCTTAACGCGAAAGGACAAATCCTAACGGTGAGCCGTGAAGAAAACTCGGAGCTCTTCTCTTCGGTTATTGGCGGATATGGTTTGTTTGGAGTAATACTTGATGTTACACTCCAGCTAACCGATGACGAACTTTATAAAATTAAAACGAAATCACTCAATTATGATGAATATACTTCGTATTTTAAAAGAGATGTCCTTCAAAACGATGCTGTTAAAATGCATCTGGCAAGAATATCGGTTGCTCCTGGCTCCTATTTGGATGAAATGTATGTAACGGATTATTATAGGGCAAATGACCAAGCACAGCTATCGAACTACAATACTCTCAAACGGGAAACAATCGTTGCCGTGCCTAAATTCTTTCTTGGCCTATCACGTTATAATGACTGGGGGAAAAAGAGGTTTTGGGAAACTCAAGAGACCTACATGGCCAATATTGATGGTAACTTGGTTTCCAGGAATAATGTGATGCGGTCGGACTCTGCCTTTATGGATTACAGCAATCCCTCCAAAACAGAAGTGTTGCAAGAATACTTCGTTCCGATAGATCAATTTACTGATTATATCGATGATCTAAGAAAAACTTTATCACATGAAAAAGATTTCAATTTATTAAATATTACAATTCGTTATGTGGAACATAATGATGAATCACTCATGTCCTATGCCAAGGATGATATGTTCGCTCTTGTTATGCTAATCAATCAAGGGACAGATAACGAAAGTAAGGAAAATACGGGAAGGGTCATCCGTAATATGATTAATGTGACGCTTGACCATAACGGCAGCTACTATTTACCCTATTATGGTTATCCAACCAAGACACAATTATTTGAAGCGTATCCGCGTGCTGAGGAATTCTTTCAATTAAAGAATAAATATGATCCTGATAATCGCTTCATGAATCTTTTCTACAAGGAGTATCAGCCATGAATTATAAACGTTTTGTTATTTACCAAGGCACTGTTGGTATGGCTGCAAGCATGATTTTCCCTTTTTATATTTTGCTAATCAAGAATGTAGGTACCAGCTATTCGCAATTCGGATGGGCATATGGAATATTCTCACTGACAGCAGCACTTAGTTACCCTTTAATCGGAAAATTCGCTGACAAAGCCGGTGACAAAACATTTCTCATTATCTATTCATGGGGGATGGCACTAATCCTTCTTGCCTTTCCTCTCGCATATGAAATTTGGCATGTCTATCTCCTGCAGATTATAATGGGGGTCCTTGGGGCTGTACAAAAAAACACTGAAAAAACGGTACTTGCAAGATATGTTACGAAAACAACAGCGGGTAAGGAAATTGGAAACTACCATGTTTGGACATCCATTGGTGCTGCAGCTGCCGTGATAGCAACCGGATATTTAGTCGACTTTTTAACGATTGGAAGCATCTTTTACCTTGCATCCTTAATGTTTGCCTGGTCTGGATTTATTATAATGAAGATGGACAAAAACGCTTCACTATCTAATGCGGAATAAATAAAAACATAAGGATTATTGCTAGTAGTGATAATTTTCAGTAGAAGAAGCATCTGCTTTAACCTAAGTAGATGCTTCTTCTACTATATAAAAGTATATAAATCATTTGCGGATCAAAAACCACATATTCTTTCAAAAAATGAATTTCCATCCTACCAAGATAAAATATTATCTACTTCTCTTTTCTCACTTTTACTGCGGTATTTTTACGAAATTCTAAAATCTGCGGTTTATTAGTACAATTAATGACTACGGACAATAGCACATATATTAAATACTACTTTCTTATCAACTTTGTTATTATTTTTTTGTCTGAAAAAACCAATGACATCATAATTATACCCATCCCAATCATCTGATGAATAGACAACGCTTCATGTAAAAAGAAAAAGCCTAAAATCATTCCGATGACAGGCACTATATAATTACTGAATGACGTAAATAACGCGCCTTCTTGCCGAATCAGCCTATTAAATAACGCATAAACTACTCCTGCATGGAAAATGCCTAAAATCGCTAAGTAGATAGATTGAGATCGTTCTAAATCCAATTTGAAAGATTGCTCAAATAAAAGGGACATTGGGATGAGAAATGCACTGGCAATCAATAATATATTTCTCATATGAATAACGGAAGATCCCTCGTTTAATTTCTCCATGATAATCAATGATAATCCAAAACTCATGGCAGCCAATATCAATAGGATATTACCCTGAATACTGGTGAAAAGGTCATGGAATCCTTGTGTTGGCCAGGAAAGGCAGACAATACCTGCAAATCCGAATAGTATACTTGTAATCTCCGGCATTGTGCTTTTTCTTTTGTAAAATGTTATTAAAAAGAGGATGGTAAAGACAGGAACCATTCCAATCAACATCGATGCGATACTGCTTGATACCGTTTTCTGACCTTGCGCAATAAATACGAATGGTAATACAACTTCGAAAACCGCAATGATTATATACCATTTATAATAACTCCTATTTACTCTTCGCTCTTCTTTTGATAAGAAAAAACCAATGAAGAGTAAACAGATACCACCGATACATGCTTTGATGGCTGACAAAGTAATAACCCCAACATTATCTATAACTAATGCAATAAAGAAGAATTGAGATCCCCATATACAACTAATCACCAGTAATAACACATATTTATTCATTCACTTTACCTCTCTTTTCAGATCGCCAATAGCCTTACTGATATGCTTTGACCGATTTCCACCAAAATAGTTCGTGCCGATTACACCAACAAGAATAATCATTGCACCAATAACGTGATAATAATGTATGGATTCATGTAAGAATATCACCCCTGCCATAACCGTAATCAATGTTGCTAAATTACTGAAAACGCTCATCTTAGATGCTGGTAATACAGATAATGCATAGTTTGATAAAAAAGCAGTAAGCAGTGACGATAATGCACCAAGATATATGATTGAAATGAGAAATGCACTACTTGTATAGGGTAAAAAAAAGCTACTAAAAGATTGGTTAATGATATGGTTGATGATGGCCATACTATTAAAAGCAAAAAAACCATAGAACGTCATCACATAAGTTAACGTAAATAGTGAATATCGCTTTGTTAACCTTCTTGCTACCACATTATAAAGAGCCGCAGCAATCGAAGATAATAAGATCAGGATCGTTCCTTTCAAACTGTGAGCCTCAAGTTGCAAGTCATTCATGACAAAGATAAAGATAACCCCCATCACAGATAAATAAAGAAAAAATTTCTGACTTTTACCAGCGTATTCCTTCAAAAATAATGAAGCTGATAATAACGTGAAAATTGGTATGGTCGCTTGGATGATACCCGCTTCTGAAGATGAGGTATAAACGAGACCAAACACTTGGAATGTAAAGAATAAAATTGGATAAAGGGACACCAACGGAAGAGTTTTCAAAGTATCCTTTGCACTCATTTTCACTGATGTCCTCCTATACAGCTTAAAAATTATAGCGATCAAAAAAGCCATCGTAAATCGATGTGCCAATGTGTCTAACGGACTCGCTTCCATTAATGATATTTTTGTAAAGATAAATGAAAATCCAATAATAATGGCATATAGTATCGCCGCAAAATAGGCTTTTTTATGTTCTGGCATATTGAGTAAATCCTCCTTTTCAACACCCGGCCGGTTGTTAGTATCGTATTAAAAGTTCGACTACGATACAATACAAATAAAAAGCATCTGTAACGGTACAGTTTTTAGGAGGTATTCATGTTAAAATACGTAGCTTTGTTTAATGAATTTGAATCTCTCATCCAGAATGGACAGCTCAAAGCAGGCTTTAAACTCCCATCAATTCGTCAACTAAGCGCTCAACATCATTGTAGTAAAAGTACAGTCTTGAAAGCCCTGCAAGAATTGGAAAAGAGGCATTTAATCTATGCGGTACCTAAAAGTGGATATTATGTCGTTCAAAAAGAATTTAATGGTAAAAGTGAACCAACTGCGGAAATCGATTTTGTTACCTCCGCTCCCGCTTGGCATCAATTTCCGTATCATGACTTTCAACATTGCATCAACAAAGCCATCGATACCTATCAGCAAGAATTGTTTATCTATGGCACTCCAAAAGGACTACCCTCTTTAATTAAAGTGATCCAAAAGCAATTAGAGCAATATCAGGTTTTCGCAAAGGAAGAACAGATTTTCATTACTTCTGGCGTGCAACAAGCACTTTCCTTATTAACGCTTATCCCCTTTCCAAATGAACGTACCCATATACTTGTTGAACAACCTAGTTATCATTTATTTGTGGAGCAATTGAAAGCGTACAAGATTTCCGTGCAAGGAATCCAACGAACGGCAGAAGGTATTGATTTAGGGGAATTAGAACGGATTTTTAGTGGTCAGGAAATTAAATTCTTTTATACGATGCCTCGTTTTCATAATCCGTTAGGGACTTCTTACTCTAAAAAGGACAGGGAAGAGATACTAAAACTTGCTGTAAAGTATGGTGTTTATATTGTCGAAGATGATTTTTTAGCAGATTTCGAAGAAAATATGAAGGTAGACCCTATTTTTTCCGAGGATACACATCACATGGTCATTTATTTAAAAAGCTTCTCTAAAATAATGTTTCCAGGATTACGTATAGGTGTTGCCGTATTGCCTAAACCATTAGCGAACAGCTTCCAACTATATAAAAGAACAGCTGATATCGATAGTTCCATGATTTCACAAGCAGCCCTTGAAATCTACATAAAAAGCGGTATGTTTGAACGCCATAGAAACAAAGTGCGCCTGTCCTATTTAGTGCGTGCAAACTTGCTATTTGATGCTCTAGAAAAGCACTCGACTTCAGGCTTTCATCGCCCAGCATCCATATGTATGAACGCTCATATCGTACTACCTCATCGTTTAAATAGTGCTCAACTAATCAAAAACTTACATAATCAACAAGTACTGGTAGAGACGATAGAGCAAAATTATATAGATGGCTTTCACCAGGAAAAAATATTAAAATTAAACGTTTCCAATACAAATATACAAAAACTTGACCAAGGAATAGCACTCATTTATAAAGAATTGAATAACAAGCAGAACTATTACTTATAAAGCTTTTACATAAGGTATAGTCACTTTCCACTCAGAACATTTATCAAAAAAGCAGTAAAAATATTTTTTCTGATAACAACGCAAAGCCATTAATATCTGTAAATTACATCCATTAACATTTGTAATTCTGAAAAGCATATGCAAAATGAGCTCAACTAAAAAAGAGCTAAATAGAGTTGGCTCTCGGTTTGTATACAAAAGGGGGGCGGGATGGTCTCTTCCCGAATCATTTTGACGATTTTATCGAGGGGATCATTACCATAATTTCAAAACAAGACTTGGCTATATTCCATGATTTTTTACTGGTTTTATATGGGATGGAACTCTCGCTAGGTTGAAGAAATTTGCGACACTCCTGCCGAATAACTGGCTAGCCGGGACACCAAAGACGCTTGCGGCGAGGGAATGTTTTTTAAAGAAAAAAACTGTAGACAAACTCGCTTTTCTTCGAGTTTGTCTACAGTCTGAGAGCCCGTTAGACTTGGCTTTAATAAAGTTTCTCTTACTAGTCCACTTTATTTATAATATTTTATACGATCCTCAAGTGGTTTGAATTCTTTATCACCCGGTTGAGCTGTTGGATTACCGAATGGCATTTGCGCAATCAACTTCCAATTACTTGGAACATCCCATGCTTTTTTCACTTCATCATCAATTAGAGGATTATAATGCTGTAAAGTTGCTCCCAATCCTTCTGCTTCAAGGGCAGTCCAAACAACTAATTGATGCATTCCTGATGTTTGTTGTGACCAGATTGGGAAGTTATCGGCATAAGTAGCAAATTGTTCTTGAAGTGATTTCACAACAGATTCATCTTCAAAGAATAAGATGGTTCCGTATCCCGCTTTAAATGAATCCATTTTTTGTTGAGTGCCAGAGAAATCTCCCTCACCGACCGCTTTCCTTAACGCTTGCGTCGTAATATCCCATAATTTATCATGTGCTGAGCCTGATAAAACAATAAGGCGGGAAGATTGGGAATTAAAAGCCGATGGCGTGTGTTTAACGGCAAATTCAACAATTTCTTTTATTTTCTCATCAGATACTTGGACCTCTTTATTGATTCCATAATATGAACGTCTCTCTTTAATGGCCGTGTAAAAATCTTTTGTCATGATTCATTCCTCCAGAGCATTTTTTCTATTTCAAATGATTATTCCATGTTTTATTTCTACCTGTTTTAGTATGGGCATAAACCAATATATCATTCACTTAAGGTTACCAATTATTCTTTAATGAATTCCTTTGTGCTTCTCACTGTATCAATGGGACGGACCAATTTTTCGATTTGATCCCTTTTAGGTTCTAAGAACGGTGGTAAGGATAACTTTTCCCCAAGGGTTTCATATGGTTCATCCCCCATAAATCCAGGACCATCAGTGGCAAATTCGAATAAAATTTGCGGCGCCACCCGTACGTAAAGCGACTCAAAAAAGTGACGATCAACATAACCAGACGTTTGAAATTGGAAGCTTTCCATTCGTTCGATCCATTCTTCCAGAACGGAACGGTCTTCTACCCGGAAGGCTGTATGGTGAACAGTCCCAAAACCTTGCCGTGCCTGAGGAAGGCTCGAATTATGCTCGACAATTACTTGTGCTCCATTCCCGCCTTCTCCTACTTCGAATAAATGAAAGGATTCTTCTTCGGCTATTTCTTTGAATAATAGAACTTTTTCCATCATTTCTTTAAAGTAATCGAAGTTGGCGATACGAATGAAAATTGGTCCTAATCCTGTAATGGCGTACTCCAGAGGAATCGGTCCTTTTTGCCAGGGGATTCCAGCTGCTACCCCTTCATTATTTTCATCTGAGATCAATTGATATTGCTGATCATCAAAATCGACAAAAGAAATGACCTTTTTACCAAATTGTTCTTGGATTCCTGTATTCCACACTTCTAAACGGTCGAGACGCTTAACCCAATACTCTAATGCGGCATCATTCGGTACACGGAAGGATGTTTTTGAAATCTCATTGGTCCCATGCACACCTTTTGGAATACCAGGGAAATCGAAGAAAGTCATGTCAGTACCTGGACCCCCAACATCATCTGCAAAAAATAGGTGATAGGTTTGGATATCATCTTGGTTAACTGTTTTCTTGACTAAACGCATACCTAAAATATCAGTGAAAAATTCATAATTCTTTTCTGCGCTGCTTGTTATGGCCGTTACGTGGTGTATACCTTTTAATCCATTCATACTTGATTCCTCCCATTAAAACGATTCAACTCATGGTTGTTCAGCTTTTTCATTAGTTCCCTACATTTTCCCTTCAAGCAGAGTGGTCTATTCATTAAAGGAGTTTGTATAGGGTTTTACACCTTTTAATATCTCGAATTAAATTATCTTTACTTAAAGGTAATTTATCATGAATTAAATTTACTGTCAACAGCATTATCTCAAATTAATATATCTCAAAATCAAAATAATTTCAGGCAAAAAAAACACTGTCAATTTCACTTTCTATAATAGGAGAAATTAATTCTAAATATTCTACGTAAGAATATCCATCCTAATGCAAATGCCCTTCTGTATAAGGGTTAATGTCATAGCTATAAATGCGGCAAAGACAATCAATCACTTCTTTGGCAAAATTGGATTAGAATAAGTAAAACTATTAATGCGATTCAATACGAAAGCCCCCAGGAAAAAACAAAATCTTTACGTGAGGGCTATTTCGTTTTGGTTTCTTATTTTACGTGATGCAATTCCGCTTGTTTTCCGGATGAAGAGTTTGTGCCATCATTTTCTTTTGACTTCTTAGAAGAAAGATAAACTCCTGCGAAAATAATCAGCAGGCCAATAATTACGTTAGGATTAATCGCTTCTCCAAGCAGGACGTAGCCCCAAACCATAGCTGTTGCAGGAATAAGGTATGTAACCGATGCGGCTAACTCTGGGCTGCCATTTTTATTGATGTAGAAATAGATTAGCTGGCCAAGCCCAGAGCCAAAGCACCCAAGACCGACTATGGCGAAAATCGTCAGCGGTTCCATCAACATCACTGGCTTAAACGGCTCTGTTATTAGCATCCCGATCAAACCGATAACGGCACCCGTAAGCAGCGTAAACGTCGTAATGACCAATATGCTGGTACTGGAAAGAAATCTTTTCGTAAAATGACCAGCAAAACCATAACAGATGGACGCTAGCAGCATTGTCCCAATCCCGATGAATTCCTTTCCGAAAAGCTGACCGATTTGAAAATCCATCAATACTAGAATTCCGAAAAAACCAATTAGAATGCCCATCCATTGTCGGGCGGTTAGAACGTATGAAAAAAGGATAAATCCGATGATCCCCGTCCAGATGGGTGTGGTTGCATTTAGAATCGATGCCGTGCTGCTGTTAATCTCTGTTTCACTTAAAGATATTAATCCCCATGCTAATCCGCAATTGAAGATTCCGACAACGACCAGTGCTTTCCACGGCAATTTCCAGTTGATTTCCCTGCGCTTCCACCATAACACGGGAAGCAGAACAACAGCACCCGCAAAACAGCGGAGAAACACAATGCCCCAAATTCCCGCTGGCGGGAGCATCCACTTCATAAAAACAAATGATAAACCCCATATCAAACTAAGGCCGATTAAAGCCCCGTATAATCGAAGCATGATGTTCCCCCTTCCTACTTTCTTATTATGACAAAAATTGTTAGGGATTTCATATAAAATCTTGCTATATAAGATAAACTTGAAATTTTTTTCTGCAAAAATCGAAACAATACCCTATAAAGGCAAGATAAAGATGTCTTAAAAAACTAAAGAGGCTTGAGTTCATCAAAGAAGGCAAGCCAGTGTGCAGGCTTGCCTTCTTCTGAAAAATGAAGTAAAAAAACGCAGCTTGTTATTTCGTTTCTTCCGCCTACCGCCCGTTTAAATTCCGTGCTAAAGTTTGGGATAATACCTTTCACTTTGAATTTCCTCTTATACCCAAAAGCTAATTTGATATTGATAGTAGTAATAAGTACGTTTTATCTGCTCGAATATTTAAGTTTGTCGCCTAATAAATCAAGTGATTATTATATTTTTACTTCGGCATCAGAATTGACCATTATTTTCATATTGGCGATGGCTACAGTTTCTCCGTTTTGTTTTTTTATTTCTTGGATGACTGTTACAACACCTTGATAGCCCTTTTCAAAAAGGTCAATCACCTTTAATTCTACATGTATCGTGTCCCCAATAAAGGTAGGGTTTGTAAATCGAACTTTCTCCAAACCATAAAATGCAACGACGATTCCTGGTTCAAATTGAAATAAGCCGGTTGCAGCCGAAAGTATAAGCATTCCGTGGGCTATCCTTTGCTTAAATTGTGTATTTGCTGCATACTCCTTATCAGTATGGAGGGGAAACCAGTCACCGCTAAATGCAGAAAACATTACTAGATCTGCTTCGGTTATAGTACGTCCTTTCGACACCCATGTTTCTCCGATTTCATATTGATGGAAATATTTATTAAACATTATTCCAATCTCCTTTATTTGGGCTTAAATTAGTTGGCCGAAAATTCAGATATTAAATACTATATACTATATAATTTAGTGATAGTTTTTAAAATCAACACTATAAAAAATGTTTTTCGAAGACGTACTATTCGATGTAAATAGCGTTTAAAGCTAGAAATCGAAATGTATTTTCCAATGCTCACCGGCAAATAATTAAACGATGGCAAACAAGCTGAATATACCAATTACAAAGAATACAGCAAGTGTCTTTATAATGGTAATAACAAAAATGTCTTTATATGCCTGGCGATGTGTGAGTCCAGTAACAGCTAGAAGAGTAATTATAGCTCCGTTATGTGGCAAAGTATCAAACCCACCTGCTGACATAGCAATGACACGATGTAAAACTTCCAACGGAATGTCAAAATGAGCAGCTGTTTGTATATACGTATCCGCCATTAGGCTCAACGTAATGCTCATCCCGCCAGATCCTGAACCAGTAATTCCGCACAAAACATTTGTCATGATCGCCCCATTAATTAAAGGATTTGAAAACATTCCAGTAAGATAATCTTGTATCACAGTAAAGCCGGGTAAAGCAGCAATCACACCCCCAAAACCATATTCGGTTGCCGTATTCATGGTTGCAAGCAATGCCCCACTAATCCCTATATTAATACTCGAATTGAAATTTAATTTGACAGCTTTTAAGTTTAATAAGACGGTTGCTATTATTCCGAGAATAAGAGCCATCTCTACAGACCAAACACCAATAACTTTAGACATATCAACATTTCCATAATCTTTTAACCCAATTGTAGAAAAATCAAACCCTTTGGCATACCAAAGAGGAAAAGACTCAGTAAAAAACTTATTCATCACTCCAACTAACACCAACGGAATAAAAGCAAGCCAGTCTTTTCTACTTATAGCTTTTTCAGAATCCATTCCCAACTTATTAGTCGTTTCCAGCGATAAAGCAGAACTAGCTGCCATTTCTGCTTCAGCAGCTTCCTTATCAATAGCTTTATCCCCAATTCCAAAATACCCTTCACCATTTCTAGCTGCCTTATGTCGACAATGATTTAAGTATAAAAGGCTCAAGGAAATGATAAATATAGCCCCAATAATTCCCAATATCGGTGCAGCATAGATGTCAGTTTTAAAGAACCCCGTTGGAATGACATTCTGAATTTGCGGAGACCCTGGAAGTGAATCCATGGAAAAGGTAAAAGCACTAACTGCAATTGTCGCAGGAATTAAACGCTTTGGAATATTAGCTTCGCGAAACAGCTGAGCAGCAAATGGATAGATGGCAAACACTGCAACAAACAAACTAACTCCGCTATAAGTCAGGATTGCGCCCATTATCACAATGGCTAGAATGGCTTGTTTAGCCCCGATAAAACGGACAATAATTTTAGCTATGCTCTTTGCAACACCGCTTATTTCAACCAATTTCCCAAAAATAGCACCTAGTAGAAAAACCGGGAAATATAATTTAACAAATTCAACCAACTTAACCATAAATATATTAGAGAAGAAAGGTAAAACATGTCCAGGATCCGTTAAAAATACAGCAAACAAAGCGCACAATGGTGCAAAAAGTATAACAGAAAATCCTCGATATGCTAGAAACATAAGTAATCCTAGTGAAATAATAATAATCATTACATCCATATTGATTTCCCCCTTTTTCTCAAAATATAATATGTTATCACTTGTTGCTGGTTTGAATGCATTGCCCCAAGACTTCTTGGGCATCATAATTCACTTTTCTAGTGAACATAGAAAAGAACTCTAATTAATTTCCCGAATAGATCCATTGTTTTTTTAGAATAACTTTATCGATTTAGTTTATAAACAAAAATTAGTTATAACAGAATCTTCTTTTTTTCAAAAATTGACTTGACTCTGGTTTTTGTCATGAAGGATTACTTATCAACGAAGTTAGGCTCTCTTTTATTAATAAAGGCTTCAACGCCTTCCTTAACGTCCCTAGTCTGAAAAACATGGCCAAAATTTTCAGCTTCAATCACAAGTCCATCTTCAAGTGTTTGTTCATAACCATAATCAATAGAGTGCTTTGCAAAAGTTAAAGATTGTAAAGAATAATTGCAAATACATTTTGCGATCTCCATTGCTTTTTTTATGGATTCCCCCTTTGGCACGACATGATTAACAAGTCCTATTTGTTTGGCCTCTTCAGCATTCAGTGGCTCACCAGTAAAGATCAATTCTTTTGCTTTTGCTTTACCTATCAGTCTAGGAAGTCTTTGAGTTCCCCCTGCTCCTGGAAACAACCCCAATTTAATTTCTGGAAGCCCAATCCTAATTTGTTCCTCCGCAATCCGAATGTCACAACTTAAGGCAAGTTCACATCCTCCACCTAATGCTAATCCGTTGATTGCAGCAATGGTTGGTCGAGATAGACGTTCAATTTTATTAAGTGGTTCCTGAAGCCAAAGTGATTTCCCCTTTCCTTCTTCGACTCCTTTTCCTATCCATGCTGGAAATTCTTTAATATCTCCACCAGCAACAAAAGCTCTTTCGCCTTCACCTGTAAGGATAATGACCTTAACATTGTAATCGCTTTCAATTTCATCCACCACAAAATTCAATTGTTCTATAACATCTGCGCTTAATACATTAACAGGTGGATTATCAATAATAATCGTTGCAATATTACCCTGTTTCGACCATGAAACAACTTGATTTTTATTCTTCATCGGCTTTCCTCCTCAACCTTAAGTGTACTTGTGGGGTTCCAGATGTTCTTGCATTGCTGAAAACGTGCATCAGTGGATAAACCAGTTATCTTTATAGAATCCTTTGTGGTTATGTGCATTTTATAAACAAATTGAAATAATGCATTTAAAAAACCTGTACCTTTTTAACCTATGGGAAATTCCTTATTTATTCCATACCACTAAACTGTTTTCGAAGAATAAACTTTTGAACCTTTCCGGATGGGGTACGTGGAATTTCATCAACAAATGTGACCTTTCTAGGTTTTTTGTAGCTAGCAAGATGTTCCTTACAGTAATTAACAACATCTTCTTCCGTAAGTTTGGCTCCTTCTTTTTTAACAATAACAGCACATACAGCCTCAATGTATTTCGGATCAGGAATACCAATTATAGATACTTCCTTCACTTCCTCATGGCGGTATAAGACATCTTCAATTTCCGCTGAGTAAATGTTTTCACCACCGCTTCGAATCATATCTTTTTTTCTGCCTGCAATTGATAGATACCCATCATGATCGAATTTTCCCATGTCTCCTGTTTTACACCACCCATTCACAAATGTTTCCATTGTGGCATCAGGTTTCCTCCAATAACCCTCAGAAACCGCTGGACTTTTAATAGCAATTTCACCAATTTCACCAACAGGCAAGGGCGTTCCATCCTCATCGATAATATTAATTTCTGTAAGTGGCATCGGCTTTCCAACGGTATGGCCTTTTGTAAAAGCATCCTGTGGTTCAAGCGAAGCCGCAATTGGTTGTCCTTCAGTTAACCCGTAAACTTGAACAACTCCAATTTGAGGAAACCTCTTTTTTAATTGTTCTAATGCCCATGGCATTAGCGGGTCACCACCTGTATAAATAGTTTTTAAAGATTTTAGCTGATACTCTTCAATTTCAGGCAAATTTAGCATTTCATAAATCATAAAAGGGAATAAAAAAGCATCGGTCACATTTTCCTGTTCAATAACAGAAAGAATTCTTCCAATCTCGAATTCTTGGCTTTTTGTAATTATTACGCTTCCACCCATCATAAGAATAGGAAGTGCGATATCTTCCATCGCTCCAACATGATATAGTGGTCCTGTCGTCATCGCAACTTCTCTCCCTGTAAATTTCCATTTCAGCGCTTGTATCGTGGAAAACCAGAAAGTTGTATCATGAGTCCAAATCGCACCTTTAGGTCTTCCCGTTGTGCCTGATGTGTACATAAGCATGACCGGATCGTTTAATTTAATGTTATCGACTTTGACCTCATCTACCGAACCACTTTCTAAAACACTCCATGACTCAGACCAACCTGGGATTGAGCCATTTCTATGAGGAAGACAAAAATATCGCTCAACAGAAACATGATTACAAACTGATTCCAGCTGATTGGCTAAGTTCGAATGGAAGCATAATATTTTTGTCTGTGAATCATTTAATGCATACTCAAGCTCAGCACTTGATAGCCTAAAATTAAGTCGAACGGCAATTGCGCCGATTTTCGCAATGGCAAAATATAGACTAAAATATTCGAGACAGTTGTAAAGTAAAATACCGACACGATCCCCTTTTCGAACTCCTAATTCGTAAAGCTTGTTTGCATACGCATTTGATATATGGTGGAGATCCATGTACGTCATTGACTTTCCTGCTTCTTCTTTTATTGCTATTTTTCCATGATTTATATTATTTAAATCATTTGCCATTTTTCTTGTTATAAAACCGACATCCAATGAAATTCCTCCTTTTCAATGTAAGCAGATTCAAATTACAGATATCGAAGCGCTAAATTCAATAATGTTCAAAGTAATTCTTACTAAACAAGTGCCTCTTAAATACCATTAAATTGACCACTCGTCTTTATCGATTCCTTTCCTCCTTTCTTCTAATTTGAATGCAAGATTCATTCCAAAACGTACCCCCCCTTTACTGACTTACTTTTCCTAATTATTGAGGAATATCTAATTATTTATTTTCTGATTTTTCAGAAAAGAACCGAAAAAAATCAACTGAAGTTAGATCAGTTGATTTTTTATTCATTAATTTTCATAATTTAAATAAAAATTAAATCTGTTCTATAGCCTTTTTTCTCCTTTAATGTGAACTTTATCTACACTAATACGGAAATTAAAATTAAATCCGGGATTTCGGAATGAATTCTGAATTCCCGGATTTATTTTTATTGGTCAGAAATTCGATATTTTTTTATTTTATCGTAAAGGGTAGAATTCCCTATTCCAAGAGTTTCCGCAACCCGCTTTTTATCAAACTTAAACCTCCTTAACGCTCTTTCGATTGCCTTCTTTTCTGTTTCTTCCACAATATCCTTTAAACTTTCTTCTTTCATTTTAACCTTATGACCTTTTAGATAATCAGGTAAAACATCTTTTCCGATTACTTCGTCATTTGATAGGTGAACACCTGCATCAATCACATTCTCTAGTTCTCTGATATTCCCTGGCCAGTTATATTGCTCTATTAATGAAAGCACCTCAGGATGTACAGAGGTTACTCGTTTTCCTATTCGAGCTGTGACTTTTTTAAAAAAATAATCTACAAGTAAAGGGATATCTTCAATTCTATCTCTTAAAGGAGGAACAAATAATTGGACAGCATTAATTCTATAAAATAGGTCTTCACGAAATAGTTTTTCTTCAACCAATTTTTCTAAAGGGCGATTTGTTGCAGCAATCACTCGAACATTTAGTTTTTTTGGATAAAGCGAACCTACAGGCTCAAATTCCTTCTCCTGAAGAACCCTTAATAACTTGACTTGCATTTGCTGAGGCATATCACCAATTTCGTCAAGGAAAACAGTCCCACCATCAGCAAATTGAAACTTTCCTATTTTACCTCCCTTGTTTGCCCCTGTAAAGGCACCTTCTTCATAACCGAAAAGTTCAGATTCTAACAAGTGTTCCGGAATTGAAGTACAATTTATTTTCACAAGTGGTTTGTCGCTTCTCCCACTTAACTGATGAATGCTATGTGCTATTATTTCCTTGCCTGTACCGCTTTCTCCTCTAATTAGTACAGAGATATCACCTCTAGCAACCCTTTTCACACGTTCTTTTAACTGTTGTATTTCTTGTGAATTTCCAATTAAATTGTGTAAGGAATACTTTACTCCATTTGTAACATCTCTTTCATTTGTGTAAAAATTATGTTTTGTCAGTATCTCCTTAATGTGGCTATTCATTTTGTTCCAGTCATCTAGATCACGAAACATTATTGTCCCAATCGCACCAATTATTTCCTTATTTTCGATAATAGGAATGCGATTAGCGATAACAAAATCACCACGAAGAAAATGTATATCAGCGATTTCCGATTTACCTATTTGCACTACTAGGTGTAGCCTTGTATTTTCAATTATATTCGTCACATGTTCACCAATCACTGTACTGCGTTCAACATTTAAAAATTCACAATATTTATTGCTAATATATTGGATTTTTGCGTGACTATCGACAATTACAATTCCATAATATGTACTTTCAAACACCATATCTAATAGTTTATTATTGGATAATTGTCCAGTATTCATCATTAGTTCTCCTTTACCTAGAATGCTTTCCCATATAATACCACGCATTTCTATTTAATATATATTTATGAAGTGAAAATCCCCCAAAAATCACTGCTAAATAAAGTGTTCATTAAAAAGAATTCGGTGGAGTTTTATATGCCCTCTCTAGCGTAATCAAACGGATTATTTTTTCACAATAGATGATTTATTTAGCGCAAAAAAAAAGCCTGGCAACCTTTTTTATAGTTGCTAGACTTAAGTTCATTTTTAAGATCAATCCCAATATAAACAACAATTTAAACGGATGCGCAAGGTTCGTTCCTCCATGCCTATCATTTAATAGGCAACCAGGTCCCGCAGTGCCTTTTCCACTTTTTCAGGATTCACCATGAAGGATTTCTCTAATGATGGTGAATATGGCATTGCTGGAACATCCGGACCCGCAAGTCTCATGATTGGGGCATCGAGATCGAAGAGGCAGTTTTCTGCAATGATCGCCGATACTTCACTAATGATGCTCCCTTCCTTATTATCTTCAGTAATCAATAGGACTTTTCCTGTTTTAGATGCAGCTTCCATAATGGCTTCTTGATCTAATGGATAAACGGTTCGTAAATCAAGTATATGAACAGATATGCCATCACTGGCCAGCCTTTCAGCTGCCTGTAGCGCAAAATGAACACAAAGGCCGTAAGTAATCACTGTAACGTCCTCACCTTCACGTTTTACATCCGCTTTACCAATGGGTAAAACATAATCATCAGTCGGCACTTCTTCTTTAATAAGGCGATAGGCACGTTTATGTTCAAAGAAAAGGACTGGGTCGTCATCGCGAATGGCTGCTTTCAATAACCCTTTCACGTCATACGGTGTTGAGGGCATGACAATTTTAAGTCCCGGTTGATTGGCAAAAATGGCTTCAACGGATTGTGAATGGTATAACGCCCCATGTACGCCCCCACCGTATGGTGCCCTGATGACGATTGGGCATTGCCAGTCATTATTAGAGCGATAACGGATTTTTGCAGCTTCTGAAATGATTTGGTTGATTGCAGGCATGATAAAATCAGCAAATTGCATTTCCGCAATCGGCCTCATCCCATACATGGCCGCACCGATGCCAACTCCTGCGATTGCGGATTCAGCAAGCGGGGTATCAATGACACGCTGTTCCCCGAATTGTTCGTATAACCCTGAAGTCGCTTTAAAAACGCCGCCTTTTACCCCTACGTCCTCACCTAATACAAATACACGGGAATCACGTTCCATTTCTTCCCGCATCGCCATTATCACCGCATCTATATAAGATATCACTGCCATTTTCTTTCCTCCTTACCTTTCTGCGTAAACGTATTTTGAGAGCGTGTCTTCATTCGCAAATGGAGCATTTTCTGCATAATCCGTCGCTTCGTTCACAACTTCCATTATTTCCTCGTTCAATTTTTTCTCCATTTGATCATCCATGATTCCTGTTGCTTTTAAATAGGCACCGAATGTAATGATCGAATCTATTTTTTTTGCCTCCGCTACTTCATCAGGCGACCTGTATTGACTATCATCATCATCGCTTGAGTGTGGTGTAAGCCTGTATGAAACCGTTTCGATTAAGCTTGGGCCTTCACCACGCCTTCCTCTCTCAGCCGCTTCTTTCACCACCCGGTATACTTCAATCGGATCATTTCCATCAACCGTCACCCCTGGCATGCCGTAACCAATGGCCCGGTCCGAAACTTTCTTGCAAGCCAATTGCTTTTCTATTGGGATGGAAATGGCATACTGATTATTCTCGCACATCAAGATGACCGGAAGTTTATGTACACCTGCGAAATTCGCTCCTTCATGAAAATCACCTTGGTTTGATGAACCCTCTCCGAATGTAACGAATGAAACAATATCTTTTCCTTCCATTTTTGCAGCGAGTGCAATCCCCACTGCATGTGGCACTTGAGTGGTAACTGGCGAAGATCCCGTCACGATCCGATTCTTTTTTTGCCCAAAATGCCCAGGCATTTGACGCCCGCCTGAATTTGGATCTTCCGCTTTTGCAAAACTTGATAACATCAAATCCCTGGCGGTCATCCCAAACGCAAGCACCACTCCTAGATCCCGATAATAAGGAAGGACATAATCCTTTTCACGATTCAATGCAAACGCTGCACCCACTTGCGCTGCTTCTTGTCCTTGACAAGAAACCACGAATGGGATTTTTCCAGATCTGTTCAACAGCCACATCCGTTCATCTATACGTCTTGCCAACAACATAACTCTATACATCTCAAGCACTTTTTCGTCACTGAGACCTACCTGTAGATGACGGTTTTCAACCATATGTCATCATCCCTCCTATTACCTAATAATTAAAACATTTCCCCGTTAAAACCAGAATATATCCCTCATATTGGCACCTTATTTAAAATGGGGCTCTGTATCACAAATTACCAATCTTTCTTATTAGCTGTCTGTTTGTCTCGCAAACTTAAGTCCTGTTATGTTCTACGGAAGAAAAATTCTATTATGTATACATGCTTGCCATTTAACACCCGTACATTCTCATTTACGTTATCATCTACTATTATTACCTGGTACTAACTCAATATTATCCTAACACTTATCAGTTCACATTTTCAAGTTAATTTCACATTGTATGGTTTGTTTTCACGCGAAAGCCTCGCCTGACTTTAAAACTCATTTCCATGTATGCACCAAAGTCCAGAAAACCCCGGGGTGTTGAAGTCGTTTTTTTGTTGACGAAGCGGAAAGATAGATGTAAATTAAAATGATTCATAAAATTAAATGTTCAATATGGAACAGTTCGAAAAAGAAAGAATGGTGATGTTGAGTGGAGAATGAAAAACAGTTGATGCGTTCCGTACAACTTTTGCGTTCATTTTGGAACGTGCAGAAAAATATAATGCGGTTCGTTCAAAAGACAACGGCAGAAAATGGATTGACAGTTCCGCAATATTCCATTTTGATGGCCATCACTCTTCAAACGGAGATGACTCAAAAAACCGTTGGGGAGAAAACATTTCTTCCAAAAAGCACCTTGAGCCAAGCGGTTGATGGCCTCGTTCGGGCAGGTATGCTCCATCGCGAGCTTGTGGAGGGCAACCGGCGTGAGATTCAGTTGTCAATCACCGAACAGGGGAAAAATTTATTACAAACGATCCATTTTCACGAAGGAAGCATTCATCAAATTTTCCAATCGGCCATTGAATTACTTTCGGAAGAACAGTTTGAAGAGCTGCTTGAAACGCATCTTCAAATTACAAACTTTTTAGAAGCACAAGCTACCGAACAGGGAGAGTGTACAAAATGATAAAAATACTGAAAAATTTATCCGTTTATAAGTGGATTATTTCAGCAGTCATCGGACTGGTTTTTATTCAATCGATGTCGGACCTCTTTTTGCCTACATTAATGGCCGATATTATTGACAAAGGCGTCGTTCGAGGAGACACTCCATACATTTGGAAAATTGGTGGTTTGATGCTGCTGGTTTCCGCTCTTGGCGCTTGCGCTTCCATAATCGCAAGCTACTATTCGTCCAAAGCGGCTATGGGAATGGGACGCGATCTCCGGCTGAAAGTCTTTAATCATGTTGAAAAATTTTCCTTACAAGAATTTGATGAAGTAGGTACCGCATCATTGATTACTCGGACGACCAATGATATAACACAAGTCCAGCAGGTGGTTATCATGATGCTACGTATGGTTATCAGTGCACCTATCATGTTAATCGGCGGTTTGATCATGGCAGTATCCATGGATGCAAAATTATCTCTTGTCATTGTTGTCACAATGCCTTTGTTGATTGGGTCGATCTTGCTTATTCTATATAAAGGTGTGCCACTCTTTCAAACGGTGCAAAAACGATTAGACAGGTTGAACCTTGTATTACGGGAAAATTTAACTGGTATTCGCGTCATTCGTGCCTTCAATCGTGAAACACAAGAGAAGGAACGTCTTAAGAAAGCGAATAAAGAATTGACGGATGTCTCGATCAAGGTCAATAAAATCATGGCATTCATGATGCCTGTAATGATGCTAGTAATGAACTTGACGGTTGTTGGTATCATTTGGTTTGGTGGAATTCGTATTGATAACGGCGGTATGCAGATCGGGGACTTAATGGCCTTTATCCAATATGTTATGCAAATTATGTTCGCCCTCGTTATGGCATCCATGATGTTCGTTATGGTTCCACGTGCGGCCGTGTCGGCAACAAGGATAAACGAAGTCCTTGATATGAAACCTTCATTCCTGGATGAGGGTACAGAAAAGGCAGATCGTGAACACGGTACACTTGAATTTGAACATGTGACGTTCAGTTACCCAGGAGCAGAAGAACCTGCGTTATCGGATATTAGTTTTTCTGCAAGTCCTGGTGAAATCACTGCAATAATCGGTGGAACAGGCTCAGGGAAAACGACGCTCGTCAATTTGATCCCTCGCTTCTATGATATTTCAAGTGGAATAATTCGCGTCAATGGTGTTGATATTCGTAAGTCATCACAAGATGAAGTTCGCTCAAAAATTGGCTTTGTACCACAAAAGGCCATCCTCTTTACTGGTACTATCGCTGAAAACATTCGCTTTGGAAAACAAACAGCCACACAAGATGAAGTCGAGCATGCGGCTCGGATCGCGCAAGCGGAAGGTTTTATCAGCAAAATGAAAGACGGCTATCAGGCAGAAATCGAACAAGGCGGTTCAAACCTATCAGGAGGGCAAAAACAACGACTTTCGATCGCACGGGCACTCATTCGGAAACCCGATATTTATATATTCGATGATAGTTTTTCTGCACTTGACTTCAAGACGGATGCCAACCTTCGCGCAGCCCTGAAAGATGAAACGAAAAATTCGACAGTACTACTCGTTGCCCAGCGTGTCAGTACGGTCGTGGACGCTGACCGAATCATTGTGTTGGACGAAGGCCACATTGTAGGTATGGGAACACACCAAGAGTTGCTTATTACAAACGACATTTACCGTGAGATCGCCTTATCACAGCTCACAGAGGAGGAAATTGCATGAGTAATCAAAAAAAACCTCAAAGCGGCGGTCAGGTTGGGCATGGTCCCGGTGGCGGTAACATGATGATGATGGGTCAAAAAGCAAAAGATTTTAAAGGAACACTAAGACGCCTCTTGGCCTATTTAAAACCGCGGCGCAACAAATTGATTTCCGTGTTCTTCGCTGCAATCATGAGTACTATTTTTATGATTGTTGGACCAAAGATCATGGGAAATGCAATTACAGAATTATTCGAAGGAGCTTACGGGAAATTCCAGGGAATACCAGGAGCAGCTATTAACTTTGATAAAATTGGCCAGATCCTTTTACTGCTTGCCGGACTTTATGCCTTAAGCAGCCTCTTCAACTATGTACAACAATACATTATGTCAAGTGTTGCACAGGACACAGTATATGATTTACGAGAAGATGTTAACGAAAAGCTCGGGAAACTTCCTCTCAAATATTTTGAAGGACGTCCAAACGGGGAAACACTTAGCCGAATGACAAATGATATTGATACGATCGGAAGCACCCTTCAGCAAAGCTTAACGCAGTTCATCACTTCAATCGTAACGATTTTGGGGATTATCATCATGATGCTTTCGATTAGCCCGTTATTGACATTAATCTCGATAGTAAGCTTACCTTTGTCAATATTTGCAATCCGGCCTATTTTAAAAAGATCCCAAAAACATTTCGCCGATCAACAGCGTACACTCGGACAATTAAATGGCCACATTGAAGAAATGTATACTGGCCATCAAGTCGTTAAAGCATTCGGACATGAAAAAAAGGCGAGTGCCCAGTTTACCATGGTTAATGAAGAGTTGTATAAAGCGGGAAGCAAAGCTCAGTTTATATCCGGTATCATCATGCCCATGATGTTCTTTATCGGAAATTTGAGTTATGTACTCATCAGCGTTGTCGGCGGAATATTGGTAACGCAACGTTCGATCTCGATTGGTGATATTCAGGCATTCATCACATATTCAAAGCAGTTCACCCAGCCGATCACACAGACAGCTAACATCGCAAACATTATTCAGTCGACGGTTGCAGCAGCTGAGCGTGTCTTTGAGCTACTTGATGAAGAAGAGGAAATGAAAGAAAAAACCACAGCTAATATAAAGAGAGCAAATGGTGCTGTCACTTTTGAACATGTGGACTTTGGCTATGGGGAAGAAATGTTAATTAAAGATATGAACATCGATGTCTTGCCTGGACAGACGGTCGCAATTGTTGGACCGACTGGTGCTGGAAAAACGACCATGATAAATCTCTTGATGAGATTTTATGAACTCAATGGCGGAAAGATTAATATTGATGGTCTTGATACACGGAATATGTCCAGGAGTGATCTTCGAAAAAACTTTGGGATGGTGCTTCAAGATACCTGGCTCTTTAATGGCACGATTAAAGAAAATATCGCTTATGGCAAAAATGGAGCAACTGATGAAGAAATTTTTGCAGCTGCCCGCACGGCACATGCCGACCATTTCATTCGGACACTGCCAGATGGGTATGAGACAATCTTAAACGAAGAAGCTTCTAACATCTCACAAGGACAAAAGCAGCTTTTGACAATCGCCCGAGCTGTTCTAGCAGATCCACCAATCATGATATTGGATGAAGCGACGTCTAGTGTTGACACTCGGACCGAAGTCTTTATCCAAAAGGCCATGAACCGACTCATGGAAGGACGAACTAGCTTTGTCATTGCTCATCGTCTCTCAACGATTAAGGATGCAGATTTGATTCTAGTTATGGATCAAGGAAAAGTGATAGAGAAAGGAACACATTCAGAACTTTTAAGGGTGAATGGTTTCTATGCAGAGCTATACAATAGTCAGTTCACTGAAAATGTAGCTGGATAATATGAAAGAGGCTCAATTTCCAAATGAAATCGAGCCTCTTTTTATCAATTTATCTCCACAACCAGCTTAAGCGCTTTAACTAATGCTCCAATCAGTCATCCATGAAGCGAATAACTTATAAGATGTGTCAATACTCCCTTTTATTCCCTTTTTTCACAAATTCCCAATCTACCTCAATATTTTTTCTGACCCTTTGAAGAAGATGAAAAATCAATTCCGTTTCGTCCCTAGAAAATCCGGTTAATGCCACCTTGTCGGTATACTCCCCTTCTTTCTGTAAAAAGGGATATACTTTTTCACCTTTATCAGTAGGGTATAACTTTTTGATTTTTTTGTTGTCAGCATCATCTTTCTTTTCAATAAAACCTTGTATCTCAAGTTTTTTAATTGCACGAGCTGCTGTTGTTCGGTCAACCTTTATCATTTCTGCTACCTTTTCCTGAATGATTCCTGGATTTTCACATATTCGTACAAGATACAAATACTGCCCCTTTGTAAGGTCTAATTCTTTAAATTCGATATTACTTATAGAATCCAATGCCCTTGCTATCATTCCAATTTCACGGAGTATTTCCTTCATTCAAAAAGCCCCTGACTTTTTTTGTTGTATTTACAACAAAAATATTTTCGTATATACTATAAAAAGGATATACATATATTATGACTTGTCTTACTGAATAAATCTAGAAAAGGGATGAAGAACATTGGATTCAAAGAGAATAACTACAGAAAATGATTTAAAAATAGCCTTTCAAATCAGAAAAGAAGTATTTGTCGAGGAACAAGGTTTCCCTTTAGAAAGTGAATTTGATGAATTTGATACACTTAATGCTTTATCTGAACACATATTAGTCTATTATAATGAAAAACCAGTCGGAACTGGTAGGTTAAGAGTTGTTGATGGTTTAGGTAAATTGGAGAGAATTTGCATCTTAGAGCCTTACCGTAAATTTGGTCTTGGAAAAATAATAATTAAAACATTGGAAGAAATTGCAAATGAAAAGGCAATATCCCAGGTTAAATTACATGGGCAAACACAGGCAGAGGGTTTTTATAAAAAACTTGGCTATCATACTTCATCCGATGTCTTTATGGAAGATGGCGGTCCACATCTTTTGATGATAAAAGAATTAGTTAATGAATAAGTGTGTTAAATGTGAGTAAAACAAATATTAACCTTTATCTGATGGGGATCATACTATTAACCCTTGGTTGTTCTTTAACCATTCAATCAGCGCTATCATGATATTTTTAAATTCGCTTTTAAAAAGGCAATGACCAGAATTATTGGGTCTACTAACTGCTTTAATAATAGGTCTTGGTATTGATATATGGCTTTTTTTTACTGAATAACTTGGTACAGCCAGAACAACTGCTCATTAAACTTGTTTGTTTAACGTTTGGGTTAATGGTTATTGGACTAGGAACGGCTATCTACTTACATTCACAAATTTCGCCCCAAACCCTGTAGACCTTTTGATGCTGATCATTCAAGATTTAACTGGAAGAAATACACCATATTCAAAAACATTCATTTATCTTTCTTCTTAGTTATGGCAGTCATTTTCAGGACCAATCGGTTTCGGAACTTTATTAACCGTCTGTTTAGGAGGCCCTTAATTATTCACCTAATTAATTGGAGGTTCATTTAAAAAATCCAGTCCATCCGCAAATAGATATCAAGATAAAAACCATTCTTTATAGAATGGTTTTTATCTTAAATATTTTAATCGCTTTGTACGAACGATTCATTAGCTATTCATAAAGCTTTAAAAACAGAAGTGATCGAACGCAAATCCTTTGGTTTCCGTAGAGATGATAAGACCATATTGGGTAGCATTAAGAATTAGCACGAACAAAAAGGCAAAGCCCTTTATAACTCGACATGTTATACAGGGCTTGTATATTTATATTTTTTACATAACGGGTGCTTTTTCATGAACAAGCGGGTGAAGGGCCTGAGTTTCATCAATGTAAACAAAAGCATCATATCTATCTGACATTACAGAAGGTACATAGTTTCCATATTGTTCATATTCCGGTCTGTATACAACTCCAATCGCCCGATGTCCAATCCTATCTTGGAATAGCTGACGATTTTCATCGGTGAAAATGAGCAACTTATCATATGCCCCCGAAAGGTGCATTGCCTCCTCCCAACTTCCATTCGTTGCCGGGGGTACTGTTTTTATTTCAAATTCCATACCCCATTCATCTGCTGCAATAACAGTTCCCCTGTAGGTTCCGAAACCTGTGATAAATACATCTTCAGTTGGGTTTTGCTCACGAATGACCTGGCCGACATTAATCATCCCGGAATCCTTCATATCAGTAGCGCTGGCATCGCCGACATGGGTATTATGTTCCCATACAATCGCCTTGCCTTCTGAACCGTAAAAATCCATAATTTCATTAAGTGCATCCACCATATGCATATCTCGAATATTCCATGATCTATCGTCATGAACCACCATAGTCCTGTAATAATTTTCGGCATTATACGCTACCAATGCATTCACTTGAAGATTCAAATTCAATTCCTCGTGATGGGGGTATTTTTCTTTTTTTCTCTGAATGGTTGTCAGTAATTTGGCTACTTCCTCTATGCAGTCTTCAGAAAAAATGCCTGCGGAAACTGCGTACTCTTCGTTATTCCGATTAAATGGCTCAAAGCATGTGAATGCCTGTCTGGCAGCTTCGAGGTCGGGTGAATCAATTTGTTTTAAGTAATGGATGACTTCATCCATGGATTCCCAAAGACTATAGATATCTATCCCATAAAATCCAACTTTCGTTTGTTTTTGTCCAGATTCATTGTATTCTTTCATCCATTCAATCAGGTCGATCATTTCCTCGTTTGCCCACATCCAGGTCGGCCAGCGGTTAAAACTTTTAAGAACATCGTGTGCGGATTTAGTTACTTGATCATAACCTTTAACATATCTATTAATTGCCTGGCATGCGGGCCAATCGCCTTCAACGGCTACAAAGGTGAACCCTTTTTCTTTAATAAGTTTTTTTGTTATTTCAACTCGGGCCGTGTAAAATTCGGATGTTCCATGTGATGCCTCTCCCAGCAAAACAAATTTTGAATTTTTAACTTGTTGAACGAGCTTACCCCAATCACCATCACTTGTAAGCGGGACTGAATGTTCGATTATTGATTGAACCAGATTATGATGCACTGTTTTTCCTCCTTATTCTTCTTACCACCATTACCGTTTGTACTCAGCATTATAAGAATTTGAACCTGCGTGCACTGACAGCAAAGTATCAGCGTATCCTACCAGTCGATTTACAAGTTCATCACATATAGAGTAAACCAGTTGAAAATTTTCTTCCTCAAATAGAACAGGGTCATCCAGAATGACCGTTGTGTTAATGAACATATCTTTGTTTCCATATAGATTGTAGTGAACTATAGCCTTTCCAGCAGCACCCCCAGTAACTGGATCCTTAAAGCCTGGAATGAAAACAAACCATTCTTCAGCAGTAGCAGACCTGAAGTTTTTTGTGAAAGACAATTGCTTGGTTACAGTCTGAATCCTTTTTAACTCTTCCGGATTTATATCCTTGATCTTGTTCATTCCATAGCCACCTTAACACCGTGTTAATAATATTCCGTTATAGATTTTCCTTAAGGGACCAATCCTATAAATATTAATATGAAACAACGCCTTTCCCCGTATAAACTGAAGCAAAATAACACAAGTAGACTTTTAATAAATGCTGATAAATCATGGATGACTTCCGCATATTAAGATTATATTTTGGGTATCAAAAGAGAGAAGACAAATTCCCGGATTGGATTGGGACTGGTCTGGAGTGGAGGAATTGCTCATGGAAAAGATGAATCGGGGAATTTTAACGGCGCTGTCGGCAATTGGCATTGCGCAAGGATTGAAAATTTTAACGCATAATAGGCTTACGGGAAAGTGGGACTTGAAGCAGGCTTTCACAACAGGCGGCATGCCTAGTTCGCACTCTGCGGGTGTGGCAGCACTGGCATCCTATGTGGCAGCCAATAAAGGATGGTTGCATACGGAGACATCACTTGCGACAGTGTTTGGCGTGATTGTGATGTATGATGCTCAGGGGATTCGGCGCCATACAGGCGAAATTGCAAAGCTTGTGAATGATCTTGAAGATAATCTGGCGAAATTTTCTGGTGAGTTTCCAAGTTTTGAGTATGTGGAGCGTGAGAAAGAACTGAATGAACTGCTCGGACATCAGCCTGTGGAAGTGGGAGCAGGTGCGCTGCTTGGAGTTGTACTTGGGCTTATTTCGGCTAAATTGGAGGATGGTAAGACCACTAATTCGGCTGAATAAAAAAACCATCTCATTAAAGGTGTTCTTTCTTAGTTATCCATCCGGAAAAATGTACAGTCACGAATAATTTTGTTGATCATATTTAATAAAAAAATATGTCTATGTTATTAATGTAGACAATCTCTCCAATCTTTGTGTACGTTTAATACTATAAAATAATTACGTGGATAATGGGTTTAAATAGAATAATTTGACTGGTGTTTTTAAACTGTTAAAAACCAACCATCTTAATGATTTGAGAACCGAAAATGACCTAAACCACTCTAAAGGCTTAGGTCATTTTTTGCGTCGGTAAAATAAAATCAGTTATTCTTCCGGGACATTTTCATAGCGAATGAGTACATATCCGACCTGAATAAACCTTTATAATATTCTACTAAATTACCATCAGAATCAAAAATCATTCTTTCTGTAATCAGCAAGCACATCGTTTCTGTTATACCTAAATGTTCAGCATCTTCTTTTGTTGGAAAGCCGCATGTTATAATTTGTTCCGCTTCACAAAAGTTAATGTTAAGATCACCTTCGAGCGCGTCATATAATACTGTGGTGCTTAAATCGAATTTCGTCAATTTTTGTCCTAAGTCCAAAGAATAATAATGTAATTCTATCGCTATGGGGACATCTCCCTGCAACCGCAGCCTTTTAATATGGTAAGATTCATCTTCAAAACCATTTGCATCAGCTATATTTTCTGGTGTCAAAACACGGCCATGGTCCAGTAATTTAATCCCCATGCTTTTAGTGGTTTCAGTGAAACTTATCATCTTAAGCCATTCCTGTACAGGTTTAAGGGAAACGAACGTTCCCTTCCCATGCCTTTTTTCCAATATCCCTTCACGAACCAGGATGGATACGGCTTCCCGTACAGTGCTCCTGCTGACAGAATACATATCCATGAGTTCCCTTTCGCTCGGGATTTTGTCCTTATAGTAACCTTCTAAAATCTGGTTTTCCAATATGGTTTTTAATTGTGCGTGTAATGGGATTGGATTTTTAAAGTCTAACTCCATAAAATTTCCTCCAAACAGAAAAAGACATCGTAATGTTCGTATCAGTTCTTATATTGTAAACCAAATAGTTATAATTTTCAAACACGCCAGCGTTCATTTTTTCCATAAATTAGAAAGTCGTGAGTTTCCTTTACTCCTTTTCCAATACATCACGTTCAAAAACCGTTTTCTTTTGAAGAATAAATAAGCCCGAATAATACCGCGTATTCAAGGTTTATCAGGCCTGCTTAGTGGTGCCACAATGGATAAATATATTAAACGATAAAGTATGAGATAATCGAAAGCAACAAAGAGGTAATGGTCATGGCTAAAAGAGGACGCATGGCTTTTGTGCGAAGTGCCTGCAGGCTGACATTCAGTCCAAGACCGATCATGGCCATCGTTAATATGAATGTAGTCGTTTTCGAAATACCATCCATTACAATTGGAGACACCGTAATATAAGTTCCAAATACATAACTTCCTATTAGACTCATGATTATAAAACCAACGAGGAACCATGGAAAATCAATTTTGGCATCATGGCCCATTTTCCCGGATGTACGTTTTTTCATCCAATACATAAAAATGAAACATAAAGGGATAAGTAAAAAGACACGGCCCAATTTCGCGAGGAGTGCAATCGCTAGCGCATCTTCACCAGCCGGGGCTCCTGCCAATGCAACATGGGCGATTTCATGAAGACTGATCCCGGACCATATACCATAATCCAAAGCAGAGATCGGAAGGATCGGACGTAAAAGGGTATAAATAATGGAGAAAAGTGTTCCCATTAAAGCGATTATCCCAACGCCTATGGCTGTATCTTCTTCCTTAGCTTTCACTATTGGAGATATTGCAGCGATGGCTGCTGCACCGCATATCCCAGTTCCAACAGCAAGAAGAAGGGAAATGGAGGCATCTGCCTTAAACCACTTTGCAATCAGGACCATCACGACTATAGCAAATGTTACTGTCCCTATATCACGGACCAACAATGGCAAACCCTGATTGAAAATCACATCGATATTTAATTTCAATCCGTATAAAATAATGGCAAAACGCAAAAGTTTTTTAGCGGAAAATTCAATTCCCGTCCGGAACCTTTCTGGATATCCAGCGATTTGACGATAAATCACGGCAATGATGATCGAACACGCAAGAGGGCCGATTCGATTGAATCCTGCAATCTTGGACAGCCCCAAGCCTAAAAGTGCAATAAAAAAGGTGAAAGCGATACCGCTCATCCACATTAGCACTCTATTTTGAAGCGGTGATTTCGAATTTTGCTGTTCCTGAATTGTTTCTTCCAGTGGTTCATATTTTTCTAATTCCATACATTCCTTCCCCCTTTCCGGATAAACCAAAGCATTACGGATCATCTCATTCTTTCTATCGTTTGAAAAAGATCGTTGTCTTCCATATCATTAGGAGAATTACCTTTGATAAAATACTCGAATTTCTTTAAAAAAGGCAAGCTTGGAATTTGATTCCCCCACAATTCAGGAACGGCTAGAGTCTGGGAACGATGGGACCTTAGGGCACGGATCTTTTTCTGTAAAGTCCCTGCTATATTCACTCTTGTGATACTGCTCAGCCCGTTTTCCTTTAACCATTTTTCATGAAAAGCATGCCAAAGGACAAAGTACAGGCTATGAACCTTAATAGCGGGAAAAACGGGATCTGGATAAAAACCGGGATCACCGGATTTTAAAAAAGCCAATTCTGCTGCACGACCAATCGCACAATGGTCTGGGTGTCCCCCATATTTCTCATGGAATGTGACTAGTGCATCCGGTCGAACTTCACGAATCACCTTAACGATTCTCTCTGCTAATAAATCGATGGATTCAAATTCAATGGTTTTATCCCTTACATGTAAAAATCGAAGGTCGTTGATCCCTAACTCTTCACAAGCGCTGTTTAACTCCTTTACCCTTAGTCCAGGCAATGACTCTCTCGTTGCAAGAATCGGATTCCCCATCCGCCTACCCATTTCGCCTTTTGTCGCACATAGTAAAGTTATATGAACACCTTGCTCGGACATTTTGGCAATGGTTCCGCCACACAAGAATGATTCATCATCGGGATGTGCAAGAACCACTAATAACCTTTGTTGTGATTGCATATTTCCTCCTACTTCGGATCCAGTTTCCCCACACTGTGAGACCCAATATGAAAAAATGGACATGGATGTCAAAACGGTTAGACATATCATGCCCATCTTCAAATTCGTCTATAAATATAGCACCCTAAAGCGAATCATCTTTAGCATAATTCATATAAAACGGATTTAACCGTTTCTATGACAAAGCGTAAATCTTCAACGGTCGAAGATAAAGGCGGTGCAATGATCAATACATTTCCATATCCAGGAACTGTATCACCATTACGACCGATGATAAGACCCTTTTCCTTGCAAGCCCCTATTATTTTACCCATGAATTCATCGGAAACTGGCGTTTTTGTCTTTTTATCTTTCACTAATTCAATACCATATAAAAACCCAACTCCCCGAACTTCCCCTACTTTATCCAGGGCTGTCAATTCAAAGAGCTCACTTAGTGTCGATTCACTAAGTTCAGATACTCGTTGCACGATTTTTTCATTTTCTAAGATTTCAATGTTCTTTAGCGCAACTGCGCAAGATGCAGGATGGCCTCCATATGTTGACACATGCCTGAAATGATTTAAATTTCCATTATCCTTGAATTTCTCATAAATCCTGGAATTCACTGCCGTTGCTCCAAGTGGAAGATAACCACTAGTCAAACCCTTTGCCATCGTTACAATATCCGGTTGAACCCCATCGGAGTGCATGAACCCAAACATTTTTCCGGTTCTTCCAAAACCTGAAACCACTTCATCCACAATTAAAAGAACATCATGCTTCTTACAGATTTCCGAAACCCTCGTTAAGTATTCCTTCGAAGGAATAAGGACCCCGCCACCAGAAATGAATGGTTCAAGAATAACACCTGCTACAGTTTCAGCTCCTTCAAAGTTAATGACCTGATCGATATATTCAGCTGCAAGCAAATCGGAGTTTTCAACGTTTTCCCCAAACGGGCTTCGATAACTGTACGGTGGTGGCACATGCAGGAAACCTGGAACCGCCGGATCATATTTCACTCTCCGATTAGCCTGTGCTGTTGCACTAAGCGCGCCGAAAGTATTGCCATGATAAGCTCTATACCTTGAGATGAATTTGTATTTACCCTGATTCCCATTTTGAGAATGATATTGCCTTGCTATTTTAAAAGCTGTTTCATTCGCCTCAGAGCCGCTGTTCGTAAAAAAGGTAGTATAAGAGCCCTTTAAATGTTCACTAATTTTAGCAGATAATTCGATTGCCGGCTTATGGCTTAACGTTAAAGGGAAGTAAGATAAGTTAATCATTTGTTCATAGGCTGCCTGGGCAATTTCTTTTCGTCCGTGACCCAGGTTCAAGCACCATAAACCGGAAACCCCATCTAAATATTTATCACCTTTAGAATCTGTGAACCATGAGCCGGATCCTTCTGTAGCCATCATGGGAGCATCCTTCTCATTATAGCGATGCATCGCATGCCATAAATGGTCTTTATCCATTTGAACAAGGTCTTTCGTTTCAGTTTCCATCTTCACTATTGAAACCCCCTTATTTTTCATTGAATGCAATTAAGTTAAGTTCCCATGCTGTTACAGATCTTTTAGGCGAATTGGTGATGATACGATGACCCGAATAGTTCACCAAGTCATCGCACAAGTCATATCACTCTTTTCACACCATTATTTATCCCAGTTTTTATGATCTAAGTGAGAATATTTTTCTAATAATCTAGTAGGCATTTTTAATGCATCTTTTCTAAAAGGAGGAGCTAATTGTGTTCCATCCACTTGTATATCAATCACAGTCGGTTTGTTTGATTTTATTGCTTTTTCAATGACAGAGCCTAACTCCTCAGGTTTTTCCACTCTTATACCAACAGCACCCATAGATCGCGCAACTTCTGCAAAATCAGGATTTTGGATATCCGCCCCTACAAAACGGTTATTATAAAAATCGACCTGGTTCTTTTTCTCTGCGCACCATGCATTATTATTGAAGACACATGCTATGACCGGTATGTTTTCTTCAACAGCCGTACTCACTTCATGTAAGCTCATACCCCACGCTCCATCTCCAACAATGGCTATAACAGGCGTATTCGGCTCAGCTAATTTGGCACCTAGTGCGGATGGGTAAGCAAATCCCGTATTCCCGAATGTAAGCGCAGCGATATGCCTGCGGCTCTGATTGAATTTCAAGTAAGCGTTTGCAGTTGACGATACATTACCGATATCTGTAGTGACGATGGCATTTTCAGGCAACACTTTAGTCAATTCCAGTAGGGCTCGACGCGGATTGATCGGGGTTCCATCGATCATCGCAAGTTTCACCAATTCTTCTTCCCATTTTTGTTTTTCATTCGTTATTTCGACTATCCTCTTTTTTTCTTGTTTTAGATTAGGTTTACTTGCCTTCAAGCGTTTCAAGATTTCACGACTCGCTTCACGGGCATCTCCGATGATCCCGACTTCCACAGGGTGCGTCCTCGCTATTTGCCTTGGGTTAATGTCTATTTGAATGATTTGTGCATCTTTAGGAAAATAATCAATGTCATAGCATGGTAACGTTCCAAATACCGATAATCTTGTACCGACCGCTAAAATGACATCCGCTTTCTTAAGTGTATTCATGGCAGCCTTTGAACCCATGTAACCGATTGGGCCGACTGACAATGGGTGATCAGCAGGAAAGGCATCATTATGCATATAGGAGACAGCTACCGGAGCTGTTAAATATTCTGCAATATTCTTAATTTCCTCAATGCCATCTGAATCAACGGTTCCCCTACCGGAAATAATGACAGGATACTCAGCCTTAGCTAAAATTTCAGCCGCTCTATCCAATGATGCAGAAGATCCGCAGCCCCGTTCATCTACGCGATATTGATGTGGTTGCAGTATTTGATCTTCCACTTCACCATAGAAATAATCACGGGGGATATCGAATAAAACCGGCCCCCTCTCTGCATAGGCAATCCGAAATGCTGTCCTAAGGCAATCAGCGACCCTGCCTGGATGTGTCACTCTAACCGTTTCTTTCGTGATGGCCTTGAATATGGAAACCTGATCACATTCTTGAAAACCATCCCATCCAACCGTTGGTGTACCAGCTGATGGAGAGATGACCACCATAGGAGTATGAGCTTGATTGGCCGCTGCAACAGAGGTGACCATATTGGTCATTCCAGGTCCGTTTTGCCCGATGACAACCCCTGCAACACCTGAGACCCGACAATAGGCATCTTCCATATGTGCAGCACTTTGTTCATGGCGGACACCAATGAAACGGATACCTGCAGTTGGCAATAAATCAAGCATATCCATGAAAGCGGATCCCAGGATTCCCGAGATATGTTTAACTCCCTCAGCCACCAATGTCTCAACGATGGCTTCACTTGGTGTCATTTTAACTTTCGTTCCTCTTAACATTTTTGTTTCGACCATAGCACATTCTCCTTAATTATATTTATTTCTGATAATGACGTTGCAACGTCCGTACCAGTTATAAGATGTATAATACTACCATTGGATGAAACAGTCAATGAATAAATTGAATATTTTGAATTTAAACAAGATCATTATATCAAAGTCACAAACTTATGCATTACATCAATGATTTTTCTTTAAACAATAAATATATCCTTTTTTTCTGTCAATCTGTAGTTGATCCTGTCGATGATCTCCAATAAATCGCCTATTTCATCAATTACGAAATCGGCACCTGCATTCAGAAAACGGTTTTCTGCATGTTTCATCCGTTTTTGCAGATCATATGGGTCCATATCGTTGATTTCTGTTTCTGAAAGACCGATTTCACTGCCGCCTTTCAATACGGCAACAGTCCACATTCCTGCAGAAATGCCTTCTTTGATGTCACTGATCGTATCGCCGACTTTAACAATTTTACTGAGGGGATACACTTGGAGATTCATCGCCGTCTGAAAGCACATCCAAGGGGCAGGCCGTCCTGCAGGCACTTCGTTGGATGCAACAATGGAATCCGGGTGATAGCCCCATTTTTCCGCCTCTTCTTTAACAACATTAATCATTTCACGAGTATACCCTGTTGTCGAACCGATTTTTATTCCTTGCTGCCTTAAACGGCTGACTAATTCAATTACGCCTGGTATTGGCTTGGCGTTCTCCTTAAGAACCTTAAAAAGCAAAGCCTCAAAGTCCTTATATAACGATCTAAGCTCAATTTCATCCGGTTCTTTTCCATATTTCGAAATCCATAACTTGGATATTCTATTGATTTTCAAGAGTTCCCTTATATGATCCATTTTCAATAACCCCATAGGTTCCCTTGCTTCCTCAATGGTAATATCAATCCCCCTTATCTTGAATATCTCGACAAATGCCTGTACCGGTGCAAAACAACCATAATCCACCGTAGTTCCTGCCCAATCAAATATTACTGCTTGAACTTCTTTGCATTTTTTTGCACGTTCCAATCTATACTCCCCTCCTCATCCTTACCTCCTTCAAAACCACCATAGACACCCGTAAATTCTCCACTGGTGATCAACCCGGGTATAAAGTGAATTCATTTCATTTCTTCCAAAAATAGCTGTAGGTCTTCTTTAGTAGCTTCAGAGAGTCGTTTAATTTTTTCCGGGTCTTTATCAGGATTCCCTGACTCCCCAATTAACGGGTAAAGGTTTTTCTCAATTCGTTCATACCAATCGGGATATTCATCTTCCACTTGCTTTTCTATCGAATCCCAGGCAGAACTGATCTCTTTTCCCACTTTTTGAATTTCCTCAACATCCGCCTTTGTGCTTACTTCTGTTTCCATTGCGTTAATGGATTGAAGCACCTCGCCGACACCTTTTTTAATAACCTCTGCATTTTGGGCTTCACCTGGATTTGGATCCGACTTTTCTTTTATTACTGGATTTTTTTCTTGTTGGCCTTCTTCCGGTTTAGCTGAATCGTTGCAGCCTGATAACAATATGGCTCCAAGGATGAACCCATTAGTTAATACACGGAAACCATTCAACATAATCCCTCCTTCATGATTTAAAAGACAGATGCCATCTAGTTGGCACAACTCTCTTTTTCTATGGGAATCATATTCTAGGTGAAATGTGATTGAAGAATTTTGTCTGAGGAATTCCATAGAAGTAAACGAAGCATTACTTTAAGTTAATAATGGATGGTATAGAGCTAAAGCTATAACTTTTCAGAATTAGGGGAACCAGAAACAATATTTAATTCATTCTCGATATATTTCGCTTTTTTACGTCGTATGAAAAAGAATGAACAGATAATGATCAAGCTAAATAGCATGGTAAAGATAAACTGTGGACGCTGTGAATCGATAAATGCCATTAATATCAACACGGAAATCATGGAAAGAATGGTTGCATACGTCAAATACGGGAACAGCCACATCTTGATCTTGAAAATTCCGGGATTCTCTTTCTCCATTCTCTTCCTTAATCGGAGATGGGAAACCGCAATGGCCAGATAGACAAGAATTCCGACTCCACCCGAGGAATTCACTAAAAAGAAAAAGATTTTATCAGGTGAAACGTAACTGAAAATGGTGCTGATAAAGGCAAATAAAGTAGAACCGACTACAGCAAATATAGGGACACCATTCTTGCTCACTTTTGAAAATACCCTTGGAGCGTCCCCCTTTTGTGCAAGTGAAAACAACATGCGTGAGCTTGTATATAATCCTGAATTCAAACAGGAAAGCAATGCAATGAGAATAACTATATTCATGATTAGCGCAGCAGAAGGGATTCCTAGCATTTCAAGTACGGCAACAAATGGACTTTTCAGCAAGGAAGCTGAATTCCAGGGTAAAAGCGTCACTAGTACGGCTATGGACCCAATATAGAAAATCAGGATTCGCCAAACCACGCTATTCAATGCACTTCTAACTGACTTGACCGGATCACTCGTCTCACCAGCAGCTATCGCAGGAATCTCCACTCCAACAAATGCATGAAAAACGATTGCGACGCCAACAAGTACAGAACTTATCCCATTTGGAATAAAACCGCCAAAATTCAAAAGATTGGAAGTTCCGGGTGGTTTTATCGTTGGGATAAATCCTAAGATCACTGCCACACCCAGACACAAAAATAAGATGATACTGATTATTTTAATGATAGAAAACCAGTATTCAAACTCACCAAACGATTTTACGGAAAATATATTCGTCAGTTTCAATAGGATTATCAATGATAGACTTATGACCCAGACGGGAACGGAAGGAAGCCATCCATGTATGATCGCAGCTCCAGCTGTTGCTTCCAATGCAATTACGATAACCCAAAAGAACCAATATAACCAACCTGTAGTGAAACCGGCCCATTCACCAATCCCATCCCTTGCATATACGGCAAAAGATCCAGTATCGGGATTCACTGTAGCCATTTCCCCCAGCATTCTCATGACTAAAACAACGATCAAGCCTGCCAAAACATAGGATAAAATCGCCCCGGGACCCGTTTGACCAATAATGATACCGCTTCCTACGAATAAACCAGCGCCTATGACACCACTCAAAGATATCATCGTTAAATGTCTTTGTTTCAGACCTGGTTTCAGTTCTTCCTGTTGATGTTTCATACCCTCCACCAACTTTCAATATTTTGGGGAATCAACTAAAATAATCGCTAAAAAACAAGGCTTTACAGCTGCCTGTCCCTTACATGTACACAAAGATAGTGGGAACTTGGGAACTTGGAAACATGGTATATTCAAACAACACAGGAACACTATGAACTAAAGAGTCTATAACTCACTTCTTCCCCCTTCCTCAGGCTATTTTAAAATTCGAAGCGAACACAACATCACTACGTCATGATGTTAGTACCACTTTCTATGTGTATAATACACTCTGACATTTTTAAAGTCAATTTAAAATCTGAATATTTAGATAACGAAATAAAAATAAAACAAATGGCGGCCATTAATACAGATCTCTTCAAACCTCTAATTTTTTCATTTTACTTCTTTCACACTGGAATTTTCATCGAACGCACTATCCGTTCCTGCCTTTCGGGCCTTCGGCTTCCTATCCAGCATTTTCTTTAAAAGGTATGAAAAAAGCAATGTATACGCAACACCCTTAATAATCGATGTATAGCCATAAACGAGAAGACCCAACATCAGTACGATAAGATTAATGATCCTTATTGTCACTGCAATATCTATTTTTTCATTTTTATGATGTAGAATTAAGGCGAGCACGTCAAAGCCAACAGTGGAGGCATTTGCTGTTATACATAAATAGTATCCTATCGCTATCAAAATCGACGAAAAGATAATCACTAAAAAGATATTTACATCAAATTTAATATTCAATGAATAAAAAAAATTAAAAAAAAGCATATAGCTAAGGGAACTTACAATCGACTTAAAAAAGTACTCTTTCCCTAGAAAAACTAAACAAATGATTAATAGTAATCCTGTAACGAAATTGGCGAGCATGGCAATGTTATAACCCGATAATGCATGCAATAATAAGGCCGAGCTAGTTACACCTCCATTAATAATTTCATTGGGAACGATTAAAAAGGCATAGGCAAAGGTCATTGAAATGTTTCCTGCGATAATTTTCATTAAATCCCTCATAAACTTCTCACCATCCCTTTCAATATTTTGATTATGCTTTTCCCCCCTAGATATATATTTATACTTGAACGATGTAATCAACATTCATTTCTGCATCCCAATTTTTCCGGATCATTCACCTTTCTAATCAAATTAATTTTCAAAATTCCCCCTTACCTCATTCCTGTTGGAATGGGCGAAATGAAGATTACTGGTTTTATGTTCAAGTGATTACATTTATTCGCTAACCAGAATCCTCGCTCCTTCTAAAATATAAAATAAAACATGCCCCATTTTATCAGGAGCATGTTTTTACGAAAGACAAAGATACAAATCCAAAAGATCTGGGAACCTGACAATTTTAAAATGGGTTACGCAATTCAAAAAGTCCACTTAGAGGAAGCAAAAGCTTATTTTTTAAGGGTAAGGCACTTACTTAATCCATCAAGTATTATTCCGCAATAAAAAAAGTTGAGGAATCGCCCCCTCAACTTTTAAGTATGTTCCATTAACTATTTCCCAAGAAATGTTTTTTCAGAATGCATTTCATGTTACAGGTAATGCTGACTCATCTTTCATCAGCCTTTTTCGATAAACCATATTGGACAGCTGTACACTCACTTCATAAAGCACAAGCAATGGGACGATAACCAAAATGTCCGAAATTATATCAGGAGGCGTAATCAAGATTGAGATGATGACCAGGACGAAATAAGAAATCTTACGCGACTTTTTCAACACTGTTGGATTGATGATTCCTAATCTGGTCAGGAACATGACCACAAGCGGCATTTCGAATAAAACCCCGAATGGTAAGATCAAATTAATCATGAACCGAAAATACTTTTCCGCTGTGAACATCATCTCGAACTGCCCTGCGGATAGGGAAGTGAGGAAACCCAGCACTATCGGGAACAACACAAAATATCCAAATGAGATACCTGTTATGAATAGAATGAACAGCCCCGGAATGAACCGAAATGTAACTTTTCTCTCTTCAGGTTTCAACGCTGGAGCCACAAAGCGCCATAACTGATAGGCAGCTAGCGGAATTGTTGCGGCTATTGCGCAAACCGCGGCAATTATCATATATACCCACAGAATTTCACTTGGACCAAGCACAGCAAGCTTCCCATCTAAATCCTTAATGAGTAGTTCATAAATATCCTGTACAAATATGAAACTCACTATGAAGAAAACAAGAAAGCCTATCAGTGTTTTAATGATTCTTCCTCGTAGTTCCTCCATATGCTCGATAACGTGTAAATCCTTGCTCTCCACTTTCACTCCTCCTTTTCAGTCAATTTCCAAGCCATATTATCTGGATTAAATGGCTTAATGAATTCCTCCTCGAACTCTTCTCATGAAAAGAAGCAGGCGAGTCTTTCCGCCCGCTCTATCTCATAAAATTCATCCCTCTTTTTTAACCGCTCTTAACGCAGCTTTATTCTCGTTTTCATCCTCTTTATCTGAATCATTCACCAATCCTTTGGTTGCACTTTTGAATTCCGATAACGTCCGACCAAATGCACGGCCGATTTCCGGCAGCTTGGACGGTCCAAAAATAATCAGTGCAATCACGAGGACGATGACTAGACCGGGTATCCCTATATTAGAAAGCATTCTTATTCACTCCTTTGATCTTCTCATTTTTCTTTACCATATCCTTGTCAAGCATCATGATTGTTCCTATCAATTAGTGACTTTACCCTGCTTGTTCATTCTTTGTTTTTCATGTGCGCGATTATGGGCACGTGTCCGATCTTCCTCGACTTCGTTCGTTTTTTGTACACCTTCCATAACTGCTGCTGATGCAACCTTTCGCAACCCAGTTTGATCTTTATCAAAAACAAAGGAGGCTCTTGTCGATATATCTGCACCTGGTTCTGTCACGAATGGGACTACACGGTAGTCCGCCTTCCATTGTTCTGGTGTTACTTTGCAACGGACATATCCCCGATAATCATTAAAGAACTTTATATGTGGATTTTGACTTAGTATTTTATCCGTATCCGCACGCTTATCTGCTCCATTTCCACCAGATGTAATGGATGTGCCGACAAACTCCACTCCGAAAAGCTTTGAATTTGGATCATTGAAATCCGTCTTTAAATTGGCCGCCCAGCTTGCATGTACATCACCGGTCAACACGACCAAATTTTCCTGGTTGTTACTCTTTATTACATCAATCAAACGATCGCGTGCAGCCGGGTAACCATCCCAAGAATCCATGCTGAATTTCGGAGCGGTAGGTGTTCCATAATTCCGTTGTGAAAAGAAAATCTGCTGCGGCAGTACATTCCACTTCGTTTTTGATTTCGAAAGATTATCAGTAAGCCACTGTTCCTGTTCTGGACCTAGTAATGTTCGTTTCGGATCAAGTGACTCAGGCGTTTGCGGTGAACTGACATCGCCGTTTGCCTGATCATCCCGGTATTGACGTGAATCCAGTACAAAGAAAGAGGCCAGGTCTCCATAAGTGAAATTTCTGTATAACCGCATATCCGCTCCCTTAGGCAATGACGATTTACGAAGGGGCATATGCTCATAGTAAGCCTGATAAGCGGCTGCCCTTCTCTTGATGAATGCTTCAACCGATTGTCCTTTTTCCGGGATGACATTTGCATAATTGTTCTCAACTTCATGATCATCCCAAGTCACGACCCATGGGAAAGCCGCGTGTGCCGCCTTTAAATGGGTATCAGAGCGGTATTGAGCGTATCTATTTCGATAATCCTCAAGCGTAATGATCTCCGGACCATTATGTACACGGACATTACCTGTTGAAGAAACATATTCATTTGCACCATATTCATATATGTAATCGCCAAGGTGAAAAACAATATCCAGATCTTCTTTTGCCAAATGTTTATACGCCGTATAATAACCATGCTCAAATTGCTGACATGAAACAAACGCGAATGACAAGCTCGAAACACTTGAACCTATTGACGGAAGTGTTTTCGTTTTCCCAGTCTGACTTACTTCCCCACCACTTTTAAAACGGTAAAAATAGACCTTATCAGGTTTTAACCCGCTTACTTCCACATGAACGGAATGGCCCAGTTCAGGCCTGGCTATTTCCTTGCCCTGCTGTACAATCTTTCTGAAATTCTCATCCTTTGCCACTTCCCATTTAACGGAAATGGCTTCTTGTGGCATTCCTCCGCCATTCAACGGATCAGGTGCCAGCCTTGTCCATAAAACTACACTATCCGAGAGTGGATCACCTGAAGCTACACCGAGAGTAAATGGATAATCACTGAACTTTGGGGCAGCATTCACTTCAATCCCGCCCATTGATTGGGCAAGGGCAAGACCTAATGAAAGTCCGGCAAGCTTACTTGCTCCCTGGATAAAGTTCCGGCGGTCCATATTCTTACCTAATTCGCTCCAATTCTTGATTAAATCATCCATTGCTCTATCATTATTCATTGATCTTTCCCTCCTATTGTTTGAATCTGGTTCAAGTATAAAAGGACAATTTTAAAGGTGTATGAAGAAGTGTAAAAACAATAAAATCCCAACTAGGAGTTTTTACGCAGGACTTATGGATCCCTTTGAACAAAAAAAGGAGCAGATTCACTCATACACTTACATAGACCTACAAACTTTTACAAACAACGACAGTCTTTCAACCTGTTTTTCTTCATGAATCATTTATTTATTCGTTACAAATAACTGGGTTTAAGCTCAATTAGGATGCAGCAATTAATGCTTCATATTATTTGATAATCGTATTTAAAAACCGAAGGATACGATTATAGTTTAAGTTTTATTCACTTTTATCTGCGAATCATTTTCGTACCCTAAACAAGTTGGATAGTTTTCTGATTTTTAATAATTAGCACTCTTTGCTGATACCGAGTATTTGTTTGTTTCGCTTGACATTAACTTTCTTCAGAGCTGCAATACTCAATTATCATTTTTGGTCAAATTTTGTTAAGAGTCTATCACCATATCAAATTCTAATTAAAATGGGACAATACAATTCACTCTACACATGAACCGCAAAATTTTTATTAATAATCAAACCAATATCCTCCTCTATACGTTTATTTATAGTGAAGGGAGTCCGACTTGATTGAAATTTCAAAGGAAGGTGGTTAAGAACCAGCATATTGACAGGTATTCGATTCTCCTGTTCATCCATCTGGCTTAATGGATCATATTTTAACAATTATCAAGAAAAATATTTAACGAGGTGAAGAAATGTTGAAAAAAATGAAGTTTATTATTGTATGGATTATCGCCTTACTATTTATGGCTATTCTACCAAATGTAATTGGTGCTTCTTCTACTATAGGTAAAATCCCAGTGTCAGAGATAGGCTTTGACAGCCACATCACCAACAATTCCCTTGCCGTAAGTCCGGATGAGCAAATAGCGGTTGTCTCAGACAGCCGTGAACAATCCGTACTAGTCTACGATCTTACCAAGGGCAAGTTGCGCAAAAAGATCGACGGCTTTGGTTCACCGAGAAATATTGTGTTTATTGATGGAGGCTCAGAGTTTGTCGTCTCAGACAGCACGCTCGGTATGCTTCGTTTTTACAGAACAAAAAACTTCACCTTGAAAGATGAAGTCGCCGTTGGTCCAGGTGCATTCGGGACTGCTGTCAGCCCTGATGGAAAGACATTATATGTGAACAATCAAGCACACAGTTCCGTCACTGTCGTGGATTTGGAAACACGAAAACCGATGGCAGTCATTACCGGTTTCGCCCAACCAAGACAAGGCATTAAAGTCTCTCCAGATGGAAAATACATCTTTGTCACGAACTTTCAAGGAGATAAAGTAACCGTCGTTGAAGCCGCAACACAGAAAATCATTCGTGAAATATCAGGATTCTCTATGATTCGCGGAATCTCGATCACCGCTGATGGAAGTACATTGTATGCCGCGAACAGCGGACGTAACAGCATTTCTGCAGTTGATACCCTAGACGGCAATATAAAGAGTGAAATCATAGTGGGGCGTGAACCATATGGTGCTGCTCTTTCTCCTGATAACAAGCTCCTTTTTGCAAGCAATAAAACTGACAATACGATCGACGTAATCAATATAGCTGATCACCGTGTAGTTAAAACAATTGACGGTTTCAACGAACCAAGACAAGCAATTGTCTTTAGCCACGACGGGGAACGGGCTTATGTATTAAATCGGGATCTCTCTATTGCGCGTGTGAATGTTAAAACCTTCTCCATCACGGATATAATTCAGGATGAGTCAAAAAAGTACAAGCTTAAAACGCTAAGATCAAACAAAGTAGGGAAATATTTAGCAGACCAAGATGGAATGACACTTTATTATTTCACAAAAGATGATTCTAGCGTCAGTAATTGCAAAGGTCAATGTAGTGAAATTTGGCCGACTTTCCATGCAGATAACATCATCACCACTAGAGGTTTCGATAAAAAAGAGTTTAAAACAATCATAAGAGATGACGGTCAAAAGCAAACAACGTATAAAGGGCATCCACTTTATTACTTTGTGAAAGATAAGCAGGCAGGTGATATAAATGGACAAGGCGTCAATAATGTCTGGTTTGTTTTAGGCAAAAAGGTTTTTGAGGAATAATTATTTAGTTTTGCACAAAATGATAGAAAACTCTAAAAAAAACCATTCATATATTGAACAGAAGAAAAATAGGTTTGTGTTTCACAAATAATGGTCCTAGGGTATAATAGATGTCACTTTTTTATTCTGGAATTGGCATAGCGCATATTTTCCGTAAAAAACTACCGAGAACCCCTTATACAAAAACTGATTTTTAATGAAGTACCGTTATACCAAATCGAATAAGCTGTTGCTGTTGAATAAAGATTGTTAATAATGGTTTCTTATTCTTGAATAAAAATCTAATAAATCAAAGCCACCTTCTAGGTGGCTTTGATTTATTAGAATAAGGTACAGGTTTATAATCTTCATTAAATCCCTACTTGATGGTGATAGGTTCTGCCGACAAAACACAGATATTATACGCTATCGCGTTTCTCACTATAGACCCCATTAAAGAATAAAACGGTTCTTAGTTTATTGATAATAGCCACGGAGAAGGGAATCCCATATAGATATCCCAGTATAATAGATGGAATGGCTTTAAACCGGTGTTAAACCCCTGATTTTTCAGATATTTCATTACCAACCTAATTTCCACATCACAACCTATAACGTATCACAATATTCCCGGATATGTAGGCAACACAGAAGACAATAACTTTTTAGAAACAGGATGTTTTAATCGTTCAAGTTGTTCCATATCTTCCAACCATTCTACAACCTCACCCTTGTACAATACCGCTAGACGGTCTGCGATGTAATTGACAGCCTGTAAATCATGAGAAATAAAGAGATATGAAAGTTGAAACTCTTCTTTTAATTGTGCCAAAAGTTTATATCTGTACTTGAACTAGAACATCTAGAGCACTTACAGCCTCATCAAGTATAATTAACTTTGGCTTTAAGGCAATCGCTCTTGCGATATTGATTCTTTGTAACTGCCCTCCACTGAACTGATATGGGTATTTATGAATATCTTCCTGGCATAACCCAACAATCTCCAAAAGCTCTTGTACTTTCTTTTTCACTTGAACAGACGAGAGCCTTTCGTAATTCCTTATCGGCTCAGCAATGATTTCCCCTATAGTTAGTCTAGGGTTAACAGCGCTATAACAATCTTAAAAAACAACTTGCAGATTTCGCCGTACCTCCTTTAATTCTTTTGCTTTTAAACAATAAAGACTCTTCCCAGAAACCAAACCTCTCCCTGATCCGGCTTTTCCAGTCCCAGAATAATTTTGCCCAGATTGGGTTTTGCATAATCATTGCGATTTCACTGCCCCGTACTTTCCTTATGTCTTCTATGGAAACATTTAAAAGGTCTATATTATTAAACTTGATGCTCCCTTGCACCACCTTTGCCTTGTCAGGTAAAAGATTTAGCAAAGACATGCATGTCATCGTTTTCCCTGATCCACTTTCTCCGACAATGCCCAACACTTCCCAGCCTCGAGTTTAAAACTGACATCATTGACAGCCTGAGTCACTCCATACGTTGTCGATACAATAACCTTCAAATTTTCTACAGTTAGAATGGGGTGTTGTCCCATCTTCCATCCATCCTCCCTTCTATTCCTTTTTTAGGTCTAGAGCATCCCTCAAAGCTTCGCCAAACAAGTTAAAAGCAAACACAACGATGAAGATCATCAACCCAGGGTAAAGCATCAATGAAGGGGTTTCTCTAAAAAATGGCTTACTATCATTGATCATCATTCCCCACTCTGCCTCTGGCGGTTGTATGCCAAGACCAAGAAAAGAGAGTCCAGAAATTGCTAAAATAACTCCTCCGATGTCCATAAAGATTAATACAACAACTTGAGAAATGATGGCAGGTAAAATATGTTTGATGACAATGACTCTCATTGGTGTCCCGCATATTTTGGCTGCTAAGACAAAGTTTTGCTCCTTTACACTAAGAACCATTCCTCGAATGACGCGTGCATAAAAAACCCATTGGACAAGCACCATCGCCAAGATCAGATTGCCAAGACTCGATCCTAAAATTCCGATTAAAGCTAAGGACAGCAGAAAGCTTGGAAATGCCATGAGAATGTCACACATTCTCATGAAGAGATAATCAACTTTACCCCCTATAAAGCCTGCATAAATACCAAGTGGGATACTAATAATCATCATTAATCCCATGACAAGGAAAGCTGTTCCCAACGAGGTTCGTGTTCCATAGATTAATCGGGACAATATACATCTCCCTAAATGATCAGTCCCCAATGGAAACTGAGAGGAGGGCCCTTGCAGCTTCTGAACGATATCAATCAAGTTCGGATCATTAGGAGCCAAAAAAGGAGCAAAAAGAGCCAATACTGTCAGGAAGGAAATAATCATGATACTGATCATCATTAGCATATGTGTCATCAGCATTCTTTTCATGTTTTGCACCATTCTTATTTCTCTCCTTCCCAGCGTATACGGGGATCCAGGAAAGAATAAGTAAGATCCACAAGAAGATTGCAGACCACAAAGATCACACCCATAAACAATACACACCCCTGAATCATTGGATAATCTTGATTTAAAATAGATGTGACAAATAACTGTCCCATGCCGGGCCAAGAAAAAATTGTTTCAACAATGACCGCTCCGCTTAGCATGTTCCCGAAGCTCATTCCAAGTCCAGTTATCACAGGTAATAAGGACATTTTTAAGACATGCCTGATAACGATTAGTCTTTGGCGTAACCCTCTCACTCTAGCATACACAACGAATGGCTCATTCAAATTTCCTAGCATACTAGCTCGAAGCAATCGCATATACGTCCCTATATAGGCAAAAGCCAATGTCAAGGAAGGAAGCACTAGATGCGCCAAGGTCCCCCTTCCCAATACAGGAAATAAATCTAACTTTACAGATAAAAAATAGATCAAAAGAAACCCAAACCAAAAGGTTGGCATAGAGAAACTTACAAAGGCTGCTATTCTGCTAAACTGATCAACAAATTTCCCCTTGTAAATAGCAGAAATCATGCCTATAGGTAAACTGATGACAACAATTAAGATAAGCGAAGCAAATGTTAATTGAACAGTTGGGAAGAAATGTATCACAATTTCTTCCCATACGGAGTTATTGGACACGTAAGACATCCCTAAATCCAATTGCAACACTTTTCCCAGCCATCCAAAATACTGGACATATAAAGGCTTGTTTAAACCAAGCTCAACTCGAAGGGCTGCCACTGTCTCATTCGTAGGAGGAATATGTGACGCCCTTAAGTAAGCTACTGCCGGATCTCCAGGAATTAAGTGAAGCAAGATAAAAGTAATGAGCGAAACTCCGAATAATATTGGAATTAAACTTGTGAGACGTTTAAAAATAAACCAACCCATGTAGCACTCCTTAAGTTGTTTTTAAGTATCCCCTATTTCAATTAACATCAATTGAAGTTAAAGGGACCTCAGCTTCTTGAGGTAAAAAATCTACTCCACTAATGTTTTTTTGATACACCGCTATATTAGACTGATAAGATATCGGTAAATAAATGGCTTGTTCGTGCAATGTCGTTAATATATCTGAATACAGTATTTTTCTATCTTCCTCGTCAGTAGTTAATAATACCTTCTTAATTTTCTGGTCTATTTCTTTTTTTACTGGCAACCCTAATTGAGCGTTATAATCTGGACTACCATTTTCCGAATTAGTCGTCATAGAAGCTAAATAGGAATGTGGATCAAACGGTACTGACCATGTTGCTGTAAATAATAAATCAAACTTACCTTGAAATGCCGTTGTCCAAAAAGTATTAGTTTCCTGACTGGTCAACTTAACATCTATTCCCAGTTTTCTAAAATCACCTTGTGTAAATTCTGCGATTGACTTTTGGATGTTATCTGTACTATTAAACAGTAATTCCAATTGCAATTCTTTTCCGTCTTTTTCTCTAAATGGTTTCCCCTTCACTTGTTTCCATCCAGCTTCATCCAATAACATTTTTGCTTTTTCTGCATCATACTCATATGGATCTATATTAATTTTCGTGTAAGGTAAAATAGGTGGAAACAAAGTATCAGCCTTTTTTTCCATACCATAAAAGATCTTATCGATAACAGCTTGTTTATTAAAAGCATGTTGGAGAGCTAACCGAACTTTAAGATCTTTAGTCGCTTCTCTGTTTGAGTTAAGAAGCAGCGTTCTTGTAGCTGTAGGTTCTGACAATTTGGTTTCATATTGCCCTGAATTCTTCAAAAATTGGAATGAATCTTGGCTGATGACCCCGTTTCCAAATATAAAGTCGAGTTCCTTTTTCTCAAAAGCTAACACTCTTGACTCTCCATCAGTAATGACTTTAACAACCACCTTATCTACTTTAGGCTTAGTGCCCCAATAATGTTCGTTCCTTTTGAAAACAGCAAACTCATTTTTCTTATACTCGCTCAATACCCACGGTCCTGTGCCAATCTGAGACTTGAGTCCGTCCTTAAATGTGTTTTGGCTGTCAGGAAAAGCAGCTTCTCCTACAAATCTCAAAGGTCTGATGTAAGTTAGTTCTTGAAGAGTTGGATAATACGCGTTGTTCAAAATAAGTTTAATAGTATATTCATCTATTATTTTTGTACCTTTGATTTGGTTAATTAATCCCACCCATTCATGTTGTTTGCGATTATCTAAAATGGTATCAAAGTTTTTCTTGACGATTGAAGCATTAAATAGCGAACCATCGGAAAATTTAACATCTTTTCTTAGATGGAATACATATTCTTTTCCATCTTTCGATATATCCCAGCTCTCCGCAAGCCAAGGCTGAATTTCTCCACCTTTACCGTAATAAACAAGGGATTCATATACCATAGCCTGGGAAAAAAACTCATTCGGAAAATATGTGTGTGGATTTAAGTCACCTATATCCCCAGGCCATGAAAAAGTAACAACTTTTTGCTTTTCATTATCTGATGTATTTTCTTGATCTATTGTTGTGTTGCTGCAACCTGTAACTAAGATTGTGAATATTACTAGTAGTCCAACAAAAGAATGGAATAAATTAGACCGTTTTATAAACATGCTTTCTCACCTTCAATTATGGAATTTTAACTATTTGAAAAATCACGAAATACAAAAAAGCATTTCCAACCAGATTTAAAGGTCAGAAATGCTTATATATTAAGAACAAATTCGTCTTCTAGCACTCTAACACCTCCCTATCTCCCGTAGGTTAACAGCATTTCTAGAACAGGCAGGTCTTCTGACTTAGGTTCATCATCTCCATGCGTCTTCCCGGATATTATCCAGTGACTTTCTTGCATAGGACTCACCCTTACAGCGGCGGGACCGTGCCGGATTTTGCACCGGCTTCCCTTTTAAATATTCGCTATTAAACGAATATACCCATTCCAATAAAATATGAAATTTTCCCTCATCTTCAGTAAAATATAGAGCTTGTCCATCTTAAAATTATTAAGTCAAAACCTTTTGATGCTTCTTAACACTTTAATAGTTTCATCTCTAATTAATTTTTGATAAACTCAGCAACTAATCATTTCCATCCTAGCAATAAACCAAAAACAGTTAGTAAAAAGGAGAATAAATATCTATTCTTAAGAATTTAACAAATATTAAAAACTCTCCTATATTATACGGTTTTACGATTACAACTCTCTAAAAATGGATATTAACTATATGAAAATAAAATCAAAAGTTTACCTAATACAAATTATATTCCTTATCGCAAATTTATGCCATATCAAATTAAGATCCTGATGTTTTTTAACGGTTCGTTTTGTACGGAGGCAATAATCTTATACAAACAGTTATTTGTAACGACATATATGAATGATAGTGTGTAGATTTTTCATTTTCAGATTTGTATTGCCTCCCTCCCGAATAAGCTATTTTTTATAAGTGAACACTCACTTTTCATTTGAAAGCAACCTAATTTATGTAATAATAGATTCATAACAAAAAAAGAAAGTACTTGAGGGATTCTACATTGGAGAGTATGGAAGAATTACATGAAAAAATTGAGATATTGACGAAAGAATTAATAACTACGGGATTGATATATGGATTTACTTCCTCAAAAACATTACATAAAAGCCAGGAACTAGATAAACTGTTGAATTTACTTGGGCATGAAAAAGAATCAATTGGTTTAGAATATGTCTAAAAGCCGGAATGAAACCTGATTTGATTTTTCTACTAATACTTCATGGGATCATTACAACTGCAGGAACTATTACCCCCGGAGTTATTTTGAAATTACTTTTAATAATCACTGTGCAGTTCATGCAGCATATTTCCTTTACTTAATCACCTCGTATTCTTTTCTTGGACTCTTGGACTTATTTTTTCTGTAAAATTTATTTAAATGATCATCCCTTCTTACCTAATGCTTCTTAGTTTTCTACGTTTTATTTTGTTTATTGGAATTGTGCCGTGAACAAATTGTTTAGGGTCATTTTGATCACATTCTTTCTCCCCATTAAAAAGCATCCAAAATGAATGGATGCCTTTTTATCGAATTTTTCTTTTATGTCCTGCATTTAATAACAAACAATCTATCTCATCTAAGTTTATGAATGGTGTGAGTATCAACGATTCATTTAAATTGTCATGGACAACCTAATATTTCTGCTGAGTTAATGAATTTTACTATTTTAGTGACTGAAGTCCTTTCAATTCAGGGACAACATTGCCTATCTCCCTTCCAGTAACCGCTGCAACCAGGTTCTTCGCCGCAAGCATGGCCATATCAAATCGTGTTTGATAAGTAGCAGAACCTATATGCGGCAGGGTAACCACGTTCGGCATGGCTAAAAGCGGATTGTCAGGCGATACGGGTTCCTGTTCAAATACATCCAAACCAGCTGCAAGGATTTCCTTAGTTCGCAGTGCTTCTATGAGGGCCTTTTCGTCCACCGTCTGACCGCGGGATGTATTGATAAAGATCGCAGATTTTTTCATCAGTGCGAATTGCTCCCGTCCCATAAGATGCCTCGTTTCCGGAGTATAAGGGACCATTAAAAGAACGAAATCGGCTTCCCGTAAAAGGTGCTCTAAAGAGGAATAGGTTGTACTGAGCGTTTCCTCCACTTCGAATTTCCTTCGCCGATTATGATATAAAACTTCCATGTTAAAACCGAATTTTCCTCGTCTTGCAATAGATTCCCCAATCCTCCCCATACCGATGATGCCCAATTTTTTTCCATGAACATCAACGCCAAAGAGGGGTTCATCGCCTTTATTTACCCACTTGCCATCCTTTACAAGCTTGTCCAGTTCCGTTATACGACGGGCTGCTGAGAGCATTAAGGCTAAAGCTAAATCGGCCACGGTTTCATCGAGAACATCAGGTGTATTTGTACCGATTATGCTTCTCTTTTTCATTGCCTCTAGATCAAAGTTGTTGTAGCCTACCGAGATATTGCTGACAGCCTTTAGACATGGTGCATGGTCCAGAAGTTCATCATCTATTTTTTCTCCGGTGATGAGCAGTCCCTCCGCATCGGAAATTTGCTTAAACAGCTGGCTTCTGGTAATGGGTTCAGCGCCATTCCATTTTTCATACTGGCAATACTTCGAAATATATGCCTCTACCTCGGCCGGTACTGGTCTTGCAATATACACTTTTGGCATCAATTTATGTCCTCCTCGGTTACACTATTCTTGAATAGGATGTTTTACAATAAACCAATAACAGATTGCGGCGCATCCGGCGATTAAACCGCCAGATATAAAGGCAAGAGAGTAAGAGCCAGTAGCATCCACTATCATGCCTGCCACAACAGGGGAAAAGGCTCCACCAAAATAACCGCCAAAATTCTGAATTGCACCTACAGAAGCAACCATAGAAGGAGGGGCAATGTCACCGGCAAGTGCCCACGCGCTGCCTGTAATGGCAGAAATAAAACAAAGAGCAAGGGTCAGTAATGTTAAGGTAATAGCGAGCCCTTTGACAAATGGAACTGCACATACAACAATTGCGGCCGAGATGGCACATATACTAATTAAGGCACGCTTTGCTTTAATAGGTGTAGTAATTTCCTTGTCAACCAATTTTTTAGTAAGATATCCTCCGAAAATATTGCCAAAGATTCCGCCAAGCCAAGGAATACCAGCATATATACCCATTTCTTTAAGTGAGACATGATGGACATCAAACAAATAAAGGGGAAGGAAGACAAGGAAAATATTCCAGATCCAAATGGTACAGAAGAAGCCCAGAATCATCCCCCACACGCTTCGATATTTAAATAACGAACCCCATTTTATGTTTGATGATTGAATGCCTTTCTCTACTCCACCACCTTCCGACTTAATGTATTCAAATTCCTCCTTGGAAAGTTTTTGGCTTTTTTCAGGATTTTTATAAAAAATAACAAAACCGATTGCGAAGATGATGCCGATCACACCCGTTATATAAAACAACGCTCTCCACCCAAAAGTCACCATAATGAAAACGAGAAGTGGCGGTGCAATGGCTGGTCCCCATTTGGACGAAGAATCCCAAATTCCAGTTGCCAAGCCTCGTTCCTTTTTAGGGAACCAATACGATGTGATCTTAGCCATCGTAGGAAAACAAGGTGCTTCTCCCACTCCAAGTAAAATCCGTGCAGCAATAAATGAACTCATTTTATGAACGGCTCCCGTTAAAATGGTCGCACCACTCCACCAAATAAGCGCGATTGTATACACCTTTTTGGTCCCGAACCGATCGATCAGCCATCCGGAAGGAAGCTGCATTAATGCATAACTCCAAGAAAAAAAGGTTCCCAACAACCCGATTTCGGTCACGCTTAGTCCGAGTTCCTTCATCATTTCGGGAGCTGCAATGGAGAGGTTGGCCCGATCAAGATAGTTGATTATTCCTCCAATCAATAACCAGATGACAACTGTCCAGCGAAATTTCCGGCCAATATTTAATGGCTTTTCTTGCTTTGTTTCCACTCTTGCTTCCATACCTTATCCCCCCTTGTTATATAAAACGCCATAATTGGCAGCGTTTCCAAAATAAGAAAAAGCCAGAGTTCACGCTTAGATAATATGTATATACAAGGAGGTCTTTGTTTTATAATATAAAACTCAGTTTTTGTTTTATGACAAAAAATAAAAAAAGATAATTCTGTTTATTCTGTAAAGTATCGTATTATGAGGATTTGTGATTGTCAATCTTTATTCTTATTTTCAGGATTATATTCCTAGTTAACGTTTTATGCCAAATGGCGAAAATTGATTGACGGTTTTTTGAATAGTAAAATCATAACAAACTTTAGCCCACGATTCATTTCCATCTCTAGTTTTGCTACCGGAAGGGCTTAGAGACCATTGTCTCTCAAAAATCTCGGGCAACGTTAACCGGCGGTTAAGTTTTTTTATTATTTTTCTATAAGAAAAGCAAGCGCTCCTGATACATGCGGGACGTCTATAGACGTACCTGATAAAGCAGTATGTAGTTTACCAGATAAATGGGACATTAATTGTTCGCTTGGCACTGCTGAATCCACTTTTCTATTGGTATTACAATATCTTAATGGAAGCTAGGATGGTTAACGGAGCTTCCACTACTTCCTGATAAGCACCCGGAATACTGTTTTCATTTGTTTTGGAGATTCCATCCCTTCGCACATTTACTACAACTATATTTTTTATGAAGGGCTGGCTCATCGTCCAATCCTCACAGTGACATTGAGTTACTCCTATCTCTTCTCCTTTTAGGATCTGTTCATTAAATTTCATAATTTATAGCGGAAACGATTTTTTCGATTGATCGATCTCCTGAATCTGGTAAGGGAATTCATTTATGGTATATATTTCTTCCAACGTTGTTTTCTTTTTTTAATCTTTTATTTCCGTTTATCCATTTAAAAAATTCTAAAATAATATCTCTTGTTAATTTTTTATGATTTCGTATTTCCATTTATTGCTTTTAAGCTCAAGGCAACTATGCCTCATATTAAACTATTGATCGTTAGTTCAATAAGAAAAAGAGCCGTTGTAACAGCTCCTTGTCCCACTCTTTCACCCTTTTGAAAAGATAGGGTAATGTTTCTCCTACTTATTTTTTACTCTTTGCATCCGTTTGTGCTTATATTGTTCAAAATCCCACTCAGACAAAAATTCTTTTGCAGAAGTATAGCCTGATTTATAGAGAAAGTCGATTTCATCCTCATTCAGTTCAAAGTCCGTTGCGTTGATGCCGCCAGTAGGAATTTGAATCGTGCGTTCAATCGTTTCTTCGTTCATATGTCGTAAATCATGGGCTTGAAGCATCGTTTTAAATATATTTTTGAAAAGGTGGATTGGCGTTGGTATAACCGGATCTATGTTAACTTCATCTTTCACAAAATGGAATCCGAATGTTGGAAAACGAGGATTGTCTGTATCAAATATCCATATTGGGAAGTTACTAAGTAAACCACCATCTAAAATGTAGGATTTTTTCCGGTCTTTTGATTTCCAAATAACCGGACGGAAGAAAAATGGTAGAGAGGCACTCATCATTACGGCAGTTGAAACTTTTAAATCAGCAGGAGACATCCCATAGCGTTCCAAATCATCTGGCAAAATAAGCATCTGACCATTCGAAACATCAGACGCAATTATCTTCAACTTTCCATCTGGAAGATCTGCGAATGTCTTAATCCCTTTTTCTGAAAGAAGAGAATCCACCCATGATTCCAAATAATCGTTTTTGTAAATCCCAAGATGAACCATAAGTTCCAAAAAGGAACCGAAAATGGGAATTTGATTCAGAATTGTCCTGCCTCGAATCTTTGAGTAATTGATTTCACTAAACCGTTCTCTAATTTCATGGCTTTTATAGCCACTAGCCAAAAGAGCAGCTATTACTGCTCCTGCTGATGTCCCAGCAAGTCTTTCCCATTCGACTTTTTCCTCTTCCATTGCTTGAATCGCTCCAATAAAAGCAATTCCCCTGGCCCCCCCACCTTCAAAAACGGCATCTGCTTTCATTTTTTTCCACCTCTCGATAAGAGTTATTATTATTATTAACAATATTTTTAAATAAAGCGAATTTTCACACTCTTAGATACCAAAAATCAGCCCCGTCAGTTGAAGAATAAAACCGCTTGCCATCCATGATTGGAATTAATGACGGTTCTATTTTTCTAACAAATTAATTCGCTAACAGTAGCAAGAATCACATGAGTTTAAAAGGTTGTGCTTTTTAATCTGTAACACAAATTCTGTAATGTCATGTTCTTTGACCTTGCCAGCTTTTCAGGTTGTTCGCAGAATTAACCGTACTTCTAATCTCTGTTTAAGCTTTCCATCCCCGATTGACAATTGGTTGCATATCTATCCAATTTCCTTTTTTATTTTTTATCACCTTTATTATTACTTCATGTCTGTGGATTCCCTACTTGAGAAACCCTTAATCATTTACTCTGGCTCTACTGCAATATTATTAAAAGAGGATAGACTCCCTTAACGCAACTTTGATGGTAATCAAACTTAATAACAGTAGTAGGATAGCATCTATTATCATGGTATGCATAAAACGAGGCATTTGCATGGACAAATTATCATATAAGGAATTAGCTTTGATAAAGGTATTCTTTAAATTATGTCGAAAGGGATTTAGTAACAATGGAAGGAGTGAGAAAATGGAAAAGGACCGTGCCAAGAAAATGTATGATTACCATGTTTGGGCTAATCAGCAAGTGTTCCAAAACCTAAAACAATTACCGGACGGAGTCTATGGCGACACGATAAAAAGTGTCTTTCCCTCCATTAAGGAAGTCCTGGTTCACCTTTACGCAACAGATGTCACATGGTTGGAGATAATGAAAGGAAGCACCATTCAAGATACTTTTAAGAAAGTTGAAAGCCGACGGGAAGAAGTGGATGGAGTTTCAATAAATGAACTTGAATCCTACTATGATGAACTTGCAAAGGATTATGACGTTTTTCTTGCTACGCAGCCTGATCTTGAACGGACCATTGTAACCGAACATCCCAAAATGGGGGCTAGTGAGTTTGTACTTGCCGACCTCATCCATCATGTAGTGAATCACGGGACCTATCATCGCGGTAATGTGTCGGCGATGCTCCATCAACAAGGCGAGCGTGGCACACCTACAGATTATGTATTTTACTGTTTAAAATAAGATCGGTATGGCACCTCGAAAACAAAGGAACATCAATTAGGGGTGGCTGTAAATATCTAAAGCTCATTCCAGATGAAAGCAGATGATCCCCTTTCCAGGATCATCTGCTTTTTTACTATAAGGAATGACAATCCGATTGCTCGAGGCGTATGGCAGATAGAAAAAAGGCATTGATATAAGTAACAATGCCTTCAATATATGGTTACATGCTCTTCAGAGCTTTACACGTTGGAGGCGAAGTGCATTTAATACGACTGATACAGAACTGAAGGCCATGGCAGCACCCGCTAACCATGGGGCAAGCAGTCCGATTGCTGCAATTGGTATCCCGATTACATTATAGGCAAAAGCCCAGAATAGGTTTTGTTTGATATTCCTCATCGTTTTCCTGCTCATTAGGATTGCATCTGCAATACTGTTCAAATCCCCCCGGATCAGAGTAATATCAGCAGCTTCCATGGCTATGTCCGTCCCGGTTCCTATCGCCATTCCTATATCGGCTAGTGCAAGCGCGGGTGCATCATTTATCCCATCTCCGACCATTGCCACTCTTTTACCAGCGGCCTGCAGTTTTTTCACTTCTTCCGCTTTCCCTTCAGGAAGGACTTCTGCAATCACTTGGTCAATGCCAACTTGATGGCCGATGGCATTTGCTGTCCTTTGATTATCCCCTGTTATCATGATTACCTGGATATCCATCGCTTTTAACCTTTTAATCGCCGTTAGCGAGGTATCTTTTATTGTATCCGCAACCGCAATGAGTCCTGCATATTCCCCTTCAATGCTGGCGAGCATTGCGGTCTTCCCTTGCTCTTCAAGTTCTACCATAGCTGTTAGCGCCTTAGTAATATCCACGTTGTTTTGCTTCATCAATTTACGCGTTCCGACGAATAACACTTTTTGATTTACTACAGCTCTCACCCCGTATCCAGGAATCGCTTCAAATTCCTCAACCGCAGCAAGTGCTATCCGCCTTTCCTGAATTCCTTGAACGATTGATTGGGCAAGAGGGTGTTCAGATTGTTTTTCAGCGGCACCGATAAGAGATAAAAACTGTTCTTCCACCATACCATTCTCGATGAGGACATCGGTCAAAACAGGGGTACCATTTGTCACTGTTCCCGTTTTATCCAAAATGACCGTATCTATATGGTGTGTGGTTTCCAAGTGTTCCCCGCCTTTAAATAAAATACCGAATTCAGCGGCCCGCCCTGATCCTGCCATGATGGATGTTGGAGTGGCCAGACCTAAAGCACAAGGACAGGCTATGACTAGCACTGCAATCATCGCTTCAAAAGCTGGTGTGAATTCTCCAGGGTTAACCCATATCATCCAAACCAGAAAAGTTAACAGGGCGATTCCGACAACAATGGGAACGAAGACGCCGGAAATTTGGTCAGCAAGCCGTTGAATCGGAGCTTTGGACCCTTGCGCATCTTCGACGACTTTGATGATTTGGGAAAGAGCTGTATCCCTTCCGATCTTTGTCGCTTTCATTTTGAGAAAACCATTTTTATTCAGTGTTGATCCGATCACAGAATCCCCGTTTGTTTTATCCACCGGAATGCTCTCACCCGTTAACATGGATTCATCGACTGCAGAGTTCCCTTCGATCATTTCTCCATCGACAGGGATCTTTTCACCCGGCTTCACCAAAACAGTATCCCCTACAATGACTTCTTCAAGCGGTATTTCACGTTCTTCCCCATTCCTTAACACCAATGCGGTTTTGGCCTGAAGCCCCATCAATTTTTTGATGGCCTCGGAAGAACGCCCTTTTGCTTTTGCTTCAAAAAGCTTCCCTAAAAGAATGAGGGTGATAAGAATCGAACTAGTTTCGAAGTAAAGTTGTGCTGTATTGTGATGGGAACCGCTTGAGATGATCGCCTGATAGACACTGTAAAAATAAGCAGCGGATGTTCCCATTGCAACCAATACATCCATATTGGCACTTTTGTTTTTCAAGGCTTTATAAGCACCAACATAAAACTGCTTCCCAATGATGAATTGCACAGGGGTGGCAAATGCAATTTGCACCCAGGGATTCATGAGGAAATCAGGCATATAGATGAACGAAGTAAAACTGAAATGACTTACCATCGCCCATAACAATGGAAAAGATAAAATCACCGAAAAGATGAAGTTATTCTTTTGTTTTTGAATTTCTTTCTGACGGAAATCCACTGAATCCCTATTATCTTCCTTGATGATCGCCCCATACCCCAACTTCTCCACTCGTTGAATGATATCAAGTGGTGAGGCTTCGGAAGGATCATACTCGACGGTCGCATTTTCGAGCGCAAGATTCACATTAGCCATACTCACTCCATCCAACTTATTTAACCCTTTCTCAATTCGGGTAGCACAGGCAGCACAGGTCATGCCAGTAATCGTAAATTCCCTTTTCTCTTTCACTACATCATAGCCAAGGTCTTGTATTTTCTTTTCAAAGTCATGGGTGCTTAATTTTTCCGAATCATATTTAATGACCGATTTCTCAAGGGCCAAATTAACGGTGGCTTCCTCAACGCCTTCCATCCTGTTTAACCCTTTTTCAATCCTGGTTGCACATGCAGCGCAAGTCATGCCTGAAATCTGCATACTTGTTTCTTTTATCTGGCTGCTCACATCATCCCCGCCTCCCTATACCACTATGGGGTATAATTCTTTGTAAAAAAGAAGTGCTTTAACAGCACCCTCAAATCTTACTCGACATCGTAGCCTTGATCATCGATCGTTTCTTTTATTTTTTCAAGTGATACTTTTTCATTATCAAACGCTACATCCACTTTGCCTGCATCCAAATGCACTTTTACGCTTTCAACACCTGCCAGTTTACCTACATTCCCTTCAACTGCATTCACACAATGACCACAAGACATTCCACTTACATTCAATGTTACACTTTCCATTTTAACCACTACTCCTTTATTTTTTCATTAATTTTTGTATCGTTACAAGCACTTCATCTATAACCTCTGTATCCCCATCATTCAGGCGTTCGACCACACAATTCCTTAGATGGCCTTCTAATAAAATCTTGGCCACACTATTCATCGCGCTTTGTGTAGCTGCTATTTGGGTAATCACATCATCACAGTACGTATCTTTTTCAATAAGACCCTTTATACCGCGAATTTGACCTTCAATTCGATTTAACCGGGTCGTTAAATTCTTTTTTACTGCTTCTGAGTGATGACTCTTTCGGCCGTGGGAAGAGGTCGTACAGCATTCTTCTTCATTCACAGAATCTTGACTATTCATCATTTCATCCATTTCCCATCCCTCCTTGGAATTAATATACCATACCCTCCTATCCTATGAAAAGAGAAAAGCTATTGTGTCAATATTTCTTTATTCTTTGCTTTATAAGTATATCTATTCCTTAGTCTGTTTAACAAAACTACACACAAAATACCCCATGCGAAGCTAAACAAAAAAGGATGAACTACATGAGTCTACTCGGGATGCAAATAAAAACACTCATCTCCGGAGAAATGAGTGTTTATGGATCTTAATACCCTATGCTGGCATAATCCCGATAAAGTTTAACGGTTAACGGGCGGTCATAATCAAGTTAAAGTATTCGAACTTGAAGGTGTGGAAATGGGGATTATTATTTGTTACGATTTACGATTCCCTGAAATTATTCGTGACTTAGGATTACAAGGTATTCAAGTGTTACATATCGTAGCAGAATGGCCACTCGCAAGGGAAACACATTGGAATATATTACTTCGTGCGCGCGCAATTGAGAACCAAATGTATGTTGTTGCATCAAAATATTGCGGGCACACAGTTAGGAGTGGAATTCGCAGGTTCCTCACAAATTGTAGATCCCTGGAGAGTCCGAGTTCCTAACACAATATGCAATGAAATTAGGATCATATACTTTTCTGTTCTCTATCTTAAGGCTACCTAAACTCCCTTAAAACTTTTTTTATATTTTCTAATTTCTGGTGATTTAGTTTCAGTATTCCATGCCCTTCTTGAGTCTTTGGTTTGCCCAGCGAAACTGTATTATTTAAGAGTTCATTAAATTCTTCTAACTCTGTTAATTTACGGCCAAGTATTGTTTCAAATTTATTTATCAAAAGCGCAACAGCCCCTGACACATGTGGGGCAGCCATGGATGTACCTGATAAGACGGCAAATTGGTTACCAGGAAAGGTTGATATCACTTTCTCCCCAGGGGCTACTAAATCCACTTCACCATTAGAATTACTAAATCTGGAAATGCGTTCACGCTGGTTAACTGAGCCTACTGCCACAACTTCCGCATATGCAGCTGGATAACTGTACTCGTTTGTTTCGGCCTTACCATCGCCTTCATTTCCCGCGGCACACACGACCATTATATTAGATTGAACGGCGTTTATAATCGACGAATGTAAGGCCGGATCATCATCCGGTCCCCCTAATGACATCGAGATAACCCGTACTTTTTCGCCATTAGGACCTGTCCAATTGACAGCGTAATTAATAGCTGACGTAATGTTTTCTGTTGTTCCTTCTCCTGATCCATTTAAAACCTTAAGTACCAGCAACTTCGCTTTAGGTGCTGCACCTACAACTCCAAAACCATTTTCTGCTGCTGCAATGGTTCCGCAAACATGAGTCCCGTGTCCGTTATTATCGGCAAATTTGACAGGATCACCATAATAATCGTCCGTGAAATTATATCCACCAATAATTTGACCAATCAAATCAGGGTGATCTGACTGGCATCCTGTATCGATTACGGCTACTACTATGTTCTCACCCTTAAACCCTTCTCTCCAAATAGAGCGTGCACGAATCATTCTAATACCTCGTGGAACTTCCAAGGTATTTTCTGTTATTCCTTCTACTTGGAAGGGTACTAATTGAACATTTGGCAATTCTATCCTCTCCCTTCATATTAACCCTAAGAGGGGCAGAAACACCTCCTTTTGTAATAACAATTGAGGGGAATCCACACTTAAAACCCGTTTAGGAACGCTGAATCCAATAACATTGATTACAGCCTTTCTTTATCCTATGAATGGAGACAAGCTTTTGCTATAAACCTTAGTCTAATTTGATATTTTAGTTTGCTAAAACAAAATACATTTAACAGATTTAGAAAATACATAATTTTTATAATCACTATAAGGATAATTCATGTCAAATCCACGAATGACATCATAAGTTCCTTTTCCCATAACAGCAGTGTCAATTATTTCCAGGAGTGAATTGTAGCCAGAATCTCCTTCTACTTCTGTTGATTCTAACCACTCCGATGTACCATCATCATTTGCAATATAACCATCAATTGAAGTACCAATGTATAGAATAATGTTACGCTGTTTTTTCATCAACCAACTGATCCTATATTCTTACTCATAGAACCCCCCCCGTCCATTCTCATTACACCGATTGAAACATAAAAAACCCCGGATAAGGGACACTTTTTTATGTGTGACCGTTATCCGGGGTATAGTTCAAAGAGCTTTGTCTTTTTTATATTTTTTTAAATTTATAAAATAGAGCTATTGCAATAATTGGTTCTTTAAATATTTTTCTATTAATTCAATAAACAAGTTCATAGATTTCGTATGCAATTCCACAGATTCTGTTATAACTGAAAAATTTCTTTTTATCGGTGTCCCTTTTACATTTAATACTTGAATGGTACCAAGCATTCTTTCTTTTTTTACAGTAAGTTCAGATAAGTAACTAATGCCAAGCCCGGCTTCAACTGCTTCTTTTATAAGTTGTGTGCTTCCGAACTCCATTACCTTGGAAGGACGTATTTGTAAAGATTGAAATAATGTTTCTGTTGCCTCTCTTGTACCAGAACCTTCTTCACGGATAATCCAATTCTCTTGTTCTACCTGTCTCCGTGTAACTTCCTTATTGAAATAAATTGGATATTTACCCCCTGCCACGATATACATTTGGTCGGTGGAAACGGATTTTATATATATATTTCGAAGAGAAATTTCCCCCTCTACAATTCCTACATCGATCTCATGACTTGTGATTGCTTTGGCAATATCCCTTGTGTTGCCAATCTGTACCGAAGGGAAGATATTAGGAAAAAGTTTTTTCATTCTCGCAAGTATATGTGGTAATACATACTCTCCAAAGGTATAGCTGGCACCAATTTTTAATGGTCCTGTTGGCTCGTTATTTAATTCATTCACTAATATTGACATTCGTTTATATAAACCTGTTATTTCTTTAGCATGTAAATAGACTATTTCTCCTGCTTTAGTTAGCTGGACAGATTTGTTTGTTCGCAGAAGTAATTTTGCACCTACATGTTTTTCCAATTGTTGAATTTGCTGGCTGACTGCAGGCTGAGTCATATGAAGCTCTTCCGCTGCTCTGGAAAAGTTTCTTTTATCAGCTACAGATATAAATACAGATAATAGTTGATCCATATGTTCCCCTCTCACTATCGTATTTACTTATTATAACTATAATAATCATTTATTTTCCTTATTGTAAAACATTAGTTACGATAAATTATAAATAATCCAAATAAGGGGTTGAAAAATATTGGAACAAAAAGCGTTAATAACTCCCAGTCCAAATAAGCAAAAAAAAGCGGCAAAAAAGCTAAATGTTTCTTTGATTTCTGGAATTGGTTTTACATTGATCATAGCCGTGTTAGGTTTTATTTTGGCAGCGTTGCCAGGTCTAAATCATATTGGACCTCTTGCGTGTGCCATTTTACTAGCTGTAGTTTATAGACAGGTTTTTGGATATCCAATAAAATTACGTACTGGTATTCAATTTTCATCAAAAAAACTATTAAGATTTGCCATCATACTTTATGGATTAAAGCTTAACATGATTGTGATATTTCATCAGGGTTTACCTCTATTGCTAAGAGGGACAATAACGATCATTTTTTCAATTGTTGTTCTTATGATCATTGCAAAATGGCTGAAGGCAGATTTTAATCTTTCTTTATTATTAAGTGTCGGCACAGGCATTTGTGGTGCGGCTGCCATCGCGGCCGTATCGCCAATTATAAAAGCAAAAGATGAAGATACGGCTATGGGAGTAGGCATCATCGCATTAGTCGGCACAGTGTTTTCAATAATCTATACGTTAATATATCCTTTTTTATCAATTGGTCCTATGAACTACGGAAATTGGGTTGGAATCAGCCTACACGAGATAGGCCATGTTGCATTAGCTGCTGCCCCGGCAGGCCAGGATGCTCTTGCTCACGCATTACTTGCCAAACTAACACGAGTATTCCTATTAATTCCGGTTTGCATTATCCTCATGCTTTGGATGAAAAAGAAAGGAAAAATAGAAGGGGAGGCAAGATTCGAGTTTCCATGGTTTTTAATTGGCTTTATCGTTATGAGTTTTGTGGGAAGCTATATCATTGGTAATAAGGTATTGGTATCACAAAAAGTGATGTCTTATATTGCAGACTTCACGTCATTTATGTTAACAATGTCAATGACCGGATTAGGATTAAATATTAGCTTGAAAGAATTACGTACCAAAGCAATACGTCCACTTATTGCCATTATTATTACATCAGTTCTTTTATCATCGCTAACGTATATTAGTCTTTAACAAAGAATAAAAAGGTGAATTTTTACCCACTGCAATACATATATGACCGTCATGAATATGTTCAAACCGAATATTTTTTTCTTTTTTTAACTCATTATAGATGCATGGATCATAGCAAAATCGTAATTTCCCTTGTTGAAATTCTGAATAATATCTGTAGGGTTTTGCTCAAAACTCAAATTCAAATGTTATTTCACTATTTTTTGAATTAAACTTTACCATGATTTCTTGAAGTATAAAAGAAAAAGTAGGCCCAGTAATTAAATGAGTTTATTGATATTTTTATAATCATAAACTTCTTTGTTTAGTTCTTTAATGGTGTTTAGTAAAGTTATTGCTTTCGAAATAACTATTTTACCTTCGAAAGTGGGAGTAACTCCTTGTTTTGAACGGATTACCTCACGATTGCTTACAAGGTCTTAACAGGTCATTTCAACGCATTCCTGTCATCATATTTTTTAGCATAAAATTAAAATATTTAGGGAATAAATAATTACGTTAATCTGATAAAAAAGGAGATGATTATGATTATGAGTATGATTAATAACCCATTGAATAAAGAGGATGACGAAACCTCTGTAGAGTCAGTTGAAGGTGAAGCTGCTATCAACTCTCCTAATGGGCGATCCGACGCCCCTCCAATAACTCAGTCAAAAGATCCTGAATTCGATCTTTTCGGCACAGGATTAAATGGGTATCCGTTTTAATTCAGTAAAAAAACATTACTAAATTAAAACCCATTATTAGTAAGACAAGATTCAGTCAACTTACTATAGATGAAATATCTAAGTATATAGATATAAGTAAGGCTATTCAGGACGAGTCGTTATCTTATGTCGAACGCTTCCAAAAAATCTATGAATAGTCAGTTAGCGTAATGAAACTAATAGCCTGAATTTTGTAAAAATAATGTGAGTCTAAATCATGAACTTTGATTATAAAAGTTTAAAGGACCATCTGAGATGGTCCTTTAAGCATGTAGGCCTACCATTATCCAAAGGATCCTGGTGCAAATATGTCATGTTAGAAACATAGAATCTCCATATCCTTTCATCTATGAATTATGAGGCTACTCCAAATAATTCATGTATGAATTGTAGCTGTAAACTATTCATAACCATCACCACGTTTTATTTTATTCACATGTTCATAGAGCCTCAATGATTACTGAGATTCCTTGTCCTCCTCCAATACAGAGGGAGGCTAGTCCAAACTTCTTTCCTCGATTCCTTAACTCTAGGGCCAATGAATATATAATTCTAGCTCCACTAGCCCCAACTGGATGACCTAATGCGATTGCTCCACCATTGACGTTAACTTTTTCCCGTTTCAATCCAAGCTCTCTCTCTACTGCAAGATACTGGGCAGAGAATGCTTCATTGATTTCGAACAAATCGATATTTTCAATATTGAGTCCTACTTTCCGTAAAGCTAATTGACTAGCAGGAACTGGTCCGATGCCCATAATATTTGGGTCTACCCCCGCAATCCCCCAGGATATGATTCTTGCCAATGGCTTCACATTGTGATTGTTTTGAAGGAAGGATTCACTTCCAAGTATTAAGGCAGCTGCCCCATCATTAATACCACTGGCATTACCTGCCGTTACGGTCCCATCCTGTTTAAAGGCTGGTTTCAGTTTCGCTAATCCTTCAATTGAAGCATTATGGCGAATATGTTCATCTTCTAAAATGGTTATTTCCTTGCCTTTTTTGGTGAATATCGTGACAGGGGAAATCTCTTGTTGAAATCGCCCCGTCAGTTGGGCCTTTGCTGATTTTTGGTGTGATTGGACAGCCAAACTATCTTGATCGTCTCGTGTTAGTTCATATTTTTCTGCAAGAGTTTCCGCTGTTACTCCCATCCCACACCCTATATATTCATCGCTCAAAGTCGCCCAAAGCATGTCGTCCATTTGTGGAGACTGTAAACCCGTACCAAAGCGGACATCTCGTAATACGTGAGGAGATTGGCTCATATTTTCGGTTCCCAGGGCTAGGGCGACTTCAGCATCCTTTAAAATAATCGACTGAGCTGCCGATACGACCGCTTGCAATCCAGAACCGCATAAACGATTGAGAGTTAAAGCGGGGCTCTCGATTGGAATACCAGCTTTCAAAGCAATATGCCTGGATAGGTAGGAGGCATTTTTCGAAGTATGTATCACATTCCCTGCAAAAACATGCTCAACCTCTTCAACTGAAATATTACTTTTTTCAATGGCTCCTTTACTTGCGATGACTCCAAGATCGATGGCAGAAACATCCTTTAATACCCCTCCAAAACTCCCGAATGGCGTCCTAGCTCCACCTAAAATATAAACATGACTCATAATTCATTCTCCTTTATTGAAGGTTGTTTGATCGATTTTGATGGATGGAAAACATCTTTTCCATTTCTGTATTTTTACTTCTGATTTTATACCGTTATTAGGGACATGATATTAATTAACGGTATATTGTATATTTTAAAGGTTCCGTTAATTAACTTTTGTAAATAAACGTCAAAATAAATGATGCATGAGTACAATTGATTGCGAACCCATTCCTTCTTTTTCCTATCCATTTTCATCATAAATGTTGAATAATTGTTGGACTGCGAGTGTGGGAGAAGTATGGCCGTTAAGAAGCAATCCTTCCATTTTAGTAATGTTTTTTTTCATCGATGGATTACCATAAAATCTCGCCTTTAATTGGTCCTCTATCATAGAATGCACCCAGTCAATCATTTGTTCTTTTCTTCTTTTTCCAATGAATCCATTCCTACTGGTAACTTGTTTATATTTCTGAATGACCTTCCAAATGTGAGATGCGCCTTCACCCGTTAAGGCAGACACAGTAAATGCTTTTGTTTCCCAACCCTCGGTGATTGGCTGTAAGAAATGAAGGAGGCGATTGTATTCCACCTTTGCATTCATGGCAGCTTGTTTGTTTTCGCCATCCGCTTTATTAATGAAAATAGCATCAGCTAATTCCATCACCCCTTTTTTCATTCCTTGTAGCTCATCCCCTGCACCAGTCAGCATAATAACTAGGAAAAAATCCACCATGGACCGGACGGTTATTTCACTTTGGCCGACTCCGACGGTTTCCACGATTATTACGTCATACCCTGCTGCCTCACAAATAAGAAGGGTTTCACGGCTTTTTCTAGTGACCCCTCCTAACGTCCCACTCGACGGTGACGGTCGAACATATGCATGTGGGTGGCGTGAAAGATGCTCCATTCGTGTTTTGTCACCTAGAATACTTCCTCTAGATACACTGCTAGTTGGGTCAATGGCTAATACCGCTACACGGTGATTTTGCTCACAGAGCATCATACCAAAGGATTCAATTAACGTGCTCTTACCAGCCCCAGGAACGCCTGTAAAGCCGACCCGAATTGATTTTCCTGTATATGGAATCAGTTCTTTCAGCACTTTTTGTGCCATTTCCATGTGTTTGGGTAAATTGCTTTCAACTAAGGTGATCGCTTGAGCAATAATTGCACGATTTCCATTCATCACACCCTGCACATAATCATCAACCGTAAGGTGTCTTCGTCTTGTCGATAAGAGTTGCTTGGATTGAATGCTTTCTTTTTCTGTCATTTAAGTAACCAATCCGAGACGACGATTTAATTCTTCTATAACCTGTTGTGCGGCAATCGGGATAACCGTTCCTGGTCCAAATATGGCAGCTGCTCCTTTTTCTATTAAGTAACTGTAATCTTGAGCAGGAATAACACCGCCAATCACGACGGCAATATCTTCACGGCCTAAACGCTTCAGCTCTTCCACGACTTGAGGAAGTAATGTTTTATGACCAGCAGCAAGAGAGCTCATCCCTAGAACATGTACATCATTTTCCACGGCCTGTAAGGCTGCTTCCTCTGGGGTTTGGAATAAGGGACCAATATCAACATCAAAACCAAGGTCTGCAAATGCAGTCGAAATCACTTTAGCTCCACGGTCATGTCCGTCCTGTCCCATCTTTGCAATCATAATTCGAGGGCGTCGGCCTTCATTCTCTTCAAATTGATCGGACATTTCACGGACAATTTTCACTTGTTCCTCTTCCCCAAACTCTGCACTGTACACTCCGCTAATCGAACGAATAACTGCTTTATGTCTCCCTACTACTTGTTCATATGCAATCGAAATTTCTCCTAGGCTTGCTCTAGCGCGAGCTGCATTTACCGCTAGCTCTAAGAGGTTTCCTTCTCCAGTTTCAGCCGCTTTTGTAATCGCTTGAAGTGCTGCTTCTACCTTTGCTTTATCTCTTTCTGCCCGGAGCTGCTCTAAGCGGCGAATTTGCGCTTCACGGACAGCAGTATTATCAATATCTAATATCTCAAGAGGGTCCTCTTTTTCTAAACGGTATTTATTCACTCCAATGATCGATTCTTTACCAGAATCAATATGCGCTTGTCTTCTAGCAGCCGCTTCTTCAATTCTCATCTTTGGCAGGCCTGTTTCAATGGCTTTTGCCATTCCGCCAAGTGCTTCGATTTCTTCAATATGTTCCCAGGCTTTTTCAAGTAATTCAGCCGTAAGTGACTCCACGTAATAGGAGCCGCCCCATGGGTCTAATACGTTGGTTATCCCCGTTTCATCCTGAAGGTATAATTGGGTATTTCGAGCTATTCGGGCAGAAAAATCGGTCGGTAAGGCAATCGCCTCATCCAGTGCGTTCGTATGTAGGGATTGTGTATGACCAAGAGCTGCAGCCATCGCTTCAATACAGGTACGTGAAACATTATTGAATGGGTCTTGCTCTGTTAAGCTCCATCCAGATGTTTGCGAATGGGTTCGAAGTGCTAACGACTTTTCATTTTTCGGGTAAAACCTTTTCATTAGCTTCGCCCAAATTAAACGAGCTGCGCGCATTTTAGCCACTTCCATATAGTAATTCATTCCGATTGCCCAGAAGAAGGAAAGACGTGGAGCAAATCGATCAATATCAATCCCTGCATTTAAACCCGTTTTGACATACTCTAATCCATCTGCAAGGGTATAGCCCAACTCTATATCGGCCGTAGCCCCCGCTTCTTGCATATGATAACCGGAGATGCTAATGGAATTAAATTTCGGCATATGCTGGGACGTGTATTCAAAGATATCTGCTATAATTTTCATTGACGGTTCTGGAGGATAAATGTACGTATTACGAACCATATATTCTTTTAAAATATCATTTTGAATTGTTCCAGAAAGCTCCTCTTGGGGAACTCCTTGTTCTTCAGCTGCCACGATGTAAAAAGCCATGATGGGCAGGACAGCTCCGTTCATCGTCATCGAAACAGACATTTGGTCTAATGGGATTCCATCAAATAAAATCTTCATGTCTAGAATGGAATCAACGGCAACGCCGGCTTTTCCCACATCGCCTACGACTCGAGGATGATCCGAATCATACCCACGATGTGTAGCTAAATCAAAGGCGATCGAAAGCCCTTTTTGTCCTGCAGCTAAGTTTCTGCGGTAAAACGCATTACTTTCTTCCGCCGTAGAAAAGCCAGCATATTGACGAACCGTCCAAGGTTGTGATTTATACATAGCTAGGTAGGGACCTCGAAAGAATGGTGCAATTCCCGCCACATAATCTAAATGATTCATTCCTATTGTGTCCATATTTGTATAAAGAGACTTTACATCAATTTTTTCATAAGTCGGAAAAGCTAAATTATCAAAATACATTCCAGAAAGTTTCTCGGCATGTTTACTCCACTCGCTAAATTCTCCTTCTATTTCATCTGTATATGCTACTTGGGTAAAATCTGGTTTTGTCATGACACAGCTACTCCTTTCTCCTGTAGAAGTTGACTTAATATGTCATAGCAATTTGAGCCAACATGAACAAATTCAGCTATTCCAGCCTCTTTAAATCTGACTTCATCTACTTCGCTAGGCTTTCCTGCTAATAATACGGTTATTTGTGCATCCGTTTTTTTAATAGACATTGCAAGTGGAATGGCAGCTTGTTGATAGTCTTCATCTTTTCCACAAATGATTACAAAATCTGCCATGGACGCAACGATTGCCTCGGCTGCTTCTTTTATAGAACCAAATCCATTGTTTTGAATAACATCGAAACCTCCTACTTCAAAAAATCCTGTAGCAAAATCTGCTCGCACTTTATGATCTGAAATAGGTCCTAAGTTTGCTAGATATACAATCGGTCGATTTCCAGTTTTCTCTGCCATTTCATCAATGGATTGACGAAGTTCTTCAAACTGAAGTGCACCTCTGGTTGGCTTGATTGCTTTAACACAAACCGCAGCTTCTGACTTCCTACCTGTTGCTTTGGCTATTTCACCTAATGATGCACCTTGTTTTGCTGCTTGGATCGCGGTCTCTGTTTTATTTGAGCTTACGGCTAAACTTCCTACCGATATATGTGCTCGGCCTACTACTTGATTAATATGATCATTATTTTGGAGCGTTTCATTTAACGCTATCCAATCTACCTCTTTTTCTGCCAAATTCACATACATATTGGTACCAACGAATATATCTTTTCGGTGAGCGATGTTCCTCACTCGCTTTGAAGCTGTTTGTTGAACAACATTTTGTGGGAATTCTTTTATTAATGACTGGAAAATCCCACCTTTTCGCTCTGTTTCCTGGAAAAGTCCCCATGCCTTTTGGGCAACCTCATTTGTCAGTACTTCTACGTACCAAGAGCCACCGGCTGGATCGATTGTCCTCGCAATATGAGCTTCTTCTTTTAATATAATGGAGGCATTCCGTGCAATTCTTCGTGAAAAAGCGGTGGACTTTTGAATCGCTTCATCAAAGCAACTAACATGAATGCTGTCAGCTCCACCGACTGCTGCAGAAAATGCTTCTGTTGTAGCACGCAGCATATTCACATAGGGATCAAAAACAGTTTTTGTCCATGCAGATGTTCGTGCGTGCATCGTCATCTTCTGGGCTTCTTCATTCCCACCAAACGTTTCTACAATTCTGGCCCAAAGAGTTCTTGCGGCCCGAAGTTTGGCAATTTCCATAAAATAACCGGAACCGATTGAGAACGAAAAACGGATACTGCTGGCGGCTTTATTTATATCAATTCCTTGGGAAGTAAGTGCTTGTAAATATTCGACACCTGTTGATAAGGAAAAAGCTAATTCTTCAACCGCACTACTTCCACCGTCATGATAGACATTTCCATGGATTAGAACTGTTTGTAAATGGGGGGTATTCTCATTTGCCCATTTTGTTATGTCGGCCATCAATGTATAACAATCTTCCAACTCATAAGCCAATGTTCCATTTGCTACCAGTTCCGCGACTGGATCCATTCCTATACACCCATGTAATTCCTCCACTTGTCGTCCGGACTGTTCTAGATGAGCAATAATCAAAGCAAGGATTGGCAATGAATTTGCACCAGCTCCTACGTGAATAGGAACATTTTCAAAGTCAATACTTTTTAGTGCATCGGCTATATCGGTTACCCCTGAAATCGATAGTCCTGCTTTCCCTACTTCTGAAATAGCTTCACTCGCATTTATTCCACGTTTCGTTGGTGTATCAAGGACAATATTTAATGAAGTTTGCCCCTGGCTAAGGTCATGCCGTGCTACTTTATTAAAAGAAGTCGGTATTCCAACATTGATTTCCTGATTGATTTCCCATCCATTTATAAGCGTTTTAGTGCCGCGAGTAAAAGGAGCCATACCTGGCAAAGACTGCAGAAAAGGAAGATTGGCGGCATCCTCCTTTCGATACATCGGCTGAAGTAAAATTCCTTCATATGTTTCTGTAATAAGTCTTTTTTCAAAAGAAGCTCCTTTTAAAGATTTTTCTGTTAGGTCACGCCACTGTTCATAACTTGGGATCTCAAATTCTGAAAATCGGTCCACTATTTTTTTATCCATTTTAAGTTGCGGTAAGCATAAATCACCATGCTATCGCTCTCTCCCTTCTATACCATTTTACGATAGGCGTTTTTTCATCTTTACACGTTTTTCTTCTATTAATATAGGTAGTTCATAAACTATTAAAGAAAAGGTTTATAAAGGGATATTTCCATGCCTTTTCTTAGGTAATGCTTTCTTCTTGTTTTTTAGCATTTCCAATGCACTAGCGATACTTTTTCTCGTATCCCTTGGGTCAATTACATCATCAACAATGCCATTAGCTGATGCGACGTAAGGATTGGCAAACCGTTCGCGATATTCATTGATTTTTTCTTGCCTGAAGGCCTCCGGATCTGTACTTTCACTAATCTCTTTTGCAAAAATGATATTGGCCGCTCCAGCTGGTCCCATAACCGCAATTTCTGCATTAGGCCAAGCAAATACTAAGTCTGCCCCGATTGCTTTACTGTTTAAGGCAACGTAAGCCCCACCATATGCTTTTCGAAGAATCACGGTAATTTTGGGAACCAAAGCTTCCGAATAGGCATATAAAATTTTCGCTCCATGCCGGATAATCCCGCCATGCTCTTGTTGAATTCCTGGGATAAACCCACTCACGTCTTCAAATGTAATTAATGGAATCTTAAAGCAATCACAGAATCGGATAAAGCGAGCACATTTGTCAGATGAATCAATATCAAGACCACCGGCCATCATCTTCGGATTATTTGCGATAATACCGACTGTATCGCCGTTTATACGGCCAAAGCCAATGACAATGTTTTTAGCGAATTTCGGCTGAACTTCCATGAAATTTTGATCATCGACAATTAAATAAATCACCTTACGCACGTCATAAACCTTCGTTCCATCAATCGGGACAACATCAAGAAGTTCATCAATTCTTTCATCCAAAGGAATTTTATTTACTGGCTCTTTGTAAGGTGGCTTTTCTTCATAGTTTGATGGCAAGTAGCCAATTAATCTCCTGACTTGGTTTAATACGTCTTCTTCTGTTGGTCCAGTAAAATGGGCATTTCCACTTATTGTGGAATGAACGGACGCGCCACCTAAATCCTCACTATTAATTTTTGCTCCCGTTACCGACTCAATTACCTTTGGACCTGTAATAAACATTTGACTTGTTTTTTCTACCATGAAAACGAAATCTGTAATCGCAGGAGAATAAACAGCCCCCCCGGCACAGGGTCCCATAATCACGGAAATTTGAAGAATTACGCCTGAATAAATGGAGTTTCGATAGAAAATGTGTCCATATCCGTCTAGTGATAAAACACCTTCTTGAATTCGTGCTCCACCTGAGTCATTTAACCCGATTATAGGTGCTCCATTTTCTGCTGCTAAATCCATGATATTGGTAATCTTCGTCGCATGCATTTCGCCAAGGGCTCCGCCGAAAACAGTAAAATCTTGAGCAAAAAGGAAAATAAGGCGCCCACCAACCTTACCGTATCCTGTAACAACCCCTTCTCCAGGAGCCTCACTGGATCCATATTCAAGGCCGCGATTTTCTATGAATGGGTTTATTTCAACGAATGTCCCTTCATCCACTAATATTTCGATACGCTCTCTAGCAGTAAGCTTCCCGCGTTCATGCTGGGCATCAATCCGTGTATAACCGCCCCCCAGCTTCACTTTTTCCCGTCGTTCTTCCATGATCTCAATTTTATCGAACATATCCATGCTGTGAGTCCTCTCCTATCAGTGTTTAAATTTTATTGCTTATGCAGTTTTTACGAGGAACAAGGGCTGACCATATTCAACAACCTGGCCATTTTCCACAAAGATTTCAACAATTTCACCACTAACTTCCGCTTCCAGCTCATTCATAAGCTTCATGGCTTCCACAATACATAGCACTGTGTCTTCTTTTATTTGATCTCCCACTCTTACATAGGCATCAGAATCAGGTGATGGAGCCGCAAAAAATGTTCCCACCATTGGCGAAGTAATTTTATGAACCGATGTGTCCTCAGTAATTGTCGATGGTGTTTGTATTCCTTCCTGCTTTTGAACGGGGGCGGCTTCCACTTTCACAGGTGCGTCAGCAATAGTCGCTGGGACTTGTGTTTCTTCTATAAGCGCTACTGGTTCGACATTCATTTGTTTGCTAATCGTTATTTGCTGATCATTTTCACCTTTAATCGTTAATTCTCCAATTGAAGAACGGTCCACTGCCCGAATTAATTCTTTAATGTCATTCATTTTAAACATGAGGAAACACTCCTTCTACAATTTATTTTCTGTTATTTTTTCTTTACTCATTTCATATTTCTTAGAATCTATGAAATCTCAACCCCATAGGTTCAGTCCCGATTTTCCAGTCATTCTCATCAACAATTGCAAAAAATTGTTTTTTTTCCACCATTACCTCTTCTCTTTACTAAATAATCTAGTGCTACTGAATACTTCAAAGCACCACTAGTTACTTAGTGGAAACCGTTAAATCATTCATCTCTAAAAATTTCGTGTTAAAATTACCAGCTTTAAAATCCGGATGCTCTAATAAGCGAAGGTGGAAAGCGATTGTTGTATCAATTCCTTCAATGACGAACTCGCTTAAGGCTCGCTTCATCCTTGCAATTGCTTCTTCCCGATTTTTTCCATGTACGATTAATTTGGCAATCATCGAATCATAAAATGGTGAGATCGTATATTCTGGATAAACTGCGCTATCGACTCGGATTCCAAATCCACCTGGAGGTAGGTATAATCCAATTTTCCCAGGGGATGGCATAAAGTTTTTATCAGGATTTTCTGCATTAATCCGGCATTCAATCGCCCAACCATTGATATGAATATCTTCTTGTTTGACAGATAACCTATGACCTGAGGCAACTAGTAATTGTTCTTTGATTAAGTCTACTCCTGTTATAAGTTCTGTTACAGGGTGTTCAACTTGAATACGGGTATTCATTTCCATAAAGTAAAAATTTTTATGTTTATCTAGTAAAAATTCAATCGTACCTGCACCTGAATATTGTACGGCCTTCGCGGCTTTTAATGCCGCCTCTCCCATTTTCGTTCTTAGTTCTTCATCAAGTGCAGGGGATGGCGCTTCTTCAATTAGCTTTTGATGGCGTCTCTGGATTGAGCAATCACGTTCCCCTAAGTGCACGACATTGCCAAAGGAATCACCCATAATTTGGATTTCAATGTGTCGAGGCTCTTCAATGTACTTTTCTAAATAAACACCTGCATTACCAAAAGCTGTAGCTGCTTCTTGCTGCGCCATTGAAATCGCTTTTTTTAACTCTTCCTCGCATTCAGCAACCCGCATCCCTTTTCCACCACCACCAGCAGTGGCTTTAACAATAACGGGATACCCGATACTTCTTGCTTTAAACTCAGCTTCCTCAATATCTTCAATAATCCCATCAGTACCTGGAACAATTGGTACGCCAGCGGCTTCCATCGTTTCTCTCGCTACCGCTTTCGCCCCCATCTTACTGATTGCCTCAGGTGATGGTCCAATAAAAATGATATCGTTTTCAATACATATATTAGCAAATTCTGCACTTTCAGCTAAAAATCCATAGCCAGGATGGATAGCATCTGCATTTGATACTTGAGCAACAATTAACAAATTTTTCATATTCAAGTAGCTCTTAGATGATAGGTGTGGTCCAATGCAATAGGCTTCATCTGCTAGACGTACATGCAGAGCTTCACGGTCTGCTTCAGAATATACAGCGACCGTAGATATCCCCATTTCCTTACACGCCCTAATGACTCGGACAGCAATTTCCCCTCGATTAGCAATAAGAACCTTTTTAAACATATACAATTTCCTTTCCAAAAGTTTATTATTGTCTATCAATCACTCCATTGATAGCAGTTTTTTATTGAGAAGAGATGCACTTATTAATCAGGAGTAATGCATGTTCTATCCTGGATTTTTTTAAGAATTTACTAGTACTTTTGTAATTTCTTTCGTTAGAAGCGGGATCACCTCAAACAAATCCCCCACAATACCGTAGTCCGCTACTTGAAAGATAGGGGCTTCGGGATCTTTGTTAATCGTAACGACAACTTTAGAGTTAGACACCCCGGCTAAATGCTGAATGGCACCTGAAATTCCGCAGGCAATGTACAAATCAGGGTTTACGACTTTTCCCGTCTGTTCGATTGGAAGTGAGTAATCTCAGTATTCAGCACCTAGCACATCCGCCAATTCCTGAAGCGGTTATGTTCCATCCATTCGGTCAGCAACGAGCTATAAGATTGGATTTACAAATCGCTTGATGGCAAAACCGCTTCAAAAATCCCAGAGACTTTTATGTCACCTTCACTGTTTTTCGCCTGTACTTCACCCACAACTACGTTGTCAGCCTTTTTCTCCACCACTTTGCCAACAAACCTCCATTTTCTCTTGAAAGCCATAACCGCCATGGTAATCAATGATTTGCAAGAAAGTGCACGGAACAGGAATACCATCATAACCAGCATCCTTAGCTGACTCCAAGCTGTAGAAAATTGGGTTATCATCCCCTATCGCAATCGCCAATTCTTTTATTTTTCCTTTTTCCAATGCCATGCCGTAAGGCTCTAACTCGTTCCCAAGTAAATCTTTCACCTTTGACTAGCCCATTCGCCTCTTTTTAATTGATTACCATTCCTGTTTTCGTTAATTTTGAGTTTTTTCTATGCTTTAAGTAGCTTTCCGGCAATAACAAGACGCTGAATCTCTTGCGTCCCTTCATAGATTTGGGTGATTTTAGCATCTCTCATATATCGTTCTACCGGGTATTCCCTTGTGTATCCATATCCGCCGAATACTTGAACAGCCTCCACCGCTACTTCCATGGCGGTGTCTCCAGCAAATAGTTTGGACATTGCAGATTGAAGGCCGTAAGGAATTCCTTGATCCTCACGCCATGCTGCCTGATACGTCAATAAACGGGCAGCTTCGATTTTTGTGGCCATATCGGCTAATTTGAATTGAATAGCTTGAAGTGAGCTAATCGGTTTTCCAAATTGGACGCGATCCTTTGCAAATGCGACAGCATTATCAAATGCTCCTTGAGCGATTCCAACAGCTTGGGAAGCGATTCCGTTCCGACCGCCGTCGAGAGTCATCATGGCAATCTGGAACCCTTCACCCACTTGGCCCAAAAGATTGTCCTTTGGAACGCGGCAGTCCTCAAAAATGACCTCTGTCGTGGCGGAAGAGCGAATGCCTAGCTTTTTTTCCTTCTTTCCTACCGAGAAACCTGGGAAGCCCTTTTCCACAATAAACGCAGAAATGCCTTTATGCTTTAGTGCCGAGTTTGTCTGTGCGAAAACGATATAAGTGTCGGCATAGCCTCCGTTGGTGATAAAAATCTTCGATCCGTTCAAGACCCATTCATCTCCGTCTAGAACGGCTGTTGTTCTCATTCCACTGGCATCAGATCCGGATCCAGATTCCGTCAAACAATACGCACCCATGTTTTTTCCTTCCGCCATGGCCCGCAAATATTTTTGCTTTTGATGTTCCGTTCCAAACTTGTAAACCGGCCATCCGGCTAACGATGTATGTGCGGAAAGTGCGGTCCCAATTGAAGCGTCCACCCGAGACAATTCCTCCACCGCGATCACATAACTCAAGTAATCGGCACCTGCACCTCCGTACTCTTCTGGCCAAGGAATGCCGCATAAACCAAGTTCCGCCATCTTGTGCCAAATCTTGATATCAAAGTATTCCTCTTCATCACGTTGAGCAGCAGTAGGTTCACATTCGTTTAGAGCAAACTCTCGCACCATTTTTTGCATCATTTGATGTTCCTTAGATAATAAAAAATTCATCATTAGTCCCCTTTTTTGATTTTGTTATTCCAAACATGATATCTTCTGAAAAACTATGTAAGCTATTTGCCATAGTAAATCTATAAAGATAATACTTTTAAAAACTCCAACCCTTTCAAGGATGGGACTTTAATTCTATTTACACTTTTTGTTCGATAAGCTTTCGGGTATAGATGGTTACCCATTTCCTTGGCAGCAATCCCACAGATTTAGCCATGAGTTTATTTTTAAAGCCTGGAATGATCACAGTTTTATTCTTCATTAAACCTTCAAATCCGCACTTGGCAACAGCTTGCGGTTCTATTAAGTTCTTAATGAAAATTTTTGTTCTTGTTGAAGCCAACCCTTGCGTAAGCGGCGTTTTGGTAGAAGGGGGACATAATACAGAAGCTTGAACTCCGGTTCCTTTAAGTTCTTCCGCAATTGCTTCCGTAAAGAATAAGACGTAAGATTTGCTGGCACCATACATCGACATTCGTGGAGTTGGCTGAAAGGCTGCTGTTGAAGCCACGTTTAAAATTTTACCTTGCTTTCGTTTCACCATGTCATCTGCAATAAGTCTAGTTAAATACGTGAGCGAGATCATGTTGAGCTGCAGGTATTCCATTTCTTTTTGAATATCCAATTCCGTCATCAACCCTAATCCGCCAGCTCCAGCATTATTAATCAAAATATCGATGTCGATTCCTTCGCTTTTCAAGTATCGATGCAAGCTCTCTACGGTTGTATGACTGCTCAAATCGCCGGCAAAAATATTCACTTGCACGCCATATTCCTTTTTTAAACTCTCGGCTTGTTGTTCCAACAACGCCGAATCTCTGGCAACTAATACCAAGTTATAACAATGCTCTGCAAAAACTTTTGTGAATTCATATCCGATCCCTTTTGTAGCACCAGTAATCAAAACTGTCTCTGCTGTCATTTATCATTATTCCTCCTAACGTTATTATCTGTTAAATTAGAATATTGGAAATTTTAAAAATATTATCATGTTAATGATTATACTTATAAGTTTTAATTAAATAAAATTAAAAATATTAATATATAAATTATTATTACTAATATTAAAAGAAAAGGCCCCAAAAAAAGAGAAAAGCCTCTTCGTCATTTGGACGCCGGGCTTCTCCTTTTTTATAAATCCAACTAAAATTTAGTCACATCAATAGGTTCAATTCCTTCAGCCGCGCAATGTTCATAGTATCTTTTCAGGAATGTTTCCCAATTGTCTCTGGCAACAATTTCTCCTTCTTCACCCAAATAGTCTAAGGTTCCTTCTACAATATTGAAAGTTATAACATCTTCATCCCCTACAGCTATCGGCGTATGTTTGGAGCCTGCAGGCTCATAAACCATGTCACCAGGTTTGGAGATCCAAGGCTCCTCGAGATATCTCCAAGTCCCTTGGACGGTATATACAATGACTGTTCCAGGATGGAAATGGGCCGGAAGCTGCATTTTCGCAGGAACACTTAATAACGTAACCGTCTGTCCTGTCACAGGGTTGGCTTTAAGCAATTTAAATTTCGAATCTCCAAAATATGGAATCCAAGGCAATTCATCTACACTAACATTACCTGCATGAAATACTTCTACTTCTTTTACATCTTTTAAATTACTCACTTAAAATCCCCTCTTCCAATAAATATTTATTAAATTCGCTTATTGTTTTCGCTTTCATCAACAAGCAAATTAAATAGTTCAAATTTATTAATTTCAGTATATTCTTAATTATAAATTAAGTAAAATCGATATTTTTTAATTGCAATTAAGAATGATTAATTTACGCAACCACGTTATTTGGATGAAATTTACTTAGCCCCAAGTCCACCATCAAGAGTCAAAATATGTCCAGTACAATAATCAGATGCTGCTGAAGCAAAGTAAAGGAGTGCACCTACCAAATCATTGTCACTGCCTAATCTTCTAACTGGAACTTGTGAGGCAATGAAAGGGCCTGCTTTGTGTACAAGCGTTCCCGGTATTTCTGGGTTATTCATTCCTGTAGTGAAAACTCCAGGAGCAATAGAATTTACATACACTCCATGTCGGCCCCACTTAACTGCTAGATCCTTCGTTAAAGTCATCACTGCACCCTTACTAGTTGTATATCCGACAGAATCAACAGCTTCCGGGTCAACACCTTTAAAGCCGATACTAGAAGAAATATTAATGATTTTACCGTATTCGTTATTAATCATATGTTTTCCAACTGCCTGACACATCAAGAATGTTCCTGTCACATTTGTATCCAGCATAGCTTGCCATTGTTCTAAAGGCATATCCGTAGCAGGAGACTCAAAAACTGTTCCGCTGCTGTTGACTAAAATATCGATTTCCCCAAAATGAGAAACCGCTTTCTCCACACCTTGAACGACAGATTCCCGATCTGTGACATCCAATGATAGAACAAGTGCCTGTCTTCCTAACGCCTCGATTTCTTTTACAACTGCTTCGCAAACCTCTAAACGCCGTGAACATACTACAACGTTTGCTCCGGCTTCTGCCAACGCCAGTGCCATTACACGCCCTAACCCGCTGCCTCCTCCGGTAACGATTGCTGTCTTACCATTTAAATCAAACATTTGGTTCAATGACATTTTAGTTCTCCTCCTGTTTTTAGAATATTCAAAGATTTTTAAATATTGTTGATATTGATTATACTAATAAATTATAATTAAATAAAATTAAAGATTTTAATGTGGTAAGTAAGTATTACTAATATTAAAAAAAGGAGAACAGTCATGAATATTGAACAATTACTATATATCGTAGAAGTCGCAAAATACAGTTCTCTGTCTATCGCAGCACAGAATTTACATGTGACTCAATCCAACATCAGCCAGTCCATAACCAACTTGGAAAAGGAGTTGGGGATTAAAGTTCTTAAGCGGTCACGGGGACACGGCGCTGTCCCAACCGATGAAGGAAGAATCATTCTAAAACTCGCCTATGAAGTACAAAAAAAACTTGAGGAAATAAAAGTGACTGCTAACTTATTGAATTCCACGGATGTGGGGGAACTAAAAATATCGTCATTACCCGGATTGATGACGTTCCTGGTAAAAGCGATAGCATCGTTTAGACATGATTATCCGCACGTAAATTTGGAGGTTGCCGATAAAAGTGGATCTGCTGTAATTGAAGATGTTCGACAGCATAAGACTGACATTGGACTGATTACGTATTCAAGTGATTTGAACATAAACATGGAAGGAATAGCTTATGAAGCATTAATCGAAGGGAAGCAGAAAGTATATGTTTCTAAGCATTCTCCCTTAGCCATCCTTGGTACTATAACTCCGCATGATATACTTGATCAAACTCTCGTGACATATAAGGGTGAATTTATGCAGTATTTTGTACAAGATTTCTTTCATAAATATAAGCCATTGAAAATCTTATTTACTTCAAATAATATGGATGGAGTTCTCCAAGCCATCAATGAAAATTTGGCAATTACATTTGCTCCTGATTTCGTAATGAAAAACTATCCCCTTATCATTAATGGCGATATCGTTCCAATTGATTTGGTGTATCATCCGACTGTAAATATTTCTTTAGGATTAGTTCGATCAGAGAATAAACATTTGTCCACCTTTGCCAACAAATATATTCATTATTTAAAATCAGAAATTATTAAGAATTAAAAAAGAAAAAAAGAGAAGGTTCTTCGTCTCAAGGTGGGCGAAAAAGCTTCTCTTATTACAAATCTATCTTTACCCTAACAGGAATTAGCAGTGTTATCTCTTTACCTTGTAATAGAAGCCTTTTGGCGATCCCCTTTACCACATGTCAAATTGGCGCTGATCGTAAAGGAAGCCTCCGTTTTTCCATCACTACATCAAGTGAAACACCTTCTTGATTTTCCACAAGAATCATTCCCTCGGGAGTAAAATCAAATACAGCCAAGTCCGTAATCAGTCGATTTACAACCTTTTGACCTGCCAATGGAAGGGATCAGCTTTTTTTGATCTTGGATTCATTGTACTAATTGGTGTGCTCCATTATGACCACAATTCTTTTGGCACCATGGACAAGATCCATCACACCCCCATCCCTTTGTCCAATTTATCCGGGATCATCCAATTTGCCGAGTCACCTTGTTCGGAAACCTCCATCCCACCCAAGACAGCCAGATCAATGTGTCCCCCACAAATAGTCATAGCAAAGGACTCAGCACTGTCATAGAAAGATCCACCGATTACCACTGTAACCGTTTCTTTCCCTGCGTTAATAAGATCAGGATCTTCCATCCCTTCACCTGGATAAGGTCCGATGCCAAGCAACCCATTTTCGGGTTGCGATAATTCATGTAATTCTTTCGGTATTTCGTTCGCAAGTAAAGTAGGCATTCCAATTCCTAGATTCACGATCATCCCATTTTGAATCTCTTGAACCGCACGCTTAATGATTTTTTCCTGGTATCCATTCTGTTAATCCTCCTAAAAAATTGCATTGTAATTTTTTGCGGTAAGTTACCCTTTAAAGGTAAGGTAAGTTAAGTAGGTATGACGGTACGGCGTTCAATTTTTTTCACATAATTTTTTCCTTCCAATATCCTTTGGACATAGATCCAAGGTGTATAAATCTCATCCGGATCAAGAGCAACCACTTCAACCATTTGCTCCACTTCGGCAATCATAATCCTGCCTGCCGTTGCTGCGAGTGGATTAAAATTCCGCGCTGTCTTCCGGTAAATAAGATTTCCTAACGGTTCACCTTTCCATGCCTTGACGAAGGCAAAATTCCCAACAATTCCTTCTTCAAGAATATGCGTTCTGCCATTAAATAATCGGTGTACCCACGCCAGTCGGGGTATAGAAACCAGGAATGCCAGCTCCTCCTGCCTGAATTCTTTCCGCCAGTGTACCTTGGGGAACAAGCTCTACTTCCAATTCTCCACTTAAAAATTGCTTGTCAAAGATCTTGTTCTTACCTACATAGTTTGCCACCATTTTCTTAATCTGTTTATTGGTAAGCAGTAAACCCATTCCCAATCATCCACCCCACAATTGTTACTGACAATCGTTAGATCTTTTGTTCCCTTTTCACGCAATGCTAGAATTAGATTCTCGGGAATTCCCGACATACCAAACCCACCAACAATGATGGTTGCTCCCTCTTGAATATCTTGAATCGCTAAATAAAATGTTGTGTTTAACTTTCCATGCCCAGCCAATTTGCATAGATAGGAAACAGCCTTCTTTAACTGGTATGTCCTGATCGTTCTTTCAATCAGATAGGACTTCTCAGTTGCAGTTAGAATTATTTCTTTTTCAACGCCCGCCTTTCTAACTCTTCCAGCTTTTTTAGAAAGTCATTTTCTGCTTCAAGGAATTTGATTCTCGCTTCGGCCTTCCTAAGTTGATCCTCTACAGACTGTGGCTTGGAAGAAGGGCGTCCTGTACTTCCTTTCCAAAGCCTTCCTCACCATACCTTTCAAAGGCATCACGCAAGCGCTGTAGACAACTGTTCCTTACCAATTATTTCGAGATTAAATCCATGTTCTATGAAAATTTGAAAGGGGGATTTCCCCTTTTTATACTCCTTAACAACTTTTGTTTTAAATTCCGGATTATAGGAAATAGAACGCTCTGAAGCACTTATGATATTTGGATTCTTTTCAAGTTCTTTAATTTGAAATTCAGTATATATATTCTTACTCATAGAAACCCTCCGTCCATACTCATTACACCTATTGAAACAGAAAAAAACCCGGATAAGGGACACTTTTTTATGTGTGTCCGTTATCCGGGGTATAGTTCAAATAAAGAAGGCCCTTTACAGTTCAAATCATGTTACGAAACTAACTAAATTACTTAATCCTCCACTTCTATATGATCATCAGCGTAAGTCTCGCATATCTTATCCTGACAACTCCAGCACTTACTGCGATTTCGCTCCATAATAGCTAATTCTTCATGACACAATACACAACAGTCCATCTCAGAAACGGCCTTTTCATTTTTACACATAGTTTATTTCCCTCCTTGATTCACCTATTAATGATTTTTATACAATAACTTGTTCCTCAGGTTTTGTCGTTGTTTGACTTTGGTTCACGGGACGGACAATGGTCCAAAACAATAATCCGATTACGAACATAACCAAAGAAGTTACTTGGAAGCCATAACCATATCCAATTGCCTCTGTACCTGCATACTGGATAAGATACCCGAAAATGAGTGGAGCAATAATGCTTGTTGAACTTGATAGAGCCACATAGGTCCCTTGAGCCTTTCCAATGTTTTTGGGAGAAAAGAGTTCCATTAATATGGCGGGTGCGAGTGAAAGAATAACAATCGCAAAACCTGGAGCAAGGATGAAGAATAGAATGGAAATAGCACTAGAATTAAAGGCATTTGCAAGAAATAAACAAATAGCGGATAGGACCATCGTAATCCCTGCAACATTTATTCGTGCTTTACGAATATCTCCTGTTTTGCGATAAAGCCGATCCGATAACAAGGCAAATACAATTTGGCAAATGGCAGCAAATAGAAAAGGTAAAGACACCGCAAGTTTTAACATTTTCCCATCAAAATGTTGAATTTCGGTAAAATATGCAGGAAACCATACCGCTTGAACGGACAATAACCAATAGGCACAACCTGCACACAAAACGGTAAAAATAAAATTTTTAGATAAAAGATACGGAAGAAACTGACGCCAAGAAACATTAGAAGAAAATATTGAGTGCTTATCTTCTTGATCAAAAGTATACGAACCAATTTCTTTTGGGCTTTCTTTTCCAAGAATCAACCATAAAACTAGCACCATTAATCCAACAATCCCCATTGCTATAAAAGCAGATCTCCATCCATATCCATTGATCAAGGAGATTAATAATGGCGAAGCAATCGCGGGCCCGATTGTTGCTCCAAAGAGAACAGCGCCAAAGCCTATACCATGTCTATGTTTAGGGAACCATTTTCCTATTATTGAAGTTGATATAGCAACTGCAGGACCTTCTCCTGCTCCCAAGACCATTCTTGTTATTACTAGCAGAGACAGACTGGAAACAAAAGGTGTGGTAAATTGAACAATCAACCAGACAAACGAGATCCAAGTAAACATTTTTTTCGTATTTCTTGAATCGGCCATTCCCCCTAGAATGAAAGAGGAAAAGGTAAAGAACCAAAAAAACGAACTGCCGACAATTCCCCATTGTGAAGGACTTAAATGTAACTCTTTCATTAGAGGAACAGAAACCAAACCAATGATAATTTTATCAACCTGGTTGATCATACCTGAAGCTACAAGAATTAATAATATGATCCAAGAATATTTAGGTGTTTTCAAATTAATAATCTCCCCTTCTATTCCGTTAACATGAATCAATTGGTGTTTTAAAAGTTTTTAAAGGTAAATCTTCCGTGTTTAGCCTCGTCTAAACTCTTTATATTTATTAATCCCATTACCTCATTTTATCTGCAATACCTCCAGCTGTTTTTTCACGTACCGGAATACCGCCGCGACCCACATTACCTGTTTTCTCATCAATGAACATCGCGAAGTCTGGCGCAATTTCTCGCCCATTTGGCATCGTGAGCCACAATCTTAATAAATGACGTTTGCGTTCAGGTTCTTCATAGTCTTCGTATACAGTACGTGAATGAAGAACAGAATAATTATTAACAAATTGCATATCACCCGGTTCCATCATCATATCAATATGCATGTTTTCATCATAAAGAAGGGAATCTATTAAGTCATATGCTTCAGTTTCAACTTTTGACAAATATCTACCTGTTTTCGCTTGTGCCGATTCGACATATCCGCGGTTATATCTGCAGCTTAATTTACCTGCGTAATAACTAAAGACTGGTGATGAATAAACAGGAGATTCACCTGGTGTTTCCTCACCACGACGATCCAAGAAATATGGAAGATAGAGAATTCCAAGATACTCTGGGTACCTATCCAGAATTTCATTGTAAACCGCGATGGAACTTACGATACTACTGTAACCGCCAGCTTTAGCTTTTCGAAGACTTAATAATCCGACTACGTCAGATCCATCTGGGTGAAAGGGAAGATGAGCATTCGTTTGGTAACCACGTACATTTGAATCATTGATGTCGAGACCTTGGTCAACAACATGCCCTAATAGATCACCTTTTGCGTTTTGTGTTACCGGGATGCCCAGGTGGACTCCGAGACCCCAGTAAATGATGCTTGCTTCATCATCTGTATACTTTTCAATTGGTAAGCCACGAATTAATAGAAAACCTCTCCCATTTTCCAGCTCGTTTATAAAGTAGGCTATTTCGTCAGAAAGATCCGGAATTGGAAAGTCCTCCTTGTTAAAATCAGGTGCCTTTAACCCTTTTTGTTTTACATAGAATAAAGCGCTTTCAAGAACTGCAATCGTTTTCTCTGACAAATAATAAATCCATGAATCATCTTTTGTTAAATCAATACCTTTCCAAGCCACTGGTCCTTGAATTTTTTCCTTTAAAATAGACGGCACCGAGAATCCTCCTTCGTTTACTATTGCAATTTTACCTATAGTTCCTAATGAAAAAAGTTTGGGCTGTTTTCCTACTTTAAAAGCGACTGCCACTATCTTTCAAACCCTTATACAAACAATTATTGCTTAATAAAAGATGTTCCTTGTTCCCCCCTTCCTTTCCATGGAAGCGCTTTAAATAACTTCTGACTGTTATAATTGTTATTCCGTTAATTATATTCATAATTTTCAGTTAAATAAAATTAAAATTTTTAATCTGCAAATAACCTCTACTAATAAATGGAAAATACAACACACTTGTACATGCAATCTTACTACACATATCATTATATTAATAAAACTTAAGTGCAATTTAATATTTTTAATTTTATATAATTATCATTTATAGGTAGAATCAAAGATAGAAATGATTAAATATTCTAATAAATAACTTTCAAGCAGAGTCTAATACAAGTTAATTCGAAACAGGAGGTTGAACTATGGACTTAAAATTATCTGGAAAAAAAGCACTTATCGTTGGAGGAAGTAGGGGGATTGGCAAAGCTATTGCCCGTCAGTTGGCTTTGGAAGGTGTAGATTGTACGATTTGTTCAAGAAACGAATCTTCACTAAAGAATGCAGCAGACGAATTGGCCAAAGAAACCAACAGAAGTATTTATCCAATCGTGGCAGACACTAATGATCCTGACTCTATCCTAAATTTAGTTGAAAAATCAGCAGCAGAAATGGGAAGCATTGATATTTTAATCAACAGTGGAGCCCGTGTTGGAGGACATGAACCAGAGGAATTTAACAGCATTAAAGAAGAACTTATCTTGAAAGATTTTGAAGAAAAGTATTTGGGCTATTTTCGTTGTATCCGGGCTGTTGCTCCTTATATGATTCAAAATAATTGGGGACGTATTATCAATATAAGTGGACTGGCAGCTAGAATTGGCGGCAATTATTTTAGTTCCGGACCTCGTAATGCATCTGTTGTCCATATGACAAAATCCGCTTCATTAGAATTAGGAAAGCACGAAATTACTGTCAATGCTGTTTATCCAGGGATTGTCGATACGGAAACGTTTAGAGGCCGTGTCACTAATGAGGAAGCTATACGCCAGGCAGCATCAATGAATGCCCTCGGCCGCTTGATTACACCAGAGGAAATTGCTCATGTCGTTACCTTCCTAGCCTCACCTTTGGCGGCATCGATAACTGGCGATGTCATTTCGGTAACCGGTGGAATTGGAAATACCGTTTATTACTAAATGCCTAGGGTTGCTATTGTTACTGTTTCGTTGATTATCAATAATTTCTATTTTTAAAAATAAATAAGTTATTTTAAAAAGCGAGCCTCACTAAATTCTGAGGCTCGCTTCATTTAGAACATTTTCTTTCAATCTATCCCTATTGTATATTTTAAGGAACTCAAGAACTTCTCGATCCTAGAAACAGTCAATTCTATGTTCTTTGAGAAAATGGCCATTTGTACAAAAAATCCGTGGACCATCCCGGGTTCACATTCATATTCAACTTGAACACCAAAATCTTTCAGACGTTCAGCATAGGCCATTCCTTCATCCCGAAGCACATCATTTTCCGCTGTAATAACAATTGCTGGCGGGAGACCACTTAAATCTTGAGCTACCAAGGGGGAAGCATACTCATTACACCTGTCCTCATTATTCCTTAAATAATGATCACGGAACCAAATCAAGTGTTCGCGATCAAGACCAAATCCTTTTGCAAAGGTTCGATGGGATTCCGTATTGAACTCAAGATTTGTCGCAGGATAGATTAAGACCTGTGCAGTGATTTTTGGACCTTTTTTGTTTCTCGCCATCATCGCAACTACAGTCGCTAGATTTCCACCTACGCTATCCCCTCCAACTACCAATCGAGAAACTTCTCCGTTAAATGAAGTCCCTTTTTCAAAAACCCATTGCAATGCGGAATAGGCGTCTTCTACTGGAGTCGGAAACTTATACTCTGGAGAAAGACGATAGTTTACGGATACAACAATACTTTCCGTTCGATTCGCTATCATTCGGCAGCTAGCATCCGTTGATTCAATGTCTCCTAGAACCCATCCTCCACCATGGTAGTAAATAAATAGAGGGAAAGGACCTTGCCCTTCCGGTATATATACCCTGCATTTGATTGTTTCATCCTGGCTTACCGGAATCATGAAATCCTCAACTTTTGAAAGCGGTTCTAGTTTTACAGCAGGTCGCGGTGCTTTAGAAAGCAGCTCTCTTACTGACCTATGATCCATCGTATGAATAGATGGCAGCTGATAAAATGCTTGTAAATATTTTTCTGCTTGCGGATCTAAATTCGCCAAAAAACATCATCCTCACTTCAGGTTATTTTTAAATTACCCAGTCTAAATGCGAAACCATTATTCCTGGTCACGAAACTCTCAGATTAACTTCAAAATAAAAACATAAAATGGTGATTTTATTCATCATTTTCGTTGAATAAAATCACCATACAAGAAATATTGGTGATTATTATCACCGGTTTTTATCTAATTACAGGTGCTCCTCCTATATAAAACTCGAAACCTGGGGCAATTTTTCGGCCATTTGGCATCATGAGCCACAATCTTAATAAATGACGTTTGCGGTCATCTTCTTCATAATCCACAAATAGTGTCCGTGAATGAAAAACGGTATAATTATTAACGAATTGCATATCACCCGGTTCCATCATCATATCAATATGAAAGTTTTTATCAGCAGTAAGGGAATCTATAAAATTAAATGCTTCGATTTCCTCTTTCGACAAAGAGATACCTGTTTTCGTTTGTGCTGATTCGACATATTGACGCATATATCTGCAGCTTAATTTACCATCATAATAGCTAAAGATCGGTGATGGAACTACTGGAGATTGACCTGGTGCTTCTTCCCCACGAAGATCATGGGCAAATGGACGATAGAGAATTTCAAGGTACTCTGGGTGATTATCCAAAACTTCATTATAGATAGACATCGCACTAGCGATACTGCTTAAACCGCCAGATTTCGCTTTACGAAGACATAGTAATCCGACAACATCAGCGAGATCTGTGTGATAGTCAAGACGTACATTCGTTTGGTAACCTCTTACTTTTGTATTATCATTAAAGTCTTTACCCATGTTTTTGATATTCCCTAAGAGTTCACCCTTTTTTCCTTGAATGATCGGTAGGCCCAAGTGAAGTCCAAGACCCCAGTAAATGATACTAGCTTCATCGTCGGTATATTGATCCATTGGTAATCCACGAATCAATATAAATCCTCTCCCATTCTCCAGCTCGTCAACAAAATAAGTAATTTCATCAGCGAGATCAGGAATTGGGAAATCCACCTTGTTAAAATTGGGTGCCTTTAACCCTTTTTGTTGAACATGTAATACAGCCTTGTCAAGAGCTGCAAGGGTTTTCTCTGACAAATAATAAATCCATGAATCATCTTTTGCTAGTTCGATACCTTTCCACGCTGAACGCCCTTGAATTTTTTCCTTTAAAATAACGGACATACATATTCCTCCTTTATATTTGTTATATCGCTGTAATTGACCGAATATTTTGAATTTGTTATTCATGGTACACTTATTAATTATTAATTAAATGAAATTATCATTTGTAACTTAATTAAGTTAGATTAATATAATCTTACTAAGAATCTTTCAATCTACATTTATATCTCTTTAATACTCACTTGCTCATCTGTTTCAATTATTGTGTGGCTTTCCTTTGCGGGACGTACACCGATCCAAAACAATAATCCGATAATGAGCATCCCTAAAGAAGAGGCTTGAAATGCGTATCCGTATCCGATAGCTTCAGTCGCTGCATTTTGAATAAGATAGCCAAATACGAGTGGAGCAATAATACTTGTAGTACTCGCAAGTGCAATGAACGTCCCTTGTGCCTTTCCAATATTCTGGGGAGAAAAAAACTCCATCAATATTGCGGGTGCGAGTGAAAGAATGACATACGCAAAACCCGGAGCAAGGGTGAAGAACAATATGGACATCGCCGTGGAATTCGCGGCATTTGCTAGGTATAAGCATAGAGCGGATAACATCATCGTTAAACCGGCAAGATTTATTCGTGCTTTGCGAATATCTCTGGTTTTACGATAGAGCCGATCTGATAGAATGGCAAATCCTAATTGGAAAAAGGCTGCAAAAAGAAAAGGTAAAGAAACGGCTAATTTTAATGTTTGACCATTAAAATGTTGAATTTTGGTAAAATAGGCTGGTAGCCATACCGCTTGTACGGACAATAACCAATAGGCACCCCCCCCGCACAAAACGATTAGAATAAAATTTTTAGATAATAGATGCGGAAGAAACTGACTCCAAGAAACTTTAGAGAGGCTGGATGATTGCTGCTCCTTTTGCTGTATCGACGGCCAGCCGATTTCTTGAGGACTTTCTTTACCAAAAATCATCCATAAAACCAGCACAATCAATCCTAGAATACCCATCGCTATAAATGCAGATCTCCATCCATAATGATCAATCAAGGAGATTAATAATGGTGAAGCGATCGCAGATCCCCCTGTCGTTCCTAATAGAACCGCACCAAAGCCGATGCCGTGCCTATGTTTCGGGAACCATTTTCCCATGATTGCCGTGGATAGAGCGGGGGCAGGACCTTCACCAGCTCCCAAAATCATTCTGGTTAACAAAAGCATAGACAAACTGCTAACGAAAGGGGTGAAAAATTGAACTATCAACCAAATCAATGACATCCAAGTTAACATTTTTTTCGTGTTTTTTGAATCGGCCAAGCCGCCAAGAATAATAGAGGAGAAGGTAAAGAACCAAAAGAAAGAACTTCCTACGACTCCCCATTGAGATGGACTTAAATGTAACTCTTTCATTAAAGGAACGGAAACCAATCCAATAATTATTTTATCCACTTGGTTGATCATCCCGCTAAGAACTAGAAATAATAAGATAATCCAAGAATATTTTGGAGTCCTTGTCATGTAAATCTCCCCACGTTTTCCTATATAAGGAACACCTTTTTCTGAACTCTGAAAAGGTGTTCCCACTCGTTCTTACTAAACGTTTTATAAAAAATCACTTCAGGGTTTCTACAATACCGCCTGAAGTTGTTTTACGTTGCGGTACACCGCCGCGACCTGGTTTACCCGTATTCTCATCAATAAACATCGCGAATTCCGGGGAAATTTCCCGACCATTTGGCATCGTGAGCCACAATCTTAAAAGATGACGTTTGCGTTCCGGCTCTTCATAGTCTTCGAATTGAGTACGTGAGTGAAGAATCGTATAATTATTGACGAACTGCATATCCCCTGGCTCCAACATCATGTTATAATGTAAATTCTCATCATGAAGGAGGGAATCCAGTAAGTCTAATGCTTCAATTTCCACTTTTGACAATTGGATGCCAGTTTTTGCTTGTGCTGATTCGATAAATAAACGGACATATCTACAGCTCAGTTTACCATCATAATAATTAAAGATTGATGATGTAAATACTGGAGGTTCTCCCGGCGCTTCCTCTCCACGGCGATCAAAGGAAAATGGACGACAGAGAACTCCTAGATATTCTGGGTTCTTCTCCAGAATTTCATTGTAAACAGTCATCGAACTGATGATACTGCTGTGACCTCCAGATTTCCCTTTTCGCAGGCTTAATAATCCAACAACATCAGATCCATCAGCATGAAATGGAAGATGCAGTTTCGTTTGGTAACCACGTACATTAGAATTTTCTAAGCTAAAACCTTGATCTTTGACATGCCCTAAGAGGTCACCATTTGCGTTTTGCGATACCGGAATGCCCATGTGAAGTCCGAGACCCCAGTAAATGATGCTTGCTTCTTCATCTGTATACCTTTCAATAGGTAATCCACGAATTAATAGGAACCCTCTCCCATTCTCCAGCTCTTCAACAAAGTAAACGATTTCTTCATATATATCAGGAATCGGAAAATCCTCTTTGTTAAAATCAGGTGCTTTTAAACCCTTTTGTTTAACATGAACTAAAGCGTTCTCAAGAGAGGCAATCGTTTTTTTAGACAAATAATAAACCCATGAATCATCTTTAGCCAGATCAGTGCCTTTCCACGCTACTTGCCCTTTAACTTTTTCCTTTAAAATGGTTGACATAATTAATCCCCCTTTAATAAGTTGGTTCATTTCTTACTTCACTTCAGTCAATTCTCTTAACTCTCTGCGCAAAATCTTCCCTGTTGAGTTCTTAGGCAGCTCTTTAAAAAATTCTACTCTTTTAGGAAGCTTGTACTTCACCAGTTTATCCTGACAGAATTGGATAATGTCATTCATGGTGATCTGCTCATCCTTAACTACGACAAAAGCTTTAACACTTTCTCCGTATTCCCCATCTGGAACTCCGATTACGGCCGCCTCTACCACAGCAGGATGTTGATACAGGACTTCCTCCACTTCACGAGGATATACATTGTAGCCTCCAACAATAATAATGTCCTTCTTGCGGTCAACAATGTAGATGTATCCTTCTTCATCCATTGTTGCGAGATCACCAGTGTAAAACCACCCGTCATTAAAAGCAGCTGAAGTAGCTTCCGGCATCCCAAAATATCCCTTCATTACATTTGGCCCTTGAACAACTAATTCTCCGACTTCTCCTCTCGGCAATTCTTTTCCTAACACATCTACAACTTTGCTTTGGACAGCTGGAATATTCAAGCCGATAGAACCTGGCTTGCGAGTTCCTTTTAAAGGATTAATAGCGACAAGAGGAGCAGTTTCCGAAAGCCCATAGCCTTCCAAGATAGAAACATTAAACTTGTTTTCAAATTTATGCAGCAGCTCTGCCGAAATTGAGGCACCTCCAGAGATACACATGCGAATAGATTGGCAATCCTCCGCAATCGCTTCAGGCAATTGATTGATAAAACTGTACATCGTAGGAACTCCAGCAAACACGGTTGCCTTTTTTTCTCGAATGGTGCTGACCACGTCATGAGGGCTGAATTTAGGCTGGATCAGGACTGTTGCCCCACAAGCAATTGGCGCATTCAGACAAATTGTCATACAGAATACATGGAACATTGGCAGAACAGCTACGACACGATCTTTAACATCGAGTTCTAGTAATTTTGAAATGGAGTCCGCATTTGAAGCCAAGTTCCGATGCGTTAACATTGCACCCTTTGGTTTCCCGGTTGTTCCTGATGTGTATAGAATGACTGCAAGATCTTCATCATCAATGTAAGGGCTTCCACAAGCATTAATGCTTGTGCTTGTTTCCATGAGATGCTCCCATGTTGACTCCTGATCCTCGGCTTCGGTATAAACCACAAGCTTCAGATTTTCCAATTGCTTTTTTACTTCTGATAACATCGGTTCTACAGATACATGAGTAATGACCGCTTTGGCTTGACAATTGTCTAATAAGTAGTTGATTTCCCCTTGGGTATAAAAAGGATTGATCGGAACAACAAATGCACCAAGCCGTAAAATACCGTAGTACGCAATGAGAAATTCAGGGCTATTTCCTAAAATAAGAGCCACTCCATCTCCCTTCCTGATTCCTTGTACATACAGACCAGCAGCCAATTGATCCACCTTCTGATTTAGTTCTTGATAAGTAACACTTTTATCTCCATAGATATAAGCGATACTTTCTGGGAAATTACTTGCGCTTCTTTTTAGATTTTCGTTTAAGTTATAACTCATTAAATGAATTCCACCCCTTTTCTCACATAGGAGGCATTGAATACCTACTATTTTGAATATTTAAACTATTATTACATTTTAAGTATACTCATAAATTATAATTAAATAAAATTAAAGATTTTAATCTGTATGTAAGTATTAATAATATTAAAAAGGAACTTCAGGAAAACAGAAGGGCTAATTCGATGATCTCTCCATCTACTTCTAAATAAAAAAACACAGCCCCAGTAAAGTGAACTACGCCTCATTTTTCGGACAGTATAACAAAGCGCCTATGCGGCTAATAGGTGGTCCCGGTATTGTACCGGGGCTTACACCTATTGAAACAGAAAAAAACCCGGATAAGGGACACTTTTTTATGTGTGTCCGTTATCCGGGGTATAGTTCATGTTTCCTCAGCGTTTTTATTTTCATTTAATTTAAAGATTCCAAAATGTGATACTTACTGTTCTTTTGAAATATTATTATTCCTTTTCTTTTTCACTAAAAGAATGATGGCAATGATAAAGGCTACAACGCTATATATCCAGGTAAACATAAAGGCAAGGCCCAATCCGATATTTGCATCCATATAATCATTTTTCACATGATCTATGGCTAAATATAGAAGCGGTGCACCTCCAATGATGAGCAGGATGACAAAGAGAACATTCATTTTCGGATTCCTGGTTGATAAAATAATAATGATGAAAGATAGCAAGAGAAACGCTTCTGAAGCTATCGTCAAAGTTACTGTATTACTCATGATAATTCACTCCTAATCATGGTTGCATAAATGAATTCATTTTACATGTGTTCCCTTATATCTATGTTACTTTTCGTTCCTTTTTCATTAATCTCATAATATTTTTTATTTGAATGGTATTATCTTATTAAAAAACCTGAATACCTCCAACAGGAAATGAAGGATTCAGGTTTATTTTAATTTTTCTTTGATAATTGCAGGGCATTCTTGATGCTTTTCAGTGATTTTGAGCTGCCGTACATCAAGACTCCGCCACGATAGATTTTTGCTCCGATTATTCCAAGTAAAACAATGGTTAGAATTAACACTGCAATGCTGATGGCGATTTCCCAGAATGGAACATCAAGCATGCCTACGCGCAAGAACATGATCATAGGCGTGAAAAATGGAATGAATGATGTTATCGTAATATAACTCGCTGACGGATTCCCCAGTCCAAACATCGCAATCATGAAGGCAATGACAACTAACATGGTCATCGGTGAAATCATTTGCTGGACATCTTCAATTTTGCTGACAACGGACCCAAGGCATGCCGCAAGAGTCGCGTACAGAAAATAACCAAGCAAAGCGAAAATGATTGCATAAATGATCGTTGAGATATCGGTGCTGCCGAAACCAAAAAACGAGAAGAATCCTTCATCCATTCCTGTCAAGTTTTGTTTAATCGAGAAATAACCCACTCCAAAAAATAAAATCATTTGAGTAAGACTAAGCAAGGCAACACCCATTATTTTGGCAAACATCTGTGTGACTGGCGGAACACTTGAAATCAGGATTTCCATGACTCGGGATGTTTTCTCAGTAGCCACTTCCATGGCAATCATCGTTGCATACATCAACACACCGAAGTAAATGACAAATAGGAGCACATACACGAGACCGCGTGCCTGATTGAGATCCTCTTCCGTTTTTGCATTTTTCTGAAGCGCAATCGTATCAAATGCTGGTGGCGTATTCAATTGAGCGATTTGCTGCTCTGTCAAATTCAATTCCTTCGCAGTTATTTGACCCTTCAATTGGGTAAGCGCTAAAAGCAAATCATTACTAACCGCAGAATCTGAAATTTGATTCGCTTTATACGTTCCCTTGAAGCCTGGGGCATCATCCTTTTCGATTACCAGATACCCAACGATTTCTTCTGCGCTGACCATTTCCTCCGCTTTCTTTTCATCCTGGGCGGATATGATCGAGATTCCATCGTTCACACCTGCTACCGCATTTTTATATGAATCAAATAAGCCAGCTTCAGTCTGATCGATGACGGCAACCTTTTCCTGATCATCACTATCGAATGAATCTATAAGTTTCGAAATATTCGTAAGGACAAGAATCAATGCCATCATAATGATTGTAGAAATGATGAAGGATTTCGTTTTTAATTTTGATAGATATGTATGGGAAAGGACAATCCAAAATTTATTCATAGACAGCACCTACTTTTTCAATGAAAATATCCGTCAGCGATGGTTCTTCCAATTCGAATTTCCGAACGAAACCCCTTGGAACAAGATCACGAATCATGTTCTCAGCTACATCTTCACCAGTGACTTGAAGAATTTTCCCTTCCATCGTGTTCTTAACTTTTGTTACACCTGAATAAGTATCCAAGAAAGATAAATCAAAATCAGCTTTAATTGACACATTTTTTTTACCAAAAGAACGCTTAATTTCTTTTAATTTACCAGCCACAACGGGGGAACCTTTATGCATGATGCAAAGATGCTCACACATCTCCTCAACATGCTCCATGCGATGGCTCGAGAAAACGATCGTAGTGCCTCCGTCCTTTAAGTCGATGACCGCTTTCTTCAGTATTTCCACATTAACCGGATCCAGACCACTGAAGGGTTCGTCAAGGATAAGTAATTCAGGTTTATGAATCATGGAGGCAATCAGCTGGATTTTTTGCTGATTTCCCTTTGAAAGCTCTTCAACTCGCTTGTCGATATACTCGGGGACCATAAATCGGTCCAGCCAATACTCCAACTCTTTCAAGGCATCCCGTTTGTTCATCCCTCTTAATCTTGCCAAATACACAATTTGATCGCGCACCTTCAGTTTTGGATATAGCCCTCGTTCCTCGGGAAGATAGCCAATCAATGAACTGGTCGTATAATCTATTTTCTTACCATCCCAGACCACTTCCCCTTCAGTGGGGTCAAGCAGGCCGAGAATCATCCGGAACGTGGTCGTTTTCCCCGCTCCATTCCCACCTAAAAAACCGAACATTTCTTTCTCGGGAATAGTTAAATCAAGATGATTGACAGCTGTGAAATCCCCGAACTTTTTCGTAACTTGATTGATTTGTAAAGCCAATGTATAACCTCCTAATATATGATTCTTATCCCATGTTAACGGAAAGGTTTTCCAATTTCAACTATCACCAAGGACCAAATAACTCCTTTTCACCTTCGATTATATGCATGTTCCAGAAAAAAATTTCACTATCTAGCCCCTTGAATAAAACAAAGGGTACAAACTGCAGTTCTGCGTCATTGAGGTTGTTGTATGAGTTTTTGTTCAAGTTTTACAGTATATAGATAGGGTTTTTCACACCAAAAAAGGGATTTTTGCTCTTGTCTTTCGCTGTTGTTAAATTTGGGAAATTTTTCTTCTATTTATAAAAAGATTCACAAAGAATGGATTGGGTACAATATGAAAAGAACTATTAAGCGTAGGATAAATTGTCCAAAATATTATTTTGCCAAACAATATACTAAATATTTTGAAGCAACAGGAGGAAGTTTATATGATTAATGAAAAAGTGGCTTTGATATTAGAGGATAAAATTAACGTTATTAAAAGTGATGAAACATCCATTTATTTAGTCGGACCTATCAAATTACCCGTTAACTTAGAGGGCGAAACAATTACATTCCAATGGTATTGCTGGTTAAGATGTGAGAATATGGCAGGTCATTTTTGTAATGAAGGCTCTTATAATATAGAAAAGATCATTGAAACTTTAGCCTCTTCAAACTTAGCGGAAATGCAGCAATCGAGTGTGTTACTGTATGGAGATTTTCAAAGTTCCTCCGATGCCCTTATCCGGATGCATAGTATTTGTCATACTGGGGATATATTTGGCAGCAAACGCTGTGATTGTGGCTTTCAATTAAAGCAGGCTATGAAAATGATTGCGACTCATGGATCTGGTGCTTTATTTTATTTAGCGAATCACGAAGGAAGAGGCATCGGATTATTCAGTAAAGCCATGGCTTATGTTCTGCAAGAAAAAGGCTTGGATACGGTGGAAGCGAATTTGGAGCTTGGATTTGTAGATGATGCACGTAACTATGATGACGCCATTCGAGTGTTAAAAAACCTGCGCTCTAATCCAGTGACTCTTATCACCAACAATCCGAGAAAATTAGAAGCCCTTCAAAACTCAGGTGCCAATGTTGCAGGCAGAGTTCCGTTGTGGGGAGATATTTCCGAGTTTAATGAAAAATATTTAAAAACTAAAGTCGTACGTTCCGGTCATTTAAAAGATATTAAAAATGAATGACTGATTTATTTCATATGAAATTGGTTATACCCCTGAATAGGTTTATACGAATCCGAATTGTTGGAATAACCAGGGGAACCACAAGAATTGTTGAATGTATCCTGTAAATATCCTTAAAAAAATCATTTGTCATGGAAATCAAATGGGTAAAAGAGTATTTGATAAAAAGTAAGAAAAGATTTTCGATTCGACCAACTAGTTGTTGAAGAAGAAATTTATTCCATAAAGACACTTCCAATACAGAGTTCCTCACAATGTCATTCAATTCAATCGCAGATTTTTGGATGAATTATAAAAAAAGAGGGCATATCCCTCCTCTTTTTATATCATATTATATGTTGTTGTTATATACCCTATGTCCAAATAGCTACAAGTTTGATGACCTTACCTTCCTTATTTGCTTATGCTGCTCAGGAATGGGAATCATATAACAATTGTGGTGGTCCTGCCAAATCGCAGTGATTCCTTGTCATTATTTCTTTATTAAAAATTGGATTGTAGAAATCTTTTAATTGAAGAGGAGCTTGAGTTAAATTAATAAAGAAATCCTTAATGTTTTTCCTAACTCTTCTCTGTTAATTTTGGACTTTTCCATTAATGACAACACGCTTCCCATTTGTAGGTTGCTTTATCATCCTTCCATCCTTGATGTATACAGTGTAAGTATTATTGACTTTAGCATCTAATCTTGCTAGGTCTCCCATTCCTGCTATGATATTTTTGACAGCTTCCTTCTTCAGATTATTCATAAATTGCTTTTTCCATTGTTCCCGTTTGTTTTTTTGTTTATTTTCATCAACCATCAGGATCCCATCCTTCTTGTTTGATTTATGCCTTCTCCGATATTAGTGTATTATTTTTTTATCATCTTGTTACACATATGCTTTTCCTTATTGTGTTCTTTTTATAACATAAAAGAGTTCACCCTAGTGATAACAAGAAAAGAAAATACATAAAAACAGGATGCAACGGAAAGTTGCACCCTGTCTGAAAAAGGGGTTTGCTTCATTTCGAATCAGCATAAATTCTCTGCGATAAACACCTCATCTACATTAGAGTAAATACTGGTATCTGACTAGAGTTTACCATCCAAAGCAACCATCCCCTATATCTTAAAAGTATTATCAACTTTCAAAGCATAAATGACAATTATTGAATGAGTTTTCTGCTTTTAAGTGCAAGAGAACCATCTCCTTGCTCGAATCGATTTTTTAATGAAGCTTCCAGTAGTTAAGTTAAACGTCTTTAACCGACACCTCATTTACTATATGATGTGAATCATACGTAATCACTAGCCCCTTCTTCTTTATTTATTATGACCATCAGCGGGCAAAATATAATTGGTTGTTTATGGATATCGAGAATTGTTTAAAATCAGGTTATCTCTATATGAATGAACTCATTAGTACTATTTCAATCGATTTTCAGCAAATAAAAAAGACTGCACCGTCTACACAAATCGAAAAGGAATAAATTATTTTTCACTCCGATTATTTAGGAACTTTTGTAGATGAATAAAAGCCTATAGTGATTCATTAGTTAAGGAGATTTTTATTTGTTCCATTATTTACGGAATGGAATGGGTCTTCTTTGGTATTGTCTTTTTTATCAGTTAAAGAAGTTTATTTTCATGGTAATTTAAGTAAAATCCTTCACAATCTCCATGGCATAAAAAAACTAACGAACCTTTTTAATTAAGTAGCGGAATTAAGCTAAAGGACACAGATAAAATCTACACTAAGCTCGACCGTGGAAAGTGAGGGAAATGATCAAAAATAAAAAGGCCGCCAGTCAGTTAGTTTTCACTGACTTTCTGGCCCCCCCCCTTGCATTCCATAATTAAGAAACGACAAAGCGAATAACCTCGCTTTGTCCATACCTCAATTATGAAGACTTTATTTGGATTATTGCGCATTCAACTCTGCACGATAATCGTCTATAATCGCTTGTATCTCCGGATCTGCCGGAACATTTGTGACGTCGTAGAGGAATCCATCGGATTCGACCAACGTCATTTTGCCGTCAACGACTTCAAAAGCCAAATCCAGGCGGCCCAAATAATGTTCTTGTTCTCCGCCGGCTTGAGTAATTGGCACCATCACCTCTCCGTTGAATTCGTATTCGGGAGTTTTGATGACCTTGTGTGTATCTGCGCCGATTACCGCCGAAACTCCGGGAACCTGAGCCAGCTTATGGTCTTCAGGGTTTCCGGCATGCGAAAGGACAATGTTAATGTCCGACTTTTCATTCACTTCAGGAAGCAACGCATTCAACGCTTCAACCGGTTCGATGAAATCGAGATCTGCTACATCATCCCAACCGCGAATTTCCGGCTTCATCGAAGTAAGGCCGATCATGCCGACTTTAACGCCAGTGAAGGTATAACTCTTCCAAGGCTTGACATTCTGTATGTACTTTCCTGTTTCCCTGTCAATGACATTACCAGTAAGGATGGGGAAATCCACGTTGCGGTGGTAATCCTTTAACTGTTCATAACGGCTGTCCGGTGTGCCCTCTCCGGCAGGGTAAACGCGGAAATCGTTGTTTCCGAGAGCCATCGCATCATAGTTCAAAGTTTTCAAAAGAGACGTCTCCAACTCACCTTGACCCGCCTGAAACTCGCCGCGCAGGAAGACATCCCCGCCATCGACGAGAAGAACATTCTCCTCTTCATTGCGCACATTTTCAATGATGGTGGCATATTTCGCAATAGAATTGTGATGAACGGTTCCATCATCCAGCGTGACGATGTCATCCAAATGACCATGAAAGTCATTCGTCTGGAGAATGGTGAGTTCAAACTTCTCTCCCTCCTTGAGCTTTTCCTCCGCATCTGCCGTAACGGGCATTCCGACGAAAGCGGCAGCCATCGCCAGCGAAAAGCAGCCCGTCAATAAATTATTTTTCATTTTATTCATACTATTTCCTCCAAGCAATGACGCTATTAAATTGTAAAACAAGTTATTTAGTTTCCAGTCTTTTCGGATTTTTCAAGCGCTACTAGTTTATTTTTTTCTTCAGAGTTAGTTCTTTCCTCTTTGTCATTGCTGATCAAATCATTTGTTGCTTTTTTAAATTCTTTTAAAGTGTTTCCAAAAGACCTTCCAATTTCCGGTAATTTAGAAGGACCAAAAATGATTAACGCAATGACTAGAATGAGAATTAATCCAGGAATGCCAATGCTAGATAACAAACGTCTCACCTCCTATACAATGATGGTTTGTTAGTACTTAAAAAATGCGATCATTACTTATAAAATTGGCATACCATGACGTTCTAAAGCTGCTGCTTCTAATAAAGACATGCCTTGTTCTTCTGCGAATGCAGTAAGTTTATCCGAAACAACAGGAGCAAGACTAGCTGGCGGTAGAGCCTGGTTCATAGCTCGTCTACGGGTAGAATTTCTGCGTGCAAATGGTCCCCAAATCGCAAAGGTGATACCTGGTGTTTGCATATTTACAAAGAAAGTATTTCCATCTGGAGAAAATGTAGGGCCAGCAAATTCAGAACCATTCATCATATTTTCAGCGAAAGTATAAATTTTTCCGTCAGGAGTTAATCCGACAATACGGTCATTACCGCCACCATCTTCGGCGATCCAAAGATCTCCCCAAGGTGTGATTGTAATGTTATCTGGTGCTTCTAAATCATTTTTATCAGTAGACTCATAGAATAGTTCTAAGATATTTGTCGCTGGCGTGTAGCGATAAACACGGCCAAGGCGTGCTGAACCTGCACTTGTATCATCAAACCATAAAGTACCTTCAGAAAAATAAGCCCCTTCTAAGCGGCTAAACTGAATACAGCCTTTATCCTTAGCATCTTGCTGTGCGATTTCAGGATTTAATTTTTTCCAAACGATCCCGAATTTTTGTCTAGTACTAAATTGACTTGCAGCTGCAGCTGGTAATTCATCAATCGCTGCTGCTTCAAGGGTACCGCCCTTTTGAAGGGAACCTAGCTTTTGGCTTCGGTCATGTGGTGTAAAACGGTACAAGAAGCTTGGACTTGCGTCTTCCGTTAAATACCAAATTCCTGTTGAAGGGTCAACATGCCCAGCTTCATGGGAGAAATAACCCATATCACGGATCGGTGTTCTTGACATTTCGTTTTCAGGATCAAGCGGATTTACTTCAAATACAAAGCCATGTCCCATATCACGAGTTTCTTCCATTGTTAACCAAGTACCCCAAGTCGTAGCTCCACCCGCACAGTTACGGATTGTACCTGAACTTGATACATACTGATCAATGACATTGTTATTTTGTCCAACGATTAATGTGGTTGTGCCGCCGGCAGCACCAGCGCTCCAAGGTTTTTTTCCGTTTACAGGGTAATCTGAATTTGTTCCATTTTCATGGTTTCTTACAAGAATGGTTGTACCCTTCTCTCCTTTATAGGCAGCCATTCCATCGTGAGCAGAAGGGACAAGGTCACCATTAGGCATGATATCACCAGTTCGTGAAAGCATTTTGTAATGAAATCCCCTTGGTAGATCAAGAACTCCATTTGGATCCTTTACTAGTGGGCCATATCCACCAAATCCGCTTGTTGGATTGCTAGATTTCGCTGCAAATCCTTTTGTATTTCCCGCAAGAGAAAATAGCCCCGTTGAACCAAGTGTTAATGCTAAAGTACTCATTCCACCGACTTTTAAGAAATTACGTCTGTTTAAACCGCTATTGCTAGATATCATCAACATTACCTCCAAATTTTTTTTGAGGAATGCTATATTCCTAATAGCAAACTCTACCCTCAAAATTAACAGACCTTTTTAAATGCTCTGTTAATCCCATGTGATTTTATTCCTTCGCATGAAAAATAAACCAAAAGTCACGGTTTATATGAATAAATAAGATGGTTATAACCAAATTTTCACATAAAATAGGTGGTATGAGTCCAAATTGGAGAAAAACTAAGGATTTTGTCATAAAAAGACCGATGCAGATTATTAAAGCTTATTAATAGTTTGTAAATATAAGAGATACACACTATTGCAAACTAGATAAAAATAGCCTTTGATGAACGTGTCAAACAAATGCTTATTTCTGCCTGTCGAAAGTCAAATCACACAACAGTAGAAATGTTGAGTTGTGCTTAACTAATTAAAAGGAGTATATTTATTGCTTCCAGGAAGTTTCTTGATTTCATTCCAGGCTTCAATCGATTCTTCACGACTTTTCCCTTGATTTATCGGGTCAGCAAAAAAGTCACTAATGAATTGATTGTATTTAAATTGAGGTGCAATGTTTTTATTGTTCGAGGGGTCTTTCTTTCGCTCTTCTTCTTCATACCAAGCGTCTACAACATCACGATACGTTTTTCCAACGTTGTTTTTAAAATAGTTTTGAATATAGGTGGAAAAATGAAATTTCCGGATAACTGTCTTAAAGAATGCTCTTACATTTTGACTACAACGATGGTTTTCTGTAATGACTGTATCAAAACTCATAAATTACACCTCCATATTTAATTTACTTATTTTTAACATAGAACAATTGTTCTTATTTGGCAAAATATTCATAATCAAAAACAACAAAGTTTACGAAAATAGCCTTAAAAATAAAATAAATGCCCTTCTCTAATCAGAAGGGCAACTATTAATTATATGGATAGTCCAAAAAACTTTGCAAAAGTCGATTTAATGACTAGAATGTACTGATAAAAAAGCAGCAGAACACTTTGATAACTCGTTTAAAATTAAAATATAAAATAGAAAAAATGTGAGTAAAGTAATATTGGGAATCTTAGTACAACTACCTCTTTTTTTTAATTTAAAGATTTTCGCCACCAATTCACCTGTATTACTTCAAACTAAATATCCTATTACAACGAAAAAACCTTGATACCATCAGGGGTACCAAGGCTCAGTTATAGTACCTGTGAGGGATACGAACCCACGACCCCTTCCCTGTCAATTTGTACTTTTGCAACGCAAGTGGAGGTGTAGTAAAAATAAAAAACCCTACCTTTCATCTCAATTGATAATTATTGATAAGGATTGCACAGAAATGGTACAGAATTTCTAGAACAATGGAATTAAGAGAATTTATTTGTATAAATAAACATTGCGATCTTGAATTATATGAATTTCAAATTAAAAGTACGTAAATGGGGAAGACCATTATTTTCTTCAATATTTTAGATAAATTATCAGCCTACAAGTTAAAAACACAGCTAAAATGGCGTCTTAAATGAAATATTGCTAACAGAATCAGGTGATACTGGTTCCGTTAGTTTTTTTGTAAAATCACCAACATCCCTTATGTTGTCAATTACAGTCCAACCTAATATAGATGGACTATAATAACAAACATATAAAGCAAAAATTGGCGGGAATGAGTCCGGTTCAATACCGCCTTCACACCAGCCAATTAACTGCTTTGTATAAACTCTAACTTTTTGGGGTCACACCAGTTTAACGTCCTACTTCGCTTTTACCTTGAATTGGGACACTTCTACTGTTCACCCATTCCATCAAGATTCTTTGACCCAAAGTTATCGAGCAATGCACGCACTTCATCTGTTGACTCTGTGCTCATTAATTGATTTCTTAATTCACTTGCCCCTCGAAACCCACGGACATATATCTTAAAAAAGCGATGAAGAGCCTTGAACGGACGTAGCCCTAATTTTGAATATTTATCATGGAGATCCAGATGCAACCTTAAGAGATCAAGCAATTCCTTACTACTATGATCTTTCGGCTGCTTTTCAAAGGCAAATGGATTATTGAAAACACCACGCCCAATCATAATCCCATCAATACCGTATTGATGAGCGAGTTTTAAGCCAGTTTGACGGTCAGGTATATCCCCATTGATCGTCAAGAGTGTATCTGGTGCCACCTGGTCACGAAGTTTCTTAATCTCCGGGATTAGTTCCCAATGAGCATCTACTTTGCTCATTTCCTTTCTTGTACGCAGATGAATGGAAAGATTAACAATGTCTTGTTTCAATATGTGTGTTAGCCAGTCATGCCATTCGTCTACATCCGTGTAACCAATCCTTGTCTTTACACTTACGGGCAATCCTCCTGCTTTTGCTGCTTGTATTATTTCTGCCGCAACTTCTGGACGACGGATAAGGCCACTTCCCTTCCCATTCTGTGCCACATTAGGTACAGGACAGCCCATATTGATATCCACACCCCGATAGCCTAGTTTCGCCATACCAATACTCATTTGCCGAAAGTATTCAGGCTTATCCCCCCATATATGGGCTACAATTGGTTGTTCATCCTCTGTAAAAGTCAAACGCCCACGCACACTATGGATGCCCTCTGGGTGACAATAACTCTCCGTGTTTGTAAACTCTGTAAAAAACACATCAGGTCTGGCTGCTTCACTCACTACATGTCGAAAAACAACATCCGTCACTTCTTCCATTGGTGCCAGTATAAAAAAAGGTCGTGGTAAATCACGCCAAAAATTATCTATCATATTAAAATTCAAATCCTCTCAAAATGGGATACCAGGCCAACCCCTTATCCCAAAATTAAAAAAGCAAAATGTACCTGCTTCTTTTACACTTATACCATGCTTAAACACTTTTTATCAAACTGATCAAAAATGTTTATTTTCACGAAATCGGGGTTTGTATCGGAAATATTTATTATAACTTCACAAACTCTGTACTACAACCAAAATATCTCCTGCTGAAATCCACCCCATCAACCAGCATTCCACTGTTCGAGTTAAAATAAAGGTTTGCTAAAAAGACTGAAAATAAAATTGGAAGAACACTGGATTGACAAGGGGTTAAAAGGATAAAGACCCCGAAATCGCAAAAGTATTTTTTAACGAAATCAGGGTCGGACTGGCAAATGTTTATTTAAACTAACAAGAGCGTTTTTTAATTAGACAGCTTCAATTCCAAATCCGTCACGACTTCTACATGTCCAGAGTGTATGTGGCAACACATGGGGTGCTCGGGAAATAATTTTTGATTAATAAATCATCCTGATGAATATTCGTACACCGCTGCAAGTGCTACATTACGAAAAAAAGGGGTTGTTTTCAATGATGGTAAGTTACGCAAGAATTTCAACGATTACGATATAATAAGGATATTAGCAAGTTGAAGTAAAATCAATCAGGACATCAGATAGAAATACTTAGTTGAATAACTAGGATTATCTGAATTCCCATTATCTCTAGGAGGTACATATTTGAAACAAACTAAATCGAATAAAGGTTGGTTAAGTCTTGGGGCAATCGGTTTATTTTTTCTTGGGAAAATGAAATGGTTGTTTGCATTATTAAAAATAGCAAAAGTAGGTTCGTTGATTTCTATTTTTATCTCATTAGGAGCCTATGCCCTGGTTTACGGTTGGAAATTCGCTGTAGCTCTTATCTATTTAATTTACATCCATGAAATGGGTCATTTACTTGCTGCTAAGAGAAAAGGAATCAAAACATCTAATGCTATTTTCATACCGTTTGTTGGAGCTTTAATTTCCCTCAAAGAAGAACCAAAGAACGCAAATCAAGAAGCTTATCTTGCCTTCGGAGGTCCTTTATTAGGTACATTAGCTTTTCTACCAGCCATTCCCCTATTTATGATGACCGAAAATCCGTTTTGGCTATTGGTTATTACACTGGGGGCAATGATTAATCTATTTAATCTAATGCCTGTACATCCTCTAGATGGAGGACGTATAGTAGGAGTCATCTCTACTAAGATTTGGGTATTAGGGATTATCGGAATGGTCGTATATATGTTCTTCCATCCAAATCCATTTTTAATTCTTTTCTTGTTATTAGGTATTACAAAATGGTGGAAAGAATTCCGCAGCGAGATAACTAGAAATCAAAGAGATAGCGTGATTGAATTCAATCAATTTGGTTTAGAGCAGCTAGAGGAATATGCAGGTGCGACAGAAGAAGAAAAAATTCGCCTGTTTAATATTTGGAATGTGGAATTAAATCAACTAAGTCAGAAGCTAAACAAAACGAAGACTTGGCATATCCCACTCCTAGAAGATAATAAGCTAAAAGAAAGACAACTGAACGAGTTAAAAGAAAATATATATAAGTCATTAGTTGATGCTGCTACTTCGAATGAATATCAGTACGGGCCGACCGATTTTGAAAATATAGGCACGTATGAACGAACGGTTGCAACTTTCTTTAAAGAAGTGCAAGAACAAACAGAAATCAGGGATAAAGAACAATCCTATTACTCATCGAGTCTAAAAACAAAAATCATCTGGTTCTCATTATATATTGGACTCGCAATTTTCTTAATGTTAACAAGCTTTTATGCTGGTGATTTAATGGAACAATACAAAACGTTTTTGCCTTAATTTATTATCTAAGGGGACCTATTATGATGGTCCCCTTTTAACTTATACTATTTATTGTTGTTTAAGCATTGTAAATCATTAATATTGATTTTGTACAAATAAAAGAGACCGCTTGTGTTTAACGGTTCAGTTTTCGAGTACAAAAAGAGAATTCGCATAAGTATTAGCACCGATTTAATATATAAATTTGTTGCTTTATTTTTGGTGGTATAACAATGTTTATTCAGCTTTGGTAGTCAAAACGACACCTTAATTACAAAACAAATTGGCAACAGTCTGATAGACAGCAGACTTAGTATAAAACTGTTGTTAATTTGAATGTTAATCCGTTGACCATATTAAATTTAAAACTCATTTTTTATCACAAAAAGTACATTTAATGTAAAATTAAATGGTAAATAAGATACACAGTAGACTATTATAACGAAGTAAGAGAGGAAAATAGCATGGAACAATGCTCTTTTTGTAAAATAGAAGAACTTGAAAATGAATAATAGCACAAATGCTCTGTCTTCTAATTCATATGAAAGTTGCTGCAAGTATTCATTCATGAAGGCATCCCCTTTTTCATTTTCAAAAATGAGCATGCTAACAATAGAAGAACGCAATTCATCTAAGGAATTGCTAACGCTTTTTATCATTTGTTCCTTTATCAACACTTCGGTAATTTTGGTCAGTAAAAACCCTAATGACTTACATCCTTTTGGATCTCCGGATATGCCGATAAAGGGCGGTACATATTAGTCATGTTCAATATGTACCGCCCTTCATTTTTAAAAGTTTTTTAATTTTTGATCTTAATAACGTATACTTTCTGCGTTTTGTTGGTGGGACCCCTTTTTAATCGGTATATTTTTTGAAGCTAAACTTACAATAATGGTTATTACAATATTTATAAATAATGCTATTGCTCCTGTACTAATGTCGTTAATAGTGTGTGGGACTGTTGGAAAAAAGGTTGCGATTTTTATATTAAAAATCGTAGCATACAATACAATGAGCACTCCTGTAATAATTCCTGTCATTGCGCCATATTTATTAATATAATTTTTGGGGGAAAAGCTAAGGAATAATGCAGGTGCCAATTGTGCGATAAGACTGTATGACATGATGTTTAACAGTGCAAGTGCTGCCCCGCCAGATACGGTGAAAATTAAAGCAGTCAAAGAAAGGATAATGATGAATATTTTTGAGGCTACTAATTGTTGTTTTTCGGTAGCTTTTGGAAAAATAACATTGTAAACCCCTTTTGTTAAGCCAACAGATGCAGACAATAACATAACAGATGCTGGTACTAAAGCTGTTAGTAAACCAGCTGCTCCAACTATTCCAATGACCCAAGGATCAAATGTTTGAATAGATAATCTTAAAAGAGAAAGATCTCCATCAGCTCCTTGTAAACCAGGGATTTTTACGATAGCTGAAAAGCCAATAAAAAAAACAAACAGTAATAATATAGTGTATAAAGGTAGGGTAATTGCATTTTTGCGAAGTGATTTTTCACCATTTGCTGAGAAAACCACTGAGAAAGAAGTCGGTAATAAATAAAAAGATATTGCATTTAAAAGAATAGTAGAGATAAACCACGGTATACTTAGTCCCTGATTGGCTAACGTTAACAATTCAGGTTTAACATCCTGAACAGACTTAAACATTTGCTGAATTCCGCCAAAATAGTGGATAGGGATGTATATACCTAAAAAAATAACTACTCCCAAAATCATAATATCCTTAAGCACAGCTGTCCAAGCTGAGCCATGAATACCAGAGAATATTACATATGTTGTAATAACTATTGCACCTATAACACTTGCAACTACAGGTGAAATAGCTCCGTAAGAAGCTTCTGAAACAATGATCCCTAACCCTTTCATTTGTATACAAATATATGGTACAATCGATAAACTTCCCACAATAGCTACTATAATCCCCATTGCACGACTATCGTATTTAGATGCAAAATAGTCAGGTTGTGAAAGAATTCCATGTTCTTTACCGTATCTCCAAATTTTAGGTGCAATCCAATAAGATATGATATATGCTAGAAATATATACGTTGGCACATAATATGCAGCAGCACCTTTGGAATACGCCCAACCACTTGCGCCTAGAAAAGTAAAAGTCGTATAAACCTCTCCAGCTATTAATAGAAATAAGAACAAGGTTCCAAAACCTCTGCCACCAACTGAAAATTGCTGCAAATTCATTTCTTTTCCTCTTTTTGCTGCTATCCCTATATAAAGAGCTACGATTAAGAAAATGAAAATAATAAATAATGATATATTCATTCTGTCTCACTCCCTTGATTATCAGGATCAAGCTTATAAACAATGGTTAAAATAATCGAGGAAAGTACCATCCAAAATACAATCCAAAATAAAAGAAAAGGCATTCCTAACACGTAAGGCTCAATTTTATTTGCAAATGGCAAGAATCCTACAAACCCTATAAAAGGGATTAAGAGTAAGAGTTTAATATATTTCAAAATATGCTCGACCTCCTATTTCATAGTTTGAATTTTTATGGATTAAGAGCAAATATCATAAAAGGATTTGTTAATAGAATTATGTGAAATTAATAGAATTGTAATGAAACTCCTTTTATTAACAAATCCTTTTGCTTAGATCTAATTTTTCATTATTACATCATTCTCCTTTTGATAGATAATTTCTCCATCAATAATCGTTGTCTCCACTTTCAAATCCTTAATACGGTCTGGTTCAGCTTTTAAAATACTGTCATTTAATATAACTAAATCAGCTAATTTCCCTACCTCTAGGCTGCCTTTTATATCTTCTTCAAAACTTGCATAAGCGCCATTCCATGTGTAAAGTTTAATAGCTTCTAGTACACTAATGGATTGATTAGTGCCAATTTCGGCTCCAAATTGGCTTTTTCTATTAACTGCAGTATGAATTCCTAATAAAGGGTTATAATCAGTAACCGGTGCATCTGAACTACCCGCTGCAACAATATCTTTATCTATATAATCACGAGCAGCGTACATATAATTAACACGTTCGCCATAATTGTGAACATATATCTCGCCATATTCATATGGAAATGGTGGATTTGGAATAGGGATGACTTCAAGTTTTTTCATTCTTTCTTGTAAATCTGGGGTTGAAATCCCTGCATGCTCGATTCGATGACGGTGATTTTTCCTTGGAGCTTCTTTTAACGCTCTTTCTACGCAATTTAAATACATTTCAATGGCTTTATCACCTTGAGCGTGTACGGTAATTTGATAGCCTTTTTTATGTGCTTCACCTAGAACTTTGTATATTTCTTCCTCACTATAATAAAGAATCCCGGAATTGTTAGGATCGCTGGAGTAGGGTTTTCGAGTTGCAATCGTTGGGCCAGAGCTACTTCCATCTAAAAATATTTTAGCCGGCCCGACTCTAAATTTCTCATCCCCTGTACCGGTTACTATCCCTGCATTCATCATTTTATTTACAAATTTATCGGATTCATTTATGGTACCAATTATTGCATATACCCGAACACGGATCTCTTTGTTTTTTATAGATGTTTGTAACAAACGATAACAATTAGAATCAAAAGTACCTGCTTCATGAATACTCGTGATACCCCCTGAAATGAAATGATCCGACGCGATTTTAACAGCTTTCATAAGTTCATCATCTGTATAGCTCGCTACATCATTCATCTTCATATTTGCAGCTTCAAATAATTTACCTGTAAGTTCCCCCTTCTCATTTTTTTCAATTACTCCACCTTGAGGATTCGGTGTCTTTTCGTCAAATCCAGCCTTCTCCAAAGCTGCTGTGTTTACGATACAGATATGTCCACATGTACGAGTAATGATGATTGGATGATCAGTTGAAATGGCATCTAGCTCAGCAATCGTTGGATACCGCTTTTCCTTTACTGTGGTTTCATTAAACCCCCATGCTCTTATCCATTCACCTTTCGGGGTTTCCAACGATTTTTTCTTAAGCTCATTCAGCAAAGCTGCAACAGAGTCAATGTGACTTTCTTTACAACTGATATTCAACTGAAAAACCCCATATAAAACCAGGTGTGTGTGAGAATCAATAAATCCAGGAAGAAGGGATTTGCCTGCTAAGTCAATAACTTCAGTCTTCTCCCCAATGAATTCCTTCATTTCTAAATTTGAACCGACCCCAATTATTCGATTATCCTTTATTGCTACAGATTCTACTATTGAGTTTTGTCTGTCTGATGTAATAACTTCACCATTGATAAATACTAGATTTGCATTCATAAATACACCATCCTTTTTTCATTTTTATGCAAACTATGATATATTAAATTTTCACTGATTGTTCTTCTTGATAGATAATTTCACCATCAATAATAGTTGTTTCTACTATTAAATCTTTAATTTGGTTTGGGTTGACACTTAAAATGCTGTCATTTAATATAACTAGATCCGCCAACTTTCCGACCTCTATGCTACCTTTTATCTCTTCTTCAAAACTCGCATAAGCGCCATTCCAGGTGTATAGTTTAATAGCTTCCATTACGCTTATAGATTGATCAGCACCAAACTCCATTCCAGACTGGCTTTTTCTATTGACAGCAACATGAATTCCTAATAAAGGATTATAGTCAGTAACTGGCGCGTCCGATCCACCTGCTGCCATGATGCCACGATCAATAAAATCACGAACAGCGTACATGTGATTAACACGATCACCATAGTGTTGGACATATATCTCTCCGAATTCATATGGAAATGGGGGATTTGGAATAGGAACCATCTCGAGTTTTTTCATTCTCTCTTGTAAATCTGGTGAAGAAATTCCCGCGTGCTCAATCCGATGACGATGGTTTTTTCTTGGTGATTCCTCCAACGCCTTTTCTACACAATTTAAATACATTTCAATGGCTTTATCACCTTGTGCATGTACAGTGATTTGATAGCCTTTTTTATGTGCTTCACCTAAAACCTGGTAGATTTCTTCCTCACTATAATAAAGAATGCCATAATTGTTAGAGTCACTGGTGTACGACTCACGGGTTGCAATTGTAGGCCCGGTGCTACTTCCATCTGTAAACAATTTAACTGGTCCAACTTTGAATCTCTCATCTCCGGTACCAGTTAGCACACCAGCTTCGACCATTTTATTAACAAATTCATGGGAGTTATTTACCTGACATATCATTGCATATATTCGGACACGAATATCCTTACTCTTCACAGCTTGTTGAAGTAAACGGTAACTCTCAGGACCATTTCCACCTGCCTCATGTATACTTGTAATGCCCGCTGCAACGAAATGATCTGATGCAATTTTCACAGCCTTCATCAGTTCACTTTCTGTATAACTTGCAACCTCGTTCATACCCATATTTGCTGCTTCAATTAACTTTCCTGTAAGCCTTCCTGTCTGATTCTTTTCAATAACTCCCCCATTAGGATCCGGTGTGTTCTCGTTAATTTGCGAAATTTCTAATGCTTTGCTGTTCACCACGCTTATATGGTTGCAAGTACGGGATACAATAATGGGGTGTTCAACTGAAATTTCATCCAGCTCAGCGATTGTTGGATAGCGCTTTTCCTTCACAGTGGTTTCATTAAAGCCCCAAGCACGTATCCATTCACCTTTAGGAGTTTCTAAGGCTTTCTTTTTCAGGTCATCTAACAAAGCCTCGATAGAATCGATATGTTCAGCTTTACAACTTACCGCCAACTGATTCACCCCATAAAAAATGAGGTGAATATGAGAATCAATGAATCCAGGAAGAAGCGTTTTTCCTCGCAGGTCAATTACATCCGTTTTTTCTCCTATAAAACTCTTAACCTCCTGATTTGAACCAACAACTGCGATACGATTATCTTTTATTGCTACAGCTTCGACTACTGTATTCTTTTGGTCTACTGTAATAACTTCTCCATTTATCAATACAACATCAGCTTTCATAAACTCATCCCTTTCGTAATTACTCTTTTAGAGTGATCAGTTCAGTATTTAAAGCTATATCTCTCAGCATGCTATTTCGCTTTTTAACAAGATTTATCAATAATTAGTTAAAGTTGAGATAAACATTCTTTTATTGTTTTAACAATAAAAGTAAAGTCTTCTTCTGTGATGCTTAATGGAGGAGAAAGCTGCAAAATATTATTGTAACCTGCAACAGTGTCACCATTTTTACCAATAATTAAACCTTTTTCTTTACAAGCATTGATGACTTTGTTCACCTTTTCAATGGCAGCCGGTTCTTTTGTTTGCTTATCTTCCACTAGTTCAATACCTAAAAGAAGGCCTTTTCCACGAACATCTCCTACGTTTGGATGCTCTTTTACATCCTCTAGTTCATATAACAGTCGTTCACCCAATTCTTTGGAACGTTCAATAAGTTTCTCATTCTCCATAATTTCCAAATTCTTCAAAGCCAGGGCGCAAGCAGCAGGATTTCCTCCGAACGTATTCACATGGCGGAAGCGATCATAATCTTCACTGCCTATGTATGCCTCATAAATCTCTCGTCTGACTGCTGTTGCTGACAAAGGAAGATACGCACTTGTAATACCTTTTGCCATTGTAATGATATCTGGTTTGACGCCATAGTTCATAAATCCAAACGGCTTCCCTGTCCGGCCAAATCCACATATAACTTCATCACAAATGAGCAACGCACCGTGCTTCTTGCAAATTTCTTTTACTTTTGCCATATATCCATCAGGAGGCATTAAAATTCCGCCCCCGGTAATAATCGGCTCCATAATCACGCCGGCTACTGTTTGGCTTAACTCCCATGTCATGACACGATCGATTTCATCAGCACTTGCCAGTGTATGAACATCATCTGGATTGCGATACGTATCAGGCGGTGTTACATGCAGAAATCCTTGCCCCAATGGTTCATATTTGTACTTTCGTTGTGCTTGACCTGTTGCTGCAAGAGCCCCCATTGAATTACCATGGTAAGCGCGATAGCGTGAAATAAACTTATAGCGTCCATGATCCCCTTTTTGCTGATGATATTGACGAGCAATTTTAAACGCCGTTTCATTCGCTTCCGACCCGCTGTTAGAAAAGAAAATGACGTAATCACCACCAAGCCATTCATTCAATTTTTCTGCTAACTTAATAGCAGGAACATGGCTTTGTGTCAGAGGAAAGTACGGCATTTCTTCAAGCTGTTCAAAAGCCGCTCTCGCAAGCTCTTTGCGGCCATACCCAACATTCACACACCAAAGACCGGACATACCGTCTAAATAACGATTTCCATCAATATCCGTCACCCATGCCCCTTCTGCTTTTGTGATAATTAAATTCGTTGGACTAGGAGCTGCTCCTCTCATTGCATGCCAAAGGTACTTTTCATCTACTTTTTGCAAATTTTGTGTTTGTTCTGTCGCTTGCACAATCACCAACTCCATTCTATCCTTTTATGATTTTACATCACTCTTTTAATAACGAGCGGTAAGCATTTTCTTGCGAGTATAGAATTCTACGCCATCTTTTCCATTTGCATGGAGATCGCCATAGAAGGATTTCTTATAACCTGAGAATGGGAAGAATGCCATTGGTGCAGGAACTCCAAGATTGACCCCAAGCATACCTGCATCAATTTCTTCACGGAATTCACGAATGGCTTTAGCACTATTAGTGTACAGGCATGCACCATTTGCGAATGGCGATGCATTAGCAACTTTTATCGCTTCCGTCAAGTCTTTTACGCGTACAGCAGAAAGAACCGGTGCGAAGATTTCATCCTGCCAGATTTTCATTTCCTGTGTCACATTGTCAAAAATCGTTGGGCCAACAAAATAACCTTGGCCGTTTGCTGCATCGTCTTCACGTCCGTCACGAATAAGTGTCGCTCCCTGCTCTACACCGGATTGAATGTAGCCGAGTGTCCGCTCTTTATGTCCTTCACGAATAACGGGACCAAGGAAAGCACCTTCTTCCAGGCCATTGCCAATAGTAATAACATTAGCCGCTTGAAGCAGTCTATTAACGAGCTCATCTGCAACGTCTTCTTCCACGACAACAACAGCCGCCGCCATGCATCGTTCACCGGCTGAACCGAAGGCAGCATTTGTAATTTCTTTCGCTGCAGAACTAAGGTCCGCATCTTTTAATACGATCGAATGATTTTTTGCCCCTGCAAGAGCTTGTACACGTTTGCCGTTAGCTGCTGCTGTTTTATATATATACTCAGCCACAGGTTGAGAACCAACGAAAGATACAGCCTTCACATCCTTATTGTCAAGAATGCCATTAACAACGTCATGTGCACCATGCACAACATTTAGTACTCCATCTGGAAGACCTGCTTCTTTAAACAGTTCAGCTAAGCGATTAACCAGTAACGGTGTTCTTTCAGATGGTTTTAATACAAACGTGTTTCCGCATGCAATCGCGAGTGGAAACATCCAGCATGGAACCATCATCGGAAAGTTAAATGGCGTTATTCCTCCGATTACTCCGATCGGGTAACGATACATCCCCGATTCAACACCAGTAGCAATATCCGGAAGTTGCTGACCCATCATTAAAGTTGGTGCACCTGCGGCAAATTCAACGCATTCAATCCCGCGTAACACTTCACCGTAAGCTTCTTCATAACTTTTTCCGTTTTCTAGCGTAACGAGTTTAGCTAACTCATCCCAGTTTTCAACTAATAATTGTTGATAGCGAAATAGAATACGAGCACGTCGAGGTACAGCGACCTTCCTCCATGTTTTGAATGCTTCATTAGCAGTTGTAACAGCTCTATCTAAATCTTTTCTAGTCGAAAGCGGTACACGAGCAATGATCTCTCCTGTTGCTGGATTTGGTACATCTTCAACTTGTTTACTTGTGGATTCTATCCATTGTCCGCCAATATAATTTTTCAACGTTTGTACATTTTTCGTTACTGCCATGGTAAACCTCCTATTTTTAGATAACCGTCCTATGTATTTATTGCACCTTTAAAAGAAAGCGCATTCATCAGACGGTATGTAAATTTATTCACTTAAATTTCACTACATTTCGTCAACATCTAGTATAAATATTGACAACAGGAGCAGTCATCTGCTTAGCATTTACCCACTCCCCATTTCACATTATTTCAGATTGATCTCATGGTTCATTTTATAATTCTTTTTCAAAAATACTGGACAATCCCATTCACAGACAAGGTCCTTAGCCAAGGAAACGACCCAGTCCTTTGTAATATGATACTTTTCTCCATCAACAGTAATAAACACTTCACCGTCTGTCACAAAGAAAACTTCCTGTTCTTCTAAATGCCACGTTCCTTTATCCGGTTCACCTACCCATGGTTCCCACGTGTCAACACCTAGTTGTTGTGCTTCTTCTGCTGTAAGTTTTTTCGCAAAAAACATGATGATCCTCTCTCTTTCTTATAGGTAATTTTGAAGGAATAGGTTTTATAAACGTACTGTCTTAACATTTGTATCATTTAAACGTTTGAACTCTTTTTTCATAAAGTATATGGCAATGAGAAGGCCTGGAATTTCTGCAGCAGGAGCTGCGTACCATATACCTTCTACACCCCAGAATTTCGGGAAAATAAATAGAAACGGGAACATGAACAACAGCATTTTGCTAACACTAATAAACGTTGCGGACCAGTTTCTCTCTTGTGCTTCGAAATAACCGGAGATAAGCAAGCTGACTGCATTAAGCGTAAACAAAGAATTGAATACAACTGTCGTCCAAATGCCCAGTTTCTGCAATTCAGGATTACCAACGGAAAAAAATGACACAATTGGATCTGCAAAAATGATTAGTATAGCTGTCACAATCACAAAGAAGGCAACCGTAAAAATGAGTCCCATCTTAATTGCTTGTTTAACACGATCAAGGTTGCCTGCACCGTAATTATAACTAATGATCGGTTGAAGTCCTGTCATCCCACCGAGCGCTGCTAAGGCGAGCATATTTGTAATGTAACCGTTTTGAATAGTGAAAGCGGCAACGTGCAGCCCACCACCGTAGCTTTGCAGCATGTTGTTGAAGAAAATAATGGCAAAAAACATCATGAACAGACTCGAGAAAGATGCAAAGCCCGTCCAAGCCACTTCACCGATCGTCTTGAGATTAATCATCATATCTTTCATTTTTGGCTTAAGTTTTGTTTTACCAAACCAGAAATAACAGATCAGGAAAACAGGAATCGATTGCGAAATCGTATTGGCCCATGAGGAACCCATCATCCCCATGTCATACTTCGTTACCATAATCCATTCTGTAATCCCACCAACAACTGCTGCGACTAACCAACTGTTCATTGATAATACAGGTTTTTCATCGATATTTGTTAAAACACTTAATACAACGGCCAATATCGTTAATGGCAATGAAATCCAGAGCAGTCGGCTATATTGCACCGCATATGGAAGCGCTTCATCACTTGCTCCGAATAAGGTCATAATTTGATTTTCAAAGACCACTCCAATTACAGCTAGCAAAATGGAGAAGAAAAGAGTAAACCATAATGTTTGTCCCATAATACCTCTAGCTTCTTCGATTTTCCCTTTACCAAGTCGAAGTGAAATGACCGCTCCGGCTCCCACACCCAAAAGAACGCCAAGCATACGGGTAATAACCATGACCGTAAATCCAATTCCAATCCCTTCGACTTCCAGCTCCTGAAAGCCACTGACGAAATAGCCATCGACAACCGCTGCAACTCCTAGAATCGCGTTAGCCATAATTCCTGCCAAAGCAAATCGTAAATATAGTAACGGAATACTTTTGGTTCCCAGCACTGAATCATACGCTGGCTTATTCATTACTTCTACTTGCTCTTTCTTCGATGACGGACGGTTGTCTGCTATTTCCATGAGCATGTCCCCCTATAAATAATTGATGTAAGTTAAGCTCAATTAATTCGCATACCAACCTACAGGCTTGGCATGCTGGTGGATATTGATTTGCTTCGTTTCCATAAAGTGCTCCAGCCCAGCAGCACCTAGCGCTCGGCCGATTCCACTTTGCTTATATCCTCCCCAAGGACCTTCAACATAAGCGAGATGATAACTATTAATCCAAGTAATTCCCGCACGCAATTTACTAATGACACGTTTTGCTCGATCCATATCTTCAGTAAATACAGCACCGGCTAATCCATAAATGGAATCATTCGCTTTTTGGATGGCATCTTCCTCATTTTTAAATTTCTGTACAACAAGGACTGGACCAAAGATCTCTTCCTTAACAATACGCATATTCGCATTTACGTCAGCAAAGATCGTTGGCGCAATAAAAAATCCTCGATCAAGCCCATTTTCTGTTAAGCGCTTACCACCACAAACTAATTTTGCACCCTCTTCGATTCCGCTCTTGATGTAATGTAAAACTTCATTCATATGAGGCTCGTTTGTGAGGGCTCCCATTTCAATGTTTTCGCTTTCCCCGTTGCCAACTACAATTTTGCTTGCACGCTCGGCCAATCTTTCAACAAACTTATCGTAAATGGACTCCTGTACAAGCAAACGAGATGCAGCTGAACAAACTTGCCCAGCATTGTGGAAAATACCAAACATCGCATTCTCGACTGCAGTTTCAAAATCCACATCGTCGAACACAATAAGTGGAGATTTACCACCCAGTTCAAGTGTGATTTTTTTCATATTGCCCGCAGCTGCGCGCATAATGCTTTGGCCTGTTTTTGTTCCGCCGGTAAAGGCAACCTTGTCAACATCATGGCTCTCGGCAAGCTCATTCCCAACTTTTGATCCAGGTCCCAATACCAAGTTTGCCACTCCAGCCGGAAGTCCAATCTCTTCGATAATTTCAAATAATTTGAATACGCTTACAGGAGTGACCTCAGCAGGCTTAAGTACAATTGTATTCCCTGCGGCGAGTGCAGGAGCAATTTGCCAAACAGCTAACATAAGCGGGAAGTTCCAAGGTACAATAAGTCCACAAACACCAATCGGTTCATGAATAATAATTGTTTCCGAAGAATCAGCACGAGTGTAAGATTCCTTTTTCATGCCTTTGATCAAGTCAGCATAATATCGGAAGCATTGAATCGATACCGGAATATCCGCATAAGTGGTTGCGCGAATAACCTTACCGTTATTTGCAGTTTCCAAGCGTGCAATTTCAGCTGCCTTCTCTTCAAGACGGTCTGCAATCATATAGAGATAGTCAGCTCTTTCTTCAGCTGATAAATTCGACCAGATCCCGCTGTCAAACGCTTTACGAGCCGCCTTGATTGCAATCTTTGCATCGTCTGCTGATCCATCAGCAGACGTTGCGATCACCTCTCCGGTTGCAGGATTGATAATGTTTCGTCTAGCACCGGATAACGCTTCTACCCACTTCCCGTCAATGAACATGTTAATTTTCATAAACAAGTCTCCTTTACGCAATAATATCTTTCAGTTTGAAACCAATATGTGCTAGATTTACCAGCATAGTTTTCTGATTATAGAACGGGAATGATTTGAGGCGTTCCTTTTCAAATCGATATCCACCTGCACTCCCCGTAACGATCCATTGTGCCAATAACTTACCAAACAATGTCGAGAGGGAAGCGCCGTGGCCCGTATAACCCGTTGCGAAATATGCTCCTTCTTTGGATCTGCCGATAACCGGGAACGTATCAATTGTAACCCCGATAAAACCACCCCAACGGAAATCAATCTTGCTTCCTGCTAGTTTTGGCATTATTTTAACCATGGCATCGTAAACACTTTGATAAACGGTATCGCCTAAGTTTGGACGAATATCGCCACCGCCAAATACGATCCGATTATCTGGTGTACGTCGGAAATAGTAAAGGAAATTGCTTGTATCAAAAACCATGCGATCTTTAGGAATGACGGTACTCACCAGTGATTCTGGAAGCTGTTCAGTAGCAATAATACGTGCCGATATTGGCAGTACGCCTTTGTTCAGTTCATTCATGATTTTTCCGGAGTAACCATCTGTAGCGACAATAATGTCTTTCGCAGTAACAGCACCTTTTTCTGTTACAACTTTCACACTGTTTTGACCGTACTCAATAGATAGTGCTTTCGAATGCTCAAAGATTTTTGCACCAATCGATTTAGCTGCTTCTCCCAAACCAATTGCATAGTTCAGTGGCTGGAACGAGTAACTCGAGTTGTCGACTAAGCAGCCATAATAAAGTGGGGAATCGATCTCTTGATGCAACTGACTTCGATCAAGCACGCTTGATTCGTACCCGAAATTTTTGTTTAAGTATTCGCTTTCATGTTTCAACCCTTCAAAATGCTTGACTTTGTAAGCCGCCACAATGTGACCTGTCTTTCTAAAGTTACAGTTGATTTGATGCTCGTCAATGATTTTTTTAACCAGTTCAACACTAAACAGGGAGAGATCGTTAAGCTGTCTCGCCTCGTCGACACCATACTTTTTGGCAAGCTCCTGCACCGTTGGCTTATAGCCTGGCAATACCATCCCGCCGTTACGACCGCTGGCGCCATATCCGATCGTTTCTTGCTCAAGGACAATGACACTCTTCCCTAATTTTTGCAAATGATAAGCAGAAGAAAGACCTGTGAAACCTGCGCCAATAATGACAACATCCGCCTCTTCATTTCCTTCAAGAAGCTTTTCTTTTTCATAGCTGTTTGCAGTCGCTGCCCACAGTGAGAGAGCATCCATTCGATCCATCTTATCCATAGCTAGTTCTTCTCCTTTTGTGACATGTATGCTATAATACAGTCGAATTTTATTCACAATATTCACACTTCTTGAATCCATCATATGACTTGGAGTTTCCTCCATGTCAATAGCCATTTGAGAGTTTTTTGAATTCATTTTCGTAAAAAAGTGGAGTAACTCCACTTTCTTCATTGGGGGCATCTATGAAAATTGGTACATTTGCAAAGCTTTTTCATGTTACGACCGATACCGTTCGTTATTACATTGAACAGGGATTATTAATACCAGACAAAAAAAACACCCAGTATCAAATGAACCAATTGTGTCTTGACGACATGGCTTTTATTACTGAGCTGAAAAAATTTCAGTTTACACTGCTAGAAATTCAACAAATTTTATCGTATCGGCGTGTCACAAACTTCTCGGACCATGAGGATATCGACTACTACAACAACTTACTCATTGATAAAAAAAACTCGCTGACCAAGAAAAAAGAAGACATTTCAAAAGCTATCCAATTGATTGAAAAGGCGGTTCAAACCAGCTCACCTTCATCCAAAGAAGAGAATTTTACAGGGATCCCACTTTCCTTTGTAAATCTGCTCTATTGTCCGAAGTGCCACATTCCACTTGAAATGAAAGATATAACGATTAAAAAAGTCTACATTCAAACCGGGAGTTTAACTTGTACCTGTGGATACGAGGCAGCTATCGAGGAAGGTATTATCATTACCGCGAACTTGTACGAGACGTCTCCTTATCCATCTTATTTTTACGATAAAGAAACGATTAAAGAGATCAATCCCAAAATGATTAACTTATTTGAAAAAAGTAATTTTTGGTTTCAAAAAGTTCTACAAAATGTAGATTTAAAAAACAAGTTAATCGTGGAAACAAACGTTGACGCTTTTGTGTCACTACCCAAATATATCGATGTTCTTGAAACGAGCGCATCCTATGTATTCAGTGGCTATTCGCTTGCGATGCTCAAGAAGGTTAGAAAAAGAATTGAGCGTATGAATCCGAAGCCAAATGTCCTTTATATTTTGAATTCTGATTTAAATCTTCCATTGAAACCGCTTAGCATCGATGTTTTTGTGGATAGTTTTACAGCAAATGATTTTTCACTGCTCAATCCGCAGTTCCCAATTCATGTTCTAAAAAACTATTTCCATAGCAGTTCAACAATTGTCGGCGGGTACTCCTATTATGATAGCTCGGCCAAATCCTTGAAAAATATTTCAGCCTTATATCCAAATTCCCAAGAGCATATTTTATATCCAAAATACATAGAAGAAAATATATCAGTCAACGGATTTCAAATTACGCAAAGTGAAAATATCGGTTTCTGTACAGATCCAGGACCTTTTTTTGATTATCATGTAATAGACGAAAAATTCCACATGCTAATGTATTTGGCTAGTACGAAAAAATAGCACACAAAAAGAGGCTGTCCGAAAAGTAGGCTAGTTCACGGATGAGACAGCTCCCTTGTAGCTAAAATGGTTCTGGTACGAAAACTTCAAGATTATTGCAAGTAATCTCTAAATCTTGGACATACTGATACTATTACTCTAAAAAAGGTGCGTGATCAGTATGGAAAAGCGAAATTTATTTAAATGGAAACATGATCATCCTGACAAACGAATCCGTCGTCATCTCAAGCAAACCAATGACTATTGGAGAGTCGATTAAACATATATCAAAGTAATAAGTCAATGGATGTACCTTAACGTGCTGTCGATTCGAAAGGCAATACCATCGATTTTCACCTAAGCAAAACAAGTAACCACAAGTCTGCAAAGCTATTCTTCAAGAAAGCTTTGCAGACTTTAAATCGTAGCCGGTAGATTGTTTGATGGATGTATTTAATGTAAACGTAGACATTTCAAGAAAAACGATATTTGGTTCAGAAAATGGAAAAGAAAATCGATGGCGATATGGTTTGGTCACAACATATGGGACCCGCTTTTTAGGCAAAGGAAATAATAAAAAGTATCGTCTACCAAATGGAGGAATAGACGTCGTTCTAATTTATATATCCTTACAGATGAATGATTTTATATGCAGCAGCTCTTTTTTGTATTAAGCGTTGAATCTGTTCTAATAATCTAGTGCACCAACATTATTGTTTAATAGAATATACAAAAAGAAGAACGGTAATACTTGGAAAAGTATTACCGCTTTTGATATTGTCTTTGGTTAATATTAGCTTACCTTCATTGTTTTACTTTTACTCTTGTTGCCTGATTTATCTTGTGCGTATACCTTTATAGTAGAACCCTTCTTTTGTGCCTTGATTTTCACTTTATAATTTCCTCGGCTATCTACTACACCTTGTCCGATTTTCTTGCTTCCATTGTAAATATAAATGGATGCGCCTTTTTCACTCTTACCAGTAACCGTTACGGTCTTACTAGTTATTTTATTAACCGTTGGGATCGGTGGAGCTGTTTTGTCTATTACCTTAACTGTTTTGCTGGCGCTCTTATTTTCTGAAGCATCTAAGGCATAAACGGCAATAGAAGTTCCTGCTTTTTGCTTCGAAATCTTCATGGTATACGAACCGCTTTTTGATGTGGATTCTCCGATTTTCTTACTTCCCACCCATGCATATACTTTTGCATTGGTTTCGGCTTTACCAGTAATAGAAGTCGAAGAATCATAGACGGTATTGACACTTGGAGCAGATGGAGCTGTTTTATCGATTACTTTAACCGATTTACTTGCGCTCTTATTTTTTGCTACATCAACCGCATAAATAAGAATAGACGTACCAGCTTTTTGTTTAGCAATCTTCATGGAATAAGCACTGTTTTTCGCTGTTGCTTCCCCGATTTTATTGCTTCCCACCATCGCATATACTTTTGCATTGGTTTCAGCTTTACCCGTAATAACCATCGCATTATCATAGACGGCATTCACAGTTGGAGTGGACGGTGCTGTAACATCTTTAACCGTTATCTCTTTTGCCGCACTTGTATTTCCGGCATCGTCTGTTGCTGTTACAGTTATTTTTGTTCCGGCTTTTTGTTTTGGAATGGAAACCGTATATGTGCCTACGGTACTTGCTTTCGCTGTTCCAATTCCTTTCGTCCCTGCTTTAACTGTAAGGGTTGACCCCGCTTCGGCTTTTCCTGTGACATTCGTCGTTTTATCCGTTACTTCATTCACACTTGGTATTGTAGGAGCTGCATTATCTACAGGTGGTGTCCAAGACGAATCTAGCTTTTTAAAATAAGCAGAGGAAATGAAACCAGTTGACTTTCCATCTTTCGTTTTAACAGGGAACCAGACAAATTGATTTACACTTCCTAATCCTTTGTCATATGTAAATTCTCCTGTTATTTCCAATATAGCATTTTTGGGAGCTAGATTATTTTCGTCCCCGGATTTAGTAGGATGTTTTCTTAAATTCCCATTCCCTCCTGTTACAACTATATCGTCCCCGTTTTTTACAAAATAGACAGAAGTATGCAATGGGTCCGCTAGTGTGAAGGTATCCTCTAAAAAATTAATATTGTTGGTTTTAGTGTCGTATGAGAAGTGCTCTTTCTTAAAAGGAAATTGTGCTAATTTTGTATCTCCTAAGAAACTGTCATTTTCAATATACGAAAAGACTATTTCTTGATAAGCTTTTGTATTTTTCGTCCCATCGCTCTGGTATACAGGACCATTAATAGACTTTGTTCCATTGTACGCCATTATAGGGAAATACCAATTTTCTATTTCCTGTCTTCCTGCACCTTGTATTTTTGGAAGTCGTCCGTAATCGAACTTTTTACTAAGGATTTTTACGCCCTCTTCAATATTGAAGGTAATATCGTATTTTAATTTCTCTTTATATATTAATTTCTCTTCATCGGCGTACCCCTGTGGTATATCTGTAACCTGCATAATACCGATTCCACCATCAGAAGTGATATTAGGCTTGTCCTCTATGAATTGTAAAAAATCACTTTCTTTTCTAGCCACAGCTTTAACAACTTCTGGAGGGATTTCTGCATCCAAAGCTGCATTCGTCAGTAAGCAGTTAATATGCTGAAAATCGGGATTGTCATTTTGCTCAATTACGTCAAACTTTGAGCAATTGGATGCCCAATCTGACGCGGCGGAGGTTTCTTCATAATCCAAACCGAGTAATAAACACGTTAATAATCCTGCCCTTAAAAAGATTGATTTCATTTATTCCATTCTCCAATCTACTTCTACTTATTTAATAATCTATCTACATTTTACCATAATTAGTTTTTTTTAATATATCCTCCAATGTTATTTAAATAATAGAATGAAGACTAGAAACTGAAGACACAACCAAGATAGCATTACTCGATTTCTAGTTAAAACAGAACAAAAAAGAGAGTTAATACTCATGCAAGTATTAACTCAAAAGTAAAACATCTTAATTGGATGCTCAAATACTATCCAAATCTAAAACCTAACTAACTTTTACCGTTTTACTCTCACTCTTACTCTTGTTGCCTGATTGTCAATGGACAGATGATGATATCAGGAGATTTTTAATGTCGCAAAAGGTACAGTATACAAACCTATTAGTAGAAGAAGCGAAATTCATTTTTCAAATCTAACTAACGTTTTTTCGGGAATTTTAATCTCGTCACTATCAAAGTTATTGATTTGGGTAGGTTATCTCACCATCTCGCTTTTCAGCTTCTTCCCCCTACCCAACAACATACAAAAAAATCACCTTTCTCAAAGTTAATTTATTAGCATTTTATCTAATTCACGAACTTTATCATATGACTCCAATAGTTGTTCAGGTATTAATGTTCTCCCATAATCCCAAGCATTAGTTTCTATTTCAGATTTTAGCTTTTCTTTTTCTTCTTCGTGACCATACATTAAAATCCTTAAATCATGTTTGTTTTTCTTAAAATCTAAATAATAACCAATCATACGATAAAGAATAATTTTAACAAAGTCTTCCTCTGTCTCTTTAATTCTAATTTTCCCTTTATAACCGTTAACTTGAAGGTAATTGAATTTTATAGTATTGGTCGATACGTTATAACTCATAGGTGCACTTAGATTATTGTCGAATTCATAAATAATATCCAAATTGTGCTCATTTAATGTGTTATTAATTATCTTTTCGATATCGCTTATATAAAGCATTTAACTATCACTTCCCTTTTAAAGACTTACTTCATTATAGTTGTAGATTAAGTTATTCTTCCTTTATCAATATAATAAACTGTTGAGATATTAAAATCACACAGTTAAAAATAAAGGAAATATTTACTATATAATACTGAAGTGGAGGGTAAGTCCTACGAGAAGTGTGATTAATCCCCTAATAGAACCCCTAATAGGAAAGGAATTTGCTTTTAATTACTCTTCCATACTTTCCTCCTTCTATTTATTGCACTTTAAAGCTTACTATCATTGGTTGTAATTCTTCTTGATATTGTTCTACCATCATTGTATTATACTTTTCAAGCCAAGAAACGTAATGAAGTGCTACATTATGCGCAATATCAAAGTAGGGGACAGGTTCGTTGTAACCACTCTCTCTGTGAGCTGAAAATTTATCTCTGAAGTCTTTCATCGTTTGCCAATATTTTGCATAGTCTTCATGCGTCATGTTCAGAGCTTCCAAGAAGTATTCCCGTGCATGGTATTTGGTAGTAAAGGTAATCCAACACATTATTCTAAAGTGGATTTTACCGAAGAATATGATTATGTACCTTAGAAAAGCCAAAAATACGGTCTTATTTTTAACATCCATCGTGAGCTGAATAAGCAAAAGGCTTTACCTACAGTTCCTTGAAATATTAATTATTACAAATAATTGTCCTGTAATACGTTTTAATCCTTCTCTATCCGCCACCAATTGAGTAAATAATACATAATGAACTATATCTTTAAAAACAAACAAAGACCCAAATCCTTGTTATATCAAGGATTTGAGCCTTTGTTAGTTGATGACCTTTGAGGGATTCGAACCCACAACCCCTTCCCTGTCAATTTTGTTTCATTAAAACTGGTAAGTGCTTTTGTTTAAAAAAGGTTGAAGTTGAAGTATTAAGTCTGCTTCTTTTTATATACAAAAAAAGAATAAATGGTTTTTGTCCCTAAATAGAAATATAATTTAGTAGATATATGATAAGTAAGTATGAAAAGGTGGAGTTTTATTGGATATTTTATGGTGGGGATTAACGATCGTCTTATTTGCTTTAAGTTTTGTAGGAATTGTCTATCCTATTATTCCCTCGGTTGTTGCCATTTGGGGAGGATTTGCAGTTTATCAATTCCTCATTGATTCTGATGAGTTATCCTTATGGTTCTGGATCAGTATGGTTGTGTTGAGCGGTGTATTAATCGCGGCAGACATTATCGCAAATAGTTATTTCGTCAAAAAGTATGGGGGGTCAAAAAAATCCGAGACAATAGCAGCTATTGCCACGATTGTTGGTTCATTTGTCTTCCCTCCTTTTGGAATAATTCTCGTACCATTTTTAGCAGTCCTCGTTTCGGAATTAATCATTCAAAAAGATATAAAGAAGGCTACTAAAGTTGGGTTTGCTACTATAATCGGTTTTTTAGGCGGCAGTTTAGCCAAAGTATTACTTCAATTATTGATGATCGTTTTTTTTATTTTAGCGGTAATTTTTTAATTACTTATCAACGGCCAAATTAGGAAAAAGCTGACTTTCAACAGTCAGCTTTTTCTATGAACAGAAGTCCCATTGACCTATCCGGTACAAGATAATAAGAGAAAAAAGTGATGGAGGAAAAGGAACTATTAGTGAGATAAGTAGATTGAAAGGATGCCACTTTAGGCGATAATTTGCACTTATTTTAAGTGCCATTTTGCACATGCAACTTTAAAACCCAGCTACCTTCATAAGAGAAGATTAGCAGGGTTTCTTCATTATTACTGCTTTTCTAAATATCGATAAATCGTTGTTCGAGATACGCCCCAACTTTCTGCGACGTCTTTAATCGGTGTACCATTTTCAATTAGGGACTTCATCATTTCAATATCTTTCGGTCCAAATTTTTCAGGACGTCCACCAAGACGACCACGTGCTCTAGCTGCAGCTAGTCCGGCAGCCGAACGTTCCTCAATTAAATTACGTTCAAATTCCGCAAACAAATGAAACATCAATTGGCCAGTGGCATTGCTTTTTTCCATTGTTAAATTTTCTTGTAGACTGTGGAAGCCCACACCACGTTCATTTAAGCTATTCACAATTTGAATTAAATCTTGCATATTGCGTCCTAATCGATCCTATCGCCAAACTACAATCGTATCGCCTTCACGTGCATACTGAAGTGCTTCCTCTAAACCAGGACGCTGTCTTTTTGCCCCACTCATTTTATCATGAAAAATTTTGGAACAGCCATATTGCGTAAGTCCATCTGTAAATGTAAATTTTGTAATCCCGTCGACACACGTGTATATCCAATTAACACTCAAATCACTCTTTCTTATTTTCCCTTTTATATTTATTGTAACAGAAGATAAAAATAGATAGGTTATTGAACGTAGAATATTGAACAAAGTTTTGTTACGCTAAAGGCAATAAAAAACGTCCTTTACAAATCGAACAGTGGTGTGTTCAGAAAAGGACGAGTTTTGGAACAAATAATAATTTATTTATAATATCGTGCTTAATCGATAAAAATCAAATAAACGCCAATCCCTTATAGATATGGGATTGGCGTTTTGGCGTACTTCTTAAAGTTACAAATATGTTAAGTTCATTTTATAAACAACATTTCAAGAAATATTTTTCAATTCCTCTGTTAATCGTAGGAATTCTTCTTTGTTTTGATCCTGTAATGACTGGTCAATCTCTTTTCGGATTTGCTCTTTTCGGAAATCAAGAAGGGCTTTGTTTATCACCATTTCAGCAAATTCAGAATCCTTGACGTTTATTTCAGGTTGTGGTGGTGTATTAGCCAAATTCTTTTCCATAGGAAACCAACTCCTTAACCTTTTTTCTATTATACCAAAAGTTTTCAGATTATTCAAATAATTAGACAAGTAGTTCCAATGAAATAATCCGTTTGCTCAATGAAAATGAGTCAGTGAAAAATATAATTGAAAAAACAGGTAATAAGAATGACTATCTATAATATAAAGAAGAAAATATGAATTTGTGTAATTGTACAATTGTGTAGTTGTGTTAGAATTACAAAGTACAAATAAAGACTACATCCCGATTAAGGATGTAGGCTGGTGATACTTCTGGTTGTTACTTTCCAATTATCCAGTTGAAAAGCCTATATTCTTTAAATATATATAAGAACAATTAATTGCCTAAATATAAAGCCTGTATCTTAGATTACCGAGTAATCATTGATACAGGCTTTTTTTATACTCCTTCTTGAACTAAACCAGCTAATAGGATGTCAATATCTTTCTCTAAAATTTTCATTTCCCTTATGATATACCATTTTTGGCCACGCCAAATACCCCTCCAAAACCCTTTTGGAAGGATTTTTCTCTGTTTCACAAAACCGTTAATTAGGCTAAATCTAGGAACGTTTCTTTTCTCTTTAATAGAGCGTAAATCCAATGAAGAACTTATTCATACAGGCAACGTTAGCGATTTCAGCATTATATTGATCTTCGGTTAAATATCCTTTAATCTTTTCAGCGATTTCATCAAATTTCGGGGGATTGGATGGATATTTAACCGTATATAGATCTGTACTATAATCTTTAAATAATTTTTCTGCCTCTTCTACTTTGACCACATTTTCCTCTTTAACGGATTTTCCTTCTTTTTCTTCACCGTTTTCTTTGACCACATCTTTGTTACAAGCAACTATACCAATAAACAATATAGACAAAAACAATATACTAAGAATTTTCTTTATGATAGCCACCTCATTCCCTTCAAATGAACCTACACTACATATTCTATACAAATTATGAATTACCCTTGTTGAACTATCCTGCCCCGTTAGTTCCATAAAGAAAAAGCTGCCTTAAAGACAGCTCCGATCTTCAGCTAACGCACCCGTTAGTTTCTTAAGCCTTGTTGTAGAGTTGACGCAAACTGCGAAGTTAAAAGGAAGTAGTGTAGCCGACTACTCCCTAAGAAAATTAACCATTACAAATCATAAGTACATTACCATCTGGGTCTTGAAAGTTAAAATATGCAAAATCTCCAATTCGCTCTATTTCTTTGACAATGGATATGTTATTACTCTTGATGAATTGGTGAGCTTTGTCTATATCTTTTGCGTAGAAATTAAATAAGACATTATTGGTTGGCTTAAATATAAAATTCGGATCAAAAGTATGGTCATCTAAAGTTAATCCAGTTTCACTTGTTACAGGAATATTGTAAACAGGTGATTTTACAGAGTCATTATTCTGAGAGATGCCAAGGAGATTGCAATACCATTCAACTGATTTTTTTAAATCTTTAACATGGATAAAAACATTGTTTATTTTACTATTAATCGGAGAACTGGCCATTTTCATTGTTTTCCACCTTTCATTGAATCTTACCTAAAGAAATTCAACAAGTTTCAAAAAATCCCTTTAAGGGTTCATCATAGTTCGATTACACTGCGCATGTTGAACTAACCTGCCCTGATAGTTGCATAAAGAAAAAGCTGCCTTAAAGACAGCTCCGATCTTAAGCTAAAGCACCCGTTAGTTCTATAAGTCTCTTAAAAAGGAGGATTGGAAAAATCCAACCCTTTTGTATTAAAGATTATGGACCTTGTGTAAGTATAGCGACGATGTTATATAAGATTGGGAACAGAAATAAAATGATGTTAAAAATTATTCCAACTAACGAAAGTTTATCGCGATTCATTTTATAGCCTACGGATCCCAATATAGCTCCTATTGGACACAGTATAAACGGAAATACGAGTGGCATTCCTTGAATTTTCAAGGATACGATATCAAATAAAAAGTTAATGATCAATAATGTTAAAACAGACGGGATTAGAATGGATATAAGTCCTGGTATTTTTTGCACAACAATTGCCCCTTAATGAATTAGATTATAAAAATTTGTGCCCTTAATGATAATTTAACACTACCTAATTTTAACAAAAATAAGTGTGTTTGTGTAAATATCGAACTACGCCGTACGAATACACTACGCTTATGGAACTCCCTCAGTTTAATACGATTTTCTCACAAATACTCGCTTATTCGCAGGATTTCATCACCTTTGAATTTAAGTTCACGGGTAAAGGGAGTGATTTCAGGACATGAAGATTTCGTGAAGGCATAGTGAAATAAAGGAGTTGTACAAGACTCCACATTTTACCATATAATGTACATTCTCCACGCCGCCCCTGGAGGCTTTCCCTCCCATGTCTCAACGGGTCAATTGCCCTATCATTCCTTCGTCATGCCTATCCAAGGGGTGAAGGCCAGTTATGCTAACCTGATGATGGGTCGGTGCCCTTTTGTTCAAGAAATCTGGTACTCCGTACATATTTGAAATCCTACGAATAAGCCAACATTCGTAAAAAGAAAAAGTCTATGAAAATTAGTTTTTGAAGGTTCCCTTCGAGAACCCTATTAAAAAATCCCCCTTTAAAACTACGCAACCAGTTCAGTTATAGGTTGAACTTTATCTGCACAATAAGACTCGTTTCTGCGTGCTATTCCAACAAATATCCTGGCTAGCTTACCTACCAATTTCATAATCGATTTCATTTTCTTCATTTTTTTCACCTTAACATTATGGGAGTGAATGCCTCGAAATTCCGTGTTATTCATCACAAGGCTCATGGTGGCTAAGTAAAGGAAACGCCTTAGCCTGGATCGCCCTCGCTTAGAGATGACAATTTGGCCTTTCCACATTCCAGAGCTTGCTTCAGCCAGATGCAACCCAGCGTGCCGAAGTAAAGAATTACCGTGTGAAAAACCACTTAGATCTCCTGCTTCACCTAATATTCCGGCTAATGAAATTTCACTAATTCCCTTAATGGCAAGAAGCTTCTTGGCAAAAGGTATTTGTTTTAATACATCCTTAACCTCTTGTTCCACTCTTTCGAGTTGTAAGACAGCGAGATCATACTCCTCTAATAATTGTTCCAAATGAAATTTATACGCTTCAAGTGCTTGTCTTGTGACGACAGATTTCCTAGCTAACTGAAGAAGTAATTGAGCTTTCTTTAATCCAGGCTGCCTCTTCATTATTGATTTCCATCCTGAAACAACATCATGAGATTTCAGGGAACGCAGTTCCATTGGAGATGGAAATAAACGAAGTGTGGCGATCGCCCCTTTACCAGTAATGTCTTTAAATACTTGCCTGAGTTCGGGAAAGACAATATCCACCCAACGGTTTAATTGATTAATAGTGCTAACGAGTCGTTTAACTACCACATCACGGTTAGACATAAGGACCCTAAGTATTTCAAATGATTCTGAAGTGTTCCTGACAAAGGCGTAGTAACCGTTCTTCACCATATCAGCGATGACCAGGGCATCTTTCTTATCACTTTTGGACTGAGTATTATCACGGTTTTCTTTATTCCTTTTTACTAAGTGAGGGTTTACTGTTACTACCTCAATTCCTTGTTTAAATAGCCATTTTGAAAGATTAATCCAGTAATGGCCTGTAGGTTCCATTCCCACGATGGCTGCCTCCAGTTTATTTAATCTTTGAAGCTTATCTATCCATTTTAATAAACTAGCAAATCCATCTTCATTATTTTCAAATGCAAGTGGATCTCCGACTACAATTCCACGGAAATTCACTGCTCTAGCCACATGTAATTGTTGGGCAATATCCACTCCAACAACAAGGTGATTATCGGAAATTCTTTCTATTAGTTGATTTTGTTTATCTTGCATTTTAAACTTCATATTAGGGTTCCTCCTAAGGTTTTGAGTTAGAGTGGTTTCTTACTCATATCTTACTGAGGAGCCCTATTTTTTTCAAAGCTGAAAAATAACGAACTACAGGAATGCTAACCTGCCCCGTTAGTTCCATAAAGAAAAAGCTGTCTTATGACAGCTCTGATTTTCAGCTAAAGCACCCGTTAGTTTAAGTGTATAAAATCACAAACTTAGCTGTTTTTGTTTAATAAGAAAGATGTACTCAAAACTTACTTTCATTCATTACAGGAATGCTGCCCCGTTAGTATAGTAACTTAACTGTAAACGGATTGTTACACAAATAGCATTGTTGGAGGAGACTTCAATGTATATAATTAAGACTCGTTAAGGAGTGAAGAAAGATGATAAGCGTAACAGTAGATAAGTTAAAATTCAGGAAACAATTATCGGTGATTGAACAAATCACACTGAAAGATTTTCTGTATACCTGGGTAGGTAGCTCAAGCAAGGGATTGGATGATTTTTTTCACCTTGAGTACACAGTAGATGTATTTGCCAAAATGGAAAAAACGACGAATGACACCGATTTGTTGATTTCTGATGATGATTATTTCAGATACATAACATTGACGGAAGATAATCAAATTGTGATAGGTGTTTTAGATATGAATTCAGAATTAAAACATAGAATAATTTCACTAGATAAGATGAAATAATTCTTTGTTTTCTTTAACCCATACAAAAAGAGGCAGTGGTACACTGTCTTTTTTTATTTGTTCACTATATGTCTTATGCGACGTTACTGAATTATCCTGCCCCGGTAGCCATCCATGAATCGCCAAAATCGGCGATTCACCACAAAGAATGAAAATGGTTAGGAAGTGTCCATACTGATACTGACCTTAATCCAGTCAACCCCTAATCCATAGACTAATTAATTAACGTTCTCCTCTTTTTTTAAAACGATTGAGCAGGGTCTTCTTAAGTATTGTCTTTTTTCCATTTTTAAAGAAACTTATTTTCATCGTAGTTCAACAAGGGAAGAGTTTATGTAGTAATTCTAAGATGTCTTTTAAGTTCCTTAAATGGAGTAGTATAAGAGTCTTCATATTTCTTAATATGATTTGTTAACACAGACCAATTACTTTCGAGGAGTGGATGTATCTCAGTGGTATCAGCGAGAATATACAGTTCGATTAAGAAATAAAGGGTTTCCCATACCAAAAAGTCATCGTCTAACTCAAATAACACCTCAATGACATTTGGAATAAAGTTAAACGCTTCTTCAGGAGACATTTCCTTAGTAATTGATTGAAAAGAATTATCAAAATACCACTCGTCCTTGTCTAATTTATCTTCCCATTCTACATATATTTCCAATAACCTATTATTCGTTTTAATCACGTCCTATTTATCATTTCTTGTTAAACTAAACTGCCCCGATAGTGCCATAAGAAAAAGGATTGCCGCAGCAACCCCTTTTTCACAATAGTAAGATTCGGTAAAAAAAATAATCTACATTATACATGATAACTAAAGCTAACAATAGGTAAGTAAGTGTAATGACATATTGTTTTGAGGTTTTCAGGTACTTCCACTCCATAAACGACTGAAAACCAAATGATACAATAAAAAAGCACATATACCACTTTACAACATTTATGTCCTCTTCTATTGCATAGGGAAGAGTACATAAAAAAGTTAATAGGATTAGACCTCTTCCCCATCGGTCAATATTCTTACCAGAAGTTTCTGATATCTTTTCTTTCTTTTCTACACCAAGCCATTTCGCTAGAAATTTATTTATAAAGAGAGAAAGAAGAATAATAATGATAAAGAACATAATGAACACTAAGAATTCCAATTAAATATCCCCTTTTCATAACCACTTTATCTATATTTTACCACAATATTATTTGTATCTTATTCAAACTATCCTGCCCCGTTAGTTGCATAAAGAAAAAGCTGCCTTAAAGACAGCTTGATCTAAAGCTAACGCACCCGTTAGTTCTTTAAGACTTTTTGTAGAGTTGACACAAACTGCCTTAGGTTTAAATCCTAATATACTTTAATCACCAATTGCTACTATTAACTTGTTTTTCAGTAATGCTTCTTTGCAAAGTTCTATTAACTTTTCAGCAAATTGTTTTATTTTTTGCCCGTATAAATTTTCTGTTTTGTATTTAATAACTATACTCTCACAAATGTTTACTAACTGATTTATTTCTTCCGTTGAAAATATTTTATCACCATATTGGTCTAATCCTATAAGCAAATCGAAAGGTCCCTTTTCTCTATATCTTTTACCGTATTCTTCCTTAATTTGAAGATAACCCTGCAACACTTCATTAAACTTAACAGATTTTTCTAAATATCGTGTTTCTTTTATTGTATTTGCAATAAAGAAGTCAAGTCCAACATCATTATCCATTCATTGTCCGCCCCTTTCGTATTTTAATGTTAATCATATAATATCAGTCTTTGTTGAACTAACCTGCCCCGTTAGTTCCATAAGAAAAAGCTGCCTTATAGACAGCTCCAATCTTCAGCTAACGCACCTGTTAGTTCATTAAGTAAAAAGGTCACCAAATGGCAGACCCTGATCTAAACTAACGTACCTGTTAGCTTAATAACTAGTAAATGTTAATTTTTTTTCTTTAAAAACTGCATTTCAATGACGAAAGCAATTAGGCATAATCCCATTACTGAATCAATTATATTTTGAACTAACATTGAATCAATTTTTAGAATAAGAGTGATAATATCAGTAAATAAAATAAGAAAGAAAAACAACCGCAATATTTTTTGCTTTTTTGAAAGATTAGAAACAGGTTCAAAAAAAGTATTTAACTTCATAAAAATTCTCCAATTTACCTTTAATTTATATATTTCATTATAGAATCGCGCCTGATTGCGGAAGATCGTTCTATAATATCCATGCTGCAGACTCTTCAAAAAAAGCATACTTTAGTTGTTTTTTTATTTATAAAGATAAACATATAAACAGATGCCTTCTTTTTTTATTTTGTAGTTTTTAAAAGGTGTTTCTTTTAAAAATGTCTCAAAATCTTCTTTTGTGTAAGCACCTTTTTTCAAGAAAGTTTTAAAAGCAAATTTCACAAAATACTTGTCAAACCCCTTCATTCCTAATTTTCTTACTTCCATGTCAATATCATCAGATGTTGCCTCGTAATTCATGTCGATTATTAGAGATGTACCGCCTTGTTTTAGCACTCTATGCATTTCACATAGTGCCTTTACAGGATCTTTGAAATTCTTAAATGCAGCACTGCACACAGTATAATCGAAAAATTTATCTTCACAAGGGAGGTTTGAAGCATTACCTTCTTTAAAATCAACAGAAACATTTGCTTCTTTTGCATTATATTTTTCAATTTCTACAAAATCAGGGCTTATCTCGACTCCTGTTAAATTAAAACCTTTCTTAGCAAGTTCAATAGACAAATAACCCGGACCGGGTGCAACTTCCAATATATTTGCATTTTTGCTAACATGAGATGCAACTTCATGAGCATATCTTTGCATTTCAACCATTCTGCTTTTGCGAGAATTTTTATCATACCATTTTGCTGTTAAGCCATAAATACCAACATCTTTATTCTTTCTAATATTTTTCATCATAAATAAACTTCTCCTTCAAAGTACATTGATTTTCATAAAATAATTACCTATAATTACAAATACCTAACGACGTTAGTTATCTAACACAGTTAGCTTATAATCTAACAGTGTTAGTGTCAATGCTGTTTTGAAATATTTTTTTGGAGTGATTTTATGGCTATAACAAAAGAAGCAATTATAAAAGCATCACTTGATATACTAAATCGTGATGGAATAAGCAATTTATCAATGCGTGCTTTAGCAAAGGAATTAAATATTAAGGCAGCATCCTTATATTGGCACATTAAAGATAAACAGGATTTATATGGTTTAATAGCTGAAGACATTAACCAAGAAATAACATTACCTGAAACAATAGATGATGCAAAAGATGCATTAACAACCCTTGCTTTAGAAATTCGTAGAGTTTTATTAAAAACCAGAGATGCGGTAGACATATTTGCATTATCTTTTCCGAGCACGCCAAGCAGAATAAAAGCTATAAAATTTATGTTAGCTACATTAACAGAGTACGGAGTTTCTGATAAAAACTGCCTAAGTGCTGCAAATATTATGAATAATTATGTTTTATCATTTGTTGCCGATGAAATTCGCGCAAAACATATTTCAGAACAATTTTCTCCAGAAGAAGCTAAACAGTTTGGATTAATTTTTGGAGAACAATATGAAATGAGTCTGGATTTTGAGCAACAATTTTTATATGGTTTACGAGTTATATTGACTGGGCTACTTGTTGATTAAAAAGAAATGGCAAATCAAAATTTCCATGAATTTTGATTTGCCATATTAAAATAGCTATCATATAAAATCAGTCTATTTCTTCTCTATTCTACCAGCCTGTTCAACATGAGCTGTATGCTGCGGCTCTTCCTCAACAAACTGGCCCAATTGTTGAATAAAGATCAAACAGCACTCTTCAACTATCCTGCCCCGATAATTTATTAAAAACAAAAAAAGGACCCCTAGTCCCTTAAAAATACTTTCTATAAAAGTCTCTCCGCATTGCAGATATGCAATAAATTTTTGTGGTTTCACTTTTTTCATGGCCAATTAAATTTTGAATCACTTCCAGAGGTGCTCCATTATTCAATAAATTTGTGGCGTAACTATGTCTAAGCTGATGAGGATGAATGCTCTTTTTAATGTCCGTTCTCTTTGCTAGCAGTTTTATAACGTTTCTCGCTTGAGAAATACTCATTCGATGGGGGGCGCGTGTTGTCACAAATAGTGCTTCCTCATGATCTTTTCGCTCACTTAAATATCGCTTCAACCATATTTCACAACGAGTATTGAAATATACTTCTCGTTCTTTACACCCTTTACCTAAAACGATTGTTGATTGATTAGAGAAATTGATTGAGGTCCTATCTATAGTTATTGCTTCACCAATTCTGCATCCTGTTGAATACATAAACTCAAATAAAGCATTTTCGAATGTTGTATGACAAGCTTCCCGCAAATGTTCAATTTCCTCTTTAGACAAGTATTTTGAAACCTTTAATTCTAATTTCTGTTCCTTGATTTTGGAAGCAGGATTTCCATTAATTAAATTTTCATCCTGAGCCCATCTAAATAAAGATTTAATAAATTTCTGTGACCCAGACTGGATGGCTTAAGCTTTTCCCAGATAAACTTTAGGAGAATTAGTTGAAAGTTCTTGAATGGATATATTTCCAAAACTATTCACCAACAAGTTAAATTGGACATAATAGGCTTTTAATGTTTGTTGAGAATATCCTTGGATTTGCTTATCTGCCTTATATAAACCCCACACATCAGTCAAGATCATATTTAAGCAAAAGTTGCAGTACTAAAATACTTGCTTTATTATTTACGGTATAGTATATTAATTGACGCATCAACTATTGAGCTATCAATCATTTTGTCTAACGTATGAAAAGAGGGTGTTTCTTGACGAATTCATGTTCTAATGAATCTTTTATTTTATATATAATGAACTGCCTTAACAAACAGATAAGTTCAAAATTTGAAAGTTGTACCGGCATTAGTCAATCAAGACATGATATCTTATATCAGCTTTATCAAGTTGATGAAATTAGTCAAACAGCACTTCAAAAAGAGGTTAACATTGACGGTGCAGCGATTACCCGGCATTTAAAACAACTTGAAGCGACTGGGATGATTTTAAGACGCAAAGATCCGGAGGATAATCGATTTACTCTTGTCTGTCTTTCAGATCATGGCCGCAAACAAATTATTCTCTACCAAGCTGAAAAGGCTCGTTTTGTCACTTTGATGCTTAAAGATTTTAAAGAAGAAGAACGTCAAGAGTTAACAGATATGCTGACACGCATTCAAAAAAATATAAGCCAAGTCTAACACTTGATTCGTTACAATTTGAAATGAGAATAACTATAAATTAAACTACTAAAGTTAAAAAGAGGAGACTAGCAACTATGACTACTACAGCACAATTAACAAATGATTTCAAAGAAATTGTCACTGGACGCCGCTCTATAAAAAATTACGACAAATCCGTAAAAATCAGTAGGGAAGAAATGGAGGAAATACTTACCTTAGCGACACTTGCTCCTTCTTCAGTTAATATGCAACCATGGCGCTTCCTTGTAATTGATAGTCCTGAGGGAAAAGCAACACTTGCACCTCTTGCTCGCTTTAACCAAAATCAAGTCGAAACATCTTCCGCAGTAATTGCCGTATTTGGTGATATGAACAATTTTGATAACGGCGAAGAAATCTACGGTAAAGCTGTAGATTTAGGGCTTATGCCTTTAGAAGTAAAAGAAAACATATTAGCCTCATTTACTGGATATTTCGAAAAAATCACTAGTGAAGAAATGAAAGAGGTCGTTCTAGTTGATGGTGGTCTTGTATCCATGCAACTAATGCTTGCCGCTCGTGCTTATGGCTATGATACAAATCCAATCGGTGGCTATGAAAAAGACCAAATCGCAGAAGCTTTTGGATTAGATAAAGATCGATACGTACCAGTTATGCTAATTTCAATCGGTAAAGCAGCAGATAATGGCCATCAATCAGTTCGTCTTCCAATTGATAAAGTCGCACAATGGAAGTAATGTAATAAAGAATTCATTAAATTTCAACCGAGTATGTTATTTTTACTATAATTATATATTAAGTTTATTAATGCTTAACAAAAGAGAGGATGACGTTTAATGATTATCATTCATGCCGTATTCAATATTAATCCAGCAAAACAAGATGCATTTCTAGAGGAGATTCAACCGCTAATCGTAGCTTCAAGAGCGGAAAGTGGAAATGTTTCTTACACTCTTCACAAAGCTACAGAAAAAGACAATGAATTTACAATGGTTGAAGTTTGGCAAGATCATCTAGCGGTTGCAAGCCATAATTCAAGTGAGCACTTCACCTCGTTTGTTGGTAAAGCTAAAGAATTCCTCTCTTCACCTTTAAATGTTAACGCATTTGAAGGACAACCATTAAAATAATGAGTTAAAATGTATGGGATTTCCTATATCCCATCTTATAAAACAAAGAGTTGCTGCTTCGGTAAAACAAGCTGCAACTCTTGTTTATTTCTATTCCATTTTCTCGAACATCACGCGCTTATTCGGCGTACATAATCTGTGTGACAATTTCCATGGAAAGAGGAATGCAAATAGTTCCATTTATTTATCGAATTCAGTTTTCCAAAGCATCCGCCAATGTTGTATTAATCGGTTCTTCTTTATTTTGCTTCTCCATTAAATTGGAGATTTCGTTGTTTGACACTTTTTGATTTTTGTTGTTAATTATTTTGATGTTCATGCGAATTCTAAAAGGAGGGCTGAAAGTGTATATGCTTCATTCACCCAGGATGGGTATCATCCATAATGAAGCGAAATATCTAGGGATGGCCGGATAATTTTTTGACGATTTTCTTCTATTATAAAATAATCTTTTTAAAGTCATTTTCATACTCTTTAACTAGTTTATAAAAAGACGTCTTTTTAACCCCTGATTCCGACATGGCTTTAACAGCTGTCATCTCTCCTGCTTTCCATAAATCATAGACTTCTTTAAACTCTTCCGTTACTTGAGCTTTCGGTCGCCCGAAAGGCACACCTTCAATTTCTTTTAGAAATTCTAAAAAATGCTCTAACTCCTCTTTTATATGCTTCATTGAAAAGCTCTTCCCATAGGGTTTAGATTGATCTAAGAATGCCTGAACTTGACTCTCTCCTTTTGCCACATCCAGACCAACAACTGGATTCATTATCTTTACCTCCTCTACTTATTAACCAGTACCCCTAGTCCTCCATGTAGTGTCATAGCTTCGCTTGTTATACGAGATCTGCGTCCCAACCAGCCTCAAACATGTTTCTACAAGTAGGGGGCGGACTGTTTAGCCCCACGCACCCGTACGTCCTACCCTGGCTACTGATATAATAGATTCTATTAAAAAAAGGTCAACCAGTAAAAACTGGCTAACCTTATAATACGAACGCACCCGTTACTTTAAGTACAATTCTTCACAAACATTGCTACTAATTTATATAATTACAGGAATGCTACACTGTTAGTACGAATTAAACACGCTTGAAAGCCCCCTTTATTATCTCTATTTTTACCAAATAGGTCTTACGCTCGATGATAATTTACCTTCATTTTCTTCAAAAACTAATTTTGATAAATCTTTTTTGAGCATTTGCATTCGTTCAGTACCTATGTTTTCACTCCAGCGTCCCTCAATCTCAGTTAGTATCTTCTCTTTTGCTTTCACTACTAACCAACCTCGTTCGGTCAAAACAATAATTTTTCCTCTTTTATCAGTGGGATGGGTTTGGCGCATAACATAACCACTTTTCTCAAGATAATCTACCATTTTACTTACAGCCTGCTTTGTAATTCCTAAATACTCAGCTAGTTCTATACCTGTCGCTCCATTAGGAATGATACATTTAAACATAAAGCCATGTGCAGGTCTGATATCTCCAAATCCCAATTCACTTAATCCTTCATGCAGTTCATTAATAGATGCGCTAAAGGATAATGACAAAAGTGATGTAAGGTCCAATTCACTAAATACTTGATGATTCATACATAAAACCTCCTTAAATAAAGTCAATTAAGTTGACTTTATTTAAATACCATTGTACTATACACCTTATAGTCAAACAAGTTGACTATATTGTTTTTGTAATAGAGAACTGGGATTCGCTAAAAAAATCAATTCAATATGGAGGTTCTATATTATTAACATGGTTAAAATTAGAGCAAGTGTATTTATTCCAATGTCTTGGACTGAACCTAAGAAGGATATTCAAACAGGAAAAGTAATCCAATTCGAAGGCGACTCACGTGAATTTACACCATATGCAGTAAACACTATGCGTTCTAGAGTTGAACAAGAAGTAGTTGTAGATTTTTATAAGAAGGAAATTTTCTCATATGCGAACACTGGTATAACAACAGAAAGAGTTACAAATCCAGATGGTTCTGTTAATCAAAGAACAGGGAAAGCTAGGACAGAAGGTATTTTGTGCACTAATACTGTATGGAGTTCTGATGATGTTAAATTTCAAATGAGTGCAAGTGCCAGCAACCCATTAAATGTATTTGCACCTCCTGTTGACTACCTATTAACTGTACAGGTCAAAAAAGATGGTAGTATCGATATTCAAGGAGCACATGATGGATTCCCTTGTTTTGAATTTTATAAGCAAGTAAATTTTGGTCCGTTTGAACAAATTTATACGCATGATTTTAGAGAAACTGGTGATACTCCTGAAGCTCTAGCTGGAGAAATGGAGTATAGTTTTAAAAAAATATTGTAAAGACAATAGGATTCCCTTTTTAGTGAATAAATATATAACAACATAAGAGTGAGTAACAGGGGGAAAAAAGAATGACAACAGTTTTATTTGTAAAAGCAAACAATCGTCCAGCAAATCAAGCAGTTAGTGTGAAATTATATGAGGCTTTTTTAGCGAGCTATAAAGAATCTCATCAAAATGATACAGTAGTAGAGCTTGATTTATACAATGAAGAATTGCCATATGTAGGAGTAGATATGATTAACGGCACATTTAAGGCTGGTAAAGGACTTGATTTAACAGTAAAGGAAGCAAAAGCAGTAGCTGTTGCTGATAAATATTTAGAACAATTCCTTGCAGCTGATAAAGTTGTATTTGGTTTCCCGTTATGGAACTTAACAATTCCAGCTGTACTACACACATATATTGATTACTTAAATCGTGCAGGCAAAACATTTAAATATACGCCAGAAGGTCCGGTAGGTCTTGTTGGAAATAAGAAAATTGCATTATTAAATGCAAGTGGCGGTGTGTATTCTAAAGGACCAGCAGCTGAAATGGAAATGGCTGTTAAATATGCAGCAAATATGATGGGCTTTTTCGGTGTAAAAAATATAGAGAAAATAGTGATTGAAGGTCACAACCAATTCTCAGATAAAGCAGAAGAAATTATTGCCGCAGGGCTTGAAAAAGCTGTTAAAGTAGCAAGTACGTTCTAATTAACAAAAACACTTGTCACTCAATATAGCAGTCAACAATTTTATAGCAGTGGAACTGCTTTTTTATTCGCTTATCTCGCTATTTTTGAGTAGTAAGAACCCAATTGATGTGTGCTTTACATTCTCAACTTCGGGTCCAGTCAGGAAAATGCGGATTTACAACGTTAAGCATTCATAAGTAGTAAATTAGCAAAATCCTGACGCTACACCAACCAACAAGATCCCAAAATATCTATGAATACTCATACCAAAAACCCCCTTGGCGCCCAAGGGGGTTCACGTCGTTCGTTTTTATAAACTGCCCCGTTAGTTGCATAAAGAAAAAGCTGCCTTAAAGACAGCTCTGATCCCGTTAGTGAAAACTACAAGTTATTAATTTCAATTATTTTCTTGATTTATAAAAGACGGTCTCCGGTTTTCATTAATTAATTTCGGCATTTGCTCTAATCCAGTAGGTATTGATTGTGGTTCAATAATCTTTTCCAATACAAATCCATTATTTATAAGTGTATGCCATGTGCAATAACTAGTTCCATAATTGGAAATCCTCTTCATTTTGCTTTCTCATTTGCTCTAGATAACGTTTGCCTTCATCATAATCTATAATACACCCAAAACCTCCTCTAATTGAAATCATGATGGGATAAAGCTCCTCTAAATTCAATTCTAAATCTTTAAAGAGAGTGTTTTTATCACATAATAAATCATTTCCCACTTTATTATTAAGGTTATTAAAGAAAGATGATTCACTTATTATTATTTTTTCCACGCCCTTTTTGGTAAATTCAAAGTGTGTATTTATAAAAGGATATTTTTTCTCTTTTAAAATTTGAAGAAGAATGTTCATGTTTCTATTTGAAGAAATTCCTGTCCCAACTATGCACTGTTCTGTTGATAATTCATTTATGGAATCATTCTTTTTATTAGGTATTCTTCTCATAGTACTTAATTTAAAGTTGTACTTATCCAACGCGTTATCACGTATGTAATTGAATAAAACTGATGACAGTTGAGCTTCTTTATCGTCAGAATCATCTGGATGTTTTTCATATTTTGCGGATTTTAATATTTCGCGGGTGTGTTCTTCCTTGAGTTTTGTCACTATATATTGTCTTGAAAAAGTTAATGATCTCATTTTTTTTATCTGCTCTGTTTGCGGCTCTCTTTCAAAATGATCTATAAATGAACTCAATAGAGGTTCTAAGAAAACAGAATCAAAGGTACTTCTATCTACATCGACGTATATCTTAAGTATATTTGCATAGTCCTCCAATTCTTTATTCATAAGAGTTTTAAGGAAATCGATTTTCTTTGCATGAGTTGAAATATACTGAGAGGTGAAATACTCCATAAATGACTTATGAATCCACTTAAAATTAATGCCATCTCTTGTTATTAATGGTACATGTTGAGTTATATCAACAAATATATCGTGTGCCTGTTTTTTATTAGTAAAATAATTATCTGCTAGTACTTCTCTTATAATATTTAGTAATGGATCTTGTTCAAAATCACTAACCTCTTTTGTAAAGCAATAATAAGCAAACTTTTTAAAAAAATATTCAAGTTCATCTCTTGATAAATCACTACCCCTATCCCTTTTAAAATCATCATCTTTCGTTAAGTCATGATCAGAATATAGAGCATCATATACATTCTGTAGAAAGAACCTTGAGTTAGAGGCAATTCTCTTTTGTTTTTATAGGTTACATATAGTAAAGACACAAACATTGGATTTTCTAAAAAATTACTAAAATGCTTTTTAGAATTTATAATAGTATTTATTAATTCTTCTTGTAAGCTATATCTTGTAACATCATCATACTTTCTTATTATTGAGAATGCTTCCTCAGGTTTGAGATTTTTAATCTCATATTTTTCAAAACTGGCAAGATTTAAACCTGCATCAGGTCTAGATGTAATAATAAATCGATTTTGATTGGCGTGAGTTAAGAACGTCTTTAAATCACATGATACTTCTTCCTTGTCTGAACGGGAAATTTCATCATACCCATCTAAAAAGAATAAGAAGTCTCCACCTTTAATTAATTCTAAAATGTTTTCTTTATTGAAATCGTCTGACAAGTAATTGATTTTCTTATATATTTCGTCAAGAATAGAATGATTATTTTTTAAATGTCTTAATTCAATAAATATAGGAATTTGAATTTTTTGTTGCATAGCTGACAGAAATAAAAACTTTAGAAATGTTGATTTTCCCATACCAGCATTATCAAAAATCACCAATCTAGAATGTTCTTCAAAAAAGCTATCATCATATTTTAATGGTGTATACTCTTTTTTTTCGCCTTCAATAAATCCATATTCCTTCAGAGTCAAGGGTTGGTATATATCTTTCAATGATACCCGTCTTTCCTTTAAAGCTAGTGTAGGAATAGAACTATACTCACTATAACTTTTCTCTAAATAGTTACTGAATTTTTCTGCTAGCTCTACATATGAATCTACGTTTATCTTATTTTTAATATTAACCCTTTTTATTTTTTCGGTTATATTCGTGAATAGATATTTCGTTATTTCAGTTGTAGCAGCTCTTGAGAATGGATCTAATATAATAAAATATTCAGGAAATCAAAAAATTTTTTTCTCTTCATAGTTATATATATTCTACCATTAAATAGTAATAGAGTGGATTATTCCAAAAACAATCCTTCAAAATCTGTCCTAAATGTTGAACAAAGATCAAGCAACACTCTTTAACTAAACTGCCCCGATAGTTGCAGCAGCACGCCTTGTAGAATTAGAAATACAAAATGGGACATTTACCAAAGAATCCGATATGTCTTTTGAGCAATTCTCCCAGGACTGGCTTAAAACGTATGGCCGCAGTGGTGTGAAGATTAGCAGCGTAAGAGCTAGCGATAAGGAAATGAAGCATTTTATTAGTGTTTGGGGGCCGTATCCTATAAGCCGCATTACTAAGAAAATGTATGAAGAAAGGCTCCTAGAGTTAAACGAAAAATACAGCCAAAATTATATGGATGGTATTCATGCTTGCGGAAGAATGATTTTTCGGAAAGCATTAACTCAAGGGCTGATAAAAATTAATCATACTGAGGATTTCAAAATGCCTAAAAAGCAGCAAAGTGTTGAGGAGCTGGAGAAAGCAGAAGAGGAAATTGTCTTTCTTGAAAAAGAAGAGCTTGCTCATTTTCTTAAATTAACCTATACAGATGGACTAGAAATGGATCCTCTTATCTTCACGGTACTTTCCTATACCGGAATACGAATAGGCGAATTATTAGCCTTAAAATGGGGTGACTTTAACGAAACACAAGGCACTTTTCGAGTTACTAAAACTCTTTATAACCCTAACAATCATTTTGAAAAATATTAGCTTTTAACGCCAAAAACAAGGGCTCTGTCCGTACGATTAAGATTGATGAAATGGAGCTCAACATGTTAAAAAAGCACCGGATTAAACAGAATGAGATTAAATTAAAAAACGGCCTCGTTTACCAGGATAACGGATTTACTTTTGCTCGAGAGGATGGGCACCCCCAATTAAGAAAAGTAGTGGAGACCCGGCTTAAACGACTGCTAAAAAAGGCAGAGATTAAAAAAAACATAACACCTCACTCATTCCGGCATACCCACACATCTTTATTAATAGAGGCAGGTGTAGGAATTAATGAGATACAGCAAAGATTAGGACATACTGACATAAATACCACAATGAATATCTATGCTCATATGAACTCCAATATGGAAGAAAAGGCCTCCCAACAGTTTAGCAACTGATGAAAGACCTTCTCCTATAGTTAGCTTTTTTATGTCATGGGTTGCCCGTTATTTTGGATAACGAGGACAAATCTGAGGACAAGAAAAACATCATATCAAATGAAACATTGATATAAAAGGGTTTTTAGACCCTAATTACATCATGCCGCCCATGTGGTTTCAAAGTGTAATATGTTTAACAACAGTAGAAAGAAACAGCATGAAATCAAAGTTTTACTCGTGCTAGCTGTACATCTTTAACTTGGATTTAACATAATTTATTATATTTCGTTAGCAAAATGTTAGCAGATATTCGATATGGAATTACTCACAAATCAACAAAGCGATGCAAATTCTACATGCATCGCTTTGTTGCAATGATTACACACTCTACATGACTTGTAGAGACCGCAAACAAATTGATGTAGAAGTTGTTTTTACCGCTCAATTTTTGTTTAAACTCTTTGACATAAAAGTACTAGCATATGAACAACCCTTTTTACATTGTGTATCATCGATAATGAAAAAGACAATTGGACGCGTATCACCAGCTTTGGACTGAGATCTTTTAATTTGAATGATCGTTAATCAATTTTCTGCTCTTGCCGCTCGTATTTGGCTACTCTTTGCAATTTATCTAAATCCACCTTACGATCCCATACTTTTTTTGCATTTTCTGTAATATAGGGATAAAGATATTGATCAACGACAACCTGATAATCCAGGTCATCAAGTAAATTATACGTACGAATTTTTATGGTTTTGTTATCAAGGGTGTCTATGACTATATCATTGATTAAATTCAGTGGATTTCTTACTATATCGATATTCCGGATATTCTTAATATAAACTGTACCTTTCTTCGACTTAATCGTACCATTTTCACCTTGGACAATCGTGAACAGGACCTTTCCTGGAATAAAACCTGGAAGTGACCAAAGCGTTAGGTAAAGGTAAATAGGAGTAAAGATGAGACCACCACCAAGGTAAAATAAAGAATACTTGGACTCAAATTTCAAACCGTGTATGATTAAGAAAAAACAAGCAATTAAAAAACCTACAGTCGCAAAAAACATCCACCCGTACATGAACTTTGACCCTTTTATCTGAATGGCGTTATTTTCTTTCTTAACGTTTACCAAATAATGTACCTCCTTATGCTGGAAGAATCTTGTTGGTCAATAATAGTTGATTAATAGATGCCTCATTTGCTGTCTGAATACTCAGGTCAAGGTTGTTGTCCCTTGTAGCTAGCCAACATTCATTCTTTCCTGGAATCATAAAATAAAAATCTTTTAAGTCAGGGTTATTCTCTGAGTTATACGTTAAGCTTACTAAACTGTCCATTTTACCGTTTCTATTTGAAATATCATTTAAAAACTCTAAGATACTAGTAGACTCTCCCTTTTTACTTACCCATTTCTGAACAATTGACTCCGGTAAAGAATGAGATTGACTTACATCTTCTAAAAGTTCTTCAAATTCTTCACTTTTTAACTTAAGAATAACTTCACCTTGCTTTTCTAACGTATGGAAATGGAAAAAACCGCTTATAACTGAAAGGATTTCTTCTTTCTGGAGCTTAGAAATAGAGTGAACTTGATGATCGTACAATACTTTATGTAAATAAACCTCTTCATTTTTAAAATGAAAGGAAATACTATCTTCTCCTTTAAAGTCTGGCTGATGTTTAGAAGCCTTTACGGTACCTTCTGCATTATTCAACGTATGAATATAGGCAGCAAATTCATCTTTTAGCTTATATTGATTAGCTACTTCCTTTAACATATCTTTTGCTAACAAAGAACGAGAAGCAATTTCTAGCATTAATTTCAACTCTGCATCTTGAAGCGTTTGAAAATACGCTTCCTTAATCGACATTCCTTGTTCAAAAAGTCCTTCACTATAAAATGAAAAAATTAACTCTTCAATACTTAATTGAATGGTATTCATAGATCCTCCTTAAAAAAATGAAAATTTATCCTCAATAAAATCCTTTGCTCCATCGGCAAGGGAACTGGCTGTTTCTTTTGCTTTCGATAATCCATTACCAATCTCCCTAACCTTCCCTAGTGGGTCAGCAATAGTATCTTTAATTTGATCATTTATGAAATCGGCACCCTTATTAACACCTTCAACAACTTTCCCAGCATTCTCCAAACCACCTTTTATCAGTTCAAGCCCATCATGTATAGGTTCTTTAATGACAATCGCTGCTTTCTCTGCTATCCCTGCCGTAAGTTTAGCCGCTTGCTCTCCAACAAGTCCTCCTACAAATGAACCTGCAGCGGCTCCTACAACCGTACCAACTGGGCCTAATAAGCTTCCTAGAGCACCTCCTACAAATGCTCCCGCAATGGAACCTCCAGAAATCGCTACGGTATTATTCACTGCATTTCCTACCGCTTTTGCATTTTCTCGCTTTAAGACCTCTGGATTATTTCCATATTTCGCATAGTTCCCAGAAATTCTCAGTCCCATTCCTCCTACTTCCATTACTCCTGTTACTAGTACTGCACTAACAGCGTTGGTTTTGGCAAATTTCGCTCCCGTCTGAAGAAATGATTTAAACGTTGTAGAGTCCAATGCTCGATACTTAATCCCTTCAAATAATGCCTTTGAACTATCTGTATACTTAACAACATCACCAGGAAGATATTTAGCAACCTTTTTGTGAACTAAATCAGCAAATGGAACATCTCTATATTTTTTCAATAAAAAGGTTGGATTTAAATAGGCTCTTGCTACATTACGAAATTTGGAATTATCGACTACATCTGTTAGTTTATTTAGGGCATTCATATGTTTATACATATAGACATCATCACTATTTTTGATGAATTGCGTAAAACCTAGCCCATAAAATGCCAGCTGCTTTGATACTAAAGCACCCATCGCAGTGAGCGCTCCATATTTCTCATGCAGTTTATAAAGTTGACCGACTAAGTTATCAGCATCGGAAAATTTATTGGCGGTCATTCGAAGGTCGATCTCCATTTCACTCAGAAGGTCAACTAATTGATTTCCTGTTCCCCACGGATCTCCTACTTGATAAAAACAATGACTATACTCTGCTGGAGCACTGCTAATTAGGTTCACTAGTTCCAAATGAAGACTCTTGTATTCTTCTTCAATTTTTGACAAGTGCGAGACAAACTCATTTGCTAAATCTTCTAAACGATCTGGGTCTACTGAAATTTTATTCCCCACTGTATCATCCTCTTTTCTTTTCCTTTATGAACTATTTCATCTATATACTATGAAAAAAGTGATGTCCTAATAGAATAATCTGTAAAGGCAGGATAAATAGGTCGACACAACCCGGTACCCAATTTTCATCCATTCCTTGCTTACCGTCATCTTCTTTTTTCTTTCCTTGTCTCTACTTATTACGAACCATTTTAAACCTCTCAAAACAATTATCATAATCGGCAAGTACAGTTATAAAACTTTAGCGGACATAAGATAGACTTAAAAAAGAGTAATTATTTGATGTACCAAAACACCAAATTGAATGAACAAAATAAAAAAACCACCGCAGCCGGGGAGTAAACTACCATCTTTATTTTGCTTATTCTTATCCGGGAGGATCCAACCTTCCTCTTCCAAACTTTTACGATCCCTATTCTTCGGTTTCATATGACACCTCTTTATATCCTTCATTCATTTTGTTTCTACTCATCCTTCATACAAGCAAGGCGCTCTAATTCTCTTTGTCTTTCAATCTCTTCTCTCACTCTGTCAACATCATTTGCTGCGCTTTCTAATTCTCTACTTATTTGATAAAGATTGTCTGAATGTCTTTGAAATAGGACAGCGGCTTCATCTAGTATTGAATCAAATTTTTTCCGGGCTTCGCCATCCCATTTCTCCGTATTTGTATGTATACTCTGCATTAATTTTGATTCATCTAATTTTAACTCCTCAGAAGATTCCTGAAACACTTTTGTTAATGCTCTGACTTTATCCGAATTCATCTTTTCACCTCATTATTGAATCAACGTACTTTTTCTCTATTTATTCTCAAATACCATTTTAATACAACAATTCCCTATTTTAGATAAGTAAATGTTACTATAATTACTAAGTCACTTCCATAGGCCCCCAGTATTGAAATAAGAAATAGATATAGGAATAATGTTTTATTTTATTAACATAACGAGTGTAGTTGGAAAATATGCCATGATATAACGAGGAAAACTACAATTTTCCTCCTTGGTGCCGGGAATGGAATACTTGAAAATGATTATTACATAAAAGAGTGGGAACTGCCGGAAGGACTTATTTTATTCAATGGAGACGGTCATACTTGGCTCGCATTTGATTACCGCAATGCCACCTCTGCCCCCCCATTGTTTATGTAGACGTTGATTTGGAACAAACTATACAAATCGCAGATAGCTTTGAAGAATTTCTAAAAAACCTATACCTTGAAAATGAGGAATTTGATTTTGAGGGAATGGTGGTAAGGGTATACAGTAAACAAGAATTTGAAACGTTTATACAAGAAGATAATGTAGATGAATTAATATATGCTATACCGGACCTAGCACAAGGCGATGTGGATTTGAAGTGGTTTGGAAATCAACTTTTAACTTTAAGTAATTATCACGAAGAAAATGTGAGAAGTTGGGTTGCTACCAGTGTTTGGAATTCTCTTACACATAGATTAGATGAGGAAATTTTACATTCATTGTTAGAGAATTTTAAGAAGGATGTCGATAGTGAGGTTCGAATGATGGCAGAACTTATTCTTGAAGAAGTGAACTACTCCTTCGAACAACTTAAAGAGGATGTCCATAACGGGAAAAGGGTCAGTCTTGCTTTTCAAGATAAACTTTATCACGTTATTGAAGATTCCAATCAATGGCATCTAGCTGACTACGAAACAGATACACAACAATCGTTTGATTCAGTAGATGAATTATTAGAACAAGCTACGATTGACGGGAAGTCTTTACAAGAAGGATGGAGCCATATTAAAAAGGCTTATTAGGCTATTTGTTATCTGTTGGCCAAGTCACTCTATCGAATTAGTCTTAAGTTACTGTGGTAAGTGTTGATACTTGATAAAACAAAAAAAGCTGTCCGTGATTACGAACATCGTCTTTCAATATAAGTGGATAAATAAGGGATAAATTAATAAAATTAATTTAACCATTTGAAGGAGGAGATAAAATGGATTTATTGATTATTATTGTTATAGCAATTATTTTTTTGATTTTCTATGTAAGAAGTTCAAAATTAATTGAAAAGCAGAACAATCGTATAATAGAGCTTTTAGAAGAAATCAGTGGGAAAAATAAATAGTAAGATCTAAATTTTAAATTAGTTAAATGATTATTTATTCAAGTCGACATATTAATTGTTGGCTTTTTTATTGCATTAATTGGATTAATTTAATATAAATGTGTTTCTTGAAGAAGACCGTTGTCTTAAACTTTATAAAGATTCAGTGAAAAACAGCACTTGAATTGTCAATACAAATCAAGTGCTGATTAGATAAATTTAAATTTCAGGAACCTACTCAATAAATATTCTATTACTAGATTCAAAATCAGCATCAACAAAAGAATCCTCTGCGGTTAAATCCTTATAAGGGTATGTTTAATTTAGAAGCTTCCAGAACGCCATATCCTCCATAATTTCGTATCTATTATTGGTAACAGACGTGACTAAGCTATAGTGTTTTTGAAGTTGCGCTATCTTTTTAACTATCTGCTCACCCTCAGCCTGATTTTCTGGACTGAAGATAGCTTGTACTTCCTTCTTTTTAATGGTAGGTACTCTATGTATAATCCAAGTCAATATATACTGAGCATAGTCATTATCTTTTGTTGCAAAGTGGTCTAAAAATTGGGTTGATAGGATTACACCAACGCCATATTCTCTTCCTTCTTTCATAATTTTCTTTAAAGAAGAGAAGTTTTGACTCAAGAAATTATCCGCCTCATCAACAAGTATCATTTTCGTTAATTCACGATAATCTCCTTGAATTGTACTGTGCCCTTTTGTAGACATCTGGGAATAGAAGGTGTCCAAAGTGATTCCTACTATCAAGTTCTGAACACTTGGATCATAACCAGCCAGATTTACAACCGTTACGCCTTGTATCATGTCGTATAAGGACTTTGTATTCTCACTATTTGGAGAAAAGATCTCAAAATCATAAATTTGTTTTAGTGCTGCATAAAGACTATCTTCTTTTACATCCTCCCTATCCATTAATCGTTCAAATACATTATTTAATGTAGGTGGTACCAGACCCCATGTAGCCATATCAGCCTTATAAATACCAGCTTGTGAATAAGCTTCAATGATTAAATCATTCAATAACTGCTGTTGCTTTATACCTAAATTAAAAGCATTAGCAATTGTTTCTTTAATGGTACTAGCTGTATGCAAAGGCAATAACGGCTTTAGTTGTTTTCCCCTATATAAAGATAACGGATTATACGGAAGGTGATATGGATGATACACTGTAGCGTTTGTCGCTCCTATAAAGTCATCTTTGATATAGTCACCTTTATAGTCAAAGATGAGAACATCAATAGGTGTTCCATTTACATTAGATAGAGAACCATCATGTATCTGCTTAATGAGCGATTTAGTAAACTGAGTTTTACCCGTCCCCATCGTACCAATAATACCTGTATTCGTATGCATGATTTTACTAGTCGTAGTTGGATACCAATACAATGGTTCATTGCTGTTGGGTGAATGACCAAAAAGAATTCTTAATGGTTCTGTTTCGTCAGGCAATTTAGTAACGGAAGGTTCTATAACTAGAGAACTATTATGTGAGTCATGATTCGCCGTAACCGAAGCAATTGCATGGCTTTTTTCATAAATATTTTTCAAATTTTTCTTTTCTTCCGTTTGCAGTTCCTCACGCATTTCCTCCTGTTTCATGTTAAGCATTTCGCCCTTCGGTTGTTTATATATATCCTCCCAGCCTTTTATGAATTTCTCATATGCTTTTTGCATTGCGGATGGTGTTAAGTGGGTGTAAACGTAGTAATTGTCTTTTACAAAGATATTTTTCTTTTTACTTCCATTTTTGGCTACGAAGTATTCTGAATCTGAAGTGCGGATTCCTGTGAACTCTATTGTTTCAATTGTTTTTTGTAAATCTTTTTCCATGAAGAACTGCCAGAAGTTGCGGAAGATTTGTGCGTGTGATTTTTCTGCCCATCTGATTATTTCTCCATCTATGTTCATTTCAAATTCATGAGTGCTCATTAGTAAATTCCTCCTATATTTCTCCTCTTTATATATTAGATTACTAAATTTTAGCTGGCAAATATAAATAAAGATATTAAATGAATTGGTTCTGTTGCAAAAATTTCTAGAGACTTGCAATCAATTCCAAATTTTGGACATGGCGATACTATTACTCTAAAGAAGGTGCGTGATCAAAGTTAGAAATCAGGTTTAAACCTGAAAAAAAACTTCAGTAAGGTTCATCTTACCTAAAATTACTTAACTATTCACTTAACATCGTTAATATCATAATAAAAACCAGTGTCTAATTTAAGACACTGGTTTTTCCTTTTTAAAACTCATATACTCTTCATCTATAAATTTATATGGTATTTCTGTTTCATTTTTTGTTTTCAATTTTAACTTATTCAATAAACGATTTTTAAGTTTTCTATCTTCAATCTCCTTTTCTATTTTTTCATGACACGCCCTGCTTATTATTTCATAATCCACTTTATAAGTTTCAACTTTTGCAAACATCGATTTTATATTTAAATGCTTTGCAATACAAGTCCTATGTTGTCCATCGGTAAACTCGAAGTGTCCACAATCTCTAGGGTGCATTCTTATCTTTCCCCGATTTCATGCCTTATCGTTTCATCGGGATTATATGTTTCTGTTTCTCGATGTTCGTCCATATATCTAGCAATTTCTTTTCGGAGTAACTCGTTATATGCTTCTGCATTCATTTTTGAAAGCTTTGTTATAGGCTCCATCGTTTCAATAGCTGCCAGCAATTCCTTCCTATAGCAGCTGCCTTTTCAAAATTGTTCATGAAAAGGGAAAAAGCAAACTCCAAATTTCCCTGTCAAGGAAGCAGTAAAGTGCCTCAAAACATGATCCCTATCCAAGTTTTCACAGCCGTCGCTAAAATCATGAGAGCAAGTATGACTTGCAGGACTTTTACATTCATTTTTTTACCGGCCATTGCCCCAAGCGGAGATGCAATTAAACTAGCAACAACCATGATTAATGCCGGATAGTAATCAACTTGTCCCGTTGAGATTTTCCCTACTGTTGCACCAATGGATGAAATGAATGTGATGGCTAAGGAAGACGCGATCGTAACCCTTGTTGGAATTCTTAAAACGATGAGCATGATGGGAACTAATAGGAAGCTCCCTCCAGCCCCGACTATACCAGCACCTAAACCAACGATTAAGGCTAGGATGGACGCAAGCCATTTGTTAAAGGTTACTTGATCCAAAGGAATGTCATCTATGCCTTTCTTCGGAATGAACATCATGACAGCCGCTATTAACGCCAAAATGCCATAGACGATATTCACTCCGTTTTCCGACATCGATTGTGATCCAAAACTTCCAATAACACTACCTATTAACACGCTGATCCCCATATAGAGAATGAGCGTGTTATTCAAATGTCCGCTCTTCCGATAGCTCCATACACCTCCGATGGAAGCGAATAAGACTTGTACAGCACTTATACCTGAAACATCATGGGCACTGAATGCCACTAAACCGAAGATGGGGGGAATAAACAGCAGCATTGGATAATTTATTATCGAGCCACCGATGCCGAGCATTCCAGAAACGTATGAACCTATAAAACCAATCAAAAAGATGGTCATGATAAAGGTGATATCCATTGTAAGTGCCTCCCTTAAAAGAAGGGAACCCTCATGGTTCCCTTCTTTTTATCAGCCTTTTCTGATCCAAAATTTCAGTATATCATTTTCTTCAGCCGTTTCCATCAGTTCATGGCCACCGGATCTTGACCAAGCCGCTAAGTCGGCTTTAGCTCCTTTATCGGTTACATGTATTTCCAGCACTTGCCCGGTTTGCAAATCATTCATGGCTTTTCTCGTTTTAACAATCGGCATTGGACAAGCTAGTCCCTTAGCATCTAATACTTTATCTGAATGCATTTTTCATCTCTCCAATTTTTCAATTTTTTATTAAACTTAACGAACGGCACAGCGATTTGGTCCGATTTCCATTTCGCGCTGTTTTTCATCATCAGGTTCGATTTTCCCCATATTGGTTTCGCGAATTTCTTGATAAGCGTTTGGTTGAGGTGGTAAATTACCTGTTACCAGCGCTCTGAATTCCGTTTCATCGGCAATGTTCAATCCATGATTGTCTGCAAACAGCGAACCCAACCTTTTAGCGACACTTCCGTCTTCATTCAATTCATCGATGATCATGAAATGAGATGGCAGTACGATTAACTCGTCTGATAATTCCCTATAACGTGTATACAGTGTTTCTCTTAAGTCCCCTACCCAATCCTCAGCCAATCCAGCTAGGTCCGGTCTGCCAATGGAATCGATGAATAGTATATCCCCGGAAAGCAAGTATTTTTGATCGACCACAAATGAAGTGGATCCAATTGTATGGCCCGGGGAATATAATGCTTGGATATCAATCGATGTATGACCAATCGTTATCACTTTACCGCTTTCTAATGGCTGATATTCAAAAGTTACTTCAGCCGCATCTTTTGGCGGCAGCCAGTAAGCTGCATTTGTTTTTTCCGCTATTCGTCTTCCACCTGAAATATGATCGGCATGTAGGTGCGTATCAAGAACATGCGTAATTTTCACCCCGATATCATCGGCAAAATCAAGGTATGCATCAATCATTCTAGTAGAATCAATAACGGCAGCTTCACCATTGGAAACGGCCATGTAAGATAAACAGCCCTTACCTAGTCGAACAAATTGGTAAATTTCTCCGCCATTGGTCAACTCGCCGATTTTCACTGGTTCCAAGTGTTCACTCCATGCTTTCATGCCGCCCTTTAAATAAAAAACATCCAATCCAGCTTCAGATAGCATTTCAGCTACCATAATAGATGAGCCTTCCTTTGCACAAACTACCAGGATTTCTTTATTGGACGGAATTTGATCGAGAATTTCTTCTACGCCATCCAGTAGATCGAAGTAAGGGATATTAAGGAATTCAACATTCTCACCTTCAATTTTCCAATCGTTAAAGTCACTTTCATTTCGAACATCCAAGATGAATAAGTCCGTTTTATTGATTACTTTCTTTGCTACCTCAGCGGCTGTCATTTGCTTAAACGCCATCTTTCATACCCCCTATAGTATTTAATATTTCAAAAATTTTTACCTTCATTAAAAGGTTAATGTAACATCAGCATCTATAGCGAACTCTAAAAATGTGACCGCTCCACCTACTTCAATGCCGTCAACGAAAGCTTCTTTTTCCATGCCCAAAACGTCCATGGTCATTTGACACACCCTTTTATTCATTTACGGATTTTTGTATAGGACCACTCCATTGGCTCATGCCAGGTTCAACATTGAATACCTGTTCAAATCCAGCTGCCGTCAGTTTTTGTGCAGCAAGATCACTTCGGCTGCCAGTTCGGCAAACTACGAAAATCTCTGACTCTTTATCCAGTTCACCCATACGTTGTTCCAATTCACCCAATGGAAGGGATTTAGCTGCAGGAATATGATTAAAAGCGTACTCTGCAGATTCTCGTACATCCAGGATGATCGTATTACGATTTTCTTCCATTACTTGTAGAAGTTCTTCATTTGAAATGATTTTTTCATGCTTCTTCAATTCTGTTTCTTCTCCGCTTGCTTTCCGAAGATAATGTTTTAGTGTGGTTCCTTCTTCAACGGTACCCAAATATTGATGACCTGTACTTTCCGCCCAGGCTTTCATATCGGCAGTTGACCCTTTATCAGTCGCTTGAACTTCCAGCACTTCCCCTGCTTCCAATCCGTTCATGGCTTTTTTCGTTTTTACGATTGGCATTGGACAAGCTAAACCTTTAGCATCCAAAATGGAATTTGTTTTAATCATTTTTATTTCCTCCTTGCATTAAAATAGGGATAGGGGTATATTTAGATTTAAAAATTATTCTATGGGACCTTCCCATTCATTCATACCTCCCATCATGTTCACCACTTTATATCCATGATCCTCTAGTAACTGTGCAGCCCTTGAACTTCTTCCCCCTGATCGGCAGACCATGATATACTCGTTTGATTTATCCAGATCCTGCATTCTAAATTCCACTAGCCCCAACGGGATATTCAAAGCATTTGGTATTTTCCCTGCCTTTACTTCATCGACCTCTCGCACATCAATAATATGGACTGGCGAGTTTCCCTTCAATAATGCCTTCACTTCATTCGGTAAAATTTCTTTCATCTTTTGGAGACCCTCCTTTTATTAGCGCCAAGAACTCATGCCGCCTTTTACGTTGGTGACTTCTTTAAATCCGAGTTTTTTCAATGCTTTACTTGCATGACTGCTTCTCATCCCGCTTTGGCAGATCACAACTACTTCTTTATCTTTTGAAAGTTCTTGCGCCCTTTTACCAAGATCGTTTAAAGGTATATTTCTAAATTCCTTAATGTGGTTGCCCCTATATTCATTAGGCGTACGGACATCAATGAATTGCTTATCTCCTTTGTTATTCAACTCCGCTTTTAACTCAGTCGCATTTATATTTTTTATCCCTTTTGCCGGGACAAAGCGCTGATATAGAAACCAAACGATGACACCCAATATGACGATATTAAATATAGTTCCCATTTAGCCTAATCCCTCCTGTACCCATATTTAAATAAATAAGTTTACATTTCCATCCTCTGCTTCAGCTAAATAAGCCGCAACACCAGCATACTCAATTCCATCCAATAATTCCTCTTGCTGCAAGCCCAATAAATCCATTGTCATCGTACAGGCTATTAGTTTGATTTCCTGTTCTTGGGCCAACTCAATTAAATTCGGGAGTGACATGGCGTTATGTTTTTTCATCACATGTTTGATCATTTTAGGACCCATTCCAGCAAAGTTCATGTTGGATAGACCCATTTTGTCAGAACCACGGGGCATCATTTTTGCAAACATTTTTTCAAGAAATCCTTTTTTTAATATCATCGGCTCATCTTTCCTTAAAGCATTCAATCCCCAGAATGTATGGAAAATGGTCACTTCATGATCGTAAGCTGCCGCACCATTGGCAATGATATATGCAGCCATTGCCTTATCATAATCACCACTAAATAAAATGATCGTCGTTCTTTTCTTTTCAGTCATATATGTTTTCCCCCTGAATGATATTTAATTTCACTTATACCCTGAGGGGTATAAATTATACTAAAAAATATAGTTCGTCAACCCTATTCACTAAAAAATGAACGGAATGGGGTTTTCTTTATTTAATTGGTCCATGATTGATTTGAGTCAAAATTTCATTCACTTCGAATATTTTTCCATTGACCTTCTCGATGCCAAACCCTTTTAACCGAGCTGTGTGCATAGTCAAGTACTTACATGCGGATTCCTTCGTTTCAAACAGATAAATGCCACCAGCTTCCTTTGCCTCACTGTCTTCGGTCCAAATCTTCCAGATCAAGCCATCTTCATCATTAATGCTTTTTGCTAAATCAGTAAATTCTTTTACCATTTCATGACCAAATGGTCCCTCCATTTTAAAATCCACTTGTAAAATATAAGACATGAATAACACTCCTTTTTTTACGGTCAGGTCAAATTCTTTTACCTGCTTTTAATCAGTAACTCAACCGCTTCCTTGACTAGATGTTCAGTGCCTTCGCCTTTCTCGACGTTTTCCCGAACGCATTTCTCAAGATTGTCACTTACAATAACACCCATGGTCCTATCGATGGCATTACGTGCAGCAGACAACTGAGTGACGACTTCCCTGCAATCTTTTCCCTGCTCCATCATTCCAAGAACACCTTTAATTTGTCCTTCAATCCGCTTCAAGCGATTAATGACATTTTTATCATACTCCATACTCTACCCACCCATCTATTTACAAAGACAATCACTAATCTCATAACTGGTTACTTTAATTCCTTTGCCAATTATGAAGCGCAGCCCCAAGTTCACTTCCAATTTATTAGAAGCAATGACTAGAATTGTGCGCTTTACTCGTGAGTTTGCACGTTTTACTCGTGAGTTTGCACGTTTTACTCGTGAGTTTATGCGTTCTTAACTTATGAGTTCATATTATACCTATAGGGGTATGTTGTCAAGCCGATTAATTCATACTTTTATTAAAAAAATAAAAAGCCACCTAGTACGGCAGCTTTCACTAATTACTTTAATTCTTCAATTATTTCAGCACCATAAGAGTTGTCGATTATACAGCGCCATGTACCCGTGGAATCCTTTTTAAATACATATGTCGCGGTTCTTTCCATAGAGAATTCGGAATCGTCTTTTTGATTGGCACTAAGCTGGGCTTTTGCCACAACCAATGCCGTATCACCCGTTTCGATTATTGCCATCTTTTCTTGATTGACTATTAAACTATGATTAAAGTAATCAGCGATAGCAACGAATGCCCGACGTATTTCTTCTTTCCCTTTTGCGAATGTTCCAGGTTTGACAATTAAAGTTGCATCCTCTGAATAGAAATCCATCAAATGATCGAAATCCTCGTTATTTATTGCCCTGTCTGCATTTTTTATGACTTGTTCCAGTTCATGATTTTGCATATTCACCCTCCTATTCAACCTCTCGCAAATGAGACCGGTCTTACTAATAAATATTCGACTGCCTTGTTGGGGTATCCTGCTCATAAAGTGAATAAGAAAAATAAACAATACAGTGATGCCATCTCTTCTATCATCAAGATTCAACTCACGACAAGAACTGTAAATTCCAGGAAATCACCCTAGTATCACGAGAGAACCCGTCCGCACTTCCTCTAGATATACTTCTGCCCGTACTATTTTCAATTGGTGCTTGAGTTTTTTGCTACCATCATACATTATAGTGAATGTTTTTATGATAATGTTTTTTTTCGCTTTGATACAAGAAGGTATGGAAAAGGCAAATCAATTCACAGATAAAGCTATTGATGATTTGGTGTGATTAGATGCGTGAGGTTGGCTTCTTTCTAGCCCCTTCAATACCTTGCCTTCTATAGCAGCATTACTTGTATGGCTTATACATAACAGTCATTACGCCCCTAGGTTTGGGGAATACATTCGGGTTTATAGTTTACTAGTTAACAGAATTTAACTTAGAAATAAAGTTATAAAAAGGTACAAAAATACGTCTTCAAAAGTCTATAGGAGTTCGTGAACGTTTGTAATGTACTTTGGCAATTTAACGGATGTGAAAATTGGCTGTTTTGTGAAAAAATAGACCCATCCGTAAAAGTGTAATTATATGAACGATACTGATGCTTATTTTCCCTGATAAAGAGCTGCTGGCTATGCCAACAGCCCTTACTTATCATTTTTTATTTTGTGTCTCTAAAGAAAGATGATTAAAGACAGTAGTTGAATTCCATACATTTAACCCTACACGCCCATTGTTAAAAGTCGTATCAGACTTTTCTAGGATCAGATTATCATCCAAATAAGTTTGGATGAGACTGCCTTTTGCTGTAACTTTTAATTTGTATGTTTGATTAGGATTAAGTACCATATGTTCTTCCTGTAGAACTTCAATCTTCCCATCTACAATTTTAAACAATTTCAATATATCATTACGTACATCCACTGTAGCTATATAACCATTTTCGGCTTTTTCATCTGCTCGGAATAAAAGAGCTCCAGCTCCCTCGTTTAATACCTTCACCTCGGTTTTGTATGTGAAATCACTTGCGGTTTGAGAGGCAACTATAAAGCTGTCAGCATCGCTGCGGCCTTGTTTCCCTTCTCTAGTGTCTCCCCATTCACCATTGATTGTAGTCCATCCAGATAGATTGGAAACAATCGGACTGATTCCCCATATACTTTTTAATGTATACATTTCAAGAGTGTCTAAATGAGCAGTACCGCCAAGGCTATAAAGTTCGACACCCTGATTCTCTGGTGATGAGAAAATTTGATCAGTTAACACTTGTTTTCCTTCATTAACAAACACTTCGATGGACGAACGATCTAGAAGAAATTTCAATTTCACTTTTCCATTTGTATTTTGTACGGGGGCTTCGTGTATTTTTTTTACATTCGGGCCAAAATCATATCCTGAATGGGTTCGGTCAATAAACACTGTTTCATTGATAGGATTGTATCCGATGGTCGTATATTGATCGTTACCATTTCTTACTTTAAATCCAACTTCACTTGCTTTATTTGCTGAAAATTCCGCTTCGATTTCTAACGTATCTCCCTTAACATTTTTCAATAGATTTTTACCAGGGATAATAGATTGGTTGCTTAACTTAAGACCTTTATCTCGTAAGGTTATTAATTGTTGTACAGGTGTTTGTTTCAATTGTAACCCCTTCTCTGTCTGCACTAACGATAATTCACGTGGAACAGTGGTTGAGCTTCTCCATGGGGAAGTTGGGGTGTCGTTCGCATATTGCCAGTTACTCATCCATCCCAACCATAACGGCTTGCCTTTATTCCCAGTATTGTTCCATGTCACACCTGCATAAAAGTCTGCCCCATAATCCGTCCATAGAACCTTGTCTGACGAATTATTATTCGTGAATTTTTTTCCATCAAAGTCACCCACAAAGTATTGCATTCCTGAACCCCCGGCTGCTGCTCCATCATTTATACTTACAGACAACACCCACTTTTTCTTATTCAATTTCCCTTCAACCGGCACCTGAATTAATTCTGGACATTCCCACACTCCGCTATAAGATCCTTGTGTCCCTTCTGTCCATTCACCATTTATAAAGTCCCATTCCTTAATCAAGCCCTTTTTCTTACCTACGAAAGGTGTATCAGCCTTAGTTGGATCATTGTCAACAACAATAGGCAGTGACCCTTGATTGTATACATGAAAATCGTCCACATTAATGTGTCCCCAACCTCCAGTTTTATTGTCCACCACTTTCATATAGACGGTCTCTCCAATATATTTTGTAGCATCCCATGTCACACGGCGATACTTTTCATCCTCCGCCCACTTGGTGTTTTCTGCACGAATTAATTCCTTATTATCAGAGGCGCGGACGAGCGCTACATAAAGGTTTTTATCATATCCCCCACCAATCAAGAAATTAATTTCGGCGCTTCCCCCCAGTGTAAAATAGGAAGATCGAATCGAACCGGTTGCATCATCCCCTTTTTCTGCTGTATATCCCCATAAATGATATTTATCCTGTTGTCCGAATGAACCACCCCAATAAGAAGTAGCTTTTGTAACATTTGCTGCCCCAAAAGCATCACCGTCAAGAACGTTCCATCCCTCTAGACTTCCTGACTCGAAATCAGGATTAGCAATATTTTGTTCCTTTGCCACAATGTAATTTTCTTTATTCACGTCTTGAAAGGTTACATTTGAATTACTTACAGTTAAACCAAAATGCCCGCTCTCATACGTTGTATCAACCTGTTCTATGATTTCTTTATTATCTATCTGTACCTTTATCTTGCTGCCATTAGTATAAACAGAAACATCATACACTTGATTTGAATCAATATTTATGGATTTTTCAGCTAAGATAGTAGGTCTATCGTTTTCAATTTTTAAAAGACTAACCTTACCCTTCCCAGCATCCAATTGGGCAATGTACCCATTTCCACCGTTTTTGTCAGCTCTGAAAAGAAGTCCACCTCTCGCACTTTTCCCATTTAGTATAACGTTCGCTCTATAGCCAAATTGATCACCAACCTGTGAAGATACGTAATTACCGTTTGTTTTAGAATTCCCTACCTTCCCTTCCAACGTACTTTCCCATTTTCCATCTATAGCTTTCCAGCTAAGGATATTTGTTTTAAAGTTTGTCGTATTTTCAAAGAAAACATTCCTAAAAACAGAAACAGCATTTCTATTATATAAGCCAAAATTTCCACTTTCATACGAATTATCAGTTATTTTTATAACCGGTTTGTTTCCTATAGAAAGTTTTATGAAATCCTTTTTAGTTTCCACTCTCAACTTAGTTGAATCTTCATCCATCACTTTAATTTTCTTTTCCTGAAGGACGATTTTCTTTCCATCAACCAATTTGCTTAAAGTCACTTTCCCGGATTTGGCATCCACTCCAGCAAGATAAGCATTTTTTAAGGTAGAATCAGAACGAAAGACCAGTTCCCCGGAACCCTTTCGACCATTTTTTTCTCGTACACTTATATCCGCTTCATAAACAAAGTCACTGCCTGTTTGTTTGGATAACACTGATCCATCCTTATCTAGGCTTGTGGCTTGCACCGATGTGGGATCAACACCAAATGAACTCCCGTAGCTCCAGTCCTTTAAATTGGGTGAAGTGTAAATCATAACATCGTTCTTAGCTGCAAGCGTCATCACCCACTTTTTTGATTGGTCATGCCAAAAAACCTTTGGATCGCGCCAATCAGAAATAGGAGGATTCGGCATAACCGGGTTCCCTTCATATTTTTTCCATGTTCTTCCTTTATCATTGCTATAAGCAAGACTTTGCACTTGCTTTGCCCCATCAGCATGAGTAAAAATCGCCACCATTGCTTCTTTTCCAAATCCTGCAGTATTGTTATAATCAATCACAGCGCTTCCTGAGAATATCATGCCATTTTCATCTGGATACAGAGCAACAGGCAAATGCTCCCAGTGAACTAAGTCTTTACTGACCGCATGTCCCCAATGCATAGGACCCCATTTAGAACTATAAGGATCGTTTTGATAAAAAAGGTGGTATTCCCCATCATAATAGACCATCCCATTCGGGTCATTCATCCAACTTGCTTCAGGTGAAAAATGAAATTGATTTCGGTTACTTTCATTATAATAATTTGAATCGGCTGCAAATGTCGGAACAACTGGGATTAATGCTAGAGTACAAATTACACCACATGCTAAAAGTTTGTCTATTGCTTTTTTCAACGGCCTCACACCTTTGCAATTTGTTCTACTTTATAATGATTGAGACTGGCTTCTTAATCGGTCAATAAGTACAGCAGCAATGATCACACCGCCTTTAACAACGAGTTGCCAGTAATATCCAACATCCATTAACGTTAGTCCATTGCTTATTACACCCATTATTAAAACTCCTATAATGGTCCCTTGTATTCTCCCAACACCACCCGTTAAACTCGTGCCGCCTAATATTACTGCGGCAATAGCATCAAGTTCATACCCTAAACCTGCTGTTGGCTGTCCAGAAAATAATCGACCTGCCAGCACAACACCCGCAAGACCCGCTAATAGCCCGCTTAACGAATAAACTTTCATTAAAGTACGCTCTACTTTAATACCTGTAAGACGTGCCGCTTCCTCACTTCCACCAATTGCGTATACATGACGACCAAACATAGTATATTTCAAGACAAAGAACATACCAATATACACAATAACCATGATATAGATAGGAGTGGGGATTAAAAACAGCCGACCAGCTCCTAAAAATTTAAACAAATCTGACTCCACAACAATAGGGTATCCACCGCTAATCACGTATGCAAGCCCTCTTACATATGTGAAACTTCCAAGGGTGACAATAAAGGACGGCAATTTAGTTTTTGCTGTAAAAAATCCATTTACAAGTCCAAAGAAAGCCCCCACTAATAGTCCAGCAGAGATTGACACCAACGGATGTACTCCCGCTTGAGAAATCATTACGGAAACAACACCTGATAAAGCAACAATGGCACCTACAGATAAATCAATTCCGCCTGTTAAAATGACAAGCGTCATTCCAGCTGCCAGTACGCCATTTATTGACACTTGTTTAAGTACATTTAACAAGTTCGACATCTCCAGGAAATTTGGTGCAGTAAAAGCCAGCACAACACATAATAATACTAAAATAATGAGCATTCCTAAACGATTCCAAATTTGTAGAGCTTCCTTTCCATATCGGGCTTTATCAGTGGCCACAACCGTTGTATTCGCTTTCATTTTCATTGCCCCCCTGTAGCAAAAAACATGATTTTTTCTTGTGTTGCTTCTTGCCTTGTTAAATGCCTTTGTAATTTACCTTCATGCATTACTATAATTCGATCACTAATTCCCAAAATTTCAGGCAGCTCGGAGGAAACTACTAACACTGCCAATCCAGCTTCAGCTAACTTTGATACAATTTTATGAATCTCTGTTTTTGCCCCAATGTCCACACCTCTAGTTGGTTCATCGAGAAGTAGCACCTTTGGACCAATCGAGAGCCACCGTGCGATGACAACCTTTTGCTGGTTTCCACCGCTTAAATTGGCAACAAGCTGTTCAGACGAAGAAACCTTTACTCCTAATTCTTTTATAAGGTAATCTGCTTTTTGATCAATTTCTTTCCAGTTCAATTTACCCGCTTTGCGAAATTTTTTTAATTCATTCATAATAATATTTTCTTTGACACTCATGTTCAGAAACAATCCTTGCTCCTTTCGACTTTCCGGCACATGGGCAATTCCATGTCGGATTGCATCATTCGGAGAGGTAATATTCACTTTTTCTCCATTAACCAGAATTTCACCACCTGTTTTTTGAGAAGCTCCAAAGATAGTTCGAATTAATTCGGTTCTACCTGCCCCTACAAGACCAGCAAGTCCTACAATTTCTCCAGGATATATTTTAAACGAAACATTTTTCACAACCCTTTTATCAGATATTCCATTTATTTCGAGGGCGGGCTTCGTGTCATCGACACGAGATGTAGCTACTTTTGTGTGCCTCTTAAAAAGGGAGTTTAATTCCCTTCCGACCATTAACTTTACAAGATGCTCAGGATTTGTTTCCTTGATTGTTCCGCTATTTATCCACTCGCCATCTCTTAGAACGGTATACCTGTTTGAAATTCGAAAAATTTCATCCATTCGATGAGAGATGTAGACAATAGCAACACCTTTCTTTTTTAAATCCTCAATTATCTCAAATAACTTTTCAATTTCTTTATCAGTTAACGACGCCGTCGGCTCATCCATAATTAACACGTCTGCATTATATGAAAGAGCACGAGCAATTTCTACAACTTGTTGCTGTGCCACACTTAATGTGGATACTATCGTTTTGGGATTTAATTCAGATCCCATTGAATGTAAAATTTCTTTTGCTTTATGATAAACATCATCCCATTTAACCATGCCAAATTTATTTTCAGGAAATTTAGTACCCATTAAAATATTTTCACTTATTGTCAAATTTGGAGATAGCTTCAGTTCTTGGTGAATCACACTAATTCCTTGTTTCTTCGCTTCCACTGGACCACTCCAAGTGACAGAATTATTCTTATATATGATGCTGCCACCATTTGCATCAGGCTGATAGATACCTGATAATATTTTAATAAGTGTAGATTTCCCTGCTCCATTCTCCCCCATTAATGCATGAACTTCCCCCTTATAGAGTTCAAGATTAATATTTTTTAAAACAGTAACTCCTGAAAATGTCTTACTGGTCCCTTTCATTTTGAGAATGGGAGAGGGAGAGTCAGATACCGAAACAACATCATTCTCAATTAATTGTACACTGTTCACATTATTGTCCCCCTTAATGAATTAATTTCTTAAAAAAGATAAGACCTTCTAAGGAAGATCTTATTCAGCATCTCATTACCAACCTTTATAGTTGTTCACATTCTCTTGAGTAACTAATTCAACAGGAACTTTGACTAACTTGTCGACTTTCTTTCCATCCAACACATCTTTCCCAATTTCCAATGCTTTTTTCATCATCTCATCTGGATGCTGTGCAGAAGTAGCTGTTAAACTTTTTTTCTCTTTTAAAGCTTCGACTGCTTCTGGAGCACCATCTACACCCACTATAAAAAATTCCTTCTCACGTTCTGCTTGTTCTTGAGCAATCTTTACTCCAAGTGCTTCAGGATCATTAATAGCAAAAATTGCATCAATAGAGCCTTTCGAATGTGCTTGCAAGATATTTTCTGTTGCAGTTAACGCTTTTTCTCTATTTCCTTCTCCATTTTGTTTAGCAATCACCTTAATCTCTGATTTCTTAATCGCTTCTTCAAAACCATTTATACGATCAGTAACTGCAGATACCGGTGGTCCTTCAATTATTGCTATATTTCCTTTCCCTTTTAATTGTTTGATCATATACTCACCTGCAATTTTGCCTGCTTGGTAATTATCAGATGTAACGACACTGTCCACTCCGCCTTCTGCAGCTACATCAACTGCAATAACCGGGATACCCGCTGATTTGGCTTGTTGTACTGCCGCAGCAATTCCTTTTGAATCGACTGCATTTAAAAGAATTAAATCAACTTCTTTTGTAATGAAATCTTCAATTTGAGAAGTTTGCTTCGCCAAATCATAGTCTGCACTCACCGTAATTAACTCAGCCCCCATCTCTTTTGTCGCTTCCTTCGCTCCTTTTGACATAGAAACAAAGAAAGGATTAGAGAGCGTTCCTAGTGTTAACCCTATTTTTAATTTTTGGTCACTTTTATTTTTTTCAACACTTCTCGCACTGTTTGATTGTGAATCTGATCCTGTATCAACTACGCTACAAGCAGTCAAAACAACCAGAAACAACATGATAATCAGAATAAATGACGATTTTAGATAAGTTTTCATAAAATCCTCCTGTTTTTTGATTTTCGCCTGTTATTGAGTTAGATTCGTAGTTAAAAAATGTATCACCTCCCCACTATATATTTGGAATCGCTTTCATAATTGATCATTTATGATTTTTTTTGACCAACTATGATTATATATGACCATTTTATGAGAATCTTAAATAATTGTCAATGTTTTCTAAAAATTTAGAATTCTTTTAAAAATAATGTATTGCTCTGCTTAATCGTGTACAATTACGATGTACACTGTGATATTACGATGTACACTGTTATGGAGGTAGATTTTTTTGTACAGTGAAGAGAGAAAATTAAAAATTATTGATTTTATTACTAACTATTCTAGAGCCTCAGTCCAAGATTTAAGTGATTTTCTAAAAGTATCGCAATCAACGATTCGAAGAGATTTGAAAGAACTTCAAACAACTAACCAGATTCAAAGAACTCATGGGGGAGCTGTTTCTTTACAAGCTGTTAATTTTGAACCAAAGATTATGGATAAAGAAGTTGAATATGTACAAGAAAAAAAAGCCATCGCAAAAAAAGCTGTCGAATTTATAGAAGATGGAGATACAATTCTTTTAGATGCTGGAACAACTACTCTGCCAATCCTCGAAGATCTTCAACAGTTTTCCCAGTTAACAATAGTCACCAATTCCATACTGATTATGAGAAATTTCAAACCCTATGCAGGTATAGAAATATTGTTTTTAGGCGGAAGCCTGCGAAATGAAACGCTTGCATCGGTAGGACCGTTTGCTGAGCACAACTTGGAAATGATCCGTGTGGACAAAGCTTTTGTGGCGATAAATGGTGTTCATTTAACTGAAGGTTTGACAACACCAAATTTAATTGAAGCTAGGATAAAAAAATTGATGATCCAGAATGCACAGCAAGTCATCCTATTAAGCGACTCTAGCAAAATGGGAAAGGTTTCTTTTGCAAAGGTTGCAGACTTACAGGAAATTGACAAATTTATTGTGGATGATAGACTCCACCCTTCCTTTAAAAAATCATTGGAAGACCTTGGGGTTGAGGTTATTTCTGTTCAGACTCGACCTTGAAGCTATTTAACAGAAAAAACACTCCTTAATCTAAGAAGTTACTGACGATTGACCCTTAGACAGTGATTGAAATTGAAAAAAATTCATTTTTATATCGAGTCATTTATTTGTTCTACCTGCGGCTGGAGTGTTTTACAAGTTACTCATAAGAGGAATTACAGACAAGAAACTAAGCGAATTACAGAATACTCAATTCATAATTTAAAAAGGGATAAATTTAATATCTTCCTACCGGTAGAATGGTTTGTTATAAAAAAAAGAAAGCGTTATCAATCAATCGCTTTCTTTTTTTCTTTTTCTAATATTTTAGAAAAGATATTCAACCATTTTTTAGAAAACTCTATCAATGCTATATATCTTATTTTCCTAGAGAATTAGATTTCTTTCTAATTGTTCTCATCAATGTTTCACACGTTAATATTATACTTTTTGATTTTGTTATATAAAGTAGCCAGGGAAACTCCTAATGTCTTTGCTGCCTCTCTCTTTTCTTTAATATCATTGCCAAATTTACTTAAAGTCTCTTGAATGAATTTCTGTTCCGTTTCTTCTATTACTTCATGCAATGTTTGAACAGATTGTTTTTGATGAAACTTTAAAAGGTTCTTTTCTTGTTTCATCATCAACTCTGGTAAATGATGAATTATAATTTCTGTGCCTTCAACCATGCAAATTGCATAATTAATAACGTTCTTTAATTCTCGAACGTTACCTGACCATTCATACGATTGTAGAAACCTTAAAGTTTGTTCATCAATGGTGTACATAGACGAATCTGTAGGTGAATGTGTTATAGCCGATTGAATTAACGAGTAAACGAGATCAGGAATATCCTCTGTTCGTTCTCGAAGAGGTGGTATCTGTAACCGTATCACATTCAATCTATCAAATAACGGTATAAAAAATTGATTTTTATTTACAAGATGGTGCAAATCGCGATGTGTTGCAGCAATGACCCTTCCATCAATATCACGCTCTATCATTTCTCCAACTCTTCGAATCTTCCTTTCTTGTAGAACCTTTAATAACTTAGCTTGAAGATCATAAGACATATTACAAATTTCATCTAAAAAAATCGTTCCATGATTAGCTATTTCAAATAATCCAGCTTTAACACATTTTTTTACATTTGTAAATGCTCCTTCTCCGTACCCAAACAACTCGCTTTCTAAAAGTGTCGAATGTATTGCCGTACAGTTTACAGATATGAAAGGTTGATCTTTTCGGTCACTTTTATTGTGAATAGCTTGAGAAAATAATTCTTTTCCTGTACCACTTTCTCCAGTAATTAATATAGGCAAATCCGATTCTGCTACGTTTCCGCACCATAAAAAACTCCTTTTAACCCCGTATGTTTACAGATAATTTGTTCAAAGGTATACTTTGCTTCGTATAGAGATCCAATCTGTCTTTCTAACTGCTTTAATTTTTCACTTTGTTTCTTCAGCTCTTGGGAGAACCTATGAACCTCAGTCAGGCTCTTACAGACAGATACAGCTCCAATGACTTCATCATGGTCATGCAATATGTAAGCAAACGATTCCTCATTCTCCCATTTTCCCTGTCACTGCGTAAGAAGCGTATCTCTCAATAAGATATATCTATTGGTCATCACCTTCGTTTCTCTATCAATTTTTCTTCTTCGACTAATTTTGGGAACATGGCATTCCGAACAAAAAGACCTTCTTCATCAAAATCACGTTTTGAACCAAACCCAATTACATCTCGCATATACTTTGCGTTTTTAACAATATGTTCGTAGTCATCCCTTGAAAATGGCTTCCCTTCGGTTTCGTCGTTAAATAAATATTGCCGAAATTCCGGTCCGACTTTTTCTAAAAAAATAGCGCCCCCTGCCTAGTTCTGGATAATTCCGTAGTATGGCCTGATGCTTCTGATTTCGATCAAATATTAATAAATTGATAAGAAAAAGGACAAGTGCTATTACAACAAGTGCAACAGTAATAAAGGAGATGATAATTAATCGACTTGCGATATCCATTTTACCCAACCTTGTTATGACTATCGAGGTTAATTTACTTGAACCTGAATTTCTTTATACAGAGTTGCAAATGTTAGAAATGGTTTTAATATACGCAAGTACATAATTTTTAGTAGGTAAAGCCAACATATAGGGAAAGGAATTGAAATGGTCGAGGAGGGAATAATTTGAAGGCATCTGATTTGTTTGTAAGATGTTTAGAGAATGAAGGGGTTCAGTATATTTTTGGGATACCTGGTGAGGAAAATACGGATTTTATTGATTCTCTAATAAGCTCTGATATTAAATTTATCTTGGTTCATCATGAACAAGCTGCAGCTTTTATGGCAGACATTTATGGCCGGCTAACTGGAAAGCCCGGCGTCTGTTTGGGCACATTGGGACCGGGTGCAACTAATTTATTGACAGGGATAGGAAGTGCTTATCTGGATTATTCCCCTGTTGTTGCGATTACAGGTCAGGCGGGCCTTGATCGAATTCATAAGGAGTCGCATCAATATGTGGACATTATTGGTGTTTTTAATGAAGTAACGAAATGGAATCAACAAATTAAGGTGCCGCATACAATTCCGGAAATTATCCGTAAAGCATTTAAAACTGCAGTCATAGAAAAGCCGGGAGCTGTTCATATAGAACTCCCGGAAGATGTGGCGATGATGGATACAGAAGGTGAACCTCTTCCGGTTACACCAATGCCTAGATCCCGCCCAGCCGAGGAAGAAATCAAAAAAGCCGTCGAATTAATAAATCGCGCTAAAAAGCCTATTATTCTAGCTGGTAATGGCGTAGTCCGCGATGGTGCTGCTGAGTCTTTACGGAAATTTGCAGAAGAGAAGCAAATTCCCGTTGTGAATTCGTTTATGGCCAAAGGAGTTTTACCTTCTAACCATCCATTGACCCTTTTTACAGTAGGGATGCAAGCAAGGGATTATGTATTATGCGGGTTTGATTTGGCTGATCTTATTATCACTGTCGGCTATGATTTCGTCGAGTATTTGCCAAAGTATTGGAACGATGAGGCAATGAATCCGATTATTCATATTGATGCTCGACCGGCTGAGATTGATGCTTATTACCCCGTTCAAGCTGAGTTGGTCGGGAACGTTACGGAGGCACTTGAAGCCTTGACCACTGGTGTAGCAAAAAAAGAGCTTTGGCCAGAAGTGAAAAAGTTAAGGTCTCAAATCATTGAAAAATTTCATTCTTCTGATGATGTATCAGGAAGCCCTATCATCCCTCAGCGAATTATCGCCGATTTGAAAAGGGCGGAAAAGGGTAATGCCATTGTCATTTCGGATGTGGGTGCCCATAAATTATGGATTGCCCGGATGTATCAGCCGGAAATGCCTAATCACACTATCATTTCCAATGGCTTTGCATCGATGGGAATTGCCATTCCCGGCGCAATCGCAGCCAAACTGGCAAAACCTGATAAACCTGTCATTGCGGTTACAGGGGATGGTGGATTTCTGATGAATGGGGTTGAATTGGCAACTGCAAAACGTCTAGGTCTTGCTTTCGTGATAGTCATTTTCCATGATTCAAAATACGGCCTAATTGAGTGGAAGCAATTGAATAAATTTGATCGTACAAATGCTATTGAATTTACAGACCCAGACTTTTTAGGGTTCGCAAAAAGTTTTGGGGTTAAAGGAGTGAAAGTAACCCACTCCGATGAATTGCTTCATGCATTAGAAGAAGCTATTTCGAGTCAGGAAATTGTCTTGATTGATGTTGATGTCGATTATTCGGAAAATGTAAAGCTCTCGAAAACACTAGGTGATTATATTTGTAAATTATAAAAGCAGATATTATTGGAGGGATTTCAGATGAAGAAAAAGTGGCAATTGTGGATTGGTGGTAAATGGCGGGAGGCTAAATCATATGAGCCATTATATAATCCCCATTCAAACGAAGAAATTGCACAAATCGGACAGGCTGAACCAGCGGATGCCGTTGAAGCGATTGTTGAGGCCAATGCCGCTTTTCAGAAATACCGATCCTACCCGGCTCATGCACGAGCAGAAATTTTATTTAAAGCTGCAGCAATCATGGAAGAACGCAGTGAAGAACTTGCGAAAATCATTTCTCTAGAGGCGGCGAAAACGATTCGAAATGCTCGTGAAGAAATGAATCGTACGGTTCAGACCTATCGTTTTGCTGCAGAAGCGTCAAAGAACAATTATGGAGAACAAATCCCGATGGATGCGGCAGTGGGTGGGGTAAACCGTTTTGGCTTCACGGTTCGCACCCCGATTGGCGTCGTTACAGCGATTACCCCGTTTAACTTTCCATTTAATCTGGTCGCCCATAAAGTTGGTCCAGCTATTGCGGCTGGAAATTCGATTGTGTTAAAACCTGCCGAACAAACCCCGTTGAGTGCACTGGTTCTTGCCGATATTTTTAAAGAAGCAGGGTTGCCAGATGGAGTATTGAACATCATACCGGGCAAAGGGGATGTTTTAAGTGAAGCCTTGACGACCCATCCACATGTAAAAAAAGTGACTTTCACAGGCAGTGTAGAGGTCGGACACCTTATCCAGCAGCAGGCAGGCTTCCGTAAGCTTACCCTTGAACTCGGATCCAATTCGCCGTTCATCATTGATGAAGGAGTCGACATCGATAAAATTATTCAAAGAAGTGTGATGGGTTCATTTACGAATAATGGGCAAGTGTGTATCTCGATTCAACGAATTTATGTCCACAAATCACTATACCAACAATTTTTAGATCGATTCGTAAGTACAACAAAACAGCTTGTCATCGGTTCCCCACTGGAGGAAAGTACAAATATTACAGCGGTTATTTCAAAAAAATCATTGGAACGGTTACAAAGTTGGATTGACGAGGCAGTACAGGAAGGAGCAAAAATTGAGTGCGGCGGTACAGTGGAAGGCAATGTACTATTGCCTACCGTCTTAACCAATGTAAATCGTGACTCAAAGGTATTTCGTTTCGAAGTATTCGGTCCAATTGTCTGCATTTTCCCATTCGATACGCTGGATGATGCCATCAATGATGCAAATGATTCGCGCTACGGATTGAATTCAGGAGTGATGACACCGAGTATAGAACGAGCTTTTTATGCGGCGGAACGCTTGGAAACAGGTGGCGTCGTAATCAATGATATCCCAACTTATCGGATTGATAATATGCCTTATGGTGGCTGGAAGGACAGCGGTGTTGGCCGAGAAGGCGTCAAATATGCGATGCATGAAATGATGGAGCAAAAGTTTATCAGCTTTAAAATAAGCGACAATTGAACATAGGGGAAATTATAAACCCGTAGTATATGAGACGGCGATATCTTAAAGATTTCGTCTTCTTGTTTTGTCGTAAATTAATGTTTTTATTGTAGCCTTTGTTCTTATTATTAATGGGCACAATCAGAAATTATAATTTCCTTAACGTTACAAATCCGGTTTTTCCTGCCTGTACCCCTATAGGGTTAACTCATCGCTGTTAATTACAATAAATCATTCATCCTGGCAAATCCAGCCCGCAAAAAATCCAGGAGAATAAAATCTGGTTATATTCGCCCGGCTTCAATTTGATTTTCAGGTACAAAGGAAAATTTTCGTAATGCTTTTGTTAACAAGCTCGTCAAGTTGGGATGAATTGTATCTCGCATCTAAAAAAAAGGTTTTCCAAACATTTATTCTGTCTTGAAGTTCTGCATCACCTCGGTCTCCGTACGCACTAACGAGAACGAAAGGAGCCCCTGATTTCAAATTACCCTTAATGGTTCGGAGTAACTTCACCTTCTCATATTCATCATCAATGAAGTGAAGAACCAAGATACAACTTGCCGCATCGAACTTCTAGTCTGAAAGTGGTAAGTCGTCAATTGTTCCATGAAAGAGTCTGACGCGACTTTCCAAGCCTAGCTGAACTACTTTATTTTCAGCAATCTTAAGCATCTTTTCAGAAGGATCAACTCCAGTGAATGATCATTTTGGGTTAGACCGGCCCCATGCCGAAAGTTCATTTCCGCCACCTGCACCGATCACAAGCAGTGATGCCTCTTTTTCGCCCATTTTAGCTCGATAATAAGATTGAACCATCTCAAATAAGGTATCATATGTGAACGGTCCGCCTCCATTGTTCGATTATGCAATGCCCGTCAATACTCACCTGCCCTATATCTTTATTAACAGCAGGCATCCCGGCATTTTGGATGACTATTCGTGAGGGTCCCAACATTTCACCCCATGTTTAAATTAAGTGTTTTACAGACACTTAATATCTACAATTAATATAAAAAAATAGAATCATAAACCTTCATGATTCTTTGTTGATTTGATTTGTTTAGCAATATCAATAATATATCGATTATTTAGTTCATCCTTCATCTTTTTTTCTGCTTCAATCATCACATTTTCAATTAAACAATCTTCATTATTAAAAACCTCATGTTCCAATGAACAATTGAATAAAGTTGCCTTACCTTCGATTGCATGAATTACATCTAAAAAAGAAATCTCGTGAGATTGTCTTACTATACTATATCCGCCATTAACACCAGGATTGGATTCAATTAGTCCTGCTTTAACAAGCTTTGTTAAAATCTTAGAAAGGTATGTTGGTGAGAGCTCCTGTAATTTGGCTAATTGTTCTACTCCAATAGACTTCCCCTTTGGAGTTATAGTTAAATATACCATTGTGTGTAAAGCATAATTAGTGGCTCTTGAATATTTCATGGTTTCTCTCCCTTATAAATACATTAAAGACCCTCAATGTCTGTAATTGATTATAATTTAAGAGGAGATCAATAACAAGGTATTGATCTCCTCTATTCGCAAATCCGACTCAACTAGGAACCTCTTCACCTTTCCTGCCCCAATTAGCTGCATACAAATAAGAGCCGATGAACAGCTCCTCCGTCATGAAGTAAAGCACCTGTTAGTTGAGTAAGCGATAAATATTAATAATTGCCCATATTAAAATTAAGCCCCAAATCAATACTATTATTGAACCGACTATCCAATTCTTTGGCTTACCGTTTTTCATCATTTTTTCTGCCTTACATTCACAGTCGGTTAAAACAGTCTTTGGTATCATCTTTAATGCAATAATTATCCCTAATGGCACGAGAATTACATCGTCTAAGTAACCAAGAATGGGTATAAAATCTGGTATTAGGTCAACCGGACTGAATGCATAAGCTACAACACAAGCCGTAAACACTTTTGCATACCAAGGCACCCGTTCATCTTTACAAGCAAAGTAAAGGATAAAAATCTGTCGTTTTAAATTTCTCGTCCAAGTCTTAATTTTCTTAAGCATCTTATCTCCTATAATGGTTAATATTTTATTACCATTATAACAAAATAAGATTTACAAAAGATTATTATTGCCCTAACCTCCCTCAATGAAGATAGCAAAAGCTGACTTAAGGATAGCCCCGATCTTAAGCTAAAGCTCCATTAGGTCATTAAGGAATTCGATTTTAGTTAAAATAAAAGACTCAATATATCAAATATACATAGTCCTATAAGCCAAAAAGAGATTCCTATTTATCAAGATAAGAAGGAAGAAAAGTTAGTACGATAAACTATAGAAATACCCCTCACTACATAAAAAGGCATGTTCCCTTTTTAGGGAATCATGCCATTAATGAAAGGAAACTAGATGTTGAACCAAGGAACTGCCCTAGACGTGTCTTTTTACCCTATTCTAACTTAAATTATAAGTTTGACTATGTATAGTATACTTATTGATTTTTTCCAAACTTGGTTCATAGCCAATTCCGGGCAATTCTGGAACCATGATCATTCCGTTTTCCACTGTAACTTCAGGGTCAATAATATCTTCTGCCCAGTAGAGGGAGGAAGCTGCGGTATCTCCAGGAAGAGTGAAGTTTGGCAGGGATGTGATTGCGATATTATGCGCTCTTCCGATGCCGGATTCTAGCATCCCCCCACACCAAAGTGGAATTTCATGTTCAAGACATAAATCATGGATTTTCTTGGATTCAGTCAAACCTCCCACACGGCCAATCTTGATATTAATAATTTTACAGCTGCCTAATTTAATAGCTTTCCTTGCATCCTCTAATGAGTGAATGCTTTCATCCAGGCAAATAGGTGTTTTTAACCTTGACTGTAAATCTGCATGGTCAATGATATCGTTATAGGCAAGCGGCTGTTCAATCATCATTAAATTAAATTCATCCAAGGCGGATAGCCGGTCTATATCTTGTAAGGTATAAGCTGAATTTGCATCTGCCATGAGAGGGATTTCAGGATATACTTTTCGGACCTTGTCTATCAATTCAACATCCCAGCCCGGTTTGATTTTTAGTTTAAAACGCTTGTAGCCTTCACCGAGGCGAGCCTCGATCATATCTAGAGTCGAATCAATCGAGTCCTTTATTCCGATGCTTACCCCCACTTCAATTTCTTTCTTTGTTCCACCCAACACACTCGATAGAGAAGCATTTTGCCTTTTCGCATACAAATCCCAAACAGCACCCTCTAAAGCAGCTTTTGCCATATAATTACCGCGAATATGAGAAAAATATTTTTCGGAGATTTCATCAGGATGCCGGATTTCGTTTTTTAGAATAATTGGAATTAGATAATCTTCGAGTATGTGCCAGTTTGTTTTAAGGGTTTCTTCATTATAAAGAGGGTCGAGCATCGCAACAGATTCGGCCCATCCGGATATGCCATCATCGCTTTTGGCTTCAACAAGGATAAAATCCCTATTGTATTCCGTCCCAAAGCTAGTTGTAAAAGGTTGAAGCAAGTCTAGCTTCAGATGCCTCAAAATAACTTGTTTAATTTTCATTAGAAAATTCTCCTTTTGGTTATAAAACCGTTAAAAAACAGTCTTACCATTTTGTATTTTAGGCTGACAGCAGCCTGAATTTTCGAACTCTCATTAAAATCAACTAGTTTATTTTCTCGATAGTACATAAAAATGAACGGGAATTTCTGTTTTAGAATTCTTTATAAAATCAGTTACCTGCCATCCTTGCTGAAATAGATTGGTGAAAATTTCACTAGTTTTCATTCGCCATTCAGTGGCCGCTTGAATATTTGTATCTCTTATTGTTCGGAAATCCTTTGGTATGGCCACAAAAGCTGTGCCACATTCCTGTATAGGCAACGGAAGAGTGAGAGAAGGAACAGGCAATCCTTTTTTATCGGTATCCCATTGAATTAGCGAGTTCTCCATCACATAGTCCAGCGCGATTCCCTGTCCCCTATAATCCGTTGTTTCCTGCTTTTCAATATGCCATTCGACAAGGAAGCGGTCTGTAGGAATTCCACTGTTTAACAGGTCATCCATTTCACCATAGCAGTTTGCGATATAAGTAGAACAGACCCCACCAAGCTTGGCTATATTTAAATACCCATTTACACTTTCCAACGGATCGTATGTCCAGGTAATAACGGAATAGCCGAGCTTTATCGCTTCCTCACGTTGTGCCAGCTTTAGCTTTTCCCCTATTCCTTTGTTGCGAAATTGCACATCTATACCTAGCATATGTGAACAAAGATAGGCTGATTGCCCATTGAATCCCGGAAAGCTGTATTGAAATCCAACCAGCTGTTCCTCCCAATAAGCTCCTAAAACCAAACCACCGTTTTTCACAGCTGTTATGGTTTGGTGTGAGGGGGTTGAATCGGTTTCTCCCCAAATGGTAGATTCTAGCTTTCTTACGTCCTCTAGCTCTTCAATTCGATGAAGGGAACGAATTACAATTTCCTGTGTTTTTGTCATGGTCATCCTCCTTGGAATAGCACAAAGTGCCTTGATAAACCCAACCATAAGATGGAAAAGTTAGTTTCACAGCTGACGGCTTGTCGTGGCTAGGCACTGAAGCTATCATTTAAATATATTATTTTTAAATGGAATACTTTCCATAGAACTTATTCCACTTTACTGAAATCAGCCTCTTGCAATGGAATCATTTTTGTTCTCTTAAAGATTTTATAGCCTAGAAAAGCCAGGAAAAATAACGGAAGCCCGATATAAGAAATTAAAATTCCATACCAGTCAATCTCAGGGCCGAAAAAAGCAGAGTAATTTTGTCCCAGGATAGCCGTTACACATAAAATTGTGGCTAATATCGGACCGAATGGATACCATTTTGATACATAAGGCAAATCTTTCAAATCTCTTCCTTGTGCAATATACGCCTTCCGGAAACGATAATGTGTAATCGAAATTCCTAACCAGGATATAAAGCCGGATAATCCTGCAGCATTTAATAACCAAGTATAAATGGTGCCTTCACCAAAAAGAGAGGTTAGAAAAGCTGCCATCCCAACGATGGTAGAAAAGTACACAGCGTTCACTGGTATGCCGCCTGCATTCACTTTTTTTAGAAACGAAGGGGCTTTTCCTTCTTTCGCAAGCACCCAAAGGACACGAGAAGCTCCGTACATCGCAGAATTGCCTGCAGAAAGAACCGAAGTAAGGATTACCACATTCATAACGGAGGCAGCGATGGCAAGCCCTGCGTTTTGAAAAACTAGAGTGAAGGGACTTACCGCAATATCTTCAATATCCGAGCTTAACAAACGCGGATCATTATAGCTGATTAAAAATCCAATCACAATTATCGCCAAAACATAGAACAAGAGTAGTCTCCAGAAGATTTGCTTAATAGCCTTGGGAATATTTTTGCTTGGGTTTTCACTCTCCCCGGCCGCAATTCCTACTAACTCGGTGCCTTGAAAGGCAAACCCAACCACCATAAAGACGCTTATAACGGATAAAAAGCCTCCTTTAAACGGTGCCTCTCCTTTGGTGATATTTTCAAAACCTACGGCATCCCCTCCCATGATTCCTACAATCATTAATAACCCTACTGCTATAAAAATGATAATCGTCAAAACCTTTATTATGGCAAACCAGAATTCTGATTCTCCATATCCTTTTACCGATAAAATATTCAGGCCAAATATGATTGCAAGAAATAATGCGCTCCAAATGATGCCCGGAACAGAAGGCAGCCAATATTTCATAATCAGGGAGGAAGCTGCTAATTCAAGAGCGACTACGATTGCATTGTTATACCAATAGTTCCATCCGATCGCAAATCCTAATGCCGGGTCGACAAACCTTGATGTATAGGTACTAAAAGAGCCTGTAATAGGAATAAGGGCAGCCATTTCGGCTAAACTTGTCATCAGAAAGAAAACCATGATTCCGGCAATTATATAGGCAGCTACAGCTCCTCCAGGACCCGCAGTATGAATGATGGAACCGCTTGCTAAAAAAAGTCCCGTTCCAATGGTTCCACCGATTGCAATCATGGAAAGATGCCTTGGTTTCAGCTTGCGCTCCAGTTGTTTTTCATCAGTAGCTGCTTGGCCACCGGTTTGTGATGTTTGTGCGATATTTTCCATAAAACACCCCTTCATTAATTTTTAAAGTGAAAAATTTTATTCTGCTGCCGCCATAATTACTGTGTTAATTAATATTTTCGTTCCATAAATAAGTGCTTCTAGATTAAATTTCATATCAGGATGGTGCAGACCAGGCGTTAAATCGCAGCCTAAACCTATCATGGTTGCTGTAATATCAGGATTTCGGGCTGCATATTCACCTCCTTTACATGAATTTCAACTTCATTAACACTCATTCATTAAACACTTCATAGCTTGAATATAGATTTTCTAATTTTTGCTGATGGGTATGGATCCGTTTTGCGTCTTTATCATGTATACCTGCAATAACCAAGTCCAATAAGCTAATAACGGAAGCGATTGAATTGGTTCCGGTTTCTGCGTTCTCTTCAGTTGTCAGTGCAATATCAGAGATACGACCAACAGGTGACAGGAGGCGGTCTGTAACTGAGATTAAACAAACTCCTTGTTCTTTGGCGCACTCAGCAACTTTTAATGTTTCATTCGCATATCTCGGAAAGGAAAAAACAACTAATGCAGACTTGTCAGTGAGATTACAAAACTTTTCATAGAAGTCACCTGTTGGTGAACATAAACTTACATTTTCCCTTAATGAACTTAGCGTATAGGAGAACCAATAGGCGGCGGCATGGGAAATCCGATGCCCTGCAATTAATATTTGGTCAGCCTGTATCAGGACATCGACTGCTTTCCATATATCCTGAACGTTCGTATGATCTAATAGATGTCGTAAAATATGTACTTCGTTTTCTATCACTTTGGTAAATGGATCTTGCTTGTCATCCATGCGGAGAATGGCATCCCCATTGGACATATCTATTTGGGTTTGGTGCAGCAGCTGTTTTTGAATTCTGTCCTGCATTTTACTAAACCCTTCAAATCCTAATGAATAGGAAAACCGAATGACCGTTGTTTCACTAACCTCCGCTTTCCGACCAATTTGAAAAGCCGTTTTAAAGGCGGCTTCATCCAAATTTTCAATCAGATAAGCGGCAACTTTTTTTTGACCTGTCGATAAATGGTGAAATTTTTCTTTCACTAATAATTTAAAAGGAAGATGTTCCATAATATAACTCCTATTCTGATGAATTAAATACTTCTTTATAAAAAAATGTTGAAGTTAATACTTCTGTATTTTATACATTATCACAATTAAATTAGAAAAAGAAGAAGTTTTTAGATTTTTTTGATAATTATCAATATCAGTTACGGCAACAAATTTGTCATTAAGATCGTATTAAGTTTTGGAATCCAGATTTTGATTATGATCAAGTTTTTCCCACAAAAAGAGTGTTAATCCTTAATGGATCAACACTCCCCGATAGTGCAGTAACATTCAAGGTTATTTTTTTAGGTTTCCTTTCATTAATAGTGAAATCTGTTGCTCATCTGTATTTGTAATCTGTTCCAGTTGATTAACGATCAGCTCTTGTCTTTGCAATGGATGGTTTTGACTTAACTTTGCTTTCCCTTCTATATTGTTGATTTTTATTTTGAATCCTTGAACTCCTTTGTTCATGCCAGCGAGTGAACTGTCAGGAGCTTCGTACTTCGACACCATATCATGTAGAGAGCTCATTAACTCATGTTCATCCTCTTGCAGTTCTACTTCTCCGTAAACATGAACGGTCACATAATTCCATGTTGGTACGGCATTATTCGTCTCATACCATGATGGGGAGATATAACAATGCGGACCATGAAAAATAGCTAAGACGGTTTGATTTTTGATGTCTTTCCATTGAGGATTAGGACGAGCAAAATGTCCATATAAGTATGAATTATCCTTGTTTAAAATTAACGGTAACTATATTCCCTCATAATATCGAAGGCAAGTGTTTCGTCATTAATTTTAAAATGTGCAGGAATATACATGTTTTTTCTCCTCTTAGAATTTTTTCTTATCATTAAGATTTATATAAGTTAACCGTTTTTTAACCACAATCCTCAATATTCATGACAACACCCATTACAATTCGATCGTTCCATAAGCCATATTTAGCTATCTGAATTGAACATGCAGTTAGTTTTTCTCTGATACAGCTCCTTTAATTGATACGTGAGCATTTTTGCCTAATATAACAGAAAAGACAACAATCACTGCTATTCCAAGAGTGAAAAATGTGATGGATTCATCTAGAAATACTGTTGCAAATAGAATCATCAAAAATGGTTGTAAGTATTGAATCTGACTAACTCTTGCTATTCCTCCCATAGCCATTCCGCTATACCAAGCAACATATGCTAGAAATTGACTAACCACTGCGAGATAAATTAAACTTACCCAAGCTTGTAAAGGGGCATGGAGCATATCAGTTGTAAGGTTTAGTCCTACTGGAATAATGAAAAATGGAGCACCAATCATAATTGCCCAAGCAATCACTTGCCAGCTACCTATTTCTTTCGCTAATTTCCCCCCTTCTGCATAACTAAGTCCCAGTATAATTACTGCTGCTAATAAAGCTAAATCGGCAAATTGCAATTGACCGAATCCAAGATGAAGTGCATACATAATGACAGCTAAAGAGCCGATCATACTTGAAACCCAGAATTTGCGAGAAGGGATTTCACCTGCCCTAAACATAGCAAATCCGGCTGTTGCTAACGGTAACAGGGCTAATTCCACAGCCCCATGAGAAACAGGCAAGGATTCCATTGCCCAAGAAGTGAGGAGAGGAAATCCTAAAACTGCACCAACAGCAACAATAAGTAGACTCTTTAATTGCCCTGAAGAAGGTAGTTTTTCGTTTCGAACGATCAATACCACAGCTACTAAAATAGCAGCAACAACTGTTCTTCCTAAACCGACGACCGTAGTCCCAAAATACGCTACAGCAATACTTGTAGCAGGGAGCGTTAAGCTAAAACAAATGACACCCACTAATCCCAAAAATAATCCTAATTTCGCTCTGGTTTCTCCCTGCATCTTACCCAACCCCAGTCTTTATATTTTGTATCAAATCTGTACCATCGTTTACTTATCTTAAAAACAGTTCTGATATAATTAACATACTATGAGTACATACAATAAAAATAAACCATTTTTTTACCTATCTGTCCTGGTACAGTTGAAGGGGGATCAATATATGAACTCAAAATATATTAAGATAATGGAAGAAATTAAGCTTCGACTAGCAGAAGGTTCGCTAATTGCAGGTAGTAAACTCCCTTCTGTTCGTCAGTCATCCGAGTATTTTTCATGTAACAAAAATACAGTCATTAAAGCATACGCCGAACTTGAAAAGGAGCATTTAATTTATTCTGTTCCTAAAAGCGGCTACTATGTTGTGAATGAATTTCAAAAAGCGACGGAAGAAAATGAGGTGATTGATTTCTTGTCTGCAGGTCCAGATAAAAATGTTATGCCTTATGTGGAATTTCAACATTGTATGAATCAAGCAATTGACCAATATAAAGAAGAGCTTTTTACATACTCTGATCAACAAGGGCTTTACTCACTACGAGTACAGTTAGTGAAATATTTGCAAAATTTACAGGTGTTCACTCAACCCGAAAGGCTAGTCGTTGTGTCTGGCTCGCAGCAAGCCCTTAATTTATTGGTTTCTATGCCATTTCCAAATGGGAAAAACAATATTCTGATTGAACAGCCTACTTATTTCGGATTCATTGAGTCCATCAATCTGCATCAAGCTACTACTTTTGGGATTGAATTATCGATGGAAGGGATTGATCTTGATCGTCTGGAATACATTTTTCGAAATAATGATATAAAATTTTTCTATATTATCCCGAGATTTCACAATCCACTTGGACATTCTTACACGAATGGCGAAAAGAAGAAAATCGTTGAGTTAGCTGAAAAATACGATGTGTATATAGTGGAGGATGATATTTTAGGAGACCTTGATCCAAATCCAAAATCAGATCCTTTATTTTCTTTTGATCCTTCTGGGAGAGTGATTTATATTAAGAGCCTTTCGAAAATTTTTCTCCCAGGGTTAAGGATTGGTACTGTCGTTCTTCCTGCATTAATGATTAACAATTTTTTACGATATAAATTCAGTTCGGATTTTAATAGTTCAGCACTTTCTCAAGGTGCGCTAGAAATCTATTTAAAAAGTGGTATGTTTAATAGCCATCTCAAAAAAGTAAAAGAGGTATATCGTACTAAAATGCAACTCCTTCAAGAAGCATGTGAATTATTGCTGCCGGCTAATACTTCTTTTTCCAAACCAACTTCAGGATTCTATCTATCCATCAGTTTGCCCGAAAATGTGAAAGCAAAACAGGTAGTTCATATGCTAAATGAGCAGCATATATATGTTGATGATGCCTCTAGAATGTTTTTAGCTGAATATAAAAAGGAAAATCTCGTTCGATTAAGCATCTCTCAAGTGAACGAAAGCCAAATTAAACCAGGAATAGAGCGATTGGCTCACTGTATTGCTTTAATTGACAGTAGAAATAATCATATTACTCCAAATAACTTTTTCCTCATTTAGCATGGGTAAGTTTAAATTGAGGGTATCATCACAGGATTATGCCGCTTAAGTAAATATGTTCAAAACGGTTGTTTATGTGACTTAGAAGTTGAGCAATCAATTGAGAGACCCAAATCTACAACTTTTAAATAAAATAAAACCCTCTCAAACCGATGATTTTTGGAGGGTCTTTTTATTTAACTTGTCTCCTAAGTCTTGAGAACTGCCACGTTATGAAACTAAACTCCCCATATAGTTGCATTAGAGATTTAGCTCCTCAAATCATCACCTTCTTTCAAGCTATGTAACAAAGGGACAGATTAATTGAAGAAGCCGACCAATAAAGAGTCGGCTTTTTTTTCATATACTAATTTTAGCAGAAACCGCCATACCCTTGAACGGCGCCATGACCGCCACCGTTACCGAAGCAAGCAGCTCCAACAATGATTAAGAGTATGAACAATACAACTATAAAGGCGAAACCTCCACCAAATCCACCAACACCGTTATCACAACCACAACTTGATTCATGACCACAACTTGACAATAGAAACATCTCCTTTTTTGTTTAAGGGGGAAAATAATTAAATGGGTTACACCACCTTATGTTCTAATTAAGATAATGACACAATAATACCCAAAAACTTATGCGAAATTCACATTCCTTTTATTGACCATCCTTACGAACTGAAATCACCTGACACGGCATCGACCATATCTTCATGAGCCGATTCTTACGGTTTTCGGTGTTCGATTTGGCAGCAGCAGCTGTAAATGGTACAGGAACCTACTGAGTGTAGGCGAAGCATCATACAGGTAGTCGTTATCTCATCATTTAATGCCGAAGCGAAACGTACAGAATGTAAGGAAGCGGTTCTTTCCTTTCTGTACAGTCTGTAGTGCCAAGAAGGAAGTTCAATAAGAAAAAGCGTCCATACTTTCTCGTAGAGACGCCCCATTGTTAAAAATTTGAATGGTAACAAACAAAATTAACCTATCGTTCAAGTCGTGTATTCTTAAAACAAGAAACTATTTATTCCATCATCTTCCTCATATTCTGTATCTCTATATTAATCTTCCGTATTTGCTTGTCAATTTCATCAATTTGAAGGTCAGTGGCTCCCTGTTTTCTTTTTTCCAACAGTTCATCTCGTAATCTTTTTAAAAAAACCACTCTACCTAACAAGCCCATCTCATACCCACCTTTGTTTATAAATTTCTTTAACCAAAGAGGACTAGTTTAAATTTGTTAACTTTCTGGACCATTGCCTCGAATGAATGTTTATTTCCCCATTCATATTTCCTTTATAACTAACCACTTCAATAAAACTCTTTTCTGAGCTCTAGTCAGACATAACAGAATGTATTTTAATAAATATAATTGGTAATGGAAAAAAAAGCAATTGACATGTCAGGTTAAGTAACATAGTTTCAATAACTATAATAATCAACTAATATATTTTCTGGTTTAGTACGATGAAAGACTTTTTAGTAACTATCAAATTATATCGACCGAGGGATAATTTCTTATTTTTTAAATGCAGTTTATCTATAACTGAAAATGGAAAAAGACGTTTAATTACAAATAATCAATAGAATTGATCATTACTTTTAACACAATAGAAATTATATACCATCGTGGAAAGAACAAGATTATAAAGGAGAACCCAGGATTTAAACCTAAAGGATGCTGCAGGTTAGTGGGATACTTTAAAAGTTTTGGTACTCCTATTAGTACGATATATGCTTTAAGCGGGAATTAAAATTCATTTTTGGCCATAACCCTCCAAAACCCTTTTGGAAGGATTTATCTCTGTTTCACAAAACCGTTAATTAAGCTAAATCAAGGAGCGGACTTTTCTTTTAATAAAGCATAAATCCAATGAATTAGTTTATTAAAACAGGCAACGATCGTCACTTAGGCCGCCGTTTTTCTTGTTGAACATTACACCCCACCCTTGAGCCATTTTAGTTAGGGAATCCATAGGGAGCATTTTCACACTAAAAATTTTAAATATCAATTTATTTTTTAAACAAATTATGGTAATTAATGATATTATTAACACTAAGAATGGATAATCAGAAGGAGTTTTCAATTGTGTCTAGGAGTGCAGATTATACAATACAGGTTTCATGTATCAATTTAATAAGACTTTGTTAGAAGTGTTAGGGGATACTGAAGACTCTGAAATAGCTATTGAGGGAATTATTGAAGATATTGAAGTTAAATCAGAATTACAAACTACGGCAATACAATTCATGAAGGATAACCAAGTCTTCTTTTTATAATCATGGTTCGGGATAAGTCCATTCCGAACCTCTTTTTATAGACAATTCGAAGAAAAGCCAGTTTGCCAACGTTAATTTCCACTCCTGGCACTCGCTTTCCGCGGGCGGTCCGCCCTCGGCGCTCTTTGCGCCTGTGGGGGTCTCCCTTGGACACGCTTTTCCCGCAGGAGTCTCGTACCTTCCGTTCCAATCAACTTGAATGTTATTATAGAAAAAAACTGTAATCCGCTCCCTTCTTCATTGTTTAATTACTTTATTTGTAAAGTTAACAACTTCATTGACATTTAATATCAAGGTATATGTTAGAATATTCTGTAGTTTCAACTTATTCAAAGGGGGGTAATTTAATGGGGGAATTATTTAAGGAAAACGAACTTTTACAAGTTTTAACAGAGGGAAAACAGCCTCCGAATTGTGATTTAACGTTACAGATTAAAGCAAATTATGCCCAGGATGGAATTGCTAGGGGACTATGGAAAGTAGATGAAAAATTTATAAACGGAAATGGTGTAGCAATGGGTGGATTTGTCACTTCTGCAGCAGATATTATTATGGCTTATGCGATATCATCTAAATTAAGTATCGGACAATCCTTCGCATCCATTGATTTACATACTACCTTTCATCGACCAGTAACGTTAGGAGACGTAAAGGTTGAAGCAAAAGTAGACCGAATCGGAAAAAAAACTGCTTATGTACTCGCAGATTTATTTCAAAATGATAAAAAAGTGGCAAGCGTTGTGTCATCAGTTATGGTCCTTTAAACCGGATAAAAAAGCATGTTGCACAAACAATCCCTTCGTAACATGCTTTTTTCGTTTAGATAATTCGATAATATCTCTTCACCAGTTGCAATTAGTTAAACTTATTTCAAGGAATTAAAGAACTCTGAAGAACGGCTCACAAGATTCACCGCTTCGCCTAATCACTTCATTGTAATCTCCATTATATATTTTCTTTGGAAAGACCCATCATCAAACTAACCATCGCAGCACAGGACTTTTGAGATCCATGGTGAAGAGACCGTAATCAATGACAACCATTTCATCATTCTCGGTAAATCCGACATTAGCTATACGCAAATCTATTGGAATGATACCGTACCTTAGGAACTTTAATTCCAACTTGATAAGTTTCGGATATTCCATGATTGCACGTGGCATATTAATGTCCATCTTCTTCATGATGATCCAGCCAGTCCCATACTCCTTAACCGGACATAAATACTTTTTGACTTCCTCATTACAGTTATTATAAATATAGGCTTCATTTGCAGTGCTTATTAATCCTACTTCTGACAATGCAATTTTTAATATATAGCCATTATTTAAATCAAAGACGACCCGGTTAAATCCATGTCCAACCATTTTATACTTGAACTTTAGCGTTTTTCTAGCAGTAGACACCTTTTGTCTTGCGGTTTTATAAAATTGAAATGGCCCCATTTGAGATATCCAGGACTCAATGGCCTTAATCTCTTGCCGGGACAGCATTATACTTTTATTCGGCTGATGTATCCGTTCCTTACCATTGTTAATTGGCCACATTCCCTAAACGTCTCCTTTTTAATTTTTTAGAAGATGGATTCCAGGGAGATGAAAAAACAAGTAAATAGAAGAATCTATAATAAGCAAAAGATTTAGTGTTGGAAACCCCAATCCTGAATGCTGAGAAAGCAAAAATAATGTCCAGGAAAGAGCAATAGCAGCAGTTTCACGAACGGCAAAGAAATTTAAATAAGTAAGGACCTATCTATTTGTCGTTCATAAGTCATTTTCATCATCCATGGATCCCTTACCAAGCATGTCTTCAGTTTCTCTTTCCTAATATGATATGACTTTAATATAAAATGGCTTGTACTGTAGCTGAGATACATTATCATGGACAGGAAACATTGATTATTTGGGCGAGCAAATGAAAAAACAAGCATTTTTTCTCTCTCCATCCTTTCTGTGATAGGAACAGGTAACATGTCAATTGTTCTAGTAATCAAAAGGGCAATATCGAGGTACTCTTTCCTTCATTTGCGAAAAAAATGGTATATTATAGTTTATGACTTCAATGGTTTAAGACAAGGAGTGATGAATTATCCGTAAAAGATGGATCATTTCAACAATTGTTGGATTATTGCTTATTTTTTTAAGTGTAATAGCCTTCAATTATATCGACAGCGATAATAAAACGGAAAAAAGGAAAAATGCAGAAGCCAAGGTGGCCAAAATTCCTGAGGTTCAGGAATATGGCGGGACCAAGCTTGAAAAAGTCGGAGTCAAAAAGATTGGGGAACATTCACATTACTAGAAACGAAGTCTATAAATGAGTCATTTGAATTGGCTCCCATGGTCATCACAATCAACAATATCCGCAGGATTCAATTATCTTCACTCACAGATGAAGTAAAGGAGGAGCTCAAGTCCTATACAGGTTTGAGTTTTGAAGAAGCTTATTCGATATACTATAAAGAGAATTTATCCATGGAGGAAATCGACCAACAGACTGTGTTGTCTAAAACGGATATTGGTGAAGAGGTTTCTTATCTGGAGATCACTTATTCTGTGGAAAATAAAGATTCGAAGGAACTTCAGTTCTTCAGCATGGAGCAAGTTACTTTCAATGATGATCTTACATATAATGTGCCTTCTAAAAATTTCATCCACTCCGGGGATACTTTTATGGGGACAAAAAAAGTAAGTCGATCAGATTACCAGCCCGGAGAAACTAGAAAAGGCACAATCGGCTTATTAGTTGATCCTGATGAAAAATTCAAAGGGCTCGATTCCTTTTCATTCACTACCGATGATATAGCAGATGGTGAGTCTCACGAATTATTGGTGGATGGGACTTCATTTGAAATCCCCCTAAATGGAAAGTAGTTTTATAGACTATAGGGATACGGTAAAAAACCCTATATAAGGGGAACTTCGAAAAAAGCGTTCCCTTATTAGGGTTCCATACAAACTCTCATACTATAACAGTTATGCTTATCTCTCCCCGACAGTGGGGCTCTGAGTTTCTTCTTCCAATAATAATCGCCGTAAAACTTTCCCTACAGCTGATTTCGGCAGCTGTTCCCTGAACTCAAATCTTCGCGGCACTTTAAATCTGGCCAATCGCTGCAGGCAAAACTCCCTGATTTCCTGCTCTGAGACAGACTTTCCTTTCTTTAAGACTATGGCCGCTTTTACCGTTTCCCCACGGTATGTATCCGGCACACCATATACACATGTCTCTTTCACGGCCGGATGCTCATAAATAATATCTTCGACTTCGTTTGGATAGACATTATAGCCGCTTGCAATGATCATATCTTTCTTCCTGCCCACTATATAAAAATATCCATCCTCATCCATCTTCGCTATATCACCGGTGTATAGCCATCCGTCCCGTAATGCCGTTGCCGTTTCCTCTGAATTTTCCCAATATCCCTTCATTACTTGCGGGCCTTTAATGAGCAGTTCGCCTATTTCGCCGGTTGGCAATTCATCAATGCCTGTTTTCAGATCAACGATTTTGGCATCGGTATTAGGGTATGGAACTCCGATACTTCCTGGCTTTTTTTGTCCTGTAACTGGATTGCGGTGGCTTGTAGGTGAAGTTTCCGACATTCCGAATCCTTCCGATATCGAAACACCTAATTTTGTTTCGAACTGATGAATGATCTCCATAGGGAGCGGGGCTGAACCACAGCTGCAGTATTTAAAGCAACTTAAATCGTCCGCCGTTAAATCCGGATGATTCAGTAAAGCAATATACATGGTCGGGACCCCAGGAAAAATGGTTGGCCGATGTGTGCGAATCAAATCGACCACTTTGTTTATTTCAAATTTTTCTAATGTGATATAAGTCGATCCGGCATATATGGCACTATTCAATCTCCCATTTCCAAACACATGGAATAATGGGGTCAATCCAAGCATCCGTTCGCCAGGCCTTTGGAGTTGAAGGGCATCTGCCGTAAAGGCAAAGTCTTGGAAGACATTGGAGACCAAATTAAAATGCGTAAGCATGACCCCTTTCGATTTCCCTGTAGTCCCTCCTGTATATTGAAGTACGGCCAGATCTTCCTTTGGGTCGATGGCCAAAGCAGGAAGTGCCATATCTATCCTTGATAAATCCGTTCCGGTTTCGATTAATTTTTCGGCAGAAATGAACGTTAACCTGTCAGAAAAACCCGTTAGCACTAATTTTTCCTGTTGTTCCTCACGCCCAATGAACCAATCGGCTTCCGAATCCCGTAATATATAATCCAATTCACTTGACTGATAGAGGGGGTTTACTTGAACGACCACACCACCCAAACGATGAATGGCATAATAGGCAATGATATATTCTAGACAATTTGGCAGCATGATCGCTATACGATCGTTCATTTGAAATCCACGGTTGTATAATTTCACGGCAAAACGATCTGAGGCATCCTTCAATTCCATATATGTCATTTCCCGTTCTCCATCTATGACCGCTTTGCAGGTTGGGTAATGTCGGGCCGAACGTTCTAAAAGTCCGTATAATGACATCAATGGAATGTCAATTTCTGCAGGAGTTTCAATTGGATAAAATCCATGCCAAGTTCTAGTCAATTTTTTTAACACCTCATTCTTTTCTAATTAAAGAAATATAGCCATTTATCAGCCAATTTTGATCTTCCTTGCTTTCATTTATCACGAATGATTTTAAATATTCCTGTGCCCTTTGCAATGATGTTGCCTTCAGTATCCTTTATTTCTCCTTCAGTAAAGGCAATTTTGTACCCTTTTTGAAGGACTTTTGCTTCCGCAAATAATTCACCGCTCGATATGCTGGCTAAATAATGTACAGTTAAGCTTGTCGTTACAACTTTAGATTTGGTAACGGAACGAGTCACCATTCCTAGAATGGTATCCAGCATGGTAGCATGAATGCCGCCGTGCAGTGATCCGTTAACATTAAGTAAATGTTCTTCTATGTTTAACTTTATCGTAACATTCCCTTCTTCAAACCGAATGATTTCAAACCCTATATGTGAAAAGAATGCACTACTTTCGAATTGATTGCGAATATCCTCCACTTCAACAGGCAATCTTCTTCCCCCTCACTTTTGCGCGATTCAACTTATGGAAAGGAGCAGAAACACATTGGGTTTCCACACCTTTATCGTTGGCCTATATCGTTTCAACCATGATGGCCATTCCCTGTCCGCCGCCAACACAAAGTGTGGCAACTCCATATCTTTCTTTCCTGCGAATCAGTTCATATATTAGCGTTGTCACGATCCGGGCTCCCGTCGATCCGACTGGGTGTCCAAGTGCTATGGCTCCCCCATTCACATTAACCTTATTTTCATCAAGCGATAAATCCCGGATTACGGCCAATGCCTGTGAAGCGAACGCCTCATTCAGTTCAAAAAGCCCAATCTCCTCTAGCTTTTTTCCGGTGCGTTCCAAAAGTTTTCCAACGGCTGGTACTGGACCAATTCCCATCACTTCAGGGGAAACTCCCGCAGTCGCCCAACCCACAATCTTTGCGATTGGCTGTACTTGTAACCGTTCAGCTTCACTAGCTTTCATTAATACCATGGCAGTAGCCCCGTCATTACGGCCACAGGCATTCCCTGCAGTGACGGTTCCATTTTCCTTGAATGCCGGTTTTAAGCTTGCAAGCTTTTCCATTGTGGTTTCCGGGCGGGGATATTCATCCGTTTCAATGGTAACCGTACTCTTCCTGTCAAATAGCTGGACAGGAACTATTTCATCCTTGAACTTTCCTTCTTCCATCGCTTTTGCCGCTCTTCTTTGACTTTCCACTGAAAAGGCATCTTGTTCTTCCCTGGAAATGTTGTATCGCTGTGCGACATTTTCAGCGGTGATTCCCATCCCCAAGTTTTTCCCATAAATTTCTTGAGGTTGCTGGCCTGCTTCAGTATTAGAGTCCACTAGTTTGGTCCGGTCTCCCCCAAAACGGGCACTTCTTAAATAAAGGGGGGCACGGCTCATGCTTTCCGTACCGCCGGCAACGATTATATTGGCTTGGCCTGAGCTTATTTGCTGTGCAGCTGATGTGATGGCCTGCATTCCAGATGCACATAATCGATTTACCGTAAAAGCAGATACAGTATCGGGAATCCCTGAGCGCAGCGCTGCCACTCTCGCTACATTCGAGGATTCGGTCGTTTGCCTAACCTCCCCGAAAATGACTTCATCCACTTGTTCAGCTGCAATATTAGCCCGCTTGATCGCTTCTTTGATGGCTATGCTCGCCAAATGACCGGAACTAATCTCTTTAAATGCGCCTCCGTACCTTCCAATTGGCGTTCGCACAGCACTCACGATTACAATATCTTCTCCCATTTCGTTCCTCCCCCTTGAAATTACAGATACATGAGCAATAGAATACCTGCCAGCACACTTTTTCTAATAGCGCTCAAAGTTCTTTACGTTTTTGCTAATTAATGCAAAAATCGCCTAACACTCTTCCAAGACATTACGAGCAATGATTAATCGTTGGATTTCATTCGTTCCTTCATAAATCTTCGTTATGCGGGCATCACGATAAAAACGTTCAACTGGATATTCGGCCATATATCCCATTCCGCCATGAATTTGAACCGCTTTATCCGCCACCCGATTAAAAACGTCTGAAGCAAACAGTTTTGCCATTGATGCTTCCTTGATCACTTTTTTTCCTTCATCAATCTTTTGTGCCGCCATCATCGTCAATGCTTTTGCGGCTTCCGTTTCGGTTGCCATATCAGCAAGCATCCATTGAATTGCTTGGTTGTCCGCGATTGGTTTACCGAATTGAATGCGCTCTTTTGCATATTTAGCTGACAATTCAATCAATTTCCCGCTTGATCCCACTGCTCTTGCAGCCAATCCTACCCGCCCTTCACCTAAAATTTTAAGGGCAGAGATATATCCCATTCCAACCTCGCCGATAACATTTTCTTCAGGTATGATACAATCCTCGAAAATGACCTGTGAGGTATATGATCCCCTTAAACCCATTTTTTTGTCCTTTTTGCCGACTGTCAAACCGGGAAAATCTCTTTCTACTAAAAAAGCAGTAATCCCTCCCTTTGCCCCTTTATCTTTATCCGTTAAAGCGAATACTGTATAAACATCAGCTATCGGCCCATTCGTGATGAAATGTTTCGTCCCGTTCATCACCCAGTAATCACCCTTCTTTTCTGCACTTGTTGCCAAATTGGTTGCATCCGATCCCGCTCCGGGTTCAGATAAAGCAAAGGCGCCAATTTTAGTGCCTGCTGCCATTTCAGGCAAGTATTTATTTTTCAAATGTTCGGATGCAAGCTTAACCAGACCTGTACTGCCAATCCCGGTGTGAGCGCTTATTAATGAAACAAAACCATTATGGGTCCTTCCTAACTGCTCCAATACGGTAGCCTTTCCAACCGCATTTAAGCCAATTCCACCGTATTGTTCGGGAATGCTTATCCCAAATAAGCCAAGGCCTTTTGCTTTTTCCACCAAATGCTGCGGGATGGCATCTTCTTCTTCAATTTGTATGGCGTAAGGCTCCACTTCCCTTTCAACGAAATTACGGATCATTTCCTTCATTTGCTGCATTTCCTTGGTTAAAGTGATTGTCATGAGTTACTCCTCCTTAGATCTGTTCATGTAAAGTGAGCCATGGATAAGGTTTTTTCATATTATGGGGCTTCATTTGAATGTCGTGTTATCACCTAATCAGTCAATTGACCAAATACTTAATTTTCTAGTTAACTAGAGTCCTCACACTAACAAAATCAGGCTTCACGCTCAATTATCGTAGCAATCCCCTGCCCTCCTCCAATGCAAGCTGTAATAAGAGCAAATCTTCCCGCAGAACGCTTCAATTCGTAAACCGCTTTCGTAATGAGAATTGCGCCAGTCGCACCAAGTGGGTGTCCGTGTGCAATGGCTCCCCCGTTCACATTCATTCTGGCGGGATCCATGTCAAGCTCCCTATTACAAGCAATGACTTGAGCGGCAAAGGCTTCATTAATTTCTATGATGTCCATATCATTTAAGGAAAGCCCTGACTTTTCCATTACCCTTCTTATAGCGGGAACAGGTCCTATTCCCATATAATTTGGATCTACCCCTGCAACTGCCTGAGCCCTGATCGTCGCTAAAGGCTTTATCCCCAATTCCTCCGCTTTGTCCCTCGACATTATCACCAGGGCTGATGCGGCATCATTCAATCCTGAACTATTTCCTGCAGTCACGGACCCACCTTCTAAAAACGCCGGAGATAATTTGGCTAGCCCTTCCTTCGTTATTTGCGGTCGTGGATGTTCATCCAATTTAAATTCGCCGGCTTCACCTTTTCTGACCGGAATGGAAACTGGCACAATTTGTTCATTAAAACGGCCCTCTTCCACGGCTCTGGCCATATTTTTTTGGCTTTGTAGAGCGAATTCATCCTGTTCTTCCCTGCTGACCTCATATTTTTCAGCTAAGTTTTCAGCTGTGATTCCCATTGGGGGATCGCCAATTTCTTTTGGGGACAACCGGGATTTCCTGAACTGCGGTGGCTTTGCACTGTATGTTTTTTCCGGACGGTCCATCAAGTAAGGCGCCCTGCTCATACTCTCTACCCCACCGGCGATATAGACATCGCCTTCGCAAGCACGGATCGCTTGTGCAGCCAGATTGACAGCATTTATTCCCGAGCCGCATTGACGGTCAATAGTCAGTCCCGGAAGATGAATGGAAAGGCCAGTTTCCAACGCGGTTAACCTGGCTATATTTCCACCCCCGCTCAATACATTCCCCACGATGACATCATCTATCATTTCAGGGTCGACATTCGCTCGTTTTATCGCTTCTTTCATCACTTCTGCTCCAAATACGTGGGCAGGTACAGACGCAAGTGCACCTCCCTGTTTTCCAATAGCTGTTCGTACTGCAGAAACTATGACGGCATCTCTATTCATTTCAACATCCGCTCCTTTTCCTTTTCTTTCATAACATTATTTGATGGCCCTTCCTTCATTTCACTAGTTTCATTGAATTTAAGCAGGTTCGACCCTGCTTATGAGGACTTAAGATCAAAGTTATCCGAACTTTCATTTTTATGATTCCCTTTTGATTTGGCAGGTTTTACGAATATCGCAAATAGGATGCCAAAAGCCAAGACTAGGATGGCCATGAACAATATCGATAAGTTATAACCCAATAGTTGATTTCCTCCAGCTAAACTTATGATATAGCCAGTTAATAGAGGTGCGACAATGCCTGCTAAATTTCCAGACGATGTTAAAATGCTCGTCATCAATCCCCCCCGCTCTTGCATTTCATTGATCATGATCGTTGGTCCAATCGGTAAAATGGCGTATGTCAGGCCCTTTGCCAAACACATGGCGACTATCACCCAGATTGGATTTTGAAACACCATGATCGAGGAAAAGAACAATGCACCAAGAATCATCGCGCCCGCGACCACAAATACCCTTGATGACCGCCAATTCTGATTCTTTTTGAATAAATGATCGGACACCATCGAAACACCCATATAAATGCATACGGAAACGACTCCGATTATGGCAACACTGCTCCCCATCTGACCGGGAGTCATTTTTACGGCTTCCACTAAATAAATCGGGAGCCAAACTGAAAACCAAACAACTAATATATAAGTTGAAAAATATGCGAGGGTAGTAAATAAAGCAGTAGGTGAAGCCAGTAGCAACAAAAAGTCTTTCACTTTTATTTTTTCAAGTTTTACTTTCTTTTTCTTTTGTACATTTTCATATACTTCAACTGGATTCTCCTTTGTTAAAAATTGAAAGAGGAAGAACCAAATTAGGCTTGCTGCACCAAGAGTGGCAAAGGCAACCTTCCAACCGAATATCGTAATTAAGGAAACGAGGATCGGCGCCACGATCATCGCACCAACCGTTCCTCCGCCAACCACTACCGAATTGGCAAAGCCTTTTAATTTCGGCGGAAACCACTTATCTGCATGACTATAAGCAATTGGGCTATAGGGCCCTTCGAATGCGCCCAGTAAAATCCTGTATAAAATTAATAATGGAAGTGCGGTAATGGCTAAAACACCAAATTGCAAAACAGTCCATGTCAGCATGATGAATCCAAGCACTTTTTTAGCACCCAGCCGATCAGCCCATGCTGCCCCAAAAATCCCCGTTACTGGATAGAGCCAATAATAACTGCTTCCGACAAGACCCCACTCCGCATAGGAAAGATCGAATTCCTTCATGATAGGAACAGCTGCAAGTCCTACGATCGATTTATCTGCAAAATTAATCACGGCTCCAAAGAACAATAGAATGAGAACAACCCAACGCATAATGAATCCCCTCCTCTTCTTTATGTGTGTTTGACATTCCATCCACTGCAGGTTTCAACCTGAATGGTTGGAATGAGCAAACGAACTGCATCCCCCTTAGTCTTTTCTTCCTTCCTTTTCAAGTTCTTCTTTAACTAACAATCTTTTTAATAGTTTACCCACCGTATTTCGCGGCAGTTCTTTTCTCACTTCAAATACTTTCGGCACCTTATAAGGCGTCAATTGGGAATAGCAATAACCTTCTATTTCTTCAAGGTCTACGGAAGCGCTTTCTTTAGGGACGATGAATGCTTTCACAACTTCGCCTTTTTCTTTATGGGGAATACCCACCACGGCTGCCTCTTTAATTGCCGGATGTTCATATAGAACACCTTCCACCTCCTGCGGGTAAATATTGAATCCTCCGACGATGATCATTTCTTTTTTCCTGCCGACAATGTAGAAATATCCTTCGGCATCCATAACAGCAAGATCGCCGGTATATAGCCAGTCATTCTGTAAGGCTTTTTTGGTTTCGGCTTCGTTATTCCAGTATCCCTTCATGATTTGCGGGCCTTTTATCAGCAGCTCCCCGACACCTGTGTTAGGCACTTCATTATTTTCATCGTCAATGATCATACAATCCGTGCCTGGAAAAGGGATTCCAATGCTTCCAATTTTCCTTTTTCCGAAAGGCGGATTACGATGAGTGGAAGGTGAAGCTTCCGACAAGCCGAAACCCTCTCCTATTTTGGCACCGGTCAACACCTCAAATCGCTTGATCACTTCAACTGGAAGGGGGGCCGAGCCACAAGAACAACTTTTTAAACAATCCAGTCCATAGTTTTCAATACCTGGATGATTGACGAAAGCATTATACATCTTTGGAACACCTGGAAAGAAAGTCGGGCGATATTTTTTAATGTTTGTAAGGACATCTTGAAGATCGAATTTGGGAAACAAGAGAATGGCTGCTCCAATATAGATACCTAGATTCATCGCACTTGTCATAGCATAAACATGATAAAGTGGCGTAGCTGCCAACACGATTTCTTCACCAGGTTTCAAGGAATCCCCATACATTTCAAAGCTCTGCACGACGTTGGAGGTTAAATTATGGTGAGTGAGCATGACCCCCTTCATCTTCCCAGTTGTGCCGCCTGTGTATTGGATGACTGCAATATCTTCATGAGGGTTTATGATTTCGGGCTTTTTAATGGCCTCTCCGGATTGAATCAACGTTTGAAGGGAGTATGAGCCATTTTGATCATCTTCCGTTTTCATGCAGACATCAAATTCATATATCGCTTTCGTTTCTTCGATTGTATCCGCGGCCGTATGATCAAATACAATATACTTAGCATCCGAGTCTATTAAAATTTGCAAAAGTTCCCTCGGTTTATACATGGGATTCATCTGTACAACTATTAGACCAAGAGCCTGCGCGGCGTAATAACTGATTATGAAATAAGGATGGTTGGCCAGCATCAGACCAATCCGTTCACCTTTAACAAAGCCCATTTCACGCCATTTCCCTGCAAGTTTGTCTACCTGCATTTTAAGATTCATATAATCCAATGAATCGTCTTCATAAATGATGGCTGTATGGTGAGGAAACTTACTTGCTGTTATATCAAGCAGGGAATAGACGGATATTTCCGGTAGCTTCATAGATTTCATTCTTTCAACATACCATTGCTCCCATGGTTTATTTATCGTTTTTCGCACCATTTATCCCTCCACACATAAACGAATGTCATATCGTACATGTTTGATTTATACTTATTTATTATGCAACTTGCATGCCAAGTCCTATAAAGGAGTAAAACAGCAAGATTTTACGTATAACTCAATTCATTTATGAATTTTATTCACAAATAAAGCCTTTCTGTAGAGGATTCATCGATATGCCAATAATTCATTATTGAATTTTTACAGGCTCTGGTTGGTTTTCTAACGATCGTGAAAAGTAGGTTTTTACCATATTATAGATTATACCTACTCACAAATCATAATTTTGATTATATCCATGGTGTATTATTAAATTTGAAAAGCCCATCTAAGGATGGGCAAGTTCATTGTTAATTGAAAGTTGGCTTACGAGTAAATAAATAAAAAATCTATAGCTTAACTTTCATTCCTAGATTTTTATCTTTTGCGCATTCGTAAACTTATTATTCTTCACCGTGTCCAAGAATCATCCAAGCGACATAACTGGTTCAATCGATCGAACCATCCTGTATAGATCTTATATATACGCTCAGTCACTTTTTAATCTCCTTAATTAAAACACTCAAAAATTCCAGGGTGGGCGCATCCCTAAATAATACATATGGCAGTAAATATGAACGAATATAGATTGGGATAATCGGCATTTTGAAGTATTTCTAAACATCGATTTGGAGTTCCCTGGGAATTTTTATATGAGCCACATTAACGAAAATCAGGCTGCCGTTTCCCGAAATACTTTGGTGAAACGGCAGCCCCGCAAGCCCACTAATATCATCTGTTCTTTTCTACGCTTTCCTTTCATTTAAAAAGTTCGTCATGGATGTGGAAGGAAATAAGATTCTATGTTTTTCACATCGTATAGCCCAAAGGGTTTTAATTGCATCCCAGGAAGAAAGTAGCAAGTTAAAAATAATAATGTATACAAAATGGCTTGAAAAGGATAGCCTCTCGCTTGAAGCATCTTTAATTATTTTTCATTAAATTCTACTGCCCTATTAAATGAAGGATCAGAAGTCACCGTAAGCTGTAATGGAATTTCAAGTATTATTTCATTTCCATCGACAATTACGATTCCTCCTCCCAGTTCATGGACACGTGAAGCAGCTTTTGCCATCGCCTCTGGATTTCAGACATTCATTTTCAGTCCACATTCAAGGAGATGGAATCATCCTTCTTCGATTGTGATTTGATCTCTGGCTCTCTTAATTTAAATCTTTTTATCTTTCCTGTCGAAGTCTTTGGTAACTCGTTCACGAATTCAATGTCGCGAGGAACTTTATATGACGCTAACACTTTTTTGACAAATCCTTTTATTCTTGCTTTTACTCCTTCACCTGATTCCGCACTTTCTTTTAATACTATGAAGGCTTTTGGTTTTATTAAACCATTTTCATCCTTTACAGCAACAACAGCAGTTTCCAGTATATCGGGATGTGATAAGAATGCGTTTTCTATTTCTATTGGCGATACCCAAATTCCATTTACCTTCATCATGTCATCATTGCGGCCCGCGTACCAATAGAAGCCACCTTCATCCTTAAAGTATTTATCTCCTGTCACCAGCCAATTACCGAAAAACTTCTTTTTGTTTTCATCATCAAGATTCCAATAAGAGGCTGCAATGCTTTCTCCCTTAATTAAAAGGTCTCCCACTTCATTCACCTGAGTTTCATGACCTTGTTCATCCACAATTTTAGCTTCATAACCGGGAACGATTTTTCCTGTGCTTCCTTGCCGAATATCATCTACTTGATTGGAAATGTATATATGAAGTGATTCGGTCGAACCAATTCCGTCTATAATATCCAATCCAAAAACTCTCTTCCATTGTTCAATATAAGTAGCCGGCAGTGCCTCTCCTGCTGATACGCAAAGTCTAACTGAAGAAAGATCATAGGTTTCCTTCGTCTTCTCAAGGTAATTGAGCATCGATCCATACAGGGTCGGGACACCAAAAAAAATGGTTGGACGATACTTTTCTATCGTCTCGAACACCTTTTCTGCAGTCGGTCTGTCCGGCATTAAAACAGTAGTAGCCCCGGCTCCAAAAGGATAATACATCGCATTTCCCAAACCATAAGCAAAGAAAAGCTTCGAAGCCGAAAAAGTAATGTCATTTTCGGTGATTTGCAAAATGTTTTTGGCGTAGTTTTTGAAAGCTTCTTCCATATCGGTTTGAAGGTGTATAACCCCTTTTGGCTCACCTGTACTTCCTGATGTATAGAGCCAGAACGCTTGATCATTAATGTTGCTAAAACAAGGCGGCAGATCTTTATTTTGTCTGCGAGTAAGATCCTGAAAAGAATGTTCGTTATCTTCCTCGAAATTGTGATCAACCCCATCAACCAAGATGACATGCCTTAAGAAAATTAATCTATTTTTAATAAGCTTTAACTTCTCCCACTGTTCATAAGTAGTGACCAACACTTTTGAACGGCTATTATTCAAAAGATACTCATAATCCTTTGTAAGCAAAAGCGTATTGGATGGAATCGGGATTACCCCAACTTTTATTGCACCGAAGAAACTAATGATAAATTCTGGAGAATCATGTAATAAAAGTAGGATGCGCTGTTCCATCTCTATGCCCAGATCTTTTAATGCCGCACCAAATTGATTGACAAGGGTGTCAATTTCTTGATAAGGATAAGATTGATTTCCATAATAAATAGCGGTTTTTTCTCCTCTGCCTGCTTCAATATTTTTCTGTAAGAAATTATAGGAAGCATTGTACCTCGAGCCTAACCCTCTAATTTTACATTCGGTTTTTATCACACATTTATCCTCCTCAAAAAGCTACTGGTTTTAAAAGCGTCATCCCACCGTCTTCTTTTATTCCAAAAAGAAGAAGGCTTCCATTACAAAGCCAGATAAATTCCTTAACCTTCCATTTTCATTCATTTGGAAACGCCATACGAACTAATTTGAGCGAATTCCCTTCCTGACAATGCTCTTTTTCATTCAGTTAATCAAGGGTAAGTGATTCCATCAGGCTATGAAACTTATATTCTGATAAGCCATCCCCCTTAACAGGTATTGACACCCATTCATATCGGTTGGCTCATGAGGTCGATCAGTAGAAAGAACCTTTCCATCGTATATTTTTTAAAAAAAGTTTTACAGTTTAAGCAATAGTATTGCCTAACGAGCTGTGCAGTACCGAAGGATGAATATAATTCCACATGTTTGCCATCACAAAATGGACATGTCGGACTTTCCTTTTCAACGGAAATAAAGAAATACTTTAATGCAGGTTTACGAACATTTTATACCTTCTTGATTTTTTTTCCATTATCATTACCTCCTAACTATATATCTAGTAAATCTATAATAAACTAAGTTTTAACTTGATAAATTCCAAAAGTGATCAGTGGGATTTCAGAAATGATACGGTTCTTCTGAATTTGTAACAAAGTTTGCTTAAGAGGAAACAGATCGAAGGTATTTTCAGAATTGCAATGGTAAATTATTTTAAAAATACATTTAATATGACATTTGAAATTGTATTAACTTTAATGGCAGTAGGGTGCGGGCATGATCGATCAACACGATTGTTTATAAAAAAATGACCAACTCATTTAGAATTGGTCATCATTTTTTTATTGAATTCCTTCTACTTTTTGATTCCCTTTTATACCCACATACCATCGTTCCTTTGCTTTGATTACTTTTCTACTGCTTTTTATATTTTTTGAACCACGTTTTCGGAAATCTTTTTATCATCATCCATTTTCACTTTTTCAAGCACCATTTTCTTACTCCAACATATAATGCAACAAAGGAAAACCGGGGGTATCAACATGCAAGACAATCAACATGTAAAGCAAATGAATGAGGTTGAAAAGTTTGATGAATGGGTAAAAAAATTTTTTCTGGATCCGGAAACTTGTGCGTTGGATCATCAACTTTTTTCAATTGATATATACGAAAGTGACGATGAGTATATGGTGGAAGCGGTTTTGGAAAATCATGATGTGAAAGATATTAAAGTTTGCTTAAGTGATAATGAGCTATCGATCATCGTTGACGATACTCATAAACCATTTCTTGAAAATAAAGCGGATACAATACCCACACAGAGAAAAATCCCTTTCCCCTTTTCGATTTGCTCTCGAAGAATTACCGCTGAATTCTCAAATCCGATATTGGTGATTCGCATCCATAAGTTTTCCCCCGGAAAAACAGCTGATGATATTAACATAGAGTAGTTCAATAATAATAATAAAAAGAATGGCATAGGGAGCCACTTTCTCCTTAGCCATTCTTTTTTTTGATTTATCCAGCAAAGTAAAAGGAAGTACGACTTCCTTTTTGTGTCGAAATGACTTGGAGCTGGGCATCGATTCTTTCTTTCAGCTCTGGAACATGAGAAATTATCCCGACTAATCTCCCGGTACTTTGTATATCCATCAATGCTTCTATCGCATGATCAAGAGATTCGGGGTCTAGCGTACCGAACCCTTCATCGATGAACATCGTTTCGAGTGAGATCCCGCCTGCATTCTGCTGGACAACATCCGCAAGACCCAAAGCAAGTGCAAGGGATGCCTTAAAGCTTTCGCCTCCCGAAAGGGTTTTGACATGCCTCTCCTGTCCTGTATATTGGTCGTACACGGATAACTCCAGACCGCTCTGGATATTCCTGCGTGTAGGATCCAGCTTTCGCAACAGCTGATATCTGCCGCTTGTCATTTTCAGTAATCTTGAATTGGCTTCTTTTAGGATATCATCTAAAAAGGCTGCCAATACATACCGTTCAAAAGTTATTTTGAAGGAGTTTTGGCCTTTGGAAATCTCAGACAGGTGACCGACGATACTGTACCTTTCATCCAGACTTTTCTGATCTTCCCTGATTTGCGCCAATTTCCTTTCGATTTCTTCGTTAGTCCGTTTTTCTGCATGTATTTCATTCTGATTTTGGCGTAACGACTCCAATTCCACATCTATGAAATCAAAAGTCTTTTTCAATCCTTCAAGGTCCGGTTTGATCATATCTTTCAGCTTCATTTCCAAATCATGAAACAGACTTAAAACACTTTGCCAATTTTGATTATACTGCTGGATTTGGTCCTCCAAATTTTCAAGTGCCGCTTCCGATTTTTTTGCGGCTGTATATTCTTTATAATTGGAAAAGCCTTGATTGGTCAGATCCGTAATTAACTTTTCCCGTTCTTCTTTCAATTCTTGATTTAAAGCCTCTATATTTCCAATTAGAGATTCTTTTTTTGCATTGATGACCGATTCTTTTTCCTTAACCAATTGAAGGTTTTTTTGTGCAGCTTCCAAGGCAATTTGTAAGTTTTTCTGTGTTTTTACAGCCATTTGGTAGGCTGCATCATATTCTTCCTCTGTCCGTATTCCATCTGGAAGGGAATCGGTTAATCCTGTCAGTTTTGTAGAATTCTCAATATACCTGGTTTTCCCTTGGTCCTCTTTTCTTTCTAGAGAGGTCAGATTCTCCTTTAGCTTGGATGCTTTCTCTTTTAATTCCAGCAACTTTCTTTCCAGATCATTAAATAAAGACTTTTTCCGCATCAATTCATTTAACTGCTCTTGGAGCGCTTTTCCTTTTTTAGCAAATTGTTTCAAATGACCAGCAAGATCTTCAAACCTAAACTCCGGCAGGTCATTTTGTAAGTCCCTAAGCTTTTCTTGTGACGAACCGACTAGTGCATCATATTTGGATTTTGCTTGATAAAATTCACTTTCGGCTTGGCTTTTTTGTTGTTCTGCAGTTTTCAGCTTGTTTTCTTGCTCTTTCAGTTCCATATCCGTTGGCATATCCTCATGCATTCGGGCTGGGTCAGGATGACTTAGCGAACCGCACACAGGACAATTTTCTCCTGGGTGTAATAAGGTAGCAAGCATGCCCGCTTGGCCTGATCGCCAATTTTGATTCAGAGCATCCAGTTTTCCCTTTTCCTGAATATGAATTCCTTGAATCTCTTGAAACCGATAATTCTTTTCTTCCAGAACCCGCTTCGCATTCTGAGTCTCGGAAAGAACTTCTTGAAGCTTTTTCATTTTCAATAACGATTGATAATTTCTTTCAGCTTCGATTTCCTTATCGCGATGAAGAACCGCCGCTTTTTCCGCTTCTGTTTTTTCACGAGCAACTCTCTCTGCTTCCTCTTCAATTGCCAGATGTTCCGAAACATTTTTTTCACGAAGCCCTTTACTGCTTCTCCACTCTTTTTCATCCAATGCAACTTGTGCTTTTAAGCTTGCAAAAGTCATGACAGCATCTTTTACCTGCTCAAGCTGATGTACAGTCCGTACGGCCTGATCCCTCTGGTTTTCCTTCAGCATTTCCTGCTCATAGGAAGCCTGCTTCTCGATACGCTCAGTCCGTAACTTCTCGGCCTGCTCACTTAACTTTTGAAGTTCAGCATTCGCATCTTGTACTTGTTTGCCAATTCGCAAATAGTATTGTTCCTGCTTTTCAAGCGAAGCCGCTTTGTGTGCCATTTTAATTTGGCCTTTCACTAGTTCCATTTCAGGCTGTTTTGCTTCAAGGTCCTCCTTTTCTTTTCGTAGCTTTTCTTTTTCCGAAAATCTATTTATTAAATCGACCGCCTTTGAAAGCTCTTGATTTACTTGATCGCGAGCTTTCTGCTTTTCCTGTATTTGTTTATTTACATACTCATTTTTTTCTGTTGCTGCCAAAATGACTTCCTGTAACAGTGGTAAAACCTGTTGTTCGTTAGGCTCTTCCGCTTGCAATTGTGCCTGCAATTCTTCATGGTTGCCTGGTTTGATACCTTTCATTAATTCAATTCGCCGCTGAGCGCTTTTTTCACTTTTCTTTCTAAGGATGGAAGCCTCTTCTTTTAATTTTTCTTCAATTCGTTTATAAAGTTCAGTATGAAATAATTTCTGGAGAATCTGTTCCTTATCTTTGCTGTCGGAAGTTAACAGTTTTCGGAATTCATTCTGTGGAATCATCAGGATTTGCCGGAATTGATTGGCATCAAGTCCAATGAGTAATTTGATTTTTTCCTCAACCTCACGCACATTTGCCCCAAGTAATTTTTTCCCTTCCGCCAATATCTCATATAATTCAGCCTTTGCTCCAACCGTCGTCGTTCCTTCTCCTGATTTTTTCTTTCGTTCCTGCTGCGGTGACCGGGTCACCAAATACGTTTTCCCACGCAGGGTAAATTGCAGCGAGACTTCCGTCAACATATCATCTTCGGCAAACTGACTTCGTAAATCTTGCCCGCTTCGGTCTTCTCCACTGGCTTTTCCATATATAGCAAAACTGATCCCATCAAATATCGTTGTTTTCCCTGCGCCTGTCTTTCCAGAGATGACAAACATGGTCCGTTCTCCAAGGGAATTAAAATCGATGGTTTCCCTTCCTGCATATGGTCCGAATGCCTGCATCGTTAAAATATGAGGTCTCATTTCAATGCCTCCTCTTTCTTCACGGCCTCAATTACCGAAACCATCAAATCCTGCTTTTGAGAATCAAAGTCCCTATCTGTCATTTCTTGATAAAACGTTTCGAACAGGTCCAATTCTGATTTTCGTTCATCCTTTATAGAAGAGAAGGATTTTTTTCTTCTAAGGTCGGTCAAATCCCATTTTCGCTCTAGATGAAGTACATTCGGGTAAATCTGGCGCAAGCGATTAATCGGATCGATGAGCGAACCCTCATCATTAAGTGTTATTTTCAAGTAGTCATCCTTTTTTTGCGATTGATAAAAAGAAGGATCGAGTAACTCTTCCATCGTTCCGGATATTTCCCTCATATCCAGCTTGGGTGCCAATGATCGATAGTTTATTTCGAAGCTTCCATCTTCGTGCATATCGACAATGGAAAGCGACTTATTTTGCTTGGCCTCTGAAAAAGAGTATTTTAATAGTGATCCAGAGTAAAACACCTTAGGATGACGTATCGCATCTGGACTATGTAAATGTCCAAGTGCCGTATAATCGAACGCATCGAATAAGTCAGATGAAACACAGCCAGAACCCCCCACCGACAAGACTCGTTCTGAATCGCTTGTTTTTCCGCCTAATACAAAAGCATGTCCTACGAAGACATTCGGTTCATCCTTATTGAAAGTCTCCGTGATCGTTCCGGTTATCCGCTTCATCGCTTCTTGGTGGGAATGGATACTGTCATCTTCAAAAAGATGGCGAACCGTTCCAGGTTCTGCATATGGAACACAATAAAAATTCACACCCTTGATGCGAACCGGCTCACATGCCTTTGTCAATTTCCCATGAATGTATAACTGGCTATGACGATACCATGATGAACCGAATGCAAGCCTTTCCGCAGAATCATGGTTTCCTGATATTGCAACGATCGGTGTATTCATTTTCACATTAATCGTATAGAGGATTTCATCAAGAAGCTCTACCGCTTCAGTCGGCGGAACGGAACGATCATATAGGTCACCGGCAATCACAACCGCATCAGGTTTTTCTTCCTCGACAATTTCTATGAATTGCAAAAGTGCATGCCTTTGGTCATCTGTCATATGCACCCCGTGAACGATTTTTCCTAAATGCCAATCGGCCGTATGGATAAATTTCATAGTTTCACTCCGTCCTCATTTTTACTTACTATTATTATATCAAAAATTTAACGAATAGCATGGTTTGGGTACAAACGTTCTAATTTTTACCACACTGCCCTATTATTTTCAATTATTTAGAATAAAAAAAGGCAAACTCCAAAAGAGTCTGCCTTTTTCAGCATTAGCTGAATAAGTGTTCATATGGACCCATATTCACTTTTCTTTCAGCTAATTTTTTTTGTAAAAATTTATGGTCACGTTTTGGTGTGGCAATGATATAGCCGCGTATCACTAAATCTTCCGTAATATCTCCCGCTTTTTCTTTTAATGCCAATTCACCGATTTTCCCCGCAATTTTATGACGTGCAACATCACGAAAAAGTTCTGGTACAGGGCTCACTAAGTCTTCGAGTAATTCCTTTTGCTGCTTTGACCATAAGTGCTTTGTTTGGTCCAAATAGTATTCTTCCCAATCCATATCGGATTTCCCATCTTCTTTGGGAAATCTTTTCAGGAACTTCCGAAACATGAAAAAGCCACCTATGCTCATCAATATAATTAAAAGGGCTACCCAAAATAGAATAAACCATAAAAACCATCCACTAAGCAAAGTACCACCTCATATGTATAGAATGATCGTCACTATTATTATAGACAGTAACCCATATCTTTACAAGACTGGCAATGTAATCATTCGGGCTCGTTCACTTCCAACAAGACCAGCGAAAAATCCCCTACGGCATTTTCTTCATAAAGGTTCGTGACCGAAGTCGCATAGTTAAAGATCTCTGCTCGAAACTCCTCGTTTGTCTGAGGGATCTTTAAATCAAATACCATTTGATAAAGCAGTGTTGTAATATCATGATATTCACTATGTGTAACCTTGAAATTGAAACTGACTTTTCTGACTTCCTTACCTTCAGAATCCTTTACAGTTTCAGAAAGAAAATCAGTAACATGCAGGGGAACATCGTTTAAAATGACCTCGTTTACCATTATCAGCATCTCCTTAAAAAGTAGTTAAAGACATGTTATCACTAGAAACTTTCAGCGCCAATGATTCAGCCTTGAAAAATTCGAAAAACGTGCACAGGAACCCTGGCACGTTTTCTTTGAATCAATTTAATTTCCCTTTTTGACGATGATACGCCATTTAGCGTCATCGATTTGCTCAAACTCCGTGATTTCATGACCTTCAGTTGCGGTCCAACGCGGAATGCTCTCCGTTGCTTGTGTGCAATCGAAATTAATGATCAATTCCTCTCCATTTGCCATATCCACTATCGTTTCTTTTGCTTCCACTAAAGGGAATGGGCATACCATTCCAGTCGTTTCCAATACTTTCGCCATTTATATTCCACTCCTTGATTAATGTTTTTTGCCTTTTACCTTAAGCCGCTTTTGATGTAGCTGCTGCCTGCTTTTGCTTACGGATAGTCGTGAAATAAGTTGCTACCCATGTACCTAGTAGGAAAAAGACAATCGCGATCCAGCCTTGCCAAGCAAATAACGCCGAGTTCACCAGAACATTACCGATTGTGCACCCTCCGGCAACACTTGCACCGAACCCCATGATTACACCGCCGATTGCATTGTTACGTAACGTCTTTATATCAGGCAAGCGCCAACGGAATTCCCCACTTCCTTTGGCAGCAATGAAGGCACCAAGGAAAATGCCCAATACCAAAAACGTACCCCAATCGATTAATGCATCATCGCCTGTAATAAGGAAGGTTAGAATGTTCGCGGAAGGTACTGTAATTCCAAGTCCGAACATTCTGCCTGTCATAGCACTTAGCGGCCATGCCATGATTGCAATAAGGCCAACCAATAAATGCTGTAACAAAGGGATGCCACCGTTTTTCGAATAAGATGTGGGCCAATCCCGTTTTTTTCGGTTTCATTTTAAAGATTGGCAGTTTCGGTTTTCCCAATTCACGAATCACCAAGATGCCAACCAAAAGTGTCACAATAATCACAAGCACCCACGGCGAAACATTAAATGTTTCATGAATGTACGTATCACTCGTACGATAGGACAACAAATTATCCCCAGAAACTTTCCATACACCATATTTCGTCATGGCAGCCCCTAGCATATATCCAAAAAGGGCAACCCAACTCCCAATCATGCCCTCTCCGGCACGATACCATGTTCCAGTAGCACAACCGCCTGCCAGAACCATTCCAATACCAAAAATGAAGCCACCCACGATTGTTCCCAACCATGGAAAACCATCATTTCCAAACTGAATGACCCCTGTATCATTCAATGCATAAACACCACTTTGTATTGCTATAACAACAAATGTAGCTAAGAACATCCGTCCATCTTTAGCTAAAATCAAATCACGATATGCACCAGCAACACAGAAACGGCCTCTTTGAAGCACAAACCCCAGCAATAAACCACAAATAATCCCGAACACAATCATTTGTAACATTAACCGTTTCCTCCTTAAGTAAAATAATTATATAATATAATTCGGATAAAATTACTTGGTTTTGATTGTGTTTTATAGAATCTAGTAATCATGAATGTCTTCATTGACTCTAAAGGTTCCCAGGCAAATTAAAAAACCTGAGTCATTTTAATATCGACACAGGTTTCCTGGATTGTCCCTTTTATCCACTCTCAATTACTTTTATCACACCATATTACTTCCACTAAAACTGGCTGCTTTAACTTTTTTGTATTGGTATAGCATGGCAATTCTCCATGGAACGATCATGGCAAAAGCAAGTAAGAAAAACATTCCGCTCAAGACACCGATTTCAATCGTGCTTCCCAGCACCAGTTTCGCCACCAGCCGAACCACCATGAGACCAATCAATATGAATATGAAAGCTTTAGAGCGCTGAATATAAATTTTTTCATCTCTAACTTCGAATTTTGATGTTTTAATTAATAGGATGGAAAATAACATCCCTGCAACAAGAGCCTCCAAAAATTCGTATCGAGTCACCCGGAACATAGGAAAAATAAACATCAAAGCACCCGTACTCATAAAAAGCGGCGGTAAGATGATTTTCTTTTCGTTCACTGGTTTTTTTGTTTCCTTCATCCGGAACATGAAAACACCCATAGCCATCACAATCGCTATACCTGTTGATATATATATCATCTCTTAACCATCCCTTTTAACTAAAAATAGGTAAGTACCATTAAAAATTATATATGACTTCAATTTATAAACAAAGTATATATTACCTACTTAAGATAAACAAGGTGAGGGTTTTTAATTACACGCCCTATGATGCATTCAATTCCCTGCTCTCGTCAAAAAGATTGACCATAAAATCTTTCGTCCCGGCTTCTATATCTCGACAACCATTTTTTGCTGACCCATAGCAGAGCACATTATACCCTTTTTAACGGCATCCAGACGGCTAATGATTGGCGGTAATATCCATCGTCACTGGGTCAGAATTCAAATTTCGATATTATTCAATGGCTTCTCGCCCACACCAATCACTACTTGTCCTGATTTTGATAAAATATTTGAAAGTATCATTCTCATAAACTTTGGCATCATCAACTATTAATATTTGGGCCATGGCCTTTCATCTTCATTTCAAACAACAGTATTATAAAACCTTATTAGAAATGTAGTGATTCTATAATAAGCAAAGATTATGTGACTTTAGACACAAAATAACAAGAAAAACGAATAAAAAAATAATATACCAATATTAAGTCTTGACGAAGGGTAATGCCATTTGAATATTTTTGAAAATATAGCTTATTATGGACTAAAACCCCGTAAAGCCACCGAATAGTCTAGACAGGACTGCAATTATTTTGGTCATCCAATCAAAAAACAAAATCACACCCATTACAATCATTAAATATCCGCCAATCTTCATGATGTATTGGCTGTACTTTTTGATCCATTTCAACTTTCCGACAAAGAAAGATAATATGAAAAACGGTATGGCAAATCCTAATATATAGGCAGTCATATAGCTCATGGCAGCGCTAGGGTTAGTTGCACCCAAAGAAACGACCGCACCTAATAGTGGACCTGCACAAGGCGTCCATCCAGCCGCAAAGGCAAGTCCGATTAGAATGGAACCAATATATCCGCTAGGTCGGTTTTTAAATTCAAAGCGACTATCTTTCATCAATGATTTCGGCTGAAAGATTCCAACAACGAATAAACCAAAAATGATAATCAGGATGGCACCAATCTGACGAATCAATTCTTTGTAATTCGAGAAAAAAGAACCTAGATAGGTCGTACTAAAACCAATTGCAATGAAAACCAGAGAAAAACCAAGCAGGAAGAATAAAGTATGCAGCATACTTCTTCTTTGGAGCATGGCGTTCTCGGATTTGATTTCACCAACGCTCATACCAGTGATATAAGATAAAAAGGCTGGATATAGCGGTAAGCAGCATGGTGAAATAAAACTCAAAAAGCCTGCCCCAAAAGCTAAAAACATATTTATATCATTCAAATGAGCTCACTCCTATGTATGTCAACCTATAAACATTGTAACAAATAAGATAAAAAAATACATTTATGGAACTGTGAATATTTCATGACAACTAAATGGCTGACATCGGAATGGGCCACGGGTTAAATTTTCATTAAGTTAACTTATTTGAATTCATTGGTCCAAGTCGATATAATTGTTATATTCATACAAATTTTACAACGAAAACATAAATAAAAGGTACCTTGAAAAAAAGTTGGGGCCAGAAAGGAAATATAATGGCTAAGAAGAATGAATTTCTCGAACAGATCGAATTAAAGAGAAATGAGCTTATCAAAATTGTTGCTAAAGATGGTTTAAACTCCCATGTTGCCGTTGAATATAGCCAGCAACTTGATCAATTATTAAATAAATATAATGAACTTTTTTATAAAACTGGTACAGGTCTTTAATCCCCTAATCTCTTACCAGTTCATCTCCCATTGATAACCACCATGTCATTATATGCTTAATTTGAACGGACTATCTCCTCTTTTTCCTTTTCGTTCCACAAATGAATACATAAGCATATCCTTTACTATCCTAAAAAACAGGCAAACGCCATCGGCACTGCCTGTTTTCTTGTTTTTTCATTTAATATCATGTACATGTATTACGTAGCAATATCAACACCTGATGTCGGTGCATAGTTTGTAACGACAAGAATAATAGGAGACCTTGCCAAGATGGAAGAACCGTCCGGAAAAGTAATCACTAAACGACTATGAATGTGTTAGGGTTTCTAATTTATTGTAGGCCTCCAAGCTGAAATCACCCGGTTTTTTCAGTACCTTTCCCGATGAAAGAGCCTTAAGCGTTAAAATAAAGTTTGACAAATCACTCAAAAGATATTATCTTTAATTAAAGATAAATTAATTCGAGATATTACAGTATTTTTTTAAACATAAATCTTGAATTAAAGATATCTAAATTCAAAACAAATTCCAGGAGGAATCATAAATGATTGGTATCGGTTTATTAGTTATACGGGTAGTAATTGGATTATCGTTTGTTGGACACGGGGCGCAAAAACTGTTTGGATGGTTTGGCGGTCATGGCTTGAAAGGTACTGGAGGCTGGTTTGACTCAATTGGCATGAAGCCAGGAGTTACCATGGCCCTATTTGCTGGTCTATCAGAGCTTATTGGCGGAGCCTTATTTGCTTTAGGTCTCCTTACACCCTTTGCAGGTATATTGATTGCACTTACAATGCTCGTTGCGATTGTTAAAGTTCACGGCGCAAATGGCTACTGGGCAACTCAAAACGGTTATGAATATAATCTTGCCATCCTTGCAGTGGCGATTGGTGTAGCGATGACCGGAGCTGGCCCATACTCACTTGATTCCTATCTATTTTAAGGAAATCGCTTGGATATGCTAATGCCTATTATCGAAAACACGGAGTGGATTAATCCACTCCGTGTTTTTTCATTTCCCCCATTTTCTCTATAAAACAACAGATCATACTTTCTCCAAACCTAATCTTCGGTACGAATGCTTAAGCATCAAACTTCGAACCATTGAATTTTAAACTTTATATGCTTATTTATATTGGCATAAATACTAGTTTCCTTTTTCACCTCTTATACGTAAACATTTTCTCGTATATCCCAAATATAAAATAGATGGTTTCAATTATGACACGCAAACCGCCTTTGCATCATGGATGTACGGTAGGATTTATAACCGTAAATGACTTTCTTTGTCATACTTTAACTTTAAGTTCCTCTAACAAGCTGGGTTAATGCCATTAAATTATGGTGTTCTATCTATTTCATTCTGTTCCTCCTCTTCCGTTTAGGTATGAATTTTTCACAGGACTAGTGCCTATATAAATAAAATATAAATTTTGGATAAAAACAAAAGTTCCTAATTTGAAATATCATGTCTAAAAACTAAAACTAAAAATCAGGAAAAATAGAGTACAGTAATAATGAGAATGATCATAACCTCATGTTTTTTTATCTCCGGAGTGTCCTCACTAAATCAAAAGATCCGCTATAAGTTAAATATTCCCTCAGATACAGTTAAAGTGCTCCAATTCAATCTGAGGATAATAGAAATCAATGGTACTTTAATTTAAATACGATAGATATTTAGACTCTAGTAAAAAAAATATGAAATTACTACTAAGTTAAACAATATAAATCCCCGAGTGATGACATTATTATTTACTGTTTTATAAACTTTACTTCGATTAATATTTTTTAATACTTAAAAACAAGAAAATACAGAAATAAATAGTTTAGTTATTAAATGAAAAAGGGGGAAAAATAAATGAAGTTTTTATCTTTTGTGGCAGTATTTTTATTTTCTTTTAGTCTTGCTACAACAGGATTTGCTGAGGAAAATGGTCTAAGCGTTAGCAAGGAAACACTCACAGAAGTAGAGTTGGATTATCTTGTAAATGAAGTCGGCAATACTCAAGAAGAATCCGAAGATTTACCTATTGAAATTTCAAGGCGATTAATTGAAGAGAAAGCTAAAGTTATAGATTCTGGATCAGAAATTATGGGTATTTATGATTCAGAAGTTAATAGCCCAGGGCAAATCAGTACTTTTGCATCTATCGCTGCAACAACTTTAAAATTAGGTGGAACTGTATATAAAGTAAAAAGTGATCGTTCAAAAGAAGATAAATTTTATATATACGGTAATTTTCAATGGTTAAAAACACCTTCATATACTTTAGTGGATAAAATGACAATTGGTTTCCCTTCAAGTTCAGGACTGTACCTGCCAACCAGTGGAGGGAAAGTAAAACAACACCAGCACAGATATTCTCAAGATCAACAAGGAAATGGACGTTGGATTGATTATGCAATCAAGTATTCTCCAAGTAATTGGGAACCAAGTGCCGGTGTGGCTGGTTCATATGATTTAAAAGCTTCTACTAGTAAAACCAAGCATAAAGGGTATATTGGACAATATGTATATGTTCCCACATCCAAAAATGGTAAAATAAACATTAAAATAACTTATGGTCATAGAAGAATTGCTGGTACACCTTCTGTGTCAGTTTATCCGGCCGGTTTATCTATTACACCAACAACAGCTACAGATACAAGGTCATATGCATTAACACTATCTTATTGATCTGTTGTTAGAATGGGGGGACCATGAGGCAAATCATTATTAATTTCATTTTCATTTTAGTAATATCAGTAATCTTATTTTTTATCTTTAGCTATGATGCATCTTTAGATAGTGATTTTATGTTGTCACTTTTACTTATCATTACTCTCCAAATATCTTTGATTTTAGCTATTCTTTTGAAAAGAAGATAACATCAGAAGAGCAGCCATTAATGGTTGCTCTTCTATGTTATTGAATAGCGGTCTTCTTAAGTTGGTCCACTACAGACTGTGACTTGGAAGAGCTGTGTGCTCCTTCCATATCCACGGCGTTCCGTAAAGGTAGCCCCCTTTACTCACAGAAATTTCCGAATGTATCTGCCGTTGAGACTTAATTGCTCGTCAATGAAAATTCGTAAGTCTTTCCCCTTTTTATTTTCCGAAACAGCTTAGAAATAGAATACTCGGTTATTCATTCCTTTAAGGATTCAATCTGAAAATCACTATATAGATTCTTTACTCTTTTCAATGACCCTTCCATAAACATAAAAACCCCCGGATAAGGAACACTTTTTTATGTGTGTCCGTTATCCGGGGTATCGGTCAATTCGATTGGGATTTTCATTATCCAAGTACAATCATTCTATACTATTTTGCACACTATTAGCATCGTTTAATTCATTAATATATGAACGTCTACCTATTCAATGCCTGGAAACCAGCCTGGGGAATGGATGATCGCTTGCCATAATGGATCTGGTATATCAAGTTGCTGCTGATTATCCTTGTTTATTTTTGTCACGATTTCTATTTCTTTTCCTTGTTCCACTTTTTGTACCCACTCTGGATCGATTATGAGTTCACGTCCTAATGCGATTAATGGAACGCCAGATTGAAGTGCTTCGATCGCATCATCCGCTGTATAGATGGAACCAACACCGATGATAGGAACTTGATCTCCGACACGTTCTTTTATAATTTCTATCCGAGGTCGGTCAACCTCTGCTCCCCGTCTTGCTTTCGACCAAAATTCCATTAATGAAACATGGAGATAATCCAGTTCCTTTGTCGCAAGTCCATCAATTAATGAGAGTGTATCATCCATAGTGATTCCTGGTGTTTCCGGCTCCTCCGGTGAAAAACGATATCCTACGATGAACGGATCCTTGGCATGTTCTGCAACAGCCTTTTTCACTTCATCCACAACAGCTAATGGGAAATTCAGCCGTTTTTCCAGAGATCCTCCCCACTTGTCTTCACGACGGTTTGAATGTGGCGAAAAGAATTGCTGAAGCAAGTAACCATTCGCACCGTGAATTTCGACACCATCAAATCCCGCTTCTATGGCACGTCGGGTGGTTTCACCAAAATCCAGAATGATTGATTCAATTTCCTTTTCAGATAGTGGACGCGGAACTGCTTTCCCTTCTCCTTCCGATGGAATATTGCTTGCACTGACTACATCGCCATTTGGTATTAATTCCGGTGGAACCTCGCGTCCACCATGAAAAATCTGGAGGATTGCTTTTGCACCTTTCGCTTTAATCGCTGAAGCTAAACGACTTAGGCTAGGAATCAATTCATCTTGATCACCGCCAAATTCACCATGAAAACCTTTTCCATTTGCCGTCACGTAGGTACATGCCGTTATAACCATGCCTACCCCGCTTGACCGTCGTTCATAATAAGTAATTTCGGCATCGGTTACAGTGCCGTCAGGATTCGAAGAGAAATTTGTCATAGGCGCCATCACCAACCGATTTTTCACCTCTATCCCCTTTCCTAAATTGAACGATTCAAATAATGGTGTATATTTAGAATTCATTTATTAATCCTCCATTTAGTTACCCACCCTTTACGGTGTTGGTTGGTATAAGTCCTTACATTACAATACACAACACGCATTTTAAAATCTTAATCATGCATGTTTTGCAATTAATTCCGCAATGGCTTCTTTTGGCTGGAAGCCAATTGCCTGATCTACCTTTTCTCCATCTTTGAATAGGATAAGGGCTGGAATCCCCATCACTCCATATTCGCTTGTCGTATCTGAATTTTCATCCACATTAAGTTTTACGATTTTAACCCGATCACCCATTTCAACATCAATTTCATTAAGCACTGGGGCAATCATTTTGCATGGACCGCACCACGGTGCCCAAAAATCAACCAGTACCAACCCTTCCTTGATTTCACTAGCAAAATTATCATCCGTTACATGTTCTATTGTCATGTTCATTTCCTCCTTGTATTATCCGAAATATTTAAGGTTTTAACTCATCTATTTAAATCTAATTTCCCGATTCTATTTCCCTGGATAAGAAACTCCTCGGATTTCCTGGCATTTATTTTTGGATGGATTTTTATGGATTCCAATTTACCGGATAACTCCATAAACCATGTTTCATCCTTGGAAAGCAAAGCTAAATCAATTAATGCCAAAAGATGACTATCGTTACTGATTTCTAGATCCGGCAGCTTTTCAGTCCATTTACTCGGGATCCAAATCGATTTCCCTACCGTTTTTTCATTGTCACTTTCCACCACGTTCACTTTAACGATTTCTCGATCCGCGCTTACTTTTTCAATGAAACCATGGATAAGTTCCCCTTCTCTTGATCTTCCCTGTACCCAATCCTCATTTTTGAACTGATTATTTTCAGCCATGTCCTTAACACCCCTTTTATGTTCAATTAATATTAAAACTATAGTTATTAACTGTATTAATAAAATATACATTTTGTGCAAAGAAAAAACTAAATCAATATCACGGACATTGTTTAATTTTTTCCAAAAAAGTGCTAAGTGTTATATTTTCTAAATATTTTTCAAAATATAACTCAGCTTCATCGAATATTTGATCCATGACCACCTGGGTGTTGGAAGATATGACACATTTTTTCTCGGGATCACCTGTACACCACTTAGGCTTCAAAGTTCCATGTGATACCGTTATATAAATATCCGCCAAACTCACCTCTTCAGGATTACAGTCAAGAATATAGCCTCCGCCCACACCTTCTTTAGTCTTAACAAATCCTTTATTCCTTAAGCAGCTCATCATTTTCCGAATCCTTGCAGAGTTTGTACAAACGTTTTCTGCGATAGACTCACTGCTTGCCATATGATCTGGTAGATAAGCTAAATAGACCAAACTATGCACAGCTATTGTAAAATCACTATTCACTTTTGCATCCTCCTCAAGGGGATTACTGTAATATTAATATTTACAGTTGATAAAGTCAACTTAAAAAACTCAACAGCCTACTCATCTTTGTTGATTAGTTTATAAATGCAGTGAAATTCCCCCTATCAAATAATAGAAGGCTTTTGTTGGAAAATGAAAACCTTATTTTTGAGAAAGATTCAATGCCGTATTAGCCGCTTTTAAATTCACCTGCGACTGCTCACTTATATCCTGTGGATGATGTGTTTTTACAGCAGATCTCAGCTGTTCCCGTAATGCAGCCCTCAATTCAGGTGAAGCTGTTTCTGTTATGGCGAAAGCCGTATTTCTTATTCCTGATTTGGCAGAATTCAGAAAGTCAGTAGCAAACACCTGTTCTGTCTTACCGCCATATTTTGCAAAAAGTTAGTCATTATTTTTTCCTCTCCTTGATTAACCAGGATTTCCTGTAATCTTTGAGTTTGCTCTCTGCCGCTGCTCATGTACTGTAAAAGAATGTTTTTCAATTCCGTATCTTGGACTAATACGTTCATTGTAGAAGCTTTTGATAGACAAAGGCTTTTGAAATTCAATATTTCATGCAATTCTAACGTTTCATGCAATCCTACTTTTCCACTAAGTATCTCTCCTTTCATTTAAATTCACTTACTTATCTTTCGTTGTTCAAAATGTCTTATTCATTACTTTTCATTTTTTTATAAAAGGTTACAACCATTAGAAAAACAACATGTAGCCCTCTATATACCTGAGAGTTGAATAGGGAAAATCACCTTTGTTACATAGACTGAGGAGGTGATTGAATGGAAAATGAAAAGCTGGCCCTTCACGAGACCATGGTAACCCATGAAATTTTAAATTTTAAAACAATATGCTTAATGAAATCCAAATTAATGCAAGGAATTTGTATTGACAATGATTTAAAAGCATTAATGGAAAAAGAAGTACAGCAATCTGTAATAGCCATTAATGAGCTTAAGACTTTTTACGAAGGTGCCCGAACAAACTATATGCAATGAGGTGAGCTTTAGCATTTTCCTTTATCTTGTCCCATTTTAATAGTTTGATTGTACTTCTTATTCCTATATACCTGCTTCTTCACTAACTATAAAGTACTAACTTTAAACTACTTTAACCAATTATATAACCTTACCAGATTTATCAGGTAACGTAACTCAGTCTTTTTAGATCTATATAGCTGATTTTAATCATTATCTCAATTATTTATATTCATTAACGAACTGTTGGGAAATGCTTTATTTGATAATGGAGTGTAAATATCGCTCTGTTACTTGAATATCTCCGTGTCCTATAAGTCGTGAGAGACTATAGATATCTATATTACCAACTCTAAAACCCTTCACAGCCCTTCCCGTTGACAATAATACTCGTATCTCTAACAATTTCGAAGGGTAATTCCCGTTATTCCATATTTCTTAGCCCAGTATTAGATAAAGTGGAAATTATAACCTTATTACGCGCTTCTATGAACGTCTTAGTATCGAAAGCATTAATCATGTCTCTGACTTCATCTTGGGTAAATCCTTTTGCTAAACAATGGTAATCATACTCTTTTAATCATATCTATTAATTCCAAAACAAAAACCACCTTTTCTGAATCATTCATTCAGAAAAAGTGGCTTTAGGAACAACAATGAAAGATAAACCAAAATTTTATATAAAATCGGCGGAAGGATTCAGCCTGAATGAAGCTACCATTTCGATATTATATAAAATTTTGCATCCAATCTTCCAATAACATTGATATATCAAGGTTTCATGCTATCTTATTTTGTTTGTTGTTTATTCATGGCGCTCATCATTTGATTAATTTTCTTTTGGGATGGCTTCATACCCATTTGCATCATCATCATTTTTAACATCTGTTCGTTAATTGGCGGATTTTTCTTTAAGTAATCCATCATGTATTTACGAGCGATGAAAAATCCCAGCACTACTCCAGCAATCAATGCCAGTACGCCAACTAGAATGTAAACCCACATACTATTTCCTCCTTCGTGTTGTCTAACATCAGTGTACTAGACCAAAGGTTATTATACAATACCCGCTACCCAAAAGTCCCCCATTTAGACAAATTTTCTTTCTTTTATCGGTTTTAACCAACCGTATTTTTCGTGTTCAAAATCAATGGCTAGAAAACTCGCTTCATATTTTCGAATGCACTCAAAGAAGGCCGTTTCCGCTTCATAGTCTCCTTCAGCTTTAAGCATAATGGAATCATCCTGGATGATTAAAACGGCTTTACTGGATCCGTTTGTTTTTTCTAAATAGTATTTTCCATTTTGAGACCAAAAATTCATCTTTTTTTGCAAACGTTGTTCAATAGCTACCTGCAACTGGATAATAGGGACAGTTTTGGTGACATATTCGATTTGTTTTTGCAAAATACTCTTCAGTCTGCCCCTAGCTTGAATATACTCCAAAAACAAATTGAAAAACAGCTTTTCTCTACCATAATAATGATGGGCAAATTCATCTTCGATTAAAAAAATTTCATAGGTTCTCATCAGCCAATGCCTCCTAGCATTCCTATTTTGGTTTGGTCACCAGAACAATTAACAATCAGGACCTTTCCATCTTTCTCCACTCTTGATGACTTTCCCCTTTAACTGACACATTCAAACGAAATTTATTTATTCTCATTATATATTGACAAACTGAAAAGATATGTTGTTTGCTGGAGAAATTTTCTTCTTTTTTTGTCGAATGGAAGATTCCCCATAGAATAAGAGCACTTTCAACATACAATACGAAGTTTTGATAAAAAAACTGACACCAAACTAGTTGGTGTCAGTCCCCATTACGATTATTTTAGCATTTCTTTAACACGAGCAACTACATTTTCTACTGTGAAACCAAATTCTTGCATGATTTTACCGCCTGGTGCCGAAGCTCCAAAATGATTGATGGCCAATATTTCACCCTCATCACCTGCATAACGATCCCAGCCAAACGGTGAAGCCACTTCAATGGCCAGACGTTTTTTCACTGCCGGATTGATTACACTTTGTTTATATTCTTTAGATTGAGTTTCGAATCGATCCCATGATGGCATGCTGATTACCGAAACATCAATTCCTTCGTTCGCTAAAGCTTTCTGTGCTTCGACAGCCAAGTTCACTTCGGAACCAGTCGCAAGAAGTAATGCATCGGCTACTTCTTTCTTAGAAGCGGAGATGATGTAAGCCCCTTTTGAAACACCTTCATACGCAGTTTCGGAAGTGTCTTTTATTGTTGGCAATCCTTGACGAGTCAGTACAAGGGCAGTTGGTTTATTTGTAGACTCCATTGCCACTTTCCAGGCTGCTGCCGTTTCATTGCCATCAGCCGGACGGATGACCCCTAGGTTAGGCATTGCCCGTAATGATGCTAATTGTTCGATTGGCTCATGTGTCGGTCCGTCTTCCCCAACAGCAATGCTGTCATGGGTAAATACATACGTTACAGGAAGTCCCATCAGTGCTGCCATTCTTATAGCAGGACGCAAATAATCAGAGAATACGAAGAATGTTCCTCCGTACACTTTTAATCCACCATGAAGGGTCATACCATTTAAGGCCGCACCCATAGCGAATTCACGTACACCAAACCAAATATTACGACCACTGTAATTACCAGGTAATAGGTCTGTCTCACCTTTAATGGCAGTATTATTAGATCCGGCTAAATCTGCAGAACCACCAATGAAGCTAGGCACCCTTTTGGCAATCGCATTTAACACTTCTCCACTTGAAGCACGGGAAGCTAATGTTTTTCCTTCTTCATAGACCGGAATTTCCTGATCCCAGTCAGCAGGCAGTTCACCTTTGATTGCCAGCTCCAATTGCTCGGCTAACTCAGGATGTGCTTCTTTGTAATTTTTGAACAATTCATTCCAAGCTTCTTCTTTTTGAGCGCCTGCGTCCACAACAGATTCATTGAAGTGTGAATACACTTCTTCTGGAACATGGAAATCCGCTTCGAATGTCCATTTATATGCTTCTTTAGTCAACTTAAGCTCATCTGCACCAAGCGGAGCGCCGTGAACAGCTGATTTACCTGAACGGTTTGGTGAACCGTAACCAATAACCGTTTTGACTTCTATTAAAGTTGGGCGTGCTTCGTCGGTTTTCGCTTCTTCAATTGCTTTGGCTATTTCCTGAAGATCGTTCCCATCCTCAACGCGGATATATTGCCATCCATAAGATTTGAACCGGTTTGCTACGCTTTCACTAAATGATTGACTTAAGTCGCCGTCAAGGGAAATATCATTAGAATCATATAAAACAACAAGCCTTCCAAGTTGTAGATGTCCAGCTAATGAAGCGGCTTCAGCAGAAACCCCTTCCATTAAATCTCCATCTCCACAAATGCTATATGTATAATGATCGACTACATTATAAGAATCACGGTTGTAGCTTTCTGCCAAGTGGCGTTCTGCCATTGCCATGCCGACTGCCATTGCGATACCTTGTCCAAGCGGTCCCGTCGTTGCATCTACACCTGCCGTATGTCCGAATTCAGGATGTCCCGGAGTTTTACTTCCCCATTGGCGAAAGCTTTTCAAGTCATCGATAGATAAGCCATAGCCCGATAAATGAAGAAGGCTGTATAACAGCATAGACCCATGACCAGCTGAAAGAACAAAGCGATCCCTATTAAACCAATCCGGATTTTTCGGGTTATGATTCATATATTCAGTCCATAGTTTATACGCCATCGGCGCTGCCCCCATCGGCATACCTGGATGGCCGGAATTAGCCTTTTCAATTGCATCAATCGATAACGTACGAATCGTATTGATAGAAAGTGCATCTAATTTATCTAACATATAATAAAACATCCCTTCCTGTAATGTACCTCTTTATATTATAGTGACCAGCATAATATCACAACTAAAATCACTATTTACTAACCCAATATTACAATTTTCTACAAATTAGAGAAGGCCCCTATTTAGATTAAGCTAAATAGGGGAATACATACATGAATGCACTCTCTTTTTATTCCTAAAAAAAGAATCCTCAAATGGAGTGTTCCATGAGAATAGTCCAAGCATTAATGTAAGTTTCTTTTTTCTTTAATACTCTTTATCTTTTGAGGAGTGACGTCATTACCTTCTGGATCAACGACTTTCACATGCTCCAACGTATCGGACATGGACCGTCTGAATGTCTCCAAATACTCACTTCTTAATTGGGTTTGCTCTTTCGCCTCAACTTCCGTCAAACCTTCACCCTTGGCCTTTTTTGAAAGTTCATTAATACGGGCTAATTTTTCTTTTGATAGCATAATTTCGCTCCTTCGTAATCTGCGGATATTGTCATGGTATTAAAAAAAAAGCGAAATTACAAGTTCTATGATTGACTTTCCTCTGTATTTAGTTGATGTTCGAGAAAACGCCTGTTTACAGTGGCTTTAGATACATTGTATCCAAAGCCCCTTAAAGTGGCTGCGATTTCTGCAAATGTCAATCCATTGGCCCGGAGTTTAATAATTTCTTCAATTGGAATCTCCATACGGTCCCTTCCAGTGGAATTCCTTTGGTTATGAAGATTTTTTTGCGGACGGTATCCCTTTTCAACGGCTCTTATCATCCCGCGTTTTATTTTTAGATTATGTAGTTTCCTTTGATATTCTTCTACAATACCAACTATCTGGATGACCATGGCATCCGAATCAGATAACTCAAGTTCTCCATCGTGTGAGAGCGTATAAATTTTCACGTCTTCTTTAAGGATGACATGGAAAAGGGCTATTTTGGCATTTCCCCTCCCCAGTCTAGTTTCGTCCTGGATTAATAGAACTTCAGCTTCTTTGGTTTTAAATAGTTCAAGCATGTCAAATATGCCATCCCGATTTAACTCATAACCACTTGCCTGTTCTTTTATTATGGAAACAACTTCCACATCCATCTTTTCCGCCAATTTAACTAATTCATCTTCCTGCCTTGCCAATGATGTTTCCTGGGATTCTTTTTCTGTGCTAACCCTACAATAGATTACTGCCTTCATAATACCCTACCTTCACTACTTACTGCTGACTGGCCAAATTCTGAACAAGATCTTCCCCTTTAACCGGTATGACAATGACTTGACCAGGTTTAATCGTATCCGCCCTGACTCCATTATGCTCTTCTATCCAACCAATGAATTCTTTTTTTGTCAAATCAGCTTCTTCATACTCTTCGGCAATTCCCCATAGGGTGTCGCCTTCACTTACTTCTATAGAAAGGAAATCCTTTTTTTGATCATTGTCTAATGTACAAGAGAATAAAATTGAAAAGATGAATACCGATCCCGCTAATAGAATCGTAGAAATATAATTTTTGTATAATTTTTTCATAAATATCCCTCCAAAGCGAATGTTCGTTCGTATGTTACGTCCAAATTATAATACGAACGTTTGTTTCAGTCAACAACAAAATTCGAACTTATGTTTGTATAGAGTTGGGGGCCATGCTATAATGTAGCAAAGAACATTGGAGAAGAGGTGCACATATGACTAAACTATCAAAACGGCAGCAAGATATCCTTGATTTCATTAAAGAAGAGGTCCGCCAAAAAGGGTATCCACCTTCCGTACGGGAGATTGGCGAAGCAGTTGGACTTGCATCAAGTTCAACAGTACACGGACATTTATCCCGCCTGGAAAGTAAAGGCCTGATAAGACGTGACCCAACCAAGCCGAGGGCCATTGAAATACTGAATTTGGAGGAAGCGAACAATATCCCCAAAGTTAATGTCGTGAACGTTCCGTTACTTGGAAAAGTAACAGCGGGCATGCCGATAACGGCCATCGAAAACATAGAAGAATACTTTCCGCTTCCCGAAAGCATGGTTCCGCATGATGACCATGTATTCATGCTGGAAATCATGGGTGAAAGTATGATCGAAGCAGGAATTCATGATGGAGATTATGTCATCGTGAAACAACAAAGCAGCGCCAATAATGGAGATATCGTCGTGGCCATGACGGAAGATGATGAAGCCACTGTAAAACGATTCTTTAAGGAACCGGATTACATAAGGCTTCAGCCTGAGAACTCGAATATGGAACCAATTATTTTAAGAGATGTTTCGATACTTGGAAAAGTTATAGGCTTATATAGACAAATACACTAAAAGCGCTAACCGCGCTTTTTTTGTTTGTTTAATTTATGTCCCGAATTCTCTCATTATGCATATGGAAGACTAGGTTTTGATATATTTTTTTGATAGAATCGAGTTTTCCTAAGATTATTAACATCCTTTCTCATTTATGCCGGATGAAAGGGAAACTAACGTCTTTCTGGATATATGTATTTTGAAAAATAGGAAACCCTCATTCCAATAAAAAAAAGGGAGCGTTAAAATCCCGCTCCCTGTTAAAGGTTCATTTCACTCTTAATCTTTGGTTCACTTTAATGAGGTTAAGATCAGCCAACCCATTCCACTGTTGAATCTGCACTTGTGTAGAACCATATGCTTTGGCAAGCGCAGAGACGGAGTCCCCCTTTTTGACTATATGATAGACCTCTTCGTTGCTTGCGTCATATTTAGTTAAATCACTTGTTTCGATAAGATTCACCAGTTTTTCTATATATTTCGGGTCCGAGGCGTAGCCCGCATCGAATATTGCTTTAAGTGCCATTTTGTAATCTTTTTCCCCAATGACAGCTGTATACAAACTTCTATTCCATGAAGTCCCCTTTACATATAGATAGGCAAGATCTTGTAGACTTTCTGCCCATGTTGGATATTTTCTGAATTTGGACCATACTTGAACGGGCGCATCGTTGACATATTCGATTGTTTGAATAATGACAGACTCTCCTTTATAGTCACCTTTTGTACCGAATATATTTTTCCCTTGATTTGCTAAGAAGCTTGTCCCATAACCACTCTCCAAACAAGCTTGTGCAATGACAACAGAAGGTAATATTTTAAATTCCTTTTGAATTTTTTGGGCATAAGGAGCAATTTCCTTAATAAACGATTCCTTACTCATTAGAACCTCCCATTATTAGTTGGATATCTTCATTCTTATCGTATTCTAAACTATGAGAAAGGTTACAGCTTGTCCAGCAAAAAAAATGTTATTAATTGTTTTTTGACTAAAATCAATATGATTATAACTTACTAAGTACGGCTTCAATTTGGATTATCATTCTCCCTCTCTAGTAAAAGCCATCAAACCCATTAATATACAATGGATTGATGGCTTTTTAATTGAACGCTGAAAATTTCATAACCATTTGCATCAACTTTATTTGATCAATCATTTAATGAATTACTATGGTATAAACCTTTTATAAATGGTAAAAATTAATTTTATAAAACTTCTAAAATAAGGTGGTGACATTATGGACTACCCAACCATCCATACAAACTTTTGGGATGCAGTGATAGCCATTCCTACCATCATGATTCTTACTCAACTTATTAAGGTCATTTTTCATATTCCACCAAAATTCACCCCTACCATCGCTTTGGGTATTGGCTTATTCATTTCCATTTTCATTAGCCACCGTCATCATTTGGTTGCAGGAATTTTCATGGGCTGGTTTTATGGCTATGCAAGCATTGGCAATTATTCAGCACTCAAAACTTGTATTTTATCTTATAGGGAATCTTATCAAAAGACGGATTAGATCCTAGATGGCACTCGTTGGATTTCATGAATCTTTTTTGTTGCAGGGGGATCTGACTTGCTAAATGCCCTTCGATCAACCGCTAACTTAGGACCAATATGAAATACGGCCTGGCTGTTTCCTTTTGCTGAATCATTTCAATACATTTCACCCAAAAAAAAACCTCTCAATTAAGAGAAGGTCTTTTCTAATCATTTTTACTATTTTTCTATATAGACCGAACGAATCAATGTACGGGTTCTTTCAGTACCATTCACATTTTTTTCCTTGACATCAATCGTTACATTATAAACACCTGATTTAGGTACTTCTGGAAGAGTACCAGAAAAATTTCCGGCGTCCATTACCTTAAATGAGCTTTTTTCACGAATTTCATTACCGTTTTCATCTATTAGATGAACCGAAAATGTTGTACTGATTGGCCTTTTGTTATCATTCATTGGATTCTTTATTAAAAATTTTGCATCTTTTTGCTTAACTTTTCCGGCCATACTTAATGTAATGGGATTCTTTTCGTTAAAATGTGCTGTGAACAGGTATGCGTCTTTTGGCGATTTAGTCTTCAGTCGAACTCTCCAGTCACCAATTTCAAGGTTATTTCTATTAAATGTTTGGATGGTGGCACCATTAAAAAAGGAAGTTTCATTTTTTGCAGAATGAACTTTTAAGGAAGGTGCATACTTTTTATTGGAAGGAGAAATTAATTCGACCTCGACATCATTTGAAGCTGTATATATGGTTATATTACCTGGGGCTGCTTCATTTACATGGAAACTTTTTTCGTTCCAGACATTTTGTTGCAGGACATCTCCCAGGACGGTTTGAGAGAGTGCGGTTGTGATGACATCATCTTCAACCCGTTCTTTATAATTGACATTTAAACCAGGAATCCCAGCAGTAGAAGTGCTTCTTAAATAGGGTTCAATTCTTGAAAATACTGCTGAACCTACTCGAATATTGTCGTGATCATAGTTGGGATCCGTAAATAAATGTGATGCGTAGGGTATTTTTGTACTCCAAACATTCACTAGACCATCATTTTCTCCATATGAAGATAAATATTGTCCACCCATTGATAAAGCTGAAAGAACCGGCCCCCTATTCATACCGGCCACGGTGAAATACATATTTTTACGGGAGTTAACATGGTTATCCGTGACAGATCGAAATTCCGCCATTTTACCAACTTGTAAAGAATAAGTTCCTTCATCTTTTTGACCCAATAGGGAACCAAGCCAGCCCGCATACCAGCTATAAGCCAAATCAGCTAGGTTAGAACCGTGATGAGGGGCCGCTAAAGTGATGACCCTTCCGACATATTGGTGTGCTCCATAGTGTACTAGAGCCGCTTGGGTGTCTGGTCCCCCTTTACTGTGGGCTATTATATTTACTTTTTCGCCGCCGAAATGGTTACTGATTTCTGCAAGCATTTGAGCTAACAGCCTTCCATTAGCATATTGGCTCACTGATCCATTTCCAGCTGAATCATAAAGCTGAACAAAAACCGTTTGGTAACCGGCTTCATATGCTTTGGTATACATATCATTTACACCATGATAGTCCGTTTCACCGTACCAGCTGGTTGAACTGCCATTTTTCCCTTGGACAAAAACGATCGGAGGTCTATTTGTGTCAAGATTGGGAGGGATACTTCCCAAAAACCAATCCCCTGGGTTGAAAGTTTCGGACGGCGGCTTCAATTTTCCTGCTGAGGAAATGTTAGGCTTAGCCATAATTAATATGGTAAGAATGAGGACAAGAAAAACGACATAATTGATTACCTTCTTTTTCAATTGCTATCTCCCCCTATATCCTATGGAATTTTTCGAATTCGCCTATTATCAATGCCCTCCTTCACAGGTCTTCTATAGCATTCATTAGTTTATATTTGTACTATTGCATGCCATTACCTGCTGAATTCATAAAAGATGGGAGAAAAAAACTAGAAGAAATTCATTAACATAGAGATAAAGTATGAAGATTTCCTTGAATTCATTTTCATTTATGTAGATGTTGATGGGGTTTACCTTGGCGATACTGATTTAGTTTGTTTTCCTTACTTGGGTTTACCTGGTCTACCACATTACATGACCTGATTGGGCTCCAGAACAAATTATTAAGTAAATACTTAACAGCGATTGTATATAAATACAAAAATAGAACAAGCCCTTCTCCTGCAAGGGATAGAGGGCTTGACTTTTTTTATGAACATCCTTATAAATTTCCCCTTCGAATGTGCCACTGTCCAATTTCCCCTAATCATGATTCTTCATCAATAAAATTTCCCCATTACAATTGGGTCCCCCATCGAAATTGCATTTCCATCAAAATCACCACCATCATGTTCCGATTGGAAGTTTACATGCAAGCGACCCTTTTTTTGGTTAAAAACTCCTTTTAGCCCCCTCCTCCCACATACCCGTAATTCACCCTGAGAACTGGATAATTAATTTCATTTATAAGCTCGTCCTTTCGATTGAACAAATTTGAATACACCGTCGTGTACGATAATATCATCAATGACCTCTCCACGAATTTCCTTTCAAATCGCAAAGGTGCTAACGGCAGCTCCTACTGCAACTTCAGAGGACCTAATTTCCCTTTCCACTTTTTTCACCTTCTTTCCATCCTCACTTGAATCATCATAATCATGAATTTTGTCCCTTGGCAGGTCAGTGCTATTGATTAAATTTTTCAACCCAGGAATGGTCACACCAGTAACGGAAACTGATAACCTTTAAATATTCAACTACATTTGAAGTGTAGGTCAGGATCAAAAAAAATGATATCGTCGATCGAGAATCCTACACATTCAGCGAACATATACGCCTTATCAATTCGCAAAGGAATCTTATATTGTTCATAATCAATGTAGGTCCTCTTGGCCATCTTTAGCACTTTAGCCATTTCGTCTTGAGTTAATCCTTTATACTTCCTCGCTTGTTTAAGTGTGAACTTAACGTTTGTCATATCTTGTCACCACCTGTCTAAAAAAATGATATCACACTTGAAGTATAGTTTCCAACAAATTTTTGTAAAATTCACGCACTTCAAGTTTACTCACTTTCACTCATAGTGTATATTCAAGTGAGAGGTGAAGAAATATGCACATTGGTGAACGCATTAAAATGTTAAGAAAAGAAAGAAAAATGACACAAGAAGATTTGGCAAATATATTAAAAGTGGCCCCAACGGCAGTATCAGCTTGGGAATCCGGACGGAATAAACCTTTAATGGATAAATTGAGCATGATGTCCTCATGCTTTGAAATCCCGCTGTCCCACCTTATTGAAGGAGCACCAATCGTTAGAAACGATCCTACAATGGAATTTTTAAATGAAAAGAATGTAAGATTAATTGGTGTCTACGGAAATATCCCTGCTGGAGAGCCTAATTTCACCAACGAATATATAGAAGCGTATATGCCGACATTAAATTCCATGCTAAAATCGAATAAAGAGTATTTTTTCCTTAGAGTGAAAGGCAACAGCATGAACAAAGAATTCAGTGACGGATCATTGATCCTTGTTGAAAAAACAACCTACGTCGAAAGCGGAAAAATTGGTGTGGTTTTGGTAAATGGTCACGATGCCACAGTCAAAAAAGTGAATATTAATGAAGAAAATATCACACTCATGCCCTGCAGCACGGATCCTTTTTATGAAGAAAAAACCTATAACATCAAAAATGATAGAGTCCGAATTTTAGGAAAAGTGGTTCAAGCCATTAAAATATACGATTAATATCCATACTAGGGTTTCAATTGCGGCAATGAATAAATTAATGACAAGCAATAGTACATTAATTAGATTCAATTCGTTCAGTTCAGGCCTGTATTCCCTGATACATATTAGGTACAAATCATTTTGGTTTGTGCTTTTCAGTATTGTTTTTAGATGATTTGCCTTTTCCAAAAGATATAAATTTGTGTCAACCTATTAAAAAAGCATACCTTACATTAATAAAGGAGTGAAATGATTGCATGCAATATGATCGATATGATACCAGGATACCGTCTCCTGGGCATCATTCCCATATTAGCAACTTTACGGATACGATGAAAAGTTCATCACCAACTTATACAATTCCTACAGAACCAGTTTTCTTTGACCATTTACTGATGAATTTAGGAAAAACAATAACTGCCGTACCAATCTAAAAATAATAAGAATCTTTGTTTAACAGTTTTAAGAATGGTTTTTAATAGACTTTGTAAAAAATCTACTATAGGTTAATAATATTTTAGTCATAAAATACAATTCCTCTCTTTTTTAACAAAGATTTTCTCTATTATCGAAAGAATGGACATGATTATTTCTTAACTTGAATATTCCAGAACCAGAAAAAGCCCTCTCTTTTAGAGAAGGGCTTCCCTGCGTGGTGTGCTTACTGGAAGTTATAAATAATTTAACCAGTCAATTATTAATTATTCATTTCACCCGCAATTTCTGGTTTACTGTAATGGTGAACTGACTGTCAAGACCATTCCAATCTTTAATTTGCTGAACAGTACTGCCATAGGTCATACTTAAGGAATATACGGTGTCCCCACTAACGACATTGTGGTATACAGCAGTACTTTTCTTTGTAAGATTGAACCATTTAACTAAACCGTTTACATGTCCGCGAGCCAGTGATTCGATAAAGGATGACGTTTTCAATTTGGCTGCGTCATTGACATTATCGATAAATCCATTTTCAGTCAGGAGTGCAGGCATATCCGTTTCACGGAGTACATGTAGATCTCCTGTTTTTTGTCCTCTGTCTTGGATGTTGATAAGCTTCATGACCTCTGAATGAATATAATCTTGATACGTTTTCGTTACCTGATTAGTGGACGTATAAATGTAATCCTCATACCCAGTGCCGCCGCCAGCATTAATGTGGATGGAGAGGTAGAAGTCAGCTCCCCAAGCGTTCGCTTGATTCGTCCGATCGTTTAAAGAGATGGACGTATCTTGGGTCCTGCTCATTTTTACAAAAACGTTATTATATTCTATTAATAAGATGTCTTTGATTCGAGTTGCAATGGATAAAGTTAAATCCTTTTCTTTCAATCCATTCCCCACCGAGCCTGGATCCGTACCGCCGTGGCCTGGATCAATAAACACTTTTACCATTTTGATCACCTCTATTAACCTTATGTTACGTTTAAACAAATGCTTGTACACATAACCATCGGATAAAAGAAATTTCATAATAATAGAGATTCTTCTTCGTTTTCCTTACAAGCTGTCTCTATTAACAAGAAATGAGGCCTTCCTTCTCCCTTTCGTTCCAAAAAAAATACACCAATGCTAGTGTACTTTTACAATCACCCTATGGACGAGAATCTTTCGACTTCTTGAAAAAGATTCATTCCATTATTTCACTTTGGTAAATTCAAACAAGAGTAATTGCCATCAAGCTTTCAACAAGGTGATGGAAGGAGATAGAGGGCTTAAGGATTATTGAATTGGATTAGAGACAAAGATGAACGACAATTAAAAATTGTTCAGAGCTAAACTATAATAAATAAAAATAGGACCTTAAGGAGGTCCAATACTTTTTGAATATTATCAACGTTTAGAATGAACATAGGCTAAACATAGTTTAACCTTTATCTTTAACATAGCATTTAAACAACAATACTTTAAATAAAAGTCTTTGCATTTATTGGCTATGGTTTGTTATTTTTTCTGCACAATCTTTTATTGAGTCAATCACTACAGTTGGTTCGGTAAATTGTGGAAAATGTCCACTTTTTTCAGTGACAATGTGTTTGCTGTTTCTTGACAATGAAAGTAATTCCAATTGATTCTCAAGTCGTTTTTTTCGAGCTTCCTCTGGCATCATTCGATTTTCTTGTCCACCTGTAATGACAAATACAGGTATATCGGGAAAATCATTAAATTGATGGATTTGATTTATAGTTTTTTTTACAAAATTAACTTCATTGAATTGTTTATGTGAAGATAAGGAATCCAACATCTTGAAGATCTTATTAATGATTTTTACTGCCTTGCCTTGATATTCATTAAGGCTTATATCTTTTGGGTGGCTGGATTCCAAAAAAACAATTCCTGCTACTTCATTTGGGTAAAGTCTGGCATATAAATTAGCATATAAGCCGCCTAACGAATGTCCAACCAATAAGAAAGGAGGTTTAAAGCCCACTAATGTAAGTGCTTCACGTAAAGTGTTAACAATATTTATCCCGTCTTGGTTTTCCTTCGGTTTATCGCTGCCAGCAACACCCAAACGATTATAGGAAAATACTGATGATGATTCCGAAATTGCCGGTAGGATTTTCATCCACCCCTCTATCGGTCCCGAACCACCGTTAATCAAAACTATATTTGGTTTTCCGTTTCCACTAATATTATATTGTAAGGTCCCTTGCGGTGTTTCCACTTTATATTTCTCTATTTTCAATGTATGACACCTCACTTTGTTTACATTACGTTACGTGTGTAACAAGCGATTAGTTTCATTTATTGAAGTTCTAGCCAAATACTAATGTGATTCTAAGAAATACAACTTTTACGAAAGTAATAGGAAAACTGGACATTGGTATCATTCAATTGGTTTTCAATTTATATTTTTTATAAATCAACCTTACCTTTAACATTGCCAAAAAGAAAAAGGGCTGAATGATACCCATATAAAATGTGAACTTAAACCCTTAAAAGGAGTGGACCTATGAATAATGAATGTAGTAAGTTTGAACAATTGGTTCAAAAGTTGGATCCAGGAAATAAGCTCATTCGCACATGGGAATTAAAAGGCGGGATTTCTGCACAGGTGACAGGACTTGAATTGTTACAATCTACAGGGCAAATCATAAAAATGGTCATTCGTCAGCATGGTGATAATGACTTGAAACGGAATCCAAATATTGCGGCAGATGAACACAAGCTCTTAGGGATATTGAAATCTGCAGGTTTGCCTGTACCGATTCCCTATTACTTCGAATCCTGCGGGGTTTTTTCCAAACCATGTATACTTATCGAGTTTATTGAGGGCAAGCCAGAGTTCACCCCCTCAAATCTTAATGATCATATCTTACAAATTGCAATCAATCTAGCAAAGATCCATCGTGTTGATTGTGCAAATCTATCTTTATCATTCCTGCCCAAACTAGAAAATTCATATGTAGAAATGTTAAATAAAGAAAGGGTAATCAAGGACGAAGGATTAAATCTGAGCTTAATTAGAGATGTGTTAAAATCATTCATGCCATTATCCTCAATGAATAAGGAAGTGATCCTTCATGGTGATTATTGGCCTGGAAATATATTATGGAAAGAGGATAAATTAGTTTCCATTATTGATTGGGAAGACTCAGGCTTAGGGGACCCTTTGGCTGACCTTGCCAATAGCCAACTCGAAATTTCATTTCATTATGGAATGGAAGCAATGAATGACTTCTCCAATCAATATAAATCCATGATGCCTGAAGTGAATTTTACCAACTTACCCTTCTGGCAATTATTTGCTGCATTACGATTATCTTCATTTCCTGAATGGGGCTTGGAAAAAAGCAAGGAAAATATCTGGCGGGAAAGACACAAGTCATTTGTTCATCAAGCGATTACCCAGATTGGCAAAAATTAATAACCGTTTATAAGTGAAAGATATTATTCCTTAGATAAATTCTCTTTCCCCAACTACGGGAAAGTTTATGATCCCGTAATCTATTTTAAATACAGTGTCATGATGCAGCCATTATTTTTGATAAAGGCATTTATACTAGTCCCTTTATCATTTATTTTCATAAACTAACAATGAGTTTCAAAAAAATATAGGAGGTGTTGAAATGTATAATAAGCCCTGGAGACATCCGAAAGGCGGTCAATGTCCACCACAATATTGCGCACCTCAAACAATGCCTACTCAGTATAATCCGCCACAAACCTCTCCAACAAAGCAATATGTTAAAACAAATGTCATTAACACTGTGATTCCAGTTTTTCATCCGACACATACAACTACCGTGAATAAGCACTTCATCACGTATAAGCATAATTTTCCGCATACCCGAAGTGTCGTGGCAGAGTGTTATACCCAAAGCCAAAGATTTATTTGTGGAGTTCCTCAACCTCCCTGTTTTTCAAAGAGAATGTTAAGATATTAATTAAAAAACCCCGATTCGGGGTTTTTTTCCCTTCCTCCAAACCTCTAAAAAATGGGAAATCCAAAGTGGTTATAACTGTCTAAATGCAAACTCCCTATATCTTTTAAAGTGTTGCTTCTTATAAAACTCTTTTGCATCATTGTTTCCAAACCAATAATCCAGTTCAATTAAATCTATATCATTCTTTTTCGCAATTTCATATACCTCATTCATTAGTTGCTTACCATAACCTTTTTGGGTTTGACTTTCAACGATACTAAGCTGATGCACATATACAGATTTATACCCATATTTAAAAGCATTTTCTGGATAGCTTTTTATTTCAATCCAAGCGTAACCGATCGGTTCCTCATGTTCTTTTAATAGAAGAAAAACAAATCTGTCATTTTCAATCAAATTTTTAAAAGTTTCTTCCATTGCGCTATACTTATATTCTTTAAAATACTTAGGATATAGTTTCGCATGCAGGCTGTGAACAGTTTGATTTAATTTTGCAATTACTACATGATCCCAAGTTTGACTAACATACATAATAATTATCCCCCTTTAAAGCATGTACGGATACAGCGATTAACGGCACGTGCCAAATGGACAGTGGACAGCATTAAATATATGAATATACTTTCTGTGGAGTTAGTTCACGAAGCCAAAAATGCAGTTCCACCGATACCGACTCTGGAGACTACAAACACCCTCCACCCCAAGTTGCTAAGTTAATAAAAATATGGATTTTGAAGAACTTGTCTAAATAACGTATATTATTTTTTTAATAAGCAGATATGGAGGCTTCTGATGAATCTCCCACAGTTTTTTCCGAAAGCTCACTTGTCTGCTGCTGGTTTATTAAGAAAGTCCAAGCCATACCACGTTCAAATGAAATACTAACGTTTATCATAATCAATAATTAATTTTTTACCACTTTACTATTCCGAAGATTCATAGAAAAAAGATTCCGCTGCCCCGAATAAGGGACAAGTCCATCAAAATTCAATCCATCCGTGAACTTAGTGTTATAATTAGTAGTAATCAGAAGAATAAACAACATTTTGAAAGACTTTAGTGCCTTTCATTAAAGCAGGCTTACCGGAAATTTTAGGGCGAAGAAACAAAATTTCTTTAATAACTTGATGAAGTCTCACAATATGTTGCTGTTTAGGAATGTCAGATAGGATTCTAATGTAATTCCCTTTTAATTTTAAAAGGGAACCTATTATAATGGGCTTTTATTACCCTTGGCAATCCGTATGACATAGGAGGAATAATATTGAACAATATGAAAGAAAAAAGCCAACTTTAGCGAGAGCGTTTAAATGCTTTACAGCGGTATCAAATACTTGATACACCGCCAGATGGCGCTTTTGACAGGGTTACAGCCCTGGCATCGCAACTACTCAATGTCCCTATCGCAATAACAAGCCTCGTCGACACGGATCGGATTTGGTTCAAGTCCCATCATGGTTTGGATGTGGAGAAAATAGATAGGGAGCCAGGGCTTTGTGCTTCGGCCATTCTTAATAATGTTCCTTATATTCTTAATGATGCTAGTTTAGACCCCCGATCATTAGCGAATCCTTTGGTTGCAGGTGAAAACGGATTTCGTTTTTATGCAGGCATCCCATTGAATACCCATGATAACCACAACCTTGGCGTGTTGTGTGTCATTGATTATAAACCACGTACAATTACAGAAGAAGAGTTGGATATTCTCAGGTCTCTTGCACAAATCGTCATGGATTAAATGGAATTGCGTCTGGCTTCACTTCACATAAATAAACTCAGTAAGGATAAATCCGACTTATTGGCGGTCTTAAGTCATGAAATCAGAAACCCCTTGAACGGGATTATGGGAATGGCAGAACTGTTACATTCAACTGAATTGACTGAAGAACAAAAAGAATATACAGAAATCATTGAAACGAGCGGAAAATCACTGCTTACGGTGCTCAGTCATATATTGGATTATTCGAAAATGGATGTAGGTAAAATGGAAATGAACATTCAACCATTCGATATCCGTTCCTGTGTGGAACAGGTCATCCAACTATTCACAGCGTAAACCGCTAAAAAGGGAATCCAACTACTAGTGGAAATCGATTCTAATATTCCTATGGTATTATTGGGCGATGATCATAAGATTCGTCAAATCCTCGTTAATCTAGTAGGAAATGCCATTAAATTTACGAATAACGGGGAAATTAACATTGCCGCCGCTTTGATTCCCGATGAAAAAAACCTTGATTTCATTCGTATATCCTTCACTGTGAGGGATACAGGAATCGGTATCCCAACTGACAAAATCAATGGATTGTTCCATTCTTTCAATCATATGCATCCCCAAGGATATGAAGAAATGAACAGAGGAACTGGATTGGGGCTTTCCATTTGCAAACGTTTGACGGAATTGATGGACGGACACATTTGGCTTGCTGGGACAAGCGAAAAAGGTTCTACCTTTACCTTCGAAATAAAGTTGCCGGCATTAAGCCAGGAATGAAACCCTATAGTAAACTATTACTTCAATAGATATGAATTACAATGGGCCAAGACTTTTATAAGTTTTCTACTGGGTCTCTTTTCTTTGTTCTTTTTTTATGGTGGATGCTATTGACCATTCCCCATCATAATTTTCTATTAATTGCTGCTCCGTTAATCGATTTAACCTTTTATTCGTTTCCTTTATACTTTAATCCTTTATTTTGTTCTCACTGGTGAAATAAGATGACGATATGAAGAATTACCGCTTGGTTCGATTAAGACAGGTCTCATTGGACCACCAAAACTTAGTCTGACCTCTTTTTCTTTTATCGCTTTTAAGGCATCCATTAAAAAACTTCCATCTAGTGATATACTTAGCCCCTCCTCTCCTGTGATTGCCATGATGCTTTGCGTTTCTTCTATTTCCCCTAGTTCTGCTGTGGTAGAAGAAATTCTTAACTTAGTATTATCCAGGATTTCCAGATGTACATTGTTATTCCTCGATTCACTTGCAAAAAGGCAGGCTCTGTCAATACCTTTTAACAGTAGATTTGTATCCAAGGTGATGATCGTTTTTAAATCTTTTGGCAGCAACCCTGATACATTAGGATAATTACCTTCAATCAGCCTAGAAAAAAGTGAGAAGTTGTTTGATTTAAACACCATATGGCTTCTCGAGATGAAAATATGTATAACACCCGATTGATTATTAATTAACTTGGTTAACTCATTAAGGCTTTTACTTGGAATGATGAACGAACCATTCACCTTCGATTCTAACGCAAGTTCTCTTACCGCTAAACGATGGGTATTTGTTGCAACACAAGAAAGTATGTTATCCCTGAATGTCATATTGACGCCTGTCAGAACGGGTCTGGCCTCAGTTTTAGAAACGGCAAACGCAGTCTGCTTAATGATTTCCAGTAATTCAACACTTGGGATTTTAAAATGACCATCTTCATCAACTTGAGGAAGGTTTGGGTATTCCTCCGAATGGAATCCATTTAGATTCGTTACAATTTCATTTGATATAATGGTAACTGATTGATTTTCGTTCAGCTTTACATGGATATCATCAGGTGATTTTTTAACGATCTCACTTAAATATTTTGCCGATAATACGACAGTACCCTTTTCGTAAACCTCCAATACCCTTACTCCATCAATCGTTAAAGGAATGTTTTTTTCAATGACAATATCGGAATCACTGCCAATAAGAATTAAGCTATCGTCATTAGCCACTATCATTATTCCTGATAAAATGGGTATTGGTGTTTTTATGGAAACTGCATGGCTGACTTCAGAAATCGCTTTAATGAAACACTCTTTTTTTATTAAAAATTCCATGAAAGAAGTTCACCCCATCATAATCGTTTAATGAACTTAATTCGACAAAATTCCTAAAAATCCCTGTTTGACCTTATTATTAAGCCAGTCTTGTAAAAGAAAACTCCCCAGCAACATTTCTATAATAGGAAGGGCAAGCATGCAATGCATATCTCATAACGATACTCTTTAACTGGAAGATGTGGAATTACAAGAGTACTAGATGCACTTGACAAGTAACCTGCAGGTATCGTTAAATATAAAGACCGTCTGGACGGTTTTGTGATTATATGTTACTCATAGATTCAATTGACTAAAAGGAATTTGTTCTTTTATCGTAAGAACGGCTGCAAAACAAGCTTTAATAGCTGAAGTGGCTAATTATATCCTTTTTCAACTAGGATAGGATATATTTTTTAACGATAGAAAATATTAGACTCGCAATAAGGTTTTAGTTTAATATGGGGACTTTAGATGATAAGATGCTTGGGAATGTGATTGGAAAGAGTAATGAATATACAGGAGGAGATTATCTTGAATCCTTATGCATTTTTGGCAATAGCCATCATAAGTGAAGTTTTTGGTAGTTCGATGTTAAAAGTATCAAACGGATTTAAAAAGTTATACCCTTCCATTGGTGTGGTAATGGGAATGGGGTTGGCTTTTTATTGCCTGTCTTTATCTCTTATATCCATTCCGCTTGGGACGGCTTATGCCATTTGGTCGGGAATAGGGACTGCTTTAACTGCTTTAGTGGGAGTTATCGTTTATAAAGAAAGCTTTAACCTGAAAAAATTTTTAGGTCTAGCCCTAATCATTGGAGGAGTGGTTGTTTTGAAACTCTCCAGTGGCGGATCTCATTAACATTTTAATAATCGGAGGTAATAATATGAAAGGGTACATAGCCTTAGGAGTATCAATCATAAGTGAATTATTTGGTACGACCATGCTTAAGTTATCTGAAGGGTTCACACATTTATTCGCTTCATTTGGGGTTATTATAGGATTTGGAATAGCATTTTACAGCTTATCTTTATGTCTTAAAACAATTCCGTTAAGCTTGGCATATGCCATTTGGGCAGGAATAGGGACAGCTTTAACAGCATTAATTGGCGTATTATTATGGAATGAGCCATTTAGTATCATTACGTTGGGTGGCTTGGTATTGATCATTGGTGGAGTGGTTTTACTAAATGCTTCACACACCCCGAAACAAGCAGGAGAAACGTCAAACTAATGGTTTGACGATCCTCTTTCCCCGCTCGTTGAACAAGAAAAAGAGCTGATGTCCTCTTTACTCCTTACATTTTTACCTTACACCTTGAACCGCATTAGAAAAGGCCGCCATGGCGACCTTCTCTTTTTGAATATTGAATTTAATGCTTTGACCTTTTTTCTGATAACCTAATTGGTCATCACATTTCTTCCTTAGCCTTTTCAGCTTATGGCTAAGGCTTTCACCAAGTCCTTCGTGCAAAGTCCGTGAACTTGAATTTATCAGGTCTATGCCTTGATTCGCTATATTGAAACAAGCTTCCATCGATTAAATGGACGGTACTTTTCACAACTGCCACCATATCGTAGTCTTCTATGTCCAATAATTGTTTATCTTCTTCACTGCATGGCTCCACGGTAATTTCCTTATTGGAAAAACCAATCTGGAGCCCGAGTTCCTTTTCGATATAACCATAAATTGAATCCTCACAAATTTCCTTTGTCAGGTTAGTTACGAACTCACTATTGAAATAGTCTTTGTCCAAAATGATTTTCTTCCCATTAATTTGTCGAACCCGGAACACTTTCCATACTTCCTCACCTTCAGTTAAGTCAAGAAGCTTGATCATGCTTGAGTCGGGGGTCTCAAGCTCCATGGTATGGATGATCGTTTTGGAATGCAGATTCAACTTTTCCACCATTTCTTTATAGGAAATCAAGCCTGCTACAGGAAAATTAAATTTGCTAAAATCCAACACAAAGGAACCCTTGCCTTTGATTTTATGGATATACCCATTTTGTTCGAGCAAATGTAAGGACTTTCTCACAGTATCCCTGGATATGTCGTACTCTTCCATGAAGCTGCTTTCGGAAGGAAGCTTTGAATTTGTCGGAAAGGTTCCTTCTTCGATTTTTGAAACAATATCACCATAAAGCGATAGGTATTTGCTGTTCATTTCATCACCACAATATATTTTTTGTTAGTCCCCTACTCGTCCTTTTTCAACAAATAGACAACCGATTCATAGGGACGAAGGATAATATCATTTGCAAGGTCTTTCGAATCGATATAATTTGAAAGTAGGAGCTCTGACTTGAATCCGGATAGGTCAGCATCTTTTGGAATTTCAAAGGACGCTTCTTTTGCATAAAAGTTATTGATGACCAAAAGTTTCTCATCTTCATAACTGCGTATATAGGAGAACAATTGATCATGATCTCCTAGAATTTCCTTATAGTCCCCATATGCAATGATATCATGTTTCTTCCTTAAGAATATAAGTTTTTGGTAATGATGAAAAATGGAGTCCTTATCCTTCAGTGCTTGTTCAGCGTTGATGATCCTAGCATTATCAGGCACTGTAATCCATGGCGTCCCTTTTGTAAAGCCTGCATGCTCCGTATTTTCCCATTGCATGGGAGTTCGCGAGTTATCACGGGATTTAGCTTGAAGGATTTCGATTATTTCCTTTTCATCCTTGCCTGCCTCTTTTAAAATATTGAAATAATTAATCGATTCCACATCCCGATATTGTTCAATATCATTGAATTTCGGGTTGGTCATCCCTATTTCTTCCCCTTGATATATATAAGGGGTCCCCCTGAGCATATGAATGGCTGTTGCCAGCATCTTGGCCGATTCCTTTTGATACTCTTGATCATTTCCAAACCTGGACACGATCCTTGGCTGGTCATGGTTACACCAGAACAGGGCATTCCACCCATTTCCCTCTTGCATCCCATATTGCCAGCTGCTTAGGATATCCTTTAACTTCCTGAAGTCAAAATCTGTAAGTGACCACTTTTCCCCATCCTTGTAATCCACCTTTAGATGATGGAAACTGAATACCATGGATAGCTCCTTTTCATCTGGAGATGAATATTTGATGCAATGGTCAATGGTCGTCGATGACATTTCCCCTACTGTCATCACCTCTTCATCCTTACCAAAAGTTTCTTCATTCAGCTCTTTCAGGAATTGATGAATTTTTGGGCCATCTGTATAAAAGCAACGTCCATCTCCATCTTTGTCATTTTCAAATAAATCGGGTTTCGATATAAGATTGATGACATCCAAACGGAATCCTTTGACACCTTTATCCATCCAAAAGTTTACTACATTGAAAATTTCCTCCCTTACTCTGGGATTTTCCCAGTTAAGGTCAGCTTGTGTCCGATCGAACAAATGAAGGTAGTATTCATCATGTTCCGCTAAATATTCCCATGCAGAGCCTCCAAATTTCGAAATCCAATTCGTAGGGGGCTCTCCATCTTTCGATTTCTTGAAAATATAATAGTCTTTATATTCTTTCTCTCCAGCCAATGCTTTTTGGAACCATTCATGCTCCGTTGATGTATGGTTGAATACCATATCCAACATGACGTGGATATCCCGTAAATTAGCTTCCTTCACCAATCTCTCGAAATCATCCATTGTCCCAAACACAGGATCAATAGATGTGTAATCCGCTACATCATATCCATTATCATTTTGAGGTGAACGATAAAAGGGGGTTAGCCAAATATAATCCACTCCCAGTTTGTCAAGGTAATCAAGTTTTTCAATTACACCATTTATGTCACCAATGCCGTCACCGTTTGAGTCCTTAAAAGACTTCGGATAAATTTGATATATGGTACTTTTTTTAAAATCCTTCAATTTATATCCTCCTCTGCTGTCCCGGATGTATCTTTTTGGTCAGTATGGTAAAAAGGAGGGAGAATGCTCTCCCTCCGCATTATTAAGCATTTAATTTCGTTGGTTTCGTTCTTGTTTTCAAGTTCATTTGTGGACGCTTGGAGAATGCTATAGTCAAAATGAATGGGACAACGAAAGCAACCAACATCGCGAGTGCAAACATTCCCATATGCTGTGGCTGGATGGAAAGGATACCTGGAATACCCCCGACACCGATTGAGTTTGCCATTACTCCAGATCCGACAGAAACGATTCCTGCGAAAAGTGAACCGATCATACCGGCTAAGAACGGAAAGCCGTACTTCAGATTAATACCGAACATGGCTGGCTCTGTTACACCGAGATAACATGAAATCGTGGCGGGAATCGAAACTTGTCTTTCCTCCTGATCCTTTCTGTTGATGTAAATCATCGCAAGCACTGCTGTACCTTGTGCAATATTGGATAAGGCGATCATCGGCCATAGGTTCGTTCCACCCAATTCACTCATAAGCTGAAGATCGATTGCGTTTGTCATGTGATGCAGTCCTGTGATGACAAGCGGTGCATAGGCAAAGCCGAAAACGGCAGCAAATAGCCAGCCCACTGATGAATTCAATCCGGAATATACAACCGTAGAAATGACTGAACCGATTTTCCATCCTAAAGGCCCCAAAATGGTGTGGGCAATGATTACAGTTGGTAGTAAAGCAAAAAATGGAACGACGATCATGGAAATGGAATTGTGTACTTTATCTCTTAAGAACCGTTCTAAATACGCCAAAACGAACCCTGCAAGTATAGCTGGGATGACTTGGGCCTGATAGCCGATCATATCGACCTGGGCAAAACCGAAATCCCAAAAAGGTATGTCACTTGCCTTTGTGCCTGCAACTGCATATGCATTAAGAAGTTGTGGGGAAACCAGGGTTAACCCAAGGACGATGCCGAGAATTTGAGTCGTGCCCATTTTCTTTGAGATGGACCAGGTAATCCCAACTGGAAGAAAATGAAAAATAGCTTCACCTATCAACCAAAGGAAGGCATGGACCCCTGCCCAAAATTGTGAAATATCCACAAGGGTTTTCGTGCTATCATCGAACATTTTAATATCGCCGATGATATTGCGGAAACCAAGGATGAGTCCGCCAACGACTATGGCAGGAATCAGTGGGGTGAAAATATCCGCAAGATGTGCAATCATTCGCTGCAGCCAGCTCATATTCTGTTTAGCTGCATTTTTCACATCTTCTTTTGACGCTTCCTGAAGACCAGCTATGGAAACGAATTCATTATAAAACGATGATACTTCGTTCCCGATAATGACCTGGAACTGGCCAGCCTGTGTAAACGTTCCTTTCACAAGCTTAATCGATTCGATATTCGTTACATCCGCCTTGGAGGGGTCTTTCAAAGCAAAACGCATTCTTGTCGCACAATGCGTAACCGTCGCAATATTCTCTTTCCCTCCGACATGTTGAAGCAAATCCGTTGCTGGTTCTGTGTATTTACCCATTTCACTACTTCCTTTCCCTAGAAAGCAAAATATAGTTGTTTTTATAACCTGTACGTATAGGTTCTGTATACGCTTTCATATTATCCTGTACGTACAGGTTCTGTCAAGAACTTTTTTCCTCTCTTGCATTTATCTTTTAGAACGATTGATTCTCACGGGCTTTGATTTACCGATCTGGAAATTGATAAAAAAGTTGTTAACACGATTCATGTTATCCCGTAAAAGTTGCATGCAATACAATAAGTTCTTCCTAACATGATAAGTATCTCTGAGAAATGCCTAAATAGGGTATAATGATGATATAACCTCTTAAATAACATTTCAATGGTTAGAATATAAAAGGCAAACGGGGGATGAATTTTATGTCTGAAACTAATAAATTCCCACTTATATCCGGTTATCTATCTCTGGATTTAGTGAACACAGAACTTGTAAGTCGTGGTCAACGTCAAGACTTATTGCTTTCAGAAGGCGATGCACTGGACTGGATTCAGGTAATAAAAGGGGAAAACTCATTTTGGGATGATCAGCTAATCCTAAAAATAAAAGAGAGAATCGGACAGGTATTAGAAAGTATTCTAGAAATGCGTACTATTTTAAGAATACAATTTGAATCAATAGCAGATGGGAATCCAATTCCTGATGAATTTATCGCTTTTTTAGAAAAAAAAATCAAAAAATCACCTTTCACTTATAAATTAATGGATCAAAAACTGATTGCCATACCTGTTGGAGAAGCCGAAGATATCCTGCAAGCTTATATTGCCTTTGACTCATTAAGTTTAATTGAAGAAAATAAGCTGTCATCATTAAAGCGATGCTCGAATGATGATTGCGTCCTGTTATTTATCGATGAAAGCGGAAGACGCAAATGGTGTTCAATGAAAATATGCGGGAATAGGAAAAAGGTAGCCCGATTTCAACACCGGAAATCTGATGATGAATGAAGAATCTACCTTATTAAATAAGTTTGTCAGTCTGTAAACAAATTTGATGTAAACTGGTTGCCTGCAGTTTCATTATAAAACGGTTCCAGTTAATTTCAGAAATCCGCTCCCTTTCCGCCGACTGTCTGTCAAGCCTCCTCAAAGCGAGCGACTGTGGGGTCTTGGCTAGCCAGTTATTCGGCAGGAGTGTAACAAATTTCTTCACATCCATTTAGGATTTCATACAACAGTAAAATGATTCGGGATGAAATTATTCTGAACCTCCTCTTGTCGACACATTGAGTTGGCTTTTTTTTATGGCTTTTAAAACTAACCATTAAAATTAACTTTGACAGGTTATTTTATTTCATGTAAAGTCTAATTATATAAAATAGGGGAGGGTTCACTTTGGACCGTATTTCAGTAGCGAGGCATAAAGAAAAATGCTTTTTTCATATTCGTTATTTATCGAAGATGAAGGGAAAAGGAAGAAGCCCTTTACAGATAAATGTAAAGGATGCAATAACGGGGTTGATTGGGGGATTTTTAACTATATTCGCTTTAATTCTCTTAACAAAAATAACATCAGCAGTGTGGTTAATGGCTCCATTTGGTGCCAGCTGTGTACTGGCGTTCGGTCTGTGGAACGCACCATTATCACAGCCGCGGAATATTATTGGCGGCCATTTTGTTTCAACATTCGTAGGTTTAACTTCCTATCATTTTTTTGGCGATGAACCTTGGGCAATCGGCTTGGCTGTCGGATTAGCAATTGCGGTGATGATGCTGACAAAAACGACGCACCCGCCAGCTGGGGCAGACCCGCTAGTTGTCATGCTTGGCCAGTATGGCTGGAGTTATTTATTTACTCCTGTTTTAACTGGTGCTGTGATAATCGTTTTACTGGCATTGTTAATTAATAATTTGCGCAGCAATCGGAGCTATCCAACTTTTTGGATTTGATTGCTTTTTAATGTGTTATTTGTAATGTTTCACTATCATGAAATAATTAAAAACGAGGAACTCTCAGCTCCTCGTTTGTCAGATATAAGTGCTCGTAATCCTGTTAATTAAGATTTCCCAAACTTTTTAGTATCCTTATCTTCCATCGTTTAGTTTTACATGCGTTTCGGCAACTTCCACTCCGTTTATGAGAAGGGAGATTTGATGGATCCCCATGTAATGTCGACGTGTCGTTAGGTCTTTCCAATTGTGAATCCTCACTTTTTCAACTTCTTCACTACTTGAGAAATCCCTATCTGCCAAAAGGAAAATTTTACGGGAAGTTTTCTGATTTGCTTTCACAAAATCGATGGCATACTCGATGCGAAGTTTCACAGAGTTCTTTTCTTGAACTCGAAAGCCGAAATGAAGTTCACTCGTTTCCCCAATAAAAATCGAGTCTGGTTCATTTCTAATAAATGCGTTTGTAATGATATACGGATTATTCAATATATCCGTATATCCAAATAAAGAAAGGACTTCTGGATCTGCTTGACGAACTAAGGTCCTGCATCCCCGTCGAATAATCCAAATCGTGTTGGGTTCTCCGCTTTCACGCCAGCGCTTGGCTGTTTCTATTACGGTTTTTGGATGGTCTTTGGCAATATCATTCAAGTTATTGGCAACACTTTTGCGAACATATAGGGATGGATCGTTTTTCAGGTTCTCAAGTAATTCCAGGACGGGTGCCGGATCGGATTTGAACATCGGTAAAGCTTGGCCCCAAGGTAACCTGGGCCTGCACCCCTCACTAGCCAGCCTGCGGACATGCTCATCATCATGATTGGTCCATTCCTTCATCTTCTCGATCATAAAAACGGGATCAAGCAAGATAAAAGCACGGATTGCAAATTCAGAGGAGGACCTTGCTGTAAAATGCTCCAACGCATCTAGCGATAACGGCCAATCTTTCTTATTCAATCCATGTACCTCTACAAAATCCGGGAAAAATAAATATCTAAAACCCTCACAATCCTTATCAAGCCGATACAAAATATCCAAAGCCTCTTGATAATCACTTGGAAGATGCTTTCCAAGAGTAATGGAAATGTGCCTAATTCGTTCCTTTAACTTTCTTTCGTCCCAATGCTCATCCATAACTTTCCCAATGAACGATTCAGTAGAAAAAGACGAATACACGCCTCTTACTTTTTCACTGAATTCTCGAATGAACGTTTCATTATATAAATCCTTTAAGGGTTCAGCCATTTTTTTCACTTCTTTTCTTCAGGTTAAATTTGCTTTTGGATACTTGCACTACCTATCAGCTATCATTTCAAACTATGTTATGCACTCTCATCCATAGAGCGATGCATATCATTAAAAAAGGACAACTTACTTTACAGGACAAGTCTGTCCAAAATCAAGTGAAGTTCATTCATCAACTATTTGGAATGGCTGCATAAGAGCTGATTCTATAGGAACCTATATACCTCTTTCAAATGGATGTAATCTTTGCACCAGAACCCGTTTCCCATAAGCCCATCTAATATCCCCATACAAAATCCCTCCCCAAATTTTTCTTTGTGTATTGTATGTTAGTAGTAGCATATAAAGTGAAATATTCCTACCATATTAATGAATTAATCAAAACGACAAAAAGCCCACTCTGAAGAGCAAGGGCCTGCTTCTAGCTTTTATCAAAGAAAAAAGGTCAGTCCCACTGAGTTAATACATTAACAAAGCAGGGACTGACCCCATTGTCTATTAGACATTTTGATTTTAGCTTTATCTGCCTCAGGTGTTATACCTTTCTACTTATCTATTTAATTGTTTCACTTTTACAGGCTTTTTTTCCTTGCTTAATTTGATGATTTGACCGATAATACTGATTGCAATTTCTTCTGATGTTTCCGAGTCAATTTCCAATCCGATTGGAGAATGGACCTGCTCCAACTGTTCTTGCGTGACCCCTTCACTTTTTAACTTTTCAAATATGCTTATGACCTTGCGTTTACTGGCTACCATCCCAACATATGCAATCGGAAATTGCAGTGCCGTTTTTAATACAATATCATCACAATCTTTTGTAACAATTACCACATATGATTTTTCATTTAGGTTGGCTGCGAGCAAAGCCTTTCCAATATCCTCGTTCACAAAAAGGTTTGTCGCATTCGGAAAGCGTTCCTTTGTACAATAACCAACGCGATCATCGACAATGCAATAAGGATATTCGAGGAAATCAGCGAGCTTTGCCAACGCATGGCCTAAATGACCGGCCCCAGCCAGAATGAGTTCAGGCCTGCTTGTATAGACTTCAATAAAGACCCGTAACGTGCCGCCACAATTCATCTGAATTCCGTCTTTTGCATGTTTATTCAACTTATATTCAACGATTTTCGATTGGCCATTTTGGATCGCCTTTACACTATCTTCGATCACATAGTGTTCAGCCAAGCCCCCTCCGACAGTCCCTTCAATGGTACCATCCCGGTAGACAATCATTTTTCCAACATGCCTGGGAGTCGAGCCCTTTGATTCAATAATCATGGCTAAAGCAAAGGTTTCGTTTTGACGCGTCAGCATGGCCACTTTTTCCATCAGCTGCATGAAAAGCTCCCCCCTATCTTTAAACATTAATTCGGTTGATATTGCTTCATGCTAAGAAAATAACGTAAAAGATGTAAAGCAACGGTTTTTCTGTAAGCCGCAGTGGAGCGTTGATCGTCGATTGGTCTAATGATTTTATCGAAGGCTGCCACAATCTCAGCGATGTCTGCATCGGCTAATGGTATCGTTTTTCCAACCAGCTTCTTCTCAATATCAATGGAACGAACCATCGTAGGTCCGACCGCCCCGAAGGCAAATCGAATGTCATCGATTCGATCTTTGCTTATCCGGACGAAACCCGCAAACGATACTTTGGCAATGGCATCTGCGTTGCGGTTACCGACTTTCTCGAAAACGACATGTGAATCTCCTAATACGAACGGCAGAATAATCTCCGTTACTATTTCATTGTGAAAGCGTTGAACCTGTCGTGGACCTTGAATGAAATCGCTAATCGCAACCATGCGATCACCATTTACGGAGCGCAACAGAAGCTTTGCATTGTATACATATAATAAAGGAAGCATGTCACCGGCTGGAGAGGCGTTGCAAATATTACCGCCTAATGTTCCCCGGTTTCTAATTGCCGGGGCAGCAATTGTTTTAATTGCATTCTTTAAAGCAAAAGGAATCAACGGATTTTCAAGTAATTCACTATAGGTACAGCAGGCCCCGATGTGGAGATCCTTGTGATGTTGATACACCTGCTTTAATTCGGAAAGATGATTAATAAAAACAATCGGTTTAGGGATTTTTGGAGGTACTCCCCTTCTACTTTTGTGAAGAACCATAACATCGGTGCCTCCGGCTATGATTGCACAATCATCTCTATTCAATTGGCTCAAAGTTTCGTCTAAACCCTCGAAGCGATACGCTGTTATTTTCTCTATCATAAGCCATCACCTTTTTTAGCTGCTAGGTTAATCGCCTCAACAATCATATTGTAGCCCGTACATCGGCACAGATTTCCGGAGATGCCCTCACGAATTTCAGCCTCTGAAGGATGAGGATTTTCAGATAACAAAGCTGCACTTGCCATAATCATTCCCGGTATGCAATAGCCGCATTGCACTCCCCCGGCTATGGAATAGCTTTCATCTAAAATTTTAAATTGTTCCGTTTCAATGATGCCTTCGATCGTTTGAATATCGGCACCAGCAATCGAGCCAATTGGAATAAGGCAGCTGTTTTGCAGGAGGTTATTCACAAAAACACTGCAGGCTCCGCACTCCCCTTCACCACAGCCTTCCTTTGTTCCGATTAACTCAAACTCATCTCTTAATAAATCTAGTAATCTTGCTGTAGCAGGGGCGTCAGTTTCTACCGTTCTTCCATTTAGTGTGAATTTAATCAACCCTCTTCACCTTCTTTCATCCAAAGACTTTCAATAATGACTTCCGGTGTAATCGGAATTTGCTGAAAAGAAGTTTGCAGGGCATCCTCGATCGCAGCTTGGACTGCTGGAGCGCCTCCGATTAAAGTCAATTCACCTGCGCCCTTCGCCCCGTATGGACCATCAGCATAGGGGTTATCAAAGACCTTGCTTTCAATTGAAACAACATCCAATGAAGTCGGCGGTCCATAATCCGATATGCTTTTTTGTTGGATTCTACCTTGGTTTGACGTCATCTTTTCTAGATAACCGTATGCTAGCCCTTGAGCCAAACCACCGTCAATTTGGCCTTTCATAATCCGTTCATCAATGACCTTCCCAACTTCATAATTGCCGTATACTTTTTCTAACTTTATATTTCCTGTTAACGTATCAACTTCTACTTCAACGATATTAACGCCCCATGAATAAGCCGGGTAGGCATCTCCAGTGAAGGTTTTCTCGTCCCAAGGAATCATTTCACGGTGAACATAGTGCTCAACTACTTCCTGTTCCACCCCTGTTTGCCACTGATCCTTAAGTTTTTTTGCGGCCCGTTCAAGCAATTTTCCGACAATCATCGTCGTCCTGGAAGCTACGGTCGGACCCGAGTCGGGAACCTCTTTTGTATCGGGATAAGGGTACAAAACATCTTCGAACGGGAGGTTAAGTTCTTTGGCGACAATTTTACACAACGTCGTCAAAATACCTTGTCCCATATCAGAGTTTGAGATTTTTAGTGATACCTGGTCGTCCTTTGATTTAACCAGCTTCACCGTTGCTTTAATATGATCTCTTTCGCCACTGCCTGTAAATCCACAGCCGTGGAGGAACAACGAAGTTCCTATGCCTTTTTTATAGCGCTGATTTTGTTGATTTAAGCGCTGAAAGTCTTCTTTTTTCTTTTTGTATTCTGACACGTTGAGTACGTCCTCAATCATTTCTTCCACTAATATCGGGTCGCGGAATTTGCCTTTGGTGATGGTGGGGTCTCCTTGTTTGACTAGGTATTTTCGTTTATATTCAAGCGGGTCGATTTTTGCCAGTTTACTAAGATGTGCAATATGACTTTCGATTCCGGCAAAGCTTTGTGGAGCACCAAAGCCTCTGAAGGCGCCGTTCGGAACGGTATTGGTTTTTAAGACATAGCCTTTTGCATGAAAATGCGGAATTTTATAAACACCGGCACCGTTTATTAATGCGCGCTGCAGCACGACAGAGCTCAATCCCACATTTGCCCCTCCATCGAGAAAGATGTCAACACACATGCTCAGAATATTTCCTTCCTTATCAAGGGCCGTTCGATATTTGAGTTTGGCCGGATGTCTTTTCGTCGTAACCAGCATATCCTCAGAACGGTCGAACACGAGCATTACCGATTTTTTGACTGTTCTTGCGGCAACGGCTACGTGACAAGCCATCATCGAAGGATAATCTTCTTTGCCGCCAAAACCGCCGCCGGTAGGACTTTGAACAACTCTGACTTCATCGTCACCACAGGCTAACGCGCTTAGCAATGCATTTTTTATATAATAAAGACATTGCATCGATCCCTGGACGACAATTTCATCATCCTTATAAACGGCGAGCATTCCTTGCGGCTCAAGGTAGACATGCTCCTGATAACCCGTATCATATTCTTCTTCGATGATTTGATGGGCTCCCTGCTCGATAGCTGAAATGTTCTCTAAGCTTTCCCCAAATTCATAGCTTGCCAAAACTAAGGATGCTGATTTTTGCTTGATCGCTTCGTCCAATGTATAGATAGCCTGATGTTCTTCAAATTCAACCTCCACTTCATTTAACAAACTGTACAGGATATCCAGGTCTTTGCCCGTGAGCATGAGAATCGGCTCACCAATATAATTGACCCACTCATTGGCAAAAATGGGCTGATCTTCTTTGATAATTTTGACATAATTCGGTCCGGGGATATGCTCTGCTCCAACAGCTTCATACCCTTCCGGAAGGTTAGGTAATTGAATGGATATGATTTTTCCATGAGCAATTGGCGATCGATACAAAACACCATAAACCATATTTTCCAATTTCACGTCACTAATATAGGGCAACTGGCCCGATACTTTACCTTTATGGTCCTTTTTGGGCACTGAGGTGCTTATGTCTTTGAGATTCATTGCAACAACACCCTTCGACTCATTTTTTTAAAGGGACATATTCTGAATAGAAACCTCTTCCTACGATTTTATAAATGGAATGATCTTTTATGATTCATTTCTATTCAAGATTTTCGTAGATTTTAATTATATTTTTACTTCGAGAAATTTAAAGCTTTATCATAATCAATGGATTTTTGGTAATCCTCCGGTGTATCAATATCCATTAATACTCCCGCATCATCTACATTCATGTATTGCTTTTCGTAACCGCCCAGGACCACACGTAAATTACTCTCTGGATTGGTTTCGAGAATTTTCTGTTTCACTTCGCTTGATAATTTAATGGGATGGCCGCCTTTATAGTCAAAGCTGGGAATAACCACGTTTCCTTTGTGTTTTGCTAGTAGCTGAACAGTCTCTTTTTTTACAAGCGGACAATCTCCGGGTGTTATAAAGAAGGTTGGGGCATTTACTTCGTTGCAGCCCTTTTGAATGGAATGAAACATTCCCTGGTTAAAGTTTTCATTATAAACAAACTTGATCTGAAATGAATAGGCATTTTCACTGATGATTTTGGCAATTTCCTCTTGGATGATTTTCGCTTGAAATCCAGCTACGACGATGACCCTGCTGCATAATCCTTCAAATTTAGAGATCGTTTGCTCCAACACGCTCATTTGCCCCATCGGCAAAGTCATTTTAAATGCATTCGCTCGGCTGGAATATCCAGCGGCTAGGACGATTGCTTCCATGTTTGTCACCTTCTTCCTATCATTTTTCTTAATTCTCACAATAAAAGCACAAGCGGAGTAAGGATTTTCTGTATGGACTATTAAGAGAACATTGATTGTTTATGTTTTGAATTTTTAATTAAAGAATCTGGATAGTGTTTTTTCTTTATATGCGTAAAAGCCTCATTATATTACTTATTAACCAACTTGATACTATTTTTAATTATCAAAAGATATAAAGAGACAATACATAGTCCTTATTTTAAGAGAAAGAGTGTCAAGTATTGACTAAGGTTTAATCGAAGAAGCTAAAATTATTGAATTATCAGAGAATGATAAATTTTTTAGAATATAAAGAAGCCTTTGCTCTAATGAGCAAAGACTTTTTTTTGACGAGTTTCTTCTATAGTACACCCGTCGAAGCCTCTAATCGACTACATATTTGCGCAAGTGATGTACGAACGCTTCTTGGCTGAGCCAAACACAAAGAGAGATGAGTTCATCTGCTTGATACTTACTAGATCGCTGTACAAAACCATTTGTTTGGCGATTTCTTGTAGGACTATTGGAGATAAAAAGCGTTGTAATTCTTGTGCGGAAAGTGTTAGTTCACTAGAGATGATAGGATCTATAAAAAAACACCATCCTTTCACTCGTATAATTAGGGGTATTAGATTAATCAGTTTCGATTCAATATTATTATATATTTTTCGCTATCAGATAAAGCTGGGATTCTCTGATAATAGTTGTTGAGAAATATCTATAAATCTCTTAATTGCAGGATTTGAGAAAGAATCTTCCTTATACATTAAATAAGTCTCTCTCTTCAGCTTATCATCTTGCGGAAAGGGAATTTCAACCAAAACCCTGTCATTCAATTCTTTCTGGACTGCGGACTTTGACAAGAAGGAAATCCCCATGTTCTACTGCATCATCCCAACTAGGAAAGTAATACAATGCGTTTTTCATTAACTCAGGATTTGACTTCTTTACCTCTTTCTTCAGAGGTGGCTTCCCTTCTTTTTCTACTAATTCAGAAATTTGATTCACGACTTCTTCAACACTCATATTCACTTCCATGTTTTTCCTCCTTCTCGTTCTTGGTTATATATTTTCCCAATTTTTGCACATACAACTTTAAAACCCAGCTACCTTCACATGAGAAGATTAGTGGGTTTCTTAATTATTTACATCTACTTATTTATAGAACCATTCGGATTCGACTATAAAAGCGACTCTTCATTGTTCAGCAATCGCGCGATTGCCAATAATATATTTTGGAAAATAAGTATCAGTTTTAAACTCATTTTAGTACACTTTTAATTATTTTTGTATCAGAGCCATCTTCATGAATACGTATTTGTTTGTAATAATGTATATATATTGATTTAAAAGTGGAATTACCTTAGAATAAAAAACAAAGATTACCTTTTTAGGATATCGAACCCACCCACCTTTTGCAAAGAATGGAAGGGTTCAATGAAAGGCATTGTCGTTAGAAGTCTCCTTTACGGGACTGCTAACGACAATGCCTTTTTCTTTAACTAAATCTAAATATAAGAAAGACAAAACATTTCGAATAAAATGAACGAGTGTTTCCGCTATTTATTTGAATAATTTGAACAAGGTAATTTCAATGACTAGGAGGTCCTATAAAATGGAGTTTGTTACAAGTGTAAACTCATCAGTCAACATTAAAGTAATTGGTATTGGCGGCGGAGGAAATAACGCCGTTAACCGTATGATCGAACATGGAGTTAAAGGTGTAGAATTTATAGCTGTTAATACAGATGCACAAGCTCTTAATTTATCAAAAGCAGAGATCAAGATACAAATCGGTGCAACATTGACAAAAGGTTTAGGATCAGGGGCAAATCCAGAGGTAGGTAAACAAGCAGTTAAAGAAAGCAAAGAGCAGATCCAAGAAGCATTAAAAGGTACAGACATGGTACTCGTTACAGCCGGAATGGGCGGCGGTATAGGAACGGGTGCTGCCCCTGCTATTGCTCAAATTGCCCGTGAGCTTGACATACTAACCATTGGCGTTGTAACACTTCCGTTTGCGTTTGAGGGCAATAAGCGTGCAACACAAGCAGCAGGCGGAATCGCCTCAATGAAGAAAGCAGTGGACACATTAATTGTTATTCCAAACGATCGCTTATTGGAGATTTTACATAAAAATACACCCATTCTTGAAGCATTTCTTGAAGCGGATAATGTTATTCGCCAAAGTATCCAAGGTATATCGGATTTAATTGCTGTACCAGGTTTAATCAACATTGATTTTGCAGACGTGAAAACAATCATGTCCAATAAAGGGTCTGCCTTAATAGGCATTGGCAGAGCAACAGGTAAACATCGCGCTGCGGAAGCTGCAAAGAAAGCCATTTCCAGTCCTTTACTTAACACTTCCATCGACGGAGCCCAAGGTGTGCTAATGAAACTCACAGGCGCCAATATAAGTCTATATGAAGTACAAGAGGCAGCAAATATTGTTACTTCTGCGGCAGACTCAGAGTTAAATATGATTTTCGGTTCTGTTATTAATGAAAACTTAAAAGATGAAATTATAGTTATTGTCATTGCTACTGGCTTGAATGATCAGGAGGTTCCAACATTAAAAATGTCTGCACGTGCTTCAATAACAGAAATGGAAAAACGACTGTCATAAGAGTTCTGATGCAAATTTTACCGTTTAGTATTTGACCGAACTGGAAGTGTAATACCATTGTAATTAACCATAATTAAACCAGCGTCTAATGTTGCTTTTGTATAATGTTTGATCAAACTAATACTAATAACCTTGATAAACGAACAAAAAGAAAGAGCGTGTTTTGAAACAGAGTTTGATCAAAACACGCTCTTCTTATAGTAAGTTGAATCATCTTTGTAATCTTTCCTCAATTAAAAAGCCCGATTGTTGAATATTTAATTTGAAGAAAGTAAAATTACAATTTGGTGACCTAACGTAAATGTGTTCAAAAAAATTCTTTGCCAAGACCAATCTTTAATTAGCAAAGGCCACTAACTTTAATAACAAAAATAAGTCTAATTCCTAGCAATTTAAGCATTTTCGGAGAACTTAGCGGGCTAGAAATTTAGTGGTGACTTTTTTACTTGTTATATTTAGAAAAGGTTTCAATGACTGCCCTGGTTAATATTTCAATACCTGTGAAAATGGCTTCCTGATTAAATGCCATGTTGGGATGGTGTAACCCTGGCTTTAAATCGCAGCCCACTCCAAGCATCGTGGCTTTGATTGCAGGTCTTTCCTTTGTATAATAATGGAAATCCTCCCCACCGGGGGTAATGATGGGCTTAACGAGCCCTTTAGCCCCTAAGGTTTTTTCGATTGCCTTCTCCATAAATCGTTCCGCTTCTTGGTCAATGCATGCGGCATAAACTCTTTCTTTGTGCTTGAAGCTAATTTGACATTGATGGAAGACCGACATTTTCGTCAAGACATCGTCCACCTTCTCGATCAATTCATCCATCGCTTCATTCGTTTGGGCGCGTAAGTCAAGACTGAACTTGGAGGACCCAGGTATAATATTCGCATTTTCCCCTCCTGCAGAAACCTGTGTCATTTTTACTGAATAGGATAATTGCGGGTTTAGCCGTATTCCTTTAAGCTGTTCAACGATGTCAGTGATCACTTCAATGGCATTTAAAGTCAAATGGGGTCTGGCACCATGCCCGTCAAATCCGTGAATCTCACCGAACACTGTATCGGCTGACCCGTGAATGATTCCTGAAGCAGCTTGTCCATGCTTCATTTCCTGTATGGGGCGCAAATGAAGACCATAGAGAAAATCAATATCATCCAATACCTGTTTTTCAATCATCTTTAAAGCACCTTCACCAACTTCCTCGGCAGGCTGAAAAATAAACTTCAACGTACCAGGAAGATTGGTCTTCATTTTTCTTAATAACAGCAAGACACCCAATACAATCGTCATGTGAGCATCGTGCCCACATGAGTGGTTGGCACGTATTGTCCCGTCGACCTCCTGAAGGAGAGCATCCATATCAGCCCGCAATCCGACCGTTAACTTATTTCGCCCTTCCTTTGGATACCAATTGCCCACGATCCCAGGCATATCCCCAAAACTTGTCACCTCAAGATCGCTTTTCATGAGAATCTCTGAAATATAAGCTGTAGTCTGATATTCATTCCAGCTCACTTCAGGATTCTCATGAAGATGGTGGAAAATCTCCAAAACTTGAGGTTTAATTTCATTCAATAATTCCTTCATCAAACCACTCCTTATTCTCTCAGGAGATACCGAGGGCCACTGCTGCAATTAATGCGATGCAAGCAATCAAAGTCCACCCGAGAATTAATTTCCAAATGAATTTTACCCATCGCTCATAGGGAATCCCAGCGATGGCCAAATATCCCATTAACGCTGATGACGTTGGGATGATGGAATTCGTAACCGAATCCCCATATTGGAAGGCAAGTACGGCAAGCTGTCTTTCCAAACCCAATATATCCGTAATGGGAACCATGATCGGCATTGTTGCCGCAGCTTGTCCGCTACCCGAAGAAATGAATAAGTTCAGGATTGCTTGGGTGAAGAACATGCCTACGACATTCAACGTTTGCGGTAAATGACTTATCCCGGACGCCGCCATGAAGACCAATGAATCTATGATTTTCCCTTCTTCCAGCACTACTGTTATAGCCCTTGCAAAGCCGACGATCAATGCCCCAAATGTTACCGCTTTGGCTCCCTCGATAAATGAATCGAATATTTTCCCAAGCTGTAAACCGCCGACAAGCCCGCTAACGATACCCATAATCAAAAATGAAGCGGTGAGCTCGGTTAAAAACCAACCCCATTTAAACACGCCATAAATGTTAAAAGCCAGCCCAAAGATCATCGCTATGAAGACTAGCTTGTGACGCGCCGTCAATTCAGGGAAATCGACCAAACCAACCGTGCGTTTTTCTTTTTGTTCAATATCGTAGATTACGCTTTTTTCAGGATTCAGCTTTACCTTATTTGCATAACGGCTAACATACCAAATGGCAAATGCCAGTACAAAAATATAGACTGCAAAGCGAAAACCGATTCCAGAGAATAAAGGTACTTCAGCCAGTGATTGTGCCACCCCGACCGTAAAGGGATTGAGCATGCCTCCGAAAAACCCGCTGGCTGCCCCAAGTGTAATCATGGCCGTTCCAGTAACTGCATCAAAGCCCATCGCCCTTGCTATAGCGATACCAATCGGTACAAAGATGATGGTCTCTTCTGCCATCCCCATGCTAAAACCGCCAATTGAAAAAATCAGCATACTTAACGGAATTAAAAGCTTCTCCCTCCCCTCAAGTGATCGGACCCCTTTGTAGACCCCCGCTTCAATGGCCCCAGTAGTGCGTATGATCCCGAATGCACCACTTACAAGAAAAATGTAAAAAATAATTTGGGCTCCCTTTTCCAATCCCAATGGAATGGAGGTGAAAAGGTCAAAGAAGCTCACAGGATCTTGCTCAATAGCATGATAGCTTCCGTCGACTACAAGCATTCTACCCGATTCTTTATCTTCAACCCGGTCAAATTCACCGGCCGGAATTACATACGAGGCTAGTCCTGCCAAGATGATTATGATGAAGATAAGCGTGTATGTATGCGGTACTTTCAACCTTGTCTTTTTCTTGACCGGTACACTATTTTTTTCGGTTTCCATCCATTCACCTCATCATGTACGAATTATATTTAAACCTGTTCTTTTTTTATGGTTAATTGCTCAAGAATTTCCTCGTTAATTATGATTCCAAGCCCAGGTTCCTTTGTTAGATGGACGTATGGAATTTCATAATCAAGATTTCCAATATCGAGACTGAATAGCAGCGGACCCGTCAATTCAGTACTGGTAATGTTTTTTCGTGAAATGGCTGTATGGTACCCTGCTGCGGACCCGATTGATGATTCTACCATTGAACCGATTTGGCAGCTGATTCCTGCAAATTCTGCTGTTTTTGCCAATTGGATAGCCTGATAGATTCCGCCGCATTTCATTAGTTTAATATTGATTATATCTACGGCATTCTTTTTAATGATTTCTTGTAAATGGGTTCCGTGATGGATGCTTTCATCAGCCATAAGTGGTATGGTCGTTTTTTCCTTAAGCTTTGCAAGACCGTCAATGTCCCCCATTCTAATCGGCTGTTCCAACCATGAAAGGTTAAATGGTTCCAGAGCCTTCACTGCTGGAAGTGCATTGGCATAAGTTCCCCATCCTTGATTGGCATCGACCCGAATTGGAACCTTCTTCCCGACTTGTTGTCGAACCGCAGCAATCCGTTCCACATCTGAGTCAATATCCCAACCGACCTTAAGTTTTAATGTACTATAACCTTGGTCGACGGCTTCCTGTGCTTTTTCAGCCATAATCCCCGGTTCGTCAATACTTAAAACCTTAGCGAAAGAGAGGGATTCATGGAATTTCCCACCTAATAAATCATAAATCGGTAATTTGGTATATTTCCCCATCAAGTCATAGCAAGCTATATCAATGGCCGCTTTTGCGGAGGGATTTCCAATGATGGCAGAGTTCATGATATCGTGTATCTTTTCTAAATTAAAAGGATTTTCCTGTTTTACAACCGGTAACAGGACATGCTTCAGTACTTCGAATGTCGCATAAAACGTTTCCCCAGTCACATGTTCATCAGGCACTGCCTCCCCATATCCCACCATCCCGTTATCGGCTATTAATTTAACGATAATAGAGGGCATATGCTTGTATGTTTCATAGGAAATGACAAATGGCTCTTTTAATGGCAAATGAGTGGCATGAATTTCACAACGTTCAATAAACAAAACTAACCTCCCCTTTCACTGTCGCTATATGTCGTTAATAAAAACAATATATACCAATCTACTTTTTCTGTAAAGTCTGAAAATTTAATTTTCAGTAATTTTCTTGAATTTTTCCGCAGGTACATATAAATTCCGAGGTCTTCCTTGCCCATATGGGTGTTCCTCTCCAATTTTGTTGAGACAGCCTCCTTCAGTGAGTCTTTTAACGAATCTTTCTGCCGATCTTCTGGTACAGCTCATGTATTCCTCCAGCTCTGCTGCAGAAAAAGCCCGAAAATGATTTATCGAAATGAACTGATGAATCATTTTTATATTTTTCGCACTCATTTTTAGTTCCCTGGCTAGTTTTTGAATGGATTCATCTTCATTTTTCAATTCCACCTGTTGATTTCCTTCAAATAATGGTCCCTGAAGTTTTTGATCTTCATCAACTAAGCAAGCTACCGTTTTTCTCTTTAGAAATTTATTGGTAAAAAATAATGCTTGTGCCGAATGTTTTTCCGCCTCTTGAATCGTATATCCATATCCAATGCCAATTTGGAAGAAAGTTTGAAACTCTTGTTCCATTTGTCCGATGATTTCATCATAAATTTCTGATTCAAACGCCTGCAATGCTCCACGTGTAGTATAAATCAAATGTGGATTTAAGTATTCAAGAGAAACACGAGCCTGTAATCTCTTACTCACTTTCTGTAAAAAATTTAAAAATAGATCACTTTCTTTAAGATTTTGTTGATAATCTTGAATGGAAATGACAGCAATCTGGGATTCTTCCGTTTTCTTTAGCTTCAACAAGGAAATACCTTTTGTGAGACTGTCCATTAAAGTATGTTTGGGCTGAACCATATATCTACAAGGAATTGATAGCCTTTGAAGCTCCTGATAAACAGCATGAATGCTCGTTAGTGCGAAATGGGTTTTTCCTTCCTTATGCATATTTCTGTGGAATTGAACGAATTCTGCTATGTTTAGGATCTGGGTATCTTCTTCCCTCTTGTATATCCAAGGGTAATCCTTCACATAAAGGGGTTTTTCTGCGATTTCTGATTCTTCCAATACCTTCATTAACCGGTTTTTATCCGGTAAATCGATTGAGATTTCGTTTATAGTAACCTGTTCCCTATGAGAAATCGATAACAACGAAAGCGCAACTGTCAATTCATCAAAAGGGACATAGATAGCTTCTATTAAATTCCGTTTAACTTGTTCGTATCCATAATAAAAAGGGATGGAACCTGAAAACAGTACTAGATCGGTTTGTTTGCCCGCATTTTCAATTAATAGACTTGTTTCTTCCGGCATATCATATTGAAAGGAAATGAATTGAACCTCAGGAAACATGGGAAAGTGGACAGATAAGGATTCCAAAAAATACTTTGAGCCTATAACACCGATTTTCATGTTGTTTCACCTCTAAAATGAAATATTATTTTTATTATAACGCTAGAATCTTATTAGTAGCTAAAAAACATTCACCAAAATCATGCTTGCAAGGGTAGTCCATCACGTTCCCCAAGAACTTATGAAAATGGTAATGTCACTTACGATAAACTAACATCGCCCATATTTGTATTTTTTAGTATATTATGAATAAGGAATGGAGAATCGGGAGTAATAAGGAAGTATTAATGACTTGGTCATTTCCTCCTTACAACCCTATCCTTCTTTTCCGATTGATCATGATAATTGGAACCATTTCTGCCATCCTTTTAGTTTACTTTAGTCAGAAAAGTAAATGGAGTAGCTTTTCCATTGGCATGCTTATTTCACATAGCATGGTGTTTTACATTTCTGCGGAATTATCGGGTTGCTTTTTCGGATTACCGGCTTTTAGCTTCCACATATAAAATATTCATTTCTAATTCACCAACAAAACATTTGTTCAGAAGGGAGTTCAAGATGATCAAAGGTCTCTATGAAGCACATTTACCAGTATCAGATTTGCAAAGGTCGATTGATTTTTACCACAAACTTGAATTAGAGCTTGCCTATCGAAGCGAGAGGGTCGTTTTCTTCTGGCTTGAGAAAGGGAAAAGTTGGCTTGGTCTTTGGAAAACGGACCAAGTGGAAATCCCCTATCATCCTTCCATCCGTCATGTGGCTTTACAAATTGATTTAGGTGACATGCCATCGGCGAAAGATTGGCTGAAAGATAAAGGAATTGACATTCGCCCATTCTTTAATTTTACGGAAGGACAGCAGCCTTTAGTTCTCGATAATAACCCTCAAGCTCATGCTGCCGTTTATTTTGATGACCCAGACGGAAATGTCCTTGAATTGATTGCTCCATTAAGGTTGGACTTTGAAGAAAGTTTTGGGGAGATGTCATTAGAAGATTGGTATAAACGATTCCCAATATAAATGGAGAGATGATTCCCAGTTGTTTGTTGCAGTTTAAGAATGGGGACCTCCTTACGGAAGTCCCCATTGATCTAGGCAAAGGATTCTTGTGCAAATATATAGACCATTACGGGATATCATGTCCCATCGAGCTAGTTAAAATGTTAAACCACTGTTCTTTTTCCATGCTAAGGTTTAGTGAATCAATGGCGCTGTCCAGACGTTCTTTCTTACCGGACCCAACGATAGGAACGATTTTTGCAGGATGTCTCAACAGCCATGCATACATAACTTCATCTATTCCTTTAGCACCGATTTCCTCTTTTACGATTTCTAACGTTTTTCTTAAGCGGACAGCCTTTTCATTCGATTCCTCAAAGATGCTTCCCCCTGCAAGCGGTGACCATGCCATCGGAGCCACTCTCATTTCCTGACATAAGTTAATGGTTCCGTCTTCGAAGTTTTCAAGATTGTATGCAGAAAGTTCCAGTTGATTCGTCACAAGAGGAAATTCAAGGTAAGATTGAAGCATATCCCATTGCGTTTTTTTGAAGTTCGATACTCCAAAGTTACGGACCTTTCCTGATTCTTTTAATTGATTAAATGCTTCAGCCGTTTCCGCCGGGTCCATTAGGGGATCCGGACGATGGATAAGTAATAAATCAATATAATCAGTTTTAAGATTTATAAGAGATTGTTCAACAGACTTTATTATGTGAGTTTTATCGGTATTGTAATAGTGACTTTTATGAGAAGGACGGTTTTCTGATCGGATGACTATGCCACATTTTGTGACAATCTCCATTTTATCGCGTAAAGATGGCTTTAATGAAAGTGCGTTCCCAAAAATCCCCTCACATGTATAGCTACCATATATATCAGCGTGATCGTATGTAGTGACCCCCCGATCCATTCCATGTTCAATAAGAGATAGGATTTCCTCGTTGGAAAGTTTCCAATCTGCCAATCTCCACATACCGTGAACAATGCGCGAAAGACTAAGATCTTCAGTTAGATTGACTCTTTGCATGTTTTTTCTCCCCTTTTATATCATGATCGGCTAGTTAATTAGTTGTTTGTTATGGCTTACCTGTGTTCTTGTTTTTATTTTTGTGCCAGTATTTTTCGCTACTGCCATGAACCTTAGTATAATTTAAAATTCCGAAGAATCCTAATCTTGAGTGACCCTTTAATGCCACATTTATTTGGCTTAGCTTCACCCTTTCATGGATTCCTTTTAACAATGGAACTTTTTATACTCTTAAGACTATTACTATTGCACATTACAGCCCTACTTCTCTAAAATGTTCTTAAAATGCGTGAGTGTACGTTATTCAATGATTTCCCCAGCTTTTTACACGCTATTATTTTTGGAACCAATTTGATGAAAAAACATCTAAAGGTATAATAAATAAAAGACCGTCTGGTCAGTTGTTTTATAAGGAGCGAACCATATGGAATCAAAAGCCAGTATCAAGCGTCAACATATCTTAAAATCTGCAACAGAATTCATTCTCCAAAATGATTTTAATTCATTAACTTTAGACTCTGTGGCAAAACAAGCAGGAGTCAGCAAAGGTGGATTATTATATCACTTCCCAAGTAAGGAAGCTTTGATGATCGGTTTAGCGGAATATATTTTCGAAAAATTCAATATACGGTTTAATGAGCATGCAGAGAACGTAGACCCTATTGAAAAAGGTAAATGGTGTCGTGCATTAATCGAAGTTTCCAAATGGGATTTGGAACATAACGCCGAATTGAATATTGGAATAATTGCTGCCTCCATGTTAAATCCCGATTTATCTGAGAGCATTTCACAAAGGTATCAATATGTTCAAAAGAAAGTGGAACAGGATAATATTGATCCGATAACAGCAACCATTATTCGATTGGCAATTGATGGTCTTTATTACTCAGAACTTTTCAATATAGCCCCGTTGGATGAAGACTTACGTGAAAAAGTGATTCAGCAATTAATGACTATGACAAAATAGGCAAATCTATATTTTCATCTGAATGTTTAGAATAAAAAGCGTCACCCACTCTTTTTTAAATATACATCCCATGATTGGGGGGTTCCTTTATGCTCTCTGATTCTTTCGATTCCGTACAAGCCCATTCCTACATACATATCCCTGCATTAATATTTGTTTACCTTCTATTGTAGGTATATAATTGATAAAAAGACTAAAGGTGGAACGACCTATTAATTCCGAAACGAGAAAACCAATAAACATTACACTCAATCCGTATTTGAATAATAGACTTACTAATCTGGTTGAAGAAAGAAATATCCCCATCGAAAGACTGATGGACAAAGCTGTAGACTTGCTGCTTGAATACATGGAAGATAACGATACCGTTAATGCGCAGGTGAAATACAGTAATAACGAAGCGATTGAAAAGAATAAAGAAATGATTGCAAAAAGCAGGGAATTCATTAATAAAAAACAAGCACTTAACCTCTAGGTAAAGTGCTTGTTTCATTTTATTAACCTGTTTGCTTTCTGCATTAATCCCCTAGATCTGGAGATGGTGCTTCCAACACTGAATACATTATTCGTTGATGTCCCACTGCGGATTCCAAACTACTTCCCATAGGTGTCCATCCGGGTCTTGAAAGTGTGCAGAGTATCCTCCCCAGAAAGTGTCATGTGCCGGGTCGGTTATAATCGCGCCAGCTTTTCTTGCTTGTTCCAATACGATATCCACTTCTTCCTTGCTACCTACATTGTGACCAATGGTAAATTCAGTAGGACTTGCCGGGGACAAAGAGACCTTGGCCTCATGTGCTATATCCTCTCGACCCCATATGGCAAGCTTAAGGCCTGCTTGTAGATTGAAAAAGGCAACGGCGCCATGCTCAAATTCTTTGCCCACTATCCCTTCTGTTTGAAACCCCAGGCCATCCCGATAGAATTCCAGTGATTTTTCCAAGTCATCCACACCTAATGTAATGACAGTAATACGTGGTTTCATGATCGGCTCCCTTCTTACTTTATCCCCTATCAATCATTCCCAATTAGACAATAATAAAATTGAGACTCAATCAAAGACCTTGTTCAAACCAGACCAAAATGAAAACGATTTTTTTGTAAATCTGAACTGGCTTCCTGTATAGTAGAATGATTAACTAATCAAGACGAATAACATTTACTACTTGTAATGAAACCGAAAGGAAAAGCGATTACCAATGATTTCATTTATCCTCACCTTGAAACGTTCTTAAAAGCGCTTTGGTCCGCTTTTAAATTGATGAACTTCCAAGTTCTTTTCGTATTGGTCATGGTTATGTTATTTTCCGGCACCATCTTCTATGTTAAGCAGGAAGGTTTAACTGTAATTGAATCCCTTTACTTCTGTGTTGTCACTCTTAGCACGGTTGGGCACCCGAGTTTTGAACCGCAGACAAACTTCGGAAAAGTGTTTACAATGATTTATATTGTAGGCGGCACCGGATTGTTCATGGGCTTAATAGGATACCTTGCATATGCCATCATAAAGAAACCGGAAAACGAGAGCAACAGTAGCAAAATCTAAATGAATAGGAATAGGAATGCTTATCAAAATTGGCATTCCTATTTGATGTCCTAATTCAAACCTTCACTACTAGTACTCTGCACATCATTGATCTTACTATACGTATAAAATTGTCTCTTTTCCCCGTGGATTTACTACAAATAAACAGGTGCTTTAAGGACCCAAATTCCTCTATTTATTCGTCCTTTCTGTTGTCAAGTGTTTGTCTACGATTTGCAAACTAAACGATAGACTTTGCGCAAGAGTTATACTGGGCCTTACCTCTTGAGGGGATACCCCAACATTTTTGTCTCTGTCAGTTCCAACCAAATCGGAATCCCATTACTGTAGTACCATCTAACAGTCAGATGAATATATTTTCAGGCTGATAATGCTTTCACTTAAACAAATTTTCATTGCCTATTTGATCCACATCTCTTTTAGATTAGTATCAGTATGTTCAGATTTAAAGATTAATTGCACTTGTTGTGAAGGTTTTGCACCAGAACGCTACACAAAAACCCTCGATAATTCCTATTGGAATCGTCAAGGGCACTAAAGCGTCTATGAAAGATATTCTATTCTGGATTTAACTTAATTAAACCGCCGTTACCCGACGGTTTTCGGAAAGGTCGGTTGTTAGCTTTCCTTTTTAAATTTCTATAAATTCACCACTTTAGAAGATGATGATATTTTTTTAACGGGTTTATCAGGTTTAGTAAAAATGCTGAAAATAAGACTGGCAATTAATAATAAAGTGGCAGTCATTATAACAGAGTAATTAAATCCGGTCTTAATGTTATCGCCTGCAGATTGGACAACAAAACCTGTTACAGCTGGGCCAATAATTCCTGACAAGTTTGCAAGCCCTAGCAAAACACCCGACATTAATCCTCTTCGTTCAGGAAGTAAGTGATTCACAATCTGGGGTGCAAGTGGGAACATACCATTTACAAACGCCATTCCCAAAAATAAGGCAATAATTGCTCCAAATTCATTTTGGATTAATGTTGTAGAGTAAAAGCATACAGCTGCTAATATTAGAGATGGTCCAGCAACAAGCACACGGGATTTTCGAAGATTTTTTGTCTTTTTAAGTAACCGATCTGAGATAAATGAGATAAGTATACCACCAATAGCAGAACCAAGACCTATGAACATAACTGCATAGCCCATCTGTGTTTGTGTTAAATGCACAATTTTAACAAGATAGGTCGGCATCCATATAAACGACCATGTGAGAATCCAGTAAGCCATGAATAGAGCAAGGCAAGTAAAGATAAAAGTTGAAGATAGAAAAAGTGGATATATCTCTGACCATTTTACTTTTTCGGAAACTATGGTAGATTCACTTTTCACTATATTTCCCTCATTTTTCCCTTTAAAAGTTAATAGCCACAGAACTGCCCAAACCAGGCTTAATACTCCTAAAAAAACCATTACCATTCGCCAACCATAAATTCCAATCATGTAAATAAGAATAGGGACCATAAATTTAGCGAGCATGCTTCCTGTATTCATAATGGAAATCGCAAGGCCTCGCTGTTCAGGAACGAAATGTTTGCTTATATGGCTAATAGCAGTTGCATGAAACGGTCCTTCAATAGCACCTAGAAGGACACGACACATAACTAGCATTGGCAACCCGTAAATTGTCAATGCTCCAAACTGTACTATTGACAAACCAATAGCCATGAAAACGAGCATTTTACCCGTTCCAATTCGATCTGACAATGCAGCTCCAACTATAGACATTATTGAAAAGAACCAAAAGAAGCTGCTTCCAACTATACCCCATTGACCATAATTTAGATCCAAATCTTCCATAATAGGAATAGCTGCGTACCCGATAATCGCCTTATCTGTAAAGTTAATCAAGTAAAGAACAGACAAAAAAGCTATAACAACCCATTTTAATTTCATAACAGTAAACACATCCTTTTTTGATAATAAAATGATATTGGTTCAATACATGAGACAACTTAGATAAGGAAGCACAATAGACTTTATTAATTTTAATTAAGATCAATACGGCTGGATTTTTTATCATAATTTAAAAATGAAAGCGCTTTAAGTTTTGATAATTATGAATATAAAGTGTAATACTCATCTGTGATTTTAGTAGTAGGGTTTAAGAACATACCCTATTGTGTAATCTGTAGAGCCTATAAATAGAGACTCTAGAGATTACACTACAAATTGATAGCACCATATATGAGTGAAGCAAATACTACTAATCCAGGGTGTACTTTCACTTTTTTTCTTTAATAAATAACTGCCTATTCCTATTTGAAAGTAAGATTAATAGAATGATTGAAATGCCATCATTCCAAGAAGCACCGCAATTGTCGGTTTAACATAAGCGTCATGCGTTTAACTTGCGGATAAGTTCCAAATATTATACAGAAGAACCATTAGAGTTAGCATGAGTATTAGAGACGGAGCAACTGTTGCAAATACTGCTGCCAGGAATGAGCCAAGGTATCTACCTTCTTGAAATCCGATGTAGATTTCCATCTTTGTTGCGATTGGACCAGGTAACGTATATCCAATCCCTAACACTTCGCCAAATTCCTCATTGTCATCTATTTAAACGCTCTACTACCTCTTTTTGAACGAGAGGAATCGTTGTAGGTCCCCCACTATATCCAAGCATGCTGCTGCGAAAAACGCGATAAAAAGTCTAGTTGTTTAATGAAATTAATCCTTTACTGTGGATTACCAACTGGCAATTGCCCCATCTGTCCTTGATTCTGTGCCACCAATAAGTACACCTGTTTCAGGATTTCGCCATATAATTTGACCCCGTCCAAACGAACCTGAGTCTACCGCCACTTTAATATCATGTCCTTTTCGTACTAATTCTTCTGCAATGTGGGATGGGAATGTTTTTTCTACTTCAACTGTTTTTTCATTCTTCCACTGCCATCTTGGTGCATCTAAAGCAGCTTGAGGATGTAAGTGAAAATCTATTGTATTCATAATGACTTGAACATGCCCTTGCGGCTGCATATATCCTCCCATTACACCGAATGGTCCAACAGGTTGATTATCCTTCGTTAAAAATCCTGGAATAATCGTATGGTATGTTTTCTTACCGCCCTTAAGGCAGTTATAATGAGTAGGATCAAGGCTGAAATCATGCCCTCGGTTTTGTAAGGCAATTCCTGTTCCGGGTACTACAACCGCAGAACCGAAGCCCATGTAATTACTTTGGATAAAAGATACCATGTTGCCCTCTCCGTCTGCTGTTGCAAGGTACACTGTTCCTCCACGTGGCGGTACACCTGGAGCTGGCATGCATGCTTCACTTCCAATCTGTGCTTGACGCTGCTGGCCATACGAAGTACTTAATAGCTCTTCTGCAGTTACACCCATATGCTTAGGGTCTGTAATGTATTGCTTGCCGCAAGTATAAGCAAGTTTCATTGCTTCGATTTGTTTGTGGTATGTATTTGTTTCTTCTTTTGCTGTAAAATCAAATCCTTTTAGTATGTTTAGTGCCATAAGAGCTACGATACCTTGTCCATTTGGTGGGATTTCCCAAACATCATAGCCGCGATAGTTTACCTTAATGGGATCAACCCACTCTGGTTTAAAGTTTCCTAAATCATCTTTTGTTAAATAGCCCCCGTAAGTCGCAGAAGCTGCTGCAATTTTTTCTGCAAGTGCCCCTTTGTAAAAGCTTTCTCCGTTTGTTCTTGCGATTTCTTCTAGTGTGTCAGCGTGGTCAAGAGACGACCATATTTCTCCGACTTCAGGTGCTCGTTCCTTAGGAGCAAAGGTCTCAAACCAAGCTTCGAACTCTGCTCCTGTACATTCCTGTTTATATTGTTCAAATGCCTTTTTCCAAAAGCGACCTAGCGTAGGTGAAATAGGAAAGCCGTTTGCAGCATATTCAATTGCTGGCTTCATAACTTCTAAAAGCGGTAGTCTGCCAAAACGTTTTGATAATTCTACCCAAGCTGCCGGAGCACCTGGTACAGTTACCGGCAGCCAGCCGTACTTTGGCATACTTTCGTGTCCATTTTCTTTTACCTTCTCTATAGAGATATTCATAGGTGCTGGACCGCTTGCATTTAGTCCGTGTAATTGTCCTTTAGTCCAAACAAGCGCAAAAGCGTCCCCCCCAATTCCGTTTGAGGTAGGCTCTACTACTGTCAAACAAGCAGCTGTTGCAATGGCTGCATCAATAGCATTACCGCCTTTTTTCAAAATATCTAACCCTGCTTGTGCAGCTAAAGGCTGAGAAGTAGCGACCATTCCATTCTTGGCATATACTACATTTCGTTGTGATGTGTAAGGTGAATAATGTGGATCTAACTGTAAAGCCATTATAATACCCCTCCCTTTAAACGTAATATCACTCATTTTCAAGTAAAAAATAACAAAACGAACGAAAAAAATGTTTTTTCTAACGTTTGTTAATTAAAATGCAATTTTTTATTAACAATTGCACGATTTCAAAATAACTATATACTATTTTCCGGAAAAACAAAACATTTTTTTACAAAAGTTTTTAATTTTCAATAAAATCACTCAAAAAAAATAAACTCCCCGATTATAAGAGGAGTTTATTATAGTTTTAATCCTGATCTGCTTTTGAAACGACGTAGTAAAATATGACTTTCCACTCGAGAAATACCTTCTATTCCGTATAGTTCATTATTGATAAAGAATTCCAAGGAAGAAAAGTCCTCAACTAAAACGTGCATATGTAAAGTACTAGGTCCTGTCATTTGGTAACAGCTTGCAACACTTGGATTTTTAGCTAGTTTTTCTGCAACTTTCACTAAGCCTGCAGGTTCGCAATCCACTTCAAAAAAGGCCGATACTTTTTTACCTACAGCTTCAGCGTTGACAACAGCGCTGATTTTTTCAATAACACCCTTTTCCATTAGTTGCTGCACACGATCACGTACAACATATATCCGAATACGAAGTTCGACCATTTTGCATTAATATCTCTAAGATTTTTTTATCAGTATCGTTAATTTCCATCTGCTTCACACACCTTGCCTAGTGATCGGGATTCCTAAGACAAGCATCTTGAATTGGTATCCCTTTTTCTGTAATCATGTACCTTAAATCATTATTATCTTTTGCAACCTCTACCCGAATGCCCTAATGGTGCAGACTATTTGCCAATAGATGCCCCCACCCTTTTAATAAATCGTATACACTTTTAAATCTGTCTACTAATTATATCTTCCTTATTTAACAGCTTTTAAGCTTTAGTGTAAACTATAAATCTATCGTTTACTTAATAGTAAGAGTAATAGAACGAGACCGTCGTACTTTCATTAATAAATGATGTTAATCTGTTCTTAAGTGAAACGGCATTCGAAGTGAACAATATATATTTCTCTTCAGTTGTTTTGATCATGATTCTGTCCGTGGCAGGATACGGAGAACCGATTCTAATCGCACTCTTCCCTTCTCCCCCGTACGTATCATCATTAGTTATTGCTAAGTCCTTAAAGCATCTGGTTAATTTCAACATTCCTTAACCGTTTTTCACCTTCATGTTTTGAGGAACCAAATTCTTTACTTACTATAGTTTTTTATCCATTAAAAGGCCCTTCTCGAATGAGATGGGCCTTTTAATGGATTGCATTTAACCTTCAAGCTCCTTTTTCTTTTTCAAGAGTTGTAGGAATTCCCTATCCAATTCCTCTTTTTCCTCTTCATTCATAACGCTGGACAGTTTTCCAAGTGTCTCGATGATTTGCACTTCAATCATAAGGAATTCAGCCTGTTTATCTTGATGACCTTCCTTGCCCGTATTCAAATTTGTTGATTCATGATTTACAGCCCTTACTCTCGGAGTTTCATCTTCAAATGAAAGTGCATGTGTTGCAAGTGATTGAATCAATGAACGATCATGAGTCACAAAAATGATGGTTCCTGGATATGCTTTTAACACTTCGGTTAAAGCCTCTTTAGTATGAATATCCAAGTAGTTTGTTGGTTCATCCAAAACCAGTACATTATAGTTTCCCAAAAAAACTTTTGCTAAAGAAGCCCTGACTCTTTCCCCACCGCTTAAGACTGTTACTTGTTTGTGAACGTCATTTCCTTTAAAAGCTAATCGTGATAATACTGTGCGAATAAAGGCTTGATTGTAGGGACTCTCCTCCAAAACATTTTCAAGTACCGTTTTACTTTCATTCAAATTTTCTTGTTGTTGTGCAAAAAAACCTACCTTTGCTGGCTTCGCAACATATAAACCTGCATGTCGTTCCACTATCTTTTTCAGTAATGTGGTTTTTCCTGAACCATTTTGACCATTGATGGCGAGTCTGCATGCTAGGGGTACATCTCCATAAATATGTTGTTTCAGCATTCTAGATCCGACGCTCAGCGAACAGCCATTAAATCGAATGACCCTTTTGCTGTGCAGAGATGGAAATTCTGAAATATCAAAAATGATGGGGGTATCTTCCTTAGGTTTTTCTTTTTTTGCTAACTTATCGATTCGAGTTTCAATCGCTTCAGCAGAACGGTTCAATTTCGCCTTCTGTTTTCCAGAGCTGCGTTTATGGAGCCTTGCTTCTGAATTGCCCATTCGTTTAGGGGCTTTCCTGATTGAATCAGATTTGGCTTGGAGGTTTTGTGCAGCCTGTTTCAACCTATTCTTTTCGCGAGTATACTCTTCATATTCCTTATTTTCCTTTTCTGTTTTTGCTTGCTTTTGTGAGGTATACGCTTCGTAATTCCCTTCAAATACAGTAACTTTGCCTTTCTCAACTTCCCATATTGTCGTACACAGATTATTTAAAAATGATTTATCATGTGAAGTAAGCAATATAGCGCCATTAAATGACTTTAAATCCTTTTCCAATTGTTCAATTCCGAATACATCTAAATGGCTGGTAGGTTCATCCGCGATCAATACATTCGCATTGGAAGTCAGCGCTGCGGCAATTTTTCTTCGAGTACGTTCGCCGCCACTTACCATTTCTTGATTCTCATTGGGCAGTTTCCATATGCTCGTTAACTCCCCGCTTATTTCTTGTTCAGTTTCTTCTATCTGTGGGATATAACTGACTGTCCCATAGCTCTCTATATAACCGGAATCAGGTTCCTTAACGCCTGCCAAAATAGAAAGCAGAGTCGTTTTACCCTCTCCATTTTTACCAACCAAGCCAATACGGTCATGACTGTATAGATGAAGTGAATCAACGGAAATGACTTCACGATTCCCGTAGCTTTTCTTTAAATCATTAGCTTTTAAAAATAACATGAAAAATCCCCCTCTATTTTTCTAGAGAGAGATCGCCTGTTACTAAATTAATATACATAAACCAAATATACCTCTCCGATTTCGATAACGGAAAAAGTATTTGTATATGAATTAGTACCTATAAACGAACAGACGAATCCCATCTCTAAACATAATCATTAAAATCTCACAAGGGTATCTAAAAAGAATCTTGTTCAAATGTAAAAGTGATGCTCACTTTACTCACCAATATCAGGAGAGCTAACAAGCGTACTTCCATTGAACATCCTAACCGTTTACACCCAGTGAAATAGATTTAGATTTACTGTTTATTAGATAAGATTACTGCTTCATTGTATGAGGTACCTTTTCCTTCCAATGTAATGAATTAATGATTGCATAGTATCATATGTTTGTAAAGCATGATTGATGCCCGTTTTCCTTAAAGTTCATGTTAATTGGGCTCTACATGGACATGAACATCGTAAACTCCATGATCTTTCATCATCACTTTTTCTACATGGGTCGCTATATCATGAGCTTCTTTAATATCTAACGTAGAATTGACAAGGATGACAACATCAATCACTTCATTATTCCCGTAATTTCTCCCTTTAATTTCTTTTATCCCCTTGACCCCATCCACATTTGTAATTACATCCTTATAAAGGTGAATTTTATTTTCATCGAATCCGTCAGAAAGTTCATGAGAGGCTTGACTGAATATATCCCAAGCTGTTTTGCATATTAATAGTCCAACAATGATTGCAGTCAGGGAATCCAGCCAAGGCATGTCTAATTGGGAGCCGAAAATCCCTATAGCTGTTCCGATACTTACCCAAGCATCGGAAATATTATCTTTTGAAGCTGCCATAACGGCTTTACTATTAATTTTGAGAGCAAGCTTTTTATTATATCGGTATACAAAATACATGGCTATTGCAGATAAAACGCCTACATATCCTGCAATAATGTCAGGTGATTCCTTTCCACCTTTAAGCATGGAAGCAACTGCATCTATTAAAACTTGTACACCAACGGCAAACATGATAAATGAAGCTACCATTGAAGCAATCGTTTCACTTTTCCAATGACCATAACCATGATCTTTATCCGGGGGTCTTTGAGCTAGCCTTAAACCGATCAATACAGCAATCGATGCGATAATATCAGTGGTATTGTTCAAACCATCCGCTTTTAAAGCGGCTGAGTCGCTTATGTATCCTATAGCCAGTTTCATGATAGATAGACAAATATAAGCAATTATACTAATGATTGCACCACGTTCGCCTAATTTGAGGTCATTATACTTCTGTTCTTCCATTCAACTTCCCCCCACAATTAAGTACATGAATATAATATCAACTTAAAAATGGGTGGGTCTATAGCAACCTTTTTGTATCGTTTTATATAAGTAAGTGATAGATAACTATGTTGCACACGGCAAACTATCTGAAAAGAATAATATTGAAGTACCCTTGACGATGCCCTCACCACAAAATAACGAATTTTAGTGAGATTTAATCGTTTTTTCGACTGTAAAACAAAATAAAGTTCCGCTATCATTTGATTGTAAATTATATTTTATATGTAGTGTCTTAGCTATATCCTCAATTATTTTTAAGCCAAGCCCCTTACTTTTACTATCAATATCAAAACCAATCCCATTATCCTTGATACTTACCACATTATTTTCAATGGTTATCACAAGTCTATCAGCCCTCGAGTGATTCAACACATTTTGGAAAACGTTATCAAATAACCTTTGGAGCCATAAGTCATTACTTATCCATTCCAACTCTCCATTTAATGGATGATATATTAATTCAATGCCATGCATATTATACAAATAATCCCATTTCTTAACCATCGTTTCTAATAAATCGTGCATATTCACTTCATCATTCAAGATATAAGAATTATCTAGCGCATCTGTGGATTGAATATTATATTCATTTGTTAATTCGGAAATATAATTTATTTGTTGATATAGTGATTGTAATAGTGGAGCTTGATCTGTATATTGACCTTCTAAATAAAATAATTGTAATCTTACTGCTGTTAAAGGTGTATTGATGTCATGCCTTAATTTATTTAAGAGTTCTTTTTTCATTTCCTTTTGTTGTTTTAGTTCCAATTCCCGATAGGTCGTTCTTTCAATTAGCAAGTTCACCGATTTAGTTAATTTCCCGATTTCATCATTGCCTTTAACCTCTAATTTATTCGGAATCTCCTCATCACTAGCTAAATTCCTGATGGTTTCATTCAATATATTTATTTTATTTAATACCGAGTTAATAGATTTGGAAAATAAGAAGGCTAACAATAATAATGATAAAATAAATACTCCCAGCATTGTAGGATATGCAAAAGATTCATGAAAAGGAATGTCATTATTTTTGGTTTTAAAGGCCATATCATAAATTACTGACATAAGGATACTGATTAACAGTAATATGAATGGCACGCTAATAACGGCGATAAGTAACAATATCTGGTATTTTTTCTTTAATTTCATTTCTTTATATAGGTATTCAATCTATACCCTTCTCCATATATATTTTGGATGATCTCACCGGTATTATCATTGATTTTTGTTCTAACTTTTTTTATATGTACATTAATGATATTTTGATTTCTATCTTCGAGCTGCCATAAATATTCAAAGAAATGTTCTTTCGTTAAAATACGATCCCTATTTTCATATAAATAGAAAAATATTTTACGCTCTATCGCAGTAAAAACCACTTCATTTTGCAAGTCATTATTGAATACCTTTTTATGCTCGGCATCAATATATAAATGTTTAATTTGCGTGAAAGTACCATATTGATTATCCAGCAATTTCTGCATTCTTAGTAATAGCTCCCTAGGATCAAAAGGCTTAGTCATATAATCCTCACCAATTGTCAAACCTTGGAGTTTGCTATCCATATCATTTCGGGCGGATAGAAAAATAACTGGAATGTTTAATCCTAGACTTTTTACTTTCTTGGTAATTTGATAGCCATCATCTCCTGGTAGCATAACATCCATAATGACTAAATCCATCTCATGGATTAAATCAATAATATCTTTTCCTTCTTTTATCCAACATACATTGTACTCTTCGCGTTGCAAAATTTTTTTCAATAAATCACCAATCATCAAATCATCTTCAACAATTAAAATATTATATCTTTTCATCACAGGGCCTTTCTTTTTTCAATTCATTTAATAAATTCCATGGCAAGATCATAAATCTCATCAGGCTCGTATAAATAAATACTGTGCGTCCCTTTCAGTTTTATTACATCGCCTTTTAATAGTTTCTCTGCAAACTCCTCATAATCTTGATTTTTTTGTTTTGTATATGTTGAATTTTTATTTTCATCGGCAATCGCATCTAAAAATAAAATGGGTGTTTCTTTTGGAACCGGCAAGTTAACTGATTTTTTCCCATTATTGTAACTCTGTAAAAGCTCTTGCTCCATATCATCATTAAAAAACTGTTTATAAGATAGTGCTTTATACATTTCTTTTTCATGGTCCGTTAAGAATGATTGCCTAATCACTTCGGGATTATAAGTAGCAGAAGGAACAAGACGGTGCAAACCCATTTTCGTTAAAATATTCACACCTCTTACAGTCAATGAATCAACCAGGCCCATTTTATGAGTTACATATTGGTGCGGTAAACCAATATCCAAAGCAATAATTCCCTTTACTTCACTTGGGTATTTTTGTGCCCAGTAAATCGCTTCGATACCTGATACTGAGTGTGGAACCAAAATATAAGGAGGTTTATTTCCACTTTCCATTAACGATTTCCTACTTTGCTCCAATATTGTATCTATATCCCTATCATCATGAAAAACATCACTGTTTCCATATCCAGCTCTTTCAATTACTGCAATCTTATTTTCTTTTGTAAACTTACTGTATAATCCTTTCAATTCATAAACAGGGGCAGCAATTCCGGAACCGGACATAAAAACGAATGTATCCTTACCGCTGCCTTCAGTATATACATTAATTTTTTTGTTATTAAAATCAACGGATGTTCCTTCACTAATTAATGATGATTCCTTGCCCTTCTGATAATTATGGTAAATAAAAACAGCTATTGCTACAAATAAGATAATAGCAATGAAGGTAAAAAATAAATTCTTTGATACTTTCAACATTTTTTTCATATAGAACACTCCTTTCAAGATATATTGAAAGGATATATGTTAAAAATAAATTTCTAATTAATTTTCATTGTATATTTTCACTTTTCACTTAAGAAAAGTTCAACTTCCAATGACCAGTGAATTTACAGTAGAAAAAGGCTGCGCCAGCGCAGCCATAACTATTGAAGGAAAGCTATTTACGAATGAAGTTTTAGTAGCCCTCCGCCATATTCCTAAGTATAAATAATATTATATGTGGGTTTGATCACTCCGTTTGGATATTGTTTCATTTCAACTAAATCTAATTTTAGACTCGGCTTAACGCTGCCGAAAAGAGGGATGCCTTCACCGATAATGACTGGATTCACTTTCAACACCAATTGATCAATGAGTTTATGTTTTAATAACGTTCCAGCCAGTTCACCGCCCCCGCAAAGCCATAGCTTTCCGTCAGCTTGCTGCTTGAGGTTTTCAATAAACGCCACGGCGTTTCCTTTGATAAGTTCTACCTCCTCATTCGATTCAAACTGAAGGGAGCTCGAGAATATATAATGTTTCAAACCCTTATAGCCTGGTTCACCCGGTTTAGCTCCGAATTGAAATCCAAATTCATATGTTTTACTTCCCATCAACACCGCTTCATAATGCTGGATATCAGATAAAAAGTCTGGGACATGATCTCCTTCAAATAAGAAAAAAGAATGATTGATATCCCCTTCCAACATTGCTTGATCGGCAATGAAATTGTCCAGTGAAACGGCTACATGATATACCAATTCTGCCACCTATTCATCCCTCCAAAAGTGATTACACTAATGTTATTTCCTGAACTCCAAATGTACGATGTCCCTTAACCTTTAGCAAAAGTATCAGATAGCCATATCCATTATTCGTTTGATATGGTCTTCATTTGCTTCGACACCCACTTGTGTGCAAAGGTATTTATTAAGTCTAAGGAACTCTGGGATCATACCTCTTAACGTTTTCATGATTTCATTTGTATTACGGCCACAATCCCAACCTTCCAAAAGGGATAATTGCTTTTCATCTAATTTACTTCTTTCACCTTCGATTTTCGTCCATACTCCATAGGGTCCATCTACGTGTTCTTCCATTTCCATATACCAACCAGACACAATCAACCATCGTATCCTATCAAGATTGGATAGTGCATGAAATATTTCTTCCCTCATAATAGCTCGGTAGGTTTCGTGGACAAATGCAAGCAGCTTTCCTCTCCAATGGTCAACTTCTTCCGGTGAGGGTTTATACACTTGCTTAGCGGATTCCTTAATAACATGGCTCATAATATTTAGGGGATCATAAAGGACTTCAACCTCTTTTAACCAAATGGAAGGTACCATTTCCTCAGGTGAGTGATACCAGCTATCCACTTTCACAAAGGACTCATAATGAGAGACGACGTACGGTGATGAAGGATTGTAGTCTTCGTGAAATGAAACATATCCCCAGTTATTGGCTCTATTCCTTTTTTCCTTTAAAAAACCTGCTTTCCGTTCTGGTATAACAATGGTATGCAAATCGATATCAGAGTAATTATCATAGTTTCCTTTTGCTAATGAACCGGCTAGGTAAATAGCCAAAACATCTGGATCTGCCGATAAATCTTTTAATGCATTTCCCAAAAGAATTTCGCGATGTTTCGGTAAAAATGCATCCCTTTCTATATGTTTACTGACGAATCCCACACAAGAAAACCATCTCCTTTTTTTGTAAAACCTTCAAATTAATATATTCGTGAATCAGAAAAAAATCCCTTCTTCCTATGAACTGCGGATTAGTGAACTTTCTGTCTTATGGTAGTTTCTTGGCTGGAGATCAACGCCCACCATCACCTTCATTGGCTGTCTGAAAATGGTTACTTTCCGGGAATGGCTTTTCATATTGCAATCAGCTTTATCAGGAGACAGACCCTCCCCATGTTCTTCCGGATGTGTTATTATTTTGAATATTAAGTTAGAAGGAGGCATCATTTCATGTTTTTTGCAAATACACCTGAACCGCCCTATTACGCTTGTATTTTCACTTCGCAAAGAAGCGATAAGGATGACACAAGTTACAATTCAACCGCTGATTTCATGGATGAACTTGCCGCTCAACAAGATGGCTATTTAGGAGTCGAAAGTGTAAGAGATCAAAACGGGTTAGGAATTACCGTATCCTATTGGAAGTCCCTGGATGCCATAAAGCTTTGGAAAGAAAATGCTGCTCACAAAAAGGCACAAGAAAAAGGTATGAAAGATTGGTACTCATCATACTCAACCCGAATTTGTAAGGTTGAAAGAGATTATACAAGCAAGTGAGGAAACTAAAATTTAGTACTTGAATCGTTTTTTTATGGTTTTTCAGTTTTAGAAAAAGACCGCTTTTTTTAGGGTTTGTAAATTTGAACGTTGATTTCCATTCCAGGCACTCGCTTTCCGCGGGCGGTCCGGGAGCCTCCTCGGCGCTCTTTGCGCCTGTGGGGTCTCCCTTGGACGCGTTTTCCCCGCAGGAGTCTCGTACCCTCCATTCCAATCAACTGGAATGGTTTTTACTTTAGGCTGTTCTCATCCCGAACCATGTTTAAGACTAGTTAACCCTTTATGGATTTTCACTATTTTATGAAACGCTTATTAGATTGAAAATTTGCGACACCCCTGCCAAGTAACTGGCAGACAGTCGGCGAGAAAGGAAGCTGATTTCTGAAAACAACTGGAACGTTCTTTAAAACTGAAGGCAAATTTGCTTACCATGCAGTTTGTCTTAAGTCTGAGGCCGCTAAAATCTCCTTTTAAAGAATGGTAATAATCCCGTTGGTAAAATTGAAAAAGGGTTTCAGGATGACTGCATTCCGAAACCCACTTTGTCGATAAACTGTGACCGTGTACTTAGCGGTCTTCACAATGAATGATGTCATTAAGATCTTCTTTTATGAGTGAGTACATATATAAATCATCGAATTTTCCACAAGTACATTCATAATGCCTTAGCAATCCTTCTCTTCTAAACCCTTGCTTTTCCACTAGTTTTTGGGATGGGAGATTATCCGGTTCAATCAAGGCTTCAATCCTTTCCAGGTGAAAGTTACGATAACCATATGTAACAACGGCTTCCAATGCCTCACTAGCAATGCCTTTTCGCCAATGATCTTTACTTAATTCATATCCAATTTCAGCTCGATGATGTTTCGAGACCATATTCAGAAAACCACAACTTCCTATAACCTTACCGGAGTTCTTTAATGTAATTCCCCATCTGATTCCCGTACCCTCCCGGAATATAGATTCATACCAATTAATTTCATCGCATACGTCATTCATTGTTTGGCATGGTTCTAACCCCATTGGTTTCACTACATCAGTATCAGATAGATATTTAAACATATCAACCGCGTCTTCTATCGTTACTTCCCTTAAAATCAATCGTCGTGTTTCAATAAGCGGAAATACTTTCTCCATCCAATTTCCCTCCTCTAAATCCCCTTTTCCATATATAACTATTTTAATCATTACCTAATTAAAGCCGATAATCAACGCATTATTGCTTAAAAATTAATGTTAATAACTAAAAAGGCGTCCCTACTTTCGTAGAAACGCCTTTTTCCCGTTTATTTGATTCCTTCATTAAAAGAATTTATTGTTTCCTTTACTGCTGAAATGATTAAAAACATGGGCCTTCGATTTTCATCTAACATTTCAGGAACACTTTTTAACATTTCATCAGAAGGCATCGGTTCCTTTACTGCTTTAATGCTGAAACCAGCACAAATCAAGTCATTCATATATGTTGAAATCGTACGGTGATACTTTACTACGTTTTCGGTTAAGAAGGTTGTTTCTCTCACACCTTCGGATTGATAGTTGTCAACTGGCCAATGCAGATGATTTCCGTGATCATCTACATACCAAGCTTGTTCGTTTCGAGAAGTAAAGATTGGATGTTCAACCGAGAAAACAAAAGTGCCTCCAGGCTTTAGACAATCATGGACCTTTTTGCAGATTGCCTCATACGACTCAATGTAATGAAAAGCCAACGAACTGATGACCACATCAAATTCAGAGCCGGAAAAATCGATGTCTTCAATTGGCATCTTAATATACGAAATGAAACGGTCATCCGTTTTTTCACGAGCTCTTTGAAGCATATTGTCCGAAATATCCACACCAATCACGGAACTAGCTTGCTGCTCACGGGCAAATCGGCAATGCCATCCGAAACCGCAGCCCAAATCAAGTACACTCTTATTGCGCAGATTTGGCATTAGTTCTTTTAATACATGCCATTCTCCCGCAGCTTCAAGTCCCTTGACTGATCGTGGCATTTGCTCATACGCAGAAAAGAAATTTGTATCACCATATTTGTTTTGTTTCATTATTCATACATCTCCTATAAATTAAGATAGCCTCCTAAGATTAATACCACATCTATTTCAGGAGGCTACCTATCTCCTTCTTACCATTTCTTTCACCTCGTTATCTTGATGAATCACTGTCCTTATAGTAGCACATCGCTTGTCTACCTTCCGGCTGTCAGAAGTTCAATTTTATAATGAATCTTCATATTGATCCTATTTTCAATTACCTAGTAATCCTTGATTAGAGCGAACCTTCAAAAAGTCAAATCGAATCCACTAGGACTTATCTCCTAATGAATTTTGTAGGAATAAGTCTTTTTTACTCATCGTTAATAAGTTATCAAAAAGATAAGCAAACTATACCATATTGCAGCTTATACGGGATCTACCTAGGCTTAGTTCACTACAAATTATCCAGGTAGTAAAAAGAAGAAATGTATATCGCTTAATCAAAATTAATGGGGTGAATGTTTTATGAGAATGAAAAAAGCATTAATAGGTCTCTCACTCTTATGTATGATTGTTCCTGGTATTGCCAAGTCGGCTGATTCCGTTGCTGAAAATAATCGAAGCAGTATCGTGGCAAATTGGAAATTCACAAAACAACATGTTAAAAGCGGTTCAATCGATAAAGGTAATTTAATTATAGAAGATACGAGCAAACATGGAAATGATTTAGAGTTAGTGACGATAGGAGATCCTGCCTCGCCTGAAGTAAAAAATATGATTCAATGGTCTGAAGAAGATTATCATGATCTCGAAAAAGTGGATAGCTTGGCGTTCGCTAATTACGAAAACGCCCCTTCAGGGAGATATTTCGAAACCAAAAAGGGTTCACCTATCAATTCGGAGAAATTCGATAAGGGTTTTACCATTGAAGCGATTTTTAAGTTGCCAAGTGATTTTAAGAGTGTCATGGGGCTTTTTTCTAGACAAGGACAGGCTGCCGATCTTAATAAATTGGAAGGTGAGAAGAAAATCCTTTCTGCTTTAACTGTATCCAGTGATCAAAAAATCCAATGGACCAGCCATCCATCTAATTTAAATTACAATGTAAGCAATTGGTCTCGATCATTAAATGCTGATGAATGGTACCATTTGGCGGTTGTTAATGACGGTAACACGACGACTTTAACTTTGAATGGCGTTAGTGATTACGGAAAATCAGAAAAAGTAATAGGTATTGCAGCAGTTAAAGGTAAAGGCTGGAACATCGGAGCAACTGAGTGGGGAAATAAGTTCAATGCTCTATTCAAAGGGAATATCCAGGAAATAAGAATTGCTAATAAGGCTTTGACTGAAAAAGAATGGCTTGTGCAGGATGCTCGTGACGATGAGCCATTTGAAGGATCAAACAAGGCTTTACCCTTTCTAACGAATAAAAAGAATTACAATTTCCTTTTCATTCCAGATACCCAGAAATATTCAAGCCAAAATCCAGAGATTTTCAATAGCCAAATGAACTGGATTTCCAATAACACTAAGAAGAACAATATCGTTATGAATACATTTGTTGGGGACATTGTCGATAGTGATTCAGAAAAACAATGGCAGATTTCCCTCGGAGCCATTTCCCATCTGGATAAAAATCAAGTTCCATATATGATGGCTGCAGGGAATCATGACTATGCTGACGGAGATCCTTTCTTAACACATTATGGGCCGCAGCGTTTTACGAATAAAAAATACTATAAGGGGTCGTCTCACTCTGGGTATAGCTCATATGCAATAGCTAAGGCAGGGAGTTATGAATACTTAGTCTTAATAGTGGATATGAAAAATTTGCATAAGGACTTGGAATGGTCAAAACAGGTTCTGAATCATCATAAAGATAAACCCACCATCCTCGTCTCACATGATATTATTTTTCCAAAGCTTAAGGATGATAAAACCAATGCCGTCGAGTCATCTAATGGCAAACTGATTTGGGATGAACTTGTAAAGAACCACAATCAAGTGTTCATGACTGTAAATGGACATTATTACGGGATAGCACATCGTGTAAAACAAAACACAGCAGGAAATGATGTCATTCAAATGCTAGTCAATTACCAAACGAATTATCGAGGGGGAAATGGCTGGCTAAGACTAGTAGAATTTGATGAAAAGAAGAACAAACTGTATTTCCGTACCTATTCCCCATTTGTCGATGAAATGTCTAAAAAAGAAAAATCCTACGTCGATTATAAATTTTTAACAGGTGAAAATAATTCATTTAAATTAGATTGGGACTTTAAAAATAGATTTAATTTTAATTAATTTAAAAGACGAAAAAATCCAATTCCCCAGGTATAATTAACGATCCCATCAACCTGGGGGGATTCCTTTATTTTGGAGCCCAATATAATGTTGAATCGTTCAAACCGTCATGCTCTAATCATCATTTTGTTTTTTCCAAAACCAGTTATCTTTAGATTTAGATGTTATTATCTCTTTTTCATTAGCGAAATCAGTATATCTTTTAAGACCTGATATATCTTTCTCTATTCTAAATAAGCTCGGACCCTATCAAAGACTCAACCGACATTGCACTTTCTTGAATTTATTTATCAGTCCATTTTTCCTTATATTCATCATAAGCTGCAGTCCAATGATACGGTTGCACTTCTGCTAATGTTTTGAAAGTTAAGTCGTGTCTTGGTAGACTAACTGCCACTTTAACTGTCGGACCCCAGTAAAAAAGCCTTTCTTGACATATTCCACAAGGAGAAAGCACTTTAAATTCTGACTTCTCATCATCACGAACTACACATATCGAATGCGTAATTTTCTTATTCAATTTATGAGCCTCTAATATGGCTCCTGTTTCCATACAAAGATTTGTTGAATCATTTATTATATCAGGAGCTACGCTGGTTAAAGCCGTACCATCTTCTAACCAAACTGCCGCTGCACCGCCCCATCCTTCAGGGTATCTTTCCTTTATTAAGTCAATGACCATTTCGTACAGTCTTTGTTCAATATCCAAGTGATTGCCTCCCATGAATCTTTAGGATCCCATGTCATTTCCGACTACTTTCCCAGGACTTTAATCAGTCTTTGATAAACCAAGCACAGTCTGCAACCTTGCGAGTAGCTATTTGATGATTAACAACTTCAAGCAGCTTTTCGATTGCTTCTTTCATATCTGCATCCATGAATTTTCGTTTTACCAATTTTACCTCCCCACTTTTCTTTAAAACAATGCATCCTTTATATCCATCATTTCATCTCCAACTCCCGCTTTCCCGTTTTTGGAAAAACGTTTTCATGCTGCTTTTTTCATCACTGATTTGTACTTTCCGAACCCATTAACGACAAGGACCCCTAATATCGCAATCACGCCGCCTATGACCGAAAGAGTACTGGGTACCTCCTGCAGCCAAACCCATGCGATGAAAATGGCAATTACAGGTTCAATGTATAACAGACTAGATACGGAGCTGGCCTTTCCTAACGAGAGTGCGACTGCCCATGTAACATAACCGATGGCTGCTGGGAAAATACCAACAAAAATCGCTGACAAGTGACCTTCCAGTGTAGCTTGTTGCATTTCTTGAAATAGGCCAGGAAAGAATATGAAAAATGGTATTGTACCGATCCATGTGAAATAAGCTGTCAATTCAATCGGATTATAGCGGCTAAACAACGGCTTTTGGAAAACAAAAAACACCGCAGAAGCAACAGCAGACATCAGCACTAGAAAGGCTCCTTCAGAAATAGTTAGCGAAGGGCCTGCAGTACCCAATGTAATTAAGGTGATCCCTGTGAATCCTATTCCTAAACCAATCCATCCGAATAAGCCGAGGCGTTCTTTTAAAACGATAGCAGCAATGATCGCGATGAAAACGGGTGCTGAACCAATCAGCATTCCAGCGGTTCCCGCCGAAACGGTAAGTTCCCCGAATGTCACCCCGATATGGTAAATACTAATACCAATAAATGCAAGTATCGATATTCTCAACAAATCCTCTTTTTTCGGGAGTCGAAATTTCACGCCAGGCCATAGAGCATAAAGGACAAAAATCCCTGATGCGATAAGATAACGCACAAGTACCAAATGACCAGCTGAATACCCGCCATGTAAGCCTGCACGAATAGCAGCGAATGTAGATCCCCAAATAATAACTGTAATAGATGCCAATAAAAATGCTTTAGTGTTCAAAACCAATTCCTCCCATACCATTGACTATAACCTGAAGGTATCATGGATACGTAAGAACTTCAATAAAATTCCTATCTCGCTGTGAAGTGGCATAGTAAGAAAAGGAATTTGTGTTCACTCTGGGCTGTAATCATCACTGAAGAAATTCTATTCCATATGGGGTTGGATTGGAAATCTTCATTTAAAGATGGATTAGGTTTGAAAAGCATGCTAAACAAAAGGTGCTTCGTATAGGAAGCACCTTTTGTTCAGACTGTAGACAAACTCGATATTAAGACTGCCTACATTTTTTTGAGGGAGTGTAAAATATGAACGTTGATTTCCACTCCAGGCACTCGCTTTCCGCGGGCGGTCCGGGAGCCTCCTCGGCGCTCTTGGCGCCTGTGGGGTCTCCCTTGGACGCGCTTTTCCCGCAGGAGTCTCGTACCTTCCGTTCCAATCAACTTTGCAGATGGAACCCCTTTTGTCTACAAACTCGTTTACAATTACCTTGTCCACATTTAAGCTTACTTGAAATATTGTCTTGAGGCTTTTACACTGTAACAGTTTTGTGCAGCAATACTGCAATAATAACGTTAAAAGTGTAAAATATTGTGAATTTGAAAAAACTAATAGGATTTCTAACGGAATGCTACTTTATGGTTAATCCAAGAGTTAGTGGATACAATTCACCCGATTTTGGACAGACTTCTCCTTGGAACGTTTGGTCCTTTTTAGACCATGTGCATACCCCGCAATAATCCGTTTAGCAGTTCGAAAGGACTTTAATCCAAGCATTCTGTACAATACGCTTTTTAATAAATCGTTGATCCTGCTACACGATAATGTTGAGATAACTAACTTGCGTTATTTGTATGCCTTCGGGCTACTCTTCTTCTTTTAACTCCTGAATGGCTACAGGAAACGCTGGGTTTTTATCCACTGTTATGATAAGGGTCTTGATTCATACGAAAAAACCAAGTCTTTCTTGAGAAAGCGTTTGGCTGCTTGATTATCTCTGGATTCACTTAGATAAAAATCAACCTTCAGAACCCACTTCACGATACAGGTACTATAATTGATGGTAAAGGAATCGGAACATACATGGAAGAAAATGATAAATTCCGAGAGTTTATATCGGATGATTTTAGGCTGTGGATAGATGGCGTGAAATTTGATCAAAGGGGTTCTCTTATTTTTAACAGTAACAGGCTGCATCGAATGGTTACACTTAATCAAGAAAGTTTTCTGACTGGAACTACCCGTATAGGGTAAGCATTTGTCGTAGAAACCCCAATCTGTTATTCCAATTAATGGAATAACAGATACACTAGGTTAATTCGGATTTTATGTCCTAAAAAATAAAGAATCGAAAATGGACATCACAAAATGATTTCCATTTTCATATTAAATACTTTTTGGTTTTAGGGCACCTTGATGAAAGGCTTTTCTTATATCAAAATAAACATAACCCTACTGGTGATTGCTATTTTTCATATATTTCAAGAGGCAAATCATCCGGATCACAAAAAAAAGTAAACCTTTTTCCTGTTAACTCATCAACACGGATAGGTTCGACTGGAATGTTTTCTTTTTCTAAATCTTCAATCGCTTGATTAATATCTTCCACTTCAAAAGAAAGATGTCTAAGCCCTCTTGCTTCAGGATAACTTGGACGATGGGGGCTATCAGGAAATGAGAACAATTCCAACTGATATTCCCCTCCGACCATTAGATCCAATTTATACGATTTCCTTTCTGTCCGATATGTTTCCTTCTTAATATCACACCCTAAAATATTTACATAGAAGTTTTTTGATTTATCATAATCGGAACAAATTATTGCTACATGATGTATTTTTTTTACTTTCATTTCTTCCTCCCTAAGAACATTGGTTAGTTTTAAAATTTATTTTACCAAAGTTATACATTAATAAAAACTTAGATTCAGTTCCTTTTATTAAAAATGGCAGGATATTAGTCGCAAAGAAACCCTTTGTCTTTAGGTGTGGAATTATCTTTAATTAAATCTGGACTATTTTTCATTTCTTCAATCTTTAAAATTGGTGCTGATTCAGTATCTTTTTTTATTTCATGAGTTACCATGACGAAGGAATGATACGGCATGGGAGGGAAAGCCTCCAGGGGCGGCGTTCGAAAACGTTCATAATAAAGTAAAAAATGAAGTTCTATTATTCTTTTATTTCACGATACCTTAATGTCCCTAACTTACTTTATTTATCCGTTAACATACATTCAATATGGAACCCTGCGAATAAGCGGGTATTTGCGAGAAAATCGTATTAAACTGAGGGAGTTCAATTAGGTGAGCGAGCCTGGCGGCGAAAATAGGATATTTAGTTAAAAAAGAATCACAAGTAGATGAATCTATATTGTGATTCTTTTCAAGCTTAAAAAACTCATATTCAAATATTTAATTCTTCTCCCCGAACTCTTTTCCTGCTGATTTTTGATCCTTTATTTTAAAAGAAATGAGGAAGCTAATTAACGAAAGTACAGCGATGACAATAAATGAGATTTGCGCGCCATACATATCAGGATGGACTATCTCGGGACGCTGCTGAGCATTTTCGGTAGCTGATGTCATCACAGTAACAAGTATTGCTGTACCTACAGATGCGGCAATCATTTTCATCGTATTATCCATTGCTGCACCATGGGCGATTAATCGTTTAGGCAGCTGGTTTAAGGCGGCCGTTGAAACAGGCATCATAACCATGGCTAATCCGAACATCCGTATACTGTACATAACCATAATAAATGTAAAACTTGTCGAAGGACCCACATCGATAAAAGTAAAGGAGGAAGCGGTTATGAGGAGTAATCCGCCAATAACCAACCACCTGGCCCCAATCCGGTCAAAAATACGTCCAATGAACGGGGACATTAACCCGGTAATAAGTGCTCCAGGGAGTATCGCTAATCCAGCTTCAAACGCAGTAAATCCTCGCATGTTTTGCATAAATAGCGGGATGAGCGTTTCGGCACCTATCAGACCCATAAAGGTAATGGCTCCAATAATGATAGCAATCGGGAATAATGAATACGTGAACACACGGAACTCCAGCATTGGATGCTTCAATCGCAATTGCCTGTTGATGAACCAAACAAGTGAAATTGTCCCAATGCCTAGGGATATGATGGTACTCTCGTCTGTCCAGCCATAATTACCTGCAGCTGTAAAACCATACAATAATCCACCGAAACCTACGGAAGATAAAACAATCGAAAGCACATCCACTTTTGGCCGTGTAACTTCTGTTACATTTTTTAAAGCGAAGAACGCAACTATGATATCAATAATAGCAATTGGAAGAATGATAAAGAATAAAACCCTCCATGAGTAGGTCTCCGTAACCCAGCCCGACAAAGCGGGACCAATAGCCGGCGCGAAGGAAATGACCAGACCGACCAGTCCCATGGCTGCACCCCGTTTATGAACAGGGAAAATCATTAGGAAGACTGTTTGCATTAACGGGAGCATGATTCCTGCTCCGCTCGACTGAATCATCCTTCCTAGCAGCAGCATTCCAAAATTTGGAGCTAGCCCCGCTACCAATGTACCAATAGCAAAAATCCCCATCGCGGAAAGAAAAAGCTGTCTGGTGGTAAAGCGCTCCAGTAAAAACGCGCTAACAGGGATCATGATCCCATTAACCAGCATAAAAACGGTTGTTAGCCACTGTGCACTATTTGCCGTAACATTCATCTCCTCCATTACAGGAGGAATGGCGGTAATCATTAATGTTTGATTCAAGATCGCAATAAATGTACCCGCAAGCAAAAGAGCAACAATTGTTGTCTGTTTACGATTTGTTGAACTCAATTATGGTCCCCCTTTACGATTTGGAAAAAACATACTTTTGTAGATTACACGAATTTACATCAGATTTCCAGTAATTTGCTGTTAAAATGAAAGCAATAAAGTCGGCCATTAAATAATTACTTTCCCAACAAATAAAAGGGGATTTCCTTTGAAGAACCAGCTGCAATTGATGTACTTTCTCTTGGCCTAGTCATAGGGTTGCTGTCACAGACCGCAAAGTAGCAGATAAGTAGAGAGATGATGGGGAACACAGGAGCAAAGTGTATGCTCCTTATGTTGTTTATAGGGTCCGTTTCTGAATAGCTCTGCATAAAAAAACCTGTTAAATAATTCCTTTAATGGAGTATTCCTTACTGTCATACATTCATAGGACCAAGACTATTTTATCCTTGGTTATATATGATCTCATCTTTCAAGTAATTTTTCGTTTCTCGGTTTCTTCTTGTATAAATATTGTCAACTAAGGAAAATGTCATTTTATAAAGTAGGTTACCTTGTTTCGTTAGTGGCTTGATGAATGGCCAGAGTGTTCTTATCTTTAGTCTTCCCTACCCATTTCGTCATTTACATTGTATCCCCTTGTAGAATATAAGTTTTGTGCTGAAATTAAAAAAGAGCACTTTGAAAATACCGATGCTCTTTAAATAGTAAAAAATAAAATTATTATTTATTATTTTCTGATTCTTATACCTTTTCATTGTGCTATCACAAATATAAAGGTGTATTTCCATTCCTGTTTAGTAATCTTTTTTTCACCAACCAAGCGCCTCCCATAATTCCTGCATCATTTCCTAACGTGGCATTGGCTAACTCCACTCCTTGCAATACTCTTGGAAAAGCAAAACGAGTAAATTGCTCTTTTAAAGGTACTAACAGTGCATCCCCTGCTTTGGAAACTCCTCCACCAATGATAATTTTCTCAGGATTTAAACCATTCGCAAGATGAGCTAATGCTAATCCTAAATAAAGGGTAACTTTCTCAATCACTCTATTAGCTAATTCATCACCCTCATTCGCTACTTCAAATACTAGCTCAGATGATAATATTTGATGTTCATTGTAAAAATCCCTCAGTCTACTTGGTGTCTCGGTAAAAGATAATTCTTCAATCGCTAAACGAACAATACCTGTGGCAGATGCTATGGTTTCAATACATCCCGTTTTCCCACAATTACAAGGTGCCCCATCCTCTACGAGAGAGGTAATATGCCCTATTTCGCCACCTGCCCCATTTATTCCATGTACAATTTGCCCATTGGAAATAATTCCACCACCAACGCCCGTTCCCAAGGTGATACATAATAAATCTTTTGACCCTTGTCCAGCACCTTTCCACATCTCCCCAATGGCTGCTGCATTTGCGTCATTATCAACTATGACTGGCAAAGATGTTCCCATTTCAAGAAGATCCTTCAAAGGAAAGTTATTCCACCCTAAGTTAACTGCGACATCAATAGAACCATTCCCCAAGTTAATAGGACCGGGTGCTCCAACCCCAATACCAATTAACTTCTGTTTTTCTTGCCCCAACTCACTTAATGTTTGATCTATTGATTTAGCCATCTCCTTAGGAATATTTTTCCCTTTTTCATTTATATTGGTAGGAATTTCCCATTTATATATAATCTCACCATTTTGATTGATAAATGCCATTTTAATAGTTGTACCGCCTATATCTGCACCCACTAACCATTTTTCATCCATCAATACTCACCCTTTTTCATTCAAGTTGGCAAGGAACTTTATGCCTTAACCTTACGGCAAGTTAAGATTAAATTCGTTAATCTTGTACTAGCTATCGACTATACAGCTTTACTTTTTTATATAGTAATTAAGAAGTTTAACTCCTATCTTTCCTTGTTCAATAGAAATTTTTCTAGAGCTACGATAGCCCTTTGTTCATCGTCTCCATCTGCAGTAAATTTAAACTCCTTTGCCATGTCTAACTGTCAGGGCCATTCCCCCGATATTACTTTTCTCAACTACCTTTTTTCCTTTTTCACAATATTAATGTCACTGTTAAAAGATGATGCTTTTCCTACAAATTTCAGCACCAGATCGAGATTGGAGTCCATGACGAAGAAGTACGTCAATTTTTTTCTACCATTAATCCCCACTCTACCCTTACTAATTTATCTATATTTTTAATTGAAATTAAAAAACTTATTTCTCGTAGTTCATACATCTGTTATAAGACACCAGCTTCTCTTCTTTTATGTGTTTTCATAGGAAGTGGAATACGAGTCTCCGTTTTACTATCAAAGAAGTGTACCTTGTTCATGTCTATAGCTAATTTCATTTGTTGACCTGCTTTCACTTCTGTACGAGCATCCACGCGCGAAACAAAGTTCTGATCATTAATTTGTGAATAAACCATTATTTCAGCACCCATTAATTCTGCCACTTCCACTTTAATATTTATTGTTGTATTCGGTGAGGCATCAACGAAAATCAGCTCATCATGAAAATCTTCTGGACGTACACCTAAAATTATTTGTTCACCTATATATCCTTGCTCACGTAATCCTTTCATTTTTCCCTCTGGCACCTCAATACGTACCGGTCCGATATGGAAGATACCCTCTTTTAAGGTACCAGTAAAGAAGTTCATCGCAGGAGAACCAATGAACCCGCCAACAAATACATTTGCAGGTTCGTCATATACTTCTTTTGGTGCACCCACTTGTTGAACAATTCCATCTTTCATAACAACAAGACGAGTTGCCATGGTCATCGCTTCTGTTTGATCATGCGTTACATAAATTGTGGTGGTTTGTAAGCGTTGATGTAGTTTAGCAATTTCAGAACGCATTTGGACACGCAGTTTTGCATCCAAATTGGACAAAGGTTCATCCATTAAAAATACTTTTGCATCACGAACGATTGCACGACCTAAAGCAACACGTTGACGTTGCCCACCCGAAAGGGCCTTTGGTTTACGCTGTAAGTATTGCTCTAGACCAAGGATATGGGCAGCCTCTTGTACACGACGATCAATTTCCTCTTTCGCGAATTTACGTAATTTCAGACCGAATGCCATATTGTCATAGACGCTCATATGGGGATATAAAGCATAGTTTTGGAAGACCATTGCAATATCTCGGTCTTTTGGTGCCACGTCGTTGACACGTTTACCATCGATAAAAAAATCGCCTTTTGAAATCTCTTCAAGTCCTGCAATCATGCGAAGAGTAGTTGACTTACCACAACCAGATGGACCAACAAAAACAATAAATTCTTTATCTTCAATCTGAAGGTTAAAATCTTTCACTGCTGTTACGTTTTTATCGTAGATTTTATAAATATGATTTAAACTTAACTCGGCCATTGTTTTCTCCTTCTTGAATCAGATTTTTTAATTTATAATAGACTAGAATTTTATGATAATTTGATTTTGAAAAAATATTGTGATATGGATCAAGTAGATTCATACCACAACGATCTTTCAATAAAATTAACTTGTTATGCCCACCACATCTGTGAAGGTGTTTTCTCAATTAAAACCGTTTGTAAGTTTGTCACTGCACGTTCGAATCCCTCATCAATAGACATGATCGCATCTTCATGCTCGATACTTACCACATAATCATACCCGTATGTGCGTAATGCACTCATCATATCTGACCATTCTTTTAAACTATGTCCACAACCAACTGAACGGAACGTCCATGCCCGCGAGCGAACTTCTCCATATGGTTGCATATCGGTTAACCCAAACATATTAATATTTTCTTGATCTAAATAAGTATCTTTGGCATGAAAATGATGAATGGCATTTTCTTTGGCTAAAATCTTAATGGCTGCCACTGGATCAATTCCTTGCCACCATAAGTGACTTGGATCTAAATTCGCTCCAATTGCATCACATGTTTGTTCTCGAAGTTTTAACAAGGTATAAGGTGTATGAACTAAAAATCCTCCGTGCAATTCTAATCCGATTTTCACGTTATTCTCTTTTGCATACTCTCCTACCTCTTTCCAATAAGGAATGAGCTTTTGTTCCCATTGCCAAGTTAAGATCTCACCATATTCATTTGGCCATGGAGTAACCGGCCAGTTTGGGTATTTAGCCCCCTCGTGATCACCAGCTGTTCCTGAAAAGCAGTTGACAACAGGTACATCAAGTAAAGAGGCCAGCTTAATCGTTTTACGTAAGGTTTCATTGGATTCTTTTGCAAACCCTTCTTCTGGTGAGATAGGATTTCCGTGACAACTAAATGCACTAATCGTCAATCCACGGTCCGCTACTTTCTTTTTATAGCTTTCTCTCGCATTCGCATCTTCTAATAATTCATCTAACGGGCAATGATGGTTTCCTGGATAGCAGCCTGTCCCAATTTCCACGGTATGTAACCCAGCTGTTTGCACTTTATCTAGCATGTCTTCAAATGAATAGTTTGCAAATAGAACAGTAAATACACCCAATTTCACGTTGTTTTCCTCCTATAGGTCCCAAATTCTTAATATGGTAAGATATTTTTATAAAGCAGATTTTAAACTGCTGGCTCTTTTATCGCTAAAAAGGTACTTACAATTTGTTTGGTTTCATGAGATTCAATAGCGGCTAGAATAACAGATAGAGATTTTGCCCCTTCCTCTCCTGAAACGGCTGGCTCTTTATCCTCTACGATAGCATTTACGAATTGTTCAATCACATGTGAGTTGTCTTGGCCGCCCTCATCGTTTGATTGAATTTTGCCAAGCTCATAATTTGCAACCTCACCTGTTGCGTATTGAACGATTAAGGAATACGTTGGATGATCTTCTAAACGAAGAATTCCTTTCTCACCGTAAATAATCGTGGAGTTATCTTCTTGACCCACGTACGCCCAACTAGATGCGAGCGTTCCAATAATTCCACTTTCTGTTTTTAACACACATACTGCGTTGTCATCGACATTAGCAAAATCTTTAGCGTTCGTTTGCACAAATGCACCTACTTCAACGATTTCTTCACCAAGAATGTAACGAAGTAAATCTGTTTTATGCACACCTAAATCTCCCATGGCTCCAATAAACGCTTCATTTTTTTTAAAAAACCAACTCTCTTTACCGTCAACACTCCATTGCTCAGGTCCTCCATGACCAAATGCGGTACGGAAGCTATATATTCTTCCAATTTCACCACATTCAATAAGCTGACGTGCTTTTTGATGGGATGAAACGAAGCGTTGATTGTGACCAATCATAAGTTTTTTGCCACTTTCTTTTGCTGCTTGAATCATAGCCTGAGCTTCTTCTTTTGACGTAGCCATTGGTTTTTCACACAATACATGAACGCCTTTGTTTAAAGCTGCGATTGATATGGGCGCATGCAAATAATTTGGTGTACAAACACTCACTGCATCTACCGTTTTGCTTGCGAGTAATTCTTCATAATTTTTATATACTTTTGCACCATACTGCTTGGAAACTTCAATGGCGCGCTGTTCATTTATATCACAAACTGCTACAATCTCTACTTCTTTATTCATTTTATATTCTGGTAAATGACGAAGTTGACCGATACTTCCACAACCTATAATCCCTACTTTTACTGTTTTCATAATCAGTTTCCCCTTTAATATCCTTAATTTTTCACTGCAATTCGTTCCAGTGGTGTTGCATTTCCGTATATAGGACGTTTTCTGTCAACTGGGTGTGCCCATTTCACGCCATTTATAATGACACGTTGAATATCTTTATTGTGATATGTTGGATACGTTTCATGGCCTGGTCTAAAATAAAAGACTTTTCCATTGCCTCGTTTATATGTGCAACCACTGCGGAAAACTTCCCCACCTTCGAACCAACTCGTAAAGACTAATTCGTCTGGAGCCGGGATATCAAAATGTTCCCCGTACATTTCTTCGCGTTCTAGCTCGATATATTCTGAAATACCTTCAGTAATCGGATGACTAGGATCTGTTACCCAAAGACGCTCTTTTTCATCTGCTTCGCGCCATTTTAAATCACAACTTGTACCCATTAATGTTTTGAAAATTTTGGAGAAATGGCCTGAATGCAATACGATTAAGCCCATTCCATCTAATACACGCTGCTTTACCTTTTTAACAATTACATCGTCTACTTCATCGTGAGCTAAATGCCCCCACCAAATCAGCACATCTGTTTCTTCTAATACAGCATCTGTTAAACCGTGTTCGGGATCATCCAATGTAGCTGTTTTTGCATCAAATCCGCTTTCTTTTAAAAATGCTGCAATAGCACCATGAATACCTTCAGGGTAGACTTCTCTTACAACTGGATTTTTTTGTTCATGTCGATTTTCATTCCATACAGTTACTTTTACCATCATAAATACTCCCTCTCATTTTGATTTGATGTATTGAAATTATTATCCGTAAATCTCCAACTTCACAATACATAAGCTGTCGATTTGACTGCCCAACCGCTTTCTAAAGTATTTGCTTTAGAGGTCTGCCTGCCAACCTATCACTCTATGGACTGCACTGAATTAAGTCGTTAAAAACAACGTAAACGTTTACGTTAATGGTACTGTAGTCTTCCTCATAGCGGATAGCGGATAACGGCTGTCAATGCCCGTGAGTTGTGGAACAGCCATTACATCACTTGAACAGAATACGGCTGTAAATGTTGGATAGTCCAAACTTGAACCACCCTTTCTATTCCACGTTGAAGACCATAATACCCATATGTACTCATTTGAATGGTTACCGTAACACCAACATCATTTATAGCGTCCTTAAATCCATTTACACGAGGAATTGTCGAAATGACATCTCCTTTTGTTCCGGCAATCACCCCAACATCAATTCCTGTTAAAACTTCACTTGTTAATTGTTTCAATACTTTGAGAACCAGTAAGCAATATATCTAGTACAACAGCCTTAGCCTGATAACCAATCTCGTCAATCACTTTTCTGAATGCCAGAAACAGATAAAACTGGCTTTCTTTGCTGCATCAATAATTGTAATTTCCACCAACTTTCTACGTAAACGTTTTCTAAAAAACACACTAGCACATGTGTAAAACCTTTTCAACGATTTTTCAGATATTTTTGAATTTTATTTATTTTATAAGATATTCTGTTACTGCAAAAAAAAGTGGTATCACCCCTTTATGGGTATATTTGTATAGTGTTTATGGAAAATGAGTGTCTAAGCTTGAAAAGCATGTACAGACAGAAAAATTACTATAAAAAAGGGAACTATTCTTGCACAAATAGCTACTTCAAATCAAAGGATAGAATGACTTATCTGGGGCTTAGATTCAAAGGTGAAAATTTTTTATTCGATTGATGATCAGTCCGGATAAACTATGCTTCTTCCTTCTTGAATAAAACCCGCGCCCGTTAGCTGAAAGAATGTTGTTTTACCTGTACAATTAGCATTAGCAATCTTTTAACTATCTCACGTGAACTTTCGGAAGTTGCGCTTACTTTTATCCACGAACTTCGGCTTTCTAAAGACACATCTTCTATCCTGGAAACTCTTCTTTTTATAGGCTGTGCTTCCTATGATTTCTTTCATTTCCCATCTCCAACGAGTCTGTTTCTCTCCCCTAAGATGGCAGAAATAGTCGCCTATTTTGTGTTGGTAATTTCGGTTTTCTGTGAATGTTTTTTGATTTCGCTTATGTTAACCTCTCTTCACTCCAACTATTTGCAACTGTATATTTATCATTGTGTATGTGTTGTAACATCACATCATATTATGTTTTCGTTTTCTATCTGGGGCATTTGTTTTCGAAAACCTTCATTTACATCTACATCCACCTCTATTAACCCTTTTTCAAAATATATGCTTCATATATTTTTCATTCACATAATCGTGAAATTAACGGATTAAATGTTTACATATGAAACAAGTCGTTTGACGAAAGTTAGAATATTCAAATTTTGAAATAAATTGTATTGAAAACGCTTTATTTATATGTTAAGGTTTTTTAGAAAACGTTTACGTAGAAAGTTGGTGAAACATGTCGATTACCATTAAAGATGTAGCAAAGCAAGCAAATGTATCCGTTGCGACTGTTTCTCGTATTTTAAATAATTTGCCTGGCTACTCGGATGAAACACAACAACGAGTAAAAAAGGTAATCAAAGAACTTGGTTATCAACCTAATGCCGTTGCAAGAGGTTTAATTAATCGCAAAACAAAAACGATAGGTGTACTCGTTCCCAATGTATCTGATTTATTTGCAAGTGAGGTTTTAGCCGGAATTGAGGAACAAGCTCATGAGTTTGGTTACAGTGTAATGATATGTAAAACCAATCATGATGGTAAACGAACGATCAACTACTTGCAGGCATTGTATGAAAAACGGGTGGATGGAATTATTATCGTCAGTGAATTTATCACGCTAGATTACTATAAAGCGATTGAAACAAACAATGTACCGGTTGTATTAGTGGCAACACAATCAGACTATCCCCTTCCCTTTATTAAAGTAGATGATTATCAAGCTGCTTACGATGCCACGACCTATTTAGTAGAAAAAGGGCATTCACATATTGGAATGATTGCAGGAACAAAAAGCGATATCATTTCAACAACTCCACGTGTAAAAGGCTTTACAGACGCATTAAATCACGTGGGAATAACAGTGACCAATGAAATGATCACGTATGGAGATTTTTCTTTCAAGAGTGGTATTAAGGGGATGGACGATTTATTGAAAAGTTACCCAAAAGTAAGAGCTGTATTTTGTGCAAGCGATGAAATGGCTGTAGGAGCCTTATCACTTTTATATAAAAAAGGAATTAGAGTACCGGAAAGTATATCCATTATAGGATACGATAATACAGCTACAGCTGAGAAGGCCATTCCCCCACTTACGACGGTAGCGCAGCCCTTATATAAGATGGGTAAAGATTCCATTCAACTTTTATTGGATCCATCTTTAAAAATAAACCAGCTTTATCCTCATCATATTGCTGAGCGTGATACAGTCCATTCATATAGCGAATAAAGGTTAAGTTACAAGTTGGGGTGATTACACTATTATCACTCCAATTATAAACGGCTTAACGTAAACGTTTACTATCATTGATGATTCCATTAGAGTAAACGTTTACTTATGCATAAAATAGACGAAATTTTCAGACGGGAGATACGTATATGAAGAATAAGTGGCGTTACCTCTGTACTACAGCATTTATAGCCAGTTTACTTACAGGATGTACTAATCAAACAACAGCTGATGAAAAAATCCATATTGAATTTTTTCAAAATAAGCCGGAAGCTGTAGCGACATTTGATCATTTAATTGAAAGGTTTGAAAAATTGCACCCCAATATTGATATTGAACAGAATAACGTTCCTGATTCCGAGACGGTATTACGGACGAGATTGGTGAAAGAAGATGTACCAGACCTTTTAGCGATCGGAGGCAATGCTACGTATGGCGATATTGCAGAAGAAGGATTATTTTATGATTTTTCAAAGGATTCAGCCATCAATAAAGTTATACCAGACTATGTTAATATGCTTAATTTATTAGGTAGAACGAATAATGAGGATAATGGAATTCCCTTTGCGACGAATGCAAATATGCTTTTATATAACAAGGATAAATTTAAAGAGTTAGGGTTACAAGTTCCCAAAACATGGGATGAGCTAATTAACGTTTCAAAACGGATTCAAAAACAAGGAGAATTACCTTTTTATTTTACGTATAAAGATGCTTGGACTGCAATGGTCTCATTTAATGCCTTAGCAGGAAACTTGCAAGGTGACAACTTTATCCAGGATCGCAATTCCAATAAAACAACTTTTACAGAGCATTACAAGGAAACTTTAGTAAAAATGCTTACATTGCTCGATTATGGTCATAAGGATAATTTTGGCCGTGACTATAATGCAGGCAATCGGGCGTTTGCAAATGGTGAATCAGTTATGTATATCCAAGGAAGCTGGGCAATCTCATCAATTAAAGCAATTAACCCAAATATAAAACTCGGTTCCTTTCCCTTACCTGCATCCAATGATTCATCTCAAAACAAACTCGTATCAGGTGTAGATACTGCATTAACGATGTCAAAAGATACACCACATAAAAAAGAAGCGTTAATGTTTATTCATTTTTTATTAGAAAAGGAAAATTCACAGTATTACATTAAAGAACAAAACAGTTTTTCTGCAGTTAAAAATGTTTTACAAAATGATGAAGCTTTAAAAGAGTTAAACCCTTATTTTGTACAACAAAAAATCACTAGTTTTCCGGAACACTATTTCCCTGCTAGTATGCAAGCAGCCAATTTAATACAGGATTTTCTAATTAAAGGAGAAGTCAAACCGTTCCTTTCAAAACTGGATGATGAGTGGAATAAAGTCAAAGCGAGAGAATAACAAGGGGGAAAAACGAGTGGTTAAACAATCCAAAGCCTATTACTGGATGGTGCTTCCAGCATTTTTAATATTTTTTGTATTTCATACAGTTCCAGTTTTTCAAGGGATGATTTATAGTTTTACAAATTATAAAGGGTATGGGGATTTTAATTTTGTTGGCTTAAAAAACTATGTGAATTTATTCCAAGACCAACGTATTTTGGCTTCCTATGGCTTTACATTTAAATTTGCCATTGTTTCCACTTTACTCGTAAATATCATTAGTTTGTCAATTGCCATAGGACTTAATGCAAAGATTAAATTTCAAAATACACTTAGAGCTGTGTTTTTTGTGCCGAATATTCTAAGCGTATTAATCGTTGGGTTTATCTTTAATTATTTATTTGCATTTTTTATCCCTCAAATTGCTGAAAAGTTGGGCATCACATCTTTAACACAAAATATTCTTGGTAACCCAGATTTAGCATGGGTTGGAATTGTGATTGTGGCTGTATGGCAAGCCGTTGCATTTAATACCATTCTCTATTTAGCAGGATTACAAACGATTCCAACTGAATTGTACGAAGCTGCTAGTTTAGATGGTGCGGGAAAATGGAAAAGTTTTAAACACATTACATTTCCACTTATTGCATCTTTCTTCACCATAAATATGGTGCTTGCGATGAAAAACTTTTTGATGGTATTTGACCATATTATTGCAATGACAAATGGAGGTCCAGGTCAATCCACGGAAGCCATTTCGGTATTGATATATAAAGGGGGCTTCTCAGGGGGGGAGTTCGCTTATCAGGCAGCAAATTCTGTGATCTACTTTATTTTAATTGTGGTTATATCAATCCTGCAAATTAAATTCCTTCAAAAACGTGAGGTGGATATGTAATGGAAAGTAAAAAAGTAAATTGGCCTATAACCATACTGCTAATTTTTTGCTCACTGGTTATCTTATTTCCCCTCTACCTAACAGTCGTGACAGCATTCAAGTCACCAGATGAAATGAGTAAATCCCTTTTGTCTCTGCCTCATACATTAAGATGGGAAAACTTCGCTGAAGCCATTCGCCTGACGAATTTTTTTCAATCTATTAAAAATAGCTTTATCGTTACAGTTTTTACAGTTGCTCTTACATTACTGACAAATTCGATGGTGGCTTATGCCATTGCACGGAATATGCATAGACGATTCTTTAAGTTGCTTTATTACTATTTTGTTAGTGCGATGTTTGTACCTTTTCCGATAATTATGTTGCCTGTTGTAAAGCAAACTAGCCTATTCGGATTAAATAATATGACAGGACTTATCTTTCTGTATATTGTATACGGTTTGGCTTTTAATATTTTTATTTATGTGGGCTATATACGTTCGATTCCCAAGTCATTAGAAGAAGCAGCTTATGTAGATGGAGCAAGTATTTGGACAGTATTTTGGAAAGTTATTTTTCCATTATTAAGCCCAATAAACGCAACAGTCGGAATTTTAACATGTTTGTGGGCATGGAATGATTTTATGTTACCACTTGTTATTTTAAGTGATCGTGATTCGATGACATTGCCGCTTGTTCAATATGTATTCCAGTCACAGTTTACAACAAATTATAACTTAGCATTTGCCTCCTATTTAATGGCACTCTCCCCTATGGTCCTTGTTTATATCATAGCTCAAAAATGGATTATTAGTGGTGTGACAAAAGGTGCTGTTAAATAAGGGGAATATGAGACTGATTAAGAAACAAATTAGAAGTGAAAGGAAGATGAAATTGGAGAAAAAATGGTGGAAAGAAAGTGTTGTTTATCAAATTTATCCTCGGAGTTTCATGGATAGTAATGGGGACGGAATTGGAGATTTACGTGGAATTATTTCAAAACTTGATTATTTAAATGAATTAGGAGTTAATGTCGTTTGGCTATCACCTGTTTTCAAATCTCCAAACGATGATAATGGCTATGATATTAGTGACTATCAAGACATTATGGATGAGTTTGGTACCCTGAATGACTGGGATGAACTTTTGGAAGGATTACATTCACGCAATATGAAATTAATGATGGATCTAGTTGTTAATCACTCATCAGATGAACATAAATGGTTCATTGAATCCCGATCATCAAAAGATGATCCGTACAGAGACTACTATATTTGGCGCCCCGGCAAAGATGGAAAAGAGCCAAACAATTGGACATCAGTTTTTAGTGGTCCAGCTTGGCAATATGATAAAGAAACAGATGAATACTACCTTCATCTGTTTAGCAAAAAACAGCCTGATTTAAATTGGGCAAACCCTACAGTAAGAAAAGAAATTCATGACATGATGATATGGTGGCTTGATAAGGGCATTGATGGTTTTCGAATGGATGTGATTAACCTCATTTCCAAAGCGGAAGGATTGCCCAGCACTCCAGGCGGAAAGCGATACGACTGGGGTGGCGATTTCTTTATGAATGGTCCTCGTGTGCATGAGTATCTACAAGAGATGAATCGTGAGGTACTTTCGAAATATGACATGATGACAGTCGGCGAATGTCCTGGGGCATCCGTTGAAGATGCCACTAAGTATGCGAATAGTGAAGGTACTGAACTAAATATGATTTTCACATTCGAACATATGGATTTAGACTCAGGACCAGGCGGAAAATGGGATGTAAAGCCTTTAAAGCTGGACGATCTTAAAGAATGCATGACAAAATGGCAGAAAGGATTGGAAGGAAAAGGATGGAATAGCCTTTATTTAAACAACCATGATCAACCAAGAATGGTCTCTCGCTTTGGCAATGATACATCTTACCGAGTAGAATCCGCAAAAATGCTTGGAACATTCCTTCATATGATGCAGGGAACGCCTTATATTTATCAAGGTGAGGAAATAGGTATGACAAATGTTAAATTTGGTCTTGATGATTATAAGGATATTGAGATTCTGAATATGTACCGTGAAAAAGTTATAGAGGGTCAAGAGGATAAAGCTAAAGTAATGGAATCCATTTATATTAAAGGCCGTGATAACGCTAGAACTCCTATGCAATGGGACGATAGTAAAAATGCTGGTTTTACAACAAGTACTCCTTGGTTAAAAGTAAATCCAAACTATAGAGAAATTAATGTGAAACAATCATTAGAAGACTCGAATTCTATCTTTTACTACTATCAAAAACTAATTAAGTTAAGAAAAAAATATGACGTAATTGTGTACGGTGCATATGATCTTATTTTAAAAGAAAATGAGCAAATTTATGCGTATATACGTACTTTAGATAACGAAACATTACTTGTTATTTGCAACTTTACAGGGGAAGCAGCCTACTTTGAATTACCAGAACACATTAGCTGTGAAGCTAGACAACTGCTAATCAATAACTACGCGGATCAAAACAGTGATGAAATTTCTTCTAATACATTAAAACCTTATGAAGCGCGCGTTTATCTCTCGAAGTAACGAAAAAAAGTAACCTCGATCATTTTTGACTTTATGCAGAGTTCACCTTTTGATGAACCTATTCTTTTTAAGCATATGCATCGTAAGGTTCGTGTGCGAGGACTTACAATTAATATTCTAAAACTAGATATACGGATACTTTCAGATTAAAAAGGCATGTGTATAGGAATAAAAAATAACTTTATATCCAAAAAACTTACCCATTAGGTAAGTTTTTCTTTTTTTTCGTTTTAAATTACCGATAACAATACTAGTGAATTTAAATGAGTTATTATAATTCATGTTTTTTGCCTTAACCATGTGGATGCAATAACCCTAGAATTTCCGGTTAATTTAACTCTTCTTTTTAATTCTTTAAAGAGCTCAATATTTTCTTTATCCCTCCTGCAAATAAAAAGCACCCAATTTAATGGATGCTTAGATTTCCTTTCTTTCGTAATCTTATTTCAAATTTATCACTGAAAAATTCATTGGCATTAAAAATAGTACTAATGTCTGAAATATCACCTATGTTCACAATTAAGGCTTCATCAACTTCTTGATCTGTGAGAACTATGCGATATTCATATTGATTTTCAAAATATTTATCTTTCCAAAAATAAATATCAGTCCCTTGATTTTTATAAGAGCTCATCCTAGCTGAGGAATTGATGTTATAATCATCATATTTTACCAAGCCCCCTCTGTAAGCATAACCTTTTTCATTGAGTGTTCTAGTAATTCTGTCAATAAATTGCGATGGGGTAACAAAAATTAAGCTATCTCCGAACTCCCTGATCATTTTATCGATTTGTTCATTAGGTAAATCAAATTTGGTATAGTAATATTTTTCATCCTCTTTAACCACTTTTAACATATCGCCAACAATTGCATACATACAATATAATGGTCTTTTTTCATTTATATTTTTTCTGAAATTCATTTTTTTAGTTCGCCCCGACATTATTAATTCATTGGTATCTTGAGTAAAGAAATTCATGGTTAATTCCGTAAAAACATGTGCTGCTTCAAATTTGTCTCCTACACCTTTTTCTCCTGAAGCACTTTCTATATCAATATACTTTTTGAAATTATTCATATATAAATCTCCAGACAAAAAACTTTCCACAAAAGGTGTGAACTTTATAAATCCAAAAACTTGACCTTTAAATCCAACGTCTGATATTTTCATATTCTTCATTCCCTCCTTTTTGACTACTAAATTCTACAAAAGGGACTATTCACCGGTATTTATTCCAAGACTATTAAGGAACGTTTACATTAGTGAACATGTAAGAATGTATGCCTAGTTTACAAAGAATATACTTCAGTAAAAAACGCTTATCCAAAGGTAGACAGTCCTTCTTCTTTACAGTCTTCTTTTTAACCTCTCCTGATTTCATAATCTCTCCCCAATAAAAAAGCACCCAATTTAACGGATGCCCCCAATTTATCTCATTCATTTTATCAATAAAATCCTTATATAAACGACTCAAAATATAATGTTCTTGACACCTGGGTCTTTCCCCTTTTCCATTTCATTATTATTTCTGGTTAGACAAAAACACTTCTCCTGCTTCCAAATTAAAACCACGGTTAACCGTTTATAAAAGTTATGTTAAAAAATGTTCACTAAAAGCAAAGACCATTAATTTCTTTCGAGTGAGGATTCTGTTGGTGAAGTTGTCCTTTTTTCATTTGTATTACTTTAATGCCACTTAATTAGGATACATTCCCTGGCTGTTAATGCCGCATCTGAAGTAGGATCTTCCTTTTACATCAAAAAAAACCTTCGAATATAGATCGTCAAAAACCTTCCAGTATTCTGGAAACAATTGAACCTTTTTCATTACCCGTCAAGCCTTTCGGTGAAGTGAAATTCAATAGGGTGCCAACGGATTTTAAGTCTTCATGGATACGTCAAATCTTTTATAATCTATGATTACTCCCTTCACTGCGATTTGGACCATTTTATCGGCCGTTTTCATTCTGCATATATGCCGCGAAAAAATACGAAATAAACACTATCCGCTTTTATTGTGGGGTCCAATATCCTTTTTCAAATTTAATTAAAGCAGAAATCGTGAATTACCGAATATCACTAGGACAGCGGTACTGTATAATGGAAGTATAAGTTTACCTATTTTTAATGCTAATTAATTGGCGTTCAGCTTATTAACTAAAACTTAACTAATCTATCGGCAGAAAGGTTGGTAACTATTTTGAGTATAAATCCAAATATGGCGGAGGTAGCCTCCCTCCTTGGGGAAACGTCACGTGCAACAATACTTACAAGTTTACTGGACGGACGTTTTCATACGGCAGGTGAATTAGCATTGATGGCTGTAATAACACCACAAACCGCCAGCTTTCACCTCTCAAAATTAGTGGAAGGGAACCTTATTAATGTTGAAAAACACGGGCGACATCGTTACTATCAGCTAGCAAATGGAGAAATTGCGCGCATTTTAGAATCATTTCTTGCCATTTCCCCACCGCCTGAAGTTCGGTCGTTAAAACAATCAAGCCAAGTTAAAATGCTTCAGGAAGCCAGAACTTGCTATGATCATTTGGCCGGAAAACTAGGAGTCGATCTAACTGAATCGATGTTGAAAGCCGGATATTTGAAAAAAGAAGAGAGAGAATTTGCAGTTACACCCAAAGGAGATCATTTTTTTTCTGAATTCGGCATCGATTTACTTGATTTAAGAAGAAAACGCCGTTCATTTTCCCATTCTTGTTTAGACTGGAGTGAACGTCATCATCATCTTGGTGGAGCTTTAGGAAATGGACTCCTTACACATTTTTTTGATTTAGGCTGGATAGTCCGTGTTCCATCTATTCGCGCAGTAAAAGTAACACCTGAAGGGAAAGAAGGATTTAAAGAAGTTTTTTGTATAGAGGTATAATATGATATTCCCTCATTAGTGGATAGAAAAGGGGCTCTTTCTTTTTCACCATGAGGGAATTTCTGTCCTTTGCAGCTTAGAACAATCCTACGATTACTCTAAAGCTTTTTTAACTAATTTATTTTCCTTTTGGAACTGGCCATTTACAAGATAGATGCCTATGATAATAAACAGTCCGCCAATTAGGAGTGAAGTGTATATCTTTTCACCTAATAGTGCCCATCCTGATAATACACCGAAGAAAGGTGCCAAAAATAAAAAGGCACTCGTTTTTCCCGGATCACTCTTTTGTAAAAGGTAATACCAAACTGCAAATTGCACAATCGATGACATGATACTTAACCATAATAAAATGAATAACGAATTTCCACTAATTATGAAAAATGGTTTCTCAAGAGTAAAGCTGCCAAGTAAAAGCAGTAAACCACCAAAAAGCATCTGATAGGCAGATAAAACCCATGTATCGAAAATCGCTCCCCATTTTTTCGCCAATAAAGTGGAAATGGCCCAGAAAATAGCAGAAAGAATGCCGAAAAGAATGCCAATCTTAAATTCAAGTTGCGCTCCCATCGTAATAATTACTCCCACTAATCCTAATAAAACTCCAATCCATTGATATAGTTTATAGCGTGTTTGTGAAAAAATTGTACCGAATACAACAACGAGTAACGGGTTCGTGAAAGTAAGAATAGAGGATTCACTTGCTGTAATAGTGCGTAAACTCAGGAAAATGCACCCCATTACTCCGGCTGTTTGAAAAGTGCCAATAATAAGCATTTTTATCCAATCCCCTTTAGTGTTTGGATGCGGTCTTCTTAACAAGATTACGATCATCGCCATTATGAACCCGGCAAGTGTGAAGCGTAATGCTGCTAATAATAATGGCGATGAATAAGGTAGACCAATTTTAACTACCGCAAAAGAAGAACCCATTAAAAATGTCGTTAAAAGTATCAACAATGTAAATTTGAAAACATTCATTTTTTTATCTCCTGACATATTTAAATGACCGATCTATAGCTATTATAGCTGGTGATTATTTCAGCTATTATCGAAATATGGAATGCAAGTGGAGATAAATTTATTAGTATCGACATATCATAGGGAAGCTTCATAGTTTAATTGGCATAACTAACTTCTTTAAATCATCGTATTCATCTATTGAAATCAACTAAAAAAAATAAAGTTTACCTCAATTCCCGAACCATCACCTCTCCTAACAGACTTCATGCCTTAAAGTTCACTCATCTTCCTAGCTAAGCTTGTAATTCCTACTTTTCATATATTTCAAGTGGCAGATCATCCGGATCACAAAAAAAAGTAAATCTTTTTCCTGTTAACTCATCAACACGGATAGGTTCGACTGGAATGTTTTCTTTTTCCAAATCTTTAACAGCTTGATTAATATCTTCCACTTCAAAAGCAAGATGTCTTAGCCCTTTTGCTTCTGGATAACTTAGACGATTGGGGCTTTCAGGAAATGAGAACAATTCCAGCTGATATTCCCCTCCGACCATTAAATCCAATTTATACGACTTCCTTTCTGCCCGATATGTTTCCTTCTCGATATCACACCCTAAAACATTTACATAGAAGTTTTTTGATTTTTCATAATCGGAACAAATTATCGCTACATGATGTATTTTTTTTACCTTCATTTGCTTCCTCCCTAAAAAGACTTTGGTTAGTATGTTAACGTAGCGTCCGCCCCTATGGGATATGATTCCGTCAACTAAATAGTTCGCCCCTACTTGTAGAAATTGGTTGTGACTAGATCTCGTTTAACAAGCGAAGGTGCGATACTACATGGATGAAATAGGCGATTGATCCAGCTCTAGACCTACGTAACATTATAAGGCAGCAGCATGCATATTTGTACAAACTAAACTAAAATTCCAAGCAGTTTTGGATAAGGTATTTCCTGAGTGATTTAGAGTTCAGTATTTAGATGTTTCTGGTACATTCAAAAGACTTTAAATCGAATTATCAAAAGAGGTGCAAGCAGGCTACGATAGTCATTGAATAAGGCTGTTATATAAGCCATTCGGGATTGTCGCAAAAAAGAAAACGACTGATGAAATCATTCACCTCAACAAGAGATTACGAGAGTTTTAGGATAGAACGTGAAGAAGGAATGCCCTTTAAAGTAGCATGTTGGATTCATGCGCTAGGTTTATGAAGTTGAAGCCTACGATATTCAGGACCTTTGCATCATGATAAAAACCCCTTGGTCTCAAGGGGTTTTTATACATTCAATTACGACAAGCCAGTGACCCAAGTAACACGCTCTCACTTGATGGGCTATTCTTTTAAATTGGATAAAGGGACCTCTTGTTCATTCTCTGGTTCATCAAGAGGATAGATTCTAGCTGTTTCATTATTTTCATCCACATTTTGAATATAGATTGGAACCTCATTGTGGGTTACATTAGCCATAACTGGTGAAGCCGCAATCTCTTTTGCTCGTTGTTTGTTCATTATATTGACCTCATTTTGATTTGGAATTTTTATAATGTTTATTTACAATTCTTTAATTATTTTTATCATTGGAGCCAGGAAACAAATCCGAAAATATACTTTAAGAACCCTATGTTTCTGACTGTACCCGTTTCTCAATCGAATAAAGGAAAATCATCCGGACCGTTAAGAATAAAAGATGAACTTTATCAACTTTAATTGGTTATCTCATGCGTCAGATTGGGTAAAACCCTAGACCGCTCATGGATCCATTTTTTGCATCGATTAATGTTCTAAATGAGTAGATTCAGAAATGTGACTTAACGCTTCACCAGCTTCATTAACATGAATATCCACTGTTACAAGATCACCAATAGCACAAATACCAACAATTTCATCATTTTCTACAATAGGAATACGACGGATTTGATGATCGGCCATCATACGGGCACATTCGTGTGCATCTGTATCCGGATCACAAGTGATTACATTCGAAGTCATAGAATCATGGCAATGAGAAGTATTGCAATCTTTACCGTCTGCCACACAATTCAAAATGATATCACGATCTGTAATCATGCCTATGACTTTCTTACCTTCACATACTGGAACGGAACCACAATTGATATCTCGCATAATTCTTGCTGCTGCTGTTACAGAATCATGTGGTGCACATACCTTCACATCTTTGGTCATAATGTCACGTACCGTTGTCATGTTTATCATCCGCCTTTATCAATAATTTTTATCGACTATGATATTTTTCACTGTTTTTTAAAAGTTATTCCTACTACTTGAAAAGCACCTCATTGTAAAACAACATTCGCGGCATAAACACTCTATGGATCAATATAATATAGTCCTATTATCGTAAAGGAAATACAAAAACGCCTGTCAACGGTAAATGGCTGACTGTAACGTAGTGGAAAGAATTTCGAGGGGTTAAATGTAAAAAAGAGCCCTTCCGTATGAATGCTCATCTTACGGAAAAAGCTCTAAAATAAATGTAACTAGTGCATCAAACGAAGTGTACCGATTGAGAACCACCGATTAATCCTTGGGTGTAAAAGCTTTATACTGCCGTATATCCGCCGTCTACAATAAGGCTTGTGCCTGTTACAAATGATGCATCATCACTTGCAAGGAAGAGAACAGCCTTAGCCACTTCTTCCGCTCTGCCTAAACGGCCGATTGGATGTAAATCGATTAAACCTTGTCGTATCTCACCTTGCGCTTCCGCAATAAGTGGTGTATCGATATAACCTGGGCAAACTGCATTGACACGAATGCCATCTTTCGCATAAGTCGAACCTAACGTTTGTGTTAATAGCTTAACCCCGCCTTTTGCTGCAGAATAAGCTGTTACCCCCGGTTTCCCAGCATGGCTATGGATGGAGCCTGTATTGACAATGGCACCACCAGTGGATTGTTTCCGCATTTGCTCTATCGCATATTTATCAGATAGGAAGACACCGGATAAATTAATATCAATTGTTCTTTGCCATTGCTCATAGCTTAACTCATGTATGTTTCCGTCTCTTGCAATCCCTGCATTTGCAAACATGATATCCAGTTTTCCATATTTGTTAACCGTTTCTTCGATCATATTCTTAATGTCATTTTCATTCGTCACATCGGTTTTAACAAAAAGAGTATCATACCCTTTTCCATTTAACTCATCTGATACAGCTTGTCCATGATCTGCAAAATCTGCAATGACCACCTTTGCTCCTTCTTCTGCAAATAATTGAACCGTACTGGCTCCAATCCCACTTGCTCCCCCTGTTACGATCGCCACTTTGTTTTCAAGTCTCATCATATATCCAGATCTCCTTTACTTTTTTCTATGCAACAGATTCCTCGAGAACCAGAAATCCTCATCCCTAGAGGTTCTCCCTAGACGATGATTCATATACCATTCAATGAAAGCTGACTACAATAAGCAATCCTTATGAAATAGAAAAGCCAATAAAAAGCTTCATTGTATGTTCATACCTTTATTCTACTCCTCACAATTTGAAATACTATCCTATAAAGTGCTGTACAATAATAGGGTAAGCCTCCCCCTTTTATAGGGGCATTTTGTTTAAGGAGAAGGAATTCGCATGGCTCAACCTTTACATGCATATGAAGAAATAACATTTCGGCAATTCATATTATTCATAAAAAGTCATAACAAACAGATTGAAGAAAATATCAATATTTATTTGAATCTAGAGCCCTTCATATTAGAACCTGAACGTAAGATGATACAATCCTTACTGGACTCATTTTTACTATTTTTATCCGCTCCAAACATCGAGGACATAAGAGACACTTCCGAAAAGCATTTGGACACATGGCTGCAATCACATTTACCCATTTTAAATGTGAATCATTTCAGTATGTTCCGATTAATCTTTGAAAAGGCCATCGTTACCTTAATGGTAAACCTGAAACATGCCCAAACCATATCCATTCTTATGTTCTTATTATCCATTTTCTCTCATCTTATCCATAGCTATAACAAATGGGTGGATGACGAACCTGGGCAGCATTCTAAAACCATTCAAGAGAATGCAGAACTAAAAAGACTGCAGCTACTGGACCAATTAGATGAACTTCTGATTAACTCAGCAGGATTTAAAGATTTTGCTTTTATCCTAAAAAAATGTGAAGAATTCTTTAACTATAAAAGATGTGTTTTTTATGCTTATATTCCTTGGTCCAATCAATGGTACGGGACCATTGGATCGGAGTTGCCAAAGGTTCAAAGCATGAGGGGCCAACTCAGCTTGAAGCAATCCATGGTGTTCAATTCCAAAAAACCGGTATATTTAAAGGATCCCCATAATTACATTAAAGAGGAACATATACAGTTATTTAATCTTTCATCGGTCATTTTTGTACCCATTGTTCATGAACAGCAAGTGTTCGGTTGGCTGACCTTCGATCAATTAGGAGAGGAATTCGATTATTCAATAGATGAACTGACTTTACTTGATCAGGTCGGAAAACGGCTAGGTTTATATTTATCAAGAAAGGATGATGAGGTATCATTTGGTTCCGACATACAATTGACGGAAAGGGAATCCATGATTCTAAATTTGCTGGCAGAGGGATATAACAATAAAAAAATGGCCGAATTATTGCAATTAAGCGAGCATACCGTTAGAGATTATGTAAGCAGTTTAATGACAAAGTTTAAAGCTAAAAACCGTACACAAGTAGTCGTTTATGGATTTCGCTTAGGTCTATTAAAGTAAAATCGGCATTTTTTATTAGTTCTTCATCAAATAGGTCTGTTACAGTTACTAGAGCTTGAAAAACTGAATACAACTATCGTTAGTATTTTCCTTGCAATTGCAAAGGGTCAAATTTTCTTTGCTTCATAATGTAAAAAAGTTCAATCACAGGTATGTATATAATAAAGTTCAATCTACCGCCAAAACTTTTTAGCTCTAAAATTAAAATAAAGACCGAAGTTTTACATCGGTCTTTATTTTTTTGAAATTTTTATTCATTACAATTGAATATCCTTATTAACCTTCACCTTTTTTTTCTGTTTTTCCAGATAAAAACCATCCGCCTACAGCAATAAGAAGCATGACTGACCAAAAGATTATATTCCAAATGGGTCCTTCAACAAAATCGTGAGGGATAATGTGCACAGATGGATGCGCAAGGGTATGCATTAATAACTTAACCCCTACCCAACCAACGATTAACATGGCTGCCGTTTCGAGGCTAGGTCGCTCCGTCAGTATCTTAACGAAGTACCCTGCTGCAAACCGGATGACGATTAAACCTGCAATTGCTCCTAATAAAATAACAATGAATTTTGCCCCATCCATACCTCCTATATCACCCATTGGTGTATCTGGCAAGGCAATGACAAGAGCGACTGCAGCTAAAATGGAATCAATAGCAAAAGCAATATCAGCTAATGCAATTTGTGCAACGGTCATACGGTAGCTTTTCCCTTTTTCCTCTTTGTCCCCATGGTCCTTTTTTAGTAAATGCTTTAATGCAATGAAAATCAAATATGCAGCCCCGATTGCCTGAACTTGCCAAACATGGAAAAGGTACGAAATAATAAAGATGGCACCAATCCTAAAAATAAATGCCAATAGCAATCCAATATTGATCGCTTTTTTTTGCTGTTCTTTTGGTAAATGCTTTGACATAATGGCTAAAACCAATGCATTATCAGCAGATAATAAACCTTCTAAAAAAATTAAAATAATTAAAACCCAGCCATATTCCAATAATAACGATAGTTCCATAATACCCCCTATAAGCATGTTAAAGTATGTGTAATTACCTTCAAACCCTCCAACACTTTCTCTTCAATATTGTCCCATGTATCAACTTCCTTATTCAACACTTCCGTCCTGTTAGCTCCATAAGAAAAAGAGCTGCCGAAGCAACTCCCTTATTGAAGTAAAGCATCCGTTAACTCTATACTATATTCTTTTATGCTTACACTTAGTTCCCATTGAAAAAGATTGGAATTTAAATTTTCAATTTGACTAATCCAAATATTTCATTAAGTTCGGTAAGCATCACCTCGGTTGAATTACCAAATGAGGTATTAGTCCCTACCTACTCTGCCATTAAATGATATTTCTTTAAAATGTCCATTGTGATGTTTTTAGCGTCTGCTGAAGTACCGGAGATATTCGTTACAAAGACATAGTCACGATCCTTTGTTTCAATAAAGCCAACATACCAGCCAATGTTTGACCCCTGTCCTGTTTTTCCGTAAAGCGTATAGTTGTCCCCTTCAGATTGGATCATCATCCGTTTTACGGTTTTCATGACATCCTTATCAAAAGGAAGTTTCTCTGTATATAAATTTTCCATAAAATCCGCTTGTTCAATGGATGAAATTTTGAGTGAACTACTTAGCCAAAACTGATCGATTCCGCCACTAATATCTTCGTTGCCATATGAAATCTTATGAACCCACTCCTCCATTCGACTCTTTCCAATGTCACGGGCCATGGCTTGATAGTACCAAACAACGGAGTTCCTTAGACCAGACCCAAGCGTATGATCCTGGTTCCAAACCTCAATTTCCCGTTTCACTCCGTCCCAATATTTAATGTCATATTCATCTTCAACAGCCCCTACCTGTAATCCAATGAGTGCATTAGGCACCTTAAATGTCGATTGCGGCGCAAAACTTTGTTCAGCTCGATCATTATTATGGATGAAAGTCCTGCCTTTTTTCATTTCACGTAATATGAAAGTTCCGTCGCGTTCAGCAAAAAATTCATCGACGTCAAGCTTCTTAATGTTTAGGTTAACCGTGGCAGCATTGGCTTCACTTGGTTGTTGCAAGCATGTAAACAGAACGGCTGCACCAATTAGTATTAAAAGGACTGCCAGGACCTTAAGTCTTTTCATATTAATCACCTCGAATTCATTTTTACAATCATATCCATTCTAGCAGATTTACCCAATATTTTTAAGATTAAGAATTGTCACCTTTTTATTAAGTACATGAAACGCTAGAAGGGTTAATTTTTTACTATCCTTAAAAACGAATAAAATTCAGTCTTTCCCCAAATAATAGGTAGACTAATTAGCAGGGAGGGATTTATGTGGATGTTAATCGTGTAAAACAGATACTTTCTTCTTCATCTGACATTGAGGTGAGATATAATGGCACTTCAGTATGGATTGATAATTTAAATGAAGATGGAAGAACGGCTACAGTTCATCTAAGAGGACCATTAGAGGAAAGATCAGAAGTAGCAATTGACGAACTTAAAGAAATATAAGGAATATCAAAAATAAGCTCCTCTCGTAATGAGAAGAGCCTTTACTTATTTCAACCTTAATTTTTGACCGATATAAATTTTGTCGGGGTCTTTAATTCCGTTAAGACTAACAAGAGATTTTACCGTTGTTTTATGTTTTTTTGCAATGAAGCTAAGCGTGTCGCCTTTTGTTACAGTATAAGTTGTGGATGTTTCGTTATTCAATGCACGGGAGTTGTGCGTCCTAAAAGTATTTATTGTATTTGTAAAATCCCTATAGGCTATATTCAAATCCACCTTTGTGCTGATCCCGCTTATCTTACCTGAATCAGAATGCTGCCAAATATCTGTGCTGCGTCCCAACGTGCTGTTGTATCTGGCAATCCACAAAGCGTAGTTCGTAAACCTTGATTCATCTAAAGTATTTTCGAGAAAGTATTTACCTGTATACAGCATAGCCGTGTATCCAGCCTCTTCAATAGCTTCTAAAAAAGCTATTGCTGCATCTGTCAGCGTTTCTTTCTTTGCCTCTTTTTTATTTTCTTCAAGGTCAAGAACAACAGGATAGTTTAGAGCAATAGAGCTTATCGAATCCAGAAAATAAGCAGCCTCAGCCTTTGCTTCTGCAACAGTAGCAAACTTTGCATAATGATAGGCCCCGACTTTCAATCCCGCTGTCAAAGCTTGAGGGGCATTTTCTTTAAAATAAGAGAGTTTAGAATAACTCGTTCCCTCGGTTGCTTTAATAAATACAAACTTCACGCCGGCCTTTGCAACTTCATTCCAATTAATAGTACCTTGCCAATGTGAAACATCGATTCCCTTTATATTTCTTTCCATATTAATATCCTCCTCAAGGGAACAACCCTATGGTTGTGTATGATTTTATCACACAGCCCTTATAAACACCCCATGCTACAGGACTATTACCCACCTTATAATAAGATACATGATTGAGTAAAATCATTAATAAATCGTTAAATTTAGTTTGAAAGTAAACTATTTATGCTGCTTACTTTTGTTTTCAAAGATTATTTTATGCTATACTGATTTCATTAATAGCAGAAGGGATGATGGGTGGCCGATGATTAACTAATCTTATTTTTAAAAATTTGAAATCACATATTTCAAATCAAACGAAATAGGATTAGTCTGCCCATTTTCTATAAATTGTCGAGCTATATTGAAAATAGCTCTTATTTGATCATGCACAGGTACGACTAATCCTTCCAAATGAACTGGGAGGATTTTTTTTATTCTCCCTTTAAGGAGAGGGATGGATTATATGAAAGAACTATTAAAATTAGCCAATATTAGCTATGAAGTAATGGACCTTACCATTTTTGAAAATGTAAACGCCAGTGTTCAACAAGGGGATATCATCGGTGTCATCGGCAAAAATGGTGCCGGTAAATCTACGTTGTTGCAATTGATTAATAATGACTTAGTGCCTGCACAAGGACAAATTCAATGGCTTCAGCAAGACTTGAAAGTTTTTATGGTCGAACAAGAAACTGAATCGCATTCTTTCGAAGATAAGACCCCTTTTGAAGTCAAATTACTAGATAAAATGCATGTACCAAGCCATGACTTCGCGCAATTAAGCGGTGGAGAAAAACTGAAAGCCCGACTTGCAAAAGGTCTTTCAAAAGATGCAGACCTTTTACTATTGGATGAACCGACAAACCATCTTGATGCGGAAAGTTTAGAATTCCTCAATGGACAAATTAAAAATTATAAAGGTACCATTATTTTTGTTTCTCACGATCGTTATTTTTTGGATGCTGTTGCAACGAAAATTTGGTCGATCGAAGGTAAAAAGATAATTGAACACAGAGGGAATTATTCGAGTTATATGGAGGTTCGCAAACAGAAAAGACTTACGCAACAACGTGAATATGAAAAACAGCAAAAAATGGTTGAACGGATCGAAGGACAAATGAAGGAAATCACTTCTTGGTCGAAAAAAGCCCATGCCCAATCGACGAAAAAGGAAGGAGTTAAAGAATACTATCGCGTAAAAGCAAAGCGAATGGATGCACAAGTAAAATCTAAACAAAAGCGTCTTGAAAAAGAGCTTGAAAAAGCAAAAGCTGAGCCTGTTGAGTCAGATTATACTGTCCGCTTTTCAATTAAAGCAAACAACAAATCCGGCAAACGTTTTTTGGAAGTTAAGAATTTAACTAAGTCTTTTAACGGGCGAACACTATTTAAAAGCGTCAATTTCACGATTCAGCATGGTGAGAAGGTTTCAGTAATAGGTCCCAATGGTAGTGGAAAGACTACATTATTAAAAATAATTCTTGGACATGAAACTTTTTCGGGCGATGTATGGATTTCACCATCTTCAAAAATTGGCTATTTGACGCAAGAAGTGTTTGATTTACCTCTTGATCAAACACCAGCACAGCTATTTCATAAAGAAACATTCGAGGCAAGAGGTAGAGTTCAAACTTTAATGAAGCATTTAGGATTCATGACATCTCATTGGACAGAACCCATTAGGAATATGAGTATGGGTGAGCGTGTGAAATGTAAGTTAATGGAATATATATTAAAAGAAAAAGATGTGCTTATTTTGGATGAGCCGACAAATCACCTAGACTTAGCTTCACGGGAACAACTTGAAGATACCTTAGCACAGTATACTGGAACACTGATCGTCGTTTCGCATGATCGATATTTTCTCGAAAAAACGACAAGCAGCAAACTCGTCATTTCGGATAATCGTATACAAAAGCAATTGTTTGAATCATCCTCAAAAAGAGATGATCTGGAGGAACTACGATTAACACTTGAAACAGAAAGACAAGAGGTTTTAGGAAAGCTCAGCTTTATGACTTCAAAAGATAAAGCGTATACAGAACTCGACAAGAAGTTTAATGAGCTTACGAAAAAAATAAATGAACTTCGTGACAGATGACTACCGATGTTAATGTCCCCCCTGCCGGTGCTCTAGGATTGTCCATAGGTGTGATTGTGATTTAGTGACCCAGTAACTTAGTTCGGCTGTGGCCTCTTCCTTAAATCGGCCACAGCCGAAATAAAATAAAAAACTCATTTTGTCCCTTCCATATCAATTCAAAGATTATTTATTCTACTAGAGAAATTATTCTATTTTAACTATTCCACTAACATGTTTTCTTACATTTTGTTGTGAGTAAATATAGAGGTATTTGCTAAGAAGCATTGTATCTTCTATTCCAGTTTCACCTTGAATGACGGATTATGTGAGAAGCGATTATGCTTACCATAAAATTATTGCTTACCCTAAAGTAGAAACAGTTAAACGGTAATTCCCTTTGAAAAATAATTCTGGAGTATCTTTTGCATTTGCTCTTTATTTTCTGCAAATTGTTTGTGTCGATGGCCATTTCCTCCAGATGGGTTTAACCCAAGCTCATCTAACATTTGAACCAAATTTTTTCTCATAGTTCCTTCATAGCTTGAATTCTTTTTACTTCGTGTAGGATCTCTTCATCATCGTGTATATGGCCTTTTGCATTGATCACGGTAGTATAGGATTTCTTCATTTGATGTAAACCAGGAGTGATTCCAACAATCACCACTTTGGCTCGTTCATTTACATATTGGAAAGGTGCATAATAGATTTCCATTTTTTTCTTTCATCTCTTTCAAGCAAGAATGGCTCGCTCCGTATCATTTCATCTGTATGGGTAAAGAATTAATTAAGTCCTTATATTGAATGAATTTAGAAAAATTAGCTATCCCCATAAAATATCCCCTTTTTTCTTTATCGTATTTGCATCATATCAGAAAAGAATATTCACCAACTATCATATACAGTTTGGTATGAGCCCTTTAATTATCCATTAAGAATCTTTAAATAGTATCTGCTAAGATACAAGATTTTGGGTGACAGGCATGTTCATCATCTAGCCGGTACAAGTCCTTTAAGGATACTTGTTGAGCTCTTTCTTTTTTACTTAACTAACATAAGGCAATGATTTAATAAAACAAAATAGATTTATTTGTAACTTTATATGTAATCGAGTATACAATGGCCCACTTGTTAATAAGATTTTAAGGATGGTTTAATAAAGGGGGCTTTAGTTATGAGTGAGAACACACAGGAAGCTAATATGCGAAATAACTCTGCGATGTTTGTAGAACGTTCCTTAGATGAGATTCGTTTTTGGTCAAGAATAATGAAGGAACACTCGTTATTTCTAAGACTTGGTTTTAGATGTGAAGATACACAGCTAATTGAGGAAGCCAATCAGTTTTATCATTTATTTGAACGGATAGAACAGCAATCCCATTCATTTACAAATCAAACTGACCCAGAACAGATTAGAAGATTTAATGCGGAAGTGCAACAAGCTGCTACAGGCATATTTTTTTTCAAAAGGAAGGTATTGGGATTAATACTTACCTGTAAATTGCCTGGTGCAAACAATTTCCCACTTTTGGTCGACCATACAAGCCGGGAAGCCAATTATTTTAGAAAGCGATTAAAAGAATTAAATGAGGGTAAATTGAAACCACTTGAAGATGCTATCATCAAAGAAAATGTATTCTTTTTAAGGATAATGGCTGATCATGCAAAATTTATCGGACATCTCCTTGATCCATCGGAAAGAAAGCTTGTAGATATGGCACGAAACTTCAGCAATGATTTTGACCAATTAGTCTTTCAGGCTGTTGACTTAGAGTCCATGAAACCGCAATCTCAAACCGTCCCTCTTTTGGATCAATTTCTAGATCAGAATCGTGTTTCAGTAGTATCACTTCGCGACTTTAAGAAAACCGCCAGAGATTTAATCGAAGAATGCAAAATCAAGAGCATTATCCATCCACTATTGGCAGATCACGTTTTCCGTGAAGCCGAACGTTTCCTTGCAATTATCGATATGTTTGAATCCCATCTTACTGGTGAAACATACAATTAATTGAGTATGGAATATTGTTTTTTATTAAATTGCATTTATCGAATTTGGATATTCCAAACCAATTAGGCCCCTCTCGAATAAGAGAAGGGCTTTTACAATGTTTAGCAGTTAACATCTTAGGCAGCCACTAACTGCCTCCAACCATTCACAATACTCTTCTTGGTATTTCTGTAATCCACATTATAGGGGGCAATTTTTCACGGTTGTAATAATTCCCTGTTATGTCGGACTATACTTTTCATTTTAGGTACTTTTTAAGTTTATCTTTATCAGAAACATGAATCCATGGTAAATCTAGATTATCATCATTAATACCAGGTTGGATAACGCGGCTATATAAAAGGTCATAAATACAATCATTCATTAACTGGATATCATCGTCTGATATTTTCCGGTTATATGTTATTGTAGTGGCTCCTGTTTGAGTTATCCCTCCTATTAAACCCCGTTGTTTTAATGAACTTCCAATCACTTCTCGGATAGCCTCTAGACTAGTCAACGGGAATACTTCAAGGTGTTTAACAATCATTCTTAAAATATCCTCTTTAGATAAATCCTGTTCAATATTTTGTCGCAATTACTCCACCCCCATTTGTAAAAAACATTCTTCAAACGAACCGTAATTTCCTCCTTTATCCATAAAAAGAACGACATTCTGATGCCGCCCTCCTCTTTATTCTCAATGATATAAATAAAAAACCAGATTACTGGGACTTTCAGTCACAAATACAGCGCCTGGCCCCTTCTTGATTGCTTAATAGAAATTTCCGGAAAGAAGGATACTCGATTGTATAGAAACTCAACCTCTTCATAAGTGGTTTGATTTTTGCAGATTAAATTCATGGTAAATATTTGAATTGTGATAACATATAAATTAATAATCAATATTTACGAGGGGAAAGTTGCTTATCTTTAGGATCATTCTGTTCATTCATATTTTTGCTGGAGCAATCTGTCTTATTAGTGGAATAGGTGCTATGTCTTCAAAGAAAAAAAGAGGTAAGCATACAACCTTTGGTGAAATATATCATAGCGCGTACGTTGTTGTTTTTGTCACATCCCTGACAATGGCAATTTTGAATTGGGAAAGCAGTGCCTATTTATTTTTCATTGGGATATTCTCATATTCTTTCGCATTTATAGGCTATGTATCTGCTAAGAAGAAATGGAAAAACTGGATTGCATCTCATATAAGCGGGATGCTCGGTTCCTATATTGCTATTTGTACAGCAATTCTTGTAGTTAATGTATCCAATATAACTATCTTGAATGAATGGAATCCATTAATTTTTTGGTTTCTTCCAACCATAATAGGTTCTCCCCTAATATTTTTGGTTGGACTGAAATATAAAAAATTCAAATCAATTTAAGTGCAGTCAAAAAGCTACCCCAAAAGGACCAATTTGATCCTTTTGATTTTTATCGAATCTCAACAAAATAATTAACAAAGCACAAAACAAAAAAAGCCCTCTCGATTAAGAGAAGGGCTTTTAACAATGGAGGAGTACCACTTAGGGGGTAGTACAATAATATAATTATCGCCAATCAAATCCATTTATATTCATCCTCTTTGTTATGAAGTAAACAAATTAGTGAAAGCTGCTTTACCTTCATTCTAGACTGTGATGATTGCTGCCTTACTCTTTCCCCATCTACCTTCCATAACATTTTTCATTGAATTCACTTTTTGTTCTATTTGTAAAGCTTTAATTAGTGCTGATTTCTAGGACCATTAAATCCATCCATAATCTGCTTTAATTAGGGGCTTGTTACGTTTTTTGATGATAACTGGAGTTCTATCCCCTTTGATTGGACTGCTGTCTTTGCATTGTTGCATTGCTACATATTAAAGGATTCAAAAGATTAAACGGATGCTTGTTCCTATCTTTGGAAATAATAGATACCTCTTACTCTATTCAATTTTCACCATGTTTCTGATATGCTTTTATCAATTAAAAAAGAAAGGTGTAGTTATGATGATAAAGGAATTCAGGGAGTTAATAACTAAAGGAAACGTTCTCGATCTTGCTATAGCTGTAGTGATGGGTGCTGCGTTTGGGAAAATCGTTTCATCACTAGTCGAAAATATTATCACACCGCTAGTTGGAATTATATTAGGGGGGATCAATGTTTCTTCGTTAACCATTAAAGTTGGAAACGCAGTTCTTAAATACGGTATATTTGTTCAAGCTGTGATTGATTTCTTGATTATTTCGTTTGCGATTTTCATGTTTATGAAGATAGCGAATTCTATTATTAGAAAAAAACAAGCCAAAGAGGAAGAGGTAATAGAAGTGGTACCGGCAACTGAGCAGTATTTAAAGGAAATCCGTGACCTTTTACAAAAAAATTCAAGGCAGACGAAACATTATAAGTCCATACTGAATCAGTAAAAGTGTAGAAATAGTCAAAAATCACTTGTAGAATAAGATAAAGCCCCTCTCTTAATTGAAAGTGGCTGGTTTAATGCGTTAGTTATTAATGTCTTCTTGACCTACGTATCCGTTACTTCAACAAGACATGCGACTCTTATTAAAGAACCGTGTGTTGAAAGTCGTAAAGCAAAGTGACAGTAATGATGGCAATCAAAAGAGTCTCTCTATTAAGAAGGGAATACTGAAAGAACTAATGAAATGGCTGTTAAAATGACTAACGCCAGGAACCATACTTGAGGTAAAACTTAAAGATACCTAATAACAGGGTTGGAATGGAAAGCTCAATGGTTGAAAAGATTGTGACATTAGATATCCAGATCGTTCACCACTAAAGCCAAGTGACATTTGCATATTATCAAGTTCTGACATGCAGAGAAGACAGTATAACTGTTGTAATAGGCATTTCTACTACTAATAATGCAGGTAAGAACATTTCTGCTATCTCAATTGATACTGCTTTTGCTACAACCATTGGCTCAGGTATTTGAAGTAAGTACGAAAATGGATAGAATACATAGGCGATAATGTCAAAGACTGGTGTATAGTTCAAGTTCGCAATAATAAGTCCAATCAACCCAATAGAGAGCATAAGCTGGAACTGCTGCACTAATTTTAAACATATCACCTTTATATGAACAAATTTATACAACAATCAGCTATTTCGAAAAAATAACAATAGATTATGAGATAATTTAAGGCATCCTCTTCACTTTGTAAAAATGGGCAAGAGTAAGGCAATGAAGCTTTACTCTTGATCCCTGCTTTCTACATATTATTTATCGGCAATATTTTTCGCGTAAAGCAAGGGTATACTTAACCGATTGTTCTGTACCTTTTTCTTGATCTTCAATCATTTGTTCTAAAAGTTCTTTTGGAGGATAATAGTAATCCAATGGTTTAATGACACTTAAATCATAAGGAGGTTGTTCAACTTTGAAAGCTCCTTCTCCAACCGCAAAGACTCCGCCTGCACCAAGCTCTCTCTTAAAATTGATGGCATATGGAAAACACATTTCAACGTTGATTCTAGTTAGGGTAGATTTCTCAACCAGTATTTTAAAACATTCTTCTGTATCAATATTGCCTGTGCCTACTGGTACACCACATACCCTATAATCCTCGCCATCATGAATGATAATATGATCTTTAAAATGGGTTGTGACTGCATATGGTGCTAATTTTCTTACAGCTTCAACCGGATCTTCCCATGCCATCATTCCGTTGCCCACATCACAATGAGCCCTAACCCAAGGGCTGTTGACTTCCTTAATAATTTGAATAACCTCATCTGTTAACTCTTCCTCATGATTTTCCACAGCTAGTTTTATCCTGTATTTCTCTAATAATGGTACAATTTGTTTGATATCTCCTGGTGCTTTTTTCAATCTTTCCGGATCATACTCTCCTAAGCATGTATACGTGCGAATCACATCCGCTCCGATTCTATGTGCTGCGTCAATGACCTCTTTTAGATGTTCCGGATCGCTTCCATTTGTGTCTATTTCAGCGAAAAATCCATACTTTTGAATTTCTTTTCTTACTCTCTCTAAATACTCCGGTTCAAATGATTCTAAAGTGCCCCATCCTGGCAACCCTGGCCATGGAACAATATTGATCATGACTCCGTCTAATCCCAATTCAGCTGTTTTTCTGATAAAACCGAAAATATCCATTCGACCTGTAATAAACTGCAAGTGATAGCTTTCTGTTTCTAATCCAATTTTCATTTTTTTACCCACCTTTAATTAATTATTTATTTCTTTTGTTTCTAAATTTTGTTGATTTTCTTTTTTCTTGTTTACGATTTTAACTAAATAACTACTAATAATAAAACCTATGATCGCGAATGCAATCATTGTTAAAAAGACATGTCTGTAGCCTTCCATTCCTGGAGATCGATCTAACATGCTTCCATATAGAATAAATGCAAACATAGAAGGGGCATATCCTACTAAGCAGGCTATAGAAACTGCTGCACCACTTATTTCTCTCGGGATTCCTACTTCTTCAATAGGAGCAAAGAATACAGCTTTTTGAGTAATGATAATCGCACTGTAGGCGAAGAGGTTATACCAACATATACATTAAGAGTTTGATGAAGTAAGAGAATAAATATAATCATTCCGATGATCGATGCTGCAAAACCCCCCCTCAAATATTCAGATGGAGATTTGAACTTTTTATCAGCAAGAAATCGCCTATCGGTCCGCTTAACATACCATTTTGGTAATTTTGATGAGGTATACTAATCAATTTAAGCATACATGGAAGAATACAATTCTTTACCAATGGGGCCTAAATAGAATGACTCCCGTACCACACGGGAGTCATCTATTAGCTTCTTAAATTAAAGGTCTTTTTTTTATAGTCCTTTATCCAATCTTGAATAGTTTTCATATCTTCTCACCTCCATTGGTATCGTACCTTTTTTCTTTATCCACTTATTCCTATTTAAAACTCTGATTTTAATGTCCAGAAGTCATTTTGATACCTATGGCCCCTGCAATGATACACATTATAAATAGGTTTAATCTTAAACTTCTGGGTTCATTAAAAAAGATCATTCCTGCTAAAACACTTCCAACTGAGCCGATACTGGTCCAGATTGCATAAGCAGTTCCCACTGGAAGAGAAGTTAATGACAAGGATAGAAAATAAAAGCTTAAACTCCCCAAAAAAAGGCACGCTACAGAGGGGAGCAATTTTTTAAACCCGTCTGCACGTTTCAGGCTTATAACACTACCAATCTCGGCAAATCCGGCAATAATAAGAAAAAACCAAGCCATTGAATCATCCCCTATATAAATCAGTTCAATTCTTTAATGTTCAGGTAGTGCTGGATTGACTTTTATTCCAATTATACCCAATATCATTAAAGCCATAAAAAATACTTTCAGTGGATTAATGGTCTCACCCAAAAAAAGCATCCCAGTTACTACAGTTCCCACTGTTCCCAGTCCAGTGAAAATGGCGTAACCAGTTCCTAAGGGTATTGAATGTAAAGCTTTTGAAAGTAAAAAGAAACTAAAGATAATAATAACAACCGTTACTGTACTAGGTATAATTTTGGTGAATCCGTGTGAATATTTAAGACCGATCACCCAGACAATTTCCAAAAGTCCTGCCATTATGATATATATCCATGCCATTTTATCGCTCTCTCCTTTGGCATTGACACTTATTTTTGAACCACGAAGTTCTCCATATATCGATAAATCGCATAAGCTACCCCATTTTCATCATTTTTAAGGGTTGTCGTTGTACAAACAGTTTTTATGACATCTTTTGCATTTCCCATCGCTACGCTGTATCCAACTTTCTGGAACATGGATAAATCATTGTTGCTGTCCCCGATTGCCATAGCCTTATCTAATGAGCCATTCATCAAGAAAGCCAATTTTTCAAGGGCCATTCCTTTTGAAGCTCTTTTACTAGTAATTTCAATGTTATGATCAGCAGATGAAACAACCATCAACTCATCAAACTTTTTGAATTGGTTCCAGGCTTCCTCTAATTTCTTTTCATCAAAAGAACATGCTAAAATGTTATAAAATTCTTCCTCCTTTTTTAAGATATCATGATAGTTTTCAACTAAAACATATCCAAACTGGTCAAATTGCCTTTCCGCTATTTCAACTAATTCTTTCATATCTGGATTCAAATCTGCGCTTTTCAAACTTTTAATCTCATTATGGAAATGTTCTCTTCCCTTTTTAAGAGTATAAATGGCCTTATCAGTAAACACTTCGTAATAATAATTCCGTTCATCTAACCATTGGAGAATAGATTCGACACGATCTTTAGTTATCGTAATAGAAGAAATGCACTTTGCGCTTTTTGAATGAATGGTTGCGCCATTTGTCCCGATTATAAATGGGGAAATCCCCGCTTTTTCACATATTGTTTGAACGTCAAAATATGCCCGTCCTGTTGAAATAACTACTTCAAAGCCTCTATTTTGGGCATATTGAATCGCCTTTATATTTTCTTCACTAATTTCATTCTGATCGTTTAATAATGTTCCGTCTAAATCTATCGCAATGAAACTCATGCTATATAGCTCCTTTTCTCATTCTATCTATTAATTTCTTTCTAGCTTTTTACCAGCTATCAATAAAAATACAATCAAAAAAGAGAGTATCCCCTCTTCCATCTCGATATATCCTTTTATGGGCTATGCTTGAATCCAATTGACTTCCCCTAATTTTGAATCATTTCTCCATTCCTCTGGAAATGGTTTCTCGCAGACAATCACATCTACTTTTTCTAGAGGACAAACTTTACAAAAGGTGTCGACACCAATTTTAGAGTAATCCGTTAGCAATATAACTTGCTTTGATACCTCGACCATCTTGCGTGAAACTAATGTTTCACGTAAATGATAATTACTAACACCACTTTGAATGGAAACACCACCAGCTGAAATGAACGCTTTATCAATATTAAATTGATTTAACATTTGTTCAGTGAGACCCCCGCATATAGATTGATGCTTAGGATCAATTTGTCCTCCTAGTAATAGAATTTGTCCTGTAAACTTATTTTGATTGAGCAATTCGGTTAACACGGACGACACAGGAAGAGAATTGGTTAAAATCGTAATGTCTTTTTTATTTTCAATACACTGGGCAAATTCAAGCATGGTTGTCCCTACATCAATGGCAATCACATCTCCGTTGGAAATGAGTTCTACTGCTTTTTTCCCAACCTTGATTTTCGCTTCTTGATTCACCGTTGTACGCTGTGTAAATGGAGGCTCCTCAAATTCAAAGACTGTTTTAATCGCTCCACCGTAAACCCTCTTTAACAGTCCTTTTTCCTCTAATATCATCAAATCGCGTCGAATCGTTTCCTCTGAAACATTAAATTGATCAACTAATTCGATAACTTTTACTTTTCCCATTTTGTTAAGTTCTTTTAAAATTTCATTCTTTCTTTCTTCAGGTAAAACAGTCATATTTCTCCCCCTCGATCATTAAGAAATTATAAAATAATGCATTCTTTCTTCGGTACAAGAATATGAACTCGTGCTCCTTGCTCAAACATTTCCCCACGGTGGTGAAGATAGTCTACATGAAAAGCGGACTCCTCTGTTTCTACTTCATATCTTAAAACATTCCCTGCCATGGAAACATCTTTAATAAACCCATTAATTTCCCAGTTCCCTTGTAAGTCCAAGCTGTCCTCACCAACAGAAACTAATTGTAAAACTTCTGGACGAATGGCGACTTCATTCCCTTTTAATTCTGTGGTGCGAACAAGTTTACGGAAAACTTCCATATTACAGACATTATAATTCCCGATAAATTTTGCAACAAATGTATTGACTGGAGAAGTATAAATTTCTGATGGAGAACCGGATTGTACAACTTGTCCTTTATTCATGACAAAAATTCGATCAGACATCGTCATTGCTTCTTCCTGATCATGTGTAACAAAAATAGTTGTAATATCTAATTCTTTCTGTATTCTCTTTAATTCTTTTTGCAGACTTTTTCTAATTTTAGCATCCAATGCGCTTAACGGCTCATCCAGAAGCAGTACTTTCGGCTCCATGACAAGCGCACGGGCAAGAGCAACCCTCTGCTGTTGTCCACCAGATAATTGATGAGGATAAGACTCTTCTTTTCCTATTAAATCAACCATATCAATCATATTTTTCACTTTGGACTTAATATTTTTTACCTTCTTCATTTTAAGGCCGTACGCGATATTATCAAAAACGTTCATATTCGGGAAAAGCGCATAAGACTGAAACACCATACCGACTTCACGCTGACGCGGTGATAAATCAGTAATATCTTTTCCATCAATTAAGATTCTTCCTACATCAACATCTTCAAGTCCCGCAATGGAACGTAATAATGTACTTTTTCCGCACCCGCTTTGGCCAAGAAGTGTAGCAAATTCACCTTTTTTTAATGTTAATGAAATATTATTTAAAACGACTTGATTTTCATATCCCTTAGTAACTTGGTCGATGGTTACATAGCTCATTAGTTTTCACCTTCTAAAGTAGTATTTTTATGACGGTATTTTTCTTAAAAAAATGAAGGAATTCGCTTCTTATTTTGACACCACAGGATTTTTTTTGTTTCTAAACGTAAGCTTTAATACAGTCCCCGTTAAAAGTAAAATCATTGAATAATAAGTAATAACAATTGCACTTGTTAAGTGACCACTGCTGTTTAGTTTGTCGGATAGATAAATTTGAAGGGTTTCAAATCGGCCCCCGACAAGCAAATTGGCAAAAGCAAACTCACTAAATAAAAGAGAGACTGATAATAAGGTAGACACTAAAATTCCAGATATAATATTTGGAAACACCACTGTACGAAACGCATTGAATTTTGTGGCACCGAGTAATTCAGCTGCATCAACAAGTTGTACTGCATTAAGCGTACGAAGGCTGTTACGAATTCCTTGATACATAAATGGTAGAATGGTTATGAAATAAGCACCAATTAAAATCCAAGGTGTTCCGGCAATTTGAATCGGTCCAGCAGAATATAGCTTGATTAACCCAACAGCTCCAACAATGGGAGGAACTCCATAAGGAAGCATGGCTGCGGCTTGGAGCAATCCTTCCCATTTACTGAAATATACCGTGATAATAAAAATTGTCGGAAGCATAATAACAACACTAAGACCTACTGACATGACAATTAAAAACAGCGTTCGTCGAAAAGCATCATAAAACCGTTCATCTTGAAACAATTCAATATACCATTTCATTGTATAACTCTCAGGTAAAATGGTATGATCCCATTTACCAGCGATCGAGAATAAAAGTGTTCCTACAAGCGGAATTAATAAATATATAACTAGTAATCCAACAAACAATTTATGAAAAGTCAATGAAGACTTCATCGTAAATCCCTCCTAACGCTACGCATCATTCGTTCATTGAACCACATCGCCCCTATCATGGTCGTTGCTAGAAGAACTCCCAAAGCACTACCTAGCTGCGGCTTTAATGCAACGTCACTAGCAACTAGAGAAGCAATTTGCAATGACAATATGTTATAGTTGCTGCCGACCAATGCATAGGCTGTAGCGTAGGCTCCCATCGCATTAGCAAACAAAATACTGAATGTACCTACAATACTAGGTAAAAGAACTGGAACCCCTATTCGAAGCCAAAATGAAAATGTTGACCCTCCTAATAATGAAGAGGCTTCTTTCCATTGTTGCTTAATTCCTTGATAAGACGGGTAAATGAGCATAACGGCAAGCGGAATTTGAAAATAAATATAAACAAGAATGAGGCCTGTCCAGGAATATAAATTAAAATCTGCAAACAGGTCCCAACCAATCTTGGCAAAAAGCAACGTAAACAACCCATTGTTTCCAAGTAATATAATATATGAAAATGAAAGGGGAATCCCTTCAAAGTTCGACGTCATATTGGTAATCATCAGTAGTCTGTTTTGTATTTTTTGAGAGAACTTTGTAAACGAATAGGCTGCAATGACTGCTACAATCACAGAAGTTATAGCAGAAAATAAGGAAATGACAAGGCTATTTTTAATGGCTTGTAAGTAAAATTCACTTTTAAATATGGTTAAGTATTGATTAATCGTAACTTGAATTCCATCATCTGCATAAAAACTATTTTTAATCATTGCCACTAATGGTCCTATTTCAAATCCAATCACAAACATAATAAATGGCAGTAAAAGAGCTAATAAGTAAACTTTTTGTTTTTTTATTTTTCGCAAGACTTCTCGCTCCTCTATGTTCTCTAACAATTTGGGAATTGGGCTAACAGTACATTCGTTAAACCAATTCCAGTCAATCTTCATTCTTCATTTTAATGTTGAATAGTGTATCTTTTTTAAAGGGTAACTTTTCCTTTCAGACCTGGAAATTGATATGAAATCATTTTATCGGACGGCTCAATATTTAATAGTTCACAAACGAGAGGTGCAAAAGCTAATTGCGGAACCACTTCACCATAAACGCCAGGCTCAACTTTTGGACTAATGATAAAGAGCGGTACATCACGTTCACCATCAGTTATGCCGCCATGGTTGCCATATTCACTCATGCCATGATCCGATGTAATTAATATGTGGTAACCTTCTTTGATCCAAATTGGCAAAAGTTGTGCCAACAAGCTTCCCATTTTTAGGATTTGCTCACGATATTCTTTTGATTCCGAGCCAAAAATTTCTCCTTTTACATCTACACCGAGCGGATGAATATATAAAAAGTGAGGGTCATACTTTCTGCGTAAAGCTTCTGCATCCATTAACACATGACTATCTGGATAGTCATCGTCCCAATAAAATTTTCCGTATTGAATAGGATTGGATGTATCTTCTTGCTCACGGTCTTCAATAAAATGGAATGGCGCACGATTATAAAGTTCGCTTACCCAGTAATAGGATACTGTTCCGTTTCTTAACCCGTTTTCTTTCGTAAGATGAAAGAGACTTTTCTCCGTAGATAAACGCACGGCTTGATTGGACGTAATCCCGTTCATTGAAGCCGGCGTACCTGTTAACAACACTTCATATAATGGACGGGAAAGACTTGGAAGCTCCGACTTAACTTTGTAAAGTGACGCTTGATTCGTTTCAACTAAATGCTGAATAAATCCCAGCGCTTCGCATGCTTTATCGTATCTCATACCATCAACAACAATTGCTATTACTTTATTTGACATGGACTAACACCTCTTCTTGCCAAATCTGCGGTAAATTTTTAGCCGTTTCTTCCCAAGCTTTGTAATCTTCAATTGGTTTTGCATTTTTGTACTGTTCTTCTGGAACCATTTTTTCAGCTACTTCTTTCGGAAGTTCTACATCGCGAATTGGACGGGCAAATCCTTTAGCTAAATTAATTTGTCCTTCATCGCTTAAGATATATTCTCTAGTTGCCATCGCCGCATGCGGATGCTTTGCAAATTTGTTAATAATAGTTGCGTAGCCGCTTACGACTGAACCTTCAGTTGGAATGGTGACTTCAAATTGATCGCGGTTAATTTGGTCAGCGTAACCAAGAGCATTGAAATCCCAAACAAGGGCAACTTCCACTTCCCCTTTTTCGATGTTAGCCGGCTTGGCATCAGTTAAGCTAAGGCGGCCTTGCTTGGCAAGCTTAGCAAAAAAGTCAATTCCTGGTTGGAGATTTGTTTCATCACCGCCGTTAGCGATAGCGGCAGCAAGTACGGCCATTTGATTCTGTGTACCACGCTGAACATCTCCAACAGTTACTTTATAATCCCCTTTTAATATGTCATCCCAAGATTTAGGCGGGTTATCTACTAATTCTTTATTAGTAAAGAATGCAATCGTTCCTTGGTAGCCAACAACCCAATCTCCATTGTCATCTTTTGCCCACTCAGGTACCTCGTCCCAATAGGAAGTTTTATATGGCATCGTTAATTTTTTTTGTTCCGCGATTGGCCCAAAGGAAATCCCTACATCGCCGATATCAGCTGTTGCACTCTCTCCTTCAGATTCCATTTTGGCAATCTCTTCGGCACTGGACAAATCTGTATCATTGTGTTTCAATGTATATTTTTTCATCACTTCATTCCAAGTTTCTCCCCAGTTAGCCCATGAATCAGGCATACCGACACTATTAATAGTCCCCTCTTCTTTTGCCTTTGTTTCAATTTCTTTCAGGGTTAACGAACTTGGATCCTTAACCACTGGAGCAGCCTCCTCATTAGTAGCTCCACAAGCAGCTAATCCCAGTACACTCACTCCTAACATCACAGCTTGAATAGACTTGTAACAATTCTTCTTGAATGTGCGATTCATAAAAAGTGCCTCCATTTAGTGTGGAATCTTTAATGTTTATTACTGTTTGTTACGGTTTAATCATAATCTGAAAACATTAATTCCACATAAACCAAATATTAAGATTTTGTAAATCAGCTCTTTATTTCTCCAACTCATCAGCTTTTATCTTCATAAGTATTAACAACAGTCCGCAAACAGGATCAAGTAAATGCAAGTCTATAAAAGAGAAATGTGAACAACTTTTATTCAAACATATCACCCTTTTACCTCTCTTTTTAGCTCGTCGTTAACAAAGCTCCCGGTTAGCTAAATAACTTTTCATGCAAAAAAACTCTCTTGATACAAGAGAGTTTTACATAGATTTTATTAAACAGATAGAATTATCAATGTGGCTATAAATAATAATTGTTTTGGGCGGAGTTTTCTGGAAGGTAAATTTTACTGGAATCATAAAATTATGACAGGGATTCCTTCTTTATAGCTTTAGGTTTAGGATGGCAGATATTTTAGGATATTGGCTCTGATCATGCCATTACTGTTAATAATGCAATAGATTAAAAATAATAAGTATTTTATCAATGATTGAAGGTGTTTCGTTCCGTCCCCTTGTTTCCCAAAGAGAATAGTTTTTGTGACTCCATGGCTTCTCCTTTGTTTAAGCCTTTTTGAATCTTTTTTCTTAAAAGTTCACTAGTAAGGTAATTAAGAATAAAAATAGTCTTTTCGATTCAACCCATTTCACGTAAAGCTGCAGCCAAACTGTTTTGCCTAGAGTTAGAGTCTATTTCCCCCTTAATAAGTGATGCTGAGATAGTACCTTCTTTTATAGAATGAGCTAATCGTAAAACACCTCATAATTTTCTTTAATAATTTTTATAGTTATTTGGCCACGTAAAATGGACCCTTAATTTGAATACCCGCTTGCTTTCTCTTATGAAAAAAGCTTTGAATCTGACAAATCTCTGATTCTTGGTGCAGCTAAAGCCCAATAGGTGAGTTAATCCAAAAATTTGATCTGTATAGCCAGCAATATCGGTGAATAGCCGGTTTGAAATAAAATAAATAATCGTTAAGTAACCATTTTAAAAGAACACAGTTAGTATATTCATACATTCTAATTCAATTAAAAAAATCCCTGTTATTCAACGGGGACAATGAAATAAGAGAGATATTTATTTGGTATTTGACACAAAAACTGTGACGGAAAGAGTGTAGGGAAAGATTTCGCAGAATAATGGATCAGTTGAATTTAATTATTTGATATTTATACAACCATTCATCTAACTCTTGACTAGTTTTAATCGTATCGGAATGAGAAAGTCCTTTTAACATTCCGATGACAATCAAACGGCCTTTCAAATAATTAATCTTAGTTTCTATTTCTGATAGTAATTTTGTGTTCATTACTTCGCCCCTGTTAATTTGTATAATTGTTCTAATGATACTGACGATTAACATTATAAATGAGTAGATGCTGTCTACTTGAGCGGGTTAAGTCTACTTTATATGTCTTCTTCAACTACACTACCTTTTCAATACCCCTTTAATTTATCCACCCTTTTCTTTTTAAAAAAACAAAAACAATCAATGTGATTATGCATATATCAAAAAGACTCTCTAATTCTATTCCCAAGCATTCAGCAACTGCTTTTGCTGCAATGATATGCATAAGTGGACCGCCTTGAATTCCTGGGAATACGGATTTATTAATCGCTTTGATAATTACTTCATCGTTCGTTAAAATGATGCCCCCCGCTGTCCTCTTAATGTTTGAGTGGTACTTGTCACAACATCTGCATATGGGATTGGGGATGGGTGAAGAACAGCCGCCACCAGCCCGGCTATATGAGCCATATCCACCATAAGTTTTGCTCCAACTCGATCGGCTATTTCTCTAAATCGAGCAAAATTAATCGTTCTTAGGTAGGTACTTATCCCTGCAATAATCAATTTAGGTTTTTCTTTCTTTGCTATTGCTTCCAACTCATCATAATCAATCAATTGGGTATCTTCTCTAACTCCATAAGAAACAACTTCAAACCATTTTCCTGAAACACTGACTGGACTTCCATGAGTTAAGTGGCCGCCATGTGAAAGGTTCATTCCCATCACTTTATCACCAGGTTGAAGCAGTGAGAAAAAACCGCGAAATTTGCTTGTGCACCTGAGTGAGGCTGAACATTTGCATATTTAGCTCCAAACAGCTTTGTTAAGCGATCGATTGCTGCTTGTTCTACCACATCGACAAATTCACATCCGCCATAATAACGTTTTCCTGGATAACCCTCTGCATATTTATGCCCATAGCTTCTAATACTCTTGGCTGACGAAGTATTCTGATGAAATCAACTCTAGTGTTTGATGTTGCCGTTTCCGTTCGTTTTCAATTGCTTCAAAAATAAAAGAACCACAATGGGACGCAACTCTGGAGAGCGCGTGTATAAAACGCCACCAAAGGGGAAGACTCTTTTCAGTATAGAGTTAAACTCTCAGGTAAAAGGACAGAGAAGGGAATGTTGCCATTACCCTTTTCTGTCCTTTTTTGCGTGCAAAAACAGGGACGTGATATGGAGTGGCAGCAGTTATCTAAACAGAACCTGAGAGATTTGTTCCAAGGGTTTTTTTGGAACTTGCTCCTTCGGTGGCTGTCTATATTGCACTCTCCCACAATCGTCATCCGCTATATATATTTGAACACTCTATATGTTTACTATTGAGAATTAATTCTATAATTGTTTTTTATGGAATCTCCTCTTTATTTATACATATTCAGGAAACTAAGAAAAGAAAAACGGTGGAAAGTCATTTTATATCAGCAAACGCTTTCAAATTTAATAGACTAATGCTTCTTTATGAAGTTCTGCTCTTGATGATCGCTGATTATAGCCTGGTTTTTCTCTTTTTCTTTCAAAACATAACTAAGCAAGTCTAATGAGAGACGCGCTGCTACTTGTCCAGTTATTCCAGCATGGTCGTAAGGAGTAGCTACTTCTACCATATCAAAACCGATTACTTCTCCTCTTTTTGCAATTCCATGGAGTAATTCATTGACTTCTTCATAAAGCAGACCTCCAGGAGAAGGTGTGCCTGTCGCAGGGGCGATCGATGGGTCGAGGCCATCAATGTCCATGGTAATATAATATTTTTCACCTGCTGGAATAAGTTCCAGAACCTGTTCAAATCCCATCTTTCTCATTTGGCGGGGAGACAAGATGACACTTCCGTATTCTCTGGCAGCAACGACATCTGCTTTTTTACTGCTGCTGATTCCACGAATGCCCAATTGGAAAATCTTTTGAACATGATTCATTTCCGATAAGCGGCGGATGCAGCTTCCATGTCCAACCCGCATTCCTGAACGGTGATCTGCCCAGTCTAAATGCGCATCAATCTGGATCACATGAAATGGCCCGAGTTCACCCAAGCCCTTTCCTACTGGAATTGTAATGGAATGATCTCCACCTAATACAACCGGCATTGCACCTTTTGAAACTATTTTTCGAATGGCTTCTTCCGTATTATCATGGGATTGCATCATATCCCCATGTACCATGTCCACATCGCCGCAATCAACGACTTTCCATTTCGGGCCAAGATACATGATATCATTTTCAATATCATAGGCACCATCTAACCCGAAACTATATAATGTAGAGCCTTCACGAATTCCCCTTGGACCCATTCTTGCGCCTGACTTCCATTGTGTTCCCATATCATTTGGAACTCCAATGACAGCAACATCTGCGTCTAACTGGTCTAAATCAGGACATACGGGATATTTCCCGAAAGTACAGATTCCGGTAAAAGGTAAATTAAGATGTTGTTTTTTATTATTCGACATGAACTTTTCCTCCCACTTGTATTACGTTCTTCGAAAATAATATAGATGCAAGCTTCATGCCATCCTATAAAACTAGGTAAAACTGAATAGTGTTATCAATAATGACTACCAGGAACCAACATATTTTCTGATTACTCGAAACTCCTTAGTAAACGCCACAGAGAAAGGAGCACAGGGAATATAAATTCATATCAGTAAAATATTATTCTTGTCTTATTTAGGTTTTAAATAAGACAAATCTTGATGAACTGGCTTTTTACTCGTAAAATAAACACTTAGGAATCTGTTCCAGCCCATCTTCAGAAATAATATTTGAAATTAAAATATTTGCGAATTTCAAAAAAATGCTTCCTCTATTATTAGTCATACATTTTTTCGAGGTGTGCATACTCACTCTCTTTTACTCATTTATCTCTACTTCTCAATTTTTAATGATCAAACCACTTGGTTGGCTCCACTTCTAGATTAATGTTGATTTGTTTTACCTCACTGAACTCATCTAAACCAAAAGTTCCTAATCCACGGCCAATTCCGCTCTGCTTATAGCCTCCCCACGGCGCTTCATTGTAGGCTAGATTATAGGCATTAATCCATGTAATTCCGGCTCTTATTTTCTTAATCACTCTTAAAGCCTTAGCACCATCTTGTGAAAATACACCAGCTGCGAGGCCATATGGCGTATCATTGGCAAGCTGGATGGCTTCCGCTTCGTCCTTAAACTTTTGAACGGTAAGGACTGGCCCGAATATTTCTTCCTGAACAATTCTCATGTCAGGTTTGGTATCGACAAATATCGTCGGCTCAACAAAATAACCATTTTCCAGCCCATCGCTTGTGATACGCTTGCCGCCACAGGCTAATTTCGCCCCTTCTTCTATGCCAAGTTGAATATATTTAAGTACCTCATTCATATGTTCTTCACTAACAAGTGCGCCCATTTCTGTAGAGGGTTTATCACCAGGACCGACTCGGATCTTTTTTGCTTTCTCTATCAGTCTATTGATAAACTCGTCGTGAATGCTCTCTTCAAGCAGCAAACGCGATCCTGCATTACAAACTTGACCGGCGTTTACAAAAATCCCATATAAAGCATAATCGACTGCTGTCTCAAAGTCTGCGTCGGCGAAAACGATGTTAGGTGACTTGCCGCCTAATTCGAGTGCAATGTTTTTAATATTTCCAGCTGCTGTTTTCATGATGCTTCTGCCCGTTGATGTGCTCCCAGTGAATGAAACCATATCGACTTTATCGCTTTCCGTTATTTCATTTCCTACGGTTCCTCCACCGCCCATCACTAGATTGGCAACACCATCTGGTATGCCAACTTCTTTGATAATCTCAAATAATTTGGTAGTGGTAACCGGAGTTACCCCTGCTGGTTTAAATACAATCGTATTTCCTGCTGCAAGGGCAGGGGCGATTTTCCAAGCTCCCGTCAGCAAAGGAAAATTCCACGGAGCTATCAGTCCGCATACCCCTACCGGCTCTCGAACAACCATGGCCTGTACTGGAGCGGAAACGGGATATGTTTGGCCATCCGGTTTTGTGACTAAACCGCCATAGTAGCGAAAACAATCTGCTGCGTCAGCAATGTCAAACTCTGACTCTTTAAGAGGTTTTCCGGTATTTGCTGTTTCAAGTTGGCTAAGCTCCGAGGCGTTTTCTTCAATCTTTTCCGCTATTTTAAATAAGTAGGCAGCCCGCTCAGAAGCCGGTAAGTCCGACCAAATCCCAGAATCAAATGCTAGTCGTGCTGCATCAATGGCCATCTTTGCATCTTCTGCATTTCCGCTGGGTGCCTCTGCAATGATCTTGCCGTTTGCAGGGTTTACAACATTACTCTTTTGTTTACTTAAAGAATCCATCCATTCACCGTTAATAAACATTTTCAACTTATGCAATTTGGAAAACCTCCAGTTCGTTATTCTTCCCTTTAGCAATCTCATATCCATAAATAGCTAATAATGATCTGTAACAGGTTTGGTCATACGCATGCTTTCTGTAAACCATGGTGGCCACCGAATTAAAACTCCTATCAAGCTGGCCACCAATTCAAAAAATTTTGTTCCACATTCATTTAGTATTGAGTCAATTTAGATCTTTCCTCTATAATTGAAGATTTTGAAATTAGCTCCTATATTTCCAGGTACCGTTTACATGATTATCAATCTTAAATTAATGTTGTGTTTTTCACTTCATAAGTGTTTTTAAATAATTCCAGATAATCTGCGCGTGTCAATTCCCGTGAATTAGTCTGTGTACACAAATGAACCGCTGCCCCTTCAGCTAGGAAAGGGAAATCTTCAGGTCTGACATTACTCAGATCTCGAAAGTTAGGAATGCCAATTTTTCTTGCAAGCTCTTTTAACAATACAACACCTTCATGGGCCGTTTCTTCAATTGTTTTACCTCCTCTATATGCTCCAAGCTTTGTAGCTACAATGGCATGCTTCTCGGGGTTTGATGGAATATTAAACTCAAACACATGTGGAAGAAATATGGAATTTGCAACTCCATGCGGAGTATCATAAAGACCTCCAAGTGGTTCAGCCATAGCATGTACGGCACCAAGATCCGAGTTATCAAATGCTATACCTGCAATTAAACTGGCTACGAGCATATTTTTCCGTGCCTCTAAGTTATTGCCATTTTCCACAGCTAAAGGAAGATACTTAGCAATTAATTCAATTGCATAAAGGCTGAGAGCATCTGAAATTGGTTCGGCAACATTGCAAGTATAAGCTTCTATAGCATGTGTAAGTGCATCCATTCCTGTAGCAGCAGTTATAGATTTCGGAAGAGTTAGAGTTAATTCAGGATCCAAAATTGCCAATTTTGGAGCCAATTTAATATCAAGTATAGCCTCTTTTTGTTTTGTAACTGTATCTGTAATAACAGAGCCTGTTGTAACCTCACTACCAGTACCTGAAGTTGTGGGGATACATATGAGTGGAGTTATTTCTCGCTCTAGTAAATTTACACCGTAACGATTTTTAAGTTCTCCTCCATGTGTTAAAAGTGTACCGATTGCTTTTGCTGAATCCATTGAACTGCCGCCCCCAAGACCAATCAATAGATCTATTTTCTCGTCTTTAAATTGTTGATAGGCTCTTTGGCAGTCTACATCTTTCGGATTAGGAGTGATATTATCAAAGACAATATAATTGACCCCTTCTTGATCTAACGAATTTGTAACCTTTTGTAAAATCCCAGTTTGCGCCAGTCCCTTATCAGTAATAAGAAGAGCCTTTTTTCCACCTAGCTCTTTTGCCCTTTTCCCAATATTTTTAACTTTTCCGTTCCCGAACTCTATAGATGTAGGTAGATTGAAATTAAAATCCCATAGCATAATTAATTTCCCCCTTCAATTTTTCAAATAGCGTAAATATCGGACAATGATTCACTCTCTACTTATCAATTTTTAATGATCAAACCACTTGGTTGGCTCCACTTCTAGATTAATGTTGATTTGTTTTACCTCACTGAACTCTTCTAAACCAAAAGTTCCTAATCCACGGCCAATTCCGCTCTGCTTATAGCCTCCCCACGGGGCTTCATTGTAGGCAAGATTATAGGCATTAATCCATGTAATTCCGGCTCTTATTTTCTTAATCACTCTTAAAGCCTTCGCACCATCTTGTGTAAATACACCTGCTGCGAGGCCATATCGCGTATCATTGGCAATCTGGATGGCTTCCACTTCGTCCTTAAACTTTTGAACGGTAAGGACTGGCCCGAATATTTCTTCCTGAACAATTCTCATGTCAGGTTTGGTATCGACAAATATCGTCGGCTCAACAAAATAACCATTTTCCAGCCCATTGCTTGTGATACGCTTGCCGCCGCAGGCTAATTTTGCCCCTTCTTCTATGCCAAGTTGAATATATTTAAGTACCTTATTCATATGTTCTTCACTGACAAGGGCGCCCATTTCTGTAGACGGTTTATCACCAGGGCCGACTCGGATCTTTTTCGCTTTCTCTATCAGTCTATTGATGAACTTGTCGTGAATGCTCTCTTCAAGCAGCAACCGCGACCCTGCATTACAAATTTGACCGGCGTTTACAAAAATCCCATATAAAGCATAATCCACCGCTGTCTCAAAGTCTGCGTCGGCGAAAATGATATTAGGTGACTTGCCGCCTAGTTCAAGTGCAATGTTCTTAATATTTCCAGCCGCTGTTTTCATGATGCTTCTGCCCGTTGATGTGCTCCCAGTGAATGAAACCATATCGACTTTATCACTTTCCGCTATTTCATTTCCTACGGTTTCCCCAACACCCATCACGAGATTGGCAACGCCATCTGGTATGCCAACCTCTTTAATAATCTCAAATAATTTAACAGTGGTATTCGGCGTTACCTCGGATGGTTTAAACACCAATGTATTTCCTGCCGCAAGGGCAGGGGCGATTTTCCAAGCTCCCGTCAGCAAAGGGAAATTCCACGGAGCTATCAGCCCGCAAACCCCTACCGGCTCTCGAACAACCATCGCCTGTACTGGAGCGGAAACGGGAAATGTTTGGCCATCCGGTTTTGTGACTAAACCGGCGTAATAACGAAAACAATCCGCTGCGTCAGCAATGTCATACTCCGACTCTTTAAGAGGTTTTCCGGTATTTGCTGTTTCAAGTTGGCTAAGCTCCGAGGCGTTTTCTTCAATCTTTTCCGCTATTTTAAATAAGTAGGAAGCCCGCTCCGAAGCCGGTAAGTCCGACCAAATCCCAGAATCAAATGCTAGTCGTGCTGCATCAATGGCCATCTTGGCATCTTCTGCATTTCCGCTGGGTGCCTCTGCAATGATCTCACCGTTTGCGGGGTTTACAACATTACTCTTCTGTTTACTTAAAGAATCCATCCACTCACCGTTTATAAACATTTTCAACTTATGCAATTTGATAAAACCCCCAGTTCATTATTCTTACTTTAGAGATCTTACATTCAGAAATAGATAGCGCTTTCATTTTTCTGTGTTTTCAATGTATTCACACCTCCTTAAGTTACTTATACTTACACCTTTTTAGCGGAATAACAGATTATATTTCCTCTACCTTTTGAGGGATTATCTCTTCTTCAAAATGAAACTCAGGAAGGGGATTGTGAAAAAATTTTGTCATATAAAGAAGATATGCTAAGCCACATACCACCCAGATGCCTCCAAGGATCAATGCCTCCATTTCTAGATGTGACCATAACCACATAGTAAATGCTGCGCCCATGAGCGGTAAAAATAAATAACTTATGCAGTCGTTAAAAGAACGTTTCTGATTTCTTATAAAATAATGGGCGATGACAGAAAGATTAACTGATGTAAAAGCAATGAGCCCTCCAAAATTGATAAACTTGATGACTTGCTCCAGAGTTAATACGACACCTAGTAAAGAAATTATACCTATCACGATAATACCGTGTGACGGTGTTTTAAATTTGGGATGAATATAACCAAATTGTTTAGGCAATACAGAATCCCGGCCCATTGCATATAACACACGTGATGCGCTTGTAATTGAAGCAACTCCTGAAGAAAAGTTACCAATAATTACTGCAGTTATAAATAATGATTTGAATAGGTTTCCTCCAACTAGGATAGCGATTTCCATGGCTGCTGAATCAGTGTTTTCAAATGAAAAACCCGGATAGACCAATTGTGCTAAGTAGGAAGAGCCAATATACAAAACTCCTATAAACAGCAACATTATGATAATAGCTCTTGGGATAGTTTTTTCAGGATTGATTGTTTCCTCTGACAAGGTAGTAAGTGAGTCAAAACCAAGAAAACTAAAACAAAGAATTGAAGATCCTGCTAAGATTACTGAAAAGGGAACCTCTGAATTGAAGAATGGTTTACTCGAGAAAAGAGTGCCTGTCCCTACTCCATCTAATAAATTTTTGACGGTTAATATCCAGAAAAAACAAACGAAAATGATTTGAGCAATAACGAAAATTTTACTTGCGGATGCTGATGTCTTTACCCCTAGTATGCTCGGTACAACTATGATAGTAGTTAAAAGAATAATCCACACAAAATGTGGAATCCCTGGAAACACTGCACTTAAAAAGACAGTGGACATCAAACACGTCACCATAGGCGTTAACATATAATCAAGCAAAATTGTCCAACCAACAACAAACCCAACTTTAGGATTAATAGATTTTTGGGTAAATGTATAGGCTGAACCAGAGATAGGGTATGCCTTTGCCATCTTTCCATAGCTGAGCGCTGTAAAAAATATTGCTAGAAATGCAATACTATAAGCACCCGTAATTACACCATGTGAGGTTACGCTAGCTATTCCATAGGTATTAAAAAATACCATGGGGTTATTCCAAGCAATCCCTAAAAAAACAACCTGTGATAAAGTAAGTGTTCTAGCAAGTTTTTTCCGTTTCATAATCAGCTCCCCCACATTTTTAAAGAATACTCAGAAGATTTCAATAATTGTGTATTTTGATTATAAAGGTTGTTGTAACACAAAGGTCAACACCTGTATTATATTTTTTAAGGGGGCGATTTATCTGAAAGAAAAATTAACTATTGGTGAGATGGCTAAGTTACGAGGGATGACTACGGAGACCTTGCGCCATTATGATCGGATTAATTTATTCAAGCCGAAATATATCGATTCACATTCGGGATATCGCTACTATTCTATTTTCCAGTACGAGGTTTTAGGAACCATTAAAGAATTACGGCAACTTGGAATGAGTACGGACGAAATAAAGGATTATTTCAATGAACGTAATTTCCGTAAGTCTTTAGACATTCTTAAAGTTAAGCACGCAGAACTTGTTTCAAAGCTTAATGAATTAACCGACTTGGAAGAAAATATCCAGAAAAAGATTGTATATTTGGATCATATATCAAGAGAAAAAGAACTACAAACGGTCATGTTGCACAACATAGAACGCAGAAAATTAATTACATTGAATGAAAAAATCAATAATAATATAGAGCTCTGTTATGGAGTTATAAGGCTAGAAAATATGCTTGCAGAAAAGTCACCGATTCTGGCTAGTAACAGACTAGGAATTCTCATCCAGGAAGCAGATCTTAAATCTAAACGTTTTGAAGAACCATCAGTCATTTTTGTTGTGGCAAAAAGTAAAGAAAAAATACCAAAGCAATACCAAAAAATCATTCCTGCTGGGTTGTTTGCGTGTATCCGTTATAATGGAGAATTATTATGGAACCGAAGTGAAAGCTTGAGTAAAATAATTGATTATCTTGATGAAGGTGGTTATCAAATTATCGGCGATGCGCTGCAAATTATGCATGTTGATATTACAATCACTGATAAACCAAACGAGATTACCTTTGAAATTCAAGTTCCCGTTCAAAAAGTCTGACCTATATGCGCAGGACAAATGTTTATGTATGGTTTAGACGAAAGATATAGTAGAAGTTTTGATATGAAATTGAACTAGCTAATGGCTAGTTCTTTTTTTATAAGAGATGCTGATGAAATAAACAATTAAATGAGAATCTTAACTCTTCGTTTTATAAAATTCACATATTACACTAATGTTTAATAGGATTATTTTATTAATTTATATACGGTGTCCTGCCACATCCGCCATCAAGCTAAGTAAGAGAGAATATAAAAATGTGTTCTCTTTAATTTGCAATGGTAACACCAAAAATGCGCATGAAAAAAACATCAAACAGGTTAAAAAAAATACAAAATACTAAAATATAAAAGACCGTTTTCTTGTTATAACGATGACATTTCCTTCCCCTTTTTTCTCCAAAGGTGAGACAGACGGAGTCTACTTCGAATGGTTCATTTATAGTACCAATTTGCAATGGCGCAGCAGGTATTGGATTTATTTGCTAAACAGAGTTTTTATACGGTAAGCGTATTGGTGAACCTTTTCTCTCCTCGTTTACTCAATATGGGAAGCTCATCGGAAAATAAATGGATGAATCCGACCTGCCCCGTCCAAGATAGGGAGTATTTTTATAGAATTCCTAAGCATATAAACGAGAGAGAAATTCTACGCTTTTACACAATTTCTGATGAAGAATTGCAACTAAGATAATCACAATGGACATTTTCGGAAGTATGCAACTAATAAGAACTTATGTATTTAAAGCCTCTAAGTTAGCAATACTTTATTTCAGGCTCTAGAGATGTTGAAAGAAATGGGGTTAATAAAGAAGTACAAAATATAAGGACTTTTAAGAGGATCTTTTACTCCAAATCTCACTGTATACAATTTGAATCACAATGAAATAAATTTGAAACGTTTTTTTGGTCTCTTTGTAAAGTTCAAATTCCCAGATTCACCTCTCTTACTCCAAATAAAAAGCATCCCCGAAAGGATGCACTTACATTGATTCATAGTTTTTAATTTCAAATTCGTTCTCAGGCCGATTAATCGACTTTCCCAATTTTTTAATAAGCTCCTGGTAATCCTTAGTATCATTAGGATCTATACCTTCTCTGACGTTCAGTATCTCGTATCGGTCATACTTCTCTGGAATAAGTTTTCCGTCAGCATGGATATAAAGCCTATATTTAATTCTCAGATTCATATTACCATCTCCTTTACTATCAGTTCGATATAAGGAGCTAATTTCCTGCAAGAAATAATACCTATATATGGCAAAAATTATTCGTTTTTATAATCAGAATGCTTGTAGCTCGTATTATCTCTTTTCTAAACATGTATATTCGCGATTTCAGCAGGGGGGAAGTATGAAGTAACTTCATCCCCTTACCTAAGGATTGTTGTATATAAAATAGAAAAACCAGATTAATATACTTTCACCTGAATTTTTTTTGTTATTCAGGCATAAATTGTTCAATACGAAAAAAAAGAGAAGTGGAGGTTTTTTATATGACACACCCCGAACCAGTTTTAAAAATGTACAACTACCACGTGTGGGCAAATGGCGTTATCATTGATCGTTTAAAAGAACTTCCACAGCACATTTATCACAAGGATATTCAGAGTGGTTTTTCTTCGGTATCAAAAGTATTGTCTCACATTTATCTCACAGATTACGCTTGGTTTGACATTATCTCAGGTAATAGTATGAATGAAGCAATGGCGGCTTCTGATCAATTAAAAGAAGTGGTGGAAAAGAAAAGTATTGAGGAAATGAAAAAAATATTCCTAGACTTATCTGAAAGAAACAAAGCACTTCTGAACAGTCAAGAAGATATGGATAAGGTAATTGTGGTGGATAACCCGTATGCAGGTTTGCTTGAAACTTCCATTTCCGAGTCGGTATTACACGTTGTCACTCACGGATCATATCATCGAGGCAATATAGCTACCATGTTGCGGCAAATGGGGCACACTTCCGTTATGCAAGATTTTGGGCTTTACCTTTATTCAAAATAGCACGCCAAACTATAAACCATTATCCTATAGGGGGATGTATCGATGGATGAACTAGTTGGCTCTTGTGTGCACTGTGGTCACGATGTATATTGCACGGCTGGTTTTCTGAACGGTATTCTGTTAGATAACAAGAAAATCTTATGTTTTAATTGTAAGGAAATGTTAAATCCATTGATTGAAGCAGAAAGGTCCGGGGAGCAACTTTGAATAATCCATTTTCCGATTTGCAGGACCCAAATAAAATTAGAAGTTTTACTAAGTGAATAGTATGTGGGAAATGTGTAATCGCGCTTTTTAGTAAACCGGACAAAGTTCTTATATATAATTGAGCATTGTTTGAAATTGTTGATTAGTGGATACCCGTTTTGAGTTGAATCCCACCTTTTTTATAAGGCTACAAATAGGTCATGCCAATGATTTGGCATGACCTATTTTGCCCGATGAACGGTCAGATTGACCTTGTTGGTTTCACACATAAAGGTTGAGAGATGTACTGGTTGGTCGTTTGCATCGAAAGCAATCTTTAATATTCTAAATAGATTAGCGCCAATATCACATTCTAAAAATTTAGCATAGTTTTTTGTACCAATCACGTCTATAATTTTATCGTTACTAACTATTTCCGTATGGTAATCTTCCAAAATGCGTTAAAAGGCATGATTTTAATCACGCCTTCTTACCAATTAATTATTTTTCAGTAAATATGTTAGAATGTGTTTAGATTGATTGAAATAATTCTTTTGATTCGTTTACCATGACTTTGCCCGAATTGAACGGACTTTTAAATGAGCTTTCGAACCGTTACTGCAGCGAAATAAAAATCGTATCACTCCTCTGATTTATCACCTTTATTTCCTGATATTTTCTTAACAACATCCAAAAGAATACACCCTTAAATATTGTCCCTGTGAGTTGTGAAAAAAAGAAAAAACACCTTCAAAAGCCGTAATGGAGGTTATACACCTTAAGATGGTGTATATTGGTTGTAAAACTTAGTGAAGTCGCATTAGCGTCTAATACTTGAAAATATAGCAGGAAATACAATATGTACTAACTCAACAAAAAGGACGTGCCATAATAATGAATCACGATAAAACAGCAATCACTAAAGTTCGTACAGGCCCCATGTTTGCAGTGATGCTGGCTGGTGCTCTCGTCGCTTTCTTAAATCAGACTCTAATCAATATCGCATTGCCACAATTAATGAATCATTTTGAAATATCAGCTGCAACAGCTAATTGGCTTACAACTATCTTTTTACTGGTCAATGGGATTGTCATACCGATTACAGCTTTCTTAATGGAACGATTCAACACAAGGCAATTATATCTTGCTTCGATGGGACTCTTTGCTTTAGGAACTTTTCTATGTGGAGTTGCCCCTAGCTTCTCCGTCTTATTGATCGGACGTGTGGTTCAAGCTGCAGGTGCAGGGATTTTATTCCCTTTGATTACAAATGTAATTTTCACTTTATTCCCTCCTAACAGACGCGGTTTCGCAATGGGTATATTTGGTATCGCCATGAATTTTGCACCAGCCGTGGGACCGACGTTATCAGGATGGATCATACAAAACTATTCCTGGCGGGTTCTGTTTTTCATCATTTTCCCATTTGCCCTTCTTGACTTCATATTTGCAATTTTCATCATTAAAAAAGTAGGGAATACTAGCAGACCCAAACTCGATAAAACGGGTGTAATTCTATCCACTATCGGATTTGGCGGAGTTCTATACGGATTTGCTACAGGCGGTACCAAGGGCTGGGGCAGTTTCGAAGTCCTGACAATGTTCCTTGTTGGAGGAATCAGTTTAGCTTTATTTGTCTGGAGGCAATTTACTGTAAAGCATCCTATTCTGGAATTTAGAATTTTTCGTTACCGGATGTTCACATTAACGACAATCATCAACATCATCGCGACTATGGGTATGTTCTCTGGAATGATCATCATGCCAATCTATATGCAGAATATCCGTGGGTTCACTCCGATGGAATCCGGTCTCATGCTATTGCCTGGCGGTATTTTAATGGGAATCATGTCTCCTATCACAGGTAAGCTGTTTGATCGATTTGGTGCGAGATGGCTTGCGGTAAGCGGACTTGCCATCACTATCATTACAACCTATCTTTTAACACGGCTTGAAACAGATACGTCTTATTCTTATGTGGTGTGGGTATATACCATTAGAATGTTCGGCATGTCGATACTGATGATGCCTATCTTCACAGCTGGATTAAATGAATTGGCACTTAGCCTGAATAAATATGGAACAGCCATGGTCAATACGTTGAGAATGGTGGCAGGTGCCGTTGGCATGGCATTTTTTGTGTCTGTCATGACAAATCAGGGAACGAAACATGTACAGGAAATTTTAACTCAAAGAAACATATCACCAGAAAATACATCTCAAATGACCATGGCCATTAAACAAGGAAGCGTAATGGGAGTAGATGATGCATTCATGATAGCTACATGGTTAACCATAGTTGCGTTCATACTGGCCTTTTTCATACGGCGAACTTCACCACAAGAAGATACCATCACAAATCGTCTATCAAAAAAAATCAGCTTGAATAAGCAAAGTTAAACCTAACCTAGTTTCCAAGGTTTAATAAATCCTCTTATTTACGGACTTGCCCCATTAAGACATATAATTACTGAATAAGGGACACTTTTTATGAGTGTCTCTTATTTTTGCCCTGATTACATGGCCTCAAGGAGACGGCCTTTATTTTAATCCTGCTGAACTCAGCAAAATTTCAGCATATCATCTGAAAAACAAAGCCAACAATATACAAATAGCAATCGTAATTTCCAATCAGCCAAGTATATATTTAAATTCCTCTCATATATTTTAAGATAATGATTTGGACAAGGGGAATATTTTTATGAAAAAGTTTGTTACTCTGCTTTTTTCAAGTTTTTGCATTGGAATTGGTCTTAACCTGTTTATAATCCCCATTCATCTATTAAATGGCGGGATATTTGGAATAAGTTTGTTAATCAAATATGTTTGGGGTATTCAGATTGGGCATACCATGATCATAATCAACATTCCCATATACCTTCTATCTCTTCTATACGATAAGTCTTATTTCTTTAATGCCCTACTTGGGTTAGCTTTTACTTCAACCATTATTGATTGGCTAACACCGTTAAACGGTTTGGTTCATCTACCGATTATAACGAGTGCCATTATCGGTGGAATGACGATTGGGATTGGTGTTGGTTTTATGCTGAGACAAAATATTAGCCCCGGTGGAGTGGATTTGCTAGCACTATTAATCTCAAAATCCACAGCAACTAATCCTGGAATAGTTATTTTTATTATTGATTCACTAATAGTAATTGCGGGAATTATTATATTGAAAGACTTAAAGTTAATGTATTCCATCCTCACGATTTCCTGTGTCGGGATATGCGTCATTTTAATCAATTCTTTTAAGTCAATAAATTTTTTTATAAGATAAGCCATACCTACAAGTGCTGCAACAGGGCCAAATACAATGTTCGCAATGTTACACTATTCATATCTGCCAACACTTTCAGGGATAAAAGCAGCAAAGCTAATCATGGAACATTCTTAAAATAACATCAAAAAGGCAGTGGTTAAATTAGCCACTGCCTTTTACAATAAAGAAAACTCCGAAATCACCTTCAAGCGGTGGAATTTTCGACTTTCCCTGATGTAATTAAAAATCTGTGAGTAAAGTATTCTATTACACCAAATAATAATCCTACAATAATTGCTCCTATGAAAGTGATGGAAGCATTCCATAAAAGATTAGAAAGAATATACACAATCAAAAAGGTAGCTACAAAATCCGCTCCAACACTTATCATTTTGATTCACTCTCTAGATAAGGGTGTAATTGCTTTACTTCATGTTTACTGGTTTATGCAACCCTCACTAGATTGAAGAAATTTGCGACACTCCTGCCAAATAACTGGAGACGCTTGCGGCGAGGAGGCTTGGCAGACAGTCGCACGTTTGTGATTTCGCGCTGTTTACTCGTGAGTTTGAGCTATTTACTTGTAAATTCAGCATGTTTACTCGTGAATTTTACTATTTTACTCGTGAATTCGTGCTGCACCCGTGATTTCGCACTTTTACTCGTGATTTCGCGCTGTTTACTCGTGAGTTTGAGCTATTTACTCGTGAATTCAGCATGTTTACTCGTGAATTTTACTATTTTACTCGTGAATTTTGGCTATTTACTCGTGAATTCAGCATGTTTACTCGTGAATTCGTGCTGCAACCGTGATTTCGCACTTTTACTCGTGAGTTGGGCTATTTACTCGTGAATTCAGCATGTTTACTCGTGAATTCGTGCTGCACCCCTGATTTCGCGCTGTTTACTCGTGAATTTTACTATTTTACTCGTGAATTCGTGCTGCACCCATAATATAGGCTGTTCACTCGTGGGTGCGGATTTCTGAAATCAACTGAAACGTTTTAAATGAAAAAAACTGCAGGCAAACTCGTTTTTCTTCGAGTTAGCCTACATTCAAGCGATTCTTAAAGAATCGCGTCACGACTGTTGAAGTTCAATAATTTTTTATAGAATGCATTAATAAAAGGGAAGTGGAATATGATTAAAATGTCAATCTAAGGGAGGGAATGAATAATAAATGAAAAAAATAAATATTATATACTGGATTTTCACAGGGCTTTTGGCGGCATTAATGGTTTTAGGTTCCATTCCGGATATAATGTCTGTTTCCGATGCAGTCGCTTTATTTAATCATTTAGGTTATCCTACCTACCTTCTACCCTTTCTTGGTATTGCCAAATTATTAGGTGTCGTGGCGATACTTATTCCTGGTTTTCCGAGAATTAAGGAATGGGCCTATGCCGGTTTTGTATTTGATTTGACTGGTGCTATGTATTCAAGCATATCAGTGGGCGACCCTGCCAGTGAATGGCTTCTATTCATTATTGGATATATTTTGATTGCCGGCTCTTATATTTTCCATCACAAAAAAGTAAAATCCGCTTCATTAAGTAATAAGAATAGCGTAACAGTATAATAAATTGGCAACCACCTACACATTTAAGGAGAATTGGATACTAAAAGAGTCCCAATAAGATTTACTTTATTGGGACTCTTGCTTATATTTCAGAACATTAGGTGTTATAAAAAATCTTAACTTACTGTTTTTGAAGACAAATAAGCGACAAGTATATAGCGTTCAGGTGCAGATCCGATAAAATCAAAGGGATAGCAGGTACTGACGGTTAGCGTTGCTCTTGGTTTTGGTACGATTACGGTTCGATCATCCTCATCCACAATTCGAACTTTGTTGACTTTGTATGTGAACTCTCCTGCAGATGTTCTTACAATCAACAAATCTCCCTCGCCTACTTGCCCGAGTTTACGGAATACCGTATCTCTATGACCGGAAAGAACGGAATTGTCATTTTCACCTGGTAGCACACTTTCTGCAAAGTGACCAACGCCTTTCTCCAATTCATCCTCATTTGTTCCATGAAAAATAGGTAGTTTCGCTTTTAATTTTGGGATATAGAGTTCCCCAATTTCTTCACCTGTTTTAGGCCGGACAGGATAAAGCTCCTTCGTTGTTGCTTTCTTACTTGGTGGTTTCTGCACTGTTTCTGTTTCTGTTTCTGCTTCTTTTACTTGGCTACTTGGAGCGTGAGTCTTGTAAAGAAAGTATCCTTTTGCAAACTTATACATATTAGTTGTGGAGAACCAAACCCCAAATAAAATGATAACAATAGAACAAGCAAGCAGAAGCAACCGCTTTTTTTTAAATTGTTTCATATTAAGCTTTCCTGATTTTTCGATACATCAAGCTTCCGAACAAGACAATGAACAGTCCTAAAAGGGCATTAGGGATATAATCGGAAGCAGTGTTTGGAAGTTTAGCCCCTTTTACCGTTTGATGTTCCGAATTCTTATGAGTGCTGATGATCTTTTGTTTAACTGGTTTAGCAACTGGTGCCTTTTCAATCGTCTTTGTCACTTCTTTAGCAGATTCCTTTATTTGTTGGCCTGCATTAGTAACAGTGTTAGAATCGACCATATCACCCGTAATCAAAAGATCGGCTAAGAACTTCCCGTCAGTTGTGTATATCGCTATTTTCAGGTTAGCACCCTTCAACTCTTCCAATTTCATTAAATCCAAAAGGGATACAGGTGATTCCGTGCCACTTTTCACAAGGGAATAGGATACTTTTAGCTTAAAGATGGAAAGTAATTCTTCATAGATAGATGCCATTTCAGCTATCTGTTCTGCTGTAAGCTCAGTTGCTACTTCAAATTCCTCAAAAGCCATCATGCGGTTGCCCAATTCTTCAAGTCGCTCGACTGTTGCCGGATCGGAAAGATGCTCTTCCAAAGACATTAAATGGTCTTCAAGTCGCAATAGTTCCTCTTCCGTAAGACCGAGTTCTTCTTCGAAAATAGGAAGCAGATCCTCGACAACTTCACCTTCCAACTCCCCACCAGTAAGGGTCCAAACAGTTTCCTCAAGATTATCTATGTAAATATAATCGTTAATATCTTCACCATTTTCTTCTAACATTTGTAGAAGGGATCGTTTATCCAGTCCATAATTCTCATTAAAATAATCTAAGTTGCTTAGGTCTGCCTTTATGACGTCACCTAAGAATTCGCTAAGCTCTTCGACAGACTCAAATTCTTCCATGCTAAAATCATATAAGTCTAATGACGCTTCAATGTTTTCTTTTGTTACTTCGAAGCCTCTTTCCTTGCTAACCCTGGCTAAATATTTGACTAATTCCTGGTCAAAGTTTGGATCGCGTTCAAAATCTCCCTCTTCTGCATAGAAATATACAGCTTCATCAAGGTTCCAGATAAAGATATAATCGTCAAGTTCTTCGCCATTTTCGTGTAATAGTTTAATTAGGCCTTCATGGGTTAGGTTATTATCCTCATAAATGGCATCTAAATTACTTAAATCCGCTTTAATAACTTCGCCTAAAGCATCTTTTAGATCATCAATAGATTGAAAGTCTTCAATACCCTCATCGTAATAAGAAAGAGAATTTTCAATATCATCCTTCGTCACTTCAAAGCCCCTTACATGGCTTACCTCTTTTAAATACTTTGTAAGTTCTTGCTCAAAATTATTGCTTTGAGCTGCCGATGTTAATTGTGGGAATAAGCTAATTAACAACGTAATTGAAAGTAAAATGGTCAACAGTTTTTTCATACTTTTCTCCTATTCATAACATTTCTATGTTTCTAGAAAATTATATAGGAATAACCATAACTTAACAACGAGGTTATTTTTCCCAAAAGGAGAAAAATGATATTTTTCTTACTTTGCCAACTAACTTTTAATAAGCATTTACCTCAAAACAAACTGCTTAAAATTACGGGAGATTGATTAATTCTCTTATTGAGCAAAACAACTAATAGTATTAACATTTTTCAAAAAGAGCAATTAGCTCGATTATACTAAAATGTTCAAAGCGCTTTTTTGATTATTCATGAATAAGTCAGTTAAAGGTTAGACATAAAATATAAGACCGTAATATTACAAAAAGAACCTTTATATAAGAGGGCTTCAGACTGTAGACAAACTCGAAGAAGAGCGAGTTTGCCTACAGTCTTTTTACGGCTTGTACAATTTGAACGTTGTTTGAACGTAATGCATTCGCTTTCCGCGGGCGGTCCTGGAGCCTCTTCGTCTTGAGCCTGCGGGGTCTTCCCTAGACGCGCTTTTCCCGCAGAAGTCTTGCGCCTTCCTCTCCAATCACCTTTGTTATAAATTTTGATAGAAACCATATCTGTGGAGTTGAAGGTGTTGCTTTTAATCAGTTGGTACGGGAACATCACTTGATGAAAGATGCGTTTTCAGGGCCCTTTCTCCTACGCTCCCATGCTGGTTCAAGCTGAGGACAATACGCCCTCCCCTTTTGTCTACAAACTGGATACTCTATATAAGAGGGCTTACCAGGGTGAGCAATAATTTCCGAGAGTTGCACAATCAAATTATATCCATTCAATTCCTGAATATATTCATCTATTTTGTTATGAAGCAAACATTTTGAAAGTTGTTTTACCAGATTTCTTCAAAATAAATTTCTATTTATTCTACCTTAACCTGAATTTTATCAATCGCATTATGCCCATAACCCTTTTCATTCCAAAAAGGTAATAAAGGTTGAATTTGACCAAATGAATCTGTTGCTCTAGATATTATCGTATATTCACCTTTTTCTAATATAGTCCATTCAAATGACCAAGTAACCCATCCATAACCTACATTCTTACCAAGTGAAATATCGGCGTTTCTCCATGTATTTCCACCATCAATACTTATTTCCAGCTTTGTAATAACTCCTTTACCTGTCCATGCAATCCCTTTTATTGAATGCTTACCAGTATTTAAAATTTCCATATCCAGCGGTTTTTGTATAGTCGAATTTATATTTATCGTAGTGACTGGAAATGCATCTAGGTCATTGTCCTTATTTGGATAATACATGTAATCAATTGTTTGAAAAGGGCCAGTAAAATTAGAATTAATAACACTTATTTGTTTTATCCATTTAACAGATGCCATTGCATACCACTGCGGAACTATTAACCTCAGTGGATAACCATGTTTAAAAGGAATTGGCTGGTTATTATACTCATATGCAATAATCGTATCCGGGTGCAGTGCTTTCTCGATAGGCAAACTCCTAGTGTAGGTGTAAACCTCATCTAGATCGGTTCTGCTTCCATAATCATAACCCTCCACGACAACTTCTTTTGCCCCTTCTCCAATTCCAGATAGTTCAAGTAAGGTCCGTAAGGGTACACCCCTCCAAATGCCTTGGCTAATTGCTCCCTTTCCCCATTGTTCTCCAAAAGTTTTAGGTTCGAAGAGATTACGCTTGTCTCCCGAACATTCAAGGACAACTTCCACCGTTTTTGAGGGGTATTGAAGAATGTCTTGTATAGACAGTAGTAATGGAGCTGAAACTAGCCCAGTTATGGGGAGCCAATAGTTTGAATAGGAAAGAGTCGGATATGAAAAGTGGTTCCTTCTATAAAATAATTGATTTTCCATACTATCATCATTGATGAATTGAATGGGTGTCTCCTGATTTTCCGGTAGCAAACTACGTGTCGTTAAATAGGGTTTCACTTTACGATGTTTTGTCATAATTCCCTCCTAATTAGATTGAATCATAATAGATGTATACGTTCAGTAGAGTCCAATTAGGTTATTTGATTAAAATTCCTTTATTCGTAATCATTTATTTGGAGCTTCGAAAGCTTTACTCCCCATTTACAAGCTTTTTTATTAAATATATTATTTAAGGTCATTTCAAAATTTTTATTAATTACAGAATGAGTCTTAGGGCCATGACAAGGCCAGTTTTATATCGGCTATTTAACAATGCGCCAAATTATCTAAAAAGTTATTGTAAGTATATTTTTTATTTGAATAATTATAATTGGAATAACTGGCATAATCGGGAAGAACGGCAGCGGTGTAGGTTTCCCTATCATATTTTTAGTAGGAGTGTTTCAAATGGATAGTACTATACAATCATCTTTTGATAATTTACTGTCTCAAGATAAGGACTTACAATACTAAGCCTACAATCATATTCTTGATACTACTAAAGAGAGGTGAACTGGGCTTATGACGTATGGGATCAATTGAAGCTGGATTTGTTTGCGATAGTCGAAATTGTCATGAACATAATGCTTGTTCATTACTTTAAGAAGATTTATAACTAGGACGCACCTTTTTTGGTGCTTTTTAATTTTGATTCAATCATACATCCTCCTCACAGCTCCACCAACTCTATTGTAAGTATCGATTCATTCCCATTAATTCTTCATCATCTTTAAATCATTCTTTTCAAATATTTAAACGAGAATTAGAAATAAAAAATATTTTTGCCCCTTAGCAGATTCTTTGTACTAATCTCTATTTCTCCTAATAAACTTAATAAAAAAACTATTTAGGAGGGGTCCAATGTTTAATAAATCTACGAATAGAAATCTGAATAGTAATACTCCAACTATTTGTAAAATAAATGACGTCACTTACCAAAAGTACCATCTATATAAGAAATCATATGATCGGGAAGTATTGGTAATAAAAGATTACGGTGAAGACCGTGGTGTTACCAATAAAAGTATTGCGTTATTCGAAGCAGTTAAAGACCAATTTGACCGTTTTAAAATTGCAAAAATTGTTAAAGAAATTAATGACGACAATATTTTGGTCGATAGCGACCTCATCCTTATAGACAAAAAAGGAAATGAGTTACACCTATCTGGTTGTAGTTGCGGGTATGCTGGAACTGGTTCACATGGGACAGTTGAAATTTTGAATATGGCTGGATTCGAGATAGATAGAAGGTTTGTGATTTGCTCAAAAGGATTCACCCTTTTTCATCCAAATGAAGAAAAAGAACTTTATGGCGAACGTTTATAATTTTCAGTGAATATAGAATAAATACTGGAACCATTTTTCAAACAATTGTCCTTTATAGGATTCTTATCTACACTACTGTTCTTCTTCATCTTTTTTTGAGCCTCATTTGTCATTATCACTACCTATTCTCATAGCATGAAATATATACACTTGGGCACGGCAGGATGCAAACAACAGCAGGTGCCTAAGGAACTCGAAGAAAAAAATGTGGATGGATATTCAAAATACATGGATTATGCCAATAAAAATACGAAATATCATACAAGTGGGCAGCCTGTCGGTTCCCTTTCATTTTATAAAAAAGCCTTGGTAACTGAGACACTCAGTAATACCAAGGCTTTAAAGCTATTTATACATGGACATATATTGTTCGCGTTCCCATGGGTAACCTTCGACCGGAACATACTTCATAGCATAATCAGCCCCCAATTGACTGTCAAGTCCACAAGGCTCGAATTCCATGTCTCTTAAGGTTTCCCATGGTTCCTACAGTCCCCCTAGTCAAAAAATCAGCTCTCATAATGGACTAACTATCCTATGAAGTATTATCTTAATCTAATGCTCAGTTCTCCTGTTTTTTTAACCATTTCACTGGAGACCCTTACAGAAGCTTTTATTCCTCAAGCATGCCCTTCACTCGCTTTACTTTGTCTTCCATCTTGCGTTCTTTATCACGACGGTCATCGATTCGGATATTCGTACAAACTCTAGCAAGACCTTTTTCAAAAGGTACTTCGTGCATCGCTTGGATCACTTCAAACAATTTAGGCAGGTCGCCTTCAATGATTGTATTCATGGGTGTCAGTTGAAAACGAATTTCTCCCTTTTTTTCATATTCCTTTAATACTCTTTGAATATCTGCCACATAGCTGCTAACACTTGGAGTTTGTGTACCAACTGGAATAACTGTTACATCAACTATTGCCATTCTTATTCACCAATCCTTTTTATGTATTTCACTCAAGAAGCTTACTGTCATCTATCCTAGACGGATGTTTTTTACTAGTATAACTCAAACTTTGCACATACGTAATTAAATATAAGCTTTGAGCTAGTTACCACTTTATTGTTTCATAATTACATCTTTCGCATTAATTTTCCCTTACAAGTAGTGAATACTGCTACTTCACATATGCTGTGTGTATGTGACAATACATGAGATGTAGGAAATTTTTTTTGAGAAGCAGTTTATTTTACAGAATCATTCGGTACAATATCCACATTTCACATAAATTCAGATTGGCTGATCGTGCATCCAATCCAATTGATACATGTTTGATTGGCCAATTGCTTAAATTGAATTTTCTTTGAGGTTTCTTTGTTTAATTTAAAATCAAACATGAATTCAGATTCCTTATTTCTGCTTTTTATCGAATTTGGAAATCCCCCTATCTCACCTTCTAATCTCGAAATTTTTTGGACTTTGCAACAGGCAAGGTCTATATTTATTCCTAACATCTAGTCCATTGATATTGATTCAATTGCATACTTTAGAACTTTCGGTGCCTTTTTAATTCCCTCTGTTCCAATAAAACTGCTCACACTCGCTATTAATATGCTTGAAGAAATAAATTTGACTACATAAAAAATTCCTGATCCAATAATTAGATCTAGGATTAAAAATCTTTTAATTGTTGAGCCTTTAATTATATAAATAACGATTTGATTGTTTTTTTTCCTAGTCAGCTTTGTCACACCCTTATCTTTTTCTAAATGGTATGACAAAGAGAGGTTGTCATATACTTTGTTATTGCCAATCTATTATGGGGTAATACAATCCAACTCCTCTGATTGTTCCACACCAATCCGAAGAGCTAACGAAACAAGGTATATAGTTAATTTTTCCGATTACAAAAAAACCTTTATTGTCTGTTGAAATGCTTTTCCTTGGACTAATACAACCATTGCAAATTCAGTCGATCTAGATTCACTTAACGAAGAACTTCAAGAAGAAGTCAAGGAGTTAAATACAACGCTTTGCCTGATTTACTGATTGTTTCGTCAAAGATGGTATGAGAAGTTTACTTTACTAATTGATGTTGTTCACGAATCAACGAGAAAGGCTATTAGGGGAGACTTTCCACAACTACCGCAGTAATTATCCTTTTTCAAATACATGGCATCCTTTTTACTTTTATCCGTAAAACTTACTATCCTGCCTTCAACCGCTCTTCGAATATCTTTGAACATGACGTACGCACCATAAGTTTCCATCGTACTATAGAAGTGTTTTTCAACTTACTTACCTACATCTACGGTATAATAGACCTATAAGATTTTATAGGAGGTGTTAAAACATGGTTAAACTAAAAAAAATTACCGAAGTATTAATTGATGTAAGAGAATCTGCTTTAACAATAGATTCAAAAGAATCTTGGAAAAAGATCACCAAAAAATACGATATGCTTATAGTTGGTGAAAAATTCAACAAAATTAGCACTATAGAACTGGGACATTCATTAAAATCAACCTATAATTATGAAATCGCCAATGATGAAATTCTTGAATTGGTTCCTAGAGCATGTAAAGAACTTGGAATGAAAACAGGGGAAATGAGATTATTAAAAGAAAAAGACCCCAGAAAAATAGATGCATATTCTATTGATTTATTTTAATAGTTACTAGTAGTCTCTGTTGTTATTCTATTAAAAATCAGAAAATTCAGTTATCAACGAGGGTGATTTTCCTTTTAGTTTCATGTTTTTTAACAGTTCGATAACCTTTAAATCCTCACATTCCATTTTTGTGAGGGTTTTTTAGTTAGCCGTTTTCTCCTAACTCCTTTCAATTTGTTTCCCCGTTCTCCATATGCATGAATATTTGAAAAAGCCATTCCAGTTTTAGTATGTGACGTATATGGGTGAAGAATTAATACTAGATCAGAAATTTATAAAGATGCGCGAAAATAGTACTAATCACGAAATGGTTTCTTCTTGTATATGATTAGTAAATAAAGCACACTTTTTAAGCGTGCTTCATTCATTGGATTTTCCGCCAGTATGAGCAGTTTTTTTTTTCGTGATGAAGCCATGTATATCCTACAGGTTGATTTCCCTTTCGAGTAAAAACTACTTTTACTTTTCGACCTTATAATACAATTGCATATGTTCGATTTATGATCGATAAGTTCTCATATAATTAATTCGTTGTTTCGTACTAAAGCAGCAATATTGCGATAGGTGCTGTAATAATTAACGTAATGAGCGTCCGTTCAAACCAGATTACAACCAACTTCGTAATGCTGATTGGGATTTCGGTTGATAGGATACAAGGTATCGTCGCTGAAAAGAACAATATGGATGATACAGAAACCACGGCAATAATGAACTTAGTTACCAGAGGTGCTTTAACTACAAGAAGCGCCGGCAGGAACATTTCCGCAATTCCTATAGCTGAAGCTTTTGCAGCCAAAAATGGTTCAGGTATTTGTAATGCCCAGGTAAAAGGGTAAAAAAGATAGCCAAGTAAATTAAATACTGGAGTATACTCCGCTAATACAAGGCTGATGAGCCCAACGGACAAAATGGACGGTAGAATGCTCATAGTCATAAGAAAACCGTCCTTTAAGTTTTCCCATAAATTTCTGCCAAGACTTACGGAATTGTTTGCTCCCACCATCGCACTGTTCCAGGCATTTTTGAAAAGTCCTTCTTTGATTACTTCTTCTGGATCCGCATTATCCGAATAATATTCGTCGCTCATTTTATTCAATGGCCAAATACGTACGGTAATAGCAGTGACAAGATACGTTATCCCTAAAGAAACCCAAAAGAAAAGGGACCATATGTCCATAAGCCCGAGAGTTTTTGCTACAACGATCATGAACGTTGCCGAAACGGTTGAAAAACCGGTTGCAATAATGGCAGCTTCTTTAACGGTGTACTTTCCTTCTTTATATAGTCGATTCGTAATGAGCATACCAATCGAGTAGCTTCCTGCTAAATCAGCAACCATATCAACTGCTGAGCGCCCTGGCGTTTTAAATATCGGCCTCATGATTGGCTGCATCAGTACACCCAAAAATTCGAGAAGCCCGTATCCAATGAGTAGCGCCAAAAATATAGCACCAAAGGGAACGACAAGTCCAACAGGTATGACAAGTTTTTCGAAAAGGAAAGGACCCATACTTGGGGCCATTAACCATTCGGGTCCAATCTTGAAATATATTAAGATCGCAACAACAGCGCCTATTACTTTTAAGAAAGAAAAAACTATTGATACCTTATCTTTATTACAGCTTTTTGAAATAAACGGATAAACAGCTCCCAATAGAATGACAATAAGCGCATAAACAGGAACGGCTGACGGCAAGGTTACTTTGATCCATGTTACTATATGATCAATTGGTATGCTTGAAACATCATTTATGGTAATAGGAATAAAAAACATAAAACTTCCTATTAAACTATATATAATAAACTTCAATATATTCGTAGTTGATTGAATTTGCGGCTTCTCTTGTTTCGTATTTGTCGCCACATTTGGTGATCCCATAATTATTCCCCCTATTATATAATTCATGCTGGGTAAATTCTTGGCGTTCAAACGGGCAAAGCCCCGTGGATTGCCGTTTCTTCGATCATACCTGATCAGTTCATGTATCAAGCATTGGAATGTTAATTCCTTTTTCACGTTGTTTTAATTTTCCAGCTCATATCCGGCATCAGCGTGACGCACTACACCCCATAAGAAATTGTGGTCAATGCGTGACTCTGCTTCTTTCGTACCGTCTGCCACAATAACCACTCCTACATGTAAAAGAGTAACCCAATCCGGCTCCGCCGCCGTGATGGACTGATACCCATGTAACGCCTTCATCCAAGAACTATTTTATTTTTTGTATCCGCTTTCATTTTATAGACCTCCTTGTTATTTAACATTCATTGTATACTGAAAATTCTAATAATATATGTATTGTTTGATGATTATTTTATAATTTATTTACAAAAATTCATCTATTAACGTTCATTTTATAATCTATATTAAATTAGAGCGAAATTTAATTGCAGAATGTGTAGTTTTGGTGCAAAAAACTTAAACTGATGGAAATATGAGTCTATGAGACTTTCCCATCCTTACCTACTAAATAGGTTTCTATACTCAATTAAATGAGATTATAGGACTACAAGAACGATAAGGATACACAACAAAAGTATGATATAACAAAAATAAGCCCTCTCCATTTGGAGAGGGCTTTTTATCATGCTGCAAACAATATAGTGAAAGTAGCTTCACCTGCCTTTTTATCAGCTGTTTTCTTTTTAGCTTTCTGGAATTTATATAATGCCGACTCTGTACCTCTGTACGCCATCCCCATTTGTCCCACATTTTAGATCCTTCAATAAACCAATAGGCATACCTGATCCAGTACCAGTAACGTATCTACGTTCAAGACCAACTGACATTGCCTCTTAAATCATCGTGCGGACATACCGTTCATCCCACACAGGACAAATTTTTAGCATCTCATTAGATAGTGGAATAAATGCGGTTAATTTAAGTTAGCTGATTTTTTCTTTACGGAACGTAGCATTTAATTGCCCGGCCCCCGTTAGTTCAAAAAAAGTGTACCTTTCAGCAAAAAGCCAAAGGGTACACTTTTGTGTGCAGTATTTTTCTTTTTTTAGCTGGTAATGCGTAAGCCTGGTACACGTAGTTTGCTTATACTCTACGAATCAAATTATATGATTGGGTGTTACCTGCGATTCAAAAAGGAGTTCGAATGAACAATATCTTAAAGTTTGATTAATTTGTTTTCTCATCGAATAAATTAATCATTTAATCCCTTTCCATTGAGAATTTGCTGCATATATTTTTCTACCCTTCGCACTCGAGTTTTGGATTGTTTGGGTGCAGAAAAATAAAGAATGTATGCTCTTTGCCGTCCCGGCGTCAATGCTTCAAAAGCAGTTTTCAAGGCAGGGATTTCATCGAATTTATTTTGAAATTCTTCAGGAATTATGAATTCTGCCTTCTTTTTAAAATTCACTTCCAAACCAGATTTTTCAACTTCAATGGCTTCATAAATATACCCTTTCAAGATGGTTTCCATTTCAACTATTTCTTGAACATTGGTGAACCGAATCTGGCGCGCCGCCTGTACATTCTCCGTTTGTTGGATTAGAATCCCATGGGCATCCTGTAACAAGGATCCTTTGGGAAACAAAAGCGCACAATATTCTTTAAATCCATGTATTAAAACTATGTTTTTTTTCTCAAACGTGTAACAAGGATGCATCCACTTAAATTCTTCGGTCAACTCACAATCAAGAATGATCTTTCTCAATTTCCCGAATTCTTCCTGCCACTTTTTAGCTTTACTTAAATATTCATCAACCTTAGGATTCATACTATTTGTCATCAAGGAACACCCCACTTCAATTTTTCGATCGTTTGTCAGACAAGATGATCATTCTCAATTTCTCCAATTTCTTTATAATGGGAGATTAATTGATGTCGTATCAAGCAGACCTCGCTTGGAAAGTTTCAGAGAGCTTATGTCGCTAATCTGCCCGATAGTTGAATAAGAAAATAGATCGTGCTAAATGTTAAGCTAATTCGTCACTATCCTTATCACACACATATAAATGGTGTTCAATCCAGTTTGTATTACTACCATCCTACTGAACTAATGTGTAAGCGGGTTCGGGATGAGCGAATTCATCAACTCCTTAATTCCCTTCGTTCAGCCATTTACCGTTGACGAATGCCGCGTTTTTCATTCTGCTGCACATTTGACTTTTGACAAACGAAAATAAAAAAGTGTAGTGTTCGCCACCCTTAATAATCCGATTCCCGATAAACTTCATTTGCTTTGGGAACGGTTTTAAAATCAAATCCTAAAACCAAAACAACCAAAAAAGTGGTTGCTTTTAAGCTCATAATTATTTCCGCCAAAAAGTTGAACAGTCTGCCTTATCGAAAATATTAAACTCGATCCTCAAGTAATGAGAAATTAACCGGACTATCCCACAGGATATGTACTAACTGCTTGGTGTGATCATACCAGCCTGCACAATTTAATAAATTCTTTTAAGTTAGAAGCTAATTCTTCTAATTCTTCGGTTTCGTGATACCAAATATAAATTTTACTATCCATTATCGTATCAACAATCCGAAAACATAATTTGTCCCCTGTACCATCTTCACCAATAGATATTAGGTCATCAGCCATGCCTTCATCTCTCACATCTTGATTTTGTCTTACAATATCATCCCAGGTTCTCTTTAAGTTTTTAGAGTCTTTAATAGGAAACAGAGTCCATTCATCGATCTGAGCATTGTTAGATAGTTTAAAAAGTTCTTTGTATTGTTTGGGAAAAACAACTCCTAATTGTTCTTCTGCTGATTTTATATCTAAATCCGTAACACCAGGTTTTCTTGTGTCAATCAAATCGATTACATCATTCATTTAATACGTACCATCCCTTCATATTCTTTTGCATAAAACTTCTTGATTTTTCTTCAAAAACCTTCTTCAGCTAATCCTGCCCCTTTAGTTTATTAAGCAAAGGCCACCAAATGGCAGCCATGGATCTCAACTAACACACCTGTTAGTTGAACAGATGATTTCTAATCAAAATATTCAACTTTACTTTTTTAGTTTAAAAACTATAAAATCAGCACATCTAAAATCTTCTTCAAATGAAGGATATTTTTTTAACATCTCTTTTGATGGCTTCGGTTCTATTATACTTTCTAAAATAAAACCTGTTTTGATTAAAGTGTTTATATAACTTGTTAATGTTCTATGGAAGAATAGCATTTTTTCTTTATCTCCTAAACCTTGTTCATACACACCTTCATAAAAATATTTATCTACGTTCCAATGCAACTTTTTACCGTCTCTTGTTTTCTCCCAACCACTTTCTGGAGTAACAAAACAAGGATGTAAAATCGAAAATATAAAACAGCCTCCATCTACTAATAGACGATACATTTCTTGAAATGCTTTTTCGTAATTTCCAAGATCTTGAATAACCATATTGGATACTATTAAATCGAAACTTTTATCTTCTAAAGGATTCAAGTCTTCACAATTACCCTGCATATAATCAATTAACAAATCATTTGGAGTTCTTCCTTTAGCAATTTCTATCATCCGTGGTGAATAATCCACAGCAGTTACAGTCGCTTCGGACCTCGCTAAAATTCGACTTAAATACCCCTCACCACACCCAGCATCTAAAACTTTTTTATTACTTACTGTTTCCATAAGTGATAATAAAGTTGGATTTAAAAAAACTTCTTTATGAAGGTCTCCTTGTTCGGTATGATTTGCAGAATATGTATCCGCGAAACTATCCCACCTTTTAATCGCTTCTTCTGTACCAATATTTTGATTCAATTTAACTCCTCCCTGTTCTTTTGCTTTAAGTTCATTCCCAATACTTCGATAATCTTCTTCTTCTAACCTGCCCCTTTAGCTCCATAAGAAAAAGAGCTGCCAAAGCAACTCCCTTAATGAAGTAAAGCACCCTTTAGTTCATTAAGAGTAGGTTTTCTATAGGGGAACAACGTTCCCCCCTTTCTTGTTCACACTACCCGTTAGTTGAACTGTTAGTAAAAATGAAGATTATACTAAACCATCAAGGAAACACACGCCTACTTAGTTAATGGTATTTTAATTTCATTACCAACTTCAAGAATGCAGTTTTGGCGAACCTTAACTGGAGCAAAAATCATAATATATTCGTCATCTGCGCCGGCTACTTCACCTTTACTAAAAACCGGTTCAACTTTTTCACCAGCTGATTTTAGGAATACACCGGATTTTTTATCATCTACGATATAACCGTATTTTTTATCAAATCTCCTTGCATTAAGGAATTGATGTTCCAATTTACTCATCACTCTATATTTCATTCCGGTTTCATCCCTCATAAGCTTAGTATCTTTTCCTGTAACAACAACTCTTGTTTCTAGTGCTGAAAACTCTACCTGCTTAATCTTGTATGTTACTTTTTCAAAAACGAAATCTTTATTTACTGCTACTGTTTCTCTTTCTGAGATGGCAGATTTATCAAGCTTGAAACCGAGTGGCCATATCGTTTGTACGTTACGTTTCTCGTTTTTATCATATATTGTTAAATTTTCAATTTCTAAACGAATGTTTTGTCCTTCATATTGTTTTATTGATTCAAAAGATAATGCTTCAGCTACTTTATTTTTTTTACTATCGTAATATCTGCTTCCCCAACCCACATTATCTAATGATTTCTTTTGTTCATTTCCAACAATCAAGTTGATAGAACTGTCACCCTCAAAAAGGTCGACATAAAAGTTTTTTAAATTTGTTTTTTTACTTTGATAGGTCAATAAGAGTTTTGTCTCCTTATCATCCATCATCACACTCTCAAAATGCACTGTTATGTCATGCTTTTCATCATAAAATGTTTGATCAACAGCTTGACCATGTCCTAGATCAATTGCAGTTCTTACACCTTTATCATCAATATGCTTACTCGAAAATATTTTATCATATACCTCTTGAATAGCTGCTAATACGGGTGTAAATGTTAATGTCGAAACAACAATCAAGCAAACTGCTGCAGCTATTGAAAACCTTTTGTATAGTTTTCTTTTCTTATTGCTTCGTTGCTCTAATTTTGCTTTTTCTACGCCAAGTTTTGTTCTTTCGTGTAATTCTTTTGGAATCTTAATTTTTTCTAACTCTTGCTTTATATTACTCACGAAAGATCAGCCTCCTTAAATTGTTTTCGAAGTTTACCTAACGCACGATATAACACCGATTTTGCTGATCCTATAGGCATATTTAACAAATCTGCTATTTCTTTAAATGAATAACCCTCATAGAACTTTAAAATAACGATACTTTTTTCATCTTCATTTAACTGATCTAGTAATTCTTGAAGTGTTATTGAAAGTGGAATATCTTCATCCTCAAAGCTAATGCACTCATCATACTCTGGTTTAAGTTGAACCACATTTTTATTCTTTCTAACTAAATCAATGGAACTAGTGATTGCTATTTTTATTAACCACGTCTTGAAATACTCTGGATTTTTCAATGTTTCTATTTTTTTGAAAGAACGATATGCCACCTCTTGAACCACATCTAAGGCATCACTTTCATTTTTGACATATACATAAGCCATTCGATAAATATCTTCTTCATATTGTTGGAAAAGTTTTAAAAAGGCTTTATCATCACCTTTTTGAGCTTTTTTCACTAATTTAATTATTATCATTCACCCTCTCCGTTTTAAGTCTACACACATTAGACAAACTAGAGCTTCATTTGGCTTAGATTTTTTTCTTTTTTCTCAAAAAAATTTTAGACCATAATAAACAAAGATTAAATGAGCTTGTCTCTATCTATTTGTAATCCTTCTTGCACTATTCTGCCCCGTTAGTTGCATAAAGAAAAAGCTGCCTTAAAGACAGCTCCGATCTTCAGCTAAACCACCCGTTAGCTCAATAGCAAAATGAATTACAACTCGTTATTTCTCCCAAAGCTCGATCAGTCGACCTTCAGGATCTTCAATCCAAATAAACTTTCCAAATTCACTAATCTCTTTTTTCTTTGCAAGAGGTACACCAATATGTTCAAGATGCTTAATAGTCTCGTTTAGATTATGTACTTGGAAATTTAACATCACTTGTTGTTCTGTTGGAAAATAACTGTCATTCTCGGTAAAGAAAGAAAAGATAGTCTCATTTTCTAATTGGGGTTTTATCACAGTCCCATTCCAATTTTCTATTTCAATCTTCAACACTTCACTATACCATTTTTTTACAACTTCAAGATTCTTAGTTCTCCAAAATATTCCTCCGAAACCTTTTATCATCGTATCTAACTCCTGTCTGTCATCAAATTTTTAGCTATCCGATTACATTAGATATTCGAGATTTAAATTTAAGTTCCTTGTTCAACTATACTGCCCCGATAGTTGCATAAGAAAAAGCTGCCTTGAAGACAGCTCCGATTTTCAGCTAACGCACCCGTTAGTTCAATAAGAAAGGCATCGTCTCCAATTTTATAAAATGCCCACCGTTAACTAAATAGGAATTCTTATAAACCTTGAGGACTGATCTCTTATGCTAATTATTTATTTCGAACCCGTTCACAAAGTATCCAATCGTTTCAAGCTCTTCTTCATTTAGCTCTCTGTTTAGCTTGAGTTGATAAGAGTTCTTTATATCTTCAAAGCGTCCCTCATATTGATCTGTCAAGGTGGCTACAGTCCTTAATAGTATTGCTTCTTTCTGATATTCATCCTTCGATATTGGCTTCCAATGGGATAGGACATAGATTTCAGCATCAAATTGATCGATTGTGTCTAATAATTGAATCGTACTTTGAGTCGTATAATTCCTTTTGTTTGAATAGATATCTGCATAAATAGAGTCGCCAAGGAATAGTATTTTTTCTTCTTTGATATAGACAATGATAGAGTCTGGGGAATGATTGCCACCTACATGCTGCAAAAGACAAGATACTCCTCCTAGATCAAGCTCCATTCTCTGTTCAAAGGCTAAATCTGGTAATGAAATGATAATATTTCTTTCACTTCCAAATTCTCCTTTGATTGCATTGGCACAAAATTCAATTTCCAATCCCGATTTCACTCGTTCTTCTAAAGCAGAATCTGTCCATTCGTACGAGACAAGGTTCTTAATTTTAGCTTTCGTTTGAATAGAAGCAACAGACAGCATATTCAAAGCAGACAAACCAAAAATATGATCCCAGTGCCAATGTGTAAGCACAACGATGCTTGGAAGTGGAATACCTTGTTCTTTAAGCTCTTTAAGAAAACAATTAGCATGTGCTTCTGAATTTCCTGCATCAATCATTAACGATTTGTTATCTCCAACCACTACACCTAGAATAGGTCTATCCGTTTCTGAAACAGGTGTTTGATACCAACATCGATTGCTGATTTTTTCCAAAGTTTGCATATACTTTCCCCCTAAAGATACTATCCTTCAGTAATTCCATAAGTATCTTAATAAACCCTTTGTCGCATTTTTAAAAGTATATGCTTATATTTCGTGAGTTACTGCAAATGATATCAAACGTACCCAACGCTTTTATGAAGGATGGGGACTACATCTGGAGAGTGGCCCAATTATTCAATATAATGAATAAAATGATTTCCCCGATTCGAAAAAAAGCTACAGTACAACTTATTACGATTTTAAACTATTGCGCCCTTTTTAAAGTACAGTGGACTACTTGTTTTGGCAACCCTTCGAGGACGGTGGCTATAAAAAACCTTAATAAATAAAGGAGAGTACATATTAGCCATGTATACTATGTACTCTCCTTTTTCTTTTAGTGAACTAACGCACCCTATAGTTTAAGTACATTTCTTCACAATCTTGTTCCACAAATAGAAAAGTGTTGCCGAAGTAACAACCTTACTCAATAAAAAAACCTCTATCTATCTTATTTCTTAGAAATTCCTCAAATGTAATTTTTCCTGTTTATTGAATACAATTAGTATTTTTCCCATCTAAGAATGATTTGTAAAGGTTTCCTGGTAAAAAAAGTTGGGGTCAACGTGAACATCATTATGATCACTACTTACCATGTAGCCGCCACCAATTAAACGTCATAAGCGGCCTCCATTGTCAAGATGCGATTTAAGATAAGATCCCCTTTTTATAAAAATCTTGATCATACTTTTACAACTGTTCCCACATTGCAAGAAAAGAACTTTTGTCCGAATTCTTGAGCTAAGCTCATGCTTACCTCGAAGCCGGTACAATGGGACACTCCAAGGCGTTCAATATTCAATTCTTTCAACGCTTGAATGCTTTTTTCCTTCTGTTCGTCGCTTACGCACCATAAATGAGTGCCGCCGATAACGGTATGAATTCGGTTTTCACCGGTCTTTTGGACTGCATAATTGAGAATATTGACGATGCCTGCATGAGAACATCCTAGAATGACAAACAAACCTTTTTCCGTTTTGATAATAATGGACTGATCGTCCATAACCTGATCTTGGATATAACCTTCTTCCGTCTGCTGGACAATATCGGTATCGCCATGTTCAAAATCTGATAATCGAGGAACCTCACCTGTTAGATAAACATTTGGAGCGATTTCGGTAAATTCCGTGTTGAATTTAAAATTGGCCCCGTAGCTTTCAAGGTCAACTCTAGAAAAAGGGACTCCGATGTATTTATAACCCATCCGAACAAGATATCCTTCTTTGAACAGGTCAGGATGTGCAAAAACATCAACTGTTTTTGCCTCAACTGCCTTTACGGCAGCCAGCAGACCACCAGTATGATCGATATGATGATGGCTCAGTATAATCCCTTTAATACTGGTTAAATCTTTTTTGAATACTTTCGCGTTATTGAGCAGTGCCTTACCTTGACCAGTATCGAAGAGATAATTACCATGATCCGTTTCCAAAAAAACAGACCAACCGTGTTCCGCAATCGCTCCCAGGTTACTGAACACACTGTTTTCAGAAAGAACTGTTGCCTTAACCTTCATAAAAAATCCCCCTTAAAGTAGTTTAGATACTAAACTATATGTTTAAAAAAATTATTTCTGCAAAAACTCATTTAGCTTTTGAATGCATTTTTCGAAAATTTCGATCTCCTTTTGGTCTAATTGAGCGCTAAGCTCTTTGTAAAAATTCAGATGTAATTCTTCGTGGACTCGGTAAGCACTTTTTCCTTTTTCAGTAAGTGAGATAATTACCGCCCTAGAATCATCCGGGTGTGGGGAACGCTTAACGAGCTCTTTGCTTTCCAAACGTCCGATAATCTGCGTAACCGCACCTTTCGTTACACTGAGACGGGTGGCCAGTTCACTCATGAGGATACCACCATCGTAACCAATTGCGTCAATCGTGTGAATTTCACTTGGCGTCAAGGGGCCTGCGTCTCCAAAGGTGCGGGGATGACGTTCAAGTCGTTGGAGCTGCATAAATAAACGACCTAGATTACGGCTTCCTGTTTTCATACTATACATGTTGTTTGATTGTTCAGAATTTTCCCTATTCATACATTTAGTTTAGCTGTTAAACTATTTATTTGTCAAGGGAACCTTTGATCACTAACCTGCCGCGATAGTTCCATAAGAAAAAGAGTTGCCAAAGCAACTCTCTTATTGAAGTAAAGCACCCGTTAGCTTAATAAGGTGTTTTATTATGCAAAGAATAGTCCTGTTATATGAGTCTTACAAGCTAGCAAACCCTTGCTACATCAAGGGTGTATAAAATCCTGAATAAACGATAAAAAACGACTAAGAGCCAAACTCCTGATACACATGGGTTTGGCTTTTTTAGCTACTTCCAATAATGAGATTTTATGTTACCTTCACATGAATACGATATACATCATGAAAAAAGGGAGGGCACAAAGATAGAACACTCTAGCCTCCTACCGTAAAAATCGCCAATCCGAAAGGACCATTTAAAACGCCTGCACCAAACTCCCTTACACGTACAGGATCATTAGGATAATTGATAATATCATAAATTTCTACCGTACTATTATTAAAATTTGCTGCATACAGAGTGTTATCTGTAATTGCCAATCCCTGAGGACCACTTAAAACTCCTGCACCAAACTCCCCTACATGTATAGGATCCGCAGGATAATTGATAATATCATAAGTTTCTATCGTACTTTCATTAAAATTGGCTACAGACAGAGTCGTACCTGTAATAGCTAGTCCAGTAGGCCCACTTAAATTTCCGTCATTCACCTGCCCTACAAGGATAGGATCATTAGGAGCGAAAATATCAAAAAATGCTACATTGTCATCGAGTTGATTTGATACATACAAAGTGTTACCTGTAATCGCTAATCCGTTAGGACTATTTAAAGCTCCTGGAAACTCTTCTCCAGTAAACTTACTCACAAATATAGGGTCATTAGGAGCAGAAATATCGTAAATTGCTACACCACTGGCATCGCCTTGATTGGCGATATAAAGAGTGTTACCTGTAATCGCCAATCCAGTAGGTTCACTTAATCCCGTACTAAACTCCCCTACACGTATAGGATTCGGAGGAAGTATAGGATCCGTAGGAGCAGAAATATCAAAAATTGCTACTATGTTATCGAATTGATTTGCGACATAAAGAGTAGTACCTGTAATTTCTAATCCCATAGGGCCACCAGTAGGACCATTTAAAACGCATAGAGAATCTACTGAACTAAACTTCGTTACAAATAAAGGATTCGAAGGAGTGGAAATATCAAAAATTGCTACCGTGTTATCGTCACGATTCGATACAAAAAGAAATGTAGATACCACAGGAGGAAGAGTTCCGATTAAATCCAGAACATTTTCAAATTTGAACTCCAAGAGCATTTCCTTTTTGATGACGTCGCGAAGGGTTCTTTGAACACTCGAATCAACAGCAAGAAGTTCAGCTAACGACACCACTGCAGGAGAAAGTGCGGTTCCTGTAGGTAATGTTCCTAGAACAAATTGAAGCTTCTCTGCCTCGGCATTTATGATGTGAGCCAGAGCTAGTTCTTCTAGGGCAATAGAGCTTAAAAGCAATGGAATGGTCTGTGCAGTAGTAATTGAAATGGTAGGTGTAATATTGGGGATGTTCGGAAAAGACAATATACTTGCATCCTTTCTAGGAAACCGTCGAATCATCTGATTCCATGTATAGATAGGTCTCCTACTTTTATGATTTGAACGTTCATAATTTTAAAAGCAATATCATGAACAAAGAATTTACTAGTTATTCTCTCCATTTTATGTAACAAGCGTTTGGATGACTGAGTACTTGCCTTGCTGTAGAAGTACATTCTTTATTGAAAGATCTCTTTTATTTCATTTATGGAACACCTACGATATGAGTAGGAACGCATATTATCAATCCAATAGTCCTCTCCTCTGGCTATTTATAAAAAAACACTTCCGATAACATCTGATTATGCTAACTAAAAAGATGCATAGGATATGCACTTGTCTTTTATAACTTTTTGAGTACGTACCAGAACCTAATTTCTTAACTTGATGGATATTCTTGCGTCTCCCATATTTATATTTTTTCTATAACAATTTGTTTAGCTGTTTAAGATGACGTTTTACTTCATTCAATACATTTTCGTCATTTGTATAGGCCCCTATTTGGATACCATCAACAATTACTCGATGTATATCTTCTGTAACTTTTCTTGTTAAATTAAATACTTTTGCAAACCCATTTTCTGTTAAGATAGCACTCATTTTTGTTTCACCTAGCACATGAAAATTTGCTTCTTTTGTCCTCGGTCCCAAAGTCCATTTACCTTCATAATTTCTTGACGCATAATATCTTGATATGTTGCTGTTATTGAAGAGTCAGACAAATTGTCATGAATATAATCTTCTTAACCTTGGGCTTGCTCATTATATGAATTAACATGGATAGAAAGAAAATAATTTGCTCCCCAGCTATTGGCTTCATCTGTACGTTCAGTTAATGTTCGATAAATATCTGTTGTTCTACTCATTTTGACTTCAACATTTTCATATTCATTGACGTGAATGTTTCGAATACGAAGTCCAATATTTAAAACAATATCCTTTTCTTTTCAGTTATTTCCTATCGCACCACTATCAAATCCTCCATGTCCTGGATCTAAATATAATTTAAACATCAAATATCACCTCCTAATACTCTTTCTATTAGAGGATGTAAAATACACTAATAATGCTTGTACTCTTGTAACATAGTAAATGAGTAAATGTGTGTAAAGAACAGCTGTATTAACGTCCGTTAATCCGCGTTATGGTAACAAAAAGAGGTTGGATACCTTTTAGATACCCCACCTCTTTTTGCCTATAAGTTTAATCTATTCATCATGTCCCCGAATACTATATATTCACCATCTTTCACAAAAACACATCGGAATTTATTCCGGTGTGTTTTTTTATGTTAACCTCACATGTATATCATATACATCTTTCTTTTATGATAAAATAGGAACCTATTAATTTATATAAATAAAAATGAACAACATTTTCTCCCATGTATGTATAAAAACGAGCTAATATTCAGTTCGTTTTTTATTTCTATTATTCATTAATCAATATCCAGCTAGAAAAAGTAGTATTCGATTCTTTTATAAAATCATTCACTACATATTCAGCAGTAACTAAAATAATAGTTACGGGGTGCAGTTCATGATGTCAATAGAGGTGCCAATAATGGTACGCCCCAAAACAAAAAACGTAATCACGACGTTTCCAGGTCCATCAGTAGCTGTGAAAATGGCAGTAAAGTTGCCCAATGCATCTGTAAGAGCAGGATTAGGGGTTATAATACCAAGAGCAGGATTATTCACTTCAAAAGTGACCGGTGTACCTGCTGGAGCAGGAATTCCATCAAATAACACTTGACCAGAAATAACAGATTCATTTGGACCTGTTCCAAAAGCACATATCGTATCTGGATCGACAAGAAAGGAAATAGATATTAAATCACAATCAACAATAGTAATAGTGACAGTATCGCTTGCTCCCGAAGCAGAAGCAGTAATCATTACAGTCCCAGGTCCGTCAGTAGCTGTGAAAATGGCAGTAAAGTTGCCCAATGCATCTGTAAGAGCAGGATTAGGGGTTACAGTACCAAGAGCAGGATTATCCACTTCAAAAGTGACCGGTGTACCTGCTGGAGGGGGACTTCCATTCACCAACACTTGACCAGTAAGAACAGATTCATTTCCACCTGTTTCAAAAGCACATATCATAGTTGGATCAGCATTTATGATAACAGTTACTGTGGGTGGAGGAGGAACGGTTGCTAATAGATCCAGAACATTTTCAAATTTGAATTCCAAGAGCATTTCCTTTTTGATGACGTCACGAAGGGTTCTTTGAACACTCGAGTCAACAGCAAAAAGTTCGGCTAACGACACCACTGCAGGAGAAAGTGTGGTTCCTGTAGGTAATGTTCCTAAAACAAATTGAAGCTTCTCTGCCTCGGCATTCATGATGTGAGCCAGAGCTAGTTCTTCCAGAGCAATGGAACTTAACAGTAAAGGAATCGTCTGCTCTACCGTAACAGAAATGGAAGGAGTGATATTGGGGATATTTGGAAAAGACAATGCGCATGCATCCTTTCTAGGAAACCTTCGAATCACCTGATTCCTTGCATAGGTTTCCTACTTTTGTGATTTGAACGTTCATAAATCATAAACAAGAAATTTACTAGTTATTCTCTCTATTTTATGTAACAAGCGTTTGGATGACTGAGTACTTGTCTTGCTGTAGAAGTACAATCTTTGTTGAAAGAGCTCTTTTATTTCATTTATGGAACACCTACGTGAAATAACGTTAGAAATCTCAGGGTGAAACCTAAAAAGATACTGCCAGCTATTTTGGTTGTCCTGGTGAAGAGGATTGCAATAAAAACAACTTTGAAGAAGCGATTTCTTTAGCAAAACAAATGAATGATGGATATCCTTATAAATTTAGCAATTTCGTTTTGGCTGAAAAAGCAACGGAATTGGAAGTAGAAATCGTTTGGACTCAAAAGGGTAGCAAAGGCAGACCTTTAAAAGAAACATTTACATTCACTGCTGAATAATAAGAAAAAAAAAGGCCGAAATAATCGGTCTTTTTTTTGAACTAACGCACCCGTCAGTTTAAGTGAAGTTCTTCACATGCACATCATTATCTGGCTATAAACTGTATTGTGAAATTCATCTTAACTGGTTTAATACATACATATTATTTTAATCTTTTAGCATCATGGCCGAGGGAAGCAACGGTTTATAGTCAATAGGTGAGGAAAGAGAAATTAGTGTAGTGGAGTTACCATATTTCATACTTTCATTTTCAAATAGTTCAAGTTCTTTTGTAGATTCAACTACTACTTTAATTAAGTAATTATATTCCCCACTTATACGATGGCACTCTACCACTTGTGGTGTATTTTCACAATAATCAACAAAATTAAGACATTGTATGGTTCGAAATAAAATAAAAGCTACTGTTGACTTACCGATTTTATCATTTGATACAACAGTCCTGTAATTTGAGATAATTCCTTGTTCCTCTAATTTTTTTACTCTTTCCGTTACCGCTGGTTGAGATAAACCTATAAGTTTTCCAATGGAAGTCATTGACAATCGTGCATCACTCTGTAAATGCATTAATATATCTTTATCTACGATATCCATACAAAATCACCCTTTTAAAATAAAGTTAAATTAACAAAAACACCTTTATGTTAAAGGTTATATCCTCTTATTTTATAAGTTTATCATTAATATATATAATTTAATATTATAATTTTAAATTATATATTGTTAATATCTTCACCTTTTATAAATCGAAAGAAAAAGATGTAAATTACTTATAATTTATAATCATTATTCTAATAATTCAAATGATTTATTATGTAAAATCAATGTTTATTTTTTTATAATTAAGTTGTTCTTAAAATTCATATAGGATGTGATGAACAAATGTTAACAACAGATAAAGACATCATGGGATTGAGTAAAAGGGTTGATGAAGTAATAAATAAAGCGATCGAAAACAACAAAATCGTTGGTACGGTGACTTTAGTTAGCAATGATGGTGACCTTATCTATAAGCGTGTTGCAGGTTACGCTAATCGGGAAGAAAAAACAAAAATGGAACAGGACTCGATATTTCGCCTTGCATCTGTTACGAAACCAATCGTTTCTGCAGCAGCTTTAGTATTGGTCTCCAAAGAAATAATTGGTTTGGATGATCCAATTACTAAGTGGCTTCCGGAATTTCAACCACGGTTAATAAACGGTGACAAACCTACTATTACTGTAAGGCACTTGCTTACCCACTCTGCTGGGTTGACATATGGATTTTTAGAGCCTGAAGGAGGAGGAGCATATAAAAAGGCAGGGGTTTCAGATGGAATGAACCTTTCAGGACTTTCTCTAGAAGAAAATTTACAAAGACTTTCCTCTGCCCCGTTATTATATGCGCCTGGTACGAATTGGGGTTATTCCATAGCAGTAGACGTGTTGGGTGCAGTTATCAGTAAAGCTTATGGAGATTCGTTGCAAACATTAATTAAGACTCTAATAGCTGACCCATTAAAAATGGCGAATACATCATTTGATGTTAAAGATAATCAAAGAATAGTTACTCAATATCTAAGTAGTTCTCCTATTCCTAAAAGAATGGGTGATAAGGAAGTTGCTCAAGTATTTGAAGGGACCGCAGGCATAGTGTTTGAACCTGCTCGTGCATTCGATACCAGTGCTTTCCCTTCAGGAGGTTCCGGAATGAATGGAACTGCAGAAGATTTTCTGTATTTCCTTGAAGAGTTGAGGTCAGGAGATTCTTTATTACCAAATGATATAAAAAATGAAATGACCAAGATTCAAACCGGAAATTTACCATTAGCCAGCTGGCCTGGAAGAGGTTTTGGTTTAGGATTTACTATATTGAAAGATCCCAAAGAAGCTAATACAAAAGAGTCCATTGGAACATGGAGATTAGGCGGAGCTTATGGACACTCATGGTTTGTTGACCCTATAGAGAAATTAACAGTTGTTTCTTTTACAAATACTGCATTTGAGGGTATGGCTGGTCAATTTACTGTAGACTTAACCGATGCTATTTATGAGTGATATTAAATAAGTTTACTGGAAGAAAAGATGGTTTTAATAAATTAACAGAATAGCCTTACTTTTATATATTCCTATAAATCATAGGCACCTTTCTTAATAAAGAGGTGCCTACTTATATATTTTCTTCTTTTTAAATAGAAATTTATTTTATGTATATAAAGGATTGGCTTATTAAATAAATATCAATATAAAAGAGGTGCACATCTTATGTCACAAAACGGAAGTTCAACTACACGGAGTGCTGCAATTGCCTCTTCACCAGAACGCCTTCCGTGGAACGGTTTAATTACTCTGGCGATGGCTGGATTTATCTGTATACTCACAGAAACTATTCCTGCTGGGTTATTAATAGAGATTGGTAATGGACTAGGAGTTACTGAATCCTTTGCTGGCCAACTAGTTACTTCATATGCTCTTGGATCATTATTAGCTGCTATTCCTTTAACTACGGCAACTCAAGGATGGAGAAGAAAACCTTTGCTGCTTCTATGTATCGTGGGATTTCTTTTATTTAATACTATTACAGCTTTTTCTTTTAATTATACTTTGACGTTAATAGCTCGCTTCTTTGCTGGTGTAACTGCAGGTGTTCTTTGGGGAATGACTGCCGGATATGCCCGTCTAATGGCACCGGAATCACTTAAAGGGAAGGCTATGGCGGTAGCGATGGTCGGAACCCCTCTTGCTCTTGCATTTGGTGTTCCTCTTGGGACATTTCTTGGTTCCTTTTTGGGTTGGCGCTCTGTCTTCGGAATTATGTCATTTTCAACTTTACTATTAGTTATTTGGGTTCTATGGAAACTTCCTGACTTCCCTGGACAATCTACGGAAAAACGCATACCTCTATTGAAGGTTTTGGTCACCCCAGGGGTAAGATCAGTACTATTTGTTGTATTAGCATGGGTACTTTCACATAACATTCTTTATACTTATATTGCACCTTACCTTGACCATATAGGTCTAAGCCAAAAGATTGACATGATATTGCTTATATTTGGAATAGCAGCATTAGTTGGTATTTGGTTTATTGGAATATTAATTGACCATAAACTACGTTCGTTGGTTTTAATCAGCATTGCTGGGTTCGGTTTGGCATCTGTGACACTAGGCATTGGCATGAATCAAACTATTATCATCTATCTTGCAGTTACTTTATGGGGTCTTACATTTGGTGGAGCCGCAACACTTCTGCAAACTGCGATTGCGAATACTGGTAGAGATGGTGCAGATGTTGCTCAATCAATGCTTGTTACAACTTGGAACTTAGCTATTGGGGGCGGAAGTGTAGTTGGAGCATTCCTTTTGGAAACCGTTGGAGTATTTTCTTTCCCTTGGGCAATGTTCTGTATATTGCTAGTTGCGTATATTGTTGTATGGAAAGTTAAAACACCTGGTTTTACTCCAAAACACAAATAGAACAAATAAGAATAGAGCTCAAAAAAAACACGCTATCCAATATTGGATTGTGTGTTTTTACATTTTCAGTTAGATACTCTTTGCCTATTTTTCTTTATGGCCAGGCAAGCACTTTATATCCTGCAATTACAGTTTAAGTAATAAAAGCTTTTATCAATGTTCTCCCCCTCTATAAAACTTACTTATAAAATTGAAAATAGTATCAAACTTTATAGAAATGCTTGAGTTTTCTTATTCAACTATCCTGCCCCTATAGTTCATTAAGAAAAAAGGCCACCAAATGGCAGCCCCCTGATCTAAACTAACGTACCTGTTAGCTTAATAACTAGTAAATATTAATTTTTGTTCTTTAAAAACAGCATTTCAAAGACGAAAGCAATTAGGCATAATCCCATTACTGAATCAATTATATTTTGAACTAACATTGAATCAATTTTTAGAATACGAGTGATAATATCAGTAAATAAAATAAGAAAGAAAAACAACCGCAATATTTTTTTCTTTTTTGAAAGATTAGAAACAGGTTCAAAAAAAGTATTTAACTTCATAAAAATTCTCCAATTTACCTTTAATTTATATATTTCATTATACCTAAAATGTGGTGGTAAACTGTCTTTTCATTTGACCAATTATTGGTATTCCTTGTTGAACTAACCTGCCCCGTTAGTTGCATAAAGAAAGAGCTGCCTTAAAGACAGCTCTGATCCTAAGCTAAAGCACCCGTTAGTTGCCATTTACCCTTCAACATGGAAGAAAAAGGCCTCCCATAGTACACTGTGGAGGCCTTTACCTTTAAAAATATTCACATGTTAGATAAGCATTCATTTCTGAATCTGTAACGCTTGGATTGTCTATCAGACCCTGTACATACAACATAGTCACCTTAATCTCAGGATTTTGACTAGTTTTCAACGTTCGTAAAATGATATCCGAGCTGCTAAAAATCATTCCATAATAAACTAATTTCTTACAGAACTAACCTGTCCCTTTAGTTCCATAAGAAAAAGGCTGCCTCAGCAACCCCTATTAATGAACAAACGCACCCGTTAGTTTAAGTGCAAACATTAACAAGAAAATTGAATCAATAACACTTTTTAGTTCATTATTTAATATCCAGTGTCTTCATTTTTTCTAATTCTTTCTTTCTTTTCTTTTTTAGAGATTCTCTTCCATTACTCCAGCCTCCCAATAAAATCGCCAATCCGCCAACTGCAACAATAATGAGTGAAAATGTATTTCCATTAACCATTCTATTGGACAACCATCCGAAAATAAAAACTAAATAAAGAACAGGTAAGATTGCTCCCCAGTAAATATTGTTTCTTCTAGATAAAAAAAATTGAACCCCCATTATTACAATGAATATTAACCATTTATAAACTTGATCCATTATTCATCCTCTCTTTCCTTTTTATATTTATCAATAATCATTTTTGCATCTTCTAAGCTAATACGGTCATCGATAGAAAGTTTTTTAATAAAACTTATGAACTCTTCGTTCTCTGCACTATTATTTAGTTTTATTTTTTGAATTAACTTATCTAATCTTATTCTTACAGTTGGATAGGATACTCCATAAAATTTCGCTATCTCTTTTAAAGAGCCTGAATTTATTACAAAGTTTTTAATAAATTCAATATCTTCTATGTCTAAAGATAAAATCCAATTTGGAACATCTTTTGACTCCATTTCCAAAACCTCCTTTAGTAAACTTTATATAAACTTTAACATTATTTTTAATAAAATTCAAATTTATTTTAATATTATTAAAAACATGTAGTCCTATAATATGTATTAACTACAAAAAAGGTTATAATATTTACTCTTTTACCTTTAACTATCCTTCCAGTGGTTCAATAAAAAGGGATTGCCAAAGCAATCCAATATTCTTATTCCAGCATCCAATAGTGCTAAAGAAATTTAAGTCTTATAGAACTAAACTGCCCCGTTAGTTCCATAAGGAAAAATCTGCCTTAAAGACAGCTCCGATCTTCAGCTAATGCACCCGTTAGTTGAAGAAGAGAGTTGACAACAAACTGTGAAACAAAAAAACCTCTATTAATTAGAGGTTTTTTTAGAACTATCTTGCATAACTTTATCAATAGCTGAGATAGTAGATTTTATATCTTCACAGGTTTCGATAATTTGTGTATCCAAATGTGTTAGTTCATAACAATTATTGTCATAGCATACAGACAATAACGGTATATCATTTTTGTTTTTGAAAGTTAATGTTATTCCACAGTTATTATACTGTTTTAAGGTTTCTAACATTGTTTTAATGTGGTCTAAGGACATATCGTCTTAGTCTCCCTTCTATTACAGAGGGAAGATGACTAAGAGAAGTCAGTAGGCGTCCTATATAATTCCAATTTTAACTCTAATTAACTATAACATACTAATGATTAAAAGTATTGTTATTCGATGTAGCTACACAGTACGAACACACTTCACTTGTAACAAACCTGCCCCTTTAGTTCTATAAGAAAAAGCCGCCTTAAAGACAGTTCCGATCTTCAGCTAACGCACCCCTTTCTTGAATAAGAAAAATTGCTTATGTGTTTATTTTCCACCTAAATCTTTGAGTTGTTTTTTTATTTCTTTAAGTTCGGACCGAAATGCCTTAACTTCTTTAGAATTGTCAATCCCAATACTAATGGCATATTGAACAATAAAAAATAGAATAACTAAACCAACAAAGCCGTAAAAAATTGAAATAATAATCATAATTTTAGCTCCCCTAATAAAATTCATTAATTTAACGTTACCATAAATAGTAAAATTAGTTGAACTTTTAACATAGCTCTTCTTCAAGGGGTACCACTAGCAAAACGCGGATTTACAACGTTAAGAATATTCCAATATTAAAAATCCCAATCTCTCAGCGATCAAATGAGAAATTGGGATATAATTATTCAAACAAGGGGTAGCTTCAGGAAAATGCGGATTTACAACGTTAAGGAAATTTCAATATTAAAAAGCCTAATTTCTCAATTTAATGCTAAGAAATTAGGCTTTTTTCATTGCTCCATTAAAGAGCCCGTTTGCTGAGTAAAGGTTTTACATTCATTTCATGAGATTATCCATTACTTACTAATATTGAATCTTTTTATTAAAGGTTAACTTTGTTGCAAATATGTGAGTGGTTTTTAATCATTTACCTTTAAACGTTTTTTGATAGCGTTTTTAATTCTAAAGATTTTTTACCCTTATCCTCTGTTTTTTTTTCAATAGTTTTATCAGCCTTAAATAAATTACTTTTAAAGAACCCAAAAGTTAACGTAACGGTGATGATAAATGTAATGGCCATCCCAATGAAATAGACGCTCCAATGTTCCGGATAAACTGAAAGGAAAGATAGAACTCCTCCCACTCCGACAGAAGTAGCTTTCACACCTTGTGCTGCTAGATACGCACTTCCGAATGCACTTCCTACCATAACGGCAATGAAAGGATACCTGAATCGAAGATTGATCCCGTAAATCGCTGGTTCAGTAACCCCAAGCCATGCGGATAACGTTGCAGTAAGTGACACACCTTTTAATTTTTGATTTTGCTTCAGAATAAAGAACATGGTCAACGCAGCAGCGCCTTGAGCTAGTGTAACCGTTTCCCCTATCGGCCATAAAGTAACATAGCCAAGTGTACCGGCCATTTGCAAATTCACTCCTAAGAAGATGTGGTGCATTCCAGTAATGACAAGAGGACCGGAAATAAATCCATACACGCCTCCGGCAAACGCAGGGGATACTTCAAACAGATAAAGAATACCATCCGTAATCCAGTTTGAACCTGTCATCGTAATCGGCCCGATGACTCCGAATGTTAAGAGGCCAGCGAAGACTAATGAAATCGGTGCCACAAATAACATTTGTAAATTATCTGGAATGAAGCTTTTCAAACGTTTCTCAGACCATGTTAAAACCCATGTCGCAAAAATAACAGGAAGAACCTGTCCTTGATAACCGATTTTGGCAATGTCCCATCCAAATAGACTCCAGTATTCCACTTCACTTGGATTTTCTGCATACGCATAAGCAGACATTAATGAAGGATGCACTAATAATAGACCTAACACGATTCCTAATAATGGATTCCCACCAAATTTCTTAGCAGTAGACCACGCGATGAGTACAGGAAGGAATGTAAATGCCGTATTGGCAATGACATTGATAAATTCTGCAAATCCTGTCCAGCCCGCATACACATCCAACAAGGATTTTTTGTCATAGAAAATACCAGAGTTTGCCAGAAGGTTATTTAATCCTAATAAAAGACCTGCAGCAACGATTGCCGGTAGGATCGGAATGAAGATGTCTGCCAAGACCCGGACACCTTTTTGAATGATGTTCCCTTTTTCACTAGTAATCTTCTTCATTTCATCTTTACTTACTTCTTCTGTACCGGTCTGATTTACAAACTCATTGTACACTTTCTCTACAAGCCCTGGACCAATAATGACTTGAAACTGGCCATTCACTGAGAAAGTCCCCTTCACCAGTTCATTTTCCTCTAACTCCTCTTTATTGATCAGGCTTTCATCTACTAATACCAGGCGTAGCCTTGTCACGCAGTGGGATGCATTAATGACGTTTTTTGACCCGCCGATATTATTTATGATGCTGGATACATGATCTTTAAAATCCATTTGATAACCTCCTCTACTTAAGCGTTTACATAAATTTTTAAACTTGTTTAAACAAGTTTATTTTAGTACAGTATAAATTGTCAAGAAAAATTGTAAAAAGGAGTGCTCACTTTGGATATACGAATCACACCTATGAGTCATTATGGTTCTTACATGGCTCTCACTTACCAAGAAAGCCAGACCCCAGAGAAAAATGGGCTCTATATTAATTCAGTAAGAGGCAAATCAAAACAGCATCAAAATGCTCTTAAAATCATCCCAACAATAAATGGGACTCCAGTTGAGTACACCTATGAAGCCGATGAATTTAAGATTGTCCTGACATTTAATGGTGGGGAAATCTTTGTATGCTTTGAAGATGCTGAAAGAATCTTTGTACAAGGCCGAGGGGAAAAAGTAGGTCTAACACTTGATTCCCAGCCAATCTTCAATTTCGAATATAACTATCTTTTGGGAAAAACCGGTGAAGACTACTGCATTGTCAATAGCTACAAGAATCTGACCAAATACATGATCTTTGCACCTCAAGGATCAGTCATGCTTCAACAAAACGTATTCATGGATACGACAGGCAGCACAAACAAAGCAGATAACCTGTCGAGTATCCAAATCACCTCAACGGATGAGTCAGATAAATTTTTATGTGTCATTGAAGACATTCCTACAAGTGGGGCAATTCCAGTAAAAAGGGAGTATAAGTTTGAAGAAGCATTGGATAAGAGCTCGAATCATTTTCTAGAATTCTTATCTAAACAGCCTGCTGTTCCCGAAAGGTATCAAAAAACCCTAAGGGAAGCTGCTTATCTGAATTGGACATGTATTGTGAATGAACAAGGGCTGTTGAAGAGAAAAGCCATGTATATGTCGAATACAAATTTCCCAGGTGTTTGGAGTTGGGATAATGCCTTCAACGCATTAGCACTTGCTGGTGTTGATAATGAGCTCGCATGGGATCAAATTCAGTTATTATTCGATTATCAGGACGTAAACGGACAAATTCCAGGTTCCCTCAGCGATTCGACCATCCGTTGGAATTTCTCCAAGCCTCCCGTACAAGGGTTATTCGTCTTGAAAATGATGGAAAAAATGACATTGACTACTGAACAATTAAAGAGAATATATACTCAAATCAAGAGACATGTAGAATTTTATCTTCAGTACAAAGATTTCAATGGCGACGGGATTTGCGAGTACCATCACGGGAATGATTCCGGACAGGATAACAGCACGGTGTTCAGAGATGCAAACATCATCGACTCACCAGACTTAACAGCATTCTTGATTAAGTCGATGGATATGCTGGCTGTTGTTGCAGAAAAACTTGATAAAGTAGAAGATAAGAAATATTGGGAAGAACAATCCACAAAATACATGCAGAAATTTTGCGACTATTTCCTTATTGAGGACCTTCCATTTGCTCGCTTTACAAGAGACGGTAAAGTAATTGAGAGCCAAGGAATCCTGCCTTTAATGTCAATTATCTTGGGAAACAAACTTCCTGAAGCTGCTAAAAAGAACATCCTCAATCTTCTAAAGAGCGAAAGGTATTTAACAAAGTGGGGAATTGCGTCGGAAGCCATCGACAGTCCTTATTATGAGGAGGACGCTTACTGGAGAGGACCAATCTGGGCTCCTACCACTCTCTTGTTTATAGAAGCATTTGAAGAATGCGGCGAACAACAATTAGCAAATGAAGTAACCGAGAAGTTCCTAGAGCTTTGTAAATATGGAGGGTTTGCGGAAAACTTCCATGCTGAAACGGGGGAAGGATTGCGAGACCTTGCCCATACGTGGACGTCCAGCGTGTTTATCCATTTAGCATCAAAACTGGCAAATTAATTAAAAAAGTGTATGAGAACTTCATCTCATACACTTTTCTTATTTTCGCTGTGTTTGGTCGAAGAACACAAAGTTACCCGGAGTATGCCTTGATTGAGTATGTTCAAACATCACTCCATCCGCATTAAAAACATGACTGGTCACAACGACAACACTATTAAACCCATCTAATTTTAAATATTTCTCATCCATCTCAGTAGTTCTTTCTACCACCATTTTCCGCTTTGCAGTGACCGCCCGTTGGTTCAGCTCTCTATCTAAGTATTCATAAATGGAATCCTCTGCTACCTCAATCGTTAATCCTTTAGCAATATCTTTCCTAAAATAATTATAATCCATAATTACGGGATTGCCTTCTAAATAACGGACACGCTTCAGGTGATACACTTCAACACCGATTGGAAACCTGGTATGCTCATGAATGCCTTCATCTACAACCAATTCCTCAAAGACGGTGACGTCTGTCCGATGTTTCTTATTGTTTCGAATAGCAAACTCCTTAAACGTTTCCGTCTCACCAAACATATATTCATTTCCCTTAAAATCTTGATAAATCACGCGGGCACCTTTCCCATGCTTGGTTTGTACATACCCTTCGTTTACAAGATTTCCGATTGCTCTTCGTAATGTGTTTCTTGAGCAGTCATACTCTATGATCAATGTATTCTCTGAAGGAAGGAGTTGTTGATACTGATAATCATTCTGTTCAATTTTCTTTTTTAAATCTTCATATATTTCTACGTACTTTGTTCTTGGCATGACAGCCTCCTATGCCCTATCTGTATGTAGTAAGTTTGGAGTACACATAATATCTCCCCACTTTCCTTTTTTAAGTATATCATTAAAACTTTATACATTACTTTTCTTAAGTTAATGATGCCTGTTTATTCTATAAACCTTATTCAATTAATTGGCCCTGATCTACAGTATCAGCTCAAAAAAGTTGAAAGCTCCATTGGGATGGGAGCATATCAACTTTCTTGGCGAGTATCGTTTTGACCCAAAAGGAGTTACTACCTTAGAGTCATTACGACCGTTAAACCAATGATAGCTATCAGCCGGTTACACTTTATCGTGGTGAAAACCGGCTATTTTTGTATCCGAATTCCCTTAACGTTGTAAATCCGCGTTTTGCTGGTGGTACACCTTCAATACCTGCCCCGTTAGTTCCATAAGAAAAAGCTGCCTTAAAGACAGCTCTCTAAAGCTAAAGCACCTGATAGTTGAATAATAATGGTTACATTCATGTTTCTTTATTCTGTAATAATAGTTTTTTAACAAAATTACAAAATTTTTCATTACCATGAACTTTAAAAATTATCTCATTCTCGAACTCAATTGATAACATCCATTCTTTATCCTTACCTATAAGTCCAGTATAAGAAGTACCGCCTTCACCAGCTGTGTTTTCAGTCAATAGGTAATACAATGGAAATAATACAGATGTTTTATCCTGTCTCTTTAAACTATAAGTTCCAATGCTTTCTATTACCCTTGAAATATTATCGTGAACATTAACATTAAAATAATTACACCCCTCATTTATCCCAAACATTCTACATCCTTCTAATAAAGATTCATTTAATTCTTCTGGAGAAAATTTTGCAGGTTTTAGATTATGAACAACTGAATGGAAAAGAGTAAGGTGATTATTCAAATCAACCGAATATAAAACTGTACTTGTATTAAAAAAATTTTCTTCAAGGAAATCGTTTGGAAATATGTATTGTTCTAACCATTTTCTTATTTCTTTAGATTCCTCATTATCTAATGCAGTAGCTAATCGCACATTACTTCTCTCCTCATGTTAAAGAAAAATAGACCTTCTTTTGTAATTCCATTATATAAGATACATTATTACCGATGAAGTTGTTCAACTATCTGCCCCGATAGTTGCATAAGGAACAAGCTGCCTTAAATACAGCTCCGATCTTCAGCTAACGCACCCGTTAGTTCATTAAGCAAAATAAATAATTATGCCTTCTCTTATTTTAATTTACTTTTAGCTAATGCCTCCCAATCTTCAAAGGACAGCTTATCAGTAATATGTTTTAAAGCATTAGGAACTTCAACATAACACATCATTTCTAAACTGTTACCATCAGGGTCTTTAAAGTAAACTGAAGCATTTTCTTGATATGGTCGAATAAATGGCTCAATAGATTTTCTACTACCAAATGGCACGACTTCAACTTGAATAGAATCTAACCATTTTAAAGACTCTTTTAAATTTTCATATGAAACTCGAAAAGCAATATGTCGTAAGGAAGGATGGTATGGTGTTTGATACTCATTTCCCTCCCACAACCCTAACCAACTTTTTCCTTTTTCAATCCAAAAAAAAGCAGTGTCTTCATCACGCCATGCAAATTCCAAACCCAACTTTTTATAAAACTCCAATGAAACATCTAAATTTTTAACAGGCAAATGTGCTTCAAATATTCCTTCTATCAAGTTCCCAACCCCTCTACCACTATGAATATATTACCAATTATAGATTAAAACATGTCTTATACAACTAATCTGCCCCTTTAGTTCCATAAGAAAAAGGCTGCCTCAGCAACCTTCCTTATTGAAGTAAAGGCACCCTTTAGTAAAATAAGTCCAGCCAAATATTTCTGGTTGAACCCATTAATTCACCGTCAGTCCACCATTTGGCGAATAATTCAGCATATCTCCACCCGAAAACGGAACCGATTACAAATAAGCAGTATAATCTATAATCCTACTGAGTTAATAATTCCATAATATACTAGATCTTCAAATCGATTTTCTTTCCTCACATGGTCAATTAATATCCCTTCATTTTTCAAGCCTAATTTTTGCATCACTCTTCCTGAAGCTGGATTTGAATTAAAGTAACGAGCAAATACTTTATGGTATTGCTTTTCTTCAAATGCAAAATGTAATATAGCTTGCGCTGCCTCTGTAGCATATCCATTTCCCCAAAATTTTTCACCAATCCAATAGGCTATTTCACCATTATTAAACTTTTGGTTGTTAGATAGCGCTATAGCTCCATATAATTCTCCACTTTCCTTATCTGTTATAGCAAATTCATATGATTTATTAACATTAAAATTATCAAGATGATGCTCAATCCATGATAAAGCATCCTCTATAGAGTATGGATAAGGTAGGTACAATGTATTTTTATAAATATTATAATTATTACAAAGTTTAGTAACAGCTACTGCATCAGATTTTTGAAACAGTCTTAGTACTAGCCTTTTAGTGGTAATTGTTTTATTTAGATTATCATATATCATAAGAAATCCTCCCTAATTTTGGATACTTACTCTTGCATATATTTACTATAATTATCCAAAAGTTCTTATTCAACTAAACTGCCCCGATAGTTCCATAAGAAAAAGCTGCCTTAAAGACAGCTCCGATCTTCAGCTAACGCACCCGTTAGTTCTATAAGAAAAGCGAAACTTCTTCAAGAATTGCGCCCTTTTATGGAATAACATGACTGGCATTTTTTGAAACAACTTTATTAGTATTTAAACGTTTTTATTGTCAATCAATAGCCGTTATTTCTTATTAGGTTCTTGGAGTTGAAACAGCTCAATAACAACAGTTAATGTATCCTGAATTTGAATTCGATTATCAACAAAGTGTTGCAAGTTAAAACCATTAAATAGAGCCCTTCCTGCAGTTGCTAAAGTTCTGGCATCCAATGGACTTCCGACAATACCTTCATTTTTCATTTCTTGAATAAAATGTGTAAAATATGTTCTCCATTCCTCCATCTGAAGAATAAGCTTCTTTTATCTGTGGGAATTCATTTGAAATCATACATCCTTGAAGAAGCATAGGAGAAGACCCCTTTTCATAAGCTTCATTTACCAAACGCATAGAATATTCTTTAAATTTATTTAGTGAATCTCGATCCTTTCCATTAAGAGCTTCCTTAAATCTTCAAAATAGAAATCAATACCTTCTTTTATTAACTTTAGCATGAATTCCTCTTTACTTGAAAAATGAGCATAAAAAGCTCCTTTTGAATAACCAGCGTGTTTTACAATTTGATCAATGCTTGTTCTTGAATAACCTTGTTTAGAAAATAGTTCAATTCCTGATTGGATTAATTTGTTAATGGTGTCTTCTGATTGCTTTTGAAAATAATTTAACCTAAAATAACCTTTTTTAGAAAATTTTGTATATTTTTATTGATTGGAATACATTACCTTTTATATAATTTATTAATAAGTACCGACTAGTTGGTACTTAAAACCAATTATAAAGGAGTGTGCTGTTAATGACATTAACTCAAGGGTTCAAAAAGAAATGGAAAACTATGGTTGTTTCTGTGATTATGGGATTATCTCTATTGGGGTTTTCAGCACCAAAAGCAAGTGCTACTATGACTGATCCACAATATTGGAGAACTGAGGATGGCGCCTGGGATGGAAGTGTGACAACACAATACTTAAATACTGTTGAAGTAGATTTAACAAGCCTTTATAAGATTAACCGCAATAATGGTGTTAAGGAAAAATGGTGGGATACAAGTATGCTTAGTGTCCGATTGTGTAAACCGGGCGGTGTTGGCTGTACAGGATATAAGGGTTTTACTAATACAGGTGGAGGTGCACTTCCCTATGCAAGATTCAGTGGGTTAGCAAAATATCAAAAATATTATGTAGACATTCGTGATTCTTGGTCCAATTATTACTTCAGCGGTTACCTTACTATAACTTATTAGGTCTCTTTCTTATCAAGAAAATAATGTGGTATACGCATTGATGTTGAGCTTATGTAGTTTTAAAGAGGAGATGAAGAAAAGGAAAAGATGAAGAAACTTAAAAAATTGTTTGCTACAATTAGCGCGGTTACAATGATAGCTTCCTCATTTATTTTTGTTACACCAGTACCAGAAGCTAGTGCATTAACTTATAATTGTCCGTCGAGCCGTGGTGGAGATGGATTACTGCAGCCAGGACAAACATGCGAATATACACCAGTAAGACATATGTGGTTTGGTCAAGTCTTCGACATGAGAGTTCATAATAAAGGAACTCGAACGATACATTATAGATTTGTAAACATTTGGTCTAATGAGATAGTAGACCAAGGTTATCTCTCAGCTGGGAAGAGGTTTTATAAGGATGGTCTTGTGATTACCAGGCAAGGAGAATTTAGAATAGAGCTAAGATGTACTACAGGTAGTACTATATATAATGATTGCAATGCAGAAGCTTGGTTTGGAAATTTTCGATGATAAAATAAAAATGGAGGGAGAAATCCTTCTGTCGATTTAAAATAAAGTTTGATAAAAACCCTGTTAATATAGGGTTTTTCTTTTGATTCTTAAACTCCATCTATATTGTTCAATTAAATGGCCCAATTGTTGAACAAAGGTCAAACAGCACTCTTCAACTATCCTGCCCCGTTAGTTCCATAAGAAAAAGCTGCCTTAAAGACAGCTCCGATATTCAGCTAACGCACCCGTTAGTTAAGAAAAGCGAAACTTCTTCAAGAATCGCGCCCTTACTAATGAATATTGATTTGACTATACTTCGACAACATCCACTTTCCAGCTCTTTTGCAGTTTTCGAATATAAATGATTTGACCAATGTGATATGCGTTATGAGTTGATGCATTTCCAAGTATTTCCCACCACTTCGCAGGTTCAGGAAAGCCATTTACTTCACTTTCAACTTTTTCTTCCGTTAATAAATTTTGCCATTGTAATAGTACCTCTAAAAGTCGTTCTTTTAAGTCATTAAAATTTTTATTTTCTGGAATGATAAAGCTTTTATTATTATCACCTATGGAAGGCACAGCATTGACATGAGATTTTTGGTACCTGGTTTGCCATGTTTCATTCCAATAAAGCAGGTGCTGCACAATTTCAACAATACTATTACAATTTTCATTAGGCTTCCAAAACGCTTCTTCCTCTGACAAGTTTTTAACAGAGTCAGAAAATGGAAGGTACCAGCTAGGATCATTAGCATTAGCTAATAATTGATCGGATAATACGTCTTTTGCATGAAACATGCTTTCCACACTCCTATTAAATTTTTTCTTTGAATCCAAAAGAATGTAAAAATAGTCATAAATTGAATACCTAGTTCTATTTATTCTCTTGATTAAAGTTAATTCCCTTTATTATTTTTCATAAGAAAAGCGTTTCTATTTTAGCCTATATAAAAATTACAATCTGGCTCAATTGTTGAATAAAGATCAAACAGTACTACTCTTCAACTATCCTGCCCCTTTAGTTCCACAAGAAAAAGGTTGCCGCAGCAACCCTTTGTTAAACTAACGCACCTGTTAGTTCATTAAGAAATGCAATCCTTATTAGCAATCTGCCCTAGATTGTTAGCGAGTAGAACTAAAAATTAATGAATTTATAATGCTCTTTAGTAAGAATTGATTCTGAAAATCCTATATCTTTTCTTATTTCTAGAACACATTCTGAAAAGTGTTCCTTTTCTAATGATTGCAATCTTCTTACTTCTTCTACGGGTAAACTTTGACCAAATAAGTGGTTGTTTTCAAGTTTAAATTGCATATATCTCGACAATGCTAGCAACACATCATCACTCGCCCACAACCAGGAAACATCATAAGCTTTCAAGAAATTTTTCTGATAGTCGACACGTTCATTTTCAGGTACTCTCTTGCCAATAAAAACTGCCATTGTATTGATTAAATTAATATAAACATTTCTTTTTTGATTTAATCTTTCTTGTTCGTTTGAAAATTCTAATTGAAGATCACTTTTTAACTTTTCTATTTCTTTGTCAATTTCCCCTTTTTGCTTTAGTAATTGATCATCAAATTTTCTTTTTTGTTTTTGTAATCCACGGTTAAACATATATCCTACAATCAAAGTGAATACACCTAGGAATGCAGCGTTTGTAATAATTGATTTAAAAAGATCCACTAGGACCTTCCCCCTTATTAAAATGATATTTTATTACTTTTACATTACCATAAGACGATAAACAACAGGCGTAATTCATTTTACTTATTCAACTAACCTCCCTCTATAAACATTGATGTATCAACGGTTTGCACCACTCGGTGTATTAGTGAAATTATTTTTTTATTCTGCTTTTAAACAGAGTATAGAAATTCTGGTTTTTATTACTAAATTGAGCGTACGCTTCGCTAAAACTAATGGAAATCATTAGCTATTTTCTCCACTATGTGATGCACAATAGATCTCTGCGAAACTTATGATGACGTACCCTCCCATGTCTCTTAGCGTCATTTGCGCTTACATTCCTTCGTTCGGTCTATTCATAAGGCAGAGGCCTGCTAAGCTGCCCCGGGGACTCTTGGTCTTAGTTTAGTAATGTTGCTGGCTTCTCCGTGTCATCCTTCTTGTTATAAATCGATAGTTAGAAATGCTTACGCTGCCTCTGAGAGGCAGTAGAGATCCTTCATCATATTCTGCTCATTAAAATGGACTTTCTTTTTACAAATACCATGCAATACTTTCAACAATTTACCACAGAGTACCACCATCGATTGCTTTCCACGTAAGGGATTTTGTTGGCGTGTTGTGTAATATTCATGAAGCTGTTTAAACCCCTCGTTGTGACGAATGAGTGGTACTATTACTTTGAAAAGAATATATCTAAGTCGCTTTCTTCCTCGTTTGGAGATATGTTTTTGTCCCTTATGTTGACCAGATGAGTTTTCACGTAATGTTAATCCCGCTAGTTTAATCAATTGGCGTGGATTTTCATAAAGTGAAAAGCTTCCAACTTCTGAAAGCAAATCAACAATGGTTGCATCTCCTAATCCAGGAACTGAAGCCAGCAGCTCATATTCCATAGTTGTTTGGGCCATTTCGGATAATTGACTATTCACAGATTCAATTTCGTTTTCTAGTAAGCGATACTGACGCAGGAGCGTGGCAATTTCATGTCGGGCCATCTGTGTCCCTTCTGTCAGTCCAATTGAATTCGTCGCTGCTTCAATGAGTAGCTTTGCTTTTGGTAGCTGTGGGGCTCTCATTCCCTTTACCTTACGGTAAAGAAAGACAAGCTCCTCAGCACTTTTTCCATCGATATCCTGTGGCAACGGAGTCATTTCCAATGTAGCTAGAGCCATCTTTCCGAAAGCCGGAAAGACTTGAGTAAACTCGGGAAAATAACGATCAAGCCAACGAATGATTCGATTTTTAATACTCGCTAAATCTTCCGTTAACTTTGAACGAAGAGTAGATCCGATACGAAGTTCTGCCTCTACTTCTTTTAATAAACGTGGATAGCTAAAACGCCCATCTTTCAATAAACGAGCGATGACTAATGCATCTTTTTTATCGTTCTTTGTCGGTAAATTATCGTCCAGTTCCTTCGATCGTTTGACATGCATTGGATTCACCATGACTAGTGGTATGCCGTAATGATCTAAGAAATTAGCTAGGTTCATCCAGTAGTGGCCTGTTGGCTCAATTCCAACAATTACTTCTGTTTTCTTAGCTTCCTTCATCGTTTGACGAATCTTTTCATACAGGTGTTCAAAGCCCTCTTTTGATTGATGAACTGCGAAGGCTTTTTCTATCACGCGCCCTCGTTCATCAACAAAACAAGCGTAATGAACACGCTTGGCAATATCCATACCAACAACGAGTGTATTTTCAGTAACTTGATTAATTTTTTCATTCCATTTAAACTGCATAGAGAAGTCCTCCTTGTTTGATGCTGGGTCAATGGTCGTTGACACTCATGCATCATACAAGAGGGCTCTTTTTCTTTCAAGACCTCGAACATCCTTCTAACAGGAATGCTGCCCCTTTAGTTGCATAGGAAAAAGCTACAACAATGATAGCTATGATCTTCAAAAATAAACCACTTAATTATGTTAATAATCAGTATTATGTAAGATAGGAAAGCTAAATATATTGTGTTTAATGATGTAGGTTTATGTAGTTTAATGTAGATTGAAATATAGAATAAATATGAACCCTATTTGTTGCAAAAAAGTTCACTCTATATTTTAAGTTAAAGACTACCTTCGTTAATTATTAATTACTATAATTTATCTTATTTTTCTTGAGTTATTATATTATTATTTATCACTTAATATTAAATATATTTTTTTGTATGTTTAAACGTGGTTTTAAAGAAATAGAAGAGGGAAGATATGAAAAAATTAAATGATCAACTATTGATAGACTCGTACCTTAAAGCAATTGAATTAGACTTAAATAAAAATTTTATCCTCGTTCTAGAAGAAGAATTGAAGAGAAGAGGTCTACCCCTTATCGTTCAAAAAGATATGCGTAACTAATTAGTATAAGCTTGAAACTGTAATTCTTTGCTCTTCTTTCTTAACCCAAACTAATAATTCTTGTTCCTTATTAATCAATTCTCTGAATAACACTTGTTCAAATTGTAAAACTAACTAACTCTCTAAGATTTAACTTTTTAGTGTCCAAAATATTGACTCAAATCCACTTTTAGAATTAATTAAATCTCTTACTTAAATTTCGATATAAACTTTCATTTGTCCTTCATGAACTAAACTGCCCCGATAGTTGCATAAAGAAAAAAAACTGCCTTAAAGACAGTTCCGATCATAGGCTAAAGCACCTGTTAGTTGAATTAATCAATTAACCTTCAGTTGGCAAATACTTACATAATTGTTAATAAAACCAACAGTCACTTCATAAGGATACAAAGCTATTTATATTTTTCATTAAATCCAGCTAACAACCAGGATTGTTTTTTCACAGCTACCACTTATGACACTAGTAAAAGAGCTATTCCAATAACCAAAAGTCCGTAATCCATTTTATACCTCCCAATGACAACTTTATTTCTTGTTTTTTTCCTCCTTTGTATCCTTTATAGAGAAAGAAGTATGTATTACAATATTTCAATAGTTATAAAATGGTATTTTAGTAAATGATTACACATAACTAATAGGAGGCTAAGTAGAGGGATTTTCGTTATTCACAGCGATTATCATTTGTAGCGTAATCATGGCAGTAATAATCTGCTTGTAGTTAAAATTTTTTAAAGAACCTTATTGCATATTAAATAAGGCCGCCCAAAAGGAGAAACTTAAAACTTATATTGAAATTAATTTTATCAGTCATAATACAATACAATCTTATGTATTTAGTTTGTGGTTAATTTTTTGAAAATTATTTCTTTTTGAAAAAGTAAAATTTAATTCTTTCATGGAGGTTTTAATTTGGCTACTAAAGTACCATTTTCATTTATATTAGTTATTGGTTTAATGTTATTTGCTCTATTTTTTGGGGCAGGAAATTTAATTTTCCCACCAAAGCTTGGTCAATCAGCAGGAATGAATATCTGGTCAGCAAATGCAGGGTTTTTAATAACAGGAGTTGGCTTACCGTTGCTTGGTGTGTTAGCACTTGGTTTTTCGGGGAAAGATGATTTACAGTCGTTAGCAAGTCGGGTACATCCTATATTTGGTATTGTATTCACAACCGTTCTTTATTTAGCCATTGGTCCTTTATTTGCTTTGCCTAGATCAGGAAACGTTTCTTTTGAAATCGGTGTAAAACCTTTTTTGTCCGAAAATTCAGGTTCTGTACCTTTACTTATTTTTACAATCATCTTTTTTAGCATTACGTGCCTTTTTTCGATCAATCCCGCGAAAGTTGTAGGAATTGTCGGGAAAATATTAACACCAATCAAGTTAACGTTCATTGGAATCCTAGTAGTAGTTGCTTTTAATCATCCAATTGGAGATTTTCAAGCACCTGTTAAGAATTATACAGTTCAACCATTTTTTAATGGGTTTAGAGAAGGTTATTTAACAATGGATACTCTTGCATCTTTTGTTTTTGGCATCATCATCATTAATGCAATTAAAGAAAAAGGTGCTAAAACAAAAAAACAAATTATGGTTGTTTGTGGAAAAGCAACTGGAATTGCTGCCTTTTTCCTAGCAACCATGTATTCAGCTCTTTCTTATATGGGTGCTTCAAGTGTAGAAAAACTTGGGCACCTAGAAAATGGAGGTACTATATTAGCAAAAGTCTCAAATTATTATTTTGGAGCTTATGGTGGGATATTATTAGGATTAATGATTACAGTAGCTTGTTTAACAACAAGCGTAGGACTTGTTACATCTTGTTCTTCATTCTTCCATAAACTATTTCCAAAGGTACCTTACAAAACGATTGCTATTAGTTTATCTATTTTTAGTGCAATAGTTGCAAATATTGGGCTAACACAGTTAATTGCTGTTTCTATTCCTCTCTTAACAGCTATTTATCCATTAGCTATTGTATTAATTTTCTTAACATTTTTTCATTCTTTATTTAAAGGGAAAGCTGAAGTGTATCAAGGAAGCTTACTTTTAACATTTATAATTAGTTTATTTGATGGATTAAATCGAGCTGGTATACACTTTTCATCCATTAATAATTTTTTTAATGAAATTCTTCCTTTGTACGATGTAGGACTAGGGTGGATTATTCCAGCAATTGTTGGAGGATTTATAGGGTTTAGCAGTAGCATACTACGAGGGAAATTCGGTCTTAATCCTCCAACTAGTAGTTAAATAAATATTAAAATAAGGTCAACCCAGTAATTTTTTACTCGTTGACCTTTTAAAATTGTATGTTGAAGCCAGGAACCGCCCTGTTAGCCAACCATGCTGCACTTGAGTCTCCAACAAGAAGTATTATGGCTTTTAAATCAGGAGTGAAAACTGCAGCCTTAGGAAAAAAATAAGTTTTTTTTTACGAAGATGATATCGAGCAATTCTAGCTGTAGGGGCATTTTTACAACAGAGAACAATAGAAGAACTTAATCAAAGAATTACCTATACACGACGGGAGGATCTTGTTAATTATAATTCGATACAGAAAAGCATGTTGATACGGGGATGACTCCTAAGGAGCTTTCTGATGCTTCTCTTCGATTCAGTGACAATACTGCTGGAAACCTTATCCTTAAACAACTGGGTTGACCGACTGGATTTAAAAAAGCACTGGAGGAAATCGGAGATAATGTTACCAACCCTGAGCGATTTGAGCAAGATTTAAATGAAGTTAATCTTGGTGAAACTCATGATACGAGTACACCAAGAGCACTTGCTACTAGTCTTCAGGCTTTTACATTGGGAGATGCACATCCAACTGAGAAACCTGAACTTTTAATTAGATTGGATGAAGAGAAATACTACTGGAGTAGGATCATATGGTACATCGAAATGAGACCCTATTGGCCAGTTACAGGTTAATGGTTCCGAAATAATTATGGACCAAGGAAATGTAAACTGGGAAGTGAAAGATGGTGAATTTGTAAAAAAACGGGTGGATGATATACAGACTTTTGCACAAAAAGAAAAAAAATCAACCTATTATCTGAGGAGGATATAGGATTTCCATATATTGCAGATGGTACAGTTTTAGAAAGTGATATTACAGTACAGCTTTGAAATAACAATAAGAAAGAATCGATTACAATTGAAAATAGCACAATACATCTGCCAAATAGGAAGAGAACATTTATTTTAGAGATAAATTTAGTAGCTGAACAAGGAACTGTTCAATATATTTCTACTGTCAATTTCAATTAAGCATAATTTTGTTAACGGCTAGTAATTCAGCGTATTTCTGTTACTGGCCATTTTTTAAAGTCAAGCATTATCAGCTAAATAATGGAAAGATTGTTGGTATGATAAGAGGTAAAGAGTTAGTGTTTAAATATAATTTGGGATTGGCGAGATCAGTGAGGGAGAGATTGTGGGCGTGGTTGAAAAGCAAGTCTTAAAGAAAAATAGAAGAGGTACTGAATATATCGAGGTTAATGGTGAAATTATTGTAAAGCGTTGTAGTGGTTGTGAGGAAATGCTGGAGTTGGAACACTTCCCTAATTTAAAGGCAGGTTTAGGCGGTACGCGTAGCAAATGTAGACCATGTCTTGTTGAATACGGCAAAAAATACAACGAAAAAAGACCTGAATATACTAAAAGGTATTATGAGAAAAATGGAGAACGTGTACGTGAACGTGCTAGGGAATATTATGCTAGGAAAAACGGAAGGTAAACAAATAAATACCCCTGTACCACCTTTTAAGCTGATACAGGGGCGGGCTTCCATCCCACACCTGAATGTGTTTCTCATATTGTAACTTACCAGAACAACAAAGAAACCCTATACCCACCTTGCCTAATTGGTAAATTAATCTACAAATTCACATCCCTTGTCATGAAGCGCTTTATCTATCCATGTTCTGTCCCAAATTCCATTTCTAATGTCAGCCATTACTTTTTCTTCTTTGATTACGGTTTTACGCGCATTTTCTAATATCTCTCGAGCATCTTTAGGGTTAATTACAACCACACCATCTTCGTCCCCAATTAAAATATCACCAGGTCTGACCGTCACACCTCCACAAGAAATGGGGGTGTTAATTTCGCCAGGACCATCCTTATATGGACCAGCTGGAGTTACACCCGAAGCATACACAGGCATAGTCATCTGCCTGATAACCCCAGCATCACGAATGGCTCCATCAATAACAAATCCGGCAATTCCCCGATTTTGTGCCCAGGCAACCATTAATTCTCCCATCAAGGCATTAGTAGTATCACCTTGTGCTTCAACTACGATAACATCGCCTGGAGATGCCATATCAATTGCTTTATTAAGCAGTAAATTGTCGCCTGGACGAGTTTTCACCGTAAAAGCGCTTCCAATAAGAGGTTGCACATTGTACGGCCTAATTTCCCCCCCTATACAAAATGTTCGGTTCATGTTATCGGCAATGTTTGCCACAGGGATGCCGGTAAAGGCATCCACCAAACTCCGGGGAGGACGTTCAAACTGATTATAGATTCTAAAGCCAGTGTTTCCCATGTGAATTTTCACTCTCCCTTTGTTTGCAAACTGTGATAATTAAAAAGCTTACGGGCATCATCCAAACGCATGCCTTTTTCGGTTGCCTCACGAATTCTATCCTCTGCAGCTTCGATTTCTACTGCAATAGCGAGAATCGTCTCCTTATACTCTTTTGGAATAACGACCACCCCATCGGCATCGCCTACAACTATATCACCCTTTCGAACACGAACGTTGGCAATGGAGACTGCACCTCCCACAACATCAACCTGAACTCTATCTTTGCCAGTTCTCATATACCGATTAGCACTGAACACAGGATAATCCAACTCAATGCTTCGATTGGTATCACGGCAGACACCGTCTATGACCGTTCCTGCAATGCCGCGCCTTTTTGCAACCCCCGTCATGATATCCCCCCCATACCGTACAATCCAAGCGCCCCTGGTTATCAATGACAACCACTTCATCTGGATTTACGTCGTCTATGAAGTCGCCAACTGTCCCCTTTTGGATGTCTACCGGACCATATTTTACAGTGAAGGCTCGTCCAGCTATCTTCCATTGAAGGGAATTGGAACGAATACCTAAGCACTGTCCTTCTACTCCTAATTTATCAAGTGCATCAGAAATTGTTGATGTACCTATATTTTTAAATGATTCAACAATTTTTTCCATAACAATCCCCTTTGTCCTTTTTTGTTCACCTTTTTCATATTCAGCATCTTTCCTTATTACTTGGCCATAAGCACTTTATTTCATCAACTTTAACGAACGTGAAAATGAGTTGATTTTATCGAAAAAAGACCCGTTCGTAAAAGTGTACTTTTACGAACGGGTTAATAATAGCTTTCTTGAACAACTTTTAACGGAATCCCAGTGTACTGAATCTTCGGAGACGAATCTTTTTATGGATTCGCCAACAATTTTTCTTCATTTGACCCAAGCTTGATCGTGTATTCAGTCGGTATCCATAAGCCTGTATTTTCATTTCTTCCTTGGAGAACATATTTCGGGTTGTTTTTGCCCATCCGTTCTGCAGCTGTTTTCGCAAGCTTGCCGATATCACCTGTTTTGAGGCGGTTGATGATTAAACCGAGTTTCAAACTCTTAATTGTCAGCATTTCATAATCTGTGCTGCTGTCTCCCGCTACGAATATCGGACCGTATCCGCCCCGCGTTTTGGAGATGGCGTGTTCGATCACTTCCACCTTACCTTCTCGAGCAGTGATCGGCCAATTGTCTTCATATTCTGCTTGAGTAATTCCTTCCTTCTTTTTTAATCTCATCCCAAAGACATTTTCCTTTGGAAGGTTGTAGCCGTATTTTGGATTTGACGAAAATACCTCCACCACCTCTTCCATCGAAGCCGAAATAACAAAAACGTCAATCCCATTCTCCATAAAAGTATGCATTAAGTTTGCGATTTCCGAGGCCAGACGCAGTCCTGTTGTATAGGTAACTTGAACAGTACCGGCTTTTCCTAACATGGACCCAGGACTTATAAGCGTCACCGATGCCATTTCCGCCCCTAAATTATAATCATTTGAAGCCTCTGCAAGCTGCTGAACTTCTTCGGTCGACATGTTGGCAAATAAATAAAGCACCCATGGATATCCGATTTCAACACCGTATGTTTCCCCAATGGCTTCATACAGAAAGTACATTTTCGCTTTAAAATCTTTAAATTGATCAGTTGAATGAAGCGTTTCTAACCTCTCTTTTCCATTCATCCCATTATAGTTGGAATAAAGAAATTCGTAATCGCGCTTCAGATCCTCGGCGATTTCCATAAGAGTGACCGCATTTCCTTGAAGGTTTTTAAACTCGTGTGAAAAGGGTCCATTCGGCACATTCTTTTTGATCACTTCATAAAACTCTTCCGGTTGCATGTTATATGCCAAGTGATCAATTTGATAAAGAAAGAGGGCCTCCTCCGTATCATTCATGATGCTCGTATGATCCCAATCAAAAACAACATAAGGTTTTCGATTTGGATCGTATCCTGTACTTCCAGCACCATGCTTATCAATTAGGTTTTGAACAGACTTATAGGTGTCAGGAGCCCAATTCCCTTTATCCAACACTTGAATACAATGGCCCTCCCTTTTTTGTGGAGTCGAAACTGCTTTTCCGCTTGCAGCCGCTCCTAAGGAAGCATACAAAAACAAGCAAATAACGATCATGCCAAATAAAGCTTTTAATTTGGTTCTATTATTCATAAGTTCCCCCCTGAAAATTGCAAAAGACGCCTGCCCAATAGCTCGTTATTAGCTATTGAAACAGGCGCCATTGCCGATTGATTCTTTTATACGTAAATATTATCATGAATTTTCAAAATAATCAAATATTTATTCGTAGTTCTTTTCTTAACAATTGTAACTTTATAAAAAAGATTGATCATTTCTGTAATCCTTATTGAATCCATGGATTTTATATAATTCTATGGGCTTTTCTTTTTACAAAGTGTACTTTTACCAACAGGATTAAGTTAAGGTTGAAGCTACTTTTATAATTGAATATTATGGGAGTGATGTAAATAAATCGAGTAGGAAGGAGTGACTAACTTATCATAGAATTCATCCAAATCTATGTCTATCAACCATCGGTACCCTTATTTAATGCACATGCTAGGCACACTGAAAAAGAACAGCTTCTCATATATAAGTAGAAGAAGTCTGTCCTAAATCAGTGGTAATTCTTTGATTTATTATTTAAATTAGTACGTTAAAAATCAGTAAACCAAAGATTTTGTAAGCCTTCTCATTTTTTACAAAAAATCTCTTTACTTAATATTCCTAATATAATCATCCGTTTCATTATAAGAATTTATCTGATTCTTATTTCCTCGATTTTTCATATAGTAGAAGAGATAGCATAAAATAATAAAAGGTACTCCACAATACAGAGCAATTCTTTGGCTCGCATCAAAAGCAAGACCTATACAAGAAGCAAGACACAAAACACAAGCAGCAATGGGTACAAAAGGATAAAGTGGTGTACGGAATTTTAAATTTTTAATATCTCCACCCATTTTCAAAAAATGTTTACGGAACATATATTGTGATAAAACAATCCCTATCCAAACTACTACTACTGCAAATCCTGATATAGCCACAAGTACCACATAAACTGTATCAGGTGCAAATACACTAGATAATAGAGATAAACAAGCTACTGCCATACTTACAGCTAAAGCATTCAATGGTACTCCATTTGACGTTACCTTTCCAAAAAATGAACTTATCATTTTTTCATTTGAAAGTGACCATAACATACGAGTAGATGCATATAGACCAGAGTTTGCTACTGAGAGTAAAGCTGTAATAATAACAAAGTTCATAATATCAGCTGCATAAGGAATTCCGATGTTGTCAAAAACCATCACAAATGGACTTTCAATGACTCCTGCTTCTTTCCAAGAGATTAACCCAGATAACACAAAAATTGCACCAACAAAGAAAAACATTGTTCGCCAAATTACATTTCTAATAGATCTAGGAACGTCTTTTTCTGGATTTTCACTTTCTCCAGCAGCAATACCAATAAGTTCTGTTCCTGAAAAGGCAAAATTAACGGAAATCATAGCCATAAAAACTGGAAGCAGGCCATTTGGGAAAAGACCTCCATCTACAGTGAAATTAGAAAGCATGGGGGCAGAGGTTCTATCATCCATTGGAATAAATCCAAGCATTGCAGACCCTCCAAGCACAATAAATAAGATAATAGTAATTATTTTGATACCTGAAAACCAAAATTCGGTTTCTGCAAATATTTTTACTGAAATGGAATTAAGTAAAAAAATTAGAATCGCAAAGACGGCACTCCACATCCAAACAGAAGTGTGAGGAAACCATCTCTGCATTAATAGTCCAGAGGCAGTAAATTCGGACCCTACCGTTACCACCCAAGTAAGCCAGTACATTAAACCAATAGTAAATCCAGTAGCAGGACCGATATATTTGGTAGCGTAAGATTGAAATGAACCTGTTACTGGCATAGCAACAGTTAGTTCGCCCAGGCATAACATGACAAGGTACATGATTAATCCGCCTACTAAGTAAGCGAGAATCGTTCCTCCTGGTCCAGCTTGGCTAATTGTATATCCACTGCTCAGAAAAAGACCCGTTCCAATTACACCACCTAGCGAAATCATGAACAAATGCCTACTTTTCATTGAACGTTTCAACTGGTTTTCATTGGTATTATTTGTGTTTGTCATCTAGTCTCCTCCTTCGTTATTTACTCTCTTCAAGTACTTAGTTTAATAGACAACAATATACAAAGTTTATATTTCACAGAAAAATCAGAATCTTTATCTTAAAGACTGACCTGGACAGGTCAGCCCTTATGTTATCATATTGTTTTATTATTAACTTTAAAACAAACAACTTTTGGTTCAGTCATTTCTTGAAGTGCAAACTTAATTCCTTCACGACCTAAACCAGAACCTTTTACACCTCCGAAAGGCATCGCATCAATGCGATAATCTGAACTATCATTTACCATAACTCCACCTACATCAAGTTTACGTATGGCTCTCAATGCCTTATCTAAATCACGAGTGAATATACCTGCTTGCAATCCGAAATCTACACTATTAGATTGGGAAATAGCTGTATCAAGATCAGGAACATTATAAATGGTAACAACTGGGCCAAAAACCTCTTCAGTTGCCAATTTACAATTTTCTGGTACATTAACTAAAACAGTAGGTTGATAAAAAGATCCTTCACGTTTTCCACCACAAAGCAACTTTGCACCTTTCTCAACAGCTTCATTTACCCAACTTTCAACACGTTTTGCTTCTTTTTCGGAGATCATTGGTCCCATATCTGTTTCTTCTAATAATTTATCACCTACTCGATATTGTTGAGTACGATCAATAAATTTACCAATAAAGTCATGATAAATACCTTCTTGGACATATATTCTCTGTACACCTAAACAATTTTGTCCTGCTGCCCAAAATGCTCCAGAAACAGTTGATTTCACAGCTTCTTCTAAATCAGCATCTTTCAATACAATAACGGGTGAGTTTGATCCAAGCTCCATACATATCTTTTTCAAGCCTGCTTTTTGAATAATTGCTTTGCCAGTGGCAAGTCCTCCTGTAAAAGAAATCATTCGTATAGCTGAATGAGTAATTAGACTATCTCCCATGTCACTTGGACGACCGGTAATGACGGATAAAACTTTCGGTGGCAGACCGGCTTTTTCAAAAGCTTCTGCCAATAAAAGAGCACTTAATGGTGTTACAGTTGCTGGTTTTACAATAATAGCGTTCCCGGCAGCAATAGCAGGGCCCACTTTATGTGCAACAAGATTTAATGGATCGTTAAAAGGTGTTATAGCTACAATTATGCCAATAGGAAAACGATAATAGTAACCTATGCGATCTTCGCTTCCTGGCATTTGATCAAACGAAATGGTTTCTCCATTAATTCTCCTTGCTTCTTCAGCACTTATACGAAGTGTTTCAATACAACGTAGTACTTCTTTCCTTGCTTCTTTAATTGTTTTACTTCCCTCACGAGCAATAGTAGTTGCATATCTTTCCTTATTTTCAAAGATCCAGTCCGCAGCACGATGAAGTATAGCAATTCTTTCATGTGTTGACATATCTGCTGCTATTTTTACTCCTTTTTTTGCTTCTTCAATAGTATAAATGACGTCTCTTTCATTGGCAGCAGGAACTGTTGTGATTAAACTATGATCCTGTGGATCCAAGACATCAATGCTTTTATCACGAGATACCCATTCCCCAGCAAGAAACATCTTATTTTTATTTATTAAATTGTCAGTAAACATCATACAAAATCACCTCATGATAAGTAATTTTTAACTTATAACTTTAAGAATGAAACGAATTATAATTGATCACGGTTAATGTTGATTAAATCAATAAGAATCGAGAATCCTGTTTCTTTACGTCCAGCTCCCGCTCCAATTAAGGTAATTGGGCCAGCTAAATCACAATCATAAGTAATAGCATTTTGTGCACCTAAAACTCCAGCTAGAGGATCTGTAAGAGGTATAGCTTCAGGTCCTACCTTTGCAATGGCTTTATCGCCATCCTTTATACATTTAGCAATTAACTTCCATCTCTTACCTTCTGATTTTGCCCACTCAATGTCCTTTTCCGTAAGATGACTAATCCCTTCACATTCTACTTCTTCTCGTTTCATTGGAATACCCATTACAATGTTAGCAAGAATGGTAGCTTTATATTGAGCATCATATCCCTCAACGTCGCTAGTCGGATCTGCTTCTGCATAACCAAGAGCTTGTGCCTCTGACAATGCATCTTGATAACTCAATCCTTCTTCCATTTTAGTTAGGATATAATTAGTTGTTCCATTTAAAATCCCTCGTATTTCAAAAATGCTATTCCCTGCCAATGAACTCAGTGGCATTCTTAATGCTGGGGTTCCACTCATAACTGTTCCTTCAAAGCCCCAACGAACATCATTTTTTTTTGCTAATTCAGCTAACTCTTGATAAGCTAGAGAAACCGGACCTTTATTACTCATTACTACGTTCTTTTTGCTTTCAAATGCTGCTTTACAATGATCAATGGCAGGTTGTCCTGTTTTTACATCAGTAAAGGTAATTTCAACAACAGTGTCTGCATTACTCTCACGTATTGTTTGAAAACTATCCCACCCTCTTACCAAGCTAAGGGTTTCAGGGTAACTATCTAATTTTCCTGTTTCCTTTACAGCTTGTAACGCTAAAGAAAGATCCAACCCCTTAGGATCATAAAGGGAACCTTTCATAACATCAGAAATAGCAACGATTTTTGCATCAAAGTTAAACCCAATACGTAGTGACTCACTTTTATCTTGTAAAATTTCAGCTAACCCTTGACCAACTACACCAAATCCAAGTAATGCTATCTTATGTGTCATATTTCAATACCTCTTCCATTAGTAATATTTTATGCTTTCAACTACAGCTAACAGGGTAATTGGATTCTAAGTAAGAAAAAGCTTGCTCTAAATCTGCTATAAGATCTTCTGTATCTTCGATACCTACAGAGATACGAACTAAACCTTCTGGGATACCAAGGGCTTTACGCTCTTCAATAGTACATTCAACATGGCTAGTCGTTCTTGCAGGCCCATATATAGTTTCAACGGCTCCAAGGTTTCCAGCTTTGTTTGCATATTTTAATTTTGATAATAAAATTTTGATAGCTTTCATTTCATCTTTTAATACAAAACTTAATATCCCACCGAACCCTCTCATTTGTTTCTTTGCGATATCATGATGTGGATGCGCTTCCAATCCCGGGTAATAAACTGCGTCAACAAGCTTTTTCTTTTGAAGATACTTTGCAATTTCCATTGCACTTTTTTCTTGTTGCCGTACACGAAGCTTTAACGTTTTCATCCCTCTTAAAATAAGGTAGGCAGACCATGGGTCCATAGTTGCTCCATTAATTTCACGATAATGATAGACTTTTTTCATTAATTTTTTAGAGCCACATACTATGCCACCTAATGCATCTGCATGTCCACTTAAGAATTTAGTTGCACTATGGACTACAATATCAACTCCTAATTGAAGAGGATTTTGATTAATTGGAGTAGCAAACGTATTATCTATGATAACTAATGCACCCACTGATTTTCCGACTCTCGCTATCCTCTCAATATCAGTAACTTTCATAGTAGGGTTAGTAGGAGACTCTAAATATAGCACTTTACACCCTTTGACCACTTCAGCTTCAATTTCTTTATGGTTTCCGGTATTACACAATGTCACATCGACATCAAGATTGGACAAGAATTCAGTAAAAATTTTATTGGTTCCTCCATAAGTATCTTTGACTGATACAACCCGATCTCCTGGTCTTAGAAATGTATATAATGTACTACTAATAGCAGCCATTCCTGATGAAAAACCTACAGCTTTCTCTGCCCCCTCGAGTATCCTTACTTTTTCTTCCAGAGCTTGAACAGTTGGATTTGCCATTCGATTATAGGTATAACCAGGTTTATTTCCAAGGGCAACTTCTTGCCATTCGTCTACGTCATCGTAATTGTAGGCTACACTAAGAACTACAGGAACTTGGGTTGCATTATAAGCAAGAGATTCTTTTTCTCCTGCCCATACCGCTTTTGTTCCATCTTGCACATCTTTAAAGTTATTCTCACTCATATTTTTCTCACCTCTAATTTTATAACTTTTTAAAAATGGTCTTGTTGAAACTTGAATTTTATTTTGTATATAATATATTGTATATTTTATACTCCAAAAAAAATCCCCCTTCCACATTACAGTTTTTACCTAATGTTTTCTTGGGTTTATTTCTTAACATAAAGGTATCTAATACAAATAGTTTAAAAAACTTAAAACAAATGCAGAAAATATACTTTATATTGTATATTGTATATAATACAGAATAGTCAGAAAATATTTTACATACCGAATTATACAATTAACTTATCTATTTTTCAATGCTTTATTATTTTATTCTTAAAAATTCTTTAAACTGCCTTATTTCTAATGCTATAAGTTTTATCAACTTGAATCACTTAAAACAACAATTCATAAATAAAAATGGAAGCAGGAGTCGGTTTATATCTTAAATATAATAATAAATAATAGAGATATTGAAGTCTGTAAAAGATGGTGCTAATATTAAAGACAAGAATTTCTAATATTATATTGTATACTATATAATATTAATTTTTGGCTTAGGAGGAAACGCTATCAAAAATAGATATCAATCATTAAAAGATCTCGTATATGATTATATAACTGAAAGAATTCAGAACGGAACCCTACTTCCTAAGCATAAGATAAATGAATCGGTATTATGCGAAAAATTAGGAGTAAGTAGAACTCCTGTAAGAGAAGCTTTGATACAACTAGCTTCAGACAATTTGCTCGAGTATCTTCCTAGAAAAGGATTTATTGTAAAAGAACTTGATACCCAAAAAAAGCTAGATGTTTTTCGAATTGTTAGTGTATTGGATTCTTTAGCAGCCTCATTATCTTTAGAGCATATCACAGAAAGTGATATTGAACGTATGGAAGATTTGGTTAAGAAAATTGAATTTTCAATTTCAACAAAAAACTATTTAGATTATCAAAAATACCAAAATCAATTCCATAAAGTATATATTGATAAATGCAATAATCCTACATTAATAGATCTTCTTGATTCTTTACAAAATAGTTTTGTTAGACAGATTTATTTAAGTAATAATGAAGAAAAGCTTTTTGCCGTATTAGAGCAAATGAATGAAGATCATAAAGAAATTACCAAATATTTTAAAAAAAGAGATAAAGAGAATTTAGAGCAACTTATTAAGAATAAACATTGGGAAATAACTCATTTAGATATGATATAGTTCATAGTTAACATAAATCTTATAGGAAATACAAAACCCATGGTCTGTCTAGATCCATGGGCTTTACCTTCTGTTATATCCTCGAAAAGTGTTCGTAAAGTGTACTTTTACGAACGGGTAAAATAGTTGCGCGGGAATATAAAAGTGAGGGGACAAGTGTTACTCACAGCAGCCTGCCAGAACATCAAGAAGATTGCCACCTATCTATCCAGAATCGGATTGGTGGGTGGGAGTCGATAATCCTGTTATCTTCCACTATCTTACTCCACCTCCATATATATTTAAAGACGTTTACATTGCATAATAGTTCCAGCCTTTAAAACTAAACTGCACCGATAGTTCCATAAAGAAAAAGCTGCCTTAAAGACAGCTCTGATCCTCAGCTAACGCACCCGTTAGTTCATTAAGGACTAACTCTTAAAAAGAATGCTCTATAAACAATTTTGCATCAAAAAAGACCCATGAAGGGTACTTTTTGTGGGTTTGTTCTTCAAAAAAGATTTCCATTACCGTTAACAAGACACTGATTTTGAATGAAAGAAGTAAGGTCGATGAAAGATGGCACAACCAAAAGATCTCAGCCGATTCGTAATCAGCAACAATTAGATAATATTCTTCAATGATTCCGGAAGTGTTTCCCAAAAACTTAAAGATAATTTTATTTCATATTCATCTGTGTATGTTTTTACCTTTTCTTCTCCGAATTCATCATAAAGAGCCATTTTATATTTACCCTTTTCTAAAGTTGGTGCTACATAAGTTTCATATTTTTCTTTTAAACTTCTAATTTCTAAACATAATTCCTTCGGAACATATCCGATATGTATCTTTTCTCCGTCCAAATTAGTAAGTAAAACTTTTATAGCATTTTTATCATATTCATTAGAATCTTCACTTTCCAAATATCCTTTAGGTAAAGGCTGACCTCCGTATTCATATACTCTTTCTTCAAAATAATCTTCTTTTATTTCTTTGTTTTTAAGACCATCATATGGTTCAAAGTAAAAATACTCAGCTTGTTTCAATTCTTTAACTAACCTTTTAATTGCCTTTTGGTGCTCTTCTACGAACGTTCCTTTTATTAAAAAATTTAATCGTTTAATTGGCTCTTCTTTTTTCGGTTGTTCTTCCTGTATTACTTCCTCTTCTTGTAGTACTTCCTCAACATTAATAATTGATTTTGATTCAACTGTAGCTGCGACATCTTGAGTCTTTCTTTTAAAGAAATCAAACAATCCCATTAATAAACCTCCTTATTTTTTCCCTCACCTTTTTATATAATTCTATTATGTTAAATCACAATAATATGAATCACTATTGTTTTTTTGTGCTCAAAAAGAAGTAATAGAACTAAACCAGCTAATAGGATGTCAATATCTTTCTCTAAAATTTTCATTTCCCTTATGATATACTATTTTTGTTCATGACAAATAACCCTCCAAAACCCTTTTGGAAGGATTTTTCTCTGTTTCACAAAACCGTTAATCAGGCTAAATCTAGGAATGCTTCTTTTCTCTTTAATAAAGCGTAAATCCAATGAAGAAGTTTATTCATACAGGCAACGATCGCCACTTTGGCTGGCTTTCCTTCTGATTTTTTCTTATCAATGAAAGCTTTAAGCTTTTTGTTTCTTGAACTCCTTATGCCGCATAGCACGGCAAGATACAGGGAATGACGTAGTCTGCTCGAACCTCTTTTAGTAATACGATTAATGGTTGCCGTATACTTACCCGATGAGTGAACACTTGGATCTATTCCAGCGAAGGCAACCAGTCTTTTCGGATGATTAAACCGATCGATTTCACCAATTTCAGAAATAATTGTGGCTGCGATTTTTTCTCCGATACCTGGAATCGATTGGATGATCTTATATTCCTCAATTTCATTTGCCAGGGCCACTATACGATCTTCCAAATCAGAGAGGTGTCCCTGGTAATGAAAAAGCAACTCAATATACATACGAAGATTGATTACGTGACTTTGATACACATTTTTTTGGTATGGATTTCGAGATGCGGAGTCCATTATTTTTTTGGCTTTTTTCCATGCCCATTGACCCGATCGGCTAGGACAGAACTCTATAACACTCTCTGCTAGTTTACTTTCCCCGGCTGTTAACACCACCTCTGAAGTGGGATATTCCTTTAATATCAATAAAGAAACCCTTGAATATAGATCCCCAAAAACCTTCCGGTATTCAGGAAACACTTGATCTAAAATGGTGTGAAACTGAAGTTTAGCTTCCACATACATATTCGTTACGATTTCCTGTTGTCTGGACAAATTCCGAAGGTCTAATAGCTGAATTCCTCTAATTTTATGAGGTTCAAAATCCTCTTTGTAATACAGCACACACAACTGGTACGCATCGATAGCGTCTGTTTTTACCTTCCGTAAACTGGTCTTCTTTGCCTGATAAGAAATAATCGGATTTAGTAAGATATATAGAATCCCTTGTTCCTCCAAGTATTGAATAACAGGAGTATGGTAATGCCCTGTAGATTCTAAAATGACCATAGGCATCTGCCCTGTCACCTCTTCAATCTCTTTTAAAAAGTCTAAAAAATGATCTAATTCCTCTTTGATGTGCTTCATTGAAAAGCTCTTCCCATACGGTTTAGATTGATCTAAAAATGCCTGAACTTGACTCTCTCCTTTTGCCACATCCAGACCAACAACTGGATTCATTGTTTTTCCCTCCTCTACATACTTACCAGTACCCCTAGTCCTCCATGTAGTGTCATAGCTTCGCTTGTTATACGAGATCTACGTCCCAACCAGCCTCAAACATGTTTCTACAAATAGGGGGCGGACTGTTTAGTTCACGGGATCAAGTCCCACGCACCCGTACGTCCTACCCTGGCTACTGATATAATAGATTCTATTAAAAAAAGGTCAACCAGTAAAAACTGGCTAACCTTATAATACTAACGCACCCGTTAGTTTAAGTGTATTAAATCACAAACTTAGCTGGTTTTGTTTAATAAGAGAGATGTGCTCATTGAATAAGAAAAAGGCTTTACTCTTTATTGAAGTAAAGCCACACGTTGAACAAGTAAATTAGATTAGTACATAAATCAAAACTATAATTCCTATTAACATAACAAAAAGGGCACTACCCATTATTTATTAAAGATTTCCATAAATTCTTTTTCTCATTCTCATTAATTCTCATACAAAACCTCTTCCATTTTACTATTTTTTAATGAAGTTTACTTGAATTAGAAATTTAATTAGCTTTTCTTGGTCTTCTTAAAAAATAAATAACCAAAAACACCTAAAATTAATGCTATACCTCCGAAAACAATAACTTGATATATAATATCCCCTAACATAACCTGTTCCTCCTATTCTAAAAAAACATTTCCCTAAATATATATACGAGATTTTTCCTAAAAAGGTTTCAACTGGTAGTTTGATTCTAAAAGTCTTATTAAACTAAACTGCCCCGTTAGTTCATTAAGAAGTAGGAATTTACTATTTCCTTTTTCATATTTTGAAAGGAGTAGATATCATTAACCACTTTAATAATTCCCCGTTCTTGGATAAAATTGCACTTCCGTTTGGGATTGCATTATTGATATTACTGAGTAGTTAAGAAGGTTAAGCTTATGTTTTAAAACAAGGTTTTGTTAATCATTATTGACTTTTAAACAAACAAAAGAGACCACTTATTGTGGTCTTCCTTTATGCCCAATGGAACCAAGCACCTGTTAGTTTAAGTACTGTCATTTACAAACTACAACCCCTATCCTAATGTTTTAACGAAGAAATGCCGAAGTTCCTAAAAGGAATCGACTATTTCTTCACTTCATTTTGGAAGAGAGCGTTAAATATCAAGTTTACGGGTACTAATCAATTTCACAATTTCAGGATCGTTATGAGAAAAGAACAAGCTTTTTTTCGTATCTAACGTAGCAATCTTCTCCATATCTTCTTGGCCTAATTCGAAGTCAAAGATTTTGAAGTTTTCGATGATTCTTTCCTTACGAACAGACTTTGGAATCGCAACGACTCCTCTTTGTGTCAACCAACGTAAAATCACCTGTGCAACAGTTTTATTATATTTTTCGGCTATGGACACTAATATTTCGTTCTGGAACATGTTATTTTTTCCTTCAGCAAATGGACCCCACGACTCTACCTGAACATTGTTCTCTTTCATATGTTTCGCACTTTCTATTTGTTGATTAAAAACATGAGTTTCAACCTGGTTTACGGCAGGAATTACTTCATTGTGGACAATCAAATCCACTAGACGGTCCATTTGGAAGTTACTAACTCCAATTGCTCTAATTTTTCCTTCACTGTACAACTCCTCCATTGCACGCCAAGAACCAAATACGTCCCCAAATGGCTGATGGATTAAATACAAATCCAAATAATCCAATTGTAGTCTTTTCAGTGATTTTGTGAATGCGTTCTTTGTACTTTCATAACCTGCATCCTGAACCCATAGTTTTGTAGTAATAAACAATTCCTCTCTTGGCACACCACTCCGCTTGATTGCTCTGCCGACTGCTTCTTCATTCAGATAAGAGGCAGCAGTATCGATAAGACGATAGCCTGCCATAATAGCGTCATAAACGCTTTGTTCACATTCATTTTCATCTTGTATTTGAAAAACCCCAAAACCTAGTATAGGCATCTCAACACCATTGTTCAAAATTACTTTCTGCATATGAAATCCTCCTGTTTTCATTTTCTTTATTTACCTACTCTGTTTGCGTATTCTGCCGGATAGCGATCTCCCGAAATCTCGATCTTCGAGAGCGCATTGTTCAAATCATTCAATTCCTCATGGGTCAGCTCAACATCAGCTGCCCCATGATTTTCTTCGAGGCGCTCCAATTTCCGCGTACCGGGAATCGGAACAATCCATTGCTTCTGAGCAAGTACCCATGCTAATGCGATTTGAGCGGGCGTTGCATCTTTTCCTACAGCAATCTTCTTTATCAGTTCGACCAATACCTGATTTGCTTCGATATTTTCAGGTTTGAAGCGAGGGACAATGCTGCGGAAATCGGAACTACCGAACGTTGCATCCTTATTAATTTTCCCAGTAAGGAATCCCTTACCCAACGGACTGAAAGGAACAAAGCCGATTCCAAGCTCTTCAAGGGTAGGCAGTAGTTCATCTTCAGGACTTCTCCACATCATTGAGTATTCACTTTGAATGGCAGTGAGTGGATAAATCGAGTGTGCACGACGAATCGTTTTAACCCCTGCTTCAGAAAGTCCCCAATGCTTTATCTTACCTTCCTTGATTAGGTCTTGCATTACTCCGGCTACCTCCTCAATCGGAACACTTGGGTCCACCCGATGCTGATAGTAAAGATCAATAGTGTCAACCTTAAGCCGTTTAAGCGAGCCTTCGATTGATTTCCTAATACGCTCCGGCTTACTGTCAAGCACCTGCTTGCCATTTACCATTTGGATACCAAATTTAGTCGCGATATTCACTATTCCCTTGAAAGGAGCAAGCGCTTCTCCTACCAACTCCTCATTTACATATGGACCATATACTTCGGCAGTATCGAAAAAAGTAACACCTCGGTCAACTGCCTCATGAATCATGGAAATCATATCTTTCTTGTCCGAAGCAGGACCGTAACCATGGCTCATGCCCATGCATCCAAGTCCTATAGTAGAAACTTCTAAGTCACTTTTTCCTAATTTACGTTTTTGCATTACTTATATTCCCCCCTCTTTTATAATTGTCACTTTGCTGTTATATTTTATCCGCAACCGATGCGGAGTTAAGTTCACATTGGTGGCATTAAGAAAATCTCATTGGGTTATCCATAAAGCTAGAAAAGATCAATCATGCTGCGACCGCAGCAGCACCAACAGAATTGCAGTATTGACGAGCCGCCCACAGAAGCAGCTACTTTGTCTAAAATACCTGAAATGACAAATTGAGATGTACCAACTTAAAAACTGAAAGGAGTTAACATATATATTTTCAGGTATTCAGGGTGCGCTTCAACTCCTTTATCTATATTGCGGAAATATTAATATTAAAAAGAACTTTGACTCCCTTATTATGCAATAAATAAATAAGAAAGCCTTATAGCATTCCTACCAAATCATTGCCTAATCCTCTCACTTCACTTACACTCCAGAGGAATATGTATTAGAATGGAGCTAGAAAGAATAAGGAAACAAGGAGGTTTATATGTCTGAACAAATCTATAAACAGCGGGCTGATCTCACCCAACTCATAGAGAGTCACACTGGCAAGGACGGGTCTCATCCGACTGCCATTCCTTCTTTATTTTTCTCTCGTTTCTCTAATGTTACCGGTCCAAATTACGGAGTTTACAAGCCTTCCTTATGCATTATCGTTCAAGGTAAGAAGGAGGTATTACTGGCACAGGAGCGCTATGTATACGGTCCAGCCGATTACCTTGTTGCCTCTGTTAACTTGCCAATTACCGGAATAGTCACAGAAGCCTCTTCAGAAAATCCATATTTGGCACTGAAACTCGAATTTACACCAAATCAAATCTTGGAGGTTTTACAGGATTCTCAACTTGCTGTTAACCAGAAAGAACATGCTAAAAGAGGCATGTATGTAAGTCAAATAGAAATAGCTCTGTTGGACGCGGTAACCAGATTATCTCATTTGCTAAACAATCCTAATGATATACCCGTACTCGCACCTCTTATCACGAAGGAAATCATCTATAGGGTTTTACAAGGGCAGCATGGTTTTACTCTGGGGCAAATTGCGTTAGAAGGAAGTTCCACCTATCAAATCGGCGGCGTTGTCGACCATATCATGAATAACTATGACCAGTCTTTTCGGATTGAAGACCTTGCGGAAATTGCAAATATGAGCGTTTCATCGCTTCATAGACACTTTAAAGAGGTAACAGCGATGAGTCCCATTCAGTTCCAAAAACAACTGAGGCTACAGGAAGCCCGTCGTCTATTATTATCCGAGTCAACAGATGCCACTGAAGCAGCATTCCGCGTAGGCTACGAAAGCCCATCCCAATTCAGCCGTGAATATTCCCGCTTGTTCGGATTACCACCAAAAGAAGATATTAACCGCCTGAAGGGAAAATATGCATAAAAAAGTGCGTTAATCCGCTTATGGATTATTGCACTTTTTTATAATGAAGATTTGCCTTGATTAAACTTTTTCCAATATTCTATTTGATATTCCTCTCTTTTAAACCTGTATCCTGCTTCTGAACAAATTTCAGAACATAATGAGTCCCGCTGATATATATTCCCATGATAGCTAGATGATCTATTAAAAATCCCATGGAGGAATCATCAAGGTTCCAACCAAATGGATTATATATGGTTAACTTGTAAAGCATCTCTCTCTCGAAAGAAGCCTGAACCCCATAAACGACAATCAACACCGCTATGACACGAAATGCAATGGCGCGGATACGGCTGGTGCTTTTAATTCCCGTCATCTTTCGTACTGAATTGATAATTGTTGTCCAGGACATCCCAATATGCACAGCCATGAAGATAAATCCCCAATATGAAGTCATAACATGTATCTGCAATAGAACCATGTCATTGTTTATAGGAATAAAAGGTATTATGTCACGAGATATGGGCACAGCACTTATCATGACTACAGCCATAGATACAAGAAAAAGTAGATTGACCACTATGCTTAGAATGCGTCGTACATTGTGCTTTCCCTTAAAAATCGTCTTATACCATCGTCGATTTAAAATATTGTGGGTAATAAACAATAAACACAATAATGCTCCTACCAGTTCATGTATTGTATTTCCGGTAATCTGGTAAGCCATTGCAACTAACATCAGAACTGTCATAGAAAGATCAATGACCAGCCTGATTAACATATTTGGATTCAAGAATTTCTCCTCTTTCTAATTTATTTATACCTGGGTCGGTTTTCCGTCGATGCTAAATCCCTATGTCTTATTATTTAAAATGAACCATTAAAAGAACCTTCTGGATGATTCCCGCTTTTTCTGCTTCCATTAAGCTGTTTCCATGCGATATATCCTGAGAGTCCTCCAATTTATCGTCTACCGCTTTTACCTCCCAGTGTTCGGTGGGAATACCTGCAGTCCGTGATGCTGTACTGCCATCCTTTGACCCAGTAAATTCCCCAAGGTCAAAACTTTTCATTTCATCCCTCGTGTTCACGAAGTCATCCCGTTCCTGGTTCGCGTGACAAGTAAAGCATCGACCGATTTCTTCCTTGTAATCCACCGACTTGTCTCCATTGAATTCCTGGTATAGCCAATCTCCATTACGCATCTCAGTTGGGTTCTCATCAGCCCAGCCAGCTCGCTTTTCCATCACGAAAATTTCACCAAGCTCTTCATCCCTATAGATTTCGAGAGTGATTATGGTGCCGTCAGGGATTGGCTGCCCATTCTGCACCGCTTCTATCGCTTCCCGGCTCGTGTAGAGTTCCTCTCTGACATTTCCCCGATGCACAGTCGTATAGTTTACACCCTTATCGTAGTTCTCAGGGAATTCAACCAGTTCACGATTAGATTCTGATTGTTGTTCCTGTTGGGAAATACCATTTCTGTCATTATTGCCGTTGCAAGCTGAAAGAGTGATGGTCATGACCAAAGCCAGGGATATTAATAATCGTTTTTCCATCTTTTCCCTCCTAGATTCGTTCCAAATTATTACTATACAAAACTCGTAATCGTCCTCCCTGGCTATCCCTATCAAGTTCAATCCCCAGTATTTCACTGTATATATGCTTGTTTCTTCGAGGAATGCTGAATAGCCAGAATCAGAATAATTACCAAAACTCCAGCTTACAGTTAACTTGTAATTTGAATTAAATATGGCATTAGCCACATAAACACTATTTTGCTAACGAGGGAAAAAACGGAGTTGTATTATTCATACCGAATAAAAAAGTAATGTATAAATGTAGAGGTATCCTCATTATGCTACAGATGACAAAGCGACCGCTGTCCTATTTCTCTTAAATCAGTGCCTAATCCTCTTACGTTTCTAACTAAATTGAAATTGACATTTCCTTTTTATGTAAGAACCAAAAAGCGGATCAGTTAAGATTTCTTTTAAATAACCAAAAAGAGTCAATAAGAGGGATCAGCATTTGTATTTTACTCATAGGTATTCAGGGCTTAAAATATAGATTGGAAAATGAACATAAACTAACCTTCCCGATAGTTGCATAAAGAAAAAGAGCTGCCTAAAAGACAGCTCTAATCTTCAGCTAACGTACCCGTTAGTTGAGTTACCAAAATACTATTATTTTTTTATACTTTCTAAGATGGACTTAACAAAATTGGTTTTATCATCTGCATATTTATGTTTATTATTTTTATTAACCGTTGATAATATCTGTTTCAGCTTTTAATATTGTATTCTTGCTGTTTCGTTATTTCTCAAATAATCTCTAAAATCCAATTGTTCAAGTAAATATTTATTTCCACTTTGATACATATGAATTTGGTGTGTTCTTGGTTCACCTTTATTAAAGTAGTATCTATCTGGTAATAGATTTGTCCCTTTATATAAGTATCCAAGTGTTTCTAATGCCGTAACACACTTTTCACCATCTTGAAATTCCTTAACTTCAAGTGCAATATCAATAATTGGCTTTGCACTTAAATGTTTTATTGCTGTACTCCCAATATGGTGAACAGCTAAAATATTCTGACCAATTACCTCTTGAATCCTTTCTTTCTATAATAAAAATTCCTTTTCCCAATTATTTGTCCATGGAACTAAAAACACCTCACCTTTTGGTAATCCAAGCATTTTATTGCCTCCATAACTTAATCATTTTTCACCGTTTATTCACTCTATTTTATAACACCATTACAACTTGTGAATATTTTCTTATTCAACTATCCTGCCCGGATAGTTGCATAAAGAAAAAGCTGCCTTAAAAGACAGCTCCGATCTTAAGCTTACGCACCCGTGGAAAAGAACAACTGGATTTTACTGTAGTAGTGGAAAAGCTTAAACATTTATTCTCAATTGATCGACTACTCTTAGAAGGCGGCGGAGTTTTAAATGGCACCTTCTTGAATGAAGGTTTAATTGATGAATTGAGCTTGATTATAGCCCCAATTGCAGATGGCTCTACTAATTCTTTGACATTGTTTGAAACAAGTCCTCATCTAAAAAAACAGCCTCCAGTCAATTTCTTTTTGAAAGAAATCGAGAAACTGGATGATGGTGGGCTATGGTTGAAGTATGTAACAAAAAATAAATAATCATTACAGAAAGTTAATAGAAGGAATAAACCGATAATAGACACTAGGTTCGTACAATTAGCACTTATACTAGGAGAAACCATTTGGTTAGGCTTTGTTGAGGATGAATGGTGTAATTAATTAAACATAAAATAGCTGTCGACTTTGTCGACAGCCCTGAGAATACGGCTCATTCCTATACTGATCCGTTTGCTTTTGCCTATTTTTAGCTAAGCTAAACTAAAAAAAATAGGTTCCGAGGTTCTTACATTTCCCCTAATACTTTTTTAAGTTCTTCAGTCATATTCGCCCAACCATATTTTGCACCATTGAACGCTTGATCTTCTTTTTCGAATCCAGTTTGTTCAAGGTGTAAGGAGGTTATTCCATCCTCTTGCTTCAATGTCCATGTGACTGTAGTGTTTATCGGGCCACCTACCCAAGTGTAAGATAACTTATAAGGCTCATCCACTACCAACACTTCACAATCTACAATTAAATTCCACTGCTCATTTCGGAATTGACATTTATGTCCTACGATTGGTTTAAAGTTATTTTCCATTATCCATTTTGCAAGAGTATCCGAATCTGTTAATGCGTTCCACACTGTATTGATTGAACTTGTAAACTGAAAATCTAATGATAAATCTGTCATTATTCATTCCTCCGATAATAAATTTTTTAAAAATGCCACTTTTCCCTTCCAAAACTCCTCGTAAAAGGATACCCAATCTTTAATTTCCTGTAGGGGAGCTGCAATTAGCCGATACCTTGTTTCTCTACCGACTTTCCGGTCAGCAACTAGACCAGCTTCTTTAAGGATAGCCAAATGTTTAGAAACAGCGGTACGCCCCATTTGAAATTGTGCGGTTAATTCGTGAAGAGGTAACTCTCCTGCATCTGCCAACAAACGTAGCAATTTACGTCTTGTTGGATCAGCAATGGCTACATAAACATCACGCTCTTGATTTTTCTCGCTCAAAATCCCCCCCCCTTTATAAATCGGACACCAATTGGTGTCCTTATTATAAGACACCAATTGGTGTCATGTCAATTTTCATTATTGACATAAGGACATTAGTTTTATTCACTTATCATCAAGTATACTTTTTCAACTAACCTCCCCCTTTAGTTCCATAAGACTTATTGTAGAGGTGACATATACTGTGACAAAAAAAGAAGATTGAATTAATCCTCCCTCAATAGCTTCAATGATTTTTCCATCTTTACCAGTTTCAACAGAAACACCTACTTGAATGTCCTCTCCCGCTTCGACCTTCCACGTTTCCCTATTCTTTATAATTACATAGACTGCTTCGCCATTTTTAATCGCTCCTGTTGCTAAAAAGTCAGGGACTTCGCCTTCTGAAAGTGTTAAATTCATGTCTTGTTGAATATTTGTTTGGCTTGTTTCTAGTTTATTGATAATTTGACCATAAGTTAGAGCTATATCTTTGTTGTATTTACAGAAGCAAAGATTGGGCTAAATAAACTAGTTGTTAATGCAACAGAAACAGTAAAAGCACTATTGGGGGTTTCTTTTCTTCCACTTCTAAGAATAAATACTTATGAAAGATTGTCTATTTCTAGTACGATTTCCCTCCTTTCATCAAGCACTTTAAACTTTTCTTGTATTAAAATAGTTTTATTTTGCTCCCTTCTTTCTCAAAAATAAAAAGCCATCCCCTTATTGAGATGACTTGCTAAAAATTATTTTCTTTTCATTTGTAATTTAAGAATCATCTTTCAAGAAAAGGCACTCCCGTGATGTTTCTTTGATAGGAACTAATTTTCCATAATCGACCAACTGTTTAATATTTTGCCTTGTACAGCCTACTTCCTTAGTGGTTACGATATCTTTTTCAATAAACTGTTTAAGCTCTTTAATATTATTGAAATAGGACTTTTAGTCATTCATCTTTCCACATCCTCCACTTTAGGTATAAATAAATATCGTAATCCCGTAATCCCTATTAAGGACAGACATAACTATAGTCAAATTCTCCATCCAGTATGTGTTCTTCAAATTAATGGTATAGAGATTAAAAACAAGCAATCCAATAATCATTAATAAAAACCAATTACTTCCTGTTTTTTGCACAGATTTTAAGAAAGACCCAGATTGGACAGCTGCTATTGCGGCTTACGTGTGGATTCAGCAGATTATAATTAACAATGCAACTAGTTTTGTATAGATCATGTGACTTACAATGATGAAAATGATATTACGGAGTTATTTAATAAGGTTCATCCTATAATTTAGGTTGAGATACACAACTTGTTACTAAAATTTTTAAAAATGAATTCATGTTAATATATGAGTTGATTACATTTGTAAAGAAAGGACTGTTTTGTATGACAAAACGAGTACTGATGAGAGGGAAAATTGGATAAGAAAAATATATTATTCTTTTGAACAGTGTAGGTATTACTAATAGGGAAATAAAAGGAAAGGAAAAACAAAGCAAGACAACTATCAAAGTATGTCAGGGGAATGTAAAAAGTCATACAAACCTCGGAAGCCGATTTATACGTCTGGAGTCTTGTATCGAGAAAAGCTTATTTAACTAGAATTTTTTATCAATATCACTATTCATGAAACATATTAACAATATAATATTAACAAATATTACACCTGCCAAAGAAAAAATCCCTTGTAATAAATATCTAATATTATAAAAAGCTTCCGTTCTATCTTCTTTATCCAATGGATAGATTGATTCTAGTAGACTAGGAATTTGCAAACTTCCAATAATTATAACTAGCATAAAAATTATAATTATATGTTTTTTTTTCATTTAAACTTCCATCCTTTATTTATAGGTATATACTTTTTTAAAAGCTACGCCATAAGCTTTTTTTGCCGTGCCTGTTCCTTGTTTAGACCAACTAAAGGAATTCCATGGCATTTTATATACATCATATAGTTTAGTTTTATATACAGGATATGCTGTGAATTTTAAAGATTTAACACTTTTCCCATTTACTTTACTTGGAACTTTAAAAGTACCGGAAATTGCTACAGATGTAGTACCCGTAACACTCCACCCTATAGATCCTGATAGCGCAGCATTACTAGCACCAAAATTCGCACTAACTGTGGTGGCTACTGATTTTGTCTGCTTAATTACCAATACTACTCCTGGACCACCAATAGAAGTGGCAAGACCGCTAGATCCTGTTACATCAGGCCCTCCTCGTACATTTTGAACTTTATATTGATTAATTATAGCACGTGCTTTTGTATTAGTGTCCTTTTCGATATCAATATTCTCTTCTAATAATGACTCATCAAGAACAATTAACTCCTCTACATTTGGATTACTTAGATACTCATTAATGATGGTGAATTGTTCACTAACTGTCATGGTATCATCTACGGTCAAAACTGTACTTGCTACATTGTTGTCATTATAAATTGATTCATTTTTCTCTTGAGCATCTCCCACACGCGGTAAGATTCCTCCAGCTAACAAAACAACCGATAATAGCATTATCATAATCCTTGATAAATTCTTAAACATTTCGGCCCCCCTTTTTTTAGTACATATGTATTACGTTCCTGGATTTTTATGATACATATGTAATATTATTTTAACTTTTTATGGTACATATGTAATACTATACTAAGTATACAAAAAGGGAAAGAGTTAAATGAGAAATGATAGAGCACTTTCTGTGTGGAAGAATAATATATTTCTTTCAACTTGGATATCATTCATTCTAATAAAAATGCCCATACGCAGTTTAAGAGAATGGGCATTTTAGCGTGATGGATTTTTTTAACGCTTAAAATTACAGTAAATTAATTTATCCTCAAACAATTCAGAAATAGTAGCTTTTCCAGCTTTCATATTTATAGAAATCCCTCGTGCCTTCTGAAAATTACATAAAGCAGACTCGGTACCTTTTCCGAAGAAACAATCCAGCGTAAAGTGCAGTAGAATCCATGTAAGATTGCCTTTAAACCTTTTAGACTGTGACAATGGCAAATCTAGTCTCAGGTCCCCAATTTCCATACACAACTAACTTTTTCACTGTAAATCCATTCAAACAACGCAGATATCTATGCTCATATGTCAAAGGAACTCGAAGAAAAAAGTGTGGACGAATAATCAAAATACATGGATTATGCCCAATTAATTATGAAATAGTTTAAAATGTGGTCAGCCAGCCCGCTCCCTTTCATTTTAGAAAAAATAAAAAAAGCCTTGGCAACTGAGAAACTCAGTAATACCAAGGCTTTAAAGCTATAAATACATTGACATATATTGTTCGCGTTCCCATGGGTGAACTTGTGTACGGAACATACTTCTTAGCATAAACAGGCATCATAAAACATCACAAATGCTTGTTTGACAGTTTTTTCGAAAATTGATTCAGCATGAACAAGAGTAAAAAATCATAATTAATCGGGCAGTTTTTTAGTGTGTACTATCTATCTTTAAGTTTGTTAGTTTCTCTGGCTTCTTAACAGGTTTCTTCTTCTCATCACGGCTCATCATTTTCACCCCAATAAAAAAAGCACCCAAATTAATGGATGCCTACTTTTTAATCTTATTAATGTTATCTTGTAAAATTTGTTGATTTTTTTCGATGTTTCTTTAACTTTTGCTAATGGATCGAATGAACTTAAATTTAGCAGCTTATCCTTGTCAAAGTTCAATCCTTCAGGACCAACTATATCAACTATATCTTTTAACTTCTCTTTATCTACAGGAACTTGCTGTTTTATTTGTTTAATAAATCAATTAGTTCTTGTTTGTTCTCTGCTGAAAGTTGATGCCCACTTTCTAACCATTCCTTAACTAATTTAAACATTCCGTGAGGTTGTAAACTTATCTTTTCATCTCAGCCTTGTTCCATGCTAATATCCATTTTTCCATTAATCTCCACTTTGTAAAAATCAGAAGGTGCGTTGTAATAGTTTGCAAAGTCCTCTTGATTCCAACTCATAATATCATCTCCCTTTGCCTACCTAATTCGACAAAAAGGACTTTTCTGCAAATAAAAAGCACCCAAATTAATGGATGCCTTCTCCTTTTATTCACTACTCTTGACGTCTTTTATTAAATCATCTCTAAATGACTTTGCATCTCTTTCAAAAACTTTTTCAAACCTTTTTTCATACTCTTCGTAGGTTATTTGACCTTTTTCAGTTAGTAATTCTACCATAGCTTTAACCCTCACTCTACTCGACACTAATTCGTTTGTCATATTGGACAATAAAATACCGATTTTCTCATAATCATCATTCATTCTGTCATCCCCTTCGTTTAACCAATACGTAACCAATACGACAAAAGGAGGCGTTTTCCTGCATATAAAAAGCACCCAAATGTATGGGTGCCCAAATTTAATTAAATTCATAGCGATTATCATATGTTCTTTCTAATTTGCTCAAAACGTAGTATTCCTTTTTTAATGTTTGCAACTGATTCTCCAACTCTGAATTTATGCCGTTTCCCATTTTCTCTATAATTTCTTTTTGGGCTTTTTTATTATCAAACATCTTTTTTAGCACTTTCGCATGTTCATCAAATATATCCACCTTTTCTCCCCCTTTAGTTTTCACACTATTTATATTCAACTAAAAGTCAAGGATTCCCATTTGTTTATTCACTCTAAGCTAGGCACATGCCAAAGCCTTTTCTCGGATACTAAAACGCGCCGTTATTCCAGAAATTCAATACATTGTTTACGTCATACCCACGCTTTCTTACTACTTGAATCTGGAGCCACAATGAAGTATATTCTTGAACGTTTAGGCCACGGAAGCGCTCAAATTACAGCCGATGTATATGCTCATATCTCTAAAAAAAGCGAGAAAGATACCATGAGTAAGTTTGAGGATTATTTAAATTGAGTCAGAGGGGTAAAAAAGGGGTGAACTTCCTATCTCTAATTCATATTAATTATTACCTCACAAATAAAAAACCCCTGACACCTGAGGTGCCAAGGGTTTGAAAGATTAATACATGGACATATATTGTTCGCGTTCCCATGGGTGAACTTGAGTGCGGAACATGTACTAACCGTTAATATAGTGTCAATCTTGCATAAAAACACCTATTTATAAGGGTTCCTTTGAATTTATCTATCAAAATAAATCATAATAACTCTAACATTATCGGGCATTTATCGGGTGATTTTCGGGCAGTATTTTAGTGTACTATTCACCTTTTTTATAAACAAAATAAAAGAGCACAGCGTGTTTAAGTCGTGTTGGTAGCACTTCTTAAACCGTCCGCCTACTCTCGATAGGCAAGCACTTGCTGTACCCTTAGATGTAGTTTATTACATTATGGGTTTCTTCGCAACGGTTTGCTAATCAATGGTGAATCGTTGCTTTTTTGTTTCCTAAAGGAGAACATATTAATGAAGAAACGTATCGATGTAATCGCAAATGAAGAAGCATATGTCAACTTATCATCATTCATAGAAAGAGAAGAAATGAATAAAACAGTACGTGTGTACAGAGACACTATTCGTATGTCTATTAAGCGTACAGATGTACAAGCCAGACTTATAGCATTACTAGAAGTTCTTAAACGTCATAGCTGCAAGCAAATTGGTGTGAGCTATATGTGTAAGAATACAATTGCAGATAAGCTTGAAGTATCTTATAAAACTGTTCAACGTTTAATGAAGAAACTTGAAGACCTTGGCATGATCCGCCAAGTACCCATGAAGAGAAAAAAGGATATGATGCAAACAGCCAATGCCCTTATTATTCAACCTGCGGAAGATGAAATGTCCGGCAAGCCCCCTGTGAAAGAGTCCAAGAAGTGTCCGGCCATTAAAACAACTACTTCTTTCTTAAAACAAAATATTAAAAACAATAAACGTAAAGCCGTTGCTCAATTCTCTCATGTGGATAATTCTCTAGAAACCTCTTTAAAACAAGCAAATTTTGTTGCTCATTGGGTTCCAGGTGTATTTAGTAACCTAGTTGGTTCATTCTACGAAAAAGCTGAAACTATTCAGGAGTTTTGGAAGGTAATTAAACAGTGTAATAGAGTGGTTGATTATTCTACTAACAAAAGAGCATTCACAGGTAAACAGGAAATAGAAATAGGCACCAAAGCATTCAAGGAATTTGTAATGAAGGTGAAGAGTGGAGTTAACATGCATAAAGGGCCATTTGCTTACTTTATTGGAATTGTGAACAAGCTTATGAACGTGCTTTACTTTGATGCAGAGTTTATGCAGAACTTTAATTGAGCATAAGAGGCAGTTAGTTGAATAAGAAATTTTTATAACTGTCCTAATTTATCTATTTTTCTATTTTACTTTGGCAAGTCATTCACTTCATACGCAACCCGTACTCCAGATTCAATCGCCCCTTGCATCCAACCGTGGGTAAGCGAAGTATGTTCACCGGCAAAGTGCACTCTTCCTTCAGGTATAGGCATATAAGGATACAACTCGGTTTCCTGACTCGGTTCAAAAGCAGTGAAAGCTCCAGAAGAATATTCATTATCGACCCAACTAAAGGAAGTTCCTGACACAAACTCAGAGTAGACTTGGTCTCCGTAAATTTCAGCTAAGTTCTTTAAAGCATATTGAATGCGTTTTTCGTTGGATAGACCGTTCCATGTTAAAGCCTCATCCGCCCATGTATAGCTTGCCAAAACCACAGCAGGTCCTTTTGTACCAATCCCCTGACTTGGGTAATAAGTGAATCGAATCGGAAGGTCAGTTATGGATTTACCACCATATTGATGGTGCCTTTCCCAAAACCTGCTTTTAAACTCGATTCCGATTTTTGTTGCGCTCATATAGTTTAGTTCACGAATCGCTCTCCGTTTATAATAGGAAAAAGAATGGTATGGTTCAACTTTCACAAATCGTAACACTGAAAAGGGGATGGTTATGATGGCAAGATCACCAGTTATGGTGGAATCCTCTAAGGTGTGCTGATGGGTGGAATGGATGGTTACTCTGTTGTTATGTTGGAGTATTTTCGTCATCCTTTGATTGAACATAATAACTTCTTTTAATTGCGGGAGAAATGCCCTTGGCAGCAGATCCATTCCACCGGTTATCTCATAGAAACGATTTGCTCCGAAGGACGCCTCTTCTCGCAAAACTTCAATAAATGACATCCCCATATATGCTTCTAAGTCAAGGAGTACACCAATCATATCAACCGCGCCATCTGAAAAAGTCGTTCCATATTTATAATGGTAAAAGTTTAAGAAAGTACCTAGTGAGTAGTTTTTAAATTCTTTTTCTACGAGATACCAATTTCTCGTTGGGTCTTGTTTAATAAAATCGAGAATTGGCTGTGTAGCTAATTTCACCAGCTCCTCTGCGCTTTTACCTCTTTCATTTGGGGCAACGGGAAAGTTTAGAATACCAGGAGAACGTTCAAAAATATTAAGACGTGTTTTGATTCCATTGAGATAAAGAATATCCATTGGAGTTCGGTTAATAAACAGGTTTAGGGTTAGCCCGAATTTTTTAATATACTCTAAGGTCAAAAAATGAACATCAGGAATACGCATTGGGCCTAGGTTAAAATAAAGCCCATTACTAAAGGGGGAGCGTATGGTATAGGCACGTCCACCTACCCTGTTGTTTGCTTCAAGGATTGTGACGTTGTGCCCGGCCTCCTGCAAAAGAGAAGCCGCAACCAGTCCTGCTAGTCCTGCGCCAACAATAGTAATATGTTTGGGAACTTGCGACTTTTTAAGACCATTTCTAATAATGCTAATCATTTGTTGAGTCGTTAATTGATAATTTATGTTATTAGGCATCTCTTATCCTCCAGTGAATAGATTTTTACATTGTATTCACTTGTATAGATGCATATGTGTTCCTACTATTTACGGATAAATAAAGGAAAGATAAATTCTACTTTTGTAGCTGGGGCACAAATAATATTATTAAATAAAGGAAAGGAGACCCCTCCATTCAGTGATAGGAAAAACTTCATAACACTTACACAGGCATACTTTCTACGTAGAAGTGCCTGGAGGATTTAGCGTTGAAGTTCTGTGTTAAACAAGGTACTTGGAGATAGATTTTAAACTAACAGGCGCCTTACTTTAATAAGGGAGGTTGCTGCGGCAACCTTTTTATTACGGAACTAACGAGGCAGGTTAGTTCAACAAGCGTAGTGTTTACGGACTGTGCTAATGGCTTGCTCTTTTACATAGTCTTTAATTATAAAAGCCATAATAATAACATGATGAAAAGCTTAAAATACATAGCGATATTAATTTGGATTAATTATTTGGGCTGCAGTAACTTTTACTGGTGTTTACATTGATTTTTTTGACAAATAAAAAGGGACATTGCCACTTATGATGATGAAGCGTCGTTCGAAGATGATGCATACGAAAGATTCCACACGTAAAGAATAGCTCCTTATGAAAGGAAGTGAACCAGCGATGATAATCAGTCCCAAAGACCGCATTACGACTTCGCAAGCAGCAGTTATCGTTATCACTTTTATACTTGGAACAGGAATTCTCACCTTGCCCCGAACATCTGTGGAGAAGGTAAAAACACCAGATGTATGGATAACCGTTTTTTTAGGTGGTTTGATTGCAATGCTGGCAGGAGTTATCATCGTCAAATTAGGTCAACAGTTTCCTGAAAAAACCTTTTATCAATATAGCCAAGAAATAGTAGGAAAATGGGGGGGATGGTTACTTAGTCTCCTCCTTGTGGGTTATTTTATTACACTTTGTGGGTATCAGGCCCGTGCATTGGCAGACGTAACAAGCGTGTTTTTGCTGGAAGGCACCCCCCAATGGGCCATCATCCTGCCATTTATGTGGATAGGTCTCTATTTTATCAGAGGTGGTATCAATCCGATGGCACGTCTGTTTGAAATTATATTCCCTATTACAGTCATCATTTTTTTTCTGGTTACCTTACTGAGCTTTAAAATATTTGAGCTGAATAATCTACGCCCGGTACTAGGATTGGGAATTAAACCGGTACTAAAGGGAATAGAGACAACTTCTTTCTCGATTACAGGTTTTGAAATCATGTTTCTCCTTGTGGCGTTTATGAAACAGCCAAATAAAGCCGTAAAAGCAGTCCTGGTTGGAATAGGCATTCCCTTGATCTTTTACTTGATGACAGTCGTGATGGTCATAGGAGGGTTATCCGTCGATGGAGTGGTAACGAGAACATGGCCGACAATGGACCTCATACGTAGTTTTGAAATAACCGGTTTGGTATTTGAACGGTATGATTCTTTGTTGCTCACGATATGGATTATGCAAATATTTACTAGCTTTACCATTGGTTACTATGCTGCTGCTTTGGGGCTGGCTCAACTCTTCAAAAAGAACATTTATTCATTTATGTATGGCTTGCTTCCTGTTATATACATCGTTTCCATGATCCCGAAAAATGTTAATGACGTATTTAATCTGGGGGATATGATCGGAAAAGTCGCGTTGTTTTTGATAGGTATAATGCCTCTTCTGCTACTCATTATCTCGAGATTGAAGGGGGGGGAAAAGCATGCTGCCCAGTCGTAACAATGTACGGTTTCTCTCGATTTCGCTGCTAGTTCTTTTGTTTCTGTCTCTTACGGGATACTGGAGCAGTCATGAAATTGAAGATATGAACTTGATCGTAGGTGCGGCAATAGATATAGGAGAAGAATCAACAGATAGAGGCGAATATAAAAAGCACTCCCCTAACATTAACCTGGCAAATTATTAATCCAAAAGCAGTGGAAGTCCCCTTGGAGAAGCTACGGATCCCTTTCCATCCATTTCGAAGTGTAGAAACCCCAAGGGGATTCGCTATTTTCCAAAACCACGGTTACAAAGGTTTATACGGTGGAATGATAAAAACAGACATTCACCGAAATAAGGGTCTAAAAAAATCCCAACAAATTTTAGATTATATGGGCAGTACTGAATTAGCAGCTAATCTTTTTAGAGCAACACAAACAGAAGAGAAACTTAAACGTGATAAAGTTCAAGGCCAGGGTAGAGCAAATAAAACCCATTATGAAGTTGGGAAAAAGGTCAGGAGTACCATTGCAGAATTAGGAGGAACAATGCCTGAAGATTTGCCTTTTGCAGAGAGTATCAAAAAGGTAGAAAAACAACTACAGAAACAGGCACCAAAGCAAATTAAATGAACTAAAATAATAGAGTCCCTCTCAAAAGAGAAGGGCTTTTTATATTAATCCTCTACAATTACACCAATAATCTCATCAAACTGAATTTTTTCAAAGGAACTATCCTTCTTCTGAATACATAACTCTTTCGTGACAGGATGTATGTACACACAATGTCCGTATAATTCAAGAGCGTTTAGGACATGGCAGTATGCAAATCACAGCAGATGTATACTCACATATTAGTAAAAAAATTGAACATGACACAATGGATAAATTTGAGGAGCATATGAAAAATGTCCTTGAATAATTTTTTTTAGTTTTTCCGGGCATTTATCGGGCAGTTGATAACTTCCTAAGATTTTATGAAAGAATGCCCAAATAAAAAACCCCTGACACCAGAGGTGTCAAGGGTTTGAGATATTAATACATTGACATATATTGTTCGCGTTCCCATGGGTGAACTTGTGTACGGAACATATCCCACTCGATTTCTTTTGCTTCGATGAAGTGTTCAAGTAAGTGTTCGCCTAATGCTTCTTTGATTACTTCATCAGATTTTAATGTTTCCAATGCAGCATATAAAGTAGCTGGTAGATCAACGATGCCTACTTCTTCACGTTCTTCTTTATTCATAACATAGATGTTGCGGTCTACTGGAGCTGGAGGAGTCAAGTCGTTTTTGATACCGTCAAGACCAGCTTTTAGCAGAACAGCAAGTGCCAAGTATGGGTTTGCTGCTGGATCGACACTACGTACCTCTACGCGAGTACTCACTCCACGTGAAGCTGGGATACGAATTAATGGGCTGCGGTTTTTAGCGGACCATGCAACATAACAAGGAGCTTCGTAACCAGGAACTAGACGTTTGTATGAGTTAACAGTTGGGTTTGTTACCGCTGTGAAGCTTGGAGCATGCTTAATGATACCAGCGATGAATTGCTCAGCTGTTTTACTTAATTCCAATTTTCCTTCTTTGTCATAAAATGCATTTTGGTTTCCTTTGAATAGAGAAACGTTACAGTGCATACCAGATCCATTAACACCGAACAATGGTTTTGGCATGAATGTTGCGTGTAAACCATGTTTACGGGCAATCGTCTTAACAACCAATTTAAATGTTTGGATGTTATCACAAGCTGAGATTGCATCTGCGTATTTAAAGTCAATTTCATGTTGTCCTGGAGCTACTTCATGGTGGGAAGCTTCGATTTCAAATCCCATTTCTTCAAGCTCAAGCACGATATCACGACGGCAGTTTTCTCCTAGGTCAGTAGGTGCAAGGTCAAAGTATCCGCCTTTATCGTTCAATTCTAGAGTAGGCTCTCCTGCTGCATCCAGTTTGAATAAGAAGAATTCAGGCTCAGGTCCAAGATTGAAATCTGTGAAGCCCATTTCTCTTGCTTCTCCAAGAACGCGTTTTAGGTTAGCACGGGGATCCCCATCAAAAGGTGTTCCATCCGTATTGTAGATATCACAGATCAAACGTGCAACTTTACCTTTTTCCGAAGTCCAAGGGAAGATAACCCATGTATTTAAATCAGGATATAGGTACATATCAGACTCTTCGATACGGACGAAGCCTTCAATGGAAGATCCATCAAACATCATTTTATTATCAAGTGCTTTTTCTAATTGACTGACTGGGATTTCAACGTTTTTTATCGTCCCTAAAATGTCAGTAAACTGTAAACGGATGTACTTAACATTTTCTTCTTTCGCTAAACGAGTGATGTCTTCACGTGTGAACTTTGCCAATTTCTATTCCCCCTAATAATCATTCATAAATCATATTTTTTATTGGAAAAAACGAGACATATCCCCTTGTCGAAGAGATGTTCGATGCTTGCTTCCTTGTAAAAGCTCGGCACGCAGAAGCTTGCGAAGCTCCTCGTCACTAAGGTCCTGTCTTATTTTTTCCGCTTGTTCTAAATCTTGAGTTTTAGGTAAATTCTGTTCCTTTACAGTGAAAATCTTTTTTATGCCGGCTAGATTGACTCCTTGTTCGATTAAATCTTTAATCTCAAGCAGTCGATCGATATCGTTTAAAGAAAAAACCCGACGATTTCCATCTGTTCTCATAGGAGTAATAAGTTGATGCTCTTCGTAATACCGAATTTGGCGTGCAGACAACTCAGTTAGCTGCATGACGATTCCGATGGAAAAAAGAGGCATCGAACGCCGAATGTTGTTGCCGCTCATTCTTAGCATCCTCCTTTTTTTATCTTAAAATAATCATATATCATGTTATTAAACTTGTCAATATGATGTTACATTTTATGACGTGTTTTTTTCGGAAAAATTAAATGATTTGTAACTACTCAAATATTATGACTATTGTTTTTTTGCAGGAACCCAATTTGTTTGGATTCCTATTATGCAACATTTATAATTGAATCAGTTTTTTATCCATTAGCGCATTCACGGCAGTCAATACAGCAATTTTAACATGGGCGTAAGTCAAGCCACCCTGAACGTAGGCTACATATGGAGCCCTTGTCGGACCATCTGCCGTCAGTTCAATGCTGGCTCCCTGTATAAAAGTGCCCGCAGCCATGATTACATCGTCTTCATATCCTGGCATATAGGCCGGATATGGTGTCACATGGGAATTGATCGGTGATGCATATTGGATGGCCTGACAGAAGGCAACCATTTTATCCCGGTCATCAAATTGGACGGATTGAATCAAATCAGTGCGCTTCGCATCCCATTTAGGATAGGTATTCATACCGATTTCTTCTAAAAAGGCTGCTGTGAACATGGCTCCTTTAACAGCTTGGCCCACGACATGTGGTGCAAGGAAGAATCCTTGGTACATTTCCTGTAGACTATAAAGCGACGCACCCGCTTCCGCACCTATTCCGGGTGATGTTAATCGATAAGAGCAAGCTTCAACCAGGTCCTTTTTACCAACAATGTATCCACCTGTTTTCACTATCCCGCCACCTGGGTTTTTAATGAGTGAACCAGCCATCAAATCCGCTCCGACATGACATGGTTCTTGCGTCTCAACAAACTCTCCATAACAATTGTCCACGAACACGACGATTTCCGGGTTAATGTTTTTAACAAAGGAAATCATTTCCTTAATTTCATCAATCGTAAAGGAAGGACGTGTAGCATACCCTTTTGAACGTTGTATGCCGATCATCTTCGTATTTGGCTGAATGGCTTGTTTGACGGCTTCGAAATCAACTGATCCAGTTTCCGCTAACGGAACGGCCTTATAGCTGATTTGAAAATCGCGTAAAGATCCGATACCCGATCCCCTGATACCGACAATCTCTTCCAAAGTATCATACGGCTTTCCTGTTATGTATAACAATTCATCACCTGGGCGCAATATCCCGAACAGGGCAGTGGAGATGGCGTGTGTGCCTGAAATAATTTGCGGGCGCACCAATCCAGCTTCTGCACCAAAAACATCTGCATATATCAATTCAAGCGTATCGCGGCCCATATCATCGTACCCATACCCTGTAGTCGGGATAAAATGGGAATCACTCACTCTATGTGTTTGATAACTTTGTAATACACGAAATTGATTTTCTTCAATACGTTCGTCCACTTGCTTATGTAACGGAGAAATCATTGCTTCCACTTCCTGGGCAATGTTTTTCAACACTTCTCCATTTGTTAACTGCTGATACATCAAAATTCCCCTTTATAATGAATATTTCTCCAGCTGTCCGGTTAATGGATGATCAGCTAGACAAAAACCTTTGCATTCATATCTTTCCGATTCTTCATTAAAGGAGAGAGTGCGCAATATGGTTTCATTTTTCAGCTGTGATAATAGTTTACCCTCACTTGACGGCAGGAAAACATAATACGGGACCATTTCTTCAATCACGTACTTTTCAATTTCTTCCATGATTTGATTCAGGTCCGATTGTTCATAGGCACTGATCATTAATGAAGCACGACTGCCTGACCTTACGAAATCAGCGTGAATCCTATCTTTCTTATTATACAACGTTAGCTGTGGAATGGAAGGGACTTCTAAGTCATTTAGCAAATCATGCACCGTTTTCTGATGATTAAAGTAATCCGTGCTTGATGAATCCACCACATGGAGCAATAGATCAGCTTCTTTCACTTCTTCCAGGGTCGAGCGGAATGCGGCGATTAATGATGTCGGCAAATCTTGAATGAATCCAACCGTATCCGTCAGCAGCACGGTAAATCCGCTAGGAAGTATGGCTTTTCGCGTCATGGGATCCAGTGTAGCGAATAACTGGTTCTCTTCGAATGAATCCGCCTCCGTCAAACGGTTGAACAGCGTTGATTTACCTGCATTCGTGTATCCCACAAGGGCAATTTGAAAGGTCTTATTACGTTTCCTTCTACCACGATAACGTTCACGATGCTTCACTATGCCGCTTAATTGTTGCTTGATTTCATCTATTTTCCCACGAATGTGGCGACGGTCGCTTTCCAGCTTCGTTTCTCCTGGTCCCCTGGTGCCGATTCCGCCTCCAAGCCTGGACATTTCCGTCCCCTGTCCGACCAAACGCGGTAATAAATATTGGAGCTGAGCAAGTTCAACCTGCAGCTTCCCTTCTCTGGAACGCGCCCGCTGAGCAAATATATCCAAAATAAGCTGTGTCCGGTCAATGATCCTTGCCTCCAATTGTTTCGAGAGGTTCCGAATCTGGCTCGGGGAAAGTTCATCATTAAAGATAAATAAATCCGGCTCAAGCTCCTCTTCCAGATTCCGAAGCTCCTCCACTTTTCCCTTTCCTATATATGTAGCCGGATCGACGCTTTCCCTTTTCTGGGTAATGGTCATTAACACCTCACCATTGGCCGTCTTCGCCAATGAAGCCAGCTCATCGAGTGAATATTCAAAACGTTCGTTAGCCTCTGTTGTTTGACATCCAATCAACACGGCCTTTTCCTTTATTGTTTGTTCCAAATCACATGCACCACCTTCTCGAAGATTTTTGTTAATCATAACAAAAAAAGTGAATATATAAAAATTTCCTGAAAACAAAGCTTTTACCCGTTTTAAAAATTCCGATAACATGCTAAAATCATATTTGGCTTTACCATCAAAATCGAAAAGACATCGAGGGACATTCATATGACATGGGAAGTATTAAGCTTCATAGGTACGATTGCATTCGCCATTAGCGGGACCATCATAGCCATGGAAGAAGAGTATGATATTTTAGGAGTATATATTTTAGGAATCATAACCGCCTTTGGCGGAGGGGCAATCCGTAATCTGCTTATAGGTGTCCCCGTTTCAGCGTTATGGGATCAAAGTTTCTATTTTGCCATCGCTTTAATATCCATCACCATCGTTTTTGTTTTTCCCACAAACCTCTCAAGGCACTGGGACAGATGGGGAAACCTCAGTGATGCCATTGGCCTTTCAGCCTTTGCCATCCAAGGTGCGATGTATGCCGTGGAACTTAATCATCCGATAAGTGCCGTCATTGTGTCTGCTGCATTAACCGGTTGCGGCGGAGGGATAATCCGTGACGTGCTTGCCGGAAGAAAGCCATTGGTCTTCAGGAAAGAAATCTACGTAGTATGGGCCATTATTGCAGGCTTGGCTTTAGGCAGTGGTGTAATATCCCAGTCTTGGCAGCTTTATTCGCTCTTTGCCGTTATTACGATATTGCGAATCCTTTCTTACACTAATAATTGGCATCTTCCTAATAAAAAATGGGTGCCGAAAACATAAATTGAAAAGCCCGCCATCTTGGTGGGCTTTTCTATGTCATTCTTTCTCATCATCCTCAAAAATCAAATCTTGGCTGGTAAGCGTCAGTAAATCTGTTTTTTCAAACGAATCCTCCAGTAAAAGCCGCATCGCCTGCGCCCTGATCGACTTTTCAAGTACATTGCGAATATAACGTCCGTTAGAAAATGAAATAGGCCCCCGGAATGATCGTAATATGATTAAATGTTCTTTTAATTTCCTTTCGGCATCCTGACTCATTAGATATTCCCTTTCCTGCAGCATCCGATCGGCTATTTCCATTAACTGATCGATCGTATAATCCGGAAAATCAACAACAAGCGGGAACCTGGAATGAAGGCCAGGGTTAAGGCTGAGGAAATAATCCATTTCCCTAGAATATCCAGCAAGGATCAATATGAATTCATGCTGACGATCCTCCATATGCTTGACAAGGGTATCTATGGCTTCTTTACCAAAATCCTTTTCGCCGCCTCTTCCCAAGGAATACGCTTCATCAATAAATAAGATCCCTCCAATGGACTTTTTTATTAAATCCCTTGTTTTTTGGGCGGTATGACCAATGTATTCCCCGACCAAATCTGCTCTCTCCGCTTCAATTAAATGACCTTTCGATAATACATTCATTTTTTGAAACAACTTACCGATTAAACGTGCAACCGTCGTTTTCCCTGTTCCGGGATTTCCTTTAAACATCATATGCAGTGCTTGTCGGCCAGTCTTCAGCCCCTTTGCCTCACGTTGTTTATTGATGTAAATCCAGGCATATATTTCTTTAATCATCCGTTTCATTTCTTCCATTCCGACCAGCGATTTCAGTTCATCTTCAATCTCTTTCAACGCAACATGCTGCTGGGGGATTTCTTGCACCAAAATTTCTTTTATTGGCAGATCCTTTTGTAGCGCTTTTCTGTTTTCAGCATTAAACACAATATTGATTTGCCCGTTATTTTTCATACGGATCGGTTGTTCCAATGCATTCACCTCTCCATCTTGGCCCCTGACTCCACAATTTTCATTCAATTTATGATGGTAATAGGCATATGTAGCATAGCCAAAACTATCCCATCGGAGAATTTCATTATATCTTTTCGTGAATACCCAAGATTTCAGTATAATTAGCCATATTCCCTTCCAAACGGCGACTTATTCTGACAGGATTCTTTCCTTGGAGTATTTTTTACGACAAGATTCATTCCCGATCACCAATTTATATGGAAGAATGTCATTTCCTGCGGTTTCCCGGAAAATAATCCGTCCCTTAATATATATTCAAAACAGGTGCGTAAAATTATCGATTCTTTGAAAAAGAACCGATAAATGCAAGCAAAAAAAAACAGGTCGCTATAAGCGAAACCTGTTTTTCACATTCATATATATGATTATTCCTTCACTTCGTAATCAATCTGAACATTACGTTGTGGAGCAAATGTAGAGATCGCATGTTTAAAGACTAACTGCTGTTTGCCCTCCGATTCAAATAAAACGGTAAAATTATCGAACCCCTTAACTTGTCCCCTAATCTGGAACCCGTTTAATAAAAATACCGTCACATACGTACCATCTTTCCGTAATTGATTAAGAAACTGATCTTGAATATTTACTGACTGTTTCATGTATTAGTCCTCCTCTTTTCTCTCTAAATTTATGTATTCGCCTTCACTGAAAAGCTTTCCTGCTATAAATCCAGATATTTCATGTATTTTTTTTGAAAAATCCTCTAGATCGGTCATATTAAACCAAATGACATCCATTTTATTTCGAAACCAAGTTAATTGCCTTTTGGCATATCGACGGGAATTCTGCTTTAAAGTTTCAATCGCTTCATCCAATGAAGCTCTTCCATCAAAAAAATCATAGATTTCTTTATAGCCTATAGCCTGAATTGATTGGCAATCCCTTAAACCTTTTTCATGAAATGACTCCACCTCTTGAATCAGGCCTTCTTCCACCATCCCATCAACACGTTGATCGATGCGTTTGTATAGCTTTTCTCGTTCCATTGTCAATCCAATGATGCACGTATCATATTTCAATTCTGTAGGCTGTTCATTCAGCTGCTCACTCATCGTTTTACCTGTACAATGAAAAATCTCGAGTGCCCTGATCACCCTTCTTACATTATTAGGATGAATCCGATTCGCGCTTTTTGGGTCAACCTTACGTAATTGTTCAAAAACAGGATCGATCCCTAACTCCCTTACCTGTTTTTCGAGTCCTTCCCTATAAACAGGGTCGGATGGTGCTTCCGAAAATTGATAATCATAAATGACCGATTGTATGTATAATCCTGTTCCACCGACGATAATAGGGAGTTTACCTCTACTTTGGATATCCTCGATACAAGCATTAGCACGCTCCTGGAACTCTGCCGCACTAAATGGTTCATCAGGGTCCTTGATATCAAGTAAATAATGAGGAATTCCTTCTGTTTCTTCCCTCTTGATTTTTGCAGTCCCGATATCCATCCCTTTATAAACCTGCATGGAGTCTCCGCTGATAATTTCACCATTAAATAACTTTGCCATCTCAATGCTCATCTTTGTCTTGCCAACAGCAGTCGGTCCAATGATAACGAGAAGTTTTCCTTTTTGTTGTTTCACATTCTCACTGCCTTATATGATTTTTTCCCTATCTTATCATAATCCCGATGGAAGCAGCTAAACATCTACCCATTATGTCCAATTCAGGTTCTTTTATTCACCTTTTTATCGGATTAATCGTCATCTGGAATCACTTAATTCACATTCAATACTGATCCATTAAAAAGGTTGTAATGCCTTCTTTTTTCATATAGTACAGCTTTATTGCCTTAGATTTCCAGAGTATATAATACCGAAAATACAGCTGAAGTTCCCAGCTGCATTTACGCATTTAGCAAGATATAGGACACCGGCTGAAAATATAAATGCTGTATGGGTACCTCTTAAGTAAAAATAAACATGCGCTTTTCAATAATTACAGAATATAATCCCGAGAACGGTAAAAAAATTTGCAAAAAAAAGTATGATTCCTTCTTTTTTATGAGGAATCATACTTTATTATCAATATTGTGCTTCCCTTTTAGTCCATTCTTCCATTTACAGGTATCATCATCGTAACGGTCGTTTCTTTTTCAGTGGATTTTACATGAATCTCTCCATCATATCTGTTAACCAAGTCTTTAACGATGAACAATCCTTGCCCGCGTATTTTTCCCTTTTGTGCTTTTTTTGTAGAAAATCCGCTGGCGAATATGTTCTCCTGATCTAATTCGGAAATCATCGGTCCCGTATTAGTGACCATAAACGTATACTTCTCATCATCAGCTTTGCAGGCAATATTCATTCGGCGTTCATGCTCTGGCAATTCAATCGTTGCCTCGATAGCATTATCGATGACATTCGATAATAGTTTAATCAAGTCGATTGTTTTGACCCGATTAAAGGATTTTGGTGAAACATCAATCTCGATATCGATGTTATAATTCTGGGCCGAGAGCCTTTTCGTCTCTAACAGGACTGATAAGCCCGGATGTATCACATCCAATTTCATCGATTCAATCGAGTGCACTTCTTTTGAAAGGCCAGTTAAATAATCGAGCGCTTTTGAGTTCTCCTCTAATTTAAGCAGTCCATGTATCACCTGAATATGATTGGAAAAATCATGCCTTAATGAGCGGACTGAAGCAATGAGCGATTGAAATTCCGAATGGTACGTATCTTCCGTATCCCCGACTTCACGTGTCAGTTCTTTTTGATACCATTTTTGAAGGACAAAAAAGGTAACCAGCAACATGATAACAAATCCCCCATTATATACAAGGATGGCAATGCTGCTTTTCAATACCTTTCCGTTAATGGCATTAATATCTTCTGCGCTCACATCAATGCCCAAAAAACCAATAATGGTGCCATCTTGATTTTTCATTGGCACACCCACAGTCAAATACTCCCCATATTCGGGGTCTTCCAGAATCCCGGTAATAAAGCTTTGGCCTTCATACGCCTGTTTGACCTGCTCCGAAGGAACAGTACATACGCCACCGATAGGAAAATCGCCTTTATGATCTTTAGAAAATCCAGTAATCATGGCTTTGGATACTTTCGGGTTATCAACCATGATTGTATAAACATATAATGCTCCTATTTTTTCACGGGCATCCTCTAAGTAAGCTTTTATATCCCTATATTCCCGGCTCTTTACTTGGTTATTGAGAAATCGCTGATAGGCCTCTACATCCATTGAGTCGGCAATAGATCTAGCAGCTACCAAGTTTTGATTAGCAACGGATTTTTGCACAGAATTTTTAATGCTTAAATATGTAGAAAACATATTTAGAAGAATGAAAACAATTAATAAAAGAATACTCAAATAAAGAAATGCCCTTAACTTTTTATTTTTCATAGGATTAAACTTACCTCATCTCTAGCAGCTAAAAGTTAACGAACCTATTTTGAGTTTACTATATAAAGGGACAAAGAAATAGAGAAAAATCTAATATTCTCCATAACTACAGGCATATAATACTATAATTTATCAAGTAATTAACAGATTACCCACTTCTTTTTTGATAGTTTCACCACTTTTTTGATCCTGATAACTTTTTAAATTTTAATCTACATTAAATCCAATACTAAATATTTCTAATAAAACATTTTTTTACCTATATAGTTTATTATATTAATATAATTTCATATAAGAAAATGGAAAATCAAAAGTCGTCGAATTCGATATTTCCTCATGAAATAAATAATTTTACCCTTTATATGAAAATATTACAAGAATCTAGAGGTTCCATCCGTAAAATCACACCAAAATTTACATTTTTCATATTCAGGTGCAAGAAAAAAATGGATTACCCTCTTTCAATAGTACATATTAACCGATTTATCATTATGGGAAACGCCAATTCAAAAGAGAAGTTTTCCTTTTAATGAAAAATGGAATCAGAGGATTATCCCCTGATTCCATTATGATAGCTTTATTTAATCGCATTGATGACTGCCCGCTCATACATTTTTTTAGTTACTTGATAATATAGCAGTTGAAGAAGAAAATATGTAGCGATGACCATGGCCGAATAACTAAACAAATTGGAGCCCAATAAATTGCTTAATGCCACGTAGGCAACTATGGCATGCATCATCCCTATCACAAAAGGAGCGAAAAAGAGGATGCGTATTTCCGCACTTAAAATTTGCCGTATTTCTTTTTTTGTTAGACCCAATCGATGAAGGGCATGAATTTGGATCTTCTTATCTTCTAAATTCGTAAAAACTCGCAGGTACATCATGCTTCCTTGGACGATAAAGAATAATAAACTGACAAACAAACCGATAAATAAGATCAATATGCTTCCTTGTTTCATTTTATGATAAATAGGTGCTCTTGTTTGCAATTGATGGTCAGGATTGTTAGACATTTTTTCGATTTTCCCAGAGGTTTCCATCGATTCTTCCCAATCTTTCACTTCGTACCCGCGTACTCTTACCATCTCTTTTAAAGGCATATCAGCAGTTATTTCATTATACAGCAGATCATCGACCACCATCAGGGTGGTTGCTGATTTGATGGGAGCGATTATGGAATGATTGCGCTGACCCGCCATTGTAACCCGTATGATTTGTTTACCATAGTGAAGCTCCTTTTGCTCGCCATTTTGGACGAATTGATAATCCAGTCCCCCTCCATAAGGAAAAACGTATAACGCTTCTTTTCCAGATAACTTTGCGGAATCTAATTTTCGCAAAGTTGCCGCTTTGTTATAATCACTTTCCGAGATTAATAATGACCTATTTTCACTGGGTTCTCCCGTTCTCATATGGGGAAGCATGTGAGTAATGGGCACACCTGTCATATTTACTTTGTAAAGGATCTTGAATCCATCTTCCTTTAAAGTTTTCTCTACTTCGGATGGTTCAATGACGGAATAAATGGAAGCGTCATTTTCAACCCAGCCAATTGATTGTGGAATGTTATCCATCCCTTGCTTCTTTAAATCTGCACTGAACATGAAAAGTGTTCCTGCAGCTGTCAAAATGACGGCCGTAATGATCGAGGTTAAAAAGAATAACCTGGAATAATCCTTAATATTAAATATCAGGTTTGTTTGGTTAATTAAATTCGTTCCATTGTACAAGCTTTTCTTCTTCTGATAAAGCCTTCTGCATAGAGCGACAATACTTTGACTGAATAAAAAATAGGTGCCGATCAGTATGAATATTAAAATGGGCAATACTCGAATATAAGAATTGTTCAATGACATCGTGACTGCCAAATAATAAGAAATGCTTAAGCTAACAACTGATAGTGCAATTAACCACTTTGAAACTATAGGCGTCTTTTTTGGTTTTTGTTTATCTTTTAGTAAATCGACTACTTCTGCATTTCCAATGTGAAACAATGAAAGTAGCGATAATAACTGAAATAATAAAATGAAACCAACAATCGTATAAATGAAGGCCTTAGGGACAAAGACAAACGATAATGGTTGTTCTACAGCCAATAACCAAGAAACTGTCATTAAGAATAACTTTGAGAACAAAAACCCCAATCCTACCCCAATCATGATTGATATGAGGGAAACGATCGTTTGCTCCAGGTAAATCAGTTTTCTAAGTTGGGATTTGGACATTCCAAGTAGTGTGAGCAAACCAAACTCTTTTTTTCGCGGCTGTAAAAATGCGGCATTCGAATAAGCTATAAAGAAAACTGAAAATATGATGATCACAATTTCAGCAGCAATGAGCCCCTTACTAATAAGCTTTCCCCCGGGGATATTAGTATGGACCACATCAGGATGAAAGATAAATGATGCATAAATAAAAAAGATTGAGACGGAAAGTACGATACTGAAAAAATAAGCAAGATAACGTTGGGCATTTCCTTGGATGTTTCTCTTAGCGAGAAGTCGAATGTTCATGATAAACTCCTCCCAAAACACTTAACGTATCTAAAATCCTATGATAGAAGCTCTGTCTTTCCCCTCCATTATGAACCTCCGAAAAGAACTTGCCATCCTTTATGAATAAAACCCGGTCACAGAAACTGGAGGCAATCGGGTCATGAGTGACCATGAGGATTGTTGCTCCCTTTTTCTCCTGGAGTGTCGTGAGGGTATCCATTACCTGCTTGGCAGACTTGGAATCCAAATTACCTGTAGGTTCATCTGCTAAAATAATGGATGGTTCATGAATCATCGCTCTTGCACACGACGTTCGTTGCTGCTGACCTCCGGATATTTCAAAAGTCCGTTTTTCTAAAATCCCTTCAATCCCCAGAAGGTGTGCCAACTGATTTACCCTATTTTCCATTTCATCGAGTTTATAATGATCTAACGCTAAAGGAAGGAGGATATTTTCGCGAACGGTAAGTGTATCAAGAAGATTAAAGTCTTGAAAAACAAATCCAATCTCCCTCCTTCGAAACAAAGCCAGGTCCTGATTTTTTAATTCATTAGGATTTTGATCATTTAGAATGACTTTCCCGGTGGTGGGCTTATCAATCGTGGCCATTAAATTAAGCAGAGTGGTTTTCCCGCTGCCCGATGGACCCATCACTCCGACAAATTCCCCTTTCTGTACATTCATGGTGAAATTATCTAACGCTTTATGAAATAAATTCCCCTGCTTTTGAAAATAAGTTTTGGATAATTGCTCCGCTTTTAAAATCGACATCCTGCTACCTCCCTTTCTTACCACAAGTATAATGAATATAGTGGGAGGCTCCCATCGAAGTTTATTACATAACCGCTTAACTGCCTTACAATTTTGTCACCTTTCATGTAAGGTATTTGTATTAAAGAGAAATTCCACTGTAGTCCCTTCGGATACAGTCGATTGTATGGTAATCCCATGCCCAAGTCTGTTAACGATTTCCTTCACTAGATATAGTCCCATTCCAGTTGACTCTTGTTGGGCCCGCCCGTTCTCTCCTGTAAAAAATGGATCAAACACTCGTTTTACATCATGTGGGACAATTCCAATGCCCTGATCCGTTATCCTAAGTAAAACCTCTGACTTTTTTTCAAAAATGTTGAATGTTATGCTGTCATGCTCTCCCTGCCTTGAATATTTCAGTGCATTAAAGACCACCTGACTAATGGCAAAGTGAAGCCACTTACGATCCGACTGCACATATAAATTCTCATGCTCCGTGTCAAGTCTAGGATAAATGAACCGTTTGATGAACTGTTTCTTTTCCTCGTTAATCACTTGCTTGACTAGATTAATCAAGTCAACCCGCTCCGATTTTACATCCTCTGAAAAACGCTGCAGCCTTGCTCCATGCAAGATAATTTCCAGCCCTCTGCGAAAACGATCATTTTCTTCTTCAATCTCTTTAAGATAATCCTTCATCGTCTCATTCGAAAATGTCCTTTTCCCTTCTTGAACCAGTAAAGAAATGACGGAAACAGGTGTCTTCATTTGATGTACCCATTGGTGAATCAACAGTTCATATTGCTCCTTCTGATTGACCTGTTCTTGTAATTGTTCTATCGTAGCCTGGTTCATTTGTTGAAAAAGCTCAATCCACAATTTTTGTTCATTTGACAGGGGATCCCCAAAGGCTTCGACATATTCAAACGTCAAGCTCGGTTCTTGCTTCATCCTTACTAACTGATTAAGAAAACGGTAATGCCTTATGTAATCTATCGCTAAAAATAGTAACATCAAAAACAACGCGAGAATAAATAAATAGATGATATTGGAAATCGATATCTGATTTCCCGCTTCCAAAACGGCTAATGCATAAGCAATAATAAGCAGGCTTCCCAATAGAACAGTATAAAATATAAAATAAAGACGGTCTTTAATGTAGGATTTTAGCTTCACTTTTCTTCACCTTGCACTATTTTTAGTCGATATCCTTTTCCCCTGCTGGTTGTTATGGCATGCGTGGCGCCAATATCCTCAAGTTTTCTCCTCACTCTAGTGACATTGACAGTCAAAGTATTGTCATCAACAAATGAATCATCATTCCAAAGTGCTTCAAGTAAATCTTCACGCGAGACAATGGTGTCATACTGTCGTAGTAAACAACTCAATAATTTCAACTCATTTTGAGTTAACGTTACCTGTTTGTGTTGATATTCAATCATTGCTTTTTCCGTATAAAGCGTTAACCCATCCATTTCCTTTACTTGTTGTTGGAATGAAGATATTTCAGCATATTCACCATAAACCCTGCGTAGGGCGCTCTTTATTTTCGCTAGTACCACTTCCAAATGAAACGGTTTTGTTAAATAATCATCTCCCCCATATTCAATGGCCATGACTTGGTTCATTTCATCTGTCCTTGCAGAGATAAATATGATGGGAACCTTTGAAACCGTCCTTATTAGTCGGCACCAATGGAAACCATCATAATATGGCAGATTGATATCCAATAAAACCAAATCTGGCCTTATCTCCTGGAACTCCGCAAATACTTTGTCAAATTGCTTAACTTCAAAAACCTCATATCCATATCTTTTTATATAATTGACCAAGATTCCAGCTATTTTGACATCGTCTTCAATCAATAAGATTTTATACATTTCTTCACCTCTTTAACATAACAATCCTTACTATCACTCTTGCATATCATCAATCTTGTTATTGAATTTACAATAAAAAACCTTGAATGGTCTGAGCCAATCAAGGGGATTCAAATAAAATTAGATTTCCTCCGGGATTTTCAATCCCTCAATGAAGGACTTAAAACTCTCTGCAACTTTATAAATATTTTCATCCTGGCTTGATGGATCGGAATACCACCCCTGATCCCAGAAGTAAACTCCCTTTTCCTCTTCGTTATCTATCAGCAAGATTTTACCTGCACACGTATCATTGCCTATGATAATGCAATTCTTATGTAAGTCTTCTCTGTTTTCTTCATGCCATTTCTGTAAATCCAGTTCTTTATCCTGAAGCTCTAACCCATAAAGTACATTTAAGCAAACGAGTGTGTCTAATGCATCTACATAAAACTTACTGTTTTGCACTGCAGTTGTGCCGCCATTATGGGTAAGAAGAAATTGTTTATAATCCGCAGGGATTTCAAATCCCACAAATTTCTGAAAATTATTCACTGCTTCTTGTGTCGCTTTTCCATATCCCTTAATACTAACCATTCTACCAACTCCTATTCAGTTTATTGTCGCAAAAACAATTGATAATCTTATTCTTTAAGGCCATTTCACCTGCTTATAAAATGGGCCGGGTCCTACACAGTCAAATGGCATTGCACTCTGGTAAACTAAACTTTCCTTTTTCTTATTGAATGTCCTTAACAATAAATTATTCATTATTAGTTAGAAAATAACACTTTTTTGAATATATTAACATAATTTTACTATCCTTTTTAGTATTTTCTGATATTTTTTTTGACAATTTCGTTGCTTTTCATTAATAAAATAGTTTTATTTAAAAAAGAGTTTTTGTCGAAAAATCGATAAATCGTATAATTCGTAGATTAATTAGGAGTTTTCGATGATATATCTCCATTTTCGAAGATATATTCCCTCGCAGATAAACGAAACTTAACATTAAATATTATTCAATAAAAAAGGCGCCCAACCATCATCTTCGAGGTTGTGCGCCTTTTCCCTATCTATTTATTAATCCCATTACATCTCATACAATTTTATAGTCATCATAAGTAATTAATAACCTGCTCATAGAAACTGTCTCAGCACGAAGCTTATTCTTATCACGGCAATAAGCTATTATGGAACTATCAGGAAGTTTAGCAGTACAATTCCATTTTCTATATTTCTCACAATACCTGGAGGATATTTCAATAACTTCTCCACGGATCTTTAATATCCTGCGTTCTACCAAGGGCATCATCTCCAATTCGATAATATTATTTACCCTAAATCAGATAAAATATTCTTGGGTTCCATACTTGCATGGCAACTTCAAAGATTATGGACATTATAGTACAACAAACATACATGTGAAACTAAAGATGCCTATTTTAGGATTGATCACGGTGTAATAGCTGCATGTAGCCGTCATTAATTACTTGGACAAGCTATAGTACAAGCCACCCCTTATAGTAAAGTGAATCACAATCGTTATCTTATATAAAAAAAGTTAAATGTCCCTAATAAACGGCGATATTTAAGGTATTAAAACCAGAATAATCTTAATATTTTTTTGGAATATTAAGATAAATCGCAAAATCCACCTACTAGCTCTTAATAATAACTATAAAATTATATTCCTATCACAAAAAATATATTTGAAATTAAGGGATTAGAGTCGTATGATTAGTAGTATCGGCGGAAAACACATAAAACAAAATAATTAAGTTTAAAAGGGGAATTAGATATGGTAGATGTAGTCTCAAAACCTGAACATGAAACATTTAATATTTCTGCAAACCAAGAACAATTGGATATCCTAGATCAGCTTTTAAAGCCTGAGGTTCAGGAATCCTTGAACACTTTAGTTGAGCAGTTACCAAAGCTGACTGAGTTAGTGAATATTTTAACAAAGTCTTATGATTTCGCTCAATCAGTAGCGACTGATGATGTTTTGAAAAATGATACGGTCAGCGCCATTTCGGAGATCGCAGGACCTGTAGTCGGTTCAGTGAAAGGGCTTGCGGCTAATGCCATCGAAGCTAAGGATCGTGCTGAAGTGAATAATGATGTGATTGGTCTTTTTGGTCTGTTAAGAATGATGAAAGATCCGCAAGCACAAAAACTTTTCCGTTTCGCCCAAGCTTTTCTTGAAGTCTCTTCAGAACGTAAAAACCAAAAATAATTTGATAAACTTTCAGTAAGAACGGGGGATTAACTATGTCAAAACAAATCGTCATCTTAGGTGCAGGTTATGCTGGTTTACTATCTGCCTTATCCGTACGTGAATATTACAACAAGGATGAAGTGCAGGTTACAGTGGTGAACCAATTTCCAACGCACCAAATCATCACCGAATTGCACCGTCTTGCAGGCGGATCCATTTCTGAACAAGCTGTTTCCATTCCTTTGGAAAAACTTTTCAAAGGAAAAGATATCGACCTTGCCATTTCAAAAGTGGAGTCTTTCTCAGTCGATAAAAAAGAAGTGAAGCTTTCCAATGGCTCCACTTTATCTTATGATGCCCTGGTTGTTGCTTTGGGAAGCCAAACAGGATTCTTCGGCATTCCGGGACTTGAGGAAAACAGCATGGTCTTGAAATCCGTAAATGATGCAAACAAGATTTACAAACATATCGAAGATCGCATCCGTGAATATGCACAAACGAATAATGAAGCGGATGCAACGATCGTGATCGGCGGCGGCGGCTTGACGGGTGTCGAGTTAATCGGTGAAATCGTGGATCATTTCCCTAAAATCGCCAAAAAGTTCGGAGTGGACTTCAAGGACTTGAAAATCAAGCTTGTGGAAGCTGGTCCAAAAATCCTTCCGGTCCTGCCTGATCACTTAATCGAACGTGCCATGACAAGCTTGGAAGCACGCGGCGTTGAATTCTTGACAGGTCTGCCTGTTACGGGTGTTAAAGGAAACCAAATCGAATTGAAAGATGGACAAACGATAACTGCCAATACGCTTGTTTGGACAGGCGGAGTCGCAGCTCTTCCTATCGTAGGCGAATCAGGCCTTGAAGTGGATCGCGGCAAAGCAACCGTTAATGAGTATTTGCAATCCAAATCCCATAATGACGTTTTCGTCGTCGGGGACAGTGCCGTTGCATTCCCTCCAGAAGGCGGCCGTCCATACGCTCCTACTGCACAAAATGCTTGGCAAATGGGTGAGCTTGTTGGATACAACCTATATGCAGCCTTTGAAGGCAAGAAACTTGAAGAATTTTCACCAGTAAACTCAGGTACACTTGCGAGCCTTGGCCGTAAGGATGCGGTGGCAACCGTTGGGGCCAATAACACTTCCCTTAAAGGTCTGCCGGCTACATTGATGAAAGAAGCAAGTAATGTTCGCTATCTATCACACATCAAAGCCCTATTCAGTTTGGCTTATTAATTTTAGATAAAGCAATCATGAATTATAAAGGACCATTCATCATTTGATGAATGGTCCTCTTTGTAATTAAAGGGCTACAATTTAAAATCAAATCTTAACTTGGTTGATGCTGAATCTAAGGAAAAATCCCTCTGGTAATTTTGCATTTGTCAAAATCCGGAGTTCTTTTATGCGTTTATCATTATAAGAGGAAACTTTCATCAATTCTTCATCCATATAAGCAGGATGAGTCATTATCTCTACGCTTTCCCCATCCATTACCCTTCCCTTCAGGTTTTGAAAGTAGTCTTCAACCACCATTTCTCCATAAAAGTCATCCAGGAACACATCTGTAACGGTTTGAACCCCAGCAAGGTGCTTTCCAGCATTACGCACTGGCAATCCGTATTTATCGGATAGCTTTTGAATAACTGGCAGAAACTCTGTTATCCCGTGTACATGATGATGGCTGTCGAAATGAGTTGGTAACAGACTGAATTCCAAGAATCTTTCGATCTGTGCTGACCACTCCCTCTCCAAATCGCTCAAGGAAATACCGGCAGGGTCACCATATACCAAACCTTGCTTCTTAAAGAAACCAGATTCGTCAACTAAGCTAGGCACGTCGCTCAACAAAGGTTTTCCCCATGTCAGCACTAAGTGTATACCTACTTTCAACGACGGTGTCTTCTTTGCGATTTCAATCGCATGCTCCGTTGCTTTCGCATTCATCATAATCGTTGCCGAATTGACAATTCCATATTTGTGGCTATCCAAAATCCCATAATTCACCGCTTTAGTTAACCCGAAATCATCTGCATTTACAAGGACCTCAATCATGATAAATTATCCTGCAACTCCTTTTTTTCAAAAAACTGAGGCAGATAATCTTTATGTGCCTCAAGCATTTCGTCTAAGATAAGTTTCGCTACCCGATCACTTGGAACGAGTGGATTAATCGTCATGGCTAGCAATGCAGTATCATAGTCACCTGATACCGCAGCTTCGATGGCTACCCTTTCAAAGGATTTGATTTGCTGAATTAAACCGCGAACGGCGACTGGAAGCTCTCCTACATTGATTGGCTTGGGACCATCCTTAGTTATCACGCAACTGGTTTCAATAGCCGATCCATACGGGATGCCTTCAATCGCACCATGGTTGACGGTATTTACCGCTTGAATATCACGCTTATCCGTATGCATCGAGCAAATCAACCGTACAGCCGCATCACTGTAGTACGCACCTCCGCGCTCTTCAAGCTGCGGCGGCTTGATAGCCAGATCCTCGTCTTTGTAAAGCTCGAATAATCCTGCTTCAAGTCTTTGAACGACCTCAGCACGTGTTTCCCCTTTTTCAGCATCCTTCAATTCTTGGGCCAGTACATCACCCGTTTTATAATAGTAGTTGTGGTATGGACACGGAAACAGGTCCAACGCTCTAAGGAATTCCGGCTCCCAGCCCATTGCATGGATATTCTTCATCGTGACGGCTTTAGCTGGATCTGTAATCAGATTGATGATTTGATCTTTGACACTCTCCCCATCAACGAATACATCCAAGCCGTAAACCATATGGTTCAAACCAGCAAAGTCGATCCGGACTCTTGATGGCTCGACATCCATCAAATCCGCAACACCTCGTTCCATGCCAATCGGAACATTGCAAAGGCCGATGATCTTGGAAATATTACTGTGACGCAGAACTGCTTCCGTTACCATTCCTGCAGGGTTCGTGAAGTTAATCAGCCATGCATCCGGACATAACTCCTCCATTTCACGAGCAATATCCAGAATGACGGGAATCGTTCTAAAAGCCTTGAAAAGCCCGCCTGGTCCATTCGTCTCCTGTCCAATCACTCCATGTTTCAATGGAATCTTTTCATCAAGAGCCCTTGCTGCGAGCTGACCAACCCGCAGTTGGGTTGTTACATAATCCGCCCCTCTAAGCGCTTTCTTTCTGTCTAGAGTGAGATGGACATCAATATTCACACCGGCCTTTTCAATCATCCTTCTTGCCAAATCCCCGACAATTTCAAGCTTTTCCTTCCCCGCTTCGATGTCCACGAGCCAAATTTCACTCACGGGAAGTTCTTCATGATATTTAATGAAACCTTCGATCAGTTCTGGCGTATAGCTCGATCCTCCGCCAATCGTGACAATCTTCAGCCCCTTGCTCATTCGGCAGTCCTCTCCTTCACAACATTTGCATGTAAGAATTCTTCGCGTAGATCGATCATTTCCATTGCAAGATCCTTTACTGTCATCGCCGTCATTAAATGATCCTGTGCATGCACTAGGATGATGGGAAGATCAAAATGGTCCCCGCCCGCCTCGGCATGGATTAATTGAGTTTGGTATTTATGGGCCTGCAGTAATTCCGTTTCGGCCTCGGCGATTTTCAAACGGGCAGAATCAAAATTCTTTTTCTTTGCTTCCTGCAACGCTTCCATTGCAAAGCTTCTCGCATTCCCACTATATAAAATCAATTGAAAGGATAGCTGGTATAATTCTTCTTTTTCCATTTTTCATCACTACTTTCTTAAACGCTTAGCGTTTCTGAATCTTTTGTAAGCTTTGTTTCATTTTTGGTGTCTATCTTCACTTGAGCATAAACGAATGGTAAATAAATAGCTGTTGAAATGACTAGATTGATAGCAGCCAAGACCGCTCCAGATACATGTCCGCCTGTGGCCAGGAATCCACCCACAATCGGTGGGGTAACCCACGGGATCTTAGCGACGATCGGGAAAACCATTCCGCTGCTTACCGCTATATAAGATATCACCGTTGTAATTACCGGACCGAGAACAAATGGGATGAACCACATTGGATTCAGCACGATAGGCAAACCGAATAAAATAGGTTCATTAATCTGGAACACCCCTGGAGCCCCACCGAGTGCAATCATCTGTTTATAACGTTTCCGACCGGCAATGATCATTGCGATGATGAGGCCCAATGTTGCACCAGATCCGCCTAAATAAACAAATGCATCCAGGAAAGAACCTGCCAATACCCCGTATTGGTCCATGTCTTTGACACCTTGTGCATATAAATCAATATTTTTCACTCCAGAACTTTCAAAAAGCGGTGTCGTTATCCCTCCAAGGATATTTGGACCGTGCAAACCGATCATCCATAATAAATGAACAAGAAAGACTAGTAAAATAGCGAATGGCAATGAATCTACAGCACTTTGTAAGGGGGATACAATCACTTTACTAAGCCAGTCATTCAGTACCTGACCATCCGTAGCTTTACGGAATAGCAGTCCGAACACACCAGCGACAAAGATTGTTGCCATACCCGGAACTAACTTTGCAAATGAACGGGCTACCGCTGGAGGTACTCCATCAGGCAATTTAATGACTAAATATTTAACTCGGGAAAGTCTCACAAATATTTCGGTTGCTATTAAGGCTACGACTATTCCTGTAAATAGGGCCGTGGCATTAAAATAGTTCACGCTTACGAAACCCCATGCCCCTCCTGTAACATCCTTATCATCGATGGTTAAAGTGACATTTCCGATTTGAGGCAATAATAGGAAGAAACAGGCCGCGGAAACCAGCATCGCTTCAAAACCATCGTCACCGTATGACCTTGCTAGTTTATAAGAAATGCCGAATACAGCGAATACCGTCATGAATGCAAAAGTTCCAAACCAAATATCACCGCCTAGCGTATTCCATGCAGGACCGAAAATGGCCTCCATCATTCTTCCGTAAGGCTTGATGACTTGCCCAAGATTATTGAACAGGACGGCGAATGACCCGATCATTGTAATCGCTATCATTCCAATCAATGCGTCACGAATCGCGAGCAGATGCCGGTTATTTCCTACTTTTACAGCGCCGGGCATAATATACTTATCAATAAAAGTCATCATATCCTTATTCTCCTTTTATTAAAGTAGTGGCTTGTTTAAGTACTTCTTCACCATTACATAGTCCATAGAACATTGGATGGATGGTTGCGACCGGAATTCCCTTTTCTTTTCCCGCTTCCTGTAACTTGGAAAGAAGATATCGAACCTGCGGACCTAATAAAATTACATCAGCCTTATCCATTTCATTGTTCACCTCTGTAGAACCAACAGCCCATATATTGCACTCTACCCCTTGTTTTTTAGCGCTTTCCTCCATCTTGGTAACTAATAAACTAGTAGACATCCCTGCCGAACAACATAATAAGATATTCATCTAAAGTACCCCCCTTTTTAATAATTGATTATTCAGTATTTTCAAGAAAAATTAAACCGTAATTTTGTAATGAACGATGTTCCTTTGCTTTATCACTTCCCTTGAAACATTTATAATATGGGTATTATTACCTCCATACATACATTGTAGTTACAAATCAAAAAAATATCAACACAAATTTTAATTTGTTACTACAAATTTGTGATTTAAAGTTGATTATTGAACTTATCCGAGATAATCTATATGTATATATTGGAATGAGTATAGGAGGAATCATCTGTGGAAACCATGAATAAAGAAGCGGCATTGCATTCCATAGTTAAGGAATCGATCATCGATCTCATAAAAAATGGCGAATATCAAACAAATACAAAATTACCGACTGAGGCTGAGTTTTGTAAAATATACGGAGTAAGCAGGACAACAGTTCGCACGGCCTTACAGCAATTGACCGTCGAAGGCTATATCTACCGTGTTCAAGGCAAAGGGACTTTCGTTTCGGAAAATAAAGTGAAGCAATTCCTTTCAAGCACGGTTGAAAAGTTCTCTGAGCAAGTCACGATGCAAGGAAAAAATCCTTCCACAAAGGTCATTAGCTTAAAGGTGATTGAAGCAAACGCTACCCTTGCCAAGCTTTTTAAACAAAATATTGGAGACCCAGTAAACAAACTGGAACGGATACGTTACGTAAACGACGTCCCCCTTCAATATGAAATTGCCTATCTCCCATGGTATAAAACTCCCGGGCTAAATATCGAAGCCTGTGAACACTCACTCTTTAAAGTACTTGAAACACAATTCAATTTAAAAGTAAAAAAAACGGTCGAACACTTGGAGTTTTCACTAGCCGACGATTCCATTTCTGACAAATTGGATGTACCCAACGGTTCACCTTGTTTTTCATTAGAAACTTACACATATGAGAATGATGGATCGGTCATTGAATTCTCTAAAACTCTCTTTAGAGGCGATCGTGCACACTTTGTCATCGAACGGAACTATTGATTAATAAATACAAGGAGTCGGATAAGGCAGCCCATTTTTTTCGGCATTTTCGATCTATTGCAGTTGGATTGTCCCTTATGCTCAGGTTAAAGTTAAGTGTTTTTTAATATGCGTTTAGAGGCAATCATATCGATTGCCTCTTTTTTTTACTGATTGGATTCATTGTGACCACAATAAAAACACACTTACAAATTAATTCATCAAATGAGTAAAATTGACAAATATGGCATTATAATCTAACCTAGTAGACTAGAGATATTCTACTACTTATGTTGATATCCAAACTTTATACCTATATTTCTTGATAAAAGTTACTGGGGAATCTCTTACTATTAAATAATTAGGCGGGTGGATTTTATGTGCGGTTTTGTTGGATGTATTCAAAAATATCCGAAAGCCATAAATTCAAATATGAAAGACACGATCAAGAAAATGAACACGATCATCACCCATAGGGGCCCGGATGATGAAGGATATTTTTTTGATGAATTTGTGAATTTTGGATTTAGGAGATTAAGCATAATCGATATAGATAATGGTAACCAACCTCTTTCATATGAAAATGAAAGATATTGGATCATTTTTAATGGCGAAATCTATAATTATATTGAACTAAGGAAAGAACTCACTGATGAAGGATTTGAGTTTACTACGGATTCTGATACGGAGGTAATATTGGCTCTCTATAGTAGCCAAAAAGAGCAAACCCTCCAGAAACTGCGCGGCATGTTCGCTTTTATCATTTGGGATAAACTCGAGCAAAAACTTTTTGGTGCAAGGGACCATTTTGGAATCAAGCCTTTTTTCTACTGTGAACAAGATGATGTCACATATTTCGCATCAGAAAAAAAGAGTATCTTGACAGCAATGAATGAAGAGTTGGACGTGAATTCATTACAGCATTTTCTCAGTTTTCAATATGTTCCCGAACCATCCACCCTTTCCAAAAACATTAACAAGTTATCTCCTGGACATTATTTCACTAAAGAGCCCGGAAAGAAAATGGAGATAAAAAAGTTCTGGAAACCTATTTTTCGCCCTTCCAATATAGAAGATTCAAAGGTCATAAAAGAAATACAAGAAACTTTAATGGACTCCGTAAACGTACATATGAGAAGTGATGTACCGGTTGGATCTTTTCTATCAGGAGGGATTGATTCATCATTTATCTGCTCCATCGCAAAAGAGATTAACCCTAAGATCAAAACTTTCTCTGTAGGATTCGAAAGAGATGGATATAGTGAAATAAACGTTGCACAGGAAACGGCAGCCGCTCTAAATGTAGAAAATATAAGTTATATCATAAGTCCTGAAGAATTCTTGGCAGAACTTCCAAAGATTATCTGGCATATGGATGACCCTTTAGCTGACCCAGCTGCCGTTCCGCTATATTTTGTCGCACGGGAAGCTAAAAAGCATGTCAAGGTCGCCTTGTCCGGGGAGGGTGCAGACGAGTTATTCGGCGGATATAATATATACCGGGAGCCCCATTCCCTGCGCATGTTTTCCTATATACCAGCTCCGTTGAACAACGTGTTGAAGGCACTTTCCTCTGTTTTGCCAGAAGGGGTTAAAGGAAAGAGTTTTATAGAGCGCGGAGTTACACCTTTGGACGAACGATATATTGGAAACGCAAACATATTCGGCGAGAAAGAGAAAAAACTTTTATTAGTGAATTATCGCAACGGATTAGAAAATGAAAAAGTGACAAATCCCATCTATCAAAGTGCTTTAGAATATGATCCTATTACCCAAATGCAAAACATTGATATTCAAACTTGGCTAAAAGGTGATATTTTATTGAAGGCAGATAAAATGTCCATGGCGAATTCTTTAGAGGTAAGAGTTCCATTTTTGGATAAATGCGTTTTCGATACGGCTTCAAAACTTAGCATGGATCAAAAGGTAAGAAATGGAACGACCAAATACATGCTCCGAAAAGCTGCCCGCGGGATAGTGCCGGAACATGTATGGAGCAGAAAGAAGCTAGGCTTTCCAGTTCCTATACGCCATTGGTTAAAGGATGAATTATACGATTGGGCAGTAAGGTTAATCCAGGAGAGCCCAACTGACCACCTTTTTAACAAACCGCAAATTATGAAATTACTTGAAAACCATGTAAATAATAAAACGGACAACAGCCGGAAGCTCTGGACCATTTTAACCTTTATGATTTGGCATCAAATTTATATAGAAAAACAATATGAGCCACAGCCTCAAAAGATTTTACAATATGCTGTACATTAAACATCCCTTATGCTTTTTCATTTATTTCACCCAAGCATCCATGAAACATTGCTTGGGTGTTTTTTATATTTACTTGATTATCATTAAGAAACTAATATCCATTCAATTTAACAATTGGTATATGACGAATTTCTCAAAAGGATTAGATTCAGTCAAGCCAGGTAACATCACTTCGTCTTTCATCTCGAAGGCGGTTTGATTTTCCAGGAAAAAAATATAATCCTGTGAAGGATAAAATAAAATCAGCTCGATTTGGCGCGGTTCTTTTTCAAAGGAAAGCAATATGTTATTGATGATTTTCATGAAAATCTGTACAGAGAATGGATTAAAGAAATAAAAACGATTGTCTTTCGTATCAATATCATATTCTTCAGCCAAACAACATTGGAATTCTATATTGCCATAGTTTTTTTTGCTTTTCTTCATGTAGCCATTCAAATTCTCGATCGCTTCTTTATAGAAATTTTCATTCATCTCCACGCCAACCACAGATGATTGATATAAGTGATGGATAAAAAAATTCAACCGTCCTTTACCGCATCCAAAATCCACAATGCGATCATTTCGTTTCAGTGGATATTTTTTGAATAAATGTTCTAATGCGGGATATGGCGTAGGCTCGTATCGGTGATAATGCAAAGAATCATTGAAATTTTTTTGTTCACCTTCCGTTTTGATGTTCAGTATTTCATCATAATTCGTTTCTTCCATTGTTATATGCACCTGCTTCATGTTTTTTTTCAATAAAGGTGATCTTATCCAGGGTAAAGTCTTGTTATATGAATGTCCAGACAATTAATTGGATTTTGCTTTAGTTACATATTCATTAAAATAAAAAAAGCTGAAGCATCAAAAAGAGCTTCAGCTTTTTTTCATTTTTCTTCTTCATCCCATATAATCCAGTCATGAACCTCCAGGATTTCCAGAAATTTCATCAATCGCGGTAAGGCAGGTTCCGCTTCCTCACCAAAGTGTTCACTCATCGCTTCAGAAATCTGATTGACATTGCTTTGGAACTCCATTTGTTTAATGGCAAATGCCCCAAACTTATCAAGCTTGATTTTCCGGACTGATGGTTGTTTAAAGAAACGAATCGTAATTCGTTCCACGAAATTGGTCCGTTGAATGACTAAAAAAGTTGCTTCCGGGGATTCTTGTTCCATAGTGACGCGTCTTTCCAAAAGAGGAACCATAGTTAACAGGTTCCTCTTTTTTGATTGGCGTTTACGAAGCATCTTCTTTTTTCCCTTTGCTAGATACGAACCAAAGCAATCCAGCTAGAGCAAGGAATAGTAAGAAAGGTATCAAATTGCTGGCTAATTTAGCCGCAGCCGGGACTTGGACACCTGCTGCAATCAATATGGCAATAAGTACACCAATCAATGATTCACCTGCTATTAAACCAGATGCAAATAATACACCTCTATCAACACGTGCTTTAAGCGCTTCTTTTGTTTTCGAGAAGAATTCAACGAAGAAACGGATAAACCCACCGATCATGATTGGGGCACTAGTATGAACCGGCAAGTATATGCCGACTGCAACAACAAGTGAATTCAGACCGAAAAACTCTAATGTTATGGCAATAGCCGCACCGATAAAGATAAGGGTCCAAGGTAAATCTCCCCCAAGAACACCTTCAGCAAGTATTTTCATTAGTGCCGCTTTAGGTGCAGGTAGTTCTGCAGATCCCATCGTATAAGCGTTATCCATTAGAACCAGGATAAAACCAATGACAGAAGCAGACGCAACGACACCGATCATCATGGCAACTTGTTGTTTCCATGGTGTTCCGCCCACGATATATCCTGTTTTTAAATCTTGAGAAACATCACCTGAAACCGCAAGTGCTGTACAAATGATCGCAGCAACGGTTAAAGCGGCTACCATTCCTGTCGTCCCAGTAAAACCAGTAGCTTTATAGACAATCGCTACAATCAATAGTGTGGCTATCGTCATTCCAGAAACCGGGGAAGAAGAACTTCCGACGATTCCAACAACCCTTGAAGCCACCGTCACGAATAAAAATCCAAAAATCGCAATTGCAATCGCACCAATGATACCAACATCAGTTATTGGTGTGAAAGCAATGATTAAAATAACAATGATCGTTCCCAGCCAAACATATTTAGCCGGTATGTCTTTTTCAGTACGAATTGAACCTGATTTAAGTTGCCCTTTATTGGCTTTTACGCCTTTAAGAGTATCAATAACTGAACTGAAAAGTATAGGTAATGTTTTGATCAATGTGATCAATCCGCCAGTCGCAACGGCACCAGCACCAATATAACGTATATAATTATCCCAAATTCCCCATGCATCCAATTCACCAATCGGTACATCAGAAGGGAAAATGGCTGTTCCATTGCTGCCGCCAAAAAAGCTGATGGCCGGTATTAGAACGACCCAGGCTAATAACCCCCCACCTAGCATTTGTCCTGCAACACGCGGTCCAATAATATAACCTACACCCAAAAGAGAAGGAAAGGCATCAAGACCAACCACTGCATTTTTAAAATTCGTGATTCCTGTTTCAACCTCTGTCTTGAAGAGCTTAAACCCATCACCAAGTCCTTTAACCACACCGCCGATAACCAAACCGGCTCCGATTAATTTCGCGCTTGTACCACCCTTTTCTCCTGACTTCAGGACCTCGGCACATGCCGTACCTTCAGGATAAGGTAATGTTTCATGTTCCCTTACAATCAAAAGCTGGCGAAGGGGAACCATCATGAAGACCCCTAAAAATCCTCCAGTTAATACAACGAAAATGATGAATGCTTGACTCACGTCCATGTCCCACATGAATAATGCTGGAATGGTAAATACAGCACCGGCACCAATAGCCTCACCTGCCGTGGTCATCGTTTGCACAATATTGTTTTCTAATATTGAATCCCTGCGAAAAACCCCTCTTAAGATAGCCATTGAAATTACCGCTGCGGGTATTGAAGCAGAGACAGTCAACCCAATAAGTAGGCCTAAGTATGCATTTGCCGCCCCAAATACGATTGCAAGAATGATCCCTAGAATAATTGCAGTTGCAGTTAATTCCGGTAGAGATTTAGATGCAGAGACGTACGGAACGAATTTACTCTCTTTTGAATTGTTCGACAATTTTAGCCACTTCCTATGTTTAACTTTAAAATCACAGAGAACATTATATCACTGTAATTTAAAGACACGCAATGGAAAAATACTGCTCGTTAAAAGTTTGATTATATCAAAAATTCAGTTTAGCAGTTTCGGTTTTATAGTATATAAAAATAATATTTATCTAATATTACACCAAATCAATGCATCTCTTTCATACTATGGCGGGATCACAAGGGACTCCTAAACCTTCTTCATCTAATTGTGTTTTATAGTCAATGGATTCATTTGCATTCAATTCAACAGGCTATTATATAATAATTTAATCTGTGTCCTTTCCTAAAAGATAGGCAGGGATCATATACGATCATTAGGACCATAGGCAAATAACCCTGGGTTTTTGCACATTACAATGAAATCTAACATATCCTGCAAAATGAACTCATTAGAAAAGGAATGATAAATTCATGGTCTCCTATATGGACTATACCTCACCATCCACACAATATTTTTTCGATGTTAATCAAAGCAATTTAATGAAAAAAGACAATCAAAACTATATAAATGTTTTAGGTATCAAACAATTGAACACACTCGAAAATGTTTCACTATTAGATATTTACCTTAGTAAGAACAATGTCGTAGAACCGCATTATCACCAAAATGCTGCAGAGCTAGTGTATTGCATTACTGGAGCTGCAACCGTTTCATTACTTAATCCTTTTACTAAGCAAATACAAAATTATCCCATTAAACCCGGTCAAGTAGCTAATGTTCCACAAGGTTGGTGGCATTATGAAGTGGCTAATACCGATAACACTCATCTGCTGGCCATTTTTAATGCACCAACACCTGAGGTGATCCTCGGTTCGGATATCTTGAAATTGACACCTGCAAATATTATGGCACATACGTATTGCATGGATGAAAACCAATGGAAAAAAGCAATTGCACCGGTCCAACCATCAACATTCATCGGTCCGCCAGCAAACTGCCATCGAGCACCCGAAGAAGACATTCAGCAATATCCGCAATATATTAATCACTATGATAACCAGATGTATACTGCCCCTGCACCCAACTATCAATTCCAACCTAATCCCCAGTATTATTATTATTGAAGATAAGTGTCGGGAACTCACTAGCCTATGCTTGGGCTCCTTTTATCTGACCCTTTGATGGGTCGTTTTTTATTTCCCCATCACTCTTCCAACCTTCATCAAGCTCACCCTTCTTTCTTCAAAGTAAAAAGCACCATCGGTTAGGATGATGCTTCCCTCTTCTTATCCATATAATCTTTACGCTTTACTATATCCTCTTAAAAAAACAACCGGTCTCTAGGCAAGTCCTTAATTGGAGTGATGGCTTCTCTTTTAACTAAGTTGTTTAAGTTTTGTCTAGAGCACTGTAAGATTTCTATTGCTTCAGTGGTGTTCAAAATATTATTTTCTATAGTAGAGATCTATTGATGGTACGAAGGGACTGCCGTTATTTTCACCACCTTCCTAAAGTTTGCGGCTCTTCGGACGTAGCGCCCACGAAGCGATATTTAATGCAGCATATGTCAGCGGTAGGATAATAGAAAACCCGTAATCACCATAATCGTTAGCAAACGCATGAGATAAAGCCGCACCAGTCATTAAAAAGAAGATACCAGCGTGAACCCATTCTTTAAGCCGAGGAACACCTGGCACAACCAGAGCGATGGCTCCAAGCACCTTCCAAATCCCGAGAATGGTCAAGACGTATAATGGGTAACCAAGATTCGTCACTAACTCGATGTTTCCCCCATATTGCATAAGTTGCCCGATACCACTTAACATAACAGCTGATGCGAGTAGTAATGTGACTGACCAATAAGCAATCATTTTTCCTCGGGGCTGGGCTTCTACTTTCGCGGTTGTTTCCGCACTGATAATCTTACTCATTTGTTTCCTCCTCATAATTGTTTCAAGTGAAACTTATTCAGGTTCCAAACTTTCCAAATAACTAACTCCTAATACTGAGTTACAGTAAACTTGGTACCTAAAAAAAGTTTATGACCGAATGAAAGATAAGAGACGTAGGTAAATAAAATAAATACTCAACCTGGATTCCCCCACCGAATTAAATACTTCGTTTCAAAGTTCATATGAATCGCCCTCTCCTTTTGAATATAAATCATTCGACAAGAGGAGGCTATTCACTTAAATTTATAAAAGCACCCCATGAATGGATGCTTAAAATAATTTGTTTAACTTTCTTCAGTAGTAATCGGAATCAGGATCAAATTCAAAAAATATCAAATCCGACAGCGCTTCTAAATGATCCATTACTCTTTTCTGATATTCTGTATTAACAGAATTTAGTAGTCCTTTTTTTGCACTTTTGAAAGTAAGATTAGCAACTGTTGCCCCTATAATATAAAAACATATTTGAATTATAGAAACAGTATTACTTAATATTAAACTAATAAGCCCCCCCACCGTTTGTAATTATTAGACAATAAATAACTAATTTTAACTAAAAAAGCAATGGAGAACCCTGCTACATAAAGGTTCTCCATTGCTTTTAATTACATGATCCGTTTAAACATTTTCTCCATTTCATAAATGGAGTAAGAGATGATGATCGGTCTTCCATGAGGGCATGTGAAGGGATCGGTTGTCCGTCTTAGTTCATCCAATAGTGCTTGAATTTCATCATTGCGCAGATGGCGGTTTGCCTTAATGGAGGCTTTACAGCTCATCATGATAGCTGCTTCTTCGCGCAATTTTTTGATGTCGACCTTTTTCATCGATAGCAATTGTTCTATCATTTCTTCAAGGATTTCCTGTTCAATTCCTTTTGGGAACCATTGTGGATGCGATCGGACAATATAGGCGTTATAGCCAAACTCTTCTAAATAGACTCCGACTTTTTCCAACTCATGCCGATATTCATTTATCCGGATACATTGGTCGGTCGAAAATTCAAGGGTGATGGGGACCAGCATATCTTGTAGTTCGTTTTCGACCCGTCCGACTTTTTCTTTAAAATATTCGTATTTGATCCGTTCCTGGGCAGCATGTTGGTCTATGATGTACAAACCTTTTTCGTTTTGGGCGAAAATATATGTTCCATGCATTTGTCCAATTGGGTACATGGGAGGGATTCGACTATCCGGTTCATTCCCCTCGATTTCTTCCTCTTGTTCGATAGTATAGGTTGTATACTTTTCAGCCGACTCGAAAAATGGTTTGCTTTCATCATCTTGGAAGACCGGTATATAGGTATCTGCCATTTGTTGCTGCTCGTTGCTGTAGATTAATTCCTTTATTGGTTCGAGATTGAAATCTTCAACGTGGTCCATATGTTTCTTTTCGTCCTGCTTTTCCCGAATCAAGGTATCCTTCAAGAGTGAAGCTTCTTTCCTGGCTTCTTCAAGTACGCGCTTCCCGCTTTCCACGACATGGTCCAATTCCAGCGTAGTTTGCTCACTTTTCACTTGTTCCGGCTTTGGTGCAGGTGTATATCCACTTGGAATTAGAGATATCTTTTTAAAGGAAGATTTAATCGTTTCTGATACGAGACTGTACAATTCCTGTTCCTTGCTGAGCCTTACCTCCATTTTGGATGGATGTACGTTGACATCGACAAGAATCGGATCCATTTCAATATTCAACAAAGCGATTGGAAAACGGCCAATTGGAAGAAGTGTATGGTACCCATCCAAGATCGCTTTCACGAGTGCATAGTTTTTAATGAAGCGGCCGTTTATCATGGTTGATATATAATTCCTTGAAGCCCGGGTGATCTCAGGCATAACGATATATCCGGATAATTTGAAGTCCAAGGAGCTTGCCTGAATCGGAATCATCTTTTTGGCGATATTCGTACCATAGATTGCAGCTAGCACCTGCCTGACATCCCCGTTACCATTCGTATGCAGGATACGCTTCCCATTGTGTGATAACCGTATTGAAACATCCGGGTGCGAAAGTGCGAGCCTGTTAGCGACATCCGTAATATTTCCTAGCTCGGTATGAATGGTCTTCATATATTTCAACCTTGCAGGAGTATTGTAAAACAAGTCGGAAACCAGGATATCCGTTCCTTTACGGCTGGATGAAGCCTCGAGTTCCTTAACCATGCCACCTTCAAGAAGTATGCGTGTCCCTACACCTTCACCCGTGCTGCTTTTCAATTCGAAACGGGAAACTGAAGCAATACTGGGCATTGCTTCACCGCGAAAGCCAAGTGTTCGAATTCGGAAGAGGTCATTTTCATCTTTTATTTTACTTGTGGCATGACGTTTAAATGCTGCCTCTATGTCATCGGCCAAAATCCCATCGCCATTGTCCACGATCCGGATGGAACCAAGTCCAGCTTCCACCGATTCAATCTCTATTATGGTACTGTTTGCATCTATTGAATTTTCCACAAGTTCCTTAACGACTGAGGCTGGGCGTTCCACAACTTCGCCAGCTGCGATTTTATTGGACAAAGCCTCGTCAAGCTGCATGATTTTCCCCATTATTATCGCCTCGCTTTATTTTCTCATTTAAGTTTCTTTTGTAATTTATAAAGGATATTCATCGCCTCAAGCGGCGTCATTTCAAGGATATCGAGTGATTTAATGTCATCCAGCACCTTTTTTTCCTTAGGTGAAGAATTCACTTTCCCTTTAGGAGCCTCTTCCCCAAAGAAGGAAAGCTGTGCTTCATCATTGGCGGATGTTACAGGAGAGGCTTCTGCAATTGGTGCTTTGACAACAGCAGCGGGCTGTTCAGCCATCGCCTTTGTTTGTCCATTTTCATTCTCTAATTGCGCTAAAATGGCCGCCGCCCGATCAATTAACTGCTTCGGTAAATCAGCAAGCTTTGCAACATGAATCCCATAACTTTTATCCGCTGGACCTTCTTTAATTTTATGAAGGAAAACGACATTTCCATTTTGCTCAATAGCACTGACATGGATATTTTTCAATTTAGGCAGTTCTGATGCCAATACCGTCAATTCGTGATAATGAGTCGAAAAGAGGGTCTTGGCTCCAATTTCCTCATGAATATATTCAATGATGGCCTGGGCAAGCGCCATTCCATCGTAAGTTGATGTTCCCCGCCCGATCTCATCAAATAATATCAAACTGTTTTCTGTCGCATTCATAATCGCATTTCTTGCTTCAAGCATTTCGACCATGAATGTACTTTGACCGGAAATCAAATCATCAGCCGCGCCAATCCTAGTAAATACCTTATCAAAAATAGGCAATTCAGCTATACTTGCGGACACGAAGCATCCAATTTGCGCTAGAATCGATGTTAGCGCAATCTGACGCATATACGTACTTTTCCCCGACATATTGGGCCCTGTGATCAAGAGTAACTCCCGTTCCCCATCCATAAAGCAGTCATTGGGGACATACTCCTGTGATTGAAGGACTTTCTCGACCACTGGATGCCTGCCTTCCTTCAGGACGATTCTTCTATCATCAGAAAATACAGGCTTCACATAATGGCGTTCTTCGCTAATCGTCGCAAAGCACTGCAGGACATCCAGTTCACTGACGCCTTTCGCTAAATCCTGTAAGCGCGGGATATAGCTTTTGACCTCTTCACGAAGATTAAGGAATAGGTCATATTCCAAACTGACGCTTTTTTCTTCTGCTTGTAAAATCAAAGCTTCCTTTTCTTTTAATTCAGGTGTGATATAACGTTCGGCATTCGTTAGTGTTTGCTTCCGTTCATAACGCCCTTCTTCTAGCAGATGCAAATTGGCTCGTGTGACTTCAATATAATAGCCAAAAACACGATTATATCCGATTTTCAATGATCTGATCCCTGTGCGTTCCCGCTCTTCGCGTTCCAGCTGTGCAATCCAGGTTTTCCCGTTTCTGCTGGCATCCCTGTATGTATCCAGCTCCTTATGGAAACCGTCCTGAATGATATTCCCTTCCTTCACGGACAATGGCGGGTTTTCTACAAGCGCCGTTTCAAGCAAATCCGTCACTTCTTCACAAGGATCCAATTTATCGGCAAGAATTGAAATATCCTGATTGGAAGCCATTGACTTCACGATTTCACGAATGATTGGCACCTGTTGCAATGAACGTTTCAATTGAATCAAGTCTCGAGCGTTTACATTCCCGAAGGCGACCCTTCCGGCAAGCCGCTCCAAGTCGTACACTTCCTTCAGCCGTTCACGTAAGTCTTGCCGTTCGAAGTATTGATTTTTCAGGGTTTCAACAAGGCTTTGCCTCCGCTCGATCTGTTTTTTATTAATGAGCGGCCTATCAATCCATTGCTTCAACATCCTTCCGCCCATGGCTGTTTTCGTTTCATCAAGCAGCCATAGTAATGAGCCTTTTTTACCTTTGGAACGAATGGTTTCAGTCAATTCCAAATTGCGTTTGCTATAATAATCAATTTTCATATATTGTGACGTTTCATATGCAAGCACTGGCTGTAAATGATCCAGGCTGCGCTTTTGAGTACGGTATAGATAATTCAATAAACGTGTGGTCGTCGTTGCCAGTTTCTGGTCTTTTAACAGATGAAGCAATGCAACGAATGACTCGCTTTGAACCAAATTATTCTCTAGGGATAAAGCGGCAGCGCCCCGTTCTTGCAGCTTTTTTTTCCATTCTTCATTGAAATCTTCAGCTATGACCACTTCGCTCGCACCAAGGATGGCAAATTCATTCAGAACTTCTTCAAAACTCTCAATCAAAGTGACCTTGTTTTCCCCGGTCGATAAATCATTGTATCCAAAGCCAAACTGCCCATCCGTAAAATAAGTGATGGTGGCAATATAATTATTTTCCTTTTCTCGAAGACCCTTACTATCCATTTTCGTTCCCGGAGTAATCAGCTGGACAACTTCCCTGCGTACCACACCTTTGGCTTGCTTGGGATCTTCAGTCTGTTCACATATAGCTACTTTAAATCCTTTTTCTATCAATATATCAATATAATTAGCAGCCGAGTGATACGGAATGCCGCACATCGGAATTCTGTCTTCACTACCACCTTCTCGGCTCGTTAATGTGATTTCGAGCTCCTGGGATGCATTCAGTGCATCGTCAAAAAACATTTCATAAAAATCGCCTAAACGAAAAAATAAAAAGGCATCCTGGTACTCTGCCTTAATTTTTAAGTATTGCTGTATCATCGGAGTATATCCAGCCATTCCTTCAAAACCTTTCCAAACTAAAATCTATTACTCATTTATGTCCTTCATTATAACATAAGGGAAAGCAACATTGCCTGAATTCGAAATTGAATGGTAAATCAATTATCCTGTGAGATTAACTGTTGTATGCTTGCAGTATCTGCAAACTTTTTTTGGTTTCTCATCGTTATGCCTGCAAGGGTCCTGTCCGACTTCAAATTAAATAAAACCGGATGAAGGGAATGTCATCCGGTAGTTACTTTCTATATTCTATTCGTCTTCGAATTCATCAAGGAAATCCGGATCTAAATCTTCAAATTCCTCATCATCGAAATCAGAGCCCCAGTCATCCTCACAGCGGCCATCTGGACTAACAGCGACACAAATTTTCGTTTCGCCGACGACTTCCACAAAGAATTCCCTTTCCACATGGACAATGATTTTTTGTCCACATGGGGAGATGCAAGCTTCTAAACAATTCGGCTGTTGGACAACTGTTGCAAAAATTTCATGGTCATCAAGACAATCGGGATCACGGTATTTCAGCGAAATCACGTCGGTATATTGCACTTTTTCAGTTACAACTTCCGTCTTCGAATTATGGTTATAAGAATACCAGACGTTGATTTCGTAGCTGCCGTGAATTTCTACCTTTTTGCCGACTTTCTTTGCATCGTATTTATGGTTGATGATCCAACAACCTAGAATGCTAGAAGGATGATGAGCCGGGCAAATGGTGTGAGAGGACTTTGTGAATTTACGTCCTTTTGCCACCACCGCTTTAGTAATTATCTCTCTATATTGTGACATGCTAGCGAACCCTCCTCATACAGTTTCCATTCATCCTATGCGTGGTAAAAGTCTAGTGTGCGTAGAATTTTAATTGTTTGAAAACTGCAGTAATGTTTTAAACCTAGGTTATTTTATGCGCATGTTTTGGGATATGTGTCACGAATGGGCGCTGTATAAGGATTTACGCAATATAAAAAAGCCCTTCTGAAATCAGAAGGGCTTTGCCATATTCATGAACAGCTTCCGCCGCCGGCTTGTACTTGTGAACCAGTCTCCCCGCGAAGGACGTCGCCTTCGGTCGATTCAATGATCAGGTCCGTCACCTTATTCGATACTTGTGATGAGACCATTTGTAAGAGATCATTTACATCTACTTGGGATTGCTTGAATTCTTGGACGATCGGAAGTTCATCCAATTGTTTTTCAAGTGCATCAATTTTGGCCTGAACTTGGCTGTATGCTTTCTCTTTTCCGTAATGCTGGAAGTTTACCGCCTGTTTTTGCAAACTCTTGATACTTGCGATCATTTCACGGATTTTTTGGTTTTCATTGATGTGAGCTTCTGCCCGTTTAAAGAAATCGACTTCTTCCGTGCTGGCAATCATTTCAGCAAGCTCGGCCGCTTTTGACAGGATGTCATCTTTAGTATATTTCGTCATATTACTCCACCTCAATCGCCGTTGCTTCTTCAACCATATCCCCATTTAATGACCATGTTTTCGTATCGGTGATTTTCACTTTTACGATTTGGCCAATAGCGGATTTTGGTCCTTTGAAGTTCACGAGCTTATTTTTCGTTGTATAACCTGCTAATACTTCCGCATTCTTCTTGCTTTCGCCTTCAACAAGCACTTCAACAATCTGTCCATCATACTCTTTCATTTTCAACGCGCACGTATCATTGACAAGGGCATTCAAGCGTTGCAGGCGTTCCTTTTTCACTTCCATCGGTACATTATCCTGCATTTTCGCAGCCGGTGTTCCCTCACGTGGTGAATAAATGTAAGTATATGCTGCATCGAAACCAACTTCGCGGTATAAAGACATCGTTTCTTCAAAATGCTCTTCCGTTTCATTCGGATAGCCTACAATTATGTCAGTTGTTAGCGATGCACTTGGGATAGCTTCCTTAATCTTTCTTACCAGCTCTAAATATTGCTCGCGTGTATATTTACGGGCCATGATTTTAAGTGTGTCCGTACTTCCAGATTGAACAGGAAGGTGGATATGGTCAACAAGATTTCCGCCTTTAGCCAGAACTTCGATCAAGTGATCATCAAAGTCACGGGGATGACTTGTCGTAAAACGAATACGCGGAATATCGATTTTGCGGATTTCATCCATCAAATCACCGAAACGATATTCGATATCCGTAAAATCTTTACCATAAGCATTCACATTCTGTCCAAGCAGAGTTATTTCTTTGTAACCCTGAGCCGCTAAATGACGGACTTCCTGTATGATATCTTCAGGTCTGCGGCTTCTTTCTTTCCCCCTTGTGTAAGGTACGATGCAGTATGTACAAAACTTATCGCAGCCATACATGATATTGACCCATGCCTTCGTTTTGCCTTTACGCACCTTCGGAAGATTCTCGATTACATCACCTTCTTTAGACCAAACCTCAATGACCATTTCCTTAGATAGATAAGCTTCATTAAGAATTTGCGGCAGCCTGTGGATATTATGCGTTCCGAAAATCATATCTACAAAATGGTGCTTCTCAAGAATCCGCTTTACAACTGACTCCTCTTGCGACATACAACCGCAAACCCCAAGCAATAGATCCGGCTTTTCCAATTTTAATGATTTTAAATGCCCCAATTCACCGAACACTTTATTCTCTGCGTTTTCCCGAATTGCACATGTGTTAAGTAAAATGACGTTAGCATCATCCACCGTGTTTGTCGGCTCATAACCAAGTGCCGTAAAGATGCCCGCCATGACTTCAGTATCATGTTCGTTCATTTGACAGCCGTATGTACGAATGTAAAACTTTTTGCCTTCTCCCATCCCACGGAAACCTTCAGGAATTGCGAAGTCATCATGATATTCTACTTCTTCTTTTCCTCGCTTTTTCGCATCTTTTAAGGAAGGCGGAATATAAACGGCTTGAAAGTACTTACTGAAGTCCTTATCGGATTTTTTGTCCGCTGGATTTTCAGCCTGTACTTGTTGTGATTCTAAACGTTGTTTCTCGTTCATAGTTAATCTCCTTTCAAAATAGTTAGTTTATTTCTTTCCCCAACTATTTCAAGACCTATCTTCTAATGGTTTTTATACGGATTCCTTATTAAGAATTACCAGTAAATATTAGCTTTTAAGTGTGATATATCCACATTAACATAGTATAAAGCTTTTAACAGCAAGAAACAATCATTCTGTCGTGCCTTCTTCAATTGTAAGAAACTTTTCACAAATACGGAAAATAAGAACATGAAAGAAGAGGCTTGATTCGTATATTCACTATGACGAAATTAGCCTCTTCTTATTCATTTATTGGATGACCCCTGGCACCTTACCAGCTTTTTTAAATCCAGATAATCCCATTTCCAGTTGATTCAAAACCTCTCATTTCCCCTCCTTTTCAGATGGTTAAGGTATCAGAAGCACCTTACCACACTGACCTTTGATCATCAGTTCAAATCCCTTCTCAAAATCGCTTAGCGAAAAACGGTGTGTAATCATTGGTTTTACATCAACCCTACCACTTCCAAGCAGACTGGAAACCTGTTGCCAGGTTGAAAACATTTTCCTTCCGGTTATCCCTTGGACAGTAAGACCCTTGAATACAATATCATCCGTTATATTAAGAGTGACGGGCTGAGACGGCAGACTTAGAATCGATATCCTTCCACCGTTTGTCGCCATCTTAAACCCTTGTTCGATAGCTATCGGATTTCCGCTCATTTCGCAAACCACATCTACCCCATCCCCATTTGTCAGACCTTTCGTGATTTCCAGTGGATTCTGTTTAATTGAATGAATGAGGTCTGTAGCCCCCATCTTTTTGGCAAGCTGAAGTCGATAATCATTAATATCAAGAGCGATTACTTTATCAGCACCTGCAGCCTTCGCTACGGCAACTGCCATAAGCCCAATTGGACCACAGCCGATTATGGCCACCGTTTTACCCAGCACCTCGCCAGCAAGCACTGAATGGACGGCATTTCCCATCGGCTCTTGGATGGTAGCTATATCGAGTGGCATATCATTTGGATTTTTCCATAGGTTTTTGGCGGGCAGAGCTATATACTCTGCAAAGCACCCCTGTTTATCGAGACCGATAATGTTGGTGTTTTTACAAATATGGAATTGTCCGGTTAAGCATTGCCTGCATGCACCGCAAACTATATGTGTTTCGGCAGATACACAATCACCAACCGCTACAGTTCTCACACTTGCCCCTATCTCGATTACTTCCCCAGCAAATTCGTGCCCAAATACGTATGGTGGATTCACCCTTCCCTGCGACCATTTATCCCAGGTGAAAATATGAATATCCGTTCCACAGATTGAGGTCAATTTCACTCGAATCAAGACTTCGTCATCACGAATTTCCGGAATATCAACAACTTGTAATTGTGCCCCATAACCTCGGTGATGTTTGACGACTGCTTTCATTTTCCCTCTCAACATGTGCACTCCCCCTGAAATAGGGCTGTTCTTTTCATCTACCTTAATATGTAAAGATATGAAAAACTAATTAAAAAAATACCATAATCGCTTTTGTACCAGCCTTCTCACATTAATTTTGATGATTTGGGGTCATTTGTACATTTTTGTTAAATGGGTCATGTTTCTATAGCATCTTGTCCGCTCTCGAATAAGATATCTTGTACAACCAAAATAAACGAAGGAGTGACTTATATGTCATGTAACAATAATCACCATCATGATAATAATAATAACGACAGAATCGCAGACGATTTTTGTCGTGCTGTGAGGGGCTGTAATAGACGCGACCGCGACCGCGATCGGGATCGGGATCGGGATCGGGACCGGGACCGGGACCGGGATCGGGACCGAGATCGGGATCGGGACCGAGATCGGGATCGGGATCGGGACAACGATAGAATCGCAGACGATTTTTGTCGTGCTGTGAGAGGCTGTAATAGGCGCGACCGCGATCGGGACCGTGACCGGGATCGTGACCGTGACCGTGATCGTGACCGTGACCGTGATCGTGACCGCGACCGCCATTGTTGCAGAAGGAACCGTTGCAATTTCTTCGGCGGCTGTGGATGCTAATAACGGTTGGTAGTAAGCTAATCCAGAGAGTATAGTGATTCTCTCTACTTGAGCTTTCCAATTAATCACAAAAAAGGTTCACCCCATCTTAGGGGTGAACCTTTTCGTTTTACATAAATTCTGCAACAAGCTTATCAAAATGTGCTTGATCCAGTGTAAGATCTGATTTATTTAACGCTTCTTCAGCATAACCCGGCACTAATTCCTGGTACGAAGGACGTGAAGAGTCTTGATAAATAATCCCTGTCACAAGTCCGTCATGTTTCATCAAAGTCTGCATCGCCTGTTCTTTATTCGATGAATCATAGCCTTCAATCGTGTTCAATTTAGTTAAGTTTTGTTTAAACCAATCATACGTATTAATCTTATTGTAAGTTACGCATGGAGAGAAAACATTGATAAAGGAGAATCCTTTATGGTTTATCCCTGCTTCAATGATTGCCGTCAGGTCTTTTAAGTCAGTGGAAAAGCTTTGGGCTACAAAAGTAGCGCCAGCTGACAATGCTAATTCCATAGGTGAAACAGACTGTTCTATTGATCCTTCTGGAGTGGATTTCGTTTTAAATCCAGCAGCCGACCTAGGAGAAGTCTGGCCTTTTGTCAATCCATAAATTTGATTATCCATGACTATATAAGTAATGTCGATATTACGACGGATCGCATGAATGGTGTGTCCCATCCCGATCGCAAATCCATCTCCGTCACCGCCAGAAGCTATAACGGTCAATTCACGGTTGGCCATTTTCACTCCTTGGGCAATTGGCAGTGAGCGGCCATGGATTCCGTGGAAACCATATGACTTGATGTAACCAGATATACGCCCTGAACAGCCGATACCGGAAACTACAGCCAAATTCTCCGGCTCCAATCCTACATTTGCTGCCGCACGCTGCATGGCAGCCTGAACGGAGAAATCACCGCAGCCAGGACACCAGTTAGGTTTTACATCATTACGAAACTCTTTAAACGTTGCCATATTCGAACATCTCCTTGCATTGTGTGTGAATTTCATGCGGGAGGAATGGGTTGCCATCATATTTTAGGATGCTTTTAATTTTATTAACGTGTCCGACATTCATCTTGATAATATTAGCCAATTGTCCAGTCGCATTATTTTCAATAACTACTACTTTCTTGGCACTTTGCACCAATGATAGGACTTCATCAGCTGGGAAAGGATGTATCAACCGGATTTGCGCATGATTCACTTTCATTCCATCTGTTTCTAACCGGCCGATCGCTTCATCAATCGTCCCGCGTGTTGAGTTAAAACCAAGAATTAATAAATCCGCTTCTTCATGCGGTGTGTTTTTGTATACTGGCGTATGGAATGTGTTTGTAAGATTATTAAGCTTACGCATCCGTTTATCCATTTGCACTTTACGATTCAAAGCCGTTTCAGAAGGTCTGCCCGTTTCATCATGTTCAACACCTGTAACATGGTGAATTCCATTTTTCATTCCAGGAACTACACGTGGGGAGACCCCGTCTTCAGTTACTTCATAACGCTTGAAGTATGATTTGTTTTCATCCTCTTCAATTTCAAAGTCCACCAATTTACCGCGTCTTATCTCCACTTTTCCGTAATCAAGCGGCTGAACCGTCTGTTTACCTAGTGATAGCTGTAAGTCGGATAAAATGATAACGGGACATTGATATTCCTCTGCAAGGTTGAATGCTTCTGCCGTATCATAAAAAGCTTCCTCGACTGTACTCGGAGCCATGACAATTTTAGGAATTTCACCATGTGTACCATAAATCATGGCCATTAAATCGGATTGCTCCTGTTTTGTAGGAAGTCCCGTAGATGGACCGCCACGTTGAGTATCGACAATGACAATTGGCGTCTCGGTGATGCCCGCTAGACCAATCGCTTCCATTTTCAATGAAAGTCCAGGTCCAGCTGAGGCTGTGATGGCACGTACCCCACCATAGTTTGCACCAATCGCCATTGTAGCTGCTGCGATTTCATCTTCAGTCTGTATGACCGTCCCACCCAATTGAGGAAGTTTTTTAATTAGGTATTCCATAATTTCCGAGGCCGGAGTAATCGGGTAAGCTGCCATGAAGCGGCAACCGCCTGCAACTGCGCCTAAAGCGATAGCATCGTTTCCGATCATGAACAATCGTTTTTGGCCGTCTGCCTTTTCCAGCTCCATTGCGCCCAGTTTTTCTCCAAGCATCACTTCCATTGCTTTGTAGCCAGCAGTAATGGCATCCATATTCTTCTTAACGATTTCTTCACCTTTACGGCCGAATATTTCATCCACCACATCGTTGAATACGGAAATTTCCATTCCCAGAACAGCACATGTCGCACCGATAGCGACCATATTTTTCATTAATGATGTACCTAATTCCGCTGCTATTTCCGTAAATGGAACAATATATAATTCTGCCTTTGTATCTTCTGGGCAGACAGGTTTGAATTTTGCATCTGCGATTATGATGCCACCTTCATGTAATTCTTTATAATTGACGTCAATTGTTTCTTGGTCAAAAGCAACTAAGATGTCTAAATCATCAGAGATAGCACGAGTTTCCGTAGTACTTACACGAATTTTGTTATTCGTGTGTCCACCCTTGATTCGGGATGAGAAATGACGGTAGCCATACAAGTAATAACCTAAGCGATTGAGGGCAATACAGAATATTTCTCCTGTACTTTCAATACCTTCACCTTGTTGTCCGCCAACTTTCCATGAAAGTTGATTGATCATGTCTTACACTCCTTTAGGACGTTCGTATATAAATGCATTTAAAACGCACCTCTCTTCAGAACATTCGACTATGTATAATTAATCGTTCTAAAATAGAAAAGGTGTACTAAACGCTTTCAATTCTATCGGTTAAATCATTAAATTGCAACCTTTTTGCTTTTATTTTTTATATTTTCAGAATATTTATTCATATCTATATAGTAAGAATTAAAAGTCACTTAAGATATTTCCTATTTAAGCGGAAAATTACGAGTGAAATTACCAAAAAGGAGGCCTTTTACAAACTCACTTGAATAAAGCCTGTTCAGTTCATTGATAAGGTTATGATAATCCTTATATGACATTAATTCTTCTACCATATGATCGATTCCATCAAAGTCAGAGCCTAATCCAATTTGTCTTTCCCCGCCCAAATTGCATATATGCTCTATATGTTTCAAGATATCCTTTATCGAAGCCGAATCACCATTTGATAGAAATTGAGGGACAAAAGTTACCCCTATCACACCATTTTTTTGTAAAAGGGCTTTTATCTGGCCGTCTTTCAAATTTCGCGGATTCGAACAAAGATGATAGGCATTCGAATGTGAGGCAATTGGGAATTTTGCCAGTTTTAGGGTGTCCCAAAATCCAGCTTCAGATAAATGAGATAAATCACACCAAATTGACTTCTCATTCAAAAGCGCCACCACCTCCGTTCCAAACCCTGTCAATCCGCCGCCTCTTGATTCTAGTGCCCCATCAGCTACCAAGTTTGCGTAATTCCAAGTTAGACCTACTGAGGACACTCCAAGATGAATTAGGGTTTTCAGTTTCAACAAATCATTTCCAATGCAATCGCACCCCTCCAAAGTTAGCACCGCACCTATTTCCTTTTCTTTTAGAGAATCGATGTCTGCCTTGGTTTTTATAAATTTCATTTCCGGCTCTGATAAAATCTTTTCATGAAAAATATCCACCATTGCCAAAGCCGCTTGAAATCTCATATCAGGGTGGACCTTTTCAGGAATATATATTGCAAAACATTGGACTTTTCCTCCTTGATCCAATAATCCCCGCTTCGTTATATGTAATTTATCACTATCCAAAAAAGTAATATCCGGATCTATGAACATCTTCATCAACACATCACAATGTGCATCAAAAATCTCCAATGTAATTCCCCTTCCTGTCCCTGTCCCTTTAAGGATCATATACTCCATTATAAAGGGACCCGGGTTTTTCGTCATTTGGATTTCAGGACAAAAAAGAGCCTGCTCGCCATCCGACAAACAGGACACCCACTCATGAAATTATCTTGGTTCAATGATTAGCTTTATTGCCGTTCTCTCTTCGCCGTCAATAAGTATATCTGTAAAGGCAGGAATACAAATCAAGTCAACTCCACTAGGTGCGACAAACCCTCTTGCGATTGCTACTGCCTTGACGGCTTGATTTAACGCACCTGCACCGATTGCTTGTATTTCGGCTGCCCCTCTTTCCCTGAGCACTCCCGCTAGTGCGCCTGCTACAGAATTAGGATTAGATTTTGCTGAAACTTTTAATATTTCCATTCCTAGTCCTCCTTGTTTTCCCTGCCTATTCTAACTTGGCTCAATAGTTATAACACTTTCCACTGCTACTATATTCATCAAGTAAAACTTGTATGACAAAGAAAACCGGGATTGTCCACCATTTATTAAGGAATGAAAAAATGGATGGCCAGTTTGACTGTCCATCCATTCAAATCAATTATAAAAGGGGTGATCTTCGTTAATCAAAATTCTTTCTATTTTTTTAGCCCTGCCAGTTTTATCATCAATTTCAAGGAGAACTCCACTTAATAGGGTCCGCCCCTCTTTAGGCACTTCGAAACGGACAGGGAGGCTAGTTAAGAACCGATGAATGACTGCCCCTCTGTCCATACCAAGGATGCCATCATACGGTCCTGTCATGCCTACATCTGATATGTAAGCGGTGCCCGCAGGTAAAATACGGTTATCTGATGTCTGGACGTGTGTGTGTGTACCAACAACGGCTGTAACCTTACCATCCAGGAACCACCCCATAGCTTGCTTTTCACTTGTAGCCTCTCCATGAAAATCGACAAAAATGATTGGTGTCCTTTTTTGAGCCTCCGCCACTAGTTCTTCCGCCTTTTTGAACGGACAGTCCAAATCCGGCATGAATGTTCTAGCTTGCAAATTGATGACCGCTATTTCCTGCTGATTCAATTTTAAAAATTTCATTCCTTCTCCTGGTGCTCCATCTGGAAAATTCGCTGGACGGACGAGATATTTCGCATCATCAATAAAATTAAAAATGTCGCGATTATCCCATGTATGGTTTCCCATGGTCACCGCCTGCGCTCCCCACTCTAAAAAACTGCGGTAAATCTTTTCTGTAATTCCCCGGCCACTTGCAGCATTTTCCCCATTGATTACCGTGATATGCGGACGATACTTTTCTTTTAACTTAGGAAGGTATTCTTGGATCATATCACGACCAGGAGACCCCACGACATCTCCAATAAATAGCAATTTCATTGTAAAACCCTTTCTAGATACATTTCTAATGATATGAATTATTCAAGTATGTATTGTAACATAATATCGGGTAATTATAGGAATCACGCTTAACGATTAGTATTAGAAAAAAGAAAAAACGAAGTGGTTTGCACCACTTCGTCTTTCATTAACAATTTATTTGGCGTATTCGACTGCTCTTGTTTCACGGATGACCGTAACTTTTATATGACCTGGATAATCGAGCTCTTCTTCAATCCTTTTTCGGATATCACGTGCGAGTCGATGAGCCGAAAGATCATCGATTTGTTCTGGTTTCACTAGAATCCGCACTTCACGTCCGGCTTGAATCGCAAATGATTTTTCCACTCCATCGTAGGATTCGGAAATTTCCTCAAGTTTTTCAAGTCTTCTAATGTAATTTTCAAGCGTTTCACTTCTAGCACCCGGTCTTGCAGCTGATAATGCATCAGCGGCAGCCACAAGAACTGAAATGATGGAAGTTGGTTCCGTATCGCCATGATGTGAAGCGATGCTGTTAATGACCGTTGGATGCTCTTTATATTTGGTTGCTAATTCAACGCCAATTTCAACGTGACTGCCTTCCACTTCATGATCAATCGCTTTCCCAATATCATGCAATAAACCTGCACGGCGGGCAAGAACCTCATCCTCACCAAGCTCAGCGGCCAGTAAACCTGAAAGCTGGGCCACTTCAATTGAATGCTTAAGTACGTTTTGCCCATAACTTGTACGGAACTTCAAACGCCCTAGTATTTTGATGAGATCTGGATGGAGACCGTGAACTCCAACTTCAAAAGTTGTTTGTTCACCAATTTCACGAATATGTTCATCTACCTCACGTCTTGCTTTGTCAACCATTTCTTCAATTCGAGCCGGATGGATCCGTCCGTCCTGAACAAGTTTTTCAAGAGCCAAGCGTGCCGTTTCCCGTCTAATTGGATCAAATCCAGATAAAATGACAGCTTCAGGAGTATCATCGATAATAAGGTCAATACCTGTTAGCGTTTCTAACGTCCGGATATTTCGTCCTTCACGTCCGATAATCCGGCCTTTCATTTCATCGTTTGGAAGATTTACTACAGAAACGGTGGTTTCTGCAACATGATCAGCCGCACAACGCTGAATGGCAAGAGAAAGAACTTCTTTTGCTTTTTTATCAGCTTCTTCTTTGGCACGGGTATCACTTTCTTTAATCATAAGCGCTACATCGTGAGCCAGCTCGTTTTCCATTCGGTCTATAATGATTGCTTTAGCTTCTTCACGAGTTAAACCGGAAACACGTTCAAGCTCTGTTTGCTGCTTACGAACCGTCTCGTCCACTTTGCTTTCCATCTCTTCAATATGCTGTTGTCTTTGGTTTAGAGAATCTTCTTTTTTCTCCAAAAGGCTTTCACGTTTGTCTAACGTTTCATCCTTGCGGTCCAGATTCTCTTCTCTTTGCAATAACCGATTTTCTTGTTTTTGTAATTCGTTCCTTCTTTCACGGGATTCCCGATCCGAATCGGAACGAACTTTATGAATTTCATCTTTTGCTTCCAACAAGGCTTCTTTCTTAAGTGCTTCCGCTTCACGTTTTGCATCCTCAAGGATGTGTTCCGCAGAGCCCTTTGCCCCTGCTATTTTACTCTCAAATTTTGATTTGTGAATAAAATAACCAACAACTGCACCGACGATTAGGCCAAGCAAAGTGAAGATGATTGTCATGGGTTCCATCGTTTCACCTCCCCTTGCTATGAACTTTTTACATAAAATGTTGAACTGTCGGCAAGTACATTGCACATAAATTCAATATACAGCACTTAATTTTCAAAATTTTAGTTTGAAAAATTGTAAAATATACATATTAATTGTATAGTTGAGAATTTTTATTGTCAAGCGTTTGTCCCTTATGTATCAATGATTATTCAAGTTTTCTTAATATCAACCATCATTAACTACAGCATTCATAATGGAAGAAGTCTGGATATCTGTTTTCAACGCCATTTAATCCGCTGAAAATTTCGCACTTTTCTCACAATATATAGAAAAGGCCTAAGCGAACAAGCTTAGGCCTTTTCCTACCATTTTAATCAAGTAATTCAAAATGCTCTTCTGTTTCATTTTCTTCTGGTGGTAATTCATGCTCTCCATCAAGATTATAGTGATCTCTGATTTTCTGAGAAATTTCCAGAGCGATATCCTGATTTTCTTTCAAGAACAGCTTCGCATTTTCGCGGCCTTGTCCGACACGCTCTTCATTGTATGAGTACCACGATCCGCTTTTAAGGACGATATCAAGATCTGCACCCATATCGATGATTTCACCTTCCTGGGAAATCCCTTGACCGTACATGATGTCAACTTCTGCTTGACGGAATGGTGGAGCAACCTTGTTTTTTACAACTTTGATTTTGGTTTTATTACCGACGATTTCATTACCTTGTTTTAATTGTTCCGCACGACGCACTTCCAGACGAACTGTTGAATAGAACTTCAATGCCCGGCCTCCCGGAGTCGTTTCTGGATTTCCAAACATAACACCGATTTTTTCACGTACTTGGTTAATGAAAATGGCAATGGTATTTGATTTATTAATGGCACCAGACAGTTTTCTAAGTGCCTGAGACATCATCCGGGCTTGAAGACCCATATGGGAATCTCCCATTTCGCCTTCTATTTCAGCTTTAGGAACAAGTGCTGCCACCGAGTCAATGACAATGATATCTACCGCTCCACTTCGAACTAACGCTTCAGCGATCTCTAAGGCTTGTTCACCAGTATCAGGCTGCGAAAGCAGTAACTCATCAATATTCACACCAAGTTTTTCTGAATACGCTGGATCTAAAGCATGCTCGGCATCAATGAATGCAGCCGTGCCTCCAGTTTTTTGTACTTCTGCAATAGCATGTAATGCAACAGTCGTTTTACCGGAGCTTTCAGGTCCATATATCTCAATGACCCGGCCTCTTGGATATCCGCCCACTCCCAATGCTACGTCCAATGCTAAAGAACCGCTTGAAATCGTTGAAATCCTACGATCAGTCTGTTCCCCAAGTTTCATAATAGAACCTTTACCAAATTGTTTTTCAATTTGTTTTAACGCCATATCTAAAGCCGCTTGACGATCACTCACTCAATTTCCTCCTCTATATTCAAATAATCGGCTGTCCGATTAAAGGTGTACTTACGTTAGCAATTTATTTGAGATCAAGGTTTGCATCCTGTCTCAAAACCTATCTTTACTATATACTCTTTTTACTATTTTGCCAAGCAAAAAGTCGAACATTCATTCGTTTTTTTCTTACGGGATATACTTTGTAAAAAAGCTTTTTATCTTAATGAAATCTCCATTTCCTTTCACTTACTCCCTAAAAAAAACATTTTCATTGAATTAACTTTTTTCTTTTTTCCCTTTTTTTCAAGAAACAAACTTCTTGAACCAAATAAAAAGCAGAGCTGTAAAAAGCTCTGCTTCAGCGTTCATAAATCCCTTAATAGGTAATGACATCCGTACTTCACACTGCGAATACGGTTCTGCGCCCTGCTTCCGGAAAGGTTCAACTCTTTGAAATGAGTGTTTCCATCCCGATATGAAATGCCGATAAATACTGTCCCTACAGACTTGCCTTCTTGTTCATCCGGCCCTGCGACACCCGTAAAGCTTATGCCTACATCCGCATCGAGCTTTTTCCGGACATTAGAGGCCATTTCCATTGCACACTCACCGCTGACCACCCCATGCTCAGAGATGGTATCATCACTGACGCCGAGGACATTCGACTTCGCATCATTCGTATAGCTGACAATACCGCCTTTGAAGACTTTACCGGCGCCTGGGATGGTTGTCAGCTGTTCTTGGAACATCCCTCCGGTCAAACTTTCGGCTGCCGCGATCGAAAGCTTGCGGACCGTCAATTCTTTTACAAGTTCCTTTATTAGCGAAGTATTATCACTTCCATAATAGAACTTACCTACCCTGCTAAGAATTTCTTTTTCCGCTTCTAAAATAAGCTCTTCGCATTTTTCTTTAGAAGAGTCTTTAGCGGTGATCCTTAACGTCACTTCCCCTTCGGCTGCCAACGGAGCAATTGTCGGATTCGTTTGATTGACAAGGAGGTCTTCAATCACCGTTTCCAGTTCGGCTTCACCTATCCCGTAAAACCGAAGAACCTTGGAATCGATCCGTTCATGCTTTTCCAATTTATTCATGATCGATTCATAACCATAACTTAAAAACATCGGCTCCATTTCACTTGGCGGCCCAGGCAGGAGCATATATGTAATCCCGGATTTGGACAAGACCATTCCCGGTGCCATGCCATGATCGTTTGCCAACACTTCACTGCCTTCTAAGACAAGGGCCTGCTTTTTGTTGTTTTCCGTCATGGTCCGCTCCCGTTTTTGGAAGTAAGCTTCAATGGATTGCAAAGCTTCATCATTAAAAACCAGCTTTTTCCCTATATGGCGAGCAATCGTTTCCTTCGTTAAATCATCTTTGGTAGGACCGAGTCCACCGGTAAAGACAATCAAGTTCGCCCTTGATTCAGCGATTTCTATAGCTTGTTGCAATCGGCGGTCGTTATCCCCAACCACAGTATGGTAAAAAACATTGATCCCCATTTCCGCAAACTGCTGCGATAAGAATCTTCCATTAGTGTTATTGATTTGTCCTAGAAGAAGCTCTGAGCCCACTGCAATGATTTCTGCATCCATCTTTTCAAAACCACCATTCGTTTTACTTAGAATTAACAAATACTTCTTTGTTTTTTATAAAATAATCCAAACCTGACCATATTGTAAAGATCAATGCAATCCATAATGCGATATTAGCAAACGGAAGTGAAATGAGGGCAAATGGAAGGTTATGCAGCAATAATGCTGAAATGGAAACAATTTGTGCCCATGTTTTAATTTTACCGAGCTGGTTCGCTGCAACCACTTCGCCAGTACCCGCTAATACCAAACGCAATCCGGTAACGGCAAACTCACGACTTATGATCACGATGGCAATCCAAGACTGACCGTACATTAAATCCAGATCAACCAAAACAATTAGGGCAGCCGAAACCAGAAGCTTATCAGCCAATGGATCTAAAAATTTCCCTAAATCAGTAATCATATTATATTTTCTGGCAAAATGGCCATCGATCCAATCCGTAGTAGACGCGATAATAAAGAGGATGGCTCCAGCTAGGTGCGCCACTGGCAAACTGTATTCTCCCCAAGTCAGCGTCCCCCATGAAAAAGGTACGAGCATGATGATTAAAAAAACTGGTATTAAACAGATTCTTGCTACTGTAATCTTATTAGGCAAATTCAAAACTTTTAACCTCCAAAATTTACGCCTGCCATTTAGGCAATGCGTTTTAGATCTTAACATAATGCTTATATGTATAATTTAACTCAAAATACAATCTAATATGCCGGGTGGACCATTTCCCGCCTGAATTATATAGAGAAAAAATAGTCATCTATAAGATGACTATTCGGCTTTCGTAAATTGTATCGTTACCAATTGCGTATTCACTTCAGTCGGTGAAATGGAATACTCCAGCTTCTCATCATTCACAAAAATTTCCGTTTCATACGCTCTGCCAACATTGATGACAGCTTCTTTTTCATTGGTGAAATCAATTTCCTGGCTTTTGTTCTTGTCGATAGTGCCCTGGAATAGTAATTTACCTTCACCATTTTTTATGCCAACCCATGGTGAGCCTTTGGAAGTCACCTTTAATTTAAAGGTATCCGTATCTTTTAATTCATACGTACTATTTTTACCGCTGGAACTGATGACGCTAAGTTTTTGCTCTTTCTTTTCATCTTTAACATCTGATTCATCTTCATTCTTCTTATCTGATGAATCTGGTTTTACGTCATTCTGTTTCTTGTCTGCATTCTCTTTTTCTTCGTTAAACCCATCACTTTTATTGTAGCCCACGGCTTCATTCTCTTTAGCGGTCTTTTTATCCTCATTATCTGGGTTACTCATATAGTTCGATACCAGTACCCATATCAAAACGGCCGCACCAATTACTAAAACGACAGCCAAGATCTTCGGTAACATTTCTACAACCTTCGAATCCCCTGCCGGTATCGTTTTTCTGGATTGGACCCTTGAAAGCTGTTCTGGCAATTCCTCGCTATAGACTGAAGGCACTTCACTCTTATATTGTTCAAAAATCTCTTCTGAATCCAACCCGACCGCTTCACAATATTGCTTTATGAATGCCCGTACATAGAACTTTCCAGGCATCATACTGTAATTTCCCTCTTCAATGCCAATGAGGTAACGCTTTTGAATCTTCGTTAATTCCTGTAAATCTTCTAGGCTAAGACCTTTTGCTTCCCTAGCTTCCTTTAATCGATTACCTAACTCAGTCAAATAAAACACCTGCCATTTTAAAAGTCAAAGGAACCAAAATCGGACCCTGAAAACTGATCTTTTTGGTCTACAACTTCATATGTTATTTCTTCTTCTGGATTGTTTCGCAATTCAATAATATAATCAAAGTCTTCTAGGGTATACTCCGTATTTTGGACAAAAACATCAGGATGTTCAATGACTTTAACAGCATCAAGCCTCATTATTTCGCGAATCAACTGCCAATGACGCTCATTTGCACGGCGAGTAGAAACAATTCCATCTAAAATGAACAAATTATCATTATTATATTCATCCTCAATAAGCTGACTGCGGATAGTCTGCTTCAAAAGGGTCGATGACACAAACAACCATCTCTTATTAGCACATACACTCGAAGCAACGATAGATTCAGTTTTCCCGACACGCGGCATGCCTCGTATCCCGATTAATTTATGACCTTCCTGTTTAAATAGCTCGGCCAAAAAATCGACAAGCAAGCCTAGTTCATCACGGACAAACCTAAAAGTGTTCTTCTCATCAGCATCGCGCTGAATATAACGGCCATGCCTGACTGCGAGACGATCACGCAATTTAGGTTCCCGCAGCTTAATGACCTTTATCGTATCCATCGTATGGAGGATTGATTCGAATCTTTCTATATTACGGCTGTCTTTCGCCAACAAAAGTAAACCACGCCTGCCTTCATCGACCCCGTTAATAGTGATGATATTGATGGACAGCATACCCAGCAGGGAGGAAATATCCCCTAATAAACCAGGACGGTTCACTTGAATTTCATATTCAAAATACCATTCTTTATTCTCCACGATAACACTCCTTAAGCCTAAAAGCTTTTACCCAACATCCGGGGCAAAACTTATCCACCGTAAATTTCAAGATCTGCACCCATTAAATATTATTGTCTAGCTTCTATAATATAGCATTTCGTGATAAGTTAAAAGGAAAAACCCTATAAAAATATTCATTTTTATATAAGAGGATAAATAGTGATCAACTTCAATCCAAAGGCCCTGTTAATTAATAACAGGGCCTTTGGATTGATATTTTACTTTGTTCCATTGTTCTCGACTAACTTGACCATAACGCTTGCCATGGCATGTTTTTCTTGATCGCTTGCGACCGACCAAAGATCAGCAAGTACTTTCTCTTGATCATTCTTGGGCTCAACCTGCTTAGCTAGGTAATCACCGATTTCGTAAGCCAAGTTGTTAACAGCACCTTCTGACAAACCTTGTTGTTCACCTTGATTTAATCTGTCGCCTAAGAAATTTTTCCATTGATCCCAATTGTCTAGTACAGACATGAATGGTCACCCTTTCCTTCAAAATAGTACAAAGATATTTTGTGAAGGAACCGAGGAAATTATACATGTCTTTAAAAAAATCATGTGTACCATCCACCATTGACGCCTAAGATTTGTCCAGTTATATAAGATGACTTGTCAGAAAGCAAATAATATACGGCCTCGGCGACTTCTTTCGAATTGCCCATCCTGCCCATTGGGATATCACCTTTGATGATTTCCAAATCTTCAGCACTGAAGGATTCGAGCATGGAAGTGGAAATCGCACCGGGGGCAACGGCATTCACCCGGATTCCATTAAGGGATACTTCTTTGCTAAGCGCCTTGATAAAAGCATTTTGACTGCCCTTGACCATTGAATATAATACTTCACAAGATGCACCCGTCTGCCCCCAAATGGATGTGACCGCAACAATAGCGGCCTGTTCTTGGTACATCAGCTTAGGAAGAAGTTCCTTTGTTAATTGGAAAGGGCTCGTTACATGCAACTGGACCATTTCATTGACGATTTTCTCATCCATGTCCGATATGAGCCCATAATAACTATTGCCACTATTTAGGACGATTGCATGAAGGGCAAAAATATTTTCCGCCAATTTCTTGTAGCCGTCCGGTTCAGCCAAATCTGCTTGAACCGGAATAAGTTCTACTTGATGAGGCTTCAGTTCTTCAATTAGTTCAAGGATCGCTTCTTCATTGCTGTTATAATGTAAATAAAGTGAATAATTCTCCTCGGCGAGCTTTATAGCGATTTCTCTGCCGATTCCTCCACTGGCTCCAGTAATAAGGGCAAAACGTTTCCCCACATTCCCGCCCCCTTTTATATTATTTAGGAAGTACCTGACAGACAGTCATCCGTTCTTCGGATATTAAGTCATTGGCGACGTTCCTGATATCTTCCATCTTTAGTTTTTCCAATACTGACACCACATCGAACAGGTTCATATCATTGAAAGCATATCTGGTGAATTGGTTCGCTATATATTCCGGCGAATTCAGAGAACGAAGGAAAGAACCGATTTTTTTCTTGATCGTCCTTTGCAGGCTTTCTTCATTCAAGCCGGTTCCGGCTTTTGATTTTTGCAGGATAGCAAATAAAGACTCGGTCAACTCATCAGGTTTTGCACTGTCCCCGCCAATTAACGCAAACCCAAAACCTTGTTCCTGTGTATAATCATAGGAGAAGCTTTGATCGATCAACCCTTTCTCGTATAGCTCCTCATGCAAAGGTGAACTCTTGCCAAACAGCATTTCCAAATAAATATTGGTCGCCAATTCCCTTTTCAAAAGCTGTGAACCGGATTGATGGACATTGATGGCCTTGATGCCCAGCATCACTTTCGGTGTCTGGACATTCATTTTTAAGATTTCCTTATCCTTGGCAACGGTTTCCGGCTCTTGGTCAAATTTACGTTCCACCTCAGGCTGTTCGTTGTACCCTTTATTATTTTGATTATCCCGAATCAGCTTCATGGTACTTTCGACTTCTACCGGTCCTACAACGAATAAGAGCATGTTGCTAGGATGATAAAACGTATTATAACATTCGTAAAGCATATCTTTGGTAATATCAGCAATCGATTCCACAGTACCGGCAATATCAATTTTCACTGGATGTTGATGATACATATTGGCTATCGTCCCGAAATATAACCGCCAGTCTGAATTATCATCATACATATTGATTTCCTGCCCAATGATCCCTTTTTCCTTCTCTACCGTCTTTTCCGAAAAGTAAGGATCCTGGACAAAGTCGATTAAAGTCGTTAGATTCCTATCGAAATCGGACGTGCTTGAAAATAAATAAGCTGTACGGGTGAAGGAAGTAAAAGCATTTGCAGAAGCTCCCTGCTTTGAAAATTGCTGAAAAACATCGCCATCTTCCTTTTCAAAAAGCTTATGTTCAAGAAAATGGGCAATACCATCGGGTACTTTAGAGAATTCCGTTTGATTCAATGGTTTGAAATGGTTGTCGACTGAACCATAATTGGTCGTGAACGTCGCAAATGATTTATTGAACCCACTTTTCGGAAGAATATATACTTCGAGGCCATTATCCATTTTTTCATGGAAAAGTTCCTCTTTCAATTGAGTGAATGCTATTTTCTCCATTACCCTTGCACCTCCGCTTCTGTTAGGAAGTAAATCGTATCAAGCTGAATCTTTTGACCTACGGCAATGATTTCTTCCTTTGTCGTCCGTTCTGTTTTTGCAAACCACTCGTCGAGTGGTATATTCTGCCCGGAAACCACATTATGATATAAAATTTCTACCAGTCCTCTCGAAACGTCTATCGTTTCAAGGAGCTGGTTCTTGACGACCGCCTTTGTCTGTGCCAGTTCTTCTTCGGAAAAATTCCCTTGCTTCATTTCCTTCATTTGTGCATGAATGATCTCCAGTGCCTGCTTGTAGTTGGCATTTTCGATGCCGGACATGACCATTAACAGACCTTTATGGCTTTCGAGCCTTGAAGCTGCGTAATAAGCAAGGCTGGCTTTCTCCCTGACATTAATGAAAAGCTTTGAATGTGAAAACCCACCAAAAATACCATTGAATAGCTGAAGTGCATAATAATCCGGATCACCATATGCAACATGGGTTCGATAACCGATATTCAATTTCCCTTGTTTCACATCCGAATTTTCTATGATTTCTTTTTCCTTCTCCATCTCCACTACCTTGCCCGTCTTCCTAGGCAGGCTCACCGGCACTCGTTCTTTTAGTGACACATACTTATCAGCTAGAGCCTCCACTTCTGCTTCATCGATATCACCGATCACATATAAATCGATTTCATCCTCAGTCAGAATTTTTTTATAATAAGCGAAAAGGGACTCAGGCGTTATCGTTTCCAAGTCTTGTATGTTACCGCTCGCTTCTAAAGCATATGGTTCGTTTTTGCACATTTCCTCTACAAGCCGTGTAGCTGAATATCGCATTTTGTCATCGGAAATGGATTGAATCCGCTGTTTTAAAGAACGGATTTCATTGGAAACCGTTTTAGAGTCAAAGGCTTCGCCATTCGTCTTCGGATGAAAGATCACCTCTGATAGTAATCCAAAAGCCTTTTCCAGAAGCGGCGTTGAATCACTGAGGAATTTTTCATTGACGATATCGATCGTAAAACTTATGATTTGATATTCACCTTTTTTAGCTACATCGACATAAAACCCTGCCCCATATAAATCATCAAGATAAGATCGAAGCTCGGGTGTTGTAGGATGTTTACTTGTATTGCTTTGTAACACATATGGCAGCAATGCACGATATGTAACTTCCTCTTTTGTCAAAGGGGCTTTCATCTTCAGCACGAGAGTATTCGTTTTATATTTATCCGTACGGACCACATGAAGCTTGTAGCCGCTTTTTTCCGTAATTGTATCGGAAGCAATAGACATGAATAATCCTCCTCATTATATAAATCACCTTTATTAGCTTATTGTTTGTAGATCTGAACCCTTTTAAACATCTACTTAAAATATACATGTGAAAGGAAAAATCATGCAAGTTACAGCTACTTTTTTTGGTTTTTCATCAGACCTCCATCAATAACGGCCCAAGCTTCTGCTTATATAAAAGGAAAAACCGGTCAGCAAAATTTGCTGACCGGTTAAGTAACTTATCTTTTTCCTTTGATGTATGGCTGTCCGGATGCTTTTGGAGCATCTGCACGTCCAATGAAACCAGTTAGTGCAATGATCGTCAGAACATAAGGAGCGATCAAGAGGTAAACCGATGGAATATCCTTGAAGAAAGGAAGGCTCGAGCCAACGATACTTAAACTTTGAGCCAAACCAAAGAATAACGCTGCACCCATTGCCCCGATTGGGTGCCACTTACCAAAAATCATGGCGGCGATGGCCATGAAACCTTGACCATTAATTGTCGCATGATTGAATTCATTCGAAAAGATGGTAGCATAAATCGCTCCTCCGATACCGCCAAAGGCACCTGATAATAAAACGGCGGCATATCGGATTTTCGTAACATTGACACCCATCGTGTCAGCAGCCATGGGATGCTCCCCTACTGCCCGAATCCTTAAACCAAATGGTGTTTTATATAGTACATACCAAACGACAAATGATATTAGAACCGCTATATATACGATATAATAACCATTTGCGAAAAAGATAGGTCCTATAAATGGAATATCACTTAATAATGGAACATCAATCCTTGGGAATGTTTCTGTGATTCTGTCAGTTTGTCCTTTGTCAAAAATCAGCTTTACCAAAAACATGGTTAGACCTATTGCCAGTAAGTTGATGGCGACCCCACTAACCGTTTGGTCCGCCCTGAACGTAATGCATGCCACAGCGTGTAGAATGGAAAATAGCAAGCCAGCGATCATTGCCGCCAAGACTGCAAGCCAAGGAGTCCATTCCCCAAAGACATCAGCGAACATTAAGTTAAAAACAATCCCTGTAAAGGCACCAATGACCATCAATCCTTCTAAACCGATGTTTATGACACCTGCTCGTTCAGAAAATACTCCTCCGAGTGAAGTAAAAATAAGTGGAGCAGCTAGAGCAATCATAGAAGGAATAATAATTTGTAATACTTGGTAAAAATCCACTTATTTCACCCCTTTCTTAAATCGAGCGGCAATCCAACGAATAAAATAACTGGATGCGACGAAGAAAATAATCAATGCTATGACAATATCTACAATTTCACTTGGTATGCCGGTTTCTAGCGGCATATTTAAGGCCCCTGCTTTCAGTCCCCCAAATAATAAGGCTGCCAGAACAACACCAATAGCCGTATTCGCTCCAAGTAAGGCTACTGCAATCCCGTCAAAGCCCATACCTGTGAATCCACCTTTGACCGCTGCATAACCAAAAGTTCCAAGGCCTTCCATAGCACCCGCAAGTCCTGCAAACGCACCCGAAATAACCATGGAAAGGATGATGTTCTTATTTACACTCATCCCTGCATATTCGGAAGCGTGCTGATTAAAACCTACCGCTTTCAGTTCAAAGCCCGTTTTTGTCCTTTCGAGAATGAACCACATGATGATGACGCAGATTATCGCTACCACTATCCCCCAATGCATCCGGGAAAAATCCGTAATGCTTTCAAAAAAAGGAGACCGAAGTGATGCTGTATCAGCAATTCTTTCTGTTTTATCCAGCTTTTCAGTCATTACGTTCCGGATTAAGTAATTCGTTACATATAAAGCTGTATAATTCAACATGATAGAAACGATTACTTCATGCACACGAAACTTCGCTTTTAAATAACCAGGTATGAATGCCCACAAGGCACCGGCAGCTGCCCCAGCTAAGATTGCCAACGGCAAATGTATGATCCTAGGAAGCTCGAAAGCGATTCCGACCCAAACTGCCGCAAGCCAGCCAACAATCAATTGCCCTTCAACGCCGATATTGAATAGGCCCGTACGAAAAGCAAAAGCCACTGCCAAACCAGCTAGGATATAAGGAATGATTGTCCTGACGGATTCCCCTACATAATACGAATCCCCAATAATCCCATTTATCATGGATCCATAGCCGGCAATTGGGTCATAGCCGCTTACTAACATGATTATGGCCCCAACGACTAAGCCGAGGATAACCGCTATTAACGGACTGGTTAATTTAGATAAATACTTAGACATTTTGTTTTCCACCTGCTTCCGTCCGTTTACTGCCGGCCATAAGAAGACCCAGCTCCTGTTCAGTCGTTTCTTTCGGATCGACGATTGCGACGATTTCCCCTTCGTATATAACGGCAATTTTATCGCTTACATTCATGATTTCTTCCAATTCAAATGATATGAGGAGTACCGCTTTTCCTGCATCCCGCTGTTCAATCAGACGTCTATGGATGAATTCGATCGCTCCTACATCAAGCCCGCGAGTAGGCTGTGCGGCAATCAACAAATCCGGATTCCTATCAACTTCCCGGCCGATGATTGCTTTTTGCTGATTCCCTCCAGAAAGAGCCCTTGCCGGGGTATATTCACTCGGAGTTCGAACATCGTAACTTTTAATCAAGGAACGGGCTTTTTCAAATATTTTTTTTGAATTCAAGATACCAGCTTTTGAGAAAGGCTTTTGATAGTAGGTTTGCAAGACAATATTTTCCCCAATGCTGTAATCGAGAACCAAACCATGCTTATGTCTGTCTTCTGGAATATGGCCGACGCCTGCTTCAGTGATTTTACGCGGCTTCAGATTCCTGATTTCTTTTCCATTTAGCTTTATGGAACCTGCTGTTGTCTTCCTTAGGCCAGCCAATGCTTCGATTAATTCGGATTGACCATTTCCATCTACACCGGCGATTCCGACAATTTCTCCTGCACGGACAGCTAAATCCAAGTTCCGAACTGCCGAAACTCCCCGGGAATCCTTGACTTCCAGTTCCCGAACCTCGAGAACTATATCAGAAGGTGCGGCTGCCGTTTTTTCCGTTTTAAAAAGAACTTCCCTACCGACCATTAAGCTGGCCAATTCGTTAGGGTTCGTTTCGTTGACATTCACTGTACCAATTCCTTGCCCTTTGCGTATAACCGTTACCCGGTCACAAACCTCCATGATTTCCTTTAGTTTGTGTGTAATTAAAATGATGGATTTACCCTCTTTGATAAGGGCTTTCATAATATTAATCAATTCCTTGATTTCTTGAGGAGTCAGTACAGCGGTCGGTTCATCAAAAATCAATATTTCCGCACCTCGGTAAAGCGTTTTAAGAATTTCGACCCGCTGCTGCATCCCTATCGAAATATCGGCAATTTTTGCATAAGGATCAACACTAAGCTGATATTGTTCTGATAGTTTCCTAACTTCCTCACTCGCTTCTTTTAAATCGATCTTACCCGCTTTTGATGGTTCTTTTCCTAAAATTATATTTTCCGTTACTGTAAAAGGATCAACTAGCATAAAATGCTGATGGACCATTCCAATCCCTAACTCATTAGCAATGTTTGGACTTGTAATCTTGACTGGCTTACCATTCACACGAATTTCTCCCTGCTCAGGCTGGTATAAGCCAAATAAAACATTCATCAAAGTAGATTTACCCGCGCCATTTTCACCTAATAATGCGTGAATTTCCCCTTTTTTCACCTGAAGGGTAACGTTATCATTTGCCACGATGCCTGGGAATTCCTTACGGATATTGAGCATCTCAATTACATATTCCACGTATTATCAACTCCTAAAATGAGTGTAAATATCTTAATTATTTAATTGCTGATCCTAACTTTTTGATTTTTTCAAAAAAACCAAATGAAAAACTACGATTCTATCATAGTTTTTCATTCGATATTTTAGTTGCAAAGAGCAATTGGGGAAAAGAAAGAATAGAGGGCAAGTCTGCCTCCCTATTCTTTCTTAAATTACAGCTTATAAATCAAGTTTTTCGAATTCCTTATCCGTACCTGGAACAACGAAATCACCTGATTTAATTTTTTCTGTCCATTCTTCTACCGCTTTTAAAGATTCTTCTGTAACGTTATCTTTTGTATCAGAAATGCCTACACCATTTTCTTCGATACCGTACTCAATTACTTTTCCACCTGGGAAGTTTCCTTCTTTCGCTTTCTCGGAAAGGTCTTTAACTGCTACGTCAACACGTTTTAACATAGAAGTCAGTGTGATATTGTCGTCAGTTCCTGGCACTGCTCCTAATTTAGCTTGGTCGCTATCTACACCGATAACATATATTTCCCTCTTAGGATCTTTTTGCTTTTGCTCTACAGCTTCAGTGAATACGCCTTTTCCAGTTCCTCCAGCAGCATGATATATGATATCGATGCCTGAAGAATACATGGAGCCTGCAGTGGATTTACCGATGTCGGCTTTATTGAAATCACCGGCATATTTAACTTCCACTTTCGCATCCGGATTTACAGATAAAACCCCAGCCTTAAAGCCAACTTCGAATTTCTTGATTAATTCAGATTCAACTCCGCCGATAAAACCTACCTTGTTTGTTTTCGTTTGCAATCCTGCAATTACACCTACAAGGAATGATCCTTGCTGCTCTTTAAAACTAATGCTGGCAACATTCTTCTTATCCACAACTGTATCCACGATTGCAAATTGTGAATCCGGACGTTGGTCAGCCACTTCACCAACAGCTTCGGCTAAAAGAAAACCGATACCATAGATAAGATTGTAATCTTCACGTACAAGCGTATTCAGGTTTTTAGCGTAGTCAGCATCAGATTTGGATTGCAGATAGTTGTAGCCATCTTTACCTTTTTCCAAACCATTGTCCTTACCGAATTCCTGAATTCCTTTCCAAGCGGATTGGTTGAACGACTCGTCATCCACGCCGCCAGTATCAGTTACCATGGCAACTGTGAAGTTATCTTTCTTGTCTTTACCATTTGAGGATTCTTTATCATCATTCTCTGAATTACCACATGCTCCCAATAGCGTACCGGCTGCAAGAACAAGTGAAAGAGCTAGACCTAATTTGCGCTTTTTCAATTTTTATCCCCCTAATTTACATAGTTTTTTGAGCAGGAATGTTCTGAAAAGTCATTCATGTTTGCGTTTTCACTTCTCGTTAATTTTTTTTACATGCATCTGATCGACTTTACGCAATCGAAACAAACGCTTGCATTCACACGTATGCAGAGTTACACACGTTTACGAAGAACATGAAAGCTGAACATATTGGCTTTAAAGTAGTTAACAGAATACAGGATAGGCTGGTCCCAATCATCCAGATGCATCTGCTTTAGAACGAGTAATGCGGCTTCTGGCGAGCATTTAAGGATAGGAGAAACTTTCTCGTGATATCCAATAGGTTCAATCTCTGCTACGGCATGCGTAATCTTTCGATTCGCATCTCTTTCCAAAATATCCAAAAGAGACTCATCATTACGGTCGAAATTTTCTGATAGTATTGATTCAGGAATTTTGTCGACACAGTAGACAACCGGCTCCCCATTCGCTGTCCTTACACGTTCGATGATGACGATGCGTTCATCTGTTGAACAAGAAAACCTGCGAATATCCTCTTCTGTAGGTTCTTGGGCCGTCAAACTTAAGAAAATCGTACCCGGATTCATTCCTGCCTCTTCAATCATGTTCGTGACACTTTTTAATTGCTCGATACCTGAAGTGAACCGAGGTTTTGGATTGACAAAAGTCCCAACTCCATGGCGGCGAATGATGATGTTTTCTTCTTCTAAAATTCGCAGCGCTTCACGAAGTGTCGCCCTACTCACTCCCAATTTTTTGGCAAGATCGAATTCTGAAGGGAATTTTTCATTTTCCTGATAAACTCCTGCTTCAATATCCTGCTTCAGGTAATCAATGACCTGCAAATATAAATGTCGACTATCTGATTTTATTGACATACAGTTTCCCCCAGCTAATTTCTTTCTTAAGACATCAGACCTCTGATGTTGAATCATTCCTACTAATCGAAAATAATATAACATTTTTTTTGATATAAATAAATAGTGTTTTACTATTTACTTTAAAAGAATTTAGGAGAAATTACCCTTATCTGTGTCTTTCAATCTAGGAATGGCCACGGAATTTGCACGATTATTCTCCTAAATCAGACTAAAAAAAATTTTGAAAATGTAAACTGAAAAAAGCCAGCTTTCTTTTCAAGATACTGTTTTCCTGTATAATAAGATTTATCTTCTTTGAAGGGATGTACACATGATGTTAAAGATTACAGAATACACGATCGAAAAATTGAATGATCCATTCGGAATTTTAACCGGGGAACGTTACGAGTTGTTCTTGGATATTGAAGTGCCTGAAGAGGATGAGCTCTTTTCAGAAAATGGTTTATATATCCGGGTGCTTTTTGTAGTGGAAGAACAAATAGGCAAACTGATTAAATATGATATTTTTGAAAAAGGGAACGAAGGCGCACTCGAATTCGATTTAGAGGAAGATGAAGAATCGATGATTGCCGACTTCTGCCTTAAACATTTAGACGAGGCGATGAATAATTAAAAAACCGGGCTGCAGCCCGGTTTTTTTTTACCTATGATAAATTCGCTTCATCCTGTTCATCTTTAGTAACCAATACATTTCGTGGTTTACTGCCTTCATACGGACCGACAATTCCCCTCGCTTCCATTTCATCAATCAACCTGGCTGCCCGCGTGTAGCCAATCCGGAAACGGCGCTGCAGCATGGAAACCGATGCGGTTTGCATTTCTATGATCAAGGAGACGGCATCCCCGTATAAACTATCTTCGACTTCACCATTTGAAGTGTCCGCAATTTCATCAGGTATCATCTCTTCATTATATTGGGCTTTTTGCTGTGAAATGACATATGTGACAACTTCCTCGACTTCATTGTCGGATAAAAATGCCCCTTGGACCCGAACCGGTTTTGAAGCTCCTGCAGGCAGGAAGAGCATGTCACCCCGTCCCAACAGTTTTTCGGCTCCGCCCATGTCCAGAATCGTTCTCGAATCGGTCATTGATGAAACACTAAAAGCAATCCGTGATGGGATGTTCGCTTTAATGACCCCTGTAATAACATCGACGGAGGGCCGCTGAGTGGCAATTATCAAATGGATGCCAGCTGCCCGTGCCATTTGTGCAAGTCGTGTGATGGCATCCTCTACATCATTTGAGGCGACCATCATGAGATCTGCCAGCTCATCGACAATGACTACGATATAAGGCAGGAGCGGTTGCTTGGCATCTTCTTCAATGTTATGCCGGTTAATATAATCGTTGTAGCCTTCAATATTACGCGTACCAGAATGAGAAAATAGCTCGTAGCGCCTTTCCATTTCACTGACCACTTTTTGCAAAGCCTGTGCAGCTTTCTTTGGATTTGTCACTACGGGTGCGAGTAAATGGGGAATTCCATTATAGACATTGAGCTCCACCATTTTGGGATCGATCATCATCATTTTCACTTCATGCGGTTTTGCCCGCATCAAGATACTCGTGATAATCCCGTTGATACAAACCGATTTCCCGCTGCCAGTAGCTCCAGCCACTAGTAAATGCGGCATTTTATTGAGCTCAGCCTTAACCGCTTCACCAGAAATATTCCGCCCTAAGCCTATTTGCAGTTTTGCGTCAGGCTTGTCAACTTCTTTGGCTTCCAAAACTTCCCTTAAAGACACCATCGCCACTTCGGAGTTAGGCACTTCGATTCCAATAGCAGATTTTCCGGGAATCGGAGCTTCGATCCTAATATCCTTTGCGGCCAGTGCAAGCGCCAAGTCATCGGATAGGCTGACAATCTTACTTACCTTCACCCCTACATCCGGATGCACTTCATATTTGGTTACGGCTGGGCCTAAATGAACTTGAGTGACCCTCGCTTTCACTCCAAAGCTATGAAAAGTGCGTTCAAGCTTTGCAGCATTTTCATGGATCAATTGGTACTCTCCGCTTTGGTCCGTTTTCTTGGGCTGCAATAATAGTGAAAGGGGCGGTAAAAGATATTCTTTATTTTCCACTTCTGTGAAATTCATTGGCAGAACGGCATCATCCTGTTCCTCTGTACTTTCAGCTGCAGGTTCCATTGCAACGGGAATTATTTCAGTTTCGTCACTATATGCTTTATCAGCAAAGCTGGAAATGATACGTTCCGTCGCCATTTGCTGTGTTTCCTCTTCTTGATGAAGGGGCTGATCCGTTTCTTCCACCAAATCTTTTTCTCGCTTCTTCTTTTTCACGGGATTTTTTTTCTTTTCTTTTTTGTCTTCATTCCACGTTTTCATATCATCTCTGAATGCAGCCCATTGCTTTTTGAAAAAGCCGCCAAGACCCATGAAAAACTTCCCGAGGGTTTCACCTAAAGTTTTCCCGGTCAAAAGCACGGCACCTACAATGATAAAAAGGAATGAAACGATTTTCGATCCAGCTTCGTCGAATAAAAAGTATGAGGCTGCAAATAATATCGCTCCAATCATACCTCCTCCAAGGTCCTTTGTGCTTGCCTTGCCGGTCACTTCCATCCAGAATAGTTCCCATGTATTCGAGATCACGCTGGGCTTAGTAAACGGGCCTCCATCTGCAAGCATGTTAAACAGCGTCACATGACTTAGCAAGAGCATGCTCGCGACAAGGAAGTACATCCCGATGAATTGCCGTTTTAACAGGTAAGGAACCTCCCTCTTTATCATCAAATAGAATCCAGTAGCAATCGCTCCCAACAAAAAGAGGATATACCATTCCCCCATGAAGAAGCGGATTAAAAAGACCGTCCCATTTCCCACTGCTCCAAGCTTGGCAATGGCTATGATGGCCAACCCTATTAAAGTAAGGCCAATCAATTCATATTTAAGCGTTAGTTTTAACTTCTCTGTACTTTTCTTATTTCTGCGTTTCTTCTTTGCCATAATATCACCTGATTCTTCATGAAACTATTCTAACTTTCCTATTCAACATCACAACCTGATTTCCCTTCACGAAACAAACGTTCGTTTTCTGATTATACCAAAAAAATATAACCCTGTCCTTGATATATATCCCATTTCTTCTTAAGTCGGACAATATGTCCAGATAATGAATAAAAGCAGCCAAGAGGCTGCTGATTATCATTCCAGTATATCATAATTTACCTTAGTTAGTCGTTTTTACTAGGTATTCATTTGTCCGAACACATTGATGACTGCCCCCGGCTGAATGTGTACATTCATATAATCTTCAGGATCCGTGCTCACAATTCGATCAATGCGAAACGTGCGTCCACCGTCATGTTCAACCATTACATGTACACCATTATAGATCATTTCAATTAAATTCGCCGTTTTCTCATGGTGATGGGGGAAAATGATTTCTTCAGGAACGATCGTATAAAGTGTCATTGCAGAAGCCCCTCTTCTGTCCCGGCAATTTTGGGCCTTCTTTCTTCCATGAAGGTATTTAGTTTTCTCATGGCTTGGCCTACTCCTCCTACATCATCGATCATACCGATTTCAACTGCCTCGGCCCCGATTACATTCGTGCCTATATCACGGGTTAAATTTCCTTTAGCAAACATTAAATCCTTAAAACTTTCTTCCGTAACATTGGAGTGCCGTGTAACAAATTTAATGACCCTTTCCTGCATTTTATCCAAGTATTCAAAGGTTTGAGGCACGCCAATGACTAGACCTGTCAAACGAATGGGATGAATCGTCATCGTTGCCGTTTCCGCTATAAAGGAATGATCACACGAAACCGCAATCGGCACACCGATCGAATGGCCTCCCCCAAGTACAATCGAGACGGACGGCTTGGACAGGGAAGCCAGCATCTCTGCGATGGCTAGTCCCGCTTCGACATCTCCTCCTACTGTATTTAAAATGACAAGCAGCCCCTCAATATTGGGATTTTGTTCAATTGCCACAATTTGTGGGATAACATGTTCATACTTGGTCGTTTTATTTTGAGGAGGCAGCTGCATATGTCCTTCAATTTGTCCAATGATCGTCAAACAATGGATTTTTGAGTCCTGAGATAGTTGCGGGACATTAGTAGCCCCCAGCTGCTGGATCTTTTCGATTAATGTTGAATTTTTACCTTCCTGCCGGCCTTCATTTTCATTTGGTAATGGTGCATTATCCACTATGCCAACCCCTTTCTCTTAAGCCTATAGCTTTATTATGTCTCGAGTCTCGGACTTCATTCTTCAAGATATAAGAGGTTTGGCACAGAAAAAAACCCCTGACATTTCAGATCAGGGGTTTTTGACTTAATATTCCATGATGATCGGTAAAATCATTGGCCGGCGTTTCGTTTTTTCATAGAAGAATTGGTTTAATGCATCACGCATTTCCTGCTTCAACGTAGACCAATCGAAAGGTTGGCGCGATCCATTTTTCTTCACGATTTCACTTACTATTTCGGTTGCTTCCCCAATCATTTTTTCTGATTCACGAACATAAACGAATCCCCTTGAAATGATTTCAGGACCTGCTGCAATACTTTTATCCTGACGGTTCAACGTGACGACTACAATCAAAATGCCATCCTGGGATAACAAGCGACGATCACGAAGGACGATATTACCCACATCTCCAACACCGCTGCCATCAATCAAGATATTTCCTGCTGAAACTTTGCCGGATAGACCCATTTTATCGCCCTTTAATTCAATGACATCACCTTTTTCGGCAATTATGATGTTTTCACGTTTAATCCCCGCGGCAATCCCAACCTTTTGATGGGCATATAAATGGCGGTATTCCCCATGCACAGGAATGAAAAATTTAGGATTCATCAAATTGATCATCATTTTCAGTTCTTCCTGGCTACCATGACCTGTTACGTGCACTTTATATTTATTCGCAGATACCACCTCAGCGCCTACCCTGTATAGCAAATCGACGGTTTTGGATAAGATAAGTTCGCCGCCCTGTAGGGGTGATGCACTGATCAAAACTGTGTCTCCCTTTTTGATCGTTACCTGCTTATGAGTTTGTTTTGCCATTTTTTGAAGTGCCGCAATGGGCTCCCCTTGATGACCTGTCGATAACACGACGATTTCACGGTCGTTATACTGGCTAATTTCGTTTATTGGGATGATCAGCTCTTCTTCGACCTTTAAATAGCCTAAATTCAAGGCTGTTTCATATACGCGTTGCAGGCTTTTGCCTACAACTGCCACTTTCCTGCGACTAGCTGCAGCTGCATTGAAGACATGTTGAATCCGGTTGATGTTCGAAGCGAAGCACGCAACGATGATCCTTCCAGAGGCAGCATGGAAAACCTCTGTAATATCTCTGGCCACAACTGCTTCTGATGGCGTATAACCTGGCCTCTCGGCACCAGTACTATCCGAAAGCAAGCATAGGACACCTTCTTCACCGATACTAGCCATTTTACCGATTTCCGGTTTATACAGATCGGTTGCCGCTTGATCGAATTTGAAATCCCCTGTATATACGATTGCACCTTCACGCGTATGGATCACGACTCCGACAGAATCGGGGATACTATGGTTAGTCCGGAAAAAAGACACGGCTGCTTGAGGAAAACTTAAAAGGGAATCTGAATCGATCTCAGTAAATATTGCCCTGCCGTTAAAGCCATCTTCCTTTAATTTCGTTTTGATTAAAGCAAGTGTAAGCTTTGTTCCATAAACTGGAACCGGTAAATATTTCAAAACATAAGCAAGCGCTCCCATATGGTCTTCATGACCATGGGTAATGAATATCCCCTGCACCCGTTCCTTATTATCCATCAAATAAGAAATATCAGGAATAACTGCATCGATTCCCAGCATTTCTTCTTCTGGCAGCATTAACCCCGCATCAAGAAGGTAGATGTCCTCGTTCACCTCAACGACGTACATATTTTTACCAAGTTCCCCTTGTCCTCCAAGAGAAATGACTTTTATCCCACTACTTTTATCTTTACCCAATCGAATATCCTCCTTAAAAAATCCCGTTCATAATTTCCCAATGATTTCATTATAACCGATGTTCAAAAAACATGACAACACTTACCATTTTGTAAAGGGACTTTTTCATTTAATCCCTAAAAAAGCTTTTCCATGTTTATGTATGAGACAATCAACCCTGTATATTGCTATACAGTTTCGATCTATCATTTAAGAAATTGGATAGTATATCCCTTTCATATACATCATTATGTAAAAACAAGCCAATCTTCAACGATCAGCTTGTTCCTTGTCTTTTTATTTTTTTAATACCTTAGTTAAAGCCAAGCGTTCCTGCTCCGTCAATGGCACGATTGGAAGTCTGACCGATCCAACGTCAATTCCATATAACTGAAGCGCTGTTTTGACAGGTGCCGGGCTTGGCGCTGCAAACAAACCTTTAATAAGCGGTAACAGTTCCTGATGCAGCCGAGCCGCCTCTTTCAAGTTCCCGATGATAAAAGCCTCCACTATTTTCTGTAACTCTTTACCAGCAATATGTGAAGCAACCGAAACTACACCCACACCACCAATCGCTAGTACAGGCAGTGTTAAAGCGTCGTCCCCACTGTATAATGCAAAATCCTCATCCGTTCCAGCTATGATTTGGGTCATGGCGTTTAAATCCCCGCTCGCTTCCTTCACGGCTACGATATTAGGAATTTTTGAAAGGCGGATGATCGTTTCCGGTTCTATGTTAACCGAAGCGCGCCCAGGAATATTATATACCATTACAGGGAGAGTCGTACTAGCTGCAATAGCTTTAAAATGCTGGTACAGACCTTCCTGATTCGTTTTACTATAATACGGGGCCACCAGCATGATTGCATCGGCGCCATTTTGTTCTGCTTTTTTTGTCAACTCGATGGATGCATACGTATTGTTGCTTCCTGTACCCATGATGATGGGCACCCGTTTTTCAACAACCTTGGAAACATGACGCAATAGCGCAATCTTCTCCTCCGAAGATAAAGTTGGAGATTCCCCTGTCGTTCCCGAAAGCACAAGCGAATCCGTTCCATTCGTTAATAAGTAATTAACCAATGAAGTCGTTTTTTGAAAATCAACATTTCCCTTGCTATCGAAAGGGGTGACCATTGCGGTTGATACTCTACCAAATATCATCATCTAACACCTCTTTAATTTTTAAAACCTTTATTTATTAAAAAACCTATGATTATTGGACTTCACTTTCATGCAGTTGAAATGCATAGTGCAGGGAATTAACAGCTTCGATTAAATCTTCTTCCTTAACGAGCACCCAAATAGTCGTATGGCTGTCCGCTGACTGGAGAATGGCAATTTCCTTCTCGGAAAGCGCTGTAACAATCTTAGCCGCAACGCCCGGCACACCGTTGATGCCTGCACCGACTACGGACACCTTGGCACAATTTCGTTCAATGACCGGTTCATGACCAAGCTCGGCCAAAATCGAGAGGGCAAGCTCTGTCATCTCTTCCGAAACTGTATAAACTACGCCACTTGGATAAATATTTATAAAGTCAACTGAAATGGAGGCATTGGCCATTGCTTTGAAAACTTCTGCCTGTAGATTATATTGATCTTTTTTCGCACGCACCTTGATTTGAGTGATTTTTGGCACATGGGCAATCCCGGTTACGAGCCTTTCACGTATGTCACTACCCTGGCTTCCCTTGTTCACACTTGTAACAAGTGTTCCCAAACCTTCGCTGTATGTTGATCTTATCCGAATCGGCACTTTGGCCTGCATGGCAATTTCAACAGCTCGCGGATGAATGACTTTCGCGCCTTGATAGGCCATGTTGCAAACTTCCGTATATGAAACGATTGATAATGGACGGGCTTTATCGGCAATACGTGGATCTGCCGTCATGATTCCTTCAACATCCGTAAAAATATCGACCCGTTCAGCTTGCAATGCTGCACCTAATGCAGCAGCTGAAGTATCACTTCCACCACGGCCGATGGTCGTGATATCCCCATTTTTAGCCGCTCCCTGGAATCCTGCTACAACGACAACATCCTTCACTTCCAGTTCTTTCATGAGACGGTCACATTTCATTTCGATTATTTTCGCACTTGAATAGTCGGTATTCGTCAAGAATCCCGCTTGAGCCCCAGTATAAGCGACGGCATCAATACCGTGTTCTAACAGCATGTTGGTAAATACAACAGAAGATATCGTTTCTCCTACTGACATAAGTAAATCCTGTTCTCGTTTTGAAAGGCTGGCTTTTGCTCCATTTACTAGTGAAAGTAAGGTATCCGTTGCATAAGGATCGCCTTTTCTTCCCATTGCAGAAACCACAACCACCACTTTATAGCCTTCTTTAATCGCATTTTCAATATGTCCTTTGGCAAACGATCGGCTTTCCTCATCCCGAACGGATGTCCCACCGAATTTCTGGACGATGATTTTCATAATATGCACCCCAAATATAAGCCAGCTTCCCGATTCGGGAAGCTGACAAAAACTCTCTATCCTATTGGTAATTAATTAAGAATAAATTATTACTTAACGGTAACCAAACCTAATTTCAAAAGGCTTTCAGCAATTTGAACAGAATTCCAAGCCGCTCCTTTTAATAGATTATCGGAAACCACCCATAAATGGAAGCCTTTATCTTCATCCAAATCTTTGCGAATCCGACCGACGAATACATCATTCTTGCCGACGGATGAAGCAGGCGTTGGGTATACTTGTTGTTCCGGTTCATCTTCCAACACTATTCCAGGTGCCGTTCTCATTAAATCTTTGATTTGAGAAGCAGCTATGCCATCCTTTTCAACTTCAATGTAAACAGATTCCGAATGACCCGTTACAACAGGAAGCCTTACGCATGTTGCAGCTACTGAAAGGTCTTGCATATGCATGATTTTCTTTGTTTCATTAATCATTTTCATCTCTTCGAAAGTAAACCCATTATCTTGGAATTTATCGATTTGGGGAATGACGTTAAATGCGATTTGATAATGCTTTTCGTCCCCTTTTACCGGCAAAATTTTCGGATCTATTTCTTTTTCATCAAGCAAGTCGCGAGCTTGTTCCTTTAATTCATTTATCGCTGCAGCCCCCGCACCCGAAACAGCCTGATAGGTAGAAACAACAATTTTTGATAAGCCATATGTCTGGCGGATAGGTTCTAATGCCACAACCATTTGGATGGTTGAACAATTCGGGTTCGCAATGATCCCATTATGATTTTTCAAGTCTTCTTCATTTACTTCAGGAACGACTAGCGGCACATTTTCATCCATGCGGAATGCGCTCGTATTATCCACCACTATCGCTCCGCGTTTCACTGCTTCTGGAGCCAATTCCTTAGACACGCTTCCTCCAGCACTGAATAAAGCGATATCGATGCCTTCAAAGCTTTCAGGTTTTGCTTCCTGCACTTCGATTTCTTCGCCCTTAAACGTAAGTTTGATTCCTGCGGAACGAGCCGATGATAAAAAGATGATTTGTTTAATCGGTAAGTCCCTTTGTTCGAGTGTTGAAATCATTTGTTGTCCTACTGCTCCAGTTGCTCCCACAACTGCAATACGCAATCCCTGTGTCTCAGTCATTTATACATACTCCTTTTCTATCTCTTAAAATTAGTTGTTTTTTTGGATTTACTACTTCTTGTTTAGAATATCATTTATTTTATCACATTAACATTCCAAAGGGTCGCACTTTAACAAAATATTCTGGTAGCGGAGTGGTTTTTTATAACTTCAAGCTACAAATTTATGCATATATGCCAGTCATTAGAAAGCGGGAGCGTGCCAGAAAACTCGTTCAGTCTAAATCATCCTTGAACCTTTCGACGATGACCGGTTGAATCTGTTCCCTTTCCAGTGCTGAAATGATCGTATCCCTAATCATGCTCATCCTGGCAACCATGGAACTTGGCTTGCCTGTTGGATTATCCTGGCCATATGGAACAAAATAAATATCTTTTGCTGCCATCAGCCTCATTAGATTGACACCATTTAACCCAAGTGCATCATTTGTTGATATCGCGACCACGACTGGACGGTGATTTCTCATCGTCGCTTTTGCAGCCATAAGTACAGGCGAATCGGTAAGAGCATTTGCCATTTTACTCATTGAGTTACCCGTTAAAGGAGCGATCACCATACAATCCAGTGGCAATTTAGGTCCTAATGGCTCCGCTTTGACGATTGTATCAACGACATGATTCCCCGTCAATTTTTCAATTCTTTCGACCCAGTCCTCGCCCTTTCCAAAACGGGTTTCCGTGTTCTGTACAGTCGATGTTACGATTGGAATGACTTCCGCCCCTTCATTTACAAGTTTTTCTATTTCCGGAAACACTTCATCATATGTGCAATGTGATCCTGTTAATCCGAAACCAATCCTTTTCCCTTGGAGACTCATAGTTTTTTCCCCTTCCTTTTCAAGCACTCGTCTTGAATCAATAACCCCAGTGCATTCGCTAATATCTGACCAGCCGTTTTCGGGGCAACTATCCCCGGTAAGCTCGGTGCCAACAGCGCTTTAATTCCCCTTTTTTCAGCGTAACGAAAATCCGTCCCCCCCGGTTTTGAAGCAAGGTCGATGATTAATGTATGAACTGGCATATTAGCTATGACTTTTGCGGTAATTATCGGAAAAGGAATCGTATTGATACATATATCAACATTTTTCATTTCTGCAGCAAGATCATTTAAATGAAAAGGGGTTAATGCCATTTCACTGATCCTTGCAATATCCTTGCTTTTTCTTGCCCCCACCTTTACTTTTGCTCCAAGGGCCTGGAATGACCGGGCTACACTCATACCGACCCTTCCCAGTCCGAGAACGGCTACATTCGAACCATGGATAGTAAAATCCGTATGTTGAATGGCCATCATGATCGCACCCTCTACAGTGGGAATCGAATTATAAATAGCCACATCATCACGTTCGAACAATAGAACGAGTTTGCGATCCGCTTTCTTAAATATCCCATTGAGGTAATCGTTACTGATTCCTGCATAAAAAGTACAATGTGCCGGGGTATTTTTTATCATTTCTTCAGTCAAAACAACCTCTTCACTGGAAAAGATCGTCTCCACTTTTCCATCTGAATCCGTGCCCCGGACAGGTAAAATAACTGAATCTATTTCCTTGAAATTTATTTCTTCCATTTTTTCCTTAACCGCTCCGGTAAAAGCATGGTCGAGCTGTTCAAAACCTACCAATAATAGCTTCGCATCAAGCTCCGTCAATTTACGGACAACTTCAAGCTGACGCGCATCTCCACCAATTACAGCAATTTGCATGCCTGTGAGCATTAAAACCGTCACCTTCTTTATATAAAAGATCCTAAACATTCCTCGCTTCATGATAAATTTCCCTCAAGAAGCAATTCGGTTTTTACTACATTCTCTAGTTACCCTGCCATCTTATGTTTTCACTTAAAAAACGGTGATAAGAAAAGAAAAAACGCCTTAGCTATTGACAGCTGAGGCGTTTCGAAAGACCAATTCCAGAAAAACCAAGGAGTATGGTACGAGCGTTCTTATCCGTCCATATGCTCTCCATCTTTATGTAGTCCTTCCTGAAAATCAATGATGACCATATCCGTACCGACTTTTTTTATATGTTCCCATGGCACTCTTATTTCACTGCCATTCCTTAAGAGGCCGAACCATTTGACAGAAGGGATGATCAACGTGGTAATTTGTCCAGTTTCATCTATTTCCAAATCCGTCTGACCTAGGATTCCTAATCTTTCCGCTCTATTCACATCGACTATTTCCTTACCGCTCAGTTCACTCAATCTCAATTTCAGTTCCCCCTTTTTCACCTTCTATTCAATCTATATCCGAAAAAGGTAAACTTAGAATGCATTTATCCAAATATTGTCCATAACACTGGACCCCTCCATTTTCAAAGGCATTTAATAAAAAAAGCCTGCCCCCCATTAATATAAGGAAGGTGCAGACTTGTTCGTTTTTATTTGTCCCAGTTTTCCAGCGGGCTCACTAATGACAAGGAATGTTCAGTAAAGATCTGGTTTGCCAGTTCATTGACGGTATCCTCTGTAACCTCGTCAATCTTGATGATGATATCATCAAGGGAACGGTGCTCACCCAACATAAGCTCATTTTTTCCATTTCGGCTCATGCGGCTATTCGTGCTCTCAAGGCTGAGCATCAAGCTTCCTTTAAGTTGCTCTTTACTATTTCGTAATTCCTTTTCCGTAATGCCATCTCTTTTTAATGTATCCAGTGTTTCCTGAATGGTTTCATACAGGCTGTCAAGTTGATTTGTGCCTGTCCCCCCATATACTGTCACCATACCGCTATCTTGATAGCTGGAATGATAGGAGTAAACGGAATAGGCAAGGCCGCGTTGTTCCCTCACGTCCTGGAATAGGCGGCTACTCATGCTTCCTCCAAGAATATTATTCAAGGTGATTAAGCTGTATGTTTTTTCATTACCGATTTCCAACCCTTTGTAACCAAGGCATAAGTGGGCTTGTTCCGTATCTTTTTTACGGGTGATCCTATTTTCATGGAAGGAAGGTTTGACCAATTCAAGTCGGTCTTCCCCTCCTTGATACGAACCAAAGTAGCTTTCGACTTCTTGAATCAATTTTTCATCCACATTCCCGGCGATGGATACCACCACTTTATCAGGTGTATACATGTCATGGACGTATTTTTTTAATGTATCACTATTGAATGTTTCAAGCGTATTTTCCGTTCCTAGTATAGGATAGCCAAGAGGATGATTTTCATATACTGCCTTGCTTAAGAGATCATGAACAATGTCATCCGGTGTGTCTTCGTACATTTTGATTTCTTCGTAGACCACATTTTTTTCTTTTTTCAATTCTTCCCCATCAAATGTTGAATTGAAGAACATATCAGCAAGGATTTCAAGCGCATAGCTTGCATGGTTATCCATTACTTTAGCATAATAGCAGGTATACTCTTTTGAAGTGAATGCATTCACCTGTCCGCCAATACTATCGAACGACTCGGCAATTTCACGCGCATTTCTTGTAGTTGTCCCTTTGAAGAACATATGCTCCAGGAAATGTGAAACCCCATTCAATTCAGGTGTTTCATTTCGTGAACCTGTTTTGATCCATACTCCAATTGCTGCTGAGCGGACAGTTGGAATATTTTCCAATACAATTCTAACTCCATTTTGACACGTGTATTTCTTAATCAACTAACATTCCTCCCAATCATTCTATGCTGCTATCGTTAACCAATACATCATGGATTCGATCGCTCTTCATCTACTGCTTCCGAAACGGTAACAACATCCAAGTCTTTCTTTTTTATTTCGATTATTAACGTTTCCAATGATTTTGCAGTAGATTCCGTCGGATGCATTAAAATAAATGCTCCTGGGTGTACCTTAGAAAGCACTCGTTGTTGAAGGACTTCAGGGCTTGGTTTTTGCCAGTCGATCGTATCCACACTCCACATGACAGTTTCCATACCGAAAGAATCCGCGATTTTCACCGTTTCATCCCGATAGCTTCCACTTGGTGGTGCGAACCATTTCATTTTCAAACCTGTCACCGCTTCAATGACTTCGTTCGTTTTTCGAATTTCCTCACGTGTAGCTTGGGCGGATATGTTTTTCATATCGGGATGTGAATAAGAATGATTTCCAATTTCATGCCCGCCACCCACAATCATCTTGGCCAAATCTGGATTTTTCTTGGTCCAATTACCTTCAAGGAAAAAAGTGGCTTTGACATTATTCTTTTTTAATACAGCCAACATATCTTGTAAGTATTCATTCCCCCAGGCCACATTGATTAAAAATGAAACCACTGGCTTTTCTGGATGGGCCCGGTAAATCGGAGCAGGATCCAAATCCTCTATATGTATCTTTGCAGGCACCTGCTGAAATACCAGCTTATCCTTATCGAACACACCCACCTTCTTCATGGCTTTATACGAATCATCAATATTTACCTTAAGTCCATTATATGCAGGAACGGTTTTCCAAACCGAATCTATTCGTGCATCCTGTGGTGCAATCTCATATTTTTTTGTTGATTCTTTTATTTGTAAAAGAAGCTCATCTTCTTGCTTCATTGAAGCAACTGAATGATCTGTTAATTGGGTCAAATAAATTTGTGTATATGGATTTTGCACTAATAACCATGATATACCTGCAATGGCACTTATCGCAACTATCTGCTTCCATTTATTATTCATTTTTTACGCCCCCTTCATACCAAAATGTATGAAGAAAACGGACAAGGTAGAACATGACAAACTTTTAATGCCATTACAACTATGCTTATCCCAATGCTTTTAAACAAAAAAAGCATGCAGATTCACAAGGAATCGCATGCCGGATTTTGTTTTCTATTACGATTGAGAAGGGTTAGCTGCCTCTTTTTGCTCTTTCAGGACCGCTTTACGGGAAAGGTTTACCCTTCCTTGCTTATCAATCTCAGTTACTTTAACCAATAATTCATCGCCAAGTGAAACGACATCTTCCACTTTTCCGACTCTTTCTTCAGCCAGTTCAGAAATATGTACCAAACCGTCCTTACCATTGAAGATTTCAACGAATGCACCGAACTTTTCGATACGTTTAACTTTACCTAAGTATAGTTCACCCACAACGACTTCACGTACGATATCCTCGATGATTTTCTTCGCCTTTTGAATCATTGGTTCATCTGTAGAAGATATGAATACCGTTCCATCTTGTTCGATGTCGATTTTCACGCCAGTTTCTTCAATGATTTTATTGATATGTTTTCCGCTCGGTCCAATGACATCACGGATCTTATCCGGATTTATAGACATTGTAACGATTTTTGGGGCATATTTGGATAACTGCTCGCGCGGTTGATTGATTGTTGACATCATTGATTCCAAAATATGCATCCGGCCATGTTTGGCTTGAAGTAAAGCTTCTTCAAGGATTTCTCTTGAAAGTCCCTCAATCTTAATATCCATTTGTAGGGCAGTTACACCTTTTGAAGTCCCTGCGACTTTAAAGTCCATGTCTCCCAGATGATCTTCCATACCTTGAATATCCGTTAAGATTGTATAGTGCTCACCTGTTTTGACAAGTCCCATTGCAATACCGGCAACAGGAGCTTTCAATGGAACACCGGCATCCATCATTGCCAAAGTGCTTGCACAGATACTTGCTTGTGATGTTGAACCGTTTGATTCAAGTACTTCAGACACTAGTCTGATTGTATAAGGGAAATCCTTATCGTTTGGAATGACCGGCTCCAATGCTCTTTCACCAAGTGCACCATGACCAATTTCACGGCGTCCTGCCCCACGGATAGGACCAGTTTCACCAACACTGAAATGCGGGAAGTTATAGTGGTGCATAAAACGTTTTGACTCTTCGGTTCCAAGCCCGTCCAGAATCTGTACATCACCAAGTGCACCTAATGTACAGATCGATAGCGCTTGGGTTTGTCCGCGTGTGAACAATCCAGAACCATGTGTACGAGGCAGAATCGTAACTTCCGATGATAATGGTCTGATTTCGTCAGGATTACGGCCATCCGGACGCACTTTTTCTTCCGTAATTAAACGACGGACTTCGGATTTCACCAATTTATTCAGGATTTCTTTGATTTGTTTTAATTTAGCTTCATCAGTTTCTTCTTCATAATGAGCCAACACACGATCTTTCACTTCTTTAATCGCGTCTTCACGAGCATGTTTTTCCTGAACTTGTACAGCTTTGTTCAAGTCTGCTTCACATAGACCCTTCACTTCTGCTTCCAGATCCGCATCCACTTGATATAAAGCGATCTGCATTTTTTCCTTGCCGATTTCAGCAACGATTTTCTCTTGGAATGCAATGATCTTCTTGATTTCATCATGTCCAAACATGATTGCTTCAAGCATTGTTTCCTCTGGTACTTCATTTGCTCCGGCTTCAACCATGTTGATAGCATCTTTAGTACCTGCAACCGTCAAATTGATATCACTTTTTGCAAGTTGGTCAACAGTAGGGTTAATCATGAATTCATTATTGATTCTTCCTACTACAACTCCGGCAATTGGACCTTCGAACGGAATGTCGGAAACTGAAAGTGCAAGGGATGAACCAAGCATCGCTGCCATTTCCGTAGAGCAATCTTGATCGACACTCATGACCATGCTGATGATCTGAACATCGTTCCTGAAGCCATCAGCGAATAACGGGCGTATTGGACGATCAATTAAACGGCTTGCAAGAATTGCCCTTTCACTCGGTCGGCCTTCACGTTTGATGAAGCCCCCTGGAATTTTACCGACTGCATAAAGTCTTTCTTCGTAGTTAACCGTCAAAGGGAAAAAGTCGACATTTCTCGGTTCCTTCGAAGCTGTTGCTGTACTTAATACAGCAGTTTCTCCATAACGGACTAAAACTGCCCCGTTCGCTTGTTTGGCCAATTGCCCTATCTCTACCGTTACATTACGGCCGGCCCAGTCAAATGAATACGTATGTTTTTCCTGTCCCATTTATTAAACCCCTCTCTGAATCTTCACTTAGAGGCTTAGTTTACCTAAACCTGTATTGGATTAAATCATTTATATGTGAAAGTAACTGAACTCGAGTTAAAACCAAACTATTCCTATTATGCACGAAAAAAACAAGCATTAACAGTAAAATGAATAAAAATTTCATTCATTTGATTATGTATATCCTAATCATCTATAAATGGAAAAGGACCCGGCACCTGCCGAGTCCCAAGGACGAAGGCTCAGCCTTTAAGTAGAACACGTCCAAATCATTTGATTAACATCAAAAAAGCGGGAAATTTCCCGCCTTCCTGAAAAAATTATCTACGTAGACCTAATTTGTTAATTAGTGTACGGTAACGAGTAACGTCTTTGTTACGTAGGTAAGTTAAAAGATTACGACGTTTACCTACCATTTTAAGAAGACCGCGACGTGAATGGTGGTCTTTTTTATGTGTGCGTAAGTGACCGTTCAAGTTGTTGATTTCTTCTGTTAATACTGCGATTTGAACTTCTGGAGACCCAGTGTCAGTATCGTGAGTTCTGAACTCAGCGATAAGTTCGTTTTTGCGTACTTGTGTAATTGCCATGTTATTATTCCTCCTAAAATTCTGTAAAATCACCTATTACCGAGCCAGCGTCGGAGTCTCGACTAGCCAAGCAATGGTTATTTTCATACATACAATAGAATACACGTTTTTCATTAAAATTGCAAGTCCTGTCTATCTACTGCCCTTTTATGCTTCCAGCTTTGAAAAATAGGATATTGCATTTTGCTTATCCGTTTCGATCTGAGCGACTAATGCTTCAAGTCCGGAAAATTTCTGCTCACTCCGAAGTCTTGTATGCCATTCAACCGTAACCTGGCTGCCATAAATATCTCTCGAGAACTCCAAGGCATGTACCTCTACAGTTGGATATTTAGGTTTTTCTTCGTGGAACGTTGGTTTGTAACCGACATTGCAAACTCCATCATACCATTTACCGTTTATTTTGATCCTTACAGCATAAACGCCAGCAGCAGGGAAGATATAATCGTCGCTTACTTCAATATTAGCTGTGGGGAATCCCAACTTCCTGCCCCGCTTTTCACCGTGAATGACATGACCTTTCGTCAAATAGCGTCGGCCAGCCAAATGATAAAAGTCGGAAAAGTTGCCATTACCGAGAGTTTCCCTGATTCTTGTCGAGCTAACCTTCTCATCTTCAAGTGTCTGTTTTGCAACGACCGTCTGCGAAAACCTTCCTTGTGCGTAAACAGGCAAATCTTCCATCGACCCTTGACCATAGCGGCCGTATGAATAATCAAACCCTGCTACTACGTGACGGACATTCAGACCGGCAATGTATTCATCAACGAACCGTTCCGGCAGTACCGAAGCAAATTCCTTGCTGAAATGGACAATGAATAAATAATCTATCTCCATCGACTCTATGATATCCACCTTATCTTCAAGTGGAGTGATATAGCGGATATTTTCCGTTTTCCTCCCTAGTACTGCAGAAGGATGGGGGTCAAATGTCATGACTGCTGACTTAAGATTCATTTCATCGGCTTTTTGCTTGGCGGTTTGAATAACAATCTGATGTCCTTTATGTATACCATCAAAAAATCCAAGCGCCATTACAAGCTCAGGAAAATCATCCGATTTAAATTGATGAGGATGCTCTATTGCGATCACTTTCACCTTTCAATCTCCTCTTTCCGACGGTAAAACGGTCTATAATTCTTGTGCCAATACTTTTACAGGTTTAATTAATCCCACTTTTGTCGGATGTATTTGATAAATGGCAATGGCCTTATCGGATGTGTCAACCATCACAAAAGGCTTCCCTTTTTCAACAACGACATCCTCTGTTTGTTCCAATACCGCACCGTTAAGTACTTTCTTTGCTACTTTATCACTAATCTGAAATTTGGGCAAATGAAATAATCCCCGCTCCAAAGGCAATAGAAAATCATCCGTTCTTCCGGTTTCCATGAATGATTCCACCTCAGCAAATGTAAAACAGTCCTCTTGCTTAAAACCTGCTGATTCAATACGGGTCAAATCTGACATATGTGCAGGAAAGCCAAGTGCTTCACCCATCATGACTGCTAGCGTCCGAATATACGTTCCTTTGCTGCACTTGACGCGAAAACGAAAAGAAATGGTTTCCCCTTTGAATTCAGAACGATCATCGAGTAGAGTAATATCGTAGATGGATACCTCCCTTGTCGGCCTTTCCACTTCCACCCCTGCACGAGCATATTCATATAACTTCTTCCCGTTTACCTTTACGGCTGAAAACATCGGCGGCGTCTGTTTAATTTTCCCAGTCAATGATTCCAACACTTCTAGGATCCGTTCACGCTGAATCACTTGATCAATCTTTTTCTCTTCCACTTTTTCACCGCTTGCGTCTTCAGTTGTCGTTGAAAAACCAAGGGTCACTTCCCCTTCATACGCTTTACCGGCTTCTGTCAAATATTCAGCGATTTTAGTTGCCCTGCCAATACAAATAGGTAAAACCCCTGTTACATCCGGATCTAAAGTACCTGTATGCCCAACCTTTTTTGTCTTTAAAATTTTTCTTAATTTAAAAACACAATCATGGGATGTCAATCCCTTGGGTTTCCATAATGGAAGAATACCGTTCACGCTTTCACCTCATCATTTATAAAACACCCTAAACGTTATCATGTAGCAAAATGGAGTCCATTCCGAAAGGTGTTTTTTACTTTTTTACATATTTCGTTTTCAAAAAAAAGAGACCGACTTCAAGAAGTGCAAAGCACTTATTGAGTCGGCCTCCTTTTACTGCTTGCTTATTCTTCGTCTTTTTCAGCCGGTTTTTCCTCTGAATTGATTTGGGAAATCAACGACTCGATACGATTACCATAATCGACCGATTCATCAAATTCAAAAAACAGCTCAGGGGTTTTGCGCAGGCGGATTCTTTGCCCAATTTCTGAACGCATGAATCCTTTGGCCTTTGCTAGGCCTTGAAGGGTTTTCTCCCGTTGTTCCTGGTCACCCAAAACGGAAATATAAACTGTTGCCTGTTGTAAATCGCCTGTGACCGCGACATCCGTCACGGTAACAAATCCGATTCTTGGATCTTTAATCTTTCGGCCGATAATTTCACTCAGCTCTTTTTTCATTTGTTCGCCAACACGATTTGAACGAAGGCTCATAATATCACCTCGATAGCCTAAAGCCAGTCTATATCTGTTATTGTTCGCTCTAGTTCCGGAAAAGAATCTAGAAATTTAAGGGCATTTTGAAGTTCCCGCTCTGTAGCCTTCCTTGAGGACGTTACGGTTACGATAGTAATCTTTGTCCGTTGCCATAAATCCTGAAAATCGGTCTCGGCTACAGAAATATTGAACTTCTGTTTAAGCCGTGTCATGACACGCTGAAGCACGGCCCGTTTTTCTTTCAAAGAATGGGTGTCATGGATGATGCATTCACATTGGACGGAGCCAACGATCATTTACGTTCGATCTCTTCCATTACATACGCTTCGATTACATCGCCTTCTTTAAGGTCGTTGTAATTTTTAATGGTAATACCGCACTCATAGTTTGTTGCCACTTCTTTTACATCATCTTTAAAGCGTTTCAATGCATCAATTTCACCTTCGTAAATGACGACACCTTCACGAATTAAGCGAATTCCGCTATCACGTGTAATTTTTCCTTCTGTAACATATGAACCGGCGATCGTACCAACTTTTGATACTTTGAATGTCGTACGAACTTCGGCCTGACCAATAATTTTTTCTTCGAATTCAGGGTCAAGCATCCCTTTCATAGCCGATTCGATCTCTTCGATCGCTTTATAGATGATGCGGTGAAGGCGAACATCAACATTTTCCGATTCAGCTGCACGCTTAGCATTCACGTCAGGACGAACGTTAAATCCGATGACGATTGCATTGGAAGCTGTAGCAAGGATGATGTCAGACTCTGTTATTGCACCGACGCCAGTGTGTATGATTTTCACTTTAGCGCCTTCCACTTCTATTTTATTCAGGGAAGCGGCTACTGCTTCCGCAGAACCTTGAACATCTGCTTTTAGAATGATGTTCAATTCTTTAATTTCCCCTTCTTTCATTTGCTCGAACAATGTATCAAGCGTTACACGGGATTTTTCATTACGTTGTGAAGCAAGTTGTCTCTGCGCACGCACTTCCCCAACTTGACGGGCCGTTTTCTCATCTTCAAAGACGATGAAACGATCACCGGCCTGCGGCACTTCATTCAATCCAGTGATTTCAACCGGTGTTGAAGGACCTGCATCCTTAACACGGCGTCCAAGATCGTTAAGCATAGCACGTACACGTCCGAATGTATTACCGATAACAATCGGATCTCCGACCTTTAACGTTCCGTTTTGAACTAACAAAGTAGCAACCGATCCGCGACCTTTATCCAAACGCGCTTCGATAACCGTACCATTCGCTTTACGAGTTGGATTCGCTTTATACTCTTCCACTTCACTGACAAGAAGAATCATTTCAAGCAAGCTATCGATACCTTCACCGTTTTTAGCTGAAATAGGTACGAAAATTGTGTCTCCGCCCCATGCTTCAGAAACTAAGCCATGTTCTGTCAATTCTTGCATGACACGGTCCGGATTAGCAGCTTCTTTATCCATTTTATTAACAGCAACGATAATTGGAACTTCTGCCGCTTTAGCATGGTTAATCGCTTCAATCGTTTGAGGCATAACACCATCATCCGCCGCTACGACCAGGATGGTGATATCAGTAACTTGTGCACCGCGGGCACGCATCGTTGTAAACGCAGCATGTCCTGGTGTATCTAGGAATGTTATTTTTTTATCGTTTACTTTAACTTGATAAGCACCGATATGCTGAGTGATCCCGCCTGCTTCGCCTTCTGTTACTTTTGTATGGCGTATAGAATCAAGCAATGTCGTTTTACCATGGTCTACGTGCCCCATGATCGTCACGACAGCCGGACGTTCAATCAAATCTTCAGAAGCGTCTTCAGTGACTAGTGACTCAAGGTCAGTCAGGTCAACACGAATTTCTTCTTCGGCCACTACTCCGTATTCCGCACAAATCAATTCAATTGCATCTTTATCCAAAGTTTGGTTGATTGTAGCCATGACACCAAGCATAAAGAGCTTTTTAATGATTTCAGAAGGTTCACGGTGAAGTTTTTTACCAAGTTCCATAACCGTCAATGACTCATAAAACGTAATTTTCTCTGGAAGCTCTCTTTCTTTACGTTTTGTAACGGGAGCCTGAGGTGCTTGTTGTCTTTGTTTATTATTCTTATTCTTATTATTGCGACCCCTGTTAAACTGCCCAGTTGGTTTTTTCGTACCTACTGGCTTAACTGGTGGTTTCTTCTTCAGTTTTTCTTTATTGACTGTGCTCTTTTCATCCGCTTCAGCTTCGTACTTCGCAACCGTAGCGTTAGCTTTTGGTTCAGCAGCTTGGCTTTTATCTTCGTTTTTAGGTTTAATTGAATCGTTTAATTTATTTACAGTTGAATCGTCTAATGCTGTCATATGGTTTGTTACCTCTATATTCATTTCTTTAAGTTTATTTATTACATCCTTGCTTGAAACGTTCTTTTGTTTTGCATATTCATATACACGCAATTTTGTCATACGTTCACCCCCGTAAAATTTAATCGAGCAGCGTTCGGAGTTTTTGTGCAAAACCTTCATCCAGAACTGCGACGGCAACTCTAGCATCCTTACCTATCGCATGGCCGAGCATAGACCTGCTTTCGACTCTTTTTAAAGGAACCTGATAAAATGCGCACTTATCAGATATTTTTTTTTCAGTGTTTTTTGAAGCGTCCGCGGATAAAATAACAACTTTGGCATTACCGCTTCTAATCTCTTTAACCACTAATTCTTCACCCGAAATTAGCTTGCGTGCTCGATTGGCCAAACCTAATAGAGACATCCATTGTTGTTGTTGGGTCATGGTGTTAGTTTTTCTCCTTATTCACTAATTCAAGCAATTGTTCATAAAGGGAAGAATCGATTTGGGTACTAAGGTGATTAGCCAGCACATTTTTCTTTTTGGCCAGCTCGATAACATCCCGATCAAGAGTCAAATAAGCTCCCCTTCCCGATTTCTTTCCGGTCGGATCAAGGCTGACTTCCCCTTCTTTAGATCGAACGATGCGAATGAGTTCTTTTTTCGGCTTCATTTCGCCTGTAGCCACACATTTACGCATCGGGATTTTTTTTCGGCTATTCATCTTTTTTCACCTCTGAATTACTCATTATCCTCTTCGAAATTTGTTTCCTCTTCATTAACACTATCTCTGCTCAAAAGGAATTCCTGTTCTTCCACTGGATAAATACCAGCTTCGCGGGCTTCCGTTTCACTCTTGATATCAATTTTCCAGCCTGTAAGTTTGGCAGCTAAACGGGCATTTTGTCCACGCTTACCAATTGCCAGGGAAAGTTGATAATCCGGAACGATTACGGTAGTCGCCTTTTCCTCTTCTTTTACGATGACTTCAAGTACTTTTGAAGGGCTTAAAGCATTCGCAACGAAAATGACCGGATTCTCCGACCATTTAACGATATCGATCTTTTCACCTTTCAATTCATTGACGATGGCCTGAACACGTTGTCCTTTTTGGCCTACACAGGAACCGACAGGATCGACTTCTTCGTTATCGGAGTGCACGGAGATTTTTGAACGGTCGCCTGCTTCGCGGGCAACTGACTTAATTTCCACTGTTCCATCGAAAATTTCAGGCACTTCGATTTCGAATAAACGTTTTAAAAGACCAGGATGTGAACGGGATACAAAAATTTGCGGGCCCTTGGAAGTCTTTTCAACTTTAGTGATGAAAACTTTAATGCGATCATGAGGTTTGTACTGTTCATTCGGCATTTGCTCATTAACCGGGAGCAAAGCTTCGATTTTACCTAGGCTCACATAAATGAATCGGGAATCCTGGCGTTGAACGATGCCAGTCATGATATCCTCTTCACGATCAATGAACTCGGCGTAAATGATGCCTCTTTCTGCTTCACGCACCCTTTGAGTAACGACTTGTTTGGCAGTTTGTGCAGCAATACGACCGAAATCCTTTGGTGTTACTTCCATTTCGACAATATCCTCTAACTGATAGTTGGGATCAATTGCTCTTGCTTCTTCGACAGAAATTTCCAAACGTGAATCGAATACTTCGTCAACAACGTCTTTTCTGGCAAATACACGCATAGTTCCTTTACCAAGATTCAAGTCGATACGTACATTTTGTGCTTGGTTAAAGTTACGGCGATATGCCGATATAAGAGCAGCTTCAATCGCGTCGATCAAAACTTCCCTGGAAATTCCTTTTTCGTTTTCTAAAATATAGAGAGCATCCAATAACTCATTGCCCATGGTGATCCCCCTTACGGATATTTAAATATTTAATGATTTGCTTGACTTAAGAGAAGGTAATCGCCAATCTTGCTTTGGCCACCTTTTCGAATGGTATGACAATCGTTTTCTTTCTTGTCTTGATTCTGACTTCGAGTGTCACTTCTTTACCATCGAAACTGGTTAAGATTCCTTCGAATTCTTTTTCATCTAAAATGGGCTCGTATGTTTTTATGTAAACATTTTTACCGATAGCTTTAAGGAAATCCTTCTCTTTTTTCAGAGGCCTTTCAGCTCCGGGTGATGAAACTTCGAGAAAATAATTTTGTGGAATCGGATCAACCTCATCAAGCTTTTCACTGAGTTTTTCACTCACATTTCCGCAATCTTCAATATCTACGCCTGTTTCTTTATCAATGTACACTCGAAGGAACCAGCTTTTACCTTCCTTCACATACTCCACTTCGACTAATTCAAGCTGCAATTCATCAAGAATTGGTAATGCTAATTCTTCTACAACTTCCGTTACCTTTTTACTCATTTGTTTCCTCCATACGTGCGTTGTATGCGCTTGGTTTCGGATTCAAAATTAAATGGTCAATACAACACGAAAGAGTGGGTTTCCCCACTCTTGCCATTGGTTCCTCTTAGTATTTCCAATAAAAATATACCATAATCAAGATATTTATGCAAATATCATGTCTGTTTCTTCCTTTTTTCCATCAGTTTCCTCTTAAAATAAAGATAACTGATTTTGTTCAGGCAATGATTCCAGACATCCTTGTTTATCAAGGTATTCAAGGATGGTCTTCGAAACCTTCCCCCGTTGCTGTAGGTCTTCTTTCGAAAGGAATTCACCATTCTTGCGTGCGTTGACGATATTGATGGCGGCGTTCGTTCCAAGACCAGGTATTGAATTGAAAGGCGGAATCAAATTAGTTCCTTCAATTATGAATTGATCAGCACTGGATTTGTATAAATCCACTTTAGCGAATGCATAGCCGCGTTCACACATTTCCAAAGCTAGTTCAAGAACCGTCAATGTATTCTTTTCCTTTGTAGATGCATCCAATCCCTTTACGGTAATTTCTTCCATTTTCAATTTGATCGCTTGCGATCCCCGTGTCATGGCGTCGATTTCAAAATCATCGGCACGTACCGTGAAATAGGCTGCATAATACAATAAAGGCAGATGCACTTTAAAATAGGCAATCCGGACAGCCATTAAGACGTAAGCTGCAGCATGGGCTTTCGGGAACATGTATTTAATCTTCTTACATGAATCGATATACCATTCCGGCACCTCATTTTTCCTCATTTCCTCTTCGAATTCCTCCGAGAGCCCTTTCCCTTTACGTACAGATTCCATTATTTTAAACGCTAGGGAAGGATCTAGACCTTGATAAATCAGATAGACCATAATATCATCCCGGCAACCGATAACCTCACTTAGTGTACATATCCGGTTGTGGATCAGCTCCTGTGCATTGCTCAGCCATACATCCGTACCGTGAGAAAGCCCTGAGATCTGAACAAGCTCGGAAAATGTTGTAGGTTTCGTATCTTCAAGCATCTGCCGGACGAAACGGGTTCCAAATTCGGGAATGCCGAGCGTACCCGTTTTACACATGATCTGTTCTTCGGTAACTCCTAAAGATTCGGTACTGCTGAATATTTTCATTACTTCAGGATCATCGGTAGGAACGGTCTTTGGATCGATGCCGCTTAAATCTTGAAGCATCCGGATTACAGTCGGATCATCATGTCCAAGTATATCGAGTTTCAAAATATTATCGTGAATGGAATGGAAATCAAAGTGAGTTGTTTTCCACTCGGAGTTCCTGTCATCCGCCGGGAACTGAATAGGTGTGAAATCATAAATATCCATATAATCCGGAACAACGATGATTCCGCCTGGATGCTGTCCTGTCGTCCGTTTCACCCCAGTACAACCGGCAACAAGGCGATCAGTCTCAGCTCCGCGCATATGGATGTTATTATCAGCGGAATATCCCTTTACATATCCATAAGCCGTTTTTTCAGCGACCGTACCAATCGTTCCCGCACGATATACATATTCTTCACCGAATAAGACTTTAGTATAGTTATGGGCCTTTGGCTGATATTCACCGGAAAAGTTCAAGTCGATATCGGGAACCTTATCCCCTTTAAATCCAAGGAAGGTTTCGAACGGGATATCATGCCCGTCTTTTGTATAAGCAATGCCACAATCGGGACAATCTTTATCTGGCAGGTCGAATCCCGAACCTACTGAACCGTCATTGAAGAATTCGGATTTCTTGCACTCCGGACATACATAATGCGGTGGAAGCGGATTTACCTCCGTTATTTCAGTCATCGTTGCAACGAAAGATGACCCAACCGATCCCCTTGAGCCAACTAGATAGCCATCATTCAATGATTTTTTTACTAGTTTGTGAGAAATTAAATAAATAACGGCAAATCCATGGCCAATGATGCTTTTCAATTCTTTCTCAAGACGGGCTTCCACGATTTCCGGCAGGTTCTCTCCATAAATCTTCCTTGCCATGCCATAGCTCATCTCACGCATCTCTTCTTCGGCACCTTCGATTTTAGGTGTATATAGCTCGTCCTTGATTGGCTTGATTTCTTCAATCATATCAGCGATTTTATTCGTGTTGGATACCACGACCTCTTTGGCTTTCTCAGAACCAAGGAAGGAAAATTCCCGTAGCATTTCATCCGTAGTCCGAAAATGTACGTCAGGCAGCTTATGACGATTCAGCGGGTTTGCTCCACCTTGTGAATTTACAAGGATTTTCCGGTAAATTTTATCATTCGGATCCAAATAATGCACATTTCCCGTTGCTACGACAGGTTTATCCAATTTTTCACCAAGCTTGACGATATTGGATATTATCGTTTCTAACGATTTATCATCCCGGACATATTCAAGCTCAATCAAATGCTGATACACTTCCTTCGGATGGATTTCAAGATAATCGTAGAATTCGGCGATATCGACGACTTCCTCAAAACCCTTCTGCATCATCCCTTCAAAAACTTCCCCTTTATCGCATCCCGACCCGACCAAAATTCCTTCACGATACTTTTTAAGTTGTGAGCGTGGTATCCGGGGCACACGATAAAAATAATCGATATGCGCTATTGAAATTAATTTGAAAAGGTTTTTTAAGCCTGCCTGCGTTTGCGCGATCAACGTACAATGGGACGGCCGGGAACGCTGATAAGCATTTCCTTTACCCATATTGTCATTAAGCTGATCATGATGGGTAATCTCTTTTTCCATTGCATCCTTCAGCATTTTCAGCATAAGGTAACCTGTAGCTTCGGCATCATAAATGGCCCTATGATGTTGAGTCAAATCAATATCGAACTTTTTACATAATGTATTTAACCGGTGATTTTTAAACTCCGGATATAAGAACCGGGCAAGTTCCAATGTATCAAGAACAGGATTGGAAGCTTTAGGATAACCCATGTTTTTATAACCTATATTCAAAAAGCCCATATCGAAGGCTGCGTTGTGTGCAACCAAGATCGCATCGCCTGCCCAGTTCTTGAACTTTTCTAGTACTTCCGAGACTTCTGGAGCATTTTTTACAAGATCATCAGTGATTCCAGTCAAGTCTATCGTCGTATTCGATAATGGGTGATGCGGATTTGCAAATGACTCGAATCGATCAATGATGTCACCGTCACGAATTTTCACTGCAGCAAATTCAATGATCGTATCATAAACGGCAGACAGACCTGTCGTCTCAACATCAAACACAACGTAGGTGGCATCTGCCAAAGGAATATGTGCCTCATTATAAACAATGGGCACCCCATCATTCACAAGGTTCACTTCGACTCCATAAAGGATTTTGATACCATTCTTTTTCCCGGCACTATAAGCTTCAGGGAATGATTGTGCACCTGCATGATCCGTAATCGCCACTGCCTTATGCCCCCACTTGGCAGCCTGGGCTACAAGCGCAGAAGTAGGTGTCACTGCATCCATCTGACTCATTGGGGTATGCATATGCAGTTCTACACGCTTTTCACCTTCAGGTGCCTTATCCTGCCGTCCTTGTTTAGATATTTCATTAATATCATTTGCAATCATTACCAGGTCACGTACGAAAGTATCATTTTGGATACTGCCTTGGGCACGTACCCACATCCCTTTTTTCACTCTGGCAAGTATGGCAGCATCCTCTTTATCACGCGAAAACATTTTGACCAATATCGAGCTCGTATAATCGGTGACTTTAAAAGTCAACAGGCTCCGGCCGCTTCGTAACTCACGTACTTCTGCATCAAACACGAAGCCTTCGATAGCAATCCTGCGCTCTTCATCTATAATCTGTTCGATTCTGCGGAAATCCGCATCTTCTTTAATCGTATAACCAATTTTAACAGGTCCTTCGTAGACGCCGTCGTCCCCGCCTTTTTCCGATTCTTTCTTCTGCATTTCCACTAAGGCAGCAAGTCCCTTTTCAGCGTCTTCCTTTTGTTTCTCTTCTAGAAACTTCTGGTAATCAGGATTCGAAACCGTCTCTTTCACTTCCGCTTCCAGAGTCAGCGGGGGGAAACCGAATGTTTGGTAGATATTAGAAATGATGCCGGAGTATTTTCGTTTTAACTGGCCAGCCTCCGTATCATTCCGGGCAATTACAATAAGTTTATATCCATTCACTGTGGGCTCTTGTTCATTCAGAAGTGATAACAGTGCTGGAGACATGCCCTCAAGCTCGCCAATGCAGTTTTTCCAATACTCTTTTACCAATTGTTCCGTCACTTGCGGGTTGGCCACATTCAAGTTGAAAGTGACCTTCGCAATATGGGAAAACGTACTTGCTAAATGAGTAGCAAGTCTTGTATGAACACTGCAAGGAATTAATGCAGGTATATTAAAGGCAAAATGCCATGTTTTGGATTCCCTCTCGATTGAGAGTTTATCAATTTCGGCACCTATGAAATAATTCACAAAGGCATCCTCAGTCAAGTCCATTTGCTGGAGCAAGAGTTGAAATCTCTCTCTACCGCTATTTGGATTTTGATCCATTTCCTCTCTCCCCTATCTACTATCTCTCAAGATATTATTCACTTTCATTTTCACTACGATATCAGAGGCTATTATAACATATCACGAATGTTTCACTAGTATCTAAATCCATGAAAAGGAAAGGCATCATCCAATTGAATGATGCCTACCTATTTTTAAATTTATAATTTATCCTAGTATTTCGTGAAGTTTTAGAGTTAGTTCAGATCTTTCAATTTCAAGAACCTCACCCGTTTTACGGATTTTCACTTCGACGATACCCTCGGATGCCTTTTTACCGACCGTCACCCTTACAGGAAGACCGATCAGGTCAGAGTCAGCAAATTTTACGCCAGCACGTTCTTGACGATCATCCATAAGAACATCCATGCCTTGTGCCTTTAGGTCATTATATAAATCTTCTGCCAGCGCAGCCTGAGCCTCATCCTTCATATTGATTGGAATCAAATGAACTTGGTATGGCGCTAAATTCGATGGCCAGACCAAACCTTTTTCATCGTTGAATTGTTCAGCCACAGCTGCAAGTGTACGGGAAACACCAATACCATAACAGCCCATGATCATAGGCTGCGACCGTCCATTCTCATCCAGGAATGTCGCATTCATAGCTTCGGAATATTTAGTTCCCAGTTTGAATACATGGCCAACCTCAATCCCTTTGGCAAATTTAATTTTTCCGTTTCCGTCCGGTGATGGGTCACCCTCTTGAATGAAACGAAGATCTATATAATTAGTCACGTTAAAATCACGATCAGGATTTACGTTCACATAATGATGGTCTTCATCATTTGCACCACAGATACCATTAACCATTGCTTCGACCGCAACATCGGCAATCACTTCCACTTCAGAAGTGACATTGATTGGTCCAAGAGATCCAATTGTACATCCTAGGACTTCTTTCGTCTCATTTGGATCGACCAATTCAACGATTGAAGCGTTATAGAAATTCTTCAGCTTGATATCATTGACTTCATGATCTCCTCGTACCAATACAAGCACATACTTTTCATCCACTTTGAACAATAACGATTTGATCAGTTTCTCTGCTTCGGTATTTAAGAATGAAGCCACTTCTTCAATCGATTTTTGACCAGGTGTATGAATTTTTTCAAGTGCGATTTGTGCTTCGGAGCTTTTTTCATATATTACACTCACCGGTGCCATTTCAATATTTGCTGCATAATCTGAAGTATCAGAATAGGCAATGGTATCTTCCCCTATTTCAGATAGGACCATGAATTCATGTGTATCCTTTCCACCCATCGCCCCCGAATCGGCAATGACGGCACGGAAGTCCAACCCACAACGGCTAAATATATTTGAATATGCCGCATATAAATTTTTATAAACAGCATCCAAGCTTTCTTGATTGGCATGGAAGGAATAAGCATCCTTCATGATGAACTCACGTCCACGCAACAATCCGAAACGTGGTCTTTTTTCATCACGGAATTTGGTTTGGATTTGGTAAACCGTTAAAGGAAGACGCTTGTAGGATTTCACTTCATCACGAACTAAGCTGGTAATCACTTCTTCATGTGTGGCACCAAGCGCAAATTCACGGTTGTTGCGGTCCCTAAGGCGCATCAACTCTGGACCATAGGTATACCAGCGTCCAGATTCCTGCCAGAATTCGGCTTGTTGTAGAGCCGGCATCAATAGTTCTACTGCGCCAGCATTCTCCATCTCTTCCCGAACGATCGCTTCAACCTTTTGAAGCACCCTTTTTCCAAGCGGCATAAAACTATAAACCCCGCTGGAGTTTTGTCTCATAAATCCTGCACGTAATAGAAGCTGATGACTTTTGATTTCAGCATCCGCAGGCACTTCTCTCAATGTAGGGATTAACGTCATACTCTGTTTCATATCTGCACCTCTTCAATATTTCCTTTTAATTAAACTCTTCAACGGTAAAATTCATACCGCAGCATGATTACGGTCATATCATACAAAAAAGACTTTCTGCGTTATTCAGAAAAGCTAATTTAATATACTCATTCTCGATTATACTTACGATTTCCCTAGAAAACAAACTATTTCCCCAAAACCGTTAAAAAACTAGGAAATGACTTTTCTTTCTTCAGAAAAGAAACAGCCAACAGAAAAATCTGCTGGCCTGTTTACCTTACCCAAACATGTCTTATAAGAAGAATCGCTGAATGTCATTCCATGTAACGACAATCATCAATAACATTAGCAATGCAAAGCCGATGAAGTGAACCATTCCTTCTTTTTGGCGATCGATCGGTTTCCCTCTTAAGAATTCGACCACAAAGAATAACAATCTTCCTCCATCCAATGCCGGTAGCGGCAGCAGGTTCATGATTCCCAGGTTAATGCTGAGCAGCCCTGCCCATTTCATTAAAGTGAATAAACCTTGTTTCGCTACTTCTTCAGTTGATTTATATATTCCTACAGGACCGGATAGACTGTCAATCGTAAATCCACCCGTTACGAGGTCACCAAGGATGATGAAGATTTGTTTTGTCCAGAAATACGTTTCTGTAAAACCATATTGTATGGCTTTAATCGGTGCTTTTTCAACTGGAGGGTAAACACCGATAATCCCGATTTTCTTACCTTCCCTCTCCACTTCTTGTGGAACAACCGGCACTTCTAATGTTTTCCCGTCCCTGTCAACGACAAACTCGATCTCTTGTCCGGGGTTCTTTTGAATGCTTTCCTGAACATCCCCCCAAGAAGACACTTCCGTCCCTTCTATGGATTGAATGACATCCCCAGATTTTAAACCGGCATTTACAGCCGAACCATCTGGAGTCAACTCACCAAGTTTCGCTTCATCCACCACGACTCCTTGAAACAAGCCGATCAACACAAAAATGACAAAAGCCAAAACGAAGTTCATTGCCGGACCAGCTACAATCGTAAGAAAACGATGCCCAAGCGACTTTGAGGCAAATTGCCGGTCAAATGGAGCAATCTGGTTCTCCACACCATTTTCAACGATTACCGCTTCTTTATGGATGGTAAACGTTTTTAATGTATCTTCCTCGCCCTCTTCATAACCAGTAAGGATAAGTTTATGATCAAGGTCGATCACTTCAACTTCCACAATACGAATATCAGGATATTTATCTTTGTTGTTCAAAATGATTTTTGTAACATTCTCTTCATTATCAAACATTAATCCTACTCGATAGCCGGGCTTCAATTCGATATTTTCTGTGTCTTCACCAGCCATACGCACATATCCGCCCAATGGAAGCAATCGAATGGTATAAACGGTTTCATTCTTTTTATATGTGAATACTTTTGGCCCGAAACCTATTGCGAACTCACGGCATAAAATTCCGGCACGCTTTGCAAACACTAAGTGTCCAAGCTCATGGAAAAATACAAGAGCGCCAAAAATGATGATGAACGCTATAATCGTTTCTAAAGTCTGCATGTTCCGGTCACCTATCTTTCACTAAAGATTCTATAAACTGCCTAGTCATATTATCCACTTCCTGAATCGTTTCTAAATCAGGAAGGGCTATGACGGAATGCTGATTCAGCGCTTTTTCAATTAACGTTTCAATTTCAAGGAAGGATACCCTTCCAGATAAGAACGCAGAGACTGCCGCTTCATTGGCGGCATTCAATACGGTAGTCATCGTTCCGCCCATTTTACCCGCTTTATAGGCGAATTGCAAACAAGGATATCTGGTGAAATCCATATCGCTAAAATGCAGTTTGCCCACTTCAGCAAGGTTCAGGCGTTTACGCCCTTCTAGCGGCATACGGTCTGGATAAGTAAGTGCATATTGTATCGGCACTCGCATATCCGGTGAACCCAGTTGCGCTATCACGCTGGAATCATGAAACTCAACCATGGAATGGATGACGCTCTCCTTATGTAGCAATACATCAATTTTATCGTATGGAAGATCGAATAGCCAGTGGGCCTCAATCACTTCCAAACCCTTATTCATCATTGAAGCAGAATCGATCGTGATTTTCGCTCCCATTGACCAGTTCGGATGGTTCAGCGCCTCTTCCACCGTTACACCCTTCAATTCTTCCCTGGTCCGATCGCGAAAACTGCCTCCTGAAGCAGTGATGACAAGACGTTCTATATTTTTTTCCCTTTCACCCTGTAATGCCTGAAAAATAGCGGAATGCTCACTGTCAACCGGCAGCAATCTAACCCCCGCCTTTTTAGCTTCACTTATAACCAAATGACCTGCCGTTACCAAAGTTTCCTTGTTGGCGATAGCAATATCCTTTTTAGCCTTTATTGCTTGAAGTGTCGGATAAAGGCCTACGCTTCCGATGACGGCATTGACCAATATCGTCGCTTGATCATACACAGCAACAGCAGTCAATCCCTCATCGCCATACATGAACTCGATATCCTTGCGGCTGAAGAATTCACTTTTCAAAACATGATAATCTTCTTCCGTCTGGACTGAAACTAGTTTCGGTTCAAACTCTTGTATATAGGCCCTGACCAATTCTATATTCTTTCCAGCAGAAAGCGCCACTATCTTGAATTGATCGGGATGGGACCTTACCACATCCGCTGTTTGTTGACCAATCGAACCTGTCGCGCCCAAAAGGCTGATACTTTTCAAATTGCTCATCTCCTAATTCATTAAACAGTTGCCTATATTTATATTATAAAACATGCAATAAATGCAAAATCGGTAAAATGAATATCACGCTATCAAGCCTGTCCAAAATTCCACCGTGTCCCGGGAGAAGCTTCCCGGAATCCTTAACCCCATAATGACGTTTATACGCCGATTGGACGAGGTCGCCCAATTGGCCGAATACCCCAATGATCAATGAAATCAATAATAATTGTAATAATGTGTAGTCAAGACTGGAGAAGGCGTAAAATAGCACACCCACTACCATCGCGGAACATAATCCGCCGATAAATCCTTCAACCGTCTTGTTTGGACTTATTTCTGGCCATAGCTTTCTTTTACCAAGTGATTTACCTATGAAGTATGCTCCGGAATCGGTTGCCCAGATTGTAAATAATGTAAGCAAGATATAGATCAGACCCAACCCTAAAGAGTCACGTGTTTCGAATAGGTAGTAGAAACCCATTCCCAGGTATAGGACCGAAATCACTAAAAATCCTGCATCATCAAAAGTAAAACGGTTTTTTGAAACGACTGTATAAAGTAATAGCAGCAAAACCCCGATTAAGAAGACTTGCACTTTATCGTAATTTATTTCCGCTAAAAAAGCGGTATGTTCATTAGGCAATAAAAGTACCCACAATAATATGTGAGAAAGAAATGCTTCAAAAGATAGTACACGTAAATTTTTCATTTTCATCAGTTCATACAAACCAATGGACCCCAACAGATAAACCGTCAGTAAAAAGGGAATGCCCCCTAAAATGACTAGTGGAATGAAGATAGCGGCAACTACGACCGCCGTAATAATTCGTTGTTTCATTATTCCATTTTCCTCGCCTTCTACATTAAACGCCACCGAATCTTCGTGAACGCTTTTGATACTCCTCAACTGCCTGCAATAAATGCTCTTCACTAAAATCTGGCCATAGCACCTCTGTAAACCAAAGCTCAGTATAAGCCGCCTGCCAAAGCATGAAATTACTTAAACGGATTTCACCGCTTGTACGGATCAGTAAATCCGGATCCGACAAATGTTTGGTCATCAGATAACTGGATAGCATTTCCTCAGTTACATTTTCCTTTACTATACCATTCTTAGCATCTTGAATGATGCTATTCACTGCAGATACAATCTCCCCACGGCTTCCATAGTTAAGGGCAAAATTCAGAATCATCCCATCATTATCCTTCGTATCTTCCATTGCCCGTTTAACGGCATTTTGAGTATGTGCAGGAATGAGTGATATGTCCCCGATCGTTTCAACTCTTACATTTTCGGAAATGAGCTCAGGTAAAAATGTCCCAAGAAATTCCTGGGGAAGCTTCATCAAAAAGTCGACTTCACTTTTCGGACGTTTCCAGTTTTCAGTGGAAAACGCATAGACTGTCAAAGTTTTGACCCCTAATTTATTGGCAACTTTCGTAATTTTACGAACGGTTTTCATTCCTTCATGATGACCCGCCACACGTGGCAATGCACGCTTTTTGGCCCAACGGCCGTTTCCATCCATTATGATGGCGATATGCTGAGGAACATCAAACTGTTTAATATGCTGAATCCTATTTGTTACATCGGAAGAAGCATCTTTATTAACGAAACGCTTCCAAAGTGAATACATATGTTAGTCCCCCATCAGGTTGTACTTATCTCTCTACAAAGGCAAAGTTTTCGTGCACTATGTATATCAAGCTTTCTGCCGCTTAAAAAGAATCTATATTATAATATCAAAAAAAAACTCGTTCTCATATTATTATTATGAAAATTATTTCTTCATTAGAAGCTAGAAAGGGAGAAATCATTACTTCTTTTATTCTAAAACCGGTTATGATTACAATGAAAAATGCAAAAAAAGGACCACCTCCAACGTTTGCATGCAACATACTAACTCAAGGAGTAATCATTATCGGAGAAACCTTATTATAACAGTTTTCTCTTTTAAGCACACCTATATGTTAGAACCAAGACATGACCCTGTATGGATTCGGCCCTCTTTATTTTAAAAATTCTTAAATGGCAATTATACTTCCAAAATTTCTTTTTCTTTATCTTTTGTAATCTCATCGATTTTCGTGATATTGCCATCTGTCATCTTTTGGATGTCATCAGCATAGCCACGTAAATCATCTTCAGTGATTTCACCATTTTTTTCAAGCTTTTTCAAATCATCATTAGCATCGCGACGCACATTACGGACAGCTATTTTTGCTTCTTCCGCTTCTTTTTTGACAACTTTCACAAGCTCTTTTCTGCGTTCTTCAGTTAAAGCCGGGATGGCTATCCTGATGATCGATCCATCATTAGAAGGATTTAAGCCTAAATCCGATTTCAAAATCGCCTTTTCAATTTCACCCAATACCGTCTTATCATATGGTTGAATGACCAAAAGTCTTGCTTCCGGGACAGAAATACCAGCCACCTGATTAACTGGTGTCGGCGAACCATAATAATCAATCGAGATTCTATCAAGCAATGAGGCATTTGCCCTTCCGGCACGGATGCTGGCTAATTCACGTGTGTACGCTCCAATGGCTTTTTCCATTTTCGTTTTCGCATTCGAAATAACTTGTTTCGGCATCTTTTATTTCCCCCTTACAATAGTTCCAAGCGTTTCGCCTAGAACGGCTCGTTTAATATTACCTTTTTCCATAATCGAGAAGACAATCAATGGTATATCATTGTCCATGCATAATGAGGACGCAGTCGAATCCATTACTTCCAATCCTTCTTTAATTACATCAAGATAGGAAAGTTCATCATACTTCACTGCATTTTTGTCCTTAACCGGATCTGCATTGTAAACGCCATCCACATTATTTTTCGCCATCAAGATGACATCAGCTTCAATTTCAGCAGCGCGCAGGGCGGCAGTGGTATCCGTTGAAAAGTATGGATTACCTGTACCAGCTGCAAAAATCACCACTCTTTTTTTCTCTAGATGCCTGATTGCACGGCGTCTGATATATGGTTCTGCAACTTGTCTCATCTCAATGGAAGTTTGAACGCGCGTTTCAATTCCAAGCTGATCTAGGCTGTCTTGTAATGCCAATGAGTTCATGACTGTAGCAAGCATACCCATATAATCGGCATTAGCACGATCCATACCCATTTCACTGCCTATTTTCCCGCGCCAAATGTTTCCGCCGCCGACAACAACAGCCACTTCCACATCAAGCTCAGCCACTTCCTTGACTTGTTCAGCAATAGATTTAATTACTGCAGGGTTAATTCCAAATCCTTCTTCACCGGCTAATGCTTCGCCACTTAGTTTTAGAACGACACGTTTATATTTAGCGTTACTCATGAGAACCTCCAACTATGTAATCTTTTCGTTCGTTCATCATGCTTTCTTGCAATACTACCAAAAATTCATGACATTTCAAAAAATAGGGAACACCAGAGTGTTCCCTATTATTAATTATCTGACAATTAGTCTTTTTTAACTTGGTTCATTACTTCTTCAGCAAAGTTTTCTTGACGTTTTTCAAGACCTTCCCCTACTTCATAACGAACGAATGATTGGATTTTTCCGCCTTTTGATTCTACGAATTGTCCCACTTTTTGATCTGGGTTTTTAACGAAAGCTTGTTCGTTCACACAGATTTCTTCGTAGAATTTATTGATACGGCCTTCAACCATTTTTGCAACGATTTTTTCCGGCTTGCCTTCGTTAAGCGCTTGTTGAGTAAGAACTTCGCGTTCGCGATCTAATTCGCTAGCATCGACTTGGTCGCGAGAGATATATTTTGGGTTAATTGCAGCGATATGCATTGAAACGCCTTTAGCTGCATCTTCGTCAGTTGTACCTTCAAGAACTGATAGTACGCTTATACGTCCACCCATGTGAAGGTATGCACCAAATGCGTCGTTATCTGTTTTAGTAACGACTTGGAAGCGGCGAAGAGTTAATTTTTCCCCGATTTTAGCAACTGCAGCATTAATATGATCTGCAACTTTTGCACCATTTTCCATTGTTTGCTCAAGAGCAACTTCAACGCTTTCAGGTTTGTTAGCAAGAAGGAATGCAGCCAATTCTTTAACAAGTGCTTGGAAGCCTTCGTTTTTAGCAACGAAATCAGTTTCTGAGTTCACTTCAAGAATAACCGCTTGGTTTCCTTCTACAACGATAGAAGTTAAACCTTCAGCAGCAATACGGTCGCCTTTATTAGCAGCTTTTGCAATTCCTTTTTCACGTAGGAAATCGATTGCTTTTTCCATATCGCCTTCTGTTTGTACAAGTGCCTTTTTACAGTCCATCATACCAGCACCAGTTTTTTCACGCAATTCTTTAACTAATTGTGCAGTGATTGCCATAATATATATCCTCCTCAAATTAAATGCAGTTTATTCAATCTTTACCCATTATTGCCAAAAAATACTTGTTATCATCAAAGAATAATTACGAGCCTTGGCAATATTCCAGAAAAACCATCCACTTATTCAGTCAATTTTACTGAACTCAATACCTGATGACTTTCTAACCTTGAAAATCGACCATACCTTTAAAAAGAACATTCCGTACAGTGATTTATGTATGCTTATTTAGTGCAAAAAAAAGGGATAAAAGGCATTATCCTCTTATCACCTTTTTTTCTTACTGAATAAGCAACCTTTTTTACTTATTAAGCAGTAGTTGTTTCAGTTGCTGTTTCTTCGCCTTGTTTAGCTTCTAAGATAGCATCTGCCATTTTACCTGTTAATAATTTAACAGCACGGATTGCATCGTCATTCGCAGGAATGACTACATCGATTTCATCCGGATCACAGTTTGTATCAACGATACCAACAAGTGGAATGTGTAATTTGTGTGCTTCCGCAACAGCAATACGCTCTTTGCGAGGGTCGATAACGAAGATCGCATCTGGAAGAGTCTTCATATCTTTAATTCCGCCTAAGAATTTCTCTAAGCGATCCCATTCTTTTTTAAGTTGGATAACTTCTTTTTTAGGAAGGACTTCGAAAGTTCCGTTTGCTTCCATTTTTTCGATATCTTTAAGACGAGAAATACGTTTTTGGATTGTTTCAAAGTTTGTTAAAGTTCCACCTAACCAGCGTTGGTTTACATAGTACATACCAGAACGGATAGCTTCTTCTTTAACAGATTCTTGAGCTTGTTTTTTAGTACCAACGAAAAGAACAGTTCCACCGTTAGCAGCTAGTTCTTTCACGAAGTTATAAGCTTCTTCAACCTTTTTAACTGTTTTTTGAAGGTCGATGATGTAGATGCCGTTACGCTCAGTGAAGATATATTTCTTCATTTTCGGGTTCCAGCGACGTGTTTGGTGTCCGAAATGCACACCAGCTTCAAGCAATTGTTTCATAGAAATGACTGACATTTTATTTCCTCCTAAATGGTTTTGTTTTTCCTCCGCACCGATCATTTTCATACAGAAACTGTCGAAACAGCACCATCTGCAAGAATCACGGGGCGTGTGTATTAACACCATTTCATAATATACCATAATGATTCTGCTCAATCAAGAAATATTTATCTATTCATGCGAAACTTTAATAATAGCTCTATTTCCGTTTGACCGCGACCTAAATTTTTGGCGATTTCTTCAATTGAATGACCTTGATCCGCTAACATATCCACTTGTTCATTTAATGTTCGCGCATTTACCGAGGCCTGTAACATGTCCGAAAATTCTTTACCAGTCCGTTTCCCTTCGTTTGGAAGGGAAGTGGCTGCAGATGAAAGCTCTAATTTGTCTTCAACTTTTACGGGTAAAGTATTGTCACCATGTTCTTCAGGCATTATTTTGTAGGCGGTGATCGCCTGCTTTTTAGAGGCGGTACGACTTCCCTCTTTAAACGCTTGCAGCATGTTTTGCTGTTGTTTTACTTCTTTATCTTCCATGGTTTCTTTTATTGAACCATGTTCTTGACTTTTTTGTCCATACTCGTGATTCATTGCAACCGAATTGGTGAATGCCTTTACCAATGTCTCGTTGTCCTCTTTCATTTCCATCAAATAACCAGACATAAGTTGTTCCATTTCACCAATGATTGCCTTTTGATCTTTTTCCAGCTGACTTAAACGATTTTGTCGAAGATATAAAACGATGATGGCAAAAATGGTGAATATATTTAATACAAACAACAAAAACATAAAAAACACTGACATGTTGCCTCCTAATTAACCGGAATATTCAACCCTCGGTTGGGGATCTTCTTTCACTGTTGTTTTTTTCTTGATTACTTTTTGTTTATATTTTTTTGGAGACTGGCGCCTGTCTGCATTTCCTTCTTTTTCATGAAAATGGGCGTGGATGCTTTCGCATCCTGGATTCGTGGAAGTACATATCAATCGGTTTTAAGCTCATAGGCTACCCAACTTCCTTTGAAAACCCTTTTTCATTTCAAATAATCGAACAAAACCGAGCGAAAGTGTGTTTTCATTGGATTACCATAAGAAAAATTCCAAAATCACATTACACTGGAAGTAAGGATGAGAATGAATTTGAACTGCACTTCTAGTTCAATCATTCAGTGATTTCGAATGGATTATTGATGCGGGTGTCTCTGAATTCTTTCAATCTGGTCTTAACATTAGGAGGCATGTCTTCGTTAAATCGAATTTTTCCGATCAACGGGATGCATCCCCTGAAACAATACCCATTTTCAAACTGATATCATGATTAAAACTTTTGATCATTCATCGCGTTTCTTAATTTATATATCGCTTTCGAGTGAATCTGGGAAATCCGGGACGTAGATAGACTCACTACTTGTCCAATTTCGGTCAATGTTAGTTCCTCTTTATAAAAAAGCTGTAAAACCAACTGTTCCTTTTCATTAAGGGTTTCTATGACTTGGGCTAATTCCACATATAGTTCTTCCCTTAACACATGTTCCTCAGGTAAATCCGCTTTTTCATCTTTAATATGAAAATTCGTGCTTTCTTTATCGTCTTGTTCTTGGGGATTTTCATCCATTGATAATACATTGGCAAAGAAATTCTCATTTAATGCAGCATATACTTCCTCTTCCGGGATATTCAATTCAGCTGCAATCTCGTTTGGAGAAAGGTTCCTCATGTATTGCTGCTCTAGCTTTTCTATTGCAGATTCAATTTTCTTGGCTTTATCTCTTGCACTCCGTGGAAGCCAATCCTCTTTTCTTAATCCATCTAAAATAGCACCACGAATTCTAAATGAGGCATATGTATCAAACTTCAGGTCACGCTTCGTATCAAAACGTTCCAGGGCATCGAATAACCCCATCATCCCTAAACTCCTTATATCATCTCGGCTCACATTTTTAGGAAGACTCACTGAAATGCGTTGAACATGATACGATACGAGTGGGATGTATTTCTTAACCAAAATGTCCCCGGCCAGCGGATCTCTGCAACCAACCCAATTTTTCCAACATAACTGCTCTTCTTCGATGGTAAGATGAGACATTGGACATCCTCCTAACATTGTATACGTCTTGTGATCAAAACGGCCCTTAAAGGCCATAAAAGAAACAATAATTCGATTGCAGTGTAACTGTCAGAGTTTTGGCTGTTCTTTTTTAAGAAAAGCCTGATACGTTCCTATATGTTTTTTGTCCCTTTAGTAACGGTCCGTATATTTAGCAAACAATCTTTCAAATTAAATTCGATCGTTCTCCCGAAATTCCCGCCTACATCTTCGGCAATGACTCGAATGTGCAAGTCAGATAACTCTTTCCGGACAGCTTCAACATTCCGGGGTCCTATTCTCATTAAATCCCCTCCGGAGGCAAATTGAAACATTTGCGCACCGCCAGCCAACTTCGCTTTTAGGAATGGCATTCTCGCGCCTTCTTGTACTAATAGCTGCACTAATTCCTTTATCGCCGTATCTGCAAATTTGGCAACGTTTATCTGTCCCGATTTAGCAAGTGAAGAGTTAGGCAGCATGATGTGGGCCAAACCTCCAATTTCTTTTTTTTCATCATAAATCACAACACCAACACACGACCCTAACCCAGAAGTACGAATCGAATAGGGAGTTTTTATAATATTCATATCCGCTATTCCAACCTTAATAACCTTGACCTTTAACAGTTCAGTCATTAGGCGACACTCCTAAAGCGGAAAAAATGATATCAAAAAAATCGGGATCGGGTAAGAGAAAGAAATGACCCTTAATGGATTCAGCAAATAGCTGGTCTTTTTCAAGTACAGTATCAATGACAATGGCTGCGTCACTTACTTGAGATAATCCCAATAATCCATAACTGATCGATGCCCCTACCATATCGATACTCAATGAAGGAACGGATGGATAGAAATTCAATCGGGTGAAATCAGAGAGTGATGAGAGATAGGATCCCGATAAAATATTCCCTAATTCCTGAAGGCAGGAGAGTGCCAATTCATTATAAGGTGTGGAATCTATCAAAAAGGTTTCAACACCAGTCAGCTGACGAATCAAGTATTCAGCTACTGGAAGCGATAGGACAAAAAACATACTCCCAGAAGCATCACCTTCTATTCTAAGGAAAACACTGGCAACCACGTGATCGGCCCCGCCGGCCATTACCATCATTTCATCAAAGGAAACGATTTGGACATTAGGAACATTCATATCAATTTTCCTATTTAGGATGGCAGAAAGCGCCGTTGCTGCGTTCCCTGCACCTATATTGCCAATTTCCTTCAAAATATCGAGTTGAAGAGGATTGATTTTTTCAATGAACGACATATGATTATCCTTCTCTTAATATATTTTCAGTCAATTCTAGACTCAAAGCCTTTTCCAAATTAATTAGGACGAGCAGACGCTTTTCAATTTTAGCCACCCCGCTAATGTATTCTGAAGCCACATGTCCCACAACTTCAGGCTGCGGCTCGATACTATCCACTGGAATATCCAAAACATCATTGGCAGAGTCCACTATTAATCCCACTTCCATATCATCCAGAATGACAATGATGATCCGTGTTGAACCATCGTATTCCACCTCTTCGAAACCAAAACGGACCCGTAAATCAATAATTGGAGTGATTACACCCCTTAAATTTATGACTCCCTTAACAAACAGTGCAGCCTTTGGAACTCTGGTAATATGAAGAAGCTTTTCGATACCGCTTACCTTATCCACTGGAATGGCATATTCTTTATCCTTAATTTGAAATACGATTACTTTCATATCCTGCGACATCTCATTCCCCTCCTCTAAAAAAACTCATGATGACAGGTTACTCCTAAAGCAAACCTAAATTCGAAATTATGAACCAACTTCCCATCACCCTGCCCTATTTATCTATCATTCAATGAATCAATGTGTTGCAATCTATGATTAAGGCAACTTGGCCATCACCAAGAATCGTTGCCCCCGATATTGCAAATGCAGTTGTTAAATAATTACCTAGTGATTTCAATACGATTTCCAGCTGCCCGATAAATGAATCAACGACCAATCCCGCTAATTTATCGCCTTTTCTTACAATGACCACAGAGAGGAACTCTTCATCTTCCTGGCCGAAAGGCACTTCAAATATATCTTTCAGGAACAGAAGTGGTAGAACTTTCCCCCTAAAGTCAATAACTTGTTGATTATGGGCATTCATGATATCTTCTTTTTTTATGATCGCAGTTTCTATAATAGAAGAAAGCGGTATCGCATATTTTTCATTTTGGATTGCAACCAGCATGACAGAAATAATGGACAATGTAAGCGGAAGCTGAATAAGGAAGATGGAACCTTCATTCTCCTTGGAATCGATCGTGACAGTTCCACCGAGAGACTCAATAGTATTTTTAACTACATCCAGCCCCACACCGCGCCCTGAAACATCCGATATGGTTTCCGCTGTTGAGAAACCCGAAGCGAATATCAATTCATAGATTTGCTTATCCGAGAGGGTGACGGCAGTTTCCTTAGTTAAGATCCCATTGGATAGTGCCTTGTTCAAGACCCGCTCTTTATTGATGCCTGCACCGTCATCATCGATTTCAATGAAAACATGATTGCCGCTGTGATATGCTTTTAAAAGGATTTTACCTTCTTCAACCTTTCCTTTTGCCAGACGTTCTTCAGGTGTTTCAATCCCATGATCCATGGCGTTCCTTAATAAATGGACGAGAGGATCACCGATTTCATCAATGACTGTACGATCAAGTTCCGTTTCAGCTCCGCTGATTTCCAAATCGACTTTCTTGTTTAAATCCCTTGCTAATTGACGAACCATTTTAGGAAAACGATTGAATACCGTTTCCACTGGCACCATCCGCATATTCAATACGATTGTTTGTAAATCACTGGTTATACGGGACATTCTTTCGACTGTTTCATGCAATTCCTGATTATCCAAATCACTTGAAATTTGATCAAGTCTGCCTCTATCGATTACAAGTTCCTCGAATAAGTTCATTAGTATATCAAGCCGCTCAATGTTCACTCGAATGGTCTTGCTTGATGCCGGCTTAGCGGGTGACTGTTTTTTCTTCTCATTAATATCAGTTGGAAGCACTGCATGATTAGTCTCTTGTTCCTGAACTTCAGCAACTTTATCCACTTTAACATTGGCAGCATGTCGCAAGCCTTCAAGGTCAAGGGTATTTATAACAACGTGATCCACTTCAGAAACCTTCATGATTTTTTTCTTTATCACTTCACTCGATTCTGTTGTTACCATGGTGACAGTAAATTGCTGATCGAACTGTTCTTCTTCCAAAAGTTCTACGGGTGGGTGTGACTTGATTACTTCACCTGATTTTTCAAGCACCTCAAATACCATAAAAACCCGAGCAGCTTTTAAAAGACAGTCCTCACGCAAACCTATCGAAATTTCAAAGCTATTGAAGCCTTGATCATAGGACTGCTGAAGTACTGTCCATTCAAATTCATCGTACTCTCCCGCAATCATTTCCTCCTTTTCAAGAGCGACAGAAGCTGCAACTTCTGCAATGGAGGTAGACACGGGTGACTCCCCTTTTTCAATCAATTCCAGCTGGTGGACAATACTCTTCACATTTCTTTTTCCATCTCCACCTTCAGCAATGGACATGACCATCGCCTCTAAATCATCAACAGCTAAAAATAACACATCGAACAATTCAGGCGTAAGAATGATTTGACTGTTTCGGATCGCATCCAAAACATTCTCCATCTTATGGGTTAGATTGGCTAAGTCATCATACCCCATTGTTGCCGACATCCCTTTTAGGGTATGGGCGGAACGAAAGATTTCGTTGACAATCGAGAGGTCTCCCGGGTTCTTTTCGAGTACCAGCATCTGTTCGCTGCACATTTGCAAATGTTCTTTACTTTCTTCTATAAATACCTCTAAATACTGGTTCATATCCATACAATCCCACCTCCACGTGTTAAAAATAGCTTATTATCGCTTTAGCTATTTTTTCTACATCCTCTATGCTATCTATTAAATTGGTATTGATTGCCGCTTTCGGCATACCAAAAACGATTGATGTCTCCTGAGATTCGGCTATCGCTTTTAAAGGACCCTCTTGTTTCAGCTTTGTAAGCCCCAGCGACCCATCCATTCCCATCCCGGTCATGATAACGGCTATTTTCGCAAGATCATTCATTTCACTTACCGACTCAAATAGCACATCAACTGACGGGCGATGTCCATTACGCAATTCGGATTGATCCAAAAGGACTGCCCAGCTCATTCCGATTTTCCTCACTTTCAAGTGAAAACCTCCAGGTGCGATGTAGGCGACACCTTTTTGGATCAGTTCACCCTCTTCAGCTTCCTTCACTTTAATCTTGCATAATGAATTCAGGCGTGTTGCCAAGGATTTTGTAAAACCGGGGGGCATATGCTGGACAATGAGTATGGGCGCATCAATTTCTTCTGGAAGTTCCGTCAAGACGGTCTGCAGAGCTCTTGGACCTCCTGTAGATGTACCAATGACTATTACCTTCCTGTTTCCATAGGACCATGTTTTTTCATTTTTTTCAATTTTAATCAATTCTTTTGAATCTATTTTACTATATTTTCCCCAGACTAATGGACTTTTTTCCATATTTATTGCATTTTTTTGTAGTTTGTGAACATTTGCCCTGCTGGCTGCCATAACTTTTTCATGGAGTTCTTTCTTGATTTTATGTAAATCCAATGAAATGGCACCTGAGGGTTTAGCCACAAAGTCAAAGGCCCCATTGTTCATGGCAGCAAATGTATTTTCCGTTCCTTCTTTCGTTGTGCTTGACAACATGACTACAGCTGTTGGACATTCATTCATGATCCGGGTTAATGCTTCCAATCCGTCCATAACCGGCATTTCCACATCCAAAGTCACGACATCGGGTTTTAAAGACTTTATTTTATCTAAGGCATCTCTCCCATTCCTGGCAGTCCCGATGACCTCAACCCTACTATCTTCTGCTAAAAACTCTGAAATTAACTTTCTCATAAACGCAGAATCATCCACTATCAGCACTTTTACTTTACCCATGTAAGGAGACCTACTTTCCTAGAAAATATCTCTTCATATTTCGGAGAAAACGGCTTTTTTGTAAAGTCAATTCTTCCCCAAATGAATGATTCGCATATCTCGATGCAATGTCCAAAATAGCTTTGGATACATCGGCTTCAGAATCGAAAAGGATAAAGGGCATTTGTTTGGTAACAGATTTTGATACTGTTCTATCGTCTGGTAAGAACCCTAGAGCAACCGTTTCCAGACCCAAAAATTTCATCAGTGCATTTTGGAGACGATTTATCGTTTTTTTGCCATCCTTGCTAGTGAAAACCCTATTGCAAACAAGGAACAGTGGAATCTCTTTATTTACGGAATGAATATATTTAATCGTGGAGTATGCATCCATGATAGAAGTAGGTTCAGGCGTCGTGATAACGACCCATTCATCCACACATAAAAGGAATTTCATAGAATTCTGTGTGATACCTGCACCCATATCAAATAAAATATAATCGTAGTTAGCCAACAACAAACTGAATTCTTCATTAAAACGGGTATACGAATCTTCATCAAACGCAAAGAGATTCTTCAATCCTGTTCCACCTGTAATGATTGAAATATTCCCCGGTCCGGTCGTAATGATATCATTCAAACTATAATCATTTTCAAAGAAATCAATAATACTGCAAGGAGATTGTCCCCCAATCAAAATATCAATATTCCCCATACCGATATCCATGTCGAACAACAGGACCCTTTTCCCCCTTTGGGATAAAGCAATGGAAAAGTTCAAAGAAAAGTTTGATTTTCCCACTCCACCTTTACCGCTTAAAACGGCAATCGTCCTGGCCATTGATTGATTTTGGCGGGCTTCCAATCGTCTTCGTAAGTTCTCAGCTTGATCTTTCATATTTTTTAGCCCCAAAAGTCATTTTCAATAACTGTGATGATGTAGCTATTTCAATATCGTCTGGCACATTCTGTCCATCTGTTATAAAAGCGGCTCCTACTTCATGAGTGTGTATAAAATTGAATATAGCCCCGAAAGTGGAGGTTTCGTCCGCTTTTGTAAAAATGACCTGTTTAATCGGTATCGTAGCAAACTGTCGATAAATATCTTCCATATCCTTTTGTTTAGAGGTTAATGACAAAACTAAATAGGTTTCCATCTCAGCTGTAAAATGGATGATTTCATTAAGATCCCTAACGTATTGAGGGTTACGAAAATTTCTCCCGGCCGTATCAATAAAAACATAATCATAACCGGAGAAACGTTCAGTTGCCCTTTTGAAATCTTCCAAATTATAAGCGACTTCAATTGGAACGTTTAAAATCTTTGCATATGTCTTAAGCTGATCTATTGCAGCAATCCTGTACGTATCCGTCGTAATGAAAGCCACCTTTTTATCATGCTTCAGCATGGTTTCCGCAGCTACTTTTGCAAGGGTTGTCGTCTTTCCCACACCTGTTGGACCAACAATATTAATATACTTTTTTTGCAGCCCAGGTTTTCCGTTTTCAACCTTTTCCAAAATCCCGAACATGGCTTCTTCCAACCAAACTTGAACCTCTTCATCTGTGGATTGTTGTTTGAAAACGAACCATTTCTCAAATAGTTCATCCATGATTTGAGACCGAAGTGATATATCCACTTCCTGCTCTGTTAGGTAATCGTGGATTTTTTGCAGTTTTCCTGGATATTTTCTATCAGGTGAATAGATTTGTAAACTCTTGATCATATCTTTCAAACCTTCGATTTCTGTTAATAAATCAGCACTTTCCCTATTACCTTCATTCGTATCAGTGGCATAACTTGCCACTTCCGGTTTCGATGGCAACTTTTTCGATTTCTGTTTGATTTTCATTTGGATAGGCTGGGAAACCGGGTCTATAGCTGCAATCACTTCAATATTCCTCTTTTTGAATAAACCTAGGAAACCACCATTATATACAGCCTTTGAACTTAAGATGACCGCATCACTGCCTAGTTCACCCCTTATTCGCTTCATCGCCTCGTTCATAGATGGTGCCAAATATTTCTTTACCTTCAATCGACATTCACCACCCCTACACTTTGTACTTCTACATTCGATTCGAGTTCATTGTATGAAAGAATCGGTACATTGGGAAAATAACGTTCAGTTAATTGCCGTACATACATCCTTACCGCTGGAGAGCAGAGTAAGATCGGTTGGTGATCCATTAACGTCAACTCTTCCAATTTGGCTGCAATTGCCTCCAATATGGATTGCGATATAGTTGGATCCAATGATAAAAAGTTACCATGTTCGGTTTGCTGTACACCATCCGCGATGGTCTTTTCCACTTTGCCCGATAATGTTATGACTTTAATTCTATTTTCATCCGTAATAAAAGAATTCGTAATCTGTCTAGCTAAATTCTGCCTTACATACTCAGTAAGCAAGTCTGTGTCCGTCGATAACTTGCCATAATCAGCAAGTGTTTCGAAAATGATCGGTAAGTTCCTTATAGAAACTTTTTCCTTCAATAATTTTGCCAATACCTTTTGTACATCTCCTATAGACAACGGATTCGGAGTGACTTCCTCTACTAGGATAGGTGAGGATTCATGGAGATGATCGATCAATTGTTTCGTTTCCTGCCTGCCCAATAGTTCCTGTGCATTGGCCTTTATGACTTCCGTCAAGTGTGTGGATACTACACTTGGCGGGTCTACAACTGTATATCCCATTATCTCTGCATGTTCTTTCATATCATCCGTGATCCATTTGGCGGGTAAACCGAAGGACGGCTCTATCGTATCGATTCCTTCTATTGAATCATCCTCAATCCCGGGACTCATGGCCAAGAAATGATTAAGGAGCAATTCCCCCTTTGCCATGACACTTCCCTTAATTTTCAGCCGATACTCATTAGGATTCAACTGAATGTTATCACGTATTCTGACGACAGGGATCACAAGCCCCAATTCAATTGCAAGCTGCCTGCGAATCATGACGACTCGGTCCAGTAGGTCTCCACCTTGATTGGCATCCGCAAGCGGAATCAATCCATATCCAAACTCAAATTCGATCGGGTCGACACTTAAAAGGTTAACGACGCTTTCTGGACTTTTCATTTCATCGGTTTCCAGCACTTCTTCCATTTCTAGCATTTCCCTTTCGTCCTGCTGCGGTATCCTTGAAATCGTATACCCTCCAACGACTAATAAAGCAGCAATCGGTAAGGTGAATAAGTCGGAAATGGGCGTGAATAACCCTAAAAGGAAAATGGTCGCTGCTGTCAGGTAAAGCATTTTAGGAAATTGAAATAACTGTTCAACAATATCCGCACCGAGGTTTCCATTCGAGGCTGCCCGGGTTACGACTATTCCCGTAGCTGTGGAAATCAATAAGGCAGGTACCTGACTCACGATTCCGTCACCAACCGATAACATGGAAAAATGTACGGCGGACTCTCCAAAACTCATGTCCAATTGCATGACGCCAATGATCATACCGAAAATCAAGTTAATGATGACTATGATGATGCCCGCTATGGCATCCCCTTTAACAAACTTACTCGCTCCATCCATGGATCCATAAAAGTCTGCCTCGTTACTAATTTTTTCCCTTCTGGCACGTGCTTCGTTTTCGGAGATCATCCCAGCATTTAAATCTGCATCAATGGCCATCTGTTTCCCTGGCATCGCATCCAGTGTAAACCTTGCCGCTACCTCCGAGACCCGTTCGGATCCTTTCGTGATGACGATGAAATTGATGATGACCAAAATGATGAATACAACTAATCCTACAAGCACGTTACCTCCGACTACAAACGATCCAAAGGTTTCTACAACTCCTCCAGCATCACCATAGGTCAAAATGGCACGAGTCGTCGAAACATTCAACCCCAGCCTGAACAATGTCAGTAAAAGTAGCAAGGAAGGAAAGATTGAAAATTCGAGAGGTTCTTTCATATTCATCGTAGTCAATAGAACCAGCAGCGCAAGAGAGATATTTAAAAGGAGTAAAATACTTAACAACCATGTTGGCAATGGAATGACCAACATGGCAACGATCATGATGACGCTCGATATAACAACCAAATCTCTTGCTCGCATGTTTTTTCTCTCCTAACTAACGGGTTACCCTATTACTTCTTTACAGTTTACCTTTGGTTTTATATACAAAGGCCAGTATTTCAGCGACCGCCTTAAAGAACTCCTCAGGTATTGCCTGGCCTATTTCAGCTTGATCATATAAAGACCTGGCCAAAGGCCGATTTTCCACCATGATCACATCGTTTTCTTTAGCAATGAATTTAATTTTCTGAGCAACAAAATCAACGCCTTTTGCCACTACATACGGAGCCTCTGCCTTATCTTCATCGTATTTTAAAGCAATTGCAAAATGCGTCGGGTTAGTGATGACGACATCCGCATTGGGAATTTCCTGCATCATTCTTTGAGCGGCCATCTGCCTTTGCTTTTGCTTAATCTTGGATTTGATAAGAGGGTCCCCTTCGGAATTTTTATACTCATCCTTAATATCCTGTTTCGACATCCGGATGTTTTTTTCAAAGTCATATTTTTGATACAAATAGTCCAAAAGAGCAATGAACAATAAAGCCATGGCAGCATAAAATCCTACTTTAATCGTAATATCCGCCAATGTTGCCATCGCTGCTTCCACAGAAATCTGTGATAAAATCATAATCTCGTCCATGCGCTGCCAAAGTACATAAAAGGCAACAAAACCAACAAATGATATTTTAAGAATGGATTTCAATAATTCAACAATGGCCCTCATTGAAAAAATTCGTTTGAACCCTTTAATGGGATCCAATTTTTCAAGTTTGAACTGAATGGATTCAGTCGAAAACAAAAAACCGATTTGCATGACATTAGCCAATACTCCAGCCACTATCGCTGCCGTAAAAACCGGTCCAAGAATAAGACCCATCTCCTTTAAAACCTCAATCATGATAATTTGTATATTCTCCTCGCTGAATCCAGGCAAGGTAAAATGCTGCAGATATTCTTTCATGAGACCGAGCAGGTGATTATACATGTACGGTCCCATAAGCAGTAGCACTGAAAGCACGGCAATTAAATTAACAGAGGTATTTACATCCTGACTCTTTGCCACCTGACCTTTTTTCTTCGAATCCTGACGTTTTTTTGGAGTCGCCTTTTCGGTCTTCTCACCAGCGAAAAACTGTAAACCCAGCTGGAACCTCTCCATATTAAACGCCTCCGATCAACTGCATTAGTTGGCGCATAGTCAAAAGCAAGAAATTGAAGAGTTGGGTGACAACCGTCATCATCATCCCCATCACCAGTACGATAACCGCTAAGCCGGCTATGATTTTCACTGGAATTCCGACAACGAACACATTTAATTGAGGGACTGTCCTAGCAAGGATCCCTAGTGTGACATCCACTAAGAAAATACTTCCCACTACAGGTATGGACATTTGAAAAGCAATCATGAAAGCTTTGCTGAAAGCTTTGGCCAAATATTCTATCAGTGTATTATTTCCGAATGGTACAAATAATTGGTCAATCGGGATGAACTGATAACTATAAAAGATTCCATCCAAAAGCAAATGATGGCCGTTAGTACTCAATAGGAATAATAAAGCGATTGTATAAAGATATTGTCCCATCAACGGGCTTTGTGCCCCAGTTTGGGGATCGATGACATTGGCAATTGAGAAACCCATTTGAAAATCAATCAATCCTCCAGCGATTTGAACGGCCGATAAAATCATATAGGCAGCAAACCCAATGAAGAGCCCAACAACTGCTTCCTTTATGATTAATAAATAAAATGTGACATCCAAGTCCAGAATCGGGGCTTCAATAGTATAGTACATGATCCAGGCAAGGAAGATCCCAAGCCCCACTCGATGTTGTACCGGTATTGAACGGTACGAAAAAATCGGCATAGCCACGAAAAACGTAGTGACCCTGACCACAATTAATAAAAAGGCGGGAAAGTGCGGAAATAATTCCTCCATGCCCTACCCTACAAATCGATTCAGATTACCGAATATTTCATTTGCATATGATAATAGATGGCTCAGCATCCATGGAGCCAATAGTATGAGACCCAATAAGACGGCCACGATTTTTGGAACAAAAGCCAAGGTTTGTTCCTGAATCTGTGTAGTCGCCTGAAAGATGCTTACTAATAGCCCTACAATAAGAGCGATTACCATCAATGGGCCTGCGATAATCAATACCATATAAATTCCTTTTTCTGCTACATCAATAACAAACTCTGCACTCATTTTTTCTCACCTGCTTAAAAACTCTGTAATAATGACTTCACTACTAAATACCATCCGTCAACAAGAATGAAAAGGAGGATTTTAAATGGCAGTGAAATCATGACCGGCGGCAACATCATCATACCCATCGACATCAAGACACTTGCAACGACCATATCAATAACCAAAAATGGAATGAAAATCATAAAACCTATTTGAAAAGCTGTTTTGATTTCACTGATTGCAAAAGCTGGTACAAAGGCAGTCAAGGGAATGTCCTGTATCGTTTCCGGCTTATCAAGCTTTGCATACTCCAAGAATAACTCCAAATCCTTTTGCCTTGTATGGGCACTCATGAATTGCTTAAAAGGTATCGAGGCCTGTACATATGCCTCTTCTAAATCTATTTCTTCATTAAATAACGGGGTTAATGCCTTTTCATTCACTTCCTGAAAAGTCGGTGCCATTATGAAGAATGTCATGAAAAGAGCCAGGCCGACCAACACCTGATTCGGCGGCATCTGCTGTGTAGCTAGCGATGTTCTCACAAAACTCAGGACAATGATGATTCTTGTAAAACAGGTCATCAAGATCAATATGCTTGGAGCCAGCGATAAAACGGTCATTAGAAGAACAAGTTTGACGGAAGTAGAGACATTAGTGGGATCACTGTTATTAAAAAACTCCATGAACTCATTCATTGTCTCGCCCTTTCCTATCAAGCTCATTTAACAGCTTCTTCCTGCTATCAGACATTTGATCGAGTTGATTTTTGAACTCTGTAGAGAAACTTGCGGTTTCGGATTCTCTTTTCTTCAACAACTTATGTTTCACCTTAATTGCAAATTCTCCAGGCTGGATCATTTGATCCATCTTATCGTTGTAATCTTTCAAAAGCTGCTCATATTCCTCAGGATTATCTATTTCTTTCAAGAGTTGAATATTTTCGCCAACCCCGATCACCAATATTCGCCCGCCGACTTTAACAAGCTGGACAGAACGATTTGCTCCAAGGCTCGTACCGCCTAAATTCTCCACTGAATTTGCCTTTTGATACGATTTACTTTTTTTATTGACGAACTTTAATAGGATATAAAGAAGCGCAACTACAAAAATGGTAGCAAAAATCATCCTCAGAAACTCCCAAACGGTTATCCCCACTTTATTTGGATTCGTAGCCTGGTTGGTAGATTGCGAGTCTTTTGATTCATCCTTATCCACTTTTAAATCATCTGGCTGTTCATAAACATCCTTCACCGTTTTTTCAAGATCTTCTGCATGGGCCTGTATGGCCCCTGAAAAGATTACTGCTATCAGCAGTGTGGCCTGAAGCCATTTTTTAATAAAAAACAATATGCAGACACCCTCTTAACTTAATGCTTTATTTATGGCTTCCAACACCCGGTCTGCCTGGAATGGCTTCACGATAAAGTCTTTTGCTCCCGCCTGGATCGCATCAATGACCATGGCTTGTTGCCCCATTGCTGAACACATAATGACCTTAGCTTGAGGATTTACCTTTTTAATTTCCTTTAATGCTGTAATTCCATCCATTTCAGGCATGGTAATATCCATCGTTACAAGATCCGGATGCGTTTCTTTATATTTTTCCACTGCTTGGGCACCATCCGCTGCTTCCCCTACTATTTCAAAACCATTTTTAGAAAGGATATCCTTTATCATCATTCTCATAAATGCTGCATCGTCCACAATTAAAATTCTGTTAGCCATTATTTTCGTCCCCCAAATTACCTGATTTTATTTAATCTTTCACTTTGACTCATGATATCCGTAACACGCACTCCAAAATTTTCATCAATCACCACTACCTCACCTTTTGCTATCAAGCGGCTGTTTACCAGGATATCCACTGGCTCGCCTGCTAATTTATCCAATTCGATGATAGATCCGGATGACAGCTCCAAAATATCCTTGACTGAGCGCTTCGTTCTCCCAAGCTCTACAGTTACTTGCAAAGGGATATCCATCAGCATACTGAGATTTTTCGATTCAGACTCTTGAAGCTGATAAGGCTGAAAACTAGTGAAACTGGCAGGCTGAACATTTACCGGCTGCCCTGTTGGTACGGATGAAACCCCAAAATGCTGCGGCACATTCGGTATTTGGTTTGTAGGTTGGGGTTGGTAACCCCCTTGTCCATAAAATTCATTAGCCGATTGAGTAGACCGGGAGTTCTGGACTGCCGCCGGCTCCTGAGATGGAATGTTTGTTACTGGATCACTTAGTGCCTTTTGCGTTTTCATATCGGTAGGTTCGCTATCGCTTGTTCCCTTTAATAATTCAGAAACTAACCCTTTAGCAAATTCTACTGGCAACAATTGCATAATACTGGAATCAATTAAGTTACCGACACGAAGACGGAACGAGATTTTCGCAAATAAATCCTCGTCCGGTATCGCATTTTCACCTTGTCCTTTTATAAAGTTAAGTAAATCTATGCTAGGAGGAGAAATATCCACCTTTTTACTAAAAATGGTCGACATCGATGTCGCAGCAGAACCCATCATCTGGTTCATGGCTTCCTTGACCGCACTCAATTGAATTTCTCCCAGCATGTCAGAAGGATTCTCCCCATCACCGCCAAGCATCAAATCTGCAATGATAGCAGCATCGCTCTGCTTGATGACCAGCATATTAATACCTGAGAAACCTTCTGTATATTGCACTTGAATCGCTACATATGGATGCGGAAATTCTTCCGCGATCTGTCCCCTTTCAATTAAGGTAACCGTCGGGGTGGTGATATCCACTTTCTGATTCAACAAAGTGGATAGGGCAGTGGCCGAACTTCCGAAGGAGATATTACCAATTTCACCAAGGGCGTCGAGTTCCATCATTGATAAATAATCGTCAATCGAAAGAGAGTTCACCTCACCTTCTATATCACTTGTACCTTTTAAAAGGGCATCTATCTCGTCTTGTGAAAGCATTTCATCACTTACCATCTTCGTCTCCCCCTTTCAAGATTTCAAGAATCTGGATGGCGTGTTTTTTACCCACTTTTCCTGGCTGCCCACTGTATTTGGGGACCCCTCCAATTTTAATCGTCAAAGGTTCATCTATTGCCTTATTTAAATCAATGACATCACCAACATCAAGCAGCAATAAATCCTGGATGGTGATATCCGTAGAACCAAGTTCGGATATTATGGGAAGGTCTGCGTTTCGGATACGCTTTTCCAAAATCATGATTTCCTCTGGGATTTTTTCCTTTTGGGAATTTTCCATCCAATAATGAGCAGATAACTTTGGTATGATTGGTTCTAATACGACGTGCGGAATGCAAATATTAATCATTCCACTCGTTTCGCCGATTTGTGTATTCAAGGAAATGACAACAACAGTATCATTTGGCGAAACCAGCTGAAGAAATTGTGGATTCACCTCGAACTCTGTCATCTCCGGTTCGATTTCAACAATCGTACTCCAAGCCTCCTGTAAATTTTCAAAAGCCTTCTCGAATAAATTCGACATGATTTTCGTTTCTATTTCCGTTAAACTATCTACCTTATTCACGCTTATGCCTCGCCCACCCAAAACTCGATCCATCATGGAATAGGCGATATTCGGGTCGACCTCAAGAATGATACGTCCATCCAAGGGTGGCACCTCAAACACATTCAGGATGGTCATTTTCGGGATTGATCGAATAAACTCTTCGTATGGAATTTGATCTGCCGAAGCAACGGATATTTGAACATATGTCCTAAGTTGAGCCGAAAAGTATGTGGTCAGCAACCTTGCAAAGTTCTCGTGTATCCTGGTCAAACTCCGGATTTGATCCTTTGAAAACCGAAGGGCTCTTTTAAAGTCGTAAACCTTCACTCTTTTTTCTACTTCTACTTTCTTTAAATCATCTGCATCCATTTCACCTGTGGAAATGGCCGATAACAAGGCATCGATTTCATTTTGCGATAATATTTCCCCGGACATTAACACTCACCTCCAAAGCTTCCCCTTCTTATTTAATGTCGCAAGGATGTCCTTATTGAAGAATAGAGGAGGTTATATAAACCTTTTCAACTTTTCCTTCTTCCATTAATTCGTTCATTCTAGTCTTTAGCGCTTCCTGAAGCTTTTCCTTACCTTTTTTACCGGTCAACTCTTCCGCTTTCATTTCGGAAAGTTCGGTAATGATGATATTTTTCACTTGAAAACTTCTTTTTTCCAACTCCTCTTTTGCCTTTTTATTTTCTGTTTGGACCATAAATGAGATTTTAATATAATCATTGCCGGCAAGATTCGTTGTAATTTCGGGAATTTCAACTGATGATTCGACTATTTCGTCAATGCTGGGTTTTTCTTCGGCAGATGTGGGGTCAGATAACTTTGTCACAACCACGACCGCTATGACACCAACAAGCGTAATGGCCACGAGTATAATCAACATAATGGTCCATAGATTTTTTTTCATGATCTTTCCTCCACATCATTACGAAAACCGAGAATATTCACGGTACGATAAAATTGTATAATGGCTTCAACCATTTCCTCTTCCTTCTCAAGCACAACGATTTTCTTACCATTTGTAAAAGTAATGGTCGTATCTGGCAATGACTCGACTGTATTTATGTACAATGCATTGATATGAAAGCATTTTCCATTGAGCCTTGTGACTTTGATAATGATATTTAGGAGCCAAAGCAATAAGCCCCTGGCTCCTCCCTCCCTTAACCTATCGTTTTAAGTTGACCAATTCTTGTAAAATTTCATCCGATGTCGTGATAATCCGGGAATTCGACTGGAAACCACGTTGCGCAACGATCATTTCAGTAAACTCTTCGGATAAATCCACATTGGACATTTCCAAAGAACCTGATGCAATCACCCCGCGGCCCTCACCTGCAATATTGATGTTTGCAGTACCTGAATTGATCGATTCCTGAAAAGTATTACCACCGGTTTTCGTCAAGCCTGATGAATTGGAAAACTTGGCAACGGCCAGTTGGCCTAATGTTGTGATCAGACCATTGGAATATACGCCATTTATTTCCCCTGATGAACCAATATTAAAGCTCTCCAGTTTCCCTTCTTTATTACCATTCGGATTGACAAGAGCAGTCGTAGAACCTTTAACTTGAGTAATGTTCGAGAAATCAAAATCCAATTTAACCTTTTGAACGCTTTCGTCAACTGCTGTATTCGAGTCATCCTCTTTGCCGGTTGAAATGTTAATGGTTTGACCAGCCAGGGTTTTATCAGCTGCCACTAACTGACCATTAGCATCGAAGTTCAACGAAGTGAACGATTTTGGTTTAGTAGCTGAAGTATCCCCCAAAGTAGCAGGTTCTTCATCAAAAAGCTCCCATTTATCATCACCGGTCTTTTGGAAATAGATAGTTGCCGTTTGTTCTTTACCCTTCTCATCCACGACTTTCATTTGCTGGCTAAATACGGTACCATCAATTGCGTCAGCAGCTAGATTTTCACTTACTGATATTTTAGTAGAGGTTACAGCAGGTAAAATCGCATTGACGTTAACAGCAACGTCATCGATTGTTTTTGATCGTTTTCCGTTTTCATCAACCTTAAAAGCCTGTACCTTCAAACCATTCGAGTTGACAAGCGTACCATTATCATCCAGATAAAAGTTTCCTGCACGTGTATACGAAAGTGCATCGCCTTGTTTGACGATGAAATAGCCATCCCCTGATATACCTAAGTCAAGATCGCGGCCAGTGGTTTGCAAGCTTGACTGTGTATGTATGGTATCGATTGTAGCAATCGTTGAACCCAACCCAATTTGTTTAGAATTGGTTCCACCTTTATTGGCTGTTGCTGCACTTGCACCAGATACCGTTTGGTTCATCGCATCGCTGAATGTCACGCGGCTTTTTTTGAAACCGTAAGTGTTGACATTGGCGACGTTATTACCGATAACATCCAATTTTGTTTGTAGGTTTTTTAATCCGCTTATTCCTGAATACATTGAACGAAGCATGTAAAAGCTCCCCTTTCATATAGCGACTGCTTCTGTCATTCCACAGTCCAGGCTTCCTATTCTAGGTCAAGCCCATTAATCCAAAATTATAGTTCCATTGATGTTCGTGAAAATTTGAGATGATGCTTCATCCCTGTCCATGACTGTGATGACTTTGTTATTTTTTCGTACTTACTATGAGTGCCGCATTATCTGTAATTATAAGAGATTCGGTCACGCCCATCTTTTTGGCCTCATTAGCTTTATCGGCTATTTTCCCCCTCGGTTTGCGGTGCTATTTCTATATTTCTTTCATACATCCGCATTTGAGCATGTTTACTAATGGTCAACTTTTCATAAGTGGAAACAGCTGCTTGAAAATGCTGTTGAAAACCTTGTGGACGATCTACCTTTGCCGCAAAGGTACTTTTGTTTGTGACATCATCTGAGCGGAATTTGCTTGAAAACCAAGTTCATTCATATTCCCGCTCCTTAAACTTCAGCGATTTTTATCAATTGCTCTGATGATAGCTTGGTGTTGTTTTCATCATCCACTTCAATTTGCAGCTTGCCATTATTTAGGGATACCGAGATTACGACAGCAGACGACTCTCCATTTTTTTCATCCATCCAGGAAACACGCTTGCCTATTAATTCACTTGCCGCCGTCAAGCTATTCGTCGTGGAACTTGATTGTTTCATCGCTGAAATATTTGCGGGTTCAAGCTTTGTGCCATCTTCCAGAAGGAAATGAACACCATCACCTTTATATTGGATCGACTTAACGATGCCTGTCCCTTCTTCTATCGCAAGGTCATCATCAACTTCATCCAATTTGTGCCAAGTGACTTCCTTACCGACAAAAGAGTTATAGTTCATTAAACTATTTTGTTGATTGATCCCAATTATTTCTTCCATTTGGGCTCCCATATTCATCATTTGTTCCAGAGAAGAAAAAGTGGCCATTTGGGCGATGAATTCCGTATTGTCCATCGGACTTGACGGATCTTGGTTTTGAAGCTGGGTAAGCAGCAATTTTAAGAAATCATCTTTTCCCAATGCATCCCCGGTTTTTCTGTTTTCAGTTTGGGATTTTGATAATAATAGTGACTTATCGATGGTCGTCATTTTTCCACCTACACTTCCAGATTTAACAGAGCATCGGCAAGGGATCCCGTAAACTCGCTTTCCGTCTCATCATTGCTTTCTTCCTTACTCTCTTGTTGCTCATTATGTTCATCCGCGTCTTTCTGGCTGAATTTCTCGGAGTTAAAAGCATTTAAGGACTGTGATATTTCAATTTTTTCTATCTGAATGTTTTGGCCGCTAATTGCTTGTTTTAAGCCATGAATCTGTTTTTCAAGTATATCTTTTGACTGAGCAGTAGTAGCCATAATCTTGGCTGACAGCATACCATCCTTTTGAATCAACTCGATTCTAAGGGCGCCCAAATGTTCGGGATTCAATCTGATCAACAGTTTATTTACTCCGTTAGTTCCGCTAAAGTTCGCTTTACTCAAAATATTTTCAAATTGTTTGATAAACTCTTCTTGACTTACAGTTTGCTCACCTTTGGAAGCTGTCAAGACAAATTGCTCCAACTTTGTCATGAGAAAAGGCATAGAACCTTGATGGTTACCGCTATCCCCATTCTGCAATGTCACACCGCTTCGGATTGTCCCTTCTTTACTTACCTTGTCACTCCCGGATAATTGTGAAAATGCGCTTTTCAATGTTTCCATTGTTTTATTTTGCCCTTTTTCCACAATGTCGGAATGTTCAAATTCTGACTTTTGTTTTGACTGATTGGACAGCATTTTCTCCAGTTTTCCCGTCATACCTTCAAGCAGGTTTTTCAATTGTTTCTGGATAGCTGCTTCATCTTGTGTCATAGCCTTATTCTCCGAGAGAAGATCTTGAATTTTCACCATTTTCAAAAGATTCACCACACCAGATAAAGGGAGCCCATGCGATTCTTCATCACTCAAGACTGTAACTTTTTTTAGGATTGAATAAAGTTCCATGACATTGGCTGATAACAAACTTTGTGGATTCAGGCTCAAGTCATCCTGTTCTTGTTCTAAATCCATTTCCTCGATGCTCGCAAAGAAATCCTTAAGGGCACCCTCATCATTTCCGGTTACTTTTTTTAATACCAGTAAAAGAAGGTTGCTAAATTCTTCTTGGTTGTTTACTGAACGACTTTCAACAATACTCTCTTCACCTGAATCACTTAACCCTTCAAGTTTCAAAAAAACAAGCAAATCCTTTAAAACGGACAATCGTTCTTCAGTGATGCCACCTAATTCCGATGGAAGGGATGGTTCCACCTCTACGACAGACTGAAGGACTGAACCAAACCCGGTATAAGTTTGCTGATTTTGCTTAAATGGTATCTTTTGACCTAATGATGCCAAGGTAAGTAAAGAATTGATGGCTGAATTCATATATTATTCACCTCCGTACTCTTTTCTCTTAAGAACTTTGTTCCGTTAGTTTCTTCGTTAACCTTGCAGCATCAACAGTTGTCATTTGCTCCAATACCTTAGCTAAAGTGGCTGCCTTCATACTTGTGAGAATCTCCACTGCGTCTTCATCATTCATTTCTGTAATGATGGGTGCAGACTTCTTGGGAGCCATGGTTTCATAAGTGCGGATTATATCTTTGAATGCCTGTTTACTACCATTCTGACTATCCTTAAGTAGATTCATTTCTGTTTGAAGCTGCTGTTTTTCAGCTTCTGCCTTTTCAATGGCCTTGTCACGTGTATCAATGATGCCCTCAAGCTTGTCTATCTCTTTTTCCTTGTTTTCAATCTCGGTTTCTAATTTTTCCAGCTTCATCAAAACTTTCTCATCATTCTTGGATGGATTACCTTTCTCTTCACCATTTTGATTCGATTCAATGAATGGTATTTTCCCTGACATTTCCTTTGCCTTTTCCACAACATCGACCCCTGCAACTGTAAAAACGATCAACGCTACAGTTACCGCAAAGACTAAAGGAATGAAGATGACAAGAAACCATTGAAACTTACTTATTTTGCTTTCTTCCAATTCTTCCAATCCAGTAGATTCATTACTTTTTTTACGCATTTTATCACCTAACGCCTTTGCTTAAGAATTGCCGGATTGATATTTCATCCATTTGTTTATTCTCAGCTTCCTTAATGACATCCAGAAATTTATAAAAATCATTTTCTTTCATTTTCTCGTACTTTTTAACCTCAATATTCCTTGCCATCAATATATCCCGTTGAACATTCATCTTGTATCTCGCTTCAATGACTTCCTGTTGACAATGGCTTAAGAGTTTTTCCAAGTTGTCCATAAATAACTGATGGTGACGAATTTCCTGAACGGATAATCCATTTCGCAGCTTTTCCTGTTGAAACTCGAGCAAATCTTCTTTTTTCCTTAAAAGCTTATATAACTTTTCTGCCACTTCTTCAAATCTTTTTAAAGCAGTATTATATTTAGCTAGTGCATCGGTTTTTTCTTTTTCTTTGATGGTCAGGATCTTCTCGAATTTGTATTGATAAATCATAACTAATCACCTTTCTCCATCAATTCGACAAGGGCGTTAATACTATTATCTTTGGGAGCTTTTTCATGGGTGCCTTGCTTTAAAAATGAAATGATTTCCGGATAGCGGGTAATGGAGTTATCAATTTGTTTGGAAGACCCTTTCTTATAAGCTCCTATATTAATCAAATCTTCCGATTCCATATAGGTTGATAAACTTGCCCTTAATTTTTCTGCGGAGTTTTTATGCTTGTCCCCAACAATATTATTCATGACACGACTTATGCTCTTTAATACATTGAGGGCTGGAAATTGACCTTTATTGGCTAAGTTACGGTCTAGTATGAAGTGACCATCCAAAATCCCCCTGACAGCATCAGCAATCGGCTCATTCATATCATCACCGTCGACTAGAACCGTATAAAACGCTGTAATGGTACCTAGCTGATTTGTTCCCGTTCTCTCGAGTAATCTTGGAAGGATGGCAAAAACGGATGGCGTATAACCTTTGGTCGTCGGCGGTTCTCCGATAGCAAGTCCGATTTCCCTCTGGGCCATCGCAACCCTCGTGACTGAATCCATCATCAGCATCACGTTCAATCCCTTATCACGAAAATGTTCGGCGATGGCCGTTGCCGTTAAAGCACCTTTTATCCTCATCAACGCTGGTTGATCAGATGTTGCCACTACAACGATTGATCGTGCCAGCCCTTCAGGTCCAAGATCTTTCTCAATGAATTCACGAACTTCCCGGCCACGTTCTCCAACAAGACCGATTACGTTTAAGTCAGCCGTCGTATTTCTTGCTACCATTCCAAGTAACGTACTTTTCCCTACACCGCTCCCTGCAAAGATACCAACACGTTGACCTTTTCCAACTGTTAATAAACTATCAATCACTCGCACCCCTACATCTATCGGTTCATCAATGGGAGGTCGTTTCATCGGATTTGGCGGATTTTGATCAACAGGAACTGTAGCTAGACCTTTTGGAAGCCGTGAATCATCAATCGGATGTCCCAATGGATCGACTACCTTCCCAATAAGTCCACTTCCCACCTTTATCTCAAGGCTCCGTCCGCTTCCTTCCACGATACAACCCGGTGCAATATCGCTAACTGCTGTAAATGGCATTAAAATAACCATTTCATCACGGAAACCGACAACTTCAGCTAATATTCTGTTTTTCTTTTTTTGTATACCCGTATAGATATAACAAACATCGCCTACAGAGCTTTCAGGGCCTTGAGATTCTATCATTAACCCTACGACACGTTTGACCCGTCCATAATGTTTGAATGGATCAACTTCATCGACTAAGGGCAATAGGTCTCTAGTTTTCATCTTTACTCCCCTTCCAGCAATTCAGTTAGTTTCACTTTTATTTCCTGCAACTGACTGTCGACACTTGCATCCATTCTTCCATTTTCGGATTCGATAATACAGCTATTTTCTTCAAGTTCATCATCCGGAAAGATATATAACTCGGTATCCTTTGGAAAGATTGCCATCAACTCTTCCTTATGAGAGAGAATCGATAGATATTGGACCGGGTGGATATGCAATTGCACTTCACGGTAATCCCTCACCTCTTTGATGGCTCTCTTGACTATGGATAGAAAAGACACTTCATCGTTTTCAAGCTGGTGCCCGATAATTTTCTCCGCCACCTTCACGGCAAGATTCAAAATAACGGTTTCAGATGATTCGATATGCTGCCGATAATCTTTTTTAGAGGACTCTACCACTTCTTTTGCGAAAGCTATTTCCCCTGCAATCTCGTTATAACCCTTTTGGATCCCATCTTCGACTCCTTGCCGATACCCTTCTTTTTGAGCTTGTTCGATAAACATCACTTTTTCTTGATTTTCCCAATGTTCTCGTTCTAACTGGATTTCTGCAGCTATCGTTTGGGCTTTTTGTTTAGCATCTAGTAATAACATTTCGGCTTCCTGCTTAGCATCATTCAGAAATTCATCAGATTGAAAATGTTGAACGTTTCTCCGTTCATCTGCATCATCATTTTGAAGAAAGTAAAAAGGTCGAACTTTTATCGCTATCTTTTTGCTTTTCTCCTGATGGGCCTGCTGGGATTTGATAATCCTAGACAATGATATCATCCCCTCCACCGCGGGCAATCACAATATCTCCATTTTCTTCCAGATGACGAATGACAGCAACTATTCTGGATTGTGCTTCTTCTACATCACGCAAACGTACAGGCCCCATATATTCCATTTCTTCCTGGAACGTTTCGACCATGCGTTTTGACATGTTTCGGAAAACGATTTCCTTCACTTCATCACTTGCCACTTTAAGAGAAAGTTTAAGGTCTTCATTATCAGAATCCCTTACTACACGCTGAATCGCCCTGCCATCAAGGGTCACGATATCTTCAAAAACAAACATTCGTTTCTTGATTTCCTCAGCAAGCTCTGGATCTTGAATTTCGAGTGCATCCAAGATCGTTCTTTCCGTGGAACGGTCAACACCATTCAACACATCCACAACCGCTTCTACTCCACCAGTCTGTGTATAATCTTGGGTCACGGTCGCAGAAAGTTTCCTCTCTAGTATTTGCTCGACTTCATTGATGATTTCCGGCGACGTGCTGTCCATTAAAGCGATCCTTCTTGCAATATCGGCCTGCACCTCTTGGGGAAGTTCTGACAATATTTGTCCAGCCTGTGTGGGATCAAGATAGGACAAAATTAATGCAATAGTCTGCGGATGCTCGTTCTGGATGAAATTCAAGATTTGTCCAGGATCTGCCTTTCGGGCAAAGTCGAATGGACGAACTTGTAAGGAAGATGTTAAACGGTTAATGATGGCAGCTGCCTGATCAGTACCTAATGCCTTTTCAAGTACCTGCTTCGCGTATCCTATCCCGCCCTGTGAGATGTAATCCTGTGCTAAAGCAATATTATGGAATTCTTCCAGAATTTCTTCTTTATCATGGGAGTCCACTTTCCTCACTCCCGAAATTTCAAGAGTCAATCTCTCAATTTCCTCTTCAGAGAGATGCTTATATACAGATGCAGAAACATCCGGGCCTAAGGAAATAAGGAGGATGGCAGCTTTCTGTTTGCCAGTCAATCCAGTCTTTTTTTTTCTTTCTGTCACTTTCCCTACCTCCTAGTCTTCTGCTATCCAGCTTCTTAATAATTTTGCAAATTCATCTGGCTTTTCTTTTGCAAGTTTCTCAAGCTGTTTTCGTTTTAAAGATGCTTCCGTTTCCTTCTCTTTGTTTAAATCCGGAACATCAAATACAACTTCTTCCTCTTCAACCACGTACTCCTCTTCCATTTCAGCTTGCTTTCGGGAACGGAAGAATAAGATTAAGAGAATGATAATGACTAGTAAAAGCACTCCACCGACGATGTATGCCCATATTGGTAACGATGGACTCGTTTCAGCTTTTGGCAAATTCATTTTTCCGTTAAAAGGTTGAACGGAAATCACAATTTTATTATTAAGCTCCTCGTTCGTCAGTTCTTCCCCTTCAACTTTTTTCTCGATTGTCGTGCGTATTATCGTACCAAGGATTCGGGAAATATCATCTACACTCTGTTGAGATAAAGAATTTGGATCGTCAGCAGTGGGCGGTTCAACCATGACCTGAATGCCTAAATCCTTAACTTTATATGGGCTTCCGACTATTTCCTTCTTGATTCGATTCACTTCACTATTTATCTTTTCATCCACTTTTTCATAATCACCGGATCCGGTTGTGCCTTCAACATAACTGGATCCCAATGAATCAGAGGAATCCTCACTTTGCGGAACGCCTCCTGCACCTGCTGCGTCCCCACTATACGATTCATTGATCCTTTGCGCAGAAATCTCAATTCCAGCCATATTTTCTTCATCGACCGGTTCAACTAAATTCTCTTCCCGGTTTTCTTGAGTGAAATCAACGTCTGTCGTGACAGAAACAACCACTTTGTCTCTCCCCATTATCGTTCCAAGCATATTTTGTACCTGTCTTTGAATATCGCGTTCTATTTCTTTTTTAATTTCGTTTTGGGTAGCAAAAGCCGACGCAAAAGAAGAATTTTTATTTTCAAGATCGAAGTACTCAAAGTCTTGGTTCATAATGACGATATTATCTGTAGGAAGATTAGGGACACTTTTTGAGACCAGATGATAAAGGGAATTGATTTGACTTTCTTCAAAGTTATAACCGGGTTTTGTATTCAATACAATGGATGCTGACGCTTCCCCAGCTGAATCACTGACGAAAACTCCTTTATCAGGAAGAGTGATCATTACACTGGCATCTTCTACTCCATCAATTTTTTTTATTAAACTGGCCAACTCCGTTTGCATCGAGTCCAGTTTAATGACATTGAATTCATTTTCAGTCATCCCGATACCAGCACTTTGACTAAAAAAAGAATAGTCGATACTGCCGGATTCCGGAATTCCTTCAGCTGCCAGTTCCACTTTCAGTGAATCCAGGCTTTCTTCAGGAACCATTATGGTCGTACCATTTTCAGATACTTCGTTCTTAATCCCTTGACTGTCTAAATTTTCTTTGATACTCCCCGTCTCCGATGGAGTTAAATTGGAATATAAGGGCACCAGCGTCGTACGAGTGGTTAAAATTGAAACAGCCGTAATGATGATGATAATCAATGCTGCTGAACCAATCATCATGATTTTTTGTTTTTTACTGCGGCTCGTCCAGTAAGTAGTTAATTTGTTCTTAACATTCACTAATACTTCATTCATTTAAATCCCCCGGTCAGTCTATGAATTTATGAGTGGGGGATTCATTTTCCCCCTGGTCATTTTTCTCAATATTAATGAGGTCTTAAAAATGAATGCTATATACTCATTCTCATCATTTCTTGGTAGGCTTCAACAACCTTATTCCGAACCTCTAATGTAGCCTGCATGGTAACGCTGGCTTTTTGTGAAGCTATCATCACCGAATGAAGCTCAACATCATCTCCATTAACCAGTTTGGTTGTAAGGTCATCAGATGTCGTTTGTGTTTCGTTGACTTTATTTATTGATTCTTTTAATACCGACGCAAAATTCCGATTTGCTTCGTATGGTGTATTAGTATTGTTCTGATTTTTTTTCAGCACATTACCTGGATGGTCCATTGGCGAAAGAGAAATCCCCTCCATATCAACACTCTCCATTCAAATTTTATTTTCCGATTTCCAACGCTTTCATCATCATTCCCTTTGATGCATTTAAAACTGTCACATTTGCTTCGTATGAACGTGTTACATTCATTAAATCGACCATTTCCCTAAGCGGGTCGACATTTGGCATTTCAACATAACCGTCTTCATTGGCATCTGGGTGTTCGGGATTGTAATCCAGTTCAAAAGGTGTGTTGTCTTTAACTATTCCAGTCACCTTTACTCCATTCCCGACCTCGCTTTTTTTTCCGGATGCTGCGTTTAAAAAACTTGAAAAACCTTCTTCCTTACTTTGCATCACAACCGCTTTTCTTGTGTATGGTTTCCATGTTTTCGATTCCGCGTCATATTCTCCCCTGGTCGTATCGGCATTAGCCATATTCGCAGATATTACATCCATCCTTAACCTTTGACTGGTCAGACTAGACCCAGTCATATTTATACTTTGGAAGATTCCCATCACTTACCTCCTCTAATTACATTCTCCAATGATTGAAACTTACCTGAAAGCCTGTCAGTGACTGCATTATAATAAATCTGATTGGCAGCAAGATCCGTCATTTCCTTATCAACATCCACACTATTTCCGTTATTGTTATATTGGACGTTTTTCTGCGTCACGATGGGAGAAGCATGACTGCCCTCTGATTTGAAGTTGAAATGTCGTTCATCGGTTCGATATGACTCCAGGGAAGCTTCCAGCTCTGCTTTAAAGGATTGTGTTTTGTCGACCTCTTTAGCTTTATAGTTAGGCGTATCCGAATTGGCTATGTTCTGTGAAATGACTTTTTGTTTTGTATTAGAATAATTAAGAGCATTTTCTAGTGATTGAAAAGTATTCGAAAATAATTCCATATCGATCACCTCTTTCTTTATTTAACAGATAAATACTTTATCAATAAATTAACCCAATGCATTTATGGTTTAATTTTAAAGAAACATAATAAGTATGTCCATAAACAACACAAAGACTTTAGACCTATTATAGTCGAAATTTGTCACAAATTGCTAAAATTTGACGTAATTTTTAGTATTATTCTAGGATTAATATTACGTTATATTACATTTTATTATGATAATCTACATTTTAACCAAATTTTACTTCTATTAGCTTATTTATCATATCGAAAAACCGATCTATATACCTGATACTTTAGAACTAATTTTCATATTTACTTTCAAGTAATTATTTCCATTCAATTAATTTCACCCTTCTAAATAAAGGGTTTATTAAAAAACAAATGGCAAATGCACTATTTCGTTTTTTAAAAAAACGGATCTTTTCAAAGTTATTACCCATTCGACAAATTCCCCTTTAACAATAAAGAAGGACTGAAACTCTTTACCTAAAAGTAATTGATTACATAAAATTAATTAGCACCAGCGACTTTTAGTTTTCATCATTTCAATAGTTATAATAATATAATTACCCTTTTAAAGAAAAATTTAACTATATTTAATGCTTCTCGTAGAAAACACGCTTTTCGCATTTCCATTTAAGATCTTTAATTCGAATTACCTCTTTTTGCTTGTTTGTCTTGTCCTAGCCAGCTTCACATGGAAAAAGTTCACAAAAAAAGGCAGCCCTTTTTCAAGGGCTGCCTTTCTGTATGTTAATTATTTTTAAGCTTTTCTAATTCAAGAAGGAATTTATCGTTCAATACTTTGATATAAGTACCTTTCATCCCAAGGGAGCGTGATTCAATGACTCCTGCACTCTCTAGTTTCCTAAGCGCATTTACGATTACAGAACGAGTGATGCCTACACGGTCTGCGATTTTTGATGCTACAAGCAGACCTTCATTACCTTTAAGCTCTTCAAAAATGTGCTCAATAGCTTCCAATTCGCTGTACGATAACGAGGAAATGGCCATTTGAACGACAGCTTTACTACGAGCTTCTTCTTCTATCTCTTCTGATTTTTCACGAAGGATTTCCATACCTACTACAGTCGCACCATACTCAGCCAAAATTAAATCGTCATCGTGAAATTTTTCTTGTAATCGAGCAAGAACCAGAGTTCCTAAACGCTCTCCCCCACCCATAATCGGTACGATCGTTGTTAAACCAGTTGCGAAAAGCTCTTTGTTTTCCACTGGAAAAGCAGTGTATTCACTTTCGATATCAAGATTGGAAGATGTTTCGGGAATATTGAATAGGTTTTTTGTGTACACTTCAGGGAATTGTTTATCTTCCAACATTTTGTACATGCGTTCATTTTCGATTTGCTGACTTACCGCTATGCCTAGCAATTTCCCGCGGCGGCTGACGACGAAAACATTTGCTTCGATAACTTCACTTAAACTTTCGGCCATTTCTTTGAAGTTAACTGCTTTACCTGCTGCTTTTTGGAGCATTGCATTGATTTTTCTTGTTTTTGCTAATAAGTTCATTTGATTTGTTCCTCCTAAAAATACCATGGTTCACAATAACTATGAAGTTGTATTTCCGTAATTTTATGTTCGTTGCATAGGCAAATTATTGCCAATTGTTTCTGAATTAAAGGATAAACTGGCTTAAATCTTTGTTCCGGGCGATAGAACCAAGCTTACCTTCGACATATTGGGGCGTAATTGTAATCTTCTCCATCGTAATTTCCGGTGCTTCAAACGATAAGTCTTCCAGCAGCCTTTCTAAAATGGTATGAAGTCTTCTTGCACCAATATTGTCTGTGTTTTGATTTACTTCGAAGGCCACTTCAGCTATCTTACGAACAGCATCGTCAGAAAATTCAATTTCTATACCTTCAGTTTCTAATAAAGCAACATATTGTTTTAACAAGGCATTATCCGGTTCATGAAGAATCCGTACAAAGTCGTCTACAGTCAGTTTGTTCAATTCTACACGGATTGGAAATCTACCTTGTAATTCAGGGATAAGGTCGGATGGTTTAGCCATATGAAAGGCTCCTGCTGCAATGAATAAGACATGATCCGTTTTAACTGAACCATATTTAGTCACGACTGTCGAACCTTCAACAATTGGCAGGATATCCCTTTGGACACCTTCTCTTGATACATCCGCGGATGAACTTCCAGACTTCTTACTGGCAATTTTGTCGATTTCATCAATGAAGATAATCCCATTTTGCTCAGCACCGTATACTGCATCGGACGTGACTTCATCCATATCAATCAATTTTGCCGCCTCTTCATTTGTTAAAACGATTCTCGCTTCACTTACCTTCAATTTGCGCTTCTTGCTTTTCTTCGGCATCAAGCTTCCTAAAGCGTCCTGCATGTTCATCCCCATTTGTTCCATTCCCGAACCTTGGAGCATATCAAACATTGAAGCAGCCTGTTCTTCCACTTCGACCGTTATCATTTCACTTTCTAACTCACCATTTGCCAGTTTTTCAGCGACGATTTTTCTTTTTTCCTGCAAACTTAAATCTTCGGAATTTTCTTCCGAATCCTGTTCATCTTGATTGTTATTGCCTCCAAAAAAGACTTCAAGAGGATTCTTGAAATTACTCTGTTTTTTGGTTGATGGCACTAATAGCTCTATTAAACGTCTATTTGCATTTTCTTCAGCCCGTTCCTTTACGCTGGCCATCTTTTCTTCCTTCACGAGGCGGACGGAAGTCTCCACCAAATCACGAACCATAGACTCTACATCCCGGCCGACATATCCGACTTCCGTAAATTTCGTTGCTTCGACTTTTACAAAAGGAGCACCTACCAATTTAGCCATTCTCCGAGCTATTTCTGTTTTCCCAACGCCAGTCGGTCCAATCATTAATATGTTCTTCGGAACGACTTCATCACGAAGTTGATCCGAGAGAAGGGAACGTCGGTAGCGATTCCGAAGAGCCACTGCCACTGCCCGTTTTGCTTCACGCTGCCCTACGATATACTGATCCAGTTTTTCAACGATTTGCCTCGGTGTTAAATTAGCTTTTTTTGACATTTGCGCTCCTCCTTACAACTCTTCCACGATTATATTCGTATTGGTAAATACACAAATTTCCGCTGCAATTTGTAAAGATGATTCTGCGATTTCCTTTGCCGTTAAATGATCACTGGAAAATCGCATTAATGCCCTGCCGGCAGCCAGTGCATAATTCCCTCCCGATCCTATGGCGAGAATTCCGTCATCCGGTTCAATTACTTCCCCGGTACCAGAAACGAGCAGCAAATGGTTCTTATCCATCACGACCAGCATGGCTTCGAGCTTTCTCAATACATTGTCACTTCTCCATTGCTTTGCCATTTCGACGGCAGCACGCTGAAGATTGCCATTATACTCTTCAAGTTTAGCTTCGAACATCTCAAATAAAGTGAATGCATCTGCAACAGAACCTGCAAAACCTGCAAGGACATTACCATTAAAGATTTTTCTTACTTTCCTTGCTGTATGCTTCATCACTACTGAATTTCCTAAAGTAACCTGCCCATCACCGGACATGGCACATTCACCTTTATGATGCACTGCAAATATCGTTGTCATAAAGTGTCCCCTTTCAACATTTAAGGCCGCGGATGTGATGCATTGTAGACTTTTTTTAATTGGTCTTTTGTAACATGCGTATACACTTGCGTTGATGAAATTTTAGAATGACCGAGCAATTCCTGTACCGTCCGAATGTCCGCCCCATTATTCAATAGGTGTGTAGCAAAGGAATGCCTTAGCATATGGGGATGAAGACTTCCATCTGCGGCTGACTTTTTAATCAATTCATTCAATATATAGCGAACTCCCCTAGGTGTAAGAGGGTCTCCACGAAAATTAACAAATAAATAAACATGCGCCTTGGCGTCAGACGAAGTCATTTCCATCCTGGCTGTACGTATGTATAAATCTATCGCTTCTTGAGCATATCTACCAACCGGAACGTAGCGATCTTTTTTTCCTTTTCCATGGACAAGTACTGTACCTAAGGAAAGATCGATATCCTGCAGTTTAATCTCACAGCATTCACTAACGCGAATGCCTGTCGCATAAAGTAATTCCAATAATGCATTGTTCCTTATTCCTATCGGTGAATCTTTCTTTAAAGTAGAAAACAACAGTTTCATTTCCTTCTCATAAAGAAAACGTGGCAGTCTTTGATCCTTTTTAGGTAAAGAAACAAGAGAAAAAGGATTATCCTTCACATCACCTTCACGTAGTAAAAATTTATAAAAGCTCCGTAAGCAAGAAGTCTTTCTGGCTACAGTACGCTTAGAAAGTTTTTTCTCATATAAATTCGTTAAAAACAACCGGACATCAAAATATTCAACAGACGTGATATCGGCAATGCCCTGTTCGTTAAGGAACAGGAAAAATTCTTGAATATCACGTTTGTAATTTTCAATGGTGTAATGTGAACTGTTTTTTTCAATTTGTAAATATTCGATGAAGGATGATAATGCCTTTTTTTGATTAATCATGGAAACACCTCGCAAAGGCTAATAAATAGTATCATACTTTAAAACAGCAGGCAAATATTTTACAAATTTTTCACAAAGTTCTGAATTGTGTCCAAAGCGCGTTTAGCATGTGTTTCGTTACGCTCTTTTTTGGATTTGATTCTCACTTCAAGGTCTGGAAGCAATCCAAAGTTGGCATTCATCGGCTGAAAACTCTTTCCATTTGTCGACGTTATGTACCTTGCCATGCTGCCCATTGTCGTCTCAGCAGGGAAAATGGTAGGCTCCAATCCCTGGACGATCCTTGCAGCATTGATGCCTGCAACTAGTCCCGATGCTGCCGATTCTACATACCCTTCGACGCCAGTCATCTGACCTGCAAAGAATAAATCATCCCGATTTTTGAATTGGTACGTAGGCTTCAGAACATTAGGTGAGTTTATGAAAGTGTTGCGATGCATAACTCCATAACGTACAATTTCCGCATTTTCCAATCCAGGTATGAGCTGCAATACTTCTTTTTGCGGCCCCCATTTCAAATGTGTCTGAAAACCAACAATGTTGTAGAGAGTTCCTGCCGCATCGTCTTGGCGCAATTGAACTACAGCAAAAGGGCGTTTCCCTGTTTTCGGATCTTCCAATCCAACAGGCTTCAATGGACCAAATAACATCGTTTTCTTCCCACGTGAGGCCATCACTTCAATCGGCATGCAACCTTCAAAAAAGATTTCTTTTTCAAATTCTTTAAGTGGGACTGTTTCAGCGGCAATCAACGCTTCATAAAAGCGGTCAAACTCCTCTTCCGTCATCGGACAGTTCAAATAAGCGGCTTCCCCTTTATCATAGCGGGATTTCAAATATACTTTATCCATGTTGATGCTGTCTTTTTCAAGAATTGGAGCGGCAGCATCGTAGAAATACAAGTATTCTTCATCCATGATTTGCTTTAAGCTGTCCGAAAGTGACTGGCTTGTAAGCGGACCGGTTGCAATGACCGTAGGACCATCCGGAATTTCCGTCACTTCCTCATTAATGACCGTTACATTTGGGTGATTTTTGACCTTTTCCGTCACTAGACCGGCAAACTCATGGCGATCAACAGCTAAAGCACCCCCAGCCGGCACAGCGCAAGCATCTGCTGCGGACATGATGACCGAATCAAGTATTCGCATTTCTTCTTTTAATACACCAACTGCATTTGTTAACGTATTTGCCCGAAGTGAATTGGAACAAACAAGTTCAGCGAATTTATCGGTATGATGGGCTGGCGTTTGTTTTACCGGGCGCATTTCGTATAGATCGACTTTAATTCCTCTTTTAGCTAACTGCCACGCCGCTTCACTTCCAGCAAGCCCAGCGCCGATTACACTTACTTTTGTTTCTTTCATTTTTCGAACCTCCATGTATAGATATGATAAGACAGGATCATTTATCATTAAAATTGCTTTCATAAAAGTTTCATTTTTAACGATATCTATGTATTTATACCCAAAATACCCATTCCTGTTATTAATTTAAAGCATATGCTGCAATCCATCTTTTCTAAAAAGGATAAGGACACAAATAGGAATTATATCTTTAAAAGAATATACTTGTCCACTGAATTTTACATCACATGGCCCAAATAAAAAAGTTTCAAGCTTTATCCATTTTCTTCTTAGAAGTAATTCCACTCATTATCATGATATCATACTTCCCCGAACATAAAGAAACTCGGCAGATGCCGAGTCCATTTATATTAGGATTTCTCACTTGTAAATAAGGAAAGTAAACGATTTCACGGTCTTTTCTATGCTTGAGGCGTTTCTTTGAAATCACAATCCATGCACTGGACCTGGACGCCTTTTTTGAGTTTTTTCTCAACAAGTGTCCCTTCACATTTTGGACAACTCCGCGGTAGCGGTTTATCCCAAGAAATGAAGTCACATCCAGGGTAGGTATCACACCCGTAAAATATGCGGCGTTTTTTACTTTTCCTTTCAATGATGTTTCCTTCTTTACATTTCGGGCATTTGACACCGATTTCTTTAACGATTGGTTTTGTGTTACGGCAATCCGGGAAATTACTGCATGCCATGAACTTTCCATAACGCCCCATCTTAAAGACCATCTCATGTCCGCATTCTAAGCAATCTTCACCAGCAGGCTCATCTTTAATTTCTATTTTCTCCATCTCGACTTCGGCCTTAGCCAAATGAACGGCAAATTCTTTATAAAATTCATCGATGACCTTTATCCATTCGATACTGCCCTCTTCGACGCTATCAAACTCCTGTTCCATCTTGGCAGTGAACTCTGCATCAAGAATATCCGGGAAGAATTCACGTATTAATTCAAGAACGATCTCACCAAGCTCTGTAGGGATGAACCGTTTATTATCCAAGGTAACATAGCCCCGTTTTTGAATCGTATCCAAGGTAGGAGCATATGTAGAAGGACGGCCTATTCCCAGTTCCTCTAGCGTTTTGACAAGACGGGCTTCAGTATATCGGGGCGGAGGCTGTGTGAAATGCTGCTTCGGCTCGACATCTTTTGAAAAGAATTGATCTCCTTTTTTCACATCCGGTAAAGCATTTTCCTTTTCTTCCACTGAGTCATCGGACCCTTCAACATATACCTTCATGAAGCCCGGAAATTTAATTTTTGAACCATTGGCCCTGAAGATGACATCCCCGTTATGCAGGTCGATGCTCATCGTATCCATGACCGCCGAAGACATTTGACTAGAAACGAATCGTTCCCAAATCAATTTATAAAGACGGAATTGATCTCTGGATAAGAACTCCTTGACTATACCCGGTTCACGCAATGTGCTTGTTGGTCTAACCGCTTCATGGGCGTCCTGAGCATTAGTCTGTTTTTTCTCCTTGCGCTGTTCAACCTGAACATAATCTTCTCCGTAACTATTTTGAATGAAGGTATGGGCTTCCTGTTTCGCAACATCGGAAATCCGGGTCGAATCGGTTCTCATATAAGTGATTAACCCGACTGTACCTTCCTTTCCAAGCTCGATTCCCTCATAAAGCTGCTGAGCGAGCATCATGGTTTTCTTTGCACGGAAATTTAATTTACGAGCCGCTTCTTGTTGCAGGGAAGAAGTTGTAAAAGGTGCAGCCGGATTACGTCTTCTTTCCTTTTTAGCCACAGCCCCTATCGTAAATTCGCCACCATTTAAAGAAGCGAGTACTTTTTTGACATCCTCTTCTGTATTTAATTCCTTCCGCTCGCCACCCAGGCTGAAAAAGGAACCTTCAAACTGTTCTTTTCCTTTTACAAAATCCGCCTTGATTGTCCAATACTCCTCCGGTATAAAATCTTTGATCTCTTTCTCCCGGTCTATGATCATCCGTACAGCGACCGATTGGACCCGGCCTGCACTTAAGCCTTTTTTCACTTTTTTCCATAAAAGCGGGCTGATATTGTATCCGACCAAACGGTCCAAGACCCTTCTTGCCTGTTGGGCATCAACCAATTTCATATTTATTGGCCTCGGTGATTTAAATGATTCCTTGATTGCCTCTTTCGTGATCTCGTTGAATACCACGCGGCAATCTGAATTAATGTCAACATCGAGACTGTGAGCCAAATGCCAGGCAATGGCTTCCCCTTCTCTGTCGGGGTCAGCCGCGAGATAGATTTTTTTCGCTTTTTTTGCAGCGGTTTTCAATTCTTTTAAAACCGGGCCTTTGCCGCGGATAGTTATATATTTAGGTTCATATTCATGTTCAACATCGACACCCATTTGACTTTTAGGCAAATCGCGCACATGCCCCATGGAAGCCTTTACTTTATATTTTTTTCCCAAGTAACGTTCTATTGTTTTCGCCTTTGCGGGCGATTCCACAATCACTAAGTATTCTGACATCCAATAAATCCTCCTCAAAGAGGTAATATAAATCTTCACTATTATTAATCATTCAAAAATCATTTGTCAACACCTCTTTACTTTTCAAAGCATGCTGATTTATTTATTTATAGGGAATTTGACAAGAGGTGCATTTGCAAAACTTATAACAGTTTTACAATATTTTCAACCTTTTTGTCTAATATTTCAACCCATCTTACTAAAAGAATACCTTATTTTTCTATTTTTTTCATTTGATTCTCCGTCTATCTTCTATATTATATCGTTCAAAATTCTTCTTCAATCTGCTTAGAACTCAAAACAAGTTTTGCACCATCCTGAATCAATTGATTGGTCCCTAGTGATTCGGGACTCGTTACGTTACCAGGAAGCGCAAATACCTCCCTGCCGTGTTCCAAAGCAGCTTGTGCCGTAATGAGGGAACCGCTTTTTTCTTTTGCCTCGACCACGAATACGCCCTGTGACAATCCACTGATGATTCGATTCCTAAGCGGAAACATCCAGGGTTTCGCTATCATTTCCGGTGGAGTCTCAGATATAAGTAACCCTCTATCGCTGATTTCCTCAGCAAGGGAAATATTGGATTTAGGATATATTTGCAAAAGCCCGCCTCCTAAAACCCCAATCGTATCTCCGCCTTCCCCCAAAGTTATCTTATGTGACTCTGCGTCGATTCCTGCCGCCACCCCACTTATGATCACGAATTCTTTCTTTACAAGGGGTAACAGAATCGTTTTTAAGGCCCCCAGTCCATACGAGGTTGGCTTACGTGTCCCAACAACACCTAAGGTATTCCTCCTCGCTAGAAGCTTCTTATCGCCCTTAAAATAAAGAACCCACGGAGGATCAAATATTTGCTTCAGCAAAAATGGGTAATCATCATCGAAGATGGTCAGACAATGAATTTGACTATCTTCGTAAAGTTTAAGTTTATCGATTACATTGAGTGAATATAAATCTTTGAGGAAAAGGTTGAGCTTATTTGAAGGGATAGGGAGCATTTTCACCCATTCAATGTGCTTTGTTGTAAAAAGGGAAGATAGTGATGGGTCATTGGACATGATTTTTTGGATTGTTTTCCATCCTGCTCCGCGACAATGATGGAGATGGATTAACTTTTCAATTTTATTCAATTGGAAACGCCCCTAATCGGATATTTTTAAAAGTAGGTTGATTGTGATGGACTGGGTAAACGAAATGTGTTTACCGAGGATATTGGAGGGAAATAAAGACCGACCCAAAAAAACAGGTCGGCCCAACTTAAATCAATGTGTTTTACAAGGTTCGTACATATCTTTTTCTTTTAGAACCGAAATCAAAGTTTCACCCATTACGGATGGAGTCTCAGCAACTTTAATTCCACATTCGTTCATTACGCGGATTTTCTCGTCAGCTGTCCCTTTTCCTCCAGAGATAATGGCACCAGCATGTCCCATGCGTTTACCGGCTGGAGCCGTACGGCCACCAATGAAACCAACAACTGGCTTAGTCATATTTTCTTTCACCCAGATAGCTGCTTCTTCTTCTGCCGTGCCGCCGATTTCCCCGATCATGATCACCGCATGTGTTTCCGGATCTTCATTGAACGCTTTCAGTACATCGATGAAGTCCGTTCCATTAACGGGATCCCCACCGATACCGACAGCCGATGATTGCCCAATTCCTGCTTGCGATAATTGGTGAACGGCTTCGTACGTTAAAGTTCCAGAACGTGAAACTACACCTACATGGCCTTTTTTGTGGATATATCCTGGCATAATACCAATCTTACACTCTTCCGGACTAATGACACCCGGGCAGTTAGGACCGATCAAGCGAGTTTTTTTACCTTCCATGTATCGCTTCACCTTGACCATATCCAGGACAGGAATATGTTCAGTTATACAAATAACAAGATCAAGTTCTGCGTCAACGGCTTCTAGAATCGCATCGGCAGCAAATGGAGCCGGTACATAGATAACCGATGCATTCGCTCCGGTTTCATTGACAGCTTCGGAAACTGTATTGAATACAGGTACCCCTTCCGCTTCTGTTCCGCCTTTACCCGGAGTGACGCCTCCAACGATTTTCGTGCCGTATTCCAACATTTGTTTTGTATGAAATAATGCTGTTGAACCAGTGATTCCCTGAACGATCACTTTCGTATCTTTATTAATATAAACGCTCATAATGTTCCCCCCTGCCTATTATCCTACAAGTGATACTATTTTTTGTGCTCCATCTGCCATTGATTCAGCAGCCGTAATATTTAAACCTGACTCTTTTAGAATCTTTTTACCAAGGTCCACATTCGTTCCTTCAAGACGAACAACAAGAGGGACATCCAGGCCAAGCTCTTTAGCAGCAGATACTACGCCTGCAGCGATGATGTCACATTTCATGATTCCTCCGAAGATGTTAACGAAGATGCCTTTAACATTTTGATCGGATAGGATGATTTTGAAAGCCTCTTTTACTTTTTCCTCAGTAGCGCCGCCACCAACGTCAAGGAAGTTAGCCGGGTCTCCCATATAATGTTTAATGATGTCCATCGTTGCCATAGCAAGTCCTGCACCATTAACCATGCATCCGATATTTCCTTCAAGCGATATGTAACTTAGGCCATGTTTTGATGCTTCAATCTCTTTCGCATCCTCTTCATCCAAATCACGGTACTCCGCGATGTCTTTATGGCGGTAAATGGCATTATCATCGAAATTCAATTTAGCATCCAGCGCCATTACATTACCATCGCCCGTTACCACTAATGGGTTGATTTCAGCGATTGAGCAATCTTTTTCAACGAAAGCTGTATATAAGTTAACCATAAGTTTGGAAGCTTTATTTATAAGTGAAGCCGGAATATTGATATTGAATGCAATCCTACGTGCCTGGAAGCCAGTCAGGCCGACAACCGGATCGATTACTTCTTTGAAAATTTTCTCTGGTGTCTTTTCAGCCACTTCCTCAATTTCCGTTCCGCCTTCTTCAGAAGCCATCAATACGACACTGTTCGTAGCACGGTCAAGGACCAGCCCGATATAATATTCCTTCGTAATGTCGCAGCCTTCTTCAATAAGTAAACGCTTAACTTCTTTGCCTGCAGGTCCTGTTTGATGGGTCACCAGCGTCTTACCAAGAATCTCTTCTGCATATGTACGCGCTTCATCAAGGTTCTTCGCTACCTTAACTCCGCCGGCTTTCCCGCGGCCGCCCGCATGAATTTGAGCTTTGACGACAACAACTTCCGTACCTAACTCCTTCGCTGCTTCCACTGCTTCATCAACAGTAAAGGCAACCCGGCCATTTGGAACGGATACCCCGTATTGTCGCAATATCTCTTTCCCCTGATACTCATGGATATTCATTTCCCATCCTCCTTATCTACTAAAAAACAACTTTGAAATTTAATGCGCGATTTCTCTACTATATTACAACAAAATTCTCCTTCGTGCATAATTTTCTTTCACATAATTTTTAAAATATTATTATAATATACTTCCACAACCTTGTATAAAGTGGGAAAAACTTTCTTCGCCGTTGTGTTTTTCCTTATGAAAAATCATCTATTTTGGTTCTGAACTTCTATTACAACAAAAGAAATTCCAGTTATAAGTCTAGTAAAAACACCTCCTATCAAAGCCTTTATCGCCATTTTAATCCAGACATCCTTTCATGAAAAATTTGGGTTTCCATTGTGTTGATTCATAGGAAAAGCAAAAGGACAAAGCTGTGGCTTTGTCCTTTTGCTGATAGTTTAGTATTTTTTTAATATAATGAAAATTCGTTATTGTTTTCCCTAAAATTCTACATGAACCAACATGAATCTCTTTAGTGAAATTAAATAATCAGACTCCTACCGATTCATGTCCTTGTCAATTTTATAAATGAATGCAAATACCTCAGCAACAGCTCCGTACAATTCTTCGGGAATTGTTTGATTTATATCTAATTGACCTAAAAGTGCAGCAAGCGATCCATCCTTTTGGACCGGTATATCCAGTTTCATAGCCTTTTCCAGAATATTTTCAGCCGTTTTACCTTTCCCCTTCGCCAATATGACGGGTGCTTTGGATGTCGTTTGATCATACTTTAAAGCAATGGCTTCTTTTCGTCTATTATTTTTCATATTCGAATATCCACTCCACTATATGGACCTGTTTCTGAAAAAGGAACGGATTTCAAACCTTTGTCCCTCTTTTTTCCATTTACGGGGTTTACAAATGAAACCCCTGATAATTTGTAATCCATTTTTTCCAGATTCTCTATCAGGAGGTCTAGATATTGATCAGCTGCCTCTTCAAGGACTGCACCATACCCATTAATGAAAGTCACTTTTATGATTCGATTTTGAACCTGCATGTCGATGACCATCTCTTTAAGGCGTTCTAATTCTAAATAAAATAGGACTCGGCAGTAATTCGGGTCTATCTTGCCATCTTTTGTTTTCCTTCCGCTCCATTGTAATGTTAGGTCCGTTTGAGTAGATCCCAGATTAAGCGGAAGTGTAAGGAGCAAATTCTAAATCGGGCCCATTTTCCTGTGAAAGGATCTGTTGAGCAGTAATCCGATTAAGGATTTGTTCTGCCATCTCCTTTATGGCTCCCGGAATTTGCTCATTCAGCAATTTAAGCAGCAGTGGTTTAAGTGTCTCTAAATCCTTCGTGAACTCCGTCATATCATCTCCAGAACGATTAATGAGTGCATGTTCCAGCTGAAGACCAAGGATCTTGGTCCATTCTTTAAGTTGGTGTGCAACTGATGGCCCATTTGTGAAATCGATTGTTTGAAACTCAGCATCCAATACATGTGCAAGGGCCAGTTTCTCATTACCCATGACGGATAGAGCCTCAGGAAGCTGTTTAAGCGACTGAAAAAGCAATTCAGCCACCATACCCTTCGACTTAACCACCTGCTCTGTATCCTTATTCAAATAGCCTAAAAAGTCATCCACTACTTTTTTTCCGCCTACTCCCTTTATTACTGCCGTTGCTCCTTTAAAAGTACTCTCAAGCAAACGAAAGACAAGAAGAGAAAGTTTTTCTGCAGAAATATTTATTTTCTGAATCGATTGGATATCAGGTCTCATTTTTGCCTCTTCATGATCAACACCGTTCAATATGCGATTTATATTCAATTCTATATCTTCAACTTTACCAAATGCTCCGATTTTCACCTTGGAAAGCAATTGCAATCCTTGGTGTAATTTTTCAATCGCTGAATTCTTCAGAATACCGGACCTCGCCTCAGCTCCATCAATTAAATCCTCCAGAAAAACAGATTCCGTTATTCCCTTTGGAACAAAACCCGTCTTTTGAAGCAGGGAAAATGCGCCGGATTTCATTTCGGGTGTTGAATCGGAATCCAACCAAGCGGTCACTAGCTTTTGCAAACCGATTTGTTGTAGCTGGTTCCTTCTGGAAACATGCAAGGAATCCAATACCTCCATAAGCTTGACAGCCGTCCTCGTTTCCGAATCCCAACCCTGCATCAGCTGTTTAAGGCCACTGAGCAGTTTGTGGAAAGGTTCGCCTTTAGCCTGTGCAAATAATGCATCAAATACTTCTTTTACAAAAGGCAATTGCTGAACGAACATTGTTTTTATGACTGGCAGACCAACTTCTTCAGCATCAGCAGCTTTTAGCCATTGCAAAGCGGACTGAAAAGTTTCCTTGGTTATCGGGAGACGATTTTTCAGGATATATTCGGCAAGCTTCGTTGCGGCAGGTTCGGGCGTCATGCCGAGATGAGCGGTTAATTGTTCAGCTGTTCCCTTTAAGCTGGAATAGTTCAAATTCGGGGAATCTAACGCTTTTAACACGACCTTCCCCTCATTTGGCTGCTGTACTTGAAACCAATACCTTTTACCTGTCCGAAGCGGGATATCGAGAGTGGCAATCATGTTTTGATGGCCAATCTGTACCTCGGCCGTCTGGTTAGGAGAAACCTTATTCACTTTCCCGAAAAGGATTTGCCCGTTTTTCAAACTTGCAGTTCCATGCATTTCTACGGGTGAAGATACAGTTTGACCGCTTGTTATGGATTGCATCACTCATCCTCCCTTAGTCCTTCGTTCGTGCAGCGATTTCCTTTACTGGTGCAAAACTTCTTCTATGCCAAGGTGTAAGCCCGTGCTTGTCGAGCGCTTCTAAATGTTGGCTTGTCCCATAACCCATGTGCTTGTCGAAACCATATTCCGGATATTTTTCACCATATTCCTTCATCATCCTATCACGAGTCACTTTCGCGATAATGGAGGCCGCAGAGATGGTAATGCTTCTTGCGTCCCCCTTTATGAGTGAAAGCTGTGGAATCGGCACATCCAGTTCCATCGCATCGACCAACAAATGATCAGGAAGTTCTGAAAGATCGTTCACTGCGGCCACCATCGCTTTTTTCGTAGCTTGGTATATATTGATTTCATCAATTACTTCGCTATGTACAACACCTATACCTATGGATAGTGCTTCCTTAAAAATCATTTCATAAAACAATTCCCTTTTTGACTCTGAAATCTTTTTAGAATCATTCAGCCCTGGCAAATAAAAAGATTCCGGCAAGATGACTGCACTCGTCACAACTGGTCCTGCCAGCGGCCCTCTCCCTACTTCATCGATACCAGCAAGAATTGAAAACCCCTGTTTTCGCAATTGCCGCTCAAACTCCGTCATTTCCGTGAAAGCATCCTTTACCTGTTGTTCTTTTTCATAGGCTCTTTGCCATTTGCTCACTAAGTCGGTTACACCCTTTCGGCTGTCCTCCCGGCATTCCTGTAAAAATAAATCTCCAGGCTCACTTATTGTCTTTAACTTTGAGGAGATTTCCTTAATGCTCATTGCAGTTTTCATCATCTATCACCCATCATATTAATTATCGGCAGTCTTGCTTTCCTTCTACAGTTCAAACAAAAATACGGAGTGGAAAAGAGACATCAAAAAGAAAAAACCTTTTCGACATCCAACTCCAGCTCCGTATCAACCTTTTCACTGACTGTCTTCAAAAATCAGGTCAATGTCTTGTAATTTCTACTTAATGTTATTCGGGGATATTATCTTCTTCATAATCCTTAGGGACCTCAAACGTAAGCGGACCCATCTTTTCTGAACGGATTTCACGTACGACCAACTCTGCGGTTTTGTCATAATCAATGAAGCCTCCAGATGCTAAACAGCCCCTGAACTTTCCGACCGCATCGAATAGTTCGAGCGTTTCCTGAGGAATTGCATCCAAGTTATAACGGGATTTCAATCTATCCGGATATTCTTTTTCCAAAAAGCGAAGACCGTATAACGAAACTTCGTGCAAGTTTAAAATCGTATCTTTGATCGCTCCTGTCAAAGCAAGCTTCAAGCCTACTTGCTGATCCTCGAATTTAGGCCAGAGAATCCCCGGCGTGTCCAGCAATTCCAATTCCTTACCAACTTTTATCCATTGCTGTGCTTTCGTGACACCAGGTGTATTCCCTGTTTTGGCAATGTTCTTTTTGGCAAGTCGATTTATTAAAGTTGATTTCCCTACGTTCGGAATACCTACTATCATGGCGCGGATCGCTCTCGGCTTTATTCCTCTTGATTCCATCCGGTCATACTTCTCTTTTAAAAGTTTTTTAGAAGCAGTTGTAATCTGGTTTAAACCGTTTCCTGCCTGTGAGTTAATAGCTATTGCCGTTTTCCCCTGCGATTTATAATATTCAAGCCACTTATTCGTTTTTACAGGATCGGCCATATCAGCTTTATTCAAAAGGATAACCCTCGGTTTATGCTGTATGATTTCATCGATCATCGGATTTCGTGAAGATGCCGGAATCCGGGCATCCACAAGTTCAAAGATGATGTCGATCAGTTTTAATTTCTCTGTTACTTCCCGTCTTGCTTTGGCCATATGGCCAGGGAACCACTGTATTGTCAATGGAATCCACCTTCCTACTATTCCGCCAATCGAAGGTCTTCGATCGGCCAATAAACTAATTTAGTTTTTCCTAACACTTTATCGTAAGGAACGACACCAACGCCAATATGGCGGCTGTCCTTACTGAAACGGCGATTATCCCCTAAGACGAATAGGTGGTCTTCAGGCACCGTTCCTTGTTCTATGACATCACTTAATGTAAAAGGTTCCGTCAAAGCCCCGCCATCAATCAATTGTTTTTTATATTCATCCAAGTATGGCTCAGAATAAGCTTTTCCATTCACGTAAAGAGTATCATCTTTATATTCCACTTTTTCCCCTGGCAATCCGATGACCCGCTTTATGTAATCCTTGCCTTCTGGAGCTTCGAAAACGATAATATCGAATCTTTTCGGTTCACCAATCGAATAGGAGATTTTATTAACGATCATGCGGTCCGTATCCTTTAATGTCGGCATCATGGAATTTCCGTCCACAACAATAGGAGCCAGGAGGAAATAACGAATCAGTGTCGCAGCTATAACCGCTATTATGACCGCCTTTGTCCATTCCCACAATTCATTTTTCTTTTTCGCCATCCTTACCCACCCTTTTAGAAAGCATATCAACAATTATTTTAACATGTTGCGGACGCTATAGCGAGCAAGATTCTATATGGTTTTTACCTTATCTGTGCATTGATGGTTTCTTAAAGTGCAAAAAGGGAGCCTGATAAACAAGCTCCCTTTTTGCATGATACTGTTTGGTTATTCACCTTATGTGGATCATGGTAAACCCGCATGAAGATATTCGAAGAATTAACGACGAATTTCTTTAATACGTGCTTTTTTACCACGAAGTTCGCGTAGGTAATAAAGTTTCGCACGACGTACTTTACCGTGACGGATAACTTCTAGTTTCGCAATTTTTGGTGTGTGAACAGGGAAAGCACGTTCTACTCCAACGCCGTAAGAGATCTTACGTACTGTGAAAGTTTCACTAACTCCGCCGCCACGACGTTTGATTACAACGCCTTCAAACAACTGGATACGTTCGCGAGTTCCTTCAATAACCTTTACGTGTACACGTACTGTGTCACCAGGTCTGAATGATGGAAGATCTGAGCGAAGTTGTTCTTTTGTGATTTCGTTAATAAGATTTTGCATCGATTTCAACTCCTCCTGGACGCTCTTGCAAATACTTATTGTTTGCAGCGGAACATCGTTATAAGACTGAGCATTTTGCCCAAGTCACAAGGTATATCCTATCATACTATAAACGTCGATGCAATAGAGATCAGTCTTCTTTTTTAATCTCGGACAATAATTTTTTTTCAACTTCCGATAGTTCATAGCTATCGAGCAAATCCGGACGTCGCATCCAGGTTCTGCGCAGAGACTCCTTCATCCGCCATTCATCGATTTTTTTATGATTTCCGGATATTAGCGGATCGGGAACTTTCATTCCCCGAAAATCTGCAGGTCTAGTATAATGGGGATGCTCTAATAATCCAGAAGAATAGGAATCAAGAATCGGGGAGTCAACATTTCCCAGAACGCCAGGAAGCAAGCGAACAACGCTGTCAATAATGACCATTGCACCCAATTCCCCGCCTGTAAGCACAAAGTCACCAATCGATATTTCATCCGTGACGACATGCTCCCGGATGCGCTCATCATACCCTTCATAATGCCCGCAAATGAAAATGATATGTTCTTCTTTTGCAAACTCTTCAGCTTTTTTCTGCGTGTAACGCTCTCCCTGAGGACAAAGCAGGACTACCCTTGGGGTTAGCTCCGCTTGCCCTTTAAGAGCTTCCACAGCATCAAAAATCGGTTGTGCCTTCAATACCATTCCGGCACCGCCGCCATACGGGTAATCGTCTACCGTCGAATGCTTATTATCTGCATAATCTCGGAAATTGGTCACCTTATAGCTGACAGCTTGCTTTTCTGCAGCCTTTTTTAAAATTGACGAACCGAATACCCCTTCGAACATTTCTGGAAAAAGCGAAAGCACATCGATTTTCATCAGTCTAAAAGTCCTTCCATCGGTGTAATGATGACCTTTTTAGCGGAAATATCTACTTCTTTTACAATTTGTTCAATATACGGGATCAAAATATCCTTCCTGCCAGCTTTCTTAATGACCCAAACATCATTGGCACCAGGCGTAAGAACCTCAATGATTTCCCCAATTTCCATACCTTCATCCGTAAATACCGAACAGCCGATGATTTCATGGAAGTAGAACTCACCTTCGTCTAATTTACCAAGCTGTGCTTCCTTGACTTTCAGGACCCCGTTTCTAAAAGCCTCGACCTGTCCGACGTTATAATAGTTCTCGAACGTCAATAGGTTAAAGTTTTTATGGGTGCGGTGCGACCTGATGACAAGCGGCAAAGGCTTTTTCTCCGTGTCCCTAAATAAATACAGTGTATCTCCCACTTTGTATCGTTTTTCAGGAAAGTCTGTTGAAGAAATAACACGGACTTCTCCTAAAAGACCATGTGTGTTGACAATTTTACCTACATTAAACCAATTTTCCATTCTTTCACCTCTAACGAATTTCCGAGACGATTCCATCTTTAATGACAATGGTCTTCGTTGCCATGATTTCGTCCCAATCTGCCCCAATTTCCACATCAATGATACTTTGAACTTCCCGTTCCTTCAATTCGCTTCCGGTGGGAAGGATCTCCAACTGCTCCATTTGGAATTCAAGCAGTTTAATTTTTTCTTGCCTCTGGTTTATTTCTTTTTCGAAATGAGCACGGAGACTGGCAGGCTGGAGATTTCTTGTTTTTTCAAGTTTTTTCAGTTCAAAGCGAAGCTGTTCACTCTCTTTTTGAAGCTGAAGGCGTTTTGACTTGTACTTCTCGAGGAGCTGATTCTTGCTGGATTCCGTTAATACTTGGTTAACGATTACATTTTGGAGAATTTTCATTCCAGCACCTCCTATTATCTATGATTTCTTATTTCCTTCAAAAAATATGTATGATTGGGTAATCTTTTTGAAAAATGGGGGTCATTCTCCTAAGTATAACGTAAATCGGTAAAAGATGCGTCTTAAAAAGGCGTAAAGTTTAAACTCAGGGTCATAATCAAATAGGATCCAAGGCGGGATTTCACTTTCTTGAAGTACAAAAAAAGGAGGGGTATTAGCCCTCCTTATTCGGAAATCTCCAAATAGATTTTCTTCTGCTGTGAAGATCCTGCTGCATATACCACAGTCCGAATCGCCTTAGCAACACGCCCTTGTTTACCGATGACTTTGCCCATGTCCTCCTTATGAACAGAGAGGGTATAAACAATCCGGTCGGACTCTTCCTTGGAAGCCACGATGACCTCTTCCGGATAATCCACAAGTGCTGAAACAATCGTTTCAATTAGTGCTTTCATCAACTACGTCGATTACTTGCTGTTTTTTGCAACATGGAATTTTTCCATGATGCCTTGTGTTGAGAATAAGTTACGAACTGTATCAGATGGTTTAGCTCCATCTTGTAACCATTTAAGAGCAAGCTCTTCGTTGATTTCAACTTTAGCTGGTTGAGTCACCGGGTTATAAGTTCCAACCACTTCAATGTAACGTCCGTCACGTGGTGAACGAGAATCTGCAACTACAATACGATAGAAAGGAGATTTTTTAGCTCCCATACGTTTTAAGCGAATTTTTACTGCCATTTTAAATAAGCACCTCCGAATAGTTTCACACAAGATAGTATAATATCAAATGTCTTGTATGTTTGTAAAGGTTTTTTTCTTAACAGGTAAAAAAAGTGTTGAAATACATGGCTTTGACCCGTATTTCCGCCAATTTCGACCTAAAAAAAACCTTACATGAACGGGAATTTGAATCCCTTTTTCTTACCTTTTTGCATGTTCGTAACCTGTTTCATCATCTTTTTCATTTCTTCGAATTGCTTCAGTAGACGGTTCACTTCCTGAATCGATCTGCCGCTTCCTTTGGCAATCCGTTTCTTGCGGGATGCATTCATGGTTTCTGGATGTTCCTTTTCCTGCGTTGTCATTGAACGGATGATAGCTTCGACATGACCGATCTGTTTCTCATCGATCTGAAGGTTGTCCATCCCTTTCATTTTATTCGCACCGGGAATCATTTTCAGAATATCATCAAGCGGTCCCATATTCCGCACCTGACCAAGTTGCTCAAGGAAATCATCAAAGGTAAAAGTGGCTGTACGCATCTTTTTCTCTAATTCTTTCGCTTTTTCTTCATCTACATTGGCCTGTGCTTTTTCGATAAGGGTCAATACATCACCCATGCCAAGGATCCGCGAAGCCATCCGTTCTGGATGGAATGCTTCGAGTGCATCCAATTTTTCTCCCATACCGACGAATTTAATCGGCGTGTTGGTGACTGAACGAATCGAAAGTGCCGCACCACCACGTGTGTCCCCATCAAGTTTCGTTAATACGACACCAGTCAGGCCTAGCTGTTCATTAAAGCTTTGGGCTACATTGACCGCATCTTGACCGGTCATCGCATCGACAACCAGGAAGATTTCATCAGGTTTTGTCAATTCTTTGATATCCTTCAGTTCACCCATCAAGTTTTCATCAACATGAAGGCGGCCTGCGGTATCAATCAACACATAATCATGATGTTCTTCCTTAGCTTTTTCAATCGCCTGTTTGGCAATTTCAACAGGACTAACCTGGTCCCCAAGGGAGAAAACAGGCATGCTTAATTGTTTGCCAAGTGTTTCAAGCTGCTTAATCGCCGCCGGACGGTAAATATCAGCCGCAACGAGCAATGGCTTGCGGTTGTATTTTTTTCTAAGAAGATTGGCTAGCTTTCCGGTGGTCGTCGTTTTACCTGCACCTTGAAGCCCTACCATCATAATGACGGTCGGTGGTTTCGAGGCAACAGCAATCTTGCTCTGTTCGCCGCCCATCAGATCCGTCAATTCTTCCTTTACTACTTTAATTACCTGCTGACCGGGGGTTAAGCTTTTCAGCACTTCCTGACCTACCGAACGTTCACTGACACGTTTTACAAAATCCTTCACGACTTTAAAGTTAACATCCGCTTCAAGCAGGGCCAATCGAACTTCACGCATCATTTCTTTAACGTCCGCTTCGTTGACCTTCCCTTTTCCACGGATCTTTTGCATCGTGCTCTGCAGTCGGTCGGCCAATCCTTCAAATGCCATATTGCCGCCTCCTAATCCAACTTCTCAAGCGTTGTGATTGCGTCTAGCAGCTTCTCTTTTGAAAAGGAATCCTTTTCTATGAGTCCCTTCATATTCGCAATCCACTGGTTACGCTCTTGAAATTTTTGAAATAACAATAGCTTAGCTTCATATTCCTCAAGCATCGCTTCTGTTCTTTTTATATTATCATAGACTGCCTGCCTACTGACTTCGTATTCATCGGCAATCTCGCCAAGAGAGTAATCATCCAGATAGTAGAGGGACATGTAGCTCTGCTGCTTCTCTGTTAACAACGATTGGTAAAAGTCATACAAATAATTAATCCGCGTTGTCTTTTCAAGCATCTTAGCAAGCCTCCCTGCTGTTAAGTGAAAACCCTTTACAAGTTTATATTGTAAAGCCTTGTTTATTTGATGTCAAGTTAAACTCCTTACCACTTGTTTGCAAATCATTATTTTTTTCTTTTTCCCGCTTCAAGGAGGATTTCCCCTCCTCTTTTTTAGGTAGTTCTTCCGCTAGATCACAGTGAGTCCCATAATGATCTTGAGGCCTCTTGAAAAGATGGTCAAAAAAACCAGAAGAGAAAGATCTCTTCCGGTTTACACTTTTTTTCTTAAACCTCTTCTTTATCGATGATATCAGCAAAAAGGCCATAAACATATTTCTCAGCATCGAATTCCTGCAGATCGTCCATTTTTTCACCAAGCCCGACAAATTTAACCGGAATGGCCAATTCATTGCGAATTGCCAAGACAATTCCACCTTTTGCCGTGCCATCAAGCTTTGTTAAAACAATACCGGAAACATTGGTCGCTTCCTTGAATGTCTTGGCTTGAATGAGGGCATTTTGTCCAGTTGTTGCATCAAGGGCAAGCAACACCTCGTGTGGTGCGCCGGGTACTTCACGTTCAATTACACGTTTCACCTTTTCCAATTCCTTCATTAAATTCACTTTATTCTGTAAGCGACCGGCAGTGTCACAGATTAGGATATCAGCTTTTCGTGCCTTGGCGGCCTGAATCGCATCGAACATGACCGCTGCAGGGTCAGAGCCTTCACCCTGTTTGATAACACTGACACCCACACGCTCTCCCCAAACCTCTAGCTGTTCAATCGCACCGGCACGGAAAGTATCCCCGGCAGCCAATACGACAGATTTTCCTTCTTCCTTGAATTTATGGGCAAGTTTTCCGATTGTCGTGGTTTTGCCTACCCCATTAACCCCTACAAACAAAATGACCGTCAAACCTTCTTCTTGTATATTCAAGCTTGAAGTCGCCTCTTCATCACCTTGGTAGATTTCAACAAGCTTTTCGGAAATGACGGATTGCACTTCCCTCGTATCAGAGATATTGCGGAGTTTGACTTCCATTTTCAATTGATCAATTAGTTCCATCACAGTATCAAAGCCTACATCAGCCTGTATCAGGATTTCTTCAAGTTCTTCAAAAAAGTCCTCATCCACCTTCCGATAACGGGCAACAAGTTCATTAACCCTTCCAGTAAAGGAATTCCTCGTCTTTGTCAAACCTTGCTTGAATTTTTCCCCAATGGATACTTCTGCTTCAACTTCTTTTTCTTTTTGTTCCTGGGTCGTAAATTTCTCTTTTAGCTTTTTGAAAAAACTCATTGTCCCACTTCCTCTAATTAATGAATTTAAACTTCAATAAAGTTTTCCGATTCTTCCATCCTGACGGAAACAAGTTTGGAAACACCTGACTCCTGCATCGTAATGCCATATAGGACATCAGCCTCTTCCATCGTACCTTTACGGTGGGTAATCACGATAAACTGTGTTTCCCTGCTGAACTTCCTTAAAAATTGGCTGAACCGGACGACATTCGCCTCATCAAGGGCTGCCTCGACTTCATCAAGGATACAGAAAGGCACCGGCCGCACTTTTAGAATGGAGAATAAAAGGGCTATGGCTGTCAATGCCCGTTCTCCCCCGGATAAGAGGCTCAAATTCTGAAGTTTTTTTCCAGGCGGCTGTGCAATGATATCTACCCCTGTATTTAGTAAATCATCCGGATTAGTCAGTTTCAGCTCAGCTCTGCCTCCTCCAAATAAAGCTTTGAAGACTTGTTCGAATTCTTCACGGATCGAATAAAAGGTATCCGCAAAGCGTCGCTTCATTTCATCATCCATTTCATCGATGACTTGGAACAGTGTATCTTTTGCCTGTTGAAGGTCTTCCTTTTGGCTTAGAAGGAATTCATAGCGTTCAGCTACACGGGCATATTCATCAATTGCACCTATATTTACCGTTCCTAATTCCTCGATTGCAAGCTTGATGAGCTTCACCCTTTTTTGAGCTTCTTCTATAGGCATCATCAATGGATACTGTTCTTTAGCACCTTCAAAGGAAAGCGTATATTCTTCTCTCAAGTGGTCGAGGCGATTTTCCAGTTCCACATCCAGACGAGTTAATTTTACTTCTTCATCCTTTATCACTTCAACAATGCCTCTATAAACTCGATTTTCTTCCTTCAAGGCCAGTTCAAGCGTTTCAACTTGTGTTAGAAGTTCATTTTTTTCCTGTTTTTTTATCGTGATTCCTTCAATTGCTCCATTTTTATCGAGTAATTTCTTCTGCGCCATATCTTCCAGGGACTCTTCCCCGCTTGAACTGTCTGTCATTTCATTGGTCAGGAGCCCCAAATCATCTTTATTTTCGGCAAGCCTGCTTGTTTCCTTTGAAAGATCCGCTTCAATGCGTTCCATCTTCTCTTTTTGGTTTTGTAACTGCCCGCGCTTAGAGGCCAGTGTTACCCTCAGTTCATTCGTTTCTTCAGCAAGGCTCTCTTTTGAGGATTGTTGAGATTGCTTTTGTTCCGTCATGTCTGAAATTAACCGGTCAAGCCCTTCAATTTCCGTTTTACATGATTCCAAAAGTTCTTCCAGCTCTTCAAGTCTTGCTGTTTTTTGCTGTTGTTCTTCTAAATATGAATTTTTATCCAAATCATATAGGTGGAGCCGGTCATTCACATTTCTTTCCTGTAGCTCCACTTCACGAAGTTCGCCCTTCAGGGTTTGTTCTTGTAACCGAAGGCTCTCTCCTGTTTTTCTCGTTTGTTCAAGCGTTTTCTCTTGAACACCCACATCCACTTTGAGCTGTTTGACCTGCTTTTCTAGCTGGTTCGTTTTCGCTTCCATGGCGGCAAGTTTTTGATTGAGCTCTTCCAATTCCGTTTTCCTCGAAAGCAAGGAAGTCGTTTTTTGCTTTAAGGCTCCACCAGTCATCGAACCACCTGGATTGACGATATCCCCTTCAAGTGTTACGAAGCGGAAACGGTGCTGCATCATTTTCGCCAAATCATTTGCACCCTTTAAATCTGTGGTGATTATGACGGTTCCTAACAGGTTTTCCGCAATTGCTGCATGTCTATCATCATATTGGATCAATGAGGAACCTGTCCCCACAAAAGCTGAATGGCTTTTCAGTATCGATAATTGGTTCACTGAAACCTCTCTTGCCTTTATGACTGACAAAGGCAAGAACGTTGCACGTCCATACCTATTTTTCTTCAAGAAGGAAATGGCTTCTCGTGCATGCTCTTCGCGTTCTACGACCACATGCTGCATCGCTCCGCCTAGAGCCGTTTCTATGGCCGTTTCATATTCCTTTGGAACCTTTATCAATTCCGCAACTGCCCCTTCAATGCCTTGAAGGGTTTCTTTCGCTTTCAAAACTTCTTTAACACCCTGAAAAAAGCCTGCATAATCCTCTTCCATTTCTTCAAGAAGTTCCTTACGTGATTTTGCCTGTTGAAGGAATTGATAGGCCTTATATAGGGTGGTTTCTTGTTTTTGATACGTATCTTTTGCCGCATTCAATTTATTCTGCTGATTTCGGAAATAAGTGACATGCTCTTCTAGCTGCTTGGTCACATTGTCCATCAGCTGTGAATATTCCACTTTTTTCGCAGTGATATCCATTCTTTCGGTTAAGAACTTTTCATTTTCCATATCAAGTTTAGCATTTTTATGTTCCTGCTGTGTTAGCTGCTGAAGCAGGTACTGTTTTTCGTTTTTAGCTGTGGCCTGCTTGTTCAACCACTCAATATAGTCACTCTTTTTCACTTCAATCATGGCTTCGATATCACTATTGAATAGGCCTAAGCTTTTTTGTTTTTCATGCAGGCTTTCCTGTATCCCTTTTACTTCCAAGTTCAATGCATTCAGGATTTCCGTTTCTCTTTCCTTTTGCAATGACAAACGCTCGACAGCAGCCTCACCTTCCACAATCGCTTTTTCAAGCTGTGACTTGTTTTGGGCAGCATTTTTTTTCCGTTCTTTCAAAACCTCTTTACGGCCTTCAAGCTTTTCAAGTTCTTCGCTGGCATTCAGAAGAATTTCCTGAAGTCCATTGATCGATGTCTCAAGCGTCGCAAGATTATCCCGAAGCTTTTTGAGATGCGCTTCCCTATCATGAAGCTGCCCTGCCATTTGCTGTTCCATTTCATTATGTTTTTCAAGTTCCTGGGACAGGTTTTCCCATTTTTCATAAAGTTCTTCAATTTCAAAAACGGTTAAAGCTACTTCTATTTGCTCAAGCTCTTCTTTCTTCTCCAAAAATTCCTTGGCGAGGGAAGACTGAATTTTCAACGGTTCCACCTGTGCCTCCAATTCATGGAGGATATCATGGACACGGTTTAAATTATCCTGCGTTTCCGTCAGCTTCGATTCCGCTTTTCGTTTCCTTGTTTTATATTTCAGGACACCGGCGGCTTCTTCAAAGATCACTCTTCTTTCGTCTGCCTTACTGCTCAGGATTTCTTCCACTTTCCCTTGGCTGATGATGGAAAATGCTTCACGCCCAAGACCAGAATCCATGAACAGGTCTATGATGTCTTTCAGACGGCAACCTTGATTATTAATGAAGAATTCACTTTCTCCCGATCGATAAACCCTTCTTGTCACACTGACTTCGTGAAAGTCAATTGGTAGGGAATTGGTCTCGTTATCTAGGGTCAATGATACTTCTGCAAAATTCAACGCTTTCCTCGTGTCACTTCCCGAAAAGATGATATCTTCCATTTTTGCTCCACGCAGCGATTTTGCAGACTGTTCTCCAAGCACCCATCGGACTGCATCGGTCACATTACTTTTACCGCTTCCGTTTGGTCCAACCACTGCCGTGACACCAGGTACAAAATCAATCGAAATTTTTTCTGCGAAAGATTTAAATCCTACAACGTCCAAGCGTTTGAGGAACATGACCTTTCCCCCTCTACTGTTCAACTATCTTGTTGGTTTTTTTCTTTTAAAACGATCAATGCATGCTCGGCAGCATGCTGCTCCGCTTCTTTTTTGGACTTTCCTATACCAGATCCCAGCTCTTCCCCATTCAGAGAGACGGTCGAAACAAACTCACGATTATGGGCTGGTCCTTTTTCCTGCAAGATCTTATATTGCAGGACACCGATAGCATCACGCTGGATCAGCTCTTGAAGCTGGCTCTTATAATCCATCACATGAGAAAAAGCACCCTCGTCTATCTTCGGAAACACAACATTTTTTAAAAACTGTACAACTGGCTCTAATCCTTGATCAAGGTACAAAGCCCCAATATAGGCTTCGAATACATCCGCAAGCATGGCAGGGCGTTCTCTTCCACCTGTCATTTCTTCCCCTTTGCCGAGCAATACATATTCCCCGTAAGAAAGGCTATTGGCAAAAGCAACAAGTGAAGGCTCACACACAATGGCTGCCCTTAATTTGGTAAGTTCACCTTCGCTCATCATCGGATATTTTTGATATAAGTATTTAGAGATGGTCAGTTCAAGTACAGCGTCTCCCAAGAATTCAAGCCTTTCATTATCTTCATAAGGCTTACGGCGATGCTCATTCACATAAGATGAATGTGTAAAAGCTTGTTTCAATAAATTTTCATCTTTAAAATGAAAACCAAGACTCTCTTGCAACTGTTTGAATTTATTATCCTTGATTGATGGTTTACGATTATTTCCGTTCCTACGCATCACACAAAACCCTCCACAACGGTTCAAAAAACATATTTTTCCTATATATAAAAAGAAACCTGGCAGGAATTCCTGTCAAGCTTTCCTACGTACCATCATACATTATTATCCGCTTAAAGAAAACTAATGGCAAAAGACCACTGCCATGCAGGTGGAGCCTTATCGCCTCTGCATCAAACTTCTTTAAGTATAAGAGAAAGCCCCGTTAAAAAACGGAGCTTCTAGTCAAATGACAATTCATTACATAGTGCTTTGTATGTAATTCACAGCATCACCTACTGTGGCGATTTTTTCAGCGTCATCGTCCGAAATTTCCATATCGAACTCGTCTTCGAATTCCATGACTAGTTCAACTACATCTAGGGAATCGGCACCAAGATCTTCTTTGAAAGAAGCTTCAAGTTTTACCTCTGATTCTTCTACGTTCAAACGATCTACAACGATTTTAGTTACTCTTTCTAATACATCTGCCAATGTGTTCACCTCCCCTCAAAACATTATAAATTAATTTTGAAAAAAATCAAAGGAAACTTACATGACCATACCGCCATCTACATGAAGAGTTTGCCCAGTCATATATTTGCTGGCATCAGAAGCGAGGAAAGACGCCACTGCAGCGATATCTTTAGGGTCACCGAACCGGGCAAGCGGAATTTGGTCCAACATGGCTTTTTGGACGTCTTCAGGCAATTCCCCTGTCATATCCGTCGAGATGAAACCGGGGGCAATCGCATTGACCGTAATGCCTCTTGAAGCAAGTTCCTTTGCCGTAGTTTTAGTCAGGCCAATCACACCAGCTTTGGCCGCTACATAATTAGCCTGCCCTGCATTTCCGCTGACGCCGACGATCGATGCCATATTGATGATCCTGCCGCTGCGCTGCTTCATCATTTGTCTTGTGACTGCTTTTGTGCAAAGGAACACGCCTTTAAGATTCGTATTGATCACCGAATCCCATTCCTCTTCTTTCATACGCATCAATAGGTTGTCACGTGTGATACCGGCATTATTAACCAGAATATCGACTCTGCCAAACTGTTCGACAACCTCCTTGATCATGCTTGTCACCGATTCACTATTTGCAACATCGCATTGGACGGCAAATGCTTTACGGCCCAATGCCTTGATTTCATCCACCACTTCATTCGCTTTAGCTTCGCTGCCAGAGTAGTTGATGGCAACGTCTGCTCCCTGACGGGCAAGTTCTAAAGCAACTTCTCTGCCAATACCTCGTGAAGCTCCCGTTACAAGTGCTTTTTTACCTTCGAGGATCATGCTTGTACCCCCTTCAATGTTTCAATAGTTTTAGTTAGTGTATCTATATCGGAAACCGAGTGAATTTGAACGGAACGATCAATTTTCTTAATTAATCCACCCAATACTTTCCCAGGGCCAACCTCGATGAACGTATCCACGCCCAATTCAAGGAGATTTTTTACACTGTCCTCCCAAAGTACCGGTGAATACAGCTGTTCGATTAACTTTTCTTTTATTTCAGCAGGTGCAGTAATCGGCTTGGCCGTTACATTTGAAATGACAGGAATTTCTGCCTGTTTGAAGCTAACTTCATCAAGGACCCCCTGTAACTTTTCTGCAGCCGGTTTCATCAACTCCGAATGAAACGGTCCACTCACTTCAAGAGGAAGAGCCCGTTTAGCCCCGTTCTCCTTAGCTTTTTCACTTGCAAGTTTAACCCCTTCTGAAGTACCTGAAATGACGATTTGCCCCGGACAATTAATATTGGCTAATTGGACGGATTCCCCTGTGGCCGTTATTTCAGAAGTCACTTCAGATAGAGCTTCACGGTCCATTCCCAGTATCGCAGCCATTGAGCCTTGACCATTCGGTACCGCAGCTTCCATGAATTCACCACGCTTACGCACAGTATAAACGGCATCTTCAAAAGAAATTGCACCTGATGCCACTAAAGCTGTATATTCACCTAAACTATGCCCTGCTGTATAATCGGGTTTGATTCCCGCTTCTTGCAACTCCTTGACAAAGGCATAACTCGTGGTCAATAGAGCTGGCTGCGCATTATAGGTTACCGTTAATTCTTGTTGTGTGCCGTTAAAGATCAGTTCGGAAAGTGGAAAATCAAGTTTTTCATCAGCTGTTCGAAAAATTTTCTGAGCACGCTCGTTTTCCTGAAATAAGCCATGGCCCATTCCTATTGACTGTGAACCTTGTCCTGGAAAGACAAAAGCAATTTTACCCATTTGTTACTCCCCTGCCTCTACTATGATTTATTATTGTTTTTCTATCGTCTTTGCAATGGTCGATATGACGTCATTGCCAACCATATCGCGAGTCTGGCGTATTGCATTATAGACTGCGTTCGCATCTGAAGAACCATGCGCCTTAATGACAGGGGCCTTCAAACCGAATAGGCCAGCACCGCCATACTCGGAATAATCCATTTTATTTTTAATGCCTTTTAGTTCAGGCTTTACCATTGCTGCAGCCAACTTACTCTTGATGTTGCTCATCAAGGCCGTTTTCACCATTTTAAATACACCCATAGCAGTACCTTCTAGTGTCTTCAACACCATATTTCCCGTGAATCCGTCCGTTACGACAACATCTGCCGGCCCATTTAGGAGGTCCCTGGCCTCTACATTACCTATAAAGGATATCTCCGGTGATTGCTGTAATAATGTAAAGGCATGCTTAGTCAGTTCATTCCCCTTTTTTTCTTCTGTTCCAATATTAAGTAATCCGACACGGGGCTTTTCAATTCCCCGCACTTTTTGGGCATAAACAGAACCCATTATGGCGAATTGAAGCAGATGCTCCGGTTTCGCATCGGAGTTCGCACCTACATCCAGAAGTACAAAACCTTTACCATCGATTGTCGGAAGGGTGGGAGCTAAAGCCGGACGTTCAATGCCTTCTATCCTTCCAACAACAAACAAGCCTGCAGCCATTAGCGCACCGGTATTGCCTGAAGAAATGCACGCATCGGCTTCTCCGTCAGCGACTTGTTGTGCCGCCAATACCATCGAGGCGCTTTTCTTGCGGCGAACCGCACGAACCGGTTCATCGGTACTTAATATTTTTTCATCAGTATGTACAACCTTTATTCGACCGTGTTTCGCTAAGTATTGGTTAATCTCGGCTTCATTTCCCACCAAGGTAATTTCCACATCGGAAAAAGTCTCGACAGCTTTCATTGCTCCCAAAACCTGTGCTTTGGGAGCATTATCGCCACCCATTGCATCTATTGTTATTTTCATTTTCTTTCATCCTTTACTAGAAAGTTAAGAGCGATACATTTCGAACTCGCCTTTAAAAACCAGTTCATTACCCACGTAGCTTCTGACCTCCACCACGGAGCGATCGTTGGTGTGGTCCACGTTTTTAACCTTCGCTTTAGCTACCACTCTTTCATTTTCCTTTACAGAACGAGTAAATAAAATGGATGCTTTTGCAGTTAATGCCAGTTCATCATTTATGACCGCTACAGCTAATGAATTTGCTTGGGCAAAAAGGTGATGTCCCCTTGCAATCCCATTCCGCTTAAAGACATGCTCTTTATTTATATCTAAAATCGAAATTGCATTGTCATCTAAATTAAGATCAATTACTTCCCCGATGATTTCATCCAAAGGCAATGCCCTGATTTCGTCACTGAATTTCTTCTCGGCCACGTTTTTAATACGTTCACGCAGTTCCGGTATCGATAATTCAAGACGGTCAAGCCTAATAGTCTGGACGCTCACCGAATATTTTTCAGCCAGCTCCTCATCCGTTACAAAAGGATTCTGTTTAATCGTTTCGATTAATAATTGCTGGCGTTCCTTCTTATTTCTTCGCATTTGAAGGTCACCATCCGTAGTATTATGACTAGGTACTAATAGTAGTATATATATTTTGAAAACAGATTGCAAGATATTGTGGAAAATCTCACAATCTGTTATTGGATTTTCACTCGGTTCAGTCTAGTTTTTCTCCCGTAAATACGCCCGTTCCCTCTAAATAGTTCCTAAGCGGCGCATACTCCGGGGAATGCCAAAAGCTTTGTGAGGCAATCAATTTTGCTGCATCCATCCTTGCCACTTCCAGGGTCCTATAATCATGGACCATGTCCGCTACCTTGAACTCAGGAAGACCGCTTTGTTTTTTACCGAAGAAGTCCCCAGGTCCCCGAAGTTCCAAATCTTTCTCGGAAAGGGCAAAACCATCGTTTGTCTCGGTCATGATTTTCATCCGTTCTTTGCCGACTTCCGTTTTCGGATCAGCCAGGAGGATGCAAAAGGACTGATCACTCCCCCGTCCAACCCTTCCCCGTAACTGATGCAACTGTGAAAGCCCAAAGCGCTCCGCATCATAAATGACCATTACCGTTGCATTAGGAACATTCACCCCAACTTCGACAACCGTCGTGGAGACAAGGATTTGTGCTTCATTTGCACTAAACTGCTGCATCACTTCGTCTTTTTCATCAGCTGGCAGACGCCCATGCATAAGTCCCACTTTATACCTGTTCGCAAAGTACTGTGTAAGCATTGCATGAACATCGAGAACATTTTGTAAAGAATCAAGTTTCTCCGACTCCTCAATCAATGGACAGATGATGTAGGCCTGTCTCCCTTGCTTTAGTTCCTTTTCGACAAAAGTCAAGATCCGATCAAGCATTTGGTGTTTCGCCCAATAGGTTTCGATCGCTTTACGACCAGCCGGCATTTCGTCTATCGTGGAGACGTCCATTTCCCCAAATACTGTAATTGCGAGCGTTCGTGGAATCGGTGTTGCCGTCATGAACAGGACATCTGGATTTGCACCTTTTTCACGAAGGATCCGACGCTGTTCCACTCCGAAACGATGTTGTTCATCCGTAATGACAAGACCGAGGTTCCGAAAATTCACTTCATCCTGTATCAATGCATGAGTTCCTATTAAAAGGTCGAGCTCCCCGGATTCCAGCATTTGCAATAGTTCCTTGCGCTTCTTGCCTTTTACCGAACTAGTCAACAATGCGACCTTTACTCCACTGGGTTCCAACATGGCTTTCAGGGATTGTGTATGCTGCTCAGCCAGGATTTCCGTCGGGACCATAAGAGCACCTTGGAAACCCGCTGTAATCGTCGCCTTCAGGCATATGGCGGCCACCACCGTTTTTCCTGACCCGACATCCCCTTGAAGTAGACGATTCATCCGATAGGGAGATTTCATGTCATTCAATATTTCCTCGACAACCCTATTTTGAGCATTCGTTAAAGGAAAAGGAAGAGTTTCAACGAATTTTCCCACTTGCTCCACGTCAAACTCCTGGCCAATTCCTTTTGACTGCTCTCGCTGCACTTTACGAAGCGCCTGCATTTTAAGTTGAAACAATAAAAATTCTTCATACACAAAACGGCGTCGTGCCTTTTTCACATCATTGGCCGATAGAGGGAAATGCATGGTACGAAGAGCATCGTTACGCGGCATCAGTTTGTATGTCGCCAACAATTGTGTGGGCAGATTTTCTTCGATCAATGTCTCATACTGGGAAAATGCATTGGAGATAAAGCGGCGCAGCCCTTTAACAGTAATGCTGCCCTTCACCGAATACACAGGTTCGAACTCTTTCTCCCGGCTATGATCACCAACATGGCATTCAGATCCTGTAATGGTTTGGCGATGACGATCCCATTTTCCAGTTACCGTTACGCTTTCGCCTATCGCAAGCTTTTGCTTCAGATATGGCTGGTTAAAAAAAATGACATTTATTAAATATCTCCCAGTCAATAATTTAATAGTAAGCCTGGATTTTTTCTTACCAAAGTAACCTAAAGTGGGCACCGTATGAATCTTTCCTTCTACGGTAACCCTCTCATCATGCTCAACCGTTTCTAAATCCCTCAAACGGTAATCTTCATAGCGATAGGGAAGGTGCTCAAGGAGATCCGCGACGGTATGGATCTCCATTTCCTCCAAAGCTGCTGCCGTTTCTCCCCCAATGCCTTTAACTGCCGTTATGGGTTCCTGTAAAGTGGAGTTCACTTCTTATTCAGCGGCAAGCCAAAGATTTTTGCTTCCAACTCCCGTCCAGTCGGTGTAGCCGCTAAACCTCCTTGTGCAGTTTCCCTTAGAGCAGATGGCATCGTTAGCCCGATTTTGTACATCGCATCAATTACTTCATCACACGGTATGCGGCTTGTAATCCCCGCTAAAGCCATATCTGCGGCAACCATAGCATTAGCTGCCCCCATGGCATTCCGCTTCACACAAGGCACTTCCACAAGCCCAGCAACAGGGTCACATACAAGACCAAGCATGTTCTTTAAAGTGATGGCCATTGCTTCTGCACTTTGTGCCGGTGTCCCTCCTGCCATTTCAACGATGGCTGCAGCTGCCATGCCCGAAGCAGAACCGACCTCCGCCTGACAGCCCCCTGCAGCTCCAGAGATCGAAGCATTATTCGCTACTACGAAACCAAATGCCCCTGCTGTAAATAAGAACTCAATTTTCTGTTCCCGATTAGGTTTTAATTTATTTTGCAAAGCAAAGAGGGTTCCAGGTACAACACCCGCTGATCCGGCAGTGGGTGTCGCACAAATCGTTCCCATGGCTGCGTTCACTTCGTTTGTTGCCACGGCTTTGCTGACAGCATCCAGCAGCATTTCACCGGATAAGGAATTTCCAGATTTAATGTAATTCTGAAGAAGGACTGCGTCCCCGCCCGTCAGCCCGGAAACGGATCGCACACCTTGGAGTCCCTTTTCCACAGCCTGCTCCATCACATCCAGGTTGACCCCCATCTGATGGATGATTTGTTCACGGCTTTTTCCCGTTACTTCCATTTCCTGTTCTATCATCAGTTCTGATATTTTTTTCTGCTTTGAGTCAGCTAATTCTATTAATTCCGCTACATTCCGAAACATGATATCTTCTCCTTCCTAAGTGGAAACGATTGCCCTATCAATCAACAATCCTCGCAACTTGGGTGATGTTGGGGAGTGCTGTAATTTCATCGATGACGTGGTCCTCCAAGTTATGGTCCACTTCAATGGTCATCAAGGCCATCTTCCCTTTCTCCTTACGGGAGACTTCCATCTGGCCAATATTGATTTGATGCTTTGCTAAAATGTTTGAAACATTGGCGATAGCACCAAATCGGTCATCATGAACGACGAGTATGGCAGGGTTGTGGCCTGATAGCCTCAATTTAAACCCATTCAGTTCGATGATTTCAATCTTTCCCCCGCCAATCGATATTCCGACAAGTTCCAGTTCGCCATCATCATCGCCCACCGTTATTTTTGCTGTATTGGGATGTTCCGGTACGGCTTCTTCTTCGCGAAAAGTAATTTTCATTTTCTTTTTGCGGGCTATTTCCAGCGATTCTTTAATTCTCTCATCAAATGTATCAAAATCAAGTAAGCCTCCTACAATGGCTACATCCGTTCCATGGCCTTTATAGGTTTTGGCAAACGATCCGTAAAAAGAAATATGGGCCCATTTTGGTTCCCGGTCGAATAAATTCCTGGCAACCCTTCCGATTCTTGCAGCTCCTGCTGTATGGGAACTAGAGGGACCAATCATAACAGGACCAATTATATCGAATACACTTCTAAATTTCATGAATTGCTCCTCCTTCTTTAGAACTGAACCCAAGGGAAACACTGGGAGTTAGTTTAATAATAACGCCATATTTATTGTAATTCCAAGCGTGCTGTCCCTAATCCTTCATTTCATAAAAAATAAAACTGCATAGCCTAATGACATATGCAGTTTATTGCCTTTTATTTTTTTCTGGATCCTTCAAAGAGACGATTAAAGCTCCCTTATCTTCATGATTCTCTACTTATTCAATTGAAAAAATAAAAGAATATAAAGGTTGTTTCCCATTATGGACTTCAACTTCAACGTCCTCGAAATTCTCATTACAAAACGCAACAAGACCTTCTACATCTTCTGTTGTTGCATCTTCTCCATATAAAATGGTAAGGATTTCGGAATCTTCATCAATCATATCGGAGAGAAGGTCTTTTGCCGCTTGAGTCATGTCTTTATCCTTCACTTTGATGGTTCCTTCAGCAATTCCCATGAAGTCCCCGGTCTCAATTGCAAGACCGTCAATGTTGGTATCCCTGACAGCATAAGTAATCTGGCCCGTTTTCACATGTGAAAGGGCTTCGATCATCGCTTTTTTATTTTCTTCAGCATCAAGTGAAGGGTTGAAAGCCAACAATGCCGCCATTCCCTGTGGTACTGTTTTCGTTGGAATAACAGTCACATTATCACCAAGTACATCTGCAGCCTGATTGGCCGCCATGATGATATTTTTATTGTTAGGCAAGATGATGACATGATCCGCATATGCCTCTTCGACAGCCTTAACAATATCTTCTGTGCTAGGATTCATCGTTTGTCCGCCTTCGATGACGGACTTAGCGCCGATGCTTTTGAATAACTCGCTGATGCCAGCCCCCATCGCTACGGACACTACACCATACTTCTCTTTGTTGGACGGTTTCGTTTGAAGCGGTGTATTCGTTTCACCTACGATCGCAGTATGCTGTTCACGCATATTATCGATTTTCAGTTTGATTAAACTACCGTATTGCTGGCCATAATTCAGGCACGTGCCAGGCTGTTCAGAGTGAATATGTACTTTGACGACTTCATCATCTGAGATGACTAATAAAGAATCTCCGTATTCACTTAAATCATTTCGGAATTTTTCTTCATCGAACGAATTATTGGCAAGTTTTTCACTTTCCAATCGGACCATGAATTCCGTGCAGTAACCATATACGATATCTTCCGTGCTCATATGCCCTTGTACGTTCATGTGATGTTCGGCACTGATCATGTCATCCATGCTTGGGCCATTTGCAGATCGGACTGGAAGGGCTTCCCCTTTCAGCTCAGCAAGGAAACCTTCATAAACGAACACCAACCCTTGCCCGCCGCTGTCAACGACCCCCACTTCTTTTAAGACTGGAAGTAGATCAGGAGTGCGTTTTAATGAAGCATTGGCTTCCGTAACGATTTCTTCCATTACCTGAATAAGGTCTTGGTGATTTGATGCTGATGAAACCGCTTGCTTGGCTGCATCTTTTGCAACCGTTAAAATGGTTCCTTCAACAGGTTTCATTACCGCTTTATAAGCTGTCTGAACCCCTGCTTCAAATGCTTGGGCAAATTCCTCACTATTGATTTCCGATTTATGTTCAATCGCTTTAGCAAAACCGCGGAAAAGTTGCGAAAGGATAACACCTGAATTGCCGCGTGCACCCATTAGCAGTCCTCTTGAAAGGGATGTACCCACTTTCCCGATATGCTCCTGGACGTTATTTTGCACTTCCTTCGCTCCGGAAGTCATCGATAAATTCATATTCGTTCCAGTATCTCCATCTGGAACAGGGAAAACATTCAACGCATCAACCATTTGGGCATTAGCCGCTAAATGGTTGGCACCTTGAATGATCATTTCTGCAAAGCGCTTTCCGTTTAAACTTGTAATTGACACAAAACTTTCCTCCTATACCTAAGGGTTCGTCACACGAACTCCCTGTACAAAAATGTTAACGGAATCAACAGCTAATCCTACAGTTTTGTCCAGAGTGTATTTTACCTTTGATTGCACATTATGTGCAACTTCCGAGATTTTTGTTCCATAACTTACGATAATATACATATCGATATGAACTTCTTCCTCTTCTTGACGGACTATTACACCCTTAGTAAAGTTTTCTTTTCTTAAAATTTCGGCAATGCCGTCTTTAATTTGTTTTTTGGAAGCCATTCCTATAATTCCGTAACAATCCACAGCTGCGCCGCCTGCTACAGTAGCGACAACATCATTAGAGATATCAATTTGTCCATATTTCGTTTGTAATTCGATAGACATTTTCTTTTCCCTCCCAAAAAATCAAGTCAACTAAAGACATTTTACTATAATGTCCATGGTTTTAAAAGTAAATGTCATACGGCACTTTATATATTTCAATTTTCAAGTAGGTATGTCAAGGTTTTTTTCTTGAAAGTAATGAACTGAAGTATTGCATTCTATCGGTAGGTATGATAAATTATTAAAGTATTTTACAAAGACTTAAGACGACTGCGAATAACTTAAGCTTGTTGTAGTTAGGAGGGAATTTAACATGGCACGTAAATGTGTAATCACTGGAAGAAGAACTCGTTCTGGTAACAGCCGCTCTCACGCAATGAACGCTAGCAAGCGTACATGGGGCGCTAACCTTCAAAAAGTACGTATTTTAGTTGACGGTAAACCTAAACGTGTATACGTTTCTGCAAGAGCTCTTAAATCGGGCAAAGTAGAACGCGTATAATGTTACGGCATCCTCTTAGGATGCCTTTTTACTTGTAATGTCCTGCATTTTAATGGGGATGGTTTTAATTTCGTTGATAAGGTTCAGTCTGCATCAGGAAAAGAAGTCATCTCCCATTAATGGATGGCCAACCCCTATCATTCCCCCAGAAATCCCGAAAAAAATAACACCTCCCTGAATTTGAGAGGTGTCATGGAGATAAGTATCAGCCTTTTTTAAACGCTCCGAGCATAGCCCTTACCAAACTGCCCAGAACTTTTGGCAATTTAATCGTATAAAATTTCATCATGCCCCTCCTCTTTGCATCCCACAAATAAAGATGAAGTGGAATTTTTCTATTACAACATAAGCTTTTAAGCGGATATAGGATGATCGTAATTATATCCGAATCTGCTCTAAGCATGAATTTTAATCACTGCTTCTTATCACCATTAATATGCCTTTCTCAAATGAAACATTCCCAGATTCGGAAATTAGTTCATTGCTGATGCAAAGCGTCGAACCTATTTCCAAGCTTGCATCACTCAGAGGGTATTTGAAACCCGAAAGTGTAATGCCGGTGACTTCTGCCGTTACAGGGAGCAATGACAGGTATTTCTTATCTTGCAAAGCAGTGACTTCATATGACCCCGCTGTTTTTACTGTGAATATATTTTGCTTATCAACTATGTATATATCAATGTCACCGTGATAAGGGAGGACACTTTCTTTTTGGAGCAGCTGGATATTACCAAGAAAATGGTCCATTCTTCCTCCTGTAGCGCCCAATATGTGAATTTCACTTGGTTTTTTCCCTATTGCCCATTTAAATGCGATTTCTAAATCCGTTTCATCCTTTTCCGATGAATATAGATTGATCTGTTCCAGCCTTTGCTCGATTTTCTTGTATTCACCTTCCGAAACTGAATCAAAATCCCCAAATCCGCACTTAGGTTCGATACCTTCTTCAAGCAATGCCCATACTCCCCTGTCAACCCCGACCCATAGATCAGTCATCTCTATATACCTTGTTAAATCCGGCCAAAAACATTCCGGACCTCCAGCCATTATACTAATAATCATCGTAATCATCCTTTTCTATGTATATTCATATCCAAGATGTTTTGTATAATTGATAAAAAAAGCCGATCACTATCATTTGAATACGATAGTGTCGGCTTTATATCACTTTCCCCGAATCTTTTGAATCGCTGCGTGTCGATCTTCTTGATTATATATTGCCGAGCCGGCCACTAGGATTGTCGCCCCTTGTTCAATACATAGTTTAGCCGTTTCTTCATTTACTCCACCATCAATCTCTATTTCTAGATTTTGGTTATGCATTTCTGCCATCGCCTTCACTTCAGCAATTTTGGGCAGTACGGATGAAATGAACTTTTGCCCGCCAAAACCTGGGTTAACCGTCATCAGTAATACCATGTCAATATCTTCGATTATTGGTTGGATCAAGGAAGCTGGGGTCGCTGGGTTAAGCACCACGCCAGCCCTTACACCAAAAGATTTAATCAATTGGATCGTCCGATGCAAATGAGTGCATGCCTCTACATGTACAGTTATATAATCAGCTCCAGCTTTCGCAAACGCCTCGATATAACGATCAGGTTGTTCGATCATTAAGTGAACATCCAGCGGAAGCTTTGTCACCGGCCGGATAGCGTCGACAATCAGGGAGCCTATCGTAATATTCGGCACGAAATGCCCATCCATGACATCTACATGGATTAAATCCGCTCCGCCCCTTTCAACATCAATGATTTCTTCTCCCAATTTTGCAAAGTTAGCTGATAAAATGGATGGTGCGATTTTAACCATTTTAATACCTCGGCTTTCTATCTCTAATTTCTTCTAAGAATTGCATATAGTGTTCATATCGATAATGTGGAATTTCCCCTGTCTCAACCGCTTCCTTCACAGCACACTTTGGTTCTTTATCATGCAGGCAAGCCCGGAATTTACAGTCTTCCCCATGCTTATGCATTTCCGGGAAGCAATAGGATAACCGTTCAGCTTCCATTTCCATGAATTCAAGTGAACTGAATCCTGGTGTATCCGCGACAAGCCCAGAGCCAATATGAATCAATTCAACGTGGCGTGTCGTATGCTTCCCACGTCCTAGGTGTGACGAAATATCATCCGTCTTTAAAGCCAATTCAGGATTGATCGCATTCAGCAAGGACGATTTCCCAACACCTGACTGACCAGCAAATACACTCGTTTTCCCTTCTAAATACGGCACTAGTTCTTCAATGCCCCCAGCGGTAACTGAAGATGTCTCCAGTACAGTATAGCCAAGTTTCTGATAGTCCTTGATATACTGAGACAGTTTCTTTTGGTTTTCAGAAGTAACCAAGTCAAGTTTAGTCACGACGATAATGGGTTCGATTTCGTTATCTTCGATAAGTACGAGAAATCGATCAAGCAAGGCTGGACTGAAATCAGGTTCCACTGCCGAAAAGACTAGGATGGCTTGGTCTACATTTGAAATTTGTGGCCGGATCAATTCATTCTTTCGCGGTTTTATTTCGGTCACGGTCCCATCCGTTTTATTTTCCGCTTGAAAAACAACATAATCACCTACAAGTGGCGTCACCTTATTTTTCCTGAATACTCCCCGTCCGCGGCATTGATAGACTTCTTCACCTTCAAGGACATAATAAAATCCACTTAATGCTTTGATAATTTTTCCTTCGGGCATAACCACACTCCTAATTATTAAATTTATTCTGGATAAGAGACGGCTTGGTCGATGATGACCTGATTGTCACGCATGACTTTATATCCTGCTTTCTTATCTGGGGAAACCGTTAATTCGATCGTTCGCTTGGCATCCTCCACGATAAAGAATGATTCTTTAGGCTCCGTCATGCTATTCTTGATATCCTCTATGAAGATTTGGATCTTTTGCGCTTTGCCTGGTTCAACCGGATCATACTCGATTTTGATTTCCTCCGTCACGTTCTTAGGAGGAATCTCTTCTTTCCCTTTCGAAATGACCACTTTCACCGTACTGCCCTTTTCCACCTTCGTAGTAGGTTCTGGAGACTGGGAAATGACAAGCCCCTCTGCAACGGAATCGTCGTAAACTTCTTCTTCCACATCGATCTTTATTCCACTTTCACTGGAATAATCATTAAGGCCAGCTTCATTGAACCCTGTTAAGTTCTTCAAGCTCAATAGGTCTTCCCCTTTACTTACCGTTAGCTCAAGCTCCGTTTCGGATGGTACGATTTCAGTGGCACCAGAAGGCGTTTGTTCTATGATCGTACCGGCAGCACTGTCATCATATTTTTCGGTCACGCTTATGTTTTTGAAACCCATTTTATCAAGCAGGGATTTAACATCTGAGTAATCCCGTCCTTCATAGCTGGACAATGAAATCGTTTCTTTACCAATGCTTTGATAAATATCGATTTCTGCGCCTGCCTTGACCGTCTTACCTTCTTTTGGATTGGTTTTGATCACAAGGCTCGCTTCAACCTCTTCATCTTCAATCTCAATCGTGTCTCCGATGACCAAATCCAATTCAAGCAATTCAGTAATGGCATCATCCAATTCTTTCCCTTTAAGGTCAGGGATCGTCACTTCCTTGGAAACAAACAAAGATGGTAATAAAAGAGATGTACCAGCAATCAGGGCCAGAACTAAAAAGGTGGTCACCAAAATGGCAGGCATTTTCTTTCGTTCTTTATCTTTTTGTTTCGACTTCGTTTTTTGTTTTTTCTGTTTCTTCTGTTTCTTCTGTTTCTTTTTCGATTTACTCTCTACTTCTGATTCACTTTCCCCATCATCCGAATAGACTAAAGTATTTTTTTCAGGACCCCTTATGATTGTCTCATCGATGCTTGAAAGCTGATCATCCGTGATGACGGGGATGGCTTTTGTTGCATCATGATCTTCAGGAATCGCAAAAGGTAGTTCATTCGAACGCTCAGGATTAAGTGACGTCCGCATGTCATCTTCCATTGAGTCTACGCTCTCGTAGCGGTAATATGAATCTTTGGCTGTCGCTTTCAAGATAATATTTTCCACACTCTGAGGTATTTCAGGGTTCCAGCGTTTTGGCGAAGGAGTTTCCGATTGTAAATGTTTAAGAGCTATCGAAACGGCTGATTCACCCGAAAAAGGCAATCTCCCCGTCAGCAATTCAAACATGACGATGCCAAGTGAATAAATGTCCGATTTCTTATTGGCCATCCCGCCTCTGGCCTGTTCCGGAGATAAATAATGAACTGACCCTAGGACTGCATTAGTCTGAGTTATGTTCGTTGCACTTAGGGCCAGTGCAATTCCAAAGTCTGTAATCTTGACGGTTCCTTCTTTATCAATCAGAATGTTCTGTGGCTTGATGTCACGATGGATGATCCCATTATGATGGGCATGAGAAATTGCTGCCGTGATTTGCTTCATGATATCCAATGCTTCATCAACTGGAATTGGAAAATATTTTTGTATGTATTGCTTAAGTGTAAAACCGTCCACGTATTCCATTACAATATAATAGATGGAATCTTCTTCACCAACATCATAAATACTTACGATATTGGGATGGGCCAAACTGGTTGCCGATTGAGCTTCCCGATTGAAGCGCTTGATGAACTCTTCGTCATTATTAAAGTCCATGCGAAGGATTTTCAGTGCAACATCCCTATCTAAAATCATATCCCTTGCAAGGTAAACATTCGCCATACCGCCGCCACCGACCATCTGGATCAGTTTATAACGGCCGTTGATTCTTCTACCAATCAACATTCAATTCACCTGCTTTCACTTTCTTCAGTAAATTGAACAAGCACAAGGGTGATATTATCTTCCCCACCGTAGTGATTGGCCTTATCTATTAATGAAATTGCCTTTTCTTCAAGTGGCTGCCCATTGGTTACCGTTTCTTCAAGTTCCTGTTCATTCACTTTATTCGTCAAACCATCCGAACAAAGCAATAGTAAATCATTTTCTTCGAAGATGACCGTCGTAATGTCCATTTCAACTTGCATTTCTGTCCCCAAGGCTCGTAATAAAACATTTTTTCGTGGGTGGTTCTCAGCATCTTCCTTCGAAATCTGCCCAGAACGGACCAATTCATTAACAAGTGAATGATCTTCCGTGACCTGCTTAAAACCGCTCTCATTATACAAATAACATCGGCTGTCCCCGATGTTGGCAATGGTAGCAAACTTATCGGTGCAAATGGCAGCAACAATCGTGGTCCCCATGCCCTTACATTCCGTATTCGCTTCGGCATGTTCAAAAAGCAACTGATTGACCAAGAAGATTTGCTGTTTCAGCCAATCCTCGGCATCATTTGCCGTATCGATCCCGCGGGACACTTCCCAGCTCTTTTTCAAAAGGTCTATCGTCATTGCACTGGCTACATCCCCGGCACGGTGGCCGCCCATGCCATCTGCAACGATGGCAAGGCGAACGCCTTCCGAGTTCTTAAAAATTCCGCCATTATCTTCATTATGCTGGCGGACTTTTCCACGGTCTGTTTTAAATATTGCCCTCATAGGATCACCTCGTCTCTTCTTTGCGCTCCTTGGCCCGAAGCTGGCCGCAGGCTGCGTCAATATCACTGCCTTGTTCCCTACGGATCGTTACATTAATGCCGCGCTTTTTCAATGTTTTTTCAAACTCAAAAATTTGGTCCCGAGGTGTACGTACATAGTTGCGTTCAGGTACATAGTTAACCGGTATTAAGTTGACATGGCATTTTATCCCGGTTATCAAATCCGCTAATTCTTCGGCGTGTTCCACTGTATCATTTTCGCCGCCGAATAGACCATATTCAAAACTTACACGGCGCCCTGTTTTTTCTGTATAGTATTTGATGGCTTCAATCAGGTCTGGCAGTTTGTAGGCCTTGTTGATTGGCATCAATTTACTTCTCAATTCCGTGTTCGGTGCATGAAGGGAAACAGCAAAGTTGATTTGCATGCTTTCTTCTGCAAACTTATAGATTTTAGGAATGATTCCACTTGTGGAAACCGTAATATGACGTGCCCCGATGTTCAAGCCCTTTTCATGATTTATATTCTTTAAGAATGACATCATATTATCGTAGTTATCGAACGGTTCACCGATTCCCATGATAACGACAGAACTAACACGTTCTTCCACTTCGTCAAGTGCTTGCTGAACTTTAACGACCTGGGCAACAATTTCCCCCGATTCAAGATTTCGCTTTAATCCGCCAAGTGTTGACGCACAGAATGTACAGCCAATTCTGCAGCCTACCTGTGTCGTCACACAAATGGAGTTTCCGTATTCATGGCGCATCAGCACCGTTTCAATCGAATACCCATCATGGAGTTCAAATAAAAACTTCATGGTTCCGTCATTGGACGTTTGCTGAATCAAAGTTTTCAATGTAGTGAAGGTGAATTGTGATTCCAGCTTATCCCGTAAAGATTTCGAAAGGTTGGACATATCTTCAAAACTGGAAACACGCTTTTTATAAAGCCAGTCATATACTTGATCGGCCCGGAATGCCTTCTCGCCATTTTCAATGAGCCATTCTTTAATTTGGTGTAGCTCCAATGAATAGATCGATGGTTTTTCTGGTGTTGTGTCTTTTTTTACTCTTGATGATTTAGTGATTTCTGCCATTACAGCACCTTCTTTCTAAAACTCGCAATAAAGAATCCGTCACTGCTAAAATATTGCGGAAAAACTTGCAGCGTATGACCCTCGATAAATGGCTGAACGCTTTCAGGCATTCTTGTAGACAAGGTTGCATCGCTTTCAAAATCAGGATGGCTTTCCAAAAATGCTGCAGCGACTTGGTCATTTTCTTCTTTATCCACCGTACAGGTACTATATACTAATCGTCCGCCTTGCTTTACGAGCGGGGCAGCCGCTTCCAATAATTGTTTTTGTATGCTTGAGAGTTTCATTATATCATCTTTTGTTTTTGTATACTTAACATCAGGCTTCCGGCGCATGACTCCCAATCCGGAACATGGTGCATCGATCAGGACCCTGTCAAACCCTTCCTTATTAAAGTGTTCTTGCACTTTTCTGCTATCGAGGGCCATTGTCTTAATATTGTTTCTGAGTTTCAGGCGCTCCGCCTGCTCTTTAATGAGCTTGACCTTATGTTCATGAAGGTCAAGTGCATATACTTGTCCAGTGGTCAAGCCTTCTGCGATATGTGTCGTTTTCCCTCCGGGTGCAGCACAGCAATCGAGTACAGCATCATTTTCATTTGCACCTAATGCATGGGCGACAAGCATCGAACTTTCATCCTGAATCGATAAATATCCCAATTTATAGCTTTCTGAATGAGCAAGATTGCCTTTATAGCTGACGATTGCTTCGGGAACGACTTCACTCGCTTCAACATCATATCCTTCTTCCGTTAATATGCTGATTATTTCACTGCGTGAAATCTTCTTTAAATTTACCCGTCCCGTCTGTAATGGTGCAGTTAAGTTGATTTCACACATTTCCTTGGTTTTTTCATAACCAAATTGCTCTACCCAACGCTTGACCAACCAAATTGGATGACTTACTTCGATGGAAAGCCGTTCCAGATCATCTTTGATATCATCAACGGAAGGAACACCATTTCTTTGAATATTACGAAGCACGCCATTGACCATTGAAGATGTACCCTTATGTCCACGCTTTTTGGAAATTTCAACAGCCTCGAAAATGATTGCATGATCGGGCACTTTATCTAAATAGACCATTTGATAAATGGAAAGTCTAAGTAAATTGATTACCCAGCTTTGCGTTTTTTTAGGTTGTTTAATATACGGGTTCAAATAGTAATCCAAAGTCATCTTCCGCTGTATGGTACCGTAGCTTATTTCTGTAAGTAAACCGCTGTCCACACCGGATAACTGGTGCTTGTTAATCAAGTTGTTCAGTAATAGGTTGCTGTAGGATTGGTTTTTCTCTACAGATTCCAAGATATCGAGAGCGATTTCACGTACTCCCTTTTTAGTTTGCTTCATTCTGTTCTCCTAACTTCATGCCTGCTTTAATGAACGACCCGGCTCCGCGCAAGTAATCTTTCGCCGGCATTTTTTTCTTTCCCGAAGGCTGCAGTTCAGTAACTAGTATAGCCGTCTCATTACCTGTCGAAACGATGAAACCATCATTTTGCACATCAATTATCGTGCCCGGTACGGCCAGATTGCCATCTTCCAGTTTCTTTGCCTGCCAAATTTTTAAAATGGATCCGTCCAAGGTTGTATACGCAACAGGCCAAGGATTCAGGCCACGTACATGGTTATAGATGTCTTCTCCTGATTTCGACCAGTCGATTTTTTCCTCCGACCGTTTAATGTTAGGCGCAAAAGTCGCTTGATCCTCATCTTGCTTGATCGCCTGTAACTCCTGATTTAAAAGTTTCGGCAATGTCTCTGCAAGTAAGTCGGACCCTACCTTGCTCAATTTATCATGCAGTGTACCGACATTATCTTCTTCCCCTATGGCAACTTCGGCCTGAGTCAATATATCCCCGGCATCCAATTTCTCCGCCATATACATGATGGTTATTCCAGTTTTTTCTTTCCCCTGTAAAATGGAATAATGGATGGGCGCCCCTCCACGCAGTTCAGGAAGAAGGGAGGCATGTACATTAATGCATCCGTACTTAGGTGCATCCAACAATTCATTCGGAAGGATTTGCCCGAAAGCCGCCGTCACCACTAAATCAGGATTCAATGCAATGATCTTTTCAAGCTCTTCTTTTTCACGGATTTTTTCGGGCTGATAAACGGGAATCCCCTGCTTTTCGGCTTCGACCTTAACTGGCGGCGGCGTTAGCACCTTTTTGCGGCCAACTGGACGATCGGGCTGTGTGACGACAGCAATCACGTCATACCCTTCATCAATGATTCTTTTCAATACCGGCACTGAAAAGTCCGGTGTTCCCATAAAGATGATTTTTGTCATTCTTCTTCAAACCTTTCTAACTCTTCTTCCGAAATATAGCGGGAAACCTTACTTGTGAATAAAACTCCTTGCAAATGATCGATTTCGTGCTGAAGGGCCCTTGCGAGGAAATCTTCCGCTTCTATTTCGAAAAAAGATCCTTTTCGGTCTTGCGCACGGACTTTGACGCGGTATGGCCGCGATACTTCACCATATAAACTCGGGAAGCTCAAGCATCCTTCAACACCCGTCTGTTCGCCTTCCACTTCCAGCACTTCTGGATTAATCAGTTCGATTGCACCTGATCCTTCCTCTATTTCGACGACGGCCACTTGCTTTTTCACGCCAACCTGAGGTGCTGCAAGCCCAACGCCATCCGCCTCCACCATCGTTTCGTACATGTTATTTAACAGCTTTGCCAATTTCTTATCAAAACTTGTTATTTTATCGCATTTTTGTTGTAAAATTTTTTCAGGAAACAAGACAATCGGTAAAATAGCCAAAATTAAAGGTAACCTCCTAGATATGAAAAACAACACTTCATTATATAAAAACGCAAGCTTGAACAGCTCGCGGTAATCATCCATCGCTTAAACAATTACATCATGATCTGTGGATTTAAATCTATTGAAATCTGCAGATGATTTTGAGCCGTTTCTTTTTGATAATGCTCTAAAAGTGTACGTAAATGCTGATTAAGGTCCGGCTCTCGTCTGTATTTTATCAGACATTGATAACGATATCTATTGTTGATTCGACTAATGGGTGAAGCAACCGGACCGAGAACGATAGAATCCCGATTCAATCGTGAGCCTAAATAATTGGTGATTTTTTCAGTGACACTCACCGTCTTCATTAAGTCTTCATGTGAAACGGTTATAAGGACAACGTAATAATATGGAGGGTAATGACTTTGCCTGCGCAGATGCATCTCCCGTTCATAAAAAGCATCATAATCCTGCAAGGCAGAAAGCTCGATGCTGTAGTGCTCAGGCGTATAGGTTTGGATGACCACTTCTCCCGGAAGCTGATGACGTCCTGCCCTTCCGCTGACCTGTGTCAGCAGCTGGAATGTCTTTTCCGAAGAACGAAAATCAGGCAGATGGAGCATCGTATCCGCTGAAAGGACTCCAACAAGTGTGATATTAGGAAAATCAAGGCCCTTGGCAATCATTTGAGTGCCTAGCAATATATCGGCCTTCCCTTCACCAAAGGCATTCAGCAACCGCTCATGTGAACCCTTCTTACTCGTCGTGTCGACATCCATTCGTATTACCCGTGCATCAGGGAGGATTTTCGCAAGCTCCTCTTCAACCTTTTGAGTGCCTGTACCGAAGAACCTTATATGTTCACTTTCGCATTCTGGGCAAACGGAAGGCATTCCCTCTTCAAACCCACAATAATGGCATTTCATTATATCATTAAAGCGATGATAGGTGAGTGAAATGTCACAATTAGGGCAGTTGATGACCAATCCACAGCTTCGACACATCACAAAGGAAGAATGTCCCCGTTTATTTAGCATCAAGACGGTTTGCTCCCCCTTCTCAAGCCGGTCTGTCAGCTTGGTGAAGAGCAGCTCCGAAAACATGGAACGATTCCCGGTTCTTAGTTCTTCCCTCATATCTACAATATCGACTGCTGGCAATGCATTTTTATTCATCCTCTGGCTAAGGGTCAGTAATTTATAAACGTTTTTCTTGGCTCGCGCAAAAGATTCAAGTGTCGGAGTGGCGCTACCAAGTATAACCGGACACTTATATGATTTTGCTCTTTCAATTGCAACGTCCCTGGCATGGTACCTTGGCGTTTCTTCTTGCTTATAACTGGATTCGTGCTCTTCATCAATGATGACCAGTCCCAAGTTTTCAAACGGAGCGAATACGGCTGAACGTGCGCCCACCACCACTTTTACCTCTTTACGGTGAATTTTCCGCCATTCATCATATTTTTCACCTACGGATAAACCGCTATGCATGACAGCAACCTGCTCCCCGAATCGTTCCTTGAACCTCTTCACCGTTTGTGGCGTCAAGGAGATTTCAGGTACCAGCATGATGGCTTCCTTCCCTTTTTCAATGACAGAGGCAATTGCCTGCAGATACACTTCCGTCTTCCCGCTGCCGGTTACACCATATAAAAGGAAAACATCATGTTCATCATGATGTATTTTCTCATGGATGGGCTTCAAGGCAGCCCCTTGTTCATCCGTTAAAGTAAAGGGATTGGATTTTTCGAACACACGGTTCTCATAAGGGTCACGGTATATTTCCTGATCCATTTCCGCCAAGGCCCCTTTTGACACTAGGGCTTTGACCGTACCGCTTGATGTATTGATCAATTCAAGCAATTCTTTTAACGGAACGGGCTCTTGATGTTCTATAAAGTATTGAAGGAGTTCCTGCTGTTTTTTTGCATGGCTGGAAATGGACGACGCCATTTCTGTCAGTTCCTTAGAGGAAAGCAAAGATTTAATGACACGGACGGTCTTCTTGTTAAGACGGTTTTTCACATTATACACGAGCTCTAGATTGCCATTTTGTATTTCCTTTTGAAAAAGGGAGGCATTCTCCCCTTCAATCACTTCTTTCCAAGATATTGAATCGTTCTTTCCGAAAAGATTTTGAATGAAGGGCGGGAGCTGATTCTTTTTATCTTCTATGACATTGATCACTTTTTCATACTTCGCTTTCATCGCTGCCGGAAGCATGGCCTGAAGCGCTGAAATTTTAAAACACATGGCCTCTTTGGTCAACCAGTCACCAAGCTTAAGTAATTCATCATTAAGGATGGGCTCCAAATCCATTGGTTCTTTTATATAGCGTAATTTCGCAAAGTCGCTTTCAGCTTTTAAACCGGTGATGAATCCCTGCACCATTCTTGGACCGAATGGCACGATGACTCGCATGCCGGGCTTAATGACTTGGTTCCACTTTTCAGGTATGCGATAGTCAAATTCTCGATCCGTTTGTTTAGCAGGTACATCCACGATGACGGATGCAATATCCATAAGACATCATTCCTTTTGCATGCGAGATACTTCTGCCAGGATACTTTTAGCTATATCCGCTTTACTCATTTTTGGAAGTTCGGTAGCACTTCCATCTTTATCGTAAATGGTCACGATGTTTGTATCCGTTCCAAACCCTGCCCCTGCGATGGTAACATTATTGGCAACGATCATATCTGCATTCTTTTTCACTAATTTCCCTCTTGCGTATTCTTCAACGTTGTTGGTTTCCGCCGCAAATCCCACCAAGATCTGATGGGTTTTATTTTCACCGAGTTCCTTAAGGATATCCTTTGTCCGTTCAAATTCAATCACATTTTCCCCTGGCTGCTTTTTCATCTTTTGAGCATGATAAATCTTCGGTTTATAATCCGCCACCGCAGCCGTCATGATTACGACGTCACTGGTATCGAACTGATTGAATACCTCATCGTACATATCTGCTGCCGATTCCACAGGTATTACTCTAGCCTTGGAAGGTGGCGTCAAATTCACTGGGCCAGTAATCAATGTCACCTCAGCGCCCATTTCAATTGCCTGTTCAGCTAGGGCATAGCCCATTTTTCCGCTGGAATGATTCGTCACGTAACGCACCGGATCAATTGCTTCACGAGTCGGTCCTGCCGTTATCAAATATTTCTTTCCCTTAAGTGGCTGAGGCCGTGATTTCCGTTCACCGAAATAAAGATTGAGCTGTTCGACAATTGTTTCCGGTTCCTCCAATCGTCCCTTCCCTACATAACCGCAAGCCAAATACCCTTCACCCGGTTCAATGAATTGATATCCGAACGTACGAAGTGTCTCCATGTTTTTCTGAACCGCTGGGTGGGCGTACATATGGACGTTCATTGCCGGCGCTACCCAAACTGGTGCCTCCGTTGCCAGAAGTGTGGTCGTGATCATATCATCCGCGATGCCATTGGCTACCTTGCCAATGACATTCGCTGTAGCTGGAGCCAAAAGAATGATGTCAGCCCAATCAGCCAAGTCGATGTGGGCAATGACTGAAGAATCCTTCTCATCAAATGTATCTGTGTACACATCATTTCTCGAAAGTGCTTGAAAAGTGAGCGGCGTCACGAACTTACGTGCCGATTCACTCATGATCACTTTAACATGCGCTCCTTCCTGAGTTAATTTACTTGTCAGGGCAGCAGCCTTATATACAGCAATCCCGCCGGTGACACAAAGAAGTACTTTTTTATCGATAAGCATGCAAATTTCCCCTAACTATACATTCTATTTTTATCAATTATGAAGCATAACAGAAGAAATTTCATTTGAAATGCGCAATAAATATATGGATTTCCTTAAACAATCCATCTCTTTCCCCGCTAGATCAATTCTTCCGTTACTTTTGAAAATCAAAACAAACAGGCCTGACACCTTGGCCGCAGGAAGGAAGCAACTTTCCAAATGTAACGCATCCTGTTTGCTTTAGGGTGTCAGGCCCGATAGGTCAAGCTTATGTGTTCTCTTAGTTTTCTTCGTAAGAATTATCGTAAGTCAATTTACCTGAATGAATTTCTTCAAGGGCACGACCTACGGATTTATGGGAGACCGGTTTGGTTATAAGGCAATTATCTTTAATTTGCATTTCCCTGGCACGTTTAGCTGCCACTGATACAAGCGAGTATTTTGAATCGATTTTAAGTAATAGTGAATCAATTGATGGATATAACATAGTTTATTCCGCCTCCAACATTTTTTTATATAAAACAGCAACTCTTTCCCGACGGCAATGCTCGGCAATCACAATTGCATTAATTCTAGCACATGCGGCATCCACATGATCATTTTCTACAACATAATCATAAAGATCCATAAGTTCTATTTCTTCCTTGGCCACTTTCATCCGACCTTTTATCGCTTCCTCCGTCTCGGTGCCACGAGTAACGATGCGGCTTTCAAGCTCAGTCAAGCTTGGAGGAGCAAGGAAAATGAAAAGTCCTTCAGGGAATTTCTCCCTGACCTGTTTAGCTCCTTGAACTTCAATTTCCAGAAATACATCTTTTCCGGAATCAATTGTTTCACGGACATAATCCACCGGTGTTCCATAATAATTACCGACGAACTCAGCATATTCCAGCAATTTTCCTTCTTCGATCAGTGCTTCGAATTCCTCGCGTTTTTTGAAGAAATAATCCACTCCGTCCACTTCTCCATGGCGAGGCAGCCGTGTCGTCATCGAAATTGAATATTCAAATGCCGTTCCAGGCTGGGAAAAAATCGCCTTCCTTACTGTTCCTTTACCAACACCGGATGGACCGGACAAAACGATTAATAAACCTTTTTCTCTCATATTGTTTCAGTTACCCCTCTTCTACGCTGTCATCTCTATCTTGAAGCCGTGCGGCAACCGTTTCCGGTTGAACGGCAGATAAGATGACATGGTCGCTGTCTGTAATTATAACGGCCCTAGTTCTTCTACCATATGTAGCATCTATTAAGGATCCGCGGTCTCGGGCGTCTTGGATAATCCTTTTAATCGGAGCCGATTCAGGGCTCACGATGGATACGATCCGGTTTGCGGAAACGATATTCCCAAAACCAATATTAATGAGCTTAATTGACATTTTTGTCCCCCATTCATATTCTATTGTCACCTTGTTAGGTTCATCATAAACCGACTACTCGATATTTTGAACCTGTTCCTTTAATTTTTCAAGCAGACTTTTCATTTCCACCACTTCTTTGGTAATGGCCGAATCATTTGCCTTTGATCCAATCGTATTGACTTCCCTGTTCATTTCCTGAACCAGGAAGTCGAGTTTTCTTCCAATTGGTTCACTATGGGTAAGCGTCCTTGAAAATTGCTGTATATGGCTTTCGAGTCTGGTCAGTTCTTCATTTATATCACATTTATCAGCAAAAATGGCCGCTTCCGTCACGATACGGCTATCTTCAATCAATCCTTCCGTCAACTCGGCTAGCTTGATTTCCAACCGGGCTTTATATTTCCCGACGACTGAAGGTGCATAGTTTTTGACTCCTGCAACAATCTCACCAAACTTTTCAAGCTGGTGTTTCATGTCCAAGGCCAGTTCCTGACCTTCCAGAGTCCGCATTTTTTTCAGATTTTCCAATGCCCCCGTAACAGCCTTCAATAACAGGGATTCCAAATCTACCGGAACCGCAGGTACTTCTTCCGTCACGAAAATCGACTCAAGTTGCAGCATATCCTGTAATGTAAAGGAACTTTCCAGATTGTATTTTCCCTTGACTTCATCCATCAAACCCACATATTGATCAGCAAGATCCCAATCGATCTTCACCTTTTTGGAAACCAGGCTCTCACCTTCCACAGTAATGAAGATTTCCACCCGTCCCCTTCTTATGTATTGATTCGCCTTTTTCTTCACCTTTTCTTCCAAAACCAAAAGCTGGCGCGGCATTCGAATCGTATATTCACAAAAACGATGGTTCACTGTCTTAATTTCGGCAAAAACCTTGACGTGTTCGTTTTCCGCTTCTTCTCTTCCATAGCCCGTCATACTGGTAACCATGGTTCCACATCCTATCAAACATAATGTAGTAATTTGACGTTTACATTCATTTATATATTAGCTACAGCACGAAAACTTTAGCTTACAAATAAAATACTACAAAAATAAAAAGGCAATAGAGCAAGACTCTACCACCTTAAAGATTATATCATATTTCATTGTGCTTTTCTTGCTAAAAAGGTTCCAGCCAGTAAAAAAGTTGGGATCGATGCCATTCCTATTACCAATAGCCAATCCCTTCCCGAAATCGGTACCGTATGGAAGATTGTTTGCAAGGGCTGCACATACATGACGGCAAGCATTAATAATAGGGAGGACAGTACCGCCCCGACTAGATATAGGTTACCGAATGGATTTCTCGAGAAGATCGAACGTTCACTTCGGCAATCGAAAACATGTATTAGTTGAGCTAATACCAGGGTAGCGAATGCGATTGTTTGTGCATAAGCAAGGTTATCCGGATTTGAACGGTATACCACATAAAATGCTATCAATGTAGATATCCCGATCAGAAAACCGCGTGAGATGATTTTCCAGCCAAGCCCTCTTCCGAAAACACCTTCGTTAGCATTTCGTGGATTTCTTTTCATTACATCTTCTTCTGCCGAATCCAAGCCCAACGCCATTGCAGGCAGTCCGTCCGTAACAAGGTTCACGAATAAGATCTGGATTGGTATCAAAGGCAGTGGCAGGGCACATAGCATCGCAAAAAACATGACCAAAATCTCCCCAACATTGGAGGCAAGCAAATAACGGATGAACTTCCTTATGTTTTCATAAATATTCCTGCCTTCTTTGATGGCCGATTTAATGGTGGCAAAATTATCGTCAACTAATATCAAGGAGGAAGCTTCCTTAGCGACATCAGTCCCCGTGATACCCATGGATATACCGATATCCGCTGATTTTATCGCAGGTGCATCATTGACACCATCCCCTGTCATTGCAACGACATGTCCTTTATTTTGCAAGGCTTTTACTATTTTCAACTTATGTTCCGGGGAAACGCGGGCAAATACCGAAACACTTTCAACAACTTCCTCAAGTTCCCCGACTTCCATGTCCGCCAATTGCCGTCCTTCAAGTACACGGTCTTTTCCTTTTAAAATACCAAGTTCTTTAGCTATTGCCTTTGCGGTTATGACATGGTCGCCAGTAATCATGACAGTTTTGATCCCGGCATCCCGACATTCCTTAACTGCCTGCTTCACTTCCGGACGTGGGGGATCTATCATGCCCTGCAGTCCCATGAAGGTTAAATTGCGCTCAGCTTCGGTTTCATGAAGCAAAATCGTTCCTTTTGAAAGGGGTTTATAACCAACGGCAATCATTCGAAGTGCCTGTGAGGCAAGCTCATTCATGTCCTGTTGCACCCTTTCCATACTCCTCTGATTCAATATTTCCGACTTTCCTTCCCAAAGAATCGTGTCGGACTGGGCGATCAATACGTCAGGGGCCCCTTTTACGATGACGAAATGATTATCTTTTTCATCCTTCACTATGACACTCATCATTTTGCGGCTCGAGTCAAATGGAAACTCCTTGACTATCGTAAACTTCTTAGACAAGTGTTCCCTCGTCAAACCCGCTTTCATGGCTGCGACCAACATCGCCCCTTCTGTCGGATCACCGTCCAATATAAATTGTTTACCATTCTCGTTTAACTCAGCTTTGTTACAGAGCATGCCGAAAGTAATCATTTGAAGCAAGGCATTATGGTTTTTCGGTGCAACTGAAACTCCCTCTAAAGAAAACTCTCCGACAGGATTATAACCAGTACCGCCGACATTCCAAGTTTTCCCTCCACTCCAAACTTTCGTCACTGTCATTTTGTTTTGTGTCAGTGTACCTGTCTTATCTGAGCAAATCACCGTTGCGCAGCCAAGCGTTTCTACGGCAGGAAGCTTGCGGACTATCGCTTTTTGTTTGATCATACGCTGAACGCCTAAAGACAAGGCTACGGTCACAATGGCTGGCAAGCCTTCGGGAATCGCTGCAACAGCCAAGGATACCCCGGCCAAAAACATCGTATAGAGGTCATGCCCTTGAATGACGCCAGTCAGGACCACGATTACGGTTAATATTAAAGCCGTGACGATCAAAATTTTCCCTAGCTGCTCCAACCTCCGTTGAAGAGGTGTTTCTTTTGTTTCTGCAGTCTGCAGGAGGTCCGCAATCTTGCCCATCGCCGTGTTCATACCTGTAGCGATTACGATTCCGACTCCATTTCCTCTTGTCACCATCGTTCCCATAAAAGCCATATTTTCCTGATCACCGATACCTTCGACCTCATTCATCAACGGATCGGAACATTTAACTGCAGGAAGAGACTCGCCTGTAAGTGCAGACTCTTCTATTTCAAGGCTTGAATGGTCGATGATCCGTAAATCGGCACCAATTCGGTCACCGCTCGAGAACTTCAGGATATCCCCTACAACGACTTCTCTCGAAGGGATTTTCAGCCATTGGCCATCCCGAAGAACGTTAACTTGCGGTGCTGCCATTTCCTTTAGGGCATCCAGGGATTTTTCTGCCTTCCGTTCTTGAAAAAACCCAAGTAATCCATTCAAAAAAACAATCGCCATGATGGCAATCGCATCGATATATTCACCTAATATCCCTGAGACCAATGTCGCGGCAAGTAAAACTATGACCATGAAATCTTTGAATTGGGCGAAAAATAAAAGAATGGCAGACTGTTTTTCTCCTTCCTTCAATTCGTTAAAGCCATGCTTACGCAGCCTGTCCTTTACTTCATCATCGTCCAAACCGTGTGTAACGTTTGTTTGAAGCGCTTTCTCCATTTCTTGATTATTCATTTCCTTGAACTCCATCAAGTATCACACATCCCTTTGAATAGAATGAAATAGGCTCCTGTATACATCTCAACAGGCGCTCTTTGCTTTACTCATCCAACACCTGCCTGCTTACCGATACATAAAACAACCTGCTCTTCTTCCATGATTATTCAGACTCGTCCAAAATAATGCTATAATTAAACAGAATTGCGGAAAGAAGAACGATTCGGATAATATAATGAATGAATGAATGAATGAATGAACGACCGCCAATCATGATGAATGGTCTAAATTTGCAATTAATCTCAGGAACCTAACAAAATAGCATCATTCAATATACCTGAACTGCAACTCCAGCTTTTCACCCAGTTCGCTACAGCTATAATGGGCAGCCCTGATGCATTGATAACGCCTAGCAAAATGAGTATCTTAGAAAATCTTATGTAAAGGAAGTAAAAATAGAATGTCATTTGATGGATTATTTACGAAAGCGATGACGGAAGAAATCGCTTCTTTATTAAAAGGTGGACGAATAAATAAAGTACATCAGCCTTATAAAAATGAAGTAATATTGGTTGTTCGTGCTGGAGGTAAGAACCATAAGCTCTTATTATCGGCACACCCAAGTTATTCAAGGGTGCAATTGACTGAGGAAAGTTATGAAAATCCTAAAGAAGCACCCATGTTCTGCATGCTTCTTAGAAAGCACCTCGAAGGCTATACGATAGAAGATATTTATCAGTATGAACTTGATAGGATGATCATTTTTGAGGTGAAGGGCCGCAATGAGCTTGGCGATGTCTCTCAAAAGCAATTAATCATTGAAATTATGGGGCGTCACAGCAACATTGTTTTAGTCGATAAAGAACGGAATATGATTTTAGACAGCATTAAGCATGTTTCCCATGCCGTGAACAGTTATCGGGCGATATTGCCAGGCCAGGAATATAAGGTGCCACCCGCACAAGCAAAGGATAATCCCTTCAATGCTACTGAGGACGATATTAGGAAGAATATTGACTTCAATGCAGGAAAACTAGATCGACAGCTTGTTGCCCATTTTTCAGGAATTTCACCATTGGTTGCAAAGGAAGCCGTTTACCGGGCTGGATTAGCCAACAGCACCACCCTTCCATTAGCTTTTTCAAGTCTTATCCAAGAAATCTCGGAACATAAATATGCTGCGACGATCAAAAAAGATGGCAATAAAGAAGTTTTTTATATGCTTTCACTAGAGCATCTAACAGGAAAACAGCGTACGTTTTCTTCATTAAGCGAGATGCTCGACCGCTATTATTTCGGAAAGGCAGAACGAGATCGAGTTAAACAAAAGAGTCAGGATGTAGAACGTTTCATTTCCAATGAAATCGAAAAGAACTCAAAAAAAATCGGCAAGCTCGAACGTACATTAAAAGATACGGAACGCGGAGAACAGTATCAATTATTCGGTGAACTGCTTACAGCTAATCTATATCAAATGAAAAAAGGCATGAAGGAAATCGAAGTCGTCAATTATTATGATGAAGAACAGAATACGGTCACCATTCCGCTTGACCCCTTAAAAAATCCATCCGATAATGCACAAAAGTACTTCTCTAGATACCAAAAGTCCAAAAATGCAGTCGGTGTCGTTCAAGAACAAATTGAAAAGACAAAATTGGAATTGGCCTACTTTGAAGCCTTGCATCAGCAGCTCCAATCAGCTTCACCCAGAGATATAGAGGAGATTCGCGAAGAACTTCAGGAAGAAGGGTACATTCGGCAAAAAAAGAAAAAAGGCATGAAAAAGCCTGCAAATGCAAAACCGCAGCTTGAAACATATTATGCTACGGATGGAGACCTCATTTTTGTCGGAAAAAATAATAAACAAAATGATTATCTAACGAATAAGTTTGCACGCCGTGATGAAATATGGCTTCATACCAAAGATATCCCTGGATCCCATGTTGTGATTCGAAATGAATCACCAAGTGAAAAAACGATAAAAGAGGCAGCCGTATTAGCAGCTTTCTTCAGTAAAGCAAAGCAATCGAGCTCAGTTCCCGTTGACTTCACACAAGTTCGCCATGTTAAGAAACCGAATGGCTCAAAGCCCGGTTTCGTGATTTATGAGCAACAGCAGACCGTATATATTACACCAGATGCCGATATCGTCATTCGCTTAAAGGAAGCGGTAAAGGATTGAATGGTATATAAATAAATAGAGGTGACCCAATCCTGTGTGATTGGGTCACCTCTATTTTCATGCTGAAATCCAAGCGGTATCTGCTGGATTCTCCCGCCATTTTTTCAACTTTTCCAATTCATCTTCTGTGATATACCCTTTTTCATTAGCGACTTTTATCAAAGTCGAGTAGTCACTCAACGAGTGGTTAGTGATGCCCTCAGCATCGAATTTTTCTTTTCCCTTTTCCAATTCGTAAGTAAAGATCGAAACGACTCCAAGAACATCACAGCCAGCTTCTTTCAACGCGTTAACAGCAGTAATCACGCTGCCGCCGGTTGAAATCAAGTCTTCCACAACAACCACTTTTTGTCCTGGAACAGCGCGGCCTTCGATTTGATTACCCTTTCCGTGCTCTTTAGCTTTCGAGCGGACATAGCACATCGGAGCATTTAATTTTTCACTCACCCAAGCAGCATGCGGAATGCCGGCAGTTGCAGTGCCTGCGATCAGTTCAACCTCAGGGAAATGCTGTTCAATCAATCCTTTCAAACCTTCCGCTATTTCATTGCGAACCTCTGGGTATGAAAGGGTTAAGCGGTTGTCGCAATAAATGGGTGATTGAATTCCTGATGCCCAAGTAAAGGGGTCATTCGGCTGTAGGTACACTGCTTTTATTTCCAATAAATGTTCAGCTATCTTTTGATTTATCATGATATTCCCTCCCAAGCTGCTTTCATATCCAAATACGCCCTTAATGGATCTTTCGCCCCCGTTATGGCTCTCCCTACAACGATGGCATCCGCTCCAAAATCCCTTGCCTGTTCAGGCGTGGCAATTCTCTTTTGATCATGCGTCTGTCCACCTGCACTTCGGATTCCAGGTGTGACCGTTAAGAATTCATGTCCGATGCGTTCATGTATGTTCTTTACTTCATGTGTGGAACAGACGACGCCATCCAATCCAGCCTGTTGAGTAAGTTTTGCATAATGGAGGACCGAATCCTCCAGAGATCCGGCAATGTTTTGCTCATCATTCATTTGTTCTTGTGACGTGCTAGTCAGTTGGGTAACCCCTATGCATAACGGACGCTTTTTACCCGCGGACGTTCCTTTATCAAGACCCTCCATAGCTGCTTCCATCATCTTTTGGCCACCCGCCGCATGTACATTGACCATGTCAGCACCTAAAGTTGCCAAACCTGTCATGGCCATTTTGACAGTATTCGGAATATCATGAAGCTTCAAGTCCAAAAACACATCGTGGCCTTGCTCTTTTACGAAAGAAATAATTGATGGTCCATTCTGATAAAATAATTCCATCCCCACTTTTACAGCAAGTTTTTCCGAGGGGAACTGTTTAAGGAATCTCTCTGTTTGAATGAGATCAGGGAAATCAAGAGCGATAATTAATGACTGCTTCATTCTGCTTCCAGCTCCTTCCGGTACATTCTGAAATATGGTCAAATCCCAGCTCATCCAACAATTTCGGTAAATCTTCGATGATGGTCGGGCATACGAAGGGATCCACGAAGTTGGCAGTTCCCACCGCCACAGCACTGGCACCTGCATAGAAAAATTCAATGACGTCTTCTGCTGTAGCGATTCCGCCCATTCCGATTATTGGAATCGATACTTGCTGGCTTACCTCATAAATCATCCGGAGAGCAACCGGTTTTATTGCAGGACCAGATAACCCACCCGTTCTGTTCGAAAGGATCGGCCTGCCAGTTTTTAAATCCAATCGCATGCCGACTAATGTGTTTATCATTGTCAACCCGTCGGCTCCGCCTTCTTCTACAGCTTTGGCCATTTCCACAATGTTACTGACATTCGGTGAAAGCTTTACATATACAGGAACCGAAGATACTTCCTTGACCGCCTTGGTTACCTCTTTTGCAACTTCCGGTACCGTCCCGAAAGCTATGCCTCCTTCTTTTACATTCGGACAAGAGATATTCAATTCGAGTGCTTTTACATTCCCGACCTTACTTATGTCACTGGCTACCTTTACATAGTCAGCTATTTGTGAACCCGCAACGTTGGCGATGATTGGGACATCATACCCACCTAGCCATGCCAGTTCTTCACTGATGACCTTTTCTAAACCTGGATTCTGCAGTCCGATGGCGTTCAGCATTCCCGAAGAGGTCTCCGCTACACGCGGAGTCGGGTTACCGAACCTCGGCTCAGGAGTGGTCGCTTTGATCATGATCGCTCCAAGAATATCCAAGTCGAAAAATTGACTGTATTCACGGCCGAACCCAAAGCATCCAGATGCTGGCATGACCGGGTTTTTCAAGTGTAATCCTGGTAACTCAACTGAAAGCCTGTTCATAATAGCACCTCCCCTGCCCGGAATACGGGTCCATCACTGCATACCTTTTTATAACTGAAACCAGTTGGATCATCCCCTGTATGACATACGCAGGCAAAGCATGCACCGATGCCGCAACCCATCCTTTCCTCGAGGGACAAGAAAAGCTTTTTCTCACGATAGCCCGCTTCCAATGCTTTTAACATTGGTGTAGGGCCGCAAGAAAAGATCGTTGCAAACTCCTGCTCCAGGTTGTCAATCACAGTCGTAACAAATCCTTTTGTCCCATATGAACCATCCACTGTGGCAATATGGGTATCACCTAATTCACTAAACTCTTTTTCGTAAAAGATGGCTGACTTGGTCTGGAAGCCCAATACATGGATTACCCTGACACCATTCGCAACCAACATCTGTGATAATTGATACAGGGGCGGGACACCAATCCCACCACCAACCAATAACGCCGTTTCGCCCTTCTTCGCTTCATGAACGGGAAATCCGTTGCCAAGGGGACCAAGGATATCGACCGCTTCTGCTTGTTTACGCTGTGATAACAACGTTGTTCCTTTACCTTCAGCCCGATAAATCATCGTGAACTGTTTTTCACTGCCATTATAAGAAGAAATTGAAATCGGGCGTCTTAACAATGGCTCAGTACCATCTGTTGTCTTGACTTGGACAAACTGGCCTGGTTGCTTCATCTCTGAAACCAATTCACCTTGCAGAGTAAGTTCAAAGATGGATGGGGCCAGTTCTTTATGAGTTAACACCTTCATTCTTTCCTTCTTGATCATATATAGCTCACCTCACGACTTATTTCCGTTTTTCCCATCGCTTCTGCCGAGAAGGTCATGGATTCTATCACTCTTAAAATGGCTTCTGCCGTATCGAGTGATGTTAAGCATGTCACTCCATTTTCAACCGATTCACGTCGGATTCTAAAACCATCGCGTTCCGGCTGCTTTCCTTTGGTCAAAGTGTTAATGACAAATTGTGCATCCCCGTTTCGGATAACATCCAGTAGGTTTGTACCTTCTTCGCCAATTTTACCGACAATTGCAGTCGGGATTCCGGATTGCTCCAATAGGGCAGCAGTTCCGCTGGTGGCTATCAGCTTGAAACCGATATTATGGAAACGTCTTGCTAAAAGCAGCGCCTCTTGCTTATCTTTATCCGATATCGTCAATAAGACCGAACCATGCCCTTCAATTTTGAAGCCGGAAGCGACCAGGCCTTTATATAAAGCCTTTTCAAGTGTGCTATCTTTCCCCATTACTTCACCAGTCGATTTCATTTCAGGTCCAAGTGAAATGTCCACACCTCTTAATTTCGCAAAAGAGAAGACCGGCACTTTCACATAGACCCCAGATTGTTCTGGCACTAATCCTGATTGGTAACCTTGGCTTTCAAGCGAGTGGCCCAAGATGACCTTCGTTGCTAAGTTAGCCATCGGCACATTCGTAATTTTACTTAAGAATGGAACGGTTCGGCTAGAACGTGGATTTACTTCAATGACATACACTTCTTCATTGCTGATGACATATTGAATGTTCAAGAGACCAATTATATTCAAGCCTTTTGCCAATCGGGTCGTATAGTCGATGATTACTTCTTTTTGTTTTTCCGTTAAATTTTGAGGCGGATAGACTGCAATCGAATCACCGGAATGGACGCCGGCACGTTCGATATGCTCCATGATCCCTGGGATAACGACCGTTTCGCCATCGGAAATGCCATCGACTTCGACTTCCTTACCCGTCAGGTAGCGGTCTATCAGGACAGGATGATCTGGATTTATTTTCACGGCATTTTTCATGTAATGCAGCAATTCCTCTTGTTTATAGACGATTTCCATCGCTCTTCCTCCGAGTACGTACGATGGCCTTACTAATACCGGGTAACCAATGTCTTCAGCAATGACGATCGCTTCATCAACCGATGTTGCGGTTTTACCTTTTGGCTGCGGAATGCCTAAATCCTTAAGTGCCTTTTCGAATTTATTACGATTTTCCGCCCTATCCAGGTCTTCAAGTGAAGTACCAAGGATCTTCACTCCTCTTTCAACAAGACCATCTGCAAGGTTGATCGCTGTCTGTCCGCCAAACTGGACGATGACCCCTTCTGGTTTTTCCAAATCGATGACATGCATGACATCTTCAAGTGTCAATGGTTCGAAATAAAGTTTGTCGGAGATACTGAAGTCCGTCGAAACTGTTTCGGGATTGTTGTTAATGATGATCGCTTCATATCCCGCTTCTTTAATCGCCCATACCGAATGTACGGTCGCATAATCAAACTCTACTCCTTGCCCTATCCGAATTGGGCCAGACCCCAGAACAATGACACTTTTCTTGTCAGTAACGATGGATTCATTTTCATCTTCGTAAGTTCCATAAAAATACGGTGTTTCCGATTCGAACTCGGCAGCACATGTATCGACCATTTTGTAAACAGGGATGATCCCTTGCTTTTTCCGGTACTCATAGACGTCAATTTCGGGAACTTCCCATATTTCTGCAATCGTTTTGTCAGAAAACCCTAGTTCTTTAGCCTTTTGCAATACTTCACTATCAAAGGAATGTTCTTGAAGTTCCTTTTCAAAGTTGATTATCTTTTTCAACTTATGCAAGAAGAATAAATCGATCTGGCTCCATTCGTGAATGGTTTCGATCGTCTTCCCCCTTCTTAATGCTTCGCCGATATAGAATAACCGTTCATCTCCAGCTTTTCGGATCCGTTTCTCTATTTTTTCATCCTCAAACTCGTCATTCAATTCAAGATGGTATATACCCGCTTCAAGGGAACGAACAGCTTTTAAGATGGATTCTTCGAATGTACGGCCGATTGCCATGACTTCTCCGGTCGCTTTCATTTGTGTCCCGAGCCTGCGGTTGGCGCTTTCGAACTTATCAAAAGGCCAGCGCGGAATTTTTGTAACGACATAGTCCAGGGCCGGTTCAAAGCTCGCATAGGTTTTACCTGTGACCGGGTTCATCATTTCATCAAGCGTCAAACCAACTGCTATCTTTGCTGCAAGCTTTGCAATTGGATAACCTGTTGCTTTTGAAGCAAGTGCCGACGAACGGCTGACCCTTGGGTTCACTTCAATGACATAATATTGATAGCTGTTTGGATCTAGCGCAAGCTGAACATTGCATCCACCTTCAATTTTCAAGGCACGGATAATCTTCAAAGACGTATTTCTAAGCATTTGATATTCTCTGTCACTTAAAGTTTGGCTAGGTGCGGCAACTATCGAATCGCCAGTATGGACACCGACAGGGTCGAAGTTTTCCATATTACATACAACTATTGCATTATCATTGGAATCACGCATCACTTCATATTCCACTTCTTTGAACCCGGCAATGCTCTTCTCTAGCAAACATTGGTGAACTGGACTGCTTTTCAGGCCACCCTCAACAATCTCAATCAGTTGCTCTTCGTTATCACAAATCCCACCGCCTGTTCCGCCAAGCGTGAAGGCCGGACGAACAATGACCGGATAGCCGACTCGTTCCACGAATGTATAAGCCTCTTCCAAGTTATGAATGATGTCGCTGTCTGGTACTGGTTCCCCAAGATCGTTCATGAGGGTACGGAACAGGTCACGATCTTCCGCTTGTTGGATGGCGGAAAGTTTCGTCCCAAGGATCTGTACATTGCATTCTTCAAGAATTCCCGCTTCGGCAAGCTCGACGGCCATGTTCAGGCCAGTTTGTCCACCCAAGGTAGGTAACAGTGCATCCGGGCGCTCTTTACGAATGATTTTGCTGACAAATTCCAATGTGATCGGTTCGATATAGACCGCATCAGCCATTTCACTGTCAGTCATGATTGTGGCAGGGTTGGAGTTGATCAGGATCACTCGATAACCTTCTTCTTTTAAGGCTATACATGCTTGGGTTCCTGCATAATCGAACTCGGCGGCCTGTCCGATGACGATCGGACCGGAACCAATTACTAGGATGCTTTTTATATCAGTGCGTTTTGGCATGTTTTTTCCCCCTTGGTGTTTGCAGCTTCAATCATTTGTAAGAATTCATTGAATAAGTAGTTTGCGTCTTCCGGCCCTGGTGATGCTTCCGGGTGATATTGTACGGTGAAAGCTGGATATTTTTTATGGCGCAGTCCTTCAATCGTATCGTCATTCAATGCTGTATGTGTCACAATAAGATCAGTCTTTTCAATTGAAAACTCTTCGACTGTATATCCATGATTTTGAGATGTGATGGATATCTTCCCGGTGCGAAGGTCTTTAACCGGATGATTTGAACCTCGATGGCCGAATTTTAATTTTTCCGTATCCGCCCCGTTTGCAAGTGCGAATAATTGATGTCCTAAACAGATTCCGAATAATGGCACTTCCGTTTGGATTGTACGGATCATTTCAAGTGTCTCATGAACACTTTTCGGATCCCCAGGACCGTTTGAAAGCATCACACCATCTGGATGATATTGCATCACTTCCTCGGCAGTGACGTTATAAGGCACAACCACGACATCACAGCCGCGCTTCGTCAACTCACGTAATATCCCATGCTTCATGCCATAGTCTACAAGAACTACCCGCGGGCCTCTGCCCGGGCTAGAATAAGGTGATTTTGTTGAAACCTGTTTCACTTGATTAGAAGGAATCACCGTTGCTTTCAACTGGGAAACAACCTCTTTTGCATCTTTATTGATATTGCAGAGCGCTCCTTTAAGTGCGCCTGATTTCCTGATGATCCTTGTCAGCTTTCTCGTATCGATTCCGCTTATTCCAGGGATGTTCTTCATTTTCAGATATTCATCTAGGGATGTTTGGTTTCGCCAGTTAGAAGGAAGTTCTGCTGTTTCCTTAACGACGAATCCTGCTATCGCTGGATTGATGGATTCAAAGTCATCCCGGTTTATCCCGTAGTTCCCGATCAATGGATACGTAAGTGTAACGATTTGACCGCAATAAGATGGATCGGATAGAATCTCCTGGTATCCTGTCATTCCTGTGTTAAAAACGACTTCACCTATTTTTTCTACGTCCCCTCCGAATGCTTCCCCAAGGAAAACCGTTCCATCTTCTAAAATAAGCTGTCTTTTCATCCTTGAACACGTCCTTTTTCCCAAGCTGTTTTTCCTTCTGCAATTGTCATGACTGGCCAGCCATAACATTTCTTTTCATTAAAAGGTGTATTTTTCCCTTTTGAAGCAAACTCTTCATTATTAATTTCTTTTTCCGTTTCCAAATCTATGAGCACGATATCGGCAGTAGCACCTTCTTTAAGCTCTCCATATGGAAGGGAGAAACATTCAGACGGTTTAATTGTCAGGAAATCGACTAATTGCTTTAATGTTAAGACGCCCTTTTTGACCAATTCGGTATAAAGCAACGGGAAGGCCGTTTCCAATCCTACTATTCCGAAAGGTGCTAGCTGCATTCCCTGCGCCTTTTCCTCAGCCGCATGCGGGGCATGGTCTGTTGCTATAAAATCGATGGTTCCGTCAAGCAGTCCTTCTATCAACGCGTCCCGATCTTCACGGCCCCTTAAAGGCGGGTTCATTTTATAATTCGTATCAAGTCCCGGTATATCATCTTCACACAATAATAAGTGATGCGGTGTAACTTCGGCTGTGACCCGGATACCGGCGCGTTTGGCATCCCTTACCGTTCTAACCGATTCCTTCGTGGATATATGACAAACGTGATAATGACAATCCGCCGCTTCCGCAAGGAGGATATCCCGGGCAATATGTACAGCTTCACATACCGACGGAATTCCATTGATCCCCTGTTCCTTCGAGAATCTTCCTTCATGGACGGAGCCTTTATTGATTAAGCTATTATCTTCACAATGAGCAACTATGGCCATATCCTGAGCGGCTGCCCGCTTCATGGCCTCCAGCATCATCCCGGCTTCTTGAATTCCTACGCCATCGTCCGTAAAGGCGAAAGCACCCGTTTGTTTTAATGAAGAAAAGTCGGTCAATTCCTTGCCAGCTTCCCTAATCGTTATAGATGCATAAGGGAGTACCCGGACATGCGCCGTTTCTTCAATTTTCCGGTTAAGCGCTTCAAGGTTTTCCACTGTATCAGGAACGGGCCGAGTATTAGGCATCGCCGCTACCGTAGTGAAACCGCCTCTTGCCGCTGCAAGCGTTCCACTTGCGATTGTTTCCTTGTGTTCACCGCCCGGTTCGCGTAAATGGACATGCAGGTCAATAAATCCCGATGTAATGAGTAACCCTTCAGCATCAACTACCTTACAATTTTCCGTAGCCAGGTTCTCGCCGATTTTTGTGATGACCTTTCCTTCTATTTCAATGTCCGCTTTTTTGAATGAGTTTTGATTATCTAGCAATACTCCATTTTTGATTACGGTTTTCATGGATGATTCCCCCTTCGGATTGTTCAAGCACATTTTTTAATACGGCCATTCTGATGAACACGCCATTTTGCATTTGTTTGAAAATTCTTGAGCGGCTGCATTCGACTAAATCACTGTCTATTTCAACACCGCGGTTTATTGGTGCAGGATGCATGATGATCGCATCCGGTTTCATATTTTTTTCACGTTGTTTGGTCAGGCCGAAACTTTCCAGATAATCTCCGTTTGCCTGATCGTATTTTTCAATATGCCTTTCATGCTGGATTCTGAGCAGCATGACCACATCCGAAGTAGCTACCGCTTGATCGATGTCTTCATACCTTCCTAAACTGTTTGTTCTGTCAAACCATTCAGGCGGACCTGAAAATACGACATTCGCTCCTAATCGAGTTAATGCTTCTGCATTCGATTTCGCAACCCGACTATGCCTGACATCCCCGATTATCGCAATCTTCAGACCTTCGAAACTTTTAAACTCTTGTTTTATCGTCAATAAGTCCAGTAATGACTGGGTTGGATGATTCCCGCATCCATCCCCTGCATTGATTATCGGGATCCTTATCCTCCCTTTCAATTCGTCAAAATAATTATCCTGCTCATGACGGATGATCAAGGCATTGATGCCTATTGCTTCTAACGTTTTAACAGTGTCATATAAGGTTTCGCCTTTTAACACGGATGATGTACCCGCATCAAAAGGAATGACCTCAAGGCCCAGTTTTCTTTCAGCCATTTCAAAGCTTGATTTTGTACGTGTGCTTGGTTCAAAGAAGAGATTGGCAACTGTTGTCTGCTGTTTAGGATTCCATTCCGAGCCATTGGCAAATCCCTCAGCCTCGTCTAGAATTCTTTCAATTTCAGGTATAGTCAATTCATTCATCGTCAATAATTTTTTCATCGATCCTGCTCCTTTCACATTTGTGATGCGGGGCATAAAAAACACCCCGCCATTAAGGACAGGGTGTAGGTCATAAAGAAGCGTGAGGTCACGGAATGGTTATAAACACCTATCCCGTTCTCATTCATCTTTACGCAACACCCTTTTAAGCCTCTCTGGACTTCTTTTAAAAGGTGATCTATTGTTTAATGCAGTTTCACTTATTTTTCAAAGATGTCTCCTGATATTTTTTCCCGGTCAGGAAGAATCAAGTTAAGAAGGATTCCGACGATGGCTGAAAGTGCCATTCCGGAAAGCGATACCGTGTCCGATAGTTGAACGAACGCTCCCCCGATCCCTAACACCAGGATGACTGAAGCTATCATCAGGTTTCTTTTCTTGTCAAAATCAACCTTATTATCAATCAGCATCCTTAATCCACTTGATGCGATGATACCGAAGAGTAAGATGGAAATGCCGCCCATTACAGCTGTAGGTATCGAGCTGATGACTGCTGAAATCTTACCGTTAAAGCCAAAGATGATTGCAGTTAACGCTGCCCCTCCGATGATATACACACTAAATGCCTTTGTCATCGTAAGGACCCCAATATTTTCACCATATGATGTCAGCGGTGGACCGCCGATGAACGAACCAATCATGATTCCTGCTCCATCTCCTAAAACCGAACGATGCAAACCGGGCTTTTCCAAAAAGTTTCTGCCAACTACTTTGCTCAGTACCATCTGGTGCCCGATATGTTCTGATAAAGTCACGATGGCAACGGGTACCATGATGGCAATGACCTCCCATGAGAAGGTCGGTGTATAGGTTACATATGGAAACATGAATTCAGGCATTTCCCACCATTGTGCTGACTTGATTGGTTCATAATCTATTATTCCTGCAACAGCCGAACAGCTGTAGCCCACTATGATTCCCATTAAGATGGGAATCAAGTTAATGAATCCCTTAAAGAACACGTTGCAGATAATGGTTACCGCTAAAGTGATCAGCGCTATAACTATATATGTGACGCTGTATTTATCTTGTGGATCATACATTGCCATTTCCACTGCCGTCCCGGCAAGGCTTAATCCGATTACGATAATGACCGGACCCACCACAACCGGAGGAAGTAAATTCATTAACCAGCGCAACCCGACTTTTTGGATGATCAAAGCTACTATCCCATATATGAATCCTGCTGCAAAACAGCCGATCATGGCCGCCTCCGGACCTCCTAAAGCCTTTGCCGCGATGATTGGCGTAATGAAGGCGAAAGATGAACCGAGATAAGCAGGTATCTGCCCTTTGGTAATCAATAAGTAAGAAAGTGTGCCTAATCCGCTTGAAACCAGTGCTACCGCCGGACTTAACCCTACCAGGAATGGCACTAGCACCGTTGCACCGAACATGGCGAACAAATGCTGGATGCTTAACGTAATCCACTGGCCAACCTTTGGCACGTCCTCGACATCCAGTACGATGTCCCTTTTTGTTTCTTCCATTTTCGTATCCCCCTCATGAAAATTGCATCAAAACTGCAAAAACCCTCTTTGCAGTATATACAAAGAGGGTTTCTCAGAAGGTGAATGCCTATGCATGGCACAACTCTCCCGATTGACTCCCCTTTGCCAGCCTCTCTGGACTGTCTTTAAAAGGGTGATATGAAATTTTCATGTTGTTTAGTTTTCTAATATAGTAACTTGATCTACTTCATCTACTTCTGTTAAAGTAACGGTAATTTTTTCAGATTGGGAAGTCGGAACGTTTTTCCCGACAAAATCTGCACGTATAGGCAGTTCCCTATGTCCCCTATCCACTAATACGGCAAGCTGGATTTGCGAAGGTCTTCCCAAATCAACCAGAGCATCCATTGCCGCTCTAACGGTCCTGCCGGTGAAAAGGACATCATCCACTAAAATCACTTTCTTGTCGCTGATATTGACCGGGATGTCTGAACCTTTTACGATGGGTTCCCCATCATTGGTCTTTTTTGAGAGGTCATCGCGATAAAGTGTAATATCCAGTTCACCCAGCTCTATTTCCTTACCTTCTATTTGATTGATGCGCTTTGCAAGTCGGTCAGCAAGGAAAATCCCGCGTGTGCGTATCCCGATTAAAACGCAATCTTCAATCCCCTTATTTTTCTCAATAATTTCATGGGCAATTCTCGTCAAGGCTCTGCTAATGGCCTGCTCATCAAGTACTATGGCTTTCTCATTCAACATGTCGGCCACCCCGATTCCTTTTTTCTGATAGGTCTGTTTCAACAAAAAATCCTCATGCCAAGAAGGCATGAGGATTTTATCGCCATGGGTATAATTATCCCACATAGCGTATCCGTTTCCTTCTCAGTCTCTCTGAACTGTGTTAAAGGTTCTTATTAAGTTGTTATTATAATATATCAAAAAAACGTATTTGTCAATCCTTACTTCTACGTAATTGATTAATTAGATTTTCAAACTCTTCCGGAATCGGAGCTTCGAATTCCATATACTCATTCGTACGTGGATGAATGAAACCAAGAAGTCCCGCGTGCAATGCTTGTCCATCTAATTTCAGGGTCTTTTTCGGACCATATTTCGGATCTCCCGCTAGTGGGAAGCCAATGTATTTCATGTGAACACGGATTTGATGTGTTCTGCCTGTTTCAAGCTGGCATTCCACCAAAGTGAAACCATTGAAACGTTCGATGACCCGGAAATGTGTGACAGCATTTTTGGAATTTGAATCTGTGACAGTCATGCTTTGGCGATCTTTTTTATCCCGGCCGATCGGTGCATCAATCGTTCCGAAGTCATGAGGGATCACACCATGAACTACAGCTTGATACTTACGTGTGACCGTTTTGTCAACCAGCTGCTGTACAAGTTTTTCATGTGCCATATCATTTTTCGCAACCATCAATAGACCTGATGTATCTTTGTCGATTCGATGGACGATTCCAGGCCGCATGACTCCGTTGATTCCAGAAAGATCCTTGCAGTGAGCCATCAATCCATTTACAAGCGTGCCAGATACATGTCCCGGTGCCGGGTGGACGACCATACCGCTTGGTTTATTAACAACGAGTACATCTGCATCTTCATAATAGATATCCAAATCCATTTCCTCTGCTATCGCATCCAATTCCTCAAGTTCAGGAATCGTTACTTCGATTGTATCGCCAGGGATAGCTTTGTAATTCGTCTTTATAGCCGAGCCATTTACTAAAACATGGTCATCCTTAATCCATTGCTGGACTTGAGTACGTGACCATTCCTCATTCAAAGTGGAAAGAGCTTTATCAATCCTGACTCCTTTTAGTGTTTCATCGATGCTGTATAACCTTTTATCCATTATCTTTCTCCTTAGCGTTTTTTTCTTCTAAAAACATATGAATCACGAGCAGACTGACACCAATTGAAAGCGCAGCATCAGCAACATTAAATACCGGGAAACTGTAGCTGAAAATATAGGTATGAACGAAATCCACTACTTCCTGACGAGCAACACGATCGATGAAATTACCAATCGCACCGCCTAGCATGAGAGCAAGTGCAACTCCAAGCAAACGGCTGTCCTTCGCCATTTTCTGAATATAATAGACAAGTCCAATAATGACAGCGATGGTGATGATGTAGAAAAACCACATTTGACCTTGTAGAATTCCCCATGCTGCCCCACGATTACGATGCGAGGTGATATATAGAAGGTTTTCAATAATTTCAATGCTTTCTCCGTACTCCATTTTTTTCACAATCATCCATTTTGTCAGCTGATCGAGAGCTATGACCAAAAGGGCAATCAAATAATAAAACACATGTTTTCCCCCAAACTAATCAAATCTTCACCTTTGAATTGTAGCATAAACTAGAAATAATGACTAATCCGAAAAACAGAAGTCAGTTATCTGTACCTGAAGAATAAAGGGCCGATTGAAAAAAGGCAACATTCCTTATGGAGGTTGTTATACTTTCAAAAAAGCTTTTAGCCTTTACTCTATCATTTCCACAAAAAAGCCGGTCCCTTCATAAAGGGACCGGCTTACCTTTTGGAATTATTGATTCACATAATGCTCTTTAACGACTGTTGCACAACGCGGGCAAAGTGTTGGATGTTCTTCCACGTGACCTACTTCTTTCGAAACATTCCAGCAACGTTCACACGTTTCACCTTCTGCTTTGGTAACAAGAATCGCTATATCCTCAAGCTTCACCGCTTCTGTTGGGGCACTAGCCACATCGCCAGCGATTTCAAATTCGGATACAATGAATAACTGTTCAAAGCTTTCCTTGATGCTATCCAGCAGATTCTTCGTTTCTTCATTAACATATACCATCACTTTTGCGTTCAGTGATTTTCCGATGACCTTCTGGTTACGGGCTTCTTCTAATGCTTTTAGTACATTATCACGGACGTTCATGAACGCCGTCCATTTTTCTTCAATGACGTCAGCACCATTAATGGAAATTGCTTCAGGCATCAATGTCAACTGTACACTTTCTTCCGTTACACCCGGAATGAACGCCCATACTTCATCAGCTGTATGCGAAAGGATCGGTGACACCAATTTCGTTAAGCTGACCAATGATTCGTAAAGGACAGTCTGAATGGCCAACCGCTCTTTACCATTTGGTGCTTCACAATAAAGAATGTCTTTTGCATAATCCAGGTAGAACGAACTTAAATCCTGAGTGCAGAAATTATTGACCATATTATAAATTGTAGCAAACTCATAATTTTCATAACTTAGCTTCGACTGGGTGATCAGCTTATTCAATTTAACTAGCATGTATCGATCGACTTCAGGTAATTCCTGGACTGCCACTTTATCGGTTTCTGGATTAAATCCATCCAAGTTCCCTAACAGGAAGCGGAATGTATTACGGATTTTACGGTACACTTCCGAAACTTGTTTTAAAATAGGATCGGAAACCCTGACATCCGATTGGTAATCCACCGAAGCAACCCAAAGGCGTAAAATATCTGCACCAAGTTGGTTCATGACCTTGGATGGCAGGACAACGTTCCCAATTGACTTACTCATTTTACGGCCTTCGCCATCCAATGCGAACCCGTGACTCAACACACCTTTATATGGTGCTTTGCCCGTAACCGCAACACTTGTTGATAGTGACGAGTTAAACCAGCCGCGGTACTGATCGGAACCTTCTAAATAAAGGTCAGCAGGGCGCTGCAGGTCGTCTCTTTCTTCAAGTACCGCTTGATGAGAAGAACCTGAGTCAAACCATACGTCCATGATATCCGTTTCTTTCGTGAAGATGCCATTCGGGCTGCCTTCATGTGTATAGCCTTCAGGCAGAAGGTCTTTCGCTTCACGCTCAAACCAGATGTTCGAACCGTGTTCGCGGAATAGATTTGAAATATGGTTGATGGTTTCATCCGTAATGATCGGCTCGCCATTTTCTGCATAAATGACTGGAATTGGCACGCCCCATGCACGTTGGCGGGAAATACACCAATCCCCGCGGTCACGGACCATATTGAATAAGCGAGTTTCGCCCCAAGCGGGTACCCATTTGGTTTCTTCAATCGCTTCCAGAAGTTCACTTCGGAAGTCTTTGATTGACGCGAACCATTGTGCTGTTGCACGGAAAATCGTTGGTTTCTTCGTCCGCCAGTCATGTGGGTAAGAGTGTGTAATGAACGTCAAGTTCAATAACGCGCCTGCTTCTGTTAATTTTTCAGTAATTGGTTTATTCGCTTGATCATAAAATAACCCAGCAAATTCCCCTGCCTCTTCCGTCATGACTCCTTTTTCATCTACAGGACAAAGTACGTCCAAGCCGTATTTTTGCCCAATGATAAAGTCATCTTCACCATGTCCAGGTGCAGTATGAACACACCCCGTACCTGCTTCAGTTGTTACGTGCTCACCCAACATGATTAAAGATTCGCGGTCATAAAGAGGGTGTTTGGCAACAGCACGGTCCAACTCGCTCCCTTTTACCGTTTTCAGGATAGACGGGTTATCCCAGCCTAAAGTTTCTGTAACCGATTCAAGGAGTGCTTCAGCAATTAAGAATTTGTCATTTTCGACAGCCACTACTACGTAATTTAATTGCGGATGTAATGAGATACCAAGGTTAGCAGGAATCGTCCATGGAGTTGTCGTCCAGATGATGATTTTTACGCCTTCTTCGATTACACCTTTGCCATCCGTGACTTCAAAAGCAACATAGATTGACGCAGAACGTTTGTCTTGATATTCAATTTCAGCTTCGGCTAGGGCTGATTCACTTGATGGAGACCAGTAAACAGGTTTTTTCCCTTTATAGATATAGCCTTTTTTCGCCATTTCACCGAAGACCTTAATTTGCTGTGCTTCATATTCAGGCTTTAATGTGATATAAGGATTATCCCAATCACCACGGACCCCTATTCTCTTAAACTGCTCACGTTGATTGTCAATCTGAACATAAGCATACTCTTCACAAAGCTTCCTGAACTCGGCAACGCTCATTTCTTTCCGTTTCACGCCTTTTTTTGTCAATGCCGTTTCGATTGGAAGTCCATGCGTATCCCAGCCAGGTACATACGGTGCTTGAAAACCGCTCATCGATTTAAATCGGACAATGAAATCCTTTAAAACCTTATTCATTGCATGGCCCATATGGATATCGCCGTTAGCATATGGAGGTCCATCATGCAAAATGAATAAAGGGCGTCCTTCCGTTTGTTCCTGCACTTTTTTATAGATGTTCATTTCTTTCCATTTTTCTTGGATTTCCGGCTCACGTTTCGGCAAATTCCCCCGCATTGGAAATTCAGTTTTAGGCATCAATAAGGTATCTTTGTATTCCATCATAAAATCCTCCATCCGTCTTTACAAAAATTCATTCGAACCAATGACTTGATATCCGGCCAAAATAAAAAGCCCTCTCATCCCTAAAAAAAGGGACGAGAAAGCTTAGCTTCCCGCGGTACCACCCTGGCTAGAAAGATCCACAAAGTGAATCCAACCTCTCGAGCATTCGTAACGTGAATGAAACGCTTCATTTACTTACTGCAAAAGCAGGTTCAACTCAGAACTCAAGGGTGATCTTCAATATCTTCGCTTATTCCGGGCTTTCACCATCCCCGGTTCGCTAAAAATAAGTGTGTGAAGAATTTACTTTCCCTGTCATCGCCTAATGTCATAATGAATAGTATTGTTAAAAAATTATATGCGAAAAAAGTGTTCAAAGTCAAGGAATCGTTTAAATTTCCTCTTCCACTCTCTCATTTAATTCAATTTCAGTCGCATCTACTTCATAATCCAGAAGATGATCCCAATCGTCATTGTCCAGCAAATCCAGCTGTGCACCGACAAGCATTTTGAAACGCGTCCGGAATACTTTGGATTGCTTTTTCAAATCTTCGATATCCATAGCAATTTTCCTTGCTTTCACAAGTGACTCATTGACGATCCGGTCAGCATTTTTCTCTGCTTCCTTTATGATCAGTTTCGCTTCTTTTTGGGCATTGCGCCTTAATTCTTCGGCTGCTTCTTGTGCGACAATAATCGACTTATTAAGTGTACCCTCAATTGTCGTAAAATGTCCCAAACGATCATATGTCTCGTTTAGTTTATCTTCAATTTCTTTCTTCTCCCTCAAAATCAGTTCATAATCTTTAATGACCTGGTCGAGAAATTCATTTACTTCATCTTCATCATACCCACGAAATACTTTGTTAAATTCCTTGTTATGTATATCTATCGGGGTTAAGGGCATTACGGCACCTCCAGAACGGTTTCTACTCTAGTATGTTAAAACTCTATATTCGACAATAAATGTACGAATCCTGCTTGATATTGAATTATTTTTGTCTGCCTAACGAGATTCTCCACTTATCCTTCTTGGTTTTCCCATCAATTGAAGCTATTTTACATCTGCCAAAACCTCTGATGGAAAGTGTATCACCCTCACGGCATTCTTCCGAGACGTTTTCCGTTTGCTTGAAATTCACCTTTACTTTTCCTGACGTTATCAAGGCTTGCGTTTTTTGACGGGACATATTCAGGACGGACGATAGCACACTGTCAAGCCTAAGAGAACTGACGGTGGATACTTGCTCTTCCCATTTTTCGTTAACTTGGATGATATCCCCCATCGGAATCCGTTTGATGGTAACGGAAGCGTTACCTATTTTCTCCAGGTTTCCTGTGAGATATAAATCCATCTCCTCGGCAGCTATAAATTGAATATGCTCCTCCGTCACTATTATATCACCAAATTTTTCACGTTTTACCCCAAGTGACATCAAGGTTCCAAGTATTTGCCTATGTTCAAGCGAAACAAACTTTTTTGGATAGGAGATATCGTATAAGGAGATATTGAAATCCGATGGTTCAGGAGAGTAATAATCAGGGTAAATGAGCACACGTTTTCGCTCTACGTAATCGCTCCCGCCATTAAATTGCAGTTTCGCATCCGGATCATTCCCTAATAAGGATGTAAGAATTTCCTGCTGACGCGGATCAAGGAAATCAGATAGTTTCGGAGCGTAGGAATTTTTAACCTGATCAATCCAATTCATTGCCTGGTCAATAAATTCTTTTTCCTCCGGCCTGAAATGCTGATAAATACTCATGATTGAATAAATGCTCCTTAGCTATCAAGTTAATGGTCGATCATAAGGAATTGATTAACTGGTTCTTCGTTGCTTGCTACTACACAGCGGAAATTCTTCCGACTGTGTAGTAATGATGCAGTCAGGTTAATTGTTGATCATCCTATTAAAGTCTGTAAGTAAAAGATTCCGTAACCGCTGGCAAAATTAAGCACCAGCAAGGCCACAAGAGGTGAAAGATCGATCATCCCAAGTGACGGTATGAACTTTCTGAACGGTTCTAAATACGGTTCGCAAATCTTTTCAAGGAATTTACCAATCGATGTCTCCCTTGCATTTGGGAACCATGACATCAATATGTAACCGATTAATGCCATTGAATAAATTTCTATTAAATAATATAAACCCTGAAGCACTAAACCCATTAACCATTACCACCTCGCTTCTTCGTACTCCTCTTCGGCCGCAAAGCCGGTAATATTACCGGAAACATCGACGTTGTCCGGGGTACATAAGAATATATCTGTTCCGATTTTTTGGATATCCCCGCTGATTGCATAGACAGTCCCACTTAGAAAATCGATGATTCGTTTTCCTTGATCATGCTGGATTCGTTGAAGGTTCACAACAACAGCACGTCTGTTTTTTAAATGATCAGCTACTTCCTGGGCTTCTGCATAAGCACGAGGCTCCAATAATACTACTTTAGAAGATTTCTGTACGCTTTGCAAACTTACGATATTCTGATTGGTATTATTCCCTGCAGAAGCGGGCTGCTGCTGTTTACCTGACTTCACGACTTTTGGTTCAGCCCCCTCTTCTTCCATCACTTCATCCTTGTACTCATACTCATCATCCAGAGCGAAATAAGATTTAAATTTTGATACGAACGACATCTATAGCGTACCTCCTTAAAATTATTCGCCTACAAGTGCAGTACCAATCCTAATCATTGTTGCGCCTTCTTCAATGGCAATCATGAAATCATTGGACATCCCCATGGACAATTCAGTGCAGGGGGCATGCTTCAACCCGGCATTTTGTATTTCCACCTGGATGCCCTTCAGTTTCCGGAAGCATTCCCGCAAAACCTGTTCATCATCCGTCAAAGGAGCCATCGTCATCAATCCTGCAACATTCACCTTATCAAAAACAGCTAACCCTTTTATGAAATCCATTGTCGCCTCAGAATTCAGGCCATGTTTCGATTCCTCACCTGAAACGTTCACCTGCACTAAACAGTTTATCGGCTCATTTGCGCGTTTTTGAATTTCTTCCGCCAAAGAAATGCGATCCAACGAATGGATATAAGAAATTTTATCGATGACATTCTTTACTTTTCGTGTTTGCATGGAACCAATATAATGCCAGTGGGGCTTGTCCTTCAGCACTTCATATTTATTCAAAAGCCCTTCGTCACGGTTTTCACCCAAATCAATTATTCCCGCTTCCAATGCTTCATTTGCCCTCTCGACCGAAACATATTTCGTCACTGCGATTAACTTTATATCTTTACGGTCCCTTCCACTATTTTCACATGCTATATTTATTTTTTCTTCGATGTTTTTTAAATTGTCCACTACTTTCACTTACCCTAAATCCTCCTTCCAACCGATAAAACTCATCAATCTACCTGTCTTCCCGTTATCACGGCGATGCGAAAAAAACAATTCATGATCACAGCTTGTACAGTATGATGTAACGTCGATCTGACTTTTTGGAATTCCTGATTTTTGAAGAATCAATGCATTAAGTTGCTTAAGATCTAACTGATATTGACCTTCACTGATTAAATTATAGGGCTTTTCGTCATTATCTACCAGCAAATTCTGCACTAAATCCATGACATGATCATCCACTACATAGCACTTTGAACAAATCGAAGGTCCAATAACAGCAATTATCTCCGTTGCCTTTATACCCTTATCTAGCCATGCCTCAACCATTTTTCGGGCAATTCCATTAACGGTACCCTTCCAGCCAGCATGTGCCACCCCAATCATACCATGTGCCGGAGCAAGAAAGTATAAGGGCACGCAGTCCGCATAGCAAAGGGTCAGTAAAACATTTTGATCCTTTGTATAAAATCCGTCAGTTGCTTTAAAGGCAGAATCATAATCCATTGCACCTCTTCCGCCATCGCGGCTGGTAACTTGATGGATATTCGTTTCATGTGTCTGCTCGGCGCCTATCCATTCATTAAGCGGAAACAACAGCTTATCGGCTAAAATCCTGCGGTTTCCCTGGACATCTTCAAGCTTATCCCCGACATGAAAACCGGTATTCAATGTTTGAAAATCCCCTGAACTGACTCCCCCATTTTTTGTGGTGAAGCCCGCTACGAGCTGGAGATTTTGTTGTCTCCAGCTGTCAATGAGCATATATTGGTCTTTTACTAAAACAAATGGCTCTTTCATGCTATAAACCTCTTTAGTTTTAGTCTAGTGTATCATATATTTACGCCATGTACCTTTAAAACCGTTCATCTTTCAGCTCTGCTTGAAATACCGTCTGATGTTCAACAAGAATGACATCTGCACCGATTTTTTTTATTTTGCGCCATGGAATCACAATATCCTGTTCCCTCCCGAAGAAACCCATTAGCCTTGTTCCATTTGAAACGATGATGGCCTCTATTTTCCCTGTGGCCGTATTGATTTCAAGATCTGACATATTACCTAATTTCTTTCCATCCGCTATATTGACGATATCCTTAATTTGAAATTCGGAAATCCTGGTCATATCACTCAGCTCCTCAAAATTTCATCATAGATGAAGGTCCTATTGCTATGTATATGACATGATTCACTCAAGGATGAAGAATACGATAAATAAACGTACATACAGTTTCCGATTCCCTTCTGGAAGGGATTTTCACAAAATAAAAAAGCCGCTATGGATAAGTTGCTGATAAGCGGGTAATCGACATTTTTGCCCTACCCGCTTCAGCTAACTTTTTCTCATGCTCAGCTTCTACTGTTGGATATTTTTATTCATTTGCTTAATTGCTGCTTTTTCCAATCGGGATACTTGCGCTTGTGAAATGCCAATTTCCTCGGCTACCTCCATTTGCGTCTTCCCTTGGAAAAACCGTTTGCGAAGGATCATTTTTTCCCGGTCATTCAACCGTCTCATACCTTCATTTATAGCTATTTCATCAATCCAGGTACTATCTTTATTTTTTTCGTCACTCAGTTGGTCGAGTACATAAATCGGATCCCCGCCATCATTATAAATCGGTTCAAAAAGTGAAACTGGATCTTGTATTGCATCTAGTGCAAAAACAATTTCTTCATGAGGTACTTCCAACACCTTGGCGATTTCTTCAGCTGTCGGCTCACGAAGGGTCTGACTTATGAGCTTTTCTTTCACCTGCAAAGCTTTGTAAGCGATGTCTCTTAAAGAACGGGATACCCGAATCGGATTATTGTCACGAAGATATCTTCTGATTTCTCCAATAATCATCGGTACAGCATACGTTGAAAACTTAACATTTTGACCTAGGTCAAAGTTATCTATCGACTTCATTAACCCTATACAGCCTACCTGAAATAGATCATCTACATACTCTCCCCGATTGTTGAAGCGCTGAATGACGCTTAGAACGAGTCGAAGATTCCCGTTTACCAGTTTCTCTCTTGCTGAAATATCGCCATCTTGCAGTTCTTTAAAGAGTTTTCTCATTTCTTCATTCTTTAAAACCGGTAATTTTGATGTATCCACACCGCAGATTTCAACCTTATTACGAGACAAAATTATTCCCTCCTCACAGGAGCGCTGTACAAAAAACAGTATTTCCGCGGGAGGAAAAAATATGCACATGGCTAGAACGGAAAATCATCATTATTTTTCAAAATAGCTAACAAAGTATTGATTTAATTGGCATTTAAGCTCTTTATTTTTTTACACCATTTTATTAAATTCTTTTCGAAGCCTCTTAATAATCCTTTTTTCCAAACGTGAAATGTAGGATTGGGAAATCCCCAACATATCGGCAACATCCTTTTGTGTTTTTTCTTCCCCACCTGCAAGTCCAAAACGGAGTTCCATTATCTGTTTTTCACGTTCGGATAACTGCGTAAGTGCTTTTGTCAGCAGCTTGCGGTCAACGTTTGCCTCGAGGTCCTTCGTGATGATGTCATCGTCAGTTCCAAGGACATCGGATAACAGTAGTTCATTTCCATCCCAATCGATATTCAGAGGTTCATCAAAAGAAACTTCAGAACGGATTTTGTTATTTCTGCGTAAATACATTAATATTTCATTCTCGATGCATCTCGAAGCATATGTAGCCAGTTTAATTTTCTTCTCAGGATTGAATGTATTCACAGCTTTGATCAAACCTATGGTACCAATGCTGATTAAATCTTCAATATTGATGCCCGTATTTTCAAATTTCCTGGCAATATAAACCACCAGCCTTAAATTCCGTTCAATTAAGATCGATCGTGCAGCTTCATCGCCCTTGGGTAATTTATTGATCAGTATTGCCTCTTCTTCCTTTGAAAGGGGCGGCGGCAGTGCCTCACTCCCTCCTATATAAAATATTTCGTCCGTTTTCAATCCGAGCTTGAACAATAGTTTGTACCAAAAATAAGTGAGCCGAAGAATGAATTTCTTCAAAATAATTCTCCCTTCTAATAAACGGATTATGGTTCAAATTTAAGAATGAATCAATGAATCAGGAGGCATTTTGCACCGGTATTCCGGTTAACATTTTCGGGTGAACGATAGATTGATAGCTATTGTCGGGAGAGAGTTGCTGAAAGGTAAACGAAACGAGACCCTGCTTGACATGATATTCTTTTTCCCCTTGAACGATTTTAATGTAATCCGGCTTGATTGCTGTTAACAGCTGATGTTCATGACCCACGACTTTATAAGGGATGACACGCATTCTTCCGGTCCATGAATATTCGGGCTGTACTTCCTGCTTAATCAGGTTATCAGGGTTTTTAAAGAGCTCTAGCATGTCGTTTGGAATTCCTGCTTCCTCGCCTGAAAGAGAGATGATCATTACTGGGGAACGTGTAATCGGATCATATAATTGATTGCCGCTATCCACCAAACCAAGAAACGTACCTTCAAAATCAGAAATTTTAACCGAGACCGAAACCATTTGTTCATGTGTAAGCTTTGTCATCTCCATCCCTTCAAGTGTTCGCTTGGAAAATTGCCAAGCGAGCGGGAACCCAATCATTACGAATATCCAGCTGACAGGATCACCAAAACGATTGATACCTGCATATTGACCAGGGTCCTTGGAAACGATTTGAAATTCAAATAGGTAGTGAAGTCCCAGCAGGATACCTCCTGATAAAAACGTCACAAAATATAAAGTGGCCACCGATTTCATAAAAAGTTTTAACCTATTGAACCCAAAGGTTGCCAGCACCATGACCAGGGATACAAAAATCTTCATGTACGCTCGGTCGGCAATTGCATAAAAAGGAGTGAACGCCAATACGATAATGAAGGAACCGATCAGCCCGCCGATGCATACCCGCCAAAGAGCTACCCTTCGTTTGAGAATGATGGCGGTCCAATATAAAAGGAGGCAGTCAAATAACCAATTCAATAACCAGATCACATCTAAATATAAGGTCAAACACCCTCCCCTCCTTTTATGAACTAACCTTCCACTAGCAAAAAGTATAGCGTACCTGCCCTTAGAAAGTGTGTCACTTTTTGTACTGAAAAACTTAAGAGTTTTTCAGTCATTTTTACCCTTTTTGTAGAAAAACAGCTATTGATATTTTCAATACTGTCTTAGAGACTATCCTGCTCCCTTTTACTACTGTCGATTTATGTTATAAAAGTTTAATAATTTATTGACTCTCTTATCTTGTTACATTTACCAAATATAAATGGCCCGACCCGGTAACCCTAAAGAAGGTGCATGACCAGGAACTCCATCAAGCAGCGGTATCGGGCCTTCCACCGAACAGGAGCATTCAGACACCGATCAAGGGTGCAATTTTCCAGATTTCGATTAGCCATTCGATCAGAGTGACAATGCCCGAGAAGGTCCCATCATCATTAAGGTCAATGGACACAATTGCATTTTTATGAATTCATTTTTCAGACGACAAAAAACCGTCCCCAAATGGGAACGGCATATGACGTCGATATTAACGGCGTCTATTACGGTTACGGAGGAAGGTTGGAATATCCAAGGCCTCTTCACCTTGATTGGCATTACGTGCAGGCTGTTCATTGACTTCTTCTCTCTTCACTTCACGCTTCACGTTTGACTGTGGCGTTTGTTGTGTCTGAGGTCTTGATTGCTGCTGTTGTCCGAGTGTCGGACGTCCTGTAGGCCTTATTGAAGCTTCAACCTCGTTAAAGCCTGTTGCAATTACTGTAACGACGATTTCATCTTTAAGGTTTTCATTGATAACCGAACCAAAAATCATGTTTACGTCTTGATCGGATGCAGTAGCCACGATATCGGCCGCTTCCTGGACTTCAAAAAGACTTAGGTTCGTACCACCGGTAATATTCATCAGTACGCCTTGGGCACCATCAATCGATGTTTCAAGCAACGGACTGGAGATGGCTTTTTTCGCCGCTTCTGCTGCACGGTTTTCCCCGGAAGAAATCCCGATTCCCATTAGTGCGGAACCTTTGTTGGACATGATGGTCTTAACATCGGCAAAGTCCAAGTTTATAAGACCTGGAACAGCGATTAAATCTGAAATCCCTTGTACACCTTGACGAAGTACATTATCGGCTTCACGGAATGCTTCAAGCATTGGCGTGCTTTTATCGACAATTTCAAGGAGACGATCATTCGGAATGACGATCAGTGTGTCAACCGATTCCTTCATGGATGAAATGCCGCCTTGTGCCTGAGTTGCACGTTTTCGGCCTTCGAAAGTAAATGGGCGTGTAACTACACCGACTGTAAGCGCCCCTAAATCTTTAGCAATGCCAGCGATGACAGGAGCAGCTCCCGTTCCCGTACCGCCGCCCATTCCAGCCGTTACGAATACCATATCGGCACCTTTAAGCGCTTCTTCAATCTGCTCTTTGCTTTCTTCTGCAGCTTTTTTTCCTACCTCCGGATTGGCACCTGCACCCAAACCGCGTGTAAGCTTCCCACCGATTTGCATTTTAATTTCTGCTTTTGATAGATTAAGAGCCTGTGCGTCAGTATTGACAGAAATAAACTCAACACCCTGTACACCATGCTCGATCATTCTGTTTACCGCATTGTTTCCGCCGCCGCCAACACCTATTACTTTTATCGTTGCTAATTGTTCTAAATTAGAATCAAACTCCAACATGACAATCCTCCTATTTTGACGAAATTCCCGATTCTTTATGATTGTTATTCAAAAAAGTAACCCAGGATTTTTTTGAATTTAGATTCACCTTTTTCACCTTGTTTTTTAGCCGTGTTCTCTTTGCTTTTCTGAGAAACCTTCTGGCTGCGCTGGTCGTTATCTTCATGTGCTTGTCCAGCTGCTACAGGGGTTTTATTAGCGGTGTTTTTTTGCATTCTCTCTTTCTTGCATGCATGTTTAATCAGACCAACAGCTGTCGTATATTGGGGTTCCCTAACTCCGATGTAATTCGGCTCAGCTGTCCTAACGCGATTTTGGAACACATATTGAGCAAGCTCCAGGACTCCCGGCATCTTGACGACGCCTCCGGTCAACACGAAACCACCTGGTATATCCTGGAAGCCGAGTCTCCTCAAATCATCTTGAATCAACTCGAATATTTCGGTCACCCGCGCTTCAATGATATCCGAAAGCATTAGCTGGTTGCATTTCTGCTGCTGGTCGCTACCGATGATAGGTATTTGAAATACTTCATCTTCAGACGCATCATCATAAAAGGCATGTCCATGCTTTACTTTTATTTTCTCAGCTTCTTCCATCGTTGTCCTTAGAACAATGGAAAGGTCTTTCGTAAGTGTTTCACCGCCTATAGGTATCACAGACGTATATTGTAAATAGCCTTGTTCGAAAATTGCCAGAGTCGTGGAACCTCCGCCAATATCGACAAGTGCAACACCAAGTTCTTTTTCATCCTTGGATAAAACAAGGGAACCTGCGGCTAATGGCTGAAGAGCGATATCTGTTATTTCTAACCCTGCCCTTTCCACACAACGCAGCGTATTATGTAAAATTGTCCGAAGACCTGTGATTAAAATCCCTCTCATTTCCAATCGAACACCTATCATGCCCCTTGGATCACTTATTTCATCAAGTTCATCAACTTTGTAATGAATCGGCACCACGTCGATTATTTCCCTGTCGGATGGTATCGTTATTAACTCCGCTGCTTCCCTAACACGGAAAACGTCATGCTCAGTAATCTCTTTATTTTCACTGGATACCGCTACTACCCCATGACAGGGCTGAAGCGTCACGTGATTTCCACTTATACCGACGATTACCTTTTTTATCTCCATCCCTATCATCCGTTCTGCTTGCTCTACAGCCTTTTGAATGGATTGGACGGTTTCATCTATACCGACGATCGAACCCTTTTTGAGCCCCTCTGATTTAACATTTCCCACGCCGATTATATTTAATGTGTCATTGACCATTTCCCCAATGATAACTTTTACACTGGATGTACCGATGTCAAGACTTACGTATATTTCATTGCTGTTCATTCCATGGCACCTCCTTCAGTTTTATACATGTATTAGTAGAATAACATTTTTATATCGAAAGACTTATTCATTATAGAATAACAGAACTGATTACAACAACTCGCGAATGTCATACTAAGCAGTTCATTTGTATTTCCCAAACAGAACTCGTAGATTCCTCACTTTAAGATGCTAATTGTTCGCTTCTCAACTTAACTGATATATTACTAAACTAGATACTGCCATAAACTATTCGTCATTTATAACTTAATTCCCTTTAAAATTATAGATTTTTTTTCTGCTTTTTCCGGGAAATGGACCATTTTTCAATTAGGATCCTTCTAATCAGGGCGATATTTTGAAAGAGCCTTACGCCGAACACGAAGATTGCGGCTAAGTATAAGTCTACACCAAGATGTACACCTAGAAAAGCCAAACCTGCGGCCAAAACAATATTAAAGAAGAATCCTGTTACAAATACTACTTCATCATAAAGATTTTGCAGATGCGCCCGTATGCCTCCAAACAAGGTATCAAAAGCAGCAAGCACGGCAATGGAGAGATAATTTGAATATTCTTGGGGAATATCAAAATCCACCAAAAAACCAAGGGTGATCCCAATTAAGAGTCCAAAAACTGGCAACCACATCACGATCCCCCCCCATCCATAATGGGTTCCATGTGTTCCACATTAATAGCATTTTGGTATGCCGGCAATGTTAATTCACCAGTCGGCACCTTAATCTGCACTTCAAAATTATCTATAAAGAAATCATCCATAAGTTCAGAACCTTCAATTCGCTGCTTAAGTTTCTTTGGATTAACGGTTATTGCCTGCATTTCGACAGGGTAATTGACTAGGGGATATCCGTCCATTTTCGGCTGTCCATTAATATCACGAATAACCGATGTCGATATATACCTTTGCCCTGAAATGGAAATTTCGTCAGCTCCAAACCTATACATTTCATTAATGAGCCGAATTATCAGCACTGGTGAAATATACTCGATTCTCTCACCAAGTAGAATATCTTCTTTGATAGGCTGAATAGACACGATTACCCCATTACCTTTTATTTCTGTCAACCCTGCGTCAGACTTTAATTCGGTCAGGGTGTCACGCAATACTTCTTCTTTACTCTCATTTTTCTTTGTTTCATAGGAGGCGATTTTCCCCTCAAGCTTACTGATATCCTCAATTAATTCCACCTGGGTCTGCTGTTCTTTCAATAAATCATTTTTCAGCTCCCACATATCCCTTGTATCGGAAATGACAGGCTGATTCACCAAATTGAATTGAATAGCGAGCATGAAGCCAGCAATCAACGTAACCAAACTAAAAGAAAGCTTTTTTTTCATTTCCAGTTTCTCACCAATCTTTCATCGAATCCGGCGATCTAATCACCCTCCAATAATTGGATCAAAAATGATATTCTTTTGTTTTTCCACTGTAAAGATAATATTCTCATTAACCAGCTGTTCCTTAATGCCACCGGGTAAGTCCAGGGAAGCACCCAGGACATCAGGGTCCCCAATCGCAGAAATGGTAAATGGAGCAGGATGCTGATGGCCATCGATTGTGATCACTGGCCCATTACAGATTATGTAGGAATTATGATTTAACCTTTGACCGTTAATCGCAACAGCCTCTGCACCTGATATGTATAGTTCATTGACGACCTTGAAGACATGCTGTTCGTGGACCAGGTAGTTATTGACATTGGCTTTTGAGTCCATATCTGTACCATCTTCAAGAGTCACCTGAAGGCCTGTGCCTTTCACTTTCACTTTTCCGAGAAACATTCGGTATTTCTCCGTATCCTTTGCCAAATTGAAAAAAAGCTGCTTTTCCTGTGCTAGGTCCTTTTCTATTTTGGATACATTTTCTTGCTTTTGAAGGAGTTCCTTCTGAAGGTCCCGGTTCTGTTTCTCTTGTTCGATCAGTTGTTGCCTGAGTTCATATTCCTGATTCCAGGCTTTGTCCTTCCCTACTCCTTTACCATCTTTGGTCAGATTGTAAGAGAAGGCAATCATAAATCCGAGAACTACGCAAACTAGGGGCAAAACCACCCGTTTGCCATTAATTTTCCTCATTAGTGTCTTCCTTTTGTTCAGCGTCTTCATATGCTTTAAAATAAGAACCCACTTCCAGATCAATGACTCCCTTTACATCAGGATCCAACTGGCTGACAATCGATGGATAGTGAATCATTTTCTCGTATAAAGTCCGGCTTGTCGCACTTACCTCAAACCCATCGTTCATAAACATGACGATATGATAGGCATCTGTTTTGGTTGGAGCATAATGAATTTCGGAAATGGCATTCTGAATCTCGACAGGAAGCTTGTCCAATTCTTCTAAAAGCAACTTTAATGCTTTACCCTCTTTGAAACCAATTAAAACCGGGGCAAATACTGGAATTTCTCCTGTTGCTAGCTCTTCCAAAACGGTCCCATTTTCCAAAATAGGGGCATACTTCCCATTATTGGACAGGTATGCCATCCTGTTATGCTCCGAAACCGTAATTTTAATGGCATTAGGAAATACAGGTGTTACCTTAACGCTTTTTATTTCCTGATTCTTTTTGATATTAGCCGCGGCTACCCCTGTATCAACCTTCCAGATGCTTCGATCCTTATTCACCTTACTCAATTTAATGATTTGCTTGGAAGTAATATAACGATTACCCTCCACCTGCACGGATTTCACATAGCTCAAAGGGGATAAAAAATATAGCACACAAGCAACCAGTATGAAGAAAAGGGAAAGCAAAAGAACAAGTCGCCTGTTTGCTTTACTTTTTCTTAATTGTTTTAATTTCGGGATGCGGTCCTCAATGGAAACGATTTTCCCCTTTTCCATCCCTTTCACCTCTTCCTGAAAAAATGGATGGTTTTTGGCACAGTAAGAAATCAATCAAACTCAAAATTCGGTTATAAATAAACTTTAAAGGTAACACATTATATCACAAAATTTGGATATAAAAAATAACTCCATTATTATTTCCGGCCGATAATTTCCACTTCTGTTTCCATTTCAATTTCAAACATATCATACACAGTATCCTTCACATGCTGTATCAAGGCTTGAACATCCGCTGCACTTCCATTACCTGTGTTAACGATAAAGTTCCCATGCATCGGTGAAATCTGAGCTCCGCCAATCGAGTGTCCCTTCAGGCCTGCATTCTCCACCAGTTTACCTGCATGATGCGGAAGAGGATTCCTAAATATGCTCCCGGCACATGGAAGATTATACGGCTGCGTTTCTTTACGGTAATTTTTGTTATTCTGCATTCTTTCAACGATTTCGGTTTTATCACCCTCAGTCAATTGAAAAATTGCTTCAAGTACGATTCCAGGTCTTTTCTTCTGAAGTAGGGAAGTACGATAAGAAAAATCCATTTCTTCCTTGGAAAGCCAAGCTAGGGTTCCATCTTCAAAAAGGACATGTGCCGCCTTGAGAATTTCACTCATATCGGAACCGTGCGCACCAGCGTTCATATAGACAGCTCCGCCGACCGAACCGGGGATTCCACTGGCAAATTCCAATCCTGCATACCCTTTTTTACTGATTTGTACGGACAGGCTGACAAGTGATACCCCAGCCCCTGCTTTAATCTCGGCGCCATTTATCTCGAGGTGATCAAGTCCTTTACCCAATTTAAGCACGGCACCTTCAATTCCGCCATCACTTACAAGTAGGTTCGAGCCCCTGCCAATCGCCCTCCATGGTATCCCATGTTCTTTAATGACCTGCATCGTTTTTTCTATATTTTCAATGGAAGATGGCACGATGAATAAATCAGCCGGCCCCCCAATTTTCATAGTTGTATGATTCGCAAGCGGTTCCTGTTCTAGAACTTTGCCGATTTTCATTTCAGTTAATTGCTTTATCACTTTATCCATGATAAACCTCCTTGTTGTTCCAAAAATTCCAAGTTACGATTTTCAATTCCTCTTCCATGAGGTCACTTATTTTAGAAGATTAATAACACCTTTTAAGCAGAAAATGAACAGCAGCAAGCCCCAGTACGGCCTAACCCTCTTATACTATAGTCTAAACAAAGCCGTATTGCCAATATTTATTGTGGATTCCCCAACATTCATACATGGTAATATTTAAGCGGCATTTCAATTATTTCTAAATTCCGGCAAGGTCCCCTCCAAAATCTTTTTCCTGCAAGGGCTTTCAACGTAAAAAAAAAGAAGCCCTGCATTTAACAGGACTTCCCTTTTCTCATATCATATATTTTCCTGATGTCAGAATCTTGAATAACGACTTATATTCAGGAGCACTCCGATTGCCATCAACATGAGTGTCAGAGATGAACCGCCATAACTCAAGAGGGGCAAGGTGATACCCGTAACCGGCATCAATCCCGTTACCACCCCTATATTGATCATCACTTGAATGGCGACCATTGCAATGATTCCCACCGCTACAAGGCTCCCATATAAATCAGGGGCACCAAGTGCGATCCGTATGCCCCGCCAAAGCATAAGCGCAAATAACAAAATGACCAGAGAGCCTCCGATGAAGCCAAGTTCCTCGGACAGTATGGCAAAAATGAAATCAGTCTGAGGTTCTGGTAAATAGAAAAACTTTTGGCGGCTTTGCCCGAGTCCCAGCCCGAATAATCCCCCGGGCCCAATGGCATAGAACGATTGAATCATCTGAAATCCACTGCCCAAAGGATCCTCCCAAGGATCCAGAAAAGATGTGATCCTTTTTATCCGGTAAGGCGCTGACAAAATCAGACCGATAAAACCAGCCACCCCGATAAGACCCAAGCCAACAAAATGGCTGATTCTTGCCCCGGAAATAAAGATCATGACGATGCAGGTTCCTACCATTACCGTTCCCGTTCCAAGGTCGGGCTGTAACATGATCAATCCAAATGCCAAAAACACTAAACCCAAGGATGGAAGCATCCCTTTTTTAAAGGAGGTGATCAGCTTTTGCCGTTCGGATAAAAACTTAGCTAAAAAAGCGATCATCGCTAGCTTCATGAACTCAGAAGGTTGGACCGAAAAGGCACCTACACCAATCCAGCTCCTCGAACCATTTCTCGCCATCCCTATACCCGGCACCAGCACAGCCAGTAACATAATGAAACAAATGATGATCAAAATCTTGGCCCAAGTCCGCCACGTCCAGTAATCCACATTCATGATGAAAAACATGGCTATGACACCAACGCAGGCAAACAGCAACTGTCTTTTAGCAAAATAAAAGGAATCATCAAATTTATATGTTGCCCAAATGGCACTTGCGCTGTAAACCATGATTAATCCAACGGTCAAAAGACTTAAGGTGACGATAATGAGAATGAGATCAGGATTCGATTTTTTTAATGGCACGGACATCCACCTCTAGGAAGTTTTTCGAGCCTGTACGAATAAAAACATCATTGCTGATTGCTTGTCAGCACTTTAGTCAAAAAAAAAGCGATAACGGCTCATTATCGCTTTTTTCCAAGGTGTCAACGTAGAAGCAAGTTCACTTCTCTCTGCGAAAGCTCTTACTTAAGTTTATGCACGGCCTCCATAAACATGTCTCCTCTTTGCTCAAAAGTTTTATATTGATCCCAGCTTGCACAAGCCGGGGAGAGAAGAATGCAGTCGCCTTCATTTGATAATTCAAATGCAGCCGGTACGGCCTTTTCTACATTATCGACACGTTTTATATTCGCTATTCCTATTTCTTTTGCTACCCGCTCAATTTTTTCTGCGGTTTCGCCAAAAGTTATCAAGGCTTTGACATTTTTCATAGCCGGTTTCAACTCATCGAATTCATTCCCGCGATCCAACCCGCCTGCCAATAAGATGACAGGTTCCGTAAAGGATGTTAACGCTTTGGACGCTGCAAGAATGTTCGTCGCTTTCGAATCATTATAAAATTTACGGTTTTCGATCGTTGCAACAAACTGCAAACGGTGCTCCACACCATAAAATGTTTTCAGTACAGTCTGAATGGCTTCGTTGGCAACACCCTTCAGTTTGGCCGCTGATATGGCCGCGAGCACATTTTCCAAATTATGTTTTCCAGGAAGCGCTATCTCTGAAACATCAATGATTTTTTCTCCTCTGAAGTATGCGGCACCTTCTTCCACATAGGCTCCATTCTCATGTTTCACTTCAGTTGAAAAAGGTACAAGTTCAGCCTTGGTCTTTTTCGCCATGGATACAACGGGATCTTGATCTGCATTATAAATCATGAAATCTGAGCCTATTTGATTTTTCGCAATCGCAGCTTTTGCTTCGGCATATTCCTGTTTGGAACTATGATAATCCAAATGCGCATCATACAAATTTGTCAAGACTGAGATTTCAGGACGAAATTCCTCTATTCCCATTAACTGAAACGATGATAATTCAATGACGATCGAGTCATCTGATTTTGCCTTTTCAGCAACACCCGAAGCCACTGTCCCGATATTCCCAGCAATAAGTGGGGACTTTTCACCGGTCTTCAACATTTCGAATATTAATGTTGTCGTAGTCGTTTTCCCATTTGTACCAGTGATGCCTATGAAAGGGGCCTCACTGATCTGATAGGCCAATTCAACTTCCGTAATAACCGGAATCCCTTTTTCCAATGCCCCTTTTACGATAGGGTTCCGATAAGGGATTCCCGGGTTTTTCACGATTAACTCGAAACCCTCATCAAGAAGCTCGATCGGATGACTACCGCAGATGACTTTAATTCCTTGTTCAAGAAGTCCTTGAGCCTCAGGATTTTCCGATAATGGCTTCATGTCATTCACCGTTACGAAAGCTCCTAATTTATGTAGAAGCGAAGCTGCCGTCACTCCGCTTTTTGCCAATCCCAATACCAATATCTTTTTCTCTGAATACTTTGCAGTCTCTTTCAATTATATCCACACCTCTAAATAGATTCCGAGTACCGCACACAGCAGCCCCACTGTCCAGAAAGTCACGACGACGCGCCATTCCGACCAGCCGGAAAGCTCATAATGGTGGTGAAGCGGACTCATTTTAAAAATACGTTTTCCAGTCGTTTTAAAAGATCCTACCTGTAGGATGACTGAGAGCGTCTCAATGACGAAGACTCCGCCAATGATTACCAGGAGGATTTCAAGCTTCGTTAACAGGGCGATGGTAGCGATCGCTCCTCCAAGGGCCAAGGAACCCGTATCTCCCATGAATACCTTTGCAGGATGTGCATTGAATACCAAAAATCCGAGCACCGCACCGACAACCGCCACCGAAAAAATAGCGACATCGTATTGTGACTGACTCCAGGCCAATATGGCAAAAGCACCAAAAGCAATGGCTGATGTCCCTGAGACAAGTCCATCAAGCCCATCCGTCAAATTGACGGCATTCGAAAAACCTACCAGCCAGAAAATAACGATAAAGAGATAAAACCAGCCAAAATCAAAGGCAAAGTCAGTGCCTGGAATCGTCAATTCAGGATTAAAACGGTCTGTCTGTTTAAAGACGAAGTAAAAAATCACCGAAATCACAATTTGCCCAATCAGTTTTTGCTTAGAAGTCAGTCCCAGGTTTCGCTTCATGACCACTTTGATGAAATCGTCCAAGAAACCTAATAAACCAAATCCTAAAGTAACGAATAATAATAAATACGTTTCGGTCGAAGGTACCGAAAATTTCAAAGTCATGACCAATGTAGCGATGGTAACAGATAATAATATGACCAAACCGCCCATGGTGGGTGTTCCCGTTTTCTTCAGATGCGATTGTGGGCCTTCTTCCCTGATACTTTGCCCGAATTTCAATCTTCTTAAAAACGGGATGAAAATCGGCGAAAGAAGAACGGTTACTAAAAACGCCACCAAAATCGTATAAAAAATTACTTGTTCCAACATTCCTTACTCCCTCATTCCTAACACAATTCAAATATAAAATTCTGCTTGTTGTCTTTTCTTATTTGCAGCAGGGCAAATTCATTCACCGATTGTTCAAACTGAACCCAAACGACTTTGAATCGCCTTTTTTGCTTCTTCACGGTCATCGAAGTGAAGCACTTCGTCACCGACCAATTGATATGTTTCATGACCTTTTCCAGCTATTAATATAACGTCGCCCTCTTCCGCCTTGGAAACAGCATAAGCAATCGCCTGCCTACGGTCTTCAATTACCGTATATTCTTTGCCCGCTACGCCAGTTTCCATATCCCGCAGGATCTGGGTAGCATCTTCACTGCGTGGATTATCCGAGGTAAAAATCGCGTCAGTCGCCAAGCTGCATGCAATTTTGGCCATGATAGGACGTTTTGTCTTGTCTCGGTCCCCACCGCAGCCCACTATCACAAAGATTTTCTTTTGAGCAAACTCACCAACAGTTCTTAAAACATTTTCTAAACTGTCCGGTGTATGGGCATAGTCAACTATGACAGGGAAGGCCTGATTCGCTGTAATGAGTTCAAAACGGCCTGCAACACCATTTATTTCCTCGATGGATTTAATGGTCTCATCTAGATCGTTACCGGCGCACAGAGCAGCAGAGATGGCTGAGAGTACATTGTAAACACTGAATTTACCAATTAGCTTCAGCTGAATGTAACGCTCTTCTTTACCAGCTGTCAAGGTGAACGTTGTTCCTTTTGCGTCAATTTTTATATCCTTCGCCCTGATATCCGCTTCTTTGTCGATACCGTAAGTAACGACTGTAGCAGCAGTCGCTTTAATGAAATCAGCTGTTGCCTCATCATCAGCATTAAGCACAGCATATTTAGGACGATTCTCTATGTAAGCATTGCCGAGCTGTGAGAAAAATAAGGATTTTGCCTGCCTGTATCTGTCCATGGATTTATGGAAGTCCAAATGATCCTGTGTGAGATTCGTAAAAACGGCAATATCATAATCACAGCCATGGACGCGCCCAAGTTCAAGTGCATGCGAAGAAACTTCCATAATGGCAGTGGAGACAGACGCTTCGGCCATTTCATGAAAAGCCTTCTGGAGCGTAACGCTATCTGGCGTCGTGTTCTTAGTTTCATATACCGTATCGGCAATTTTTGTATACATCGTGCCAATCAGTCCTGTTTTTTCATGTCGATCCTCGAAAATCTTTTCCAATAAGTGACTAGTCGTCGTTTTTCCATTCGTTCCTGTAATTCCAATCAAACGCATCTTTTGAGTTGGATGTCCATAAAATGCATCGGCAAGCACGGCCATCGCCCTGCTTGAATCCCTGACAACGATCACAGGAACATCGAGTTCAAGCGGCCTTTCCGCAATGACTGCTGCAGCTCCATGTTCTACAGCGAGTTGGGCAAAATCATGACCATCGACTGTATAACCTTTTATACAAACAAATAAACTTCCGTCTATGACTTTACGGTTATCATTTTCTATGGAGGTGATTTCAGGATTTTCTCCTTCATACGTAAATAAGGAGTTTAAATAAGATAGTAATTTGTGAAGCTTCATTTTTCCATCCCTCTCAACTTAATTTGAGGATTCATTATATGTGATTAGCCTTGGCTTGTCGAGAAACCAATTTCAATTATACGGGGTTTTCACGACTCCGTAAACAAAGCGGCTGATGATTCTTCAGCCGCTTTAACTATTCATCTATTATATTATACTTATTCTGTATTTTCGCCAAGATAAATTCTTATTGTAGAGCCTTGTTTTACTTTAACACCTGGATCCGGTGCTTGATTTATGACTTTATCCCCATTACCGGCAATATCCAGTTTAAGATCGATGAGCTGTGTTTGCAACTCTTTTTTACTAAGTCCAACAACGTCAGGTACCTCGACCATGACGGGATCCGTCCAGACAGTTTCCTTCTCAATCTGGTTTTTTCTTGGCTTGACGTCCATGGCCCTAAGTGAATCCTCCATGATATTCCCAACGATCGGTGCTGCAACGACCCCGCCGAATTGTACCGTTCCTTTCGGATTATCCACAGCTATATAGACGACGATTTGCGGATCATCCGCTGGAGCGACACCAATGAATGAGAGAATATAATTATTCTCAAGGTATCGGCCATTTTCAGCTTTTTGGGCTGTACCCGTCTTCCCACCAACTCGGTACGACTCCACGAATGCTCCTTTACCGCTCCCTTGAGCAACAACGGATTCAAGTGCTTCACGGACTTTCTTCGAAGTTGCTTCTGAAATCACCTTTTTCTTCGCCTGCGGGGTCTTTCGCATCAGCACTTCCCCATTTTTTGGATTCACCAGTTCCTTTGCGATATAAGGTGTATACAAAGTCCCCCCATTCACGGCCGCCGACACCGCTGTCACCTGCTGAATGGGCGTTACGGCAACACCTTGTCCAAACGCAGTGGTTGCCTGCTCAACCGGACCCACTCGATCCATATTGAACATGATTCCTTTTCCTTCTCCGGTTAAATCAATCCCCGTCTTTTGCCCAAAACCGAAATCATTTATATATTTAAACAGCTTGTCTTTACCAAGCCGGTTCCCTAATTCTACAAAACCAGGGTTACATGAGTTCTCGACGACTTCAAGAAAAGTTTGGTCCCCATGTCCTCCCCTTTTCCAGCAATGCAGTGTAGACCCTGACACTTCCACATGTCCTGAATCATAAAAATGTTCCTTTTGTAAGTCGACCTTCCCTTCCTCCAGCGCTGCAGCAAGCGTGATGATCTTAAAGGTCGAACCTGGTTCATAAATACTCCAAACTGGTAAATTGCGATTATACACTTCTGAAGGTACATTTTGAAAATTGGCTGGATCAAAAGTTGGCCTGCTCGACATTGCCAATATTTCCCCTGTGTTCGGGTCCATGGCAATGGCAATAATACCATCGGGATTATATGTGGCCTCCGCATTATCGAGCTCCCTCTCCACGATTGTCTGGATTTTGCTATCGATCGTAAGCTTCAGGTTATCACCGTCAACAGGAGGCTTATAGTCATCTGCCATATTTTCAAGCCTTTTCCCTTTCGCATCAGAATAAAATTTAACAAATCCTCTTTCCCCACTCAGTTCCTTATCATAAGACAATTCAATACCCATCAGCCCTTGATTATCAGATCCCGTAAAGCCAAGAACATGTGAAAGATATTCACCAAAGGGGTAATGGCGCTTTGAATCTTCAGCGATATAAACGCCCTTTATCCCTAATGCTTTAATTTCCTTCGCCTTTTCATGAGATATCTTTCTGCCTTCCGGAATTCTGACGCTCATCGACTGTTTCGTTAACCATTGATAAGCCTTTTCCTTTGTCATATCCAATATTGAAGCAAGCTGTTCCGCCGTCTCCCCAGGATTCTCAATCTGTCTTGGGATGACATAGACTGTTGGCGCGGATATATTCGTTGCCAGCTCGACACCATTCCGATCCAGAATTTCTCCTCGTTTGGCTTCAAAAGGAATATTCCTGCTCCAGGAATCTTTAGCCAGCCCCGTCAACTTATCCCCTAGATAAAACTGCACAATTCCCAAACGGATATCAATGATAAAAAAAACAACGATACCTACTGCCAATGCGATTGCCAGCCGTTTTCGGACAGTAACATTCGAAACACGCAAAAACAGGCACCTCCATTTCATACATGCTTCAATATATGCTTGTCTACTCGTTGCTAGACTAAGAAACATTCAAAAAAATAACGATGGGGGTCCAAATGGACCCCCATCGTTATTTTCACTCTGTTTTCTCATTTGTCTGTATATCTTCAGCAGCCCCTTCAGGCTGGGATAATTCAATATTGAAGGTATCTCCTTCCTTCACCTTTTTTCCGGCCCCGAGACTCTGTTTACTCACATAACCAGTTCCTTTAGTTTTCAGATCCAGTTTTGCAACCTTAGCTAATTTCATGACATCGCGCAAGGACCATCCCTTCATCTCCGGAACTTTCATTTCGCCTTCGGTCCTCAGGATTATTTTTTCACCCTGTAAGAGTATACTCCCTGCTTTTGGGGATTGATCGAGCACTTTACGTCCACTCCCGATCGTACTTACATCATAGCCAAGTTCCTTCAGTTCTGCGACCGCCGAACTCTCGGTCTGGTTCGTATAGTCAACGATTTTATTTGCTTTTTGTTTTTTAACATCAGAAGGTTTGATGTTTAGATATTGCAGGCTATTTTGCATGACAGGATTAAATATCTCTGATAATGGATCAGCCCCAACATAAGATACACCTAACTTCGGCTGCTTGACCGCCACATAAATGACCAACTGCGGATCATCTTTTGGAGCCATACCTAAAAAGGAGAATACATAGTTATTTTTTCCTTCTAAATATCTACCTGTCGGGCCCGCAATTTGTGCAGTACCGGTTTTCCCCGCTACTTCATATCCATCAATGGCATATTTTTTCCCTGTTCCTTTTTTCGCGGAAATCACCGTTTCCAAATAATCACGGACTTGTTTTGCAGTTTCTGCCGAAATCGGTTCCCCTGTCACTTTCGGCTTTGTCGTTTTCAAAACTTTTCCGGTATCCTGATCGGAAATGCTTTTTATCACGTACGGCCGCATCATTTTTCCGTCATTGGCTATTGCGGATGCAGCTTGGATCTGTTGAATCGGCGTAACGGTCGAACCTTGTCCAAAGGAAGTAGTAACTTTTTCAAGCTTATACTTGTATTGAATTTTACCGGTTATCTCGTTCGGCAGGTCAATTCCCGTTTTTTTATCGAAACCGAATTTAGTCAAATACTCACGAAAAGTATCCGCTCCGATCTTATCCATTGCAAGAGTGGCAAATGCGACGTTTGAAGAACGTTGAACCCCTTCCAGAAAGGTCATGCTCTTCCCTCTTTCGATTCCGCTATGATCACCGATTTTGCCCGATCCGGCTTTATACGTTCCCGCGACAAAACTTTCGTTTGGATTAAAGACCCCTTCCTCAACAGCCGCGGCAAGGGTGAATGTTTTCATGGTTGATCCCGGTTCGAAGCTTTCTTCAATAGCCAGGTTACGCCATGTATCCGTAAGCCCCACTTTCGTTGTCGGATGGAAGGTAGGCCTTTGCCCCATCGCGACAATCTCCCCCGTTTTGGGGTTGGACACAATCGCTATGATTTGCTCGGGATCGTATTTTGCTTGCACTTTGCTCATCGAATCTTCCAGGAACGTTTGTATTTTCTTATCGATGGTAAGCATGACATCACTGCCATTATCCGGAGCAACCACCTTTTCCTTTGAATCCGGTAAAAGCAGTCCCCATGAGTCACTGTCATATGTAAGCTTCCCGTCCGTTTCCTGCAATTCTTTATCGAGGTACTTTTCAATGCCGAACTTACCGGCCATTTCTCCCGTTTCTTCATCTTTTTCTACATAACCAATCAGATGGGATGCGAAAATCCCATTAGGATAAAAACGTTTATTGGTTCTTCCAAATGTAATTCCCGGCAGTTCCAGTTTTTCTATATTCTGCTTGACGACCTGAGTCAAATCCTTGCCGGCACTGCCAAACTCTACCTGGTATGCCTTTTTTTTCGTAAGTCTTTCATAGATATCCTGTTCATCCATGTCGATATATTTTGCAAGCTTGTTCGCGGTCATCTCAGGATCTTTGACATGCTCTGGTGCCTTTTCACTGAGTACAGCCCTTAAAATATAGGAGGAAGTATCCTCGGCGATGACATCACCTTTTGTGTCGAGTATGCTTCCCCTTTTTGCTTCTATGACCTGTTTCTTTTCATATTTCTTGTCGATTTTCGAAGCCAGTACCTCCCCGCCTGCTGTACCTGTTACCTGAATATACAAAAAGCGGCAGACTAATACAAAAAAGAGCAGGCCGAATAAGAAGAATAATCCGGCTGCCCCATGCTTCATATTTTTTTGTTTCTGCATTATCACTGCACACCCTTCACATTATTCTCATTTAACTTGAACCCTAGCGCTGCAGCTTTTTTCCAAATTCTTTCGTATGTACTAAGTTCAGCAACCTGCACTTTCAAATCATCATTCACTTTACCCTGTTCTTCAATTGAACTTTCCACTAGCTGGATTTCTTTATTCGTTTCATAAATTGCCGCTTGATTAGAGACTATCTTCACTCCCATAAAGGTAACCATTATAGCAAGGGCACATAGTAAGAAAACTTCACCAATGGATATCTTCGCTTTACGGATGACCACTGTTTGATGTGTTTGTTGCTGTTGTTGGTCTTCATATTGCTGTTCTTGCATTTTTTTGGCTATGGAACTCATTCATGTTCCCCCTTACTGATTTTTTTCTGTAATTATTGCTTTTCGGCGATTCTTAGTTTAGCCGATCGGGAACGATTATTCCCTTCCAATTCTTCTTCTGAAGGTAATATCGGTTTTCTCGTTATTATTTTCATGGATGGTTTGAATTCATCCGGGATAATTGGAAGTCCAGGCGGAAGGTCTGGAAGGGCACTCGCTTTTTTAAATACCGTTTTACAAATCCTATCTTCAAGCGAATGGAATGTAATGACAGATATTCTTCCTTCTTTATCCAATAGCGATATAGCTTGCTCTAACGAATCTTCAAAGACACCAAGTTCATCATTCACAGCGATTCTTATTGCTTGGAATACTCTTTTCGCAGGGTGTCCGCCTTTACGTCTTGCCGGGGCCGGTATCCCATCCTTAATCAACTCAACAAGCTCAAACGTCGTTTCAATCGGTTTTATTTCACGTGCCGCTTCAATTTTCCTAGCGATTTGCTTCGAAAACTTTTCTTCTCCATATTGAAAGAAAATTCTCAGCAAATCATGGAATGACCAGTTATTCACGACATCATAGGCAGAAATTGCAGCACTTTGGTCCATCCTCATATCTAAAGGGGCATCATGGTTATAACTGAAACCACGCTCCGGTGTGTCCAATTGCGGGGATGATACACCTAAATCATAAAGAATCCCGTCCACTTTTTCGATTCCCCGGGCATTCAACTCTTCTTTTAAGTATTTAAAATTATTAGGAACAAGAACAATGCGATCGCCATAGCTTTCCAATTTTTCCTTAGCATTCCGAATCGCCGTTTCGTCCTGATCAAAAGCATAAAGCCTGCCCTTGTCAGAGAGCTGTGAAAGTAAGTATTCGCTGTGACCGGCTCCTCCTAAAGTACAATCCACATAAATTCCATCAGGTTTGATGTTCAATCCATCAACCGTCTCTTTTAATAACACTGTTGTATGTTGAAACATGCTAGACATCCTTCCAATCGGTTATTGAGTGACTCTATTTCTGAGGGCAGCCTTAAATATCAAAGCCAATCATATTTTCTGCTATCTCAGCGAAAGAATCCTCCGAAGCTGAAAAATAGTTTTCCCAAAGGGATTTGCTCCAAATCTCAATACGATTGGTAACACCAAGAATTACACATTCTTTTTCCAATTGGCCATATGAAGTAAGCGGCGTGGGGATATTAATTCGCCCTTGTTTATCAATTTCGCATTCTGTAGCTGCAGAAAAGAAAAAACGGGTAAAGGCTCGGGCATCTTTTTTTGTTAAAGGCAGGGCTTTCAGCTTTTCTTCAAGCAGCTTCCACTCTTCCATAGGGTAACCAAATAAACATTGATCGAGTCCGCGGGTAAGGACAAATTGCTCCCCTAGATTGTCCCTGAATTTCACTGGGACTATCAAACGGCCCTTTATATCGATGTTATGATGGTACTCTCCCATGAACATACCCATTACCCCCACATTCTAATCTCAATGTACCACAATCCCCCACCTTTCTCCACTTGTTTTTACTTTCTCCTTCCAAGTAAAAATTCCCTTCTTTTCTACTTAAGTTTATTTAGCCAATTTATTTAAAGAAATCTGCATTTCGCTCGAATGGACTCAGACTACGACGCAGTCCCACTATTACTGTCGAAGCACTGCCTGTCAAATGCCTGTAACCAGAAAAAAGACAGGCTTTAGCACCTGTCTTTTTTCCACTTTTCAACCCTCCGTCAGGATAGGAAAGTGGGAACCCTTATTCAATATGTTTGGTCCACCACTTTTCCCCAAACGGATGGTTTTTCTACATGAATATCAATTTATGCTGATTATTGAACCGGTATTCCAGTTTCATGATATCCTGAATGAACTCTGGCCCATATTGATTCAGGTAATAAAAAACATTCCAAATCCTCTCCTGGGGTGATCCTAGGGGATACAGCGAATTTGCTATCCGTTCATATTTCTTCAATATCACCGAATGACGTTCCTTTGTTCGGTCACCGATTTTCCCATACATGAAATCCAATTGCTTTTGGATGAATTCGATGTTTTTGTTCAACATCGGTTCAAGTCCTCTATCTAAAGAGACAGCGTGGACAAAAAGCTTTTCATGGTTCTCTTCAAGCTGTGATTTCAGCGTCCCGAACAGGCTGTCAATCGTCTTATCTTTCACGGAATCGAGGTAACTTTTTACAGCATTAGCGGTTCCTTCTGTCAGAACAGTTTCCAAACTGAGTCCCATTTCTTCAAGATCCGTATGGACACTACGCTCTACAAGCGTGATGTTTAACCTAGGAATGATTGGTGGCATCTTCATGGAAAATAACTCAAATGCCTGTTTTAATTCTGCCCAATAGGCTATTTCCCCTGGCCCAGAAACGAAAGCCAATACAGGGAAAAGCATTTCTTGCATAAGCGGACGTGTAATGACATTGTTGCTTAATCGTTCTGGATGATTTTTGGCTATCTGCAGGAGTTCCTGCCAGGTAAATGATACCTCACCATTTTTCCCGCTGAAGCCGCCGTCCACACGCTCGAGTAAACATCGATCTTTTTTTTCAGGATCATAATAAAATAAATTCGCTGCCTGTTTATCCATTTCTATCATTTTTGCATACCCTTTAGCATGCATGAATGATTGTTGTTCCTCGACCAATTTAGCAATCCGTTCACTTTTATTAACCATCGATTCAAAGTAGTCCTTCTCGATTTGCCTTAATTCCGGATCTCCAGCATCAACTAGTAAAAGGCCATATTCTTTGAACCACTCATGTATCAACCTGGCGAAGAAGTCGACGAAGGTCTTCGATTGCCTAATGGTTTCCTTCATATCAAACAGGAGTTTATTCGTAAAGGCAGTTTCACCATATGTTTCAATGATTTCTTCGAACCACTTCTCTGCCTTTTCCGTTTCCAGTTCCACATCAGAAACCATTGTTTTATACGGCTGATAGGAAGGATAGGTTTTTTTGTAGGGTTTTCCGTTTTTCATAACATGAACATGATTGACTTCAGCCAAATCATGATCTTCTCCAGCTATCCAAAAAACTGGAATGACTGGCTGCCCCAGTTCTTTTTCCTGTTCTTCCGCAAGCTTAATGATCGAAATCACTTTATGAATGGTATACAGCGGCCCGGATAATAACCCAGCCTGCTGTCCTCCAATCACAACCACGGAATCATCCCTGCGCAACCTTTCAATATTTCCCTTAACGGCATCATTGCATGAAAAACGAGACATGTATTGTTTTATGTAATCCGACAATTCATCACGTAAAAAAGAGCGGTTCATCAATTCATCATATCTATTGCGATAAATGTCAGGCTTAGACAAGTCATAGTGAAAATAATCCTCTGTTTCAAGACGGTTTTGTAAATAGTCCGATGCAAAACGGTTTAAAGATGGTAACGCGAGATCTTTCATCTCCATTTCTGTTCTCCCTTTCTCTGCCAACTACAATTCTTTTTAGAGTATAACATTCCCGTTTAAGAAAACAAAAGAAGTTGCCCAGCAGCAGAAAATTGATGCGTTGTACTATGTTATGTAGTCAATATCTTAGTAATACTTGTAATAACACCGATGGAAAATAATAGAAGGTATGCAACGAAAAAGAAGGCGAAATTCACTCTCCAAAAACCCTTTAATACCTTATGGAAAATGATTTCTTCTTTCACCTTGTAATGGACAAGGACCACCGCGCATGCGTTGATGAGCATGATGAGCATGATCACCCAAAGAATTTGCTTATCCCAAATTGTAATGATCAAATAATGGACGGATATTACGAACAGCAGCGTACTCATGTCCATTGCAAATTGAACGGAGCGCCTATGGTTACCAGTGAATTGTTTGGCACTTATAAAAAAAAGTATATACCCTACGAATGGCAGGGTAATAAATATCGCGGCAAGGCTCGAAACTACGTTCGGCACACCCTCATCCCCCCTGAGACTCTTTTCCTTTGACCATCCTATATAGAGAAGACGTCAGGCAATCACTTTTCCCTTTACTCTTTGCCTCCGAGAGGACATGACCCAAAATAGCATCAATTTCCGTTCTACGGCCATTTTCTAAATCTTTTAGCATCGATGATCGATTTTCCGCTGTCGCCATACAAACGGATTTCACATGTTCAAATGACTCTGTTTTATTTCGCACTTCCAAAATATCGGAAATTTCTTCAAAAAGGTCTTGAAACAATTGATAGTAAAAAGCATTTGTGATCAAACCACCATTTTCAACTTCAAGTATCGCTGTTAATGGATTTATCACCGCATTGACGACAAGCTTATCCATCAGCATCGAGTGATAGTCCTCACTCTTTTTAAAGGGAAAATGATCGATCCTTCCATTCACTAAGGAGAGTTGTTCAAGTTCCCCTTTAAAGGAAGCGATCCTTGTAATGCCGAGCCCTGTATGCTCCACGGTGTTCCCGTCATGTTTCATTGCCCCATGCTCTACTACCCCCAAATAGATGGCTTGAGATTGAAGCCTCTTTAAATAAGAAATATGCCCAAAGCCATTCTGCAAGAATAGCAAGGGAACCTGAATACCATTGATCCAAGGCAGTATTTGCGGCAGGTGATATTGCTTGACAGCCACTATAAGAAGATCCTCACCGGATATCCCCTCAACCAAGCCCTTCGAAATGATGCCTGTCAGCAGCCGGCTTTCACCATCCTCAATAAGACGGATACCATCACGATTGATGATCGAGGCCTGATCCTCAGTATGGGTATAGAGAGTCACTCTATGTTTTTCACTCAAATGAGACGCAAACAGAAGCCCGATAGCCCCTCCACCAATGATTCCAATTCTCATATTACCCTTCCTTACTTTTTAAATATATTTACTATTTTATCACATTATCTTTTTTATCTTGCATCAATTTTCACATCAATAACTATAGAAAACGCCGCTAATCAGATTGAATGATCTAGCCTGCCCATCAACACGCTCGCAATAAAATCCCATTAACGCGCCAATGAAGATATATTTTCTTCTTAAAGCGGTAATTTAATGGTATATTAGATACGAAAAGCTTAGCCATTCTTTAGACTTTATAGGAACAAAAGATACCTCCAATCTCAACCGACGAGAAATCGAAGGGAATAGGGCGGGGGATAAAAGGCTGTAAGCATTTAGTCAGCAAGGATAAATCGGTCGATGACATTCTAGATTTAGCCTAAGCTGGAATTCCACAGGGTAAAGATCAGTGGGATGACTTTCAATGGGTATTATCGGAAGAGGTTTATCAGAATTAAGGGGGAGCTTTTTTATGGAATACAAGGTGGAACGATTACTTGTAAATTTTAAAACGCTTGAGGAATTCAAAAAATTCAAAGAATACGGGATACAGGAACTGTCAATGCTAGATGATTTAGAGGGTAACATCATTGAAAATGACAGCCAATCACCTTTTTACGGAATCTTTTATGGCGACAAACTTGTAGCCCGGATGAGCCTGTATAAAAGAAGTGCTAAATTTGACCAGTATTTTGACAATTCAAGGGACTTCCTTGTTCTTTGGAAACTTGAAGTCCTGCCTAACTATCAGAAAAAAGGTTATGGAAGAGCTTTAGTCGAATTCGCCAAAAGCCTGAACATGCCTATCAAAACCAACCCACGAGTTCATTCACAGGACTTTTGGAAAAAGATGGAATTTTCTGCAGTTTCCTATGATATGGACAGGGACCTTGGAGAAAACCCGCTGATTTGGAGCCCATTTACAGAACAAGAAAATAAAGAAATGGATACACAAGAATAAGGAAATGAAGAAAATGCGGGCGGATTTTCCCACCCGCATTTTTTATTTATTGACCCTCTCTAAATTACCATTTTTATCCATCTGAAAACTCACCTTAGGATTCATCTTTTCGTCCTCTTGTACACTTAGCTTTCTTGCACGCTCCATTATCTGCATCAAGGCACGATAATCTTCCTCTACCGCTTTCAGGTTTTCTTTAAGCAGGGCATTTTCTTCCTTTAATCGGACATTTTCCCGTTCAAGGAATAGGGACCGCTCAGAAATCCGTTCTTTTTCCTTATTATCTAGCTGAAAGAATTCATCCATTTTGGTTAAATATAATATAACTTCCTGGAGGGTAATAGATTCATTTTCTTCCTGTTGTGGCGTCTTTTGTTCAATAGTGTTATTTTCCACCACTGCACTGGAATCCCTTTCCACATCAGGATCAATGACTACCTGTTCTTTCCTTTGTTTCTTCGCCAGCTCTATCCCTGACTTATATTGCTTCCTTACAAATGAATTCCAACGGAATCCACATGCAGCCGATGTCCTCGATAACTGTTTCCCCACTTCTTCAAACGCCTTTAATTGTGTACTTCCTTCTCGTATATGCCTTAGCACCACTTCAGCCAACAAAAGATCCTCATCGTGAGTCCATGCATCTTGTCTCGCAATCGACATCTCTCTACCTCCCAGCAAGTTTTAATTCATAATATGCACATGCTAGGAAAGATAGAAGATATATAGAGCGTGTAATATTTATTTTTTCTTATTTAAAAAACGATCGACTGCAGCATGGTGCTCATCACTCGCCCACAGTTTAGAACATTCCCGAATTTCCGCATCCATTCTTCCTTTAAGTCCGCTGCCTTGCCATTTATGGACCAACAATCTTTTATAAGCCATCAATACCCCAGTCTCATGGCGAAGAAAATCTTTTGCGAAACTTTCCCATCCATCCATACCTTCTCCGACTATCTCATCTACAAAACCAAATTCCTTCGCTTCCTCAGCTTTATGTACTTTTGCATCCAATAATAGCTTTAGCGCTTTTTGCTCTGGTATTTTTTCAAGTAAAAGTGAAGCTCCACCCCATCCTGTCGTGATTCCTAGAGTTCCCTGTACAAACCCGAGCTTGACTCCGCTCTTTGCCAATCTAAAATCACATGCTGTCGCTATTTCGCATCCCCCGCCGACAGCACTTCCATTGATGAGCGCTAATGTTGGTTTTGGAAATACTGCTAGTTTATAAAGAATTTCACCCATTTTCGATAACATAGTAAAGGCTTCTGCTTCTGTATGCAAATCTTGGAATTCACTTAGATCCCCACCTGAACAGAAAGCCTCAGAGCCCACCCCTGTAAGGACCAGCAACTTAATTTCGTCATCGTGTGCCGCTTCTGACAATATCGACTCAAGTTCGTTCATAAATTGATAATTCACGGCATTCCTTTTCTCCGGTCTATTAAATAGTACCTTCATGAAACCGCGTTTATCCTTTTCAACCTTAATCACCTGATTCACGTAAACACCTTCTCCAAAATTATCATCAAACATCGATGAATTCTAAATATTCTGCCAAATATATTTGTAAAAAAAGCACAGAGAAAAATCTCTGCGCTTTGATTAGCGTGTTGCATCAAGAAAGCAAAGCTCTCAAGTAGGTCAAGAAATTATTTTGCGACAACTTCTTTTCCTTTATATGTTCCACATTCTTTACAAACGTGATGTGAAAGAGTCATTCCACCACAGCTCGGGCATTCTACCATACCAGGTACTTGAAGCTTGAAGTGCGTACGACGTTTTCTTTTTACAGTTTTCGACGTTCTTCTAAAAGGTACAGCCATTATTCCCACCTCCTTAAAAAATATAAAAAAGCTGGAAAAATCGGATTAACGATTTTTCGTTCCAATCAAGATTCTTTATTGTTGTCAAAAAAGTCGGCAAGCTTTGCAAATCTCGGATCAACCTTATGCTCATTTTCTTCTTCAGAAATAACAGCCCAGTCTTTCCCAGATTGAGGAGCAGCTTCGTTCGAATCGACATCCTCACAAAAAACCTGCATCGGAATTTCTAGCAATAAATTTTCTTTAATTACCGGTATTAGGTCTACAACGTCACCTTCCACAACAGTGACATCATCTCCGTAGAAATCAGTGCCATCTGCCTTTAAAAGAAAGGTTTCCTTTGTATCAATATCAATCGGATATTTAACGTCTACCAGTGTACGGGAGCAAGGTAATGTTAATTCACCTGAAAGATGCAAGTGAAAAGTAATCTCGGTCGAGCTGATATCAGCTCTTCCTGCTACTCTAATCGGAGAGACATCGCGAATTTGCGGGTCTCTTTCTCTAATGTCTAAGACATCCACCAGTTCATCAAACCGTAAATCTTTGTCCCGAATTTTTTGAAGTTGACTAATCGTCCATTTCAAATGAAATCACCTCAAGGCAACAAAAATAATTATAGCTTTCAATTATAAGTTTGTCAATATTTTTTCTTTACACTATAATGTAGTCATCCTAACTGATTGTCCAAGTTTAAGAATCATTTCAAACAAAAAATCAAGACGATTACTTATAGTAATTTTACTTGAAATACTATTTTAGCACTAAGTTTAAAAAATACAAAGTTTTTCTCTGAGGTGAACGAATGAAAGCTTGCGGTTTAGTTGTCGAATATAACCCTTTTCACAATGGACATGTTTTACATGCAAGAGAAAGTAGAGAAAAAACAGGGGCAGATGTTGTGGTGGCAGTTATGAGCGGGCCCTTTTTACAGCGTGGCGAGCCTGCTATCGTCAGCAAGTGGACACGTGCCGAAATGGCCTTGAATGGCGGCATAGATCTTGTCATCGAACTTCCCTATGCTTTCGCGACACAGAAGGCGGAGATATTTGCAAAAGGATCTATCTCTCTTTTGGAATCCCTTGGCTGTGACTCCTTTTGCTTCGGAAGCGAAGATGGCAGAATTGAACCATTCATCACCGCCCACAGAATCCTTTCGGATAATTCCGCTGCATTCGATGCTGCCATTAAATCTGCTATGGATGCCGGTAATAGTTATCCGGCCAGTGCTGCCCAGGCTTATCGATCGATCATCAATGGTGATGCGGCATTGGATTTGACGAAGCCAAATAATATTCTTGGAAAGGAATATGTAAGTGCTGCCATTTCAAACGGCTACTCCATTCGCCCTTATACAATTCAAAGGGTCGCTGCCGGATACCATGAAACAAAGTTGTCCCAAGACCCTATTGCCAGCGCAACGGGGATACGCAAAGCCATCCATGAACACCAGAAATTGGATCCTGTATCCAGTTATATTCCTCAACCGACAATGAGTGGTCTAGAGCAATATTTATTGCACTACCATGCCTTACATGACTGGGAAATGTATTGGCCCATGTTAAAATACAGAATCCTGTCTTCTACTTTAACCGAATTGGCAGGGATTTACGAAATTGAGGAAGGCATAGAACACCGAATAAAAGAAATGGCCAAACAATCTTCGGGCTTTTCTGAATTCATGGCCACTCTGAAGACAAAACGCTACACATGGACACGACTACAGCGGATGTGTGTCCATATATTGACCCATACATTAAAGGAACAGATGATTCACAATGACCAACCAGCCTATATCAGACTTCTTGGCATGAATGGCCGGGGACAAGAATATCTGCGCACTGTAAAAAAAGGCTTACCGCTCCCGCTCATTTCTAAACTTTCGTCCTATCAGAAGCAGGAGATCGATACGGATTTGCGAGCGGCACAGGTGTATGCACTGGGCTTGTCCGAACCGCATCAAGCTGCCTTGATGAAAAGGGAATATGAATCCCCCATCATTTTCAAATGAAGTATGGTTTAAGCCTGGCCCGTCCATCCTTAAGAGTAAAAATCTAATCATCAAAAAAGCGCAAACAGTAGATGACTGCCTGCGCCTTTTTTCATTTTTCTTTTCCTTTTAGCTTCGTTAAATAGGCTATTGCATCCTCAAAGTTGTCAACCGGCACGATCTTCATGTCGGTGTCTATGTCCTTTGCTGCAATGAGTGCATCTTCATAATTCGAACCTGCTGCCCCGTTTTCATTTGGGGCAAAGAATATTTCGGCTCCAGATTTATCGGCTGCCACTATTTTCTGTTGAATCCCGCCGATTGGACCGACTGTCCCATCATCCGACATCGTTCCTGTCCCCGCTATATCATATCCACTTGTAAGATCGCCCTTTGTTAATTGATTATAAATTTCCAAAGAAAACATTAAACCAGCAGACGGACCGCCTATTTGTTCTGAATCTATGGCTATAGACGGTTTCGTGGTCACTTTTCGGTTATCATCAAGCGAAATGCCTATTCCAACCCTATTAGGGTCATCTTTAAAAGGCTGCAATGAAAGAAAGGCCGTTTTCTCCGTTTCCTCCCGCTTATACACTATTTTAACTTCATCTCCAGCTTTTTTTCCGTTAATGTAGTCCATGAATTCCTGTGCAGAATTGAATTTAACATCATCGACCTGAATGATTTGATCGCCGGCTTTCAGTTCTTTAGCCGCCGGCATTCCTTTAAGCACGTCCAAAACATATACACCCAGGTACTCGAAATCGACTTCTTTCCCTGCTTTTTCATATGCTATCTGAATGGCGTTATTTTTAGAACCATCCATTAAGTGCAGCTGCCTGACATTATATTCTTCATCTGTTTCATCTTCACTTCGAATGGAGGTCTCTGGATAAAGCTCCTGATATTTGCTCCACTTTGCCAGCATATAGGAATATATATTCGCCCGGCCCATCCTTACAGTGGTTAACATAAAGCTGCCTTTCGCTTCATCTCCTCCGGAAACCTCTATGATTGGCTCTAATTCTTTAGCCATTCCTGGTTTTGATACATAAAAAGGTAGGGAATAAAGGGCTGATGCTATGAGAAGTATAGCCACCACCAGGAAAGTGCGTACATATATTTTACGGCTCATCTTCAAAGGACTCCTTCCAAGTAACAATGCTTTGCTTAATTTGATCTATCTTTCCTCTTGCAGCTTCTTCTCCAATACTAATTATTTCCTGTACGTTTGTAAATGATTTCGAGCTGTATTTCTCAACCCTGGGGCGTATCATCACGTCTGAAGCAAACTCCCTGCTTTTAACCAGCTCCATTTGCAGGATATCGAGGCTTTGCATGATTACATCATAGATGGAGTTTATCTCCATATCCTGTTTCACGTGGGCTACATCCACTCCAATTATGATGTCCGCTCCCATATCCTTCACGACTGAAACAGGAACCCTGTCAACAACACCTCCATCAACAAGCAGTCGATTTCCAATTTTTTCGGGAATGAAAATGCCGGGAATGGAAATGCTTGCCCTAACAGCTGGAGCGATGGGACCTTCCTGAAATATGACTTTTTCCCCCGTTTTTATATCAGTGGCGACCACTGCCACAGGAATATCGAGTTCTTCAAATTTCTTACCATATGTAAATACCCTGATTAAATCCTTTGTCCGTTTACCTGAAATGAAGCCCATTTTAGGTATGGTGAAGTCCAAATAATACTTTCGCTTAAATGCACGGGACAACTTATACAGCCTCTCGATATCCGAACCCGCTCCATAAAAGGCAGCAACCATGGCTCCCATGCTGCTTCCAGCAATCATATCTATTGGAATGCCTTCTTGCTGTAATACCTTTATCACGCCAATATGTGCAAACCCCCTAGCTCCTCCCGACCCAAGTGCAAGCCCGACCTTTGGTTTCGACAAAGATATCCCCCCCGCCTATAACTAGTTCAAAATATTGAAATAACACTCATTCAAAGTTATGGTCTTAAACGGATTTATAGAAGCATATTATTTATATTGACAGTGAAACAAGCATGGCAGAAAAAAACTATGCAGCCATGTAAATGAAAGGCTACATTGAATTTTCCATTGTGCGGATTATCCTCATTTATACATGTCGGTACAATCCACATTATTCATGCACCTTACTTTTTCGAGAAAAGGATGTTCACATTTTATTATATACGAAACGAACTGCCCTTATTTAGTAACCTTCAAGAGGAGGCTGAATTTTGCTAAAATCAAAATCTAAAACAGTACTGTTAGCTACCTCCGTCACGATGATGGCAGTTGGCTTGATCATCTTCCCCCAAGAATCATTTGAAGCTTCCAAAAGCGGGCTGAATATGTGGTGGAAAATTGTTTTCCCTTCGCTACTACCTTTCTTGATTTTCTCGGAGTTATTAATCAGTTTTGGGGTTGTCAGGTTCATCGGCGTCATGCTCGAGCCATTTATGCGTCCCTTATTCCGTGTACCGGGAGTGGGCGGGTTTGTTTGGGCGATGGGACTTGCATCAGGGTTTCCGGCTGGGGCGAAATACACTGTAAGGCTTCGTCAGGAAGGACAATTAACACGCCTTGAAGCTGAAAGACTCGTTTGTTTCACCAATTCTTCCAATCCATTGTTCCTGTTCGTTGCAGTTGCCGTTGGGTTTTTCCACAATCCTCATTTAGGGATCATCCTTGCACTTTCCCACTACCTAGGAAATTTTTGTGTAGGCATCATCATGCGTTTTTACCGTTGGAAAGAAGACCAATCCCATACAAAAGTAATGACCAAGCTCCCCTCCATTAGACAAGCCTTTGGCCAGATGCATCGAACCAGAATAAAAGAAACAAGACCCTTTGGCAGTTTGCTTGGAGATGCGGTACTCTCATCTATTCAAACTTTATTGATGATCGGAGGGTTCATCATTCTCTTTTCGGTGGTCAATAAGCTTTTATTTCATATGAACATTACCGGATTGCTCGCATCGTGGGTCAGTGGGATTTTACATATTTTTAATTTCCCGGATTCCTTAAGCCCACCGTTCATATCAGGCATGTTTGAAATGACTCTTGGTTCAAAATTAACCAGTACGGTCGAAAATGCGAGTCTCTTTCAGCAAACTGTTATGACAAGTTTCATCTTAGCTTTCAACGGGTTCAGCATCCAGGCGCAAGTTGCCAGCATCATAGCCACAACAGACATTCGTTTTGCTCCCTTTTTTCTGGCTAGGATAGCACATGGCCTTCTGGCATCCATAATTACCGTCCTGCTTTGGGAACCATTCTATAAAGGCAACAGGTTCAGTGGCAGCCCGATACCCTCCTTCCCGGTCAGTGGATCAGGAGAACATGCAAGTTCCCTTTATCAGAATATGCTTGATTTTGGACCTATTCTGACCCTCGCCTTTTTGATCCTATACATCATCATATATACCAAAAGGCTATTCAAAGGCCTTTCTTAAACCAAAAAAAAGAGCATTGCGCATTGGCAATGCTCTTTTTTCTATTCTTTCTCGTACTTGTTGGCCAGAGCTTTCTGGACAACGGGTGGCACTAGTTCAGAGATATCCCCGCCATACTTCGCAACCTCTTTTACGATACTTGAACTCAAGAAAGAATATTGATTTTTCGTCATGATAAAAAATGACTCTATGTTACTGTTAAGGAATCGGTTCATTGAAGTTCCCTGCATTTCATATTCAAAGTCGGAGGTCGCCCTCAATCCCCTGATAATGGCATTTGCGGAAACGCTTTCAGCATAGTCGACCGTCAATCCTTGATAGAAATCCACTTTAACATTTGGCATATGGGCAGTCGCTTCAGTAATCAATTCCAGTCGCTCCTCCACTGTAAACAGTGAATTTTTGGCTGAATTGTTCACGATGACCACATATACCTCATCAAAAACATTAGCTCCCCTTTGAATGATATCAAGATGACCAAATGTTATTGGATCAAAACTCCCTGGACAAATCGCTATTTTGGACATTCATAGTTCCCCCTGTTCGTGTACGTTTCCCCATTGATAAATCGTAACGGCAATGACACCATAAACCTCTTTTCTCTTAACGGTAAAGTCACCAACTCTTTCTGGCAATGTAACATCATGACCATGCTCACAAACAATGTATCCCATATCGCTCAGCAATCGGTATTTATGTATTTCTTCAAGAATCTCAACTAGCTTTTGTTTCTTATAAGGTGGATCAAGAAAAATTAATTCAAAAATCATTTCCCTTTTCACCAAAGCTTTCAATGCACGCTCTGAATCATTTTTATAAACTTCTGCACGCTCTGAAAACTTACATAGTTCCAAATTGGCCTTAACCGTTTGATTTGCTTTAAAATCCCGGTCTACAAATATGGCTTTATCCATGCCTCTGCTTAACGCTTCAATTCCCAGTCCACCGCTCCCGGCGAACAAGTCAAGGACCAGCCCTCCTTCGAAATAGGGACCAATCATATTGAAAATGGATTCCTTGACTTTATCAGTAGTCGGCCGGGTTCCTGTACCCGGTACAGCCTTAAGTGGTCTTCCTTTACAAGTTCCGGAAACGACCCTCATCATTCTCACCACATTTTATGACAAATTTCTGTTACTTTCCTATCCTAACATATTAGAAAAAGCTAGCCAATAATAAAAGCCATTTCCTGCATTTCCTAAAGGAAATCAACTTATCACTTCGTATCGGGATAGAGATATCCATTCTTTTTATAAATCTTTTACATTTTGAATAATAAAGTGGTTTTTGGCAATAATGTGAATAACAACATTCCTTTTTAGGTGTTGTTGCCAACCGCGGAGAAGGCTTACGTTTCCCCATAAGTTCTTCCTCCGGTTTCTCCTCTCCCTTTGCCTTCTGGTCCTTAGTTAGACATAGAAGGACCCTGCAAATTTTTGCAGGGCTTTTTTTTATGAAATCAAAGTTTCTTTATCATGATTCGTCATTGAAGTTGTCCTTCTCTTTTATGAGGGATAATGATAAAGTAATGAATAATAAGTTAGTTAGGAGAGGTTTAAGTGATTCAACGTTTTATTGAACTTGGACAAGGGTATTCCGATATATATGAGTTACTGGAAGTAGGACGCAATCAGAAACATCGGGTTGCAAGGCTTTTGTCCCTGCATACTACAATAAATGATAAAAAGGTAACGTCATTGGTCATTGTCATGCAGCCTACAGATCCAGGGAAATTTCAGCCGCTTTATATTTGCCGTGAAGGCATACCTAACCCTCATGCCACCAAAAACAAACGCTATGAGCTTTTTGAGTGCTTGGCGGAGGAACTGGATAAACCCATTATTGAAATCGATGTGAAATCTTCGACGCTTTTTGCAGAAATCGAGTTGTACTACCAACACTTAATCGGCATTTTGCGAATGAATAGATATCTGCCCCCATTAGGCTGAAAGATTTGATGCCTGAATTGAAAAAGGCTGACTCCGCATGAGTCAGCTTTTTTCAAATTCCCATTTTATAATCATATTCTTTCGCTTTATCCGGTTTGGAGTTTTCGAATTCCACCTTCAAAAAAGGCTTGTATGAAAGGTCCACTTTTTTTACGAACGAATAATTATTCAGTTTTTCCACCAGTGGTTCCACTTCATCCATATTCGTATAAAGGACTACATATTTCAACTTTTTTGAAACATAATGGATATTTCCAAACTTCCTAAGCATTTTGGCTTGTTTTAATGTATGTAAATAGACGATGATTCCCTGTCTCGCTCCAAGCATATCAATAACTCCCTTTTATAAAGGTTTTAACTAAGTGTAGCATAGCAGAATCTTTACTTTCAACCAAGAAAAAAGATTATAAACGAAATTCTCTTACTATTATGAATATACATACTGTGAAGGGAGCAGAAACTACGATGGATTTAAACCAAATTTGGGATCAATTTATAGATCATCTATTGGATAATGATGAAATTACCCAAGTATCGATAAAAAAATTCACAGGTATACCATTTATATATATCCATTTTCATCCGGCACAAAATGATAATAGTAAGCTTTCCTTCATAATAAAAAAAGCCGCTAGCCTTTCAATGCGTGGCAAGCAGCTTCATTGTGAAACCATTTTTGTACGGCAGGAAGAACATTTATATGTATTCCGTCATCGTTTTTATGTGCCGCAGCAAAAGATGTTTTGCTGCGGCAACCTTTGTCCGGATTGTATCCTATATCGCAGTTAATCGCATTTGGAACTTATCCAGAAGTACGAAAAACTGGCATGAGGTTCAAGGAAGGATATTTAATACGTGCATCGATTCATTATCCCCCACTATCCAGGACGACGGTTCCATACATGACACAGCCACCGAACTCCGAAGTTATATCGAATTTCGATGGCTTATTGAAATGCCGGCCAAACAATCAATTGTTATGATCTGGCTATTTCATTAAGCAGAGCATCCACAACTTCCGCCGGTTCCGCAACTTCCCGTTGAACATCCCCCAGATGATACAAAAAATGGATTTCCCGCTGGGGTTTTAACCTGTTCAGAAACCGCACGGCCTATTCTTCCGCTTATTTCATCAAGAACGGATTGCAATTCAGTCTCCGCCCTCTTAAACTCAGCAACCGTTGGATGCATATCCATGTCTCGTTTAGCTTCCCTGGTTTCCAAATTGATGCGTTTATAATCCGGATGATATTTACCGAACCTTTGAACATCTTCAAATAGATCCTTTAATGAAGTAAACTTGGAAATTTTCCTCTGGGCCTCTTTGTCGCTCTGTAATTTATATAAACTAAGGAGATAGTCTTCCCCTATTTCAGAATGTAGGATCATTTCTGCCAATCCATCAGCCTGTTGTAAAATGTCGATGATTTCCATAGTAGCAAGCATTAACAAGCTCACCTCCACAACCATTTTACCATTTCTCCCTTTCAGAAGCTAATGGTTTGATTAAATCGAGGAAGTGATATGTACCTCAAACTCTTTTTGCAGCCCTGTTTTTTCACCTGAACCATTCAAAATCTCCAGCTTAATTTTATGCATGCCATTCGGGACATCCTTTAAGATAAATGCCGCCGTCTTCATATCGACTTTCTTCTGATTATCAATAAATACGGACACAGTTGCCAATTGTTCAGAATTCGCTTCAGAAAAACCATAGTTTTTCAAGTAGCACTCTACATAGACAGAGTTGCCTTTCACAAAAGTTTTTACCCGAAAGTCCTCATCTGAATTTCGGATGCTCGATACAGTGGTGGCAGCTTTATGGGCAGTTACATCTTGTATGGCTACTTCTGAATTTTCAGGTTCCGGTATTTTCTTTCCACACCCCGACGCTGCCATCAACACTGTTAAAACCAAAATCAACTTTCTCATGCCATCGTCCCCCTTTTGCCTTTATTGTTCGCCAAAAGGAGTAATTTACTCTTATTTTCTTCATTCACTTGGAGCATTCATCGCTTGAAACATATGAAGCATCATGGAAGCCACTTGAACGCTTTCCGAAAATTTAGAAACCCGATGTGGAATCGACTTCTCAAAATAATATTTCGCTTCGGTTTCAAATACATCCACTTCATGTGGATTACGCATTAACCTTTTGTACCATGCAGGGTTAATCCTCAAGTAATTTCGCATTTCTTCGTTTGTTTGAATGAATTCATATATATTCTGACGCATGAAAAACCCTCCTTAATCTTTGGTGAATAAAAAAGGGTTAGCTCTCTGCTCTTTTTCTTTTGGGGGAGGACTGGTATCACCTGATTTATTCCCTTGGAAAGCAGATAGCACTCCTTGGATTGCACCGATGGCCTGATTGGCATTTGTAATATATTGTTGTATCTGTCCCATATCCATATTTTTAACTGCACTCATTAACGAACCGATTAACTCTGTACTTTGGTCGCCCTTTTCTACCGGCCGTGATGTGGATTCTGCATTTACTTTGGACTCATCAACCCCGCCGTCAGCCTGCCAGCGTGGATGATCTTCACCGAGTAAATACCATTCTTCAAAAAGTTCCTGCCATGTTGCTTGCTTGTTTCTCACTTCATTCACTAAATAAGGATGTTCCTTGACAAACTCCCGAAATCCATCCACGGAGGGCCGCTTTCTTTTTGCCATTACTCTCACCTCACACTTAGACATCGCCTATTGCACCATATGCTAAAGGTAAATAAAAAGTGCATAACATTCCTTTTCAAATGCAATTGGATTTCCCATGGCGATCGATTAACGTGCGAATTAATACATAGGCAAACGATCATCATCGAGGGGAAGGTTCACTGTGATGATGGGGAACTTTGCGCTATATCGACAGGGAACTTTTTTATTTTGAAAATATAATCCAGAACAAAAAAACGGACCCAAATCGGATCCGTCTTTTTATTTTTTTATGAAATTCTGAGTGTAATACTTTTTATAAACCCCAACACCCAGACCTGTAAATTCCTCGTTCAGCATCGCATCCCGATGCCCTTTACTATTCAACCAGCCTTCCATGACTGCAGCTGCGTCCACATAATGAGCCGCAATATTTTCACCTGCTGCCCTGTATTTAACATGACCTGCATCGAGACGTTTTTCCAAGTCCCCTTTTGTTTCAGAAACATGGGTTCCTTCAGGAGTGTCCCTCATTTCCCGGCTATGAAGGTAAGCAACCTCCGCAGTCGGACCATCCCATTCTAAAGGCTTCAAATCAAACCTGCTGCGCATTATATTCGTAATGTCAAAAATTTGCTGCTCATTGCCATCTTCCACTTTCTCCAATTCTTCTTTAGAAAGGTCCTTAACGGTCACAAGTTTACCATTATAGGTCAACTCATATGGCTTTTGCTTTAAAAGCGCGGAATCATTCAAAAATCGGATGCTTGAAACAGTCCCTGTGAATTTATCCAAATAAAGCTGAACATGTATGTTCCCTAGTTCAATCAATGGCCTCATGTTCATATCTTCCTCCGACAATTCAAAACGATAGGAACTGTCGCCAACCTCAATATCAACAGTAGGTTCTACATATAAGCTTGAATAGATGGCATCAATCGATTGTCCTATTTTAAAAGGGGCGACATTGACATCATCACCGATTCCATAAGCAGATACCACTTTTTCATTTTCAACGGCTAATTGGAAATAATCGTTATAGTCCTTTTTATAAACCCACCAATCATATCCATATGCGGACATATCAATTCGATCTGGCTTACCGTATTCCTTTTCTATCTCTTTTGCATTTTTCCCAATTGTTACTGCCAAACCTTCCGTCACTTTAGTAACCCCTTCTTTTTCGGAAGAAGTACTTTTTTCATTTATATGTCCATTGGGGTTAACACCTTTGTTACCATCAATAAGAGGGTTTCCTTCATCCTCATCGCCGATATTAAGATAAATACCGATTACAAAAAAAATAATGATTAACACCAACACCTTACCAAAACTTCGCAGAGGAACACTCCCTCTCTCTATCTAATTTATGTATCTAATGCAAAAACCTTTCTTTCCTGATTATATCACTGTTCAATCATAATTTTCTAATTTACGATAGACTGCCCCTTCATTAAATTTATTTAAAAGTGGAACTTTTATGAATGATCAAAATACCCTGGTTGAGTTCATTGCAACTTCCACCATTTCGTACTATTATAAAATATAGGATAAAATGGTATATTATAAACATACTTGGAGATTTTTAATATATTCATGTACATAATATTTTCCCGGTATGTCATTTTAATTCTCAATAGTAAACATAGGAGGTAGTACTCGTGAAATTTGAAAGCTTTGGAATTGAAAACATCACAGCCGACTTAAACCGATTAGATGACCTAATGCCGCAATATGGTTTAATACGTGCAGAACAATGGGATTACGAAAGAGTCAGTTATGATCGTAAGTTCGAAGTAAAAGAAGGCACGTTTTACCTGCGAATACTAGGCTATGCAACAGAGGGCGATGTAGGCGCTCACAGGGCCGTCATCAAACTAATGGTTCCCCTATTAGGAAAACACTATTATCCACACGGAGTTGAATATGGCGAAGGTGAGGACTTCCCTGCATCACTTGTTAAACAATGTGAAAAAATCCTCGCTCAGATCAAAGAAGAGCTTTCAGAATTCAACGGTCTTTAAAAGCCGTTAGTAAAAAGTGCGGTAAAAGAGAGAGGATCATAACTGATGCTCTCTTTTGTGTATCCATTACAAAAGCCTGATGCTTTTTTTGCATCAGGCTTTTTCATTATTTTAAAATCCTAGGATCGCCTTTATTAAAGATGTTGTCTCGCCGCCATGATAAATGACATAAAGCAGGATGTAAACGGCTACTCCAGTTATCCCAGTGAAAAACCAAATGATGCTTGTCGCAGGGCCGATTTTTTTATGAATGGCGAATTTGCCTTTAAACCCAGTGGTAAGCATGATGATCCCCAAAACCGCACCAGTTGTAGCAAGTGTTATATGGAAGATCAAAAAAATCGTATAATAAATTTTAATGTCATCGGGTCCGCCAAATGACGTACTCCCAATGAAGACCGTCCGAGAAAGATATATAGTGAAAAAGATTACCGCAAAAACCGCAGCTACCATCATGGTTTTTTTATGGGTCTCGATTTTGCGTTGTTTAATTTGATACCAGCCTATTGCAACAGTGATGGCACTTAATACAATGAAGGCAGTACTTATTGTTGGAAGGATTGGTAAAGACATATGTATTGTAGTCCTCTCTATATTTATTAATCAACTACCATTTTATAAGAGGCACTCATAAAATTCAATAAAATCAAGTTTTATTAACAGAATGATCACTTTTATGGAATAGCCAAGTCGAATCACTAGCTATTTGCTTGGAAATCCGTTAACCAGGCTATGACATATAAAAGACTTGTCCGCCCCTAGACAAGTCTTTTCGTACAACTATTCTACAGTCTGAAAATCCGAAGGTATCGGGTCGATATCATTTTGCCCGCCATTCTCCTTTTTGAACCAAGCAAAGAAAATGACACCTAATACATAGCCTAATACGATTTCTTGAATCACCTTCATCAAAACCCCACCAAGCTGTTGATCTTCCAGCAATGGCAGCCCATTGAACATTTCTGGACCACTGAGCGTTAAACTCGACAGTGCTGAAGCCGGAACGCAAAGTTCCATGGCACTGGCCCAAGATTCCGCATTGGTAAACGTATCATACATCGGATCATTAGCAAAAATGATTAAAGCACAAGCTGGAGTCATTAAAATGCCACTGCCGAAAATATAAGCTACTTTTTTTACACCTGATAGACTTTCACGTTCAGGCAGTCGATTTACAAGTGGGAACCACATCAATACTGCAGTCGCAAACAAAAGGACCGTGTATCCGGCATGAATCCACATCCCCGTTTTGATAAAGTCGAACACTAACGGAATATGGTACAACGAGAAAAGAACATTAAATAGTAAAAGGGCGACAAGAGGTCTCGTGAAAAATTGAAATAACGCCTTCACTCCCTTTGAATTAATGAACGCTCTCAAAAGCCAATCTGGAATCGCAATGATGAATAAAGGCGGAATCACAAGATAGAGCAATGCCATTTGAAACATGTGGGCACTGAACATGATATGGCTCAGTAAATCCAGCGGCGATCCTTTTACCACATAAAGAAGGATCATGGCTATTAAAAAATAAGTTATCTGTTTAACGGAAAGCGATGAACTGCCCGAAAACTTCTCCCTTTTTTTTGTCACCAGCAAAAAATAGCCAAGGGTTATAAGTACGAGGGCGGCAAAATAATAAGGACTCCATAAGGCGCGAAATCCGAAAATATCAATAGACAAAAAATCACCTCGTTCATGAACTTTTTACTTTCATTATACCTAAAATGAAACATGGTAACAAATATAGATAAACCTGGATTCTTTTTCTAGCACATAAAGAAAACCGGCTATCATTCAATAGCCGATTTTCTTTATGGTTTATAACCAAACGATCGTTGTGAAAACAAGGACAGTTATTAAGCCGACTGCAAGGCCAGAAAATAAAAACAATGCAATGGTTCCATGCCCTTTGTGCTTCATATGCATAAAATAATACAATTGGAAAATTACTTGTATAACAGCCAGTAGCAAAATGACTGGTTTAATGAACCAATGTGAAAACCCTTCAATTCCTACTGCAGCAAAAGCAAGCAATGTAAAGAAAATCATAAGCGTAAATGTTATCACTTGATGTTTCATCTCTTCAGCATTTTTCTTGCGGCGATATTTTAAATCGACATTCGGGTTCGCTGAATTTGATTGTTCATTCGCCATCAGTTATCCCACCATTCCCATTAAGTATACGACTGTAAAGATAAACACCCAGACTACGTCAATGAAATGCCAATAAAGACTCGCGACATAAAATTTAGGAGCGTTATATAAATTCAAGCCCCTTCTTGCATTACGAACCATAAGAGATATGATCCAAACCAAACCGAAAGCAACGTGCCCTCCGTGAAAACCAACTAAGGTATAAAATGCGGAGCCAAAGGCACTACTCGTAAATGTATGGTGGAATTCATGAACGTAGTGATTAAATTCATAAATCTCGAGACCTAGAAAAGCAAAACCAAGTGCCACCGTAATCACAAGCCAAGCCTGCATTTGTTTAAAGTGGTTATTTTTCATATGATACATTGCATACACACTAGTCAATGAACTGGTCAATAACAGCATGGTTGCTACAAAAGTAAGTGGTAATTCGAATAAATCTTTTGCCAGGGCTGCATCACCATTTGGAACCTTATCCTTCAATGCAAGGTATGTTGCAAATAGTGAGGCGAATAATACCGTCTCTCCACCAAGAAACAACCAGAATCCCAAATACTTATTTTTACCTTCTAAAGTCGCTTTCTCGGGAGAAGCAGGCCAAGTGGCATCCGTGAATCTTTCATCTGATTGCATTATGCCTTACCTCCCTTGTCTTTATCGTCCATAAGGTCTTCTTTATGAATATGGAATCCATGATCGTCTTTGACGGAACGAATAAACATTGAACCAAACGTTATCAAAAGTCCAACAATCATTATAGGCAGGGTCCATGTCTTATCATCCATATTATATAAAGCACCGAATGCGGCTACAAATAAACCGAGAGCAATCGTTAAAGGAAGTATAGATGAATTAGGCATATGGATATCCCCTAGTGGTTCTGCAGGAGTCATTTCCGTTTTCCCTTCCATTTTTTCAACCCAGTAAGGATCTAATCCGCGGACAAGCGGAAGTTGTTTGAAATTATAAAACGGCGGTGGTGATGGAATTGCCCATTCAAGCGTACGTCCATCTCCCCATGGATCATTGCCGACTTTTTCATTTTTCACGGATGTAATGATTATATTGATGACCATAACCAAGACCCCAAATGCCATTAAGAAGGCTCCAACTGTACTAATCATATTACCTGTATTGAGTCCTTGATCGTCCAAGAATGTAAATACGCGACGAGGCATCCCCATTAACCCTAAGAAATGTTGAATGAAGAATGTTAAATGGAAACCAATAAGGAACGTCCAAAATGTGATTTGTCCCAATTTTTCACTTAACATAGTTCCAAACATCTTCGGCCAATAGAAATTGATTCCAGCCAGTAAACCTAATACAACCCCACCGACAATTACATAGTGGAAATGGGCAACAACGAAATAACTATCATGGTATTGATAATCAGCAGGTGCCGATGCTAGCATGATACCTGTTACGCCCCCCATGGTAAATGTAGGAATGAAGGCAACTGCATAAAGCATCGGAACCGTGAACTTGACGCTTCCTCCCCACATCGTAAAAATCCAGTTGAATATCTTAATACCTGTTGGTACTGCGATAGCCATGGTAGCCACAGCAAAGATTGCATTTGCGATTGGACCCAGGCCAGTGGTAAACATATGATGGGCCCAAACCATGAAACCCAAGAACCCGATTAAAACGGTTGCAAATACCATCGATGAATAACCAAATAATCTTTTTCTGGAAAATGTAGCGAAAATTTCCGAAAAAATACCGAATGCAGGAAGAATAAGGATATAAACTTCCGGGTGACCGAATATCCAGAATAAATGCTCCCAAATAATCGTATTCCCCCCAGCTGCTACATCAAAGAAATTCGAGCCAAACATCCGATCGAACATCATTAACACCAATCCCACGGTAAGCGGGGGAAAAGCGAATAATATCAATGCGGAAACAACGAAAGTTGACCATGTAAACAGCGGCATACGCATATAAGTCATTCCAGGCGTACGCATATTAATAATCGTTACAAGGAAATTGATCCCTGCAATTAATGTTCCCAAACCTGATATCTGTAGTCCGAGGACGTAAAAATCAATGCCATGGCCTTCGGAGTGAAGGGAAAGTGATGCATATGATGTCCAGCCTGCATCGGGAGCCCCCCCTAAAAACCATGAAAGATTCAAAAAGATTCCTCCAAAGAAAAACAACCAAAAACCTAACGAGTTCAAAAATGGGAACGCAACATCACGAGCCCCTATCTGTAAGGGTACAACAGCATTCATTACAGCAAATACTAATGGCATGGCGGCCAGAAATATCATGGTCGTACCGTGCATGGTCAAAATTTCATTATAAAATCCGGCACTTACGAAGTCATTATTTGGGATTGCAAGCTGGATACGGATAAACATCGCTTCCAAACCGCCGATTACAAAGAATAACCCGCCAGAGATAAGATATAAAATGGCGATTTTCTTATGGTCTACCGTCGTCAGATAATCCCAAATCGTAGCGCCAAATCCTTTTTTATTAGCGTACGTACTCACGATTTAACCTCCTTAATCAATGTTCTATTTTTCTTCCACCTTAAGCTTTAAAAGATAAGCTGCCAGTGCATTAATATCTGAATCTGAAAGTTCTCCGTAAGTACCGGTCATCGTGTTACCCGGTTTATACTTCTCAGGATCCTTGATCCAATTTTTCACATTTTCTTCCGTATGTTCCAAAACGCCAGCTATTTTTTGACGTTCACCGAATGTAGCCAGATTCGGTGCCTGTCGAGCAGCCTCAGGCCTGCTGTCATTTGGTGTCACCGCATGACAACCTATACAACTTTGATTAAAGACATCTTCACCCTGTTTGGCTAGATCACCTTCCACGACAGGTTCTTTCGCCGCTTTCATATCTTTAGTCCAAGCTTCAAAGTCGCTTTTAGACTTCGTTACGACCTTAAAATCCATCAAGGCATGGGAAGGACCGCAAAGTTCAGCACATTTCCCGTAGAATAAGTTGTTCGAATCTTCCGCCTTTTCACTGTCGAATTCTAAGAAAAACTGATTGACCCCTTCTGTATTTGTATCCATCTTTCCACCGGCAGCCGGTATCCAGAATGAATGCTTAACATCTGAAGCCGTTAGATTGAAATACACTTTTTGATCGGTCGGCACAACCAAATCCTGACTTGTGACTACGCCAAGGTCCGGATATTCAAACTCCCACCAATAAAGGTTCGCCCTAACATTCACGACAAGTGCATCCTTCGTTTTTCCATCCTTATCTTTCTTATCCATTGCCTTTGTGTCAGCTAAGTCGAAAGTCGTGACGACGGTTGGAACAGCCAGAACAATTAAAAGAAGGATAGGAATAACAGTCCAGATAATTTCGAGTTTATGACTTCCTTCAATTTGTTTCGGTATTGTTTCGTCGCCCTTCTTCCGACGGAAGCGTAGTAAAACTACAACGAACAAAATAATCACAACAATAATAACCAGTACCATGATCAGTGTACTCAATATCAGTAAGTCATACTGAGATTGCGCAACATCGCCAGCTGGCTTCAGCGCGGATAGAAATGGTTCGCCGCAGCCCGAAAGGACAAGTCCTACAATACCCAGCAGAGCAATTAGGCGCCATTTGTGCAGCCTTTTTTTCATAGCTTCAGAAACCCCTCTTTCGTCAAAATTTTCTCACAAAAATAAAAATGGGCGCAATTGCGAATATTCTCTCTATGTCAATTTCTAAAAAGAAAGAATCCCTAATCTAAGGAATTATTAAAGATGATTCATGTAACCGCTCTTATGAATGACCCTGTTGAGGAGTTTTCCGTTAATATGTATGAATGGCGGTCAGTGCATTATTTATTTGTAAGCTGGAGCCTGTAAAACGAACAGGCCGCCAGCTTATATTAACCAAAACTAGATGAGTGTGACAATAACCATCGCTACAAATAAAATGGTCATATAATTTAAAGAATATACAAACATGGATGTTGCCCACTTAACATCATCTTTCTTTTTATACCCCTTAATTCCTAAAATAAGCCAACCTGTGCTCAATAATGCAGCAAGAATAACCAGCGGAGTTCCTAATGGAGTTAAAAAGAAAGGAACGAACATTAAACAGACGATCCATAACATAATCGATCTTTTTGCAGCCTTGAACCCTTTTACAACCGGAAGCATGGGTACACCCGCTGCACGATATTCTTCGACACGCCTCATTGCAAGTGCATAAAAATGAGGCGGCTGCCATAAGAACATGATCGCGAACAGGACCCAAGCAATCTTATCTAGGCCCGGGTCGACGGCAGCCCACCCGATAAGTGGAGGTACCGCTCCGGATATACTGCCTATAATCGTATTCGAGACAAATCTCCGTTTAAAAACCATGGTATATAAAACAACATAGGCGAAGACGCCAAATGCACCAAGTATGGCCGTTGTCATATTAGTCAACGCAAGTAAAATCAGCCCTGCAGCAATTAAGCCAAAACTTAACGCCAATACCTTTGAAGGCTGCACTTTCCCAGTTACCGTTGGACGGTTTTTCGTTCTTTCCATTAAATGATCGATGTCACGATCATAATAATTATTGAAACTGCAAGATCCCGCCATGATGAGAGCCGAACCTGCAAGTGTATAAAACACTACATCAAGATTACTTAAGAAGCTAAGCCCCGAAAAATGAAGGGCTAACCATACGCCGGTAAAAGCTGTAATTATATTTGAATTGACAATCCCCACTTTTATAAGTGCGAGAAAATCCTTCCAAGCTGTTGTTTCCGGTATATCTGATTGAAGGGCGGCTTTACTGTCCTTCATGACAGCTTCTGACAAACCCCTTGTTTCTGACATTTGTTTTCCTCCTTTAAATCATTCAGCACAGACGCAAATGCAGAAAAAATACTTACAAATGCTATAGAACATTATTTCATACTTTTTGATATTTGTAACCAAGGAAGCGTAAACAAAAAGTAAATTATTTACCAATGACCGTGGCCAATGGAATCCATAAAGAGCTATCATTCTTAATATCATGCTTAATAACAGTAAAATTTAGTAAAATCATTTCTTCAATATATTAAAACACATTTTTGGAAGCTTTTGTGAAAATTTTTCGGATATTTTTGACCAATTTGTGTCTCGAAAATTTCACTGCAGTTGTAAGATGGATGTCCATCAAGAACATGAATAGTAAGCTTTTATCATCATCCCCCAGGCTCTATCTCTATTTTGCTCCTACTTGAAGGTTTACACTCCCTTTATTTCTATCAAAGTCTCTTGTAACTTTCAACTATTTCAGGCATTTTAATTAATAGCTATAATATTAACTGAACTTGTAAAATCATTCTATTTTGTGTAATATCGAGGAAGTTCGACAAATATTTATGAAAAATCCTATGCTATTATTAATTTTATGGAACAACCCTAATTTGCTACAGAGAAAAAGGTGGGACTACTAGTGAAATCGTCTCTTAAATGGTTTGCTGTTTTAACTACGATTGTAATGCTTTTCATCTTACTGGGTGGAGCTTTAGTCACGAAGACGGATTCCGGCATGGGATGCGGAAGGTCCTGGCCATTATGCAACGGCCAATTGATTCCGGACAAAATCACGTTTGAATTGGTCATTGAGCTTTCCCATCGACTCGTTTCAGGTGCTGGAGGATTCTTGGTTTTAATTTTATCGTATATGTCTTGGCGAAAAATCGGCCATATCCGTGAAGCACGTTTCTTATCCGTCCTTTCTTTTGGTTTTCTGTTACTACAGGGGTTGATTGGAGCCGCTGCCGTTCTTTGGTCACAATCCGATTTCGTCCTGGCCCTTCATTTTGGGATATCACTCATTTCCTTTGCTTCCGTCTTTTTACTGACACTATTGATTTTTGAAGTCGACAAGAAGTTCGAAGCCGAAAAACTCATAGTTGACAAACGAATGAAATTCCATATTATTGGCGTATTGATTTTTTGTCTGGTAGTCGTATATACGGGTGCTCTTGTAAGGCATACAGAATCCAGCCTAATCTGTAAGGATTGGCCTTTATGTGTAAATGATAGCCCTGCGCTTCCCTCCAACCTTTATGAATGGGTGCAGATGGGGCACCGTGCAATAGCTGGCGCTATTTTCATTTGGGTATCATACGTTGCTTATATTGCAAAAAAATATTACAAGAATCAAAAAGTGTTATATGGCGGTTGGATTGCTGCATTCATTCTCGTTTTTTTACAGGTTACCGCTGGAGCCTTTATAATTTTCTCTAGGCAGAACTTGTATATCGCATTGGCACACGCTTTATTCATTGCCTGCTTTTTTGGTGTAATGAGTTATTTGATGTTACTGACATCAAGAAGTAAAAAAAATGCCCTAGCCAAGCAAAAAGGGAACGCTGCCCACACAGTCAAAGGACAGGATGAACATGATATAACACCAACGATACCCGCCCGTTAATGTCTGATTGTTCAAGCAAATAAGATAATAAGGTAAAACAAAAACCACCATTCTGGAGAATGGTGGTTTTTGTTTTACCTTAAGGAGAAATTCAATGACCGTACATCGCCTAAAAGAGGCTTACAGGGCAGCTTGAAACCTCAAGCATACCCAACATACCCCAAATCGTTCACAAGGCCACAGTCAGCGATATTACTTAGTTATTTCAATCAATAAATCACCAGTACTGATCGCTTCTCCATCATTTACATAGATGTCTTTAATGGTCCCGGAGAATGGCGCTTGTACGGTAGTTTCCATTTTCATCGCTTCCGTAATGATCAGGTGATCACCCTGTTTGACCTGATCGCCTTTCTCGACGACTACACGAATAACCGTACCTGGCATTGTCGCACCGATTTGTTCTTTATTTTTAGGATCAGCTTTCATTTTTGATATAACGGAAGATTTAATGTTTTCATCCTTGATGATCACTTCACGTGATTGACCATTCAACTCAAAATACACAACCCGTGTTCCATCAGCCAAAGGTTGGCCGATTGAAACTAATTTAACGATGAGCGTTTTTCCCTTTTCAATTTCAACTTCGATTTCTTCACCTAGCCTCATGCCATATAAGAAAGTCGCGGTATCAAGGTTGGAAACATCTCCAAACAGCTCAATTGTTTTATTGTAATCCAAGAATACTTTTGGATATAGGGCATATGCAAGCACATCGAAATCAGTGACAGGCCGTCCCAATTCCTTGAATAATTCTTCTTTAAGAGCAGCAAAGTCCACTTCTTCCAATAATTCACCCGGTCTTACCGTTATAGGTTTTTTCCCTTTCAGAATAACTTCCTGAAGCTCTTTCGGGAATCCACCGACTGGCTGACCCAGATAGCCTTCGAATAACTCTATGACTGAATCAGGAAAATCGATGGTTTTTCCTTTTGTCAGGACATCTTCTTCAGACAGGTTATTTTGCACCATGAATAAAGCCATGTCCCCAACGACTTTGGATGAAGGCGTCACTTTTACGATATCACCGAACATCGCATTGACGCGCTGGTACATTTCTTTCACTTCATGCCAGCGGTCTCCCAGCCCCACAGCTTTAGCTTGCTGCTGTAGATTACTATATTGACCGCCAGGCATCTCGTGTTTGTAAACTTCGGTATGAGGAGCATTCATGCCACTTTCGAAGTCATGATAGAATTTCCTGACCTCTCCCCAGTATTCTCCTAAACGCTCTAGTGAATCGACTTCCAATTTAGGTTGTCTGCTTGACCCCTCCAGTGCATAATGAAGTGTTTGTACACTTGGCTGTGAAGTCAGGCCAGCTAAAGACCCAATCGCCGTATCAACGATATCCACACCAGCTTCAATCGCTTTTGAATACATGTAAATCCCATTTCCGCTTGTATCATGAGTATGGAGATGGATCGGAAGGGAGGTAGTTGCTTTCAGTTCCGACACAAGACGGTAAGCAGCATCTGGTTTCAAGAGGCCAGCCATATCCTTGATCGCTAAAATATGGGCACCGGCATGTTCTAATTCCACCGCCATTTTTTTATAGTATTCGATATTATATTTGCTGCGTGACGGATCATTCAAATCCCCGGTATAACAAATGGCCGCTTCCGCAATTTTCCCGGATTGACGGACTGAATCTATAGCCACTTCCATCCCTTTAACCCAGTTTAAACTATCGAAGATCCGGAAAACATCAATGCCGGCATCCGCTGATTTTTCTACGAATTCACGAATGACATTATCAGGGTAATTTTTATAACCAACTGCATTTGACGCCCTTAATAGCATTTGTAAAAGGACATTCGGTGCTTTTTTCCTAAAACTTAACAGCCTGTCCCATGGATCTTCTTTCAAGAAGCGATAAGCCACATCGAAAGTTGCCCCGCCCCACATTTCCATTGAAAATAAATCAGGAAGGAGTTTGGCTGTAGGTTCAGCGATATCAAGGATATCTTTCGATCTAATTCTTGTCGCAAGTAAAGATTGATGTGCATCACGGAAAGTGGTATCTGTGATCAATACTTCTTTCTGTTCTTTAATCCAATTGACCAGTCCCTCTGCACCTTGCTGTTCAAGTATATTTTTTGTACCCGAGATAAGCGGCAGACCACCGACATTAGGAATTGGAGCTGGATCGAAAACAGGTTTTTTCTTTTTCTCGACTCCCGGGAAACCATTCACGGTTACATTTCCGATATATGAAAGCATTTTTGTCCCACGGTCTTTTCTGATTGGGAAGCTAAATAATTCCGGTGTTGAATCAATGAATGATGTATCGTATTCCCCATTTATGAAATTTTCATGTTTAACAACATTTTCAAGGAAGGGGATATTTGTTTTAATTCCTCGAATCCTGAATTCCTTAAGGTTACGAACCATTTTAGAAGCTGCCTGCTCAAATGAAAGCGCATGAGTAGAAAGTTTAACGAGAAGGGAATCATAATACGGTGTGATAACCGCACCTTGGAACCCATTCCCAGCGTCCAGACGGACACCAAATCCTCCACCGGAACGGTATACCATCATTTTCCCGGTATCAGGCATGAAATTATTCAATGGGTCCTCAGTCGTCACCCGTGATTGAATCGCATATCCATGCGTTTTAATTCCTGCTTGTTCGGGAATCCCGATCTTTTTGCCATGTAGCTCATGCCCTTCGGCTATCATGATTTGAGATTGAACGATATCAATGCCTGTAATCATTTCAGTAATGGTATGCTCAACCTGCACCCGTGGATTGACTTCAATAAAGTAAAATTCTCCATTTGCTACCAGGAACTCGACCGTTCCAGCATTTACATAATCAATATTTTCCGCCAACTTGACTGCTGCCTCACAAATTCTTTCCCTTAAATCTTCTGAAAGGGAAACGGAAGGTGCCACTTCCACAACTTTTTGATGCCGTCTCTGAACGGAACAGTCACGTTCGTATAGATGGACGATATTCCCATGAGTATCAGCCAATATCTGAACTTCGATATGCTTTGGATTTTGTATGAATCTCTCCACATAGACTTCATCATTGCCAAAAGCCGCTTTAGCTTCTGATTTTGCGCGATCATAAGCCTCTTCAACTTCTTCGATTTTTCCGACAATTCGCATTCCACGGCCGCCGCCGCCTAAAGATGCTTTTATAATAATTGGAAAACCGTATTTTTCACCAAATTCCCTGACTTCTTCAACACTGGTCACCGGTCCCTCGCTACCAGGGATGACCGGGATATTAGCTAGTTCAGCTTGGGTTCTAGCTTTCACTTTGTCACCAAACATATCTAGGTGTCTGGATTCTGGTCCGATGAAGATGATTCCTTCTTCCTCACAACGTTTCGCAAAATCAATATTTTCAGAAAGGAAACCATAACCTGGATGAATCGCATCGACTCCGCTCATTTTGGCAATCGCTATTATGCCTTCAATATCCAGGTATGCATCAATCGGTTTTTTGCCTTCCCCAACCAAATATGCCTCATCCGCTTTATATCGGTGATAAGAACCATAATCTTCCTTTGAATAGATTGCAACTGTATGAATATCTAATTCCGTGCATGCCCGAAAAATCCGTATCGCTATTTCTCCACGATTTGCCGCAAGTACTTTTTCTATACGTTTCCCCATTGCTACCACCCTAATCAATATGTATTTTTATTGAATATATAGAAAAAAAGCGTGATAGATTCACCACTTTTTATTCATAAGTTTATTTCCCGAGAATAAGGAGATCGACCTGATAAGGCTCTTTTTATTGCTGATGTAATTATTTCGATATATTTTCATGTTTTCGTTTTTTACCTACCATAAATACAAAAAAAGAATCCTTAACCATTAGTAAAAGAAAATTTAGTTATTATAATATATTATCAAAAAGTAAACAGTTGGATTTAACATACATTTAATATAACCATAATACTAAAATAAACTGAATACAATAAAAAAATAAAAAATTAAGTATATTCCCATGTAAAAACAAGGAATTCGCACTTTTTTCCGCCTAACGAATCCAATGTTAATTCAGCAAGGCATATTTCCCACCAGTCCTTAAAATGCTAGATTTGAAGGGATTTTCCATCGAAAATTCGAAAATGAAAAAACTCCATTGAGCTTCTGCACGTTCAATTAGTATGTCACATTCGAATATAGTATAACACTATTCACAAATGATGTATATAAATAAAAAACTCAAACAATCATCGAGATTTGTTTGAGTTAGTATGTTTTATTTATTATTTTTTTAATGATGCTTCATGCAAAACTGACAATTCCTGTTCAAGGGTTTCCAAAAGGGATTTGCCCTCGGTTTCCTCTACCAAGCCCAAGCGTACGGCAAAATCAATTTCTCGTGATAGGCCGAACATTTGTGTATCAAGTACCTCTTCATATAAAGGACATTGAGGCATAGTGAGATTTTCCATTTGAACTTTTATCAGTTTTAGAATCTTGTCAGCATCTGCTTTTAATAAAGCATAAGCTTTTTCTCGATGATTGACAAGCATATCAGATGCCATGTTAAATCCCCCCGCTCAGAGCGATTAAATCTTATCTTTAAATTCTACCTTTTGTTTTATGAAAAAGCAAGGACATTGACAAACAATTTGCCATTGAGATAACACAATCACCTCTCTACTGATTATACCGGCCATGGAAATTGTTCACCTTCTTGAAGATGTGACATTTCAATTATAATTGATTATAATTATTAAAGAGCAACAGAAAGGAATGAGATATTTGGAACCCATCGTATTTATTAACGGAAAAGTGAAATATCCAATTACACTAGATCCTGGAGTATGGATTTTTGATGACCGTAAAGTTGAAATCGATACATATTTCCACGCTGAAAGAGTCCAAGTCAATGAATTAGAAGAATATACGATTGCCGCCTCCAAACATTGGCAAAAAGAAATACAGGAAGGCGCAACCATGCCACCCACATTAAAAACGGAACGAAAGTTCGAGAAGCAAAGATTGCTCGAAGGGACTTTCGGCATTCCTTTTGAACCTTTTTTAAGAAATGCCGAACCTGAAAACGGGGTAACGGAAGTGATCGTCACAACCGATGATAAGGAACTTACATTCCCGTTGGAAGCGGCACTTGAATTTTTCCTGGGCTTTTCCAAGGATGGAAAGCCGCTTAAAGTATCCGAGGGCGGCCCCATGGAAATTTACTTCGGTGATGCTTCCAACATCAATGATCCGATAAAAAATGTACGGTCTTTCACTGTTAAATAAGACTTAGTCCATAAAACTTTATAGCAATCGGCAAGGGTCATCCCTTGCCGATTGTATTATAAAAGCGTAGCAGCGAGTTGGGCCAATCCAGATCTTTCCCCTTTTATCAACTTAACATGGCCGGCAATACGCTCGGTCTTGAATTTTTCCACCACATAGGTCAAGCCATTATTATATTCATCTAAATAAGGATGATCTATTTGCTCCGGATCTCCCATTAATACAATTTTGCTCCGCTCCCCGACTCTCGTCAATATGGTCTTAACCTCATGTTTTGTTAAATTTTGCGCTTCATCGATGATGATGAACTGATCTGGGATGCTCCTTCCCCTGATATAGGTCAGGGCTTCTACTTCGATCGAACTCATGCCTGCTAAGATGGCATCCAATTCCCCAGGTTTTTTCGTATTGAACAAAAATTGCAGATTATCAAATATAGGCTGCATCCAGGGTCTTAATTTTTCTTCTTTTTCCCCTGGCAGATAACCAATATCTTTACCAACCGGCACAATGGGCCTGGCAACCAGAAGTTTCTTATATTGTGACAAATCTTCAGTTTGCATTAATCCTGTTGCCAAAGCCAATAAAGTCTTACCTGTCCCTGCCTTACCAATAAGTGTCACTAGCTGAATATCCGAACGAAGCAACAAATCAAGTGCCATCGTCTGCTGGACGTTTCTCGGTTTAATTCCCCAAATATGTTCCCCTTCGTACATCAATTTCTTAACGAACCTGCAGTTCTCATCCACAATCCCAATCGCAGAAGCTGAACTGCCCAGCGTGTCCTTCATCAACAGGAATTGATTTGGATAATATGAGTCTTTTGTCAGTTCTTCAAGTCCCAAAAAACTTTTTTCGTAAAACTTATTAAGATTATCAATCGATACATACACTTCTTTATGCCCAGCGTATATATGATCCATTTCTACGACACGATCATTTAAAAAGTCCTCTGCCTCAAGACCGATTGCATCAGCTTTAACCCTGACGAGTGTATCTTTACTAACCAAAATGACCGTTTTTCCATCTTCCTTCGTCTCTTCTTCCAAAGATAAATTTTTTGCGACTGCCAATATCCTGTTATCGTTCGTTTTCTCCACAAAAATTTCCTGAAGCTTATGAAATGAACGGTGATTAAGTTCAATCCGTAAGCTGCCTCCATTATGAAGCGGAATGCTTTGATGAAGCTTCCCTTTTTCCCGAAAGTTGTCGATCAATTTCGATACTTGCCTGGCATTCCTTCCAATTTCATCCATATACCTTTTTTTCGAATCCAATTCTTCTAATACGACTGCCGGAATGACAACTTCATTATCTTCGAATGAATAAATCGAATACGGATCCTGCAACAGGACATTCGTATCTAAAACATAGATTTTTTTCCCCAATATGACGCCTCCTGCCTGCTCTTTAGGATATGCCTTACCATTTACTACACTCAGCAGTTATGTAGCGGACGAGACTGTTGATAAAATATATGTTCCTTTGCATAAAGATAGAAGAACATTTACAGACTATAAAGAAAACTTCCAGCTAAGAATGCTATTCCCAACATGGAGTACACCATGATGCGCTGCATTTTATACTTATATGCATCAGACTTAGTCGGTGTGGACAGGCTGTAACTAATGAAAAACATTAAGGAGGTTGTACATTGCAAAAAATCGTTTTGTCAATCGCTGCTGTTCTATTGATGACAGGTTGCACAATGGATAATAATAATAATAATGAAGCGTCTGAAAATAATGGTAAAAACAATATAACGAAAGTCAATAACACGACCATTAAGGAAGCAGACAGAACTACAGGTCAGCAAACAGCTTCAAGACTCACAGGTTTGGCTAATTCCATTCCGGAGGTTAACGATGCCACCGCAGTCGTACTTGGCAAATATGCCATAGTCGGAATAGATATTGACCAAGATATTGAGCGTTCACAGGTAGGAACGATTAAGTACTCAGTTGGAGAAACTTTAAAACACGATCCTAACGGTGCAAATGCCATCGTCGTCGCTGACCCGGATTTAAATGAGCGGATCAGGGAGGTAGCCAAGGATATTAAAGACGGTAAACCTGTAACAGGGATACTGAATGAACTGGCTGACATCACAAGTCGAGTCATTCCTGAGGTACCTGGTGATATTTTAACCCCAACGCCATCAAAGGCCATTGAAAGGGAAAAAAATAAACTTGATGATAATACGGAAAGAAAAGAACTTGATGAAGAGCAAAATGATCAATCCAATCACTATAAAGAATGAATTTTTAGCAACCCGAAGTGAATCTTCGGGTTTTTCTCTATACCCGCCATGAACCCGATAGTGTTAACGTTCAATTGTTAGTTTCACTTTATCCTCGTTTTACCATAAAAATATTGGTATACTTAAAAGCATATTCAAATTGAAGTGAGGTTCAAATAATATGAAGGTTAAATGTGTAATATGCGATCAAATTGAATCGATCCCCGACGATAGCCCAGAAGCTAAGAAACTTCGCAACCGTCCTATACATACCTATATGTGCAATACATGCAGTCAACGCATAGAAGAGCGTACGAACGAACGGATTGCAACCGGAAACTTCCGTCTTTACCGGACAATCAAAAATGAAGATGAATGGTAGAATATTTTATAAAGTTTCCCTGATTGGCCTCATCAATGGAATCATGCTTGGATTGACAATGAAGTGGGTCGAAATGTTTTCTGGTAAACAAGTGTACAAGCTTTTATTGAATGTGGATTTCCTCCCTGTAATCGGAGCTGTTTCTTGGAATGAGGCATCGTTGTTCTTTTTCCATCTTCTTTTCTCACTGGCAATTACGTTTAGTTACGTTTATATCCTTTATCCTTTGAAAATTTTCAGGGAATGGAACAAATATACACTTGCCTTTTTCACGATTATTCCTGCCATCATGCTGTACTTTCCATTATCGGCGCTGTCTAAAACAGAAGTTGTCCTTCCTTCTGATTTGACAGCTTTCTTTTTGTGGTCATTATTACACCTTTTTTACGGACTTTTCCTCCCTAAAGCAATATAAAAAGAACCGTGCGGATATCGCACGGTTCTTTTTATCATCACTCGATATTTTTATACTTATCAGGCTCAAGCTGAATTTGGTCTAACATGATATCAATCAATTCAATCGGAAAACGTTGTTTTTTCATTTCATCTCCCATTAGATACTCGACGAAATAAAAAGGTTCTGTTTTTGAAACCGAATCGATGATTACCTGATGATCATCTTTCAACATCTGCATGAAAAACATTTCTGTATCGCGTGCAGCTGTATCATCAGGCCTTGCATCACAGACAACTTTGATTGTCAACCAATTGTATAAAGCATCCTGTAATGATTTCATCATCTTAAGCCTGTTCTTCTTTTCTCGAATTGTGAAGACGGAATCTATAAATCCCAAGAACAAGTGAAGCGATGATTAATGCTTCCCCCATGGGAAGAAACACCGCAAAGAAAGAAAGAAGGGTACATCCAAGTGCCATTACCGCATAAATGACCACATTTTTTAGCAAAGGTAACTTTTTGGCAAAACCTAACTGATAGACAAGGATGCATAATCCAAAGATCGTCAAATATAAATACCACATTCCTGCTTCAGGATTTTCATCCACTCTGTACAATGCTGCAAAAAATGATAATCGCTCTTGGATATCCAATCTTTTCTCCTCCTCTTGCTATTTATTTTTCTTCAACAGCAACTTTTTTTCTTTTAGCTGCTCTTTCACGCTCGTTTTTATCAAGAATTTTTTTACGAAGACGGATTGATTCCGGAGTTACTTCACAGTACTCATCATCGTTCAAATATTCCAGAGCTTCTTCAAGGGACATGATCCTTGGTTTTTTCATGGAAGAAGTTTGGTCTTTATTTGCTGAACGCATATTTGTCATTTGTTTTGCTTTAACGATATTAACAGTCAAATCGCTATCACGGTTATGTTCCCCGACAATCATGCCTTCATAAATATCCGTACCTGGCTCAACGAAAATAACACCGCGGTCTTCTACTTGCATAATACCATATTGTGTAGTTTTTCCTGATTCCATGGATACAAGTACACCTTGGCGTCTTCCGCCGACTTGACCTTGTGCCATTGGTTGGTAGCTGTCAAATGAATGGTTCATGATACCATATCCACGTGTAATCGTTAAGAACTCAGTTGAATAGCCAATAAGTCCGCGAGCTGGGATCGTGAACAATAAACGAACTTGACCGCTTCCACTATTGATCATATCCAGCAATTCACCTTTACGTGCTCCCATTGATTCCATGATTGAACCAGTGTGCTCCTCAGGTACGTCGATTTGTACACGTTCAACCGGCTCACAACGGACACCATCAATCAAACGAACGATAACTTCCGGTTTTGAAACTTGCAGTTCATAACCTTCACGTCTCATGTTTTCGATCAGGATGGAAAGGTGAAGTTCCCCACGACCTGAAACAATCCAGACATCCGGAGAATCAGTATTTTCGACTCTTAAGCTGACATCCGTCTGCAGTTGGTTTTTCAAACGCTCTTCAATCTTACGAGCAGTAACGAATTTACCTTCACGGCCTGCGAATGGGCTGTTATTTACAAGGAAAGTCATTTGCAATGTTGGCTCGTCAATACGCAGGATAGGTAGAGCGTCAGGGTGTTCAGTCGGACAAACCGTTTCCCCTACGTTAATATCCTCCATACCAGAAACGGCTATTAAATCACCGGCAACGGCTTCTTGGATTTCAACTTTCTTCAAGCCAATATAACCAAAGATTTTCGTTACACGGAATTGTTTAACCTTCCCATCAAGTTTCATTAATGAAACTTGTTGACCTACATGCATTTTACCGCGGAATACACGACCAACACCAATACGTCCTACATAATCATTATAGTCAAGTAAAGCCACCTGGAATTGAAGCGGTTCATCTGAGTTATCAATTGGTGCAGGGATCGTTTCGACGATTGTTTCGAATAGAGGGGTCATGTCTTCTTCTTGTTTAGCAGGATCTGAATCCAAGCTTGCAGTACCAGCAATACCTGAAGTGAAGACAACTGGGAAGTCCAACTGTTCTTCTTCAGCTCCTAATTCGATGAATAAGTCAATTACTTCATCGACCACTTCATCTGGACGTGCAGAATCTTTATCGATTTTGTTCACGACAACGATTGGCGTGATCTTTTGTTCCAATGCTTTTTTCAACACGAAACGAGTTTGCGGCATACAACCTTCATATGCATCAACAACAAGCAGAACACCATCAACCATTTTCATGATCCGTTCCACTTCGCCACCAAAGTCGGCATGACCAGGTGTATCCAAAATATTGATTCTTGTATCTTGGTATTGAACTGCTGTATTTTTCGCAAGAATCGTAATTCCGCGTTCTTTTTCAATCGCATTAGAATCCATCGCACGTTCTTCCACATGTTCATTTTCACGGAAAGTACCAGATTGCTTAAGCAACTGATCCACTAACGTCGTTTTACCATGGTCAACGTGGGCAATGATGGCTATATTACGAATATTTTCTCTTAATTTCAAAAAATTCACTCCTAAAAAAGTTTGTGTATAACGTATCACTAGTATTAACTTACATATTATATCACAAACATACTAGAAACAAATACAGAAATTATGTACAATAGATATATTAGGGGTGATATTAATGAATATTAAATGGAATTTCTTAATATTAGCGTTATTGGCAACATCCAGCATTGGCTCCATTGGCATCTTCATTGCTGAAAAAAGCTTGATTGGAATATTGGCTGCAATCGTTGTTCTTTGCGGAGTTATGGGGTTCGGTTTCACTCAAAAGAAGAAATTGCGTGAAGCAGGGAAGTTATAATATAAAAAACTCGCTGACAGACAGCGAGTTTTTTTTGTTAATTATTTCAAATTGAGTATTTTATTCCATTTTTACCAAGACTCCGGTCATGCCATGGGCATTTCGAAATTCCATTTCGGCTTGCCACCGTCTTTAAGGTTCTAATGTCTGGAAGTACCTGATAAGTATTTATCAAATATTTCTTTGTGCAGCCCAGGTTTAGAAACGAAGAGTGAGTCACCCTCTAAAAAATCCAATTTGTCACCTTTGATATTACTAACTTCCCCGCCCACTTCCTCAACCAGTAAAACTCCTCCGGCAAAGTCCCAGGGCATGAGTCTCATGGTTATGTATGCATCAATCCTTCCAGCTGCCACGAATGCAAGCTCCAATGCTGCCGAGCCATAAGAACGGGTCCCTCTTGCATCCCGGACTAGCGGTGCCAGAAGACTCGGATCAATCCTACGGTTTTCCGTTACCCAGCTTGCATTAATGGAAACGATCGCTTTGCTTACCGATGCCTCTTCAAGAGATGGGAGCCTTTGATCATTCATGAAAGCTCCCTCCCCCTTAATCGCATGATATAATTCATCACTAACGACATCATAAATCATGCCAATTTTTCCGATGCCATCCACATAAACCCCAAGGGAAATTGCGAAATTCCGCTGTTGATGAATGAAATTCAAAGTTCCATCAATCGGATCAATGATCCATACCGTTCCTTTTAGGTCTTTAATATCATTGCCCATTCCCTCTTCCCCAAAAATCCGGTGTTCTGGAAATACTTCGCCGATTTTTTCACAAAAAAACTTTTCTATCCCCTTATCCATATTAGTAACCAAATCATTGGGATTCGTTTTCATTTCAATATTCAACTTGGTTGTAAAGGACGCCCTTAGCCTCGTACCCGCCTCTTTCATCCATAACTTCGCATATGTATCCATTTCCTTAACCGATGCCATTATAATATCCCCGTCCTTTATGATCAGAAACTACATTAAAATGATCCTCTTCTAAAGATTAAAGCAAATATAGCTTACCTTCAAGTTTTTCACATCTTAATTTTTCCATTTTTTAAAACGTATCAGGAATGAAGGTTTGATTCATAATACGATTTCCCGATCATGGGTAAGCCGGCACGAATCCCTTCAAATTACCTTGACTTGAACGGTTCCTTTCCTTATTAAAGGAAATCCGACTCAACGATGCTTGATAATAAAATTCCGCCTAATATATATTGGGGAATTTAATGAAAAACGGACACATATTTTTTATTAAAATAAGTGTCCGTTCATCTATAATAAAATTCCTTGTATTGAAATTGATTCATTTCTTTTATTCAATCTCCTTAAAGATCTCTGCAGCCAATCATTTTTTACAAGGCTTTCAGTTTCAGCAATTCCAACCGGATGCGTTCAAGCCTTTGCTTGCATTGTGACCTCTTTTGGTCATTCTCTTCACCAATTGCTTCAAAAAGGGTTGCTAATTCATAGTCCATTTCCATTCTTAACACTGCAGCTCTATGTCTTTCAACTTCTTTAGCTTTTAATGCTTGGTTCATGACTTGTTTCATAATTAACATTCTCCCTTCATCAATTAACGTAATTTTCTGAATTTATTTTATTTTATCATATGACTTCCTACCACAAATAGCAACTAATTTGTGCTTTAACCCATAAGGAATTTTTTCAGGACCAATCCAAATCGTATTTTTTAAATTTTACTTTTACTTATGCTACAATATGTGCAGATATTACGGTAGGAGAGATGAAAATGAATATTGCAAGTTTTACAGCTGATGATTTTGATGTTTTTAAAATTGATGGATTGGAACCCCGAATGGATGCTTTAAAAGAACGTATCCAGCCCAAACTTCAAGCTCTTGGAGAACATTTTTCCCAACAACTGTCAGTGATGACGGGCGATGAAATGCACCCTCACGTCGCAAAGCATGCTAGACGGACAGTTAACCCTCCTAATGATACATGGGTTGTCCGCAAAATCTAACTTCAATAGTTCGTCCTTGCTTGATTTTTATTTACCCCTACCTAAAATAATATAAACTTGAAGAAGGAGTTTTTATGTAATGCAATTTGAAGGATTCACAAAGAACGATTTTGACACATTTAATATAGAAGGTCTTGACGGAAGAATGAAGGCAATTCAAGAACGGATTCAACCGAAGTTCCAATCGATCGGGCAAACGTTGACGGACGACCTTTCCTTGAATCTTGGGAACGAAATGTTTTTGCATATTGCAAGACACGCCCGAAGAAGTGTGAACGCCCCGAAAGATACATGGCTTGCGATAGCGGCGAATAAACGTGGATACAAACAACACCCGCATTTTCAGATTGGATTATTTGACGACCATGTATTCATATGGCTTGCGTTCATTTACGAATTGCCGAACAAAGAGCAAATCGCAAAGAATTTCTTGAAGAATATGAAGGAAATCAAAACGACCGTTCCGAATGATTTCGTTGTTTCGCTTGATCATATGAAGAAGGACGCAATATCAATGAAGGAAATTGACTTGAAAGAATCGCTTGAACGTTTTCGGGACGTCAAGAAGGCTGAATTCCTTCTTGGACGACACATTCCCGCAAACGACCCGATCTTGACGGACGGAAACGCATTCTTGAACGTTGCCAAAGAAACGTTTGAAACTCTTATTCCATTATATAAATTATCGTATAAATAAAAAAAAGCGTTTCGCCCAAAGAATTGAATGAACGACTTGCCAAGATGACATGGGAGAAATTAGACGAAGAATTCGAAAAATTATACAACGAAAACAGCAAATAAAAAAAGCCGCTTATGACCCATGAAAGATCAAAGTGGCTTTTTTACATTTCATTCAAGTGTTTTATGAGTTCTTCAAGTTTCAATTCGGTAAGTCGTTCTTGAAGGTTATGACGTTTTTTCTCTTTCGGCCATCTGATCCGTATTCGGATTGAATTATCGGATGCACAATAAACTGGTTAGAAAAAAGGAGAGCCATGAAGGCTCTCCTTTCCTTTATTTTCGCACCAATCCTTTGCTAGCTTGTATCAAGTCACTAATTTGATCTTCTTTACCAGTTTCAAAGCATTCGATGATTTTACTGCCGACAATGACTCCATCGCAGTATTGCATAGCATCACGAACATGTTCTGGCGTCGATATGCCGAACCCAGCAAGAACGGGAACGGGACTTAGCTCTTTCACCTTCTTTAAATAGCCCCCGAGCTCTTCCCCAAAAGCATCACGGGCACCTGTAATGCCTTTGACTGTAACTGCGTAGATAAAGCCCTCTGCCCCTGCGGTGATCTCAGTGATACGGTCTTTCGAAGACGTGAGTGTCACAAGTCGGATAAGCATGATCCCTGCAGTTTTGATAGATGAAAAGATGGCTTCTTCCTCAATCGGTAAATCGGGGATGATGCACCCGGAAATGCCTGCTTGAAGACAATCATCCGTAAACTCTTTAAGTCCATATGCCAGAATTGAATTCGAATATCCCATTAAAATAATTGGAATGTTAACATCATCTTGGATTTCCTTAACTTTTTTCAGGACATCTTTTAAAGTTGTTCCATTCTCCAAAGAACGGATGCCCGCCTGTTGGATAACCGGTCCATCAGCGACAGGGTCAGAGAATGGTATACCTAATTCAACAGCAGTTGCCCCACTTTCTTCAAGGAACAGAAGCTGGGTCTTTAACCGTTCAAGACCGCCATCACCTGCCATAATATAAGGAATGAATGCTTTTTCCCGCTTTGTTAGACACTCTTCAAGCGCTTTTGTTAATTTATTCATGTTCATTACCCCCTATTAATGATTGGACCGTTTCTACATCCTTATCACCACGGCCAGACAGGCAAATCACCAGTCCTGTTCCTTTCTCCATTTCTTTAGCAAGTTTTAATCCGAAGGAAATGGCATGTGAACTTTCCAAAGCAGGGATGATCCCTTCTTCCCTTGAAAGCAACACAAGGGCTTTCAATGCTTCATCATCGGTAACGGAAGTATATTCCACCCTGTTGATATCTTTTAGGTAACTATGTTCAGGTCCTACCCCTGGATAATCCAACCCTGCTGAAATTGAATGTGCCTCCTGGATCTGACCGTCTTCGTTCTGCAATACATACATGAATGCACCGTGGAGCACCCCAGGTTTTCCCTTCGTCAAACTTGAAGCATGTAATGGTGTTTCCAGTCCATGACCTGCCGCTTCCACGCCATATAATTTTACGGATTCATCCTCAATGAAGGGATAGAACATCCCCATTGCATTACTGCCACCGCCTATGCATGCGACTACTGCATCCGGAAGGGAATGAACCGTCTCCGAATACTGACGCTTCGTTTCATTCCCTATCACGCTTTGAAAATCACGTACAATAACGGGGAATGGATGAGGTCCAAGAACAGATCCCATTATATAATGGGTGTCATCCACATTTGCTACCCAATATCGTAATGCCTCATTCACTGCATCCTTCAGTGTCCCGCTTCCCTGTGATACAGATATGACCTTGGCTCCCAAAAGTTCCATCCGGAACACATTCAATTTCTGTCTCCTGATATCTTCTTCTCCCATAAAGATGATGCATTCCAACTTCAGCAAAGCACATACAGTTGCCGTTGCAACCCCATGCTGTCCTGCACCCGTTTCGGCAATCACTTTTTTCTTGCCCATTTTCCGAGTCAGCAAAGCCTGACCGATCGTATTATTTATTTTGTGGGCTCCAGTATGATTCAAGTCCTCACGCTTCAGATAAATATCTGCACCACCTGCTAGTCTCGTTAAGTTCTCCGCAAAATAAAGAGGTGTTTCCCGCCCGATATATTGTTTCAGGTAATAGCTTAACTGCTTTTGAAATTCAGGATCTTTTTTAGATTGTTCATATACTTCTTCAAGCTCTGTAATAGCCGCCATTAAAGTTTCCGGAACGAAACGGCCTCCATATGCTCCAAAATGTCCAGTTTTATCAGGCTGTGTATAAGTATTCATCTATTCATTCCTCTTTTCCGGCTGTATATTTTGCCTCATTGATAAATGCTTTTATTTTTACATCATCTTTTAATCCGTTTGTTTCAACGCCACTGGCTACGTCAACTGCGAATGGTGAAACGGCACTAATCGCTTTTCCGACATTTTCCGGAGTCAACCCACCCGCTAGAATCACCTTCTCCCATGGCAAGTCCGCTTTTCGGATCATTTCCCAATCCAAAGTTAGTCCCTTACCGGAAGAACCCTTAGGAAGATCCACTAATAGATAATCTGCCGGGTATTCATGAAGGTTTTCAAGGTCTTTCTCCGACTCGATGGCAAAGGCCTTGATCACCGGCAGGGTCATTCTGCGGGCGAAGCTGGCAGACTCGTTACCATGAAGCTGAATATAATCCAATCCTGCAATTTCAGCACTTTTTATCACTTCTTGTTCAGTTTGATTGGCAAACACTCCGACTTTTTTAACATGTCCGGGTAGATTCGCCCCGAACTCACCTACTATATCCGGCTCGACTTTTCTGCTACTCTCGGCAAAAATGAAACCAATAAAGTCTGCCCCGGATTCAACAGCAGTCCGAGCAGCTGCCAATGTCTTTATCCCGCAGATTTTCACTAACATATTAATCTCCTTATATACTCATTTGCAATTCGGCCATCGTATAAGGAAGATTTGATGAAGTCATCAGTGTCTCCCCGACTAAAACCGCTTTTGCACCAGCTTCCTTCACACGCATAACGTCTTCTTTTGTCTTGATTCCACTTTCACTGATAATGATATGGCGTTTTGGATCAAGTAACTTCGCCAGTCGTTCCGTTACAGCCAAATCCACTTTGAAGGTCTTTAAATTCCGATTGTTAATCCCTATGAGTTCTGCATTTAGTTCGAGTGCTCGTTCCAGTTCAGCTTCATCATGGACTTCCGTTAATACTTCAAGCCCATTATTTTTTGCATATTGATATAATTCATGAAGACGTTCTTTAGAAAGTGCAGCCACAATTAATAGAATGATTGTTGCACCAGCTCGATAGGCACGATCGATTTGAATTTCATCGATGATGAAATCCTTGCACAACCTGGGAATCCGTATCGCCTCGCTTACGTTTCTCAAATCTGCAAAAGATCCTTTAAAGAAAATCTCATCCGTCAATACCGATATTGCTGCCGCTCCGCCGCTTTCATATGAAAGTGCCTGCTCGACTGGATTCACATTGATTTTAATGTCCCCTTTTGAAGGGGAAGCCCGTTTTATTTCCGCAATAACAGCCATTGATTTTGCCGTTTTCAAATTTTCTACAAGAGATGGTCTGACTATATTGATCAATACCGAATCATCTAAGTCCCTTTCTTTTAATTTTGCGACTTCCACCTTTTTCTGTTCGATGATTTTCGTTAAGATATTTTCCATTTACATGACCACCTTATTTCTATTGCCATAAGCAATGAGATTTTCTAACTTTGTAAGAGCCGATCCGCTATCCAGGCTTTCTTTGGCCATGGAGATTCCTTTTTTGATCGTAGCTGCCGTACCATGTGCGTATAATCCCAATCCAGCATTCAATAAAACGGTATCGCGATAGGCCCCTTTTTCCCCTTTGAGAAGGCGAAGCATAATATCGGCGTTTTGTTTGGCGTCACCGCCACGGATGGCATCATTTCCGTAAACCGGCAGATCCACTTCTTCAGGATGCAGCGTAAATTGGGTTATATCCCCTTGCTCCAATAGCACGAGTGAATTTTCACCCTGCAGGCTTGCTTCATCCATAAAACCGGCACCATTTATCACGACCGCGCGTGTCCTGCCCAATTTATGTAGGACTTCCGCAAATAACTCGAGCATATCGCGTCGATTAATTCCCAATAATTGCGTGTCGAGTTGAACTGGATTTGTCAAAGGTCCGATAAGATTAAATATTGTCGGGATTTTCAATTCTTTTCTTACTTTCATTATTCGTGCAATATTAGGGTGAACGGATGGGGCAAATAAGAATGTGATCCCATTTTCCTCCAGCAGTTCTTTTAACATGTCAGGCTCCAAGTACAAATTAACACCTAGCTCTTCCAATACATCCGCACTTCCCGTTTTACTTGAAATGCTACGGTTTCCATGTTTGGCAACCTTGACACCTGCCCCAGCCAGTACGAAGGCCGATGCGGTACTTATATTGAAGCTTTGTGATCCATCTCCTCCCGTTCCGCAATTATCCATTACATTAAGGGAGCTTGTTTTTACACTTCTTGCTTCTTTTCTCATGACTCGGACGAGGCTTGCTATTTCACCTGCCGTTTCCCCTTTGGATTTTAGGGCTATGATGAAAGCTGCCATCTCGCTTTCGGTGATATCTTTAGAAAATAACGCTTGGGCTGCTCTGCTCATCTCTTCTTCCGTCAATGTTTGACGCTCTGCTAACTTCGCTAAATACTCCTTCACCACTAAACTCCCCCAGTCGTTTTTTGTATTTATAAAATGGATTGTTCCTTCTCTGATTGAAAGGTTCCGGCAATCTTATAAAATTGATGTAATAATTCCTTGCCGATTTTCGTCCCTATTGATTCAGGGTGGAACTGTAACCCGTATAGCGGGAAATCTTGATGTTTTAGGGCCATGATTTCCCCATCATCCAGTGCACTCGCCGTCACAGTCAGCTCATTTGGCAAACTCTCTCTTTCAACTACAAGAGAATGGTAACGCATTACCGGGAATCGTAAGTCCTGTTTCGCAAATACACCTGTTCCATCATGCTCGATAACCGATGTTTTCCCGTGCATGATTTGTTTTGCCCCAACCACGTTCGCACCAAAAACTGCACCAATGGCCTGATGCCCCAGACAAATGCCTAAAAGCGGAACCTTCTCATAAAAGCTACGAATGATCTCCATACTGATACCAGCATCTTCCGGTCGGCCAGGTCCCGGGGAAATGACGATTGCCATGGGATTCAATTCCTCAATTTCAGCAAGGGTGATTTCGTCATTCCTTTTTACAACGATTTCTTTTTCCACTTCCCCTAAATATTGATAAAGGTTGTAAGTGAACGAGTCATAGTTATCAATTAATAAAATCATTTTGTGTGAACCTCCATTAGTGCTCGTGCTTTATTTTGTGTTTCTTCATATTCCGTTTTTGGATCTGAATCATATACAATTCCTGCCCCTGCCTGTACATGGGCCTTGCCGTCTTTAATGATCATCGTCCGAATGGCTAATGCCATATCAAGATCCCCTCCATAACCAATGAATCCTATTGAGCCCGAATAAATTCCGCGTTTACAATTTTCCAGTTCATTGATCAGCTCCATCGCCCTGATTTTAGGAGCACCTGAAACTGTTCCAGCAGGGAGGCAGACCGTCAGCGCATCCAAACTCGTGAATCCTTCCCTAAGCTTTCCGCTAATCTTAGAAGCAATATGCATGACATGCTGATATCTTTGAATTTCCATTTCCTCGGTCAGGTGGATCGAACCAATTTCGCAAACTCTTCCAAGGTCATTTCTTCCCAAATCAACAAGCATCTTATGCTCAGCAAGTTCCTTTTCATCCATCAGCAGACTTTCTTCCAATCCCTTATCTTCTTCGTCCGTTTTCCCTCTCGGCCTTGTACCGGCAATGGGATTAACGTGAACCATTCCTGATGAAACACTGATCAAGCTTTCTGGAGACGACCCTAGAATGGTATAGTCACCAAATTCTATATAAAACATATAAGGTGATGGGTTGGCTAAACGCAGACGACGATAGGCATCGAAAGGTTCACCATCGAAGTCCGCTTTAAATCTTTGTGATAAAACAACTTGGAACACTTCACCAGCCACAATCGCCGCTTTAACATCAAGAACCATTTTCTCAAATTCATCCTGACTGAAATTCGACTTGAATTCCAAATATTCCGACGATATTTCCTTTGACGGTTTGCTAGCCTGATTGATTTTTCCCTTCATCCCCAATAAACTTTTTTCACTATCTTCTTCCGCAGTCAAAAGATGGATTTTTTGTAAAACATGATCGAATATATACAGTTCTTTATAAAAGAGAAAATGAGCATCAGGCATTTGCAGAGAATCAGGCGGCACCGAGCCTATATTTTCATATAGCCGAATGATATCATAGCCCATATAGCCGATTGCACCTCCATTAAATGGCGGAAGATGTACGGGGGCCTCTCCTATCTCGACTAACAATTCATTTTTTAGAAACTCGATGATATTGATGTTCTTTACGATTTGGTCACCTGTTTCAGGGTCTTTCACATATACTTGGCCAGCGAGTGATGTCACCTCCAAGTATGGGTTTGAACCTAGATAAGAATAGCGCCCGTTGTCATGATGCGAATTGGAACTTTCCAATAAAAATTTCTGTTCCCCATCCAGCTTCTGAAATATGGCAATGGGTGTGTGAATATCCCCTTCAATTGTATCCATTTTGAAGCGGAGTATTTTTTTTTCATCCAAATTGTTCATCTCAATTTCCTCCCGATTCTTATACGATCATATAAACTGCCAAAAGGCAAACCCTTTTGACGAGTGCCGGAGTTTCCAGTTACTCTGAATATTTTTTGACTCTTCCTCTAAAAAGGTATTTATATTGAAAATCCCATAAAAAAATCCCCTGCAAACACAAATATGTGTCTGCAGAGGACGGTATACCGCGGTGCCACCTCAAGTTGGAAAAACGCATCATTTTTCCCTCTCAAGCAAGAAATGAAAGTTTCTTGCGAATACCCTTTAACGGTGGCAGCCGAGTTTCCCTACTTATTTCAAGAAACCACTCATAAGTCCATTCATCTTCTTATATCGTACCGGGTTCCACCTTTTCCGGCTCTCTGTGACGCATCTAAAAAGATTACTACTCTTATTCATAGATTTAATTATCATTTTCATAAAAACGCAAAAAGGGCCCACATCCAAAGGACGAGGAACCCGTGGTACCACCTTAATTAGCTAAATTAGCTCACTTTACGGCATTAACATGCCTATCTCCATTAACGATGAGATAATCGCCAAAGCCTACTCCGTCAATCCGTTTCGGTTTGGGGCTCGGAAGTCCATTCGCTTAAATTCGTTCACCAGTTTTCAGCAACCACTGGCTCTCTGCAGAACAGCATTAAGGTACTCTTCTTCGTCACTGCCTTTATCTTTTTCTTGATTATTATGTTAAAACAATCTTTTCAGTAAGTCAATGGAGTTTTCTAAAAATTATATTTTTAATTTTTAATTTTTATCCATTCTCCGTCTTCGATTCCTTTTGCCTTCTTAATAACGAGATATGCTGAATAGGTGCTGGCTGACTCAAACTCATCCGTATACTTTTTTTCATCCGCCTTACCGGGGACTATTTCCTTGAATCTTCGATATGCTTTCATAAATTCTTCTTTTTGGATTTTATTTTCATAAGCCTTTTCTACCGCTTCAAAAAATTTAATCACATCTACTATTTCATCAGTAGTCCAATCAAGATCCATTGGATATTGATAATCCATACCCTAACACGCTCCTTCTAGATAGTATTTCATGTTGTCCGGGAGTCCATTATCTTCAGTCTGCCCATTTTGAACGAATTGCTTCCGCTTGGCCGATAATCCGACTGAATAGTTCAGCAGTCGATGGTACATCATGAATCAGCCCCATCACTTGTCCAGCCCAGGCATATCCTTCACTTTCAACACCGTCGTGAATATAACGCTGGTTCGCTTTTCCACTTATGTAATCCTTCAATTGCTCATATCCGCCATTTTCTTTTTCTATTTCAAGGATCTTATCGGTCCAGTTGTTTGCAATTACCCTGGCTGGTGCACCAATGGACCTCTTAATGACAACGGTATCATTTTCTGTACCGGAAACCAAGGCATTTTTATAAAATTCATGCGCATGAACGCACTCCTTGACTGCTATGAATCGTGTTCCCATCTCGATTCCATCGGCGCCAAGTGCCAATGCTGCCATCAAACCGCGCCCATCGCCAAACCCCCCCGAGGCGATGACTGGAATTTTAACGGAATCCACAACTTGAGGAATTAACACAGAGGTTCCAATATCATCACGGCCTAAATGTCCGCCGCCCTCCTGCCCAACCACCATCACTGCATCTGCACCAAGCTGTTCAGCCTTCACCGCCTGCTTCCTTGCAGCAACAAGCACCAGTTTTTTCACCTGAGTACCTTTGACGTATTCAAGAAATGGCGAAGGGTTTCCGCCGGTTACGGAAACAACTGCGATATCCTCTTTCAATGCTGCTTCAAGCATGTGTTCATAAGGCCTTCCATGCTGCCCGATTGCAAAGTTCACACCGAAGGGTTTATCCGTCAATGATTTAGTTTTTCTAATTTCATCTATCAGTTGCTCTTGGTTTTCCAAGGACATGGCCGTTACCTGTCCAAGACCTCCTGCATTCGAAACTGCCGCAGCCAGTTCTGCATAAGCTAAATGAGCCAATCCCCCTTGTACGATTGGGTATTGTATCCCTAACAAATCGGTCACACGCGTATTCCACTTCAAACTCCTCATCTCCCTTTTCCTTTTAGTGATTTGTTTTATTTAGCTGCATTCTATATAACATAGCTTCATTATGGCAAATATTGCTTACCCGTTCAATTTTTAAACTCACGCATTCAATATTCATAAATGAAGAATTCTTGAGTCAATCCAGTTAATACTAGGCATATACACAATTATAATCGACTGATATTTTTATTGAGCCCCTTAACATCGAAGGCATTTAAAAATTGTTTATGTCAGACATTAAAGTCACGCTAGGCATTTATTATAAGACGTGCTATAATTCATTTGTTTTATGTCTATCCACAAGACCATTTGAATGGACTCGGAGAAACATACGATCGTTAATAGAAAGGGAGTATACCCTCCCCGATATTTCGTACCTATTATATTGAAAAGGGGCCACAAAGAATTGTCACAGAATGAAACACCCTTATACACTGCCTTATTGCAGCATGCAAAAAAAAATCCCGTTCAATTTCATATTCCAGGTCATAAAAAAGGAAAAGGAATGGACGCTGATTTCCGTAATTTCATTGGAGAAAATGCATTATCCATAGATTTAATCAATATTGCACCACTCGATGATCTCCATCAGCCTAAAGGTATCATTAAACAAGCTCAGGATCTTGCCGCTGAAGCTTTTGGTGCAGATCATACATTCTTTTCCGTTCAAGGAACAAGTGGTGCGATCATGACGATGGTCATGACAGTCTGCGGACCTGGGGACAAAATCATCGTTCCGAGGAATGTACATAAATCCGTAATGTCTGCCATTGTATTTTCCGGAGCTGTTCCCATTTTCATCAATCCTGAAATAGACAAAGACTTGGGCATCTCCCACGGAATCACCATCGATGCCGTTGAAAAAACTTTAAGGGAACATGGTGATGCAAAAGGTTTGCTTGTAATCAATCCCACCTATTTCGGTATTTCGGCTGATTTGCAAAAAATAGTCGAACTTGCTCATTCTCATAAAATCCCAGTTCTCGTAGATGAAGCACATGGTGTCCATATTCACTTCCATGAAGACTTGCCGATGTCAGCCATGCAAGCTGGAGCAGATATGGCTGCAACGAGTGTTCATAAATTGGGCGGTTCACTAACGGGAAGTTCCATATTAAATGTTAAGACTGGATTGGTTTCAGCAAATCGTGTACAAGCCATTTTGAGCATGCTCACAACAACCTCAACCTCCTATATACTTCTGGCTTCTCTGGATACGGCTAGAAGACAGCTGGCGACTGTAGGCAGGGAAATGATCGATGAGGCCATCAATCTTGCAGGATATATCCGTGAGGCCGTAAATGAGATTCCTTATCTATACTGTGTCGGCAGCGAAATTCTTGAGAGTAAGGCAGCCTTTAGTTATGATCCGACTAAGTTGATCATTTCCATTAAGGAATTGAATATTACCGGATACGACGTTGAAAAATGGCTTCGTGAAAAGCATAATATCGAAGTCGAACTTTCTGACTTGTACAATATCCTTTGCCTGATAACACCGGGAGACTCAAAAATGGAAGCGGACCTGCTGATCGCTGCCCTAAGAGACTTATCGGATGAGTTTAAGGAAATGGCTGCTGAACATGAAAAAATTGAAGTTCTCCTTCCTGATACACCGCCACTTGCTTTATCACCAAGGGAGGCATTTTATGCAGAGACCGAAGTGGTTCCCATCGAGGAATCGGTCGGCAAAATCAGTGCTGAATTCATCATGGTTTACCCGCCGGGAATCCCGATCTTCATACCAGGCGAACTGATTACTGAAGATAATATCAATTACATCCGGAAAAACATCGAGGCAGGCCTACCTGTCCAAGGTCCAGAGGATCCAGAGATAAAATATTTGCGCATCATTAAAAACTGATTGAATTCCATCAAACCAGAGCAGATACCTGCTCTGGTTTTTTGCCCATTTTATTGATTCAACGTAATTGAGCAAAGTGCTCTGGATGAAAACGGAAGAATTCTCCCCCGTTAACTTCGATAAAAAGGGTGCTCCAGGTTATAATCCTGAAACACCCTTCAATTCTATTAATCTAAAAGTCTTTTTCCATTTATTTTTCAGAGGCAGCTGTATCACAGCTTTGGCAGTTGTGATTGTGTGTATAAAGTACACTTACTTTTTCATCTTCAAAATGTTCAATCGTGCTATTGCAAGTTTGACATACGATAGTTCCCATTTTTACAACCCCTTCCTCTATATTGTATGCATCAATTACATAATGTAACCGCTTTATATGAATTATAATATAACACATTTATTATTTCAAGCTAAAAAGTATAACATATATACTTTTTCCATTAAATTCAATATAGGTTCATTCCATTGATTTATTTCTTACATTTTGAAACCGCCGATTGGAAGTAAACGGTTCTAATCATTGGAATTCTTATTATGAAAACGCGCATTTACAAAAAACGAACGGCTCTTGGAGCTCTTTTTTACAAATTCCACCACATTCCTTACTCAGCAAAACAAGGTGAAAAAGGAATTTTGCCTTTCAACTTACATATAGATTAGTATATAAAACAACCATAAAATGTTAATATATACTTACATTCGAAAGATCTAAGGGGGATCCAAATGACTGAAAATGCCTATATTAAACTTGTTCCTGAGTCCGTAAAAGCGACTGTAACCATTGAAGATGTGAAAGAATTGCTGAATTATTATCAAATGATCACAGCAAAAACAGGAAAGCAACTGGATTGGGAGTATGATAAGAAAGCATTTCCTTATGAAATGAAAGTACCTGAAAGAATGAAAGATAAGGCTATTTATCTCCAAGCCAAAGAGGATCGATACCACATGATATTGATAGGCGTTGACCAAGAAGTCGTTAAGGATGAAGATGGATTAGAGCGGATTCAATCCTATATCCAATTCACCCTCCCTGAAACAGCAACTTTCGGTGATAAGGGAAAAGCTAATGAATTGTGCAAGTTCCTAGCAAAGAAATTACGGGCACAGCTCCATCTATTTAATAATCGGGTGATGTATTACTATCCAAGGAAATAAAAAACCTGCTGTGACCGAGAATCAGCTCATGCAGGCGTTTCAATTAATTTTAGATCAAGGAACTTATAACCTTTCTTTTGAAAACCTTTCACTATATCCTCTATCGCTTCACTCGTCCATTTCCGGTCATGCATTAGTAAGTTCGCACCATTTCCTAAATATGGGCTGTTCAACATGATATCAGTTAAAGCTTTTTTATCCTGATACTCTTTTTCCCAGTCATATCCATATGTCCAATTCATGACCAACATTTTTTCTTCCTCAGCAACTTTTTTTGAATGATCGGTATTCGATACAAAAGGCGCCCTGAAGTACTTAGGGCGTTCACCTATAATGCCCTCAACCAAATTGTTCAATTTAACGATTTCCCTCTCTTGTTCCTTTTCAGTCAATTCTTTTAAATTTACATGGGAATACGTATGATTACCGATAGGAAAACCCATATCATGAATTTCTTTTAGCATCGCTTTATTTTCATCTTTTTCAAGAAAGTGACCGTTCACGAAAAAAATCGCAGGTACTTCAAGTCGCTTAAGGGTTTTGGCAATTTCCAGCGAATATCATCAAAGGTTAACAACACAACTTTCGGATTTGCATCCCCAATGGGTTTAAATGACCAATTATCTTTGTTCACCCGATATTCTGCCTTTACATTCCCTACGAGATTTATTTTTGATGTTTCTTTTTTCAGATCTTTTTCTGGCTGGCTTTCATCTTGAACTGTTGCTGACGTTTCCACACTTTCTTGATTCTCATTTTCTTTGATTGGGATTGTGATCGTGATCGTTACAAGCCATCAAGAAAAATGATATAGATGTAAATAATACTAATACTCTGTTAATCATGGTTCCTCCGTTGTTTCTTGTGTCGTTGCTGGCCATACGAAAAAAAATTCAATAAATGGGTACTAACGTTTCCAAAAGGATTTGTAAAATCCCATAACATAATAGGCTTATCACGGTAACAAGCATGGTTCGCTTATTGGACTTTAAAATCATTTTGCCAATGTAAATGGCTAAATAAGAGAAGACCAGAAACATGAATACTTTGAAAACAAATCGATCATTAACAGACAGCCATTCAACTAATGTATACCCACTCCAAACGATTAGTTGAAAGAGGATTACCAGATAATTTTTCAAGTGATCCACCCCATTTTAATATGAATACATCGGCCATAGTTTTTTATTGGCAAAAAATATCCTTTAGCAAACATCGCTCATCCTATTTTTTATCCTCTATTACCTTTTTAAAACCCTTTCAAGGAAAAAAGTTAGAAGACCTTTGTATAGCTTATGCCCTTTTTGTCCTTTTCATTTAACTAGTGTAAAGAAAATAATGAATTAGGAGTAATCCTTCATTTTCATCTTCTTGCCAATACAAAAAAGCGTACTGCCTAATGCAGTACGCTTTTTTTAAAATCAATTACTTAATGATGTGAATAGGAGTTCCAAGGGCAACTTCAGCTGCTTCCATAGTGATTTCCCCTAAAGTTGGATGTGCATGGATTGTCATCGCGATATCTTCAGCAGTCATTCCCGCTTCGATAGCTAAACCAAGTTCTGCAATCATATCAGATGCGTTTGGTCCTGCAATTTGTGCTCCTATAACCAATCCGTCTTCTTTGCGAGTGATAAGCTTCACAAATCCGTCCGTATTATTTAATGAAAGAGCACGTCCATTTGCAGCGAATGGGAATTTAGAAGCAAGCGCTTCGATTCCAGCTTCCTTCGCTTCTTTTTCATTATAACCGACAGAAGCTAGTTCCGGTTCAGAGAATACAACAGCCGGAATGGCAAGATAGTCGATTTCAGATGAATGTCCTGCAATGGCTTCAGCTGCAATTTTACCTTCATAAGAAGCTTTATGAGCTAACTGAGGTCCAGAAACGATATCACCGATTGCGTAAATGTTTTTCACGCTTGTACGGCATTGTTTATCCGTTTCAATCAAACCACGGTCAGTCATTTTGATTCCAACTTGTTCTAAGCCGATTTCTGCAGTATTAGGACGACGTCCAACTGTTACTAAAACGTAATCGGCTTCAACTTTTTTCTCTTCGCCTTTTACTTCATAAGTAACGGTTACGCCTGTTTCAGTTTCTTCCACGCCTTTAGCATTTGCTTTGGTAACAATTTCAGCACCCTTGTTTTTAAGGTTACGTTTAACAAGTGCTGCCATTTGTTTTTCAAAGCCTGCAGAAAGAATTTCTTCCGTACCTTCAAGGATGGTCACTTTAGTGCCAAAACTTGCGAATGCTCCGCCAAGCTCGGTACCAATGTAACCTCCGCCGATTACCACGATCGAACTTGGAACTTCTTCCAAAGCAAGGGCACCAGTGGAATTAAGTACTCGTTTCGTATATTTAAATGACGGAATCTCGATTGGCGATGAACCAGTAGCGATGATTGCGTTTTTAAATGTATATGTTTGGGCTGAGTCATCATTCATAACACGGATGCTGTTTTCATCAACGAAATAAGCTTCCCCAGTTACAACCTCAACATTATTACCTTTTAACAGGCTGCTTACACCGCCTGTTAATTTTTTTACAACAGTACCTTTCCAAGCTTGTACTTTAGAAAAATCAACAGTAACTTTTTCTGCAAAGATACCCATGTCTTCTGAATGCTGAGCTTCATGGAAACGGTGTCCCGCCGAGATTAAAGCTTTCGATGGGATACAGCCTACATTCAAACAAACTCCGCCGATTGTTCCTTTTTCAACGACCGTTACTTTCTGTCCAAGCTGTGCTGCGCGAATTGCGGCAACATATCCCCCTGGGCCTGAACCGATCACTAAAGTATCTGTTTCGATTGGAAAATCTCCTACTACCATTGTTTACGCCTCCATTAACAATAATTCTGGGTCGTTCAATAACTTTTTGATATGATTCAATGCATGCTGAGCAGTTGCTCCATCAATCATGCGGTGATCAAAGCTCAGTGATAATGCCAGAACTGGAGCGGCGATAATTTCCCCGTCGCGTACAATTGCTTTTTCGGCAATGCGTCCAATCCCTAGAATGGCAACTTCTGGATGATTGATTACAGGTGTGAACCATTGACCGCCTGCGGAACCGATATTCGTAATGGAGCAAGAAGCACCTTTCATTTCGTTAGGAGCCAATTTACCGTCACGAGCTTTCGTCGCTAATTCATTAATTTCTTGTGAAATGGCAAAAGTTGATTTACGATCTGCATCTTTTACAACTGGAACAAGCAGTCCTTTGTCTGTGTCTGCCGCAATTCCGATATTGTAATAGTGTTTATGGATAATCTCACTAGCCTCATCATCAAATGATGTGTTAAGCATAGGGAATTCACGCAATGCACTTGTTAACGCTTTAACAACATAAGGTAGGAATGTAAGCTTGATTCCTTTTTCTGCAGCAATTTCCTTGAATTTCTTACGGTGAGCAACCAGTAGCGTCACATCGACTTCATCCATCAATGTTACATGTGGAGCAGTCTGTTTGGATTTAACCATTGCTTTGGCGATAGCTTTTCTCATACCGCTCATTTTCTCGCGAGTTTCAGGATATTGTCCTTCTGGAATCGAAACTTTTTGTTTTTCGGTTGTTTCCTTATCATTTTGTTGTGAAGCTTCACTTTGAGCTGCTGGTTGCTGTGGAGCCGTTTTGCCGTTTTTGAAAGCATCGATGTCTTCTTTCATGATGCGGCCGTTATCCCCAGAACCAGAAATCTCACGAATATTTACCCCTTGTTCGCGTGCATATTTCCTAACAGAAGGCATAGCGATAATACGTCGTGAAGGATCCGCCTCAACCTGTGGTTGTGATCCCGCGCCCGTTTCTGCACTATTTTCTTGAACCGGAGCAGCCTCTTTCTTGACTTCCTGTCCAGCTTCAGCAGTTGCTTGAACCTGGGCCTCCGTATCCTTTCCACCTTCTGCCTTCGCTTCTTCTCCATGATCCCCTTTAAACTGAAGATCTTCATATCCTGGAGCATCGAATGTTACAAGTACATCGCCAACAACGGCAACCGTTCCTTCTTGAACAAGGATTTCTTCAACGGTACCTTCCACTGGTGATGGGATTTCAACAACGGCCTTATCGTTTTGAACCTCACAAAGCACGTCATCTTCTTGTATCTTATCTCCTGGTTTTACAAACCATTTCACTATTTCACCTTCGTGTATACCTTCTCCGATATCAGGGAGTCTAAATTGGAATGCCACTGAGTTCAACCTCCTATATTAAATCATACTTAGTGCATTGAATAAAGTCCTTTATCTTGCATTACCGTTAATGCAAAATCACTTTCACTAGCAGGACGTTCATTCCCATTACTTAAGATTGTTAAAACTTCAAGACTTTAGTTGCCGTTTCAATAATGTCTTTATAATTAGGGAGCCATACTGTTTCAGCTTGTGAAAACGGGAATACCGTATCAGCAGCAGCCACTCGCAGTACTGGAGCGTCCAAGCTCAAAATGGCACGTTCGTTAATTTCAGCGACAACATTCGCTGCTATACCAGCTTGCTTTTGGGCTTCTTGAACAACGATAGCACGTCCAGTTTTTTCTACAGAAGCAATGATTGTATCAATATCCAATGGAGATACAGTCCGTAAGTCGACCACTTCGACGGAATGACCATCCTTAGCCAATTCTTCAGCTGCCTTGATGGATTCCTGTACCATCGCACCATACGTAATAATGGATAAATCCGTTCCTTCTCTCTTCACATCCGCTTTTCCTAATGGAATTGTATATTCCTCTTCAGGAACTTCCTGACGGAATGAGCGGTACAATTTCATGTGCTCAAGGAAAATGACTGGGTCATTATCACGAATCGCTGAAATCAATAAGCCTTTTGCATCGTAAGGAGTGGAAGGGATTACTACTTTTAACCCTGGTTGCTGAGCCATTAAACCTTCTAAGCTATCAGCGTGCATTTCCGGAGTGTGCACTCCGCCTCCAAAAGGTGAGCGAATTGTAACCGGCGCACTGTAACGTCCTCCTGAACGGTAGCGCATACGAGCAAGCTGACCGCTTACGGAATCCATTACTTCATATATAAACCCGAAGAATTGAATTTCAGGAACAGGACGGAAACCTTGTAAAGAAAGACCAACCGCTAATCCACCGATTCCAGATTCAGCAAGTGGTGTATCGAATACACGATCTTCACCGAATTCTTTTTGAAGATTTTCCGTTGCACGGAAAACTCCCCCATTAAGACCAACATCTTCTCCAAAAACGAGTACATTCTCGTCATTTTTAAGTTCTGTACGTAATGCTTCTGTAATTGCTTGAATCATCGTCAATTGAGCCATGGCTTACTTCGACTCCTTCTCTTTATAAATTTCATATTGTTCTTTTAAGTTATAAGGCATTTCTTCATACATGTTCTCAATAAGGTCTGTAACCTTTTGCTTAGGTTCTGCATCAGCCTTTTTGATTGCTTCTTTAATATCGTCTTTTGCTTTTTCTATTGTTTCGTTCTCTAATTCTTCATTCCAAAGTTTTTTGTTTTCCAAGAACTTGCGGAAACGAACCAATGGATCTTTCAGTTCCCACTCATTATCCATATCGGAAGTACGGTAACGTGTCGGGTCATCCCCAGCCATCGTATGTGGTCCATATCGGTAAGTTAATGTTTCGATCAATGTAGGACCTTCACCATTAATTGCACGTTCACGTGCTTCTTTAACAACTGTATAAACGGCCAACGCATCCATACCATCAACCTGGATGCCAGGAATACCTGCAGCCACACCCTTTTGGGCTAAAGTTTTCGATGCTGATTGCAATTCAACAGGAGTCGAGATTGCAAAACGGTTATTTTGCACGATGAAGATAGCTGGCGCTTTAAATGCACCTGCAAAGTTAATACCCTCATAGAAGTCACCTTGAGATGTTCCACCGTCACCCGTATATGTGATGGCTACAGCTTTTTTTCCGCGTTTCTTCAATCCAAGAGCCACTCCGGCAGCTTGGATATATTGAGCGCCGATAATGATTTGAGGCGAAATGACATTGACGTCTTCAGGAATTTGATTTCCCTTGAAATGTCCACGGGAGAATAGGAATGCTTGCCAAAGCGGCAGGCCGTGCCAAACGATTTGCGGCACATCACGGTAACCAGGAAGAATGAAATCCTCTTTTTCCAAAGCATACTGTGAAGCGATTTGAGAAGCTTCTTGACCGGCAGTCGGTGCATAGAACCCTAATCTGCCTTGGCGGTTCAGTGATATAGAACGTTGATCCAAGATGCGGGTATAAACCATACGACGCATTAATTCTTGCAGTTGTTCATCACTTAAATCAGGCATTGCCGCTGCGTTAACGACTTCTCCCTCTTCATTTAAAATTTGAAAAGTTTCAAATTGATCTTCCACTTTCTTAAGCTGATCTTGAACATTAATTTTAGCTTGTTTAGTTTTTTGAGCCATTTTGGCACCTCATCCTTTCATTAAAAAGGTTTGCTATTATTATTCTATAAAGCAAAAATAGTTTGCTTTTTAGTTTCTTCAACAATACATTCTTTTATTTTTCCCTTAAGACCAATCCCTCAAACGTGGATATGCTTAATATGTCTCAATCTTATTCTGTACCATAAAAAAAATCAAGGAAAATGATACAAGAACTTTTATAGATTAAGTTTACAAGATGAATTAACATCAAGTCAATCACTTGGAGTTCCTTATTTTTTTGATTTTATAGAATTTCCAACACTAAAACTTCTTCTCTGTATTAGTTTTCGTTTTACGACTGTACTATTAAATTTCCCGTATTTATCATTTTAGGGATGACGACGAATAATATTTCAAATCCCCCGTCGATCCCATCGATTCCAAAACCGCATTAACTAGAGGCATTTGAGCCATTAAGATAATATTACGAAAAAATATTCAAACGCTTTCATATCAGTCAGCTGTTTGATTTTCTATTAACGTTTTTTTTTAGTACAGGTACTGAAAATTTTACATTCACTTGTTTCGACAAAATAACTATTCTAAAATTTTTTAGTCTATAAATGAACTGGATGCACAAAAAATGAGCTGTGATTGAGGATCACAGCCCATCATTATTATATTATTTTGTAGAATCAGCCATTTCTATGCCGGAACTATCATAAAAACTCTCTTTTTTTTGATTGGATTTTTCCGTTAATGCATTAAATTGTTCATTCGCCTTCAAAACTTTTCCATAAGAGGTATTGATTTTCTTGATTTGCCCTTGTAATTCATCCATTTTCAAATCCTCTTTTTTAAACAGTTCATATAATTCACGATCATAAGCCAGACTTTGTTGATAGGCATCATACAAATTGTCGTAGGTGCTATAACGCTCACTCATGATCTTTTTCAATTCAGTCGCTTCTTTTTTAACTTTTTCATCCTCTATTTTCCCGATTTGTTCACCTATCTTATTGAATTGTTCTTTTGAGGATTGCATACTGCTTTGTTCCTTTTCTATTATTTCCTCCCGTTGGTCGATATTCTTGGTTGCTTCATCTGAAATCTCGACGATTTGTTCATACTCATCCAATCCAAGTTCAATTATTTTCTCATACTTTTCTTTTTCCTTTTTCTCCAAATCATTAAGCGGCTCTCGATGCTCGGTGAAATTACTTTCCTTTTCAGCAGTTTTCTCCAGGATCTTGTGGATCTTTTCTTCAGGTGAACCGTTAAAACAACCGGTCAAGATCACTAATGAAAGAAGTAAAATAACATATGGACCAAAACTCTTCAACATAGACAGCTCCTTCTGATAGTTCTTGAAGTTTCATATTTCTTTAAATTTCTGTTTATGCACGGACACTTGCACTAATCTTATTCCGAACATGAATTTATCATTACTGGGCGTTAGCCTACACCCTTTAAACCATACTGCATAGGCTGTAGGGACCGTTTCAAATCAGAGTGGTCAACATTTTAATAAAACAAAAACGGAGGTATGAAATTATGTATGGAGGTTACAACCAGGAATGTTGTTATCCGGTTTCCGTTGCACCCAGCTTTGGTTATGGTGACCAATGTTGTGGAGGCTTTGGAAGCGGCTTTGCCATAATCATTGTCCTGTTCATTTTGCTAATCATTGTCGGCGCGTGCTTATGCTAAACAGATAATTACTATTACCTTTACCCGAAAATGTTAACTATTCACCCTGATTCACAAAAAATGATTTATTTTTTTAATAGACTTTAACACGTAAATAAAATTATGGCTGGGATAGGAATTAATCGACTTGATTCCATCCCTTCCATTTTTCTTTCATTAGACTATCCATTAACTTTCAGCATTTTTTTTGTTAAAATAACCTATACATATTATAAGAAATTTTATGGGGTGAAAGATTATGCTTACCATGGATGATTTTGTTAATGAAGACGATCCAATCTTAAGGCAAGTCGCGGTAGAGGTTCCGCTTCCGGCATCATATGAAGATAAGCAACTTTTAGCCAGCTTGATGGAATATGTCCAAAACAGCCAGAAGCCCGATATTGCTGCTCTATACGGGTTAAGGGCGGGAATTGGCTTGGCTGCACCACAGGTGAATGTTTCAAAAAGGATGATTGCGGTTCATTTGAAAGAAAAAGATGATCAACTGTATAGCTATGCACTTTTCAACCCTAAACTCATTAGCCATTCAGTGGAAAAAGCTTACTTGACAAGCGGAGAAGGCTGTCTTTCCGTTAATCGCCCCGTTTCCGGCTATGTACCACGTTATGCTCGAATAACCGTCGTGGGTACTGACCTGGAAGGGAAATCGGTTCAACTCCGCCTAAAAGGCACCGCAGCCATTTGCTTTCAACATGAAATCGACCATCTAAATGGAATCATGTTTTATGATCATATCAATCAGGAAGACCCCTATGCCGTTCCGGAAAATTCCATTGCGGTGGAAAGGTAACGTAATAAGCGACAAAAACTCCCGTCTTGTTGGTTGACGGGAGTTTTTGTTTTTAAATCAGTTCAAGTTCCTTCAAACCAAAAAGTATGCCATCATCATCGACATCCTTCGTTACAAAGTCGGCCTCTTGTTTCACAAGTTGACCGGCATTCCCCATTGCCACGCCATATCCCGCTACTTTTAACATTTCTATATCATTTAAGCCATCTCCAAAGGCGTAAACATCCTCTAGAGCAAACCCGACTTTTTCCATTAATATTTTAATGCCTTCTGCTTTTGACCCCCCGAATGGAAGTACATCCGTCGAGTATTCATGCCATCTAATAAAGTGAAAGTCATCATATTTCCCAACATAGTTCCCTTCTTCATCTTCCGAGCAGAATAATAAGGCTTGGTATATTTCATTGTCCTCATAAAAGTCTGCCACATGTTCAGGGTGTGGAAACTTCAAGGTGCTTAAAGCTTCTTCAATTCTGCCATGATGTGGAACACTCGATTTCATTGTCTCCTCATTCATGAAAACGATCGGTATTTGATTATTTTCAGCATGTTCGTGAAGCCGCTTTATCTCAGGTATGCTCAAAGGGTTTTTATAAACCACTTTCCCTTCAAAAACAACGTATTGTCCATTGAAACTTACGAATGTATCAATGCCAAGCTCTTCCCTTAAAGACTCGAACATGAATGGAGCCCTTCCTGTGGCAATCGCTACAAAAACCCCGCTATCCTGTAGTTGCTTTATGGCTTTTTTCGTTGAAGCAGGTAACTTTTTTTCATGATCGAGCAATGTTCCGTCAATATCAAAAAATACGATTTTCACTAACGATTCACTTCCAATTCATTCATTTTTAATATGTACCCATTTAATAATTGTCATCAAGATAAGTCAAGTAACTCTAGCGGATTTCCCTCAAAGTTACGTTTTTTATTCACGAATGAGCATATACTATTCCTAATAGAACTCAACTCAGGTTTTCCAAATTACACTTCTCCGTCCTTCTTGCCCCTAAATTCACAGTCACCTGTAAGAATGAGCCTTTTTTTTCAAAAATGGGCCAAGTACTTGTAAAGACATATTTACATTATTGAATAATCCTATACAATAATAACTAAGGGAGCGTGATCGCCATGTTAAAAAAGCTTCGTAAAAAGCTTGTTAAACAGTGGAATGATCTTTTAAGAAAAAAATCTATCGCATGATCTGCCACTCATATCCTGCCTTGGCCGTCATCCAAATGCGAATTTTTTTCGGACAGCCCTTCAAAAACTTGCGGAGGGCTTCTTCCTTGTTGTAAAGTTCTTGTTAAGCATTCTTTCTATCTTGGCTAGATATGGCCAGGTGAATACATATTCAATCAAAATATGAGTCGTTGTCTGTTCATGAAACGCTGTACCCAGTGGTACTATATTAATTAAGAAAGAAATCGTTTACGAAAAAAGACCCCATTTAAATTAGATAAAGTGAGTAACCGTTTTTTGCATAAAAACAAGCCGGCAGAAACTTTTCTTTATCGATTTAAGTTTCACACATAGTAAAAACGGATAGGATATAAGATAGAGGAAGCTACAATTGGATTGATACCCGAATCGGCCATCTATTTTTTTATATACTTTTTAGACATTGGTATATTTAATTCATCAAAACCCCTTCCGTTTTTATGGCGGAGCTGGGTTTATTTTTACATGATGTTGAAAAACATGAAAAAATTGTTGTTTTTATATATAATGAAAAAAGCAATGCAAACAAGTGAGGAGAGATTAAAATGGTTTTTAAGGTATACTATCAAGTAACCATAGCAGAGGTTCCCATCAGGGAGAATACTAAAACAGTGTTTATCGAAGGTGAATCCGTTCGTGACGTCCGTTTAAAATTAAAAAATGAACCTTATAACGTAGAAATCGTACTACCGGTAACTGGAGCATATTTAGAATATGAAAAACAAAATGAAGATTACAAAGTATTGGAGCTATAATTTATGAAATTTGTAAAAAACGATCAAACAGCTGTATTCGCCCTGGGCGGTTTAGGCGAAATCGGTAAGAACACATATGCTGTTCAGTTTCAAGATGAAATCATCGTCATTGATGCTGGAATTAAATTTCCTGAAGATGAACTTCTCGGTATTGACTATGTGATTCCAGATTACAGCTATTTAGAGAAAAATGTAGATAAAATTAAAGGTGTTTTCATTACGCACGGCCATGAAGACCATATTGGCGGGATTCCATATTTACTTAGAAAAGTGAATGTACCAGTATACGGCGGGAAGCTAGCTCTTGGGTTACTTCGTAATAAATTGGAAGAACACGGCCTTTTACGTCAGACAAACATGATTGAAATCAGTGAAGATGAAGTGATCAAGTTCCGGAAGACTTCCGTCTCTTTCTTCCGCACAACTCACAGTATCCCTGATTCTTATGGAATCGTCGTAAAAACCCCACCTGGACAAATTGTCCATACTGGTGATTTCAAATTCGACTTCACTCCAGTGGGTGAGCCTGCAAACTTGACCAAGATGGCTGAAATCGGTAAAGAAGGCGTATTGTGCTTACTCTCAGATAGCACAAATAGTGAAGTGCAGAACTTTACTATGTCCGAAAGCCGTGTCGGCGATACCATTCAAGACATTTTCCGTAAGGTTGACGGCCGGATCATTTTTGCAACGTTTGCATCGAACATCCATCGCCTTCAGCAAGTTGTGGAAGCAGCAGTGGCTAATGGCCGTAAAATAGCTGTTTTTGGACGTAGCATGGATTCAGCCATAGCAATTGGCCAAGATCTTGGATATATCGTAGCGCCTAAAGATACATTTATTGATGTACAGCAATTGAATCGTATGCCTGCAAATAAAGTAACCATCCTTTGTACAGGCAGCCAAGGTGAACCAATGGCAGCCCTGTCGCGGATAGCGAATGGCACTCACCGTCAAATTCAAATCATTCCTGGTGATACTGTGGTATTTTCTTCTTCACCTATTCCCGGTAACACAATCAGTGTTTCCAGAACGATTAATCAATTATATCGTGCTGGAGCAGAAGTCATTTCAGGTCCTTTGAATGACATTCATACATCAGGACATGGCGGACAGCAGGAACAAAAACTAATGCTTCGTTTGATAAAGCCAAAATTCTTCATGCCAATCCATGGTGAATACCGGATGCAAAAACTCCATGCCCGCCATGCAGTAGATTGCGGTGTTCCGGAAGAAAATTGCTTTATCATGGATAATGGTGAAGTACTTTCCTTAAGTGAAAACACGGCACAAATCGCTGGTAAAATCCCTTCAGGTTCGGTTTATATCGATGGAAGCGGCATCGGGGATATCGGTAATATCGTGCTGCGTGATCGTCGGATTCTTTCCGAGGAAGGCCTTGTGGTTGTCGTTGTCAGCATAAATATGAAGGAATTCAAAATTTCATCCGGACCTGACATCATCTCACGCGGATTTGTTTATATGAGAGAATCAGGAGACCTGATCAGCGATGCTCAATCCTTGATCACCAAGCATTTAAATAAGGTGATGGATCGCAAAACTACACAATGGTCTGAAATTAAAAATGAAATTACAGATACTTTATCTCCATTCCTATATGAAAAAACTAAACGCCGTCCTATGATCCTACCGATCATCATGGAGGTCCAATAATCATAAAAAAGCCCAGCCATTGATGGCTGGGCTTTTTTGTGATACGCCTTGCTTATTCCACAATTTTTTTTTCAAAGCGATTGATGTCTGAATCTGCTCCGATGACAATCAATATATCACCTTTATGAATTAAATCGCTTGCCTGTGGGGAGACATTTATTTCGTTCCCTCTTTTAATCGCAACGATATTCAACCCATAGTGAGCGCGAATATCAAGGTCAAATATTGAGTTTCCATTCATCTTTTGGCTTGCAACAATTTCGACGATGGAATGTTCATCAGAAAGCTCCAAATAATCGAGAATATTATTGGAGACGATATTATGGGCAATCCTTCTCCCCATATCCCGTTCGGGGTGCACCACAAAGTCGGCCCCGATTTTTCGAAGAACCTTCTCATGATAATCATTTTGCGCTTTTACCGTAACATTTCCGACACCCAATTCCTTAAGCATGAGAGTCGTCAATATACTGGCTTGAATATTCTCGCCAATCGCTACAATGACGTGATCAAAATTACGAATGCCTATGTTTCTCAGCACATTTTCATCCGTCGTATCCCCTACCACGGCATGTGAAGCTATTCTGGCAAATTCATTCACTCGATCTTCGTCTGCATCGATAGCCAGAACCCCTAATCCTTCTTCAGCTAATGTCTTGACTATACTGCCTCCAAAACGGCCAAGTCCAATTACCGCAAATTCTTTTTTCACAATAAGCCCTCCAACATCATTCGTTCTCTCTTTAGAGCATGTTCTGTTCTGAAAAGCATTTTTTAAGATTCGTTTCCTTTAAATGTTATATATTCCGTTAAATGGCTAATCGCGAGTTCAATCGCGCTTTCATCAGGACTTAACTTAGCATGGTGCAATCCGTATTCCGATGAAACCCCTAGCCAAAACATGAAGCCAGGAATCTCTTTTAGCATATATCCAAAATCTTCACCCGTCATCGCTTCAGTACAGCGATGTAAATGAACAGCGGTGGACATCTCTGTAAATTCCATGAATTCCCGGGTCAACCGTTCTTCATTATACACCTGGTGATACATCGCACCATAGTCTATTTCTGCTAAGCACTCATAACCAACTTGTATCCCATCCACAAGCGCTTTTATTCTTGACTTGACCTTTACCATCGATTCGGGGTTAAGGGTGCGTATTGTGCCTTCTAAACGCGCTGTCTCCGCAATAATATTTTGAACGGTGCCTCCAGTAATCTTCCCAACTGTAATGACAGCTGAATCAAGCGGATTGACATTCCTGGAAACGATGGTTTGCAGCTGCCCTACAAGCGAGCAGGCTGCGATGACCATGTCTTTTGTTTCATGCGGATAGGCTGCATGCCCCCCTTTCCCTCTCAAATCGATGAATAATTCAGATGTATTGGCAAATAGAAGCCCTTCTTTAACTGCAATCGTTCCAACTGGATACTCTGGAGCAATATGTAAAGCAAGGATCATATCCGGCTTCCATTTTTTCATGGTTTCCGATTTAAGCATCGGTTCAGCTCCGCCAGGACCCTCTTCTGCAGGCTGGAAAATGAATAGTATGTCATCATCGATCGGATTTTCGGTGAAATATGTCAATAAACCCAAACCGATGCTCATATGAAAATCATGGCCGCAGGCATGCATATATTCCTCGTGATTGGATGCGAAAGGCAGTCCAGTTTCCTCTTTTATCGGCAGACCATCTATATCAGCCCGGTAGCCAATCATTTTCCGCGGGTTCCTTCCCTTCACTTTCACGAATATCCCTGTTCGCCAGGTTTCTATTTCCATTCGCTCCTGGGCCAGATTCGTTATGTAATTCAATAGGTATTGCTGCGTCTTGAATTCTTTAAATCCTATCTCCGGTATTTGATGCAAATCACGCCGGATTTCGGCAAAAGGATTTATTTTCACATTATTCCCTCCCTATACAGAAAGCGTGGATATAATTATCCACGCTTCAGGCAATATTCACTAAGAAATTATAGTTGACGAAGTTCTTGCATGATCTCTGTTTTTGATTTGGTTTTTTCATCAATTTGTTTAATGACCTTCGCCGGTATACCAGCAGCCACGGAGTAAGGCGGAACGTCTTTCGTTACAACTGCACCAGCTGCCACGACTGATCCTTGACCGATTTTCACACCTTCAAGAACGACCGCATTAGCTCCGATTAAAACATCGTCTTCCAAAATGACCGGTTGTGCCGAAGGTGGCTCGATGACACCTGCCAAAACTGCACCTGCACCCACGTGACAGTTTTTACCCACTGTTGCACGTCCGCCAAGTATTGCGTTCATGTCAATCATTGTACCTTCACCAATGACCGAGCCAATATTAATTGATGCCCCCATCATGATCACTGCGTTGTCACCGATCGATACTTGGTCACGGATTATTGCACCAGGCTCGATACGGGCTTTGATGCCTTTTAGGTCCAATAAAGGAATGGCAGAGTTACGACGATCATTTTCAACAACATAATCCTCGATTTTTGTTCCCGCTGCCTTGATTGCTTCTTCGACTTCAGACCACTCACCGAATACAACCCCTGTATTACCTGTAATGAAAGTTTTAGAAGCTGGACCAAAATCCATGCCTTCTAAATCGCCTTTGACATAGACCTTTACTGGTGTAGATTTTTTACTATTTGAAATAAAAGAAATAATTTCGTTCGCATCCATTTTATTCATTCCGGGAAAAACCTCCTAAATATGTATCATTACTCGTTTTAAATTTACCAGACAACTGCCTGCAAGACAAGTTGAATGTCACTCTAATATATTATTCTGCCCTATTGACATTTTCATCAGCGGGTCTATAACATTCCTTGGTCGCGAATATGTTCTTTCACCACTTCCGTGAATGCTTGGACTTGCTTTAACTGGAAGGCAGATTCATAGCCGCAAAGCCATGTATCTCGTTCGATTGAGTGGTTATGTCCATCTAGAAGAGGGATTTTAAAAACATTCGTATCTTTATCATGTAATGTGATGGCTGGAAGGATCGCATATCCGATACCATTGAACACCATTTGTTTGCATGTTTCGATTTGATCCACGACTATGGTGTTTTTTGGTGTCGTTTTAAATTGCCGATGCCACCAGTCCTGAATTTCCTGATAATAATTCGAATCGCTTTTAAACTGAATGAATGGTCTGTCCGTTTCGAACACTTGATTCAGTTCCTTCATTTCAGTATCCACCAAATAAAGCATATCAGTAAATAAATGCTGCTTTACCCCTTTCCAATCCGGGGCCCCCCTTATGATGCCAATATGTACTTGTCCTTCATACAAAGACTTTAAAATCTCACTGCTCCAGCCAGTGATTAATGAAATTTTGGCAAACGGATATTTTTGGACGAACTTTTTCAATACTTGCGGCAGCCAATTTTGACCGACAATCGAGGCACAGGCTATTTTCAAAGTTCCATACACTTCATGATCCATGGCTTGGATACTTTCCCTGACCTTTTCCTCTTTTTCTATAACCTCATTGGCCAAACGAATTACCGCTTCACCTGCCGGCGTCAGCGACAGCCCTTTTTGTGAACGCAGAAACAGTTTTGAACCCCAATCCTTTTCTATTGATTGTAAACGCTGTGATAAAGCCGGTTGGGAAACGAACAACCGTTCAGCAGCTTTTCTCATATTCATTTCCTGAGCAAGTACGGATAATAAATGAAATTCCGAAAATGACATACACACCAACCTCTTGATAATTAATTCTTAGCATGATGATTTAATTTATTTTAAATTTAATTATCAACAAAGTCCGATTATAATACAAGGGAAAAGAAACGGCGTGAATATCCTTTGACGATCATATTTCCGGCAATTGATACTCCGAGTCGCATTTCCTTTACATACAATGGCAAGCTCCTTTTATGAGTCTGCCTTTCCCTCTCCTGCCTCCTTATTCTTTCTTAGTCTAGTAAGTAATATGAAACTGATAACGGAGAAGACTAGAACAATTAGATAAATCGTCTGTAAAGATAATGTAAGTCCTTCCTGCAAAACCTTTACCACACTTTGAGGAAGCGACATACGTTCCTCATTGTTCAACAGCATATTTGCCGTATCTATCGTCACCCCCGAGCCTGCTGGTGCATGCTCGTTTAAATAGGCTTGAAGTCTCGTATTCATGATTCCTCCAAGTAATGCAGCACCTACCGTATTTCCTAAATTCCGCATGAACATATTGGAAGCTGTTGCAATACCCCTGCGTTCCCAGCTAACGGTCTTTTGAATGACGACAATGAATGAAGTAGAAGTCAATCCCATCCCAACACCGACAAAGAAGGATCCCATGGCAGCAATAAGGGGTCCTGCTTCTGGCTTCATCCATACGAGGATCAAACTCCCAAGGATCAATGAGCACCCTCCAAGGAGGGAGGTAGATTTGAATCCTATTTTCATCAATAACCTGCCTGAAACCATTGATGCGATCGGCCAGCCGATTGACATGGCCGTCAATGTAAAACCAGCTACCGTAGGCGAGCGTTCCATCACACCCTGTACGAATGTTGGGAGGAAACTTGATAATCCAATCATCATAACCCCTGTAGTCAATGAAACAAGATTTGCAATCAGGATGGAGCGCTCCTGCCAGAGTTCAAATGGCATCATTGGTTCGGCAGCTTTCTTTTCCTGACGAATGAATAAGCTGAAGGCGATGATCGCCACTAATGCCAAGGAAATGACCGGAGCTGAAGCCCATGACCATTTTACTCCTCCTTCTACGAGTATCACCATAAGAGTGGATATGGATAACGTCAATAGCGTTGCACCGATGTAATCGATATCACGTTTTTTCTTTTCGATATTTTCATGAAGGAAAAACCAAATTCCAATAAAGGCTAGTAAGCCCAGAGGGATATTAACCCAGAATACAAGCTTCCAAGTCAGGGATTCAACGAGCAAGCCGCCTAAAGCTGGCCCCATGACCGCCGAAATGCCCCAAACGCTCGATAGGTACCCTTGAACGCGTGCCCTTTCCTCATTTTTATAGATATCACCAACAATCGTTGAAGCTACAGGAGCTACAGCCCCCGCCCCAAAACCTTGTACAAAGCGATAAATGATGAGTTCCGTCATGGAATTGGCAAAGCCGCAAAGAAGGGAGCCAATTAAGAAAACAACGATGCCAAATAATAAGACAGGTTTTCTACCGAGAATATCCGATAGCTTTCCATATATCAGGACTGTCACGGCGTTCATTAACAAATAACCTGAAAACACCCAGCTGTAAAGTGAAAAACCACCTAAATCACTTACAATGGCCGGCATCGCCGTCGAAACGATCGTTCCTTCAATAGCATTCATAAACATAGCCAACATGATGGCAGCTAAAATGAAGGGGCGTTTCAATTTTTTATTCTGCACTTTTGTACTATCCAACGCTTGGCCCAATTTCCGCATCCTTTCCAAATAAACAATAACTTTTATAGATTTTACCACCAGCTGGATCAAATATGTAAAAAAAAGAAAACCCGCCAATTGGCGAGTCTTAAAGTTACGATCAATTTCAGCCTTACATATTTATTCAGGTGCATTTTGTTTAAATACTTTTTTCAAGATTGCTCTTCTCGTTAAAATACCTTCAAATACATGATCATCATTCTCTACACAGACAAACGGATGATCAATCAACAATTCCACACCCTTAGTCAATGTATCTTCAATATGCAGGCGAGGTATTTCTATATTCATTATTTCAGAAACTTTTTTATTCTCAAGATTATCAAATTCAATTCGTTCCAGTCCCAAGATTGAATCAAGAATGACTGGTGTGCTAATTAAGCCATGCAATTTATACATCGGATCTAACACAGGAATGGCCGTATAACCGCTCTTTGTTAATACCAATAGTGCATGTTCTAAGTTATTGGTTACCTGCACGTGGGCCACGCGTTCAGAAGAAATCATTAAGTCTTTAACGCTGGATTCCAATAAATCCCCATCATGAGTACCGATCATGTTAAAACCCCTTACCATATGTTTTTATATACAGCTCTTTCTATAGTTTAACATATGTAAGCAGAAAAGGCTCATTCCCAGACCAATAAAATCCCAAACTGTGGGATTTTCGCAAGAGATCCTTAGCCCTTACTAGTTTTGATGTTAACCTGTTTAAAACCGCATTCCGGGCATTGATAAATCACATTTTGGTTGGATTGTGCCGTCAATACATTTTCCATTTCCCTTTCCTCACCGCATACTGGGCATATTACCATTGGATTTTTCATTTACATCCCTCCAATTAATAAGATGTCGTAAAAATCACTACTTCATTCAAAAAGTGAAAATTGAACGGCCTCATTTACAATAAAAAAGCCGCTTTCAAAGGAAGGCGGCTTTTTGTGATTTTTTAAGATTGAAGAAGATCAAAGATTTCAATGGTAATCATATCAATATTATCGAATTGATATTTTGATGACTTCCCTTTATCACTGTATACTTCAAGCTCGAACATTTCTGTTTTGCTGAAATATGTAACTTGGCACTTTTTCACACCATCTATTTCAAAAAAACGTTGAGCAGATTCAGATTCCTTCGCTTGCTCTTGAAGACTTTTCAATCTGGTAAGGATGCCCTGTAATTGAGACATACTCCCTCTCCTTTCTGAATAAAACCTTTTCGATAGGTTTCACTATACCATACTTTTCTATCCAGTAGCCACGCTGAAATAAATTCAGAATAATTTAAAACTTCATTCTTTACATGGAACTATTAACAGAATAAAATAAGGAATGGATTTTGTACATGAAAAATTTTCTGGGGGTAGATTCTATTGGGAAATATTAGTGAACTTGGTTATCGCATTTCATTGATTGATGGTTTTGATTTGAATAGAAAAAATCGTACAGGAACATATGTAATTGCCGATAAAGAAATCACTTTAGTCGAAACTTCCGCCAGCCCTTCCATCCCCCACTTAATGAAGGGGCTCGAAGATTTGGGAATCTCCCTCGAGGATATTACATATATCATTCTTACCCATATTCATTTGGACCATGCAGGTGGAGCCGGACTTTTTTTAGAGCATTGTCCGAATGCCAAAGTGATCGTCCATCCAAAAGGTGCACGGCATCTAGAAGACCCAACACGTTTGATCGCTGGGGCTAAAGCGGTCTATGGTGAAGAATTCGACGAGCTTTTCGATCCGATTTTACCTATACCATTTGATAGAATGCTTACTAAACATGATGGGGATTCCCTAAAAACAAGTGATAATTCCTCATTGACCTTTTATGACACCCCAGGACACGCAAACCATCATTTAAGCATTTTCGATTCCGTTTCAAAAGGCATGTTTTCAGGTGACACCGTAGGCATCTATTATCGTGAACTCGATGAAGAAGGTTTCGAATTTTACTTACCGTCAACATCACCAAACCAATTTAACCCAGATGCGATGCTTGCTGCAGCGGAATTGTACGAGAGCATCGGCGTCGAGCGTATATATTTTGGCCATTACGGGGTATCGGAAAATCCTAAGGAAGTATATAAACAACTTCATTACTGGCTGCCCAAATTTGTGGAGACTGCCAAATCGGCATATAGGGAATTTGCTAGCTTTGAGGAACAAGTGGCAGCAACCAGTAAAAATATTTTCACGGAAGTCGCGATTCATTTAGGCGAAAAAGGAATCACCACCGATCATCCTGTTTTTGAAATCATCGCCATGGACCTAAATGTTTGCTCCATGGGTTTGATAGACTATCTAGTAAAGCAGGAAAAGGATAGGTAGGAGGGTCCTTCAAGGTCTTTTCCTATTCAAATGTCTTGGCATTCTCTATAATGAAAAAGTAAACCCTACCTAAAGCATACATGGAGGAATGAAATGAAAGACGTTACGCTTTATACCCAACCTGATTGCCCTCCCTGCAAAATCATGAAAATGTTCTTTGATGATAATAATATCGTATACAAAGAAAAAGATATTAAAGCAGATGGACATGCACGTAAAGAACTAACGAATAAATACGGCGCCTATTCCACACCAACGGTCGTAATCGATGGGAAAGCCATCATTGGTTTTGAACTGGACGAAATAAAGAAAGAACTGAATATATAACAAAAAGTCTAGAGAAGCTTTTCCTCCTCTAGACTTTTTCATTTTAGTCTCCATACTTTTCAATTTTGAAATACTTTCTTTTAAAGTACCTTATTTCATTTTTTCACTTCATACTTTACGTCCATTACCTTCCAAACGTCATTTTCCCTTTTTAAAGTAACTGATTCAACATGTTTTCCCATAGATACAGGTCCGTCCCCTGTATCTTTGAATTCCTCCTGAACATAAATGAACTCGCCGTTTTTCCCATATACTATTTCCGTATTCTTATCGTAACTGAAAAATGGGATATAATAGGGAGCGAAGTCTGAACCGAATGCGGTATAACCGCCATCGACTTTCACTACATTCGATTTAACAAACTTCTCGATGAACTCACCTGTGAAATGTGTATCCAACTTCCCTTCAATCTCTTCCTTCGTACGAACTTCCTCACTGATCGAGCCTTGATTCTCTGCTGCAGCTCGTACTAAAGATAGTACTTCCTCTCTATGTAAGCCCTCCGCTGAAGCTGTGAACCCTCCTCCTAAAAATAAAAGGACACTGGCAAGACATGCAACTAAATATTTACTCATTCCAATCATCTCCTAGTAAAAGAATTTCTCCTAATGGTTCGGATTTCTGCCTATGTCTTTCAATACCCGTCCAGAACAAAGCCAAACTACAAAATCATATTATCCGCGAGATCTTGATGCTATTGCCTATTCTTCACAATAAAAAAGAAGATTTCATGATATTGAAATCTCCTTCTTACGATCATTGAAAAGCATAGTACAAAATAAAACCGGCAACCAAAATCGTTCCAACAAGAAGTGAAACGAATATCGGGTTCTTTAAATAAGGATGTTCTTTAACTGAATCATCGATAGTCGAATCATTTCTGGCCTTCACTTTCTGTGCCCTTGCTACAGAATAAGTATAAAAGAGCAGATATAACGCCATTACAGTAACGATCATGATTAGAATCCAGATGTACGTGCTCAAAATATGTCTCCTCCAAGCGCATCATTTCTGCTTATCGTTACACATTTTAAGCGATTGTATACATGAATCGTTTTACTTATAATAGGGCTTCATTTTCATATAAATAACTATACGAAAGATCAAAGAAAATGTATTCCTTATTATTCAGGGGATATGAAAAGGTCCGGATGGTTTCTCCCGTTTCGATATCACTGTATAAATCGGATAAAATCCCTTTTTTCTCATTACGCATCTTTACGATATTTTCGAGAAAATAAGGTCTCCAGCTCCAATTTTTATTCAAATAACTCGGTTGGACTACCCATTGCTTGTCCTTATGGAGGATATTGGGTGATTTTTGATACCCCTCTTCATCACAAATATAAAGCCGAAAACATATGGAATCCCATTTTTTCGCCAAAATACCGAGAAACTCTTCATGGGTGCCAACTCGCTTTTCCTGTTTTAAGAAATTTTGCATATTTTCGTTGAATTGCAAAGTCTTTTGATAAACGGCTTCAAGCTTCTTGGTCTCGAGTGAAATGAAGGACTGACATTCTTGATGGAACTTTTCACGAAGTAAATCTTTATTAATGAACTCGCCGTGCGGTTTCGCCAAAAAGTATCCTTGATAATATCGTCCCCCGTTCTTCCATGCGAAACGAAGTTGGTATTCGGACTCAATGTTCTCAAAAAGTAAATTGGCGCCGATTTTTCGTGCTAGCATGCTTAGAGAAAACAGGATGACCTGATAGGCATCTCCACCTGAAATGCGAAGCTGGTCCAGGTTAACTTTTAAAATATTCGGAGAAATCTGTGCGATTCGGTCTAATTGAGTATCTTGCCCTAAATGATCTAAAGCTATCTTAATCCCATATGTTTTAAAATAAGCAAGCACATGCTGCAAAGGATCGAAGTTTTCCGGACTGATCGTGTCTGATAATTCCAGCACGATCCGGTGCATTTCTTCTGGTTGGAAATGGCGATGTAAAATCTCCATGAATTCTTCGCCATGATCCAGCATAAGCAAATTAGGATCTCTGTTGATAAAGATAAGAAAATCTTCACCATAGTCTTTTATTCTCTCTAAGGCAATTTCAAGTACGTAATTATCCACTTCCACCCTATACTCTTCCGGAACTGCAGAATCGTGAAAAAAAGGGCCAAGGCTTTTATATTCCGCTTGTTCCTCATAGCGCCCTAGAATTTCATACCCGATTACCTGATGTTGATCTGCACTGAAAATCGGTTGAAAGAATGGTGTCACCTTGTCTAAATTCTTTAATATCTTTTCTGTATCCATGATGCATCTTCCCCCTAATTACGAAAACACCAATATGCCAAAATTATACCATTAGTTTCTAGCATTGATAATAAATAATTTTAATTCCTACTATATAACTCTTTTTTCAGCCAATTAAAATTCGCCGATCATTCCATCCTTTTGAATGAAACTGAATGATTCTCCATTGAAAAGGCATTGTCCATATATGGAACAATGCCTTATGCCTTATCAAAAAGGGAAGAACCATGGAATCGTGATCACCATGATAACGCCAATGAAAATCTGTATGGATATCCCGATCATGATAAAATCCTTATACTTGTAATCACCTGCTGTCATGACAAGCGCGTTGGTAGTGGCCACCCTTGGAGTGGATAGCGCTAAACTGCCAGCAACGGCAAGGCATAAAAACACAGGAAGAGGATCTATCCCTTGATTCACTGCAGATGTAAGGGCAATGGGCGTCATGATTACCGTCGCAGCTCCATAGGGGATGAATTGGCTTAGGATAAGTGTCAGGAGGTAAAAGACAGCTAATATGCCGTGTGCCCCGATATTACTGAATAAAACGGCAAGCCAATCACTTATCATCCTCACTCCACCGGTATTATCCAATGCAGCCGTTATTCCGAACATAGCGGCAATCAATAGTACAGGTTCCCAGTTAATCTTTTGGTAAGCATCCTCCATAGAACGGACACATCCAGTGATCACCATCAACAATGCTGCGGTCACTACCGATAGTACAGCTGGGATGGAATCGATTGATAAAAGAATGATCATCAATGCAGTGATTCCCAAGCTAATCCATGCCTTGCCCTTGGAGTTGACTGGAGAGCCATCTTCCGAAGTACTTCCAATAACGATGACATCCTGTAAATCAGTGGAAATCCGCTCAATGTTCTCCCATTCTCCATGAATCAGGATTGCATCTCCCGGTTTCAGTCGTTCCGTCCCGACATCCGCTTGAATATATTCACCGTTGCGATTGATTGCCAGCACATTACACTGGTATTTCTCACGAAAATGCACATCTATCAAGGTTTGATTTTCATAATCCGAATTGGGAACGATCAATATTTCCGTCAATCCAAACCTACTGCTAAGAAAATGTTTTTTAATTTGTTCGGTATTGAAATGTTTAAACTCCAGTTCATAGTTAAGTGCCAATCTCTCAACTGCTTCTTCTTCTCCAAACACCAAAATGATATCTTCAGGATGAAGAACCTCATCCGCTCTGGCTGAAATCGTCAGCTGCCTTTGCAACAGCGGCAATTGCTTATCCTTCGGCTTCCGTTGGATTTCAATCAAAGTCAATTCATACTGGATAGGAAGCTGAAGGTCCGACAGCCTTTCTCCAACAATATCGGAAGTAGCGGGTATATGCAGATAATGCAACCGGTCATATACTTTGTACATGCCGGCAAGCTCCCCTGCGGACAGTCCCTTTACACTATTGTTCGCGGCAATCGTTTTCTCAGGTAGCAAGAGGCGTCCAAGTGTCAACATGAAGAATAACCCTGCTGCAAAAGCGATCAAGCCCACAGGTGTAAAGTCAAAAAATGATAATGTTCCTATTCCGTTTTGCCTTAATACATCAGCAACAATCATATTGGATGGGGTACCGGTAAGTGTTAATAGCCCGCCAATACTGCTTGCATAGGCAAGGGGCAATAAATACCTTGTCGGACTTGTTTTTTGTTGTAAAGCCATGCTCATAACGAGAGGTAGTAGTATGGAAACAATTCCTGTTCCACTTAAAAATGCACTTAATATTCCAGCTGTCAGCATCACGATAAGCAGCGATTTCCATTCACTGCCCCCACATAAACCTAACAACTTATTTCCTGCCTTTTCCACTATTCCTGAATTTAACAGGCCGGCACCGACGATAAATAGCCCAGCCAGCATGATTACCACTTGATTCGCAAACCCGGCCACCAGTTCATCCAATGTAAGTATCCCCAGTAAACCCAGGATGGCTAGTGCACTAAGTGCAATTAAATCGGCGCGAAATTTCCCTTGTATAAAAAGCGCAATAGCGCATAGAAGTATAATCAGTGTAATAAACATTGGTTCGGTCATCATGTTACCTCCGTATAGATGTTCAATTTCAAACCGGATACGGTTTCATTAAACCCCAGTTTACATGTTTTTCATATGCGTACAGAAGATATTTTCTTCATTTTATGTATATTGTTTGTTAGTATTAGGAAGTAACATTTTTATATTAGATAGGTTGATTAATTTGAATAAACCCATATCCAGAAGAACATTTTTAAAGAAAAGCCTTGGTACATTGGCTACCGTAACCGGTTTAGGTATTGGCGGAAGCTATTATGCTCATAATCTGGAGCCGAAATGGTTAGAAATCAAGCATAATGTAATCAGCCATCCCCTTATTCCAAAAGGTTTTCATGGCATGAAAATGATCCAATTCAGTGATACGCATTTAGGCTTTCAATTTCAACTTAAAGATTTACAAGCAATTGTCAATAAGATAAACCAATTGGACCCGGATGTCATTTTATTTACCGGAGATTTAATGGACCAGCCTAATAAATACAAGGCCCAGCAGAAAATCCCTTCTGTATTGAATCAGCTCAAAGCGCCACTTGGAAAATTCAGCATCTACGGTAACCATGATCATGGGGGATATGGCTCAGAAATTTACAGCGATATCATGAAGAAATCACATTTTACCATGTTGCAAAATACCTCAACTAAGATTACCTTATTAACGGCTGAAGAAATATTCATTGCCGGGGTTGATGATGCCATGCTTGGAAAACCGGATTTTGAAAAAGCCCTTGCAGGCATCCCAGAAGAAGTGTTCACCATTATGCTTTCGCATGCCCCTGACCTTGCCGATACATCAAGGAATTACGACATCCAGTATCAAATAAGCGGTCACAGTCACGGAGGTCAAGTACAAATTCCCTTTGCAGGAGCCCTTGTAACTCCCCCCTACGCTGAAAAGTACCGAGAAGGCACGTATGAAATTGACTCGTTAACATTACATGTTAATAGAGGGCTTGGCACTACCCGGCTCCCATATCGTTTTCTTTCTCGTCCTGAGTTGACGGTTTACGAATTGCAGGCTAAAAAATGATAGTGTATAACACAGGTGAATTCCGCCAGACTCATTACCAAAACCTGTTCGACCAAAACAGCTTCTTACCTAAATCATCAGTAATGGATTCCTATGAATTATAGCATTAGAATTATATTTGAGAAAACCAGGTTTTTTTACCAGTAACGATCGTCATAAAGGCTTTGCCATACTTAAGTAGCCGCAAAGGAAAGTGCCGATACAACCTAATACCGACACCGTCATATAGATAAGGCTATCTATATAACGGTGTTTTCTTATAAGTTCGAGAGTTTCCATACTGAATGTAGAAAAGGTCGTAAAGGCTCCCAGGAAACCTATTATCAGGAAAACCTGCAAAGATAAAGCCCAGCTTTCTTTCTGTGGAAATACCATTCCTAAACCGAAAGAACCTATAAGGTTAATCAGTAAAATACTAAAGGGTATCGAGACTGCTGGCAATAGCCTATTAAAAATAATCTGCAAGACATATCTGGAGGCCGCTCCCAAAAAACCTCCTATAAAAACTGAAAGGACTTCAATCAAAGGGGCTCACCTCTCCGTCTATTAAAAAGGCCCAGTCCGAGGAAACCGGCAACCAAACCAAAGAAAAGCGTGGCCCCAAGATACAGTCCTGCAAAAGGCAGAGAAGTCTGCAGTAGATCCACCACTTCCTGGGAAAATGTGGACATCGTGGTGAAACCGCCGCAAAACCCGCTGCCCAGCGCTAAAAACCAAAATGATTTCTTTTTCGAGGCGAAATAGCCATTAATCATTCCAAGTAAAAAGCTGCCTACTATATTTATTAAGAGGGTTCCAAACGGAAAGAAGGAATGGCCAGTAGTCAAGATCACGCAATAACGTAATATCGCTCCCGCCGCTCCTCCAAAACCGACGGCAAAAATGCTTTTAAACCGTTCCATTACAGTCACCTCAAATTTTTCTCACAAGTAGATTCATTATAACAGATTAGGATGAAACAGGCTCCTTTCTAATAAAAATCCATACTATGTAAAGAATTAGAGAAAAGGAGGCTAATTATGCAAACACAGCATTATCCTTACTACCACTATCCTCAAACCATAATGCTACAGAACGAATACAGAAATGCATATGGGAATGAATATGGACCTGAATATTGGAATGACGAGCGCTTCTTTCCTTTCTTTCCTCTATTGGCGCCTGTAGCTTTTGTTGCAGGATTGGCAATTGGACCGTTGCTATTCAATAACCGTCCACCTGTCTATCCATATCCTCCTCCATACTTGCCAGCTTACCCTCCTTATCCGGCTTATCCTGCTTACCCTGCGTATCAAGGTTTTCAGGGCTACCCACAACAATTCGGCGCACAGGCACAGGCACAGGCTGGGGTATCTGAAAATATCAATATATACACTCAATAAGGATTGGACAGAAGGCGTCATTAAACGCCTTCTTTTTCTTATCCCAAAAGGCGCTCGATTGAATTTTACTTCCTTATATATTTTGAAGTGGTATAATATGAAAATGAATAGTTGGTAAAGTGTTGGGAAATGATTGTCATACCCTAGAGATGTACATGCATTATTATTTTACTATTTTCAGCCTAATTGGCACACACGTCTCTATTTCAACCAATATAAAAACAGGTTTTTATTGAAGGAGTTCTGTAACGTCCCTTCTAACCTTATTAAGAAAAGGAGTTCCCATAATGAACCAAACGAAAGGACATTCTGAAAGGGATGAGTTTTCGATCAACTCCCTTGCCCAAGCCGTGTTTATTGTTAATAAGCATGCAAAGACTGCGTTGGAGCCAAAGAATTTATATAATTTAAAGCGGCTCGCATTAAGCAAGCTTATGCAAGAAGGAAAAGCGAAGAAGATTGGACTTCATTTCTCCGATAACCCTCGCTTTGCAGCACAACAATCCGACGTAATCGTTGAATGCGGATCATATGTTTTTCATTTACCTCCCACTAAGGAAGATTTGAAAAAACTACCCCACCTCGGCAGCCGGGCAGCATCCATACGGAACCCTAAAGCGTCGTTGTCATTATCCAAGGCAAAACAAATCCTGCAATCTTACGTTGGACAAGCAGGTGAAAAACAACCGAACCCTACCAATACCGAGAAAAGGTCTTACGGGCGTGGGTCGGTTAAGCAACCTTTTCACAATCCATTCCCATCTTCCTTTTTAGGAAAAGGTTCCAAGTATTAAGTATTTATTTCGGATAAATCAAACGGGCCGTGAGGTAATGCCTCATCGGCCCGTTTTCACATTTATAATGCAATTCTATCTATCAAATTTATAAGCTCCGTAATTTCAGGTTTGCTGATTTGTGCGTCAGCCCCCACGACTTGACCTTTATGACGCAAGCTGTCCGTAATCAAAGAAGAGAAAATAATCACCGGCAATACTGCGAGTTCACCGCTTTCCTTTATTCTTCTAGTCAAATGATGACCATCCATTTGGGGCATCTCAATATCGGTAATCACCAGTTGCACTTCTTCTTCGACCACTTTTCCCGATGCAATCAAGTTCTCCAGATAATTGATTGCATCAAGTCCATTCTCATAAAACTCCAAGTACTTGAATCCAGCCTCTGACAATGTATCGTACAGCAGCTTTCTCAGTAATGGGGAATCTTCTGCAATCAGGATTTTCTTATCTGAGTTTTGCCTGTTACCAAGCTTTTTAACCTGCTGGATGTTTATCCCTGATTCCGGATTGATTTCGACCACTATTTTTTCAAAATCGAGTAACAGTAACATTTCGCTATTTAATTTTATTACTCCGATAATCTGACTTTCAAGGCCTTGGTACATATCCGACGGCTTTTCGATTTGAGACCAGGAAATACGATGGATCTGTGTTACCGTATGGACATGGAAGACCACTTTTTGCTGATTGAATTCAGCCACTATGAATTTATCCTGCTCAGGAGTTTCTGATGGCGGAAACCCTAAAGCATCCGCTACATTCACAACTGGCAGGACTTCACCGCGAAGCTCAATGATCCCCTCCACATTTTGATGGGAATGAGGTACAAGCGTGATGGGGACAGGATTAATGATTTCCTTCACCTTAATTACGTTAATGCCGAATTTATTCCTTCCGATGCCGAATTCCACTATTTCAAGCTCATTTGTTCCACTTTCAAGTAATATCCCTTTATTTGCTTCCAATTTTCATCTCGCCCTTCTCTTACATATACATTTTATAATTCCATCAATCATTTATCCGGGCAGGCAAGTCCTGCTCTTGGATACATAGACCTAACATGGTTTTATAAATGAACTCATACCTAATAATTCGGTTACTTATGTCTTTTGTTTAGAGCAAAGATAAAAAAAGAATCAAGAAGTGATTATCATCTATTCAAGCAAAACAAAAAAGGGACCCAAACTGGTCCCTTCGATCATTTTTCACTACTGCCGTTCCGGCAATCAAATCATGAAGGCCTGTTCTCCGGTGTAACCCCCGCGATTATATAACTGACATAAAAGCTGATAGGATCGTCGCAAAATAATGCCCTGTAGCCCTTCAAAACCCTATTCGTTCTCCATTTATATCGGTCACTTTACTAGTCAGGAGTATTTAGTTGACCCTTCCTTGCCATTGTAACCAAAGCCCAGCATACTCTTCTCTTTCCTATGGATTACCAATAGAGCCAGTACACCATTTCAACAAATCTCATATTCATAAATTTAGTATTTCGCAAAATAAAGTCTCAAATGATACCGGTATCATTAAAGCAGCAAGTCAGTTAGTTGTTTTCAGCTCTTTCGTGACCTTTTCCTTGGAGTGAGCCAACCTTTTTTAACAAAGAATAAAAACATCATCAAAGCAATTCCGCCCATCATTCCAAGGACGAGGTAATAGCCATAGTGCCAATTCAATTCCGGCATGTATTCAAAATTCATCCCATATACGCCTACTATGAAGGTCAGCGGCATGAAAATTGTAGTGATTACAGTCAATGTCATCATCGTTGAATTCATATTATTAGAGTTCACCGACAAATAACTATCCCGGATATCGGAGGAGAAATCTCGGTAAGATTCCAGCATTTCAGTTAATTTAAGAAGATGATCGTACACATCAGTAAAATACAGGTGCTGATCTTTTAAGTAATTCAGACGCTCGGATGAAATCATCCTGTATAATAAATCACGCATCGGTAAAATGGTCCGACGGAGCCTGGACATATCCGTTCGTAAATCGAATAGCTGATCCATCAATTCGTTTATCGTTTCATTTTCAGTATTGTCCTCAATGCTCCCCAATTCGCTTTCCATTTTATACACAGGAGGGAAAAATTCATCGACGATCCTGTCAATTATCCTGTGCATCAAGAAAAAGGGACCTTGCTTCAACATTTTATTTCCAGGAATTTCTTCCCACACCTTTTCAAGTTCAAGCATTTCTTCCTTATGAAAAGTGACAATCCATTTTTCACCAACAAACATATCCAATTCAACTGCTCTAAATACCTTCTGCCTGAGAGCATGAATCACAAGAAATTGGTAGTCCTCATAAAAATCCATTTTGGGACGTTGGTTAAAATCATCCAGGCAGTCTTCAATTGCCAGCGGATGAAAGTGAAAATGATTGGATAAAAGTTCGATCTCCTTGTTTGTGGGGTTGGAAAAATCCACCCAATACCACTCGATATCCGTATTATCCATTTCTGATAGCGGCAAACCAAAACTGACTTCTTGGTTAGAAGTAATTGCGCAAGTCCTTATCATATGTATCAACCCTCAAATTTTTCTTATCATTCATTATACCTTTAATTCATTAATCTCAAAAAGTATTTCTCCCCCATCCAAACTAAATGATAAAATAGAATGAATCCGTCAAACATAGTACATAATCTCATGAAGTATGAAAAGGGAGGATATTCATAGTGGAACATTTAATAAACCCTCTAGTAAAAGAAGTTCAAATATCAGGGATCCGTAAATTCTACAATATGGTCGCTGAAATCGAAGGCACCATTTCCTTAACGATAGGACAGCCTGACTTTCCAACTCCAATGCATATTAAAGAAGCGGCAAAACAAGCCATCGATAATGATTATACCGTTTATACTCACAATGCCGGCTATCAGGAATTAAGGGAAGCTGCTTCTGAATATGTAAAGGATAAATACAAGCTTAGTTATGATCCATCGAATGAAGTTATAGTGACCTCGGGTGCAAGTGAAGGCATTGACATTACCTTTCGAACGATCCTCATCCCAGGGAACGAAGTAATATTACCAGGGCCGGTCTATCCAGGATACGAACCCATCATCAAAATGTGCGGTGCAAACCCGATTTATGCCGATACAACAAAAAATGGATTTCGTTTGACTGCAGATATAATTGAAAAGTACATAACTGATCAAACTCGTTGCATCGTCCTGCCATATCCATCGAATCCGACTGGGGTTACGTTGTCTTCCAAAGAATTATTGGACATTGCCGAACTGGTAAGGGGCAAGGACATCTTTATATTGGCGGATGAAATATACAGTGAACTTGTATTCGATCAGGAACATGTATCGATTGCCACGTTCTTAAAAGAACAAACCATCGTCCTGAACGGTTTGTCCAAGTCCCATTCCATGACCGGGTGGAGAATTGGCCTTCTGTTTGCGCCTGCAGCCGTGTCTCAGCATATCCTGAAGGTCCATCAATACAATGTGACTTGCGCCTCCTCCATATCGCAGAGAGCTGCCTTGGCTGCCTTGACCGCAGGTAAAGATGATGCCATTCCCATGAAGACAGAGTATGCACGGAGACGTGAATACGTATACAGTCGTTTACAAGCGATGAAACTGGAAATAATCAAACCAAATGGTGCTTTTTATTTCTTTATAAAGCTTCCGAAAGGCTACACCACCTCCCTCGACTTTTGCCTCAAGCTTGTTAAACAGGAAAAAGTGGCAGTAGTCCCTGGAGATGCTTTCTCTCCACTTGGCGAAGGGTACTTTAGGATATCCTATGCCTATTCAATGGAAACACTTGAAAAGGCTTTGGACCGTATAGAAGCATTTTTAGCTTGATTGAACCGGACAAAAAAGTGGCCTTCAATAAAACGATTGAAGGCCACTTTCCTATTCTCAAAGATTTCAGCTACTGATTGTATTACACCATGTCGGACAACTAATACAATCTCCGTAAAAAACGAATTTCCCGATATCCCTCTTCCTTATTCGTCGTGGTAAGGCTCACTTCAACGATGGACCCAAGTAAATCAGCCATCACTTCTTCAAATTCCTTTGCGGAGCGCGGCTTTGAAAGACCTAAACTTTTCAATTCGCGCATCAGGATCTGGAAGCCGGCATTCGTTTCGATATGACTGAATTTCACCGGCAAGATTAGCGGACTTTCATTCATTAATTTCAGATCCCAACGAATGGGCTTTGTTTGATGAATGGTTTTCTCGCGTTTATACCCTTCAATCCTGACAATATATCGACCATCTTCTAATTCCTGGAATTTCATATTGATATCATCGAATTCGCCCATAACGATCACTCCTTTTTGTAAAGGCTGTCGCTATCAGCTTATTCATGAAAAAGATATGCTAGCACTTAATTATAGTGTTTATATAATGCCTGGGTACCGCTATTTTCCTCGCCAGCTTCTGCCAGCCCCTCATATAGGGATTTGCTCAGGCTTAACCCCGGAGCCTCCATTCCCATCCTTTCAGCTTCATCAAGTGCAATTTTCATATCCTTAATAAAATGCTTGATATAAAAACCTGGTTCAAAATCCCCTTTGACCATTCGCGGCACAAGATTGGACAGTGACCAGCTTCCGGCAGAACCCGAAGATATGCTTTTCAGAACCTGGTCCGGATCCAACCCCGCCTTTTTGGCATAAGAAATTGCTTCAGTTACTCCGATCATGTTAGATGCAATGGCAATTTGATTGCACATTTTCGTATGCTGGCCTGACCCAGCAGGACCTTGGTGGACAACATTACTGCCCAGGGTATCAAAAATGTGCCGGACCGCTTCAAACGCCTCACTATCGCCGCCAACCATTATCGTAAGCTTCGCATCACGAGCACCGATATCCCCTCCAGAAACCGGTGCATCCAATGATTCCATTCCTCTTTTTTTGGCTTCCTCTGCTATTCTCACGGCCAAGGATGGTGTGGAGGTAGTCATATCGATTAAATGGGCTCCTTTTTTCCCATTCTTGATAAGACCATTTTCCCCAAGATAAATTTCTTCCACATCGCTAGGATATCCTACCATTGAAATGATCACATTAGCCTTCTGTGCGATTTCCTTAGGTTCAGATGCCCACTTTGCACCCTGTGAGAGAAGTTCACTTGCCTTTGCTTCCGTCCTTGTATAAACGAATACCTCAAATCCTGCCTTAAGTAAATTGGCCGCCATACTTTTTCCCATAACTCCCAAACCTATGAATCCGATCACATCGTTCGATTGCGTCACTGCAAATTCCTCCCAATCATTTTGTTTAAAACCTTAAATGGACTTTATCATTCCTCCATCAACTAAATAGGACTGGCCAGTTAAATATGTATTAGCGCCTGAAACAAGGAAAGTAACGAACTTGGCAAATTCCTCGGGTTCCCCATAACGGCCAAGTGGGATTTTATTGATGGATTGTTCAGTGACCTTCTCAGGTGTGACGCCTTGTTTTTCTGCATTCATTTTATCAAGGTGCTGAACGCGGTCTGTTGCGATCCTTCCAGGACCAACTGTATTGACCAAAATCCGGTCTGGAGCTAACTCGGAAGCTAACGTCTTTGACAACCCCACGATTGCAGTTCGGAATGTATTCGATAATATCAATCCAGGAATCGGCTCCTTAATGGATGAAGATGCAATATTTACGATTTTTCCGCCCTGTTTTTTTAGATGCGGCAAGCTCTCACGAATCGTCCTTATGAAGCTTAGTAAATTAAGTTCGAAAGATTGTTGCCATTCTTCATCATTGAAATCTGTAAATGATCCCCCTGGGGGCCCACCGGCGTTATTAATAAGAATGTCGATACCGCCCAACTCTTCAACAGTTTTCCCAACCAAGCTTTTAATATCTTCAGCCTTTGTTATATCCGTTACCATATAAGCCACTTTACCAGCCCCAAGCTGTGATAATTCCCTTTGCACGGCGGCTAGCTTTTCACCATCACGGCTGGCTAGCATGACATTTGCTCCTTCTTTTACCAATTCTGCTGCCATCGCCTTTCCCAAACCTTGGCTTGAAGCTAAAATCAAAGCATTTTTCTTTTCCAAATGTAATTCCATAAAATATCATATCCTCCATTTCGTAAAATAAAATAATAATTCCATTATATCGTCATAATCGAAATGTGAAAAATCTGAATAATCATTCTCTGGTTTTTTTTATTCCCTGTAGTTAAACTCAAAAAAATTGCCGGTTGGATAAACCAACCGGCGACAAAGGGGGAAATGAGAATGTCAGCTGCCCTAATAGAGCCAAACTACTGTGCTTGCTTTTTATTTACCCCCATTTTGTTGCAATAAACATTCTTTATCAAAATGTTAAGAATAAATTACAGGAAAGCACCCCAACCGAAGGGGATGGGGTGCCGTTTATATCATTTATTTATTGCTTCAAAGCGTTAACTACTGCTTCTTTCACATTATCATTCGTATCCAGCACTAAAACTTCCTGAGATAGTTTTTTCATCTCTTCAAGCGAAAGTTGGCTGATTAAGGAACGTGCTTTTAAAATGGAAGTGGCACTCATTGAGAATTCATCAAGGCCCATTCCGATTAAGATCGGGATAGCCACTTCATCTCCAGCCATCTCACCGCACATCCCGGCCCATTTCCCTTCTTTATGAGCTGCATCTATAACCATTTTAACAAGGCGTAAAATCGCTGGATTATATGGTTGGTATAAATAAGATACTCTCTCATTCATTCGGTCAGCGGCCATCGTATACTGAATCAAGTCATTAGTGCCTATGCTGAAGAAATCGACTTCCTTAGCAAATATATCAGCCATCACTGCAGTTGAAGGGATTTCAACCATAATTCCGACCTCAATTTTTTCGGCAACTTGAACACCATTATCAAGCAATTCCTGTCTAACTTCAGCCAAGACGGCTTTTGCTTCGCGGAATTCAGCTAATGTTGCAATCATCGGGAACATGATTTTCAAATCACCGTAAATGCTTGCACGAAGCAGGGCACGGAGCTGGGTCCGGAAAATCTCCTGCTCATTTAAGCAGAGGCGAATCGCACGGTAACCAAGGAAAGGATTCATTTCCTTAGGAAGCTCTAGATAAGGTAACTCCTTGTCTCCGCCTATGTCAAGCGTTCTGACGACTACAGGCTTTCCTGACATTCCTTCCAGCACCGCTTTGTATGCCTCGAACTGTTCTTCTTCACTCGGGAAGTCATTTCTGCCCATATAAAGAAATTCCGTACGGTATAACCCGATGCCTTCACCGCCATTTTGATGAACGCCCTCTAGATCTTTCGGCGTACCGATATTGGCAGCCAATTCCACATGATGACCATCTTTTGTAACCGTTTGTTCATGAACCAGTTTCGCCCACTCAGCCTTTTGCAATGCATATGCTTCCTGTTCCTCTTCGTAGCGTTTCACGAGTTCAGGAGTAGGATTGATGTGCACTTCACCCTTTAAGCCATCAATAATGACCAAGTCACCATTTTCAATGGATGAGGTTACTGACTTTGCTCCAACGACTGCTGGAATTTCCAATGAACGCGCCATTATGGCTGAATGGGATGTACGTCCACCGATATCGGTCGTAAATCCTTTGACGTAAGCCGGATTCAATTGTGCCGTATCGGAAGGAGTCAAATCCTCCGCAATGATGATCACTTCTTCAGCAATCATGCTTGGATTTGGAATATGAACACCTAAAAGATGTGACAACACCCGTTTCGTAACGTCACGGATATCCGCTGCACGTTCCTTCATGTATTCATTATCCATTTGTTCAAACATAGTAATGAACATGCTTGCGGTTTCATTTAAGGAAAACTCAGCGTTGACGTTTTCCGATTGTATTTTATCCTGAATTGGAGTGATAAGTTCCGGATCAGCCAAAACAAGCAGGTGTGCGTCAAAAATAGCGGCTTTATCGGCCCCTAAGTCCTTTTCGGCTTTTTCCCTGATTATCTCCAATTCAACTGTTGACTTTTGAATAGCTTCCTTAAAACGGGATATTTCCGCCCCGACATCTTCTATGCTTCTTTTTTCAATCGATAAATCTGGCTCAGTCAGTCGATAGGCTTTAGCGATGGCTATTCCGTTTGAAGCTGCTATTCCACTAATCAAAGTGGACATTATTCTGCTAATCCTTCTCTATTCAACGTTTCAGCAAGTGTGTTCAGTGCATCATTTTCATCGCTTCCTTCAGCAGTAATCGTAATCTCTGCCCCTTTGCCAATACCTAGTGACATTACACCCATAATGGATTTAAGGTTCACTTTTTTCTCTTTATAAGCAAGGTTTATTTCTGAATCGAATTTTCCGGCAGCTTGTACCAGCAATGTAGCCGGCCGAGCATGTATTCCTGTTTCTGCAGTTACTGTAAATGTTTTTTCCACCATATAAATCAATCTCCTTTAGATAAATTAACAAAATAAGTTATGTAAGGGGTGTTCTCTAACCAATCAGTAAAGAAATGCCCTTTTCCTTATCAGAATAGCATTATCATCCCCAACAAACAAACCATAACTATCTGGTACCTAAAAAATAGTACAAAAATATAGATAGAACTGCAACCATTACTTTTCAGATTCTTCAATTATTAAATGGAAAGCTGTGCATTTTTGGTAAAAAAAGCTCTGAAACTAAGCATAATGAAAAGGACGACCGTTAATGAAACACTCCCGAGAATTCCGATAATTATGGCAATCTGGTATTCAATTGCGATGAGTGGGCTTATTCCCGACAGGATTTGCCCTGTCATCATTCCTGGAAGGAAAATAATTCCCATCCCGAGCATATTGTTCAAAGTCGGGAGGACTGCCGAGTCGAATGCAGCATCCACATATTTCTTCACAGCCCTTGCAGGAGTCGCTCCAAGCATCAACATCGCTTCTACTTTTTCACGATTACTGCTAATCCCATCATGGAGGTTTTTAAGCGCTAATGTCACACCAGTCATTGCATTCCCCACGATCATCCCTGCTATTGGAATGAAATACCTTGGCTCATACCATGGCGTGAAATGGATCACGACCACATTAAAATAAAACAAGGCAGCCATGGGACCTGACAACATACTTAGGATGACCATCCTTTTAATTTTCTTATTGAGCGTATAGGGCACTTGCTTAAAAATATTATGGATGGAGAACAAAGCCATTGCACATAGAAATCCTAAAGAAAGTAAAGGGTGGGGATTTTCAAAGATATATGTCAAAACGTATCCGGCAAGAATGAGTTGGACCGTCATCCGTACCGTAGCGAGCATGATTTGCTTTTCCCGTGAAATCCCTCGCCATTTAACGATAATGAGCAGTACTACAACAAAGATATAGGCTGCACAAAGTCGCCAGAACTCAATATCTATTATCCCATTACCCTCCATTAATAGTCACCCTCCTTGGCCTTTTTCAGAACGATCATCTTTTCAGCACATATGTCCGCAAGCTGTTTTGAATGGGTAATCATGATGACCGTTCCTTTTTCCCGCTTTACTTCGTCTAAAAAACGGCTCATGACCCTTAGCTCGGTTTCCTCATCGAGAGCTGAAGTCGGTTCATCCAGTAAATACACTTCTGGTCTCAATAAAAGTAATCTCGCTAGTGCCAGCCTTTGTTTCTCCCCTCCAGAAAGATTCTCCGCCCCCTCATCTAAAGACTTCTGCAATTGTACGGTTTCAAGTGCTTTCACCAATTCGGCTTTATCCTTTTTTTCCCGTTCTGTCAATTCCAGGCCCAGCTGGAGATTTTCTTCAATCGTTCCCGGAAAAGTGAACGGTGTCTGAGAAAGCATTGTGACTCTACGTCGGAGCTCTATCGGGTTGAAATTATCCAGCAACTGATCTTGATAATAGATCGAACCGCTATCCGGGTCATCCATCCTGTTCAATAATCGTAGCAGTGATGTTTTTCCTGCTCCGCTTTCCCCTGTCAAGCAAGTAACCATGCCATCGGATATTTTCAAATCATCAATATGCAGGATGCCTTTATACCTAATTTTTTCAAGCCTAAACATCATTTATCACGCCTGCCTCCCTTACTCCACCTTATCATTATAAGAAACTATCATGATATGGGGTAGCGATGCATATGAAAATTTTAATGTTATTTCATTTTCTTTCGCTTTTTTATAGGTTAGTATTATTCCTGCCGAATATATCCATGATGGACATGGAAAACACCTTTAAAATGGAGGACTTATCATGAACAGAAATTCCTTTTTACATTCTTATCTGCCTGTTTTTCTCCTGACTGCCATATGTCTGATCACTTTGACTGGCTGTCAGGCCGCATCAGATAACTTGATCAATGAATCGAAACAGGAAGATTCAATGTCCAATGAAGATATTCAATCCAGCACGAATTCTTCCAAAGAAGAGAAAGGCAGGACATTCACAGCCGAGATCGTCAGGGTTGTCGATGGAGATACAGTAAAAATCAAAATGCCAAATGGAAATGAAGAAACGGTCAGGCTCCTTTTGGTAGATACCCCAGAAACCGTGCACCCCTCCAAGCCCGTTCAGCCTTTTGGACCTGAAGCAAGCAAGTTCACCAAGGATTTAATGCCTGAGGGCTCTAAAGTGGAAGTAGAAACCGGCATTGGTGAAAGAGATAAATATGGCCGGCTGCTGGCCTATTTTTATGTTGATGGAAAAATGGTGAATAAACTACTGCTTGAAAAAGGACTGGCCAGGGTAGCCTATGTTTATGCACCGAACACTAAATATCTTGATGAATTGGAAGATATGCAGAAACAAGCCCAAAAAGAAGAAATCGGGATTTGGTCAATTGAAAACTATGCAACCTCAAATGGATTTGATGATTCGAAGTCCGGAGAAGAATCAGAGAAAAAAACCACTGTCAATTCATCTTGCAATAACCCAGAAATTAAAGGGAATATAAACTCTAAAGGCAATAAAATATATCACATTCCTTCGGGCCAATATTACGAAATAACTAAACCGGAAGAAATGTTTTGTACCGAACAAGACGCACAGGAAGCTGGATTCCGAAAATCGCAGAGTTAAAAAAACAATGGTTTTATCAACATCCCCACATTGGATCACAATCATAAGTGTTTAGGGGGATACATATTGAAATACAAAAGGAATGAAGCATTTTGTTTCAGCTTTTCTCCCCCACTTCCTCTTTTTTCATCTTGAGCTACATGTGAAAGTGGACTTTGAGCTATTGCTGATGTTTAAAATAAATGATGATTCATTGAATTGCGATAAATCTATCGAAAAAAGAATGAGTGTATGGTTTCGGCACATCCAATATTCGGATGTGTCTTTCATTTATTCAAACCCATATTCAAAAGTACTCTCCAAACTTCTGAATCTTCCTTTCCCTTTCAATAAGTTTCTGGTTCAGCGCCTGAAAACCAACGTGTTTTCCTTACATTTCTCACTTATGCCCTTTCGCTATAACCGAACGAATTATTTATGGTAGAAGCACCCGGGAATACATGAAAGTGCACTTTCTAAAGGTAGCTTGCTCAATGGAAGATTTCTCAGCTCTAAAGACTGAATTTACCCCGATGATCCATCATATTATCCGCTCACTATCGATCTATAAGAATAAAGAAGAATATTTTCAAGTAGGTTTGATTGCTTTATGGGAATCAATCGGGAATTTCAATGAGGAATACGGACAATTCTCTAACTATGCCTATACTGTAATCAAAGGCAAAATCCTTAACGAATTAAAGCATCATCATAAATATGAAACCTGCACCGAACCATTTGATTCCTTCATACTAGAGATTAAAGATCCTTTTTCAATCCACGAAGAGGCCTTCCCCATCGAAAATATATTACCTTATACGGAAGGCTTGACAAAGAATCAGCAACGCTGGCTTTTACAGACGTACTTGGAAAATAAAACAGTGAGTGAAATTGCTGAGGTATATCAAGTTACTGCTGCAGCCGTCAAATCATGGAGAAAGGCCGCTTTAATTAAATTAAGGAAGCAAGTAGTTTCCCATTGTAAATAATGAAGATAGGGTGGCTCACTCATGAGCCACCCTAAAATATCAGTCCATTAACTTCTCGCCTCTTCTAAATAAGTATAAATTATTTCACCGTTATGGAGAGCATTCCCCCGAAAATGTTTAAAGTCTTCCCTTTTTATAAGAACCTCACGAAAAGCTAAAAATTCTTCTTTTGTTATCCTGAATTCATCCATTTCTCGATTTGCCAGTTTATCGAGTACATCTTTCGCTTCTTCAGCATTCATAATATTATCCTCCTAATTTTTAAATTTTCTATCCATAATCAGACAGGAGAAATTCCGTTTCCATTTTATCATAAGCATGCCACTTTATATAAATCAGAATTTTTTGAGGCTCACTTGCTACATATTTCTTTACGTATGCTTTAAAATAGTGCAAACTGTATAGTAAAATATCATAATGTAAAATGATTGGCATATTTTGTACATAGGATTACATACTGGTACGCATAACTGCGTTTTCAAGATATACCAAATTATGCCATTTCATTATTACTGCTCCTTTACAAGAATTGCTACTCCCTTTAAAAGTTTAGCTTACTGTACCGACAGAAGAGATATCCAATTCTCTTACTTGCACTCCCCACGTCAAAATCTAAACGGCAAGATGTTCGAATAATCCAATTACTCCATAGTTACTTTTTGATCATTGTAAAACGAAATGGGAAAGGATGATTACCATGAAGAAAGCGGAAGTCGGAAATATCATTGAATTTAGAGAAGGCTTAAAAGGAATCGTCGAGAAAGTGAACGAGAACTCAGTAATCGTGGACGTCACGTATATGGAAAATTATCGTGATTTGGAACTTGAGCAGAAAACCGTCGTCAACCATAAAAATTATAAAATCATAGGATAATTCAATGTAATCAAACGGGATGGTTTCTCAATGACCATTCCGTTTTCACTTTTTAGTAATCATTTCAATTTAAGTTCCTGCTTTTTTGTAACAATTTTCAATTGATAACGTCATTTTATTAAAGGGGAAATCACCAGCATGTCTGATTGCTGTGATATCTTTTATAGGAATATTGGAATTCTATCAGAAAGACGAGGGAAATGACATGACTAGTTGGACACGTTATATTGGCTGTGCCGCATTCGCCGCTTTTCTGCTGACTGGCTGCGGTACGACCGCAGACGAAAATGCAGACCAGCCACAGGAGAATTCTGTTAACGAGGAGAACGAAGGCAATTCTTCACATGGAGATAATGGCAATAAAGGAAACAACAACAATGTAAGACTGATGGAGCAAAACCTGCAATATATAAGTAACGGGAAAGCAATAGAAAAAACAGCGTTCTTAAAAAGAAGTGATAATCAACCGTTCAGCCTCTATGTTTTACAACAATTTAAATTAAGCGCCGAAGAACCAGGAAAAGACATCGTGTTCCTGACTGAAGATGACTCCATTTATATGAGAATCGAATTATTGACGGCTGATGTCAATTGGGATGAAGTGGAAAAAAATGTTCAAGCCCAGCTGAAAAGCCTTTCAGACACGATTGTGGATCCAGCTCTTGATGTCGAGAACGGCATGGGATTTGAAGTGAAAAGTGGGGATGATGTGATTACTTCAATATTGCTCAAGGATGAAAAAGCACCCGTCCGCTTAACTATGTTCACAAAAAAAGATAAGGATTACCGGGATGCTTTTCTACAGATGGCTAAGACGCTGATGAAAGGATGAACATCCATTCAGGTACGGAGGGCTAAGGTCATGCCCCCCGTTCTTCATTTCTCCTTCCCTCCCTTGCTTTTCCAGACAAGCATTAAAAAAAGCAGGCTTATGTATCCAAAAACCGGATAAATATATCCTAATAACCTTCCATATCCAAATTCACTTATGATTAAAGCTATTAAAAAAATCACCGCTATGATCAGCATGCTTGGCATTTTAATATAACTGCTTATTTGCCTCTGTAATCCATATATGTTTCCGATGACCGAAGTGAATATCTCCCCGTAAATCACCAATATGAACATCCAATATAACTGGCTGGCTGCCGTTCTCATAATAACCGCCGAAGGAATTTCATAATTATTCACATCAGGAAGTGTCATAAGTGAAAAATGCCCCGTTAATAAAATGATGGTCAGGAATATGCCCCCAAGGATTGCACCATGTTTAATGACCTTCTCATCTCGGACTTCATAGGCAACCGGAACCAGCACAGCCTGTGCCAAGGCCAGGTTAAAGGCTGTATAGGCAAATGGTGACAAAATCATTTTCAGGGTAATCACTTCATCTGGCACTTTTGTAAGGGTCTTGAAGAACTCTCCATTTCCCAAAGTCGAGAAAAAAAGGATCAAACTGAAACAGATCATGATTGGTACAACAAAAGAGTTTACAGTGAATACACCGCGCATTCCCATCATCAAGACCAAGGAAGCCAGGATGATCGTGGACCAGCTCCCTATACTTTTCGGAACCCCAAGTTGTTCTTCGAAAACCGCGCCTGAACCCGAAATCATGACAGCCGTCACCCCCAACAGCATAATAAGGAAAAAGATGTTGATGATTCCTGCAATTTTCTTTCCAAAAAGAAATTGATTGAACTCCTCATAAGATGAAGCCCTGATCCTTGCGGAAATGAGCATGATTTTAGTTCCAGTGAAAATGAAAATATAACCTGCTATTAAAATCCCAATAAAGCCATAGAAGCCATAACGGGTAAAAAACTCGACAATCTCTTTTCCAGTTGCAAAACCTGCACCGACGACTGTTCCTACATAAACCGCTGCAATCTGGAAAATCCCTGACCACCTTGACAGCATACTCTCCCCTCCTCCCTACATATATATGTAAGGAAGAGACATTTAAGACAAGCCGAGCAATATTCCTTTTGTCGGCTGTTTTCCCCTGGACTTTATGGCATTAAAGAGTTAGTTAACTTTCCTATCATTGTGTGGTCTGAATTTCCCTGTTCACCTATTTCGAATTTCTCTGTGAGGCTTTAGCAGAGCTTTTTGTACCAAACCTTCTGAACGTAGGAAAGATTAAAAAACGCTTAAGGAGTAATCCCCAAGCGTTTTATTAAAGCATCCAAATGATTACCGAATCATTAAAACATTATCTTTTATAATGCTTTATCATCGACAGTGGAAAGCCATTCGTCTATCACCTTAACGACCGACTGTACTGTCCCGTCAACAAATGGAGATTTCAGATTCGCAGATTCAACGAGATCAAGGAAGGACTTGCTGCCTCCAAGTTGACACAGATTCAAATAATCCTTCCAAGCCGTTTCATCTTTTTCAGCTGACCTTTTCCAGAATTGGAAAGCGCAAATTTGGGCCAATGTATAGTCGATATAATAAAAAGGCGACTGATAAATGTGGCTTTGCCGCTGCCAATACCCGCCGTTCTCCAAGTATTCATTCCCTTCATAATCACGATGCGGCAAATATTCCATCTCGATCTTACGCCAAGCCTGCTTTCTTTCAAGGGGGGAGGCTTCAGGATTTTCATAAACAAAATGCTGAAATTCATCAACAGCTACCCCATACGGGAGGAATGTGAGAGCACCACTTAAATGGGAAAACTTATACTTTTCCGTATCTTCCTTGAAAAATAGCTCCATCCATGGCCAAGTTAGGAATTCCATACTCATCGAATGGATTTCACAGGCTTCATATGTGGGCCAATAATACTCAGGAATGTCGAGATTACGGCTGCGATATACTTGGAACGCATGTCCTGCCTCATGCGTTAAAACATCTATATCCCCGGAAGTACCATTGAAATTGGAAAAGATGAATGGAGCTTTATAGTCTTCTATAAAAGTACAGTAGCCCCCGCTTTCTTTTCCTTTCTTCGCCACAAGATCCATCAGGTCATTAGCTATCATATAATTGAAAAACTCATTCGTTTCAGGCGAGAGCTCTTGGTACATCTTTTTCCCATTTTCGATGATCCACTCCGCAGGGCCTTTTGGAACGGCATTACCAGTCTTGAAATGAAAATTCTCATCATAATAGTTTAAATTCTCCAAACCAAGACGTTCGCGCTGACGTCCCTTCAGCCGGGTAACAAGCGGTACCACTTCCTTTTTAACCTGCTTGCGGAATGCAGCAGCCATATCAGCATCATAATCAGTCCTTGTCATTCGATAATACCCAAGCTCCACAAAGTTTCCATAGCCTAGCGCTATCGAGATCTCATGCCTCACCTTGACAAGTTCATCGAATATACGATCCAAATCCACCTGCTTTTCTTCAAAGAAACCGTAATATGCCCGACTTGCATTTTTCCTTAACTCACGGTCCGCCGACTCCATAAAAGGCTGAAGCTGGGCAAGTGTCAGCTCTTTTCCATCAAAGTGAATTTTTGCAGAGGCAATTAATTGCGAATATTCACTCGATAATTTATTTTCTTTTTGCAGTTGCGGTATGATTTCGGGTGAAAAGGTTTTAAGTTGGGCTTCTGCCAAGTCAAATAGTTGATTTCCCCATTTAACCTCAAGCTCCTGACGATAATTCGAGCGAACGAGTTCATAGTAAAATTTTGATGTTAATTCTTCCATTTCAGGGGAGAAGTCATCTAAATAATCATTCTCCGCTTTATAAAATTCATCATTGGTATCAATGGAATGTCGAATATATACCAAATTAAACATCGTACCTACATGATTTCGAATTTCATTTATTTCTTCCATGGCTTTTATTTGCTCATCAGCATTTCCAGCATCCGTAAACTTTTCCAAAGCGTTCATGAATCGGGTTTTAATCTCATCCATTTCAGGACGTTTATATTCATACTCAGTAAATTTCATATGTACACTCCTTTTCATGATATAACGACATTTTTTAATCCAAATTAATGTTATCCACCAATCGAAATCACTTTCAAGACACATTCTCATTAATAGCGGTTATCGTAATATAATTTAATTCGCCACAACGGTATTAAAAACCTTCATGTCCTTGAAACAAATTAGGTTTTATTAGCCATAAAAAAACCAGCACCTGCAGTAAACTCCGGGTGCTGGTTCTTAAGCTAATTTTGAGCGGAATACCCAATCTTTTTAAGCAATTCTATCACGGTTTCCTTTTCATCTTGCGTAAGTACACTCATGATATCATCGATTCTTTTTTCATGCTCGGGAAATACCCCTTCAATGAAGGCTTTTCCTTTTTCCGTAATTTTTGCAAAGGTTACACGGCGATCCTCTTTACATGCTATTCTCTGTAGATAATCCTTCTGTTCAAGTTTATCCACGACATAGGTAATGCTGCCGCTCGCTAGCAGGATTTTTCCTCCTATTTGCTGAAGAGGCTGATCGCCTTTATGATAAAGTAATTCCAGTACTGCAAACTCAGTTGGATTCAAACCCTCTTCGGCTATATGTTTATTTACCACATCATTGATAGATCTATGTGCTCTAGACATCACTATAAACAGTTTCAAAGACTGTTGGATGTTATTATTCTCCATAACTTCACAACCTTAAAGTTTTTAATTAAAATATCTTGAATTAAAAGTTATTATATGACATTATGACTTTTTTGTCAATCTGCCCTGTTTAGTATGCACTATTGTTTAATCACTCATTTTGATATACTTGAAATAAAAGCTAAAGTAGTGACAAACATGAAAACAAGGCATAAATTCACCGCATATCTACTTATTGTTATTTTACCATTAATTATTTTGTCAATCATTTATTGGACACATTTAGAACGTTCCATTCAAAAAGAAAGACAGGAACAAGCTGAATGGGCGGGAACCGTTTATCAAGAATACATAGATCAAGTTATAAGTGAAACGAAGGAAATCCTTGAGATGCTTAGCCTTAGCAGTTCGGTTCTTTATATGGATGATAAAAAAACCGAACTTCTTATGAAATGGATCAAAGATACAGATTCCAGGTATGCCGGAGTATATTGGCTAAATCAGGATGGCGTTTCCATCTCAGGGACGAATAAATATTTCCATCATTACTCTTTAATTGAACAGGATGATATTGAGCTTGCAGTAAAAACTCAAAAAGCTGTTGTTATAGGAACAAAGGATCCATATAAACCTGATTTCGATTATATTCCATTTTTGCTCCCATCCTGGATCATGATAAAAAGGCGCAAGGGTTTTTATTGGCACATATTAGGCTCGATGATATGGAAAAAACATTAAAAAAACTCAGCCCTGGTCATGCCTTTATCTTGGAAACAAGCGATAAAACCCGAATTCTAGATATAAATACCGAAGAATTCACTGGACATTCAACATGGGTGGATGCTCCTTTAACCGAAGTGGATTGGACTCTTTCGGTCAAGATGCCCGACAGGATTAATACAAATAACATGAATTTCTTTTTAATACTTGTCTTTTTCACCTTCCTTTTTACTCACATGATCTATAGCGTCATGGAGGAACTGATCGTTCGCAGGAATACCAAAAACCAAAAGTTATTAAACGATAGGCAAAAAATAGATTTTGTCGGCACATTGGCTGCCAGTACGGCACATGAAATAAAAAATCCACTTACCGGCATAAAGGGGCTGGTACAATTACTGGTTGAAAAACATCCAGAAGAACAAGATCAGTTTTATTACTCTGTCATCATGAAGGAAATTGAACGGATCAATAGTATAGTGAGCGAATTTTTGATTTTAGGGAAACCCATGGCCCAGACTTTATCCTTATATGATATTCGCAGTATCATTGCTGAATTGAGACCAATAATAGAATCAGAAGCACGTCACTTCAATATAGAAGTGGAATGGAACATCGTAAAGGAACCGATCATGGTTCATTGTACAAAGGACCAACTCAAACAAGTCATTCTCAACATTGCCAAAAACGGTTTCGAGGCAATGGAAGTTGGGGAAAAGTTAAGGATTCGGATTCATCATGAAAATGAATGGGCTAAAATCATAATTATCGACAACGGTCATGGACTGAATGAAAAAGATATCGGTAAAGTCTTCGATCCCTTTTATACATCGAAAAAGGAAGGAACCGGATTAGGGCTATTCGTGTGTAAACGAATAATTGAATCTTTTAACGGAACCATCGAGTTTTCAAGTAAACCTCTAAACGGTACAACCGTTACAATCAGCTTACCTTTAATAAAAGACCAACCATTGAAGGGTTTAATTTTTAAAAATGAAGACTAGAGAACGATTCCGATTATTTTATAAGGGTGTCATGCATACGGGACATGCTTAATGAATCTATTTATGGAATAGATAAAATTCTTAATCAGGAAGAAGGAAATATACATATGGGAAGTATCGCTGCCATTAAAACAAACCCGCAAAAACAAGATATGACTCTGAAAATCATGATCATCATAGGCATCTGCCATTTAATGAATGATTCACTTCAGGCCGTAGTTCCGGCCATGTTCCCAATCCTGGAGAAATCAATGTCGCTAACGTATACACAGCTGGGGATGATTGCATTCTGCCTGAATATCGTCTCATCCCTTCTGCAGCCGGCAGTTGGGTTCTATACAGATAAAAAGCCCCTTCCCTATGCATTGCCCATTGGATTGACCAGTACTTTAATAGGCGTCATCATACTTGCAATTGCCCCAAACTATACTGTTATCCTTGGTGCAGTCATCTTGATGGGCTTTGGGTCAGCCATTTTCCATCCGGAAGGTTCTAGGGTTGCCTACATGGCAGGCGGCCCTAAGAGAGGCCTGGCGCAATCAATTTATCAGGTTGGCGGGAATAGCGGGCAAGCCCTTGCCCCACTCATCACAGCCATCGTACTTGTTCCTTTCGGTCAAAAAGGCGCACTCTGGTTTGCCTTGGTTGCCTTAACGGCCGTTATCCTATTGCTGTATATTGCCAAGTGGTATTCTCAAAAATTAGTTCACTTCCAGCCTATAAAGCTTGCTGCAAAAGTAATCAATAAAGAACGGTCCCATAAAGTGGCCAAAGCCTTGGTATTAATTTTATTCATTATTTTTGCCCGTTCCTGGTATGTATCTTGCATGACGAACTTTTATAGTTTTTATTTGATCGAGCAGCATTCATTCACGATAAAATCCGCTCAGATTTTCCTATTTGCCTTTTTAGCCGCTGGAGCTGTAGGTACGTTTTTCGGTGGCCCGCTTGCGGATAGATTCGGTCGTAAAAATGTAATTTTCTTTTCTTTCGCTGCAAGCATGCCAATAACCGGACTTTTACCATTCGTACCTCCTACAGCCGCTTTTATCTTATTATTGATGGCGGGATTCATTATAATGAGCAGTTTTTCTGTCACTGTAATATACGCACAGGAATTGGTCCCGGGAAAAGTCGGAACAATGGCCGGCTTGACTGTAGGCTTAGCCTTTGGAATGGGTGCCATTGGATCCGTTTCATTGGGTGCCATCGCAGATATAATCGGAATCGAATCCATGATTAAGATAGTGGGATTCCTGCCATTGCTTGGGATCATCAGCATATTGCTGCCGACTGATCTAACATTGAAAAAATGGTATGCACAAGAATGATTCGCAGAAGACATGCATGACTTCAAAATGGTTTTTTCCTGGAACCTATTTTTTATCATCTAAATACAATAAATTATTGTTTCGCCCAAAGGTTTACAAATAAGTAATGATAAGTACCATACAAAGGAGAAATATATGAGTGGAGTTTTATTAGGCAGCATCCTATCTGCTATGTCTACAGGGTTCGGTGCGTTACCAATCTTGTTCATTCAAGGTTCAATCACACATCGTTTCAGAGACACGCTGCTGGCATTTACCGCTGGTATCATGATGGCTGCTTCGTTATTGAGCTTGATTCCGGAGTCTTTAGCCACCGGAGGGTATACTCAGCTTGTCATTGGGGTTTTTCTCGGGGTAATGACATTAACGATCATGGAAAAAAACATTCCGCATATCGATCTCAGCCATACGAAAAGTGGTATTCAGTTCGATGAAAAGGCTTTGCTGATCATCACTGCCATTACGCTCCATAATATCCCTGAGGGTCTTTCTGTAGGTGTCAGTTACGCCTCGGATACAGCTGATACAGGTAACTTGATCGCTTTTGCCATCGGCCTGCAAAATGCCCCGGAAGGGTTACTTGTCGCCTTGTTTTTAATTAATCAAAAAATCGGTAAATTCACAGCGTTCCTGATAGCAACCTTGACCGGTACCATCGAAATAATTACGGGCTTATTGGGTTATTATTTAACCTCTTACATTGGGTTCCTGGTTCCATACGGCTTAGCTTTCGCTGCGGGAGCCATGCTTTTCATCGTTTATAAGGAATTGATTCCTGAAAGCCATGGGGATGGTAATGAACGCACCTCAACCTATTCATTCATTGTCGGTCTTTTGTTCATGGTAATATTATTGGAAATTTTGTAATCCAGACCTGACCATGGCTGGCTCCATTAAGTGAGTCAGCCCTTACTTTTTATTAATCAGTGTAATACATTCAGTTAAATTCCTGCTTCTAAACAAATCCGCTTGACATTGACGTTCCCCATGCATGAAGGACACCTTCTGGTGACCTCCCCTCGATGTATACCTCAAAGCAATAGTTATTCAAAAGATAATGATCGTCTTTTGTATATGATCTTTCTTGAATTGTTTTCATGAAATGTTTGTAAAGTTCATTTCCTACCTGTTCAATAACCCAAAAGGTGCTTATCTCCCCTACCGCTAATTTAAGAAGTGATGCATGCATTCAGATCCATTTAAAATGTAAAATCATCATTAAAGGGCTTCTGTACAATAACAACCATTTCTTCCCGCTTATTTCTCACTTCCACTGAAGAATGATGTTGAAGGATCAAATACTCATTTATAAGTTTATCAAGTTGCTCGCTTTGGCGAAGGGTATACTCATGACCTATTCCATACATTTTTGCCAACTCCATCATTTCCCAACGCTTCATTCGAATCTCAGAACAAATTTCCGTTGCACACTTAGAATTCATAACTACATTCACTACTCCTGCCCTTTTAAAGTTACATCATAAAAAGAAGTATTACAAAATATGCCTTATATGTAAATAGATTCGCAAAAAAAGACAAAACTTCTTAAATTGCGATAAAGCCTGACCCACCAGCAGACAGGATATGACGGAAATTCCGAACCATAATCCTCTTAATGATTTGATATGAAAAAGCCAGCTCCGAACATTCGATTCGAAAGGTCTTCAATTTTATTTCCATTGTTAGTTTCCGCTCAAAACACTTTAGTAGTTTACCACATTAGCAAACAAGGACAAATTTATCAATGGATAAAAAGATGGAATATCCCTTTAATTAGCGCAATATTTTTTCGATAGTACAACGTCAATTGTGATTCCAAGATGAAAATGATATAAAATGGAAGCAAAAAAAAGGAATCCATTGAATAAGGATCCCCCCATTTACTAAAAGAATTTTGCATGCTTTCTGATTGCTGAGCGAGAGTCTAGAATATTCCCTCCACTTATCTTCATTACTCGAATGGCAAATAAATATGAAAGCTCGTCCCTTTATCCACTTCGCTTTCCACTTCTATATAGCCATTGTGCTCTTCAATGATTTTATAGCTGACCATAAGCCCCAGTCCGGTTCCCTTGTCCTTCGTCGTATAAAAAGGTTCACCTAATTTTTTCAGCATTTCCGTTGAGATCCCCATGCCTTGATCGGTAATTGAAATACAAACATATTTCTCTGAAAATCGGATTGTTTTAATATGAACAGATCCGCCATCCGGCATGACTTCCAATGCATTTTTGATGATGTTGATGAACACTTGCTTTAACTGGTTCGCTTCACATAAAACCTTAAACTCATCTTCTTCGAAGTCTGTCTCGAATTGAATATTTTCCAGCAGGGCCTGAGCGGCCAGTAATTCCAGTGTCTCCCTCAAAATGGTATGAACATCCTGTTTGAAAATTTTAAGTGCCTGTGGCTTTGCCAGTACCAAAAATTCCGTGATAATTGTTTCGATTCGCTTAATTTCAGATGTAATCACATGAAAATATGTGGAAAATTCCCCCTTGACGCCATCCTCAAGCAACTGGATAAACCCTTTTAATGCAGTCATTGGATTCCTGATTTCGTGAGCAATCCCTGCCGCCAGTTCGCCAACGACATTCAAAGTATCCGATTTTCGGATCTGTTCCTGCATTTCGAGATTTTTACTCACATCACGGAAAATACTCAGATTCAGGTTCGAATATAAATTTTTCCTGGTTAAAAATTCAATATGCTTAACTCTTCCATCTTCGAATGTTATTGGAATGATGGATGAGTAGACCTCATGCTTGTAAACATTTTCAATATGCCCGTTTAAGGCAGGAGCATTTTCAGGGATTTTCTCGATGAATTCCTTAACAGATAAAGATAGCAGTTTGCGCTTCGATATTTCCAATATCTTCTGACCCGCTTCATTAATATCGGTGAACCCTTCATTGTTCCATAATATCAAGCCGTCTAATGTTCCCTCAAAAATCTTCCTGAATTTCTTCTCACTATCCCTTAATTCCTTCTCAATAAGCCAGCGCTCACTGACATTTCGAAAGATTGTTACGTTATACCCATCACCTTCATGTTTTTTGGCAGTCAATTCAAGTAATTTTATTTGGTGATTCGGCATTTTATAAATAAGTTCCCCCCTCACTTGGGTGTCCCTTTCAAACGTTTCCATCATCTGCCCAAAATGATGGTTGTTGCTGTACACGTATTTCCAGATATAGCTGCCTATCAATTCCTTTCTGCTGGATTCAAAAATTTTACATGCTGATTGATTGACACGAAAAATGATTCCGTCATCATTCCAGAATATGATCGCATCCATGGACTGGTCGAATAATTCCGCAAAAATCCGTTCGCTCGTCTCTAACTTCTTTTCTATTAAATTTGATTCTGTAATTCTTCGAAGTACCGACATGTATAATTCATTTCCTACTGTTGAACTTATGGAAAAAGTAAAATGATGGAGTTCATCCCCGATCATTATCTCTACCTCACCTTTGAAGTTCGACTCAACAAAGGCCCTTTGTATGCTCTCGTCCCAATATGCCTTATAATCTGGTGAAATGAGGTCCCTCATATTCATTCCAACAATCTCTTTTTTCGGGATGCCCATGATATGAATAAAGGCATGGTTCACTTCCATGATTATTCCTGAACTGTCGAATAGTATGATGCTTTCTATGGCCGTATCAAAAATGTCCAAAAACATCTGCCTTGACATTATTGTTTCCCGGGACGAAGAAACCTCCAATGTCACATCCGCCAAACGATAAAATTGCTGTCCTTCGGAAGGAGCCCCCATACTCATAAACTCTATTTGTTTAAGGGCTCCGGTATGAAGCTGGATCATCTGCCTTTCACTGTCAATCGGTTTTTTGGGGGAACCGGACTCATCCTGATTATTTATAGGGATGACCTCGAGAAAATCAGTTATCTTCATGGACGCCAGCTGATCTTTAGATGTTTCCAGCAGGGCACATGCCGCATCATTGACATATGTGAGCCTTAGTTCCTCATCAACCCTAATAAAAGGCTCTGACATTGAATTGAAAATGTTCAAAAACCCTTCGATCTGCTTATTCAATTTTAAAATTTCCTGTTTATATTCCGTTTCATTCTCGTAGTCGATATTCATATTGACACCCCTTATCAAAACCCATCCTTACCAATCTTTTTATTCGACACCCATCTTGATTTTCCTCGGTAATTTCGAAAATCGATGCAATCATCTAAATCCAAAATTATCCTATATGTCAAATTATAGTATGTTGAATCATTTAAAACTTCGCGTTAAGCTTAATTTAAGGCTATTATACTAAATTTAATAAATATTGATTTAATACTACGTAATTAGGGTATAAGGAATAACAATGCTTTCTAGCTACCTTAAAAATTCATTAAATGGAGGCAACTATGAAACAACGTGATTTTTTCTTCGATAACGCCAAGTTCATTCTAATGGCTTTTGTCGTCTTTGGACATTTGCTGAATACGTATATACATGACAGTGAAACGATTTACGCTATATATAAAACCATTTATTCCTTTCACATGCCTGCCTTTATCCTTGTTTCAGGGTTCTTTGCAAAAGGCTTTTATCAAAAAGGATATTTAGCAAAAATTACAAAAAAACTGATTTTACCTTACCTCATTTTCCAATTGATATATACCGTTTACTATTATTTCTTATATGAACGCTCTGCAATCACTGTAGATTTGCTTGATCCCCAATGGTCGCTTTGGTTCTTGATCAGTTTGTTCTGTTGGAACATAATGCTACTTGGTTTTTCAAAGCTAAAGCCATCAATAGGCATAGGTTTATCCATTTTAATCGCATTATTGATTGGGTATATTGACCATATCTCCAATTACCTTAGTCTCTCGAGGACATTCGTTTTTTTCCCGATGTTTTTAATCGGGTACCATTTAAGCAAGGACCATTTAAAAAAGCTATTCACACCCAAGGTTCGTTTTGCTTCACTTAGTGTCATGATAGTGATTTTTATCGGGTTTTATTTAAATACAGATATCAATTATAAATGGCTGCTCGGTTCGAAACCATATGCCGAGCTTGAAGACGCGACAATCATATCCATGTTTAAACGCCTCGGATTTTATGGATTGAGCATAATTTCAGTGTTCAGCTTCCTTTCATTCATCCCGCGCGGACAATATTTCTTTACGAATTGGGGTAAACAAACCCTATATGTGTATCTGTTGCACGGATTCTTCATCCGTTTCTTCAGGGAAAGCACCATACAAGACTACTTCAGCAACAAAGAGAGCTTTATCATGCTCGCCGGCCTCTCTTTCTTGATCACCGTGTTATTGTCAAGCGAAATGATCGCTACAATGGCCCAGCCGATCATCGAGTTGAAGGCGACCAAACCAAAACGTTTCATGTCTAAAACAAAAGAGTATATAAAACAAGCATTTTGAAAGAAAACGGATAAAGCATTTTCTGCTTTATCCGTTTTTTAAAAACAATTCCATTTCATTTCTCAAGCTGAAAAGATTTCCCTTCTTACCAATAACTCATTTTTCAAATGCAGCACGCTATGGTAAAATTACTAGTTGGTGCTTGTTGGCTTAAAAAGACATGTACACGAAAGGAGCCAGGCGTTTCTTTTACGCCCTTTAACATGAATATAATTATCAGTACTCTTAACGCAAAATATATCCATACATCGCTATCCATTCGCTATTTAAAGGCTTATGCCCAGCCAGATTATGATGTACAGCTGGCAGAATATACGATCAAAGATCCAATCATGAACATCGTTGGTGACCTTTATTCCAAAAAACCTGATGTCATAGGATTCAGCTGTTATATTTGGAACATCGAGGAAACAATGAAAGTTGTAGCCATGCTGAAGAAGATCAATCCAGAATTGGTTATCATTCTCGGCGGACCTGAAGTCACATATGATGTTGGTGAATGGCTTGATCAGATCCCCGGGGCTGATTTTATCGTAATTGGAGAAGGTGAAGTCACCTTTAAGGCTCTATTATCTGAAATTGAAGGTGCGAACGACTATAAAAAGGTCGGCGGCATTGCGTATCGACAGGACGGAAAAAAAATCATCCAGCCTCAGAACGGCAAGGTTGATTTGAAATCGCTGCCTACACCATACCGTTTGGAGGAAGACCGTAGTAATCTATCTAAACGTGTCACCTATATCGAAACTAGCCGAGGGTGCCCATTCAGCTGCCAATTTTGTCTCTCATCGATTGAAGTGGGTGTCAGGTATTTTGATCGTGAAAAGATTAAAGAAGATATCAGATACCTTATGGCTAATGGTGCAAAGACCATTAAGTTCGTTGACCGAACCTTCAATATCAGCCGAAGCTATGCCATGGAAATGTTTCAATTCCTAATTGATGAACATCTGCCCAGTGTGGTATTCCAGTTTGAAATCACTGCGGACATCATGCGTCCGGAAGTTATCCAGTTCTTGAACGATAATGCGCCTGCAGGATTGTTCCGCTTTGAAATCGGGGTACAATCAACGAATGACCATACGAATGATCTGGTTATGAGAAGGCAAAATTTCGAAAAACTGACGCGGACCGTCACAATGGTTAAAGAAGGGCAGAAAATTGATCAGCATTTAGACCTGATTGCCGGTTTGCCTGAAGAAGATTACCATTCCTTTAGAAAGACCTTCAATGATGTCTTCGAGCTCAGACCCGAAGAGATGCAGCTTGGCTTCTTAAAGATGCTCCGTGGTACAGGCTTAAGGATACGTGCCGATGAACACCAATATATATATAGTGATCATGCTCCCTACGAAATCCTAGGAAATAATGTATTATCCTTCGATGATATTGTCCGCATTAAACAAGTTGAAGATGTCCTTGAAAAATATTGGAACGATCATAGAATGGATCATACCACGGAATATCTGGTCAAAACGGTATTTCAATCACCATTCGACTTCTTTCAAGATTTCGGTACCTATTGGGATCAACAAGGCTGGTCACGAATCGGACATCAGCTTGAAGACTTATTCAGACGTTTACAGCAGTTTTTGGCTTCCCGCGAATCTGCTGAACTGAAAAACATAATCGGACTCATGAAATTGGATTATTTCTTGAATCAAAAATACAAACCACGTAAACCTTGGTGGGAAGCTTCACTTGATAAACATGGCCGGAAAGAGATTTATGAAGATATCCTGAATAAGCCGGATCAGCTTGGATCCACTTTCACCGCTTTGGCACTTAATGAAAAAGAAATACACAAACACACCTTGCTCGAGGCACTTCCCTTTGATTTGGAAACGTATTTATCGGAGGGGACAATCATCGAGAAACCATCGATCATGCTTGCCTATTTTGATCCGAGTGGTAAGGGCTCAACCGTCTTCCCACTCTCAAAATCCGGAAGCATCATTTTTTAAAGATAAGGACGGACCCCAGTAATGGGCCCGTCCTTTTTTATTTTTTTATTTATTATCACGTTTTTTATTTTCTTTTGCCAATATTTCATAAATTTTGGTCGCGTTCATATCGCCACTGAATTCGATTCCAAATTCAGTCCGTACATGTTCCCCTATCTTTTCCTGTGAGTTCCGTTTTTCATTATCCATTAACTTCTTCCTTTTCTGCCTTGCTTCGAATTGCGGTTAGCACCTTTCATTGGGTTTTCCTCTAATGCGAACTCATTGGAAAACTCATTTTCAGCTTGGTTCCTTTTTGGCGTTTTGCTTGCTTTGACAGCACCATCGACATTGGCTTTCCTTTTCATTTTCATCCACCCCTTTTAATATAGTTTACATTTTTAGAATGGGGTAAAACAGCCGAAAATTATTCAGGGATAATATAGGGACAGACGAGAAAAATAACCGTAAAACGAAAAGGGAGATACTATATGAAGAAGAAATTGGATTCACCAATTGTCGACGATACACAACCCCACCAAATTAATGCACCAAGCTTTAAAGGAACCGGCATAAAACCACAAGCTCCATTCGTCAATGATTACGGAGTCGTCATCGGAGACAGTAAATATGCATCTGAAAACTCACCACTCGAAAATTGGAGCGAAGATACCGACCCGGAAATCATGGCTGGAGACGAATGGATACACCCCACCAATGATATAGGCTGGAATTCAACCGAAAACCGTGAACTGTTAGAGGCTAAAAGAGCGCCGCAACCTCTCTTTATGCATCCTGATAAAGATGTTAGCGTTGAAACGGATTGAGTGGTTCTTAAGGAAGTGAAATCCCCTTATTAGCCAAGGGGTGTATCGCTTAGGTATACACCCCTTACTATTATTTAACCTGCAAAATCAACTTGCCTTTCGTTTGACGTGCGTTCATTTCTTCATGGACCTCTGCAGCCTTTTCAATCGGATATATGCCGCCGATAGTTAGCTTAAGCTCCCCTGACGCCACGTAAGAAAAAAGGTCTTCAATGCTAGGCAACAGCAAATCTGGGTGTTTCATGATCTGTGGCAGGAAAAAACCTACGACGGATTGATTGCGCCTCATTAATTGCTGTGGGTTCATCGTATAAGGCTCTCGGCTGGCATTACCAAAAACGACAAGACGGCCAAATGGTGCCAAACATTTCAATGTTTTCTTGAAAATATCCCCTCCAGCCATTTCCAGCGCCACATCGACTCCTTTTCCTCCCGTGGCTTCACGGACTTTCAGTTCCCATCCTTCTTTGGTATAATCGATAAGTTCATCTGCCCCCATCTCTTTAGCTAGCTCCAACTTTTCCAATGTGCTGGCAGTTGCAATAACTTTTCCAGCCCCGAAGATTTTGGCCAACTGGACTGCAATCGTACCCACTCCCCCTGCAGCAGCATGGACCAATACCGTATCCCCCTGTTGCATGCGCCCCATTGTCTTTAGAATATGATAGGCGCTCAGGCCTTGAAGGGGTAAGGCAACAGCTTCATGGAACTGAATGGCATCAGGAAGCGGAATGGCGGAGAATTCACCAGATAGGGCATATTCTGAATACCCACCCGATTCAATTAAACTCACGACCCTTGTACCAGGTTTGATTTTAGTCACCTTTCCACCAACTTCCACCACTACACCCGCCACTTCCGCACCTGGAATGAACGGAAGCGGCGTAGGTACTACATATTGTCCTTCCCTCCTGGCTGTATCCGCATAATTGACGCCGACACAATCGATTTCAATCAGAACTTCATGCCCAGTTGGCACGGGCCTTTCCATTTCAGTCATTTTCAGTACTTCCGGTCCGCCGTATTTTTCAAATTGAATAGCTCTCATCATTGTCCCCCCTTATTAATTCCCCGTAAATCCCGGTTTTCTTTTCTCTTTGAATGCTGCCACCCCCTCTAGATGATCTTCTGTGGAAGCCATCAAGGTTTGCGTGATTCGCTCCTGTTCGAGTATTTCATCCAATGTAGCTGTAAATGAATGGCTAACGAGTTTTTTCATCATTCCATATGCTTTTGTTGGACCATTTGAAAGCTTTTCCGCTAGTTTCAATGTTTCTTCTTCAAGTTGATTGAGTGGATATAAATAATTAATTACACCTAACTGGTATAAGCGTTCCGCAGAAATCGGCTCTGCTGAAAAGAAGAGCTGCTTTGCAAGGTGGGGGCCTACTAACTTTGGTAAAAAATACGAACCCCCTCCATCTGAAATCAGGCCTACCTGTGAAAAACTCATGGCAAATTGACTATCATCGGAAGCCACTATCAAATCACAAGCGAGTGCCAAATTGAAACCGGCCCCTGCCGCAAATCCATGAACGGCAGCGATAACTGGAACCTCAGAAGCATCGAGTGCCAAAATGCATTCGTTCATTCTGCCAACATGATCATACAATTGACCTGCAGATGCCTTCCCCATCGACTTAACGTCTCCTCCTGCAGTGAATGACCGACCCGCCCCTTTGATGATGACAGCCCTTATATGTGGCGTTTGTTTAACATCCTTAATCGTTTTCGTTAAATTTGCAATCATATCAGGACTAAATGCATTCAGGCTTTCAGGACGATTCAAAGTCAGGATCAATACATTATCGATAACTTCTGTCAACAAGTGTTCTTTTAACATTTTCCCATCCCCTTTTTCTATTTGATCAACCAGCCGCCATCCACCAATATATCTGTCCCTGTCATATAGGAAGCCTCCGGAGAAGCAGCAAAGGTAATGACATTACTGATTTCCTCCGCTTTCCCCACTCTTTCCAGTGCCGTGTTCCTCTGAATGGACTTTACGAATTTTTCATTTTGCAATCCATCCTCCGTTAATGGCGTTTCAATAAACCCCGGAGATACGGAATTGACCCGAATGCCGACTGCAGCGAGTTCCAGTGCCAATGATTTCGTTAAACTGATGACCCCTGCCTTAGCAGAGCTGTAATGCGGGATGAATGCCCCTGCCTGATGTCCTGACAGTGAAGCGACATTCACGATTGCCCTGTTGATGGAACCTTCATTTCCACTGTTCGCTCCTTCTTCCATCACTTTCCCTAAGTACTTGGAAACTAGATAGACACTTTTCAAATTGACATGTTGAATCATATCCCAATCAGCTGCAGATGTATCCAAAAGCTTCGAGGACTTTGATCCACCTGCGTTATTGATTAGGATGTGAAGGTCACGATATTGTTCCTTTACATACATGGACAACTCTTTTACATCTTCCTCGACGGTTACATCCGCAGGGAAAATATCGGCCATGGGAATCGTGTGCCTGGCATTGATTTCAGCTGCCGCTTCCTCCAGCTTTCCTTTCGTCCGCCCTACCAACAACACTTTTGCCCCTTCGTCCGATAAGCGCATCGCTGTAGCTTTCCCAATACCAGAACCTGCACCTGTCACCACCGCTATTGACTGTGAAAACCTCATTCCCTTCACCTCATTTCTGGATTTTGATACTACGTTTCCTGCCTTTTCAATTCCGCCTCGATTCTTCCATCCACCAACTCCGGAACAAGATCTATCGAACCTTTTTGGGCCGCCAATTCCAAATCGGCGATCAAGCTGTGTTTGTCAAACAGCTGTCCGACATATGATGATTGCAAGATATCAAGGGCATTTTCGCTATTCGTGCGATAAAGCGCAATTGCAGCCTTTGCTGCATCGTTGAGCATGAATGTACCTTGTGATCCAGCAATCAGGCAATCTATCAAATGGCCTGCACCGTAAAAGTCTTCCAGACTGAATTCACCTGAGTTTCCCGAACAAACGATGACGATCGTTTCTGTTTTATGATGTTTTTTTATTTTTTCCGCAACAGACGGATTATTCAGCAATGAAGCGATGTAAACCTTTTTGGCAGCGGCAGAATTTCCCAACGCTACCGTTCCGTTAGTCGTAGACAGTATTAGTGTTTTTCCGTGTACCAACTTACTCAATAGCGTCGGACTTGGGTACATCAAATCTTCAACCGGCTTTGCTTTAAGTTCACCTGCCACTAGAATATCCCCATGGCCCAATTCCTGGCTTTTCACTAAGGCATCAATTGGATCCATGACAGGAATCACCTGGCGTGCTCCATCATGAAGTGCTGAAATAATCGTTGTGGTCGCTAATAACACATCCAGGATGACTGCAACTTTTTCCCCTTCTTGAAGCTTTTCCCCATCTATCTCTTCTTTTTTTAATAACAAATGAATGTTTTGTACATACTCCATATTCTTAAACTTCCTTCGCAGCTACATTTGCTGCATGGCTGATTAAGCTTTTAACCGTTTTTCCGAGATTGGAAAAACGGGGGTCATTAGTCTGGCCTTTTTTATATCGGTAATAGATTTGCTGAAGGATGACAGCTAACTTAAAGTAACCAAAGGTTAAATAAAAATCGACGTTGGAAACATCCCTGCCGCTTCTTGCTGCATACGTCTCGATAAATTCCCTTCTTGTCAGGAAACCAGTTAAAGTCGTGACGGACGCTTGACCAACACCGATTTTGATAGGTTCCGGGTCACCGCTTTCCGTCCAATAGCTTAAAGCAACTCCTAGATCGGCTAACGGATCACCAACGGTGGACATTTCCCAATCAAATAAACCGACCATCTCTGTAAGGTCATGGTTAAACATGGCATTATTGATCTTATAGTCATAATGGATAATTGAAGTCTGGCTATGTTTCGGGATATTCTGTTGCAAATATTCGATAAGCGGCCGAACTTCTTTTATTTCATCTGTCTTTGCTCTCTCATAGCGGGAAATCCAACCGTTTACTTGTCTTTCAATGAATCCCTCCGGTTTGGAGATTTCCACTAATCCCGTTTTCTCATGAGGGATCGAGTGTAGGTCAGCAAGCCGATCGACCATGACATAAGAAAGCTGTCGGCACTTTTCAGGAGTAGGCTCGATTCCTTTGGGAAACTCATTGTCTATTACAATTCCATGTTTCCTTTCCATTAGGAAAAAAGGGGCCCCAGCAATAGACTCATCATCCGAGAATAGAATTGGCTCGGGAGCGGCTTGAAAATATGGGTTGATTGAGGCCAGAATATGATGTTCACGCTTCATATCATGTGCCTTTGGAGCGACAGGACCAAGCGGCGGCCTTCTGAGGACTGCCTCCCACTCCCCCATTTTCAGCTGATAAGTCAAATTGGAATAACCTGTGGAAAATTGTTGCAATTCTAACGGTTCATTTGGAAGGTCCAATACATTTTTTCTTAGAAAGCCTTCTAATGAATGAACATTCAGTTCCTCTCCGGGCCGAACAGGAATCGTATCGTCAACCATGTTCTTCCACTCCTTTAGACTTTTATCATTCTAATTATGAACAAGATGTGAGATGAGCTTTTCTTTAATCATTTCAGGAATTGGTTCACTATTTTGATTCAAAAAATTGAAACAGACTAAAACTGCACTCCCCTTGGCAATGACTTCACCAGTTTGTGAACAGAGAATATCATGGACCATTTCACAGCTTTTCGTCCCCACCTTCGTCAAGGATGAACGAATGGTCAAGAGTTGATTGAAATATCCCTGAGCAATAAAGTCGCATTTTGTGGAGGCTAACAAAAAATTCCACGATTCGACTTTCATCGCTAGTCCCAAGGCTTCAAAAAATTTCATGCGGGTTTCTTCGAGGTAAATGAAATAGCTTGTGTTATTGATGTGGCCCAAAGCATCCGTTTCGGAAAAACGGACGTTGACTTCAAATTCATGCATAATACCCCTCCTTGTTTAACGATGTACAAAAGCAGGTTTACGCTTATCCAGAAAAGCGGAAACCCCTTCTTTAACATCTTCAGTTTGGAAGATTTCTTCAAAAAGATTCGTTTCTAGCTCTAGTCCTTGTTCAAGCGTTGCCTCACTTCCTTCATTAATCGCCTTCTTGATTCTTGAAAGTGCTTGTAGAGAGTGCCTCGTCATTCTTGAAGCCAAGATTTTCGCTTCCGATAAACCGCAGCCTTGCTCGACGACTTTATTGACAAGCCCGATTTTTTCCGCTTCTTTGGCATCGAGCGGATCACCGGTGAATATAATCTCCTTTGCTTTTGCGTTCCCTACAAGTCTGGACAAACGCTGTGTACCGCCAGCTCCAGGAAATAAGCCTAATTTCACTTCCGGCAGCCCAATTTGCACCTGTGTTTCAGCGACACGCATATCACAGGACAGAGCCAATTCGCATCCGCCGCCTAAAGTCAGGCCATTTAATACAGCAATCGTAGGTTTAGGGAACTTGTCTATTTTAGTTAAGACGGCGTGACTTTCCCTTACCAATTCTTTCATATTCGGGTTTCCCATCATGTTAGGGAATTCTTTTATATCAGCACCAGCCGCAAATGCGATATTGCCTGCACCCGTTAAGAGCACTGCTACAGTTTCAGAATCCCTTGAAAGTTCAGTGAATATTTCTCCCAATTCTTTGAATACCTGTTTGCTGATCACGTTTAATGGAGGATTATCAATGGTTATGATCGCAAGATTATTTTCTTTTTCCACTCTAATTAACTGTGTCATCGATTCTTCACTCCTTGATTTGGATAATCATACCAACCTTTTCCTGTTTTCCTTCCTAAATGTCCTTTGTTCACCTTTTCTTCTATACAAGCATTTGGCTTGTCTTCTGGATTTCCAGTTTCATTGTATCGTTGCTGCATGACAAAATATCCTACATCAATACCTGATAAATCCATCAGTTCAAATGGACCGATGGGATGGCCTAACGCTTTCCGGCAAATTAAATCGATATCCTTATAATCCACAATTCCTTCTTCATACAAATATAGGGCCTCACGCTGCAACGCTCCCAAAATTCGATTGGCTACAAATCCCGATATTTCTTTCCTCAACAAAACTCCTGTCCTATTCATTTTCTCTGTGACTTCCATCGCAAGCTTAGCGGTTTCTTCAGAAGTTTCATTACTCATTACAACTTCAACACAATCCATTATTAGAGGCGGGAAAAAGAAATGCATATTAATGAACTTATCCGGACGATTCGTCACACCTGACAGCAGGCTATTGACAATCGTTGAACTATTCGTTGCAAAAATGGTCTCTGTTGGTGCCAATTGCTCCAGTTTAGCGAAAACTTCCTGCTTCACATCAAGTTTTTCAACAACCGCTTCAATGATCAAATCAGCTCCACTGGCCGCTTTCTCCAAATCGGTAGTATATTGAAGACGGCTAAATGCCGCCAATTTTCGATCTTCAGACAATTTTCCTTTTTGGACCCATTTAGTCAAAATGACGTCCAATTTTTCTTTGGCTGCATTCAACGCTTTTTCCTGAACATCCTGAAGAATCGTTTCGTAACCTCCAAGTGCAGCAAGCATCGCAATTTGATGCCCCATCTGCCCAGCCCCGATTACGGTTATTGATTGAATTTGCTTGTTGGTCATGCCATCCATCTCCCCTCTACTAACTGGTTAGTATGTAACCTAGTCACGCTTCAATTCCATGCAGAATCATCCCCATAAAAATGGCTGCCACTTCCTGTTCGTTTTTTTCACCTTCTGGGTCAAACCAATGATAGCTCCAATTGGTCACACCCAAAATAGCAAAAGAGATGATGGATGCATCGAGATTGGAACGTAGTTCTCCGCTCTCGATGCCTTCTATCAGCACTTGCTCGATTTTATTACGGAAATCATCCCTCTTAGGAAGGACTTGTGCAAGTTTTTCGTCACTTAAATTTTTCATTTCACGGAAAAAGACCGTGGCGCTGGATTTTTTGGTTTTAATGCTTTTTAAGAGCATATATACCATATCGAAAAGCTTATCCTTACAGCTTTTCCCAGGATCCGAAATGATTATTTCCTGCTCACTAAGCAACTCGTCTATATAAGCTAGATGAATATCCATAAGCAACTGCTCTTTGCTCGTAAAGTAATAATAAAACGTTCCCTTCGTCACCCCGACCGATTCGACGATATCAGAAATCGACGTTTCACTAAAGCCCTTCTTTTCAAATAAGCGTATGCTATGTTCTGTCATTTTTTCTTTCATGTATGCATCCTCGCAATCTGTTAAAATTTCAGCTGAATTGATATCATACGCTTTCGTACTATCAAAGCCTTCTTATCTCCTGGAAAGTTCTTCCCTTAAAGCTCGCCTTAAAATCTTTCCGACATTTGTTTTCGGTAACTCTTCACGAAATTCAACGAAATTCGGAACTTTATAGGCCGATAGGTTTGCACGGCAGTAATCAATGATTTCCCGTTCACTTGCCTTTTTATTATTTTTAAGTACAAGCACCGCTTTAACCGACTCCCCTCGGTAAGCATCCGGAACCCCGATGACAACCGCTTCCTGGACAGCAGGATGTTCATAGAGAACTTCCTCCACATCACGCGGATATATATTAAACCCACTTGCGATGATCAAATCTTTTTTCCTGTCGACAATATAGAGGTACCCTTCTTCATCAACCTTGGCGATATCCCCCGTATAAAGCCAACCATCCCTAAGAGTGACCGCCGTTTCCTCAGGCATATTCCAGTAACCTTTCATCACTTGAGGTCCTTTGACGACCAATTCCCCCATTTCGCCAGTGGGCACTTCTTTTGTCCCGTCTCCTAGGTCCATCACTTTATATTCAGTCGAAGGTATACCAATCCCGACGCTCCCAGGCTTCCTTTCAGCAAATACCGGGTTACAATGCGTTGTTGGCGAAGCTTCCGTAAGACCGTAGCCTTCCAATATCTTCGCACCTGATTTTCGTTCGAACTCACGTAGCAGTTCCACAGGCATCGGTGCACTTCCGCTGTTACAGACCTGAATTGATCCCATTCCATAATCTTCTGCCTTTGGATGATTCGTCAACGCTACATACATGGTCGGTACACCAGGAAAAGTGGTTGGCTGTTCGCGCTTTATCGTTTCAAGCACTTCTTCTATTTCAAACCTTGGCAGCATGATTGAGTCACCAGCAATATAAACGGATAGGTTCATTGCGGACGTCATTCCAAAAACATGGAAAAGCGGGATGACTGACAACGTTCTTTCAGCTCCCAATTTTAATTCATGCTTGAAGAATTCATATGATTGAACGACGTTAGCCAGAATATTTCTGTGAGTCAGCATAGCTCCTTTTGAACGGCCAGTCGTTCCTCCTGTATACTGAAGAACGGCAATATCATTTTCCGGATCGAATGATACTGGATTGATTTTTCCGTCCCCTGACTTCATGAATTGGTCAAATGAAACATCAGGCTGGAAATCTGCATCTGATGGCTGCAGGCTTACGGCGATAATATTTTTCACATTTGCATGCTGCTGGACACTTTTCACTTTCGGATATAATCCATCCAAAACCACGATCGTTTCGGCACCGGAGTCCTGTAAGATATGCTGCAACTCCCTTTCAACCAGCATTGGATTGATTTGGGTGATAATTGCTCCTGTCGTCAAAGATCCATAGTATGCAATGACGTATTGGGGACAGTTAGGTAGCATGATGGCGACACGATCACCTTTTTGGACGCCTTTTTTTTGCAGGGCTGAAGCAAAGGCTTGCGCTGCATGAAAAAGTTCCTGATAAGATATCTTTCGTCCATAAAAAGTAATAGCTGTATTGGTTGGATAGGCCTGACATGCATTTTGAAGGATTCTTTGCATCGGAAACTCAGGAACTTTTATTTCCTTTGAAATTGAATCGGGATAAACGGACAGCCATTTTTTTTCATTCATCATTACATACCCTCCATCCATATTTACTTACTTTTCTTTACATTGCATGTGAACCCCCATCAACAATCAAGATATTTCCACTCACGTAATCAGATGCCTTTGAGGCCAGGAAAACCGCTGCCCCTTTTAAATCATCATCACTCCCTAACCTTCTTAGCGGAGTGGAATCCAAGATAGGATTCTTTCCTTGCTCGAGAACCCCTTTCGTCATTTTTGTCGGAAAGAATCCTGGTGCGATTGCATTAACATTGATATTATGCTGACCCCACTTAACGGCTAAATCCTTCGTTAAAGTAATGACCGCCCCTTTACTCGTATTATATCCGACCGTATCGAGCACCCTCGGGTCGGTCCCTCCTAATCCGGCGACGGAAGCGATGTTTATGATTTTCCCCTGTCCCTGCTCAATCATGACCCTGCCTACAGTCTGGCTCATGATAAAGGTTCCGGTTACATTGACATTCATCACCTTCTGCCAGGCTTCAAGGGGCATGTCGACGGCCGGAGCCCCCCAGGATGCCCCGCTGTTGTTTACTAAAATGTCTATCGTACCGAATTCCCGGTAAGTTTCGTTAACGACTTCCTGTACATCCGACGGATTGGTGATATCGCACTTGAAGGAAAGCGCCCTGACCCCAAGCTTTTCGATTTGCGAAGCAACTTCGTCGCATGCTTCCTTCTTCCTTGAACAAAGAACGACATTAGCCCCTGCTTCGGCAAAGCCGGTAGCTATTTGTTCTCCCAATCCTCTCCCTCCACCGGTAATGATCGCCGTCTTTCCAGTCAGATCGAATAGGTCGGTAACTTTCATATTTTCACCTCATGCTTTTGTTGGTATTTTCGAAGTTCTATTTTAGCCACTTGTGAACGGTGCACTTCATCCGGGCCATCAGCAAGCCTTAACGTCCGTGCATTTGCCCAATGTGCAGCAAAAGGGAAATCATCGGAAATACCTGCAGCCCCAAATCCTTGAATGACCCTGTCCAGCACTTTCAATGCCATATTTGGTGCCACCACTTTTATCATGGCTATCTCCGCCTTGGCTTCCTTGTTCCCGACTGTATCCATCATATAGGCAGCTTTTAAAGTCAGAAGTCTTGCTTGTTCGATTTCAATCCGTGAATCGGCCACCCATTCCATGATCACACCTTGTCTCGCCAAAGGTTTACCAAAAGCGACACGATTTTGAATACGCTTACATAATTCTTCAAGTGCTCTTTCAGCAGCGCCGATAAGCCTCATGCAGTGATGTATCCTTCCAGGTCCGAGTCTTCCCTGGGCAATCGCAAACCCTTTGCCTTCACCCCATAGTATATTCGATGCCGGAACCCTCACATTTTCAAAATTGATTTCGGCATGGCCATGCGGAGCATGATCATAACCAAACACTGGGAGCATTCTCTCGATTTTCACACCCGGTGTATCCAGCGGTACAAGAATCATTGACTGTTGTTCATGCTTGGACGCTTCAGGATCTGTCTTACCCATAACGATGGCAATCTTGCATCGGGGATCGCCTGCTCCTGACGACCACCATTTCCGGCCGTTTATGACATACTCATTACCTGCCTTTTCAATCCTGCACTCGATATTGGTCGCATCGGAAGACGCCACTTCCGGTTCTGTCATCGAGAAACATGAGCGGATTTCCCCAGCAAGCAACGGTTTCAGCCAGCGTTCTTTATGTTCATCTGAACCGTATCTCACCAACACTTCCATATTACCTGTGTCCGGCGCGTTACAGTTGAAGATTTCAGGTCCTATCATCGACCTCCCCATGATTTCACAAAGCGGTGCATATTCTAGATTTGTTAAACCTGCCCCATAACCGCTATCAGGTAAAAATAAATTCCATAATCCTTCTTCTTTTGCTTTTGCCGTTAATTCAGTTAAAATCGGCGGTATTTCACTCCAGCGGCTCTTCTGTGCTTCGAGCTGCTTTTGGTAAACGGATTCATTTGGATATACGTACTTTTCCATGAATTCCGTTAACTTCTTTTCCAGATTTTTCACCTTTTGAGTATGTTCAAAGTTCAAATTGAATTCCTCCTTTTAAACTGACTAACCGGTTAGTATGTTCTTTCTTTTACAGTATACACACAATTTTCAGATTTTTTCAATAATTAAATCATTTATTTTCATGTCGCTTTAGTCCTTGTATATTTTCATTTCCCCCGTGATCCTTTGGTTGGACTGTAGGAAATACGCATACGATTTTCGTACCTTTTTTTAGTTCACTTGTGATGAAAACTTTTCCTCCATGCTTTTCAATGATTTTAAAACAAACGGAAAGACCCAATCCTGTTCCTGATGATTTCGTCGTGAAAAATGGTTCTCCCACTTTTTGAAGGGAGTTTTCCGGAATACCTTCCCCTTCATCCAAAATGCTTACAAAAACTTCCCCATATTTTTGATATATGCTCACAAAAATATTTCCGCCATCCGGCATCGATTCTATGGAATTTTTTATCATGTTTATTAGTACTTGCTTGATTTGGTTTTCATCAAAGTAAATGAAAATGGGTTCTGTATCATAATTTTTATGAATTTGAATATTGTTCAATACGGCGTTTGTCTCCAACAGGGTTATGACATGATTGCAGCTTTCCTTTAAATCCTTCTCAAGAAAAACCGCCTCGGCAGGTTTCGACAGCAGCAAGAGTTCATTCAGGACTTGCTCGATTCGATTTATTTCCGAAAAAATAATATCATAGTATTCCTGTTTTTCGGCACCGCCATCTTTAATCAATTTTACAAAACCCATTATAGCTGTCATCGGATTCCTGACCTCATGTGCAATCCCTGCCGCCAGTTGGGCGGCCGTTGATAACTTGCTTGATGTGATCGCCAAATGTTCGTTTAGGCTCACGAGCTTCTCTTCCGCATGTTTACGTTCATTAATTTCAGAAATAATGCCTGCCGTCCCTATGAATTTCCCAGCATCATCGTAAATTAGTTTAACGAATGCTTCAACCCAACTTGTCCCCTTTTTCGCATTTAGTTTAATGTCCGCACGAAAATATTTATTTCCCCGATGAAAGGATTCCGCAAAGGCCCTTAATACGTCTTGATAAGAAGTGTTATCCATATATTTAGAAAAGTGAAGCCCTAAAGACTCATTCACGGTTGCACCACTCATCGATTTCCATGCTGGGTTTAAATACAACCATTTTCCTTTATCATCCGTTTGGAAAATAACCTCATTGAAGCTATTGACCAATTCTTTAGAGTACTTGGAGAAAATGCGATAGCGTCCTTCGCTATCTTGCAATAAAGCAATCGTTTTCCGTTTATTATCATAGATAGCACCCAAACACCAAGCTATGGATAAAATGGCGATTAAATAAATTGCTGCAAAGGCGGAAAACCTCCGTTCTTCATGACCCAGCCATCCTAAATAGGGCAATATCAATATAAAAAAAAGGACAGGGACAATGATCCTTCCAATATATTTCATCACTTCTTCCACCTCCTTACCAAAATGATTTAAACTTCATCCGATCGAATTCCAGCAAGTCAGGGGGCAAATTAATCATATACTGTATATAACAATGGTAAAAACCCACTCATAGGTAAATTTCAACATTTTATTCATGATTCCTGCAAACAAGACAAAAAACCTTTCCTCGATGGAAAGGTCACTGTTCAAATTAATTCATTTATCCAATGATGACTCGTTCCTTTGGATAATGGAAATTTTCCGTAACTTCTTTATGGCCTATGATATACAGAAGGGATGTTATCCCGACACGGCCAATGAACATAATGATCATTATGACAATTTTACCGGTATTACTGAGTTCAGGCGTGATTCCCATCGAGAGTCCAACTGAACCAAAAGCCGAACATACTTCAAAAATGATTTGCATCAAAGTAAAATTCTCAGTAATCGATAAAATGAAGACAGCCATTATGCAAAGGAGCGATCCCATGATCATAACTGCAGTTGCCTTTCGAATATCATCGGGATGAATCTCCCGCTTGAACACTTTAATGGAACGCCTTCCCCTCATGAAATTCCATAAAAAGAGAATCATTATTGCCAGGGTCGTTGTCCGGATACCTCCTCCGACTGAGCTAGGGGATGCCCCAATAAACATCAATATGCTCATCAATAAAAGGGTCGGTTCCGAGAAATCACTCACATTCATTGTTGCTAATCCGCCGCTTCGCGTATTAGAAGACATAAATAAAGAGTAAAAGAACGATTCATGCCAGCTTTTATCTTTAAAGAAACCGTTCATTTCCAACAGGTAAATCAGGATCGTTCCCCCAATGATAAGGGAAAAGAAAGTGACTGATGTCAGCTTCGTGAACAAAGAAAAATGAAACTTATAAGTACGGGCACGATTGGACAAAAACTCTTTCAGCTCAATCAAGACAGGAAACCCAATGGCTCCAAGGGTAAGCAGGATAATCGTGATGAACTGTACAAAATAATCGTCTTTAAATGGAATCATTGAAATACCGGTAATATCAAAACCAGCATTCGTGGTGGCACTTACGGCTAAAAATAAGCCATTTAAAAAGGCTTCTTTCCAGTTTGGAAAATAATCCAGAAAGTAAATGCCTAAAACTAGAGCTCCAATCATTTCAATTACGACAAATATCTGAATGATTTGAATCAATAATTTAACAAGCCCCGAAAGATTCGATTGGTTTTGATCTGTCATGATCAATTGTCTTTCCTTCAAGCCGATTTTCTTACCCAAAATCAACCAGAAAAACGTACCAAGTGTCATTATGCCAATACCGCCAAATTGGAGAACAAACATTAGAATGAAATAGCCTACCTCATTATACACTTCGGGCAAACTAACAACTGTTAGGCCTGTTACACTTACTGCACTTACGGCTGTGAATAAAGCATCCATGAATTCAAATTCTACGCCTGGCTTAAGAGCAACCGGCAGACTCAACAGTACGGTCGAGATACTGACGGCCAAAAAATAATAACCGACGATAAGCTGAGCTGGTGTTAACTTTGATAATATTTTTTTGATAGCAAACATAAAGAGTTTCCTTTCTTACTCCTTTATGGTTATGTATGTAGGTGGAACACATAACCATTAATAATCTAGTTTACCCTTTTTTCATTCTTTTTTCCATTCTCTTTTAAAACTGACTTACTTTCAACAAAAAGGTAGGTTTACCAATAAGTTTGATGCCGCTTATATAAGTAAAACTCCTCATTCTACTTATACTATCATTACAGCGGCAAAAGCCGTTGAAAAAGTAAAGGGGAGATTCAAATGGCTAACAGCAGTAACAACCTTCTTGTTCCTGGAATCGAACAAGCATTAGAACAAATCAAATATGAAATTGCATCAGAGTTTGGTGTACAATTAGGTTCGGATACTTCAGCACGTGCCAATGGTTCAGTTGGCGGCGAAATTACGAAACGTCTTGTACAACAGGCACAATCTCAACTTAAAGGTCAATAATTCCTAACACAATTGAATATCCATGGCTAAGAGTCCAGCTGCGTGCTGGACTCTTTTTACTTATTGTGTTCATTCCCATGTCCATTATTACCCTTATCCCTTTTCGACTTATTCCAATCTTGCTTACCTTGTTTTACTTGCTTTACTTGTTTTACTTGTTTTACTTGTTTTACTTGTTTATTTTTTTTTTCATACTTTATTGGATCGTCATTATTCTTTTCTTTGACCAATGGAACTCTTTTCTTATCGAACTTTTTAACATACTTTTCATTTTTCTGCTTGTCCTTTGATTGGTTGCTTTGATTGCGATCAGATTTTATTTTTGGCTCCCCGCTTTTTTCCTTGAAGCCATTTACCTCATTCCGTTTTCCATTTTCAGCCTTACTATCGGTTTGTTCCTTATTTTGGGCTGGTTGTGTTCCCAGGTTTTTCCGTTCAGTTGGTTTGACTTCGTTTGACGGCTTTTGTTTTATTGCATTTGCATTGTTCTCTATTTCCTTTTCTTCATCTGATTTGTTTCCTGTATTCAGCGTTTCGCTCTTCACTTTCGGAATATCAACCTTTTCCTCGACTTTTTTATCTGGTGCAGGTTCCCTCATATTGACTTTTACCTTTTCTTTATCTTCATTCAACTTCTTTTCGACATACTTACCTGTGGATATGCCTTGTTCCCTTGCTTGGTCACGATCGCTTTTTGTTGCCTGAATCACTTTCATCTTTGTTTTAGTAACATTATCCTGCTCAGCTATTTCTTTTATCTCTTCTTTTAAATTCCTATCCAGTTTTTTATTCTTATCCAATAATGTTGTGGAAACGACTATTTGTTTATTTCCTTTCAAATAACCGAGTTGCTTCGTGGTTTCAACGATTCGGACTGTAACAGTCTTAATATCCTTGCCTTTCCAATCCTTCAGCTGGCCAATCACAAGCTTGCCGTCTTCATTTAAGCCAGTAAGTTTGAGAACTTCTAAATGATCGTCAAGCTCCAATTCAATGCTTGGATTCACATCTATTGTCATATATGCAGACACAGGCCCAGAGAAATAGGATGGAAGAATCGAAAATAGAATCAGGAAGGTGGAAGCAATGCTTAGCACGGCCTTTTTCTTGAAAGATGAATGAAAATTGGAAAAGGCTAAAGTAAACTTTTGTTTAGCAGGTGAAAAGGTGATTTCCTCACCCACTTCATATGCCCGTTCCTGCCTTTTGGCTTTTAGAAATTCACCCTCGGGGGTCAATAGGGTTACAAATCGCTTATTTACTGAAAGAATAACTCCTTTTTTCATCCATTGATAGCCCCTTTTATATAATCATTCAAGTACAAAAAATCTCCGTTTATTATGATTGCAACAGCAATGATGTACTTTCTGTTCCGTTCAATCGTTTTTCTGCTTACATCCACTTTTCCTTCGAGCTGCTTTACTGGCAGCCGCTTTTTTGCAAACAGGATTTCTTTCAGTTCGTCATCTTCCATTAACAATTTAGCGATCATGATGGCTCCCTTCCTTGCATCCGCATGTTTTGGAGAGTTTTCAACTAAATCCTCAAATGACAGACCAAAATCCTGTAGATGGCTTATATAAAGGTGAATTTCTTCTTTTCTTCTTTCCGATTCCTTTTGCTTCTCGTATTCATTGATGGAATTTTCATTATCGATATATATATGGCTTTGATCATTATCATCATTCAAAGTCAAATCCAATAGTACTTCTTTTCGCTTCGACTGGCTTCTTAAATAATCAATAACCCTTCGTCTAACGAGGGTTTCGGCAAATGCCAATAAAGAACGGCCTTTTTCCGGGGAATATTTATCGATTGCCTCATTAAAAGCAATCATTCCAATACTAAATTCATCATCTGATTCGTATATGTAACGTCTGCAAACCGATGATACTGTCTTCGCAATAAAAGGTTTGAACGACTCTATAGTATCATTACGAAGGCTTATATCGCCTTCTTGAATTTTCAATACTGTTTCTTCTAAAGAACGCTTTTTTTTGAATGCTGTAAACAACACACCAAGCATTTGCTCACCTCGCTCCTGTTGAACATAAAATACGCATCAACATACTTATCTTAAGCGGAGGGAGTCTAAAAGACAGTACCAAAAGAACTATTTTTGCGATATAAATGAAATCACATAATATATCAACATGATAAAATACTTAGTTTTTTCTCGTTTATTACAGTGCAATTACAGTAAAATTTCTTTTTACGGATTTTTCTGCAATCCAATGGGACAATTGTCATTTTTCTAACCGGAATTTAATATTCACATCTTTTAACATATCATTCGTAAAACTTACCTGCTCTTTTGAGGGTCACTCCATAAATACATTAAAAAGCAAAAAAAATAGGCGTGACAAGCACGCCAGTTTTTTAAGCTTCCTGTATTTTTTTCTCTTCTTTCGCTTTTTTTTCTTTTTTGCTTGAAATGATCCATGCACCTGCCGCAATTCCAATCAATACGGTCCAAAAAATCGATTTCCAAAGAGTTGATTCAGGGAAATGATGATCGATGACAGCCAGTGAAGGGTGCGCGAGTGTGTGTACCGCCAATTTCACTCCAACCCAACCCACAATCAAAAATGCTGCCGTTTCGAGTGAAGGACGCTGATGAAGTAACTTCACGAATGCATTTGCTGCAAATCGCATAATGATCAAACCAATCATACCGCCGAGGAACATGACAGCGAATTGCCCTCCGTCAATACCGCCGACTTTCATCCAGCCTGTTGCAGGAAGTGTAACAGCCAGTGCTACGGCAGCCAACATGGAATCGATTGCGAAAGCTATATCAGCCGCTTCAACCTTTACCACGGTCATCCAGAAGCCAGATTGCTTTTTAGGCTTCGTGATTTCCTTCTCACCTTTAACAGCGTATTTTTTGTAAATGTTCTGAAAAGCAATGAAAAGTAAATAAATCGCACCGATTGCTTGAATTTGCCACACGTCGACAAGAAAGGAAATAAGGAATAAACTTGCAAAGCGGAAAACAAAAGCTCCCATCAGACCATAAAACAAGGCTTTTCGCTGTTGTTCTTTTGGTAAATGCTTAACCATGACAGCCATGACGACTGCATTATCCGCAGCAAGTATCCCTTCCAATCCAACCAAGATAAGAAGGACCCAGCCATATTCCAATAATATTGATGCTTCCATTCATTCAACCTCCAATAGTTTGTATTCCCTCCCTATCGGCATTGGCAAAATAAAAAGACCTCTGCCATATAGGCAAAGGTCTTGCTGAACATGAAAACATGTCAACAAAGCCGATGAATGTTTCCATTCACGTAATGACGACTTTGTTTTAGGGCGAACCCTAACGCTACTCCCCTTTGAAAAGGAAAATCAGTTATTAAGTATATTGATAGTATACGCGCTCGTTATGAAAATAACAATCTTTTTTTATTATTGGACCTCATTTTCGTTTCCCTTTGGTTAATTTAATCAATTGCAAATATTCTTTGCCAAAACGAATCCAGTTCGTTCTTGCAGAAAAGTAGTTCTGAAACAGCGATAAAAAACTCGTGTATTTCCCCTCATATGGATACCATTGGATTTCTGAATTCTTTTTACCTTTATCGACCATGATCGCTTTTTCATGACAGAAAATCTTCAATCCATGCTCGCCATGATAGCGGCCAATGCCACTTTGTTTGGCACCGCCAAATGGTAAATGATGATTAGCAACAGTAATTAGCACATCATTGATCGTCACCGCTCCTGTTACTAACTGTGACGCAATCCGGCTTGCTTTTTCCCTGTCCATCGTCCAAATGCTCGAATTAAGTCCATATTCACTTTCATTTGCTAGGGCGATCACTTCCTCCTCCGTGTCGAAAGGCATAACGGGCAACACGGGTCCGAACGTTTCTTCTTTCATGATTTTCATGGAATGATCGACATTGGACAGAATCGTCGGCGGAATGAAATGGGTCTGTCCCCTTTTCCACTCTTTCGGAGGTGTTCCTGTTTCAATTATCGCCCCCTTAGTCAGTGCGTCCTCCAGGTGTCCAGCCACAACATCAACCTGTGCCGGGAAAGTCATTGAACCGATATCATCCTTTAATTGCATCCCCTGCCTCATGGACTTCGTTTTTTCTTTAAGAAGCATTAGGAATTCCTTATAAACAGTACGTTCTACATAAACCCTTTCAACACTCATGCAAACCTGCCCGCTGTTCGTAAAAGCCCCCCAAAGAGCCCCGTTCACTGCCCGTTCCAGGTTAGCATCACGTAAAACGATCATCGGATCCTTCCCGCCAAGCTCCAGAGTCGTTGGGATCAGTTGTCTTGCTGCCACCTCACCAATCATTTTTCCGGTCCTTACAGACCCAGTAAAAAATATATAATCCGGTTTTCGCTCAGTCAACTCTGCACCCAATTCTTTTCCCCCATGGGCAAATTGTATCGTTCCCTCTGGGAAACCAGCTTCAAGAAACAGATTTTCGATGCAAACCCCAACTAAAGGAGTTACTTCTGATGGCTTGGCGATGACTGTATTCCCCGCTGCTAGAGCATTAAGAATGGGGACCATCGAGAGCTGAAGCGGATAATTCCATGGTGAAATGACGAGAATCGTTCCCCGGGGCATATAATGGACATATGATTTTTTACCAATTAACATGAGTGGAGTGGTGACCTTCTGTCCGGAAAGAGTTTTCACTGCATGTTTCTCGATATGCTTGATTGCATCAATCGTTGGCATGATGTCAGCAACCAGCGCTTCAATTTTCACTTTTCCCGTATCTTTTGAAATGACTTCCGCTATTTCATCCATTTTTTCAACCATCAATAAACGAAGACGTTTTAAATGGTGCAGCCGTTCCTTGATGGGAAGATTCGACCATGCTTTGAACGCATGTCTTGATTTCTTATATATATGAGGTATCGACGTCAATGGCGTTGGATCGATTTCCGCAATCTTCTCACCTGTTGCCGGAGAAAACACTTCCCACTTGTCATGTATTTTTCCCATAACTACTCCCCTTGCTTTTACCTTATTTTTATATGGTATTCATAATCATTTTTATACTTTGAATACGACCGACATAGCCGAAATCCCTTCCCTGAAATCAGGACATACCATTCCAGAAGTAAATCCTTTTGGGCTGCAGTCTTGTCAAAACGCCCATTTAAAGTGCAATAATCAAGGGCTTCTTTTTCCACTCCTAAATAGGCCCATAATAAGAGCACATTGCTTAGTACCATTTGTATATGTACTTTTGGTCTTTTCTTATACAGATTCATCAACGAAAAGTTCATAAATTGCACTAGCCGTACAGAAGTTGAATCAGTTAAATGATAAGTTTTCCCTGCACCCTCTTTATATAATGCCAGACACAAAGTAGCCTGTATAATATTATTGATTGGAACCAGGTTCACAATATGGAAAAAGGGAGGAAGCTTAGGCTATCAATAAAATTAAGGATGAAATGGGGACCATCGAATTTAATCGTTTCCCCTGTTTGGCTCTTAACACTCCCGAGATTATTGTGATAGAATCCCTTCTGCTTTAAAAAGTAGTTATGCTCCATGTAATCCATCCCTCTCACCATTGAATAGTAATCTTCTCGGCATAATAGCACTGTCGAAAATGAAATATATAGTAAAAATTTTCATTATTAAAAGGAGTATTCACGTTAGCTATCGAAGGTAATGTATAGGAATCCGAAATCTCTGTAAGCAAGAGAGGAAATTTAGAAGTCAAGTTAATGGTTTTTGTGTTTAGTATTGGTATTTTGAGGATAAATTCATATTATCGAATAAAAATTATTATCTATATAACCGATTTTCCGTTACTATATAAGAAGGCGATTTTTTCGCGCATACATATTTGAGGTGAGCGCACAAGTGAAAAGAATAATTAAAGCATACGACTTCCCTATTTTCATCGCTGTCGTATTACTCTGTTTGTTTGGTTTAGTCATGATTTACAGTTCGAGCATGATTACTGCTGTTGCTCGATACGGCCAGCCCATGGATTTCTTCTTTGAGAAACAAAAAACAGCCTTTCTCATTTCATTCCTGGCAATGATCGTAACGATGATTCTTCCTTATAAGATGTACAAAAACAAAATGTTCTTGATGTTTATGATGTTTGGAATGGCCGGTATCCTTTTGCTGCTCTTTATTTTCGGCCATACAGCAGGAAATGCCACAAGTTGGTTTAAGGTAGGGACAAAATCGATCCAGCCCGCAGAATTTTCCAAGTTAGCCATGATCATTTACCTGGCAGCCATTTACGGAAAAAGACAAGATCGAATCAATAGTATTGATAAAGCCGTCATCCCCCCGATTTTCTTTCTGGTATTCATCTGTTTTTTAATCGGAATACAACCTGACTATGGAACGGCAGCAGTCATTTTCCTGATTTCAAGTACCATGATCATTTCATCCGGGATGTCTTTTAAGAGTATTTTCAAACTCTCTTTAATTACAGCGATATTCGTTGCCATATTTGCATTAGGAGTACTCGTGACTGGAAATTTCTCTTCCGTTCTCTCTGAAAATAAGGTGTCTCGTTTTACGGGATTTGCAGATCCTTTTGGAACAGCAGGAGAAAGCGGGTATCAACTCGTGAATTCATTATTCGCGATAGGATCCGGTGGCCTTACTGGTGTCGGACTTGGTGACAGTGTACAAAAATACGGGTACCTGCCTGAATCACATACAGATTTCATCATGTCTGTCATTGCAGAAGAGCTTGGGATATTCGGAGTGGGATTCGTTCTATTGACACTTGGTTTTATCGTCCTTAGGGGATATGTACTTTCAGCAAAATGCAAAGATCCATTTGGAAGTCTTTTATTGATTGGCATCTCATCCATGATTGGCATTCAAGTTGGCATCAACGTCGGCGGAGTGACTGGACTTATCCCTATTACGGGGATCACCCTTCCATTCATCAGTTATGGAGGATCTTCCTTACTGCTGCTCATGCTTTCTATGGGCATATTCCAAAATGTCGTAATGCGAATGAATTTACTTGAACAGAAAGAAAAGGTCGTGACCATCCCAAAGGATGAGATCGCTTCTTCAAAATAAACGATCCAAATCCTTTACCCCTGACGTTTTTCATGTCAGGGGTTTTTAGTCATACCCGTCTCTCCATAATGGTTAGGTTATAAAAAAACAGGCAGTCGAAACCGACCGCCTGTTTTTTCATTTATAATGGATACCTATTTTCGTAAAGCCTGCAATCAAACTAAGCAAAGGACAAAGTAAGCAAAAGAATGCAAATGGGGCATATTCAAGGGTTGAAACACCCAATACCTGTGTCAAGAATACACCGCAGACACCCCAAGGAACCAGAGGATTCACAACTGTTCCCGCATCTTCAAGTACCCTCCCAAGCGTTTTTGGCTGCAAGCCTAAATCTTCATATTTCTGCTGAAAGGCTTTCCCAGGCAATATAACTGACAAATACTGTTCCCCGACTAGGAAATTCACGCTGATTCCTGCAAAAACGGTAGCTGAAATCACTTTCGCTACACTCGTCAATGAATCCTGGACCGCATTTAAAATAGAAGGGATGACCCCCAACTCGAACAATAATCCGCCCATCGCCAATGCCAACATCACCATCGAAACGGAGAACATCATACTTTCAATGCCGCCCCGCGATAGGATTGAGTCAAGTTGATCCATTCCACTCTTAAGTACAAAGCCGCCGTATAAAATATCTGCTAGTTTTGCAACCGACAAACTTGGCGTTTGTATGAAAGCAACGACTGCCGCCGAAATGATTCCTGCTGACAATGTCGGAATGGCTGACACCTTTTTCAAAGCCATGACTAGAACGATGACAAACGGAATCAAACTCCATATGCTAATGTTCGTTTCCATTTCCAAGGCTTTGGTCATGGCTTCAATCTCATCAACACGTGCCAGTTTGACATTCGGTGAAAGGAAGTAAAAAATGATAAGTGATATTAAAAAACCTGGAATCGTTGTCCACAACATATTATTAATATGTTCAAATAATGGTACTCCAACTGTTCCCGAAGCAAGGTTGGTCGAGTCGGATAATGGAGACATTTTATCCCCAAGAAATGCACCGGAAATGATTGCACCGGCTGTAATCGCCAACGATAAATCCATCGCCGCCGCCATACCTATGAAAGCAACGCCGATCGTGGCTGATGTTGTAAGTGAACTCCCGATACAGAGTCCAATTAGCGAACACACCAGAAATGTGACCGCATAGAAATATTCACCAGAAATCCAGTCAAACCCATAGTACATGATGGTAGGGATTGTCCCGCTTGCCATCCAGATCGAAATTAGCATTCCAATGAAAAAGAATATATAGATGGCTCCCATACCTGAAACTGCACCTTTGACTATAGCCGCTTCCATAATCGTAAATGGCAGCTTCTTTATCGTTCCATAAACAAATAGAAATAGGATGGCCGCTAATATTGGAATATGGGGGGCAAGTCCATAATGTATGATACCAGTTGCAATAATTAAGAATAGAATTGCCAAAACCCCGATTGCTTCAGGTAAGGAGAGTTTTAGCTTTGCATCTTCTAGACGCATGATGTATTTCCCCGCTTTCATGTTGTATATTCTGTGAGGTAAGGATCGGACCTTTCCACTCCTCGTAATTACTGAAACGCTTTTAAGCACTAAAGTACTAGCTAAATATATAGGAGTTTCGGGAGATTGTCAAAGGAATATTTTAGTAGATTTCAATATTTTTCAGTGTTATTCCTTTAAAATTATAAACCGCGAACCTCCACCACTCTATTTTATGGATATCTGTCTAATTCTCTTCCATCACAATGACTTTTATGTGACATGATAAATACTTGGGCTATTGTTATGCATTGGTTATCGATTTATTATCGTTAAAAAAATATCCAGATAATGAAAAAAGCCCGTGTATATAACACGGGCCTCTCCATTATTTCAAATCCATTGGATTATATAGTTCAATGTCTGGATTTTTATCTTGGAACCAACGAAGTGCAAACTCATTTTCAAATAAGAATGCATATTTATCAAACCGGTCTTTAACAAGAATGCTTCTTGAGCTATGAAGATTTTCATCAAGCTTTTCATCTTCAGCCCAGCGTGTGATCTTACTACCCATGCGCTCCATCACGACTTCAACATTGTATTCATTCCTCATTCGATGCTCGAATACTTCAAATTGAAGTTGCCCAACCGCACCAAGCAGATATTCTTCCATCCGAACCGTTTTGAAGAGCTGAATTGCCCCTTCTTGTACGAGTTGGTTTATTCCTTTATGGAAATGTTTCTGTTTCATGACGTTTTTAGCTGTTACCCTCATGAATAATTCCGGTGTAAACTGAGGCAGCCTTTCAAACTGAAACATGTCTTTGCTTGTTGTAATCGTATCGCCAATTTGGTAGTTCCCGGTATCATATAAACCGATGATATCTCCGCTTACGGCTTCGTTTACGGTGTTGCGATCATCAGCCATGAATTGAGTAGAAGAAGAAAGGTTGATTGGTTTTCCTGTCCTGCTCAAGTTGACGCTCATTCCACGCTCGAATTTACCGGAGCAGATGCGAAGGAAAGCGATCCGATCACGGTGTTTTGGGTTCATATTCGCCTGGATCTTGAAAATGAATCCAGAAAAATCATTACTGACAGGACTCATTTCACCTGATGTTGTCATCCGTGCTTGTGGAGCTGGCGCAAACTTCAGATAAGCATCCAAAAACGTCTGAACACCAAATGTCGTTAAAGCACTTCCAAAAAATACGGGACTAAGTTTTCCATTCGCAATGTTTTCTTCGGAGAATTGGTTACCCGCTTCCGTCAAAAGCATTATTTCTTCCAAAGTTTGCTCATATAACTGGGAATCCTTAAGTTTATGATCCACTTCGAGTTCACCTTCGTCATTCAACGGAAGGAAACGCTCATCCCCTTCAGTTTTAAACTGTTCAATTCGATTATTGAACCTATCGTAAATGCCCACGAAGTCTTTTCCCATTCCAATCGGCCAGTTCATCGGGTATGTTTCAATACCTAATACCTCTTCAAGTTCGGCAAGCAATTCGAGCGGCATTTTACCTTGTCGGTCCATTTTATTGATAAAAGTGAAAATCGGGATACCCCTCATCCGGCATACTTTGAATAATTTAACCGTCTGGTCCTCGATCCCTTTTGCCGAATCGATGATCATCACGGCGCTATCAACAGCCATCAGTGTACGATATGTGTCTTCACTGAAGTCTTGGTGACCTGGTGTATCGAGAATATTAACACGGAAATCATCATAATCAAATTGCATGACCGAAGATGTAACGGAAATTCCCCGTTGCTTTTCAATCTCCATCCAGTCACTGGTTGCATACTTCCCTGTTTTTCTGGCTTTAACTGTTCCGGCATCACGGATCGCGCCACCAAACAGCAATAATTTTTCTGTCAAAGTCGTTTTCCCGGCATCCGGGTGAGAGATGATTGCGAAGGTCCGTCGGGATTGAACCTCGTCTTTTAATGTAGTCATAAAATTTTCCTTTCATTATTGGAGTCATCAATAAAAAAATTTATAGGAGGTTTATTGTATTTTTTACATTGGAATGGCAACCTTTCTTTGTATGCAAAGATCCTGATCATACACAATATATGTAAGAAGGAATATATCATAAGGCTTAAGCCTTGGCTACTCGGCATTCATTTCAATCAACCTTACTATTTTAACACGATATGAAGGAAAGATGTAGAGGTGAATGAATCACCATAGGGGGATTTGTACAGATAGCAAAACAAAAGACGCTTAATCAGCGCCCCTTATCCTAATTCATATGGTCATCGTTCATTTTTTCATGGTTTCCCAAACTTATCTTGCTGTTTTCATCGCTTTTTTGCTTTTCCAGCGTTTCTTTACTTCCTTGAATATGATGGGAGCAGCAAAAATGAGGGCCCTTTTTAATAATTTCTTCATTTTACATCAGTCCTTTCTTTCTTATCCTATACCCGATTATTTTCGTGAAAAACTTTAATGCCAATTGTTTTTGTAATTTGAAACATAAGGGAAACCAAGACTTTTAACCTCTTGGACTTGGAAACCCCCGTCAAATTAATCCAGGAAAATCCTTACCAGCATTACCGTTATACTTCCCCTCATAAAACATCCCTAATATTATTTTTCCCAAATGAAAATGTATAAATCACTTCCATTTGTTTTATCCTTTATAAAGGTGGGTATATACTAAAAAACTGGGAATTGCCTCAGAGGATGGATTTAGAAAAGGGTGAATATATCCTATAGGCAGTCACACATTATCAAGCATCTTCATATGATTATTTTAACTTGAATGAATGAGGGTGTTTGATAATGTGTGAAATTGATTTTTCCATCCAGGGGAAATCATCACCATTAATATTTTTAAAATTTTTAGGAGGATTCATCGAATGACAGTAACAGGTAAAGTAAAATGGTTCAATAGCGACAAAGGATTTGGATTCATCGAGGTACCAAACGAAGATGATGTATTCGTACATTTTTCCGCCATTCAAGGAGAAGGGTTCAAAAGCCTTGATGAAGGTCAAGAGGTTGAATTTGAGATTGAAGAAGGAAACCGCGGACCTCAAGCTAAAAACGTTGTAAAACTCTAAAGTATAGAAACATAAACATAAGTCATATGCATTAAAAAAGGATGCTTCCCATATTGGGGGCATCCTTTTATATTTCATTCATTCAAGTTTACCTGGCTTCTCATTCATTAAAATGATCCAAAATGAAGCTGGGTATATGTTCGCCAGAAAAACTCTTGATGTCCACATCCCTGCTATCTTTATAATAAAAGGCAGCTGAATACTCTCCGCCCCAACCGATTTGGGCATTATCAATGGCCGTTTCGATTTCCGAAACCGTGTTAATTTTCAAGTGGTTTTGCTGCTGTTCAATCTGTCGTGCAAGTTCACTTTCTGAATTCGAATTATAAATTTCCGGATTGGTCTTCGCAACCAAAATATATGAGATATCATCAGGCATTAACCGCGCTTCTTCTGCTTGCCCCGTATTTTCCATCCATTTTGAAAACTGAGTATAAGAAGAGTCCCATTTCATATAAATGATTTTGTTATTATTCAAATGAATGTCAATGGAGGCATAATCACCAAAAGAAGTTGTCATTTGGGCGAACGACTGATTATTCAGGTCCTCAGACAATGCCCGCACAGCTGCTTCCAGCTGTTGACCATCCGTGATCGTTACGGATTTGTCCACTTGTCCGCTCGCCGTTATCCTGATTTTAGAAACGTCTTTGGCGGAAACATTCAATAACTCATTAACTGTTTTTTTATATTCACTCGACTCATGAATTTTCGCCAATAGCGGCAGGTAAGAGTCGTAGTTTTGCAAATAATACTCTCTTGCTAACCGTTTTCCATTCTTGAGTTCATATATCAGAAATACGGATTGTCCGTCATTCAATTCACCAACGGAAACATTTTTTCCCTTTTCGATAATTTGCTGATGCAATAACCTGATTACGTCTATATTTTCCTTCTCTTTAAGATAAGTGGATGCGTTATCTGACGTACCATCTTCAAAAAATATGGGTGAATTGCCAATATATATTTGGCTAATCATCTTTTCATCAGGTACCTTGCCCTTATACTGAATGGGATCTATTTTTAAAATGAGTGCCAGTATAATAATAACCACCATAAATGCTACATAACCTTTCAGGTTGACCCGTATCCGCCAAGTCTTTTGCAGGACGATTTCCCCTAAATAAAATCCAAGCAAAGAACCGACGATATAACCGAAGAAAATCCACCCGGGTTTTCCTGTCGTTTCGCTAAAATAAAGTCCTGTAAACAACATCATGCATATTGTCAGGCCGAATTTAAATAATGGCTTAATCTTAGGAAAAACGAATGCCTGCGATACATGTTCCAGCTTTCTCCTCTCATAGAGAAAAAGAGAACAAAACAGAAAAAGAACGGTCAAAATACTGTAGATTAATGTATCAACCGAGAAAAGGGTGATTTTCTCCATCTCCGTTGCAGCTAATAAGGGTGAAATGCCATTCATATTGGCACTTAGATAATAATCTGAAGAAAATCCTGCTACCAAAAACTTCAGATTGGCTGCAAACAATATAAACAACCCCACCGGCAAAACAAGAATAATATAGGTGAACAGGCCTTGCAAGGCTGATAATCCCGTCACCATTCCAATTAAAACGGCAACAGAAAAGATCAAAACTTCCAAAATAAAAGTAATCCCCATCCAGGACCAAATATCCGGGATCGTATAAAGCCTTTCTATATCTATTGCCGAGTGGAATAATATCAATATTGAACCTGTAAATAAAATAGGCAAACCAATGAAGCCTATTCCCGTCCCTATCATATGAAAATAGATGTTGCGTCTAGTAATCGGTAAACTATGAATAAAATCTGAAGCTTGTTTCATCTGTAAAAACCGAAACAGGAAGATGGCAAGTAATACTGGAATGACGATGACCAAGACAAATTGAATCATCTGCTGACTGGAAAAAAGGTTTTCGAATTCCACATATTCATTATACTCATTCAAAATAATCGTTAACATTTCCAGAGGCAGTGCAAATATGAGGCCGACGAAATATAGGAAACCGATCCAGCCAGTGCTTCTGAAAATATAGACAATCAGTTCTTTATTAAACCAGGTTATTCTGGATGACATAACCTATATCCCCCATTTCATAAATGAATATCTCCTCTAGGGTAAGGGGGAGAATATCGAATATTTCTGGCTGAAATTGATTAAAGTGCGATTTAATCATGGATTCTTTACCTTTAACAATGCAAACGATCACGCTGCCGCGTCTTTCCTTGTTAAGAATTTGAATTCCGTGGTATAAACCGTGGGGAATTTTATGTTTAAAGGCAATTTGCACTTTGTGTACATCCGCTTTTAAGTCGTCCAAATCCTTATGGATAACAAGCTCCCCATTATGTAGGATCCCTACATGATCGGCTAAATCTTCAATTTCCCGGAGATTATGGGAGGATATTAAAATCGTCATATCCCTTTCTGAGACATCCTGAATCAATAACTGTTTCACATTCTTACGCATGACCGGATCTAACCCATCAAACGGTTCATCGAGGATGAGAACTTCCGGCATCGTCGAGAGTGCGAGCCAAAAAGCAACCTGCCTCTGCATGCCCTTTGATAGTTTATGTATTTTATATTGGAAGGGTATCGGGAATACCTCCTGTAATTGGTTGAAACGTTCTTGATTCCAATCACTATAAATCTGGCTATAAAAACCTGCCATTTGCATGATCGTATAGTTAGCCAGGAAATAAGGTGTATCAGGGAGGAAGAAACAACGATTTTTCACATCACGGTTTTCAAACACATATGATCCATCAATAAGAACTTCACCGGCATCCTGTATCAGATTGCCTGAAAGCATTTTTAATAGAGTCGTTTTCCCCGCCCCATTGGAACCTAACAACCCGAATATGGATCCTTTTTGTATGACCAAGGTGACGTCCTTGATTGCTTCTTTTCCTTCATATAATTTACTCACCTGTTTTATTTCAATCATGAATCTCCCCCCTTTGCCAATGGACTGATTTCTTTTACTAATCTATAAATCTCATGTTTTTCGATACCGATATACAGAGCTTCAGCGAGAACCTTTGCAAGCTCGTGTCTGATCTTTTCTACTTTTAATGAATTTTTCAAAGATTTAGGAGGTGCCACGAAATTCCCTTTGCCTGGTAAAGTATAAATATAACCGTCAGCTTCAAGCTGCTTGTATGCTTTTTGGATCGTATTTGGATTGACGGTCAATTCCTGAGCCAATATTCGAATGGATGGGAGCTGATTATGTTCCAGTAAAACTTCATTGATCATTAGTTCCTTAAACTTATCCATCAATTGCTCATATATTGGCTTTCTACTTTGTACATCCAACTCAAACATCATCAACCCTCCTAGAACAATGGGTGTATTACACTTCCTAATACAGTTTATTATAAAACAATTTCTTCCAATTTAAAACAATAGCCTCCATAAACTCCCTATCATTTTGTTTAATAAGACTTATAGTAGGGAACTAATGATAGTAAGAATAAACAAAGGAGTTGTTTTCATTGAAACCATTATATACAGCTGCAGTTACCGTACACGGTGGTCGTGAAGGACATGTAAAGTCAGAGGACGGAATTTTGGATTTCGATGTGAGGTCACCGAAGGAATTAGGTGGTTCGGGTGAGCGCGCTACAAACCCTGAACAGTTATTTGCAGCCGGTTATGCGGCTTGTTTTGACAGTGCCTTGAATCTTGTTCTGCAAAAAGAAAAGAAAAAAGTCGATACATCCGTGACAGCAAATGTCACGATCGGTAAAGATGAGGAAGACGGCGGCTTTAAATTGGCTGTAAGGTTGGATGTTTCGATTCCTGACCTAAGCAGGGAAGAAGCCGAAGACTTTGCCAAAAAAGCTCACATGACCTGCCCCTATTCAAAAGCAACTCGCGGGAATGTCGACGTCACCTTGATTTTGGTATAAAGATTATGAAAGGGAATGGACCCGGCAGCGAAGCTTTGGTCCATTCCCTTTTCCTTATTTCACTTCTTCCAATCCCTTCATTTTCAAAAGAAAACCCAGACCTATTACGGCCATGATAATCAGTGACCCTAATGCCATCCGGCTCGCCAATGTACCGAGATCATGGAAAACCAACGTAATCGTTCCATATAAAAGCGGACCGATTATTGAAGAGACTTTTCCAGAGAATGCAAATAGTCCAAAAAATTGTCCCCTCTTCTCCTCTGGGGTCAATTCAATGATATATGTCCGTGATGTCACCCACATCGAACCCAGCGAAATGCCGAACATACTCCCTGCAACCCAGAACCAAAGAGCGGTTTGTGCGAAGACCGCTATAAATAAAGCGACCAAGAGCAGAATTCCCACATATGTCACAGCTAGCCGCGGTCCCTTCGACTGAGTGATGTATCCAAACATAAACGAACCGGCAATACTCGATACTGTCGATACCAAGTAAAGCAAAATGAAACCGCTTGAGGAAAATCCGACAACAGTCTTGGCATATACGGCCATCATGCCAATAGTGGTCGCAATTGCATCGTTTAAAAAGAAATAAGCAATCATGAATGTAAAAACCAATCGATAGGATTGCATCTCTTTAAAAGTTGCTTTAATTTCCTTATAACCAGATAAAAAAGGTTGTTTGGCTTTTTGCTGTTTTGGAGTCTCTTTTAAAAAAAAGAATAAGGGAAGGGAAAAAACCAGAAATAAAATGGCCGTGGGCATAAAGGCTTCATGTGAACTACCTTTACTTATGAAAGGATAGATTGACAGTCCCACCAACGTTCCAAGGTATCCTACGGCCACTCCAAATCCTGATATAAGCGGCAATTGCTGTTTCGTACCTAAATCACTCATCATCGTATCATAGAAAACAAGACTTGAATGATAGAAAAACTTAGCTATCACAAATAAAAGAATGACGATCACTAAGGAAATTGGAATCCCCAGAAATTTTCCATCGAATGATAACCCTCCAAACACCCCCATTAAAAATGTACTTGCAACAGATATGAGCGTGAATATCATAATGTATTTTTTCATTTTTCCCGTTCGATCGATCATGACCCCGAACAGCGGGGAAAACAAAACAAGAAACAAACTGGCAATCGCATTTGCGTACGAGATGAAAGTACTGGCAATCTGATCAAGAACAGCATTTTCCCCAATCTGTTCCTGGAGGAAGAATGGAAAGAAAATCGTATTGATATTAGAGGAAAAAATCGTATTGGCAAAATCGTAAAAAGCCCATGAGAGAATGGGCAAGGAAAAATATAAACCAAAATTACCCTTCCATTTTTTAGACTTCGGTTTCACCTGCAATTCCATCTGCTTTCCCCCCTTATTGATACTTAAATTATATGTATTCCATACCTTTCCAATAAATCCTTTTATGTCTGAATAATCACATTGTGTAAAACATGATTTTTTCCTACCTAACATGTAAAATTATGAAATGAGGCTGTCAAATTGCAAATTTCTTTTATTTTCTTTAAGTTTGGGTAAATAATATCGAAGAATTTTAATTACTGTGTCTAAAAGGAGTGTGAAAGGTGATCGCATTTTTTCTTATTTTCTTGGTAACCACCCTTGTCTTGTTCGTTCTCTACTCTAAAAGAACAAAGAGTGATTTCCCTGAAAGCTTCATAAAGCAGCATTCCCCCCTTAAAATTGGACATCGCGGTGCATCTGGATATTGCCCCGAGAATACAATGGCATCTTATATCAAAGCAATTGAATTGGGAGCTGATTGCCTGGAAGTGGATATCCATCTTAGTAAAGATGAAGTACTTGTGGTTCATCATGATCCCACCCTGGATCGAACCACAAGCGGCAAAGGGAACCTCCGTGATTACACCGCTGCCGAATTAAAGGAATTGGATGCAGGAAGCTGGTATCATACTCGGTATAAAAATGAAAGGATTCCTTTACTAAGTGAGGTATTGGAGAATTTCGGGTCAGAAGTTGGAATCTTAATCGAATTAAAACATCCATCTTCTTATCCCGGGATTGAAAAGAAACTTGCAGAAGAATTAGGGAAATTCCAAGAATATTCAACAGGTAATAATAGGATAATGGTTCATTCGTTCGATATGGAATCCATGAAAAGGTTTCATCAACTAATGCCGGACATACAAGTGGGCGTTTTGATAAAACGGCGCATTAATGACCAAAAATTAAAAGAGATTGCAGAGTTTGCATCATTTTTGAATCCAAAGCAAACGATTTTAAATACGAAGCTGCAAATGCGAATCCAAGAGCACGGGATGAAAGTATATACATGGACCGTCAACAATAAAAAACAAATGCGCATGTTTGAAAAGATGAAGTTAGATGGTATCATTTCCGACTTTCCTGATTATTTTTTGGATTGAAACTTTGAAATTAAAAAAATGAAAAAAACAATCCGCTAATGCGGATTGTTTTTTTCATAACATTGAAATGATTGTATCTCATGCGCATCCGTTCCATAATAGGCCCATCGCTGTTGACTTCGTCTCCATCGATAACCCGTCACGGAATTATAGCCCACATAAGTGGGGTAAAACCAAAATGAACGGCCATTTTTAAGCCAAACATACGTATTTTGGTATAAGCACCCTTTCATTGATCCAGCGTCAATTGCCTTATACATTCCATCGTGAAGTTGTGGAATAAATAAAGGCGGAGCTATATGAGGTGGGCCTCCTCCTTGCGACGGCCGTGGCGGCGGCTCGCCCCGCCAGGCGGAGTCCTTACATCCATTATCTGATTTTCAAAAGGAAATGGCGCTGCCGAGTAATCATTTTCAATGTAACCGGGATGTGCATTTTGATATAAATTATTTTCAGTACCGTTATGGTAGTTCTGTTGATCAAATGAATCGTACGGTTTCATATCTTTTCACCTCATGATTGAACTTCTTTTTATCCGAATGTAGACGAATGACCATGTGTGCAATCTTCGCTCAAATTACATCTCTGGATTCTAAAAAGACCTTTAACGTCAAATTATCACATTGGAAAATATTCCCTGTTTATTTTTTGAAAATACCCCTTATATTTTTTAGCTTCTTCCACTAGAATTTGATATAGTGTTCTTAATGATTTAAACTCAGTAAGATCAATAGTCATTCAAGGCCTTAAATCGTTACTTGCTTTATTACTTGGAGGCTAACCGAACTAAATTTTCTTATCTTAGAAAAAACGAGGGATTCCTATGTGGGAATTATTATTAGAATTCGATTATCAGACCGTTCGCCATGCGGTATGGGCAGGTTACTTATTTACCTTTGTCTTTCCACTGGCTGCTTTTTATTTCTTAAATAAAAAGCAATCGCTCTTGAACGATAAATATCAAGCTTCCGTTCATTCAGATAAAAGTAAATCCCCTGTTAATGCAGGCAGCATTTTTGATTGGCGCGGTGCACAGCGCTTTTTCACATTTATCCGGCAAAAGGACTCACCCGATGATTCCGATGAGCCAAGCCTCCTTCTCGTTGTTTAACCACTAACAATTCGAGGAGGAATCATTTTGAAGAAGAAAAACATGTTTCTATTTACCGTCCTATTTCTAGCAACGACCCTTTTGACAGGGTGCTCTGCAGCAACGAGCGGCCCATTTCATACTGCATTGGTTAACCCCATGACAAAAATGCTTGAATTTAATGCTGATTTATTTAATGGTAACTATGGTTTAAGCATCATCATGATGACATTTTTAATCCGTCTTGTCTTGCTTCCGCTGACTGCCAAGCAATATAAAACACAGCTCAGCATGAAAACGAAGATGAATGGGCTGAAACCGGAAATGACAGCAATCCAGCAGAAAATTAAAGAGACGAAAGATCCAGCTAAACAAAAGGCCCTTCAACAGGAAATGATGCAGCTTTACCAAAAACACGGAGTCAATCCTCTAAATATGGGATGTCTGCCGCTTTTGATTCAAATGCCGATTCTCATGGGTTTTTATTATGCGATTCAAGGTTCCCATGAAATTGCGACCCATAGTTTCCTTTGGTACAGCCTTGGCCAGCCGAATATTGCCATGGCGATTATCGCTGGCGTCATTTATTACTTCCAATCGGTCATTTCCATGAGACAAATGCCGGAAGAACAGCAGAAGCAAATGAAGATGATGAGCCTGCTCTCACCAGTAATGATTTTATTCATTTCTTTCTCCGCTCCTGCTGCATTGCCACTGTATTGGTCAATCGGAGGTTTATTCATGATTGTTCAATCCATCGTGCTTCAAAAAGTATATAAAAAAGACCATGCCAATGTCCCTGCTGTGACTGAAACGGTTATGAAAAAAAGCTAATCCAACTTTAAACTGTACCCTATAGAGCAGACACTTTAAAAAAGTCTGCCTATAAGGATATTATTTTGTATATCAAATGAGTAAAAAGGTTTTAACAGAAAAAGAGATTGAAGTACTTTCAAATAATCCTTACGTGAAACCCGTGGGCTTTAAAGAAATCACTTATATGGACGATTTCAATCAAATTTCCATTTAAATATTCAGTTACCAAGTGATTCAGAAGGAAAAGACAAAAAAGTGCATTCCGCAGCGCGGAATGCACTTTTTTTATTTCTTTGGCAATGGATTTGTTGAAACCTTTTCGAAAAACCGCTCTACATATTCGAAATCCGTGTAAAAGAACAATAATAGGTCACCCGGTTGTGATGCTTCCCAGGCTTTTACGAATGCATCCAATTCATTAGGTTCGATGAATGTTCGATCTTTATGTAACCCTGCTTCTACGGCAGCTTCCTGAAGCAGCCCGGCTACTTCGAAAGGCTCCCTTCCCCGCAAATCGTCGTCTTCTTTAATGATGAACAAATCAGAATTCATGGCCGCCACCTTGGAGAGCCTGATAAGCTCATCATCAATACGGTCACCCGGTCCGGCCAAAACAGTAATTAGACGATTTTTATTATAGGCACTGACCGTTTCGAATATGGCCTTTAATCCTGCTTCATTATGGGCATAGTCGATGATGATCGTTCGCTCTTTCAACTTTTTTAAATTGAAACGCCCTTTGGACAAATTGGTATCAGGCATAAATGTGACAGCCTTTCTCCTTAGTTCTTCCATGGAGATCCCTTGTGTTTCGGCTGCGGCTAACGCCTGAAGTAAGTTGGCGATATTATGACGTGCCATGCCGTTAATCGTTATTGGTATCATGGAGCAATCCATAAATTGATGGATGACACCATCAGATGAATGACAGATCATGCCTTGTTCATTGACGTACCAAACTTTACAACCACCATTTATCGCTGCCTTCACGTGAGGCTGGGTGGCATCTATAGAGGTATAAATGACCTCCCCATCTGTATAAGCGTTCATGGCAGCTACATTCGGATCATCTGCATTCAGTACACAATAGCCTGTTTTCAGCACAACTTCTGCTACCAGCCTCTTTAATTTTATCAGATCATCCAATGTATCGATTCCATCACGGCCAAGGTGATCCTCACTCACATTAGTAATGATCCCCACATCACATTTACGAAAAGCCAGACCTTCACGCAGAATGCCTCCCCGGGCCGTTTCCAAAACGGCTACATCAACTTCAGGATGGCCCAACACCATTCTTGCACTGACCGGGCCACTGCAGTCACCTTGATCCAATACCTCATCGCCGATATATACTCCATCAGAATTCGTCATACCTACCTTTGTTTTTTCATTAGTAAGAAAATAATGAACCAATCGGGTGGTTGTCGTCTTTCCATTTGTTCCGGTCACTGCGATGATCGGTATAGCTGCCTCTTCCCGAGTCGGAAATAAATAATCGACAATGGCTTTGCCTACATCCCTTTTTTCCCCTTCACTCGGATAATGATGCATTCGAATTCCCGGTGCAGCATTCACTTCAATAATTGCAGTCCGTGAATGTTCGATCGGTTTTGATATATCCTCACAGATAAAATCTATTCCGGCTATATCCAAACCAATCGCTTTCGCGGCAGCAACCGCCATATTCCTAATGCTTGGATGGACCTGGTCCGTTACATCGATTGCCTTTCCACCAGTCGAAAGATTTGCATTGCCGACAACTTGAACCAATTCCCCTTGGTTCGGAATGGTATCCAGCGTCCGGTTCGATTTTTCCAAGTAACACGTAACGGTATGTGTAAGCGGAATTCTTGACATCGGCTTTTCATGACCTTCCCCCCGCAATGCATGACGATTTTCCTTTTCTATCAAATTGCGTATTGTTTCCTTACCGTTTCCAATAATATAAGGAGGAAGCCTCAAACTAGCGGCTATAAGTTCTCCATTGACTATCAGTAACCGATAATCATGTCCTTCAATATGCCGTTCGACAATGTACTTCTCCACATGCGGCTCCAAACAATTGATGACATTGAATAGTTCATCCTTATTTTTGATATGGGTGATGACACCTTGCCCTTGTCTCCCATTATACGGTTTTATGACCAGTGGGAAACCCAGCTTGCCCGCCGAGGTAAAGATATCTTCAATGGAATGGGCAACTTCACCTTCAGGTATAGGAAGGCCACACCCTCTTAAAATTGATTTGGTCATTGATTTATCACATGAATTCTCAACTGCAATATTCGATGTCTGGCTAGAAATTGTCGCCTGGACATACTTCTGCCTTGAACCCGTTCCTAAACGTAGTAAACTTTCATCACCCATTCGCTCGACAGGGATATTTTTTGCTTGTGCAGCCTTAAAAATGGCTTCGGTACTTGGCCCCAGTTTATTTCTATAATATAACTGCTCTATTTGTTTTACATAAGATTGTACATTTATAAGTTTTTCACCATTCAGGATGGCTTCCACGATATCTTTCGCTGCTAAAAAAGCTTGAAGTCCCGAGTGAGGCTCCTGATAGTCAAAGGTAACATAATAAAAACCCTTCTTTTCCATCATTATCGTTTTTCCACGAATGGCTTCGATGCCGGCCAAGTTTTGAAGTTCAATCGTCATATGCTCCAATATATGTCCCATCCATGTTCCTTTTCTCAGCCTTTCGGCGAAACCGCCTCGATACCCTTTTGAACATGAATGGCTTCCCAAGTTCGGGAGCGCCTTTAACAATTTTTCATTGAATCCAGGTATTGAATCAGATGGTTTCTGTTCCAGTTCCCCTATATCCAATTCAATGCAAATCGTCGGTGTATAAGCAAAATAATTAGGTCCTTTTAAATAACGGACTCGATTGATTATCATTGTTGGATCCCCTTTTTCATCAACAATTTCCTGGTAAGCAGATCAAAACGGTATCCCCTGGTTAGTGCATGAAGGTTAAATCCCGAAAGAGTCAACTCTTCACTACCATTATCAGAAGATGTGATATTGATATAATCACTATTGCTGCCATCAAGAACCAATACTTGATGTTGGCCAAAGACTTCAAAATGACCGTCTTTTACTAAAATTGCTGTATTTTCATCAATTCCGATACCCATAATTTCTTTATTCCCTGCTATCGCACTTAACAGTCGGTCAAAGCGGCCACGCTGGGAAAAGTGTTGATCAATTATCAGGCCGTCAAGGAAGCCGAAACCCATCCCAATCTCAACCTTTAACTTATTATCATTCAGCATCGTGTCGGCAGCAACGATCATATGCTTACCTAAAATGGAAGCTCCAGCACTTGTCCCTGCTATCACCATTCCATTATGCCAGGCTTTAGAAAGGGCATTGTGAAATTTGGATTTTCCAATCAACTCAGACAACCGGCTTTGGTTTCCTCCAGAAATGAAGATAGCGGAAAAAGAGGTCAGCTGTTCACAAATCGCCGGATCGTCTGCATCCTGCCTTGAATCCAGCTTGATCACTTCCACCCTGTCCACGCCTAAATCCCTGAAAACCTTGATATACTCCGTACTCACTTCTTCAGGAATTTCACTCGCTGTAGGCAATATTCCTATTCCGCCATCTGAACGGATTGCAAGCTGGACAAATTTATTTAATACTTCACCTTCAAGGCATTTATCCTCTGCCCCGCCAATGATAAGTAATTCACCACAATTCATTCCTCATACTCACCTTTACAAATGGATTAAGATCATGAAATTGCTCTATACAGAACACATAATGACTAGTATGGCAACTTGTCCTAGTCTTCATTCATAAAAATGGTAAACTGTAGAATTTTGTTTAACTTAATGAAAAGAGAGGAAAAGTAATAGAGTAAATAATAAAAGGAGTGTGCAAAGATGAGCCAAAACCAATTAAAAGAAAAAGTATTGAACATCATCCGTGATCATAAAATAGGAGTTTTATCATCTGTAGAAAATAACAAACCACATTCACGCTATATGACATTTTTTAACGAAGAATTAACTTTATTCACACCAACGAGTGCAAATACGGAAAAAATTGATGAAATTGAAAAGAATCCTAATGTCCATATCCTGATTGGCTATGAAAATGAAGGATTAGGCGATTCATACTTAGAAATCTCAGGAACCTCGAAAATTAACGATTCACAGGAACTGAAGGATAAATTTTGGAATGAGTCTTTTAAAGATTGGTTTGACGGTCCGAAAGATCCAAATTATTTAATCCTTCAAATTAAGCCCGAGAGCATCCGATTGATGAACAACAATGGTGAACCTTCACAAGAATTATCATTATAAATGAATTATTATTTGGCATTTACGAGTCAATGAGCAAAATTCACGAGTAAATGTGCAAAACTCACAAGTATTTGACCGAAACTCACGAGTAAAATGGCAAAACTCACGAGTATTTGACCGAAACTCACGAGTAAATGGCAAAATTCACGAGTATTTGACCGAAACTCACGAGTAAAATAAAGTTTGTTATAAAAATCAGTTAAAAACCCGTACTCATATGACATGAGTGCGGGCTTTTTTCACGATTAGACCAATTCTGATTGGATATAATGCAAAATGAGATTGGCTGTATGCTTTAAAGAAGAGACGTGTGTCCTCTCGAAGGCATGGGAAGCATCAATCCCCGGTCCGATCAGACCATGTACGACATCATATCCTGCCCGGATTGCAGCCGAAGCGTCCGATCCATAATACGGATAAATATCGACGCGATAGTCAACAGCATTCGCTTGGGCAAGTGTGACCAGATGCTGACGTAATTTATAATGATACGGACCCGAGGAGTCTTTAGCGCAAATGGAAACGCTGAATTCATCCGTCGTTTGTCCACTACCGATCGCGCCCATATCGACAGCTAGATATTCGACTGTTTTCTCTGGGATATTGGAATTGCCTCCATAGCCGATTTCTTCATTGTTGGAAATCAGGAAATGGGTCGTATATGCCAATTTAATCTTACCTGCGGAAATGAGGTCAATGATATGAAGGAGGATGCCAACGCTAGCCTTATCATCCAAATGCCTTGATTTTAAAAAGCCTGTATCCGTCAATTCCACTCTAGGTTCAAAGGAAACAAAATCTCCAACAGATATACCGATGGCCTCCGTTTCCGCTTTATTTTTCACGATAGCATCTATACGGACTTCAATTGTCTCATCATCGCGCTTGGCATCCCCGGCATTTTTATATACATGGACAGAGGTCTGATTGATTAAAATGGTGCCGGTGATAATGGTCCCATCAGCTGTATGGATTCTACAATACTCCCCTTCCACTGAGTTCCAGCGGAAACCGCCGATCATCGTCAATTTAAGGCGGCCATTCGCCTTGATTTCCTTCACCATGGCTCCCAGGGTATCGACATGGGCAGTCAGCAATCGATGTTTGCCATCATCTTCTCCTTTTAATGAAGCAAGTAGTGCACCTTTATTCGTGATTTTGTAAGGAATCTGCCTCTTCTCCATGAATTCGGCCGCATATTTAATGGCTTGCTCCGTAAAGCCGGAGGGGCTGGGTATTGATACCAATTCTTTTATGTAAGATACGATTTCCTTTTCTTCGATAACACTCATGCATATCGCTCCTTTCTTCTTTGTCCATTATATCTTTTCATGGCAACTTTTAACATATTAAAAGACCGTCAAAAGACGGTCCTTTAATCGATTTAACTCATATGGGCCAGGACAGGCAAAATGGCCATAATTAGTGTTGAAATGCCATATAACGCTAAATTCTCCATATGCACTTTTCTTTTCCACTTATCGCGCCATACTTTGTATCTGCTCATATCTTCGTTCCTCATAAAAAAAACCTCCTTCATGATGAAAGTTCAACTTACTTTAACTGTCTTTGTTTGTTGGACATTTCCTTCATATATTCCAAGAAGGCAATTCTCTTTTCGTCTGGATAGGCTACAATGTCTGCAATGATTTCCTCTTCAAGAGGTTTCAGTAAACGGCCAACCGATTCAGTAAACAATATTTCTAACTCTCTCTTTGTTTCATTAGGATTTCTCACTTCCATCAACATCACCCTTCCAATTACTTACTATTATGTATTTAACCTTAATACACACCTTTGAAACGTAAAAAAAATCGGCCGCCCATGCAGGCAGCCGATTGGATTCATCAATTAAATTATTTAGTTACACCCACATTATGCCACTGATATTGGCGGCCTGCAAGGAAATCATAACCAGTAACTCGATCATTGACTCCAGCCAACTGATAACGGAATAATGTCGGAATTACTGGTACCTCTTCATGAATCAATTCCTGCCACTCATTGTAGGTATCGATCCTATATTGATCATCGAAGGCCTCCTCTGAAATCCCTTTAGCAAGAAGCTCATCATTTTTTTCATTTACCCAGCGAGTATAGTTAAATTCTGCAGATCTGGACCATAAGCCTGATGGATCCGGATCGGAAGCGACTCCCCATGCAGCTTGATAAATATCAACTTTGTCATTATCCTTTTTCAGTAGGTCATAGAATGAATTGAACTCATGCAGCCTTCCATCCTGCAATTCAACATCCAATCCGACTTGTTCCCATTGTTGGATATAATACCTTGCAAGAGGTTCGGAAACATCGGAGCCACTCATGGAAGCAAAGTTGATCTTGAACTCTTTTCCATCCGCATCTTCACGAATGCCATCCTTATTCGTATCTACGAATCCTGCTTCATCCAAAAGTTTTTTAGCTTTTTCAGGATCATATTCATATGCTTTTACATCTTTATTGTTATATTTAAAGTTTGGTGTAATGACCGAGTTGGCAGGGAATCGGAGGCCCTTGTACATTTTTTCGCCAACTTCTTCATTATTGATTGCATATGCCATCGCCTGACGAAGGCGTTTGTCTCCGAATTTTGGATTCTCATCCATAACATTTTCTTCTTTTTCCTTATCATAATGACCGAAATTGAAACCAATATAGGTATAAGCCAATTCAACTTTCCCCAATAATTCGACATTATCCAATTCCTTGGCCTGGTCATATTGCTCAGCCAGGACCTCCGCTACATCGAGGTCACCATTTTCAAGTGACTTAACGACAATAGACGGATTCACGACTTTCAATGTGACACTGTCCAATTTAGGTGCACCACGGTAATAATCTTTATTCGCTTCGAATTCGACGGCTTCCCCTTGGACGATTTTCTTCACTTTAAATGGTCCAAAACCAATCGGATTTTTACGGATTTTATCTGAAGATTCCAACTCGGCAATTGGAACATCTTTTAAGTATTCTTTATGGAGCGGGTATGTCCATAATCCAGTCGTGACGGAAGGGTTCGCTTTCTTGAAAGTGAAAGTAATTTTCTTGTCGTCCACTTTAATGCCTGAAATCTTATCCGCTTTCCCTTCATGATACTCTTCCATACCCTCGATTAAAGCCATTTGTTCATCATAACGTACACCTTTGTAATCTTTGCTTCCCATGACAAGATATGCATATTCTAAATCCGCACCTGTCACAGGCTTGCCATCTTGCCATTTCACATTATCCTTAATCGTCAGGGTAACCGTTTTATGATCGTCTGAAATCTCATAGGAAGCGGCACCTTCATTCGTGTATACATAGTTTTCGTCTGTATCCAATAAATCCTCATCAAAGAATGTGATAACTTGGTTATCGGGGTCGCCTTGATAGAAAACTTTGTTCAAAATCCCTTCAAACGGGGTATCGGATACCAATCCATATGTCAAATGGCCGCCTTCAATCGGCTCTCCTTGATTAGTCGTCTTTGTCGGGAATTTAGAGGTATCGACCTGTTCGACATCTTTCCCTTTTTTCTCTTTCGTTGACGATTTCTCCGTATCGTTCGAACATGCAGCAAGCAGTAGAGACGAAATGGCCAATGCACTTAATACCTTACTATAGCTTTTGATTTTCATATCATACACTCCCCTTTTTTTATGCTCTTCTTTGTCTTGCATCGGCGGCGCGCTTTAACGCTTGACCAACGAAATTTATACTCAGCATCAACACTAAAATCATGAGTGATGCGGGTACCCATATCCACCACTTGTTTTCCAGAACATCTGGATTTCGAGCATAACTGATGAGCGTCCCGAGACTCGGTGAGCTCTCCGGAAGACCGAACCCTAAGAAAGTCAAACTGGATTCTAGGCCAATATTGCCTGCAAGGTTCAAAATGAAGTTAACGATGATCAGTGAACTGACATTGGGCAGAAGCTGAAAAAGGATGATTTTCCAATGTGGCGTCCCAAGTGTCTGAGAGGCATGGATATAATCCAGCTCACGCTCTGACAAAGCCTTTGAACGAATCAGCCTTGCTTTTCCAGTCCATAAAAACATCGTCATGATTAAAATGAAAACATATACATTGAAGATCGGAACTATCGTGACTACAACGATGATGAACATCAATTGCGGTAGGGAAATCACGAAATCGATAACACGCATGATCACATTATCGGTTGCCCCTCCAAAGTAGCCAGCAAGTAGCCCTAATGATAAACCGATGATAGCCGTGAATAATGTAATGAATAAACTGATCGTGAATGAATTTCTGGTACCTATTATCAGTTGCCCGAATACATCCCGGCCACCATAATCGGTTCCAAGCCAATAGTCTGAAGATGGTTCCATATAAATGGAGAGGAAATCGACCTTGGCTATTTCCTTGGCATCCATGAAGAGCGACGCCCCGTAAACGAAAAGCAATATGGCTGCTAATATAATCAATGAGCCCATTGCAAGCTTGTCTTTTTTGATTTCCTCCCAGATGATTTTAATTCCTGAAGGGCTCACATCTTTCACTTGTATGTTCTTTCCGGTTTCCACTTTCATTTCCATACGACTCACCCCGCTCCTATTCTATCCGTATGCGCGGATCGACCGCACTAAGTATGATGTCCGAAAGAAGAGTGCCAAGCAGAGTGGCAAATCCCGTCATCATGACGATAGCCGTGACAACGCTGAAATCCCGCAGACTGACTGAACTAAGGAAAAGCTGACCTAGTCCCGGATAACTGAAAATGGTCTCGATTATGACCGCGCCGCCGATTAATCCAGTAATTTCATAACCTAAGAATGCCGCTATCGGTAAAAAGGAATTCCTAAGGATATGCCGTGAATATACTTTTGATTCAGGCACTCCCTTCGAACGCGCAGTCCTTACGAAATCCTTGATTTTATTATCGATGATTTCATTTCGCAAGTATTGGATCGTGCTTGTTGTTGCAATTAAAGCTGTACTTAAAGCTGGTAAAATCAAATGATTGATCTTACTTACAACATAGGCGAATGTTCCTTCATCCACTTTGGAATCGACACTGCCACCAGACGGGAACCAATCCAAGGCAAATCCGAAAACGAATAACATGATTAAAGCAAAAATGAAAATCGGTGTACCAAACCCTACATAGCTATAACCCGTAACGGTTTTATCCACCCAGGTATCGTTATACCTTCCGCTAAGTATGCCTAATGGAATTGCAAGCATATATGTAAAGATCAGAGTGACCAACGCCAGGAACACCGTGTTCCAAAGCCTGTCTTCGATAACATCCATGACGGGCGTTTTATGTGTATAGGAAATACCGAAATCCCCCTGTACAGCATTGGATGCCCACCTTAAATATTGTTGGTACCAAGGGTCATTCAAACCCAGTTCCTCCCTTATCCTATCAAGCTCGGCTGGATTGGCCCTAGGGTTGATTTCCTGGCCTGACAAAGCATCTCCCGGCATTGCTTTTGCCATCATGAATACGATGATGCTCAATAAAAAGAGCTGCGGGATCATTACTAATAAACGTCTAAGGATAAACTTCCACATATTCTTTTCACCTCCTTATTGTAATGCGACTCTATGCGTCGGTGAGATCGGCTTCAAATCGTAAGCACGTCCATTCTCATCGAAATATCTTGAGTAGGTTGACTCATATTCTGAGGTGAGTTTTTTTCTTAGCTGCACTTTATCCTCGCGAACTTCCGGCTCTAAATCCGGAATGGCGGCAATCAGGCGTTTCGTGTATATATGTTGGGGATTTTCATAGATTTCCTCACTTTTACCTTCCTCTACCAATCTACCGCGATACATAACGCCCATCCGGTCACACATATGCCGGATTACACCTAAATCATGCCCGACAAATAAATAAGTCAAATTGAATTCCTGTTGGAGATCCTGAAGGAAATTCAATACCTGAGCCTGAACGGAAACATCCAGGGCTGATACCGGTTCATCGGCAATGATCAGTTTAGGTTTTAATGTCAAGGATCTGGCAATCCCAATCCGTTGGCGCTGCCCACCTGAAAATTCATGTGGATACTTGTGGATCGATTCCGGACTGAGTCCGACTTTGTCCAAGAAGTCCTGAACGATTTTCTTTTCCTCTGCAGGGGATAACCGTTCGAAATTCCTCAGCGGTTCGGCAATGATGTCCAGTACCCTCTTCTTGGGATTCAATGATGAATACGGGTCTTGGAAAATCATTTGGATATCTTTTCTGAATGGTTTAATCTCTTTTCTACTTAAAGATGCTAAATCCCTGCCTTCAAACAGGATTTGTCCGGAAGTCACATCATTCAGCTTGACAACTGCCTTGCCTGTCGTGGACTTGCCGCTTCCGGATTCCCCGACCAAACCATATGTTTCCCCTTGCTCCAACTCAAAGGAAACACCGTCCACGGCCCTTACGTGATCGACCACCCTTCGGAAAAAACCGCCCCTAATTGGAAAATGCACTTTTAAATTATCTACTTTGAGTAATGTCATGGGTCGATGCATCTCCTTCAGCTTGAAAATAAAATTCTTTATAGCAGGTACACCTTACAAAATGTTCGTTGCCCACATCGTGAAGTCGGGGCGACTCTTCATGTGCATGTTTTGGTATCCAAGGAATCCTATCTTGGAAACGACATCCTATCCTATCCATTTTCGCAATCGATGGAACGATTCCCTCAATAACATGCAAACGGTTTTTCTCGTTTGCAGCCGAAGGAATCGAATTTAATAACGACCTCGTATATGGATGCAGCGGATTGTTGAATATCGTTTTGACACTTCCCGTTTCCACCACCTGACCTGCATACATGACAACGATCCTGTCAGCAACCTCTGCTACGACGCTCAGATCATGTGTAATTAAGATGATTCCCATTTTTGTCCTGCTTTGGATATCTTTCAGCAGATCAAGTATTTGCGCTTGAATCGTAACATCCAGTGCCGTGGTGGGTTCATCGGCAATGACCAGTGCAGGGTTACAAGCAATGGCAATCGATATCATCGCCCTTTGCCGCATTCCACCCGAGAGCTCATGCGGATATTGCTTGTACGTCCGTTCAGGATAAGGAATTCCTACTTGTGTCAAAAGTTCGATCGTCCTGTTCTTTTTTTCCTCACTGGAAAGTTCAGTATGGTAATCAAGATTCTCCTCGATCTGTTTTCCTATGGTCATGAGCGGGTTCAACGCCGTTAGAGGTTCCTGAAATATCATACCCAATTCCTTACCACGGACTTTATTCATTTGCATATCATTCAACTTTAGTAGATTTTGGCCTTTATAATTAATGTTTCCTTGGGATTTCGTTCTCTGCTTATTATGTAATTGCATGATAGATAAAGCCAATGCACTCTTTCCACAACCTGATTCTCCAACAACTGCTACAATTTCATTTTCATTCACCGTAAACGAAACATCATCCACCGCTGCATGATATTTGTTACCGATTCGAAATGAGGTAGTTAGGTTCTCTATTTGCAAAATAGCTTTCTTCATCCTTGCCCCCCTAAACTATTTTTTTGGGAAAATAATTAATCTTCTGATAATTATTTAAAATTTTAATCAATTTTTTACAATTATACAATAGTTTTATTGCAAAATAATCACATTTTTTTCATATTTTATAACTTTAGGAATAATTTTCTGCAATAAAAAATCATTTCCTTTACAACTGTTATACAGTAAAGTTTTGAAGTCCTATTAATTGCATAGAACCAATATTTTTTTCTTTATTATTTCGAAATAACTATTCTATAGATCATACCTCTAAATTGAACTTGTCTTTGTACGTACCGCAGATCGATTCTGGTTAGTAATATTTTAATATTTCAGAAAAATTAGTCTATTTTTAAGAATATCATAAAAAATGTAATTATTTCATATATATTTCAATACTTTCAAAAAAACACCTAATTTTTATCAAAGGCAATGAAACCTTTTTAAAACAGATTCGTAGAAAATGGTAGAAAATAAATGATGAGGTGATTGAATGTATTCACAAACTGTACAAACATATATGCCATCCGTCATGCGGACGTTCGCTTTATCTCTTGCTGTTTCCGTTTTAGGGATGGCTCTCGGCACTTTTGTTCCACCATTCTTGTTCATTCCCTTAGCGATACTTGAGTTTGCCATGTTGATTGGAGCTTTCATCATGCGGAAGAAAAAAGCTATCGGTTACACATTCTTGTATAGTTTCACATTTATTTCAGGAATTACGACCTATCCGATCATTGCACACTATCTAGCCGCTGCAGGGGCAAATGTGGTGATCTTAGCCGGTGTGACGACGACAGTTGTATTTGGAGGACTGGCGATTTATGCTTCAACCACCAAAAGGGACCTTTCTTTCTTGGGAGGAATGTTATTTGCTGCCTTGCTTGCTTTAGTGGCCATAAGTATTTTCAACATTTTTTCTCCATTAAGCTCTACAGCCATGCTGGTCTTTTCATTTATTGGGATTTTAGTTTTCAGTGGTTATATTTTATATGATTTCAATCGAATGAAGCATTACGGGGTTACAGCGGAAGAAGTACCGCTAATGGCCTTGAATCTGTATCTAGATTTCATTAACCTTTTCATTAACATCTTACGTTTCTTTGGTATATTGGCAAGCGATGACTAAAAAGCGCGTATGATCAAACCAACAAGGTATCTTAAGAAAAGACGCTTGGACTGATCCGAGCCTCTCAGTTTGTAAACAAAAAGGTTTCGGAATGGTCTCATTCCAAAACCTTTTTTGATTTTTTATTGGATTTGAAGCAGTTATAGAGAATAGTGACCTCGCCTAGGTCATTATTCAGGACATTTCTGACCCTCGCTAAGTCCAGTTGGCCATCTTTCTTACATTCATGGCAAAGTAAGCATCGCCTGCATCGACAATTTTTCAAGTCCCCCTTTAAGTAGTCCAACGCATAACGTGCTTTTCTTTTGCCTTTACGTTTCGCATAAATATGTTTTCCTTACATTCTTGCAAAATATGGCGTGTGACCACTTTCTAATGGTCTTTAATTTCTGTACACTGTGATAAAAATGAACAATTCGCACAAATGGATTTGGATGATTTGTACTCACAATAGCCCTCTTTATTTGTTGTTATGTACTTTAAAATCTCGTCCGATGAGCAGAGATAACAATAAAAATGTTTATCGCACACATAGTCATGCTTACGGAAGAACCCTTCTCTTGTTCGAGGACGTGTATAGGAGCTGGTGTGATTTCTTTGCCAAAAAGGTAGTTTATAATGGCTGGTGTTTTGTAAGCTGCATCTGCGGCAACAGCTTCTGGTTTTCAAACTCTCTCAATAAGCTCTAAGATATGACTATCATGCATATTTCCGGGTGTTACTATCGTCCCCAACACAAATCCATTGCGGACTGCTGCCGCATGGAACGAATAGGCAAACTGTTTTGTTCGTTCAACTTTCACATAGTGGCCACTCTCAGGATCAGTTGAACTTTCTTTACTCACCTTAGTTTATTCCTTGATAATTTTAACTGGTGGAAAAGGCTCATAACTGGATTAATACTTGGGCGTCCTACCTCTGAATACATATCATTCACCAAGTCATACATGAAAGGGAAATCAATTGCTGTCTCCATATCCAAATGGTTCGATGGCACCAGTTGATCTAAAGTAATCATTTCAAGTAGATCTCGCTGAATAGATCATGTTCATTAAGTCTCCTTAACACCTCGAGTTTTAATCCTTCTATTTTAAAACAAAAAAGACTGTAGGCAAAAGGAGTTCTATCTTTCTGTTAAAACAAAGTTGATTGGAACGGAATGTACGAGACTCCTGCGGAGAAAGCGAGTGCCTGGAGAGGAAATCACATGTGACAAACTCAATTATTATCGAATTTGTCTACAGTCTGAGACGCTTGGACTTATTCAAGCGCCCAAGTTTCTTTTCACGTATTTGCCATACACCGTTATGTCCTGTAAAAACATAATTTCTGGATGTATTCAAAAATGGATGCTATTTTTCAGAACCCTGCAAATGAATAAAAGACCAAATCACGAATTTGGTCTCAATGCTTCATTAATAAGTAAGAACTGCTTAAGGCATTCGTATCTTATTTATATAATCCTGGATTTGATTGATCAGTCCATGGCAGTTTCACACCGAAGGTACTTGCAATGAATTGTGTATCTTCTCTTCTTTTTTTCCTTATTTGGGCCCGTTGTTTTGCCGATTCATTTAAATTCATTTCCATCTCTGTTTCAGGGACCAAACGCGGAACCGGTATTGGTTTACCTTCTTCATTAATGGCAACAAAGGTCAAAAAGGAAATGACGCATAAATTCCGATCTCCTGTAACTAAATCCTCTGCAATCACCTTTACGATGATTTCCATTGATGTTCTGCCCGTATAGGTCACGAAGCTTTCCAGGCAAACTGCATTTCCTTCGTGAATGGGGTGCAGGAAATCGACAGAATCGGTTGATGCCGTAACGACGTTGCTTCGCGCATGACGCATGGCGGATATAGCCGCTACATCATCAATGTATGCCATTAGCTTGCCTCCGAACATCGTACCAATGTTATTTGTATCCGGCGGGAGGACAAGGCTTGTTTTTATGACCAAAGAGTCCCGGCAATGTTTTATTTCTTCCATGGTGACTGCACTCCTTTATGTCTGATTTCTCACTAGTCCACTTTATCGAATTATTACCTGTAAATCAATTCACATGCTTATTTTCCTGCTTTTAGTCAAAATTATTCGGTTAAAATAAAGCGTCCCACTCTCACTGCCCTTTTGGCTGCTTGCCTTGTTGCAGCTCACGCAGGCTCAAACCAAATGTCATTTGTAAATGAGGATAATCCTTAAACCCTGTCCAATCCCCGCCCCAATCAAAACCTAACCCTTTAGCGATGGTTACGACTTCCATCCAATCCGACTTTCCATTATCGTTGCCGTCATAACCCATATCCCAAATGGCCTCACCTTGTTTGTTTAGGAGGGCAAAATCTATCGCCAAACCGAAATTATGAAGAGACTCCCCACCTTTTGCATTCGTTACGATGTTCCCCGTGCTTAAACGGCCTTTTTCATAGAGTTCATTTTGCTCGGCTAAAGAACGATACCCTGCCGTAATGATTACTGGGATGCCTTTGTCATTGGCCAATTGAATGAGCTCGTCTTTTTTGTCGGCGACGATCGGATTCAGCTCGTCTGTCAGTTTGATTTCATCTAAATCAGGCGGAAGCATATACTTGAACAAGAGCCCCAACAACAATCCGAAAAAGCCCAATATCAGACATGTCCTTACCCAAGTGGCTTTCACTGAAAAACCCTTCCTTTACTATAACTGTCTGAAAGTCAAAAACTCAACCAAAGACGGATGAGTTTTTTCTTCTATTATAACTTTGATTTCAATTCTTCTATTTGCATTAAATGCCGTTTTTCATGTAGTCCCACGAACGAGATCCATTGCTTCAAGCTTAATTCTTTAAACAATGGGTGGGGAAAAGACTTTTGTTTGAGATCATTTTCTTTTGCTTGGTCAACGACTCTTATAAAAGCTTTGCGAGTTTCGGACAACTTATCCTTAACCTCATTCAAAGTTTGGAATGATTCTGACGGAATGACAAATGGCGGGGCCTGAACCTTCACTTCACGATTTAATGTAAGCTCGATCGGTTTATCAACAGCCGGAGTGCTATCGTCGCTTTTCAATTTATCGGCAATGCTCTTTGTTATGGCCCGTTCCATTAAATATAAATGATCCAACACCTGAATGATGCTCCATCGTCCTGCTTCAGGATGCGCGTTCAGCTGTTCATCCGATAGTCCGTTGACCGTATTTAAGAGTTCTTCCCTGATTTTTTCATTATCATTCATCTTTAGCATCTCCTCTTATAAGCCTGGCTAATCTCCTATAATTATTCCATGACCTATATGAATGTGTAAAATAATAATACTTTTTGACAGAAACGAACCGATTAATAGTTGTCTATTTTTTGAACAGCTCTATGATAGTCATAAAGGTAAAATTCGCCTAATATAAAGGACTATCAAAATTCATCAAGGGTATTCTAAATAGGAGTGATCGCCATCATTGGAGGATACTCCATTCAGCCACAAAAGCAGATACAAGCATCCCAGATCTTTGCAGTTCTCTTCCCAACTAAAGGCCATATCAAATTCCTAGCGACTTATGCAGGTAAAAATGCACAGAAAGCATTCTGTGCATTTTTGCTTTCATTTGAAATCATAACTTTCCAGAACCCGATTCGTAATGAGTTGATACCCTTTTTCATTCGGATGTATCTTATCACTGAAATACTCTGTTTTCTTTTTATTTTCAAAAAGATCATTTGTAGGAATGAATACCATCCGATCATCCTTTTCCGCTATTCTCTTTATTGCTTGGTTATAATCTAGAATGTGTTTTTCAAGTTTTTCATTGTCTTTAATTGGGCTATATAGCCCTACTACCAGTATATCCGCTTTATCGTTTGCCTTTATCAGGGTTGATATAATCTTATCCAGATGGTTGATATACTCCCGTTTACCATCATCGATTTTTCGGTCACTTATTTTCTCCAAGTTCCCGCCGTTACTATTGATCAAGTCATTCGTTCCAATATAAACGATGAAAGTATCGGCTTTATCAAGTTTCGTTTTAATGCGGTAATCATCAAGCTGCTTCATTACCCCATCCGTTTCCTGACCTTTTATACCGTAATTCCAAAAACTCACTTTTTGTTCCGATTCCGGATTATTCAATTCATCCTCCAGACCGTCTACATATCCTTCCCCGTCCTTATCCCCTTTTCCATAGGTTAACGAATCTCCAAAAGCCATCACCCTTTGTACATCTTTCGCTTCCGAGGCTTGAAATTTATATGCCGCGAAACAAATTATTAGTACAATAATTAATAAACCTGCTATTTTTTTCATTTGCTTCTCCTTTTGTCTATTTACTATGAAGTATTTAATCTTTTAAATACCCAAAAATCTGTAGTCCTAACATATAAAATGAATTGTCAGATAAAGAGCAAAGAGTGTATGATAGTATAAAACTTTCAATGGATTGGGTTTCATTCACCGTCCCTTAATAAAAAACCGGCGATACCCTTTATTCTGGAGATAGAATATAGATAGGAGTTTAAATCATGGAAGAGCACATAGAGTTTAGAGAGGCAGAACTATCGGACTTACCCAGGATCGTTGAAATATATAATTCGACAATTGCTTCAAGAATGGTCACGGCGGATACGGAACCTGTATCCGTACAATCGAGGGTTACATGGTTTGAGGAACATGATTCAGAAAGTCGACCGCTATTTATCATTATTATAGAAGGGGAAACTGCTGGATGGATGAGCTTTCAATCGTTCTATGGGCGGCCGGCCTATAATTCCACGGCTGAAATCAGCATTTATATTGATGATTATTTCCGGGGAAAAGGAATCGGACAAATTTCGATTCAAAAGGCAATTGATGTTAGCCCAAAATTAGGGGTGAAGACTCTATTAGGTTTCATTTTTGCCCACAATGCACCAAGCCTGAAGCTTTTTTCCAAATTCGGGTTTGAAAAATGGGCACATTTACCTCAAGTTGCCGAGCTGGATGGCATTGAACGAGATTTGATCATTCTTGGTAAACGTGTCGATATTTAAATATATTTATTTAAAAGCTATTGCCTTGTGTAGTAGCTTTTTTCTCTGATTAAACGAGGACGAAATAGTGAATTTAGAAATACCTATATACTCTCTGGAGGGAAAAATATTCAGATTCTCTTTTATTTGTCAACGCATTTAACAGCGCATCCAATTCTTGACTTGCTTGAACAGTTAGAAGACTTGTAAAACCATAAACTGCTGCCAATTTGATCATTTCCTCTCTCTTTTCTTCTACTTTTTCTATAGTTACCTTCCGACAAATCATATAAACACCTCCTAATTTTTCAATATTTTTACACTTTCATCATAATGAAACTCGTAGTTAAAATCAACTATTTTCCGGAAATTAAATGTGTTATTTCATAGGTTAAATGTGACAAAAAGCCTATTTCAGTCTCTAATTATGTATATTTTGTGACATCCTATATATAAACCTAAATAAAAAAAGCATCCACAAGTGTGATACATTGCGAATGCTTACATCATATCCCTATCCCACGAACCCAAAATATAGTCTATCGCTTACTATGTCATCCATTCCGAAGGAGACTCGTTATTAGGTCTATTTATAACAATCTTATATTCATCTTCAAGTACTTTTAACGGGGCATCGTAAAGGTGCCTTTCATCAGAGGTTTTGTATACTCCATTGGCCAATAACTCTTCAATAAGCTTTGCCTTCCTCTGTTCAATCCTCTTAAATAATTCCGCCATGTAAATGGCTCCTTTCCTAGTCATCATAAAGCCTGCTTCTAGTTGAGCTAAACTGTATTAACTGGTTTGATTTTCACCAAATTATATATACCTTTATTATTATGTCACTAAACGTTATTCCGCAAAAATAAAAGCCTCTTCTAATTCAAGAAGAGGCTGACAGTGTCCGTACGGCTCTTCTTATCTTCCAAGCATATGCTTGTTGGATTTAGCACAGTTCCCAAAATGGGTCTGCTGCCGAGGTTTCTTTGGGCCAAGTCCCTCCACCTCTCTGGATAAGAATTCAATATATAATTGATGTAGACATGATTTTATCCCAATAATCATCAAATGTCAATTACCTGGATCTCCCTTTTTTCCTGAGCCATAAAGGATTCCCTCTTTCAAATACGGGTTGCATTTTCTTGTCTTTCTGATATGATGTCAGTAATTACATACAATTCACACCACTAGGGGAGTCTTTTTTAAGACTGAGATGGAATTAGTTCCGGACCCTTTGAACCTGAACCGGCTCATACCGGCGGAGGGAAGTGGATGATATCGTCCATTTACAGACTTTATCCATCTACCCCGTTCCGTATTCAGGAGCGGGTTTTTTTATTGGGTGTAAACAGGGGGATCCATCTAAAGGAGGATGAACAATGGAGAATACTAAATTAGAAACATTCAGTGATAGACTTCATGGACGGGCAAAAGAGATTTGGAAAAGGAACCATTCACATCCCTTTGTCCAGGCAATTGGAAACGGCACACTTCCTGAAAAGAAATTTGCCTATTACCTGAAGCAGGACTATATCTATCTCATGGATTATTCCAAGCTCTTTGCTTTAGGTGTCATCAAAGCTCATAATATCGAAACCATGGCAAAGTTTGCGAGTATTTTAAATGAAACCCTTCAAGTTGAAATGGATATCCATCGGCATTATGCTTCAGAATTCGGAATCAGCTCCAAGGAATTGGAAGATACAGAACCCACACCAACCACTCTAGCCTATACGGGTTACATGCTAAATGCAGCTCAGCATGGGACTTTGGCAGACCTGATAGCCTGTCTCCTACCATGTGCTTGGGATTATTATGAGATCGGTTTGCTATTGAAAGAACAAAATGGTGAAGCATTGGAAAACAATCGCTACTCTGATTGGATAAGGTCATATTCATCTCCTGAATTCGGTGAAGCACACAAGTGGCTGATTGCTTTGTTGGAAGAATTAACTGAAGGCATGCCCGAAAAGGAACTTCTTAGATTAGAAAAGCACTTTTTGGTGACTTCCCGATATGAATATTTATTCTGGGATATGGTTCAAAATGAGCAGGATTGGCCACTGTAGGTCGTTGATATGATGAATCCAATCAAGAAATTGACATTGACCGCCATGATTACGGCTATAACGACTTTAACCAGTTCATTTATTTTCATCCCCGCCGGATTTGCAAAAGTCTTTCCTATTCAACATCTGGCAAATGTCCTGACAGCCGTATTATTGGGACCTGCTTATGCGGTAACACAAGCTTTTTTAGTTTCCATCATTAGAAACATGTCTGGTACCGGTTCAATTTTCGCCTTTCCTGGCAGCATGATCGGTGCACTTTTGGCTGCCGTCGTATATCGAAAAACACAAAGCTTAAAATTCGCTTGTTTAGGGGAAGTGATCGGGACCGGCATTTTCGGTTCCCTAGCCTGTTATCCACTTGCAATCCTCCTATTGGGAGAAAAAGCTGCTCTTTTTGGTTTTTTACCAGCTTTTATGCTTAGTTCATTCGCAGGTGCGATTTTAGCTTTCATATTACTTAAAATACTTCTAAAAAATAATTATATGAAGGGGTTTTTTTATGAAAACAGCATTAACCATCGCAGGCTCTGATTCAGGGGGCGGTGCTGGAATACAAGCTGATTTAAAAACATTTTCTGCACATGGGGTCTTTGGAATGTCAGCAATCACAGCCGTAACCGCACAAAATACAATGGAAGTGCGTTCAATTCAGGCCATCGATACAGCTATCATTTCGGATCAAATTGCAGCCATTTTTGAAGATATTCGTGTCAATGCAGTAAAAATAGGTATGCTTGGATCAAAAGAAATAGTGGAAACAGTCGCTGCGTCCCTTAAAACATTCTTACCTGACATCGTTATCCTTGATCCTGTCATGATTTCCAAAAGCGGCCACCATTTGCTCGACGAAAAAGCCGTCTCTGCCTTAAAAACGGAATTGCTTCCGCTTGCAACCCTTGCAACCCCAAATGTACCAGAAGCGGAAGTTCTTACTGGCTTGTCGATTCGAACGAAACAAGATTTTTACAGGGCATGCATATCCATACAAGAACTGGGCCCTAAAGCCGTTTTACTTAAAGGGGGCCATGCAGCGGGAAATCCAAATGATCTCTTTTATGATGGGACTGACTTCCACTGGATAAAGGGAGAACGCATTCATACAAAAAACACACATGGTACAGGCTGTACCCTGTCATCCGCCATTACATCCAACCTGGCAAATGGACTGACATTGCTGGAGTCGATCGAACAGGCCAAGATCTATATTTCTGAAGCCATTCGTAATAGCTTTTCAATCGGTAAGGGTCATGGACCTGTCCACCATTTTCATTCATTTTCAAAAAAAGAACGGAGTGAATTAATATGAAGGTTCCTGCAGCCGATTTATTCGTGAGGGTAAGAGAAGGAAAACCACTCGTTCACCAAATCACCAACTTTGTTACGGTCAACGACTGTGCAAATGCCACCCTTGCCATCGGTGGTTCGCCTGTTATGACATCGAGCCCAAGAGAAGTGGCGGATATGGTCAAATTAGCAGATGCATTGGTCCTTAATTTCGGTACGATTGATGATAAAGTCTTGGAAGCAATGGAGATTGCCGGTAAGACGGCAAATGCCCTGGATATCCCGGTCATTTTGGACCCGGTGGGAGTGGGTGCCACCGCCTATCGGACAGAGCAAGTCACAGAACTCCTACGTAAGGTTAATTTCCAAATCATTCGCGGAAATGCGAGTGAGATCCATCGATTGATGGGTGGGGATATCGTTACACGGGGGGTGGATTCGGGGGAACTTGCGATTAGCAATGCGGAGCTGGCTGCACAAGCGGCAAATAAATTGAATAGTGTCGTCGTGGTCAGCGGGGCGAAGGATGCTGTTAGTGATGGAAAACATACGTCCATAATCGACAACGGGAACCTCCTTTTAACAAATGTTACAGGTACCGGATGCATGGCCACTGCTCTTATCGGAACCTTTTCCGGAGTCACGGACGATTTCTATGCTGCTGCAGTTGCCGGTATCTCTACCATGAGCATTTCAGGGGAACTGGCTGCTGGAAAACTTCAAGAAGATGAAGGAACAGGCACGTTTCGTGTGAGATTAATCGATGCAATATCAAGAATGAATAAGGAAACCTGGATGCATGAGGTGAAAATAAATGAAGAAATCCAAAATTGATTTAAGCTTATATTTAGTTACGGAAGAGTCCATAGCAATAGAAGATTTGACCAAAATCATTACAGAATCGGTTTCAGGAGGAGTCTCGATCGTACAACTTAGAGAAAAAAACAATTCCTCCCTTTCCTTTTATAAAAAAGCTTATGCATTAAAACAGTTATTGAACGAGCTGTCCATTCCCCTTATCATTAACGACCGGGTAGATATAGCACTTGCTGTTGCAGCTGACGGAATTCATATTGGGCAAGATGACCTTCCACTGCCTGTCATCAAACAAATGGTTCCTGACGATATGATTATCGGGGTATCAGTCTCCACTCTTGAAGAAGCAATCGAAGCCGAACGAAATGGAGCAGATTATATCGGAGTCGGTTCCGTTTTCCCTACGAAGACCAAACAAGATGCAACGCTAATGGCAATTGAAGATCTGGAGGAAATTTGCCGCAGCGTATCGATTCCCGCCGTTGCCATCGGGGGTATAACTGCCGATAACATTTCCTCGCTTTCTGATAGCGGGCTATCCGGAACGGCAGTCGTTTCAGCCATCATGAATGCTGATAGTCCGAAGACTGCCTCCGAATTCCTTTTAAAAATAATAAAAGACTTTAAATAACGAAATGAGGGGACTGAATTCAGTCCCCTCCCTTATGTTTATGTCAAAACGGTATTCTTAGTTTCCTTCCCAAAAGCTACGGCAACGGCCCCCACTAGAATAGCAATCGTAAATATGGTGAAAATCGTTGAAATCGGAGTATCGGCAGCAACTAAATACCCTACAAGCAATGGACCCAGGACACCGCCAATCCTGCCGATGCCAGCAGCTAAACCAGCACCTGTGCCACGAACTGCAGTTGGATACTGCTCAGGTGTATACGCATAAAGCGCACCCCATGCCCCTAGGTTGAAGAAAGATAGGAACATTCCAGAAACTATCAGTGGTGCCAACCCCTCTGCCGATCCAAAGAAAAAGGCACTGATGGCCGTTCCGATTAAGTATGTGATCAAAACGAATTTACGCCCCATCTTCTCTATCAGCCATGCAGCTGAAAAATAGCCTGGAAGCTGTGCAAGCGTCATGATCAAAACATATTCAAAGCTTTGAATCATACTGAATCCTTTTAGGACCATCACACTTGGCAGCCATAAAAACATCCCATAATAAGAAAAGACCACGGAAAACCACAGAATCCACAGTACAAGGGTCTGGCGGGAGTATTCCTTTTTCCAGACACTTTTCATATTGCTTAATACAGATGGTCTCTGCTTTTTTTCAAGTTCCGTATACTTCGGTGAATCCGGCAGTTTCAAGCGCAGATACAGTGCATATAAAGCGGGAACGGCGCTCAATAACAATGCAACCCGCCAACCATAAGCAGGAATGATGAAATAGGAAATGAGTGCTGCCAATATCCAGCCAACCGCCCAAAAACTTTCAAGAAGAACGACGACCCTTCCCCTTTTACTAGCTTCAACACTTTCAGAGACCAATGTCGAGGCGACCGGAAGTTCTCCTCCGAGTCCCATTCCAATCAAAAATCGCAATATCAAGAACAAGCTGAGTGTACTGACTGCTGCAGACACGCCACTTGCAATTGAAAACAATAATAAAGTAATGATAAAGACATTCTTCCGTCCGACCTTGTCAGCCATTGCACCAAAGAAAACGGCTCCAACAGCCATACCTATAGAGTTAATGCTCCCAATCCAGCCAACCTGTTCACTGGTTAAGTTCCATTCTTGTTTCAAAGCAACAATAATGAAAGAAAGCATACCGACATCAAGTGCATCGAACATCCATCCAAGACCCGCAACACCAAGTAATTTACGCTGCGATATCGTTTTCGCATTATTTCCCATATATTCCTCCTGATGAACTTTAGACCTTCTAGTTATTTTATCCTTATTCATTTTAACTATTAACTTTCATTTTTGCTATAGTAATTACACATGTCATGACAAAAAAATACTTCATTTTTAAAATGATAAAGAAATCTTGGATATTCTGTCGAATGTTATAGATTGAATATTCCCTTTTTTTCATTTATTATAAAAATTGGCATAAATCATAGCGTTATCAATAAGTCATCATGTTTTGCCCAAGTTAATCATTTTATTCAGGAGGGTAATTATGACAAATCTAACGTTAGAAGTAAGTGGAAAGCTGCAAAAATTTTTAACAGGACCAAAAAAGCTCTATATTAATGGTCAGTTTGTGGAAAGTGCTTCAAAAAAAACCTTCTCCACTCCTAATCCTGCTACAGGACAAAAACTTGCCGATGTTTATGAAGCTGATAAAGAAGATATCGACTTAGCCGTCAAAGCTGCACGCAAAGCATTCGATGAAGGTCCTTGGTCAAGGATGAGCGCGGCTGCACGCAGTAGGCTTATGTATAAACTTGCCGATTTAATGGAAGAAAATAAAACTGAACTTGCTCAATTGGAAACGTTGGATAATGGGAAACCAATCAGTGAAACTACCAATGCCGACATACCTTTAGCTATAGAACATATGAGATATTTTGCTGGCTGGTCCACCAAGATTGTTGGACAGACCATTCCGGTAAGCGGAAATTACTTTAACTACACAAAACACGAGGCTGTTGGTGTTGTCGGCCAAATCATCCCATGGAACTTTCCGCTTCTTATGGCGATGTGGAAACTGGGAGCGGCACTTGCTACAGGTTGTACGGTCATATTAAAGCCTGCTGAGCAAACACCGCTTTCCGCGCTTTACCTGGCTGAATTATTGGCTGAAGCCGGTTTCCCTGATGGAGTCGTCAATATCGTTCCCGGTTTTGGTGAAACCGCTGGACAAGCACTTGTCGACCATCCGCAAGTAAATAAAATTGCATTTACAGGTTCGACCGAAGTTGGAAAATTGATCATGCGCTCCGCTTCATATTCATTGAAACGGGTCACATTGGAACTTGGAGGGAAATCGCCAAACATCATCCTACCTGATGCGGATTTCTCAAAAGCCATCCCTGGAGCTTTGAATGGGGTCATGTTTAACCAAGGGCAGGTATGCTGTGCCGGTTCAAGGGTTTATATTCAAAAGAAACATTATGATAATGTTGTTGCAGATATGGCCAGCCATGCAAAAAACATTAAACAAGGGGCAGGATTGGATCCAAGTACACAAATTGGACCGCTTGTTTCCCAGGAGCAGCAAAATCGGGTAATGGGCTATATTGAAAAAGGGAAAAACGAGGGTGCGGAAGTTCTTGTCGGCGGAAATAAACCGGGTGAACAAGGCTACTTTGTTTCTCCTACTATATTCGCTGGTGTCGAAGAGGATATGACAATTGCTAAAGAAGAGATTTTCGGGCCGGTTATTGCGGCAATGCCTTTCGAGGATTTAGATGATGTCATCAACCGTGCAAATGCCAGTGAATATGGATTGGCAGCCGGCTTATGGACAAGCGATATAGCCAATGCCCATTATGTTGCAGGAAAACTCCGTGCCGGTACAGTGTGGGTGAACTGTTATAACGCGTTCGACGCAGCTTCCCCATTCGGCGGCTACAAACAATCCGGAATCGGACGTGAAATGGGATCTTATGCACTTGACAACTATTCAGAAGTGAAAAGCGTCTGGATCAATTTGGGTAAGTGATTTTTGACTATTAAGAAAGAGGGTCTCAAAGAGGCCCTCTTTCTTTCAGTCCATTGATTCACTGAACCGAATTATTAAATTATTCAACTATTCAAACCTTTTAATAGTCTTTCCTTCTTTAGTTTTGGTAAAATGCAAGATAGACAAAATAGCTGCTGGAGCTTGAGCTGACTCATGTGTGCACACGAGTGTGATTGTCGGTGTTGATGCTAAAGTGGATGAATCAAAACCGATGTAGATTGAATTCAGCTGCTTCCCGGTTGAACTCCTTTATTGAATTTACTATAAAGTTTTTCCACACAACTATGTAAAAAGTTTCTTTTTTATAGAACAATAAGTACAATTATGAATGTAGAAAATGGAAAAGGAGTTTTGAAATGATGAGTGATTTTCAATCGAATTTAGAAAAATATGCAGAACTTGCCGTTAAAGTCGGCGTTAATATCCAACAAGATCAAACCCTGGTCGTTAATACTACATTAGAGGGCGCTGACCTTGTCCGTCTCATTGTAAAGAAAGCATATGAGAACGGTGCGCGTAATGTCATCGTTAATTGGAATGACGATATCATTTCACGTACCAAATATGAACTGGCTCCGGATGAGGTGTTCCACGAATATCCAAAGTGGCGTGCAGAAGAAACGATCGAACTTGCGGAAAACGGAGCTGCCTATCTATCCGTCATCTCCTCAAGCCCTGACTTATTAAAAGGTGTAAAACCTGAAAGGATAGCCAACTTCCAAAAGGCATCCGGAACTGCACTGAAGAAGTGGCGTCAGTATATGCAATCCGATAAAGTAAGCTGGTCCATAGTCGCCGTCCCTTCAAAGGCTTGGGCTGATAAGGTATTCCCTGAAGAGGCAGAAGGAAAACGCGTTGATATGCTATGGGAAGCCATTTTCAAGGCAGTTCGTGTTGATGTTAAGGATCCTGTAGAGGCCTGGAAAAAACACGATGATACCCTGCATGAAAAGGTTGATTATTTAAATGATAAGCATTACCAAAAATTGCATTATACGGCTCCTGGAACCGACTTGACAATCGAGTTGCCTGACAAGCACCTTTGGGTCGGAGCAGGAAGCGTTAACGTACAGGGTCATGAATTCATGGCTAACATGCCAACCGAAGAAGTATTTACGGTTCCATTGAAAACAGGTGTTTACGGTACGGTTTCCAGTACGAAACCCCTTAGTTATGGCGGCAACATCATTAATAATTTTTCAGTTACCTTTAAGGAAGGACGAATCATTGAAGTAAAAGCTGAAGAAGGGGAAGAAATTCTAAAACAATTGGTGGAAACGGATGAAGGTTCACACTACCTTGGTGAAGTTGCACTTGTTCCATTCAACTCACCGATTTCCCAATCGAATGTTTTATTCTTCAATACATTATTCGATGAAAACGCGTCAAACCATCTCGCAATCGGCAGCTCCTATGCTTTCTGTATTGAAGGCGGAAAAAACATGAGTCCAGAAGAGCTTGCAGAAAATGGATTGAATGAAAGCCTTACACATGTCGATTTCATGATTGGATCCGAGAAAATGAACATCGATGGCATCAAACAGGACGGCACTTTAGAACCTGTCTTCCGTAATGGGGATTGGGCTTTTTAATTAAAGCTTTGATATAGAGGGGTTTTGAAGATCTAAAACCTTGAGTGGTCACAAAAATGGTCACATTTCTTTAATTTTAAACAAATTATCTAGCTCATCAGCCACGTGTTTCTGCATTCTAGGAAGCACGTGGCTATACTTGTCTAGCGTAATTTGAATGGATATATGTCCAACCCTCTCCGAAATGTGTATGTCTTATGTCATAAAGCGGATTGAAGGTAATCCTAGCTTTACCCCTTGGGCTTTAAGTCGTTTGGAAAGCGTAGCAGAATCGAACGGACACCAGCACTTGTTTTAGCACCTACTTTAAACTGCTTTGCATTAATGTCATAGATTTGTCTGATATAAATGATTTTTTGTTCAAAATCAATATCCTTCCAACGCAATCCAGTTATCTCACCTTTTCTCATGCCAGCCAGTTAATAACGCCATTAAATAGACCGTATCAAACCGATGTTTTTTTGAATGTTGTATGAAATACTCAACCTGTTCAGTATCCCAAGCAGTCATTTCAAGATTATTTCTCTTTGGCAACGTCACATTTCCCTTTATTTGAAACTTCTTTATTTGAACAATAATATTGAACTATTCATTTAGGTTTAAGACAAATTCATCAGTCAAAAAAGGATGAACAAATAAGTTCATCCACTTGTATTAATGAAATTGTTCGGTAACCCTTAAAATTTCATCTTTATATAAAAGAATATCGTTTACACTTTCTAATTTATGTGTAGTTTTTAATTCATCATTTAATTGGATATATTTATTACTTGTATTAAAGCCTAATCTACAAATCCATTTACGTATGCTATCATCTAATAAAACGTTAAAATAACTTTTGTTATCTCGATAGTAAATTCTATTTGCATCTATGCTTTCTTTAAGCATTAATTTAATTAAAACATAACCTTCTATTTCTTCTTCGGTTGTTACGATTATTGGTCCATCTACTACTTTTTCAAGTTCATCAATTAACTCTTCCTCTTTTGTCGGAGCTACTTCTTCATTTATTTTTTCAGCTAAATTTGTTTCATTTCCATCAGTTGAACTTAAAGCCTTTTGAAGCTTATCATTTACCTTTTCATTAACAAATTGATTTAGAGATTTTTTTACTATATCTCGAAAATTATCAATTACTTTCTTCGTCTTTACACCTTGATAAACATCACTTAAAACAAATTTAATAAACTCTTCATTTGGTTCATCCCATTGTTGAGTTAAGAAATTTTTAATTTCATTAGTGTATTTTAATTCAGATGCAGTAGTTAATACATTTTCTACATTAAAAAAATTCTTTCTAAATTTCGCCAATTCCAGAAAATGATTTTCTCTTATTTCATGTAAATTAAATATAAAAAATGGCTTTTCATCCATTTTATTAGGTTCTTCTAAATCAGTGAAGAACTTGTATTCAATTCCATTTGTCAAAATTGCAAACTTAGCTTTAGTAGTTCCGAAATACCTAAATAATTGTGAATCATGATTATGTAGTTTCTCATGAACACTTTTTGCTTCTATTAAAATTACAGGGTTTCCGTTTTCCATTATTGCATAATCAATTTTTTCACCTTTTTTAATCCCAACGTCCGCTATGAACTCTGGTACTAATTCCTCCGGGTTAAATATATCATATCCTAATGCTTGTATTAATGGCATAATTAACGAGGTTTTTGTTGCTTCCTCAGTTTGAATGTTATCTTTTATTCTTTCTATTCTACTTGATAGCGTTTTAATTTGTTGTATAAAGGTTTCCATTTTAATACCCCCATTTTATAAAAAAATATTCTATAAAAATTATACCAAACAAAATTATGCTAATCTGTAAAAAATTACATTCAGGCTCTCATTCCAAGAAAAGAAGTAATAACCAGAAAAAAATACAATTTTGAGTACATGTGTGAAAGACTACCTCCTATCGCTTCATCAACTTAAATAATATCTACTACTCCCTCGTCTAGAACAGGTCTCAAAAACTGCTTATAAAAAGTAAATTCTTTTAATGGAATGTTATAATTTACACCTAAAGGATGTTTAGGTTGGTTGTTTGCTATCTCCCGAAAACAGTACAGACGAAAATTTGAAAACAAAGATTTGAGGGATTCATCCATATAACGTTTTTGGATTTTTCCATGTTCACCCCAAGCTACGACTATTTTACTTGCACTTTGTAAGGCACTCTGTAAGAAACCATAATTATGCTCCCCTACCATCTTGTTATAGTCTTTCACCTTCTTAAGGTCATTGGGGTCAGTAGCACGATAGGCAAAAAAATTAACAATTTGTAGAGAACCATATCCCCATCTTTTCGCAAATTCGATACATACCTTTGTCGTCTGGTCCTCTTCCACGTTATCTGCCGTGCTTGGGTTAAGTAAAACAAAGACTACTCTTTTCTGATTTGATTCATCCCATTCTCTAATTAAGGAATAACGATAATCTCCTTCCAACACCGCTTCTCTTCTAATAAATACCAGTCCCTTCTTTCCACCAGCATAGTTTTGTGATTATTTTACCATTTGCACTAAAATGTAACTGTCATATTTTGTCGAGTAACAAAATCAAGGAGAAAAACACTTAAGGATTAGAAAGAAAAGAAAATGTAACAAGGAGAAAATTCCAATCTTGAAAAAGGTTGGATTGCAGCGATTGAAGTGCTATTAACATTATTGAAGGGCATTATTTCGAGGTGGTTGAGGTGGAGTAAGTGAGTGAAACTAGAAAGTAAAATTCCTTACCCAAAATGAGCTAATCAGTTTGGGTAATTTTTTCAACCGCTGTAAGGATTTCATTACGTGCTCGGTTTCGATGTGATTGCATTAAAACACCTGCAGCATTACTGTCTTTAGCCTTCATACATGCAATAATTGCTTTATGTTCCACTATGGAGTGAAAAGGAAAAGGCCTGTGATTAATCGTAAATAATCGCGCTCTATATAATTGATCTGAGTGGCTATCTATTACCGCCCTAAGACGTTTATTATTTGCGTAGTCAATAATTGATTGATGAAATTGATCATCTAAAATTGCCCATTTTTTTAAATTCTTTTGCTCAAGTGCTTCTTCCTGCTGCTTAATCAATGATTCCAGTTGATTTATCTCTCCCTCTCCCACCTTTACAGTAGCAAGGCTTACGGCAAGTCCATCAAGTTTTTCAACTATTTCATAAATTTGTTTAAGATCCTCTTTTTCGATGGGCTCAACTATGAATCCTCGTCTCGGTATAAGGCGAACCATGCCTTCCGTCTCCAAACGCACGAGAGCTTCCCTTACAGGAGTACGGCTCATTTGTAATGCTTCAGCCATCTCCCGCTCAAGTATCGTTTTCCCGGGAGGAAGGACTAAATCACGGATAGCTAGTCGGACAATGTGATATGCCCTCAGTGGTAAACGATATTCATCGAAACCTTCGAGATTATCAATAAAGAACAAAACATCTTTCTCCAAACTTGTTTCGTTTAGAGAAAAAATTTTTTCATTATCATTTTTAGTATTATTTTTCTTCATCATTATCACCTAATCCATTCTTCATTTATATAGTCATTATTTTAGTAATAAATCCTATACCTAACATGTACCATTTTACGCATCTATAAAGAAAAAAGGTATACCATTTTAGTTTGCAAACCAAATAGAACAATTACTTGCTTAAAATTATTTCGAATGATAAAAATCCTCTTACAAAAGAAAAAAAGACTGGGGTGTTTTTTGGAACCCCCCCAGCCCTCTATTTCATATTTCTGCTTTAACTTTGGACAGATTTTCTATAATGGCATCCGTTATTTCGTCTGTATTATACGTTCCACCAAGGTCACGAGTAAGAATTCCCTGACGTGTCGTTTCTGCAATTGCTTTATTGATGAGTACTGCTTCTTCTTTTAGCCCTAAATGATCTAACATTAGTGCAGCGCTTCCAATTGCTCCAATTGGATTGGAGATTCCTTGGCCAGCAATATCAGGTGCCGATCCATGAACGGATTCGAACATACTTGGTGTACGCCCTTCGGGATTGATGTTTGCGCTGGCAGCTAATCCCAAGCTTCCTGCAAGAGCACTACCTAAATCAGAAAGAATGTCTGCGAATAAATTAGAAGCGACTACAACTTCTAGTTCTTCAGGTTTCAATACAAATTGTGCGGCAGCTGCATCAACAAGCCATTGATCCGTCTCTACATCCGGATAATCTTTACTTACGCGAGCAAATACTTCATCCCAAAGTACCATTCCATACTGCTGCGCGTTACTTTTCGTGATGCTTGTTACTTTCTTCTTTTTACGTGTCCGTGCAAGATCAAAGGCATAACGGATAATACGTTCGCAGCCGTGATCTGTAAATAAAGCGGATTGCACAGCTACTTCTTTTCCGGGTCCACGTCCGGAGAAATTGCGACCGCCGATACCTGAATATTCACCCTCAGAGTTTTCTCGAATCAATACCCAGTTTAGAGAATCAACATCCGGGTGATTAAGTCTTCTTGGGACACCAGGAAGAAATTCGATAGGGCGAATATTGGCCCATTGATCAAACCCCTGACAGATCGCTAAGCGCAAGCCCCATAAGCTAACATGGTCTGGCACTCCAGGAAATCCAACAGCTCCAAAATAAATTGCATCATAATCTCTTAGTTTTTCTACTCCGTCTTCATCCATCATTTTCCCGTTTTCTAAATAGTATTCACAGCCCCAAGGGAAGAAATCGCTTTCAAATTCGAACTTACCGTTAGAATCTTTCGCTAAATGATTAATTACTCGAAGACCAGCCTCAACTACTTCCGTACCAATTCCATCACCTGGAATAACTGCTAAACGAATTTTTTTTGTTTCACTCATTAAAATATCCTCCTCCACTAATCCTGCCTCTTCAAGCGGTTTAGTTTAATGTGAATCTTATAGTCATTATGTTAGATAACGTATACGTTATTGTCAATGGTTTTTTATTAAATTCGAATGTTCTTTTAGTTTTTTCTATACACACACAAGAAAAAATTAGATGATAGCCGAATTTAACCTAAATTCCTTTTATCAAAGAACGTTTCACTTTGTCCAAACCACCTCATATTTTTAGATAAAACAAAGTATTCAGAAATTTATTGACACTAATGTATACATTAATGTACAATCCAATAAGGTTACCATACTTTTTTTATTTTTCACCATCACAGGAAAAAGAAGGGGGAATTTTTGAATGCGCTTTCAGACATGGAGTTTTAAGCTTCATAGTTTCTAATAACGTCTTGGTTTTTTTCCAGATCACCACTTATCGAAGCGATAATTTTGTATACGTTTCCAGTCATAGGGTAATTAAAAAGTAGGATTCTAAAAGTTCTACTTAGGTTGTAAATGATACTACCAATTAATGTTATAAGGAGGCGTATAACGTAAAGTTACTAAAAAATTTAACAGTCCAAGAAAGTTGAGTAAGCAATTTTTAGTGAACGAAAAGAAAAGCTTATGAAGAAATCAGTAAACAAGCTAGTTTCATCAAGTAAATGAATAAGAGCCTAGAACCTCATTAAAAGTTGGTCCTTCTGATGAGGTTCAGAATGAAAGATTAATATATTCATAGCTTAACAATGTAGTAATACACTTAACTATTTAAAGTTTCAAATAATTTTATGTCATAATTTTTACGGGAGGTGGTTTGTATGCTAACATTCCTAGCATTATTAATGATCATTGTATTCATTGTACTTCTCTCAAAAAATAAATTATCTGTATTCGGGGCATTAACAATTGTTCCATTTGTCTTTGGAGCAATTGCTACCTTTGTAACGGGCGCTTCCTTTTTGGATCTCTTTGAATGGATTAAAGAAGGTATTTTATTTAGTGTTAATGAAGAAACAGGAAAGGTATCCATTGGGGTTATTTCACCTGCAATTGTTATCTTATTTGCGGTGTTGTATTTTGGTGTAATGCTTAATGTCGGTTTGTTTGACCCTTTATGCGAATTCTTTATTAAAAAGGCTAAAGGTGACCCACTGAAAGTTACTATGGCAACAGTTTTAACTGCGACAGTAGTCACTATGAACGGTGATACTACTACAACTATTATTATTTGTGTTGCTGCTTTCCTTCAACTTTATAAACAAATGAATATTAAGCTAATTTATTTAGCTGTAATTATCGTTACCCCAATTGGAATTTTTAATCAGTTACCATGGGGAGGTCCAACAATTGCTGCGAGCACAGCAATGGGTGTAAGTATTAGCGAATTGTTCGCAAATTTATTACCAGGGATGCTAGTTGCTGAAGTATATGCAATTTTCATGGCTTATTTTATTGGAATAAAAGAACGAAAGCGCTTAAACTTTGATCCTAAAACTGCTAAAGATATTTCTCCTGATCAAATGGAAAGCATGTTAAACGCTATTCGTCTAAAAGACCCTGAATTAAAGAGACCTAAACTCTATGCTTTTAATTTGATTTTAACCCTCGTTATTTTAGTTATGCTTGTGATGGATGTTGCACATGGCGGTGTTTTATTTGGTATAGGTGCAGCAATTGCCCTTACGGTAAACTATAAGTCTGCAAAACTTGTTAATGAACGAATGGATGACTTAGCAGCAGATGCTTTAGCACCAGCTTTGGCAACTTTGGCTGCTGGGGTTTTCTCTGGCGTTTTAACAGGTAGTGGGATGTCAACTGCTTTAGCAACATCCATTACAGCTATTATCCCAGAATCATTAGGCTCACATATGGCACCAATCTACGCGTTAATTGCAGCACCTGCAATTACATTTTTACCGCAAGATGCTTTCTACTTTGGGATTGCCGGGGTTATGTCAGATGTTATGGGGCAATATGGAATTTCTGCTAGCGAAGCGGCTGTAGCTTCCATGGTGGGACAGGCATTCCGTCTAATTTCCCCAGTTATCCCAGCTCTATATATGTTAGTTAGTTCTACGGAGACGAATTTTGTGAATTTTCAAAAAACATATGTAATTTATGCTTGGCCAATTATATTTATATACCTGGCTGTTTATATATTAACTGGGTCATTACCAATTTTCTAAAGGATAAAAGCTATATCATGAAGTTCAACTATCAATTCTTTTGATTATGCTAAGTCAGAATATTATATAGAAATTTCCTATCAAATGAAAAAGGTATATGAAAGTATTGTCAAATATTACTTCTTTATTTAAAAGAAAAAAATATAGAGATTGAAGCTAAACCAATTGAAACAGATGGTTCTTTTTGAGGGAACAGTCTGCAGAGCCAGGTAGAATTCAATTGTAAGGGTTAGACAACTGTATTGTGACTTTTTCTTCTTAAACATTCACGCGATGATAATTGAGTGTCATTACTCTTTGTTTATAAAACAAGCCTCATCGAATATTTTTACCATCGATGAGGCACAAAGTAATATAAATTTCGTTCAATTGAAAGAATATCTTGTATTATCTTAATCGGCTTGTTGTCATCATTATCCCCTGAAATTAGTTTTATTTCATCACTAGGACTAATCGCCGCACCCACAACCCCGATGATACTTTTAGCTGATAGTGATTTTTTTATTTATTCAAGTTTTTATAATAAACATAAAAATTTTTATTTCTAATTTGCATATTTTTTACGATTATAGCCGCTTCCCTTCGACTAACAGCAAAAGTATCTATGAGCTTTCCATAACGGCGACATCTAAGAGCACCTATAATGCCACTTCTCTTATCAACAACGCTGCAGGCATCAGCCCATTCGTCATCATACTTCGATACCTCTCTTGACACTTGAACAATAAGATCAGCTAAAGAAACAGCCTAAGTAGGAACATGTAAAGCGGTACCCGGGAAGAATGATGGATCAAATTTACACAAACAGAATGTTCTGATATTTCAATGAATGACTCCCCCCCTTTCACTAAATCGTCCATTGTCTACTATTTTTACTTCACTGCGCTTTTGATCTAAATACTGAAGAAGCTGTGCACGGTACTCCTGACTTTTTTCCCGATTCAAAATCGCAAAAAAAAAAACAGCAAAAGCATTCATTTAATGATCATCCTCTCGCCAATGTTTACCTGTTACGTTTACACGCCTGTTCGAACTGCTTGAAGTAGCCGGAATAATTGATTTGTCGTTGATCGTAAATTGCTGAACGTTACTTTTGGATCCATCGCTTCTTCCAGTGTCATTGGCGTATTCACAATAGAAAAATAGGAAGTGACACCAAGTTTGTTTAATGCTGCTGTCTCTTCAGTAATTCCACCTGCGAGCGCAAGGACGGGAATCCCATGCTTTTGGGCAAGCTGCGCTACTCCAAGGGGTGCCTTTCCCATAGATGTTTGTCCGTCTAACTTCCCCTCACCAGTAATGACAAAATCGATACCTTGCATACTCTTTTCCATTTCAATAATCTCCAACACTAGTTCAATTCCAGACTGGAGATGGGCATGTAAGAAACCTGAAAAAGCAGCGCCTAATCCCCCGGCAGCTCCGGCCCCCTCAATCTGGTTGATGTCTATACCCAGCTTATCAAGGACGAATTCTGCAAAGTGTTTAAGCCCTTTATCTAGTTGTCCCACCATTTCAGGCGTTGCTCCTTTTTGAGGCCCAAAAATGTACGCAGCGCCATCCGGCCCGTAAAGAGGGTTTTTTACATCACAAGCAACCCTGAATGTGCACTCTTTCAATTTTGTATTCACATGGCCCAGATCCATTTTCCAAATATCTGTGAGCGCTTGACCGTCTACTCCTACTTTCTCATTGTTCATGTTATAGAAACGAAAGCCCAATGCTTGCAGCATGCCAATCCCTGCATCGTTTGTAGCGCTTCCACCAAGCCCAATGACAAACTCACGACATCCTTTTTCTATGGCATCAGAAATGAGTTCTCCAACGCCATATGTGGTTGTAAAGAATGGATTACGTTGGTTGTAAGGAACAAGAGGTAAACCACAAGCTGCAGCTACTTCAATAACAGCTGTCTTCTCATCACCCAAAATTCCATAGATTGCCTCTACTTTTTCTTTTAAAGGCCCTATTACTTCTTTTTTGACTAGTTTCCCATTGGTTGCCTGTACCAAGGTCTCCACCGTTCCTTCTCCACCATCCGCTAAAGGAAGTGTTACGATCTGCGCTTCAGGATAGATATCTCTTATACCTAAAGAAATAGCTTCGCTGCCTTTAATAGAAGAAATACTTCCTTTAAATGAATCAATGGCAATTAAAACTTTCATCATTAGCACCTCCGTCATCTACATTGATTATAGGTGAGTATTTAGGTAAAGGTAATAGTCTAGGCAACAAAGAATTATTAATAATTTTGTTTTATATAACAAAAAACCTCAAACTAAAGAGTTTGAAGTAAAAGAGCAAGATAAAGTTTAACAGAATCATGGTAATCCCTTGGATTTGCCGCTGTTTTTTGAGCGATTTTATCAAGACGATACTGCAAGGTATTTTTATGGATAAATAATTCTTCAGCTGTCTTCTTCAGCGAAAGGTTATTATTGTAATAAGTATGTAAGAGATTTATTTCCGCTTCTGAAAGTTCACCGATGAGTTTCGATGCATAGTCTTTTCTTATATGGAAATCAATGTTTTCCATAATCATTTCTAAATCCAGCTTTGCATATTCGCATACCGTTACTTTTTTTGAAAGAGCATATTTTAAGGCAAGTTTTGCATGCGTATAGGACTTTGCGAGTTCCTCTAAATAACCGATACTGCCTATCCCGATCGAATAGCTTACATTCATAGAGCGGAAATACGAATTGAAGATTTGTAATATTGATTTATACTGTGATGCGTTAATAATTAAGGCGTATTGGTTTGGAAATAAGTAAGTAAAAAGTTTAATTCCCTTTTCTAATAATATCCCATTCATTTTAACAGGAAGTGATGAGGCATTATTCAAACCTGGCAAATGAATAATAGCGACAAACGCTCTCTCTTCTAACTCATATTGGAGCTGCTGCAAGTGTTCATTCATGAATGTATCCTCTTTTTCATTTTCAAAAATGAGCATGCGAACAATAGATGAGCGCAATTCGTCTAAAGAATGAATGACGTTTTTTATCATTTGTTCCTTTATCAATACTTCTGTAATTTTGGTCAGTAAAAACCCCAAGGACTTACATTCTTCCGGATCTCCGGATATCCCGATAACACCCAGCATTATTTGATCGATCATGACCGGATAATTAATGCCTTTTCTTGCACCCTTAAACGCCTCATTCGCAGTAACTTCTACAACACTTCCTTTTTTCTGCACTTGAAGGGCGGCAGCATGAAAAGAGCCGACTCGATCTGGGTCTGTACTGGCCACAACTTTCCCATCTAAATGTATAAAGTTTATATCTTTTCCAATGACTTCTTTTGCTGCATCCACGATCATTTGAGCTAAAGAAGGACTAATCTGAAAATTTTCTTTCATCCTTATCTATTCCTTTTATAATGGATTGGACTGTTTCTTTTTCATTTTATCACCAGAAGATGGAGAATTGCTCAAATGTATATATTTTGTTTTACAGTATTTTATTACCTCCTTTTTCAAATCCCCTTGCCGTTGAACCAGCATGCTTTTAAAACTGGCTTTTATAGTTGACTCTCCGCTTATGATTACCTGCGAGATAATAATAAGCCCCTATTGCATTGAAAGCCTTCTGTAGCTATAAATAATGAGTTGGCATCTATTGGTGCACTCCAAGAAGTTGTTGAGTCTCAGATCCTCCAGAAGTTGATTTACGATGTTTCACTTGCCTTTATAATCGGTGTCTCAAAGCCAAAGGCATCCTTGTCCCACCATCAGGTCCTTTTTTACTGACTTTTACATTGTAACCAAAGCCTGAAGTAAACCTGATACTAGTTCTTGCATTTCCAATGATCTAGTTTATCATAATGTGAAGAATACACTGTTCAGAGTAAAAGACACATGACCTCAAAGAACGAATTTACGCTAATAGGAACCTTTTCAGTATCAATATATCCACCCATACAGTTAAGGGAAGTTACATAATATATCCTTGGAATATCTTGGACACATTTTTTATTACCAAATATGTTATACTATTAGTAAAGAGGGTGCATAAATTGAAAAGCAATAAGTATAATACTGGCGAAACAGTAACTATTCAGGATACTAATGAATCAGTAACCATTAATAAATGGGCATATGTAAAAAACATGAAAAGATATTCTTATACTGTAAAAGAACATCCAACTACTTTTTTCTTTGAAGAAGAATTAAAAAAATCTTAATAACACGTCCCTAAAACCCTACTCAGCTCAGAGTGGGATTTTTTTTGCTTACTTTCTTTAGCACAATAAAAAACAGACTCCCATCGAGGGAGTCTGTTCATATAGGTTACGATTTAATTTTAAAATTAAGCTTTTTGAACGTTAGCAGCTTGAGCTCCACGAGCACCTTGCTCAACGTCGAAAGTTACTTTTTGACCTTCGTCTAAAGACTTGAAGCCTTCGCTTTGGATAGCTGAGAAATGTACGAATACGTCGTCTCCATTTTCACGTTCGATAAATCCAAAACCTTTTTCTGCATTAAACCATTTAACTGTACCTTGTTCCATTTTTGTTGCCTCCTAGTGCATAACACACATTGTATTACTATTTTCAATCATTTGGAAAATAACTAGTACCTTCTTCCACAATCAAAAACAATTCTTTATTAGATTAACACGAAATGATTAAGATAGCAAATTATCTCGTGATATTTATTTGACAGGGCACATTCTTTTTCCGCTTCCCTATATCCTTTATTTACTTTATTTATCCAATTGAATGATTCAGTTATATTTTAAGGGGTATATCAGAGTATAAGAAACCGTACCATTTTCACTTAAAGAATTAACAACGAGGGGGGGGGCAACCAATGAAATATTACAAAGTTTCTAATAGCGGTATTGACAGTAAGGTTATTGTAGCCTATAGCGGATATGAGGCACTTGGATTTTATTTAATTGAAATCGATGATCAACTTGGTTTTGTTGATGATATAGATGTGGAAGAAGTGAATGCCGATGAACGAGTCGAGATTTCCTATACCGGTTATCCCGTTTATAAGACACTTAAAGAGTTATATCAAGAGAAAGATTTTTGGGAAGTTCCTAATGTTGTCGTGGAAGTCGAATAATGAAAGTACCCTCCCCCATCTTTAGGAGAATTCGAATTCACCTCCCAATCAACTCTGTCAGATAGTATTTGGTAATAGCCAGATATTGACCCTTGCCCCAAGAATTATTAGGTAATCGGCATTTTCCGGAATTGGCTGATGAATGCTTTCTTGTATTTTCATGTGTAAAAAACCGAAATAACCCAATAACACAATAAAACCAATAACACCAACTTTCATCGCTATTTTTAAAGTTTTCCCCCGTTTCATTTTCCTTTCATTATCTAACATTCTTTCTCATCCCCCCTTATAACTAATATGGAAGAGCGGGAAATCATGAATGACTTCCCGCTCTTCTTCTTATAATAGTGATAACCCTGTTGACCATTCCAAAAATATTGAATCGGACAATTTAATCTGCGACCATATCATCATAAATCACCTTTCCAATTTTACTGATTACTTGGCGGCTTTCTTCCTCTGAGTTCATATCCTCAGTAAGAACTGCAGCATAAACAGTTTGTGTTTCTGACCGAATGATTGCACAATCATGGGCAACTCCCCGAATTCCGCCCGTTTTGCTTGCGACCTTAACCCCTCTGCCCATCAATGATGGAAGTTTATCCCTTAATTGCTGATTGTCAAATACTCGCAATATTCTTTCCTGGCTTTCTTTCGTTAAAAAGTCGCCTGTATGTATAGCTTTTAAGCAGGTAATCGTATCTTCCGCCGAGATGGTATTGTCCCGACCTTCTTTTAATGCCTTAAAATCCTGCATTTTTCGTTCAAGGACGGTATTTTTCAAACCAAGTTCCTTGATGCATTGATTTATTTCCTCAAAGCCCAACAGTTTCATCATCATATTCGTGGAAGTATTGTCAGAAACAGTTATCATCAGTGTCAATAAATCCTCTACAGTTAAAAATACCTTATTCGATAAGACATGCAGGACTCCTGATCCCCCAGTCACTTCATTAGGGGGGATGGTAACTGGTTGATTCAAATAGATTTTCTTTTGTTCGCTTTGACGATAACCTTCGATGATCATTGGTATTTTGATCAAACTCGCTGATTGAAAAGATTCATCCTCGTGATATCCAATCGTATCCCCTAGCTCATTTTCAATTTTATAGGCAATTTTCCCATTAAATGATTCAACTAATTCCAAGATATCATGTTCTATAGTTTGTAAGGTCATCTATTCCCTGTTCCTCCTTAAGATTTCATAAGTCCCTATAAAAACTCCCATATACCCTAACTTATTCTACCATGTTAAAAGCAGTACAATCTTCTTGAAAATTCCAAATCGAATAAATTTGTATAGTAAAACGAAATAAAAGAGCCTTCGTATCGAAGGCTCACTTAAAAACTGATATTCATCTAGTCTTAACAGCCCGGCCCTTCACTAATGGGAATCGTTTCTTCTCAGTTGTATCCACCTGTGTGATTTCTCCATCATGGACGGTTATTATGACGGATCCATATTGAAGTTCTTCCAAGCTTGAAATGATATGCCTTATTTTCAATTCTTCTTTCTTTTCCATATTATCTCCCCTTCAATACTGGTAATAAAGCTTCGTTTCATACCTAATGTTAAAAAGAGATCGTACGAAAATCTACACGTACTCTTCCCACTTTCAATGTTTTCTTGAGGAACTTGGTTACCTATCATATCCTCATCTCTTAACCCTTCCGATTAAGAATAACCCGTTCATAGGAACTCCATATTCCCCTCCCTTCACTATAATAAATAAAAGGCACCCGTCATCTAACAGATTAGATGTAAGGGCGCCTTTAGTTGACTAATCGGCAATATTCAGGAGTTGCAAACGTTATGGAAAAATCCAGTATACGATTTGAAGCAATAAACCGCATTATCCTTACCTATTAACTCGGTTTTTTCTAATATAATCCAATTTAATCCTTTTGTCAATCACGCATTGCAATTTTCTGATTAGTCTGTGTTTTACATTTTACTTATTTACCACTTTACCAAACTAAACTATTTAAGATATACTATTTTAGTATAAGTTGTCGGTATATAACACACACTTTGTATTTAAGAAAGGTTCGATTATATATGGTAAATAAAAAATGGGGTTTATTGATTTTGACCACATTCGTAATTGGAAATATGGTCGGCGGCGGAATTTTCATGCTCCCTGCTCAATTAGCACAAGTATCCAGTCCATTAGGGGCAACATTGGCATGGATGGTTACTGGACTGGGAGTATTTTTAATAGCTCTGGTGTTTGGTAACCTGGCAGTCCGGAAACCGGAATTGAAAGCCGGACCTCAAAGTTATGCCCAATCATTATTTAAATCCCGGGCTAAAGGAAGGGTTTCAGGATATAGCATGGCTTGGGGTTATTGGGCTGCAAATTGGGCGGCGACAGCTTCTGTCATCATTTCATTTGCTGGTTACCTATCAACGTTTTTCCCGGTGATGCATAGTACGAAAGTGATTTATACTGCGGGTTCGTTTCATCTCGAAATTGGTAAAGCACTAACCTTTGCAGTCTGTTCCATTGCCCTTTGGGGAATTCAGGCAATCTTGGTAAGAAGCTTCAACAGTGCTGGGAAACTGAATCTTTTTGCTACGGTAACAAAAGTGCTTGGATTCTTATTTTTCATCATTATCACGATATTCATTTTCGATTCCTCAAATCTGGGGAACGGTGCTGAATTTTACGATAAGACAGGTTCAGCCATCTCTTTAGGTGATCAAGTGAATGCTGCTGCAATTTCAACATTATGGGCATTCATCGGTATTGAAGCTGCCGTCATGCTTTCAAACCGTGCCAAGTCACAAAATGATGTTAAGAAAGCCACGATTCTAGGTTTACTTATCGCTGTTGCCATTTATATCGGCATTACCTTATTGACGATGGGTGCCATATCTCAAGACGATTTGAAAATATCACAAAAACCACTTGTTGACGCACTACAAGCTGTAGTCGGTTCAAGCGGTACGTATTTAATGGCCGCACTTGCCGTCATTTCCTTATTGGGTTCTACAATCGGATGGATTGTCGTTGCATCTGAAGTTCCTTACCAGGCAGCGAAATCAGATCTGTTCCCGTCCTATTTTGCAAAGGCAAACAAAAATGGCACGCCTGTCCGTTCTATGACAATAACAAATATCATGACACAGATATTCTTATTCTCCACTATTTCGGGAACGATTTTGGAAGCTTATAAATTCTCAATGATCGTCGCTACACTCGCATACTTGATTCCTTACCTTGCATCAGTTCTGTATCAATTGAAATTAGTCATGACTGGGGAAACCTATGACATCATGAAAGGTTCGAGGGTTCGTGATGGCATTATCACCATCCTGGCGTTAATCTACTCGATTTGGGTCATCAAGACAGGTACAGCTGATATGAATACATTCATACTTGGCATTGCCTTATATGTAGTTGGAATCGTTCTATACCCGCTCTGGATGAAAAAGAAAGCATAACCTTAAACACCTTGGCATTCAAAAGTGCCAAGGTGTTTTTTTATATCTCTTTCATTACCAGTCTAGTTTTCAACTGAACCGTTTCCCCTGAGCTTAACTCCCTCAATCCAGTCAATTCCTCCGATAAATCCAGATTAGGGGCATTCGTTACCCATGTGTATGGTTCTGGACAGACGAACCCCTCCTGATTGAACAATACCCAAAACTTAAAACATTGATCGCCATGATAAATGACTTGTATGCCAGCCTCATGGTCAGTGAGAATACACTCGTTTTCCAGAGAACTTTCCTCATCATAGCCAAATAGATCATCAAACAGCCGGCCTTCCAAGCTAAATCCGTTTTGGATTTCCAATGTATTGTCCGTTTCATGAATTTCGCCAGTAGGCAATGACCTTTCATTCAACTCCCATTGTTTATTGACGGGAAGTGATATTCTGCAATCTTCCAACTTACTCCCTGGCCCAAATGGAAAATTGAATACAGTATGATAACCTGCTCCCCACGGAAAGGGTTCAATGCCCTTGTTGGTGATTTCCAATTTTATATCCAATGTTTCACCGCTTAAGGACAAAGTCATATTCACTGTAATATCTTGCGGAAAGCTGCCTTTTAGATAAGCAAAATCACTGCTTGAAAACTCAGTATTAATGACTATTTCATTCCCGTTCACTTCTTTTTTGCAGACTTGCCACGGCTTGTCATGCAAAAAACCATGAATATGATTGGATTTTTCCATTTCATTGATAGGAAACTTATACATAGTCTCCTTATATGTAAATTGACCATCTTCAATTCGATTGGGAGGGAACAAGATTGGCATCCCGTATAAAATGGGGACCTTTTTAAATTCTTCCAAACTACCTGGAGTTCGCAGCACCTCAATATCCTTTCGCTTGTACTTCAACGAAAGTAGATTGCTTCCTAAAGATGGTGCAAGTATCGCTTCCACTTTTTCATTGCCGAACTTTATGGCCTTTTCATTTAAAAAAGTGATATCCTCTATATAACCTGTCACTTACTCTCCTCCTTTTGCTTGAACATATATCCATCCTACTTCCAACAACCATTTTTTGCAACAATTGGAATGAAAATACACTCAAAAGAAACATCGGTATTTCTTAACCATGTTGCCAGTAATTAAGATTTTGCCTAGTTTGCTTTAATACCTATCTATTATCTTAGATTCTTTCTTTTGCACCGATCTACTACCACTAAACTCGACTTTTAATAGAGTCGTTTTCATTGCATGTATATAGTTTTTACGAATATCTTAAAAAATAAAAAAAGGACGCCTTTACGGCATCCTTTTTTACTTATCGATTACTTTCACTTACTAAAGCCACTATTCCCTCTTCATCATCCAAAACAAGTTCAATACCCGAATATGGATCTTTATTCAAATATTCATCCAGCCATAAGCGAAGCGCTTCTATCAAGTTGATGGTGATTAACACTTGTTTCCGGCCATCGACAAAGGTTTCAGCCGAAAATCCATAATCATCATCATACATTAACTCCACTTCTACCTCATTAGGTTGTACCTGCTTTTTACGGGCAATGTAAACACAAACCGCATTGATGATATCTTGTTCGGAAATCTTTAGCCTCTCCATGGGTTTGGATCCTCTTTCTTCTTCTTATCTTTGAAATATGTGAATATTTTACGGATTACAACGATTAATGCAACAACCGCTAACACGTTGATTAACAGTCCAAGTATAGAACCAAGGGCTCCCATATTGGCGAATAGGCTACCAAAAAGTAATCCTGCCAGTCCGCCTAGCATAATCCCTTTCATTAAGCCGCCTTTATTAAATGTGTTTCCAGTTTTTGCTTTATTAGTAGTAGTGGCATCGGATTTCTTCGTTTCTTTATTTTGGAAATTCGAATTATTATTGTTGTTGCTGTTAAAGCTTCTTTTTCCAGACTTGTAACCCCTTGCATCGACTGACTCCGAATGATCCTGGAATACATAAGTGCCGACTGGAGAGAATGCTAGTGTAATTGTAAGTAATGCAGCCATAAATTTTTTCATCATGTTTTTTTGCCTCCGTTTAATAGTATGGAATGTTGTTTCATTATATCTTTTCCCAGATTAACTGAAAGTCCACATCACCTATCCTTGTTTTATCTTATAGTATTTACGTTGAATATCAAAATAAGTTTCACTTTTTTTCGATATTTTTTCAAAAAAAATAAGCAGGGGCATTTACTCCCCTGCTTATTAAGGAACTATTAATTTACACGAACGACACGGCCGTTGTATACAGATGCCCAATATCCACTTTCCATATTGGCAATTGCAACACCTGTTGAACTTTGGGAACCGATAAATTTGCCGCCGCCGACATAAATTCCGACATGCCCATCAGTTTTATAGGTATTGAAAAATACTAAATCTCCAGGTTGTTTTTGACTATCAGATACTTGACGTCCTGCATTTTTCAATGCATCCGTACTGGCTGGAAGGTTCACACCAGCTTGTTTATAAGCCCATGCAACGAACCCTGAACAATCGAATAAACCGTTAGCGATATCGGATGCCGTTCTTCCGCCACCAAATTTATATGTGGAGTTACCGATATATTTATAACCTGCTGTAATTGCAGAGCCTGTATTTGCACTGCTTGGCTTGCTTGATGCTTCAGTTTTACTGGCTGCAGGTTTATCAGCAGAACTGTTTTTAGTTGAATTTGAAGATGAAGATGATTCACCTTTAGACGAACCTGATGCCGACGCTTCGCCTTTAGAAGAACTTGGCGATTCTTCACTAGAAGAATTTGAAGAATTCACTTCTTCAGCAGCACGGTCAAGATCAGCTTTCTCAGATGCTTTACGTTCTTCCTCTTTTTTGATATTTTCACGAATGGATGCTATTTGTGCTTCTAAACCTGCATCTTTATTCTCTAAAGATTGTTTAAGGGCCTCTGTTTCCGCTTCTTTCTTTTCAATCTTTGCCTTCATATTGACAGTTTCTGCTTTTTGATCTTCAATTTGAGATTGCATACCTTTAAGTTCTACTTCCATATCCTTTAGGTTTTGCAATTTTTTCTCTACGGTTGCTTGTTTTTTTTCTAAGTCAGCTTTATCCGCTTCCTGCTCGCTAAGAATCTGTTGGTCCGCTTCCACAATTGTAGCTACCGCTCCAACACGATTAACGAATTCACCAAAGCTTTTAGAACCTAAAACAACTTCAAGGTACTCAACGTCCCCGCCGCTCTCTTGGAATGAAAGGGCGCGCTCTTTCAAGACTTCCTCGCGTTTTGCGATTCTTTCTTCCAACGCTTTAATTTCTTTCTTTAAAGAAACTATATCTTTTTCCGTGTCTTTAATTTCTTGTTTAGTATCTTTGATTTTTTCGTCATTTTCTCTCATTGCCGTTTCAATCTGGGCAATTTGGGAATTCATTTTCGACTGTTCTTTTTTTAGTTCCTGAATAACTTGTTCCGCCTCTGAAATATCCGATTGTATTCCTGTGCGTTGCGATTGAATATCCGAGATATTTTCTTCAGCTTTCACTGATGGTATGGCAAAAGCGCTTCCCAATCCTAGCATAATTGTCGTGTTCAATACGATAAGTTTTTTCTTCAAACTCATTTCCCCTGCTTTCCTCCCCGTGCATTTCCATCGACCCACTTCTTTTTCTCTATGAAAAATGATTAGTCAAAATAAATTGCTGGGAACTCTTCTCTATTTTTTTTACTCTTTATGTAATCTTCTAAGGTTGTAATTATATTAAATACACTTCTGATACTCTACTATGTTTTCACCTAAGTCGTAGTATATCATCAGATTTTGTCAAATACGTAATATTAATGTTACAATTACATTTCAATTTTAACATTATACGTAAGAATTCGACTTTTCCTCGTGATAATACAACCAATATCTTACAAAACCATCTTCGTATTTTGATGCAAGACTTTCTATCTAGTGTTTAGCACCAAGGGACTATAGACTATCGGCAGGTAAAAACTCACATAGTTCGAACGCATAGAAGCCCTTTTGTATCAGATTGCAGCTTATTTACCATTGATACAGGAAAGTTCGCTAATATCCTCATTAAAAAACTAAAAAAACCGCTCTTCAGCGGTTTTTCTGTCAATATTCGACCCATTCTTAAATTCCAGCCATAAAGTCGACAAAAACTTTCAATTCTTTTGGCCGGACGAATACCCTTTCCCCTTTGCTTATTTCCAGATTCAAGTATTGATCTTTCGTCAGTTCGATTTCCAGCGGTTCGTTTGTATCCTGACGAATGACTTCTATCCGGACGATGGGGCCAATTGTATGAATGTGGTCAATTATGGAAGCAATCGAATCCTTTTCTGATGATGCTCTTTCTATGATAAAGTTATGAGCCCTTACATAACCCGTTCCCAATCCATCTTCACTGCCCGGGGCATTCATTTCCACATTCCCAGTTACCAATTTCCCTTGGTGAACGTTGCCTTTGAAAAGATTGACACTGCCGAGAAAATCATAAACAAATGGATTTTGCGGTTGATCATAAACTTCTTCCGGAGTACCAATCTGTTCAATTTTCCCTTCATTCATGATTACGACCCGATCAGCTACATCCATCGCCTCTTCCTGATCATGCGTCACGAACACACTCGTAACGTTGAATTCATCATGAAGCCTTCTTAGCCATCGCCGAAGTTCTTTACGAACCTTGGCATCCAATGCCCCGAATGGTTCATCAAGCAAAAGAATATTCGGTTCAACCGCAAGTGCCCTTGCCAAAGCAACACGCTGGCGTTGGCCGCCTGATAATTGGGATGGATAACGATCTTTATATCCTTCCAGCTTGACGAGCTGAAGCAACTCGGTAACCTTCTGTTCAATCACTTTTTTACTTGGCCTTATTTTTCTAGGACGGACCTTCAATCCATAGGCAATATTATCAAAAATGGTCATATTGCGAAAAAGGGCATAATGCTGGAAGACGAAACCAACATTTCGATCTTTTACATGCTTATGCGTGTAATTCTCTTCATTAAAGAGGATCTTTCCGTTCTCTGCCTGTTCAAGACCCGCAATGATACGCAGTAATGACGTTTTTCCAGATCCGGACGGGCCAAGAAGTGCTACGAGTTCCCCGCTTTTTATTTCCATATTAATGTTTTGGAGAGCTTGATAAGACCCGTAATATTTTGTAACATTTTCAATGATGATACTCATTTCATTCCCCCCTAACTCGCTTTTGTTGATTTAAAGTCCGTTTTCCATTCTATGAAACTTTTAATGATCAAGGTTATGATTGCAAAAATGGACATCAGGGATGCAACGGCAAAAGCAGCTGAAAATTGATATTCATTGTATAAGATTTCAATATGAAGCGGCATCGTATTGGTCATCCCCCGTATATGGCCCGATACGACCGATACAGCCCCAAACTCCCCGATTGTCCTGGCATTGCAAAGTATGACTCCATATAATAGTCCCCATTTTATATTGGGAAGGGTTACGTACCAAAATGTCTTAAACCCTCCCGCCCCCAGCGTTAGTGATGCCTCTTCTTCAGACGTCCCCTGACTTTGCATGAGCGGGATCAATTCACGCGCAATGAATGGAAAGGTAATGAAAATGGAGGCGATGACAATCCCTGGTATTGAAAAGATCACTTTAATGTCAAAGGTTTGCAGCAATGGACCAAGTGTTCCATGCAAGCCGAAGAGAAGGACAAAAATCAAACCGGCTATGACTGGGGAAACGGAAAAAGGCAAATCTATCAACGTTATTAAAAAGTTTTTCCCCTTAAAATCATATTTTGTTATGGTCCACGCAGCCACTACCCCAAATATGGCATTGAGCGGCACAGTGATGAGGACTACGATCAATGTCAATTTAATCGCAGCCAGGGAATCAGGATGGGAAATGGCCGCAAAATATGTTTCGGCACCTTTTTCGAATGCCTTTACAAAGATCGCGATTAATGGGACAACTAAAAACAAAGTCAGAAATAGCAATACAATGGAAATAAGGACCCACTGTATGGATTTAGGCTCTTTTGTTGCGTTTCTCGTTATAATGACCGGGTCATTCGTTTTTGCAACCACCGAATTATCATGTTCCAACATGTCCCCTCCTACTTCCCTGAATATCTTTTGCCGGTCCACCATTGTAAGATATTGATGGTGAACAAAATTATGAATGTAAAAATGAGCATGACGGCTGCAACAGCTGTTGCCCCTTCATAATCATACTGTTCGAGCTTTGTCATGATGATCAGCGGGGAAATCTCCGTTTTAAACGGCATATTTCCTGCAATGAAGACAACGGATCCATACTCTCCAAGTGCCCTCGCAAAAGAAAGTGCAAAACCCGTCAATATCGCTGGAATCAATTCCGGGAAGATAATTTTAATGAATGTCTGCATTCGATTCGCCCCTAAAGAAGCAGATGCCTCTTCCATCCCTTTTTCGATATTTTCAAGCACCGGTTGAACCATCCGCACTACGAATGGAAGACCGATGAATATAAGGGCGATGATAATCCCGATAGGAGTGAAAGCGATTTTAAAGCTGAAAAATTGCCCGATCCATCCGTTCGGTGAGTACAAAGTCGTCAAAGTAATCCCTGCCACAGCAGTCGGGAGGGCAAAAGGCAAATCAACCAGCCCATCGATGATCCGCTTGCCGGGAAACTCATAACGAGTAAGCACCCAGGCAATTAAAACGCCAAAAACTGCGTTCACGAAGGCCGCAGTTAACGCTGTCAAAAAACTCAATTTATACGAAGCGACAACCCTTGGTTCAGTTATGGTCGCCCAAAAATCCTGAAATCCCATTGAAAATGTGTTTAGAAAAACCATGGATAATGGGATCAAAACGATGATGGTGAGATACAGCAACGTAAACCCCATCGTCAATCCAAAACCGGGTATGGTCCTCTTTTTCTTCTGTTTTCCTTCTGTCGCTATATTCATCGCTTCGCCCCAGCTCTTTTTCTGATTTATGAAGGAGAAGATGTGAATATCCATCTTCTCCCCCATGCTTATTGCGGTTGATAAATTTCGTCAAATGTACCACCATCATTGAAATGTTTTTCCTGGGCTTTTTTCCACCCGCCAAACGTATCATCGACAGTCACCATATCGATATTTGCAAATTGGTCTTCATATTCAGCGAGAACCTTCTCATCCCTTGGACGATAGAAGTTTTTCGCGGCAATTTCCTGACCTGCATCCGTATATAGGTATTCCAGGTAGGCTTCAGCCACTTCCTTGGTTCCTTTTTTCTCGACCACTTCGTCGACAACAGCTACCGGTGGCTCTGCTAATATACTGATCGAAGGATTGACGATTTCATATTTGTCATCACCGAATTCTTCAAGTGTTAAATAGGCTTCATTCTCCCAAGCGATAAGTACGTCACCAATTCCCCTTTCTACAAAAGTGGTGGTTGCACCACGTGCCCCTGAATCCAGAACTTCAACATTTTGATAAAGTTTTTTCATGAAATCCTTTACTTTTGTTTCGTCATTATCGAAATTCTTCTCTGCATAAGCCCAGGCTGCCAGGTAATTCCACCTTGCCCCTCCGCTTGTCTTTGGATTTGGTGTAATTACGGAAACATCCTTTTTGGTTAAATCATCCCAATCTTTAATGCCTTTAGGGTTATCCTTTTTTACCAAAAACACAATGGTTGAGGTGTAAGGTGTCGAGTTTTCCGGCAGACGTTTCTGCCAATCCCCCGCTAATAGGTTACTAGCTTCATAAATGGCATCAATATCATAGGCCAATGCCAAAGTAACGACATCCGCTTCCAATCCATCAATGACAGCCCTACCCTGTTTACCAGATCCGCCATGGGATTGTTGAATCGTTACATCCTGACCCGATTCTTCTTTCCAGTGCTTCACAAACGCTTCATTGAATTCCTGGTACAATTCGCGTGTCGGATCGTATGACACATTCAATAGCTCAAGTGTCTTTGACTTTGATGTCCCGTCCCCTTCCGTTTTTTCCGAGTTACATCCTGCAAGTACACCGAAGGCTAATATCAAACTTGTCAATTTCATCAACTTTTTCATGGAATCCCCCCTGTTTTTGCAACAAAAAAAGCACACTACTTCCCTTTTAATTTTTTTTTCAAGGAGATAGTATGCCTTCAGTTCTCTGATCAGCAAATATTCTGAATTTATGTATCATTAACATAAAGCATAGTATACCAAGTTGTCAACTATGTTTTTATTAATAAACATGTCCTTTTATTTAAACTCATTCACGTATCGAAGGTGAATGAATTTTCCATACGAAAGAGCTCGATCCACGGAGAGATCGAGCCCGACACTTAAGAATTTGATCCTTTTTGATACAGCTTATTGTCCACAATATACTGATAACACTGATCAGGCAGTAAATATCTTGGTTCCCCACCCATCGCGAATTCATCCCTTATATATGTAGAACTGATTTCCATGGAAAGGCCTTTATCTATAAGGTGAAATGTATTGCCATCATCATAATTCCTTAGCAATGGACTTTTGGATATGATTTTCAACATATCGATCCCATCCCGTGCCATGACGATGAATTTATGATTGGCAATCAACTTTTCCCTGAATTTCCATCGTAAGTGGATCGGTAACTCCTGATTATCAATATCTTCAAGTAAATCCGCACCCATTATGAAATAAACTTCATCCTTAGGATATCTTGATTTAAAATATTCCATCGTATACCAAGTATATTGTTTACTCGTTCCAGCACGTTCATTAATTTCATAATCACTAACTTCGAATAACGGGTTGCCCCCTATTGCCAGCCCAAGCATTTTCCAACGGTGTCCATTGCTCGTTTTCATCTGTTTATCGATGCGGCCATTGGCACAAGGCAAAAAAATCACCTTGTCTAGCTTAGCACGATGCGCAATGGTGGATGCTGTCCATAAATGCACATTGGTGACTGGATCGAAGGAGGATCCATAAACTCCAATTTTGCCCATCCTTATATCCCCCTCATCAGCCTTTCTTTTTTACCACGGCCCTGACCGGACTCCCATCCCCTGCTTCTATTGCAAGCGGTAATGCAGCCAAATCGTATAGCCCAGGCTCAAGTCCGTCAAGGACCAGCCCTTCCAGGATATGAATCCCACAGCCAGACAGCGCATGATGTGCAGGCAATTCTTTGCTGTCGAGAAAGTCAACGGAAGGTAAATCAATCCCAAGCAGCCTCACTCCTTTATTTGCAAGGAAGGGTGCTAAACCTGGTTCAACCGCTGGAATCCATTCAGGAAAACGGCTGTGGTCCTTCCATTGTCCAGTACCCAGCAACAACCGTCGGACTCCTGTCAATTCAATGCCTTCAAAATCTTTGATGCCAATACTTTCAGCTGCATCCACCTTTACTACAAGTGCAGTGCCAATATATAAATCGATATCAAGTTCGATGATTTTTTTTCCCTGTCCATCAAAATGAAAGGGCGCATCAATATGGGTTCCTAAATGGGTACTCATCCGAATTTCCCCTACATTCACGGATGCCCCCTCCGCTATTGATGAATTAAGCCGATATGAATATGGTGCATCTCCTGGCCAATATGGCGTACTTTCATTCAGGCGCTGAGAAATATCTAACCATGGATTCATCTATAATTTCCCCTCCAGTCAAAGCTTACAGTTTGGTCCTTAAAGTCCAAAGCTCAGGAAAAAATGGTTGTTCGACCACTTTCTTCAGATAACTTACACCGGATGATCCGCCCGTTCCCATCTTATTACCGATGATCCGCTCGACAGTGCTCATATGATTGAATCTCCAGAATTGTTGCTGACTTCCAATATCAACGAGTTTTTCGGCCAACTCATACAAATCCCAGTATTTATGCACATCACGGTAAACTTTCAGCCACGCGCTTTCGACACTGGCATTTTCCCGATAGGTTTCAGACCAATCCCTGTTCAAGACTGATTCATCAACGGGAAGTCCTTTTGCAGCCAAAGCCCCAATCGCCGCATCATAAATACTAGGTTTATTCAAAGCAGCCATCATCGACTCATACAGCTCAGGCTGATGACGGAAAACCGCCAATATTTGCGAATTCTTTTGACCCAATGCAAATTCTATCAACCTGTTCTGAAATGATTGAAATCCGGAAGAGTTTCCTAGTTTATCTCGGAATTCCATATAATCAGATGGCGTTAAGGTCGAAAGCACATTCCAGGATTGAACAAGTTGCTGTTGGATCCTAGCCACTCTGGATAGCATCTTAAAGGAAGGCTCCAAGTGCCTTGCCTCAATATGTTCCGTTGCTGCAGTCAATTCATGGAGGATCAATTTCATCCATAATTCACTGGTTTGGTGAATGATGATGAACAGCATTTCATCGTGATGTCCGGAAAGCCGGTGCTGACTCGATAATATTTGATTTAAATGCAGGTAGTCCCCATAGGACATATCCTTCTCAAAATCAGTTACCATCCCTTCTTCCAAACGATGTTTATCCTTTGGTCCCTTATCCATACCATCCCTCTTTCCCTTTACGTTCTTTTGATTTTCGACATTAAAAAATAAACGATGCAAAGGAAGACCAGCCAAGGAACACCGAACTGGAGAACGATTTTAAACGGGCCAGTGAACCAAGTAGATACCGTCAAAGCAAACAAGAGTAATGCACCAAGAATCGTTAAATACGGAAAGCCATACATTTTGACCGGTAATTTACGCCCCCCTGATCTCTCCCACCCCTTTCTGAAATATAAATGGGAGATGAACACCATGAACCAGGTTAAAATGGCTCCGAACATCGATATCCCCATCATGAATGCATATGAGGTATCCGGAAGCAGGACCTTTACTCCTGCAGCAAGAAATATGCCCAAAGTGGATATGAGAAGGGCTCTTATCGGGACTCCTTTCCGGCTCACTTTTTGAAACAGGGATGGAGCCTGCTTTTGCTCGGATAATGAAAATATCATTCTGGTGGAGGCATATAATTGGCTATTCATTGCAGATAAAGCAGCTGTTAAAATAATGAAATTCATTATCCCCGATGCTCCAGGGATATTCAGGATTTCCATTACCCTAACAAATGGGCTTTTCTCAATACCAGCGGATTGCCAGGGAACGATCATTAACATGATTCCGATTGTCAGTACATAAAAAGTGGCAAGTCTGAAGACAGTTGCCTTCAAAGCTTTAGGGACGGCAATATCAGGGTCTTTTGCTTCTCCCGCCGTCACCGCAATCAACTCAGTTCCTAAAAAGCTGAAGAGAGAAATAAATATAGCGACCCAAAGCCCCCAAAATCCGAAAGGCATAAAACCTCCATCATTGGCATAGTTCTCTGCACCGATCCCGCTTGAAGGTTCGGCGCCAATCACCACATAGGCACCCAATAGAATGAAAATGACAATGGCGCTAATTTTGATCATTGAAAATATATACTCAAAATTCCCGAATGTATTGACACTTGTCGCATTTACATAGATTAGCAAGGCAGCAAAAAGGAAGATCCAAACGCTTCCAGGTACATCCGGGAACCAATATTTCATATATACCGAGATTGCACTCACTTCGACACCAATGGCAAGGACATTCGCTATCCAATATGAATACCTCACAACAAAACCCGCAAATGGACTTATATATTTTTCAGCAATGGTTCCAAAGGATCCAGATGTTGGATGGGCTACAGTCATTTCCGCCAAACATCCCATCAGGAGAAGGACAATGAATGCACCTATTGCATAGCTGATCAGTACACTTGGACCTGCCGTTGAAATCGCAAGGCCACTGCCCAAAAATAATCCTGTGCCGATTGCACAACCCATGGCAATCATTGTAATTTGATTCGATGATAATTCACGATGCAGCTTATTTTTCTCCATTTGTTGCTCCCATTCTAGGCAATGATTCCCCTTTTATTTTCATAGTTTTCATATAACCTGCCGTCCATGATCTTTTTGAGGACCTGTACCGTTTCATAAACTTCCTGAAAAGTGGTATAAAGAGCAACAGGTGCTAAACGAATCATATTCGGTTCACGATAATCGGGTATGATAGCCTCATGTTTCAATGCTTTACATATTCTTGCAGCTTCTTGATGTTCAATGATGATATGACCGCCCCTTTTTGATTCATCCCTTGGGCTGCCAATTTCAAATCCATATCCCGCCAATTCCGATTCGATTAAATCCATAAGATATTGAGTCAGCCTCAAAGATTTATTCCGGACTTGTTCGATTCCCGCTTCCGCAAACATTTCTAGCGAGCCTAAAAGAGGAGCCATGCTTAAAATATGGGGAGTTCCAATCTGAAAGGCACCTGCTGAATTTGCCTGAGTGAAGGAATGTTCCATATCGAACTGCTTATCCTTCCTCGAGCCAAACCATCCCGCCAACCCGGGCTTCCTGTCAAAATGCTTACGGTTCACATATAACCCCGCTACACAACCTGGCCCGCCATTCAAATGCTTATAATTACACCAAAAAGCGAAATCCACTTCCCACTTGTCAAACCAATGCGGAATCGCACCCACGGAATGACAGGCATCGAATCCTATCATGATTCCACGCGCATGCGCTTCCTTTGTTAACCTCTCCATATCAAGGATCTGTCCGCTTCGATATAAGACCGTCGGAAGTACAATCAACCCTATTTCCTCTTTCATCTCTGCAATGATGTCATCTTCTTCAAGGAATTTACCATCTCGGCTTTTCACCTGGACTAAATGTGACGAAGGGTCCAGCCCATGCAATTGGAGCTGGCTTTGAAGTGCATAGATATCACTGGGAAAGGTTAGGTCATCCGCCAAAATCTTATTCCTGCCAGCTATCGGTTCAAAAAAGGTCGCCGCAAGCTGATGCAGATTAGCTGTAGTTGACCCTCCCATTATCACTTCATCCACTGCTGCCCCAACCAATTGGGCACTCAATTCACCCAATCTCTCAGAATAGTAAAACCAAGGCTCTGCACCCTCCGTCCACCCATCAATTCCATACATTTTCCAATCTTCCAATGAATTCATTAAACTTTTCTCAGCCCGCTTCGATAAAAGTCCCAATGAGTTGCCATCCATATAAATCATCCCGGGATTCAAGTAGAACTCCTCTCGGTAAGGAACTAATGGATCTACCTGATCCAAAGTTTTCGCATCCTCTTTCATTGACATAAAATTCCCCTCGCTTTCTTCCGAGTCCACTATATTTCACTTGTAAATCCCTACCCCTTCCCATGCCAACCTTATCATTCTGTTAGGATCTTTTTCAATATAATCCTTTTTATCAAAAATCATTGTGTAGTGATTGGTTTCATCATATTTCGGCCAGATTTCGCCTTCCGGGGGATTGGGGTTTCCATGTTTCGCAAAGTTGACCCAATGGCCCTGTATCCTTTGGGAAACCTTTAGTGCAGCTGGCCTGGAACCATATGAAGTAATCCGTTTGCCCAATGCCGAGTCGAAAGTCTGGAAGGCAAAAGGAATTTCAATACCATGGGTCGCCCCTAATTTACTTATGCGCATTGCCGCCGTTTTATAATCAAAACGGTACATCCATGTTTTTTCGATGCGACTGTATGCCTCCGCATACCAAACCGAAGGAATATGAAAAGTCGCATCCCGGCCAATGCCTAGCACAGCTTCCTTTTCCGGGTAGTTCAAATAAGCATTCGTAATTCGCTCTTTCGCGTCTGGATCAGTATTTTCAAACATTTTATGAATCATCTCTTCATTAGTCGGGATTAACGGGGAATCCATCTGGTCGAATAATGTAGCTTCGTCCCTATTTGTTCCAATAAGCAAGGATATTCCCTTTGCTTTTCCTGATCGAATCGAATCTAGTGGATAATCAGGCAGGAAGTCACCATCCACGACAGGTCCAAATGATAGGGAACCCGGCTTGTCTTGCGAGTTTTCCTGTAATAGTTGGTAGGATGCCGCGACAATCTCTTGAACTGGAAATGTTTTTAACCGTTGGATTTCATTCTTTCCAATGCCCAAGATCTCAAGGAACCTTTCACTGAAATGGCGCGCAAATCCTTTTCCGTAAACAGATGTCGGAGCGGGACTTTCTGCAATAGCTTGTTTAAATAGACCTCTCGCTGAAGGAACGGTAAGTAAAGTCGTTACGGCATTCCCTCCAGCTGATTCACCAAATATCGTAACATTTTCAGGGTCGCCGCCAAAAGCTTCTATATTCTCTTTAATCCACTTCAGAGACGCCACTTGATCACGTAAACCTAAATTGGTTTCAAATATTTCCCCATCAACTGCCAAATCGGTAAAATCCAAATATCCCAGTGCACCCAGCCTATAGTTGATGCTTACTACAACTACGTCTCCATTCTTAGCCAATAAGTGTCCATTGTACATATCAAGGGATCCGGCTCCCGTTATATATGCTCCACCAGGAATCCACACCATGACCGGGCGTTTTTTATCATCAGCTCTAGGTGACCAGATGTTCAGGAACAAGCAATCCTCATCCATTTTTTCATTTGCTGCCATTCCAGTTCTTACAGCCCGATCCATCGGCTGTGGGGGTATGGGACCAAAATCCACTGCATCCATGACACCGCTCCATTTATCAACGGGCTCAGGCGAGCGGAAACGCAGAGCATCTATCGGCGGTTTCGCATACCTGACTCCACGCCAAACGCATATACCGTTTTCCATAGTGCCTTGAAGATGTCCTTTACCTGTCGTAACTATTGATCCAATCATTCACTCTCACCTCTTCATATAGTCGTAGATACTTAAGTTCTTCTTTTTCCGTTCACTTATATCCTTCATCTATATCGAAAAAAGATTAAAATCTCCATTTAGCCAAGTACCACTATCTTATGCAATCCTTAAGTAAGCATCGTTTGCCGAGTTCAACAAAAAAAAGACCCAATCAGGTCTTTTTTTGTTGAACTCGGCAAAAATCTTAGGCGAGCATGGCAATGATGCTCAATAAAGAGCTGCTCCGAACGGAAAGCTGTTTTGCAGCATATGTTAACTGCTGTTCATCAAGCTTTTCCAGTAAGGGCTTTAATTCAAGCAATTCATTCTCCAGTCCTTTAAGGTCTGTAGATATCTTGTCCACCAACAAGAGCACTTGCTCCGAATCAACAGTGGTTTCAGACAAAACTTGTAACCGTTCCTTGATTTCAGTCAAAGGCATATTCTGTTCTTTATACCGATTAATCATTTGAAGACGATTTAGGGCATCTTCTGTGTAATATCGATATCTTGACCCAGTTTTTTCATAGTTCAGCATTCCTAATTGTGTGTAATAGTCAATGGTTCTCCTCGAAACATTCGCAAGTTCAGCAAGCTGGCCAATCCGATATATATTCATCCAGACAGTCACCTTCTTTTAAAATCTACTGTTAACGATACTATAACATAACAATCCAAAAAGGTGACTTCGAGGATGAATCTATTAGACTACTTTATCCGAATTACCCTTCAGCTGCTTCTTGGCAAAATACAGAGCATCTTCCTTCGATTTAAAAAAGTGCTGTTTTTCTATTTTATGATATAATCCGGTGCTGAGTAGCAATTCCTTTGGTTGCTGCTGGATTCCAGAAATGATTAATTTCCCCTTATATTTTCCGATACGATTAACAATCGCCAATAGTGCAGCCTCTGCTGAAGTGTCCATATATGTTACCCGGCGCATGCTTAATACCAACACCTTCGTCTTATTATCCACGTTCGCTAATATCGATGACTCCAGGACATCAATCGAACCAAAGAAGAGAGGACCTTCCAAGTTATATACATTGATCTTTGAATCAGAATTATCAATAGGAACAATCTCAGTAATCTCATGACTTCTTTCCCTAACCTTTAACGTGTGGCTCATTTTTGCAATGAAGGTGATGAAGGCAATCGATAAGCCAATCCCCACTCCCATGATTAAATCAGTGAAGACAGTGACGAGAAAGGTGACTAGCAAAACGGCAGAATCAGCAGTCTTCGTTCTCAATACATGGGCGAATTCCTTTCTTTCACTCATATTCCAGGCAACAAACATCAATATGGGTGCCATGCTAGCCAAAGGTATATGCGCTGCAAATGGAGAAAGGACAAGCAAGACCAATAAAACGACAATGCCGTGAATGACTCCTGACATCGGAGAGGCTGCCCCGCTTTTTATATTGGTAGCTGTCCTGGCAATAGCACCTGTTGCCGGTATCCCACCGAAGAATGGAGTCGCGATGTTCGCGATCCCTTGGGCAACCAATTCCTTATTACTATCATGCTTGGTCCCCCCATGTTATCGGCCACGGTAGCGGATAACAATGACTCGACACCGCCCAACAAGGCAATCGTAAAAGCAACTGGAAGGAGTGTGATAATGATCTCCACTGAAAGCTCCGGCACTTGGAATTCCGGAAAACCTCTCGGAATCGCTCCATAAGTGGAACCAATCGTAGCCACCTTATCGGGAAATGAAAAATAGGCAGACATTGTGGATATTAGCAGACCCAGAAGTGGAGCTGGCACTCGCGGCAAAAGTCTAGGTGCCAGCAGGATGACGATGAAACAAATGACCGCAACAATCACACTATATATATTGATCTTGTCTGCATTAATCACCAGTTCTTTCATGTTATCTATAAAAAATTCATGTTTTTCCACTTTCATGCCAAAGAAGCTGGCAATCTGCCCCGAAAAGATTATTATCGCAATTCCTGTAGTAAATCCAATGATGACAGGACGGGGAATGAACTTCATCAAATTTCCTAACTTAAGAAGGCCCATCAAGACTAATATCATCCCCGCTAAAAACCCGGCAATTAGCAGACTTTCATATCCATATTGCATAACGATACCAAATAATAAAGGTACAAATGCTCCGGTCGGTCCTCCAATTTGATACTTGGAGCCACCCAAAATCGATATGAGGATTCCAGCGATGATGGTCGTATATAATCCGTATATCGGTTCGACGCCTGAAGCAATTGCAAAGGCCAAACCTAAAGGAATGGCCACAACACCTACAACCAATCCTGCCGTTACGTCCTTTTGAAAACCCTTCATGTTATATCCTTGGAATCTGGAATCTTTTATCATTCTTTTCAAACTCACATCCTTAGTCGTTTTTTAAGATTGGGATCTACCATTATCAGGAAAAAGATATTCTTTCATTTTAGAGGGAGTTACTCAATCGATATCAATATTAACTATTGTAGAGGATACTATTCTTTCAACGGGACTGATTGGTTCACTACAAACATACGGGGGACCTTTCAAAAATAAGAAATAATCGTCATATGTAATCTCCTTTGTTAAGTTATTTGACATGGTTCTTGGCCACGCTTCAACATTATACAGTAAAACGTAAAACTGTACATTGTTAGCATTGTAAACATTTGTTTACATTTTTTGATTTTTTTTACATATACATTACAATCCGGGACCATACTTCCAGTCTAGTTAGTTTGATCCTGGAGATATAGACTACAAACCGGGAAGTTTGAACTTTCGACTAATTCCCCACTCATCTCAAGGTGTAGCCTTGAAACAAATATTGATCATAATTCCCGATACTACAGAATCGTTTTTTCCAAACTTATCTTTTATGGTCGATATAATTTCCCTATTATTCGTTCAATCATTTACTGGTCTATATATACAAAAACCTCTTGATTAATATCAAGAGGTTTTCTTTCTATTTACAGCTCTTCTCCTCTCGTCTCGATAATATGCTTGTACCAATGAAACGACAGCTTCTTTTTTCGGTTTAATTGATCATGATGGTCCACGTAAATAAATCCGTATTGCTTTTTATACCCGTTTAACCAGCTTAATAGATCGATGACAGACCAAGCGTAATACCCTTTTAAGTGAATGCCTTCTTTGATTGCACGCTTAATCACTTTTAAATGTTCCTCAATATATTTAATACGAGGAACATCCACTATTTCACCATCAATAATCGGATCCTCATCACCAAGTCCGTTTTCCGTAACATACATTTTAATATCACCATAACGCCCTTTTAACATATGAAGCCCATCTAAAAATCCTTGAGGAGAGATTTCCCACCCCCATTTTGTATATGTTTTATCTTCCATTTTCACGGTCCGATAAAAGCCATCAAAAGATGGGTTCCCTGGAGCTAGAGTAGATGTTTCTCTTGAATGCTCCATGGATGAAACGACTTCCCGATTTTTTTCCACTCGAATGGGCTGGTAATAATTAAGTCCAATAAAATCATTCTTTTCCGCATTTCTTTTTAACGTATCCAGTTCTTCTTCGGTCCAACTTGGCGTCCAGCCTTTCTCCTTTAATTGCTCAACCACATAAGCTGGATATTCACCTTTTAATATTGGGTCATAATACCAAAAAGTTTCATATTCATTGGCATGTCGGGCAGCTAATGCATTCTCATGCTTATCATCTATGCTGTAAGCTGGTAAGAAAACATGGGTAATCCCAATTTCACCGTAATGATTCAGTGCCTTGTATACTTCTACTGCTTTCGCATGTGCATAAAACACGTAATGTGTCGCTTGAAAGTATTTATTCTCATCATTTTGGATACCAGGCGGGTGCGCACCTTTTAAATAGCCCAATCCGCAAAACATAACCGTTTCATTAAACGTGATCCAATGTTTGATGCGGTCTCCGAATGCCTTAAAACAAATTTCTGCATACTTGACGAATGCTTCAGCTGTTCGCTTATTCGTCCATCCTCCATCTTGTTCAAGCGTCAAAGGTAAATCCCAATGATACAGCGTAACAAAAGGAACTATCCCGTATTTTAAGCATTCATTTATTACATTATTATAAAATTCCAAGCCTTTTTCATTTACTTCTCCGTCACCTGTGGGCAAAATACGTGCCCATGAAATGGAAAACCGATACGATTCAAGTCCCATCTCTGCCATTAATTTAATATCTTCTTTGTAACGATGATAATGGTCTATGGCTACATCTCCGGTTGTACCTTCATATGTTTTCCCCGGAATCTTTGAAAAAACATCCCAATTCGTTATACCTTTACCATCTTCATCCCATGCTCCTTCTATTTGAAAAGAAGCAGAAGCTGCTCCGAATAAAAAATCGTGTGGAAACTTCATAATAAACCCTCCGTTTTTATACCAGCTTATTAAATTGATACTAATATATTTTATTCATTGGCACAAATATTAATGTGATTATAATTTTATTCAATATTTGACTATATAATCTTCGTAATAACATAACCATTAAAGGTAGTATTTACTGTATAGGAATGATTAAATCCAGTGTCAAAGAGAAACCTAAAATAAAAGAAGTTAATTCTGTGAATCAATCTCTCTTTTTTAGTAAAAGATAAATAACTTACATTTCGTTTTTTAGTTTCATATGAATAAATACAAAACCCGTCCACCTTTGGAGGACGGGTTACACATATTCAAGATGGTGCTAATCACTCCACAACCGGGAGCCAACCTTTTATATGAATCAACTTTTCCCAAAGAGGATCTGTAATGACAAGTTCTTCCTGATCCTTTTTCGAAAGGGTCGTCCGTATTTCCCCTTCTTTTCCAGACCTGATTTTTTCAATCCAATGCGGTTCCATAAGAAGTTCACGGCCAAGTGCGATAAATGGGACACCCGTTTCCATAGCTTCTGCAACTTCATCGGGTGTATGCAGGGATCCTACACCGACAACTGGAATACGATTCCCTACTTTGTCGTAAATTTTAACGATGCGCGACTTTGTCCTATCACTCTCACGGAAAGATCCATTCCAGAAGTGACCTACCGATATATGTAGATAATCCAGGTTTTGATTTGCTAATCTATCAACAAACTGGATCGTATCATCTAAAGTGATTCCAGGATCGCTGCCTTCTTCAGGAGAAATTCGGTAGCCAATGATAAATGGCTTTTCCGCATGCTCAGCAACCGATTTTTCGACTTCATTCACAATGGTAAGCGGGAAAATCAATCGTTTTCCCAGTGTTCCTCCCCAGTTATCCGTACGACGGTTTGAGTGCGGCGAGAAGAATTGTTGAAGCAAATACGTATTGGCACCATGGATTTCCACACCATCAAATCCCGCTTCGATGGCCCTTCTTGTTGCTTCTCCAAATGCCTTAATTACGCCTTGAATTTCATCTTCACTCATTTCCCGCGGTACCGGTGCTTTCTCGCTGGAAGCAATGGCACTTGCAGAAACAGGTTGGTTATCAGGCAATAATTCCGGCGGACTTTGCCGGCCTCCATGATATATTTGCAATATCGCTTTTGACCCGTTAGACTGTATCGTTTCCGCTAATTTTCTCAAAGATGGGATAAATGAATCGTCATCTGCACTAAATTGACCTGGGAATCCCTTTCCTCCAGCAGATACATAGGCACATGCCGTGACCACCGCACCTACACCTGCCGAGCGTTCAGCGTAATAGGCCAGTTCATCATCGGTTACAAACCCTTGATCATCCGAGGAATAAGTGGTCATAGGTGCCATCATGATACGATTTTTCACTTCTACCCCTGATGGAAATTTATATGGTTGAAAGATCTTTTCGTATTTTTGATTCATGCCAATCCTCCCCCTTTAATCTTAATGGTGATGATGTCCGTGCGGCTCCTTGGAAGGGTTCGTGATTTCAAAGCCTTCTTCAGGTACATAAAAATATTTAATCCAGACACCATCCAGAAATTCCTCACGTGAATCAAGCAAAATATCGATATCTTTATCTGTTTTGACGATTTCATCATGCTCTGCAGGTGTATCTAGTTTCATCTCATAATGGGCATGATCGCCATGCATATGGGTGATATATACACGAATCATTTTCCCTTCGGCTTCTTCAGTGCTCAGCATTTTTTGTAAGACCTTTGCTGCATTACGATTAATTTTACAATTCATGTCCATTCCTCCAACAATAAAAATTTCCATGTACTGAATTCTACCCAATTAAGGGGCATCAGTAACATCCATTTATACCCTTCCTTCTTGGCCATGTCCAATTAGTGCTTATAATCCGTCTGATGGAAAGACGACGCCGATTTGCTTTCTTGCTTCATCCATGATTTCCATAGTCAACAGTGAATTCGAATATGAATTTATATCCGATTCCTTTTTCCCCTGCTTTATCAATTCAACAAATTCTTTCGCTTCATAATACATCGTATGCATATCCTGTTTAGCCGAAATGTTTTCAGTGGTTCCATCCCGATACTGGATATCCACAGCTTGAGGTCCAGAAATTTTCTGAATGAGGATGCTTCCAAGCTCACCTTGAATTTCCGTTGGCAAATTGGATTCAGTAATCTTGGAAAACATGACGACTGCCTCCATTTCATCATAGGAAAGCAAGATCGTCCCCTGTCCATCAACTCCTGATTCAAGCATCGTTCCTGATGCCTGCACCTTATTTGGTTTACCGAAAAGTACAACAAGTGGATAGAGGACGTAAATTCCTAAATCCATTAAAGAACCACTGGAGAATTCAGGATTGAATGCATTCAGCACAGTGCCTTGTTTATACGCATCATAACGTGATGAATATTGACAAAAGCTTCCTGAAAAACGTCGTACCTTCCCGATTTTATCCAGATTCCCCTTTATACTTTCGAAATTCGGCATGATGGTTGATTTCATCGCTTCCATCAATAGCACTTCATTTTGTTTTGCAGCCTCAATCATTTCCTTTACTTCTGCCGCATTCGAGGCCATTGGCTTTTCACATAATACATGTTTTTTATTTTGTAAAAATAACACGGCTTGCCTGCAATGATGAGAGTTAGGGCTGGCTATATATACAGCGTCGATATCATCGCTGGCCGCCATTTCTTCTAAATTTGTAAATGTCGTATGTACATCGTACTTATTGGCAAACTCCTTGGCTTTCTCTTCTGTACGTGAATACACTGCGGTTAACGATAAATCCTCTACATGCTTTGCAGCCTCCAAAAATCGCTCCGTGATCCAATTTGTACCTATTACCCCTAATCGTATCAACATCCTATCCCCTTTCAAGCTAATTTATCATGTCCTCAATATACAGACATTTCACTGAAAAACAAAGTAAAATGAACACTGTCAATGGTTTAAATTGGATTTTTTAGGCAATATTCGTTTATAATTTTTCTATATTACCACTGCCATGATGTTTCTACATACTCCCTAAACGGGAAAGAAAAACTTAAAAGGAGCGTGTGAAGTTTATGACAGATTTAATGAAAAACAAAGTTGCCATCATTACCGGTGGAGGATCGGGAATTGGCCGGGGTGCAGCACTGAAACTAGCTGAAAACGGTGCCAACATCATCTTTTTTGACCGTACAGTCGAAAATGCCGAAAAGGTGAAAGAAGAAGTGGAAAACCTGGGCCGAGAGGCTTTAATCATTAAAACGGATGTTTCCAAGGCTGAGCAAGTTGAACATGCCTACAAGGTCGCCTATGACCATTTTGGGAAAATTGATTTTGTATTCGCAAACGCAGGCATCAACGGAGTGATCGCCCCTATAGAAGATATTAAGCCAGAAGATTGGGATCAGACTCATACCATCAACCTCAAAGGCACCTTTCTCACCATTAAATACGCCATTCCCTATATGAAGGAAACGGGTGGCAGCATCGTTATTAACAGCTCCATCAATGGAAACCGATATTTCAAGAATTTTGGTTTTTCCGCCTATAGCTCATCCAAAGCTGGACAAGTCGCTTTTGGTAAAATGGCTGCACTCGAATTGGCAAAATATAAAATCAGGGTAAATACCATTTGTCCCGGCGCCATCGATACGAATATTCATGATAACACCTTCCCGGAAGATGAAAACCTAAAAAAAATCAGGATTCCCATTGAATATCCGGAAGGCTCTCAGCCCCTGGCGAAGAAAGCAGGGACTACCGAACAAGCTGGTGATCTCGTATTGTTCCTAGCATCAGACATGTCCTCCCATATTACGGGCACGGAAGTTTATATCGATGGAGCAGAATCACTATTATGATTCATACTTAAGTCCTCATACAAACCCATTAAAAGGAAAAAGCTGAAATCCCACTTCAGGATTTCAGCTTTTTCCTTTTTAAGCAACTCGCCTTAACCCGCGACGGGCAAGAATCAAATAAGCGAACATGGCGATGACATGACAACTTACCATCACAACTCCCATCGGCAAGGAGGACTCACCTGAGCCTAAGCCCACAAGCGGAGCCATTACTGATCCTAATATAAAAGGAAGCAGTCCAATTAAAGCCGAAGCACTGCCTGCTGTTTTTTTCTGATTTTGCATCGCTAAAGAAAAACTCGTTGTACCCACAATACCGACGCTGGAAACGGAGAGGAACAAAGCGACCAAGATTCCTGCCAACCCGATTTCGAGAAGGACTGAGGCAAGAAGGAATATTCCTCCAAACAAAGCAAGACATAGTCCTATCTGAAGCAGTTTTTCTTCTTTAACCTTCCCTGCCAGCTTTCCGGCAATTTGGGAAGCAATGATGATCCCAATTCCGTTTATTGCAAAAATCAGGCTGAATGTCTGTGGGGAAACCCCATAAATATTCTGGAGAACAAAAGGAGATCCGGAAATATAAGCCAACATGGCGGCACTAATGAAACCTTGTGAAAAAGCATAGCCCATGAACACTCGGTCCTTCAATAAATTCCCAAAAATCTTGATTGTATCGTTTATCCCACCGGCACTCCTGAGATTAGGAGATAAAGTTTCTTTTATCCCAAAAAATGCAGCCGCAACCATAAGGATACCTAATACTGAAATGACAATGAAAACTCCCCGCCAAGAAGTGAACTGCAAAAGCTGACCGCCAAAAACTGGAGCCAAAATCGGTGCCGCTCCATTTACCAGCATTAACATGGAGAAGAACTTGGTCAATTCCGTTCCTGAAAAAAGGTCACGAACTATGGCCCTTGAAATGACAATGCCTCCAGCTCCCGCAATACCCTGGATAAAACGTAATAATAAAAGCAATTCTATGGATGGAGCAAAAGCACATAACAGAGATGAAATGCAATAAATGGATAATGATATGATTAACGGTGTCCGTCTTCCCTTTGCATCACTTAGCGGCCCTAAATAAATTTGGCCTAAAGCTAATCCTAACAAGCAGGCAGTCAAACTCAGCTGGGCTAAAGACGTACTGCTTTTCAGATCCTCTGCCAGTGTCGGGAGACCCGGTAAATACATATCAAGTGACAGTGGTCCAATCGCAGCAAAAGACCCCAGCATAAGCGCCATCAACAGCCTTTTGGATTTGGTCATTTCGTTGCCTGATGATATCGTTTCCTTCATTTCAATCATTATTACCCCTATCCCTCTTTCAACTAATTGTTTTTCCTAAATAAAACCCGGATTTCTTTAGTTTACAAAAAATCCGGACAATTTACGATAAGTATGCTTCCCTTGAATTGGATTCTTCCTTTCACCAATAAATTAAACACATGCTTCAAAACTCCGAAATCTCCTGAAAAGGACAAATCAATATCAGGAAATATATGTGAGGATGCTACGAACCAAAGGAAAACTATTAAAGGTCCAAACAATTCCCCACCTTCGGATGTAACTCCAGTTGAGCATTATTTTCAGCTTCGGCTAAAAAAAATCCAATGGACATTCCCCATAAAAAATAACCCCATTTTGGAGTAATTTCAGACTGTAGGCAAACTCGAGGAAAAGCGAGTTTGCCTACTATTTTTTTCTAAAAAACCATTCCAGTTGATTGTAAAGGAAGGTACGGGACTCCTGCGGGAAAAGCGCGTCCAAGGCAGACCCCACAGGCGCGAAGAGCGACGAGGAGTCTCGGTATCCAGTTATTTGGCAGGAGGTGTTGCAAATTTCTTCAATCTAGTAGGAGTTTCATAAAACAGTAAAAAACCCTAAAGTATAAACTAGCCTAATAGGTGGTTTGGGATGAGACCATTCCAAACCACCTATTAGGGTCATTTTGATTTATTCAACAATACTAAATTACGGGGAGTATCACCAGATAACCCCTCCATCAAGTTTTGTACAGCAAGAGCTGCCATTTTCAATCTTGTGGCAATACTGGCACTCCCGATATGCGGCAATGTAACCACATTGGGCAATGTTAGCAGCGGGTGATCCACGGGAACGGGTTCTTCTTCAAATACATCCAATCCAGCCGCCCAAATCTCTCGGTTTTCCAGCGCCTGGTACAACGCCTTTTCATCGATAATCCCGCCTCTTGCGGTATTTATGAGCACAGCCGTCCCTTTCATTAATTCCAGCTGCTCCTTGCCAATCATGTAAGTGGTTTCCGGTGTGAGCGGCAGCATGACACAAACGAAGTCCGAGAGTTGGAGCAATTTTTCAAGGGGCTGATATTCGATTCCTAATTCTTTTTCCTGTTCATATTTACGGCTTCGATTAAAATAAACTATGTTCATATCAAATCCCTTAGCTCTTTTTGCAAGGGCTTCCCCAATCCTACCTAACCCGATGATACCAAGCGTTGCACCGTGTACATCTTGTCCGGTCAGCTGCATCGGCGACCATGTTTCCCACCTTCCACTCCTTAAATAATCTTCTGCCTCCATCATCCTTCTCGCCGTTGCAAGCAGTAAGCCGAAGGTTAAATCAGCTGTCGTTTCCGTTAAAACCCCCGGTGTGTTCGTTACCATGATGCCCCGTTTTGTTGCACTTTGAACATCAATATTATTATGGCCCACTGCCATATTCGCGATGATTTTCAGATTAGGCGCCTGTTCAATCAGTGACTCATCGATTTGTTCCGTCAATAAGCATAGCAGCCCCTCGACTTCTTTCATTTCTTCTTCAAGGACTTTCCTAGGGACCGGTATATCCTCTTGGTCCCACATCCTGACATCATAATTCCCACTAAGTCCATCGATGATTTGTTCCGGCAATTTCCTTGTAATATAAATTTTAGTCTTCAAACCATAACCTCCCATACCGTTTCATTTCATAGAACGCGTTACACATTCAGTGTTCATTTCATATTCACATACAACAATCCATTTCAAGAATATTGGCTAAATAATCATCTTGTTTATTCAATTTTAAAATAAATTAGATGAATAGACCATTCATTCCCAATTATTAAATTCTCGTTTGCCTGAAAGCTTCCGCTTGACAGTTTCAGTTCATTCAACTAATCATAGAATAATAACCCTTTAAATCTATTCGGTCATTAGTAATATCGCAATTTTCCAGATGAAGTTTATCTCGATTTAGGAGGATATGGGACGTTCATGAAAACGAATACAACATTTAAAATTTATCCAATTATAGCTCCAAGCGCTTTATCTTTAAAAAGTATAAACTTTTATTTAGTTAAACAGGATGAATCTTTAACATTAGTCGATGCAGGTATGAATGATGACGTCTGCTGGAATGCACTGCAGCAAACATTAAACGAAAATGGATTTACCGTTGGAGATATCACGGAAATTTTGTTAACCCATCACCATGGAGACCATGTTGGTTTGGTCAACCGGATTACCGAACTCCATCCGATTCCCGTTTATGCCCATTCTAAATCCATTCCCCGTTTAAAAAGGGATCCTGACTTCTTAAGTATGAGAATTAATTTTTATAAGCAGCTTTACCATGAGATGGGCTGTGGTGAACTTGGAGATAAACAAGTGGCTTACCTATTCAACGCAGTCGATAATAATAAAGATCAAAAATTGAATGGTGACATCATCGCGATCACGGAAAAACAATGGCTGAATTTTGAAGTGATCGAATTTCCCGGGCATGCCCCGGATCAAATTGCTTTCCTTGACCAAGAAGGGAAACGGCTTCTTGCCGGTGATTTATTGATTGAACATATATCAAGCAATGCCTTGATCGAACCTGATGAAAACGGTAATAGGATGCTGACTCTTGTAGATCATATCGATTCCTTAAAACGATGTTTAGCATTACAGGTGAATCTACTCTTGCCTGGTCATGGTAACATCATTGAACAACCTGGTCATCTGATTGAAAAAAGACTCAACAGCATAGAAAGAAAATCACAAAAAATCCTGGCCTTGATAGAATCTGGAATTTCTACAGGCAATGAACTGGCAAAGGAATTTTACAAACAAAAGTATATAGCAGAATTCCCGCTCGTCATGTCAGAAATCATCGGCCATTTGGATTATTTAGAATATCAGGGGAAGGTCACGAAACAACTCGTTGAAAATGTAGTACATTATCAAGCTAAATGACATCAAAAAAGGCTGAAATTGATATTATCCCCACTAAGTGGAAAGTGTAAAAGGCTACGGAATAATCCGTAGCCTTTTACACTCACACTTGTAGGGGACTTTACTATGTCTAGAAAAAATATGTAAATCACTTGAATCTGAAATACATAGGCCTATTTGGGTGTTTTAATTAATCGAACAGGAAAACGATTAGAAAATGAAGAATCTATTATCTGAATGTTATTTATTTTCAGAACAGGAGAATGAATGTGAAAAGAAAATTTTTAAAGGTTTTAAGTTCAACAGTAGTAGCCGCAGCATTACTTGGCCCAAATGTCAGCTTAGCTGAAAGAGGACCGAATACGACAGGTGGAACGAATCTTTCTACCGAAGCATTCCTTAATTATGACGAACTTGTAAAAAAATTAAATCAACTTGAGCAAGCGAGTGCAGGGAAAGTCAATGTTGAAGTGGCTGGACAAACAAATCAGGGTCGTTCCATTCAAAAAGTGACTGTCGGTCATGGTGACAAAGTCGTTCTTATTCAAAGTGAAATTCATGGAAATGAAAAAACTGGAACTGTTGCGTTATTGAACATTCTTAACAACCTTGGTCAAAGTAACTCACCTGAGGTAAAGAAAATGCTTGATGAACTAACAATTGTTGCTATTCCAATGATGAACGTAGACGGCTCCGAGCTTGATCGTCGTGGAAATGAGATGACATGGTCTGAGGTTGTAGGGAAATTCCCCCATCTTTCTAATGTGAAACCTACTTGGAACTATTACACTACTCCCAGATCAGGAGACGACTATGCTAGCAAACCGGGATTTGATGTTAATCGTGACTTTAATCCTGACCTAAACTATGTACCAAAGCCTCAAGACTTCCCGGGGGCATCTGAAAAGCCGGGCTGGTTTATTACACCCGAAGCGCAGACGGTACGTGACACATATAAAGGGTTAAAATCGAAATTCGGGAAAGTGGATGTTTTTATCGACCTTCATCACCAAGGGTTCCCATATATCGAAGGAACTGATGAGCGTGTAACTATGTCAATATCAGGAAAATTCGTTCCTAACCCAAGCACTCCAGAAGGTGCTAAATATGCAGAGTATGCAGATAATTTTAAATATGATTTCTCCCGTCAGTTGACACTTACTGCGTATAACGCACTACAAGCAAAAGGGAATTCAGTTTTTACAAATATTTCATTATACGATCAATCTATTGACCTGCCAGGAACTGCTTTAGGGACGTTTGCTTTAAACGGAAGTGGGACGGTTCTATTTGAAGTTAGTGGTCAAACACAAAACTTTGGGCAAAAAGAGAAAGGCCAGCTCGTAAAAACGGTTGAAACGGGGCTAATGGGTATTATCAATGGTGTAACAGATGGATCGGTTCATAGTCTTAATCCATCAGACTATGAAAAAATCCCTGAAAGTTCATCTACACCCGGAATCTAGTCAATTTTGAAACTTAATTGCAAAGGGGGCTTGTCCGCCATCTGGCACCGGTTGAATATCGAAGCCAGATGGCAGCATAGCCTTTTTTAGTTGTCTACTTGACAGGGGTAAGTCCATATCCAATTAAAGATTTCAGCCTTTTCTTGCTGACGAAGCTCACACACACACTACAACCTGTCTGGAAAAAATACCCTTCCTGGCTACACAGCGATCAGCAATTTCAAATCCTGCTTCTTCAATCATATGATCCATCGTGTCAATCGTTACGACGACGACCTTGTCAGCAAAGCTCCTGGCATGTTTAAGGATCGATAGCTGATCCTCCGGCGTTGCATGCGTATACAAATTGTAAGGCATATCGATAATCGCTACATCATATTTACTGGTGACCGCTGAAATCGGACCTGTAGTTACATCACCTTCGAGTCCGAAATAGGCAATATTCTCTCTAGAACCGTCAGTAACAAGTGGGTTGATATCTCGGCCAACAATATTTATCCCCATTGATAGTGCCTCTACCAATACCGTTCCAATTCCGCAGCACGGATCAATGGCCCTCACTCCATCAGGATGTGGAACGGCTATGTTGGCAATGGCTCTCGCCACTCTTGTGCTAAGTGCAGTTGAATATTCACGCGGCTTCTTCATATGATGTAACCAAACAGACTCAGGTTTGACATATTTCCCAAAATACCAACGGCCTCCCAGGGGCACGATTCCGTAAACCTGATCAGGATTACGTACATCGGCATTCCCCTGAATGTGCCAGCCAATTTCACGCTCAATTTCACGCTGTCCCTGATAATCTATTTTTGCTTCTTTAGTCAGATCATTAATTTTTACGAATAATACTTTGAACGTCGAATCCGGCAATTGAATATCCTTCACTTGCTCAACAATTTCGGATATGCTTTCCCCTTCAAACATGACATCGACCCGCCCTTTCATAAAAGGACTTCTGCTCGGTTCAATTTCTATATCACTTTTTAAAATATTTCCTGAAGTCTCAAAGCCAAAGAACGAGCGCATCTCCATTTTAGATAATTCGCGTTCGTCAGGGGTGCATGTAAAGGTATATATATATGCCGGTTTACGGCTATGATTAGTCAATCCATTCCCATCCTTCATTTACTTTAGATTATATCTTTCTATCAAACATAGCTGTAATAGTATAGAAAAGCAAATGGAATCGCGCAGAAAAAACAGCAGGAGTGATTTTCTTTCAGCACTCCTGCTGTTTTTTCCATTTTCCATCACTAAAGAAAAGTATTAATCCAATTTAAACAGCCGGCTATTTATATACTTTGCACGGGCTTCCATGAATTTCAGGATAAATCCGGGCTAATTGTCAAATTTTTCTTCCCCCCCATTAATATACGGGTCTTTTGGAACATAAGGTCTTATTTGATCATGCATTTCCTGAATGATAGGTTTCATATACCCAACGTTAACCGATTACTCAAAATCTTCTTTAGAAGACTCTGGTATCGAACACGAAATGCCCTAACATCAAGGATTCTAGCAGTCAATGTGTTGAATCCCTCGATTCTCACATAATCCTCTTCCATCACTTTCCCATTAACATCCCTGCCCCATGTCGCATCATAATCCCATGGGATTATTTCAAAGAGTCCTGTATCTCCATTTCGATACAAGGCATAGTTATGGACAAACCCATCATAGTTTTGCGTGAATATGAGTCCGTCCAGCCAGCGCAGGTACTTTTCCACATCGACATATTTTACGATTTCCTTTTCAAAATCCCCCTTGAAATTGTATTGATTTGAATGATCAACTCTTGTAAATGTAATTCATCCTTTCCTGTTCCCCATTTTTTTTGATATCCCATCTCCAATGATTTTTTGATTCCTTTATCCAAATCGCTCATCAATGAGAAATTGGCATCACCATCCACTGCATAGAAAATGGCACCCTTGGGCAGCCCCCTTGTCTTCAACTAATATTCATCCACCGATTCCAATTCTAGGTATATCCCTTCGTCCTTTCCGTTCAGATTCAGGAAAACGAACTGGGAGTTCGGTAATAAGGTGCCTATATCCGCAAAAAGTCTAAAGATAATTTATTTCTTAGTAAAGATTTATCTTTATATTCGGCATTTAAATGAACTTCCTTGGCATTCTTATAAGTATTAGGTTTTTAAAAGACTACATATAGGATTTTTTGCGAAAACCGCGGATATGTGAGCCACGGTAAACAATATCAATATCCAGTTTTTTTCTGTTAAGTGTTAACTTTGCCGGTAAAGGATCATTGCACCATATATCTCTGCGAAGTTCCATTAAATTAACTGGTGGAATAAAAAGCTGGTACATAGGCAGCTTCTTGTCAGCATTCATATAACCCTTCCCTTTCACTTTCCTTTTAAATTATGGAAAAAAAGCGAAGGGTGTCACCAAAAAAACACTATTTTTAAAAAGACTGGGGATTATCTTTAGCAAATCACGTACAAGCAACATAGTTTAATGTATAGAAAGGGGGATTATATATGTCAGAAATCATTCGTGACATACAAAATGCGGTGGATAGAGCCAATTCCATGGGATTAAGCGATTTCATGTTTAAGGACCCATGTTCAAAAGGCCGTTCTTCACGTAAAAGCAACAAAAACAGGCGAACTTCCCGCCCCAGAAGCACTAAACGTTGCACTAGCAGGAGGAGGTCCACTTGCCGTACGCAAAGACGCACTAGCAGGAGGAGGTCCACTTGCCGCACGCAAAGACGCACTAGCAGGAGAAGGTCCACTTGCCGCACGCAAAGGCGCACTAGCAGGAGGAGGTCCACTTGCCGTACGCAAAGGCGCACTAGCAGAAACCGGTGTTCCATATGCTGCAGACAAAGGCGCTCCAACAGAAACCGGTGTTCCTCCAACCACTGCAGTTGGCTTTGCTTCAATAACTTTCGCAATAAACGGAAAAGGTGCTTCTAGTTTCATGGTTCCGTTTTAATGTACAATTAATATTTTTTTACTGGATATTAAGCTTTACTTTAAAGTCCAATTTCTATAAAAAAACACAAACTCGTCGTAAAGGGGCGAGTTTTGTGTTTTTAAAATTATCACGATCGTTATATCCATTAAAATGTCCCGTTCCTTAAACAATAAAAAACACTGCCATTTATAATGACAGTGGATTTATTTGCCATGTACCCGAATCTATAAAAAAGGACCCTACCCTCAAACATAAGGTAGGATCCTTCCAGTTTCGCTTATTTAACGGAGACCAATTCGAACTGTGCATACACATCCTTCAACCCTGCTTGAATGGCTTGACCAGCCTTTCCACGATAATGCATTTGCACACGATCAATCAATTCTTCGATACCATCTTTCAGGCAATAACCGCGCAGCAGTTGACGAATGAATTCCCTGCCATGTTCTGTAGCTAGTGTACAGGAAGCCTCGACTATTACACCATATTTAAAGTCAAGTTCTACCGTGATGGTGATGGAATCATATATATTTCTCGCTGCCATCCCTTGTGGAAGCTTTGCATGCCCTGCAATAAAGTATGTGTTCATCATCTGATCTCCTCTATCTATAATTAATGTACGGAAACCTGCTCGAAGGGCCATGCAGGCAATTGCTTACGAAGCTCTTTATCTTGTCTGTAGCCAAGTGCGTATTCACCTTGCATTACTGTATGAATCTCACGGGTGCCTTCGTAAATGACCGGAGCTTTTGAATTCCGTAGAAAACGTTCGACTGGATATTCATCCGAGTACCCATAGGCACCATGGATTTGAACAGCATCATTGGCTGCTTCGTTAGCAGCATTACATGAAATCCACTTGGCAAGTGATGTTTCCTTCGTATTCCTTTTTCCTTGGTTTTTTAAGGTACCCGCTTTAAATACCAGCAATCTGGAAATCTCTAAATTTGCGGTCATCTTGGCAATCATCTGTTGAACGAGCTGATGCCTGCCAATCTCTTTTCCGAATGTACTTCGTTCATGGCAATACTTCAAGCTTGCTTCAAGGCTTGCTTCAATTAATCCTACAGCACCTGCTGCCACTGTAAACCGACCGCTGTCCAATGCCGACATGGAAATTTTAAAGCCCTCACCTTCTTCACCAAGCCTATTCTCCACCGGGACTTTAACATCCGTTAAAAAGACTTCGCCTGTATTCCCCGCACGAATTCCCAATTTTCCTTTAATGGCCTTCGACTCCACTCCCTCAAAAGTCCGTTCCACAATAAAAGCGGTAATTCCCCTTGAGCCAGCATCATGATCAGTCTTGGCGAAAATGAGAAAATGATCTGCATAATCACAGAGCGAAATCCAAGTTTTTGATCCATTCAAGATATAATGGTCCCCAACACGTTTTGCCGTTGATTTCATCGCCGCTACGTCAGACCCTGCATTCGGTTCAGTCAGCCCAAAAGCGCCAATCTTGGTCCCTTTTGCTTGCGGAACTAAATATTTCTGTTTTTGTTCTTCCGTCCCCCATTGCAGCAGGGTCATGCTATTCAACCCCGTATGTACAGAAACTGCTGTTCGATAAGCCGTATCGCCTCGCTCCAGCTCTTCACAAACGATGGCCAGGGTATTATAATCCATTCCGACTCCACCATACTCTTCGGGGATACAAACGCCCATTAACTGCAATTCCGCTAACCTTTTTAAAATATGTGGTTGAAATTCTCCTTGCCTATCCCACTCTTGAATATATGGGATAATTTCCTTATCCACAAATTTCCTTACCACTTTCTTCACGCTTTGCTGCTCTTCTGTTAATTCGAAATTCATCATCAAAATTCCTCCTAAATAATTTTATTTTGCTTGAATTTGATTATTTGGTCCGGACTATATCCAATTTCAGCCAAAACGGCATCGGTATGTTCCCCATACAGCGGCGGATGCTTTCTCATAGTGACCGGTGTTTTTGAAAGGTTCAAGGGCGATCCCGTCACTCTAAGATTTTCGATTGTGGGATGTTCCATTTTCACCAACATGCCTCTTTCGATGATCTGTGGATCCTCGAACATCTCTGCGATATCATTAATCGGACCATTTGGTATCCCTGCATCATCAAACAGCATTTTCCACTCTTTTTTTGTCTTTGCTTTCAATGAATCCTCTAGTATTGGTATTAATTTTTCCTTGTTCAGCAATCGTTTTTCATTATGCTTAAACTGTTCTAGCTCCGCTAAATCAGGTCTGCCAATAACGGTTGAGAATCTCCTGAACTGCTCATCATTGCCTACAGCCACTACAAGCTCCCCATCGCGTGTTCGGAACGTTTGGTATGGAACAATATTGGGATGTTGGTTTCCCATCCGTTCAGGGGTCAAACCATTGAATAAATAGTTGCTGGCTACATTCACCAATGAAGAAACCTGACAATCCATTAACGAAATATCAATTTCCTGTCCTTCCCCCGCTTTATCCCTATGATGTAAAGCGGATAAAATGCCAATGCATGTATACAAGCCAGTCAATATGTCAGCTATGGCCACTCCGACCTTCACGGGACTCCCATCTTTTTCTCCTGTGATGCTCATCAAACCACTCATCGCTTGAATGATATAATCATAGCCAGGTAAATCTTTATATGGTCCGGTTAAACCAAATCCCGTAATCGAGGCCATGATCAGTTTGGGGTTGCATTCCTTTAAATCCTCATAACCTAACCCCAGTTTTTCCAATGTACCCGTCTTGAAATTTTGAATCACTATATCCCCTGAAGACACCAACTTCCGGAATATCTCTTTCCCTTGTTCCGACTTTAAATTCAAGGTCATGCTTTGCTTATTTCGGTTTGCACATAAATAGTAAGCGCTTTCTCCTTGCGCGAATGGCGGACCCCACCCTCTCGTTTCATCACCTGATTCATGATGCTCGATTTTAATTACATCCGCACCCAAATCACCGAGAATCATTGAACAAAACGGACCCGCCAAAACACGGGACACATCGATAATCCTGACTCCTTCCAAAGCTCCATTCATACCATCACCCCTTTCAAACTGTCGGGATACACAAAAAAGAGCCAGTAAAACAAACAATGTCATTACATTGAACGTTTCACTGACCCTTATCCACGCACTGTCTTCCTGCAAAGGAAGATCAAGTGAACCAAGTCAATTTTTATGAATTCCAGATTTATGACAAGCCGGCCATGCAACAAGGTAACTTGTTGTCATCGGTTTGGTAAATTAAGTATAGAACCATTGTTTGAATTTTGCAATAATTTTGTTTATTGGTCGATCATAATTTTTAACGCCCTTTAATCGTTGCTCTTGTAATCTCGGGAATCCTTTATGTTTAAGAAGCAAAATTTTACACTATTTGGTTATGCGCCATAACGTTCTTTTTGGATTTCTTTAAGAGACTTCCCTCGAGTTTCCGGTGACATGGTAAGACCAATGACTAAATGGATGATTAGGAATGCAATCATAATCAAACCAGCGATCTTGAACCCTAATGTCGTGATTAATAAGGCAATAACTAGAGAGAATAGCCCTACACCGATGCGGGCAATCGAAAACATGACACCTTGAGCTTTTGCACGATACTTCGTGTGAAACAGCTCACTTGACCATAAGGCATAAAATGATTGTGCCCCAAAGCCTGCTGCGGTTCCCCAAAGCAAAACAAACAACATCAGTTCCGTCCAGCCCATTCCTCCAAACGTTAGGATGAGCCAAGCGACGATTCCCATTGCAGCTCCAATCCCAAACAGAACCTTTCTGTTTACTTTATCTCCTAATTTAATAAATACAAAATAGGTGGAGACAACAGTCAATAACCATAGTGTACCTTGTAATAAGTTAGCTTGTGTATCGGTGAGGCCACCTACTGTTTCATATATATATATGGCATAAAGTACCCCATTACTCCAGCTACTAAATTCCAGAATCCGTATATCCCGATTAAAAGGAATAAGGCTTTACGGTTTTCTTTCACACTGAACAATTCTTTAAGAGAAACGTCTGTAAGCTTCCCTTTCTTTTTAAGTTTGTTTTGTTTTTGTTTTTCTTCTTCCCAGATTGTCGATTCATTAATTTGTTGTTGCAATACGGATTCTTTAAAGGAACTTTTTTTTAGAGTAACCTTTATCGTGGGCTCTAAAATCTCACCATATTCATTTTCAGGATGTTTAAATTGCCTTTACAGGGGTGACATGTGATGATTAAGATACTCAAACTCTATATGATAAAACAAACCTATTTAGAAGGCATTTAAAGATTTAAAGGGAGATGGCAAAATGGAAAATATAAAGAAAGAAATAGTCGAAGCCATCAAGAAGTACCCCACAATTATCATTCATCGTCATGTTAATCCGGACCCGGATGCATTGGGCTCACAAATTGGCTTAAAGAATCTATTGAAGCAGTCCTACCCGTCAAAAGAAGTCTTTGTGGTAGGCGAGGAAGTGGAAAAGCTCCTATTCATTGGTGAAATGGATGCCATTTCCGATAACAAATACAAAGGGGCCTTGGTGATTGTTTGTGATACTGCCAACATTTCACGGATCAGTGATTCCCGCTATGATCAAGGGGAGATGCTGATCAAAATTGACCACCACCCCGAATATGAACAATTCGGTGACCTTTCTTGGGTCGATCCGTCCTATAGCTCTGCAAGTGAAATGCTTGTTGATTTATTTTTGCTATTTCCAGAAGGCTTTATCATGAATAAAGAGGCAGCTAAATCATTTTATGCAGGAATACTTGGTGATACAGGGAATTTCATGAATGGGAATACCACTCCTAGGACATTAAAATTGGTTTCGTACTTAAGAACTTTTAATATCCAGCCAGAAAGAATCCATAACTGCCTTAATATAAAGCCGAAAAACGCTTCCAGACTTCAAAAGGACATTCTCATGAGCTTCAAGGTAACCGATAAAGGGGTGGCTTACTTCATTATTACGGAGGATTTGTTAAATATGTATGGTGTAGACCGAATCGAAGCTTCGAATTTAGTTAATACGCTATCAGGTGTCAGAGGAAACAAAATATGGGTTTTTTTCATAGAATATCCTTCTGAAATCCGTGTCAGGATTCGTTCACGAAATATTCCCATCGCTTCAGTCGCACGTCAATTCAATGGAGGGGGACATTCACTGGCTTCAGGAGCTACCATCCATTCCTGGGAAGAGGTTGATCATGTTATTCAAGCATTGGATCAAGTCTGTCTTTAACAGGTGCATGACTTCATATTATGACAGCAATCATTTTGCTGCCGTGTTTATTTAGGATTATATTCCCAGGTTCATTAATACGGATTAATTCGACCTATACCGGATTACCAAAAAAGCGCCAAAACCAGGATGGCTGAGGCGCTTTTTGTTTCAATTTACTTGGATACTTCTTCAAGAGTTGATAGATCGATCATACCTTTTATATCACTGCTTGGGATATAACCAGCTTCTTTGCTTATGTCAGCCATTTCCTGAATGACTTGCTCATTAACTTCAGTGGTCACTTCCAGGCGTGAAAATGCTGAAGCCACTTCTTCTTTACTTAATTCTTTTCCTGTCAGTTCCTTCAAATGCTTAATGACAAGTTCTTGGCTTTCTTCAGGATTGTTTTGAATAAAATCCACTGCTTTTTCGTGAGCTTTCAAATAGGAAGCGGCGCGCCCCTTTTTATCCAAGAACTTCTGGCTTGCAGCCACTACCGTATTTGGTGAATCTTTCCCCCAAGCAAATTGATCCCAATCAAGCACTAACTTTCCTTTTGCCTGGTTTTCCAATACATACCCCCAAGGTTCCTGGGTAGCTGCTGCATCGACTGATTTTTGAACAAAAAGAGCAGTTGTGTCAGCAGGTGCTGATGCATACAGCTCAACTGTCCCCCCATTTGTAGTCGGTTTTAAGTCAACATCTTGAAGGGCTTTCCTAAGCATGACATCCTGTGTACTCCCAATGACGGGAATCGCTACTTTTTTACCATCCAAATCCTTTAAATCAGTAACCTTGCTGCCCTCGCTAGCCACAAGAACTGCACCGCCATTAACAGCTCCAGAGATCAGGTGGTATTCAGGGTTTTTTACGTAAAAGTTAAGCAATGGACCAGGACCAACCGTTCCAACATCAATGGCGTTTGTAGCCATTGCTTCCATGAATAAACCGCCATTGGCCACTGTCTTGGTTTCAATCTTGACATCTTTACCGAACTCTTCTTCAAAAAAGCCTTTTTCAAGTGCAATGATCGTTGCACTGTGAGTTAAGTTAGGAAAATATCCAATTTTCACAGATTTTTTCCCCGAGCCTTCTCCTTCTTCTTTACTGGTGGATTGCGTGCACCCGCTTACTATTCCGATTAACAATACGGACATAATAAGGGCAAAAAATGATTTTTTCAGCATATTTTTCTCTCCTTTTTATCTATTATCCTATTAAACTACCGTTGATTCACGCCCCACTTCAGTTGAACATTACGTTCCAGGCGTGAGAAGACAACATTATCCACGATTGTACCGATGATTGCGATAATGATCATTACGGAGATGACCAAATCCATTTGTCCCAGTGATCTGCCCATTTCCAGCAATTGTCCAAGACCGCCTCCCCCGCCAAGTAATTCACCGGCCATCAATGCACGCCAGGAAAATGCCCATGCAATTCGCAGACCGGATATTATTTGTGGGACGGATGCCGGTAAAATCACGGTGCGAAGAAAATGAAACCCGGTCGATCCATATGTTTTGGCAACCCGCTGATACAATTGGGGCACATTCCGGAATCCACTGGTTGCATTAACTGTCATCGTCCAAGTTGCACCGATCGTGACGATAAAGAGAATCGAAAAATCATTCAATCCAAACCAAATGATCGCTAGAGGGAACCAAACTATACTCGGGATGGACTGTAAGGCCGTCACGACGAATCCTAGAGTATCTTCCACCAGTTTAAAGCGCCAAATGAAATATCCTAATATTAGACCTACTATAATGGCAATCGTAAAGCCGATCAGGATACGGCCAAGGCTTTTTCCGATGGCTTCGGTTATTTGTCCGCTCACCAGTCCATTAAACAGAGTTTCCAAAACCTGCGTCAGGCTTGGGAACATGAAATCCGGAAGACTGGAAAGTCTAGATGTGACTTCCCATATCCCCGCTATCATCGCGATGAATATGATTCGTCTTAAAGCTGTAATCATTCCCCATTTCCTCCTTCAGCACTTTTTCAATTTCCTCCTGCAAGATCGATAGTACCCTTTGTTCAGTATGCAAAGTTACACTATCAGGCATAACCCCATCTTTCATGGAAGGGACGGAAATAGTCTCTTTAATTTTCCCTGGACGGGTTGCAAAGACGATAATTTTTTCGGAAAGCTGAACAGCCTCACGAATATTATGGGTAACGAAGAAGATTGTCACCTTAGTTTTTCTCCAGATTTCGAGCAGCTCTTTATGCAAGACCATCCTCGTTTGCTCATCCAGCGCAGAAAATGGTTCATCCATCAACAGGATATCCGGTTCCATCACCAGCGCTCTTGCGATGGCTACCCTCTGTTTCATGCCCCCCGAAAGTTGATGTGGATAGGAGTCAATATAACGGCTGAGGTGAACCATTTTTAAAATGTCCAATGCCTTGGATTTAGCCTCTTCTTTGGGAATTTTCTTTAACTTCAATCCATATGTAACATTTTCAAGTACCGTCAACCAAGGAAATAACCCGGCCTCCTGAAACACTACGACCCGTTCCGGACCTGGCTTCATCACCTTTTTTCCAGCTACACGTATTTCTCCTTTATCAGCCTTATCAAGGCCGGCAATTAAATATAGAAGTGTCGATTTGCCACATCCTGAAGGTCCGACGATTGAAACGAAGCTTCCTTTCTCGACCTCTATGTTAATCTCATCGAGCACCTTTATGCTTTCTTTCTTTTCATTCGAAAAACTTTTTTCAATGCCATCTATTGTTAAATACATAAAGCCACCCCACTTTTATATCGCATCGATTTACTAAACATTATTTCTTAATAATGATTAATCCAATGGTTTTTGTCAACTATAAAAATGCAAAAATTCTAATTTATCGGTATCTTTCTATTTAACTGTCATTTTATTTATAAATATTCCAAACTTGCACAAAAAAAACCATTTGGACAACTTCCATGCAACAAAATAAAAAAACCTGAGCCCTTTCTAAGGGTTCAGGCTAATTTGAAGTATCCAGTTTCGTTTCAAGTAAGGGTAAACGAAGTTCCCAGCCCATTCAGTGAACTTAAAAAATCCTGCTTCCATACAATTTATCCTTCATCTTTTGTGTCCTTGCATGCAAGGGCTTTTTCAAAATGATTCCTAAGATGAGCGTGATCATTATAAAGAGAAACAAGATGAAAATATCCCTACCAGCAACGCTCCAGGTTATTCCCCCAACAGATTCACGAAGTAAACCAACGGCATAGGTGAATGGCAGGAAAGGGTTGATATGTTGAAAAAAGGGAGGTGTAACTTGAATGGGAAATGTGCCTCCTGAACTTGAAATTTGAAGGACCATCAAGACGACACTAATCCCTTTTCCAACATTTCCAAGAACTGAAACGAAGGTGTAGACAATGAGTGTAAATACTGTACTTATCAAGACAGAAAACAGGATGTACTCAAATTTATCCGCTACGTACACATCGATCAGTAGAATATTCCCTATGGACACACTAAGTGCCTGCATTAACCCAATTATGAAGAAAATAAGATACCTACCGATATAAATTTGATACGGACTGTAATTTTTTTGAGAAACACCCACGCTAAGCATGGAAATTAATATTGTACCACCCACCCAAAGGGAAAGTGCCGTAAAGAAAGGAGACATGGCTGATCCATAGTTTGGAATCGGAAAGAGACTATGTTTATTGAGCAGCACTGGTTCTGAAAAAAATTCACTTTCTTGTTCAATATCATTCCTTAGGAAATCAATCACTTCTTCCATATTATAAGACTTATCGATTTCTCTCATTTTAGAAGCTAAGGCCTTTATTTTCGTTTCGATTTCCGGAAACTTTTTCTGTAACTTATCGATATCCCCTGAACGTGTTTCCAACGTTCGATTGGTCTCATCCAAAAGCGTCTTCACTTCTGGAATGACCTTGGTCCCCTCTTCCATCGTAACCTGGACTTTATTCAATATTGATTCCGTTTCATTCCATATTTCATTGAATTTTGGCGCTGTTTCCTTTGAATAGACATCCTGGAATCTTGCCAAGACTTGATCATTGTTCTCGCCAAGTTCGATAAGATTGCCGAAGGATCGGTTATTCAGCGCGTGAAGTTGGTTCGAAGCATTATCCCGCAAATCCTCCACTAGCTGTATTTCCGGCTGAAGCAAGCTTTTCTCACTAAATTGATTGACTCTCACCAATAAATTATACATACTATCCAAAAGGTACAACTCTTTATTTATCCTCGTTATCCCTTGTTCCATTAGCTGATCCGACTCATTGCCAGGCAAACCCTGACCCGTTAACCGGTTTGCCAGCACTAAAGTTGATTCATTAAAGCTCCTGATATTCGCAATATCATTTTTCAAGAGTGGATTGAGTCCTTCAAATGCCTGCTTTGTTGAATCTACATAACTGGAAACGTCTGAAAACAATTTGTCTTTCTGCGATGTTATCCCTTCTATGGAATCCAGACCATCATTCACTACCTTAATGATATCTTCAGCCTTTTTAACATGTGTTTGAACGGTTTTGATATTTTGTTCAAGCTCAGGCAATTCAGCCTCTAATAAATACACCATATTCTTCATTTTTTGAATCGTCGGCAACTCATTTTGCAAGGTTATTCCCAGTTCATTAAAGATTGCAAGGATACTCCCACTAGCTGATTTGATAAAGCTTTTGCTCACATTATCCACAATGCTGTTGGCCCCCGCTGCCGTAATTTTAGGAGCAACGGAATTGATTTTTTCATTAACATAGTAATCAATCTCCGCTTTCACAGGGTCATCGGTCATGATTGTCGCAATATGCTCGGAAAAATTCTCTGGAATGATGATGGATGCGTAATAATCCCCTTTTTCCACCTTTGCTATCGCTTCTTTTTCCGTTGTGAATCTCCAGCCCAGATCTTTATTCCCTTTTAACCCCTCTATTACTTCCTTCCCTATGTTCACCGCTTCGCCATTTATATCCGCACCTTTATCATTATTGGAAACACCGACAAGGATTCCTTCCGTATTTGCATACGGGTCCCAGGATGCGACAATATTAAACCACGCATAAATGGACGGGATGAACATAAGGAACACAACAACGATACAAACGAAGAAATTTTTATAAATGCTTTTTAAATCGTCAATGAATATTTCCCGAATATTACTCAAACCATACCCCCGTGCAAAAAAGTATTTTGATGCTATTATTCGAAAAATGTTCTTAATCAATACTAAGTAAACATATCCATGGATTTTTCAAAGCAAATAAAAAGAAGCAAGTAACGAGCTACCTGCTTCCGGAGATTTAACTTATCTTGAAGGCTTGGTTTAAAAGGAAGTACGTTTCATAATGATTAATTCTTCTTCATCTATCACACCCATAGAATAAATCTATCAATTTATGTCAAATGGGTTTCCCATCCAAAGACGGTTTTTTTCTTCTTACTATTACAGAATAAAGGGCTTGCTGTATGAACATGCTATCACAAACGAACTGTCGGGATTTTTGTAAGGGAGAAATAGTCATGTCAGAATCTGTTGAAATCATCTTTCGAACCTTTACCGCGTTTATTTTATTATGGGCATTTGTACAGCTGCTCGGTCAACAGACGATTGCCCAGAGGACCTATCACCTTTATATCGCTTCAATTACAATGGGGACAATTGCAGGAAATCTAGCCTTTAATATTAAAATTAAATTCCTGTATTTTATCATTGCAATTATCATAATGGGTACCGTCGTTTTTATGCTGAATCTTCTAGCGGTTCGAAATCCGCGCTTCGGGAAATGGATCGCTGGAGAACCTGCTACCTTAATTCAAAAAGGACAAATTCTCGAAGAGTCAATGGAGCGAATGGGGTACTCACTGGATTCTCTTAAACAGGCTTTGCGGGGAAAAGATATCTTCAACATAGAAGAAGTGGAGTGCGCCATTTTAGAGATAAATGGCTCACTCTCTGTATTAAAAAAAAAACAATACCAAAATACCACCAAGCAGGATTTACCTCTACTGGCCTCAGCAGGTTCTGTACCGATAGAGCTGGTTCATGATGGGAAGATCTTATACGAAAACTTATCCAAACACAACTACGATGACGAATGGTTAATGGCTGAACTAAAAAAAAGAAACCTTTCTGTTTTTGACATCTCATATGCCGTCGTAGGGACAAAAGGAAATTTGTATATTGATTTGATTAAGGATCAATTAAGATAATAATCCTTTGCATTTCAAATAACATTATTAAACCTGTACAACTAATATCATAAGAAAAGTAATCATTTATCGAAGGTCCGAATGCCCCATAAAGGAACTTAACAGCAAGCAACGGAAAAAACCTTACGACTCTAAGGCAAATTGACCGTCACATGGAGTTTCTGTGCAGTCTTCGTGCTTTGCATTCAGGAGATAATGATATCTAAAATGACAAAATAAAAAACGGGAAGAACAGCAATGCTTTCGCCGTTCGGATGACCCGTGAGGAATTCGAATCAGGGACCCCTTCATAGAAATCTAACAGGTTACTGCATTAAATGAGTGAAGATACTCCTTTTTATTTTCATATTTCGCATTTTGTAATTGGAAATAGGAATAATTAAAAGTGGTTTTTCCAGAAGGAAAAACCACTTTTTCACGCTATAATGTTTTAACGCTTTTCAATCACGTTTATCAATTCCCTTAAATAATCCGGTAGATCAGGCGGACGTCTGCTTGATACAAGGTTTCCATCTACTACGACGGGCTTATCTATCCAAGTTGCCCCCGCATTTTCCATATCATCTTTAATGCCAGGTGTACTCGTTACATTCTTCCCATGTAAAATTTTAGCAGAAATCAACACCCAACCAGCGTGACAAATTTGCCCGATGGGTTTTTTATTTTCTTCCATGCTTTGGATAAGTGATATCACTTCAGGAAACCGACGAATTTTGTCAGGTGCCCAACCGCCTGGTACAAGAATAGCATCATATTCTTCAGCTTTAATACTGCCATACTCATAATCAGATACGGCTGGTACACCATATTTTCCAATGTACGTTTCATTCGCCTTTTCTCCAGCGAGGTGAACAATCGCTCCCTCTTCTTTCAATCGTAAGATCGGATACCAGAGCTCTAAATCTTCAAAATCGTGGTGCACCAGACTGATAATTTTCTTTCCTTCTAACCTCATGGAAATCTCCCCTTCTTTCGTTATTTCCCCTTTACCATTCTTCCCTATTTCTTGCAACAAGTCCAAAGTGTTGTGAGACCCTCTGGGATATCGGTGATGATTTAAACAATGCATTAGGCGATGCATCAATATTTGGTCTAAAAATCAACCTTTACCAAGTACAACCCAGCTGCCTCCGCCATACGCCCCGTCTGGATTCTTTCTTTTGACTCTAAAATACTTGGTATATTTTCAGCATCTATTTCACCCAACCCAACTTCTATCAACGTTCCGACAATTTTTCTGACCATATTATAAAGAAATCCATCACCTCGCACTGTAATTTGGATGAAGCCGGCATTTTCTTCTATATCAATAGAATATATTTCACGCACCATGGATTTTTTCTTAGACTTTGCATTAGAAAAAGAAGTAAAATCATGTTCACCTATAAAATATTGACATGCTCTTTTCATTTTTGTGATATTCAGCTTTTTCTCAACATGCATACTGTACTTTCGCATGAAAGGATTTGTATATTGCTCGTTCCAGATCTTATACAGATAGGTTTTATCCTTAGCATTATAACGGGCATGAAAACGATCAGGAACTAATGTAACATCCACAACGCTGATATCTTGGGGTAAATATCTATTCAAATAGTTCATGATTTCAGATTCAGTCAGATTTTCTCCGATCTTAAAATTGGCAATTTGAGCAAGAGCATGTACACCTGCATCTGTTCTGCTGCATCCGATGATTTCAATTTTTTCCCCTACCATTTCCGTTAATACATTTTCTATTTTCCCTTGAATGGTATCATCACTATTACCGAGTCGTTGCCAGCCCTTATAGCGCCCGCCATCATATTGAATCGTCAATTTATAATTGTTCATTGCTTCCTCCTTATTTTATTACTGTATAGTCATCTAAACAGAAAATTCTTGATAAAATACAAGCCCCCATACAACTCCTGCTGTATGAGGGAACATATGATTTTTTCTTATAAACAATATTATATTGTATTGTATTTTGTCCCTTTATTCCCCTATATATCAGGTTAAACTGAACTTCGTTACTTCTTTCAAAAGTCTAAAGCAACTGTAGTAACAGGATAATCCGCTCCCCTTTTCAGGTTTCGATTGGAGCACCCCACAGCTTACAAGGACCATGATTTATGTAAAGTTCATACATCTTATTAATGCCTTTCGATTTTAATCCTAGCAATCAAAGTGAAATGTACTTCTGCATAGTGTATCAAAGAGGCTAACGTCATGCAACGAACGATTCACCGTCATATGCAGTTTCTGTGCAACTTTGTGCAAAGCATGAACAAACAGGAAAAATGGATGGAAGCGAAAACAGGAAATGGGCCAAAACCCCTGTTATATCATGGATTTAAGCCTTTGGCTGTTGATGACCTGTGACGAGCATAAAATGCTTTCGGTAAGATTTTTAAATTGACGATCTTCATGAAACACTTGAATTCCAAATTTTAAAAGCATAAAAAAACACCTCACATATTTTAGCGTGAAGGTGGTTTGTTGGCATTCCATGGTGTTTAACTTGCCCCATCATAATACAGTCGTGATTTAAAATAAAAAACGGCAAAAACATTGTTTAACAATGCTTCCGCCGTTCGGATGACCTGTGAGGGATTCGAACCCACGACCCCTTCCCTGTCAAGGAAGTGCTCTCCCACTGAGCTAACAAGTCGTATGTAAGACTGACTGGTAAATTACTTAAGTACATAATTTATTATAAGTTTTTTTGTTAAAAAGTCAACGAGTTATATTAAAAAAGTTTTAATTTTATCTTTTTTTATTTTACCTCACTAAAAAACAAGAATATACGTTCCCTTTTTCCTTGCATAAAAAACGTATGTTCGCATATAATATAGCAAGCAAGTCAGCAAAGGAGTGACAAGGAATGAAATATATACTTCGTAAACATATGGAAGAAAACGCTCCATTGGAAATAATCTATCTCTCCGAACAAGGAAAGATTACGCAGCGGAAAATCCAGGTGCTTGAAGTTTATCCAGGCCATATTCACGCATTCTGTTTTCTAAGGCAGACAAAACGGACATTTAAAATGGCCAATATCCTTTCTGCCCGCCTCATTAAGGCCAGGTTTGATAGGTCTGGATGAAAATTGTTTATTAAGATTCAACCGATTAACTCTTCTTCTTCCTGAATGTCCTTTTCCTGTTCAGTTAATGATTCTTCTTCATCTCTCAGGCGATGAGCTAACCTTGAGGCGGCACTCGCGGCAATACTTGCAACGATATCATCCAGGAAGGTATGCACGATTCCTTCTTGTTTCTTATCAAGTTCGTGAATGACGCCTATTTTATTTTTGTCCAAATGGCCAAAGGTCGTTACAGCAATGCTTCCGTAACCGAGTACTGCACCAAAGGCAATTGTTTCATCCACTCCGAATAAACCTTCATCAGATTCAACAATCGATTGCAGGGGTTCTGATAGCTTTTTTTGCTCTGCCAGTTTATCCAGCTCCACACCGACTAAAATGGCATGTTGAATTTCCCTTTTCAACAGGACACGCTCAACGCTGTGGATGCATTCCTCAAGCTTAAGATCAGCTTTATACGGGAACTGCAATTCATAAACGATTTTTGCAATTGCTTCCACACTGACACCACGTTCTATCAATGATCGTTTAGCCGCCTTTGTTACTTCCCTGCTGTGTACGTGTACATCTGCCATTTTATTCGCCACCTCTTTTATTGTATTTTTTTTCTATATCCTTGTATTATAGCACCTTATAATTTAAATTTTTAGAAAATATAATGAAAATTTTCTATTCTAACTTCTTGTCACGGGAAAAAGTCGTAAGGCTATGCTAAAATAATCAAGTAAGTTGTTTTTCATTATTAATTATCATTGAGGTGCGGGAGAATGAGTTTACGCAAAGGCACAATTAAAGAGTACATGTTTAAAAGCGAAGCTTTAGCAGAAGAATTGGAACTACTTGTTTACTTGCCTGCTAATTTTTCGCCATTGTATAAATATTCGCTTGTGATTGCTCAGGATGGCCGTGATTATTTTCAAATGGGCCGAATTGGTCGCGTAGCCGATGAACTGTTAGGGAACGATGAGATCGAGAATATCATCATTGTCGGCATTCCCTATAAAGACCGTTTTGACCGCAGGCGCAAATATCATCCGGACGGGGAACAGCACATTGCATACATACGTTTTCTTGCCCATGAACTTGTCCCGTTTTTAGATGATGAATTTCCAACCTATCAAATGGGACATGGTCGAACTTTGATCGGTGACTCTCTTGGTGGTACAGTTTCTTTATTGGCCGCCCTGCAATACCCCCATACATTCGGGAAATGCATCATGCAGTCGCCACTTGCCAATGAAGCCGTAATGGATGCTGTACGTAATTTTGAGGATCCGCATCTCCTCGAACTTTACCATGTGATCGGGACTGGGGAAACGGATGTTCCGACCACGGATGGCAACAAGGCAAACTTCATAGAACCCAACAGGGAATTACATAAGTTACTAAACCAAAAAGGATTTCCATGCTTCTATGAAGAATTTGAAGGTAATCATACCTGGAAATATTGGCAGGCAGATTTAAAGAGAGCACTATTGGAAATGTTCTAACTACTCGAAATCGTCCCTTTAAGATGGTTTCAAGAAAAACACGTCCAACTATAATACAAAAATCAAAAAATATCAGGAGGTTTTATTTATGAAATATGGTGTTGCAATTTTCCCTTCAAAAAAACTTCAAGATTTAGCTAACTCCTATCGAAAACGGTATGATACGAAATATGCTTTCATTCCACCGCATCTAACGCTTAAACCAACGTTCGAAGCGACGGATATGGAAATTTCGACGATCGCTGAACAATTAAAAGACATTGCTAAAAAGTGCAGGCCTTTTAAAATGAACGTAACTAAAGCGAAGTCTTTCCAACCCGTAAGCAATACTATTTATTTCAAAGTTGAATTATCCGAAGGGCTTCAAGACCTGCATAATGCACTTAACAATGAGGAATTTATGAAAAGTGAAAATGAACATGCATTTGTCCCGCATATTACCATCGCTCAAGATTTATCCGATAATGAGCATTCTGATGTTTTAGGCCAATTGAGCATGCTTGACGTTAGCCATGAAGAAGAGGTGAAACGCGTTCACTTGCTATATCAGCTTGAAGATGGGGCATGGACCGTTTATGAAACATTTAGATTAGGAGCTGAATGATTTCGTGTTTGTAAAAATTGCAGAGAACAGCCAAGAGCTTGAAAATGCTTATTTGATTAGAAAAAAAGTATTCGTCCAAGAGCAAAATGTCCCTCTTGAAGAAGAGATCGATAAATATGAAGAAGAGTCTACACATTTCGTTTTATATGATGAACAGGAACAGCCAATCGGTGCCGGCCGCTTCAGGGTCATCGACAACATTGGTAAAGTCCAGCGCATTTGTGTACTGTCATCGGGCCGAAAGAATGGTGCCGGTGCCATGATCATGAACGCTATCGAAGAATACGCAATCCAGCAGGAAGTCCCTCAATTGAAGCTTGATGCCCAGGTACATGCGATTCCTTTTTATTCGAAATTAGGATATGAGATCGTTTCCGACGAATTTCTGGATGCTGGCATTCCACATAAAACGATGATGAAAACCATTACATGAAATAAAAACGCTGTCCTTTCAGTCTTCTGATTGGACAGCGTTTTTTTGTTCGTTCATGATTTTAAATTATCGTTTTAAAAAAAACCATATCCGTTCAATGGCAATCTCCGCAAAAATACATAGTCTATATATAGAAAGCAAGAAGGAGGGAAAATTTTATGGGTAACAATGAATTTAACCTGGAGGAGTCTCAAAAAAGACTAATGGAATTGCTGGTTTCAAGGACTATGAGAAAACATGGTTTCAAAAAGGGGAATATCGATCTAACTGAAAAAGAGAAAAACAACTTAAAAGAAACCATTCGCTATTTACAAGAGCAATCACAGAAAATCATAAACCAAGAAAAGAACATCACGGAAAATGATGTTAATCCAGTTACAAATACCATTCACAACAAATTCACGGATTCCAAAGATAAATGACTCACCATATCACCTAATCAAACCTTACTTGCTGGCGAGAAATAAATAAACCAAGACATAGCAGCACTTACATTTAATTCCTAAAGTTCCAGCTTCTTTATTTTTCAACCCCCGCAAACTAATACTTTCCCTATGTATTAAAAAATAGACGAATTAACTGGTTTATTCGTCCAACCCGATTATCCATCAAAGCATATTTTAATAGGGAATAAAACCTAAGGAGGAAAAAACAACATGAACCAAAATGTATATCGTAGCAACTGTAACACACATGAAGACTCTGAAAGATCATGGTCGGCTCTAGATTCCGCTTCCAGACATCCCCTGTCAGGATTCTGTAACGACGATGACACACGGATTGACCAAGATGCAAGACAGGATAATAATCAAGTTCAGCTTTCTGAAGAACTTATTTACATTAAAGATTCTTGTAATGTAAATATCACTTCAACGGATGTTAAAGCGGCTCTTTCTCTACAAGCAGCCCTACAAGCAGCAATTGCAGTCATCGTAAGCATTTCCATTGCAGATGCTGATAATGCTGATAAGATCACTCAACAATTAATCCAATCTTCTAATATTAAACAAATCACGCGCCAAAAAACAATTGTTGAAAACAGCCGTGATATCGACATTACAACAACTGATGCACAAATCGCTCTTAACATCCAACTATTACTGCAACTATTGTTAGCTCTAATCGTGGAAATTGACATTCTCTAAGAAATCATCACAAAAAGGACACTTCGTGTGTCCTCTTTTGTTTTCATTACAGAATTAGACAATTTCGTTAAAATACCCACCTTTTCCTGTTATTTCAGCCGTTAATTCTTCACTAATTCCCATTTGTTTTTTATACGTGCCTGCTCCATATGTCCTTTCCCGAATATGATTTTTAACTTGATCGAATCCTTCAAAGCTTCCCCTCTCCTCTCCCAACCTGATCAAAACGGATAGGTTGAATGGGTGTCGTTCCTTCAACAATTCTTAGTTTCTCTGCAGCTTCGAGCTTCCGGTTGGCATATTGAATGTAATCAAATTGTGTGACAGGTGCTATGTATCCCATAGTAATCCCTCCGTTATTTAAAACGTTAAATTGTCATTTCAATACCCGTCCGGGACGATATTTAAACACAATTTCCGCATTCTTTTTTCCTAATCTTCTGGTATGATGAGTATTGCCGATATTTTTATAGATTAGAGGTATCCATTTATATGAATCAAGCAAAATCTGGCAATGAAATTGTACATTTACATACCGTTTCAGCTGGTGAGCTGCAGACACTCTTTGAAAAAGGAAAACGTGATCAGCTTTCTTGTATCATTTGTCATAAACCAGTGAAATTGTTTATTGGAATTCATGAGACACCCTATTTTTATCATAGTGACCCATCGCAGGCACCCTGTGAAATGCCAAATGAACCAATGAATGAGGACAAGCCATTAGAATATATGGAACAGAATGGATTTAGGATTCCAACATCACGAACCATTACGGAAACAAAAACCATTACGGAACCTCTCCTTAAAAGCCGGCCCATAGCTGGCAATCCGAAATATTCAGCTAAGCCTTCTGCACTGGCACAATCAGAGGAACCATACTTTCAGGAATTATCCTCATCCGGGGTTGTTCTCGATGCAGAGCAACTCAAAGCGGTAATGACGATCGATGGACCAATTCTGGTCCTATCAGGAGCCGGCAGTGGGAAAACCCGAGTATTAACGGTACGTACTGCCTATATGCTCACAGTGAAAAAGATTGATCCAAAAAGTATCATGCTTGTGACCTTTACGGCGAAGTCTGCAAAGGAAATGCAGCAGCGTCTGCTAGGCTATCCCTATATGACTCCTTCCCTTGTTTCGCAAATAGTTAGCGGGACCTTTCATAGCATCTTTTATAAAATCCTGATTTTTCACGAACCATCCAAATGGCAGCGCGATTTCCTTTTGAAGTGGGAATGGGAAAAAGAAAAGATATTGAAACAGGCTGGCAGGGAAATGGAACTTGATGATAAGGAATTTGCATATGATCAAGCCCTTCAACAAATTGGGCTTTGGAAAAACTCATTGGCCTTTCCAGAAGATATTCAGCCGAAGGACGAGTGGGAGAAATCCTGTTTATTTTTATATAAAAGATATGAAGAATATAAACAGCAAACAGGGAAGTATGATTTTGATGATATGCTTGTGGGCTGTTATGTATTTTTAAAAAATCACCCGGATTCTTTAAAGAAATATCAGCAAAGGTTTAACTATTTTTTGGTTGATGAGTTTCAGGATATCAATAAAGTTCAATATGAATTGATAAAACTACTCTCTGCTGAATCAAAAAATGTATGTGCGGTTGGAGATGATGATCAATCCATTTATTCATTCCGGGGAAGCGATCCGAAGTATATTCTGAATTTCAATCATGATTTCCCTCGATCCCAGGTTATAAAGCTGACTGAGAATTACCGCTCTTCCCATGAAATTGTCGCTACAGCGAACCGCTTGATCAAGCGTAACCAGAACCGGATGGAAAAAAAGATGCGGGCACAGCATGATTCTGGAAATCCCCCTGTATTATTTTATCCTTATGATGAGGAATTGGAAGCAACGATGATCGTATCCGATATCCAAGAAAAAATATCCAAGGGAGCAAACCCTGGGGAATTTGCAGTTTTGTACAGGACACACACGATGTCCAGGGCCATTTTTGAACGGCTCGCAGCTTCCAACCTGCCATTTGTCATTGAAAAAGATGCGGATTCGTTTTATCAGCGCAGGGTCATTCGCGGCATGCTTGCCTTTATGCGCTTGAGTTTGTTTCCCCATGATAGCAAGGCAGCATCGGATGTCCTTTCCTCCTTATTCTTGAAACAAAGTATATTACAGGAGTTAAAAGCACAGACAATACTGCAGGATTGTGATTTTATCGATGCATTTGCTTTTGTTAAGACAGGACATGCTTTTCAAGAACGAAAATTAAAAACGATACCAGGGCAGATCCGCTCTTTAAAAAATATGTCACCACTCGTCGCTTTAGAAATTATCGAGAAAGATTTAGGATATCAGGAATATGTAAAAAAACGCGGAAATGATGCGAACCTGGAAAAGGGTTCCGATGACATCCGCGACCTAAAGGTGGCAGCAAATCGTTTTCCTACCGTCGCCGCTTTCCTTGATCATGTCGATCATATGACTGCGATGGTCCAAGAGATAAAACAGCTATCGAAACATTTTAAGGATGCGATTCAACTTACCACCATACACCGTTCAAAAGGGCTTGAATATCAAACCGTTTATGTTCTTGCTGCAGTCGATGGCAGCATTCCTCATGATTTCGCACTTGAATCATACCGAAAAGGGGAACTGGCTCCTCTTGAAGAGGAAAGGCGCTTGCTCTATGTAGCGGCAACCAGGGCTAAAAAGGACCTTTACCTTTCCATCCTGCAAACTAGACGCGGACGGACCGCCCATCCATCACGTTTCTTGAAGCTTTGACCAAGAGTTAATCTCTCCTTGGAAAGGATGAATAAACTATAAAAGGCCTGCACGATAGCAGGCCTTTTTGTCACTTTTTATTTATCATATTGGAAATGGTTCCGAAATCCAGTTTATTCCCTTCAGCTACGATGGAATGTACGATTTTATCTTCCGTTTCTTTATTGACCGGTTTATTCGCTATTTTTGAAACGCGCTTAATGACGTTTCTAACAGTTTTTTCATCTTTAAAATTGGCTCCTTGTAGAGAGTTTGCCAATTCTAATACATCTTTCATATTTACGCCCGTTTTACCTTCTATGTTTTTAAAAAAGTTATTATCCATACCTAAGCCCCTCCCTTTTCTGTACCTATCTTATGGCAATATCAGAAAATTGGTGCTAGGCCCATGCAAATAAAAATAAAAGGAATAGGCTTCTTCTGCCTATTCCTTTTACCTTAGCAGAAAGAAGCCCCTACAATGATTAATAGGATAAACAATACAACGATTATCGCGAAAGTGGAACCGACTCCGCCATAACCGCCTCCGTATCCATAACCGCTGCCGTCACAACAACCGTAGCCACCGTAGCCACCATAACCAAACATACTAAATCACCTCGCTCTCGCTAAAGCTTACTGATAACATATGTAGGTCTGGACAAATATGTATAGGCCATGTCCTAGTCCAGGCAGCCTATTTCCGCTTATTTTATCCTTTTGGTCTGAATACTAAAGCTCCGATAAATCCAAAAATGATCGCTGAAGAGATACCGGAACTCGTAATTTCAAACATTCCTGTCAGTACGCCAACGAGACCATGTTTTTCCGATTCCATCATTGCCCCGTTCACTAGCGAGTTACCAAAGGAAACGATTGGTATGGTTGCTCCTGCACCAGCAAAGTCAACTAGTGGTTCATATAAATCAAACCCACCAAGAACAGCTCCTATTACAACGAACAAACTTAACGTATGTGCTGGTGTCAGCTTAGCAACATCGAAAAGAAGCTGGCCGACTACACAGATCAAGCCACCGATGACAAAGGCCCAAAAAAACATTGGTAACATCCAAATCTCTCCTTTTTCATGAATTCATCCCATACTCAATGGCTACCGCATGGGCAATGCACGGAATCGAATCTTTTTGCTGGACGGATAGTGGTGACAATAATGCTCCTGTTGCAACAAGCAGGATTTTTTTATATTTACCCTGAATCATTTCATTTAGTATATGGCCATATAAAACCACTGCTGAACATCCCGCACCACTCCCACCAGCCAAAACAGGCTGGTCCTTTTTAAAAATCATCAAACCGCAATCCTTAAATTTTTCCTGATTGATATTGCAGCCCTTTTGCTTTAATAAGTCCATGGCTGTCTCCCTGCCTATTTGTCCTAAATCACCAGTAATGATGAAATCGTAATCGTCCGGGCTCAAACCAGTATCTTTGAAATGGGCAAGAATCGTATCGACGGCGGCCGGGGCCATCGCTCCCCCCATATTGAAAGGATCTTTCAAACCCATGTCAATGACCTTTCCGATAGTGGCCGAAACTATATGGGGAAATTCCCCTTGCTTACTTCCATTAGGAGCAACCAGCGCCACCCCTGCTCCTGTTATCGTCCATTGAGCTGTAGGTGGTTTTTGCCCTCCATATTCAGTTGGATAGCGAAATTGCTTTTCAACAGCTGCATTATGGCTCGAGGCGCCTGTCAACACATAGTTAGCCCCGCCATAATTGGTGATGAAGGCAGCTAAAGCTAGCCCTTCCATTGACGTGGAACAGGCTCCAAACAAGCCGAAGTATGGAATGCCATTGGTTCTGGCTGCAAAACTTGTCGGTGTCACCTGATTGATTAAATCACCCGCCAAGAAAAATTGCACCTGCCCCTTGTCGATCTTACCTTTCTCCAATGCAAGCTCCACCGCTTTCTCCATCAAATGGCGATGAGCCTTCTCATATGAATCCTGCTCCATCCACAAATCGTCATATAGAATATCGAAATCTCCCGCAATTTCTCCATTTGCCTCAAACGGCCCGCCTGTTACCCCTGTTTCCAAAATGACCGGTTTATTGGCGAACATCCATGTTTGTTTTCCTTTTAACACCGCTTAGCCCCCAAACATTTGATAAATCGTTTTTATCAACGCCACGACAAAGGCTGAAAATACTCCAAATAAAATGACCGAACCGGCCAATTTAAACATATTGGCTCCAACACCAAGTACAAAACCTTCTGTCCGATGTTCGATAGCAGCCGAAATGACTGCGTTACCGAATCCCGTAACAGGGACTGCACTCCCTGCCCCACCAAACTGGCCAATGCGGTCGTAAAACCCGAAGCCGGTCATCAAAAGGGCCAGAAACACCATGGTAGCAGTTGTCGGACCTCCGGCTGTCTGTTCTGTAAAGTTGAAAAAATAAATATAGAAATAAGAAATGGCTTGACCCACTATGCAGAAAATCCCGCCTACTAAAAAAGCTTTCAAACAATTCTTCACAATTGGTCTTTTAATTTCATGCTTCCCTTGGAGCTCCTTATATGCATCCTGCAGGGGGGTGATTTTCTCCTTGTTGCTCATAGTGCTGATCCTCTCTTTCTAAATCAATTCTTTTTGAAGTCCTTCAATTTCCTTGAACTTCTCTCTTGCCTTTTTCTCTGGAACATCTTTTTTCTTGAGTAATTCGTTCAATCTTAAAGATTCCAAAAAGATTTTATAATCACTCGATACGATAAAATCATTCTTGGGAAACTTTTCTTCCAAATTTTCAGTCACAGTCTTTTCAATCTTTTTCATATGAAAACGTTGTAAGTGCTTCACTTTATAAGCGACGATAATCTTTTTTCCGTTTTTCACGACGATCACGTCATAGATGGTGTCTTCATTAGCAACTGTTTCCTTGACCTTTGAGATCAGTCCCTTTTCATCTTTCTCATCCATTCCATTAATGATATCCATCGGTTCAGGATTCGTACGTTTAATCATTGCTAAATGCTCCGTTTTTCCATCATTCTGATTGCTGCAGGCAGTAATAACACACAAAACAACTATAAAAACCAGCCAACTGCCCTTAAAATATCTTCCTTGTCTGAACATAGAATCACATCCTAATTTATCGTTCTATTGTTATTTTCTTGTTTAACTGTATTTTTATGAATGGTAGGATTAGGAAATAAAAAACCTTTCCAAAATGGAAAGGTTTTTTTACTCAATATCCTTTATTTTTATTGTTATTGTTATTATTACAGCCACAGTCTTTCTTGATTTTGACCGGCTGATCTTTTTTCATCGGTTTGGCATAAGTCCATGGATTCGGTTTCTGATTCAATTTATGACTCCTCCTTTAAGATCTATACCATACTATATGAATGAAGAGACAAGTTGTTTCCAATCAAATGCCCATAATTTTGCTGATTATGACCTCGATGATCGCTCCTATTGCTGCTACGGCAAGGATTAATATCAGTACGTCGCCTATAAACCAATGTTGGATATAAAGAAAAACCAGAAAAAGGCTGATCCATACACCCACGCACCAAAAACAGCTTAGCAATTGACCAAGCCAGCCAACCAGGCCCTTTTCTTTCGGCAGTAAAAATATTTCCACATCCCCTTCTTCATTCTTTTCCTCTATCTCTTTAAAAAAGGGGCGGCGCAGCGGCTCCATGATTTTATCGAACACGATCAAGCGTGTCAGCCTGAAAGATGCCAAGCCTAATATTAGAAATAAGGTGAACTCATTTGGTGGGGGAAACATTCAATATGGCTCCCTTCATTTGGATTCTTCAATTATTTTAGCATCGATAATATCCGGCAGACCCACGAAACGAATATGGTTCCCTCTTTTAATCTTCACTGATTCCCCCTTCATTCCCAACACATGAAACTGAAGCGTTTCTCCGTTAATAACAGCCTCACATAATGGCTTTGGAAAACCTTGTTGATTGGAGAGTCGGGAAATGATGTCGCGAGTAGATTCTTTTTTTTCAACCTTTTTCCTTTTTCTCTTAACTGGCTTTTCGAATTCCTGTTCTGCTTGTTCAGGCTGTTCCGATTTTTCAACCGGAGTTTGCTCAGGGACATATTGTTCGGTAATTTTCCTTATACCCGTAATCTCTGTTTCAATTTCCTTCATGACATCATAAACACCAAATTCGCGTTTGACTTTTTCGATTTTCTCTTCTTTATGCTCGGCTTCCTGAAATTCCGGCTCAACGTTGTCTTGAGGTGTATCTTTTTTCGTTCGAAAATCACTTTGCATATTCCCTCGCTGATCAGATATTTTTGCCTGATCGACATATAAAAGTGGTTTGGATTCCTTATCGACATTATTCTCTGACATGAAAATCCCCCTTAATATTTCAGAATATCAACAGACTGCAGCTGTTCCATATGATATTGGACAACTTTTTTCCCGAATTTATGCCTTATGAACAAACTGGATTCTTTCTTTTGTTCCAATTTCCCGAACAGTGTACGGTCATTGATGATGAACTTACAAACAGGCTTAGGTGCAAAGGCTGGAAGTCGGGACAATAGCTCCACCAATTCCTCGGCAGTATATGAAGTGCTGATAATTTTTTCATTTAAATTAATATGTCTCTTCAGCGTTTTGTGTATCGTTTGTTTTCCAACAGCACAAGGTAGATCAACTTTCTTCATGTCCATGATGCCCCTCCTTCTTTTTCACGAATAGGGTTAAAAGCAGGTTTATGCCGATTCTCCCAAACAATGAATATCAGCTCTATGTATCATTTATATGAAATTCACCCTTCATTATGCTGGAGATGGTGCCACTCCCTAAAAAAAGGACATCAACCAATCTTGGGTATGTTGGGGATTAGTGAAGAAAACTAAAACATTTGAAGAAGAAAAAGGTGAAAAGATTTCAATTGAGGATGTAGCAATTCAAGATACCGTCAGAGTGGAAAATCAATAAAAAAGGGGACCGATATCGGCCCCCCTTCTTTTACTGTCATCCAATTATATGGTAACCAGAATCCACATGGATATTTTCCCCGGTAATTCCGCGAGACATGTCACTTAATAAAAATACTGCCGTATCCCCTACTTCTTCAGGAGTCGTTGTACGACGGAGCGGTGCTTCTTCCTCAATCTTCTTTAAAATTGTATTGAAGTCACGAACACCTTTAGCGGATAAGGTACGGATTGGTCCGGCTGAAATGGCATTCACCCGAATGTTATCTTTGCCAAGATCACTTGACAGGTAACGCACATTGGCTTCAAGTGAGGCCTTAGCCACTCCCATTACATTATAATTTGGCATGACCCGTTCACCGCCAAGATACGTCATCGTGACAATGCTTCCACCTTCCGGCATGATTTCTTTCGCCGCTTTAGCGACAGCCGTTAAAGAGAATGAACTGATATTATGGGCTAGCAAAAACCCTTCACGGCTCGTGTTGACGAACTCACCGTCCAACTCTTCCTTATTAGCAAATGCGATACTGTGTGCCACGCCATGAATGATACCTGTTTCTTCCTTGATCGCCGCAAAACATTTTTCAATGCTTTCGTCCTTCGTTACATCACATTGTAAAATCGTGGAAGGCTCCCCTTCCAATGTAGAAGATAATTCCCTAACGCTTTTTTCTGTACGGTCTTTTCCGTAAGTGAAAATCAGCTTTGCACCTGCTTTATGTAAGGAACGGGCAACTCCCCATGCAATACTTCTTTTATTCGCTACACCCATTATGACAAACGTTTTTCCCTCTAATGAAAAAGTCATCGTATGTGACCTCCTATTTTTAATACAAGTTATTAGTACCTGCTACTAATGACAGTATATCAAATTTCCTCTGATAAAAACAACGTTTTCTGAAGTCCCCTTGGAATATAGCTTCTCCAAGAAGGCCTTCTTTAGCTTATAGTAAATAACCCATGAATAATGTAGCCAATCCGAAATAAATCAAAATGCTGATAATGTCATTGATGGTTGTAATGAATGGTCCGGAAGCTACAGCTGGGTCGATTTTCATTTTATGCATGAAAAGCGGTACAAGCGATCCGGCGAGTGTGGCAACTACTAATGTTATGAAAATCGATATGCCGACCAATAAACCCAGCATTATATCGTCTTGCCAAATATAAACGATTAAAATGCTGGCTATTCCACATGTCAGGCCAGTGATGAGACCCGTCCCCGCCTCACGCATGACCAGCTTCCACTTGCTTTCCTGCTCCAATTCCCCTGTTGCAATTCCCCGTACCGCCACTGCCAATGCTTGTGTTCCTGTATTGCCAGCCATGCCGCCGATCAATGGTATGAATACAGCCAGAATCGCTTTTTGACTAAGTGTCTCCTCAAAACGACCAATCAGGCTAGCGGTCAATAATCCTAAAAACAAAAGAATGATCAACCAAGGCAACCGTTTCTTCGCAGCAGAATAGGGACTTTTATCAACATGATCAAGATCAGATATACCTGCCAATTTAGAATAATCATCGGATGCCTCTTCATCCATGACATCAATGATATCATCAACCGTAATAATCCCTAACAAATGGTTTTGGAAATCGACGACCGGCACGGCAAGGAAGTTATAGTCCCTTATTTTTCGTGCCACCTCTTCCTGGTCTTCAGATACAGGTACGGAAACTACCCTGTCATCCATTAAATCACCAATTAAAGCATCTTCATCAGCTATGATCAATGTCCTGAGCGATAAAACACCAAGCAGCTTCTTATCCTGATCGGTAACGAACACATAATATATCGTTTCCGCTTCCGGAGCTTCCCTTTTTAAGATCTGCATGGCTGATCGAGCCGTTTCGTTTGCTTCAATGGCAATGAACTCTGTCGTCATGATACTTCCTGCCGTAGATTCCTCATAGTTCAGAAGCTCCTGGATTTCACTTGCCGCTTCATCATCCATGATGGTCAAATAGCTGACGGCCTGCTCATCATTGATTTCATTCAGGACGTCTGCCGCATCATCCGCATACATATGGGAAAGCATATCGGCTGCATAAGAAGGATTCATTTCAGCCAATAGGCTTTCGTAATTCTCTTCATCTATTTCTATATTTTCAAAAAGGTCCGCCATTTCTTCCGGTGACAAATATGTGTAAACGACGGATCTGAATTCATCTGACAAGCTTGTGTAAAATTGAGCCTGATCATACGGATGCATTTCAAGGAACTCCGTACGGAACTGATCTAGATTTTCCGTTTTAAGCGCTTCAAGCAAAAGCTCGTTATTCATTTGACTACTCTCCCGCTCCTGGTCCTTCATCTCCTCCATAACCATACACCTCCTAAAATATATTTTTTCATTTCCTCGTTTATATTTTATTTTTTTAAATAATACTATACTAATACCATAAACATAGACAAAACAAACAAAGGGTGTGTCAAATGAACATCGATATCATAGGGGACATTCATGGATGTTTCGCCGAATTCAGGCAGCTGACGGAAAAAATGGGCTATACGTGGGAGACAGGGTTTCCTGTACATCCCTCTGGAAGGATTCTCGGCTTTGTAGGGGATTTAACCGATCGCGGCCCAGATTCCCTTCAAGTAATCGAGGTTGTCCATGAATTAGTCATTAACCAAAATATTGCTAGGTATGCCCCAGGTAACCACTGCAATAAATTGTATCGGTATTTTTCAGGCAATAAAGTTCAAATATCACATGGTTTAGAGACTACAGTAGCTGAATATGAGAACCTAAACAATCGGGAGCAGAAGAAAATCCGAAAAAAATTCATGGATCTGTATGAACGTTCCCCACTCTATCATCTCATAGATGATGGGCGATTGATCATTGCCCATGCAGGAATTCGCAGTGATTATATTGGTCAATATAGCAGTAAGGTAAAAACCTTTGTCCTCTACGGGGATATCAACGGCTCCAAACATCCAGATGGGTCTCCTGTCAGGAAGGACTGGGCCCAATCCTATAAAGGGGAAGCCTGGATCGTGTATGGACATACGCCAGTCCCTGAAGCTAGACGAGTCAATCATACATACAATATTGATACAGGCTGCGTCTTCGGTGGAAAACTAACGGCAGTGCGTTATCCCGAAATGGATCTTCAAGAGGTGCCTTCGACCATGCCATATATAGCGGAAAAATTCAGGACGTCCTTTGATTAACCAAAAAAACTCGCCATCTTGGTGAGTTTTTTTGGCATCTATCGATTTTTTTCATAATCCTGAATTCAGTTTAATGAGAGCCGGTTATACGTCAGGAATCCCAGCCCTTACTTCCCTCGAGCAATCGGGTCATATCTTCAGGTAACTCTTCTTGAAACAACATCATCTTCTTTGTGAAAGGATGTAAAAATTTCAATTCAAAACAATGAAGGGCTTGACGAGGGATACTGCTCCTGCTCCCTCCATATAAATCATCACCAGCCAGCGGGTGACCTATATGCGCCATATGTACCCTGATTTGATGTGTCCGTCCTGTTTGGAGTTCCAAGTTAAGGAATGTATGGGACCCAGTGTGTGCCAATACCTTAAATAGGGTACGGGCATACCGCCCATCCTCCCTGACTTCCCGTTCAATGATGCTGGTCGACTTTCGTCCGATTGGCGCCACTATCTCTCCTTCAGGTCCGTCAACGGTTCCTTCAGCTATGGCTTGGTATCTCCGTTTTACCTGACCTGATTTTTGTTGTTCACTTAAAAGATGATGGATATGCCGATGCTTGGCAATTAAAACCAGACCCGATGTGTCGCGGTCAAGCCTTGTAACAATATGGATCGTTGCCTGTATCCCCGTCTTCCGATAATAACCTGCCAAGCCATTGGCCAGACTGCCGTTAGGATGCTCCCGGGAGGGAATGGTATTCATGGAAGGAGGCTTCGCCACCACCAATACAAACTCATCTTCATACCTGACATTCAAGGGGATGGGTTCTGGCAAAAGGCCTTCACTTCCCTGCTCCGGGGGAAATATGACGGTGACGGTGTCCCCAGTTTCAATTCGTTCCCTTACGGTTACTTCTACGCCGTTCAACTGGATAAAGCCACCTTTAAACTTGATATCCGTTAATGCTCGTTTTGAAATATCGCATTTGCTGAGGAACTCTCGCAATAAAGAGCCAGAATCCTCTTCAAAAACCGACCAGGTCAAAGAAAAGTTTTGATTTGACATGAGGTGAGTATATCTCCTTAGTTAGCAATAAATGAATCATGCACTCTTTTCCAGAAAGGAAAAGGGCGGAATCTGGCAAAACGGATCTTTTCATCTGCCACTCGGCACTGTATCGACTTTACATCTTCCTGAAGCAGGGTCAAATGGTCAATCGTAATTTGAAAATTGACTGCATTGACCGGCCTGAACATGCACGTATGATGAGCCGGCAGCAGAAGAGGCGATCCGACCGTCCTAAATACCCGGTTGTTAATGGATGCCAATTCGGTAATCTGGATGGCATCGATTGATGGATGGACGATGGCACCACCAAGCGCCTTATTATAAGCCGTGCTTCCGGATGGTGTCGCAATGCATAAACCATCTCCACGGAATGTCTCGAAATGCTGTCCGCGTATTTCAACATCCATGACGAGCGTACCTTCAACACTTTTGACTGTCGATTCATTCAAAGCCAAAAATCTGGTTTCCCGTCCACCATGCTGATAACGGACGATTGTTTCGAGCAGTGGATATTCCACAATTTGAAATGGGGTTTTTGCTAACGCTATTACCAATTTTTCAATTTCATCAGGGGTCCAATCCGCATAAAAACCAAGATGTCCTGTATGTACTCCAACAAAGGCGGTTTTGTCCAATCGATTCTTATAACGGTGAAAAGCGTATAATAAGGTGCCATCACCACCGACAGAAATGACAATATCCGGCTGATCTTCGTCATATTCCAAATGAAAGTCCTGAAGATACGTTCGCATCCTTTGCATTAAAGTATTCGATTTCGCATCTCCTTTTGACGTAATCGCAAATTTCATATAATCCCACCTTACAATTTAGATTTCTTCCTGTTCACCCATTTATCAGTTTAAGAATCTTTCTTCCGGGAAAAAAGACGCTGTGCTTCCTGGATTTCCGTCCGGATTTGCGACATCTCTGCATCAAGCAGGAAGGCCGCTTCGGCTGCGCGTTTCAACCGCAGTTGAATATCTTCCGGGAAAATGCCTTTATATTTATAATTTAAAGAATGTTCAATCGTCGCCCAAAAATTCATCGCAAGTGTCCTGATTTGAATTTCGGCAAGTATATTTTTTTCGCCATGGATCGTCTGGACCGGGTAGCGGATGACAACATGATAAGAACGGTAGCCGCTTGCTTTTTTATGGGAAATATAATTCCTCTCTTCGACTATCTCGAAGTCATTGCGACCCCGTAAAAGTTCAACTACCTGTTCGATATCATCCACGAACTGGCACATCATGCGAAGTCCTGCAATATCCTGAATTTCGGTTCCCAATTTATCAATGGGAATATCCTTCTGGCTCGCTTTATCCAAAATGCTGACAATCGGCTTTACCCTGCCTGTTACAAATTCGATCGGCGAGTGAATATTCTCTCTCTCAAACTGTTTCCTTAATCCCTTAAGCTTAACCTTTAATTCTTCGACAGCCTGAGTATAAGGCGCCAAGAAATCGTCCCAACTCTCCATTGCCACACCACCTATATCTATCTAAAAAGCGTCTGTTCAACTCTGGTATGGGCAGAACGCTCTCCTATATCCAGCAGAACCATGCCTTACTGCATTTCACCGCTGGATCCTATTCAATCTTTCTCTAAAACAAAAAGTATGTATTAATTTCTCTATATACGGTAATCCATTTCTTGAGTTCACCGTTTATATTTTATCATATCCTGCAATTGATTCCTAAATATTCAAGTACAATACCAAAAAATTATTGCATTCAATTTGACAGCTAGAATTGTTCTAATATGATTAACCTAAGAATCAGCCAGGAAGGAAGGAAAACATGAACCAGCATATTGAAATAGAATTTAAGAATCTCTTAAGCGAAAAGGAATTTCGTCAACTGATCGATCATTTTCATATCGTTGCATCGAACTTTAAATCACAGAAAAATCATTACTTCGATACATTAGAATTCCATTTGAAAAATCAGGGCTCTGCACTAAGGATCCGGGAGAAAAACGGTCGATACGAGCTGACTTTAAAACAGCCTGCTACAGAAGGATTATTGGAAACGAATCAAGATATCTCTGAAGAGACCGCTTATGCATTTCTGAATCATAACACTTTCCCTGAAGGCGAGATCCAACATCTTATTCTTGAATGCGGAATTAACCCAAAAGACTTTACCTGTTTTGGGACACTAAAGACGGACCGTGTTGAATTTCCTTACAAAGATGGTTTACTTGTTTTAGATCATAGTTCGTATGTGAATCAGGAAGACTTTGAACTTGAATATGAAGTGACGGATGCAAAAGCGGGAAAAAAAAATTTCCTGACCCTCCTTGAAACCCTTCAAATTCCCGAAAGGGAAACCGAAAATAAAGTTAAGAGGTTTTATCGCGCCAAATTCCAGGAATAATCCTGTTTGAACCATAATCGGAGGTGGAGAGTTTGAAAGTCCAAGATTTCAAAACTTTTATGGAATTGCAGGCAATCCAGCAATTCACAAATGGCAACATCACAAATAATGATTCATCTCGATCCATTTTCCAGCACATGCTGTCGGAACTGGTTTCGGGTGATGCTCTTGAAGACACTTCGCAGACATTTGGTTCCTTATTAACCAATGTGGAAACGGAAACGAAGTCCTTTCTTCAATCCGGCAGCCTGAAATCGAACCCGATAGCCGCTGCATATACTAACAATGAGTCCAGCGAAACCGGCACAAACTACGATCAAATCATCAGCCAGGCGGCCAGTTTATATAATCTCCCGGAAAAACTGATAAAGTCGGTCATTAAACAAGAATCTAACTTTAACCCCGAAGCCACCAGTTATGCTGGTGCAACTGGCCTCATGCAGTTAATGCCGGCAACTGCAAGGAGCCTTGGAGTTGATGATCCCAGCGATCCGGAACAAAACATCATGGGCGGGAGTAAATATTTAAGCCAAATGATGGCCCGTTATGATGGGGACATCAAGGTTGTACTTGCTGCTTATAATGCAGGACCAGGAAACGTGGATAAATATAACGGCATTCCGCCCTTTAGAGAAACCCGGAATTATGTTCAAAAAGTGTATGGCACATTTTCAAGCTAATGAAAGCTGACCCTGATATTATTGGCGGGTCAGTTTTTTCATGTCTACATATTTCGGAAACCGCTGGACAAAATGTTAAAGCTACCTAAAAAGCGGTCTATCCCGTACATTCCCCTGTGTCATACTACAGATGTAAAATTTTCTTCAAGCTATATATTTGTTATATCAGGACGTCATTGATAAAATATGAATAAATATCAAACATCTTTCTTTAAAAGGAGTAATCAACATGATGCAAGGGAACCCTACACCATATGAATTAATTGGAGAAGGGCAATTACACAGGTTAATTGATGTGTTTTACTCCAACGTTAGTCAACACCCGGATCTGCAGCCGATTTTCCCTGACGATTTAACTGAAACGGTCCGTAAGCAAAAACAATTTATGACTCAATATTTAGGTGGTCCCTCTTTATATACGGAAGAGCATGGCCATCCTATGTTGCGGGCTCGACATATACCTTTTGAAATTACACCAGATCGTGCGAAAGCATGGCTCTCATGCATGTATCAAGCTATGGACGAAGTGGGCCTTGAGGGTGAAATTAGGGAATTTTTCTATCACCGCCTTTATTTAACGGCACAGCATATGATCAATACATCCGGAACTGACGGGAAAGGAGAAGACAGTTGAGCGCACATAAACCAGTTTTCAATATTTCCGATTGGATCAAGACACAGCATTGCTATGATATAGGAAAAAAGCCAATTGAAATTTATGTTTTTGTTGATCCGCTTTGTCCCGAATGCTGGGGCTTAGAACCGATTATTAGGAAATTACAGATAGAATATGGTCAATTATTCAGTTTACGCCATGTTTTAAGCGGTAAAATCGATTCTCTTAATATGGGGAAAAATAAAAATTATGAAAACCTTGCTCAAGTTTGGGAAAAGACAGCCAGCCGCTCGGGAATGTCCTGTGACGGAAGTCTTTGGTCTGAAAACCCGATCTCTTCTCCATATACAGCTTCCATCGCAATAAAAGCAGCGGAATTGCAGGGCCGTAAATTGGCCATTCGCTTTTTAAGGCAGCTTCAAGAATATGTATTCATAGGAAAAAGGGATATATCCAATATTGAAGTCTTGACCGAGTGTGCCAAGACGGTTGGATTGGATGTGGAGGAATTCCTTTATGACATCAATTCTTCCAGTGCAGCCAAGGGTTTTCAATGTGACATGAAAATCACCAGCGAAATGGAAGTGACTGAAATCCCTTCCCTTGTCTTTTTCAATCAAAATATTGAAGAAGAGGGAATAAAAGTTTCGGGTGTCTATTCTTACGAGGTATATGTTCAAATTTTAGAAGATATGCTGAATGGCCTTCCCGCCCCTGCCAAACCACCCTCCCTTGAAGAGTTTTTAAGCTGTTTCAAACTAGTGGCCACAAAGGAAATCGAAACGGTTTATAATATGAACAAGAATAACGTCGAGTTAGAAATGAAGAAACTTGTTTTAAAACAGTTGGCAGAGAAAATTCCGGCTAAATATGGGACGTTTTGGAGATATACAAAGAAGCAGTCATGAATTTGACTGCTTCTTTGTTGTTTAAAAAGGGAAAAACCATGCAAATCAACGATTGCATGGTTTTTTTATAAGAAATAAGGGGATGGGAGAAATTTTTTCACGATCAAACAAAGGGGTATAAGTTTGTTTGTGATTCACTTCACAATAAATAATATAACAGATTACACATTTATGTTTCAACTATATGTGCAACTTTTCACAAATTGTTCACAATATATATTTTCCAATTATGATAACCCCTTCTCGTATCTAGCAAAATAAGAGCCTCATTTTGCTTTAACGGTATAAGTGCTTTTGATATATGATATAGAAATGGTATGAATTTAATTGTGAAAAATATCACAACACTGATTATATCTTTATTTTTCATTATCTAAACTTGCTACTTTTGTTATAACCGGCATCAATTCAACCCGTTTAATTTATCAGCAAATGAAAAACCCCGGCAAATCGCTAAATTTGCTGGGGTTTTCATCTATTTATACGAAAAAGGGGATGGGAGAAATTTCACGACGAGCAAACAAAGGGGTATATGTTTGGGATGTGATAACTTCTATATCTGTACTATAGCAGATTATACACATTAATTGCAAGAACTTGTGCGCAATTTCACATTATTGTCATATTCTTAGAATACTGCTTATTTTCAAACATAAAATCTAATAAAAAAGCAGATGATCTTTTATCCTGCTGCCAGGTTGGAGGTGGCCAAATTGAAAGGCTTTATTCTACTTATACTCTTGATAGGGTCGCTATTCGTCCAGCTACTCGGTATCATGAACCTCATTCCTCTGTATTTTACCTCCCCTATTTTATTTTTTGTTTTCTTCATTATTCTTCACAGCTTAAATCAGAGAAACCGTTTTAAAGGATTATAACGGATATCCATATTAGATGAAAAGGAACCCGAAGCCATTCGGGTCCCTTTCACATCCTATTTATTCAAAAGCTCTTCCAACTCATTTAATTTTTCTTCGAATACATTCATGGCATCTTGTACAGGCTCGGCTTTTGTCATATCGACGCCAGCCTTTTTGAGTACTTCAATCGGATAATCAGAACTTCCAGATTTCAAGAACTCCAGATACCTTTTGACAGCAGGCTCTCCTTCTTCAAGGATTTGCTTGCTTAAAGCTGTTGCTGCACTGATTCCGGTCGCATATTGATAAACATAGTAATTATAATAGAAATGTGGAATACGTGCCCATTCCAAACCGATTTCTTCATCGATGCTCACATTCTCGCCAAAGTATTTCTTGTTCAGCTCATAATATTCCTTAGTGAGCATATCCGCTGTCAATGCTTCCCCATTTTGAGCTTTAAGATGAATGGTATGTTCAAACTCTGCAAACATCGTTTGGCGGAACAATGTTCCACGGAAACCTTCTAGATAGTGATTCAATAAATAAATGCGTTTCTTTTCTTCTTCGATTGTATTCAGTAAATAATCATTCAACAGGTTTTCATTACAAGTCGATGCAACTTCCGCTACAAATATCGAATAATTCCCGTATGGGTATGGCTGGTATTTACGCGTATAGTAGCTATGGACCGAATGCCCAAACTCATGAACGAGCGTGAATAGGTTATTGACGTTATTTTGCCAGTTCATTAAAATATATGGATTCGTCCCGTATGTACCAGAAGAATAGGCACCGCTTCGTTTCCCTACGTTTTCATGTACATCGACCCAACGGTTTTCAAATCCCTCTTTCAAAACATTCAAATAGTCCTCACCAAGCGGAGCAAGACCCTTTAGGACATAATCTTTGGCCTCCTCATATGTCACTTCCATCTTCACTTCTTTTACAAGAGGAGTGAATAGATCATACATATGAAGTTCATCTAATTCGAGTACTTTTTTACGTAAATCAAGATAACGGTGCAGTAAAGGCAAGTTGTCATTGACCGTTTTAACGAGATTATCATATACGGTCTCCGGAATGTTATTGCTACTTAATGCCGCTTGGCGTGCTGAATCATATTTTCGTACTGTGGCATTGAAATTATGGTTTTTCACCTCTCCTGACAGGGTTGAAGCAAACGTATTACGGAACTCACCATACTTGCTGTATACCCCTTTAAATGCCTCCTCACGTACACGTCGATCATCGCTCTCAAGAAAACGGATATACCTTCCGTGAGTTATTTCCACTTCATTTCCCTCTTCATCCTTGATGGTCGGGAATTTCAAATCAGCATTGTTAAGCATACCGAAAGTATTGCCTGATGAATCGAGTACTTCTGATGCTTGTGCCAATAATTCTTCCTGCTCGGCAGATAAGATATGGGGTCTCTGAAGATTAATTTCCTCTAAAGAATGTTTATATAATTTCAATTCTTCTTTTTCTTCCAAAAACCCTTCCACTTTGCTTTCGTCAATACTCAATAACTCAGGAACCATATATGAAAACGCAGCTGCTGCCTGGGCATATAAAGCTTTGGCCCGATCCTCCATCCCTTGGTAAAAAGGATTGGTTGTATCTTGGTCATTGCGCATATGTGAATAAGAATAAACTTTCCCTAGCTTCTCGAATACTTCATCTTGGAGTTGAAGGGCTGCAAATAATTTTTCTGCGCTTTCGCCCAACGTCCCTTTATGTGCCTCCGCTTTCTTGAGGTCTTCCTTCACTACTTTGAAGGCAGCTTCCCAATCTTCTTCGGTGGCGAAGATATCTTCCAGTCTCCAAGTATCCTCTGCAGCTATTTCACTTCTTGAGGGTAATGCATTCACTTTTGTTTCCTGTGTCATAAAAATTCCTCTCCATTCTATAGAAAACTCGCCAATCAGCTAACTCATTAAACCGGATTGAACGCTGCAATGATCCATACGGCATTCATGCTTTCTAAAAGTTTTTAAATCTCGTTCTTATTACTATTTCTCCATTAACAAAAATAATCCTGCCATTTCATCTGAATTCAAGATAAATAGGGATGTTATCCCTGATTATACTGGATATTCCCCTTTTCCATCATCAACTTATGCTTTTCATAGAAAAATTTTTCCATCATTTGAACTTGATCACTGGTGAAGGGAAGGGAAAATTCCTTCTCAACTTTAAAAACCCCCTCTTCCAACTTTGATATGTAACCCATGTGCTCCAATAACTTAATGTATTGACCTACAGGGTACTCCAAGGGTGGTTTTTCATGAAGCAATGGCAACGGCCTGAACTTTATTTCCCCTTTTTTTGAACGCTTCTTAAAAAAGTGGATAATATTCGCCATGAAAATCTTTTCCCCTATTTTTTTCTCTTGAAACACATCCATGTAAAACCATGCCTGCCATTCAATCGGGGCTGTTTCGATCAAAAGCATCCCTCTAACTGGAACACCCACTTCAATGGGAATTGTCGCAGGTGTAATATGATGTAAATACAGTTCTTCGAAAAAAGGATCGGTTCTACGTGCAGTTTTCACACGATGGAGGGACCAGTCTTTTCGTTTATATCTCCAAGCAGGCAGAAAAGGGAAACGAAAGCTGTTTTGGGGCAATGCCCGACTAGGGGGAAGGAGTGTTAAGGAAGCTGAAGTCAATTCGGCAAATACGGTTCTAGGGGTGAAAGGAGTGAGGTTCTTCAATACTGATAAATGATTAGTTTCCGGGCAATACATCCAAAGAAACGGATGGTGCCAGCTGCCGCTGACAAAGAGCCATTGGAAGCGGGATAAACTGAATTCATACATGCTTTTCCTTTTTAAGCGTTTTGCAGCGAGGATCCAGATTGGCTTGATGCCTACGCTTTGATAGGCTCTTGTCCGTTCAATGAATTCAACCTCCGGGATTACGGAGCATTGAAATTCTATTGCATAGCGATTCCCCCCTATCGTAGCTAAGATATCAGCCCTTTTCTTAATTTCGGGAAAGTAGGCTTCTAAATCCACTTGATAGCCGTGTGATAAAAACCACTGAAACAATTTTCTTTTTCCCATTAAGTGATAGGCGGATTCCGGTTCTGAAGAAGCACGGCATGAAGAATTATTTTTATGGGCGAAATGCGGGATCCTGACGTTTCCTGCTTTGATGGACATTTCCATCTTGCAGCACGGACAGTAATAATTTGCTGACTTTCTCCATTCAGCAAGCACGTTTGCCGGTATCCTTTCAGGAAGGGTCATCCAAGTCCCATCTTTCTTTATCGCAGTTAGCATACATCTCCTCCTCATCCACTACATTCGCTTGCATCGCTAAGGATCCCTTCCTTTTAATAAAAAAAATGCCAGATCGGCATAAAGGAAAGTTAATTTCTATAGAAGGGGTGAAAGCAATCGGCAAGTGGATTCCAATACTTTCAACCCGAAATTCCGTTTGGAAAATGCAACAATTTCCACCTCTTGGGATACCTTTATATCTTCCAAAAAATCATTCACAAGCTGTTGTGTACTTTCCGTCCGGTAGAGAAAGGCATTGACTTCGAAATTCAAGTGAAAGCTTCTCATATCCATATTGGTTGTCCCAATTGAAGCCAGTTGGTCATCAACGATGATGATTTTACTATGCATGAAGCCCTCATTATATTGGAATATACGAACTCCCGAAGCAAGCAATTCGGGAAAATAGGTTCTCGAAGCATGAAACACTATATGCTTATCGGGGTTCTTTGGGACCAGCAGCCTGACATCCAAACCACTTAAAGCAGCTACCTTCAATGCTTGAAAGATATCGTCGTCAGGAACGAAATAGGGTGAGGCAATCCAGACGGACTTTTCTGCAGAAGTGATCATCTTAAAAAAAATGCTCTTAATGATCGTCCACTCACTATCAGGCCCGCCGCCAATCAATTGAACTCCACCATGATCATGATGGACCGGCACGCCAGTCAAGAGATATTCATCCGTTAAAAAGCTATTATTGGTGCTATAATACCAATCCTGCAGAAATATGATCTGTAAAGTCCTGACCGCTTCCCCTTTCACGATAAGATGCGTATCACGCCAAGAACCGAATTTCGGATCATGACCCAAATATTCATCTCCAATATTGAGGCCACCGATGAAACCGACAGAGCCATCTATCACAATTATTTTACGGTGATTACGAAAGTTGAATTTATTATTTAATAAAGGGAGATGCAACGGACCAAAGGCAACCATTTCGACTCCTACATTCTTCAGTTCATCGATATAAGAGCGAGCTAACTTCCATGAACCAACCGCATCATAGAGAAAACGGACTTTTACCCCTTCTCTTACTTTTTGTATCAAGACATCCTTTAGCACACCGCCAATGCGGTCATCCCTAACAATATAATATTCTAAATGAATATGATGTCTGGCTTTTTTTAATTCTTCGATGATATTGGAAAATGTCTCCTTACCATTCCTTAAAATCCGGGTTTCGGTCGTAAATGAAATAGGGCTATTCCCTAGCCTATTTGCAAGAGTGAATAATTGCTGAGAGTTCTCGCCCATTTCCTTAATTCGATCATTATATTCCGCTTCGCCGCTTAATTTCACGAATCTTTGCTTATCCAAAAAGTACTTCTTGCGAAATATCCTTTCTTTCCGAAAATTACGGCCAAACAAAAAGTAAAATAAGAAACCGATGAATGGGAAAGCGCCAAAAATAACAAGCCATGTAATGGTCTGTATAGGATCCCGATTTTCCAGGAAAATGATAAAACCAATTATCACCAACAAAAGGGTCAATATAAGGCTAGAATAAAAAATCAGCCCGCCACTGACGTCATTTGTTAGAAAATACCAAGTTCCGACCAACAAGAGAATAAGCAGACCGATGCCAACTATATTCTTCACCTAGACTACCTCCAATTAACAAACACAGGCACATGTAAAAAACCTCCCTGCCTAAGGTAAAAAATTTATTCTAGGACGAAAAGGCCGATTTCAGTAGAAATCGGCCTCAACAGTCTATGCGAAATATTTATCGACCGTTGTGAATACATCATTTTCGATAACTATTTTCCCGTACTCTTCAAGCATGTGCACCGTTATTGGTGACTCCTGACTATATTCCAATAAAAGACTTAGTACATTATCGATTTCTTCCTCATCAATCTCCGCCTCGGAAAATTCGATATAAAGATAATATTTATTTTGATAAACATAAAGTTTTGTCGTCCAGTCATCCAATCCATGACGCTTACTTAATGAAATGACATCCTCAAAATCATCGAACGTCGTGATGAATTCAATCATACCATCTTCGAATGTCATACCGCTTTCTTCATCCTTACCATGGAAATGTTGATCAAGAAGCGTATCCATCTTATCTGATACATTAAAATCCTTTAACTTATCATCTGAAAGAGGCAGCTCGAGTTTCTGACCATCTTTGGCAAGCTGGGCTTTTGTGACCAAAACTTCCAAGCCTTTTTCAAGGGCTTGAACTTGAATCCATAAAGGGCCTTCAATCATGAATTCTTCTTCTTGATGCACTTCATCCATCATTTCCCAAAAAAGCTCCTCACTTCTCTCGCGACTGTACCAAATTTCTTCGCGATCGAAGCCTCTTTCCTCAATATCTATATAGGAAATATAAAATTTCACTGTATCATCATTAATGCGTTCGATTTCCATGATTCCCCTCTCCCTTCCTTTCTCATTTTGAAGGGATAATAACCCCCAAGCGAAAATTGCTCTTAAAAGCTCTTTACCCGTAAGTGAATACTGTAAATCATGATAGCCATTAAAACAGACTATTTTACATCATTTTATGACAAAACCTTGAAGAAGGGAAATAAAAAACATTACTTATCTAAAAAACAATTGTTTGCCTAATATTCCATTCATTCTATAAAAAAATTCATCCGCATGCAACTATCACAATGCTTTCTTCAAATTTAATCTTACTGTAGTATATGCCTTATTATTATACATGGCGTGGGGAGTAGCATTCTTATTTTATCTTTAAATGATGACCGGTCATAGGGACTTGCTGAAAATGCCAAACGTCTGTCGCCTATGGATTCGGTCATGCCCGGTTATTAAGGTGAAAAATCGGTTATGTATAAAGAAAAAGCCCTGCACAATTCCTGGCAGAGCTTGAAAGACCTTATTAGTTGACCATACGTTGTGCTTCCCGTAACTGGAAGGTACGAACTTTACGTGGTAAAAAGCGTCTTATCTCATCTTCGTTATAACCAACTTGAAGCCGTTTCTCGTCAAGGATAATTGGACGTCTCAACAGTCCTGGGTTTTCCTTGATCAATTTATATAATTCTTGAAGAGGCAGGCTCTCTAAATTCACGTTTAACTTTTGGAAAGTTTTTGACCGTGTTGAAATGATTTCATCGGTGCCATCTTCTGTCATTCGAAGAATTTCTTTTATCTCATCAATCGTCAACGGTTCTGAAAAAATGTTTCTTTCTTTATATCCAATCTCATGTTCCTCTAACCATGCTTTTGCTTTTCTGCATGAAGTACAACTAGGTGATGTATATAATGTTACCATGTTTACTCACACTCCCTAAATATAGAATCGGTGATCTATGAGGAGAAATCTACTATTAGTATTCATAAGTACCACTCTAATTTGAAATAATTTTAAATAAGTATTTCATATTCTTTATTATACACTAATTTATTTAAAATGAATACCCTTTTTGATATTTGAAAAAATCCTTTTAAACTTCTGGTTTAGCCTGTACTATAGCTATTTCGTTTTTTTATGTAATACATTAAATCGACTTTTTCTAATTGAAAATACCTACCTATCATTCTCATTTAACTCTCAATTCGGCCCTCATGTTTTTTAATTAGCTCGTTACTTTTATTTACCCCCATTCCTTGTCAATAAACAAGATCTTGTTAATATATTTTCTTTAACAAAAAGCAAATTCCTCCTTTTTACAAGAAAAACCATTCTTTTAGCACATATAATTCCAAAAGTAAAAAAGGTAATTCAAAAGAATCAGCAATAAGGGAACAATCTACCATCCAAGAAGTTATAGATATTCAGTTTTCTGCAATAAATGCATAAGAAAGCGAGTTTGCCTGCAGTTTTTTATTTGCAAGACGTTCAGTTCAATTTCAGAAATCCACTCCATATCCCCCGACTGTCAGCCGAGGCTCCTAGCGGCAAGCGTCTGTGGGGGAGGAAAACCATATCTCCCTGTATTTTCTAAAAAAACATTCCAGTTGATTGGAATTGGAACGGAAGGTACGAGACTCCTGCGGGGAAAGCGTAGCCAAGGGATACCCCACATGCGCAAAGAGTGCCGCGGGCGGACCGCCCTCGGAAAGCGAGTGCCTGGAGTGGAAATCAACGCTCTATTTTAACAAACTCTCAAAAAACATTCAGTTGATTTCAGTGAACCGCTCCATATGCGCCGACTGTCAGCCAAGGCTCCTCGTCGCAAGCATCTAGCGGAGGCTCGGCTAGCGCGAGTTTTTCGGCTGGATTATCGCAAATTCCTTTAATATATTGAGGGTTACATCCTTAAAAAAAAGTAAAAATCGAAGGTTTACCAAGTCTTCTATTAAAAAAACATGGTTCGGGGTAAAACCATTCCGGACCTCCTTTCATCGACAAATTCTAAGAATAGACAGTTTCTCTCTCTCAATTTTTCTAAAAAAAGTTCCGGTTGTTTTCTGCTGTAGGCTGTAGCACTTTTACTTTTTCGTTAGCCTGAGCTGTTTTTTCGTCCGTTCACGCAATTTTTCTTCCTTTACCGTACTTGTTTCAACAAACTAAAAAGGACCGGTGAACAACCGGCCCTTTTTTCTCAAACTTCCATCTCTTTAAAAATATCCGTTTCCTGACCTGCATTCAAGCTTAGTACATCCTCTACATCTTGATAAGATTTCCCATAAAGGTCATCATCTTTGTAAGTATGGATTTCAGAATAAATCTCTTTCATGAAATCAAATACGTCTTCTTCATCAACAGATGGATTTGCCGGCCAATATAAGATTTCCATAGGGGTGTTCTCTTTGGTGGCAAGCGATTTTCTGCTGTAGGAAATCGAAGAAGCATGATGGAATCCTTCCCTTTTATAAAATTTCAGCCTTTTAAATGTATCATCATCATTTTCTTGTACTGGTTCGACTTCCAGCAAAATCGTTTTCTGCTTTTTTTGCAATTTTTGAATCAATTTCCTTCCTAGTCCCTGCCCCCTTGAATTCTTTGATACAAATAGGTAATCAACGAATATAAACTCTTCCCCTTCCACATACAATAAAACATGGTCGGGACCTTCATCCTTTTTATATATTTCCTGCTTATCTTCTAAAAGAACTTCTATATGTTCTTTGGACTTCATTTCTTCAATAGGGAAATACTGGTTTAATTTTTCATACCAATTCATAATTTAATCTCCTCATCTGCTAGTTTATACTTTCCAGATTTTTTCTTATCCACTACAATGGAACTTAAATAGCTTGAAAATATTAGGAGGGGTTTGGATGATCAGTTACTTTATCGACTTTTTTTTAGTCGCTGCTTGCGTTATTGGTATTACAGCTGTGAATGGCGTTGTGACGAATGGCATCGGCGAAAAATGGTTTGGCGGGAAACGTCACTCTCATATTTTCGATCAATCGAAACGAATTCAGTCAGGATGGAGTCAAGTTGGCGGGAATAAAAAGCGGTAATTCAGAGAGAAATTGGATGACCGGAAGGATATTCCTAGGTCATCCATTTTTTCATGGGGTATAGTCTACTCCCTTTGTATATCGATTTGCTGCATTCCATAATAAGTATTCATCAATACCATTATCATTCAATGCTTTTATTTGGGCTTCCACTTCTTCCTTACCATACCTTTGATAATTCCCCTCCCCTAAATATGAGGCAGTAAAATCTTGTAGCCAAGGTCTTGAAGTAGGTGGCGTTTTTAATTCCTTCAGCTTCCCGTTCTCCAATTTCGCATATTCCTTAACGAGATCATACGGCTCCAAATCAGGCTTATCGATACCAAAATAAGATGTCCAGTGACTTGGATAGATCATGGAGGAAATTACATCGACATTCTCAGAGATTTTTGTGAAGTTTTGCCCAATTCCGGGAGCTTCAGGCAATGTGGCAGCATATCCAAAAATATCCACTGATACTTCTACACCATATGGCTCCAGTTGTTTCCTCGCATAACTTACGAAATCCGTCACCGCCTGAACCCTTTTGGCTGTATGACTTACTTTCGCTTCATCATATTCACCGACATCATATTTCAAATCATCTTCTTTATTTTCGAATCCTTCGGGAAAACGGACATAGTCAAATTGAATTTCTTTAAAACCCATCTTTGCAGCTTCAATGGCAATACCGACATTATAATCCCACACCTCTTTTAAGAATGGGTTAACGAAAGCTTCCCCTCGACCATTCTTCCATATCTTTTCGTCATCTAAAAAAGACAATTCAGGCTTCTCTTTGGCCAGAAGGGAGTCTTTAAAAACGACTACCCTTGCAATCGGATAAATCTGTTTATCCTCCATTTTTTTCAGCATTGCCCTTGGATTTTTTATGTAGTCTTTACCAATCCCAGCATATGGAGAATCGGGATCTTCGGTTTGATACGTAACGTTCCCCAAGTCATCCTTAATATCAATGACCATCGCATTCAAATCGGTTTCATCTACATATTTAACAAGTTCATTCATTTTACTGCCACCCGCTGCAGGCCCTGTCACATATATTCCGCGCACAGCATCTGGATAGTCGAATTTCAACCCCGAATCAAAAACAAAACGCGGTACGCTCTCAGGCAAATCTTTATTTTCTAATGCTACCTGCCTGGTTTCGTTCATGCCTTCCGCATGAACTGGCTGTTGAATCAGGAATATGCACATACCTGTCATCAACCATTTACACATTGGTTTCATTTTCTCCACCTCATTCGCCATCAGTCATCAATATTCAACAAATATAATAAACCCCTTTCTTTAATACCACAAACAATTAATTTTACTCCTATATATTAAAAATAATTAAAAAACTCCGCCTTACAAAGTTTATATCTTAAAACCCATAGGTGGAAATACGTTCCTCGGCACTGTATTCCCTTGTATGTATCCTTCCCTAAAATCCTCTGCTCATAGTGAAATATAGTAAACGGTTTGATTTTCCTTGAGTCTTTCATTTCTTCCATAATCAAAAAAAGGAAACGGAAAATCCGTACTTTTGCTTGATTGCCGATTCGATTATACATTTAATATAAATAAATGCTAAAATACAGTTATAGTGGACAATTCGTATTCTCAGAATGGCATCGATACTGGACAAAACGTCCTTCCACAAGATTTAAATGAGCGTTCCCTTTCATGGGCTTCACGCACATTTCTTTCAAAGAAAGTGGATTCATTTTCTATTTATCCTTACAATAATGAAGAGCGAATATCCATTTATCAATAAACGCATTTAGAGGAGTGACTAGCAGTTGAAAAGGATTTTCTCCGGCATTCAGCCATCCGGTTCCGTTACTTTAGGAAATTATATCGGAGCCATGAAACAATTCGTTAACTTACAAAATGAATATGAATGTTTCTTTTGTATTGTTGACCAGCACGCAATTACAGTTCCACAAGATCGCCTTAAGTTAAGGAAAAGCATTAAAACTTTGGCCGCTTTATATTTGGCCATTGGTCTAGATCCTGAAAAGAATACCATCTTCATTCAATCAGAGGTACCTGCGCATGCTCAGGCAGGCTGGATTTTACAGAGTATATCCTATATTGGTGAACTTGAGAGAATGACCCAATTTAAAGACAAATCCGCTGGCAAGGAAGGGGTATCAGCAGCACTTCTTACTTACCCGCCGCTGATGGCTGCCGATATTCTCCTTTATGGTACGGATGTCGTTCCTGTCGGGGAAGATCAAAGACAGCATCTTGAATTGACACGCGATTTGGCTGAACGCTTCAATAAAAAGCACAATGATATTTTCAAAATCCCGGAAATCAGCCTTCCTACAGAAGGAGCACGTATCATGTCCCTTCAAGAACCAACCAAGAAAATGAGCAAATCTGATCCTAACAAAAAGGCAACGATTGCCTTATTGGATGATCCGAAGCAAATCGAAAAAAATATCAAGAGCGCAGTTACCGATTCCGAAGGTATTGTCCGTTACGATAAGGAAAACAAAGCCGGTGTTTCCAACCTGATGTCAATTTACTCCATCTTCAGTGGAAAAACCTATTCAGAAATCGAAGAGATGTATGAAGGCAAAGGTTATGGCGACTTTAAAAGTGATCTGGCTGATGTGGTACTTGGAGAAATCCTACCAATCCAGGAACGCTATAATGAATTGATTGATTCGCCTGAATTGGATGAAATTCTGGACCGCGGTGCAGAAAAAGCCAACATTGAAGCCAATAAAATGATTAGAAAAATGTATAATGGCATGGGACTTGGCAGAAAGAGATAAAAAAAGACGATCCTCATCGGATCGTCTTTTTTTGTTCATAATATCGATGGGCTATCGCCAGCTTCCACTTGCCAAAGCTTCTCAAAAAAAGGCTGCCCCTTCACCAAATTTTCACAAAGTTGAAGGTGCTTCTCTGACCAGCCCTCCTTCATTTCTTCATATAACTCCAGCCAAGCTATCTGAAAATCCATTTCTTGAATGCTTTCATATTTTTCAGGGGCCCATTCTGTATACCAATAGCGGATTTCAGCAGTATTTTTCGCCGTGAATAATTGGTCCATGGCCATGAATAGTAATTGCTTAAGCTGTCTTTCTTTTCTTGTCAACCCATTCATGAATAAGGGAGACGGCGACAAAATATGATATTCTTTCTCAGATGTAGGTTTTTCAGTAAAGGTGTAATCCATCTCATCATGGTTTTCTATCATGTCATAAACAATTTGTTCCTGCCGGGGAATTATTCTGCTTTTCCTGATTGGAATATGATACCCTATCGTATCAACAGCTAAAATTCCATTTCCATCAGTCACGATAAAACAATAGTCAAGCTGAATTCGTTCATGATTTTTCCTTGCATATGCTTTTTGATACACGTCATTCAGCAATGGCTTAGGTAATTCTGACAAGTCGTTTTCTATGTAGTGGAACAATGTTGATGACACTTTCAACAAAGGAACTTGATCTAGTAGTTCGATCCCATCATCCTTCCTCCATTCATGAAAATGACAAATATTATAGCCGTTTTCTTCTCCTTCAAACCAGTTAACCCATACATCATGAAGATATAACATCATTCATCCCTCACTTAAACAAATTTCTGTTTGTCAATCAGTATAGGCAGGAACCATACAATTTATTCCTATTCTAGAAAACAGATTAATAAAAAAAGAACGTATATATTAGCTATTTATTGATAAGAATTCTTCAGATTGAATAATGAATGATTTTTTCACAGAGAGTTTTTCGTAATTTTTTACTAGGTAATAGCCACTACAGTATCCAAGCATATATGGGTATCCTTTCGTTCCAAGCAGAAGCACATCATGAAGAGGGTCTGTACGCTTTATCATGTGCTTTTTCTCTAAATGTTTGCTCCAAAATTCTCGTAGTTTATCTTCCTGATATAACTTAGTCCATTTCGCTAAAAATTTTGTTCCTAAATATTTACCCACCGTTCGTTCCGCTAGCCCTTCCATGATCATCGTATCAAGGAGAGTAAATTCTTTTTGGTCCTTTTTCAAATGATGCAATCGGCAGACATGATGATATTCATGAATCAACAGGGCCTCCATTTCCTTTTCAGCTATACCCTTGTCGTAAAAAAGGAATAGTTTATCTTCAAATGCCAACCCTGACTTCGTTTCAACCGTTTTCTTCCATATCCCTGAAGACATGAGCGGAAAAATAAATATGGGAACATCAGGCCCTCCCCATAGTTTCTTATAAGATGTGAACAGGCTTTGTGTTTTTTCCCATACATTATTTTCTTTTAAGTTTTCCCATGTGAGTTTCGTTTTTTGATTCGGCGAATACATGCCATGCTTTAATAAATGATGATAAATCATATCCGCATCAAGCGTATTGTTGAATGTGCTTTTAAGTCTTTCCATCATCTGGACCGGGTGGTTGAAATCCTTCCTCATCCATTCATCAGTTGAAATGACTCCCATTTCCCATACACCTCCGCCTCTTTTGACTATCGTATGATTTAAAAAAGGTGAATGACACATTTTATATCCTGCATTTTCCCTTCAACACAAAAAGAGCAGATCTCAAAAGATCTGCTCTTCCTTCTGTTTGTTTTATTGATATTTCTTGAAAAGAATAGTAGCGTTATGTCCACCGAATCCAAGTGAATTGCTGATGGCGGCATTGATTTCGCCCTTCCTTGCTTGATTCGGGACATAGTCCAAATCACACTCAGGGTCTGGTGTTTCAATATTGATGGTTGGAGGCAAAATGCTGTCCCTGATTGCCTGAATCGTGAATATTGCTTCCACACCGCCTGCTGCCCCTAACATATGGCCTGTCATTGATTTAGTGGAACTTATTGCAAGTTTATTAGCATGGTCGCCAAAGACTTCTTTGACTGCCATCGTTTCATATTTGTCGTTGTAAGGCGTACTCGTTCCGTGGGCATTCACATATTGGATGTCTTCCGGATTCAAACCTGCATCCTCAATAGCAATTTTCATCGCTCTTGCCCCGCCTTCTCCACCTGGTGCCGGAGCGGTAATATGGAAGGCATCTCCAGTTGAGCCATAACCAGCTATTTCGGCATAAATCTTGGCTCCTCTATTCAATGCATGTTCAAGATCTTCCAGAACGATGATTCCAGCTCCTTCGCCGATTACGAAACCATCACGGTTAAGATCGAAAGGACGGCTAGCAGTTTGTGGATCAGGATTGGTCGATAAAGCAGTATTTGCACAGAATCCTGCAACCGACATTTTTGTGATTGGCGCTTCGGCTCCACCTGTGATCATCACATCGGCATCGCCACGTTGAATGGCTTTAAAAGCGTCACCAATTGAATTTGTTCCTGTTGCGCAGGCTGTTACCGTACATGAATTGATTCCTTTAGCACCCAGTAAGATAGATACCTGGCCAGCTGCCATGTCCGGAATCATCATCGGTACGAAAAATGGGCTCACCCGTTTATACCCTCTGTTTAAAAAGTTTTCATGCTGTGTCTCAAGAGTCTCCAGCCCGCCGATACCCGAACCGATCCAGACCCCGATACGTGCTGCATTTTCATCCGTTATTTTCAGCTCACTATCATTATAGGCCATAACGGATGCTGCAATTGCATAATGGGTAAAACGGTCCATCTTACGCGCTTCTTTACGATTAATATAAGTCTCTATATCAAAGTCCTTGATTTCAGCAGCCACTTTAACTGGGAATTCTTCAGCATTCAAACGAGTTAAAGGCCCTATTCCTGATTTCCCCTCGATTATATTCTTCCATCCAGTTTCTGCATCATTACCAACTGGTGAGATTGCTCCAATACCTGTTACAACTACACGACGATTAGTCATTAAAATGGCTCCTTCCTATTTTAAAGCTCTTACGTTTTGCTACTTCTTTTATTTACCCCACCTAAGAGCAATCGCTCCCCATGTAAGGCCACCACCAAAACCGACCATGACGATTAAGTCATTGTCCTTGATTCTTCCTGCTTCCATTTCTTCCACAAGGGCCATTGGAATTGACGCTGAAGAAGTATTTCCATATTTATGAACCGTTTTTGCCATTTTTTCAAGCGGGAGACCCAAGCGTTCTCTTGAGGCTTCCATAATGCGTATGTTTGCTTGATGCGGGACAAGCAGATCCACATCTTCTTTTGTCAAACCAGCTTTGTCCAAAACACCCAGGCTGGATTCCCCCATCTGACGGACAGCAAATTTAAATACTTCACGTCCATTCATATGAATGAAATCTCCTTCCTGTAATAAGTGCTTCCCGCCAGTTCCATCTGCGCCTAATTCAAAGGAAAGGACCCCTTTGCCTTCCGATACAGGTCCAAGTACAGCTGCACCCGCACCGTCACCAAAAAGTACAGCAGTATTGCGGTCTTCCCAATTGGTTACTTTCGAAAGTTTTTCAACACCGACGATCAACACATGCTTATATGCACCTGTCTTAATAAATTGCTGTGCCGTGATCATTGCATACATAAAACCGGCACACGCAGCACTTACATCCATTGCAGCTGCCTTCATCGCTCCCAATTTCTCTTGAATCATGCAAGCAACAGAAGGAAATGACTGATCAGGCGTAACAGTAGCTACAAGAATTAAATCTATCTCTTCAGCAGAAATTTCCGCATTTTTCAATGCAGCTTTTGCGGCCTCATAAGCCATATCTGATGTATCAATATCATCATTAGCAATTCTTCTTTCCTCAATACCCGTCCTAGTCCGGATCCACTCGTCGGAAGTGTCCATAATTTTCTCTAAATCCGCATTTGTAACGATTTTGTCGGGTAAGTAGCGGCCAAGCCCAAGTATTCCAGCATTCATCTTGCCATCCCCTTATATTTTAATGAGTTATTATAAGCATCTATTATTACCTGGTACTAATTTTATATAAAAAAACACTTCCTTGCAAGAGTTAACAATTTGAAAAGCTAAAGAAATCTCTTTCCGAAGTCGGACAAGCGCCTATGCCAGGGGAAATTGGGGACATACATTATAAATGAGATAGGAGGAATTTATTGTGGACATCTTCAATCGCAACAACCAGGGAACCCAGGATGATCATTTTTCGAATTTGATGTTTGGCAGGAAAGCTGAAGCTGAACCTGAAGCTGAGCAAGAGGAATCGACGGTTGATTACATGCAATTGATGGAGAGTGTTGAAACTTTGATGAGCTTATACAGTCAATACAAACCGGCCATCGATAAAATTAACCTGAACCCATTGATCGCCAAGTTCTTGAATAAAGAATAAAAAATAAGGCTGCCCTTTTACCCGGACAGCCTACCTTCAATTAACGCTGAGCATCTTGTTTTCCAAGCTCATAAGCTTCTTGCATCACGCTTTTAAAGAGCTCCATGAATGGCTCTGCCATCTCCATCGAGAATGGAATCCCGCTTGCTTCAAGCTTCGCTTTAGCTTCTGGGAAGTACTTCATGGCGATTCCCATAAATTCAAGAGTTTTATCTGAACTCATTTGCATTTCCCCCTATCTTTTGAATAACCATCAATTGATCATTGTGATGCCCAAATAAAGCTCAATATTATCATAATTCCACTTGTCCCTTTCGTAAAGGGCGCAAATATAAAATCATGAATATCTTTTGACGTTTATTCCTATCCTTGAACATTATAGTACAAGACATATAGGGTAGAGGCAAATATACAGTTTTGTCCTTTCCAAATAACGAAGCTTTCGGTTTTATATTTTCCTTCGAATTTAAGCATTAAGGTCCTCTCCCCGTTAATCACGCTTTCTCCACTCTTTAAGTAAATTTAATCTTTTATTATGTTTTCTTTGTAAAGCAATGCCTTCTTCCGGGTCCATTTTGCTGTGCACCTCAAATATTGATCCTTTATTGATTTTAGTTTTTGGTTGGGAAATGAATGAATCCATAGTTTCACCAAATATTAACTTGGCACATTTATTCCAATGATCATCAATACTGCTGCACAATTGGATGGCCCTATCGGAAGTGGAGGTAAGCACTGCTTCCAAATCATTCACAAAATCAGTGATGAAGAGGGCATCTCCGGTATATTCGTTAGCGATTGCCGCTTTGATATCTGACTGTCCAAGTTGATTGATTCCAGCTTCAAAGCTCATGCCTTCCGGTTGCCAAGGTCCATAAATCGTCGGTAAAAATATGATTTTAGCAGAATCAATTCCTTCGATCAAGTTTAAAATGGACTGAAAAATACTGACATCTCCTTCAATTGGCATGAAAATAACAAAATTCGGCGTTTGATTAGATCCATTTTTTTTGCATTTTTCAATGAAGTAAACGATTTCGCCTATAAGAAAATCGATTTTGCCCGTTTTTCCGCTTTGAATATCGTAACAAGATATGAAAACAGTGTCCTGCTGTGAAATATCCAATAATTTAAGTTTATTTATCGGAAAATATATATAGTTCGAACTTCTACCTATTTCAAGTTCCTTTTCTTCCATAATATATCGACTTGCTTCGGAATCAGCCCAATCAATTCCGATTACTTCTTCACCTTGGTTCAAAAAATATTGAGTTACATGGAATCCCACAAATTGATAAGTGCCAATGACAATGTATGTTTGCATAAATACAGCCTCCTCGTATGCCATCAAGCCCATTTCACTCGACACGTCTAGTTTTTTTAGATGCTGTATCGTATGCAAACTATTGTGAAAATATATCCATTCTCATAAAGACTCTTCATTCTCATTGAAAAACTTCTGTATTTGATAGGGGATTTTATAACGTTTTTCAGGCAATAAATAAGTCAGCTGCAAGTCTGCTTTCCTAGCCAGTTGGATTTCCCGATAAAGGGAGGCTTGCTCTTTCCGCATGCTTCCAAAAACCTGAATCACTTTCATGGGGATTTTCTCAGCGATCACTGTATCTTCAGTGTCCAGAATATGCTGTTCACATTCTGCCGGATCGAGCTCAAATGCAGCAGCGACCTCGGACAGCCACTTTTTATAGAAGAACTTATTTTCCTTTTCTTTCTCCAGTTGAGCTTTCAAGGAAAAAACCGGATCGATCAATACGACAGAGCGTATTTTATTTCCAAGTTCATTCATTAGCTTTAAGGCAAGGAGCGCGCCTGTCCCCTCTGCCAATATATGAACCCTTTGATTGACTATTTCTTTTTTCATGAAAAGGATATATAGGTTAAGGGAAAGGTCCATTGCTTTAGGGCTGCCCCAGTTGGCTCCGTGAAAATTGGATGAGAATAGCGTGTATCCGTATTCCTTTAAATATTCCAATATCCGCAACCTGCCAGGATGTTGCAGCCAAAAGCTGCTGTCTTTTTCGACAAAATGACTACGGTCTCCAATTACCATTACGGAAAAACCACTGGGCCGCTCTGGATAATAGATGATATTCCATTGGTCATCAATTTGAAAAGTTCGTTGTTCCATCGGTCTAACTCCTTTAAGGAATATTACTACTACTATATTAATTTATGACGAAAAATAGAAAGGGTTAGTGGTAACACCTAACTTCTTATCTTAAATTAACCAAGCTGGGATGGTTTTTTTTATTGAATCCCCAGAATTTCCCTTTTCACATGATTACCAACTAGACTGCCTGAAAAGTTCTCTTATGATTTAAGGTAATGAATTATTTAAAGGTTATTATTAAAAACACGTTTTAACTGTATATTAATTATGGTAAGATAAAAATGAATGTAGTGGAATGAGGTGAAATTCGATGCGTTATGCTTGGACAATTTTTTGGACATTCTTATTAGTGCATATGACTGTATATGTTGTTTCTTCCATGATCGGAGTTTCATACGATGCTGCGCAGGGGACGATTTTAGGAGTAGCTGCTGCTATCCTGATTTGCATCATCCCTGCTATCATGCCTGCTGGGCCAGCAAAAGACTCTCATCAACATTAAGAAACAAAAAGAGGACATCCTTTTAGGATGTCCTTTTTGTTATACCGTACTTTGCTTTCGGGTAAACTACATTTTATATGAGGACTAATTCATCATGATCATAATCAATCGTTATTCCTTTTTCCAGTCCAACTGTCCCAGCTATGATCTTACGGGCGATTTTCGTTTCAAGATGCTTTTGGATGAATCGCTTCAATGGTCTGGCCCCATATACCGGATCATATCCCTGGTCCGCAATGAATTCCTTAGCCGCTTCAGTGACGTTCAGGATAATATTTTGTTCAGTTAACCTTACTTGTAAATGCTGAACCATTTTTTCTACGATTTCAACGATTTCTTGTTTCGTAAGAGGTTTGAATAAAACAATGTCATCTACGCGATTCAAAAATTCCGGACGGAAATGCCCTCTTAATTCTTTAAAGACTTGATCTTTTATTTCGTCTTCAATTCCACCATCCATCAGGTTGGACTGCAACAAGAAATGGGAACCGATATTAGAAGTCATGATGATCACTGTATTTTTACAGTTGATTGTTCTGCCCTGGGAGTCCGTTATCCTACCATCATCCAACATTTGCAGCAAAATATTGAAGACTTCAGGATGCGCCTTTTCAATTTCATCCAATAATACGACTGAGTATGGGTTTCTCCTAATTGCCTCCGTTAGTTGGCCGCCTTCCTCAAAACCAACATATCCAGGGGGTGCACCAACAAGGCGGGACACGGAATGTTTCTCCATATATTCCGACATATCGATTCGAATCATATGTTCTTCACTATCGAATAGCGTTTCTGCCAAAGCTTTTACCAGTTCAGTTTTACCTACCCCAGTCGGCCCCAGGAAAATGAATGAACCAATCGGTCTGTTGGGGTCTTTAATTCCAGCCCTTGCCCGTAAAACAGCATCGGATACTAGTTCCACCGCTTCTCCTTGACCTATTACGCGTTCATGCAGGATATCAGAAAGGCGGAGCAGCTTCTCCCTTTCACTTTCCACCAGCTTGCTTACGGGAATCCCCGTCCACCTTGCAACAATCGAGGCAATTTCCTCCTCAGTCACTTCTTGGCGAAGCAACCGTGATTCCTGTTTTTCCTTTTCCAATTCATCTTCCATTGCTTCCAATTCTTTTTGAAGCTGTGGAATCCTTCCGTGCCGAAGTTCTGCTGCCCGGTTAAGGTCATAGTCATTCTCTGCCTGTTCCAGCTCATGGCGCAGTTTCTCAAGCTCTTCACGTTGATCCTGCACCTTTTGAAGAGCTGATTTCTCCATTTGCCATTTGGACTTCATGCTATTCGCTTGATCCTGAAGTTCTGATAGTTCTTTTTGAAGCACTTCCAGCCTTGCTTTGCTTTGAGGGTCCTCCTCATTCTTCAAGGCCGCTTCTTCAATTTCAAGTTGCATGACTTTTCTCGTGATTTCATCCAACTCGGAGGGCATTGAATCGATTTCCATTCGGATCATCGCACAAGCTTCATCCACAAGATCTATCGCTTTATCCGGTAGGAATCGCTCCGTTATATATCGGTTCGAAAGGACAGAGGCTGCTACGATCGCCCGATCATGTATCCTGACGCCATGGTGAATTTCAAATCGTTCCTTTAATCCACGCAAAATTGAAATCGTATCTTCCACATCCGGTTCAGGAACCAGAACCTGTTGGAAACGGCGTTCAAGAGCCGGATCCTTTTCAATATATTGTCGATATTCATCCAGGGTTGTTGCACCGATACAATGCAGCTCCCCGCGTGCAAGCATCGGCTTTAACATATTCCCGGCATCAAGTGCGCCATCCGTTCTTCCGGCCCCGACAATTGTATGCAATTCATCAATGAATAAAAGGATTTTGCCGTCACTTTTCTTGATTTCATTCAACACCGCTTTTAGCCTTTCCTCAAATTCACCGCGGAATTTTGCCCCTGCGACAAGCGCACTCATATCAAGTGAAAAAACGGTCTTGTCCTTTAATCCTTCCGGCACATCCTTTCTCACGATCCTTTGTGCCAACCCTTCGACAATGGCTGTTTTACCAACTCCAGGTTCTCCAATTAATACAGGATTATTTTTCGTTTTACGTGATAGGATCCGAATGACGTTACGGATTTCCGTATCTCGACCGATTACGGGATCGACCTTCCCTGATTTAACTTCAGCAACGAGATCTCTGCCGTATTTTTTAAGTACCTCATATGTGCTTTCAGGATTTTGATTAGTCACTCGCTGATTCCCCCTTATATCGTTTATAACCCGTTTTGCTTTATCATAATCAATCCCATATGATGAAAAAAGCCTGTTTACATTCGTTTTATTGACCTGCAACGACGCAAGAAGTATATGTTCGACAGATAAATATTCATCTTCCCACATCTGCATTTCTTTTTCGGCAGCGGTCAAAATTCCCTGTAGGGAGGATGACATGTAAACCTGAGAAACACTTCCGCTCACTTCCGGTAATCGATCCAGTTCCCTATTAAGCTCTATATCAAATTGATTCATCGGTTTATCAGATTCCGATAAAATCCTGATTAATAAACTTTCATCCTGTTCCATTAAAATCTTTAATAAATGAAGCTCCGTCAGCTCGGGATTCCCTCTATCTTTAGCTAGCTCCTGGCCGCCAATGATTGCCTGTTGGGTTCTCTCCGTCATTTTATTAATATCCATCTTAAAACCTCCCATTCATCTATTTCATGAACGAAACCCCTCTTGGTTTGACCAAGTTTGACCTTTATATTTTCATTATACTTCTAATTCTCCCCATGTAAAGGAATGTTATAAAAAATGCAATTATGGAGGATAAACGGCAAAAGCCTTTCTTCATAAAGAAGAAAGGCAAAACCCATCTGTAAATTCATTACATCCCATCACAAGATTTTTATGAAACGAATCAGCTTTATGCTTTCACGGCCATTTTATTATAACCATGAAATTCATCGACGAATTTGAAATCCTTATCCGTGCGACCTGCAAGGATTGTATCTCTGAGCAGAATTCCAGCATCGGTCGCATTGTGGATGATTTCCCCCCACATTCTAGCGCTGGTTTGAACATTCGCCGTACGCGGAATCCGTTCCTCTTGGTATTCCAAAAATGCCTGTTCAATGTCATTCCCATGCTTATGAAGCATATCGGCCAAATAAGCTGCATCTTCTAAAGCCTGGCAAGCCCCTTGTGCCAAGTATTGAAGCATCGGATGTGCAGCATCGCCCGTTAGCGTAATCCTCCCTTTTGTCCAATTATCAATTGGTAAACGGTCATACATTGGCCAGCGACGTTGCCGTTGAATGAATGAAATTGCATTCTGAACAAGCTCACAAGTTCCGGCGAATACATGATCCATTTCTTCGGGGGTACCCCATTGATCTGTTTTTTCATTTTCTTCCGTGTATTGAGAACTTTTGAAGACCACCACTTGGTTGTATAGTTCTCCCCTTCTAACCGGGTATTGAACAAGATGAAGGTTTGGTCCAATCCACATGTATACATCATCTAAATCTCCATGACTCGTAACCTCTTCCATCGGAATCGCTCCTCTGTATGCAACATATTGTGAGCAGACCGGTTGATCTTCAACAAACAGTTTCCGTGCATTGGACCATAATCCATCGGCTCCAATGACAGCCGTTCCTGAATGTTGGGACCCGTTGGCAGAAGTAACTGTCACTTCACCCTCATTTTCTACTGTTTCAATAATGGTTTGGTTCGTTACCAGTTCAATATACGGGTTCATTTCACAGGCTTCAGCCAATACTTTATGCAAATCGGAACGATGCAAAACAATATAAGGCGCTCCATATCTTTCTTTATAAACATCACCTAAATCCAAAGCGGAAAGCTCTTTTCCAGAAAAAGCATCCATCAGTACCAATCTTTTTGGAAAGACTGCTATTTCATTGATTTTTTCCATGACGCCTAAACGCTTTAATACGTTGGTTGCATTTGCGGCAAGCTGAATCCCTGCACCAATTTCACCAAATTCGGGAGCTTGTTCAAGGACCTTTACGTACTGTTTAGTTTCTGCGATTCCTAAAGCAGTTGCCAATCCGCCAATTCCCCCACCGATAACGATGAATGGTTTTTTTTCTGTGTTCATCATCAATTCCCCCTATATAAGTAGCTTTTAGCCAATGTTGTGGACCAGCACCATAGTAAGCGTTTTCATTCGACTGGCATTCTATATATTCATTAGGATCATTCTGAAAGTTTCAAACCGATTATTTTCAAACCAAAACAGGCTTGAATTCACTTTCAACCTTTTGGTAACCATTGTTTGTGTCTAATGCCTGTTGCTGTTCCAAATCGAATCTCTCCATTATTGGTAGGTCGTTTACCGAGAATAAGTAAGAATCGACTTCTGCAACATGCTCATGCCAAGCCCAATTCGGAACGACGAAATAATCTCCCTTGGACCAATCAAAACGCACTCCATTAATGACCGTATAGCCTGAACCTTGGTGCACTTGATAGATTGTGGAATGGGTATGGCGATGTGCTTTGGTATGGAATCCTTTTGGCAGTTTCTGCATCCATGCCCCCATCGTCGGATTTGCCGTTTGTCCATTTGAAGGGTTGATATATTCCACAGCAAAACCTTCAAATGGATCTGGTTCGAAGTTCATTAATCCTTCTATCGCTGCTTTGGTGCCTTTCCATTTGTAGTTGGCAAGCGGTGCCACTTGTGAATAACGATCGGATATCGGACGAACCATTCCGCCTTGATAACGGAGCTCTGAAAAATCATCAGGCCGTTTAGGCATTTCAACCCGGTCTGGGTATGGTTCAAAGAAAGTGCCACCTATTGAATAGATAGTTGGGATATCAAGGGCATCCATCCAAATCATCGGTTTTTCTCCAACATGACCATGACCATGCCATAGGTTTTTTGGCGTGATCAAGAAATCCCCTTCTTCCATGAAGATCCTTTCTCCTTGCACGATGGTGTAGGCACCCTCACCATTTGTAATGAAACGAAGGGCACTTTGAGAGTGACGATGGGAAGGAGCCACTTCACCAGGCAACAAAAGCTGAACCGCTGCATAAAGCGTTTGTGTTGTCGAAGCCCATCCCCAAGGCTGACGATAAGTTAAGCCAGGGTTTTGAAAATAAATGGCCCTCCGCTCCCCTCCCCGATCAGGTGTGAAGATTTCAGCTGCTTCCATCAACTTTTTAGTCAAAAGCTCTTCTTTCCATAAATAAGCATGGGCATGAGGTTTAGGTTCATGGTCCATCAGAGCGGGAATGGCTTCCCACAGAGGCCCAAGGTTATACTGTTGAATATCCTTTGTAAAATCCTTTACGATTGCACTATTCATGTATTCCAATTTTTCAGCCATATTAATCCCAACTTTCTTTTTTTATCTTTTCTCACTGGATTTTAGAAAGATTTCGCTTAATTTGATCGTAGTGTCCTGAAATATGTTCATCGATGAAGTGTTCCACAATATAAGAAACGGGTTTGTTTCCGAATTTCGCGAAATTTCGGTGTGGCGATTCTCTAGATAGTGTTTCTTCATCTAAATTCCCGAGCCTGCTTTCCACTTTATATTTAAGCTCCTCCACTTGTTTCAAGACATCATCAACAGCAAGTTTGTCAGTATGGGTAACGGCTGCCAATCGGGCTGGATCTTGTAAGCCACGCCCCCATTTGGCTCCAGGCATCGCTATTACAGTTTCCACTTCACCTAACCAATAAGGGATGGCCTCAGCTAAATGGGAAAGTATCTGCATGATTGACCATTCATCATCTGCAGGCTTATATCTGATCGTTTCCTCCGGGAGGTTTGCTGCTGTCTCAAGAATGTGGTCGATTGATTGGTGAACCGATTGGATTGATATCCCGATTTCCTGATACGCCATTTTATTTTCCCTCCCCGACAAGTCGCACACGGTTTTCAAGATAACCTATTTTGTCGATTTCGATTTTGACAACGTCACCATCTTTTAAGAACACTTGTGGATCACGGGCTACTCCTACCCCACCCGGTGTTCCTGTGAGTACGATGTCACCTGGTTCAAGAGTCATTAAATTCGATAAGAATTCAACTAAATACTTCACATCGAATACGAAGTTGGATGTATTCGTTTTTTGGCGTTCTTCACCATTTACCGTTAATCGGACATTTAAGCCAGATGGATCGGATAGTTCATCGGAAGTGACTAACCAAGGCCCCAACGGAGCACTTCCTTCAACCGTTTTCCCTTGAAGCCACTCAAGTGTACGCCGTTGGATATCACGGTACGTAACATCATTCGCAATTGTATAACCAGCTACATAATCAAGAGCATCTTCTTTTGAAACATTACGTGCCCTTTGTCCGACTACAAAAGCGAATTCCGCTTCATAATCAAGTTGTTCAGAGATTGGGAAAAACGGTATATCATCCTGGGGACCGATTACTGTATTGGCGAACTTTGCGAATACCACAGGGAATGGCGGCAATTCGCGACCCATTTCAGCAATGTGTTCACGGTAGTTATGTCCGACACAAATAATTTTGCTTGGCTTTTGGATAGGGGCCTCAAGCTTTATATCTTCAATTTCATGTACCATTTTATGTCTGAAGGAATCACGATTGTTCAATGCATAATCCGCAGCCTTTTTCGCGATGGAAAGGCTTTCATTCCCTCCCTGTAAAAATGCCTCCATTGTTGCAGGGACATACGCTTCAGCGATTTGTACACTGCGGAGTTTTCCTTCGCTTTCAAGAAGCGCTTGATAGGCATAGTTCAAATCCACTATTACATTATCCGGGTAAATTGCACCAATACGTTTAAATCCCTGACTGCTGAAAGTTACTAATTTCATATTCCATTCTCCTTTATTAATCTGGATTTTTTATAAAGCCTCTTTTAGTTCTTTGTTCGTGGGCCATCTGCTGGATTAACTTCACAAACCAGAATATGAATGATAAATGCTCATCTCATCAATCCACTAATAGATAACTTAGTTCACTATTTATATAAATGATAACTTAATTTTCGGAATATTGTCAAGATAGTATTGTAAATAATTTTGTGAAAATGTTATCATTTACACCATTAAGAGTTCTTCTGAATCCACTTGGGAAATTTATAAAATAGACAAAAAATTCATTTATTAATAATAAAGTATATTGATAGCTTTCAAGTGGCTGATTTTTTCTTACTTTAATTTCATTTAAATTTTACAGATTCTGATATACTAGACCTAAATTAAAACAGATTAGGGAGATTGACTTATGGAAATCGTAAAATCCGGTTCGACGATTCAATCATTACAAATAGGGATGAGCATCATAGATTTACTTGCTTCCCAAAGAAATCCGTTAAGATTCTCTGATATTCAAGAATTAACGGACATAACGAAAAGTAACCTCTATAAGTATTTGAATACATTGACTCAACTGGAGTTACTATATCGTGATAAGACAACCGGTATGTATCACCTTGGGAGCAAATTGATTCAATATGGCATGGCAGCCATAGGAAATGAGGACATCACGAGCAGAATAACACCTTATTTACAGGAAATCAGTCACCATACCTCTTGTACAGTCCTTTTTTCTGTTTGGACATACGATGGACCAATCACGGCAAAAATATGGAATTCCAACCAAAACTTAAACATCGGGGCCCAGTTGGGTACGCGTCTTCCCCCATCATCCTCTTCAGGTAAAGTATTCACTGTATTTCAGGATCCTTCCTTGACAGCGGACTGGATTGAAAAAGATCGTAATGTTACCGGGCCTTTCCTGAAAGAAACAAATGAATATCATGATATTCGGAAATACAAGATCGCTTTTGCCAAAGAGCCTCTTGTACCTTCTGTTTCCTCGATGTCCATCCCTGTTTTTAATTATAATTCAGACTTATTGGGAGCGATCACTGCCGTTGGATTCACCGAAAGCATTCCAGATCATTACGATGATCCCTTAAGCCACTATTTAAGAAAGAGCTATTTGGAGATCTCGAAAATATTCGGTTACACCGCTGAATAAGAAAAGCAGGAAAAAGGATGGTAATCATTCCTTTTTCCTGCTTTTAGATTTTTCATGGCTTTCGCTGATATGTCCATATCCGGTTGTGATTGGATGTTTCAGGAAAAGCGTCCCCTGCATCAAGTTTTACCATTTTCGGATTCACTACCGTGCTGCCCGTTTCACCGATTTCTACGTAGGTCCCATTGTTAGGCGCCTTCTGACCTGGCTTGAATTGACGATTTTGCCCCATAGATTTCACCCCTTTACATGCTTTCCTTGTTATTATTACCATGTTCCTTTCTTTCATGTCAGAAAAATTAAGGACACACAGGAAATTCGGCTGAATTAAAAAAGCCCTGCTCTCTGAGCAGACGCTTAGACTGTAGACAAACTCGATAATAATTGAGTTTGTCTACAGTCTTTTTAGGTTTTATAATAGGTGGATTAAAACCTGAGGTGATAAGGGCGATTACTAAACATGATTCTATTCAGCGAGATTAACTTGAAATGATTAACTTTAAATCACCTGGTGCAATCGAATCATTTGGTTCGTAAAATGGAGGCAACAATTGATTACTCTTTCATTTATGACTTGGTTAAAGATATGTATTCAGAGGTAGGACGCCCAAGTATTGATCCAGTTATTATTCTCTATACTGCTAAAATTCCAATAAAAAATCAAAAAGGTTTCGGAATGAGACCATTCCAAAACCTTTTTTTTGATTAAGACATTAAATCCACTAGAACCGCTTTTTGGGCATGCAGACGATTTCCGGCTTGGTGGAAAACGACGGAATTAGGTCCATCGATGACTTCAGCCGTTACTTCTTCTTCCCTGTGTGCAGGCAGGCAATGCATGAATAAATAATCTTCTTTAGCAAGTTTTACAAGTTCACCATTGATTTGATAATTTTTAAAAGCTTCTAAGCGAATGCTATTCTCGATTTCCTGCCCCATGGAGGTCCAAACATCGGAATAGACGATATCCGCATCTTTTATAGCTTCCGAAGCTGAGGTTGTCACCACAATTTCACTGCCAGTCTCTTCTGCCACTTTTTGAGCATAGGCAACAACCTTTTCGTCAGGTTTGTAGGCCTCAGGACACCCAATGGAAAAGTCCATTCCCATTTTTGCGCAGCCCACCATCAATGAATTGGCAACATTATTGCCATCTCCGATATAACTCATCTTCAGGCCTTTTAGCTGTCCTTTAATCTCGATGATCGTCAAGAAGTCAGCAAGCACCTGACAGGGATGTGCAAGGTCTGTTAACCCATTGATGACTGGGATAGAGGAATTTTCTGACAACTCCAGGATTTTTTCATGCTCGAAGGTACGAATCATGATGCCATCTATATATTCAGAAAGGACTTTTGCAGTATCGGAAATAGTTTCCCCACGTCCAATTTGCAAGTCATTGCCACTCAAGAACAAAGCGTGTCCGCCAAGCTGCATCATGCCAACTTCAAAAGATACACGGGTACGGGTAGACGATTTTTCAAAAATCATCCCCAGCGTTTTCCCTTTTAAAGGTGTATATTCTTCGCCAGCTTGCCATTTGCCTTTAATGGTCTGTGCTAGCTTTAACAAATCTTCAATTGCTTTGGGTGTAGACTCCTTCATGGTCAAAAAATCTTTTCCATTTAAAATCTTCGCTTGTGTCGGTGCCGTCATTGAACTCATACGTGTGACACTCCTTTCGAATATGATACAAGCCATTCCTGAAGCGAGGTAACCCCTGGATCAGCATTTTTCAACGATTGTAGATAGGCCTTAAAAGTCTCTTCTTCCGTAAATGCAAGCAGTCGATATTTTGCTGCCAGTAACCTTAGCTTCTTATCTTCTTCTGTTGTTCCATATGCCAATACAACCGCTGCATTCCCTTCATTTAACCATTCATCAAAATCAGAATCCCCCAGTGTCAAACCTGCTTCTTCGATTTGCGCAAGTAAATCTTCACTTAATTGGACTGATTCGGATTGATATACACCTGAGGTATTTTTTGCGTTTTGAGCATGGAATACTTTTGTCAATGCTTCATTTACCGTTTCTCCGATGGCGATTCCTTCACCTGTTGATTTCATTTCCGGCCCCACCTTCGAATCAAGTCCGCTAAGTGCAAATGTAGAGAATACTGGATATTTTACGACTGCATATGGAATTTCTTCCATCAAGCCCGTTTTATCGAACGCATTCGACAATGAATATTTCCCGAGCAATATTTTTGTCGCTATTTGCACTAAGGATACGTCAGTCACTTTACTGATGATTGGAATGGTCCGACTGGCACGGGGATTCACTTCCAATACATATACACTATTTCCGTCAATCACGAATTGGATGTTCATAAGTCCTTTATAACCAAGCTCCATTACTAGTTTTTTGGCATAAAGGGTCATTTTATCTTTGATATCATCCGTTAAGGATTGAGCTGGCAACAATGCCATGCTATCCCCTGAATGAACCCCTGCTTTTTCAACATGTTCAGCAATGATTGGAATATATACATCATTTCCATCTGCGATCAAATCGATTTCGGCTTCTTTTCCCGGAATATAAGAATCGATTAGCACGGGATATACAAGTGCCGTTCCATTTTCCATTCTATTCAATAAGCTTTCCTTGGAGCGGATGATTTCCATTCCCTGGCCGCCAATTACATAGGATGGGCGTAAGAGCACTGGAAAACCGATTGCCTCTGCACGCTCAATTAATTGTTCTTCACCATTAGCCATTGAACCCGGCACATGAGGGATATCCAGTTTTTGAAGAAGCTGATAAAAGCGATCACGGTCTTCTAATTGATCAAGTGTATCAAATGAAGTCCCCAACAAATTGACACCGTAATCTTCGAGGCCTTTTGCGAGATTTATCGCAGTCTGCCCGCCAAATTGAACGATTACATCTTCAATATCTTCCGCTTCTATTACATTAAGAACGTATTCAAGGGTTAACGGCTCAAAATAAAGGCGATCTGCCGTCGCAAAATCCGTACTTACCGTTTCAGGGTTATTATTGATCATGATCGTTTCAACATTTTCATCTTGGAGTGCATAAACCCCATGAACGGAACAGTAATCAAATTCTATTCCCTGTCCGATCCTGATAGGACCGCTGCCAATCATCAAGACTTTCTTTTTATCAGTCTTTTTCTGTTCATTTTCACCAAAATATGTTGAATAGTGATAGTTAGTATGTGATTCGAACTCGGCTGCACATGTATCTACCGTTTTGTAGACCGCCGTAAGGCCAAGTGATATCCGATGTGCTCTCAGTTCCATCTCACTTACATTCCATACGGAAGCAAGATAGCGGTCTGAGAAGCCCTTTTCCTTGTATGACTGCAATTCTTCCTTAGTCACCTGATCGATTGACATGCCTTCGATTTCCATTTCTTTTTGGATCAATGAAGCAAAGGATTTAAGGAAGAAATAATCTATGGTTGTCGCTTCATGGATTTCTTCAATCGTCACGCCTTTTCTAAGCATTTCAAAAATGACAAATATTCGTTCGTCTGATTTTTCGGCAAGCTTCCCCCAAAGTTCAGGAACCGTTTTATTTTTCAGCGATGCTAGCTGCAGTCCATTCGTTTTTAATTCCAAAGAATCGACTGCCTTTTGGACTCCCCCCTCAAAGCTGCGGTGTAAAGCCATCACTTCACCTGTGGCCTTCATCTGTGTTCCCAATTTGCGGTTGGCGGTCGTGAATTTATCGAATGGCCACCTCGGGAACTTCACCGCTACATAGTCAAGAGCAGGTTCGAAGCTTGAATAGGTGCTTTGCGTTACAGGATTGATAAGTTCAGATAAATGGTAGCCGACAGCAAGCTTTGCAGCTATGCGAGCTATTGGATAACCTGTTGCTTTTGAAGCTAGTGCCGATGAACGGCTGACGCGTGGGTTAACTTCTATTAGATAATATTGTTTGCTATTCGGATCAAGTGCAAATTGAATGTTACAGCCGCCTATAATACCTAAAGCAGAGATGATTTTAATGGAAGCGGCACGCAGCATTTGAAACTCATCGTCAGATAAGGTCTGTGATGGCGCCACCACGATTGAATCACCTGTATGAATCCCTACCGGATCGATATTTTCCATGTTACAGATGGTGATGCACGTATTGTTGGCATCTCGCATCACTTCATATTCGACTTCTTTAAATCCAGCAATGCTTCTTTCAATCAAGCATTGTGTAATCGGGCTTTCTTGGAGTCCGCCCCGTACAAGTTCCTTAAAGGTATCCAGTGAATCAGCAATCCCGCCGCCAGTGCCTCCCAGTGTATAAGCAGGACGAACGATGATGGGGAAACCGATTTTATCGGCAAAAGCTAGCGCTTCTTCAAGAGAATGGACAATTGTACTGTCTGGAACTGGTTCTCCTATTTCAAACATCAGCTCACGGAACAGTTCACGATCCTCCCCCTTTTTGATGGAGTCGATTGGAGTTCCCAATAATTTGACTTTATATTTTTCAAGTACTCCGGCATCATCCAATTGATAAGCAAGATTTAACCCTGTCTGACCTCCTAATGTTGCGAGCAGGCCATCCGGCTTTTCTTTGGAAATGATCTTTTCCAGTACATCGACGGTTAAAGGTTCGAAATAGACAGCATCCGCATTCATATCATCAGTCATGATCGTTGCCGGATTGTTGTTGACCAGTATGACTTTATATCCTTCTTCTTTTAAAGCGAGGCAGGCCTGTGTACCTGCATAATCGAATTCGGCGGCCTGCCCGATGACAATCGGCCCCGAACCAATCACTAATATGGTCTTTATCGTGTCGTCCTTAGGCATAAGCTTTTTCTCTCCCGCTATAATCATTTATCATTTGTAAAAAGTCGTTGAATAGTAGTGAACTCTCGATAGGCCCTGGATTTGCCTCTGGGTGGTACTGGGTAGTGAATATTGGCAGGTCTTCATGCATGAGTCCCTCAACTGTACTATCATTCACATTTCTGAATCTCACTTGAAGCGATGTTCCTTGTAAGCTCGGTTCATCAACCTCATAACTATGATTTTGAGAACTCATATACACCTTTTTCGTTTTCAAATCGACCACGGGCTGATTCGCTCCGCGATGTCCAAACAGCATTTTTTTTGTATTTCCCCCAAAGGCTAGTGCCGTTAATTGATGACCGAGACAGATGCCCATCGTTGGGAAATTCGTAATGATCTTTTTTATGTTTCCTAAAAGGTATTCAAGCTGTTTTGGATCCCCAGGCCCATTTGAAAGCAAAATACCATCTGGCTTCAAGTCCTTGATTTGTTCGAATTCAGTATCGAATGGTACGACGGAGACTCGGCAGCCTTGCTTAACCAATGAATCCAATATGGATTTTTTATAACCGAAATCCATCATCACCACGTGCTTGTCGCCTTCTCCAAAACTCTCGACTACCTTTGTGGATACCTCAGCAACGTGGGCGGATAAACCATTCAGACCAGGTTCGACAGTGAATTTTTCTTCCGCTGTGATGACTGCTTGCATGGAACCTTCCTGTCTTATATTCTTAACGACCGCTCTTGTGTCAACATGGCTTAAAAGCGGAATGCTCCACTTGTCTAAATATTCACCAAGTGAATATTTAGCTTGATAATGAGAATGGCCCATATTTCCTTCATATACAATGACACCCGCAACATGCGGCTTTTTACTTTCAAAATCATATTCATTGATTCCATAATTTCCGATCAGAGGATATGTGAAGATGACAATCTGGTCCTTATATGAAGGATCTGTCAATACTTCTTGATATCCGGTCATTCCTGTAAAAAAGACAATCTCTCCAGTGATTGCTTTTTCAGTGGATTTTGTCAGCAGTTCCCCTTCAAAGACGGAACCATTCTCTAAATATAGATAGCTTTTCATGATCTTCACCTCTTTAGATGATGTATATTTATATATAGAATAGCATAATTATTCATTTTGTTCTATAAAAATTCATTCAATTTAGATAGTTTGTTTAATTGCCAATACTTTTTTAATTTTGTTTATTGCCATATCAATCTCTGGTTCAGTAACTGTCAGTGATGGAAGTAAACGAAGTACCTTAGAACCTGCACTCAATACTAATAAGCCCTCATCTTGAAGTTCCATTAAAAACCCCTGAACATCTTGTTTACATTCAATCCCGACCATCATTCCCAGTCCGCGAATCTCTATCACTTCTTCCGAATCATTTAATGCTTTTGCCAATTCACTCTCAAGGTATTCAGCCTTTTTCACGGTACTTTTTAAAAATCCTGATTGGAAAATTTCCATTAAAACAGCTTCAGCTGCTGAGACACTAACGGGATTACCTCCAAAAGTGGATCCATGACTTCCAGGGTTAAAGAACTCCGACAGCCTTTCCTTCCCAATCATCGCCCCGATTGGCAGGCCATTTCCCAGCCCCTTAGCAGAAGTGATGATGTCCGGTTGGATATTGAAATGCTGGAATGCAAATGGTTTCCCTGTACGTCCTATCCCAGTCTGGATTTCATCAATGATAAGAAGGGCTCCGTGATCTTGACATTTAGTTTGAATCGCGTCCAGATAGGATTGCTGTACAACATGGATGCCGCCCTCACCTTGAACTATTTCAATCATTACAGCGGCCGTATTTTCATCAATGGCTGCTGTCATGGCATCATTATCATTAAATGGAACATATTCGAACGAAGCTAGCATAGGTCCGAAACCAGTTTTAATTTTTTCCTGTCCCGTTGCAGCCATCGTTGCAAACGTGCGGCCGTGGAAAGACTGCTGACATGTGACAATTTTGCTTCTCCCAGTAGCTTTACGTGCAAGTTTGATAGCTGCCTCATTCGCCTCGGCACCACTGTTAGCAAAAAACACCTGGCTTAGACCAGAGGCATCTGCCAGCATTTTTGCTGTCCGTTCCTGTATGGAACTGTTAAACATGTTGGAAACATGCCAATATTTATTAAGCTGTTCCGTGACGGCCATTTTTACCTTCTCATGACAATGCCCAAGATTCAAAACCCCGATTCCGGATGTGAAATCCAGATACTCTTTACCAGTTGTACTCGTAATCTTCATTCCTGACGCTGTGTCTGGCTCAATGTTCCACCTTGCATATGTTGGAAATAAAGAACTCATTGAAATACCCCTTCTTCCTGAAGAAATTTCGTTCCGATGAATTGTCCGCCTTGAAAAAAGTGATCTTTTCCACTCACGATCATCACTTCTTCAACCCCTTTATTAAGAACCGACAGCGCTGTATTGACTTTTGGAATCATTCCTCCATGGATGCTTCCATCCTCGATCAATTCCTTTGCTTCCGTTTCAGTCAATTTCTCAATGATCTGTTCATTCTTCAAGACCCCTTTAACATCGGTCACAAATAAACACATATCGGCCGATAGTGACTTCGCTACTGACCCTGCAGCCATATCAGCATTCACATTTAATTTAGTACCTTCTTCGGTAGTTGCAATTGGCGTCAATACCGGACAATAACCATTTTCGAATAAAAGTCCAAGTAATTCAGTATTGACTTTTTGTATCTTACCTACAGCTCCAAGTTTCTGTTCATCTATATACTCACCTGTGAGAATTCCGCCGTCAGAACCATTTAAACCGACTGCCTTTATGCCGTGTGTTTCTAATTTATGAACGAGACTGCGGTTCGATTTGCCTGCCAGGATAAGTTCCACAATTTCCATCACTTCAGTGGTCGTTTTTCTTAAACCATTTTCAAAGACTGGTTCAATTTCATATTTATCAAGCATCGAATTTATATCTGGGCCGCCTCCATGAACAAAGACAATATGATACCCCCGGTTTTGTAACTCTTTAACACTATTGAAAAACGACTCCGATAACTCATTAATGATACTGCCGCCGCACTTAATGACTAATATGTTCATTCTTTCCTCCTTACGAACGATAGCTTCCGTTTATTTTTACATAATCATAGGTTAAATCGCAGCCCCATGCTGTTCCCGATTCATTACCGTCTTTCAAATAAACATGAATGATGATACTTTCATTTTCCAAGTAAGCCTTGGCTTCTTCCTCAGAAAACTGTATTGGCTCACCATCTTTAAGTACGACGATATCACCAAAAACAATCGTTGTTTGATCCGGCTTGAATCCCACACCGCTTCTTCCCATCGCAGCAATGATTCTTCCCCAGTTTGCATCCGCTCCAAAAGCTGCCGTTTTCACTAGATTTGATCCAACGATCGTCTTCGCCATCATCTGTGAATCTTGCTTCGTCTGCATGCCATGAACATTCACTTCTATAAGTTTTGTGGCACCTTCTCCGTCTTTCGCAATTTGTTTGGCCAGATTTTCGGATGTTTGTTTTAATAATTCCAGGAAGACAGACCATTCAGGATGGTCAGGCGTCAAAGGTTCATTGTTCGCTTTTCCATTCGCTAGCACTAACACCATGTCGTTCGTTGAACAGTCACCATCAACCGTAATTTGATTGAATGTATCATTGGTTATGGAAGATAGTGCTTGCTGTAAATCATTCGGTTCAATGACAGCATCCGTTGTAATGAAACCAAGCATTGTGGCCATGTTTGGATGAATCATTCCCGAACCTTTCGCAGCTCCGCCCATTTTCACGGTTTTACCGTCAATCATTGTTTCATAACCGCAGCTTTTCGTTACAATATCCGTTGTTAAAATGGCGGTACCAAAATCTTCAGCAGCTTCAGATGTATTCTCTGGCTGTAAGGACTCTATGCCTTTCTTAACTTTTTCCATTTCCATGTATTCCCCAATGACTCCAGTTGAAGCCACTGCAAAAGAATGATCCTCCAAACCGAACTTTTGAGCCGCAAGCTTCCTCATTTCATTTGCATCTTTTAAACCCTGTTCTCCTGTACAAGCATTAGCACAGGCACTATTGACTACAATGCCGTGAAGTTTTCCAGTAGCGGCAATGCTGTTTTTCGTTACATTGATTGGAGCTGCTTGAACTATATTTTGTGTATAAACCGCAGCGGCTGACGCTGGTACATCGGTAAAAATGATGCCAACATCCTTTTTGGAGTAGCGCAATCCTGCATGGACACCTGACGCTTTGAACCCTTGTGGCATTAAAATGTTTCCTTCTTTAATTTGTTTGATTTCTTCAACTGACTGTAGTGTATTCATTATTTCCCTCCAAAATTTACGGATATAGCGGACTGTTCCATAGTCCTGCCGTTTCTTCTAGTCCCATTAATATATTTGCATTTTGAATGGCCTGCCCTGCAGCACCCTTCACTAAATTATCAATAACTGAAACCACCGTTACCTTACCTGTCCTTTCATCATATGCGACGCCAATATCGCAAAAGTTCGATCCATATACTTGTTTCGTTGATGGAAAGCGATCGAGCGGCTGTACCCGGACAAATGGGTGGTTCTCGTATACTGTTTCGTATAAATCCTTTAATTCAACATTTGAAGTCCCCCGATTTACCTTTATATACATCGTTGCCATAATCCCTCTTGTCATTGGAACTAGGTGGGTATTAAAGGTAATAGGTTGTAAATCCGATGACCATCGTCCAAGCTGTTGTTCGATTTCCGGTATGTGTTGATGTTGATTTACCTTATATATCTTAAAGTTCTCATTCATTTCACTATAATGGGTAACGGCCGAAAGTGATTTACCCGCTCCTGAAACCCCGGATTTTGCATCGATGATCACTTCTGCGGCTGCTCCGGCCAATCCTTCAGTGAATAAAGGGGCGAGGCCTAAAAGTGATGCAGTTGGGTAGCACCCTGGATTCGCAACAATCGTTGCTTTCCTTATTGCTTCGGCATTCCATTCAGCCAATCCGTATACAGCTTCTTCAATAATATGCTGTGGGGCGGCTGGTTTTTTATACCAGTGTTCGTATTCACCCGGGGTTTGAAGCCTGAGGTCTCCTGAAAGGTCGATTACTTTAATGTCAAGGTCAGAAAATTCCGAAATCAATTGCGAGGAAACACCAGAAGGAGTTGCAAGAAATACAATATCGGATTTTTTTGCAATCGCTTCCGGGTCAATTTCTTCTAATTTATCTTTCATATGCATTAAATGTGCATTTTCTTCATATAAATTCCGACCAAATTGAGATGAAGTATGCAATGATTTTATTTTAAATTGCGGATGATTATTCAGGAACCTTATTAGTTCCACTCCTCCATAACCCGTTGCACCTACTATTGATACGTTCATAAAACCATCTCCTATAATTTTAAGTCCCTGTCATTCTTTGATTCTATTATTATATGACTGAATAAAAATAAAATCAAATGTATTTTTATAAAATTAATAACTCCACTTTAATTTGAAAAATTATCCACATTAATTTCTAAAATTATCCAAAGTTGTTGACTGCTAGTGTTTTTTCCGTTTAAATCAAAGGTAGTGATTGTGTTATAAAGGTATCTAAAAGGTGGTCATATACATGAATGAATTTTCGTTATCCAATCGGATGCATGCAATTTTAGATAATGAACAGCAAGTTAAACATATGGAAAAAGGACGCTTCCTTTTCCAGGAGAGTACCCCAGCAAGTGATTTGTATTACATTTTAAAAGGGAAAGTAGAAGTGAGTAAGGTTGTTCCCGACGGCCGGGAATTAACTATGCGCATTTGTTCGGAGAATGATTTGGTTGGGGAAACAGTCCTTTTTTCTCAAAATCCTAAATATATGATGAATGCAAAAATGTTGGAAGATGGAACTGTTGCGGTTATTTCCAAAGAAGCATTAGAAGAGAAAATCGCCTCCGATAGCCATCTTGCAGTTGATATGATGACATGGTTATCAGCTCAAAACCGTAAAAATCAGTCTAAATTCCGCGATATGCTCCTGCACGGTAAGAAAGGTGCTTTTTACTCCACCCTCATCCGTTTATCAAATAGCTATGGCACTGAAGTTGAAGACGGTAAAGTTATCAATCTTCCCTTTACAAACCAAGAACTCGCCAATTTTTGCGGCACATCCCGCGAGGTAGTCAATCGAATGCTCGCCCAATTAAGGAAAAACAATGTCATCTCCATTAATAAGGGACGCATTACGATTCTTGACTTAGACTATTTGAAGCAGGAAATCGACTGTGAAAACTGTCCAATAGAAATCTGTACCATCGATTAAAACCCTTCCATAAAAACAGCGAATGCATAATGTCTTACTTGATCTTAAAATGATTGTTTTCAAATTCATCCCTAGGACCATTTAATTATTTTAATTACAAAGGATTCGATATAATAATTTCACAGTACTATAAAAAATGCATAAAAAAAGCATAAAAATTCATATAAGTTAATGGCAAGCATCGGAAGGCCTTAACAACTATATATACTAAATTAAGGGATGGCATAGTTGCCATCCCCTAATTTAGTATATATTCATTCAGACAGGATCACTTTTTTTACCCGCCAATGAATGACATTTCGATTTTTTCCTGTTTTGTCACTGTTCCCGCTGCCCGTTCATCTGAATAGCGGTCGTCCCTATGGTTCCAAAGTGAAATGATGAATTCAGTCAATTCTTCATCTGTCATGTCGGAACGGAGCAATGACTTCAAGTCATGCCCCTTTCCATTAAACAGGCATGTATATAAACTTCCGTTAGCAGAAAGTCGTGCACGTGTACAACTGGAACAAAAAGACTCGGATACTGATGTTATGAAGCCCACTTCTGCAGTAGTGCCTTTATAACGGAAGCGTTTTGCCACTTCTCCAAAATAATCTTCATCAACCGGTTCAAGATCGAATTCGGTTTGGAGCATCTCGAGCAATTCTTTTTTCGTAATGACATTCTTCAACTGCCAGCCATTTGTATGTCCGACATCCATGAATTCTATATAGCGTAATTGAATGCCCTCTTCCTTACAAAAACGGGCCATCGGCAGGATTTGAGATTCATTGGTTTCTTTTTTCACAACCATATTGACTTTAACGCCAAGCCCAGCTACTTTGGCAGCAGCTATGCCTTCAATGACCGGCTTTACCCCGATGTCCCTACCGTTCATCTTCTTGAAAAGTTCATCATCGAGACTGTCTAAGCTGATATTAACCCGCTGCAAACCAGCTGCCTTCAAATTCGCGGCATGTTTTTTCAAGAAGACACCATTCGTAGTCAATCCGATATCTTCAATACCATCAATTTGAACGAGATTTGAAATCAGAGTGGTAAGATCTCTCCGGAGTAATGGTTCCCCGCCTGTCAACCTTAGTTTTTTAACCCCTAAGCTTGCAAATATTTTAGAAAGCCTTACAATTTCCTCGTAAGATAATAGCTCACTTTTAGGCAGGAACTGAAAATTCTCATGAAAAATTTCAGCAGGCATGCAATACTGACAGCGAAAGTTGCACCGATCTATGACTGAAATCCTTAAATCCCTTAGTGGCCTGTCCATTGAATCTTTTATATGACTGTTCAATTAACCACTCCTAGCCATAAGTATTAGAAAAAAACCAGACCATAAAAAGTGGCTCCATAAAATGGATTCACTTTTTTTTGACTGGCTTTATATTTCTATTACCTGGTTATTATTTGATTCCTAATGCAATTTTAGCATATCTGGACATTTTGTCTTTGGTCCACGGCGGACTCCAGACTATTTTAACATCCGTTTCCTTGACCTCTGGAATATCTTCCAGAACCAATTTCACTTGATCGACAATCGTCCCAGCCATCGGGCAGCCCATTGCAGTCAATGTCATCGTTACTGTAGTCAGACCTTCCTCATCCATATCAACATCATATACCAAACCTAAATTCACGATATCTATACCAAGCTCCGGGTCAATGACCTGCTCCAAAGCTCCTAAAATAATGTCTTTTGTATCTTGATCCACTTCGATCACTCCTTTTATGGAAAATCTCTTCATTGTCCGTATTAGAATCATAACAGATTTCGGGTGAGTACTTAAGCTTTTTGCACAGTTGACAGCAAATGTTTCGCGAACCAGTCCGCAGTAAGAAGTACTCCTTCTCTACTGACCTTGTGTCCTGATTTAGGGTCGAGAATAAATTCGATTTTTTCATTTGCCTCATTATAACCCGCTTTGACCCCTTCATAAAAGCGATATGCATGCTGATATGGTACCACTGGATCTTTAGCTCCATGCCAAAAAAGAAGCGGGCGGTTGGAAAGCTTATCTTGATTAAGACTCAAGTCAAATGGCTTGAGCTGTTCAATCACCTTGGCAACTTCCTCATCAGTAGCAGGGAAATCAACTTTCCTTTTCTTAATTTCCGCCATTTGGAGCTCTGCATACGCGACATATGATGGGTTTCCCATCAAACTGACTCCGGCCGATATCCAATCATAAGCAGCAAGAGCCCCATTAGTCACTATTCCCCCCATAGAGGTACCCGCTATACCTATTCTGTCAGGATCAATTAATTTTCTGGATATTAAATCATCCTTCATCAAAGATAAATCCTGGATGGTCTGTAAAACCATTTCCCAAAAACGGGGCATCATTTCGGAATCACTTAAACCAGCTTCCCTTTCCCCATGATGAATCACATCGGGAAGAAGTACACGAAACCCCTTCTCAGCCAATAAATAAGCATAGTGAAGATTGTGTTCCTTTGCACTTTGAAAACCATGTATAAAAATAATAAGCGGTAATTTCTGATGGAAAGTGGTTTCCTCGCTTAAGTGTAATACAGGAATATGTCCAATTTGTTCCTTTTCAATTATTATCAAGTTAACCCCTCCGAATAATTTGTTCGGTTTTAATCTAAAAGAAGTTCAACAACCTTCTCAAAAAGAATTTTGCATTCCTTATTCCATTCCTTTAAACCTGAGCATCGCTTTAAGTATCATGATCCTGCATATAGTAATATCATACAGGAATGCATAAAGAATGAAAAAGATTTACATTTACTTTAAAATAGTCTTAACAATATTTGCATATAATGAAATCAAAAAGAACAGAAGGTGTGTACATGGCGGAGAAACATTTAATCGTATTGGATCTTGATGGTACTTTACTTACAGATAAAAAAACAATTTCTTCAAGAACTAAAAAAACACTGCTAAAACTTAAGGAAGATGGACACGAAGTTATGATAGCTACCGGTCGTCCCTTTCGCTCAAGTGAACTTTATTACCGGGAATTGGGATTGACTACACCAATCGTTAATTTCAATGGCGCTTTCATCCATCACCCATTACAGACAAGCTGGGGGGTATACCACTCTCCACTGGATATAAATGTAGCGAAGGAGATTGTTGAAGCGTGTGATCAGTTTGAATATCACAACATCATCGCTGAAGTCCGTGACGATGTTTATGTCCATTATCATGATGAAAAATTGATGGACATGTTCAATCTAGGAAATCCAAACATGAAGACGGGTGACTTGCGCAATTTCCTTAAGGATTCCCCAACTTCGATGCTAATTCACACAGATAGTCAATTTGTAGGCCAGATTCGCCAGCATTTATCCGATGTTCATGCAGAATTGGTCGATCATCGCCGCTGGGCAGAGCCTTTTCATATCATTGAAATCATTAAGAGCGGGTTAAGTAAAGCCGTGGGGCTAAAACGAGTATCCAACTATCTGGAAATTCCTCAAAACAGGATAATCGCTTTCGGGGATGAAGATAATGATTTGGAAATGCTCGATTACGCGGGAACCGGAGTAGCTATGGGAAATGCAATCTCACCAGTAAAAACAGTTGCAAATACGACTACATTGACGAATGAAGAAGATGGAATAGCAGTCTTCCTTGAAGAAAAATTCAATATTAAACCCTAATACGTCATTTTTTACCTTCATAATATCTCTCTTACAAGCCAAACTAATAAGGACAACAGCTTCCTTATGTTGTCGACAACGCTCAGAATCGGAGGAGATAAGCATGGGTAAAAGCAGTAAATCTAAACGATTTGTACAGCAGGGCAAAGAAAGTGTTGCCAGGCATGCCGAAAAAATCCCTTATCACACTACGTTTGAAGAAGCTGAAAAAGACAGGTTAAGAATTATGTCTGAACAAAGCTATGGTGGCTTCTAATGGGAAACAAATTATTCCAGAAAGCAAGGGAATTTGTAGAAGAAGCTCTCCACTCTGAGCATGACGGTGACCAGCAAAAGACAGAGGAAGTCGCTAAAAACGCTCTTTCATCAGCCTTTGCCAATACTACAGAGGCGGAAAAAGAACAACTGCGAGAACTCCAGGAAGAGCTGGAAAACCACTCGAAATAAAGTGAAGGCCTCCAGGATTCCTGGAGGCTTTCATTATGTTCATCAATTGTTATTTCGTGCCTTACCTCCTTTTTCACCGATCTCTTTATAAAAATCTTTACCATGGGAATCGGAAGTGGCCTCGCCGCCCTTTTGTCCAATTTCCCGGTAAAAATCCTTGTCGTGATTTTTAGAAGTGGCTTCCCCGCCTCTACGTCCTGCTTCTTCTCTACTCATTTTTTCATCGTTAGCCATTTTTATCACTCCTTCAAGGTTTTAAATTGGCGCTACATTATCAGAATTAGCCGTTACAAGCAATAAACTTATAACACCAAAAATTCTTCCTTTTGTAATGGAAGTGTAATGGCTTTAATTTTCCTGTTAATATCATTCCCTGCGGAAGGTACCGACAATGCCCGAAGTTTCTATAATGTTTGTAAAAGCGTGTGGATCCACTTCTTTGATGATCCGTTCAAGGTCATACAGTTCATACCTTGTAATGACGATCAATAACATTTCCTTATTTTCGTTAGTGAACGCCCCTTTTGCAGGAACCCTTGTAATTCCGCGAACTAACTGAGCATGGATTGCCTGTTTAAGTTCTTCGCTTTTCTTTGTAATGATCATGGCTGTAAGCTTTTCATGACGAGTATGTATCGCGTCCACAACACGGGTAGATGTGTAAAGGGTAACAAGTGTATACAAGGCTTTTTCCGGTCCATAAACAGCTCCTGCAGTCACAATGATCACGCCATTCAGCAGAAATAAATAAGTACCTACAGGTTTATCCTTCTTCCGTGATAGAAGCATGGCGATAATATCCATTCCGCCAGTCGATGCACCGTATTTCAAGGTGATTCCCACACCCACTGCAGCTATGACTCCGCCAAACACCGCATTCAATAGTATGTCAGGTGACCAGCGTGTAATCGGAATGATTTCCATAAAAAAGGACATCAAGACAACGCTGAGGAAACTATAAAAAGTAAAGGACTTTCCAACTTTCCGCCAGGCAATGATCGTTACTGGAATGTTCAATAAAAGCAATAGAATTCCTGTCGATACATTAAAAGGAGCAAAAGAACCTATCATTCTTGATAGTAGCTGGGCCACTCCTGTAAAGCCGCTTGCATATACGTTTGCCGGTATTAGAAAAAAGTTCATCGCAATAGCATTAAGTAATGCTCCGACCACAACTATGATAATTTTCTTCATTTCACCACTGTACATTCTAAAAACCTCCATTTCACCCTTATCCTATTATCTTTTTACCCTTAATTATTTATTCTATTTACGTAGAGATTGAATTTTTACCGTTTCGTGCTACACTAAAAAGTAAAGTGACCACTCATTTTCTAAAAATTGTAAAAAGAAAGCAGGTGTATTATGGCTATCACAATTCTTGCAGATAGTGCATGTGATTTGCCATTGTCTTTCTATAAGGAAAACAATGTATCATTAATCCCTTTACAAGTCCATCTTGATGGGGAAAATTACGAAGATTTACTTACCATTAATTCTCACGAAGTCTATCAGGCGATGATTGATGGAAAAGCTCCTAAAACATCGCAAGCTTCTCCAGAATACTTTATAGAACTTTTTACACAGTTTGCCAAGGAGAAAAAACAAGGGATCTATATAGCCTTTTCCTCTGAGTTATCAGGAACTTATCAAACGGCAGTGATGATTCTTAATCAGGTGAAGGAAGAGTACCCTGACCTTGACATCGAAATCGTCAATACGAAATGTGCTTCGATGGGGGTCGGTTTAATTGTAAAGAAAGCTGCCGATCTAGCAGCAAACGGTGCCACTAAAGAAGTGATCCTAGCTGACATCGAATTCCGCACCCGGCATATGGAGCATCTATTCACTGTTGATAATCTTGATTATTTGGCCCGTGGCGGTCGCATCTCCAAAACCTCTGCCCTTGTTGGAGGTTTATTAAACATTAAACCGTTATTGCATGTTGAAGATGGGAAGCTTGTTCCGCTTGAAAAGATACGCGGCAAAAAGAAATTGATTAAACGTGTAATAGATTTAATGCATGAAAGAGGCAAAAATTTAACAACCCAAACGATTGCCATCAGTCATGGTGATGATGAAGCCACGGCATTGGAATGGAAGGAAGCCATTCAAAATGAATTCGGGACAACCGATTTCATGATCCATACAATCGGCTCCGTCATCGGTGCACATGCCGGTCCTGGTACAATTGCCCTCTTCTTCTTAAACGATACCCCTGGGAAATCATAAACATACATACTCCCCTCCATATTTGTGAACAATATATATTGATCATGATAATGGAAGGGAGTTTTCACTATGTCAAAAACAACTGATAACAATAAAAGGCCAAAAGATAACCAAGCGATAAATGCCGAGAAAAATATCGCATATCAGGAAAATCTCACTGCAGGTAAGCACTCCTATTCGAAGAAAACGGACCATAAGTGAAGCGTGGGGCTTGTGCCCTCGCTTTTTTTATAAGCAGTCACCGATTTAACCATATGGTTTATATAGTTGTCTTCCTATCACTCTTTCTCTATAATAAAGGAAATAAAACCTGCTGGAGGTAAGTGATGGCAAAGGAAAATTCATTTGATATTGTTTCGAAAGTAGACTTTTCAGAGGTAACGAATGCAGTTACCATGGCTATGAAGGAAATTCAGACCCGCTATGATTTTAAAGGTAGCATAAGCAGCGTCACCATTGAAAAAGAAGACCTGGTTTTAGTGTCCGACGATGAGTATAAGCTCGAACAGTTGAAGGATGTCCTCATTAGTAAACTCATTAAACGTGACGTACCCATCAAGAATCTGGACTATGGTAAATTAGAAGGTGCTTCTGGCGGTACCGTTCGCCAGCGGGCTAAGTTAATTCAAGGTATCGATAAGGAACAAGCAAAAAAGATTAATACCATCATTAAAAATAGCGGTCTTAAAGTGAAAAGCCAAATCCAGGATGATCAAATCCGTGTTACCGGTAAGAACCGGGATGATTTGCAAGGAATCATTTCTGCAATCCGAGGCGCTGACCTGTCCATTGACGTACAATTTTTAAATTACCGCTAAGTAAGAAGGCCTCACCTGCTTTTTGGGTGGGTCTTTTTTATATGTTAGCAGCTGGCCTCTATAGCGGTAATACCCTCTTTTCCCTCAAATGAATCTCCTTCATGGAACATGGATAGACTAGTCATGTTCCCTCAGAATAAATAATAACCCAAACTCTTTTTTGGTCATTTTTTCCATGTTTTCTTTTTCCCAAAAGAAGGAATAGAAAAGCGTAGATAATTAAACAGGAGGCGTTTAATCTTGACTAGTCAAAACCAAAATCAAAACAAACAAGGATTTCCACCTCAACATCAACAACATCAACCTGGAGTGGAAACAAAAATGGAACCGAACCCTGATTCAGTTAAATCTACCTACAAAGGAAGTGGTAAATTAATAGGGAAAACGGCAATCATAACTGGAGGAGACAGCGGAATCGGTAAATCAGTTGCCATTTATTATGCTAAAGAAGGTGCTAATGTGACAGTTGCCTACTTGGATGAACACGAGGATGCTCAAACGACAAAAGAATTGATCGAGAAAGAAGGCCAGAGATGTTTACTCATTTCCGGAGATATCGGTGATGAAGCATTCTGCCAGGATGTCGTCAAAAAAACGGTGGATGAATTCGGCGGTTTGGATATTCTAGTCAACAACGCTGGAGAACAGCATGTGCAGACAAGTATCCTTGACATTTCTGCTGAACAATTGGAAAAAACGTTCCGCACTAATATTTTCTCGATGTTCCATTTAACAAAAGCTGCATTGAAGCACCTGAAAAAAGGAAGCAGCATCATCAATACAACCTCTATCACAGCCTATCAGGGCAATCCAAAATTAATCGATTACTCTTCAACAAAAGGTGCAATACTAGCCTTCACAAGAGCTCTATCGAACTCCATCTCAAAAGATGGCATCAGAGTGAACGGCGTTGCGCCAGGTCCAATCTGGACACCGCTGATTCCTGCCTCATTCGGTGAAGCGGATGTTGCCAAATTCGGTACGGATACTCCAATGGGCCGCGCAGGACAGCCAGAGGAATTAGCACCAGCCTATGTTTATTTGGCTAGTGATGATTCATCCTATGTCAGCGGACAAGTCATCCATGTAAATGGCGGTACCGTTGTAAACGGATAAGCTAACTTCAAAAGCAGTGGATTTCGTCGCAAATTGAAATCCACTGCTTTGCTTTTTTCAAGCAGGATATTTCCAATTAACACGGAAATATTGGGTATGGAAGGAGTGACCTCATTTGAAAAATATTATAGACCCCTGGTTCACCGTTCAGGAATTGGGCTCAAAGACGTTTGCAATTAGTGAATATGGTCATTGGGAGAAAGTTCATTCCTTTTTACTAATTGGGGAGTTCCAAGCTGCGTTAATCGATACAGGATTAGGCATCGTGCCGATTAAGCGGATTACGGACCAGCTTACCGAACTTCCGATAATCGTCCTGACCACACATGTGCATGCGGATCATATTGGCGGACATGGGGATTATGATACAATTTATGTTCATGGTGATGATGCCGATTGGCTGATCAACGGCATTAAGGGTTTGTCTTTGGAACAAATAAGAAAAGACATGGCTCGGGATATCACTATACCCGTACCGGAGTCTTTCGACCCTGATACATACAAGCCATACCAGGGGTACCCGGATAAACTCTTATCGGATGGGGACACCATTGATCTTGGGAACCGCAATTTAGGCATTTATCACACACCTGGGCATTCACCTGGCCACATCTCTATTTTGGATCATGAAACTGGTTATTTATTTACTGGTGACCTGCTTTATTCAGATACTCCAGTTTATGCATTTTATCCCTCGACAAGCCCTGAAGACCTTGTGAATTCGTTAGAAAAAATCGCTACGATCCAGAAAGTCTCCAAAATCTATGGTGGACACAACCAACTCGGACTTGAACCAAAGATTTTTTGTGAAATCCTTACAGCCATTCAATATCTTAAAGAGAATAACTTAGTCAGACATGGAACGGGTGTACATACATTTCAAAGTTTCAGCGTACATTTCTAGCAAAAGGGCATTGCTTTTACGCAATGCCCTTTTCGTTTAATAAGTCATGGCCATCGAACCTTGCTTGATTGATCTGCAAGAATGCCTTTCCACAAAATGATGTGGAATGATGGACCCAGCAGGAGTATCTCCAGTTTGCAGCATTTGAATGATGCCCTTAGCTGCCTGATATCCCAAATCGAAGATATTAATATCTACAGAAGTCAGGGCTGGTAATGACAGTTCAGAGAAAAGAACGTTATTGAAGCTTACGATGGACATTTCTTCAGGAGTGCGCACGCCCATCTCGCGAAGTGAATGCACGATGCCAAGTGCCATAAGATCATCACTGACCACCAAAGCGGTTGGTGGTTCATCGATGGATAGTAACCTTTTTGCAGCAGCTTGTCCACCTTCATGCAAAAAGTCTTCATGCAGGGTATATTCCTTCCTTCGATCGATTCCAGCACTCTTCAACGCTCGTTCATAACCTAATAAGCGATCGAGGGTCATCACTAGGGTTACATCACCTCCGATGAATCCAATCCTTTCATGCCCTAGCTGAATGAGATAATCTGTTGCCTGCTCGGCTGCCAAGACATTATCGTTATCTACATATGTTATCTCCTCGATAAAATCATAGGGTTTCCCAATGATGACAAACGGAAAATCCCTTGCTCTCAAATAGGTCAGAATGTGATCGTCCATCCTAGAATACATCAGGATTATTCCATCAACCATCCCCCCCTGCACCATATTTACGACTCCTTCGTAGATTTCATCTTCTGTTTTTCCCGTGCTTAGCAACAGGGAATAATGGTTTTCCTGAGCCCCCTCACTAAGACCCTGGAGGATCGTCGGAAAAAATGGATTTTGATAATAATCATTTGACGAGCTTGGCAGTACCAAGCCAATGATCCTGGTTGATTGATTAGCAAGACTACGTGCAATGAAGTTTGGATGGTATCCTAATTTATTCATCGCCTTACGTACCCGTACCTTTGTTTTTTCACTTATTCGAGGATTATTTGCAATCACTCGAGAAACTGTTGAAGGAGCAACATTCGCTAACTGTGCCACATCTTTTATCGTGATGGCCATTCATTTCCCCTCTCCCTTCTTAGCCTTTATTGACTTCATTCAAAAAAAGGTGAATACCAATAAACACTTCTCTTATATTTATTTTATAATTATACATTTTTATGTATTAATAATACACTCTGCCCAATAGTTATTTCCATACTTTTTTTGCCGTTTATTCATTTTATCAGAAAATACTTACTTTTCCGTTTTTTTTCGTATATTTTTCAAAAATTAAAAAGAAGCTGATTATGGATCAGCTTCTAAAAAACGGACAGGTCTTTTGTGCAGAAAGAAGTCAGACGACTAACTACAGAGGGTTTAAAGCTAGTTTCCAATCAAATCAAAGGAAGATATTTATAGATCAATAACGATAAATCCTTGTTTCATATGGTCGTAAATCAATAACGGACCCTTCAGGACAATCCTCATAATTAGCTAGTAAAAGTTCCATTTCACCCCAATGAGAAAGATCGATTTGGTGGTGATTCACACTAAAGTTACATATTACCTTGACTGAATCACCATTCATAATTCTTGTATAAATATAAAGTTCAGGGTGATCTTCCCATAATAATTCATATTCCCCATAAACAAGTACCTGATGTTTTTTTCGAAGTTCAATCATTTTTTTATAGAAATGATAAATGGATGATGGATCATTCCTCTGCTGTTCTACATTAATGGCACGATAATTGGAATTAACCTTCATCCAGGGTGTTCCGTGCGTGAACCCACCATTTTCTTTATCATTCCATTGCATCGGCGTTCGTGAATTATCACGGCCGCTATGCCATATAATGTTCATTATTTCATCATGCGAACGACCTTTTGAGGTCTCAATCCGGTAAAAATTTTTCATTCCAACATCATCATAATCATCAATCGAATCAAATTTGACATTCGTCATGCCTATTTCCTGACCTTGATAAATAAAAGGTGTCCCTTGCATGAAAAAATATAGAGCCCCAAGCATTTTTGCGCTTTCTAGCCAATATTGATGATCATTTCCCCAGGTCGATACACTTCTGGGCTGGTCATGATTTTCAAAAAACAAAGCATTCCAGCCTTTGTTTTTCAGCCCCTTTTGCCACTTGGTCATGGTGCGTTTTAACCCCTGAACATCAACATCGTGATTCTGTCCCCTATTCCAAAGTCCAAGATGTTCAAATTGAAATATCATATTGAATTTCCCATTCAATTCCCCGACCCATTCATCAGCCTGCTCAATCCTGACGCCATTGGCCTCCCCGACCGTCATGATATCATACTTAGAGAACGTCTCTTCCTTCAACTCCTGAAGGTAATCCAGAATCCCGTCCTGATTGGTATGCATTTCAAACGCAGGTACATACTGATGCCAATAAGGGTTGGGCATATCCGGCAGGCCTTCACGCTTATGAATATGCGTAATCGCATCAATCCGGAAGCCATCAATTCCCTTATCGAGCCACCAATTCACCATTTCATACAACGCCTGTCGCACACCCTCATTTTTCCAGTTTAAATCTGGCTGCTTTTCGGCAAATAAATGTAAATAGTATTGATTGGTCCTTTCATCGAATTTCCAGGCACTTCCGGAAAAGATACTTTCCCAATTATTAGGCTCCCGTCCGTCCTGCCCATCCCTCCATATATACCAATCCCGTTTCGGATTATCGCGTGACGAACGTGACTCAACGAACCAGGGGTGCTCATCGCTTGTATGGTTCAAAACAAGATCGAGTATCACCTTCATCCCACGTGCGTGAACATCCTCCAATAACAGTTCAATATCTTCGATTGAACCGAACTCATCGGAAACTGCTTGATAATCACTAATATCATAGCCATTATCCGCATTGGGCGATTTATAAAATGGACAAATCCAAATGACATCTACCCCTAAATCCTGCAGATAATCGAGCTTTGAAATCAATCCTTTAATATCTCCTACACCATCACCATTACTATCCATGAAACTGCGCGGGTATATTTGATAGCAAACCGCTTCTTTCCACCAAGTCTTATTCATGCTGTACCCTCCCGATCCTGTTTTCCACAAAGCCTTAGGGACAATGTTTGGCAGCTACCCACAATCGAGAGGTACATGATTATTTTGGTTGGTTCCGTTTTGAACGCTTAATAACCAAAGCAATGAATATACCAAAAATAAGAAGAACCAATCCTATAACTAACAGGTAAGGAATATTGATAATCGACTTGGGTGACAGTGTGTAAACTTCTGTCGTCTCCCTGTCGATTACGATAGAGTAGCTGTTGTCCTTACTGCGGACCAGATCCCCATTCAGCATACCTCTCAACTCTTTATTACTTTCAAGTTCCTTTTCAGTAAGGTTTATCTTTTGAGTTTCAGTCGTATTGTTCATGGCGACGACAATCGTTTCATCACCATACACACGTTTGAATACCGAAGCTCCGCCTTTTTCATATAAAAGCTCCATATCCCCTTTTATCAATGCTGGGTACATGTCTCTGAGATCAGAAAGCTTTGTTATATATTCCACCAATTCCTGTTCTGTCTTGAAATTCATCAATTTATGATTATCCGGAGCAATATCACCATTTAAGGCAATTTCCGATCCATAAAATACGATTGGCACTCCTGGCATCGTATATAGATATGACAGCGCCATTCTCCATCTGGCACCTGGGTTTTCGTTATGATCGGCTGCATCCTTTGTAAAACGCGGCATTCCCTGAGTATCCATGAACAATGCCTGAGGAGCATTGCCCCCAAATTCATCTTCACTTTTCGCAAACGAATTAAAAACGGGTTTCAATTCTTTATCAGGTGCAGCAAATGCTTCCCGTAGCTCAACATTTTGCGGATAAGCCATGAAAGCATCGATACCCGTTTTCTTATAGCTTGAAATCAAATCCGCATCACCTTGTATATCGCCGATTGTATAGAAATTTGATTTTTCAGATTTGACTGCACCTACAAATTCCTTCCAAAAATCTTTTGCTACGTATTGAACCTTATTTAAACGGTACCCATCAATATCAGTTTCCGTTATCCACCATTTGGCGGCATCAAGTAAATATTTCCGTGTTTCCTCATTGTCTTGATTCAAATCCGGAAGACCATCGACCCAGCCTGTTTCCAAATCCTTTTGATTACCTTCATTGGAAATCTTTTTTTCTTCATGGAACCAATCTTGTTTTTCAGGGTCGTTCAGCCAAGATGAGTCAGGACCCACATTATTTGCTTGAAAATCAATGATCACCTTCATATCGCGTTTATGTGCCTCATTCACGAGTTTTTTAAACTCTTTAATTGTCCCAAAGTGTGTATCCGTTTTATAAAAATCAGTCACCCAATCGCCATGATAGCCATTTTCATCATTAGCGAAAATTGGTGAAAGGATGATAGCTGTATAACCCATATCTTTTAAATAATTCAGTTTCTTCGTGACACCTTCAAAATCCCCACCATTAAACGCAGAAGGGTCATTCACATTCGCATCTCCATTATTTTGTGTATTACCATCGAAAAATCTGTCGACCAATAATGAATATACGATTTCGTCCTTCCAAGTTCGTTGTTCTTTTTCAGCTGCTCCTACTGGAATGGCGTAAAAAAGAAGCAACGGAATTAAAGCGAGTGATAACACTCTTTTTCTCATATCCGCTCTCCTCCTAGCTATCTCTTTACGCCTTTAAGATTAGCCTTTTGGCCCCTTAACGTCAAATCCAAATTATAAAAAACTTTACACTAAAGGGACAAATTGGGGATACTGGATACAGTTAATGAAATGGAATAAGCAGAAGACGATTAACGTTCTTTTTTTATCGTCTTAACCGCTTTATCCAAAGCCCTTTTTGGTTTTGCTTTTTCAGTGGCTATATCATCCATGGCAGAATTCATCGGTCCCCATACCTTATTCATTTCCGGAATATTCGGCACAGGTTCAGCGTATTTTATTTGTATGCTTAAGGCTTGTGCCCTTTCATTTTCATTGATTGCTGCATTGTGTTTGATTGAATTATTAGGAGGGATTTCCCCTGTTATTTCATAACGTTGCATTGCATTATCATCGTTTGTCAAATATTCAACTAACTTCGTAGACCAATCAGGATGTTTTGTGAATGCTGTTACATGCCAGCCTTTGATTTCCATGAACGTTTTCATTGGCTGACCATTTGGCAATTCGGGCAAGGGGGCAAATCCTGTATCCTTTCTCTCGGAAAATGAGTTACCGTCACTCATGAAAGAAGCCAAATCCCCTTGACTAAACAACTTCTCGATCGCTGCCTTGTCGCCTTTTGGAATCAAATCCGCTTTATACCATTTTTGGATGTACGCAGCTCCTTTTACAGCACCCTTATTATTCAAACCAATGTCCGAAGGGTCTAGATTTCCATTCTTATCTTTAAATGTGTAACCTCCCATTCCAGCCATTACTCCATACCCATCATGGAAATCATTCCATTTGGCATAATAACCATACACATTACCTTGTCTTAATTCCTTCGCCATTTTATATAAATCATTCATCGTTTCAGGAGGCTTAGCCATCAATTTTTTATTATAAATTAAAACGGAAGTGTTTACGGATTTCGGCAATCCAAATACCTTATCTTGATACATCTCGCCTCTAATTGAAGATTCAATGAAGGCATTTAATACTTCATCACTCACTTTCACTTCCTGAATTAGGCCTTCCTTTACGATTTGCCCGACTTTTTCATGAGAAAAAGTTACCACATCCGGGGCTTTTCCGTTTCCAATCGGCCCATCGCGACGAAGCCGTTCATACATCTCGGTAGCTATTTCCAGCTCTTCATGCTCAACTTTTATTCCATATTCTTTTTCAAATGCTTCAATCACTGGCTTTAGGGCCTCCGCTTTCCCTTTTTCCTCCCAAATGATCAATTTTTTCGGCTTCGCTTCATTACTGGCTTCTTCGTTTTTCTTATTTTCTTTCACTACTTTATTTTCCAAATCTGAACTGGATTCACAAGCACTTACAATAACGATCAAGAACATGGACATGAACAAATGAAAAATCAGCTTCTTCACTTTCATTCTCCTTTTTAAAATGTTTATTCTATCATGTCCAAAAGCACCAAATAATACTGTTTTTCAGTTCAGCCAATCAAATAAAGCCCCAGAATGAAAGCGGTACCAAACTTATTGTTATCATTATATGAACGGCTTTGGTTTTTACAACATTTTCCTCGACGTATTTATTTCCTTGTAGTGATGAACACTTTTTGTTATTTTTTAGTTAATAGGTGCTTCTTTCAATTAGAATTGGGTATATAACCATATTGAAAAAAACACTTAACGGCTAATTACAACTGCTTAGTGAACCCCCTCATAACAGCCTGAAGTTCCCTTTTTCATATTCACTTCCCCAAATACTTATAGAATTGGAGTGGTTTTAATGGAATTTTCATCCATACACCATAGACCTAATGACAATTACGGCTATCCCATCAACACTGAAACCCTACATATCCGACTACGTACGAAAAAACAAGATATATCCTCAGCTGGATTGATTTTTGGGGACCCATACATTTCAGATAATGGACAATGGCAGTACGAAGAACTTCCCATGAGTTTATCAGGCAGCGATAACCGTTATGATTATTGGCATATTTATGTGAAGCCTACCTACAGAAGAATTCGGTATGGGTTCAAGGTCCTCTCAGAAGATGAAAGTGCCATTTACACGGAAAAGGGTTTCTTTAAAGAACCCCCCCGAGATCCGGGATGCTATTTCGCGATTCCCTATCTACATCAAAATGAAGTATTCGGCGCACCAGAATGGGTCAAAGATACAATTTGGTATCAAATTTTTCCTGAACGATTCGCGAACGGAAACCCTGACAACGATCCGGAAGGTGTTAAACCTTGGGGAAGTGAAGACCCGGCAGTGGATAATTTTTTTGGCGGGGACTTCGAAGGAATCATTGAACATTTAGATTACCTAGAGAAGCTCGGCATCAACGGAATCTATTTCACGCCAATCTTCCATGCCCACTCCAATCACAAATACGATACGATTGATTATCGGAAAATCGATCCGCAATTCGGAACGAAGGAAACATTGAAAACACTGATAAACGAATGCCACAAACGGAATATCCGAGTCATGCTGGATGCCGTTTTTAACCATAGCGGCTACTATTTCCCCCCATTTCAGGATTTACTCGAAAAAGGAGAGGATTCGAAATATAAGGATTGGTTCCATCCACACAGCTTTCCTCTCAAAGGAGGGGAAAGGCCCAATTATGAAACGTTCGGTTTTTTTGAATCGATGCCAAAATTGAATACTGCGAATCCGGAAGTGAAAGAATATCTGCTCGAAGTCTCAGCCTATTGGATTAAGGAGTTCGATATAGACGCCTGGCGACTCGATGTGGCAAATGAAGTCGACCAACCATTCTGGCGTGAATTTCGAACAACGGTGAAAAGTATAAAGCCTGACCTTTACATTCTTGGTGAAATTTGGCACGACTCCATGCCATGGCTTCGCGGCGATCAGTTCGATGCTGTCATGAATTACCCTTTTACCAACCAAGTTTTCCGCCTGGTCGCTTCACAAACCATCAATGCACGCGAGTTCACCGAAGAAATGACAGCCATCTATCATAGTTACCCGACCAATATTTTTGACGTGACGTTCAATCTCCTTGGAAGCCATGATACACCGCGGATTTTCACGGATTGCGGGGAAGATCTAGATCGAGCCAAGCTCATCCACGCGATCCTGCTTACTTTCAATGGCAGCCCCTGTATATACTATGGCGATGAAATCGGCTTAACCGGAGGCAGGGATCCAGGATGCCGAAAATGCATGGTTTGGGAAGAAGAAAAACAAAATACCGAGCTTTTCAATGAAATTAAGGCATTGATCCACTTACGAAAAGAAGAACGATTACTTGCCAATGCCGGAAAGTTCAAATTTCTAAATACAAACGGAAACGAAAATATCGTGGCTTACCAAAAATATAATGGCGAACGCGCTGTCGTGATCCTCATCAACCCGACGGATGTCCAGCAATCCTTCACTCTCCCTATTGATTTGAAGGGGCGTACACTAACGGATTTAAGAACAAAAGAAACAACACAGGAATGCCAATTTGAATTGGGTGGATATCAATATAAAATTCTTGCATTCAATCTTTGAGACAATGAAAACGGGGCAAGGAAAATCATCCTGCCCCGTTTTTTTCAATCGATTATTTGAATATCATATTCTTTGAACCATACATGGGTTTGTGCCAAGTGAGCCAGTAACTGGGGACCTGACATCAATTGCCCGAACCACGGCACTTTAAAAGCGGCTCCTTTGGAATCCACTATATCCGTCAGCTTCTGTTTATCGAAAAACTCATGCAAGACCGAATTTTTATCCCTCAGTAAGTCTTTCAACCACGCCTGCACACGGTCAGTATATATAGGGTTGTGGGTTTTTGGATATGGACTTTTTTTACGATACAATACCTCATCCGGTAACAGCCCCTCCAACGCTTTCCTCAGAATACCCTTTTCACGGTTGCCTTCCATTTTCATTTCCCAAGGAATGTTCCATGCATATTCAACAAGTCGATGATCGGCAAATGGAACGCGCACCTCTAGACTTGCCCCCATACTCATCCGGTCCTTCCGGTCAAGAAGCGTCGTCATGAACCATAACAAATTCACATAGAAAAGTTCTCTACGCTTTGCTGCTACACCGTTTTCCCCTTCCAATTTAGGAGTTTCGGCAAGGGTGGTCAAATAGGCTTCATTCGCAAATTCCTCCAGCTTCAATTTCTCACGCCATCCCGTTTTCAATAACGATACCCGTTCCCCGGTCGATCTCATCCATGGAAAACCAGCTCGATTTAAATCATCTTCACGATGAAACCAAGGATAACCGCCAAAAATTTCGTCCGCACACTCACCGGACAGGCCTACGACAAAATCCTGCTTGATTTCCTTACAAAACCAAAGTAATGAGGAATCGACATCCGCCATCCCTGGAAGGTCCCTTACAAGGACAGCTTCCGTTAAATAATCCGTTAACTGTTCTTGAGTGATGATCGATGAATGGTGAACCGTGTTAAAGGTATCCGACATCTTTTTAATCCAATGTCCATCAGAGTTAGGCTGAAAATCATTTGCCTTAAAATAGCGCTCATTATCTTCATAATCAATGGAATAAGTATGCAGCCGTCCTTTCCCTTCTTTTTGATAGGCGTTTGCCGCAATGGCCGTTATGGCGCTAGAGTCCAGCCCTCCTGACAAGAAGGTACAAAGTGGAACATCAGATACAAGTTGCCGAGTCACTGCATCCTCGACAAGGAAGCGGACCTTCTCGGCCGTCTCATCGAGGGTATCCCGATGTTCTTCGCTTTTCACATTCCAATACCTCCAAATTCGGAGCCCTTGCCTTGATAATGTTAGAGCATGGGCAGGTCTTAACTCTTGGATATTATGAAAAACACCGGAACCTGGCTTTCGGGATGGGCCCACACCAAAAACTTCAGCCAACCCGTCGCGGTCGATCTCCGTTTTAACATCCGGGTGGGCTAAAATCGCCTTTAATTCAGAGCCAAAAATAAATCCCCCGTCCCTTTCTGCATAAAAGAGTGGCTTTACCCCCATCCGATCTCTTGCAATGAATAATTTCTGTTCCTTTTCATCCCAAATTGCAAACGCAAAAATCCCATTGAACAAGTCAATGCATTTTTCTTTCCATTCTATATAAGAAGTAAGTAAAACTTCTGTATCAGAATGACCCTTAAAGGAATATCCTTTTAATAATAGCTGTTTTCGAATGTCTTCGGTGTTATATAGCTCTCCATTATAACAAAGCGTATATCTGCCGTTTTTTTGATCTTTCGACATCGGCTGTTTTCCGCCTTCCGCATCGACAACCGTTAACCGTTTATGACCAAAGGCAACATGGGCTTCACTCCAAACATTTTCCTCGTCTGGCCCCCGCTTTGCCAACGTTTTTGTCATATTTTCAACTGTTTTTGTTTCCTTCCGTAAATCTTTTTGAAAATGCACCCAGCCTGTTATCCCACACATTTTACACTTCATCCTTTCTATCCGGACTCTCAGAAAAAAATATTGGCTCCCTGTCTTAAAAAGATTTACAGTCGCTTATTTGTAAATTCGAAGATCAAGCAAAGAAGGTTTAAGTATCGAACAGCAACATTCCGTAGGATCCCCGCCCAAAACGCCAGGCGTTGATAATGAATTGTTGAGCAAAGCATCCCGTGTTTAACATAGCCTATGCAAAGACGGAAAGATGGTTATTTGTCCATAATATTTTAAAATATACAGTTATATTTTCATTGGATTTTGACTAAAAAGTAGGTGAGGATTCCACTATTGGAGGTATATGTATGAGTCAGCAACAACGAACCAAGTTAATGAACAGGCAAACAAGAGCTTTTACCGAAGGAACAGTGGAAAATATCAATCAACAATGGATTTTTTTCGATGATGAAACAGATGAGGCCTGCTCCATCGAAGACCATGTTGATAGCATCATTGAAGTTTACAGGGGTGGGCGCTGGCAGCAAGGAGTTGTTGAAGAAGAGGGAAAAATCCTGCTTCACCGGGAAATCACCTTCTTAAGGGAAAATGAGCCCATTCGGATCCGCAAAAAGCTGCTCTACTCTTTTGAACGTTTATTGGAAGAATTGAACGACGATTCCTTTTTCCAATTTGTAACGACCTTGAATTCACTTGATTTTTCTATTTATGATTGTATATATAGCTATAATCAGCTCACTTTTTTAAGGGCTGTCCCTAACCAGTCCGGCGTGAATTTCTTCACTTTTGATAACGAGAGCCAAATATGTCTCGTTCAGCACCACTTTTCTTATGGGAAGAAGGATCACGATCGTTTTGAATTCACCCTGAACACCGGAAAAAGGATCGTCATTGAGAAAGTGAATTCACAATAACGGGTAAAAAAAAACGGGTAAATGAGATTTCCTCATTTACCCATTTTCAATTCTGTATTAAAAAAAGTCCATTCCTTGCGGCAGGGAAAGCCCTAAATAAAGGACGAATACAAGCGCAACGATGAACAATATCCACATGGCACTTGTGCTTTTACCTTTTTTCGTACGGACCAACACCATTTCCATCGCCGCAATCACGATGATGCCAACAATCATTTTTACTGCGTAAGCACCAAAATCCGTGATCAGCATTCCGCCAGTAAGGAAAATCAATAGATAGAATAAACGTGTTATCATATGTAGCATTTTCGCTTTCGGATTTCCACCTTTAAGCATCGAATATGTGACAAAGAAAAGAATGATTCCGATAACCCAAGCTGTAATATGCATATGTGTCATTTTTTTGCCCCCTCGTTCAGTTTCCTTTTAATCATATCATAGGCTTTTACAAAATAACAAAACTAAGGATTCATCTGAATAGGTAAAATCAACAATTTAATGAACATCATTTACATTTCTTCTAAACTGGTCCTCTTCGACGCATAACTGGCTTTTTACCATATGTAACAAAACGCCATACATATTCAACCGGTCCGTAATTAAACAGACCCATCCACAATAAGGAAAGCAGAATTTGCAGGCAAAAAAGAGCTATTAGGAAAACAACCCCTGTCGTGTAAGAGACAGATCCATATAAACCAAGGCCATATGAATAAAAAATGACCGTGCATACTATCGATTGGAACAAGTAGTTACTCATCGACATCCTTCCGATATACGAAAGGGGGTGGAACAGGCGGGAAGCTCCTGCCTGTTCCGCCAAAAGCGTTATTGCCGTGATATAAAAAATCGTAAGTAACGGTCCGCCAAAATAATCCTGTACGAATATCGTGCCAAAATGGTATACCGTCACATATGGCAATATCTTCATTGTCATGCCCAACAGCAAGCTTACAATCAATATCGCTTTGAATTGTCGTTTATATTGACTTGGATTTTGGAGAAAGCCTTGCTTTGCAACGCCTGCTCCAATTAAAAAAAACGGAAAAATCGATAAAAAAAGGATAATGGCATTAAAGAGGTTGTTCACCATATACCAATCTAGTGCTCTTTGACTCATTATTTCCGTAAATGTACCAGATTGATAAACTTCCAAAGACTGTTTCATCATCGCAGAATCAGTCGTTATCGCCATCCCTTCCCTATCAAATATGCCCATTATAAGAAATAGTGAACCCAATATAGCAAATGGCAGGACATAACAAACCGAGCCTAGCAGAATTAGATTCCTGCCCTTCATCTTATAAAAAAACAAAAATGCAAACCCAAATACAGCATAATTAATGAGGATGTCCCCATGCCAGATGAAAAAAGCATGAATGCACCCAAGCACCAGCAGGAAACTTAGCCTTTTCGTAAATAATAAAGGAAATGAAATACCCTTTTCTGCACTCCTTACAGCAAGTATGATGGCCCCGAAACCGAACAGGAATGCAAATAACGGATAAAAGCTGGCCTGTGCGACAATATCACTGAATCTGTACAATATCCTGTCCCATCCTTCGGACCATCGCTCAGCACCATCTATGTACAAAAGCGGAGAGTGGAAAGAAGGCATATTCACTAAAAAAATCCCTAAAATGGCTAATCCACGTAAAATATCGATGCTTACGATCCGTTTACTTTCCTGCAATGGTACCATCGTGCCCTTCATTGGTTCACCTCTTTCATCCATACAGATTTAACGTCTCTTCTATAACCTGATTTCATCATCTTTAACCACTATGGCAGCTTTTTGCTTTTTTATTAGTATGACAAACAAGCTACCCAATAAGCAAAAGATTCCCGCAAGGAAGAATGCCCATGTATAGGAGTTGAATATTTTGAAAATTAGCCCTCCACCGTACGCGGCCACCGCTGCACCCATCTGATGCGCCGCGAATATCCAACCGTATACAATCCCACTTTTCTCCATTCCAAAGACTTGTCTTGAAATGCTTATGGTTGGAGGGACAGTAGCTATCCAATCCAATCCGTAAAAAACGGAGAAGATGATCAATAGGGCGATTGAGCCTTCATTTAGTGCAAAAGGAAGTAATACGAGGGAAGCACCCCTAAGACCGTAATACCAAAACAACAACCAACGGTTATCAAAACGATCTGATAACCACCCGGATACAGTCGTACCAATCAAATCAAAGATCCCCATGAAAGATAGCAGTGAGGCTGCCGTAACAACCGGTAATCCAAAACTAATACAATAAGAAATGAAATGTGTGCCGATCAACCCGCTCGTTGAAAGTCCGCATATAAAAAAGCTTCCTGCCAATAACCAGAATTCCTTCACTTTCACTGCTTCAATCAACGACTGAAAAGCCATGGCAATGGGGTTCTTCTTTTGGACTGTAACAGCCTCCTGACTTTCCTCTTCTAATCCATATGGAAGAGTGCCAACTTCCTTCGGATTGTTTTTCATGAATAAAAGGATGATTGACAGCATGATCAAGCTAAGGACCAAAATTAATCCAATCGCCCATCTCCACGAGTGATTCTCAATGATGATGGCTAAAACCGGAAGTAAAATGAGCTGACCTGTGGCCGTACTTGCCGTCAGTATCCCGACCGCCAGCCCCCGCCTCTTCTCGAACCAACGATTTGCCACATATGGGCTCAATACCGTTAAAAACACTCCAGAACCCAATCCAATGATGATTCCCCAAATTAGAATGAGCTGCCACTCATGCTCCATGAAGAAAGTGAGGAAAATCCCTGCCAATAAAGTGGACATGGCCAATACCATCATTTTCTTCAATCCAAGCACTTCAATTAGGGCGGCCATGAATGGACCCGATAATCCATAAAGAAAAAGACTTATGGCGAAGGCTAAAGAAATGATGGACCGGTCCCACCCGAACTCATTTTCAAATGGTACGATGAATACTCCCGATGATGACCTAACGATTCCGGCTACAATGATCGAGAAGAATGTTATGATTAAAATGACCCAGCTATAATGAATACGTTTCAATTCTCTCCCCACAATCCAAAACTCTTAGAATCAACAAGATTTAAAAAGAATTATTATAATAATTTGAAATATTTTATAATAGTAACACTTTATCGTTAAACAGGAAGCTTTTTATCGAAACAAATTTGAGTGCTTCTCTTAAAAAGTCAAAATGAATGAGTTGATATCAAACAATGGCATGAGTTCCTGTGGCTGTATTTACGGAAAGGGACACCTGGTCAAATGGAGCTTCCTGACATAAGGTCCCTCTCTCAAGCTTCGTTCCCTATCTTCATAGCTTAATATGAAACCGAATCGACCGGGCAAACAGAAATAAACGCTGATCATTTCTGAACAGCGTTAACGAGCATCAATTGACGAATCTGCCTGTTTTCCCCTTAGAGTCCCAGTAATCATTACGGAGATGGATTTTTTGTATTTTACCAGATGCCGTTTTTGGAAGCTCACTGACGAACGACACGCTCGTGACTGATTTGAAATGAGCTAAATTTTCCCGTGTGAAGTTCTTTATATCATCTTCCGTTAAATCAGCACCCGTTTTTAGCACAATGAAAGCATGCGGCGTCTCCCCCCACTTTTCATGCGGAACGGCAATGACTGCCGCTTCAAGAATGTCCGGATGTTCATAGAGGATTCCTTCCACTTCTATGGAAGAAATATTTTCTCCGCCACTTATGATTATATCCTTTTTGCGGTCAACGATATCAACATTGCCATTTTCATCGATTGTTGCCATATCCCCTGTATGCAGCCATCCATTTCTAAGTGTCTGGCTGGTCGCTTCTTCATTTTTCCAATAACCTAACATCACTCCATGACTGCGGACGATGAGCTCCCCAATATCCACGCCATCATGGGCCACTTCCTCACCATTGTCATGGATAACCCTTACCTCACTTCCTATGATGGGATATCCGGCTTTCGCCTTCATTCTGTATTTTTCTTTTTCCGAAAGATCATCGAATTCAGAACGAATCAGCGATATCAGACTAACCGGAGTTGATTCGGTCATTCCGTATATTTGAATGAATTCCCAGCCTAACTCTTTTTCTACCCTTGTAACGAATGCAGGAGGCGGAGCGGAACCCGCAACAACGATTCGAATATCCTGCTTGATCTTCGGAACATTCCGTTCATAATATTGAAAAAGTGAATTCAGAACCGTCGGTGCCATATGCATTATGGAAACCTTATGCTTTTCAAGTGCATCAAATATCATTTCGGGGCTGGTTTTCCTCAAACAAACTTGAGTGGCACCATTAGCCGTATAATAAAATGGGGCACCCCAACCATTCACATGGAACATCGGCAGTACATGCAAATATGTATCGCGGTCATTGACCCTGAAATGATGCATCGCACCTAGGGCATGCAAATAGTTGTTGCGGTGAGTCAGCATCACCCCTTTGGGATTTCCTGTGGTCCCGCTTGTATAAAGGAGGCTCGAAACATCATTTTCATCCACCGACTCCCGATTAAAGATTCTGGTATCAAAAAGGTCCAGCCAATGGTTGTAATCGGTTTCATTTATCTCTTCCTTTTTATAATGTACAATTATGTGTTCCACCGATTCAAGTTCATCCTTGATAGGAGCAATTAAATGATACAATTCCTGATCTACAAAAAGGACCTTGGACTCACTATGGTTCAAAATGAATACATAATCGGCAGGCTTCAAGCGGATATTCAATGGAACGATTACGGCCCCAAGTTGAAATACCCCATAAAAGCCTTCAAGCATTTCAATTGAGTTTGGTGCCAAATATGCCACCTTATCACCCTTTTTGACTCCAAGATCCCTTAAACCATTTGAAAGCTGGTTTACACGGCCGTTCAACTCTGAGTAGGTTAAAACCTTGTCATCACCAATGATGGCTTTCTTATCGCCATATAGTAAGGCTGCTCGATCTAAGAAATGCGATAAAACTAATGGTACGTTCATTTCCTCACCCCTCATTTTATTTGAAAATTCTGAATTAGTAATTATTTTACCATATCTGTTTCCAATTATTCAATAATTTCCACTACTGTTATATAACAATATATTGATAGGCAGATGAATCACATCAATCATGAGTCAACATACAATACATTGAAACTCCCTTCGGTGATAGGCTCATTGCCTAATATTCAAGGGAAAATCAGAATAAAAAAAGGGTGATTTTCTTGCCGGCCATCGTAGGAGTCGTTCAAGTCATCAACGTCGGTAGCAGTGGAATTGTCCATATTGGTGACGTCTTTAAAATTAGTCCATATTCAACTTCAAAGACTTTTGCAGGTGCTGGCTCGTTTAATACAGGTGAATCCATATCCCTTTATAATGCCTATAGCACCACAAATACAAATGATACAGATGGTGTTGATCAGCCACTGGTCTTAAATCTCTAATGTTTTTAAGAAAGGAGTCCGCATGATCTTCAATATTCACCAGACCATACAAATCAATATGATAAAAATTGAAAGCATCGCCAATTCATCCGTTTTTCAAATAGGAAGTGCCGGGGTGATTAAACCATATTCCACATTGGCCAATACCGGTGGATTCACTGAGCCTGCTCCTGAAATCGAAGCTGATGTAGTACCATTAACCAGTTTCGTCCCGTTTACACCTTCCTAGTTCATAGGCATTCACCTACCTCCAACTTTTTCATATACTGTCATATATGAATTTATCTTTTTATGAAGGTGAGGTGTTGAATCGTGAATCAGGATCTTTATTCGTATTCCATACAAATGCAGCGTTTCCTTGAAGCCCAGGATAAGCGGATCATGAAACTTGAACACGAACTCAAACGCCTGACAGATGAACTTGCCGAGCTGAAAAATAAACCGCCAATCCATGTAGATAAAATTGAATATAAATTCGATCAGTTAAAAGTCGAATCTTTAGATGGAACGTTGAATATCGGTTTAAATCCCAATGACCTTAACAACATTGATGAATTTGCCGTCAACAACCAACCCGTTCAACCAGCACCAAACCTATTTCCAGGCAGGGAAATCGTCGTCCAGGAAATTCACAACGATATCCTTTCAGACTTGGAAAATATGATCCACGATGCGGAAACCCAGCTGAAAATATCATTGGAACCCTCTTATCATGACTTCATTAAACAGGACGTCGAACGCCAGCTTCATCAACGAATCAATATGTATTTCGATAATCTTTCTTACGCGGAACGTGCACCGCAGCAAAGGGATAATATCAAGGAAAAGATCAGGGAAAAGGTAAAATCCGATATTCAAACTGCATTATTACAATTCATTACCCATTCACAAGCCGAGACAGGAGGAAATCCAAATGGAGTTTAATGTAACCAATCACCAGCTTTGTGTAGGTGATATTAAAATTACCGGTGTAGCAAGCTCTGCTTTATTTCTCATAGGGGATGTACAAACGGTCCAACTATCTTCCGCATTCGATACCCCGCCGGAATCCCTTATCATCGGGCCATTCGTGCCGCTTTCTCCAGCAGGATAAATAACATGTTTTCAAGAATATCAAAAGTAAAATCAATATTATCCGACACGGTATCATTCAGCTCCACCCTGCAAATCGGGGATACTTCATATATTGACGGAAATTCCCTGGCTTTAGCGATTCAAAAGAAAAGTGAAACTTTCAATTCATTCGATATTCATTTCGAAGACTATGACATTTTTAAGAAACCTTTTTATATCCCGAGATTGACTGAACCCGTCATATCAAGGTTTTCAAATCCGAATCCCTTCATACGGGTCGGCAATATCAATATAATCGGGATATCAGCCTCATCTGTAGTTGGTGTCGGAAACGTAGGCCATGCACGTATGGAATCCAGAGTGAAACATATTCGGGAGGTTCCTAAAGAAATCGAAGAGACACCAATCGGGGATTCTACAAACAACAGTTAAACTTTTATAGGAGGGGTTCATATGCCCGCTATTATCGGCCCAGTTCAAATATTTAATGTCGCGCAAGGAAACCTGTTATTCGGTGATTGCGCCGTCATTTCCCCTAAGTCTTCATCCAAAACCGTTACCGGATCCGGTTCAGGGAACACAGCTGCAATCGTCTTCACGGCCAATGGTCTGAACGGTAGCAATGTCCTTGATGTCAATGGGGTCGACCAGCCCATTACAGGGAATAATTAGTCAAAGAAAAAGCCTCCCATTTCCAGGGAGGCTTTTAAATTCGACCTATTTTTCTATCATGTTAAATACTTGCTCGACATCCTTGTCACCCCTGCCTGATAAATTAACGATCAGTATATCATCTCTTGTTAACTCTTTTGCCAGCTTCATGGCGTAAGCTAAAGCATGTGAGCTTTCGAGAGCTGGAATGATCCCCTCTGTTTTGGATAATACCTGGAAGGCCTCAAGAGCTTCTTCCCCTTTTACCGTCACATACTCCGCCCGCCCGCTATCTTTCAAAAAACTATGCTCGGGTCCCACACTTGGGTAATCCAAGCCGGCTGCTATGGAAAATGTCGGTTTTGGCTGCCCATGTTCATCCACTAACGTCAAACTTTTAAATCCGTGCAATACTGCCGGGACACCTTGCGAAATACTTGGGGCTTCAATTGGTTCTACACCAATTAAACGGACATTTCCTTCTTCGATATAATGTGCAAAAGCACCAATCGCATTACTTCCCCCTCCTGCACAAGCAATGATGGCAGTTGGGAGCTTTCCTTCCTTTTCAAGAATCTGGCGTTTTGATTCTTCACTTATGATCGCTTGAAAATGCTTAACGATCGTTGGATAGGGGTGTGGTCCCACTGCTGAACCAAGCAAGTAAAAAGTATTTTCATAGTGTTGCACCAAATCATTCAATGCCTCATCAACTGCATCCTTTAATCGACCCTGTCCCTTTTCGACCGCTACAACTTTTGCCCCCAACAATTCCATCCGAAAGACATTCAATGCCTGCCTCTCCGTATCCAGCTTACCCATATAGATTACACACTCCAAGCCAAACATCGCACATGCCGTCGCAGTCGCTACACCATGCTGTCCAGCGCCAGTTTCTGCGATGATGCGGTTAGCACCCATCCGTTTAGCGAGCAAGATTTGTCCGATCGCATTATTAATTTTGTGAGCACCTGTATGATTCAGATCTTCACGCTTCAAATATATTTTTGCCCCGCCAATCTTTTTCGTTAAATTCTGTGCATGGGTTAACGGATTTTCGCGTCCGACATATTCTTTCAGATAGTATTGAAACTCCTCAATGAATTCCGGGTCATCCTTATATTTCAAGAATTCCGTTTCTAAAATATCCATTACTTCCTGAAGTTCTCCCGGTACAAAGCTTCCACCGAACTCACCAAAATATCCCTTGCTCTTGATCTCACTCGTCATACTCCACTCTACTCCTTTAAAAAAGGTATTTTTTCTCCCCTAGTATATAGTAAGCTTTTGTATACTTTCAAACTATTCTGTTTATTCAATCAAAAAAAGGAGCGCCCCTCATCAATGGGACACTCCTTCTCTGTTATACTTCCAATAAATGCGATCCGTCAAAGAAAAACAAGTAACGGCTAGTCACTTTCTTATTCATTATCCCTTCAACAGCCCTCGTATAAAACTGTAGCTGCATACGGTATCGATCGGCAAGAATCTCTTTAGCCCCTTCATACCCGCTAGTAAAACGGCCGGTAATCGTATCCGTTTTATAATCCAGAAGCACAAGACCTTGTTCATCTTCAAAGATACAATCAATCACACCTTGGATAAGGATCTCTTCATCTCCAGCTGCCCAATCGCTGTAAGCTTCCTTTGCAGGCAACGACATCGTAAATGGCACTTCACGGCGAATGCTCTCGGCCCTCTGCATTCTTTGGCCGATTTCAGTGTCAAAGAAATCGACGATCGTCTTAGGATCCACAGCTGCTTTCTGTTCCTCTGTCAGCAACTCACGCTGAATCAAGTCAACCATCAGTTCCTGAATCGTTTGAATGGTAATCTCTTTAGATAGATCAATATGCTGCATGACTAAATGTGTAATCGTACCCCTTTCAGCAGGAGTAAGTGACTTTTCTTGCATGAAAGTCGGCCGCTTCGTGATGGGTCGCTTAAATTTACGCAACAACTCTGTGGAGCTTTGCTCGTCCTTGAGTTCATATTGACGTTTTAGTTCAGAAACGGATTGCTTGGAACGATACACCGTCGCCTCATGCTCGGGGTACTCCCATTCGAGCTGTTCTTTGATATGCTCATAAAACTCGGAAACGATACCGACCTTCTCCGATTTCTGGACATGATCAAGTATTTGTTCCTGAACTAGTGCCTCTTCCTCATCCAGAACAGCAAGCTCTTCACTTGGAATGACGGAAATGGACCAATTCGATGGATGCGACTCCATTTCCAAGCCTTGGCCAGCAGCACCAAGAGAATCCCGATGTCGGACAAGGGATGGACCAATCCAATCAAGATAGCTTTTTGCACCTGCCCGTACATAGTCCTTTAAAAGCCAATCTCCATGTGCCGCATTACTTGCCCAGTTCTGCTGCGTTTTTTCTGCATCATTGATACTGGCAATTAAATATAGCTTTTCCTTAGCTCTTGTAAGCGCCACGTAGAGGACACGCATCTCCTCGGCAATCAATTCAAGCTGCTTTTTTTTCTTAAAAGCCAATTGAGGGAGGGATGGATATGTAATCCGTAATTCGGAATTCACATACTTTGCCGCAAAGCCATAATCCTTATCCAGTAAATACGGCTTGCGTAAATCCATCATATTGAATTGCTTGGAAAGACCGGCAATAAACACGATCGGGAACTCAAGACCCTTTGACGAGTGAATCGTCATCAGGCGGACTACATCCTCCTGTTCCCCTAAAGCCCGAGCGGCCCCTAAATCATCTCCACGTTCTTGCATCCTTTCTATGAAACGCAAGAAACGGAACAGACCGCGGAACGAACTTGCTTCATATTGCCTTGCCCTGTCATACAACGCTCTTAAATTGGCCTGACGCTGTTTGCCACCCGGCATCCCTCCTGCAAAATCATAGAACTGCGTTTCGCGATATAGAAGCCAGATCAAATCTGATAATGCCTCCTGCCTGGCAAGCTTCCTCCACTTCACTAGTTTTTTATAAAAAGCTGAGGCTTTTTCATAAAGTCCCGGATGTTCTTCGGGGTCACTCTTTCTATAAAAATCAGCTAGTGCTTCATAGTAGCTCCCTGTATGGAATAAACGCACCTGTGACATTTCTTCTTCATCCAACCCGACGATAGGTGAACGAAGAACGGAAGCCAATGGGATATCCTGTTGCGGATTATCAATCACCTTCAATAAAGAAATCATGATGGCCACTTCGGTCGCTTCAAAATACCCTGTCGACAAATTGGCATAGACTGGAATCCCCTGCTTTTTAAATTCCTCCATGATTTGCGGTGCCCATGGCATCGAACGGAGAAGGATGACCATGTCCCGATAAGTGGCAGATCGATACTGTTTGGTTTTCGTATCATATATCCGATGCTTTTCGCTTATAGCCTTCTTAATGAGCTTGGCCATTTGTCTTGCTTCGAGCTGTGCTTTTTCAAGTTCCTCGGCCTCAAACCCGCCATCCGCCCCTTCTTCCGATTGAGCTTCTGGATCGGCTGTTCCATCAATTAAAAGGAGCTCGATTGGGTTTGGATCGTCTTCGGGATATGGGGCACCTTTTTTCAATTGGGCATCTTCATCATAATCAATCTCACCGACTGTAATGCCCATCAATTGTTGAAACAAGAAGTTCGTACCATCGAGAACTTCCTTTCGGCTCCGGAAATTACGGTTTAAATCAATTTTCAGTCCGGATTCAACACCATCATGGGTGAAACGTGTGTACTTTCCAAGGAAAAGATTCGGTTCCGCAAGCCTGAACCGGTAAATGGACTGCTTGACATCGCCTACCATAAAAAGATTCCCATTATATTCGCCGTCAGCTGTCACCAGTTTTAAAATGGATTCCTGAACAAGGTTCGTATCCTGATACTCATCTACGAGTACTTCTTTGAACTGGTTCCTGTATTCGACCGCAGCCGCTGAAGGTTTTCGTTCACCATCCACAGTTTCCCCTGTCAAAATCCGAAGACAATAATGTTCCAAATCAGCGAAATCCACCAAATTCTTTTCTGCTTTTGCAGCGAAGAATCTTTCGTCAAACCGTTTAACAAGCGTTACAAGTGTATCGACATAACCCTTGAGTTCCCTTATATCACGCAGGTAGCTTTCCGGTTGACGGGAAAATAACTCTTCCTGTAACGATTTGATGATTTTTTTCGCCTTATCACGATACTTGGTAGCCTCATCCGCTACTTCTTTGATAAAATCGGCACCAGTAAGGCGTTTTGCCGTTCCAAATTTCACGTTTTGGATTTCTTCATAAAGTGCATTCCAGGATTGTTCTTTCACTTCGGAAAGTTTAGCAACCAGGGCAAGGTCGGCTAAATAGTTCTCAGCCCTTGGTGCAGGCCCCCCAGGGACTTTTGTTAACGCAAGCGACCGTTCCAATAGATCCCTGGCAGTGTCCAATTGTAAACCAATATCGAATTTCAATGAATCGATAAACGAAAGATCATCAATCCCATCATCATCAGCCAACTCATACATGCTGGCTGCATCATGGAGCCATCGGTCCGGATCAGGATTCGATTGCGAAAAATCATACAGTGATCGAACTATATTCTGAAGTGCATCATCGTTTCGATCGCTTGTGAAAGCATCAACCAAATTAAAGAACTCATCATTATCACTTTGTCCATACTGCTCCTCGAAAAGTTCTTCCATCACTTCATCACGGAGTAACTGGACCTCTGTAGAATCTGCAATCCGGAAGCCCGGATCGATTTCCGTCAGATAATAATACTTCCTGATCACCTCTAAACAAAAGGAATGAAGTGTGGAAATTGAAGCGCGATTTATCAAGCTCAACTGCTTGCGCAAATGCTGTGAATGCGGATTATCATTGATCGCTCTTTCTAATGCCTCACCTACCCTATGGCGCATCTCGGCAGCCGAAGCATTGGTGAAAGTAACGACAAGAAGTTCATCAACATCGATTGGATCTACTTCCGAAATGACTTTTTGAATGATCCGATTGACCAGTACCGCCGTTTTCCCTGAACCTGCAGCGGCCGCAACCAGAATATCCTGATCTTTAGCCCATATCGCCTTCCATTGATCTTCCGTCCAGGTCACGTCTCCTGGTAGAGCAGGAATTTTCGTTTTACTCATCGCTCTCCTCCTCCCCCCTTAATAGCTCAAGAACATCATTTTGTTTCTTCTGTGCTAAATTCCTAAATTGATTCTCCTCCAGTGACTGGTCGAATTGGCATACGGATTTAAAGGAACAGAATGTACACGGGGTTTTTTCCTTTAATTTATATGGCGTTATATCCACATCACCATCGACCATTCGATCGCCAGCCTCCTGGTAAACGCGGCGCACATGGTGATTCAGAAGCGAAAACTCTTCCCTGCTGGCAACTTTGGAAGCCGCCAGGAGTGATCCATCCTTTTTAAATCCAGCTGGAATGATATCCGACTTACCCGAATTTTCAATATCAAGCGAATTATCCATCATTTGAATGACATTTGAATGATCTAGTACAAGTCCATTCATTTTAAAACTTTTATAAATTTCTTCTTCAATTTTATCCAAACTGAGCATTCCCTTTGATTTGACAACTGGATTATGCACATGAAAATACAAAACGCCGGCTGGAATGGCTTCCTTGCCTATAAGCGATTTGGAATGGGTGACGACGATATCAAGGTATGTCAACATTTGCAGCGCGAGTCCATAATATACTTCACTCATGTTCAGTTCCTTTTCACTCGACTTATAATCGAGCACACGCAAATAGACACCCTCACCTTCTTCCGCTTTATCCACACGGTCGATTCTCCCGATCAATTCCATCTTCGTACCGTTTTTCAATGTGAATGAAAGTGGCGGCAGCTCTCCATTTTTCCCGAATCCGAGTTCTAATCCAATTGGAGCAAAACCGCTCACCTTTGCATGTTCACTTAATACGATTGAGGCCCGTCCAATCACGTGTTCCAGTTTCCTGCGTAAATAGTGATGGCGGTTCGTACTTAACAAAATCTGATTTTGAAGTTTGGGAGCAAGTCTCTCCACAGCAATTCTAGCTAACTCCAAGCATTGTTCCTTTGTCAATGTAGACCAAGGAATATCATGTTCCTTTAAGTAATCGGAAATCATTTTCAACGCTCCATGGAACATCTCGCCAATATCCGGTGCATCCAAACGGAAAATTTGCCTTTCCCTCAATTTCAAGCCATGGGCGGCATAATGGGAAAACGGGCAGCTATTGAACATTTCCATCCGGGATACACTTGTAAGAATGCTCTCACCATATAATTGCTTACTAGTTTCCTCAGATAATTTCTTCGTTCTATTTTGATAAAAAAGGCTCGATAAAACCTTTGTTGCCGACGGACCGACCATTTCATCCTCCATAATGGCATTATATACATCCCACCAAAGTGAATGGATTGGATAGTTCCTTTTTTTCAGCTGCAATTGGGCAGCCAGATACGATAGTGCCACATCATAATTCGCCGCATATTTCACCTGTTCCTCGGCAGAAAGATCGGATGGATCGTTCATATAATATACATCTGAAACGTTAGGCAATACGTCCCTTACCCGTTTCAAATAGGATGAGGGTAAAAGTGCCTTTCCTTCCTCGTCGGCAAGCGGATATGATAGATAAAGGGCCTCAGCAGGTGTAGTAAAAGCTTTATACGCTGTAAACTCCTCATCAAGGAGGCGCACTTTTGAACTTGGAGCAACATCAAGCCCACCAGCCAGCAGCACCTCACGATCACTATCTGAAAATATCCCGTCAGATAAAGCTTTTCCTGGCAAAACCCCTTCATTCAAGCCGATAACAAAAGCTGTCTTCACATCATCGAGGCGGGATAAATCCAGATTAGCGACTAGGACTTGGTCAATTGCAGGCGGTACCAAAGAAAATTCAAGAGATTCCAGGCCAGCTTCAATGATTGACGCAAACTGTTTCATGGACAGCTCTTCCCCGCTCAGCAGTTCAACGAATTGGTCCAATAGGTCGACAACCGCGTTCCACGTTTGCTCATGCTCTCTAGCCGATACCAAATCACCTGATTCTTCTGCCTCTAGTTTCAGCTTTTCCAATTTTTCCGGTACATGCAATTCTTCAAGATATAGATAAAGGGCTTCACACAATTCCCTGCCATTAGCAGCCTTCTTAACCCGTTTTGAGAGCTTCAAGATGGGCTCGGTAAATAATTGCTTCATCTCATTCAACTCTTGCTCAAGCTTCATTTCCTTATCCGTTTGGTTCCGGTCCTCTAGTTCAAGTCCGCGGAAGCGCCGGTAGGTCCAACGATCTTTGGACGTCCACCTGCTTCCTTTAATTCCACGGGCGAGCACATAGTTTTCCAGCTTATCTACCTGTTCGCGCATCCTATCGTGATTTTTTTGCAGAGGAAATAGAAGCTCCGTCTTGATTGCACGAAATACCGGCTCATAACGCCAATAGCCATTGATGATCTCCAAGGTGGAACGAATCAGTTCAATCAGGGGATGATTCAGCATGGTCCGTTTGGAATCGACGAACAATGGAATTTGATAATCCCTAAACACGGTTTGTAAAATATCTGCGTATGCTTCTCCATTACGGACTAAAATCGCAATATCACGGAAACGGTGCTGTTTTTGTCTGACCAGCGACAAGATGTCCCGGGCAACTCCTTCAATCTCAGCCCTGCGGTTAACTGCCTGGGCAATCGTTACATCAGGTGAATGCTCAAACGTCCGTGCAGGACGAATGGCAAAATAAGTTTCCAGATGATTCAGCCCCGGACTCTTTCCGAACCTCTCAGTCCCTTTTAAGATTCGATCTTCTGTAATTGGTATACCGTTCCTCAATCCAGCCTGATAAAGGTGATGATACAGATTCCCCGTTTGCCTGAACAATTGCAAATCATCAGGAGCATATTGCCTGTAGGGCTGATCTAACGTCAGCGAGATCGTTACACTCCTGCACAGCTTCATCATTTCTTCCACAATCAATAATTCCTGTGGCGTCAAGCTATAAAAACCATCGATATATATATCCGCTTTCCTTATATATGAAGACTCTGACATTTTCTCGATAAGCAAAGTGAAATAGTCTTCGGAATCTAAATATTTATCAACCATTTCATCCTCAAAAGCCTGATAGACCAATTCAAGATCATGCAGTTTATCCTGAATGCCGCTGCCGGACGGTGATGTTTCGGCCAAATAATTTTGAATGTCATCAGGTTGGATGCAATACTGCTTGAACTCAGCCAGCATTAGTTCCATCTGTGCAATGAACCCCTGCTTATCAGCAGAGCGGCGAAACATCTTTAAATCTTCCTTTTTATCATCCATGATCTTCCGTATCAACATATTAACGCCAACGCTGTCCAAATGTAGCCGGCTCATTCCCCCAGTTTCCTGAAGAACGCGCCAAGCCAGCCTGCTAAAACTGAAAACCTGTGTCCGGATCATTCCGGCAAGGCCTGGTGTTTTAATTAATTTATATTCAGATAGAAACGTCATCTGATCAGGAACGAGGTAGATAATTGGATTGCCTTCGGGATCTTCTGCCAATTTGGAGCGAATTTCGTCCAATATATGCGAAGTTTTCCCTGCACCCGATCTTCCCAGTAAAAAACGGAGTGACATCTCTTTTCCCCCTTATACAACATAATATCTAGATCTATCATACCAGAAATACTTTCTTTTTTATGACTAGGTTTCTGTTTCCAATTAGACACACTTTCTATTATTTTACCGTTTCCCTTAAAAAAACACCAATCGTACGTTCGCGTTTTCCCCAAAAGAAAAAGCCCTCATAATTTTCGGGCTTCGAATCATTCACCTGTAAATCTATAATTGAATTCTTTGAGCGGCCAATATCGAACATCGACTTTACCGATAACATTTTCAACAGGTATATAACCAAAGTGACGGCTGTCCGCACTTTCAAGACGATTATCACCCATGACAAAAAGCTTGCCCTCCGGGACTGTGGTCATGTCCGTCAATTCTTTTAAGGTAAAATCACCCGTAAAATCCTGTCCCGGAAAACCTTCCTTATATTTCTCAAGATAAGGCTCATCCACTTTCTCACCATTTACGTAAAGCCAATCATCTTTATAACGAATGCGGTCACCTGCAATCCCTATAACTCGCTTAACATAATCTTCTTGTGAATTCGCATGAAAAACAATAATGTCAAATCGGTTGATATCATGAATCTGGTAATTGATTTTATTCACGACAAGTTTATTGCCATCTTCAAGGGTCGGCTGCATCGATTTTCCTTCAACATCATAACTTGAAAAGAAAAAAGTACGGATTAAGATGTAAATAACAAAAGCTATCATGGCTGCTTTTATCCAATCGGATAAAGTATTCTTGTTTGTTTTTTCCATCTAGTTCAACCCCTACTACATTTATATACTAATTTATTGTCCTTCTTCTCTCTTCATGCTTTTATTTAACCGGACTTCCAGTCTTTTTCCTACATACCACAGGATAAAGATGACAATCCCGATAATGATCGTACGCACAGGCTTATGTATTAAGGACACTAAATCGTAACCTACGAAGCTGATCGTAAAAATCATCACCGCTTTCCCTCCTACGACTGCAAGTCCATATTGCAAAGGACTGACTTTTGAAAGTCCTGCCACGATATTCACGATAGCCGATGGAGTAAAAGGGAAGCAGAGCAGTATGAACATGGGACCGAATCCATGGCTTTCCACCCAAACCATCAACCTCTGCACCTGCTTATGTTTTTGCAAAAATCGAAAAAACCTCATTTGACCATATCTTCTAATAACTAAAAAGATAAAAAAAGAACCAGCTACAGCACCAATCCAAGAAAATAAAAACCCCCACCAGAGACCAAAAGCCGTTGCATTAGCAAGCACGAACACCACTAAGGGCAAAAAGGGCAAAAAGGCTTCCAGCATCGGCAGTAAGATCCCAGGAATTGGACCGAATGAGCGATATTGCTGAATAAGCGCCGAAATATGATCAAGTGTAAACCACTCACGTATAGTATCCAAATCCATAATTATCTCCCTCGACATGCTACTATAAAAGTAGCATAAACTTATTAAAAACCGTTTATTTTAGATATATCACTTTCCCCTGAAATTGCAAGAATTATTATCCATATATCTTCATACTTTCCCTATCTCAGGAAAACATAATCTTGTTAACAAAAATTTCATCATTTATCAAAATTGCTTGCATATGCACTGAAAATGCATTAGGATAAAAAACAAGAACAAACGTTCTCACTTTTACTAAGTATACATATTAATATTGTAAACGTGCTACTTTAGAAAGGAGCGGTCATGATGACCCGCATTCCAGAAGATGACCGAAATATGATTGAAAAAGCCATCTACCTCCCTATGGTTATTACAGTCTTGAACCGGGATCTCAAGGTCATCGAAATTAGTCCGTTTAAATTAAAAAGGCCCTATTCGGAACTAGTCGAACATATTTTAACGGTGGTCCAGGACGATCTTGCCGAGGTACGGCGCTATTTGCGCAAGGAGAATATTAAAGTAAGTGAAATCAAACGCGATGAATCCTTCACGATGTATTGTTTTTTATATAAAGGATACGAGGAACATCATAATTACTTCAATCCCCGCCTTCGCAACAAAACCGAAGACTTGTTATGTTATTACTTTTTCGAAAAAAGTCTCCGCTCAAGGGAAATTTAGCGGATTATCCCTATTACAGACATCCTCCATATTGTTTGCCTGTGAATGATGGGTGATTGGAGTCTTTCCGGAAGGATACAGATGCCTGGGGGGAAGGAAGATATGACCATTAAAACGCATCTGATCTTTCCTGCTTCTAAGATAAGTGAGTACAATTTTTCCACAGTCCTTAACGAATAATAGGTTGGGCTGGCATGCTCATTATTAATCGTCATTTTAATCACCACTTTAATTCTGTACAAACACAACTATTCCCCAACACTATCATTTTAGAGTCAGCACAGCATTTTTGCAAAAGATTGTTGACGGCATTGTCTGAGTAAAGTCTTTGAAAACCAAATTACTTTAATTAAAGTGTCTCTGACAGCTTATAAAAATAAATCGCCTACTTATAAATTAACCAACAAAAAAGCGGAAAGATTATTTTGGATATAAATCCGTATTCGATTGGAAAAATTCATAAATGAAAAACGTCAACCAGAACTCTTTTTTTTTTAGTCATGTCTATATACTGCCCCTATACCAGTCTAGCCATCTACTACTAACCATCTCTTGATATAAAAAAGAACTTCCAGAAAGATAAGAACCCTTGTGAATAGTTTGTGAAATATTGAACAAAATATTTGAAACATCGTGGATGTCCAATATATTATGAAGTGAATCACTAACAAACTTATACCCCTTTATTTGATCGTTAAAAGTTTCTCCAACTCTTTTTTCTTATAAAAAACCATGCAATGTTTAACCTCTGCATGGTTTTTCTTTTTTATATAATCAATTCGACAATGTAAGACATATTCCGTTATAAGAATCCGAGATGGACTTTACAATATATAGGGTTTTATAGGGTGAATAATAGAATTAGCCACAATTTCAATCGATTCCCCAGGATTTGTGACAAAATTCCAAACTCCCTTCACATATTCTTCACCTACATCATAAAGTCCTACGCCTATTCCCTTTGCAATATCTGCCGTTTGCTTGGAGGTTTCTAGCTGCAAAACATATTGCTGTTGGTGAGCCCTAAGTTTTCATACCCTATCTGATTGGCGATTTTGAGGAACTCATCCGGAATTTAATAGATTTCTTTTATGTAATACTATTATTCACTGTGAAATTTTGGACATAATATATATTCAAAAAATCAGGGAATCTTTAAACAATCATCATAGATACCCAGGACATTTTAACTGGTATTTTGGTGATAATATCTCCATTTCCAAAGAAGGCACTGAAAAATCAAAAAAAGAAATTGACGATCTAATGGATGAATTATTTGAAGATTAATTATGGAACCCTTCTTTAATAAGAAGGGCTTCCATTATTTTCGAGTGAATTCCGTACGCTTGCATCCTTTACTTTCATTCCAATCATGCTTTTATGATTATCCCAGCCTGAATCCCTTTCTAACGTGGTATATACTTTGACATTACCTCTGAAGCCTTGACTCCATTTGCTTCGGTGAACAGATAGAAAGATTTCCTCTTTGTTTCCTCAATCCTCTGGATGAGTTTCGTTTTTAAAAAGGATGTCCGGTGCAGCTGGTTTTCGAAAGAACTGCATGATACTTCTATATCGATGGTTTGTTTATTCCTGAATGTGATGGTTGTATGTTTGGAATCCTGGCGATCATAGGATACTACATGCTCATGTGATATCCAGATGCATTGGGGACGCAACGGAGATGTAGTTGGAAAGAAGAAGATCGAACTCGTCGGATCAATCGCGATCGGTGCTTTATGTGTGATGTTTATGAGCTGTTTCGTGCCTTGCTTGCGTCCTTCATAACTTGATCCGAAGAACTCACAGCTTTTCTTTACTATTTCCAAAGGTTTAAAGGGCGAGACGAATTCGTCCTCCATTTCAACGATACGGGCATATATTTTACTGCCATAATTGATTGGCGAAACCATTAGTGTATATGGCGTGATTTCATACTCCTCGATGATTCCCTGACTGTTTTCCTTCATTATTAATCCACCTCTTCCTCATTGCATTAAACACTTTTTTCACTTTAACAAAGCTTATACTCTTAATTGCTGTTTGTACCCTTCCATTCCCCATTGTCAATAAATAGGTGAAGTCAGATGGGAAATATATGTTAAATTACTCACTATAATAGCACAACCTGTAAAGATAAAAAGCAAGTTCACACAAAGTTAAAAATTCTTATAAATAGTGGTCATTTCGTCATCTAAACGACACATTTTCAATCAAGATTCAAATTTTTTAAATTTTCAGTTGATTTTATCCATTCAAATCCATATACTAATAAAAAGGGTCAGGGGTGGTAACTTTGAAAAATGAAAAATCTTATTCAGAGTCAGTGAAGTCCTTATCAATGAGCGAAATGAAAAACGATGCTGTGGTTCAGGAAATGTTAATTGATATGATTATTCTGGAATCCGTCCTTAATACCAAAAAGAATATCCTTGCGAAACAGATTGATGAAGCCTTGGATATGAAAAACGAACCTTTATTCTTAAAATTAAGTTCTGAAATGAACGTTTTGCTAAAACAGTTTGGAAGCTAAAATGCATGACTAAATAACAGCCTGATAATCAAAAAAGCCTCCCCAATGTTGGGAGGCTTTTCTATTTATCATCACTCTTTATGAAACATCCCCATGACTTCGGCTGTTTCTGTTATATTGACAAAAGCATTCGGATCCACTTCTTTTATCATCGCTTTTACATCGGTTAATTGATAACGGGTAATGACTGTCATCATCACTTTACTCTTTTCTCCAGAGTATGCACCTTCACCATCCATGACTGTAATTCCTCGATATAGGTTGGTCAGGAGCTTCGTTTTCATTTCGTCACTCTTTTTCGTAACGATCATTAATGTTAATTTAATGTGATTGGAATGAATTGTATCAATCACCTTTCCAGCTGCATATATGGAAATCAGCGTATATAATGCGGCATCCCAACCAAAGATGAAGCCTGAAATAACCACCACAACTCCATTCATCACTGAAAGCAATGTACCAAGTGGAAAATCGCTCTTCTTAGCCAACAGCATGGCAATGATATCGAAACCGCCTGAAGACCCTGAAGCACGAAAAATGATGCCTATACCGAATCCCGATATGATTCCGCCAAATAAAGAAGACAAAATCGGTTCAGTGGATATTCCATGAACTGGAATGAGATATAAACTGACGGATATCACGACAACTGATAATATCGTATAGGTGATAAAGCGTCTTCCTAACTTCAAGTATCCTAGAATCAGCAATGGCAAATTCAAGAGAAAATTCAATATCCCTGTGTTGACTGGGGTAATGATTCCGAACATAATCGCAAGTCCACTAAGTCCGCTGCTTAAAATTAAATGAGGTATCAAAAATAAGTTGTAGGCTACTGCAACAAGCACTGAGCCTATAGTGATAAAAAGTACATTATACATATCTGATCTCCTTAAAACGAACTGGGAATTTAATTTATTATAGTAGAGAACCTAAGAATTTTAAAAATAATAGTTTTTTCTGAAAACAACTTAAAAAACTTACACTTTCCCGATATAAGTAAAGGAAAAAGCCAGCTTATTTGTTTAAATATATATAAGTATTGATAAATGCTGAATATTAAAGCCTGTATCAATAATTACCAAGTAATCATCGATACAGGCTTTTTTTATTAAAGATTCGCTCCTTATTTTTTTCGGAACATTGGAAAAAGAGAAAAAATCCCTAATTAAATAAAGTGTCTAACTTTTTGGGTTCACTTCAATCACAGCTCTCTATAGAACAGCTTTATGAATGAAGTGAAGTCACAAAACGGGAAACATATTTTAAATGAAGCTGAAACCTATTTGCTGCAGTGCAAACTAAGGCGTCAAATCCCCAGAATCTTCAATACTCTCATCCACCGGTACGGATACCGTAATGGCCGGACACGTCTTATCAATGCCAATGGTAAGTTGTTTCTTTATCAACTTTTCCTGCAGACTAGCTTTAAATCATATATATAAGAATAATATGTGAAAGCTTTGGAACTGATTTTGAACTCCCGAACGATTCAATCATTTGAGTACTTCATCAAGAATCTTTATCTCCTTCTCGTGCAAATTCAATAGCTTCATAAAGTTGGGCTCTTTGTTTTGTACTTGTTCCAGTTATTTTCTCAACCGGCTTGACTTCCATTATCAATACAGCTGCTGATAATATCGTTAAAGACTATGCGGAAAACATTCAGTTTACAAAAACAAATGAAAGTTACTGGAAAGGGACAGCGTTAGGGACTCGAATCGATCTTGGGAATATTAAATTAACTAAAGAAAATGAACAATATGAAGAGGAAAATCCAGTAGAATTTCACAATAAACTAAAAAGATACAACGGATTTAATGACAGTGAACCAATAGAAGAAACGTTTGAGGAATATTGGTTAGTTTTAACTTATAATGAAACATCCAAACAATGGATTATAGATGAGGTAAAAGATTATTATTCATATAATGATGAATTCATGAAGGGGAAGGACGTTGTGAAAAGTGATTTTAAATAATAAAAAAGCCTACGATCCTTGCAATTCAAGGAAGTAGGCTTTTTTTACTTTTTCTTTTTATGTAGGCAATGTTAATGAATATTGTTGATATTTATTAACGAAATGAGTAACTTTTAATTCAAAGAAGTTACTCTTCTTAATCAAATTAATCTTTAACTTTATTTTTGTGTCTATTTGCTAACTTCATAGCGAAGAACTGAGGAATCAAATTCAAAAAACTAACCAAGATTAATAATTGATATGGAGTTAGTGGCTTAAAATAGCCACCCCATCGTTCGTTCCCTGTCATATCGCTTATGAAATAAAATGAAATTATTACAGATAATATATTACCAATAATAAGAGAGATTGAATTATTAAAGAGTTTGCCGAAGAAAGCAAGAAGTGAAGTCACTACAATCATAATTAAATAGCCAAGCATTGAACGGTTAGCAAAATCTTGGTGCATTGAAAAATAAACAAAAGGAAAACAGTATAAACAGACTATTAGAATACCAATTACTATTTTTCTTAGAACAAGCAAAATCTTATTCTTCATATATCCCCATCCCTATACCTTTGTCTATCTCGATAGTCCCCACAGCCTGTAATTCATTTAAACGACTTAAACTCTCTTCTTTATCAAAAGAACTATGCCAACGATAATCATATTGATCCAATATACGGTAATGGTCACTAATCAAATTTTGTTGCAAACGAAAATCCCCTCTATACTCGATTTCTTTCCACCATATCTTACCACCCATTGTTTTTTCTTTAGGCGTACCACCATTTTTGCTAGCAATTAACTGAACAAAATCAACTGGATTGTCACCAATTGATGATATCAACAATTGGCTATGATTAAACAAAGCACAAAATGCAACAACGGTGGTCCAATTGGCTTCTGTTCTTCTTTTTTCAATTTGAACTAGTGTTTTTTTTGAAATCCCTAGAATTTCAGACATCTTATCTTGAGAAAAACTCTGTTCTGTTCGGACAAGTTTCATTTTTTCTGATATTAAATTGATGAATTCTTCTTTTTCCATATATACTAAATACTCCTTTTTAGTGTAATTTTACACTAATAGTATTATTTTTCAACAAAAAATACCCTTTTTGAATAAAACCAACTTTAAAACACAAAGAAAAATGCAAGAACGAACCTTGCTCTAAATAAGTTTGAAATGGGAATATTTCTTAATTAAAGCTGTTGAACTAACCTGCCCCGTTAGTTGCATAAAGAAAAAGCTGACTTAAAGACAGCTCCGATCTTCAGCTAACGCACCCTTTAGTTTAACAAGGAACTATCTATTGACATCCAAATAATTACAAAATATAATACATACATATGAATGTATTAATGTGTGGAGGTGATAAATTGGCACGTAATAAATATCCTGAAATAACGGTACAGAGAATATTAGATGCTGCAACTAGACTTTTTCTTGAAAAAGGATGGGACCAGACAACAATCCAAGACATTATTGATGAATTGGGAGATTTAACTAGAGGTGCGTTCTACCATCATTTTAAATCTAAAGAAGATATTATAGATGCCGTTCTCAAACGATTGGCTTCGGAAAATAATCCTTTTGAACAAGCAGAGAAAATGGATGGTTTAAATGGTTTAGAGAAACTAAAAACTGCTTTTCAGCTTTCCTTTACTAATAATCAGGGACAGGTTGATGCGATCAAGTCTATCCCATCTATTTTAAAAAGTCCTACACTTATTGCCAATCAATTAATGGAATGTGTCAGAATAGGAGCACCAAGTATACAATCAATTATTGAGGAAGGTGTAGAGGATGGTTCAATTTCCGTTCACTATCCAAAACAATCTGCTGAAACACTTGTGATACTAGCGAACATTTGGTTGAGTCCAATTATTTTTTCAGTAAATACAGAAGAATATATGCAAAAGGTAAAACACTTGCAAGAACTATTTAACGGTATTGGTTTGCCAATTATTGACGATCAAATACTAACCTCTTTTGAAACTTGTCACAGAGAAATCTTCAATTTAAATAGGCTGTCATAAGGCAGTTTATTTTTTTAAATACATACATACATATATATGTATGTTGAAATTTGATAACTGGATTGATTTGTGTCGGAGTGGGTGCAGCATCAATTATAAGTGGTTGGATGCAGATTCAAATGTTTCAATGATTAAAATATGCTAAAGAAAGGGAGGTAAACATTATGAAGGGCGCTCTAATTGCAGGAGGGGTTTCAGTATTGTTAATAGCCTCAGGAACTATTGAATTTTTTCTTAAAAAAGACTTCGTTCACAAGGAGGACTTAAAAGATGTTTCCAAAATTATTGTGGATAGTGATGTTGTCAACGTTCATCTCAGTTCTGATGGTTCTAGGATGGATCTTGAGTACACAGGTAAAAAATCTATTCTAGGTGATCCCCAAGTTGATGTTACATATGAAGGCGATCAAGTTGTTATTAAGGTAAGAGAAGTAAATAATTGGAGACGAATTGCACCAATTAACACAAGCAGAGGAAACTTAGTTCTGAACGTCCCATCTAAATTAATGGACCAAGTTCAAATTAGTACCGGAGTTGGAAAAATAGATGTTAGATATCCGAGCGAAATTAAAGAACTAACCCTAAATTCAGATGTAGGTACAATTAATGTAGATTCTTTCAAAGGTGAATCTCTAAATGTATCATCAAATGTTGGTACTATTAATTTAGGAACAATCGACGGAAATATCAATGTAGATAGTTTAGTTGGTAGAATAAAAATCGAAGACCTTTCTAATATGAAAGGAAAGAATAATATTAAATCTAATAATGGCACCATAAAAGTAGGAATACCTGGTGAAAAGACTCTTAATGAGGTAGGATTAAATATCATAACTAAAACTGGAAGAATAATTTCAGAAAACAATAAACTATCAGGAGAAAACATTTATAATGTAGAACAACTTCCCCCAGGGAAGAAAGTCATTAATAGATACAAAGGAGATAAGGAATTAAATATAACTTCCTTTGTGGGTAATATAAAGATTTATTAAAAAGAAAAAGAAGGAGGATTCTCCTTCTTTTTCTTTTTAAAAGGTCTTCAATTTTCTATATTTCATTATCTTCCAAGAAAGCATAAAAAGGTCATCCATTTTACATAAATATATTCCATATCATCCTACTTTCCCTTTGGTACTCATCCTTTTTATCTTACCATTTCTTCTTCAACTAACCTGCCCCTTAGTTCATTAAGGAAAACCAAAATCAAGTATTGATTTCGGTTTATCATTTTTATAAACGATTAAACTTTATTCAAAACGTTACGACTTTATTTTAAAACTACACCTTTAATGATCAAACGGTTATATGTAAAACTTAGTTACTATAATACAAATTAAAGGTATGCTTTTCAGTGAGCATACCTTTAAATAATTTTTTTATAGATCTTTTATTTAATAAAATACATTTTTCCATTTACTTCAATGGATACCGAAGACTGTTTCATTTCTTTTTTAAGATTTTTTGCATAAGCTACAACTTCATTAATTTTATTCTTATCTAACTTTTCAGTGAAGCTATAAACAATGGTTACTTTTTCTTTAACTAATTTTTCATTGTCTCCTATCCAAGCTCCTGTTCCATCGTAAGAAGTAGCACCTCCAAACATATTAGAGAACTTCTCTAAAGACTGGTCAACATATTTGCTGTTATCAATAGGTTGATCAATATTGTAGGTAGATGGAACATAAATTTTTACAACATTGTCAAGATGGAATTGTCCTTTCAAAACATTTGATTGTTGTTCTTGAGTTGTTGATGTTTGTTTAGATGGGAGTTCAACATATAATGTATAAACAAATAACCCAATTAACATAAAGAATGCTAATACTTTAATTACTACTTTATTCTTCTTCAGTTTTATCACTTCCCCTTATTTAATAATTCCTACTCAAAAATAACAAATATAGGAAATTTATCTTTATAATATCAAAAAGGTGTATTGACGTATATATACTTTTTTGTCGTTTTTTAGGTTGTATATGGTATGCAAAGCTAGCTAAGATAATCACTCTTTAAGGAATCCATCAAAAATAAACCCCCTTGGTAGCCAAGGGGGTTTCTCATCTTCGAAATTATCGATTATGCTGTAGCTTTGAAACAAAGTTTGATCATTTTTGTGTTCCTTAATCAACTAACGCACCCGTTAGCTCTATAAGAAAAGAGTTGCCAAAGCAACTCCCTATTTGAAGTAAAGCACCCGTTATTTCAAAAAATCAAAAGTTATAGATTTATGCTAGTTTAATTTATTTCTTTTTGTCTTTGCTGTATACATTAATTTTGTAGGAATCGTTTTTAACCAATTTTTGCATTTCTTTAGAATTCAAATATTCTTTAAGGACCTTTTCGATATTATCGCCATGTTCCCTTGAATCGGGTTCTGAGCTTTTTAAAGAAACCCATATATCTATTCTTGGTTCAGGGTTAATAGAATATCCAGTCAAAGTAATTTTGTAATCCTTTTTACCGATTAATTCATCAGTAATAGAATCTAGAATCATCATCCATCTTTCAATCACCCTTTGTATCTGCATTTTCAACAGTGGAAATCCGCTCGAGCATGGTTGGATGGGAATACCGTAGCCATTTTACCAGGAATGGTGGATTGACCTGACTCAAACCCGACCTTGTGAGTTCCTGGAAAGTGGTGATTGCTGATTCTTTATCCCCGGTCATTTCGATGGCATAACGGTCAGCCCTTGTTTCTTGATATCTGGAAACATAATTGGACACCGGGCTGGAAGCAAACAACAGCACAGACGTTATTAAGAAAAATAATGGAAGAGAAGCGATGCTGTCAACCGTACGCACCTTTAACAGGTGGCCCCAGCGCCTTATGATATAATTCATGATTTTCGATGTCAGCCATAAGCCGATTAAAGTCATTCCTAAATATCCTGCAATCCCTATATAAATGTGCTTTTCAACATAATGAGCCATTTCATGTGCCATGATAAAAAGGATTTCATCTTCCTTTAGTTTATTGAGGGTCGTATCCCAAAGGACTATCCTTGAGTTGGAACCTATGCCGTTCACGTATGCGTTTAAGGCATTTGTCTTTTTCGCCATATTTACTTCATATACGTGATCAGCCGGAATTTCAGCCTGTGAGGCAAGTGCCAATATTTCCGTTTCCAGCTCTTTATTTTTGAGCGGATAGAATTCATTATACAGCGGATCAATCAAAACAGGCTGAACAAACATAAGAAACAAGGTAAATGGAATGGACAACATCCAAGCATAGAGCCACCACTTCTTCACACTTTTCTTCATTAACCAATATAAGACGGAAACGATGATGAACATCAACCCAAAATTCACCCAAAATTCGATGACTCCATCCTTCATCCACGAGGTGAAACTTTGTGTACTGATATGGTAACTTTTACTCATCCGGTAACCAATGAAGCTGATTGGAAATAGTGCCAGGTAAGAAATTACAGAAAGCCAGAATAAGTAAATGCCTGTTTGGATCACTTTCCGTTTCGATACCGTCATGGAAGACTTTTCAAATGCTTTTGAAAAACCAAATAATAAAATGAAGAAATACAGCAGCCATTCATATGGTGTAGAAACGAAAAAAATAAAATTCCTCAGACCTGAATACTCTTCGCTAAGTTTTAGTTCCCTTGCATTCAAAAATGTTGCAGGGTCTGCTGCAGTACCACGCAATGCTTCGGGAATGGAAGTATCTGCCCCATAAAAAATATACCAATACATCACTGCTGCATAAAAGATATATAATAGAATCGCTCTTCCTGCCCATTTTCTAACCATGATGCCCCTCCTTATAACGAAACTCCCTCTTATTAGTTTAATCCAAAATGGACAGGTTAGAACTGCATTTCCCTTCTATATTATTTATTCCATAAATATTCAAACAATCTCGATCATTTTGTCTGGTTTTAATCCTTCTTTTGTTTTATCAACTTTCAATTATTAGTATTGCACAGAATCCCGTCAGTCAAAAATGCACTCATGAAACTACGGTCCGGCTTTGGAATTCGAGTATGTTCAAATGCAGAAGATAAGGGATGAACTGAGGTGGAATTTTCCAATCACATTCGATCCGGAAAAGAACAGCGGAAGGAGTGGATGCATATGCAGAGACAGTTAAAATAAAACGGATGGCTAGGAGGTATTACGAGGAACAGTTAAAGATATGAAAAGGCTCATTGACCAATTTAAATTCCTTTTTCGAGATTCAGGCACCGGCGAATTCATCTATCCTACCGCCACCTTGTTGCCCGATGATAAAAATCATGTCATCATCAAAGTATTTGGAATGGTTTAAATATAATTCCTATAAAGAATCGGGTGTATAAGGCCATTATGAAAAATCTATGAAAGGAGCGAAGGGCTTAAATAGTCACCCCTTCATGCTGCTATTTTGAAAACTATACAAAAGTGCCATAAGCTCAGGGCGATTACTAACATTCAGTTTTCTGTAAATGCGGCTGATATAGTTTTTTACCGTGCCGATGGATAGAAAAAGTGTTTTTGAAATTTGCTGATTCGTCTGGCCTTCGTTGAGTAGAATAAGCAGTTCATACTCGCGTTTAGAAAAGGCCCCTAATTTTTCAATTGCCTTATCCAAAGATACTGGTGATTTTTCAACACCATCCTGCTGCAGCTTCTTCATTAGAAAAGATTTGAATGAGGCAGGATAGACTATTTGACCATTGGCACATTGACGGATTGCCGACACCACTTGTTTCATTCCACTATCCTGTAACACATAACCTGCTGCACCATGGCATATTGCTTCGATAAGATAATGGTCTTCTGAACAGGCAGTAAGAATGACGAAAGGAATGGATGGGTGTCTTTCCTTTAGGATTGGCATTACTTCCTGTCCATACTTCCCTGATGACTGGACATCAAGAAGAATGACATCAACTGATACTGTATAATCAAGATCAAGAAATTCCATTTCATTCCCCGTTGTTCCTATGACCTTAATGTCTTCTTCTTTTTCGATGATTCCCTTTAGCCCCCCTTTGCCACCATATATCATTAGCTTAATCGACTTCATAACTTCACCTGTTCTTTTCATTATTTGTTAATAATCCGATGATTTTTATAATTGCGGCCACCACGAATAGTTCTATTGGTCTATATATTACATCATTAATTCACTTGATAACAATATAAATGAAATAAATTCAAAAGCAAAATTTAAACTGTAAAATATGCTTTAAAAAAGTGCACGGTAAAAAGGCTATCAACCTGTTTGCCTTCAGGAAGATAGCCTTTTTCTTTGTTCCTCGTCTATGAGTGTATCAAGTTTCATGATGCTTTCCTTTGCCCGGAGAAAATCAATTTTACGGTAATGGTGTTTTCCACCTTCTTCTTCATCTTTTTCGTCGGCCCATTTGACGACCTGCTGAAGCGGTGTTCGAATAATATCATTTGAAGGTAAAAACGAATCGGTGTGAAATAAAATGGCGAGGGAAATTGTCTTTGCCTTTATCGGGTTCTCTCCCAAACGGATTAATAGTTTATGTGCTCGTTCTGCACCTTTAATGGGATGGATATCATTTTGTTTGTACAGATCATAATCCCATTTACCGTTGCGATACCAGGTAAAATGGCCCATATCATGCAAAAGTCCAGCTTTAGCTGCAATATCAGGGTCTATCTTATATTCGTTTGCTAGGTGAAACGAATGGTATGCTACCGCAATCGCATGAGCCAGACCTGAACGGTTCAAGTATTTTTGAGCAATGGGATGTGTAAAAATATCTAAAAGCTTTACATCTCTCATCTAACCCCTCCTTACAATTATGTGGAAATTTTTAATGACAATCATAACTCTTTTCGAAACAAGAATCAAGGTTTTAAGCTTCCCCTCCTGATATATTTTATGCAGCCTGATACACTTTGTTTGTACAAAAAAGGACCATTGCAGGTTATAGGCAATGGTCCCCTCATGATCAACCAAATTCAGTTTTGTATTACATGTTTTTTTAAGGAACGCCGTAAAATTTTACCAGTTGTGTTTTTTGGAAGTTCATCCAAAAACTCAATTTTTGCCGGAACCTTATACTTAGCCAAGTGTTCCATGCAATAGGCAAGTAATTCTTCCTCGGTCAATGCATTGTTTTTCTTTACCACGAAGCAATGAACCACTTCTCCCTGATTTGGATCCGGGATGCCTATGGCTGCTGCCTCGACTACTTCAGGATGGGCGTACAGAACCTCCTCCACTTCACGTGGGTAGACATTATAACCCCCGACGATGATTAGTTCCTTTTTACGATCTACGATGAAAAAATACCCTTCATCATCCATCCTCGCTAAATCGCCTGTATACAACCAGCCATTTTTCAAGACTGCCGCCGACTCTTCAGGCATTTTATAATACCCCTTCATTACATTCGGACCCCTTACAATCAATTCTCCTACCCCATTGATCGGCACTTCTTCACCAAGCTCATTGACCACTTTGTTTTCCACCCCAAGGATCGAGGTTCCGATGGATCCCGCCTTCCTTGGACGATCCAAAGGGTTGAAGCAGGTAACGGGAGATGCTTCGGATAAACCATACCCTTCCGAAACACTGACATTAAATTTCCGCTCGAATGCTTCAAGCAGTGACACTGGCATGGCGGATCCACCTGAAATGCATATGCGCAACGACTTCAGATCGTCTTCTTTCGCATCGGGAAATTGGAAAAGAAAATTGTACATCGTTGGCACCCCAGCAAAAACGGTTGCATCATATTTTTTGATTTGCCTGAATATTTCCTTTGGACTGAATTGCGGGACAATTAAAAGCGTACCTCCGCTCATCAATGGGGCATTCACAACTACCGTTAAACTGAACACGTGGAACATTGGTAATGTCGTAATGACACGGTCACTTTCCGTGATTTTCAAATAATCACCAACATCATGAGCATTGGAGAATATATTGGCATGTGTGAGCATGGCCCCCTTCGGTTTCCCCGTTGTCCCTGAAGTGTAGAGTATGATTGCCGTAGCATCAGGATCCAGGTCAGGACCTTTAAAACCGGCATGCCCCTTTTCGACCATTTTTGCAAACGATTTCATTTTTGGGTAGATGTTAAATTTGCTAATATCCCCATTATTCGGCTGCGTTTCACAAATCACATACTGTTCTACGCTCGAGAGGATCGGGTTCATTTTCTCGAATAAGGGTACAAGCTTATCTAAAGTCACGACGACCTTTACATCGCCATTATTCAGGATGTAACCAATCTCATCAGGTGTGTAAATTGGATTTACGGGAATTACGGTCGCCCCTGCTCGCAAAGCTCCATACAACGAAATGATGAAATGTGGAGAATTGCCTAATACCAGCGCAACATTATCACCTTTTGAAACACCAAGCCTATGTAATTCGTCTGCAAACTTTGTAACGGCCATATCCAATTCCCCATATGAGGTGGATTGATCCATAAAATAATAAGCTGGCTTATCGGCCTTTCTTAAAGCCGTTTGATGAAGCTGTTCAGATAAATTCATCGTTCTCCCTCCCCTGTAAATAGCATGAATGAACAATCATTCATTTTTATAAAAGACTAAATACATTTTTATTATATTAAAAGAATGCGTTTACAGCAACAATTTTATCCATATTCAAGCAATTACTGTCATTATTAGACACAAAAGCCGTCCTATTAAATCGGGACGGCTTTTCAGGCTTAATATATTAAAGCCAATATTTCTTCTTTCGTTACATTGCCAAAATAATGCCGAACATCTATCTCATCTAGTACACTGCTGATGGCTTCCTTTTCATAGCGTATTCCAGTAAGCTTTTGTTCAATATCCGCAACCTCTCCGACCCCGAAGAAGTCACCGTAGATTTTACAATTCTCAATGATTCCCCTGTTCACTTCAAGACGGATATCAACAGAGCCCACCGCGAATCTATGTGAGTTTTGCAAGTTGAATTTAGGCGATTTTCCGTAGTTCCACGCCCAGTTTTGATACCTTTCTTCCGAGATTTTATGAATTTCCTCCCAATCGGCCTCCGTTAAAACATACTCTGTAACTTTGCCGCTACCTTTGAATATATTTTGCAGAAGGAATGAACGGAATTCTTCAACAGACATCGGTTCTTTTAAGAAATCAGCGATATTTCCGACACGGCTTCTTATCGATTTAATTCCCTTGGACTCGATTTTATCCTTTTTCACTTTTAAGGCGGATACAATGTGATCCATTTCTGATTGAAACAACAATGTCCCGTGACTGAACATTCTGCCCTTCGTTGAAAACATCGCGTTGCCGGAGATTTTCTTTCCTTCGGCCAGGATATCATTACGTCCGCTTAATTCAGCATGTATTCCAAGTTTCTCAAGCGTTTCCACGACAGGCTGGGTGAACTTCTTGAAATTATGGAAGCTATCTCCATCATCTTTCGTAATGAAACTGAAATTGAGATTTCCTAGGTCATGATAAACAGCCCCGCCCCCTGAAAGGCGGCGAACTACTGTAATGCCATTTCCCTCTACATAATCGGCATTGATTTCTTCAATTGTATTTTGATTCCTTCCAATGATGATTGAAGGGCGATTTATGTAAAATAGGAGATAGGTTTCATCTATATTTAAATGTTTAAGCGCATATTCTTCAATGGCCAGATTAATTCTCGGATCTGTAATTCCCTTATTATCAATAAAAAGCACAGTTGTTCCTCCTTGTAGAGTCCATTCATTACCCTAATGTTTCATTTATAGTTGGAATTCGAGATTGGTTTTAGCTACAGCTATTTCCCTTTTGAATACCTCGGATGCTTCTTTTTTCAGTTGATCAAGATCCCCATAATGAGGAAGATGAGTTAACAGCAAAAGCTGGACGTCGGCCTTGGCTGCTAGCATGCCCGCTTCTCTAGCCGTCATATGCCCCGCCTTTGAACCATCCATATCACTGTAAAAGTTACTTTCACACAATAAAACATTTGCGTCTTTAGCGAAATCTGCTAACTCATCCATATAAGAACTGTCACCTGTATAAACAATCGAATGATTTTCAGCTTCAATCCTCATAGCAAAACAAGGGACTGGATGTTTTGTTTTCATGAACGTAAATTTACACGGTCCTATGGTTAAGGGTTCATCAGCAGAGTAGGCTATGCCCTTTGTCACGTCTTTATAAGTTAACTTTCCAAATTCGGCTTGGTCTAAATCATGACCATAAATAGGTATGGTCCTTTTTTCGCTGCCCAATAACTGCTGTATGAGCGCAGCGTGCTGCAGGACACCAATATCCGCAACATGATCCGGATGATAGTGGGATAATACAACTGCACCTAGGTCCTCCGGCTTCATATGATTTTGCAGCTGTGATAGAACACCACTGCCACAATCAAGCAGAATGCGAAAATCTTCATATTCAAGCAAATAGCCAGAACTTGCCTCATTTTTAGCTGGATATCCGCCCCAGCAGCCAATTACGGTGATTTTCATGCTTAGGCACTCCTTTTTTCTCTCAATGACTTCCCCATTAATATAAACTATTCTTTCCCTCATTTCACCTTTTTTACTTATGTTATAAAACATCGATTGACAATCTGTATCTGTTATAATACAATGGAGTTATAGAAAAGCGAATAACAAAAAAATTCAGGAGATGATGTTCATGATTCAAAGTAGCGTTGAGTTCTTTAAAAACCTGCCTCCGAAACAATGCACGGAATGCGGAAAAAAAATTGAAGAACAGCACGAATGTTATGGAAACCACTGTGATCATTGCCTTTCTGGAGAGTAGTAGTAATGTGTTTCACCATCCTCTGCGGCAGGATGATCCCATATAAAGTTCGGTTTAACAGCTGAAAACCCAATATAAAGAAGAGATACCGATCATCGGTATCTCTTCTTTTGGTTTTTTACGATTCATTGCATTCCAGCCAAAAAAATAGAATTATCACGGAGCGGATAATCCTTTGAATAAATATATTTTAAATAGTTCAGCAATTTCATCTTTCTCTAATGGGGCATGGTTCCTTTCCCAATCAAAAATGAGGGCAAGGTACATCTTTAACATCAGGAAAGCTGTTATCTCTGGATCGCAAGGCTTTATATAGCCCTTATCAATCGCTATTTTAAGTTTGTCCTTAATGTAAGATACGACAGCTTCTTCCATTTCATTAACCATTTCCTGAACGGCCGGCGTACCAATTTCCCGCTCTTCCTGAAAAAGCTTTAAAGATAACTGATGCTCCTGCCTGAACTCCAGGATTCGATAAACGGCCCGATGCAGGTTTTCAAAAAAGGAGAGCTGATCATCCAAAGATTGTTCCGCCTCATATTTCATTTCCTCTATCATCCGCTGAACGATTTCTCTAAACAGCTCTTCTTTATTTTTATAAAAGGTATAAATGGTCCCTTTTCCCACATTGGCAATTTTAGCGACTTGATCCATCGTCGTTGCCTTATACCCAAAAAGTGAAAACGACTTGGTCGCGGCTTCTAAAATTAATTTTTTACGATCAACAGACATTTCCCACCTCAATCCTGACCAAACGGACAAAACAGTCATTATGTTCAAAAATATCATACCAAAAATATTCAGTCTTTTCAATTTAATTTTAAATTTTCTAGAGAAATAATGGCCATCCTCATTACTGGACAGCCACCTTTTCGAAAATTGGGTATTTAATTTTCCACAGTAAAAACAAAAGTGCCGCTTATTCAGATGTATAGCATGAAAATATGTAGAGGCACATTACAGAATGGTTAAACTGAATATCCCATATAACTATTTTTCCTGTAATCTGTTTAAAATGATTGTGGCCAAAGCATCGATGAATTCAGGTTTAACATTGGGCATATCCGGCCTGTAGTAAGCTGCACCAATATCTTCCGTCACAACCTTACATTCATAATCGTTATCATAAAGGACTTCAAGATGCTCGGCCACGAAGCCTACAGGAATATAAATGAAAGCTTTATACCCTTTTGCTTGATGAAGATCTCTGGTTAAATCCTGTACATCCGGCCCAAGCCATGGTTCAGGTGTTTGTCCAGCGCTTTGCCAGCCTACTGCATAATTGGTGACACCCGCGCCTTCAGCAATCATGTCTGCAGTTTCTTTCAATTGATTTGGATACGGATCTCCAGATTGCAAGATTTTCTCAGGGAGACTATGTGCAGAAACGATCAAAGCGAAATTATCGCGTTCTTCCGAGGTCATTTTCCCGATTACACCTTTTACTTGATCTACCCAATATTGAATGAATTTCGGCTCATCATACCAGCTTTCAACAGAAGTGATGGTCATGTCACCCAATTTAGCGGCTTCATCCTGTGCACGTCCATTATAAGACTTCACGCTGAATGTTGAAAAATGCGGTGCCAATACTATACTGACAGCTTCTTTGATTCCATCATCATGTATTTGTTTCACTGCGTCTTCAACAAAAGGTTCAATATGTTTCAGTCCCAGATATGCCTTGAATTCAATTTCTTCCTGAACGGAATTCAATTGCTTTTCAAGGGCTTCAGCTTGTCCCGCCGTTATTTTTGCAAGCGGGGATAATCCACCGATCGCTTCATATCTGCCTTTTAGATCGGCAATCAATTCGTCGCTTGGTCGTCTCCCATGACGAATATGTGTATAATATCTTTCAATATCCGCCTCAGTGTACGGAGTACCATAAGCCATGACTAGAAGGCCCATTTTTTTTCTTGACATGAAATTACACCTCTTTTAAAGATTTCGTTCTTTTATTGTGCATCCAATTAAGGATTTTTAGCAAATGGTTCGTTCACCTTACTTCATTTTTGATGAATATTCATGAATGAAAGCGGTCAGTCTCTTCAGTGTTTCCGGATTTACGGAAGGGAAAACCCCATGTCCAAGGTTAAAGATGTAGCCATCCTGTTCCATGCCCTGATCCAGGATCCTTTTCGTCCGTTCTTCTATAACATCCCATGATGATAATAGCAGTGCAGGATCAAGGTTACCTTGAACCGTTTTCTGTATTCCCATTTGTCTTGCTTCTGTAATCGGAAGTCTCCAATCCAGACCGACTACATCAATCGGAAGGTCATTCCATTCCAGTGCCAAGTGACTAGCACCGACCCCAAACATGATTAGTGGTACATTTTCTTCACGTAATGAAGAAAAGATACGAGTCATGATTGGCTTGATGAATACGCGGTAATCCTCAACGTTCAATGCACCCACCCATGAATCAAAAATTTGGACGGCTTTAACGCCAGCCTTAATTTGGGACTTGACATAGATGATGATCATATCCGCTAACTTATCCATTAAAGCAAACCAGGCCACTGGCTCGGAATACATGAATGCTTTCGTCTTATTGTAGTTTTTGGAAGGGCCGCCTTCAATCATGTATGAAGCAATGGTGAATGGTGCACCGGAAAAACCAATCAAAGGAACGGACAATTGCTCCGTGGTCAATAATTTAATCGTGTCCAACACATAAGGGATGTCTTCATCTGGGTTCAATTCACCCAATTTTTCAACATCCTTTACTGATTTGATCGGATTGGAAATTACTGGACCGATTCCCGACTTAATATCGACATCGACACCAATGGCTGGTAGCGGTGTCATTATATCTTTATATAAAATCGCAGCGTCTACATCATATTGCTCAACTGGCAATCTAGTCACATAAGCGCATAATTCCGGCTGATGAGTGATCTCGAATAGGGAGTACTTCTCTTTCAGTTTACGGTATTCCGGCTGTGAACGGCCAGCCTGACGCATATACCAAACAGGCACATGATCCGTTTTCTCTCCTCTCGCAGCTTTTAAAAATGTATCATTCGTAATTTCCTTAGACATTAATATCCACCTTTCAAGCAATCACGTTTCTATTTTCATTCATACTTACCTAGAATATCAGAAGGATGTTGAATTTCAAATCGAATCTCCTTAAACTATAGCTTTTTATATAATAGAAGTATAGCCAACCTATATATTTGTCAGAAAATCGACGTTTTTATAAAAATCTTACCGGTTTCCAAGTCCAATGGTTTGATTGGAAATGGTAAAAGCACGATTCATTGGGTAAAATGGGTATACAGGTACTATATAGAAATTGGAGGGGAATTTATGAATGTATTCATCACATCAGGCACTTACGATTTTTTGAAAATCAAAAAAGATAAGCACCCGAAGGAAAAAATATTACTTATGCAAAACCCTGACACTACAGTCCTTTTACATGAAACATCAGGTAAAACGATCTTTAGCTCGCCACGTAAATATGAAGTAGTCGATGGGAAAGGAAACCTTCAAGATCATGGCTATGTAGTCATGAACAATATCCCTGTCAGTGAAGAAGGACGACCGGTATTCGAACATCGTTTTAAAAACAGGGCCGGATTCATAGAAAATGAACCAGGTTTCGTCGCCCTTCGTGTCCTGCGGCCCATCAACTCTGAAACTTATGTAATCTTAACGATTTGGGAGAAACAAGCTGATTTTCTGAACTGGAAGAACTCCAGTTCCTTTCAAAAAGCGCATAACAGCGACTCCAAAGCTCCAGTTACGAATTCCAGCCAGAAGATGTTTTCAGGTGAAGCCTATGTAACGCAGTATACATTGGTGAAGGATTCCGAAGAATGATCCATTCCTGCTCAATAAAAGGTCCATCCTCTCAAGGATGGGCCTCTTAGAAATAATCGCAATCCGACAAATTCCTTCTTTATTTCCGGGGAAATGCAACGGATATATACATATATTTCATCTATGAATCCTTTTTCAAATGACTCTCCTCCTAAGTAACTTATACAAATTAAACAAGGTTAAACTATATGCGACTCCTAATGCATAACCTGCCAAGATATCAGTTGGAAAATGAACGTTCATAGCGATCCGGCTGACCCCTATTAGCAGAACCAGACAAACGAAACCTATTCCCACTACCCATTTCAATGAGTTTCCCTTAACTTCTTTTATGATGAAATAAGTAACCATACTAAAAAAAATAAGGCCGACCATTGCATGGCCGCTTGGAAAACTGAAGCCACCTGCCTCCATCAAATGATTTTCAGGCCGCATTCTTTGAATATGATTTTTTATCCACCTGTTTAAAACATCGCCCCCAGACACTCCGATAGAGAAGACGGCCATGGTCAAATAATCCTTCTTTATTACCCATAAATATAGGACACATAGTAAGCTTCCAAAACCAATGACTTTGGATTTCCCAAGATATGTGATGAATTTGAAGAAAGTGAATGAAAAAGTATTCTCACTCACGGCAAAAAGTTCTGCAATATATGTATCGAACGCTAAAGTCTTCTCACTCTGGACTTCATGCATCAAAAAAAAGAATAGCAACAAGCAAAGCAAAACCACAACGATCCAGGAATATTTAATCATAGATATAACTCTCCTCGAGGTATTTAATTTACTTTTGATTATTCTGAATATGATATACTATTTACAATTAAACCAATCATTGGGAGGTGCAAAATGATACATCGATTACACAGACTTCTAGATGGTTCATATGAAGAAATGGTTTCCATCAGGCGTTATCTTCATCAACATCCTGAACTTTCTTTTCAAGAAACCCAAACAGCGGCCTTCATCGCTGAATATTATGAAAAACTCGGAATCGAACATCAGACAAATGTAGGCGGTAATGGTGTTATTGCCAAGATTACAGGCAGTAAGCCTGGTAAAACGGTAGCATTGCGTGCTGATTTCGACGCCTTGCCCATTCAAGATGAAAAAGAAGTTTCCTATAAATCTTCCGTACCCGGGGTAATGCATGCGTGTGGACACGATGGCCATACAGCGACTCTCCTCGTCCTTGCAAAAAACCTTAATGAACTGAAGGATGAGCTGGAAGGTCAATATATATTTATCCACCAGCATGCTGAAGAATATGCTCCAGGTGGCGCCAAACCGATGATCGAGGCCGGCTGCCTTGATGGGGTGGATGTAATTTTTGGCACCCATTTATGGGCTACAGCCCCTACCGGAACGGTCCAATACGCTTATGGACCTCTTATGGCTGCAGCTGACCGATTTGAGATCATCATTCAAGGCCAGGGTGGACATGGAGCCCAGCCGCATAAAACCCGCGATGCAATCGTAGTCGGCTCCCAGCTAGTCATGGCACTACAGCAAATCGTAAGCCGCCGCCTTAACCCAATAGATTCTGCAGTTATTACCGTCGGTTCCTTTGTAGCCGATAATGCATTTAACGTCATTGCAGATAAGGCTAAAATAATCGGGACCGTCCGTACTTTCAAGGAAGATGTCCGTTCATTTATAAGCGAGGAAATAGAGCGTATTGTTAAAGGAACCTGCCTAGCTGCAGACTGCACCTATGAATATCAATACATTCAAGGTTATCCAGCTGTTATCCCACACGATGAGGAAACTACATTCCTCATCGAAAGCACTGAGTCCATCGAGGAAGTTCTGGTTACAGAGGAAATTGACCCGGATATGACAGGTGAAGATTTTTCTTATTATTTACAAAATGTGAAAGGTACATTCTTCTTTACAGGGGCCAGGCCAAAAAATGAACATACATATCCGCATCATCATCCTTTGTTTGACATCGATGAAAAAGCGATGCTCATTGCAGCCAAAATTTTGGGCACGGCAGCTGTAACCTATCATAATAAGGAACAACCATCTCCAAAGGTGAATGAATCTTTATTGCGGTAATGGTAAAGGGACGGGTTTTCGCCGTCCCTTACTCTTTAAGCAGTCTGATTCGGTAACAATTGACAGCAGTCTCCCCAAGCTGTTCCAGCAAATGATGGTTTGCATATGCACCGACAGCTGCCCCAAATCCCGGGACGAGTTGGAACATTTTGATGACATCGATGTGATCACGATATTCCTGCTGAAATTCTTGCCAGTCTATTTCCGGTAAATTCCCCGAATCCCATTTTTCTATTACCCTTAATGTTTCCAGCTTTTTTTCCTCGCTTGAAACCGCCATCTGGAAGATATGGAGAATGAACAGGCGTTCCTCATAATTATTTGGATCGAAACCGTATAAACGGGATATTTCGAATAATAACTTCATCTTGATGCTTAGCAGTAAAGGAAAATCAGCCAATCCGATTAAAAGCCCTGCCGCTCCGGTTCCCACACCTTCTATAACGGCGGTTTTCCGATATGCCGTTACAGTTTCCGCAACCCATTCTTCTTTTTGCTGCAAGGATAGAAGCACTACATTTTTTTCTTTAGACATATATTTCGAACCGGATAATACTGCCTCTATCATCCCTTTAATACTATCAGTAATCATTTTATGCACTCGGGCTGGAATATAACTGTTCATTTTGTTTTGCGCCTTTTTGGACATCCGCTCAAACCTGCCCGATTTCTTAGCTACTTTCTTTTTCCATGTTACTAGTTCCAATAATGCCTTTTGCTCATATTCATCCATCTTTTAACACCTCCGTTAAATATGTATATACCCCTTTAAAGGCTTTTATTTTCAATTTTCATTACTTAAAAGAAAAAGCTGATTTTTTGAAAAATCAGCTCCTGCTTAAAAGTTTTTAATTTTCTTTGTTGCATAATTTTTAAAACCGAATAAGAAAACAAGACCCATTGCCAGAGCCGCTAAAGCGGACATCCATTCCCCTTTCACTAGCAGGACCATGCAAAAGACCAGGTCCTCAAATAATAGGAAATAGGAAATTAGCTTTATGACTGCAGATTCTCTCATTTTTGCTGGCAATGGATACAGTGAGACCCACACTTTCCATTCATGAGCCTTCCAAACAGGCAGCAGTTGAAGGGCTGTCATGAATAGGAACATGAAAGTCACAATCAAATGTGCCCATATATTAGTGAATACACTTAAAATCACGGAACCAATGATAGTTAAACGAAAACAAAGGCCCACATAATCATTGGATCGCAACAAAGTACGGGCGTATAAATAGGTATAAGTTGATTTTTCACCATACGGAATGAAGGATAAAAGCCAGTCCATCCATTTCCTTCTTGCTACCTTCCCTTTCAAATGGGGAACATCAGTAAACATGTTCGCTATTCGATAAAAAGAATTCATCCGTTTGTTTTCCAGTTCAACCAGTCGTTCCCACTTCAACACAAAACCTTTAGTTGCGCTTCGGTAATACATGTAAAGCCCTAACAATAATAAAATGGTTATAAGTGCAAACAGGATATTTGCCCTTGAACAGATGAAATAGAGCATCACTCCATTAAGTAAAAAGCGGATGATAGAGTCCCAATGGCTCACTGATGGATCCTGATATTTCAATACCTGCCAGCGCATGGTTAAATTCAAAAACTTCAAAATAAGCAAAACAACCAGGATGATCCCAAAGTCTTTACCGCCTGCACCCGTAACCTTTGTATACATCGGGATAAATGCAATTAGGACAACCAACAGGATAAAGCCCTGCATGACCCAACTTAATACCAATGAATTCTTGAAATAGCTTTTCAAATTCGTTTCAAGCGGAAGCAAGAATACCGTATCAGGTTCTTTCAAAAAAGTATTTATCGGGCTTCTGGTTACCAGGAGCGATAAAACAAAAGCCATGATCAATTCAGCCGGGAAATCACGGTCTAAAGTCTTCACCCAATCACTGTAATAATAAGCTAAACCACCAAGGACCAATACCATGACAAAAACCAGATGGCCGTTAAAAATATAGCGAAGATATTTTTGCGTTTCATTTATATAGCCTAAATATCTTTCCTTCCAGAGATTTTGACTATTCATGTCCAATTTCTTCTTTCGTCAATTGAATATATAAATCGTCAAGAGTTGCCCCCGGCATGGAAAATTGTTCACGAAGCTGCTCAAGATTGCCTTTTGCGCGAATCTCTCCATTATGCAGGATGATGAAGGAATCACAATACCGCTCGGCTGTTGCCAGTATGTGGGTGGACATTAAAATTCCCGCTCCACTCTCTTTCATTTTCCTCATCAAATCAAGCAAGGATTGAATGCCTAATGGATCAAGACCCACAAAGGGTTCGTCGACGATATATAAAGACGGCTGTACTAAAAAGGCGCACATTATCATGACCTTTTGCTTCATTCCTTTTGAAAAATGGGCCGGAAACCATTTGAGTCTTTTCTCCATATGGAATTCCTTTAACAGAGCGTCCATCCTTTCTTTATAGGTCGCTTCCGCCAAACCATGAGCCATGGCCGTCAGCCTTAAATGCTCCTCGAGTGTCAGCTCATCATATAAGATTGGTGTTTCTGGAACATAAGTGAATTGTTTACGATATGTATCCGGGTCTTGGGCCAGTGTTTTACCATGAATCGAGACACTTCCGCCTTTTGGCTCCATGAGACCGATGATATGTTTGATCGTCGTACTTTTCCCAGCCCCATTAAGCCCGATTAACCCTACTAACTCATTTGGTTGAATGTCGAAACTTATTCCTTTTAAAACGGGCGTTTTCGTATATCCGCCCACTAATTGCTTGATTTCCAATAAGGACATATAAACGATCCTTTCTATATAGAGGTTCTTATTTCCATTTTAGCAAATTCTCCTGCTTTTATATAGTCGAGTGTTCCCGGGCTAAAATTTCCATAAATAACTAATTATAATTTTCCTGCTTGGTGGCCATCATAAATAAGGAAGAAGGGGTTAGTCATTACGTGTGATTCACATCATATTGTAAATGAGGTGTCAGTTAAAGACGTATTACACTGAAATGCCCAAAAGTTTTATTACAAATGATTTACATCATATTTGTAAATGAGGTGTCAGTTAAAGACGTATAACTGAATTAAAAACCAGAAGCTTCATTTAAAAAAATCGTTTCGAGCAAGGAGATGGTTCTCTTGCACGTAAAAGCAGAAAAATCATTCAATAATTATCAATTATGCTTTGAAAGTTGATGAAACTTTAAAGATATAGGAGATGGTTGCTTTGAATGGAAAATCTCTAAACAGATAATAACCATATTTTACTCCAATGTAGATGAGGTGTTTGTCGCAGAGAATTTATGCTAATGCGAATTTTTGAAGCAAAACCCCCTTTTTCGAACAGGCAGGGTGCAACTTAATGTTGCATCCTGTTTTTATGATTTTTCCTTTTCCCAAGGATTCATGCTATGGTACGATTAACCAAATACATTAACTTCTAAAAGGAGCGTTTTAAATGAGTGATTGCATTTTTTGCAAGATAATCGATGGGGAAATTCCAAGTACCAAAGTTTTCGAAAATGAACATGTACTGGCCTTTCTCGATATCAGTCAAGTAACAAAAGGCCATACCCTGGTAATTCCTAAAGTACATAAGGAAAATCTTTATGAGTTAACACCTGAAATAGCCAAGAATCTTTTTGAAGTGGTGCCGGAAATTGCCCGCGCCGTGAAACAGGAATTCCAACCTGTAGGCCTGAATCTTTTAAATAATAATGGTGAAGCCGCAGGACAGTCCGTTTTCCATTTTCACATGCATTTAATTCCGCGACATGGAGAAGGTGACGGCTTTGGGGCTGTTTGGAAAACGAATACCAGCGACTATACACCTGATGACCTGAAACAAATCGCTGACTCCATTGCCCAGCATTTAAAATGAGACGGGAATAGTAAGGTTTTTAGCCCCTTCCTTTCATATACTTTATAGTCTAGCAACTGAACTTTTTCCAAGTGCTGGTTGTACGAAATACAATTGGTCCTCACTCAAAGTGCAGGACCTTTTACTTTGGCCATCATTAAAATGAATTGTCACTTAAAATTCTTAATTTTCCTCCTATTGAATTTAGTTTTCTGGTAGGATATATGAATAGTCTCAAATACTTTATCACATAGTCGTATAGGAGGAAAAAAATTGAAACGTGCACGCAATTTTAACGCTGGGCCAGCCGCCCTCCCCTTAGAAGTTTTACAAAGAGCCCAAAACGAATGGCTGAATATTGAGGATTCCGGCATGTCCGTCATGGAATTAAGCCATAGAAGTTCGGAATTTGAAAAAATTCATAACCATGCCATTCAATCATTAAAAGACCTTATGGAAATTCCTGAAAATTATGAAGTTCTTCTGCTGCAAGGAGGAGCAAGCCTGCAATTTTCCATGATTCCAATGAACATTTTGAATGATGGAAAAAGAGCAGATTATGTTCTCACTGGTTCTTGGTCGGAAAAAGCATTAAAAGAGGCCAAGAAGGTAGGTAAAACGTCAGTTGTAGCTTCATCCAAAGATGAAAAATATACGTTCATCCCTAAAGTCGAAGACATTGAATTGAATGATGATGCTGCATATCTTCATATCACAAGCAATAATACGATTTACGGAACGCAATGGAAGGATTTCCCCGAAACAGGCAACGTTCCTTTAGTAGCTGATATGTCAAGTGATATTCTCAGCAAAAAAATTGATATCAGTAAATTCGGAATCATATATGCAGGTGCACAAAAGAATCTAGGACCATCGGGAATCACAGTCGTTATCATCCGTAAAGATTTAATAACGGATAATGAAACAATCCCATCCATGATGAACTATTCTATCCATTCAAAAAATAATTCTTTATACAACACCCCTCCGACATTGGCCATTTACTTATTGTCCCTTGTGTTGGATTGGGCAAAAGAACAGGGCGGCGTGGAAAAAATTGCTGAAATCAATGAAGAAAAGGCAAAAGTCATTTACGATGCGATCGACGGCAGCGATGGTTTTTATAAAGGCCATGCCTTACCGGACAGCCGTTCATTAATGAATGTAACTTTCACGCTTCCGTCTGAAGAAGCTGAAGTTCAATTCCTTAAAGAAGTGAAGCAAGCCGGATTCGTAGGACTGAACGGTCACCGTTCCATCGGTGGCTGCAGAGCATCCATCTATAATGCTGTCCCTCTATCCCATTGCCAGGACCTTGCCGATTTCATGAAGAAATTCCAGGAATCGTATAAAGCGCAGGAAGCTAAAATCCTTTAATTCGAACAAATATAACTTCTAAAAAAATAGGTCTTATGATATACTGTTTTAAACTTCTTGCAACAGGCAATAGTGCATTGTTGAAGAAAAGATGTTAGTTGAGATGAGAATAGGAGAGATGAGTAAATGAAAACGAAAACCCTTGTGTCACTGTCCCTATTAATCGGGATTGGGGCTGCCCTGCATTTTATCGTTCCTGGATTCTTCCTTGGAATGAAACCGGATATGATGCTGTTGATGATGTTTTTGGCGATTGCACTGTTTCCCGCGAAGAAAAATGTATTCATTGTTGCCTTGGCTGCTGGAGCCATCTCTGCCATGACAACTACATTTCCTGGAGGACAGATTCCAAATATCATAGACAAATTGGCAACAGCCTTTCTTTTTTACCTTTTATTCATCAGTCTTAAGAAGTTTTCAACATCCGTTGTCACCGTTAGTATTTTGACTGCCGTAGGAACAATCATTTCCGGCGCTGTCTTCCTTGGTTCGGCTTATTATATCGTTTCCCTTCCAGGTCCTTTCGTTGCACTTTTCGGCGCTGTTGTACTTCCTGCCGTACTGCTAAATACAGTTGCGATGGTCATTATTTATCCAATTGTGAACGGCATCGTAAGAAAATCTAATATACCCATTAATGCTTAAGCAGCAGGATCATCATACTTAAAAAAGCACCGGAATGTCCGGTGCTTTTTTTTTCCAATCTTATGAATCTGGGATTCTAGTCAGACTCATCCTCCAAGGGTCAATGAATCAATATCAACATAAACCAAATGAAAAGCAGTAAAACCCCGGGAAGACCCATAGCGAAGGCTCTAGCCTGGAGCACCCTCTTTGGCGGATAGATGCCCGGAGTTTTCGCCTTCCTTAGAAAATACCCCATTCCGCACAGGCATATAAGGCCTAATAAAAAAATGATTTTCATTATTAACCCACCAGTGCCATCCATGTTCCGACAGCTTGTTTTTACTATCTATATGCCGCTCTTTCCTTTATATGAAGCATTTTGAATAAAGCTTCAAGTTATTTTTAAATATTATATATTTACTATATAAGTTTAAAAAAATATTTTTGTGATATAAAGATAAAATGGTCGATATGCTTCCATAAGAATGAAAATTATGGTATTTTGATATCAATAGTATTTCTATCCCTATTTATCATAATTTCCAATTGATTTTTACAGCAGGGATTCCGACCATGTAAAGCGAAAACAATATTATAAAATGAGGTGATCCTAATGAAAGCAAAATCATTACTAATTGGCTTTTTAACCGGGACAGTCGTAGCAGGTGCAGCAACCTTACTTTCTACACCAAGTTCAGGTAAAGACTTACGGACTCGCATCAAAACGAATACGGACGAAATTAAGAATATAATTGATGAATTAAAGGTAAAAATGCTAAATATTAAAGATGACACGATGGAAGCTACAGAAATCAGCAAAGAAACGGTAAAAACCTTCATTTCGGATGTCCAGGTCGTCATCGAGAGCTGGAAGCAGGAAATCGAACCCAATAAGAATGAATTATTGAAGAACGTTCAAGAAATTGAAAATTCATTAAAAGAATTGGAAACGGTCATTCCTGCTTCGAAAAATTAATAGCTTACATCATCACAAAAGCTTGATTCTCCATTTTTCCCAATAAATTACATGGTTTATTGGAGGAAAATGGAGAATTCCTTAAAAAAACTAAAATTTTCTAAAAATTTCGCAAATATTATCTTTATTAATTTTTATTTTATTGTCATAATAAATATATAGAATCTTATAAGTAGGTGAGCCCATAATATGCAGAATAAAAATTATTCTATGAAAGAAGCAATGATTTTTAGTCAACGAATTGCACAATTAAGCAAAGCATTATGGAAATCGATTGAAAAAGATTGGCAGCAATGGATTAAGCCCTATGATTTAAATATCAATGAGCACCATATTCTTTGGATTGCCTACCATCTTAATGGCTCTTCCATTTCAGATGTTGCAAAATTTGGGGTCATGCATGTTTCTACGGCATTTAACTTTTCAAAAAAATTAGAGGAACGCGGGTTTTTAACATTTTCAAAGAAAGAAAATGACAAAAGGAATACGTATATAAAAATCACCCCTGAAGGTGAAAAGCTTCTGCTTGATTTAATGGAGACATACGACCCAAGTAAGAACTCTGCTTTCTCAGGTGCACTTCCACTACGTGAGCTTTATGGGAAGTTTCCGGATATGATTGAAATGATGGCTGTCATCCGTAATATATACGGTGAAGATTTCATGCAAATCTTTGAACGATCCTTCGATAACATTGATCAGGAGTTTACTGACGTGGAGGGTAAAATCACCAAAAAAAAGATAGAGAAAGAAACTGAGCCAGTTTAATTTCACACTCTATCCATTTCCTTCATGAAAGATACATATAAACCTTGTGAGAGGCATGCATCAATGCAATCCTTTATGGTTATTTTGGGATTAATCTTTCTTTCAAATTGATTAAAAAGCGGTCGAAAGTTCATGTAACCTTCCGCTTTTTCTATTTCATAGCGTTTGCTCAAGATATCACATGTTTCCAATAATTCTTCCGCTTCCTTCTTCGTGAAATTTTTTTCCACAAATAGAAAGTCCAACTTGGCCTCCGGATTGCGTATCAAGTTTAATAAAAGCCGTTGATGAAAACGGAGTATTTCTATTTCTTCATTTATATTTTTCATACATCATTAATCCCCAATCAATCATTCAAATTTAACAAATAAGGCTTATAACCAATTTGATTTTCATGCTTAAGATCGCCCTGGTCCTTTGTTCAAAACCCGGCCTTAAACTCCTTTAGCATGCTTCCACACTAAAATGATTTTTATCTTAAAACTAATCCAAGAATTCCATTGCTTTTTCCACCCATTCATCGTAATGTATGTAAGTATATTCAACGGTCTTTGGAGGGCTGATTTCGAAATGAATTCGTGGAAAACAATTGACGTGGCAAAACAATATGGGAATTGCCGCCTGATCTTCTTTTCAGTTTTTACTATATTGATGTCTTTTGTTCTGATCTATACATTATTAAGTGCCTTTTCATCCCATGTTGTTTTGTATGGCGATCAAACAATGGTATTTTTTAGCCTATTACTCTTATTATATCCTGTTCACAAACTATTACACTATTTACCTTTACGATTATTGTGTAAAAAAGTAAAAACTTCATGGTCCTTGAAGTGGAATCTTGTCCTTACATGCAAAGTCAATGTGCATTATCCGATTCGAAAGCACCTATATCTCTTGATTCTTGTGTTGCCTTTCTTCATTATGTCTGTCATATTGATTGGTTGTGCCCTTAGTTTTCCACATTACATCCATTATTTCACTATTTTATTATCCCTGCACACAGGATTATGCGTATCTGATTTTATTTATATAAAAAACCTGGTTGGTTCCCCAAGGCATTCTTTTATCGAGGAACACCTCGAAGGATACGATATACTTATTCAAAAGTGATTTCTTATCTATTCATAAAGATGCCTGATGAGATTTTTAGGTATCTTTTTTCATTATAATTTGGTATCGTATTTATACATGATGTTTTGCAAGGAGGGATTTTAGGTTTTGATCTCGTTCTGGTTTATTATTTTTGCTATTTTGATCCTTTATAATATTAATAGAATGACAAACTCTTTATGCATTCAAAAGGAAATTGCTGAAGACCGGCAGCCAAAAGTATTCAGGACCATTAATGTATTAATTACTATTATGTTATTATCCTCCTATATTGAAATTTTGTATACGTAGAGATGAGCAACAAATGATGGCCATCATTTGTTACATACATTGGTGATATCCGGCGCATTATCCACATAAAGAAAAAGGGCGAAGCTGATTGCTTCGCCTTTTGTTTATGAGTTTAACACCAAGAAGCTCCAATGATGATTAACAGGATGAAAAGAACGACAATTAGAGCAAAGCCTCCACCTATTCCTCCAGACATTGATCTTCCTCCTTTCCATTCTTAAGTAATGGTAATTTCATGCACACTCTTATATCCGCCAAAAGGAATCCATTCCTTTCATAGCTTGATAATCACTTCAATCTTTTTTGTTGAGCGGCTACCCTATCCTATTCAACTCCACGGCAAAAGGAGTGGGCTCTTTCCATTATTAATTTTGCAACCGATTAGCAGAAGGCTGCTCCTACAATTATTAATAAAATGAATAACACCACCAACAAAGCGAAACCTCCGTTAAATCCATTACTCATTATGCTACCTCCTTTTGATGTCCTCGATTTATCATATGTAATGGTTTATTATCTGGGTAGGCGTTCACCCATTTTCCAAAAAATTCTTATTCATACACCAATATATTATTTTTTGTAAAGTAACCAGAATATGTTATAGTTAATTTTGTGGAAATACGAAAAATAGCAAACCAGAAACTTAAAACTAGGAGTTGTTTTTATGAAGAAGTGGGCATTATCGATTGCTGTTACTGCAGGGCTGATAGGACTTACAGCATGCAACAGCGACAAGGAAGCAGTCGTGGAAACTAAAGCGGGAGATATATCCAAAGAAGAATTTTACAATGTAATGAAAGATCGTTATGGTGAAACCGTTCTTCAAGAACTTGTTTATGAAAAAGTTCTTTCTGAAAAATATACAGTGACGGATAAGGAAGTTAAAGCTAAAACCGACGAGCTTAAAGCACAAATGGGTGAAAATTTCGAAACGGCCCTGGCATCTTCCGGATATAAGAGCGAAGATGATCTTAAACGTGCACTTAAAATCGGCATGCTTCAAGAAAAAGCAGCCGTTGCTGATATTAAAGTAAAAGAAGCTGATGTGAAAAAAGCTTATGAAGACTATAAACCACAAATCAAAGCGAGACATATTCTAGTAGAAGACCAAAAAACTGCTGACGAAGTTAAAGCTAAATTGGACAAAGGCGAAGACTTCGCTAAACTTGCAAAAGAATATTCAACAGACACAGGTACAGCTGAAAAAGGCGGAGAGCTAGGCTGGTTCGGTCAAGGTGAAATGGTTCCTGCATTTGAAGAACAAGCTTACAAAATGAAGAAAGATGAAATCAGCAAGCCGATTAAATCAGATTATGGCTTCCATATCATCCAACTTCTTGATACAAAAGAAAAAGAATCATACAAAGATATGAAAAAAGATCTTGAATATGATTTGAAAGTCGCTCAAATTGACCAAACAAAAGTTCAAGATATTTTGAACTCGGAAGTCAAAAAAGCGGACGTGAAGATTAAAGATAAAGATCTAAAAGATGCCCTCACTTCTGGTGAAGCAACTCAAGCTGAAAAATAATTGGATAGTAAAAAGCGACAGGACTTTGGCCTGTCGCTTTTTTTCATCATACAAGCTATGCTCCCTGATTTATATCCTTTTTACGCCTCTCGCGCTCTTCCTCCATACGTTCAATGTACTTCTGACCTTCCTTCTCAATCCAAGCATCATCTATGAGGCGTTCCTGCCTAGCTGTCCAAATTGACATGACTGCACTGACAATTATTCCAATAAACACGAACCAGATCCAAATTGGCATGTCCATTCCCTCCCTAATAATCTACTATTCATTTACTAGAGAATATGCATGAACAAAAAAAATATGCTTCTTTCTCCGTCGGGAAAGAAGCATATTTTATTAAAATGTTGGTTTATAGAATGAACGATTATCGAGCGCGAAGACTCTCTCCGTAAATTCACCCGGTTTCACTTTTTCCAAGGCACGGTCCATCATATTTATCTTGGCATCCATATTATCAATATAATGCAGCACTTCCGCTTCCCTCACCATTGGCGGTTTGGGACTGCCCCATTCCGCTTTACCATGGTGGCTTAATATCAAGTGCTTGAGAATCATGATTTCTTCTGCTTCAATGCCTAATTCCTCTGCTGCCTTACCGACTTCATTTACCATGATGGTGATATGCCCCAACAAGTTCCCTTCCACTGTATAAACAGTCGATACAGGCCCAGATAGCTCATGTACCTTACCAAGGTCATGCAGAATGACTCCTGCATACAAAAGATCCCTATTGAGCGAAGGATATAGGGTTGAAATGGCCTTAGCCAGCCCTAGCATCGATACAACGTGATAGGCGAGTCCAGACATATACTCATGATGGTTCTTGGTGGCAGCAGGAAACGTCAGGAATTCATTCTGATATTTTTTAATGAGATGCCTAGTCACCCTTTGGATATTCGGATTCCTCATTTCAAAAATGAATTGAGTGATGGTTTCCATCATTTCTTCCTGGCTTAAAGGGGCCGTTTGAATTAAATCGGCTTTCGTGACGCCATCAGCATCTGTAGTAATTCTGATATTACGGATTTTCAATTGGCTGCGTCCTCGATAATTCTGGACTTCCCCTTGAACTTTCACCGTAGCTTCCGCACTGTATGTTTTCTCATCAGCCTCGGAAACATCCCATAGCTTTGCCTCGATCTCCCCGGTTTTATCACATAAAATCAATGTTAAAAACGGCTTTCCATTACTTGCAACCGCTTTTGTACTCGTTTTAATGTACATATATATATCTACTACTTCACCAATTCCGTAGTGTATGATCCCATTTCCCATGCGACTGCCTCCGTTCAATTAAATATCAACATTATAACATATCAACCTCGTCAGTGCGTTTAGTTTTCGTTAATAAGTGATAGTCAATGAAAGTTAAGCCTAAGCTGCGTTCACTTATCTCTCCACAAGAAAACCAGGCTTGAACCCAAGCCTGGCTCTCCAATCGAATCTATCTCAACAGTTCTTGTTCGGACAATACGCGCATTTTTCATGGCCCTCAATTCGGTAATATAAACAGCATGTCACCCGTTTATAAGGATTCATGGATTCCTGAACACTTTTTTTCCCAATGAATCGTTTAAAAGGGGAACGCGTTTCAATATTCAGCCATACTTCATCATCAAGCAGCCTTTCAATGTCCTTTTCAACTCGCGTCTTTATATCTGTCTGCCTCAGTAGCTCACTATACATCCATACCGTATAGCCCCAAATATTTTCCCAAAGTACAAGTTTCGAAATTTTAGTGGTTCCAGAAAATAAGCGAATGGCATCCGCACCAAAGCTGCTTAATATGGAATGTAGGGCGGAAGAGCTTTCCTTTTCCGTAACACTGCTCCACCTGTTATTTTTCAGCAAAAAATCCGGAAGCCACTGTTCATCTTCCGGATCATCCAAAACGCCAATGTCCTGAAGTGTGCCTTCCCAGATAAGCCGATGTTTGCTGAACATGTAAAATTGTGCCGTGACAAAAAAAGCATAACGTCTGAACCACATTGAAATTGCTATTCTTGCCGTTTCCGCCCCAGAGCGGGCTTGTGCATACTGAATCAGGTCTTCAACATGATTGAAGGTCTTGGAAACGTTGGCTTCATCTCGAAAGGATATGCGATATCCTTTCAGCGCTTTTTCAATAGTTGGTGAGAGGTTATGCATTAGCCAGCGCTTTCATATGACGTTGAGCGTATCGGCCTTTACCAAACGGGATGCACATGGGACTGCCAAAAATTGGATCAAAAGAAATTTGACATTCCATGCTGAATACATGCTGCACCAATTCAGGCGTAATGATATCCTCTGGCCGACCTTGAGCATGTATCGCTCCATCTTTAAGTGCCACCAGATTATCCGCATAACGGCAAGCTAAATTCAAATCATGAAGCACCATCACGATCGTTCTGTTCTCAAACTCATTCAAGTCGAACAATAAGTCCAAAATCTCGATTTGATGGGTCATATCAAGATATGTAGTCGGCTCATCCAACAAAATGATGTCCGTATCCTGAGCCAGCGTCATCGCTATCCATGCCCGTTGCTTCTGGCCTCCCGATAATTCATCGACTGCCTGATCCTTCAATTCGGTCAGGTTCGTTGCTTCAATTGCCTTTTGAACTTTTTCTTCATCCACGGAACTCCACTGTTTCAACCAACTTTGATAAGGATATCTTCCTTGTTTAACAAGTTGATAGACTGTAAGTCCTTCAGGAGCAACCGGCGATTGTGGAAGAATCGCCATCTTTCTTGCTACATCCTTCGATGACATGGTTGAAATCGCTTTGCCCTCGAGTAAAACTGAGCCGGATTGAGGTTTTAACAAGCGGGCAACCGACCTTAGAAGTGTTGATTTTCCACATCCATTAGCACCGATGAACACGGTGATCTCCCCATCGGGTATTTCTATATTCATATCATTTATTATTAATTTATCACCATAACCGAGCGATAAAGACTGTGTGTTAATAGCTGGTCGCATAAAAATACTCCCCTTTTAGTCTAATAATACCAGTTTAATGAAAATGATTCTCACTGTCAATCTAAAAAAAGAATATAAACCAAAAACTCCGTGGCCCATACCTCTCAAATGATTCATTAAAGTGAACACTCGATTAAAGATATGATGTTTCCTTTGGAAACATTAATGTTAAAAAATTTAGTCCAGTGTATTAACTTGCCCTACAAACGATTCAGTCCTTGCTCCCCCTCCGGGAAATCCTTTGTCGAAATCTCCTAACTAGATTGGGCGGAAAATAAAAAAGCCCTCCATTTGGAGAGCCTTTTATCCGACCAGCAGGCGATTTGTACAATGTGCCAGGGATTCATCTCTAATGAAGGTAAATAAATCCTGATTGATAAAAGGGACTAAACCTTCTGCGATGTTCCAGGCATTGACCTCTATTTGATAAAGGATTTCTGATTTTTCTGTACTGTATAGCTCCTCACTCAGTACAGCAAGATCGGGGTCTAGCGCGTGGCCCATCTCATGTGTGAGAATCACCCATGTATATTCTTCAAGCCTTTCAAGAGAGCCTAGGGAGCGTTCACACTGAATTTCGATATCTCTACTATATAAAGTGATGGTATGTCCTTTGGCAGAATATTTTCCCCCAACACATCGTTTATCAGGAAACTCCTTTTCGATGATTAACTCTAAAGAAGAATCATGGTGGCTTACAAACTCATTCATATTCAATGACTTCACTCTCTTTTTTTATAGTATAAATCCCATTATATTTCGGGGATGATCAAATCATTCATATTTTGGCGCAATACGGGAGTGGGTAGACGAATTACTTGATTTTCGGTAAAATGTTCCATTGCATATCGATGACAAGTAAAAAAGAAAATTTGCCGCTTTTCCGATACTTTTTTCAATAACTCAAGCATCCGTTTTGTCCTTTCCGCATCAAAATTGACGAAACTATCATCAATGATGAGAGGGAATGAATCATTTTCAAAAGTATGATCAGCAAGTGCAAGCCTTAGGGAAACATATATTTGCTCTGCTGTCCCGCGGCTGACCTCTTCAACCCTGAAACTCAAGCCATCACTGCGCTGTACCCAAATTCCTTCTCCCGACTGATCAAGGATGATTTTCCGATAGCTCCCATTCGTTAAAAAGGCAAAATGCCGCTCGGCATCAGCGATGACCTTCGGAAGGCGTTCCCTTTTATATCGGTCCAAAGTCTTATTCAATAAGCTTTTGGCTATTGCCAATTTCGTCCATTCCTTTGCTTCTTCGTTAAAAGCAGCTTTCTCTTCATAAAAACGATGAAGTAAGTCATCATGAATCCCTGAAGCTTCAAGCTGTTTTATCCTATGCTTCGCATCCGACTGCTTCTCTAATAAAAGTGATTTCACCTTTACAGAATCCTTCCGTTTCCGTTCCAAGTTTTCAAATGTATATGTGGTGATCCCTTGTTTTAAGTATGTTTGGATTTGTTCTGGCTGCATTCCGGATTGCCCAATTTGAATGATAATCAAATCAAGTTGTTTTTGTAAAGTGACTTTCTTTTCGGACAAGGCAGCGTCATGTCTGAACTCTTCCTCATCCCTGACCTTCGCTAACTTAAATAGCTGTTCCATTTCCGCATCAAGATAATCCTTTTCCATCGTCAGCTGCTCGATTTCGTTCGTCAAACGACTTTGTTCCTGCATCCATTGTGCTAGTTGAACGGAGAATTCAACCGTCTTATTCATTTCCCGTTTCAAAAGCCCAATCGCTTCCCGCCATGTTGATGGTTCAAAATCAATGCTGTGTGCAAAATGGAATAAAGCCTTCGATTTACCTTCAAACTCAGCATATAGAAATTGGTATCTCTTGATCGTTTCATATTTCCTGTCAACGGCTTCCTTCCATTTCTCAAGCAGTTCAAATACAGATTCAAGATTGAAATCAACTCCGGGATAAGAAAGGCCCCAACCGCTTAAAATGCCTCTCACCTCTTTATCCAATCGGTCCCTGCCAGCTTCCCATGCGGCATATTCCTGAATGGTCGATTCAAACGCTTCCTCCCTTTCTTCATATTTGAACCTTTCACTTTCAAGCCGCCTTTGAAGTCGTTGGTCCAGTTCAAGCAACTGTCCCATCGACTCTCCTTCACTCACTCTATTGGTTTCACTCCCAATTGTAGCCCTTTTCCTTTTCAGCTCATCCAATTGCCGGATATACCCGGACAATATATCATCTCCTTTGAAGAGAGACCTGGAAACCGCAAACAGAACAGCCATGGCCAGAAGTATAATTCCCACCAAAATCTGTTCACTGAAATAACTTCCGATCGCACCTACACATAGAAGGACCATCAAACTGCCATTCATTATACGTGCACGTTTGCGGTGATGCGCTGCCTTCTTCCTCTGTAATGCCAATTGCTTTTCAACTTCAAGTATTTGTTCATCAAGAATATGGCTTTTGGCTGCTTCAACTTCGGTGTTATGCTGCTTGGTGTATAAGGCTTCCAGTTCTTTTCTTTTTTCTTCTGGCATTATCTGGACCTTTATCTCCTTCAAGCGGGCTTCTGACGTTTCCAGACTTCCCTTTTGAAGTCCATATTTCTCATCAAGCTGTTTTTTATCATTTTGAAGTCGATGCTTTTCCCGCTCCGCCCTTTTGACCTTTTCCTTCATGAATGTACTGATATCAAGTTTTCTTATTTCATCATCAGAAACATCCAAGAATAATTCCTGTTTCACCTTTTCGATATTCTTTTCTTCCATCAGCCTTTCATGTTCCGCTTTTCTTATATCCAGCTCGAGCTTCTCCAGCAATGATCCTTGATCGATCGCATGTTCAATCTGCTCTTTATTTTCCTTGATGAACGGATTGATTTCGATTTCCGTGAGATTCCCCTCAAGTTTGGCCACTTTATCCGTCAATGCGGCCAGTTGGGCTTTCATGGGCATTCCGACTGCCTGTAACTGTTCAAGCCTTTTTAAACCATCAACAGGAAAACTCACATCCTTGATTTTACCAATTCCAGTTTCAAGTTTCCCCTGTTCTTCAACCAAGGGTTTAATTCGCAAAAAAGTATTCATGTTAACAAGTGTTTCTTCAATCTCTTGAATATCTTCCGTGATTTCAGAAAGGTCCTCCTTAAGCTTTGCCTCTTCCTGAAGTAATGACGTATACGACTGCTGTTCTTCTTCTGAAGCTTTTACTTTTTTCTGCAATTCCTTAAGTTCTTTTATTCTCACATTCAGCTGAGGTTTTTGGCCTGATGGCTTGAACCTTAAATCCAGCTCTTTTTGCAATTTCGTTTCTGCTTCAAGAAGTTTATCATTTCCAATCAACCCAGCGGAAAGAAGATATTTACTCATGGTCCCTTCACTTAGTGTATGTAAACCCTGCAGACCTTGAAGGTCGAAAGAAAAAATGGATTGGTAATAGTTTTTATCCACGCCATGGAGAATCTCATTCAGTTCTTCCTCGCCGCCAACCCTTCCATCTTCGAAGGTCAATTTCACATCTCCAGTAGCTTTTCCCTTCACTCGTTCAATAATGACTTCCCCATCTTTTTTTGTTATGAGACTAAGCCTTCCCCCATATTTGGCATGCATTTTAGGCTCGTAACGCGGTTCATTTTGAACCTTTGTTGGAAAACCAAAAAGCATACTATGAATGAAGGACATAATGGTTGACTTGCCTGATTCATTTTCCCCAAAGAATATCTGCAGCTGTTCCAATTCAGGAAAACGCTGATTTTCCAGTTTGCCGTAACCATAAACATGGAGGTCTTTAATAATCAAAGCCGTTCCTCCTCCCTACACTCATTTATTCGGTTCAAACACATGCAAAAGCCATCTTTCCGCTTCTTCCAAAAGCTCCCTCTGCTCTTTCAGCTCAATTGAATCAAGAAACCTTCTTGCACCCGGATGATTATAAAGCGGGGCCAGAGCAGCCTCCGTATCATCAAATTCAGAGGCAAGCATCGATACCTCAGCCATAAATGGCGATATCCTTTCATTGGACCTAAACATTGGCATGGACTGGATGACTTTTATTTTATACACCCATACAAACGATTCACCCTGCTCCTCTTCCTGCAAAATCCGGGTCAATTCCCCAAGATATTCCCCAAAAGCGTCTGCTGCGTCCCCAACATCCAGCTTCATTTCCAAAAGAAAGTTTCTCCCATCGAAACTCTTCTTTTCAATCACTTCCTTGCATTGCTTGAACAGGGCATCAAATCCACCATCCGCGGATATTTCAATTGTTTCACTTTCCCATATCACTTCCGAGGTTTCAATAAAGGTATGGCGCTTCGTGTCCCCGTCAAGTTCGACGAGCAGACACCCTTTAACGCCAGACTCCTTTCTGTTCCTGCCTTGAATGTTTCCTGGGTAAATCACTAGCGGATCTTCTGAAACTACCTGATGCTTATGGATATGGCCTAATGCCCAGTAATCAAAGTCTTTAGCAGCTAGTTCCTTCAATGAAAAAGGGGCGTATGGGCTATGTTCGGAATTGCCTTCCAAATTCCCATGAAGCAGACCAATATGATAATCAGCCCCTTCGGCTTTTATGTAGGTTTCAATCATTCTCTCCCTTACATGACGGCGTGGATAACTGAATCCATACAGGTGAACAGTCGTCCCACCGATTTTTTCAAACAGTTTCACTTCGGTTTGCCCTGAAAATACGTGGACATTATCCGGTAGCTCCACAGTAATCCATGAGCCGCTGAGATGATCATGATTACCATGGATGATATAGGCAGGGATCTGATGTCGCTGAAGTTTTTCCATTTCCCTTCGAAAGCGGACCTGTGTCCGGAGACTCCGATTTTCCCCATCAAACAGATCCCCCGATAACACGATAAAGTCAACCTGATGGGAAATTGCTTCATTAATGATATTTTGAAACGCTTTAAACGGGCTTTCCCTCAATTCCTTTAATATAGTTGAAGGCAAATCCTTCAACCCTGAGAAGGGACTATCCAAATGGAGATCCGCCGCATGAATGAACTTTACACCGCTCAAAAGTATCACCTCGATTTCTATAAACATTTCACATTTAATTTTACCATGAATAGAACATACTTTCCCATTCATTATTATTTTAATACGTCATCATGAAATCCAGTATGGGCAAATTCAACAGGAAAAAGACCGAATGGCGTGAACATTGTTCCATGCACGGCATTCGGTCTTTTTCATTAATTAAAAATATCCATACTTAAATAGCGTTCGCCATTATCCGGTGCAATGCATAATACCCTTTTTCCACTTCCAAGACGCCGAGCTTCCTGCAGGGCAGTCCAGACAGAAGCACCGCCTGAAGGTCCAATCAATATACCTTCCTTCGAAGCCATATCCTTCATGGTAGAAATGGCATCTTCATCAGCCGCTTGAACGATTTCATCAAATACCTCTGTATTTAAAATGCTTGGGATAAAACCCGGGCTCGTACCCACTAATTTATGAGGGCCAGGCTTTCCGCCCGAAAGAACAGGAGAACCCTTAGGCTCGACTACGACAACCCTTAAATCCGGCAGCTGTTCTTTTAATGCTTCACCTGTACCGGTTATCGTTCCTCCCGTTCCAGCAGTAGCGACAAACACATCCAGGTTTCCATCCATCTGATTTAGAATCTCGACTGCAGTCGTCACTCTGTGAATATCAGGGTTTGCTTGGTTTTCGAATTGCTGCGGAATAAAGCTATTGGGAATCTCCTCGGCGAGCTCCTCAGCTTTACGAATGGCTCCAGGCATCCGCTCTGATGCAGGGGTGAGGACAACTTCCGCTCCGTATGCCTTTAATATATTGATTCTTTCTTTTGACATATTATCCGGCATGACCATAATGGCCCGATAACCCTTTGCCGCGGCATTCATTGCAAGCCCAATGCCTGTATTTCCTGATGTTGGCTCTATGATCGTGGCCCCTGATTGAATGATTCCATCCAATTCAGCCTGCCTAATTAAGTTGAAGGCAGCCCGATCTTTTACACTGCGGCTCGGATTGAAATATTCAAGTTTCACAAATACTTCCGCGTCACCCTCCGCTGTTAAATGATTAATTCTGACAACAGGTGTATCTCCTATCAATTCCGTGATATTATTAACGACTCTTACTGTCATTCAAAAAAAACTCCCTTCGATCCATACACTATCCCTCAAGATTATTATATCATTTATGAATTTTCATTAAAGAGAGAATTCCTCTAGTATAAATAGGTTTTATTCTCATTCTAAAGGAAAAAAACTATAAAGTTTGTTCGGTATAGTTATTTTCCATCATTATTGAAGATATTCAGTTACTCTTCAATATTCTCAGTGTTAATACATTTCTCTCACATAATAATAGTCAAAATTAACAGATAATGATAAAATTTTTATAAAAGTACCTATCTTTAGACAGTAATATATTGAAAAGGGAGTTTTAAAAGTGAACAGAATATACAAATTAACCGTTTTTGAACCGTCAGGGGAAAAACTATTGGATGAATCATTTACAGCCGAGAATGATGAACAAGCAAAAGAATTGGGACAAAATCTATTGAATGAAAAAAACTATCAAGATCAAACACATCGCTGTACATCACCTTCAGGTGCACTATTACTTTTTCACCGCTGATTAATAATGGGAGCGCAATCATTTCAAACTAGATAGAGAAAGGCCGTCACAATAAAGTGACGGCCTTTCTCATTCATTTTCCGATGAAGTTCGGTTTTCTTTTTTCCACGAAAGCTTTTATTCCCTCTTGGTGATCCGCTGTTTGACGCATTTTCATTTGAGCGGCTTTTTCAATCTCAAGCATTTTAATTAATAGTGGGCGATTTTTTTCACTAAGGATCTTTTTCGTTTTTATCATGGCTTGAACCGGGCTTTGCAGCCACGCTTTCACTTTCTTCTCTACCGCATGTTCCAAGGTTCCGTCTGCCACTTCATGAATGAGGCCCTTTTCTTTAGCTTCGAGCGCTGTCAGCACTTTACCTTCCCAGATCAACTCTTTTGCACCTACTTCACCAAGACGACGCTCAAGGAAAAAGTGTCCGCCGCCATCAGGAATTAATCCAATTCCGATAAAATTCATTGCAATTTTACTATCCGAATCTGCAATAAGATGGTCGGTTGCAAGAGCTATACTCAATCCAAGCCCTGCAGCTGCACCATGAATGGCACTGATGGTTAGTTTAGGCATGAAATATAAGGTGGTGACCAATTCACTGATTCCATCCATCAGGACATCGAAAGCGTTTTCTTCGCCAGGCGAGAGCATCATCTTAATATCCCCGCCAGCGGAAAATGCTTTCCCATTTCCTTTTAAAACGACGACGTCCACTTCTTCATTCTCACTTACTTCCTTAAGTGCATAAATAAAGTCATGCAGCATTTGTGGATTCAAAGAATTCATGGCCTCAGGACGGTTCATTGCAACAGTAGCCGTCCGGTCCGAATATGTGACTAAAACAGTGCCTGCAGGTGATGTCGATTCAATACTCAATTTATTTCCTCCTCTTTCCTTCTATAACTCTATTATATATTTTTCATCCGTTATCAGAATAGGGCGAAAAGTTACAATTAAACAAACATACTATTTCTTGATATATTTATCCTGAAGCTGATCTCGCAAAGCCCTTTTCAAAAACTTCCCAACACCCGTTTTCGGAATATCATCCAAAAAGACCACTTCATCCGGCAGCCACCATTTTGCAAACTGCGGCTTTAAAAATTCGATGATTTCTTCTTGAGACACTTGTCCCTTGTATGCGTCCTTCAAAACAACACAGGCAATCGGTCGTTCCTGCCATTTTTCGTGAGGCACTGCAATCACTGCCGCCTCAAATATTCCTTCATGGGCCATTAATGCATTCTCTATATCTACGGAAGAAATCCACTCACCCCCGCTTTTAATCAAGTCTTTAGTCCGGTCGACGATTTTCACGAATCCTTCTTCATCAATCGTGACAACATCCCCGGTATACAGCCAGCCATCTTTAAACGTATCCCCTGACCGCTCATCCTTAAAATATTCATTCGCTATCCAAGGACCCCTGATTAGTAATTCGCCCATTTCTTTTCCATCAGGTTTTACTTCGCCTTCCTGACCGATCACTTTAATTTCAATCATTGGCGAGACAAGCCCCTGCTTAGCCTTCAACTCATAAAGTTCTTCTTCAGGGAGGTCTTCCTGATAGCTTTTTGGTTTGGAAACAAAAACGAGCGGGCTTGTTTCAGTCATTCCATAGGCATGCAGGAATGGTATCCCATACTTTTGTTCAAATGTTTTAATCATGCTTTTCGGGGCAGCCGACCCTCCGCATAAAACAGCGCGAATACTGCTCGTATCATGGCTGCCTTCTTCTAGCTCCTTCAATAATCCCATCCATATCGTCGGAACCCCTGCTGCAATTGTGACCTTCTCCGTTTCTATAAGTTCAGCCAAAATCTTTGGGGTGAAATAAGGTCCCGGCAAAACCATCTTAGTGCCAAACCAAACACTGGCAAAAGGCATGCCCCAAGCATTTACATGAAACATGGGCACTACAGGAAGGGCCACATCACGTTCACTTAAAGCTGTAGAATCGGCAAGCCCCAGTGCAATCGCATGCAACAAAATTCCGCGATGTGAATAAACCACCCCTTTTGGATTCCCGGTCGTGGCGGAAGTATAACATATGCCGGCAGGAGCATTTTCATCCAAGGCTTGAATGAATGGCTGTTTCGGATTCCCTTCGGCTAATAGTTTTTCATAATGATAAATAGGTGAAAGGGTCGTTTCAGGCAGCTCATCTTTATCCGTCATTATGATATATCCTTCCACCGTCGTTAACTCATCTTTAATCGCTTCCAACAGGGGGATGACATCCGGATCTATCAGTAATAATCGATCTTCCGCACTATTGACGATATAAGAAACATGTTGAGGGGACAGGCGCATATTAATTGTATGTAGGACAGCACCATGACAAGGAATCGCAAAATAAGCTTCTAAATGACGATGATGGTTCCAAGCGAGCGTTCCAATACGGTCACCTGTTTTAATACCGAATTTTTCAAGGTTACTAGTCAGCCTTCTTGTACGCTCAGCAATCTCAGCATATGTAAAAGTGTGAATTCCACCATCCGTACGCGAAACTACCTCTTTCTTCGGAAAATATTTTTCAGCCCTCTCAATGATTTGAGTCATGATCAATGGTGTATCCATCATTACAATCTCCCCCTTATATTGAAAACGTCTTCATTATATATTCGACCAGAAAAAAAATAATCCTTTTTCCCTAGGTGCGTTTTACGATTATTTTGAATTTGGGGTTATCTTGAAGATATTTCAAATAAAAAAAGGATCTAAACCAGATCCCTTTTTTTGATATTCTATTTGCCTGATTTCTTAGAATGCGGAAGCTCGTCAATGTTCCGTTTTAGGATTATCCATTCGTCCATCTGGCTTAGAAATATAAACCATCATTAGTCCTTATCCAAAAAAACAAAATCTACTTCCTGTAATGACTCTACCTTCGATCCATGGAAAGCTCTTTTAAATAGAGTAAGGATTCTTCTGCATAGGTATAAATTAAATCGATTGCGGGATAACCTTTACTTGCTTGAAAAGGATCAGCGCCCGGTGCCATGCATTCCACTACAATATGTCCATTGAATCCAGATCGGTTAATACCGGATGTGATTTCCCCAAAATCAATATGCCCCCTACCCAGGGCTTGTCTATTGCTATCCGCTACATGGACGATTTCAAGATATTCTTTTGTTTTCAGGAATGGGGTTTCCAAATCTACTTCTTCAATATTCATATGATATGAATCCAATAGCATCCTTACCTTTGGACTTCCCACTTCCTGTACGAATCGCAAGGCATCTTCCCCACTGTTCACAAGGCAACTTTCGTACCTATTCAATGGTTCAATCACAAGTGTGATATTTAATTCACATGCCTTTCCCACTAATTCCTGAACTGAATCAACTGCCCATTTCCAGTCATCACCATTTAATCCCATTGGTGAAGTCTTTCCTACAGCGGAAGGACACACAACAAGATATTTCCCCTCTACCGCCTTCACTGCCTCCATCTGCCTTTTAAAATAGTCTATGGCTTTGCGACGATTTTCAATATGGGCATTAGCCAAGTCATGTGCTTGATTGGGCCAGGCTGAATCGCCTGTCAACCCTCCAATTTCCAAGGACAATTCTTTGGACAGATGTAAAATGTCTTTCCAGTCATAGTCGTTCACGGCTGCCCGTATTTCTATTGCATCATATCCTGTTCCTGACACGAATCGCATGATCTTATCTATAGGCATATCTCCAAAAATCCAGCTGCATATTGAAAATTTCATATCATTTACTCCTTATGCGGTTAGTAAGAACACTACCGAATTGTATCCCCTTCTCTCATTTAATTGTTCTAGATGGAACTGTCCTTGATCTTCAATAGGTGATAATAATGCTGATTTCACTTTCAGCGAATAACATGTGTTCCAGGTTGTTCAGCCTGCTTTAAACTTACTGGCATCCTTGTTTCTAGCGACCGTTTCGCGGCCCTAGCAATCCGCTCAGCTTGTAAACCGTCAAATCCATTACAACTCACCTCATGGTTCTCTAGGCATGCCGAGGCAAACTCCGTCACTTCATCCATATATGCCTGGGAATACCGTTCAAGGAAAAAGTGAAGCGGCTTTTCTTTCTTCACGTGATCATTTGTAGAGATTTCAACAGTTGTTGCTCTGTTGTTATTAACTTGTGCAGAGCCCTTATCCCCGAATATCTCAAGGCGCTGATCATATCCATAGACTGCACGACGACTGTTATCGATGACACCAAGTGCGCCATTTGCAAATTTCATCGTAATGACCGCGGTGTCAATGTCGCCTGCTTCACCGATGGCTGAATCCACAAGTACAGCTCCATATGCGAATACCTCGACAACTTCACTTCCCATTACGTACCGGGCCATATCAAAGTCATGGATGGTCATATCCATGAATAAACCGCCTGAATCCTTAATGTAATCCGCACTTGGCGGTTGAGGATCACGGGAAGTGATTCGCAGGATATGTGGTAATCCGATTTCACCTTCTTGAACAAGTTTACTAACCTTTCGAAAACTTGGATCAAAGCGACGATTAAAACCCACTTGAAGCTTTACGCCCGCCCTTTTTACTGCATTGAGTGCTTCTTCCGTTTCTTCGACCGAGAAGCTGACAGGCTTTTCACAGAAAATATGCTTTCCGGCTTCTGCCGCTTCTTTAATGATTGCTGCATGTGTATTAGTAGGCGAACATATGAATACCGCTTGAATCTCAGGATCATTCAGCAATTCATGGTAATCTGTTGTGAACACTTCGATTCGTTTCTCCATCGCCCATGGTTCTAGATGTTTGGCTGCAACATCAGAAACGCCTTTAATCCGGATTTCCTGAAGTCCCTTCAAATTATCTACATGTAATCTACCAATGCGTCCAGCACCAATAATTCCAACTGTCAGTGTCATTGACTCTCCTCCTGATTAAGCGCTTAACTTTAAATGCAAATCCACTGGGTCATAACCGGTGGAATATTTATTTCTATATACTTTTTATATTTTGTTTAAGTCTCTTACTGAATTACGTTCTATAAGTAATGGTGCAAGCATGATTCTATGTCCAGACCTGTTCGGTTGCTCAATCGACATCAACAGCTGGTTAATTGCGTAACATGCCAACTCATCAATTGGCTGAGCTATTGTCGTTAAACCTGGATCAGCTAATTCTGCATGTATGGTATTATCAAAGCCAATAACCGATATTTCATTCGGAATGAATACATTTTCCTTTCTGGCTTCATTCATGAAAATTGCTGCTATTAAATCGGTTGCAGCGAATATAGCAGTGGGTCTATCTTCTAACCGCAAAATTTCCTTGGCGGCCTTTCTTGCTTCTTCAATTTTCGATTTAGAGTGAATTACATGTTCTTCATTTAAACTGATCCCCTCATCGAGCAATGACTGTTTAAATCCCTCTAAACGCAAGCAACCGCTCGCCCTGTTTAATTCGGCAATCACTGCAACATGCCGATGCCCATTAGCCAATAAATACCGTCCGGCAAGATATCCGCCCCGAACATCATCCGTGGTGACAACATTGGTTTCGACGAAAGAGGGGTGGTCCACCGAAAACATCAAAAGTGGAATATTCCTGCTTTGAAGCTTCTTGAAAATCTTTCGATCCTTCGGTTCAGTGGCGATTATGATTCCATCCACCTGTTTTTTAATAAGAAGCTCTAAATAGTCATGTTCCCTTTCCAGTTGATAATCCGTACTGCATAAAATAATGGCATACCCGATTTCACGAGCATGGTTTTCCAATGCCCTGGCAACCTCAGCAAAAAAGGGATTTGAAATATCAGGGACAAGCACTCCGATAGTGAATGTTCTCTTACCTGTCAGCGCAGCTGCAACGGTGCTTGGGTGATATTCAAGTTCTTGCATGATTTCCGTTACCTTACTTCTCGTTTTATCGCTAATTCGGCCAGTATTATTGACCACCTTCGATACCGTGGCAATTGAAACGCCGGCTTTTTCTGCTACATCGTAAATCGTAGGCTGCTTCATGTGTTTTCAAAACTCCTCCAAATTATCCTTTACTTTATTTTAGCATGAAGGAATTTTACAGGTACTATAGATTTCCTTATTTTGAAATACTCTTTAAGAATTCCAATTTTTCTTCCGCATTTTTTATTGTTATGATGTCAATTCCGCTATCTAACCGCTTATCGACCTTATCCCCATTTATAGCTTTCAAGGCATTTTCAACACCTTGATAACCCATGTTATATGGACTCTGGGCTATGGTGCCAGTTAGTTTTCCTTCCAAAATGGATTCAACCGCTTCTTCGGTTCCATCAGTGCCAATGACTTTAATATCCAGTCCTTTAGCTTCAACGGCGCGTAAAACCCCCAATGCCATATCATCATTTGCTGCAAAAACTCCCTTAACATCTCCATTTTTTTGCAGAATATTTTCCATTACTGACATCGCTTTCGTTTTATCACTATCACCAGGTTGTTCTGCAACAACTTCCAGACCTGCCTCTTCAAGAGCTTCTTTTGCACCTTTTATCCGCGCATCCGTAGCCGGATTGCCAAGTGCTCCCGAAATTAAGACCACTTCATCTCCCTTCTGAAGCGTAGAAGCCAACAATTTCCCGCCTTGCAGACCTGCAGTTCTGTTTTCTGTACCGATAAAAGTCGTTTTCCCTTCAAAATCAGCATCTGAATCTATAAGTATCACAGGTACATTCTGCGCTGCGGTTTCTAACACCGGAACGACCGTATCCGGTTGCGAAGGTGCGACGACGATGGCGCCAGGTGACTGGTTTATTTGATCCTCAAGCATATTAACCTGCTGGATCACTTCCGACTCCGCAGAAGGACCTACCACTGATACCGTAACTCCAAGGTCCTTACCAGCAGCTTTGGCTCCTGCCTCAACATATTTCCAATAAGGGCTTGATAAGGTTTTTAAAACGACTGCGACACTTTCCTCTTCACTGCCGCCCGCTTTTTTATCCCCATCACCGCAGCCAGTCACTAACGCCATACACGATATCACTAATGCCGCTCCAAACCATTTTAGTTTCCCATTCATCCTGTTACCTCCAAGTTTCATATTTGAAATGAATTAACGATCGATCACCTTTTTTTTCCTTTGCGTTGTCGGAGTACGTCTACAAATACGGCTGCGATGATGACGAAACCGATTACTGCCATTTGGAAATCGGCAGGAACGTTCAGGAGGTTTAATCCATTTCGGAGCACAGCTATGATCATTGCACCTATCAATGTACCCCAAACAGTTCCGACACCTCCCATGAAGCTTGCTCCTCCAATGATGACTGCCGCTATTGCATCAAGTTCATATGATTGACCTGCGAGAGGGAAAGCGGAATTGACGCGTCCGACCATTACAAGCCCTGCAAGACCTGCCATTAAACCACTGATCGTATATACAATGATCAATACACGATCAACATTGATACCCGAGAGACGGGCCGCTTCTTTATTACCACCGATCGCATATATATAACGCCCTGTCTGGGTCCTTGTCAGGAATATATGAAAGATGATATATACCACTATTACTAACAGGAAGCTAACCGGAATGGGACCTACAAATTCACGCCCCAAAAATTGGATCAAATATGGAAAACCGGCAATCGGGGCTGCAGCCGTGATGATCAACGCGATTCCACGTGCAATGTTCATCGTCCCCAGTGTCGAAATGAACGGATGCGGCAAACGTAATTTCGTTAATAGCAGACCATTGAGTAAACCGAATCCAGCTCCTACGACCAGGCAGGCTAGCAGGCCCAAGATCGGACTGAATCCCATCGTGACTGAAACGATTCCCATAACCATGATGGAGACCGCAAGAATGGAACCTACAGATAAATCGATGCCGGCTGTTAAAATCGGAAGAAGCATACCGATTGCAAGTATGGCATTTATGGAGGACTGACGGGCTATATTCATGATATTGTTCAATGTCATGAACTTGTCCGACAAGAATGTCAGTACCGTCGTTAAAAGGATAAGACCAATTAATGGCCCGAACTTACTTACGTAAGTCTTAATGGTTCTACTTTGTTTCGGTAAATCATTCTCTGGTTTTTGCATGACTGCTTCATTCATAATTTCATCCCCCTGTTGCCGCTTTCATGATCCGTTCTTGAGAGGCTTCTCCTATCTCCAGGTCAGCGGTCATTTTCCCCTCACTCATCACTAAGACCCTATCACATATACCAAGGATTTCCGGGAGGTCCGAAGAAATCATCAGTACAATGGCACCGCCTTCAACCAACTGATTCATTAAGCGATAAACTTCAACCTTTGCACCAACATCAATCCCTCTTGTAGGTTCATCAAAGATATAAACCTTTGCCTGTGTGCATAACCACTTGGCAATAACGACTTTTTGCTGATTTCCCCCGCTTAGATTTCTGGCATGAAGATCAATATTATTTGGACGCACCTTCAATTCCCTAATATAATTGTTTGCTTCTTCACGCAGACCTTTCAAATCAATGAGTCTGAATTTATTCGTGAATTTATTCATATTTGCCATGGCAATATTGAAATCAAGCGGCTGATCCAATAAGAGACCTTCGCTTTTCCTATCCTCCGTAATAAAAGCAATGCCTGCATCAATTGCATCCCTGGGTGATTTGATCCGAACCTCCTCCCCATGTATGTAGACCTTACCTTTTCCCCTATCATCTGCACTGAAAATGGCTCTTGCCAATTCTGTCCGTCCAGCTCCGACGAGTCCGGAGATTCCGACGATCTCACCGTGTCGGATTGAAAAGCTTACAGGTTCTTTGGTTCCGGCCACTACTATGTTTTCGACCTTGAACCCTTCACTGCCAAGCGTAAACGATTGCTTAGGATATTTTTCATCCAGCGCCCGGCCCACCATCAATTCGATCCAATGATCGGTTTCCGTTGTCTTGACCGGCAGCGTTTCAATTTTAAATCCGTCTCGAAGGATGGTAAGCCTATCACCCATTTGCCTGATCTCATCCAACCGATGGGAAATGAATAAAATCGCTATGCCCTTTTGAGTAAGTTGTTCTACACATCGATATAACTGCTCCACTTCCGTTCCGCTAAGGCTGGACGTGGGCTCGTCCATAATGATTAATTTCACATCTAGGGTAAGCGCTTTCGCAATTTCCACAAGTTGTTGCTGCCCGATTCCTAGCTCCCCCAATTGCTTATCTGCAAGTTCAGGGCTTTGACCAAGCATTTTCAAACAGCGTTTTGCTTCCTGACGCATTTCCTTTTGATTAAGTAAAGAGAATTTTCCGCCACGCTTCAATTCCCTTCCGAGGAATATATTTTCATATACCTTTAATTCAGGAATGACATTCAATTCTTGATAAATAGTCGCAATCCCTAGATTCATAGCATCAAGAGGTGTATCAAGTTGGACAGAATTACCTTCCCAAAAAATTTCTCCGGAATCTTTTTCGTATGCTCCCGTTAAAATTTTTATGAGTGTGGATTTGCCTGCACCATTTTCCCCTAGTAATACATGAACTTCACCTGCCATTACATCTAAATCAATTCCTTTTAAAACATGGTTTTGACCAAAACTTTTTTTAATCCCTTTCATTTCAAGGAGATTTCCTGAATGATTAATCATGGGCAACCTCTTTTCGTCATTTACCATCAAAGAAAGCGCTTTCCTAACTAAAGTATAATTTTTTTATATTTACTTTTCAATATATTTATTGAATATTTCGTATTTTCTGAATTATCATCACAGAGATAATGAATTAAGCTCAACCTTTTTTCCCGTTTGATAGGATTCACGTGCTGCAAATGCTATTTCAAGTGCCTTTATGCCATCGTCCACTGTTACACTTGGTATTCCCCTATCCTCAACTACCTGGAAAAAACTCGCGAGTTCCAAATGGTAGGCATCGGTAAAACGAGTTGGAAAATCGGGTAAGATATCATGCAGGTTACCCGATTTCGTTAAAATCTGTATATCATGATTTCGAAGATTCCCTATAAAGATCGACCCCTCCGTCCCAATGACCTCTCCACGGATATCGTAGCCATAATGGGCATTACGACTTGCCTCTGCATCTCCTGCAGCCCCAGATGAAAACTCCAAATAGGTAAGAGATTGATCAACATCTTGGTATTTTTCCATGAACGGGTATTTTAGGATTCTTCCATGAGCATGAACTGAAGTCACTTCGGAATTCATTAAGTACCGGGCAATATCAAAATCATGAATGGATACATCGACAAACATACCGCCGCTATGTTGGATAAACGCTTCATGGGGTGAATGTGGATCACGGGAAATACCGCGGAAGTAAATCGGATCACCTATATCACCGGCATTGATCCTATTTTTCGCTGCAACATAAGCGGGATCGAACCTGCGCATGAATCCCACCTGGCAAATGGTATTGTTATTTTCTATTATTCTTTTAATTTCATTTGCTTCACTTAAATCTATCGTAAGTGGTTTTTCGACAAATATGGACTTGCCTGCTTCTGACGCTTTTTTCAACAAATCAAAATGTGTGCTTGTAGGAGAAGCTATGATCATTACTCCGATAGTATCGTCTTTAAGGATATCCTCTGGGTCGGTCGTGAAAAATGGCACTTCCAATTCAGTTGCAACACGCTTTGCCGTCTCCATATCGACATCACATATTGCCGCAAGTTCTGCGTTTCTAATTCTTGTAACTACATTCACTGCATGCCAATAGCCAAGTCTTCCAAGTCCAAGTACAGCTGCTCGAATTTTTTTTGACATATTATTTTTTCTCCTTTTAGTTAACTTCCGTCAACACGGACTCTCTGTTCAATGATTGGTAACTTTTTTCAAGATAACGGGCCATTTGAAGCGAATGATCGACATTATAATCAGGGTTCTTCCCTTCTAAAATACAGTCATGGAAATGTTCAATCTGATTTAAATATTGATCATCTTTATATCTCTCAAAAAGGATTACATTACCATTATCATCTTTTACTGTTATTTTTCCGTGTTCATCATTCGATACGTCGGGTCGAAATGCAGAATCGACTGTAATGCATCCTTTAGGGCCAAAGATTTCATAACGATTAATAAATGGAAGTTCCAATGAAGCTGTAACTTCAGCAGTCCTTTTCTGAGCATCCAACAATAAACAGGTCGATGTCATGTCAACACCATTGCCTTGATTCATTTTGCCGCTCATTGTGATTTGAACAGGTTTAAAGCCAACGATTTGCGTAACTGCATGCAAGCCGTAACATCCGACATCTCTCATGGCCCCTCCCCCTAGTTCCGGTTTCAAACGAATATCCCCAGAGTCTTCAAGCATCCAGGAAAAATGCGCTTTAACATGGTTGTATTCCCCGATCTTGTCGGATTCAAGTAATTCCTTAACTCGTTTATGCTGACAATGAAACTGATACATGAAGGCTTCCATGAAGACAACATCATTTTCTCGGGCTGCTGTTTTAACAGCGTGCATATCGGCTTCCGTTAAAGCTGCTGGTTTTTCAAGAAGAACATGTTTTCCCTTTTTCATGGCCTTCACCGCCCATTCTGCATGAAGAGAGTTAGGTAAAGGGATATAGACTGCGTCAATAGATGAATCTTCAATAAGATGTTCATACTTTTCATAAATATAGGACGAATTGAATCGCTTAGCCTTTTCTAAGCTTTTCGATGCTACGGCTATTAACTCTGCACGGTTTGAACGGCTTATGGCTGGTAAAAATTCATCGAAGGCTATATTGGCAGCACTCACGATTCCCCAACGAATATTTCCCATCATTCACACTCCTCATATATTTTGGGAAAGCGCTTTCCTTTTTGCTATTGTAACTCACACATTTTCATTATTCAATTACATTTACAAAAATGTCAAAAATTATTTTTCAGAATTATCAGTCTAAATTATTTCAGTATAAAAAGCAATCTACTCTAAAGAAGATTAAAGAGACCACGACTTATTTTTTATGTTTCTTTCTAGAAAAAAGAGGAAATAGTAAAGATACAATTATATTTAGAGGGAGCTCATTTATGGTAAACAAAATAAACGAAGAACTAGAGGCTTATTGTGCGAGTGAATATTCAAAGTTATCACGGGTGATCGTCTGTGAACCTCGTCATATGGAAATCAGGGAGATCATTAACGAAACTCAAAAAGAGTTTCAAGAAGAAAATATCGATCAGGCACTTGCCTTGAAGCAGCACGCCCAATTTATAAAGGCTCTTGAACAAGAAGGGATTGAAGTCATAAAACTTCCGCCAGAATTTACATATCCAGAACAAGTCTTTACGAGAGATATCGGTTTCACTCTTGGCAATACCGTTTACGTTGCTGAGTTGGCAACAGGTATCAGGCAGGGTGAAGAACAAATATTGAAATCCTGGCTCGAAACGAATGGTATCTCATTTTTCAACCTCCTCAAAAATCATATTGAGGGCGGGGATGTCCTTATTGACGGAAAGACCATCTATATTGGAATCAGTGAAAGAACGGATGAATCATCCGTCAAGCATCTTCAAACCCTATTACCTGAATACGATATCATCGCGGTTCCTTTCATTGAAACATTCCTTCATTTAGATTGTGTTTTCAATATCATATCACCGACAGAGGCGCTTATTTTTCCAGAGTCCTTTACAAAAAAAGAGATGGATTTATTAGCTTCACGTTATGACATGATTGAAGTGACTAAAGAAGAACAATTCACATTAGGAACAAACGTGCTTTCGATTGGGAATAAAAAATTATTCAGTCTTCCATGTAATAAACAGGTAAATAGTGAGCTTTGTAAACGCGGATACGAAGTCATTGAAGTCGATATAAGCGAAATCATCAAGTCCGGTGGCTCTTTTCGTTGTTGCACAATGCCACTATTGAGGACAACGAATAAGAAGACTGACCCAGCCTGAGCAGAATGAAAGATACCCGACTTGTATTGAAGTCCGGTTTCTCAGGACAGTAGGCAAACTCGATCAAAATCGAGTTTACCTACTGTTTTTTTATGGCTTGAACAATTTGGACGTTGATTGGAAGTCTCGCACCTTCCGCTCCAATCAAATTAAAATTCAGATAGAAACCATACCTGAGGAGTTGAAGGTATTGCTTTGGGTTAAATATAATAAACGTGTTCTATCCCTAATATTTCCCTTTGAGCTTTTCTAATCTTGGATAATAAGTTTATGTAATCAACCTTTTCTGGTTCATTTAATCCGCATTTAATATGGCGTTTAGATACTAAAATAACTAAACCTTCAATGGGATATGCAACGTCTAGGTGAGCATGAAAATATTCAGATTCGACTATTACACCACCCTCGGCTTCTACTTCCCCACTTGTCAAAGCACAGCTTAAACATTTGACTTCAACCGTTTTTCCATTAGACAAAGTAATTTTCCTCATTTACCCCACCCCTTTAAAAGCTGACTATGTTAAATAACTCTGTTGATATTCGATTAGAGCACATGAGAGTTCTATAAATAACAAAGTACTTGGTCTAGAGGTTTTTGAAAGTACATGCATTGCCTATCTCTTCCTTTAATTAGTGCAGCAGTCTTAATATTATTTCAGAATCCTTTCTATTTAACTGTACATACTGGCTATGTTCATCCTTCGTCAATTCTACAATATTTTCATCGGGATTAACCCAAACATAATACACGGCTATTTTACTTTCGTTTTTTTCATCATTAAAATAAAAGATGAAGTCCGCCTTAGAATGATCCTTCTCCAATGCGAATTCTTCCCAATCAGCATTTTTTACTATTTCTTTTGTTTTTTCTGTTTTCCCCATTTCTATCTTTTCTTTATATGCTTCGAATTTGTAGTTTTTTCCTTCATATTTTTGAATGGAAATATGTTCTTGCTTTGTTGTACAACCTGCAGTTAACGTTATTGCTAATAGGCTAAGTGCAAGCAGGAATGGTTTCCTTTTCATTACATGCCACCTCCTCATACCTAAATGGATTAATTATCCAATATATTTCATTATACTAGTCCATTCAAAAGAGTTATAGAAATGTTTATTGATTTATTAGCAGCAAAAAAACCCTCAAGCTTTTGACTTGAGAGTTCCTTACCCCGGTATTCCTTGGGCAGATAGCCTGCATTCAACCAAACCAAACTGAAAATAGTTCCTCGTTGATACCCAGATTGTACATATAATAGATTCCGAAAACCGTGCTTATCACACCTGTCAATCGGATGAGTGAACGATTGACTTTTTTGGAAGAAGAACTTGTGACAAAGGGGATGCTTAAAATCGTCGTGAACAGAAGCATGCCTATACAAGTACCTACACCAAATATGATAATGTAGATTGCCCCCTGCCACGCTGCATCTATCGTACTCATAGTAAGAAGGACCATTGCAGCACTGCCGGCAAGTCCGTGGACGATTCCCACTAACATCGATTTCAGATAGGTAGCCCGTCCTGTATGGTCATGCTGCTCCGTTTGCTTCCAAGAAAAAATCGTCGTGATACCTAAATATACCAACATGATTCCCACAAGAAATTCCAATGACATTGCCCAAGCTTCCGGAATTTCGTTTTTCAAAAGGATCAGGATGACACCGAACACCAAAAGAGTAAGTGTATGGCCGATTCCCCAAAATACGCCTGCAAGTGAAGATTTCCATATTTTCTTGCTTTGGCTCGCAATCGTAGAAACGGCAATGATATGATCGGGTTCCAGGGCATGCTTTATGCCTAATGAAAATCCAATCGCTAAAACCAGCAATAAACTCATTTCCATAAAACCCCTCCTTTCCCTTTGCTAATATTTACGATAAAAGATTGCATCCTCCCGCAGGACCCTCCTTCGGAAGAGATCCTCACAAACAGAAAATACCTTTTCTATCTGTTGAGTTTGATTTGCTAATATCCGCAGTATCAAACCACGTATTGGCAGCCGGGAAAAACCTATTCTAACATTGCTTCTTAACGGGGAAAGCATTTCATCCAGTTCGTTAATGATTTCCCCGTCCACCTCTTCATGTATCAATAATAATGAGCCAAAATGACTGTATCCTTCCAATAAGAGCACAGAGTCCATCTCGTCTGAAGGATTCAGAAGCAAGTGGTCCATTATAAGCCTTTTACCATCATGGAACACGTTTAGTTTGGAGCGGATCCAATCATATGTAAATTCCGTCTTACTTTCTGACCATCCCGGTGTAAATATATCCGTCAGCAACAATCCCGCTCCACTTTCCATATGTATCGTCATATTCTGAATATATCGAGCAGATTCATAGGCAATTATAGGGTCCTGTACATAGGTAAGAAAACTCCTTTTTTTTAATACCAACTCGGTTTCCTGCAATGCCGGCTCACCCATCGTTTTGTATACCTTTGTCGCCGACTGTGTCGTCAACGTCATTGTAGCCCCTTCTTCCAAACAAAAGAGCTGATGGTACCTGTCCCCTCCTACATAGCCGCCCCCAACATGAATGAGAAAATAGGTAGGTGAAAGTTCATCAAGAAACACAGGACGGGACAATTTGAATGCCCCGTCATAATAAGTATCCTTCACTATTGTACGATCATTTTTCAGTACCGCTTTTAAGCGAATGCTGCCTGTCCAGCTCACTGCTCAAGTCCTATAAGAAATGCCTCTGACTTTATCCAGTTCACGACATCAGTCAATCCCTTTTCGTCTTTTAAGTTAGTAAAAAAGAAAGGTTTATCCCCTCGGGTCGTTAATGTATCCCTCTCCATCACTTCCAGACTTGCTCCTACATACGGGGCCAAGTCCGTTTTATTAATGATGAATAAATCCGATTTAATCATTCCCTGGCCACCTTTCCGGGGGATTTTCTCCCCTTGTGCGACATCAATGATATAGATGGAAAAGTCAACGAGTTCAGGGCTGAAGGTCGCGGCTAAATTATCACCGCCGCTCTCCACAAAAATCAAATCCAGTTCCGGATGGAGTTCCATCAATTCATCAATGGCTGCAAAGTTCATCGAAGCGTCCTCACGTATCGCTGTATGCGGACAGCCGCCGGTTTCCACACCGATGATGCGATTTTCAGGAAGTACACCATTTTTCATTAAAAACAGCGCATCTTCTTTTGTATATATATCATTCGTTACAACTGCCATGCTGAAGTCCTTTTCCATTACCCGTGTCAGCTTCTCGACAAGCATCGTTTTTCCGGCACCAACCGGGCCGCCTACACCTATTTTAACTACTTGTTTCATCTATATCGATTTACCTCCATATGAGGTAAATCTGTCACCTCTTTTCTGGTTAACTCATGAATAGTCTTACATGTAATTGCTCATGCCTCATTTGAGCGATTTCCAATCCCGGCAGTGTCCGTCCGAGTTCATCCTCCGGAAGTCCTTTAATGAATGCAACAGCTGTCTGGATAATATCATGTGTCCATAATAACAAGGATTGTCCAGCTGTCTGACCCAAAGGGATTCCTCTTACTGCATTTTGGATCAGCGAGGATACGCCTGCATACAAACAGGCATGAATGGCCATTTCTACGGTAATGTTCAGTTCGGTACATACAAGCGCAAATACAATGGCCGGATGTCCATAACATTGTTTTCCTTGGATTTTCTTCAAGTATGCAGATAACTCTTCGGACGGATATAAGTTCGAGCATAGTTTAGCCATCTGCTGTCCAATTCTTTTCGAGGCCTCCCTGGATTCCCGGGCCGAACATGCGGCATAAAGCTTCTCATCCAGATCCCATATTCCTTCAGCCCTATGACTACTTACGAATTCATATGCAAGCCGGCACCCCAGGCCATCTGTATAGGTTAAAGATTTTGTAATGTATACCTTCAAAAACGCCTTTAAAGAAGCTGCATCATGTACCTTCTCTTCTTGAATGTAGGTCTCCATCCCGAATGAATGGGAGAACGACCCAGAAGGAAAATTGGAATCACAAAGCTGGATCAACGGAAACAAACGTTCAATCATGTGAATGGCCGATGTGACGGAATGCCTGCTTCACCTTTCTCTTTTCACGGCGAAACGGTATATCCAGTTCCATTAAAAGCTCTTCCACCAGGTAATCATATTGAACAAGCATTTCATCGCCATCAAACTGGGCAGGTAAGTGGCGATTTCCCAATTGATGCGCTATATTGCCCATCTGCCCTAGGGTCGTAGGCATGATCGTCAAAATATCGTCATCTATCGTATTGATCACAATCATATTATTTTCATCCATATAAAGGATGTCCCCATCCATCAAATCCTTGTTCTCTTTAAGGCGTATCCCAATTTCATTTCCATGATCCGTTTTAACCCTTAGTATCCGTTTTCTTAATGCATCGCTTTCCAGATAAACCTTTTCCATATGCTTCGCCTTTTTTTCAATAAACTCTATATTTCCCAATACTTCTTCAACTATCATGCCATCACCTCAGAATAAAAAGTATCGTTGCGCCATCGGCAGGATTTCCGCTGGCTCACACGTAATTAAATCACCATCCACCGTCACTTCATATGTTTGCGGATCAACTTCTATAACGGGGGTCTCCCCGTTTAACTTCATATCTTTTTTTGTAAGATTGCGAACGTTCGAGACAGTCTTCACTATTTTTTTCAACCCAAGGTCATCATGAATTCCCGCTTCATATGACGCTTTTGACAGGAACGTAATCGACGTACTCGCAACGGCCTTTCCAAAACTTGCAAACATCGGGCGATATAACACGGGTTGCGGCGTTGGAATCGAGGCATTCGGATCTCCCATCATACTGTGCGCAATCATGCCCCCTTTTAGAATCATGTCCGGTTTAACCCCGAAAAAGGCAGGATCCCATAGCACCAAGTCCGCGAATTTCCCTTCTTCCACAGATCCGACGACATCAGAGATTCCATGTGTGATGGCAGGATTTATCGTATATTTTGCAACATAACGCTTAACACGGAAATTGTCTCCTTCCCCTGCCTCCTCCAACATTTTGCCACGCTGCTTTTTCATCTTATCGGCTGTCTGCCATGTCCGCAGGATAACTTCACCTACACGCCCCATCGCTTGGGAATCGGAGCTGATCATGCTAAAAACGCCCAGGTCATGCAGAATGTCTTCAGCGGCAATCGTCTCTTTTCTTATCCGGGAATCGGCAAAAGCGATATCTTCCGGAACGGATGGATCTAAATGATGGCATACCATCAGCATATCCAAATGCTCTTCCAACGTATTGATCGTGTATGGACGGGTAGGGTTCGTCGAGGACGGGAGAATATTGGGATAACTAGCCGCCTTGATGATATCAGGGGCATGTCCCCCGCCCGCTCCTTCGGTATGATATGTATGAATGACACGGCCGTCGATGGCTTTGATCGTATCCTCGACGAAACCACCTTCATTTAGCGTGTCGGAATGAATCGCCACTTGAACATCATATTCATCTGCCACTATTAAACTAGTATCGATCGCTGCAGCCGTCGTACCCCAATCTTCATGTAATTTCAACCCGATCGCACCAGCTTCTATTTGTTCAACAAGCGGTTCTTTGGCCGAGGAATTGCCTTTGCCTAAAAAACCAAGGTTCATAGGGAAATGATCTGCCGCTTCGAGCATTTTATGTATATTCCAAGCTCCCGGAGTACAAGTCGTGGCATTCGTTCCCGTTGCAGGTCCGGTTCCCCCGCCGATCATTGTCGTGATCCCGCTTGATAGTGCAGTCTCGATTTGCTGCGGGGCAATGAAATGGATGTGGGCGTCAATCCCTCCGGCAGTAACGATTTTTCCTTCAGCTGCAATTATTTCGGTAGCGGCTCCTATCACCATTGTCACCCCATCCATCAATAGGGGATTTCCCGCTTTTCCGATAGCTGCAATATTTCCATCTTTTACGCCGATATCCGCCTTATAAATGCCGGTATAATCGATGATGATCGCGTTGGTGAAAACAAGATCCATCACTTCATCTCTTGTAGCGGTTGGATGTTGCCCCATACCATCACGGATCACTTTACCCCCGCCAAATTTCACTTCATCACCGTACTTTGTAAAATCCTTTTCCACTTCTATGAAAAGCTCGGTATCTGCCAATCTGATTAAATCTCCTGTTGTCGGACCAAACATGTCGGCATATTGCTTACGTGACATTTCATGGCTCATATTTTCACTCCCTATCAAGCGGACCATTCGTTTTATTGCTTAATCCATAAACTTCCCTCTTGCCGCTGAATGGAACCAATTCGATTTCCTTCGCATCCCCCGGCTCAAAACGGACAGCAGTACCGGCAGGAATGTTCAGTCTTTTCCCAAAAGCATCCTCACGATTGAACTCCAGTCCAGGATTCACTTCATAAAAGTGAAAGTGTGAGCCAATCTGTATCGGACGGTCTCCCCTGTTGATGACAGTTATGACCGTTGGACTTTTTCCCTCGTTATATATGACCGGTTCTTTTTTCAAGATATATTCACCTGGTATCATGGGATTCCCCCTTTACTGAATCGGATTATGAACTGTCACAAGCTTTGTACCGTCCGGGAACGTCGCCTCAACTTGAATATCATGAATAATCTCTGGGATCCCTTCCATAACATCTTCACTTGAAAGAATCGTCCTTCCAAATTGCATCAATTCCGATACGGATTTCCCATCCCTGGCTCCTTCCACAATTTCATAGGTAATCAGGGCAATGGATTCGGGATAGTTCAATTTCAAGCCTCGATCTTTTCGCCTTCGTGCCAAATCTGCCGCCACTACAACCAATAACTTTTCCTGTTCTCTTGCTGTTAAACGCATACCCTCTCTCCTTTTACCAATCTATACCGTTAAATATCCCAAATACCTACCCCTTAAGTTCGGATGCAACTCTTTCAATGCATCGTTTCAATTAATCACCATTATCCGACCCAACATTCCGTTCCTTAACTTTACATAGATATGTAAGTTTACCTAACATTATTTTAATTATAATAAATTATCTGACAATTACAACCCTTAAAATGATATTAATTGTAAATTGATAAGGCTTCCCCTTTTGAAAAGGCTTATCTTAAATTTGATAATATTGAAATATCCTTGCTATAATTTCATGAGATAGACGTTTTGAAAAAAGGATTGAAAGGGGAATGTAAAATGAATTATGTAAAAAATCAGCTGACAGCCATGCGCAGCAATCTTTTAAAAGAAATAGAGGGTATCAATCCAGAATTTATGGATGTGCAGCCTGAGGGTTTTAATAATACGATCCATTGGCACCTTGGACATGTTCTTACTGCAGCGGAAAAATTTTTATTGAACTCCAACAGTGATTTGCCAGAGAATTACAGCCAGTTATTCGGATATGGATCAAAACCCGCCGACTGGACCGGGGATGTACCTTCCGTTGAAGTTTTAAAGCAACAACTGCAAGAACAACTTGGTCGACTTCTTGAAATTCCGGAAGAACGATTGACAGAAAAAGCTGCACAGCCTTTCAATGGAATGGAAACAGTTGGAGAATTCATTAATTTCGTAGTCCTGCACGAAGCCAATCATATAGGACAAATTCACGCAATGAAACTCTTCATTAAAAAATCAACTAACTGATCTATCCACAAGCTGTCACTCTGTTTTTCTTGAAAAATGAGTGACAGTTTTTTAGATTTAAGTCGGCAACTTACCAGTCAAATATGATGTTTTAATCACCAAAGTTTCCTGACATGTGAGTATGGGTGCGTTTACTCGTAAGTTTGAACCAAATACTCGTGATTTTGAGCGTTACTCGTGAGTTCCGGGCTTTTACTCGTGAGTTTCCGGCTTTTATTCGTGAGTTCGAGCGTTACTCGTGAGTTTCGAGCTTTTACTCGTGAGTTTCCGGCTTTTATTCGTGAGTTCGAGCGTTACTCGTGAGTTTCGAGCTTTTACTCGTGAGTTTCGAGCTTTTACTCGTGAGTTCCAGGCTTTTACTCGTGAGTTTCAAGCTTTTACTCGTAAGTTTGAACCAAATACTCGTGAGTTCGGGGCTTTTACTCGTGAATTGAGCATTACTCGTGAGTTTGGAAGCTTTTATGGGGCAAATCCATGCAATGCTGCGTGTGTTCGATGCTTCAACTTCAAGCCAATAAACAAATGAAAGCTCCCACTTTAAAGCAGGGGCTTTCATTTGTTCATTCTCTCCCAGTACAGCGAAGTAAACACCACTTCAAGTCATCTGATCGTAGTTATCCATATAATCACTGTATGCTTTTTCCGCAGCTGCTTCCGAAGAGAACAAAGCATCATCATCCTCAATCGTATGAAATGTATCGTTCAGGAATAAGGCTACTGCATTGGGATCTTTAGGATGCGGGACAATTTCCGCTGCCCTTATATTCGAAACGGTAGGAACATGGGGATTATTATAAATTACAAACACCTCGTCACCGACTTGTACTTCTTTCGCATTGATAATACCCATTGAATTCTTCCTTTCCATTACTGATTTTCCTTTAGTTTATGGAAAGTTGCTTAGAATTATTTATGAAAAATACCAGCCTTGCAAAGCGGCATAATGTGAATGAGGCCCCTTCCATATGAAGGAGCCCCACCATTCACTTAAGCATATTCATCTTCTGTAGAAAATCGATTGGATGCTGCTTCCGGAAAAATTCCCTAAGCATATAGGCAACACCATCTTGATCATTGGAGCGCGTCACCCATTTTGCCACTTTCCTTACTTCCTCATCCGCGTTGCCCATGGCAACACCCAGACCGGAACCCGCAATCATCTCCAAATCATCCAATCCATCTCCAATCGAGACGATTTCCGTTCTTTTCACCTCTAAATGATCAGCTAAATACAATACACCGCTCCATTTGGAAACGCCCTTTGGAACAATTGTTAGCTTATGGCCCGGATGTAGGATTGCATCCACCTCAGGGAACATTTCCTTTATCAATTTCAGCATTTCATTTTGATCACTTTTTTCTGAAAATATTATGTCCATTTTCGTCGGGGCCATCGGATTGTCAATAAGCTCTTCACTGATATCATCCACATAATTTTGAGCATAAATATTTTGATCATTCAAATACATAACCGTTTTGCCAAGCAAATTCTCCGGGAGGTTCACCCGATTGCCCAGCGAGTATTTTTCATGAATGAGCAAAATTTGGCATGTGGTCTTTTCAAGCATTTGCACGAGTTCTGCAGTCAGTTCTTCTGAAATTCTTTTTACCATAATGGGCTTTTCAATGGAAGCTCCGACAAACGCTCCTTGTTGAGCAACGATCATCGGATTTATTTTTAGGGCTTTGGCCACTTTTTTTGCTGAGTGATAGTTTCTTGATGTCACAAGTGCAACATGGACACCTTTTTGGTGTACATAATCGATTGCTTCTTTTGTCGATTTATTTAAACGTCCATTTGACTGGAGCAATGTCCCGTCGATATTGACCGCAAGTAGACGATATACCATGTTGATCTCCCCCATCTGTAATATCCTCTTTAAAATTTATGACTAAAATTTAGAGAGTAGAACAAATAGTAGTTCACACCCCTTTCATACGGTACATTTCGGAAAAAAAAAAACTCCCAACCATTATAGAAGGGAGTCTCCAACTGCTTATTGCTGTTGTTCAGGCAAGCCATATAAATCTTCAAGCGGCTTCATGATAATTTTATTGAGGTCTGCGATGACCATGCTCATACGCTGTTCAGCTTCCATCAATTGTGAAATGGTTGGATTTTGTTGGACAAGCTGTACCGTCTTTTGTGCTTGCTCAACCTCTTCTGGAGCAATCTCCTGTCCCATCATTTGCTTTTGCTGCAATGACATTTGAAGATTACGGAAGTTTTCAAACATTCCTTTTGTTGCTTCATCAGAATTTACAAGATCATATAAGCGTTGCAAGTCCGCATATTCATTACTTGCCCTAATCGCCTTTTCCATTTCATACGCTGCATCATATACGTTACTCATGTATTTCCCCTCCCGGTAATCATTGTATTCCTACACCTTTTCAACTATAACAAATCCGATTGCGAATTACACGTCATCCTATCAAAACAGTTACGAAACCTTGAAATAATCCGATGATTCCACCAAGTAAGGCCCCAAGGTATGTGATCATCGACAACTCCTTTTTAGTGATGGAAACGACCATGTCCTCAAGCCGGGACACCGAAAATGACGAAACTTGCTCTTCCACGATATCGTCCAGACGAAGCTTTTGGAAAAGCGGCTGAAAATGTTTGATTAAATACTCGGCACCTTTTTCCACGAAGATCGGGACACCCTTTTCCACAATGCTGTTCGAAAAATTGGCAGTCAATTCACGAACCGGCTTATTCATCATGCCAGCGAGAGGCATCATTTCTGCCGTTTTTTCTTTAATCAATTGTTTTATCATTTCCTTACCGATTATTCCCTCGATTTTCTCTACATCCCATTTTTCGAGATTTCCCCACTCTTTCACCATCATCACTGACAATATATCAATTGTTCGAGAGTGTTCTAAGAATTTAAGGATTTCCGGTTGGATCTTATCAATTAACTTTTCGTTTCCAATGAACATCTGAATTAAATTGATCAGCTTACCCCGTTCCTTGAAAAAATCATCCAACATATCTTCAAGACGGCTTTTGCCTTCTGCACTGTCAAAATACTCTTTTCCCTTTTTCACGATGAAACGTGACAAATCAGGAATCGAGTCGAGGGCTTTTTGCTGAATGTGAGACGGGACGATATCCTTCAGGCTCTTGCTCCGGTTCTCTTCCGACCATGTTTCATATTTACCAAGAATGAATGCTTGTAACCTCTGGTCTAACGTGAATGACGAATTCTTCATTCCCAATTGATCAAGCAATTGAGCTGCACTTTTTTCCGTGGACAATGCTTTCTTTACTTCTGCCTGAACAAAAATTTTCATATTCTGTAAAGAGGCTTCATTGATGACTTTGCTTTGAATGCTATCTGGGGTGATTAAATGATCAACCACCAATTTGCCTAACTGTTTGGCTAACTCATCCTGCCGCTTCGGAATCAACCCTGGTGTCAACGGCAGCTGTTTCCCGAAAATATAGATTGGTTTATAAGGTCTGAACAGCATTCTGATAGCTAATAAATTAGTGAAGCCACCTATTACAGCACCTACGACGACCATAAACAGTATCTTTACCCAAAACTCACCCATGAAATTTCTCCTTTTATTGCTTAAATAGAGGCTTGATGACACCTTCTAATTAAAAAAACATAGAATGTGTTATCCACATTTGCCCATCATTAAAGTATAAAAGGATATCAAACTTAGTGCAAACGGGGAATTATTATGAACCTTAACCATCAGAAAGTTTTCATTACGGTAAATCCCGCAGAGACTAGAAAGAAGGCGCTACTGTTTATCGAAGAAAAACTATTTGAGGAATGGGGCCTTCAATTTGGAGAACCCGTAACGATCATGGCTGGATGTCGTTCCGTTCCGGTACTTGTCCAGCCATTTCCATCATCCCAGCCTACATTGAAACTTTCATATGATATGAACCAAATTTTATCCTTACCTGTTTTTTCCGATCCAATCTCCGTCTCATACCATGCGGAGGGAAGGTCCATTAAAATAGGCCCATTCTTCGCTTCACTCATGAACCAGACTCCCTTGCAAGACGGGACATTCGGCGAGATGGAAAAATTTTATCAGGAAATGAAATCATATTGTAATCAGCAGGGCATCCCCTTCTATTTAGTAAAATTGCAGTCTCTTCAAGATGGAGTTGTGGAAGGCTACCTGCCAGGGCAAGATGGCTGGCAAACCTTGCCCCTCCCCATTCCTGATGTTTTTTATAACCGGATACATTCGCGCAAACTTGAGGAATCGCATTCTTTCAAGCTATTTAAAACTGAACTGGAGGAACGGTCAATACCGATGTTCAATGGAAGGTTCCTCTCCAAACATGATGTACATGAGCTGCTAATCTTAGAAGATGACCTGTTGCCAAATTTGCCAGAGACGATACTTTTTAACCAAAAGGAATCATTCTTGACATTTATAGAAAAGCATTCGGTAATCTACTTTAAACCCGCATCAGGCAGCCAAGGCAGGAATATTTGCAGATTAACGCAAGTGGCTGGAAAATGGAAAATCGAGCAATCCGGACATCTCCAGGATGTACATTTTGCTGATACGGATGAAAAGTTGTACGAAACCTTAAAAATATTTTCCAGAAAACAAGCCTTCATTCTTCAAAAAGGGATTTCCCTATTCGAAACCGATCAGAGAAAAGTTGATTTCCGCATACTTCTTCACCGGAACGATCAGCTTGAATGGAAAGTTTCATCAATGGTTGCCCGGATTGGGGACCCTGGTACTATCGTTTCCAATCTTGCACAAGGCGGATTGATGAAAAATGGGCCGGATTTTCTAAAGGAAGCATTTGACCTTCAGGACGCCAGCCGCATATATCAAAAGCTCGTACGGCTGGCTAACAACACTGCCCAGGCCTTGGTCGAAAACCATGACGATTCATTCGGTGAGCTAGGTATCGATTTAGCACTGGATACCAATACCCATCCATGGATAATCGAAGTGAATTCAAAACCTTCGAAAAAATTTCATGGCAACTATGAAACGTTTCGTCCATCAGTAAAATCCATCATAGATTTCATGCTTGCCCTTAACCGCGAAAACCATCGATAAAAGGAGTTGCTAGCACGTGTTAATAGGATTAATGGCCGCGTCGGATACACATGAAAACAACTACTTCACCGAAATAGCCAAAAACGCTAAATCATTTAATATGAAAGTTTGTAAATTCTCACCAGAAAATATTGATATGGATCTGAAAAAAGTGCGCGGCGAGCGTTTTGATGCCGAGAACGAAACTTGGATCACCACATCTTTTGATTTACCTGATTTTGTATATGATCGCTGTTTTCACGGATTAGTCCGTGAGTCTACGGAAACACGACACAAAATCGATTGGTTAAAAGAAAACTCGAATTTCTTAGGGCTGGGCCTTCCTGGTAAGTGGGAAGTGTACCAAATCCTAAAAAACCATCCACACCTACAGGCATTTTTTCCAGAGACCGTAAAAGTGACGACACCTGAAGATATTACCGGTCATTTGGAACGCCTGGATAAAATCATCATCAAACCTGAATTCGGTGCAGGTGGTACAGGAATCTATCTTCTTTCAAAAACCGAAGACGGGACCTTGGTATCCATGACGAAAAAGGGCACCAAATATGACCGCCAATTCTCCTCCAAATCTCAGCTTAACAAATGGCTGCAGCATTTATTAAATCGATACCGTTACCTCTGCCAGCCATATTTGGAACTTCGCAACCAAAATAACGAGCCATTCGATTTACGGATTTTACTTCAAAAAAACGAGAAGAATCAATGGATGGAACGGGGACGCGGAATTCGCACGGGACAAAAGGACGGAATTACCTCAAATCTTGCCACAGGCGGGGAAGCCATTTCATTGGATACTTTCAACAAAAGGAACCCGGAAACGTTTTCGAATGCTGTCGAACAAAAGATTCAGCATATCCTTCGCACCCTGCCCGTAAAAACCGAAGCTGTCTTTGAAAGGTTATTCGAGTTGGGGATTGATCTAGGCATCGATAAAAAAGGCCAAATATGGATAATGGATATTAACTCGAAGCCTGGAAGGAAAATCATTCAGGCACTTCAGCCGGAGACCATGAAAGATATTCATCGCGCACCGTTTCAATATAGCCAGTATTTAGCCGAACATCTTCAGAAAGCAGGTGAATAGAAAGTGAGAAAGACTTATCCTGCCGAAATTGCCGCTACCCCTGGCAATGTTCTCTACTATCCTTCAGAGCTTGGAGATTTGGCAGAGATTGAATTAATTTATTTCGGACGACATTCATGTCCTGCCATCGTCAAACAAAACCCGGCCGTCAATCAATCAATCGTCCTATCGGAAAGTCTTGCGGAATCGCTTATATTCGATCATACCGATATTCCCCTTCATTTATTCATATACGGCAAGAGCATCCATATCGGACCGCTTGTCGGAATCTTTTCCTCAGGATTCACCGGCCTTTCAAACAAACCATTAGGGGAGAGAACGGAATTTTTCGCAAAGCTCCTTTCGCTTAGCAGGACCACAGGCTGTATCCCCTTTGTTTTTGGAGAGAATGTAATCAATTGGGATGAGGAGACAATCAAAGGTTATGTGTTTGATAACGATGACTGGCACATTAATGAATTTCCTTTTCCTAATGTCATCTATGACCGTCTCCCAAACCGGTTGACGGAAAACCGCGATGGACCTAAAGAAGTGAAGCAGAAATTTCAAAAAGAATATACCATTCCATGGTATAATCCTGGTTTTTTCAATAAATGGGATGTAAATGAAAGGTTATGCGCAGATGAGCGGGCACTGCCTTATTTGCCGGAAACGTATCCATTTAAATCCATGTCCGTGGTGGAAACCCTTCTTTCCCATTACCGTCAAGTTTATATAAAGCCCATTCACGGCAGCCTCGGTCTAGGGATTCACCAAATTCTTTATGATAAGCATGAGGATGTTTACTATTGCCGCTATACAAATGAAGCAAAAGAAAATAAACTGCAAAAGTTTTCCACTTTGGAAGCCATTGTTAAACATATTTTTCACGACCGGCCGCTTGAGAACCTTATCGTGCAGCAGGGGATCCCATTAATTCGATCTGAAAAACGTCCAGTGGATTTCCGGGTCCATACGAACAAGGACAGTAATGGAAAATGGCAGGTGTCCGCGATTGCAGCAAAAATCGCTGGTGCCGGTAGCGTCACGACCCATATTAAAAGCGGGGGTGTCATCAAAACGGTCGCCGAATTGTTTGGAGATGACGATGAAGCGAAAGAAGTCGAACGAAAGCTATCGGAAGCCGCACTGATTCTAAGTGACAGTATAGAAAAGAACTTGGACGGCATCATTGCAGAAATAGGATTTGATTTTGGATTGGATAAAAAAGGGCAGGTTTGGATGTTTGAAGCCAATTCCAAACCTGGACGTTCCATCTTCTCCCATCCAAAACTCAAGGATTTCGAATTGCTGACCAGAAAGCTAAGCCTTGATTATGCCATTTACCTTACGGAACAGACGATTACGAAATCAATCAGTGTGCCGCGATGAACATTTTTTACGATATCCGCACTGAAAATTGGCACCACACTCATGAGAATGCGGATCTTTTCGCCGGGTCTGCCAAAGAGGAGATCAGCTATAAAAAGGACCATTCGAATCACCCCCTAATTCCTATCACCATATTCCCAGGTAACCGGATGCTTGTCGTCGGAATACTGACTGTTTCCAATCCCAAAAAGGAATCAGGTTTGGGTGGAAACCTGACCCTTTTTCGGGACCTATCCTTATATTTATTGAAACACGGGATTTTGACTTATGCATTCACAGGAAATGCCCTGCATTCCGAGTCGTTGAGAGGGTATGTTTTTTCCTCCACTTCAAACAAATGGATCGAGTGTAAGATGCCGCCCCCTGACATCGTCTATAACCGTATCCCATCGAGGGGCTATGAGGCTTCAGAAGAATTCCAGAGTCTCATCAACCACTTTAAAGAATATCGAATTAACCTTTTCAACCCTTGTTTTATAGATAAATATGTAATGTTCGAAGCATTAACGGAAGACGGGGCCCTCACCACTCACCTCCCCCCCACCATGATCCTGCGGAACAGCGATTGCTTGGATGCTTTCCTAGAAACCCACAGGCATATTTACCTTAAACCATGCAAAGGAAGCCAAGGGAAGGGCATTTATACCATCATCAAAAATCCTGATGGGACACTTTTTTTCAATAGCCTAAAGCATAGTGAGTCCTTTCCGGATTTCACTTCATTCTGGGAAACAAAAAAAAGGGATTTATTAAAAAGAAGCTACCTTGCTCAACAGGCGATCATACCGAAAAAAATTTTTGGTCATCGTTACGATTACCGGATTCTCGTCCATTATGAAAAAGGTTTTTATAAAGTGACCGGCAAAGCAGTAAGGATGTCACAAACTCAGGAAATCACCACCCACACTCCCCGAGGGGGTAAGCTTTTTCCTTATCAAGACCTGCAATCAAGAAGCTTAAATCAAAAATTAGCGAATATCGCCCAAAAATGCGGTGAGACTCTTTCGAAAAAAATCGGGTTTCTCGGAGAATTTTCCATTGATATAGGGGAAGATGAATCGGGTTCGCTCTTCATATACGAAGTGAACTCAAAGCCCATGCAGTTCGATGAAGAGGAAATTGAAGCTAACCGGCTTTTGCATTTAAAAAATCTTTTCATTGAATTGACTTTTTCCAACCTGACAATAAAATGACACCTCCAGCTGCCGTTTTACATTATAATGAAATGAAAGACAGCATATATGGAGGTTATACATATGATCACCCATTTTCAGTGGGCACCACTGCATAAGAATCTGCCAGGATGGAAAATTTCATTTTATTTCAAAAAGGAGGCAATCAAAGCCTTGTACCATAAAGATGGATCCATCGAATGGACAGCCAACCCACCTTCCGAAACAGATGAAACCCAACTCAAAAGCATGATCCATGACTTAATGGTCTACCATGTATATGATTGAGCCCTTTCCCCTTTTTCATTCATTAACCCTCTGAACGGAATAAAAATCCCTCCTTTGCCTAAACTAAAGAAAAAGCTAGGAGGGATTTATTTTGGATAAAGAAAAAATGACATTTTTGAAGGATACCGAATATGATGGCAAGGATTCCGTTTTCCTCGATATCGACCGAATCATCAATGAAGGAATGGCAGGCGGAAATGTGTATGAAGTCGCTAACCTTCAGAACATCGAGGAAGCACATGATTTTTATGATGAAACAGATCCCAATATCAATAAATAAACACTCGTGGGCTCTCTTTTTGGGGAGCTCCACTTAAAAAAAGTGAACTTTCGTTCATGCGTCATATTCCCCACTAACAAATGTTTTTTTATGAAAAGCACCCCCTCCATAAAAAAACAACTTCCCGGATGGAAGTTGTTTGAGTGCAAATTAAATATTACAACATGCTGTCTTCTTGCCTTTTTCCAATTCCCGCACTCTATCCCCCGTAGGCATTTGATATTATGCTAAAAGCATTAATATCTTTCAATATCTATTGTTAATTCAAATAGTTCCATTCTCACTGGCATTCAAAACATTTTCGTTTAATATCGAAGTTATGATATGCTCTGAATCCCATTCATGTCCAGATATCTCGATAAGGGGATAGCGATTCGGTAAAACGACTTGCTGGATTTCATGGACTGTATGCCCTTGATCATGTAAGCGTAAAATTTCACCTTGGAGGTTTTCCAAATAATCGAGTTTATTTCGAAACATTTCCTTTCCGTCAGGCACATGCCCAGCATGGCAGCAAAACACTTCCCCAAAGTCATATCGGAGTAATTTTTTTATGGAATCGATGATGATCGGGACAGACTCTTCCCGTAAGATAAGCTTTGTTTTTGGTGTTACGAAAAGGTCTCCAGAAAAGAGCATGCCAGTGCTGTGATTCAAATACACCATATGGTCCTTCGCATGACCAGGGGTAAAAATCGGCTCCCACGTTTGGGTGCGGGAATGAATGGCCTTGCCTAGCGGCTCAGCCTTAAAGGCGTCTCTTTTTCCCCAAAACATTTTACGATATTCAGGATATTCAGCATCCTTCGCACAAGCATCAACCGACATCGGATGAATGAATATCGGAACCTTTTTATGTTCCTTTATCCAGGCAGCGCCTCCCGTATGGTCCTCATGATAGTGCGTCAGGGCAACTGTTTCGAAGTCTGCGGACTCATAGAATGGAATAAGTCCTTCCAATAAAATCTGTGCGCCAGTATCTATCAATAGCCCATCCGTTAAAAAAACATAAACACTCATCCCCGACTTGACCCCGTCAGGAGTCCCGTGCACACAAACCACATCATTTACCGTCTTAATCTCTATCATGCATTTCCACCCCATCATTGTACAAAAATAGTTTTTTCTCCCTTTTTCACTTTATTATAATAAATGTATTATCTCTTTACCCTTTTGACAAGTAAATAATGGAATATCTGGATGTAAAAGACGGATTATTGACTAAGAGCCCTTTTGACAGGAATGGTTTTAATGAACCGCACGGAACATTATCGACAAAAAACCATCACCAAATCACAGAAACGATTGACATTGTGGAATTTTACAAATATTATAGATTATATTATAAAACTTGAAATATTCTAAAATAATAGTTTACTTATCAAGAGTGACGGAGGGATCAGGCCCTGTGATGTCCGGCAACCGCCCTTCGGGAACGGTGCCACTTCCTGCAGAATGTTTGCATTCTGAAAGATAAGACGAGATATAATTTCGCTGCCTCTTTCTGAATGATAGAGGCAGTTTTTTATGTTTAAGGGGGAAGGATCATGATTGAAATCCGTTCAGTCCGAAAGGAATACATCACGAAGAAAAACCGAGTTATCGGAGTGGATAACGTATCTTTAACCATTCAAAAAGGCGAAGTGTATGGAATTGTCGGCTACAGCGGAGCTGGAAAAAGCTCATTACTCCGCTGCTTGAATTTGCTTGAGCGTCCGACAGCCGGAAATATCATCATTGACGGCATTGATTTAACCTCTTTATCAAGTAAAGAGCTTCGTAAACAACGTCAAAAAATCGGAATGATATTTCAACACTTTTCCCTGGTCAGTTCAAAAACCGTTTATGAAAATGTCGCTTTCGCCTTAAAGGCCGCGCATCAATCGAAGGACGCCATCAGGTTACGTGTATTGGAATTGCTGGAAATCGTAGGGCTCAGTGATAAAAAAGATGTCTATCCGGCACAGCTTAGCGGTGGACAGAAGCAACGGGTCGGCATAGCCCGGGCCTTAGCAAATGACCCCACCGTACTGTTATGTGATGAAGCGACTTCAGCCCTTGATCCAACAACAACAAAAGCGATTTTACAGTTATTAAAAAAAATAAGCAGGGAGCTCGGGATCACCATCGTGTTGATTACACATGAAATGGAAGTGGTCAAAGAACTATGCCACCGAGTCGCCGTCATGCAGGATGGGCGGGTAATTGAAGAAGGTTCCGTTTATGAAATATTTTCACAGCCAAAGCAGGAGTTAACGAAGCAATTCATCAGCAGTGTATTGGATTTCGAACTTCCCTCACATTTGATTGAGGGAAGTAAAGGAACGATTATTAAAATTCAATTCGAAGGGCAAACCGCCGGTGAATCGATTCTCTCCGACGCTCTCCAATCCCATTCAGTAAAGGGGAATATCCTGCACGGTAAAATTGAGTATATTCAGGATGTCCCTTTAGGCATCTTGATCATTGAGTTAATCGGTGAGGCCGCTGAAATTCATTCGGCATTGGAATATATAAAAAATCGTTCCAGTTCTGCGGAGGTGTTAAAACATGTCATTTCTTGATTCCATCGTCAATATTTTACCTGATCTTAATAAAGCCTTTCTTGAAACGATTTATATGGTCGGCGTTTCCCTTGCGGTAGCCCTTTTGATAGGTTTACCACTTGGAGTATTGCTGTTTACGACAACCAGGAATTTATTCTTTGAAAATAGCGTCGTGAATCGATCACTCGGTTTCGCAGTCAATATTGTCCGTTCAATCCCGTTCATCATTCTCTTGGTCGCCCTCCTTCCTTTAACGGAACTGCTTACTGGATCGACGATAGGGCCAAGAGCGGCTTCTGTTTCCCTGTCCGTATCCGCGATACCTTTTTTTGCAAGGATCGTGGAATCGGCATTACGTGAAATAGACAAAGGAGTGATTGAAGCTGCAATTGCCGTGGGGGCCACTCCATGGATGATCATTAAGGATGTACTTCTTCCGGAGGCAAAACCGGGAATCATTCAGGGGCTGACATTAACGACCATTTCACTGATCGGTTACTCAGCAATGGCAGGGACAATCGGCGGAGGTGGAATTGGTGACCTGGCCATCAGGTACGGTTATTACCGTTATGACAACACGGTCATGATCACGACGATCGTCGTGTTGATCTGCCTTGTACAAATCATTCAAATGGTTGGTGACAAAGCCTCATACTTAGTTAACAAACGATAGAATCAGTCATTTTTTCAATGATTCAATACATATCATTTCAGGAGGAATTTCAAATGAAGAAAATAGCTTCGTTATTATCAGTCTGTGCACTTGCCCTTGGCTTGTCAGCTTGCGGAAGCGATGATGCATCCCCAAAAACTGAAGACAAAAAAGAATTGAAGATCGGGGCGACTACCGGGCCATACGCCGATATGGTTAAAGAAGCAATCCAGCCAGGTCTGGAAGATCTCGGTTACAAAATAGAGATCGTAGAGTTCACCGACTATATCCAGCCGAATAAGTCGCTTGGCAACAACTCAATCGACGCCAACCTATTCCAGCATAAAGTGTACATGGATAACTTCGCTAAAGAAAATGATCTAACGCTTTCCGACCTTATCATAGTTCCAACAGCACCAATGGGCATATACTCGAACAAATATAAATCGTTGAAAGAAATTAAAGACGGTACATCCCTTGCATTGCCCAATGATCCGGTTAACCTTGCACGTGCACTTAAAGTGCTGGTGGATGAAGAATTGATTGAGGTTGACCCAGATGTCGACCCTTTAAAAATATCTGAAAAGGATGTAACGGAAAATCCAAAAAACATCCAATTTAAGCCATTGGAATCCGCTCAATTGCCCCGCGCAACAGACAGTGTTGACCTATCAGCTGTCCCTGGTAATTTCGCTCTCGCAGCGAAAATGGACCTCCAGGATGCCCTTGTTTTAGAAAAGATGCCAGATATGTATCGAAACGTTGTTGCAGTGAATACAAAAGATGTAGACGCTCAATTTGCCAAGGATATTAAATCAGTAGTGGAATCCGCCCAGTTTGAAAAAGTGATTGATAGCAAATTTGCCGGATTCGGAAAACCAGATTGGATGAAATGATCAAATAATCGAGGCCTGCTTTCCCTTTTCAGGGAAACAGGCCTTTACATTAAGGAGAACGAATATGAATACCCTACTGGAAGTCCGCAGCGGCCCAGCCTATTATGCCTGTAAAGCTAATGTCCTTGAAACACTGGAAGCAAAACTGAGTAAAGCGAACATTCGTAAAGTGCTCGTTATTCATGGAAGAAAATCATGGAAAGTTGCTGAACCATTTTTTCCTTCTTTCGAAAATATTGAGACGATTTTTTTCACATACGACGGGGAATGCAGTGACCCGGAAATTGAACGCGTCAAGAAGTCAGCTCTTGAACAAGGTGTGGATGCATTAATCGGCATTGGAGGCGGTAAGCTGCTCGATCTCGCCAAATCGGCCGGAAACTCGCTTCAAAAGGAAATCATCCTCATTCCAACCCTGGCTTCCACCTGCGCTGCCTGGACACCGTTAAGTGTCATTTATGATGATAATGGTTCCTATGTCCGCTATGATATTCATGAAAAAAGCGCTTGGATGTTATTTATCGAACCGGGAATTCTATTGGATTCGCCTATTGGCTATTTACGGGCAGGAATCGGCGATACATTGGCGAAATGGTATGAGGGCAATGCACTGGTCGAAAAACTTGCCACAAAGTCCGTTTGTATTGAATTGGCACATATGGCCGCAAGGCAATGTCAGGAAGTATTATTGACATATGGCGAGGAAGCCCTAGCGGATTTGGAAAAGGGCAAATGGACAGACGCACTAAAGCGTGTAATTGAAACGAACATCATCACCAGTGGTCTAGTTGGCGGCTTTGGTGACCAGTACCTGCGCATTGCCGGTGCCCACTCCATTCATAATGGCATGACTTCCATTACGCAAACTCATCATTTACTTCACGGGGAAAAAGTGGCTTATGGCATTTTAGTCCAGCTTATGTTGGAAGGGAAATTCTCAGAAATAAAACAATTACTTCCATTCTACCAGGTGCTTAAACTGCCTATGACATTGTTTGATATTGGTCTGACGGTTGAACATAGGGCGGAACTTCAAGAGATTGCAGCCCACTCTGTCAAAGAAGGGGAAGGCATCCATCTTCTTTTCCCTGATATTAACCGGGAAAAAGTGACAGCAGCCATGGAAAACCTTGAAGTCCTCACAACCCACGCAAGCACATCCATGGACTGAAAAAGCGATGGGGTTTTTCCCCATCGCTTTTTAATACATAAAGGAATCAAATCATAACATTGCTTGTTTCAAATCACCCTTTTCTCTATGCACCTATCATTAAACATAATGTGGTGCCAATCCTTCAGTCTAATAAAAGAAGCTTTCATCAGACAGTCTGTTTCCATAATCGAAGGAGATCACTTTCATGTTGTCTGTGGATACCAGCTTTTCTATCAGCTGACTCTGGTCGGTTCTTTTCCCAATCCCAAATATCTTCGAGTGTTTCAGAAAGCGGACGGAATGTTAGTCCATTATTGATGGCTTTATTGTTATCAAAAGCCAAAAATCCATTCAAAGGTTCCTTGGCTCCTGGAAAAGGGAACTCTTCCGGTATCCATAAAGGCATCTCTCCCCACGGTTCGACTTTATTGTCCATCAAGAACTTTTCAGATACCCATGTAAAGGCAGCATTGCTTCTTGTCACCTTTTTACAGTCTTCAAGTAAACGACCCATAGTTAGAGTGTAATCCGGTCCCACGGCGTTATATGCACCTGTCATACTTTTTTCTATCATTTGTATGATCCATTGAGCTAAGTCCCTTGCATCGATAAATTGGATTGGACGGCCAGGGCGTCCCGGGGATAAAACTTCTCCCCCTTCCGCTATTCTCTTAAGCCAGTATGGCAAACGGTCAGTGTAATCATATGGACCTACTATTTGGCCAGCACGAATTGACAAGACTTTCCCCGGCAGTTCTTTTTCAGCTGCTTTTTCGCTCAATGATTTTAGCGGACCATAATATTCCCCGTATATCGGTCCAGCCGTTCCACGGGTGATTTCTTCTACTTTTTCATCATTTAGTGTATGAACCGCTCCATTTTCATCAATGCCCGGTTTGCTTGGATCCTTATAAACTGAGCAGCTTGAAATATATGTATAATGTTTAACCTGATTCAGTAATCTGCAAGATTTCTCTACAGTTCGAGGGATAAAACCCGATGTGTCAATGACTGCATCCCAATGTCTTTCCTTCAACATTTCCAGATCCCCGTCGCGGTCCCCTCTTAATTGTTCGATTTCGCCAAAAACATCAGGGTTGCTTCCACGATTAAAAAGTGTGACATCATGCCCTTTCTCAATCGCAGCTTTAACTAAATACCGGCCTATAAACCGTGTACCACCCAATATTAAAATGTTCATACAATCGCCTCCTCTTAAACGATATTCCATAAAGCATACGCAAAACCCTTGCCTAAAATTAACAATACTTTCAACTTTTCTTTCAACTCGCTTTTTAACCATGAATTTGCGTTACCGGAATGATTTGACCTTGTCAGGTGGTTTTTCTTAAAAACTAGTAATATTCTTAATCTTTTGCACTTTATTCTTTTTCGCTATAATGATATGGATATGAAGAAAGAAGGTGGAGACGATGCTTGAAAATCTTAAACAAAAATTCCCGAATACTATTACCAATAAAATGGATACTGATGAAATTTCTGAATATGTTTGGTTCGAAGACTCTAGAAGTATACTTGGGATTCCCCGTTCAGAAATCACAACAGAAGAAATCCGTTTATTGGAACTGCTATTTGCTCCTTCCATAAACCCAAATAACCCAAAAACGTATCAAGACGTATCATGGAAAACTTTTTTATCCGAACCGAATGCACCATTGCCCTTAACAAGCTGGGAGAATGTTCGATTCATTCATTTCAAGCTGACTCATGCTGATTTTTCCATCTCCGATTTTGAAGACGCCTTCCTCGCTTTCGTTCCATCTGACGCAGCATTGGTCTGGGAAAATGAAACGTCAGGAATCTTAATTGAAACGGACAAGGATGAATCTTTATCAAATAATGAACTAATCGCCATTTCTTCCACGCTTGAAAGTGACTTTTATGTAAAGACACGTATGTTCACCGGGCGCTTTCACCCTGTAAATCAAGACCTTCATCATCACAGGAACCAGGAGAAAAAATGTTTTGATTTGGCACAAGTGCATCTGCCGGATCTAAAGGTTGCTAATTTGGCAGACATCATCCCCCACTCATTAATAAATGACCCTTCCGTTACGAATGCAAGGTGGTATATCAATGAGATTCTCGGCAAGACCAAGCAGGATACTGAACTTATCAAAACGATCAAAACGTATATCGAATGTAATTCCAATGCCACCTATGCCGCCAAACAGCTTTATATACATCGGAACAGCTTACAATACCGGATAGATAAATTCTCTGAAAGAACTGGTCTCGATATTAGGAACTTTCGTCACGCCTTGACTGCGTACTTGATTCTTTTACTGAATGAATAATTTTCATTACAAACAGGGGTTTTTTTCCTTTTTTGTGCAATGTGCCCATACTTTTTTCTAAACTGATAGCTTAGACTATATTTAATTGGTACAAGTAATCAAGAGTTTAAAAGGGGGATTTTTCATGGCAGAGTTAGTATTAGATCATATATTCAAGATTTATGATAAAAAGGTGACAGCTGTTAAAGACTTCAACCTTCGTGTTGCCGATAAGGAATTCATAGTTTTTGTGGGACCTTCAGGCTGCGGCAAATCGACGACTTTACGGATGATTGCCGGACTGGAAGACATTTCCCAAGGGGATTTATTTATAGACGGCAAGCGAGTCAATGATGTCCCCCCTAAAGATCGTGATATTGCGATGGTTTTCCAGAACTATGCCTTATATCCACATATGTCAGTCTATGACAATATGGCATTTGGATTAAAGCTCCGGAAAACGCCAAAAGCGGAGATCAAGCAAAGGGTCAATGAAGCTGCAAGGATCCTCGGACTTGAAGAGCTGCTAAATAGGAAACCGAAAGCCCTTTCAGGTGGTCAGCGCCAGCGTGTGGCACTAGGCCGTGCAATTGTAAGGGATGCAAAAGTATTTTTAATGGATGAGCCATTATCCAACCTCGACGCAAAGCTGCGGGTTCAAATGCGTGCTGAAATCGCAAAACTACATAAACGGCTGGACACCACAACGATATATGTCACACATGACCAAACAGAGGCAATGACCATGGCGACACGCCTTGTCGTAATGAAAGATGGTATCATCCAACAGGTCGGTGCCCCAAAAGACGTTTACGAGAAACCCATAAACGTTTTTGTCGGCGGCTTCATCGGATCGCCTGCCATGAACTTCTTTACCGGAACATTAAAAGAAGGCATGTTTAAAATTGGCGAACAAACGCTTGAAATACCCGGATTGAAGATGAAAATGCTGCGTGATCAAGGATATGTCGGAAAAGAAATGATCCTTGGTATCCGTCCGGAGGATTTCCATAACGAAGGAGATTACTTCACGGAGTCCCCCAACAGTACATTCACAACCCAAATTGATGTAGCTGAACTCATGGGCGCGGAGATCATGCTTTACTCCACATTAGAGGGGCAGGACTTCGTCGCACGGGTAGATGCCAAGAATATTATCCAGGCAGGCGAGAACATAAAACTAGCCCTTGACATGAATAAAGCACACTTTTTTGATAAAGGGACCGAACATCGCATTTTAGTTGAAGAGGACGAACAAATGCAGGAAAGCATGAAGTTATCTGCCAATTAAACGTAAAAAGACCCGTTCATGAATGGGTCTTTTTTTCGTTTATTCAAATATTAAATAAGGGTCAAATCTATTCCTGGACCAATACCACTTCATCATGTCCGCATTCAGAGCATTTCATAAGATGCGGGCATTGGCCTTTTTGAAGGGATTGAGGGTATCCATCGTTCAGCTTAAGTGTGTCGATATCCATATAAGCACTGTAATCATCATCGTAATCCATGAATTTCCCTTTATCCTCAAGATTGCTGCTGCATTCCGGGCAATTTACATGAATTTTTCTTAGACCGTTGCAAAGCGGGCATAAAGACATTGTTATTCCTCCTGTTCCCGATACTTATGATCTCAGTATTTGTTGCTTTCATTATTTTAACACATGGAAACACCCTCCCTAAAACCGGCGGGAGGGCACTCCTATGGAATTATTTATTAACCATGTCAGCGGGATCGACCCATGCTTTGAATTCATCTTCCGTGAGGAACTCCAATTTCAAGGCCGCTTCTTTTAAGGTAGAGTTGTCCTTGAATGCAGTTTTGGCGATCTTGGCTGCTTTTTCATAACCAATATGCGGGTTCAATGCTGTTACCAACATAAGGGAGCGATCTACATTTTCTTTGATCTTATCTTCATTTGCAGTGATGCCAACCGCACAATTAATGTTAAAAGAGTGAATGCCTTCCGTCAATAATTTCACTGTTTGTAGGAAGTTATAGATGATGACTGGTTTGAATACGTTCAATTCAAAGTTACCTTGGCTTGCTGCAAATCCAATTGTAGCATCGTTACCAACGATTTGTGTCGCAATCATGGTAAGCGCTTCACTCTGTGTTGGATTGACTTTACCCGGCATGATGGAGCTGCCTGGCTCATTTTCAGGAATGGCTATTTCGCCGATTCCGCTTCTAGGACCACTTGCCAGCCATCTGACATCGTTCGCAATTTTCATTAAATCCGCTGCCAATGCTTTCAAAGCACCGTGTGCATAAACGATTTCGTTATGGCTTGTCAATGCATGGAACTTATTATCCGATGTGACGAAAGGATGTCCTGTATCTGCTGCAATTTGTTTTGCGGAAAGTCCCGGGAATTCTTTTTTTGTATTGATTCCGGTTCCTACTGCCGTTCCGCCTAGAGCCAGGTTCAATAATTTTTGGCTGCTTTCCTCAATCATCGCTAGATCTTTATCAAGCATCGCTTTCCAGCCAGAAATTTCTTGTCCTAATGTCAGTGGTGTTGCATCTTGAAGATGTGTCCGGCCAATCTTCACGACATCCCAAAACTCTTTTTCTTTTGAATCGAATGTATCACGAAGTGCTTTGATGGCAGGAACCAACTTTTCAGCGACCTCCATAAAGGCTGCAATATGCATGGCGGTCGGGAAAGTATCATTGGAGCTTTGTGCCTTGTTTACATCATCATTCGGGTGAAGTGTTTCCGATTCACCATTTTCTTTTAACCATTCATTCCCTTTGTTAGCGACCACTTCATTCACGTTCATATTACTTTGCGTCCCGCTTCCCGTTTGCCAAACTACAAGCGGGAAATGTTCATCAAGCGTACCTTCAAGGATTTCGCCGCAAATCTTAACGATGGCATTCTTTTTAACTTCTGAAAGATCACCGAGATCATAGTTCACCTTTGCCGCAGCTTGTTTAACGTATGCAAATGCACGAACCAATTCAATCGGCATTTTTTCATTACCGATTTTGAAATTGTTACGGCTTCTCTCGGTCTGTGCTCCCCAATATTTATCGGCAGGAACTTTCACTTCACCCATCGTATCTCGTTCGATTCTGTAATCCATGTGTTCTCCTCCTATGTTTGCACTATTCATCGAAGACCTTAAGTATATGAAATGAATAATGTCGTATTATTCTCTCTCCTTACATTGTACAAACTTTATTATTTTAAAGCAAAAATATCCGGCCAGGCCTCCCCTTTTTCTGAAAAATTCAATTAATTCATTCAACAGGATCATTCAGGATTATCCCTGACCACATGCAAATTCCGGATATTCTTTTTAGACACGTAAAGTGTTGACACCGCTAGGCTCCAATAGACCTAGTCATGAACATCGAAGCAATATCCATCAAACTTGTTCTTGACAGTATTTTGTATTTATAGTAAATTCAAAAGAAATTGAATAATCTAAACTCTTATCGAGAGAGGTATAGGGAATGGCCCGATGACACCTCAGCAACCTTCATTTGTTTCAAACCAATGAAAAGGTGCTAATTCCACAAGTTTGTGAACTTGGAAGATAAGAAGAATGACTCGTCCCTACTTAATCAAAGTCTTCTTCTTAAAGAAGACTTTTTTTATTTTATATAACTCAAAGGAGCAGTGAAAACTATGTACAAAACTGAAACATATCTTGCTCAATTAGGAAATCGCAGCGAAACGGCGACAGGAACAGTCAATCCGCCGGTATACTTTTCAACTGCTTTTCGCCACGAAGGAATCGGTCAATCGACTGGATTCGATTACACAAGGACAGGTAATCCTACACGCCAACTATTGGAACGATCCATCGCCGATCTGGAAAAAGGCGACCAAGGGTATGCCTGCAGTTCAGGAATGGCAGCCATTTCTACTATACTGGCCTTATTTAAATCAGGTGATGCATGGATTGTCAGCGAAGATCTTTATGGGGGTACATATCGTCTGTTAGAACAAGGTTTTAAGAAATGGGGGTTGCAGTGTGACTATGTGAACACTTGTTGTTTGGAGGATATCGAAAAAGCCATCACTCCTCACACGAAAGCCATCTTCATTGAAACTCCCACTAACCCTCTTATGCAGCAAACGGATATTAGCGCCGTTGCCGCATTGGCCAAACGATTTGATTTATTGTTAATCGTTGATAATACTTTTTACACGCCTCTTATTCAACAACCCATCCTGCTTGGAGCGGATATTGTGATTCACAGTGCTACCAAGTATCTCGGTGGTCATAATGATGTGCTGGCCGGACTGATCGTGGCCAGCGGCGCGGAATTATGTGATGCACTTGCCTTCCATCATAATGGTACTGGTGCTGTCTTGAGCCCCTTTGATTCTTGGCTGTTGATGCGCGGAATGAAAACCCTGGCATTGCGGATGGATCGTCATGAAAAGAATGCAAAGGTACTTGTAGATTACTTGTCGGAACATGATTGTGTTACGGACGTATTGTATCCCGGTAGGGGCGGCATGATTTCCTTCCGCATCATTGAAGAAGCGGCGGTCAACCCATTTTTACAATCACTCTCATTAATTTCGTTTGCAGAAAGCCTTGGTGGGGTCGAAAGCTTCATCACCTATCCTGCTACACAAACACATGCCGATATACCTCTTGAAGTCAGAACGGCCAATGGGGTTTGTAATCGCCTGCTTCGCTTCTCCGTCGGCATTGAGGACAGCGACGATTTGATTCAGGATTTACAGGAAGCATTCGCACACGTAAAAAGGGAGGCACTACGATGACCGATCATGATTTTAGCTTTGAAACCAAATTACTCCATAATCAACATAAATTCGATCCGGCAACAGGCGGTGTGAGCGTCCCCATTCAGCACGCTTCCACTTTCCATCAATCCGATATCGATCAATTCGGTAAATATGATTACAGCAGAAGCGGGAACCCAACTCGCGAAGCGCTGGAAGATATCATTGCCGAACTTGAGGAAGGCACACACGGTTTTGCCTTTTCATCAGGAATGGCAGCCATTTCAACAGCTTTCCTGCTGTTGTCTGCCGGAGACCATATCGTCATTTCCGAAGACGTGTACGGAGGAACGTTCAGGATGGTCACAAGTGTTTTGACACGTTTCAATATTGAGCATACTTTCGTTGATATGACGGATCTTGAAAGCATCAAAGCGGCCATTCAGCCAAATACGAGAGCCATATACATCGAAACGCCTTCAAATCCATTACTTAAAGTGACCGATATTAAAGCCGTTTGTGAAATCGCAAAAAAAGCCGGGGCCTTAAGTTTTGTTGATAATACATTCTTGACGCCAGCATTACAGAAACCACTGAATCTGGGCGCTGATGTTGTCCTTCATAGTGCGACGAAGTTTTTATCCGGACATAGTGATGTGGTAGCTGGACTTGCTGTAGTGAAAGATCCGGAATTGGCAGTAAGACTCGGTTCCCTCCAAAACTCCTTTGGAGCGATTCTTGGTGTCCAGGACGCCTGGCTAGTAATGAGAGGTCTGAAAACCTTGTCCGTTAGAATGGAGCACTCCCAAAAAGGGGCAGAAAAGATTGCCGCCTACTTAAAGAAGCAGCCCTTGGTTAAAAAAGTGTATTATCCCGGCCTAGCAGATCATCCACAGCACGCCATCCAGAAAGGCCAGTCACTTGGAGCCGGTGCGGTCCTATCATTTGAATTGGAAAGCGAAGAAGTCTTCCGCTCTTTCGTGAACACTGTCGAGCTTCCTGTTTTTGCCGTAAGCCTTGGAGCTGTCGAATCCATATTATCCTACCCGGCCAAAATGTCCCACGCTGCCATGCCTGCTGATGAAAGGGAAAAGCGGGGCATCACGAACAGCTTGCTTCGTCTCTCTGTCGGACTTGAAAATCCGGACGATTTAATCAAGGACTTCGATGCGGCCCTTGTAAATATTGCAAAAGGGGAAGCAATTGCTGCGAAATGAAAAAAGGAGGGGTGCCCCATATTTATGGGCACCCTTTTTGTTTGCATCATTTAAATTCTTGTTCAACCCATCCATAACAAAAGGCTAACGATTTCCCGATGGCCTTACTCTCATTTCTTCATATTATATTTATCCAGGAAGCGATCCACCCGTCCGCCCTTTTCAGCAAACTTCTGCTTTCCAGTATAAAAAGGGTGCGTATCCGAACTAATCTCCACTTTTAATAATGGATACGTTTGGCCGTCTTCCCATTCGATCGTTTCATTGGATGTTTTCGTGGAACCTGTCAAAAATTTATAACCGCTGTTGGTATCCATGAATACTACTTGTCGATAATCGGGATGAATTTCTTGTTTCACTATTATCACCTCATCGTTAGTATAGGTATATGTTAAACGTAATGATTACTATTATCAAGAATTGTGCTTGAAGGTGCCAATAACGGCACCTTCATTATAAGTTTAATCTTGATTATCCATACTTATTCAATTGTGTTTCAACCGGCCATCCCTTTATGCGGCCCAGCCTGCAGCTCATACATTTGATAGTACTTCCCTTTTAGTTCCATTAATTCTTCATGTGTACCTTGCTCAGCAATCCGCCCTTTATCCAGTACAAGAATTTGGTCGGCATTTTTAATCGTGGAGAGTCTATGTGCAATGATGAAGGTCGTTCTCCCTTTTTTCAGCACTTCCATTCCCTTCTGGATAATTGCCTCGGTTTCTGTGTCGATGCTTGCCGTCGCTTCATCCAAAATCAATATCGCCGGATTGAATGCAAGAGCACGTGCAAAAGAGATTAGCTGCCGCTGTCCAGAAGACAACGTTCCTCCTTTTTCAATCACAGGTTCATCCAGCCCTAAAGGAAGATGCTTCAGCACTTTGTCGCCCCCTACATCCCTTAATGATTTTTCAACCATTTCCCTTGTGATGCCTTTATGATTCAGACTGATATTGGAAGCAATGGTGCCAGTAAATAAATAGGGATCCTGGAGGACGATTCCCATATGCTCCCTAAGCGTTTGATGGGGAATATCCAAAATATTTCTTCCGTCAATTTTGATTTGCCCATCACTACTGTCATAAAAACGGAACAATAAATTCATTATGGAACTTTTTCCTGATCCAGTATGGCCAACTAAAGCGATCGTTTCCCCTTGTTTAGCTGAGAAGGAAATGTCCCTTAACACATATTCATTATCCTTATAGCCAAAAGAAACATTTTCGAATTGCACGTTTCCTTTGTATCTGGATATGTTTTCATCACTGACTGCCAATCCCTGCTCATCCAATAAACTGAATGCCCGCTCCCCTGCAACAAGTGCCTGTTCTAGGTTAGCGAACTGATTGACGATTCCGTGAAGCGGATGAAGCAGGCGGCTGATCAAATCAACAATTGCATACATCATCCCTAAAGAAATGGCTGAACTCGCTGTAAGGGAAATCCCCCCGAAATACCAGACGAATGCCACTAGCGCCAGAACTTTAATGACACCAATTAAGTTTCCACCCGTCAACGAATTCAAATGGAGCATTTTATTTTGATAGGAATAGTGCTCCCGGTTCAAATTTTCAAAAGATTGCTTCGTCTCCTTTTCACGTCCAAATGCCTGAATGATGCTCATTCCAGAAATGGATTCATTGATCATCCCATTAATATCGCTGACCCGTTCCCGAATGATGTGATTATATTTTGAGGCGAATTTACGGTATACCGTCGTCCAGATAACGATGATCGGAATGAGTAAAAGCCCAATGGTACCGACACGTGCATCCAGAATGAACAAAGCAATCAGAACGCCGAAGATATTAATCGTACTCGAGAAGAAGTTGGCGAGCACCGTTACATATAATTCCCGGATCGCTTCCGTATCATTAGTGACCCTGGCTACCACTTTTCCCGCTGGCATATTATCGAAATAGCGTATCGGTAAACGGGAAATATGCGTAAAAATATCATTTCGCATCTTTTGAATGATTCGGTTCGCCGCTTTCTGCAAATAAAAACTCTGCCCATATTGAAAAATGGAGGAAATGATGACAAGGCCAAAATAAAAAGCCACAAGCTTAAAAATTCGCGGAATTTCCGGTTGATAAAACCGCATCACTTCCTGACTGGTCAATTTAACCGCTTGCACCCGTTGCTCTTTCCCGTCTTTCTTGATGATCAACGATTGGTTCTCCAAGCTTCTTCGGCCATCCATAGGCACGGCTTCATCTACGAAGACAAATTGATTGCCAACCTGCAAAACGCGGACTTCCCTGCCTTTCATCTCACCTTCATTAAAGTAATCGGCCCGTTTATACCAATTTTCATCATACTTAACAGCATCTTTTCCTTTAACCGTTTCATACCAGGAAGATTCGATGCCAAGTATATGTGAATCGATGATTTTCTTGGCAATGAATGGACCCGTCAAATCGGCGGCTACCGAAAGTGCCAGCATGATCAGGGCGCCAATGATCAATTTTTTATATAGTGCAGCATAATTAAAAAGTTTCTTTACGACCTTCATGCCTTCACCTCCGTCCCTTGGTCAACCTGCTGTCGATCGTATTGCTCCCTATACCAGCCATTATTCTGCAGTAAATCTCCGTGAGTCCCCTCTTCGATGACCTCCCCGCTGTCCAACACGATAATCCTATCCGCGTGCTGAACGGCTGATAAGCGATGTGTTGTGATGATGGTCGTTTTCCCTGCCCGTTCATTTTGAATGTTTTCGATGATGGTCGTTTCCGTTTTCGCATCTACAGCGGATAAGGAATCATCCAATATAAGGATTTCCGGATTTTTGATCAGTGCCCTGGCAATCGAGATCCTCTGCTTTTGCCCTCCAGATAGAGCGACACCTTTCTCACCGACGAGTGTCTCAAGACGGTTAGGCAGCATCATTAAGTCCTTCTCAAAATCCGCAAGCCGGATAGCTTCAGCTAGTTCATCTTCTGTTGCATCCATTTTACCGAATAAGATATTTTCCCTAACAGACTTCGAGAATAAAAAATGGTCCTGTGGAACGTAACCGATCCAGTTACGAATATCTTCCAGATCCAGTTGCTCCAACGGAATTCCCGCCAAAGCAATTTCTCCTGTTCCTAGAGGATATTCCCGTAGCAATTGCTTCACGAATGTCGTTTTTCCACTTCCTGTTTTCCCGACGATACCCAATGTTTGACCACGCTCAAGCTGTACAGAAATATTGGATAGATTGACTACTGAAGAGGAAGGGTATGTAAAAAACACTTGATCGAATTCAATATTTTCCGGATTTGGAATACTCTCCAAACCCAATGGGTTCTTCACATCCGCTTCATATGAAAGGGTATCTTGAACACGATCCAGCGAAGCATTTCCCCTTTGCATGACATTGATCAGTTCACCCACCGCAATCATCGGCCAAATTAACATGCCTAGGTAAACATTGAACGAAACCAGTCCGCCAAGAGTTATGGCCTGTTGAAAAACAAGATAAGCCCCATAGCCCAAACCGATTAAATAACTGATTCCGATGATGATGCTGATCGTTGGATCAAAAAGGGCGTCGATTCTAGCCACGGCGAGATTTTTGCGATATACATCCTCCGTCATTTCATCAAATCGTTTTTCATCCTCCCGTTCCTGGACATAAGCCCGGATGACACGGATACCTGAAATGGATTCCAGGACCTTGTCATTTAAAGAACCGAAGGCAGCTTGTGCATCAGTAAAACGTTTGTAAATTTTTTTCACGTATATTTGCATCATCACTGCCATGATCGGAAGTGGCAGCACCGCCGCAATCGTCAACTGCCAGCTGATGGTGGCTCCCATCATGACCACAACCGTAATGGTGAACAGCACCGCATCAACTAGCGTCAATATCCCGAAACCAGCTGTGAGGGATATTGCCTTTAAATCATTGGTTGCCCTTGCCATTAAATCCCCTGTACGGTTTTTTTCATAAAAAGTCGGCGTCATTTTCAGCAAATGGCCCATAAATCCGGACCTTAGTTTTCGTTCGGCCAAGTTTCCGCCGCCGAATAACAGATAACTCCATAAGTACCCAAATAGGTAGCTGCCGCTCAGTACCAGAAGCAAATAAATAACGTATTTCATGACATCTTCCTGCGTCATGCTTCCACTGTTCATATCATCGATGGCATTCCCGACTAATTTTGGCGGGATCACCTCCAAGATATTCACTAGACATAGGAATAAAATGGCCAAGGTATAACGCCGCCACTGTTCTTTAAAGAACCAGGACAACTTTTTAAAAATCGCAAACATGAATTCCCCTCCCTTTTGTTCAAACCTTTCCCTTCGCTAACCGCTTTCTGGATCTCCGGGGTGCAGTAAGATTCCCAATTTCTTTTGTCTCATTTAAAATTCCTCCTATCTTTTATATGGAAAGGATGCTATTGCACCTGAATCCAAAATGCCAAAAAAGCCTCCGCCAATTAGCGGAAGCTTTTTTAGATGTGTAAGAACACATATAAAAGCGCAGGCCGCGAAAATTCCACAACCTGCGCTTAAAATGATGAATGAACACGTTCTCAATCCTTTGTCTAGAACGACAAAGTCTCAGGGCAGGCGGACGTATGATATTCGGTTGTAACATCCATATGCTTAACTGATTTAGTCATGACGTTCGCCTCCTTTTACATTGATTAATGGTAATTTTTAACTTATATTTAAAGATTACTACGTGTGTATATTTTTGTCAATTGTGACTTTTCTAGATTATTGATGGATAATCCTTTATTCTTATAAGAATGACGTAACCTAAGGAGGTTCAGCATATGCACTGGAGAAAATATATACTCCTGGCGGTTCCCTTTTTACTTTCATCCATTTTCATCTTATTTGCCGTACCGGTCCAATATAGACCGTTATCCTTCATTCCTGTGTTACTTTTCTGGATAGTTTATTATATTTTATTGTACAGGGAAAAGAAGAAGAAAAATAACTGATGACAAAAGAAAACCATCAAGGGCGTTGCAAATGTAACGCCCCTTTCTTGACGGCTCTGCATATAATGATCGAAAAACATTCGTGGTGATCGTATGTTCTCCCAATATGTGCAGAAGTTGTTAGGCAAAAACCCTGTCAAAACCAAACCCATCATCGATGCTGAAAGATATGACACGCTAAAATCCCATTTACAAAAAGAGCTATTTCAGCCTTTGGATGAGTCAAAAGTTTTTTTTCCGGAGGAAACCGCCCTTGTAAAAAGCATTCGTACCGAAACGGCTGCCTTGAACAGGAACAATATCACAAGAACACAAGCATATCTCGCCTTTTACAATCGTAATCCAGAGGTCCATTGGGCCTTTTTAGCACATATGGTTTCGAGGAATGGAGGATACCATATGACTGACTTGAAAAGTTCATCCATGACCCATCTTCTTGACAAAGCGGAACGGCAGAAATTTTTCCTGTTCCTTGAGCGCGCCAATTCAGCCATATTTGCCGATGCCTTCCCCCAGCTCCTTTTATATGAACTTTCTAAACAAAAAGCACTTCCAATAAGGAAATATTTACAGGTATTCCGCATTTCAAGATTCATGGCCCCGATTTGGGAATCTTTCATCGAAGAACCACATTCACCCCTTTTGACAACATCCCTCATCATTAATGAACAAAGAATGCTTCAGGAAAGGGTACTAAAACGTACCCGCCATGGTGAAATCCTCCGAAGGCTTGATTTTCAGCTTCAGGAATACTTAGGCTTCATGAATGTGATCTTCCCTTACGAAAACAAGCAAGACGGACTCCATTCCTTGACAGGCCTGACCGTTGAACGCTTTGCCGATCCGAAACAGCGTATAGAAACGGGAAAATTCTTATATGGGCTTCTTTTTCAGCATCCGGTTGTTTTTCGCGGTGTTAGCCAATTTACAAAAGAGGTCCCACACACGGGTTCCAGAGAGGATTACTGGAAAAAAATATATACCTCAGACCCAACCACGGCAAAAGATGCTAAAGTCTACAGCCCCACTCTTCATGATGCATGGGCAGATCAAATAGTCTTTCCTCTCCCTCCCATTGATTGGTTCTCGAATGAAAGCTTCATAGAAGATTTACGAAGCTCACCGATTACTAAAAAGGCGGACCTGACCAACAAGGTGCTCGAAAATGTCAAGCAGCTCAAGACCCTTAACGGAATGAAAGCCATTTTCTAGCATCAGGCCTCTTACTTTGAATATCCCATCCTCCATTTGGCAAGAATGGTTAGCAAAAAGAATGGGTGATTCAAATGAGAGGCATTGTACTATTGAATCCAAACTACAGATTCGGGGATTTACATACTAACGAAAGCTTTACAATCCAAAAGATCATGACGGACAAGTATAGGGACGAAATGAATATTTCCCCGGTCATACTGAATCCGTATCAAATCCATCCTTATTACACCATCCCGCATGAGCTTCTATTCAATTTACAGAAGCGAAAAACGGATCAAATCGATTGCCTGATACTTCACTCTATAGAAACGATTGAACGTTTCATCTATATTTACCCGGAAAAATGGCTTGAGCTATGCGGATATTTCAAAGAAATTATCAGTGTGGCGACTCTAACTCCCGTTAGGAAATCTGAAGCAAATTAATGCTTGAATAAAAAATCATGGTACTTAAGGCATTGTGAATGAATTCTCGAAGGTTTAAAGTCATTGATCGTTCATTCACCATGACCATCTCTCCAAGTACTTTGATTTGAGCATTCCTTTTTCACATGAGCAACTCTATAAAGCATCTCTCCTCTTGATTGCCGCCGTGCTGCTTCCCCCACTCTTTATCTATTAGAACCCCACCCAAATCATTTGTCATATAAATTTAAATAAATTTTCCCAATTGAGAGACTACTAGGAATTTTATAACTCTTAAACAATCTTTTGGAAATATAGATAAATTTACGGATAAAGCATAGAAAAATAAGTTAATTTTATATATCATTGGAGATAGGAATTTTCTTATTTTTTACTTTTACTAGAAAGGAATGTTAATCATGGCCAAAGAAAAAAAGAAAAAAACCCCAATTCCTTTCCGACTGAACTTTATGTTCTTTTTAATATTCATTTTATTTTCAAGCTTAATAATCCGGCTTGGCATCGTCCAAATCGTGTATGGGGATGATTACCTTCGCGAAGTCGACCGAACGGAAAACGATGTGGCCAATACTCCCGTTCCCCGTGGTAAGATGTATGACCGCAACTTGAATCCGGTCGTTGATAATGAGCCGCGGAACGCCATCACTTATACGAAATACCCGAATACGAAAGCGGCTGATATGGTGAAGACGGCGGAGGTCCTTGCTACCTTGATAGAAAAAGATACAAAAAAGGTAACACTGCCGGATAAAAAGGATTTTTGGATTTTAAAACATCCAAAAGAAGCCGAATCCTTGATTACCAAAGCCGAGAGGAAGAAAGTAATCGAAAAGAAACTGGAGCAAAAAGATTTATACAAACTTCAAATGGAACGGGTAACCGATGAAAATATCAAGAAATTCACCAAGGATGAGTTGGAAGTGATCGCCATCTTTCGGGAATTCAATAGTGGCTATGCCCTCGCACCGTCAATCGTGAAGAATAAAGATGTCACCACAAAAGAATTCGCCAGGGTTAGTGAACATTTGGATGAAATGCCCGGCGTGGATGTAACGACGGATTGGGAAAGGACATATAAGTATGACAAGACCCTCCGGTCGGTTCTAGGCAAAGTCTCTTCTTCCGAAGAAGGCATTCCCAGTGAAAATATTGACTATTATCTGGCACGCGACTATACCAGGAATGACCGGGTCGGAAAAAGTTATATCGAAAAACAATATGAAGATGTTCTGCGCGGTCAAAAGACGCGGATTGAAAATGTGCTGAGCAAAGGGGAAGTCCTCAAAACGAATACCCTCACTGAAGGGCAAAGCGGAAAAGACTTGATCCTGACAATTGATATGGAGCTGCAGCAAAAGGTTGAAAAAATCATCGAGAGCGAATTACGCAGAACTAAAGCTAGGGGAAATACCTACTTATTGGATCGTGCCTTCGTCGTTTTAATGGACCCGAATACAGGTGAAGTGCTTACGATGGCCGGTAGGCAATACGGACGTAACAGTGAAACAGGCTTAACCGAAATGAAAGATTTCGCCCTTGGAAACATTACTACCTCCTATACGATGGGGTCATCTGTTAAAGGGGCTACGGTCTACACGGGCTTTCAGACTGGAGCCATCTCACCAGGGACGGCGTTTCATGACCATCCACTTTACTTAGCTGGTGCAAATCCAAAAAAATCTTATAGCCCTTTAGGGTATGTAACGGATGTCTCCGCTTTAAAAAAATCGTCGAATGTCTATATGTTCATGACGGCGATCAGAATTGGCGGCGGGCATTATATCCCTCATCGACCGTTAGGAATCAACAGGGAAGCATATGCGATCATGCGAAATCATTTTGCTCAATTCGGATTGGGTGTCCGTACTGGCATCGACCTGCCTAATGAGTCTGTCGGATTTAAAGGCGTCGATACTTCAACAGACGGATTGCTGCTGGATTTATCGATTGGGCAGTATGATACATATACTCCAATGCAATTGGCACAATACGCATCGACGATTGCAAATGGCGGAAAAAGGCTTGAGCCACATATGGTCAAGGAAATCAGGAATCCATCCAACGAACACAATGAATTGGGCAGTGTCTTTAAAACAATGAGTCCTAAAGTGTTAAACGATTTAGGCGGGAAAGACGTTTGGATTCAGCGTGTCCAGGAAGGATTCAGGCAGGTTGCCCAGGAGCCAGGCGGGACAGCATATAAATATTTCGGCGGGAAGTCCTACCATGCGGCAGCAAAAACGGGTACTGCCGAGGCCTTTTACGACGGACCGCGGAGGAATCAATATAGCTCGCCAGTCCCGACTATCAATCTGACACTTGCAGGTTATGCACCTCACAATAATCCGGAAGTGGCATTCTCTGTCGTCGTGCCCTGGGTGTATCAAGGCAAGCCCTCTGATGATATTAACAAACGTATCGGGCGGGACGTAATGGACGCCTACTTTAAATTGAAGGAAAAAAGAGCAAAAGGTGAATCTGATGCAGATAAGGCAGTAGAAAGCACTCAATGATAATTACAAAAAGGCCTGCTCGATTACGAGCAGGCCTTTTTGTGATGCTCCATTTATTCCAGCTTTTGAACGAATTCCTTATATAGGGCCCTAAGTGCATCTCCCCTGCTGATGATGCCGACGACTTTATCATTTTTATCCACGACGGGGATTTTCTTGAAATGATGCTTGGAAAGTACCTTTATCAATTCATCTAACGGATCTTCGGGGGATAGCTTTGTAATTCTTTTATTTTTAACGATTTGTGAGACTTTATCATTCATCTTGGATGTAACCTTTTCATCCAATTCTTCACCAGGAAGAACCGTAATGTATGTGAAATACCCCATGATGGCTTCCTCGGCAGGTGTCAAATAACGAAGGATATCCCCGTCCGTCACCATTCCCAATAGCTTATCATGTTCATCCACGACCGGGACACCGCCCACTTTATTTTCGATTAAGATTCGCAGAATTTCCTTTAATGTAAAATCAGGACGGGCTACGTAGACTTCCTTTATCATGAAATCCTTAACTAACATATTACCACCCCTTTTTTAATTTGGACGTTCTGTATTTATCTCTCTTCTATTAATACCCTTACTAACTCTATTTAAAAACCCTTGCCGCCTGAACTGCCTTTTTCCAGCCATTATATAAACCCTTCCGTTCCTGTTCTTCCATCTCTGGTTCGAATTTCTTATCGACTGCCCATAGCTTTGAAATCTCTTCCTGACTTCCCCAATATCCGACCGCAAGCCCAGCTAAATACGCTGCACCTAACGCTGTCGTTTCACTAATAACCGGTCTTTCGACTGGTACATTCAAGAGGCCGCTTTGAAATTCCATCAAAAAGTTGTTTTTGACAACCCCGCCATCGACCCTCAAAGCCTTCAAGTTAATCCCTGAATCGACTTCCATCGCGCTAAGGACATCTTTTGTCTGGTAGGCCAACGCTTCCAATGTTGCCCGGACAAAATGCTCTTTCGATGTCCCCCTTGTTAGTCCGAATACAGCTCCCCTGACATCACTATCCCAATAAGGGGTACCTAATCCGACAAATGCGGGGACTACATAGACGCCATCGGCTGAAGTGACCCGCAAAGCATACTTTTCACTGTCTTTCGGGTCATGCAAGAGTTTCAATCCGTCCCTTAACCATTGTATTGCCGAACCTGCAACAAAAATACTGCCTTCCAATGCATATTCGACTTTTCCGTTCAGCCCCCATGCAATCGTGGTCAACAGACCATGCTCTGATTTCACTGCCTTTTCTCCTGTATTCATCAGCATAAAGCATCCGGTGCCGTACGTATTCTTAGCCATTCCTTTTTCAAAGCATTCTTGGCCGAACAAAGCTGCCTGTTGATCTCCAGCTGCCCCGGCAATCGGGATTTCGTGGCCAAAGAAATGGTGTGGCGCTGTTTTCCCGTATATCTCCGATGAAGAACGAACATCCGGCAGCATCGATTGCGGAACTTGAAGAATTTCCAGTAGCTCTTCGTCCCACTTCAAATCATGAATGTTATACATCAGCGTCCTTGACGCATTCGAATAATCGGTCACATGTGCTTTACCACCCGAAAGTTTCCATATCAGCCATGTATCGATCGTACCAAACAATAAGTCTCCGTTTTCAGCCTTTTCCCGTGCCCCATCTACATTGTCGAGAATCCATTTCACCTTTGTACCGGAAAAATAAGCATCAATCAACAAACCGGTTTTCCGCAAAAATAATTCATCGAGACCCTCATCCTTCAATTGTGCGCAGATTTCGCTTGTCTGCCGGGATTGCCAAACGATGGCATGATGAATCGGCTGACCTGTTCCCTTTTCCCATACCACGGTCGTCTCCCGTTGATTCGTGATGCCAATTCCAGCAATCTGTTCCGGTTTTACATTCATTTCCGATAGACAGGAAGCGATTACCGATAAAATGGAACCCCAAATTTCATTGGCATTGTGCTCCACCCATCCTGGATTCGGGAAATATTGGGTGAATTCCTTTTGGGCAATATGCAAAACTTCCCCGCTTTTATTAAATAAAATGGCCCGGGAACTTGTCGTTCCCTGGTCCAATGATAGTATGTAAGTTTCCATGGTTGTCTCCTCCTGCACTTAAGAAAAGGTTCATTTCAGCTTAAGTGTCATGCTGTTTTTTCTTTCTTCATTTTACTAGATATACCCGTGAAAACAAAAAATATATAAATTACGGCTGAAAAATTGAAAAATATTGGCAGGTTAAGAGTTTATCTTTTACAATGAAATTAAGGTCGATAGGAGGAATGGAAATTGAATAATCATGAAATAGATTTTAAGTTATATGGAGATGACATGCAGTTTGTTGAAGTGGAATTGGATCCTCAGGAAACCGTGATTGCCGAAGCTGGAAGTTTAATGATGATGGAAGATCAAATCAAGATGGAAACCATCTTTGGTGATGGGTCTTCAAATGGTGACAGCGGAATGATGGGTAAGCTATTCGGTGCCGGGAAACGGCTCCTTACTGGTGAGAGTCTTTTCATGACGGCTTTTACGAATGAAGGACGAGATAAAAAACACGTTTCATTCGCCTCGCCTTATCCAGGTAAAATCATTCCGATGGATTTAAGCGAGCTCGGCGGGAAAATCATTTGTCAAAAAGACGCTTTCCTGGCGGCAGCAAAAGGCGTTTCTGTCGGAATAGAGTTTCAGAGAAAAATAGGGGCAGGCTTCTTTGGCGGCGAAGGCTTCATCATGCAAAAACTTGAAGGAAATGGAATGACCTTCGTTCATGCCGGCGGCACGATCCATAAAAAAGAATTGTCTGCAGGAGAGGTCTTACGCGTCGATACAGGATGTTTAGTGGCAATGACTAGCGGGGTAGATTATAATATTGAAACTGTAAAAGGCGTGAAAACCGCTTTATTCGGAGGCGAAGGTTTATTCTTTGCAACATTAAAAGGACCCGGAACCGTTTGGGTGCAATCTTTGCCATTCAGCCGGCTTGCCAGCCGTGTATTTGCTGCAGCGCCGCAAAATGGAGGATCATCCGAAGAAGGCAGCGTAGCTAGAGGCTTATTCAATTTATTCAACGATAAATAAGAACCGGACCAATGGCTGCCCCATCATGGCAGTCATTGATCTCTTTTGAAAAGGATGGATAGCTAGATGCAGCTTGTTAAGTGGTCTTACATGAGAAGCTATAATATCAGGGCAATTTTTGATCAATTCCCGAATTCTCCTGTTATTTTCCGAAAAATAAGAGATTACTATTTTGTTTATACCGTTCACTGGACAGCTGCCGATGCCCCTATCGGTATAAAAGAGCTAGAAGAAATGGAACAGCTGCTAAACCGTGAGCTCGGAACTGAATTGCAATATCTTTATCGAAAAAAATGAGTTTACTCCTCGTATATCATTTTTCTTGTCATACCTCCATCGACGATAAGATCCGCACCCGTAACGAAATCATTTTCCGTTGCCGTCAAATAAAGACAGGCCCTTGCAATATCTTCCGGTTTGCCAACCCGATTGGAAAAATGCTGTTGATGATCTTTATCCCTCAGCGATTCATAATCACCCGTTTCAATCCACCCCGGAGAAATCGAATTGACCGTAATTTTCTCGTTGCCTAAAGAAGCAGCAAGTGCATGTGTCAGTGCTTTGATCCCACCTTTTGTCGCTGCATAGGATTCTGAATCCGGCTCAGACATTATTGCTCTAGTTGATGCTAAATTGATGATTGCACCCCCCGTTTCATTTTTTCGCATTGATTCTGCCGCCGCCCGGGAACAAAGGAAAACACTTCGCAAATTCGTATTCATCATATCGTCCCATTCCTCAATCGTCAGATCATAAAGCGATTTGAATGATGCCTTTCCCGCATTATTGATTAATATATCAATGGTCTTATATGTTTTTAGAGTTACATCCATCAAATGTCGGATGTCTGCTTCCTTACGAACATCCGTTTTAACGAACATGGCTTCATGACCATTACTTTTGAGCTCTTCCACATACAGAAGACCTTCCCGCTCGTCCAAATCTGCGAGAACGACTGAAGCTCCGCTTTCTGCATATCCTTTTGCCACACCTCTCCCTATACCATTCGAAGCGCCTGTAACAATCACCGTTTTATTAGTGAAACCCATTATTCCATCCCCACTTTCACAGCGTATTTTTCCCTATCATAATATCCAATTCGCTTCACTTCAAACAATTTTCCTTGACTGATCAACAAATCCTTTTCCTTATCATCAATAATCATCAGGACCCTTATATTTTTGCAGCTTCCTTAAAGTGATGTATGATAATAGAAACAACATGAATGAACCAGGGTGAAAGGCATCCGCTATTATCTTTCTTACAGTGTAAAAATTTATATTGGAGGAATGTAAAAATGGACTTATTAAAAAATGTGTTTTCTTTAGGATTAGGTGCTGCTGCTGCTACAAAAGAACAAATTGAAAAAGCAGTGGACTCTCTTGTAAAAAAAGGCGATATCAGTAAAGAAGACTCCAAGGTTCTTATTAAGCAATGGGTCGAAAAAGGGGAACAAGCCCAAAAGCAGCTGGATGATTCCGTCAAGGCCAAAGTCAACCAAGCGCTCAACGGCCTAAACTTGGCAACCAAAGAAGAAGTTCAGGAATTGGAGCGACGTATCGTAATTTTGGAGAAACAGAACCAAAATATACAATCGTGACAGGAGGTACTTGAATGTTTCGCAAGCGACTGAAACACGCACATCGTTACCAAGAAATCATTAATGCCTTCTTGAAAAATGGTTTTGGTTATTTCATCTATCGCCTGGGATTATCCGAGAACAAAGCGGCATCGAAACTCCAACCCGATGAAAACCTGAATCTCCGCTCAATTGGAGAGCGGCTGCATACGATATTACAAAGCTTGGGTCCTACATTCATTAAACTTGGTCAGATTGCTAGTACGAGGCGTGATTTCGTTCCGGACGAAATCGTCCGCGAACTTGAAAAGCTACAGGACCAGGTCAGCCCCTTTCCATTTGATAGGGTTCGCAAAATTGTCGAAGCCGAATTGGGTGATTCTTTGGAAAACATTTTTCTGGAATTCCATGAAAAACCACTGGCTACCGCTTCGATTGGGCAGGTCCATACGGCACGGCTTCCGTCACGGGAAGTCGTAGCAATCAAAGTGCAGCGGCCCGATATTCTGCCGACTGTGGAAACGGATTTGGAAATTCTCGATGATTTGGCAAGACTTATGGAAGCTCGGATATCTTGGGCAAGACGCTACCAAATCAGAAAAATGATTGATGAATTCGCTAAATCACTCCGCGCAGAACTCGATTATAATTCCGAAGGCCGAAACGGGGAAAGAATAGCCAAGCAATTCATCGATGATAAAGGGTTTAAGGTACCAAGGATCCATTGGGAGTATTCCACAAAAAGGGTCCTGACGATGGATTTCATTCAAGGAATTAAGATCAATCATTATAAACAGCTTGATGAAGAAGGTTATGACCGCCGGAAAATCGCGGAAAGGCTAGCGAATTCCATGCTTCAGCAAATATTGATCGATGGCTTTTACCACGGCGACCCCCACCCTGGCAATATCATCATTTTGCCAGGAAACGTCGTCGCACTCATGGATTTCGGAATGGTGGGACGACTGGAGGAAGAAACGAAGTATCAGTTCGCCTCGCTTGTCATCAACCTGAAACGCGGAAGCACCAATGGATTGATCAAGACGCTTTCAGATATGGGCCTTCTGACGGACGAAATCGATATGACCCCATTGAGGGGGGATATTGATGAACTGCGAAATAAATATTATGATATCCCATTGAGCCAAATCAGCTTAGGCGGAGCAGTCAATGACCTGTTCACGGTTGCCAATCGGCACCAAGTCCAAATTCCTCCCGAATTCACGATGCTCGGCAAGGCCCTGCTCACCATGGAGGCCATTGTCGAAGGATTAGATCCGAATTTCAGCATTATGAAAGCAGCTGAACCTTTTGGGGAAAGGCTTTTTAAGGAACGCTACAATCCAAAAAACATTGCGAAGAACGCCTGGAATCAATTCATCGAGTCTGCCGAAGCCATTGCCGAACTGCCCAAGGATATCAGGGAAGCAACAGGTATCATAAAAAAAGGGAAATTGCGGCTTGATATCAATATTCCCGAACTTCAAGTTTTTTTACATAAGCTTGATCAAATCTCGAACCGGCTGTCTTTCAGTATTATACTGCTTGCATTCAGCATAATCATGGTCGGTCTCATTATCGGTTCTGCAATAGGCGGGGAAACACTGATCCTATGGAAAATACCGGTTATCGAGATTGGATTTGTCGTTGCAACCCTGATGTTCTTACTCATGCTTTACACCATTTTCAGATCCGGAAAAATGTAAACTTACAAAAAAGGGAAAATCCTTTAATTAGGAGTTTCCCTTTTTCAAGATACCTTTCATTTGTTATTTATCCGACGGTCATATGAAACGGCATACGCACTGTGGCGAAAATGCAGGATTGGGTCCTCAGAACACTCAATTCCTTCAGGAATATTGGTTGGATCAAACAATAGATGATCCTCAGCATCTTCCAATTTATTAGAAATTTCCAAATGCCCGACCGTGATTACCTGTTTATCTTCCGACCAAGCTTTGGTTGGATCGTCAGCCGGGTCATTTTCCCCTCCTATTTGAATGTTCAACTTAAAGCCCACCGGACCTTGCTTGAGCCTCTCTTCCATTTCTTCATTCAAATATTCTGCCGAATGCTCGGCTACCTCTTTTTTTGCCAGCATACTAAGGCCGGCATCAGGTACCCACTCATACTTAATGGCCTGACGCTTCCCTTCCGCGTTAATGAAATAGAATGCATGAATGGAGTAATATTGACACGTTGAGAAACTGGCTGGAGAGCGCATTTCTTTAAGCATTTGCAGGCTTGCCTTGCTTTCAGGGTATTTCAACAGGATTTTGGCCAGCTCTTTCAGATTGGGGAAACCTTCTTTTGCAGATTTGAAAAAGCCCGCAATATCAACAAACGCTTCCGGTGTTTTTGCAAAGAATAGCGGAATGGTCACAGTAATAAGATCTGACACCTCTCCATTCGGCAATTGAAACTTCACGGCCATGCCCTTAACAGGGGAAATGGCATCAGGATGGCTTGGAATGGGCGAGCTATTTGAAAACCGAATGATCACTGGCACAGCTTCCTCCTGAAGATGCGAAGCCACCGTTAATGGGGACGCTTTTCCGTTTGGGGTAAAAACCCCCTCATACACATATCCCCTTGCATGCGCACGACGATACCCAGGGTATGTTCCAGCTACATTTTCAATCACATTAACTGCTTCACTGGCTAGTTTAGGTTTCAAATTTTTATCATTTTCCTCCATAACACAACACCCCATCTTTTCAATGTTAACTCATTGTTCACTAGTTATTACCTCTACCCATTAATCTACTTCCCTATTCAAATTAAACCCGCTCTATCACTTTTCTGATAACTGAACTTTTACAAAAAGAATAAAACGCCTGGAAAAAATCCAGGCGTTTTATCTTTTATTCAAATTATTCCCCCGATTAAAGGGTGTCCGATTGATTCGAAACGGTTTTAAAAAGTTTAATTGGCGATAACCTTAAGGTAAATAATAATCTCTATAAAATTCCGAATGTTCCCTTTCAAAATTGCCGGTAGCATTATCCCGCTGAGTTTATTTAAAATTCCAGTTAGGGAGCTACTGCCCATTTAAAAAGATTAACTGAATAGTGGGAAGTTCATTCAAATAAGGGTTACAAAAAAAATTGATTCAAAGACCTATATCAATAGAATATGAATTAAACATGAAGTCATTCAACATGAACTGCCGTGCCGTAAGCAATGATTTCACAAGTGTTTTACATGATCGCAGAGGTTTCCAGACGCATTGCGACTATTGCGTTCGCCCCTTTTCCTCTCGCTTCATCGACCATCCTGCCAATTGCTTTTTGTCTGGCTTCCTTCATCATTTCTGTATACTCAGTAATTTCACCGCCGACAATTGTCCGTAATCCCACGAGAATATCTTTTCCAATATGCTTCGATTGAACACAGTTTCCCTTAACAAGTCCCTTCAGTTCCGTAATTTCTTTACCAGGGACGGTATTAGTAGTCCCCCTTAAACCTTGAAAGATTCTCAATTGCTTTCGAATAAGTCTCCTGAGCTAAATCTTCAGCATTTTCGAGATTAAAGGTCAACTTCAGTAGATATTTAAGCAGAAAAGGATAGGAACCTTGAAACAATGCAGCCAACGCTCCATCATCTCCCTTTTTTGCCGCTTTAACCAGATCTCTTTCATCCATTTATTGTCACCACTCTCATATCCGTAACCTTTATACTTATTTGACGTTTAAGTTGATGATATCGTTCACGGGAAATAAAAAATTCTTTATTCCTGACTTATCTTTACCTCAGAAAGAATTACATGTGTAATAGTTGCCGCAAAAGGGATTGTCCGATTGATGAATTCCTCCACTTCTTCAAGGCTCTCACTGTGGATTTTCAGCATAAAGCAAGCCTGCCCGGCAATTCGATAACAAAAGTCAACATTCGGTAGCTTGGAGATATACTTTTTGAATTTCTCATATTCCCCATTTTTTATCGTTGCTTCCACGATGCACTCAATAGGAAAACCGATCTTTTTATGATCAATCTCGGCAACATACCCTTTAATGATCCCGAATGACTCCATTTGCCGTACCCGTTCTGTAACGGTAGGGGCGGAGAGGTTTACTTTCTTTGCCAACTCCCTCATGGAAATCCGGCTATTCAACCTTAATTCAGCAAGGATGCTTTGGTCTTTTTCATCTATTTTCATTTTAAAATTATTCCCCTCCTTTTCTTTATATTTATTCATTATTCAACCGGAATACTTTACAAACGGAATTAATATTCCTGTATTTTTATATTAGGATTATCTCAAAGGGGAGAAGTTCATGACAAGAATAAAAAAATCATCGATTGGATCCAGTCCGTTTCAAAGGTTATTTCATTCAGAAGTTATTTCGCATAAATGGTCGGACCTCTCAGATTGCGTATCTGCAGATGGGTTACTTTCGAAGGAGTTGAAGGAAAACGTCAGAAGGGTGTTGGCATACGGTAATGGCTGTTCATACTGTCAGGCCAAAGGGATTCCATTAAAGCCGGAAGAAACGAAAGAAAGCTATGCAATCGCCTTTGCGGAAGTATTCCTCATTCAACGTGAAAAAACGGAGGAAAAGTTTTTCCGAGTATTGAAGGAGGCATTCAGTGATGAAGAGATTTCTGAACTATTAGCATTCATTTGTTTTACAACGGCCCAGCAATATTTCGGTGCTTTGATGGATTTAAAATAACGCCAAAAAAAGGAACAGGCATCTCGCCTCGTTCCTTTTGTAAAAAACCTATGAACCCTTCAACCGTCCGAACCCATTTACCGGCATCAGTTGAAATTCCAGCTAGGATTTCGCACCATGATCCTCCATTTCATTGACCCTTGGAAGAATGGAGCGGGAAGGTACAGGAGATGTCAAAACTATGGAAGTATTCAGATGTCCATAAGGTATTAATCGATCTATTAGTAATCTCATGCTGTCCATATCAGCTAAAGCCGCTTTCAAAAAATATCCAACTGTTCCTGTTACACGATGGCACTCGATAATGTCTAAATCATTTTTCACTAATTGCTCAAAATCGGAAACAGAAACCTTAAGTTCACTGACTTGAATGAACACAAGTACACCTCTGCCTATTGCCAATGGTGAAACCCTTGCGCTGAAACCCTCAATGATCCCCTTTTCTTGCAAGCGATACATACGTTCAGAAATGCTTGGTCGACTGAGAGCCAATTTCTTCGATAGTTCACTAATCGTAATGCGTCCATTCATTTGTAAAAGTTCCAGTAACCTGACATCTATTTCATCCATGAAGCAACCGCCTTTCATAATGAAGGAATATAAGCTTATATTTCTTTAAAATGTTGTATGGAAAGCGAAAAATACATTCTTTTTTGTATGTAATTTTAACAGTTAATATTCTATCATTAAAATAATCAAATAGATAAAGAAAATTCAGAATTTACCAAAGGGAGGAACCTGCATTGACCTATACGAAAATCCCGGTTCGAAAAAACATCGAAGACATCAGCCCATATGTTTCCGGTAAGCCAATTGAAGAAGTGCAACGTGAACTAGGACTTGAAACGATTGTAAAATTGGCATCCAATGAGAATCCATTCGGTTGTTCAACCCTGGCAAAAGAAGCCATGCTTATCGAAATGGAGCAAACCTCCTTTTATCCTGAAGGTATGGCACCGTCATTAACTGAGAAGTTGGCAAGGAAATTGAATATCGATCAAGACCATATCATCTTAGGCAATGGATCTGATGAGGTAATACGTTTGTTAACAAGAACCTACATTCAACAAAATGATGAAGTCATCATGGCTGATGTTACTTTCCCTCGCTATGAAACGAATGTAGTGATAGATGGCGGTACACCGATAAAGATACCGCTTATTAATGGTGCACATGACCTGCAGGGTATGTACGATGCCATAACTGAAAAGACAAGAATGATATTTGTCTGTAATCCCAATAATCCGACAGGAACGATCGTTCAAAAAGAAAAGTTAAGATCTTTTATCGAGAAGGTGCCGAAACATATTTTACTGATCGTTGATGAAGCCTATTATGAGTATGTCGACGATGCAGAATATTTAGAAACTTTGCCACTGCTAAATAATCATTCAAATCTGGTCATCTTACGCACTTTTTCAAAGATTTATGGATTGGCTGCATTAAGGATTGGATATGGTTTAATGGATGCTTCCATCATACAAGAGCTAGTTAAAGTGAAAGAACCCTTCAATACGAATCGTTTAGCACAGGCTGCGGCCTTCGCTTCCCTCGACGACCATACATTTGTAGAGCAATGCGCCCGTAAAAATGCGGAAGGAAGAAGATATTTAGAAAACGAATTACGCGAGATGGGATTAGCTTTCTTCCCTTCACATGCCAACTTCTTGATGGTCAAATTGAACCATCCTGGCAGGGACGTTTTTGAGAAGCTATTAATTCAAGGTGTCATCATCCGTTCCGGTCATTTGTTAGGCTATGAAAATACTATCCGCGTGACCATCGGCACCCCACTTGAAAATGAAAGATTCATAACCTCCTTACAACATGTAATCAATAAAATGTCGACTACTTGAACTATCAATGAAGTTGCAGCTTGATTGTAATTATTAAAACATGAAAGATACGACATAGACGCCTTTGCCCATGTCGTATCTTTGACGTGAATTTATTTAACAAGATTCCTTTTCTATTATGGTCGTTTCCTGTTCATCCCCATTTTTAAATTTGAAGATCGAAATCGAGATTAATGCAGCCAGCACAATAAGGCAAGCAATGATACTGATTCGGTTCTGTTCACTAAACACGAACATGACACAAATGATGCTTAAGGTGATTACAGCAAATAATGTTACATATGGAAAGCCCCATAATTTAAAACTCGGAGCCTTAGGGTATGAATTGCGAAGTTTTAGCTGCGCTAAACAGATGCTAATCCATACAAGTGAGACCACAAAACCCGGAAACGCCATTAATAGAGTAAATGCCTTGTCCTGGGCAACGTAGGTAATCATGGAGCCGACGACCAATACAACGGCACTTAGTATTAAACTATACAAGGGAACTCCATTTTTCGATACATAAGAGAACGACTTTGGAGCTTCCCCTTCTGCAGCTAAAGAATGCAGCATCCGTGTACACCCATATATTCCAGAGTTAGCAGCAGATAATACGGCCGTAATTAAAATGAAGTTCATGATGTGTGCAGATCCCTGAAAACCGGACATTGATAATACTTGTACGAATGGACTTGCCTGGTCGCTAATTTCGTTCCAAGGAATCAGACCGCAGATTATAAGGATCGGTAAGGTGAAAAATAATACGACTCTCCAAATATAGTTTTTAATGACCTTCGGTAAGATGCGTTCTGCATCCTTCGCTTCCGTTACCGTCACCCCGATTAACTCAGAACCGCCATATGAGAACATGACGATCAGTAATGCCGAAAAGATGGACATCCACCCATTTGGGAAAAACCCTCCGTGCCCTGTGAAGTTTTGTAGATAATTTGATCCGCCGCTTGGGATGACCCCAAATAAAATACAGGCTCCCAAGATAATGAATACGATGATCATTGTAATTTTAATGCCAGCAAACCAAAATTCGAATTCGCCATAATGTTTAACATTCATCATGTTGACCCCAATGATCAAAGCAGCACACCCTAAACTTAATATCCATAGTGGGATTGCCGGGAGCCAATACTGCAAGAAGCTGCCTGCCACCACTACCTCAATGACACAAACGGACAGCCACATGAAACAATACATCCAACCTATGATGAAGGAACTTCGCTTTCCAAATGCTTTCTGAATGAAACCTTTCATATTCGTATTTGGATAGACGATTGCCATTTCCGCTATAGCTCCCATGACTACAAGAAGTAATAATCCTGCAAACATATAAGTGAAAATGACTCCTGGTCCTGCTAACGATATGGTTTCGGAACTTCCTTTAAAAATCCCAGTACCTATTGCCCCTCCCATTGCCATCATGCTGATATGCCGCGGCAATAATCTCTTTTGCAGTGATCCGCCATTTGATTCCATTACATTTGCCTCCTTTATTCCATAATTTCTCAGTATAATAAATCCAACTCATTTCAATCGTTGAATGGCGAATAGATAAATTATCTCATCAACCGTTATGGTTCAGGAGTGAAAGGGTGCAAAGCCTTTTTGAAAAATTTTCTCATACCACACCAAAGTAAAAATGATATCAATATACCATTAGTTTTACAAGAGGAATCATTACAGGCTATTACTGTTTTGACTTACGGCGGACCAATGACTAGGTTTCTAACTCCATTAAAATAAACCACTCTAATCGGGGACTACACCCGTAATCCCCACCAATTACCAGTTATCTTATTTATTAACAATGTGAATCGCATGTCCCAAAACTGCCTCCGCCGCTTCCATCCATCCCTCAGCCAAGGTTGGATGAGGGTGCACGCTGAGGGCTATATCTTCGACCCGAGCCGCCAGCTCAAGGGCGAGGACCCCTTCACCTATAAGGTTGGAAGCATCTGCACCAACCATATGCATTCCAAGCAATATGTGGCTTTCTGCATCCACGATCACTTCAGCAAATCCCTCTGTTTCATCCATTGCAAGCGCCCTTCCGTTGGCACTGAATGGGAATTTCCCGGTCTTGACACTGTATCCCTGTTGTTCAGCTTCTTCACGGCTTAAACCAACCCCTGCTATTTGTGGTTCCGAGAAAATCACATAGGGGACATAAGGAGAGTCAATCGCACTTGGCAACCCCCCTATTACTTCCGCTGCCACGATTCCCTGTTTGGACGCTCGATGGGCAAGAGCTGGACCAGGTGTAATGTCTCCGATGGCAAAGATATGCGGCACATTTGTACGGCATTCCATATCTACAGCTATATAGCCTTTTTCGCCAACCGTAACGCCAGCCCGATTCAGGCCAATCTCTTCAGTGTTAGGAATCCTGCCAATCGTAACCAGGGTCTTTTCGCTCACGACCACTTCCGCCCCCTGTTTTTCCGAGGAAACCTGAAGGTGTACATGACCATCCACTACACTCGCCTTTTCTACCCTCGAGGATGTTTTAATGTTCATCCCCAGCTTCTTGGCATTACGGGTAACTTCCTTGACCAGGTTTTCGGCGACCTGAGGGAGAATGCGGCTAGCCATCTCAATGATGGTCACTTTAGTACCTAACTTGGCAAAGGCCATACCCAATTCGATTCCGATATAGCCTCCGCCGATGATCGACAAGCTGGATGGGACTTCCTGCAGCTGCAAAGATGCTGTTGAATCCAAAATATATTCTCCATCGACCTTAATGAATGATGGAATATAAGGTCTGGACCCCGTCGCAATAATTGCCTGTTCAAACTTGTAAGTTTCAAAATCGCCATCGGTTTCGACTCCGATGCGGTCATCAGATAAAAAGGTTGCTTGACCTTTAACCACCGTCACTCCATTTTCTTTACACAAATGGGCAATACCTTGGTTTAACTGGGAAGTGATGCCCTCTTTCCAATCCTGCCAAATTCCCAAGTCCATTGTGGTTTTTTCTTGAGAAAGCCTGATACCCATTTTCCCTAAATCGTTAAGCCTTTGGTACTGATCAGCTGCGTGAATTAAAGCCTTCGAAGGAATACAGCCCCGATTTAGGCAAACCCCGCCCAGCCTATCCCTTTCAACCAGCACGACCGATTTCCCTAACTGTCCGAGACGGATAGCCGCAGCATATCCCCCCGGACCTCCTCCCATGATGATAACATCCGTCTCTACAGCAACTTCCCCTACTACCATTTATCTCATCTCCACAACTAAACGAATTGGATTTTCCAGCAGTTCCTTGATCCTGTTTGTAAAATGTACCGCTGTTACACCATCAATTAAACGATGATCGAAAGATAAAGACATATTCATCATTAAACGGATAACACCTTCCAAATCGCGAACGACCATGCGGTGTTCCATCTTATGCAACGCCAATATTGCCGCTTCCGGATAGTTAATGATCGGGGTGGCATGCAACCCTCCGATCGGTCCTACATTGCTTATGGTAAATGTGCTGCCTGTGATTTGATCTATGCTCAACTTCCCTTCCCTGGCTTGAGTTGCCAATTCCCTGATTTCATCAGCCAGTTGGAAAATGGTTTTTTGATCTGCATGTTTTATGACAGGAACAATGAGACCCTCTTTTGTATTTGTTGCAATCCCAATATGATAATAATTTTTCAGGATGATTTCATTGGTCTTTTCATCAATTGAAGCGTTTAAAGTTTTAAACTCCTTTAAGGCAATGACAATCGCTTTAACGAAAAATGGTAAAAAAGTCAATTTAATATCCTTAACATCGGAATACGCCTTTAATTGATTTTTAAATTCCTTCAATCGGTCCATTTCCAATTCATCTACATGGGTTACATGAGGAATGGTCGAAACCGACTTTACCATATGTTCAGCGATTTTTTTACGAATGCCCTTAAGCAGAATCCGCTCTTCCCACTCATTTTCCAATCCCTTTGCCTTGTCGGCATTCTTCATTGTGGCAGTATCTTGAAGAATCTTGTTATCGTTATTATAGACATTTTCCCGTGTAATCGAATGATTTTCTTTAAACTGCTTCAAGTCACTTTCGGTAATTCGCCCTGCAGGACCGGAGCCCTTAACCTGCTCGATATCAATCTTCATTTCCCTCGCCATTTGACGCACGAATGGGGTAGCCAACACACGCACTGCCTCAAGATGCGGCTTGCTTGTTATATGTCCTGCATTTACTTTTACATCACCTGATTGCACGGCCTGGATTTCTTCTTCACCCATGTCTGTTTCCGGAGCAGGCATACCGTTTTCTACTTGAATGGTGAATATGGTGGTTCCCACTTCCACGATATCCCCTTCGGTAAAAAATATCTTCTTGACCACTCCCGCTGCGGGAGCAGTCAATTCCGCATTGACTTTATCCGTTTGCACTTCAACAATGGGTTGGTCCTGTGTTACCGCATCCCCTTCTTTGATGAGCCATTGGATAATTTCCCCTTCATGCATCCCTTCCCCTACATCAGGAAGTTTGAATTCCAACATGCGTCTTCCTCCTTCTCCACCTTAATCATCAATTAAAATGATATCGTTTCGACTATTCCTTGTTTTACACGGTCAACAGTCGGTAAATAATGATCTTCTATTGTAAACGGCGGAACCGGTACATCAAATCCTGTTACACGCTTAATCGGCGCTTTCAGGTAAATAAGGGCTTCATCATTAATGATGGAGATAATCTCCGCACCTAATCCGGCAGTCTTGTGGGCTTCATGGACGATTAATGCACGACCTGTCTTTTTAATGGATTGCACGATCGTATCCCTATCTAAAGGGTATAGTGTTCGAAGATCGACCACTTCACACTTCCAGCCTTTTTCTTCTTCAATCTTTTTCGCGGCATTCAATGCCTCCCTCAACATGGCCCCCCATGCAAAAATGGTCAGGTCACTTCCCTCCTGGACCACTTTTGCTTGACCTATTGGTATTCGGTACATTTCGTCGGGAACTTCTTCCTTAAAAGCCCGATACAATTTGGTCGGTTCCAAAAAAATCACTGGATCAGGATCTTCGAGCGCTGAAATGAGCAGCCCTTTTGCGTCATATGGATTACTGGGTGCAACCACCTTTAAACCCGGAGTATGGGCAAAGAAGGTTTCGACACTTTCGGAATGAAGTTCAGGTCCCCTGATTCCGGCACCATATGGCGTACGGATTACGAGGGGCACCCCAAATTGCCCACGAGTACGATACCTCATACGGGCAGCATGGGAAACGAGTTGCTCGAAACCCGGGTAAATAAAGGCGAGAAACTGGATCTCCACTATGGGCAGCATTCCGTTAAGTGCTAAACCAATGGCAGAGCCGATGATTCCGGATTCAGCTAATGGCGTATCCACAACTCGATCTTTTCCATACTTCTCATAAAGCCCTTCCGTCGATCGGAAAACTCCGCCATTCACTCCAATATCCTCACCCAAGATCATCACGCGATCATCATGACCCAGCATTTGGTCCAGCGCTTCCGTAATAGCCTGGAGCATCGTTAAATTTTTTTCCATTATTTCTTCCCGCCTTTCCTTAAGATTTGGTTCAATTCCTGCTTCTGTTCCTTTAGATGCCATGACTCCTCGGCATATACATGGTTAAACATTTCGAGCGGGTCGGATTTCGGATACCCTTCGGCTTTTTGAAGGTGAGCATCAATCAGTTCGTTGAATTGCTTTAACGCCAATTCTTCCTGCTCTTCATTCCAGTAACCCTCTTTATTCAAATACTTACTAAGACGTGTTATCGGATCCCGGTTTTCCCTCCAGTACGTTGAAATTTCGTCCTGATCGCGATATATGTTCGGATTGTCTGCAGTAGTATGAGCACCATAGCGAAAGGTAACGGCTTCGATTAAAGTAGGTCCTTCCCCTTTATGGGCTCTTTCGACAGCCTCCTTTACAGTCAGCCATACTGCGAAAATATCATTTCCATCCACTCGCACCCCATGTATGTCATAAGCGGCAGCCCTTTGGGATATGGTTTTAGATGCTGATTGCTTTTCAAAAGGCACACTGATGGCGTAGCCATTATTTTGGCAGAAAAAGATTGTTGGGGTTTTATAAACGCCAGCAAAATTCAGTGCCTCATGAAAGTCCCCTTCAGAAGTGGCTCCATCACCAAAATAAGCAATACTAACATTCTGCTCGCCTTTAATCTTACTTGCCCAAGCCGTTCCAACCGCATGAACCATTTGAGTGGCAATGGGAACACTTGGGGGCAATATCCTTTTGCCTTCTGGACAAATCGAACCATCAAAATGCGCCATCCAGTATAGGAAAACACGGTATAATTCCTGACCATGAATGATTGCCGCTCCATGATCACGGTATGTGGGAAACATCCAATCCCCTGCCGACAATGCTAAAGCGCTTCCTACCTGGGATGCTTCCTGTCCTTCGAAAGGTGCATAAGTTCCAATCCTGCCTTGGCGCTGGAGATTAATTGATTTTCGATCAAATGTTCTGAGCAGGAGCATGCTTTCATACATCTTTAACATCAGTGATTTATCGATTTTTCCATCTATCGTTTCAATGATTTCCCCATCAGGAGTCAATACACGAAACATTTCCGGCTCAACTCCACTTGAATGCGCTTTCATTATTGGGTTTCCCGTCTTTTCCATTTCATTTCTCCCCTTAAGATAGATTTGTTTCGCAAACTTACCAAGGTTTTGAACAGTCATGAAATAACAGCCCAAAAAGTTTTCATTGGTCTTTTATGTCTGTGAATATATAATGTTTCATAAACTACATTTGCTTATATAAAAGGATAATACATCCAAGATTTTAATAATATGTTAAATGGAATGAATTTTTCGTATATTACCTTTATTTAGAATGTGTTTTCTTATACCTCACCTTCATTTTGAAATTAAGCACCATTAATGGAAAAATTTTATATAAAATCACCAGGTTACCGACAAATTGTTGGACTTGCTTCGATTGATTCAGGTCACCCATAAATGCAACAAATCAGTATCCAGCCCAAAAAGACCCATAATATATTTATGGGTCTTTTTTCATTTCATGATTGTTGGATGTCTTGCAACCACAGGCAAACAGCAGCTACCATAAGCGTAATCCATTATGTTTTTGCGGATTACCGCACCAATTTAGTTTCATTTCCTTTTCTCGCTTCACGGATATTAGAAAGATCTATTTTTCAAATGTTCCTTTCACGACCGCTTCACCGTCTTTGACCATGATCTGTCCCATCGCGATGACACTATTTATTTCTAAAGTTTGTTTCTTCATTATAATCAGATCGGCGTCTTTACCTACCGCAAGCTGTCCCTTTTTAGAGAGTTTTAAAATATTTGCCGGATTTTCCGTCACAACTCGTACGGCATCGGCAATTGCCACCCCATCCTCGAGGACCGCATCGACAACAGAATCATATAAGGACATGCATGTACCAATGTTCAATCCGCGCAGGTTGCCGCTGCCATCGAAGTCAGGCAGGCTTGCTTGTCCATCTGAAGTTAAAGTGATCTGCCCGATTTCAACACCTTCTTCCAGTGCCCTTTTTATTGCTGTACTTGCTTTAACCTCCCCTTCTTCAAGAAACTTCTTGATCGTACTTGTCGTGAAATCAATATACCCCCCTTTTTTTGCATATTCCATCCCCGCTTTGAATAAATGCGGATTTCGATTTATATGTGTAGGGTAAAACTGAGTGATTGGTATTTCCGTTGTCTCGACCACTTCTTCAATTACCTGCAAATGATCTCGACTATCGCCGACATGAATGTTGACGATACCGCTTTTCCCGGACAACAGACCTCCATTACGCGCCTGAGAGGCTAGTTTAGCAAGTTCAGCTGCAGTCGGCTGCGAAGAACGATGATCGGCAATGGCGATTTCGCCCACACCGATAATTTTATCCACTAGAATCAAATCATCTTCAATCTTGCCGGTTAACGTCTTGACTGGAACTTGATATGAACCTGTCTGAACGAAGCAGCTAATTCCTTCTTCTTCAAGCGCTCTGGCTTTAGCAAGCAGTGCTGGCATCGTCCTTGTCGTACCATCTGTTCCGATGACCCCTACCAATGTCGTTATACCCGCTAACGTGGCATCCGTTAATTGTATTTCAGGTGTCCTCGTCTTGAATCCTCCTTCACCGCCTCCGCCGATAATATGTACATGAGCATCTATAAAACCCGGAACCACGACTTGACCACTCGCATCAATCACTTCCAATTCAACGAAATTGGCAGGTACATCAATCTTGTCCTCAATGAAGCCAATTTGCTTTCCAACCAAGAGGATATCTTTTGGTCCCATATATTCCGGGCCATAAATCTCCCCATTTTTAATTAGTGTGAGCATTGTCCCTCTCCCTTCAAGAATTGAAATTTTCAAATAGGTTTCAAAATCATTTACACGGGTAAATATACAACATGACCCGCTAACAATTACATAAAAAAACCAAACATACTTGTTCGATTTTAAAAATTGTAGCTGAATTGACATCTTGATTATGCTTTTCCAAAAGTATAAAAACATAAAGGAGTAAACGACATGAATAAAGTGATTTCTTCTGACATTAAAACAAATAAAAGATTATCCATGCGACAAATCATGAACCTATATCAAGTTACGAAAGACTTTAAAGGGAATATATATTTTATCTGCAACCATAAATTGGTTGATGCCAAGAAACTTTCAACTTTTGTATCCTTTGTGCTCATTCTCCAAGAATGTGCAACCATGAAAGTCATACTTGAAGGCGAAAATGTACATGCCATGCTCGAAAAAGTACAGGCTATTTGTAAAGAAAATGATGAAAGTGCATTTGGTTTCCAATCGAACCAAACCGTTAACATTTAAATGATTCCAACAATTTCAGGATAAGAAGAGGGTGTATAGAATGAGAACCATTTTAATGGTCATAGGCGCAATCGTCGTAATCGGCATAATAGCAAATCTTATTTTTTAAGAATGATGAAAGACTGTCAAATGATTGACAGTCTTTTTTTGTGTAGATTTTTATTGGAAAGAGCGTGTGTTCCATACTCCCTTTTCAGAAAAATTACCACGGCACCTCCCAATCCCTCCATTTATTCAAACCATCCCGAATTTCTTTTCCTTTATCAATCCAATATTGCTTTCTTTGCTCCTCTTCTTCCTTTGTCTGTTGCTCCTCTTCTTCCTTTGCCTGTCGCTCAGCTATAAGTGCCTGTTGTTCAGCTATTAGCGGTCCGATATCTTGAGCTTTAAAGGATTGAGCCGCTTGATTCTGTAGAGCTTTCGACATTATTTTTTGAAAGATGAGTGCACTTCCCTGACTGCTGTGTGTCGTTAGGTAATTTTTTTCATCCGTCTTATCATATCCAGCCCATACAGCACCGACCAGTGAAGGTGAATAACCGATGAACCATTGATCTTTAACCCCTGAAATCCCTTCGATGGGCACTTGTGTGGAACCTGTTTTACCTGCTATTTCATAACCGGAAACAGCCGCGTTTTTAGCTGTGCCATATTCCACTGTACCAAGCAGCATCGCATTCATTTTATCGACGACGCTTTTAGAGGTTACTTTGGTGCTTTTCTCTTTCCAGGCCCCTACCTCTTTTCCATCGTTATTTTCTATTCTTACAATGGCATGAGTTTCCTCCCTTTCCCCATCGTTTGCAAATGCTGAAAAGGCTCCTGCCATCTGCAGCGGGGACACACCTTTCCTCATCCCTCCTAGAGCTAGCGACAGATTTCGATCATCCTTGTCATACGGAATCCCAAACCGCTCAAGTGAATCCAGCCCCTTATCGATGCCAATCTCATTCAATAGCCAAACCGTTGGTACATTCAAGGAATTCATCACCGCTTCATACATGGGTACTTCTCCTTTGTATTCACCGCTCAGGTTTGTTGGCTCATATTCACCGAAGCTCATTTTTTCATCCTTTAAAGGGTCAGTGATATCGTATCCCTCCTCAACCGCTGGAGTGTAAACGACAAGTGGTTTAATGGATGAACCCGGAGATCTTGACAGCTGGGTTGCCCGGTTATATCCCATGAATTGATGCTCACCTCTCCCACCGACTAGTGCCTTTATCCCGCCCGTTTCAGGATCAAGGAGGACTGACCCGCTTTGAACCATTTGCTCTGTACTCGTTCCAACTGGAAAATTGGCTTCATTCGCATACACGGATTCTGTAGCCTGCTGCATGGATTGATCCAGTGTAGTGTAAATTTTATAGCCCTTTGAAAGCAGTTCCTCAAGCTTAATTCCATATTTACTCGATGCTTCCGATAAAACATGATCAACATAATATGGATACTTACCTCTTAATGGATCGGTTTCCTTCTCCCCCATAAGAAGTGTCACCGAATCTTTTTTTGCGGCTGCTTCTTCATCTTTCGTCAAATAACCATGTTCCGCCATTCTGGAAAGAACCAAATCACGCCGTTTCACTGCTCCGTCCAAATTCTTATATGGATCAAGTTTGGATGGTAGATTAATGACACCCGCCAGCAAGGCTCCCTCGGCAACGGTCAATTCAGAGACCTCTTTGGAAAAATAAATATTTGCAGCTTTTTTGATTCCCCATGCCCCATGGCCAAAATAAACTTGATTCAAATACATTTCCAGAATTTCATCTTTCGTATATTGATTTTCAACTTCCTGGGCTAGAAAAAACTCTCCTATCTTCCTCTTCAATGTTCGATCCGATTCCAGCATCGTGATTTTCACAAGCTGCTGGGTGAGCGTGCTCCCGCCTTCAACAACACTTCCAGCCTTCGCATTTTTAACCAAGGCTCGCAAGATCCCTTGATAATCTATACCGTGATGTTCATAAAAACGGTGATCCTCAATGGAAACCACCGCTTGTTTCATATGTTCCGGTATTTCATCTATCGCAACACCTTCGGATTTATTTGCCGTGATCGTACTGGCAAGATTCCCATCCAGATCATAGATTCCTGTCGGTTGCTGAAGATTATTTTCAAGATGGCTTATATCTGCACCCTGCCTGAAATACAAGAGTGAACCGGCGCCTAAAACCACAATCGCCAATATTATAATTAGAACTAATTTCACTAACCCTCTCATTTGTACCCCCATTTTCCCATCTGCGACATGTTTCATTAAAAATATTTTACCCTTTTTATTAAAGAAAACTCGTCGATTGACTAAAAGGCCGCAGCTCAGTCGCTTTTTCTTTTAACACTATACTCGCGTACCGGCTTCCTTGCTGATGATATTCCTTCCGAATGAAAAATAAAGCACGCCAACTAATTGAAGGACCAGGATTTCATCCAACCATTTTAACAATGCTCGTATCTATCCTTTACCCGTAATTGGCGATCTATATACCAATTAAAGGCGTGAAGCCATTTAAAAGTGGGTATAACACCTTAAAGACTTATAAATGGGAGAGATGATATTATGAAAGACGTAAAAAATATTGTCGTCGCTTTTGATGGAAATGAAGAGAGTACACAGGCCGTGGAATATGGAGCAACAATCAAAAAGGCATTTCCTGAAGCTGAACTGACCGTAGTCCATGTCCTAAATGATAAGGTTGAACAGAGTATCATGGGAAACGTCACAGCTCCTGGATTCGTACCCGCTGCAGGATTTTATGTCGATCCCGTCCAGACACATCCCGTCGTTGAAGTTGAACAGCGAGAACAAAAGGTAATTGACACCCCTTCCCCCATCGAGAATAGTGTTCGGAACGCAGAAAGTAATACGTTGAGATTGCTAAGTGAATGTCAAGTAAAGGGGAAATTCGAGATATTGGAAGGACATGCGCCAGATAGCATATGTGAATATGCAGAAAGAACTGCGGCCGACCTCATCGTCGTCGGCAATAGCTCTAAAAGCGGTTTGGAAAAATTCTTTCTTGGAAGTACAAGTAGTTCAATTGCGAAAAACGCCCCCTGTTCGGTATTCATTGCAAAATGAGATTGAGCCAGTTCGCCCTGTACGTATCGTTTGGTCATTCTCCGAAAAAAAGCCGGATTCTTGTAGAATCCGGCTTTCTTGTTAATAGGCTTTTTTCAGTAATACATTTGAAGCTGCCGAATATAACATCATCACCACAATGGCCGATAAAATAAAACTGATCAGCATATAAGTCCCATTATAAATGAATGAATAAACCGCTACTGGCTGTCCTTTTGGCGCTGCAGATCCAAAAAACACGATTCCAGAAGTGAAATGACAGAGAAACCTCAGGAAGCTGCCCAAAAACATGCCACCAATCCCGTATAATTTCGCTTTGGAACGCTTTTCCTCTTTATAGCTGTTTACAAACTTGTTCATGAATACACCGGATATCCCGACAACCATAAAGGCAAGATAATAATCAATGAAGCCTTGAATCGGTGTTCCGATCCATGCTGTACCACTTACAATCTGCAATAGTCCAAGTAACAATCCGGCTAACATCCCACCTTTTATGCCCCAACGATATGCCATCAGAAAAATAGGTACCATGGCTATTGAAATCGAACCCCCTTGAGGCCAGATTCTTGAAAAAATGAATCCAGAGACCATATCCAGTAATAAAGCCAATGAAGCAAAAATGGCGACCTCTGTCATGAATAACGTTTTATTTTTCATCATGCCACTCCTTTCTCCAAAAATGAAAAAGTGTCCATGAGTTCCCCCTGCCAATTTTGCGCAAAAAAAGCAACACCGGGGCGGTAATGGATGCCCAGTATTGCTTGTATCCAAAACCACATCCATACGCTAGTGCTAACTATCAGGTTCATAGGGTCTGAACTCAACCGTTCACTCTCAGCCTTTTTGGCTCCCCTTGTGGAAGTATTTATTTTTCGATCCTCGGTTAGAATATACTACTAGTTTCTTTAATTGACAACTAAAGAAATTGGATATGTCAACAACTTGTTATTCCCATTTTATGGAGATATTCTTTCTTATAAACAACTTCTTTACATACCTTCAATACATCTGCAATTAACCAAGTTAGATGGCTAAATACGACAATTTTTCTATAGACTCACTAAGGTTTGTTTTGATATCTTTATTAAGCCTAATTTACATTGGGGAGGGAATGGACATGGATAAACATTCGATTTCAGCTGAAAAAGGCGCCTACATAAGCATCGCCGCTTACATCTTCTTGTCTGCCCTTAAATTGTCATTTGGTTATTTCGGTGATTCTAAAGGACTTTGGGCAGATGGTTTAAATAATACGACCGATATCATCGCTTCCATAGCCGTATTGATTGGGTTGAAAATTTCGAAGAGACCTCCAGATGATAATCATTCATATGGACATTTACGGGCGGAAACCGTAGCCTCGTTGGTAGCTGCCTTCATCATGATCACCGTAGGCCTGCAGGTTGTATTCAGTGCTATAGAATCCTTCTTCCAGCAAGATTCAACAACCGTTCCCAATATGCTTACCGGTTATGTCGCCCTATTCTCTGCAATCTTCATGTACGGAATCTACCGTTATAACTTAGCATTAAGTAAAAAGATCAACAGCTCTTCCATCTACGCCGTTGCACAGGATAATCGTTCCGATGCCCTTGTCAGTGTTGGTGCTTTCATTGGAATCATCGGTACTAAGATGGGAATCCCTTGGCTTGATGCAATAGCTGCAGCAGTCGTGGGGATCATCATATGCAAAACGGCCTGGGATATCTTTCGGGATGCCTCCATCTCTTTAACCGATGGTTTCGACGAGCAGCTCCTGCAAAAGATCGGACAAACCATTATATTGACAGAAGGTGTTAAAGACATGAGTGAAATTAAGGCCCGTATGCACGGAAGTGAAATCCTGCTCGAAACTACTGTTCATGTTAACCCTCTTTTGACCGTCATCCAAGGTCACGATATTACGGTTAAAATCGAAGAGAATCTTTTGAAGGAATATAATATCCAGCATGTGATCGTTCATATCGAACCATATACATTTCATAAAAAAAGGTAACCGTCATTAACTTTACGGATACCTTTTTTTATTATTAATTCATGTAATCACTGTAATAAAACTGTGTCAAAAAAGGTATTTATCGATTGATTGACGAATATTTATCCAATTGACACATGTTAAAAGAACTCTAATCTGTTATCATAAAAGCAAGATGTAATTATTTTAATATTTTGTAATTTTTTTCTAATACATTAATTTCTGGGTCAAAAGTAAATTCATTTTCCTACAGTATGGAGGGCAAAATGGTATCTAATCGAGAAATGACCATTCACTTTTTATCTTCTCAAAAAAGCAGTATCATATCCAAATGGAAAGATGAGTTGCTGCATTTACCGGACGGATATATGGGATATTTTAAGGGAGAAGTGGAAAATATCTTTAATCTGCTAATGGATCAGCTTGGAAAATCGGATACTGACATAGACGATGTAATGAAGGTCGTAGGGGGAAAAATTGCGTCTGATCGAGTTAATAAGCAATTGGATATGGAAAATTTCTTTTCCACTGCAACCATCGGCAGATCCATCATCATTGAGCACGTTTTGAATTCCGAAGCACCCAAAGAAGAGATATCCGATCTAATTAAGCAAATAAACGTTTACTTCGATAAACTCATTCATTTTGCATTATCCCATTATACCGAATTGAAAACGACGGAACTAGAAGAACGCTATAATTTCATAAGCCCAAACCATAAAGACCGTTTGACGCTCCTTGGCCAAATGACCTCTAGCTTTGTCCATGAATTCCGAAATCCACTGACATCCATCATGGGATTCATACAATTGTTACAGGCAGAACAACCGGAAATAAAATACCTTGATATCATTTCAAAGGAATTGGATCAGCTCAATTATCGGATTACACAATTTCTTAATATTTCCAAAAAGGAAACCTCAACATCACCACCAGATCTATTTTCCATTGCTAAGCTAGTTAACGAGGTCATCGAATTTTTATATCCAAGCATTTTGGAAGTAAATGCTTCCATTACATGTAATATTGCCGATGATGCCGTAATTTCCGGTTCTGAAGAAGAATTCCGTCAGGTATTACTTAATATTATTTTAAATGCTCTTGATGTAGTTGCGGGGATGCCTTCCCCATCCATTTACATTTCAGGCTCTGAGTCACCACCCGGCATCCTTACCTTAAATATTTCCAACAATGGGCCGAAGATACCAGACGAGGTAATGCCGAATATTTTTGAACCATTCATCACCACAAAAAAAAGAGGAACGGGATTGGGACTATTCGTCTGTAAAGAAATCGTTTTAAAACATCAAGGAACCTTATCCTGCCACTCTACCGATTTCCTAACGACCTTTTCCATACAATTGAAAACTAAATAATGGATAAATATCCTTTTTTCCATGGTTTTTTAGTGTGAAATTTTTGACTGATTGACGCCCAGTTACTTATACTAATAGTTAGGTTCCACTACTAATCGAGGTGAATGATCCTATAGATTGAAAATAAAACCCTCATAATTTTCATACAAGATAATCGATCTTATTTTTCATCTAACATTTTATACATTAATATCATTTCATCCATTATCGGTTTTGGGAGGTGACTGGGATAATTAAGTCGTTCGGTACATCAGGCGATTCAATTAAGTCCCACACTAATTGGACATATTAAGTTTTTTATTAGTCATTATTTTAATCGCTTTAACTGCCTTTTTTGTAGCTTCGGAATTTTCGATCATAAGGGTCCGCAGCTCCAGGATCGATCAATTGATTGAAGAGGGAAGCAAAAAAGCGATTGCGGCCAAGAAGGTTACATCCGATCTTGATGAATACCTATCCGCCACTCAGCTTGGAATAACCGTTACTGCCCTTGGATTGGGGTGGCTAGGACAACCGACCATCCTCAAATTGGTTGGACCTTTATTCAATGCCTTGAATTTCCCTCAAGAAGTCACAAACATTCTGACATTTGTCATTTCATTTTCCCTGATAACGTTCCTGAATGTGGTTGTAGGTGAATTGGCTCCAAAGACGGTTGCCATCCAAAAGGCTGAGCAAGTGGCCTTGGCTATTGCCGGCCCGCTGATTTTTTTCCATAAGATTGCCTTTCCCTTCATCTGGATATTGAACCATTCTTCACGTTTCGTTGTCGGATTATTTGGCTTCAAACCTGCATCCGAAAGCGAAATAGCCCATACGGAAGAAGAATTGCGTTTCATCCTGTCGGATAGCTATAAAAGCGGAGAGATTAACCAGTCCGAATTTAAATATGTAAGCAACATCTTTGAATTCGATGACCGTATTGCCAAAGAAATCATGGTACCAAGGACAGAAATCATGACGATATCCAAAGATGAAACGGTACAGGAATTTGTCGATGTGGCCAAAATGGAGAAATACACTCGATATCCTGTTGTCGAAGGTGATAAAGACCATGTCATCGGCTTAGTGAACTTAAAGGAGGTTTTCTCGGATCTTATAAAGAATCGGGAAATCCATATCAAAGCGATTGAAAATTACACGCGTCCGATCATTCGGGTTATGGAAAATATACCCATTCATGATTTACTGTTGAAAATGCAAAAAGAACGCATTCATATGGCTATTTTGATGGATGAATACGGCGGTACTTCAGGACTTGTCACAGTTGAGGATATCCTCGAGGAAATCGTTGGGGAAATTCGTGATGAATTCGATATCGATGAAGTCGCATCGATCAGGAAAATCAAAGATGGACACTATATTTTAGACTCTAAACTTCTTGTAAAGGAAGTGAATGATTTACTTGGCATTCACTTGGAGGAAGATGATGTCGATACTATAGGCGGATGGGTCCTTACTGAAAATTATGATGTGAATGTAGGGGACATCATGGAAAAAGACGGATTCTGCTTTAAAGTGATTGAAATGGAAGATCACGCCATTCGTTCCATCGAGGTGACAAAAAAGGTCGTACAGCTTCCTCTGGAAGAAGACCTTCCCCAAGGATAATAATTAAAAACAGCCACGGAAAAGGTGATTTTACGTGGCTGTTTTTTGATGTAATCATTTATCGAAAAACCGTCCCATTTTTTTGACCGTTACGATTGGAGGTGTACTCTTTTTTTTCCAGATGATATAAAGCATGATAAGTATAAAGGAAAAACCAGCTACCGGAATAAGATAAGGTGCAGTTATTCCCCTGATTTGCTGCCAATTTTCGCCGAGGATCCTCCCTAAGGTCAGAAACAATATGGTCCAAGGTATGACAGCGGCAACCGTATAAAATATAAACTTCCATACGGACATCCTTGCAATTCCGGCAGGGATGGAAATGGCATGGCGAACAACGGGAATGAATCGTGCCGTAAAAACCACTCCTACCCCATAACGTTGAAACCACTCTTCAGCCATTACGATATGATTTTCTTTAATAAAAATATATTTTCCATACTTCAAGAGAAAGGGCCGTCCTCCATAATAACCAGCCCAATAGAGAAATAGTTGTGCCATCGTCCCACCTACCACACCAGCTAAGACAGCTCCCCAAAAATTCATTTGCCCTAGGCCGACCAAATAACCACCGTATCCAAGAACAAGCTCACTCGGGATGATTTCAACCATCAGCCCCAATAAAACCCCCATATACCCCATTTCTGCAAACCAATTCAATATCGTCATTATAAGCTGTGATATCATGCAATCGGACTCCCTTAACGCTAAATTTCAAATTGTTTGTCCTTCTATCCTATTTCAGCTCATAAGGTTCTATTCGATTTTTCATTTCCTGCTTCACCGTGTATCACTTTAGGAAAGCACAAAAAAAGACCAGCTGATATGTACCCCGGTCCCATTGCATCAATATTCTTTTAGCTCCCGTTTTTGGGAAAGTTGAGTAAAAGCAGCTGTGGTGAGTAAGGATGAATCGTTTTGTGAAACATTAGTGAAAATCTCTCGGCGTGATTTCGTTTTTTCAATATGAATCCCGAGATTCTTAAACTTGTTGATTATTTGATTATTCATGCTTACCCTCCCTTTCTGCTGTATCGTTATCCTTTAACTTCCCATTTAACGAAAGGATAAAACCCATTTAAACAATTCCATCAAAAAAACATTTTACACGGTGTCAATTTACTTGAATGGTTTGTAATTGGTGTTCATGCACTTCGTCTTTTTCTACATGTACCTGCACCTTATAGGTTCCCGATTCTTCGAATGATACCTTATTTAGATATGTCCCATTTCCATCTTCTTCAGCTTTGGTGAAATGACTCTCTTCGCTGCCTTCCTTCCACACTTCAAAATTCACATCAGCATTTGTCAGTGGCTTACCATCCAATTCTACGGTTGCTTCAAAGTTCGAACTGTTTCCTGCCTTTACAGGGTTACTTTGAAACTCGATTGATACATCCGTACTTGGATGAACCGATGCACCTTCACTTTCATGTTCTGGAACGACAACTTCTTTTTCAGGCATCACATGAAGGCCTTTGGCCGTTACATGGGAAACTACAATATATTTGCCTTGTTCTTCAAAAGTATGCATCACTTGATACACGCCACTTCCAGTATTCTTCGCTTCCAGCATTACCCGTTTATCCTGTCCGGACTTTCTCACTTCAAACAGTACCTCATCAGCTTCATTCACCAATTGACTTCCTTGTTTTACTGACGTTTCAAGAATGACTTCTTTGCCAGGCTCCACTTTCCCTTTAATGACGATTGAAGCATCCATCGAATCCGGAACAGCACTGTTCACTTCTTTATCCTCTGGCATTTCAGTCTCTTGACACCCAGCCAGCATAAATAACAACGCAGAACATATATAGAATTTTTTCATAAAAACTTCCCTTTACTATTTATTTAGACTAAAAATCTGTCCTTTTCATACTGCCCATCCTTTCCTTTTTTCAGATTTTTATACATAATTCAATATCAAATAGTTCGCATCACGGTGACTGAAGTCAGCATGGCCACCGCGATGATCGTTAAAAATGAATATAAAAAGATTGAAGTCCCTACAACGCTCAGTCCGCACAGCAGTACGCATCCGTCAATCAAAAAAATCAGCAAACCAACATTGAGCCCACTCTTCCTGGAAATGATCTGTGCCAACATATCCGTTCCGCCAGTAGAGGTTCCATAACGAAGCATCAAGCCGATTCCAAGTCCAATCAACCCTCCCCCAATTATCGCACTTACATAAATGGGAAGATTCCATCCGGTAACGGCATCGGAAAAAATATCGATGCATAAAGAGGAAAAAAGCAAGCCATGCAAGCTGTTCAGAAATAGTTTTTTTTCGAAGTACCAAGCATATATATATAATGGAATGCTGCTCAAAATCACACCCAGGCCTGTTGGAAGTCCCATATAGTAATGAAAGATCAGCCCAATCCCTATCATGCCCCCATCCAATAAATGATAAGGGATCAGAAAAAAATTGATTCCCACACCCACAAGCATGCTGCCGGCAATGATCGCTGCCATCCTTTCCATGATTTTCATGGCTGCCACCTCCTTTAATCTGAATTAAAACCTGTCCAGTTTTTATAGAATATGTTTATGCCATCCAAAAAATAATGAAAATGGCCATTTTTTTGAAGCAGTCTCCCAGTTTTCTGAATATTCTATAATATGATACAATAAATTAGAGAAAACAGTCAAAAATCGCTAATTATTAGCTCAAATTGATCCTTTACAAGCAATTTACCGGATTTAAGGAGCCCTAAGCTGTTTGACTGAATGACTAACTCTTTCTATAATGAAAGTATTTAAATTGATTAAATGAGGTGATTTGATGGGGCATTAAAGAATGTTCGTTTTGACGGACGGACGCTGCTTTGCGTAACGGATATGTGCATACTTTTGAAAAATGGCTGCACTCCTTCATACAGAAATTCTTCTATTTCCCGTCTACGCATCGCTAATCGGCATATACTATTATTCTCTTCATCACTTAAAAAAATGGGAGTTCAAGCGGCTGCACACTTATTTACCACAGCTATTTTGAATAAATCCCGAAAATATTCAGCACAGCAAAAAAAATATACTTGTATATTTTAAAAATGTAGGAGGTGGACTCCTTATTCGTCTCGAAGGCGAGTTAAGGGAGACTATTTGGACATAATAAACTTGGTTCTTATTGCCATTTTAATTGCTTTAACAGCATTTTTTGTAGCTACGGAGTTTGCGATTGTTAAAGTGAGAAGCACGAGGATCGATCAATTAATTGAAGAAGGAAAGCCGAATGCTCTTTCAGCAAAGAAGGTCATATCCAACCTAGATGAATACCTCTCGACATGCCAGCTTGGAATTACAGTTACCGCTCTTGGGCTTGGGGTGCTTGGGGAACCGACAGTTGAAAACATTTTGCACCCACTCTTAATTCAATTGAATCTTCCAGATTCCGCTTCACATGCACTCTCAGTTGCAATTGCCTTTTCTTTCATAACCTTCATACATGTGGTTATTGGAGAACTGGCACCGAAAACATTGGCGATTCAAAAAGCGGAGCAAGTAACTTTATTGGTTTCCAAACCTTTAATTGGTTTTAACAAAGTCATGTATCCTTTCATCTGGGTACTGAATGGCTCCGCAAGGACGCTTACAAAAATGCTAGGATTAAAAGCAGTTTCGGAACATGATTTGGCTCATACAGAAGAAGAGCTTCGTATCATTGTTTCCGAAAGCTACAAAAGTGGCGAAATTAACCAATCTGAGTTTAAATATGTGAATAAAATTTTTGAATTCGATGATCGGATTGCAAAAGAAATCATGGTTCCACGTACAGAGATTGCAACGGTATCCAAAGATGATACGATCCAACAGTTTTTCACCGTTATGGCGGAGGAGAACTTTACACGATACCCTGTCATCGATGGTGATAAAGATCATGTTATCGGAATGGTCAACATCAAAGAGCTATTCACTGAAATGATAGACAGGAACAATCAGGCAGCGTCAACGATCAACCGATATGTTCGTCCGATCATCCGTGTCATTGACAGTATCCCAATTCACGATTTACTTTTAAAAATGCAAAAGGAACGCATTCACATGGCTATCCTCATGGATGAATACGGCGGTACATCAGGATTGGTGACCGTTGAGGATATCCTTGAAGAAATCGTTGGCGATATCCGCGATGAATTCGACCTGGATGAAGTGCCGGATGTCCGCAAATTAAAAGAAGATCACTATATCATCGATGCCAAGGTATTAGTCAGTGAAGTGAATGATTTACTTGGATTGGATATCAACGATGAAGATATTGATACGATGGGCGGATGGATCCTTACCGAGAATTACGAGGCCAAACAAGGCGATATCCTGACTTATGGTCCCTATAACTTCAGGATAAAAGAAATGGAAGATCACCATATTTGTTATATTGAAATATATAAACCGGCAAAAGTCGTAAGCGAAGTAAAAGAATTCCCGATGATATCACAAACCGAAATCGTTTCATGATAATAACCCCCGCTCCTAATTGAAAATAGGAGCGGGGGTTATTTTTTTTCAACTGGTACATGAAATAATATAAACACATAATATATAAAATCTGCTGCATTTAGATTGAATGATAACATTAAGTATAGTTCTACCTTTATTGTTTCATACTGTTAGAAAAGCAATACTTTTTGAAGGAGTGAGGAATTATGAAACTCATAACCATCTGCCAGCACTGCAAAGGGAAAGGGAAAACCCGCTATCTGCAATTCTTTTCCCGGGACTGCAATCATTGCAACGGTCAAGGTAAAGCGGTAAAAGATATGTCCAATTTAAGAAATCAGGCAAAACACTTCTAATAATCTTTCATATTTTGAAGTTGGATTTGATGACACCTGCCCTCTTTAACGTATCATAAACAATCAGTATCGAAGGTCCAAGGAAAAGCCCAATGAAACCAAGCATTTTAAACCCTAAATAAAGACTGACCAACGATGCCAAAGGACTCAACCCCATATTTGCTGAATAGATTTTTGGTTCGATGGTCCTTCTTATGATGGTGATGACCAGGAACAGGATAATAAGGCCAATCCCTAGATGATGGTTTCCTTGCGCCCAAACAATTACTGCCCAAGGAACCAGTATAGATCCCGTCCCCAGGATAGGAAGAATGTCCACAACAACTATTAACAGTGCCAATGGGATCGTATACTTCACATTTAACAACCAAAGTCCTCCATAAGCCATGATGAACGTAATTAAACTCAACAGGATTTGTGCCTTGATGAAGCCAACTGCTGCCATACTTAAATCTTGATAAACTAGCGATATCTTTTGATAGGTGGATGTCTTCAAATAAAGGATTGCCTTTTTTCTTAACTTAGGCAATTCAAGACTAATTAAGAATAAAGCGATTAAATATATTAAAAAATCAATGAAAAACCCCGGAATGAGTGTAACGAACTGAACCATATCCTGAACAAAACCCTCAGTGAAACCTTCTAGAGCCATGACTCCCTTTTCCATCGTTTGTTCTATGGACTGAATGAGATTTGGCGGCAACGTTTGGGAATATTGTTCCCATTGCCTAATGACCGGCAATAACGCCGTCAAATACATTTCACGTATGAATCCAGGAAATTCTTCCGAATAGACAATGACCTTCTTGATTAAAACCGAAAAGGAAAAATAAGTGACACTCATAAGCCCGCCTACATATAAAACAAATGAAATCAATACTGCCCAAATCCGGTGCAGCTTTGCCGTTTCACCAATCATGCGGACCCATCCATCCAAAAGGATGGCAGTGAGTAATGCTAATATCAAAGCCCATGAATAGGGAATGACGATAAATATGCCTAAAAGGAAAATACCCCTCCAAAACCAGCGAAAAAAAACAGCGACATTCACTAAGTAAACCCTCCTTGCACTTCTTGTTCTCCTTATATTTATGAAACGGAGTCGTATATATTTCGCTTATACGTTTTATTTTCTCAATAAGGGGAAAAAGAGATATAAAGGGATGGAGGGATTGACATTGGATAATAAAGATAAAGAAAAGTGTGTTGAAGAGCGTAATGATAAATCCAAGGCATTCAAGGAAAATCAGGAAAAACAACTGGAACGTGATCAAGTAATCATGCCCATCGATGATTTACCAATTGATGAAATTAAATATGAACGACAAGAAGAACGAAATAAAAAAGAAACAAAACACCGCTCCACCAGCGAGAGGTTTTAATCAAAAACCAGCCCACTCAGAGGCTGGTTTTTGATTACAGGATATATTGAGCTTTCAGCTTCAAGTAGGTCTCTGCGCTATAAATTCCCTTAAATGCCCTTCATCTTAAGCTCCTCCTATTTCAACTTGAATTCAAGTAGAGCTCTTCTTTTCCCTTCTCACCTTAGTCTTTTCAAATTACCATTCCTTCCGGTTTAATTAACGGCAATCATTCTCACCATTGCATAGCATCCTTTTGAATGATGATTTTCTCCACCCCCTGTTTCCTCCAATCTGGCTTTTTATACTCGCACCTGAATTTCATGGGTACCCCAGAGTCCGTTATCCTTTCTGTTTCAGTAAGGTTCCTCTTGTCAGTTTGTATATGCTTCACCCATTTTTTCTTGATGATTCAGGGAGACTGGACTCTCCCTGAATTCTTTCATTCTGCGATTATCTTTCCCTTTTCTGGTTTGTTTCCAAAAATAAACATTGACTGAAATAAATGATTCTTTACAATAGACTTTTAAGAATTAAAGAATATAATGGACTGGTCGACCATTATAAAGGAGAATCATATGACGAACCCTACTCAATTATTTCATCAATATTTACAAGTATCCAGATCATTAGTCAGCAAAATGAATGAACAAATTACAGCCCTGGAAATTTACCATAATCAGTGGACAATATTGAATTATTTAAAGAACTGTGGATATTCCACAATACCTGATATTTGCAATTACCTGGATGTAGATGGTGTCATCATCACACGTTCGGTCAACAGCATGGAACAAAATAATATGATTAAACAGGTCCCTGGAAAAGATGAACAGGAAAAACGAATCGAACTGACTCCGCGGGGCAAAGAGGTACATACAAAATGCCTTAAGATTGCAGAAAAAATCGAAGGAAAAGCCCTGGAAGGCATTACTGAAGAAGAACAGGACTTATTTTTCCAGACGGTCCTTAAAATCCTCAATAATATAAGAAACTGAATGGGTATCTTATATTATTGTTGAATCAGTGAGAATCAGGGCCTTCCCATTGATCACTTTCGCATCAAGCTATAGCCATGCTTTTTTTAAAAGTCGGATTCCTTCTTCGATTTCCCTTTCGGTTAAACCACCGTACCCAATCAAAATAGTCGGCTCTTTTACCTTCTTTGAAAGATAAACCGAAGTTGGGTGGACTTTAACCCCAACACTGGCAGCCTTTTGAATGAGCTCTGACTCACTGCTGCCGTTTTTTACTTTTAATAGAATGTGCAATCCCGACTTTTCACCGATTACGGCTACACGATCATGAAAGCTCTCTTCAATTGCATTCAGCAACACCTTATTCTTTTTACGATAAATCGTTCGCATTTTATTCAGATGGCGTTCCCAATGTCCATTTTTCATAAAAAGACAGAGCGTTTCCTGAATCAGTCTGGAAACGGTCTGTTTGTATCCTATTAGCTTCTCCTTATATTGGCATGCCAACTCCTTGGGTAACACCATATACCCCACTCTGATTGATGGGATTAGCGACTTTGAAAACGTGCCTAGGTAAATGACCTTTCCATTTGTGTCCAACCCCTGCAAGGACGGAATCGGTTTACCTGTATGACGGAATTCCCCGTCATAATCATCCTCAATAATAAAACCACTTTTTTCCACTGCCCAATTCAACAATTCCACCCTTCTGGTTATCGGCATGATCATACCCGAAGGAAATTGATGGGAAGGAGTGACATAGGCAACATTCGCTGCACTCTCTTTCAAGGATTCCACACTCATTCCGCTTTCATCTAATGGAATGAATGCCATATCGGCCCCCTCCAACCCCAGTACCTCCCTAACCCGATGAAAGCCAGGGTCTTCCAGCCCAAATATCCGCTCATTTCCAAGAAGTAACCGCAGTAGATGGATGAAATACTGTGTACCTGCCCCAATGATGATTTGATCAGCGCCGCAGCGAACTCCTCTCGATTGAAATAGATAGGAAGAGATCTCAGTCCGGAGCCCCCATTCCCCTTGAGGATCACCGCTCATGAACATTTCCCTTTCATGTAGATACAACGTATTATTCAAGCATTTTTTCCACACAGCATGCGGGAAAGCATCCACATCGACCCGGCCATGATTATAATCGATCTTATTCCTTTCATGCAGAGGGCATTTCATCACCTCTGCAACATGCAACTGCTCATTCAAAGGTGAGATCGGTTCTAAATCGGCTACGTAAAAACCTTTCCTTAATTGACTTTCCACATACCCTTCTGCCATCAACTGCTGATAAGCCGTATCCACTGTATTCAGGCCTATACCTAAATGCACGGCTAATTTACGTTTAGAAGGCAGTTTCGTTCCTGCCTTTATTTGTCCATTCTGGATTTCCGTTTTAAAGTATTTATACAATTGGACATATAAGGCTACATCTTTATTCGTTTTATCTATGGTAAAAGTGATTTCAAACATTTGGTCCTCCTTAAAACTGGTTCCATAAATTATATCAGCTTTGGTCCTTATTGCAGGATCAGATTATTTTTATAATGAGGATATCAAACAAGAGGAGGATACTATGGAGCATATCGAATTATTCGGGAAACACGTGATACTCACCCCAATGATGGATCATCATATCGAACCGCTTTACGCCGCTTCCCTGTCATCTGAAATATGGAAATGGAGCGCTACAAAGATCTTGTCATATGAAGAGGCGATTTCCTATGTAAAGGAAGGAATTCGGGCAAGGGAACAGGAACTTCATCATCCGTTTGTCGTAATCGATCAGGCTAACGATGCGATAGTTGGCAGCACTAGCTTAAGAAATATTCAATTTGATAATCAATCTCTGGAAATCGGTGCGACTTGGTATCATCCCGACAAATGGCGAACAGCCATAAACACAGAATGTAAGTACCTGCTATTGAAGCATGCTTTTGAAAAGTGGCATATGAAACGGGTTGAATTCAGGACGGACGAATTGAACAAAAGATCACGTGCAGCAATAGCCAGGCTCGGCGCACTTGAAGAAGGCATTTTACGGATGGAGAAAAAACTGCAAGATGGAAGGATAAGGAATACGGTGGTTTACAGCATCCTCGAGCACGAATGGCCCTGTGTGAAAAAGAATTTGGAAGCTTTTTTGGAAAAATGAAGATGGAGAAAAAGAGTGCCGCTCATTTTGGACACTCTTTTTCTCTTGCTCTAATTTTCAGGTGAGTCTTTATGATCCGATTCAATCCTCGCTAAAGAATCCTTTTTACTTTTCGTTGATCGAATGAATATGAAAACGACAATTGCAAATAGAAGCGGCATTAGTAAAGCAAAAACAAGATAAATCATATCTCCAAAGAACAAGTTCATTCCCCCTAAGCAATTAGACCCAAACTTTTGTCTGTAAAGCTATTCCCTATAATTGATCATTGCTTAGTCTCCCGTTCCCATCAAATACTTTGTGACAAGCGGATCATATCCTGGCACTGAATCCCATTTTCATAAATGGCCTCGGTATAGTTAATATTAAAAAAATCGTGATCGATCCCAGTTATTCTAAAACCGCATTTTTGGTAAAGGGCAAGTTGTCCTATCCCCGAATTCCCAGTTCCGATTTCAATCGTTTTATATCCTTGTTCCCTTGCATGGCTTATGGCGTGTCCGATCAATTGTTTACCGATTCCTTTTCCATGGTGCCGTTCATCCACTGCGATGTTCATTATCTCTATCAGTTCAGGACCTTTTTGCAGCAAAACATAGACTCCAATCATTCGCTTATCCATCTCGGCAACAAAGCACGTCCCACTTCCCAAGTATGCTTCCACCAATTTCCTTGAAGGATCAGCCAAAAGCAACAAATGCATCGGCGGGGACTCCTCCCTCAATAATTCCCTTATCTCCATTTCCATTCAAACCCTTCTCATTTTAGTTCTTCTACAAGAAGTTCCATCAATTCTGATGCCGGAAGGTCCCTGATCAATTTATACCCCTGTCCTGCCCACAACGCCATCAATTCAGGATTGTTTTTTTGTCCTGCCGCTTTTCGCATATGCTTGGTCATGTGATGGATATAAGGATAGGCGGCTGGTGCAACGCTATCATATTCCGTTAAAAAATGATTCACCAGCCCGCGTGCCCTCCTGCCGCTGAAGGCGCGGGTAACAGAGGTATGAGTAAAGCGCGGATTTCCGAGAGCTGCCTTATGGACGGGACTTGCCCCGCTTTCGGGACAGCGTAGGAAAGCTGTTCCCAATTGTGCGGCTGTTGCTCCCGCTGCGAGCACGGCAGCGATATCCTTTCCATGCATCAACCCACCTGCCGCAATGATCGGTAACTTCAGTTCATTTTCAATCATCCGTATTAGAACTAAGAGACCATAATCGTCTTCTGAGCAGTTTTCAAAGCTTGCTCGATGCCCTCCTGCCTCAATCCCCTGGACACATAGAACATCGGCACCTGCACTTGCCGCCCTTTTTGCTTCCTGAAGGTTGGTCACTGTCACGGCAATATGGGAACCTGCACTTTGTAGCTCCCTGATTACATTTTCCGAAGGACAGCCAAACGTAAAACTGACGACAGCGACCCGAGCCTCCATTAATGCAGTTAGTTTATTTCCCCAATCATCATCATCACTATCGGCTTTTCCAACCTCAGCCCCTACACTCTCAGCGTCTTTTTTGATTTTTTCACCATAGGCAGATAATAACGTTTCATCCACCACTTCGTTGCCTGGCACAAATACATTCACACCAAAAGGGCGTTCGGTCAATTGACGAGTCTGCCCTATCTCGTCCTTCATCTCTTCTGCAGTCTTATAGCCAGCTGCGAGAAAGCCCAATCCTCCTGCATTGGATACGGAAGCCGCAAGCTTTGGAGTGGAGGCTCCTCCTGCCATCGGTGCTTGAATGATTGGATATTTCAGTAAATCTTTAAACATTCCACACAACTCCTTTTGATTTTTCTTCATGCCCTTATCATTTTTAAGTTTTCTTGGTATAATGATTGTCTGTAAGAGAAAAGTGTCTTAATGATCACCCTTTATATCTTGCAAATATAAAACATAGGTGGTAAATAAAAAATGGAAACAAAACCATATAGAGTATTACTTTATTATTTGTATGTACCTATCGAGAATCACGAAGAATTCGCAGCCGAGCATCTTGCGGCATGTAAAGCACTTGAATTGAAAGGCCGTATCCTGGTGGCATCAGAAGGTATCAACGGGACTGTTTCAGGTACGATCGAACAAACCAACCAATATATGGACATGATGAAAGCAGATCCCCGCTTTGCCGATATCGTGTTTAAAATAGATGAAGCCGATGGCCATGCTTTCAAAAAAATGCATGTTCGTCCACGCAATGAACTTGTCACGCTTCGTCTGGAAGATGACATCAACCCGAACCGGACGACAGGCCAATATTTGAGCCCGAAGGAATTCTTCGAGCAAATGCAAGATGAAAATACTATCGTCCTTGATGCCAGAAATGACTATGAATATGATCTAGGACATTTCAGGGGTGCAATCAAGCCGGAAATCACGAATTTCCGGGAACTTCCGGATTGGGTCCGTGAAAATAAACAAATGTTCGAAGGTAAAAAAATCCTTACGTACTGCACAGGCGGCATCCGCTGCGAGAAGTTCTCCGGCTGGCTTGTCGAAGAAGGCTTTGAGGATGTTAGCCAGCTGCATGGCGGCATCGCAACATACGGGAAGGATCCCGAAGTACAAGGCGACCTTTGGGATGGCCAAATGTATGTATTCGATGAAAGAATTGCCGTACCCATCAATCAAAAGGAACACGTCATTGTCGGACGCGATATTTATTCCGGGGAGCCTTGTGAACGCTATGTCAATTGCGCTAACCCTGAATGCAACAAGAAAATCCTTTGCAGTGAAGAGAACGAACACAAATATATGCGCAGCTGTACCCACGAATGCAGAGTGCATCCGCGTAACCGCTATGTAGTCGAGCATAACCTTTCTGAAGAAGAAGTGGCTGAGAGATTACAGCGAATTGAAGAAACCATTACAGCAAAATAATCAACCAAACCCGAATCAGCGGACATGATCCCTATTCGGGTTTTTTATTATATCCTCATAAATATTTCAATACATTTTGGCAATCAATAAACTTCCAAACTAACTACCCTAAAATTCAATCCTTACTCTTACTTCTATATCTAAATAGAAAAACCCTTTTTAAAACAAAAGAATTTAGCCCAAGTACTGCCGAAAAATGGCTCATATTTATATTTTATGAAAGATTCTTATATCATGAACACTTGTAGAAACAAGGAGGAAAAGTAAGCTAAGTGTATGTTATATTTTAATAAAAGGTATAAGTTGGGGGATTATTCGATGTATCAATTTCAACATGAATTCCAACGAAAAGAAAGGATTTTTAAGGCCTACATCTTTTTATTTATCTTAACGGCGTTAGTCAATATCGTTCTATTTTTGGTGGATACTAATTCAAGTTATCCGATGTTTCGTGGCAGTATGAGTTTATTTTTTTTCTGTACCATTCTATACTTCGGCTTACGAAGGAACACTTGGGCTGTGCTCATCATTAAATCTTTTGTATGGGTGCATCTATTCTTATTAATTATCGTCTTTCTTAGTTTTATTTAAATGAAAAAAGCGATTCCCCTATAGAAGAATCGCTCTTGCTTCATTAAATTTAATTCTCCTCTGAACTGACAACAATTCCGCAAGCTTGTCGATCGCCTGCATCACCAGTTTTCAAGGTATCTTCATCAGGTCCTTTTTCTCCATTGGCTTCATAACGGTCAGGGATATTGGCAAAGTTGTCTGGATTTGCATGTACGATGACAGCCAACTCCTCTTTCTTCAGTTGGTCCACTGTCATATTATCCAATGTTGCTGTATACTTCGCTGTCCCATCTTCTTTTACATAGAGAGGGGGCATGTCCCCTGCATGATTCGAGTGGGTTACATCAGTTGGATTGAAGTGCCCCCCCGCTGTAGTGAAAGGGCCATCCTTAGCATCCGCTTCACATGCTGCGTTTTCGTGAACATGGAATCCGTGATAGCCTGGCTCAAGGCCTTCCAAAGCGGTCTCGATCACTACAGCATTCTCTTCCGCGGTAAAGTTTACCGTACCAAGCGTTTTACCTTCTACATCTTTCATTTCCGCTTTAACCTGCGGATCAACCTCTGTTTGTGTTCCTTGTCCCATCGTATTCATGTCCTCGGCATTTTTGTCGGCCTGATTTGAATCATCAGCAGAATTACATCCATACAGTAAAAAGGCAGCACACATAGGAAGCACGAGTTTTTGTTTATAATTCATGATAAATTCCCTCACTCTCTTTATGTATATTCCTCTTATTACTTTCCACTATTATGGAAGAATAAACAGAAAGCGGGATAAATAGGAAAATAGATTACATCAGTGAGAGTGAGCCCCTTACTAAATACACAGACAAGAATTATACTTTATAGCTTAATGGGCTCAAATTTTACAAAGTGATGACACCGAAAGTAATGGCTGCGATCGTCATGATGATCGTTGACCCAAACGCCCATTTAAACAGGAATTTTTGATGATCCCCAAAATCCACGCCTACAAGACCAATCAATATGAATGTTGCAGGCACCAATGGCGATAATGGGAACCCTGTGGTCGAATGACCTAATAAAGCGGCCCTTCCGATTTCTACAGGGGCAATACCGAAGTTTGATGCCGTTTCACTTATGATTGGTAGAATGCCAAAGTAATAGGCATCAGGTGAGAATATGAACCCCATCGGAATACTCGTTAGCGCTACCACAAGCGGCAAATGTGCCCCAAGCCAATCCGGAATGACGGTTACGATTGAAGCTGCCATCGAGTCCATCATCTTTGTTTCTGTGAATACACCCGTAAATATTCCTGCAGCGAAAATGAGCGTACAGATCATCACGAAACTATTGGCATGACTTAAAATCCTTTCCTGTTGTTCTTGTGGGTTCGGAAAGTTAACGAATAATGCAATCGCAAAGGCGGAGGCAAATAGGATTTGAATTGGCAGCACTTCCATCACTAACAATACCATCAGTAGAATCGTCAAGAGCCAATTAAACCAAAATAACTTGGATGTTGCTTTAGGTGTGGTTTCGACAGCTGCAGCCTGTTCACTCATACCAGGTGGCATGGTCGTCTCCTTCGAACTGACTCCTAATCTCTCCCTTTCCTTTTTGCCAAGTACATATGCCGAAAAAAGAGTCCATATAAGCCCGCAAATCATGACCGGAATGAGAGGAAGGAATAACTCCGATACTTCAACTTGAAGGCTGGCGGCCGCTCTCACCAAAGGACCGCCCCATGGAATCATATTCATGACCCCAGCACCTAAACCAACGACACAGGCCAGTACGAGCCTGTTCATCCCTAATTTAATATAAAGCGGAAGCATGGCCGAAACGGTGATCATGAATGTGGAAGAACCGTCTCCATCCAAACCTACCAATATGGTTATAATGGCGGTTGCCATGACAACCTTTAGCGGATCGCCTTTTACAAAACTCAGTATTTTCGCGATCATCGGCTCGAATAATCCAACGTCAATCATTAAACCAAAATATAAAATAGCAAAAACGATCATGACTGCTGTCGGTGTAACCTTTAAAATACCTGCCACCATCATATCTCCCATTTCAGATGCAAACCCACCAATCAGGCCAAAAGCTATCGCTGTGAAGATAAAAGCGACGACAACCGATAGACGCTTTGTGATGACTAAGACCAGAAACGTTAAAATCATGCAAAATCCTAAAATAGTTAACATGCTGAAAACTCCTTTAATTTGAAAAACGAACGCTTTTCATTTTGTCTAATTTTTCTGAAAAATCAATATTTTCACATTATATCATTTGCACATTCATTAAAAAACCAGTTTTATCATCAAAAATCAAATTCGTTTAAAAAATCAACTGATTTCTGTATACTATTATTTAGGAACCCGAAGTTTTTTTCGGAGGAAAGAAGTGTTGTATGTAAAATGAATGCACATAAAGTAGCTAAACGGAATCTTTTCATCATGTGGTTCGCCAACTTCTTCATAGGCGGAAGCATGACGATGGTTCTTCCATTCATATCTTTATACATTGGAACATTCGGGGATTATTCGACTCAATACATCCAGCATTGGTCCGGATGGACATTTGGGATCACTTTTGTGACTGCCTTTTTATTTTCCCCCATTTGGGGACGGATTGGTGACCGGTATGGCAGAAAGAAAATCTTGATTGCCTGTGCCTTTGGGATGGGACTGTCCATTTTCTTGATGGGATTCGTTGAAAATGTTTGGCAGCTATTCGTCTTAAGGATGTTCACGGGAATTTTCACTGGCTTCATATCCATGTCACAGGCCTTCATATCAACGCAGACCCCGAAAGAAATTGCCGGACGCGTACTGGGGACACTGCAAACGGGTAATATAACTGGTTCACTTTTCGGGCCATTGCTTGGAGGCATTCTTGCAGACACACTCGGCTATTCAACCGCCTTTAAATTCACCTCCATCACCATTTTCATCTCTGGACTTCTTGTTTTTGCAACCAAGGAATATCAAATGGAACGGCAAAAGGGAACAAAGTCGAGCTATACAAGCAGGGAGGTTCTTTCGCATATCTTACGGAATCCGATCCTAGTGAATGTCATGCTCATTTCGACCCTTGTTCAAGTTGCCCACTTCAGCATCCAGCCCATTCTTTCTTTATACGTTGGCGAGCTGCATGGAACTTCCAATCTTGGATTTTATTCAGGTATCGCCTTTTCTGCAGCAGGCCTAGGGAATTTATTGATGGCGCGTCACTGGGGCAAGATAGGTGATCGGCATGGACATGTGAAGATTCTTGTGTTGCTTCTTTTTCTGACTGCACTTGTCTACTTGCCTGGTGCCTTCATCAATCATTTTTGGCAGCTTGTTTTTGTACGTTTCATACTCGGCATGGCCATAGGCGGCATCATCCCTGTTAGGATTGCCTACATTCGCCAGGAAGCGCCTGTCACAATGCAAGGGGAAGTACTTGGGTACAATACGAGTCTACGCTTTTTAGGCAATATCATCGGACCTGCAATGGGTGGAATGGTCGCCGGTTTCTATGGATTCTCCGCTGTATTCATCACGACCAGCACCTTGCTCCTCATCGCCGGACTTGTCCTCTATTTCGCGATGCACCGCAATCCGGAGTTGGCCAGATCACATTAATCGAAGGCCTGCTTTCAGAAGAATGCAGGCCTTTATATGTTTAATGCTCATAAAGCCGTAGTACTGGTTACCTCTCAACTGGTTTGTTTCGGTCAGATTCCGATAAAAAGTTAGAAGAAAAATCATTGGAAATAGCAGAAGGAAATCTTGTTACTGAAGTGAATGCGGTATTATCGAAGGAAAACCGAGAAAAAAGATTGGAAACGGATCACTTTCAAGCCTATCAGTGAATAACATGCAACCCTTGTAAAGATGGATTCAACAGAAAATGAATCAAACAAGCTAAATGTTACCGTTGGGGCTAACCACTTTAATATCTTCATCCCCACCCAGTAAACTGATAAGTATTTTTTCCGCACTTCAATTTTATGTTAAGATTATTTTAGGCAAATTTTATGAAAGTAAAAGACGCAAAGCCACGGGCCTAACCCAACAACTTAGTTGCCATGGCAGCCGGGCTGCCAAGATTTATCTCGAATTAGATCGCTTTATTATTTATTTCTTGCCCCTTTTTAATTTGCCTAAAATTAGAAAAAGGAGGGTTATATATGTTTTTTCCAACCATTTATTCAGCTACTACGGATGAGAGACACATAGTTAAAGATAAAAACACATGTGCTTGCGGCACAAGATATAATGTATTCGCAATGTTGTCCAGAAGCGACCTACGAAAGATCAGGTTCAAACATTATAAAGAAGTGACATGTCCAAAATGTAAATCCAGTATCAATGAAAAGGGATAGCCCCTTAACACAGGGCTCCTCACCACTTCCATGCATGGTGAAAAGGGAAAATCTCGTTCCGGTAAAAAAAGCCATTTTACCTCATGCCCATTGATATAAACCCTTTCGGGAATCCATTCGACTGGCATTATAAGCATGCGTGCCCTGTTTGTAGGCATAATGATAATCCTCCACCTCAATTGTGGTAACGCCCACCTCCATATGCATCGTCAAGGAAAGCTTCTTGATAATGGCTGTTCACTAGATAATGGTATGCCTCTTCCCAATAAGCAGTTGCGAATTCCCTTTCGACCGGTATCATCAAAAGCATCACAGCATCCCTTTAGTCATGATGATTTCTTAATATTCAAGTACAGTTGTTCTTTCATAGGATCCCATTCCGAGGCTTATTCTGCCTCTTTTTCAATCAGGTTTTAATGGGAAGGCGTAAACTCCACTTCCAGTTTCAATACAGCCCAATTTAAATGCGTCCATTGCCTTATTGGCTAAATGTAACATTCCAATTCACCACCAACGGAACCGACAACTGGATGCCCACCGCAATTCATCCCCCCATTTTGGGATAATCGTTTCATTCAGTTTCGGAAACCCTATCGAAGTGCTTTACAAAAAATGTTTACCGATTCATCGTATAGAAAGATCGAGGTTTCTTCAGCCTTGGTTTCCTCAATGATAGAACTGGCACTTCTTGCACCAAATCTTCCTTCTGAGCATACTACGTTCATTAGCCTGTATATGATAAGACATGAATAGCCCTCGATTTGTCGTTTAAAAGAAGGACTCATGCTATAATTTAGTGCGTTAAAAAAGAAAATTAACACACATAAAAGAAAGAAGGAGTGTTTCTTTGAATACATCTGCATACAAACAGGAATGGTTTGGCAACGTTCGAGGAGATGTTCTATCCGGAATTGTCGTTGCCTTGGCATTGATTCCAGAGGCGATTGCCTTTTCGATCATTGCTGGTGTTGACCCAATGGTTGGTCTATATGCCTCATTCTGCATTGCCATCGTCATCTCTTTTGTCGGCGGAAGGCCGGGAATGATATCGGCTGCCACTGGAGCAATGGCACTCGTCATGGTTGATCTTGTTAAAGATTACGGCTTGAACTATTTACTTGCTGCAACAATATTGACTGGATTGCTCCAAATTTTACTAGGGGTTTTCAAAATCGGGAAATTAATGAAGTTCATCCCAAAGCCAGTCATGACTGGTTTTGTGAATTCTTTAGCCATCTTGATTTTCACGGCACAGCTCACCCACTTCGTCGGCGAAACATGGATCATGTATGTCATGACAGCCGTTTCATTAGCTATCATTTATCTTTTTCCGCTGATCTCGAAAGTCATTCCTTCACCACTTGTCGCCATCATATTCATGACGATCGTTGCAGTTACTACGGGGGCTACGGTACGGACTGTTGGGGATATGGGGCAATTGACCGAAGCACTTCCGATGTTCATGCTTCCAGACATCCCTTTGACCTTCGAAACTTTGGCGATCATTTTCCCATATTCCATTGCCCTGGCGTTTGTGGGGTTGCTTGAATCGTTATTGACAGCTCAAATAGTCGATGGGATGACTGACACGGACAGTAATAAAAATAAGGAAGCCAAAGGCCAAGGGATTGCTAATATCATCGCCGGATGTTTTGGCGGCATGGCAGGATGTGCAATGATCGGTCAATCCGGTATCAATATTAAATCAGGAGGAAGGGGCCGGCTCTCCACTTTTGTAGCTGGCGCATTCCTTATGGTATTAATCGTGGTACTGAATGACGTCCTTATTAAAATACCGATGGCTGCACTTGTAGCAGTCATGATCATGGTTTCAATCGGGACATTTGACTGGTCTTCCCTAAAGAGGCTCAATAAGGCTCCAAGGACGGATGCAGCCGTGATGATCGTGACGGTCCTCATTGTCCTATATACGCATGACTTATCAAAAGGGGTATTTGCCGGAGTGCTCTTGAGCATGATTTTCTTCTCAGCTAAAATTTCTAAAGTGGCTGTTGAGAAAACGGAAGACATCCAAGCTAAGAAAATCACTTATCGTATCAGCGGACAAATATTTTTCGCTTCGGTCCAGGACTTTGTTTCGAAGTTCGATTTCAAAGAAAAAGCCGATGTAATCATCATCGATTTTTCCCACTCTAAAATATGGGATGCTTCTGCAGTCGGTGCTGTTGATACGGTTGCCCTAAAATATCAGCTACAAGGTACACCTGTCCAGGTGCAAGGCCTCGATGAGGAAAGTTCGTTATTGCTAGAAAAACTCGCCACATCAGAAAGTAAAATATCTTGAAGTAGTAAAACTCTGCTGAATAGAAACTTTTCAAACCGACAAAATAGATAACATGAAATATTTCCTTTTGAAAGGAGCGAAAAGCATGACATCCGAGCAGGATTATACGGCAGCAAATCTGTCACCAGATTTATTGAATGAACTGAAAAGCTTTGAAAGCAAACTTGGCGAGGAAGCCAATAAAGAACTGATTGTCATCGCCTATGAAAAAGAAAAGTAAACTTTGAATTAAGAAAAAAGACTCAAACACCTTTAAATGGATGGTTGAGTCTTTTTTTGCATGTACAGAAAAAGGATGCCCACGTTTTTAATGAGCACCCCTTTCCCTATATTATTTACTGAATACGCCCGTTAAGACCGGCACGATTTGTTTTTTACGCGATACAACGCCCTCTAAGACGGCGATGTTATTGTTTAATGAAACGTCATATGCTTTTTCCACTGCATTGGCTGCTTTACCAAGAGCCAAGGCAACAGAATCATTGGTCAGGATATCCGTTACTACGAATAGGAATAAATCCAATTCCTTCACAGCGATGACCTCTTCAATGGCTGCTTCTAGTTCGGCTTGCTTAGCAAGGACTTCGTTCGGATCAACAGCATTGACCTGGGCTATCTCCACTTTAGCCATGCCCATGGAGAATTCTTTTGCATCAAGAGTGATAAGCTGGGCAATCGTTTTGTCGCTCAAGTCAGCTCCCGCCTTCAACATTTCCAAACCATATGTTTCAGCGTTGACTCCCGCAATATCAGCCAGTTCCATAGCTGCTGCAACGTCTTGCTCCGTGCAGGTCGGCGATTTGAACAATAAAGAATCCGAAATGATGGCAGACAGCATAAGACCTGCGATCGCTTTAGGGATTTCAACGCCGTTTTCTTTATAGATTTTATTTAAAATGGTTGCCGTACAGCCAACTGGTTCCGCACGGTAATATAAAGGATCGCTTGTTTCAAAGTTAGCGATGCGGTGATGGTCGATAACTTCCAACACACGTACTTGGTCAATATCTTCAGCACTTTGCTGGCGTTCATTGTGATCGACCAGGATCACGCCATCAGCTTCCCCTGCCACCTTTTCCACAAGACGAGGAGCTTCGAATTTGAAGTGGTCCAACGCATATTGAGTTTCACCATTCACTTCACCTAGACGAACTGGTTCAGCGTTGATACCTAACTGCTTTTTCAGATCTGCATAAGCGATTGCTGAACAGATTGTGTCTGTATCCGGGTTTTTATGTCCAAAAACTAATACTTTTTCCAAGATTTTATCTCCTTTTTCATAAATATTTTTCCGCGAATCCCCTTATCGCAATTAAGGAGAGCCACCTTTACTATACACTTTATTTTAACACAAAATCCCCTAAATTCAGTGCTTGAATTACCCATTCCCCAATAAAATCTTTCATTCTTTCACCCTCTACCTTCGCTTTGTCAATAGATAAGGGTTGGTTTTTCTCAAATATATTAGTTGAATTATCATCGTATATGGCTTACGATAATATAAGCAGAAATACTAGATATTGATTACACAAACAACACTAATAACTATATATAGAATTTTTTGTAATCCAAGGTGCCAGCGATGGCTGAAAAGGGAATCCGGTGCGAACCCGGAACTGTCCCCGCAACTGTAAATGTGACGAAATGAGAAACCACTGTATAGCTCTCTATACGGGAAGGACTCAAAGTAGGATGATCATGAGTCAGGAGACCTGCCTTGAATTTTTCACGTTTCTTATTCTTCGGGGATTGAGATGATGAAACGATAGCATAATGGCTATTTTTTCATGGCTCTTTTATTCTATCGTTTGATCCGCTCAATTTATTGGGCGGTTTTTTTTTATTTTAGCGGAAGTTTACAAGGAGGATTATTAATGACTCAAACATATAACTCTACCATAAGTGAAAATGACACCGACACGAATTCCATCCAGCTTGAGATGTTATCGAAGGAATTCGAAGGCCGTCTCGATATGGAAAAGTTCAAAAAGCGTTTTACAAAATGGCTTGATCGCAAAAGTGACTCAACCGAAGAACAGGCATCAAAGAAACTGATTCAGCTCGCTCTTGAAAGTGTCGATATCGATGCTCCCGATTGGACGTTCGTTGCTGCAGCAGAACTGTTGAATGCGATGTATAGGGATGCACAATCCAATCGAGGTTATGAAGGCATGAGTTATGGCCCATTCTATGAACTGATCACGGAACTCTCCCAACTTTCAGAAGGCCAGCGTTACCCCATCTATAAATCAGAACTGCTCTCTTCTTATACGAAAGCGGAAATTGAGGAATTGGGTTCGGTGATCGACCCGGAAAAGGATAAATTATTTTCTTACATAGGCATCTACTTATTAAACGATCGCTACCTAGCCCGCCCAAAAAAGGACAAGGTCTACGAACTGCCCCAAGAGCGCTTCATGATCATCGCGATGGAAATCATGCGATTGGAAAAAACGGAGCACCGCCTGCAACTTATCAAAGAAGCTTACTGGGCAATGTCCAACCTTTATATGACTGTTGCGACACCTACACTCTCCAATGCAGGAAAAACGCATGGACAGTTAAGCTCTTGCTTTATCGACGCAATTGAAGATTCCATTGATGGTATCTACCTATCTAACTACGATGCCGCAAAAGTATCAAAATTCGGCGGCGGTGTCGGTCTTTACGTTGGTAAGATCCGCTCGCTTGGTTCCGATATCCGTGGTTTCTCTGGAAATAGTTCCGGCACGACTCCTTGGATTCGACTATTCAACCAGACAGCTGTCAGTGTCGATCAATTGGGGCAACGTAAGGGTGCCATCGCGATTTACTTGGATGCCTGGCATAAAGATATCATGAGCTTTCTTGATTTGAAGACGCAAAACGGGGATGACAGATTAAAAGCCCATGATATTTTTACGGGTGTATGCATTCCTGATTTATTCATGGAGGCTGTACGTGACAGAAAAGAATGGTATCTTTTCGATCCGCATACCGTCAAGCAAACCCTTGGATTCTCACTTGAAGACCTTTACGACGAGAAGAAAGGCGAAGGAAGCTTCAGGAATCATTATGCACTTGCTGTCGAGGCCGCAGAAAATGGTACGCTTCCAAACTATAGCTTTGAAAAGATCAATGCGATGGACATCATGAAAAGCATTATGATTTCTCAATTAGAAGAAGGCGTACCATACATGTTCTACCGCGATGAAGTGAACCGGAAGAATCCAAATAAACATAAAGGTATGATTTATTGTTCTAACCTTTGCACCGAGATTGCCCAAAACTTAAGCCCTTCGACGATCACGGATGAATACGAAACAGAAGATGGAGATGTCGTTGTTGTTCGTAAAAGCGGCGATTTCGTTGTCTGCAACCTTTCATCCATTAACTTGCCCCGTGCGGTGAGCAGCGATGTTTTGGAAAGGTTGATTCCCATTCAGATCCGGATGCTGGATAACGTAATCGATGTGAATAATCTTCCGGTCAAGCAAGCATCCATCTCGAACAAACGGTACCGGGCAATTGGTTTAGGAACGTTTGGATGGCATCATTTACTTGCCACACAGAATATTTATTGGGAATCGGATGAGGCTGTTGAATATGCCGATGCATTATACGAAAGGATCGCTTACTTAACGATCAAGGCATCCAATGAATTGGCTAAGGAAAAAGGAACGTACCCATATTTCGAAGGATCGGATTGGCATACAGGGGAATATTTCGAACTACGTGACTATACGGATCAAAAATGGATGGATTTAAAAGTAAACGTCCAGGAACACGGGACCCGTAATGGATATTTAATGGCCATTGCCCCCAATTCATCGACCGCCAAGATCGGTAATTCCACGGATGGGATCGATCCTTTGTATGAAATTGAATTTTACGAAGAAAAGAAAAACTTTAAATTCAAGGTGACCGCACCAGGCTTGACGCCAAATACGTATGAATATTATAAAAAGACCCGATTTAATTTGGATCAACTGGAAAGCATCAGGCAAAATGCTGCCCGCCAACGCCATATTGACCAAGCAATCAGCTTTAATCTGTATGTACACAACACAATCAAAGCCAAGGTCCTATTGGATATACATTTAACGGCTTGGGAATCCGGGTTGAAATCAACATATTATGTTCGTTCAACCTCTTCCGAATATGACAATGCCTGCGAAAGCTGTTCAAGTTAACGACGACCATAACCCAGTAATCTACTCTTAAAGGAGTTTTCACGAATGACAAATCATATCAAAAAGATCCGGATGCTGGAACCAACGCATCCAACTAAAGCGACAGGTGTTTTCAAAGGAGAAGCTTCAGGCTTTCTCCTTTGGAACGATATTCAGTATGAAAAATTCTATGATACCTATACTCAGCTCATCAATAACTTTTGGAAACCATCGAGCGTGAACATGATTCAGGATAAAAAGCAGTGGGGCGAATTGGACGAAGATATCCAGGACGCTTTTCTTGATATCCTTACGATGATTGCTGGAATGGACAGTCTACAAACGCCCACTTTAGTAGAAATCCTTCGGTACATCAAAGATCCGGCGGCAAAAGCTATCCTGGCCAATATGGCCCAGCAGGAATCCATCCATAATGAATCTTATTCCTATATCCTTGCTTCCCTGATCCCAGTAGGCAAGCAAAAACAGCTTTTCGACCGCATTAAAGAACATCCGGAAGTAATAAAGCGTAATCAACCGATCGTGGATGCCTATCAAACGTTCGTGGACGATCCAAGCCCCCAGCATTTATTCGAGGCACTGATCCATTCAACGAACCTCGAAGGGATTTATTTCTATTTGGCTTTCGCTTTCTATTATAATTTAGGACGCCAGAACCTTATGACCGGTTCGGCTACGATGATATCCTATATTCATCGCGATGAAATGGTCCATTTTGATTTCATTGGTATGCTCGTTCAAATCTTGATGTATGAATATCCTGAGTTAAATAATGAAGAAAACACGAAGTTCATTTATACAACGATTGAAAAAGCCGTCGAACTCGAAAAGGAATGGTCTGAATATATGCTTGAAGATATCCAAACCAAAGCCGATCTCGATTTGGAAGAATTCAATGAATACATCGAATATATCGCCAACAAACGGTTACGCATGCTAGGCCTTGAAAACTTGTATAAAGAATATAGCGAGAACCCGATGCCATGGATCAAAACGTTCGATGATGAATCCATCGGACTTACCAAAACCGATTTCTTCGAACAGAAGTCTAGGACATACAGTCAAGTAAATGCCAGCAATGGGTTCGATGAGCTATAAAGTTGCCATTGTCTATCATTCTGCCGGAGGCAATACAAAAGCGCTTGCTGAAGCCATCGCTTCCCTATTACCTAAATCTGAACTATATCGAATGAATGAATTCGATTTACGTACATTGCCGGATTACGATGCATTGATCGTTGGTACCTATACATGGGGAAACGGCGAGCTGCCTGCTAAATCAGCAGCACTTTATACAGAACTGGAGCAGCTGCCAATTGCTTCTCTTAAAACGGGAGTATTCGGAACTGGTGAAACCAACTACAATCATTTTTGTGGGGCGGTCGATTATTTCCGGGACATGTTATTTGCCAAGAGCCAGTTATTGGTGACATTGAAGATAGAACAAATGTATCAAGAATCGGACTTGTCCAGACTTCAAAAGTTCGCCTCGCTATTCCAGAACTGACTGAAAGGGGATATGCATTTTCGCATATCCCTTTCAGTTGTTTTTAAATAAACTTAGTTCCGTGTATCATAGCAAGGGTAAACATGAAGTATAATGAAGGAAAAAAGGAGATAAACATGTCTGATAATATAACTCAGTTCCTGCCTATCCTTTTTATGCTAGTGCTTGTCGTATTTGTTATATTCATTGTGTTTTACCTGACAGGACATTTTAAACGTTCAAAACGGATCGAAGAAAAATTGGACAGAGTATTAAAGGAAATGGCCGAAAAAAAAGAAGCATGAACGTGGCTTCCCTTACAAGGAAAAAAATAAAAAGACTCCAGAATCGGAGTCTTTTTTTATATGCGTTCAATTATTTTTGAACGTTAGCTGCTTGTGGTCCACGAGCGCCTTGCTCGATTTCGAAAGAAACTTCTTGGCCTTCTTCAAGCGTTTTGAAGCCTTCGCCTTGGATAGCTGAGAAATGTACGAATACGTCGTCTTGGCCTTCAACTTCGATGAAACCGAAACCTTTTTCTGCGTTAAACCATTTTACTTTACCTTGTACCATGATAGTTCCTCCTGTGTTTGGAAAAATCCATTTTATTACTATTTTTGGTTCTGGATAATGTTTCAAGAGGAATCCTATAACAGTAAATCCTTCTATCAAACTTATTCCGAACAAAAATAATTACTCATATTATATCATGGGAAATCCCAAAAAAACAAGATTATCACAGTAATTCAACCGACAAATTATCCTAAAATTCTACATTTTCCGCTTCTTGCTTTGACGAAAGCCTTCGTCCAATAAGTAGCGTTCCGCCTCTACTGGACTCTCGAAACACTCCTCCAGATTCGAACCTGAATACACGTTCCAAAGTTGGTCTTCCCTTTCAAGTGAAAGCTCTTGCTTTTCACGGCCAATCCATGTTCCTTCCAACCTAGCGAACTCGTTTTCCTCTTCCTCGATTTCAACAGGAGGTTCAGAAAGATATTCCATGCTTTTTTTGATCAGTTCTTTTAATTCCGCTTCATTATAGTCACGTATATTGATGAACCCTTTACGGTCAGTATCTTTTTTTCTCATATGGCCGGCGTAAACGAATCCATTTCCATTGGGATGCAAATGCTGAACGACGATCTTTTTCTCCTGGACACTTTCTGGATAATGGAAATTCACGCGTCCCAATGAAACGTCTTTTCGCTGTAATTCCGGAAAAGTTTCAATGATGCTCAATTTTTCTTCAAATGTTAACAAATTTCTTCCTCATTTCATTAGTTCATATTGTTTGTCGATTATAACACAGACTGATAAGAAACAATAATCTCCCTCTTCCATTATAATGTAATGAAAGGGAGTGATTTGATTGATCATGAAAACTCGGGACTTGGACTCCGATTATGGCCGGCAGCTTTATAAACTTCAAAAAGCATCCTATAAGGTGGAAGCGGATATGATCGGCTATGCCGATATCCCTCCATTATTGGAAACATATGAACATTTCATTCATTGTAATGAATCGTTCATCTGCTTTTTAAAGGGGGATTCCATAGCAGGGGCAATATCGTATACAAAGGAAAATAGGCTAATGCGTATTTGCCGAATGGTCGTCCACCCCGATTATTTTCGGCAGGGTATTGCGGATGCCCTGTTGACTGCTCTTCAATTACAAGGTGGATGGGATACGATATCCGTATCGACCGGTAAAATGAACCTGCCTGCTCGGAAGCTTTATGAAAAAAACGGCTTCACCCATAAAGAAGACATAGAGGCCGCACCTCTCTTTTTCATAAGCAGCTTCGAGAAACAGCATTCATTTTATGTACGTCACGACAAAAAGCATAATGAATGAAATGACGATGATTACCGCAACCCATAGCCATGCCAATGTCATATTCCCGGAGTCCATGGCGATATAAATCGCGGTTGGTATGGTTTGTGTCTGTCCGGGAATGTTTCCGGCAAACATGAGTGTCGCCCCGAATTCCCCCAACGCACGTGCAGAACTCAATATGCCACCTGTGACGATGGATTTGACTGCCAATGGAAGGGATACAAACAGGAACAATCTCCATTCGCCGGCACCGTCAACCCTTGCTGCATTTTCAATTTCTTCATCAATACCCTCAAAACCTGTTTTAGCCGATTGGTACATAAGCGGAAAAGCCACCACAGTGGATGCAATGACCGCCGCCCACCACGTGAACATCAGGGACTGATCAAAAACCCTTTCAATGAATTGGCCTGGCATTCCATTATTCCCAAAAATCACGATCAATAAAAAACCTACGACAGAAGGAGGCAGGACAAGCGGCAATAAAAATGCTGTTTCCAACAGGACTCTTCCCCTGAATTGCTTTTTAGCCATCATACGCGCAAGGATAATCCCAAAAATGAAAACAAGGATACCCGCTAAACCTGCGACCTGTATCGATAGCCTGACAGGTGACCAAAAATCCCCTGTCATGATACTATCCGCTCATCCATCTTAATTATGAGCCTATGCTGGTGCTTGTTCGGCATTTTCACCGAATCGGTTTTTTTTTCATTAAAGGCAGATTGCATTTCATTTTCTCCCTTTCTTTTGAAATAACTTTTAAGTTTATTTTTCTTGACATCTTGCTGACACATAGAAACGTTAAAGTAAGAGTATCACAAATGTAAAAATAAATTCATTCCATAAACTTTAAAACTTTGAAGGAGTCGATTTTAAATGGTAACAATTTATACTACTCCAAGCAGTTTAGCCTGTCGTAAAGCAAAAGCTTGGCTTAAGAAAAATGAAATTTCATACAATGAACGCAACCTATATTCCCAACCTCTTTCTATAGAAGAAATAAAAGAGATTTTACGTAAAACGGAAGGCGGAACAGATGAAATCATCTCAACCCGTTCCAAAAAATTCAAAAGCCTGAATATCGATATAAATAATACACCACTTAATGATCTTTGCAAGCTTATTCAAGATAACCCTGATCTACTCCGCAGGCCGATCATTTTCGACCATAAGAACTTGCATGCTGGATATAATGAAGAAGAAATGGGACGCTTCCTTCCAAGGAAGGTCCGTCATGTACAATTATGGCGTGCAATCAGCCAATTGGCATAATTAGTTAGCATGTTAAGTGCAGTTGTATAAAAGAAGGGTTGTCCATTAAAATCGGACAACCCTTTTTTTATATCTGATTCGCTTTCTCTATAATGATCGTGAAGGTGGTACCTTTTTCATTGCTATCCTTAAGCACAAGATCTCCCTTTTGCGCTTTTGCGAGCATTTTACTGAATGGCAGTCCCAAACCTAAACCACGTACTTTCAACTTTTTGTTTTCCCCCCGATAAAATGGTTCGAACACAAATTGTTGTTCATGTTTTGGGATTCCCCGGCCACTGTCCAGTACATCAATGAAGATTCGTTCTTCATCCTTTTCATAAAGGTGAATCGCAATTTTCCCGTTACCATCAAGTGCATGCCTGGCATTATTCAAAAGGTTAATGACGATTTGCTGCATCCGCAATGAATCAATTTGACCAAAGACCGGTTCATCAGGTACTTTTATCTCAAAAGCGAAAGCTTGATCATCATCCTGGGTCACTTGCCAGCGATAAGCGATTTCCTGGATGAATATATTGATATTTTCTTTTTGCACCCGAATTTTAAAAGCTCCTGCCGATATGGCATTATAATTAAGTAAATCCTCTATCATATCTTGCAGACGTTGAGTTTCCTTTAAGGAAATATCGAGGAATTCCTTACTTTGCTCTCCCGTAACGACCTCATCCTTAACCGCTTGTATGAGTCCGCTAATGGAAGTGACTGGCGTTTTCAAATCATGGGTTACGCCTGCAAGCAATTCCGCCCGCAACCTCTCCATGACCTTCAATCGATTGGTCATTTCCTTAAAAGATTCTATCAGTTCATAAATTTCTTCTTCCTTGATCTCCTCTTCCTCTTTGAAATGGATATCGTAGTTGCCTTCACGAACCTGGACAGCGGCGTTAGCTACGTCTTGGATGGGTCGCGAAATCTGCCTGGAAAGAAAATAAATGACTCCCGTCCCCAGAATTAGAAGGCCTCCAATCATGATTGCCAATAAGCCATGATCTTGGTTGATTTCCTCCAATGCCCCTTCTTCCTGTGCAATGACCACCCAGCCTCTCGTCTCACCATTAAACGTAATCGGGGATTTGACGACATATACTTTGTTGTCGGAAATCTTGACCTTCTGGATTAACTCCTTATTTTTCATAATGACGTCCGGAAGTTTATTTTCATCCGGATCGATATACAATTGAGGCATCGTATATATGATGCTGGCATCAGGGTCGACGATATAGATGATTGGCTGTTGGTTCAAATGAAGGATTTTCTCCCTTTCCTCAACAATCTCCGCAAGGATCGGGCCAACGACAATCTGACCATTTTCCTTTATCGCACGGTCGGATGTTTCATCAGCTAAGTACTTAAGGAGGCTAAGCCTATATTCCAAAGCTGTTTTTTCCATCCACCATAAGGAAAAAACAGACAATAATATCAAACCGGAAATCAAGGTCAATACGTATCTCTTAGTCCAATATCGTTGTAAAGTGGTTCTTTTTTTAGTTTTCATAGACACTCAATTGATACCCCAATCCACGCAATGTTTTTATTTCCCCCTCAGTTACAGGCCATGCATCAATCGCCTTCCTGATCCGTTTGATCGCCAGGTCCACGGCACGGTCGCTGCCATCATAATCCATGCCCCATACTTGATCGAGAAGTTGTTCTCTCGTGAAGATTTGATTAGGGTGCTTAGCGAAAAAAATGAGCAGCGACAAATCACGCGGAGTCAAGTTTATTTCTTCCCCATTCAATTGCACCATATAAGACTGGTCATCGATGGTTAAACTCCCAAACTCATGAACATGTTCATCTTCCGCAACAACCGTCGAGGACCTTCTTAAAACGGCATGCACCCGGGCCACTACTTCTTCGGCAACAAATGGTTTGGAGATGTAATCATCCGCACCTGACTTAAATCCGGATAATCGGTAATCTACATCGTTCAGTGCCGTCAACATGATAACCGGGCATGTATCGTCCTCCCGAATTTCCTTCAATATATCCCAGCCTTCCTTTCCAGGCAACATGACATCAAGCAGGACAAGGTCTGGCTTCGCATCTTCAAAAACCGGAATGGCTTTTAGTCCATCGTATACTTGGACTACATTAAAACCTTCACGCTCCAAATATGCTTTCAATACCATCGAAATGGCAATTTCATCTTCTACTACAAGAATTTTCTTCATATAGGGATTCCTCCTTCCTGAATTATAGTGGAATCATTTTGTATATGCTAACTATTAAAATCATCAAAGCCTTTTTCCTCAATCTTACCCTTTGAATGTGTCAGGATTATGTTCGCAGACCGATGTTTTCACTTAGTATTTTCCTTAACTTATTTTGTACAAGTGTTCTCGACTCATTTTACAGGGATGCATCTGACTGATTCAATAAAGTCATATGGAAATGGATATGAAATCGCTTGTAAAAACTTATGATAACACCCTTAAGAGACTGGCTCTACCTTAGAGCCGGCCTCTTTTCAATTACATGTCTCGTGTGGATTCGGACAGCCTGCCTCCTGCCTTTCCACTTGAATCGTGCTATGTTCAATTCCAAACTGATCGTGAAGAAGTTTTTGAGCTTCTGCTAGAACTGAATCGTGATTGCCCCCCTCATCAATGACAACATGGCAACTCATTGTCAAAAAACCAGAAGTAATCGTCCAGATATGGAGATCATGGACATCGGATACACTGTCCAAATCCATCAAGGATGCTTTTACTTCATCCATATCGACTTGGTCGGGTGTGCCCTCCATCAAGATATGGAAAGAATCCCTCACCACCCTAAAACCGCTGATAATAATTAAAATCGCGACTATGACGCTCGCAATCGGATCCGCTATTCCCCAATCGAAAAAATAAATCAAAAGTGCGGCAGCAATGGCTCCCACAGATCCGAGCAGATCGCCCATCACATGTAAAAAAGCACTCCGAACATTCAAATTGTCTTCCTTATCCCCGCTCATTAAAATCCATGCCGCAATGACATTAACCAGTAAACCAATGATTGAAATCATTAGCATTCCCAAGCTTTGCACTTCAGGGGGATCCACGAACCTCTTAATTGCCTCTATGAAAATGAATACGGATATAACGATCAAGGTCAATCCATTCAAACAGGCAGCAATGATTTCAAACCGTTTATATCCATACGATTTGGTCGATGTCGCTTTCCTTTCCCCCAACCTTATCGCTGTATAACTAAGTCCTAAAGCTGCTGCATCGCTAAGCATGTGACCTGCATCCGACAGTAAAGCCAGACTATTTGTCATGAATCCCCCAATGACCTCAACTACCATAAATGTGGAGATCAATAAGAAAGATGCCAACAACACTTTTTTATTATTAGTATGATGGTGGTGTCCGTGCCCATGATCATGGGAGTGACCATGATGATGTCCCATGCCATCCCTCCTCTCGGATTTAAAACTTATATATAGTATGGGATAAATCCAGAATGGTTTCAAATGATTCACTTCACGGGTTCACCGCTGGAAAAAATGTAGGCCCTGATCCATTTAGCGGGGATCAATACTCTGCCTTCAACCATTTCAAAGCTAAAAATAAACGCTACAGACATTTCCTGCAGCGTTCCTTCCAATTTATCTTTCCTCTTGCATCGTATCATCGACAATGGCGTGTAAATCTTTATTAAACAATTCATTATTACAGACAAGACTGTGTCGTTCCATCTCTTCTTGCTCTTGGTTTACCTGTTCTTTTTCCTTCATAACCTACCTCCAGCATCATCATCATGTTTTGCCTATTATCGTATCCACAGGCATGTACATTTATGCTGAATATTTCCCCATATTTCATCATTTATGAACGCACCTGCTGTCCCCCATGGAAGGCCCGTATAATGAATTCATACTCGGGAACCAGTAAGCTTTTATACGATAACAGAAACGATGAATTATCATAGAGGACTTTTTCAAGATTTACCTGTATACCTGTATTTTCAATCGTCACAATGGCATAAGGAGCAATTGGTTCACCATTACAGCCTAGAGATCCCGGGTTCAGATATATCGTTCGGTCATTTTTAAAAAGGTGGGTAGGGTGATGATGTCCAAATCCTATTAAATCATGATGCTCATCTTTGAAAAGCGTTTCTAAGTTATTTAAATTCGGTTCAACGATTTTACTAAATGGATTTTGGCTAATGTGTTCATCCAATTTCTTCGATTCCATATGATAATGGGTGAAGTAAACGGAGTGATCATTAATGATATGCTGTATGGTGCGAGGCAATTTTTCCAGTTTGGTTATGAAATTCCGATGCATTCTTTCAGCTATCCATTCATGATGCTCCTTTACATGAATATGACCGTCCGGATGCGGCTCCCCGTTAATGATGGCCAGGACAGCTTCATCATGATTTCCAGTTATCATCGATAAATCATTTCTTGCAAATAAAAGTTCAAGGACTTCATTTGTATCCGGGCCAATCCCAACCATGTCTCCCAAACAATAGATATGATCTATATCATCCCTTTGATCAATATCCCTAAGAACGGCTTTTAACGCTGAAGCATTACCATGCACATCCGTTATAATGGCAACTCTCATGACTAAGCTCAGCTCCCTTCCCCCATAATCCATATGGTATATTATAACATTTTAAACGAAATCAAAAAAATATTCGGGCTTATTCCCCTTGATTTACCAACGCCCATTTTTTAAGAATAAGCAAACACTTTGGCCTAGAATACATAGTATGAAGTATTCCCGGTAAACATGTTTTGCTAGGTATGTAATTCATAAAATGTATGAGGAGGAAATTAAATGGGTGGAAATGGTAACGATTGTTGTGGCGTCGGTGGCGGCTGCGGCGGTTTCGATAACGGATTTGCATTACTGATCGTATTATTCATCTTGTTAATCATCATTGGATGCAGTTGGGGATTCGGCGGCGGTGGATGCTGCTAATAATGAAAGAAATGAAAAAGGCGCCTGATCATGGCGCCTTCTTTGCTATTGATTGACTTTTATTTTTTCTCTTTGCTTTTGTTTTCGAGTCTTCATAATGAACCAAATGGCTATAAGTGCAATGGGGATAAGCAAGAAATTCGCATATTGTGAAAAGATGGCTCCCGCCTGCTCCCAGCTAGGTCCTAACTTAAACCCTAAATAAACATAAACGCTTGTAACAGGAAGCATCGCCATATAGGTATATAATATGAATTTCCAAATATTCATTTTTAATATTCCGCATGGCAGCGACACGGCGGTACGAATACCTGGTACAAACCGTCCAAAGAAGGCAATTCCCCCACCATACCTTTCAAAGAAGCGGTCAGCTTTTTTCAACTGCTCATCTTTGATCAAAAAGTATTTTCCGAACTTTAATACAAGCGGTCTCCCGCCATACTTGCCTAAGGCATAAAGCGTCAATGGTCCCGTTACCCCACCAAGCGAACCGGCAAGGATAGTCAAGTATAAATTCATATCCCCTTGATAAACCCAGTATCCTGCCAGTGGCAAAACTATTTCAGCAGGAATGAATTCAAAAGTCAAAGCTAGCAAAACACCGAAATAAGATAAAGATTTAAACGCTTCAATCATATTCATTATTAAAGTTTCCATTGAGGTTTCCCCTTTTCTAACTTTTATTACATATAAAAAGGGGTGCTCCAAGATGAATCCGGGCACCCATGATGTCAAAAAGGACATTTTCCATTGTATCACAAGTTAACCCTCATTTTTCCATAATGTTATCCTAAAACAATGTTCTTATGGAGTCCATGTTTTGTTATCGGGCTATTTACTACAGAACTAAGCTTGTAAGAAGAACGATAATAATAGAATATCAGATGGTCCCGAAACGAAAAAAACTTGAGGACGAATTGACCTCAAGCATTCGATATAGTTAACCAAGTGAATAGCCCCTAAATGGGTAGAGATGTACACATGACAAGATCGATACCCTTAGTTCTCAAATCATAAAGGGGGTGGAAAGCCTACTCAATCCATCTTCCAAATGCTTTTTCGCGTCTTTCATCATGCCATCAAGTAATTCTTTAACCGTCGGTATATCGTCAATCAATCCGGCAACCTGGCCGCTGTTCATAAAACCATTATCAACATCACCGTTCATCGCACCATTAATATGGTGGACTTCCGAGGTCATTTCACGGTAATCAATAGGAGACAGTCCCTGTTTTTCCAAATCCAGGACTTTCTCCGTATATCGGTCCTTCAATACTCTTCTTACCTGGCCAACGGATCTGCCCAATATAAACGTATCATTGCCCATCGCTTCGATTAGTTTTTGTTTATATGATGGATGGAACGGTGCTTCTTGTGTAGCGATCAGCCTGGTTCCCAACTGGACTCCTGACGCTCCCAGCATCAACGCAGCGGCCAACCCCTGTCCGTTGCCTATTCCGCCAGCGGCCAAAACCGGAAGCGTCACATGCTTGCTAATTTGCGGAATGAGTGTAAAGGTCGTCAATTCCAGGTTCGAATTGATACCGGCAGCTTCAAACCCTTCAGCTACCAACACATCGGCCCCTGCAGCTTGCGCTTTTTGCGCGTGCTTGACCGATGCAACTATGGCAATCACTTTAATATTCTTTTTTTGCAATAGTGGAATGTAAGGGGCAGGATTTCCCGCAGATAAGGAAACTACAGGAATATCATGCTTCAGGACAAGATTGATTAACTCATCTGTATATGGACTAACGTTAATCGGAATGTTCAACGCAAAATTGTTATTGGTTTTATCTTTGGTTTCGAGAATGATGGCTTCTACCTGTTCAGGATTCATGGTACCACATCCTATTGTCCCTAAGCCCCCTGCATTGGATACTGCAGCGGCAAGACTTGCATTGCTTATATTCCCCATGCCGCCTTGAATAATGGGATATTTTATCGAAAAAAGCTCACAAATATATTTCACTTTCATCCCTCCCTATCCATTTAATGTTATACTATATTCATTAGAAAAACAATTCTGACTTTTCCAAAAGGAGCGAGACTATGATTATTCCGTACAATAATAAAAAGCCATCCATTGATGAATCCGTTTTCGTTGCACCTGGTGCCCATTTAATCGGTGATATTTCGATTGGGAAAGAATCGACCATTTGGTTTAACTCCGTTCTGCGCGGTGATGAAGATTCAATTACAATCGGAGAAAAATGCAGTATTCAAGATAACTCCACCATTCATTTATTTGAAGGGTGCCCAGTTGTCATTGAAGACGAAGTGACGGTTGGTCACAATGTTATCCTACATGGTTGTAAAATAGGAAAACGGTCCATCATCGGGATGGGCTCAACGATATTGGATAATGTAGAGATCGGCGAGGAATGCATTGTCGGCGCGAATACATTGATTTCCTCTGGTAAAATCATACCTCCACGTTCGCTGGTTATCGGTTCCCCGGGGAAAGTGGTTCGCAGATTGAATGATAAAGATCTCGAATTGATCCAACTTTCGATTGATACGTATGTTCAAAAAGGAAAGGACTTCAAAGGGATACTTGATTAATTATCACAAAGGGAATTCCCCCGTTGTCTTTAGTTGACTTAAAGTAGAAAAGAGCTCCGGCAAGTCGTCATTAGCGACTGGCTGAAGCTCTTTTTCACTTAATGATAAGAGGATGATCCTTGGCGTCATAGGTTTCGTCTTTCCGCCATAAATCATTGTTTTCCTGAAAAACGCTTTCAAAGAAACGGCTTGCCGGTTCAGCCAAAACTTGATAATACTGGCTAAATAAAAGAGCAGCATGATTCCCATTCCACTTTGAAGGCAACAGTTCCTTTGGCAGGCCCGGATCGACAAATAAAAACTTACGGTATTCATGTACCAGGTTCGTTCGTTCCACAAAGCAATCAGCATCGGACATTTCCCCCCTGCCAATGATGCTTTGATGAACGATGAATTGTTTGCTGTATTTCTCAATGAATTCTTCATATTTATTTTCAATCTCTTCTAAATGCCAGCTTTTCTCGACAAGCGATTGATTTTCTTTTGGACCCTTGTATTCCGAAATGAAAAAATCAACATATTCATTGATGTCATATTTCTCGATCAAGCGCTTGATTTGTTTCTCCAAATCATTAGGGGAAATCCAGCAACCACTGGAAAAACTGCCAAACCCGCTCCATAATAATTCTTTACGTAGATCATCCCGTAATTGCCGCTTATCTTCAGGGATCGTGTACATCAAGATACGCCATTTACCGTCCCATTCATTTGGTTTCATCTTATATATGCGATTGGCCGCTTCATCCATTCTCTGCACACCGCGATCGGTCAAAAAGTAATAACTTTTATTTCCGTGCTTTTCTGACTGAATCCACCCTTGCTTGACCATTCGTGAAACGGCTACACGAACGCCCTGCTCATTATGACCGAATTCCTTTAATAAACGAATTAAACTGCCTATCCAGATTTTACTTCCGTAATTACGGATATAATCACCGTATATCGTAAAAATCATCGATTGCGTATTAGTTCCTATTTTTCTCACCTCACTCTCACATTGTTACTATTTTCACACGGACGACATAATTATTATTATATCTTTTTGAATTGAAACCGCAATATTATTTACCTGAAAATTGCGTTTTTCTCCGTTCACTAAATGCCAGGAGTGCTTCCAATCTGTCTTGAGTCGGGATGGTCAATTCATAGGCTTTTCCCTCTATGGCCATTCCGGTTTGCAAGTCTGTATTCATCCCTTGGGTAATCGCGTATTTGGCTTGTTTGACTGCAATCGGCCCATTTTTCATGATATCGGCTGCCAATCCCTCACAAGCTGACATAAGTTGATCCCTTGAAACGACCTTCAAAAGGATCCCTAATTGACATGCCTCTTCTGCAGTCAATTTTTTAGCGGTAAAGATTAATTCCTTCGCTTTCATTTCCCCTATCAATCTCGGCAGCCGCTGTGTACCGCCTGCCCCGGGAATAATGGCCCAGCTAGTTTCAGTGAGCCCCAAAGAAACACCTTCAGCAGCAATTGCGAAGTCACATGAAAGCATCCATTCAAATCCTCCCCCCAATGCATATCCATTGACGGCAGCTATGGTTGGCTGCGGAAGCCCTGCGATACTATTAAAAACATCGCGAATCGCTTTGACGTTCCTTCTTACTTCCACATCATTCAAAGCCTTCCTTTCTTTCAAATCCGCGCCCGCGCTGAATGCTTTTTCCCCTGCACCCGTGAAAATGACGACGCGGATATCTCCGTCCGTATAAACTGCATCGATGACATCCTGCAGTTCAGAAAGTGTCTCATAGTCGAAGCAATTCAATACGTCAGGCCGATTCACTGTTACATAGCCGATTTGATTTACTACTTTATAAATAACCTTTGACATGGGTCCTCGCCCCTTTTTTAAGAAAATGTCCCTTATACTAAGAAAAATAAGGGCCGATCATCAATCGTTTCCAATATTTTCTATGATGGCAGCAATTCCCTGACCAACACCGACACACATCGTTGCAAGACCATAGCGTACATTCCGCTTTTTCATTTCGTGAACAAGTGTTGTTAAAATACGTGCCCCGCTTGCACCGAGTGGATGGCCAAATGCTATCGCCCCGCCGTTGACATTCACTTTATCCTGATCCAATTTCAATTGGCGGATGCACTCTACGGATTGGGAAGCGAATGCTTCATTCAATTCAACCAGCCCAATGTCTTCAATCGATAAATTCGCCCTTCCCAATGCTTTTTTAGTTGCATGAATTGGACCCAGGCCCATAATTGACGGTTCTAAGCCCGCTACCGCACCTACAACATATTTGGCCATAGGTTTTAGTCCAAGGTTTCGTGCTTTTTCTGCACTCATCAATAGTAATGCTGAAGCTCCATCATTTACACCGGAAGCATTACCCGCCGTTATAGTGCCACCTTTAAAGATCGGTTTGAGTTTTTCCAACTTTTCGATGGTCGTGTCAGGACGAGGGTGTTCATCTTTTTCGAAAATGACCTCATTCCCTTTGCGATCCGTATATCGAACAGGTACGATTTCATTAATGAAACGTTCTTCTTCCACTGCCTTTTTCGCTCTTTGCTGGCTTTGAAACGCAAATTGATCTTGGTCTTCCCTAGAAACCAAAAACTGCTGGGCGACGTTTTCTGCCGTTTGAGGCATGGAATCCGTGCCATACATTTCTTTAAGTTTCTCATTCGTGAAACGCCATCCAATCGTTGTATCCTGAAGCTCCATTGAACCCCGCGGAAATTCACCTTCAGGTTTGGCCATGACGTACGGCGCCCTTGTCATGCTTTCAGTCCCGCCTGCGATATAAATATCGCCTTCTCCTACAGCAATGGAACGTGCAGCATACATAACGGCATCCAGTCCGGATCCACACAAACGATTTATTGTCGTTCCAGCTACGTTTACTGGAAGACCAGCTAAAAGGGCGGACATCCTTGCCACATCGCGATTATCCTCTCCCGCTTGATTTGCATTCCCGAAGATGACATCTTCAATTTGATCTGGCGGCAGCTCTGGATTGCGATCTATCAGCGCCTTGATTACAATCGCACCGAGGTCATCCGGGCGAACCCATTTCAAAGCACCTTTATATCTTCCTATCGGCGTTCGCACAGCATCGATAATCACAACATCCTTCATTTCCTCACCAGCTCTCCATCTTGTGTATAATCGTACACCCCTTTACCTGACTTGCGGCCGAGCCTGCCAGCTTTAACATACTGTTCAAGGAGGGGGGCCGGACGATACTTCTCACCAAGTTTACTATGTAAATATTTTAAATTATTCAATCGGGCATCCAATCCCACCAAATCCCCTAGCTCAAATGGCCCCATTGGGTAATTCAGCCCTAACTTTATCGCCTTATCGATTTCTTCCGGTGTTCCTAACCCTTCTTGAAGCATGAAGAACGCTTCATTACCTACCAAACAGCTGATCCTGCTGGTTACAAACCCAGGGAATTCATTAATGACCACGGTTTCTTTCCCCATTTTTTCGGCTACTTCTTTTATTATGGCTGCCGTTTCATCGCTGGTTTCAAGACCACGTACAATTTCAACCAGCGGCATTTTTTGTACAGGATTGAAGAAATGCATGGCAATCGTTTTTTCAGGACGTTTTCCATAAGAACCAATTTCCGTCGGACTCATTGTGGAAGTATTGGTTGCAAAGTAACAGACTTCTTTTGCATGGTCTTCCATCGTTTCGAAGACTGCCCTCTTAATTTCTGCCTTTTCCGGAACTGCCTCTATGATTAAATCGGCATATGCTGCTGATTCTTTCAAATTGGAAGAATACGAAAATCTGCTTTTTGCTGCTGCCACTTCTTCCTGGGTGATTTTTTGGTAGCGCACACCCTTTTCAAAAATGATATCGATCTCTTTTCTTGCACTTTCCAATGCATCTTGATTCACATCCACCAATACTACGTTGAAGCCTCCTGTTGCTCCTACATAGGCTATTCCCCTGCCCATGACACCAGATCCCACAATCACAAGATTTCTAATCATTCGTTCATTCCTCCTTTAAAAATAAATAGGGCTGGCTACGATGAATCAGATCAGCATTCATCCATATCTGAATTACTTCTCCGACATACCGTTCAGCCAGCCGCCTATTTTATGTTTTTATTAAATTCCAAAGGGATTTAAGGGACGGCTTCCATGATAGGAAATGATGCTTTTCGTTTCTGTATATAGATCAAGTGTCTCAATACAAAGTTCCCGGCCGAATCCTGACTGTTTATAGCCTCCGAAAGGTGTTCCAGGAAATGCGGAGAATGGGCAATTCACCATGACGATTCCCGCTTCAATTTGATTGGCCACTCGAGTCGCACGGCCGCCATCCTTTGTCCAAAGAGCTGAACCCAAACCAAATTCCGTATCATTCGCGAGTCGCACGGCTTCTTTTTCATCTTTGAATTTCATAATGACAACGACCGGTCCGAATATTTCCTCTTTCACTACATTCATTTCATGATTGACATTCGCTATGACCGTCGGCTCATACCAATATCCGTTCTCGAAACTTTCTATAACCGCTGGCTTTCCTCCTGTCAGGATTTCCGCTCCATCAGCAATGGCAGATTGTACATAATTGTCGATGACATCCAATTGCCCTTGATCTATGACTGCACCGACATGCGTTTCTTTGTCGAGTGGATTGCCCAATTTCAATTTTTTCGTTTTTACCACGAATCTGGCAACGAACTCATCATATATGTCTTCGTGAACATATAAACGGGACCTAGCTTCGCAAGATTGCCCAGTATTGTAGAAAATTCCATATAATGATCCATCGATAGCTGCTTCAAGGTCCGCATCTTCAAAGACAATATTAGGGGACTTTCCGCCAAGCTCCAATGTCACCCTTTTTAATGTCTGTGAAGCTTTGCCCATAAGATCCCTGCCGATTGGCGTAGAACCTGTAAAGGCCACCTTATTCACTTTCGGATGCTCGACAAGGTAATTCCCTACGTCCGATCCAGGACCCGGAATGATATTGACAACTCCTGGAGGAACACCAGCTTCTAAACAGATTTCCCCTAATACAATTGCAGTCAGCGGCGTTAACGAAGCTGGCTTAACAATGACTGAACAGCCAACTGCGATCGCAGGTGCAATTTTCCATGCTGCCATCATCATAGGATAATTCCAAGGAATGATTTGAGCACAAACACCTACTGGCTCTTTTTCCGTGTAGTTATGGAATTGACCAGGTACATTATTGACAGTTCCGCGGTGTCCGACTATAGCGCCTGCATAAAACTCGAAATCTTCTATTGCCTGCATGACTTGGCCTTGCGCTGCAGAAATGGATTTTCCGCTGTTCAGAACCTCCAATTCAACCAATTCATTAAAGCGTGAACGCATGATTGCTGCAATTTTGTTCAAAACTCGAGACCGTTTATTAATCGGAGTTTTCTTCCATTTCCCATTATCAAATGCTTCACGTGCAGCTTGAACAGCTCTTTCTGCATCTTCCTTAGTCGCCTTTGCAACTTTGGCAATGATTTCACCAGTCGCAGGGTTGTACGCATCAATCGTGGATCCATTAGAGCTTTCCACTCTTTCGCCATTAATGATCAGATGATAATAATCACGCTTCATTTCCGCTTTTTCAAATGCTGCCGCTTGAACTCCAACCATGTAATCCCACTCCCTTTTCTATATTACTTGCCTATGAATTTAGCTTTCCTTTTTTCAGTGAATGCTGCCACACCTTCAGCATAATCCATCGTTAAGCCAGCAATTCGCTGACCCTCCGCTTCTTCTTTTAAGTATTCTTCCAATGAAAGGTGGTAGGATGCCTCTAAGTATCTTTTGATTAAGCCGATCGCTTTCGTTGGTTTGTTTGCAATATTCGCCGCAAAGGCTTTCAATTGCTCGTTCCATTCTTCCACACCGATCACTTTTGTAGCGAGCCCGATATTTTTCGCCTCGCTAGCAGGGATCTTTTCCCCCAATAAGGATATTTCCAAGGCTTTCGCATGCCCAACAATCCGTGAAAGGTAATATAGATTCCCTGAATCAGGAATCAATCCGATATTGACAAAGGCATTTAAAAAACTGGCTTTTTCAGAAACAAGCCGGAAATCGCATGCAAGAGCAAGGCTGAAGCCAGCCCCTGCAGCCACTCCATTGACTGCTGCAATGATCGGTTTTTCACAGCTTGCTATTTGCTGCATCATCGGACCGTAGTGATCGCGCAGCACCTGGCCTAAATTCATGCTTCCATCAACATCCGATAAATCTTGCCCTGAACAAAAGGCCCTGCCTTCCCCTGTAATGATAATGACCCGCACTTCATCGGACCCCGCAGATATCTTGATCGCTTTCTGTATTTCCTTATTCATTTGGGACGTAAAGGCATTAAGTTTATCAGGACGGTTCAAAGTAAGCCAAGCCACTCCGCTTTCAACCCTATATTTGATCGTTTCGTACATAGAGCACCCCTTATCCGCCTGTAAAATTAGGCTCCCTTTTTTCAACAAATGCTTTCATGCCTTCTTTTTGGTCCTCTGATGCAAAAAGAATATAGAAGTTCTTCCGTTCGAATTGCATTCCCTCATATAAGGGGTAATCAACGGCTTTATTGACGGATTCTTTAATCAGCCTTACAGCTAACGGGGGTTGCTTTGCTATCTTTCTAGCGAAATCGACCGTTTCTTCCATTAGCAATTCAGGGGCAACGATCTTATTAATGAAACCATATTGCAGAGCTGTCTTTGCATTTATCCTTTCAGCCGTCAATATCCATTCGAGTGCCTTCGTCTTCCCCACCAATTTTGTCAACCTTTGTGTTCCTCCTGCACCAGGCATGACTCCCAGTGTCACTTCCGGAAAGGAAAATTGGGTATCGCTGGCGGCAATCAGGAAATCGCAGGATAAGGCAAGTTCAAAACCACCACCGAATACAAAACTTTTCACAGCACCGATCACAGGCTTCTTGACTAGGCTCATTCGGTCCCAATCGGCAAATTGGTTGGTTAACTCCAGACTGATTGGATTGTCGTCCATCATCTCGTCAATATCAGCTCCAGCGGAAAATGCCTTTCCATTGCCCGTTAGCAAGATCACCTTCACTTGTGGGTCCCGGTCGAATTCTTCCATGGTTGAAACTATTTCCCTGAACATTTTCCTGTTAATGGCATTCAGCTGCTTCGGCCGATTTAAAAAGATATAACCAATGCCATCCCCGATTGACGTTTCAATGAATTGAAGCGCATTCATTTTATTTCTTCCCCGATCATCATCGTTACGAGTTTCCCGGCAAAGCCCATTAGGTCTTTCCCTGATGCTTTTCCTTCCGGGGAACGCATTCCTTGTTGCAGTGCATCGTGGTCTTCATAATACATTTCACATAGAATGTAATACTCAGAGTCTTTGCCCATTGGGGTGCCTACTATTTTAGTGACCTCCATTTTTTGAAGACCTGGAATTTTTTCCGTTATCGGACCATGTACATTGAAATAATGCTCATCGAATTCTTCCTTGTTTTCAGGTTGTTTATATAGGGCGATTAACTTTACCATTTTAGAAAACCTCCATTTTATTAGATCATTTTTATCATCGGTTTCATCGCTTCGAACGGATTTTTACATGCTTTACAATATAAAATGCTGCGGCAGGCCGTTGGACCGAATATATTTTCCATCGTGACATAAGTAGATTCACAATACGGGCAATCCACATGCCATGATCCATCTTTTTTCATTTGTCGAGGAGGAGGGGAGATCCCGAAAACCTTCAATCCAGCTTTCCCCTTTTCCGTGATTCGATCAGATGTCCAGGAAGGGGATCGTAAAAATTCCACGCTTACTTTTTTTACGGCAGGCAGCTGTTTAATGGCTGTTTCCACATTTTTTTGAATGATTGACAATGCCGGGCACCCTAGAAAAGTTGGCAGCATTTTCACCGAAACGTCCCGGCCCGAAACCGTCACGTCTTCAACCATCCCTAAATCCAGAATACTTACTGTATCGATTTCGGGATCTTTAACGTCTTCCAGGAGTTTATATATTTCTTCTGCGGTTAACAGTACGGTCGACATGATACCCCTCCCCTTTTTCTATTGGTTCACCATGAAGCTGATTTATCGGTTGCGTACACTTCACTTAACGTTTCTATCGCCTTTTCCAAATCTTCCGTATGCCGGCCACTACGTCCATCACCTTGGGCCATTCCTATTTCAAGAGTCGTTGCCAAGCCCACACTTTCAAAAATTGGGGTGACAGCCTCGATCCATTTCTTCTGTAAGGCAGCTTCGCTTTCTATCAAGCCAAGCTCGACCATCTCTTCTCCATATTGTCCAAGTGAAAATACTCCAGCAAAATCCGGCATCGTTTTCTCAATCGCTGCATTCATTCTCGAAACCGCCTCTTCGTGACCAGAACCCAGCAATTGGACGAACCATGTTTTCCAGTGCATCAAATGATAATAAAGTTCCATCTGTACCTTTTGTGCCACTTCAGCAAGCGGTTTATATGAACTTGATTGAAGGGATTGAATCTTAATCGCTTTGGCTTGGGTATAAAAATAATTCCGCACTACCGCAAACGCCCAATCATAATCCGGGTCTTTCATATAGTATCCAGGACCATTGACCAATTCGAGAATGATCGCATTACGCCGTTCCTTGGCGGGACGGTCGTGAGCCAGCTTATCTACGTCCCCTTCACCTAGTTCATCCAGTAATTTATAATATATGGTTGCATGCCCCATCGTGTCTTGAGATATCGAAGCCGATGCAACATCTTCTTCAATATGCGGTGCGAGTCCAAGCCATTCCGAACCTCGGTATGAATGGATGAAATCATCGTCCGCCAGTTGAAGCAGCAATTCTTTGATAGCGATGTTCTCCAATGATTCATTCCTCATTCTTCACGCCTCCACCCCAAGACATTATCTCTTTTTCATCGAGCATTCCCTGCTCATACTTCCGCCACTTTTTCTTTAAATACCCATACCCTTTTGTGGTCCTGTAATCTTTATTATCAATACGTTGAAGCGTTTTCTTTTCCTCAATCGTCATTTTCCGTATATTCTGTCTTTTCACTACCCAGATATCATCAACTGCTTCACGTCTCATGAAATTTTCTTGCGCCATCATGATGGCGATATCCTCATTGGGAGCCAGCAGGCTAAAATGGTATTGAACGGGTGAAGATTGCGTTTTACGGCTAAATACTTCAAATTCTTCAAAGTAAGTTTTTTGTCTAGTTTCCATATCATCCTTCCCCCTACCTTAGATGACCTTTGGCGCTAACGCCTCACGTACCCATTTATTATTTTCATAAGAAGTTCTTCGAAGACGTAAACGATCCTGCGAAAGGGGCCCTTCATTCCTTGCGAACACCTTCAATTTCCCCCAATCAGGTTGTTTGTAAATCCAGGTTTCAGAATCTTTATCAAACCTAAGTGTTTCATCAGGAATGGTAAAGCCGAGTGAAAGGATCCGCTTCACATATTTAGAAAAAAAGGCTTGGCGAAGCTCTTCATTCGTACTGGTTCTGATTCTGTACTTAATCGTTATATCCTGTTTGGATGAGCCCACTTCATTCTTACTGGGAGGTCCAAAAAAGAGTAATAAAGATTCCCACCAATAATTGATGGAGTCTTGAACCAATTTCCTTTGTTCTTCCGTTCCTTCAGCCAAAGCCATGATTATCGCTTCACCATGCTGTGCATGAAAAACTTCTTCCGCGCAGATCCTCAGTAAAGCTCGAGCATAAGGTCCGTATGAAGCCCCAAGCATGTTCGTCTGGGAGATGATGGCTGCCCCATCAACAAGCCAGCCAATCAATCCTGCATCGCCCCAGGATTTGGCTTCCATGTGGAAGACATTATGAAACTTTAAATCTCCATTAAATAAATCTTGCATAAGGTCATCCCGTTTTTTGCTGTACGGCTTTAGCAAATCCTCGGCGACTCGAAGCAATAATTGTCCATGTCCCATTTCATCCTGCACCTTAGCCATGATTCCAAGTTTTCTATTTAAGGTCGGGGCTTTAGGCACCCATTCTTTTTCGGGAAGCGCCCCCATGATTTCACTGATGCCATGCATCGATATTAACTTGATTAAAGTGCCGCGGTAATCGTCCGGCATCCAATCATCGGCTTCTATCTTTTCTCCTGCTTCGATTCTGGCAATGAATTGATTTAGCTTTTCTTGTTCAGCCATATCATTTAATTGAACGTTCATTCAAATCACCTCTCTTTTTATTATATAACGTTTATATAACGTTATTATATTTTACAGTTATATTTAATGCAAGACTATTCCGTCTTTTTTTGAAATAAAAGGAAATTAACAGGAGATTTTATGATATTTTTAATCACCATGATGCCTCCTTCCCTATTTCAAATTGGTTCTTTCTTCTCTTCTGATTAAACCTATTCTATGAAGGGGCTGCACTTTTTATTTGACCGTCAGAGTTCATAAGGTTTTTCACCGCGAATTTACGATAGGCTCGAGCATTAAAGCTTCGTCAACGGCAGAATCGCCAACAAGGAACATCCTTTTCCATGAACGAATCCAGGTCATCCAACGTATCTCCATCCAGTTATCAACTGGTCACTTCATCTTTCCGCTTATCAACGACACGAATGGCTTTTCCTTCTGAACGCGGAATGCTTTTTGGAATGTTGACAACAATATCCATCGTTACAAGACATGCGGATTTCATATGATGCTGGATCGTTTTCTTTAATATCTCTACATCTCCATGCGTTAAGTCTTCTTCAATCCCCTTATAGAAACCGCTTTCAATTTCAATATGCAGTTCAACACCGTCCATTTTCCCCTTCTTAACGAGATGAATCTGATAATGAGGCACTATTCCCTCCATTTGGAATAAAACACGCTCAATTTCAGAAGGAAATACATTCACTCCCCTGATTATGATCATATCATCCGTTCTGCCTTTAACGCGGGACATTCTTGTTGTGGTCCGTCCGCATTTACACGGTTCATGGGTAATGGATGCGATATCACCAGTACGATAACGAATGATTGGCAGCGCTTCCTTGGTAAGGCTGGTAAAGACCAGTTCCCCATCTTCGCCGTCCTCAACTGGCTCAAGTGTGTCAGGATTAATGACCTCAACAAGGAAATGGTCTTCTGCGATATGCAGTCCTTCCTGCGCTTCCTGGCATTCTATCGCAACTCCTGGACCCATGATTTCACTTAGTCCGTAAATATCGATTGCTTTCAAATTCAGTTTTCTCTCAAGTGTAGCTCTCATTTCCTCAGACCACGGCTCAGCTCCAAAAATCCCATACTCTAACCCATTATCAGCAGGGTCAATCCCCATCTCTTCCATCTTTTCAGCGATATTCAAAATATAAGTAGGGGTTCCGCAAATACCGCGAGGTTTAAAATCATTGATGATGGTAATCTGGCGATCGGTATTTCCACCTGAAATGGGTACGGTGGCAACTCCTAGCTTTTCTGCTCCGTAATGGAGACCCAATCCGCCTGTAAACAGGCCATATCCATATGCATTATGGAAAATATCCGACTTACGGCCTCCTGCAGCTACAATTCCACGTGCGACGATCGTTGCCCAGTTTTCCAAATCGTTTTTCGTATACCCGACAATGGTAGGCTTTCCGCTTGTTCCGGATGAACCATGAATGCGTGTTACATCCTCCATTGGAACGGCGAATAAACCGAATGGATACTGATCACGAAGAGTCTGTTTTTTTGTAAAAGGAAGCTTTGACACATCGTTCAGATTTTGAATATCTCCTGGATCAAGGCCCATCTCTTCAAATTTCCTTCTGTAATAAGGTACATTTTCATATACACGGCTTATCGTTTTTTTGAGGCGTGCCATCTGTAAACTTTCCATTTCAGCACGCGTAGCCGTTTCAACTTCCGGATTGTACATCGTTTCAGTCCCCCCTTAATTTTGCTCGTGTCCCATCCGATTCTCCATATATAACGGTAACAAAACGGATATTATATAATTGTTATGCTTAATTTTAAGATTAATACGTCATTTCTACGTTGTCAATAATGTTTTTTTGATTTAAGCAAAATGGCCGAATAGACAAAAAAAACATTAACTAAATTTTCAGACTATATTAATTTTAACAATGATATATCATTTTATCAAACACTCGTTTTAAAAACGTATTAAAATATTAGGAAAACAATTTTCCTGAAGTACTGTTCATAAATATGTAGAGCAGGCAAAGGGGTGATTCCCGATTTGGAATCACCCCTTATAATGGACCCAACCCGATAATCAAAGCCTTCTCCCTAGTTATTGACCGCAATACTGGAATCTATCACTTTTATCCACTCCCCACGCTCCCTTTCACTTATGACATTATTTTTATAAACTATTTTCCCTCTATTAAAGGTAGCGGTGATTCGGCAAGGAAAGGAATGGCCCATATAAAGGCTTTGCTTATGTTTCGCGAAAAAATTCGTTTCCGAAGCATCATGCGGAACATCAAGGGAAACGATGGCAAGATCTGCATCCATTCCATCCTTAATTTGTCCTTTTCTGGAAGAGAGACCAAATCTATTTGCCGGGGCTGAAGCTGTCCACTCAGCTACTTTGTGAAGTGGGATATCATGCAATACAGCCAATTCTATCATCGACATCAGTGAAAATTGCCCCCCGCTTATTCCACCCCACGCTTCGAAAATATTATGTACGCCAGGGTCTTTCAACTCATAAGGACATGGTGAGTGGTCGGAAGAAATCATATCGAATTTCCCTTCCATTAAACAGGCTATCAATCTTTCTTGTTCTTCTCTTTCCCTTAGTGGGGGAGCACATTTTGCAACCGCACCTTTTTCTATTAAATCACCCTGATTGAATAATAAATAATGTGGACACGTTTCAACCGTTACATCCAGTCCCTTTTGTTTGGCTGATTCAATTTTTTCGATGGCCAAGCCACTACTAATATGAACAAAGTGCAGGGCACAGCCTGTTAACTCGGAATATGCAATGGCACGTTCCACAGCCTCCGCTTCTGCTTGCACAGGTCTTGTGGCTGCATAATCATTCGCACTGAATAGTCCATCCTTCTCTTTTTCTTGCTTCAGCCATTGAGTGATCGAATCACTTTCCGCATGAAGGGCCAAGACCTTGCCCAATTCTGCAATTTTCTTCATACCATGTAAAAGGGTGAAATCATCCGCACGCTCAAACTCATCATTTCCCGTCTCTGAGAGAAAAGCTTTAAAACCGATGACTCCGGATTTTGATAACTCCTCTAATTCATCAATATTTCCCGGGACCAGCCCTCCCCATAATCCAAAGTCTATAACTGATTTCCCTTCACCGATCTTGCCCTTTTCAAGGAGAGCCTTTCGATCGATGGTTGAAGGGATTCCATTCAATGGCATATCGAAATATGTGGTGCAGCCTCCCGCTGCCATCATTTGCGATCCTGTTTCAAAGCCTTCCCAATGAGCGCGGCCAGGTTCGCTAAAATGTACATGGACATCAATCATACCCGGAAAGATATGTTGGCCATCCGCATCATACTCTTCATCCGCTTTACCACCCAGACGATCCCCAATCTTAACAATCACCCCATCTCGGATTGCAAGATCAGCTTTCTTCACTTCATCTGGAAAAACTACATACCCATTGCGGATAATAAGATCATATATTGACATACGGATCACTCCTCCAAAATATTTTTATAGAATCAAAGAGATCCCCTGGATGCAGGCACTTTCTCCGTTTTTCCCACATACACATCGAGTGCAGCCTGCAAAGCCTCTCCCCGATTCACTTGAAACCCCTGGCGCAAAAGGACAGCTTCCAAGGAGGCCAGTACAAAGAGGATGTTTTCTTTCCTACAACTGAATCCCATTGTGCCGATTCTCCAGATTTTTCCGTGAAGCGGACCAAACGAGGAGGCAATCTCGATACCGAATTCATTCAACAGCATTGCTCGAACGGCTTCCCCGTCGATTCCTTGTGGAATTTCGATACAAGTTACACAAGGAAGTTTGTTTTTCCCATCCCCGAATAACGTTAGTCCCATCGCCTTGACCCCTTCAACGAGAGCAGCTTCGTGGAGTTCATGACGGGCAAATCGGGTTTCCAGACCTTCCTCAAGTACCAGGCGCAAACCTTCACGTAACGCATAAATCATTGAAGTCGCTTCTGTGTGGTGATTCAAACGGCGCGGTCCCCAATAATCCTGCAACATGCTTAAATCGAAATAATTACTGGTGATGGGACGGCGGATTGAAATCTTTTGGTTGTCTTCATCTGTTGCAATACCACGTTCCACCTTTTTGCGGGACTGGATGATTTCTTCTATTCGCTCATTATACGTAATCGGCGCCATACCCGAAGGAACGGACAAGCATTTTTGAGTCCCGCCTATCAATCCATCAATGCACCATTCATCCACCTTTACATCCGTTCCCCCGATGGACGCAACCGCATCCACCACAAGCAGGACACCCATTTCACGGCAGGCCAACCCGATTTCCTTCAATGGCTGCATACAGCCCGTGGAAGTTTCCCCATGGACGATTGCCGTTATTTTAGGTGAGACTTTCTTGATTTCCGCAATGACTGCTTGCGGGTCGAACACCTCTCCCCAAGGACATTCGATCGTATGAACCTCAGCTCCGTATCGCTCACAAATTTCCACCAATAAATGACCGAATCTTCCGAAGATGGGAACCAGAACTTTATCTCCCGGCTCAATGATGCTGCATAGAATCGCTTCATTTCCTGATCTTGAAGTGCCATCTATCGGGAACGCCCATTTATTTTTCGTTTGAAAAACCAAACGCAACATTTCCATCACTTCATTCATGATATTAGTGAATGCAGGATCGAATTGACCTAATATCGGTGTGCTCATCGCTCTTAAAACACGTGGGTCCACTTCGACTGGACCTGGCGTCATGATCGTTCTAATCGGTGCATTCAATTCTGAATATGCCATTTTACCCAACTCCTTCAATAGGCTAATTTATATAGTATTTCGCTTAAAACATCGATTCCCCTTTCCAAATCCGGAACACTCGTAAACTCCTTAGGCGAATGGCTGACTCCGTCCTTACTTGGGACGAACAGCAGGCACGTCGGACAAAATGAACCAAACACTTGCGCATCATGCCCTGCTCCGCTGATCATATCCTGATAAGGTATATTTTTATCTTCAGCAATTTTGCGGACAAGGCGATTCATTTCCCGATCCATCGCAACAGGTTTGACATCCATCCATTGTGAAATCTCCATCTTCATATCCGCTTCTTTCGCCAAGGCATCGAAAGCCGCAAAGATTTCCTTACAAAACCTATCAAGAATCACTTCCTCGTGATGCCTGATATCGAGACTGAATTCCACTTCACCAGCAATGACATTCGGAACATTAGGTTCAACATCCATTCTGCCAACCGTAGCAACTAAATCTGAGTCCATCCCCTTCGCTTTTTTCGTTAAAAAAGAAATGAATTCCGCAGCTGCACTGACTGCATCCTTCCTGTAAGACATAGGAGTGGTCCCCGCATGATTGCTTTCACCAATGATTTTCACCGTATAACGGCGCTGCCCGACAATATGGCTGACGACCCCGATCGTATTCTCATTCTTTTCAAGCACCATCCCCTGTTCTATATGAATTTCAACGAATCGGTCAATATCATCGCGGACGGGGGGCATATAGGCTTCAGGTTCAAATCCTGATTTTTTCATGGCTTCCAAAAAAGAAATTCCCTCTGTATCTTTTAAATGCTTTACGTTCTCAAGACCATAGACTCCTTTGATATTCCTCGATCCCCAAAACGTCAAGGGAAATCTGCTTCCTTCTTCCTCACAAAAAGAAACGACTTCAATCGTCTTCCGAGGCTGCCCATAGGCTTTAAACAACCTCTTAACTGCCAGGAAACTAGCGATGACCCCATATGCACCGTCATATTTCCCCCCATCCTTGACCGTATCTATATGAGAGCCGGTCAGAATGGTTTCACCGGTGGAATCCGTCCCCTCAAGCCTGCCAAACATGTTGCCTACACTATCAAAATATGTAATCAGGCTTTCTTTTTCCATCTTTGCTTTCATTGCATGCTGAGCGCTCATCCATTCCTCGGAATATAATAAACGGGTCACCCCATTACTCTCCGTTGCCCCGAAAGATGCTAACCATTCAATCATCGAAGCAACATCATCCTTTTCATCTATGAATTTCTCGATTTGAATTGCCATCACTTCGCTTCCCTTCTCAATATCCATTAATGTTATGAATATTCACAAATATATGTTATCTACTATTTTACTTCTTTTCGCATATAACTTCATTGGCAATTCTGTTAGTATTTCGGTATTTTTTTATGCAAAATAACCAATGGAAATCCAATCCAATAATGCCTGTAAAAGAAGAGAGTGCCCACTAAACATGGACACCCTCTTCCTCTCAACTTGTATAATTCGAACCTAAGCCCAATTCCCTTAATAGCTGACGATACGCAATCGACGTCTTATCAGCGGCGATATGCGCTTCCGCTTGTAAATCTAGAGGCAGCTCCTCCGGCTTTTGATTTTCAACCATTTCCTTATCTTCATTGAAAATCTGTAAATTGAATTCATAGGTATCTTCTATCGGAGCATCTAAATCGAAGTTACGGGCCATCGGCGAAAACATTCTTGTCTTACGTGCAGAAACTGGACTGGCACAGTTCAGGATATGAAGTTTTCCGTCCTCCGGGAAGTGGACAGTCAGTCTGGCCGCCAGCGGTGGATAGATATCAAAAACACGGAGCCATTCAAAGTTGGCAGGTTCTAAATGCTGCATGTCTTTGCCATAATTACTGACGGAACTTAAGTATTCCACGTGCAGGCCATATTCCGTTTTTTCAACTTTATAACTAGGAACGAGAGGATTGTTACGATCAGCGAAGCTTTCCGAATGTACCCAAGCAAAGTGGGACACATCCAAAAAGCCTTCCATCTGCCGACCGGCTGAACCAGCAATGTCAATGGATGGAGGCAGGATGTTCAAATATTCATCATCTTCCCATACCGGTAACTTCGGAATATCCACTTTATCGCTCGAAATCGATGTCCAAACTAAACCGTAGCGTTCTACCGTGGGATAAATATTAATGCAAAGGCGCGGGGATATTTTAGCATTGGGATGTGCAGGAATCCCAGTACAATTACCTTCAGGGCCATATCTAAAACCGTGGTAGGGGCATACGATATTATCATCTTCCACCCACCCCATGCTTAATGGCACACCACGATGCAGACAAAGGTCCCTCGCAACGATAATCTTCCCACTAGCCCGATAAAGGACAAGGTGCACATCGAGAAGCTTAATGCCTATCGGTTTTTCCGACACTTCCTCGACTGCAGCCACAGGAAACCAATATTGCGATAATACATCCCAGTCCTCTTTGCTGAATGTGCATTCTTTCGGAAACGGCGTGACTCTTTTTTTCTTACTTGAAGCAACTGTGCCTTCACTCATTTTATCGTCTCCCTTATTCCCACGTTAATTTTTATAAATATTAACAAAATTCAGTCATTATGTCACTAACAATGTTACAAAACCTTACACACAAACCCTTTTTTGTCTCCTCAACAAACCAAACAATGAAATTTGTAAGATATGCCAAAGGAATTGTATGATATGATAATGAAAATCCGCAAAGCATGTGAGTAAACAGAGGGATTCAGATAAATATCAGTTACATGCACTAATTTAAAACCGATCAATTCCCTGGATTCACATAGAGCTTTATTTATAAAATCACTTCAATAATCTAATTTTCCAGAATGAGGTGTTTCAGATGAAGGTAACCGAACTTTTAACATTGCCCGCATTATCCGGCATGCATTTAATTGCTGGAGGAACAGGGATCGAACGCGAAGTCCAGACTGTCAATATGATGGATGCTCCAGATATCATCAACTTTTTAAAACCAAATGAATTCCTTGTAACCACAGCTTATCACGTAAAGGACAAGCCACACCTTTTGTCATCACTTGTCGAAGCGATGGCAAATCAAGGTTGCGCAGCCCTAGGGATAAAGACACAGAGATTCCTAAAAGAAATACCCGAGGAAGTACTGGTTCTAGCCAATGAAATATCCTTACCAATCATTGATCTTCCGGCAGAATTGTCACTTGGGGAAATCATCAACCATACATTACGGGCGATTTTGGATCAACGGGCAGCTGAATTGACTTTCGCCATGGAAACACATAAGCAATTCACAAACTTAATCATGCGGGGTAAAGGGATTCAAAAACTGCTTGATCATTTATCGAATATGATTGGATACCCCATTTTATTAGTTGACCAGTACCTTAAACCGATACTCCATCCAATCTCAACATCCGGAATTATTCCAATAATCAAAAAAATGAACAGTGAAGGATACCGATTTCATAAAACCCTAGCTTCGTTCTTTTCATTTTCATCTCTATCCAATAAACAAACCTATACCGTATTCCCCATCTATATGGATGAAGAAAAATTTGGCTATTTGACGATATCAGGAGAAATCAAGAATAGCGATAACCTGATAACACTGACGATAGAGCAGGCAACTAATGTCATTTCTTTTGCCTTGATGAAAGAACACGCCCTTAAACAGCATGATCGGAATATCCGAAATGATTTCTTCCTTCATTTCCTGGATGGGAGTTTCTCTTCACAAGAGGAAATCATAAACCGAGCAAAAGAGTTTTCCTTACATAATGAACAAGCCTATATATGCGCAGTCGGAAAAATCGATGAATCCGAATCAGCCAAAAGTTACACACAGCTGCAACGAAGGGCTGATTCGATATACGAGTTTTTGGAAGATGAGCTTCGCCTTTCACCTAATCCCATTCATCTCTTTACAAAAGGTAAGAAATGCATTCTTTTATACGAAGTGAATGAAGTCTCTGGCGATGTTCTTCAATATGTCGAAACCTCGCTAAAATCATTGCAAAAGATAACAACCAGCCAATTCGACTGCACGATATCTTTCGGAGTGAGCCATATGAGCCCGAATTTTTTACAGACCAAGAACGCTTACAAAGAGGCGAACGACTCCCTTCTGGAAGGAGGTCTTTCGAAAAGGACAGAATACATCCAGATATTCCGGACGAAGGATATTATGGAATTATTGAGAATCATTCCCGAAGAAGACCTAATGAATTTTTACCTTTTCGCATTACAGGGATTTTCAAAGATTTTCACCGAGGAGGAGCAATCCTTACTACAGACATTATCAGTCTATCTCGAAACGCATTGCCAAATATCCGAAACTGCCAAAAGATTATTCGTTCACCGTAACACCGTTGTATACAGACTCGAGAAATGTGAAGAGCTGCTCGGCAAGAGCTTAAAAGATTCAGAGACCACACTCCAGATACGACTTGCCCTTCGCATTAAATCCTTACTTAATATATAAAACCCAATCTCTCCTCCCTTCACTTTATGCAAGTTGTCTATATCAACAACCAAAAATTGTCTAATCTAACTAATGACAATTTTCTGATTTTTTATTATGATGGTATTAATCATAACAAAGTCGCGTGATATAACATGACAACCCATTAGAGGAGGGAGATTTTTTATGAATGAAAGAATTAATAAGTCCAAGGCCTTCTCGTTAGGTCTTCAGCACGTTCTTGCCATGTATGCTGGTGCAATCTTGGTACCGATCATCGTCGGCGGAGCATTGGGGTTCACTTCTCAACAGCTTGCCTACCTTATTGCCATTGATCTATTAACCTGCGGAATCGCTACATTATTGCAATCCTGGAAAAATAAATATTTTGGCATTGGCCTCCCGATAGTATTGGGAACGTCTTTCGTCGCAGTCACCCCGATGATATCCATTGGCAGCAATTATGGCATTTCCGCTATATATGGATCAATCATCGCCGCTGGGTTATTCATCATTTTATTCTCCAACATATTTGGTAAACTGCTTAAATTATTTCCGCCTGTCGTGACCGGTACCGTCGTCATCATCATTGGATTATCCTTAGTGCCCACCGGCATAAAGAATATGGCTGGCGGTTCTGGCAGCAAAGACTTCGGTTCAGCCGAAAACTTAATGCTTTCTTTCGGTGTCCTCGCTGTCATTCTGTTAATCAATCGCTATTTCACAGGATTCATACGCGCCATTTCCGTTCTGATTGGCATCATCGCAGGAACGGTCGCTTCAACATTTTTTGGGAAAATGAACTTTTCCACCGTTGTCGAGGCTTCTTGGTTCCATATCCCTGCTCCTTTCTACTTTGGTACACCCACCTTTGAACTAGCTCCCATTCTTACGATGATGTTGGTTGGCACAGTCATCCTGATCGAATCCACTGGCGCATTCCTTGCTCTCGGAAAAATAACAGATAGGGAATTGAGTGAAAAAGATATTGTCAAAGGCTACCGCGCAGAAGGCCTGGCATTCATTTTAGGTGGCATTTTCAATGCCTTCCCTTATAGTACATTCGCGCAGAATGTAGGTCTCGTTCAATTATCCGGAGTGAAAAAAAGAACGATCACCATTGTAGCCGGCTTCATTTTAATCGGGCTTGGACTGGTACCGAAAATCGCAGCTCTCGCTACACTGATTCCTACTGCCGTCCTCGGGGGTACTACCGTCGTCATGTTCGGAATGGTCGTTTCATCAGGAATTAAAATGTTGAATGACGTCGATTTCTCGGATCATGCCAATTTATTGGTCATTGCTTGTTCAGTCTCACTCGGACTGGGCGCCACCGTCGTTCCCGAGTTATTCTCGAGCCTGCCGGAAGCAATCCGTATCGTTGTCGGTGATGGAATCATCACAGGAAGCCTGACAGCCATCATCCTGAATTTGATCTTGATTCCACGCAAGAAAAAAGCCGCCGATAGTACCATCCCCGATTCAGATCAGCTAATGGCAAAAAGTATATAAGAAGGAGACTGGAGATGATTACCCTTACTTCATTAAATGCACTAAGCGAAAAGGAATTTACGAAGTTCCTTGGGGATACTTTCGAACATTCACCTTGGATTGCAGAAAAATCGGCAGGCAATAGGCCCTTTTCTTCAATAATCCACCTGCATCGATGCATGGTGGATATTGTAGGAAATTCGTCAAAGGAAGATAAGTTAACGTTAATCAGGAAGCATCCGAACCTTGGGGACAAAGTTGAAATGAGTGATGATTCGATTAAGGAACAGCATGGCGCCGGTTTAAAGGACCTTACGTCCGATGAATATGAAGATTTCATATCATTGAACCAGAAATATATGGATAAGTTTGACTTTCCATTTATCCTGGCTGTGCGAGGCAAAGATAAAAATGACATATATCAATCGATGCTTACAAGGATTCACCATGCAGAAGCAGCCGAGTTCGATAAGGCCTTAACTGAAATTTATCAAATAGCCCTATTTCGTTTACAGGATAAAATTAAAATTGAAGGAGAGAATTTAATGAAAAATAAATCAGCCGCACAAACACTTAGTTATGGAAAAGGGAATGTTTTTGCCTATAGGACCTATTCGAATCCTTTAACCGGAATCAAGCAAATTCCAGAATCCACTTTTTCAGGAAGAGATCATATCATTTTTGGCACGAATGTAAAAGTTTCCGTTGGCGGCTCCTCTTTTCTTCCCTCATTCACGGAAGGAGACAATTCCATGGTCGTCGCGACTGATTCGATGAAAAACTTCATCCAAAGGCATTTAGCTACATTCAAAGGCGCAACATTAGAAGGATTTGCTTCATATGTGTCAGAAGCCTTCCTAAACAAATATCCTCAAATCGATACTGTTAAGTTGATTGCCGAAGATATCCCTTTCGAAGCAGTGACTGAAGCAACGGATCCCCAATTGAAACCGAGTGACCTTGTATTCAAAAAGTCCCGCAATGAACGGGCCAAGGCTGCCGTCGAAATCATCCGTGGGGAAACTGGCAACGAGATCGTTCAGCAAAGCAGTTCCATCCTCGACCTTCAATTAATCAAAGTAAGCGGGAACTCTTTTGTCGGTTTTGTCCGTGATGAGTATACGACGCTTCCCGAAGATGGAAATCGTCCGCTTTTCATCTATTTGAATCTCCATTGGGTCTATGAGGATCAAAAGGATGCATTCGGCATGGCCCCCTCTAAATACGTAGCTGCCGAACAGGTAATCGATATTGCTACATCCGTTTTTCATGAAATGGAAACTCCTTCGATCCAAAATCTGATTTATGAAATCGGCTGCCGCATTTTAACTAGATTCCCTCAGCTTCTTGAAGTTACATTCGAATCCCAAAACCACACATGGGATACAGTCGTTTCCGAAATACCGGACTCTAAAGGAAAGATATATACCGAGCCGCGCCCGCCATATGGTTTTCAGGTCTTCACCGTTAAAAAAGAAAATCTCAAAAACAACAAAATCCTGGCTGCCGCTGAAGAAAACATCGGTTAAGGAGTATATATGCCTGGTATAACAACACATATATTGGATTTAATGCATGGCCAGCCAGCCGAAAAAGTGACGATTGAATTATACTTTTCCGAATCATCCACCGCTAGCTGGCAGCTGCTCCAGTCAGCTGTCACAAATCCAGACGGGAGGCTCGATGTCCCGCTGCTGAACGCAGAAAACACAAAAACGGGAAACTACGAAATCGTTTTTCATATCGGGGATTACTTCCGGAATAAATCCATCGAACTCCCTGATCCGCCCTTTTTGGACCTGGTTCCCGTCCGATTCGGACTATCTTCCCCATCCTCTCATTATCATGTGCCCTTGCTCGTTTCCCCATGGGGCTATCAAGTATATCGTGGAAGTTAAAGAAACTGCCAGAGAAGATCACCTCCTTCTCCGGCAGTTTCTTGTTTGATTGATTACAGTCAGGATCGTTCGTTCCACTTTTAATCCGAGTAATAAAGATCTATTATAGATTGCAATATCTGGGATACTTCAAGAATAGAGTTTTGGAACGTAGATGCTAGGTATCACCTCAAGCGGAACCGCAAGAAGGTCACGGTCGAGGACAACGATATCAGCAAGCCAAGCTTCCCTACTTCCAATGTCCCTAATTCACGCTCCCCGAATGTACCAATGGCCAAGCCGCCAGTATACGCTTATAATGCTTCGGCAAGGGCGTTCCGTTCATGTTGATGCCATACTACTTTTTTTCCACTGCAGTCGATTCTCGTTACTGCACGATAATCCTTTGTTTGTTCCCTTTTTTGAAGGGGATGGGGTTGGAAGTATTTCCTTTTGTAATATTGGGTCGTATGTATCGACACGACGGTCTCTAAAGAATTGCAGAATGTTTCTAGTCTTTTCTATTTCTTTTAAATCAATCTCTTGTACAATAATTCCTTCTTCATCATCAAGTGAAGCTAAAATATTCCCTAATGTATCGCTAATGAATGAACCACCGTAAAAATTCATGTCTTTTTCCTGGCCTACTCGATTTGTTGCAGCAACGAATACACCATTAGAAATGCCATGAGCAGAAATTGCCTTTTCCCAGGATGGTCTTGTTGATATCTCAGGATGATCTGGCTCTGAACCTATGGCAGAAGGATAGAATAATATCTCTGCACCTTGTAAGCTAAAAATTCGGGCAACTTCTGGAAACCACTCGTCCCAACAAATCCCGACTCCTATTTTTCCATAAGCAGTTTCATAGACAGGATACCCGGTATTGCCTGGAACGAAATAATATTTTTCATGATACTGGGGACCATCCGGAATATGATTTTTTCTTGTAATCCCTAAACATTCTCCATCCGCATCAAATACAGCTGCACTATTAAAATAAATACCAGCACCTGCTCTTTCGTAAAAAGGAACAATCAAGACGATTCCTAATTCCTTTGCTAATTCACCCATTTCGGCTAATGCACCACTATCTACATCTTCAGCTAAATCATAATTTTCCACACTAACCGTTTGTGGAAAATATTGCGAAGAAAATAATTCTTGTAAGCAAACGATTTGCGCACCTTTATTTACTGTTTCTTTTATTTTCTCTATCGTTTTTTGAATATTTTGCTCAATGAATTCTCCGCAATGAATTTGAATAAGACCAACTTTTACTTTTGACATTTTCTCACTACCTGACTTTTTTATTTTTTTATCTTATACAGTTGGGACGACCTGGTTTTCATATACAACCTTTCCATCCATAATCGTCATCTTCACTTCAGTTTCAAGAATTTCCTCTGTTGATATGCTAAATAAATTTTTATTTAATACTGCGATATCCGCTATCTTTCCTGCTTCCAATGTGCCTAATTCTTTTTCCCTAAAAGACCCGAATGCTGGTGTAGCCGTGTAATATTTTAATGCTTGTGCTAAAGTAACTCCTTCCGACTCCTGCCACGCATTCCCGGTTAAATCTTTTCTGGTGATTGCCTGATAAATACCCATCATAGGATTTAGGGGTACTACAGGAAAATCTGTACCAAAGGCAATTTTAGCACCAGTATCTTCTATTGTTTTGATAGGATAATAGAGAGGTTGTTGTTTTTCACTAATTCTAGCTGTATATGCCTCACTTTCCATTAATTCAATATGTTTGGGTTGAAAGGAAGCGATTACACCTAATTCCTTAAAGCGATGGACATCGTCTGGATGCAATACCTCCACATGTTCAATGACATGTCTGGCATCTCTTTCTCCATTTACGTTTCTTGCTTCTTCAAATGCATCCAATGCTAAGCGGACAGCACCGTTACCAATAGCATGGAAACGAATTTGAAATTTTTCCTTATCTGCCTTTTTTACTAATTGTTTAATTGTTTCAGCTGGATAAGTGGTCCCGCCTCTTGTTTCAGGACGGTCTTTGTAAGGCTCCAATAAAAAAGCGGTATGACTTGTCACAACACCATCTATAAATTGTTTTAATCCAGAAAAGGTAAGCTTGTCTGACTGATAATTTATTTGTAATTCCTTTGCGACAGCTAAATCCATTTTTAACTCCGGAGAAAAGTGAATTCTAGTTGTAAGTAACCCTTCTCTATCAAATTCCTTAAAAATTTCAAGATCGTCTAATGGGTTTGGCGCTATTTTAGCTCCGTATAAATCATTAACGGATGTGATTCCCAGTCTTTTTGTTTCATCGAGAAAACCTTGGAATAGTTTTACACGTTTTTCTTTCGGTAATTTATATGCATGTTCCGATGCATACCCAATTGCCTGTTCAAATAGAAGGCCTGTCAGTTCCCCATTATCATCTTTTCCAATTTCTCCATATTCCGGGTCTGGGGTATCCTTCGTTAATTGAATCATTTCTATTGCTTTACTATTGATCCATGCGTAATGCACTTCTGCATTGAATAATAAAACGGGACGATCAAAAATATATTTATCTAATGTTGTCCTATGTGGTAGCACTTTCTTTTTCCAATTGGTATGATCCCAGCCAATACCAAATATCCACTCATCATTTGGTCTTGTTTCTGCAAATTCACCTACTAGTTTAGCTACCTCTTCTTCTGAAGTAGCATCAAATAATTTGGCACTATCCTTCTGTAAAATGCTTCCCATCATTATGTGCATATGAAAATCATGAAATCCCGGAATAATTAGTCCCTCTTCCATGTCATACACTTTAGTTCGATCCCCAATGTATGAATATATTTCTTCTTTAGGACCGATCTCAACAATTTTATTATCTTTAATAGCGATAGCTGCTTTTATTGGCTCATCTTGTAGCCCAGTAAAAACTTGTTGACCAGAAAGAATGATGTCTGCCTTTATCATTTTTGTCCTCCTTGATAAATCTAGCTTTTATGCTTGAATTTCATTTTCCTTCGCACTATCAATAGAAAGCTCTGGTGGTCGTTCACTAAACATTTTCGTATTGGAAAGGAGCATGATGAAACCTATTCCAAACCATCCTAGTCCGAGTAAAAGTGCCTTTGAATCAAGACTAGTCCATAACCAAATTGTGAAACTGGTTCCAATCAGAGGCAATATTAGGTATTTTAGTTTGTTAATTCCGTTTCGCTGTTTCTCCCTAATAAAATAATGAGAAATAACCGAAAGATTAACAAATGTAAATGCAACGAGCGCTCCAAAGTTAATAAAGGATGATGCTGTCACTAAATCAATAAATAAAGCAGATAAAGCAAAAATTCCCACTAAGATAATGTTGTGTGTTGGAGTTTGAAATTTTGGATGAATATGACCAAATATTTTCTTAGGAAGAACTCCATCTCTTCCCATCGCATACAAAAGTCGCGATACACTTGCGTGAGCTGATAAACCAGATGCTAGGCCCCCTGTAATGTATCCTGCTAGAAAAATAGATTGAAATAAATTACCCCCGATGTATATAGCAATTTCCAAGGCAGCAGAATCTGGATCTTTAAAGGCTTGGAAATTTGGGTAAACAAGGTGACTGATGTATGAGATGGCAATAAACAGACTTCCTCCTATTAATGCTACGAGGAAAATAGCCTTTGGTATTATTTTTTTAGGATTAATGGTCTCCTCTGAAAATGTAGTGACAGCATCAAATCCTAAAAAAGATAAACATAAAATAGAAGATCCTGCTAATACTAAGGATAGTGGTATATCTCCATTCACAAATGGAGAACCCATAAATAATGTCCCTGAACCCATTCCGTTTAGTAACCCTTTAATTGAGAGGAATGTAAATATAACTATTATTAAGAACTGACAGGCAACTAATAAAAGATTTATCTTTGTTGCTATTTTCACTCCGATTATATTTACAGTGGTGATTAAAATTACAAAACCAATTAACCAGACGGAAAAAGGAACGGATGGAAAATATGCGTTTAAGTAAATAGCGATTAGTAATCCATTAATCATTGGCAAAAATAAATAGTCTAATAGTATAACCCAGCCTACTAAGAATCCAATATGAGGATTAAGAGCCTTTTGAGTAAATGTATATGCAGAACCGGCAACAGGATACGCCTTAACCATTTGACCATAACTATAGGCTGTAAACAACATACCAACTAAAGCTATAATATAAGCGGCAGGTACCATACCTTTCGTTATTTCCGCAACAACCCCATAAGTAGAAAAAACTGTTGTAGGTGCCATATAAGCCAATCCAAATAGCACTAAAGGAAATACTGTTAACGAACGTCTTAATTTTGCATTCTCCATGTATCACTCCACCCTTAATCGTACTTAATTAACTTATATGCAAATATCATACCAAGTGAAGGATGATTATTTAGAGCTTGAATCAAAGTCATTTTCCTAATAATTACAATATACAGAATCTTCAATAAACTGATAGTTTTATGCAATCTTACATCAATTATTTAAGATTGCATAATTAGTCGTTAAAGACGGGTTCCATAAGAAAAGGAGCTGCCAAAGCAACTCCTGGTAAAGCACCTGTTAATTCAATATCAGTTATTTATACAAAATATCATCTCTTAGTGAAGCAACTTTAGTTAAAGCTGTATCTATGTCAGCTTCATTCACTCCAAAGTGAGCAAGTGCATCGCTAAGATGATTTACAATAGCATTAAAATGGGCTGGTTGCAGATCCATTCCTTGGTGAGCTTTTGCCATGGATTGTCCAGAATATTGTTTTGGGCCACCTAATGCAAAACTTATAAACTTTGTCTGATGACCGCGTTGTTTTTCCATATCCGTTTTTTCAAAAAAATGATTAACTGTATCGTCCTTAAGAACCAACTCAGAGTAAAAATAGTCCACAACTTTTGCAATCGCTTCTTCTCCGCCAACTTTTTCATAAAGTGTTTGTTCCATATATACACTCCTACTTTTTAATTAATAGGAGTATTCTCTGCAGAAAATTTGTTTTTATTCCTTATCTATTATTTAATCCTTTAATCGAAAAAAGCACCTTATGCAACTATGCCCTTTAAAATCGATAGAAAAAGTCTGCCATGGCAACACCTTTAATGAAGTAAAGCGCCTGTCAGTCATTAGGAAACGCCGATTCTAATTAAACGTGCCCTATTGTTGGAGTAGAACTCGGTGATCCATTTATCCCTCATCTATTTCAGCTTGTTGCTACTAAGATGCTGAGAATGCATAATTGATTTGGGGAATTCTTTATTACATTCACTGTTCATTACCTTTTATTTTACATATTCAAATTGGAATGTGACAAAATTGTAATCTAACTTCGTGTTACATCTATGGTGGAGAATAGGATGAATTTTATAGTATGTAACATGAGGAGGAGATTTACGTTGAAAAAAGTATTACAAACTAAAAACTTATCTAAATCCTATGGAAAGACACAGGTTTTAAAGAATATTGATCTGACAATAACTTCGGGTGAATTTACAGCTATTATGGGTCCTTCTGGTTCAGGAAAAACAACACTGATGAATGTGCTATCGACGATTGATAAATTTTCTGGCGGGGAGGTCTGGCTTGAAGAACAGGCGCTGTTAGATTTAAACAAAAAGGCATTACGTACATTTCGCCAAGAACGAATGGGTTTCATCTTTCAAGATTACAACTTGCTTGATACTTTAACGATCAAAGAAAACATTCTTCTGCCCCTTTCATTAAGGAAATTTTCTATAGATGAGATGGAAAGACGGCTGAGACCAGTCATTCAGGCATTGAATATTGAAGAAGTCCAGGATAAATACCCTACGGAAGTTTCTGGTGGTCAGAAACAAAGGGCATCATCTGCACGTGCCATCATTACAAATCCTGCGATTGTCTTTGCAGATGAACCTACAGGTGCGCTTGATTCCAGATCAGCAACACAATTATTGGAACAGTTAGCTACCTTAAATGTAACCTTTCAAACGACTATCCTTATGATTACACACGATTCGTATGCAGCAAGCTTCTGTAAACGAGTTATCTTCTTGCGTGATGGAGGAATCGTAAACGAGCTTTATAAAGGTGACCAAAGTCAAAGTGACTTCTTTGATCGAATCCTTCACATCCAGAGTGCCATGGGAGGGATTTAAAGGTGAACTTACTGAATATGACGTTGCGGAACGTTCAGCGTAATTTCCGTGTTTATACGATTTATCTGTTTGCCATGATTACAGGTGTCATGATCCATTTCACCTTCTCATCACTTATGTATAATCAAGATATATTGGATGTACTCAACAATAAGGAAAATTTCCAAACGGGTGTATCGATTGCCTCAGTGGTTATCTTCCTCTTTATCATTTTCTTTATTCTCTATGCTAACTCTTTCTTTATGAAGCAAAGAAAAAAGGAATTTGGACTTTATTTGCTTCTAGGTATGAAAGAAAGTCAGATTACACGAATGGTATTCGTTGAAAATTTGATCATTGGATCGTTCTCGCTTGTAATTGGAATACTTCTTGGTGGTCTATTATCCAAATTATTCGGTATGTCATTAATGAACTTAATGCAATACGACAATGTCATTACGCTAAATTTCCCTTATCAAGCGATCGGCTCGACAATTATTCTGTTTCTCTTGCTAGTGGTCATCGTAAGTATCCAAAGTTTCTTCATGATCAGCCGCGTTCAACTGGTGGAGTTGTTTCATGCCAAAGAAAAAATGGAAAAACCCATACCTTCTTCGTTCATTATGGCGGCTTTGTCGTTAGTGTTATTAGCAACGCAATTCTTTTTGATCAGCCGGGGCACAGAATCAAGCATATGGCAAGAACACGCAACTTTTGCCATGATTGCTGTCACAGTCGGAATGATAGGTGGAACGTATTTGTTCTTCCGTCAGTTCTCCGGCTGGCTGCTGCAAAAGTTTAGCCAGAAACATAATTTCCATGAAGGCAATCGGGTATTGTGGATCTCGTCATTGCGCTTTCAAATAAGGTCGAATACGTTAAACCTTACCTTCATCTCTTTGTTCAGTGCAACCATCATTTTCTTGATTGGATTCGTTTCGATTAATTACGCTGTCCAGTTTGAAGCTGTCGGCAGGAATTTACCAAATGATATTGCGTTCCAGTCATTGGATAAGGAAACAAACGATAAAATTGACGCTAAAATAAAAAACTCCGACCACTCAATAGAGTATCACAAAACTTTGGAAGCCTTAGTAGGAAAGCCAAATACAAACATGGACCTCGCTTTTGAGAACCCTGAGTATTTTTCAAAGGACGTTTTTCTTTTTCCAGAAAAAGCATATAACGAAATCATCTCATTGCGTGGAAATCAGGAGGAAATCCATTTAAATGATATGGAAGCTGTATCTCTGTCACAAGGAACAGATTCCCCAAAATCCTTCCCCTCCAATCAGCTGCCAAGTTTTAAAGTGAATATAAATGAAGATATCACTCTAAAACTGGTAGAGAAGAAAGATTACGCATTATTAGGCTGGGCCAGCGACCCTGTTCAATCTATGATATTAAAGCCTGCAGTCCTGATCATTTCAGATGATGCTTATCAAAATTTAAAAAGCACAGCCAAATCGATCCCTTTTGAAATTTATGAAATCGAAAATGAGAAGCAGGCTGAATCCCTATCAAGTGATATACATGCCATTGTAACGAAGAAGCCCGGCACTTACTATTCTTCGTTTGCTGATGTGTATTCGAAGCAAATAGAAGGTTCATCTTTAATGTTATTTGCAGCTGCTTTCCTGGCTGTCATTGCACTGTTTGCATTGGCTAGCGTTATTTACTTTAAACAACTGCGGGAAGCAACGGAAGAACAGAGACAGTATTCCATTCTGCGAAAGATAGGTACCGCAGACCGTGAATTGAAAAGCGTGATTCGTAAACAACTTCTCTTTGTTTTCTTCCCTCCGCTAGTTTTAGGCATTTTGCACAGCTGGCTCATTTTAAAATACTATATCCTGGATTCTGTACAAGATTTTCCGCAGCTTACTTCGATGCTCTGGTTCATCTTTGCTATATACTTTGTGATTTATGTATTGTTTTATCTGTCTTCTGCGAATCTCTACTACAAAATCGTAAATCAGAAATATTAATTAAAAAACGCAATGGCCTTTATCAAGGTCTCATTGCGTTTTTTTGCATAATGAAATAGGGATCGACATTTTTGGGAAAGTGCATGACAAATTCGGTATACAAACCTGTTTCAGAGGTGCACGTGATATAATGACCAAGTTTATTGGATAATTGCTGGGCTAAATATAACCCCATCCCTGTAGACTTTGTGTATGTACGCCCGTTAGTTCCTGTAAAACCCCGGTTAAATATCCGTGGTAAATCCGTTTTTTCTATACCAATTCCATTATCTCTAATAATCAGCTGCTTTTCTTTTAAATCGGAACCTGTCTCAATCTTAATTTTCCCTCCTTCTTCCGTGTACTTCAAGCAATTTGAAATTAATTGATTCAGGATAAATTGCAGCCATTTGGGGTCACTTTGGATGGTGGTTGGTTCTATCTGTAACTGCAGGCGGATTTTCTTGGAAATAAATGTTTTGGAATGAGTTTTTATGACCTCTTTCACCAATTGGTCCAAATCACAATTCTTGATGTCATAGTCTTGATTGAAGCTATCCAACTTTGCATAATAAAGTGCTTGATCCACATAATGCTCTATCCTTGATACCTCATCATGAAAGCTCTTGGCATCGCTCTCCGTCTGCTGCATCAATCGCAGCACTGAGATGGGTGTTTTAATTTCATGAAACCACGATACAATAAAATCGTAATACTCGTTTTGTTTCTCATGAATCAGATTGAGAGACCTTATATGTTCCCTTTCCTTCTCTTCAAACAACTGCTGTAAAGAGGCTGCCTCTAAAGAAAGGTTCTCATGATCTTCGTCACCCCTGGCTCGGATCGCGCGTAAATTTTGCTGATACCGGTACAAAAAGAAAATAATTAATATGAAAAGCGTTAAAACCCAAGCATATAGAAACGTGTTCCAGTTCCATGTCATATTAGGGTCAGTGTAAAAAACGGCAGAAACCATACAAAAGATAAAAACAAATAAAATGATATAAGGCTTCTCATGTTTTAAAAATTGCAGGAACCTCATTCGATCAGATACCCCATTCCTTTACGTGTCACAATAAAGTCTTCCAATCCAATTCCAGAAATCTTACGCCTTAATCGATTTACGTTAACAGTCAGTGTATTATCATCGACAAACTGTTCATCATTCCAAAGAGCATGCATCAAGTCATCTCTGGATACAATTTTCCCTATTCTGCGCATCATCAATTGCAAAATGATAAACTCATTACGTGAAAGCTCAATGGCCTGTTCCTCAAATTGGATTGTTGAGTTTGTTACATACAATGACAAGTTCCGGTGCGTTAATTTTAAGTTATGGCCATTTTGATAAGTATAATTCCTGCGTAACAATGCACTGATTTTTGCTACAAGAACATCTAAATCAAATGGCTTCTGTATAAAATCATCCCCTCCCATATTAATGGCCATGATGATGTCCATGTTTTGATTTCTTGAGGAAAGGAACAGAATGGGCACACTTGAGATAGCACGAATCTGCTGACACCAATAAAAGCCATCAAAGGTTGGCAAGTTTATATCCAATAAAATTAAATCAGGTTTTGATTTCTCAAAATCATCTAGAATGTGGTCAAACTCCATAATCTCCATAACTACATATTTCCACTTCGTTAGTGTATCAGCCACTATTTTTCTAATCTTTTCATCATCTTCAATTATCATAATTTTAAACATAACAAGCTCCTATTCATGGACTGAATCGATAAAGGTTTAACATGCGTTTTAGCATCTTAATACTAATTATTCCAAACTCCTGCCTTTTGTACAATACGTCACACAAGAATATGGCCCAATTAAGCAACTATAGAGACGAAGTGAGACAAAGCCCCCCTCCAAAATCCCCCTTTCGGCACCTTTATTTGGAGACGCTGGAATTCCCATAGCCCATTACGATTTATTCAAATCCCCATGCTTTGGAAATGCCAGGAAAAGTCATTATACTTTTAGCAGGTAATTGCTGCCAAAAAATAGTTGTGTCCGGATACTATATTCGCTTCGCTCTCCCAAATCAAGAGCTAATCATCAACTGTATTTAATATTTATAAAAAAACAAAGTATAAGAATGTAATAGAGTGGATAAACTAATAAAAAAGGAGTGGGAGATTATGGAGACTAAAACTAAAGAAGGAACGAAAGAAATGTGGAGCGAAATTAATGATTGTATAAATCGAGTAATTGATGAAAAACATGATTTATCTTTTCAAAAGAAGAGCAATGATAATTATATGAATCTATATATTCAAACAGCCGTTTTACACACCTTATTTGAACTTTCAAATGAATTCAGGAAAATTGAAAGGAAATATACCGAATTGTGATATTTCTAGAAAGGCATGTACCAACTTTGACTATTATTGTGGATTAGGATAAAAAAACTCCCTAAGAGACTATTAATGCCAAAGTATTATCCAATCTTTAGTCCACGTTTTCTTTCCAACACTAAACATTACTATATAATATCGATCATTTTCGATACCACATTTGACCAGGTTCCATTTGTTCTTTACCTTCCCTACAAATAACCTCTTCATTATTCCAACTGAAAATCCATTTTCGAAAAATGTTTTTTCAATACTAATTAAAAATAAACTCTTCATACACATGACAGAAACCCCACCTGTTATTAGCAACTGGTGGGGTTTCTATTTGGCTTCTACATCTACATCAACCGGGAGGTCCATCTTGTGCAATCACGCCCTTTCATTTAAACAGCTAATTTACTGTATTCATCCAACTGATCTTTGGTTAAATTTTTGATGAAGTGATCGATATTTATCGACTCCATTTCATACCTTTCACAAATCTTTAAATAACTTTCATAGGCTTTATCATAAGTGTTCATCATCTTGCTCCCCTTTCTGTTATATAACAATTAATTTAACTTAAAAACAATATATAACAGAGTCATTCCTGTGTCAATATAATTTTCTGAAAATTTAGAAATAACTCGTGTTACCTTTAGTATTACCCCTATTGTTCTTTGCTAACCGTATCACTTAACAAAAAAGAGACTGACACAAATTTAATTGGATAATTGGCCTTCAATAGCGAAGATGGAATTTTTCACATAATTAAAGTGACAATAAAACATTTTTTTGTTTATTTAAATGAGTATGTAGTTATTGCTTACTGATTTTTGAATCGAATGATTAGTAGAATCTCGGTACAGTTTTATTGTATGATATGATAAAATAAATTTTTTGAAAGTGAGCTGAAAGCTTATGATGTGGTCACCGCTATTCGAAAATGATGTACCTGCAGTCATTCTTCCTTAACGGTAGAAAACTTGCAACTCCGTTAAGGACTGGAAAGATCTAGTTAAAACGGAGGGTACAAAATGAAAAACACTTTATTAGGTTCTTTATATTTATCACTCGCTGCTAGCATTTGGGGCGGAATGTACGTGGTGGTAAAAGTTGTGGTAGACGTTGTTCCACCACTTGAATTAGTTTTATTACGATATGTAATTGCGATTTTAGCATTGCTAACCATTGGTTTTATAACAAAACAATCTTGGCGGATTGAAAAAAGAGACTGGCTATTAATTCTTATTATGGGACTTGTTGGAAATACAATTTCCATCGTAACCCAGGAAGTCGGTACGCTACTTTCTACTGCACAAATGGGAGCCATCATCACTTCAACAACACCTGCATTTATGGTGATATTTGCACGTATCATTTTAAAAGAAAAGATTACTTTTAAAAAATCAATTTCGGTTATTTTAGCGACAATCGGTGTCGGTATCATTGTCGGAAATGCCCATATCGGTTCATCTCACCAACTTGGGGGCGTATCACTGCTTATTGCTGCATTAACTTGGGCACTTATGTCAGTTCTAATTAAACGTGTACCTGGGCAATATTCACAACTGGTTGTAACTACCTATGCTGTGCTTGTGGCAATTGTCTTTTTAACACCTTTTACAATTAGTCGATTGGATGAGCTCGATTTCCAAGCAATAATGCATCCATCCATATGGGGCGGCCTTTTATACTTAGGCGTTATTTCGACAGCATGTGCCTTTTTACTGTGGAATCGCGGACTGCAAATGCTTACCGCTTCAAGTGGTGGATTATTTTTCTTTTTACAACCTATAGTCGGTACGTTTTTAGGCTGGTTATTACTAGGTGAGCAAATCGGCTTGTCTTTTTGGATAGGTACAATATTAATTTTTATTGGTGTGTTAATAGTCATTCGGGAAGAATAACCGTAATAAAAACGTTGAATGGTGTTTTATATTAAAAAGTACCCTATAGACACTTTTAAAAAGGTCTGCCTATAGGGTACTTTTTGTAATAAAAAAGCGGATTGGAAAAAGTTGTGCTACTATAGCAGGCCCGGCAGTATTCTCATCTGTGGAGCCTTAAAAGGAATTCATACATTTATTCCATCATTTTATTAACCTATTGAACGAAAACAACCAAAGTCTCTTGGTACAAGTGCAATAAAAAGTCCAGAAATGATTAATAGTTTTCTTAAGAACAGACGCTCATTTCCCCATGTACATTTGTAATTTTCAGCTCCGGTTTTTTGAGATCGGAATCACTACACAGGCAGCTACAACAAGTGCATAGTTAAAGAATAGTACTACTTACCAGTACAATTAGGTTTTATGTTGCCGATGCCTCTATAGCAATCATAAGCTCCCGGATACTTTTCATATGTTCAAGGTTTTGAATGGTTTCTGATAACCTCTGCGCAGGTTCTATTCCTAGAAATGGCGTGGTCAGCCTGAAAAACTTGTCTTTTTTTTCTTCAGCCGTTAAGGGGTAATTATAGTCTCCACGAGCTTGCATAATTTCTGATTGATATGTGCATCCATCCTGCATTAGTATTTTAACCATACTTAATGCTTTTTCAGGGAATGCTTCGTTAAGTTGTTGATCGATTACCACTGAAATCTTGTCCATAATGCTCAAAATTTTTGGATCATCCAGATGGTCTTGTATTTGTTTTGGACCCACTTCACCGTAAGAAATAAATGCTGCAACAGGAAAAAACAGATTGTACTGTGCTTCCTCTGTAGTTTCTGGATAATCTTTCGATAATGCTGCCGATTCTGTAAATGTATGAATTACTATTTTATTAATATTTGTGGATATTAGTATATTTTTAGTTTGTATTTCCCTAATTGCCTCAATAGCTGGCTGTGCCCACCGGCAGCATGCATACGGCTTATAATACAGTTCATTTACACGATAGTTTTTTCCTAAATCGTGTGTAAGCCCTTCTGCTTCTTTTTGTGTAAATAATGATGGAATACCTGTATAGCCTGCTTTTGCTAAATGAGCTGCACTAACCCCGGCCATACATCCCCAATTAAATCCGTCTTTTAACATAGATGGGTGTTCGATGCAGCGCATCATTGGAGAATAAGCACCAAAATATTCTGCATTGCCCAGTGCGTCCACCGAGTCCGGTCATATGTAGCTAAACTACACCCAAACAGGCACTGACTGCCACTGCCGCATCAAAAGCATTCCCCCCTTTTTCAAGAATTTTGTGTCCTGCCACCGATGCTAAATAGTGTGGGCTTACCACCATACTTTTCGTTCCAATTATCGATTGGGTCATAAATCTACCCCTTTTGAATTATTTGATTTTTCAAAAATAATGATAATTGTATTATAACTTGTATGTTTTTCTTACGTAATCCAAATTTCATTCCCCAAAACAAAAAGTTGTTTTTTTATCACTTTTATAAGCCTATTTTATTTAAAAATACCAATTATTCGTTCATTACGTAATAATCATTAAAATTTTATATACATTTCGAAAGCATTTTTGTTATCATTAATTCATAATCATGGAAATGAATTCTAAATTTAAAACAAAGGAGGAATCGTTTTGAAAAATCCATATACGGAATTAACGGTCGGGATGATGAGAACGGGGATTTTAGGTTTCGGCGGCGGGCCATCAGTCATCCCGCTCATCCGCCACGAAGCCGTTTCCCGTTATCACTGGCTCGACGATGATGAATTCGGGGACACTTTAGCGATCGCCAATACACTCCCAGGACCGATTGCCACTAAGATGGCAGCATATCTTGGTTATAAATTAAAAGGCTGGCCGGGAGCCCTCGTAAGTGTGGCCGCTCACGTTTTACCTTCATGCTTTGCGATGGTTTTCTTAATTGCGTTCATTAATGTTTTAAGTAATTCAGCAATAATCAGCAATATGATCGCTGCTGTCATGCCAGTTGTTGCCGTCATGCTTGGCCAAATGGCTTACGAGTTTGGCGAAAAGGCGGTAAAAGGTTTAGGAAAGGTGCTCGGAATCACCTTTTTTGCGATTTCCTTTTTGCTTCTGCAGGTCATTTCCCTGCATCCGGGTATCGTCATAATGATTTTCCTTTTATATGGGGCGTTCCATTTTAAATTAAAAGATAGATTGAAAAATAAAAAGGTTGATAGGAAGGAGGAATCCGCTTAATGGGTCTTATAATCCCAATTGGAGTCGCTGTTTTTCTAGCGTTTTTCATAGCCAATATCCTTGGTTACGGCGGAGGCCCAGCCTCGATTCCGCTTATGTATGATCAAATCGTCACCCGGTACGGCTGGCTTGATAATACCGAGTTTTCACAAATGCTTGCGTTAGGGAATTCACTCCCAGGGCCGATTGCCACCAAAATAGCCGCATATGTCGGATATGATGTATATGGGTGGCCAGGATTTTTAGCTGCATTGGCAGGCACCGTCATCCCTTCAGCAGTGGCTTTGATATATTTATTAAAAATCCTGCGAAAATACAAGCAATCGCCTATCGTAAAAGGCATGTCCCTGCTTGTGCAGCCCGTGATTGCGATCATGATGTTATTGCTCACCTGGAATATGGCCGCTGATGCCGTCGGTTCCATCGGCTACATCCATTCAATCGTCATCGCTGGTTTGGCATTCTTGGCTTTAGGTAAATTCAAGATTCACCCCGCATTCGTAATCATTCTTGCTTTTGCGTATGGCGGCTTTATCATCCCGCTCACATAATAAAAAAAAAATCCACCTATATAGGGGGATTTTTTCATTTAAAGCTTCATGCCCATCCGGCTTTTATAACGTTTAATGAGAATTTGGCAATCAACGCTGACAACACCTATTACCGCATACAGCTTCTCATTGAGAAAGCGTTCCATCTCCTGATTATCAGTAAAGATTCCGTGCATATGGAGTTTACTCGGACCAGTCATATGATATAAGCTCGTTACAGCCGGTTCACTTTCTAATTGCTGGGCGACCGATTCCAAATATTTAGGCTCAACCTCAACGTTAAAAAAAGCCGAGACATGGATGCCGACCTTAGCTGGATTTATGACCGCAGTGAATCTCTCGATCACGCCGTTTTCAACAAGATGATTAATTCTCATTTGAACCGCAACTCTGGAGAGTTCCACTATCTTCGCTAAGTCGGTATACGAAATTCGCGCATCTTCATGTAAAACCGATATGATTTTCTTATCGATCTCATCAACTTTCAAGCTGGGAATCTTAAAGTCCTCTGCCATCCTATGTAACTCCTTTTCGATTTCTTTATTCCATTATCGCAGAGAACACCACCGGATCACAACATTCTTCCTTTTTACTTTCAAATTTAACCTCCATTAAAGAATCGGCAGAATTTAAGCAATGCCCAAACAAAATAAACCGATTGAGCAATGAATGAAGGTCTTCAAGTTTTGACAGCCCCTTTTCAATAAGCCCCCTCCAACTCTTCCTCTTGCACAGTAACCAGGAAATGAACATCCACGAAATTATATCCAGTCGTATAGCTATTTCCGTTAAAGGAGTGCTCAGGGATTATCTCCTCCCCTTCTTTATCATGAAAATTAGTGACCAACCGTATCGGGTCGTTAAAATCCGGGAAGTCATTCTGTCCATCTTCTGCCTGTAGTTTTACATACTGTTTCATAAGTTCCCGCCAATTGTCAGGAAACCTCGCGACTCCGTACGTTTTCCCCTTAAGCGCAATGCTGTGCATCATTTCTATACCTGGTTGATATGTGGCTATTCCATCCTCTACCAAAAAATCCCTATCAACCTTCATAAAAACCCCGATTTCGGATACGTCATCTTTTGTATTCATATTCCACATGATCAATGATTTTTCTTCTCCATTCCAAACCTGTGGCTGACCGCCCATGTTCACGGAAGCAGCTTTCCATTTGTTACCTTTCCAGACCCAAAAGCTCATCCCATATCCATTTTCTTCGCTGATAAAGGGGACAAACACATGTGTATCATCTAAAAAGATTTTATTCTGAATGGACTTTGGTTGTGCTTCAGGGAAGATTGAGTTTATTCGTTTAATGATTTGCTTTTCCGATAGAAAGGGTTCCGGCTCTTTTGGGAATAGAACAAATAAAAGAATACCTCCTATCAAGATGGCAGCTGTAATTAAAACACTCATTTTTGCTTTTTTAGTCATTCTTCCAACACACCTCCGGTTAAAATGGACTCTTCTAACCTGAAGTAGACCTGGTGCCCCTTATTTGGTGTAATCAGCAGACCCTTGCCATCTTCTTCTATGAAAATGAGTGTTTCAAGCCCACTTCCTTTTTTAGGAACTGACCCTGTCAGAATATAAGGGAACGTTTCTTTATACCCGCTCTCTTCATTGATCCCATAATACCAAGATTCGCTCTCGATCTTTTTTTGTTTCATCTTGTTCATTTGTCTTTGCAGTTCTTCTTTATTCAAAGTGACTTCTTTGGAATTCGAATGGGTCGCTATCAGCGAAGCCTTGTTAACGTCCATCATATATGTAGTTGTTTCAGACTTAGGATATATAATTCCATCCAGAGGCATGGCGAAAAGTGAAGCTGTCAAAAAGATGAAATTCGATAGGAATCCGAGCCAGGCAAATCGACGGAATCGCTGCCACCGCCCTTCATTTCCTTTCCTTCTCAATAACCATGATAAAAGAGCCACCCCTAAAGGGACAATGGGTACACTAACAACCTCATCTGATAGATTAAAAGTAAAATTAAAAGCGATCATTCCAAGTACCAAGACAACTGAAGCCTTCCATACCTTAGGTGAATCCTCTTGTCTTCTATAAATTATGGCAAAAGCTATCGCAATCAGCATGTAACTTAATGCTATAAGGATTAAAGAGGGTGCATGCATATATTTTTCTGCATCAAACAATCCAGTCATTCTATCTAATACTCTCCTTTTAACCGACTTTAACCTTTATATATATGAATCCTCCTAGAATACCATATATCCCCTTCTTTGTAATTAAAGGGAACAAAAGAGTATTTATCAGACTTCAGTCCCCCCTCCTCATTCGGAAATTGAAGGTGGGGGTTTTACAGCCTGTTTAATGTAGGATAAAAGTTTATGAGTATCCAATGGACCCTTCCTCAATCCCTTGTTTGTAAAGTTTTCGCGATATTTTTATATTCCTCGTCATTGAGAATGCCCATTTTTTTGAATAATGCAGAATAAGCCATTATTTTTTTTTGGGTACGGTTTGTACAATTCATATGGATCAGCTCCTTTTTACATAGTATTCATTTGCGACAAAATGTTTCCTGCGAGCAAAACATTTTGTATAGACTAAAATAAAAAAACTGCCCATTTTCTCGGCAGTTTCATCTTGCTATACATGCTTAAAATAAGACCAGTCTATATAAATTAATGGGAAAATCATCTATTTTTTTAATAATAACGGGATGCAATCCGAAACATCTTGAAGTGGCTGGCAATTTTTATACGTTAATGAACGTGTAACAGCTCCCTCCAGCATTAAACTGATGACCTTCGCGAACTTATTTGCTTGTTCAGTTTGAAAACCGTTGTAATTTAACACTGAAAATAGCGACCCAGCCTTCGTATATTTGATTCAAGCCTGTTGCGTGCTAACCTTGCACCTGAAAAAGCCGTGTTGCCACGAAAAATGACAGTTCAGGTCCTTTAAAAAAATGTAGTCCTTCTTGCAACCAGTCATCATTCGGATTATCGTTGTTTAAGAAGATGCGAAGGAATTGAAAAAAAACTGCATACTTTCTTCATATTTTTTCGCTATACTGACTCCATTGAATAAGAAGGTGAATATTTTGAAAATCTCCTTTAAGCTGGGACTGTGTATATTTGTTTGCATTTTTTTGATGGAAACCGTTTCCATGGTTTACTTACATAATAAAGTGATCCACTCCCGTATCAATCAAGAATTGGAATCACTGAAGGCCCGGGGTAATAGTCATCGTGATGTGTTGGAAATCACTTATTCCGACTCAACACTTCAGCATATCGGCCTGATGGAATCACATACCGATACAGATGTCGTGATAACGAATACAAGAGGAGATATCCTGATATCTTCCGAAAAGGTTAATGGGGGAATGAAAAAAATCTTAGGAAAAAATCTTCCACAGGTATCCCGAAAAGGTCTGATCATCCAATCAAGTTGGAAGGATGAAAGGTATATAGCCACCGTTACACCATTTATCAGTGATAAAGAAAATGAAGGCTATGTCTACATGTTCAAAGATACCAGGGATGTTGAAGATTTAATCGCTCAATTGAATAGGCATTTCCTCTTTGCAACTGTATTGCTCCTTTTCTTCATGCTTATCACCATTTATTTCCTATCAAAAGCTTTGACTAGACCGCTTATTGCGATGAAAGAAGCGACCACCAAACTTAGCAAAGGGAATTTTTCAGTGGCTGTACCAGTACGATCACATGATGAACTTGGGGAACTTGCCCAATCCATTCAAAGCTTGGCTAATGAATTGAACTATTTAAAGAAGGAACGCAATGAATTTTTGGCAAGTATCTCTCATGAACTGCGCACGCCGCTAACTTATATCAAGGGATACGCTGATATAGCCCGCCGGAAAGATTTGAATGCATACGAAAGATCACGATACTTGGAAATCATCCATGATGAATCCCAACGATTAAACAGATTATTGGACGAACTATTCAATATGGCTAGAATGGATGTACATACATTCACCATATCAAAAGAAACCATTCAGCTCTCTTCATTCCTGCAAACCATTCATGAAAAAGTGCTACCAGCTTTTACAAATGAAAAAATTCAATTGAATCTGGAATGTAAGGATCATTTATTTATAGATTTAGATCCCACACGGTTTGAGCAGGTTATTCTTAACCTGCTGGATAATTCACTGAAGTACTCGAACGAACATACAGTCACCGCCATCAAAGCCACTGAATCACCTGACGGAATCTCAATCTCCATAATCGATCAAGGGGTGGGCATTCCAAGTGAAGATATCCCGCATATCTTTGATCGTTTATATCGTGTCGAGAAATCACGGGCTAGGGATACCGGTGGATTCGGATTGGGGCTGTCCATCGTCAGGCAATTAGTGGAGGTTCAAGGAGGAACCATTTCAGTTAAAAGCAAGTTGGAGCAAGGAACGTGCTTCACTATCACATTTAAGGAGATAAAAAATGAAGACAGTAGTTCTGGTTGATGATGAACAGAGAATGCTTGATCTTATAGAGCTATACCTTATACCTCACGGGTTTACATGCATGAAGATGAATTCTGGACATGAAGCCATACAGTTCTTAGAGCATAAACAAGCTGACATGGTCCTTCTTGATGTAATGATGCCTGAGATGGATGGGTGGGAAACGTGCGAAAGGATCCGGGCGTTTTCCAATATTCCCATAATCATGCTCACCGCACGGGATGCTGCAGAAGAAATGGTCAAAGGGCTGAAAAAGGGCGCCGACGATTATGTAACGAAACCCTTTAATGAAGATGTTTTACTAGCCAGAATCGAAGCGGTGACGCGGCGAATACATAATCATCAAGGTGTGATCTTTAGGGGAATAAAATTAAATGAATCCGCTTATGAAGCGCATTATGATTCCAATACCATCCCATTAACCCCAAAAGAGTTTTCCATGTTGTGCCTGTTTTTAAAATCACCAGATCAAGTGTATTCCAGAGATCACCTGCTTTCGACCATATGGGGATTAAAAACGGATACGGAAGATCGGACAATCGATTCCCATATTCGAAATATTAGAGAGAAATTACGTCATGCCGGTTTTCCAGTTGATCAACATTTGAAAACGGTATGGGGCATCGGATATAAATGGAGTTCTGTGGGTTGAGATGAATTTCATTTCTGAGGCATTAGCATCCAGCGGACCTTTTTCCATTGCTATAAGTTTAGTATTGAACATATTGATTAGCGTGCTTGGTTTTATTCCAAGCGTATTCATCACGGCTGCCAATATCACCGTATTTGGAATTGAAAAGGGATTGATCCTTTCTTACTTGGGGGAAATTGCAGGAGCAGTAGTCAGCTTTTGGTTATATCGAAAGGGCATTCAAACATTCAAACCCAAATTCATGAGGAACCGATGGGTCATGCAGCTACAAAAGTCACAAGGGTTTCATGCATTTTGGATGATCCTGATGCTTAGGCTCCTTCCTTTTATACCATCCGGCGTGATTAACCTTACAGCAGCATTAAGCAAGACGGGCGTGATGATATTCTTCTTCGCCACATCCATCGGAAAACTGCCTGCCCTCCTTGTCGAGGCCTATTCGGTGACACAAGTATTGAAGACATCAGACGATGTGAGGATTGTTTTGGTGCTGTTGATTCTGGTAATTGCAGTCATTTATTACTTTAAAAGAAACAAGAAAAAAGGAATGTAGAAAAAAAAGGCTACTTTATTAAACTCGGCAGATACGACCTAAAAGAAAGTTAATTTGATATTACCTTGAAGGCATCCCCCGAGTCAGCAATACGGTGGAAAACAATCAACACGGCCTGGCCGCTATCGGAAATTCCTCTCTTCGCTAATTAATCTATAACGATTAGAGCTTTAACACGATTAAAGAAGGGTAAATTGGTTCATTTCCACGAATGCTTCACCTATATAAAGAGATAATGCCTATACTATCTTCCTGTTTTCTGGAAAAAAAGAATGAATATATTGTGTTTCTATGGGACATTCCTTTATAATGCGCATTAGATGATTTTTTTAGCACCGAATAAGAGAGGAGACTGAATATGAAGAAACTATTGTACCCAATCGTTATTGGATTATTGGCAGTTGTTCTAACAGCTTGTGGTTCGAACGATGAAGCTGATAAAAAAAATGACGAAAAAGAAACTAAAACAACTGAGGAAAAAGAAACGGCTAAAGCAACTGAGGAACAGCAAAAAAAGATGGAAGAAATGCAGAAGGAACTGGATAAACAAAAGGTAGATGAAAAGAAAACGGTGGCCATCGTCAATGACGAAAAAATTTCAGGTGCGGAATATAATACTGTGTTGTCCACGACACAAATGCAAATGCAGCAATTCGGACAAGATCCAACATCCAAAGAGGGAGCCAAACAAATTAAAGAGCAAACGCTTAACTCTTTAGTGGGACAAACATTGCTGCTTCAAGCTGCTGATAAAAAGGGCTACACAGCCACCAAGGCTGAAATCGAAAAGCAACTTGCCGAAATCAAAGACCAATATGAAAGTGAAGAGAAATTCAAGGAAGCGATGAAACAAGCAGGTCTGAATTCGGAAATGTTGAATACTCAGATTGCAGAGAATATTCCATATACTAAGTACGTTGAAAAAGAGATTAAAGTGGAAGAAGCAACTGATGAAGAAATTCAAAAGTACTACGACCAGGTTGCGGAGCAAGCTAAAACAAGCGGGCAACCGGTACAGAAACTCGAAGAAATGAAGCCGCAAATCAAGGAACAACTAGAGCAGCAAAAGAAACAAGAAAAGCTTGTGAAACATGTGGAAGAACTTCAGAAAAATGCTAAGGTCGATATTAAGATTTAAAGCATTTAAGAGCTGCCAAAATTGGCAGCTCTTTCTTTATGGTCTTTGGTTCGCCTACTAACTAAAACACATTACAACGTATTACACCCAGCATGTTCAAGGTCGCTCTGGAAATGCTAATTGGGAAACAGCCATGCAATAACTCAACAACAACTGTTGCCGCCTACTAATACCAATCCTGCACCATCTTGATTTTCCTCCTTGTCCAATGTTAATTCCTCGGTCGACGTTATTTGAGAATCCAATGCCACTTTAATCCCGTTAATGTTTTCGATAATATCCGATTCTTGCGGGGCATCCAAAGATAATGCCATTTGTGGTCCACAACAACCTGCAACAGAATAAAGACGAATTCCTTCTGCACCATTTTCAATTAAAAAATTTTCCAATAGTTGTTTTGCTCCATCTGTAATCTTCATATTCATTCATCTCCGATTCTACCCTATTAGTTTGGAAATCTATTTTTTAATGCTTCCATCTTTACTGGTTTTACTTCAGCCGATGTAATCTCTCAGTTTTTCATATCCCAACTTTTCCTCATGGATCCACGGGATGATTGCACATTTCTCAGATGTCTTTTCCTTAACTTCATGAATCCATTCTTTTTCTGCATTAGCTTTACCGCTTAATATAGGGTCTGCCGTTTTTGCAGAATAGAAGCTCTGATTAATTACCCACCACTGGGGGTTTATATTTGCCCGCCTTAAATCATTTTGTAGTCGGGATGCTTCTAATACGGGTGTAGCTTCGGCAAGCGTGACGATCACGACGGCAGTTTCTGATGCATTCCTTAGTTGAGGAAGCAATTTTGCAACACTGTCAGGAACTTCACCCGTTGACTTGGCAATCTCTTTACTATAAGACTGTGCAGCATCCAATAATAACAGCGTATGACCCGTTGGTGCCGTATCAATGACGACAATTTCATCTTTTGATTTAGCGACCACTTCAGCAAAAGCCCGGAATACGGCTATTTCTTCCGTACATGGTGAATTGAGATCTTCCGCTAAATAAGCGAGACCATCTTCATCTAAATCTTTGCCTGCCTTCTTCATGACATCTGCTTTATACTTCTCGACTTCTTCTTTTGGATTAATGCTGCTAATTGTTAAGTGTCCATTGACTGGATCACTTTCGAATTGGTAATTCAAGTGCCCCGCAGGATCCGTTGTTGTTAAGTGCACATGATGCCCCTTCTCAACTAAACCGACTGCAATGGCGGAAGCGACCGTTGTTTTCCCCACTCCGCCTTTGCCCATTGTGAAAATAAGCCTTTTATCGTCATTCGAGAAATCAGTGATCATTTCATTCAGGCTTGGAAGATTAATCGTTTCATCTTCCAATTTCACCATTTTCGATGGCATCGTGTAATGTTTAAATAAATATCTTAAATTCTCCACCCCAGTCAAGGAAAAAGATACAAGCGGAAAAGAATAAACGGCGGATTGTTTTAAACCTTCTGGAATGTGCTGCAATGCACCCTTTTGGCGAAGATAAAAGGCTGATGACACTGCGTCTTCTTCAAGGTGTGACTGAAGAAGACCATTAACGATAAGTACCTGGTTTTTCAAACCAATTTCCTTGAGTTCTTTTGATGCACGGTTCGCTTCCAAAAGGGATGGGACATCAGGTCTTGTTACAAGTATTAAAGTGGTTTTACTTGGATTGGAAAGGATATCCACTGTTTTAGAATAAAGATCTTTTTTGTCCGCTAACCCTGATAAAGGACCTAAGCATGACGCACCGTGTGAGCTTTCTTCCAGGAATCCACTCCATGCCGTCGGAAGCTGTAAAAGTCTTAATGTATGCCCGGTTGGAGCGGTATCAAAGATAATATGGTCATACTGATCTACTATGTCAACATTCGTCAGTAAATTTGAAAATTCATCAAATGCGGCAATCTCCACTGTACATGCTCCTGATAATTGTTCTTCCATTGTGGCAAGAACGGAATCAGGAAGTTTTCCTTTATATGGACCAACCACTTTGTCACGATACGCTTTCGCTGAAGCTTCAGGGTCTAAATTACTGGCAAATAAATTTTCAACACCTGGGACTGCCCTGGGTGAATTGGTTAAACTTATTCCAAATACATCTTGCAAGTTGGAGGCTGGGTCCGTGCTGATGAGCAACACCTTTTTACCGTTATCAGCCAATGCAACTGCAGTGGCGCTGGCTGTCGATGTTTTCCCTACCCCGCCTTTTCCCGTTAAAAATAAAAAGGGTGTTTGAATTACATTCTTCGGATTGAAAGATTGAAACATGCCTTTTCCCTTCTTTCTTATTTCAGTTGATTTAAATCAATGGAAAGACGGACTTTCGGCTTTTCATTTAACTCTTCCGGTTTCACTTCGAACCATTCACCAAACTCTTCATTCGTTGGATAACTTCCTACTTTGGCTATCTGGTCATTGACCAAAATTACCGGCAAGGCATCCGGACCTTTTTCATGTAAAACTTGATTAATTTCATCATTGTTTGCAAACTTATCAGGATCATTGGTTAATTGATATCGTTGAATATCAAACCCTTTTTTCTCCAAAGTATAAACAGCAGAAGCCACCCTTGTTAATTCAGGATTAATACTTGGTCCACATACACCCGTCGAACAACACATCGCAGGATCAAAGATTTCAACTTTCATCATTTACTCTCTCCCTTAATATATAATCATTTACTTATACCACGGATAAAATGAAAGCCGGGAGATCGCTCACGGCTTTACATTTTTTATACGCCCGTTTTAGAGTAACGTTCGATTCTTTCTCCTATTTCATCACGAACACGTTGGAAGGTAGCCCATTTTTCTTCATCTGTTCCCTCCGCTTTTGCCGGGTCATCAAAGCCCCAGTGTTCGCGTTTAACATGCGGTGGTGTCATTGGACATTTGTCTGCCGCATCGCCACATAACGTAACGACAAAATCGGCATTATTCAATATGTCAGGGTCGATGATATCCGATGTTTGATTGGAGATGTCCAATCCAACCTCATTCATTGCTTGTACAGCTTTTGGATTTAACCCATGTGCTTCGATTCCTGCACTAAGCACTTGCCATTCGTCACCTAAATATTTCTTCCCCCAAGCCTCTGCCATTTGGCTTCTGCAAGAGTTACCAGTACATAAGAAGTATAATGTTTTTTTAGCCATGCTGTTTCTCCTTCATGAATAATGTAAGTGTTTAATGAATAATTTGTAACCATATATATAAGCCAACTAATGTGATGAACAATGTTGGGATGGTTAAGATGATTCCAGTTTTAAAATAGGTTCCCCATGAGATTTTCACGCCTTTTAATGATAGGACATGCAGCCACAATAACGTTGCCAAAGAACCAATCGGAGTGATTTTCGGTCCCAAGTCCGAACCAATGACATTTGCATATATAAGGGCCTCCCTGATCACGCCTGTAGTATTGGTATCGGAAATGGCAAGGGCATCAATCATCACGGTTGGCATGTTATTCATAAACGATGAAAGAATGGCGGCTATGAAGCCCATCCCCATCGTTGCTGTAAATAATCCTTGATCGGCTGTAACTTGGATTAAATCCGTCAATACATTCGTCAATCCAACATTCCGCAGGCTGTACACAACAACATACATGCCAATAGAGAAAAAGACGATTGCCCATGGTGCTCCTTTAATAACTGTTTTCGTATTGACTGCTGGACTCCTTCTAGCCATCATGAGGAAGAAAATAGCCACAATGCCTGCAATGATGGATACAGGCACTCCAATAAATTCACTTGCAAAATAACCTACCAGCAATATCCCTAATACTATCCAGGACAATCGGAACATTCTTTGGTCCCGAATGGCTTCCACTGGTTTTTTTAGTTGGGATACATCATAATTTTCCGGTATGCTTTTACGGAAAAACAGATATAAAACCAAGATGCTTGCTACCAATGCAAAAAGATCTGGTACGATCATTCTTGATGCAAACTCGGCAAAACTGATATTGAAAAAGTCTGCGGAAACAATGTTTACAAGATTACTCACCACTAAAGGCAATGAGGTTGTGTCCGCAATAAACCCACTGGCGATGATGAATGGGAAAATCATTTTATCATTAAACTTTAGGGCACGAACCATTGCTAATACAATCGGGGTAAGGATTAGAGCAGCTCCGTCATTTGCAAAAAAAGCAGCTACAAGAGCACCGAGGATACTTACATAAACAAACATCCTTACTCCATTTCCCTTGGCTGCCCTAGCCATATGCAGTGCTGCCCATTCAAAAAATCCTATCTCATCCAAAATAAGCGAGATGATGATGATGGCGATGAAGGCCAGTGTAGCGTTCCAGACTATGGATGTCACGTCTATGACATCAGTAAAATCCACCACACCAACAAGTAAGGCCAAAACCGCACCGCCACAAGCTGACCATCCGATCGACAATCCCTTTGGCTGCCAGATGACGAGAATGAGTGTTAATAAAAAGATGATAACTGCCAAAATAACTGATCCCACTGAAGTAGTACCTCCTAGTTAGTCACAACAAATCCGTTTTCCTTGTGCTGATAAATCTTCTAATTTAAAGTTTTGACTTGGCAAATCCTTGATGACCGTCTGAATAAATGAGTGATATGATGAAGACGGGTTTAACGAATAAAAAACCCATTGCCCCCTTCTCGATTCTTTCACGATTCCACTATCTTTCATCTTCCGTAAATGTTGGCTGATGGCAGGTTGGCTCATTTCGAACAGGTCTACAAATTCACAGACACAACATTCATGATCAGACATGATTTTAACCATGGTCAAACGAGTTTTATCACCTAGAAGTTTAAGAACGTTTGCAGTTCCTTCTATATCCAAAGCTTCATTCGTTTGCATTTAATCCCTCCTAGTCTAATCAAATAAATAATCATATGCTTATGTGGTTATTTAGGATAATTGTATAAGTATATTCTTATTTAATCAATAATTAAATATTCAACAATATACTTTTTTAATTTTAGCCTGCTAATAGATGTTTCGAAATAACTCCGACTAAGGCGAACTCTGCCTACGCCCGCACTTCACTAGCATTGGGAAATCTTATCCAAAGGCTCGGTTAAAGGGGGTGTTGATTTTCTTATTGATGGGACAGGATAGTTACATAAAGTTATAAAAAAGAATGCCATAGTTTACTTCTTACTTAAAAGCTGTAAGCTTTAAAAACTATGCATTCTTATTTTATAAACAATGACATTAATGTAGGGTTTTTTCATACTATATTATTGGGGTGAAAAAATGCCAAGAGTAAATTACCGAAGTTCAGACGTTGACTTAATGGCAAGGATGATGAGAGCAGAAGCTGAAGGTGAAGGATTACAAGGAATGTTATATGTTGGCAATGTAATTGTTAATCGTCTTAAAGCAAATTGTTTAGACTTTAAAGATTTAAGAACAATTCCACAAGTCGTTTATCAAGTACAAGGAGGAAATTTTTCTTTTGAAGCTGTTCAAAAAGGTAATGTATTTTATCAAAGAGCGAGAACTGCTGAAAAAAGATTAGCGAAACAGAATTTGGATTATTGGAGGCAACACCCAGGGAAATATGCTCTTTGGTATTTTAATCCATATGCTCCATGCCCACCAACATGGTACGATCAACCTTTTGCTGGACAATTTAAAAATCATTGTTATTATGAACCAAAACCTGGAACATGTGAAAGTGTTTATTCCGGTTAGGTTGTCTAGGAGCTCTTATTAATACTGGAGTTTTATTTTAATTTTTCTCTATTGGTTCAGCGAATACAAAATCTTTTAGTCGTAGGTGCTGATAGCCAATCACATTCATTCCATGCAACTCCTGTTGGTAATGTAACGGTTGTCTGTTAAAGAAGCTTGAAACCCCAGCCTATTTTTTCAATCGTTGTTTTGGTGTATTTATAACTCACGAAATGAAAAGGGAACTTCCTGGTTAGCAGGTGTTCCCTTTTTTATATCAAACATTTAGTAATCGTTATCAAAAAGCAAGATTGTGAAATATTGTACTTAAACTTAAAGGTGAGTTAGTTCCTTAGTGCCCGAGAGATTATGTTTACCAATGCCTATAAAAAGACCAGACTCGTCTTCTGTTTTATTTACAACAAGAATTATTTTTAATTTCCAACCTCGCTAGAACGGGGACGCCGCAGCAAGAACCATCCTTTGTTTCAGTTTCAGGAATATCAGAATCGCAGGTACTAGAAGCTATATTAACACTGCAGACTCCTGTTTCAGGTAGTTCCAAGTGTACTTCTTTTGCTCCCTCTACATCGCCAGTAAGATAAGCCACCACTGAACGTACTTGTTCGTAGCCTGTTGCCAATAAGAATGTAGGTGCTCTTCCATAACTCTTCATGCCAACAATGTAGAAGTTCTTTTCAGGGTGCCGTAATTCTTGTTCACCGTGCGGCCTCACCGTTCCACAGCTATGAATATTGGGATCAATTAATGGAGCAAGCTCGTCTATGCTTTCCACAGCTGAATCAAGGTTTATCCTTATTTCATTTAAAAAGGATGTATCTGGTCTGAAACCTGTACTCACAACGATTTCATCGATCTCACCGATTGTGGTTTCTTCTCCGTTTAGTTCTCCCACAACAGTTATTTTAGCGTTTGTTGGGTACACTCCGTTAATATGAAAGGGAGTAAGAATATTGATTCTTCCAGACTCCACTATTTGCTGAATTCTTATGCCCAACTCTCCACGAGCGGCCAAGCTATCGTTTTCTTGCCCGCCGTACACTTCATTTATCTGTTTTTTACGAAGAACCCAGTAGATCTTTGTATCCGTAAATTTCTGCTGTAAGGTGGCCAGATCCAATAAGGCATTTATGGCAGAATGACCACTTCCAATCACCACGGTGGTTTTATTTTGATATCTGTTTTCTAATTGTTCGACGTTAGGAATGCCATAGTGGATTTGATTGTGTAATTGTCTCTCCGCATTCGTCCAAATTCCATTTGAAAGGATCGGGTTTGGATTGGTCCAAGTACCTGATGAATCAATGACAGCTTTTGCTTCAATGACTTTTGTGTCACCATTCACTTCTACATAGAGTTGAAAGGGAACGATATCCCGTTTTCCTGTTTTTAATTTATCGTGAGCCTTTTTGGCAACACCGACTACTTTTGCCTGTAAGATGATCTGTTCTTTTATTTCTGGAAGGTTACTTAGCGGAAGAAGATACTCTTCTACCAGTTCGCGACCTGTTGGCAAAGCTTCTTCGTTTGGTGACGTCCATCCAGCGTTCTCCAGTAATTCCTTTGCTGCTTTATCGATGTTATATTGCCACGGAGAAAACATTCGAACGTGTCCCCACTCCAACATACTCGAACCAACGGAATCCCCCGCTTCCAATACGATAAACTTCTCCCCTTTTTTTAGTAAATGAGCGGCAGCGGCCAGCCCCACAGGACCTCCGCCTATAATTGCTACTGGTAATGTACTTTTCTCAAATTGAACCATCATTGTTCCCTCCTATAATTTTTACAGTTTATCTTCATAAATCTTCCACCCCGAAAAAGTTGTATTTTGCAAGTATTGTCGAAAAATTATACTACCCCCAAGGAGTAGTACAACATACAGATGACCTCAACATTCGATCATTAAGCAATGTCAGAGAACGCACGACGGATTCCTTTTCAAACTCATTCATCGTCTTGAAGATCTCATTTAAGTAATCATTCATTTGTTGATCGATGGTTTGATTGACTTTCACGCCTTCATCGGTCAGAGAAAGGATAGAAATTCTCCGATCTTCCGCATCAGGGGTTTTTGTGACTAAATTCAATTTTATTAGGGATTGGATTTGTCGACTGAACGTCGTAATATCCGTTCCCAATGTTTCTGCAATTTGCTGGATGGAAGCCTTATTTTGTCGGTCTATTTCATACAGGATATGGCTTTGAACGAGGGATATCTCAATTCCATCAGCGCTGCAACAATTTTTATTTAATAATCCAAAACGTCTTGTTATGAGTTGGAAGAGACCTCTAAGGTTTTCATTTTCCATTACTTTCACCTCACTTTATTTATACGCTAATTATTTGCATTTTGCAACTATTTGATTCAACTATTTTTTTATTAATCCTTCAGCTTGTTAAAAGCCGTCATGAAATTCAGGTGAGTTTGCTCGCCATAATAACACGCTTCGCCTTTAAAAAAGTTGGTTTCAATGAATTCTTTTGCCTTTTCCACCACAGGTTCACGAGAAGCTAAAACCAGCCTGAAATAGGCATCAAAATAACCAACAGACAATACGCTTGAATGGTTCACTGTCATAATCCTCCTCCCCCCTAAATATTTAAAGTAATTTTTCCATGGCCATCACATCGACAAATTCCCCGTCTAAAATTCCCTGGTTCTTAAACACTCCTACTTCGCGATACCCCCGTTTTTTGTACAATCCTTGACCAATCTGGTTAAAGGGAAATGTGAATAACACAATTTTATTGAAGTCATTTTCTTTTGCGAGCTTTTCGATGGATTGCAGCAATAAACCGCCAATCCCTTTTCCTCGATGATTTCTTGAGATATAAACGGATAAATCAGCAACCCCTTTATAAGCATCGCGGCTGTTATATGTATTCAAGGAAGCCCATCCAACGATTTCCCCTTCCTGCTCGGCGACGATTACCTTATATCGTCCCATGTGCTTGGCAAACCAATCCTTCATGTAGGCTTGATCCTTCAGTTCCGTTTCTAACGTGGCAACTCTATCCTCAATTCCTTGATTGTAAATTTCTTTGACGGAATCTATGTCCGTTTCCATCGCTTCACGAATGATCATATCTTTCCCCTGCTCCTTTCGCTACCAAATGAGTTCATTCAAAATATTCTATATTAATTATATATAACAGAAATACTTGCAAATCGCAAGTATTGGATGAAACAAGAAAACTGCCGGGTGACCGGCAGTTTTCTTCCTCTTTATAAATATTTCCGGTGAATACCTTTTCCATCATAGGAAAACAGGACTTCTTTTCCTTCCATGACTGATTCCATATGCACGGAGCGTCCCCAAAGCTGATGGATATATGGCATGACTTTCTCGAGATATTTCAGATCCAGTTCAATATCTTCATACCAATGTTTCAGATAAAGTTCGCCATTACGCATGTAGTCTCCATCATTTACTGTGATATAGGGGAATCCACCGTTAACCCTCATACTGACGAGTTGGTCACGAACCTGTTCCCATGCTTTATCGACGATTTTATAATCCTTGCCCTGCTTTTGGAATAAATACATATCTTCACGCATGACCAGATCTTTCGTCAAATAATTGCGGAGAAAGGAAATGTCAGATTCGATTTCCCTGACTTCGAACATCTTTTCCCGTCCAGATCCGGGTATGACGCCAAGCCTGATCATTTCTTCGGTTGGATTATCATAGCGTTCTTCAATATCTTCAAACACTTTTAATCCAAGATAATAAGGGTTGATGCTGGTCTTTGATGGCTGAACGACACCTGCGTTCAGTTTAGCGAATTCAATCGCTTCCCCTGAGGATAAATCCAATTCACGGATTATGCGTTGATGCCAGTAGGATGCCCAGCCTTCATTCATGATTTTCGTTTCCAGCTGCGGCCAGAAATACAGCATCTCTTCCCTGATCATCGTCATGATATCCCGTTGCCAATCTGTTAGATCCCTGCTGTACTGTTCTATGAAAAGCATAATATCCTTTTCAGGCCTTGGCGGGAATTTTTTTCTTTTTTTCACGGTGGATTTCTTCGGTTTATCCTTATTTTCAAGATTCCATAAATCATCGTATTGTGTGGCTGTCGGTTTTATTTCCTCTTCTTCTTCCTCATCTTCCATCGTCCAGGCAAGCTTCGGTCTCATCAACGACGGATCGATATGTTCCTCAATGGCTAATAGTGCATCGAGGAAAGTTTCCACTTCCTTTTTGCCATGCAGGATTTCATATTCACGGATTCTTTCTGCCGTGGCCGACATACTTTCCACCATATCTCTCTTAGTATTATTAAAACGTATATTATTCTTAAAGAAATCACAATGCGCCAAAACGTGGGCAACAATCAATTTATTTTGTACAAGTGAATTGGAGTCCAACAGAAAAGCGTAACAAGGATTAGAGTTAATGACCAGTTCGTAGATCTTACTTAATCCAAAGTCATACTGCAGCTTCATTTTATGAAACTGCTTTCCAAAACTCCAATGAGAAAAACGGGTCGGCATCCCATAGGCACCAAATGTATAAATGATTTCTGAAGGGCAAATTTCATAACGCATCGGGTAAAAATCCAACCCAAACCCAGTTGCTATTTCTGTAATTTCACTAATGGCATATTCCAGAGCCTTTTGCTCCGCTCCATTCATCCGATATCCCCCTTGTCTTCCGCCTTTAAACTAATGTATGAAAAAAAGGAGGAAAAATGCCGTGATCATGAGTAAAGGTCATCGATAACAGAAAAAAACACCTCCATGAAGAAGATGTCAGGTCAAAGATCCATGCAGTTCTAAACTCTAATCCTTAAATTTCCCTTCCCTATTATAATTTCGCGAGTTCCGTAGTCACGGCCCCTTTTTTCGCTTTTGAACGGATCCAGGATATGATAAGCGCTGCAATGATTACAAATCCTAAATATCCTGTGACTGGATATACTGTTCCAACCAATTTAATGAAGCCAACGAAACTTGCAAGGAATGCGAGGGTTCCCACCATAATCACGGATATCTTGAAGCGTTTCGTGTCGGCAGGCACCATCCTGGCTGTAAATGCATACAGCATTCCGACCGAGGTATTATAAATCATCCCTAAAAGGATGATTGATAGGATATATCCCAACCATGGAGAAATCTGATTCGCTAAATGAAGGGTAGGCATCCCTGAGCCTTCTATGCCCTTCAAATCGGACATCATCCCCATATTGATCAAGAATAGCAAGATCCCCAATCCAATACCTCCTAGAAGGCCTCCCATACCAGCCTCCTTCTTATTCTTAATGGTACCTCCCATTACGGCTAGCATGGCAATTCCGGCCGTCATATTATATGAAACATAAAGTAATGAACCCATCATCCAATTTCCGGTTGCAGCATTCCCCCTACTTGAAGAAGATATGATTTCATTGAAATTTAGATCGGAGGTGAAAAATGAATAACCTGAAATAATAATCATGATAACAAATAAAAATGGTGTGACGGCACTAATGATGGACATTATTTTATTAACATTAAGTAAAAGCGTACCTATCGTCAGCACTGTCATGAGGATTGCACCAACTATACTGGGTACCCCGAATTGTTCTTCAAAAATCGTTCCGGAACCAGCAATCATGATGACTGTAACTCCAAACAAAAAAAATGTGATAATAATATCGACCACCCTGCCTAAATAGCGGCCACAAATATGATCGATGATGTTTTTATGGGAGCGTGTTTGGAGGGTGCTCCCCAATTGTGTAACTTGCATGCCTAAAAACGAGAATAAAGCTGTCGCCACCACAATTCCCAATACACTGTAGATTCCAAAGCTTGTGAAGAATTGTAATACTTCTTGTCCTGAGGCGAAGCCTGCTCCAATGATGATTCCAATATATGCACCTGCAAGATTTACACTGTTTTTCATATCCGATTCCACCTTCAATTAAATGATTATTCTGACAATTTGAGTTAAAAAAATATCTTCCTCTCATCACTGTTCCGTAATAGCTTCCCAGCTTCATTAATTTTAACGAGCCATCGCCCATGAAGCTGGGTAGAGTTACTATTCCAACCTGGTTATTTTATCAATTTGTATATCTTTTACTATAGGAAGTGAATTCATCGACCGCAGCGTAATCGACTTCATAGCCGATGCCTGCCGCCTTTGGAACAGTTATGACTCCATCTTTCACTGTAACCTCTGGTTTAATGATGTCCTTATGCCAATAATTCGCAGATGCCGCCGTATCACCAGGCATCGTGAAGTTATCAAGTGTTGTCAATGCGATATTATGAGCACGTCCCACACCTGATTCCAACATCCCCCCGCACCAAACCGGAACATTTCTTTCTTTACATAAATCATGTATTTTCTTCGCTTCCGTTAAACCGCCTACCCTGCCGATCTTGATATTAATGATTTTACAGCTTCCCAATTCAAGGGCTTTTCTTGCATCTTCCACGGAATGTATACTTTCATCCAAACAAATCGGTGTTTTGATTTCCGCTTGTAATGTGGCATGATCTACAATATCATCTGATGACAAAGGCTGCTCGATCATCATTAAATCAAATTGATCAAGTTGTTTCAGTAATTCGATGTCTTTCATCCGATAAGCGGAGTTTGCATCTGCCATGATCGGTACATCGGGATATCGATTGCGTACTTCCCTGATTACATCAACATCCCAACCTGGTTGAATCTTTATTTTGATTCTTTTATACCCATCCTTCAATCCATCTTCTATCTTCTTCAATAATTCGTGTACCGTTTTTTGGATGCCGATACTGATTCCAACATCAATTTTTTCCAGTTCCCCGCCTAAAGCCATACTTAATGGAACATTCTTTTCTTTTGCATATAAATCCCAGATAGCCCCCTCGATTGCCGATTTTGCCATATTATTTCTCCGAATGTGCGAGAACATATCCGATACATCACGAGGATGTTCTATATCTTTATCCAATACAAGCGGAATCAAGAAATCCTCCAGCATGGTCCAATTGGTTTTTATGGTTTCTTCGTTATACCAAGGTGCTGAAAACGCCACTGATTCAGCCCAACCTGAAAGCCCCTCTCCATTTTTCACTTCCACAAGTATGAATTCCTTATCTACAAATGTTCCAAAGCTTGTTGTAAATGGAGCTATCAAATCCATATTTAGATGGCGTAAACGCACTTCTTTTATTTTCATCTGGATTCCCCTTTTATTCTTGTTTTTTTAATAAGTAGTTTTGAATGTCTTCACCTTGTTCCCGAGCTATTCCGACTGCAACATACCCTTTGGCAAAAAGCGTTTTGAATAATTCACCCGTTATCGACCGCCAATCTATCGCAAGGCTGAGATTACCTTTTTTGATTTTTTGAATATCCGTCGGAATGGGAATGGCGACCACATCGGCATTGGTTTTCAAATGATAATCCTTGATGTAAGGAAAGCCTTGGTCATTCATTCCAGTGGTTACGATATATGTGGCTTTATCAGGAAGTGGGGGCTCTTCATTTGCTTCCTGCCGTATATTCCATTCCACCATGAACCGATCAGTCGACAATCCTTCATTGAGGGCATCCTTCATTTCTCCATAACAATCTTCCATATATGTTGAACAAACCGCTTTTAGTTTACCGATATTCAAGTTTGCGTTCACACTTTCCAATGGATCATACGTCCATGTGATTAAGTCGTAGCCTTTTTTGAGTGCTTCTTCTTTTTGTGCCAGTTTAAGCAATCTGCCGTAGCCCTTCTTTTGATGATCCGGATGGATGGCTAACATATGTGAACAAAGAAACACCCTTCCATCCTTAAATCCTGGGAAACTGTATTGAAATCCCACTAACTGGCCATTGATGTAACCACCTAAAACGAGCCCTCCGTTTTTGACTGCGGTAATCGTCTGATGGGTAGGAACGCAATCCATGCCCCATACAAGGATTTCAAGTCGCTGCACTTCTTGTAAATCCTCTAGTGTCGATAGGGATTTAATGATTAATTCATCAGTCATGTAAGTGGACCCCCTCTCCATATTTCTCGAAAGTAAGAATGATGGCCTTGGTCAGGATTTCAATTCCCGATAACAAAGCATCTTTGTTGAACGTCATGTTCGGATGATGGAGCCCTGGTGTCAAATCACAGCCCAATCCAAGCATCGTCGCTTTGATTTCAGGTCTTTTCAACGTATAAAAATGAAAATCTTCTCCTCCTGTTGTAATGACAGGCGCTACCAGATTTTCTTCCCCAAGTGTATCGGCTATCGCTTCAGCCATTATTTCCTGGGCTTGATCGTTCACGGTTGCTGCAGCAACTTTAGTCCCCGGTTCGAGTTTCACATCAACTCCATGGACAATGGCCAAAGATTCTGCAACCTTTTCCACTTTTCGGGTGAGCTCTTCCATCACTGCATTATCCTGAGCCCGTAAATCCAATGAAAAAGTGGCTCGCCCCGGGATGATATTGGAACTTTCACCACCAGCAAAAAACTGCGTCATTTTTACTGAATAAGGGATGGATGGATTGAGATGGATCCCATTTAACAAAGTGATGAATGCCGCCCCTATCTCGATGGCATTTTGTCCTTGATGCGGTCTGGCTCCATGTGCATCCGTTCCCACTATTTCTCCTTTAATGAACCGGGCGGCTCCATGTACAATGGCTGGTGCAGCCTGCCCATCCTTCACTTCCTCGACTGGCCTTAAGTGCACCCCATAAAGGAAATCCACATCATCCAAAACTTTTTCTTCAATCATCTTCAAGGCACCTGTACCTTTTTCTTCAGCAGGTTGAAAAATGAATTTCAGCTTACCTCTTGGTTGAAAGTCCATTTCCTTCAATACCAGGAATACTCCAAGGGCCAAGGTCATATGCCCATCGTGTCCACAGGAATGATTGGCCTGAAACGTCCCATGTACCTCCTGCCAAAGTGCATCGATATCCGATCGTAACCCGACTGTGAAATTCCCATCCCCGATTTCCCCAATCACTCCTGTACAGTCTTCGAATGTTTTTACCGTAGACTGACTTTCCCTTAAAATATTTGAAATGAAAGCTGTCGTATTCACCTCATTCCAACTCGTTTCAGGATGTGCGTGTAAATGGTCGAAGATATTGATGATACGCGGCCTTAATTTTTCGATTGATTGTGTGATATCCATTTATGTCTCCCCCTTATATCCCGGTTAATCGGTTTGCATCTCGAACTGATGTTTATCTCAAAAGAAATAATCGTCTTGATTGAACGCGTCATATATAGCTTTTCTCTCTTTAAAACCCTGTTCATCTTTAATCGATACACCTGCTACTAAACTATTCAATAATGAGAATAAAACCGGTGCCGTATCGATAGTGGAAGTCCTAGGTGTTGAAATGGGCAATAAAATGTCAGTGAAGTCAGCAATTGGAGCCAGTTCAGAATCCGTAACGCCAATAACAAATGCCCCGGCTTGTTTGGCCATTTCCGTGATTTTCACAGTCTCTTTCACATAACGGTGAAATGAAATGGCTACAAAAACGGAATTTTCAGTCATTTTATTCAGCAATAAAAAAATATCATCTGTATCCGGCCTATATAAATGGACCTCTTCCCTTACTAGCCTAAGCGTAAAGGTTAACCAATGTGCTGCCGAAAATGATAACCGATGTCCTGATACCAATACATTGTCTGCTGCCGCCAATTTATCAATTGTTTTGGAGAAATCGTCATTTGATAAATTTTTGATTGTCTTTTCGATGCTGACGATATCCTGCCCCATCACTTGAGCCATGAAGTTTGGCTGATTCGCAGCTTCAAGTTTTGAAGAATGATATTCATTCAAACTGCTACTCTCGAATATCAATTGATTGCGAATAAGTTTTTGAAGTTCCGCAAATCCGCTTAACCCCAATGAATAACAAAAGCGGATGATGGTCGTTTCACTCACGCCTATATCTTTTCCGAGCTTTTGAGCTGAAGTGACTGCAAATGTATGTGAATGTACTAACAAGTATTTTGCTACCTTTTTTTGACCAGTTGATAAATCTGGGAACACCTCTTTAACTTTTTGCTGTAAATCCATAAAACATCCCCTCTGTTGCAAGATATGAATCTAAAACTTTAAATATTCCAATATGAAGTTTTCGCTTCGTTAATAATAAAGAGTATTTTATCATGGGATTTTCAATAAAACAATAATATTCAGAATTTTTAATAAGAAGGTGGTTACTGTCCTTCAATCGCAAAAAAAAAAAACACGAAGATGAACTCCGTGGTTTCAGTTTGGCGACAAAATGGTGTTCGGAGTCCGAATAGTGAGGTGAAGGTCAAAAAAAATTCGTGAACGGTCGAATCTAGTGCTTCAACGGCCGAATACAGTGCGTGAACGGCTGAATAAAGTGTGGTTTTGGTCGATAAACTGCGTCAACGGCCCAAGACAGTAAAGCGGGTCGAATAAAGTGCTCCGGTCTTTATGGTTTTTTACTGTAATCCTCATTGGATTGAAGAAATTTGCGACACTCCTGCCGAATTACTGGCTAGCCGAGACACCAAAGGCGCTTGCGCCGAGGGGGCTTGGCAGACAGTCGGCGGAAAGGGAGCGGATTTCTGAAATCAACTGAACTTGTTAAATAAAAAACTGCAGGCAAACTGAGTTTTCATCGAGTTTGTCTACAGTCTGAAACCAGGAAAACGAATTCCGTGGTTTTTCTTATTTTCATTTTTTATGACGCTTTGCATAGCCACATCGTTTACATAATTCCTCAACTGCACATCTTCTTGAAAAGCCGTCATACATATTTTTAGCCCGTTCACCATTTAAAATGTCTTCAAGTGACGTTTCAAATATATTACCCAGTGGAATTTTTCCTTCACTATCCAAACAACAAGGTACGACTGTACCATCCACCAAGATGCCTAACTGATCTCTAAGAGCATAGCAGAAAATATTCTCATCGATAATGTCACGGTCCAATTCCGGCCACTCGAATTTTTCAGCCATGTTTATATATACACGGTCCTTCAACTTAATATTATTCTTTTTCTGAAGGGCTTCACTTAAGCGAACGTCCAATGAAAGCTTTTCTTCCAACATGCTGAGAATATCGTCGTTCAGGCCATTACTCGCTTTTAGTTCATCCGTATCCATATTCCATAAACGAATGGCACAAATCATTTCACTTTTTTCATTTGCTTCATTTATGAAATCGGCAATATTACTGACATATGAGTCAAGACTGTTGCTCGTATCGTTTGCCTCGAAGCTATGAAGTGAAATATTCACCTGACGAAGGGCTTTTTTGGAGAGCAGCTTATCTTTGACCTTTTGAATCAAAGTGCCGTTCGTTGTTATATTCACCTTCAGGTCATTTTCAGCACTGATATCCAGGAATGTACCCAAATTTTTATTTAAAAATGGTTCACCCATCAAATGAAAGTAAATATGATCGGTGTGTGGTTTGATTTTCTCGATTACACGCGTAAACCCTTCAGGATCCATGAATTTCAGCGTCCTTTGCAAGCTGGAGCTTGGACAGAAATTACACTTCAGGTTACATATATTAGTAATTTCCACATAAACTTTCTTAAACTTTCTCATTTTCTAATACCCCTACTATCAAGCTTATTGTTTCAATCTGATACTAACTATACTGGTTAGCTGCTCATAAATGCAATGAAAACTTCATGGCAGCATATATCAGGGAATGGATGGCTATCATTTCCCACTGCAACTTATCCGATATCCACCATTTCCTGGACAATCTTCTAATCAAATCAGAAAAAAACATCTTCTCGATGTGAAGATGTTGGACAGGATACAAACCTTTGATTTTCCGTTTGTTCTTAAATCACTTTCCTTTTTGCTCGGTGACCTTTAAACTAAGTAATTTTTCATTTTTCAAATCATGTTGTACGGTCACGATTACAGTGAACTGATTTCCTTTATCCTCAACTAAAAATCTGAAATCGTCTTCGACAAGATTTTTCGCTACAGTTTTTCTCCCCTTATAGGCATAATCGGTAATCTCAACTTCAGGATAATCAGCCTGCACTACGGTGATCGCAATCTTTCCGTATTTTTCGTAATCGGGTTTTTGGGCTTGTGCTGAAATGGATCCTGCTTGTATAATCAAAAAAATCCCCATTAACATCACGATGACTTTTTTCAAAATCTTTTCCTCCTCATACTTTCCTCTTGATATTATTATGTAAAATTGTTCATTTGTTATGCACCTGCATCGCTTCTTTTACAAGCATGATCCCAACTAATCGATTCCTCTTCCATTCCTCAGGAAATACAGTCAATGGAGGATTGGTTTCATCCACTAAATAACTAAGTTCGATTGTCATTCCCGGGCGGCTGAATTCCGTTATGAACCAATCCGTAAATCCGCTTCCTACCGCTTCCTTTTCCGGAAAGGTCAGTTCATACCCAGTCAATTCCGAAGTTTTTTTGGCAATCCCATAATCCCTCGCCATATTTTCCCGTTTATTTTTGTAATGCCAAAAGATTTCCCTTCCTGAAGTATGATAGGAAACGGCAATAAGGGGATCGATTTCCCTTGTGAACTCCGCAAGCGCCTTCACTTCAGCTGCTTCAAGTGGTTGTTCGCCCTTATAAAATTGATAAGTTGGTTTTGTTTCATGACTCATGACTTCTTTCCATCCAGCCGGATACTGCCTATTTAAATCAATGCCTTTGGCATTAGCTTTCCATCGCGACCAATTCTTGCTATATCGATTCATTTTCCATACTGCTGCCTTTTCAAGTATATTTAAGTTTGATAAATCGCCTTGCTGGATGCTGACTCCATCTGGATTCAGCATCGGGATAAACCAGATGCTAACTTCATCCAATGATCTTGACGGATATCCTTCAACAGGTTTGCCCGCTCGATAGGCGGCTGCATAGTCTTCAAGCATGCTCATTAAAATTTTGGAGCTGAGCCATTCCCGACCATGATGTGATCCAACAAGCATAATCGTTTTTTTTCCTTTTCCTAACTTGACTGCCTTTATATTTTTCCCCTTTTCAGTTTGTCCGATTATTTGAACGTCCAATTCATACTTGTTTTGAATTCCTTGAAGATCCATTTCCATCTGTTCAGGGGAATACACTTCTTGTGCCAGTGTGGTTTCAGGAAAAAAAAGCAGGACCAATATTCCAATTACCATTAGTTTTCGCATGTACTCACCTTTTATTTTTATTCAGGTAAAAAGCAACAACCGCGGTCCAAATACATCGCCACTTATTGTAAGGAAATATTCTGTCCAATCTGAACAAAATACAAATAGCTCCTTATTAAGGGGGAGAACTACATGAGGATTGCGGATTATGATCAGGCATTGTTTCACACACACCGTTCCGATTGGGACAGCTTGTTAGTATTGATGGTTCGAACGAAAGATCACTTTCTTTCGAAAAAAATAGAACATTTTTTGCACGCTTACCGGTTTGAGCATGATTATCAAATCGTTCAATCCCAGTTGTATGCTCTGCTTCGTTATCTGGATCATGCGGCAGAAAAAACAAGTGATTATTTAAGTGAACTTCCAAGCTAAAATCAACTATAGTTTTTGCTAAACGGGAAAATTTATACAAGAAGATTGATTTTCGGGGATTTAACTTTGGCTGGTGAAACCCTATAAAAACAAGGAAGGGTCAGGTATTAAATACCTGACCCTCATTTCATTATTTTTTCATTGTTGCATATGCAGTTGCATACATTTTAAGATCTTCAATTAAACCTTCAACAAGTACGGCAGATTCTTCAATTAAACCATCATTTTCATAATCGAAGCAATGTGGATCCAAAACCAGTTGTTTGGCAATCACATTTGCATACAGACTGCGGCCCACTGTCCTCATGGAATTCAAGGCGTTGATCCCGCCTTTTCCTCCGCCGGAGACGGCTAATAAAGCGACTGGTTTATGCGTGAATTGTTCATTGCTAAGAAAATCCAAGGCATTTTTCAAAGCTCCACTCATTAAACCGTGATATTCCGGAGTGGCCAGGATCACGCCATCCGCTTCCCCGATGCTTTTGCGAAGACCTTGAATCACGTCCAATTGATATTGCTCACCTTCACCTGAATATAAAGGGATCTCACTATTGCTTAAATCAATAAGTTCCGCTCCGTATTTCTTGGAAATGTAGCGTGAGGCTATACCTGTACGCCCTTGTTTACGTGGTGAACCATTAATGATTACTAATTTCATGAATATATACCTCCATTATTCCTATATGCTGTTCACTCTAAATACAATAATTAATCGATGTTTTCCGAGATCACTCGCCAATACAGTATACCAAAACTGAAACGGAAATTCCTAGAATTTTGATTATTCATGCTACTGGAAATTCCCAGAGTCAACTTTCATTCACTTTACCCGAAAAAAAAACGAAAGACCTAAGTCTTTCGTTTATCTTTTCATCCATTTAAACTAATGCTTCAATCTTGCTCATGAAATCTGTCATGACTCCCGATAACTTGGACTCAGCTTCCTGCATTGATTCACCTTGGACACCGAAATAGAATTTAATTTTTGGTTCAGTGCCTGAAGGACGGAGGCAAACCCATGTACCATCTTCAAGGAAATACTTCAATACGTTTGATTTCGGTAGCTCGATCTGTTCTTCACCATTTGAAAGTAATGTACGCTTTTTGCTGCTTTGATAATCTTCTTCAACGACTACCGGGATGCCTGCTATTCGAGCAGGAGGATTTTGACGGAATTGATTCAATATTCCTTGAATCTGTTTCGCTCCCTCAATGCCCTTTAAAGTTAATGAACGCAATCCTTCCAAGTAGAAGCCGTACTTTTCAAACACATTCAGTAACCCTTCATATAGTGTCAATCCCTGTTTTTTATAATGGGCACAGACCTCGACAGCCAGCACTGCCGCTTGAATGGCATCCTTATCACGTGCAAAGTCTTTTATCAGATAACCGTAGCTTTCTTCATATCCGAACAGAAAGCTATTTTCCCCGCTTTCATCATATTGATTTATTTTCTCGGCGATGAACTTAAACCCGGTAAGTACATCAACCGTCTGCAAGCCATACGACTTCGCAATCGTCCGACCGATTTCTGATGTGACGATTGTTTTTAAGACGACTCCATTTTCAGGAATCTTCCCTTTTTCTTTTTTCTGGGACAGTAAATAATCCAGGAAAAGGGCACCTGTTTGATTTCCAGTCAGGACAACATATTGGCCCATCTCGTTTTTCACGGCAATCCCAAGTCGATCGGCATCCGGATCCGTTGCTATCAATAAGTCCGCTTCCACTTTGTTTCCAAGCTCTATCGCCATTTCAAATGCAGCCGGTTCCTCTGGATTTGGAGACTTGACAGTCGAAAAATCCGGATCTGGAAGTTCCTGTTCCCTAACGATATGCACATTTTGATACCCTAAGCTTTGCAGTGCCCTTCTGACGGATTTATTTGCCGTTCCATGAAGAGGAGTAAAGACGATTGACACATCAATTTCCTCGGCAAGCTGTGGGTTCTCGGGAACTGTGAGCAACTCCCGGTTATACGCTGCATCCAATTCCTCACCAATCATTTCAATGAGGCCCCGCCCTTTAAGGACTTCTGCTTCTTCAATCTGAATTTCAAGCTCATTTTCAATGGCATTCACGTAGCCGATCACTTGATCCGCTCCTTCAGGTGGCAATTGGGCCCCATCTGGTCCATAAACCTTGTAACCATTATATTCAGGCGGATTGTGGCTTGCCGTGATGACGATTCCAGCAAAAGCATTAAGTTCGCGAACCGCAAATGATAATTCTGGTGTCGGTCGCAATTCATCGAATAAATAAGCCTTTACCCCGAATGTTGCCAAGGTTTTAGCTGCTTCGAGTGCAAACTCCGGGGACTTATGTCGTGAATCATAAGCAATCACGGCTCCTCTTCCTTTTGCCTCTTCCCCAAACGATGAGATAAATTGAGCCAACCCAACCGTTGCCTTCCTTACAGTATAAAGATTCATCCGGTTCGTTCCGACTCCAATTTCCCCACGCATTCCGCCTGTTCCAAATTCTAAATTCTTATAAAAGGCATCTTCGAGTTTTGCTTCATCCCGCTGCATTTCCTCAAGGAGGACACGTAATTCCCCATTTAAATTCTGGTACTCTGCCCAAGTGGTGTATAAAGATTTCCAGTTCATCTCCAACATCTCCTCCCAAACGCCTGATTTGTAATTATTATGTATCAGCTTACATATACAAAATTATCACATTTATTCCAATAAATGAAGCAAAGGCTCGTAATGAACAGAACCGCATCCAGCGTTCTTCACATCACGAGCCCTTTTTTCACATTATTTTTCGCCTTTTTGATAATGCAGTTTGTATATATCATGGCGGCGATCTTTCAATTGCGTTACAGTACCGGACTGCCGCTCCCGGCGTAAGATTTCCAAATCAACATCGCCAATCAGGACCATCTCTAGGTTCGGACTGGTTTCCCCGACTATGCCGTCACGTGCAAATTCGAAATCCGATGGAGCGAAGATTCCGGATTGAGCATATTGGATATCCATATTTTCCGTTTGCGGAAGATTCCCGACCGTTCCGGAAATGACTGTATAGATTTGATTTTCCACAGCACGGGCCTGGGCACAATAACGAACGCGCAGATAGCCTTGCCTGTCTTCTGTACAAAATGGAGTGAATATGATTTTGGCTCCCATGTCGGTAGCAATCCGGGCAAGTTCCGGAAACTCAATATCATAACAAATTTGTATGGCAATCTTTCCACAGTCCGTATCAAAGACACGAACTCGGTCACCTGCGTTGATGCCCCACCATTTTCTTTCATTCGGTGTGATGTGAATTTTATATTGCTTTTCAATCGTCCCGTCACGACGGAATAAATAAGCGATATTATAGATGTTGTCATCATCTTCTTTTACGAAATGGGAGCCGCCGATGATATTTATGTTATACCTCACAGCTAAAGTGGTAAATAATTCAATGTACTGCTCCGTGAATTCGGACAGTTTCCTTACTGCCAAGCTTGGTGATCTTTCATTTAGGAAAGACATCAGCTGGGTGGTGAACAATTCAGGGAATACGGCAAAATCCGCATTAGCATCCGAAGCGACGTCGGTGAAATACTCGACTTGGTTAGCGAAGTCTTCGAATGAATCGATTTTACGCAGCATGTATTGCACGACGCAAATCCGTACCGGTTCAGATGTTTTATAATAACGTTTTGTTTTCGGCTGATAATCGACGTTATTCCACTCCATGAGCGTAGCATACTTATTGGATTGCAGATCATCCGGCAAATAATTCGGGTTGATCCTCATGAGCGTGAACCCATTTAAAAGCTGGAACGAAAGTACCGGATCATATATTTTATGCAATTGCACTTCTTTCACATATTCCCTTGGTAACAGTTCCTCCGCATGTTTATGGTAATTGGGGATCCTGCCTCCGATAATGATGCTTTTTAAATTCAATTGGGCAACAAGTTCTTTCCTAGAATCATATAGTCTTTGACCAATTTTCATCCTGCGGAATTTAGGATGGACCATGACCTCGATTCCATATAAATTATAACCGTCCGGATTATGGTTAGTGATGTACCCACCATCTGTTACATCGTCCCATGTATGGCGATCATCATATTCGTCAAAATTAATAATGAGGCTGGAACATGAGCCAATCACTTTTCCATCATATTCAGCTACAAACTGTCCTTCCGGAAAAATTTCCAGATGGCTATCAAGCTGATCTCGCTTCCAAGGAACCATTCCAGGAAAGCAACTCGACTGCAAAGCAATTATTTCATCTATGTCTCCTAGCCTCATATTACGTATTTCCATTATTTTTTCATATTTATGCAGGTCCAAATTAGGCATTTTCCTCAGACTCCTTTAATCTCTTCCATAAGAATTATACCCCTTATTCAAAAATTAAAACACCTGAACCTGCCCAAGGTATTGATAAAATCCATTCTGATTGTCCCTTAAAAAGAATATATATTTTACAGACGCCGTCCATACATACTATACTTTTCATGAGAGCAAAAAGAGATGGGGAAGAGGAACCATGAACAATACAAAACGCAGTGTGGAAAACTTATTATTTGTAGCCTGGGCTGCTTCCATCATTGCTATGTTTGGAAGCTTATATTTTTCTGAAATCAAGCAATATGAACCATGTGCGCTCTGTTGGTATCAACGGATCATCATGTATCCTTTTACAATCATTTTAGGAATTGCAATCATTCGAAAAGATTATTGGATCAGCTTTTATACCATGATATTATCCGCTATCGGTGCATTCATTTCCACTTACCATTATTTGATACAAAAGGTTTCATTCTTTTCTGACCACACCCTTGCATGCGGAAGGGTTCCATGTACAGGACAATATATAAACATATTTGGTTTCATTACCATCCCGTTCCTAGCCTTGACTGCATTCATCATTATTTTCATATGCAGTTACATCATATGGACAAGATCCAAGGAGGTTGCAGCTTAATGAAGAAAATGGCTATATTTTTAGTGATAATCGTCGCGATATTTGTCCTGCTGGGCGTTTTTACAAACATGAAAAAGGAAGAAAAATCAAAAGGAAATCCATACGGCAAGGATAAGCTTCATCCCGCTACTGTCGATCAGCTGGATGATCCCAATTATCAAAACTTGATACTGCCGGAAGAATTGGAGCAGGACCTCCAGGATAATAAAGATATGACCGTTTATTTCTATAGTCCTACTTGCACGCACTGTCAAAAAACCACACCAATCGTTGCGCCTTTGGCAGAAAAGTTGGGAATCGACCTAGTTCAATACAACCTTAAGGAGTTTGAACAAGGATGGAGCGATTATGGCATCAAAAAGACTCCGACCATCGTTCACTATAAAAATGGACAAGAACAAGAACGGATCGTTGGCTTTAATGAAGAGGAAACCTTCGAGAAATGGTTCAAGGACCACGATCTTAATTAAGGATAGAAAAAATGAGCCGGCCCTAACGGAAATGCTTCTCCCGTTATAGCCGGCTCATTTTTTATCCCTTATACTAAATATTGATTCGCCACCTGCATATCCATCATCTGCATATCATTACTCAGTTCATGGTTTATACAGGAAAAATGGTCATAATAAAAAGGGAAGAATATTCCGTATTCATTCAATAGAGTGATGTTATGTTGGAACAATTCTTCAGATTCAGATTCCAACACAATAGAATCTGCTTTCTTCTGTTTGTCTAATATCGACATGAGGACTTGAAGACATGTCATTACTTGAAATGCATCTCTTAATGTTGCAAAGTAGGTAAAAGAACCTTGATTTGGCTCCAAAACGCCAATCTTGCGAAAATGAAGGATTTCACTTTCCGTAAAGTATTTCGGAAATACAGATTCGTAGAAACGAGAAACGAGGCTCGCTATTTCTTGTTCTTGCTCTTCCGTTGAAGAAAAGACTGTCTTCACTAAAAAAACCACCTTTTTTCAGATCCGTTAGACCTATCTAATATATGTATATTCTAGGACAAGCGATTTCTTTCCCCATAGAATAACATAAAAATTGTAAAAAATATGTGGTAATTTCCACCACAGAAATCTTGACAATAGGTCCAAGATCACTTTTTTATGACTTATCTGTAATTATTATATATTTTTTTCATTTGACCACAACCAAATAAGTCGAAAGTAGGAATGAAATTGGAAGATTTCAAAATTACTAACCAACATTTAATAATAGAAGTTCTTCAAAGTTGGAATGGATTAACATTGGAAAAGCTTTTCAGGGAGCGGTGGAAAGCCCCAAAGAAGTTGGTCCATGAATGGAGGATGAGTAAAGAAGTGACAGTGAATGGCCATTCCGTCACATGGTCAACTGTCCTTACTGAAGGAGATACGATATGCATTCCCTTGCTTGATCACGTTGAAAATGAACCGGTTAAAGCGGCTGACTTAGGAATATCCATCTTATATGAAGATGACGTGTTGTTGATAGCCAATAAACCGGCTGGAATGGATACTCACCCTTCTCAACCCGGTGAAGCACACTCCCTCATCAATGGAGTGGCGCACCACCTTCGACAAACTGGCCAGAACTGTATGATCAAGCATATTCATAGGCTTGATAAAGATACCACCGGTGCGGTCCTTTTTGCCAAAAACCGCCTCATTGGGTCCATGCTGGACAGAATGTTGGAAGAAAGGGAAATCAAACGGACTTATCTTGCATTAGTTGAAGGAAACATTAAAAAGGATGAAGGCGAAATCAAAGAAAAAATTGGCAGGGACCGCCACCATGCCACGAGACGAAGGGTATCCCCTACAGGCCAGACGGCAGTTACCCATTATCAGGTGCTCAATCGTAATCCAAAGAAAAACTTGACGCTCGTTAGCTGCACCTTGGAAAGCGGCCGAACCCACCAGATCAGGGTGCATTTCAGCCATTTGAATCACCCCTTGGCTGGAGATACCCTGTATGGCGGAAGAAGGACATTTCCACGTCAAGCCCTGCATGCAAGGAAAATCGAATTCATCCACCCCATTTCCGAAGAAAAATTGATTATTGAAGCTCCTTTCCTGGATAAACCTGAAATATTCGATCTTCACATATAATTGAAAAACACCGTTCCATTTCGGAACGGTGTTTTTTAATGCACTAATGGACGGATTATTTGGTTCTGGGACGAATTATACTGCTCAGCGGACGGATTTTCCGCATCGCAGACAAATTCCATACCGGTTCAGTATAAAAAAAAATAGCTGGCCACTTGGGCCAGCTTTATTTTTGTATTTATGAAGCTTTTCTCATGCCTTTTAAGATAAGGCTTAAGATGAAGACAAACACGATAGCACCAATCAATGCTGGAATAATAGCGAAATCTGCTACTGATGGTCCCCAGTTCCCAAGAATTAATGAACCTAACCATGCACCAACAAAACCAGCGATGATGTTACCGATAATTCCAAATGGTACGTCACGTCCAACGATCATACCTGCTAACCAACCGATGATACCTCCGATAATTAATGACCATAAAAATCCCATAATATATTTCCTCCTTCTAATTAGTTGATTTTTTACTATCTACAGCAGACTCCAAGAAATCTCATCACACTTCCATATTGTCATGCCTTCAGTTCTTTTAACTTTTACATCCAAATGGTATGATGCCGATTACGCACAATATCTAATGAATGTGAATGTTTTAGTTATTGGGTAGAGTTAGCTAGCTAGAGCCCCTGAGGAACTGATTTGACAATCCTCAATGTGTTAGTGTGTTTTTCTTTTTGTTTGCCGCTGTACTCATTATTTTCCCCGTTTAACTAATCTAAAACCTAATTTTATTTAAAAATATTTGGCAACAGAAACAGGAGTATTAGACATAATAAACGGGTATAGCATATGTTTAACTCTGTCACATAGTTAGTATAAACAATAACTGTGTCAAATATGTTCATAAAGAAAAAAGAAAAAGGATGCCCCTTTATCGGGACATCCTCTTATCATTTTCAACATTCTTATTTAGAACAAAAGTTCATCTGGATTGCTTCCGAACCGTTCATTTTTGTTCAAGGCATCTATTTGGTTCATTTCGTTAAGGCTTAATGAAAAATCAAATACCTGTGCATTTTCCTCGATACGGGACGGCGTAATCGATTTGGGTATTACTACGAGATCATGTTGAAGATGCCATCTAATTAACACTTGCGCTGAACTTTTCCCGTGCTTCTTAGCTATATGATTAATTGTTGGTTCTTCCAATAAGTTCCCCCTGCCTAGCGGGCTCCATGATGTCACCTTTATTTCATGTTTTGCACAGTAATCACGAATTTCGAGTTGAGTCAAAAGTGGATGCAATTCGATTTGATTTACGACCGGTTTCACTTCACTATTTGCAAGTAAATTTTCCAAATGATGAACATGGAAATTACTTACACCGATTGATTTCACTTTTCCATCCTTATAAAGCTTTTCCAGCGCCCTCCATGTTTCCAGATATTTATCTTTTCCAGGCCAGTGAATCAAGTATAAATCCAAATATTCCAAACCAAGGCGATTTAAACTATCATCAAATGCCTGAAGCGTGGTTTCGTATCCTTGCTCCGTATTCCATACTTTAGATGTTATGAACAATTCTTCACGAGGTACTCCGCACTCCCGAATCGCCTGTCCAACACCTTCTTCATTTTCATAAATGGCTGCCGTATCAATTGCACGATATCCTACTTGGATTGCTTTCTTAACGGATTCAACCGTTTCTTTGCCATTTTTCACTTTGAATACACCGAAACCCAACTGTGGCATTTGAACTCCATTATGTAGAGTGATCGTTTCCGCAATATTTGAAATCATCCTTCATCCCCCTTACTTTTATTTACCAATTATACATCGCCCTAACTTCTATTTCTAACCATAAGCCTCGGGATTTAAAAAGCCCCATTATCCTTTTAATATAATAAAATGAATAATTTGTCATTAAATCCTTCACTAAGTTAAATATTTTGTAAAAAAATGACGAAACGTCTATCCTTATAGATATGAAATTCGTTACAATGAAATAGTTCGTTTTAAAACCAAGTAATAAAGAAGGTGCCATCTTAAAAAAATAATCAACCTTAAAAACTCCCATTTTATATAATGAGGGGTTGCAAACTGTCCTGTACTGCGCCCATTCATGGGCCACAATCCAAATTCAAAAATTACATACTTGAAATCAAGGGAGTCTTCCATGTATGAATAGCATATTCATCTTAACGGCGCTAATTATTATATTTGCTTTGGTCTTTGATTTTATCAATGGTTTCCATGATACGGCTAACGCCATCGCTACAGCAGTATCAACCAAGGCGCTTAAACCACGTCATGCAATCATCATGGCTGCGGTCATGAATTTATTGGGAGCACTGACTTTTACCGGTGTAGCGCATACCATTACGAAGGATATCGTTGATCCTTTCACATTAAACAACGGCTCTTATGTAATCCTTGCTGCTCTGCTCTCTGCAATAACGTGGAATTTAATCACCTGGTATTTCGGCATTCCAAGCAGTTCTTCACATGCAATCATTGGGTCAATAGCAGGAGCGGCCATCGTGGCTAGTGGATTCGATGCAATAAAATGGAGTGGATTCACTAAAATTGTCCAGGCATTGATTCTATCTCCCATCCTTGCCTTTACGCTTGGATTCATTGTATACAGTATCTTCAAGGTAGTATTCAAAAATAATAATTTAGGAAAGACCAATAAGCGATTCAGGAGAATACAAATTCTCACGGCAGCCATCCAGTCTTATACACACGGAACGAATGACGCTCAAAAATCGATGGGTATCATCACGATGGCTCTAATCGCTAACGGATATGCCTCTACCTCGGAAGTTCCTTTCTGGGTACAATTATCCTGCGCAATAGCCATGGCGCTTGGTACATCAATCGGAGGTTGGAAAATCATCAAAACCGTTGGCGGTAAAATCATGAAAATACGGCCGGTTAATGGGGTGGCTGCAGATATGACTGGTGCAGCAATCATTTTCGGTGCCACATTCCTGCATATGCCGGTCAGTACTACACATGTCATTTCTTCTTCCATACTTGGTGTCGGTTCTGCACACCGCATCAAAGGCGTAAAATGGGGAACTGCTAAAAGCATGTTGATTACTTGGTTCATTACCTTGCCGATTTCCGCTTCATTAGCTGGAATTATTTATTATTTAATAGCTTTATTTTTATAGAAACTTTAGCCTTTCCACTTCGGGAAGGCTTTTTTCTACAAATATCGCCTTTGTAAGTGTAACTGTTTCCCATTTTTTACTTATCCTTGTTTTTGTTTGTAAAGTTTTATTAAGATTTTGTAAATTTTCGTCGAAAAACCTTCCCTGAAACTACATGAATTCGTTACAATCAATTTGTTAATACTAAACGTACGATAAAAGTGTGTAAAATTGCATGACTAATTGGGAGGCTTTAACATGGCTTTTAAATCAAAAAAAGACAAATTCGCAGTAATGCTTTTCAACATTGCTCAAAACCTTAAAGAAGGTGCTGACTATTTCGCGGATTATAAACTCAAAAACATCTCCGATCTAAAAGTATTTTCAGATACTATGAAAGATTATGAGCATAAAGGCGATTCAATGGTTCATAACGTGATTAAAGAGCTGAACAATGCCTTTATCACTCCTATCGAACGCGAGGATATCCTTGAACTAACCATGAGAATGGATGATGTCATAGACGGTTTGGAACACTGTGCCGCATTATTCGAAATGTACTCAATAGTCAATGCAGATGAGTATATGCTTAAGTTTGTGGATGCAATCAAGCAGTGTACGTATGAGATTGAAACAGCTGTCGATACACTATCCACGAAAAAATTACCAATGATTCGTGAAAATGCAATCAAAATTAAAGATCTTGAATCCGTTTGTGACGGGATCCAACGTCAATCAATCAAAAACTTGTTTACAGTTGAAAAAGATCCAATCAGGATCATTCAATATAAAGAAATTTACGAAAGCCTTGAAGAGATTGCCGATCACTGTCAAGCAGTGGCCAATACACTTGAAACAATCATAATGAAAAACGCCTAAGGAGTACCCCAATAAATGGATACTTTATTAATTTTAACAATATTAATCGTTTTCTTTGCTTTAGCATTTGACTTCATCAATGGTTTCCATGATACAGCCAATGCAATAGCCACTGCTGTTTCAACAAAGGCCATGAAGCCTCGGCATGCCATCATCATGGCAGCCATCATGAATTTCGTCGGAGCTATGACATTTACTGGAGTAGCGAAGACCATAACCAAAGATATCGTGGATCCGTTCACGCTTCCGAATGGTTCATATGTAATCTTGGCTGCTCTGCTTGCCGCGATCATATGGAACCTTCTTACCTGGTATTACGGAATACCAAGCAGTTCCTCCCACGCATTGATTGGTTCGATTGCAGGTGCCGCCATTGCTGCAGCTGGATTCGCCGGAATTAAATGGGAAGGATTCATGAAAATTCTTCAAGCTTTGATCTTCTCCCCGTTAATTGCTTTTGCAATCGGGTTTATCGTATACAGCATCTTTAAAGTGGTCTTTAAGAACAATAACCTGACAAAAACAAACCAAAAATTTCGTACTATACAGATTGCTACTGCAGCACTTCAATCGTATACCCACGGAACGAATGACGCTCAAAAAGCGATGGGTATCATCACGATGGCCCTTATTGCAAATGGTTATGCATCAAATGCCGATATCCCCTTCTGGGTTCAATTTTCCTGTGCGTTAGCAATGGGACTTGGAACTTCCGTAGGTGGATGGAAAATCATTAAAACCGTTGGCGGCAAAATTATGAAGATCCGTCCGGTCAATGGTGTTGCAGCGGATTTAACCGGAGCCTTTATCATCTTCGGCGCGACCGTAATACACATGCCAGTCAGTACTACCCATGTTATTTCCTCTTCAATCCTTGGAGTTGGAACCGCCCATCGTGTCAAAGGCGTAAAATGGGGAACGGCAAAAAGAATGATCATCACTTGGTTCATTACCATTCCCATCTCGGCAACATTAGCAGGTTTGATTTATCTTTTGATTAATTTCCTATTCTAAAATAAAAAAATCCCTTCCGATTTCCGTCGGCAGGGATTTTCTGTTTTATGAAGGATTTATCTATGCTTATTAATAGGAAATCGTTTAAAATTCAAGGAGAAGGAATTTTTTTAAGCGAGGGGCAAAAAAAAATGAAGGAATTAGAAAAAAATAGAGATATTTTTAAAGGCCTTTATGGAGATATGATGGAGTTTGCCGATAGAATCAGTTCTGTTTTGGGTTGCCCCATTACAATCGAGGACGGTAATCACCGCTTACTTGCTTATAGCACACACGATGATACTACGGATCAGGCTCGTATCATGACCATAATCGGAAGACGCGTCCCTGAAAAGGTCATCAACAGTTTATGGAAAGATGGCTTCATCCCAGCTTTATTGAAAGAAGATGCCCCCATTAAGATCGGGGCCATCAATGATGTCGGTCTCGGTAACAGGGCTGCGGTGTCCATTCGGAAAAATAATGAAGTCCTTGGATTCATTTGGGCTTTGGAAGTAAATGAACCTTTCTCCGAAGAAGATATGGAATTTCTGCAATTTGCTGCCAAAGAGGCGAAAAACCAGTTACAGCAATTGCAATTGAAAAAGAAAAGGAAAGAAGCGGGTAATCAAGAGTTCCTTTGGCGCATGCTGACTGGACACTACCAAGAAGAATCGGAAATAATTGAAAATTTCACGAAATTCTCCTTACATGTTCCGGTGGTTTTTTCCATATTGGTATTCGAATTTCCTGAAGAGATCAATCGCGAAGTGGAGCGATACATTTCATACATGTTAACGACTACGCAAAAGATAAACAGTTCCTTATTTGCGATTGACCATAACAAGCTCATTCTTTTTGCAGGAGCCAACCAGGAAAACAGCCCTTCTTTCACATCATCGATTTATGATTTCATCCCTTTTTTCATTTTGGAAATGAAACGGCGTTTCGGTGTTGAGCATATCCTTGGAACGGCTGGCCATATGTATAAAAACTTATTGGATGTTAAAACAAGTTACGATGAAGCTCAATACACTCTAAAAATGAAGACTATTTTCCCTGATGACATGAAGCTCATCTTACATTATGAGGAACTTGGCATGTTTCAAATGATTGAATCGCTCGCAAGCAAAAAACAACGTCATGTTCATCCTTCCATCCTGAAGCTAAAAGCATATGATATGAAAAACCAGACGGAAATGCTGCAGACACTCACTGTCTATCTAGAAAAAGACTGCAACCCAAATGAAGCTTCAAGAAATCTTCATATCCATGTGAATACATTGAATTACCGATTAAAAAGGATTTCAGAAGTGGGAAATATCCGGTTAAAAGACCCGATTCAAAAAATGTCCCTCTTTCTTAACATTAAACTTGATCAATATGATAATTTTACAAGAAAAATTAATGATAAATTCCCTGATATGGAATACTAGAAATGTGGAAAGGCTGATCATATGAAATTTGAAACAAAAGAAGAACTTGAGAAGGAATTAATAATCATTGAAAAATGGGAGAAGGATCAGAAAGGGCTATGGTTTTGGGAACGGATTGGGCGAATCCCCTTCAAACTATTGGATAAGCTGACACCGGATTTCATTCAGAAAAAATTGGGTGTCATGCTTGATGAAATCGGCAGCTATATTCAGAATGGCGGAAAATATTTAACGAAAGAAGCTCAAATTCTAAGTCAGCTACAGGCCAAGAATCCCGAATTGAAAATTACTTCCCTGGAAGATGTATCAAGCATTCCCCTCCATATCATGGATAGCGTGAGTCAAGATATTAAAAATTCAGGCAGCAAATTGGCAACGGTTCAAGGTGCCACTACCGGTATTGGCGGAATCTTCACCTTAGCCATCGACATCCCCCTTCTACTCGGCATGTCGATCAAAACACTTCAAGATATCGCCATCACATATGGGTTCGATCCCAGTGACCGTCAAGAGCGTATTTTCATCGTCAAATGTCTGCAATTCACAACATCGGATGTTGTAGGCAAAAAGGCACTATTAAATGAATTGTCGAAAATGCACCTGCCTGATTCCGAATCAAAAAGGGAAATAGCATCCGAGCTGCAAGGATGGCGAGAAGTCGTTTATACATACCGTGATCAGTTTGGCTGGAAAAAGCTTTTGCAAATGGTTCCTGTTGCTGGAATAATCTTTGGAGCCCTTACCAATCGATCGATGATTGCCGATATAGCCGATACCGGAATCATGCTTTATAAAAAAAGACGGATTTTAGAGCGCATTCAAGAACCTATTTCGAAAAATTAACTTCAGCGTTATATTTTCTAACGTTTATGATATGAATCAGGGTTCTTGATCCTGACGAGTCCATGTTTATTGATATTGCGTTTGTGGAATTCCACAAATACACCTTTTTCATTTTTCTGATTTCCACATACTAACTGTTTCTATTTCCAACTATACTTGTGATACAAATAGTAAAACATATTATTGGAGGGATTAAGATGAGAATAGGAATTCCAAAAGAGATTAAAAACAATGAAAACCGTGTAGCTATCACTCCAGCTGGGGTTGTAGCATTAGTCAATGCAGGGCATGAAGTATTAATCGAAATGAACGCAGGTCTAGGAAGCAGTTTTACAAATGAATCATATCAAGAAGCTGGTGCTGTAATAGTCGAGGACGCTGCTAGCGTTTGGGCAAGCACAGAAATGATCATGAAAGTAAAAGAACCTATCTCATCTGAATATAAATATTTCCGAAAAGATTTAATCCTTTTCACATATTTGCATCTTGCGGCTGAACCGGCACTAGCTCAGGCCCTAAAAGAAAGCGGTGTCTTGGCCATTGCTTATGAAACGGTTGCAGTGAACCGCACACTTCCTTTATTGACACCAATGAGTGAAGTTGCAGGACGCATGGCTGCACAAATCGGTGCTCAGTTCCTGGAAAAAAATAACGGTGGTAAAGGAATCCTCTTAAGCGGAGTTCCTGGAGTGAAACGTGGTAAAGTCGCTGTTGTCGGCGGAGGCATGGTTGGAACGAATGCAGCTAAAATCGCTATAGGATTAGGCGCAGATGTTACAATTCTTGACTTAAGCCCTGACCGCCTACGTCAACTTGATGATATTTTCGGAAATGAACTGACTACACTCATCTCCAATCCTTATAATATTGCAGAAGCAGTCAAAGATGCTGATTTAGTGATTGGTGCTGTGTTGATTCCAGGTGCTAAAGCTCCTAAGCTCGTTACTGAAGAAATGGTTAAATCGATGTCTCCAGGTTCAGTCATTGTCGATGTTGCAATCGACCAAGGCGGTATCTTCGAAACAGTTGACCATATAACAACACATGATAACCCTACTTATGTTAAACATGGAGTAGTGCATTACGCAGTGGCAAATATGCCAGGTGCAGTGCCTCAAACCTCTACAGTTGCTTTAACTAACGTAACAGTGCCATTTGCACTGCAAATCGCAAACAAAGGCGCCATCAAAGCGATCCTTGAAAATGATGCACTTGCAAAAGGCGTCAATGTGGCGAACGGTGAAATCACGTTTGAAGCAGTTGCAACAGACCTAGGCTACAACTACGTAAGTGTTGAAAACGCCTTAAACCCAAATAACATTAACGCTTAATATAAAAATAAGACTCCAGACATCTGGAGTCTTATTTTTTTTGAAAGGGAATTGGGTAGATTTATTGGGATGAAAGATCGATTTATCACGCTCATCGGTCGATTTATTCCGATGAAGGCTGAATTATCTCGATATGGGTCGGTTTATCACCACAAACAGGCGATTTTTCTCGATATGGGTCGGATTATCACCACGAACAGGCGATTTTCCGATTATAGGTCAGTTTAAAGACGAAAATAAATTTTATCCGTTTATTTTTTAAAAATTACGTGATATGAAATTAGTGTTTGAATTGGTCCATATCTAGGCTATGATATGCCACTAACATTTTATATGGGATCAAGTCTGCCTTTTCACCAATTGATTATTGTACATTTTTGGTTGTTAATACTCTACCATAATTAAACATTCCTCTTAATCTATGAAAATTTTCCCTGGATTTAATATTCCTTTCGGATCCAATGCTTGTTTGATCGTTTTCATCACTTCGTAAGCTGCTCCATGTTCCCTTCGCTGATACTTCGATTTTCCAAGGCCTACCCCATGTTCACCTGTACATGTACCGCCTTTGGTTAAGGCAAATTCAACGATTTCTTCATTTAACCTCTTCGCTTCTTTCACTTCTTCAGGATTTTTCAGATCGATCATGAACAATACATGATAATTCCCGTCACCTACATGTCCTACAATCGCCCCCTCCACTTTTGATTGTTCGACTTTCTTTCTTGCATCCAATATGGCATTCGATAATTCATGAAGGGGCACACTTACGTCGGTCACCATCAGCTTCTTTCCCGGGGCACTGTGAATGAATGCGTACGCGAGATTATGGCGGGCTTCCCATAAAGCATTCCGTGCTTTTGAATCGGTTTCAAACTGGATATCCCCACAGCCAAAATCACTTACGATTTCCTTGGCAAATTTGACGTCCTGTTCAAGTCCGGCAAAGTTACCATGAAACTCCAGGAATAAAGTTGGTTTGACATCATAGGATTTGTCCATGAATTGATTAACTTTTTTTATGGACTCGGCATCAACCAATTCAATTCGTGCAATTGGGATTCCAGCAAGCATGATCCCATTAACCGCAGATACTGCCTGTTCGACGGTTGGAAATGAGGCTCTTCCTGCCATGGTGACCTCAGGAATGCCGTATACCTTTAATGTCAGTTCAGTAAATACACCTAGTGTACCTTCCGACCCGACAAACAAGCCATTCAAATGAATGCCTGAAGATGATTTTGTCGCTAAACTTCCGGAATGGATCACCTCACCGTTTGCTAAAACCACTTCCAAATCCCTGACTTGATCGCGCATTATCCCATATTTGACCGAGGTCGTCCCACTTGCATTCGTAGCTGCCATCCCTCCCAATGTAGCATCGGCACCCGGATCGACGGAAAAGAACAATCCATACCTTTTTAATTCTTTATTGAGTTGCGTCCTTGTCACACCTGGTTGGACCTTCACAAGGAAATCATTTTCCCTGATTTCCAATACTTGATTCATCAAGGACAAATCCAGTGAAATTCCCCCTTTGACTGGAACGACATGACCCTCCAAACTTGATCCCAATCCAAAAGGAATGACCGGTATTTCATGCTCATTCGCATAACGCATGACTGCGCTGACTTCCGCAGTATCCCTTGGATATATGACCATATCCGGTAAATGAGGAGTGTGATAGGATTCATCATGGCTGTGCTGTTCCAATAATGTTTCATTCACCGTTACTTGTTCTTCCGTCAGAATCTTCCTTAATTCTTCTATATAACCATTCATTATGCAGCCTCCTCTTTTTTCACCAAACATTCTGAAAATGGTAAGCGGATGAGATCGCCCGCTAATAGGCAATCCATCTTTTTTCATTTACTGAAACCTTTCGTTTTATCCGTGCAGGCCTTCATTGCCTGTAGAATACTTGATCTAAGCTGGTTCTCTTCTAATGACGCTACCGCAGTTATCGTTGAACCACCCGGCGTGCAGACATCATCCTTTAAAGCAGCAGGATGTCTTTCCGTTTCTAGTACCATTTTAGCAGCGCCCATTACAGCTTGTGCTGCCATTCGGTATGCTTGTTTTCGTGGAATGCCATCACGGACCCCTCCATCAGCCAGCGCCTCGATGAACATGTATACATAAGCAGGCGACGAACCGCTGATGGCCGGTACTGCGTCCATCAGATCTTCATGCAGGATTTCCGTTTTACCGAAACTATTCAGCAGTGCAGTCACATCCTCTATATCAGCATCGGTAATTTCATCATTAATGCTCATTGCCGTCATGCCTTCACCTACAAGTGAAGGAGTGTTGGGCATCGTCCGGACAACTTTCACTCTTTTTCCGAAGCAGTTTTCAACTAGAGATACAGTGATCCCAGCAGCCATGGTAATGATCACAACGTCATCTTTCACATGATTCTTCACTTCTTCAAGCACTTGCTCATGCATGGCAGGTTGAATCCCTAGAAAAAGAAAATCGGCAAAACCGGCAACCTCTTTATTATCCAAAGTGCCTTTAACCTTATATTTCGTGGTGATTTTAGTTTTCGTTTCCATACTCGCTGAACTGACCATGATTCCATCAGGTGAAATGACCTCTGCATGCAACATGCCCTCAAGCATTGCCTCACCCATTTTACCGCATCCAATAAACCCAATTTTTTTATTCATTCCGTACACTTCCAATCATAAGTTCGTCTATATTCCTTCTTATTATAACTAATATGGTAAATGGAAACACGCTGGGGATATTAATCAGGAAGGATTTAGTGGTTTCTGGTCGAATTAATAAGTTTATATGAGATCTACCTTTCGAAAACATTCCTTCATGCAATTGAATTTTTTACAGAAAAAACGTTGACTAAATGGTCATTCCGGATTTATAATTTTGACCTATTAGTCACAAATCGAGTAAAGGAATAAAGTTCGAAGAATGGAGAAATGGTATGCAAATGGATAAAAAAGCGGTCAATACCAAGCTTGTCTTAACAGGATTGATCATTGGAATGTTTTTCAGTTCGTTGGAACAGACGATAGTCGGGACGGCAATGCCGACGATCATCGGGGAATTGAATGGTTTTACCATCTTTGCATGGGTAACGACTGCCTATTTAATAGCCTCAACTACTGTTGTACCGATTGTTGGAAAGCTATCTGATTTATATGGCAGACGCTCCCTATATCTGCTTGGTACGATCATTTTTACAATCGGCTCGTTTTTATGTGCCACTGCCACTTCGATGGAGCAATTGATCATCTACAGGGGGCTGCAGGGAATCGGCGGCGGAATGATCATGCCCTTATCCCAAACGATAATTGGCGATATATTCTCTGCAGAACAAAGGGCTAAATGGCAGGGTGTATTTGGAGCCCTTTTTGGTTTAAGTTCTGTCATTGGTCCTTTTCTGGGCGGCCTGATCGTTGACCATATCAGCTGGCATTGGATCTTCCTGATCAATGTACCGACGGGTTTACTATCCGCCATTTTGATTTATGTAGGGTTGAAACATGAAGCCATAAGAAAAACGGAGAAAGTGAATATCGATTATTTAGGGATTTTCACCTTGACCCCTGGTATTGTCCTGTTACTGCTGGGCTTGACCTTTGGTGGTGATAAGTTCGAATGGTTATCACTGGAATCTCTCTTGATTTTCGGCTGCACCCTTGTCTTCATTGCCCTTTTCATCATTTTTGAAAGAAAAGCAGTTGAACCGATCCTTGATTTATCCCTTTTTAAAAATAGGGTTTTTGCCACCACGAATATTTTGGGATTCTTGCTGGGCCTCGGAATGTTCGGGGCAATCATGTTCGTTCCGCTGTTCATGCAAGGCGTACTGGGAGTTTCACCAACAAAAGCGGGGTCAACCATGACTCCGATGATGATCGGTATGATTCTTTCCAGCGTCGTTGGCGGGCGGTTACTGTTGAAATTCCGTTTTCGTACCGTGCTTACCTTTGGAATGGCCTTTGCGACGCTCGGCTTTTTCCTAATGAGTACGATGGACAGCAGTACGACTATATTCACTGCGTACTCATTCATGGCCATCCTTGGAATAGGTATGGGTCTTGTCATGCCGACATTGATGATTGCCGTTCAAAACGAATTTCCAAAATCCCAGCTAGGGTCGGTTACAGCTGCTTCGACATTCTTCCGATCAATAGGGGGAACGATGGGCATCACGATTTTGAATGCCGTCATGAACCATAATCTCCAGCAAAATATGGATGACGCGGTTGTAAGCCAAAAGGACCCTATATTGCATGAGGCACTGAAAGCATTAGCCGATAAAACGGATGCGTTATTCAACATCATGCTTTATCCGGAAAACCTTAAAATGCCGGCAGAAGTCAGCAATGTCCTTGTAAAAACGATTGAAAATGCTTGGATCGATGCATTCTCCAGTGTTTTCATCACCGGTATCTTTTTTGTTTCCGCAGGGATACTAGTGGCACTTTCCGTGGGTTCGGGCCGAATCAAAAGAGATCAAGAAACGGAAAAAGAATTAGGCTAAAAATATGCTCGGGACCGGCTGATATAATCAGCCGGCCTTTTTAATCCCTTCATGTTTCTTTTTCATTGATAAGGGAATTTTACCTGTATGATACTAAATGGAGTGATACTATGAACAAGATAAACCATTCAATTTTACCTGCGGATTTTTATCGGCAGCCCACGCTTGAACTGGCAAAATCCCTTCTTGGCTGCCTGATTGTAAAAGAAACAGCGGATGGAACCGCTTCTGGATTCATTGTTGAAACAGAGGCCTATATGGGACCTGGGGACAGGGCCGCACATAGTTTTGGAAATAGAAGGACAAAACGGACGGAAGTGATGTTCGGAAATTCCGGTTTGATATATACATACGTCATGCACACACATACACTGGTCAATGTCGTAAGCGGCGGACCTGAAAATCCGGAGGCCATTTTAATCCGGGCGATTGAACCCTATTCAGGGCTCGAGTTAATGCATGAAAGACGTGGAAATGCCGATATACGAAAATGGACCGATGGACCAGGGAAGCTAACCAAGGCACTAGGCATCACCATGGATGATTATGGTCGATCTTTTACGGTTCCTCCGCTTTACCTTGCTGCCGGAAAGCAGCCTGAACACATATCCAGCGGCCCCCGCGTCGGAATTGACAACTCCGGTGAAGCAAAAGATTATCCGTGGCGTTTTTGGGTTACCGGCAACCCGTTCATATCTCGCAAGAACCTAATTAATAAAGGGGGACCGAAAAAAACCGAGTGACCTTATCCCCTCTAAGTAAGCAGTATAAAAGGCTACAGGTAACAGGCCTCTTTTTGCCTGTTGCCACAATGGACTCCAATAGCGTAGAAAAAAAAGGATTTCATTTCCCGGTGGTATGATGACTCGGATGAATATAGCCAGCATCAATTTCTGCAGCCGGATACGAGTCTTTATTATGGCAAGGATGACTATTTAACTCTAATGGATCACTCGCACCAAAGCTTGGTTGAACGTGATAGTCTTCATTTAACCGATAAAAACTATCTTAATGATTTAGAAGCCATCTATTACTCTTCTGGAAAGTTCTCCGGCAAACAAATTACGTTAACCGGGTTTTCGTACAATATTAAAAAATTAATCATGAAAAGGTAAGGATATGTTATTCTTACCTTTCTTTTTTATTACCTCAAAACTTCCATTTTATGAAATGCTCTTTTAGACTAGTTATCTCTTTATGCGAAATTAAAGATATGGGCCTCTTACTCCCCACTTGAATCCACTAGATGTGACAGATCTACAAAATAACCTGAAAAATGAAGAAAAAGTTGAATTTTATTTATATGGGTCATGTTTTTTATATGCCTTACCTTTATAATATAAATGCTACATATTTTTTTACCACATCAGGAGGAACTTTCCTAAATGAACAATTCGAAAAACTCTTTCATTCTTGCAGGAACTATTATAGGTACCCTTATCGCCGGCACCTCTGCTTATGCTGGTTCTTATCAAGTTAAATCAGGGGACACCCTTGATAAAATCTCTAAAGCTAATCATACAACTGTGCAACAATTAAAATCTCAAAACCATTTGACTAGTAACCTTATTTTTCCCGGCCAAGTCTTGAAGGTTAATACCCTTAATACCCAGACTAAAAATATAGATAAAACCGAAAAATATGTGGTTAAACTGGGGGATTCTTTATCCAAAATTGCAAAAAAATATAACCTTTCCCTTAGTGCCCTGCTAAAGTTAAACACTAATATTTCTAATTCGGATCGCATTTATATTGGCCAATCCATCCGGGTTTCCGGACAAGCACCTGCATCCAGCTCTACGGCTAAAAACAGTCAATCTAATGCTACATATACAGTCAAATCCGGGGACACCCTGGACAAAATTGCCAGAGTCAATAATATGACTATCAAACAATTAAAGTCTAAAAACCATTTGACTGGCACTCTTATTTTTCCCGGTCAAGTCTTGAAGGTCAATACCCTTAACAATTATACGAGTACGAATAATAGTAAAAATAAAACAGATGTATATGTGGTTAAACTAGGGGATTCCTTATCGACTATCGCTAAACGATATAATCTTTCCCTTAGTGCCTTACTTAAAATTAACCCTAATATTTCCAATTCAGAACGTATTCGTATAGGCCAATCCATCCGTGTTTCTGGGAAAGCCTCGGCATCTGCAACTAAAAAACCGTCCAATTCGACTTATTCTTCCAAAGCGGATCAAGTTTTGGCAGCTGGCGCTAAATACATGGGAGCCAAGTATGTTTACGGTGCAAGCACTTCACGCACTGACGTATTTGATTGCTCTTCATTCACATTAAGGGCATTCCAAAGTGCAGGTGTTTCCTTACCTCGAAATTCAGTGGCACAATCACACGTTGGTACAGCTGTATCTTCGAAATCCCTCCAAAAAGGGGATTTAGTATTTTTTGATACCAATAATGATGGTGTAATCAATCATGTGGGAATTTATGCCGGTAATGGTCAAATGCTGAATGCTTCCACATCTAAAGGTGTGTCCTACGCTAACATTAACAATTCTTACTGGGGACCTAGCTTTGTAAAGGCAGTCCGAGTTCTTAACTAAATAACGATATGACAACAAACAATTTTTGGCTATAAAATTAACTAAAGAGCAAAAAAAGCGTGTATTGATAAAATATCATACATGCTTTTTTGCGTATTATCATGTCAAATAGCCGCCAACTGGTGTTATGGCTTATACCCCTTCTCATTATCTTTTTTGAATCCATCATCACTCGCGCATTAACCTTTGCATCTCCATAATCGCATAATTAAGTTGTTTACTGATACGGACTCCTTCCAAGCTTGATAATTCCTTTACTTCAGCTATTTCATCCTTTTTTTTTCTATGATAGGCCATCGTTTGTTGTAATAACCAGGCTTTTCTTAATAACATTCTCATCACCTGCCTGTCTTGTTAGATGTTTTTCCTGCATTTCCACTTGCTTTTTTTGAACTTTTTCTTCAATAAGATCTATGAACAACTGATTATTGCTGAGATTTTCTTTATTTGACTCTATAAACCGCGCTAATGATACATTTTTACGCATTTTTGTGCCCCCTTATCTACAGAAATAGCCAGCTTTAAAAAGAATGGTTTTCTCTACTTAGGAAAAATATATTCCCTATTACTTCGTGACATTTTCATAATACTCTTAATTTAAAAATTCTTGGTTTCAATTTTGAAATGTCAGTGACCAATACTGGTATTATCATGACTGATATATTCTGTTTACTTTTTGAACTCGCCATTCTTGTCCTTGATAGGGCTAAACACGGGTAAATATAGTAAGCCCCAATACCTCCGGAGGTAATTCACTGACAATTCTCATTTATACTCGAAAAATTCAATTCTAAACACTTTCCAGTATCAACTTTCCCAACAAAAAAAGGCCTCCATCACAGAAGACCTTTCGGACTGTAGACTAATAAGAAGAGCAGGTTTGCCTACAGTTTTTTTCTTTTAAAAAAGTTCCAGCTGATTTCAGAAATCCGCTCCCTTTCCGCCGACTGTCTTCCAAGCCCCCTCGCTGAAAGCGCCTGTGGGGTCTCGGCTAGCCAGTTTCCCCGCAGGAGTGTCGCAAATTTCTTCAATCTAGTGAGGTTTCATAAAACAGTAAAAACCCATAAAGTATAACCTATTCTTAATCAGGTGTGGTGATACACTTACGAACCCATTTTGTCGGCAAACTGAAAAGCCTTCAATACAGAAGGCCTTTTGGCATTACTTTTGTTTCTCTTGCTTTTCAAGATACTGCCTTATTTTTTGCAAATAATCCGGTGCATCCATTTGATTTTTCACTACCAATTCTATAAGGCAAAGTTTCTCGGCGTTCATATCCTGAGCATTTGTGATGGCATCATCCAGTTCACCATTCGTCTCGACTCGTGCTGTGAATGCCTCCTGACCAAACGCTTCAGCCAGTTTTGTATAATCCCACTCTGGTATCTCGTTGTATTTCTGTTTTTCTATATCGACCTTTACGTTTAAGAATTTTTCTATCGTATAGCCGTTATTGTTGAGGATGAACACGATGGGCTTGCAGCCGTTCTCCAGCATCGAGCTTATTTCCTGTACTGTCAGCTGTATCGAGCCGTCACCGGTAAACAAAAGAACACGTCTGTTTTTATCCGCTATACAAGCCCCGAAAGCGGCGGGAGTCGCATATCCGATGCTCTGCCAGCCTCCCTGTGCAATATAGGTCGCCCCTTTCGGCAATCTGACCTGTGACATGCCATAAGAGAATGTTCCTGTTTCCGTGACTACAATATCATTTTCCTTCAACATTTGCTGAATCCGTGGATAATAGGAAGCCGCTTCCAGTTGTGCTGATGGGTCTTCAACCATTGTGTCATACGGAAACTCGATGGTTCCAACAGATTCGTTCTGCCGGTAGCCGATGTCCTGGAGGGCATTTAGAATTTCCTCAGCCCTGACATTCATATAACTGGCTTCTCCCACTTTTAATGTGTCAGGTTGAATTTCCACCATTTTCAACGGGTTAAGCTTTGCTGTCCCTTTGGAAGTATTTACGTCTGACCAAACAGCACCAACGGCTATGATGAAATCCGCTTCTTCAACAGTCTGAGTTACAGCCTTACTTCCGAAAGCTCCGCCGTATACACCAATATACTGGGGATGACTCTCATCAAATCCGCCTTTCCCCTGCATTAACGAAGCAACTGGAACATTTAACCGCTCAGCGAGCTGCAGTACGGGTTTCTGCAGGTTATAACGAAGTGTTTTTACGTCGACAAGCAGAACCGCTTTGTTTACATGTTCTAACATTCCTTTTATATGCTCCATTGCTGACTGCAACGCACCGACATTCGTTTTGGCCATATTTTCTGAAGTCTCGCTGTGAGAAAGCAACGGTTTTGTTACGAGATCTATAGCCACTACCAAATAAACGGGCTTTTTCTTTTCTTTCGCGATTCTGATTGCAGCCGGTATCTCCCTAGATGCGTTTTCTGGTGTAAGAATTGCCGTATAACTGGTGATATGCTCATAAACCTTACGGAAAACATCAAAATCTCCATCCATTAACGTATGATGGGCAAGCTCCTTCTCCTGTTGCATCATGGACTTTGGCGAGCCGACAATATGTATGAGCGGCACATTTTCACTGTACGCACCAGCGATTGCATTACATGCGCTCATTTCACCGACACCAAAAGTGGTGATCAGTGCCGACATGCCCTTCACCCGGGCATAGGCATCCGCTGCATAACCAGCATTGAGTTCATTTCGTCCATTAATGAACTCAATCCCATCGTAATCTTCCAAAGTATCTAGCAATGAGAAATTATAGTCTCCGGGCACACCAAAAATCTCTGTAATGCCCTCTGCTTTTAAGCAATTGTATAAAAATCGTCCCAAGGTTCTGTTCCCAGCCAAGTCAATCACTCCTCCAATCGATTCATCTCTACTACTTTATTTATACCCAAACATAAGTAGGTTAACCGTATAAAAAAAGAGCGGGCTTCGCTTATCTATTACTCTATTCAACACTTTGATTGAAGTTAGTGAAATCAACAAGGAATGGCGGTGACCACCCAAAGGGAAGAGGATGTTTTTAAAAGTGTTAAAGAAAATTTATGATTATCAACCATTCCAAAACAATCTACTACATCGGAGCGATTGTATACATTAAAATTGCCAATTTCTAAAAAATGATTCAATTCCAAATCAAGATGTCTGAAAATTCTTGATTTCACCACTATTTTTGATTTATATTTGAATCAATCGAAAAAACAAACAAGGGGGAAAATGATGAGTGATAACAATGTGAAAAGAGTTTTGGAAACGATCATCAGCACATCGAATAATAATATTACCGTGACCGATGAAAAAGGATTCATTTTATTTACGAATCCTAACCATTGGTGGATTTATGGAATTGAACCCGACCATTATCTTGGAAAATCCGTTTACCAGCTAGAAACGGAAGGAATTCTTTCACCTTCGATTTCCGCCATGGTATTGAAAGAGAAAACACCTGTCCAGATCATGCAGCATACGAAGACGGGAAAAATCGTCATGTCGACTGCCTATCCCATCTTTGATGATGATGGTGAATTGATTCGTGTCGTCAGTTATGCTCAAGATCAAACTGAAATCAGGAACCTCCAGGATCAGTACGGTCAATTGGAGAAAAAGATTCAAGAATATCAATCGGAGGTCGAGGAACTTAGGGAACAGGAAGAGCTGATCTATCGCAGCAAGGAAATGCGGCAAATCGCCAAAACGATACTCCGTGTTTCCAAAACGGATGCCACCGTCATGCTTCTTGGGGAATCGGGTGTGGGTAAGAGCGTCTTCGCCCGCCGGCTACATAATCAGAGTTACCGCAGCAAAGAGCCATTCATCGAAGTTAACTGCAGTACCATTCCAGAAAGTCTCTTTGAATCTGAAATGTTTGGATACGAGGCGGGATCCTTCACCGGTGCGCAAAAACATGGGAAGCAAGGGCTGATTGAACAGGCAGATAACGGAACCTTATTTCTGGATGAAATCGGGGAGCTACCCCTGGATATGCAAGTGAAATTATTAAATGTCCTGCAAGAGAAGACTTTTAAAAGAGTGGGAGGAAAAAAAGAGCATAAGATAGATTTCCGGCTTGTGACAGCAACCAATCAAAACCTTGAGGAAATGGTCGAAAAGGGAACTTTCAGGCTCGATTTGTATTACCGCTTAAATGTAATTCCCGTCCAAATACCGCCTTTACGAGAAAGAAAAGAAGATATTGCCATATTGATCAATCATAATCTCGAAATCATCAACAAGAAATACAAGACAGATAAGAAATTGCACCCTTCCACTTACGAAATCCTTATTCAGCATAAATGGTCAGGGAACGTTCGTGAATTGGAAAATCTGATTGAACGGCTCATTTTGACCTCGGAAGACTCCATCATTTTCCCAGGCTTCCTCCCCTCCCATTTCCATGGACAAGAATCTTTGGAGAAAAAAGATGATACCCTAATGATCGAACATATGATGGTTGATGATCGTGATCTCAATACCGCTCTCGAACAAGTGGAGAAATGGATGATGATGAAAGCGAGTAAACAATGTAAATCCACATATGAAATGGCTAAATTCTTAGGTATCAGCCAGCCTTCCGTCGTTAGGAAAATGAAGAAATATAAAGGTCAACTACCCATTAAGTAAAAGAATATTTCACTGCAATCTCCCCTTTTGAGCATATAAGAAATAGGAGACCTTCACATGAAGGTCTCCTATTTCTTATTTATTTGACACGCCTGCGGATTCAAATGTTGCCATTTCTTTTACCACCAATGTCGCTGCCTTAAGGATGGGGTATGCCACTGCGGCCCCTGTTCCTTCTCCGATTCTCATTCCTAAATCAAGGATAGGCTCCTTACCAAGCAATTCTATGGCCGTTCTATGACCTGGTTCTGCAGATCGATGTCCAATGAACATATAATCGGCTGCACGTCCGGAAAAAAGGTTGGCCAATACAGCAGCTGTGGTTGTAATGAAACCATCAACAAGAATGGGGATACGGTCATTCGCTGCAGCAAGCATGGCCCCTGTCATACCTGCAATTTCGAATCCACCGATTTTCATCAAAATATTGATTGGGTCATCAGGATTAGGTTTTCTTAATGAAATGGCTTCTTCAATTATTCTTTGCTTATGTAAAATGCCTTCAGACTTCAATCCTGTTCCCTGTCCCACTAGCGACTCGACACTTTTTCCGCTTACGACGGAGATGATGGCAGAACTGGATGTCGTATTTCCGATTCCCATTTCACCAAGAATCAGGCAATTAACTCCACGGGCAATCATTTTCTGTGCACGGTCATATCCAATTTCAAGCGCTTGAATTACTTCTTCCTTTGTCATCGCATCTTCTTTATAAAAGTTTCTCGTTCCATTGCGGACTTTTCTCGAAGTTAACCCCGGTGCTTTGATTTCTGAATCGATCCCAATATCGACAATGTCCAAGCAAGCATCTATCGCGCGGCTGAATACATTGATGGCTGCTCCGTCATTCAGGAAATTGAGCGCCATTTGTTCCGTCACTTCTTTTGGATAAGCCGAAACCCCTTCTTCAGTAATTCCATGATCGGCTGCAAACACGATCACCCCCGGTTTCGAAATGTCCGGAAAGGCCTCTCCTGTCATCTTGGCCAATTCGATTATCCATTCCTCAAGCCGTCCTAAGCTCCCCTGAGGAACAGTCAGCGAATCGACATGACCTTTTACCTGCCGTCCCATTTCTACATCCAGCATCGGGATGGAAATCGCGGCCAAACCCTTCGTCATATTAAAAACCTCCATTAATCAAAAATGAAAAACCTTAACCATCGGAAAAGGTTCTTATCAATCATCTGCTATAAATACAACTTAGTCCATATAATTATCCCCTAAGCTTTCTCTCACTCGGATTCATTTATCTCGGCACCCCTATTTCATTTAATGGGTAGATACGAAACTTCACTTTCCCCACAAGTGATTCCTCCGAAATAAAACCAAATCTCCTTCCATCCCAGCTGTTCCTTCGATTATCCCCCATGACAAATAAATGACCAACAGGTACTTTGGATTTCCCAAGTAAATCATTCAGGGTGAAATTCTCCGTCAGATTTTCTTCAGGTGGAATTTCCTCCTTTTTTGTTTTCAAATATGGTTCTGTATACTTTTTCCCATTGATAAATAGGACATCATCTTTCATTTCAACACTGTCACCCGGTAAACCGATCACCCTTTTTATATACTTCTCATCCGCGTCCGGAGCATAAAATACGACCATATCGAAGCGTTCCGGCATTCCGACTTTAGTTACCACGATCCGGTCATCATTTTCATAAGTCGGCTCCATTGATTCACCTTTGACTGTGACTGGCGTAAATAAAAACTGTTGGCAAATGAACACGATCAGTAAAGCGAATAAGATAGATTTCAACCACGAGAACACTTCACTTTTCACTTCATTCTTCATAAGGGCTCCCTCCCATCCATTGTGAACGGCTAATATTGGCACGCAGCGTCAAGACCAATTCTTTAGCTCTTTTAATCCCTTAATGCTGAGCGGTCGGTGATTTTAGAGGAGATATCCAAAAAGAAATATATGGAAAAATTGTAACATATCCATTAATCGCTTGCGAGAATTAATCATTTTTATTAACAGGAGCGCAGAGCAACTCTAATACAAAAAAAAGGATAGCGAATTTCAGCTATCCTGGCTCCAAAAACCTTATATTATGAACCTTAGTATTTATTCCAAGTCAATATAGAATCGAGTGGCAAACGGACTTTTTCAAATCCTGCTTTAGTCCCTTTCCCAATGGAGATTAACATGACGGGTTTGAAGTTTTCCGGTACATTGAATGCATCAACAAATTGGGCTTCATCGAACCCTCCCATTGGTACTGTATCGTAACCTTTTGCTTTTGCAGCTAACATGATCTGCATGGAAACCAAGCCACCGTCAATCATAGCTACACTTAAAGCCTTTTCAGCAGAAAAGTTACCGTAATTATGCATGATTGAGGCTACATATGGCTCTTTTATTTCATTCTTCATGATCCCCTTATTTACTAATTCACCATAAATGCGCTCTGCATTTTTGTAACCTTCTATATCAGCTAAAACGGCAATGACAGCAGAGGCATCAACAATTTGTTGTTGGTTATTTGCGATGGGCAGCAATTCTTGTTGGGTTTGCTTATCTTGAATCACAAGGAATCTCCATGGCTGCAAGTTGGAAGAAGACGGTGCTTGAATCGCAATATCCAGGATTTCACGAATTTCTTCTTCAGTCATCACGTATTCAGCATCGTATTGGCGAACAGATCTCCGTTCTTTTGCTACCGTAGTGAAGTCTGTATCAGTAAGGACCTTCGGCTTTTCAAGCGGTATATTCAATTCTTTCGATTTATTTAGGTACTCTTCTTTACTCATTGTATTTTTTGTCATTTGTAATGACCTCCATTTAACTGTGTTTACTATAGAAACAGTATATAACACATACTGTTCTTTTGTCAAATACAGTTTTAAAAAAACGAAACCCTGTTAGTTTCGTTTTTCACATTAAGATTTTGTTAGTAAATCAGCAATCGTCTTCTTCTCCAAGCCCTGTATTATCCAGCTCTCCATCTCGTTTTTCAAACCGCATAAAGCTTCACGAGAAGATGGTTGAAAGCACTTTTTATCATTTACATCTAGGAAGCCTTTTGAAAAAGGTTCGGATTTAATTGCAGAGTATATATCCGCAAGTATGATTTGATCGGGATTTTTGGCAAGCGAATATCCTCCATCCCTGCCTTCCTTCGCTTGAATCAGCCCTGCCTTCACTAAATTACTTAATATTTTTCTAAGAAAACCCGACTCCGAATCAAGCTTATCGGCCAATTTAGTACTATTGCATAATCCATCATGATCAGCAAGTACAAGCAGAGATTGTACTGCAAGACTAAACCACATTATACTGGAAACCTTTTCTGACATTACTTTCACCTCACCTCTACTTTAAACTATTTTTCAATGAATATACAACGCTGCATCGAACAATCCTGCCTAATCTCCTTTTAATGAAGATTCATCTGAGAAAGCCTGCAGCTCTTTTTGGATCGATGGGAGTTCCAGCGCAGTGATAGTATATTAATAGGAACGAAGAATCTCCCACTAGACCTACCCTTCCAATAATGGTTTTCGCCATTCCAGACAAAAATAAACAAACAAATTGTTTGTCTTACAATATATCTTTTTTGGAATATGGTAAACTTACTTAATAGAATTTTGCTTAGGAAGTGGATGAATGATGCTGAAGTTAATAAATGAACAAATGGATAAAATTATGCCTCTCATCACGCCGATAAGCGTGGTTATTGGCATCTTGTTGGCCGAACATCTAATGGATTACACCTTTCTTGTTCCATGGATATTTGCCTTCATTACATTTTCCGGAAGTTTAGGCTCCAACTTTAAATCTCTGCAACGGGCAGTCACCCACCCTTTTCCTGTATTCATCGTATTGATCATCCTCCACATACTTATGCCTATTTGGGCCTTTTGTCTCGGCCATTTAGTGTTTCATGGTGATGCTTTCACGATTACCGGCTTAGTGCTGGCTGTAGTGATTCCAACCGGTGTCACCAGTATGATTTGGGTATCGATGTATAAAGGGAATGCCGCACTTGCCCTAACCATCATCTTAATCGACACCCTTCTCTCACCATTCATCGTTCCTTACAGTGTTTCCCTTTTTGGAGGCGGTTCAATCGAAATGGATTCGGGGCCGATGGTGAAAGGATTGATCGGGATGGTCGTTCTTCCGTCCATTCTTGCCATGTTCTTGAATCAGATTACAAAAGGGAAGATACCATATATACTATCCCCCCGCTTAGCTCCATTTTCCAAGATAAGCGTTGGAATCGTAGTCATATTGAACAGTTCAAAAATTGCGCCCTATTTAACACATTTCGACAAGAAATTAATGATCATGTCCTTCTTGGTTTTGTTCATCGCTGCTTCAGGCTATGCCCTTTCTTGGATGGTCGGTGCATGTTTAAAATGGGAAAAGGGGGACATCATCACCTTGACATTTACAGGCGGTATGCGAAATATCAGTGCAGGAGCCGTTCTTGCAACCACCTATTTTCCTGCTGCCGTCGCGGTACCAGTTGTACTTGGCATGCTGTTTCAACAAATGCTTGCTTCCTTTTTTGGCTATGTAATGGAGAAGCATTACCATCACGGTGTGAATGAGGGGCGATCCGCCGAATGACTATTTCCTAAGCATCCTTTTTCCCTTTCATTTACATTCCAATTATAATAAGTAAGTGGAACATATTTACATGATTATCCATTATCCATTACAAATTATAATTGGAGGTATTGAAGATGAAAGTTGTTGCAATAGTGGGAAGTATCCGTAAAGAATCTTACAACCTTAAGCTTGCCAAATATATTCAAACTAGATATCAAGATCGGTTTGAACTCGAAATCTTAAACATTCGGGATTTACCTTTTTATGATCAAGATATTGAAAATGATCCTCCATTAGTTGTAAAAGAATTTAAAAGCAAAGTGGCCGAAGCAGATGCAGTCTTGTGGGTAACACCAGAATACAATGGTACGATTCCAGGTGTATTGGGCAATGCAATCGATTGGTTATCACGTGTCGATAAAGTCTTGATTGGCAGACCTTCATGGATTATGGGTGCATCAATGGGGCAATTAGGTACGGTTAAAGCTCAATTGCATTTGCGTGAAATATTATTCGCATTAGGCATCTCCTCTCCACTCCTTCCCGGGAATGAAGTATATGTTGGAGCCGTTCATGACAAAATCGATAACGAAGGCAGTCTTACACATGAGTCGACTGTCCAGTTTATAGATACTGTCGTCGATAACTTCATTAGCTGGTATAATCATCATATTCGTTAATGCTTTTTAACAAGAATCCCAGCAGGATTGACCCTGCTGGGATTCTTGCTTCATCATTTCATAAATGAGGGAATCAACTAGCAGTGTTCCTTGCTAGATGTAATCCTGCTTTTTCCAAGCAGATACTTTCATCCTCTTCCCGCTTGGAATGAAGGGTATTTTGTCATACCACCGTCAGCGAATAGAGTGATGCCCGTTACATAACTGGATTCTGAAGATGCAAGCCATACAGCAACCGCGGCAATTTCCTCAGGCTTTCCGATATAACCCATCGGAATCATGCTTTCCAGATCCTTTTTCTTTTCGGGATCTTCTAGCTTGTCGGCATTTATTGGCGTGGCGATAGCTCCAGGACCAATGCTGTTCACACGGATCCCTTTTGGTGCATATTCAAGAGCCAAGGTTTCCGTAAGCAACTTCACACCACCCTTGCTTGCCGCGTAGTGAACGAATAAAGGCCAGGGAATCATCTCATGTACACTGGACATGTTTATCACATTCCCTTTAATATCGTTCTCTACAAAATACTTGATGGCTTCACGGCAGCCTAAGAAATTACCGGTTAAGTTTGTATCGATTACCCTATTCCAGTCGCTTAACGGCATCTCGTGAGATGGAACAGGGTTTTCTATACCTGCATTATTGATAAATATATCGAGTTTCCCGAATTTCTTTATCGCTGATTGAACCAGGTTAATCACATCTTCTTCAACGGTGACATCGCCTTTCACTGCGATAACTTCCCCGCCATTGGTTTTGATCTCTTCCAATACACTATCCGCTTCCTCTGATTTTGTGCGATAGTTAACGACTACCTTTGCCTTTTCCTGAGCAAAGCGAATGGCCATCGCTTTTCCTAAACCAGTGGATGAACCGGTTATAACAACGACCTTACCCTCTAAATCTGTATACATTTAATCACCCTCCAATTAACTTTTTGCCAATCCGAGCATAATCCCAGCTATGATAATCAAGATAATTCCAATGCCGATTCCAATTAGTTGGCGCTTCGTTTTCTTTTCACGTAAAATGACGATCCCGCCGATAGTTGATATGACAATGCCCATTTGAGAAAGGGAAAAACTCGTAGCCACTCCAACACGGGGCTGGGATATGAATAAAAACATGTTCCCTGCAGCCCATATCAGTCCCGGAATGATATTGCGAATCGTATACTTGTTAAACGGCTTATGTTTAAAGGTCAATAATAGACCGCCTATCACCATCCCGATCGCTTGAGGGAACAACGCTGACCAGCCATCAACATCAAAAAGACGGGCCACGACCACATAGACCAAATAACCGAATGTCGAGATGAGGAGAATGACAATTCCTTTCTTCAAGTTTCCCGATTTGCCTTCTTTTGATTCTTTATCTTCCAAGGAGGTCAAAACAATTCCTATAATAATGAAAACCAATGCCAAAACGCCTAAAATGACCGCTTTCATTGTAGACCATTCGTGAAAAACAATGACCCCGAATAAAGTGGTTGAAATGAGCTGCAATCCAGTTGAGATCGGCATCGTTTTGGAAACACCCATTAAATCGATGCTCTTAAGCTGATTAGCTTGTCCCACGGCCCAAAACAATCCAGAAACGACCCCGACACCAAACACCAATAGGGATAACTTAATATCGGCAAAAATATAAACACCAATTGAGAAAATCAAGGCGCCAATCGTTGTACCTAATGTTTGACTGTAGGGTCCTCCCCCCAGTTTCACATTAAATAGAACGATGCTTCCCCAGAATAATGCCGGCAAGAGAGCTAATAATATATCCATCTTCAACCCCCATATATGTAAGTTCCAATCTATAGCGGAAATTTCATTTAGTCTTCTTTTTAATATGTTCGCATTATTTGAATTGAACCTTGGTAATTTTATGAAGTGTTCAAAAACCACCCTTCCGTTCCAATATCCAACTTACAGAACACTTGATTCTCTGTAAGTTTCTAGGGTGAAAAATAAAAAGAAGCAAACCCTATCAAGGTTTGCCCAGCTTGTCGACAAAAGGGAGTTCGGAATGGTCTCATCCCGAACTATGATTTAATAAAATGGTCTTTACTGTTTTATGAAACCCCCAATAGATTGAAGAAATTTGCGACACTCCTGCCGAATAACTGGTTAGACGGGACACCTGAGTCGCTTGCGTAGAGGTGGCTTGGCAGACAGTCGGCGGAAAGGGAGCGGATTTCTGAAAACAACTGGAACGTTTTTTAAAGAAAAAAACTGTAGGCAAATTCGCTTTCTTCGAATTTACCTACAGTCTGAGCAAACCTGATCAAGGTCTGCTTCTATTCTTAAATTACTTCTTCAAATGATATGGCACTGTCGTAATAACTACATTTCTTCTATAAAGTAAGTAGGCCCGAATCAGTAAACTTGATTGGTTATGAAGAATATTGTGCCAACCCTTCTTCGGAATGAATTGCGGGATGATCACTGTAACTTTATAGTTAGATTCACTCGCCTTATGTTCAACTGTATCCACAAACTTAGTTAATGGCTGAATGATGCTTCTGTAATAAGAGTTCAGTGTGACGAGTCTAACATCAGGCTGCCACTTTTTCCATTTTTCTTCGAATTTCTTTTCATCTTCTCTTTCAAAAGCAACATAAACGGCAATGATCTGATGTGCTGAAAGAGATTTAGCATAATTTAAGGAATTCTCAACCACATGAGTTATACCCGCCACAGGTACAAGAATGATATTCCCTTCTATTGGTAAGATGGGCTCACAAGTTGTAATCCTCAGTTGGTCACCAACTGCTTCATAATGCTTTCTAATTCGATGAAAAATTAAAATGATGATTGGTAAAAAAATCAAAACAGACCATACCTGAGTAAATTTGGTTAAAAAGAATATCATCGTGACGATCAGGCTAATAATGGCACCAATTGAATTAATGGTTAATTTAACCAACCAGCCTTTTGGCTTTTCGCGGAGCCATTTAACGATCATCCCGGTCTGGGACAGCGTAAATGGTATAAATACCCCTACAGCATAAAGTGGAATTAGATTTTCTGTATGTCCTTCAAATGCTACTATTAAGATGATGGACGCAAGCCCCAGTATGATAATTCCATTGGAATATCCTAATCGGTCCCCTCTAATCGTAAACGCCCTTGGTATGAATTTATCCTTTGCAAGATTTACCGCAAGCAGCGGGAATGCCGAATAGCCAGTATTTGCGGCCAGTATCAAGATCAAGGCAGTCGTACCTTGAATGAAGAAGTACATGAAATTCCGTCCAAAGATCTCTTCAGCAATCTGCGAGACGACCGTGACCTCTGCGCTGGGAACAATGCTTAAATAATAGGCTAAGAATACGATTCCCGAAAATAATACAGCTAGTAAGGACCCCATCGCTATTAAAGTTTTTGCAGCATTATTCGGGGCTGGATCTTTAAAGTTCGGGATCGCATTGGAAATCGCTTCGACTCCTGTCAATGCGGAGCTGCCTGATGCAAATGCTCTTAGCAGTATAAATAAACTGATACCCGCTACCGGGGTCCCGATTGGCGCGTGCAATTCCGGTGAAACTCCTCCTGTCAAGATCTTGTAAATTCCTACACCAATCAAGATGAACAATGCTAAAACGAATAGGTACACCGGATAGGCCAAAACAGAGGCCGACTCCGTAACCCCCCTAAGATTTAGGATGGTAAGTAGAATGACGAAAATGATGGCTATGCCGACATTATATGAATGCAGGCCTGGAAAAGCGGACGTGATGGCATCCGTTCCTGCAGAAACACTTACAGCGACAGTTAATATATAATCGACCAATAAGGATCCTCCAGCTATCAACCCTGGATTGATGCCTAAATTGTTTTTTGAAACCACATAGGCTCCCCCGCCATGGGGATAGGCAAAAATGATTTGTCTATAGGACAAGATCAAGGCCATTAACAGGATCAATACCCCGATTGCTATCGGGATTGAATACCAGAATGCCGCGGCACCGACCGTGATGAGAACGATCAATATTTGTTCCGGTCCATAAGCAACCGAAGACAATGCATCAGAAGATAGGATGGCTAAAGCCTTAGTTTTGTTTAGCTTTTGTTCGCCAAGTGCATTTGATTTTAAAGGTCTCCCTATCAAGAACCTCTTTATAGAAGATAACATCAAGTATTCACCACCATATTTTAGTTATAAATTTATGTTCCCCCAGTTATTGCAAAAAACAAGACGAAATAAAAAATGCCTACAAGTCATAGCTAAATAGACCTGTAGACATCATTTTTTTTGTCTGACAAGCTCCACCTTCCTTCTCATATAACGCTTACGAGGTTAGCTGTCGGATTCGGACCTAAGAGTAGCCCTACCTTTACCTTGAAAGGATTCACCCCTTGGATTGAAAAACAATCCCTATAACGGGTCCCCCGTACCATAAGGTTTAAGCGATTTAGAAATATGAAACTGTTGATTATCATACTCCCGTGAAATGGAAAAGTAAATGAAAATTTTACACGGAAAAAGAATAATTTATTGTTAGTGAGGTTTTGTTCATGACGTATATTACATAAGGCATCAAAACAAATGATTGAAGGAAGGAAAGAGGTGAATGACATGTCTAAAAAAGAAGAAAAAAACAAATAATACCTGATGAAAATTTTCAGGTCAAAGCATTAACCAATCAATGAACAATATGGCGGTCCACAAAAGGAAAAATCATCAGCCACCATGGAGACAGCGAAGAACGAAACTGAATACCTATCTAATCAATCAACTAATTCGCCTTTCCCATTAAACAGTTCTGCCCCCGCTTGGATAGTCAACTTTAATTTCCATCCAATCAGAGGGCATTATTCATTATTCCCAATGATCCACTCTAATTAGTTCCTTCCTTCTTGAATTGGTCTCAAATTACTTTTCTTAAAGACAAAGTATTTCTGGCCAATATAGTTAAGTACTGTATAAAAGATTGTTCCAATCAGTACAGCCACATTTTGCTGCATGGATAAATGAACGGATCCTTCCATCGATTCTGCAATGGCTTGTCCTAAAGAATAAGCGGCGGAATAACAAATCAGGATGACGCAAAAGAAACGGGCAACTCCTCTCCGCAAGTCTATATTGCTTTTAAAGGTAAATGTCCTGTTCAACAGAAAACTCGTTACAGCTCCCGAACCATTGCCGAAAAAGGTGGAGATCCAGTAAGATAAATCAAGAACATTCATGAGAAAAAGCATGATGGAAAGTCCAACCGCTGTATTGACTATTCCAACCAATAAAAAGCGGATAAAGGAATTAGTGTGTTTTAGATAGTTTTTCAATACTGTTCCGTTCATTGTCTAGTTGCTCCCGTTTTGTTAAATCGAGCGGATTAAATAGATCCAGATCAACAATATATTTAGGCCGGCGTTTGGATTCATTATATATTTTACCGATATATTCCCCAATCAAGCCGACAGCAATCAACTGCAGTCCACCGATCAACCATATGGAGGTAATTAATGAGGTCCAGCCCGTTTCGGTCTGTCCATAAAACTTTAACCATAAAAAGTATGACCCAAAGAGTAAGCTAATGAAAAAGGAAAGACATCCTAGCCATAATACAAGCCGGATCGGCGTAACTGAAAAAGAAGTAATGCCATCAAGCGCAAAGGCAACCATCTTCTTTAATGGATACTTCGTTTCCCCAGCCAATCTTTCTTTTCTGTCATAATAAACAGAGTCCGTCTTGAACCCAATGAGCGGGACGATTCCCCGTAAAAAAAGATTCGTTTCTTCAAATTGTTCCAGCTCCACGATCGCCCTTTTGCTCATTAGCCGGAAATCGGCATGATTATAGATAAGGTTAACCCCCATCTTGTTCATCAATTTATAAAAACCAGTTGCAGATGTTCGTTTAAAAAATGAATCAAGGTCCCTTTTCTGGCGGACACCATATACAATTTCACAACCTTCATTGAATTTCCGAATGAATTCAGGGATGACTTGAATATCATCCTGCAAATCTGCATCAATGGAAATCACACAATCCGAGGCTTCCTTGGCTGTAAACATTCCTGCCAGAAGTGCATTTTGATGACCTGCATTCCGGGAAAGCTTTAGCCCACGAACAAATTCATTGTTTATCGTTTCTTTATAAATGATCTTCCATGTTTGATCTTTGCTTCCATCATCAACCAATAGAATTTTACTTTTATCGGATACAACGTTTTCTTCGACTAAACCCCTCACCAATCCACAAAGCTGGGAAATGGTATCCTGCAAAACGCTTTCTTCGTTATAACAAGGTACAACAATCGTTACTATCGGTGAATTCACAATATTCCCCCCTTTTCACATGACTCTGTATAAATGAATTTTCCAAATACTTCCTTTCTTTGTGAAAATCCTTTCCAGGACCAACCCGTTTTCCTTCGCATTGTTGATTGGTATAGCAGAAAATATATACTTGCCACCTAACCCTTTATACGCATCCACATTAAGTTCCAAATTTTCCAGCTCTTTCTTCGAGCCTTTCTTGAACATATAATGCTTCCCAAGCTCATCGGTAAATAGGTAACAACGCCCTCCCCATTCATCAAAGTAGATTCTGATGTTTTTATTCTTAGCCAATTCGTTTTCAATTATTTGACGAAATTGATGTTTGTAAGTAAGCGGATAGAAATTGTTATAGCTATCAAGCGTGTAAAACCCATTAAATTGGGCAATCGCAGGATGTAGGCCAATGCTCGCGACCCGATATTCTTCCTGTGGAAGGCCAATATGATCTCTTATTTCCTGAAAAAGGCTTTCTGCATAGAACTCTTTAAAAGATGGTTTTTTATTGTGAGTGATTTCTTCATTGAAACCCACTAAGATCATAATTTGAACGGCTATGAATATTGAAAGGGTTTTCTTGGCATAATCGCTGTGCTCCCAGATGATTTTTATCGCGAGGGCAAACCCCAAGTAAATCACCATCGGCCTTAAAAAGTGAAATCTGGCAAAATTAAAGGTATCCAGAGTGTGAAACCTTTCCGTTAAAGGAAGCCAGCCTTTATAAAACCAAAATGCGTACCACGCGGAAAGCATAAAATTCAAGCCGAACAAAAAAACAAATATCTTTTCCTGTCTCCATAGCTTTTTGGTCAAAATGATATAAAGGGCAAAGACTGTAATCGGCAGGATGATAAGCGCATGTACAGTCATGACATGCGTATGTCCAAGGACGAAATTTTTGAAAGTAAGCTTGATGACCCACTCGAGCGGCAGCCTTGCATGAAAATATTCATCTCTGCTGTTCGGCTCCGAATCAAAAATGAAGGAAGCGACCAGCCGATACTCGACCAGACCAAAAATGACCGTCATATACACGATTGAAAGTAGAAACCTTAAATTCCACCCTTTTCTCCTGATCACATCCGATATCCAAAGGAAGCCCATTGCAACAAGAAAAAAGAAAAAGCCAAGCACGATGCTTGAATAAAGCGGTAAAAGTGTAAGGACCAAATAATTCTTCCACGAATGGTCCTTGCTGCGGATATTCAAAAAAGCCCAAAGGGCTAGCGGCATCCCAAGAGTACTGAGCATTCCCGATGGCCAAAATGGGGTAAGGGCAAAGGCCAAGGATGTTCCAATCCTTATCCATCCTGATTGGCGCCCTGTAACCAAATGTTTTTTTAATAGGATATACATACCAAAGAAAGCAATGAATCTTGTTAATGCCTGGCTTATTGCATATGCAACCATTGTCGGGAAAAGTGCATACAGCCACACGATAATACTGAATTCACTGCCAAACGCATTTCTTGGCAGCCCATTCATAATCTGTGGAATTTTGGCGTCTATGGCACCGAATAATTCACCGCTCTCCGAAAGTACTTTATACCAGGCAAGGTTGGAATCCAAATTATCATGTACACGAATATGCGCATTTTCTCCAAGGATGAATAAAGGGGAAAGATATAAAACGATGACAAGTAAGGCAAAAAGGATTTGTTTTCTCTCTTGATTTTCAATTGGCAAAATATACACCTCTTGACCAAAATTCATATATCCATAATATTTGCTTCAATAGTAAATCTATTCTTTTTCAGGGATTTATTTTAACCTTTTTTGATATAGGTCAACCAATGAACACATAAAATGAACGGTAGAACGAAAAGCGAGATAAAAGAACCTTAAAAAGGGGCTGGGCTATGATAAAGAAAGCCGTGATTCCAGCAGCCGGTTTAGGAACACGATTTTTACCCGCTACGAAAGCTCAACCAAAGGAAATGCTGCCGATTGTCGATAAGCCGACCATTCAATATATAATCGAGGAAGCGGTACAATCAGGGATTACAGATATTATCATCGTTACAGGGAAAAACAAACGTGCCATCGAAGATCATTTCGATAAATCCATTGAGCTTGAAATGCTTTTACAAAAGAAAGGACAAAATGATCTGCTAAAGACCGTGGAGAACATTTCCAATATGGTGGATATTCACTATGTAAGACAAAAGGAACCATTGGGTCTGGGGCATGCAGTTTTATGTGCCAAAACGTTTATTGGAGACGAACCTTTTGCAGTCCTGTTAGGTGATGATATCGTGGATAGCCGGGTCCCAGCCTTGAAGCAGTTAATGGAACGGTATAACAAGGTTCAAGCGAGCATTATCGGGTGTAAGGAAGTGTTACCTGCCGATGTATCCAAGTATGGGATTGTAAATTTCCAAGAACAATATGAGGATTTATTTTTGGTAAAAAACTTAGTGGAAAAGCCAAAAGTTGAGGAGGCACCCTCAACACAGGCGATTATTGGCCGATATATTTTAACGCCTGCCATTTTTGAAATCCTCGAAACCGTACAGCCAGATCCTAAGGGGGAAATCCAGCTTACCGAAGCTTTGGATCTTTTGCTAGAAAAGGAACCATTATATTCGTATATCATTGAGGGACATCGATATGACGTCGGGGATAAATTCGGCTTTCTTCAAGCGTCAATTGATTTCGCCATGAAACGACCTGAACTTCGTGATCAGCTAATAACATATTTAAGACAGTTGTTTCCTTAATGAAGTTAATATAGCTCATGCCCAGTTACCAAAAAGTGATTGGGCTATTTTCATATCTTCTTGAATTCCTGTGATATCACCCGTAAAAAAGACTTCTTCCACAAGCAGTCCTCTTAGATACCTTTGTCTAATTAGCTCCACCTCCCTTCCATATACCGTTACGAGAGTAGCTGTCGGATCACCCCATTGATTGTAAAATGAACCCAAAAACATATCCCCCGTACCATAAGGTTTAAGCGATTTATGAATATGAATGGAAAAGCCCGTGAAAATTTGCACAGAATAAGAATAATTCATTGTAACTGAGGTTATGTTGATAAGTATATTTCATAAGTGATCCAAACACATGATATCCAGAAAGGATTGTAGAGAATCACATGCACACAAAAACAAAAAATCCGATAATATCCGATGAATTTTTAGATCAAGTGGTTAAGGAAATCAATGAACAATTTGGTGGACCCATTAATGAAAAAAATGATCACTTCCAACATGGAAACGATGAAGAAAGAAGTTAAGCTCCCTATCAATACAAAAAGTTTACTCTGCCGAGAACCGTTTCCCACATCTTCTTAATCTAAAGCTCTCATAAAAAACTCTGGCGCTATTTTTCCAGAGTTTTTCTATGGTTTCTGCAAGTTTACTTCTTTTCATTTCTATAATATAGCCATATTTATATTATCCGCCCTTTCTTTAACGACTTGTCCAAACCGATTTAGTTTATCCTCATAGAATGATTACATGGAATTATTTTAAAGAAAGGGGGAAAACAACTTGAGCCAAACTGATGGTGCCTTCCGTGATTCTCCAAAAGTTCCAAAAGGAAGGCTGATTTCCGGACATACAAAGGAATTTCAAACAGATCCCCTCGGCTTTCTTACCCGATTGGCCAAGGAATATGGGGAGGTTGCTAAATTCCGTTTAGGACCATTCCAAAATGTTTACCTCGTTTTAAATCCTGATCTAATAAAACAAATACTCGTAACAAAACAAAAATCCTTCGTCAAATCAAAGGACTTCAATGTATTGAAACCACTTATCGGTGAAGGTCTACTTACAAGCGAAAAGGACTTTCATATGCGTCAGAGAAGGCTTATTCAACCTTCCTTCAAAAAGACTCATATTAGCCATTACGCCACGGATATGATTGATACCACATTGGATTATATATCAACTTTTTGGAAACATAATGATGAACGGATTATCACGAAGGATATGTTGGACATCACTCTCGGGATAATCAGCAAGACCATGTTCAGCATGGAATTCAAAGATGGCTATGAAATTGTTGGGAAACCGCTGGAAACAGCTTTAAGAATCGCAGTCAAAAGGATGAGAAAGCTTTTCCGTATGCCATTATGGGTGCCAACTAAAATCAACCGTCAATATAAAAAGGCGATACAAAGACTTGATAAAGTGATTTATGGAATTATTGAAAAACGGAAGAACGATACAGGAAAACACGAAGACATGCTTGGAATCTTGATCGATGCCCGAGATGCCGAAGACGGATTAGGAATGACAAACCATCAGGTACGTGATGAGTTAATGACTATTTTTCTTGCCGGTCATGAAACTACAGCAAATGCTCTTTCTTGGGCACTGTACGCACTTTCACAGCATCCTGAAGTTCAAACTAAACTCTTCTATGAAGTGGATAGCATAATTGGTGCCCGGAAACCCGAGCCTGACGATTTCATGAAATTACAATATACTCAAAAGATCATTCATGAAACACTTCGCATGTACCCGCCACTTTATATCTTATCCCGGGATGTGTCGGAGGATGTTGTAATAGGAGGATTTCACTTTAAAAAAGGCGAGATGATCCTAATAAGTTCTTATTTGATGCAGCATAATCAAGAGTATTTTGATCAACCTGAATCTTTTATTCCTGAACGATTTGATAACAACTATTTGAAAAGCCTGCCTGCGTTCGCTTACTTTCCCTTTGGCGGAGGGCCGCGGGTTTGTATTGGCAATCATTTTGCCATGATGGAAGCGGTGCTTGTCCTGGCCTGCATTGCTCAACGATATAGGATTAAGATTGCACCTGACCATCATGAAGTAATCCCCCTTCCGTCCCTTACGCTCAGACCTAAGAGTGGGTTGCGCATGGTAGTAGAAGAAAGAAATGCAGAATCCTTCGAACCCGGAGCATCCTTCATCAAATGAATATGAATTATCCCCCATGAACAAGACATTCATATCAGTAAAGCCTAGGAATAACTCCTTTATGAGACTGGCCCTTTTTGAAAGGAGGGAAGAAAAAATGTATATGCTCCATTCACCAAGGATGGGTATCATCCACACTGAATTACAATATTTAGGGATGGCCTCGCAGGTATATACCGGTTATTTGGAATTTCTAAGGGAAATTGAACCGGTACAAGAAACCGAAAACCTACAGCCGCTTCCTCTCCCCTTTTTATATGAGAACGGGTAGTCTCATTAGCTAGCCTGCTCCAACACCTTATATGTCATAGAAAAACCGACCTATCAATGTCGGTTTTTTGTATTCAGCAGTATGTTTCCATAACCCGGGCACCGCCCGCAACCAAAAGGATAAACAAAACGACTATAAAGGCGAAATCTCCGCCAAATAGAAAACCGCAATCACAGCCTTACATATATGAACATTTCCTAATTCGTTTTTATAGAAGGACTTGAACTGGTTAAAACATCTTATTCACCATCAAACAAAATGACAGTAATCATGCAATATAACGCAATTTTGTTTGCTCGTGGCACTTGTTTAATTCAATCATTTAACTTCCGATCATTTTTTATTAAATGCCTACATCTCTTCAGGTTAATTTTTCATAAAATCCAAATACTTTTAAGATAATAAAGGAAATTCTTTCTTTACTGTTAAAAAATAATTTTCCGTTCCCCTGCTTAAATTGACATTTTCCCGAATCGTGATATATTAATATAGTACTTTAGTGCGTAAAAGCGTTCATTAACAGAAGAACTTTTAATTTTACTGAAATTAACATTTTATTAAAATAGCGAAAGAAAGGCATGAATAAAATGGAAAAGACTCATCAAGATTTAAAAAAGGGTTTATTGCCTAGGCATGTCCAGTTTATTGCTTTAGCCGGAATGATAGGGACAGGGATTTTTAAGGGGAGTTCAGATACATTAAATATGGCAGGTCCAAGTGTCGTGATAGCCTATTTAATAGGGGGACTTTTGTTATTTATTGTAATGGCGGCACTAGGAGAGATGGCTACCGCTTTTCCTAATTTGAATGTACAGCATCTCATAAATAAAGCTTTTGGGTTTCAACTATCCTTCATTGTCGGATGGCTCTATTGGTTTAACTGGATTATCGTGATCATTGTAGAAATAGTCGCAGCCGGGAGCTTTCTACAATATTGGTTTCCTTCAATACCATTATGGCTGTTAAGTATACTTTGCGCTTCAGTAATAATAGGAATAAATTTGTTTCAAGTAAAATACTATGGTGAACTCGAGTTTTGGTTTGCAGGTATAAAAATAATAACTTTAATTGCTTTTATTATTTTAGGAGCTTTGATCATGTTAGGACTTTTTCCTAGTTCGGCTTCTTTTTCTAATTACACGGAACATGGGGGCTTTTTCCCCAATGGAATTGACGGAATGTTAAGTGCACTTTTGGTTGTAATGTTTTCATATGGGGGTGCAGAATTAATAGGTGTAGCCGTCACGGAAACAAAAGATAGTCAGCGAGTCATACCAAAAATCATTAAAGGAACTGTATGGCGGGTGATTCTTTTTTATGTCTTCCCAATATTTATTATTTGCGGGGTTATACCTTGGAACCAAGTAAGCACTGAAGTAAGTCCTTTCGTACAGGTTTTCAGCTTATCAGGTCTTCCCGGAGCAGCTGATATTATGAATTTCGTCCTTTTAACAGCTGTCTTATCAGCTGCAAATTCAGGGATATACGCTACCTCAAGGACACTGTTTACTCTTTCCCAGAACGGCGAAGCCCCTAAGGCATTTTTAAGGACAACTAAAAAGGGAATCCCGCTTAATGGTATATTTTTAACTACATTATGTATATTGGCTGGTGTGTTTTTATCATATTTGACACCTGATCTGATATTAAGCTACCTTATGGCCATCCCTGGCTTCACAGTTTTATTATTATGGATCAGTATTTGTTCCGCACAATTGAAGCTGCGTAAACAATACAAAGGCAAATCAGGTTTCCGAGTAAAATGGTACCCATATACAACCATATTAGCTATCACAGCCTTGAGCATCATCTTTTTAGCATTCATCTTTAATAAGCAAAACATAATCGGGACCACTGTATGTCTTGTAACTTTGGGAATATTTATCCTTCTCTCTTTTATTGTCAAACAAAAAAAATAGAAATATTATTAAAATCCCCGAATCTTATTATCTGGGATTTCAGACTGTAGGCAAACTCGATAAAATCGAGTTTGCCTACAGTTTTTTTAAAGTTTGTACAATTTGGACGTTGATTGGAACTACAGGCACTCGCTTTCCGCGAGCTAGACGAGACCCTGCAAGCGCTTGCGTCGAGGAGGCTTGGCAGACAGTCGGCGGATTTCTGAAATCAACTGGCATTTTTTCTATTGTCCTAATAAGACCTTTTGTCCTTTAAGCAGCTAAAGTTAAGGATGGAAATAAAATTGGTTAAAAATACTCCCTATGCTCCATTTTCAACATACATATGTTAAAATAACCAATGAACCAATCATCCTACAAATTTGAGGTGTAAATATTGACCATATCTAAAACAAATCGCTTATCACTTGTAGAGCAAGTGGTTTCCCAAATTGAATCCTTAATCCAATCAGGCGAATGGCAAATTGGAAAGCAGATTCCACCTGAAATGGATTTGATCCAACAGTTCGATGTAAGCAGAAATACATTAAGAGAAGCTGTACGATCACTTGTTTATGCTGGTCTTTTAGTAACGAAACAAGGAAAGGGGACATTTGTAAGGTCATCAAGTACCTTGGGGGCTGCATTGCAAAGAAGGATTCAGCAGTCAAGTTTATTGGAAACATTAGAGGTCCGTCATGCCCTTGAAAGAGAGGGAGCCCAGTTAGCGGCATTAAGACGGAACCAAGAAGATATAGAACGATTGCGGTTTTATATAAAAGCATGCTGTGAAGCTGCTGAAGCAAAGGATATCAAGGCTTACGAAGAAGCGGATATACAGTTACATAAATCGATTATGGGTTCATCACATAATGATTTATTGATTGATTTATACGAACATATGGAAGACTCCCTGCATGATTCCATCCATCAGATAGTCGAGATGAGTTCTGATGCGAACCTTCATTTGAACATTCATTGTAACCTAGTAGATGCCATCATCGAACAAGATGTGAACCGGGCAATCGAAACAGTGAATGAATACATTGCACAATTCAAGAAATCTTTAGAGTAAGTAAGGAGGAGATTATGGGCATTCATCAAGCGGCAAATCAACTAGAACAAACCAAAATGGATATTAAACCCAGATTTGGACTACTCATCATCGGGATCATTCTCCTTGGGGCCAATCTAAGGGCTCCCTTAACATCGGTTGGCCCCCTTGTCACTTCGATCCGTGATAATTTGGGGATATCCAATACACTATCAGGTTCATTAACGACATTACCTTTGCTTTCTTTCGCATTACTATCTCCATTTGCACCTAGGATAGCACGGCGTTTTGGAATGGAGCTCACCCTTTTCCTATCTTTGATATTATTAACTATCGGGATTGGGATACGCTCCGTTGGCGGAGTGCAGACATTGTTCATAGGGACCATTTTAATCGGGTTAGCCATCGCAATCGGCAATGTATTGTTGCCCAGTCTGATTAAACATAACTTTGCCAGGAATATCGGTTTGATGACAGGGACTTATGCAGTGTCCATGAATTTATGTGGCGCAATAGGTTCCGGGATCAGCATTCCCATTGCTTCTTCATCAGGATTGGGATGGGCTGGTGCCCTTGGATGTTGGGGGATTTTATCTCTTATTACAATTTTCTTTTGGATGCCGCAATTAAGACGGCCATTCAAGTCAGGTAAGGATGTACAAACGGCTCAAAAGTTTAAAAAGATTAACTTATGGCGTTCTGGTTTAGCCTGGCAGATCACTTTTTTCATGGGATTGCAATCGTTTATCTTCTATACAGTCATTACCTGGATGCCGGAAATCCTGGAGCAAAAAGGCCTTAACGCTGATGAAGCTGGTTGGATGCTATCCATCATGCAGCTTGCCGTCATTCCTATAACATTCATTGTGCCCATTTTAGCTGGCCGCTTACAAAGTCAGCGTCTGTTAGTGGTCCCACCTGTCATCTTCCTTATTACAGGGATATTCGGCATATTGTACGGCAGTACTCTATTCATCCCGGTATGCATGATATTGATCGGGATTGGAGTCGGTACCATATTCAGTTTATCCATGATGTTCTTTAGTCTTCGAACACAAAATACCCATGAAGCTACAGAATTATCAGGAATGGCTCAATCATTCGGGTACCTCTTATCTGCCATTGGACCAATTTTATTCGGATTGCTTCATGACGTTACACACAGCTGGACAATTCCCTTATTAATGTTGGTAGTAATATCTGCACTTATATTTATTGTTGGAATGCGTGCAGGGAAAAATGAATATGTTACAACTCAATAAATTTCGTTAAAACAACCTTAAAAAAAGAGAACTGTCACACATTATTTGAACAGTATAAAAAGTTCCTAAAGGAAATGGCCCAGGTATTGTACCTGGGCCATTTCCTTTAGAAAGCCCCTGATAGCGACGGTGGTTCAAACTCTTTCCTCCGTTACAGCATTGCACTACAGGTTCATGATTTGCTGCCAAATCGTTAAAGTGACCACATCAATAAAGAGACCCAACCTTTCAACGGACACCCAGCATTTTGATCTAAAATTACACTTGTGGATGACCTTAGCAAATATGTTGGAAATATCACTAACCCTTTTAGGTCCGAATATTTAATTAAAGAAGGAATGCAGCCTATAGTTGAGCTTATTTTACCATTTAACATCATTTCCAAAATTCAAGCTGGGAAGTAGGGAAATGTTTTCGATTCGTTCACTTTCTGATCTCAGATATCGCTTCCGTGATAAAGGTATCAAAGGGTATCCATTCGTGTTTTAAAATTTTGAAAATAAGAGAATGATCTGTGGTTTAAATTGGGAAGTGAATGCTTGGCGTTTTCGCTTTGGTCATTTGGTGCTCCCTTATCTATTGTAAATGATATCAACCCTTAAACTTCTGTCAGATAAGTAATGCTTTTCACCTTCCCCCTTTGGAGAAAAAAGAATGACCAAGGCTTAATGACGAGGTAGTTTATTAGCTGCATATTACTGTTCAGGGGTAAAAGGACATAGTGATGAAATTAAATGTTGAAGACTAACCTCAATCAATATCTTCTTCAAATGGATATAAGATATTAGGGTTTAAACCATACCTATCAATAAAATTCTTTCGAGTGAACATCTTAATTTCTTTTAATTCGGAAGGAGTTGGAAATGAAGAAACTTTATAAACAGGAATGTGCTCAATATTAATTAACTGCCCTAAATCCGTGGTTATTAAAATATCAAAACCATTTTTTCTGAAAAGTGAATCTATATCGGAAAAATCCATTACATAAATATTAAGCTGGTTCCCAAAATGATGTTTTAATACCTCACGAATATAATCCTTCTCTACATATGAACGACAAATTAACGCTGTCTCTATAACCATCTGGTTTTTTTTTCTTAAGATTGAAGCTTGGACCAACATGAATATTTCTAATACTTCTATATTTTCAAAAGAAATAGTAAATTCTCCCGAGATATATTTTGCTATTTCTTCAATAATTCCGAATAACGTGTTTTTTTCAAAATAAGGAACGAATTGTAAAATATTATTTATTCTAGTATCTGTTTTTAATTGAAAATCAAAGGAGATCCCTCGAAGAGTTTGCGCAAATTCATACATGAAAATATCGTCCTGAGAAACATCCAACCCAATTTTTTTAGATAAATTACTTAGAAATTGACTTAAAGGCTTACCGCTATCCGAATTAAGTTTGGAACGAATGTACCGAAGCTCTTGGGTACGGTTTAAAGACATTTCTTCGCTCATTAGATATAAAGAAAGAAATAAAATTTCTCGAATCTGTTTCTCCCTATTTGGACATTTTTCCATGAACTTGAAAAGTTTCTTTGATATTTCAAATGCTTTGGATGTTTCATTTTCATCGATTACCACTTTTGGGAATGTCACAAAACTATTATGTGTTATGCGAATGTTAGAGATATGAAGGATTATCGCTAGCCTTTGTATTGCACCCATATGCAAAGAAGTTGAATGTTCCTTCAATAGCTCCAATAGAGTGTCTTGAAACTCCTTAAGATCAAAAGATGTAATAAAGTCATTCAAATTGCCCGACATATACTCTACATACTGCATGATGAATCGCCTAACCTTTTTTTCATCCCCAACAATTTTAAACGGACTATTCGATAATTGAACTTCGGCACTTTTTAATACTTCTTCTATTTTCTCTAACTGGCGGTACACTGTGGAGCGACTAATATGTACTTTTTGAGTAATGTATTTTATCGTTACTCCATTGTTAAAAAGAATTAATTCCAAGGTTTGAAAATAGGTATTTTCGCTTTTAAGATGAAACCAAAGTTCTTCCAAGGTGCCGTTTTTAGGTTTCAATAATCTTACGCCCTGAACTTCATTCTTTTCAATTTTCCATTCAGGTGGAAGATTGGAACTCATATGTAATATATCCCGCCATAAAGTGCTTTTCGAATAACCTGTTTTTTTTGATAGTTCGTTTAAACTACACCAGTTATCCTCATAAAATAAATGATACAGCAGTTTTGAATAACGGTCATTAAATCGATTCATACAATCACCTTTAACTTTATTGATTTTCATATATTCTTATTATAACTATCGATACATACGATTGAGTATTAATACCTAATTTTTATAAACCCCACACATATTTTCAAAATAACAGAAAACACACACTACTTACTACCCAAATTTACCATAACTTTATTCCAGCGTCGTTTCATATACGGTACAGGAAAATCAATTTTTGAAACTTATCCGGGCTTGGAATCCCATATAGGTATCAGTAAAACACTCTTTCCAGTTGATAACCTGCTCGAAATTGACTCACTTTTAGATATTTTTGAGCAAAAGCATGACATCGAATACTATCCCAAGCTCTGTACAGTTAAGGAATTAGAAAGGTAATGAAAATATCCTATTACGAATAGTGGTTATATATAATTGGGATTAGTAATAAAATTCCAAACTAGCAATGAAGCATTTCATTTTAGAAACCATCTATTTTGCAAAATTTACATACAATGGATCTTTTTTAAAATATCTGTATGTTCTTGACAAAAAAACATCCTTCTTTTATCGAGGATTTGTAGAGTGACACTATTAAAAGAAATGCAGTTCCTCCTGGTGAAAATTATTTTGAGGGAGAAGAATATGATTATGCACAGGTTAAATTCCCCATCAAGATTCAATAAAATATCGATAGAAACATAGTCTTTTTATGACCCTATAGTTGATGCGGGTAAGTCATAACATTGGAATAAGCCTAATTAAAGCGGTGAATAGATAAAAAACAAAGGAAAGAAAAAGACTGTGGAGAGTTTCCCGACAGCCTGACCAACATCCGGAGTGGTGTGTCAATTTCTATTCTATTTTAGAAACAAGAAAATAAAATACAACCCTTACTCATCGATAGTCATAATGGGGCACTTTTTGTGAATTCTCTGCATAATCAGGATTTGTCTTCTTCAGATGAGATATATGTGCCAATTCGAATTTCCCATGCTTACAATCAAGTGAAAGAAGCTCGACTTTTAAATCATTTCTATAGATGTAAATAATTTTATATTCACTTGATTTATAATTCACTTTATCACCGATCTTCATAGGCACGCTCATTTCTATCATAGATTTAAACAGGCTTCCAAAAATGAAACCTTTTTTCCGAAGGAAAAGATAATATCAGGGACTATTTATCCAGAATCTTCATTATTGAAAACGATGGTATGAAGCTCTATGGCTTTTATATTTTCAACTAGTCTTTTTCTTGTTTTTTCAATCTCTCTGCAATTCAAACCATTTCGTTTATGTTTATTGGATAAACAAACTAACTTGTCGATATCTTGATAAATCTGTTTAAAAGTAATTCTCATATTTTGTTTGGCCTCCTTTTCATTGTAAGGAAGTTTAAATACTATTAAAGCGGGCTTAGTTTATCTCAATGTAAAATGTATGTCACGGTCCTCTAATGATTTGACTCGTATGACACGACGAAAAACTCATCGAGCTATTTTGGACGGTTCAATTACTTCCTTTACGATTTTCACAACCCGCTCTTGATCTTCTAATGTCATGCTGGAACCGGATGGTAAACATAGACCTTGTTCAAATAACATAGTTGAAATGCTTTTATCGCCGCTTTCTGTAAAAAATGCTGCATCTTTAAAGATGGGCTGTAAATGTAATGGTTTCCAGACAGGCCTTGATTCAATATTTCTTGCTTCTAACGCATTAATCACATCACTGTAACGTACTCCAGTGATTTTGTCGTCTATTGTTAAGGCCGTCAGCCAGCGATTCCCCATCGTATCTTTTAGCTCTGGCATAAAGGTGATGCCAGCTATGTTTGCCAACGACTTTTTATACCGATCAAAGATTTTTCTCCGTGCTTTTACACGCTCATCCAATACATCCAATTGGGCACGACCAATTCCAGCTAGAATGTTACTTAAACGATAGTTATATCCAATTGCGCTATGCTGATAGTGAATGGCTGGGTCACGTGCTTGAGTAGATAGATAGAGAGCTTTATGCAAAAATTCTTCGTTATTTGAAACAAGCATACCCCCACCAGAAGTTGTAATGATTTTATTTCCATTCAACGAATAAATCCCTATATCACCAAACGCTCCTGTTTGCTTCCCCTTATACGTACTACCAAGGGATTCTGCGGCATCCTCAATCAAAGCAACTTTATATTTCCTGCAAATGTTCTTGATTTCATCCACCTTTGCACTCTGACCAAATAGATGCACTAAAATGACAGCCTTTGGAGTTTCCCGTTTTTTCCTAGCGTCTTCAAAAGCCATTTCCAATGCTTTAGGAGACATATTCCAAGTATCTGATTCAGAATCGATAAAGACAGGCTTCGCCCCTTGATATACGATAGGATTTGCACTGGCTATAAAAGTTAATGAAGAACAGAATACGGTATCACCACTGGTGACTCCCAATACTTGCAATGCCAAATGAATGGCTGCTGTCCCTGAACTTACTGCCAATGCCCCTTTAGTGCCTGCATATTTGGCAAATCCTTCTTCCAAAGCATTTACGTTCGGTCCTAGAGGCGCAATCCAATTTGTCTCGAACGCTTGGCTAACGTACATTTGTTCATTCCCACTCATATGAGGAGGCGAAAGATACAATCTTTTATACTCCATCCCACACACTCCTTATTTTATTATCCTTGCTGGGGACCCCACAGCGATAGATGCATGAGGAATGTCTTTAATAACGGTCGATCCGGCCCCAATCGTACACCATACACCTATCGTGATGTTTGGTATGACGGTGGATCCAGCTCCTATCATGGTTCCAGTTCCGATCCTGACAGCTCCAGTCAGGGTTGCACTAGGAGCTATATGGATAAAGTCATTAAGCTGAGTATCATGCTCAATGACAGAAGACGTATTAACGATGACGTGATTCCCCACTCTCGCGCCCGCGTTCAAGACGACATTCGGCATAATGACTGTTCCTTTTCCTATCGATACATTTTTACCCACTACAGCAGTGGGGTGAATGACTGTCTCATAATCCATTACATCCAAATTCAGCTCGTTTACGATTTTTAACCTTAAATCATTCCTGCCTATCGCAATAATTACCTTACATTCAAAATGGATACACAAGCTTTTAGTGCATAAGATGGGGCCAAGATATATATTTCCCTTTTTTTTCAGCACTTCGTATTGGTCATCCAAAATAGCCATGAGCCGATACTCACCCGTTGCTTCAATAATATCTTGCACAACTTTTGAGTGCCCACCTGCACCGATTATTACGATTTTCTTCAATTTAAATCACTTCTCACTTATCTAGTTTAGTGTTTCTTTAAGAAAAGTATCTACAGGAGTTAGAGGTTTACTGGTGTTCCCTCCAAGTTCAATACATTTGAATTATTTTGGTATATGGTCAATCAACTTCATTCATCCTATTATCCAACAAATTTTCGGGTTGTCACATGCCCTTCTTGGGTAATGGCTTCTTGTTTACATACCTTAATCAATGTAAGATATATGATCTTCATATCCAGTAAAAAGGATTGATTTTCTACGTACCAGACATCAAGCTCAAACTTTTTCTCCCACGAGATTGCATTGCGGCCATTCACTTGTGCCCAACCTGTCATTCCTGGACGGACATCATGCCTCCTTGCTTGTTCGGCAGTGTATAATGGGAGATATTCCATTAATAACGGCCGTGGACCTACAAAACTCACATCGCCTTTGATAACATTAATCAACTGTGGCAATTCATCTAAACTTAATTTTCTAAGTAATTTCCCAAAATCGGTTAATCTCTTCTCATCAGGAACCAAATCCCCTTTTTCATCTTTTTCATCTGTCATCGTTCTAAACTTGTACAGATAAAATGATTTACCATTAAGGCCTGGGCGCTCCTGCTTAAAAATAACAGGGGAACCTAATTTCAAACGGATGAGGATGACGATAAGCAGCATAAGAAGTGAACTGGATATGAGCGCCAGACAAGATATCAATAATTCAAAAGCCCGTTTCATTTTTTCCTCCTAAATCATCATTGTGGATCGTTACAAGTAAACAAGGGAAATCTCAGATAGCATTACAGCATTTAATTGCTACTCTTATCGCATTTCCAATCGTTTTTTCTATTATTCTTCATTTCTCTTCACTTCTATTACATTCATTGGATAACAAGGTTGCTAGAATGTTAACACTCGCCTTACCTTCTCTAGTAATTGCTAATCATCGGGATATGAGTCATTGTCACGGAACGGGAATTTTGTTATTCGTCCTATAATTTGCTAAATTCAACACTCTTTCTTTTAACGTTTCTTCGCTCAAGACATCGTATGTTGTGATAATATCCTTTATTGCATTCCAATTTACCTCTCTTGGTTTCCCAATATGAATTTTTGGATAGATCTGATTTAAATAAACCTCATCTTCCCCAAGTAGTTCTTCGTATAATTTTTCACCTGGCCGAATTCCAGTATAGGTAATCCCAATGTCTTCAACATTGTAACCTGACAGTTGGATGAGCTTTTTAGCAAAATCGACAATTTTGACAGGTTCACCCATATCAAGTACAAATACCTCTCCGCCTTTGGCCAGAACCCCTGCCTGAATGACTAATCTAGAAGCTTCGGGAATGGTCATGAAATAGCGAATCATGTCCGGATGAGTAATTGTCAAAGGTCCCCCTTTTTTTATTTGTTTTTTGAAGAGTGGGATGACGCTGCCATTACTGCCAAGGACATTTCCAAATCGGACCGTTACAAATTTTGTATGACTCGACAAACTCTTATGCTGGATCATCATCTCTGCTAAACATTTAGAGGCACCCATTATACTTGTCGGATTTACGGCTTTATCCGAGGAAACCATGACAAAAATATTCACCATGCCAGCCTCCGATGCCTCCGCAACATTAATCGTGCCTATGATGTTATTTTTCACCGCTTCTTTAGGGTTGGATTCCATAAGTGGCACATGTTTATGGGCGGCTGCATGATAGACGATGTTAGGACGATGTTGATCGATGACCTGAAACATCCTCCTGCGGTCCTGAATATCTGCAATTTCAGTCACAATCTCAATTGTACTTGCATAGGCCTCCAGCAACTCCAACTCAATCGCGTAAATGCTGTTTTCACCATGTCCAAGCAATATAATTTTAGCTGGATTATATTTCATGACTTGACGGCAGATTTCTGAGCCAATTGAACCGCCCGCACCTGTTACTAAAATAGTACTCTCAACAATCTTTTCCGAAATACCTTTATCATCAAGTTGAACGGGTGAGCGCCCCAATAAGTCCTCCATCTGGATATCTTGCAATTCATTAATAGGAACCTTTCCCTGAACAATCGCTTCAAGGCTAGGGACAATTTGAGTCTTTACACAAGTTTTGGTGCATTCTGTAAAAATTGAATCTATTTCCTCCCTTTTCAAAGAAGGAATCGCAATGACGATATGCTCGATCTTATATTCCTCAACCACTTGAGAAATATGTTTTGTTACTGCTACTACTGGTATGTTGAAGATTTCTAAACTTAGCTTCGTTTTATCATCATCAACGAATGCAACTGGGACTAATTCTATATTGCTGGATTTTAACAACTGACTAGTTATCATCGTCCCAGCAGATCCGGCTCCAACGATCAACGTTCTTTTTTTATTCGGTGATTGCTTAATGTATCGATCAAAATAAACCCTCCATGCCAAACGTGAGCACCCGATCATGGCCATATAAAGGATCCATGTAATGAAAAGTTCTCTTATATATAGAAAATCGGTAAAGTACAGCTGAAAGAAGGTAGTAATGGTAATAGCAAATGCAGTCACTTTGAATATATTAAACATTTCCCTGATACTGGCGTATTCCCAAGCCTTTTTATACTGTTTCAAATAAGCAGTAAAGAAATAATGACACACAAGCAAAATAAGCGTACTATTCAGTGCAAAAGCCGGTATTTCATCATATGGATGTAATAACCAATAACTTGAAAATACAGCTATCACAACAATCATGGCGTCCAGTATGACTAATGTGAAAAGCCGGTTATAATATGTCAAATCTACTTCTCCTCATATAAATATTTTTAATCAAACAAGAGTTCCTTAACTTTCATCCCGTACAAAACATTCTCGGCATTTTCATTAAAGGCCTTCACTACTTCTTGTCCAAAATTCTTTTCAATCATCTTCTGTGCTTCCATGATTTGAAAACCTCTGTTTCCAACATTATGAGCATCTGAAGCAATAAAATGAGTAAGACCTGAGTGAACTAAAAATTTTGAAAATCTTTTTGTTCTCCATCCGAATTTACCTGTGATGCTCCCTGCTGTTATTTGTGAATACGCCCCCTTCCAAATTAGTTCTTTTAGAAGTCGCGGATTTTTTAATATTTCCATATTCCGCTCTGGATGAGCAATGATCGGTGTCATTCTTTTCATTTGAAGATCATAGATTAATCGTTCCGTATATCTTGGCACATGGTTTGAAGGAAGTTCGAGAAGGATGTACTGCGAACCATTCAAGCCCATGATTTTATTATTATCATAATCATCCATAAGTTCATCGGATATCCTGATTTCCTGCCCAGGCCATACTTTTAGCGGGATATTCAGATCATCAAGTACTCGGTTTATTTTTCTAGTTTCCTCCAAGACTTTTTCTTTATCATTTTCATATATCCCCCTATTATAATGAGGGGTTGCAATGATATTGGTGATTCCTTGTTCTACGGCTTTTCTCGCCATTTCTATACTTTCCTGGATATTTCCAGCCCCATCATCGATATCGGGTAAAATGTGACTATGAATATCAATCATTGGTATCCCCTCTTTGGCCTAACTACTAATGCTAAATCAAATTCCAAACTGCTTATTTTATTTACCATAGTAGTAGTATTCGTCAGGATGTTTTTGTTTTTTCTTATTTAGGATTCCGCCTAAAAGCTTTGCATTGGCATTTTCAAGTAATTCCTTCGCTTTTTTTGCTTGCTGTATTTCAGTACTTCCGCTGCTAACCACTAAAACGGCTCCGTCTGTCATATTCGCTAGTATTTGAGCATCTGTAACAGCATTAACAGGCGGCGTATCCAGAATAACCAAATCATAATTCATCTTTACTTCATCCAACAATGTCACCATTCCGTTTGACCCAAGCAATTCCGATGGATTAGGAGGAATGGGTCCACTTGTCAACACATCTAAATTTGGGTATATGGAAGGTTGTACAGCATCATGTAATTTGTTTTGCTTTGATATGACATTCGTTAACCCCAGGTAGTTCTCCATGTTAAAGTTAGTATGAACACTGGGCTTTCTCAAATCCGCATCTATGATGAGGATACGTTTCCCTTGCTGTGCAAAAACTGCTGCGACATTAATTGAAGTGGTTGATTTTCCTTCACCTGCGTTTGCTGAGGTGAAAATCATGGATCTTATGTCTTTTTCCACAGCGGAAAATTGAAGATTCGTTCGGATCGTCCTATACTGCTCTACAACCGGAGATTTCGATTTCAACATAGAAATACTGCTCCTTTTCTTAATCTCCGTCATTTTATGCCGTTCATTGCGTGTCAAGCTTTTCACCTCTTGAGGTTGTGATTATCAATCTATTTTTTTCGTTTTTTTTTATTTTCCATTAAATTAACGATGCCTAGCATCGGCATCTTTAAATGATCTTCAATATCAGATTCAACCTTGATTGTATTGTCTAAAAATTCGATCAAGAATGTAAGAACTAAACTTATAACCAACCCTGCAAAACATGCGAAGATCATATTCGTGATCGGATTCGGTTTTATGGGTGAGGAATTATCTCCTATAGTTGCATTGGATAAGACATTGACATTATCCACATTCATTAGCGCTTTTATTTCATCTTGGAAGATGTCCGTAATTGTACTGGCGACATTTACAGCAAGTTTAGGGTCCGTGCTTTCAACTTTAATGGTAAATATTTGTGAATTACCCTTACTGACGATTTCGATTTGTTCCGATAACGCTGAATTTGAAATGTCAAGATTCAGTCGATTTTTTACTTTTTCCAACATCATTGGACTTTTGATGATCTCTCCGTAAGTCTCAATCAATTGAATATTGGTTTGAATCTCACCTATATTGTAAAGTTCTGTACTTTCCTTGGTTTGATTGACCAAGATTTGTGTAGAAGCTTGGTAAACAGGTGAAAGAATAAAAAAGCTAACGATACCCGTTATTGCCGTAATAAGGGTTGTGATGATGAAAATGAGTGCCATGCGCTTTTTTACCATTTGAAAAATATCGTTTAAATTGAGTGTCCCACTCATTCAATCAACTCCAATCCATCCTTAAACCTTTTTCGTTTGTTCACATATTTTTTTTATGCCTATAATTTTGCAACCTTATCGGACAGCAGACCATTTTCCTCCATCACATTTTTGGAATCGAATATTAATGACGCATTATCATGGACACTTTTCCAGTCAAAACAATTATGTGGTGTTCCAATGACAACAATATCGGCTCTTTGAAGAATGGCAGCATCGTATTTTGCCACCGGTTGGATTTGATCATTGATCCGGATTTCCTTTGCATAGGGTTCGATGACAGTTAGTTTCTGGACTTTATTTTGTAACCTTTCAAGTAAGCGAACGACCGGGCTCTCCCTTAAATCACCAATATCACTTTTATAAGAAGCACCTAAAACCACAACATGTGAGTGTTTCATAAGCTTGTCTTTGGCTGCAAGCAGTTCAAGTATGCGGTTATATGAATAGTGAACCATCCCGTCATTAATATCCCCTGCCAGTTCAATCATTTTTGTTCGATGACCATGTTCTTTTGCTTTATAGAGCAAGTAGTAGGGATCGACCGGTATACAGTGTCCCCCTACACCAATACCTGGGGTGAATTTCATGAACCCGTATGGTTTCGAGGAAGCTGCATTGATCGTATCCCATATATCAATTTCCAATTCTTTGCACAGAACTGTCAATTCATTGACCAAAGCCATGTTAATCCACCGGAATGTGTTTTCAAAGATTTTGCTTAATTCTGCAACGCGGATCCCTTTTACACGATGGGCGTTTTTCCCGATAAACATGCATGCTAATTCTGTACAGTTTTCCGTTATCCCCCCGACAACCTTTGGAGTGTTGCTTAAGTTGAATTTTTTATTTCCTGGATCAATTCTTTCAGGCGAATAAGCTACAAAAAGGTTATCCCCAATCACATATCCTCTATCTGTTAATGGTGTACAGATATATTCTTCTGTCGTTCCTGGATACGTTGTACTTTCTAAAATAACCATTGTTCCTTCCTTCACATGTTCAGCTACAGCTTTTCCTACATCTTTCACATACGAAATATCAGGTTCTTTCAAATTATTGACAGGGGTCGGGACACAAATCAAAAGAACATCCATCTCTCCAACCTGCTTCATATCCATTGTTGCAGTAAATTGCTTTTGGTATATCAATTCACTAAGCTCGTCATTATCTACATCATTGATATAATTAATTCCGCTATTTAAACTTTCCACTTTTGACTCGGAGACATCGAATCCAGTCACCTTATATCCTTCAGCTGCATAATGACAAGCTGTTGGAAGACCAACATATCCCAATCCAATCACTCCGACTTTAGCCGTCTTTTTCTTTAATTCTCTCCGCAGATTAGATTTGTGCGAGTATGGAGCATTATATATTTGTTGTTTTCTTTCATGAGTTATCGCTGTTATCATGATTCAACTCCTCCATTTCATTTATAACTTAACGATTTTTTAAAACTAACACTCCATAATGTCCATTCACGAACCAAACCATTACACGGAATAAACTCGCAAACTTCTAATATTAACGATTTAAGTCAGCAAAACCGACCAGATACAACCAATTTATTTTATGGTCGATACACATACTAGAAATTCTTGAACATCCGTTTGTAAGTTTCGTTTCCCATTATATTTTTCGTTAGCATTAATAAATTATCATATTTACTTTTAATCCTAGTTCCAGATTTCGAATGAATCGTTCTGTTTTTGATTCATCTACCCTTTATAACCTGAATAACCATGTTTTTTTCATGATAAATAAAACTCACACCAACAGCTGGGTTATGCGTAAAGATTAAGAGTAGCCTGCCTTTGCCAACACGTATTTTAGCCGAGTACACTTCTACATTTAGAATAGGCATGCCCTTCCAAAAAAATGAAAATATATTAACAAGCAAGCAGATAGGAAACAATCAAAAACTTTCACTACTCCATTCTCTTGATCGTTTAAGGAAATACAAAAATTCCCCGATTAATTGGCCTTTATCACGGTGCCATTACTCGGGGGAATTCAAATATTTTAGCCAGGCTTATAATAACACTTCCTACTTTTCAGGAGCATCAGCTGTCATGTCAGTCACTTGGTTAATGATCCATTCCTGCTTATCTTTAGTGTCAGTATTTTCATACTGCACCTTAAACGGTCCCTTACCTTCTATCACATAGTACCCATTTCCTTTAACACTTTTGCCAGGTGACAGTTGTGTCCCCAAATTATCGCCCGGATAGATACTTAGTTTTTTATTTTCTTTATTCCATACCGACATTTCAAAAACGTCTACAAATCGTTCTTCTGCCGTTTTATTAGTCGCCTTCAGCTGTATCTGTAAAACTTCTTTTCCTTTTTGATCTGGATGTTCAAGCTTCAAAGCCTTTTCAATCCGAATGTTTACGCCAGATACGGCTTTCTCTTGTCCTGTTTCGTCCTTAGTGGAAGAGTTCGTTTGCTTTTGCTGTTCATCCTGAACAACCTTTTCTCCTGACGTACAGCCCGTCAAAAATATAGTTAAAGTTAATATACAGATCCAAATACTATTGAAGCTTCTCTTTAATATCATAATGTCACCCCTTAATAAATATATAAATCCTTTTTAAAGAGAGATTCTTCATTATCTTTTCTCCATATTTCTCACTCTCTCATTCACAAAATTGGATCCTTATTTACTTGAAACGAAAAAAATACTCATAACACTTTAAAAAGCTTTTCAAACATGTAAGAAGGACCCACTTCCTATAGGAGAGGCCTTCTTACATCATTCTCACAATGATTATTTGACGATTGTTTTTACTACGTCTCCTCCAACTACTAGTGGACCATAATCAACTTCTATGACATCTCCTGCTTTTAGCCTCCGGTTTGCTCCATTTTCATCGATGATAAATCGGCTGTAAATTTGGTAACTTCCATCCGGATTAATGTAACCTGCCCCGGTTTGAGTTAGGGAAACCGTTCTCTGTGCTATTCCATTCACTAGCAAACGGAGACCCTTAGTTCCCTCCGCTGCTTTGCCTGTAATATAATCTGCATTGGGAGCCACTGCATTCACCTGTAGTTTTTCAACTTCCTTGACTACCGTAGTATGAGCTTGTAAGTTCGATGGAGTCCGCATACCGTAGTCAACCGTTACGACATCGCCTACTTGTAGGGTTTTATTATTTCCCTTCTCGTCCACTCCTACGTACTTACTGTATATACTGAATGTTCCATCTTCATTGACAGGTGCCGTACGCAGTGCTTCGCCATTTACCAGTAAGCGTACGATCGTTGCCCCTTCAGGTGCAGTTCCTGTTATAACCTCTGCATTTTGGTACACAGTATTGAGCTTAACAGGTTCACTCGGCATAAACTGTACCACCTTAACAGATGAACTCCCGCTGATATTTCCTGCCGCGTCTGTAAGGGTGACTGTTATTATCGTATTAACGGGTTGATTTGGAATAGAAACCTTGAATTTCCCGTCTGGACCTACAACCCCAGTATATTTCTTGGAATTAATGATGACAGTCACATTTGCTTCAGGTTCACCGCTTCCTGTTACTTCTTTACTGTTTGTTGTAACTTCATTTAGTTTCGGTGCATTCGGAGCCGTTATATCTTTATCCAATAAATCTTCAGCTTTGTTCAGTAAATCTTGCAGACGGTCTTTTTCTGCACCTTCAGGAAGCTTATTAACCGCCTCTTGGGCTTCGTCAATCGCCCCTTGATCCGTCGTTCCTTCCAATGTATCGAACTTATCGTCCGTGAACAGATTCTCCACTTTGTCCTTTGCATCCGCTAAGTCTTTTTCTGCTTGTTCTTTTTTGTTCAATAAATCTTGCGCTTTGTCCACCAAATCTTGCAGACGGTCTTTTTCTCCACCTTCAGGAAGCTTATTAACCACTTCTTGAGCTTCGTCAATCGCTCCTTGATTCGTCGTTTCTTTCAATTTGTTGAATTTATCATCCGTGAACAGATCTTCGACTTTGTTCTTTGCATCGGATAGGTCTTTTTCTGCTTGTTCTTTCTTGTTCAATAAATCTTGCGCTTTGTCCACCAAATCTTGTAAGCGATCTTTTTCCGGACCTTCCGGTAATTTATTGACCGTGTCTAGGGCTTCATCAATCGCTCCTTGATCCGTCGTTCCTTTCAATGTGTCGAACTTATCGTCCGTGAACAGATCTTCCACTTTGTTCTTCGCATTTGCTAGGTCTTTTTCTGCTTGTTCCTTTTTGTTCAATAATTCTTTCGCATTGTTCAGTAAATCTTGCAGACGGTCTTTTTCTGCACCTTCGGTAAGCTTATTGACCGCTTCTTGGGCTTCGTCAATCGCCGCTTGATTTGTCGTTTCTTTCAATGTGTCGAACTTATCGTCCGTGAACAGATCTTCCGCTTTTTTCTTCGCATCGGCTAGGTCTTTTTCTGCTTGCCCAGCTTCATTTTTTCCTAATTCGATCTTTTTTGTTTTAGCAAGTTCAATAATGAAATTCGTTGGGTTACCACTAATTGATTCCGCTACGCCATAGCGATATATAGCTTTCCATGTAAGATTTCCACCTGATTTGCCCATATAACTATTTGTAGGATTTTCTGTCGCACTCGTCCAAAGATTCACCATACCCGTATTCATACTCATCGTAAGGGATGTACTTAAATTATTTATTGCTTGTTTTTTTACTGAGGACAATAAAACATTCTCTGGATTAGTAAAATCAATGGTGGATAGTTTATTTTCCACTTGCAAAGCATGACCATCTTCTGTAGTTACATGCAGTTTCGCTTGATTATTGATCTGTGCTGGCCCATAAAGCGAGATCACTGGGTATGAATCCGTACCAGATCTATTTATCTGTACATCTGCACCGTCATCCACGTTAAATGACTTAAACTTTCCATTGACGGTAACTCCTTTTGCCCCATCAAACTTTACCTTTGCATTATTTCCAATGGAAAAACCTCCATCGCCACCTGTTGCATAAAATATTCCATAACCACTATGAAGTGTTTTAATGTCTACATTAGCATTTGGAGCAATCTTAAATTGTGGTTCTGCTGTAATCGACCAAATAAGAGCATAGCCATTATTATGGCTTATATTAGTTTCACCATCAATTTCTACACTTCCAGTTTCCGCCATCTCCTGGGCAGGTGCTGATCCTGGCATTGTATGATCATTAATATAAATGTCGTTAACTCCTTTAAAAATTGCATTCCCGAAACGGTTCCAGATTAATTGTGGTCCACTGTAATTTACATTTTCGAATATTTGCTCTACATTTTGTGTTCCATCATGTATGGTAATGAAACCATAATAGTTCTTTCCTTTAATATCCAAGTTCTTTACATGGACACTTCTTAGTTTATTACCATTGGCATAGATACCATCTGCGGCTCCTAACGCTCCTCCTGTTTCCGATAGTGTATGATTATTTCCTTCAATCACGATTTCCGTTTTTGCCGGGTGAATTTTAATCGCTCCGCTTATGTCTATATCTCTACCTAGATGAATCGTCGATATTCCGTTATCTGCCTCTAAAGCAACCTTTAACTCTTGAAAATTGTTGACGACTGTTTCGTTTGCTGTCATTTTTGTAACGGCTTTACTCGGTGATTGTGTTTCAGTTGTTTGTGTACGCGCTTCTTGAGTTTTCACCTCGGATGCTTGTGCATTCGAAATATCCTTATTCTTTGGTGTGGATAGTTCTTCCGCAAATCCTACACTTGGTATTAATAGAGAACTTGCTAATAGAAATGATGTTGTCATAACGTTAATAGGTTTTAACATTTTATTTTTCTTCATAAATTGAACGTTCCTCCTAAATAAATATTAATTTTTATTACAAGATTAATATTACTTTTTTTCAAGGAGTACCTCGTTCCAATAATGATCCATTAAAAATCATTTTAGGAACCATATTAGGGCATTAACCGTCAATTTTTATGTGATTATTTTCATTTATGGTGATGGTGTGATCCTGCATTTTATAAAAGAATATCTTCTTATCAAATCCAGCGTTTAAATAACATAAAATCCAAAGCTACTTTTATGGGATACAATTCTTATGGTTACATAACTAAAAATGTGATAAGAGAAACCATTGGTTCCCTCTTATCACATTTTCCCTTGAAAGGATTTATCCTATTTGGTTATTATTTTCATTCCCTGAAGAGTTTCTTCTATTTATCTTGTATCTCATTTTCATAACGTTCCGTCTGCATACATGAACATATATATCATCCAGCGCACTTGGTACACGCCCATAGGCCTTTCCCCCGTATTCCTCTTACATACCACTTTTACTTTTATTCACCCCTTTTTTGTATGGGCACTTTTAAGAAAGAATAGTGACGTAATTAAAATGAGGGTGATTTTCAGCGTATTTATTTCTTGTTCATTTAATAAAAGGTACATCAAAAATAAGACTAAAAAGGCTTGAATAAAATAGATCCTATATTTCAATAGGGTAGACCAAGTTTGTGACACCGATAATAAAAAAAAGTTAAATTGCTTCGACATCATCTTTCTCCTTTATCATGATGTTGATTTTATCTAGATTTATATTCTGGCATCATTATATACAAATAGGTGAGTGTCGCTATTTCATAAAGTAAAAATATTCGTTCAGAAAAGAAATGCAGTTCATTTTTCATAAATGGAATCTTGCTGTGTTTGATTTAATAGATTTTCGAAAATGCTGGTGAGAGCGGCTAATTATTCTTTTCGCACAGAAGCATTAAATTTTGAATGAATTGGCATGGGGATATAAAAAGGACGAGAGGGAATCGCAAATATAGTAGCTTCTGAGGAACAGAACCTATTAAAAGGATCAAAAAAAATATTATAAATTCAGGAGAAATTAAAAACAGCCTGCCCCTTGGAACAAAGGGAACAGGCAGCCTGAGTGTTTATCCAGGCACAATATTATGGATACGCTCAGAGAATTGGGCCTTCTTTTTACAATGGGGGTTTGGGGAAGTGGCCCTCACTGCTATTTCATTTTATAATATTTACAAAATCATATCGTTTCAAAAATGAAATGAGATAAATCATTTTTTATATTATTCCTCCCGTAAGAAATCATCATGGCAGGTGAAGAAGGATTGGAACGAAGTGGCATGAACGAAATTTTCACCAGACCCCGCCATCCACCTCCACTAAAGGGAAAGCGCAGCACCCCTCACGAACAAAAAAATTAGCAATCCAAAATGGAATGGATTGCTAATTCCTATCAATCACCTGACACTCTTACTGCTTGAAACCTTGTGTTTTCCACACATTTTCTCAATAAGTCGATTCAAGATTAATAGAGCGATCGGGTTATGCTCGATTTGACTGACAAGTTTCCAGGTAACCGTTATGATCGACCCTTCGCCCATGTCTTGTTTGATAACGGAGCCGCCATTTTGCCCGAGCCATCCTTGGAAGTAACCAGAAATGATATCTACACTCTCCGAAAGCAAGGGATTGCCAAACATGTTCACGGTCTGCACCTTTTTGTAATCCTTGAAAGGAATCACATAATCCGGAATTAATCGTTCGAATTCCCATCCGATTTCAGGTTGGATCGGTAACCCTCCAAACCAAGCAGTGTCCACATAATTCATTGAAGAAGCACGGGCCCAGCTTTCCCCAATATCCAGCTGACGAAAGGAATAATGGGCTTTATTCTTTACACCATCCCCCTCTTCCGCGAAGAAGATGACTTGACTGCCCTTCTTGGACTGAGCAAGGATCTCCTTATCAAGACTATTAGTAAGAATCAGATTCACTTGAGTTATTTCTTCCACCAAAAGGACCGCAGACCTTTTACCACTCTGCTACACTTCCGTCTTTGTGTCTCCAAACCGGATTTCTCCAGTTATGACCAATCTCAGCCATTTTTCTTACGTGATCTTCGTTAATCTCAATACCCAGACCGACTCCGTCCGGAATTTTTACAAACCCATCCTCATATTTGAATACTTGGTTATCCACGATGTAATCTAGCAAATCACTACCTTGGTTATAATGAATCCCTAGACTTTGTTCCTGGATAAATGCGTTATGACAAGTAGCATCGACTTGCAAGCAGGCAGCTAATGCTATCGGTCCCAATGGACAGTGAGGAGCAGCTGCCACATCGAAAGCCTCCGCCATGGATATGATTTTCTTACATTCGGTAATTCCACCAGCATGTGATAAGTCGGGTTGGATGATATCGGCATATCCATCAGTCAATAACTTTTTGAAATCCCACTTGGAGAACATTCTTTCACCTGTCGCAATCGGGATCGCGGTATGATTGGCGATTTCACGCAATGATTCATTATTTTCCGGTAATACAGGCTCTTCAATGAACATCGGTCTGAAAACTTCCAATTCTTTTGCAAGAATTTTTGCCATTGGCTTATGCACTCTTCCATGAAAATCAATACCAATTCCTACATATGGTCCCACTGCCTCACGTACAGCTGAAACCCGAGCTAACACTTGATCAATTTTTTCATAGGAATCCACATATTGCAGTTCCTCGGTACCATTCATTTTCACTGCTGTAAATCCTTTAGAAACAACTTCCCTGGCAGCTTCGCCGACATCTGTCGGACGATCCCCGCCGATCCATGAATAAACTTTAATCGATTCTCTTGCTTTTCCTCCAAGAAGTTGATGGACCGGTGCATTATGATATTTCCCTTTAATATCCCAAAGTGCTTGATCAATTCCTGAGATTGCGCTCATTAAGATAGGACCGCCACGATAGAAGCCTGCTCTGTACATCACATTCCAATGATCTTCAATATTACGCGGGTCTTTTCCAATAAGGTTTTCCATTAATTCATCAACAGCGGATTTTACCGTTGCGGCTCTACCTTCAATTACCGGTTCTCCCCAACCAACGATTCCTTCATCTGTTTCGATTTTTAAAAATAACCAGCGTGGTGGTACTTGGAATAATTCATAGCTTGTGATTTTCATAGTGAATCTCTCCTTAAAAGTTTTATAGTTTTTTTAAGAACGAATGGCTGAGACAAATGCTTCTGCTTTACGGGTTAAGTCCTCTAAGTATTTCTCGTTGACTTCATGCTTTGTGTCGGCCAGCGCGCTTCCAATTCCGAAGCCGACCGCTCCAACTTTTTGGAATTCAGCGATATTTTCTAACGTAACGCCTCCTGTTGGCAACAGTGGGATATGTGATAAAGGACCACGAATATCTTTTATATAACCCGGGCCGATGCTTGCTGGGAATACTTTGATGATATCGCCACCGTTTTCATAAGCCGTTAAGATTTCTGTTGGTGTAAAGGCACCGGGAATACTCACTGCCCCATATCGTTTGGTCATTTTGATCGTTTCCAAATTAACCGTTGGGGATAAGATAAACTTCGCACCAGCAAGGATCGCTGCCCGTGCCGTTTCCTGGTCCAGTACTGTACCGGCACCAACCACCATTTCATCGCCAAACGCTTCCGAAACGAGTTCGATCGAATGTAAGGCGTTGGGAGAATTCAGCGTGATTTCTATTAATTTAACGCCACCGTTTCTTAAAGCTCCTGCAATTTTCACCGTATCCCCAGGCTTTGAGCCACGGACAATGGAAATAACCTTGTGTTCTAAAATAGTTGAAAGCGCATTCATCTTTTAACCCTCCTTCTTGCTGTTTAGCGGATGACGTCATCTTTGTCAATACGGTTCATATATTCTTCCAGTGCTTCTTTATCTGGAAGACCCTCGATATCCCCGCTGACCGTTGTGACGATTGCTCCGATGGCACAGCCTCTTTTCACCGCTTCTTGAATGGACCGTTCATCCAGTAAGCCCGACAGTACACCGGCAGCAAAACCATCTCCCGCCCCAATCGGGTCGAGCACAGTTTTGACCGGGTAGGCCTCCACATAACCAGAATCTTTGGGGGTTGAATAGTAAGCTCCTTTTTCACCAAGCTTCACGACCACCATTTCCGCCCCTAAGTGCTTACATTCTGCCGCGATTTGCTTACAATCCTTTGTTTGAAATAAATAGTCACCTTCCGAAATACCGGGTAAGATGATATCAGCCTTCGCGACTATTTCCAATAACATGTCTTTTCCTATTTTTTCATCTAGTAACGTTTTTCGTATGTTTGGATCAAAAACGATTTTCACTCCATTTTTTCTAGCAATCTCGATCGCATGAAAGACGGTTTCTTTGCATGAATCACTAAGCGCCGCGGTAATGCCTGTAATATATAAGATCTTCGCTTTCGCAATGTAGCTTTCTTCCATATCAGCAGGAGTCATTTTACTGGCAGCTGAAAATTTTCGGTAATAGAAAACCTTTGAGCTATCGACAGTTGTTCGTTCTTTTAAAAACAGCCCAGTGGGAGCGCTTTCATCTTCTTTTACAAAAGAAGTATCCACTCCTTCACCACGCACACTTGCAATGATTCTTTTTCCAAGTTCGTCCTTACCAACTCTGCTCATCCAGCCTGTTTGATAACCAAGCTTCGCCAGGCCGATCAGTGTATTGGTTTCTGCCCCGGCTACCCTGGAAGAATAGTTTCGGTTATATCTTAATTGACCCGTTTCTTCAGGAGAAAATAAGATCATCGTTTCTCCTAAACTTACAACATCCATACCTGTCCCTCCTTCCATTAAGGTTGACCTTGACCTACCTTGTAGCCAATACTGGTGGACACTTCTTTTGAAGTGAGCAACAATTTTTCTACAATTGTTTCCCTTTGCTTGATCATTCTTTCTTTAGGTCCTGCCACACTGATCGCTGCTTGAATGGAATTATCCGCTCCATATATCGGAGCCGCCATACAAAATAACCCTTCTTCATTTTCCTCATCATCGATGGAATGACCCAACTGCTTAAAGATATCAAGCTGCTGTTCCAACTCTTGTCTATCGGTAATCGTGTGACCCGTAATAGGAAGTAATTCCGTGCTGTCCAGAATTTGATTTTTTTGTTGTTCGTTCATAAATGCCAAAAAGGCCTTTCCAAGTCCTGTACAATATAATGGTTTATGATTTCCCGGCTGTGCAGTGGTTCGAATGGAACGATTGTTATCAATCTTCGCCACATACACCAAGTCCTTCTCCGACAATAACGCCATAAATACAGTCTCTTGTACATCCTCCATCAACCTTTTTAAATAAGGTAACGCCTGTTTGGAGATATCTAACGACTCCAATGCAGCGCTTCCAATTTGGATCAACTTTGGTCCTAACTTATATTGGTTAAAAGAATCCAGAGAAAGATAACCTTCCTTAAATAACGTACCAATCAGACCAGATGTACTGCTCTGTGGAAATGATAACTTCTCGCTTATTTCCTTAATCGTTAAACCATCTCGATACTGGCTTAATAATTCAAAAACTCTCAAAACGCGTTCTGCCGATTTAACTGACATCTGTTGTTCACCTCTTTCACTAAATCACATATATGATTTTAAATCTTATATGTGATATGTACTTTCATACTATCATATTGAAAAATAAATGCCAACCAATTCAGTAATTATTTGGTTTTTTTGCATTTTCCAATTAAGGTTATATCGCCCTTGAGGGTTGGTATCATTGTTGGTTTACCAGGGAGTTTCCTGAAAATGGGCTTCGTATTATCTGTAAGGATCCTACCCAGTTGAACGTTCTACTTATTACCAACATGATGAAGAACTTTGGAAAGCGTTTGGACAGCGTGCTGTTGAAATGACGAAACGAATGATCTATGTATAGTGGATTTGAAAAAGCCATTGCTCCTGTTGAGCAATGGCCTTTTTATATGTAATTCGAATTTATGAATCTTAATCAGTATATCTCTGATACTGAAGGAAACTGAATATTTTGAAAAAAAGACGCACAATGTAAATCGCACGCCTTTTTACCTTCAACTATATTGATTTAAAAAAACTCTCCACGTTTCCTTTTTCATGCATACTTCTTACTTTCCTCGTCTTTAAAAAAGCTCTTCATTGCGTGGAAAACGTCAGCCTTTTGCTTAAGGATAAAGTACCTGAATTTTTCATTATCGATATTCTTATACGCTGTCATCAATGTCGAATGACGATTATATTGATTGACTTCACCATACCCGAACATATTGGAAACCTTCATGAGTTCTTCAACAAGCTTAACGCATCGGACGTTGTCAGATGTGAGGTTATCACCGTCCGAAAAGTGAAACGGATAGATATTAAACTTCGCAGGGTCATATTTATGATCAATAAGTTCTAATGCTTTTCGGTATACGGACGAACAAATCGTACCGCCGCTTTCCCCTTTTGAAAAGAAATCCTCTTCCGGAACCACTTTCGCTTCGGTATGATGGGCAATGAACTCGATTTCTACCGTTTCATATTTTGTCCGCAAGAAACGGTTCATCCAAAAGAAAAAGCTTCGAGCCATATATTTTTCCCATAATCCCATACTACCGGATGTATCCATCATTGCCAGCACAACTGCTTTGGAATCAGGTTTCTGGATCTCATTCCAGGTTTTGAATTTAAAATCTTCCTTATAAATAGGGTGGAAACCCGGGTCCCCGCTTAAAGCGTTCCGTTTGAAAGCAGATATCATCGTTTTCTTTTTATCGATATTTCCCATTAAGCCTGTCTTGCGGATATCGTTGAATTCGATATGTTCAAGCGTATGCTCAGCCTGTTCTTTCTTCTGGAGATTAGGCAGTTCCAATTGGCTGAACAGGGCTTCCTCCAATTCCATCATTGACACTTCGGCTTCATAATAATCCTCACCGGCCTTGTCACCTGCACCTTGGCCCTTTCCGGAACCGGCGTCGGACGGCGAGCCATCCCTTGCAACCACATCCCCCACTTTACTGTCTCCATCGCCTTGCCCTACATGTTTGTTTTTATCATAGTTATAACGAATTTTGTATTCATCCAAGGAGCGAATGGGAATCTTGATAACATCCCGGCCATTGGACATTACGATGCTTTCTTCTGAAATTAAATCAGGTAAATTATTCTTGATGGCTTCCTGCACCTTTTCCTGATGGCGTTGTTGATCATCATAGCCTTTCCGATGGAGGGTCCAATTTTCCTGTGAGATAACATATTGTTGATTATTCTCTTCCGACATTCTCTTCCCCCCTTAAAAATGTTTGCACGCTTTTCATCATTCCTTCATATAATAAATTAGTGTGAGAAAGCCCACATCATTCCGGTTTTTCAATGAAAAAATACTGTACGAAAAAACGGATTAAAAGAAAAGTATTACTCTATCTTATGCAGCGGTGCAGGATAATTTACAACAAAATTCAAAATGGATGTTTGCCTACGAACTAGACAAGTCATGACTGTACATTAGAGGCCCTTTTAAGATTTTTTCTAAACGTTACTGCAAAATAGGTATTTCATCAAACCGAACAGACCTGATGTTTTTCAGTCTGTTCGGTTTCTTGTATGCTTCATTTTTTGGATTGGCTAAGGTACATAATCCGCAAAGCAGAGACATAAAAGTACATTTCAAAAAAAGCAATGAAAAACAACAAAAAGGTGCCCCAGTAATTTTCTGGGCACCCCTTTTATATAGATAGATTGATTCTGGTTGTGGTATTCGTCAATCTTTATCTTCCTCTATTTCATGTTGAACTGTACCTGGGCGTTTATCCCACTTTTTCAATTCTTCATTCGTCCTTTGATTTTCCATCTGCTTCCCAAGTTCTTTCATTTCTTCATAATCCTTGGCCATGGAGCTATTTTCCGGAACATGCTCCTTTTTCAATTCTTCTTTACTCATTTTTATCACCTCTACTTATTGATACCCAATATTTCCAAATCCAAAACGTAACATATCTGAAGGGAAGATGGGGTATAGATAAGACATTATGAGCAATCTAAGGAGGTGCAAGAAATATGCAAACAACTACTCTTTATGTAAAGGAAGCAACATCAGAAGGGCCGATATTAAATCTAGAGTCCATACTTTTAAAAACGGAAGGTGTGGAACGTGCGATCATTGATGTTGATGATGGGGAAATTAAAATTGATCATAGCGAAGAAAAACTTTCACCTGACCAACTTATCACACTTATTGAACAGTACGGTTTGAATGTAACTAAATAGAAAACAAAAACTCCGGGCTCCCCTCCATTGAGAAGTGCCCGGCATTTTTTTGTCTTAGGCCCTGTTTAACTTGATTGTTGATTTTCTTAAATTAATAAGGCTTTCGAAATGAAAATCGAATACAAATTTTTCCGAATGGCGAATAAGTAATATTCACCCCCTTTTCTTAACTTCGTATGTTAATTATTGATCATTTTCATTAATAATTCCGTAATATACTAAATCCTCATATTTACTGTCTTTTATGACATGTTCCTTTAACATTCCCTCTTTTTTCATACCAATCTTCTCCATAACTTTTCCTGAAGCAAGGTTCGATAAAAAATATCGTGCAAACACTTTGTGCAGTTTCTTTTCTTCAAACGCAAATTGCAAAATTGATTGTGCTGCCTCTGTCGCATAGCCATTTCCCCAAAATGGCTCACCAATCCAATAGGCTATTTCTCCGTGGTTAAAAATTTTATTGTTCGATAACGCAATTGCTCCAAATAATTCGCGAGTTTCCTTGTCTGTTACCGCGAACTCGTAATTTTTATCAGCCATAAAATTATCGTAATGGTTCCCCATCCAGGATAACGCATCATTTAAACTATATGGATAAGGTAGGTACAATGTATTTTTGTAAATATTATAGTTATTGCAAAGGGTCGCAACCGCTGCCGCATCGGGTGTTTGAAATAATCTAAGGACGAGCCTTTCTGTCGTAATCATTAATTTTTCACGAACATAATCCATTCGATCGACTCCAAATCCTGCCCTTTTCTTAACTAAGGCAACTTGTTTTTCTTTGATTATAGATAACTATTCTACACATATTCCAGAAAATCTTGTTGCATTATCATTTTTCATAATGGAATCGTTGCGTTTGTTTCATTTGTTGGATAAAAGTAACATTCCGAAAAAGTAGGTAAACCCCTGCCCAATAGGGGGCAGGGGCAAAAAAGTATGGATTACCGATTTAACAAGCTGCCCACGTAGCGCAGCAAATCATTGGCTGAAGTGGAATTATATCCGTGCTCATCGATAAGTCTCGTGATGACTTCGTTCACTTTCTTCAGTTGCCTTTCGTCTGGTGTCTTCGTTGAAGTGGTGATCTTAACTACATCCTTCAAATCGGCAAATAGTTTTTTCTGGATCGCTTCCCGTAAACGATCATGTGAATTATAATCGAATCGCTTACCTTTACGCGCATATGCAGAAATTCGAATCAATATTTCTTCGCGGAATGCTTTTTTTGCATTCTCGGAAATTCCAATTTGCTCTTCAATCGAGCGCATCAATTTTTCATCCGGGTTAATTTCTTCCCCAGTCAAAGGATCGCGCAGTCTTGATTTATTGCAGTATGCTTCGACATTGTCCAGATAATTATCCATGAGGATTTTAGCCGACTCTTCATATGAATAGACAAACGCCTTTTGTACTTCATTTTTTGCAATGGCATCATATTCTTTACGTGCCAGTGAAATGAAATTCAGATACCGCTCCCGAAGTTCGTTCGTAATGGACGGATGTTGGTCAAGACCTGCTTTTAATGACATAAGTACATCCAATGCATTAATGGACGGATTTTCCTTACGAATGATCGTTGAGGAAATTCGGTTAATCACGTAACGTGGATCGATTCCGCTCATGCCTTCGTCCTGATATTCTTTTTTCAATTCATTGATGTCAGCGGAATTAAAGCCTTCCACGTTTTCCCCATCATAAAGCCTCATCTTTTTCACTAAATCGATATCACCCTTTTTGGGATCCTTTAGGCGGGTCATGATGCTGAAGATTGCAGCCACCCTTAATGTATGCGGGGCTATATGAACATCGGAAACATCACTTTCTTGAATCATTTTTTCATAAATCTTTTCTTCCTCTGTAACCTTCAGATTGTATGGAATCGGCATGACAATGATCCGGGAATGCAGTGCTTCATTTTTCTTGTTGGAAATGAAAGCTTTATATTCCGTTTCATTCGTATGTGCCACGATAAGTTCATCGGCACTGATCAATGCAAACCGTCCCGCTTTAAAATTTCCTTCCTGAGTCAGTGAAAGCAAATGCCATAAGAACTTCTCATCACATTTCAGCATCTCCTGGAACTCCATCATCCCGCGGTTCGCCTTGTTCAGCTCGCCATCAAAACGGTAGGCACGCGGATCCGATTCGGATCCATATTCGGCAATCGTCGAAAAATCGATGCTGCCCGTCAAATCAGCAATATCCTGTGACTTAGGGTCAGAAGGACTGAATGTTCCAATACCAACACGTTTATCCTCCGAAAGGAAAATACGCTCGACCAAAACATCTTCAATTCTGCTTCCATACTCCTGTTCTAACCTCATAACATTCAGCGGTGAAAGATTACCTTCAATTCGAATGCCATATTCCTCATAAAAATCCTGCCGTAAGTACTGTGGGATGAGATGCAGTGGATCTTCGTGCATCGGGCATCCCTTTATTGCATAAATGGCACCAGTATCTTTTAACGAATAATTTTCAAGTCCACGCTTCAGTAAAGAAACGAGCGTAGACTTCCCTCCTGAGACCGGACCCATCAAAAGCAAGATCCGTTTACGTACATCCAACCGCTTTGCCGCCGGATGAAAATATTCCTCGATGAGTCTTTCCAGTGAATCTTCAAGGCCAAACAACTGGCCGCTGAAAAAATTGTATTTCTTTGATCCATTTAATTCCTCTATCCCCGCATCTCTGATCATGTTGTATACACGTGAATGAGCAGATTGTGCAACCAATGGTGTTTCTTTCAAGATGTCTAAGTACTCTGCGAAGGTGCCTTCCCACTTAAGCTTCTGTTCATCTTCTCTAAATTTTTCGATTTTCTTTAAAATATCCATTTAAGGAACCTCCCCCTGTCACTTTCAGAGAATACTTAAATCTATGCACCAAGTCTGACAAACATGTCAGACTTTAAAAAGTCGCCGGGCATTGTTTCGAATCCCCCTTCACTCTTTTTGTATCTAAAAAGGCTTATTCTTTGAACAATTGATGACAAAACGGCTGACAAGAAAAATTGTGTGCACTCCTGCTAAAAATTAGGGTATACTAAGCCTATACTTAAGTGGGACAATATGGGTAAAGGGAGGTCACAACATGGGCACAGTTATTATCGTTGCAGTCGCTATTACATTTTTAGCCGCTATCTTCACTGCTGGGTATGACGATAAACCAGGTGTGAAATAAAGAATATAAAAGCCTTTCTTAAATTCCAAAAAGGGGACAGCAAATTAAAATTTGCCGTCCCCTTTTGCGTCCAGTCCATATAAATAGAAAAAAGCACTTTCATTATTAAATATCTTTTTAAAATGATTAAAAATAAAAACTGCCATTGATTTCTGCATATCGAAGCCTGAAATCAATGGCAGTGCCTTCATATTTTATACAGCGTTCTTTTTTTCCGTTTGAGATGTGATGTCGTTCTCCATTGATCTCAAGTCGTCGTTTACCTTTTGCCCTTGTTCCAAATATTCTGTTTGGAATCCACTCTTTATTGCCCAACTATAAAACACTAGTGATAAACATGTAATGATGACCATATCCCAACCAAATGGAATTACGTTCAGTCCGCCAAATTTTTCACTGCCTAAGTATGAAATGGTCATCATACAGAGTAAATAAACAACCATCCAAAGCCCTGCTGAAAAGTTTTGACGGAATCCCTTCCATTTTATTTTTGATTGATAATAGAAATAAACGGGAAGACCAATCATAATGATAAATAATACTTGTCCTGTTAGTGGCCATCTTGCCCAATATAGAACTAAAGAAGCAAAAACGAAGCCAAGTGGTGCAATAATACTTAATCCTTTTAAACGTAATGGTCTATACAAGTTCTGACCTGTGCGTCTTAATGTCATAACAGTAACTGGACCTGTAATATAAGAGACTAAAGTCGCAACCGAAATAACCTCTGCCAGTACACCCCAGCCTCTAAACATGAATAAAAATAAGAACGATACGCCTAGATTTAAAAACATGGCTTGACGCGGGATACCATAAAGAGGATGTAGTTTTCCAAACACGCTTGGTAAATATTTATTCTTTTCCATTCCATAAAGCATTCGTGACGTTGTCGCCGTGTATGTTATTCCCGTCCCGGAAGGAGAAATAAAAGCATCCACATATAGTAAAATAACTAACCAGTTTATGCCTAAAACAATAGCTAAGTCAGCAAACGGTGAATTGAAATTCAAATGTTGCCATCCGTTCACAATCATAGACGGATCAACGGCTCCAATAAACGCAACCTGTAATAAAACGTAGATGACCGTTGCAATTAATATGGAACCAATTACTGCAATTGGGATCGAACGTCCAGGATTCTTTGCCTCACCTGCCATATTAATCGGACTTTGAAAACCGTTAAATGCAAAGATAATACCAGAAGTTGCTACGGCAGTTAGTACACTTGCCCAACCATTAGGTGCTATACTTCCTGCAGACGTAAAATTGGATGCGTGAAAACCGGCAAATAAAAGTGATCCAATCGTAAGTCCAGGTATAATAACCTTAAAGACTGTAATAAATGAATTAGCTTTCGAAAACAAGCTAACTGTCCAGTAATTTAATAAAAAGTAGACGATCAATAATACAGAGGCAATTGCCAAGCCTCCCCCAGTAAGACTTCCATTTTCCACTAAACCATGTGTCCACTGTGCCCATTCCCATGGCCATGAGCTCATATATTGAACAGAAGCAATCGCTTCAACCGGAATTACGGAAACGATTGCAATCCAGTTTGCCCAACCTGCAAGAAACCCTAAAAACGAACCATGAGAGTACTGCGTATACTTTACCATTCCCCCAGCTTCAGGAAACATTGCACCTAATTCACTGTAAGAAAGTGCGATAAATAAAATAACGACCATCCCAATAATCCAAGAGATAATGGCTGCTGGTCCTGCAATTTGTGCAGCTCTCCAAGCTCCGAATAACCAACCTGAGCCTATAATAGAGCCGAGTCCCACCATCGTTAACGAAAACGTTCCCATCTTTCGCTGCAAATTATTCATATGTTTATCACCATGCTTTCCAAAATTATTCTTTACGTTTAAAAGTAACAAGATTAATGATTTCTCTTACTGCATTACATCACCTCTTGTTATAGTTTAGTGAATTGATAGGGAAATCTTTAGGATGGTACCCTATATTGATTTTTTATAAGAACAAAATTTTCTTTACTTTCAGAAAATACTTAGATCCCATTCTTGTGCCATTTGTTTCAATAACAAACTACCTGTTACGCTATTCCCATATTCATCTATGGCCGGTCCATAAATACCAATACCGCATCCATCTTGAAAAGGCAGTCCGCTTCTGGCATTTGGAGGAACTAACGCCATAATCCCACCAGATACTCCACTTTTGGCTGGCACCCCAACAAAAGCCGCAAATTTCCCCGAGGCATTGTACATTCCACAAGTAAGCATTAATGCTTTGGCTAGTTTTGCCACTTTTTTAGGGAGAACTTGTTCTTTACGAATAGGATGGTATCCATCTTGTGCAAGAATCAATCCAAACAGGGCTATGTCTTCCGTGGTCACTTCTATGGAACATTGCTTCAGGTAAACTTCCAAAGCTTCCTCAACATCCGATTCTAAATAATTCGCCTCTTTTAAATAGTGAGCTAAAGCTCTATTTCTATGAGAGGTTTGCCACTCAGATTGATACACTTCCTCATTGATTGTCGGGCGCTTCCCTAACAAATTTTCAAATAATGCATAGAGAAATTCCAATTTTTTTTGTGAAGAATCCCCTGGAAGAAGCGACGCTATAGTAATCGCTCCAGCATTTATCATAGGATTAAACGGTTTTCCCGGCTTATGCATTTCTAAACGAATAATTGAATTGAAAGCATCCCCAGTTGGTTCCACATCGACCCTCTCTAAAACATAAGAAATGCCGCAACCCAAGCATGCGGCTATAAAGCTGAGCACTTTTGAAATACTTTGCAACGTGAAAGGGACTTCACAATCCCCTGACTTCATCATTGTTCCACCTGGCTCTAGTATGCAGATACCTAATTGCGATAAGTGTATATTGCTCAATGCCGGTATATAATTGGCGGTTTGTCCTTCTGTTGCATAGGATCTGTAGTGTGCCACCCATTCATCTAAGCAGGCTTGCTTTTGGCTATTAACGTGAATGTCATACTCTTTTGACAATTCTTCAATCACATTCTTCCACCTCATTAGTTGTTTGTGCTTACTTTATTGGATTTGATGAAAACACAATGAAAATCGTTAAGCGCTTTCAAAATATTTCTAACTACCTTTAATTTTAAAATAGGAACTACATAAACATACGAAAACCTACAAATTCTAAAAAATAAAAATCCACAAAAAAAACGTGATTAATTCACATCAACTGTTACCATTATTTGTTGATAGAAAAACAGATTGGTTTTGCCATAATTGGTACTAAGCCGTTTAATCAGGAACAAAGTAAGCGTTGTATTGAAGCCGATGAAACTGTATACTGATTTTTTAAACAAATTGGGAGGTGACGACTTGAATCTCAGTACGTTAATGAAAAAAGAGGTCAATATCCTTATTCTGATGTTGTTAACAGTACCATTAGCAGGCGAATTGAGTTTTTATCCTTTAAATGAAACGTTTCGAATAAGTTTTGGTCCGCCTGCACTTTTCTTCTTTTTACTATTATTACAGAAAACACCTGCCATTTTTTCAGGCATCTTGACAGGAACAATGGTTGTGGTATTTCGAATCCTAATAGACTTTTTCATGCATGATAATTTTTCCTGGACTTCTTCTTTCCAAGTCCAATATCCTAGTTTTTTCTTTTATTTCACCTATTCCTTTCTTTTTTCTTTAGTGAAAATACACCGCTTTCAAAACCGATCTTTAGTTATTGGATTTATTGGTCTCATTATCGAAATATTGTCCGACTCTGTAGAATTATTCTTTCAATATATTGTATTAGAAACAACGATTACGTTAGGTTCACTAAATGAGATGATCGTGATCGCATTCGGACACAGTTTTATCGTTTTAAGCTTTTTTAATATGATGAAACTTTATGAAGCACAATCAAGAGAAAAGCAAATCAGAAAACAAAATGAACATATGCTGATGCTCATTTCAAATTTATATGAGGAAACGATTCATTTAAAAAAAACATTAAAAAATGCAGAGAATATTACAAAGAAATCGTATGATTTGTATCGTGATTTAAAAGAACTGGAAAAAAGGGAAAAGCAACCTGATGTTCCTGCACAGCAATATAGTCAAAAGGCTTTGCGTATCGCGGGTGAAATGCATGAAGTTAAGAAGGATAATCAACGAATATTTGCTGGTCTATCTAAATTGATCTCCAATGAAAGTTTTAAAGATTATATGAATGCTGCTGAACTCTTTCATTTAATTATCCGAATTAATGAAAAATATGCCTTATCACTTGGAAAGGATATTCAATTTGAATACTCATTAGATGGAAATAACCATTCACATTATCATGTATATACCGTATTATCTCTTTTCAATAATTTAGTCGCTAATGCAGTGGAAGCAATTAAAGAAAAGGGAATCATTCGTTTAAGTTTGTGTGAAATTTGCGACAATGTAGAATTTAAAGTGGCTGATAATGGACCTGGTATCCCTCAAAAATATCAGACCGTTATATTTAAACCTGGATTCACTTCAAAATATGATCAATACGGAACACCTTCAACAGGGATTGGACTCTCATATGTTAATGAAGTCGTGAAAGAACTGGGGGGGGATATCCTATTTGAAAATAAGCTTAACGGGGCCCTTTTTTCAATAAAGTTACCAATTCATAAGTTGATTCAGAGAGGATGATTTCATGCGTTTTTTTATAACAGATGACGATTGTGCTATACGTTCAAACTTAAGCCAAATCATTGAGAACGAAGATTTAGGAGAAGTGGTGGAGGAAGCGGAAGATGGAAGTTTATTAGAAGGACATATTTTGAATTTAAAACAAATTGATATATTATTCATTGATTTATTAATGCCAATTCGAGATGGCATTGAGACACTCCGTCATATAAAAAATACATTTAACGGAAAAGTAATAATGATTTCACAGGTTGAATCCAAGGAGCTAATTGGTGAAGCATACTCGCTCGGAATTGATTATTATATTAATAAACCAATCAATCGTATTGAAATATTAACGGTCATTCGAAAAGTTATGGAACGTATCCATTTGGAAAGATCGATCACTAACATCCAAGCCTCTTTAAATAGTGTATTGAGTTTTGAACAGCCAAAAGTTGCTAAATCAAATAATTTCAATGAGAACAGTATAAAAGAAGTGGGCGAATTTCTTTTATCGGAATTAGGAATCGTTGGAGAAAATGGGGCAAAAGATTTAATGGAAATGCTTCAATATTTATTTATGTATGAACGGACTTTTACTTTTAAACAGCATTTCCCGACCCTTAAAGATATCTTTGTGGAAATCACAAAGAAAAAGCTCGGAACATCAGCTGTGCAGGCTGATATTAATCGTGAAATAAAAGCTGCCGAACAGCGAATACGCAGAACCATCAACCAATCGCTGAATCATTTTGCTTCGCTCGGTTTAACGGATTTTTCAAATCCAAAGTTTGAAAATTACGCTTCTAAATTTTTTGATTTCACAGTCGTTCGCCAAAAGATGAAAGAACTGCAAAATGATTCTACAATAGTTCTTACTCCTACCCGAGTAAATACAAAAAAGTTTATTCAAGTATTTTTTTTCGAAGCGAAACGCTTGAATCCAGATGAAATAATTAGATATAGATAACCCATGAATAATAACAAAAAACTACGGAAGTACTCAAAAAGCATAAAATCCCCTGAAAAATTTCAAGGGATTTTAGCTACGTTCTTATTTTTTCAGCAATAAATACATGAAATAAGGAGCACCGATCAATGCAACCATGATACCTGCAGGAATCCCTTCGGGTTCAATTATATTACGGCCTATCGTATCGGCAAGCAACAATAGCCATCCACCGATTAAAATGGCAACTGGAATGAATAATTGATTTCGAGGTCCTACCAATGATTTTGCTATATGCGGAGCCATGAGTCCAATGAATGCAATTCCGCCTGTAACGGAAACGGCAGCTGCGGCAAGTGCGACAGCAGTTATTAGCAATACAATCCGTTCCTTTTCAATCGATACACCCACTCCAATTGCGACCGGTTCACTTAAACCAAGCAGATTCAAACGATTTGCTTTATATAAAGTGAATGGGATAAGGACGATTAGCCATGGCAGAACTGCCCAAATGAAGGGCCAATCCGTGCCCCAAATATTCCCCGCCAACCATTTTGCGATGAAATCGACTTTTGCCCGTTCCGCCGATGAAATGAGGACAATCATCAGGCCTGAAAGCGCCATTGAAAAACCAACCCCGATCAGCACTAACCGAACGGGTTCAAGACCAACCCTTCTCTTAAATGAGAGTATATATATTAAACAGGCCGTCAGTAACGCGCCGATAAAAGCGACAAGTGGAATCATATAAACAAATGAACCTGCGTCAATCGGGAAAAACAGAAAGAAAGCGGCAATGGCTACACCAGCTCCTGAGTTGATTCCGATGATTCCGGGATCTGCTAAATCATTGCGTGTGATTCCCTGTAGAATGGCTCCCGACAGTGCAAGGGCCATACCTGCTAAAAGGGTAATGATGATTCTTGGTAATCGGACGGAAAATAATATGAATTCCTCTTTAAACGTCCCTTGCCCGAAAAGCGTTGGAATCAGTCGCCCAAAAGAAAGATTCGAATATCCCGAACACGTCCCAATAATGATCGTAATGATAATGAGTGCGGATAATGCACCTAATATCCATCGCTGTTTTTTGACTAATGCTGACTGGATCATGAAAATGCTTTACCTCCTTTACGCACGATTAGGAGGAAGAAAGGTAAACCTATCATCGCAACAACCGCTACCACAGGCGTTTCATATGGAGAATTGATAGTACGTCCGATCGTATCGGCAAGCAACATGAAAGTGGCCCCTAAAATCGCGGACATAGGCAGGATGAATCGATAATCCGTACCCACGATAGCCCGAACCATATGGGGAACCATTAACCCGATGAATACCATATTCCCAACAAGCGCAACGGCAGCACCAGCCAGGAGAATGATGACTACGAAGAGTACCGCCTTTATTTGTGTTGTCTTTTGACCTAATCCTACCGCCACCTCTTCACTTAAGCTAAGTATGGTGAGCTGTCTGGAAAAGAGAAAGGAGATCAGGATGCCTATTAAAATGAACGGGACGATTACACGAAGCTGATCCCATGATGTTCCGATATTCCCGCCTGCAGTCCACATCGAAACATCTTTTGATACTTTGAAATAAATGCCGACACCTTCCGAAACGGCAAATAGGAATGCAGAGACTGCTGCACCAGCCAATACGATCCGTAAAGGAGAAAATCCTCCCTTTTTCATCGCACCTATCCCAAAAACCATGGTTGCCCCCACAGCGGAACCTATAAAACACGCAGTCATGATCCCTAAGTTATTAGCTGTTGGAATAAATGCCAAAGTAATGGCCAGACCCGCATTGGCTCCTGCCGTCAATCCAAGCAACCCCGGATCGGCAAGTGGATTCCTAGTCATCCCCTGCATGATGGCACCAGAAACGGCAAGTGCTGCACCAACAAAGATTGCCCCCACTTCACGAGGGAACCGGATTTCCCGAATGATTGAAATCTTTTCACCGGTAGCATTTGATGTCAGTGCTTGGCAGACATCTCTTACGGTAACATCAGCCGCACCAAATGCCATGGAAATAATGAACATGCATATGAATACAGCAATCCCTATCATCAGTTTACATATAAATGGGATGAAACGTTGATTTTCATTAGTCATCTGTCTCTCTCATCTCTTTTTTTATAGAATAAAAGGAGAGGAATTGGAATCCCTCTCCCTCGCTGTATTATTTTCCAAGAAAACTTTTTGAAAAGAAGTCTAATTGGTATTCTAATGTTATTGGATCATTGAAGTAGAATTCTTTCGCATTAGCTTCAAAGAGTTGATTGTTTTTAACAGCAGGAATGTTTTTATACGTATCTGTTTGTTGGAATGAATTGTCCTCATCTTTATTATTACTCAAAATCACATAATCACCAGCATAGTCTGCCAGAACTTCTAAAGATAATGCGAAGTAACCATCTTTCAACGCCGCTTCTTTTACTTTTTCAGGCATTGCCAATTTCATTTCCTGATAAAGGATTTCCGTTCCACGACCCCAATTATCGCCAAATACATAGAACTGTTTGTCAAACTTTTCGAATACCGAAACGGTAGTATCTTCACCGATTTTAGCTTTAATGTCTTCACCGGTCGCTTTTGCACGTTTTTTGAAATCATCCACCCAAGTTTGGGCTTCTTTTTCTTTATTCAAAAGCTTACCAATTTCTATGTGTTGTGTTAAATAGTCCACTTTTCCGTATGTATATGTTACGGTTGGAGCAATTTCCTTTAATTTATCAACATTTTTAATCGTTGATAAACCAATGATTAAATCCGGATTCAATTCGATGATTTTTTCCAGGTTTTCGTCTGTTACTTCCTCGACGTCTTTTAACTCTTTAAAATTCGGGTTCATTTTAGACCAGGAATCAACCCCTACAAGGTTAACATCCAAAGCCATTACATTACCAGCGAAAGTAGATAGTACTAAAACACGCTTAGGATCTGCCGGAACTTCAACAGGACCATTTTCAGATTGATAAGTGATGGTACCTGATTTTTCCTTTTTGGAAGTGGTGCTTTTTTCTTTTTCGGTTGACTCGTTACCACAAGCACTAATAATTAACACTAACAGCAGTATAAACGGGATCATTATCTTTTTCATTTGTTGTCAAATCTCCTTTTAATAAATTGTATGTGCTGCACATTGGTTTGTTCGTTCGTTGATCTCGTCCGATAACCGCATCAATATGGAATACTTCCTTAAGCACTTCATGTGTGATGACTTCTTCACAATCTCCCGCTTTGACTATTTCCCCGTCTTTTAAGGCAATGATATAGTCGGCAAAGCGAGCAGCTTGGTTTAAATCATGAAGAACCATGACAATCGTACGTTCCTGTTCTACATTTAGCCTCTGTAAGAGTTCTAAAACCTCTAGCTGATGCGCCATATCCAAATAGGTGGTCGGCTCATCAAGGAAGATGATTTCCGTTTCCTGGGCAAGGGCCATGGCAATCCAAACACGCTGGCGCTGACCTCCTGAGAGAGCATCCACCGGACGGAACTTAAAGTCTTTCGTGCCGGTCACTTCAAGTGCCCAATCAATCACATCATAGTCTTTTTGGGTTAGACGCCCAAAACCTTTTTGATAGGGAAAGCGCCCATATGATACGAGCTCGCCAACTGTCAATCCGCTTGCACTCTCGGGTGTCTGCGGAAGTATGGCCATTTTTCTTGCAAGGATCTTAGTGCTCTCTTTTGAGATATTCATCCCATCTAAAACAACCATACCTGATTGATTTGGAATGATCCGGGTGATCGCTTTCAAAAGTGTGGATTTCCCACATCCATTTGAACCGATGATCGTTGTGATTTTTTTATCTGGAATTTCCACACTGAGATCTTTTACAATCAAACGTTCACCATAACCAATATTTAAATTCTCTGTATATAGGCGAACCATTTTTTAACCTCCATTTATTGTAAAAAAGGTAAGTAAAAAATCAAATGAAAATGATTATCATTATCCATTACTTAATTACTATAATTCTATCTAAATATATTGTCAATAGTTATTTCATGGGTATATAAGGAGTAATTCTGATAGGATTATTGAGCTGAACCGTTTCTTAGCGACAAATGAAAACAATAAAGATCCCGGAAATATTTCCGGGATCTTTATTGTTTAGCTCATGTTCAGGATTTTGGTAAATGTCCCTTATGGGAACGGTAAGAATATTACTAAAAGGTCATTTCATCGATCAATGTTTCTTAAATCCTTGCTTCTCCACATAATCTTTCATGTATAACCTGCTTTTCTTTCCAAGCATGGCAGCCATTTGCTCGGTCCAGGTGTCTTTTCGTTTACCTTTAGTCCGACGCTCGTAATAACTCGAGATCGTTTCATTGTACTCTTCAAGCTGTCCGATGAATTTCTGCTTATCCTCCTGATATCCATTTTCATGATAGATATTGGACTGCGGCAAACGCGGCTTTTTATCAGAACGGTTTTTCGGATATCCGACCACTAGGGCGAATAACGGAATGACCCGATGAGGTATATTCAAAATCTCTGACACTTCCGGGAGATTATTGCGGATCCCGCCGATATAGCAAATGCCAAGAGCCATCGATTCTGCGGCCAGCGCTGCATTTTGAGCAGCTAGAGCAGCATCAATACAGGCAACCATGAATTTCTCCGTACTTTCAATCGATTCAGTCAGGTCCGTATTTTCCATTTCGGAAACCATATCCTGACGATATAAATCAGCACAAAAGACGAATAGATGCCCATTCTTCTCTACATAAGATTGTGGTCCGGCAAGTTCAGCAAGCTTGGCTTTCTTTTCCGGATCGGATACCCCTATGATTGAATACGCTTGAATGTAACTTGAAGTCGATGCAGCCTGTGCACATTCCACAATCGTACTGATTTGCTCCTCAGACAATAGCTTGTCCTCAAAAGAACGAATGGAACGGTGATCTAAAATCTTCTCAATAATATGATTCAAAGCTCCCACCCCTATTCAATATGTAAAGTGAAACAAAACAACCATCATCGGGGCTGAATCTACCCCGATGACAGTATGCAGTGATGAAACTCAATCTTTTGTTTTCAAATCCAATTCACGGTAATTTTGCTGTCTCAATGCTTCATAAACCAAGATGGCAGCCGTGTTCGAAAGATTAAGGGAACGTACTTTATCCGTCATTGGAATCCTTAGGCACCTATCCATATTTTCATGGATCAGCTCTTTCGGGAGACCTGTCGTTTCACGGCCAAAAATGAAGTATATCTCACTGTCTTGATCACTGTAATCGAAGCTGGAATGCGGCTGCTCCCCGAATTTCGTTAAGTAATAAAATTCACCGCCGGCATTCTTTTCATAGAACTCTTCCAACGAATCATAATAATGGATCTTTACATTCTCCCAATAATCGAGCCCGGCCCTTTTGAGCTGTTTGTCATCCGTTGAGAAACCGAGCGGACGAATGAGATGTAAAGACGTATCCGTCCCTGCACACGTTCTTGCGATATTGCCTGTATTTGCTGGAATCTGTGGTTGATATAAAACTACATGTATTGACACTTCATTTTCACCTCTAGTTTAAACTTCACCTTAATTATAGCATTAAACAAAAAAGACTAAAAACCAATCACCTTCCATCCAAAATCGCAAAGAATTTATAAACGATATTCGGTGTATACCTAGTCGAATCCTCATACGTCCAATACCGGTGTCGGCTGTTCATCGTATGGGCATTCACAAGCGGCATCCCATCCTGATCCTTCGCCGTTACGATCAAGTTATGATCAAACCGCCCATCCCCTTCGAAATCTATACAGAGGATATCACCCAAATTCAATTCCTTGGCCGTCTTCACCTGCTTTGTCCTGATGGCATTCCCGGCTTTAAGCAGATGATATAAAGAATGGGCCGTCGTCCATGTGTAACTCCAGCTTTTCCCTCTTATCCACCAGCCCTTATTTTTGTTTGGCGCCCCCCACATCGGGATTCCTCCCGCATGTAAACATTGTGAAATGTAATTCGTACAATCATCAGTGAATTTATTATAAGCCGGATTGAATTCGTTCCACCAACGCTCGGCATATTGGACGGCCTTCATCCGATCGTACTTATATGCGAGACGATCTGCACCTGGATCAGATTCTGGCGGTACCTCTTCCGTTTCAATGGTGGGAAACAGCTCACGTTCATCCACTATATACCCATTTCGAAACCGAGCCTCCCGTTCTTCCATTTCTTCTTCTATATAAAATGAATCCTCCTGTTTCAATAAATATTGCAGGTGCACATGATAAGTCAGGACAGTATCCATGTCTTCCTTTCTCTTCGAATGAACCTTGCCTGCAGCATTCACCCGAACAATTTCCGCAGCACGGTTCCTCATCAAATCCTTTTTCAGATGTAACTTCCTTTCACTCCGTTCCTGATTATCGGAAGTATAAAACTCCACTCTTTCTTGTAAAAGGCGTTGCAATTGATTCCTCAAGTTCATGCCCTCCTTCTTACCATCTATGCTAATGTGTATGTATGAGGGCATGGACAAAAACACAACTTCATAAAATGAGGGTTTCACCCCTTTCGAATCTTATAAATATATAGAAAGTTTCCTTGAAGGAACTCGGAATATCTTAAGCAAAAAAGCAGCCCCGTTAATATTAACGGGGCTGCTACGTCTTACATATCATTTTGTTTCCAAGGTAAACTGTAGTCCTTTTTCTATTTCCGCCAATACCTCTTCATCCGTTTCCTTCATTCGTGCTTCTTCCAGTATGGAAACGGCCTGCTCCCGACCAATTTTACCAACTGCCCAGGCTGCCGTTCCCCGTATGACGGGCCGCGGATCATCCTTCATGACCAGGATCAATTCAGGCAATGCCGTTTCATCTTTGAAGTGGGCCAATGCTAAAATGGCATTTCGTTGGATTGGTTTTTTACCGCGCCAAGAGCCAGATACATGGCCGTATGTCTCTTTGAATTCCCGATTTGAAATCGTAAGCAGAGGTTTCAACAGCGGTTTTGCTAACTCGGGGTCGGGTTCCATCTCTTCATGAAGATGAAAATCCATTCCTTTGTTTTTGGGGCATACGGTCTGACATGTATCACATCCATACAAACGATTGCCTATTTTCGTCCTAAACTCATCCGGTAGGAAACCCTTTGTCTGCGTTAAGAACGCAATGCAACGCTTGGAATTTAGCTGACCACCCTGAACGAGCGCACCTGTCGGGCAAACATCGACACATTTATTGCATGTCCCGCATTGATCTTCCATCGGTTGATCCGGTTCAAATGGCAGGTTGGTGATCATGTCTCCCAAGTAGACATAAGACCCGTATTCCGGAGTGATGATCATACTGTTTTTTGCACTCCAGCCAATTCCTGCCCGCTCAGCAACAGCCCGATCTGATAATTCGCCCGTATCAACCATTGACTTCGCCACTGCCCCTGGCACTTTATCTTTAATGAAATCCTCAAGTAACTGCAATTTATTCCGAAGGACGGCATGGTAATCCGTTCCCCACGAAGCCCGACAAAAAATCCCGCGTCGCTCACCTTTTGTACTTTGCGGAGCATCCTTCAATTTCGAAGGATACGCAAGCGCAATCGAAATGATGGATTGCGGTTTATCGAATATCAATTCAGGCCTGACCCTTTTTTCTATATCGGCTTCTTCAAACCCTGACTGATAATCCAGTTCCTGTTGACGTACCAGCCGACCTTTCAATTCGGTAAACGCCGTGGCCGATGTAAACCCGATTTTATCGATGCCGATCTCTTTACTATATAAAATCACTTCTTGCTTGAATGTATTCATATCCATATTAATCACCTACGTTCATTCAGTATTCCCATCGAAGCTTGTATTCATTTCAAACCATTGCTATCTATGATAAACTAATTCCAATCATTTTTGGAGGTGTAACGTCTTGGAAATTACCATATCGGCTAATCTTAGCAGCAAAATCCCTGAATTCAAAGTTGGGATCATTACATATGAAAACATCGAAGTAGGTCCCTCCCCGCAAATGGTGAAAGGAAGACTTCAATTATTTCAGGAGGCTCTTTTCTTCGACCTTGAAGAAAAGGAGTTGACCGACTTTTCCGGCATTAAAGAGTGGCGAGAGATTTTCAAGACCACAGGAACCAACCCGTCACGGTATCGCCCATCCGTGGAAGCCCTTTACCGCCGCGTTAAAAAACAGAATTACTTGACACCCATCCATTCAGCCATCGATTTGAATAACTTCTTCTCCCTTTTATATGAAGTTCCTATCGGCATTTATGATGCGGATAAATTAGCGGGTGACATCTCGATTAAGATTGGCGAGGGAACAGATGGTTATGACGGTTTGAACGGCCGCTTGAATTCCATGGAAAATATGATTACATCAGCCGATCATGATGGTGCTTTCGGAAGTCCATACGTTGATTCAGAACGAACGAAAGTCACCGAAGAGACGAAAAGGGCCATCCAAATCATTTATTTACAACCCAAGACTCCAATCACTGAAGCCCATCAGCTAACGAAATCTTTGATGGACATGTTCCTTGAAATACACGGTGGTGAAGGGACTTACTCGATTGTAGAAGGATAATCAAAATTGAACGGAAATAAACCCTTTCCACAATCGGAAGGGGTCTTTTCATAATTTCCAAGGAACTAGCTAGTATCCTTTTATTTACCCTCTCGTCCACCCCGATAAAGGAGTATCATGATTCCTGAATGGAAGAGCATATAAGAATGATTGAAATAGCAAGATTAGATTTGGACACAGTTAATGTAAGCCAACTACTTGAAATTAATTTCATACCATTTTGTTAACCATTACTATAATAGTTTTTCATTACCTCTTTTGACCAATTGGGTTGTTTCACTTGGCCAATCGGGCCAAATTCAGACATATAAGGTTTAATATCCAATACTGGCGTTCCATCAATGGCATCCAAAGCCCTCACAGTTATCTTTAGACCCTCTACTTTTAACAATTCACATCTGGATACACCAAGCTGATTTGGCCTTGCTTTGGCCCTTTGAGAAAAGATACCTACCTTTGGCCAATCAGTTCGATTTCTTGGATGCCTGGCATTGAACTGAATTTTGTCTGGGTCCACTTTATTCATATAAAATATGACTTCAATATGTGAAAATTGTTCTAATCCAAACAGGCAATCTTCTTTGAATTTGGATTCATCCATAATTATCTCAGAAATTACTTCTCCCCAATAATCATCTTCCAAATTAACTCTATTATTTTGGATTAAACCTATTGGTTCTAAAAGTAGTGACATTTTCGCTTCCCCCTCCATATTCACAATTCAAAATGGATCCATTGAACAAACTTCCCGAAATTCTCCTCTAACCATTAAAGGATCAGGATTTACGCGAAAACATGAAATATATTTACTCTCATTATCAATATTACAAGATTGGGTAATCGCATTACAAATATTTCCTCCAATACCTTTTATTCAAAGAAGCAATCACAACAATAAACGTTTGTTTGGACAAAAAAAGCACACCCTTGTTCAAACTGATTCTACTACCGTAGTTAATCAGTTTGAACATGAGTGGGCTGCATGCATCAAAATAGCCACCCTCCTGGATGGTAATTTTGGACAATAAAAAAATTCCACTGTAAACAGTAGAATCCTAGTTATAATATTTAAACGCAAAGCTTCGTTCTCCAGGTAACGAAACCCTACGTTATGAGTATGTATTGGAGCGGGTGAAGGGAATCGAACCCTCATCATCAGCTTGGAAGGCTGAGGTTTTACCACTAAACTACACCCGCATAATCCTTGTAGAACTTTGTCGAATTACCAACAAAATTAATTATATAGTTTAATGTGAAAAAATGCAATAGTTCTTTTTAAAAAAATTTAAATTAATGGATTGTAACGATAATATATTCATTCACTTTAGTAAAGATGTTAAAAAGTCCCCTGATTCAGAGAACTTTTTCATCCTATATTATATTATGACCATATGACTTCCATTAACCGCGGATAAACCTGCTGTGCCGTTTCAAGCAGCATGATTAACTTCCTGAACGCGAGATCCGGTACGATATCCCCCTCGATGGAGTATGAATACCTAATGGAAATCGTCCCATTTTCTTCATAAAGCTTTGAATACCTAAAATTAGCATTATATTCATTCAACAGTGTATGTACATCCTGTTTCTTTTCAGGATTCTTCAACTCGGCGACATTAAAGCAAAATAAGTCCGCCACATTTTCATCTTCATTGAATGCAAATACTAAAAGGACCTTCCACCCGTCCTTTAACTTTTGCTCAGCTCTAAAAAAGGTGGTGCCATCTTCATTCAACTCATTCATATAGATTTTCTCACTAGTTAAAAAATCACGAAATTTAGCAACGTTTGACATGGTTCATCACCTTTCTCTATGTATTTACATTTTATAATGAAAATTGGCATTTTTACAGATTTTTTTACAAACATTCCAATTGCATCCTATTAACAGAGGCGAAGAAATCACTCGTTAAATGAATGGGAGCCAAATATGAACTCCCTTATTAGAATCAATAGATTGATTAGCCAGTTGCTTCTCCGCAAAACTGAAGCGCTTCTTGAAGGTCCAAAATTTCCCGGCGGATTTTTGAATATCCTTCAATTTCAGGCACTTCTTTACTAGTATGTGATCTACCTTTATCTGCCGCTATCGCCATAGTTTCGAAAACATACAGCAACTGAGCGAGCTTTCTCTCTGATAGTACTGGCCGTTCAGAGGATTTCAAGCTGGCATTTAGATAATAGCCCATCTGTTCTATCGAAAATATAACGGGCCAAAGAGATTCCAGTCTAGCCTTGTTTTTGAATATCTCACCAAGGGATGCATTGTAGACCGTTAATAGATTCACCATATTTGTTTGCATTTTGTTCCTTTCGCTGCTTTCATCAATTGCAAGGTCATTATCTTTTTCAGAGAACGCCATCAATAATAACCGCCCCTGGCTTCGAATCGTTTTGGCTATCAAATGATTGAGAAGACTGGATGCCGAACGACTTCCGAGCAACAGCGACCCAATAAGACCTATCAAGCTTCCAACGACGATATCGGTTATCCTTACAGTCGCAAAAAAACTGAAATCATAACTTTGAGATGAATATTCGGCCATGATCAATGCTGAAGGGGTAAAAAACATCGCCGCCAATCCATAATTCCGAACGATGAAAAGCTCTGTAATGAATGTCAAACATAAAATGATCAGAACGATGATGAACTCTTTATGAACGGCTGCTAGAATTAAACTTGCTATCAGGAGTCCGATGACCGTCCCGAAAGTCCTTTGGACCGCCCGATGGAATGTGGCGATGATGGTCGAACCCGACATAACGGCCGCACAGGATAAGGGAATCCAGTACGAACGGTTAAAATCGGCGGAATAGGCGATGATGGCAGCAATGGTAAGGATTGTTCCATATCGAACGGAAGAGAGGAAGACAATTGAATTCTTATCGAACGCCCCAAGAAAAATGGTTTTTAAAGAAGGCTTTGAGATGGTTGCTGCTTGATCGATTTTCTTGACGGGTTCATTCATGATGGCATCTGCATTATAAATCTTCATGAATAACTCTTCCACCTCTTCAGTCATTTGGTCAGGTTGAAGGATCTTTTTTTTATTCTTTGTTTTAGATGCAATTGAACCTGCCAGGGCATGAACGGATTGACCTAATTCTTGCGGCAGTACGATATTTTTGTTCAAGGAAATTTCCAGTGCCTCCAAGAATATGGCATTCGCATGTTCATTCAATAAGAACAACCGCTTTAACTCATCTGAACTTCGCCTGTTTGAAAACCCGGCTAACAGTGTATCTTCAGCGAGTTTCATCGCCATTACCGTTCCCTGTCTTGCTTTATTGAATTTCACGGTTCCCATGGAATCAAAGAATGCCCCCAATTCTCTGTACACCTTTCCCACCGCAAGCGATTCTGGTCCATGAGGGTTGAAAAACCAGCCTAACATACAGATTATCCAAGATAGTGCCCCACCCATTAAAACGAGGCCCCCACGCAACGGGGCCAAACTTTGATCAACTGGCATACCTGTCGCAAGTGCAAAACTCAAGACGAAGAATACCGCCGAAGGACCGGTAATCTTTAATGCACCAAATAGAAAAAAAACACTCGCCCCGATGATTCCCATCATTATGGCTGTTCCCAATTGGTATGGAGCCAAAAGCGTCCCTAAAACAACAGATAAAGCAAGACCCACCATCACAAAGAAAATCTTTTTAGCTCTTTGGTGATACGGTTGGTTAAAAACGTATAAATAAGTGAAACCTCCTATCCCTGCCAGTAAACCGTAAGCTAAATTTCCGAGTAATAAACCAATGAAAACAGGTAAGGCAGCAGCTATGCCTGCACTTAGTGCTTTTATCCAAGGAAATGGATTCTTTTTTATTTCAAAAGCCTGTTTAAATGTCGTATGTATCGCATCTAATTTCAGAGATTCGGAAGAGGACCTGTGCTTATTTTCAACCATTTTCAATTTATCCTTTCATTAATGATTCTATTAACTCTGCAGTGAAAGCTATGTCTGATGAGGTGACTTCTAATAATTAATATCCTTCATATGGATAAAAAGATACCACTAAAGGTAATGAAGGATTATCAGTTTGTAGACAAAAGGGGTTCTATCTAAATTTTAAAACAAAGTAGATTGGAGCGGGTGTGCGAGACTCCTGCGGGAAAAGCGCGTCCAGAGGATACCCCGCAGGCGCAAAAGCGCCGAGGTCGGACCGCCCGCGGAAAGCGAGTGCCTGGAGGCAAAGTTCAAATTGTACAAACTCTAAAAAAAATGTAGGCAAACTCGATTTTCATCGAGTTTGTCTACATTCTGGGATTATATCTTTTTATTAAAAGGAAAACGGCCTTTCCCCGATTGAATATCGAAAAAAGCCGCTTTTATTATAAGCTGCTTTAAAATCACAACAAAGGCCTGCCTCCGCCGTATTTCCATAAAACTTATAGTTTAGCGAATTCAGGTTCCGCTACTTTTACAAGCTGTTTACCGAGGTTCGTTCCTTTAAACAAACCTAAAAATGCATCTGGTGTGTTCTCGAACCCTTCAATAATCGTTTCCTCATACTTCAGCTTTCCTTCTTGGAGCCATTTTCCTAAATCCGTCGCACCCTCTTGGAATCTATCGGCATAATTTCCAACTGTGAAACCTTTCATAAGTGCACTCGTTTTGATCATCGCCGATTGCAGACGCGGTCCTAGATCTTTTCCTTCTGCATTATACGAGGAGATCGCTCCGCATAATGGAATTCGGGCATTCGGATTCAAAAGTGTGAAAACAGCATCGGACACCTCGCCGCCGACATTATCGAAATAAACATCGACTCCATCAGGAACAGCATTAGCTAAATCTGCAGTAAAACTATCCTTTTTATAATTTACGGCACTATCAAATCCGAGCTCTTTCGTTAAGTACTCAAGTTTTTCATCTGAACCTGCGATGCCAACAACTTTCGCACCTTTAATCTTAGCGATTTGTCCAACTACTGAACCAACAGCACCAGCTGCCCCGGAAACCACTACAGTTTCACCATCTTGTGGCTTACCGATATCAAGCAATCCAAAGTAAGCTGTTAAACCGGTCATTCCAAGAATCCCTAAATGAGTTGTGACCGGAGCCACCTTGGGATCAATCACGCGGATTTCCTTTTCAGTGACAACTGTATATTCTGCCCAGTCGATATTCCCAACAACCACATCCCCTTGTTTGAAGGAATTCGATTTGGACTCTACAACTTCAGCAACAACGCCACCCGTGATGACCTTATTCAATTCAAATGGAGCAATATATGATTTGGTCTCCTGCATTCTTCCACGCATGTATGGATCGACGGATAAATATAGCGTCCGTACTAATATCTCATTATCTTTTGGTTTGGGAACTTCACTCTCAACAAAGTTAAAATCCCCTTTCGAAGGCATACCTTTTGGACGGTTTGCCAGGGTGATTATTTGTTGTTTGGTTTGTGTCATCATTCGTTCCTCCTTGGTTTTGAATACGTAATTTCGAAAAGAAGCGTATCACCGATGAAGTTCGTAGGTCAAAGAATATGACTGCCCATTGCTTCCATAACACTCTTTATGTAGCCTTTACTGGAAATCCTAAAATTGCTATGACCTATTATGTCCCATGTTTTTCATTCATATAAAGGTCATGAGCATAATGGCTGAATGAACAAAGGCTTGGTTAATAACCTTTGAGCAAATAAAAAAACCGTTTATTTTGGTCTACATTATGAAACATACAATCCATATTTTAGAGTGACCGTAAAATGAAACAAGAATTAAGGAACAGTCAGGGATAAAAAATATATCCAAGATTAAACTTGGATGACATAGAGAGCGGCAAACTTATCATTTTTCTCGCATATGGAATTCTACAATACATGGATCTCTTCCAAGAAAAATTCAACGGCCTTTCCCCTATTGAATACCGAGAAAAGGCCGCAGCTTGAAATACTCTTTTTTATTGTACACTCGACAGGGGTACTGCCCCTTCTTCTTATGAACTGGTTTAATAAACTAACTCGTGGATAGTCTACATCAATTTTGAAATGAACATTGTTGCAATTCCAAAGTAAATAAGTAACGAGAGTATGTCATTTAGTGTTGTAATTAATGGACCCGAAGCAACTGCAGGATCGATGTTGAATTTATATAATATCAGAGGAATAATGGTCCCAGCTAAAGTCCCAATAATCAGTGTCATGACTAATGAACTTCCAACCACTAATCCCAGAACGGGATTACCCTGCCAAACATAAGCTATGATGGAAATTAAAATTCCACAGGTAACACCTATTATCAATCCAACTTTAAGCTCTCGTATAATAAGTCTGGTAACCACTCCCTTATCCGTGTCACTAGTAATCAGGCCTCTTACAACAACAGCTAAAGATTGAGTACCTGTATTTCCAGTCATCCCAGCAATCATCGGCATAAAGAAGGCAAGTGCAACAACTTTGGACAATGTTTCTTCAAAGCCGCTTATAATGGTTCCAGACACTAATCCGATAAATAAAAGTAAAATAAGCCAGGGTAGCCGACGATATGCGGCCACGTGCGCCTTCGTGTCAAAATCTATGGATTTACCAGATGCCGAGAGTTTTTCAATATCTTCATTCGCTTCCTTAATGACAACATCAATGATGTCATCAACGGTTACAATTCCTAATAACTCATTATTTTTTTCAACAACAGGAATCGCTAAAAAATCATAACGCTCAATAACACCGGCTACCTCTTCTTGATCTTCATAAGCAAATACGGAGATAACCCGGCTGTACATTATATCTTGAATTTTTTCAGATTCATCATTTATTATTAAATCCCGATATGAGACAACACCCACTAATTTTTTATCGTTATCTATTACATAAAGATAGTTAATCGTTTCCGAAAACTCCGCAAAGATTTTAAGCTTTTCAACTGATTCACGAACCGTATAATGTTGGGGGATCCATACAAAACGGTTCGTCATTATTCGTCCTGCCGTTTCCGGGGGATAATTCATGATATTTTGAACGATTTTAGATTCTTCTTGTTTCATACCTGAAAGAAGTTCTTCAATTTTTTCAGGGGATAGGTTCTCTAACAATGAAGCTAGATCATCATTATCCATTAAATCCATTACATGGCCGGATTTCTCAATTCCTAATTTACTAAGAATCTTTAATTGATGTACTTTTTCAAGTTCTTGAATCAGTTCAGCAATTTGTTCTGAATCAAGGAACAACAAGAAACGTGTATGATGTTTTTCTGGGAGTCCCTCGAATATTCGAGCAATGTCATATGGTTGGAGTTCTTCTAATATTGCTTGAAATTCTTTCTTTTTTCCTTCTTTTAAAACTTTTATGATTTGTAAAGTTATTTGGTCTTCTGTCAGGACTTTCATTTTGCCCTCAACTCCTTTTAGGGGAGTAAAAAAATATTATTATTCCCCTTCAAAATCTTTGTGTTCATTCAATTTTCATTAAGCTTGGAGTATATCGCCGTGAGTGGTGACCCACAATCCTAACCTCCAGGAAAAAATAAAAACACCTCCATTACAAATGAAGGTGTTAAATACGGTATATATGCGTACATTGCCTGGAAGACAAATACAAACAGCCGTAAATGGCTGAATGACAAATACATAGCATAAATCCAGTTCCTCCATTCGTAGAGCTTTAGCACTGTGTGGCATAGGACAAAGCCAGCTACATTAAAAACCACCTTATGTCGATGGTTTCTGTTGACCCATTGGCGTCTTTCGACATTTTTGGGCAGTAGCGTATCTCCTACACAGGAGCCTCACCTAACGAGGATATTTAATTTACACATCCACTCTAAAAGAGATTCTATTAGATGTCAATGTTTGATTTATAGTACGCCTCCTATGGATGGAAATCAATTGGCTATAAGATTATTATCAGAATTATTGGGATTTTGTAGTGAAATACACTAATAATGAAGACGGAAGGAAGTGAAATTCAAGAAAAATTGAGAATGAATGAGTTACTGAAACAAAAATCAGATTGCATCATTGGATTTTATCAATGTTACACTAAATGTACTCAGTAGAACATCTTCTAGTGTCTAATTATTTTAAGATCAACGAGCTACTGTTCCGTGTCCTTAGTTCTGCAACCTATCATCAATACAAAAGCACTTACGATAATACATATTATCGACAAAAGTCTTTTCATTTGAAAGCCATTGAAGGTAGGTGGGAAGGAGATATAAAGATTCCAAATCAACCGTTTCCAAAGCGTTACATAAGGAAAAAGGAGATTCTGAATTACTTATACTCGAAAAGATTAAAACCAAGAGAACTGAAGAATACACCTTTCGTCCCGAGCATTATTAATTTTTGGGAGCAACGCGCTTATCGCGACTTTCTACCTAGTTTTTCTCAATTAGATTCCGATAGGTTGGGGAAATTGATATCGCTTTCGGTAAGGCGGTGATCACCGTAAATGGAACAGGACTCATGGACTGTAGTCGTGAGCTGTACAGCGTATCAGGTCATTTAATGCCGAAGCTACACATCATTCTCAAAATGGCACGAAAAATATATTCTATCGAGGTAATGTTGCAAATATTGTCCACTTAAAATAGCCCTCCTTCATTTACATGATGCTATTCACCTTGGCGAACGATCCCTTTTCAACAAAATTCACTTCAAATAAAACACTGTTAGGTAATCTAACAAAGTGGGAGATATTGTATAAAATCATTAGTATAATTGATGAAATTACATTAAGAAAGGAAAGATCATTATGCAAATGTTTATACATGCTTTAAAAAAGAACACTACATGTATCTTTGAAATCATTTATCTGTATATACTGTTCTTTTTTTCAGAACTACAAACTACTACTGCAAGCTTATTAAAAATAAAGTAGCGATTTATGTAATTAATACCTCTTGAATAAACTTATGATAAAAGATCCTCTAGTTCCGAACATTCCCTAACGATAATTTTATTTCATCTCCAAAGTCAAAACTTTCAACAGTCAAAACAGCCATTTTTCACACTTTGTATGTCCGATCCCTCAAGGGCGAATTGACAATCTCTTTGCTGGATCCAGATCAATAAGCTTGGAAATCCGACTAGCGTTTTTAATAAATTGACTCAGCCCCTTTTATCAACAGGTAATAATTCTATCCATCATCCCAATTGAACTACCGCTTACTGGCCGTGAAACAGTGTGGAAGAAGTGTGTATCCACACTGCATCTCACGGTTCATGTTTTCTTCTTGTTGTACTACATCTTTGAGTACGACCTGCAACGCTTACTAATAACTTAGAATTCCCCTGCTTCAGCTTACTACCCCTCTTTAGTAAAATTTTAAGTACAAATTACATATCATAAAATGTCGCCACTCTGTTCAAATTCATCAACATAAACTATATGCCTATATCCTGGAGGGTAATTTTCGGTTTTTATCTTTGAAACAATGGTTTGAATATCGCTTGGATAAAGATGTACTTTTCAATTGAAAAACATAAGTTCATCAAAAAGGGACAAACTGTATTTGAAAAAAGAAAGGAGATGTGAGACATGACAAAAAAATTTAATAAAGGCAGCCGTAATCAAAATTCACCGCAATTACATGGACAAGCTCCTGTTAGTGGTGACAACAGTAAAGGAAATAAAAGAAATAAAGATCAGAGCTCTAAAACAGAGTAATTAAATGAAACAAACCGGCCATATTCTGACCGGTTTGTTTCATTTGTAGATAATCTTCTTTGTTATTGTTTAGAAAGCGATCTAAATGATCTATTTCCTTCAAGTTGATGATTAATTTGGTTCCCATGGATTCTCACCAAAAAGGGAGACTCGCTGAATTACCATGTGCACTGGACACCCTTTGATTTCAAAAAAAGTCCCATTCTGTATCAGTCTACATAATCAGCGTTATCCGAACTGTAAATATAGGACGGTCGGTTTTCATAAACTTATCTGATATGAATTACTCTGGAATAGTTAGTATTCATGTTGATTGGCTATTTGATTCATTTTGTATTAAAACCTTGTGCTATACTGTTTTTGTCTCCAAAACATCATTATCCTTATGAGTATAAGTAATGTTTTTTGTCATCAGACTAACCACCACTAATACTGCAATGTTAACAAATAGCGCGATAATTCCGACATTCAGGTCTTTAATTGCTTGAGGAAGATAAGGAAACAGTTGACCAATTTTTATGTTCCCTAGTTCCATAATAGAGACTAGCACGCCTCCTGTTATAATCCCGGCGAATGCTCCTTGTTTGGTTACAAAATTCTTTCTCATCAAACTTGCGAAAAAGGCAGGAGCAAGTTGTGTGATAAAATTATAGGCGATTAAAGCAAGACTAAAAAGGGAATTTCCACCTTTAAAGGTCAAGTAAATCCCTACGAGCGAAATTAGTGGAACCAAGTATTTAACCAGTTTTGCAATCTGATTTTCCGTTGCTGATGGAGTGAATACGCTATATACATTTTTTGCGAGCAATGTTGATATTGACATCAACAGCATAGAGCTTGGCACTAAAGCGGCTAACACGCCCGTTCCACCAATTAAGCCCACAAACCATGGATCAAAATCCTGTTTAGAAAGTTGCAGCAAGATAAGATCGGCTTCGCTGCCTTTTAATCCAGGCGTCTGTAAGATAGCTGCAAATCCGACAAAAAAGGCAAACAACAAAATCAATTGGTACATTGGCATTAGGATTGCATTTTTTCTTAAAGCTTTTTCGCTAGAGGCGGCATAAATAGGAGAAAACCCGTGCGGCCACATATAAAATCCAATCGAACTTAATATAACGGTTGATATATACCACGAAACGCTCATTCCTTTATCCGGAAGTATGGTAAAGTTCGGCTTTGCACTTTCAATGGCCTCATACATAGGTTGAATACCGCCATAATAATGAAGAGGGAAATAAACTCCTAAAAATACGACGATGCCAAGAATCAGAATGTCCTTCAAAATAGCTGTCCTGGCAGAACCGTTAATACCGGAGACCATTACAAAAATGGTTACACCAATTGCTCCAACCCAAATGGCAGCTGTAGAGGAGATTGCGCCATATGATGTTGCAGAAACGATATACCCTAACCCCTTCAATTGCAGGACTAAGTAGCAAGTACAAGCTATAACACCAATAACCGCAACAAGCACACCAAGATAAGGACTTTGATATTTTTTTACAAAAAAATCAGATTGGGAAACTAATCGGTGTTTCTTTGCATACCTCCAGATAGCAGGAAATGTCCAGTAGGAGATAACTGTTGCCAGGCAGCCGTAGGATACGATACTAAAGATAGAACCCCCTTCCCCATAAGCCGAACCACTTGCCCCTAAAAAGGTAAAGGTAGTATACATTTCACCTGCGGACAAGAGGAAAATCAGTAGGGTTCCCATTCCGCGTCCTCCAACCGACCATTGCTCTAAGTTCATTTCTTTCCCTTTTTTAGCCTGAATACCAATCAAAACAGAAATGACGAAAAAAAACAGGATGAAAAACACGGCAATATTCATTTTGAATCTCCCTCCTGATTAGCAGGATCAAATAGATAGATAATCCCCATAATACCTGTGGTTAGCACAGACCAGAGTACAATCCAAAAGTGAAAAAATGGCATTCCAAGTACATAGGGAGTCACTTTATTTGTAAACAAAGCACCTACAATAAAGCCAAGAAACGGGATAATTCCGAGCCAGTATATTTTTTTCAAACGCTCAACCCCCTAGTATGATAGATTTAACACTTTAAAAGTCCCGTGAACAAATAACTTCACCCCATATTGTAAAGCCTGTTCATCGAAAGTGAATTGGGGATGATGGTGAGGATGAATAATCCCTTTTTCTTCATTACGAGCTCCTATTACAATATAAGATCCCGGAACTACTTTTTGAAAAGCAGAGAAGTCTTCACTTCCCATAATTGGCTTTAAAATCTCTCGACTTTCTTCACCAAATACTTCACAGACCGTTTCGTCCATCAATCGAGTTACGTCTTCATCATTAATGGTCGGAGCATAACCGAACTGATAATCGATTTCATAAGTAGCTCCATGCGCTTCAGTAATTCCTTTTACAATCCGTTCCATAAAGGTTGGAATCTTTTCCCTCAGTTCCGGATTAAAGCTTCGAACGGAGCCTCCAATACTTACACTACTTGGAATAACATTAATCGCACTTCCCGCATGGAACTGAGTCACTGAAATAACAAGAGCGTCCTGTGCATCTTGATATCTCGAAACAATGTGCTGGAGATTTGATACCACCTGAGTTCCAATTGCTATGGGATCAATGGTTAGTTCGGGCTGTGAGGCGTGCCCCCCCTTACCCACCACGGTAATGTTAAAAGTATCGGCTCCAGCCATCATCGGACCGTAACTCAAACCAATTTTCCCTAAAGGAAGAGTCGACAAGAGATGAGTGCCAATGATCATATCTACTCCATCAAGCACACCGGCCTCCACCATCTCTCGGGCTCCACCCGGCGGCAGTTCCTCAGCATGTTGAAATAAAAAACGTACCTCCCCTTTAATTTGATCCTTTAACTGGGTAAGAATCTTTGCCGTGCCAAGCAGCATCGCCGTATGTCCGTCATGTCCGCAAGCATGCATCACTCCTGAATTCTGTGACACAAAGTCAAAATCATTCTCTTCTTCAATTGGAAGCGCATCCATATCTGCCCGCAGTGCAATAACCTTCCCAGGCTGCCGGCCAATCAAACGAGCCATTATACTCGTTTTTGTCGGACGTGAAATTTCCAATTCACCAAAAGTTTGTAGCCTTTCATAAACAAATTGTGCTGTTTTTCCCTCCTGAAAAGACAGCTCAGGATACTTATGTAAATACCTTCTCCAAGCAATCACTTCATCTTTAACAGACTCGATCAAATCATGAACCATTATAGTTTGAGACATCCACTACAACCCCTTTTTCATTCAATTTACATAACAACCTCTAATTTAGGATAGTTTAAGGAAAAAATTCCTTAAATAGAGTATAATCTCACTCGGTCTTTATTACAATTATTTTTTGAAAATTCCAAACTGTTTTTTACACTGCAACTAATTGTAGAATTTTTTTATTGCGACATGAAGTGGAAACAAAAAAGCACCCAAATTATGGGTGCCTGTAATTTATAATAATTGATAAATTTTACTCGGTCTTCCTCGGGTGGCGTTAGCCTCTTCACCAACGCATTGTGCCAAATCAACTTCGCACATATCGGCAACAATACGCCGTACATTGCGCTCTGTCATCTCAAGATGTGTCGCTAATTCCTTTGTTGTAAACTCACTCCAGCCCATTCTTTGAACGAGAGCCGATATCTTTTTATACGTTTTAACACTGATATTCCCCTTTTTCAACTTTTCGATAAGGAGTTTATTATGCGTCCGGGCAGCATATTGCAGTTCTTTCTTTTTGCCTGGTGATTCGATAATCTTACCATCATCTTGAATAATCACAATTTCACGCTTCTTCATCTCTTTTGAATGTTGAATAGCACGAAAAGCATTAATTTCCGCCGAATAGGCAGTTTCGCCGAAGCCAATACCAACGGCAACGGTTGTATCAGCTTCAAAAGCCAATCTTTGAATGGTATCTTCGAGCGTAATGATTTCTCGTTCAATTACGCCGCGAGAACTAAAGATCATGTATCTTCCATTCCCTTTCTCTGAAAAGGAACCATTTATTTTTTCACCAAGTTTAATTAACATCTCTTTTAGCCTAAGCTCCAAGTACTGTAAATGATAAGGAGTTTTCATTTCCTCTGCCACTTTGTCAAAGTGTTCAACTTCAATGATCTCCACTCCGATTTGTGTATCCTTAAAGTAGGCAGTCTTTACTTTTTCAGAAAGAATTCGAAGCGTTTGCCGCACTTCCATCTTACTCATCGACATACGGTAGGCTGGAATGCCATATTCCCTTAAAGCTTCACACACAGACGGAAAACAAGAAAAAGCGCCTTCTGTCTTTCCCTCATTCCATAAATTCAAGTGAAAATGAACCAATTCTTCCGTATCAGCATCTGTCTCAAACACTTTCGTATAAATCTTTTTGGTTTTTATATTCAACTGTGACAAAGCTTCTTCGCTAATATTATTTGAGGACATAGTGTCGATACTTAGATGCTCAATGATTTTCCCTTGTTCGTAGATCAACTCTAAAAAGGATTTATAAAAACCTGATTCCGTAGCAGGAACATGGACCATTATTTTATCTGTACCTAGTGTTTTTTTTGCAATTTCATAGGGCAGTGGACCAGAAAAAAGCCATGCATGTACGTGAGAATCATGTTCTTTCACAATATTATCCACCTCTTCGGTCTTTACATAAGGCAATGAGATGAATTCCAACTCATGTTTATATTCTTCTGCCAAAACTAAAATTTGTTCTATAGAAGTTTCTAGACCGACTAGTCCGATTTTATACATCCAGTAATCGACTTCCTTTATCATCTGTAATATATTCATTGTTCTTTGTAGAATATTCTAGTTTAACGTAAGTCATGTTAGTGTAATGCTAATTCTTCTGCTATCTAACTTTTGCTCAATTTATATTGATTCCTGTTTAATAGTTGTTTTGTTACTCTTGATCATATCAGAAGCAAAAAGAAAAGTATGATAGAAATGAAATATATAGCTGTATTCACACCGCCGACTTTTCCCTTTTATACCATTTTATCATGCAACATGAAGGAAAAATACGTTGTATACGCTATTCAAATGATCCACAACTACTTTTGAATTCCAGCACATATAATCCATTTTTACAAACAAGAGCCTCGATTTTCAACTGAAATCGAGGCCTTCCAATCAATAAATATAAATTCTAGACTAGGTCTTGTTAATCCTCGTTGGAAGAGAACGAAAACGTGGATGCTCGGCAAGGATAGAACCCCTCATCTGTTTGACGACAGGATGTTCTGACGAAAAAAACTGATTTTTAGAATCGTAAAGCTCGATTAATTCTCCTTTTTCCAGTACACCCAAAGTATCAGCGATTGAATAGGCCGCTTTAATATCATGTGTAATAAAAAGATAAGATAAGCCGAAGTCTTTTTTTAACTCACTTAATAATTCTAAAATTATAGTTTGATTAACCATATCCAGACTACTTACGGATTCGTCTAAGACGATTAGCCTTGGCTTAAGAGAGATTGCTCTAGCAATATTAATTCTTTGCAATTGTCCACCGCTAAATTGGTGTGGGTATTTTTTCAAATCCCTTTCACTTAGGCCTACTCTTTCCAATAACTCAATCACGGTTCTTTTTTGTTCGGCTACGGTTAGTTTTTCATAGTTTTCTAATGGCTCGCCTATAATATGCTCGGCTGTCATTCGTGGATTGACAGATGAATACGAATCTTGAAAGACGACTTGTAGATCTCGGCGTATCTTTTGTCGAATATGCTTATCAGCAGTATAAATATCATGCCCTTGAAACAGAACTTGTCCTTGCTGTGGACGTTCTAAGCCAAGAATCACTTTTCCTAATGTGCTTTTTCCAGCTCCACTCGACCCAAGTAGTCCTAAACATGTTCCTTCGTCAATAGAGAGGGAAATGTCAGTGAGTACTTTTTTTGAATGGTCTTTCCATTTAAAAAACGTATGAGAATTATAGCTATGAGTTACTGCTTTTACTTGTAATAAACTCATTTGTTCACCCCTCAAAAGAATGCAATCTATATATCACAACATATGGGTGATAGGTTCTTCATGATTTAAGATAAGGCGGGCATTTAGCAGTTTCTTTGTATACTCATGCTGTGGATTATCAAATAATTCAAATACATTTGCAGTTTCTACAATTCTGCCATGTTGCATAACGACTACATCATCTGCCATTTCAGAAATGACTCCCAGATCATGAGAAATGAGTAAAATGGATGTTCCATATTCAGAACGAATTTTATCCAAGTGGCGAAGTACTTGTAATTGGTTATGAACGTCGAGTGCAGTTGTCGGCTCATCAGCAATAATAACGGAAGGATTTAAACATGCTGCCACCGCAATCATCACGCGTTGAAGCATACCTCCACTTAATTGAAAAGGGTAGCTTTTTAATAGTTTCGCTGGATCTGGCAGGTTTACATTCTGCATCGCAGCGATGGCAAGCTCTTTTGCTTGTTTTTTATTCAATGAGGTATGAGACCTAATCGTTTCGATAAATTGATTGCCGATTGTAAAAACAGGCGTAAATGAATTCATCGGATTTTGCATAATGAAGGCAATATCCTTGCCACGAATTTCACGTATTTCTTTATCGTCTAAACCATTCAATTCTCGTCCTTGGAGGGTAATGCTTCCTTCAATCGTCGTTGTTTTCCGATCAAGAAGCTGCAGAATGGACATACTCGTAACGGTTTTACCACTCCCACTTTCCCCAACAAGCCCCAGTACCTTCCCTTTTTCCAGTTCAAAATTAATATCCTGAACGAGGGTGGAAGCACCATCTTTTGTTTGTACCTGTACATGTAGATCGCTCACTTTTAATACATTCGACCGTTCTGTTCTCAATCTTCTCATTCCTTTTTATTAACGACGTTTGACTCCAAAACGTTCTGATAGCGCTTCGCCTAATAAATTAAAGGTGACGACAACGAGCATAATCATCAAACCTGGATATAGCATTAATTCTGGATTCGTCCGGATATACGATTTCCCCTCATGAATCATTGCTCCCCATTCTGGAGTAGGGGGTTGCACACCTAAACCTAGAAACGACATGGCGGATATATCCATGATGGCCCAACCCATTTCCAATGTACCCATAACAGCGAGCGGAGGGAGAACATTTGGAACAATATGTTTCTTTATTATCTTCCATTGTGAAGAACCGCTTATTTTAGCTGCCGCAATATAGTTTTGTTCTTTCAGACTAAGTACCATTCCTCGGAAAATTCTAGCATAATACACCCATTGCACAAGCATCAATGCTAAGATGACCTGTTTAAGGCCAGGTCCCAATATACCAACAAGTCCAAGAATGAGCAAAAGATTCGGAAATGCCATAACACCATCACAAAGTCTCATTAGCACCTGGTCCACCCATCCACCTTTATAACCAGCAATGGTTCCAATAATCAAACCGATGCCTAAAGATGAAATAAAGATTAATGTGGCAAATCCTAACGAAATGCGAGCTCCATATAGGATGCGTGATAACGTACATCTTCCTAAATGATCAGTTCCCAATGGATACTCAAAGGAAGAGGGCTGTAGTTTATTAGCTAAATTGACAGCAATGGGATCATTAGGTGCAATCCAAGGAGCCAAGATGGTTATGATAAATAGGAAACTCAATATTATCGAACAAAGGACAATCACTTTCTGACTTCTCATCATAATGCGAAGACTTGTTATCATTGACGTTGCCCTCCTTTTCTGGAGATGCGTGGGTCGATGCACATTTGAATAAGGTCAACAATCAAGTTGCTAAAAATGAATAGTCCCGCTGCTAAAAGCACATAGCATTGAATGACAGGAACATCCCGATTAAAAATAGCTTCAATAAAATAACGACCAAATCCTGGCCAGGAAAAGACCGCTTCGACGATAATGGTTCCAGTCAGTAGCTTTCCTAAATTCATCCCTAGTCCCGTAATCATAGGAGATATGGCTATTCTCAATACATGTTTTCCCATAATCACTTTTTCATGAATCCCTCTTGTACGAGCAAAAAGGATATAAGGTTCCTGTAAATTTTCAAGAACACTGGCACGTAACAATCGAGTATACAAGGCTATTAATGGCAAAGCTAAAGTAATGGAAGGGAGAACCAGATGTTGCCAAGTCCCGATTCCTTCAACAGGAAATAGGTCGAGTTTAACAGAAAAGAAAAAAATCAATAAATAACCAAGCCAAAAAGAAGGGATGGATGCCCCGAAAAAAGAGAGAAGTCGACTAAAATGGTCAATACCACTGTTTTTCTTTATACCTGCCAAAAAACCAAGAGGGATACTGACCAGGACCGCTAATATGATGCTACCTAAAGCTAACTGAATGGTCGCTGGCATTCGATATGTAACCTCGTCCCAAACAGGTTTATTCGAAACATAAGATATGCCAAAATCAAATTGGCATATCTTAATGATAGAGTTTACATATTGAACATGGAGGGGTTGATCTAAGCCAAACTCATGTCTTTTCTGAGCCAATATCTCATCTGTAGGTTGGATGTGTGCTGCAGATAAATATGCCTCAGCTGGGTCCACGGGTGAAAGGTGAATCATTCCAAACGTTAGAAGAGTGGCCAAAAGAAAGATGGGAATGATGGCCATAATTCGTTTCAAGATATAAGTTCCCATGAAAACCCTCCTGTATCTGACTACTCGATGCTAATTCCTGTGAATGGATGTTCATCTCGGTTAGCAGGGAATGTGAAATTTGATACATCTTTTTGATAAACAGCTATTTTCTTAATATAAGAAATAGGTACAATAGCTCCTTGGTCTTGCAGTGATTCCAAAATAGTCGAGTAAAGTTCTTGACGTTCTTTTTCATCTGTTGTTCCAGGAACATCAGCAATTTGTTTTAACAACTTATCTCTGTTCGGATAAGATGAAATGGCTTCGTTAAATCCAAATCCTTCTGAACCAACGATGTTTACGAAAGTATGCGGATCATAGGGTGCGCCATAGTTACTAAAGAAATTCAATTCAAATTCATTAGCTTTGAATCTTTGAATTTGTACCGTAAGCTCAACTCCAACGATATTTAATTTAACACCCAGTGCCGCCCACTCAGATTGTAATGTTTCGGCCATTGCTTTTTGAATCGATTCTGCAGAGTCGTACATTAACTCGATTTCAAGTGGTTTTCCGTCTTTTTCACGAACGTTTTTTCCTTTTGGCAGCTTCCATCCTGCTTCATCTAATAAAGCTTGTGCTTTTTCAACATTATAATCAATCGCTGTTACATCATTGTCTGAAGTATAAGGGAAGTTTGTCGGTAAAATAAAATCTGCCTTCTCTTCCAACCCAGAAGTAACTCCGTCAACCATTGCCTTTTTATTAAATCCATATTGTAACGCCTGACGAACACGTAAATCTGAAAGCTGTTCTTTCTTCGTATTCATAACTAGTTGTCTTGTCGCAACCGGATCAGAAACACTAGTCTCATAGGTACCTGTTGTTTCTAATTGTTTGAACGAATCTAGACTGATAACGCCTTCACCATAAATAAGGTCTAGGTCTCCTTTTTCAAAAGCAAGAACTCGGGTTTCAGCATCAGGAATGATCTTGACTTTGATTTTCTTTACTTTAGGGAGTTCACCCCAATAATTTTCATTGCGTTTGAAAATAGCATATTCATCTGCTTTATATTCTTCCAAAATCCATGGGCCTGTACCGACTGGTTTTGTAACGCCTTTTGAAGTGTCACCATCTTTAGGGAATCCAGCATCACCTAAGAAACGGACTGGACGAACGACGGCTAACTCTTGAATAGTAGGATAATATGGCTCCTTTAATGTTAGTTTAAACGTGTTTTGGTCAATTACTTCCGTTTGATCCACTTTCGGAATAAAGCCCAACCAACTATGTAAATCAACATTCTTCAATATAGCATCAAAGTTCTTTTTCACAATTTCAGCATTAAAGCTTGTACCGTCAGAAAATTTCACATCTTGACGTAGGTTGAACGTATATTCCTTCCCATCCTTGGAAATTTCCCAAGATTCAGCTAAATGTGGTTTCAGCTCGCCTCCATCTTGGTAGCTAACCAAAGGTTCATATACCATCGATTGAGCGAATAATTGAGAAGGATTATAGACATGCGGATTCATTTCACCTATATCCCTAGGCCAAGCAAAAGTAAGCATGTCTTTACTGTCTTTATTTGAAGTTGAATTTTCTTTGGATTCATTTGTACATCCAAGTAAAAGCGTTGATAAAATTAAAACGATGGCAGATATAAATAACACTTGTTTACTGTTTCTTCTTTTTGACATAACATTGGTGCCTCCAGTACCATATTGAGAATCATTTTCAATTCTAAAGAGTAACTATATTATTGTCAATATAATGTCGAAATTCTAGAATAATATGTTTTGTTAGAAACATAGAACCTCAATATCCTTTTCATTTATGAATGATGATGCTGCTCCAAATAATATATATATGAATTCAATCTCGCTTTGGAGAGTCTTCATCCCTTGTTGAAGTTGTCCTTTTTTCAGCATATCCCCCCACCCTACCAAACCTTCTTGCAAAAGTTGATTTCCCGACACCCGCGGACACTCCGATAACCACGATACATTCCATTGATATACCAGCTTCCTCACCTTATATATTAAAATGACCAGTAAGCTTACCAAATACATATAATCTTTTTAACATCCTTCTCCCTCTATTCACCACTTTATTTCCATAAGAAAAGGCGACCCTTCTTAATGAAGAATCGCAACAGTTATAGAAAAGGATGTATGGTTACTGCGGTGTCCTGTCATGAACAAGCCTGCTTATTATTTTCCTCTATTAAATCAGTTGCCCTAAATGTTTCTTTGCCTCGTAATCAACGAGTTTTTCATCCTGCTTAATTCGTGCCAGATAATCCGGATTGGCGATAAGCGGACGTCCGATTGCCGCAACATCAATGATGCCTTTTTCCAGTGCGGCTTCTGCTGTTTCAGGATCAAGCCCTCCCACACCAACTATAATTCCATCCCAGTGGCTGCGTACCAATTCATGCATGGTCAATCCTCTTGCAATCGGTTTGGTGAATTCCATCGTGGACGGGTGAATCATTTTGACTCCTGTTTCTTTAAACGCTTCAATAAATGTTAGAATCGCTGTTTCAGGATCTTCCCACATGTAAGACGGCTGGTCAATTTTCAAAGCCGAGAAACGAATAAGGGTACGGTTCACTCCAACCGCATCAATAACCGCTTTTAGCACTTCCTTCATAAAGGTCAGGCGCTGTTTTAAATCACCACCGTACCGATCGGTCCTTTTATTGGAGGTGTCGGAATTGAACTGGTCTATTAAGTAGCCGTGTGCACCATGAATTTCAACGCCGTCAAAGCCAGCATCCATCGCATTCTTAGCAGCTTGTTTATATTGGTTCACCACTTCTTCAATATCCGTCTCTGTCATTTCTTCAGGAGTATCAAAAGGTTTTCCGAATCGTGAAACCTTTCCTTCAGCAGCGATAGAAGAAGGAGCCTGCGGAGGAAGTCCTCCTGCAATTTCATGGTGGCTTGCACGGCCAACATGCCAGATTTGCGCTATGATCGTTCCGCCTTCAGCGTGTACAGCTTCCGTTACTTTTTTCCAACCGTTGATTTGCTCTTGTGTATATATTCCGGGAACTCCAGGATTGCCCTTTGCCCTTGGTGAAATCACTACACCTTCAGTAATGATAAGTCCGATTCCATCTTGAGCCCGTTTTCGGTAATATTCTACGGTCAGGTCATTTACAACACCGGTTTCGTTATCGGCAAACGACCGTGTCATAGGAGCCATTGCCGTTCTTGTTCTTAAGTTCCATGCACCTATTGTTACAGGTTCAAACATTTTAGTCTTTATTGTATTCATTTGAATTCCTCCTGTTAACCGTTTTATTGAGCTGACTTTTAGTAACTATTATTGTGTAAGATTATCCGATAAGTGGTTAATTTTCAAATAATTCACTCTGATCTTCATAGTTTTTGATAAAATATGGTAAAAAGGATCAGTAAAAAACATGGTATTCTTGTTAACTTTTAGATATTAAGGAACAGGATAGCACAAGAATGTTTAAAAGGACTGGACATAACCTTATTAAAAATTAAAAAGATGGGGTGTTTTTTATGTGGAAACGACAAATGGTTGAAACAAGCCGTGGAAAGTTCGAGGTCTTTGTCCAAGGAGAAGGTGAACCTGTTTGTATCACTCATTTATATAGCGAATTTAATGAACTTGGCTATTATTTTGCTGATAATTTTGTAAGTGATTTTAAAGTTTATCTTGTAAATTTAAAGGGAGCGGGAAACTCTTGTAATGCAGAGTCAGACGAAGAAATGAGTATGGTTCAATCAGTTATGGATCTGGAAGCTATTAGGGAAGCATTAGTATTGGAGCGATGGAGTTTTGCAGGACATTCAACTGGAGGAATGTTAGGGTTGGTCTATGTAACATCATTTCCTAATACCCTTTCAAAGTTAATGGTCGGAGGGGCTACTGCTACAAAAAAATATATGGAACACGAAGGAAGTATGTATAGCCCCAGTAGTTCACTTAACAAGAGGTTGAAAGAGATATTCTCTATTTTGAAGTCTCCGGATACCACTATTGAGGAAAGAAGATCTGCCAATAGAGAATGGACAGATATGTCTTTATACAATATTGAAAAAAAAGCTGAATATTTCCAAAAACCTTCCAGTGGTAAAGTAGTACATAGAAGGTTAGATTACTTTTCGATTAATGACCTACCTAATTTTGATTTACAAAAAGAACTATCAAATGTTAGAATTCCCACCATTGTTTATTGTGGACGACATGATGCACAATGCCCTTTAGTCTTCTCAGAAGAAATCAATGCTGGATTGATGGATTCGAAACTTTATATCTTTGAAGAGAGTAACCACTTCCCTTATTTAGAAGAAAATGCGAAGTTCCTTAATATGGTTTCGGACTTTCGAAGAATAGAATACAAAACAGTGTAACTAATGGGGCGTAAAAAATTATTAAATTCTTTAAAAACACCAATATCCTTTTTCGAACAAAAAAGCCAGACAGAGAAAATCTTTTCCCTGCTGGCTAATTTATCTTTTTTCATTATTATATCTTATCAGTCTCGTGCTGTTCTGATAAAAAACGACACGATCAAGCCAATGATTGCTAGGACAAGACCGAAAATGAAGGCATCTTGAACGCCTGCAGTCAATGAGCCGCTAATGGCAGATGGATCGAACGGATCTTCTGCATTTGCCATATAATTTTTTTGTGATGCTGACATGATGGTAATGGCAACGGTTGTACCGATGGCCCCCGATACTTGTTGCAATGTATTCATTAGAGCCGTTCCATCCGGATAAAGATTTTTCGGCAGTTGATTCAGCCCATTTGTTTGGGCAGGCATCATGACCATCGAAACACCGATCATAAGGAGAGTATGCATGACGATTACCATAATGATCGATGTTTCAGTCGTTACGTTCGTCAAAGTCCATAACATGGCAATCATGATAATGAAGCCTGGGATCACTAATCCCCTTGGTCCAAACTTATCAAAAATGCGCCCCGTAACCGGCGACATGATACCATTAAGCACTCCACCAGGTAAAAGTACGAGCCCAGCAGAAAACGCAGCTAATGCAAGCCCGGTTTGCAAGTATAACGGTAAGAGAATCATGGATGACATGATGATCATGAAGGTGATGAAGACGGTTATTAACCCTAACGTGAACATCGGATATTTAAAAACGCGCAAGTCAATCATCGGTTTATCCATGTTGAATTGTCTTACAGCAAACAGGAACAGCGCTATAAGGCCAACAATGATCGAGGATAGAACTATCGCATTACTCCACCCTTGCTCTCCAACAATACTAAAGCCATAAACAATTCCACCAAAACCAATGGTCGATAAAATAATGGATGGTACATCGATTTTAGGTTTTGTGATTGTTGAAACGTTTTGCATATACTTGAGACCGAATAGTAAAGCGATCACAAAGAACGGCAAAGACACCCAGAAAATGTAATTCCATTTTAGATTTTCAATAATCAAACCTGAAACTGTCGGACCGATTGCTGGGGCAAACATGATCACCAGCCCCATCAACCCCATCGTCGCTCCCCTTTTATGAATAGGGAAAATCAATAAAATGGTATTGAACATGAGAGGCAATAAAAGACCCGTTCCGATTGCCTGGACGACACGGGCTAGCATCAAGATGCCGAACCCAGGTGCAATTGCTGCAATGAGCGTCCCAATGATGGAGAACACCATTGATGCAATGAATAATTGACGAGTGTTGAACCACTGAATCAAGAGTCCCGAAACGGGAACCAATATCCCCAATGTCAATAAGTAACCCGTTGTCAGCCATTGCACGGTGGAAGGACTGACATTGAATTCCTGTATTAAATCCCCCAACGCCATGTTTAATGCCGTCTCGCTGAATAACCCAATGAACCCCGCAATTAAAAAAGCAATTAAAATGGGGGTCGTTCTAATGACTGGGTTTTGTTGCTGTGTTGCATCTGTAGACATAAAATGATTCCTCCAATTACTAACTGTTCGACCTAAGCTTAAAATAATTTTTCCGTATGACTTATTTATTTATCAGCAATAATGGTATCTGTTCCGCAATGGCTTGGAGAGGTTCCCCGTTTTTCGCCGTTAAGGCTAAAAGGATACCGCCTTCAATTAAAGCATTAATTACGATACTCAATTCTTTTGCCCGTTTCTCACTGAATTCCGCCTCGAGTAATTTCTTCACATATATGGATTGCCAATCTTCTATCGCTTCTTGACAAGCCGTTCTTATCTGCTCACTCGTCGTATATGTTTCCGCTGCAATCGTCCCGATTGGCAGTCCTAATAGATTTTCACTATCACCAAAAACCTCGGATAAATGAAAAATATGAGCCTGAATGGCTTTGATAGGGTCTTCTATTTCATCAAATCCCCGTCGAATTTCATCTATCACGAATTCTTTTGTATGATTAATCGCCTCTATCGCCAATTCCTCTTTGCCTTTCGGAAAATAATGATACAGCGAACCTTTTGGGATACCACTTTCCTCAATAATGTCCTTAAGCCCTACACCATAATATCCACGTATTCGAAAAAGCCGGGAAGCAGCTTCAATAAGAATGTCTTTAGAGTTTCGTTTTTCTGCCATAGCTGGATCACTCCTTGCAATTATATCAACCGGTCTATTAGAGACTATACTTGTATATCATTGGTTTGTCAAAAATGACAGCCTATGAATGGAATATGCTATTGAACTCATTGAAAACAAAAAGAACACCTCATAATGGTGTTCTCTACAAGTTTTTAACAGAAATCAATACCTTTTATATAGAATCCGGTATTATTTTCAAACGCTCCCATTATTAATCCATCACACAGGCCTGCCTTCATTATCTTCAAGGATTCTTGTCATGATTTTTGAAATCAAGAATAGCAATTACAAACATGCCAAAGCTTAGCATCAGGGAAATAACTTCGAAAGTACCCATTCATACATCGCCTCCTTATATTCAGCTTTTCCTGATCAGAGATTGTCCTATACAAGAAAACATAAAGTACTGGCATTTCAACGGTATAGTGCATTAATAATAAAAAAAGAGCAAACCCAGTAAGAGTATGCTCTCGTAATAATCATGTTTCTTGGAATCGAAAGTACATATTTATTGGAAGTCGACTTCAATCTAAACTCTTTATTCACTAGAAGCTCTTGATTTCCGCTTCTGCTATCGAGTGTTTTTTGAGCCTCTTCATATAATACTCAAACACTTTGCTTCTGTTATAGAAATGAGTTTTATTATTTTGGTACAAAGTTTAAGTCATTACTTAGCTTTTAAGAAGGCTGAACAACTTTTCCGTATTTTTCCTTCTTTCCACTCTCGCTTGGATGGCCTGATCAATGGTTACCGTGATAAAGTGACATTTCGATAAAGGTCTAGATTGAGAAATTAAATCTAAATCTTGGCTTATGACGGTACCTATTGTGACAAAACCACCACCTGTCATTGCATCATTATGTAAAACAATCAGTTCTTCCTCATTTGTAAACATAATAGAGCCTATAGGATACGCAAAATCAACTACATTCGAAAAACTAGTTCCTGCACCAAATGGTGGATATTGCTCAGTGAATGTCACTCTTGGGCCAGTATATCGGTATGCGACCCGGTTGGATTCATGCGAAACAATCCATTCCGAATTGAGGAAAGTTTTTAACCCTTGATCGCTCAATAAGTAACCCGATAACCCCATCGTGACACGTAATTCTTGAAAGTCATTAAAGGTTGGGACGAATTCTAGTGGAGCAGATTTACCAATTTGTTTTGAAGCTCCCGGCAATGGCTCATTAATCTGTATTCTATCGCCTACAGCCAACTTTCTGCCATCAAAGCCCCCAATCTGGCTTAGTTCATAGGTTGATTTACTACCTAAAACATCTTGAACCTTTATGCCACCAGAGATACTTAAATAGCTTTTCACCCCCTGTTGGCAAGCTTTTATCGTTAAGATGTCTCCATCTTTTACTTGGTGGGTTTCCCAGAAAGATAATCGTTGGTGATTTAAGTATGCTTCCATTGGAGCACCTGTGAGGGCAATAATTAAATTTCTATGAAATTCGAACTCTCCCCCTAATAATGTCATCTCAAGTGATGCGAATTCAGCTGGATTTCCTACAAGAAGGTTCCCGATAATAAATGAATATTTATCAGCTGCTCCTGATGGCGGTACGCCCAGATGATACTTCCCGACGCGTCCCATGTCCTGTACCGTTGTCCATAACCCAGGCTCCTTAATTTCTATCATTTAAAAGTCCTCCATGAGCTCATCGATATACTTTTTTCCTTTTTCTATATATTCTAGTGGCGAAAGATCAATTTCTTTTACTTTATTAAGATACGTTCCAGCACGTACATTACTTTCGATCTTATTATATTCAGATTCATTGACAGGACGATACTTCCATATATCCCCAGGTCTTGCCAAAAAAGAAGTCTCTTCTAAATGGTTTATTTTATCTACTAAAGGGATAGCTGATCGTCCTATTAGTTGATAGCTACCTGGTCCATTTACTGGATAAATCACATTGAATGCACCACCTATACCTATGCCTCTTTCCGGCGTTTCTGTACGGGGACTATTATATTTTGGTGCTTGAATGATCTCATTTGGCTGCAATCCAAGCGGAAACTGCCAACCCGTTCCAGGCAGAAATCCAACCATTGTAATTAAATATGGTGTCTCTGAATGAGTTTTAATAAATGATTCTTTGTCTGTAAACCCATTTACTTTCATCACATATTCAAAATCTGTTAAGTCAGGGGCCGGGTGTCTGCTCTTAAAACGCAGGGAATATTCTCTTGACACTGGATCGTCGTACCATGCTGGAATTTCTATTATTCGTACTGATAGATTTAACTTTTCAGGATTGCTTTTCGTTAAATCTATTTCTTTTAAATAGTCCAGTAAATCTCTTGCTGAGACGATGTCTGGGTTATAACGAACTAAATAGGAGGCATTGGATGAAACAATATCAATAATGCCTGGAATCTCTCTTTTTCTCAGCTCCTCCGTCACCGCAATTGCTTTAAAGTTACTCTCAATTCTCATATCACGAGAAATTTCAGCATATATGTATTCGTCTCCTCCAAAATTAAAATGAGTTTCAGGCAAATTAAACAATAATTGTCGCCCCCTTTGTTATTTCAGCTTTTTCATCCGCCTGCTTATTGTCGCAGGACTAACACCTAGTACCTTAGATAATTTATCGGCAGTGCCGTATTTTTGCATCCCTCTTTGAATAAGTTGAGTTTCTAATTCTTCTACTGCTTCTTTAAGCGGCATTAATTCTAAAACTAATAGTTGTTTTTTCTTTTTTTGAACTTCCCCGTACAAAAATTTCAATGCATGCTCCCGTTTAACCCATTCTCCCTCGCCCAATAACGTTAATCGCTCCACTATATTTTGAAGTTCCCTTACATTTCCTGGCCATGAATATGTCTCTAAGACTTCAATGGCTTCTGGGGTGAAACTTTTCTTGATATCATACATTTTTTTAAATTGTTCCAAAAAATAAATCGCGAGGGGAAAGATATCATCCTTTCGTTCACGTAATGGCGGAATACTAAATGGAATAACATATAATCGGTAGTATAAATCCTCCCTGAATTCACCTTGGTTCACCAACTCTCGTAAATCCTTATTCGTTGCCGTTATAATTCGAACATTTACAGGTATAGGATGGGTCCCGCCAATTCTAGTCACTTCTCGTTCCTGCAACACACGTAATAGCTTCACTTGCATATTTAAAGGGAGTTCACCAATTTCATCGAGAAAAAGCGTGCTGTTATTAGCAATCTCAAACAAGCCTGCTTTCCCATTTTTATCTGCACCAGTAAATGCCCCTTTCTCATAACCGAACAATTCACTTTCAATGAGATTCTCTGGAATAGCACCGCAGTTAATCCGAACAAGCTGCTGATTACTCCGAGGACTGGCTGAATGAATTTGGTGGACGAATACTTCTTTTCCAACACCGGATTCACCTTCAAGTAGAATAGTCGAATTAAATTGGGCTACTCGCTTTATCTCTACCACTAAGCGCTCAATTGTTTTCGAACGATAAACAAGTTGTTTTTCGTTGTTGTTTAAATCATCAGGATCTTGAATAGTTTTAGAACCTTCTTCCGACTGATCTAGAATTGAGGAATTTTCTTGTGTAATGTCCCTTGAAAGGACAACTACTTTTTCTAAATTTCCCTCATGGTATACCGGGGTCGCGACAGACCAGACTCTACTTTTCCCCATGGAATCCTGAATCGATGTAACCTTTTTCTTTTGTTTCTGGCATAGTTCAAAAACATTAGGCTGAAAAATGTTTTTTCTCGTAAACTCACTTATATGCTTACCAATTATGTTTTCTGGATTATCCACTTTCCAAAAATCGTGAAGAAACATTCCCGCTACTCGAATGATTTTACCGCTTTCATCAATGACGAGTATTTGTTCCTGGGAAGAAGCATATACCGTTTGTAAATCAGAATTCAGATTTCGAACAAAGTCTAATTCTTTAACAGAATCCTCGAAAACTTCACGTGAGAAAAAAATATGTATGAGTCCTTTTATTTTATCTCCCATTTTTAACGGGTAAAAATTCCCAACTGTGCATTTAAAGTTTAGAGAAGCGTTCACACTTATAAGAGTTTCCCCAGTCATTACTTTATCAAGATTCTTATCGATAGTTAAAAGCATTTTATAGTCTCGAAACTGTAAAAATGAACGGTGGAGACCTAAAATACCTTCTGCTGTTTCATTAATATATTCTATTTGGTAATCGATATTTGTTCGGATAATTCCTACTCCAGCTCCTTGTAAAAGTAGATTTAAATCCTTCAAATTCAGCTCACTGATTTTATTCCGTGCATGTTCAATTGTAGTGTAGCCGACAATTTCTCCATTGGTATCTTCCCCTATAATCAGAGAAACGTTATGGAAAAATTCAACTGGCGAAAACTGTGGGACTTTTAAAATATCATTTTTAAAGCTAATAGGCTGTGATAAGTCTTCCATTTGAGCAATTTGGTTCATTAAAATCTCCATTGTACTATAGCCAACTAAACTCCCCTTATCCTTAACAAACACAATATTCGCTTTTTGATTTGATAATTTTCGAATGACAGCTCCAATAGTGCTATGAATGTTAACATATACTGAAATCGGTTTAAGAATATCGTTCCAAATAATCAACTTACTCACCCCTCCCGATAACGAGATCTTTTTTTTATTATACTTTTTATAGGTAAGGATATGTATTCAGAAGTATTTTAATATATATATAATTTTAATTAATAGGTCAATTATATCTTTTGTATAGTATCTGAAGTTTCAACGACATGTGAAAGAACTAAGGCTAGTTTGAGAAGTTTACAAATTAATTGAAGAGTGTCTAGAGGGATACAATTCTTTATATCGGGGCCAAATAGAATGACCCCGGCATACAATACCGGAGTCTTCTACTAGTCGACTAATATACAAATCCTTTTTAAAGAGCATAGTTCAATAATTAGAGCCCCATTACTATACCAATATACATTTTAGGACGAGTACCTTACGAGATAATCTTTTTAATAGGTACAATCTCGACGCCACTCTCTTTTAAAGCTTCTACAACTTTTTTAGCAAGAGCCGGCGCTCCTGGTGTATCTCCATGAATACAAATGGTCTCTGCTTTAATGGCAACATCTTTTCCATCGTGCGTGAAGACTCTTCCTTCTTTGACCATACGAACAACTCGCTGCGCCATTTCTTCATAATCATTGATTTGTGCGCCTGTTCTCGTTAACAAAATGGACCCGCTTTCAGTATGCTCCCGGTCAGCATAAGCCTCTTTTACAACCGGGACACCCATTTTTATCGCTTCTTCCATCACTTCCGATTGGCTAAGCGCAAATATGACCATTTTTGGATCGATTGTATGAATTGTTTCTAATATTACTCGTGCTATAGTCTTATCTTCCATTGCTTTCATAAATAAAGCTCCGTGTGGTTTACAATGCTGGATTTTGACATCTGCAGCAGCGCAGAATTCTCTTAAAGCTCCTACTTGATACATCACATAGTCTTTTATTTCTGAGGGTGTACAGGTCATGAAGCGACGACCGAAACCCAATAAATCAGGAAACCCTGGATGTGCACCAATCCCTACATCATATTTCTTTGCTAGTTCCACCGTTTTTCTCATAACATGGGGATCTCCGGCATGAAAACCACATGCAATATTAGCCGATGTAATGGACTGCATTAATTCTTCATCATTGCCTAATTCATAAAGCCCAAAGCTTTCTCCCATATCACAGTTCAAATCTACCTTATACATTGTTTTCACCCCTTTAGCACTTGAACTTTATTTTCTGCTAAAAATTGAGTTGTATAATTACCACTAATAAACTGGTTACTTTTCATGATTTGTTTGAGAAGCAAGAGATTTGTCTTAACTCCTTGTACGTCAATCTCTTCAAGTACTCGTTGCATTTTTGTGATTGCTTGATCACGCGTTAAGCCGTGAACAATAATTTTACCGATCATCGGATCATAATAAGGGGTCACCGCACTGCCTTCAATGACGCCGAAATCAAACCTTACATCGTTTTCGGGTAATTTCAACCTAGAAATTACCCCTGGACTAGGAAAGAAAGTATTAGGATCTTCTGCATAAAGTCTGCATTCAATTGCGTGTCCTGTTTTGTTTATCTCTTCCTGTGTGATCGTCAGTTTTTCCTTAGCAGCGATTTTCAACTGTAGTTCAACTAAATCCAGTCCCGTTATTTCTTCGGTTATTGGGTGTTCTACTTGTAGACGAGTATTCATTTCAAGAAAATAGAAATTTTGATTTTCATCAAAAATGAATTCCATTGTGCCTACATTTGTATAATCTATTTGTTTTACACCTCGAATGGCTGCTTCCAACAATTCTTTTCTAAGGGTTTCATTTAGAAATGGTGAAGGGCTTTCTTCTAGCACCTTTTGATTTCGGCGCTGGACTGAACATTCCCTTTCAAATAAATGCAAAACATTTCCGTATGTATCAGCAACAATTTGCACTTCAATATGGCGAGGTTTTGATATCCATTTTTCTAAAAAGACAGTACCATCACTAAAAAATGAATTAGCTTGTTGCTTCGTCGCATCAAACACCTTTATTAACTCTGCGTCATCTTGAACAAGCTTCATCCCAATACCACCACCACCGGCGCTAGCTTTTAACATGAGCGGGTAGCCAAGATCGTTCGCAATCAGCAATGCTTCGTCGACTGACTCAATGCTTTTATCCGTACCTGGCACAACCCTCACGCCCGCCTTTTGCATTTGGGTACGAGCTTCAAGCTTACTGCCCATAATATGTATTGTTTCCGCAGTTGGACCGATAAAGACAATATTTTCTTCCTCACATCTTCGTACAAATTCCGGATTTTCGGATAAGAATCCATACCCAGGATGAATTGCATCGGCATGTGTTTCTTTCGCTACCTGAATCACTTTTTCAATATCAAGATAACTCTTTTTCGCTTGAGCCGGACCGATGCATACAGCTTCAGTCGCTTCACTGACATAAGGAGCCTCTGCATCGGCTTCAGAATAAACAGCGACTGTCTGAATGCCTTCCTTATTACATGTACGAATAATTCTCCTAGCAATTTCCCCTCTGTTTGCAATCAGCACCTTTTTAAAATAGCCCATTTACTCTTCCTCCTTCCATTCACATAAATAATTACTATTCAATGATTACCGCTATTTCCTGCCCTGCGTCTAGAAGATCCTCATCCTCAACAAAGAATTGTGCAAGAACCCCATCTGTTTCTGCTTTAATTTCATAAAAGTTTTTCATGACTTCAACCATAGCAAGAACGTCGCCTGTATTAACAGTATCTCCTTCTTTTACGTACACGTCCTTATCAGGTGCGGGTTTGCGATAAAATACTCCTGGGATTGGTGATAGAACTGTTTTTTGTTCAGCCATGATTGATTCCCCCTAATTGTCCTAATACTTGTTTTTTCATTTGATTGATTTTATCTTTGTTTACTTTTCTTGCCTCGAGGGCTTCATTTATGTCAACGGCAACAAAGCGAACCTTTTCATTTGTTTTGATTTGTGCCATTTTGTCTAAATCCGTACTGATAATTGTACAAATCGTGGCATAGCCTCCACCTGTCACAGCATCGTTTAACAAAGCAATCGGTTCCACGCCATCTGGTACTTGGATTGATCCGATTGGATACCCTAGATCCACAACATTTGAAGGATTGCTGCCGGCTCCAAATGGTTGTTGACGCTCTACGAAATTCAAACGCTCCCCTTTAAAACGGTAGCCAACACGGTTTGCTTCCGTTGTAACCGTCCAATCGATAGAGAAAAAGCGTCTTTTACTTTCTTCAGTCAAGCGATAACTGCACAATCCTACAACAACACGAATTACATTCGTTTTTGAGAAAACCGGAATTAATTCATCACTTATGCGTGTTCCAATCGCAATCTTTGATTGGTTTGCATTACCGATTTTCAAAAAGTCCCCAGCTTGAAGTGGCCTTCCTTCGAAACCTCCAATTCCGCACAATGTATATGTGGACCGTGATTCCATAATAAGCGGCACTTCAATTCCGCCAGCTACCGCTAAATACACCCGGGCTCCTTGTTTAACAAAATCAAAGGACAGAACATCTCCAGCCTTAACTTCTAATGTTTCCCACATTGGAACATACTGATCATTAATTTTTGGCGGTATTTCCCCTCCTGCAATAGCAACGGTTACATCATGTTGGAATTCTAAGACTGGCCCCATATAAGTAATCTCGAGAACAGCTGCATTTTCATCGTTCCCAACAAGCAAGTTGCTTGCCCTGTAGGAGTATTTATCCATTGCTCCCGATGGCGGCATCCCCACTTCATAAAAGCCAATTCTCCCATAATCTTGAACAGTAGTTTGAAGGCCAGGGTTAATAACTTTAATCATGCATATAACCTCCTTATCACAGATTCTGAAAACGCATTTGGATTTTCGAGAACATCTTTCGGTCTAAAGGTGATATCCTTCGTCAAATAACGGAATTCCCCATTTTCAACTTGTTTTCGAATATCTTCGTACTCCTCCATGGAAATGCTTCGATATCTAAAAACATCCCCCTGTCTCGGGAAGGTCATTGACTCTTTAAAATCATGTAAACGCTGCTCCTTTTCAAAGATCGGTGCTGCAGCAGTTCCAAACAACTGGTAACCTCCTGCACCTTGAACCGGATAAATAACGGCAAATGAACCGCCGAATCCGAATGCTCTCTCTGGCGTATATGTTCGAGGACGGACATATTTAGGTGCTTCGATTTGCTGCTCGTTTGGAACCATTTGATAGCACCATGGCAAGCCCGGTACAAAGCCTATCATCGACACAAGATAAGGGGCATCTGTAATTGATTTAATTAAATCTTCTTTTGATTGAAAACCATTAGCATGTGCTACATATTCTATATCTGTTGATGTTGGATCCTGATGTCGATCTCTAAAACGCATTAATGCCTCATGTGTCCAAGGGTCTTCAAATAATATGGGTACATCAACTGCACGTGCAGTTATTTCAAAGTTCTCCAATGTAACATCTTGTTCAAGTTCTTTCAATTTTGAAATTAAATTATCTGGATGAATAAGATCTGGATCAAACCGAATCATATATGAAGCATTGGAAGGACAAATATCCAAAATTCCTGATACCTCCTCTTCTCGTAATGCCTTAGTAATGGCCATTGCTTGAAAATTAGTTTCAAGACTCATTCCCTCTTCTAATTCAACAAAAATAAACTCATCACCGCCGTATTCGTAACGGGTCAATGGACTTCACCTCATTTATTGGATTTATAATAAAACATTGCAATTCTCATGCCAAAACTGACAAACATAATATTTATCGATTTTTCAGACTATTAAACTAATAAAACGTCTAGATAGCTTTAGTAATATTTCAATATTGAAATATCTCCTTTCATAAATGCAATATATTAATCGATTACTAGTTCATAAGGTCTAAAATATAAAAAAGACCACAAAGCTTTCTAGGCTTTTGCAGTCTCTCACATTTATGTCCTCATCAACAATAATGAAAACGATCTATAAATTTTTTTCTTACAAAGAGCCCATTACTACTAATAACCCAGTCTTTTTTCCACAACGTTCATTAGTGGTTCACCTTCAGAAAAAAGTTTTAAATTTTTCAGGAATAACTCCATCACACGATCTAAGTGTTTGGAAGAGTTGTAAGCATTATGTGGGGAAACCATGACATTTTCCAGCTGCCAGAAAGGGTGATCCTTAGGTAAAGGTTCTACTTCAAACACATCGAGAGCCGCTCCTGCTATGTGCCCATTGCTTAAGGAATGAATTAAATCTTCATCCACAATCGTATTACCCCGGCCGACATTTAATACATAGCTGCCTTTTTTCATTTTATTTAAGCGTTCTTTATTAAAAAAGTATGAGGTATCTTTCGTAAACGGAAGTGCCAAGACGACAAAATCGGACCTAGAAAGGACTTCATCCACTTGATCCATGCCCATTATCAAATCAGCAGGTTCATATTCGTCGTTCCTCTTGGCGGGATTCCGGCGGCACCCAATAACGGTCATACCTAGTGCTTTACATCTCTTTGCTATCTCATAGCCTATATCACCATACCCAATAATCCCCACAGTAGAATTCTCAAGGTCTTTCACAGGAATTTCAACCCAAGTTTTGTTTATTTGATTTCTGATCATTGCCGGCACACCTCTTGCTAACGAAGATAGCATCGCAATTGTATGCTCGGCTATCGGAACGGATGTGCAGCCTTTGACATTGGTGATGATGACATCGCTGTTTTGTATATCTTCAGTCAGCATGGCCTCCACTCCAGCACTGTCTGAATGGACCCATTTAATCTTTGGAGCTTTTTTTATAATGTTAAGATTATCATGAAGCCCTAGCGTATAAAGGACATCAAACTTCGATAGATCAACCGTTGGCTGTGGTTCAGGTTCGCCGAATTCCCATGGCTCGACAACAACTTCTGAACAAATCTCCTTAAACTCGTTGATGTATTTTTCCGGTATATCGACCCTTATATAAAGTGAAGGTGATTTTTTCTTGGAAGCGGACATTATAAAACCTCCTCAAGAACCTATGTTAAATGTGAATGCAATCATACCATACAGTGCTTTATGATCACTTCAAGAAATCTGGTTGCTCTTTTCTGATTCTGTCCCAAAGAGGCTGAAAACTCAGCCATCCCTCATATTCCGTTCCCGTTTGTTCTGCCGTTAGCTTTGCATACTCTTCTTCAATAAAAATGGGCTTACCTACAGATTCAGCCATTATCTGTGCTTGACATGAACGCTCCATCGTTATGAACCACCAAGCAGCTGAATCTACAGATTGGCCCACCGTTAACAATCCATGGTTGCGGAGGATGACAGCTTTGTATTGACCTAGAGCCCTGGCAATGCGTTTCCCTTCTTCAGATGCATAAACCACACCAGTAAAATCATCAAATAATGCATGATCATTGTAAAATTGGCAGGCATCTTGCGTAATCGGATCTAACAGTCTCCCTAAAGAAGACCATGTCTTTCCATATACCGAATGAGCATGTGCCGCTGCAATGGCATCCGGTCGTGCTTTATGAATTTCCGAATGAATGGCAAAGGCAGCACCATTTACTGAATGTTCACCCTCTACAATTTCACCTTTATGATTTACCAATATCAGATCTGAAACGGAAATTTGACTAAAGTGCATCCCAAACGGATTGACCCAGAAATGGTCTGTATATTTAGGATCACGGACCGTAATGTGGCCAGCTATCCCTTCATCGAATCCAAACTTTGAAAAAAGACGGAATGAAGCTGCCAACCGTTCTTTCCGGTGATTGCGTTCTTCTTCCATAGTATTGAATGTTGCGGGTTGCAGGGAAATTGTCTTTGTCATCTTTCTTTCCTCCTCGATTCTTTTTCCTTTTTTTGCTGACCAATCAATTAGCCATGGTATCCATGTCAGCTTTACCCTTTCCATCTTGCTTGACTTCACTTTTTTTCTCGTTATTTTTATTGGAACTTAGGAAAGTAAGTACAGTAATGACGACAAAACTAGTAGCAAGCCCGTACAGAATTGGTTGTGTGGAGGAAGGTCCATTAATCACCAATCCCACAATAATAACGACCATGCTTGCCAGAATGGAGTAAAATGCAGCCGTAGCCGTGACCCTCTTCCAAAAGAAGCCAAGGATGATCGGAAAGAACACAGCACCGGATAAAATTGCGTAAGCTACATCCAATGCAACTAAAATATCTTGAATCCATATTGAAACGATTATGGTCAATACACCAATCGTTAAAGTTGTAATCCGGGATGTTTTTAAAAATTGTCGTTCACTCATTCCGGGACCGATATATTTTTTTATGATGTCATTAACAACTAGAGTGGAAGAAGCAAGCAACGTTCCTGAAGCTGTAGACATAAGGGCAGATACCACACTCGCAATGACAACCCCCAATAGACCAGCAGGTAAAGTTTCCATCGCTATACTAGTAAATGCATTTTGTGGATCTCCTAAATTAGGAAGGATAATAAAAGCGCACATTCCAATTATACTGATTGCAATCGCATAAAAAACACTATATATTCCTGCTCCAACCGTTCCGCCACGAGATATCGCTTTGGTTCGTGCGGTAAAAAGACGCTGCCAAATATCTTGTCCAACAACAACCCCTAGAGTAAATAATAAGAAGTATTGAAAAATTGTCTCTCCGCCAATATTTCCTAACTCGAAATGTGATGCAGGGAGATTTTCCTTAAGCGAGCCCCACCCTCCTGCCTTAGAGACGCTCATTGGAAGCATGATAAAGAAAATACCGATCGTCATGATGACAAATTGCACGACATCAGTCATGGTGACGGACCACATACCCCCTAATATTGTATAAAATAAAACGATTCCGCCCCCGACTATCATGGAAACCGTTAAATTCCAGCCAGCCAAAACATGTAATATCGTCCCCATCCCAATCACTTGTGTTACAGTCAGCATGAATGTATAGATGACAGAGACCAGGGCACTGATCAATCTTGTTTGAGAATTGTAACGCTTCTCAAGCATCTCACTGATCGTCAGCACTTTTAAATCAAATATCTTATTTGTTAAAAACAACCCGATAGCGATAATGCCGAGACCGATCATCACCACTAGCCAAATACCGGATATCCCAAACTGATAACCTAACTTTGCTGTTCCTAGAGTAGAAGCACCCCCTAATATCACAGCAGCTAAACAGGATAAATACATAAAATGACCCAGATTACGCCCTGCTACAATGAAATCATCTGCTGTTTTTGCCCGTTTGGACCCGATTACTCCCACAATGATTAAAACAGAAAAATATAGAGTCATGATCGATATATCCAAAATATGCATTTACACATCTCCTTTTGGGGTTGTTTTGTTTTTATCGCTTTATAGAGGGAGGGAAGGAGGAAGTATACCATTCCTTCCTTCCATTTAAATGAAGAAACTAGTTGTTAAGCTGCGTTTCCAAATCTCCAACTCTCTCTTTTTTCTCCAGTTTCCCTTTTTTTGCGAGAGCGATGAGTGTGATGAATTCATAGACAATATTAGCGGCTGCGGCAGCCGTGACTTGTCCGTGATCGTATGATGGTAAAACCTCAACGAGATCGAATCCTACAAAATCTATATTCGTCAAACCTCTCACAAAGGCTAAAGCATCATCAATGCTGGCCCCTGAAACTTCCGGGGTCCCTGTTCCAGGTGCATAAACGGGATCTAAAAAATCAATGTCAAAAGATAAAAACACCGGACCCTCCGCGACACGCTCATGAATGACACCTAGCATCTTTTCAACCCCGATACGTTTATAATCGTTCGTCGTATAAACGCCCAACCCTAAATCCCGGGCATCCTGAAGATCTTCTGGTCCGTACAGACCACCCCTCATACCAATTTGAAGAGAACGCGATACATCGATGAGGCCCTCTTCTATTGCTCGGCGAAAAACGGTTCCGTGATTATACTTTTGTTCAAAATAACTATCCCAAGTATCGGAGTGAGCATCGAATTGAAGCAGGGCAACTGGTCCATGTTTTTTTACGATTGCACGTAACTCCCCGAGAGTAATAGAATGATCGCCTCCTAATGAAATGGGAATGATCCCTTTTTCAATGATGGGGGTAAGCTCTTGTTCAATCTTTTTATAAGTCTCAGAAATATAGCCAGGAATGATCGGAATATCTCCATAATCAATTCCTGATATATAATCAAAAATATTAATATCCTGTTCTGGATTATAAGGACGTAAAAGGATTGAAAAATCGCGAATGGCTTCTGGTCCGAATCTCGCACCCGTCCTAAATGATTGCCCGGAATCAAAAGGAATTCCCGTAATGACAAAATCCATATGTTCATCTACCTGTTCAACAAATGGAAGCCGCATAAACGTACGTACTCCGCAAAAACGGGGTGATTTGAATGAGTCTTTCGGTTGATACTTCATCATGTAACATCCTCCTAAATTTTCACTATTATTTTTCACTCCATGGCATTGCACGATGCCATATAAACTTCCACCTTTTTATTCATTAATAGAAGAATAGAATTGTATAACACCCTTGTTTTAAAATTATCTTCTTACCTTTTACATAAGCAAGATTCACGCCAACTATTTAGCTGCGTTTTATAAGGCTTTTCGTTATTTCTGTTTCATCAAATGATTAATAACTTAATCATTTTCTTATTTATTGATTTAATTTTTGATTATTTCGACTTTTTGATTTATATTTTAATTAAAAGCATCCCAAAACCCAAAGGAGCGGAACCCATGTACGACGATATGCTGGAGGAAGAACTAAATAAGATTATTGAAACATCGAATAATAACATTCTCATTACCGATCAAGATGGAATCATTTTATATTCCAACCCAAAGCTTTGGGAGATTTATGGTATGGAAAGTGACTCTTATATCGGTACCTCCGTCTATCAATTAGAAAGTGAGGGCCTTCTCACACCTTCCATCAATGCGATTGTTTTAAAAGAAAAGAAAGCGAAGCGGATAATGCAAAAAACAAAAACCGGTCATGTTGTCATGTCGACTGGCTATCCCATTTTTAATAAGGAAGGACTTCTCGTTAGGGTAATCAGCTATGGTCAGGATCAAACCGAGATCCTGCAATTGCAGGATCAATTTGAGCAATTACAACGAAAAGTAAAAGGCTATCAAACGGAAGTCGAGGATTTAAGAGAAAAGGAACTTGATTACCATTATTTGATTGCTAGAAGTAATGAAACGAAGCATATTTTAAAAACGATCCATAATGTTGCAAAAACCGATGCCACGATACTCTTATTAGGACCTTCCGGGGTAGGGAAAAGCACTTTTGCCCGTGCTGTTCATGACCAAAGCAACCGAAAGAAAGAACCTTTTATCGAAGTGAATTGCAGCACGATACCTGATAGTTTGTTTGAATCAGAAATATTCGGCTATGAGCCGGGATCATTTACAGGGGCAAGTAAACAAGGGAGGCAAGGCCTGATTGAGCAGGCTGACAGCGGAACTCTTTTCTTGGATGAAATCGGGGAACTCCCACTGGCCATGCAAGCGAAATTACTGAAAGTATTACAGGAAAAAAAGATAAAGCGCATCGGTGGAAAAAAAGAAAACCACATTAACTTCCGCCTGGTTACAGCAACTAATCAAGATTTGAAGGAGATGGTAAGTCAAGGTAAGTTTAGATTGGACTTATTTTATCGTTTGAATGTGATTCCCATCCAAATTCCGGCACTACATGAACGTAAAGAAGATATACCTCTCTTAATACAGCATTACTTACAGAAAACCAATGAAAAATACCAGAAATTCAAAAAAATCCATCCATCGACTTATGAAGTTTTGACCCATTATCATTGGCCCGGAAATATACGAGAATTAGAAAACTTAATTGAACGGTTAATCCTGACCATTGAAGAGCCAAATATATTTCCCGAACACCTTCCCCAATCCATCACAGGGCAAATAGAACAGCCGGAAGATTCCACCTTCTTGGCAATCGAACAGGAATTTGATGAGAATTTCGATTTAAAGAAGACACTGGAAAAGGTTGAAAGGCAACTGATTGCAAAAGCATGGAAAAAATGTAAAACCACATACGAAATGGCAGAACATATGGGCATCAGCCAGCCAACAGTCATCTATAAATTAAAGAAATACAAAAAGTACTTGTAAATTCATCTGGATTAAAACCCGTTTGCAACCATGAATGGTCATTAGCCTTTAGTAATGGATGCCGTTCAAGCTAAGGGCGCTTTTGAAACTATATATGCAAGCACCAAAAATGATCAATTCGAAATGAAACCAATGATGATTATCGACAATAAGTCCAATAAAAAAATCCATAATACATTCAATCAATAAAAAAAATCCACATTCAAGATGAATGGGATTCACAAATATCATTTACGTTCCATATTTAATGTTAAAGATTTGTGGACTTAGATTAACTCAAACGAATGATGGTCAGTGAAGCTCCTGCAGATCCTTCCCCCATTAAGACAACGGTGGCAATTAAACCAAAAATCTGAAGAGAGATCGTATCACCTGCTGATAAATTTACAATCACATCATTATTATAATTAGAAATCGCGACAGCCGACGATATTATGGAGCTAGGAATAGGCGTGGCACCATTTAAAATCAACTTCGAACCAGCAAGAAGTCCAGCGGTTGTATTTATTTGATACGTCAAATAATAACGACCAATAACAGGAACGGTAAACACAGTATTAGCTCCATTAACAGTAAATGAATCTAAATTTTGGTTGCTCGGAAGCGGAACGTTGGTACCTCCCAGTACGATAGAACCGTGCTCCCAGCTGTATTAGAAGCAAACATGGAATTAGACGTCACACTCGTTCCCGTAGGACCTGTTGATCAGATTTATGGGATGGAATCAAATGTGTTGAGTGAATGAAGCAGGTTCTTAATTATTTTCAAAATGCAAAAAGGCCCCCATAAAAGGAAGCCACTCATTTACTAACATAGCAATCTTGCCAAACATTTTTACGCATTCAAACTTTTTTCCAAATTGGAACCGCAAGATTCGCGGATGATCAACTCATCCTTCAGGACGAATTTTTTCTTTTCAACGGTTCCGCCTTTCATTAAGGTCAGCAATAAGTTTGTTGCTTTTTTCCCTATTTCGTACTTAGGCTGGTCAATGGTCGTAATATGAGGATGAAAAATGGATGCTATTTTCAAATTATCAAAACCTACGACAGCAATATCCTTGGGAACGCTCAACCCATGATCCTGGATCGCTTTTACTGCTCCCAGCGCCATTTCATCATTAAAAACAAACACTGCTTCAGGCCTTTTTTCCAGCGATAATAGTTTCAACATCTGGTCATACCCTGAGTCAATGCCATAATCCCCCCCTTCCTGGATTAATTCCTGGTTGACTTTCAAGTGATGATTCTTCATTGCCTGCTGGAACCCCCCTAAGCGATCCCGGCTAAGGATGATATTCATGGGGCCTGTTATATGAGCAATTCGTGTATGTCCAAGCTTGATTAAATGTTCCGTTACTTTTCTGGCACTGCTTACATTGTCGATCGATACAGTTGGAATGTCCAGTCCGTCCACGTATTCACATGCCAGTACAATCGGGAATTGATTTGAGAGATTTTCCAGGCTTTCTCTGTTCATTCTAGCGGTAAGGAGTACCGCTCCATCCGCCTGCTTTTTGTATAGCAAATCGATGTATTCCTTTTCCCGTTCAATGTCATTCTCGGTATCTCCCAATATAACCTGATAGCCATTTTCTACAGCAGTATGCTCAATGCCCCGAAGCACTTCGGAAAAAAAGGGTCTTGTTATATCCGGTACGACGACCAGAATGATCTTTGTCTCTTTCGTCCTGAACTGACTGGCAATCATGTGAGGCTTGTAATTCATCTCTTCAATCACCTGCAGCACCTTTTGTTTGGTATCTTCACTTACTAAATCCGGCTGTCTGAGCACTCTTGAAACGGTTGCGGGAGATACGTTGGCCAATTTCGCCACATCGCTCATTTTCATTCTATTATCTCCACCTGCCTATTTTCTATTTTGTCATTTTCATTAAGTCCATTATAAAGTAATTTAGACTTCATGTTAAAATATCGAATTCCCTAGGCAACGTTTCTTTCAAAACATTCATGGATTTTTTCACGCCTGTTAATGGTGCCATTGTTAAATCTTCCATTTCGAGAACGATCGGTCCTTCATAACCTATCATTTTAACGATAGTAAAAAACTCTTTCCACCAGCCACTGTCGTGACCATATCCAAGTGCAACGTAATTCCATGATCTTCCTGCGTATTGGTTCATTGGTTTTACATCAATCAATCCCTGGACATCATATATCCCTCTTTCTAACCGGACATCTTTTGCGTGAATATGATAAACTGCGCTTCCTAATGTCCTTAAAGCCGCGATGGGGTCACCGCCCATCCAAAATAAATGACTCGGGTCAAAATTCATGCCGACCATATCACCGACTTCTTGCCTTAATTTAAAGAGTGTTTCAGGATTGTAAACTAAATTGCAGCCCAGATTTTCGATGGCAACCTTTCGAACTCCATGTTCTTTTGCCGTTGTCACCGCTTTTTCCCAATAAGGGAATGCTACCTCATTCCACTGCCAATCAAGCATCTCAAAATGCGAGGGCAAAATGGGATGTGTCAGCCAATTGGGCGTCCTGTCACTTGGTCCGCCGCCAGGGCATCCCGACATCATGACAACCGTTTCGACACCCAAAAGCCCTGCTAGCTGAAAGGTCTTATCCACAACGGATTTATGTATGGTTCCTTCTTCTGATGGGTCAAGCTGATTGCCAGAACAATTCAACGCTGCAATGCTCATCCCCCTTATATTTATTTCATTTAAAAACCGCTTTCGTTTTGTGGGACTTCCAAGAAGTTCATCCAAATCGAGATGTGGCGCCCCCGACCAATTGCCGCATCCAAGCTCGAGTGTCTCTATTCCCAGATCAATACACGTATCCAGCATCTCTTCAAATGGCATGTAACCTAAAATATCAGTAACTAAACCAACCTTCATAAAGTTTTCCTCCTCTATTTAAACTAGACATCCCGTACATGCCGCTCAGTCAATTCTCTGTTCAGTTTCTTTCCTTTATGGCGGCTCCATAAAATCATAAAGAACACAGCAGTTGCACCAAGTGAACCCGAAAAATAAAATCCTGCAGAAATACCTAAATGTGAAATCAATACTCCCGCAATAAAAGGTCCCGCAAACATACCAATCGCGTAAATTGCTTGATATGCACCCATGGCCGTTGCCCTTTTTTCAAGGGGAATCGACTCCACCGCCATTCCTAAAAATAATGGAAAAAGAGTGCCTAATGAGAATCCATTCAATCCTTGAATCAGAAAAAGCATCCCTTTTGTATCTATTAATGGCGTACATGTTGTGAAAATGGCCGTTAGTCCGAAAGCTAGTTTCAGTAACCTCCATTGTCCGAATAATGGTACGAATATCTTTCCGCTAAGCATGGTGGCAATGGCATGAGGAATCATGAATGAAAAGATGACCATGCTGATCTCATCAGTCTGGAGACCAAGCTTTAAAGCAAATGTCGGAGTGAAGCCGAACATTGTCGTGAAGATGATGCCATGTGCGAGAATGGATAGAAATGATACTTTTAAAAGCGCCGGTTCAAGCATAACTGATACGAGTTCTTTCAATTTAATAGGCTCTTTCAGAAAATCTTCGTTCGATTCGTAAATAAAAAGTGAAAGGACGATACCAACGAAACCGATAATCCCGCCCATCCAAAAAGGTGCTTGCCATCCCCATTGATCGACAATGTATCCGCTGACCACCATTCCAAGCAGCTGTGCCAGAACCACAGCTAACGAGATACTGCCCATCGCTCGGTGAAGATCACGTTCTGAAAAATAGCTGGAAAATAAAATGGTGAACGCTACCCAAGTTGCGGCGGCAACTCCAGCTAACGAGCGGGCCAAAAGGATCCAGCCTAAACTATCGGCCCAAGCAAAAGTCACACAACTCAACGTACTCACGACCATTCCAAAGATAATAAAAGGTTTTCTTACTTTTATGAGGTCGGAAAAAATTCCGAACGGAAGCCTGAAGAGAAATTGCATCAGCCCATAACTGCCTAATACCATGCCGATAAATGTATAATCCCCTCCAATCGTCTCAAGGTAAGGAGACAAAATGGGTATATAAATGAAATTTGAAAACCAAAAAATAAATGAGAGCACTAAAAATAAAAATCTATTTCGTGCGGTATGTAACAAAGTCATTGCAACACTTCCTCTGACCAGCGAACTATTTTTCAGCAAGGGCACCTCATTCAAAAAGTGAATATACAAAAAGGTGCCCGCAACGTAATTGGGAACACCTTTACATACTTAAGCCTTTCCAATTGTATTGAACTCTGCCATTTTTCTCTTCACGACGGAGATGATAGCTTCTTTCGCTGGTGTGATGATGGCGCGAGGCTCATATACTTTTCCTTCAACGGCCAATACTTCCCGAATCGTTTTTGCCCACACTTGTATGCTTTCGGTATTGACATTTATTTTAGCGTGTCCAAGTTCAATTGCTTTTTTGATTTGGTACAGCGGAATACCAGAGCCTCCATGTAAGACAAGAGGCACATTCGTCATGTTCGAAATTAATTCCATTTCCTCAAAACCGAGTTTAGGTTCTCCTTGATATGGACCATGAACGGAACCCAAAGCAGCCGCTAGTGCATCAATTTCCGTTTCTTTTACCATCCTCGTGCATTCATGGGGATTTGCATATTGAATACCTCCGACGAGGCCATCCTCCGTCCCACCGACTGTCCCCACTTCCGCCTCAACGGAAACGCCGTTCTTTTGGGCATAGTCGACAACCATTTTGGTGATTTCAATATTTACATCTATTGAATGATGGGAGCCATCGATCATGACCGATGTAAAACCCGCATCGATCGCTTTCTTGCAGCGTTCCACATCCATTCCATGATCAAGATGAAGGGCAACCGGAACCGTAATGTCCATTTCTTCCATAAGGCTTTTTACCATAGCCGCAATCGTTTTAAATCCTCCAAGATAATCAACGAGCCTGTCTGATGCCGCAAGTATGATCGGCGCACGTTCCTCATTGGCAGCCTGTAAAAAAGACTGGGCGAATGCCAAACCATTAATATTATATTGACCCACAGCATAACTTCCTGCTTTTGCTTTCAAAAGCATCTCTCTCATTGGTACTAAAGGCATAATTCCATCACCCCCCATTTCCCGAGATTACCATGTTTACTCACACATTCTGGAGTACAAAGTATTTCGAGATAGCTTGAATTGTCGTTTCTTTTGCAGTCTTAATGGCTTCTTCAGCATCGAGTTCATAATATTCAGGACGGAACAATTCAACAGATACAACGTCAGAATAACCAATTCCCTTCAAGATGAATAATATGCTGTCTAAATCTATGGCACCATGCCCAGGCCACACCCGGTCTTCATCCGTCAAAAAGCCGATTGGAAAATCCTCTGTATCATCAATGTGTAAAATGAAGATTTTCGACCCATCCGCTTTCTTCAAGTCCTCCAAACTGGAACCCATAGCATGGAAGTGAAAACAGTCCAGAACCAAGCCAACATTATCACGATTGACTGTTTCTACAATATCGTATGCCTGACCGAATGTATTCACAGTACATTGTGGATGCCCGACAAATTCGACAGCAATTTTAACGCCAAACGGTTCAGCGATTTCGGAAAGCTCCGTCAATACTTCCACACAGCTGTTTTTAATATCTTCTTTCAATATTTTCGCTTCCGTTACAAGTGGAACCGCCACCACATATTTCACACCCAATTTCTTCGCCATGATCATCATGTTTTTAAATTCGGCTATTATCGCCTTATGGCCGTCTTCATCTCGGTTATTAAAGAATACGAGCGCGTTGAAGGCAAGTGGTTTAATATGATTTGCGTTAAAAAATTCTGCTAAATCTTCAATAGAGTGCTCTTCCAAATACTCAGGCAATTTATCCATGGTACGGATTTCGATATAATCGTAACCATGTTTTTCACAGTGTTTGAGATCTTTGACCAAGTTGGAATTTTCAAGTGTTGTCGCTTGGTTGAAACAAAGTTTCATTCTGTCAGCCTCCAATTCTTTCTGCTAAACCCAATCCGTCTCTCATTTTTTGAAGCATAAGCTTACTTGACCAGTCTGCTTTGTCGATCCAAGCAAATACTGCATTTGTCGCGATGCCGTCAAAATTCATTTCTTTCAGTTTTTTGAAGATCGTATCAAAGTCAACTTCCGCTTCGCCGATGTTCAAATGCTGGTGGACGGTTGCCTCAACACCTGGAGGATTGACGATATAACGGAGTCCGTTGGATGCTTTATGATTGAATGTATCTGCAAACAAGACATGTTGCAGGCGATCCCCGGCAGAATCGAACATAGGGGCAATATCGCCTTTGCCATCATCATAGAAAAATGTATGTGCCGTTGAATACACAAGGTTGATCCATGGACGGTCAAGGGCACGAATCATATCCATCGCTCCCTCATGCGTTTCGATGAAATCGAATGGGTGTGCCTGTAAATTCAGTTTAACGCCTTCCCTTTCAAACACCGGGAGGAGCTCATCCATTGATTTAATGAATTTCTCTTCACAGATAACTTCATTGAATTTAGATCCGTTAAATTCACTATTCATCAAGTCAACATCCAATTCCACTGCCACTTCAATGGCACGTTTCCAATTACGGACTGCGGCCTGGCGCCGTTCCTCATCAGGACCGGCCCAGTAGTAAAGCGGAAGCAAGGATGATATCTTCACACCTGCGTCGCTACACCAGCGTTTCAAATTCTTAATCTGTTCCTTATCCACTTTAGGGTATTTATAGAATGGACAAAAATCTTCCCTCGGTGACAGTTCGATATATTCATAGCCTAGTTCCGCTGTTTTATCGACCATTTCTTTTAATGATAAATTGGCATACATCGTAGGATCCAAAGCTAGTTTCATTGGTCTTTCCCCCTATAATTCTTTTTTCGTTTCAATGCATGGTACGTTCACTGTACAGTGATTTTCCCTGTATAAAAAACGGGCTTCTCTTCTAAATCAACGGATTCTTTCTGTCCGGACTCTTGTGCTTTTACACAAGCATCAGCTGTTACAGCAGCAATGTATCCGTCCCATGAAGTCGGACCATTCGGCTGACCTGTCTTTATAATGGAATCTATGAAATCCTGTAATTCTATGTCATATGCATCCATAAAACGATCTTTCCAATCTACCAAGATATCCGTGCTCCGTTTTGCGCTTTTCCTTGTCACGATGCTCGCTGGTTCAGGAAGATATGCAACACCGTCCTCACCAATGACTTCACATTGGATATCATAGCCATATTTACAATTCACGAATACTTCAGCTTGAATGACAATCCCGCTCTTCGTTTCCATTATGATGAGTTGGGGATCTTTTAAATTAGCATGCGCGCGGCTTGCTTTCTTCGGGTAAATGACTTGAACTGATTTGTAATCATCGCTGATTAACCAATGCAATACATCAATTTCATGAATCAATGTGTCAACGACTGCCATTTCCGTCGTATATTTTTCATCCACTTCTGGATTGCGGTGTACGCAGCGGACCATGAGCGGCTCGCCAATTTCATTTCTATCAATGGCTTCTTTCAGTTGTATGTAACCGCTATCATAACGTCGCATAAAACCAACTTGCACCAAACGCTTCCCGTGTTTCATTTCCGCTTCGGCTATTCTCCTGCAGCCTTCCGCCGTTGTTGCCAGTGGCTTTTCACAGAATACATATTTGCCAGCCTCAATCGCATTCAATACGTTTTGCTCATGTGCAGGGCCCCAACTCGTAACAAGCACAGCATCCACATTTTCGGAGTTTACCAGTGATTGGTCATCCGGATATACAAGTGCCTCAAGTCCGTATTGATTCACGACCTGCTTTGCCGCCTCTTGATTCACATCGGTTACAGCCACAATTCTCCCTCCGGATAATTTGTTTGCAATTCTTTTAATATGCTCCCGGCCGATGGCACCCGTTCCTATTACGCCAAAATTTAATGTCATGATCATATTCCTCCTATTATACGTATCTATATTTTCTCTCTGTAACTCTTATATTATTTTTGTCATTTCCTTAATAGGTTCTTTTCCATGATTGCGGAAGTTTTGTTCAAGCTGTTCAAGTGTAAGTCCTCTTGTTTCCGGTAGACATTTTTTCACAAAGATGATAGCCAACATGCCTAACGCGAAAAAGAAATAGAATGTTGTGGACAATCCGACTTTTTCAAGTAAAACAGGAAATGTTAAGCCAATCAGAAAGTTCACGACCCATAGAAAAAATACGGTGACACCCATACCGAGCCCACGTACTTGAAGCGGGAAGATCTCTGAAAGCATCAACCAGGTAACCGGTGAAATGGCTCCCTGCTGAAAGGCAAGGAAAGTGACTGTCAAGGACAAAACGATATAAGGAAGGGCAGCCGTCCCTTCAAGAAGGGAAGATAAGACGCCAATCAGCAGCAATGTGGTCGTAGTCCCGATCAAACCGGTTAAGAGCATTGGACGGCGCCCGATTTTACCAAGCAGCCAAATACCTAAAAACGTTGCCAAAACAGAAATGATACCGTTTGCAATATTCCCGATCAAAGCAGCTTTTGTCTCAAACCCTGCATCCTTTAAAATTTGGGTACCATAGTACATGATAGAATTAACGCCCGTTATTTGCTGAACGATGGCAATCCCGATACCAAGAAAGACGATTCTCCGTATCCATGGGACGGTCAAATCTTTATATGTAGCTTTTTTAACATGGTTCTCCTCATCGAATGTCGCTTTGATTCCCTGAAATTCCGATTCTGCCTCATCCATTTTACGTATTCTTTTCAAAACCTTCAGGGCCTCTTCATTTTTGTTCTTGGACACAAGCCACCTTGGACTTTCAGGCAACCTGATCATGCCAAAGAAAAGAAGTATGGCTGGAAGTGATGCTATTGCCAGCATGTAACGCCAAACATGTGAACTGTCACCCATCGTTGTCCCTAGAATGGCATTGAAAATGAATGCAAGCAGCTGTCCGCTAACAATCATCAATTCATTTTGGGTGACGATCCGGCCGCGTCGTTCAGCAGGAGACATTTCCGCCAAATAAGTAGGAACGGTTACTGACGCCCCGCCTACCGCTAGGCCGAGTAAAAAACGGCAAGCAATCATGACCGTAACATTCGGTGCAAACGTGCATCCAAGGGTGGAAAAGAAAAAAAGTACCGAAAGAAAAAGAATGTTTTTTCTGCGGCCCGCATAATCCGAAAGCCTACCTCCCAGAAACGCTCCAAGTGCCGCGCCTAAAAGAAGTGAACTGGCAACAAGTCCTTGCGTAAGTGAATTGAGGTTAAGTTGATCCGCTTCGGACATGAACGGCAAGGCACCATTAATGACACCTGTATCATATCCGAACAAAAGACCGCCTAACGTCGAGAAGATAATAATCTTGCGTAAGAATGCCATTTGATTTCCATCATTACTCAAATTAATCACTTCTTTCCGGTTTTTAATCTTGAACGAGGAGCAGCCTTTCATTTATATACTTGCGAGCGATTAATGCGTATTCCAATGGATGGGCAACGGACGGATCTTGTTCCGCTTCTACTACAATCCAGCCTTTATAATGATTTTCCAGTAATGTATGATAAGCTTCCACAAAGTCAATGCAGCCGTCACCAGGCACTGTGAACATGCCGGCTAAAAAAGATTCTTGAAATGATTTCCCCTCTTTCCGGCACTGCTCCAGCACGTTATGCCTCACATCCTTGAAATGAACGTGCCCAATGCGGTCGATATGCTTTTGCAGAAGGGACATGCAATCGCCATCCGATACATAAATATGTCCAGTATCATATAACAGATGCACCTTCTTGTCGGTATTTTCCATAAGGCGGTCAATTTCACTCAGTGTCTGGACCCCTGTCCCCATGTGGTGGTGATACACCAATTTTAAGTTGTAAAGTCCAGCAATATCCCCGAGACGGTTCAGGCCCGTACACAATATTCCCCATTCTTCTTCAGTAAAGTGGGGCTTTTCCTTAAATACATCGTACCTTCCGCCTTGGATACTGTAGGTCTGTTCGGATACTACCGCTACATCGCCATCGACAGCCTGTAAATATTTGCAATGTTCATGGAAATCCCGTTCTGCTTTTTCGATTCCATCACGAACGATGAAACTGCTGAACCACTGACCGGCTATTTTTAAGTTCCGAAGCCGCAGCTCTTTATTCAGGACCGCCGGTTCCGGGAAGAAACCGCCTACTTCGGTCCCCTGAAATCCTGCCACGACAATATCGCTTAAAAGGTGGGATAAGGTGTTTTCAGCTCCTATTTCCGGTATGTCATCATTACGCCAGCCAATTGGGGCAATCCCCCACGAAATCTCCTGCATTTTCCGACTTCCCCCTTTTAATATTGTTTGGCCTTTTTTAATTTCTCTTGTCTCGCTTCATATGCCCTTTGTATACTTTTCCGTTCCGAGACCTCTGCCACGCCAACATTCCACCAGGAGTCATAGCCATCCGTCATCGTTTTCGGCAGAACCTTCATTTCTATTAATGTAGATGCCGATTGTTTCTTTGCATCTTCCAATGCAGCTTTTAGCTCATCGACAGTATTGGCCCTGTAAGTTTTGGCTCCGTACCCTTCCGCCACTTTTGCGTAATCTATATTCATGACTTGGTTATCATGTGTTCTGAACTCACAGCAATATGTTCCGCTGCCATTCTCCATTTGCAGATTGTTGATGCAGCCAAAGCCTGAATTATCAAACAATAATATGTTGATTTTATGATTATATTGGATGGCTGTGATCAATTCCGAATGAAGCATCAGAAAACTGCCGTCCCCTACCATTGCATAGACTTCCCGGTCTGGATGGGCAAGCTTAGCTCCTAATGTTCCTGCAATTTCGTAGCCCATGCAGGAGAATCCATATTCAAGATGGTACGTGTTTGGCACGTTTGAATGCCAGAGTCGCTGCAAGTCACCCGGAAGTGATCCGGCTGAACCGACCACCACACTTTCCTGATCGACCGTATCGTTTATTGCGATCATCGCAGTGGATTGGGCCAATTCAGTTTTCAATGCATCCGAGTATTCATTCAAGACTTGCTGTGAAAACTGGCTTTTGATTTCAGGCATGAAATTTTCACGGCTGAAAGTGACTTGACTTAAACGGGTCCGTTCGGAAAGCCACTCCGCCTTCCATTCTCCAAGCATTTCCCCATATTCGGTTTCATAGCCCACTAGTAACGCTTCAAGGTTCTCGAGCGCCACTTTTGCATCGGCGACGACTTGAAATCCATCTAATTTATAGGTTTGAAGGCGGCTGACGTTAATGTTCAAAAACTTTGTCCTTTCAAAATCAAATGCAGTTTTGGAAGAAGTCGTAAAGTCCGTATAGCGGGTCCCGACACCAATTACGAGATCTGCCTGGCGGGCAGCCTTATTGGCAGCCATCGTACCGAGAATGCCGACTCCGCCCAAATTCTTAGGAAAAGATGATTCCACCGTCGATTTACCTGCCTGTGTTTCCACAAGTGGAATGTTATGCTTTTCCGCCAGCTTCATCAATATATCCCGAGCTCCGGAATATCTTGCTCCGCCACCGACGATGATGATCGGCTTCTTACTTGCTCTAATTCTATCGGCCGCTCCTTGCAGTTCCCGATCAACCGGAGCTTTCCGATCTAAATAATGGACGCGTTTTTCAAAAAAATGTTCATCGAAATCGAATGCTTCCCCTTCTACATCCTGTGAGATGCATATCGTCGCTGGCCCGGCTTTCCCGGGATCGGTCATCACCTCGAAGGCCCGGATCAGACTGGACATGAGCTGCTCAGGGCGAGTGACGCGATCCCAATATCTTGATACTGCAAGAAAAGCGTCATTTGTGGTGATGGCCGTACTATGCTCATGCTCAAGTTGCTGAAGAACCGGATCCGGCTGACGTGTCGCAAATGTATCAGCAGGAAGTAAGAGGACAGGAATATTGTTGGCAAGTGCAGTCCCCGCCGCAGCTATCAAGTTTGCCGAGCCTGGCCCGGCAGATGTAGTGACTGCATAAATTTTCCTTCGCAGCATTTCCCGGCTGTAGGCGATTGCTGCGTGTGCCATCCCTTGCTCATTCTTTCCTTGAATCACTTTCAAGTGGCCAGCGTCCTGTTCGAGTGCCTGACCAATACCAACGACATTCCCATGTCCGAATACATTAAATATACCTTCTACAAATGGAGACTCCTCACCATCAACATGAATGTACTGCTGATTTAAAAACTTGATTAATGCCTGGGCTGTAGTCAACCTCACTGTTCCCATCTTCAGTTCACCCCTCTATGTAGATAAATTCCTTACACGCGTTCGGCAATCAAACCTTCGATTTCTTCTGCAACGGGCATCGCCTCGGATGAGCTGTGCTTGCTTACTACTATGGAAGCGGAAGCACTGCCAAACTTCAAAGCGCTTTCAATCCCTTTGCCGCTCACTAACGCATATAAGAAAGCGGAAGCATATGAATCCCCTGCGCCGAATGTTTTCAATACTTTCGTTTTATAGGACTTCGCTTTAAAAACTTCGCCTGATTTGGTATAGGCATATGAACCCTCGACGCCATGTTTGATGACCACCAGGTCTGCGGAATGTTTAAACAAGTAACGGACGGTTTCTTCATTTGTACCTTTTTCGGTATTTTCCATTACATCATATTCATCACGCGTGCCAATCAAAATGTCTGATTGCTCTGCGACCAACGAATAGTAAACGGAGGTTTCTTCAATGGAACTCCATGTATAAGGACGGTAATCCAATTCAAATACGACTTTTACATCATTTCTTTTCGCAAGGCTGACGGCTTTTAAAACTGCCTCACGTGATGGGCTTTTTGCTAAAGCCGTCCCTGAAACCAATAGGATCTTTGATTTTTTGATATATTCTTCATCCACTTCCGAAGGTGCTAAATGAAGGTCGGCTACATTATCCCGATACATCAGGATACTGCATTCTTCAGGACTTTTAATTTCCGTGAAGGCGAGTCCCGTTTTATGCCCTTCTTGATCGATTACCATATTCGATGTATCAACACCTGCCTCACGCATATAACGCTCGATGAAACGGCCGTGCTGATCATCTGCAAGCTTACCGATGAATCCGACTTCCAAGCCTAATTTTGCACTTCCGATGGCAACATTGGCAGGTGAACCGCCCACGTATTTTGTGAATGTCATGGTCTCTTCCATCGGACGGTTATATTCATTGGCATTCAAGTCGATGCAGGCACGGCCTATGGCAATCAAGTCAAATTCCTTATCGATATTAAAAGTATAGTTCATCCGGTTAACAGCTCCTTTTCCTTTAACGATTCAGTATCCACTCATGATCGGGATCATTGTAGAATTTCCATGTCCTTGTCGGACCGGCCATGACATTCAAGTAATAAGATTCATAACCGTCAGGCACCCCTACCGGATGATAACCGGCCGGTACAAGTACGACATCACCGTTTTCGACGGACATGGTCTCATCGATCGAACGGTCATCTGTATATACTCGCTGAAATACGAATCCCTGAGGCGGGTTCATTTCATGATAATAGGACTCTTCCAATAATGACTCATTTGGTAAGTTATCCCGATCATGTTTATGCGGAGGATAGCTCGACCAGTTTCCACTTTCTGTATATACTTCAACCACCAGAAGGCTATTCGCATACGGAGCTGAATCCGGTAATATATTATGCACCATCCGCTTATTGTTCAAAATGCCCCTATGTTCCACGTCAACATCTCCCGCTTTAATCCATTTAGTCGGAAGCTGCTTATCAGAAGGTGAATAACACAGCGCCACTCTGGCCTTGGTTATCGCTTCCAATTCAAAACCTCTATCATTTGACACGTAAATGCTATCGGTCGGCACTTTATCAAAAACACTATCGCGTGTACCCAAATCATGGTATACATCTTCGCCTACAGCCACATTGATTTTTCCCGTAAGAGCGACAATGCAGCATTCTTTCTTGATTAGTAATTCTGAATATTCAGCACCCGGAGTCAACTCCACTATTTTAAATTCAACAAATTCTAAAGGGGAATTTCTTTTCGTAACCGCTTGAACGACTGTAACACCTTCAGCGACCTCTTGTTTTTCCGGTTTTTGAAGCAGTTTACTCATATGTACCTCCTTGTTTTTCAAAAAATCCGGCCCGTATCCAAACGGGCCATCTTGCAATGTCTTTTTCATTCTTATTTCACGTAGCGTGCAGTCACCATTTTTTTACGTGTATAGAACTCCACACCATCGGTTCCATTTGCATGCAGATCACCATAAAATGAATCTTTGTATCCAGAGAATGGGAAGAATGCCATGGGTGCAGGAACACCCACGTTAATGCCCAACATCCCGGCATGAATCGTTTCACGGAATTGGCGTACATCGGCAGCACTGTCCGTATAAAGGCAAGCCCCGTTTGCCAATGCTGAAGCATTGGCAATCTCAACGGCTTCCGTTAAATCTTTGGCGCGGACAACGGAGAGCACTGGTGCAAAAATTTCATCTTGCCAGATTTTCATTTCCTGCGTCACATGATCAAAAATCGTAGCCCCGAGGTAATATCCATTGCCGCTTGCTGCCTCGTCTTTACGACCATCGCGTACAAGGGTCGCACCTTGAGCTATTCCTGATTCGATGTAATCGATGGTCCTCTTCTTAGCCCCTTCCCGGATTACCGGTCCAAGAAAAACACCGTCATCCAGACCATTACCGATCGTAATGGCATCAGCTGCCTGTTTCAATTTTTCAACTAACTCGTCCGCTACACTTTCGTCTACAACAACAACCGCAGCGGCCATGCAACGCTCACCGGCCGAGCCAAAAGCCGCACTTGTTATTTCCTTGGCCGTCATATCAAGATTGGCATCTTTCAAGACAATCGAGTGATTCTTCGCTCCCGCAAGAGCCTGGACGCGCTTCAAGTTAGCCGTGCCTGTTTTATACACATATTCTGCCACTGGCTGTGAACCGACGAAGGAGATAGCTTTCACATCTTTATGCTCCAGAAGTCCATTAACCACGTCATGTGCTCCATTAACAATGTTCAGTACTCCTTTAGGAAGACCTGCTTCCTCAAACAGTTCAACAATGCGTGCAGCAAGCAAAGGTGTACGTTCAGATGGCTTTAACACGAATGTATTGCCACATGCGATCGCAAGAGGGAACATCCAGCAAGGGACCATCATCGGAAAGTTAAATGGGGTGATACCGCCGATTACACCAATTGGGTAGCGGTACATACCCGATTCAATGTTTGTCGCGATATCCGGAAGCTGTTTGCCCATCATCAGCGTAGGTGCACCAGCCGCAAACTCGACACACTCGATGCCCCGCTGAACTTCACCAATCGATTCCGATAAGCTTTTACCATTTTCGATAGTGACCAGTTTAGCAAGTTCTTCCCAATTATCCACAAGGAGCTGCTGATATTTGAACAATACCCGTGCCCGTTTCGGGACGGCAACCTGCGACCATTTTTTAAACGCCTCATTCGCCACTTGAACCGCACGATTCACATCTTCCCTAGTTGAAAGTGGCACCTCGGCAATCGCCTCACCAGTTGCAGGGTTGAACACGATTTCCGTTTCCTTTGAAGTGGATTCAATCCACTCACCATTTATATAATTTTTTAATTTTTTCACCTCATGTGTTACTGATGACATGTCTTTTCCTCCTTAAAATAAAGTAATTTGTTTAATCAATAAGCCATTTCTAAAAAGTATAGGTATCGACGCTAATGAAATCGATTTCATTTGACTTTTAAAGAAAATCCATCCAGGTTTCTTTCTAGGATCAATCAGTTTTTCTAGCTCAATCCCAATATCAAATCCATCAATGAAATCGATTTCATTTCTTATTCTGGAGTTCCACCTGAAGGAAAAAGGTAAAGACCAATCCAGGATAACGAATATCTAATCATCCTTAAACATGAAATAGTTCATCACTATTCGCATCAATTTCTGAATAAAGCTTGGATAATCGCGTTCCGGGATGAAATCGATTTCATTTACTTTATAAGGAAATACTACAATGAAATTTTCTCCCTGTAAACACTTTTTTGATTTTTTATAATATTCTTTCTTCTTTGCACTTCAATACATTGATGGCTATGGAAATGGGCTTCAATATTTAGTTAAAAGCATTTCCTGGGAGAATACCTCTTCGTCGTAATTGACATCCCAGCTAAGGCCGGTCTTGCTCCTATTTAAATTAACCACTACTTTAATGGTATTTTTAAATATTATTATTTATAAATCTAATTGACTTTACCATAGGAAATCCAGCTATCCTTAGAACTACATCCCTTATAAATTCATATATATAAACATAATAAACGACCTTCCTGCTCTCCCCTTTTCTTCACATTTCCGTCAATGTCCCATTCTAAAAAAACAAAAGATATTTTACTATATCAACAGAATAGGAATATATAACCTAATCCGTGATGAGTTCATCAACAAAAAAAGGCACCCATAATGGGAGCCTGAATTTTAGTGAAGGTAAGCTATTGTATGTGAACGGCAACCATTCCGCATCCCTATGCGCCTCGATAGTTGAGAAATGGGATATTCCACCCAGTAACTTAAGAAATATCTTTTCCATTGTACGGAAATTAAAACAGGATAGCTTATAGTCTGTTATTTCACTGCCTTTTTAATAGCTTTCACTTCATATAATGATCCTTCCGAACTGACGATATATTCAGGTTTTGGTTTCCCAAGGTTTGCTTTATGGCCTTCGATATGGGCTTCACTCTTTCCCATTGCTTCCAATGCGCCTCCGACTCCCAATTGATCATAACGATGACCTCTTCATCCCCGCGTCTCACTTTTTTCACCATTACACTTAAATCGATGAACCCTTCCTGCTTTTCTATGATCCCTTCCCCACCGAACCGTTTTACCACTTGTTCTGCATTACCTTCCTTAACCACCGTTTTTCTCATTTGAACGAACAATATGAACCCAATTCCAATCGATATACTTATAATCAATCATTTTAGTCGATAACGATTCTCATTGTCAATTATTGAGACTTTGACTTAAGGGCGCTACTTAAAACTCTAAATCCCAAAAACAAAATAAAAAATGAATCAGGAAGTTATGTAGATCTTCCTGATCCATTTTTTATTGTCATTTACCTTTTATCTTTAAGACTTTTGGGAACATAGTCATTCAGTTTGTTAAATAAAGAAGTAATGTAGGAGCTGAGTTCGAATCGATCCTCCTGAACAAATTCAACTAACGACACTCCATTCTTTTTCATATCTTTTCCCCCTTTTATTTTTTAATCCCGGTGCATAAATTTTCAGCCACTAATACTTGTGAATCCCGCCATTAGCGTACTTAATATCTTCTCTCCATCGGTTTCTTTATTTGATTATACAAGAAAGCGCTTACAATGTGAAATATTATAATACCATAGATTGCTATTTACTTAGAATGTTCCAGATAAATAAAGTTTCATCTTCATCATATTTATATTATCAAGCTGTGCTGGCTTTTAGGTGTACTTTCTATATCATAACTACTTGTCTTGTTCACAGTGTATAAAATCTCAGGAAATGCCCTTCAATATTTCAGTTAAACGTATGAACTCTTCCTTATCCCGATTCTTTAACGAGTCATCGATTTCTTTTTCGATTTGTGCTTTCCGGTAATCACTAAGGGCCTTTTTCAAAACCATTTCAGCCATCTCTTCAGGTTCAAGCGATGTTCCTGGCAATTGCTTCTCCATACGAAACCAACTCCTTAACCTTTTTTCTATTATACTAAATAACTTGGAGATTATTATTATTTATTAAAAACTTATCCTTTCCTCTTTTTTATTTCCTTATCCACATGATTTCCACTTTGCCACTCTTCTATACATAAAAAATAGTTAAAACTTTTCCATTTCATTTCGCTTAAGTCATTTTATCCGAGATGGTCGAATCGCTTATTTCCATTACTTTAGAATTAATTATATTCCAATACAGGTGATGGAAGCTAAGATATTCGCTTCATTTTTTCAGAAAAGTCAGAAATATATTGACCGATATGGATAAGCTCTCTAAAATAATCTAAATAATCCAGTTTTTTACTTATATTCATTAACCATCATTTTTGTTCATTTCGTCTTTATTTATTGTTGAAAACAATTTTGATGAAAAACTATGCATTAAAGGAGCATTTTCCATGAAAAAAAGTCGAGTTCTTTTCGCTAGTTTAGCTGGTTCCGTTATTGAGTGGTATGATTTCTATTTATACGGTACAGCAACGGGCCTAGTTTTTACAACTCTATTCTTCCCAAATCATGATCCTGCCATTTCACTTCTTCTCGCCTTTGTCACTTTCGGGGCTGGTTACGCAGCCCGTCCAATCGGAAGTATCCTATTCGGTCATATGGGTGATCGCATCGGACGGAAGGCTGCACTCATGTTCACCCTTATTGGTATGGGAGGGAGTTCAATGCTTATCGGTGTTCTGCCCACATATGCCCAGGTTGGGTTGGCCGCCCCAGCCATCTTGGTGGTGCTGAGGTTGATTCAAGGAATTTCCTTGGGAGGTGAATGGGGTGGAGCCATCCTATTGGCAACGGAATCTGCTCCAAAGGGTGTCCGTGGGTTATATGGATCCATTCCCCAACTAGGGGTCCCCATCGGTTTGGTTGCCGGTTCGTTCAGCCTAACCCTTATAAGTTCCTTGACAACCGATGCCCAATTTTTATCTTGGGGTTGGCGGATTCCATTCCTTTTAAGCGGTGTACTGATCGCATTGGCAATCTGGGTAAGGAGTGGCATTGAAGAAACGCCTGAATTCCAGCAGCAGAAAGATAGCGGTGATCTTGCGAAAGTTCCCATTATTGAAACCTTGAAACACGATTGGAGAAGTGTGCTGCAAGTGATCGGACTAAAAATTGGCGACGGGTTCTTCAATGTATTCATCATGTCCTATGTTCTCGTCTTTACTACAATGTATTTTGGTTATTCACAAGATTCAGCCCTTACCGGGTTAACGATTGGCTGTGCTACAATGCTAATTACCATTCCTGTCATTGGTTACATTTCTGATTTTATCGATCGAAAAATCATCTATTTTGGAGGACTGATTCTCCTTTTCGTCTTGGCCATCCCATATTTCACAATGATTGGGCAAGGGGTCGGCTGGTTCTACTTTATGCAGGCAGTTGTGCTCGGCGTCATCTGGGGAGCCATTTTTTCTACACAAGGAACATTATTTTCGGAGCTCTTTCCAGCAAAGGTCCGTTATACTGGATTATCCGTCGGTTATCAGGTCGCAGCAGCCATTGCAGGTTTCGGTCCGCTCATCTGGACCACCATGGCTGAATCATATGGCCCATCCCCTTTGGTATTTGGCGGATTCATGATGGCAGGTCTCGCAATTTCCCTGGCGCTTTGTATATTATCACCTTATTTCAGCAGAAGGATCGTAAAGGATCAAACACTCAAACCACAAGATCTGGATTTGAACTAATTCTAAATCCCTAGCTAAAATAATAACAGAGGCTGCACGTCCTATCACTTGGACAAGCTGCCTCTGTTTTTTAGAATGTGGATAACTCTCTAAACTTCCTTACTTCCAATAATCTCCAAAAGATCAGTCAGCTTCCGGATTTCATAGGTGGGCTTGATTCCCAGATTATTACCCTTTTGCTGGGGATTGTACCAGCAGGTATCCATTCCATAATTCAATCCGCCCTGTATATCTGATGTCAAGGAGTCACCCACTATCAACGCTTTCGATTTATCTGTAATCTTTAATTTGGAAAATGCATAATCAAAAATCCCTCTATCAGGCTTCTGAAACCCAGCCTCTTGGGAAACTATCAAAGTTTCAAAAGTATTGCAAAGGGGTGACCCCCCGATTCTTGCTGTCTGCACTGTCGTGAAGCCATTTGTTATAATAGCCAGCCGGCATCCTCCAAGCTTCTCGCAAACCTCTACAGCACCGGGCATTAGGTGTATTTCCTTTCCCAAATGTCCCAGATACGCACGGCTGAACACATCCGCATCGATATCAAGCCCATGCTTGAGGAACAACCGCTTGAACCTTTCCACTCCCAGATTTGATAAATCTATAAGCCCCTGTTCCAAATCTCTCCATAATTCCTCACTGATTTCTTGATAGCAACCCGCATAATCCTTCACCCCTGTGGGCAAACCGAACTCTAAAAAGACTTCATGCAGTGCCTTTTTTTCCGATATTCCAAAGTCTAGCAATGTATCATCAACATCAAATAAGATAATCTCGTATTTCATCGCTGCCTCCATAATCATAATGAACATCATCTGTATTACTATTAATAGTATCATTAGAATCGGAATGAAGATCCACTTCTTAATGAACACTTTGTTATTAATGGCCATTATTCGAACAATTGAGACAATCCCTTTTGTAAAGCTTCTTTTCAGGAAGGGGCTCTTTTTGTTCAGGATCTTTATTTTGTTTTCCCATCGTTAGACCTATTTCGGCTTGAAGACCCTTCATACGCAGAACTTCCCCTTTGCAGGAAAATCTCTTATTTTTATGATCCAACTATTTTTTCGCCTCTCGGCTTTGTACTATTTGAATCCGGTTCTCTTGTGATGCCAATTTTATTGAATTGATCATTAATGGACAGTTTGTAAGTCAACGATCCTGTGCCGGTTTCATCAGGCTTGAAAGTTCCTGCATTTGTCCGTTTTCCATCTTTCAGCAACCACACCTGATACACCTCGGACTCTTTAAGGCTAGGCAAATTCTGAATCTGAACGATTAACCTCCTATCTTCACCTTGCTGCAAAATGTATGCTTCTCCATCCGTATTCATCTTTACAGCCGTCTTATCAGCGGGCTGCAAAGATAGTGACGTTTTAACCTCCATTGGCAGATTGATGGCCGCAAGTTCTTTTTTTAGTTGAATATTGGAATACAGCAGCACAAACGCCAAAACTAGTGTTGCCAGCAAGAGACCCGAAGTTACAGGGGTAAACTGCCTAAAGAAAAAACTGCTCCAATTCTTTTCCTTGCGCACCGGAACTTGATCATTAGGTTCAAAAACAAAATTCATAACCTCTGATTTCAGAGAAGAAGAAGGTTCCATTTCTTCGAAATCCCATTTCAATGAATTCCAGGCTTCCGTCATTTGTTCATACTCCTTAGTGCATTCAGAGCATTGAATTAAGTGTTCCGCGAATGCCTTTTTTTCTTTTTCTCCCAGTTCACCAGATAAAAATGAAAGCAGGTTGGCGCACTCTGTATTCATTTACAAACCACCTACTTCCAAGTACTTTTTCAACTGTTTGAGCGACTGATGAAGCCTACTCTTGATGGTACCTATCGGTTCGTTTTCAATTTTGGCGATTTCCGTTAGCGAATACCCTTTCCAATACAGTAAATCAATCAGTCTTTTTTGCGGCTTGCTTAACTTACTTTTTGCATTGGCAATTTCACTGGATAACAGCCCATTTTCTATATCATTATTCGGATCTTCCATGTCAATTGGATGGTTCATGTCCATTTGTTTGTTATTACGAATATGTACACTGTCTTTACGGACATAATCCACACACACATTCCTTGTAACGGTCAAAAGCCAGCTTATAAAGTGCCCCTTTTCGGAATTATAAGTGCTTTTTGTGGTCCAGAGCTTTAAAAAGACCAACTGCACAATCTCTTTTGTTTTTTCAGCATTTCCATTTGTGAATTTAAAAATAAAACCATAGATTAATTTAATATGCCGGTCATAAAGTTCTTCCAGAGCAGGACGGTGCTTTTTCATTACTAATGCCATCAATTCCTTATCAGGTTTTTCTTTCAATCGCACCTGCAACTCCTCACCAAGTAAATTTGGAAAACGAATAACAGGAACGACCCCCAGTGGTCGTTCCCTTTTTTCTTATTTTGGAAAAGCCGTCTCATTATTTACAATATACCAAACATTTTTCACACCTTCACCATTGACATCTCCCGCTACCTTATCATTCACGAAATAGTAGAGTGGAAATCCTTTGTACGTTACCTGCTCTTCCCCTGTATCTTCCCTTTTAATGGTTCCAAAGTCTTTTTTCTCAAATCCTTTAGGGACAGCAAAATCGCTTTCCATGAACGGCGGCCATTTTTCCAGACAATCACCCATGCAATTGCTTTTTCCTGATTTATCATTCTTGAAAAAGTAAAGTGTCATTCCCTTGGAATCAGCCAAGTATTCGCCTGTTGGTTCACTTTCCAATAATTTTAGGGTTACTGCTTTTTCATCGGCTGTTCCACTAACCACTTGATCATTTTGTGTTGAATCATTAGCTTCATTTCCGCATGCCGCCAAAACTAGGACCATCATAAAAACTGAAAATACCATCCACTTTTTCATAAACTCTCACTCCTCGTCAATTTACTTCCATCCCCATTTTTGAAATACTTGATGGGATTCTTCCGTTTTAAGATAATCAATGAATTGTTTTGCCTTTTTCTTGTTTTCACTCTTACTTGTTATGCTTACCGGGGTTCCTCTATAGAGCTTATCTTCCTCAGGGAGTTGAACCAGGTCCGTCACATCAGCCAGACGGTAATGCCAGGATTCATATGTAATCCAGGCATCTAATTTAGAATTTGCCTTCCATAGATCAATAGCTTCTGCACTGGACTTCACTGAAATGTCAATATTCCTGCTAATTCCAGGAATAAGTCCTTTTCTTCCAGCCAAATCTTCCCATAGCCCCAGTTGCCCGGCTCCATTAACATCTACAATCTTTACGCCCTTCTTCGTTAAATCCTCCAATGACTGTATATTCTTTGGGTTTCCTTTTCTAACCAGAATTCCAGCTGACCGTGTATACAATTCTGTACGATTTTTTTCATCGAGGACCTCCGGATGATCATGCATAAATTCTGTTAGCATATATTCGGACCCTCCGTAAATGATATCCGCATCCTGTTTGGCTTGATCAATCCATTTTTCTTCGGGTCCCGCTGTTACTTCAACTTTTATCCCCGTTTCTTTGGTGAATTGTTCCGCCACTTCCTTAATAGGTCCAAGAGGTCCACCTGGTCCATATACTTTTACGACGTCGTTGACAGCTTGCCCCCGTTTCGAACCCATTTCCGGTGAAAATCCTAACAAGACTACCATCAGTGATATCCACCCAACAAAAATGACCTTTTTCACGTCTTTCTTCTCTCCCTTCTAAAAAAACCTTTGTACTATAGATAACGGGACAAACCCCAAAACGGTTTGAAAAAATTGTTAATTATTTTTATCCTGCTGCCAAAAACATTTGATGATCTTCAGCTTTTCTCTTTTTTCTCAACAAAAACACCCCATTCTAAAAAGTATCTTTTTTCGAATGGGGCATGGCATTAATTAATTACTTGGAAAAGTAAAATTTGTTTTATTTTCGGTTCTTTGGATTCAGGCCAACTAGTGTAGGACAAACATACTCTTTCAATTCTCTTAAACCAAGTGACAGAAAAGGTTAGCTTGAATTGCTTCCCTTTCTCTGTCTATTTCTTTTACCCACAGCTATCACCAACAATAACAGAGGAATCAACGTTTGCATCAAAATTCCATGAAAAGGGAAGGCGATGATATCATATCGACTGACATCCATAGAGCTAGGATACGACCAAAAGCTGAATTCTACAATCAAAATCCCTATCGGCCATACAACAGGACGATAGTCAGAGAGATTCAGCCACTGCGCGGTACCCAAAGCAGCCGCATAATAAAACACAGAAATCTTGACAAACGCTCCTACTATCCATACGGCCATGATGGCGGACTCCAAATGTTCAAAAAAGTCGGCCAAACTGATGTACCGAGATACATTCATCAAGGGATAATTCTTTGTGGCTGTTGTTGATCCGAGTACAAAAAGAACGATAAGATTCACCACAACTAATGTCATCATCACGGCAAACACAGTCATCATCCCATATTTCATTCCTTTTTTCATATCCGCTAAAAAAGGGAGGAGAAAAATCATCAGAAAAAACTCGCTGAACCATCCACCTGGTACAATCGAACCCTTGATTGGAGGCATAATTCCATTCCCCAATATCGGGAATATATTCTTAAATTCAAGATCAGGGCCCAGTAAGATAATTAAGATGAGGATTGGAATGATAAAAACGGGAACAAACAATTGGGCAGCTCTCCCCATCACCTCTATCCCTCCGCGTACGATAAAGGCACAGAGGAGTATCATCGATGCCATGATCACGCTAATCGGGGTTTTGACCAGAAAAGAGTCGACAATATATTCTCCGTAACTTCTTAGGATTTGCCCTGTAATCGGGATATAAAAAAACAAGAATAAAAAACCGAGAATTTTCCCCGGAATCCGACCGATGATCTGTTCACTGAATTGGATAACCGTTTGTTTCGGATAAAGTTTGTGCAGTTTATAAGTGATATACACCGTCGCATACCCGATGAGAGACGCCAAAATGGGGGAAAGCCATAAATCAGTTTTGGCATATTTCGCTGTGATGCTTGGAACACCGAGAACAGCCGTTGCCACAATCGTTGGATACATCATGAATGCCATCTGTAGAGATGAAATTTTACCTTTCTCCATCATCTTCCTCCTTTCTGTGATAGTATGTAAATTTGAAATCACGTAGCCCACTGATAGATTTACTTTTTTATAAACTCTTCAAACGGCTAAAAAAAGAGATGTAATCCATTCAGTTGGTCCTGCCCTCTACGTGAGTACGAACATGGATAGCACCTTTTCGATAGGATATTTAGGATAAAAAATGCCCAGTCAGCTGGTTTCGGTTCCTTCACGATTTCTTTTCCTTACAACAGCAATCACCAACAATAACAGAGGAATAATCGTTTGCATCAAAATACTTTGTAAAGGGAAGACGTTGATATCATTACGACTGACATCCACAGAGCTAGGCAACGACCACAAACTGAATATGACAATCAAAATCCCTATCGGCCATACAACAGGACGATAGTCGGAGAGATTCAGCCACTGCGCTGTTCCTAAAGCAGATGCATAATAAAAAACGGCAATTTTCACAAACGCCCCCACTATCCATACCGCCATGGCGGCGGATTCTACATGTTCAAAAAAGTCGGCCAAACTGATGTATCGAGATGCATTCATCAGGGGGTAAAGCTTTGTGGATGTGGTTGACCCAAGTACAAAAAGAACCGTAAGATTCACCACAATTAACGTCATCATCACGGCAAACACAGACTTCATACCGGATTTCATCCCTTTTTTCATATCCGCCAAAAAAGGAAGAAGAAAAATGATCAGGAAAAACTCGCTGAACCATCCCCCCGGTACAATCGCACCCTTGATTGGGGGCATTATACCATCCGCCAATACCGGGAATATATTCTTGAATTCAAGATCAGGAATCAGCAAGATGATTAAGATAAAGATTGGAAAAATGAAAACAGGTACAAACAATTCAGCAGCTCGCCCCAACACTTCTATTCCCCCGCGTACGATGAACGCACACAGAAGCACCATCGATGCCATGATCACACTAATCGGGGTACGTACCAGAAAAGAGCCGACAATAAATTCTGCGTATCCTCTAAGGATTAGCCCCGTGTTCTGGATATAAAAAAACAAGAGTAAAAAACCGAAAATTTTCCCCGGAATCCGACCAATGATCTTTTCAGTGAATTGGATCACCGTTTGTTGTGGATAAAGTTGGTGCAGTTTATAAGCGATATACACCGTAAGATACCCTATGAGCGCAGCAAAAATGGGGGACAGCCATAAATCAGTTTTGGCATATTTCGCTGTGATGCTCGGAACCCCGATAATAGCCGTTGCCACAATCGTCGGATACATCATGAATGCCATCTGTAATGATGAAATTTTCCCTTTCTCCATCTGCTTCCCCCTTTCTTTAATAGTATGAATTTAATCCCGCAACACCCACTAATAGACTCACTTTTCCATAAACTCTCCAAATGGCCTGAAAAAAGCTTCGATCCATTGAGTGGGTCCTGACATCTGTGGGAGATTGAACATGGACAGAACCAAGCCAGTGAGGAGCAGTGTAAGAAATGCCATTTTATCTTTCTTAGGATTTTGTTTCATTTTCGGCCATTCAAACAAAATGATTAAAGCTACAATCACGGTTGTACACAAAAAAGTCCCCCATCTCACTTGTCCTTCACCTCTTTCTCAGACAAACCCGCCGGTTTGTTAATATAGCCCTGTCTTCGAATATGGGCCGCAACATCGATTTCCACTTCCATTTCCGCAAATATCTCATCCCAGTGGTTATCGACCTTATTAAACTGTTTAGGATATTTCCGATAGAAATCTTTACCTAACCCTAAAATGTCCGCTTTCTTATGCTGAGTATTCAGAAAAGCCATCTCGATGCGTTTTTCTATATCTTTTTGAAATGCTCGTTCTGCAGCTTTTAAAGACTTAGGATTTGAAAGGTTTAAATTCGTTCCATTTTGTATAACAGCTCCATCTGTATTTACCTTCACCAATATTTTCCATTTTTCATTGATAATTTGCGGAATGATCTTGACTTTGGCTGACACTGGACTTAAAGATATCTTCCCTTTCATCCCTTTGGGTTTTATGGTCACGGTATATGATTCCACTTCATCCCTTAACCACAATAGCCCTCTTGTTTCTTTTTCCGTCATCATCCCAGTCATTTTATCTTTTTTGAACACGGCTGTTCCGAAAATGTAAGGAATCCCCTGTAATTTCGTTTGCCCTTTCGCCGGCGGTAAAATTTTAACGAATGGAAGTGCGGCCGCTTGAGGTATACCCGTTAACATTTCATCTAAATCCTGTAGTGTGACCAGCATCCCAATATGTAAATCAGATAGTTCTCTAAGCACTTCCCCTGAATAGTTTTCCAGGGGTGGCAAAGATTCAAGAATAGGCTTCGCTTTCCCTTTGCTGACATACACATTTGCTTTCTCTCTTGGCTGCGGATGGCGCAGCAAAAAATCCAGCTGCTCTTGAATTCCTTCCTTCGCTAACTTTTCACCGAATACAAATACTTTACAATGTCCCCAAAATACTTTTCGCGGAAGCTTGCTTTGAAGCTTGGACAATGCATCTGAAATATTGGAGCCTTTTTCATATCTCACCAATGTCGTAACCGCACCCCCTCCTTGACTGGCCCCTCCTCCTTGACCGCCGCCTCCACTACTTATTGAACTTGGAATAAAGACTTGGACGGATAGTTCGATTTGATTATTATCCTTCTTATCGATGGCGGCTGCTGTGACAATCGCCAAATCAGTGATTTCTGTTCGATCCCAACAACCGCTTAGAAAAGGGGTCGTTCCACTAATACCGAGCAAAAGAAGGACGCTTTTCATGAAATGACGCCTCTTTACTTTCTCCAATATCCTTGTTTGCCTCCAGCCATTATTCACTCCGTTTCACTCCCCCTTTTTGGATTTGGTACCTGTTCCGGCGCTTGACGGTATACATTAGAATCCCCTGTGAGACGCGGGCGTGTATCCATCTTCCACCAAGGAGCTCTCCACAGCACATCTTTCAGCTCTTGACCTTTTAACGGTGCCAGTGGCGATAAGTATGGAACGCCGAAGGAACGCAAGCTGCATAAGTGAATGGCTATAGCAATAAGTCCCATCATGATACCAAGCAGTCCTAATGTACCAGCAAGCAGCATCATTGGAAAACGCAGCATCCGGAAAGCAATTCCGGCAATATAACGAGGCATCATAAAAGAAGCGATTCCCGTAATCGCAACTACAATGACCATTGGTGCTGAAACCAACCCCGCTTGTACGGAAGCTTGACCAATCACCAGCGCTCCAACAATGCTGACAGCAGAACCTACCTGCTTCGGCAATCGAACCCCTGCCTCTCTTAATGCTTCAAAGGTAATTTCCATAGCCAATGCCTCTACTATTGCAGGAAAAGGGACCGATTCCCGGGATGCCGCGCTGCTTAGCAGGAGTGCGGTTGGGACTGCCTCATGATGGAACGTCAAAATAGCAACATATAGGGACGGAAGCAAAAGAGATAATCCCATAAAAATATAACGTAACCAACGGATAAAAGTGCCTGCCATAAAACGTTGAGCATAATCCTCTTGTGATTGAATCAAAGAAAAGAAGGATATTGGTGCAATTAAAGTAAAAGGGGTTCCTTCTACAAGAATGACAGCCCGTCCCTCCAGCAAGCTAGAACAGGCTACATCCGGCCGTTCTGTCGACATGATCTGAGGAAAAGGTGAATACGGATTGTCCTCAATCATTTCCTCGATGTACTCGCTTTCTAAAATACCGTCTATTTTAATTCGTTCCAACCGAGTTGTAATTTCTTCAATCAGTGTTTTATCCGCAAGTCCATCAATATAAGCAATTGAAACATTCGTCCTGGTATAAGTTCCAATCTTCATCGATTGTATTTTAAGGGCAGGACTTTTAATAATACGTCGCAATTGGGACGTATTTACCTCTAGAGATTCAATAAATCCCTCTCGTGACCCCCTAACTCCCCCCTCTGCCACAGGTTCTTCAATCGCCCGCTTTTCCCATTTGGACAATCCTAAAGAAAATCCATCGCTTTCCCCTTCATATAGAAGGATCGGGTTTCCAGAGGAAATCGATTCAATGCAATCCGCCAACATATTCACTTTTACCACTTTAGGAACGGGCATCTTATGTTCAATAAACTCATTTAATGGTTGTGGTTCTTTTGATGACTCTTGCATGAGTGGAGATAGCACATATTGCTCTATCGCCTCGATGTCTGAGAGTCCCGCAATGTAAATAAGCATCGCCCGCGTCTTTCCGAAAAGTAAGAACGAACGGAACATGACATCCGAGCAATTATCATAAACAGAACGAAGTGTTTCTACATTTTGACTGAAATTCGCATCAAGTGAATCTGCAGGCTTAGAATCTAGGTAATCATTTTGTATCAGTGGTTTTTTTTCTTTCTTTTTTCTTAACAATTTGCCTATATTACGAATCAAGCTGGTTACCCCCATTTTTTTGCAGGTCGCTCTAACTCCATTTTTCTATGTTTCTTCATTAAGGGTATTTTATACAGAAAATCCTGAGCTTAACATGAACTTATTTTTCATTTAAGCAGTATTAAAGGGGAATACAAAAGAGGCTATGTTAAAGGTTGATATTGAATAAACCATATTCATATGTGATATCCTGTTTGTAATTAATGACAAAGGGGTATATCAAAGACCGAGGCTGCACATTGGCGGATAGTACATGTATTTGTACAGATACACGCACGACGTGCAATAAGAGGGTTTCTAAAAAATTTAAAAGAATGGGTAATCGATTTAAATACCTCTGCTTTTTTATCTTTTTATATAGGTTTCATGGGCAATCAGACTAAAACATTAGAAGATAAGGAGATTCTATGTCATTCTTAATCACATTGCTCGGATTATTGGTGTCCACAATAATCGCTACAATATTAAATTCCATATGGCCTCGTATTCCACTTCCGATTTATCAGATATCCATGGGAGCAGTGCTTTCATTATTACCATTTCACTTATCGTTCGATTTTCATTCAGAATTATTTATGATCTGTGTTATTGCTCCGTTACTCTTTACAGAAGGAAAAAATAAGTCCCGTAAAGAAATGCTTGAATTGCGTAAGCCTATTCTGTTATTGGCCTTTGGGTTAGTATTTGTGACCGTTTTTGCAGGAGGTTTTTTCATCCACTGGTTAATACCTGATATGCCGATGGCTGTTGCTTTTGCTTTAGCAGCCACAATTACCCCTACGGATGCTGTAGCGGTACAATCGATTACAAAAGGATTGAAATTACCCGGAAATATGATGCCTATCCTTGAGGGTGAATCACTTTTCAATGATGCTGCTGGAATCGTTGCTTTTAAAGTTGCCCTGGCAGCTGCCTTAACAGGAGTATTTTCTATAAAAGATGCTTCGCTTAATTTTATTTTTGTAGCTTTAGGCGGTATCTTCATAGGTATCCTATTGGGCTACTTGATCGTTAAATTACGATTAATTTTACGGGTTCGTGGACTTGAAGAAATCTCCATGTCTATTGTTATTGAGCTGATCACGCCTTTTGTCATTTATATGGTGGCTGAAGAATTCCATGTTTCCGGAATCTTGGCAGTGGTTACCGCAGGTGTGATTCATGGCATCGAGCGGGATCGCCTTCAGAGTTCCACAACTAAATTGCAAATTGTATCAACTAATACTTGGTCTGTATTAGGTTATGTTTTGAATGGACTTGTATTTGCTTTGTTAGGATTTATGTTGCCGAGTGTTTATCAGGAAATTGAGTCCAACTTAAATAGGGGTAATCTTTTTGGGATAAGTGTTTTGATTGTTCTTTTATTATTGGTGATCCGTTTTATTTGGGTATACATTCTGCATGATACTTTTACGAAAAACAGAGTGAATCCATTAGAGCAATTCATTATGTCCAGAGTTCACCCAGAAGATAGCAAAGACATCGATGATGAGAATGTTTCAAGATCACGATTTGCATTTTTGACATCCATTTGCGGCATTCATGGAACCATTACATTAGCTACCGCTTTATCCATACCATATTTTATGCCTGATGACACTTTATTCCCGATGCGTAATACAGTCTTGTTTATCGCAGCTTGCGTTATATTGTTAAGCGTCACATTGGCTACGGTTCTCTTGCCATTACTGGTAAAGACACCGATTGAATTCAAAGATGAACGCCTCACCTCTGAGGAGGCTTATAAAATTGTTTTAAATAAAACGATCAATCAGCTGAGCAAAGAAGCAACCATGGATAATCAGAAAGCTGTCCATCAAGTAATGGAAGATTTGAATGAACAACTGATAGATTTGGAACGGGGAATAACGAATAGACCGGATAATCAGACAATACGCGATTTAGTGGAGCTAGGGGCCAATAAGGAATTGGAGGTCGTTTCCGGATTAGTCGAAAAAGGGAATATATCTGAAACAGCCTTTGAACTTTATAAAGTATATATTTCAAGAACCTTAAACTATATGCAAAAATCTTCGCTGAAAAGGGCTTGGATCAATTTGCAGGCCATTCTTTTCAAGAAAAAGATCAATGTCAAATGGGATAAGAAATGGGAAGCAAAATTAGAGGACTCCATCGTTAAAAATGCGGACCTGATCCGGGAGTTCCGTAAAGCACAAAAAGAAGCTTCAAAGGAAGCCATTTCATTGATCAAACAACAAACTACACCTAAAAACCGTCATGAAGTCATGCTTGTCATTCAGAGATATAATCGTTATTTGAATCCATTCGGAACATTAAGTGAAAAAGAAGCAAATCGCTTTGAAGAGATGGTGAGTCATTTTCAGTTGAATGCGATGCAAATCGAACGTGATATCATTCAGCAGATGGTTGAAGAGGAGCAAATATCCATGCAAACGGCAACTGAGCTTAGACAAAACTTAATCTATGATGAAATGCTCATGATACAAAATTGATTAAATATAATATAAAGAGACACCGTTCAAATAGGGAGCGGTGTCGTTTAAGTAAATGAACATTTAAATCTAACTGATCAATCCCTTGTACATCCCCCATCAATTTCCTCGCTTATCTAATCCATCATTCAATATCTTCACTTGATAGCGGAAATAAAGATAGAAAATAACCCAGATAATCACATAGAATGGAATGAATATCCCAATGCCTATCGCTAACCCTTTTAAGCTGAAGGGAATCCAGCCAACAAAAAAAGATAATAGGAAGTAAAGTATGCTGACAGTCAGGAAGTGCATAATGGTTTGAGATAATAAACTCCATTTTTCCATTTCAAATAAGATGGTCGCCGTGCTGAAGAACCAGCCACATAATAAGCAGCCAATCGCGTTTTTCACAAATATTTCACTGTCTAATGCAGTGGCCTCCCCAAATCCGATTACTCCAAAACACGTCAGCACCATCACTAGTGCTCCAAAGCAAATCCCAACAAAGCTACGGAATAATAGTGTTTTCATCATAATCCCTTCCTTTTCCATTGAAATGCTTTCTTGATTCCTTGAACATAGTGCCGAGAAACATATTCTTTTTCCCCTGATCGGAAATACACACATAAGGTCCCGTTGAAAGATGCTTCGAATCTGCTTAACTCATTTAAATTGGCAATCACTGACTTTGACAATCGCACAAACTGATTACCTGGAAGATCCATTTCCAGTTCATATAATCTTTCTTTCATTTCGAAAGTCCCCTGTTTCGTCCGCCCCATTATGGAATCTTGCTCTGTGAACAAACAGATAATTTCTTCTGCGCGGAAGACATGCTGCATTTCTCCTTTCCTGCCAACAAAATACGGTCTTTTCCTCTCTTTCAAGCGCTCCATCAGTTCCTGCACTTCCTCATTCCATTCATGATTGCGGATAAGCACCTCTATCGCCTTTACCTCCTCATCTATCTCTACGTTTATTTTCATCTCTGTGGCCTCCCTTTGCTTATAGTGTAAGTATATTGATATTTTTGACAATTCGCTTGTGATTTCCGGCTACATGTAACTTTACAGTGATAACATGCTTGAAATGGATACTCAGATACACTAAATAACCGTCCAAATAATTGGACGGCCCTTTGATACACAAAATCTACTTTTGAATGCGTTTACAGTAATTAAGATCACTCTTTGCTTGTAAAAGTACTTGGCATCACCACAGCGATTACCTCTCCACGGGCGCAAAGTTTATCGATAGCAAATACTTCTGTTTCGATTCTCCATTTCTTAGGATGAACCTCATGAATCGTCCCAACGGCTATTAATGGCACATCATTAGGGGTTGGCTTGACGAACTCAACTTTCAGTGAAGCTGTCACAAACCTTGGAGGCTCCACTCCATCCCCAACTTCATGCCCATTTTTACGATGTAAGGCCAATGAAGCCGAACCTGTTCCATGACAATCAATTAATGATGCAATCAAGCCGCCATAAACAAAGCCTGGAATCGCGATATGTTCTGGGCTTGGTGTATAAATTGTCCTTGTGTGCGCTCCTTGCCAACCTGTTCGAAAATGATGACCATCTTTATTTAAACGACCACATCCATAACACCATGCAAATGCATCTGGATAATCATCTTGAATCGCTTTTAGCACTTTCTCCTCCATCGTATCTCCTCCATCTTTTTCAGAATATTATAACACTATCAAAGGATAATGGGTCTATTTGGATAATAGCCGAAATGTTAGTTTTTTTTTTATTTCCCTGATTCTTTATTGAGTTCACGTCCATGTTTTAATTATGATAGACTGTGAAAATGCTGCTCCTTTTCTACGATTTAAATGACAAATGCCCCCGTACGCTAGATAGCGTTCAGGGGCTTTCATTTGACTAAGTATCGATCGGATGTATTTTTTTGTCTACTAATTCAATTGCAGGAAAGCCTTTCCCTTCTTATTAAAAGTTAAGCCTTTTTCTTAAATCCCAATACTTGAATGTCATTTTACCCATTTTCGACTTCGAAAGTGAATCGTATTTACGTCCAAGTGCCAGGTTTTGTTTTTCTAACTTAGTAATTTGTTTAAGTTGAATGGCGTTCAGTTTTTTTAATTGCTTTACTTCTTTAACAAGTTCTTTATTTTTCCCTTTCATATCATATTTTTCTTTTTCAACAATTACCCGTTCTATCATTGGAATTTCCAGGTTCTTTGGTTTTAATTTAGGAGTGCCATTGGTTTCAGATCCTATGGTTTTTAAATATGCCATGTTATTTTGGAAATTCCGTTCAAAGTTTCCATAACTATGGATGTGGAGGAAGGTAAAACAACCTGCTTTTTCTGCTTGAATGATTTGACCGAATTCAGACAGTTTAAAAATTTTTCCGACCCGTTTTAATTCTTCAGGTGTGTTTTTGACAATATAGGTGAAAACATCTTCAACATTAAAATCTGCAGGCAATTTTTTCACCTGATTTGATGGTGCATGCTTATTCAGTTCATCAAAGTCATCTTCATCAATATAAAAATGCCTATTTCCACTTTGATTCATATAATCCGTTATACGTCCGCTCCATAATAGCCCTTGCAATTTTTTTAATGCTTCAGTAAACAAAAACTGCCTGCTGACTTGATACATCCGTTTTGCCGCAAACTCATATATATCCTTATTACATAGTGCTAATTTGACTGCGTCACGGAAATCCTTCTCTGTAACAGCATATAAGGGGTAATCTTCGCCAAAAAGCTTAATATGCATTTTGGTTGGATTCATTATTACAGCCTTCCTTAAAATTCCGTACTCCAATAGCTTTGTGGACAGTTCCAGACTGCTGTCCATTGCCTCACTTCTCCAGGTTATCCCAATATCACTGTTCACGATTAATTGTTGGGCATTCTCCCTTGTCATTGCCCCGTACCATGTAAGTCCTTCCGTATTTTTAAGGAGGTATGCCGCTTCTTCCTTAAACTGAGAATCATCTTTAACCCATTTGAATTTATCGCCCGCAATATCAAGTGTTAGATTCGGAATCTCGCGTTTTAATTCTTTAAAAGCAGTAATGATCGGAATGGTCTTCCAATCGGGGTCGAATTTGCCTGTATATACAAGTTTGTTTTTTAACCGGGTCTCCCCTCCCGCTGATTCAACGTTTGGTATCATCGGAGTAAGCAGGGAAACTTTGTTTTTTTCTTTATTGAGATTAAGAATCTCAATTACAAATTCACACATCTCTTCTGTTTGACATAAGAAATACGCACACTGATCATATATATTTTTGATGCTCTCAAATTTTTCTTCATTAACATCCTGCCCTATGTGGGTCAAGCCTGTAGCATAAACTAATGTATTATTTATGATATGTTTATGCCTTGCTATTTTTTCCACAGTCTCTATGCTTCTGACAAATAGCCAGTCATATTCATTTTGACTCCAGTAATGAGAAATGAGCATTTCAGCAATATCAAAATTAATGACACCTTTCTTTACCCATTCATCATCGGTGGCATTAAAAAAAGGATCAACAAAAGGATTGAGAATGGTTATATTATCAAATTTCTCAAGAGGTTGAATTAAGATATCGCGTTTTACCGGGCTAGCTAAAAGTAAATCAACCTCGATGTTAGGGTCTAACGCAATAGTAGATGCTAAGGAAGATAAAAATACTGCAGATCCATCCATTGAATTCATGTCAATAAAGCCAAATAAAAGTACCTTCATTTTTCTGTTTTCTGCTAGTTCATGTGAATTCAAAGTTTTCACTCCAATGACTGAAATCTGATATGAATTTTTATTTCTTTATTTGTTCCTTAATTGATGATTTAAGTGCAAGATATTTTAACGTGAATTTCCCAACATATGTAACATTGAATTTGTGTTCCAATAACTTAAGTCTTCGTATCTCTTTGTTTAGCTTAATATTTTCTTGTTGGGATCCCTTACTTTTTTCTAATTCTTCTCGCAATATATTATTTTCTTTTGTAACCTTCTCGATAATGTTTTGTTTTTCAGTGCTATTGCCCTCTATGAGCTCCAATGTCATGGACATCATGTCTTTCATTTGTAATTCAAGTTCCTCATACATAGTTTTCCAATATTCGTTTCGTTCGTCCATATTGAAAAAACTCCCCTCTATTAACCTTGGATAATCTCCAATTCTCTTTTAATGACAACATCTACGGCGCATTTATCCCGAATCGACTGAGATGCTTGTTTTGACACTCTCAAGAATACGTCCGAGTTGTAATATAAGCGCTCTATTGCATCGGCGATTTCAATAGGAGACTCAGGTTTTGTAAGAAGACCAGAAACGTCGTGTTTAACGAATTCCGGGATGGCCGTGATATCTGTTGAAATCGGCACTAGCCCACTGGACATTGCCTCACACATAGAAACGCCTTGAGAATCCAAACGGGTCGGGCAAAGGAAAATTCCATACTCCTTATGTAATGAAGCTATTTGCTCCTGAGAGAGGAAACCTTTATGAATCGTAACATTCTCAAAATTCCGGATTGGCTCAACTGTTTGATCGAACAATTTTCCATCTCCATGAAATGCAAATTCCAATTTATCGAAATATGGTCTCTTCGATAGTTCCAGCACTGCTTTCACCGATAAATCATTTGCGTATTTTCGTGAAGCGTACGGCCTGATTGAAAGTACTTTTGTCCGCATCTCAACTGGCTTCTCAATAAAGGTAAACAGGTTATCATCGATTACATTAGGAATGATTACTGAATTTTTAGATTCTGCTCTCGCATCACATTCCGCGATATGTTCTTTGAACCATTTGGAAATATGGACAAAAGTTGTATCCAATTCATTCGTTTGATAAAACCAATTCATAAAAGAAAGCTGTGCTTCATAATAGTCGTCCGACATTTCGAGTATCTTCCGTAAGCTTTCAGGGCTTTCAAGAAAATTAAACCATCTTCTATGCCATGCCTCCGTTTCAAATCCATGTATCCAGGTGATAATCGGTAAATCGGTATTTGTTTCTTTAATCGCTTGCACCATTTTGGGATTAACAAAATGAATGAGCGCTTTTTTATGTACTTTATGATTTAAGAAAATGCGTAGATGCTGTTCAGTTCCTCGATAAACAGGCACATCTTCATACGTATACTTTTCTGCTTTTTTATAGGCAGGATGCAAAACAAAGACATCAACCTTCAAACCCTCATCCAGATAAGCCTTTACTCTTCGGTGAATGAACCCATTCCGATATAACTGATCTTCATGTGGATAAGCATTCGTAATGATTACATATCTATCTTTTTCACTAAATGTAAGCTCATATAGATTTATAGATTCCTCCATTTTTGTTCACTCCTACTATTCAGTCATCTTAAATCAGCCTGCTACTTATCTGTAAATGAAGGATTTTTAGAAGACCCTTTCCAATCACTTTTAAAACCGTCAATCGATTATAACAAACATGTATTACTGAATATTGACATCAATATGAGAATTCTGTAAATAAAAGTAAAGTTTTCATGAACTTTATATGATTTTGTAAAGGTCCAGTAATGACATAACTGAAAGCATCAGTATTGGCATGAAGAAAGGGCATATAAACAAGCAAAATAAAGAAGGACGATCCATTTACCGGCATCGCCCTCTTATTTATACACTTTAATATTTTTTGATTAGTTACCAAATCATCAGTATCACTGTCTTTATCAACTTGATCTGTCAGTAAACTTTTTTCTACCTTCAAGAATTCTTCAAGCATGTTTTTGTAAGAAAAGAATAAAATCGAAACAAGACCAATTTGCTGAAGAGAGTGATATAAATGAAACCAATTACCTTTAAAGCATTTGCAATCACTAATGAAATTGATTTAAACAAAATCGCCATTCATTGCGGCATTCCTAAAAAATTCACCTGGGAAGAGCCTTTAATCCTTAAAGGCGATATTCTAAATTCGATCCTTAATAAGAATGTAAACGATTCTCAACAGGTACTGGTTTTTTCCTTTGGCAGCATTGTCTTCATTAATTATTCACACGTGGATGAGATAAAGGAATTTGCTGCCTATATCCGTTCTTTCGAGCCAGACATTGATCTCGTCAATCTAGATAGATACACAGACGATTACAGCCTTCACTTCAGTGAAACTGAAAACATCAAGTTGACAGACGAATATATAGTTGTGCCTAAATATGAATTTTTCTACCCTGAATTAATTTCCACTGTTCTCGCAAAATCGGTGGCACTCGAAAAAACTGAGGAGCAACTCGGGAAAATCCACGACAAGCTCGAAGCCATGATAGACCGACTGGAAAAGGGCAAGCTGAGAATCGGCAACAAGGAACTAGCGAGGACGACCGCAAAAATCGTACGTCACGAGTATAATACCCTAGCGTATATCATGATTCTGGATAAACCTGATATTACATGGACAAGCAGCATTGCCGGCGAATTTTATGACAGCATGCTGGATTTTTTTGAATTGAATGATCGGTATAAAATCTTGAAAAGTAAAACGGAAATTTTATATAACATTATGGATGGATTTTCTAACATCAGTCATTCGATCAGGGGCCTCTTCGTTGAATGGATCATTGTGATTCTCATAGTCTTTGAGATTGTCCTGACGATTTTAGAAATTGTAGGATGGATACCATGAATTCCGAATTATATCCTATCCATATCATGAATTATTAAGAAAATTTTCCTGCATGATAGGTATGGATGGAATATATTTCAAAAAATAAGCATCATTAAGATGCTTATTTTGCGTTTAACCCCTCTTTCATTTTTAAGGTGACTGCTTACGGAGGTTTAATTAAATTCCTTTCATATCGGGGTCAAGGTACCATGGGAGATTCCCGTTTCCTTAGCATTCCGGAAGCTACCTATAGTTCCCTTAATCCAGTCCAAGGTGGAAAATTAATTCCTCCCCGTCTTCCCCGTTAAAGCTGTATCCCTTATCAACGAATCCAGCTTTTTTATATAAATTTATCGCTGGAATATTTGAATGATGCACCGTTAGAATAATTTCATCTTTATCAGGATGGCTTAGTTTGATTATTTCAGGCAACACTTTTAAGGCCTTAAAAGCTAACCCTTTTTTCTGATGGCGTGAATCCAAGGAGAATGATTTTAGAAGAATGGCACTCTCATTACTTGTATATTGATTTCCCGCTTTATCCGTATATAAGGCAAAACAACCAATCAAATCCTCATTTAAATATATAACCATGGGAAGGTTATAGTTATCCTTCCTGAAGTCTTCGATAACTTTCAAAGGTAAAGAAGTATAGATTGCTTGTTCTATAGGTAAACAATAGTTGCTCAGCGCCTCATAGTCATTCTCCATAAAAGGTCTAATAGTTAGTCCAGTCACCATACCCGCACCCCATTTTTATATTTCTGATAAATCCATATTAACAGATACTGAAGTTTTACAATCCAATACAACAAAAAAAGGAATGGCTTGTTTGCCATTCCTTTTTTCTTCTTCGATTTGCAAATCATGATGCTAAATCATTCAGACTCTGATAATTCACTTTCCGTTACCCATTTATGGTTCTTCACTTTTTCTCCTCCCGTAGTCGGAGTGAAATCGACCATATAAACAGTCGTTTTTTCAGCAGATTCAATTTCAGCGGCTGCTTCGTTCATCCCTTCCATATGAGAGGCGTTTACTGTAACCTCCGCTCCGGGTTCATACGTTTTCTCATCCGCATCTTTGATTTCTTCGTGAATGATCCATTTATGATTTTCCACTTTTTCTCCGCCAGTTGCAGGCGTATACGAAATAGCATAGACAGTCGTATCATAGGCACCCACTATAGTTGCTTTCGTCCCCTTCATACCTTCCATATGACCTGATTCGATAATCGCTTGGCTTCCAACTTGATAGGTTGGATTTTCAGCAGTTTTTAATCCTTTAGGAACTTCTCCTGAACTAGAATGGTTCATGTCCATTCCACTATGTTCCTTTTCTTCTTTATTTTCTTTGTTTCGATCATCGCTGTTGGAGCATGCGCCGAGGGCTAAAAACAGGGCTACCAATAATGATAAAATGATTGGCATTTTTGTTCTTTTTTTCAACATGGAAAAACCTCCTTAAGATTTACATCCATCTTACCAATCAAATATGCAGAAATTGTGGAGTACACTGAATGATCAAAGAATGGGGCTTATAATGCAAAATCCTGCCCTTATTATGAATGTACCTGACAGCATCCCACCTAATGTCCTATAAGATAATTAAAGGTATGTAAAGTTGACGAACTTTTCTGCCGCAGATAGCAAAAATCGTCTTTCTTTTAGTTAAGCCAATCATTTAATAACAAGGAATAAAAGTGAATGCCATATCACCGATTGTAGTTCTAGCGGAGAAAAAGAGAAGGTTTATTGAAAGAGGCCTGTCGGGGATTAATTGAAAATCAAGCAAGAAGGACTTGGCCAAAAGTCCTTCTTTTTCTTTGTCTACTTGCCAAAATGACAGCCACCATTTTATAAGCACCTATTCCGTGGCTTTTGATTGTTCTATTTTTTGGATGATATGTGAAAGGTTCATGGAAGTATGTTCTTTATAATCCCTGCCGATGGATTTGAATAACCCTTTCGCTATACCTCTTAACATGATTTTGGTATGTGCATCCGCAATAATGGATTTATTAGGAAGACTTGATTCTGCTTGCGCCCCACCAATCTTATTAGCTGTTTCCTTAATAAAATCAATGATTTTAATTTCATGGATTTTTCCTTCGATATTGGTTTTATAGATAATTTGATTTCTCCAAAGCTTTAACTCGATCCTCTGCTTAGTGTAATCGAAAATGACTTCGGGAATATCAACATTGCTCAATTGAATTGAGTCTTTAATGGGATACAATTTCGGATTAGGATTGATTTTCTTTATTAAGGAATGATCAATGGTGACCTTTTCCCGCTTTATACGCGTATTTTTCGTTTCACATAGAATCAGCTTTAACTGGCCGGCAATTATATTATTGAATTCTTCTAATTCAAAAAATTCGACAAGCATTAAGCTATATTCCAAAATGGTGATTGCTTCATCGAATTTTCGTTTAGTACCAGCATTCGATCTGGTAAAAACCAACCGATTCTTCCTCTCCATATTCTTTTCACCCCTCTTAATTCGAATCTATTGATGAATAGGAAAAAACATCCATAATGGATGTTTTTACTTATTAGGTCTGAACTTGATTGAATCCGGTTTAAGATTACTTTTTTCTCCTGTATATTCAATACTAATTACATTAGCCAAATTGATATGTTTGCCACCGGCTTGCAGCCACGTCGCATTTTGGATTAATTGCAATTTCAGGATACTATTCGCTTCATCAGAATATTGTTCATTCGTCTCTAACTCTTCTGTCTCACCATTCACATAATAAAATTTATATTTTGCATTACTCATTTTCATCAGCCTCTTTTCAACTACTTAATTCGACAAGGAATGACAATTGTCCTGCTTTCAGAAAAATTAGATCGTCTCATATATCAATGAGGTCCCTTGAAAGTGAACATACTACTCATAAAATACTGTCCAGCACGCCTTTGATATTCAGGCCTATTCACTTATCTATCGAAGTGTTTTTTCAATAACTCTTTAAATCGTGCGCCATCTATTTCTTCTTTTGTCATTTTCCCCTCGTCCCACTGTGTAAAGGATGTATCAGTTAAAGTGATGTTCCCGCTGTTTGTCAGACGGGTGATTAATGGATGCTTATTAAATGGCGATTGGGGATTTTCCCTGATGATCGTTTGGATCTCATTAAGTTCCGCTACATTTCCTACGGGTTTTGACGAATCGAATGCATACCCTATTTTCCAATCGGGATCTTTATGTTTCAGCTTTAATTCAAGGATATGATCTCCATGGTCGGTACTTTCTTTTTTCATCCTGAATTCACCATTTGGTGAAACGACCGTTTTTCCATTTAACGGAACTGGTTTTAATGGCAGATTCCCACCAAATCCCGTATCGACTAAATAGGTTTGGCCCTCATGGTTCAAAAGAATGGTGACATGTGTCCTTCCTATGGTCATCCAACCCTCCTTATAGATGACACCCCGAACCAAGAATACATCAAAGTCATTTTCCATCAGGAAATAGTAAAGTGCTGTATTCAATTCATAGCATAATCCCCCCTCATTCCTCACGAGGACTTTTTTCTTGATATTCTCTTTGTTGATATCACTCAGATGGGATGCCATGATTGATAAGTTTTCAAAAGGAATGGTTTGCGCTGTCTTTTCAAGAATTTCATCTAATTTATCAAAAGTCAGTTTCACATCTTCCTGGAACCCTATTCTTTTCCTGAATAATGCATTCAGTTCATTCATCACGATTCCCCCCCTTAAGTCCATTACCGATGAAGAGTATCTAAACCTCTATTTATATTCATTATACTTTGCCCATATTTCATTCATCAACCAATCGCCATTAACAAAAACCGACATTACGCCTTCCTCATAAAAAGAGGTCGCCCAATAATGTAGTATTTCTGGGCAACCTCTTCCATTTATGCACCAAAGAAGCTTTCTTTAATCATTCATTTACCTGTAAGATGATTTTACCTAAGTTCTTATTGGCTTCCATATGTTCATGCGCCCTTTTTACTTCTTCAAAAGGGAAGACACGATCCACGATTGCCCTGATTTCATTTTGGAGGAATAACGGCATCGACTTTGCAACGAATTCTTCCGTTAACTCTTTTTTATATTCATCACTCCGAGGAGTTAATAGAGTGCCTTTTAATTGAACTCTTTTTAATAGAAGTTCCATCAAGTTCACCTTCTCGACTACAGTTCCTCCTAGAATGCCTATAAGTACCCATCTTCCATCAGTCTTTATACTTTTAAGGTTTTTCTCCCAGTAAGAAGCACCAATGAAATCCAGAATAACATCCGCTCCTTGATTATTTGTAGCTTTCAGTACTTCCTCATCGAAAGATTGTTCTTTATAGTTGATACAGATATCCGCTCCTAGAGAGTGACAGAAATCCAATTTTTCCTTTGAGCCGGCTGTCGTGATGATTTTCGCTTTTGTCAATTTTTTTGCCAGTTGGATGGCTGCAGTGCCTACACCGCTTCCGCCAGCATGAATCAATACCGTATCATGATCTGTCAATTCACCTAACCAAAATAAGGTTTGATACGCAGTCAAGAAAACTTCAGGAATCGCTGCTGCTTCTTCAAATGACAGGTTATCCGGTATCTTCATCGCTCTATCAGCTGGCATCACGGCATATTCAGCATAACCGCCGCCATTTACAAGGCCCATCACCCTTGTCCCTAATTCTATATTCGCACCTTCCCCTGTTTCCACCACTTCCCCAGAAACTTCAATCCCTAATATTGGATTGGTCATATAACCGGATTTTCCTTCTCGTGAAACAATATCCGTTCTATTTATTGCAGAGGCTTTCACCTTAATTAAAATTTCCCCTTTTCCCAGCATGGGCTTGGAAAAATCCTTAAATAGTAATTGTTCAGCACCACCCGGTTCTTTAACCACTACTGCTTTCATTTGTCCCACTCCTTACAAATTATATTAGTGACCGCCCTTTAAAATGGTTTGTCTTGAAGATGGAAACTATGCTACTCCAATAAATATCCATAAGCAAATAATTAGGTTTTAATCATATAGAAGGATAGTGATAAATGCGGGAAACCTAGTGGAATAAAAAAAGCCGATGTCCCTTTTGGGTCCATCGAGCTTTTCTTTAAGAGTATATCTCTTTACCTTTTATTAAGTGCTTGATTTCTATCGAGGTCATGATGCAACTCTGCTGCCGGAACCTTAGGGTTAGGAATCTGCCCTTTTGCAACTGCTTCTGCTACATAAACAAAATCTCCTGTTCCATCTGGGGCTCTTCCTGTTGCCCACAGGCCGTCTCCTGATTCATTACCTTCCGACAAGTTCCAGAATTCGTACGCTTCAGGTTGAGATTCCATTTCCGCTTCCGGTGGAAATGACGCAGGAACGACCACGCCGTTTTTCTCTTCAAGTTCCGCAATTGCTGCCATCCACTGATATTGGTGGTAACGGTCACGGGCTAACATTTGACATATTCATGAAAGTGGAGCTGGCATTGAGCCGATTTTATGGATTCTATTCGCGCTTGTTATAATAATGTATATCGCAGCTGGCGTAGTTCCGAACCGTCGCTATAAAAAATGGCCCTTATACCGTACGTTCTTTTGGATTCTTGGCATCATCTGTGCCGCTTTTGCAATCATTGGTCCAATGGCCAATCGCGCTCATTTGGACTTCACGGCACATATGGTCGGTCATTTACTGCTTGGAATGATTGCACCCATCCTACTGGTGCTTGCTGCTCCCATTTCTCTTGCACTTCGAACACTGGATGTGCAATCTGCACGACGTCTTTCAAAGGTGTTGAAAAGTTGGCCGTTGCGCATATTAAGCAATCCAATCCTTGCCTCCGCACTTAATATTGGGGGGCTTTGGATACTATATACGACTGAGTTATATGGGGTGATGCAACAGAATGTCCTTCTGCATGCATTAGTTCATTTTCACGTGTTCATTGCGGGTTATCTATTCACAGCCTCGATGATTTATATGGACCCGACACCCCATCGGTTCAGCTTCATGTTTCGAGCTATCGTATTTGCCATTTCACTGGCAGGCCATGATATCCTTTCTAAATATATTTATGCCCATCCGCCAAGCGGAGTCACTAAGGAACAAGCGGAAAGTGGAGGCATATTAATGTACTATGCCGGTGATGCCATTGACCTTGCACTTATCTGCATCCTTTTCTATCAATGGTTCAAAGCCACCCGCCCTAAGGAATCACTTGCCTTGTAACAGGAACGTTAAATGGTTACTTCAGTAAACTCCTGTGTTTCTGTTTAATCGTTCAACATTTAGCTCATACTAATTTTTGATGAAAAAAATTTAGGATGGAGCTGAATGGAAAATGGAATTTGAAGCTAACAATTCTACTGAAAATGCTCTTCGTGATTATAAAGCTGGAATCGGTTCCTTTACGCATAAAATGCCAGACCTCGCTGAGAAATTCAATGCCTTTACGGAGGAGTGCTTCAAAGAAGGGCAATTATCCAAGAAAGAAAAACAGCTTATCGCACTAGGAATAAGCTTATATTCACAAGATGAATACTGTATTATCTATCATACAAAAGGATGTCTTGATCAAGGCTGTGCGGAACAAGAAATTCTGGAAGCCATTGGAGTGACCGCAGCATTTGGCGGAGGAGCAACCATGAGTCAGGCTGTAACTCTTGTCCAGGAATGCATCCAGGAAATCAATCAGATGAAACAGTAATAAAGAAGGGATAGGACATTTAGTCCTACCCCTTTTTTATGTTCTTGACTAAGAAATCCAGTTATATAGCCGTTTTCAGTTCCTCATTGCAAAAATAACTGTCACATATAGCTTTTAATGACTTATGTTGTTATTTCTTTGTGCAGGTGCATATGAATTGATCATCTGTTGCATATCCTGCTGTGCAAGCTGTGGAACTTGGTAGTAATGATGTTTGTTTTGATATAACGAAATCTCGTATGCCATTTCAATGCAGTTCGGAACGGAATCTGCAAATACGCGGCGAACCACCGGATTCGTTATTTCAAGAGCAGCCATCGCTTTCAAGGATGCTGCAGACTTAACAGCTCCAAGCATCATACCTGAAATGCATTCATCCGTAATTTCCGACACGGATTGCAAAGGTTTCTTTGGCTGTGTTGGAGTCAATCCATATATAAAATCGTTACCTTGATTCATTTTGTAGCTCTGGGTCGGTTTAGAAGGATCCTGGCCCGTTTGGAAGCACTCCAATGTAATATTATATTCATCTTGGATGAACTGATATTGACGATCCAAAATGTCCAGCAATTCCTGATCCTGTACATGCTGACGCAAAAGCATATAAGTGTTTAATGTACCAATCGTTCCCGATAACACTTCATGTACATCGAATACTTCGTGACCTCCGTGATTCATTTGTGGAGGAATAGCACCCGTTTGCATGTTCTGGTGTACTTGACCTTGTTGATATTGATTTTGATTTTGCATTGTATTTCCCTCCTCGTTTTATCAATCATGCGAACAAGTTTAGTATGTTAAACCCCAACAGGATTATTCAACCTAAACTCTTCCATGAAGACCAATTAAGCTACCTCCATCATGTTGTCTGTATAAAAAAACCGAGACGTTTTAAACTATAAACACCTTTAATATGTATGGGAGGATTTCTAATGACACATAAATGCTTCTATTGTACTGACGACACAGAAGAAAAAAAAATCCATGTTGTAACGTTTCAAGTTACTGACACGGATAGAAATGAAATGCTCTGTGATGAATGTTATCAAGAATGGCTGCAAGGAATAAAAGGTTAGTATAAAAAGCCCTCAAATAATCTCAAAAATGATTAAGTATAGGGCAACTTAAATTCGTTCACGCAGTACAAATATATAATGATTATGGGGATTTTAAGCGGAAATCCAAAAGAAGAGCCTATGCATTATGGTGAGGTATTTGGAACATGGGCATTTCTAACAACAACAAAAGGTTTGATTGCATGTCATCAAACCATGCTTAATCATACTGGTGATAAGGGCATACATAAATTACTTGTAGAAGTGATCAATCAAGGTAAACAGGAAAATGACCAAATTGAATTATTATTAAAAGAAAATAACGTAGGACTGCCTCCATCACCACCTGAAAGGCCTAAAGCTAATTTAGAGGATATTCCGGTGGGGGCACGTCTTCAAGATCCTGAAATCTCCACTTCAGTATCCATTGATATTGGTGTAGGATTAGTTGCTTGCAGCCAGATTATGGGTCAATGCATCCGCGAAGATATTGCGGGAATGTTTGCACAATTCCATACAAAAAAGCGGCATTGAGTGCTGATTTCCTAAGATTAAATAAGGAAAAAGGATGGTTGAATCCCTCCTCCTCTTCAAAAATAAAACAAGTTTGTAAAACATTGATGAAATATCCCCTTAAACATGTTGGCTGAATCTCCAACATGATTAAGGAGTTGATTTCGGTTGAAAGGACGATTAATGAATCACTACCATTGCAGACTTTCGATTAAGTGGCACTTTGTGCATTCTTGACTATAATCATTTTTTACAAATTCATGATTACAATTCTCCCGAAAAATGTTCAGCTCTCTTTTCAGCTGTTCCAATTGAGTTTCCAACTGTTTCATTTCAACTTTTATCTGGGTTACCCGATTCATCGAATTCTCCCTCTCGTCCGAATCATTGATAGATTTTTCCGTCCGTTTTCCTAAATTCATTGGCTTTTTCTTTAAGCCCTTCATCGATTACCGACTCAAAACCCAGACCCTTTTCTTTCGCCAAATCACGGATGTCCTGTGAGATTCTCATACTACAGAATTTAGGTCCGCACATTGAACAGAAATGGGCTGTTTTGGCACCTTCAGCCGGTAGAGTTTCATCGTGATATTCAACCGCCCTTTCAGGGTCGAGAGAAAGATTGAACTGATCTCTCCAACGAAATTCGAATCTAGCCTTAGAAAGGGCATCATCCCGTTTTTGTGCATGCGGATGGCCTTTTGCAAGGTCAGCTGCGTGGGCTGCAATTTTATAGGTAATGACCCCTACTCGAACATCTTCTTTATTCGGAAGTCCCAGATGCTCTTTCGGTGTCACATAACAAAGCATGGCAGTTCCAAACCATCCAATCATGGCAGCACCAATTGCAGAAGTAATATGATCGTATCCAGGTGCTATATCCGTTGTTAATGGTCCCAGGGTATAGAATGGTGCTTCTTGACACACTTCCAGCTGCTTATCCATATTTTCTTTAATCAAATGCATAGGTACGTGACCGGGTCCCTCAACCATGACTTGAACATCGTGCTTCCATGCAATCTTCGTCAGTTCCCCCAATGTTTCCAATTCAGCAAATTGAGCCTCATCGTTTGCATCTGCAATGGATCCAGGACGGAGGCCGTCGCCTAATGAGAAAGAGACATCATATGCCTTCATGATTTCACAAATCTCTTCAAAGTGAGTATAGAGAAAGCTTTCTTGGTGGTGGGCCAAGCACCATTGTGCCATGATGGAGCCCCCTCGGGAAACAATTCCCGTAACTCGCTTTGCTGTTAAAGGGATATATCGCAAAAGCACACCAGCGTGTATGGTAAAGTAATCGACACCTTGCTCGGCCTGCTCGATTAATGTATCCCTAAAAACTTCCCAATTTAAATCTTCCGCGACTCCATTCACTTTTTCCAATGCTTGATATATCGGAACAGTTCCAACTGGCACAGGTGAATTCCTGATAATCCATTCTCGGGTCGTGTGAATATTCTTTCCGGTGGAAAGATCCATTATGTTGTCGGCTCCCCAACGTGTAGCCCAAGTCATTTTTTCCACTTCATCTTCGATCGATGAACTAACAGCTGAATTTCCGATATTCGCATTTATTTTCACATGAAAATTCCGTCCGATGATCATGGGCTCACTTTCAGGATGGTTAATATTTGCCGGAATGATCGCCCGTCCGCTAGCTACCTCTTCTCTTACAAACTCAGGGGCAACATTTTCCCTGATCGAAATGAATTCCATTTCTGGGGTAACGATACCTTTACGGGCATAATGGAGCTGCGTTACGTTTTGCCCTTCCATCGCACGCAATGGTTTTCTTTTCAATCCCGGAAATATTTCGACTTTGGATTGTGAATCCACTTTTCTATACCCATTATCTTCTGGTTTTATTTCACGTCCTTCATACTCTTCAACGTCTTCCCGTTCCAGGACCCAGTTGCGTCTAATCGGGGCAAGACCTTTATGAATATCAATGGGATATTCTGAATCCGTATAGAAACCGCTTGTGTCATAAACTCGTAAAGGCAGATTCTCCTCTTCCCCGAATGCCCCTGTAGTCGGACTTAGCTTAATTTCACGCATAGGTACTTTAATATCAGGTCTAGATCCCTCAACATACACTTTTTTACTCCCAGCAAAACTGGACATAATTGAAACGTTCATGTCATTTACTGAATTACTCATGATTTCATTTCTCCTTTTTAAGTTCATTTAAAAAGGACAAAATCCAATCCATTTCGCACGAAAAAGCCAGGTCTCATATTTAAGACCCGGCTAACGTTAGTATGACTACAGAAATGACCAATTGAAATGGTCATTGTTTAGTAGATTCTAACTTCCCCACGCTGGTATGAACCAGATCAGGTCCTGAGGGTTAAGAAGCTTAAGCGCTTCTCTCTCAGCCCAACTTTTATTGGACACCCCTAGTCTAAATAAATTAATTGATTACAAGGTAACTATATATCACCCTTTTCATTCTGTATATAATTTGAAAGACCTAATATTTTATTCAAACTCTCCAAAATTCGTTACTTGAAGAGTAATTTTACAGGCTCTCAAGGATTGGGAAAAGCTCCTCTAAATGCTTGATTTCATAGGTTGGAAGCACCTCATTCCGTTCCTTATCATGGCGATTTATCCAAACGGACTTTATGCCTACCCGTGACGCTCCAAGGATATCCGTCATTAAATTATCGCCCACCATCAATACTTCATCCTTATCCAGCTCCATGATTTCCAAAGCATGCTCAAAAATGGAGGCATCCGGTTTACCTCTTCCAAACGCACCTGAAATGACGATTTGGTCGAAATAAGGAACTAGTTCAGGCGTAATTTCAAGTTTGGTATTTTGCAGTTCAGGAGACCCGTTCGTAAGCAATAGCAATTTGTACTTCCCTTTTAATTCATCTAACACACGGAATGATTCTTCATAAATAAATGGCTTTTTACGTCTCTCGGCCGGGAAACGTTCTGCCAGTTCAAGCCCAAATTCCGGGTCATCGATCCCTAATGCCTTTAAGCCTCTCGTCCAAGCTTCTTTCCGATAAGCCGGTGCAATCCCGGCCATCTTCCGGAATTCATCATGATCATCCTGAAAATTTCCCCATAGCCCCTCAAATGGGTTGATACCGATCATTTGAGTAAATGCATATGTGTCGTAAGAAGAATAAAGCTCACGCGCTTCCTTCCGCACAGCTTCTTCAAACTCGTCGACATTCAAATCATATTTCTCCTTAGCCACTTCGCATGTAGAAACAAAAGCCTCTTTTACACTTTTCTGATCCCATAGTAATGTATCATCTAAATCAAAAAAAACTGCCTTCACCAAAATGTCCACCCTCTTTCCCTATTATTGAATTCGTAAAAATTACACTATTACAATAATAAACCACAACCAATGGAAAAAGAATAATTATTCGGAAAATCCCTGCATCTTTCTTTAAATCAGCAAAATGTATGATGGACATCAGACTTACCTTTTCTGATGGAAAACCCTATATTTATTCACTTATCATCTTTCGAATACATACAGCTTTCCATTACTTGCAATCTTGAATTTTGGACCGGTGAACCCCCGTCGGATCAACTCTTTCCTCATATATATCATGAGGGCGGCATGACTCACGATCAGAACATCCCTATCCCCCTTTGTAAAGATTTCATCCAATACTTTATTGATCCTTTGTTCAGCGATCTTAATTTCCGCCCTTGTCTGCCTGTTGAACATCGAGCAGCATCGAATCCAGATGGCCCAAAGGATGAACGGCAGCTTCACTTTTCCTTTAAGAGGGGGAGAAGGTATTTCCCGCAGCTCCTCCATCCGATGAACCTTACCTGGATAGATATGTTCCGCTGTCTTGACAGCTCTCGACATATCACTGCAATAACATTCCTGCCATTCCTCCACGCCAAATAAAGTCGTTCCATAAATAATATCCGCTGCATCATAGTCCTCAAACCATTGCTTCATATCATCCGCCGTCACAGATTTCCCAGTAGGGAATTCATGTGCAACCTTAAAATGCCGTACCAAACCAATTTTCATATATTCTCCTTTTTATCTTTTTAAATATAAGTTTCTTTTTGGCTTATCATATACAAAAACAGGTATGTGAAAACCATGAACCATACTGAATTGCACTTGCGAGTATGTGTTTTTAACAATCTTACAGATTCGGTCACTGCTGAAAATGGTCCTGCAGAAGTGGTCCCGTCACATGCTATAACCAAGCGTTTATCCCTATGCTTTTTTAATACCCTTTCTTCACTTTAACTAACAAACGTAAAAAACAAGAAACGACTTTCCCTTACGAGTTCATGGAAGATGTGACAGGGTAGTAGCAATTATTAAAGGGAAAAATATCATGGCCAGACTCTATCTGAAATTATCAAAAAAAGAGAAAGCATTTTGCCTTCTCCATATGTCGTTACCCTATGAATTGAAGTTCTGTTATCGTACATCTCTTCCTGAATTTATATTTCCCGCTCAAATCACTGAATTGATAATCATTGAGGGATTTTCCCAATTGTTCCTTTAGCTTATCCAAAGTGATGGATTCCTCCACTGTCTCTTTCCAATTTTCATTTCCGATTAACTCATCGAACGGTATGGTAGTCAGGACTTCATCATAAATCTGGATGCTTTGATCGATGCCGAAGCTGCCATAGATACTGCCATTTTCTTCAGCAAAGATATGCTCCGATTCAAGTTCTTCCACCAATACTTCTAGATATTCCTTTGACTTAACAGGCTTGATGGCAATCTCTGCTTCCGCCTTTACAGGTCCCAATCTCTTATCTATGATCTCTATCATCATTTTAACGTGAACGGGGGGATACCCAAACCCTTCACAAAGTTCCGCTGCCGAATTATATACCATCTGAACATCCTCCTTTGTCATTATCATTATAATATAAATCCTTCATTTCCTTACCAAAAACCCTAAGTCAAGATCACTTGGCATCGGAGTTCATTTTGAATGCCAACTCTTCTTTCTCCGAAACGAGCCTAACAAAGAAATCCAATGCAGCTCCATGCATTGGATTTCGCCAACTTCTTATTATGGTTTTAGCACGACTTTAATACATTCATCTTCGTGATCATTAAAGATTTGATATGCTTCATTCGCTTTTTCGAGAGGAACTCTATGGGATATGATTTCCGTCGGGTCGAACTCCCCAGCTGTGATTTTATCAAAAAGCTTTGGCATATAGTGTATGACCGGTGCTTGTCCCATTTTTATGTTAATGTTCCTTTCAAATAAATTGCCTAACGGGAACATATTATATTTGGACCCATATACGCCAGTCAGTTGGATCGTGCCGAATTTACGCACGGCGTTAATGGCAATTTCGATCGCACTTAACGTTCCACCCTGAAGTTTCAACTTTTGCTCAATCGCCTCAATCGTCGATTTCTTGCCATCCATTCCCACACAATCAATGATGACATCCGCCCCGCCTGAAGTGATTTCCTTAATATAGCCGCCCATATCGTTATACTCATCGAAGTTATACGCTTCAACCCTATTCATCTGTTTTACCTTATTGAGCCGATAAGTTGTCGATGGCAATGACCCTTTTTGCGCCCTTCATCCAATGAACTTCTGGGCCATCAAGCCAATTGGCCCACAGCCCAGTACCGCTACCGTATCATCTTCCTTGATGCCTGCGTTCTCTACACTCCAATAAGCGGTTGGCAGCACATCGGACATGAACAGAAGCGCCTCATCTTCAAGTTCACATGACTCTGGGATGACAAACGGCATGATGTTCCCATAAGGGACCCTTTAATATTCCGCCTGTCCTCCTGGATAGTTCCCATATCGTTCCGTAAAACCAAAGTATCCTCCAGTATCGACCGCTTCATTGGGGTTGAAATTGTCACATTGACTCTCCATATCATGTTCACAATAATAACAATGTCCACAAGAAATGTTGAAAGGCAGGACAGCCCTGTCCCCTTTTTTCACTTTCTTCAGGACACACTTCTTCAACGATTCCCATCGGTTCATGACCAATGACATAATCTTTATGCGTAGGCAAAGCGCCCTGATATATATGGAGATCGGATCCGCAAATCGCCGTTGAAGTCACTCGGACGATGATATCATCCTTTTGCTGAAGTTTCGGATCTTCAACTTGTTTTACCTGAATATCTTTTGCACCTTGGAAAGTTACAGCCTTCATAATCAACCTCCTAAAATATTCTTAATACAATTGATATACCCGCCAAAAAAAGACTACTAAGCTAGCAACACCTGATTTTCCCAAGAAATAAAAAACCTTCTTAAGTTGAATCCGGATCATACAAAAAAAGCCCCGGAAAACCGGGACTCACCTATGAAACACTTATTTAGTAACCTTATAAATTTCCATTTTTATTATGCTTATACTCTCTTAGTACCTCGTTAAATACATCGGGATAATTCGTAAACAACCCAGTTGCACCCCATTCAAGAGCCTTTTTCATATCCGCTCTTTCATTTACTGTATATGGATGGAATTGGAGGTCATGGTTGCGAACCATCTTCACATATTGTCCGTCAACCTTACTGAAGTTCGGGCCAACTCCAATGGCATATTCCTTAATGGATTCCAATTCTTCATCGGAAATGGTTGCTTGGTTCTTATAAGAAAAAAGTTGCACAAGCGGTAACTTTTGATTCATTTCATGAACCTTCATAAGGCTTTCTTTACTGAACGATTGTATAAGTACATTTTTGGTACGGCCCTTTGAATCTACCATTTTATAATCTTTCAAAACCTTCAGAAGTTCTTCTTCCATTCCTGGATATACATCAGGGGACTTTGTTTCAATGTAGTAATTGGCCTGCCTGCCGAATTTCTTAAAGACTTCTTCAAGAGTGGGTACCGTTAACCCTTCATATTTCTTTTTTGCCAATTGCGGATATTTTTCATTGAACCATGTACCGGCATCCAGTTTTTTGACTTCTGCCAGAGTTAAATCCTTCACCAGACCTGTACCATTCGTTGTGCGATCAACCTTTTCATCATGCATCGCTATCAATCTTCCATCCTTGGTCATCTGAAGATCGATTTCTATGTAGTCGCCTTCCATTTGTTCCCCCAATTGATAAGCGGGAATGGTATGTTCAGGTGCATGACCGGAAGCTCCTCGATGCGCGATATTCACGATTTTCTTCTCATAAATAGATGAATTCGAATGATTTTCATTTGCTGCTGATGCCCCCATGGAAGTAGCCTGCAATATAAAGGCCGCACTCATCATACATAAACCGAATTTCTTTATATTCGTTTTCATTTTCCTTCTCCCCCTCCTATTGTTACCATCATTTTAGAAGGGGAATGTGAATCTACAGCAAATATAGTGTAAAGAAATAATAAATTGGTATAATTGGGTAAAATAACCTATTTAATAAATTACCCACCGGGCATTCAGTTAGTTTGTTGTACCTAACCAAAAAGCATGAACCAGTTCCATTCGTCTCCCCATCATGCATTTTCTTCACTCTAGTTGAAAGGCTTTTAACATATATTTTTTTAAATACAAGAAAGTCCCGTGAAGAGAGTCGGAGTGGGAACCCACTAAAAGCCTCTTTTACTGAAAAAATTATAAATAAAAAATGTGCTAAACATGGATGCTGGTAATCCAATAAGAAAATATAAAAAGTTTCTTGGCATGTAGATATTGAAATAGTATAAAAAAACAGTAACCCAAATACTAATGACTAAATATTTCCATATTCTCTTCATTACTAAACTCCTTACTTCGCTGTTTGAACGCCAAAGCTATCAATTTTGAGTTTGTGGATATTGAAGCTGAATCCTCAAAAAAAGAATTGATTCAGAATCATAGTTTTTTCTGTTTTTTCTTCACTAGTCATTTCCTAAGGATTGATTATTAGCGACTTCTTCTAAATCGAATTCATTAGATAATAAAAATTATCCAATTCAATTTCAGATGCCAATTTTTGGTTTTTTTTGTAATTTTAACATCCTCAAGATTATCGAAGGAAGTTTCCTCTGCTTTTTCAAGTGATGTTACATCTGTAATTTCTTTATTTATCTCATGAGTCGACTTAGATTTCGCAGAACTTGGACCAATAGAACTAATGATCAGTACAAGTGCAGTTAAAATGAACATAAACTTGGCTAGTTTCATAATCGATCATCCTTTCTCTACAATTTAATAGTTTTCCAAATCCATAATAAACTAAATCTATAGCTTACAAATTCCAGATATGAGATCATGTGTGTCAATGTTGACATACCAAGAGGGCCTGGACATAGTTGGTATTATCGGTACATTTGACGGCTTTTAGAATCCACTTCTATGCGCTTTTAATAAAGAAAAATACTAAAACACCTTTTAAAAGCAAATATGAAGCTGAGAGCCCTAGCCTAACCAGGGTGAAGACTTTTTGAAAGATTTTCTCAAATTCCAACTGAACCATTCGTAGAGAACAGCCCTTTTTAGATATAGAAAGAGAGACTATCGAAGACAAAATCTATCTTTTTCTGATTTACAAAAAACTAGTATCATATTACTATTAAGCAAACAGAATATTAATTTTAAGGGGAATTATGTTAAAAAATTATCAATATTATCAAAACAAACACCGATTTATACTGAAGGCATTCATGGCAATGATATCCTTTTTACTATTGGTTGGGATTTCTGTATCACCTATAAGTTGGAAAGATAATCCTTACGAGATGACATTACAGGTCATTTTAATATCGGGGATGATAATTTCTCTGTTATTTTTCTTAAAAACAGAAGTCAATTTCTATAAAACCCTATTCATTTTCTTAATTACTGTTTATTCATATAGCAAATTCTGGATATTCCCAGACACTGCAATCATGCTGGCTTTATTTGCTCTAGCACCCTTGATCCCCATTTTTCTCTTTGATAAAATCGGATTTTATATTGTCGCCACTTTAAATATCATATTAGGTCCTGCTTCCATTTTGACCATATCGCAAACGGACCTTCAATACACTTATGAATATGTCGCTTTGGATGGTTTCGGCAATACGCTTAATTTCATAGCTATACAAATCATATTGGTATTCGTGTTCATAGGAACCAATAATAGGATGGAATCGACTAATGCATTCCATAAGGAAATTCAGCAGGCCAAGCAATTGAACTCAGTCGGACAGCTCGCTGCCACCATTGCACATGAGATACGGAATCCCATTACAGTCGTAAAAGGGTTTGCCCAGTTATTAGATCAAGAGAAGGAACTTAATGAAACGGAAAAGTTTTATGTACAGACCATGCTTACAGAACTTGAATATACACAAGTGATCATCAATGACTATTTGTCTTTGGCAAAACCGCAAACGGATAATATACAGGTCATTCCTTTAAATTATGAAATCCAAAAGATTTCCGATCTATTAACCAGTTTCGCCAATAATCGCAACATAGGCTTTATCCTGGATTTCCGTGACGACCTACATATAAATATGAATCCCATCGAGCTTAAACAAATACTGGTCAATATCATGAAAAATGGAATTGAGTCAATGAACAACCCTGGATTCATCAAGGTGGAAACAGAGCAGGAACGCACTATGGCAAAAATACGAATAACGGATACAGGAATAGGTCTTTCCAAAGACCAGCTTGAAATACTCGGCACTCCATTTTATTCGCTTAAGGATAGGGGAACTGGTATCGGCCTGACCGTTTGTTATTCCATCGTTCAAAAATACAAAGGGAAAATCGTGGTGCAGAGCGAATTGAACAAAGGAACATCTTTCACCATTTATTTGCCCTTATTTAAAGAAATAGAATAAAAACACCTTTCAAACAAGAAAAAGGATGACCTTCCATCACCGGGCGGTCATCCTTTTAAATTAGGCTTTAAAACTATCTTGCCATTTCAGCAAATGGTTTTCTAAAAAGCGGACAAACGAGTCGGAGATTTTACCAGCGAGGGCAAAAATGATGATGCCTACGAATACGACGTCCGTTTGCATGAATGAACGGGCATCCTGGATCATGAAGCCCACCCCTCTATCCGCACCCAGCAATTCAGCGACGACTAAGCACATCCAAGCCGCACTTAAGGCTAAACGGATACCAAGTAATATGTTTGGTAAAGCTGCCGGAATCATGAGCTTCGTTATTTGTTCCCGACGGCTGAACTCTAAGATCAGGGCAACATCGTATAGTTTTTTATCCACATTCCGAAGGCCCAAAAATGTTTGTAAATATAGAGGAAAAAAAGCACCTAATGCAATAAGCAGCACTTTTGATAGTTCACCAAATCCGAACCACATAATGAATAAAGGGGTAATCGCAAGTAAAGGAACTGTTCGTAACATTTGAATGCTTGGGTTTAGATATTCTTCAGATTTTTTTTGCATGCCCACGATGACACCCATCATTAAGCCTAAAAAACCACCTAATGCAAAACCAAGAAGAGCCCGCGTTAAACTGATTTGTAAATGCATGGCCATTTCCCCTGACTTGACGAGATCAATGAAAGTTGTGACGATCAATAAAGGTGATGAGAATAATTGGGCAGGCAGGATTCCTGTTGAACCTAGTGATTGCCATGCAATCAACACGACAACGGGAACCCCGCATTGCTGATTTGGCAATCTTGGATTGTTTTGTCGTTTCCCTCATGACAAGCGGCTTGTTTTGAGCAACGGTCTGTGTAGACATTTTAATCATCCTTCCTTTTTTAAAAAATTCATTTAAATGCTCCAATCTTCCCTTTCTTCAGGAAGATGATCCAGTTGGGTTAATATGACGGACCTGAATTCCTGAAATGCTTTGCTTGTTCGTGTTCTTGGATATGGTAAATCGATTGGAACGATAGCTTTAATTCGTCCTGGCTTTGCATCCATGACGACCACCTTCCTCGATAAAAAGATGGATTCATCAATATCATGGGTGACAAGCACCATCGTTGTCTTATTCCTCACCCATATTTCAAGTAAAGCCTCTTGAAGATGCGTTCGAGTGAAAGCATCCAAGGCACCGAATGGCTCATCAAGCAATAAAACTTCAGGGTTACGCAATAAGGCTCTGGCAATGGCAACACGCTGAGACATTCCACCTGATAATTGGCGTGGATATGCCCTTTCAAATCCGTTTAGTTTAACAAGGGAAATCAAATCATCCACCCTTTTTCGAATGTCCGATTTCTTTAATGGAAGGTTACCTGCAATATTCTTCTCCACGTTTAGCCATGGAAATAAGCGATGCTCCTGGAAAATGAAACCTCGGTCTTTAGAAGGGCCGCTAACCGGATGAACTCCTGCGATGATCGAGCCTTCAAAGTCTAAATCAAGCCCTGCTATCAACTTTAATAATGTGCTTTTCCCACAGCCGCTCGGACCAATGATGGTAACGAACTCACCATTGTTGACGGTCAGATTTAACTTATCCAAAACATGGACACTTTCATTATCATTTTTAAATGTTTTGCTTACGTGATTAATTTCCAACGTCGCTACCAATATCCTCACCCTTTCTCGAATAAAAAAATAGAGATTCAGCAAAAAGGCACTTATGGTCCCTTTGCTGAATCTCTAGTTAACTAGTCGATTCAATATTTCATTTTATATTAACTTATCGATTATTTATAATCAACATCTAATACCAATTTATTTTATCGGATTAATCATAATAACAATTGACAGATTATTCTAATAGCTGTTAAGATGCATTCATACACCACTCCGCTTCACGAAGGAGCCAATTAAATAACGGTCATGTGAATCAACTGGACTACCGGAGATTCAATGAAGAGTAACCCTGCATACTCTTCGTTGAATCTCTTTTTGTCATTAATCTGACTATCCAGAGGTGTAAGTGTAATAAAAAGGGAGGGAATTCATGAAAAAGTATCTTAACCATTTAACCGCAGTACTACTTGCCATCATTAGCATCGCTGTATTAACAGGCTGTAATTCCGATGCCGGCAAAGCTTCTGGGAAAAGTGATCCACTTAAAGTGCATATTGCCTTAAATGGCAAGATGGGGCCATTGGTCATTGCAAAGGAAAAGGGATTGTTCAACGAAGAGTTTTCTAAACTGGATGCCCAAATCGAGTGGAGTGAATTCCCGAGTGGTCCCCCACTTTTGGAATCCCTTGCTTCCAATCGGGTTGACCTGTCCTTTTTAGGGGATGGTGCACTGATCGCCGGCATTGATAAGAATCTGCCATTCGAAGTGATTGCACAAACAGGTCGAGGTGAGTCATCTGTACGGATCCTGGCTCAAGCAGAAGGTAACATAAAGCAGATTGAAGACTTAAAGGGAAAAACGGTCGGTGTTGCCTCGGGGACAACCGGTCATGTGTATTTAATCAAGGCATTGAAAGCACATGGTTTAACGACTGATGATATTAAACTCATCAATTTACAACCAGATGATGCTCAAGCCGCTTTTGAAACCAAACAATTGGACGCCTGGGCGATATGGAACCCTTATTACCTTAATAATATTGAAAAAGGGAATGCTGTCGCACTTAAAGTAAAAGGAAAAATATTAGCTCCTGGTGCAATCATTGCACGTACGGGGTTTGCCGAAGAGCATCCTGAAATTGTAGAGGCCTATTTAAAGGTTTATAAAAAAGCTGCTGACTGGCAAATTGAAAATCCGGATGAAGCATCTGAAATTTATTCTAAAGAAACTAAATTGCCTGTAGGAACAGTCAAGACAATAATAACGGCCGAAGAACCAAATATCTTCTATACCGAAGATGCCATCAAAGCACAACAAGAATCAATCGATACTCTAGCCGATGTGGGTTATATCAAGAAATCGTTTAATTTTAAAAACCAGATCCACAATGAATACATTGATGAAGCCTTTAAAAAATAAAAAAATATTTCATACAGGAGGAGATCAATTATGACGGAAACTAAAACACAACAAATAAAAGTGGTACCCGTAGCAGGAAGGATTGGAGCGGAAATTCAAGGAGTCCAATTAAGCGGTGACTTGGATTTAGCTATTTTCAATGAAATCAAACAAGCGCTAAACGAGCATAAAGTCGTATTCTTCAAAGGTCAAAACCATTTGGACGATGCCAGTCAAGAAGCATTTGCCAAACTATTGGGTGAGCCTTATGTACATCCTACAGTACCGGTCAAAGACCATACAAACTATATTTTTGAACTGGATTCCGAACAAGGTGCTAAAGCAAACCATTGGCATACCGATGTCACTTTCGTTCCAGAAGTTCCAAAATACTCTGTTTTAAGGGGTGTAACCATCCCTAATGTTGGCGGGGATACAGTGTTTGCAAATACGAATGAAGCATATGAGGACCTGCCGGATGGATTGAAGAAATTAGCGGACGGACTATGGGCGATCCATACAAATGAATATGATTATGCTCAATTTAAACCAACCGAAAACATCGATGATGAGGTTAAAAGGAAATATCGGGATGTATTTGAATCGACAATTTATAAAACAAGGCATCCAGTCGTTCACGTTCACGCCGAAACCGGAAAAAAGCATTTGTTATTAGGTGGCTTTGCAGGAAGAGTGGAAGGATATACAACAAGTGAATCTGAAAGAATATTAAGTATCTTCGATTCATACGTTACCCGCTTAGAAAATACCGTGCGTTGGCAATGGAGTGAAGGGGACGTGGTCATCTGGGATAACTTAGCTACGCAGCATTACGCTATTGCCGATTACGGAAACCAGCACCGTGTCGTTCGCCGGGTCACAGTAGGAAAAGACGTTCCCGTAAACAGAGAGAACGAGTTCAGCAGTCTGGTTATTAAGAAATAAATCTCCTGGTATGGAGTTCCACTGCTTGTCTGACCATAAGCGAATACTTTAGGGGAATACCATCGAAAATACTTAAAAACCTCCTGAGTACTGGTTATTGCAGGAGGTTTAAGTGTTTTCCTTTTTGAACAGGTCTTGCCCACTCTTCCTTTGGCATTTTCAAAGTTCATCGTTCCCTGCAAATAGCCTCATTTAAAATTCACTTCGATGAATTCAATCTCTTCTGCCGTACTTAATGTTCCATGGGCTTTTCCCACGGTACCTTCTTTGTCTTCCCAAAAGAAGTTATGATCCTGAACGATCGTACTAAAATTAAAATCTTTCCATCTGGCAGCAATGCCTAGCAATTTATCTCTATGCTTAAAATCACTTGTATTGATTATATTATAAACTTCTTCAATAATCTTAGGGGACATTGGTATAGCTCCCCATTTATCTTGCGATCGAACCTTTTGATGAGTCATTTTATGCATGACATCCATGACTTCCATTTCGGTCGATTCTTCATCAAGTCCTGTCACAAATTCAATCCCATCATATATCGCTGTTTTCGATTCAAGCTCATCCGCTTTAGCTTTTGCTTCCCTTTGGGCTTTGATTTTTACATCCTCCCTTTCCCTTTCAATTTGTTCCTTGGTTTCCCTTGCTTCGATTACCAGCTGGGCTTTTTCGTACTCATTTGCGTTTTCCATGATTTTAAATGAAGCAATTCCTAACCCGGATAATGCAACAACAGAGATTCCACTTATAAGTAAAACCTTTTGCTTTTTTTTCATAAAGACTTCCCCCAAGATATCGATATGTTAGATAATACTTATTTTAACATACCATCTGGATGGACTATCCAGAAAAGGAATATGTTCAAATTCCTCCGGCTCATCCATATTCAAAACAATTTTTGTAGTTTCGGATTTTCACAATCACCTCAATATATTGTACTATTAAAAAATAATAGTTCGTTTTTTGGAGGGAGTTTTGAGTGAAGAAATTCAGTATCGCTGCGACAAGTATTCTTGTAATTCTAGTCGTTACATATGGAGTGGCAGGAAACTTTTTTTACAATATCGCCTTAAACCCGAATAAGGAAAAAGACTTTTTAAGCAATAACCCTCATCTTGCCCAATCTGAAGCCGTTTCTGTTGAAGTCGCTGAATCCAGTAAATTGGCTGATGCGGAATTTGCCAAAGAGCATCAACCGGATGAGATGGGCATTGCTTCTTCAGACCAACTAAAACTAAGTGCTAAACTTTATGAAAATAATAACCAAGACCATAAATGGGCCATTGTCGTTCACGGTTATACCGGCAATAATACACAAATGATTCGGTGGATACGCAATTTTCACGAAAATGGATACAATGTGTTGGCACCTGATCTTCGCGGACATGGAAAAAGCGAAGGAGAATACATTGGAATGGGCTGGGACGATCGGAAAGATATGCTTTTATGGATCAAGCAAATTACCGACAAAGATCCACAGGCAGACATTGCATTATTCGGGATATCCATGGGAGGGGCAACCGTCATGATGACCTCTGGGGAAAAGCTGCCTACCAATGTTAAAGTTATCGTAGAGGATTGCGGTTATTCATCGGTAATGGACGTATTCACCTATCAACTTGATGATTTGTTTGGATTGCCAAAATTCCCAGTAATGAATGCAGCCAACACGGTGACCCAGCTCCGTGCAGGCTATGATTTAAATGAAGCATCAGCTGTCAAACAAGTGCTCAAAAGTAAAACACCAATGTTATTCATCCATGGGGAAGATGATACATTCGTCCCTTATTCCATGCTGGATGACGTATACAATGCAGCGAACGTAGACAAAGATAAATTGATAATACCGGGGGCCGGGCATGGTGAAGCTGAACTAGTGGATCCGGAAAAGTATTGGAACAAAGTATGGGGTTTTGTGGATAAATATATGGAGTAATGTTGAATTATCATGAAAGAGGGTAAAAAAAAGAAACTGCCGATATACTAATATCGATAGTTTCTTTTCGTTTTCATTTAACTTATTTTTTGCTTTTAGATGACGCTTTTATCCAGTTAATTAACCTGAAGGATTATTTCATCGATTATACCGTATTCCTTCGCCTCACTTGCGCTTAAGAAGTAATCACGATCTGTATCCTTCGCCACCTTTTCGATAGGCTGCCCAGTTCTTTCCGAGATGATCTGATTGATATGATCCTTTAGCTTCAAAATCCTTCGGGCAGAAATTTCAATTTCCGTGGCTTGCCCCCTTGCCCCACCAAGCGGTTGATGAAGCATGATTTCACTATTTGGCAATGCGCACCTTTTCCCTTTGGTACCTGCCAATAAAAGCATGGCACCGAATGATGCAGCCATCCCCGTACATACAGTCCGGATATCAGGCTTAATATAATGCATCGTATCATAAATGGCGAAACCGGCACTAGTCGATCCCCCCGGACTATTTATGAAGATGGTAATTTCTTTATCAGGTGCATCTGCTGCCAAGAATAACAATTGAGCAACCACACTATTGGCTAAATGATCGGTGACCTCTTCCCCAATCATGATGATTCGGTCCTTTAGAAGTCTGGAATAAATATCGTATGAGCGTTCACCCTTACTGGATTGCTCAATTACATATGGAATGGTAGTCATATCTCTTCTTCCTCCTAACAAAATTATTGGCTATGCAGCCATTGAGAGTGTGTTTGAAGGAGTGAAGCATGCTTTTGAATGTATCGAACGATTCATCAGTTTAGGAATCATCGATTCACTGTTCAGGGATTTGAAAGATGGAATGCTTCTAATGAGGATATCAGGATCTTGGGCTTTTAAAGCCTCTGTCATCAGGGACATGAGCCTCTGTTCCTCATCGTCTTGCCAATCTTCCACGCAGGACAACTTACGCTCTTCAACGCCATTGTCAAAACGCTTTTTCACACGGTTCAAGATGGCCTTTACCGCCGTTTCCGTCGTGTTCAGATAATCTGAGATTTCTTTGGAGCGATAGAGGAATCCTTCCTTTAATATGAACACTACAGCTTGTTTCGGGGTAAGGGATTTTATAATATATTCAACCGTTTCAAAGGCATTTTCCCCAATTGATCCCTGCTGCTCGGTATCCAGCAGATCTTCTAAAGATTCCTTTTTTCTTTTTCGAATCGTATCAATCCAGGAATGGCGGGCTATCGTCTTCAATAAAGCCGATGTTATCTCCGTTTTCTTCCCATAGCCCTGCATTGCCTTCAATATCGTTTCCTGTGCCAAATCATCCCCATCCCAATTATTTTGAGTCAGGAATCGGCAAAAACGAAGCAATTCAGGATAGACTTCACGCAAAACCTTGCCGTTATCCTTCCCTTCAGAAATATCTTCGCTCAACTTATTTATCATTTTTCTCACTCCTTCAACACCCTCTATCCTATAAACGTTTCAGAAAGAGAAAAAGATATGGGGGTGAAATTTTTTCCTTATTCTCCATATTCTATTCCATTTTTTCCATTGGATTTCCTTTCATACTAAAAACCTGTTTGGTTATGATCCAAACAGGCTAATTTCAAGGTTCTGTATGCAACAAATAGACTTTTCCTCAGCCAACCCCGATTCGTCACAAATAATTTCAGCGAGACCCTTATTTTCTAAAACACTTAAAATCCTCCGTGCATTCCGCTCCGTTCCATTAAGCCAACCAGACAAATCTTTGGATGTGACGTCCCTGATGTCCTTGTTGTGAATCCTGAATTCCCATAGGAACTTAGCTTCTATTCCAAGTGTTCAATGCATTCAACCGTGTATTCACTGGGTTCCATCACGTCGGATTCAATACCAACCCAACTGGAGTTGCGACTCTCATTAGCCCTATCTTTACAATAGTTCACTAAAGAACCGGCAGGCATCTCTTCTGATTCTTGATCGCTCATCTCTTCAAAATTCACTGATCGCTCGTAATGCCGTTCGCTGTTAGATATCCTTTCATTCTCCAGGTCTGCGAACATGAACATGCAGTAAAAGACCGCAATCATAATTGCCATTGTAATCAACCTTGACTTTGCAGGCATTAACTTATTTTTCAATATGGCTAAAAATCTCTTCATGGTGGTTTCCCCAATCCTAAAAGCATAATAAATATCAAAAAACCATTCTTTTGGAATGACCCTAACCGTTTTCTTTTGATTGACCTATCCAAATATCCAATAATAACACTAGTTTAGAAAAATATTACTATTGATTCATTATATCAAGTTTCAGGAGTTTTGATAGCTATCCACACTTAAAATTCAGCCTTAATACGAATAGGCAATGCCATTCATGACTATATCGAAGAACTCTATACCATCTTCATTAAATCTAGGGAATGCTCTATGAATAATGAAGTTTGCACTTACCTAAAAACGCGGCCCTTCCCTTAAGAGGAGACCGCGTTTTTTTCATCTCAATTCGTCCCGATATCTTAACCTCCCCCTACACCACCGAATACATTGCCATCAATATACTCCTCACATTGACTTCCATCCTTTTTCAGTGTTACTCTTAAATTAATAAAAAAGTATACATTCAAAACACTGATTCCATTAGCGTGAAATAAGGGTGATCACATTTGCCAAAAGAACATTTAATTGACGTCCAACCAATCAGATCATTGGAAAAATTAGATGATATGAAATGGTCATTGAAAAGACATTGCAGCGAGAGAGACTACATATTGTTCTTGTTAGGCATTAATACCGGCATGCGTGTGTCTGATCTATTATCGTTGAAGATAAAGGATATTAAAGGCAAGATGGAGGTCACCATCAAGGAAGGCAAAACAAAGAAACCAAGAATCATACAGCTTAATACTGTATGCAATGAATTGGCCGCCTATATAGCCACCATTGATGGTGAATGGCTATTCCCCTCACGCAAGGGCGATAAGCCTATAAGTAAGATACAAGCCTACAGGCAACTTAATAAAGCAGCAGACATGGTAGACATCGAGAACGTCGGTACCCATACCATGCGGAAAACATTCGGGTACTGGTTCTATAAACGAAGTAAGGACCTTACTGATTTACAAATGATCCTTAACCATTCACACCCTGAAATTACACTTAAGTACATTGGGATTGCTAATGAAGGAACAGATGACAGCTTAAATGACTTTGTACTATGGGAGGACGGAAGAAATGTCACTGACTGAATACAATGCAAAATATGAATATATCATTCGCAGCAATATTTCCGACAGACAGAAGGCATTGAAATTAGCTGATTTAATGACAGATATGGAAGGCCAGCTAAGAAATGAAATCGGGGAACATCGAAATAAAGAGGTAAATGCTTTATATAAAAAAGTATCTCTTTTCTCCAACTTGTTATAATCAGCTTAAGACCTTGCCCTTATGTGCAGAGGTCTTTTTTTTGCCGTGAAAGTATATGCTTTGTTTCTGTAAGGATCTAGACTGAATCTCACTGAAAAATGCCACTGTTCCAATCGCATCTGGCAGGCATTTTCCTTTCCTGAAATCCTGAAAGACCCCTACATAACGAAAAAGCTCTATTCCAAGCTTCATTCTCTCTCTTCTCAGACTCTCATAAGCCGTATGATAACGAAACAATCTTTAACTCCAGACACTTTCGTATAAAAATAAATTGATTAATATCATCCGACTCATCGGTAATAGTGTCAATGTTTACAGATTAAACATACTTAAGGAATACTTTTTCGCCATCATTTCCAAGATTTTTATCCCGGCAACGCTATTCCCCTTCTCATCCAGCGCTGCACCATAAATCCCAATTCCACATTTTCCCGGTACGGCCCCCATGATTCCTCCTGACACACCGCTTTTAGCCGGTATGCCAACATTAATGGCAAATTCACCTGATGCGTTATACATGCCGCAGGTAACCATGAATGTCTTACAAATACGGGCAACGTCCCCGGGGATGATTTGCTTTCCCGTCAGCAAATCTTTCCCATTCATGGCCAGCACACAGCCTATCCTCGCCAAATCCTGACTGTCCATTTCAATGGCACACTGCTTCGAATACAATTCGATTAAGTCCTCCACATCCCCATTTATTACATTATGCTGCTTTAAAAAATAGCTTAACGACCTATTTAAATCTGCTGTATTGTATTCTGACCGGGCAACTTCTTCATTAAACCCGATAGTAGGATTTTGCGTCAACTCCCGGATAAAATGTAAAATACGCTGAAATCGCTCATTTACACTGTCACCTGCAACCATGTGGGTCACAGTCAATGCTCCTGCATTGATCATCGGGTTTAACGGCTTGGATGGCTTGTTTGTCTCTAACTTGGCAATCGAATTAAATGGGTCGCCGGTGGGTTCTTTTCCTATATAGGAAAAGACATATTCCTCCCCTTTTTCCATTAATACCAGAGCAAGTGTCAAAACTTTCGATATGCTTTGCAGGGTCATTTTACCACTTACATCCCCCGCACAATATCCTTTTCCGTCAGGATAGTAAATAGCAACCGATAAATCCCCAGGGTTAGCCTTTTCAAGAGCCGGTATATAGTCTGCCACTATTCCCTTATTTGTATATTTTTTTGCCTCATCAACCAGTTGCTGTAATTCTTCATTGGACCTGCATTGACATCCCTTATTGTTCACAATTTGCCGCCCCTTAGAAAATTTGTCATGTGAAGTGTTCTTAGCTAGTGGTTTTATTATTTATTACCATATTTCATCGATATTATTTAAAAAACTACGAAGCAGGTAAGGTTACAGGAGCTGCTTTCCTTGGCCTTAGATTTCTTAAATAACTTTCTCTAAAGAAATATTCAAATGCTTTCTTCATCTATCATTTTCGTTTACTGATTTTAATTCATCCTTTGTAAGGTCACCACGTCTTACCATACTTCCCTAATATAAAGGCACACGGTTCTGAATTATTTTCGTCATGTTTAAGATAAAGAAAAAAGACCTCACACTATCGTTGAGATCTTGATTTTAATGCTCCGGTGGAATCAAATAAGGTTCATCTTTTTTTGTTATGTGTATATATTCAAAGACATAGCATTGGTTAATCATCCAATTCTTCAACTCTTAAACCTTCAATACCCATAATTTTTGAAGCTTCGGTTTCATTCTCAGGGAAAATGAAGCATTGTTTTTCATGCGAAGAAGTAGCCAGCCAGACCTTTCCTTGTTTAAAAAATGACAAGTCCTCAGGCAAATTAGGCATTTCCCACTGAAAAAGAGATTTTGCAATCATTTTTATTATTGATTTTGCATTCCCATCAGCATAAAAATAATAAACATTTGCAGTTTGATTATCACCAAGAGTTGTACTAGCCCATGTTGATTCGCTTCTCATTTCTTTTAATGATGCTTTGAACATATTTATGATTTCCTCTAAGTCTTTTATTGCACCCATATCGGTTCTAATAACTAGATGAAATTCATCACATACTTCAAAACATAAATCAATTAGTTCCTGATAAACGCTATTTTTTGGATCCCTTTCAACGCTTAACATCTTGTCCCCCCTATTTATATATCAAGCATATTACAATACGAGATTATTTTGCACTGCCATAGAACGCATGTGCACCCTCAATCCGAATACCTTTACCATTTCTGTCGTATCCAGAGAGTGGATGATAGTGCCAAACCATGTTCTTTCCATTTGAAACTTCTGCAGCTGTCACTTTCTTAATTGGACTTGCTTCTTTAGCGATTGTCTGTGCATTAGTTTTAGAAGTTGACCAAGTATTATTCTTACTCTTTAGTCTATTAACTGCACTGGTTTTACTAAGACCTGATCCAATAAATAACTTTTTAGATTTTTTATCTACTGTAGCAACATAATGATTATATCTTTTTTTCTCTTTATTAATAAAATTATTAACTTCAATATATGCAACAGTTCCTACTAAGAGTACAGCACCTGCAGCATATAAAACTGAGATAGCTTTTGCAGATAATGTTATTCCCCAAGGTATAGCAAACAGAACAGTTGGTGTAGCAACAGAAGAATCATAAATAAATATCTCTCCAGTTTCCATGGACGTATATGTCGCTTGCATTCCGTACTCATCTAATTTTTCAATTACGACTTTATATTCTTCTATTTCATTTTCACTATTTTCACTAACAACACTTAATTGATCATTCCCCGGATCAATATCAATTGCTACCGTTGTGTCCTTAATCTCCCCAACTTCACTATCCACTGAAACCTCTATACCAACATTATCCGCGGAATAATCAATATTAACCAAATCAATATTTTCATCTAGTAACAGTTCCTCATATAATTCAGTAGACGTAATTGATTCTTTTTGCGTAGCTCCGTATACATTATTATAAGGTACTATTAGAGAAAAAATTAAACTTGTAATAAACAAAATTATCATACTCTTTTTTTTATTTGTATTCATTACTAAATCCTCCTATCTATAATAGGTGATAACATTAATTCTATTTTCTTTTTTGATTTGTTTGTTATGTTTTAATATTGAATTGAGTGATAAAACTCCAGTAACATAGGCCGTTGCTAGTGACGACCCATCTTCTAAAACAGCCTTATTATCATTTTGAAATACAAGTATTCCTTCACCTGGTGCAAATATATCAATCTCCCCAATCGAATTAAATGAACTAGACTCTAATTTTTTATTTATACTACCAACTGAGATAACATTTTCATATCTGGCAGGAAAATCTAAGTTTAGTCCATAATTATTTCCTGCAGAAGCTATAATAATTATCCCTCTTTCTATGGCTTCATCAACTACTTTTCTCAACTCAGGAACATCTTGCTTAAATCCAAAACTAATATTAATTAAATCTACCTTTTTATCCATACTCCATTTGATTCCTTCTATAACATGAGAAACTTCTCCCCCTCCTTGATCATCAATTACTTTTACATCGTATATTTCTATTAAAGGGTTAATTCCTTGCACAGTTTCATCATTTTGCTTTGCTGAAATTATGCCTGCAATTGAAGTTCCATGACCATATATATCTTTTGTATCTTTACTTTTATTGATTACGTTATATTTTGCAACAATTTGTCCTCTTAATGCAGGGTGTTTATCATTAATACCGCTGTCTAAAATTGCAACCTTTTTAGGTTTATCCAATCTATTAATTGTATATTCTTTATCAGGAAATACTAAACACATTGCCCAGTTTTTTTGACATTCCACTTCATTAAATTTCATCTTAATTTCTTCATTACTAGAATCGCATGCTGATAAAAAAAACATAATCATCAAGTAATAAATAGATTTTTTCATGATTACACCTCAAATCAACAACTGCATTTATCTACGTTCCAACCACCTCTCTTAATAATCAGATTAATTAATCAGCATACAATTTTATTATTTAACTTTGAGATATCAAAAAGATTGAATAATTCGTAGTTTACCATTTATTTATTTTTACTAAATTTCTTTTATGAATCAAAACACATCAATAATAAGTCATAAAACTGGAGAAAACGTGACTTATGCATCATGAACCAATATTAATTTCTGAATTTATGACTTTTTCTAAACTATAAAAATCGAGCCCATCGAGTATTTTATTAATCAAAACAATAGAGCCTATTTTCGCCAGCAGTAAAAATTTGATTCCGGATTTTTAGTACAGCAGAAGAGAGGATTTAGGCGGATACGCTTGGGGTAATACGGGGATACTCCGACTGCCCCTTCCGTATACACACGAGTATGTCTTTGTTGGCATGCGAGTTGCTTTAATCGTTTTATTCATTTCATTGCATGAACAACGCAATTATTTCCGACATCTTTAAGCGCTCCACTTCGTAATCTTTCCCACATAGTTTTATTCCATCACACAGCAAATCCGTTGGTCGAATTTTCCGGATTGTAACTCGTTTATTATCAGCTTTTGTTGTCGGTATAATCCGTATCTAAGTCACGCAGCATATTAGTATTTTCCGTTAGAAATGCCGCTGGCGCTATTATGTTCTAATGCGTTTTAACACATTCGATACATAAACCCTTATGAAGGTTATTAAAAAGTCGTGTCAGTACGTTTAAATGGGGCGTTTTCATTTAAAATGGTTAAAGTTAGATATACAAACCCAATATCAACCATCCCCCCGCCAATTTAGGCAGAGCTCGTCCTCATAGTTTGATGAAAACGAGGAAAATCACGCCTTGTAAAAAATCGGAGCAACTTCACTGTTCTTTAAAGAAGATTTAATTTAAAAAAGAAGGAATTAGAAGCGCTTATACGGAAATATATATTAGCGCATAAGCCTTCATATGTATTTCACACTTGATGGAAAGTAGGAAAAGCCATGGAAAAAGCGAAGAGTTTACAAGAAATCTATAACGCCAACCGGCCAGAAAATAATGAACTTTTCCGATCGATACAACAGCATCTACAATTGAAGCATCCAGACAAACGAATGACAGCAACGAGAACCTTGCAGATAATTGTGGCTGATAGTGTTTCATCTGGAGAGCTGCGTAATGTGGAAGCCCGACTTCTTCACAGTTACTAAGGATTTGTTGTATCATAAGCTCTTTGAAATTACCGAACACAGAAAGGATCTCATCAATGAAAGAATTTATAAAGAAATCTAAAACATTCGGCTTAATCGTGTCACTTGTGGCACTGGCTTTTTTCTCGATTTTTAAAAAAAGACAGCTCAAAATCGAGTTGTCTTTTTTAGTATTTATGCTCCTCTAAATATTTTATTTATTGGTATTCTTCTTTACTCATGCCTTGCCAAACTTTTGGCCCATGGTCGACCATTCCCATTTGTAAAATAAAGTAATTGGAAGGAAGTGAATAATATGTATCTCTTCTATCCAACTTGTTATGATCGAGCCTGAGACCCTTGCCTTCAGGTCGTTTTTTGTATGTAGCCGAGCAATCGAGCTTGAATCAACATGTCTCATGTAATTTGATTCGCTTCGTAAACTCAGCAACATACATTTGCTTACTTCGTACTCATCGGTGAAATGTTTTTTACCTTTGGTAATGTCGCCTATTTTCTATTTACCCAATTTGAGTACAGATGTACTTTCATCTAGTGAGTAAAATTGCTCAAAAGATAAAGATTGACAACATTTTAATCGTGACTCATACTTATAGTGACTTAAATGACAGAATATTGAGAATAATGGAGGGATAATTATGAATAAGATTTTCGTTCCTAACGCAATCGCTACTTTAACAAGACTCTTCTACAGTTCAACTACACTGAATGAGTATTTAGCGATGAGGACCGCTCAATTCTACATTGAAGACCTGAAGTTACTACAAGACGTGGAAGCTGTTGCTCTGGCAATTGAAAATCAAAATGCTTTCGCATTAATGTCTAAATTTAAATTATTTGATTATAAGGCTGCTGAAGAAATTGAAATTGCACTTTCCTCTGCTGGCTATACGGAAGCAGAGCTAACTGCTATGAATATTGAAATCTGAAATCATTGTTTTCGGAACGAATGGTAGAGTTAGTGCTCTTTGACCCATTCGTTTTTTTTTTCGTAAGAGCAACGGTTCTTTAAACTATATCTTTTATGACTCTCTGCAATATCTGTGGCAAATAAATTTACATTCACCATTGGATCATTTTTATGTTTTTGATCTGTGGAGAAAATAAAAGAAACTCCTTATCACTCGCAGTCTTGAATTAATGGTCGTTACTTTTAATCCACTTTCCTGCATATTCATTGCACAACTACCACTATTCAAATTATTTGTACATATTTTATAGTGCTGATAAACACAAAAAAGCTTCACACAGTGTGAAGCTTGATGTAATAGCGATCCTTCGCTATTGGTGATACCGGTGGCCGGGGTCTAACCGGCACTCCAGAGGAACACGATTTTGAGTCGTGCTTCGGGCAATTTCGAAATGGAAACGAACCCTTATCCGTTGATATATCGACAATATAAAGCGTGAATGACATCACACTATTCGGTTGTATTCGTAAGATTCATTTTCAACGTGTTCACCGCTTGAACGTTTGTAAGTTATTGTTTTCCTATGTAGCTTTGAATGGACGGATATTCGGGAAATGATAGAATAGCACCCTCCCGAACACTAGTATTTAGAAATTCAATAATAAGAATAAACAAAAATAAGACGCCGTTCTCGTGGGAAGCGTCTTTTTCTTTTGTTTGTTCTGCATTATTAAAAATATCAATTAAGTATAAGGGAAGCCCATATACCTCTTGGTTTCTCCTATTATTATTAAAAAATCAACATTAACATTTAACATAGCCATAAAAAACTCCCTTCCAAGTCGACTATTATGAACATCATAACTTGTCCACTTTTTTTACAGTCTACCTGAAGAGGATAACATTAAGTCAAAGTCAGAAATTACCTAGGACGGAAAAATATAACAGCATTTTCAGCCTGAGCGTTTACAAACCCATTCCTAACCATACATAATACAACATCACTTATAGGAGCACCTACCCGTAGGAACTTTCTGCACGGGGATGCGCTTCCGATTATTTCAAATTTAGCAATATTCTCAAAGTTCTTTTCATCTCTAACTATAATGACTACATCTGGCAGTTTTTTACTCATACAACCACCTCCTTTTGATGTCATAAATTAAATTATTCAGTTGTACATGAAGTTGTCGCGGCTTTTTTATTAATAAATTTCCAGGAAATATTTTCCATTTTAGAGCAATGGGAGAGTCGCTAGACTCTTATCGAATAAACTACACCGGGAGGTTGCCACGGAGATCAATCGGCACTTTGTTCTGCTAACAGGTAACGTTAGTTCAAACAACTGCCCTTTCAGTGGGCGTTTTTTTGGTCGAAAATCAAAACATTCTGATTTAACATGCACGACTAAAAATCCGTGAAAACACGAAAAAACGGCTTTCCAATTAAGGAAAACCGCTTTATATCGCCGTTCTAAGATACCGGTGGCCGAGGTCGAACCGGCACTCCAGAGGAACACGATTTTGAGTCGTGCGGAAAGTATCCACGTTAAATATATCCGTTAAAACGCCGTCACCATTGGCGTTAGATTGTTCGGCAAATCAGACGGATTCAACCGTCGCGTACGACTGTATCAGATTAACGATAGTATACTGGGAAATGTCGAAATATGCAAACGAGTGTCGTCGCACTATATAATAGAAGAAAGGCGACCAATTGAATTGCGGTCGCTTTTTCTACTTACACGGACGTATCGCCTGTTCATATAGTCAACAGTAGTCTCAGGATACTCTGTATTGGTTTCAATAAAAAATTATATTTCTATATATGGTTACTTAATAGTTTAAGATTATTTATTAATATTTTATGTTAATATCATAATGGTTAGCTTATCCATAAAAGGATGCAACTGAAATGAGTGAATAATCGAACTATGACTCGGAGGAACTTATCATGAATAAATTTAGATGGTCAATGGGTTTCAATGATAGTTGCTGCAGCAGTTCTTGCAGTGGTAATAACAATACAGCAGAATGCTAAAAAGTATGAAGCAACGCATAATGAACCAAATACCGATATTGCTGTTATGGATGTTACGGGGAAAATTAAGAAAGATAAAGATTTGGAAGAACAAACTTCAGAAAATGAACAAGTTCTATATGAACTAGGTCTTGGCCCAGCTTCAACTGCAGAAGACGTTATGAAAACTATGCATAGTATGACTCATCAAAAAGTAGTTTCTGAAGAAAAATGGTACAACCTTGAGATGACTCCTAAAAACATCAATGCAGTTTATGAATTTATTAAAGACAGTGACATCGGCTTCACACTTAAAAGAGAATTGCTGAGAATCGCAGGAAACTGGAAAGAAGGAAACTTCGACAATATAGTGGAGGACCACAATTACCTTTGGGGTGCTCAAAATGGAAATGTTGGTAAAGCTACCGGAGTTCTTACTCCTGAACAAGAAGCAGAATTTGTAAAAGAAAACTTTCAATAGTCATTAAAAATCGAGCCCATCGAGTATTTTATTAATCAAAACAATAGGGACTATTTTCGCCAACCCCCAAAGTAAAAATTTGATTCGCGGATTTTTAGTACAGCCAAATAGATGAACACAAAGAAGAGGACGGCCAATGACGGCTATCCTCTTTTTTATTTAGCTCTTAGAGTAGTGCAAAGCTACTCTTAAAAAAACTGTGTCATTTACCTATGTGGAACATAACTTAAATGTAAGTAACCCCTTAAAACTTATTAGGAGTAATTGGCTCCTTTTATTGGCGATTGTGGGGATTTTGGGCCGGGGTTTTTTATTAAAAATGACTATACCTATTCAAGGTAAGCAATATTGCAAGAAAATGTATTACCACTAACCCTTGAACATAAGTTTTAATTTTAACTTTTCTAACATTGTCGAATGAGGGGGGCAATTGCATGAATAACACCTATTCAAAGTCAGAACAAAATGAACAATCGCCAATAAGTCCTAGTCTCAGACTTGGTCTAACAGCTGCTATTCTTACCACTATTGCAGACGGTATTGCAGCCATAGCAGTTTTAACTGCTATGGATGAGGCAATCATTGATACAGAAAAAGAAAAACAAGATCAAAAAGAATTAGATGAGAAGCTTGAAAAAATGCAACAGCAAATTGACAAATTAACAAATGTATTAACAAAAAGAGGGGTGAGAATAAAGTAAATTATCATTGTGTATATTCTTCATCAGATGGTTTTTTTGTTGTGCAGGATGAATACAAAAGAATAGCCCTTACTCGATTTGAGTAGAGGCTATTTTTTTTTTGAAGCTCGTAAAGGTGTTGTTGAATTTCTTAATGAACTAACGGGTGCGTTAATTCCATAGGATGCACTAAAGATGACCACTTATAGGTGGTCTCTTTTATTTGTTAAAAAATCAACATTAATCTTTAACAAAGCCTTTTATTTAACAACGATTCGTACTCCGCGTTCGCTCGGCTTACTTACTGGCGCACTTTTCAGCGATGCTACAAACTCCGTAAATGATTCGCTTTGAAACACTTTGAAGGGGTAATTTTCGTCGATTGCGTAGCGCTGATCCGAAAGTATAAGGACGTGAGGGAACGGTTTATCGATAATCCCACTTTCGTATAACAGGACATAACGCTCGAGCTTTTCTTGCATCTGCTTTACGCTATAAACGGTTTTCTGTACTTCGATAAAAAACGGAGTCTTTCGAAAGTATGCATATATGTCCGGTTCACAGCATCCATCGGATTTTCGTCCGTATTTGGGTTCTGTGAAAAAGGAGTCCAGGTCGCCAAGCTTCAGCATCTCTTTATAAACGTTTAATATCGCTAGGAAATGTCCGATTTTCTGGCTTTGCGCTTTCATCTGAATATTAGGACCAAAATAACAATACGGAATAAAGGCGGTCGACCTTTGTATTTTTTGGTCCCTAAGTAACCGCAGCAAGACGTTATTCGCCGCGTATTTCGGGTTCTTTAAGCCTGCGAAGAATAGCTCCGAGACACTATCACAGTCCATCACACGGAATTTATCGAGCGCTTTTATTATTTGCTTATCACGGTTAGTCAGTGACATCGTTAAACACGTCCTTCTCCGTCAATTCCTTTATAGCCGGTTCCTCTGGCGTAACTTCCTTTACGGGACCCTTCGACACCACGAACGGATTAAGAAGTTCTTTCCCCTTTTTAATCGTAATATACGGCGCCTGCAGCTCGTAAATTTTGTCGCTGTTCATTATTAATCGGCCACTCGGTTTCGATGGCCTCCGCTCCCGGCGTATTTACGATCCGTGATTCGATAACATCGCGTAGTTTAAAACCCATACTGACGGTCAGATTCGCGCGAATAGTGGTATCGAGACTTTCGCATTTGGACGTTGCATCGAAAGGATGGCAAAGACACCCAACGTTCTCCCGATCGTCACTAATTCCGTATGGATATCCATTATCGCCTCATCCTTCCGAAGCATTACAAACTCGTCAAGACAGACGGCTAAGTAAGGTCTGCGGTGCTCGGTCGGAAGGTCGTCGACGTAGCCAACTTCGAATATCTCCGTCAATTCGCTCCATTCGTCGAGCTCCTTTTTAATACCGCGTAACATTTTCCCGATATCCAGGACGTGCTCCACTTTGCGGAAAATATGGAACTCAGATTTCTTACAATCGCCGAGTTATAGCTTTAGTTCCGAAGGTTTTTTAGTGAGGATAAGCGTCGTTAATATAGAACGTAACTGAGTGGATTTACCGGATCCAGTTTCGCCAGCAATCAAGATGTGCGGCTGCTTTAATAAGTCGAACGCGTTATACTGCCCGTTTCGGTCCTTACCGCAAATAATCCCGAGGGTAAAAGGCGAAACAGCTTCGCGTACCCCTTCGACTTTGTACGGCAATTCCTTCGGTATGGAAGTCGCGTAAATGGTAAAAACGTATTTCTTTAAATCACCTTCAAGTTCGATGCTCCGGCCGAAGTGCTGGCGAAAAACGAACTCCTTCTTTTTTACTTCCTTCGGATCCATTCCGTTAAGTAAAGTAAACGTGTATCAGAGCTTCTTATTTTCTTTGTCGAGCTGTATATCGTGTATTTGCGGAAATATGGTGCGCTCAGTTCCGCCTTTACTTTTATACGTCTTATGCAGCCCAGCACTCCGAAACGCCTTGATTAATTCGGCTTTAGCCTTCGATTTATAAAGAAATTCCCGTATCATTATTCCGCCCCCTTATAGTGATAATAGAAACCATCCGATGGAACTGAATCCGCCAATCGTAAACGCTAACCTCGTCACCGTTTCGATAGCCCAAGCAAGCTCCTCCCGGCCCGAACTGGCTGCGAACGACTCCAAGCAATGCGATATTCCGAGGGCAAATACGCCTAATAAGACCGCATATATGCCGGCTACATCTGGCGATAAAAAGCTACTAATCGTTATGGACGGCATGAAACCGTATATGCTCGTATTGAGGCGATTCGGCTTCCGGTTTGTCCCCGCAATGAATGTTTTGAAGTCGATTACTTCTATCTGCTGTTTTCTAAATAATTCGCTCAACTCCGTTTTTTTATTGTCTGAATAGTTCCCACCCTCCCTCGCGCTCCCTCCCAACTCTCTTCCTCCGGTCCTTCCTAACAGGTTCCCGGATTCCTATTACATCAGCCTTATTGCTCGTATAAGTCCACTTAACTAACTTAGTTGAATCTGTTACGGAATTGAAAATTAAAACAACCAACATTATGACGCTACCGTTTTACAACTCTTTTGCTTTCATGTTAGTAGCCTATGTCGTACCGATTGTCCACGTTTACTTGTCCGCGTAAATAATTTTATCCGCCGGTAAGTATAACTTGTTTCATTGGCGGGCATAACTGATCCTACTAAACGAATGAAAGGAAGATTAATATGTTTGGATTATTCGGAGGTAAGCCGCGTTCGAAATTAGGTCGCTGGCTAGATGATCGGGGAATTTCGCAGGAATGGCTGATAAAGACATCGAAGGTTAGCCGGACCACTATCTCGGAGCTTTGCGCCGACAAACGTGAGCCTACCGTGCCGACGATAAAGAAGATAATGAAAGCCATACGTCAAGTTGATCCTGATGCACGAAGCGATGACTTTTTTGATTTATAACGCAAAAAAAAAAACGCCACCCGAGGGTGACGCTTACTTAATAGTTTCGTTTCTTTAACGTATTTAATGGAGAGAATTTACGATGTTGCTCCTTTACATCATCTGCGAAAAGGTTAACGTAAGTACGGACCATATCGAACGTAGTATGTCCGAGTATTTGTTGCAACTCGAATATCCCTGCTCCATTCTTAACGCTCATCTTCGCAAAGGTATGTCGGAAAGTATGCGGGCTACATCGTACATCTTTTATGCCTGCCTGCTCATCGTAGTCATGTATTCGAGATTGCACCTGGCGCTTAGTTAATGGCGTGTCAAGCCTCTGGAATGTGCTACTTATTTAAAGGAATTAAATGGTCAAAAAGATTGGTGTGCTATACGTGATACCAAGTGTCCTATGGTACATGGAATAATGTTTAAGTTTCATACAATCCCACCTGAACAGCTTTATCTATGTTCAGTTTTGCAAGAACAAAACTCAACTAAAGATGGTCAACTAATTAAAGTATCTAAGACTAAGAACTGTCAGAAATGCAGTAAATCATTTTCAGGTAGTCGTAGTAATCATTGTGAGTTCTGTAGAGACGCTATTAAACGAGATAAGGCACGTCTTAGAAAGAGGAAAGAACGAGCTTAAATGTCACGGATTTAGCTAAAACAAGGTATCTAAGAATGGCTTTAAATCAACGTTTTTAAGGGGTTCATTTAGTGGGAATTAAGAAGTAATACTAGCATAGCCGACCCCCTTCTAAAGTGCGTGACATTACATTATAAAAGGAGATAATCAATGAATAGATCAGAGTTTGAAGCAAAGTTAAACAAGGCTTATGACGGTGCTATGAAGCCCTTAAACAGCTATATAAATGTACGTTCAACCGTTTGTTTTCACTGTACTAAGTGTGGTAAAAAGTTCTTTGGTAAACCGTCTCATATGGTGGGCAAGGAACACCAGGTGCATATCTGTAATATTCTGCTTATTTCCTTGTCTACTAAATCATAACGCTTACTTACTTTTGTACGCTGTAATAACTTCTTCCCTAATTCGCATTGTGACCGAAAAAGGACACAAAAAAGAACGCTAGTTTTTAGCGTCCTCCTCAATCACAGTATGCAGTTTGTTTTTATCGACTAAGACCACTTTGTGACCGTTAACTTCTCTTGTTTCTTTTTGACCGTTTTCGTAATCATGGACAATCGTACATAGCTTGTCCTTATACTTTACCTACTTCATATTACTTAACCTTAACGTTAGTGAATGAAGCATTACCAACAGTTTCAAATGAATCAGTGTCCAGTACGTTTAATGTACCTGAGACAGTTTCAGCTTCACCAGCGTCAGCCAGTTCAGACGTGATAGCTGTTGCATATCCTTGAGAGTTAGGTGAAATAGCGTCAGACATCATAATGTCATTAGTGCTGAATCCGTTAATTGCAACACTCTCAGCTTGAACAGTTACAGACTTGTCAGAGTTGTTTTCAACTAGGAACTTAACGCCCTCGTCAGTGAACTCTTTGAATGAGATAGTAACACTTTCATTACTCCATACTTTCACAGGTTTAGCCTCAGGTGCTTTTTCTTCCTTAGGTTCTTCCTTAGCTGGTGCAGATGTCGTTTCAGTAGTACCCTCGTCAGTAATAGAAGTTTCAGTAGTTTCACTTGAACCCCCACCAAAAGCCATGCCTCCGATAACAAAACCGACAATTAACATAACCCACCATTTTTTATAGAATGGTACTTTGACCTTTTTTAATTGTGTTTCATTTGTCATAATGTAACTCTCCCTTATGTATGTTGTTTTTTACAACAGAAATAATTGTAACACCTTTGTAATTATATTGATACAGTAAAATAAATCGAAAGTAGTATGTATTTTTTACCACAAATATATATACAACATTATATACAGCCCCAAAAAGTTCTGAGAAAATGGTGAAAATTTTTTAACGCTTCTAAACATGTTGAAAACCCCAAAAACCATAAGGACACCCCTTATTGTCTTATTCATTTTGCTTTACAGCCTTAAAGAATTTGCTTGTAGGCTTAATCTCAGACACTACCAGACCCAAAAAGGTATTAAAAATATAGTGTATATTTTGCAACCACCAGACCCCCCTCCCCCATGTACCCCTTATCCTATCCATTCCCTATCCTTACGGTTAACCTCATGCCCCACTGGTGGATAGATCACTATTCATTCATTTGTTTCTTTTCCTTTTCTTTGTATCGTTTGTTTCTTTGTTAGTTCTGTTGTTGTTGTCTTGTTATCTTACTGTTGGTATTGCGTCAGCCCTTCCTCGTGTGGTGAGCTAACCTGTTATTCTACTAAAAATCCACTGATATAATCTGTTTCCAATAATCCGCATCTGAATGAGATTATTCAACTATCCTGAACAGTTAGTTGCCTTATTAAAGCAAAGCAGCGTTTAGATAAAAAAAGAACGATCTTTTGATCGCTCTTATTATATTCCTATTGTACTACATTGAAAACAAGTCTTAATTCGGTGTCATTGTGTCCATTGAAATGGTTTGTGATATAGTTAAGACCTACTTTTAATTTCAACCCTGTTTCCTTCTCCAAGGCGTGTTGTATCTGGTTCAATTGTTGTTCGTTTACACCCGTTCCATTCTCTGTTGCCCAACAATCGGGGTCGTCATTAAATCCTAAAAATTTTTCGCTAATGTTACCTGTCCAATTCCAACCCATAACAACGACCGTACTAGGTACTCTGTTACCATCCTCAGTCGTCGTATAATAAATTGCTGTTCTAACATCATTTGATTCTTGTTTTAAAAACGGGTTGATAGCCACGTTCATATTGTAATATAGATTATCGAATAGTCCCTCGCCCCATATTTCGTTTTGACCGTATGCGTTCCCGTTGTTATCCTCTTCAGCAAAAGCACTATTTTCACCTATGAATAAAGTTGTTGCTACTAATCCAACTAATGAAGTTTTTACAATAAATGATTTGATTGTCATGAATTTTCTTTTCACTAAAATAACCTCCTAAATTTTTCTGATATAACAAATTTTTCGTTCTTTAACAAGAGTATTATACCAGTTCTACATAGTGTTCTGTTTTCTTTTCATTCGGTAAAAATAGCCAATTAGCGAGAACCTAACCATATTGCTACTTGTGAACCTAACGATAAAACCAATTGCAACAGTTTGTTATGCTGGACAAGCTTTGTTTTAATTAAAATATTGATTTTAAAATAAAAAATAAGCCTACTCGATAGGCTCGTTTTTTTACTGCTTATTCAAAGTTTAATTTAACAAATTGAGCTTCTTCTTCAGGAGTAAGAACTCCGGTTGCTTTACCGACATTTCCATTTTGTTCTCCCCAAAGGTAATTGTGTTCTTCCACTATATCGTCGAAGTTTCCTTCTTTCCATTTTCCTACGATTCTCAGCAATTCACTTTTATAGTCGATAATTTCACTATCATCAATGAAATTATAGAGTGCATTGATGTTTTCAGAATTCATTTCAAGGTTGTACCATTTTTCTTCAGAAACTACTTTTTGATGAGTCATACTATGCATTGTTTTCATAACGTCTTCTCTTTTTGAAGCTGGTCCAAGTCCTAGTTCATATAGAACTTCTTCATTTTCTAAAGCTGGTTCTTCCGTATATTCTTCGTCAGTTGTCTCAAAATCCACCTCTTCGTCCGTTGTCTCCAAAACAGGAGATGTATCTTCTTGCGTTTCTTCATAATTTTTAGCATTCTGATTGATTGTTATTATTACTGAGATAGCTGCGGCAGCTACTATAAGTCCAAACATTGACCATCTAAATTTATTCATGATAAGTTCCTCCGAGTCATAGTTCGATTATCACTCATTTCAGTTACATCCTTTTATGGATAAGCTAACCATTATTATATTAACATAAACTATTAACAAATAATCTTAAACTATTAAGTAACCATATAGATAGATATAAAATTTTTATCTTATAATAAAAAAATTGAGCATAAGTTATTAATCCTCAAAATCATCTAAATCTAAATTGATTAGATGGGATTAATAATCACTCTGTATTGGCCATTAAACTATTCCCTATATAATTCTATATAAAATTTATTGGAAACCAATACAGAGCATCCTGAGACTTCTAAGGATTATATAAATCTTACCAGTTAATTAATTGAACATTGGAATCATTTAATCTTCCTTCAAATATCTCATAAGGATCAATTTGTCCATGCTTCAATTGGCTTTTATATAAGGTGTTTTCTAAGCAAGTTCTAAAGTAGGCTCCAAAGTTATCTATATCAGGATTTGCTTCTACCTCTTTTAAGACCCTATAACAAACTTCTTTACTCAATCCTTTTAATCGATATTCAGAAATTAATTTATTTATTATTTCATCGTTGTTAACCGATTCTTTGTTAACAAAATAATTATTAATATTTTTATGTTGTTCTTTTTTATTTTTCTTTTTATAAGCTGGTAACTTTTGTACAGGCTTGGATTGCTCTTTTGTTATTGCTAGGGTTACACTTTTGTCATAGCTCAAAAAATCTTCAGACTTTTTCTGTACTGAAGTTCCTTGTTCATTTTCCTCGTTTAGGTCTGCTCTTTTGTCAGAGCTGACAGCAACTTTTGGAAGTAAATGCTGCACTATTTTATCTGTGATATGAAAGTACTTCTTAGATGGCGAACCCATGATTACCGATTCGATATATCCTGCATCTTCTAAATCCTTAATTGCTTTCAATTGCTGCCTGTATGATAAAGCTGTTTCTTCTTACAAAAATCCACTAGTTAAATAGAAGTACTCTTTACCATCTCGTACAGTTAGCATTTTCTTACTTCCAAAACTTTCATAGCTTGAACATAACTGTCCAAAAATAATTGCTCCGTTGACTGATACTTCATGAGCTAGTTCTTTGTTAAACATGACAAATCCTTTTCCACTTAAAAGTGACATGAGTTTCATAAAATTTTCCCCTTTTGACACAGAAAAAGAAACTTGCTAAAATTTAATTAGAAGTTAATTCTTCTGTTTTTTGTTTAGAGATGGTAGAGCCGCCAAACTCATTTGCCATCTCTTTTATTATTATAATACATCGAACTCTTGTTCGTAAAATATAAGTTGGGATATATTACCTATATTATATTTTCAATCCTATTAATGCTCCGTGCAACTTATGCTTTTGCTCCAGATCTTGTCCCCATAAATTCACATATCTTTTAGTAACAGTGATATCTGTATGACCAAGTAAATGCATTAAAGAGAATGCATCCACACCTGAAACAATCATCCTCTTAGCCATCGTATGTCTAAATGTATGAGGACTAACTCGATTATTTATCATTGCTTTCTTCCCATACTTAGTAAGCCTAGTTTGAATGCTATGTCGATTTAATTCTTTATTATCCTGGCTTATAAACAGTTTGGTCGTCTCAACGTCACCTCTTATCTTTATATATCTGCTTAGCTGCTCTTGTGTCGTTTCAGTTAAGTAAACCGTTCTTTCAAAGAGATTCTTTGTTCTTCTAATAATGATAATGTTCCCTCTAACATCATCTACTTCAATGCCTACAAGTTCAGACAATCTGACTCCAGTATCTAGGAAAACAAGTATGATTACTTCATCTCTAAAGGATATAAACGTTTTTTCTTTTCTAATTGTCCTTATAAGTTTCTCAATTTCTTTATTGTCCAATGTTTCAATTGTCTTTTGTCTATCCCTTGATAATTTGATGTTCTTCATTGGGTTCTTATCGATAAGTTTGCTCTTACATAAAAAGTTATAGAATGCTCTTAGAGCTCTCAACCGGGTATTAATAGTAGTAACTTTCATTAGTTCCTTACTCTGGAGAATTAAGCTTTCTACGTCCTTTTGTACCCATTCAACGAGCTGCTTATTAATTATCTTCTTTGCTCCATGAAATTCATTTTTGTAGTATTCAATCGTTGCTGGTCTTAAGTTTCTTAAATAGCAGTCCTTAAAAAAGGCTTCATATGCTTCTTCATCTGAAATCTTCTTCTTAATAATTCTTAGTTCATCTTCCGTTAATTCTTTACGTCTTCTCATTACGATCTCCTACGCACACGATTCTGGTTTATTTTTGTCGTATTAAAGACAAAGAAAAAAGGCCCCAACATTTAAGTTGAGACCTTGATTCTATAAGCATTGATGATACCGGTGGCCGGGGTCGAACCGGCACTCCAGAGGAACACGATTTTGAGTCGTGCGCGTCTGCCAATTCCGCCACACCGGCATGTATGTTGGAGGCGGCAACCGGAATCGAACCGGTGGTAAAGGTTTTGCAGACCTCTGCCTTACCGCTTGGCTATGCCGCCAACGTTTTTGGAGCGAAAGACGGGATTCGAACCCGCGACCCCAACCTTGGCAAGGTTGTATTCTACCACTGAACTACTTTCGCATATGGCTGGGCTAGAAGGGATCGAACCTTCGCATGACGGAATCAAAATCCGTTGCCTTACCGCTTGGCTATAGCCCATTAACGTTGTATTCATTATACCATGATTTAATAAAAAATGGGGCGACTGATGGGAATCGAACCCACGAATGCCTGAACCACAATCAGGTGCGTTAACCACTTCGCCACAACCGCCATTATAGGATTGAAATTGGCAGGGGTAGTAGGACTCGAACCCACACTGGAGGTTTTGGAGACCTCTGTTCTACCTTTAAACTATACCCCTGTTAGAAAGATGGTGGAGGGGGGCAGATTCGAACTGCCGAACCCGAAGGAGCGGATTTACAGTCCGCCGCGTTTAGCCACTTCGCTACCCCTCCGCATATGGATGAAACATGGTGCCGGCAAGAGGACTTGAACCCCCAACCTACTGATTACAAGTCAGTTGCTCTACCAGTTGAGCTACACCGGCACTACTATGGTGGCTCAGGACGGAATCGAACCGCCGACACAAGGATTTTCAGTCCTTTGCTCTACCGACTGAGCTACTGAGCCAAACAATAAAAATGGCGGTCCCGACGGGAATCGAACCCGCGATCTCCTGCGTGACAGGCAGGCATGTTAACCGCTACACCACGGGACCATAGATTGCGGGGACAGGATTTGAACCTGCGACCTTCGGGTTATGAGCCCGACGAGCTACCGGACTGCTCCACCCCGCGACGTTAATAATGTTGCTATTATGCATCAGATTTTCGTGTTGAACGTTTCAATGCAGAAACAATCTGATCTTTATTGAAAATGGTGGAGGATGACGGGATCGAACCGCCGACCCTCTGCTTGTAAGGCAGATGCTCTCCCAGCTGAGCTAATCCTCCAATATGTTATCTAAATGGTGACCCGTACGGGATTCGAACCCGTGTTACCGCCGTGAAAGGGCGGTGTCTTAACCGCTTGACCAACGGGCCAGGTATAAAATGGCGGAGAGCAAGGGATTTGAACCCTTGAGACAGGGTTACCCGTCTACACGATTTCCAATCGTGCTCCTTCGGCCACTCGGACAGCTCTCCAATAATGGCTCCGCAGGTAGGACTCGAACCTACGACCGTTCGGTTAACAGCCGAATGCTCTACCACTGAGCTACTGCGGAACAATATAAGCTTGGCGACGTCCTACTCTCACAGGGGGAAACCCCCAACTACCATCGGCGCTGAAGAGCTTAACTGCCGTGTTCGGAATGGGAACGGGTGTGACCTCTTCGCTATCGTCACCAAACAATGTTAACATTTTTTCAAGACATATATTATTATAACATCTTTTCGAAAAAATGCAAGAAGAAATTTTCATTCCTTCAAAACTAGATAATAAGAAGGTATTTCATTTTTTAAAAAGCGTTGGTTAAGTCCTCGATCTATTAGTATCAGTCAGCTCCACATGTCGCCACGCTTCCACCTCTGACCTATCAACCTGATCATCTTTCAGGGATCTTACTAGCTTGCGCCATGGGAAATCTCATCTTGAGGGGGGCTTCATGCTTAGATGCTTTCAGCACTTATCCCGTCCGCACGTAGCTACCCAGCTATGCCTTTGGCAAGACAACTGGTACACCAGCGGTGCGTCCATCCCGGTCCTCTCGTACTAAGGACAGCTCCTCTCAAATTTCCTGCGCCCGCGACGGATAGGGACCGAACTGTCTCACGACGTTCTGAACCCAGCTCGCGTACCGCTTTAATGGGCGAACAGCCCAACCCTTGGGACCGACTACAGCCCCAGGATGCGATGAGCCGACATCGAGGTGCCAAACCTCCCCGTCGATGTGGACTCTTGGGGGAGATAAGCCTGTTATCCCCGGGGTAGCTTTTATCCGTTGAGCGATGGCCCTTCCATGCGGAACCACCGGATCACTAAGCCCGACTTTCGTCCCTGCTCGACTTGTAGGTCTCGCAGTCAAGCTCCCTTGTGCCTTTACACTCTACGAATGATTTCCAACCATTCTGAGGGAACCTTTGGGCGCCTCCGTTACTCTTTAGGAGGCGACCGCCCCAGTCAAACTGCCCACCTGACACTGTCTCCCACCCCGATAAGGGGCGCGGGTTAGAATTTCAATACAGCCAGGGTAGTATCCCACCAACGCCTCCACCGAAGCTAGCGCTCCGGCTTCTCAGGCTCCTACCTATCCTGTACAAGCTGTACCAAAATTCAATATCAGGCTGCAGTAAAGCTCCACGGGGTCTTTCCGTCCTGTCGCGGGTAACCTGCATCTTCACAGGTACTATAATTTCACCGAGTCTCTCGTTGAGACAGTGCCCAGATCGTTACACCTTTCGTGCGGGTCGGAACTTACCCGACAAGGAATTTCGCTACCTTAGGACCGTTATAGTTACGGCCGCCGTTTACTGGGGCTTCGGTTCAAAGCTTCGCTTGCGCTAACCTCTCCCCTTAACCTTCCAGCACCGGGCAGGTGTCAGCCCCTATACTTCGCCTTGCGGCTTCGCAGAGACCTGTGTTTTTGCTAAACAGTCGCCTGGGCCTATTCACTGCGGCTTTTCCGGGCTATTCACCCTAAAAAGCACCCCTTCTCCCGAAGTTACGGGGTCATTTTGCCGAGTTCCTTAACGAGAGTTCTCTCGCACACCTTAGGATTCTCTCCTCGCCTACCTGTGTCGGTTTGCGGTACGGGCACCTTACATCTCACTAGAGGCTTTTCTTGGCAGCGTGGAATCAGGAACTTCGGTACTATATTTCCCTCGCCATCACAGCTCCGCCTTAATGGAAACGGGATTTGCCTCGTTTCCGGCCTAACTGCTTGGACGCGCATATCCAACAGCGCGCTTACCCTATCCTTCTGCGTCCCCCCATCGTTCAAACGATGTATAGGTGGTACAGGAATATCAACCTGTTGTCCATCGCCTACGCCTTTCGGCCTCGGCTTAGGTCCCGACTAACCCTGAGCGGACGAGCCTTCCTCAGGAAACCTTAGGCATTCGGTGGAAGGGATTCTCACCCTTCTTTCGCTACTCATACCGGCATTCTCACTTCTAAGCGCTCCACCAGTCCTTCCGGTCTGACTTCAACGCCCTTAGAACGCTCTCCTACCATCGACACCTAATGGTGTCAATCCACAGCTTCGGTGATACGTTTAGCCCCGGTACATTTTCGGCGCGGAGTCACTCGACCAGTGAGCTATTACGCACTCTTTAAATGGTGGCTGCTTCTGAGCCAACATCCTGGTTGTCTAAGCAACTCCACATCCTTTTCCACTTAACGTATACTTTGGGACCTTAGCTGGTGGTCTGGGCTGTTTCCCTTTCGACTACGGATCTTATCACTCGCAGTCTGACTCCCAAGAATAAGTATTTGGCATTCGGAGTTTGACTGAATTCGGTAACCCGTTGGGGGCCCCTAGTCCAATCAGTGCTCTACCTCCAATACTCTCATCTTGAGGCTAGCCCTAAAGCTATTTCGGAGAGAACCAGCTATCTCCAGGTTCGATTGGAATTTCTCCGCTACCCACACCTCATCCCCGCACTTTTCAACGTGCGTGGGTTCGGGCCTCCATTCAGTGTTACCTGAACTTCACCCTGGACATGGGTAGATCACCTGGTTTCGGGTCTACGACCTCATACTCATTCGCCCTATTCAGACTCGCTTTCGCTGCGGCTCCGTCTTATCAACTTAACCTCGCATGAAATCGTAACTCGCCGGTTCATTCTACAAAAGGCACGCCATTACCCATTAACGGGCTTTGACTACTTGTAGGCACACGGTTTCAGGATCTATTTCACTCCCCTTCCGGGGTGCTTTTCACCTTTCCCTCACGGTACTGGTTCACTATCGGTCACTAGGGAGTATTTAGCCTTGGGAGATGGTCCTCCCTGCTTCCGACGGGATTTCTCGTGTCCCGCCGTACTCAGGATCCACTCAGGAGGGAACGAAGTTTCAACTACAGGGTTTTTACCTTCTTTGACGGACCTTTCCAGATCACTTCATTTACCCCGTTCCTTTGTAACTCCATGTTGAGTGTCCTACAACCCCAAGAGGCAAGCCTCTTGGTTTGGGCTAATTCCGTTTCGCTCGCCGCTACTCAGGAAATCGCATTTGCTTTCTCTTCCTCCGGGTACTTAGATGTTTCAGTTCCCCGGGTCTGCCTTCAGTACCCTATGTATTCAGGTAAAGATACTGTTCCATTACGAACAGTGGGTTTCCCCATTCGGAAATCTCCGGATCAAAGCTTACTTACAGCTCCCCGAAGCATATCGGTGTTAGTCCCGTCCTTCATCGGCTCCTAGTGCCAAGGCATCCACCGTGCGCCCTTTCTAACTTAACCGTTAAAAAGATCTTACAGATGCTTTGAAAAAAATTAATTGCCTTCTATCTATTATCTAGTTTTCAAGGAACAAAGCAGAAAGAATCCATCACATCGTGATGTTTTTCTTCCCTATCTGAATGAATTACTCATTCAAAACTGAACAAAACAAAAGCGCTCTCGTAATTATCCTTAGAAAGGAGGTGATCCAGCCGCACCTTCCGATACGGCTACCTTGTTACGACTTCACCCCAATCATCTGTCCCACCTTAGGCGGCTGGCTCCATAAAGGTTACCTCACCGACTTCGGGTGTTACAAACTCTCGTGGTGTGACGGGCGGTGTGTACAAGGCCCGGGAACGTATTCACCGCGGCATGCTGATCCGCGATTACTAGCGATTCCGGCTTCATGTAGGCGAGTTGCAGCCTACAATCCGAACTGAGAATGGCTTTATGGGATTCGCTTACCTTCGCAGGTTTGCAGCCCTTTGTACCATCCATTGTAGCACGTGTGTAGCCCAGGTCATAAGGGGCATGATGATTTGACGTCATCCCCACCTTCCTCCGGTTTGTCACCGGCAGTCACCTTAGAGTGCCCAACTGAATGCTGGCAACTAAGATCAAGGGTTGCGCTCGTTGCGGGACTTAACCCAACATCTCACGACACGAGCTGACGACAACCATGCACCACCTGTCACTCTGTCCCCCGAAGGGGAAAGCCCTATCTCTAGGGTTGTCAGAGGATGTCAAGACCTGGTAAGGTTCTTCGCGTTGCTTCGAATTAAACCACATGCTCCACCGCTTGTGCGGGCCCCCGTCAATTCCTTTGAGTTTCAGCCTTGCGGCCGTACTCCCCAGGCGGAGTGCTTAATGCGTTAGCTGCAGCACTAAAGGGCGGAAACCCTCTAACACTTAGCACTCATCGTTTACGGCGTGGACTACCAGGGTATCTAATCCTGTTTGCTCCCCACGCTTTCGCGCCTCAGTGTCAGTTACAGACCAGAAAGTCGCCTTCGCCACTGGTGTTCCTCCAAATCTCTACGCATTTCACCGCTACACTTGGAATTCCACTTTCCTCTTCTGCACTCAAGTTCCCCAGTTTCCAATGACCCTCCACGGTTGAGCCGTGGGCTTTCACATCAGACTTAAGGAACCACCTGCGCGCGCTTTACGCCCAATAATTCCGGACAACGCTTGCCACCTACGTATTACCGCGGCTGCTGGCACGTAGTTAGCCGTGGCTTTCTGGTTAGGTACCGTCAAGGTACCAGCAGTTACTCTGGTACTTGTTCTTCCCTAACAACAGAACTTTACGACCCGAAGGCCTTCTTCGTTCACGCGGCGTTGCTCCGTCAGACTTTCGTCCATTGCGGAAGATTCCCTACTGCTGCCTCCCGTAGGAGTCTGGGCCGTGTCTCAGTCCCAGTGTGGCCGATCACCCTCTCAGGTCGGCTACGCATCGTCGCCTTGGTGAGCCATTACCTCACCAACTAGCTAATGCGCCGCGGGCCCATCTATAAGTGACAGCCGAAACCGTCTTTCCATCTTCTCTCATGCGAGAAAAGAACGTATCCGGTATTAGCTCCGGTTTCCCGAAGTTATCCCAGTCTTATAGGCAGGTTGCCCACGTGTTACTCACCCGTCCGCCGCTAATCTCAGGGAGCAAGCTCCCATCGATTCGCTCGACTTGCATGTATTAGGCACGCCGCCAGCGTTCGTCCTGAGCCAGGATCAAACTCTCCGAAGAAATGTTTGACTTGCTCATTTTGCTTTTTTGATAGTGTGTGCTCACTTAAAATTTAACGTTGGCGCTTTGTTTTGTTCAGTTTTCAAAGAGCAATTTCGTTGTCGTTTACTTCGTAAGCGACTTTTACATCTTATCATGTTATCAACTCTGTTGTCAACATGTTTTTTTATTTTCTTTGTTTTGATGAAGCTGCGAAAGCTGATGTCCCGCAGCGACATGTATTAATATAACACCTATATTAATATTGGTCAACAATAAAAACACATTTTTTTAAAAGTTTTTTGAAACTCGATAAAACCGATGATAAACCTCGTGTCCTTTTGTCTCCGCTTTGATGACATCGATTACTTTCTTCTCTATCAAATATTCCAACAGAACACCTAGGTCGACTGAATAAAACTTGACTTCTGGATGCTCCATAAGCTCCGCAATCGTCCACGGATCTTCTTTCGTCCCCATTATTTCTACCAAATGCTGTGAACCTGCATTCGTCCTCGAATAAATAAGAAATTCACTCGCAAGAAATAGAAGCTCCAATCTTTTTTCAAGAGTTTCCTCACTGCTGATCAATTCTTTATACAACTTGTAGATCTCAGGTTCCATTTGCTTCACTTGGTTCCAGACCGTAACCTCCGGATAAAAGCCTTGTTCTATTATTTCCAAACGTGCCAAGTGATGTAGGGAATGAACGATATGGTTGTATGCCTCAAGATAATGACCTTTTTCAAAAAAGCTTTTCCCATCCATGTACCTGCGAATTAACTTCGCGAACTCCATCCCCATCTTTAACTTCCTTCCATAGAAGGGGAACTCGCGGATTTCGGTTTTCAAACGGTCCAAATATTCATTCCGGTCAAAAAGGACCTTCCCATTATAGATCCAGTCAACCACTTTGCGGTTCGTCCCTAATAGGAGCCATTCTTTTAACTGGTCTTCCTTTACGATATGTAAGGCTGCCTTTTTATCCTGATAAGTGTAGTGTTTTAAAAACACGGACTCTTGGGCTTCGTCTGCAATCACAAATAGGATGTAGTCAAATGTATCGGTAATCGGGCTATTATCTTCTCTTTTTTCTATTAACAAGATTCCAAGTGTAGATTTTAAACTTGCTCGCTCTTGATAAATCGGGCGAAGGATATCTTCCATCATAAATTCCTCCAAAACCTTTTTTTTTTTACTTTCGACAAAACTCTTCATTTTCCTGCTTATTTCCCTTACCCCAAACCATTTCAATTCAAAAGTAATAAGTATCCTTTATTTCTTTTTTGTTCCATCCATTGTTTATGGTATAGTTAAAGTTATATTTTAGGAGGGACAATCCATGGCTAAACATTCTAGCAAAATCAATAAAATACGTACATTTGCTTTGAGTTTGATTTTCATCGGCTTTATCGTAATGTATATCGGGCTTTTCTTCAAAACACATCCAGTTGTCATGACACTTTTCATGGGACTTGGCCTTTTATTCATAATCGCAAGCACCGGGGTTTATTTTTGGATTGGAATGCTTTCTACAAAAACGATTCAGGTTGTCTGTCCTAACTGCAGCAAACCTACAAAAATATTAGGGCGTGTAGATATTTGCATGCATTGTGAAGAACCCTTGACCCTTGACAAAAAGTTGGAAGGCGAAGAATTCAACGAAAAATATAATCGCAAAAGCCTGCATGATTAGAGGGATTCCAGCTAACTGATTTACCTATCATGAGACCTTAACAATTGTATCATTTCTTAGAGACATGAAAAAAAGTTCCAACCAAGTGGAGGAACTTTTTTTAATGCGTTTCTTTTTTCGCACAATCCGTACAGTCGCCGTAGATTTCCATCCGATGGTGACTGACATTGAACCCGGTGACTTGTGCTGCGAAATGCTCGACTTCATCCAATGCAGGATAGTCGAAATCCACAATTTTCCCACAGGTTTGACAGATTACATGATAATGATTTGTCGTTACGAAATCAAACCTGGCTGAAGAATCACCATAAGTAAGTTCTTTTACCAAGCCTACCTCCCGGAAAACACGCAGGTTGTTATAAACTGTCGCCACGCTCATATTCGGAAACTTGCCTTCCAGCGCTTTATATATATCATCCGCGGTAGGGTGGGACATGGAGCTTATCAAATACTCAAGTATCGCATGGCGTTGAGGAGTTATTCTTACACCGGTATCTTTTAGGGAATCCAACGCTTCTTTTAACTGAACTTCAGACACCGTCATCCACCTCGTTTTCTCATTAAGTATGAATTCTTAAATTGTAATATTTATAATTAGTGTACCTTTTATTCGTTGAATTTGTCAATAATTCAATGGTTTTACCATTCTTTTTTATTTTATTCATCACCGCTTTGAATCTTTCCCATTTTCGTATTGTATTTAGTATCCCCTCGATAAGTCGATTACGTTGATGAAGTCTTTTCCAGCTTTCAGGTATTCACGCATGTTTTTTTCGAATATCGCAAAGGTTCTTGGTAAATATTCTCCGCTTTTACTTGAAAGATGCGGTGTGACCGTAACGTTTTCCATCTTCCAAAATGGATGCCCTTTTCCTAAAGGTTCCGGATCAAATACATCCAAGATGGCATGAGCCAATTCCCCTGCTTCCAATGCTTCGATCAACACTTCATCGTTAATAAGATCACCGCGGCCAATATTCACGAATACGGCGGTTTCTTTCATTGCTTTAAAGTGTTCTTTTTGCAGAAGGCCCTTGGTTTCGTCAGTACTTGGCAGGACGGATACGATGTAATCGGCGTCCGGTACGGCTTCCAATATATTATCCAGTGTATAAAGGTGATCGATGGACTCCACTGGCTTCCCGCTCCGGTTCACCCCCATTGTCGTCATCCTAAAGGCTTTCCCCAAACGGGCCACTTCTCCTCCAATTGCACCGGCACCAAGAATGAGCATCTTTTTGCCATTCAATTCCCCAACTTCAATTTTTCTATGCCACAGTTCTTCCCGTTCATTCTTCATAAGCTGTTTCAATTTCTTTTCATATTGTAAAAGCATCCCTATCGTATACTCGGCCATTGGGATTTTATGAATGCCTCTTGCGTTCGTCACCAAAATGCCGCGTTCCTCAATGGCTTTAAAAGGCATTAATTCCAATCCTGCACTCATGACCATTATCCATTTTAAGTTCGTCGCGTTCCCAATGATTTCTTCATTTAAATCCTCACCGTATGTAATCAAGATTTCCGCTTCATTAAGTGGCTCATCCGTCCATTCTTCTTGATAAATAAAGTTCAAATCAGGAAAAGCGTCCATCATCTTCGTTTGGATGCTTTCATTCGGAATGATTGTTGAAAGTATTAACATGTTTATCTCTCCCTTTTAATTAACATAAAAAAAACACGGGCTCTGTGTGTCCCGTGCAACTTTCTCTGAGGAGGTATTCCCTTAATAAAGCATATTCAGGTGTCCCCTTTTTGAGTTGGACAAAAGCCTTAGCCTTAATAAAAAAGGCTTTGTTTTAATGAATTTGGGTTTAATGCATGTAATTCAGGCAATATGAAAACACCATCCCTTCTGATCAGCACATCGTCAAAGTAGATGTCACCACCGCCATATTCAGGACGCTGGATCAAGACCATATCCCAGTGTATAGATGAACGGTTTCCATTATCCGCTTCTCCATAGGCAAGTCCCAGAGCCAAGTGCAGACTTCCGCTTATTTTCTCATCGAACAATGTATCGTCCATAGGTTCCAATATGTATGGATTGATTCCAATTGCGAACTCCCCGATAAAACGGGACCCTTCATCGATATCCAGAATCCGGTTCATTTTGGCAGGTTGATTGGAAATGGCTTTAATGATTTTCCCCTTTTCAAGGTTTAATTCCATGTCACTAAAGGTGATTCCTTCATAGGTTGTAGGTGCGTTGAAGGATATCCTTCCATTGACGCTCTCTTTTATGGGTGCCGTAAACACTTCCCCATCAGGTAAATTCTTTTTTCCGGCACATATGATGGCCGGCATACCTTTGATGGAAAAAGTCAAATCTGTCCCCGGTGAAACGATCCTGACTTTGTCAGTCCGTTCCATCAATTGCTTTAACGGTTTCAATGCCGCCTCCATTTTCCCGTAATCCATAGTGCATACTTTGAAAAGGAAGTCTTGGTACCTGTCGAAGTTCATGCCGGCTTTTTGCGCTGATGCGTTGGTGGGATAATTAAGTAAGACCCACCGTCGGTTGTTTACATAGAAAAGAGTGGGAGAATTCATAGCTTCCCCTTGAATACGGTGCCTCTCGATGGGAACATCAGTCATTTCCACGTCGTTTTCTTCACTGGTGATGATGATGACCGCATCGATATCCGTATACTTCTTCAAAGCCCATTGCGATGATGTTTCAAGTTGTTCCTTCACATTCCCTTGTAACAGATGTCGGCTAATCTCATCGTCTTCGAGTTCTATATATGGATAAGCACCCACTCTGTATATTTCATCAATCAGCTCTTTCAACAACGGTTTCGTGTTGATATGGCCCCGGATGAGGATTCTCTCTTTTGGCTGTAATTGTATCGAATGATGAATCAGCCTGGCCGCAAGCTTCGTTATTCGTTCATCCTTCATCTGCCTGTCCCTTATTTTTCTAGGTCTCGAAGAGTTTCAAGCGCTTCTTCGACGTGGCCTTTGACTTTTACTTTACGCCATTCCTTGACTATTTTACCTGCCTTATCAATCAGGAAAGTTGAACGTTCAATGCCCATATATTCCTTGCCGAAATTCTTTTTCAATTGCCACACATCAAATGATTCAGCCGCTTCATGGTTTTCGTCAGCTAGCAGCAGAAAAGGCAATCCATGTTTTTCGATGAATTTTTCATGACGTGCCGCCGGATCTGGGCTGATACCAATGATGACAGCGTTCAATTCCTCGAATTGTTCATTGTGGTCCCGGAAATCACAGGCCTCCGTCGTGCATCCTGGCGTCATGTCTTTTGGATAAAAATATAAAACGATGTATTTCCCTTTAAAATCCGATAGGGAAACCATTTCACCATTGTTTGCAGGGAGTTGAAAATCAGGTGCTTTTTCTCCAATTTTAACAGTCATATTGAATCCTCCATTTCCTTCATTATGGTAAGAGTACCCAATAATCGAAAGAAACACAACTTTCATTTATCCTTCCTCTCTTTATGCTCCAGATCGATCACCGTCCGAATCACGAACGCTGCCGGGAGTGTGTACCCGATGAAAGCCTGAATGGTAGCTATCATCCTGCCCATGCCAATTGGGGCTATATCTCCATACCCTACAGAAAACATGGTCATTGCGCTAAAATAAAAAGAAGTCTTCAACTGTTCATAGAACGTGCCATCCAATCGATTGCCCATATCAAGAATCACCGAATGATTCTGAAGCTCGTATAATAAATAAATCAGTGCAAATCCAACTAATATCGTCGCATATAAATTGCCAAGCCACAGCATATCCTCCAGAGAAAACTTCTTTCCTCCCGACTCAACAAGAAATAACGTCCGAATGCTCATCACCATGCAAAAAATGATTCCTGCAATCAAGATGTAGAAAGTCATCCCCTACGCCCCATTTCAAAACGCCACTTCCTTTATACATACTCCCTGTCCTAACAATATATTCTTTTTTAGGAACAGACTTCAGCCTTATCACTCACACACCCTAAAGGCATTTGTCAAAAAAACGGGAACGTTTCCCGATTTTTTTCATGTTGACCCTTTTGGTCGGATATGTTAAGATTGTCTAAATTTTTATAATAGTTTTTATTTTATAAATATTTGGTGCCTGCAATCAGTTTATCAGCGGGTTTAGTGAAATTTCATATGTGGAAATAGGTTCCTAATTTTCATTAGGATTAAAAGGGAAGCCCGGTTTGATTCCGGCACGGTCCCGCCACTGTAATGGGAATGTTAGCGCCATCCAATATGCCACTGGTCCACGGATCGGGAAGGCTCGCTGCTAATGATATTCCCTAAGTCAGGAGACCTGCCTATTTCGACAACACTGTTTTAACCTACGGGAGATAGGGAGGTGTTAGGGACCTTATAATTATAAGGGGCATTCTGCATGTCTCTTTATTTTAAGCATTTCTAACTTTCTCTTATTGACGGTTAGGGGTGCTTTTTTTATTGTTTTTAAACAAATCAAAGGAAAGTAGGAGGATGAGAATTTTGAAAAGCAGTAATTTGGGGTACCCGCGAATCGGGGAAGATCGTGAATGGAAACGTACATTGGAAGCATATTGGTCCGGGAAAATCGATGAACCAAAATTCACGGCACAACTAAAGGCCATCCGTTTAGGCAACTTACAAAAACAAAAAGATCAAGGCATTGATATCATTCCTGTCAACGACTTCACTTTCTATGATCAAATGCTCGATATGTCCGTCATGTTCGGTCTTGTTCCTGAACGTTACTCTGCCTATGGAGGCGGAAGCGTTCCCCTTTCCGTTTATTATTCAATGGCTCGCGGGAACAATGATGAGGTCGCTTCCGAAATGACGAAATGGTTCAATACGAACTATCACTATATCGTCCCTGAATTAAAACTGCCACAGCTGACTTTAACAGAAAATAAACCACTTGTAGCATATCGGGAAGCCAAGGAAAAGCTAGGGATTGAAACGAAGCCCGTGTTAATCGGACCTTATACTTTCATCTCCCTTTCCAAAGGCTTCAAAAAACAAGATATCCCTGGCATAATCCTGAGCCTGCTTCCCCTATATACGCAAATCCTGCAAGAGTTGGAGCACGAAGGCGTGAAGTGGGTTCAAATGGACGAGCCTTCTCTTGTTTCATCCATTTCCAAAGATGATATGCAAACTGTTACTTACCTCTATGAAAAACTGAATGAAGCAGCACCAAACCTGAACATCATGCTGCAAACATACTTTGATGCCGTGGAACACTACCAAGAAGTCATCGAATTACCAGTTCAGGGAATCGGTCTTGATTTTGTACATGATAAAGGAAGGAATCTAAGTAATCTTGAAGCATCCGGCTTCCCGAAGGACAAAGTGCTTGGTGCAGGTGTGATAGATGGAAAAAATATTTGGCTTTCTGATTTATCGAAAAAGATTCAATTGATCGACACTCTAAAGAAAAAAGTAGCCGAAGACCAAATCTGGCTTCAACCCTCTTGTTCCCTGCTTCATGTTCCAGTGACCGTTCGTAATGAAACCGCCGTTTCAAAAGAAGTGAAAAAAACCCTTGCTTTTGCCGATGAGAAACTTGAAGAAATAACACTTTTGGTCAAAGGGAATAATCAGGGCTTTGAAGCAATCGCCGATAAGGTCGATGCTAATAAATTAACGGTTCAGACGTTAGCTAGTTCAAATGCACGGAATCATAAGAGTGTACAATCCAGTGTCGAAAAGGCTAAATCAGAGCATGTTGGACGTCAGCTGCCATTTAAAGAACGTTACCAAAAACAACAGGAATTTTTCAAATTGCCTTTTCTACCTTCAACAACGATCGGTAGTTTTCCCCAGACATTTGAAGTTAAGCAAGCACGCGGGAAATTCAAAAAAGGAGAATGGAGCGCTGCGCAATATGAAACATTCATTAACGAAGAAATCGGCAGGTGGATCGACATTCAAGAAGAAATCGGCTTGGACGTTCTCGTACACGGGGAATTCGAACGGACGGATATGGTTGAATACTTCGGTCATAAGTTAGGCGGATTTGTCTTTCTAGAAAAGGGCTGGGTACAATCCTATGGGTCTCGCTGCGTAAAACCACCAGTCATTTATGGTGACATCCATTTCATCGAACCGATGACAGTCAGGGAAAGTGTATACGCACAATCACTGACGAAGAAGACCGTAAAGGGAATGCTTACAGGTCCTGTCACGATTTTGAACTGGTCATTTGTCCGTGATGATATTTCCAGGGAGAATGTTTGCTACCAGCTGGCACTTGCTTTGGAAAAAGAAGTCATTGCATTGGAATCGGCTGGAATCAAAATGATCCAAGTTGATGAACCTGCACTTAGGGAAGGTCTACCATTGAAAAAAAGCGATCGCGATGAGTATTTGAACTGGGCTGTGAATTCGTTCTTGATATCCACATCAAGCGTGGAGGATACAACGCAAATTCACACGCATATGTGCTATTGCGACTTCAACAGTTTCATGGATGTCATTTCTTCCTTGGATGCCGATGTAATTTCCATCGAAACATCCCGTAGCCACGGAGAGCTTGCTTCCGCATTCGAGGAAAAAACGTATGAAAAAGGTATTGGCCTGGGTGTGTATGATATTCACAGTCCCCGAGTTCCAGCAGTGGAAGAAATGGTCGATATGATTGAACGGGGCATCAAAGTATTGGATAAAGACCAGTTTTGGATCAATCCCGACTGCGGCCTGAAAACAAGGGGTATCCCGGAAACCGTCGCTTCCCTGAAAAACATGGTCGAAGCAGCAATAATCGTCCGTAAAAATCTTTTAGCCCAAACAACAGGCAAATGATTGAAAAGGAAAGCGGCTTATCAAATGCCCATCCACCACAGCAGTCACGGACTTTCCTAACCGACCTTGTTTTTCCACCGGATACGAATCATCATTATACCATCTTTGGCGGGAAAGTAATGGCTTATGTTGATAAAATAGCCTGTATTTCAGCTATGCGCCATTGCCGAAAACCCGTTGTGACTGCTTCAAGCGACTCTTTTTGATTTTTTGGCCCCCATCAAGACAGGGGACGCAATTAACCTTGAAGCTTATGTCACTTGTGCCCATCGCACATCAATGGAGGTATTCGTGAAAGTGGAGAGTGAGAACTTATTAACAGGTGAAAAGCAGCTTACGGCACGCGCTTTTTTAACGATGCTGGCCATTGACGAAAACGGTAAGCCGACAATCGTACCTCAGGTCATTCCGGAAACGGAAGAGGAAAAGCAGCAATATGTTCAAGCACAAGCAAGATATATTGAAAGAAAAAATAAACGCAAATAAACAAAAAACCCTTCAACATGAATACTGTTGAAGGGGTTTTTTTAGTTTCCTGCCCCACGGTACCTCTTCACTCCTTGATTCCATATGAAAACGGATATCATGAAAAAGGCAACCCCGATTACAGGTGTGGCAAATGCATATGCATACCACTCTTCTTTTCTAAGGAAATAAGATGCCGGATAAACACCAACAAACGCGAATGGCAGCACCCATGTAAGGATAAAACGAATGACCTTATTATATATATCAACAGGATAGCGACCGTAGTTCCCGATATTGTACATCATTGGCATGATGGATGTTTTCGCATCCGACCAGAACCCAATGCTTGCTATTGCTACGAATATGGCTGCATAAGCAAGGGCCCCTCCTATTGCAAAAATGATGAAAAGAATCGGGTCATACCACGCAAGCTCCAGATCCAATGAAGCCCCCGAATAGAATATAATGATCAAACCGGTCACAACGCCAAACAACGATTCTAGCTCGATTCTTTCTAAGATGACTTGAAAGAGGCTATGTATCGGTCTTGTTAATATCCGATCCATTTCACCTTTGACGATATAGCGATCATTAAAATCCCAGATGTTGAAAAAGGCTGAAAAAAGGGCGAATGGGATAAGGAAGAATCCATAAATGAATATGATTTCTTCACGGCTCCACCCGCTTAAAAATTGGGTATGTCCAAAAACGACTAAGATAAATACCAGATTCACGACCTGATTCAGCAGGTCAGATAGGATTTCCATGAAGAAATCGGCTCTATACTGCAATCTTGTTTTCATATACTGACTCACATATTGAAAAAACATCGATACATAAAACATCCCGTCAACCTCCTTGAATAATCAGCTGTTTTTTTGCGACTATCCATAAAAGCTGAATCGGTATTATAAGAATGATGCACCAAATTAACTGCTGTAAAAGCGCCATGCCAATTTCGCCTGAACTGTACCCGTTCGTAAAAATCATGCTTGGTACATAGCTGATCCCTTGAAAGGGCAAATATTTCATCACTTCCTGTGCCCATATCGGATAGAAACTGATGGGCAGCAGCAGACCGGAAAATAAATCAATGATAACCCTTTTAGCCCGGATCAATCCGGCATTATTATATAAGAAAAAGGTAGTGATTCCCGTCAATAAGTTAATTTGTGTATTGATGATGAAGCTGAACAGCAAGGAAATGCCGAATATCCCCCACGTAGCCGGCTCGTGTGGCAATTCAATAGGAAAAATGAAAGCTACCAGCAGCATTCCCGGAATCGAGAAGAAGAAGAAACGGAATATCCCCTCCCCAAGTCCTTGCATCGTTTTCATGCCTAAATAGTTATAAGGACGGATCATTTCAATGGCGACCTTGCCGTCCTTAATTTCAGTGGCGATTTCGCGGTCGATATTATTGAAATAAAAAGCACGCGCCATCCATGCAACAGCGACGTAGGTTGTCATCTGCATACTTGAAAGTCCTTCGATGGAGCTTTTTTCTCCATATATCGCATTCCATAAGAAATAATAAGCACCGATATTAATGCTATAAATTAAAATGCCGGTATAATAATCCGTTCGATACGCAAGCATCATCAAAAAACGCATGCGGATCATTGCAATATACTTCCCCATTGCCCTCCCCCTTCTTGATAGACACGTTGTTTCTTAATGATAAGAGAGTCAGACAGTGCCTTCTTCATAAATATTGCGAACAATCTCTTCAATGGACGTTTCATGGATTTTGATGTCCTTTATTTTAAAATGTGACACGACAGCTGAAACAAGCTGTGAAATATGATCACTTTCTTCTTTCAACAAGGCAATGTAAGTTTGATTTTTCTCATCATAAACCCAGTTAGCAGTAAATGGGAGCGGTAAGGATTGCAATTCCTTCAATTCAATTGGCTCGATGAATTGAAAATGGATCTGTTTTTCCTCAGCCCAGTTATCTTTCAAACTCTGCAATTCCCCATCATATATGATTTGACCTTCATCAAGCATGATTACGCGCTCACACAATGCCTCAATGTCACCTAAATCATGGGTAGTCAAAAGGATTGTCGTATTATATTTCTCATTGATTTCTTTCAGGAACTCGCGAATTTTCATCTTCACGAGTACGTCAAGGCCTATTGTCGGCTCATCAAGGAACAGCAAAGGCGGATTGTGGATCAGTGCTGCCGCAAGCTCGCAGCGCATTCGCTGACCAAGTGAGAGTTTACGCACTGGTTTGTCCAGCAAAGGACCGATATCGAGCGTCCTGATGACATGTTCCATATGATCGTTATAATGTTCATCCGTTACTTTATAGACCTTTTTTAGCAGCCTAAAGGATTCCTGAACCGCAATATCCCACCAAAGCTGTGAGCGCTGACCAAATACGACTCCGATTGTTTGAGTGAACTTTTCCCTTTCCTTATGTGGATTCATGCCATTGACCGTGATTTCACCCGCTGTCGGTTCCAAGATACCTGTCAGCATTTTGATCGTGGTCGATTTTCCTGCACCATTTTCCCCAATATAAGCTACCATCTCACCCTTTTTTACAGTAAAATTGATATCATTGACGGCAGGGACGATTTTATAATTTCTTGTAAGTAAATCCCGGAAGGCACCCTTTAAGCCTGAACGGCTTGATGCCGACTTAAATTCCTTCCGAAGCTGTTTCACTTGAATTGCATCACTCATCCTGTTAAATCCTCCGTAATCTCTTGTCCTAATGAATTAGTTTATCCAACCTAACCCTTTTAGACAATAAAAATGCTTGGATGCCATCTACCATTTTCAGGGCGAATCCGACCGTTGTACCAGATACATATATAAAGGAGACGAGCATGCCATGAATATTAAAGAATTTTTACTATCCCAAATCGAAAAGGTCGTAATCGACCTTCGATACGACTTCCTTTATGAAGATGAATACGGAGAATTATTATGCCAGGTCATCCAAAGGGATTCCAGCGGATCGATTGAAAGCACCCCCATAAGTTTCCACATTCGCATTAATGAAGAAAAAGGAACCGGCCAACTTATCTATTACCAAGCCCAGGGCGAAATGAACCGCCAATCCTTCGACATCGAAAACCCTGCCACCATCTTGGACATTTTATCTTTCATAACCGGAGTTTTGGGGCCCGACCCCATTTCCCAAACAAAATGAAGGCCCAGGAATGCTGCTGCTCTAAGGCTGCTTCATTCCAACAGAGGCCGGATCACATTTCCTAGCCTTCCACCACAGATTTACGGACGGAAAAGTGCTATGATTAAGGTGAAATATGTTTATATTTTTAGGAGGTTTTAAGATTGGATTTTAGTAATTCGGAGCTTTTACATAAAGAGGCATTAGAACATATCGTTGGTGGGGTTAACAGCCCATCCCGTTCTTACAAAGCGGTAGGCGGCGGTTCACCAGTTGCAATGGATCATGCCAAAGGGGCTTATTTCTGGGATGTTGATGGCAATAAATATATCGATTATTTAGCTGCATATGGCCCGATCATAACAGGGCATGCCCATCCACATATTACGGAGGCAATCGTTAAAGCGGCAGAAACCGGCGTTTTATACGGCACACCAACAAAACATGAAGTCAAATTTGCCAAAATGTTGAAAGATGCCATACCATCCATGGATAAAGTCCGCTTCACCAATTCAGGCACTGAGTCTGTCATGTCCACCATCCGTGTGGCCCGCGCTTACACCGGACGCGATAAGATCATCAAGTTTGCCGGCTGTTACCATGGTCACTCCGACCTTGTTCTCGTAGCTGCTGGTTCAGGCCCGTCCACCCTAGGCACACCGGACTCAGCCGGCGTGCCCAAAAGTATCGCACAAGAAGTCATCACGGTGCCTTTCAATGATATCGAGCCATTTAAAGAAGCACTGAATAAATGGGGCAATGAAATTGCAGGCGTACTTGTTGAACCGATCGTCGGTAACTTTGGAATCGTGGAACCAAGCCCAGGCTTCTTGGAAGAAGTCATTTCATTATCTCACGAAGCCGGATCACTCGTCATTTTCGACGAAGTCATCACAGCTTTCCGCTTCATGTATGGAGGGGCACAGGACTTCTTGGGCATTCAGCCCGATTTGACGGCTCTTGGAAAAATCATCGGGGGCGGACTTCCGATTGGTGCCTATGGCGGCAAAAAAGAGATCATGGAAACTGTCGCACCGTTAGGACCAGCCTATCAAGCAGGTACGATGGCAGGAAATCCGGCTTCCATGCTTTCCGGGATAGCTTGCTTAGAAGTACTTAAAGAAGAGGGTCTGTACGACGAGCTTGACCGGCTGGGAAAAATTCTTGAAGAAGGTATCCTGAAAGCCGCTCGCCAATATAATGTCCCAATCACCATCAACCGCCTAAAAGGGGCATTGACGATCTATTTCACGACAGAAAAAATTGAAAACTATGAGCAGGCGGAAAATACTGATGGCGAAATGTTCGCTAAGTTCTTCAAACTCATGCTCAACCAAGGCATCAATTTGGCACCTTCTAAATATGAAGCATGGTTCTTGACAATAGCTCACACGGACGATGATATCGCTTATACTCTAAAAGCGGTTGAACATGCATTCAAAAACCTAATTTAATAAAACGAAACAGCATAATTATGCATTTTTTATACACCCCCAAGATGTACATCAATCTTGGGGGTTTCTTATTTCCGTGTAATAAATCTTTTAAATTAGCCTTTGGAGCCATTCTCTACAAAAATCCCATCAACCACAGCATCCAATCCATTGTATAAAAAATTGATTTCTGAATATTTAAATGATATGATATGGATACATTTATATACATTTATACACTTTCTTTCAATCTATAAAAAAACTTGGACGATTGTTCGGGTTTACTAATATTTCCCCCATTAAACAAATGCTACAGGAGGTGAAAGGCTAAGAATAAGGGCAGCCTTATTCAAGCCACACATATGACCCAACAATGGACACCTGCTACATTCAAAGAATTTTACAAGGAAGAACATGATGCCTGCGGAATCGTTTCCCGCATCGAAAAAAAGAAGATCCCTACTAACGAAAACATCTTTGCCTGTATCGACGCCCTGGTTAAAATGAACCATCGCTGCGGCTTCATCAATGGCGAGGGTGATGGCGCCGGCATCCATATCGATATTCCCCGGGCTCTTTGGAAAAAGAAGCTGGAAGCGGTAAATATCGATCCAAGCATCGTCGATGAAGATTCCTTCATAGTCGGCCACTTATTTTTAAGCAAAAAAACAGATGCGAACGACTTAAAAATCGAAGTAAAGGAGAAACTGCTTCAATATGGTCTCTCTTTGATATATGAAACAGATAAAGCATACCGTTCTGAGGCATTGGGACCGATTGCCATTCAAGAAGACCCAATGTTCTGGCAATTCGCCTGTTCCTCCACCATCAAAAACAACCAGGAGCTTTCAAATCTTCTTTTTGAGCTGACTTCCGACATCGAAAAAAGTGATTTCATCCATGTTGCATCCTTAAGCCAGCATCATGCTGTCTACAAAGTGATGGGTGCGGGGGATACCCTCCCTGCCTATTATCTTGATCTTGCAGACCCTTTAGCTGCCTCCACCATGACACTGGGACATAACCGTTTCTCCACTAATACTCTATCAAGCTTCTTCCGGGTCCAGCCTTTCAGTGTACTTGGTCATAATGGCGAAATCAATACCATTGCCAAATTGCGTGATGAAGCGAAAATGATCGGTGTTCCCATCGCTAAAGACGGAAGTGATTCACAGGATTTAAACAAGACGATCGAAACTTTCATCTGCCGCCATGGCTACTCTTTATTTGAAGCTGTCGACCTTATGTTCCCGCCAATCATTAATGAAATCAAGGAATATCCAGAGCACTTACAAGACTTATATACGTATTTACGGGAGGCATGGGGTCACTTTGCACAAGGTCCAGCAGGAATCATCTCACGTTTCGGCGATGAGGCCGTGTTCTCTGTCGACTCTTTAGGCCTGCGCCCGCTATGGAATATTGAAACAGAATCATCCTATATGTTCACTTCCGAACCAGGAATCATCCCTTCAAGTGAATATACCGGAGATCCTAAACCGATGGGACCTGGGGAAAAAGTGGGTTTGAAATGGAATGGTGACCGTATTGAGTTGTACACCTACAAGGATTACCAGGATAAAGTATTTGAACTCTTCAATAATCGTTTCGTTCTTTCCAATGACCGAGTCCGCTTGCAGCCCCAAGTTTTTGAAAAGGTTGTCTCCATGACAAACGCGCAAGCCATTCATAATGGTCAGTATAAAGCTTTCGGGTGGGAAAGGGAGCATGTTCAATTAGTGGAACAGATGGCCGAAAAAGGCGCTGAGCCCATTCGTTCACTTGGTCATGATGCGCCTCTGGCGGCACTTAATCCCCAACGGACCAACATTGCGGATTTCATTAAGGAAAGTGTGGCTGTCGTAACCAACCCAGCGATAGACCGGGATCGGGAAACCGAGCACTTCTCAACAAGGACCATCATCGGAAAACGGCCTTCCCTATTCGAAGCGAATAAGGCTGGAAAGGTTATGGAGCTGCTAACTCCTTTATTGATTGAAGGATTGACGGGTTATGAGTGTTCATCCATCGTATCGCAGCCAAGCTATGATCAGTTCATTAAATATAACCAAGATCAAAAACTCGTGCATTTCATTTCAAGCACGTTCAAAGAGGATGAAAGCATCACGGATGCTTTAACCAGGATTACGGATGAAAGTGTCAATGCAGTGGATAAAGGAAAAACGCTGCTCGTTCTGGATGATGCCCTTGCCCATCAAAACGGCAACCTTTGGCTTGATCCCCACCTTGTCACTTCAGCCGTCGATCAAGCATTGGTCCGCACAGGCAAGCGCCGGGATTGTTCCATCCTTTTACGTTCCGCATCGCTAAGGTCACTGCATGATATCATCGTTTCTTATGGTCTTGGAGCCAACTTAATCAGCCCCTATTATATGTTCCTATCCTTATCTTCAGATGACCTTAAGGGGGTTACCAATCTATATAACTCCTTGACGAAAGGACTTGAGAAAGTTATCTCCACCATCGGCATTCATGAGCTGCGGGGATATGGAAGACTTTTCTCTAGCATCGGTTTACATGAGGAAATCGCAAAATATTTAAATGTGGCTAACTTCTTCGGTTCCAATGATCTGGATTACAATTTTGATAAAATCAAGGCTGACGCCATCCAGCGTGCGGAAGATTACGGCAATGAAAAAGAACGGATGGGAAAGACCTTCCATTTATTCCCTAGGGTTTGGAAGTCGATCGGGGAAGTTGCTTCAACCGGTGACTATGACGCTTATCGCGAAAAGATCACCGAACAGGAAGAATCCAATCCTACGACGATCCGACACTTGACATCATTAAAAGCTTCAGATGCTTCAATCCCTTCTGAAGAAGTCAGTCTTTCGGTCGGCGAACAGGAATTGCCGTTCGTCATAGCCTCCATGTCCTTTGGATCACAAAATGAAATTGCTTTCCGGGCTTATGCAGAAGCTGCCGAGCGGTTAGGCATGATCAGCATGAATGGTGAAGGCGGGGAAATCAAGGATATGCTGGGCAAGTACCCGAAATCCCGCGGACAGCAAATCGCTTCCGGCCGTTTCGGTGTCAACGCAGAACTCTTGAACTCTTCAAATCTATTGGAAATTAAAATTGGGCAAGGGGCAAAACCTGGTGAAGGCGGACACCTTCCCGGTTCCAAGGTCACAGCGAAAATCGCAGAAGCCCGGAATGCAACAATCGGTTCCGACTTGATCTCCCCTTCCAATAACCATGATATATACTCAATTGAAGATTTGGCCCAAATGATCCATGAACTAAAAACGGCAAACGATAAAGCAAAAGTTGCCGTCAAGGTTCCGGTCGTTCCAAACATTGGTACGATTGCGGTCGGCGTCGCCAAAGCAGGGGCCGATATCATTACGCTTTCCGGTTTTGATGGCGGAACAGGTGCTGCCAGGATCCATGCACTCGCACATGTCGGTCTGCCAGTCGAGATTGGTGTGAAAGCGGCCCATAATGCTTTACTTGAGTCAGGTATTCGTCAGAATGTTGAAATATGGGCTGACGGTGGGTTAAAAAGCTCGATGGATGTATTGAAATTAATGCTGCTCGGGGCAAACCGTGTAGGTTTTGGGACACTTTCGATGATTGCCGTCGGCTGTACAACGTGCCGCGGTTGTCACCTTGATACCTGCCATGTGGGCATCGCCACTCAAATCGAATCGGAAGCACAAGCGAAAGAACATGGGCTACGCCGTTTTGTTCCGCGAAAATTTGATTTAGCCGTTCAAGGATTAACGAATATGTTCAGTGCATTTGCCAAAGAACTCAAAGCCCTGACCGGATCACTCGGGGTGAAGAATCTTCAGGATATCGTTGGACGTTCTGATTTGCTTCAGCAAAGTAAAGGTCAACAATCAATGGATTTAACCTATTTATTGAAAAATTTGGATATAACACCGTTCTCTCATAAAGAAACGGCGGCATATTTGAATGAAGGCTCCATGCAGGTTGCCGTTGGCGCTGAATATCTGGATTCACATGTAGATGATCTGCAGCAATCCCGCAACTATAGCTCGATCACTTCCGAGCAGCGTGTACTTGGCAGCAGGGTGTCCTGTCATCGCGTTAGGGGCAGATTGGATGGTTCATACAAAAAACTTCCTCCCGTTCACCTATCCTATCAGGATGGTTCCATCCCGGGTAATGGACTTGGGGCATACAATACGGAGGGAATTACGATCAGTGTGAATGGCGGCGCCCAGGATGGGATTGGCAAAACATCGATTGGCGGTAATATTGCCATCTTTAAATCTCCCGGAAAAGACGGAAAGTTCTACAATGGCTCTGTCGGTAAGGGCTTTGGATATGGTGCACAGCATGGTCTCCTCATTGCCCAAGGTGATGCCGATGCCAGAGCGGGAATCCGGCTTTCCGGAGCAGATATGATCATTGGAGGATTATTGAAACAACCACTTCCTGAAAAGGAAACCGGTAATATTGCGGTTACTTCCAATATTAAGGGATTCGCTTTTGAATACATGACAAATGGAAGAGGTTTGGTTCTGGGGGATCCGGGTCCATGGATTTGCGCAGGGATGACAGGCGGTGTCGTTTATTTACGGCAACAGCCTGAATTTGGATTAACCAAAGATGTCATTAAGAAACGGGTTGCAAAAGGGGCAAAGATTTCCATTGAGCCCCTATCTGCAAAAGGCCTGCAGGACGTGGCCGAACTTCTTGGCAAGTACACGGCACTCTTGAAGGATCATGACCAAACGGAAGAAGCAGCCTCCTTGGAGGCTCTGCTTCAAAATCCTGGAGAGCACTTCCTTCAGGTCGTTCCTGTTAAAGAACAAGCGGATCCTGCTGTATCCACAGAGTGATGCCGAAAACAAAATTAAGAATCGTTCATTAAAAAAGCTGATGCTCTTCAATTCGAGCATCAGCCTTTTCCAGTCATTTACCTTTGGGGTAGTCTTTAAACGAAGGAAAAACACACTTGAAAGCAATCAAGAAATTGCCTATATTTTCTTTATATATTAAACTTGATTTTACCTATTGTAACTTTAAGGAAAATCCTGTATATTACTTTTTGTTTACATCCACTCATTTTAGTGTAAAGTACTAACAAATAAGTTAGAATACAACTTTAAGCAAAAGCCTATATATAAATAGAGCCTTTTTCTTACCATGATCCATTACATCACAAAGAAAGGATTAACCTATATATGAAGTTTGGTGCCCGCATTCTCAAAACAGGAATAGCAATTGTTTTAGCGCTTTATCTATCGGAACTGCTTAACCTTCCTGCTCCTGTCCTTTCTGGGATTGCTGCAATTTTTGCAATACAGCCGACCATTTACCGTTCGTATCAAACGGTGTTGGAGCAAATTCAAGGAAATATCATTGGCGCGTTGGTTGCTGTCTCCTTCGTTTTGTTGTTCGGAAATGATATTTTTATAATCGGTCTTGCCGTAATGGTTGTCATAACCATCAACTTAAAATTGAAAATGGATAAAACGATCGTCCTTTCCATCGTGACGGTCATTGCCATCATGGAAAACCAGGAAGGGGAATTCCTTAATTTTGCCTTTATACGTCTCTCATCCGTTTTGCTTGGAATCGTTTCTTCTTTTATCGTGAATCTGGTTTTCATTCCTCCAAAATATGAAGCAAAACTTTATACACGCATTACAGATGTGACGGAAGACATCTTAAAATGGATCAGAATCAGCACAAGACATGCTACAGAACACACTTTATTGAAGAAAGACATCAGCCGATTAAAGGCGGAGTTACTCGATCTCGAACATATCTATTCCATGTACAAAGAGGAACGGGAATATTTCAAGAAGAACAGTGTAGCTAAAGCAAGAAAGCTTGTGGTTTATCGGCAGATGATCATTACAACAAAAAAAGCGTTTGAAACCTTGAAGAGAATCCATAAATTCGAGAATGAATTATATCAAATGCCTGAAGATTTCCAACGGAGTATCTTACAACAGCTTGATTCCTTGATTCGCAAGCATGAACAGTTGATATTACTGCATATCGAAAAAATCAAGTCGATTGGGGAGATTGAAGATTGGGACCAGGATTGTTTAAGTCGTAAAGAGCTGCTCGCCCACTTTTTCGAACAGCAGAATCAAGTGGACGAAATGCATGATAATCTAGGCCATCTCTCTGCCCGTCTTGTACCATTGATTTCTGCAGTCATAGAATATGACGAACAATTGGAACATCTTGAAAAGCTGATCGTCAGCTTCCAGTCCTTCCATAAGGAAGATAACGAAATATCTGTCCAGTATGAAGAAGATTAAAAAGACGGTTCCCCGGGAACCGTCTTTTTTCGTCTCTATTTAGAGCATGCTCCTCATTCAATCATCCAAAAGGTTCTTATCAGCAGCCTTTTCAATCGTATCCAATTTCTTCAAAAGATCCTGCAGCTCATCTTCTGAGAATGAGTTGAAGTTCTTGCCCATCAATTGGTTATGCTCCGCAAGGACTCTCCCCAAAATGGCTTCCCCTGCCTCTTTCAATTCAAGATTGATGACCCTGCGATCCTTTTCAGAGGGCTGCCGTTTCACATAATCCATTTCGACCAGCTTATCTACAAATACGGTAATCGCACTTGGCTTTACGGTTAAGAAGTCAGCCAGCTGGGTCGATTTGATCGACCCCTCTTTTTTCAATATCAATAATATGAAAAATTGAGGCGACGTTAATCCATAAGGCTGAAGATTTTTTGCTACGATGGCCCTAAGCTTCTTCCTAATCCGAAAAATCTGCATTTCTATACTATTAGTTACTTCCCATTTAAAATCCAGCCTTCTCACTCCTTATATAGGACAATCCTACCTCTTAAATTTAATTAAATGACATACCATTGTCAAATTTACTTTCCATATATCCTTAAAACTAAAAAAAATTCAAATTTTCCCCATTTAACTGTATTTATTTCCTACTTCCATTCCGAATAAATTACATGACAAAAAATAATTAAACTGGTAAACTCTTTACTTAATAATATTAATACTTATAAAAATTAATATTTATTAAAATTAATAAATAAACATTGGATATGGGAGGCGTTGTCAAAAATAGGTCAAGTCATTTAATGAAACTGATTCAAAAACCGATCATCAATATTTTTTTGGAGGCGAAACAAGTGAATAGAGGACGTTTAGTTTTAATCAATATCATTGGTTTGGTTATTATATTGGCGGTAGTGGCCGGTGGGGCTTATTACTATTATGAAAGCACGAATTTCATTAAAACGGATGAAGCGAAAGTGTCGGGTGACCTTTATACCATCGTTGCCCCCACAACCGGAAAATTAGCAGATTGGGACTTACACGAAGGAGACAGTGTAAGTAAAAATGACAAAGTTGCTAATGTAACCACATCAGATGTAAAAGAAGCAGTAAAAACGGCAGCGCAAGGGACAATCGTTAAAACACAAGTACATGATGAGCAGTTGGTTCAAGCGGGTCAAACGCTTGCTCAGACCATCAATATGGATGATCTATCCATAACGGCTAACATTGAAGAAAATAAATTGAAGGATATTGAAAAAGGTGACAGCGTCGATATTATCATCGATGGAGATCCCGATACTGTCTTCGAAGGTACATTGGAACAGATCGGTTATGCGACAACGTCTGTCTTTTCAGTGATGGGCAATCAAAACAGCAGTGGAAACTATACGAAAGTGACTCAAAAAGTACCAGTGAAAATTTCCATTAAAGCACCATCCGATAAAGTTCTGCCTGGAATGAACGCAGAAGTGAAAATTTCAACTAAATAAACCGGCAATACAGTTATACAGAAAGGAGGCTTACCTTAAATGGCTTCTCAAACCATCTCAGTAAATGAAAACAAGGGAATGAAACAGTTTGCCCCCATGTTAATTATCTTAATGCTAGGTTTGTTCATGGTCATTTTGAATCAAACTCTGCTTAGTGTCGCCATGCCGAGGATGATGGCCGAATTTAATGTAGCTGCGACAACGATTCAATGGTTGTCAACTGGATTCATGCTCGTGAATGGAGCTTTGATTCCACTGTCCGCTTTTTTAATAGAACGGTTCGGCACGCGCATTTTATTCCTCGCTGCCATGTTTCTATTCACGGTAGGGACATTCATCTGCGGCATCGCACCAAATTTCCCCGTCATCCTTACTGGCCGGCTGATCCAGGCGGCGGGCGGCGGGATCTTGCAGCCATTGGTCATGACAATCATTCTTTTCATCTTCCCTCCAGAAATGCGCGGGAAAGGAATGGGAATCTTTGGTCTGGCCATTATGTTCGCCCCTGCCATCGGACCGACTTTATCTGGTTGGGTCATTCAGGAATATAGCTGGCGGGTCATGTTCTACGCAATGGTGCCATTAGGCATGATTATCATGACACTTGCCTTTATAAGTATGCGTAATGTAGCAGAACCCAAGAAAATAAAATTGGATTTGTTGGGCGCCTCTCTATCCTTGATAGGTGTTGCATCATTACTATACGGTGTCAGTGAAGCAGGTTCCAAAGGCTGGACGGATTCCATCGTTCTGGGAACGATCATCATCGGGCTAATCCTTCTGAGCCTATTTGTGGTTCAACAGTTAAAATCGGAAGCACCTATGCTCGACTTCCGTGTATTTAAGTATGACATGTTCGTATTATCGAATATCATTTCCGCCATAGTCACAGTGGCCATGTTTACCGGGATATTCTTATTGCCTATCTATTTACAGACTCTAAGAGGATTCACACCCGTTCAGTCCGGTCTGTTGATGTTACCCGGAGCCCTTGTGATGATGGTGATGTCACCCATTTCAGGAGCATTATTCGACAAAATCGGACCTCGTCCATTAGCACTTGTCGGTTTAGCGATTACTGCTATCACAACCTTCGAATTCGCTAAATTGACTACGGAAACTACCTATTCGACTTTGGTCATCATCTACGCCATCCGCTCACTTGGAATGTCTTTACTTATGATGCCGATCATGACAGCTGGGATGAATCAGCTTCCTAAGCATTTGAATACACATGGTACGGCAATGAGCAATACGCTTAAACAAGTAACCGGAGCAATTGGTACGAGCTTCGTGACGACCATTTATACAACCCGTGCTTCTTTCCATGGAACTTCCTTAGGTTCGGAAATGAGTACGAGTGATCCCGGTTTTGTTCAGAATTTCCAAACAATCGTTCAATCCATAATGAGTTCGATGAATCAAACGAGAGAACAGGCACAGGAAACTGCAATGTCGCTGATTTCTTCACAAATCCAGGGTCAAGCAAATGTGATGGGAATCAATGATGCATTCTTTTGGGCAACAGGTTTCGCAATTGCCGGTATAGTTCTCTCATTGTTTTTGCGTGACGTTCGGAAGGACAAAGCAATGAAACAAGCTAAACAGGAAAAATTGGATGTACCTTTGCTTCCTTCACCAGTAAAAAAATCGGTTTAATTAAATGGGGGATTTAATATGAAAATCTATGTTGTATACGACAGTGAAGGTAACCATACGAAGGCACTTGCCGAATCAATAGCTCACGGAGCCGCTGGGGTTCCAGGAGCTGAGGTTCTAATTGACCATGTAAACGAAGCGGATGTTTATAAGCTTCAGGAAATGGATGCCATCATTTGGGGATGTCCGGGTCACTTCGGCACCATCAGTTCGAGTTTGAAAACATGGATTGATAAACTTGGGTATCTATGGGCGGAAGGAGCGCTGATCAATAAAGTGGGTGCTGTTTTCTGTACGACTGCCACCATACATGGAGGACTCGAGGCTACCATGCTGAACTTAATCACCCCAATGCTTCATCAAGGCATGATCATTGTCGGCTTACCCGGCACTGTCCCGGAAAACGCCTTATATGGTTCCTACTATGGTGTAGGAATAAGCTGCCCGCCCGGGGTGGATGACAACATAACCAAGAACGACTTGCAGCTTGGAGAAGCATTAGGAAAACGGGTAGCCCATGTCACCCGTTCATTCACAAACGAGCTCTAGGAGGCTTGATTCAATGGGCATAATTCTAATTATCATCGTTGCCATTTTAGCGGTTTCGGGCTTGATCACATTCAATATCAAAGCTTTATCACCTGAAGATAAGCCGGTTCTCGAGAAAGAGAACTCGTCGGAAGAGTCCGCTTCTTCTTCGGATGATGATCCCGTTACCGAAATCATCGTCCCAACAGACAATGATGAATTGAAAATGAAAGACCAGGATTATCGTTCGGCACTTTCCAAGCTTCACAACCAAAAGCCTGAGGATGAGCCAACTGCAGAAAAAAAGCCTAATCTTCGCAAAATGAAAGACGAAGAATATCGTGGTAAATTGGAAGATTTCCAGCAAAATGGCGATTGAAACACGCCCCCCCATTCGGCATATTTGCCTTTTGGGGGTTTTGTTTTATATGCCATGAAAGGATCTTCTCTTGCCTCTGCCACCACCTTCAGCTTAGGGATCGACGTGCAGGCTTTAACTTTTTTTCTGGTTGACAAATATTCACAAAGACTTTAAGCTAAGTTAATGCAACACAAACATTTTTTTAAACTCAGCTTTTGTTGAGAGACGGAATTTTAAAAGGATTTCCTTTTTTCGTTCGTCACTTGCCTTTTTGGCAGGTGGCGATTTTTATTTTTACAGGGGTGAAAAATATGCAACTTTTGAAGTATTCCATAATGGTCTTAATTGGTTCGATCTCATATGGCACATTATCCACCATGATCAAGTTTGGATTTATGGATGGCCATTCATCTGGAGAACTGGTCGGCAGTCAATATCTTGTCGGTTGGCTGATTGTCTCCGTTTTATTTCTTTTTTCGTTTAAATATAAAGTTTCATGGAAGAGTGCCGGATTACTTTTAATCACGGGCATGATGTCCACTTTCGTCGGAAAGGCATATGCCGTTTCCGTATCCGAGCTTCCCGCTTCGATTGCCGTTGTCTTTTTATTTCAATTTACCTGGATAGGCGTCCTCATTGAAAGTTTCATAAATAAAAGACGCCCGGATAAAAATAAACTCATTGCCATTTTCGTTCTCTTCATCGGAACATTATTGGCAGGGGCGATTTTTGGTCAGCCTCTATCTGCCCTAAGCCTAAAAGGCGTATTGTTCGGACTATTGTCTGCGGTGCTTTTTGCGCTATATATGTATTGCAACTCTCAATTCGCAGTTGGGGAATCTTCAATGAAACGGCTGTTTTTCATTGCAACGGGTGGTATGCTGACTGCTGTATTCACAACTAACCCCGTTACACTTGTTACGAATCTTGTCCAAACGAACCTATGGTACTATGGTTTGTTGCTCGGTACTTTGGGTGTACTTGTTCCTTTCTTTTTCTTTGCTGTCAGTCTGCCGAAAGTGGGAGTCGGGCTTGGAACGATCCTTTGTGCAGCGGAATTGCCATCAGCGATGGTCGTTTCCGTCATCTTCTTGAATGAACAGGTTACGTCACTGCAATGGTTCGGGATGTCCTTGATCATTGTCGGTATCGCCTTGCCTGAGGGAATAAAGCACCTTCCTCAATTCCTTCCTGACAGAAAAAAAACGCTGCATGAAAAAAGAATTTCCTAACAGGTTCATCATTATAATAAGAAAGACCATTCCCGTTAGCGGAATGGTCTTTCTTATGTATATTACTTTGGCGGGAATCATATGGTTTTCCTTTTCCCTTAGGAATCCAATTGTTGTACTTGAAATAGGCTGTAGTAATGCCCTTGCTTTTTCATAAGTTCTTCGTGTGTTCCCATTTCCGTAATTTCCCCATTATCGATATGAACGATCCGGTTAGCATGGGTGATGGTTGATAAGCGATGGGCCACGATGATGGTGGTCCGGTTTTTCGCCAAAATATCAAGTGCCTCCTGGATATAGTGTTCACTCTCTAAATCCAATGCGGATGTAGCTTCATCCAGCACAAGGATAGGCGGGTTTTTCAAAAATACCCTCGCAATGGCAACCCGTTGCTTTTGGCCTCCGGATAATTTAACTCCCCGCTCCCCGACTTTCGTTTCATACCCCTCTTTTAGACCCATAATGAAGTCATGGGCATTCGCCGCCCTTGCCGCTTCAAATACTTCTTCATCACTTGCATCAGGCCGTCCCATAAGGATGTTGGCCTTAACCGATTCACTAAATAAGATATTATCCTGTAGCACCATCCCGATTTTATCTCTTAGGCTGCGGACTTGATATTTACGGATATCCGTTCCATCCAATAATACCCTTCCCTCCGTCACATCATAGAAACGGGAAATTAAACTGACGATCGAGGATTTCCCTCCGCCGCTCATCCCGACAAGTGCAATGGTTTCTCCTGGTGTAACATCCAAATTTATATGTTTTAAAACGGGTGCCTCTTTCTCGTCATAAGCAAACGAAACATCCTGAAAGGTAATTCGGCCATCTACATGCTTAAGCTCTTTCGCCCCTGGTTCGTCATCGATATCATACTTCTCATCCACAAACTCAAAAACCCTGTCCATGGACGCCAATGTCTGGGTCATTGTCGTAGAAGAGTTAACTAATCGTCTGAGGGGATTATATAGCCGGTCTATGAAACCGACGAAAGCAACCATGGTACCCAGCGACAATTGTTCGTGAATGACTTGATAACCGGCAAAGCCTATCACGAGCAGGGGGGCAATATCCGTAATCGTATTCACGACAGCAAATGACTTAGCATTCCAACTCGTATGCTTTAGGGCCTTATCCAGGAAATTCTTGTTCTGCTTCGCAAACAGTTCCTGTTCCCTGTCTTCTATCGCAAAGCTTTTGATGACTGACATCCCTGAAACCCGTTCATGAAGGTGACTCTGTACATCCGCTAACGCTTGGGAGCGAATCCTTGTATAGGTTCTCAACTTGCCAAAGAAATGCTTAATCGAAAACGCATAAAATGGAAGCATGATGATGGATACAATGGTTAACTTCACGTCCATCGTAAACATGATGGCTATCACTATGATGATCGTTGCGATATCCAGCCAAAGATTCATCAAACCCGTGATGACAAAGTTCTTCGTTTGTTCCACATCCGTGATCATCCTTGAGATGACCTCGCCCACTCTTGTATTGGAATAATATTTAAAGCTCAGTTTTTGTATATGAGTGAATAAATCATTACGAATATCATATAGGATTTTCGTTCCGGTCCATTGAGCGAAATACTGTCGATAATACTCAATCGGCGGTCTAACCGCAACAAAAATGAACATCATGATGCCCATTGCCCATAAAAGGCGTTCAGACTTCACAGCTTTGGACAGGTCACCATTTCCGATGATGTCATCCACTATGTACTTACTGAGCAATGGAAGCAAAAGCGGAATTGCGAACTTCAGCAATCCAATCAATACCGTCCCGATTATCTGCCATTTATATGGTTTAACGAATTGCAAATACCTCTTAATGCTCTCCACGAAATCCCTCCTTTTCTGATTCATTAAATCAAAATGCTAAAAAAAGTCCCTAACGTTCAATTGGGAATCATATATGCACTTTTCAATTATATTTTCCTTTTCCAAGATTAACTATCAAAAGGATTTCATTCAATATCTTTCATACACATTTATAGGAGGCAAGGGGTTAAAGATTTGCTGTTATTCAAAAATCGTTCCTGCTTGAAAGATCAGTGGGTAGATACGTTACACAATGAAAAAGCCTGCTAATTAAGCAGCAGGCCTTTTCTATCATCGATAGGTTAAAAAGCGTTCATACCAACTATCAATAAACTCTGCGGAGAATGGTCCTTTTCGCTGGCGTATCATATAAATTAAATAGTCTACGTTCTGTTTCAATATTGAATCGATGGCATCCGGGTAATTCATTTCTTTCCGATGCCTTTCATATTCATCCTCATCCAGCAAATTAAACGTCATATCTGGGAATACCTTAATGTCCAGGTCATAATCAATGTATTTCAATGCTCCCGAATCGTATGTGAACGGAGAACTGATATTGCAATAATAATAAACTCCGTCCTCTCTCAACATACCAATAACATTAAACCAATACTTTGAATGAAAATAGCAAATCGCCGGCTCTCTCGTAATCCAGGTCCTTCCATCTGATTCCGTTACCATAGTACGGTCATTGGCTGCTATCACCAGATTTTGGGTCCCTTTTAAAACGGTTGTCTCTTCCCAGATACGATGGATATGTCCATTATGTTTATAGCTATGAATTTGGATTTTTCCTCCTTCGGCAGGAACAATCCCCATTTTTCTCTCCCTACTTTCTATAGACACCCTGACAGCGTACTGTGCCCTATTCCGTTTGCAGTTGTTGTGTGTATTTAAAATATATACTTTTTTCCATTTACCCTATATTCCTATATTATAGCGATTTATTCATAAATTTAAAACAAAAGTGGCTAATCTCCCAGTGAAAATGTGTAAATAAGTCGAAAAAGTCTGACCATCCACCCCATTTTAACTTAGAAATTAGCCGGTTATTCATTGTATTGCAGCTTGTCCTTGCTGAAAATAACGGATGACTTCTTCCGTTTGCTTCTCGAACATATCATGGATACTTTTCAATTCCTGCTTTTTAAGTTGGATCTCTTCATGAATGGTGACTGCTTCATTCTCCTCTTGCAGGGCAAGGAGTTGCTTCTCTATATCTTGGCATCTTTCGATTTCGGATTGTAAAAGTAACAGCTTATCCATCGTTTTCAACTGGTTGTTTATTAGCCGGTTAAATTCCTCCATGAATGCACCTTCCTAATGTGTATTTTTTCTATAGTATGTATATTCTAGTTTTTATCCAGATTTTCCTTTGACATAAAATGTAAACACATCAAAACATTTGTCGAATCAAATGAAAGGCAAAAAAAAAGCATCCTTCAAAAGAAGGATGCCTTTCGTTTTTAAAACGGCAATTAGCCTTGGTTTTTATTGCTTTGGGATTTTTGGTTTTGCTGTTTCACTTCTTGGACGTTTGTTTCAGAAGCGAACTCAGTACCGAATTGGCCTTGAGCTTGACCTTGACCCTTTTTTTGCTGAGATTGTGCGTTTTGTTGTCTCACTTCTTGAACGTTTGTTTCAGAAGCAAACTCAGTACCGAATTGGCCTTGACCTTGCTGAGATTGCGCGTTTTGTTGTCTTACTTGTTGAGCGTTAGTACCTGCTTGTGATTTATTATTGTTATTAGCCATTGATATCACCTCCACGATAATAAGATAACCAATATCAAGGAGTGTTATCCAACTAATAACATTTAAATTTTTCCAGTTACATTAAACAAGCAATGAAATGCCACCATCAACTATAATGGTTTGTCCACGAATCATACTGGCTCCATCGGAAATTAAAAACAGGATGGTATTCACCATATCTTCCACCTCGACCATCCGTCCAGCAGGAGTTTGTTCTGCCGCCTCAGCAAGCATTTCATCCCGATTCGGGAAAGACTTCAGGGCATCCGTATCGATAACACCGCCGGAAACGGCATTGACACAAATGTTTTTCGCAGCCAGTTCGACCGCTAAATATCTTGTCAGGGCTTCAAGCGCAGCTTTGGAAACACCGACAGCTGTATAATTTTTCAAATAGCGAATGGACCCTAGTGAACTGATGCTGACGATTTTCCCTCCGCCGTTCCTCTCCATCAATTTCGCCGCTTCCTGTGCGCAGAAAAGGAGGGCTTTTGTATTGATGTCCATGGTCCAGTTCCAATGCGATTCTTCAAGCTCCATCAAAGGGCGCTGCACTCCTGAAGCAGCATTATTAATGAAGATATCCAAACGTCCATAATAAGCATCGATTTCCTCGAACATGCTTTTCACTTTCGCAACGTCACCGACATTTGCCTTAACTACAAGGGCTTTACGCCCCAAAGCTTCAATTTCAGCTGCCACTTCTAATGCTTTCGACTTGCTCCGGGCATAATTAATAACGAGGTCGTATCCTTCCTCTGCAAGCCTTATTGCCGTGCTTCTACCTAAACCTTTACTGCTACCTGTAACGAGTGCCACTTTTTGTTCCATACGTTTATTCATCCTTTCTGAGTAAACACCGAGTAATAAAAATCATTTTTAAAAGGAGTGTTACTGTTATGTATGTTGGACGTGATATGACAGAGTTGTCGATGATGAAAAAATCGGATTGGGAAAATAGCGAACTTGCCTATTTTCATCACTCCCTTCAACAAATGGTACCTTATTTAAACCAAGAAGGACAGAGTATCCATAGCGAAATCGTCAAAGAAATTGAAAATAGAGGCGGACTTAATAGGCAGGAAGCCGATTATACCCATGGAACGAAAACCATTTACGATTGATTTTATACGGATATGACATTGAAAATCAACAAAAAGAAGAGGATATCTTAGCGGATATCCTTTTTAGACTGAAGGCAAACTCGATGAAAATCGAGTTTGCCTATGTTTTTTTAGAGTTGTACAATTTGAACGTTGATTGGAGAATGTAGAGCACTCGCTTTCGCCTCCGGCTTCTTTGCTCCTGCGGAGTCTCCCTTTGACACGCTTTTCCCGCGAATCTCTCTCACCTTCCGTTCCAATCAACTCTGTTTTAAAATGTAGATAGAAACCATCCCCAAGGTAACCTTAATTACAATACTGCCTTTATTCAATCCGCTTTTTTTCTTTATAGGCCTTCATCATTTTTTGGTGGGAAACCGGAAATGCGAACTCCTCCATCTCTGCTTCACTCACCCACTTGAGTTGGTTTTCTCTTAATGTCTCTTCACTGATGGCTTCTTTGACTATTCCCGTATACGTGTCCACTTTCCAAACAAGATGTGAGAAAACATGTTCAATTCTCACAAGTGATTCCGTGATTTCAGGTTTGACACCATACATTTCCTGAAACCGATTCTCGAAGAACTCCCTCTTATGCTGAAGGGATGAATGGTTCTCGAAGTTCGGATATTCCCAAAGATTTGCCAGCAACCCTTCAGATGCTCGCTTGTGAATTAAAAATTCACCTTTTTCATTCGTTAAAACAGCAGCCACAATTGGTACATCCCGCGTTTTTTTCTTTTGGACTTTTACAGGCAGTTCCGATTGAACCCCTGCTTCAAATGCAAGACAATGACTTTGAACGGGACATAATAAGCAGGCAGGCTTACCTGGTGTGCAGATTAATGCCCCCAGCTCCATCAAGGCTTGATTAAATGCAGAGGTATGTTCATGATCGATCAGCTTTCTGACGGCAGCTTCGAATGTTTTTCTAGTCTTTGGCTTGGCAATATCTTCATATATCATCAATATCCTTGATAATACACGCATGACGTTTCCATCGACAGCTGGCTCCGGCTTGCCATAGGCGATACTTAGAATCGCACCAGCTGTATAAGGACCCACGCCTTTCAATTTGGAAATTTCCTCGGGATCATCCGGTACAATCCCATTGTAGGAAGCCTTCACTTCCTGAACGGCACTATGCAGATTCCTTACACGTGAGTAATACCCTAGCCCTTCCCAAGCTTTTAGGATTTTCTCTTCATCGGCATTGGCAAAATCCTCGAGTGTGGGGAACCATTCCACAAACCGGTTGAAATAGGGAATCACCGTGTCCACCCTCGTTTGCTGCAACATTATTTCTGAAACCCAAACACGGTACGGGTCCTTATTTTCCCTCCATGGCAATTCTCTTTGTTCTTTGAGAAACCAGGAAACCAAATCTTTTTGAAAATCATCGATTTTTATTTTTTCTATTGTCGGGATCGTTATTTCTTTCACATCAGTTCCTCCAAAGATGTTACACTCTTATCAAAAATGGGAATACCTATAGTAGGTCATTCTTTTTTAATATCATGTTCATATCCAGTTATTTGTAATTGGTCACGGAAATAAGTCTGAATTATATTCATTTGATGGTTAATATATAAATACGGTATGATGAGAGAAGACCATTTTTTTCAAATTGTGGCAGGGAGGTTAGTTTTTTGGATACAGGTACTCACTTCGTCATGGGAATTGCTCTTGGAGGTCTTGCCACGTTAGATCCTGTCATTGCGCAGAGCCCAGTCACTGCAAGTGCAGTAATAGCAGGTACGATATTGGGATCACAAGCTCCAGACATTGACACCGTTTTAAAATTAAGGAATAACGCTGTATATATACGAAACCACCGTGGAATCACGCATTCCATTCCCGCTGTTTTACTTTGGCCCTTGATTATCAGCGGAGCACTTTTCGCCATCATACCTGAAGCAAATTACCTTCATCTTTGGCTTTGGACGTTCTTAGCCGTATTCCTACATGTATTCGTGGATATATTCAATGCTTATGGGACCCAGGCTCTTAGGCCGATTTCGTCAAATTGGGTAGCTTTAGGGGTCATCAATACATTCGACCCGTTCATTTTTGGAATACATGTTGCAGGCCTGATATTATGGGGCTTTGGATTTCCTCCAGGCTATTTATTTCTCTCGATTTACGGAATACTCGTTGTCTATTATATCTCCAGATTCAGGGAACAGGCGTTTATAAAAAGAGCTGTTAAGCAGCAAATTCCCGGAGCAAGAAAAATTATTTTATCACCGACCATGCGTTTTCACCGCTGGAAAATCGCGGTAATTACCGAAAAGAATTATTATGTGGCACGAGCCGATAATGGGTATGTGACGATTCTTGATACATTTGATCGAGTGCCATTGCCAGAAAGTGAAATTCTCGAAGCCGCAAAGAAGGACATCAACTTGGCAGCCTTTCTGTCCTTTTCTCCGGTTTACCGATTTGAAATCGAACAGATAAAAGATTATTATGAAGTCCGTTTCATCGATTTAAGATATCGCAGCAATGGGTATTACCCGTTTGTGGCAGTAGTCCATTTAGACAGCGAATTGAATATATTGAATTCTTATACCGGCTGGATCTTTAGCGAAGCGAAGCTGCAGAAGAAATTGAATATTATTTTGTAGTCGCTGCATATTGAAAAAAGGCTGATCCCAGGGAACCCCTCTGGAATCAGCTTTTTAATGAAATCTATTCTGCTGATTTAATAACTGTTTATATTTAGGATTTTTTGCAATGAATTCATGGAACTGCTCACCGTAGTTATCAATCCAGGTCCTTACAACGCGCGATGTCATTTCTTCCCCGGCATATTCATGTCCAGCCTTTGCATAGGTCGCTTCGAAATCTTCCCATAATAATTCCACCCAAGTCAAAGCTTGCTCATACGTGATGTGGTCATTTTTCTCAAGCAGTATCTTGGTTAACCTTTCATGGTAATCATTCATTTGAACCACCTCATTGCCAATATTTTTACAGAATGAACTATACTGTCCCTTACCCATACTAGTGGTAAGCGGAAACGCTTCTTTTCTTTAATCTGATGCTTGGAGGAGAAAAACTTGCGAAATAAACAAAAAGGATTCCCCAACCAAAACAATAATAAATTCCAAGGCGAGCCTCGTGCAAAAGCAAGATATGCATCAAAGCGTGCAGATGGCAGTATTAATACACAGCCTCAAGAACGAATGAAAGCATCAAATCAGCGATCGAATTAAAAGGTACCTCAGAAGGAATCGGGTCTTCCCCGGTTCCTTTTTATTTCAACATTGAAATTGGAAGTGCCTCTTCCTTTCCGCTTCCACCTAAACGGTAACCCCAGGCGAATACGCCGTTCATATAATCAATTTTGAAATAGACACCGGGATCGCCGTCAATTTGGTATATTTCACCTTTTTTGAAATCATCCGGATTTAACAAATAGGCCTTGGCCATCGTCACTTTACGTTCCAATACTGAAAATTCATTAACCATTCCCAATTGCTCTGCTTTTCTCGCTTTTTCAGTCAACGCTGCAATTTCCTGTTGTAGTTCATAGGCCGACAACTTGCTGTACCTTACGTCGCTCATATATATGGCTCCTTAAATGAAATTAATTTACTTCTATATTAAACAAAATTTTATGATTTGGCTATCGATGCACTTATTCCATATCAGGATTGGAAAGATAACGCTCAATCAATTCTATTGGAAAACCTTTTCGGTATAATGCCTGCTTCATTTTTTGTTCATATTCGAAGCCTTCATGGTTTTTATATCGGCGTTGCATTTTTTCAGCATGGTGGCAAAGAGAATCCCATTGTTCATCTTCATCCTTTTCAACCGTCACATCTTCAAGCGCTTCAAGGATGACATCTCTCGGGAAACCTTTCCGTAACAAGGTTTGTTCAACTTTCAGCCTCAATGCCCGTTCTGAAATGTTTTTTTCCTTTTTGACCGATTTTCCAGCAAGTTTCCTTGCATGTTCAATTTGAATATCATAGGGGTATTCCTTCAATGCCTCGACAACCAACTTTTCTTCTACCCCTTTTTCCTTAAGCTCGAGCTTAAGGGTAGTGGGACCTTTATTGCCTCCGTTAACATGGGTCCGTACGTAAGCCTTGGCAAATTCTAGGTCGTCTAAATAGTTAAAGCTGTATAGCTTATGTATCGCTTCCTTTATAATCGGATCATCCGTTTCCTTCTTTTTTAAATAAAGGCGAATTTCCGATTCCGAACGCATCCTGTATGATAAATAATTAAGTGCATCGGTAAATGCTTTTTGGATTTCATCATGGAATTGTATTTCAGCTAGCAGCAGGTCATCAAGTGCCATACCCTTTTTCAATTGAAACTTCAGTAGCACTTCTTCGTCCACACTGAAAGCATATTTTTCATCAACGAAAATGTTATAACGATCTTTACGTTTTTTTTGGGTTGTTATTTTTGTTATGTTTGGCATAATATCCACCCCCCCCCCTACTTTACCCCTTTACGTGTACCATTTCTATATATAGCATGTCTAAAAATGAAAAAAGGACATGGTCATGTTAAAGTGAAGGAAAGAAAGGGAAAGGAAGTGGTTTTCATGAAAATAGCCATTGCTGGTGGAAGCGGTTTTGTCGGCACAGCCCTTATCGATGAATTATTAAAAGAGAATCATGATATATATATCTTGACCCGTCATCCCGAAAAATTCAAAAAAAAAGAAAATCCGACATATATCGGCTGGCTGACCAAGGACGCAAAGCCGGAAATGCATTTGGAAGGGCTCGATGTTTTCATTAACCTTGCTGGTGAATCTTTAAACAGCGGGCGTTGGACTCCTGAACGAAAACGCCGGATTGTCGAAAGCAGGGTCGAAGCTTCCAAAGAGATGAACCGGATCATTTCCAAACTGCCCGAAAAAGTATCTGTCATAATCAATGCAAGTGCAATCGGATATTATGGTATTTCGGAACATGAAACCTTTACCGAAACCTCCGAATCCATCGGTGATGATTTTTTGGCCCGTACTGTTAAGCTATGGGAAAAAGAAGCGGCTAAATCCCGCTCTTACAGTGAAAGGTTCGTCCTAACAAGATTCGGCGTGATTCTGGGGGAAAAGGAAGGAGCACTGCCAATGATGGTGATCCCTTATAAACTTTTCGGTGGAGGAAAGATGGGCAAAGGGAATCAGTGGCTTTCCTGGATCCATATTCATGACGTGGTCCGTGCAATCATCTTTTGCATGAACGATCAGCGGATTGAAGGTCCAGTCAACTTTACGGCACCTAATCCCGTTCAGATGGATACATTCGGGAAAACAATAGGAACTGTCATGCACCGGCCCCATTGGTTACCCGTACCTCCCTTCTTCCTCAAGACCATGCTTGGGGAAATGAGTGTACTTGTGCTTGAAGGACAAAATGTCCTACCCATTAAACTTAAAGAGGAAGGATTCATCTTTTCTTTCCCAACCCTCAAAAACGCTTTACAAAATATCTTAAAAGAGGATTCTCACGTATGAAAGGATCATTTTAGGAAAAAATAGGGATATTAAGTGAAATGGAGATGATCTAATTGTCCAAAAAACACGAAAAAGTAAAAAGTAACTTATCTAGTACGCAAGCGGTTCTTTATGCTCGGGAATTTAAAAATGCAGATCGAGCAGGTGGTTTTAACGAGAGGAAATCCCGTCGTTAAGTCTGGAGTATTTTCCCGTACATTTTGAACATCCATTCAACACAAAATAAGCTAGAGATGATAAGTTGAATAATCATCTCTAGCTTATTTATTTTATTTTAATTTTTAGGGGGCGCTAGCATGGGACGCAATAACATACACCATAATCGAGACAACAACAAACAGAAACTTCCGCAGGTTCCTAAAAACTTGAAAAGTGACGGACTTGATGTTGAATATTCTTCCGAACTGGCTGACCAGGAAGATATCGAGGCACAAGCCCGGGCAAATGCAGCTGACCGCCGTGCTCATAATCGCCGCTAATAAATAGGACGAACTAAACCAAGGGGCTATAATCAGCCCCTTATATTTACTTTATTCACATAGTTTATCCACAACCCTGTATATATTGTGGATATATTCTGAAAATACTGACAAACGATAGGTACAATGACTGCCTTACTAACATGAAAATAATGTTATTTCTGGATAACCCTGTGGATTATGTGGATAAAAGGAATGTTCCACTGGTCACTCTGCATTTTCATTGTGGATAACTATTCAGTTTCCTTGAATTGTTCCACAGGAATATTATTTATATAATAATTCATCTAGATCTGTTAAACTTCTTCCTTCCAATTATCATCGCATGCCAAGCGACTTTTCCAACCTTTCCCCATATGATTGCTAACTAATTTGTCAGTATTTTTTTCGGCTACTAACCCCGGCATTAAAGGAGGTTCCCCATACTTTTGTCATCCGCACTTTCTTCCAACTGTTTACGAAGCAAGAATTTTTGTATCTTCCCACTTGCATTTCGAGGCAGCTCATTACAGAAGATATATCTTCTTGGACGTTTATAGTTCGCCAGTGTATCACTATTCTTACACCAGGTTTCTAAATCGCTTTCCTGTAACGTAAGGTCTTTGGCAACGATGAAAGCGGTTACCATTTCCCCCCATTGATCATCAGGCTGACCCAGTACTGCACAGTCTAGAACTCCTTGATGCTCATAAAGTGTGTCTTCCACTTCACGTGGATATATATTTTCCCCTCCTGAGATAATCATGTCGTCCACTCGGTCCTTGACCCACAGATATCCATCTTCATCCAGGAAACCGATGTCACCGGAATGATACCAGCCTTTGTAAAGCGCTTTTTCGGTCTCTCCACCTTTTTGGAAGTAACCCTTCATGATACATGGACCTTTCACAAGAATTTCCCCTGTTTCCCCAGGTTCCAGAATATCATCGGGATCTGATGGCCCTTCGTCATTCGGACGGGCAATGATGATTTCATGATCGGAACATGCTTTGCCGGCAGAACCCGCTTTCCTAATTTGATCATCCTCCAATAAGAGAGTGATGGCGGGACCCATTTCAGTCATTCCATAAGCTTGGATGAACTGGATGCCAAGTTTCTCCTGACAGGCACGTACAAGTGATGGTGCCATTGGGGCTGCTCCATAAAGCCCCAGCTTCAAACTCTGGAATTTATATTCATCCAAGTTTTCCTGAAGTAGCATGTTCCACATCGTTGGTGCAGCAAATAACTTGGTGATCCCCTCGGATTCAATCAGTTCCATAACTTTTTTGGGATTAAACTGATGTAATATGACGTTTGTGGCACCAGCCTGGACGCGAGGTAAAAAGGAACAGTGCAATTCAGCACAATGAAACATCGGTGCAGTAATCAACCCGATGTCAGAGCGTTCGTACTTCATGGCCTCTATTAAAATCTCTGCTTGTTTGACCATATCTTTATGAAGGTGAATGACCCCTTTTGGTCGTCCGGTTGTCCCGCTCGTATACATGATGGCATAAACATCATCCTCGTGAACGTCAACTTCATCCGGATTTGATGAGATACTTGCCATTTTTTGACGGTAACCTTTGGCATATTTCGGAACATTATCATCAATATACCAGAAAGCAGTTTCCGGAAATCGCTTCTCAACCGCGGCAACGCTCGATTCCAATTCGTGCTCGAATAAAACGACCTTTGGAGCAGCGTCATTTAAGATGTAGGCCAACTCCTCTGGCATTAAGCGGAAGTTGATTGGATTAAAGATTGCGCCGATTTTTGCACAGGCAAAGAATGCGGTGGCAAGCTCTTCATTGTTGTAAAGGTATGTAGAGACCCTGTCGCCTTTTCGCACTCCTTCCGCTTGAAGGGCCGCCGCCAACCTATTCACCTGCTCATTCCATTGAATGTACGTATAGCGGATATTTCTTCTCACGTCGTAGATAGCTTCTTTAATGGGGAATTTCTGAACCGTCTGATCAAAGATACTTTTAATCGTCACTGACATATCATTTCCTCCTCAAGTAAACCCACCATCAACGGGGAGAGTTCAGGCCAGCCCTGCCGATGGTCGGCTTCATCACTTTTTCAGCTTTTACTTTCGTGCGAATTACGAATGTTCATAACCGTATAGTCCCGTTTCAGTCCAATCTTTCTATGATGGTGGCATTCGCCATGCCGTGGCCCTCACACATTGTTTGCAGCCCATAACGGCCGCCTGTCCTTTCCAACTCATGGATCATTGACACCATCAATCGGGCCCCGCTGCCGCCAAGAGGATGACCTAAGGCAATCGCCCCGCCATTCGGATTCAGCTTCTTGGGATCTGCCCCCGTTTCTTTTAGCCAGGCAATAGGTACAGGAGCGAAAGCCTCATTCACTTCGAAGACATCGATATCATCGATGGAAAGGCCGGCTTTTTCCAAAGCTTTTTGAGTGGCGGGAATCGGCCCAGTAAGCATCAGGGTGGGATCTGATCCTACTACAACCCGTGTATGCACTTTAAAGCGTGGTTTCAATCCAAGTTCTTCCGCTTTACTGCGTTCCATCAATAATAAAGCGGCAGCACCGTCACTTATCTGGCTGGAGTTCCCGGCATGGATTAAACCGTCTTCTTGGAAAACCGTTTTCAACCCAGCCAGTACTTCCATGGTAGTTCCAGCCCTTGGACCTTGATCTTCCGTAACTTCCATTTGATTTCCTTCTTTATCAGTACCCGTCACTGAAATCATTTCACGGTCAAAATGCCCTTCTTTTTGAGCACGTATTGCTTTGGCATGACTCTTAACGGAAAACAGATCACATTCTTCACGTGTTATTCCCCACCTATCGGCGATTCTCTCAGCTGATAAACCTTGGTTGATCACCTCATACCTGTCTAAATACTTTTGGCTGGTTACAGCACCTTGAATATTAGACCCCATGGGGACTCGGGACATGTTTTCCACTCCTCCGGCCACTACAACATCCATATCTCCCGACAAAATGGCTTGGGAAGCGAAATGGACAGCCTGCTGACTTGATCCGCATTGACGATCTATCGTCGTTCCCGGCACTTCGATCGGAAATCCTGCAATCAGTGCAGCAATTCTTGCTATGTCACCTGCTTGTTCGCCAGCCTGTGAAACACAACCTAGTATGACATCATCGACAATAGCCGGATCGATGCCCGCCTTCTCAATCAGCTTTTTCAATACTTCCCCTGCTAGATCATCTGGGCGAATGTCTTTCAAGACACCGTTCCTTTTCCCTACTGGCGTTCGAATCCCTTCAACGATTACCACTTCCCGCATATACTCTCTCCCCTTCTCATCCTGTTTATATTAAAGGCCCAGATTCTTAGCGATGATTTTCTTCATGATTTCATTTGTCCCGGCATAGATGCTTGCTACCGGGACATCCCGATACCTTCTGGCAATCTTGTATTCTTCCATATATCCATAGCCTCCATGAAGTTGCATGCACTCAATCGATATTTTTCTCGCAGTCTCCGTCAAACGCCATTTTGCCATCGAAACCTCTGTGACCACCTGTTCTCCCGCCATATGATTGGCGATCAATTGATCTAGGAAAACACGCCCCATTTTGATTTCCGTTGCCATTTCTGCGATTTTGAATTGAGTATTTTGAAACTGACTCACGGATTTTCCGAACGCTTCCCTGCTTTTCACGTACTCAATGGTATCGTCCAGCATATCCTCTGATGCCATTTGAGCACAAATTGCCACTACAAGGCGTTCCTGCTGCAATTTCTCCATTAAATAAGCAAAACCCTTGCCTTCTTCACCAAGCAGGTTTTCCTTTGGAACACGACAATCCTCGAAGATGAGCTCTGCTGTATCCTGACTGTGCAAACCAAGTTTCTTCAGTTTCCGCCCCCTGGAAAATCCAGGTGTATCCCTTTCTACCACGACTAAGCTAACGCCTTTATGCTTTGGAACGGCATTTGGATCCGTTTTACACGCAACGATGACCAAATCCGAATGAATGCCATTTGTGATGAATGTCTTTTGGCCATTTAATATGTAATGTTCTCCATCCAAAATAGCAGTGGTTCTTATATTGGCTAAATCCGAACCTGTTCCAGGCTCTGTCATGGCGATTGCTGTAATGATTTCCCCTGTCGTGCATTTAGGAAGCCAGCGCTGTTTCTGCGCCTCATTTCCGTATGCGGCAATATACGGAACAGTGATGTCACTATGGAGTCCGAAACCAATGAATCCAGAACCTACTCTTTCCAATTCCTCATTAATTATGACCGCAAAGCCCCAATCTACCCCGGAACCCCCATAATCTTCTCCAAGATCCGGACAGAGAAAACCCTGTTCCCCCATTTTCACCCAAAATGACCGGGGAATGATCCTCTCTTCTTCCCATCTTTCATAGTGGGGAACTGCTTCTTTCTCTAAAAACTTTCGGAATGTCTTACGGAAAATGTCATGATCCTCACTTAGATATGGATGTTTCATCTGTTTTTATCTCCTCTGCATGGCTTTGTCTAAGGCTTTTTTCAAGATCGATCTATAATGGATTGCATCATCTTTTCCAAAAGGAATTCACACTTACCTGGGTGACATTCGAATGGCCCCATCCAGCCTGATGGTTTCCCCATTCAGCATTGGATTCGTTATGATGCTCTCCGTTAGCTTAGCGTACTCTTCGGGATATCCGAGCCTTGATGGGAATGGAACGGTTTTACCTAATGACGTCCTCGCTTCATCAGGCAATGAATCGAACATCGGAGTATGGAATAGACCCGGTGCAATAGATACGACACGTATCCCTTTGATGGCAAGCTCCCTTGCAATCGGCAGGGTCATCCCAACAATGCCCCCCTTAGAAGCACTATATGCTGCTTGTCCGATTTGCCCTTCAAAGGCAGCTACCGAAGCCGTATTGATAATGACACCACGCTCCCCCTCTTGGTTCGGTTCATTTTTGACCATTTTTTCAGCCGCAAGTCGGATGACATTAAATGTACCGACCAAATTGATTGTCACCACATTTGAGAACGCTTTCAATTCATGTGTACCTTTTCTGCCTATGACCTTCTCTGCAATTGCAATACCAGCACAGTTGATGACCGTATTGATGCTCCCGAATTTTTCTATTCCTTCTTCCAACGCTCTCAATACGCTTTCTTCACTTGTTACATCCGTTTTAATGAACAGGACTGAATCTCCCAATTCATGAGCCATCTTAGCGCCATTTTCTTCCGAGAGGTCAAATATGACTGCCTTTCCACCTTTTTTAATGATGTTTCTTACTGTCGCCGCTCCCAGCCCTGAAGCCCCGCCTGTCACAACTGCAATGGTTTCTTGAATATCCAAATCCTCACCTCATTTGTTTCTAGAATATATATTCATCTTTCACTACCATCAATACCTATTTTCAATATTAATTTCACCGCTTGCCTGTTTTATCGTTCACCTTCAAGTCATGAAGGGTTTCGGTAAAGCCTTTGATTACCTGTTCAAAATCCTGTTTCAATCCATCCAGCTCTTGAATGCGTTCATTAATTTCGTTTAATTTCTGTCCTGCCATTTCAATCGTTTTTTCCAATTGCTTGATGCCTGTCCTATCCTTATCGAATAACAGGACTATATCCTTTATTTCCACTAACGAAAAACCATACTTCTTACCGCGCATTATGATTTTAAGCTGTGCGTATTCTTTCTTTCCATAAACTCTTTTTCCCGTTTCGGTACGCTTTGGCCTAAGCATACCCAGTTCCTCATAATATCGGAGGGTCCTTGTCGTCAATTCGAATTCTTTTGCTAACTCAGAAATGGTGTACATGTTAAAACCACACTTTGCAAAGGGATTATTTACCTTTATTTTAACATTGACGTTAACGTAAACTTCAATAAATATTCACAAAATTTATAATATATGAAACTGCATGAAAGATTCAAATTGATATACTAGGGGTATATTCTTTAAAAGAAGGGAATGATCGATCAATGCTATGCTCAAAAATATTAGTTGCTTATGATGAATCTGAATTGGCACTTAAATCTTTAGAAAAAGCGATTGAATTAGCCAAGTTGGATCCCGCTATCGAAATCCAGGTGCTTCACGCTGTAACGTTGCCAATCAAACCAAATATATATGGCAATGCCTTTCAGGAAATTGAAGAATCCATGCTCAAGTATGGAAATGGAGTGATAAAAAAAGCGGAAGCGCTATTATCCGAAATCCCGAATGAATCCCAAACATTTGTCGTAGAGGGTTCAGCCATCACGACTTTATTGGAACATGCAAAATCCCGGAATTGTGACCTTATCATCATGGGCAGCCGCGGATTGAGTGGTTTCAAGGAATTCCTAGGCAGCGTGAGCCACTATATCGTTCAACATTCCCCAGTGCCCGTCTTGTTGGTCAAATAAAATTTACTGCAGATATTATGCCGGCCCTTTCATAGCTGGGTTTCCCTTTGGAATCCAGCTTCTTTATGCGTGCCTGAAACCCCATCAAAACTTATCGTGTTTTACAAACACTTCCGTTTACGGGTAAAATGAAACTAATTTTAAACGAGGATAACAGGTGACGCAATGGATATTAAGCATTTGCAATACTTTATAGAGGTAACCAATTTCAATAGCTTCACTCGGGCTGCCGACCATTTATTCATTACCCAGCCGACCATCAGCAAGATGATTAAAAACCTGGAAACCGAGCTAGGTGTTGAGCTTTTTGATCGGTCGCGTAAGCAACTGATCCTGACCGATGCAGGCAGGGTTGTCTTGGAACAGGCAAAATTGATTGATAAGGCCTTTCACAATTTAGAAACGGAAATGGACAATTTATTAGGTTTGAAAAAGGGACATATACGCATCGGGCTGCCGCCGATCATCGACGCTTCTTTCTTCCCCCGAATTCTTAGCCGTTTTCATGAGGAATATCCCAATATTACCTTTCAATTAGTAGAGGATGGTTCAAAAAAGATTGAAGAATCCGTCCAAAATGACTTAATTGATATAGGCGTTATTGTCCTGCCAACCAACACCGCACTTTTTCATCATTTTGCTTTTTTAGAAGAAGACATTAACTTGATAGTTCATCCCTCCCATCCACATTCTTGTCTGGCAGAAATCGATTTGGCCGATCTGGAAAACGAGTCTTTCATCTTATTCAATAAGGATTACGTCCTTCGAGAACTCATCATTTCATCCTGTAATGAAGCCGGTTTTTCTCCACATATCGTTACTGAAAGCTCACGCTGGGATTTCATTGAGGAAATGGTTTACTGTAAACTCGGAGTTGCTCTATTACCTGAAAGTTTATGCCATCATGATGAACGCGTGAAGTCAATCAAGGTTAAAAACCCATCCATTAGTTGGAATTTGGGATTCATTTGGAGTAAGGACCATTACCTTTCATACGCTGCAAAAGAATGGCTGAAATATACGAGGGAAGCGTTATCTCATAACGAGTGAATTTTAATCTGCCTGATGGGATGTAAGCACTATCATAGATTTTGGTTATGCATTTGATAACATCTAACCATTTTACAATACGTAACGGCGGGGTTAGACTTGGTATGAGTAAAAAGCACGGTAACTGCTGATGGTTTCCGTTTTTTCTGAAAGGAGATATTCATGATCACATTATCCAGTGTCGATGAGTTACACGAAACAGAAGCAGCTCTGGAGAAAATTAAATATTCATACCCCGAACTATTTAATAAACTGCTCCATGTCGTTGCCTTAACACGGACTTTTCAATTTAAATATCAATTTATGGGCACTTTAATCATGGATGAAAACCCAAACGAATACACCCCTGAATTCGTTATGCCCTCCGTTATCAGATTATATATAGAGGAAGTTCAAAAGTTAAAGGATGATCCGAATATCCAGGTATTACTTCAAACCTTCTCCCAAAATAAAAATATTGGATATGCCAAAATCAGTATGCTTGTGCTCGGTAAAAGCCCTGAATCGCTTTTAGGTGCTTCATCCATCAAATGAACCACCCCTGATATGCTCCAAAAAAAAAACCTCCATTAACGGAAGGTTTTTTTCTTTAACACGTTATTAAAGCACTTTGCTCAAAAAGGCTTTGGTTCTTTCCTGCTGGGGATTATCAAAAATCTCACTGGGGGTATTTTCTTCAATAATATAGCCTTCGTCCATGAAAATGACGCGATCACCAACTTCTTTTGCAAATCCCATCTCATGGGTCACCACTACCATGGTCATACCTTCCTTAGCAAGTTGCTTCATGACCTCAAGGACTTCACCGACCATTTCCGGATCTAGAGCGGAAGTCGGCTCGTCGAATAACATGATTTTTGGTTCCATCGCCAAAGCCCTGGCTATTGCGACGCGTTGCTTTTGCCCCCCCGATAATGAATCCGGGTATGCGTTCGCTTTCTCGGCAAGCCCCACTTTCTTAAGCAGTTCCATCCCTCTTTGGGAAGCCTGTTCTTTGGAAATCTTGCGGACCTTTAGAGGCGCAAGCATAATATTATCAAGAACAGTCTTATGTGGAAATAAGTTGAAATGCTGAAATACCATGCCAACTTCCGTCCGGACTTTATTGATATTTACCTTCTTGTCTGTCGTATCAAGTCCTTCGATGAAAATATGCCCTCCTGTTATCGTTTCAAGTTGATTGATACACCTGAGGAAAGTGGATTTACCCGATCCAGACGGCCCGATTACAACGACTACTTCCTGAGGGGAAACGATTGCATTGATATTTTTCAATACTTCATTTTCCCCAAATGACTTCTTTAGATTCTCGACCTTGATCATTCTGTTTTCAACCTTCTTTCGAGTCTACTTAATACGAAACTTAAAATGAGCGTAAGGAATAAATAGATGAAGGCACACGCCAAATATGGCTCCCACACTTTAAAGTACTGACTCCCCATCGCCTTTCCCCAATACATTAATTCCGGGGCTGCAATGACACAAAGCAGGGACGAATCCTTCAATAATACAATGAATTCATTTCCTAACGGAGGGATCATTCGTTTGAAAGCTTGAGGCAATACAACATGAATCATTGTTTGGGTATGGGTCATCCCCAATGAACGTGATCCTTCCATTTGCCCTTTATCGATGGATTGAATGCCCGCACGGAAAATTTCTGCAATATATGCGGCTGCATTTAAAGATAAAGCAATGACCCCGGCGGTTACTGCATTCGTTTCACCGGTAAAAAAGGGCACAATTCCAAAATGGATTAAAAAGATTTGAACTAAAAGCGGTGTTCCGCGAAAAACCGTGACATAACAGTAAAATGGAAAGGCCAGCACTTTGTTCCTCATGATTTTCCCTAAACCGATCAATAACCCCAAGAAGGTTCCGATGAGGATGGAGGAAACCGACAGCCCTATAGTAAGCAGTGTTCCTTTTAATAAGAAAGGAGCATATTCAAAAATAATATCCCAGCGAAAACTCATTCCGTTTCCCTCCTAAAGACCAAAAAAACTGCGTAACTTCACACGTAAAGTTACGCAATCTTTTACTATCCACTTGTTTTTATTGTTGTGCTTTCAATGTTTCGATATCTGGATCAGTACCAAACCAGTCTTTATAAATTTCTGCATATTTTCCATTTTCATAAATGGCATTCACAGCTTTATCGAACTCCGATTTCAATTCACTGCCTTTCGGGAACATAAGACCATAAAATTCCTCATTGAAACTTTTGCTATCTTCAACGACTTTCAGTTTTTGATCGGGGTTATTTTTCACATATTCCTCAACAACCGTATTATCAGCTACGACAGCCGAAGCTCCACCTTTCAGTAATTCCTGAATGGCCAGGTTATTGTTTTCAAATTTTTTGATGTCCTTATGATTTTTTCCAAGGAGTTTCTCTACCGCTTCCTGTCCAGTTGTACCAGTCTGAACGGCAATGACCTTCCCTTTCAATTCACTTCCTGATTTTATATCACTTTTCTCAGGAACGAGAATCTTGTTAGTTGATAAAAAGTATGGAACCGAGAAATCATAAGATTGTTTTCTTTCGTCATTCACTGTAATCGCAGAAATTGCGACATCCGCTCTCTTAGATTCGATTTCAACAAAAATAGGGTCCCACCCAACACTTTCCAGTTTAACTTCATAACCTGCTTCTTCAGCAACGGCGTTGATGAAATCAACATCGAATCCTACAATCTTATCGCCTTCAAGAAATTCAAATGGAGCATAATTGGCGTCAGTCACGATTCTGAGTGTTTTTCCATTGGACTCTTCTTCTTTACTAGTTGTCGAGACTTCTTTATCCTTTCCGCATCCTGTCATGACTAGTAACAAAGAAGCTACCATGGCAAACACTAAAAAAGAAACCTTTTTCAAAATAATCCCCTCTTCTCTCTCGTAAACTCTCTTTTTTTTAAAAAAAAACAGATAAATCTAACTTTAGAGAACATTCAGTATATTCTTTTAAGAATATTATACGTTTATTTGTTTTTTTATTCAATAAAAAATCGACAAATAACTTTAGTAAAATAAAAGTTTAATCAATTAACTCGGTAAATCAAAAATGCAAATATTCTCTAATGGGTAAACGGGCAGACTTTTTCCCTTTTCTCGAATTAATGGATATTATATTGAAAACAGTAATTGAAACTTTCAAAAGATTTAATAGAACAAAAATAAGCAGCCGCCAAATTAGCGTGGCCGCTGCTTAAATGATTATTATGGAACTTCCTTATTGCCCTCTTCAATATCTAACATATCCAAAAGGAAGATGAAGATCGGTATCCCGATGATCAATCCCCATATCCCTAGGAAATGCTCTGAAAACAATAGGATGATGAAGGTGAAGAATGTTGGAAGATTTGTTTTTGCCGACATGAATTTCGGATTTAAAATATAGCTTTCAAGTGCATGGATCACAACAATCATGATTAATACAGCAATCACTTTGGGCATGCCGCCGATGCTATAGGCAATCATGCTAAGTGGAATGAGGGAGATGATGACCCCTGCAACCGGAATCAAACCCAGGAAGAAAATCATGATCCCTAGTCCGAGCAACTGCGGGAAGCCAAGAATCCATAAGAAAGTTACCGATAGGACGGCATTCGTAATGGCTATCAGGAACTGGACCTCAATCACCTTTCCGAATGAATTGATGAATTTGACGCCAAAGTGGCTTAAGTTTATAAAGAAAGATTTAAATTTGGCCCGCTTGAATTTAGAAGTGAAGCGAATGATTTTATCTTTTTCCAATAAGAAAAATAGACTGAGCAACATGGAAATGAAAACTTGAAATGCCAGTTTACCGAAATCGGATATATAAAGATAGAGTGTATTCATCTGTGTTTGAAGATCGAGCGGCGATCGCAGCTCGTTCATTATATTAATGGCATATTGAATGACCCTACTATCTGGTGGATGTTGAAAGAAGAAAACGATCTGTGTGACTAATTCAGTGAATTGTAGCGTAATGACCGGTAGATATTTATAAAGAACGATGGCTAAACAAGAAATGACGACTGCATATAAAAAGCTTATAACAACCTTAGAATTGATATGCATCACTTTATTCAGCCGACTCATGATAAATTGCTCCAGCCTTCCCATCAGGAAAGTGAAAACAAATGTGAATAACACGATATTAACCATACTTCCGATGCTTATTAAAAAGAGGACTAACACAATTAATGTAATTAACCTTGAAAAACCTTCGCTTTGCAAATACTCTTTTACCACTTACCTATCTCCTAACTACCATTCTGCCTTGATAATTCCTTCTACTTATTATTTTACACGGAATTGAGGGATTCTACTACAATTACCTTCCATTGACAACAAAATTTTTTGAATGATCAGTAATCCCCATGATGCAGACGTTAGTTAAGAGCTTTTTAGAACATCCGATTCTATAATTCCACTGTCATTCATGCATGAAAAAAACATCTGCCATGGGCAGATGCTAATCTTCATCCTTCACATCGATATCTTCGGGGATGGGTTCGTTATAATAATCCGCCAATTGCTTCTTATATTTTTCCATCTGTTCAAGATGCGTATTAAACTGCTCTTTAAAAATCAAATGCTGCTCACCGTCATAAACGGTGCGAATTTTATTTTGAACGATCAAACTTTCTATATAAGATTCCGGCATCGATAAATATTCCGCAGTCTCTTTAATTGTCAAGTACATGCCTTCACCCCTTTTCCATACTAACTATACTAGATTGGGGGCATTATTTGAAGTGCTTGATATTTGATTGAAAATCCCTTCAATTCCAAGGAAAGGATGAAACCGGATTCAGGGTTTTTGACATGTAACATCCCCAGCTTAATCGATTTCCGTAAATGGAACATTTTATACAAAATTCCAAACAACAACTTACAATCCCTTCCAATAGCATGTAAGATAATGTTAAAGTACTATATCCATATATTAAGAGGAGTGGACAAAAATGACCTTCTTTTATGTCATTCTTGCGGCAATTTTTGCTGTTTTCCTGGTCAATTTCGTTAAAGGGCTAAGTGAACCGGCTAAATTAGAACGCTATCAAAATGAATTCCGTAAATACCATGCGGAAACTTTAGATTTGCATGCAACGGAAATCGTTTCAGAAGCATTGATAGAAAAGCTTAATAAAGCACTGGATTTCAATTATATGGAAAAGGTCAATGCTGAATTCCGACTGAAGCATCCACGTGACTCACAGATAAAGGTCAATCAGGCTTGGCGTGAATTGAAACGCTATTTGATTATGGCTGCAGTGTTTGGAAAAGTTGAAATGTTTAATTCAGTCATCGATGAGTTATGGCATATCATGCTGAAATATAGACAGGAATATGATGAGTTTTGCCAGGCTTTCATCGGTAGGACCATTCATCACCATCCGCATTCAGAACCTGTTTTCAAACCCGAAGAGCGTACTCTTTTTGACTTTTACTATGTACAGCTATTTACGGTGGACTCCCATTCCATTCAAAAATGGGGTAAATTTTTCAAACATGATAAAGGGCAAACGCTTCTCCGCGATTTTGAAACGTTGGAGCTGGAGCAGTTAAAAGAGAAATATATGCGGAAACCGACAAGTATACAAGCGGAACGGACCTTTGAATCTTTCACTTCCCAATTTAAAGAAAATCGCCCTTTGACAGAATTGAATTGGCGGAAAACGTACGACCAGACGGACTACGCAGCTCCTGCCTATTTCACTTATGCAAGTACCGATGATCTTGACAGCGAATTTAAAGATATTTTCGGGAATGAACCGAACACAGTTTCCTCTGGATCCGGTCATGGTGGCGATCATAGCAGTTCCCATGACAGCAGTTCTGATTCCTCTTCTAGCTGTTCTTCATGCAGTTCTTGTTCGTCATGAGCTTTTCGCTTGGAAAAACATTTGAATAAACGCGAAAAAACCACTCTGTATGCTTTCAGAGTGGTTTTTTATGATTTTGATGATGTTCTCATAATGGATTTCTACTAATTCTTCACAAACTTTATCTCAGATGTTTTGATAGTCTTCAAAACCAGCTCCATGAAAAGTTAGATAGATTCTACTATGAGTTTGGTTTTTTCAGAAGATAATTCAAAATTGAAAAGATATTAACCAAAATTGGATCAATGTCCTCTATTAATTTTTATAGAATTTAATTTATAGCTTTTAGATTATTAATTAAAAGGAGAAGAAAAAATGAAAAAACATTTTTTAGCAATTTTAGTAACGATTTTAATGTTTTCCACTATTGCTCCAACATTTAGTTTTGCTGTTGGGAATAAGACAACAGTTAATATTGAAGAATATGTAAATATGACTAATGAATATTCAACTAATACAGCAGATTCAATGTTTAACAATTCATATGAATTTGCTACAGAAGAACCATCCTCAGGAGAGGTAGGTATTCAACCTGCTGGATTTAAAGGATGGGCAATACAGATTGGGATTGATGAAGCAGAGGGTGTTACTCAATCAACAATTAAATCACGATTAAATACTTATTTAAAAAATGCTGGGGTACCTTCTAAATATTCTTTACAAATTGCCGATGGTTTTTGCTCGGGCAATCACTTGGTTTATAATGTGATTATAATATTTTGTATAAAATTTAAATAAGTATATTTAATTTATTTTTTTTAAGGAGTTACAACTGATTTGGATGATAAAGAGATACGGAAATTCAGACCAGTTTTTGTATATGCAAATTGGGAAAACAAGAAAAAATTAGTACAAGGTTTAACTGAAGATCGAGTGAAATTAATTAAAGAATTAAAAAAGTATAGAAATGCCCTTTCACCATTTTTAATTAATGTTTTGCAAACTAATATAGATCAGTGGGAAATGGAAATTTATGATTGGCAAGAGCAGAGAAAGAGAGCTTTTAAGTGCTCTCAGTTTGTAGACAAAAGGGGTTCGGAATTTATAAATTCCGAACCCCTTTTGAGATTCCCTTTGAATTTTCGTCCAAGGTTAAGAGATTGGGGCTCTGCAAGCCACTCTTTTAGGCCATTATTAGACATTGCCATGACCAATTGGCTATCTTCTTCAAATTATAGGTAAGCATCACCTACATCGGAAATTTTTTAAGTCGTCTATTTCCTTCTTCATTAATTCCACCGATTGAACCAATTCTTGATCCTTTGTTTATTTTTCTCGAGAACCTCCTTCGATGTCCGGTTGTCTTTTTGTTTTTTCCATTCAAAGAAAGAGGCAATTCCGATAAGCAGCCCTCCGCCAATGATTAAATACAGCCACCATGGCATCTCGCTCCACATCGAATTGGTATTCATATAGACATTGAATAAAATGGTGCCAGTTCCAGCGATGAAATAGGATTTGTATTTCATCATGAAGCCAACGAGCATTGCTGCCAATGATACCGTTCCGATAATGAGCGCATCGTATAAAGTGTTGCCCGCCATTGCATCAATGATCAAGACTAAAAACAGGAGGAATACAATACCCATCTCGATATATTGTGTGATTTTGCCTTTAACAAAGATTTTCCTCAGCAGAATGGTGCTGACAATGAACAGCGGCAGTATATTTACCTCCTCCTCAAGTACAACTGGTATCGTGAATTGACCCGTGATGACCCAATACGGATAGAGACTGAATAATATCGCTGCAGCTAACTGGGTTTTTCTTTCCATCATTCCTGTCGTCGTGCTTCTCATCAAAATGAAATAGATCGGAATCAACAGTGCCACGATGATTTCCAGAAGGAAATGTGCTGGTCCCCCCATCAAAACATCCATGTTCATGGCAAGAAGAAACAGCAAGCCATAGACTCTGTAAAAGTCCAATTGAAGTCCTGCCCCGCCTTTAGTCAGCAGGCCTTTAAAGAATTTCCTGCTAAGCAGTACCATTATGGCTGCACACCCAAAAAGGACTGTCATACCAACGAAAGGCCGTAATGTGGCCGTATACATGATGATGGTCCAATACGGATACAAACTGATAATTCCCGTCAGCCAAACGTAGATGCCCTTTTCTTTTACATCCTTTGTGAAACTTCCAATCAAGATGAAGTAAACCGTGATCAAGAGTGAGACAAAAACTTCGAGTAACTGGCTTGATGTTTCAGTTACGGAAATTCCCCTATTCATGGCCAGTAAAAATAACAGGCCATATATCCTGTATCCATCGATAGTAATACCTGTATCTTCCTTTTTGATTAAGCCATTGAAATAACGTCGGCTTAAAAGCAGCATTCCTAACATACAGCTGAAAAGGACCATCAATCCCATTACAACCGATAGGCTGTCGGCATAGTCGACGATGATTAGGAAAGGATATAGACTGACTAGAGCAGCAATATTGGAATAGATTTTCCTCTCTTGCTTTTCCGTTGTTAAGCTTCTCAGGAAAATGAAATAAGCGGTTAACAAAAACGATACAAAGACTTGGAGTAACTGTTGATCATTATCATTAAAAACCTCCGCATTCATATCGATCACAAAGAATAAACCATAGATTCTGAAAGGATCAAAGCTGATGATGCCCGATCCGTTTTTCTTGAGTAACCCGCTGGAATACAGCCTGCTTAGCAACAACATTCCTGCCATACAGCCGAAAAGAACAGCCAAACTCGTGACGATTGGGAGTGTATGGGCATAGTCTATGATATTGATGAAAGGGAAAAGTCCGATGATGGCTGCTATTCCTGAGTAAATGCTTCTTTCTTTCTTATAGATCGTGAATCTTCTCATCAGGATAAAGTAGCTAGGCAACAGCAGGGAAACAAAAATCCCCAAAATCGCAGATCCTGTACCGTCCATAAACACTTCCAGATTCAGAGTACAGAGATATAACAAGCCATAAATCCGATAATAATCAATGACTCTTTTCGTTCCCTCTTGGTTGACCAATCCTTTGAAATGGCGACTGCTTGCAAACACCATCACAGCCATGCATATAAACAATACGATTATCGCAAAAACCAGAGGTAATGTATTTGCATACATATTGTAAAAAATGAACGCCAGGGTCAGAGGAACCACAACATAGTTCCGCCAATTCCTTTGCATGAGCAGATACCAGGCAAACAAGAACTGTCCAGTCATCACCCCTACCCAGACCAATTCGCGGTTAAGCGGAAAGTCCCGGATTGCCGTTTCCAAGATGGCTATGCTTATCCCTAAATGAATGAATGGAATAAGGTAATACTCCATGATGCCTTTCCAATTCTTATTGGATAACGCCCACAGAATGGTTATGAGTCCTGCTGTTATCATCATGCATATTGATTTAATGAATACCATTTGCTCCATGTTTACCACAAATAAATGGACCTGTAGGAAAAGGACTGAAAACCCTAGGTACGTAAAAACGTATTTTCCCCATTTCACATGCGCCCTAAAAGCACTCAAAATATAAATCAACAGTTGCGCAACATATAGGAACGGCGAACTTTCCGTTTGGGCAATGAGCATATATCCAACAGGAATCGCCAGTAAATTAGCAAGGTGACTTGCGTAAAAGAAGTACAGTTTCCCATTTTTTGAGTATTTCCCAAGCCATTCTCCTAATAGGAAAAAGATAATGGGGCCGATCAACACGAAAGCAATCTTCAACACCATTGAACCAAAATCAAAAACATCGTAGAGTGAAGCATATAAGCTGGCACTTGTAATTACGACAGGTACCCAAAATATGTGCTTCCGATGGATATGGACGGACCAACCATTTATTGCAGTAGCTACAGCAATCACTCCGCTTGCCTCCAAAGGATTCAGTGAATCGAATGGGATCCATATCAAGGAAAGGAAGGAAAGAATCTGTCCACTATATGCAAAAACAGGAAAGAATTTATGATATTCCTTTTTAAATGTATAAGCTGCACCAATTGAAATCAGCGAAACCCCCATTAAATAGAGGCTGACCGGGATATATGAACGGACCCACTCTAAACCTTCCAACAAATATGGATAGAAAGCAACCAAAGCCAAAACGAAAGTGATTGGAAATCCGTAAATGGCGTTTTCCTTCATATGCTTACTATCGTCTTTAATATATGTGATGAAGAAAAGTCCAGATATCATGGCGAGGGCTACGCTAACTGCAAGCCAATCCATTTCGCTGAATTTACTGGTCAGTATCACTAACATGGTCATTGGGGAGATAAGTAAGATACTCCGCTTAAACAGGCTGTACTTCGGGTGACTGTTATATAAATATAATCCAAGATATTGGATGACCTGAAGAACAAAAATCAGATTTAAACCGGTAGAAAAAGAGACTGGTAAAGCAAAGAAAAGGTATACGAACGCTAAGTTGAAAACAACAACAGCCGGGTACGTAAAGCTTGATTTTCTCGATTGAACGGAAACATAGACAAGCTGTGCGGATACTATCATGAGCGCGATGAATATTTGCGCATAGACTTCCTGGTACGCCATCGCGTTTATATATAAGAAAACGATCCCGCTCTCAATCAAACTTGTAAACATGAAATTCTTCGAAAGCTTAGTCATATTGAATTTGGCCAGATATTTTGAAAGAGCGGTAAAAATGATTGGTACAAGTGCAAAAGCAATGACCATGTATTCATTTAATAATGAATTAAAAACAAAATGGATATATCCATACGTAAAAACGGCACTAAAAGCCATTTCATAATATTTTTTTTGAAATTTTACGGCAAAAATTAAAAACAAAACAGAAAAGAACATCAACGTAAGTGAATACACCAAGTTACTAGAGAATAACGTCAAGATTACAAAGGCTTCAACGATGATCTTAAACTGGATGAATTGAAAAATGAATGGTTTGAATAACGTTAATGCTTTTTGATTTTTCAATTGCTCAATATTCCATAATAGAATTAAATTAAGAATGCCAATGGCCAAAAACATCCACTCGATAGTCGGCGTCACAAAAGCTAAACCGAAATAACAGGTAATGCCGAACGTGAATATGGAAATGAAAATGAATATTTTCGACTTAAAGTAGTGAGCAATCTTAAAATAAATGGCTAAGCAGAGTAATCCTCCAAGAAACCCCAGAAGCCCCCGCCCCCCACCATTGAGTGAAAGGTACTCTCCAAAAATCCGATAATATGAAGCTGATAAAATCGTAATCGGAATGAATAAACCCGCTAGCGTCAAGAATGCAAAAGCTGTCTGTTTAATTTTCAGCTTCGAAGCGATGAAGGCCATCCCCGCAAAAATGACGGAAACCATTCCTATGAAGAAAACTTTAAGGACCGCATTCAAATTCCCCCATGAAGAGGTTGCTAAAATCAATCCGCCGAACAGAAGTAATATGACCCCAGTAAGCAGGATGACAGAGATATTCCGTTCCCTGATTTGCTCAGGTGTTTTCTTCAGCTTTGCCTGTTTTACTGGTTTCTCCAGCTTGAATGCCTGCTGGTCAATAACCGGTTTCCTATCAGTGATCTCCTTGACAGGTTCAAGCCTATCCTCCAAAACGGATTCAATAGGATCATACCCGGCCTTCTCATTCTTCATTATCGATTCTTTCAATTTCCCAGATTCCCGTAATTTCAATGAAGATTCTTCAATCAGGCTATCTTGAACCTTCATCTCGGCACTTTCACCGATAATCGTTTCATGTGCTTGGATGGACTTCTTTTTTTCATACTCTAAGCGCTTTTGTTTATGGAGGGCTAATTGGAAATGCCGATTGTATGCCCTGCTAATCCGGATATATTCTGATTTAGGGATGAGCCGCCTTTCCCATAAAACATCCAGCTCTTCTTGGAAAATACGCTTCCTTCTTTCTAATGTCATTTCTTCCTTTGAAGAATCATTCATCCCAAGATTCCCCTTCCTTCAAATAGACCTTCTATCATCTTATGTATATTCTCTTTTCGATAATAACAAAGTTTTTCCATTTTTTAAATATTCAGGATGATACGTATATGAAACAACGAAGCCAGTGGTGTTCCTCCTGACTCATAAAAAAGAATGACTTCCATTGAAGCCATTCAGCGTCTTTGCATTGATTTTACTTTATCCTCGCTCCTGATAATGCATAAATAAACGATCATTGAAATGAAAATCGAGGCGGCTGCCGTGATATAGATGCTCCTATAGCCGAAGAGGAAGCCTATCTGCCCGAACACGATGGCACCTATGCCCACTCCAAGATCGAAAAATGAAAAGTATGTTGCATTCGCCATCGCCTTCCGATTAGGTGCCGTCTTTTCAATCGACCATGCCTGCAGCGCCGGCTGGACAGAACCGAATCCAAATCCATAAAGCACTGCCGCAATGTAAAGGACCGCTTCACTCGGCATCCACGCAAGCAGCAGCATCCCAGCCATGATGAGTACTGTTGAAGGCACGAATATGGCTCGATGTCCCCTTCGGTCATATAATCGACCCGCGAATAATCTCGTGACCATGAGGGCCATTGCATATACTAAAAAGTACCACTGAATCCCATCTACACCTTTTTCCGTTGTATACAGGGGAAGGAAGGTTGCAATTCCACCGAATGTAACGGAGATGAAGAAAATGAGCAAAGATGGCTTAAGGGCACTTTTTTCATATATGTCAAACCTTTTGGCTCTGACAGCCGCCGAAGAATCACATTCCACTTTTTGATACCGAATAAGTGATGCTGTAATGATGGCAAACAATCCTAATAATGAGCAGATTAAAAACAACTCTTGAAAAGGAAGGACCGTAACTAGAAAAAGACCCAATGATGGCCCGAATGCCAGTGCTAAGTTACCCGATAATCCGTAATACCCCATCCCCTCACCACGCCGTTTCGCAGGGATTATATCGGAAGCAATCGTTCCTGAAGCCGTTGAAGAAAATCCCCAGCCGACGCCCTGTACAATCCGCATCATGAATAACAAGCCGATGCTCCCCATAAAACCGAAGGAACCCACTGACAATGCGAAAATGGCTAACCCGATAAGAAAAACGATGCGTCTTCCCTTCGTCTCCAATAATCTGCCGGCAATTGGCCGAACAAGCAAGGCCGAAAAAGTGAAGATTCCAAGGACAGCCCCCACCAGGCGGTCGTCACCACCAAGCTGCTCAACAAACAGCGGGAGGGTCGGCATCGTCATTTGAAACCCCATGAAGATGCACATATTTGCCAAACAGATCATGATGAAATCACGTGTCCAGATTTTATCAGTCCCTCTTACCCGTTCATCCACTAAGGTTTCCCTCATATCCCTTCACCTTCCAATTAAAATAGTCATTGCCAGTTTACTAAAATTGGTTAAAATAAGCGAATGATTTATTTCGTGCACCTAAATATATATATATAAATAAAAGCCCAGTATGACACTGGACTCCCCCCTTTAACATTCATAATGAAAAGCTGACATAACCATTTCCGTCCACTTTCCTTCCGTATGCAAACTAACAATTTAGGTTCGCCTTGCTGTAATACATAATACCATTGCTTCTATTCATCATTCATACAGCGAAACGACTCCGAATCCTTTTAATTGAAACGAATCCCGCCAATCTAATTGAATTTCCTTAAATTCAAAATTCCATTAAACAACCCAGGAATCAACCACTCTGCTAGTGAGGAATGGTAGTATCGCCCTATCTTAGTGTATCCCATATCTTTCATCTACCCGCCCGAACGAGTTTCTGTTCTTTTCTTCGCCGTTTATCTTGATACATTTTTTGATCCGCTTCTTTGAATAAGCTATCCATATTCCCTTTGGAATGCGAACGGTAAGCATGCCCGATTGACATACTGATGTGAGGGCCTTTTTTTAGGGAGTTTTGCAGAAGGATTTCTTCCTTTAATAATTCACAAAGAGATTCTACTTCTCGCTTGCTTCTATCAATCAGCAGTATGGCAAACTCATCCCCTCCCACTCTTGATACAACAGCGATGTCCGAGAAAATCCGTTTCAATAGATTGGCCGCTTCTTTAATCAATTCGTCCCCTTTCTTATGGCCATACGTATCATTCATAAATTTCAGCTCATCTAAATCACACAAAATCATGGCAACCGGAGTGTCAAAATCCAGATTGGATTTCGCAGAAATATTATCGAAAAACTGTCGATTATGGATATTCGTTAATGGGTCATGGGACATTTGATACTCAATATCCTGTATGAATCTCACTCTTTCATCGATATTCCGAATGATTCCTTGAACGGCTACCAATCGCTCTTTTTCATATATTGGTGTAGCATATTCCTCGAACCACAAATAATTCCCCTCGATATCTCGCCAGCGCTGAATGACCGGCTTAGTATAATCAATCCCAACGTATATCTTTTCATTTAGGATTTCAAAGTCATCAGGATGAATCCTTTCAAAAGGCGAGGAAGGGTCATTGTATGCTTCTTCCAAGACACCTTGACCTAAAAGTGTATTGATGGATGGACTTAGATACCTGAACTTGGAACTTGGATTTGATTCGTAGCAGTAGATGATATCCTTAGAACTTTCCACTATATTAAAAACCTTTTTTTGCTCTTCGAATCCTTTCTTCAGATAGTCCTTTTCCCTTTTCTTGCGAGTGAAGATCGTACATTTAAATATATCTAATGACAATTTATTGAATTTCATTCTACAGCCCCCATACTTTTGAAGTCATTTTCCAAATTTTTTTCCTTACACTTGATGGCGGACTTACACGGTTCATTCGTTACTTTTAACATAATTATCCTTTATATATTATAATTCCAAAACATCTAAAAGGAAAAACTTTAAAAGTTTTTCCTTATTTCCTGAGAAAGGGGACCGCTTCTAGCAAATTACCCACGCTATGATAAACTGAAAAACGGAAGAAACACTAGCATCTTTTCTATTATTATTGGAAGCTCGTTTAATTCTCTCCAGCGCTTTGGTACTTTGTTCCAATAAATATTGACTTCTGTTTATGGTTCATTTCTAAATCGGCATCACCATAAGCCATAGGCTGTTCATGAAGATGAAATGGCCGCATAATTGAAAAAGCCGATCCCAATTGGATCGGCTTTTTCATGCTTCACGACTATTTCGTTACCTCGATTTTCCCATTATTCGTTTCCAATTTAATTAAGTTTTCGCCTTTTCCAATGACAGTATTGCCCTCATGCTTACCAAGGATATCTACTTTCCCATTGTCGACATGAACATCGAAAGTTGTATTTGTCGGTTCTTTCTCCGTTTTAATCATGATTTTACCATTATTACTTTCGAGGTCGATCTCCCTATCCAAGTCTTTCGTGACCAATGTGATTTTACCGTTATTCGATGACCCAACCAGTTTTCCCTCTACATTATTAAGATCTACTTTTCCGTTAGCAGATTTCACTTCAACTTTTTCAGTTATTATATCATTCAGTTCTACCCGGCCATTTTGAGATTTCACATTTAGATTTTCACTTTTCAATCCTGATATTTGCAATTTACCATTATCGGACTCGACGACAAAGGATTTATAAGATTTATCAGGTACAAATACTTTTAAATGTAAGGATTGTATATGAAAACCAAAGCTAAAGGTACTTCGGTCTTCTAATTTTACCGAAAGCTTCTTTCCTTCCACATCTGCAGTGAAATCCAACTTGGAAACATTCACCCCTTTTGAAACCAACTCAATCCGGGTCTCCCTATCCTTCGTTGGAATAATCTCTACAGCTGCATTGTCAGTGTCGATTTGAATGTCCGTCACGATCTCTGAAATCGTTTTTTCCTCTGTAGTCGCTTTCTTATCCGTCACTTGGGAAAACGTAAACAGACTTCCTATTACTCCAATCAATAACAATACAAGTGCAATGATTGATAATTTCTTAACATTAATCATTTTTCAAACCGCCTTTCACAAGGGAAGCGTTAAATTTTAAATAGCGAATGAACCCTTTGGTTAAAGCACTCGTAGCAACAAACATTCCCATGGCAATGAAAATGCCAATCCCGCTTAGTCCCAATGCGAAGAACAGGTCGAATAATTGAAAGTTACCTATCGCAAGGTTGAAAAGAGCGCCAAACGGAGCAAGAATGAACGCTATCGCCGATGTCCATCCTGCAATGACAACTCCGAGCAATGCTATAAAAGGTCCCAAAACGATCACTAAATTAAAGAATCCCAAACCAATGACTGCCCAAACTGCCCGCATTACATTACCGGCAGAAGTCGTTTGTTCGACCTGGCCAAGATGATAGGTTGCCATCAGCTCCTTGGAAATCTGTTTAGGATTCCCAAGGGATGTGGAGATTTCCTGCTCTGACTTCCCTTTTTCCATTCCAATTGCGAAATACTCTTCGTAATCTTGGAGGATATCTTCCCGTTCCTCTAAGGAAAGTCTGGTTAAAGAGGCATTCAATTGTTTTAAAAACTGTTCTTTATTCATTGGTTCACACCTTCCTTGATTAATTGGTTGACCCCATTGGAAAATTCATTCCATTCCATCAGCAGCTCTTGAAGGTATCTCCGGCCTTTGTCGGTTAACTTATAATACTTGCGCGGAGGACCTTCTGTTGATTCTTGCAAATAAGTCGTAAAATACTCTTCCTTCGTCAATCGTCGCAAAAGTGGATATACCGACCCTTCCGATATTTCAATTTGATCCGAAATCTTCTGTACAAGTTCATAACCATAACGATCCTGCTTATCCAATAAGACCAGGACACACAGTTCCAGGACACCCTTTTTAAATTGTACATTCATAGCCCCATCACTCCTTCCAAGAGTCTTTTAGTATAGTTCAATAAACAGTACTGAACACCGAACAATACATCATATGTAAATAATTTACCACATGGTATTGTTTATTGCAAGGTACTGAAAATATTTTTTTGGTCTTACATGCATTCCAATTAGGGTAGAAGAAAATTAACATTATATTCAAAGCTGCAAGAGAATACGATGTATAATAGTAAAATGTGGAAGGGGGAGTTACTTTGGCCAACAAAGAAATAACGAAAAAGCAATTCGAGTTTCTTGAACATGAATTTAATTACCTTGAAAAGGAAGGAGTCATCTCCCAGCAAGAGAAAGTGAGGATGTTAGGTGCCTATGATGTAAAAGGTAATTTGAGCTTCATCACTATTCTATTATCCATTGGGGCACTTCTTTTAGGTTTAGGCGTATTGACCTTCGTAGCCAGTAACTGGATCTATTTAAGTAAAGCGGTTAAATTCCTGCTTATCATAGCATGCCTCATCGGAGTGAACTTTGCTGGGGTGAAGGTACAGGTACGCTTTCCCAAAACGTCACGAAGTCTGCATTATGCAGGTATTCTGATTTTTGGTGCAGGAATTTTTCTAATCGAGCAGATGTTTAATATTACCATAAATTTCAACAGTTCCTTTTTATTATGGGCGATCGGAACGGTATTCATTGGATACTATTTAAAGGATGTCTTCATCCTCCTTTTTACATCTTTCCTGCTTTTCATTTATATTAACGGAAGTATATTCGTTGATGAAACGTCTTATCCGCTTGCCATTCTTATATTTCTACCGGCTTTATACATTTTGTTAAAGAAATTCGATTACCCTAAATATCTGACCTTTTTCACTAACGCTTTAGCCATAAATACAATTGCCTTATTTCTTATGGAATTCGTGCCGAAGCTTGATGTTGAAAATTCGAATACGATTGTGCTTTCCATTCTGTTTGTACTGGGAATCGTGCTTGCCTATATTCCTGTAAGAGCCAAATTACAAAACATCACCCACATACAAGGGCATATCTTACACGGTATTACGGCACTCTTCCTTACCTTTGATTTTTCTATCTGGTTCCCTTTAGCTTATTTCGTTTTTCTGCTTTATCTCATTCTAAAAGGCAGTTTGACCAGCATCGTGATAATATGTGCACTGATTTTCAGATATTACATCTACTCCTTTGACTTCCTGCCAAAATCGCTTACATTCATCATTGGAGGAATCATGCTTATCGGATTTGGCTTCTTCTTTGAAAATCAACGAAAAAAAGGAGGGGAACTCAATGAATAATCCATCATTCCGTCCACTCTTCATATTTTCCATTCCAGTCTTGATTCTGTTAGTCTTGGCGATTCCTCCGGTCTGGACAACAATGACTGGAGATGTAATCAAGATCAAAACAGCCCCGGTTGATCCGACTGACTTGTTTAGGGGAAGCTATGTGGCTTTGAAATACGAAATTGAATCCGTTAAGCCATCCCAAGTCGATGACTCGATTAAAACCGAGTTCAACACAAGGAATATGGGTGATTATAAAAAGGTATATGTACGTTTAAAACAAAACTCTGATGGACTATACGATGTTGATTACGTAACGAAAGAAAAACCCACCAAAGGCGTTTACCTAAAAGGGGAATTGGAAATCCCATATGAGCTGCAAAATCCGGAAACCCTTCAGATCAGATACGGTCTGGACAATTATTTCGCATCCGAAGAAAAGGCAAAGGAAATAGAGAAGGACGCATTGGCCAATCCTTCAGTGGCCGTGGTAAAGGTCCGTAATGGCAATGTTGTTTTAACGGATATCATCATTGAATGAATGACCCCGGATATGACTAGCAAAAAGAGCATCGGATTTTCGATGCCCTTTTTTTGCTCGACTTTTTTCATATGGACATCAGCTTGTTACTTAATGACTCGTTTTGCCCCTATATATTTTTCTTTCCAATACTTATCACTCATTTTGACCACCTTGACCCCTTTGGTTGTGGTCCCGACAAATGTACCATTTCCATAATAGATTCCTACAAAAGAGACCTGCCCTTTCTTACCTGTGGCATAGAAGACCAAATCACCCGCTTTTAAGTCTTTTTGTTGCAAAGCCTTTCCGATTTTATACTGTTCGGCACTCGTTCTTGGAATCTTCATTTCTGTCGCGGCATTTTTATATACATACTGGGTAAGACCGCTAGCATCAAATCCTTTTGGTGTCGTCCCCCCATATTTATATTTGCTCCCCACCTGCTTCTTTGCCAAAGCGGCAACTTCATCACCATAATTGATAGAGGCAGAAGCATTAGCCGGACTGAATATGAATGCCGCCATCAATACTCCGATTAAAACTATGGCTGCAAGCCATTTTGAAACTGGTAAACTATAACTCATCCTTTTTCCTCCCCAAACTGAAAATGAACCACAATTTTAAATGTATGTTGCCTTTCGGTTTTCAGACCAAAAATCATTTTTAATTCGTTCATCATAATCTTTGCCAAAAAAAAAAACAAATAACCAGATAACGCCGTTGGGTAGCTAATACGGTGTTATCTGGTATATTCTACTCTTCTATATGAAAGAATAGTGTCCATTACTTAGGATCCTTGTATTGTCGTGCATTCTCACTGTCACTTAGACCTTTAGTGGTATGATCGACCACACCGCCGACCCCAAAGAATGTAAGCGCTATGAAGTTAATGATGCCCAAAGCCCCGTTCAATGCATCATCAGTAATGGTAAAGCCTATAGGGGTAATGAAATTGTTTATGAACGCGGCAACCATCTGCGTCAATATTAAAAGCCCAGGAAGGAGTACCGTGAATATAAACGTCGGATTCTTAAAACGCACTCTCCAGTTGATCATTGCCTTTCCCCCTCTCTATCATATTAAATCCGCTTCATTGAAGATAGTTACGGACTTGCTATATATTATGCGGCTTGTCCTTTTTACGTTCGGATATTCCATTAATAATCTATCTCGCTAGTTTCCCATAAACATAAAAAAGCCCATCCGAGGATGGACCTTCTCTTAAACATAAAAGTAGTTTTAGAAAAAGCTAGAGAGCGCCTTACTTTAACAAGTAAGTAACAACCTCCTCAAGGTCTAAATACTCCTCAGCGTACCAGTTGATTCCTTCCTTCAGAAAATAAGCTTCTGCCTCTATAGGCGAATTGGAAGTCACAGTCCGCAAACCTTTTCTCTCAATCTCCCCCGGAATGAATACTGGCGGCAAATCCTCTGCCATCCAAAACCGTTTATACTGCTGAGCCAATTTATCCTTTTCGAATTCACCTATCATTTGCCCCCGGTTTATAAATATGAGGTAATCGGCAAGCCTGCGGATATCCTCCATTTGATGAGTGGAAATGAATACCGTCTTTTCTCCCCTTTCCATCCACTTAATCAAAAAGTCCGTGTACTTCCGTTTTGAGACGATATCCATATGTGCGGTCGGTTCATTGATCGGCGGTACATTATCCCATGAAGTCATTTTTGTTCAACGTTCGCAAATGCCTTTAATGATACTTGCTGCTATCTCTGCTGCATCAGCTAATTTCATTTTAAATAAAGTCACGAAAAAATATTTAAGCGGGAGAAAGCAAAAAGAAAGAACGTTCGATCCGTGATCGAGCGTTCTTTTATCCTGAACATATTTAATGAATGTAAATAAAACGATAGGCATGATAGATGCTTTTCATATTTGAATGAGAATAATTCCTTAGAGTTATTTGATACTCGAACCTTCACTTTTCCTTTCAAATGCTAGAATTGCCACACTCAATTCCCCTTCAAAAACCATCGAATCCGTTCAGCAGCTTCCGTCAATCTCTCAACCGGTTGGACCAAAGCCATCCGGACATACCCTTCACCCTGCTTCCCGAAAGCATCTCCGGGGACGACTGTAACCCCTGCTTTTTCGATCAATGCATAGGAAAAATCGCGTGATTTCCAACCAGCTGGAATTTGGGCCCAAATAAACATCGTGGCTGAGGTTTTCGGAACATGCCATCCCCCATCGGCAAGGCCTGATATCAAGGCATCTCGACGGGACTCGTATTCCTTAACCTGATCGGATAGCAGAGAAAGGTTGGAAGTAAGCGCCATTTCGGCAGCTTTTTGGATGGGATAAAAAACCCCATAATCGATGTGTGATTTCAAAGTTCCCAGAATGTTCAGCGCATCGCGATTGCCGACCGCATACCCAATGCGGCATCCGGCCATATTAAATGTTTTGGAAAGTGAATTAAATTCAATTCCCACTTCCTTGGCACCCGGAATGGACATAAAACTAATTTGTGGATGATTATCAAAAATTAACTCAGAATAAGCAAAATCGTGAACCACCAGGATCTCATTCTTTTCCGCAAACGATATGACTTCTGAAAAGAAAACTTCATCAGCAAGGGAGGTGACAGGATTTCCTGGATAACTGATGATCATCATTTTCGTTTTTTGCACTATTTCATCCGGAATTCCGTTGAGCTGGGGGAGGAATCCGTTCTCGGCAGTAAGCGGCATCGGATGAATGATTCCGCCGGCAAGCTCTACACTCGCTTCATAAATTGGATATCCCGGATCTGGCACCAGCACATAATCTCCCGGGTTTATCATCGCCGTTGCCAAGTGTGCAAGTCCATCCTGGGATCCCATCAGTTGAAGGACTTCTTTTTCTGCATCCAGCTCCACTCCATACCGCTGCCGATAAAAATAACGGACTGCTTCATGGAACTCAGGCGTACCTTTTAACGTATACCCGTAGGAATTTGGATTCTTCGCATATTTCACAAGCGTTTCCACTACAAAATCAGGCGGTGGTAAATCCGGACTTCCTACACTCAAATCGATAACATCCATCCCTCTTTTCATTGCTTCCTGCTTGCGGGTCGCCAATTCTGAAAATATCCCTGTTGTGAATCTTCCGACTTTTTCAGATGGAGTCATATTCATTTATGATTCCCCTCCATTATTGATCTTTTATCTATCATTATAGCAATCAATCTCCGGTATTTTATACCCTTAATTAGTGCTCATCAGTATCTGTTCAAGTGCTTCATCAAGATGATGGAATTTAAATGCATACCCTTCCTTTTCCAACCTCTTAGGTATGACCCAGCGGCTTTTTAATATCAATTCCGTTTCGGTCCCCATAAAGAAAGCCCCCATTTCAAGCATGGGTGTTGGGCATGGCATTCCTATCTTTTTATTCATGATTTTTCTCAAATGGGCCATTAATTCGCGATTTGTAACTGGATGCGGTGAAGAACAATTGAATACCCCGCTCAATTCCTCATTCTTTCTCAAAAAAAGGACAATATTAAATAAATCTTCTATATGTATCCAACTGAATTTCTGATTTCCTGATCCTTGATGGCCTCCCAGGCCGAATTTAACCAAATTCCTATAAGGGGTCATCACTCCCCCATCTCCCAATACAATGGCGATCCGTAAAGCAATTTGTCTCGTCTTGGGTAATTGGAAATCGAAAAATGAGCGCTCCCATGCTTTAGCTACATCAACGGAAAAGCCTGAACCGATCACACCATCCTCTTCCGTCATTGGTTTATCTTCGGCATGCCTGTATATCGTTGCCGTACTTGAGTTTATCCATAATGAAGGTGGATTTTCACATTGTTCGATCGCCTGTCCGAGCACTTCAGTCGTATCAGTTCGTGAATCCAATATTTCTTGCTTATTCTTGACATTATAGCGGCAATTGACCGTTTTTCCTGCTAAGTTGATTAACATATCCGAATTATCGATCGTTTCCCTTATTCCTTCTTTATCTTCCCAGCCAATATGAGGGGTTTGCCTGGAGATGATCCTTACCTCATACCCTAAATTCCTGAAATGCCTTTCAAAGTATTGACCGACAAAACCAGTCCCGCCCGCTAAAACCACTTTCTTCAGCATATACCCAACCCACTTTCTCTTATGAGTTAATAGTACGAATAATAACCAGTGATATCTTTTTTTGTGAATTAATTCACAAAGATTATACCATATTATTACATTGAATGGTAGCACGAATACATAACATACCGCTAAGCAATAATTGATGAACTTGTCCAAGCAAAAGGGAAAATTACACATAAATTAGTAATGTGGAAAATTATAAAACAAAGGGATGATTTCAGTGTCAAACAAAAAACTAAGAAGAACTGGCAATTCCGGAACTGGCAATAGCAGCCGTAGGACTGCCTTGAGAAGAGTCTTAGAAAATTTTTTAAACAATAATAGAGGTACTTCAATCAAGGAACCCACTTCTATCAAGGAACCTACTTCTATCAAGGAATTTGAAAGGAATTAGAAGGATGCTTTTTTGAAATTAACAGGGAATCCCTTTGGACTATTCTAAAGGGATTCCCTGTTAAAATACTGTTTTCTGACTTTTGGTTATGTATTTACATGTACCAGCTATATATTTCTAGTGAATAACTGTTATATCTAATAGAGATAAGGAGAAGTTATGATGTATTTTTTTCGAGACTGGAAACCTAAAAAAGATATAAAGAAATTAACGGATATTACAGTAAAAAATTTTCGGGTTTCGTCCGATAAAGTGAATGAAATTTTGCAAAAGTCACACAAGGTACTTGTGATTTGTAATGATAAAGGTAAAGTAGTGGGGTTTCTTTGTTATAATCTTTATTTATATAAAGTTGCTCATATTAATTATGTAGTCCTTGACAAGAAATATAGAGGAAAGGGAATTCTGCAATCCCTTTTACCAGAATTAGTTGCATATGTGAGAAAAAAAGGAATTCTTGTTTTGTCCGGTTTTGTGAACAAAAATAACCCTGAAGCATTGCAAAAGTTTAAAGGCCTTGGATTTAAACCGATTTTAATTTATCATGATGACATTCTAATACAATCCCTGATTTAAAAAGGCCTCCTGCCCCTTATAGCGTAAATAAGAAGAAAGATCGATTAAAATACATTCTGTTTTACCATTCATTAACTGGAATTCTCTGTCTGGTACTAATAATGAATTGAGGATTACCCCGAATATATGAATCTTGTGTTACTCCCTGCAATGAAAAACTACAGAAAGAAATCGCCTGTAAATTCTACATGGATTCATAGGCATTTTCCTTGTAATCTCTTCGACCATTTAATACCCAATCATGATCTGACCCTCACTAGGATGCTTCATTGAACTGCCCTTTTCTACATATAGTCACGTACAATTCAATTGAACGAAACAATCCGCCCGTATGTCCTACCTTGTCTTGATATTTGAGTTCCCCATTAAAAAGGTCGACCAGAAAAAACTGGTCAACCATATATACGATTATCTTAATTGAATAAAACAGGAACGGTGCTGTCCATATTAGAAGGAATACGCAATGATTTAATACCTCAACCATAATGTTAAATTTTTTCTATATTTTCAAAATCGACCCATAACTTCAGCACCCATTCGTGTATAGTGATTGTATAACTGCTTAAAGGGGAGATAATTATGAAATCGATAGAACTAATCATCTTAAATATGGAAGAGGTTAGAAGAAGAAACATTAAACTATGGACTTCAATACCTAAAGACACACTCCATTGGAAACCAGACGACAAGGCAATGAGCTGTTTAGAAATGGTTAGACATGTCCTTGATAGTGAGCATTACTATCATTTATCTATTAAAAATCACGGTAGCTTACCAGTTTATGAATCACCATTTGAAAAACAGCCACTTATCTCTGTGGAAGCGGAATTAAACTTTGCCGAACCTTACAGGCGTGATTTTTTGGAAACAATAGTATCCTTTAGCGAAGACGACTTATCCAATATTAAAATTGATCGCTCTAATGTAGGCTATATCAGGGATTTAGGAGACATGTTGCTAAGAATCGCTTATCATGAGTCTGTACATACTGGTCAATTATTGGACTATTTAAGAACTGCTGGAGTTCCTAGAATTAGCGTTTGGGATTAACAGCATCATCTTCAAAGGGTGTTTCACATGGTGAAGCACCCTTTTCCTTTTGTGAAAAATCATGATGTATGCTATCCAAATCTATAATCATTGTTATTCTTATATACATGTATAATAGTCTCGCAGTTCAACAGATTTCAAACATAATGACAGGCTGTGAAATGACCATTTCCGATATCCCGGTACTCCGGTACCCTTTCGGCGCAAAGCACTGTTGCCATCGGACAGCGAGTCCGAAACTTACATCCCGATGGCGGGTTCACCGGACTCGGGATGTCTCCTTTTAAAATGATCCGTTCACGCTTTACACGCGGATCAGGGATGGGAACGGCAGACAGGAGCGCTTTCGTATAGGGATGCAGCGGGTTATCAAAAAGTTCCTCTTTGGTTGCCAACTCAACAATATTCCCTAGATACATGATGGCTATTTTTGTGCACAAATGCTCCACCACACTCAAATCATGGGAAATGAACAAATAGGAAAGCCCGTTTTTCTTACGCAGCTCACTAAAAAGATTAATGATTTGAGCCTGGATGGATACGTCGAGGGCCGCAACAGGTTCATCCATAACAAGAAATTCGGGATTGAGGGCCATCGCCCTGGCAATGACAATCCTCTGCCGTTGCCCACCCGAAAACTCATGCGGATAGCGGTCCACATGATACGGAGAAAGGCCGCAAGTTTCCATGACCTGAAGCACCTTTTCCCTGACGTCCTTATTTGTGGCTAGGCCGTGTTCGACCATGGCTTCCCCGATTGCGTCCCCAACTCGTATACGGGGATTCAAGGAACTGAAAGGGTCCTGAAAAACAAGCTGCGTTTGAACCCTGAGGCGGCGCAGGTCTTTTTTATTCAAGCTGAACACATCTTCCCCTTTAAAATGCACTTCACCTTCCGTTTTGTCATGAAGTCTTAAAATTGTCTTTCCAATGGTTGATTTCCCGCTACCGGATTCACCGACTAAACCAAACACATCTCCTTTTTCAATGGTAAATGTGACACCGTCGACGGCTTTTACCGATTCATTCTTTTTACCGAAAATTCCTTTTGAGCTTGAGTAATATTTTTTTAAGTTTTTCACTTCCAATAATGCTTGACTCATGTAACGGCCTCCCCCTCAAATAAATGGCAGCTTACACTATGATTGTCGGAGGTTTCTTTCAGTTCAGGGTGCTTTTTCAAGCAAATATCCTTACGATGCTCGCAGCGATCGGCAAAATAGCAGGATTCCGACAGTTCAGCCAGGTTCGGAACTTGCCCCGCAATCGTAAATAGTGATTCCTTCCTTTCCCCAATGAGTGGCTTTGCTTTCAATAGTCCCTTTGTATAGGGATGCTGAGGATTTGTATACATCTCCATGACTGGTCCCCGCTCCACGATTTTCCCAGCATACATTACAATGACATAGTCTGCCATTTCCGCTACAACTCCAAGATCATGAGTAATTAGCAATATGGATGTATTGAATTCCTTTTTTATATCCCGCAATATATCTAAAATTTGGGCCTGGATGGTTACATCAAGAGCAGTCGTCGGTTCATCAGCTATGATGAGCCTTGGATTGCAGCTGATGGCAATGCCGATCATTATCCGTTGAAGCATCCCCCCGCTCAGTTCGTGAGGGTACATGCCGATTATTTTCTCGGAGTTTGGTATTCCAAGCAATGTTATGAGTTCCCGTGCCTTCTTATAAGCATCTTTCCTGCTTAGGAGCAAATGTTCCTGCAGTGGTTCGATCATCTGCTGACCAATCGTATAAACTGGGTTTAACGATGTCATCGGCTCTTGAAAGATCATTCCGATATCATTTCCGCGAAGGCGGTTTATTTCTTTTTTGTTCATTTGCAGCAGATTACGTCCGGCAAAATTCACTTCGCCTTTTTCAATTTTGCCGGACTCAGGAACCAACTGCATGATTGAAAGCGAAGTTATGCTTTTTCCGCAGCCGGATTCCCCAACGATACAAACGGTTTCCTGCTCGCCAATTGAAAAGCTGACGTTGTTCACTGCCTTTACAACGCCTTCTTCTGTATAAAAATTCGTTTCAAGGTTTTTCACTTCCAATAGAGCTTCACTCAAAACCAACACCTACCTTTTCATTTTCGGATCCAGCGCATCCCTCAACCCATCTCCTAGCAGATTAATGGACACCACTGTTAAAAAGATCGTTAATCCTGGCGGAATCCATAACCATGGGCGCTTACGGAAGTCCATATAATTATTGGCGGCATCCATCATATTTCCCCAAGAAGGGGTAGGTGGAACAACTCCCAATCCAAGAAAGCTCAACGCCGATTCACTGAGAATCGAACCAGCAACATTTAAGGTTGCCACAACAAGCAACAATGGTAGGGTATTCGGAATCAGATGATGGAAAATCTTCCGTCTGTCGCTTAATCCGAGAACTTCCGTTGCTTGCATGAAGGGTTGTTCCCTTAAGGACAAAATCTGCCCTCGCACAAGTCTTGCAAGAGCTGGCCAGCCGACAACACTTAGCATGATCATGATGATGTAAAGCCTGTATTCGGATGGAACCTTCCACTCTGATAGGATGGCCCCCATTATTAATAGAAGCGGCAATCCCGGAATGGACATTAATATATCCGCGAGACGCATGATGACCAAATCCACGACTCCTCGATAAAAGCCAGATATCGCACCAAGAAACGCTCCGATAGCAATGGATAGGAACATGGAAGCAAGACCTATCGTTAATGATATCTGTCCTGCCATCATCAGCCTTGTCAGTACGTCCCTTCCGTAATTGTCAGTACCAAGCCAATGTGAGGCACTTGGTGGCTGATTGGAATATGCGATGTCTGTCCTATCAAGAATATACGGCGAAAAATGCGGCCCGACAAAACTGAGCAAAAACATGAATATGAGGAAAAATAAGCTGACCATCGCCAATTTGTTCTTATTTAGACGGCGATAGGTCTGTTTCCATAATGAAGGGGATTTAACCTTCGCTGGCTTCTTCCCCTTTTGGATTAACGGTTTAGCAGTCTCCATTTTCACCCCTCCTATTTCAGCCTGATTCTAGGATCGACAGCTGCGTAAGTCACGTCGGCAAGAAAGTTGCCGATGATGGTAAGGCAGGAAAGAAACAGTGTGAATGCCATCAGGACAGGGTAATCACGGAAACTGACCGATTCCAATTGGATTCTTCCCACTCCTGGCCAATTGAAGATCTGTTCCATGATGATCGCACCGGAAAAAAGACCCGGCAATTCAAAGGCAAGGAGCGTAATAACTGGAAGGATGGCATTTTTAAGAGCATGTTTAAATATGACCACTCTCTCCTTTAACCCCTTTGCCCTAGCCGTCCGGATATAATCCTGCCTGATCACCTCAAGCATTCCGGTCCGGAAATAACGGGTAAGTGACCCGATGCCAAGCAGCGTTAATATGGTTACCGGCAAAATCATGTGCTTACCTACCTCCAGAATATAGGCAAAGCCAGTGCTGTTGCTTCCCGTATCTATCATGCCGCCGACCGGCAGGACTTTCAAATCCACACCGAACCATTTTATGAATAGCAGACTGATGAAAAATGAAGGGAAGGACATGGCGGCAAACACGAAAAACGTAACAAGTCCATCCAACAATGAATATTGCTTAATGGCCGAGAGAACGCCGGTCAGGAGAGCGATGGTCCACGTCAGGAACAACGCGAGCAGCGCCACTATAAAAGAGTTCCAAACATATTTGTTTAGCAACGAAGTTACACTTTCCTGATGTTTTAATGAGAAACCGAGATTCCCTTGAAACACATTCCCGAGCCACGTGAAATATCGCTGCAGCATAGGCTGGTCCAGTCCGTACAAAGCCTTCAGTTCCTGTGCCCTTTCGGGTGTGAGGCTTAAGTTTGAATCAATATAATCACCAGGAAGCATGGCAAATAAAAAGAAAATGATAAAAGACGTTCCAAACAAAATAACGATCATTTGTATAAATCTCTGCAGAACATATTGTTTCACCTGGTAATCCCCCTTTTGCAGATAAAATGCCTAGCTATGCGCCAGGCATTTTACATCTTACTTTTTAATTGAAATATTCGGTAAGCTCGATCCTATGCCCGTATAGTTGTCAGGAACCAATCCTTCGATTTGCCCGCTGATTGCTCTTGCACTCTGGCGGTAATGAATAAGGATATATGGAGGGTCCTGTGTAAACTCTTTATATAGTTCATGATACAGTTCTTTACGTTTATCGATATCAAGAGTACCTAAACCTTCTTGAATCAGTTGATCGACCTTAGGATTTGAATAACCCACATAGTTATTAGGGTTATTGGTTGCAAGGTCTTCCACTGTATCGCTCGGGTCAAGGATTTGTGATGTGGAGACCGCTGCAAAATCATAATCTTTTGCCGTTAGCTTCGATACAAGAGCATTAAAGTCCGTTACTTCCGGCTCGAATTTAATACCGATATCTGAGTAATTTTCTTTCGCGATCGGAATCACGGCATCCTCTGCATCTGCAGTTAGATAGCGGATTTTCAATTGTACGCCGTCTTTTTCACGGATACCGCTTTTACCGACCTTCCAGCCTGCTTTATCCAGGAGTTCTTTTGCTTTCCCGGCATCAAATGCATACTGTGTGACACCTTCATTGTTATAAGCCCATGAAACAGGGGAAACCGGAACATCTGCTACCTGTCCAAAGCCTTTAAATCGTACATCTACAATTTTCTGGCGGTCCATTCCATAAAGCAGTGCTTGGCGTACTGCTTTATCCTTAAATTGCGGTCGAGTATTATTTACATAAATCAAGCCATAATCGTTCACCGGAGCCACTTGCACATTGGCAAATTTCAAGCTCTCCAATTGCCCTACCGTATCATCATCAGCCGGAAAACCTGCATAATCAAGCTCACCAGTTTCAAACTGCTGAAGAGAAGTGGCTTTATCGATGATTTTGTAAATCAAGTTTTCCGTTTTAGGTTTCCCTTTGTAATAATTATCGTTGGCCGTGTAGCGTATTTCCTGTCCAGGTACATATTTAGAGAATACATATGGTCCCGCACCAAGTGGTTTCGAATACAACTCTTTTAAGTAATCCAACTTACCGTATTCGTAGTCTTTTCCGTAATATGCCTTAGAAAGCACCTGCCCTCCAAGAATTAATAATGCCTTCGCATTTACTTTTTCAGTCGCAATTTCTATCCTTTGTTCATCCAATACTTTGATGCCCTCTATCGATTCGGCTTTACCTTCTTTATACTCTTTACCGCCTTTAATAGCAGCAAGGGAAATGTCTTGGTACCCATTGTAAGAAGGATCATGAAGAAGTGTAAGTGTAAACGCAACATCATCTGCCGTCACAGGAGAACCATCGCTGAATTTAGCATTTTTCCTCAACTTGAAAGTATAGGTCATTTGATCTTTAGAAGTATCCCAACTCTCTGCAAGAACCGGAACCGGTTTTCCATCTTTATCAAGATCCACAAGCGGTGAGAAGATTGGCGTCGTTGCGTTGCCATCCCAGCCGTTTTCATAAAAATAAGGAAGGAACACCCCTCCTGGAGCTGAGATGCCAGCAACGAATGTATCTTTTCTTGCTTTGGTTTTACCAGGCAAAGCAGATAAGTCGGTTGCTTTATAACTTTTTTCTTCTGCCCTTTTCACAGTGACATTGTTTGTTTTTGGCACGCTTTCTTTTGTTTCATCATCCCCTGAACTGTTTAATGCACATGCTGATAAAAACAATAACAACACAATCAAGAGAATTAGACTGCTGATCCCCTTTTTCATTCCCCAACCCCCATTATTTTATTTTTCACAATCCCTGCCACTATGTATATATAGCGAAATCGGCTAACGAATTTAAAGCATATTATTCTGACAGGTTTTATGAGATTTATTTTGTTAGCTTACTTAAACTAGATAAATTTGTCAATATATAATTTTTATTACAATTAAAGGATAAAAAGGAATTCGCGCAATGTAATCCTGTACACTCTTTGTACCAAAAAACAAACAATCAACTGTAACTATGTGAACGGAAAAATGATCACCAAGAGAATGTTTCATGATTAGGAAATTGTGGAAAATAAATGATATAGGAGGGATAAGAAATGTTATCTAAAAAACCAGCGGTCAGAATGGTTAGCGCTGTTATTCTAACCAGTACTCTTTTAGGGGCGGGTGCTTCATTTTCAACAGAATCGATTGAGGCTGCTTCCACTATGGATTCCACTTCTGGCATACCTAAGGAACACGCTCTTACAACCTTACATGAAATCTACAACAAAGCTTTTTCAGGAGAGATGCCTTATATTGTCAAGGGTTTGACAATTAGTGAAAACACAAAAAAAGAAGTATATGATACATTTGGTTCCCCCCCAGAACCAGGTAACACCGATGAAACATTTGACTATTACCATGCAGAGATGGGACACCCAGGATTTGCATTTGCCTATAACGATGACAAGACCATCTTACAAATCCGATATTTTGGGACAAATGTAGAACGGGACCATAATCTAGGAAGCATCACACCTAAAGTTTTAGGGAAACAACTCGGCAGCGCTGACGAAATACGCCATATTTCCAGTACGAATGAAATCAACTATATTTACAAGACAGGAAATTATGAACTACAATTCATTGTCGGTGAAGATCAAACTGTAGATCATATCAATTTACTCGAAGCTAAATAATATTTACGGCAAAATAGTCGTTGCAGGTTGTAGAGAAGGAATATTTTCTCTACAGCCTTTTTGTTTCCAGTCTCTAACCTTCTATCACTTTCAACCTCCCAAAATACAGAATGGAATCCGAACCGATCGTTCCATTTACAAAAACCATACTCCCCCCAAACGAGCTCTTAATATTTTTACAATAAAATTAGCTTGTTCAATATTATTTCAATATTAGGAGATGTCGGAAAGATGATTAATAAGTTCAGGGCATTCACAGTATCGGTTCTAAGCATAGCCATCCTTTTTCAAGGTCTTCCCGCGGTTGCTGCAAAAGATTCAGAAGACAATCAACCTGGAGGCAGATGGATAAAGGGCGAATATCATGCCCATACCACTCAGTCAGATGATGCCGAGGGATCACAGAGCCTTGAAAGCTTGCTAAATAACGCATTTGAAAAGTACGGCATGGATTGGATGGGAATTTCCGACCACTTGAGGATGTCTTCAAGGGATGATGAGGGAAATTTGATTCCGGGCGGGCCGATACCGCTATCTCAGGGAATCATTCAATATCAAGCCCCGAAAATGGAACAACTTCAAAAAGAGGGAAAATTTAAAAATAAAGTCATCTTTTCAGGCTTTGAATGGGACATGCCTACATACGAGCATGTCGGCATAGGCATTTTGGGAGATCAGCCGGGATCACCTAAAAGTCTGAAAGCTGGCAATCAATTTGAATATCTGTTCACCAACCAGGATGAAAAGATGTTTGATCCTGTGGATGTAGCCGTCTGGAAAGCACAGGATCAAAGAGCCAATAAGACACCCGGGGATGCTCGAACGGCATTGGCATGGCTTGAGAAAAATTATAAGAATACAAGTTATGCCATATTGAACCATCCATCAAGAAAAAGGGTGTACAACATATCTGATTTTCGCGACTTCAACAATATCGCCCCGAATGTCATGTTCGGATTTGAAGGGATGCCAGGTAACCAGATGGAGCCAGATAGAGGCGGTTTAAATCTGACAACACCCGAAAATCGGACCTATGGCGGTTCCGATTACATGCTTGCTAAGGTAGGAGGTGCATGGGATGCGCTTCTTGGGGAAGGTCGTAAGTTCTGGACCTTTTCAAATTCGGACTCCCATTTTGAAATCAGTGAAAACCGGCTATACTCCAGCGGTTACTGGCCAGGAGAATATTCGAAGAATTATACATGGGTAAATGGTTCATCAATGCAATCCGTCCTTAATGGAATGCGATCCGGAAAATCCTTCTCCGTTTTTGGTGACTTGATCGATGCTCTTGATTTCCAAGCTAAAAACGGAAACAACAAGGCAGATATGGGCGGGGAACTTAAAGTGAAGGAAGGACAGGTGGTCAAGATTACCATCCGATTTAAGAGCCCCAAAAAGAACAACAACGGGGACCCCGTTAAGGTGGATCACGTGGATTTAATTTCCGGGGAAGTAACCGGAAAAGCAGTGCCTGGAACACCTGCTTATAATAAAGCTACCAATGATACGACAAAAGTGGTTAAACGCTTTACAAGTAAAGACTGGAAAACCGATGGCGACGGTTTTCATGCCATCACTTACAAAGTCAAAGCGAATAAGGATCAATATTTCCGTTTGCGAGGGACGAATCTAGGGGTAAATGTCACTGGAGAAACGATTGACGGTGAACCGCTGATTGATACAAAGACTGAAATCGAGGATAACGAAACGCGTTTTTCAGAAATAAACAAACGTAACTATAATGACCTTTGGTTCTATTCGAACCCCATTTTCGTCAGCGTAGAGGATAAAAATCATGATAAACACAAAGTTAATTAATATTCCGCAATAGTTCTGGACGGTCCAAAAAAAGCCCCTCATCCACTAAGCCAATAATCGATGTGGATGAGGGGCTTTTTGTCCCCTTAGATTCTTAATGATCCCTTCCCTTTCTTTAAAATCCTTCCTCGGATAACGATTATCTTTCTTTTAGTATTATTTCACTTCAATGCGTGAAAATCCGTATAATTCACCAAGTTTCATTAACACTAATCATATAAGTTATTTTCATTGACTTTTTTCCTTTTCTTGTATAGTATCACAGAGTATCAATCCCTATCAGATTACTAGGAGGTTTACCCAAATGAAAAAAATGGTTGCACTTTTATCGCTATTGTTAGCTTTCACGGTTGTACTTACCGCTTGTGGTACCAATACAAAAAATGAGGCAAACGATACCGACAATAAATCTTCTTCACAAGAAAATCTATATGATAAAGTTAAAAACGATGGCGTATTAACAGTTGGAACAGAAGGTACATACCCTCCTTTCACATTCCACGATGATTCAGATAAACTAACGGGGTTTGATGTTGAAATTGCTAAAGAAGTGGCAAAACGCCTTGGAGTTAAAGCTGAATTCAAGGAAACACAATGGGACGGCATGTTTGCAGGATTGGATGCTAAACGTTTTGATATGATCGCAAACCAAGTGGGCATCGATGAAGACCGTCAAAAAAAATATGATTTCTCTGACCCATATATTCAATCCGGAGCCGTATTGCTTGTACACAAAGACAATTCGGATATTAAATCCTTTGATGATTTGAAAGGTAAGACCTCTGCACAATCTTTAACGAGTAACTACAATGATCTAGCCAAATCACATGGTGCTGAAGTTACCGGTATTGAAGGATTTTCTCAATCTGTACAGCTTATTGGTTCTAAACGTGTAGATGCGACGATCAATGACAAATTGTCGTACCTTGATTATAAAAAGCAACACCCTGATGCACCTATCAAAGTCGCTGATGAGGAAGAAAGCGGAGTCGCCAGTGGTTTAATGTTCAGAAAAGACAGCGGCAAATTAGTGGAAGAAGTAAACAAAGCATTAAAAGCAATGAAAGACGACGGCACGTACGCAAAAATCTCGGATAAATGGTTTGGTGAAGATGTTTCTCCTAAGTAATATTTTCACCGACCCCGAGCGTATGGACCAGCTTGTTTCCATCGCTCAAACCTCCCTCTATCCGATGATAGAGGGAGCTATTCAATATACAATTCCACTAACGCTAATTTCATTTGTTCTCGGCCTTATTCTCGCTGTACTCACAGCATTAGCTAGATTATCTTCCATTAGGATCTTTCAAATAATTGCGCGAGTATATGTGTCAATCATCCGCGGGACACCATTACTTGTGCAATTATTTATCATTTTTTATGGACTTCCAAATTTAGGAGTAACCATCAGTCCTTTTATATCGGCTATTATCGGATTCTCATTAAGTGTTGGAGCATACGCTTCTGAAATTATAAGAGCGGCCATTTTATCCATACCTAAAGGACAATGGGAAGCGGGCTATTCGATCGGGATGTCATATACCCAAGCTTTAAAGCGGATCGTCTTGCCGCAAGCAGCGCGTGTATCCGTTCCCCCATTATCCAACACGTTCATTAGCCTTTTAAAAGATACATCGCTTGCATCACTCATTCTTGTAACGGAATTATTCCGTAAAGCTCAGGAGATCGCTGCAAAAAACTATGAATTTCTACTACTTTACATGGAAGCGGCTGCTTTATATTGGATTTTGTGTACCATTTTATCCTTCATTCAAGGAAGTTTAGAAGACAGACTTAATCGTTATGTAGCAAAATAAGAACCGCAGTAGTTAAAGGGGATTTTAAAATGATCAACATTAAGAATCTTCATAAATCGTTTGGTGACCTTGAAGTTTTAAAGGGCATCGATTTGGAAGTGGAGCAAGGTAAAGTCATTGTATTGATCGGTCCTTCGGGTTCAGGTAAAACAACCTTTCTTCGGTGTTTGAATCTCCTTGAGGTGCCAACGGACGGGACGATTGAAATCGACCAAACCGTAATGGACTTCAAAAAACCCGTTAGAAAAAAATCGATTACATCTTTTCGCGGCTTGACAGGGATGGTTTTCCAAAGCTATAACCTCTTCCCCCACAAAACAGCTGTGGAAAATGTAATGGAAGGCCCCATCATCGTAAAAAATATAGCCAAACATGAAGCGAAAGAAACGGCTGCTGCCCTGCTTACAAAAGTGGGCTTAGGTGAAAAAATCGATTTTTATCCTTTTCAATTGTCCGGCGGACAGCAGCAACGAGTCGGCATTGCAAGGGCGCTGGCCATGGAACCTAAGGTCATGCTATTCGATGAACCCACTTCCGCTCTAGATCCTGAACTAGTTGGAGACGTGTTACAGGTAATGAAAGACCTGGCGAAAGAAGAAGGCATGACAATGATCGTAGTAACCCATGAAATGCGTTTCGCCCGTGAGGTCGCCGACGAAGTCATTTTCATGGATGATGGAAAAATAATGGAACGGGGAACACCCGAACAAATTTTCACAAACCCTAAAGAAGCACGTACACGCAAGTTCCTCAATATGATTCAATAAAAAAACGATGCTTTTGCAAGCACCGTCCGTGGCCCCCCGTTTTTTGGAAAATGGGGGGTTTTTCTTCATTAGATTAATGAGAGGCTTGGACCTGTTTAGTCCTTGTCCGTGCATGGTAAAGCTGAAAAAGAATCAAAGCAAAAACGGAAAGGATCGCTCCAGATATAAATGGCAAATCTATTGAAATCGAAAATAACCAACCGCCTATCGGAGGGCCTGCAATCCTGCCGAACGAGTCGAAGGAAGAAAGCAGTCCAGTGACACTTCCATGCCCCGACATGGAACTTTTGGTCAGCAAGGCCGAAATTGCAGGTCGGATGAACCCATTACCAACTCCGAAAATCGTTAGGAAGACCGCAGATGTCCAGAAACTGGTAGAAAACAGGATGAGAATGAAACCAACTGCCGATACGATGATTCCTACTCGGATAACCGCGCCTTCCCCGTATTTCTTTGTCATCCTACCCACTAATCCACCTTGAACAATCGCACTGCCAAATCCCATGATCATAAAGATATAGCCTAATTGAACAAGAGTGATATCAGCTTTTTTTGCTGCAAAATAGGCAAAAGTCGTTTCGAGTCCCGCCATTGAAAGCGTGACGATCAATTGTAGGATGAACATGGTGGTAAGTGGCCCTTTAAAGGCTATCCACATGGACTCTTTATTTTTAGACTGTTGGGCCCTCTTTTCAACCGTATGTGATTCCTTCAGTATCGCAATCACTAAGATTAGTGTGATCAAAGAGGAAATTCCAGCAATGTAAAAAGGTAAATTCAAACTTGATTTGGAGAATATCCCGCCAATCGCCGGACCAAAGATGAACCCTAGCCCTGTAGCAGCACCGATGATTCCCATCCCTTTTCCTCGATCTTCCGGAGTCGTGATATCAGCCACATACGCCATTGCGGTTGGCATGTTTGCCGATGACAAAATCCCGCCAACGATCCTGGCTACAAATAATACCCATAAAGAATCTGCCGAGGCCATGATGAAAAATGAAAGGGCCAATCCAGCAATCCCGATTATCATGACAGGCTTACGTCCTATCCGATCAGATATACGTCCCCACATCGGGGCAAAAAATAATTGCATTAACGAATAAACAGCCATTAAAAGACCAAGCTCAGTAGGACTGCCGCCAACCTTTTCAGCGAGGAACGGAATGACGGGAATGATGATTCCAAATCCGACCATGACTAAAAACATCACTAAAAAAAGAACGGGTAACACCTTTTTTGTTTCCATTATTTTTTTCTCCTTTTATTCTTCCACATTCGTTGAGTACATTTTTTAGAAAGATTTTGTTTTAAAGTACAGGAACGAAGTCCTGAATCATAATACTTAGCATGAACTGCCTAGCAATACTTTAAACAGTTTATCATACAACCTTTACCAAATCAGTAGGAAGCGCCATCTTCTTTCTCCCCAAATGAAAAGAAACCTCCTAAACTAAATAAAGATCAGGCATCGGGGTCCCTGATCCTTACAGTACATTTTCATTTACGTGTTTCGTGAAACTTGTGGAATGGATGCCAAAATTCATTACTTATAAGAAATATCTTTCACTTTCCCTTATTTTTTGCTGAAGGGTACTCTATACTGTAGGGTATGATTGATGTTTGGGAGGTAGAAGAATGTCAAATGATCAGTGGATTTTAATTATTGACGATGAAGAAGATTTAGCACGTCTCATGGAGACAGTTTTACATAAGGAAGGTATTCCAAATATTATTACGGCAGGGACGATTGCGGATGGATGGGCAAAGTTTCAGGAATTCAATCCTGCACTAGTCTTGCTAGATATTATGCTGCCAGATGGTGAAGGATATGATTTATGCAAGCAAATTCGTGAAGTGTCCAATGTTCCGATTTTATTTTTGTCCGCAAAGGATGAGGAAATTGATAAGCTTCTAGGATTGGCAATAGGCGGGGATGATTATATTACCAAACCATTTAGTCCGAAAGAAGTTGCCTATCGAGTAAAGGCACAGCTGAGACGTGCTGGCTTTTCAGAGGACAAAGCGGCTCCGAAAAAATTGCAAGTTGGTCCTTTTGAGCTTAGTGCCAATGAAAATGAAGTGAAAAAGGATGGCAACACAATCGAGCTCACAGCTAAAGAAATCGGGCTGATGAGCTGTTTTATGCATCACCCGAATCAGATCTTGAGCAAGGAGACTTTGTTTGAACATGTGTGGGGTGATGATTTCTTTGGCTCTGATAATACAGTGATGGTACATATTCGCCGTTTACGCGAAAAAATCGAGGTGGATCCTTCAAAGCCTTTGTTTTTAATAACCGTTAAAGGGCTTGGTTATAAATTACAAACCAAGGGGTGAAACAAGATGAAGTGGAAATTGACACGGCGCTTTTTAGGATCCGTTGTGACAATAGTTGTAATCGTAGGGATTGTAAATACAATTTTACTCTTAAGCTTACTCTTTTATCGAGCCATGCATGACTTCGGGACTGAAGAAGTATCTGCAGAAAACTTTAGCAGAACATTTTCACAATATGTGGAATTAAAAGATAACAAACCTATGGTAAATGAAAAAGGGCTGAAAAAATTGCAGGACAATAACGCCTGGATACAATTTTTGAATAATAAGGGTGAACAAGTGGCAGCCTTTTATACACCGAAAAAATTGCCAACCGTGTATTCTCCAGTTGAAATCGTCCAAATGTATAAGTATAAAGAAATTGATGCAGAGACAACTGTTTTTGTTGGCGAAACCCATAATTTCAGCTATTTTGTAGGCGTTAAGGAACAGAAAATTGGCCGCTATGTAATAACCTATAATTATGCTAAAGTTTTTAAAAACTTTAACATCTTACTATTACTTTTTTTAATCGTGGATATCATTATTGCATTAGGCATTGGATTCCTGTTTGGTAAAAGATTAACGAGACCGCTAAACATATTAATAGAAGGAATTCAGCAGCTCCGGGAGAGGAGCTTTAAAAAGATGAGCATACCAAAAGGCGTTTATGAAGATGTATTTCGCAATATGAATGAACTGTCAGTAAAGCTAGATCAGTATGAGAAAGAACGTGATCTTCTCGACCAAATGCGTGAGGAATGGATTAGCAATGTTTCACATGACATGAAGACACCACTTGCTTCCATCCATGGGTATACAGAATTGATGAAAGACAACGCCACAGATTTAACACCACAGGAATTGTATGAGTTTTCATCTATTATTAATAGACAGTCCACTTATATGAAAGATTTGTTAGATGACCTAAATTTAACGATGCGTTTGCGGAATCAAAGACTCCCCTTACAATTTGAAGATGTAGAAATCGTGGGGTTTATACGGGAAATGACGATCGAGCTTTTAAATGATTCACAACTTGGTGATCGACAGGTTGAATTTGAGGCAAATGTGGACATGGCAAAACATAAAGTGGATAAAAAATTACTGAAGCGGGCGATTTTTAACTTTATCTACAACGCACTCGTGCACAATGAGGAAAATGTCATTGTGAAAATACAAATTGATGATATTCGTCTAGAATCGGAACTTCATACCAAAATTACCATTTCCGATAATGGCCGCGGTATTCCCTCCGAAGATTTAGAACAGGTTTTTGAACGATATTATCGAGGTACGAATACTGCAAGTACACATGGGACTGGACTAGGTATGGCCATTGCAAGAGACATCATTCTGGCTCATAATGGAAAACTTGATTTGACTAGCGTTGAAAATAAGGGAACCACCATTACTATCCTTATATAATGCACATTTTACTTAACAGGAAAAGGGCTGTACTCCTCTTACTTATTGGAGACAGCCCTACTTCCCTATTTATTTTGTTTGTGCCTTTTTTGGAATTTCCTCAAATTTAACTTCATCATATGACGAAACTTCATCACCATTTTTCACGTACATCTTCAAGTAAGCATCTTTCCGAAGATTTTTTTGTGCCGTGAATTCAAGCGGTATTGTTTCACCATCTGCATTCTTTGCGTCCAGTTTATAAGAATAATAGGTCATCACTGAACCATCATCAAGTTTTGTTTCATGTTTTACCCCATCCTCTATAACTTGCAAATAATAATTGCTGGCATTCATGCGGTTAAAGTCTATTTTTGTAAGCGCGAAGACTCCTGCCGCTCCCAGTATAAATAAAATACCAATTACCATAAGAAATTTCTTCATCTCGATCATCCTTCTGTTTTATTATTTTGTGTGATAATACGATTGTAGGAAGCTACCGTTAAGAAATAATACAGACCGTAGATAACCGTATAAACAATCATCCAGATCAACACAGGTTTTTCCAGGTCCATCATCAATAAGCCCGAGAAGGCTTTTAAAGCAACTGCACTGTGTAATAACCCCACTGCCAGTGGTACGAAAAAGATTACGAATACTTGTGATGCAATGGATTTCCGCATTTCTTTTGCGTTAACGCCCATTTTATGAAGCATATTGTATTGTGATTTATCTTCCTCTGCTTCAGTTAGAACTTTAAAGTAAATGATACTGCCTGTTGCAGCTAAAAAAACCAGACCAAGAAAACTTCCGATAAAGAGCAATGAGCCCACACCCTCGATACTTGTTTGGAAATCTTGAGGGGCACTGGAAAATAGCGCTTCTTCAGGTAATTGTTTTGCAATTTTTTCTGATAAATCCGTGGAAGCTTGTTCAACACTGATAACACGATATTTTAGGGATTCCCCTTCTTTTTGCAATGATTTAAATTGATCATTCGATACTATCACTGCAATGCCTGCTGTTCCGGCATTTAAAACTGTTTGTGTCTTAAAACTTTGGAATGTGATTGCCGTGTTGTTTTCTGTCGTGATGGTCTTGTCCTTATATATAGGTGAGAACCTTTTGTCATATCCAATATCCAAAATGACTGCATTGTCATTATTCACAAGCAGTGCTTCCTTGCTTTGAACTTGTGCTAATTTGTTATATGTTTTTTCGTCGATAACCGTGTAAATCCTTTTATCAGAGCTATCGAATGCTGATGGCATGTTTAATTCTTTCGTATTAAATGTGACAGATAGTGCTTCAATATTTTCATCATACTTTGTATCTGACAATACAGCGCTCACTTGTTGATCGCTTTTTGCATCCGTTAGCTGATACATGAAGGTATTCGGATCAACGGTCATAACTTGGTCATTTGCATTGTAATAAAGACCATAAACCGCACCGCCGGCCGTTACCGTTGTAGCACTTAACACCGCAATTACGGTCAATGTACGTGCATTACCCCGAATGCGATACAGCAGTTGCGAGATCGTCATTAAATGAAGGCCTTTCCATAGCCATTTTTCATTTTTCTTAATCACGGCTAACACAAAGCCTGTCACGCTATGAAACAAGAGAAACGTACCGACAATAACTGTTGTCAATATAATGAGTGCTGTCATTAAAAACCCGACCTTTTCCCACACTTTAGAAGTAAAAAGATCTTGCATCGCCAACCAATAACCCATGACAATCAGGAAAATTCCCAGAATGGCTACAATCATTGATGGCTTCGGGGCTGCTTCTCCTTTTTTCGATGCATGGAAGAGATCAATTAGTTTAAATTGATAAATTAAACGATAGCCCTGGAATGATGTCACCAAGAAAATAATAAGAAATACGAAAGAGGTGTTCAATGCTGCAGATCCCGAAAAAGTAAATGGTGCTATGACACCATAGCCCATTAAATAAATCAAAATCGTCATGAATCCTTTTGAACAAAGGAATCCAAGGAAAATCCCGACAACTAATGAAACCAAACCAAGCAATAGGTTTTCAAAGAAGAGCATAAAACCAATTTGACGATTACGTACGCCAAGCAATGCATATAATGCCACTTCTTTTTTACGTTTTTTCATAAAGAATGAATTTGAATAGGCAATGAAAATGGCAACGAAGAAAATCAGGATGACTGCCGCACCACTCATTAATGAACCTAATTTTTGTGATGAAGCCGTTTGTTCTGCAACTGTGTCGCTATATTTTAATGTTACAAATGTGAAGTAGATGATAATGCTAAAAACCATCGATGCGATATATAAAAAATATTGGGAGAGGTTTCGTGCAATATTTTTTCTCGCTAGACTAAATAACGTCATCTACCTCACCTCCAATTGTTGCAAGGACATCTAAAATCTCTTGGAAGAAAGCTTTACGTGTTTTGCCACGACGGTAAATTTCTGTTGAAAGCGTACCATCCTTAATGAAAATAATGCGCCTGCAGAAGCTTGCGGCATAAGCATCATGCGTCACCATCATGATGGTGGAATTATTATTTTCATTCAGTTCACTTAAACTTTCGAGCAGACCTGTCGCCGATTTTGAGTCAAGTGCACCTGTTGGCTCATCTGCCAGGATCAGTGCCGGCTCTGTCACCAGCGCTCTGGCTGCAGCTGTTCTTTGCTTCTGGCCACCGGAGATTTGGTATGGATATTTAGCTAATAAATCCTCAATCCCAAATACTTTTGCAATACGATTCACTAAGATGGTAATTTCTTTCGCTGGAATTTTCGCAATCGCCAGTGGTAATAATATATTTTCCTTCACAGTCAAAGAGTCGAGCAAATTGTAATCCTGGAAGATGAAACCGAGATTATCACGTCTGAAATCTGTTAAGTCAGCTCCCTTCATATCGTGAATGCTCGTATCATTCATATAAATTTTCCCTTCAGTTGGCGAGTCAATAGTTGCTAACATATTAAGCAACGTCGATTTCCCCGCCCCAGAAGGTCCCATGATCCCTACAAACTCTCCTGCATGAATATCAAAAGATATATTTTCCAACGCTGTGTAGGCAGCACTTGATTTACCATAAGTTTTTTTTATATTATCCACTTTTAATAATGGTTCCATTTGTTTCACCTCTTAATTTTGTTGATACTTATACTTTACATGCCCATCCTTACAGCATGGTTATGCCAACCTTACAGCAAGCTTAAATCCATAAAAAAAACGCCTTCTTTTGAAAAGAAGACGTTTTTTCATTATGAATTTTTCAAACACCATCAAAGGACTTAATAATTACGATATTAGAGCATGCCCCTTATCATTTAACTTTGCTTCAATAGCCTGCGATCGATTACAAAATTCCCAAACGGGATGAATGAAACGATGAAGATCAACGCCATTTTTAAAAAGGACCATTTTGATATAATGCTCACATAGAGCAGTAAAAGCCCAAACACGACAAATAAGAAACCATGGATGCTGCCCAAAATGAGTGTTGCTTCCCCAATATCCAATATGTACTTAATGGGCATACCAATGGCAAGCAATAGAACATATGAAATTCCCTCAATTATTGTAATAAACCGAAACCAACCAATAGCTGTCGAAAACATTCGCTCATCCCCTTATTCATTGTACAAGAACGACACACAAACAGACTTCCAGCTTCTTGTCCCCAATCCAAAATATGTTACTCTATCATATTATATTACTGGAAGATCCACTAATAAATAGTACCAGGAACCGTTTCCTAAAATTAAACTTGCAAAAGCCCAATCCAAGGATTGGGCCTGTTAACAACCTAAGGTTCAAATTTACTTAAAAGAATCCTGAACGCTCAATTCCGAAACCAATTCGCGCCCTCATCCATATGCACAAATGGAATATCCGTATCAATTACACCTTTGATTCGTTCTAACTTAACATCTTCCCCATCGAGCCATTTCGCAAAATCTATTGAAGTCGGCTCCTGGTTCCCTCCCAAAGCGATCCAAGCCTTCATCTCCTTAGGTAAATAAGCGGATGTATGAATCGTTCCCGCCCAGCTGCTATATAAATCCGAGAAGACGCCTTGATTGGTATCATTAAACAATCTATAAGCATCGTAGGCAGATGAAAGTTTCCCTTCATGATCTTGTATAATTTCCAATCGGCGTTTCGAATCGATAAGATGGTTACGATTTTCATGTTTCATGATTTCAAAATGATTGGTACAGGCATTTGACGTGCGCACCTCTACATTTCTCGGAGAGGTTTCCACAATATAGGTACTTCCGCTTTTATCATAGACGACGTAAGTGAAAGAATGACGATGCGGGATTTCTTTCAACATCGCGACCGCTTCCTGAACGTTCGCACAAGATTCAACAATCAGCCTGCCAATCATGCAACAAATGAACCCATCACCAGGGTTCTTGCGATTCATGAAGTTATAGCCTATCACCAAACCTTTTTCGTTCATTCCATCCATCCGGCCAGTCCCTCGCTGACTCGGGCCAATGCTGGAATACCCTCGATCGCTTGGCTGGAATAAGACATAGCGCCCTTCATATGTCTTTGGATGGTAATCATAATTGCGAATGAGATAATCATCGCCTGTCATGATGGAGCACCCCGACCGAACATAATCCAAACGGTATCCCCCGAACTCCTGACACACGCGTTCAATTGGCCATTTAAGCGCATCTTGCAACCCCAGTAATTCCTCCCAAACTCCAGGGGCGAATTGTGTAATCGCCTTCTTGACCTCTTCCTCTTCAACCGTAAACCGAGGCTGCCTGATCTCCCACTGATCTTCACGATTTTTTACCGTTAGTGAATCTTTTAATTCCTCCCCTTGCATGTATCCAAACTCATAATGTGTACCCCGAAATTGTATGACATCACTATATATTTGCTTCACGGCTTATCCCTCATTTACAGTAGTTACTATTCAAATTAAGAATACTTGAAGTAATATTGAAAATAAAGAAGATAAGCCTTTAAATTTATGATACAACTCACCACCCCGTACCTCCTTCATAATCTGTAACTAGGCATATATATGAGGGGGACGGATCATGGAGATGGAATTAACGGCACTCCATTGGATTTATGTTGTATTCATTGCATTGATAATCGGGTTTATGGTAAAACGTCGTGATACTACCCTCATCTGCATAATTGGTATTTTCCTTTTGGCTTTAGTGGCTACAGGCAGTTTAGCATCCTCCATAAGCGGGATATTCAACAGCTTCATTTTCGCAATCACGGAATTAATGTCCACGATATTAATCATTTCAATCATCGTTGCCATGAGCACGGTATTAACGAAGTCGGGCATTAATGATGTTATGATTGCACCGTTTGCGAAATTCATTAAAAATCCTACTCTTGCCTTTTGGGTAATCGGGATCGTCATGATGATCATATCCTGGTTTTTCTGGCCATCACCTGCCGTTGCCTTACTCGGGGCTGTTTTGCTCCCAGTTGCCTTACGGGCTGGTTTACCTGCGTTAGGCGTGGCGATGGCGATGAACCTTTTTGGTCACGGAATAGCATTATCAGGTGACTTCATCATTCAAGCTGCACCTAAACTAACTGCGGATGCCGCTTCGATACCAGTCGGTGATGTCATCGCTGCGAGTATTCCCCTTGTCATTACAATGGGGGTCGTTACCACCCTTTCCGCCTTTCTCCTTTTAAAGCGGGATATGAAGCTTGGAAGAATCAAGGCGGCGGATAATGAGGGAATCGTCCAAGATCAAACAATCAGTGAAGATTTGCTCACACTGGGACAAAAGAAGTTTTTTGCCGTTTTCATTCCGATCGCCTTTCTGTTGGATGTTGTGGCATTGTCGATTTTGAAGCTCCAGGGCGGAGATGCAACGGCGTTGGTTGGCGGTACAGCCGTTTTCATTTTGCTGATTTTATCCCTTGTCGCACATAAACAACAAGGACTTGAAAAATCAACGGCCTATTTAATTCAGGGTTTTCAATTTGGCTTTAAAGTATTCGGACCTGTTATTCCAATCGCTGCATTCTTCTATTTAGGTGATTCTGGATTCAATCAGATCATCGGTGACTATTTACCAAAAACATCCCTCGGCATCGTCAATGACCTCGGTGCCGCATTAGCGGCCTCCGTTCCTTTAACAAAAGAAATAGCCGCCGTCACATTAACGGGAATCGGTGCCATCACTGGGTTGGATGGATCGGGCTTCTCAGGCATTTCTTTAGCGGGATCGGTCGCCAAACTATTTGGAACGGCAATCGGAAGCGGAACCGCCACATTGACCGCACTTGGGCAAATAACCGCGATTTGGGTCGGCGGAGGTACCCTGATTCCATGGGCACTGATACCAGCCGCTGCAATTTGTAACGTGAGTCCCTTTGAACTTGCTCGCCGGAATTTGCTGCCGGTAACCATTGGTTTAACAGTCACTACGATAGTCGCGATGTTTCTCATTTAATGATTCTGTCCGATATGTATGGACTCACGGAACGGGTCTGAAATTTCCACATTCCCATATTTAAAAAGGACTGAATTAAAAATCAGTCCTTTTTCATTTCAATCGTCGATATAACTGTAGATTTCGTCGATATATTCCTATTTTCGGAGATATAACTGTAGATTTCGTCGATATATTTTTCCTTCATACCCTAACTTATTCGTTATGGAATTTCTTTTTTGAAATCCATATGTTCGTTACCAATATCGTTAGTGCCGTCAATTCAAGTGCCGCTAATGCACCCCAAATCGCCTGTGTATTAACGGTACCTAAAATCAATACTTCCATCGCATATTTACTCATGCTTGCTGGATTCACATTATCTATAACCGGGCTTAAACCAACTATCATTCTGCAGCCGAGAAGAAATACTATCGAAATTAATGCAATGATGCCCTGACTATTAAAAATGGTACTGATCATCGTCGTGAATGAAACGATAAATAGAATCCACAGCAGATAGAACAACAAAGCCATTATTAAATTCACAAAATCAACACTCGTAAACAAAAAAACTGCATACAGATATGAAACCAAGTATCCTAATGCTACACTGCAGGCAACAAATAGATAATTGGAAATGATTTTCCCACTTATATAAGATACAACCGTCACGGGCCTTGTAAGAATGAAAGCCAGCATCCCATTTGCTTTATCAGATTGTACGACACCCATCATGGAAACGATGATGATCATGACTCCGAGCTGATCAAATTGAGACCCTAATGTACTAGCAAGAACTTCGCCGCCTGTTTGGGCAGCCATGCTTGGATCAATGGTGATCCCTTGACCCCCACCCAGAGCTTCTAATATTGAAGGTAAATAATAGCTTACAACCGGTTGAGTTATCCCTAAAAATATAAATGCAAGTGGAAGCCAAATCACTTTAAATTCACGTACCATCTGAACAAATTCCTTTTTCGCTAAAACGGTAAAATTATTCATTCTTCTACCACCAATTTTAAAAATATCTCTTCCAATGTATCGTTATCTATTTCGAACCTTACAAGATCAACATTATGCTCCAGCGCATTCGCCAGTAACATATTCTTGTTTGACTCAATATTTTCCACTTCTATCTTCAATTTATTTCCCATTACCTCTACACTTTTTACAAAGTTCAAGCTTTTAACGTTTTCAATCCATTTTTGACTTTTAGAGGTTATGTCGACATTAATTTTGTTTCCGCTATTCCTGTTTAGTAATTCTGACATTGTTGTATCTTCAATTTTTTCACCACTCTTTATAATGACAAATCTCTCACATATTTCTTCTGCATCGCTTAATATATGTGTCGATAATAAAATTGTCGTATCTTTCTTTATTTCTTTTATTATATTTAACACTTCTCTCCGGCCGATTGGATCTAATGCCGAAACAGGTTCATCCATGACAATCAATGCTGGTTTATGTAACAACGCTTGTGCAATTCCAAGCCTCTGTTTCATACCTCCTGAAAAAGTTCTCACCTTTGAATTCTCTTCCCCGCTCAACCCCACTTTCGACATTATCTCTGGAATGCCCCTTAATAATTCTTCTTTTTTGATACCCGAGAGCTGCCCCATGAAAGTAAGGGTTTCTTTGGCAGTCATCCATTGAAAGAAGTTTGGGTATTGTGGTAAGTAGCCTATTTCCTTTTTCATTTTAGAAATTTTCTTACCATCAAGCAAAACTTTTCCCATACTTGGATCTATAATGTCTGCAATCACTTTTATTAGTGTCGATTTGCCAGCTCCATTTGGCCCTATCAATCCAACACATTCCCCTGATTGCAGTTCCATTGAAAAATTATTGACCGCTGTTTTTTCTTTGAATTTTTTTGTAACATTTTTAATTTCTAATTTCATATTCTCTCATTGTCCTTTCTACCAATAACGAAGTACAGAATTGGACCGATAGTATTTGCAAAAATAATGATGAGTGTCCACAATAAAACATTTTTCCTCGTCTTTCGATGTCGGTATAAATCAATTAATGATATAAGGACTAGAATCATCCCAATAGCAATTACCGGTAAAATAATTGGCAGAATAGACATGAAATCAATATCTTTCAATTCGTTCCATCCATAATGCAATTCCATATATACCACTCCTTTAATAACGAAATATTATTATCATTATCAGTAATGATAACATTAAGATTGGAATTTTTCACCTATTTTTTTCTTTATAAAATATTGTTTTAGTTTTTATTGTTATTTATAATGATAATATTATCAATATAAATAACAATGAAAATATAGTGATATTTATTAAGCTTTATTGTAGGTATTTTCAATTGTGAAGTAGTTAATATCTTCAGAAAAAATAGTTCGGTAATATTCTTGAACATGATTCAAACATTACAATATATGGCGAAATGAACTTATTATTCATGACTTATCCCGTCAAATTCTATGTAAGGAGAATAAAATGATTAATAAAGCTGAAATTTTAATGCATCCAGTAAGAATAAAGATTTCCCAAGCTTTAATGAGAAACAGGGAAAATGGGTTAACACCATTAGAAATGTTAAAAATCATTAAAGATGTGCCCCAAGCAACATTATATAGACATATACAGGTTTTGTTGGATTCAGGGGTCATTCGCATTGTTAAAGAGAAAAAAGTGAGATCCGTTTCGGAAAAATACTATGTGTTAAATGAAGAAGAAGCGCGAATTAGCGGGGAAGAATGGAAAAAATCTTCTAATGAGAAAAAACTGAACTTTTTTTCTTATTATCAATTATCCCTTATGACTCAATATCAAAACTATCTTTCTAAATTAGAAGAAAAAGACTGCTCAGAAGATGGTTCAACCTTTTCAATTTTAGAGCTAAAGCTTGATGATGAAAGTTTTGTTAACTTCCAAAATGAATTGAACGATTTAATGGTAAAATACTACAAAGCTACGAATCAAAGTTCTAAACAGGACTCCCCTATTCGAACCATCGGCGTTACGATTATTCCAGAATCATAAACAAATGAAAAAGGCTGTTCCGAAACCATGGTACCATGACCATAAGTCTCCTTATTTGGAACAGCTCCTTCATTATGGAAGAAACCCCTACATTTTTATTATCTGCTTGACGGCAATTATCAGGTCAAAAATGAATCTATCCGTTGGCAGCAGCAAGAGTCATCCTTAAAATTCAAATTTCCCCCATAGCTTCCTTGATACTGCTGTATACTTCGTCCCATAGCTGCTTTTCTTCGGAAAAAGCAGCTGTTATCTTTTTAATAACTTCTTTTTGCTCTGCCTCGAAACGTTCATCATCCTTGGCAGGCAGGTCAGACCTCAACTCCATTACATACTCTTGTACCTTTGGTGCACGAGGTCCCCAAACGGCTTTTTCTTCACCATTCTTATCAATGAATATAAAAATGGGAATCGCACGCGCCGTTCCATTCGTTAAGTATTGATCGATCAGCTCAAGATTTTGATCTCGTAAAACCATGCGAGTTTCAATATTAGCCGCTTCAGCTATATTCAACAGAATAGGTATATTCATCATCGCGTCTCCACACCAGTCTTCAGTGATGACAATGGCTCGAAGTTCCTTCGTAGTTAATTCATTAAAAAAGCCTTGGTCTTTTGCAGAAATGGAAAAACGCTCCTGAATCGATTGTAAGTTTTCTTTATGTACTTTCATCGAGGATATAAATTCTTTTGCAGGAATCCCCTTTTCAAACCATTCATTCAGTGTCGTCATATTATTGCTCCTAACTATTTTTAAGTTAAAAATACCATAAACCACTTATTATTTCATTGTTTCCACGCTGAAAAATCAATTAGAGCTAAAATTACAAATTGGTAAATTAAAACCATGTTTTCTTTCCCGTGTAAAGGGAAAACTCTAAATACAATCAATAGCTTACTAACTAACTATTTTATATTCATTAAAACGTTGTTTTCTAGTTTAGGAGATGAAATTTGTGGAAGGTTTTCTCTTTGCGCTACTCCCTGCATTGACATGGGGCAGCTTAGTGCTTGTTGCCGAAAAACTCGGAGGCAACTCTTATAATCAAACACTTGGCATTACAGTCGGTTCATTACTGTTCGCCATCGTGATGTCTTTCATCAATCCGCCGGAATGGAGCAGTACAGTATGGATCGTCGGCATCTTTTCCGGGATAGGCTGGGCATTCGGGCAATTATTTCAGTTCAATAGCGTCAAGGAAATCGGAGTGTCGAAAACCGTTCCAATCTCAACAGGACTGCAAATTCTAGGAAATACATTCTTTGCCGTTATCATTTTCAAGGAATGGAATGACAAGATTACAATCATCATCGGCATTGTTGCAATAATCTGTTTGATTACAGGTGTCTTGCTGACAAGCTACGGCGATGGTACTAACAAAAAAGAAGGAAGCATGAAAAAAGGGATTTTTTATCTTGCCATTTCAACGGTTGGTTATGTTACATATGTCATTGTAGTCAGATGGAATGAAGTTGACGGATGGTCGGCGATCCTGCCTCAAGCAATTGGCATGTTCCTAGCTGCCCAGCTCCTTTCCATCAAACATAAACCGTTTAATAAGTATGCCGGACGAAATATTCTAACCGGAATCATGTGGGCAATCGGCAATATCGGCCTCCTGCTCGCTAATCCAAAAGTGGGCGTCGCCATCGCATTTTCATTTTCCCAAATGGGAATCGTCATTTCCACTTTAGGCGGCATCTTTCTTTTAGGAGAGAAAAAGTCCAAAAAGCAAATGGCCTTCGTCATTATCGGATGTGCACTCGTAATAACTGGCGGAATCATGATTGGCTTTACAAAAGAATAGTCAAAGGAGCGATAAATGATGTATGAAGATTTAGAGAAAAAAGTAGTCGTGATCACTGGGGCGGCAAAAGGGTTAGGAAAAGCCATGGCCGAAAGGTTCGGTAAAGAAAAAGCACATGTAGTATTGAATTATCACACTGAAAATGGCGACCATAAGGAAATCATCAAGACGATTGAAGCTGCCGGCGGGAAAGCCGCAGCCATTCAAGGAGACGTTTCAAAGGAAGCGGATGTAAAGAAATTGCTTTCATTCGCTGTGGACACATTTGGTACAATCGACATCATGATCAACAATGCCGGTATTGAAAATGAAGTGCCAAGTGAAAAATTGACGCTTGAAGATTGGCAGAAAGTCATCGATGTAAATCTAACGGGTATGTTCCTGGCTAGCAGGGAAGCCATCAGTTATATGCTTGATCATGGTATTAAGGGAAATATCATTAACATGTCTTCCGTTCATGACCGGATTCCTTGGCCTCATTTTGTCCACTATGCAGCAAGTAAGGGTGGAGTGAAGATGATGACAGAAACCCTTGCACTTGAATATGCCCCTAAGGGGATTCGCATTAATAATATTTCTCCTGGCGCAATCGACACACCAATCAATGCCGAAAAGTTCAATGACCCAAAAGCTAAACAAGAAGTCATCAACCTGATTCCGATGGGATATATCGGAAAACCGGAACAAATTGCCGCTTGTGCTGCTTGGTTAGCTTCCGCTGAATCAAGCTACGTAACGGGCATGACCTTATATGCTGACGGCGGAATGACCAAATATCCAGGATTCCAAGCAGGAAAAGGCTGAACTTAACTTAGCTTATTAGCAAGAAACTTTTATGTATATGGATAGGAGAAAAGAGTGACTAGGATTTCTCCTATGTCCCTCATTCCTTTGTCCTCACCATATATATGAATTTAATGGCTTCTAATGAAAATGCGAGATAACCCTTATTCCAAATAATTTGCTATTTCTTCATTAACAAAGCGATTTTTTGGTTTCTTTAATCCAAGGTGATCACGGAGAGTGTCTCCTTCATAGTCCAAACGGAACAAACCCCTCTCCTGTAAAATTGGAACAACCTTCTCGACGAAATCCTCTAAGTCGCCTGGTAACAGTGGAAATTGAAGCATAAAGCCATCTGCAGCTTTTTCAGTAAACCATACCTCCATTTCATCAGCTACTTGTGTTGGTGTACCGACAAATCTATCTCGTCTGGCAGGACTGAAAAATCTCGCATATAATTCACCCACTTTTATGTCCTCTTCACCAATAATTTTCTTCATTTCATTAAAGTTACTTTGTATGCTATTTACTGATGGAAATTCAACATCCTTCGCTGGTGTATCTAAAGAATATTTTGAAAAATCTACGTTGCCCATATAACCAGAAACGAATTTCAAACTCTCATAAGGGTCGACGAGACTTTGGAGTTTATTGTATTTTTGAATGGCAATTTCCTCGGTTTCTCCGATAATAGGGGAAATGCCGTGAAGGATGTGGAGCTCTTCCACGCTTCTTCCAAAATCCATTAAAGACGATTTTAATTCTTGATAATATCGTTTGGATTCTTCAATGTTATCCCAATGGGTGAAAACGACTTCGGCTGTTCGAGCGGCTAACCGCTGCCCTGGTATAGACGCACCCGCTTGAATGATAACCGGCTGCCCCTGCGCCGAACGTGCAATATTCAACGGACCTTTTACCGAAAAATAGTTGCCTTTATACCGAAGCTCATGCACTTTATCAGGATTAAAAAATTGTCCCGTTTCTTTGTTATGCACAAACGCATCATCTTCCCACGAATCCCATAATCCTTGGACAACGTCGATGAACTCCTCCGCTCGTTCATAACGATGATCGTGTGCCCAATGTTTATCACGACTGAAATTCAAGGCCGTCTCTCCGGTCGCGTCAGCTGTAGTAACAACATTCCATCCCACCCGTCCGCCGCTTATATGGTCAACAGAAGCAAATTGGCGAGCGAGTACATATGGTTCACTGTACGTTGTAGAAGCTGTCGCCCCAATGCCGATTTTTTCTGTTGCTGCAGCTAATGCTGTAATTAGTACAATCGGATCAAATCGATTAAGTATTTGAGGATGCGATTCATGATTAATGGCCAAGCTATCTGCCACAAAGGCAAGGTCAAATTTCCCTTTTTCCGCAATTTTTGAGAGTCTTTGCAAAGCTTTCACATCAATACTTGCATTCGGATTTGATGCCGGATGCTGCCACGACGCAACATGCATACCTGTTCCAATCAAATAAGCAGCTAACTTCATCTTTCTGTCTTGAGCCATTCTAATCTCTCCTTCCTTATTTATTAGAATATAACTCCTTATAACTGCTCAATTTTTTCAAGGTAATGAATGTTGGAATATAGTTTCCATTGTAAGTTTCTTCAATAAATTTAGCCGTTTTCTCTGATTGATAGAGATCAACTAACTTTCGGTAAATTTCATTGTCTTGATCTTCACTCCTAGCCGCTATGATATTAATATAAGGCTTTGCAGTACTACTTTCATAAATAAGAGCATCTTTTAAATTTAGTCCCGCTTCTACCGCAACTCCATTATTAATCACCGAACCAGCTGTATCTTCCATCACACGTGGGGCACTGGCACCATCGACAGGAACAATTTTGATTTTCTTCGGATTTTCCTTTATTTTGTCCTGTCCACCATTCCCGTCAAAGTCATCCACAACCTTTAAGAGTTTTGCTTCTTGTAATAGCAATAAAGCTCTTCCCCAGTTAGCTTGGTCATTGGGCACAGCAATTTGTGCACCATTTGGGATCTCTTCCACCGATTTATATTTGCTTGAATACAAACCGAGAGGAGCAATAATTGTAGTCCCAATTGGAACGATGTCTGTATTATTTTTCGCATTAAATGAATCTAAATAGGCAACATGTTGAAAGGCGTTGATATCAATATCCCCTTCTGCCAGCGCTTCGTTCGGATCATAAGCCGATGAGAAATTAACAATTTCAATTTCCACCCCTTCTTTTTCAGCCTGTTCCTTTAAAAATTCCCATGTTCGAAGTTCAGAATTTCTAATCCCTACCTTCACTTTCGTTTGTTTCCCTCCTGCATTCGTTGAATCACTTGAGCAACCTGCCAATAACACCCCCAAGATAAGCAGTATAGGTAAAATACATTTTTTCATCATTCATTCCGCTCCCCCTCTGTAAACTACCGCCACTACACTCTTCTAATTTTCCGTTCGAATATATTTCCTAAACTTTGTACTCCCTGAACAACAATTACTAGAATTACAACGGTGACGAATATCGTAATAGTGCTAAAGCGTTGATAGCCATATGTTATCGCTACATCTCCAAGTCCACCGCCACCTATAGCTCCTGCCATTGCTGTAGCGCCCACTAAACCAATTGTTGCAGTTGTTATACTTAGAATTAATGACGCAAAAGCTTCAGGCATTAAAAACCTGAAAATAATTTGTAACGGCGTTGCTCCCATGGCTTTCGCGGCTTCAATAATGCCTTCATCCACTTCCAATAGCGAATTCTCCACAAGTCTTGAGATATATGGGCCAATATGAAGCACTAGTGGCACAATTGCTGCTGTCGTACCAATCGACGTACCAACAATTAGTCTTGTAAATGGAATAATCGCCACAAGCAAGATAATAAACGGAATCGATCGGAAAATGTTTACAATCGGATTCACTATAGAAAAAATAAATCTATTTTCATAAATATGACCTTTTCTTGTTACAACCAATAAAATGCCTAAGAATATTCCAATGATGCTTCCAAAAAAAAGTGAAATACTAACCATGTACAGCGTTTCCCACAAGGCCTTTAAAATGAGCTCTTGGCTTACTTCCATCCTTCGTCACCTCCTTCACTTTGACATTTTGATTCTTTATAAACTGTAATGCCCGATCAATTTCATCTTCATTTCCTATTATTTCAACAATTAAATTACCAAATGGGATGCCTTGTAACTCAGTAATATTGCCGAACAGAACGTTTATTTCCACATTAAACCTCTTCGCTGTTTTTGAAACGATAGGCTGCCCAGAGCTTAATCCCAAAAAATCAATTTTAAAAATTCGGCTGAAATAGGCATCCTCATTGAGCAATCCATAAACACTTGATGGCACTTCATCGCGAACAACCGATCGAATGAAGTTACGTGTTGTTTCTGTTCGCGGACGGGCAAAAATATCGATCACATTTCCTGATTCAATCACGCTCCCATCCTCCATCACTGCAACCCGATTACAAATTTCTTTAATCACTTCCATTTCGTGCGTGATAATTAGAATGGTAATTTTATATTCTTCATTTATCCGTTTCAACAGATTCAGGATTGATTTTGTTGTTTGTGGATCCAATGCCGATGTTGCTTCATCACATAATAGAATCGAAGGGTTTGTAGCCAAAGCACGGGCAATCCCGACACGCTGCTTTTGTCCACCTGAAAGTTGATTTGGATAGTTCATTGCTTTGTCTTCTAGACCAACAAAGCGGAGAATCTCATTTACTTGTTCTTCAATCTCTTTTTTCTTTTTTTTACTTAACAATAATGGCATCGCCACATTATCAAAGACTGTTTTTGAATTAAGTAAATTAAAATGCTGAAAAATCATGCCAATATTTTTCTTAGCTTCACGCAAATCTTTTTCAGACATCTTGGCAAGATTTTTTCCTTCTACAATCACTTCACCTGAAGTAGGATATTCCAGTAGATTCACAGTTCGGATGAGTGTACTTTTTCCGGCTCCACTAAAACCGATAACCCCGAATATATCCCCTTTTTCAACGGTTATATTAATCTCCTTTAACGCTTCAATTTTCTTCTCCCCGTCATCAAAAACTTTTGAAACCCGACGAAATTCTATCAAAGTGGCCACCTCCTCTTTTTAATTAGCTTGGTATAGAAGCCACCCTTAAAACGCGGGCACGACGGCTCCTTCATATTGATCTAAAATAAATTCTTTGACCTTTTCCGTCGTTAATGCATTCGTAAGCTTTTGGATCGCTTTATCGTCCTTATTGTCTGGACGAGCAACTAAAATGTTAACATATGGTGAATCCTTCCCTTCAATTATCAGTGCATCATCGAGAGGTTTTAACCCTCCTTCCAGAGCATAGTTTGTGTTAATGGCCGACGCTTCCACATCATCTAGCGAGTGAACTAAAAGGGGGGAATCGACTGGAATGAATTCTATTTTTTTAGCATTTTTTGTAATGTCCTCAATCGTATAATCACCTGACTTAGAAGCATCCAACTCAATGATATTATTTGCCGCAAAAAGCTGTAACGATCGCGAAAAGTTTACTGGATCTTTCGGTACGGCTACTTTCGCTCCGTCTGACAATTCACCTATAGACTTAATTTTTTTGGAATAGACACCAAATGGTTCAATATGTACACCCTTCACATTAACCAAATTCAGACCACTATCTTTATTTACTTGCTCTAAGTAAGGGGTATGTTGAAAGAAGTTTGCATCCAATTCTTTGTCTGCTGTTTGTTGATTCGTTTGAATACCATCCGTAGAAATCACTACATCCAGTTTCACGCCTTGTTTTTCTAAATCCGGTGCGATAAACTCTAAAATTTCTGCATGTGGTATTGAGGCTGCACTAATTTTCAAAGTCACTTCATCATCCTTGTCTCCTTTACTCTCCGATGATGTTTGCTCATTACTTCCACAAGCACCCAATATCAGCAATACTACTGTTAAAACCGTTACGGACAGCCATTTAATTTTCTTCAATGTTTCTCGCTCCTTTTTTTATCCTTTTATATTGGAATAACAAATATTTATCAGCTGCTTCATGCCCTCTGGATCTTTTCTTTTCCTTCTATATGATAGTCTCTTCCCCTAAGAGAAGCGGACTCAACAACTGAAAGGATTGGATCCGTTCTGCTTCTCTTCGAAGCGGTGTATGCAAAATAAATTCATCCACTTGAAAAACTTTCTGAAGTTCCTTTAAAATCCCGTTAACATATCCTGGAGTCCCAGCAATAACACTTGCGGTCTGCTCTTCTATTTCGTAAGCTTCACCAGCCTGCTTCTCAAATGACTCAGCCTGCTCACGTGATTGAACTGTCAGCGTCCGGCCACTTTGTAGATGAACTTTAAATAGTTTGTGTTCGCTTGCCAGCTCCACTGCTTTTTGTTGGGTAGGAGCTGCCACAACCGCTAATGATACGATAAAGCGACCTTCTGGGTACTTGCTTCGGTAAGCAGAGGACGCTTCATACAGCATGGTATCATCACTATTAATAAATCTGGCGAATACAAAATCCATTCCGAGATTGGCGGCTAGTTGAGCGCTGTCTGAACTTGCACCAAGCATAAAGGTTTCTGGCTTTTCAGGCGGTATCGGTGTTGCTTGAATACCAGAGAGTAAGTGATCATCATTGATTGAATTTTCGATTATCTTTTGCAATAAGGATGCACGTTCCCCAAAATCTTTTCCATCATTCACAGTTCCAAATTGTAACGCCTTTGTTGATAAAGGAAATCCACCTGGTGCTTTACCAATGCCAAGATCTACCCTGCCCGGGGCAAGAGTGGATAAAACATGAAAATTTTCAGCGACTTTATAAGGACTGTAGTGCTGAAGCATGACACCTCCCGAACCTACACGAATGGATGTGGTTTTCGATAATAAATAAGAAATTAATACTTCCGGTGAAGATCCAGCAACTTGTTCCATATGATGATGTTCCGATACCCAAAAACGGGTATATCCCCATTCTTCAGCTTTTTGAGCTAGGTTTACGGTTTGCTTAAGTGCATCAACTGCCGAATTCCCAGGAAAAATGGGGCTTTGATCTAATATTCCAAGCTTAAAACTCATATGACTTTCTCTCCAATCATTAATACCGAGTTAACAAATAGAATTAGTTGTTTTAATGTAATTGAAATTCATCCTAACATTGTAAACAAGCCCTTGACAACACCTTATTTGATAGAAAAATTTATTTAATTGATAAAAAAATTCTATCAATTATGAATTTGGAATGCCTTTGCCTAATAATTAACCACGCTCTCGCCTATCATGGTTTGAGATCTATTCTTCTTACCGCTATCAGAATAGGATTCATCAATGATAGGAAGAGAAAAGGAGAGAGGAGTCTATGAAAAGCTGGAATGAAAGAATGAAGAGTGGCTATGTATGGTAGGTAAAATGGGGGGAATGTTCGCATCATGACTATGCTTGAAATCAAGTTGGAACGAAACCTTTGGAATTATAACAACAAAGGTGCTAGGCACGAATTCGTGTCTGGCACCTTTGTCATTTATGTTTACCACTTACCATGGTTATATAATAAATCCTTGGCACTTTCAAATAAAAAATGAGCGGCTTTAATAATGGAATTTTCATCAACAGTAAAAGCTGGATGATGCCAATCTTCGTTTCCGTTTGTACCAAAAAAGGCAAAGGTACCGGGGATATGTTGAAGGTAATAAGCGAAATCTTCACCACCCATTGAAGGTTCTGGATTGATTACATGTAATGATTGCCCCAAAGCAGACCTGCGTGCCATCTCTGTGACAGCTGGATGATTATGTAGCGCGGGGGGCCCAGGAAACCAACCAATCGTAGCTTCCTGTGAAAAAGCAGCGGCGATATGATTCACAATCGAATAAAACTTATCCTTTATTTCTTCGCGAATTGTAGATTCAAAGGTTCGTATCGTTCCTTCTAGTGTGACGTCACCGGGAATCACATTCCAAGTGCTTCCCCCTGTTATTCTCGTTACACTCACCACAGCACTTTCTAGTGGGGATACATTCCGGCTGACGATAGTTTGAAGAGCCGTAATAAGCTGGGCCGCCGCTGCTATTGGATCCTTTCCACTATGAGGGATGGCCGCGTGACTCCCCTTACCTTGAAGAACAATTTGAAAACGGTCCACCGCCGCCATTAACGGACCTTCTTTTATCCCTATAGTCCCAACAGGTAAATTCGGTTTATTGTGCAGCCCAATTATGGCCGCTACATCGCCAATTTGACCATCTTTTATCACATGCGCCGCACCCCCACCTGATTCTTCTGCAGGTTGAAAAATCAATCGCACGGTACCATTCAGCTCTGATTGACATTCTTTTAAAAGGTAAGCAGCGCCAATAACGGCTGCGGTATGGAAATCATGGCCGCACGCATGCATTACTCCTTTTACTTTCGAAGCAAATGGAAGCCCAGTTTGTTCCTCAATCGGAAGAGCATCGATATCCGCTCTTATGGCTACGGTAAGTCCGGGTTTACCACCCTTTATATCCGCAAAAACACCTGTTTTCAATCCTGTATTACGGATCTCAATACCCTCTTCCCCGAGCCACTTTTGAATCGATTTTGTCGTTTCGAATTCTTCATTTGATAACTCCGGATATTGATGTAAATGGCGCCGTATCGATATTAAGCGCTTTTCCAGCTCTCGACTCATACAGTCGCCTCCTTCTATAAATCTAAGCGATAGCATTTTACCAAAATATCATGATTTTGAAATTCTTTCGTTCGATCCCGCTTAAAGCCAAACCATTCATATAGTTTAATGGCTTTATGCATCTTATCAGTAGAATGTAGATACAAACTGGACGCACCTTGCGATTTTGCATAATTTACACTAGCTTTTAATAATTCCTGTGCGATACCGCGTCCCCTTGATTCGGGATGAACGGCCAACAACCGAATGATTGGTGAAAAAATCCCAAGTTCCGGCTTTTCATATGCTTTTTCAGATGACTGAAAAAGCTGTAATGTACCAAGGATATCCTGATTGCACTTTGCAACCAACACCTTATCAACATGTGGATTATCCACCGAGGATTCAATATTATTTAAATAGCCTTCCCAAGCTTCCGGGTTCGAATATTCATGTTCATATTGTTGATAACTTTCTACCAATAAGCGGCGCACCGTCTCTTTATCTTCTTCAATCAATTCATCGACTACGATTGCATTAATCATACGTTCTCCTTTTTCCCCTTCCTTTAATTGACCTTTTCTTCTAAAAACGATAAGGAAAAATCTCTTGATATCCGGTTTAAAAATTGTCGTGTTCGATCTTTCTTTGGAGCATTGAAAATCTCCAATGGTGACCCTTCTTCTACAATGACCCCGCCATCCATGAATAGAACACGATCCGATACCTCTTTAGCAAAACTCATTTCATGGGTTACAATTACCATCGTGATGCCTTCCTGTGCAATTGCTTTTATGACAGAAAGCACCTCCCCAACCAACTCAGGGTCGAGTGCCGACGTTGGCTCGTCAAAAAGAATGACTTCCGGATTTAAAGCAAGTGCCCTAGCAATTCCAACACGTTGCTGTTGCCCTCCTGACAATTGTGAAGGGAAATGGTTATGCTTATCTCCTAAACCTACTTTTTCCAATAACAGCTCACTTTCCCGTTTCGCTTGAGCTTTCTTATATTTTCTTGTAACAATTAAGCCTTCCATTACATTTTCCAAAACAGTTTTATGAGCAAATAAGTTATAATGCTGAAAAACCATCGCAGATTGTCTTCTAAGGGACAAGATTTCCCTTTTTGTCGCCTTCTTAGACTTCACCTGTATATCTCCTACTTGAACCATTCCCTCATCTGGTTTTTCCAGAAAATTCAAGCATCTAAGCAAGGTTGTTTTCCCAGAACCACTTGGCCCAAGAATGGTAACTACTTCGCCCTTGGCTATTTTCAAATTAATACCTTTTAAAACGGTCTGCTGGTTAAATGATTTTTTTATATCTTTTAAATAAATCATTGTACTCCTCCTCGATTATAGGCAGTGGCCTTTTTCTCAATTAAAAACGAAAGACCTTCTGCAATGATTGTGAGACCCCAATAAATTAAACCAGCAGCGATAAAAGACTCCAAAAATTTCAAATTGGTGGATGCAACAATATTAGCTGCTCCTGTCATTTCTTTTTGCGATACAATGAAAGCTATGGATGACGTATGCAGAAATCCAATGAAAATATTCGTGAAATTCGGGATGGACTGAGCAATGGCCTGTGGCAAAACAATTCGCGTCATGGCTTGAAACGAATTCATACCCACGGAATAGGCTGCCTCCATTTGGCCATTGGAGACACTGATAATTCCCGATCTGAATATTTCTGATAAATAAGCACCCGCACTCAACGATAAGGCGGTTAAGACAAATAAAATAATCGGAATGGAATTAGATTGTATACCCAAATCAAATTTCTTAGAAATTTGATCGATTAATAATGGAAAACCGAAATAAATAAGCATTATATGCATGATAATCGGTGTTCCTCTAAAGAAGGAAACATAACCATTTGCAACTCTACATAGAAATTTCACTTTATATATCCTAATCAAGGCAACAGCGAGACCGATAATAAAACCTGCAAGAAGAGGAAGCATCGTTAAGATAAGTGTGATCGGAAGTGCTTTAATAATCTCCTTAAAAGCAGTCCAAATAAATAGAATATCAATCGTCAAGTCCTTCCCTCCTCCCTTTGTTATCCAGTAACAGACACATCAACAGTTTGATGCCGATTAATGCGGTTTTCATAAAGTCTGAATATTTTCTCAAACAATAGCACGACTGCATAATAGATAACAGCTAATGAGAGATAGACTTCGAGAGCATGTGCAGTTGCAGCAATTAATGTCTCTCCCCTACCCATCATATCCATTACGCCGATGGTAAAGGCAAGTGAGGTATCCTTCAAGGATCCGATAATAGAGTTTGCGATATTTGGAAAAGCAATCCGTATTGCCTGAGGAAGCACAATCCGAAAAAAACTTTGACTATTATTCATACCAACAGAATAGGCTGCTTCCGTTTGCCCATAATCGACAGCCTTAATCGCTCCTCGGAATATTTCTGCGAAATGCGCCCCATTACTTAATGCATAAGTAATAATGACAAAATACAGAGCATCCATTCTTGAAATATCAATATTAATGAATAAAAGGATTGCAGGCAGTCCATAAAAAACTAGAAATAATTGTATTAAAATAGGCGTTCCCCGAATGAATGAAATATACAAAATGACAAATTGATTCAAAACAGGGATACGAAATAATCTCAGGATGGCTGCCGCTATCCCGATGACCATTCCTAATAAAACGGATGCTGCCAGAATTTGCAATGTTACTCCAAGATAATATATTAACGTAGGAATGAAATCGACGATTAATGAAGGATCAAATGCTTTCCCCATGCTTTAGCACCTCCGCGCTTACTACTATCTAATTAAAATCCTACTGAATAGTCTGCGCCCAGCCACTTTTTACTTAGTTCGCTAACTACCCCATCTTTTTTCAGCTCCACAAGTGCTTCATCAATTCTCTTCTGTAAAGGCGTTTCGTCTTTTCTTAGCAAAAAGTATACTTTTGAATTAAGAAGTGGCTCACCCACAACCTTTTGCTGTGCATCTGCTTGTTTATTTAAGAAGTCGACTGCAAATGGTGTAGTTATGGTAGCATCCGCCCGACCGGTTTTGATTTGATTCTTCGTGTCATCTACGCCCTGGCCAGAATAGACAATTTCGATCCCGGCATTGTTTTGTTTATTATACTTTTCAAGAAAAACAGCAGAATTGCTCGTTGCACTCACGATCGCTTTTTTTCCTTTTAGATCTTTAATGGAGTGAATATCATTGTTGTCCTGATGAACTGTAACTTGAAGGGGAAAGACATTATATGGTTCTTTATTAAATAGAAATTTTTCTTTTCGTTCATCATTCACCTCCATTTGGTGAGCAACAAAATCTATTTTGTTCGTTTCTAAACTTAATAATAGATTAGAAAATTCCATCGTTTTAAATTCAAATTCATATTCTGGCAGCTTTTCATCGATTTGACGAACCAACTCGACATCATAACCTGTCAGCTTACCATTCTTATCCAAAAAGCAAATATTCGGGAATTGCGTCCCTGTTCCGACAATGATTTTCTGAACTTTATTATTTTTTGAATCTCCAGAACTTGATTTAGCAGTACTCGTTGTTTCTTTCGAAGAGCAAGCTCCCAAAAAAGTAAGTAGCAGTGCCATAACAATAAATATTGTTTTTTTCATCTCAAATTCCCCCGACGTTTTTAATTACTAACAATTGGTTCTTTATTTTCAATAATGCGATACAGCATTTCATCTAGAATTTTACGAAGATACACAATTTTTTCTCCATCGTGATCTCGTTCAGCAAAAATCTCATAGCCTCTTCTTTCATAAATCGAAACAAGCCAAGGATGACGATCAGCTGTCGCCAAATAGACGGCCGGCGCTTTCACCTGTTTCCGAAGTACATTTTCTTCCACCCAGGTTAACAAAGTTGAGCCTATACCTTTTTGTTTGTATAGGGGGTCAACTGCAAACCACCAAATGAATGGGTACGGACTGAAATGATCAGGATCATTCCATGGATGACGAACTGTCACAGTGGAAACAATTTGACCCTCCTGTTCTAAAACATAAGTGAGATTCCGCCTAATATTATTCGTCACTAGCTGCAAATCGGCTGTCGCAGCCAGAAAGTTAATATTCAATTCTCTAATTGGTTCATAAGCCCGAAGTGTGACGTTTAGCACTTCTGGAGCATCCTTTACAGTAGCAAGACGGATTAGCTGTGTCATGATTAACTCCCCGTTTCTATAACATATTATTTACACAAGAATAGTCGGATTTAAATCAGCTATTTTTCATTTATTCCTACTTTACTAACATCCTCCAGTTCTCAGGATTGAAGTATAAGTCAAAAAAACTGTCATGGTTGAAAATTCAACTTTTTAAATCAGCTATTTCTACTTATATACTCGGATTAACACGCGTCTTTTTTTATTGTAATCGTTCGAGTACTTCTTCAAGATAAGGTATGCCAATTTCCGTAACACTCTCATATACGTTACCTCGCCCAATTTCAATAATAGGCACATACCGAACACCATATTTGATTTCTAAAATATCTCGCCGTTCATCATGATTGGTAACATCCACCGTTTGATAAGCAATCTCCTTTTCTTTTAAGTATTGTTTAACTTCTTCGCAATAGTGACATCCTTGTTTTGACCAAACGACGACAGATAACGCTTCTTCCATTTCGTATTCCTCCTTATTTTTTAAATGATTCTTCAATTATTGATTAATCTTTTCTTTCGCATAACGATTTTCCGGGAATGGAAGCCCCAAGTTGCCTCTTAATGTTTCTGCTTCATATTCAGTACGATATATTCCCCTTTTCTGAAGTATAGGAATCACATAAGATACAAAATCACTTAAAGCATCTGGAACAATTGAAGTAAAGATAAACCCGTCCGCCCCCTTCTCTTCGAACCATCGCTGAATCAAATCCGCTACTTTCTCTGGAGTTCCAATAAAAGAAGTCCGAGGTGTAGTCTCCTTAAGTGCTACTTGACGGAGCGTTAACTGTTTCTCCTTGGCTTCCTCTTTAATCCGATCAGTCGTACTTCGGAAACTGTTTTTTCCGATGTCTCCGAGGTCTGGGAAAGGCGCATCCAGTTCATATTGAGAAAAATCATGATGATCGAAGTATCGTCCCAAATAGTCAAGCGCCTTATCTATAGATACTAGGTTAGCGAGTTCTTGATATTTGTACTCTGCCTCTTCCTCAGTTGCACCAATGATTGGCGCTATACCTGGCAGAATAACAATTTCATCAGGATTTCTCCCGAATGCAATAGCCCTGTTTTTTACATCTTGATAAAAATTCTTGGCATCTTCCAATGTTGGTTGGCCTGTAAAGATTGCATCCGCTTCTTTAGCCGCCAGATTTTTGCCAGCTTCTGATGAACCTGCTTGAAAAATGACAGGCCGCCCCTGTTTAGATCTAGCAATGTTGAGTGGTCCTTGCACGGAGAAAAATTCTCCTTTATGATTTAATTGATGTATTTTAGAAGGATCAAAAAACTCACCGGACTCTTTATCCCGAGTAAACGCGTCATCCTCCCATGAATCCCAAAGCCCTTTGGTAACTTGTATATATTCTGATGCTATCCGATAGCGTTTGGCATGATCAGGGTGTTCTTCGATCGTTTTGTTATAGTTCAAGGCGGTACTCTCAAGAGGTGTAGTAACAAGGTTCCATCCGCCACGACCATGACTAATGTGATCAAGTGAAGCAAATTGCCGAGCTACGGTAAATGGTTCACTGTATGAGGTGGAAACAGTTCCGACAAGCCCTATTCGTGATGTGAAAGCAGCAAGTGCGGATAAAATGGTAAGTGGCTCAAATCGATTTAAAAAATGCGGAATGGATTTCTCATTGATGAATAAACCGTCAGCAATGAAAAGTAAATCGAACTTTCCCTCTTCTGCCTTCTGGGCCTGCTCCTTATAAAATTCAAGACTAACACTGGCATCGGTTTGAATGTCAGGATGCCTCCAACCAGATATACTCCCTCCAACTCCATGAATAAGCGCTCCAAATTTCAACTTTCTCTGCTCAGACATCAATACTCCTCCTTTAATTAATCGGTTTTTAGCTTGCTGACTTCTACTTTCCTTAGATGACTTCTTAATTTTGCCTCACAAAGTTCTTTTCTCCAGGTAAGGCTAATTGAAGCGGACTCAACAATTGAAAAGATCGGAATCTTTCTGCTTCTTTTACTACCGGTGTATGTAGGATAAACTCATCTACCCCATATTTTTTATGTAAATTTGTTAGGACTTCCTTTACGTAAGAGGGAGTTCCAGCAATAATATTGGAATCTTGTTCTTCTATTTCGTAAGACTCCCCAGACTGCTTCCCGAATAATTCTGCTTGCACTAAGGTTTGGACCGTAACAGAACGACCGCTTTGGAGATGAACTTTCACTATCTTTTGGTCACCTGCTAGCTGTTCTGCTTCTTGTTGTGAAGGAGCAGCAATCACTGAAACTGATACCTTAAAGCTCCCAGTTGGATAGATACTTCGGTAAATGCGTACAGCATCTTCGAATACAGTCTCATTACTGTTGATAAATCGAGCAAATACATAAGCTATACCCAGATTGGCTGCTAGCCTGGCACTGTCAGCACTTGCACCAAGCAGAAACATTTTTGGCTTTTTTGAAGGGAGTGGCGTCGCCTGAATACCTGAAAGCGGGTGATTTTCATTAATCGAATTTTCAATTAATTTTTGTAAAAAAGATAACCGCTCTTCGAAATCTTTTCCATCATTAACTGTACCAAATTGTAGCGCCTTCGTTGATAAGGGGAGACCACCCGGTGCCTTTCCAATGCCAAGGTCAACTCTGCCAGGCGAAAGATTTGATAACACGTGAAAATTTTCCGCCACTTTATATGGACTATAATGCTGAAGCATAACACCTCCGGACCCTACCCTAATAGATTTTGTTTGGGCTAATAAATATGATACCAATACTTCCGGGGAAGATCCCGCTAGCTTTTCGGCATGATGATGTTCTGATACCCAGAAACGGGTATATCCCCACTCTTCTGCATGTCTCGCCAGCTTAATGGTTTGCTGTAGTGCATCAAAGGCTGAAGTTCCTGGAAATATCGGGCTCTGGTCTAAAATGCCAAGCTTATAACTCATATTCTCTCCTCCGCTTTAATTCAAAGTATACTGATATGAATAATAATAATTTAATAATTTTGATTTATCCTAACACCTAAAGCATGTTAATGGCAATGGTTTAACTAATAGGAAAAAATATTGCATTGATAGAAAATATCTATCAATTAGATTGTGTCTGTAATTGATGATGGTCTTGTTCAAATTTCCGAATTGATAAAAGAATGTCATTCCATAGTAAGGGTGCTTCCATCCCGTGATTTAAATGAGTCAGATAGATGTGCTGCTTTATCTTGATTAAATGTGACACATCAACTTCAACCAAAGTTCCCTGTTCTAACTCTTTTTTAATACATAAATACGGTAAAAATCCGATACAGCTTCTGCTAAGAATTAGCGATTTCGCCACTTCCAAGTGATCAACCTGAAATTCAATACGCGGCTCTACATTAGACACTTCAAAAATTTTATGAACGTGGTTCCAGTCAAACGCACCACACTCAAAAAATACCAACGGCTCCATTGCTAATACTTGCACCGTTAGCTCTGTTTCAACTTGAAATGGATGTCCTGGATACACTACTAAACGTATCGAATTATCAAGGGTCTTGTGATTTTGCAGACCACTATGTGTAACATCCTTCATAAATGCTATATCAACCCGTTTCTGAAGCAATTTATCAATTAATGCATCATTTGTTGCTGAAATAAATTTAAAGCGTAAATTAGGGTTTTCCTTTTTCCATAGAGGAAGAGCAAATGGAATAAAGTATTGCGATGTAATGATATTAGCCCCTATCGTTATTTCCTCCAGATCGCTTCCTGTTTTCAACTGTTTTTTCCCCTGTTGAAAGGTACGAATAATTTGTTCCGCAAATGGAATGAACGCTTTCCCTTTTTCGGTTAAAATAATCCCTCTCCCTTGCCTCTCAAATAGTACTGAATCGAGTTCACTCTCAAGCGTCTTAATTCTTGCCGAAACCGTCGGCTGTGATAAAAACAGTGCCTCTGCTGCTTTATGAAAATTATTAAAATGAACAACATACATAAAAGCTTCAATATGATCAATATTCATCTCCCCAACTCCTTTTTCCAAAATGAACGCAAAAAGCTCCTGTTCGCTTATCGCGATCAGGAGCTTTTGGTTGTCCAATCAGCTCATCTTTTATAATAATTCTTTCTCCGATTTTAATCTTATAAAACCAATAAGTAAAGTGCAATTTAATTAACTGAATAACCAACAAGTCACGATATATTTATTGCGATTTCATACAATATGATATTCAAGGAACATAATACTATTTATACAGATGAAAATTTAAGGATTCTAAGTAAATAAAACTAATAATTCCATTCTCTTTCTTCCCGTTTTTCAATCCTAAGGGTGTATCTTTTTTCCGGATTGCCGATAAATTTTGCATAGTTTATTTTAATTGTTTATCCCAATGGACTTGGCAGTTTCAGTCCTTCCTGTCTACGTTATATATTTTTTCTCCTTATAAAAAAGAAAAGAAAGGTCATCCTAATGGAGTAATTCAAATTATGACATAAGGAGAGAAACTACATGCCTCAACAACAAATTGATATCAATCAATTAAATCAAGCAAAAGCAAACGTTACCCTTACGCAAACCTTACTTTCACAAGCAATTGAAAAATCTTCTTCTGATCCAACTTTGGCACAAGAAGCCATTAAACAAGCTGCTCAAGAAATCGCACAAGCCCAACTTTCCGTAAATCAGGTTTACAGTGCAGTACAAGCTCCGCAAGCGGAATGATTTTGGGTATTATCTCGATTAATTGATTCAAAACAAGATGAAAGAGGCCTATATCCAAATTTAGGAATAGGCCTTTTTTTAACGAATGTTTTTGGTCCATCCAAGCTTTTTCACCCCCCCTTATTTAATGGGGGTATGCTTTGAGGGAACTTAAACGTATTGTATGGATCATACATACCTCGTTTTCACTTCTCGAAGCCGTTTGAATTTTTCTCCATAGTACGCAGTTGGCCAATCTTTGATGAGAGTATCCGGCCAATTCACGTAGTCACCGGTAGTAAATGGTGACAAGGCGTGCTTCAGGTCCTTGATCCACCGAATGTTTAGCCTCTCTTCGTCTGGATTGGTCCATGTAGCTAAATACTCCTGGACGATAATGGCATCGCGATAATAAAAAGCCGTTCATTTGGGTCCGCACGACCAGCGGCCCCTATGGATTGGTGCCAAATTGCTGCATTTTCATTTGGAGTATTTTCCAGAAAATGCTTCATCGCAGGTTCACTCGTGAATTCCAACAATTGATCCACAAAGGCAAAAAAAAAGCCCCTCTCAATCAAGAGAAGGGCTTTTTAAAAAGTATTTTAACGCTTTATGCTTTCGTACCTTATCCAGAAATCTCATCATCGGATTTAACATCCAATGGAGTTCGTTTATCCATTTTCAGCAGGTAATAACTTGCTACGACCAAGACTAGGAAAACGATCCCAACAATCAAGGAAATCCTGGTACTCGGATTGACCCACATACCAACCAGCACCATCAGTAAAAAGGCAATTGTCGCATAGTTACTGTAAGGGGCCAACGGCATTTTGAACGGATGTTTTTCCATTTCAACAGCATTTACCTTTCTGAATTTAAGCTCACTGATAAGTAAGACAAACCATGGAATCATCCCGGGTAAAACACTCGCACTGTACACATAAAGGAATAATTGCGGCGGTGCAAGGTAATTCAGGATAACCCCGATGCCCAATCCTAATAATACAGCGATCGTACAATATGCCGGCACTCCATTTTTAGATACTTTTGCAAAGATTTTAGGAGCTTGGCCATTCAATGCTAGAGTGTAAAGCATACGCCCTGCACTGAAAATCCCACTGTTGCATCCAGACATTGCGGCAGTGATTACGACAAAGTTAATGATGCCTGCCGCTGCAGTGATACCGATTTTAGCAAAGGTTGAAACGAATGGACTTCCGATGTCATCCAGTTTATCCCAAGGATAAACCGTCACGATGACGAAGATAGCGCCAATATAGAAAATTAAAATGCGCCATATGATTGATTTGATCGCTTTTGTTACGGTCTTTGTTGGATTTTTCGCTTCTCCGGCTGTGATGCCGATAAGCTCAACGCCTTGATAGGAAGCCACGACAAGGGAAAGCGCAAAGAAGAATCCTGTCCAACCTCCCGTAAAGAAGCCGCCATTTGCCCAAAGATTCGATAATCCAATCGCATCCCCCCCATTCCCTATTCCAAAGAAAATAAGGCCAAGACCGGCAATGATCATCAATATAATCGTAATTATTTTTATAAGCGCAAACCAAAACTCAAATTCCCCGAAAGATTTTACGGAAATGAGGTTGGCCGCCCCCAAGATGATCATGGCGACCACACCTGGTATCCAAGCTGGTAACTCCGGGAACCAATACTGCATATACATTCCAACGGCGATGATTTCGGACATTCCGACGATTACCCATTGAAACCAATTGCTCCAAGCAGTCATATAACCTGCCAAAGGATGTATATAGCTGCTCGCAAAGGTTGCAAAAGAACCTGTAGTCGGTTCTAAATATAGCATCTCCCCCATAGAGCGCATAATGAAAAATATAAATATACCTGCGATGGCATAAGCGAGCATTACAGAGGGCCCGGTCCATTTGATCGTGCTCGCCGATCCCATGAATAACCCAACCCCGATGGTTCCGCCCAAGGCTATCATTTGAATATGACGTGCCTCCAGCCCTCTCTTTAATTCCTTATTTGACATGTTTAACTCCCCCAGATGCAATATTAGCGGCAATGATATTAATATCCTTTCCACCAATCGACTCTCTATTATTATTGCGGTTAAAAATGCTTTATCCTAATCATTTGCATAACACTTTAATTTTGTTTTCTTATCTTATAATAGTAAATATTCTGTAAAAATACAAATGTATTTTTCAAATAAACAGTTGCCAAAAATATCTTGTTGATATTCCCAATCAAAAATTATCATTTTAAAAAAGTGATGATCAGTATTTTATAATAGTGATAGTACAAAAAGAGCAGGAAACAATCACTTCTGATCGGAGCCCATTCAAACCTTCGCAAGTGAATGTTTATAAAAATTTAAACCATTTCAAGAAGTGTTGTAAATGCAAAAATTTGTTGACCTCCGAAAAAATAAATGATAGAATTCCAATATTATTTTATAAGTATAATGAACGATTCAGCAGTGGAAGATTATCACTGACTGACATTTTCACACAACCGCATACAAGCAAGCGATGAACGCTATGGATGACACTATAGCAGGAGCAGCTTCTGGAGAGACTGTACAAGATGCAGCGCCGAAGGATTCACAATCTCAGGCAAAAGGACAGAAGAGTAACGAATGATAAATTGTTATTCTGAACCCTTTAAGAGATTGGTATTATCCAATCTCTTTTTTTATTGTCCACTTTGTGATTGGACGGAAACAACACTCGTGAAAAAAACCATTGGGAAATGCAAGCTGGGCGAAAAATCACGTCCCTCTCTCCAAGACCAAGCAGGTTTGAAATCATTCACTATCAAGACCATAAAAGACGGGGGCGTACGAATTGGCTAAACAGGAATTAAAAAGAGATTTAAAAAATCGTCATGTACAACTGATTGCAATAGGAGGAACCATTGGTACCGGTTTATTTTTAGGATCCGGAAAAGCCATACAATTGGCAGGTCCATCCATCATCTTCTCCTATCTGATAATAGGGATTGCTTTGTTTTTTGTGATGAGGGCCCTAGGCGAATTGCTCTTATCCAATGCAGGGTATACGTCATTCACTGAATTCGCAACCGAATATGTCGGTCCATGGGCTGGCTTCGTGACCGGTTGGACCTATTGGTTCTGTTGGATCATGACCGCAATGGCCGATATCATAGCTGTTGGTGTCTATATACAATACTGGTTCGATATCCCTCAATGGATTCCGGCTCTAATATGCCTGGTCATCCTGTTAGGATTGAACCTATTGACCGTTAAGTTATTTGGCGAATTGGAATTCTGGTTTGCCATCATTAAAGTAATCACAATCATCGCCTTGATCATCGTAGGTATCATCTTATTGATCATCGGCTTCAATACCAATACCGGAACGGTTTCCCTAACGAACCTATGGAACCATGGAGGCATGTTCCCTAATGGAATCTCCGGATTCCTATTATCTTTACAGTTGGTCGTCTTCTCCTTTGTAGGTGTCGAATTGGTCGGGGTTTCCGCAGCAGAAACGGCGAACCCGAGAAAGAACATTCCGTCTGCCATCAATAAAATACCTGTCCGGATTTTACTTTTCTATGTGGGTGCCATATTCGTCATTCTCTGCGTCAACCCATGGACTCAACTGGATTCCACGAGCAGCCCATTTGTAGAGGTCTTTGCGTTAATCGGCATTCCTGTAGCTGCCGGGATCATCAACTTCGTCGTTTTGACATCTGCTGCTTCTGCATGCAACAGCGGTTTATTTTCAACAAGCCGAATACTCTATACGTTAAGCAGGAATGACGAAGCCCCTGCCAAACTGAAAAAATTAAATAAACAGGCTGTTCCAAGCAATGCCTTGTTTACATCAACAATCGTTGTATCACTTGGGGCATTATTAAGCAAACTGATACCGGAACAGGCATTTACCGTTGTGACGACCATCAGTGCCATCTGTTTCATTTGGGTATGGAGCATAATCTTGATCTCCCATATCAAATATTCGAAAACAAGGCCTGACCTAAGAGCCGAATCAACTTTCAAGGCTCCTTTTACACCCTTTATCAATTACGTCATTTTAGGATTATTCCTGTTCATCCTTATCGTTATGCTATTCGCTGAAGCTACACGGCTATCACTGCTCATGACGCCAATCTGGTTCATACTCTTGGTGATACTATATAACTACCAGAAAAAAAGATAGAAAACGGATAAAGCCTTGAACTCAATATGAATTCAAGGCTTTATCCATTTCAACAAACACTTCAACTTTCCATCAGTGGACTCGGTTGCTAAAAATATATCAAGCAACCACATTAAATTTTATATCGAAATAGTGTAAGCTAATATATATCATCGGAACTTGTAAAAGAAGGGAAATCAATCATGTATGAATTTCCCTTCCCCGTTTGGTTCACCCATCCATCAGTGGTATTAAAGAAAAACCCCCATTGGTGGACGTTTCACTTTATTTAATACGGAGGGGTTTGTTTAATGAAGATTATATATATCCTTACTCTAGTTCCTTTCATAGGCATACTAGGATTTCTACCTTTTGTTAATAGAATAGAACCTTATGTATTAGGGATGCCTTTCAATATGTTCTGGATGGCTATGTGGGTGGTCCTTACCTCTGCCATCTTGGGCATCATGTATAAGCTGGATCCCAGGAATCGGGAAGGTGACCAGGAATGAATATTGCTCTCTTAATCATTTTAGCATTTTTACTTCTGTCGATATTTTTAGGCATTCGCTCTTCAAAAGGAAAAGATATGGACTTGGAACAATGGACGGTGGGCGGACGTGGTTTTGGTGCAATATTCGTCTTTCTGCTGATGGCTGGGGAAATCTATACGACCTTCTCCTTCCTTGGCGGCAGCGGCTGGGCTTATGGAAAGGGCGCACCCGCTCTATATGTTCTTATTTACATTACTTTGTCTTACGTATTATCCTATTGGCTCCTTCCGGAAATATGGAAATATGCCAAAGAAAATAAACTGATGTCTCAATCCGATTTCTTTGTAAGCAAATATAAGAGTCCTAGTTTAGGAATTTTGGCTGCGCTTGTCGGTGTGGTGTCGATGATTCCAGTGATCGTCGTGCAGCTGAAAGGTTTGGGGATCATTGTATCAGAAGCTTCTTATGGTGCCATCTCAATGTCTGCGGCGGTTTGGATGGGGGCGATCAGCCTTACCATTTATGTGATGATATCCGGTATACACGGTTCAGTTTGGACAGCAGTCATTAAAGATATCATGATGATTGCCATTATAGGATTCTTAGGGATTTATCTGCCCATTCATTACTTTGGTGGATTTCAGCCGATGTTTGAAGCGATTGATTCGGCAAAACCCGGTTTTCTAAAGTTCCCTGAGCAGGGACTTAGCGTATCATGGTTTATCTCCACGGTAATATTGCTCGTATTCGGTTTCTATATGTGGCCCCAAGTTTTCAGCGCTGTTTATTCAGCGCGCAGTGGGAAGGTATTTCGAAAAAATGCCATCATCAGCCCTTTATATACGCTCATGCTGTTATTCGTCTTTTTTGTAGGGTTTACAGCTATATTGAAAGTGCCTGGACTCGTTGGGGCAGATGCAGACCTCTCATTGCTGCGCCTTTCGATCGAGACCTTTGATCCATGGTTCATAGGCATAATCGGCGGAGCTGGATTGCTGACCGCATTGGTGCCTGGATCCATGCTTTTGATGAGCGTCGCTACACTGCTCGCGAAAAACGTTTATAAGGAATTCGCACCTACAGTATCCGATCGGCACGTTGTAAGATTGGCAAAGTTCCTTGTTCCCATCATTGCCCTTATAGCCGTCTACTTCACCTTAAACGGCGGCGAAACGATGTCGGCATTAATTCTCATGGGATACAGTCTCATTACACAGCTATTCCCTTCCCTTCTCTTTAGTCTGAAGAAGAATAATCCAATCAATAAATATGGCGCAATCGCCGGCATCGTCACTGGATTGGCCATCGTAATCTGCATTACACTCAGTCATTCAACAATAGGGACCTTGTTTCCATCCTTGCCACAAGCAGCAAAAGATTTGAATGTCGGAATCATCGCCTTGGCAATCAATTTCCTTGTGATGATAACAGTAAGTCTTGCTTTCAGGAAGCACGTGGTTCAGTTGGAACCTAAATCCGTTAACGATATATGAAGCGCTCATTTTTGGATAAAAAGTAAAGATGTGAAAGAACAATGGAAGGCTCAGTCAAAAGACTGAGCCTTCCATTATAATCGACATCCAAAGCATAATGTCCTTTTTCTCAAGATTGATTATAGGAAGTCTCATTTTAGACTACTACTCTTTTTTGTTTATAATCAAATCCCCTATTTTAACTAATAAATACAACGAAAAAATAATCATCAAGGTTCTGGCTACTACCAGACCATCAGTAGCTAAATCATATCCTTTAGGTATTAATAATTTAGGGTTAAAGCTAAAAGTAATCGATATTACGAAAGCTATTAAAATCAGGATGCAACCGAACTGAAGTCTATTTGACATTAACATTCCGCCTTATATTAGGTTCGCAGTTAGCAGATAAAATGCTTCGTATTGCTTCCAAGACAACAAAAAAATACTCGTTTCAGTAGATTCGGGCTTTTACTCGTGAGTTTCACGCATTTACTCGTGAATTTGGAGCAAATACTCGTGAGTTTTACGCTTTTACTCGTGAATTTGGAGCAAATACTCGTGAGTTCCATGCCCGTTAATAAAACTCATTTTCTTTTTTCCTGATAACTTCAGTAATCCACTAAAGCCTTCCTTCCATCATTCAATGCTTTGACCATTTCCTTATATTCCTGTAACTCTTGTTCCAGTTTTTGTTTTCTAGATACAATCATCCTCGAAACCTCTTTCGGGCTGGGCCCGCCTTGAATGCTTCTAATCTCCACAAAGTATTCGGGAGAGATTATTTTTTTCCATTCATCTTCTGCTATATTCACTGAAACGAATCCATTTATCATCTTGTTTATGTCTTGTGTGTCCCAATCATATAGCTCTTTCCCTTCACTTATCGACCGTTTTGCAATATGGCTGGCTATGGAATGGGCTTTTCTAAATGATATCTCGTAATCTCTTGATAGGGTATCCGCTAATTCAGTAACCGTTATACTAGATTTTGCTGCCATTTTCTTTGTATGTTCTTCATTCACTTTCAAAGTTGATATGACGGCATACATCAGTTTCATGACACGGCCCGCATTCGAAAAGGCTCGATATAAATGCGGCTGTAAATCATCTTCCGTATCGACGATATCACCAAATGGTGTGTTGTGGATCATGTTCATGGCAGCAAGTGCGTCACCATACGCACTGCTTGCAATCGAACGGGAATGTTCAATTGATACTGGGTTTCTTTTTTGCGGCATGATGCTGCTTACTTGTACATAAGGATCTGCCACATGAAATGTACCAAACTCCCTTGTCACATGCTGCAGGAAATCTTGAATCCACCTTCCAGTGTTGACCATGCACGTCATGATGGCAGTTGCGGTTTCCAATAAATAATCGGCCCCGCCTATCGAGTCATAGGAATTTTCAATAACCGAATCGAACCCAAGCAGTTCAGCGGTACGGTTCCGGCTGATTGGAAAACCGGTAGTCGTTAACGCAGCCGCGCCCAGAGGGGATTGGTTCACCGTTTCAAAGGCTGCCCATAACCGGCCAATATCCCTTTGGAGAACATCATAAATGGCTAAAAAGTAATGACCTAATGTAGTCGGCTGAGCCGGTTGGGTATGTGTGTAACCAGTAATATAAGTTTCTGTATGTTTTTCTGCCTGCACCAAGAATGCCTCACTCAATTGGTTTGCATATCCGATCAATTGGAGAAGATGACCTCTCAAAACTAGCCGGTACATCGCAACTCCCATATCATTACGGCTACGCCCGATATGAATTTTCCCTGCAAGCTCATGACCAATTTCCTCACCGACCTTTGCCTCCATCATGAAAAATAAGTCTTCGAATTGAGGCTGATAGGTCAGCTTGGTGAGATCTGTTTGGGCCACTTTCCGAATCCCATCCAGCATGGTTTTCGCCTCTTCTTCTTTAATGATCTTTTGTTCCGAAAGCATGATGACATGTGCTCGATGAATATCGAACATCACATGAAATAAGTAATCTCTTTGATCATTAAAAACTGGCATTAGAAGCTCTTCTGCATATGTTTTTCCAGGAAAAACACTACCTTCATTTTTGATAAATTCTTCAAGCTTACTCATCTTTGAACCTCCGATTTATAAAGCTTTTTCCGCTTTGATTCCAAAAAACTTGTTCGAAATAAAGAGAACGATAACAATAAGCGTGATTTGAATCATCCCATAGGCAGCTGCCTGCCCCATATTGAACATCCGAAGCTGATTCATGATTTCAATGGATATGGGTCTGTTTGAAATCGTATACAACAAGACTGAGGTTGGAAATTCTCCTACAGACTCGATGAATGCCAATAATGTCCCGGATAAAACACCAGGCATGATAATCGGTAAAATGACCTTTCTGAAGGTATAAAACCACTTTGCCCCCAAGTTTCTAGCCGCTTCCTCAATCGAGTCATCGAGCTGCTCCAGAACGGCGTTAGTCGAGCGGACAACGAGTGGAATATGTCTGATGAAATAGGCAAGGGGCAAAATCCAAAATGTTCCTACCAATATTTGACCGAAAGAAAAAACGCTAGGTTCATTGAATGCGAATATCAAGTTCATCCCAATGACCGTTGCAGGCAACGCCCAAGGAATCATGACTAGAATATCAACAAAGCTTTTCCCTAAGAATTTCCGTTTGACAAGAACATAGGACGCGATGACCCCAAACACCAGATTTGCCAGTGTGGCAATTACGGCCATCAGTAAACTATTCCGTAACGGTTTGAAGATATTGGGATCTTCAAACAATAGCCGGTAATTTTCCACATTAAATACTGTTGGGTACGTTTGGAATGTCCAGGTTCCATCCGGCACAAGTGAAAGCAATAGAATCGTAAAGTGCGGTAAAAGCAGAATAATTACGCCGATGATACCCGTTACGACCATCACCCATTTCATAAACGGATTTTCCACTTCATTCCTGTGTGCCCCAATTCCTTTGGAAGCCATGCGGTAATCTTTCCTATTCTGATACCAACGCATGAATAATAGAAATGAAATCGAAACAATGGATAGAATGACGGATTGAGTGGCGGCAATTTCCATATCACCATTAATCTTCGAAAAATAAATTTGCAAGCTCAATACCCTGTACCCCCCAGCCAATAAAAACGGGGCGCTGAATGAAGCCATCGATATCATGAAAACAAGTAAAGAGGCGGCCACGATGGCGGGTGTCAATAATGGAAATGTCACCTTCCAAAATACCTTGAATTTATTTGCGCCTAAGTTATAAGCTGCTTCTTCAAGGGACGGATCAATTTTATTGATTGCAGCGGATACGGTCATATAAAAATATACATACATCGTATAGGCATGCACGATCAGTATTCCCGATACCCCGCCAATTTTAAATGGAACTTTATCGAGACCGAACAGATCCTTGATGGCATTTGGGATTAATCCCGATTCTCCATATAAAAACATAAAGGCCATAACCCCTACCAACGACGGAAGGACAATCGGCAAAATCGCTACAGATGAAAAGAAGCTTCTCCCTGGAAAATCATAACGGTTAAAAATGATTGCGAGAGGAATGCCAATCAAGGCACTGACCAATACACTCAATACGGATATATAAACGGAATTCCATAGAGCCTCTAAGTTCGTTTTCGATTCCTGTACGAAGAAGTCCTGATAATTTCCGAGGGATATCGATCCGTCTTTTTGCAAACTTTCTATAAAGGTTCTCAATGATGGGTAGAGTACATAAGCTACAAGCACCAATACAACTGGAATAAGGAGCCAAATCGTCAATCTGGTGTCACGATTTTTAATCATGGTGCATCACCGCTAATGACAGGGAGAAGGCGCAGCTGTTTCTCAGGAAGTTGGACAAACACTTCCTTCCCTTGATAAAAGTATCCAAATTCATGAGTATTAAATACGTCCACCCTTAATAACACGTTTTGAACATCCACCATGACATTTACAACAGATCCAAAGAATTGGACGGAATGGATTTTACCTTTAAAGATATTCATTCCCTCTTCGGCCACATCCAGAATTCTGATTGCTTCAGGACGAATCGAAACAGCAAGGTCATTATCGGTCTGCAGAATTGAATTTCCTTCCCTATCTGGATTTTGCACATTGAATTTAAACGGTTGTTCACTGTTTTTAAGGGTAACCGCTATATTCTCTTGTTGAACGTTTTCCACATTAACGGGCAATAGATTAATCTCACCTATGAAACTCGCCACAAAGTCATTGGCCGGCTGATTATAAATTTCTGCCGGCGTCCCGACCTGGTGACATACACCATAATTGAACACAGCGATCCGATCACTCATGGATAATGCCTCAGCCTGATCATGTGTGACATAAATGGTGGTAATCTTATAATCACGCTGCAGTCTTAAGATTTCTACCCTCATTTCATCACGAAGCTTGGCATCCAGATTACTTAATGGCTCATCCAACAGCAATATTTCCGGTTCAATGACCAGTGCTCTCGCAAGGGCAACACGCTGCTGCTGTCCTCCGCTCAACTGGCTCACTTGACGACTCGAGTAGCTCTCCAGCCTGACTTTTTGGAGGGCATCCAGCACTCTCCTCTTTAAGTCAGCTGAAGAAACTTTTCTCACACGCAAACCAAATGCAACATTATCAAAAACAGTCATGTGGGGAAAGAGGGCATAGTTTTGAAATACCATGCCTGTATTTCTTTTCTCCGGAGGTACACGCGTCATATCTTTTTCGCCAAATCGGACGACACCTTTTGTTGGATAATAAAAACCGGCAATCATCCGAAGCGTTGTCGTTTTACCGCAGCCACTTGGACCAAGAAAGGTAAAAAACTCTCCTTCTTTGATTTCCAGATTTAAATGGTCAACAGCTATCGTTTTACCGAAGGCTTTTTGGACATTCTCCATTTTTATTGACGCCATCCAACGACACTTCCTTATTCTTTAATTTCTTTATCTCCACTTTTTATATTTTCGTCCCAATATTTCATCCACTCGTCACCATTTTCTTCGAATGCATTCCAATCGATATCCATGGCTTTAATTTCGGTTTCCGTGATCCATTCAGGTAAATCCTTCACATCACTTCTGGTCGGAATCCTGTAAAATTCTTCTGCCAAAGTTTTTGCGGCTTCTGGTGAATTGACAAACTCATAAAAGGCTTCAGCCGCTTTTGGATGCTTGGCACCTTCAACGATGGCGATACCTTCTGTCAATACGGGCGTTCCGCTTTCTGGAATGACGAACTCAAACGGATAATTTTTATTTTCTTTCAGCATGACAACATCCGGCATTGCCCAGACGGAAAGGGAGCCCTCACCTTTAGCTACCTTGTTATACATCATTTCCGGGTTCGCTGAATATTCCTTCGTGTTTTGGTCGAGCTTCTTTAACCAGTCATATCCTTCTTCGGGATCATTCGTATCCTTATACGTACGATAGATCATCGCAGAAAAAATTGTCCTCATCGTTCCGGAGGCCAACGGATAGCGGATGATGATTTCATCTTTCCATTTCGGATCAAGCAGCTCATCCCAATCTTTCGGCACTTCGTCTTTTGACAGTTCTTTGCTGTTATACATGATGACTTCCGGTGTCTGGCTCGTTCCCGTCCAATACCATTCCGGATCGTGGAATCCTTCTTCGAGACTATCGGAATAGGTAGGCTTATAAGCAGAAAGCAGTCCATCATCCTTTGCTTGATTGAAGTTCGTGGAAGGTGCTCCCCACCAAACGTCTGCCTGCGGATTATTTTTCTCTGATCGAACACGGTCAAGGATTTCCTGGGACCCCATATCAAGCCACTCAACATCAATACCATATTTATCTTCGAACTGCTTTTCGAACTTCGATAAAATATCTTTGCCATGCGGAGAGTAAACGACGATTTTATCTTCCAACTCACCTTTTTCTCCCTTGGAACCGCCAGACTCCGAATTCGTTTTCGTATCTGAACCATTACATCCTGAAATCAATAGTGCTGCCGATAAGACCAGAACTGAAACAAGCGACTTTTTCCTATATTTCATAAATAATCCCCCTCATCACGAAAATTCAAAATGCCATCATGTTCCCTTAAGAATAGGGAAACCGCCCCTAATACTCCTGCGTTTTCTCCCAATTGAGAAGTTTTCATTTCTACTGAACTTGGAAGATATCGATCAACGATCTCCCGAATTCTAGGTAAAATGTATTCAGATGAATTTAATACACCACCTCCTAAAATAATCACCTCTGGATTTAGCAAACTAGCCGCATTGACAATTCCGCAGGCTAAATGTTCGATGGCTTCATTAATGACGGCCATCGCTGTCGTGTCTCCTTTTTTTGCGGACAAAAAAGCATCTTCCCCCGAAAGTTCGGAAGATTGGGCCCGTTCGAATAAAAAATGATAAGGATCCTTGAGAACAGCTCTGGTAAATTGACCGCCAATCGATTTTCCACCTGCGACACTTTCCAAATAGCCGTATCTATGGAAAACCGGCTTGAATTCACGCTTCATATCCTCTTTATCCGTTACCATATATCCCATTTCCCCAGCTGCACTGGAAGCCCCTCGGTATAACTGATTATTCAAGATAATGCCGCTTCCTATCCCCGTGCCAACCGCAATGAACAGTAAATTCCGCTTATTTTGTGCATTACCCAGCCACTGTTCTCCAAGCGCAGCCGCGTTTACATCATTGTCGAGAAAAATGGGGAAATCAAAATACCTTTTCGCTTCGGCTATAAACGGATACTGTACCCACCCTAAACTCGGTGCCTCTATGACTAATCCGCTTGCCGTTTGCGTTATACCAGGAACCCCGACTCCCATCCCTAATATCCTGTCCTTTCCAATCTGCTTCTTTGCAAATAACCGTTCCGTTTCAATCGCCATTTGTTTAAGAAGACCTGAATGTAAATAAGTGCTTGTTGAAAAACTAGCTTCGGCAAGGATGTTGCCAATTAAATCACATAAAACGATTTTCACTTTCGTCCCGCCTATATCAACCCCTATGATATAGGCAGCCTTCTCATTGAAAAAGAGCTGGATAGGCCTCCTTCCACCTTGAGAAGAGGATTCTCCTATCCCTTTCTCAAATACCCATTTCTCCTGTATAAGTTCATCCACGGCCAGGGAAACGGTCGGTTTACTTAGCTTAAGCTTAACGGCGATTTCAGCTCTCGATATGGGTGAACATTCTTGGATGCATTGAATGATTCTTTTTTTATTAACGTATTTTTGATGACTGGGTGTTCTTTTAAAACTCATCACATCACGGCCTTACATCATTTAGTTAGTAAATCTTCCTAATTAAGTAAAAATATAACTTAAATACATTCTGCGCACAAGTTATTATTCTGAACATTTTAAATAGTCACCTTTTTATAGTTACTTCGAATTATTTACATTTATAACCATTAGTGCTATTTATTAGATAAGTTTTTTCATCTGGTTAGTTAGAAAATATTACTAACCTACATTTTTTTCTTCACAAAAGCTTGGGTATTTTATTAAGGTTGAAGGGGGTTAAAAGAAAATGAAAAAAGCTTTTTTATCGTTGCTTTCCCTTTTGCTAGTTCTTGCATCATTGCCGTTTGGAGGTTCCGCTGCAAATCCGGAGGAAGCCAAAGTTGAGCTATGGAATGCGGTCAAGCCACTCGAGACGACCGTGACATTCTTAAACAGCGGTGCCCATCCTGATGATGAGCGCAGTGACTTTCTAGCTTATCTATCGAGAGGGTTAGGGGTGAAGACATCCAGCCTGATTGCAAACCGGGGTGAAGGAGGTCAAAATGAAATTGGGGATGAACTGGACAATGCTCTTGGAATCATCCGTTCAAGGGAAATGATAGAAGCTGCAAAAATCACCGGAGTTAAGGCCTATCATCTAAGTGAAACAACCTCCGATCCCATCTATGATTTCGGATTCTCTAAAACACCAGAGGAAACTTTGGGAAAATGGGGCGAGGAACTCACGTATGAACGGCTTATCCGCTTTATTCGGACGTATCAGCCTGATATATTGATGCCATCCTTCCAAAATGATGATACCCAGCATGGACATCATCGAACAATGACAATCTTAAGCGAACGTGCCTTTAAGGATGCTGCTGATCCTACTGTTTTTCCAAAACAATTGAAACAAGGTCTATCGGTATGGCAAGTGAAAAAGTTATATTTACCTGTTTCCTCCGCAGATCAAGCAACCACTTCGATTGAAATCGGTAAATATGATCCAATATACGGTATGACTTACCCACAGCTTGGAGAACAATCCCGGTATCTGCATAAAAGCCAGGGCATGGGCTCTGATATCCCTGTAGCACCGCGCCAGGTCCATCTGGATTTGAAGCAAAGCGCCGTTGATACAAAAAGCCAGTCGGACCTGTTTGCAGGCATACCTTATGATTTTACTGAATGGGCTGAAAAACTCCCTCGCTCAGCATCAAAATTAAAAGGTGAATTTAAATATCTACAACGGAATTTAGATGCTGTTATTGAAGCTTATCCAAATGATAAACGGGTTTTTTCAACTTCCCAAACGGCTCTCGCCAATGTTCGTTCAATTACTGCGCAAATCAAAAAGGCAAAGCTAAGCCCTGCCATGAAAAACGACTTACTTCATAAGCTCTCATTAAAAGAAGAGCAAATACAAAACGTCAGTTATGTCTCTTCAGGACTGGATGTTCAAGCTAAAGCAGCGTCAATGATCCTTACAAAAGGCCAAAATACGAACGTAACCGTAACGGTGAGGAATAACGGGAAACAAACATTGAAAAAAGTCGCTGCTGCATTGAATGTACCTAAAGGATGGAAGGCTAAAACAAAAGCTAAAGATGTCAATCTAGCACCAAATAAATCAACGACAATAACGTACCAGGTCGAATTCCCTGAAGATGCAGCCTATTACCATGCTTATGATGATCCAACAATTACAACCAGCATTTCTTATAAATACGGCAGCACCAAAACCGCCATTAAGGAAGAATTGGATGGAACGATCGCTGTCCTTCCTGACGTTGGTCTTAACCTATCCCCTGAAGATATCGTGGTAAATACATCAGATGTAAAAGAAAAAATACCAGTGACCGTAACCTTGAAAAATTATACAAAAGGAAAAACAGCAGCAAAGGTCGCTTTAAAAATCCCTGAAAATTGGGAAGTTCATCCCAAAAAAGCCACCGTATCATTTAATGAAAAATCAGAAGAAAAACAAGTGAAATTCACTCTAACACCACCGAAGGCAATTCAAAATGGTGAATATCAGGTTAAGGCAGTTGCCACTGTCAACGGAAACACCTTTGATTCAACCATTCAGGAGATTTCCTATGACCATATCGGAACATTCTATTACCAATATCCAGCTGCAATCAATACCGTTGCTTTTGAGCTTTTGATGCCAGCTTCATTAAAAGTGGGTTACATTGAGAGTGGATTTGATAAAGTGGCAGATTACTTAAGTAACGCTGGCCTTAACATCACAAAGTTAACTGCGGCTGATTTAGCTGAAGGTGATTTAAGCCAATACGACACGATCGTTACAGGCATACGTGCCTATCTATCCAGGGAAGATCTAAAGGCAAATAACGCGCGCTTACTGGAATATGTGGAAAACGGCGGTCATCTCGTCGTTCAGTACCATAAACCGGGTGATGGATGGGATGCCCAGAAGACTGCCCCATATCCACTTACCCTCGGGAACCCTTCCATTCGCTGGCGGGTAACCGATGAAAATGCCACGGTCAACGTGTCTAAACCAGAATCAGCGCTTTTTAACTATCCAAATAAAATAACAACGGACGACTGGAACAATTGGGTTCAAGAAAGAGGATTGTACTTCCCAATGAAATGGGACGAACGGTTTGAAACATTCATTTCCATGGCTGATCCGAATGAAGAACCATTTGATGGCGGAATCCTCATGGCTAAATACGGTAAAGGCACCTACCTCTACACTAACCTGGTCCTATACAGGCAAATTCAAGGTCAGGTTCCGGGCGGATATCGAATCATGACGAACCTGATTAGTTACGGTTCCAAGTAAATAAAAAAGAAACCTATGCAGGTGTTGACTGCATAGGTTTCTTTTCTCATTTCTACTCTAAAAAAAAAGTTATGCACAAAGATAAGGGAAAGGCTTATGCGTTTGGGTTTCCCCTCATTTTCCGCATTCCTTTGTCCACACTTTATGCACAACTTCTTTCATAATCCAATTCAATGCCGGCAAATAATTTCTTACAGGCATTTCCACACTCGCATTCCTTTAAAGCACTTTACTCAAGAATGCCTTGGTTCTCTCGTGCTGAGGGTTACCGAATAGTTGATTCGGTTCATTTTCTTCGACAATATACCCTCCATCCATGAATATGACCCGGTCCCCGACTTCGCGGGCAAAGCCCATTTCATGCGTAACCACGACCATTGTCATGCCTTCTTTAGCAAGTTGTTTCATTACCTCTAAAACATCCCCGACCATTTCAGGGTCAAGTGCCGAAGTCGGTTCGTCAAATAGCATGATCTTCGGATTCATCGCTAATGCCCTTGCGATGGCAACCCGTTGCTTTTGCCCACCGGAAAGTTCCCCTGGATAGCTATTTGCTTTTTCCTTGAGACCAACCTTATCCAATAACTCAAGCGCTAATCTTCCCGCTTCCGCTTTATCGGTGGCACGAATTTTAATAGGGCCCAACGTTATGTTTTCCATCACCGTTTTATGAGGAAAAAGATTGAAATGTTGGAAAACCATTCCAACTTCTTGCCGAACCTTGTTAATATTGATTTTCCGTTTAGGGTCGGTTATATCATGTCCGTTAATGACCACCTCACCGCCCGTAACTTCCTCAAGGAGATTCAGGCAACGCAGGAATGTACTCTTTCCAGATCCGGAAGGGCCTATTACGCAAATTACTTCCTTTTCTTGCACTTCTGCATTAATATCTTTTAAAACCTCGACAGTTCCAAATGATTTTCTCAGGTTTTTTACAGTAATGATGCTCATCGAACTTGTACCCTCCTTTCAATGAAATTAGCAATAAGGGTTAACAAATAGATGATGATAAAGTAAATCACACCTACAGCCAGCCAAATCTTGAATGCTTCAAAGGTTGCCGAAGCTTGAATCTGACCTTGCTGAGTTAAATCCGCTATACCAATGACGGATAATAGAGAAGTATCTTTCAAGCTGATGATCGATTGGTTCGTAATGGTAGGGAGCATCCTTCTAAAGGCTTGCGGCAGCACGACATATCTCATTGTTTGAGTACCCGTGAACCCGATGGATCTTGCCGCTTCCGTTTGTCCTTTATCGATGGATTGTATCCCTGCCCTTATTATTTCAGCAAAATATGCCCCTGCATTGATTGCAACGGTAATAATTCCTGCTGTTGTACTGTTCAATGAAATCAAATTTAGTGAATTCACACCAAAATAGATAAAAAACAGCTGCACAATGAACGGTGTCCCCCGTATAGCATCCACATAAACCTTTGCAATCCAGTTCAAGATCTTGATCGGGGCAAGTCGCAGCAAAGCCACCACTAAACCAATCAAAAAACCTAGGATAATGGCAATCACAAAGATATAAAGTGTCACCTGAAGTCCTTTTAATAAAATAGGCAATGCCGCAACAATTATATCCATTCCTTTCACCCCTTTGAAAAAGAAAGCGCGCTTTATGCGCGCCTATTGATCATGAATCTATTCACCAAGATACGTTTTTATAATCTCATCATACGTGCCGTCTTTTTTAAGATTGGCAAGACCATCATTTATTTTCTTCAATAAATCCTTGTTTTGCCCCTTCAATACAGCAATCCCATACTGATCACCATTCAAACGGTCACCTACGATCTTCAACCCAAGATCTTTTTGGGCGATTGCATAGGAGATAACCGGGTAATCTTCTATTAGAGCATCCGCATTACCGTTGGCCACTTCCTGGAACATTGCTGGACTATCATTAAATTGAACAACTTTAATTCCTAGTTTCGTAGCATTATCCTGTGCATATTTAGCACCTGTTGTCCCTTTTTTCACTGCTATGGTCTTTCCTTTAAGATCTTTAACCGTTTTAGTACTTGTATTATCTTTTTTAACAACTATAGTTAATCCTGCATCAAAATACGGTGTTGAGAAATCTACTACCTTTTTTCTTTCCTCCGTAATACTCATTCCCGCAATGGCCACATCAAGCTGATTGGCTTGCATCGCTGGAATGATTCCACCGAAATCCATAGGAGACAATTTGATTTTAAAATCCTGGTCTTTCGCTATTGCATTGATTAACTCAATATCAATACCTTTATAGTCGTTCCCCTCTTTAAATTCAAAAGGAGGATAAGTTGTATCAACACCAACTTTATATACCTTTTCAGGTTTCTTTTCCTCACCTGCATTTTTTTCATCACTGGTTCCACAAGCCGAGATAAAGATAGATAAAATCAAAAACATACTAAGTAAACCAAGTTTCTTCATTCAAATCACTCCACTTCTTAGATTATACGTGATAATAAATAATTCTCCCTATAATATAGCATAAGAATAAAGTATTATAATATGAATTTTTAGAATAAATAATATTTTCTTTGAATAATATTTATGGATGTTTTTCCTAATATTGTTTAAGTGATGGTAAATATAAAATAAGTATGAAACTGCGTATTTGATCCTTTTCTATAAAAATGCCGAGCTGCTATCAAAAGGGACATTCAGGTATCCCTAATAGGACACACCCCATATGGACCAAGGACCGATAGGATTATCGGAAGCTTACACAACTGATAATCGATGCAACAGGTAGAAAAGATGCAGATAGCCATTCATCACCCGCTCTCGTAATTTTCACAGTTGGATATGAAGAAGTGAAAAACATTGCTTTAAGATCGAAAGGGCTGTCCCAATTTCGGCTGAATTCGACTTTTCCAGACAGACCTTTTTTAATGATATTTGAACAAATAAAAGAGACCACTTTATTTTGGTCTCATTTTTACAGCTTGTATAATAACGCATTCGGAAAACCCCCAATTATCAGAAGCCATCTTCCGCCACTAACATTGATGATTTCGCCCAATATGTAATTCGAAACATTGGATGAAAGAAAAGGTATGCTTTCAGCTATTTCAACTGGTTTTGCTATTCGTTTAAGGGTTACTCCATGATAGTTAATACCTCAGCCACTTGGAGTTCCTCGTAATGATGTTTTTTTACTTGGAATCCATTCTAATGAGTCAATAATGTATTGAATCAAATCATCATGTTTCACAACACTGCCGATGACACTGTTGTTTCTTTCTCTATACATCCAAAAATCCTTTATATCAGGTGTCTTGGGAATAAGATAAAACCATGATTCTGGCTCTTGTTTTCCGCCTTAAAATAAGTCTTCGTTAGGGTGATTTTAGGTTTTTGCATTCTTAAGGAACTATCCTGCCCTAATAGTGGACTATGAAAAAGCTGCCTTATAGACAGTTCTGATTTTAAGTTAACGTACCTGTTAGTTGAACAGCGTAATAGATTATTTAAAGTTCACGTTAATTCCCCAATTGTTGCTTTGAATCGCCTCTACCAATTAAGACAAAAAATTTTCTTTAATTATTTGAATAGCTACAAAGTTCAATCAAAGTTCCATCAGTTGATACGGGATTAACATAAATGAGCCTTCTTCCCCGTGTGTTTGTACGTAGTGTGTCCTCTAGAAAACGAACTCCATTTGTACTTGCCTCGAGTATTGCTCTGTCCAAATCGTCAACTCGATATGCAATATGATGTACCCCTTTTCCTCGTTGCTTTATAAACCGAGCCATTGGAGAGTTCTTGTTGGTTGGTGCCAATAATTCAATTACTTTATCATTAGTTCTGACAACAGCAACGTGTACTTCAACACCAGGTGTATCACTTGTATAACGGTCCTCTAATACTCCATTTAATACATTAAGATAAAAGGGAAGAGCATCATCAATACTTCTAACAGCAATTCCAACGTGATCTAAAACATATTCAAATTCAGTTCCTCCCAATTTAGTTCCTCCTTTCAGGATTACTATCTTTAATATGGCTAAGTCTACTTTTTTAAAAATTTTAATCCTCTATCATTATAGATTTGATTTTCATGGGTTCTACATTATTGGTTCCCATTATCCTTCATCCTAAAAAAAAGGCATTTTGTTCCACTATCCTGCCCCGTTACTTCAATAAGAAAAGACCCAGTAATGGCAGCCTTTATCTTAGCTTACTCATAGATTGTTTTGATTAACATTTAGTTCAATCAAATTACCGTCTGGGTCAGCACAGAAAATTTGTGCGAATCCACTTTTTCCGTATGGTTTTTCAAGGATTTCAACTTCATTCAGCTTTAACCATTTAAGAGTGTCATAGTAGTTATCGACTCTAAGTGCAAAGTGACCTTCTCTGCTGGATAAACTTTTATCCTTACGGATCGTCTGTGAAGAGGGATCGACTATCAAGTGTAGTTGATGTCCCTCTATTTCATACCAGGCACCTGGAAAATCAAAATCAGGACGCTGTATTTCTTTTAAACATAGAGTTTTACCATAAAATTCTTTTGCTCTTTCCAAATCTGTCACAGTAAGACTTACATGATGGAGGCATTTATATTTAATCAAAACCTTCACTTCTTTCATTTTATCTAATTTCCCCTTTATTTTATCACTACTTCAACTAAACTGTCCCTTTAGTTCCATAAAGAAAAAGCTGTCTTAAAGAAAGCTCAAATATCCAATTCACCAGGTCGACCAAGTGGTATCGTTTTGCTGTAATCTGATCCAAGGCCCTCTACTGTCACTCCACGTTTGAAAGCTACTGCTTCATTATAAGCATTGTTGTTAAACCTGTTTGTTGATTACTCCCTGCGCAACACCCACTACCCGGATGTTAATTGGAATTTATGGATTAGAAAAACATATGATAATAATTTTGAAAGAGTTGATGGAATTTGTTGTCGGACTGCTATCATTTGTTGGTGAAGTAATTTCGGCATGGGCTATAGCAGCTTGGAGTTATTCCCAAGAAAATTTGACAACAATTTGAGGCAATTTCTTTATTGAAAAACCTGCCCCGTTTGTTGCAAGGAAAAAGAGCTGCTAATCAGCTCCTGATAATAAAGTAAGCACCCTTTAGTGGAATAAACATTAATGATTTTTATTTCCATACATTCTCGCCATAGTTGAAGGTGAAAATTTAATGCTATATTTCGCTTCAAGTTCATTCTTTATTTTTCTTGTTAAATTCACCCCCTGTTTATTGTGTTCTTCTTCAAGTTCAATCCCATTGGGAAGCAATTTATCTTTATCCCAATCAATCCATTCACCATACATATTCACCCATTCAATCAATTCTCGTTTTAACTCATTTGAAATCGGAATGTCCTCTATATCAAAGTTACAACCACATTTATTGCACCATATAGGGTCCGCTCCAACATCTCCTTCAACTTTTAACACATACGTTTCCTTTTGTTCACAAAAACATTCCATATTATTTTCTGACTCCTCTACTACACGTTTTTATACTTTTTATTAAAGTAATCCACCTTTAAAAAAGGGGGGGCTTCAGTAACCTTTCTCATTAAATTAAAGCACCTGTTAGTTGCATAACTAAACCTTTTATACTTCCCATAAACCAATAGAAAACAAAAGGACCATAAGAAGGCACACTATAATATATATCGCCTTTCTTACCTTAAATGGTAGTGAAGTTATCAAAAGATAAACAAAATTACCGAAGATTCCTGCTCCGCTTACTACTTCACTCTGTTCTTTATCTTGCTCTTTAGTATATCGAATGGACAATATTAATCCTGTTAGAGATAAGAGAACAAGGAAGAGAAACCCTATATCTATGTTCAATTTAATTTTCCTCTCCTATTTTAGGTGGATCTCGTTACTTTATATGTATTTTTCACAACCACTTTTACAAGCTTCTGAATCTAATATATTATAACGCCTTGTTGAACAAACCTACCCCGTTACTTGAAGAAGAACATGTATATAAAACTACCACAGTGCACTTCCCAACAAAATCATGCCAATAAATCCATATACAACAGTAACTCCCAAACCATACAAAAATAAGTTATCCTTTTTAAATAGTCTGATCAGTTCAAAGAAAGAAATTACAATCCGTATAACCAACAACAGTCCAAATATACTTAAACATGACATTCCAATAGTCATTGGAATCTCTGTCACTAACCTCATACCATCTGACTTATCATTTGAGATTACCCCAATCCCCATTCCAATATAAATCCACAAAAATGACCTCTATATCAATGTAAAGAATAAAATGTAATACCGATGAACAGTAGGTGCCAAAGAAGAATCCACAGACGTTATCCATTTTATAAAATACTTGATACATAACCTACACGAAATAATAGGATGTAACCACGGAAATATAAAATCTGTTTCATCGTCCTTAACATAAGAATTCTTTCCAAATGTCATTTTAATTATATTTGATTCGTTTTTCTTCTTTTTCTTCCTTTTCATCTTCAACAACCAGTCTAATAGTCATAGTATAATTCGATAGTTGCAAAAAGAAAAAGCTGCCTTAGAGACAGCTCCGATCTTCAGCTAAAGAACCCATTTGTTTAAGTGATTTTATTCACAATATTTCAGTGTAAAAATAAAATTCTTATTTATTACTACTTTACAAAAAATGCAATAACCCCTAGGATTATGCACAAAATCCCACCCGAAAATTGTCCTAATCCTGATGCTTCTCCCATTAGTAATAAATTAAATATATTCTTACTTTTTTGATTTTTTCCGAATAAACCATCGTCAGTTTTCATACGATAAATCCCCCAAACTATTAAAACTGCCCCAAAAATAAATAATATAATCTGCATTTAAAATCCTCCGTTGTTTGTTTAATATGTGCATCTTTTTAAAATGGATTATTTGTCATCCTCATCAAAAATAAAAGTTTCTTCAATTGATAAATTAAAAACTGAAGCTATTTTATATGCAAGTAGCACAGATGGATTATACTGTTGTTTTTCTAATGAGATGATTGTTCTAGAAGATACACTTACTTTATCAGCTAATTCTTGTTGTGTTATTTCATGTTCTATTCGTAATTCTTTTACTCTATTTTTCATAAATCCCCCTAATTAAAGGACATGATTATAATATTTTCTAGCCCAAAATTCACTAATTATTAATGATACTAAGACAACAAACAATACAGTATTTGTTGCGATTACCACAAAATTAGTTAAAAACATAAGAATAAAGATTTCGTATATCAGAATTTGCAAAGAAAAGCGAGCAACTTTTCCATCAATTAAAGCGTCTCTTTCATCATATTCCTTTGCTAATTCCTTTTCTAGAGATTTATTCTTTCGGGATTTAATATAAGAAATTGTTGAGGAAACCAAGATTATTCCCCCTAAGAATAATATGAAATACCCAAAATTAAATCCTACTGATTTATCGAGAGTTATTTGAATGATTCCCAATACAATTATCAAGATTGAAACAAAAAAGCGCTGTATGAATAGATTTTTCAAACATACCTCTCCTAACCAATTTAAATTCTCCTGAAGTGAAGTTTGTTTCACGTGAAGTTCTCTTCACATGAAGTTAACTTCATGTTAATCATTCTCAAAGCAAAAGTCAATAAGTAAATGTTGATTATTAAAATCATTTTAGTTTTCATTGTGTTGAACTAACCTTCCCCGTTAGTTGCATAAAGAAAAAGCTGCCTTAAAGACAGCTCCGAACTTAAGCTAACGCACCTGTTAGTTCATTAAGAAAAAGAGATGCCAATGCAACACCCTTATTGAAGTAAAGTACCTGTTAGTTGAAGATAGATTGTACTTTTAAAGCAACTTCTTTCGGTTTAACGTCAAGGAGTGATAGTTTTTCTATATCTACCCATACTGGCAAATATGTACCTTTATCTCTATTTTCATAGGTGTATTCTTCACCTTGTCCAGTCCCAAAAGTTCCTTCGATAATTTCAGCTAAGAAAAAGTATTGTGTACCGTTAAACTCAACCTTTGCAAAGCACTCATTAACGTTGACTTTTACACCTAATTCCTCAAAGGCTTCTCTTTTTGCCCCTGTTTCAGGATTTTCACCTTCTTCAATTCCACCACCAGGAAAAACATAGTAAACAGAACCGTTTCTAATTCTTTTAATCAGGCCAACCTTGTTATTTTCTATAAGCACAACCGAACCTCTATCTCTCACACATTATCCTCCCTTATTGCATGCACTTTATTGAATTAACCTGCCCCGTTAGTTCCATAAGAAAAAGCTGCCTTATAGACAGCTCCGATCTTCAGCTAACGCACCCGTTAGTTCTTTAAGGCCTGATGACAGGGTTCTTGTCATAGACCGCAAAGTAAATTCCATTAAAAAGGAAAAATAGAGGCTGCTAAGAACCAACATTATTGTAAAGAGATTTGGTAATCGTTTTGGAAATGTTTTTTGGTAAACTTCAAGGCTGATTGTATCAATAACCATTAAAGTTTTACGATATCATTAACGTTTTCTTCATTTTTTGGGAAATTCGCGGGTATGGGATTGTATTCCCGTTTAAATTATTTTTTGTAGTCATTTGGTAGAATAATGCTAAACAGGACTTCGGAATCGGAATTTTTCGCTTCGATTTTTCCCCCGTGAAATTTGATTATTTTCTTTGTAATAAATAGACCAAGTCCGAATTTACCATCAGTACCCTTGTGAAAGTGCTTAAATAATTGATCCAATACTTCATTTTCAATTGGGGGGCCATCATTTGCAAATGTGATTTCTACATACCCATTTTCCTCATATTTTTGGTTGTTTACCGTTATAACTATTGATGAATGGGCATATCTTAAATTGTTTTCGAGAATATTTTCGAAAGCGACTGTTAATTCCTCCTGATCCCCATAAATCAATATATCTATCAAGCGAGCATCGATAATTACATCTTTTCGACTTAATGAAAATCTATCAATCAAATTCATCAGAATTGTCTTTATGTTGATAAACTCAAACTCATTTTTCCTTTCTAAAATATAATCCAGTCCTTTGAGATACAATAGCTTTTCTACCTTTTTTTCCAAATTGAAAGATTCTTTTATAATAACGGCTACTGTTTCTTCAAATGAATCGTTTAGGTAGATTCGGTCAGATAATGCTTGGGCATAGCTTTTAATGACCATGATAGGTGTTTTAAGGTCGTGTGAAACGTTTTGTAAAAACAGTTCTTCCTCCGTTTCCATCTTTTTAAGAGATCCCCTCATCATATTGACGGAAGAGGCCAATTGACCGAACTCGTCTCCCCTGTCTAAGTGGATGGGCTCTCCCCATTGTTTGTTTGCAATTTTCCGCACTCTATATTCCAAATAGCGTAGTGGTTCTGTAATTTTAATAGAAATAATCTTAGCAATACAGATGTTAACGATAGACAGAACAGCGAAAATGCGTGCTAAGTCTTTAAGCAAGTCTACCGATAAATATTGAACAAGCACTAAAGTAAAAATACAAATAATAAAAACAAGGAATGCTGTGATGGTAACCCAAATTTGGAACGCAAACGGCTTACTTTTCATCTTTCTACCAAACGGTATCCGGCTCCATAAACGGTTTCTATTGGCATGCCTGGAGTTTTCTTTCGGATACGGCGAATCGTATCATCGACGACACGGTCAGTTCCGTAGTAATTTTTGCCCCAAAGTCGGTCAAGAATTTGCTCCCTCGAAAATACGTGATTCGCATTATCAATAAAAAACAGCATTAATTGAAATTCCTTGCTTGACATTGGCAATTCTGTATCGTTATGGTAAATCGTGTGGCTTTCGCGATTAATAATGTAATCGTTGATTTTAATATGTTTTCCATGTTTTTGTTTATGACCATAGGTGTAATCGAGTAATTTTTTAACCTTTATAACTAATTCCCTTGGAAGGAAGGGTTTAGAAATATAATCATCGCAACCCAGTTCCAAGCCTACAACCCTATCAATATCTTGATTTTTGGCCGAAATAAATATGATTGGAACTTCCGGATGGATACCTTTAATTTTATTAAACAATGTATAGCCATTCGTATCAGGAAGCATAATATCCAAAATCCATAAATCAGGAGGTATATGGATTTTGCTTTCAGTGGATTGCCCGTCCAGAAACCCTTCTACTTTGTATCCCTCATTTTCCAAATATTTTTTTAAAATGAAATTCAGATCCTTGTTATCCTCAACTAAATAAACTGTGTTAGACACATATTTCTCCTCCCCTTTACATCTCTGTTTGCTCCCTAATTATAAAATAAACCTCTAAATTCGTGTCGAATTTAGAGGTTTGTTAGTTCTAAAGTACTTTTCTTAGGAATTCCTTTGTTCTTTCTTGTTTCGAATTTGAGAACAATTCCATTGGTTTTCCTTCTTCTAAAATATATCCACCATCCATAAATAAAATTCGATTTGCAACTTCCCTAGCAAAGCCCATTTCATGGGTAACGATAACCATCGTCATCCCTTCATTCGCTAGGTCTTTCATTACCTGTAATACTTCGCCAACCATTTCTGGATCAAGGGCAGATGTTGGTTCATCAAACAACATAATTTCTGGTTCCATCGCTAGTGCTCTCGCAATGGCCACCCTTTGTTGCTGTCCCCCAGAGAGATTGCGTGGGTATACATTCGCTTTTTCGTATAAACCAACCTTAGTAAGAAGTTCCATCCCCTTTTGCGCTGCTTCCGTTTTCGAGTACTTCTTTATTTTTTGCAGGGATAACGTGATATTCTCAAGTGCCGTTTTATGTGGAAATAAGTTAAATTGCTGAAACACCATTCCTACTTCTTGGCGTACCTTATCGATATCCACTTTCTTGTCCACTATGTTTGTGCCTTTAATCCATATCTCACCTGAAGTCGGCTCCTCTAATAAATTTAAACAGCGTAAAAAGGTAGATTTCCCCGACCCGGAAGGTCCTATAACACAGACAACTTCTTTCCGATGAATGTCCGCATCAATACTTTTCAATACTTCTAAATTACCAAATGATTTAACTAACCCTTTGACTTGAATCAAATTTCCACCAACCTCCTCTCAATCCAGTTAGAGATCTGGGTAAGTACATTAATAAGAATCCAATATAATACACCAACAGCAGCCAAGAATTCGAACGCTCTAAAATTCACGGCATATATATTCTGGGCTGAATATGTAAGCTCCATAATTCCGATTGTTGCAAGAAGAGAGGTATCTTTTATGCTAATAATGAATTGATTCACGAAAGCGGGTATCATCCGCCTTACGGCTTGTGGTAAGATGATATGCCGCATTGTTTGTCCAAGATTGAAGCCAAGGGCCCTTCCCGCTTCCATTTGCCCCCTATCTATGGACTCAATCCCTGTACGGAATATCTCGACTAAATATGCACCTGCATGTAAGCTAAGTACAAAAATACCGGCTTGAATGGGGCTAGTGGCACGGCCGAATAATATTGGGAACAATCCAAAATAGAAGAAAATAATTTGCACGTACAGAGGGGTTCCACGAATAATACTAACGTAAGCTTTGGCAATAGATTGTAAGTATTTATTAGGTGAAACCCTTAACATACCGAATAGAAGTCCCAAAGCGGTTGCAATTAAGAGAGATAACAAAGCCAATTCTATAGTCATCACTGCTCCTCGCAACAGAAGTGGCATCGATTCTCCAATCAATTTTAATGTTTCCAATAGCTACTTCCTCCTTTAAAAGAAATAAAACATTGTGTTTTTTTTAGTTAGAACCAAAGTATTTTTTATACATTTTGTCGTATTCGCCGTTACTTTTCATTTCCGCCAAATGTTTATTAAATTTATTAAGTAAATCCTCGTTATCCTTTGAAATAGCAATTCCATATTCCTCACCGGTCAATTTATCGCCAATCATTTTTAACTTATTCCCTGTTCCGGAATTCATTTTGTCCAAAACAAATGGAAGATCATTAACAAGTGCGTCAGAACCGCCAGCTTCAACGTCCATATATAGGGTAGGTTCATCTTCTAAAACTTTCACATTGAAATCGTACTTCTTAGCAAGCTCCTGTGCTTTTTGAAGGCCTGATGATCCTTGTTTAGCAACAATTGTTTTTCCCTTTAAATCTTCAAATGATTTGATAGAACTATCCTTCTTTGTAACAAGAACAAGGCCGGATTCAAAATAGGAATCTGTAAAGTTTGTTACTTTTCTTCGATCATCCCGAATGGTGATAGCTGCTGCAGCTCCATCTATTTGCTTTGCTTGAAGTGCCGGAATGATACCGTTAAATTTCATTTCCTTCCATTCCACTTGTAAATTTTCTTTTTTTGCGAGTGTTTCCACGATTTCAATATCAAACCCCACTAGCTTTCCATCCTTATCTTTTGCGGAGAAGGCACCGCCGTCGGGGGTTGTAGCAAATATTACTACATCTTTCTTACTTTCATTTTTGTCGGAGTTGCTATCCCCTGGTCCAGATGCGGTGGTGTTACTATTTCCGCAACCTACCAAACTAAATACCAATAATGCCAATGCAACAATGAATGAAAGCCTTTTCATTATTTACCCTCCCTAGAGAAATGTTTTTTTATTTATGGAAATATTATAAAAATAATGTAGAATAAATATCAAAATATTATGTGAAAATTCACTAATTATATTAATTGTGCATCCAATCAAACTTTTAGATAGTTGTTAAAATGAAAGGGCGAATTTTACATGAGCGAAAGAATAATAGATTACTTAGTAAATATCTTGTGGGACACCCCTTTAACTTTCGCCATAATCCTTACAGGGATTTACTTTACTATTGAAAATAGGTTCTTCCAAATCAACTATTTAATATACGCCTTTCGTAATCTTTTTACCGTTAATTTTTACATAAAGGCAGCAAAATATTTGAGGGAAAACAAGTCCTCCATTGGCGCCACAAGTATATCAATCGGTAGTACAGTCGGTATAGGGAGTATCGGTGGAGTTGCTACCGCTATAGCAATTGGCGGCCCCGGGGCTATATTTTGGATGTGGATTGCTGCATTTTTTGGAATGATCATTAAAACGGCGGAAGTGACACTTGCGGTGTATTATCGCAGTAAAGATAAAGGAGGTAATATATATGGGGGACCTACAGCTTATATCGAAAAAGGAATCGGAATAGAAATGAACTTCAGGAGTTGGCTTGTCCCGGTTGCTATATTTAGTATTGGAATAACTTCAACAATCTTTATTTCAAGCCAAAATTATATTGCATCTAAAGCTATAAGTTCAACATTTGGAATTAATATATTTATTGTTTCTATACTCTATTCAGCTGTTGTGTTTTTATTTATAAGGCGTAAAGCAGAAACTATAGGGAGACTTTTTATTTTTATTATTCCCGTTATAACGGGTGCTTATATCATTATCGGTTTGATCATCATGGTAGCTGATTTCCGTAATATTCCTTCTGCCATTGGATTGATTATAAATGATGCGTTTCATGGCACATCCGCCTTAGGTGGGTTTACAGGGGCAACACTATCCCAAGTTATTACAATGGGGGTTACACAGGCCGTTTACAGCAGTGAATTCGGTTGGGGAACCTCTCCAATTGTTCATTCGGTTGCAAAGATTAACCACCCCGTTAAACAGGGACTATGGGGTGGTTTTGAAGTTTTCTTTACAACCATTATCTGCAGTATAACTGCTTTTGTAATTATTCTGTCTGGAGAATGGACATCAGGCCAGTCTGGTCTAGTGCTGTCACTGAATTCATTCGAGTCGTTTTTTGGGGTTTTTGGGAGATATATTATTACAATCATTCTCTTCTTTTTTGCATTAACAACATCCATTGGCTGGTTCACTTACAATGAAATTATCTTCAGACATCTGTTTAGAAATCGCTCCTTGCTAAAAGGTAGATTAATAAATTGTTTAAAATTTCTTTACCCATTCCCTGAATTCCTGTTTGTTGTATATATAGCTGTTTTTCATTTATCCGAAAAATATGTTTGGTCACTGACGAACATTACAGTTGCATTTCCAACGTTTATTAACATTATTTCCATACTCATCCTAAGTAATCAGTTTAGGAAACTCGTTTTGGATTATAAAGCGAGATATTTAAAAATTGGGAAGGTAGATGCAGATATGCATTTATTTTATGAAGATAAAGAAAAAAAGGCGTAACATCATGTATGAATTATGTAAAAATTCACACATTTATTTGATTTTTCTTCTATATTCTTTTCTACAATGAAATATATAAGAATAAAGCAAAAGGAGAATCAAAATACATGAAGCCTCTGATTGGATTTACTATGAACTATGTTAGCGCTTTTGAAGAAAGAGAAATTAGATTTAAACCTTCACAGGATCATGTTATTTCTGACTTGGATTACCCGAGTTGTATCGTCAATGCCGGCGGGATTCCAATACCTATTTCTGTTATAGATGATGAAGGATACATGGATTCCATTCTAGATCGAATAGATGGCCTTGTGCTTACAGGGGGAAGTGATTTAAGCCCACAATTTTATGGACAACCATATAAAAAGGGGCTAGGGAACATTAACCCAATTAGGGACAGCTTTGAAATGAAGTTAGTTGAAAAAGCCATCAAAAAGCAGATGCCAATAATAGGCGTATGCCGAGGCCTTCAATTATTAAATGTATTTTTTGGCGGTACTTTGATTCAGGATATCGATGAAAATTTTAAGACAGACCTAAAACATGACGGCTATATGGGCCCTAAGTGGGGCATTGCCCATAACGTGAAGCTAGATAAAAATAAAGTGTTATATAAATGTTTCGGGAAAGAAGAAATAGAAGTCAACAGCTTTCACCACCAAATTATAGATACTCTTGGGTCCGGTTTTGAAGTTGCGGCAATGTCGGAAGACGGAATTATTGAGGGGATTGTCCATACAGAATATCCTTTTATCGTTGCTGTCCAATGGCATCCGGAAATGATGGCCGATGTCTACCAAGAGCAGCTAAAGCTCTTTCAGTTACTGATAAATTTTGTTAACGATAATCCACCAATTAAAAACAAGGATGTAATGGCAATAAATTAAGCTGGGTAATGTCATCTTCGATTAATTAAAGCGCTTATGGCAAAGGGAGAGCTGGTTAAATAAACTGGTAACTTTGTTAAGGACACTATAAAAGGAGATTGAGCAACTAGAAGGTGATTCCTGTATTGAGTGAATCCATTAAAAAACCCCATTTTTAAAAGAGGCGTACCACCAACATTTCGCGGGAAACATACGTTAAGGGGTAGCATCATATGCCCATCAAGCTAAGGGTTTATATCTTCCCCAAAGAACGAAATTTTGAACTTACTTTACAACAAAATGAAGCTTATTTTATCGTTTTGGGGTTAATCTGTTTTCTTAACTTGATGGGGTACGACCGAGATACCTGTAAAATTCTATCACAAGCATTAGGGACATTGCATGAAGCCTTGATGATACTGGTTTTTTGCCGATTTACCCAGCAATGGAGCATATGTCCACTAATTGACATTAGCGGACGTGAAGTAGCTTAAAATTGCCTTCTAATGTCCACTAAGGCAAGGAATTATGTCCAAAAATCATGTCCGCTAAGGTCTATGATAAGTTATTGCATGTATCTCGGTTGAACCCCAAATACCTTTACCATAATCCTGTGTTTATTTATTGATTATGTTTACTTTGCGGTCTAGAACAAGAACCCTGTCATCAAGCCTTTAAGACATACGAATTATTGTACATACTATCACCATAAAAATAGCCAGCTTTATATGCTGACATTAAAATTCACAAAGAAAAATTTATTGACCATTGTCCAAGTTGGTTTAATACTGCATCAAGATTAAATTTTACATCATAATTATTTGGCAATTCTTCTTCTGGAATAATTTCTATTACACCTCTATACTCATTCTTTCCTACCTTTTTAATGTTTACTCTGGAAACAGCATTAATTCGTTTCCCATTAATTAAAATGTCTGGATCAACAATCCTGTCTTTCGTTTCATCAAACTTAAGATTTTTTTCAGATTTTATATGATATTCAAGACCAATTCGTTCGTGCCCATCCTTTACAACATCACCAATTGTAAATGTTATACCATTATCAGAAACTGATTTATTTATAGGCTTTAATGCTCTTTCAATCTCGCGAGCCAATGTTTTATCATTTAAATTTGTAAAACAAAACATAAATATTGTTATTAAAGCTAAAATCGCTATTCCTATTCTAAAAGTTCTTTTGGACAAACTTGAACACTCCTTTTAGCATAGCTTTTTCTATAGCATTCTTTTTATACTTTTATTTTCTTATGGAACTAAAATGCCCCGTTAGTTGCATAAAGAAAAAGCTGCCTTATAGACAGCTCCTATCATCAGCTAACGCACCCGTTAGTCCAAGAACAAATAATTTATTCATATTCACATTTTGTCGGTTTAACAAATGATGGTAAGGTTTCACAAATAGTTTCATAAGTAGAGAAATCCGTGTTGTTTGAAAGTACAACAATACTATGTCCGTCATACCCTAACCAGAATACACTCATCTCTTTGTCGATTTTCACTACCACTGCTTCGCCAATCTTTCCTTCCCAATTACCTTGCCATTGACGTTCTTCTACCCGAAAAAAACCTGTATTTGTTGACCAAATAACTAAGTCATTACCACTGCCAATAGAAATAAAAATTGGAAAAATCTCGCGAAATTGATTTACATTTTTAATTTCAGTTACGGATACAGACAAATTAGGATTATTAGTTAAATATTTATAATCAATAATCCATTTTTGACATAATTCCTCGTAATCTTCTTTCCAGTATGAAGGAATTTCAGCACAAAAATATATTGGAAATGCTTTAATACTTTCCATCCATAAAGGTACAAAATTCACATCACATTCTGGCAGATAAAAACCGTCCATTGAAAATACATATAAGGGTTTTCCCTCGATGGCAAATGGAAAATGACCACCAGCATCAGGTTGGGAACTATAATAATATTTAGGAAAATATCCAATTTCTACTTCCATCTTAGCTTACCTCCGTCTATTCATATTATTCCTAATCATATACACTGAAGGTTGTATTGAAATGGTTATTTAACAGTTTCCTTCCTCCACTAAACTGCCCCGTTAGTGCCATAATAAAAAGCTGCCTTAAAGACAGCTCCGATCTTCAGCTAACGCACCCGTTAGTTCAACAAGGTTTACATTATCCCTGACGTAATATCTTTTGAAACATTCTTGGTTTATGTTTTTCAAAACCTTTTATCAATTCTTTTCCAAAAATAGTGATGGTTTCTTCCCAAGGGTGTCCTAATAATCCCCATTCAAAATTCTTATGAATAAAAAAGTAATAATCACCGTTTGGAAAAATAGGTACTGTCCATTCATCAAATTCAGTTTTCGGAAACTCCATACGGGGGTTTATCCAATAACCTGGATGTTGCCAATCTAAGGCATACATATATTCATTTTTCTGTGTGAGTTCTTGAAAAACAAGCAATGACTTATCCTCTAGATTATTGTAAATCTCATCATAAGTATCTGAATCTCCGGACCAATTTAAATACGGGGATACATCATATGTGATAAATGGATTTGGCACTTCAAAAGATGGGAACTTTGATATGCTTGGTTCAAAAGTAAATTCTTCATATATCCTATCCCATACCTCTTTATATTCTATTGTAGATAATTCAATCCAATTTTCCATTTGAATAGCCACCTTTACGATGCTTTTAATGAGGGTTATTATATCACTTCTTCTTCAACTACCCTGCCCCGATAGTTCCATAAAGAAAGAGCTGCCTTAAAGACAGCTCTAATCTTCAGCTAACGTACCCTTTTAGTTCTATAAAAATTTTAAACCAGTCTTTATATCCCGCAATGGTACAGATAACATTCTCCTTTAGCTAAAGCTTCTGACATTAAAATTATTTTTTCAAATTGTGTAATCACTTCATCTCGGTTGAAGACTAGTTATTTATAGTCCCCCTCCTGATTGTCAGCTTCGCAATAAACGAATTCTCCAGTGAGTTCAAATTTATCAGGTGCATTTTTAATTAGACTCTTCCATGACGAAAAAACACTTATTAAAGTATCAGAAGAGTGATTATCAAAAAGGGTTACTCCATGATAGTTAATACCATGGCCACTTGGAGTTCCTCGCAATAATGGGTTTTTACTTGGGATCCATTCTAATGAGTAATAATGTATTGAATCAAATCATCCTGTATTGCAATACTGTCGATGACACTGTTGTTTCTTTCTCTGTACATCCAAAAATTCTTTATATCAGTTGTCTTAGAAATAAGATAAAACTCATGATCCAAGCTCATGTTTTTCCTCCTTAAAAAGGTCCTCGTTAGGTCTTATAATAGCACTCCATTTTTACATCATGAGCTCTGTAACGGCACGCAAAGTTAAACTATAACTTTCACTTTTCTTTAACATTACATGTATGTAGGGCGACTGGATACTATGTGTATCCGGTTTTTTGTTATCGTACAATCATAATTCTTAAAGGGAAGAAAGTAGTCCTAGAATTTTGATAAAAAAAGAAGGATAGATCAGATGAATGATTTACCCTTCTTTTTCCAATAAAATTGATGATTAAATTGAGTTTTCGATACGTGATAAACGAAGTGATCGGCCATCTGCAGAGGTATTTCGAACCTATGTAATAGAAATATTTTAGTTTTTTCAGGGTTAACCCTGCTTCGTACCCTTTGGGCATGTAACTTAGAAATATAGTTTGACCGTGCTTCATACTTCATTAATGAACTAATAAAAATAGTGCCAACTTCTCTTTAAGAGAAATGGGCACTTCGTTTATTCGCTATACGTTATCGTGACGCTTTAGGCGGTTGGCACACGTCACATTTACGTTGGTTTTTATTTTTAAATTTCGTAAATGTTTTTTCAAAGTTGCTACCACATGTACATTTAAATAGTAACTTTTGAGAAAAACCGTGATATTCAGTCGTTAGCAACTTACTTTCCGAATTGTTCTCAACAAATTCTTTAATTTTGCCAATTGTCCATTGTTTATTCATTCTCTTACACCTCCATATTTTATCGCTATGCGGAGGCTTTTCTTGGCATCCGTTCAATTATAAGTAAAAGTAGTATTTATCTTAGGTTATCCATTATAACATGAGCTGGCACTCAATTAAACAGATAGAATGCATCTTATTAAACCAAACTACTTCGTAGGCGATAGACACTTACATTGTTTTATATTAATTTCATACTGGATCCAAATAGCAACCTTCCTTATCGAAGTAATGCCATCGGTTAATTGAATTAGGAAATTACTCTTTATGACAAAAAAAGAACCTTCAATCCATAGATAGATCAAAGGTTCCTGTGTAAAAATCAAAATCAACTATAAACTAACTCTTTTTTTTTACTTAGACCAAGCGTCTCTGCTGTTGAAGAATGAATTTCGTTCAGAAGCTCTGGATTTTCCATTAATGACTCGCCATAGGAAGGAATCATTTCTTTAATTTTTGGTTCCCACTCTTTCATACGTTGCGGGAAGCATTTATTAATTACCTCAAGCATAACGTGAACAGCTGTAGAAGCACCTGGAGAAGCACCTAGTAATGCTGCAATCGAGCCATCAGAGGCACTTACAACTTCCGTTCCAAATTGAAGCGTACCTTTGCCGCCTTCAGCAGTATCTTTGATTACTTGTACACGTTGGCCAGCTACTACTAAATCCCATTCCTCGGTCTTAGCATTCGGGATAAACTCACGTAGCTCTTCCATGCGCTGTTCCTTCGATAACATGACTTGCTGGATCAGGTATTTTGTCAATGACATTTCTTTTGCGCCTGCCGCCAACATAGTCAAGACATTATTCGGTTTTACGGAAGTTATTAAATCGAACATTGAACCTGTTTTTAAGAACTTCGGTGAGAATCCGGCAAATGGTCCAAATAGCAACGATTTTTCATTATTGATATATCGTGTATCAAGATGCGGAACAGACATTGGTGGAGCACCAACTTTAGCTTTTCCGTATACTTTTGCATGATGTTGTGCAACAACGTCCGGATTATTACACACCATGAAAAACCCGCTTACTGGGAATCCGCCAATGTGTTTCCCTTCAGGAATACCGGATTTTTGCAGTAAGTGCAGGCTTCCGCCCCCGCCTCCAATAAAGACGAATTTAGCAGTATGGTGTTCTACGCTACCGTTATCGACATTACGCACTTTTAATTCCCATGAGCCATCACTAGTACGTTTAAGATTATCAACACTATGTTTGTATTTGATATCGACGTTTTTAGTCTTTAAGTGGTCAAACATCATGCGTGTTAAAGCACCAAAGTTAACGTCTGTACCAGAGTCTATTTTCGTGGCCGCAATAGGTTCATTCGATAGGCGGTCTTGCATGATAAGCGGTATCCATTCCATCAGTTTGGCTGGGTCATCGGAATACTCCATACCTTTGAATAGAGGATTGTTTGATAGCGCTTTAAAGCGTTTCTTTAAAAACTCTACATTTTTATCCCCTTGTACCATACTCATATGAGGCAATGGCATGATAAAGTCTTGCGGATTATTAATCAGCTTACTGTTTACAAGATAAGACCAAAACTGCATTGAAACTTGGAACTGTTCATTAATATTGATAGCTTTGCTAATATCTATAGATCCGTCAGATTTTTCGGATGTATAGTTAAGCTCACACAGTGCAGAATGTCCCGTACCCGCATTATTCCATTCGTTAGAGCTTTCTTCTCCTGCGTTTGCGAGCTTCTCGAACACTTTGATTTCCCATTCCGGTGCTATTTCTTTCAGTAATGATCCCAAAGTCGCGCTCATGACTCCGCCACCAATTAAGATAACGTCTGTTTTATTCTGTATGTTGCTCATTATAACCTTCCTTATCCGCTATATTTGCAAAAAAGATGTAGGCGCTCCTGCTTAGGTCTCACAAAAAGCCAGACGCGACCTAGGAACACACCTTTTCTGTCTCATTATAACTATATCATAGTCTATTATAATTATTTATAGATTAAAGTATTCTACTATTACTTTTTGTTAAAATATTCTTTCTGTGAAAAAATGAACGTAAACTAATTGCCCCAATCGTAGCATAACAAATAAGTTGCTCCAGCAACCATCCTTATTGAAGTAAGAAACTGTTAGTGAAAATATATTAATATATCCGGAATCAGTAATGAAATAAACATAGATCGACAAAATCAAAGGTAAAGTAACCATTTCCCTAAATATGTGGTTTCAACACCAAAACCTCCATTTCAGTTCTTAAGGCTTGTCTAAATCTATTTTAGCCTATTTTCCAATTCTCCTGTATGGGAATTACTGGGAGTCGACCCATTGTGCAATCATTAAACTATCTGCCCCGTTAATTCTATAAGAAAAAGGCTGAGACAGCAACCTTCCTTATTAAAGTAAAGCGTCCATTACTTTAAGTACAAATCATCACAAACTCACAATTCAGTGAACCGGACTGCACCAATTACAATAAAAAAAACTGCCAAGATGACAGCTTCGGGTTTCTATAAAGAGTCCTTTGCGAAAAGGATCCGATCCAGCATCCATTTCACGTTTAAAGTTCGTCATAGGCAAATCCGCAGGAGCAACGATTTATCCCAAATAACAGGTGATAAGATGCGGGAAATTCCTGATTGACTCGTTGAACTGCATGTGCAAATTCATTACCAATCAAACTTTACATAATCCCCTTCTTTGATTTGATTCTTTTCAAACCATCCAAGATTCACTTCAATTGCATAATGATAAGAAAGTTCCGGATCATAGGTAGGACATATATCCACTTTACAAGGCTCCATATCAAGTATTTTTAGAATTTCCCCATCTGAATCAAGAAAAGCAATAGATAAAGGAATGAATGTGTTTTTCATCCAAAAGCCACCATATATTTTTTCCGAATACACAAATAACATCCCCTCATTTTCGGGTAATTTTCTAACAAACATTAAGCCCTTTTCTCTTTTTCTATGAGTATCTGCAACTTGAACGGTTAATCTAGTTTCCCTGTTACCACTGAGTATTTTTATCATTTTTGTTTTTATTCTATTTTTCATGTTCACTCACCTTCGATTAATATTAATAAGCAGGAAAGAAAATTGATGTCTTTTTAAAAGAAGTTCATGAGATTGAAATTTCCTTTTTTCGAAAAAACGTCTTTTCCCCTAATAATAAAAAGGAAGAAAGTTGGAGATAAAAACGAAAACAAGAAGAAAAAAATAACTAGGCAAGCTCCTTTTCACTTCTAATACTTATTCTCTGGTTCTAAATTTAATACTTTGTTTTCAATAATCAAAGCAACAATATATAAAAAGATTTGTTCAACTATCCTGCCGCTTTAGTTCAGTAAGAAAAAGCTGCCTTAAAAACAGACCCGATCTTCAGCTAACTCACCCGTTAGTTCTATAAAAAATGTTACGAATCACCGTATAAATGCAATACCAAGAATACTGCGAACCATATAACCGCAATACCAAAATCTAATAACATCTGCTTCTTATTTTCTTTTTTTAAAAAACATTCAAATCCATCTATTATTGAACCAATTCCTGATAAAAGAATTATATATTTTATGAAATTAAAATTAAAATCGTTAATTAAACTTAATATTAAAATTAAGCCCGTTGCTATTATCATTAAATATCTAATCAGTATAAATGGTTTAGTACTTTCTCTTTTTTCAAAAAACAATCCCATTACAAAACACCGCCTAATATAGCCTGCCTTGTTAGACAAATAAGGAACAGGCTACCGAAATAACCTTAGCTTGTTGAACTCCTCTATTACATTTAATCACTATAGTTTTATTATATCTCTTATGGAACTAACCTGCCCCGTTAGTGCCATAAGAAAAAGGCTGCCGCAGCAACCCCTGTTAATGAACTAACGCACCGTGTTAGTTCATTAAAAAAGCGATTCTTATTAAAGAATAGCGCCCGTTTGCGGAACAACTTTATCGACGTGATTACATATTTCACTGGCGGTACGTCAAAATCCATCAATTATTGGCCCAACAACTATTAATTACCCTTAATTTATTTGATTTGCTCAGCCAACTCTAAAATAATTCCCTCTGGTCCACGACAGTAGCATAACTTATAACTTTCTTCATAGTGTTGTATCTCACTAAAGATTTCCGTACCTTTCTTTTTCAATTTGGCAACAACAGCTTCAATATCTTCAACAGCAAATGCAATATGCGGGATACCCAGGGTATTTGCAAAAGGTTGCTGAATATCTTTTTCATCTGACGGCGTATAAAATTTAATTAGCTCTATCCATGCCTGACCGTCTGGCGTTCCCAATCCTACACATGCTACTTTAACGTCATTAAGCCCACTCATCTGATCCATCAACTCTCCTTCCAATTCCCATTCCCCTTGCACTTCAAGTCCAAAATCGAGAAAAAACTCTTTAGCAGCAGAGAGATCATTTACGATTACACCTACATGATCTATTCTGAGGATCTTCATATCTCATACCTCCTATGTTCCTGTTATTTTGCAATATCCTGTTTTCTTCATAAGTTTTTTTGAAGTTCTAATTCGCTAAAAACAGAAAATATCCTTCTTCAACAAACTGGCCCAATTGTTGAAGAAAGGTCAAAGAGCACTCTTCAACTATCCTGCCCCGTTAGCCATCCATGAATCGCAAAGAATGAAAATGGTTAGGAAGTGTCAATACTGATACTGACCTTAATCCAGTCAACCCTAATCCATAGACTAATTAATTAACGCTCTCCTCTTTTTTTAAAACGATTGAGCAGGGTCTTCTTAAGTATTGTCATTTTTCATTTTTAAAGAAACTTATTTTCATGGTAGTTCCTTAAAGAAAAAGCTGCCTTAAAGACGACCCGACCTTCAGCTAAGGTAACCGTTAGTTCATTAAGAATCGCAATTTACATAGAAGGAAGATACACTCTCCATTCTTTCCAAGCTTTAAGATAGCCACCCAAGTCATGCGGGTGAACTCTAATACAAACACCTATACGTGTGTATAATTGAAAAAGAACTTCATCCAAAAGCCTTTCTGTATTAAAGGGGACATCTTGAGTCAATAATGAGAAAGATTGCAATAGTGTCCTTAAATTTAAATTGTCTGGAGAAGAGCAAAATGCATAAGTAAAATCATAAATCTTTGGACCGATTAAAGGCGAAGGGTCTATAACCCCATTTAATTTATTGCCCATATATACAAAATTATGAACACCAGCATCTCCATGTAGGTAATACTTTTCTTCTTGATGTTCGTATGTTTTCAATTTATTAACCAATAACTCCACTTTTTTATGATCCTCACTTGGTAATAAATCGCCTATATCCTCTTTGGCAAATTCCAAACTACTTAGATTGAAGTCCGCCCATGAATTTCTATGTATTCCATTTACTCTTCCCCAGTTATCTTTGTTTACTTTTTTGTATTTATTTAATAGTTCCTTAATTAAAATAGTCATCCATTCTAATTTAGATCCTCGATTAAAATGAGTTTCTCCAGAAATATAGGAGTATACAATAAATTCTTTTTTCTCGTCTGTATAAAGTACATTAGGCAACAAATTTACATCTTTATAAGTAAGGAGAAAATCCTCTGTTGTAGCTATAATTTTAGGTTGGTCTATTTTTATTACATATTTCGGTATTTCATTATTATGTAGAGTATATAAAATTCCATTTGTAGTACCACTTTTTAATTTTGTGAAGTCTGTGTCATCACTTTTTATTATGCCTTGGTTTACAAGACTATAAATAATTTCATTTATTTTCTCCATTTATTTAGTCCTCTCGATTAATCTTGGTAAGTCTTTATAAATATGTAAATTCGCTCTTCTTATTGAACTAACCAGCCCCTTTAGTTGCATAAAGAAAAAGCTGCCTTAAAGACAGCTCCGATCTTCAGCTAACGCACCTGTTTGTTCAATAACTAATTAAATAATTTGAATGAACTAAACCCCATAACATAACCTCCACCAATACCAATCACCATGCCAAAAAGTGTCCATTGTGAAATGTAAATACCGAACATAAATAACAATAACCCCAATAATCCTAATAGACCCATTTTTTTATTCACTAAATTGTCTCCCATTTCCTCGCATATTCTTTCATGCACTACCTATCTCCAAATTATAACAGTTTCTTCTTGAACTCCCTCAGTTTAATACGATTTTCTCACAAATACTCGCTTATTCGCAGGATTTCATCACCATTGAATTTATGTTCACGGTTAAATGGAGTGATTTCAGGACATGAAAATTTCGTGAAGGCATAGTGAAATAAAGGAGTTGTACAACACTCCACATTTTACCATATAATGTACATTCTCCACGCCGCCCCTGGAGGCTTTCCCTCCCATGTCTCAACGGGTCAATTGCCCTATCATTCCTTCGTCATGCCTATCCAAGGGGTGGAGGCCAGTTATGCTATCCTGATGGGTCGGTGCCCTTTTGTTCAAGAAATCTGGTACTCCGTACATATTTGAAATCCTACGAATAAGCCAACATTCGTAAAAAGAAAAAGTCTATGAAAATTAGTTTTTGAAGGTTCCCTTCGAGAACCCTAAAACTACGCAACCAGTTCAGTTATAGGTTGAACTTTATCTGCACAATAAGACTCGTTTCTGCGTGCTATTCCAACAAATATCCTGGCTAGTTTACCTACCAATTTCATAATCGATTTCATTTTCTTCATTTTTTTCACCTTAACATTATGGGTATGAATGGCTCGAAATTCCGTGTTATTCATCACAAGGCTCATGGTGGCTAAGTAAAGGAAACGCCTTAGCCTGGATCGCCCTCGCTTAGAAATGACCATTTGGCCTTTCCACTTTCCAGAGCTTGCTTCAGCCAGATGCAACCCAGCGTGCCGAAGTAAAGAATTACCGTGTGAAAAACCACTTAGATCTCCTGCTTCACCTAATATTCCGGCTAAAGAAATTTCACTAATTCCCTTAATGGCAAGAAGCTTCTTGGCAAAAGGTATTTGTTTTAATACATCCTTAACCTCTTGTTCCACTCTTTCGAGTTGTAAGACTGCGAGGTCATACTCCTCTAATAATTGTTCCAAATGAAATTTATACGCTTCAAGTGCTTGTCTTGTGCCGACAGATTTCCTAGCTAACTGAAGAAGTAATTGAGCTTTCTTTAATCCAGGCTGCCTCTTCATTATTGATTTCCATCCTGAAACAACATCATGAGATTTCAGGGAACGCAGTTCCATTGGAGATGGAAATAAACGAAGTGTGGCGATAGCCCCTTTACCAGTAATGTCTTTAAATACTTGCCTGAGTTCGGGAAAGACAATATCCACCCAACGGTTTAATTGATTAATAGTGCTAACGAGTCGTTTAACTACCACATCACGGTTAGACATAAGGACCCTAAGTATTTCAAATGATTCTGAAGTGTTCCTGACAAAGGCGTAGTAACCGTTCTTCACCATATCAGCGATGACCAGGGCATCTTTCTTATCACTTTTGGACTGAGTATTATCACGGTTTTCTTTATTCCTTTTTACTAAGTGAGGGTTTACTGTTACTACCTCAATTCCTTGTTTAAAAAGCCATTTTGAAAGATTAATCCAGTAATGGCCTGTAGGTTCCATTCCCACAATGGCTGCATCCAGTTTATTTAATCTTTGAAGCTTATCCATCCATTTTAATAAACTAGCAAATCCATCTTCATTATTTTCAAATGCAAGTGGATCTCCGACTACAATTCCACGGAAATTCACTGCTCTAGCCACATGTAATTGTTGGGCAATATCCACTCCAACAACAAGGTGATTATCGGAAATTCTTTCTATTAGTTGATTTTGTTTATCTTGCATTTTAAACTTCATATTAGGGTTCCTCCTAAGGTTTTGAGTTAGAGTGGTTTCTTACTCATATCTTACTGAGGAGCCCTATTTTTTTCAAAGCTGAAAAATAATGAACTACAGGAATGCTATCCTGCCCCTTTATTCAGTAAGCAAAAAAAGCAACCAAATCGGCAGCTCTGGATCTTGAACTCCATAGTTGAAGTACATACCTTCACAATCATACAAATACCAAAAAGCATTTCTTCAAATGGGGAACTTTTCACTTTGCACAAACAATGAAACTATTTAATGAATGCCCATTTCCATTTGAAGTGTTCATCAATTCATAATAACTAGTTATTAACGGTTGTATCATGGAAGGAACTTTAATAAATTCTGCACGGATACTATTTGCATAACTTTTTTCCCATTGACCGTCTTGTAATAAGGTTGCATCGACTGTAAGTTGTTTTATCACTTCAAAATTTGCTTGCTGGAGTAGCTGGTGAATTTGAGTTTTATGAAACAAGTTTTGGATATTTCCTTCATTCTTTACGAAGTTTGAATATAAGGCTAGAATGGAAACCGCACAAAAATGGGAACGTTGCGTAATGTAGGTAAAGTCGAGGTCCCATTCTGCAAAACATATATGTTTTACCAATCCACTAATTTTTTTAAAGTAATTCAATAAATCTTCTGGTTGCTTGAAATACCATGAACAATGGGATAATACCGCCACATCAAATGTTATAGTTGGTTCAAAAAAATCAAAATCCATTTCAAAATGGAAGTCAATACGTTCACCTAATAGAGATTTCTTAATACGTTCTGTTGCTTGACCTAATGTTAATGGTGCCCCGTAATTGGGACTAGCAATATCTATTGCGACAACACATCCGTTTTCTCCTACTGCGTCTGCTATTGCAACTGTTGTATCCCCTTGACCACAACCTATTTCTAATACACGGATTCCTTTTTGAATCCCAAATGCTTCTACTAATTCCATACGGTGCTGCAACTGAACTTGTTGTATCAAATCATCTTAAAATAATTGATATTTCGATAAAAAAGATCTTGTTTTTTCGTTTAGTTGAAATGACTTCAAGTATAATTCACCCCACATTTATTGTGTTGGTTCATCAACAATGAAAAAGGCTGCCTCAGCAACCTCCCTTATTGAAGTAAAGCACCTATTAGTTCATTTAGAGACATAACTTTATATAATTAATAAATCACTTTAAACTATACCAAATTAATCAATTTATGTTAAATTTTTCTTTTTATAGACCTTTTTTAAAACATTAATGTTGATTTTTGCACAAATAAAGAAGACCTCTTATTGTGGTCTTCTTTTTTTAATTTTCTTGAATTAATGCACCTGTTAGTTCAACAAGAAAAGGATTTCATAGATTAGTTTAACCTGTTACCACGTTTATTTTTGGTTCTTCACAAGAAATAACATCAATCGTGTGATTTAAGCAGAGAAACTGATAATGAATGTAATTTTCAGAGGGACATATATCTTCTCGTTCATTCGTGGCTATTTTTATATAATCCAAGTACCTTGACTTGGTATATAACCGAAATAGCTCTCCCTTTGATATTTCAGAATTATCTATAGAATATGAAAAACATTCATCGATAACAGAATATGAAATATATGATTCAAATTCTAATTGCACCAAAGGTAAATCGATGTTGAACGTGCTTCTATTAATAAGCAATTGTAATGAATTTTCTTTGGATTCTATTATTTTTTCCAAATAACTATATCCTTTCTCTTGCATCAATTCATTAAAATCCACTTCATCATCACTCATTCCTTAATTTTACTATTTAAATTACACTTCATTTCCCAGTCGTCTTCTTCAAATAACCTGACCCTTTAGTTCCATCCATAAAGAAAAAACTGCCTTTAAGACAGCACTGATTTTATGCCAACGCAACTGGTAGTTCCTTAAGAAACATAGTTATTTTATAGGAAGAAACCACACATCTTCTTCTCCATAGACATCTCCTGTGGGAAGAAAGCCAAAACGTTTATATAATTCACGAGCATTTTCGTTATCTTTAAATACGGTTAGACGAATTTCTTTACAAATGGTAAACCTATTTGCTATCCAATGAACCATCTCAGACAGTGCCGCCCTACCATATCCTTTACCCTGATAACTCTCATCAATTATGAATCCGTTAATCCAATACATATTCGTCGTATTTTCATCGTAAGCATGCATGATAAAGCCGACCATTATCTCTTTGTCATATATGGCAAAGGGCAAATAAACAATGTTATCCCCGTCTGGTTTAATATAAACTTTGGCAAGTGAAACGGCTACTGGTGGTACAAAGTTATTTTGCTGTTTCTTAACTTTTAGTGCTAATGCCGCTTCCCAATTTTCTCTCGTAACACATTTCAAATGTACTTTCATAAATTTCACCTCTAATCATAGCTCCTGATAATGAAGCAAAGCCCCCCCCTTTACTTTAAGTACACTCCTTCACAATCTTTGCTATATTAATATGCACGTTAGGAGTAAAGAGAGTATGCTATTCTATTGGCTTAACCTTATATCTCAAAACAGTTTTTAAGTTTGCAGGTTCAACTTTTCTAAAATCTGAAAGATATATTTCTCTATGTTGTAATGAAGTTCTTTCAAGATTATTATTTTTTATGAATTCATTCATTAATTTAAAACTTTGAGGTTCATCATCATATGGGCCTACATGAAGCATTTGGACAGATAAACCATCTTGAAATGTACCGAATTTTACATCATTTAGAAATGGATGTGGTTTCTTTTTTTCTACATTTTCAAATACTCTCTCTACTATTTCTTTTGTTACAAAATCTGGTTGTCTAATCATGATAGTATATAATAATTCATCTTTATTTAATGTATCTAATTTCTTTCCCTCTTCTGTTAAATCCCATATTCCTTCTAATGGATATACAGTATATTCAAAATATCCATCTGGAGTGTATCCTTGCTTCGGCATCATTCTGACAGCATAAGCCAATGAATAAAGAACACCTATCTTTTCAGCGAATTCGTGTTCATTTGGATTTCCTTTTCCCTTTATCATAAAAAATTTCTGTTCTGGAATTGTTACAAGTTCAGATTTTTGTTTTGGGATATATAAATTCTTCTCTTGTTTTCTCCATTCGTATTTCATTAGTTTTTGTTCCCTTCTATATATTTTTTTATTATGTTTGATTACTACTTCAACGTCCTTCTAAATAAACCTTCTTCTTCAACAAACCTGCCCTTGTTAGTTCAATAAAAAAGCGATTCCTAATTAAAGAATCGCATCCTAAAAATTATATAAGAGAGTTATTGATCTTTTTTTAATCCTTTAATTGTTATATGAATCAAATATAACAATTACAAACATCCGAATGGCCATATCCCATATTCTTCACTAGGAAGATATTTATCTAATAAATCATTCAAAATAAGATATCCTATTATGATGAAGATTAGACCTGTTGTGAAAAATATTTAAGATGTTTTGATTTTTAATTTTTATTGAAATTCCTTGTTCCACAAAACTGCCCCGAAAGTTGCATAAAGAAAAAGCTGCCTTAGAGACAGCTTTGATCTTCGCTAATGCACCTGATTGTTTAATAAGACTTTGCACATGAGAGTCATCTTAATAACAAACAAAGCGAGATGATGCCCCTGTATAATTTAAATAAGTCGGCTCATCTATTTATGACTATTTTCTTTTTTGGTTATTAAGAATGCAGGCACGCCCTACTGGACACCATTACACAACCGACCGATATTCTCGACTTCAACAACGACCTCATCCCCCGACTTGATCGGGCAGCTGCCAGATGGTGAACCCGTGGCCAAAATGTCACCTGGCTCCAGAGTCATTACCTGCGAAAGCCAGCTGATTAAATACGGAATGCTTAGAGACATTTCATTGGTATTCCCGTCTTGGACAACGCGGCCGTTTAAAGTGGTCACAATCCGCAAATTGGTAGGATCTACCCCGGTAACGATGCACGGCCCCAAAGGTCCGAACGTATCAAATCCTTTGCCCCGAGTAAACTGTGGATCTTTTTTTGTAAGATCTCTTGCTGTGACGTCATTAAATATCGTGCAACCAAACACATAATCAAGCGCATCTTCTTCTTTAATGTTCTTTCCGCGCTTTCCAATGACCAGGGCCACTTCCCCTTCAAGCTCCACTTGGTTGGTTAGCTCGTTTGGAGGAAGTATAATATTCTCCTTGTCTGGAATAAGCGAAGATAATGGCTTTAAAAATAGAAATGGTTCTACAAGGTTTGCCTCTCCGCCCGTTTCCTTCGCATGACCTGCATATGTCCAACCGAAATTAACCACTTTAGAAGGTTTTACAGGTTCCAAAATTTTCACGTCACTATATTTCAGCTCTACCCCGTCATACTTTATTTCCTTGTTGACAAGTTCAGCAAAACTGCTAGACAGTTGTAATATCATCTCATCCTCAACAATACCGTAATGTATTTTGCCCTGTTGATTCTGATAGCGAACTATTTTTTGTGTTTTTTGTAGTACATGCATGATGAATAAACTCCTTTGATGAATAAGATATACTTACCTCAGATAATATAAAATTCGGCTCTCCTCTACTATAGTAACATGTCTGTTCTTTTACGTGAAAAAAGAGCTGCGTCGCAACTCCGTCTTCAACTTAAGCACCATTTACTTTAAGTACATTTCTTCACAATCTATATCTATATTTAATTAACACTATAGAGTATGTCAAGAAGAAGCTTGTTCCAGTAACTCTTCACAGTTATTTCGTATTTGTTCTTTAATTTATAGTTACGGTACAAATACCTGTTTCCTTATTCATTGATATAGCATCGACTTATTATTAACTAAAATTATCATTTTCGCAAATGTATATTTTCAACCTTATGATCTGATCCTTTTTTTAAAACTAGATTGGCCCGTCCTTTTGTCGGAAGTATATTTTCATGTAAATTTTTCAAATTAATTTCTTCCCAAATTTGAGTCGCTAAATTAATGGTATCTTCTTTAGACAAATTAGTGTAACGATGAAAGTACGATTCGGGCCTTTGGAACGCTGTCTTTTGAAGTAGAAGAAACCTTTCAACATACCACCGTTCAATGTCGGGTACGTCTGCATCAACATAGAGTGAAAAATCAAAAAGGTCACTGACGAATACTTGATTTTCTTTGTCAACTTGAAGAACATTAACACCTTCCACTATTAAAATATCTGGATTACAGATAGTCTGGATTTCATTTGGCAAAATATCGTACGTCAAATGTGAGTAGATTGGAACTTCCACTTTATTTTTTCCTGCTTTTACATCTCCGATAACATTAATTAGTTTTTGAGTATCATAACTTTCAGGAAACCCTTTTCGTTTCATCAGTCCTTTTTCTTCTAAGAAATCATTTGAGTACAAAAAACCATCTGTAGTGACAAGACCTACGTTTCTATGATTATCCCATCTAGATAATAATGTCTGAAGTAACCTTGCTGTCGTACTCTTTCCTACAGCAACACTCCCTGCAATTCCAATGATATACGGTACTTTTTTTGCATTAGTTTTTAGAAAGGAAGATGTAGCCGTGTTAAGCTGCTGAGAAGCTTCGACATATAAATTAATTAAACGGGTCAAGGGCAAATAAACCTCTTCCACTTCCTGAATGGATATTTCTTCATTTATTCCTTTTAAGTTATCCAATTCTTCTTCAGTTAAAGGAAGAGGAGTATGGTTTCGTAAAGATGCCCACTTTTTTCGATTGAATTCAAAATAGGGAGTATAGGAACTCATGATTTTTCATTACCTCACTTTTTAGAGTTTTAACAAGGAGGGTGTCCATAAAATTCAGGAATGATCGATGTTCCTAATCCCTTATTGACGTAATGCCCCTGTGACTTGAGGAAGAACTTGAAATATGCTCAAATGCATTCCTGTAAGTTTACTCATTCTTGTGTTTAATTTTTGAATGATAACCCATTTGTCTCCAAAGCAGCCCTTAGTTTTGGTAAAGAAGCTGGTCCCATACCGTGAAATTTCAATATCTCTTTTTCACTATATTTTGTTAGCTGTTGTAAAGAGGTTACCCCATTGTGTTCCAATGCTCGTCTGGCTGGTGCCGAGAGTAGTGAAAGAAATCCGTCTTCAGGTTTGCGTTCTTGCTCACAAACCGGGCAGGTCGGACAGTCGCTGGATTTATAGTATTTGTGTCCTTCGTCGCAAGTCCTTAAAGTTTTTTTTGAAATTGTCATTATTAATGTCTCCTTTTCTCTCAAGAAATTTCCCAGCCATACTTTCGTCAATCTGCTCCAATTTCCTTTTACTCTCGTCGGTTTAAGACCAAATTCTATTAAGAATAATTCTATTGCACAATTCATTCGTCACGAATTATATACTCTTTTTCATTTAGCTTATATATTAACAAACCATTCATTTTTATTAAACAGCTAACCTCTGCCACGACTTTTGCATAACCTTCATTATTAGATTGAGCACCAGTTAATGAAAATACCCTGTCCGGTGCTTAAAGATGTAAAAAGAAGGGATAGTGGAACTTAATCCAATAGTTTAATTTTAATCCTTTTTTTCGTGGGACCTTTTTGTTGAATCTTCATAATGGAAAAGTCTTTAATTTCATTTGTGTTGTTAACGTGGGTTCCGCCACATGCTTGCTCATCAATATCATTTATTTGAACGATTCGAATTTGGTTAAGAGAGGCTGGAAGTAAATTAATGACCGTTTTAATAAACCCTTCTTTTTGCTCTGCTTCAGTCCTGCTAATTGTTTTCGTGTAAACATTATGGGGGTGTGCCAGTATCTTCTTTATCGATTGTTCTAATGAATCAAATGGTATTTCTTCCATTATTTCAGGAGAAAAAGTCAGCTCTAATCTCGCATGATCTTTTTCAATTTGACTGCTTGTAGCTAAAGCATTGTAATGTTGAAATAAATAACCTGAAATGACATGCAATAATGTGTGGTACTTCATATTCTGAAACCGCCAGGACCAGTCAATTTACATCTCTACTGTTTGATTAATGTCCTGTAATGGACGTTCTAGTTCATGAATTATTTCACCATCTATTTTTTTTTACTGTTACTATTTTATAGGTTTCATCACCTTGTTTAATAACCCCTCGGTCACAAGGCTGCCCACCGCCACCAGGATAAAAAATCGTTTGATTAAACACAACAAATCGATCTTGTATGGAAACAATATTTGCCGAACATTCTTTTAGATAACTATTCTCTAAATATAACTCTATCGAGGCCATTTTTTTCTCCTTTAGTTGCCTTAATATCCTCTACCAGCATTTCAACATGTTCTTTTTTCGTAGCCCAACTAGTACAAAATCTCACAGCACTGTGTGTAGCATCGACTTTTTCCCAGAAGGAGAATGAATACTTTTTGCCTAATTCCAAAATTACATCTTCCGGCAAAATGGGAAACTGCTGATTCGATGTAGAATCATATCGTAATGAAAATCCATTTTCAACAAACGCTTCTCGAATCATGATTGACATTTCCACTGCATGATTAGAAATTTCATAGTATAAGCCATCTTCAAATAAGGTTTCAAACTGAATTCCCAAAAGTCTTCCTTTAGCCAGTAATCCTCCCTTTTGCTTGATGAAATATCGGAAATCCTTTTTCAGGGCATCATTCATGATGACTACCGCTTCACCAAACATTGCACCAATTTTCGTTCCCCCTATATAGAACACATCACAAAGCCTTGCAATATCCGCCAAGGTTAAATCGCTGTCTATTGAAGCCAAACCATACCCTAATCTAGCGCCATCCAATACCAATGGCAAACCACATTCCCGGCAAACTTTACTTAATGCTTCCAATTCGGCTTTACTATAAGTCGTTCCATTTTCTGTAGGGTTGGAAATATATACCAAGCCTGGCTGTACCATATGCTCATGAGTAACATCATTCCAGTGAGCATCATATAATTCTTTCACCTGATCAGCTTCAATTTTCCCATCATCACTCGGTAAAGTAAGTATTTTATGACCAGTGGCTTCAATTGCTCCTGTTTCATGTACTGCGATATGACCAGTAATTGCAGCCACTGCACCTTGATGCGGCCGCAAAATTGAAGCGATGATAGTTGTATTCGTTTGTGTTCCTCCTACTAAAAAGTGTATATCGGCATTCGCAGCATCACACTCTTTTCGAATGTAAGCTCTCGCTTTTTCACAGTGTTCATCCACTCCATACCCGGGTGTTTGTTCTTCATTGGTTTCTATTAATCGTTTCAGAATTCGCTTATGAGCACCTTCTGTATAATCATTTTCAAAACGTATCATCCTATACCCTCCCCAAACTATCCAATTTCTTCTGAATGAACATCATAGAAGCATGGATTTCTTTTATTTCATTTTGTGATAATCCTTGGAATAACCTCACTATTTGTTCATCGGATTTTTCATTAAGCTGGTTAAAAAGTGTCATCCCTTCAGGAGTCAACCGAATCAGGCTAGTTCTGTTATCCAAGGTCGAGTTTTCCTTCATAACCAGTCCATCTTTACTTAACTTGTTAATTATTCTGCTCATATAGCTGCGATCAATTTCCAGTTTATCAACTAAATTATTTGCTATACACTGCTCCATCAAACCGATTTCTAAAATTACCCGTGCCTCAGTGAAAGAATATCCGGTATCCAAAATATGCTTATCCAATACACCAAGTATATTCGTATAAAATCTATTGAATTGCCGTATATCAGCAATGGTATTTTTATTTATATTCATTATAGACATCCTTTTTAGTGGACTTTATCCACTAATACTTTAGTGTGATTAGTGGACTTTGTCAACTTTTTTCAATAAACTTTGAAGGATCAATCGATACCACTAGTTTGACCAATTTAAAAAATTCACTTTAGAGCTTGCAACACCTGCTGCAATCAAAAAAGGAGCTGCCGATAAGCAGCCCCAAACTAGTTGAACTAACGCACTCTTATATTAAGTAAAATTTTTCACAAATGAAGAGAAGTTGCCAATATGACAGCTCTGTTCCGTTCTTTAATTCTTGCATCTGAGGGTTGAATAAAAATTGGGCTTATATGTGATTTTTTAATCTCTTTTCCATCAGTTCTGCCATTTGTTTCGAATCTGGATTTCCTTCATTTTGTAATTTATCAATGATGTTAATATAATCCGTTTCATTTCGGTTCTGACTTAATTTATAAGCAGCCTGAATGTCTCCCACCTTAATCTTAAATCCAACTATGCCTTTCAGTTCACTTTCTAAGAGATGAGGAGAAAGTTTATCCCATAAAACAGGATTTTCACGATTTTCTTCATATTTTTCCAGCATTATTGTTAATTCTTCTATTAATTCATCTTTCCCTAAAATGCTTGCTTTACCATATACATGGACGGCTTGATAATTCCATGTTGGAACTTCTTCATGCCCATACCAAGAAGAAGAAATGTAAGCGTTCGGTCCCTGAAACATAACAAGCACATCTTCACAGGTTTCAAATGTTCTCCACTGAGGATTTCCATAAGCCATATGCCCAGTAATATAGTAATCATCACCTTTTTTATTTAACCCCAAAGGCAAATGAGTGGCAATCGGTTTCCCTTGTTCTGTTGTGACAATCGTGCCAAAAGAGTTTTTTTGAACAAAACCCCAAATTTCATCAACATTTTTGACCTTATAATATTTTGGAATATACATAATAATCCACCTTTCAAAAAAAGTTATGTGAGTGTTTTGGTCATTATAAGGTCCATTTGTTCTTCATCACCCATATAAAAGGAGTGGGCTCCAGTTTGAACAAACCCCAGTTTCTTATAAAAAGTGATAGCATTTTCATTTTTTTCCCATACACCTAGCCAAATTTTATTTTTTTTACCTTCCATCGCAATTTCAATAGCTTTATTTAGCAGATATTTTCCAAGCCCATGTTTTTGAAATTTTTTCTTTATATAAACCCTCTCGATTTCAAGTGATTCATCACCCATTTCTTCAGACTGAGCATTATCGGTATTGACCTTTAAATATCCAGCCACTTCATTATTAAAATAAACAAAATAGAATTGCGAAGAAATATTGGATAATTCATTTTCTAATTGTTTTAAGTTAAATGCCCTTTCCAAATAGGCATTCATATTTTCGGGTGAATTCTGATGCTTAAATGTCTCATTAAATGTTTCATAACTAATTACTTGAAGTTTGCGTGAATCTTCAAGGGTACATTTTTTTATATTTAAAGTCATTTAAATATGTCACTCCTTTATAGAATCAATAAGTTCTCTTGTTTCCCTTTTTTACAAATTCCCAGTCTTTTTCTATATTTTTTCTTACTCTTTGAAGAAGATTGAAAATGGTTTCGACTTCTCTTTCGGAAAATCCCTCTAATGCAACGATATTGGAATAATCATTTTCTCTTTTTATAAAAGGATAAACATTTTTCCCTTTCTCTGTTGGAGAGAGTTTTTTAATTTTTTTGTTATGTTTATCTTCTTTCTTTTCAATAAAGCCATCAATTTCAAGTTTTTTTATTGCACGAGCTGCTGTTGTTCGATCTACTTTTATCATCTCAGCTAACTTTTCTTGAATGATTCCCGGGTTTTCACATATTCGCACAAGGTACAAATACTGCCCTTTTGTAAGGTCATGCTCTTTAAATTCTATATTACTTATAGAATCCAATGCCCTTGCAATCATTCCTATTTCACGAAGAATTTCCTTCATAATTAACTCCTTAGTACATATTTTTGTTGCAAATGCAATAAAATAGGCATATATTAAATTTAACTTAATTTTGTTGCGTTTGCAACAAAAAAATAATGATAAAGGGGTCGAGTAAAGTGAAGTATATTTTTTATGTATTAGGAATTTTAATATTAACGCTTGGTATTTCTTTCACTATACAATCAGACCTTGGAACTTCCCCTTTTGATGCACTTTTAGTAGGACTGTCCATAAATGTGGGGCTTACTGTGGGTAGTTGGGAAATAATAATAGCATTAATATTGATATGTTGTAATTCATTTTTAAAAAGACAAAGACCAGAAGTTTTGGGGTTGTTAACAGCATTTATAACAGGTATTGGTATTGATACGTGGCTTTTTTTATTGCACAATTTGATAACACCTGAACTATGGTACAGCAAAGTTGTTTGTTTTGGAATCGGCTTAGTTTTTATAGGATTAGGAACTGCAACATATTTACACACAAATTTTGCACCGATTCCAGTTGACCGGTTAACATTAATCATACAAGAATTAACTAGAACAAATATATTTTTTTCGAGAACATTCATTTACCTCGTATTCTTGATAATGGCAATGATTTTAAATGGACCAATTGGCATTGGAACTTTATTAACCGTCTGTTTAGGGGGGCTAATACTTAATTACTTTATGTCATTTACTGAAAAAGTATTAGACCGGATATTAACACACTCTAGTACATCACCAAATTATGATAAAAATAAAAAGCATTCAATATAGAATGCTTTTTATTTTTCTTGTTCAACTATCCTGCCCCATTTTAGCTCCATAGAAAAAGAGCTGCCGCAGCAACTCTCTTGATGTAAGGACCCGTTACTTAAAGAGGATTTTCAAAAAGCGCTTTGTTTCTTACTTTTTCGGTCAATTGTCTTAATTTTTTTAATGAAATAATAATGTTTGTAGAGGGCGAGCACTACCAATAAGATTTTCACTAATAGGATGTCCACATAAAATACAGAAATTACGATGAAGAAGTCGGCAATTAAATTGATTCGGATTTTCTCTTTTCGAGTCATACCTTTTTTTTGCAGGAATGCTTCAACGTACTTTTCATATAATGAGGTGCTTTTGAACCAGTTTTCAATCGACTTGGAACTTTTAGCAAAGCAAAAAGCAGCAAATAAGTAAAACGGACCGCCCGGCAGAACTGGTAACACAGTCCCTGCAATACCAATCACAAGAGATATGAATCCAAGAAGAAAAAATAGGATACTTTTTACCTTTTTAATTGTAATCACCTTTTTATTTATATTCTATTCCCTTATAACGTAAAGAGGAAGTATAATTGATTCAAGTAACTTCCCTTTTTCTTCTTGAACTAACCTGCCGTTTGTTGCATAAAGAAAGAACTGACTTTAAAACAGCTCCGATCTTCAGCTAACGCACCCGATAGTTTAATAATCTCATTTAAATTCGGAAGGATTGAACCAAACATTCTTCATCATCGACAATTTTCTTTTTTTCTTCAAACTCTATATTCAGCGCACTAAAAACCCTTCTCCAAAATATAACAGCAGGAATATTCTTAGCTAATTCAACAATATAGTAACTACCCTTTTTTTGTTTAAACAATTCCTTTAATAATGAAATGGCAATACCTTTTCTTCTATATTTTTTCAACATAAAAATATCATTAATACTGTAATCACAGTCCTTTTTTAAAAATGGCCTTTCTAAAAGTAATAAAAACCCTACAATTGTCTTATCTTTTTTTAAAAAATATGGTGTTACCCCTTCTTCCTTCCAAATTAATTCAAATGAATCAAATTCAAATGAACCATCTGTTGATATGTCTAAACCATCGGTATACTCTGAAAGGTCATGTAAATAAAGGGAATATAAATTCTGAAGAATATGCTTTTCATCATTGGAAATGGGGTTTAATGAAACAGTCATTGTTATACCTCTTTTACAATTAATTAAATTCTCACTTAATTTATTACTACATGGATTTCATTTGTCCTTCTTGAACTAACGCCCCGATAGTTGCATAAAGAAAAAGCTGCCTTAAAGACAGCTCTGATCAATAACTATTAGACTACTTAATCTTGTTCATCAAGTTCAATAAAATAATGATCCTTACGATATGACACTGCCTCCATGGTTGCTATCAGGTTTTGCTCATGCAAAACGTCTATTCGATAAAATCCTGTCCGATAGTTTCGTTTAACTTCCGTTGCACGGGCTACTATCTTATCTCCGGGTTTAGCTGATTCAATAAACTGGATTGTTGTCGAGAGTCCTAAGGATGTTTTTCCATATGCATTACAGGCTACCGAAAAAGCATGATCTGCTAAAGCATAAATAACTGCCCCGTGTACAGTTCCATATGCATTTACCATATGGCTTTGCACTTCTAACGTTGCTTCTGCAGTACCTGCCTCGAATTTTGTTAACTGAATACCTAAAGACTGAGCATACGGATCGTTTTTTACTTGCTCATGAATTTGTTCATAGTGTTTTTCATAAATGTGATACTCATCCATTTTCTTTTTCACCATTACCTACCCCTTTGATTGAATATTTTACCCACCACCATTGAAATAAAAATGGAAATGCGAGATGAAACAAGTCAGTACCAATATGATTTTTAAAAAACCAATTGAACCAACATCATGTAGACAATCGTTCCCCCTGCTATGGAAAGGAGCATCATTTTCTTCCAAAAGTGAAGCAGGGCAACTACAGCCACCGCAATAAATTCAGGGATGCCGTGACTTCCGGATTGTATGCTCACATCCTTTAAACAATAAATGACCAAAAGCCCAATTACCGCGGATGGCAGTATTTTACCGAGATACTGAACATACTTCGGTGTGGGTTTACCGGATGGGAAAACGATGAATGGAAGAAACCTTGTAAGCATTGTGCCTAAAACAACCATCGCAATCGTAATGATTTGCTGTGTTAAATCCATTGTCATATGGTCTTGACCTCAACTTTCTCTAATGGCTTTCTAAGTAAGGTGAGTACCCCTAAAATTGCAAACATAGCAGGGATGATGAAATTGTTTCCACCAAAAATAATAAGGCAGACAGCTGACAGCCCAAGCCCTGCGAGAGCACTATGATGGTTTTTCTCTTTCATCCACTGTTCAATGAAAATTACCACAAAGAGAGCAGTCATAACAAAATCGAGTCCTTCTGTGTTGAACTTGACAAGTGATCCAAAAATGCCACCTATCGCTGCTCCTATGACCCAATAGACATGATTAAGCAGTGTTACAAATGTCATAAACCAGCCCTTGTCTACATTCTGCGGAACATCAACCGTACAATTGATGGAAAAAGACTCATCGCAAAGCCCATAAATCAGATACAGCTTTTTCTTCCCGGTCCCTCTATACTTATCAAGCATGGAAATGCCATAAAACAAATGTCGTGCATTCACCATTAAAGTTAGAAAAAGGGCGTTAATCGGATTGAATGCGACAAGCAATAAATTGGCTGCAATAAACTCCATTGATCCTGCAAATATTGTTAGACTCATCAAGATCGGGTAAATCGCACTGAAACCTAATGAATTCATATAGATTCCATAAGCTATTCCCAAAAATAAAAACCCTGCAAAAATGGGGACTGTATATGGAAAAGCCGAACGAAATGCCATCCATATTTGTTTTCTTTTTTTCATATGATCCACATCCTGAACTACTAATTTGATACTAAATTTAACATACAAAATCCATACAAAAAATAAGATAATTGTATGGATTACAATTATCTTCAAATTAATAAAAGCCCCCATCTTGATGAAATGGGGGCTTTATTTGTTCTACTTCTTCTTTATGCAATATGGGCTCTTCTAGATTCACATTTTTCAAACCATACATTTTATCATTATAATTCCGTACAATAATGATATTATTGTATGGAATACGATAGTAGAGGTGCAGTATGCCAGTAAATTCATTTGACAATTATCCAATGTCTTGGAAACCTGATAAGAAAGCATTAAAGCGTCCTTTTTATAAATCTCTTGCATCATTACTTGAACAAGATATAACAAATGGTTTTTTAGCACCTGGAACAAAGTTACCTCCGCAACGAGAATTGGCAGATTTTCTTGACTTAAACTTCACCACGATTACCCGTGCCTACAAAATATGCGAGGTAAAGGGATTAATATATGCCGTTACGGGAAGCGGAACCTTTGTAGCTCCTAATGCCACTCGTTCTATAACCATTTCCGCGGATAAAACGGCAAACAGCATTGATCTTGGTTTTGTGGCATCTTTTGAGCAAACCAATGATATTGTTACAGAAACTATTCAAAAAACGGTGAACAAAAGTTATTTGGAGCAGCTACTGAATTACAACGATCCGACTGGTATTCCACATCAAAAAACAGCAGCTATAAACTGGATGGAATCTTTCGGCATTCACGCGGATCAAGATCATATAGCAATCGTTTCAGGTGCCCAAAATGCATTGGCCATTGCCTTGGCTGCTTTGTTTGAGCCTGGCAATAGAATTGCAACAGACTTATACACATATTCAAACTTTATCGAGTTGGCAAAGATGTTCCATATTAAGTTAGTGCCCATTCCCGGAGACCAGTTTGGAATGCTGCCGGACGAACTTGAAAAGCAGTGTTGTCAAATAAATATTGACGGCATTTTTCTAATGCCCTCTTGCAACAATCCAACCACAATCATGATGTCAGATATTCGAAAGCAAGAATTGGCTGCGGTCATCCGCAAGCATCGTTTAATTTTGATTGAGGATGATATTCACGCATTTTTGACGGCAGGCATTATCTCCGATTACCGGCAGCCGATGTTCCATTTACTTCCAGGACAGAGCGTTTATATTTGTGGAACCTCTAAGTCAATATGTTCTGGATTAAGAGTTGCCTATATGGTCTATGGGGATGCATTTCGCGAGAAAATTCCCCAGGCCATTTTTAACATAAATGTAAAGACCTCTTCTTTTGATGCAGAGATTATCACAGAGCTTATCCTATCAGGAAAGGCTCATGAAATTGTTTCTCGAAAGAAACAGCTTGCACAAACTGCAAATGATATTTATTCGGAATATTTTCCTTTAAGAAAGGATGTTGGACATCCTCTCAGTCTTTATCGTTGGCTTCCAATTAAAGGACATAACGATGCGTTACAGCTGGAATCGGATTTGAAAAGGCGCGGTATTCGAGTTTTTCATTCCAATCGTTTTCAAAGCGGGCAGACCACCCCTGATATGTATTTGCGTATTGCACTTTCTTCTACAAACTCATTTGATGAGTTAAAAATAGGATTAGGAATATTAAAACAGTATCTCGACTGATGCATCAGTTTATAGCCGACACCAATATCCTGAAGGTGTCGGCTCTTCAATTATAAAAAATTGTCCTGAACTTAATAATCCTTTTTAATATGATTTTATTTATGAACCATTCTGCCCCGTTAGCTCCATAAGAAAAAGGCTGCCTCAGCAACCTTCCTTTTTAAAGCTTAGTGAAGGAAGAAAATTAATTGTAATAACGTATTAATCATTCAACCTTTTTTATCTTAGTAACAATTAAAATCCCATAAGAATCTTCAAATAACGGATCTATAACTGGTTGTCTTAATAAATATATGTTTTTGAAATTTTTCCCTAATAGATATGAGGGCAATAAATGCTCATATTTAATTACTCTTAATCATAAGGAACAAGGAGAACTTTTATTAAGGGGTGGTCTTTATGCCAACAAATTACAGAAGATGGACAGAGTATCCTTATGCAGGGGAGAGTATCCCACCTAAAGGTTCTCCAGAGGCAGGATTTGGGCCGATGTTTTTTATTTCAAGGGGAAGAGATAATGATTTCCTAGACCCTTTTCATCAACGTATTAATTGGAGAATTAAAAATCCTGAAGGTATTGATTGGGAAACTGAGTTATTGATTGTAGAGCAGACATTAAATTCATTGACTCCTCAGCAAATACATATCGCACAATATTGGGGAACAGGTGAATTAACCGAGAAAATCACCACCATAATTTTCAGGTTAGCTAAAAAGTATAAGCTGGGATCACCGAGTGTTGCCAGGGTGCAGGGATATTTCCACGCTGCTATGAATGATGCATTTGTTATAACCTGGTTTTTTAAATATCATTGGGATGTTGCACGTCCAAATCAATATGGCAGAAATCTTTCTACTGTATTGTTTACCCCTCGTTTTCCAGCTTATCCTTCTGCACACGCTACTGTGGCGGGATGTGCAGAGGCAATATTAAGTTATATTTTCCCTCGAGAGTCATTCGAAATAAAAAAAGTAATGGAAGAAAGTGCTCAATCCCGTTTGTACGCTGGCGTACATTTTAATGTCGATAACATTGAAGGCTTAAGTTTAGGCAGACAAATTGGAGAGGTAGTTGTAAGTTTATTAAGGACACAAAATCTAAATACGCTTCAATAATATTTATATGGTTCAGGTTAAATTAACCTGAACCATATAACAACTTCGATTTTAAGCTACTGCAGCTTGAATGGCTAATCAAGTAATAACTCGGACTTAAACACGATTACAGCATTTCCCGCAATCCTTACTTCCTCTGGCTCCTGATTACAAATTTTCACTTGAACATCAATGATACCCGCCCGTTTTATAGCTTCGCCCTGCACTGCTTTAAAACTGAATAAAGAATTATCATGTTTGACAAGTCCATGCTGTATTAAGTATGCGCCTAAAGGACCGTTCGCATTACCCGTAACAGGGTCTTCATTAATACCAATTGCAGGAGCAAACATTCTTCCATGAATTAAAATTTCCGAGTCGGGAGCATTCATCGTAAAAACATAGAAACCATTGCAATTAATTAATCCACTGACTTTTGTAAGTAGATCCATATTAGGGTTTAATTGGTGAAGAAGTTCCGAACTCTTAATTCCAATCATCACCTTGGAATGCCCGGTAGAAACGATTTGTACTGGACAATCTTCTAATAAATCATTTTCACTAATATTGAGAGCCGTTAATATGTTTTCCAAAGCTACACCATCAATCACCGTTTCAAAACTAATACTACCCTGCGTCATTATAATTTTGTAATCATTATCTTCATTAATCACATCGACTGGTAAAATGCCGGCACCGGTTTTATGATAAACTTTAACTGTATTTAAACTATTTTCAACTGCACGAGCATAGTGGGCCGCAATCGTCGCATGTCCACAGATGGGAACCTCATGTGTAGGCGTAAAAAAACGAATATGTACATCAGATTCACTATTGTCTGATCTAAAGATAAATGCCGTTTCCGAATTGTTAAGCTCTCTTGCAATCCTCTGCATCTCACCCGAAGATAAGCCATCTGCATTTGTTATTACACCAGCCGGATTACCTGATAATTTTTCTTTCGTAAATGAATCAATTTGATATAATCGGTATTTTCTTGCCATGTCATTTCCCACCTTTAATATCTTCAAATTCTTGTCCTTTCACTATCTTTAATTCTTATTATATTAAAAGTTCCCCCGTTGCTTCCATAAAATGCTTGATGGAGTTCAAACATGCAGCAACAATTACATCGGGATGTACCCTTTTGTCATAAAACAAATATCAAAACAGGAAAAAAAATGAAGACCATAACAAAATAAAGCTACGAATCTGTTTGTTTGATAAATAACCTAAAAAATCAAATTGGGTTAAGGACTAATTAATTAATCCATTAGAAAAGGGCTGCCGCAGCAACCCTCATTTTTTACTTTGATTTTCTTATCAATGCAACAAAACAAACTTCGCTTAGAAAAATCAAAAGTGAATTATAGGTTAATCACTTTATCTTCAGTCTGAGCATCTGTCTGAGCATCAGCTTGTCCACGTTTACCTATTCCAAAAGCGTAAAAACTAATTACAACGATACCTAGAAAACCTATTCCTACCATAAGCGACATCCGTGTGTCATCATTGAACCACATGCCGATTAACACCATAATCAAGAAAGCGATGGTCAGGTAGTTTGTAACAGGTGCAAATGGCATTTTGAATGGATGATTGTCCATCTCGGCTTTTTTTACTTTTCTGAATTTAATTTGGCTGATCAGAATGACAAACCACGGAATCATACCAGGAAGTACACTCGCACTGTATACATGTACGAATAAATTTTCTGGTGCAATATAACTCAAGACAACGCCAATAGCTAACCCGACTATCACTCCGAACGTACCGAATAATGGGACACCGCTATTAGATACTTTCGCAAAGAATTTTGGCGCTTGTCCATTCATACCTAATGTATAAAGCATACGGCCTGCACTGTAAATACCACTATTGCAGCCAGACATAGCAGCCGTGATTACGACAAAATTAATGATTCCAGCTGCTGCTGTAATACCAACTTTCGCAAAAGTCGCAACAAATGGGCTGCCGATCGTGCTTAATTGATCCCAAGGGTAAACGGTTACAATAATGAAAATCGCACCGATATAGAAGATTAAGATACGCCAAATGGTACTTTGAATCGCTTTAGTTATCGTGTTTTGCGGATCTTTTGCTTCACCAGCTGTAATCCCAATTAGTTCTACACCTTGATAAGCTGCAACGACTAATGAAAGAGCAAAGAAGAACCCTTTCCAACCGCCCGTAAACCATCCACCATGTTCCCAAAGATTCGATAACCCTAATGCTTCTCCTCCGTTACCGATGCCAAAGAAAATAAGTCCAAATCCTGCAACGATCATTAATATAATCGTTATGATTTTAATCAGTGCAAACCAAAATTCAATTTCACCAAAGGATTTAACGGAAATTAAGTTCGCTGCTCCAAGAATCACCATTGCGATTAAACCTGGTATCCACGCAGGAAGATCAGGGAACCAATACTGCATGTATGTCCCAACTGCAATTATTTCAGCCATCCCGACAATAACCCACTGGAACCAGTTACTCCATGCAGTCATATACCCTGCCAATGGATGAATGTACTTATAGCCAAATGTTGCAAACGAGCCTGTACTTGGTTCTAAATACAACATTTCCCCCATTGCACGCATAATTAAAAATATAAATAACCCTGAGATTGCATAAGCTAACATTACAGAAGGACCTGTCCATTGAATCGTGCTGGCTGAACCCATGAATAAACCAACACCAATCGTACCGCCCAAAGCGATCATCTGAATATGACGGCCTTTTAACTCCCTATTCAAATCTTTGTTTGCCATTCCATTTCCCCCTACACTACTAATAGTCGATTCTGATGCAAGATGTTTATTGCTCTCCCTATTTAGTACAGAAATGATATAGCAGGCTCCACTTTTCACTATCATAAAGCTGCCCCATAAAATCATTCTTCACTTCTAATTTAAGCAATCCTGACAGTTAATAAGATTCTTAAAAATTATAACGTAATTCCAGATCGTGGATTTCAAGTTAATGCTGTATCAAGTATCATAAGAAATTTGAAACCAAGCATTTAACCTAATCAACCCACTCGCATGGAAAGCGCTTACTTTTTATTGGTTTTAAAAGTGAAACCCTTTAACGTTATCTGAATATAGTAACTCGAATAAAAGAGTATTACAACTCTTTTATTCGGCTACTAGCAGATATATTTATGCGGTTACTAAAAGTGACCTTAATTTCAGCTTCACCAACATATCATTCGTCATTTTTTCCAAATCATAATCCGCCTTAAATCCCCACTCTTCTTTTGCACAGGTTGAATCTATTGTATTTGGCCAACTATCGGCAATCGATTGTCTTACTGGATCTACGTCATAATTCATGACAAATTCCGGAATATGCCTTTTTATCTCGGCTGCAATTTGCTCCGGATCAAAGCTCATTGCAGACACATTGAAAGAATTCCGATGTTTTAATTTTGAGGCATCGGCCTCCATTAGGTTAATGATGGCAGCTAAAGCGTCAGGCATATACATCATATCCATATACGTTCCCTTATCAATGTAAGAAGTATATCGCTTGTTTTTAATCGCTTCATAGTAAATTTCAACTGCATAATCGGTTGTTCCCCCGCCAGGAGGTGTAACATATGAAATCAATCCCGGGAATCGAAGACCCCTCGTATCAACCCCAAATTTATGATGGTAATAATCACATAATAACTCCCCTGATACCTTATTAACTCCGTACATCGTATTCGGTCGTTGAATGATGTCTTGCGGTGTCCAATCCTTAGGTGTGCTTGGACCAAACGCACCAATTGAACTCGGTGTAAATAATTGGCAATCAAGTTCCCGTGCCGATTCCAAAGCGTTGACCAATCCGCCCATGTTTAAATGCCAAGCTAAAAGAGGCTTCTTTTCAGCTGTTGCTGACAATAAAGCAGCTAAATGTATGATCGTATCCACTTCATGTTTTTTTGCCATATTAAACATCGCTTTTTCATCTGTAACATCTAAAGTCTCGAATGGACCTGATTGGACAACATCGCTGTCCGTTTTCCGAATATCTGTTGCAATGATATTGTCAGATCCATAAATCTCTCTCATTTTCAGCGTAAGTTCTGAACCTATTTGACCTAAAGCCCCCGTTACCAAGACCTTTTTCATCAAAATCCCTCCCCTTTTTCTCTCTTTCCCTTAAATGATCGACATCTCTTTTCCTACTTTTTCATAAATGGCTAGTGCACGATCCAGCATCTCTTTTGTATGAGCAGCTGTAGGCATATTCCTCACTCTTCCTGTTCCCTTTGGAACGGTAGGAAATACGATGGATTTAGCATACACGCCTTCTTCATTCAGTCTCTTACTGAATTGCTGCGTTTTTGCTTCATCTCCTATAATGCAAGGCGTAATCGGTGTTTCGCTCTCCCCGATATCAAACCCTAATTCTTTTAGACCCTTTTTCAAGTACTCGCTATTTTCCCACAGCTTATTTTGAAGATCTGAGCTATTCATCAAAATATCAATGGCTTCTATACTAGCTGCAACTGCTCCCGGTGTGACAGCAGTTGAAAATAAAAATGGACGGCTTCTCACTTTTAACCAATCAATTAAATCTTTCTTTCCTGCTACATAGCCACCTACAACACCTATCGCTTTGGATAAAGTTCCAATTTGGAAATCCACTCTATCCGATAACCCGAAGTGTTTTACCGTTCCAGCACCATTACCCAATACCCCTGAGCCATGTGCATCATCAACATAAGTAATTAAATCAAACTCTTCTGCAATCTCAACAATTTCAGGGAGCTTGGCAATATCCCCATCCATCGAGAAAACGCCATCAGTAATGATCATGACCTTGTTATACAATCCGGACTCTTTTGCTTGACGTGCTTTCGCTCGTAAATCGTCCATGTCCGAATGAATGAAGGGAATAATCTTTGCTTTGGATAATCGACATCCATCAATGATAGAAGCATGATTCAATTCATCCGAAAGAATGGCATCATGTTTATCCATCACTCCTGAAATCGCTGCCATATTACAATTGAAGCCCGATTGATAAGCAATCGCCGCTTCTGTATGTTTAAATTCAGCAAGCTTTTCTTCTAATTTGACATGAATATCCAATGTTCCGTTGATCGTACGAACGGCACCGGCTCCGACACCATATGTTTTCGTTGCTTCTATGCAAGCCTCTATCAATCGTCGATCTGTCGCTAAACCTAAATAGTTATTTGATGATAAATTAATTAACTCTCTGCCTGCAATGGTGATTACCGGACCGTTTGGACCTTCTACAGGATCAATAACGTTGTAAAGTCCTTTTTCTTTTAAATCTTCCAAATTTTCTTTCAAAAATTTATTTAATATTTCACTAGACATTTAATATACCCCCTCATTGATGGTTGGAATAAGTGCAGGATTATTATATGTTTTACCCCAATTTCAAGAATACTGAAATTTACTCTTTTTTCTAAAAATACATGTGTCCTCTCCATAAACACATAGGGAAGTAACCTAAATCCCTTTATACTAATAGTTATATCAATCATAATAATAGAAAATTTTAATGTTGTCCATATTGTGTGGACAAAAAAATCGGAATTTTTGTAGTTTTGTAAAAAAGTTCGCTCAAAAATGTGTTTAAATCGGGGTAAATTCGAAGAGAATATCATCATCAATTTTCCAAGTTAACCTATGTTTTATCTTCTGGTTTTTGGAGACCTTAACAAATGACCACAAATAAGGAGGGGTATATAGTGAAAACAGAAGATGAAAAAACCTCAGAAGGTTTAAATGAGATTTTTGAAATTATCAATGCAAAAGGTGACATAGGAGAATTAAAAGAAATCGTTCAAAAATCCGATGACCAAATAAATGAAGACAAGTAATCTAAGAGGATTTAATTATCCTCTTTTTTTATCGTTTTCCATGGTTCAAATGGACTGTTTGAGTCAAATACACAACAAAGGGTCCATTCAAACTTCCATTTAGTTCCATAAAAAAAGAGCTGATGATCAGCCCCTGAAAGTTGAGGTAAATTTCACGTAAAAGAAAATTAAAAAAGTTATGCACATTATCAGGAATTAGGATTTTTCCCATCTCCCACTTCCTTTATCCACACCTTATGCACAACTAAAATTGAAGCCAGTTCCTTTCTTTTATGCCGACTTCGAATTTACATTACGGGTTCATCTTTTTCATCTTGTTAAGTAAAGGACCATCTGAATTTTTGTTTTCCCCTATTACAAAATTCGTCATCTAATAGGTCAAATTAACCATAATGATTATTGGTTTTTTTAACAATAACTCATTCACAAAGTAAACTCCGTTTGGGATTTGATCCAATAACAACACCGATAAAGAAACATATATACCGCATGTCACTTGAAAGTATGAATGAGCAGAAGGTGCCTTAGGGACACCTTCTGTTTTTTTGCCATTTCACACTTTCTAATGTCTTCAATAAAATCAAACGAAAAGAAATAGACCCTGAAATCGGAAAAGTATTTTCCCGAAACCAGTGCCTAATATGATGTACATGATTAATATAGTTGCTATTTACTGAACCTTAACCCCTATATTTCAAAGCTAATCCTTTTAAGAAATTCCTGGCGTATCGATCTCCGCACTCTTTATAATTCCTATGGCCAATCTTTCTTAAAATAGCGCTTAATTCTCCTTTGGTTATCATGACTCCTGCTTCCTCCAAGATATCAATCATATCCTCACTGGTTAATGTCAATGCTATTTTCAGTTTCTTCAGAAGGATATTATTCACACTTTCCTTATTCTTTACAGCCGGTTCCTGGCTTTGGGGCTGACCGGGTTTTGGCTCTTGTCTCCCTCTTTTAAAAATGATCAAGCCATTTAAAAAGGACTCTAACATCATGTTATTGCAGTTTATCCCTTCTTCATCTTCATCTATATCATCGTCGTATTCATCATAGTAATCATCTTTTGGTTTTGTGAGCATCTGCATGACTTCTTCTCTTGTCACTTTAATGTCCCCAAGTTTAAATATCTCTACCATATCGTTATTTTTTATATCCAGCGCGTATCTTAATCGAATTAATATATCATGATTATGCATCCAAAAACCTCCTATGTATTTCTCAATTTTCACAGTACCTTCATTATTTCACAAATGGATGGAAATAAACGCAGATGAAAATCCGAGAACCTTTTACAGATTCCCGGATCCTTCTGCTTATTCTTTAATCAGCTTCAACGAGGTAACTACTTCAACATGACTCGTCTGCGGGAACATGTCCACCGGCTGCATGGTTTCAACGCTATATGAACTGCTTAGTTCTTGTAAGTCCTTCGCCAATGTGGATGGGTTACATGATACGTACACAATGGTTTTCGGTTTAACTTTCAAAATTGTTTGCAGTAGGGATTGATCACAGCCTAATCTTGGTGGATCGACGACGAGTACATCCGGTTTCCAGCCTTCTTTGGTCCAGCGTGGCAGGATATTCTCGGCTTTGCCTGTTTCATAGTATACATTGTTGCGATTATGTTTTTTGGCATTTTTCTTGGCGTCCTCAATGGATTCTTTAATGACGTCCATTCCTCGGACTTCTTTGGCATTTTCAGACAGCCATAGTCCAATGGTCCCTACGCCGCAATAAGCGTCAACGACTTTTTCCGTGCCGGTTAAAGCTGCTGCTTTTTTCACTTCATCATATAAGCGAACAGTTTGGACCGGGTTAAGCTGGAAGAATGTACGCGCTGATAGTTCATAAGATATGTCGCCCAATGTTTCGTTGATGACTTTTTCGCCTGCCAAATGAATCGTTTTTTCTCCAAAGATAAGTGAGGTGTTTTGGTTGTTGATGTTTTGAACGACCGATTTCACTTCTGGCAGTTGGTCACGAATTTGTTTAAGCAGCTGATCCTTTTGTGGAATTTCTTCCGCTCCTGTAACAAGGACAACCTGCACTTCACCTGTTTCAAAGCCTACCCGAGTAATGACCGTACGGATTACACCTTTTCTTTTTCTTTCGTTATAAATCGAGATATTCAGGTTCTTTAGTATCTTTTTCACCGTACGTGTTACTTTATTGGTTGCCTTATGCTGTACAAGGCAATTCGGGATATCGATCAGTGTATGGGAATTCAAACCATATAGACCAGCAATCAATTTGCCATCTTTTTGGCCTACTTGGTACTGACTTTTATTGCGATAATTCCAAGGATCTTCCATGCCGATCGTTTCTTTTACATTTAATGAAGAAACTGGGAATTCCGAATAACGTTCCATCGCTTGAATGACGATATCGCGTTTTTCTACAAGCTGCTGGTCATAGCTTAAATGCTGTAACTGACATCCGCCGCACTCTGCGTAAACCGGACATGGTGCTGCAATCCGGTGTGGCGATTCTTTCCGGATGGTTTTAATTTTCGCCTCGGTAAAGTTTGGCTGTACTTTTGTGACCAAAGCTACAACTTCTTCACCAGGTAATGCTCCAGGGACGAAGACGACTTTCTTTTTGAAATAACCGACTCCCTCTCCGTTAATGCCAAGCCGTTTAATGGTAAGGGGAAGGGTTTGATTCACTTCCAGTTTTGTATCTTGAATGTTTGTCATTTCTTTTCACTCCGTTTTTCGATGCTTCTCCACAAATAGAGGGAAGCGTAGCTTAGATATGGAGCCCAGTTCACACTATAGGATTCCATTTCTTCTTGGGTTGGCTTTTGCGGTAAGCCATATAATATTTTCAAGGCATTTTGAATGCCAATATCGGCTTTGGGAAATAGGTTCGGCCGGCCGAGTCCAAAAAGCAGGAAGTTTTCAGCCGTCCATCTACCGATACCGCGTATTTTTATTAGTGTATCCATAACCTCTTGATCGGATAGCTTATCCATTATACCAAGATTGAGTTGGCCCTGAATGATTTGCTCGGAAAGTCCGATGACGTATTCCGCTTTCCGGCCACTGAATTGAATGGCCCTTAATTGCTCAATTTGAAGTTGGGCGGTTGTTTCCGGTGTCGGATAAAACCAGGCACCTTCTATCTGGTAGCCGAATGTTTTAACGAATCGTTCCGTGAGCGTATGAGCAAAAGATAGGTTTAATTGCTGATGTATGATGCATTTGACGAGGCAACTGTAGTAATCGAAGTCCAAGACTATAGCTGTACCGCGGTGCTCCTCGAAGATTTCCCGCAAATCGGATTCCCGAAAATGCCGGGAAACGCCTTCTAATGGCTGATGCCAATGAAAAACCTTTTTTAACCTTTCGAGTGCTTTAAACTTGTCCTCTTCTGAATGACCTTTAATGATAAAAGATGGATCTTCGATATTTCCTATTGCCTGAACCTGCAAAACGATTGGTTCTTTTTCTATATATAGCGGAACTTTTACCGTCCTGTTAGAAAAATCAACTACCTGAAGTGGGTCTAACGATAATCGTTCGAGAACTAGATCGAAATTATAGGGTCCTTGAACCTGTAATTTTTCTGTCCACACAAGCGATCCATCCTTTAGCAGTTTTCCACGTATTATAGCATGTTTCCAGAAATATTACTTGAAATAGAGGAGAATGGATAAAAGCGGGACCTGAATCATCACTACAGGACCCGCTTTTAATTTTAATAAAGCATTCGGTTTGGAAATTGTTTCTCAATCATTAAATCATCAAGGCTGCTGAATGTGTATCCCTGTTTTTCAAGATCCGTCAGTATCGAGTCGAGTGCTTCCGCATTATCCCTCGATACTGTATGCAGTAATAATATCGCGCCGGGATGTATCTGCTTAAGCACCTCATCGTGTGCGAACGCGGCACCCTTTTGTTGATCGACAATCCAGTCTCTATATGCCAGTGACCAAAAGATGTGGTAATACCCTTCTCTTTTTGCGATTTTCATTGTTCTTTCATTAAATACCCCACGAGGCGGCCTTAAGTAATTCATTCCCTGTTGCCCGGTTAATTTTTCCGTCGCTTTTTTTACCCGCTCGAGCTCGGTGCGAATGACATCGTCCGTCACGCTGGTCATATCCGGATGGTTCCATGAATGGTTCCCCACGATATGCCCTTCATTGGCCATACGGATAACAAGCTCAGGCGCCGTTTTTAAATAATGACCCGTGACAAAAAAAGCTCCAGGAGCCTTATGTTTCTTCAGAACATCTAAAATCTGTGCCGTATAACCATTTTCATAACCGTTATCAAATGTTAAATAAACGTCTTTTTTCTTTGTATCCCCTTTATAAATCGCTTCATATTTAGGCAGCATTTCATTGAATTTTTTACCGGCATCGGCAGGTGTCCCATTTCTTCCTTTATTGAAACCCCAGTTATAGGATTCCGCAAAAGCTGGGCTTGCCAAAGAGCATATCAAGCATATAAAAGCGGACAAAATCACCATTTTTTTCATTGGAATATCCCCCATGTTCTTTTTTCTTAGTGTTTGGAACATAGAGATTTATATGCATGATATTGTGAAGGTCGAATTATCGAATTCTGGGTCGAATTTTTCTCGCTTTAGAACGATTTATCGAATTGTGGGACGAATCCTCTCAACAAAATCTTAATCCCACGCAAAAAAAGGCCTTTCCTCCGAAAAGGATTGGCCCCTTCATATTGGTTTATCCTTTAAATAACGCTTGTGCCGCCTTCCAAATAATGGCGATAGCGAAAATGAGAACTGTTACAATTCCGACTACGTCCAGGAATGTTTCAAGACCGGAGAAAATCGTGTTTGCTACAGGAAGTTTGATGAAAGCAAAACCGGTTAACATGGCGATAAAGAATAAGATGTAGCTATTCTGCATGAAAATCCCCCCTTTCTCTTCTAATGTATGTGCGACCGTTCCAAAAGATTGTACTTTTCTAAGGTAATTATCGCCTTTTTTTTCATATACATTTAGCAAGGGGGGAATGAAATGCTGGAATGGGTTATCACGTTAGGCTTTGTTGGTTGTCTTGGTTTAGGTGGTGGAGTGTTTATTCATTTTGTGAAAAGTGGATTGAATTTAGAGGATTCTTCGAGGGTCGATCCACTGCCGGAAATAGAAGAGTAAGATAGCAAAAGACGCTCAACCGATTGGCGAGCGTCTTTTGCCATACATTTATTTAAAAACTGGTTCTTTGAATTGTGCCAATTTTTCCAATGAAGATTGCTGAACATCTTTATGCAAGCTGTTTCCATGTGAATCCATGGTAACAACGGCTGTAAATCCTTCAACATTCAGATGCCACATTGCTTCTGGAATACCAAATTCAGTGAAGTTAACGCCTTCTACGGATTTGATGCAGTCTGCATAATATTGAGCAGCTCCGCCGATTGCGTTTAGATAAACGCCGCCGTGTTCACTTAGTGCCTCAAGTGTTTTTGGTCCCATTCCGCCTTTACCGATAACTGCACGGATGCCAAATCGTTTCATGATATCACCTTGGTAGGGTTCTTCACGAATACTTGTTGTTGGTCCCGCAGCCTTCACATGCCATTTACCTTCTTCGTCCTTCAGCATTACTGGTCCACAGTGATAGATGATTTGTCCATCCAGGTCGATTGGTGCAGGATTTTCAGATAAATGTTTGTGGATAGCGTCACGGCCCGTATACATTCTGCCGTTAATATGAACTACGTCACCAACTTTCAATTCACGGATTTGCTCTTCCGTGATAGGTGCTTGCAGGGTGATTTCACGGGAAGCTTCAACGTCGGATTCTACAGCGGCTGCCACTTCTTCCTTCGCTTCTTTTTCTGCTTCTAGAGCGAAGTCGATTTTCTCTCCTTCTTGATATAACCACTCATTGATTTCGCCTGTTTCCGGATTCACTTTCACTCCTAAACGGCGGAAAGCCCAGCAGTTATAAGCCACGGATACGAAAAAGCTTGCAGGAATACGGTGCATGACACCGATTTTACATCCAAGCAGTGTAGTTTCGCCGCCAAAGCCCATCGTGCCGATTCCCAATTCATTAGCTGTCTTCATGATGTAATCTTCAAGTTTACGAAGATCTTCATTCGGATTCACATCTTCATTACTGCGGAAAAGTTGAGCCTTAGCCAGATCATATCCGGATGAACGGTCCCCGCCGATACCAACGCCGATGAAGCCGGCACTGCAGCCTTGTCCTTGTGCTTGGTAAACAGAGTGAAGGACACATTTACGGATTCCGTCCAAGTCACGGCCCGCTTTCCCCAACCCTTCAAGCTCCATAGGAAGACTGTATTGGATGTTTTTGTTTTCACAGCCGCCGCCTTTTAAGATGAGACGAACATCAATGTAGTCTTTTTCCCATTGATCGAATTTCATGACAGGAAGACCTTCCCCAAGGTTATCCCCGCTATTTTCACCCGATAAAGAGTCAACGGCGTTCGGACGAAGTTTTCCGCCCTTTGTTGCTAAAATGATTGCATTTCGGATTGCTTCTTTTATTTCAAGTTGGTTCACGCCAACTGGAGTTTTTATTTTGAAAGTCGGCAGACCAGTATCCTGACAAATCGGTGATACATTGTCGTCAGCCATTGTAATATTATTCGTGATGGTGGCCAAGCTCAATGCAGAACGAGTACCTGCATTTTCACGTTGTTTTGCACTTTTGACCGCACGACGAACATCCTTTGGAAGATTCGTTGAAGTTTCAACGATAAGACTGTACATACTTTCTTGGAATTTTTGAATATCCAAATTTCTCTTCCCCCTCTTATTTCCCCTAGATTTAATCATTTCCCTGCTTCTCTATAAATAGCGATTGATACAACACCCGTTTTATTATACATCTAACATAATCTTTCGAAAACAAGTAATTATTTTTCTTAATGAAAAGCAAATTGGTGAGGAATCTTCAAAGCGCCAAGAATAGCCCATGACTAAATTTTTCATCACCAAACATTTCCTATTTGTTATGAACGCCATTCATCATTATTTATAAAAAAGGGATGACGCAGGTTGCACGTCATCCCTTCATGAATATTAACATTGAAAAAATCATACTATCGAAACAGATATTATTCTTCCCTGGTTTTGAATTGTTCAACTTTGCCTTCCAAATCATCTATCATGCCGATTAAGCGGTCTATATCTTCCAGTTCAGTATTTTCAGGTTCGATATGATCAAGAACCTCCATGAACATCGTTAGGCGTTCTTTTAAGTATGTTAATTGTTCGTTTTTACCTGTAATGGATTTTCCCATGAGGCACTCTCCTTCCATTCTTCTTTCATCGTAACGAAATCTGCTTGAAAGTGCAATGGCAAGCTATAAATGCAGCTCTCCGCCATTTGACAATTTTTGTCCCCATTGTTCATAATGGGTTAGTGCATTATTACGTAAGGAGTTTTAAACATGTCAATAATCAAGCAAGACCTTTTAACACCAATTACACCCAAGTATGATCCTTGGGAAGCATATATGGACGTTGAACAATATGGAAAGCTTAGCCTGACCAACGTAGAGTTCACAACCACCACACTTTGCAATATGCGTTGTGAGCATTGTGCTGTCGGTTACACACTTCAGCCCAAGGATCCCGATGCTCTGCCACTGGAATTACTGATTCAGCGCCTTGATGAGATTCCTTTGCTTCGCTCGTTCAGCATCACTGGCGGAGAACCGATGCTATCAAGAAAACAAGTGAAGAATTATGTTTTGCCTCTATTGAAATATGCCCGTAACCGCGGGGTCCGGACACAAATCAATTCCAATTTGACCCTTGACTTGGAACGGTATGAGGAAATCATTCCCTATTTGGATGTCCTGCACATTTCTCATAACTGGGGAACGATAGATGAATTCATTGATATCGGCTTCGCCATGATGGACCGAAAACCATCGCGGGAACAGCGAAAGAAATTATTTGATAAAATGATCGAAAATTCCCAGGCCCTGACAAAGGCTGGTGTGCTGGTTTCAGCAGAAACGATGCTTAATAAACGCACATTGCCGCATCTTGAACATATTCACAGACAGATCGTCGATGAAATGGGATGTCAAAGGCATGAAATTCATCCGATGTATCCAAGCGACTTCGCTTCGGCACTTGAAACGTTATCATTGGAGAATATGCGTGAAGCGATTCATCATTTGCTTGATATCCGTGATGAAAATGTATGGATGCTTTTCGGTACCCTGCCATTCTATCCTTGCAATAACGGTAAAGAGGATATTGAGCTGCTTCAACGCCTTTATGGTTCACATAAAGTGACTGTTCGAAATGACCCTGATGGACGTTCCCGGTTGAACGTCAATATTTTCACCGGGGAAGTTATAGTGACCGACTTCGGTGATGCACCTACATTGGGAAATATCATTGATCGGCCATTGACCGAATCGTATGACACATGGATGAATTCAAAACTGGCCAATGAATTGAACTGCCACTGCCCGGCAGTAAAATGTCTCGGCCCGAATGTTCTTGTCAAAAATGCCTACTATCCAAAGGAAGACTTCAGGATCAGGAAGTCAACCATATGAAGAAAAAACTCGCCAATCCGGCGAGTTTTTTCATTTTACCTGGGTTGCTGCGAGACTGTAAAGCTGAAGGAAACATGGTCCTGAACCGGTATCCAAGCCCCGATGCCTTGCGAAGTGATGTTCTTGATCGTAATGGTTCTTTTATTTCCTTTTAGGTTCAAATATACTTCCCCATATGTGACCTTGCCTTTTTCATTGACGGCAGAAGCATAACTGGATAAGTAACCAATCCTATTTGAAGCAACATTGTATACTTGATCTTTTTTCGTACCAGCTCCGATGATCGTTTCGAAAGCCAATGGCAAATTGGTTTTTTCCGTGGCTTTTAACAGCATCATCTTTTGAACATCCTCAGCCTTAGGGATTTTAGCGGTCAGACCGCCACTTACTGCCTTCTGACTTTCCTGGACGTAACGGATCCTGTATGGAACTTCACCGCCGCGATTATCATAGTAATTCATATTGATCTTTTGGTATTCCCAGTTTGGGGCCGTTTCCGAAGACTCATAATTCAATGCCCAATGGCCAAGGTAAATGGTCGCCCTGTATCCAAAAGCAAGCGGAGCCTTTGCAATTGCTGATTCATTCAACATATGAATGAGTTCTGGATTTTCAATCTTTATATCCGACGAATCAATCAATTGTTCGGCAAACTTACTCGGCTGCAACATTGGAAGATCCTGAGTCGGGTTCGGATACGTATTCTCCTTTGCAATATTCAATACGGAAGGTGGGATTTTCACCTTATTCGGAGTTGTTATATCTCCTGGTATATCTGCTGCAAAACCTACATTAGCCTGAATGAAGGCAAATAGGGTAAACATCGTAATAAGAATAATTCTTCTCATGCTGTCGCACTCCTTTTGAGGGGTTCAATCATTTGTTTATAGATTTTGTTTTTAGCCGACATTCTATACATTTCAATCTGATGTCGATTTTGTAATATATTTGTAAAGTTCAGAATATTTACTTTTCTGTTCAAATCGGTTATACTTAATTTACATTATAAAAAGGAGGCGAAATCGTTCATACCTATAAATCTTTCAGGAGGTATGCTTATCGAACAATCCACGACACCCTTTTAAAGGATGACAGAAAACGAATTCGCCTATACTTAAATCTGATGTAAAAGGATGGTGTGACACTCTAGAATATTTTCTCAACTTTTACAAAAGCATGATGAAAAATTTTGGATTAACTTATGGATGGTAATTTACTAATATAGAAATGACTCTGCTAAATCTAACCTGAGCAGAGTCATTTTTATTTTTATTTATAAAAAAGAGACCTTCCGCATCGGAAGGCCAGCATTCTATAATAAGTAAAATCCAATCCCCATAATGAAGTAAGCAGCCAATAGGGTAAGGCCTTCAAACCAGTTCGTTTCCCCGTCATTCGAAATCATGATCATCAGAAAGACTGCTGTAACCATTGATATCAGTTCTGGCCATGTAAAAACAAGCGGCATATGTGTTGGATACATTAACGAAATCAGCACGAGTACAGGAGCTACGAACATCGCAACTTGAAGTGTGGAACCAACGGCAATCTCCACAGCGACATCCATTTTATTTTTATAGGCCATTATGACGGCTGAAGCATGTTCTGCCGCGTTACCCACGATCGCAACGATAATGACTCCGATGAATAACTCCGTCCATCCGAAGGTTTCCCCCACTTCGCTGAACGTATGGACAAGTTTCTCCGATACGAACGCAACAGCCAATGTAGCGGCAGCAAGTATTATAATTGCCTTTTTCTTGCTCCACTCCGGTTCTTCCTCTTCATGTTCCTCGGTTTTCTCCGTATGCTGATATACCCCTCGGTGAGTAACCAATTTAAAGAATAATGCAGCAAGGTATAATAAGATCAAAATGATGGAAATTCCGACACTTAACGACATCGTGCTTGATTCACTCATGTTTTGTGTGAATACTTCCGGTATGACGAAGGCTACAATAACAGCAAAAATTAACAGGCCGGCATTATGCCTCGCATCGAATACATTAAATTTCTGCCGTTTGTATTTGGTCCCTCCGATAAAGAATGATAGTCCTGCCACCAACAATAAGTTTCCTAAAACGGAACCAGTCAAAGACGCCAATACGACACCCACTAGTCCCGCCTTTAATGAAAAGATGGATATGATCAATTCTACTGCATTACCAAAGGTTGCATTCAAAAGACCGCCAATCCTTGGTCCCATAACGATCGCTAAGCTTTCAGTCGCCCGGCCCATGAAGCCTGCAAGCGCGACGATTGTTAAGCAATATACTATGAACATGATTACACTCGGCCAATGCAATAATGACCCAATGACAGATAAGGGGACGCCTAACAGGACAAGCCCCAAAAATATTTTATTCACGATACTTCTCCTCACAATCATATAGTTCTTTTATGTAACAAAAACTATCATACATAATCTTCGGGCGATGACAAAGGAAAATTTTTATCATCGCTTCGCTTCTTGTCAATATTTACCCAAATTTCTATTGCTTAATCCTCTTACTAAGATGTAACATCAAAAAGGTATACATTTCTTAGGAGACATGACCTTATGAATAATAAACTGCTTTTAAGTGTTCTAATCATTATTGTCGGCATATCAGGGTTTTCTCAAGGGATGCTTCTGCCGATCATCGCCATCATTTTTGAAAATGACGGAATCAGCTCATCCTTAAACGGGTTCCATTCAGCCTCCCTTTATATTGGGATTCTGTTGATTTCTCCTTTTATGGAAGCGCCACTCCGTAAATACGGGTATAAGCCATTGATATTATTTGGCGGGATAACCGTCATTCTATCGCTTGCCTTATTCCCGGTTTGGAAATCATTCTGGTTTTGGTTCGTACTCCGTTTCTTCATTGGAATCGGCGATCATACACTCCACTTTGCTACCCAGACATGGATCACTGCTATTTCACCAATAGCAAAACGAGGAAGGAATCTTGCCATTTATGGACTTTTCTTCAGTCTTGGCTTCATGGTCGGACCGCTAATGACGAAGCTTCTCGAGATTAATCAGGCTTTGCCTTTCATCATGACATCCATACTTAGCTTTCTTACTTGGTTAACTGTTTTCCTTATTAGAAATGAGCTTCCTGAACAGGATGACTCTGAAAACACATCATTCCTCGGAACACTCAAAAGGTTTTCAAAGGTGAGCCGCATAGCTTGGGTCGCTTTTTTACTTCCGTTCACCTTTGGCGTGCTCGAAGCATCATTGAATAGCAACTTTCCAGTATTCGCTTTGCGCTCCGGAATCGATTTAACCGCAGTATCCATCATCATTCCGGCATTTTCTGCCGGGACCCTGCTTACACAAATTCCCCTGGGGATGATCAGTGACCGCTTTGGCCGGCGAAAGACCTTGTTGACGATTCTTTTTTCAGGCTTTGCCACATTCACTCTAGCAGGGATTTATTCCTATTCAGTTCTTGGCCTACTCATCTGCTTTATGATTGGCGGAATGATGGTCGGTTCGACTTTCTCGCTGGGTATCAGTTATATGGCAGATCTTTTGCCTCGAAACCTTTTACCCGCAGGAAATTTATTATGCAGCATTTTCTTTAGTCTCGGCAGCATCGGCGGTCCATTCTTTGGCGGCCTGGTCATTGAACACGTTCAGGGTGGGAATTTTTTCTACATGATCAGTATCATGCTTTTGCTTGTCTTCATTTCATTGGCCTTGTTTAAGGAGAAAATGCCTGCTTCAGTTATGTAGTATAGTTTATTATCTGGACAACTCCATTTATTATTCAATTTGCATGTTTAACAATTGTGCCTGTAAATGCACTTTATATTTTTTACTAGATTAGAATCATTCTTCTTTATTTCTGAATAGGATATGTGGTAATATAATATTAACAAAAGGGACATCACGTTAATAAACCTTTGAAAACATTGCTGTCATCGCAATTACGATGGCAGCTTTCATATTTTATCCAGAGAAATGACGTTGATTATCTTTCTCAATTAAGCATTAAACAAATGATAATCTATATCATTTACACAAAAATAGAGAAGAATGTGGGAGGGAATCTTATGACTACAGATACTAAACATTTAACCCAACCGGCTACATGCAAAACCTCTTGGTTGGAAAAAGCAAAACCTCATTTAGAACTTATTGCTGCCTTATTCAGCGGATTATTAATAGTTATGGGCTGGGCATTTTCAAAGAACGGAATGGAGTCCACTTCCATAGTCATATACTTAGCCTCTTTCCTGATTGGAGGATATGCCAAGGCAAAAGAAGGCATAGAAGATACGATCGCCGACCGGGAATTGAATGTTGAGATGCTGATGATTTTTGCCGCCATCGGTTCAGCGATCATCGGATACTGGACTGAAGGCGCCATATTGATTTTCATCTTCGCTTTAAGCGGTGCGCTTGAGACATACACGATGAATAAAAGCCATAAAGAAATTTCGGCACTTATGGACTTACAGCCTGAAGAAGCGTTACGCATCACTAACGGATATGAAGAAACCGTATCCGTTTCCCAGCTGCGTATCGGGGATCTGATTTTAGTGAAACCAGGTGAGCGAGTTCCTTCAGATGGAAAAATCACGGACGGCCGTACCAATATCGATGAAGCGGCAATAACTGGCGAATCCATGCCAGTCAGTAAATCATTGGATGATGAAGTATTTGCGGGAACGGTTAATCTCCGTGGAACGATTACCGTGGAAATTACCAAACCAGCAAATGAAACATTATTTCAAAAGATAATCACTCTCGTTCAATCCGCACAAAGCGAAAAGTCGCCCTCCCAGCTGTTCATTGAACAGTTTGAGGGGACTTATGTAAAAGTGGTATTGTCAGTTGTCGGCTTAATGATGTTCGTGCCCCATTTCTTATTGGGCTGGAGCTGGACCGAAACGTTCTACAGAGCAATGATCCTGCTCGTTGTCGCTTCTCCTTGTGCCCTTGTAGCCTCCATTATGCCAGCTACACTTTCTGCCATATCAAATGGTGCACGTCATGGCATTTTATTTAAAGGTGGCATACATCTTGAGAATCTAGGAAACCTGCAGGCGATTGCCTTAGATAAAACCGGAACATTAACAAAAGGAAAACCAGAGGTAACGGATGTCATTATCCGCGAAGATTTAAACGAAGAAGATTTCTTATTTCATATTGCATCTGTTGAAAATTATTCAAACCACCCTTTGGCAACATCGATCGTACGTTATGCTAAAACGAAATTGCAAAAGAAGGACATCATTAAACCGGATAACATGGAAGATATTTCAGGTAATGGGGTTCAAGCTTATTTCAATGGCGTGCTTTGGCAAGTTGGAAAAGCTGATTTCGTCGGTCGCAGTGAAGCTGAACGATTCCAAAATGGCATTGCGCTGACATTGGCTGAACAAGGTAAGACAATTGTTTTTGCAAAAGATGATCAAGGGATTGCCGGTATACTCACTTTGAAAGATGTCGTACGCGAAGAAACGATTGCTGCCATAGAAGCTTTGAAAAATGAGGGCATCCATACTGTCATGCTGACAGGCGATGGTGAAAAAACCGCTAAAGCAATTGCGTCGGAGAGTCACATTGATGCATATATTGCCGAATGCCTCCCTGAAACCAAAGTGAATGAAGTGAAAAAGCTGAAAGAACATTTTGGCACTGTAGCAATGGTTGGGGATGGCATCAATGATGCACCTGCACTAGCAACAGCTTCTGTTGGGATCGCAATGGGTGAAGGCACGGATGTTGCCTTGGAGACAGCGGATGTTGTTCTGATGAAGAATGACCTGCCACGTATCGCGGAAGCCGTCAAATTATCAAAGAAAATGAATCGAATCATCAAACAAAACGTCATTTTCTCGATTTCGGTCATCATGATCCTGATAGCATCTAATTTCCTTCAATTTCTGGACCTTCCATATGGCGTCATTGGCCATGAAGGAAGCACAATTCTCGTTATACTGAATAGCTTAAGACTTTTGAGAAACTAAACATGAAAAAGGAGCCCCTAAAGGCTCCCTTTTTTTATGTTCGTTTCATTTAGTGATATCCATTCTTACCGTTTGCAGAACCTGATGTTTTATGGTTCGAACCTTTTTTTCCTTTTTGCTTTGTGCTGCCATCCTTTTTACTCATGAATGAACTCCTCCTCTACAAAAGTTATCATTTCTTAAATAGTATCTGCAGAAGTAAAGTCCGCTACTACGGTAACTCCAGGAAGCTCATTCACATTCTGGATTTTCCTTTACACTTATTAGGGCATTTATTTCCCCGCCCAGTATGATGATTAGCCCCGATAAATAAAACCAGACCATTAATACGATTATTCCTCCAAGGCTTCCATAAGTCGCGGAATAATTAGCGAAGTTCTCCACATAAAAAGAAAACAAAAAGGAAACGATACTCCATCCTGCCGTTGCAAAGATAGAACCGGGCAATACTGTTATGCATTTCAGTCTTTTGTTTGGCGCAATCCAATAAAGGATTGTGAACACAATCAAAAATACCAGCGTACTGATCACCCAGCGCAGTTGATTCCAAATCGTTAGAAACTCATCGGATTGCCCAATCTCGGCAAATAGGAATACTCCGATTTGTTTTCCGAATATCGGAAGCAATAAAACGACAATAAAAACAAATATCATCGCTAAAGTGAGAAGAATCGACATTCCCCGGGAAATAAAGAAAGTTCGACTTTCTTTTACACCATATGCATGGTTAAATGCTTTAATGATTGCATTCATCCCATTTGATGCCGACCATATCGTCCCGATGACACCAAACGACAATAAAGTACCATTCGCTTCCATCACTTCCGATAGGTTAGCCTCAATGATATTCATCGAATCTTCAGGTGCATATGTACGGAGGGTATTTAAAATATCTTCCTGGGAAAATGGCAGATAGGCCAATAAAGTGAACAAAAAAATAAGTAACGGAAACAGGGAAAGTAAGAAGAAATAAGACAGCTGTGCGGCAAGTCCCGACACATCATCCATCTGTAACCGTTTTATGAAAGTCTTGAAGAATGAGCCTTTCATCCATTCTTTTTTATTGGCCATACCTCCACCTCATTTTTTAATTTAAGGAGACCCGTTCTTGTGGATCCTGAATTGAAGATGACTCTTCCTGCTCTGCAGCAAAGACTTCCTTCGTTTCCATCACCACTTGGGCAACTTGCGAAGGAATATCTTTCATTTCCTCCACCTTTTGGGAAATAAAGGATACATCATCGGAGATTTTTTCAACAGTGGAACGTACCTTAGATGATGTTTCACTTACTTGTGTAAGCACCCCATTGGGATTCTTCACGAATTCTTTTATATTACTCATGCAACTTTTGCTGTTTTCCAATACAGAATAACGTGTATTCTTATCAAAAAGGCTTACTGCAGCCCCTGCTAACGCCCCAATAAAGACCGCTTGCATAAATTTACTTTTCTTGGCACACTTATATTCTTCTCGAATGTTGCTCATATATTCTCCTCCTTCTCATATATTGGTTCATGGATAATGGTAGCTATCTCCATTATACAATGTTTAAAAAAGTTTTTTCCTATCTTTTCCCAAACTCTCTCACTTTAAAACGTGGAGATGACAAAGTGAATTGGGGATCAAGCTTCGTTTTCCACCCGAATATCCATTGACTTCTAGGGGTAATCATGCAAAGATGAAAATAATTTAGGAACGTAGAAAGGATGAGGAATATGGATTTAACACGAAACACAGCCGAAAGTGTAGAGTTTATGGTCGAAGCAATTAAGGATAAATTAAAAGTGATGAACTTCGGTGCAATCAAATCAACCCATTTTGATATCGAAATGTACGAAGAACTGCACGATATCTATATAATGGTGATGAAAAAAACGAATTTCAGTGTCCGTGAAATGGAAGCAATCGCCGAAGAACTTGGAAGACTGCGTAATAAGTAACATTTAAATCCTCCCATACGGTGAGGATTTTTTTCATTTTTTTAAAAATCCTGCTACATTTGATATAGAGATTATAGTTAAAAAAAGACAGGGGTTGTAAGCATGGTAGAAAGAAGAACGCCCATCAGTATTGCAGAAGCAGTGGAAAAAGTGATGAAGCATAAATTAAACGGACATATGGAACTGATTCCCCTCGAGGAAAGCCAAGACCGTTTTTTGGCTCAAGATATTACAGCTACAAATGATGTTCCGCATTTTAACCGCTCGCCATATGATGGATTCGCCCTCAGGTCCAAGGATACCGTTGACGGTTCCATAAATAACCCTCTCGAGTTCGAAGTGGTTGAAGAGTTGGCTGCTGGTATGGTATCGACTATTCCCGTACAAAAAAACCAAGTGGCAAGAATCATGACTGGAGCTCAGATGCCTGCTGAGTGTGATGCCGTAATCATGCTCGAGCTCACGAAGGAATTCGAAAAGGACGGAAAGAAGTACATATCATTTAAACGCTCACTAAAGGAAGGGGAAAACGTTTCTTTTCAAGGTGAGGACGCAAAGAAAGGGGATGTTCTTGTAAAAAAAGGAACAGCAATCAACCCAGGGATCATCGGCTTATTGGCAACATTCGGTTATGCTGAAGTCCCTGTTGCCAAGAAACCTGTCGTCGGATTATTCGCTACAGGTTCGGAACTACTTGATGTTAATGAACCCTTGCAGCCCGGTAAGATTCGCAACAGCAATTCACATGCCATCTCCGCCCAAATTCGGAGGGCTGGAGGAGAAGTCCGTTTTTATGGAAAACTTAAAGATGAACTCGAATTAAGCTACGAGGCCATTTCAACGGCCTTGGAGGAAGTCGATCTGCTAATCACAACGGGAGGCGTTTCCGTCGGTGATTTTGATCTTCTCCCAGATATTTATCAACAAATTGGAGCTGATGTCTTATTCAACAAAGTGGCCATGCGCCCGGGCAGCGTGACGACGGTAGCCGTATTTAATAACAAATTTTTATTCGGTTTATCCGGCAATCCATCCGCCAGTTATGTCGGCTTTGAACTATTTGCAAGACCGATCATCCGCACCATGCTGTTTTCGGAATATCCGCATTTACGAAAAGAGACGGCTCAATTGGCAGAAGATTTCTTAAAGCCCAATCCATTCTCACGTCTGCTTCGAACCCGATTATTTTACGAATCCGGCCAGTTAAAAGTAATTCCCAGCGGAGTTGATAAATCCAATATTACGACAAGCTTGGCAGGTGCCAATTCACTGACCGTCTTACCTGGGGGGACCCGTGGTTTTCAAACAGGAGATTTTGTGGACATCCTGCTTCTCGATGATCAAGAAGGATGCAAATGGCCTTGGTGAAGCCTTTTATTTTTCAGGTTGTTGGCTACCAAAATAGAGGAAAAACGACTTTCATAACGAATATTATCGAAAAGCTTCGCGCAGCAAAATTAGAGACAGCCGTTTTAAAACACCATGGACATGGCGGAAAACCAGATGTCACAGGCATGAAGGATTCCAATAAACACTTTCAGGCTGGAGCAGCCGCTTCACTTGTTGAAGGAGACGGGACAATAGAATTGCTCGGCAATTTCAAGGGGGGAGCCCCTATCACTGAGCTGATTCAATTATTGGGTCTATTCCTCCCCGATGTGATTTTAATTGAAGGTTATAAGCAAGAGGACTATCCTAAGGTCATTTTAATCAAAGAAGAAAGCGACCTCCTGTTATTGGAACGGCTTACTAATGTCAAAGCAGCCGTGGCTTGGCCCGAATGTCTGGAACGCACCAGGAATCATGCTTCAGTACCCGTCTTCCCTTTGAATTCGGATGATTTCATTCCATGGTTCTTAAAACAAATATGAAGGAGGGCACAATGTTCATTCAATTTCCCTTAGAGAAACGCCGAAAGATGATCGAAAGTATCCAAGAATATGTGTATCAGGAACATGGCAAGGAAATCGGTGAAATCGCTGCTGAAAATCACTTGCAATTCATTTTCGAAAACATTGCTCCCTTTATTTATAATGAAGGCATTAAAGATGCTAAAAAAGTGATTGAGGACAGATTAGGAAATATCGAAGAAGATTTGTATTCATTGGAACGACCGATTGATTAAGATGAAAAAACAGCATCATAATTGATGCTGTTTTTTCGTTCATTGTTCGGTCAGAATTAGCGGACCGTTCTTCGTGATGGCAATCGTATGCTCATATTGAGCCGAGTATTTCCCATCTGCGGTAGAAGCCGTCCATCCATTCGCATCCCGGCTGGCCTTGTATGTACCTACGTTGACCATTGGCTCGATAGTGAATACCATGCCTTCCTTAAGACGCGGACCTTTATTCGGCAGCCCATAATGCGGAACCTGCGGCTCTTCATGAATGACATTTCCTATCCCGTGTCCGATGAAATCACGAACGACCGAGAAGCCTTCAGCCTCGACATATGTTTGAATGGCATGACCAATATCACCAATCCGGTTGCCTTCCACACACACTTCAATCGCCTTATATAAAGATTCCTTCGTCACATTCACTAAATGTTCCGTTTCCTTTGAAACCTTACCTACCGTATACGTCCAAGCAGAGTCGGCAAGGGCTCCGTTATAATTGACGACCATGTCAATCGTTACGATATCTCCATTTTTCAAAGGGGTCTTTCGAGGGAAACCGTGACAGATTTCTTCATTTATGCTGGCACATGTCGCATACTCATATCCCTTGTAACCTTTTTGTTCCGGCTTCGCTCCATGTTTTTTTAAGAATCCTTCGACAAATTCTTCTATTTCCCATGTTGTCACACCAGGAACAATCAACTTTGCAATCTCCCTATGACAAGCTGCCAAAATTTTACCCGATTCATGCATCGCTTGAATTTCACGTGCAGACTTTAATACGATCAATCGTGACACTTCCTTTTTTTATTCGTCTCCTTTTATTTTACTGCAAAGATGGAAGTATATGAATCCTTTAAATCTCATTAAATAAAAAATCCCGGCAGCTGCCGGGATTTTTTATTATTTCAATAGATTAAGCGATTCCCGGTTAAATGCCGGAAGATCTTCTGGCGTCCTGCTGGTTACAAGCTGGTCGCCGCAAACTACAACCTCTTTGTCCAAATATGTGGCACCTGCATACTCCATATCGACTTTAATGGATGTATATCCTGTTGCGTGGCGTCCTTCAAGTGTTTTGGCTGTAATCAGCAACTGCGGTCCATGACAGATTGCAAATACAGGTTTTTTATCATCCATGAACGATTTGGCGAACGATACGAAGCGTTCGTCAGCACGTAGTTGATCAGGTGAGAACCCTCCGGGGATGAACAAAGCATCGAAATCCTCCGGTTTCACCGAATCGATGCTTTCATCAATCTTGACTCCTACTTCCCCTTGTTTTCCTTTAACGGTTTTCCCTTTTTCCATTTCAATCGTCGTTACAGTATGACCAGCTTCTTCAAATGCTTTTGCCGGTTCACTGTACTCCGAGTCCTCAAACATATTCGTTACAACACATGCGATATTTCTACCCATAAAAATTCATCTCCTCAATTTTTGATTGAATGAACCTATCTTTGTACTTTATTTATGTTCCCTACTGCACTATAAATAAAACACAATGTTCCCAAAACTATCACCTTTTGTATATGAGCGAAATCCCTTTCGGAGGTTGCTGCCCAAGTTTTAATATCAAAAAAAAGGGGTCCCTGACCTTTTATCTTTTCAAAAGCTGATCAATGTTTAGGATACTGGCCAACAACGTGTATGGCATTGATGATTCTTTTGTTGATCCATTTCCTGTTTTCTTCTATATTCAAATTTTCAAACATCCTTTTCCGCCCTCAGTGGTTACATAGTAATTAGGCAGGTTATTCAGTGATAATGTGATGATGTCATTTTTACATTTGCTGCACGAGCAAAATGTTTGGTATTCCATACCGGACATTAAAACCTGCACCCATGTCACAACGATCTCTTCCATCACATTTGTATATTCTCTATCCATAAATTCTCCTTCAAAAAGAAAAACCCGTCATTCCGGACAGGTTTTCACTCATTTATTGCAGTCCGTGGGACAATCAAGATTTCAACTCTCCGGTTTTCAGCTCTTCCTTTTTTTGTTTCATTAGAAGCGACCGGCTTGAATTCACCATGTCCTTTAGCACTGAACATTTCGGGATCTAACTCTTTATTTTCGAGAAGAAGTTTCATGAAATTCACGGATCGCATCACGCTCAGATCCCAGTTGGATTCATACTGATAATTTTTAATTGGAATATTATCGGTATGTCCGCTTACGATAATGTTTCTGGGTAAGTCCATGACCAGTAAATTTGAGATTTCCTTTGCGATTTTTTGGTTTTCACTTCTCACCTCAGCAACTCCCGATTCAAACAACACGTTCTCCCTAATTGAAATCAACATACCTTCATCCGTAAGGTTCGTTTCCAATCTATCCGTTAAACCATTCTTTTGGATATAGGCATTTACACGCTCCTGAACTTCCGTAAGTTCTTCTTGCTCGTTTTTCCCTAACTTCTTAAGATCTTCTGCCCCTGATCTTTGTTCTGGTGATGTCGGCTCATTGCTGGGGGAATCACTTGGGAAATCCATAAAACCCGTTCCGCTCGTAAATACCTGGTTAAATACATTGGACAACTGCTGGAACCTTACTCCATCAACCGAACTTGAAGCGAATAAGACGATAAAAAGCGCAAGAAGCAATGTTAAGATATCGGCATAGGGAACCAACCATGATTCATCGATATGCTCTTCATGCCTTTGTTTCCTTTTACGCCTAGCCATCTTCTCTCACATCGCCTTCTAACCACTTTTTACGATCTCCAGCAGGCAAATATGATGTTAATTTCTGTTCAATCGTTCTTGGCGCTTCCCCTTCGATGATCGATAAAATCCCTTCTATCATCATTTCTTTGATCCGGACTTCCTGCTGCGATTTCCGTTTGAGCTTATTGGCAAATGGATGCCATAACACATACCCTGTGTAAATCCCCATCAAGGTTGCGACAAAGGCGGCAGATATGGCATGTCCCAATGCCTCTGTGTCAGCCATATTGCCCAATGCTGCTATCAGCCCGATTACCGCACCCAATACGCCAAGTGTCGGTGCGTATGTTCCGGCTTGACTGAAAATCGCTGCCGCGCTTAGGTGACGCTCTTCCATCGCGTCTATTTCCTCTGCTAAAATATCACGAATATAATCGGCACTCTGACCTTCTACTGCAAGATTCAAGCCATTTTTCAAAAAAGCATTATCCACTTGGTCCGAAATGCTTTCCAATGCCAGTAAGCCTTCTTTCCTGGCAATGACCGCCCATTCCGAAAATGTTTTTATTAATTCTTCAGGCTTTGTCAATTTTTGTTCCAAGAATAAAATCTTGAAAATTTTAGGTAGTCGTTTTAATTCCGACAAAGGGAAAGCCGTTACGACAGCAGCTATCGTCCCTACAATAATGATCAGAATAGCCGCCGGGTTAATCAATGCTGTTACACTAACGCCTTTCAACACCATCCCGACTAAGATGGCCACAATACCAAGGACTACGCCCAAAACTGATGTTATATCCATAATACTCACCCATTCATTTAAAGTCTCGTCTCCTCCTTATATCGGATGAAGTTTAAAAAAAGTGAGGATTATTTTTCTATTCCATTTTAATATTCATTAAATCATCACAAAATCCACTCACTTTACTCCTTGCCAAGGGAGGAATTAAAAGCATATATCAACAGGTCGGGTAAAATTTCCGCCGGGAATGTAATTTCACTTGGGGTTTGGTGCTTTACTCGTGAGTTCCACGCTTTTACTCGTGAGTTTTGATGCTTTACTCGTGAGTTCCGGTGCTTTCCTCGTGAGTTTCGGTGCTTTCCTCGTGAGTTCCACGCTTTTACTCGTGAGTTTCGATGCTTTACTCGTGAGTTTTGGTGCTTTACTCGTGAGTTTTGGTGCTTTTACTCGTGAGTTCCACGCTTTACTCGTGAGTTTCGGTGCTTTACTCGTCAGTTTCACGCTTTTATTCGTGAGTTTCGGTGCTTTACTCGTGAGTTTCGATGCTTTACTCGTGAGTTCCACGCTTTTACTCGTGAGTTCCATGCTTTTACTCGTGAGTTCCACGCTTTTACTCGTGAGTTCCACGCTTTTACTCGTGAGTTTCGATGCTTTACTCGTGAGTTTCGGTGTTTTACTCGTGAGTTCCGGTGCTTTACTCGTGAGTTCCACGCTTTTACTCGTGAGTTCCACGCTTTACTCGTGAGTTTCGGTGCTTTACTCGTGAATTTCACGCTTTTACTCGTGAGTTCCACGCCTTTACTCGTGAGTTTCGGTGCTTTACTCGTGAGTTCCACGCTTTTACTCGTGAGTTCCACGCTTTTACTCGTGAGTTCCACGCTTTACTCGTGAGTTTCGGTGCTTTACTCGTGAATTTCACGCTTTTACTCGTAAGTTCCACGCTTTTACTCGTGAGTTCCACGCTTTTACTCGTGAGTTTCGGTGCTTTACTCGTGAGTTTCGATGCTTTACTCGTGAATTTCACGATTTTACTCGTAAGTTTCGAAATTTGGACATTGACCAGAGGTTTTTCCCTTATCAAAAAAAGGACAAAGCCTGTCAGCTTTGTCCTTGTTCCTGTTTCCCTCGGCTTCTTCCACCGAGCCATTTTATGATGGGCGATAAAAAAAATAAGATGAATAAAATCCTGAATAAATGAAAGCTTGTGACAACGGATAAATCCACATGCACAGACATGGCTGTGACTGCCATTTCGGCGACGCCGCCTGGCGCCATGCTCAAAAATAATTCGTTTGCCTGCAAGGATAGGACAGGAGCAAACTGAATGGAAAGATAATAGCAAAATCCAATTAACAGGATGTTACTGACGAATACTGCCCCGAACATCTTTCTGAAGAGTCGGGGATTATCGACCTTCAGTGTGTACCCTAAATGGGCGCCAATCAACAATTGTGACAAGTTCAACCAAAAGTCAGGAATTTGCGGGGCACCTGGGCCTACTAGATTAAATAAGGCTGCGGCCATGAGAGGTCCTAGTAAAAAAGGAAGCGGAAAATTGGCTTTCTTTGTGATTATGATGAATATTAGCAAGGTTGCCAACATCATGATGGCTAATACCCCATCATATTCAAATAAGAAAAACGGCCGCTCCGCTATAGCCATCACAGCTCCTGGTTCAACTGACATTACATGGGTCACAAGCCAAGGAACAATGGATATCACCAGGATGACACGAAGTGTTTGCATGAAACCTACAACCGTTTCATCACTATCCTTCATTTCCTCACTTAAGACCACCATCTGGGAAAGACCTCCCGGAAAACTGCCAAGCATGGATGTGCTCAGAGATAGGTCCATTCGTTTTCCGACAAACCAGCCAGTCAAAACTGTAAATAAAATGATTGCGATTGTCGTAAAAAGCATAACCGGCAAATATTCAATCATCTCATTTAACGATTGTTTAGTGAATGAACTGCCCAGTTGTAAACCAAGAATGACCAATCCTGTGCTTCTAAAGGTTTTAGACCATAACATGTACTTCCCTAACTTCACTTTCGCAATCATCACCACGAATAATGGTCCCAGCATCCATGGTAAGTATATTCCAAGGCAATCAAACGCATATCCACCCAGGAATGCCAAAAAAGATGTAAAAATGACTCTAAAACTCTTACTCTCGATTAAATTTGCACTCACAGAATTACCTTCTTTACCTAAGCGAATTTTCATCTATATCTTAACATAAAATAAGCTGATTCAAAGTTGCCTTACCTACTTGTTTTCGTTGAAGCGAGGAGTATTCATCACACTCTTAACCATATCAGTAACAAAATGATCGTCCGCCTATATAGACGAAGTTTATTCATCGACTCCTCGATTACCTACTGTCTTCCCTTCATTTTATTTGGATCGTCACAATGGCCTAGCTTTTAAAGCAGGCATTCAGCAAGGATAGGGATCCAAGCTTATGCGGGGACAATATTTCGCAACATCAAGCTTAGCTGTTTACAATAGGCAGAATGTTGGTGCCAGTAGCCATTTTGATGTCAGGATGGATTGGTCACAATACATTTCACGTTCTTGGCGTGCTCGCCATCGTCAGTGCATTTTTATATTTCATCATATATTCGCTCCATTAAAAGAAACAGCAATGCACTTCCACTATTTACTAGATTTCCCACCCCCACAAACTCGCTACAAAAGGTAGAATGAGTATATAGGGGTCAAACTCTTATGGAGGGGTGACTAAATGTTATCAAATACAGAAATAGGCATTGACTTAGGAACTGCAAATACGCTAGTTTACAGTAAAAATAAAGGAATCGTATTTAATGAGCCATCAGTGGTGGCCATTGATATAGAGACTAATAAAGTATTGGCAGTTGGTGTGGATGCAAAAAACATGATCGGGAAAACACCTGGAAATATCGTGGCAATCCGTCCACTTAAGGACGGTGTCATTGCGGATTTTGATGTAACGGCGCAAATGCTTCGGGAAATCATGAAAAAAGCAAGTAAGGCCCTAGGCTTTTCGATTCGAAAACCTAGTGTGGTGGTCTGTACACCATCAGGTTCCACATCAGTTGAGAGAAGGGCCATTCAGGATGCAGTAAAAAGCTGCGGAGCCAAACAGGTCCACCTTATCGAGGAACCAGTAGCAGCAGCAATAGGTGCAGGCCTGCCTGTCGAAGAGCCGGTTGCAAATGTCATCGTTGATATCGGCGGGGGCACGACTGAGGTCGCGATCATATCTTACGGCGGCGTCGTTTCTTGCAATTCGATAAGAATTGGCGGAGATCAATTGGATGAAGATATCAGCCAATATGTTAGAAAAAAACATAATGTGCTGATTGGGGAAAGAACAGCCGAGGAAATAAAAAAAGAAATCGGCTACGCACTAGTTGAACATCCCGTGATCACCATGGAAGTCAGGGGCCGCGATCTTGTAACGGGTCTTCCAAAGCCGATTACAATATCATCCACTGATATCCAGGAAGCCATCCAGGAATCGCTTCTTCATATATTGGAAGCAATAAGGGCCACTTTGGAAGATTGTCCACCTGAATTGAGCGGGGATATCGTCGATCAAGGTGTCATCTTATCCGGCGGGGGTGCACTTCTCAACGGGATACAAGAATGGTTGACGAATGAAATTGTCGTCCCAGTCAAACTTGCAGATAATCCGCTTGAATCAGTCGCCATCGGGACCGGACTTTCACTTGAGGTCATTCACAAATTACAAAAAGCCGTATACTAAAAAGATGAAGGAATCCCAACTTGGGGTTTCTTTTTTTTATCTATCCAGCCTTATGTTCCCAGGGTGCAAGAGCAATCTCCATGTTTTAAAGTTAAATAACTTCACTGATATATTTTACCTCGTTTGAGTAGAGAATAAGAAAAAGGGTTTTTACGTTCGACAGTATGCGTTGCTTTTTTGAAGAAGGATCATTCCTGCAGGACTAAACGCATGCAATGTTACATAAGTTGTGATATAGTATAATTATGTTACATTGGTAAGAGGAGAAGATTTATGGAATATGTAGAAGCCTTTAAGGATATCAATCAAATCAGCAAAATTAAAACCTATTTACGAGCGCACTCCAGTCGGGATTATTTATTGTTTGTACTCGGCATCAATACAGGTATGAAGATAAATGAAATGCTCGAAATAACCGTCGCCAACGTTCTTGATGAAACTGGAAAAATCAAGGAATTTTATGAGCAACGGATGGAAAATGATGAGGTCAACCAAATTTATTTGAACCTGAAAGTCCGTACCGCCTTACAAGAATACCTTAAAGGCTCGAAGGTTATCGAAGGTCAATTTTTATTTCTTTCCCCTAAGACAAAAAAGCCGATTACACGTCAACAGGCACACCGAATCATCCATGATGCTGTGGAAGGTGCAGGTCTGACAGGCAAATTCGGAGCAAGTTCGATGCGTAAAACTTTTGGCTACCATGCCTATAAACAAGGAGTGTCACTGGCCTTGATACAAAAGCATTACCATCATTCCAGTCCATCGGAGACATTAAAATACATCGGCATATCAAAGGAGAAGAAATTCAAGACGATTATTGACGTTAACTTATAAACTTTCTGCTATCTTCTATTAACTCTAACCAACATTTTAAGGAGGAATTCCAGTGAGAATTAGAGAAAGTGAACTTCCTGGTATTGGCCAAAAGTTCGAAATCATAACGAGAAATGATGAAAAGTTAGTAATTGTCATTCACGATGACGGCCGTCGGGAATTGTACCATTTTGATAATGAACATGAAGACGTCATATCGAGCATCACCCTTAACGATCAGGAATCCCGGCAAATGGCTTCCATCATAGGCGGCATGGTTTATAAACCACAAGCACTTGAAACGATTGAAATGTCATTGGGTGACTTAGTGATTGAATGGTTCAAAGTGGAACCAGGTTCTAAGGCCATCAATCAAACGATCGGTGCGATTGATATAAGGAGCAATTATAATGTAACCGTCATCGCCCATTCGAAAAAAGGAAAAAAACAACTGAATAATCCTGGTCCTGACTCTATCATCGAAACAGGCGATACCCTTGTGATATCTGGTGAAAGAAAAGATATCCGTAACCTGACAAGAGAATTATTGACCGACGAAAGGAGTGACTAAGCTCATATGGACCATTTAGTCTTTGAAGTGGGAACTGCCCTACTTCTAGTAGCATTAGCTGCTCTCGTTGCAGGTAAATTCAAAATCTCAAATGTTCCACTATTAATTATCATCGGGATGCTCGTTGGTCCCCATGCCCCACAATTCGGATTAATTGACCTGCGTTTCATTGAAAGTGATGAAATCATAGCGTTCCTCGGACGTGTCGGTATCTTATTCCTCCTGTTTTACTTAGGTCTGGAATTTTCCGTAAAAAAACTTATGAAGTCTGGGAAAAATATCGTGACAGGCGGAACGTATTACATTGTGATCAACGCCGGAATGGCCTTTGTATATGGTTTCCTGCTCGGACTTCCATTAAAAGAGGTTCTGATATTAACCGGGATCATCAGTTTTTCTTCAAGTGCTATTGTAGCAAAGGTACTTGTTGACCTTAAAAGGACCGGGAACAATGAAACGGAGCTAATCCTCGGCATCATCATGTTTGAAGATATCTTCCTCGCTGTTTATCTTTCAGTCGTATCCGGATTGGTATTAAGCTCCTCTGGTTCCATTTGGGGAACGTTACTTTCTACTTTAATCGCAATTGGGTATATGCTTGTATTTTTTGTTATCGCCCGGAAAGCATCTGGGATCCTTAACAAATTATTCAATATTACATCAGATGAGATTTTTATCATCGTCGTGTTTGCATTACTATTCTTTATTGCAGGTTTTTCGGAAACGATTCATGTTGCGGAAGCCATTGGTGCATTACTGCTCGGCCTAGTCTTTTCTGAGACGGAACATAGCGACAGGATTGAGAAACTTGTCATTCCCTTTAGGGACTTCTTCGGGGCCATATTCTTCTTCAGCTTTGGCTTGAGCATCGATCCGACGACCCTTGGCGGAGCTGTCTGGATGGTTCTTGGAGCCGTCATCATCACTATAATCGGTAACTTTGTCGCTGGTATGATTGCCGGACGCAAATCCGGTTTATCTCACAGAGCTTCCGCAAACATCGGTTTAACGATTGTTTCACGTGGCGAATTCTCCATCATTTTAGCCAACCTAGGCATTGCTGGCGGTTTAATGCCTATACTAACCCCGTTTGCGGCACTTTATGTTTTGACCTTAGCGATTCTTGGGCCGATCCTTACAAAAGAATCCAAACACATCTATAATATCCTAAATAAAGTCTTCAAATGGACCCCTCCGAAGGTTCAAAAGGAACAAGGAAAAGAAGTACAATAGACAAAAAGGCCAGACATGCTATCTGGCCTTTTTTCTGTTAACCTTTAATAGCCCACTTGGAATAACTTACATAATTCCCCTAACATTACTATAATTGTTATAAAAGGGGCGTGAAATAATGAGTGTTTCTTTAAAAAGAGCCATTAGATATTTAATCTGCCTAGTGGTAGTATTGGGCGTATTATTCATAGGCTTGAAGTACCAACAGCACCTATTTACAGTTAGTCGCGAAACTTACGAGATTAAGGGATACTTGCTGTTCGGATCTTCATTCCCGATTTTCCTGGGCATGGTACTCGCCATTCCCCGAATTCTGCAAAGTTTTTCTAACAAGGTGCATTGGAAAGTGAATTGGTTAAGGCTGATCATTCTTGGTTTACCATTCCTTTACCTCTCCATCATTCCGATTTTGTACTTTACTGGATTATTTAAAGATTTGCCTCTCTCCAAATTTGTTTTTGGTTACTTCGGAGAAAATGAATCAACCACATTAAATGCGATCATTGGAGTAATTGCAGGTTATATCATTGTCACAAGCTTATACAAGCGCGAGGATTAACATGAAAGGGACTTCTTTTTTGGGAAGCCCCTTTCAATTTCTTTTCATTTGAGGATTAACTTGCATGAACAGAGGGAAAAGAAGCAGATAACCTAAGTAACTATTCAGGAGTGATGCCCGGATGAATAAGTCGATAAAATTTTCAAAGAAACTGATTAAAGAAATAAAGGAGGATCGCGTGACGGGGCTGGCAGCTGAACAAGCTTATTACTATTTACTCGCCCTATTCCCTTTGCTCATTTTACTGCTGTCCATATTACCTTATCTGAATATTGATATTCAGACAGCACTGGACACGATAAAAACCTTCATGCCTGCGGAGACGATGGAAGTCATTGAGAAAAATATCATCAACATATTATCTGAGCGGAACGGCGGCTTACTGACTTTTGGTTTCCTTGGCACCATATGGTCCGCTTCAAATGGAATGAATGCGTTCATTCATTCCATGAATATCGCTTATGATGTTGAAGAAACAAGGAATTTCATTAAAGCCCGCTTCATCTCCATTGTATTGACATTAGGCTTGGTTGTCGCATTCATCGTCATGTTAGGTCTCCCCGTCTTCGGAAAAGTCATCATCGATTTACTACAGCAATTCATCCCGATCCCTGAAGAAATGCAAATTTTATTTAGCTTGTTACGGTGGGTTATCGCGGTTGTGGTCATCTCACTCGTCCTGACCTTTCTATATCGTTTTGCACCGAACAAAAGCTTTCCCATTAAACACGTCATCCCTGGGGCAGTGACCGCAACTGTACTTTGGCTGGGAATATCACTTGGATTTTCATTCTATATCAGTAACTTTGCCAACTATTCTTCCACTTATGGCAGTTTAGGAGGCGTCATCATCTTGATGCTCTGGCTATATTTGAGTGGTCTGATCTTTGTGATCGGCGGAGAAATCAATGCAATTCTTCATCGCCAATATACCATTCCAAAAAAACAGTCACGCACTATCGTACATCCTGTCCCGCTTAAAAGGTAAAAATCATGAATTTCGGAACTAGATGGAATTAATTCAAAAGCGGCTGTCCCATTCGGACAGCCGCTTTCCTATTCATCCTTTATTGACAAACTCTTCATATCTTTCATCATGGGCCAGCCATGCCGCGTATTTTCGCTTCATGTATTTTTCAGCTTCCCCAAATGTATCGAATGTTTTTTTCTGTTGTTTTCCGTTGATTTCAACAATCCATTCTTCTTCTTCATCTTCATAGATGAATATGTCCTTTTTATCTCTCGTTGAATATAGGCAACCCTCTGGGGATTCCTTTACATTCAATTGATTTTTATGTGCATCGCGTTTAAGGGGCTCGGCAAAGAATGTCTTTTCGACATATTGACTATAAGCCTTTTCGGACATGGTACAACCGGCGGCTTTTTGATGGCCGCCACCATCGTACTTTCCAGCAACCTCAGAAACATCTATGTCATCGTGGATTGTCCGGAAGCTGATTCTTTTACTCCCTACCATCAGGATGGCGATATAATCCAGATGCGAGAACTCTTTCGACAGTTCATTTCCCAATTCTGAGTGGTATGACTCTGCATGGACCACCCCAGCTGTATGGGGACCGACCGTAGCCTGATAAACTTCTCTTTTTTTCCTGTTTATGTACCGATCAACCCGACTCTCCTCAACATTCAGAAGCGTTTGCTCCACTTCGTCAAAAGTAAAACTTTCAGCCGTCGATAACTTATTTGCGATTTTCATTTCGAATTCCTCTATCGGAATCATGAAAAACAGGTCATTCAGCCGTTTTGCCGTTGAATTTTTATTGACTTCCCATTCCCACGTATCGTATTGACGGACCAATTCAACGAATTCAGCGATAATGCTTGAAGGTTCCAGAAATTTATTTTCAACAGCATACTGATAGAATAATGAAGTTGCTGCCGTCTGTTTACCGTCTTCCTGTTCGACAGTTACAGATGCCCAATCATGTTCATTCAAATGCAACGCTGACTTATGATGATCGATTAGCAGCGCTTTACCTCCATCTTCCACAAACTGAGTAATCATTTTTTCGTTATCTTCATCAACCGATAAATCAGTAACAATCAATGTATCTTCAATCTTAGCCTGTTCAAGAAATGCTCCTACATTCTGATTAAGGCGACCGATTGAATTATAACTAACAACTACTTCTTCTCCGAATGCCAGCTTAGCTACAATGCCGCAACCGACTCCATCTAAATCATTATGTGTAAAGAGATGGTACACACAAACCCCTCCTAATAACTAATAAATTTACTTTTCCCTAAAGACAGGAATTTCAATTGCAATCTTTACAATTGTAGCATAATCATATCCGCATAATTTACCATGCTTCCATTACGCGATGCTTTTGTTCGTTTTTTTTGAAAAGCCCACTTATGATTCTTTATTTTCCAGAATTTACACCAATATATAATGAAAACACATTACTTTGAAATCGTGGATTCCATGTACTCCCTTAAAACAGACAGGGGAGCACAACAAACCATAATGCTTTTAGACATCATGATCATGTATTCAATGATCACTTTATGCCTCATTCTATCCATTTTTCTAGGCACCCCACCAACAAGTGGCCCTTATGGCCATTTCAGGATTGTCCAAATAACAGGGGAAAATCTGAGGAAATCACAATTGCCTTAATTAATACAAAAAAAAAAACTAAAATAGCCGTCATGCCACAAATCACATTCAACAGAGCCTGAGTAACATAACCTAAAATCCATTACATCAAAAAAAAAGCCGCAGGAAATGTTAATCCCTGCGGACTCCTTATGTGAAATCACTGTTCTATCAATTTTCCAAGGTTGGCCATTTCAATGGCACTAACGGCAGCTTCATAGCCTTTGTTACCTGATTTAGTTCCGGCACGTTCAATGGCTTGTTCAATATTCTCAGTTGTCAACAATCCGAAGATAACCGGTACACCTGTGTCCAAGGAAACGGATGCCATGCCTTTAGCTGCTTCATTGCACACATAATCATAATGTGAAGTGGCACCCCTGATTACCGTTCCAAGACCGATTACCGCATCATATTTACCTGTATTCACAAGTTTCTTCGCAATTAACGGAAGTTCAAAAGCACCCGGGACCCATGCGATGTCAACATCATTCTCATCAACACCATGACGCTTAAGGCCATCCAATGCCCCTCCTAAAAGCTTGCTTGTGATAAACTCATTAAATCTTCCTACAACGATTCCTACTTTCAATCCTGATCCGATTAATTGTGCTTCAATAATTTTCCCCATGTCCAATTCCTCCTAATTATTATACAGATATCATTTTTTGTTCATATAAATGCGCTAAACTCCTTAAGCATTCGGGATGTTCAGTTCAAATTCCTGTTTCCCGATTGTATCACTTTGTTGAAGAAACCGAATCAAATCGGCTATCGTGATGAATTTCAGGTTGAATTTCTCAGCGATGACTTCCAAATCGGATACGCGTGCCATCGATCCATCTTCATTCATGATCTCGCAAATGACACCAGCTGGAGCGGCACCGCATAACTTTGCCAAATCCACCGAAGCTTCCGTATGTCCTGCCCTCCTCAGTACGCCGCCTTCTTTAGCGACTATCGGAAAAGTGTGACCAGGCCTTTGAAAATCTTCAGCGACCGAATCCTCTTTAAGAAGCTCAAGTATCGTCAATGACCGTTCAAAAGCACTGATTCCTGTGGAAGTGCTTTTATGATCGACACTAACAGTAAAAGCAGTACCATGATGATCGGTATTTTCTCCTACCATAGGATGCAGGTTCAATTTTCCTGCCAATTCTTCAGTAATGGTTGTACAAATCAAACCTCGTCCATGAGTCGCCATGAAATTAATCGCTTCCGGCGTCGCCTTTTCGGCCAACAAGACAAAATCCCCTTCATTTTCACGGTCTTCATCATCGGATACGATTACTATCTTGCCAGCTTTCAAATCTTCGATCGCTTCTTCAATTGTATGGAACATCATTACACCGCCCTTTTATTAGAATCCGTGCTCTGCCAAAAACTCTAAATTCAGCCCTGGTTTTGAATCACCAGTTTTCATTTGATGTATAATATATTTCCCTATCATGTCATTTTCGATGTTAACTATATCGCCAGCCGCTTTTTGCCCCAATACGGTGTCCTGATGAGTCAATGGAATCAGTGATACAGTCAAAAGGTTTCGTTCGATTCCAAATATCGTCAAGCTCGTTCCATCAATGGCTACAGATCCTTTTGGAATGCAAAAGGTACTGAGCCCTTCTTCCAATTGGATTACATAATATACGGCATTTTCTTTTCGTTCTTTTTTTATGATTGTTCCGGTTCCGTCGATATGACCTGAAACAAAATGACCGCCAAACCTTCCCTGTGCACTCATGGCTCGTTCGAGATTCACAGGTGATCCCAACTTTAACGTCCGGATCGAGGAAGCTTTGACCGTTTCCGGCATCACATCGACCGTAAACAAACTTTTCGTGAAGGACGTTACCGTTAAGCAGACCCCGTTGACTGAAATACTATCCCCCAGATGAACATCTTCAAGGATTTTTTCAGAACGAATCGACAGCTCCATACTGCTTTTCCCTTTTTTCAAGGAATGGACGGTACCGATATCCTCAATGATTCCCGTAAACATGTTTTTCCCCCTTTTATAAAATATAAAAAACCCCTTAGGAAGACCTAAGGAGTTAGCAGGAGAAATGAGTGAAAAAAACTGTATACCTAAAAAGCCCAATATTTTCTTTTTTGAAAAATTAGGCGTACGTATACACTTGGGTTCCACACGTCCTTCTCCCATCCAGACTGTACTGTCGGCTTTGGAATCTCACCAAATCCTGCCTTTATCAGGCTCGCGGGCTTAGAATTTCTTCATCACCGCCGGTTGGGATTTTCACCCGACCCCGAAGGACACTATCAACACATTGCTGCGCTTTCTAGTATTATGTTGTTATTTAAAAGCCTATGTAATAGGATTTTTACGGTTATGATATTTATCGAAATGTTTTATAGTCCTGTTGAATATTGTTCATTCCTTCCAAGTATCCTACCAAAAAACTACCACTGAATTGACTTTTAATTAATGACATATTACCACGACAAAATAAAAAGAACAAGGAATCAATCTCCTTGCCCTTCTCCATCAGGCCATTTTAAAAAAGTAATTTTGGATACTTTGTATATCCTTCCGTTTTTAACCACGTGTAAGGGAAGGTCCCTATTCCCTTTTTTATCCTTAGCAGGTACGTTTACATCCACTTCGACGTTTTACTCTACCTTTTGTTCTTGTTTAGATTCGCATTTGCATTTACTATGTCCGCAATCTTTACATTTTTTGTTTAAACCCAAGTCTCGAATATGTTAATGACTAGTTTATGTAAATGAATGAAAAGAGTTTGGACCACACAATGGATACTATAAAGACTTGGCCCATAAGCTCGGCCATACTAAAAATCAAGTTAGCTGCAAGTTATATGTGATGGACCATGTCTACATGTGTGATCCGTTTCATCCACCATTCCTGGCATAAATGATTGTCTCCTGCCAATACAACAGCACGGCACTTCTTCAAACCAGATGAGTTATAGAACTTCTTAGCTTCTTTATCACGTTTGTATTTATTGTAATAAGCCTGCTTACCCATACTATTTCCTCACCTTCTTTCTCCAAAATAAAAAGCACCCACAGAATGAGTGCAATATTTAAACTATTTAAATTCAATTAGTGCTTTGCAACTTACCATTAACTAAACTACTATATTGTATCGGAATGTACTTACCACCTGATTTTGATTTTACTATTCCATTCAAAATAATGCTTTTTACTCTCTTTTTTCTTGCAACAATCTTTTACCTTCTTACAACTGTGTTTCTCTTTTTTACAACACTTTTTCTCTTTTTTCTTGCAACAATGTTTTACCTTCTTACAACTGTGTTTCTCTTTTTTACAACACTTTTTCTCTTTTTTCTTGCAACAATCTTTTACCTTCTTACAACTGTGTTTCTCTTTTTTGTAACACTTTTTATCCTTTTTTTTCTTACAACCATGTTTTCCCATATAATCATCTCCATATCATGTATTGTTATATAATATGGATTTACTAAATTTACGCTTGTGCTTGTCCCCATTAATAAAAATATTGACATCTTCTTTCTCCAAGATAAAAAGCACCCAATTGAATAGATGATAATATAACTATACAATCGAATTCAGAGGGTTTTCTTATATATTATCTATAAAGATTTTCTTTAGGAATTTTGCTCTAATGATGGACAAAAATTTAGAGTATTCGAATCCGATTTCAGAACGGATGTTTGTATATTAAAAAACACTTATATTTATGGATGCTTAATGATTTCAAATTATCTATCCACGTTCTTTAAAATGAATCTCCCATAAGCCTGGTTATATCTAACATCTGTGATTTATCCTCATAGACCAATCTTTTATTTTCGTCTTCTAATTCTGTATTCAAACCAAAAATAACAGCCTTTATCAGTTATTACTTTCAGACAATAAAAAGTTAACTTCCCTACTTCTTCAGGTTGAACTTCTTGACGATTTACAAAGTCTTCATTAAGGCTTCTAGTTTATCATTAAAGCTAGCATTTCATGTGGAGTATACGATTCAATGCACCCTTCAATTGTGCCAACCTTTCCTACCAAACACGAAAATGGAACAAATAAAAACCGCCTCAAACCCTTTAAAACAAAGGTTTAGGCGGTTTATTTTTTTCTGTGGTATCTTACGATCCGAAGGACTAAATTAATATGAATTTTTGAATATTTTATCGCCATAAAGTGAATGTGAAATTTCTAAACTTAAATGGTTAATTAACTACGGGAAATCCCTTTCTATATGGAAAAATGAAATTCATTTCCGAGTACCCCCGATGTGCTCCAAAAAGATTAAACATGCTTAAATGGTGGAATAAGTTATAGGAGTCACAATTCATACAAGGAGGAAGCTCATGCTTATTGCCATCACCAATTTGATTTTCTTTCTATTCGTCGTAACAGTGAATTTTCTAGCCAATTTCCTGCCATTGAACGGCCAAACATCAGGAGAGGTCTCTGATAAATTGGATGTCCTTTTCACTCCTGCCGGTTATGTATTTTCCATATGGGGCTTTATCTACTTTCTGCTGGCCATTTGGGTAATCAGGCAGTTTTTAGGTAACCACCTTAACAGCCCTGTTTATAAGGCATCCTCCCCTTGGTTCGCTTTAAGCTGTGTACTGAATGGTTCCTGGCTTTTGGCTTGGCATTACGAACACTTTTTGTTATCCGTATTCATTATCATCGCTCTTTTGGCTACATTAATGGTCATTTATATAAGCATAAAAAAAGTGGAGCATACTGCTTTCGATCTATTTCCGTTTTCCGTTTATACAGGCTGGGTGAGTGTTGCTGCCATTGCTGACATTTCTTATTACCTTACCTATATTAAATGGGAAGGTTATGGGATTTCCAGTGTAGCTTGGACAATCATTTTGCTGATTGCAGCAACAATCCTGGCCTTTGTCTTTGCAGGTAAAAACCGGGATTGGTGCTATCCTCTCGTATTCGTTTGGGCGTTCATAGGCATCGGGATCCGAAATTGTGCCGCCTACCCGGTAACCTCAGACATTTCTTTTATTCTGGCTGCTCTCATCTTTATCGTGTCCATCACAATCTTCATCAAAAATAGAAGGAGCTGAAAAGGAAATATGGCTGCCTAAAATGCTTGCCGAAGATCATGCCATACGTCCTGCCAAGCTTCAAGGCCAACTGAGAGACGGACCAGTTGGTCACTGATGCCCATTTGTTCCCGCGAATCTTCAGGAATGGCAGAGTGCGTCATGGTGGCGGGATGCTGGATCAATGTTTCGGCATCCCCTAGACTGACGGCAATTTTGATAAGTTCCAATTTATTGAGGAATTCCTGCGCATCCTTTTTTGTGCCATGCAATTCGAAAGAGATAAGGCCGCCGCCATGTTTCATCTGTTTTTGCATTATATAATGATTCGGTGAGGCTTCATCACCTGGATAATATACCTTTTTCACCTTTGGATGTTTCTTAAGTTCTCGAAAGATCTCCATTGCATTGGCCGAGTGACGGTCCATCCTAACAGGCAATGTCTTTAACCCCCGCAATAGTAACCAGGCATCGAATGGTGAAATGATTCCACCGATATCCTTCTGTGTAGTTCCAGCTACCTTATTCATAAACTCCTTCTTGCCGACAACAAGGCCCGCAACGACATCCCCATGCCCGCAAAGATATTTCGTCGCACTATGAAGGACGATATCACATCCATATTCAAGCGGTCTCTGTAAGTAGGGAGTCGAAAACGTATTATCGACTACGACCGTTACATTATATTCCTTCGCTACTCTCACTACCATCTCTAAATCAATCATTTTCATCGTCGGATTGATTGGGGTTTCTACATATATGCAGGTCGTTTCCGGCCGAATCATTTTCCTTACCTGATCTTCTGTATCCATTTCACAAAAATCATGAGTGATTCGGTATTTATTTTTCATTAACTGCAGAAGCCCGAATGTACATCCATATAACCCCTGTGAACACAGGATGTGGTCATCCGTTTTAGTTAACGCAAAAAGCACTGCTGAAACCGCTGCCATACCCGAGCCGAAAGCAAGGCCAGCTTCCCCCCCTTCCAAAGCAGCAATCTTTTCTTCAAGCACTTGTACCGTGGGATTTCCAAGGCGTGAATAAATATATCCATCTTCTATACCGGCAAAACGCCGTTCCCCTTGCTCGGCCGTTTCGAAAGTGAATGTTGAGGTTTGGAATAAGGGTGTTGCCAAGCTTCCTAAATGCTTCTTCGAGTCATATCCTTCATGTATGACTGCCGTTTCAAACTTTTTATACTTCCCTGTCATATCGTCTCCTCCTAACCTATATCTATTGCTATCATATGTCAAAAATCCATATAAAGGAAGCGTTTTCATGCATGAATATCCCCATCAATAAACTCCAGAATTTAGTAAATATAATTTAATTTCACAATCTGAATTTATAGATAAAGATTTTGGCAGACACAAGATGAACAAATTCATTTTTGGTTTTCTGGTTATATTAACGACTGCTTTAATGGGGTTCTTCATTCGCTATAGGACAAATTGGCTTAGCGTACTTCACCCTAAGTTACTGGCAGGGTTTCGGTTCATCCTAGCAGGTTTCAGCATGGTCATAGTCGTTAAGCCCATCAAACGCCCGAGTATCATCTTTTTTCCAGACAGCTGGTGTCAGGGGATGCTTCTTTATAGGATTAAGGACCATTTTAGCCGGGGAATTGTCGATCTTGACATTCATGAACCCGTTATTCCTCTTGCTGGATGACCCTGTTCACTGGTACGTTGCAGTTGGAGGTTCACTCATTTTCATCGGCATATTTTTGGTTAACTGGGAATTCCACCATTTTAAGACAGCGAAAAGGTCATGTAGAGTGAATTCAATTGAGCATCTACTTAATTTTAGAGAAAAGGAGGAGTTTTAAGAATTGGTCGGATGGTATATGTTCCCTGCTTAAATCCTAATCGTGTTTGAAAAAAAAGAGACAGCCGCCACGGCCATCCCTTTTCTAAATCATTCATCGACTACGATGTTTCCACCATAGAAGGTTACTCTCGTTAATGGAATCTCCAGTTCACGAGCCATTTTTTTCAACTCTCGCTCTTCTCTTTCCGTTACGATTGAAATAACAGTGCCGTCTGCACCTGCACGCCCAGTTCTCCCTGATCTATGGATATATTGATCGATATTATCAGCCATATCAATATGAACGACCGCAGTAAGACCTTTAATATCAAGCCCCCTAGCCGCTACATCCGTTGCTATCAACATCGGGGATTTTCCGGAACGAAGCTTGCGCAGCGCTTTCTCCCGGTCGACTTTATTGGATTCACCGTGAAGCACGCCCATTTCAACACCTTTATAGCTCAGCTTTTCATGTAAGACGCTCAGTTCTGCTATATCATTCAGGAAGGCAAGGGCCTTCACATCTTTAAGTCTTGTGATTTTCTCAAGAATCTTGGATTTTTCCCGTCTCTCTACAACAAAGTACAGATGATCCACTTTGGATTCCATTTTTTCATGCTTATCGACCTTTATCATTTCGGGTTCATTCATGAATCCTCGGGCCGCTTTTTCCGTTTCCTCTGGCAGAGTTGCTGAAAATACCATTATTTGCCTGTCTTTGAGGGTTGTTTTGATAATATTATTGATCGTACCCATATGCTCTGGAGTGATCAATTGGTCACCTTCATCTAGTACAATCGTCTTAACTTCATGCATCTTCAATTTCTTTTGGGCAATCAATTCATAAATTCTACCCGGTGTTCCGGCAATTACCTGTGGATGCTTCTTCAGTTTGTCCAACTGCCTTTTCACATTAGCACCGCCGATGAATGCTGCACCCGTTATGCCGCTTCCCTCTGACCAAATGCGAATTTCTTCATTGATTTGCATGACCAGTTCTCGGGATGATGCCAAAATCAAAGCTTGCGGCGATTTTTTTTCAGGATCTACCTTTTCTAACAATGGCAGTAAATAAGCTAAAGTTTTTCCGGTTCCAGTCGGTGATTCAGCCATGATGTCTTTTCCCTCAACAATCACGGGAATCGCTTTAGTTTGAATCGGGGTAAGTTGTCCGAATCCGGACTTTTTCCAGACCTCTTGTATATATGGTTTTCTATCGTTCACTAATGCAGGTAATTCGCTCATATCGTTCTCCTTTAATATAAAACTTTTCCTATCTTTCATAGTACCACTTATTCTTGTCCAGTAGCCAACGGAATACGAATTGTAACCGTCGTCCCTTTGTTTATCTCACTTTCAAAATGCATTTCCCCGTCAAGCCGATGAACGACCTTCCGGCAAATTGCAAGTCCGATCCCTGTGCCCTTTTCCTTCGTCGAATAAAAAGGCTCACCAATCCTTTCAAGGCGCTCGGGCATCATTCCTATGCCATTATCACTCACGCTGACTACAGCTTGATCATCGAGGATTTGCAGCGACAGATCAATTTTCCCATTATCCTCAATCGCTTCAATGCTATTCTTGACAACATTGATTATCAACTGTTTAAGTTCAATTGAATCAGCCATAATATAAATCGGTTCAGCGGTTTTAACCCTAAACCCCATTTCGATATTATTCAAATTCGTCTCTGCTTGCATCAACGTGAATACCTGTTGTAAACTGTCGGCAAGATCTATCCTTCGGAATGCGACATCCTGTTTCTTTCCGAGAACCAACAGTTCACTTGAGATAATATTAATTCGGTCAATTTCCTTCAACATGATATCAGAATGCAGCGGGTTGACCTCCTGTGTCATGTCCATTAATTGTACGAATCCTTTTAAAGATGTCAGCGGATTTCTTATCTCATGTGCGACGGCAGCAGCCAGATGTCCGATTACAGATAGCTTTTCCGACATGATCATCAATTCCTCTTCGCGCCGCAATTCAGTAATATCCCTTACGATTGCATATACTCCAAGCATTTCCGCTTGAACGATGATCGGTAGAAAGGTTACACGGATTATCCGCTTTTCATCACTCTTATTCTGGATGGTCGTTTCGAATTTTACGGCTTCACCTTGAAGGGATTGTATAAAGAAAACAGATACTTTTTCCTTTTCATTCCAGTTGATGAGATGATTCGCATTCTTGCCTTTCAAATTGTCACTGTGATGACCTAACAGCTTTTCAGCTTCCGGGTTAATTGAAACGACATTTCCTTCGAGATTCAGTTCAAGGACACAATCCGGGTTATGCTTGAACAGCGACTGATACTGTTCATCCTTCAGATTGAATTCCTGTTGGGACCTCAACATTTTCCCCGTCCAATACCTGATTATGAAGTATAAGACAAGCCCGGTTATGAAAATGAACATCCATCCTTTGGAATGTTGAAACATTGCATATATCTGAACATCCGCCTTTGCCTGTGTCATAGAGATGTAATCCGTAACGATAATCCATAAGACCCCAATGATTATATATATAATAGCCACTTTACATGCAATTTTATGAGATTGGTTCATGTTTTATCCTTTGTAATGTTTTTTGGTTTATTATTCCCAAATCACTCAAAAAAAGCCCTCATGTTTTCCACATAAGGACTCTTTGGATATTGTACCATATCTATGGCGTTCATTGTTTTATATCTAAAAAACCAACTGGGTTTAAATGATCAAGAGAGGTTTTTGATGGCTTGATTGAATTCCTCTTCTATAACTTTTGAAGGCTTGGCCGATAGTAAGCTGAAAACAACGACCGCTATTGTTCCAGCGATGAAACCAGGAATGATTTCGTATACTTCAGCTAACTCTTCGATCATTTCCCAAACGATTACTGTTGAGGTACCGACAATCATTCCCGCCAGGGCTCCCCATTTCGTCATTCGCTTCCAGTACAGGCTTAACAAAATGACCGGACCGAAGGCCGCTCCAAAACCGGCCCATGCATAACCCACCAATTTAAGGATCGTACCACTTGGATTAAAAGCTAAAATGAGAGCGATGGCAGAAATAGCTAAAACGCCAAACCGGCCCACTAGCACTAATTCCTTATCCGATGCATTCGGCCGAATGAACTGCTTATAGAAATCATCCGTCAGGGCACTTGCAGAAACTAACAGCTGAGACGCAATCGTACTCATGACCGCTGCCAAAATCGCCGCCAACAAGAAGCCTGTAATTAAAGAAGGAAACAGTTCTTTAGCTAAAATGATGAAGACAGACTCTGCACTTTTTTCCCCTAAAGGACTGCTTGTCAGATTAAAATAAGCAATCCCTACCAATCCGGTGAACATCGCTCCCACGATAGCAAAAATCATCCAGCCCATACCGATTCGCCGTGCACTTTTCAATTCTTTAACAGATGAAACCGCCATGAATCGAACGATTATATGAGGCTGACCGAAATAACCAAGTCCCCATGCCAGGAGAGATATGATGCCAATGGTTGATGTTCCTTCGAAAGCATGCAATAAATTCGGGTTAATCGATTTTATTTCATTGAAGGTAGGATCCCAGCCACCAATATTTACAATCGTGACAACTGGTACTAGAATTAAGGCAATGAACATAATCGTACCTTGTACGAAGTCCGTCCAGCTAACAGCCAGGAATCCGCCAAATAATGTGTAAAGAATAACAACGCTCGCCGTCAGCCAGATGCCCCACCGGTAATCCAAATTGAAAGCGGAGCGGAAAAGCTCACCGCCTGCTACCATACCTGAAGAGGTGTAAAAGGTGAAGAAGATTAAAATGACCGATGCTGATACAACTTTCAAAATCCGTGATCCATCTTTAAACCGATTTCCCAAAAAGTCGGGAATCGTAATCGAATTGCCGGCCACTTCCGTATATGTCCGAAGTCTTGGTGCCACGAATAACCAGTTTAAATAAGAACCTGCACACAGGCCGATGACAATCCAGCCTGCACTTAACCCGCTTATGTACATTGCACCGGGAAGACCCATCAACAGCCAGCCGCTCATATCGGAAGCACCTGCACTCAATGCAGTTACAGCTGGTCCCAAGTTCCGGCCGCCAAGCATGTAATCCGTTAAGTTGGCCGTTCTCCGATAGGCCAAATAACCAATTAACAGCATGCCTGCCATGTATATTCCAATTGATATTATAATTCCATATTCCAAAAATGAATCCTCCTATTTATAGGTTAATTTTCATCTTGTAAGCTTATCAGAAAAAAAAACATATGTTAAGAAGTTCTTGCACCTATCAACGATTTCACTTTCAATATAATTAAGAAAATTCATTTTATTAGATTAAATTATTAGGAGGAATACGCCCATGCAATCCTATATCAATCAGCCAGATGGAGTCTTTCCCTCTGTTTGCTCTCTTGACTGTCCTGATCAATGCGGTCTACTGCTGCACAAAAAGGACGGGAAAATCATTAAAGTTCAAGGGGACCCTGATCATCCAGTCACCAAAGGGAATATTTGCAACAAGGTCCGGAACATGACTGCCCGCCTATATGACCCCAATCGCTTAAAGCAGCCATTAAAGCGCATCGGCCCGAAAGGAGAAGGGAAATTCGCTCCAATCAGCTGGGAAGAGGCCATTGACACAATTACTTCCAAATGGAATGATCTGCTCGAAATGCATGGTCCTGAAAGCATACTTCCCTACAGCTTTTATGGAAACATGGGTAACCTAAGCGCAGAGGGTATGGATCGCCGTTTTTTTCACAAACTCGGTGCAAGCATGCTTGAGCGTTCCATTTGTAACGCGGCCGGCTCAGTCGGATACAACTATACAATGGGTGGTTCTTTCGGCATCGACCCTGAAGAAACGATTCATACAAAGCTTTTCATCATGTGGGGCATTAATGCGGTGAGCACAAATATGCACCAAGTTACGCTTGCACAGCAAGCCCGAAAAAACGGGGCCAAAGTAGTTGTCATTGACGTACATAAAAACCAAACCGGTAAGTGGGCAGATTGGTTCATACCGATCCTGCCTGGTACCGATAGTGCCCTTGCCCTCGGTTTAATGCATATTCTATTTGCCGAGAATCTAGTCGATCAGCCTTTTCTTGATGAATACACAGTGGGTGCTGCTGAATTGCGCGAACACGTCCGCCAATATGACCCTGCAACCGTCTCCGCGATCACCGGCGTTCCAATGGATGACTTATATGAATTAGCCAGGATGTATGGCACTACCACTCCATCATTCGTCCGAATAGGCAATGGGCTGCAGCACCATGATAATGGCGGCATGGCAGTACGCACCATTGCCTGCCTGCCTGCACTTACCGGGCAATGGATGACGGAAGGCGGCGGGGCCATCAAAGGGAATTCAGGATATCTGGCTTTTAATACAAATGCCTTAAGACGTCCTGATTTATTGCATAATAAAGCTACTCGGACCATTAATATGAACCAAATCGGTCAAGCTCTATTGGAAAAAGAAAACCCGATTCGCTCCATGTTTGTATACGGCTCCAACCCAGCACTTGTCGCTCCGAATGCAAATAAGGTGCAGGAAGGTCTAATGCGGGAAGATCTATTCACAGTGGTCCATGATCTATTCTTGACCGAAACGGCCATGTTTGCTGACCTCGTCCTCCCTGCCACATCATCTTATGAAACGGAGGATTTTTATAATTCATACTGGCATAATTACGTCCAAATACAGAAACCTGTAGTCGATAAATATGGCGTGTCGAAATCGAATGTTGAATTGTTCAAACTTTTAGCTGATGGAATGGGTTTTGAGGAACAAGCTTTTAAAGATTCAGAAGAAGATATGATACGGCAGGCGCTTGATTTTCCCGATAATCCGCATTTGGATGGCATCACCTATGACTCCCTTTCAAGGAATCAATTTGTCAAAGCCAAGATGCACCGGATGTTCCCAGGCAAGCTACCGACACCAAGCGGTAAAATCGAACTTTATTCAGAACGGATGAAGCGCGATGGATATCAGCCTCTACCAACATATACACCAATCATAAAAGACAGCGAACTGCCATTTTTATTCATACCGGCACCTAATCATAACTTCTTGAATTCAACCTTTTCAAATAATGCCAAACATATCTCCTTGGAAAAGGAACCTAAGCTGCACATCAATGCAGCTGATGCCAAAACGTTAGGGATAGCTTCCGGAGATATGGTTAAAATCTGGAACGGCCGCGGTGAATGCTTGCTTACCGCCGCTCCCGGTGAAAATGTGTTACCCGGCGTACTTGTCAGCCAAGGCTTGTGGCAGAATGCACCTGAAACGAAACAACTCATCAATGCCCTTACTCCAGATCGCCTCTCAGATATGGGCAATGGCGCCGTTTTCTTTTCTGGACGGGTGGATCTTGAAAAAGTCCAACATAAGTCCACGAATCTATAAGTAATATAGGCGATTCTGGAGTTATATCGGCGATTTCCGGATGATATCAGCGATTCTGGATTATATCGTCCCATTTCCGAATTATTTCTGCGATTCTGGATTATATCGTCCCATTTCCAGATTATATCGGCGATTTCCGGAATATATCAGCGATTCTCGGATTATATCGGCGATTTCCGTTTTTTTGCATATCAACATAAAAAAGGCTGTTCCACAAGGAACAGCCTTTTCGTCTAGCTATTTACTCTTCATCAAACCAACCAGTTGGCTGAATATCCAAGTTGTTATTGATTTGCTTCACTTCCGTATATGCCTCATAACCGAAAGTGCCCAGTTCGCGTCCATTTCCACTTTGCTTGAATCCTCCCCAAGGAGCTTCATTATAAGTCGGGTGATATGAGTTTATCCACGTGATGCCGGCACGTACTTTTTTAATGACACGGTACGCTTTTGCGATATCATTCGTGAACACCGCTCCCGCTAAACCATATTTCGTATCATTGGCAAGTCGAAGAGCTTCCGCTTCATCCTTGAACTTTTGAACGACAAGCACCGGTCCAAAAATTTCTTCCTGTACAATCCGCATGTCCGGTGTCGTATCAACAAAAATAGTAGGTTCGACAAAGTAACCTTTATCCAAGCCTTCTTCTTTAATTCGGTTTCCACCGACGATTAATTTGGCTCCTTCTTCTTTTCCAATTTGGATATACGATAATATCTTGTTCATATGGGCCTCTGAAACGATAGGACCCATTTGGCTTTTTTCATCGGAACCTGAGCCTACTTTGATCTTTTTCGCCTTAGCAGTAAGGCTTGCAATGAACTGATCGTAAATGGACTCCTCCAAAAGTAACCGGGAGCCCGCTGAACAAACTTGTCCTTGATTACAGAAAATCCCGTAGAGAGCATAATCAACTGCAGTCTCGAAGTCAGAGTCCGCAAATACGATATTAGGCGATTTCCCACCGAGCTCCAATGTCACTTTCTTTAGGTTACCTAGTGAAGCCTCCATGATCTTACGTCCAGTTGCCGTTCCTCCCGTAAAGGCTACTTTATCTATTTCTTCATGTTCGGCAATGGCCTGTCCGACAACTGGCCCCGCTCCTAACACTAGGTTTGCGACACCTTTAGGCAATCCGATCTCATCCATGATTTCAAATAGTTTGACAGCTGTCACTGGTGTAACCTCCGATGGTTTGAACACAACGGAATTTCCTGCAGCCAGTGCCGGGGCCAGTTTCCAGGCTGACATCATTAGAGGGAAATTCCAAGGGACAATCTGCCCGCATACACCGATCGGTTCCCTTACGACCATCGCTTGCTGGCCATCAGGAACCTCATAAGTCTGACCTGTCGGTTTTGTAGCCAATCCTGCATAATATCTAAAACAGGCTGCTGAATCATCTATGTCATAACGAGCCTCACGCAATGGTTTCCCATTATCCAATGTTTCCAACGCAGCAAGTTCTTCAGCTTTTTCTTCTATTTTATCGGCAATTTTGAATAAAATGCGAGCTCGCTCCACTGCCGGAGTTCCCCACCATCCACCTTCATAGAAAGCATATTTCGCTGCCTCGACAGCTGCATCAACATCTTCCTGTGTGCCTTCTGCAGCTGTAGCAATAACTTCTCCCGTGGCCGGATTCAATACATCCCGCTTCTCACCTGAAGTCGAATTCACCCATTCCCCATTGATGTACATCTTTAAGTCCAGTGCTCCCGTTCCTTCTTTTTTCGTGTTATTTTGTAAAGTTTCCTGCATATATATTCCTCCTCGGTTTTAAGTTATCTACCTATATAAGATATGAGCAAGATTCATGCCAGTTTGAAATATTAGGGAAATCACATTTTCTTGCCCTTTCCTGTACCATTTAAATTCAATCGTGAATTCCCTATTCAATTCTGCATAAAACATTTACAACTTTCGCCCCAGCTCTTTTATAAATTCATAGAAAAATAGTAAAATCAGCAGCTCAAAAAAAGAGATGAGCAGCTGCTCATCTCTTAATACATTAATTTCGGTTAAAAATGACCAATTTCATTTCCGTCATCTCTTCAATGGCATATTTTAACCCTTCGCGGCCCGTCCCGCTTTTTTTGATTCCGCCATATGGCATGTTGTCGACACGGTAAGTTGGGATATCATTAATGATAACACCGCCGACTTCCAATTTTTCTGCGGCAGAAAGTGCCAAATTGATATTTTCTGTGTAAATCCCGGCCTGCAATCCGAATTCGGAATCATTGACCATATCAATCGCTTCCTCAACGGACGAAACTTTATTGATCAAAACAATGGGAGCAAAGACTTCCTGACAAGATACCTTAAGCCTTGCATCCACTTCCAGCAACACGGTAGGATGCAGGATATTCCCTTCAGATTTACCTCCTGCTGCAACAACCGCACCGTGTTGTTTAGCTTCACCAATCCAGTCCAGGCTTCGCTGTACATCGCCAGGGCTGATTAATGCCGAGATATCCACTGCGGGATCCATGGAATCACCAAGCTTCAAGTCCTTCGTTGCTTCAGTGAATTTTTTGACGAACTCATCATATATCTCTTCATGAACATATGCGCGCTGTAAGGAAATACAGACCTGCCCTTGGAAAGCGAATGCCGCCGATACACAGCGCTTGATGATTTTATCGATATTTATTCCTTTATCCACTATGACAGCTGCATTTGAACCAAGTTCAAGACTCACTTTCTTTAAACCTGCCTTATTACGAATCCCGATTCCTACAGCAGGACTTCCAGTGAATGAAATGCTCTTCACCCTTGAATCAGTGACTAATTTATCACCAATTACCGAACCGCTTCCGGTAACTAAATTAAACGCACCTGCCGGCAAATCCGTTTCGGCTAACAGCTCAGCAAGAAATAGCGAAGATAGCGGTGTTTGGCTCGCAGGTTTCAAGACAAGCGTATTTCCTGCAGCAATGGCCGGCCCTACTTTATGAGCAACAAGGTTCATCGGAAAATTAAAAGGCGTAATCGCACCCACAACTCCAATCGGCTCACGGACGGTGTAGCCAATCCTTCCTTCCCCGTCAGCTGTAGCATCCATCGTCAATGTTTCGCCATGAATCCTTTTTGCTTCCTCTGCTGCAAATTTATAAGTGGCGATCGTCCGGGTTACTTCCCCCATAGCCGTTTTAATCGGTTTCGCTGCCTCTTTAGCAATGATTTCAGCTGCTTCATCTTTTCGGCTTTCCAAAAGACTCGCAAGTTTTTCAAGTATGGCAGCCCGTTTATGGCTAGGTAAAGCAGCCATTGTTTTTCTAGCTTGATAGGCTGATTCTATCGCCGATTCGACATCTTCAAGGCTTGCTGAAGGAATCTCCGCAAGTACTTCCCCACTATAGGGAGACTTTAGTATCGTGAATTTTTCTGCTTCTTGCCATTTACCATTAATGAATAATTTCTTCTTCAGCGTTTCCGTCATGACCATCCTTTTCACCTCTTATAAAATTTCTTTTTCTACAGCAGTAAATGTCTTATCAAGGATTTCAATTATTCTTTCGACTTCCGATTTAGTAATGATTAAAGGCGGTGCGAATACGAGTGTATCTTGGTCAAACGTAACAGACCGACAAATCAAACCATTCTTTGCCGCTTCAGCAACCAGTCTTGGAGCAAGCTGTGTCTCAAAGCCTTCCCCTGTTTGTTTGTCCTTTACGATGGAGATGCCCCCAATTAGTCCAAGTGCCCTAACATCACCAACAATCGGGTGTTTGCTTTGAAGCTTCTTAAAGCCAGCAAGCAACTCTTCACCACGCTGTTTCGAGTTTTCTATCAGGTTTTCACGTTCAATTATTTCAATATTTTTCAAAGCAACCGCACAAGCCATAGGGTGACCACTGTATGTGTAGCCATGTAAAAGCGTGCCTTTTGAAAGGGCTATGAAGTCTTGATGCATCTTATCATTCAGGACGACCCCGCCTAACTGTGCATATCCGCTCGTAACACCTTTTGCAAAGCACATCATATCCGGTACAACGCCAAAGTGCTCAATTCCAAAATAAGTCCCTGTTCTACCGAAACCTGTAATGACTTCATCCGTCACCATTAAAATGCCGTATTCATTACAAATCTCCCTTACTTCCTTAAAATAGCCTTCAGGAGGAAGGTTCACGCCACCTGCTCCTTGAATCGGTTCAGCCATAAATGCCGCAATCGTTTCAGGTCCTTCCTGTACAATGACCTTACGCAACTCCTCAATGGAGGAACCTTCCACATGGTAAAAATCCGGTGCGGTTGAATTCGTGAAGTCCCGGAACGGTTTCAGACCAGTTGCACTTGTAGCTCCCATTGCCACTCCATGATAGGATTTCGAGCGGGAAATGATTTTTTGTCGATTAGGCTGCCCTTTCAAAATCCAGTAATGACGAGCTAGTTTGATGGCCGTATCATTCGACTCCGATCCACCTGAAGTGAAGAAAACTGCATTCAAATCCCCAGGAGCGATGGAAGCGATTTTGGCCGCTAACCGGATTGCCGGCTCATTGCTGAAAGTGGCGAAACTTGAGGTGAAAGCTAACTTCGCCATTTGTTCCTTCGCCACATCAGCCAACTCTTCTTGTCCATGGCCAATATTCACATTCCAAAGTGAAGCCATGCCATCAATGACAGTCCTGCCCTTGACATCCGTAAGATATATTCCCTTACCTTCAGTAAAAATGAAACTTGGACCATCTGTCTGCTGTTGTTCGATTGCCGTAGTAGGATGAATAAAATGCTTTTTATCCAAATCCATTAATTCCTGAATACCCGTCTTCTCTTTAATCATGTAAAAAACACCCTTCTCATGTAATGTATTTTTTTGCTAAACTATTTTATTTATATATATTTATAGATATAGCAAGATGCATGCCAAATTATATGAGCCTTATATTAAAGGTATTCAAGTTAAAATGATTCATAATCAAATCATTACGAGTGAATATCGATTCATATACAAATCACTCGATTCATATTCAAATCATTAAACCCCCATTCATTAGAAAAAGTACTAATTTACAGGCATTATGTTGAATTCCACCGTTAGATGTTACATAACCTTACATGCAATATTGAATTTTCGGAAGATTTGTATTATTATCGTGTTATTACTTTACATTCCTTTTTTGCCGCTAGGTTAATCTAAACGAAAGAAGTTGATATATATGCAGGCAGGTTTTGAACTGCTCCAAAAACAAACCATGAAATTATCATTAACTCCTGAATTACAGCAATCGATCAATATCCTTCAATATTCCACCTATGAACTATTAGATTTCCTACATCGACAGGCAAACGAAAATCCCGTACTCGAAATAAGCGAAACATTTAAAGAACCCCCCGGATCCTCTGAATCTTCCATTCGTACACATAAAATTAATTCTCAGTTACGGGGATCTTCCTCTAAAAGTAAAAGTTTCAACGGAGAAAATGATTACAACCCGATCAATAATTATTCCAGCAACACAGAAACACTGGAAAACCACTTATTGGAACAAATGAGTATGTTAAGGTCCTTGAAGGCCATCGAAAGGAAGATTCTCCAATTTTTTATTGGGAATTTAAATGAATATGGATACCTTGAATTGGATGGAAATTGGGCAGCCTCGCATTTTTCCGTGTCCGTGGAAGAAATAGAAGATATGATTCAAGTATTGCAATCCCTTGACCCCATTGGAGTCGGGGCAAAAGATTTGACCGATTGTTTACTCATTCAGCTGCGAGAGCATGAGGATTACAATGAATTGGCGTATAAGATCGTTAAAATGCACATAACGGATTTAGCAGAAAAACGCTACAGAAAAATTGCGGGCCTTTACAACGTGACCGTTCAGGAAGTACAAGAGGCCTCTGATTTCATCCGGACGTTAAACCCTCGTCCCGTCAGTCACTTTTCCAAAGATATGACTCATTACATCGTTCCGGACGTTTATGTGGAAAAAGAAAAAGAAGGGTTTCTGATAACGGTCAATGACAGCTACACACCTAAACTTTCCATCAATCCTTACTATAAGAACCACCTCGCTATGAATCCTGGTAATGAGGTAAAAGATTATGTTAAAGGTCACATAGATGATGCCCAATTACTATTAAAAGGGCTTGAACAAAGACAAATGACACTTTACAAAGTGACATCTGCAATAGTGGAGGAGCAACAAGAATTTTTCATAAAGGGAATCGCTGGTTTAAAACCTATGACACTGAAAGACATTTCGGAAAAACTCCAACTTCATGAATCAACAATCAGCAGGGCGACAAGCAATAAATATATTCAGACACCGCATGGCCTATTTAAATTAAGGAACTTCTTTACTAGAGGCTTAAACCGAGTGAACAGCCAAGCGACCGAATCCACTGCGACCATCAAAGAAAAAATAAAGGTCTTGATTGCCGATGAGGATAAGATAAAGCCTTTTTCAGATCAGAAACTTTGTCAGATATTCGAAAATGAAGGGACAAAAATTTCTCGCCGCACCATTGCTAAATACCGCGAAGACTTGGGTATACCGGGATCTTCCAAACGTCGCAGATTTTAAAATCAAAAAAACTAGCTATGACTCTTTCAAAAGATGCATCTTTTGGAAGAGTCTTTTTAAATGGATAGATGGGGAATTTTAAAAGACTCTTCCATACTTTCCGTTGATTCTGTTAAAGGTCTAGTGAATGCCACATAAACAAAAAACCCCTGAACCAGGGGCTCCATACACTTATTAATTCAAACTTTCCAAATACCTGTGTAACGGTTGTCTTAAGTCCTCTCCAATTCACTGAAAGAGGATTTAGTATCCTAATGTCATTCATTATTATTCGAGTTTTATTTATTACCCCATTTATCCTCGAAAATAAGTTCGTCCATTGGTCTTCTTTTTTCCCAATTGGCAAGTTCAAGAATGGGTTTATCCGGATATTGATCGGTATAGCCAATCGACATGAGTGCAATGGGTTCCACATGCGGCGGAATCTCCAAAATATCCCGAATATCACTTTTCTTATAAAAGCTTACCCATCCCATTGCCAATCCTTCCGCACAGGCAGCCAGCCACATATTTTGAATCGCACAGGCTGTAGATAGGATATCCGTTTCAGGAATGGAGTTCCTCCCCAAAACATGGGAGCCTCCCCGTGTCGGGTCACATGTTACACAAATGGTGTATGGTGCTTCTTTTAAACCTTCCACTTTCAAACTAAGAAACTTATTTTCTTTACCGCCTTCATAATGAATAGCGAGTGCCCGTCTTTCTTTATCCGCTGCCCATGCCAATCTGTTCTTGGTTTCCTGAGATGAAATTACAATGAAACTCCAAGGTTGCATGAATCCTACAGACGGCGCATGATGTGCAGCATCCAAAATTCTGCGGAGTACATCCTTTGAAATGGGCTTAGGCAAAAAACTCCTGATATCCCTTCGGTTATAAATGGCTTTATATACGGCAGCTTGTTCTTCATTAGTAAACATAGTTTCCCCCCATGATTCCGGTTCCCCAGAATTTTATCTAAAAATTCAATATGAATTTTACAGGTAAACCCTTACAATTAACAGTGACTTTCCAGATATCCCTGGATTCAGCTTGTTCCGTCCACCACAAGATTCACTCTTTCCTGAGGCCTTTGTTCGTCAACATAGCGATCTTCATGAACCATCCAGTTATTATTATCCTCCCACATTTGACGCGCATCTTCACCATCCCTCTAAAGGCCACGTAACACGGGGACATTCCACCCAAATCGTGAAATCATGGGACCCTTCCATTTCTTTACGCATAGAATACGTTCCTTCAATAATGACCCCAGCAGGAACCATATGCCATTCGGCCGTATTGTCCGTTTCCCACTCATACCTTTGATACCTTGCTTCTTTCCCCTCAGTAAGCGGTTTCAGGATTTGGTTAAAAAGCGGTCTCGAATCACAATTCGCACCAATCTGTTTTTGGGCTGGGGGCAGTTGGATCCTTTTCGATGATGGCAAATGAAAATCGTCTATATGAATGACCGCACTACCTCGACATTATGCTTGGAAACGGGAGGCGAGTGTACTTTTCCAGACCCACCCCGACCATCTATGGCCATTATATATGGAGATCGTGTTTTTTGAAATTTCGAGAACATCAGTTATAAGACTTTTAATCGTATACTATCCATTAAGTGTTGGAAAGGTCATTAGCATTCCTCCTATACTACTTATTTCATCGTCCTCCCTTATATCCCTTCCTTGAGAGGATAAAATGAAAAAAACTAAGAAGAAGGTGCAAGTATTGAATAACATCCAATTTGCCGCCATTTTCGATATGGACGGTACCTTGTTTCAAACTAACAAGATATTAGGTTCTTCACTTGAAAGAACATTTGAGATCCTTCGATCAGAAGGGAGCTGGATAGGAAATACCCCGCTTGCCACGTACCAAAGGATTATGGGCGTCCCACTAACAGTCGTTTGGGAAACTCTGTTACCAAAGCAACCCGCGCATATTCGCCAGCAAGCTGATCAACTTTTTTTAGAGTGTTTGATACAAGAAATCAAAGAAGGAAAAGGTTCGCTTTTCCCTCTCGTTATGGAGACTTTGTCAACGATCAAACAGCTTGGAATTTCCATTTTCATTGCTAGCAATGGTCTAGAAAAGTACTTGGAAGAAATTTGTTCTTATTTTGGGTTACATGAATTTATTACCGACATATATAGCGTGGAAAGGTCTTCGAAAGGATCGAAGACCGACTTGGTGCAAATGTTATTGAAAGACTATCGAATTGAAAACGCCATTCTGATTGGGGATCGAAAGTCCGACATCGAGGCAGCAAAGGAAAATGGCTTAACGGCTGTGGGCTGCCAATTCGGATTTGCCGAAGAAAATGAATTGGCTGATGCAGATCTGTTCATCGCAGATTTTCCTGAACTTCAAATATACCTTTCCAAATGGATACTAAAGGCCACTCCCCAATAGGTTTTCCTGTTCTGCAAGCATTACGGCTATCCTATCCTGGATTGCCGTGATGCCTTTTTCTTCAACAAAATTATTCACAATGATCGAAAATATGATTTTTTCCCCTCTTTTGGTCGTCACATAACCTGATAAGGAGCTCGTTCCTGAAATGGTCCCTGTTTTCGCTCGGACATTTCCAGCTGCATTTGTCCCTTTCATTCTTTTTCTTAGCGTACCGCCCACCATCCGATTTTCATCTCCCGCAATTGGCAATGCATTCAAGTAAGCAGGAAACCACGTTTTTTCCTGTACGGCATATAGCAGCTTAGTTATTTCATTCGCTGGAATCATATTGACTTGGGAAATGCCGGATCCATCACGCATTATGATCGTTTGCATATCGAGACCCATACCATTCATCAGATTTCGAGCAACCTTCAAACCATCTTTCCAGCTCCCCTCCCCTTCTGCTTCTTTGCCCATTTCTTTCACCAAAACCTCGGCATGGCCGTTATTGCTCAATTTCATGAAAGGTATAAGCAGTTGTGAAAGCGGCATGGACTGATGAGTGGCGATCAAGTCCGCCCCTACTGGCGTTTTCCCTTTTTTCCTTTCTCCCGACACTTTAATTCCATGTTTCCTCATTGATTTTTTAAATAAGCTCAGGGCATATTCTGTAGGATCTTTCACCGAGATCCACTCTTTGGTCACCCCGGCATGCTCGGGAATGGTCCCCGTCACAGTAACGACATCTGTGCCATGGGACCGTTCAACTTCAATTTCCTTATTGCCGTCTACAGATTCCGTTTTTGTTTTGTTGATGACCTTCACGTAATCCGTTTCCGGCTTCAGCTTCACCGTTGCCGTTTTACCAGGCTTTTCCCCGGGTGTTACCTCCACGATGATGGTGCCGGTATCATAGTCCTCATTAGGGGAAGCGGTTAAAGCTGAAACAGCTGCTCCGTAATATTCTTGTTCATCGCTCCAAACTAAGTCTTGGGAATAACGAACATCATCATACCAAGAATCATCACCTATAAGATTTCCATGAATGAGCTTAACTCGCCTTTGCTTCAGTGAAGCTGCCAGCTCATCAAAATCCTTTTCCAATAATGTGGGATCACCTTTTCCCTTCAGGTACACATCTCCCTGCAGAACATGGCCAACCTGCACTCCATTTATGTATAGTTCCGTTTGAAAAACATGATCTTCCCCTAATGTTTCCAAGGCTGCTGCTGAGGTCAAAAGCTTAAGGTTCGAAGCAGGCCGCAATCTTGTTTGCGCCCCTCGTTCATAAATCATTTCACCTGTTTTAGCTGAACGGATGGAAATTCCCGTTAACGCCCCTGCCAATCCTGGTGAATCATCCAATATTTGTTGGATTTTCTGTCCTAGGTTTCCATCATCATTCGCTGCCTGCATCGATTCTCCATTAAAAAAACAAATCAAAAACAGGAAGAATATAAAACCCAACTTCCTTTTATATGTCAAACCTATCACTCCCACTCTCATAACTCACCACTTCTATCTTGTCCATTTTACGGTCATATAAAAAGAAAAAATCCACTTGAACCTCCCTAGTTTATACATACTCATGAAACTGCAGGATTATTCGGCCCCATTCAATGGGATCCATTAGGCAATCCCGACTTCATGATTCATTTACATGTACGATTACAGGGAACTTTTTTGAATGATAATCCGTATAAGTATGAAGACATAGTAAGGAGTGAATATATGTATTCAAAGATACAGCCACCAACGAAGAAAATTTCCAAAGAATCCGTGAAGGTCTGGCGGATGACTGAAGCCATTACCAATCTCATTATCCTCACCGTCCTTGGCATCCTATTATATGTTGATGATCATTTCGCTTGGACAGAATGGATTGGATGGATTTTATACGGACTTATCACATTATCTTTTTTCCATGCAATCTGGTCCATCTTCATTGAACCGATCTTGTTGCAAAAGTATTGGCGTTACGACGTGAACGAAGAATTCATTCAAACAAAACGTGGAGCCTGGAGTGAAACGCATGAACTCATTCCGATGACGAAGGTTCAGTCCGTCAAATTGAACCAAGGCCCTTTTTTAAGAAAATACAACCTTTATTCACTAAGTATCGGAACAATGGGAAACTCTCATGACATTCCCGCCATCCCGAAGAAAGAGGCGTATGAATTAAGAGATAAAATTGCCCATTTCGCAAAAATAAAGGAAGTGGATTAACGATGGAAGAACATGCAAAACGATTACACCCTTTCAAAATCCCCTTCGAATTATGGAAATTGCTGAAAGGGAATGTATTTTTCATAATCATGCTTTATGTCCTGAACTTCGGTTCTGAAAAGATGTATATGAAGGTACTCCAAATCGGTTTTCTAGTTTATCTGATTTGGAAAGTCATTTCTGTCATCCTTAAATGGTTTACGTATAAATATCAAATAAAAGAAGGAACCATCTATATTACTTCAGGGCTTGTCTCGAAATCGTATCGAACGGTCCCGCTTCATAAAGTACAGAATGTTCAACAACGTACGACATTATTCCATAAGATTTTCCGCTTAACCTCATTAACATTCGAAACGGGGATGACTGGTGATCCGGGTACCGTGCCATTCGAGGTGATTTCCCGAAAAGAGGCAGAACGGCTAGAGGGGGAATATTCTTCAAAACAAGAACTTTCGGTTATCGAAGTGGATATTCACGAAGAACGAATTGCGGAGAATATGGAACCATTCAATGAAAAAACGATTCATTTCACATCCACCAAACAAGACGTTCTAAAGGCTTCCTTTACATCACTCAGCTTTTTGGCTCTTATCCCGATTGTGGCTACGTTATATAATACACTCGATGATTTTTTCAATTTGGAGAATGCAGAAGGTTTTTTTGCCAAGTTATTGGATACATGGTGGATCATAACCATCGTTCTTGTCTGTCTCATATGTGTAGCCGTTGCCTTCGGAATCGTTTCCACATTCGTTAAATATGGAAAATATGAAATTTCATCCGATCACGAGCGTATATATATCAAGAAAGGTGTACTGGACGAATCTGCTTTTTCCATTCAGAAAGAAAAAGTACAAGCTGTCGAAATCACCCAATCAATCATTAAAAGATTGTTAGGATTGGCAGAAGTGAAACTGATTAGCGCAGGAAGTACAGGTGATGAAGAACTGGAAACGAATACTCTATATCCTTTTTTATCCGTTGAACGGGCATATGGGATGGTAGAAGAGATTTTACCCGCTTACAAAGTGGAACGGTCAATGGAGTCGTTATCGAAGCAGGCCTTCAAAATCCGAATGCTGCGGCCCAGCTTTTTCTGGATTCTCACAACGGTGGCAATCTATTATTTCAAACCCTCCCTATGGTATATATCACTTATCCTACTCGTTCTCATTTATACATTGAGAATAATGGATTACAATAATAGCCGTTACTTGTTAAATGATGAGTTCATTCAGTTTAAATCCGGAAGTTTGGAAACATCACTATTCATTACCAAAAGAAGCAAGATCATTCAAATTGAGGTGGAACGTTCGAAGATGCAAAAGTTTTTCGGGCTTGCCTCAATTGAAACGATCAACCGCTCCAAGCCTGTACACCATACAAAGCTCCAAGATGTATCCGTTGAATATGCTGACGAATTTTACACATGGTATAAGGGCAGGACAAAAAATATCCAAGTCGAATAAGATTCAATGTTTGGAGAGTTGACTATTGCAGTCAGCTTTTTTTTCATCTTTTTCCACTCCCTTCCCACCTTCGACTTCACGACAAAATTAATATTGGAATTTTCTAACTTGTCACTTCAAAAAAGCGAAAGAAGACCGAAATATCAAATAGAAGCCAAAATTAATTAGAGGTATATAAGAAGGGGGATTGTCCATATGAGAAGACTGACAGACTGGTATTTTAATTCGCTAAAAAAACAAATATTGATTCCCTTTTTAGCTTTGATCATGATAAGCGGAATGGCCATCTCCTACATGAGCTATAAAAACAGCATCGATTTGACGACCCAGGAACTTACCGGAACGACTGAAGAACAAGTCAAGTCAATGAATGATTCTTTCGAAATCTTCTTTCAAAAAACGGAAAATCAATTGGATAGGATCGGAAAATATCCTATCATGAGTACTTATGATAAGAACCTCGAATCCATAATGGATGAATTTTCTTATACGCAATCCAGCAACTCTGAAATAAATGGTATATATCTCGGCACAGAGAAGGATGGAAAAGCATTTATATTCCCAAAAACTGAATTGCCGGCTGACTACGATCCAAGACAAAGGGATTGGTATCAATCCGCATTGAAACAAAAAAACAAGACCATTTGGACGGAACCTTATACCGATCAGGCTACGAATGAACTTGTCATTACGGCAGCAAAAGCCTTATATGATGGTAATGAATTAATAGGCGTGCTCGGTGTCGACATCTCGATCGATACTTTGGTCAAGATGGTTAATCAAACGAAATTCGGCGAAACGGGCTATACGGTTTTGCTGGATAAGAACGGGTCATTCGTTACGCATCCAGACAAGAAAAAAATTCAACAGGATATATCAAAGGAAAATATGTTCAAAAAAATGAAAAGTGAATCCGGATCAATGATCGAGGAATATGACGGGCAAAGTCGAATCATCGGATACGCTACCAATCCAAACACAGGATGGAGAATAGCAGGGCTAATGGATGAACATGAAGTGCTCGTCCGTGCAAGCCCGATGATAATCGATAATATCATCACACTGTTGATTGTCTTTACTCTGACTGCACTATCTGCCATCTTCATCACCCGTTCTTTAACGAATCCCATTAAAAAGCTGCAGGAATCCATACGGAAAATGGCTGACGGCGATTTCACATCCAAGAATTTCATTTCCAGGAAAGATGAGATTGGGCAGCTTGCAGAAGACACTAACTTAATGACCAGAAATATGAGCCATATGCTAGGGCAAGTTAACAACCTTTCCGATAAAGTATCAGATTCCTCCATGACGTTAGTGGCTAGTGCAGATGAGAATTCAGCTGCAGCTAACGAGGTGGCCATGACGATGGAACAAATAGCGGCGGGTGCCATCGACCAAATCGAAGTCGGGCAGAATAACGAAATCGCTGTAAAGCTATTGGCTGACAAAATCAATGATTTTGAAGCGCAAACGAGCAAAATGGCCACGGAATCCGAAAATATGTTCAAGGCTTCCGAAAACGGAATCACTCAAGTGCAAGGCCTAAAACAGCAATTCAATGAAACGTCCCTGATATCCAGTAAGATGAGTACGGCAGTCAAATCTTTGGATGCACGGTCCAATGATATTAGTGCGATCGTAAAGACCATAAGCGGAATTGCCGGACAGACTAATTTACTCGCCCTGAATGCTGCCATCGAAGCGGCCAGGGCTGGCGAGCACGGAAAAGGGTTTGCAGTTGTTGCCGATGAAGTGAAGAAATTGGCCGCACAGACGGAATACTCCCTGAAAGAAATCTCTGAAATCATTCAAGCCATGCAAAGCGACACAACCAATACCGTTCATTTGATTGACCAAGTCAATCAAAAAATCCACCATCAGGATACTTCTGTAACGGATACAGAAAATGCCTTCAGTCACATTGCGTCGATTATTGCGAACACATTCAGCAATTTTGACGAAATAAAAAAGATGATGAACGATATGGTATCGGAGGTCACACGGATGGCGAGTAACGCAGAACAATTAAACTCGATCAGTCAGGAAACTGCGGCAGGAACAGAAGAAGTATCTGCATCCGTAGAACAAACGAATGCTTCCATGGAACAATTAAATGCCCTGGCTAGTGAATTGGATGCCTTATCCCAGGAAATGCACAAAGAAATACGGAAATTCACATTTTAATCAAAAAAAGGACGGATCCTAAGGGATCCATCCTTTTTAAACTTACGATTTATAGAGGTCGTCTACTGTTCGTTAGCGTTTCGTCTGTTTCAGTAATTCCTGAGTAAGAAGAATTGGCTTTACTCGCATCCGAATCGACTAACACTAGCAGCTTGCCACTCTTTACATCCGCTTCATAACGATTCGCCTCTTCTTCAGGTATACCCATACCGATTAAGGTACCGGCCAATCCGCCTGTACCAGCACCTACAGCCGCCCCGGCTAATGTTGCAGCAAGCGGTCCAGCTGCCAGTACTGGTCCGATTCCCGGAATCGCCAACGCACCCACACCTGCTAATAATCCGGCAGCACCTCCCAAAATACCTCCGGTCGCCGCACCAGCTGCAAGCCCCTCTTCAACTTTTGTACCCGTTTCTTCATTCACTGACTTTAATTCTTCTTTATCTTTAGCTACCACTGAAATATCTTCACGATTATATCCTTGAGCCTGTAATGACTCAACAGCCTTAATGGCTTCTTCTCCAGTTTCATATACACCAATTATACGTTTATCCATATCTATCATCCTCCTTAAAGAATGTAAATTGTCGCTCCCCCTTTACATACCCCTGGGAATGAAAGGGCTAAACGTTATTTAACAGGAAAATATTTTTGAGTTAACCCATACTAAGAAAGGGTATATATAATAGTAGTATGCATATTTTTAGGAGGTTTTCTTTTTGCTTATCGAGTTACTTAAAGATTTAGTATCTATCGAAAGTTCATCGAAAGAAGGAGCTAACCAAGCAGTTGAATACTGTGCGAACTGGCTAAAAAATCAGGGACTTACCGTGAATGTGATCGTTAATAACGGTTATAAAATGCTTGTTAGCGAAATTGGCAGCGGAGATAAGACCGTTATTTGGAATGGCCATGTCGATGTTGTCAGCGGGACGCCGGATCAATTTTTCCCTGAGGTTCATGAAGGAAATTTATATGGACGCGGGACAGCCGACATGAAAGCTGGGGTTGCAGGGATGATGTGTGCATTTAACGAACTGAAGGATAAGGGCTTAGGTTTGAAAATCCAGCTGCAGATTGTATCAGATGAAGAAACTGGTGGGTTGAACTGTTCTGGATATTTAGCGAAACATGGTTATAGAGGGGATTTTGTAATCTGTGCTGAACCGACGCAATTGGGAATCGGACTTCAGGCAAAGGGTGCCCTTCGCCTCGATATTGAAGTATCCGGCAAATCCGCACACGGAAGCCGACCATGGGAAGGGGTGAATGCAATCGAAAAGGCATATGATCTCTATCAAAAAATAAAGGAACTTCCCTTCACCCGGGAACATACTCCCCTTTACTCTTCCCCCTCACTTAACCTAGCAAAAATAAAAGGCGGGGATGTCTATAATAAGGTACCGGATGCCTGTTTGCTCAGTCTAGATATCCGCTATCTCCCTACACAAACAATGGAAGATATCATTGCACAGATTGAAAGTGTGACAGGAAAGAATATCCACCTTAATATGTACAGTAAACCTGTAAAAACAGAAGAGTCAGACCCATTCATAACATTGCTTCGTCCGATTATCGAAAAGAACACCAATCGGGATGCAGTCATTTTTGGACAACACGGCTCCGCAGATACCGTATTTTTTGCTGCATATGATATCCCAGCCATTGAATTCGGACCAACAGGCGAGAACTGGCATGGAGATAGAGAATGCGTTAATCTTGAATCTGTAGCAGTATATCAAAAAATGCTAGTCGATTTCGCTTCTGAATTTGTATTATCGTAATCCATTTCATGAAAAAAGCCGACATTTATGTAATGTCGGCTTTTTTCCTGTTCTAAATATCCTCTCCTACTAAAATATACACACTTAATTGTCTATTATTGCGTTTGTTTTTTTACAAAATATACAGGACTATGAAACTAAGTATTACATATCCATATTCTTTCTAAATAAACAGGATATGCCATTATATCAACACTTTTTAACAATAAAACGCTTATACTGACATAATAAATAATATATTTACATTTAACAGATAAGTACTTTTGTCCTAGTTTATATTACATTTATTTTTCAGAGGAAACCGTTTTGTAACACAATTACTATTCCACCGAAACATTATTGTCACATAGACCTGTTATTCTAAGTCTACGATTTAAAACAAAGGAGACTATTCATTTTGAAAAAAATACTACTTCCACTATTCACTGCTTTCTTCCTGGTATTTAGTTTTTCCGGAGTTTCATCGGCTGCTACTACTACATACAAAGTTAAAAGCGGCGACACACTATGGGGTATCGCCAATAAACATAATATAACAGTCAATCAACTCAAAAGTTGGAACAACCTGAAAAAAGATAACATCCATCCAAAACAAGTATTAAAGGTCAAGAAAACATCGACCTCCGCTAAACCTAAAGCTAAAACGACATCATCAAAAAAATATAAAACGATCACGGTGAAGGCAACAGCTTACACAGCGAACTGTAAAGGTTGCAGCGGTATTACAGCATCGGGTCTTAACTTAAAGAAAAACCCTAACGTAAAAGCCATCTCAGTCGACCCTAAGGTCATTCCACTAGGAACGAAAGTTCATGTAGAAGGATACGGGGATGCCATTGCGGCTGATAAAGGCGGCGCAATCAAAGGGAATAAAATTGACGTCTTTTACTCTTCACACTCAAAAGCTATCAATTGGGGCAGAAAGACCGTTAAAGTTAAAATCTATAAATAATGAATGATAAGCACCAGCCTGAAACCTTTCAGGCTGGTCTTTTGTTTTTCCCCTTCTTACACACTCCCAAACATCAAGTTTACTTAAAACGATAACCATTTACTGAAAATTCCGCCAATGTTATGATTAGTATATCTTAATCAAAAGAGAGGTGTGCACATTGAATATTGTCATTATAGGGGCCGGAGCACTCGGCTCCTACTTTGGAGGCAGATTGCAACAGGCCGGGCAGCATGTCCAATACCTTGTCCGAAAAAACCGTGCCAAACAATTGAAAGAAAACGGGATCAGCATAACCAGCCCACATGGAAACTACCAATTTAACGACCTGCATATCACAGAAAATGTAAATGATATAGAAAAGGTCGACCTGGTGATTCTCGCCGTAAAAGGCCAGCATCTACAGGGCACTCTCACAGATTTAAAGGTACTTGTCGAAAAGGGCGCAAAGGTCCTTCCGCTTTTGAATGGATTGGAACATATCTCCATTCTACAGGACGAACTGGGTGATGAAGCCGTCATGGGAGGAAGCGCCTTCATCATTGCCACCCTTGATGAAAAAGGTCATGTCATTCACTCCAATGATAACCATGATTTAATCTACGGCCCGCTTCACCCTTCACAGAAAAAGATTTGTGATGATTTCGAACAGGCGGTCGGATCAGCTATCATGGAGGTAAGCAGAACGGAAAAGATATTAATCAGGATGTGGATCAAATACATGTTCATCACCGCTTTCTCTGGTGTAACAACCGCCACCAACCTCCCTATCGGCATGATACGGAGATTCCAGGAAACCAATGGATTGCTAGAAAAGGTCCTTGTTGAAATGAAAGAACTTGCTAACGCTTATGACGTCAGGATTACTGTACAGAATATTGCTCAGGCGTTGGAAAACATGGCAGGTTTACCGGATGAATCAACCTCTTCCATGCATCAGGACCGCCGGAAGGGCCAAATCCTCGAAGTGGAACATTTACAGGGCGGTGCACTGCGCCTTGCTGACAAGGTCGGTTTGGAACTTCCTGTGATTGGAACCCTTTATGCACTCATAAAACCATTTGAAAATTGATCTTTCCCAATACCGGCCTCCACCGGTATTTTTTTGTTGTAGCTTAGGCATAAATTCATTTTGAATCCTAACATCGCTTTTATTTCCTCCTATACCCATCATTTATTAGAAGTCCCCAAGACCAAAAAGACCAAAAAGAACAATATCACCAAAAGAATATTCTGACTCTTCATTCTGTTACACTATCAATAAGTTAAGAAAGCGCTATCATATGACAAAGGAGAATGCACCTTGAAAATATTAAAAAATCTTACAGTTCAGGTCATCATCGGTATCATTCTGGGTATAACAGTCGGTTTCTTCTTCCCTGCTTTCGGTGAACAACTGAAGATATTAGCTGATTTATTTATTAAAATGATTAAAATGGTCATCGCACCAATTATCTTCTTAACCGTCGTAATCGGAATTGGCGGTATGGGCGATATGAAAAAGGTTGGCCGCATCGGCGGAAAGGCCCTGCTCTATTTTGAAATCGTTACCACATTCGCACTTGCCATCGGAATCATCGTAGTCAATCTGTTGGGACCTGGTAAAGGTTTTAACATCGATTCAGTCGAAGGCGGAGATGTATCACAATATACAACAGCCGCTTCCGAAACGGAACATGGCGCAGTTGCCTTCATTTCGAATATCATTCCTGATAATGCCGTTGCCGCACTGGCTGGCGGAGACTTACTCCCCATTTTATTCTTTGCCGTATTATTCGGATTATCAATGGCAGCAATAGGACCGAAAGTGCAGCCAGTCGTTTCTTTCTTTCAGCATATTGCCGATATTTTCTTCGGCATCGTCGGCATGATCATGAAAGTATCTCCATTGGCGGCATTTGGAGCAATGGCTTATACAATCGGTAAGTTCGGTCTTGGCTCTTTAAGTTCGTTAGGACAATTGATGGGTAGCGTATATATCACAATGGCTCTATTCATCTTTCTTGTCCTTGGTACAATCGCAAAAATCTACGGCTTTAATATTTTTAAATTCATCGCTTATATAAAAGAAGAAATCCTATTAGTATTAGGTACATCTTCATCGGAATCCGCTCTACCAAGCGTAATGAAAAAACTAGAAAAATACGGTTGCTCAAAATCGGTAGTCGGTTTGGTTGTCCCAACTGGTTATTCTTTCAACCTTGATGGCACATCCATCTACTTATCCATGGCAGCGATTTTCATTGCCCAAGCCTATGGTGTCGATCTAAGCATCTGGCAGGAATTGACCCTTCTGGGGATCTTGATGTTAACATCCAAAGGCGCTGCTGGTGTGACGGGGTCCGGTTTCATTACACTTGCTGCCACATTAGCTGCCTTCCCAATGATTCCAGTTGAAGGAATGGCACTACTGCTGGGAGTCGACCGCTTCATGTCTGAAGCACGTGCAATCACTAATCTAATTGGTAACAGTGTTGCTACAGTGGTCATTTCTAAATCCGAAGGTGAATTCAATCCAAATCAAGCCATCTCGGGTGATATGGGTGAAGTGGCCGTCTCATCGGAAAAATAATCGAACCTTGAATGAAGAGGTGTGCAACTTGCACCTCTTTTTTTATTTTTTCCCTCTCCATCCTTCAATGAATCTCCGGGTTTCAAAAAATAGCCAGTCAAATAAATTTCAGAATCACCGAAAAGTGTTTATACTTTTATGTAACAGGTAAAAGTATAAAGTTTAGTAGTTTGATGGATTTAACCAAATTAGGAGGTTTTATCATGAAGGATTACGGATTATTTATTAACGGTGAGTGGTCGGATTATGGATTGGATAAAATTGAAGTGAAAAACCCGGCAACGGATGAAATAGTTGCCACCGTTCCTAAAGGTGGTGCAACTGAAGCAGCAAAGGCGGCAGATGCTGCTTATGATGCCTTCACGGATTGGGCAGCACTCTCAGTTTACGAACGTGCTGAACTAATTTGGAAATGGCATCGATTGATTGATGATAATAAAGAAGAACTAGCCAAAATCATGACTGAAGAACAAGGCAAGCCCTTTAAAGAGGCTCTTGGTGAAATGACATATGCAAATGGCTTTTTATCTTGGTTTGCCGAAGAAGGAAAACGGGTGTACGGAGAAACGATTCCCGCTTCCGTGTCCAATAAGCGGCTTTTCGTGACTAAACAGCCTGTCGGAGTTGTAGCTGTCATTACGCCTTGGAACTTTCCAGCAGCCATGATTACAAGAAAAGTGGCACCAGCCCTTGCCGTCGGCTGTACAGTCGTCATTAAACCTGCAAACCTAACTCCCATAACAGCGTTAAAAATGGCTGAATTAGCGGAAGAAGCTGGCATTCCGAAAGGAGTCATTAATGTTGTGACAGGAAAATCATCAGAAATCGGTGAAACTTGGCTTCAGGATACAAGGATCCGTAAATTGACGTTCACCGGTTCTACAGAAGTCGGTAAAACCCTAATGAGGGGCTCAGCTGACACGGTTAAGAAAATTTCTCTTGAACTCGGAGGTCACGCACCCGCAATCGTTCTTGAAGATGCCGACCTTAATAAAGCGGTTGATGGCATCATCAGTTCAAAATTCCGTAACGCTGGACAAACATGCGTCTGTTCAAATCGCATATATGTCCACGAAGCCATTCAAGAAGCCTTTATCGAAAAGCTCGTAGCCAAGGTCAAAGAACTAAAAGTAGGAAACGGAATGGAAGATGGCGTCGATATCGGTCCGCTTATAGATCAAGATGCAGTGGATAAAGTTCAAAAACAAATTGATGAAGCAATTAGCAGCGGAGCTAAGCTCGAAGCTGGCGGAAAATCGCTCGGCGGCCTTTTTCTTGAACCAACCGTACTGTCCAACATTGACGACAGCATGCTCTGCATGAAGGAAGAAACATTTGGTCCACTAGCTCCAATTGCCTCATTTAAGACTGATGAAGAGGCAATCAAAAGGGCAAATGACTCCATCTTTGGTTTGGCAGCTTACGTCTTCACTGAAAATATCACCAAAGGCATCAAATTCACCGAGGCACTTGAATTCGGTATTTTAGGCTTGAACGACGGGCTTCCTTCCGTGCCACAAGCTCCATTTGGCGGATTCAAGCAAAGCGGACTTGGCCGTGAAGGCGGACACCAAGGCATCGAAGAATTCCTGGAAGTTAAATATATTTCCTTGGGTTTGTAATCTATTTATTTGCTTTCGTTCCATAACTTAAGAAAACGGGCCCGACTCAAATGAGTCGGGCCCGTTTTTTCATTCCAATATATCTTCTTCCAGCTTTTCCTCTTTCCGGATCCTGATGAATTTTACGATATTCAATACAATCGTTTTAACAACGGAATAAGTTGGAACGGCCAAAATCATACCGATGATACCGGCAATGTTTCCCGCGACGAGCAATAGGATGATGATGGTAAGCGGATGTGTGTTCAATTTTTTCCCGATGACTAACGGTGAAATGAAATTACCATCAAGTTGCTGGATGACCGTTACAACAAGAATGACCAATAGTGCTTCGGTCGGTGAATGAATCAATGCCACAATGACCGCAGGAGCCGCTCCGATAAACGGGCCTACATATGGAATGATATTGGTCACAGCACCAATCAGCGCAAATAAGAACGCGTAAGGCAAACCAATGATTAGATATCCGATGAACGTTCCAATCCCGACAAACATGCAAACAAGCATTTGTCCTTGTATGTATGTAGTAAGCGTCCCACCAGTTTCCTGAAGTACTGTCAAAGCTGGTTTTCTATAGCGAACCGGTACGAATTTCATGATGGCGCTCGGTAGCTTATCCCCATCCTTCAACATATAGAATAGGATGAAAGGAACCGTTACGACCACTAATGTAATATTCGTCACTACGCTGAAAACAGAAGATAAACTGTTCGTTATATTACTAGGTAAATCAGTCAAATATTTCTGAAGCGAGTCTCCCACTTCTTTCAAGGGAACATAATCTTGTTCCATGGTCCACAAAAACCATTTTGACTTAGCTGAATCTTCAATGAACTTCCATGCTTGATTGAAATAATCAGGGAGGTTATTGAGTAAATCCGTAACCTGTTTCGAAAGTGACGGGCCAACCAGACCGACCAACAAACTAATCAATCCCAGGAAAAACACATACAGCAGTAATATCGCCAATCCCCTTGGCACTCTTCTTTTAACCATGAAATCAACAGTGGGGTTGAACAAAAAGTAGAGAAAACCTGAAATCAAGATGGGAAAGAACAATGTAGATGTAAAAATAACTATTGGTTCAAAAAGAAAAGAAATCTTTGTACCAACATAAAAAAGTAAAGACAATAGTAATAACTCTAACGTCCAAAAATGCAGTTTTGTCTTGAACAAATTATCTCCTCCACTATAACCATTCTATTTAACTCCCCATTTCTAAGGAAACAACATCTTAAATACGAAAAATCCTATGTATAATAATCTTTCATTGTTAGCAGTTTACCATATTTCTATAACTTGAATGAATAATTATATACAAAAACAATAGAAAAAACCCTAATGATACAGTTCCCTATCTTTTTGATGGTTAAGCTTCATTTTACACTTTAAATCAGTTATGTGTTGAAGGAAAAAGAACAAATTGGAAACATCATACAAATTACTTAGAAGAATAATCTACTTCCCTTTCAATATTCCATTCGAGTGACGAAAGTATCATTAGTTTCCACCCAGACATCAAAAGGGGCTTAGTGCAAGGCGAACACAAATAAAAAAACCCCGCTGAAGGGCGGGGTTTTGACTCTTATTTTTGATCTTGAAGCACTGTTTCAAGCATCGTACCGTTTTTAGCCAGGTTTGTATGCCATGAGAATGCTTTTTCAAGAATATGTGGAGTTTGATGTCCTCCAGTTTGCGCGACAGCTTCAGTGAAATATGCACGAAGCTGTGGACGGTAGTCAGGATGTGCACAGTTTTCGATGATTAGCTCTACGCGCTCTTTTGGTGCCAAACCACGTAAATCAGCGATCCCTTGCTCTGTCACTAATACATCCACATCATGTTCAGTATGATCCACATGAGAAACGAAAGGAACGATACTGGAAATGTTGCCGCCTTTTGCATATGATTTCGTAACGAAAATGCCTAGGCGTGAATTACGGGCAAAATCTCCTGATCCACCGATTCCATTCATCATTCTTGTCCCAGAAACATGTGTCGAGTTTACGTTACCGTAGATATCGCACTCTAACGCTGTATTGATTGAAATCAAACCAAGACGACGGATGATTTCAGGATGGTTAGATATTTCTTGTGGACGAAGAACTAGTTTATCACGGTATTTATCAAGCTCACCGTATACTTGTTTTCCTTTTTCTTCAGCTAATGTAATCGAACACCCTGAAGCGAATTTAACTTTTCCAGCATCGATTAAATCGAATACAGCATCTTGCAGTACTTCTGAATACACTTCCAATTCTTTAAATTCAGAATCAAGAAAGCCAGCGAATACTGCATTTGCCACGGAACCTACACCTGACTGAAGCGGAGCAAGGCTTTCAGTTAAACGGCCAGCCTTGATTTCTCCACGAAGGAAGTTTATGAGGTGGTTAGCGATCGTTGCAGTTTCTGCATCCGGCGGCACGATTGTAGAAGGTGCATCAAGATCTGTAGAAACGACGATCCCCATTACTTTTTCAGGGTCAACAGGAATTCCGATTGATCCCAGGCGATCGCTTACGCTAGTCATAGGAATCGGTTCGCGTTCCCCTTGTTTAGCTGGTGTATATATATCATGCATCCCTTCCAATCCTTCTGGATGGGACACGTTCATTTCAATGATTACATGTTTAGCTTCTTGAACGAATATGGCTGAGTTACCTACAGAAGTTGTCGGGATGATTAATCCTTCTTCCGTAATCGCCAATGCTTCGATGATAGCAATATCTATAGGTCCGACAATGCCTTGACGAACTTGTTCAGCTGTATGAGATAAATGCTGATCCACATAAGTGACTTCATCAGCATTGATTTTATTGCGAATGCCTTTATCCGCTTGGAACGGCAAACGTTTGTTTATGATACCGGCTTCCGCCATATGTTGGTCGACTTCCGGTCCTAATGAAGCACCAGTATAAACGTCAACTTTGAATTTTTCAGTTTTAGCCCTTTCAACTAGAGCCATCGGAATGACCTTAGCATCACCAGCACGGGTAAATCCACTCATACCGAGTTTCATCCCATCTTTAATCCAGGAAGCTGCTTCTTCCGCTGTAACTACTTTCCCCTTAAATTGTTCGTTGCGAATTTTTTTGAAAACGCTTTCGTTCATACAAAAGACCCCCATTTTCGCTTTTCTTACACTTAATTTTACCAATCCTGTGTAATTGTCACATTCATTTTCGAATGAAAAGCCTTAAATAGAGCATAAACCAGCATTTTGTTCACACTAAGGAGAAACACTAAAATCCCAAAGCTCTTCTAAATTGACTTGCATATGTTTGACTGACTTGAATTTTGGAATTGTCCTTCATTATTAGTAAAAATGTAGAATGAAAATCAGGAAGGATCTCTTGTATATAGTTGATATTGACGATGTACGAACGATGTACACGAATGAATAAATCATTAGGTAAAATGAATTCCAATTCACTTAGGTTCATTTTATGAAATCCACTCACGCGTTCGGACTGAATTTTAGTTTTCCTATTTTGAGCTTCCAAATACATAATTTGATCATATGGAAGCGGTATCCAGTGATCATCTATTTTAATGGTCAAGAATGATGTCGGTAAAATTAATGGCTTTGATGGCAAAATGGCTGTTACCGCGCCTAAAGGATTGCCCTCGTCCATGATAGGAACACTCAACCCATAGTAAGGTACACCAAACACATTACTTTCCACTTGCACGCCAATTTTTTTACGAACACTCAACGCTTTATATGTCGCCGTATTTTCACTAATTCGATCACCCGGTTTTATTCTAAGGTCAACTTGTTTGCTCGGTTGATAATAGATGTATTTTTCGGAATCAGCAACAGAAATTGAAGCATCCTTCGGTACAAACTCCCTGATGATATTTAAAACGGATTCGACCGTAAATTGATCCATTTCCCTTCACCTCTTAAAAGAACATATTAATAATTTCCCAAACAGGGCAATAGCAAAATAATTCATAGATTTTTGGAGCACTTACATTTTTTTGAATTTATTTTTTCGCAAAATAAAGAAAAAATGAATTAACTAAGCGAAAAGTGTCAAAAAAAGCAATAAAATTGGATTTAAATTAAAATTTATATCCTTATTCATTATAGTTGGAAACACCCCCGATTTCCATGGGGGATTCAAGAAAAAAGTTTCCTTATATAGCAAAATTCATTTTGAAGCTATAATTTTAAAGACCAATACTGAGGGCTTGGCATCAAAAGCATAAAGAAAGCCGTTCTCCTGCAGATAGGATAACGGCTGAAAGGTTATTTTTTTAAACGGGAATTTTGAAACGCGGATTTCATTCGAAGGGATAAAATTTCTTCTAGATTTTTCAGTGGTAATTCCAATAAAAAGGGTCGGTCATCAGGTTGATATAAATCCTCTGAAATGAGCGTATTAACGATCTTCTGTTTTTTTGCATTAACAATTCGGACCAGTCTCCCCATTTCCAGCTCCCTTTCTTTAATCTATTGGCTCCGGCACATTCCGTCGGAGTTATCACTGCATTAGATTTCACTCTTTAACGCGTCATGACCTTCTTTTCCGGTACGGATATTCACAACATTCGCCAATTCATAAATGAAGATTTTACCGTCACCCGGTTTACCGGTGCTTAAGAATTTTCTTGCTACATCCACAACATCCTGAACTGGCACTTCACACACGACGATTTCGATTTTCATCCGGTCATGCAATGACATTTCCCGGTTTCTGCCTCTATATGTTTCCACATAACTTTTCTGAAGACCCGTTCCTTTTACTTCCGATACAGTCATTCCGCTTACCCCTATTTTTGCAAGTTCCGCTTTGAAGTGTTCAAACTTGATAGGACGTGTAATGATTTCTATTTTCGTTAAAACCTCGGACATATGATCAACCCCCTTTTAAATTGATTCATGATAGGCCTTTTCTCCATGAAGTGTAAGATCAAGCCCCATTGACTCATCTTCCTCACTGACACGTAACGGAACGAACAGGTTAATGACTTTAGCAATGACATAAGTGACCACGGCAACGAAAATATAAGTCGCAACGATTGCTACAAGCTGCTTCCACAATAAGTTGAAATCTCCATAGAATAAACCATTTGCCCCGTTTTCGTTGACGGAAGTGGTCGCGAATAAGCCTGTAGCGATGCCACCCCATGTACCACCGATCCCATGTAATCCGAAAGCATCCAGAGCATCATCGTAACCCAGTTTATTCTTCAGGAAGAATACACCCCAGAAACATACAGCACCGCCGACGACCCCGATGATGATGGAAGAAGCGGTCGTTACGAATCCACAAGCAGGTGTAATCGCAACCAACCCTGAAATAGCTCCTGATACTGCACCAAGCAACGTTGCCTTCTTATTAGCCATATACTCGACGATCAGCCAGCCTATGATACCAGCTGCTGCTGCAACGGCTGTATTAACGAATACATTCATGGCCACTTCATTGATTGTCAGTGCGCTACCGACGTTGAAGCCATACCAACCGAACCAAATTAGTGATCCGCCAAGGAATGTTAAAGGAAGATTATGTGGCGCACTGTCCCCTGACTCTTTCCTTTTACCTAACATGATCGCTAATACCAGACCGGCAACCCCGGAAGATATATGAACAACGTTGCCGCCTGCAAAGTCAAGTGTACCCATCTCCGCTAACCAGCCCCCACCCCATACCCAATGAGCAACAGGAGCGTATACGAATAAAGACCAAAGGATCGTAAAAATCAAGAATGCAGAAAACTTCATCCGCTCGGCAATGCCACCTGCAATGATCGAGACAGTTAAAACGGCAAAAGTCATTTGGAATAACATGAATAAACTATGAGGAATTGTTTCGCTGTATGGACCAGGTTCGAAGCCTACATCTTTTAAACCAACCCAGTCAAGGCCGCCCAGGAGTGTATTTCCAGGTGAAAACGATAATGAATACCCAATCAGTACCCAAAGAATCGAAATGACTGCCAGCGGCATGTAACTATGCATCGCCGTATTCAGGACATTTTTACTTTTTACCATCCCTCCATAAAACAGGGCAATCCCTGGTGTCATTAGCCAAACCATCATCGTCGCCAAAAACATGAATACCGAATCTGCCATTTGCATATTGTTTTTCCCCCTTGTTTTTTGTATATGTTATGTTTATTAACGCTATTATGTTATGTTTTTTATCATATACTTAATTTTCTAATAATTCAACTGATTTTTTATATTTCACTAAAAAATGTAAGGTTATATAACATCTACCGTGAATAAAGAACCATAAAATTTCATTTTTTGGTACTTTTCAAGATTTTTTCAGTCCATCACCGTTACATTTCCCCCTCTACTTATGTCCGTTTCATAAGATTCAACTAAAAAAGGGCCCTCTTATTTGAGGGCCCTTCAAAATATATTCAGTTAACAGCAACGAGACACCTTGCCACCCTTTGCGTTATACCGTTCATCCTGGGCTTCGCAGAAAAATTCTTTCCTGGTTTTTACAGGATCATCAGGATGGTGCACGCTCATATATGCGACATAGGTATCATAACTTGGAACGCCGACAAGCAAACTGACGAATTGCTTTCTGTAGCTGAGAATCTTAACTAATCTTTTCAACATGGCCATTCCTCCCTTATGATGTCCTTCTTGATACATAAGGCGATTCATGTAAATCTATTTTCTGGTTCTTCAAGACTTTTATCCATAACCTAATGGCAGAAATCAGGACAGTGATCACAACGATCATGAAGATAGCACAAAGGGCTGCATCCACATAATCATTGACGATAACCCGTTTCATCTCGGCTAGATTTGCTGCCGGAGCAAGAACTTCCCCACTATCATAGGCCGCTTTAAATTTATCCTTATGCGCTAAAAAGCCTATCGCCGGGTTTTCGTGGAACAGCTTTTGCCATCCAGCTGTCATGGTCACTATCAATAAGAATGTAGTAGGAACGAGTGTGACCCATGTGTACGCTTTTTTGCCCATTTTGAAAAGGACTGTCGTCCCAAGCAGCAATGCAATGGCGGAAAGCATCTGATTCGCAATTCCAAACAATGGCCAAAGGGTATTGATCCCGCCAAGAGGATCTATGACCCCTTGATAAAGGAAGTATCCCCAACCGATTACACAAATGGCAGTTGCAATAATATTGGGCAGCCATTTATTCGTTTCGGCAAATGGCTTGTAAAAGGTGCCGATAATATCCTGTATCATAAAACGCCCTACCCTTGTTCCCGCATCAATGGTGGTCAATATGAACAATGCCTCGAACAGGATCGCAAAATGATACCAGAACGCCATCAGGGACGCTCCACCAATCACTTGCGAGAAGATATGGGCCATACCGATTGCAAAGGTTGGAGCCCCTCCAGTTCGGGATAGAATGGTCTCTTCCCCAACATCATCCGCAAGGCCGGTAATCATTTCTGGTGTCAAAATGAAACCCCAATCGGATATCGTAGCAGCCACTTGAGCCGGCTCCGTACCTATAACGGCCCCCGGGCTATTAATGGCAAAATAGATCCCTGGCGTCAGTACACAGGCTGCTATCATCGCCATGATGGCTACAAAAGATTCAGTCAACATCGCCCCGTACCCGATTGGGCGTGAATGGGATTCGCGTTCAATCATTTTAGGAGTTGTACCCGATGAAACGAGTGCATGGAATCCAGATACCGCTCCACAAGCGATCGTAATGAATAGGAACGGGAATAAATTTCCGGAAAATACGGGTCCTGTTCCATCAATGAATTGAGTGACGGCAGGCATTTCAAGGCTCGGCATGACTATAAAGATTCCAAGTGCAAGTCCGATGATCGTACCGATTTTCAAGAATGTGCTTAAGTAATCACGCGGTGCCAATAGCATCCATACCGGCAAAACGGAGGCAACGAATCCGTATACAATCAACATGATGGCGATCGTTTCCCCATTGAAAGTGAACATTGGCGCCAACGTAGCGCTTTCGGATACAAAGCGGCCGAAATATAACGCAAGCATCAATAGTACGATTCCAATAATCGATCCTTCACCAACCCGTCCCGGCCTTATATAGCGCATATAGATACCCATAAGGACTGCAATCGGTATGGTCGAGGCAATCGTGAACATCCCCCATGGACTGCCCACCAGAGCTTTAACGACAACCAGGGCAAGTACCGCTAATAAAATAATCATGATACCCAGGATACCGATCATTGCTATCAAACCTGTAATCGGACCAATTTCCTCTTTGATCATTTCTCCCAATGACTTGCCGTTACGGCGCATCGAACCAAAGAGAATGATGAAATCCTGAACGGCACCAGCTAATACAACTCCGACTACAAGCCAAAGTGTCCCTGGCAAATATCCCATCTGCGCTGCAAGGATGGGGCCTACAAGAGGGCCAGCTCCTGCAATTGCTGCAAAATGGTGGCCAAACAGCACCCATTTATTTGTAGGCACGTAGTCCTTCCCATCATTATTCGCTTCCGATGGAGTCTGGCGATTATCATCTAGCTCAAACACTTTCTGTGCAATGAATTTACTATAAAAGCGATAGGCAATTGAATAAACACAGAGTGCTGCAGTGACAATCCACATGGCATTGATGCTTTCCCCTCGGTTTAGCGCGACGACACCAAAACTCACCGCACCCACTGCTGATATGATCCCCCAAAGAATAACCGACTTAAGCGCTTTCATTTTTTCCATCTCCTCTCTATTAAACTAGTGATTAACATAAAAAAATCTTCATTTTACAGGGTGTTAGGGCTATATTCCGCCTCGTGACGTTAAATTTAAAGAATTTTATATATATTCTGAATTATATGTTATCATAAGGTTTTTTAGCAATAGTAATTTAGTCAATTTGTAAAGTATTTTCCATTATTTTGTCGATATTTACCTCTTTCCCCACAATGCAAATGGCCGCAGGTATTATACGGAAAAAGACCTGAAAAGGCTCGAGAAAATCTGTCTGCTCTAAAGCCTTTCGGTTTCTTTGGATGATATAAAAACCGTATTGGATAAAAAATCCTTCAAAGAATTGCTCCTCCATCAACAACAACCGACGATGGCGAGCATAGAGGAAGCGGAGAACACTCTTAATAACGTCCAAACCTTGTTAAACAACATAGAAGCCGAAGGTAGATTTCAATTGAGCGCTGCTTCTGGCGCTCATCAAAAGAAAATATAATCGTGATCGATACTTCAGCCAAGAAGAAATGAAAACACTGGACAAACTGCCTAAGATGAAAAAAACGACATTCAAACGAAACAATGGATCAACCTTGCCAAACGCATTGAGTTAACCATGAGAAAAGGGATTCTTGCTAATTCGGAGGAAGGAAGGCTGATCGCAAAAGATTGCCTGCATTTGTCCGAGTTGATTTTCGGAGGAAAAACGAACTAGAAGAAAAATTCTGGGAGATTCGTTAATCCCCGGTTGATTCATCTTCGGCAGGTTTGTACCCGATAAAGGCATAACTCCTCACATTTTTAGAAGGTGCATCTTTCAATGAGACGGAATGCAATCCCCAAGTTTAAGTTCGTGTTTTACAGGACAACACAAAAAATGTGCGCCTGACGGCACACATTTTTTTCATCCGGTCTGATTTTCCTTTAATGAACTGCGATAGAGATCGTAATAAAAACCCCTTTGCTTCAACAATTCATCATGTGATCCCTTTTCAATGACCTTTCCTTCATCAAGCACCAGGATTTGATCACTTTGCTGAATCGTATTCAATCGATGGGCAATGACAAAACTTGTCCTCCCCTCCATCAAACGGTGTAATGCTTCCTGGATTTTAAGCTCGGTAATCGTATCTATGCTACTTGTCGCTTCATCCAAAATCAATAGAACGGGATCAGCTAAAATAGCCCTGGCAATCGATAAAAGCTGGCGCTGTCCCTGACTGATTCCACCGCCATCCTGATTCAAGATGGTATCATATCGTTCTGGCAATTTCATGATAAAGGAATGGGCATTGGCAAGCTTGGCTGCATCCACCACTTCTTCATCTCCCGCCTCCAGTCGACCGTAGCGGATATTTTCACGAATCGTACCCTGAAATAAAAAGGAATCCTGTAAAACAAAACCCATATGCTTGCGGAGACTTGATCTCGTCACCTGCTGGATATTCTGTCCATCAATCAAGATCCGGCCGTTGTTGGGCTCGTAAAAACGGGCAAGAAGATTAATGATCGTTGTCTTACCTGCCCCAGTGGGACCTACAAGCGCGATAGTCTCCCCTTTTTCCGCATGAAAACTAACATCATATATCGTTTGGTCCTCATCATTGTATGAAAATGTAACACCCTCAAAGTCCACCTCACCACAGACATCCCGAAGTTCAGAGGCCTGTTTCTCATCCACTTCTTCTTCTTTTTCATCAAGTATGGTGAAAACCCGCTCAGCACCAGCAACAGCTGAGAGGAGTGTATTGAATTGATTAGCCAGGTCATTGAGCGGACGGGTGAATTGCCTTGAATACTCGGTGAAAATGACAATGACCCCGATGGAAACCGTGCCTATGCCACTCAACGCCAAAAACCCGCCTACTGCGGCAATTACCGTAAAACTTAAGTTGTTGAGTAAATTCATCAGTTTTGGAATCAGCCCGGAGTATGATTGTGATAGAAATCCGGCTTTCTTTAAGTTTTCACTCCGGGTGATAAAATCACGGATCACTTTATCTTCCTGTGAAAAAGCCTTTACAATCCGTTGTCCCGAAATCGTTTCTTCTATAAACCCATTCAGTTCTCCAAGGTTCTTCTGCTGTTCTTTAAAAAGCTTTCCCGTCCGGTTCGTTATCCACCTCAGCCCGAAGAACATAAGAGGAACGATGAATAAGGTTAAAACAGTCAATAGAGGGCTTAAATACAGCATCACTCCAATCGTCCCGACCAGTGTCAGCACACTTGAAAAAATCTGGATCACGGAACTATTCAAAGTGGAACTGACATTTTCTATATCATTCGTGACCCTACTCATCAATTCCCCATGCTGACGCCGGTCAAAAAAGGGAATGGATAACTGGTGAAGCTTCTTGAACAATTGATTGCGCATCGCATAAACCGTATCCTGCGCGATTCCGATCATCCAATAATTCTGAAGCCACATGGATAGGGAATAGAATAGATAGACTCCGAGAAGCCCGATAAGAAGGCTGAACAGCCCCTCGCTATCCTTTGTGACAATATAATCATCGATCGCCATCCCAACAAGAAAGGGGCCGAGCAATCCCAAAACGGAGCTTACCAGTACCATGAAAAGGACACAAAATAGCAGGCTTTTATTCGTTGCTAAGTAGGGGATGATCCTTTTTATCGTATTCCATGAATTGACCGGTTTTGACTTTGCCTTAACGGGAGATATTCTTGGACTCAAGAGAAACTCCCTCCTCCCCAAACTGCGAGTGAACGATTTTTCGATAAAGATCACTTGATTGAATCAAATCCTGATGTTTCCCTAGTGCAAGCACTTGACCATTTTCCAGTAACAAGATTTTGTCCGCCTCCATGGCTGTGCTGATTTTTTGTGTAATGATGAGCGTTGTGCATGTATAGGCCTTTAAAGCGATGAGTAATCTACTTTCCGTTTTCAAATCCAGCGCACTCGTACTATCATCCAGAAGGAGAATCTTCGGTTTGCGCACCAATGCTCTCGCAATCGATAACCGCTGTTTTTGCCCTCCGGACAGATTCACTCCTTTTTGCCCTAACTGCGTTTCATATTGTTTCGGGAGTTTCATTATGGTTTCATGAACCTGGGCATGCATGGCCGCTGCCTTGATTTCCTCCATCGATGCCCCTTCTTTTCCCCAGGCAACATTACTTTTTATGGTTCCTGAAAAAAGAAGGGCTTCCTGCGGTACATAGCCGATCCTTTTCCGCAGCGAATTCAAGGGAATATCTTTCACATCCTGGCCATCTATTTGAATGGAGCCGCTTTCAACTTCGTATAATCTCGGAATCAGCTGGAACAAGGATGTTTTCCCTGATCCCGTCGCTCCTATGATGGCAAGCGATTCTCCCGGATCGATAGAAAAGTTCAAGTTTTTCAATACCGGTGCATCGGTTCCAGGGTAGCGGAAAGATACATCCAGAAACTTTATGCCTCCCCCATTGACGGCCTCACTCTTGCTTTCCATCTTACCCTCATCAATATCTATCGGGGTTTCAAATATTTCCGTCACACGTTCCGCGGAAGCCTTTGCACGGGAAATGACCATGATCAGCCATGAAAAAACGGAAAGTGATGCCGCAATCCTTGTGGCATAGTTTACAATCGCCACAACTTCCCCTACCTGTATATCTCCCGTTGTAATAAATTCGCTTCCAAGCCAGAGAATGATCAGTATCGCCACATTCATGACCAGCATCAGTACAGGCATGGTCGTTTCAATTAAACGAAGGGAAGACACAGTCTTTCTTTTCAACTCGTCATTCGCATCGTCAAACCGTCCAATTTCATGCTCCTTACGAAGAAAGGCTTTGATCAAGCGCATGCCTATCAGGTTTTCCCTCATGACACCGTTGACATTATCGAGCTTTTTCTGTACGAGCTTAAATAGAATAGCCGCTCGTTTCATAACCCAGCCAAGGAAAAAAACAAGAACCGGAATCGAAATGACCAAAACAAGGGAGAGTTTAAAATCTACCGCAATGGCCATTATCGCCCCGCCGATTACGATCAATGGCGCCCTTGCCATGATACGCAGGCCCATAAAAACCGTATTTTGAAGTTGGGTCACATCATTCGTCATCCTTGTGATCAACGAGGAAGTCGGGATATTATTCAAATTCGCAAAAGAAAACGCCTGTATCTTACCAAAAAGGCTTTTCCTGACATCATGTCCAAAACTCTGACTTACATGTGATGCCGTAAAGGAATTAACGATCCCGCCAATAAATGAAAAAATGGAAAGTCCAACCATGACGCTTCCCCATTTAATCACCACCGATAAATCTTTCTGTAAAATGCCATCATCAATTATTTTTGCTATAAATAGAGGTTGTAACAGTTCTACACCGAGCTCGACAATCATTAAGATTAAAGCAAGAATGATCAAGAGCCAGTACGGCTTAAGAAATGAGGCCAGTTTTTTCATCTATGACACCCTTCGATTCTTCATATGTAGATAGCATCTTTTCATCCTTTCATTATACATTTTTATACAGATTTTTTAAAAGATTTTAACTGATTCAAAGGATTAGTAAATAACTTGATTTTTTTTTAATAAATACTCTTGACAAATAACAGGAAATAAGCGAAAATTCTAATTGATAATGATTTTCAATTTCATTATTGATCTCTGAAATTTGATAAGCAATTACGATAATCTCTTATCGTACCCTTTTGATATTGTACATAGATACAATGTCGCCCCGGCTTCTCTGTGCCTAGTAAAAATTATATGCTCATTAGCGAATGCAAGTCACTGGAATATTGCCCCCTCTTTATTCAAGTAATTTATTCACGTTGGAAGCATATTAGGCAGCCGGGGATTATTTTTTTTAAAAAAACTAATGAACTTACATATATGATTAAAGGAGCAGGATGATCATGAAACTTGAAGATATCATTAAAGAACGGCGCAGCATTAAGCGATTTAAGGACATTCCTGTTCCTATTGATACCATCCAATCATTATTGGAAACGTCGACATGGGCACCGAACCATAAAATGACCCAGCCTTGGCGCTTCGTCGTGGTACATGGCGAAAGCCGTTTAAAACTCGCAGAAGCAACCCGTGCTTTTATGGCAGGAAAAGAGAAGGACCCTGAAAAGAAAAACGCAGCCGGACAGCGAGGATATAATAAACTTATAGGTGTCCCGATGTTCATCGCAGTGATCATGGAAGAGAATCCGAATCCTATGACACGTGAAGAAGATTATGCAGCTACAAGTGCCTTGATCCAAAATTTCAGCCTGCTTGCCTGGGAACAAGGAATCGGGATGATATGGGAAACATACGGCATGATACACAGCATGGAGTTTCGTGAAGCTTTAGGCGTTAAACCTGGCGAGAAAATCGTAGGCAGCCTTCATGTTGGCTATCCCGACATGATCCCTTCCCCACGCCCCAGGAAAGAGATCGATCAACTCCTGACAATTATGGACTAACATAAAAGGAAAGCCTCCAATCTTGGAGGCTTTCCTTTTATATTTAGGGAATGAGGGCAAACGTTCAATCCATCTATCATAATCACTGAAAGATCCCTCCGGTGCATTTAATGAGGCATCCCGGCAACTACCCCTTTTTTCACCTTTAATCAATAAATTCGCTTCTTCTTCAAACCCAGCTATCAATCCATTCATCTATTCCTTTACTCTGCCCCCTCATCATGTTCGATCCGACACGTGCTTGAGGAAATCATGGCGCTGGCCGCGGCCCCTTAAAGGTTTCATTGATTTGCATCCGTTCTTCTTCCATTTGCTCATGCTGGTTCTTCAGCATCAAGAAACTTCTCCCTTATTGCGCCCACCATTTCTATCCCAATGAACAAAAGGGAATATCCCCGATAACCAAAAATCCTCCCTTTTCAAGGAGGTCTCTAATCTCTCATTCTCAAAAGAACTCGTGATATAATGCCTGAATTGCCGTCTCTTCGTTGTGCCCTTTCACACCGAACATCATGCTAACCTCCGAAGAGCCCTGATTGATCATTTCAATATTCACCTTTGCTTCGGCCAACGCTTTTGACGCTCTAGCCGTTGTACCTACATTATGACGCATTCCTTCACCTACAACCATGATTAAGGCAAGATCATGCTCCACATTCACTTCATCGGCATGAAGCTCTTTCTTGATTCGTGAAATGATTTTCTTCTCGGCTTCACCCTTCAACTGGTCCTGCCTTAGAATAAGCGTCACATCATCAATGCCTGATGGAATATGCTCATATGAAACTCCGTAATCTTCAAGGATATGCAGCAGTTTCCGACCAAAACCAACTTCCCGGTTCATCAAATATTTGCTAATGTAAATACTGCAAAACCCTTTATCACTTGCAATCCCAATAACCGGACCATTCGTATTATCCCGCGTGTTCACAATGCGGGTCCCTTGTGCCGTCGGATTGTTCGTATTTTGGATATGGACAGGTATTCCCGCACGGAATGCAGGAATCAGCGCTTCATCATGAAATACCGAAAAACCGGCATAAGACAGCTCCCTCATTTCACGATAGGTTAACTCCCGGATTCCCTTCGGATTGGAAACTACATTTGGATTCACCGCATAAACGGCATCCACGTCCGTAAAGTTCTCATACAAATCGGCTTTGACCCCATTTGCAAGAATCGAACCCGTAATATCGGAACCGCTTCTTGAGAAGGTTAAAACATCACCATCTAACGTATATCCGAAGAACCCTGGAAATACTACGATTCCAGGCTCTTCACGCAGATCATACAACCGATCATATGACTCTGGCTGAACCTGGGTAAATCCATCTACATCCGTAACGATCAAGCCAGCCTTCTTTGGATTTATATACTTTGCCTCTACCCCACGGCTTTGAAAATAACCTGCGACCAGCTTCGCATTATTATCTTCGCCACTGGCCTTTAAAGCATCCAAATAGCGCTTCTGGTTAGATTGGTCAGCATGCAACAGTGCTTTTAAATTTTCATGAATCCCTGTGATGACCTCCTCGGATATATCCAGCTCTTCAGCAATGCTCGCATAGCGGGATACCACGTCTTCGATCAAATGCTCCCCGTTATCGCCGCGCAGCTGCTGTTCCGCAGCCTCAATCAATAAATCCGTCACCTTTATATCATCGGAATTGCGTTTCCCTGGAGCCGAAACGACTACAAACTTCCTCTCTGGATCAGCAACCACAATTTCAAATACCTTTCTCAACTGTTCACCTGACGCAAGTGAACTTCCGCCAAACTTCGCAACTTTCATCTCGACATCCCCTATTTTAAATAATATTCTGTCAAAATCAACTCTCCCTATTATTACGTTTTTTCTCGAAACAATCAAGTAAAAATTCCACTATAGGAGGACATTTGTATTTTTAAAAAGGACAAAACAATGTGATTATTGAAAGGGAATAATAAAAGGCAAAAAAAGACAACGGCATAAGCCAGTTGTCTCTCCAATCTTAGCGATTATCCACAGTTTCAGGGTATAAATCATGATTCATCAAGCGGTAATCCGCCATTTCCTCATACTTCGTCCCTGGTTTCCCGTAGTTTGTGTATGGATCAATGGAAATCCCGCCCCTAGGCGTGAACTTGCCCCATACTTCAATATATTTCGGATCCATCAACTCGATTAAATCGTTCATGATGATATTCATGCAGTCTTCATGGAAATCACCATGATTACGGAAGCTGAATAAATAAAGTTTCAAAGACTTGCTTTCGACCATCTTCACACTGGGAATATAGCTGATGTAAATGGTTGCAAAGTCTGGCTGGCCGGTTATCGGACATAAGCTAGTGAATTCCGGGCAATTGAATTTGACGAAATAATCACGGTTAGGATGTTTGTTATCGAATGACTCAAGAATTTCAGGCGCATAGTCGAATGTATATTTTGTCCCTTGATTCCCAAGCAGTGTAATTTCCTTTAATTCTTCTTCTTTTCTTCCAGACATAAAAAGTCCTCCTCATCCACGTTTGTCAGGGGAGATTCATAAAATGGGCCTCTATATAACAAAAACCATATCTCATCAAAGATATGGTTGATTCGCGAAAAAAATCAAAGCCATAGTTTTTTTAAGAGGGTGATGCTATGAACCTCTCCCGTTTATCGGGAAATATTTTAAAATTGTCATAGTAAATATAGAAAAAAAAATCTAATCTGTCAATCATACTTTTTAATTTTAGTTTGATTCCCACATGTATTCGGCTTAAAATGTAGAAGAAGTTTATCCTACATGAAGGAAGAGATTTAAACAATGTGGATTTTTGCAGCACTCATCACCAGTTTATGTTTCGGAATCAATAACAGCATTTTTAAATGGAGTAGCGGAAAGGGTTACTCAAAGGTACATATTCAATTTTTCTTTTATTTTGTAGCTTTCATTTTGTCCATATTTTATGGAGTACTTATGGATGGTTTGAACCTGAACTTGCTGTCTATCATGCTTGGTGCAGCAATTGGTGTCCTGAACGCTAATGGTAATATCCAGATGGCAAGTGCCTTTGAAAAAGGGCCGGCAAGTTTAACATCACCATTAATCGCAGCGAATGCAATATTTCCCATCCTATGTGCTGCATTAATTTTTCATGAGCATATTTCTTCGCTGCAGTGGAGCGGAATCATCTGCATGCTGCTTGCAACCCTTGTCATTCAGTATACACCTAACGCCAAGGGCAACCACCAATATTTACCTTGGATGATGCACACATTATTTTCCATATTATCTTTTGGTGTACTCGGCATTCTGATGACGACATCAACACGGCTTCATTTAAACTCCCTCGACATCCTTGTATCAATGTATGGGGGCGGAACTCTTTATCTACTTTCAGTTCTATCCTTTAAGAAAGAAAAAATCAAGCTACAGGAAGTCAAAATTGGTTCCATCGTAGGTTTTTTAAGCATCATAGCCTATGGATGTTATTTCTATGCGTTGAATACCGGCATCGCAAGCATCATCTTCCCTGTCGTCAGCCTAAATTGTTTAGTTGTCGTTTTCGCAGGATGTTATTTATTCAAAGAAAAACTAAAATCCTATCAAATTGCCGGCGTTCTTGCAGCATTAATCGGTATTATCTTAACCAAAATATGAATATAGTTAATTTTAAAAAACAACCTGGCTGTAATAATCACACATGCCAGGTCGTCTTTATTTAGCGGTTCAAAAAAAAGTATTGACATCTCTCGCTAAATATCAGATAATTTTGAATATTAAATCTCAACTTTTGCTACTTCCGCAATGTTTGAAAAATCTCCTCCCACGGGTATAAAAGAAGTAGTACAACCATCCCATTTAATACTAGAAAGGAACGATGCATAATGTTAAAAGTTACAGTAACAGTTGATTTCCAAGGAAAATCTTATCAAACTAACGTCCTTACTAAACCGGGTACTAATCAAGAAGAAATTTTACAACAAGCCCTTCATCAAGTGGAAAAACAATGGAAAGCATAAAAAGGCAGGCATCGATTTAGATACCTGCTTTTTTTATTACCTTTTTAGATATAACTCACCAAAATCACTATGCACTTTGTTTTTATATTAATTAACATTTAAAACCCTTTTCAATCCTGATTTCTGTATTTCATTTGTATTATTCTCTAAAGAACCCTCGATAGCGATTTTCCCATATAATCCACATAATCGTTTTTTCTTGTGACAATAATTTTAAAACGTTTTTAACGTTACAACAATCAATTTGAATAACAAGTAATTTAGAAATTAAGACGATCTTTTTAAAGACCGCCTCAGTTTGTCGACAAAATGGGATACGGAATGGCCTAATCCCATATCCCTATCGCGATTACCGAGGGAATCATTACGATATTTTTAAAACAGACAGTGTATACTCCAGGATACTTTTCTCTTTAATATGGGATGAAACCTCACTGGATTGAAGAAATTTCACGACACTCCTGCCGAAAAACCAGCTTACCGAGTCACCAAAGACGCTTGCGGCGAGGTGGCTTTGCAGACAGTCGGCGGAAAGGGAGCGTCTGAAAACAACTGGAACCTTTTTTAAATAAAAAAACTGCAGGCAAACTCGCTTTTCTTTCGAGTTGCCTACAGTCTGAGATGTTCTTTTTTAAAGATTGCCATTTTTAATGTCTTTTAATTTAAACTTAATGGCATAGAGCGTTCTTGGAGGCTATCGGAAAGCAGACTATACGAAACTAATTTCTTCCTGTACTGCTTAACTACATCCACACGGTCGTTGTACATGTACACAAATAACCTAACATCTTTTTTACCTCTTTTAGTATCAATGACTAATGGAGTCCCACTGTTCTCTGGATGTAAAAACAATTGCTCATTACCAGGGAATATATGATTCTTTTTCAAAAATTTAGCCTTATTAAAATAATTAATAACTTTTATTTTATCTTCACTTTCCAAACGTCTTCCGTCAAAGGTTACGATTGCATTCTCGTCACTAAGTTCTGAATGTATTTTAAATTTGCTGATAATCCAATTCACTGCATCGGTTGGAAGGCAGGTAACTAATAATTTAAGCAAACTTAATAGAATTGTCAAAATCAAAACCGGCAATGTCATATTTCATCATCTCCGCTACGTCATATATTAATTTCTTATATAGATTATTATATCAAAGGATCAGATAGTTTTTCTTAGAAAATGTGTCTTTTATATTAACGTTTTACTTTAGTAAAACATCGCACTTAAACGCACGGGAGCGCTTCAAAAAGAGTAAATTTTGCCCTTATGAATATAATGTTCCGAAATGGTTATACTAAACAAAATGGTTTCATCCACACCCTTCTTAACAAATTTCTATGAACGAAGTGGTTAGAGTGGTATATGAATTTCTACTTATTAAATACAAAAAAGCTGGGCGTCTTCAAGACGCCCAGCTTTTCAATCGATTATTGATATCCCCAAATCATTGTTAGCATTGTACCGAAAATTGTAACCAATGCAACGAACAATCCGTAATAAACGTTTGTGTAAATCGATGCTTTATCTTCAGACTCACCTGCGTGCATGAACATAACCAATTGCAGTGCAGCTTGCATGAAAGCTGTAACAAGCAGGATGATCACACCCATTTTAAGTGAGAGATCAAACACAATAACTGATAGTGCGACCAAAGTCAGGACTAGTGAAAAGGCAAATCCCATAACTTGGCCCCGTGGGAATAATTCTTTCATATTACATCATTCCTTTCAGGTAGACGAAACTGAAGATGAAGATCCAGACAACGTCCAAGAAATGCCAGTAAAGTGAAAAGATGAAAGCCTTGTTTGTTGTTTCTGGAGTCATACCGCGCTTTTTAATCTGCATGACGATGAAGGTTCCCCAGAATAAACCAAGTGTAACGTGAGCTCCATGCGTACCTAGTAATGTAAACAAACTAGATAAGAAAGCACTTGTTTGAATGGTTGCTCCTTCATGTACATACTCCACGAATTCATAAATTTCGACTCCCAAGAAGCCTAAACCAAGAATAAGGGTGATAATGAAGAAACCAATCGTTGCTTTCTGCCTGCCAAGTCTCATTGCATTGATTCCAAGACCTATGGTAAAACTACTAGTTAAAAGAAAGATTGTTTGAAACATTAAGGTTGGGACTTTAAAAAGATGTTCCCCTGTTGGACCATTTCCAGTTCCATCAACTAATACAAAATAAGTGGCGAACAGTGTAGCGAAAAGAGCTATTTCTGCCCCAAGGAAAATCCAGAATCCAAAAATCTTTAAGCGATTTTCTTCCGTGCTATATTCTAGTGGCAGCGAGTTATCTATTTTCATTACTTAGCACCTCGCAATTTATTTTCAGTTTCTTCGATCTCTTCAACAGAGATATAACGTCCGTGATCTTTTTCGAATGAACGGTGAATCATACAAGCAAAGATACCGATCGTTGCAATGATTGCAATGATCCACATGCTGAATACCATTGCAAAGCCCCAAACGAAGAAGATACAGCTCATGATAAACGGCACGCCACTGTTATTTGGCATATGAATCTTTTCTACTTTACCACCAAATAATTTAAAGCCCTTTTTCTTAGAATCCCAGAATGCTTCTGTAGAATCAACTGTAGGCACAATTGCAAAGTTATATTCTGGAATTGGTGTATGGGTAGCCCACTCTAGAGAACGTGCATCCCATGGATCGTTTGAAATATTTCTTGATGCATAACGAGTGCTCCAATAGATATTGTACACAATAAGTGCAAAACCTATTGCTAAGCCAATTGCTCCAACGAAAGAAAGCATATTCAATGGACCATAGCCCGTTGATTCAGAGTACGTATACATACGACGTGCCTGCCCATCTAAACCAGTGATGAACATCGGGAAGAATGTTACATTAAAGCCGATTGTAATGAACCAGAACGACCATTTCCCAATTTTTTCGCTCAACATGAAGCCAAACATTTTTGGCCACCAGTACGTAAAACCAGCAAGTACGGCAAATACAGTACCAGGGATTAAAACGTAATGGAAGTGAGCTACTAAGAACATTGTATTGTGGTATTGGTAGTCAGCACTCGCCATTGCAAGCATAACCCCAGTTACCCCACCGAGAGTGAAAATCGGAATGAAAGCTAACGAGTATAACATTGGGACGGTAAAAACGATTTTACCTTTCCAAAGTGTGAACAACCAGTTGAAAATCTTAACACCGGTCGGAACGGCAATTGCCATTGTGGTAATCGAGAAGATACCATTAACCATTGCACCGTGACCCATTGTATAGAAATGGTGAGCCCATACAATGAAAGATAGAGTAGAAATAGCTACCATGGAGATAACCATCGAATTATATCCGTACAGGTTACGACGTGCAAATGTCGAAATGATTTCACTGTAAATACCGAAAGCTGGAAGTATTACTATATAAACTTCAGGATGTCCCCAAACCCAGAACAAGTTCGCCCAAAGCATATCGCTACCGCCATTGGCCATCGTAAAGAATTGAGTTCCGAATAGACGATCCATTGTCATCAACGCAAGTGCCACTGTCAATACAGGGAAAGCGAAAACGATAATGAAGTTTGTGATCAAGATAGACCATGTGAACATTGGCATTTTCATTAAGTTCATGCCAGGTGCTCTCATTTTCAAGATTGTTACGATAAAGTTGATACCAGTCAGTAATGTACCGATACCAGCTATTTGAATTGCAATCGCGTAATAGTTCGAACCAACTGATTCACTGAAATCATTACTTGCCAGCGGGAAGTAAGATGTCCAACCTGCATCAGGAGAACCACCAACTACGAAAGAGATGTTAAATAGCATTGCCCCCATGAAGAATAACCAGAAGCTGACTGCGTTTAGACGTGGGAATGCTACGTCACGCGCTCCAATTTGTAATGGTGTGACAATGTTCATTAACCCAATGATAAATGGCATAGCCATGAACAGGATCATGACAACCCCATGTGTTGTAAATACCTCATTATAATGCTGCCCATCCAAAAGACCGTTATCTGGAATAGCCGTTTGAGCACGCATCATGAGGGCATCAACGCCACCACGGAAGAGCATAAGCAGTGCTGCCAAGATGTACATGATACCAATACGTTTATGGTCAACCGTTGTTAACCACTCACGCCATAAGTAACCCCATTTTTTAAAATAGGTAATTCCGGCAACAACCGCAATCATGGTTAAGCCAATGGCAACCATGGATGCATAAATCGCAGGACTTGGATGAGGTACGGCAAATCGATCAAAGTAATCCATACTTTTGTGACTCCTTTCAGGAAAATATTCCTTATCTTGTAAACCTAGATGTTTTATCGAACGAAATTAATTCTTAGTGATCATGATTCATGTTGCTGTGTTCTGAATGTTCCTCGTGTGAATCCTTGGAATCACTTTCTTCAGTATCAGAAGATCCGTGGTTACCATGACCAGCATGTTCCCCTTCAGGAGCTGGAGAAAACTCTAAGTGAGTTCCAGTGTAAGTGGATTGTCCCACATGACCAGGTTCTAATAATTCATTGAATTTTTTCTCAGTAATCGGTTCAGCAGTAGCTTTAATTTCATCTACCCATTTATCGTATTCTTTTGCAGACAGTACATTAACGTTAAACGTTTGCTGAGCAAAACCTGAACCACTGAAGTTTGAATTTCGACCCATATACTCTCCTGGTACATCAGCTGCTAAGTGCAACGTATTAACCATGTTCGACATCGCGTATTTTTGTCCTCCAAGTTGTGGAATCCAGAAACTCGAGATTGGACCATATGAATAAAGTTTAAATTCAATTGGTCGGTTAGTCGGTAAAAACAGATAGTTAACTGTTTCGATATCTTCTTCCGGATAACTAAAATGCCACTTCCAGTTGGAAGATGAAGCGTAAATAATTAAAGGTTCTTGATCTCCGTATCCTTTAGGTGTTGCCTCAACTTCATTTGTTGTTTTAACAGTAACAACGGATAGGAAAGCGACGATTAAAATTGGGATCGCTACCCAAATTATTTCAAGAACCTTACTTCCTTCAATATGAGGTGGTTCATAATCATCACGCTGTTTGGAAGCACGATATTTCATTATCATGAAGATATACAGTACCATAACGACAAGGACGACAAAGGCCATTGTCCATATCGAAATCATAATAACATCTGCTTGTGTTGCAGCTACTGGCCCTTTAGGGTCCAAGACCATTAATGGGTTATCGCAACCGGTTAGCACAGTGGCAATTGTAAAAAGTATAGTTAATAGAGCCCATTTTATTTTCATAGTACTACCCCTTTCTTACATAATAAAATTCCTATTGGTAATTATTCGGACAAAGTGTTACCATGTTCACAAATCCCGACATACCAATATTAATCCCAAGTGTAAAAAAAGACAATATAAAGTGACATCTGTCACATAAAGTTCATTAAAGAGCAGTAAGAAGATGGTAAATGAACTGAAATGTTCGAAAATCTTCAGCAAATGAAATATAATAAATGTTTAATAACTTACCTACAGAAACTTCACTTATCAGTACAGGATTGCAGATAGAACTGATCCACTTTCCGTTTAATATTACTCTAATATAATGAAATAAAATTTTCACATTATATTCACCTCGTTTATTGCCTCAAGACTTATAAAGATTATGAATTATATTACCTATCCTGTTAATTAGGTATCTATCTTTGGAAAACATGATTTAAAGCGGATTTTTTTCACTCGGCCATGGAAGTTTTTAAATGGTAGCCGCATTGTACACGATCTTGCATCCATGCTTCAATACCCTAATGATCCAACACAGGTAAATATTATATATATATAAGGAAACAACGAGCGTGAAATGTAATTGGGTTCTTTCTCCTCGCAATACTTATTTTATTGCCCTGTCAGTATTCCTAAACAGCCGTTTAGCAGTAGTCGTGGGGTGAAGTAATTCAGGGATCAATCAACCTGTTGCAACTGTTCAAGTTTATCAGTCAGAGGACAGGCCAAAAACCATTTTTTAAAAAGTACATTTGGTGTTCAATCAATTCCACCTTTTGGAAACCCTTTACTCAATACCCCCATATTGATACGTGCTTCCCTTTTGTATCTTCAGGTAAAAACACATAAAAAAATCCACGAAAAAAGGACTTTTTAAAAGTGTCCTTTTCTCGTGGATATAGTTTAAAATTGAAGGTGAGAACTTCCTGGCGTGCAGGCAGTTTGGTTTGGATGTACAAGCAACACACGGAATGAAAGCGCATTCAATACTTGGGGTTAAATTGGCTAAGATTCTGCAAGCCAACGAACAACTCGTTTTGTTCATCCATACAAGTGAATCTGATGATAGAAAGCCAGTGTATTACGCTATATTCCTCGTTTTAGTTACTGAATTCTGTACTTCTTTTTGTTTGAGTTTTAGCCTTTGATTTCATTTTTATGATTTTAGTCGTTTCCGATTCAATTCTTTGGCCTTTATGTGTATTCATTACCATTTCTTCTGTCAGGACAAAAAATATACCAACTAGAAAAATGGCAGCTGCGCTTAGTGTGATGGCGATTCCAACAGCGGTAAATATATAATCCTTATTGTAATCGCTTACAAAAAAACTTAAAGCAAAAATAATAATTCCGATTACGCAACCTGTGCCCGATACCCATTTCACTGCATCCAACATCTTCTGATTAGCTTCCATAATTTCATCCCCTTTCTTTCTATTTTATGACATTTCACAAATTTGTCAAATCTTTTCTATTTTTTAACATATCTATAATGTAAACCTTGACAAATAGAAGACGCCGCTATTCACTTTTAGGTATTCGAGACTATATGAAAAATCTGATAAACAGTATAAATACACTATCATTTTTTCCGATATCAACACTTTCAATACTATTAAAAACTTTTTAACTACATTTTCAAATAAAAGACCCCTGATGATCAATCAGAGGCCTTCCTTCTATCTATGAGTTTTGCAAGGTTATCGTTACCGTTTTCTCTTCAGTCCCCCGATAGACTTTAACCTTTACTTTATCGCCGATTTTCTTATCTGTGTATAAAATTTTCCTTAATTCTTCTGTCGTTTTAATTTTCGTTCCATCAATCTCCACAATGATATCCTGCTGCTTAAGCCCTCCATTCGCCGCTGACGACCCCGCTTCTATACTCGTAACCATGACACCCGACTTTGCAGCTTCAGGAACATTTTGAAGATAATACTGTGGCAGTTCTTCTATGCTGGCCAAGCTTACTCCTAAATACGGTCGCGTGATTTTTCCGTTTTCAATCAGTTCCGTAACAATCGGAATCACATCATTACTTGGTATGGCAAACCCTAAGCCTTCCACACCGCTTTCGGAAATCTTCAAGCTGTTTATGCCGATCACTTCCCCAGCGGTGTTGATCAATGCGCCGCCGCTATTGCCAGGGTTGATCGCTGCATCTGTTTGAAGGACATCAAGTTCCCACTCCCCCTCCGATGTATCGACTGAAATGGAGCGTCCGGTAGCACTGACGATCCCTTGTGTAACGGAACGTGAAAAATCAAGTCCAAGAGGGTTACCGATCGCCAATACTTCTTCACCTGGACGCATGCTATCAGAATTCCCGAATTTAATTCCCTCAGGTGCTTTCGAGGCATCAATTGTCAAAACCGCTAGGTCCGTCAATGCATCAGCCCCGACAACCACTGCCGTTGCCTTTTTCCCATCATACAATGAAATTTCGACTTCCTTAGCTCCTTCAATAACGTGATTGTTCGTGATGATATAGGCCTTCCCATTAGCTTTTTTATAAATGACCCCTGAACCAGTGCCGCTCTCAACCGTTTCGCTCCCCGTGCTTTGCTGCTGGTATGGGTACCGGTTTTGAATCTCCTGTAAATTCACGACCCCTACTATCGATTTGGATGCTGATTCAACCATCTCTGCCCTATCATTAGAATCCGTACTAGTCGATAACTTTTCTGCCGTGACACTCCCATCCTTTTCACCGCTTTCCGTTTGCTCTACACCTGCCGTTTGACTTGACTCATTCACTGAACTTTTCCCTTGATCTATAAAGTCCCCGCCAAATAAAAATACAGTTGATGTAACCATAGAAGCAACCGTTCCGGAAACAAGGCCAGTTAGCCATATAGACTTGCCCTTTTTCCGTTCTGTCTTCACTCTGACTTGCTCATCGCCATTATTATTCTCCATCATTATCCCTCCTATGATTGTCCTTTACTTGGCTCAATCATAAACAGTAAATATTAAAAAATTCTTAAGAAATAAAGAATAAGGCCACCTTTTCACAAAAAAATTATCGAATCCAGCTATATGATATTTTGCAGTCCGACAAAATAAAAAGGCCTCCACAGGGGACCCTTTCAATTCGACATTATAGCCTTACATGACTTCATACACTTCTTTTGTCTTCTTATTCACACCATACCAGCCCCAAGTAGCTTTGTGGCCATTTTTCTGACTGCCTGCATCCACTTCGAACACTTGAAAAATGTAATCTCCCTTTTCGGCATCATGATCATATTCGATTTGCAAATGTGGAAAGTTTTTCATGTCCACGTAATCCTTCACTAGCTTCTCCGCCTGAGATTTACTTAAGGGACTAGCCGAATCCTTACTCCCTTCTTTGCTTTTTACCGATTCTACTTTTCCTTTTGAATCCGTTGCCGCCTTATCATCTACTTTGGATCCAATGGTCCCGTCCTCACTTGCTTCCTCCACCGGTTCCACTTCGTCATTTCCCTCTACTGTTTCTAACGTGGCGGAGTCTGATACCGGGTGCATTTCCACCGCCTTTAAAACCATTAGTTTCCCTTCCCGATATTTTGCTTTATATGCGGTTGCTTCTTTAAAATCTCTTTTTGCCGAATCAAAATCCTGTTCGTCGTATTTCTTCATTCCACTCGCCAGAAAACCTGAAAGATCCATTAACTCTCTTGCTTCCGGTGTTTCTGCTTCTTTATAAGCTAATTCAAATGCCTCGTGGGCTTCTAAATAATTTTCCTCATTCAACTGACTTTTCCCTAAATCCATATTGGAATCATAATTCCTTGTTACGCAGCCTGAAGCAATCAACACCATAAAAATAACCATGATTGACCTCTTCACAATATCACTCCTCAAAGTTACTCTTCCATATCATTCTATAAATCCATCTTAAACCATTTGATATGAAATTCGATACCTCTATTTCCTATCATTTTCATTAAGGAAATGTTTACTTTTATGATTAACTTTTTACAAATAGTGGTACAGAATAGATAAACGCTTGAAAGGATGATGAGCAGAATGATGCAGGAAAAACAGACCTATCATGTTGATTTGGTCAGCGGCGATGTACTCGGACAAAAACTTGAAGAGAACCCGAGCTTCACTGTACACGCAACTGATGAGGAACTTGCAGAATTGAAACAATGCTTGGAGGAACACCGGACTGATGACCTGGAGGCATATGCCCGTTCACATGTGCCATACCTTCTCTATCATCATGACCGGGCAAATGATAAATACGATGCAGCCATGAAAAAGCTTTATGCCCTCATTTATAAATTTGGCGATGAAACGGCGCGAAACCATATTGAAGAAATCGGCATATTGAAAGACAACAAATTCGAGGGAAATGAAGAAGTGCAAAAGTTCAAATAGAAAATGAACAGAACCTAAAATTCAAAGGTACCAAGGCCTTTGAAGGGGCAGATATCGCTTGGATTATTGGTTTAGTTGTTCCAGCTGTTATTTATTACTTCCCTATGAGAAAAAAGTTGAATATAGCTGAAAATGCAATAAACAAACAAGAGATCGGTTCCATAGAGAAAACAGACGCTTCCGAGAAATATGTTAAGTAAAGGTGCAGTTTTTTTAAATGAAAATTACATGCTGTTTTAGAGTACTTGTAAGGAAAAAACATAAATCTATTGTACAAGAAAGAAAGCATTTCAAACAAGCACTAGAAGAACATATCAAGGTAAAATTAAAAGGCATGAGCCCGGTAGATTTCCGGGTTCATGCCCTCAAGGCTGCCTAAGTAAATAAAGTGTCTAACTTTTTGGGTTCACTTCAATGAAAGATCCTTTTTTATCCACAAATATAGTTTACTTATTTTTCTCCTAAAATAGCGAGTGGACTAAATACTTCATAATGAATACGGTCTTTCGATACACTCCATTTATTTAGGGCCTCATTGATTGCTTCCATAAAAGGAATAGGTCCGCAGAAATAAAAATTAGCTTCTTTTGATGGAACGATAGATTGCAGGAAGTCTAAACCAACGTATCCTTCTTTATCAAAATGCCCAGAGGTTCGATCGGCTTCTGTTGGTGCACCATAGACTACAAATGATTTTATATGTTGATGTTCATTCACTATTTGTGGCAGATGATCTTTAAAAGCATGTGTTTGACTATTGCTTGTTGCATGGATGAACGTAACCTGACGTTGTGGTTGCTTTTCTATAATGGTATTTAACATGCTAAGCAAAGGTGTAATGCCAATACCGCCACTAATTAGAACAACGGGTAAATCGGTGTTATCCAGTTCGAAGTCACCTGCTGGAGCAGAAAATTGCAGCGTATCTCCAACTTGCAGCTGTCTATGTAAATAGTTAGATACAATTCCAGATGGAGCATCTCCATGGGCATCTTCACGTTTAACACTAATTCGGTAGTAATCCTTTCCAGGTGAATCCGAAAGACTGTAATGGCGTATGTGCGTATATTTCTCGCCAGGAATTTTAGCCTTAAGTGTTAGGTATTGCCCAGCATGGTAGGAGGCAATGGGTTTTCCGTCTGTAGGCTTTAGATAAAAGGAGGTTACCACATCACTTTCTTTTATCTTTTTATCGATATTGAAGCTTCGATATCCTTCCCATCCACCAGGCTGATGTTCTGTTTCCTCATAAAGGTTTTTTTCAATATCAATAAAGGCATCTGCAATATAGCCATAGGCCTTTCCCCATGCCTCTATGATTTCATCTGTGGCTGCGTCACCCAACACATCTTTAACTGCTTGAAGCAACGTTTCACCTACAACCGGATACTGTTCAGGCTTGACCCCTATGGCACGATGTTTCTCAGTAACTCTTTTAATTACAGGTTTTATCGCTTCAAGGTTCGTAATATGTTCACCTGCAGCATAGACAGCATATCCCAAGGCCTCTTGTTGAATTCCTCTTTTTTGGTTCGTTTGGTTAAAAAGGTTATACAAATCAGGAGCTTTTGAAAATAGTAATTCATAAAATCTCTTTCCTATTGGTTTACTATGTTCCTTGAGAACAGGTGCTGTTGACTGAACGATTTCTATGGTCTTAGCATCAAGCATGTTAAAATTTCCTCCTCAAATTTCAGGGATATATACTGTAAATAGCATTCCCACTAAGTATTGGAGTAAACATGATATTTTGGCCCTGTTCACTTATCACTAACAAACCCAAACTTCTTACTAAAGGCGGGCTTCCGCCCATTTGGAGATTTTGAACTCCCTTAAGATAATTCAAAGACACCATACCTATTAGTATGGTGTCTTTTGTTATTTTAGTATCCTTGATAACTTAAACTGACCCTTTATATCAATAAGAACAAAGCTGCTGATCAGTAGTAGAAAAAAGTGTTATAGGGTCCAATTGATAAGCAATCCTGCTTGTGCTAACCCACCACCGAAACCATATAATAAAATCTTCTCACCATTATTGAGCTTCCCTTCTCTTATTCCTATATCTAAAGCTAATGGTATTGTTGCTGAAGAAGTATTTCCATACTCCACTAAGCTATATAAAGTACGCTCAATTGGAAAGCCACTTCTATCACATATTGACTCAATCATTCTTAAATTTGCACTATGCGGAACAAACCAATCAACATCATTCAATTGAAATTCAGTATTTTTCATCACTGTTTGCATTCCTTTTGGAACAGTAGTAACAGCCCATTTATAAACTTCACGTCCATTTTGTACAAGGTTACCACTATTATTCAAGTCTTCACCATTTATACGTGTCGATAGGTTTGTACTATATAAATTTTTTCCGCCTTCTCCTTCCGAATATAAATGTGAAGAAATGAAACTTGGTTGTTGTTCATCATATTCTACAAGAACTGCTCCTCCACCATCTCCAAATAAAATACAAGTGGCTCGATCTTCATAGTCCATAATTTTAGATAAAGTATCAGCTCCAATAACAAGAACTTTCTTGTTTAAACCAGATGTTACTAATCCATTAGCTACATGCAACCCATAAGTAAATCCTGCACAAGCAGCGTTTAAATCAATAGCTCCAGTATTCTTAATACCTAGCTTTGCTTGGACTAAAGAAGCTACACTTGGCGTGTTGAAATCAGGTGTAAAGGTACAGACAATAATCATATCAACATCTTCGACAGATTTATCATACCGTTCCATTAAATCCTTTACAGCTTTATAACTTATATCACTAGTAAACTCTTCTTCATGTGCAATTCTTCGCTCTTTAATACCAGTACGTTTAACAATCCATTCATCATTGGTTTCAACCATCTTTTCTAAGTCCTTATTCGTTAACCTTTTTTCTGGAACATAAGAACCTATCGCAGTAATACGTGCTTTGGATTTGAACATAAAATAACCACCTCGTGTTTATGAATTGCATCATTTTTATAACTGATATTAATACCTGGTACTAATTATAAAGTAAAAAAAATCTTATGCAACTACCTGTTCCTTTAAAACCATAAGAAAAAGAGCTCGGCAAAACAACTACTTTAAAGTAAAGCACCTGTTAGTTTAATACAATCTCTAGAGAGACTGCCAAAAAGTTCATCTTCAAGACATTTCCTCTAATAACGTATTTCTTACAAATATACTAAAGCTTGAATAAATCCTGCTTCCCATCACTGATCTTGTCAAAAGAAAAGCCATACTCCTAGTTGAAGTAAGGCAACACACATCATGCAGTTCTTACTTATTTATGATGACGACAGATTTGTTCTTGTCTTTCGAGGTTTTGTTCGACTGCATATGTATTGCCCCATTCACACATTGTATTTAATACAGGTACAAAGGATTGACCTAACTCAGTTAAACTGTATTCTACCTTTGGTGGTACTACTTTATATACTTCTCTTCGGACAAGCCCATCTCTTTCCAACTGCTTTAATTGGTCGGTTAAGACTTTCTGGGTAATGGCCGGTATTAGAATATAAAACTCTTTCGTCCTCATTGGTTTTTGACTCAGAAAGAAGAGGATTAAGCATTTCCACTTTCCTCCTACAGTATTCATGAAAATATTTATTCCAGTATTTAGACTCTTCATTACTCATTCCCCCTGAATAGGCACATAAAGGTGGCTATGCCACTTTATTGTGCGTTATTTTCTACCACATCATGGTCCATTATACTCTGATTATGAAGCAAATATAACATTGGGAGTGAACACGATGAGTGTAAGAGAGATTATAGAAAAAAGACGTTCAGTAAGGCAGTATGATCCCCATTATAAAATTAGTCCAGAAACGTTGGCGACATTTATTGAAGGAGCCAGTAAATCGCCTAACGGAAACAATATTCAAGCAACACGATACCTGGTTATAGATGAACCATATTTAAAGAATTTGTTACTGCCCATTGCTTTTAATCAGCAACAGGTAATTGAAGCATCAGTACTGATTGTTATACTAGGTGATTATCAAGCATTTGAAAAAGAAAATATCATAATGATACATGAGGATGAGTTTCAAAAAGGTTATTTTGACGCATCAGTAAGAGATTATCTAACAAACGCGGCAATCAATTATTATCTAAATAAGTCAAAAGAAGATTTAAAGGTTGAATTAATAAGAGACGCAAGCCTGGCGTCAATGTCGTTAGTTTTATTAGCGAACGAGGCAGGTCTTGAAACCATTACAATGTCCGGGTATGATTCCGAACAATTAAAGTCAGCCTTAAAAATTTCTGATAGGTATTTAGATGTTATGCTTATTGCCATGGGGAAAGGAATTAAAGAAGGTCACAAAACAGTAAGACACGATGTTAACAAAGTCATTTATAAAAACAAAATATAGTGAGTGTAATTACTTTTTTAAAATTTGGATATTGGAAATTAGTGTGGAAAGAGGGCTAAAAAGACCCCTCTTCCCCTATCTTCTTATTCTTTCGTTAAAACTCACCACGAGTTTACCAGTCTCTTATATCATCTACATGCAACTTATCATATAGTCATATTAACGTGACGGATTCACTTTAGTGTTTTTGTTTGTAATAGGTTACCGCGAGCGCAAGGGCCAGCACTGTTCCTTTGACGATATCCATCGCATAATACGGAACTGACATCATGATCAGCCCATTTTGAAGGATTCCGATCAGGACTGCACCGACGAAGGTTCCAAAGGCATTCGGTTTTCCCGCTCCTAAAACGGAGGAACCAATGAAGGCTGCTGCAACGGCATCCATTAAATAAGGGGACCCTGAATTGATTTCCGATGTCATGACCCTTGAAGCAAGGACAATCCCCCCAATTGCAGCTAATAGAGCCGAAAGCAGATAGGCAAGAACTTTGTATTTATTAACCGATATCCCGGAAAGTCTTGCCGCTTCCTTATTTCCGCCAATAATGTACATATAACGACCATGCTTCGTATAAGTCAAAAAGATATGGGTCGCTATCACAATGGTTGCCATGATCAGGATTATCCATGGTACCTGGCCAATTTTGGCGAAAAGCGGGCTGATAAGACCTGTTGCGAAGGTCCCATCGGGCATGACCATATTTTGCGAAACCGTGGCCCCTTTTGTATAGGTAAGGGCAATTCCCTGGATAATGAACATGGTGGCCAATGTCATCAGCATGTCGGGAATTCTCAATTTAACGATCATGAACGAATTTAAAGCCCCTACGACAAGTGAGGCACCGATCGCAGCTAATATGGCGATAAATGTATCCTGCGAAAACCAGACAAACATTGATATGACGATGGCATTGGCCAATGATGCGACGGAACCGACGGAAAGGTCGAAGCCATCCACCGTAAGGGATATCGTAATGCCGATCGCAATGATGGTCACGATTGAAATGGAACGCAGGATGTTGATCAGATTAGTAGTTTGAATGAAAGATGGATTGGACACGGCAAAAATTCCAATCAGAATGATAATCGTCAATATTGTGCCGTATTTATAGAAAAAGTCGAATAGTTCCACCTTTTTCTTTGCTTTCGCTGTCTGTGTAACAGGAATGGGTACGCTCATCCTATTTTCCTCCTGTTGAATAGAATAGTAGTTCTTCTTCATTCGTTTTGTTCGTTTCGAATTCGATGACAGTGCTCCCGTCATATAACACATATGTCCGGTTGGTAATGCCAATGATTTCGGAAAGCTCGGATGAGGCATAAATGATCGCTTTTCCATTCCTCGCAAGCTTTGCAATCAATTCGAAAATATCCTTCTTGGCTCCAACATCGACCCCTTTCGTCGGTTCATCGAATATGTATACATCCGCATCGGCAATAAGCCATTTTCCAATGGCAACCTTTTGCTGGTTACCGCCTGAAAGGTTTTCGACCTTCACTTCCCCGGAAGGAGTTTTAATTCCGATACTGGCGATCATTTCTTTCGCCTTTTCCTTTTCCGCCTTACGATCCACGAAACCGAATGTTCTGCAGAATTTGCCGATACTGGCTGCAGTCAAGTTCGCCGCGACCGATTCCTGAACAAGGATCCCTTCTTTCCTGCGTTCCTCAGGTACAAGTGCCATGCCGCTTTTTACTGCATGGTGCGGTGATTTCAAAGAAAGCTTTCGGCCATTCAGGATGACCTCACCCGCTGTGATCGAAGTATGACCGAAAAGGGTTTTACACAGCTCCGTTTTCCCAGCCCCGACCAACCCTGCCAAGCCGATTATCTCTCCTGCTTTAATATGGAGACTAACATTTTTAACTTTCTCTGCATCTGACAATCCCTTCACTTCAAGAATAACGTCGCCAATCGAAGAATTCACTTCAGGGAACTGTTCCTCCATGGTTTTCCCGAGCATATTCTCTACCACTTCGTTACGGGTGATGTCTTCCATTTTTCGACAAGTGACACGCTCCCCATTCCTCATGACCGTAATTTCCTCACATATTTCAAAAATCTCGGGCAGACGATGTGAAATGAAAATGATTCCCACGCCTTTTTGCTTCAATTCATTTACAATTCGAAAAAGCTCTGTCGTCTCCGTATGACTTAACGGAGCAGTTGGTTCGTCGAGAATTAGGAATTTGCATTCTGTCGAAACGGCTCTTGCTATCAGGACCATCTGTTTTTCAGCCAAGGTAAGGTCTCTTACCAGCTTTTTCGAAGGGACACGAATTTTCATATCTTCAAGAATACAAGAAGCTTTATTGTGCAGCTCTTTCCATTGGACCATCTGTTTTTTTCCCATGTTTTGGACCATATCATTCAACATCACATTTTCCCCAACGGTTAAATAAGGGATGAGGGCCGTATCCACTTCCTGATAAACAATTTGAATGCCTTGTTCCTGCGCCTCTTTTGGTGAGCGGATATCCTGCTTCACCCCATCAATGACTATGTCACCTGAATAATGAACATGGGCTCCCGATAAAACTTTCATTAACGTCGATTTCCCTGCTCCATTAGCACCGACCAATGCGTGGGCTTTCCCTGATTGTACAGAAAAATCAACTTCACTAAGCGCCTTCACCCCCGGAAATTCAATCGAGATTTTCTTCATTTCTAGTTGCGTGCCCATGTCCATTCCCCCTTATTGAACAGACACTCCCTTCACTGGAAAGAGAGTGTCCCCTTTTACTTTTTGTAATGATCTTTCAAAACTTTCATCCAATCTTCTTCAAATTCCGCTGATACACCCCATCCTTCGACAATACCAGACAGATTTGCCATATTTACCGCTTCTTTTGAAGCCTGGATTTCCTTTTGTGAAATAAGTGAAGCCTCTAAGTCATAGGTTTGCGGCGTTTCTTCTCCCGCTAATTTTTTCGCCAATATCCTCATATTCACTGCACCGATCAACTTGGGATCGACTGCTGCCGTGTAGGACCATGAGCTGCCAGCTGATTGAATTTCCTGAAGGTCTGCATTCGACACATCAATTCCGTATATCTTCACTTCATCGCGTCCCGCTTCTTTAATTGCCCGGGCGGCACCGATAGCGAAGGCATCCCATGTTGCGAAAATGGCATCCAATTTACCTTTAGGGTATTTATTCAGCATTGCGGCTACAGCATTTTGTGTTTGAACCGAAGTATCTGCAGACGCCACTCCGAATCTTTCGACTTCTTTAATTCCAGGGTTTTCTTTTAATTTTTCCTGATAAACTGCATTTCTTCTCACCATTGGAGGGAAACCATCCACCCAAAGATACGCAATTGCCGCTTCACCTTTCTGTTCTTCTATCAGTTTATCAAGAGCCAGTGTTGCCAACGCTTCATCATCCTGTGATGTTAATGTTACGCCTTCTATTTTAGTTAGATCGCTTATTGAATCGAATGTAACAACGCTTTTGCCTGCATCAACCAACTTTTGAACGTCATTCACTGTTGCTGCATCATCACCATGGGAGATGATATAGCCGTCATAATCTTCCTGCAAAGCCTGTGCGATCGCATCATGAAATTTAGCCGTATCACCATTGGCTGTATATGTATCCACTTGAAACCCCAGTGCTTCTCCTTCTTCCTTCGCTCCTGCTAAGTATTGGGCCGTATGATCATCACCGCCAATTTTACGGATCACTTTGATTTTGGCTCCTTCCCCATTAGCAAATCTTTCCGGGACATTTTCAAATGATACTTTTTCTTCTTTCTTCGATTCTGTGGAACTCTGCCCAGTAGAGCAACCCGTTAAAAGCAAAGCCGAAGCCATGGCTGAAATGAATATCCCTTTAATAGACCTTCTCATCTTGTTCCCCTCCATATTTTCTTATTAGTCTTATCAGTTAAGTTGGTGTAAATCCCAAAATAAAAACCTCTCTATTAATATAGAGAGGTTTAATCAGCTGTTTTGCAGACTTATCCCTCTCTTATCTGTCAAAACATTTCTGTTTTGCAGGATTTAGCACCAATTCCTAATGGAACGGTTGCTGGGCATCTTAGGGCCAGTCCCTCCGCCACTCTTGATAAGAGAATATATTGTGTTACGTTTTTCGTAATTATCACTTTATAGGGATATAGTCGTAAAGTCAATAGTTTTTCGAATATTTAAAATGTTCCCCGTTATTTTTCATTTTCTTTGCAGCTGGGCTAGACGCTTTTTCTCGATTTTTTCAAGTCTCTCCAACTGACGTAATTTCACTTCGAACAAAGTGATCGGGTCACGGTAAACTTCCGGATTTTCTTTCATATGCTCCAATGCAGCCTGGTAGTCTTTGATTTCTGTCTGCGTTTGCTCTATCGTTTTTTGAAGTAAGGCAAAGGAACTGCGATAGAAAAGTGAGATGTCCCGATCCAAAGATTTTTCAAACAATCCAAATTGGGTAAGGAAACGTTCCGTGATCATTTCGGCAACATCCAGGTAATCTTCACTTTCCAGGTATTTCTTATAACGATTATACATATTGGCTTTATTTTGCGGTATCGCCCCAAACAGCTTCCCTGCTCCTTTAAGCAGCAATTGCGATGGAGTTCTGCGCAAAAGGATATTAACGTTTTCGATGCGGATACTGCTTGTCATCCGGTCGGCATCACGGCGCCAGTCATCCAATACCCTAAAGTCGCCTGCCAGCGTGATCCGTTCTTCTTTGTATAATTCATTGAAACCGGCACTCATTTCATCCATAAACTGCTGGCTTTGTGAGAACTCCATTTGGGAACTGGCAATCCAATCCTGAAGAGAACGGTAATATTGAGGCATGATCTTGTCAGAAATGAACGCTTGAATCCGCTCATTCATTTCCTGGTTTAACTGTACATGGACCTGACTGAAATCACTGCTTTCCGTTAACGATTTAGAGCAATCCCTCAGCAATTCAGGAATTTTAGAAGAAAGCTGACTTTTCACTTCATCCTTAAGCGAACGATAAGACCTTATGATATTTTCACTTTTTTCTTTTTCCAAATCCGCCAGTTGATTGACCGCACCATTCAGTTTGACCTCCATCTGTTCATTCCAAGAGATGGAATGCTCGCATTTCCGTTCATTGGCTGCCCGCTTTTCTAACAGATAAGATAAAGTTTTACGAATGAACGCTAGGATTTTTTCAGATCTTCTTTCTTTCCAATTATCATCTTGATAATTCGATTGAAGGAATGCTGAAAGGTCCTTCAACTGCTGCTTGCTGTCATAAAGTTTGGAGAAAGCGAATACTTTTGCATTCGGGAAATATGCATTCACTTTATCCCATGTTTCGTCTTCCATCCGGACTGCGACTTGATCACTATATATCGTATCCATTTTATTCAATAAGAAATGGATAGGCAGTTTCGGAGCCATCATTTGAATTTCCAATAATAGATCCCGTTCACTGCCGGTGAAAGGCGCCCTGGCATCAAGAACGAACATCAGGCCATCACTGCCATGTAAATAGCCTTGGAAATCGGATTCCACGCTTTTCTCCCCATTGAACCCCGGTGTATCCAATAATCGCAGACCATTATTTCTAAGGTAGTCACTGATAATCGTCACATCGACAATAGTCCCGCGCTGACGGCGTGTTTCATCCAATTCAGCCAGCTCCATGACCACTTTGCTATCTGTATCTGTAATCTCTAGGATTTCCAAATCATCCCCGTCTTTGACACTGACTAGGGATGAATGATCTTCGGCAGCAATGCTCTCGCCAACAATTGACTGAATGAAGGATGTCTTGCCATTTCCTGTACTTCCCACAAGAAGAAGATTGAAATTATTAGTATCCTTAAGCCCTTCGACCATCCATTTAAGCTTATTGCCCACCCTTAAATCATTCTCTTCAGCCCATTGGATAATAGAATTGAACAGTTTCTCTCCCGCTTCCAGTCCGCCTCCCAATTTAGGCGATTTTGCCAACAGGCTTTCTGCATCCTGAATGACAAGCGCATTAATCGTATCCGGGAAGATTTCATTCCAGGACAACGCGGATGCCGCTGCAAACAGCGAAAGCTCCCCATCTGCGATTTTCAGCCAGTTTTCCAGCAACCTTGGCACGACGGGGCTTAAATCTTTGATTAGGTGCGTTCCTTCTAATAGACCTGCATATGCATCCCTGTAATAGACGGAAAGCTCATCCCATACATCCCCTTGGTTTAATTCGATGGTATCTATCAAGTTATTAATCACTCTTAGCCATTCAAAATAAGAATCCGTATATTTATAATTTTTCCAAAGTGCAACCGTCACTTTTTCGAAGCGATCCTGGTCCAGTGTGTATAGCGAACCAAGGACAGTTGAAAAATAATCCGGATCCATCGATTGGGCAACACCCTGCTGGATATACGTTTTAAGCACATCGAACCAGCCCATTGATTCTGTCCGGATACTTTCATTTGCCGCTAATACCACTGCACTGTTCCAATCCTTTTGTTCTTCAAAAAAGGCGCGTGCTATTTCCGTGACATTCGGGTAGTCAGGTTGAAACTCGACTGCTTCTTTCACGACTTTGGAAGCCAAATCATTTCTAGATTCCACTATGTACAGGGAAAACAGTTGCAATAGAACCTCCGTTTTCAAAACTGCTTCATTCGTATCGACGGATTTATAAATATCCTCCGCGGTTGAATACATTTCCAGTTCAAAATAAGCATCGGCGATGTTTTTCTTCGCCCATGAACCAAGTTCACCTTCTATGTTTTCCCATTTGAAAATGGCTGCCTCATAGTCATGGTGCTGAAAGTATACTTCACCTTGAGCAAAGCGAATTGCGGTTAAATCCGCCCTTTCCTTTTTTTGTTCCACGAGAAACATTTCACCCAAAGCTTGAATGGGATGCTTCCTTGTATCCTCAATCATCGTTTCATAATATTTTTTCCCGATCAGCCGTTCGTCCATCTTTATTCCCCCGATATATTTCATATTTTCAATTAAAGGATAATCACCGATTTGATAAGCCTTCCAGAAGACCTTCCATGCAATTTTATAGGTTCCTTTAGTTAAAAAATTATTTACAAAACCTTAAAATATTATTTTAACAAAACAATATGGTAACAACATGTCACCACTCTTACAATTTTAAAACAGAAACAAGTGGAACTGTAATGATTTTAATAAACAGATACAGAGATGTCATTCCCATATTCGAGAAAAAATGTTTTTTTAGCCTTACCGACTTTTGAAAAAGTGGGCGAAGCATTCTTTTTACCACTGAATTACCAGGAGTCCAACCTTCAAACCACCTAATAAATGGTAAATATACGAAGCCACACTAGAACCTTTCACTCATTACTAAAATCCCATTTGAACGTTCATATAAAAAAGCAGTACCTTCATTCATGAAAGGTAACTGCTCTCTGATAAGCTCCGAACAGTCGTTGTCCTTTGACAAATTAGGATTATACCCCTGTACGCTTACGTTGGTTATTCGGCTTTTTGGTCAACTGGCTTTTAAGCTGTTTCGTTTTCTTCACAACGCCGGTTTCCAGTTTATCTTTACTTGAACCTGCTTGCTTTTGAGCCAGTTTTTGTTTGACTGCATCCGCCAGGCTTAACTTTTTATTTTCAGACATAATGTTGTCTCCTTTAGTGTTCTGCTTCTATTATAATATAGTTGCGGTTAGAAAGATAATAGGGAGTTATATCCGATTCTTTTTGCAAAAAATACCTCTGAATAAAGGAAGTTTCGCCAACGAGGGACTAATTTCCTGCTCCTTAAATAACGAAATGATGATAAATTATATTGACTTCATAATCAGAATTTGCTAAATTATCTTTATATTATAAAATCTATGAAGAGAAAGAGTAAGATGAGAACCCTGTTCCACAGAGAGTCGACATGTGGTGGAAGTCGATGTCCAAGGCCTATCCGAAAATCATCTCTGAGATGCAAAGCTGAAAATGCAGTAGGCTTTGACGGGTCTCCGCCGTTACAATGGATCACGTATGAATTCGTACGTTGACTGAGTGCCGCAGCTTCTTAATGAAGTGCGGAATATGGGTGGTAACGCGAGCACAAACTCGTCCCTGATTTTCAGGGGCGAGTTTTTTTATTTGCACAAAACACTTAAAACAGCCTTTATCAGGCCAGTCGGCGGAAGTCATCATTTTAAAAAAAGGAGAAATCACCATGAAAAAAACAGACACATTATTTATCGGCCTTATGCTTTTCTCAATGTTCTTCGGAGCGGGGAATCTTATATTCCCCCCATTTTTAGGTGCATCTTCGGGAACTTCTTTCTGGCCAGCCATTGCCGGCTTTGTCGTTACCGGAGTCGGACTGCCAATATTGGTGCTTCTGGCCGTCTCACTTGTTAAAGGCGGGGCACAAACAATCGGGGCACGTGTACATCCTCTATTCAGCACGTTGTTCATGGTAGTCATTTATTTAAGCATCGGGCCTTTTCTAGCCATTCCACGGAATGCGAATGTTGCCTATGAAATGGGCTTCAAGCCATATCTTGGCGACTCAATGAATCAATCACTATTCCTATTCATATTCACAACCCTATTTTTCATCATCGTTTATGCCATTTCATTGAATCCAGAAAAAATGGAAACCTTCATGGGACGCTGGATTACACCTGTTCTACTTTTGTCCATGGTCGTTCTCTGTGTAGTCGGGTTCGTAAAGCTTGATGCTCCATTCCAAGCCCCAACAGAAGCATATGCAGCAGGAGCATTTTCGAAAGGGTTCATTGAAGGCTACAACACGATGGATGCTCTAGCTGCCCTGGCTTTTGGGATCGTCATCCTTACTTCAATCCAACAAAGAGGGATTTCCGAACGAAAACAATTGACGAGATATACAGTAAAAGCGGGACTCATCGCCGGTGTATTGCTTTCTTTAGTCTATATCTCCTTAGGTGTAATGGGAGCACGCATGGCAGCGGATGGATCATTCGAAAACGGAACGGATATCCTTACTGTCGCATCCACCCTTTTACTTGGAACTGGCGGGAAGGTCCTTCTTGGCATCATTTTCACTTTAGCATGTTTCACCACCGTCGTCGGATTGACGACTGCTTGCGGACAGTATTTCTCGAAACTTTTTCCCAAGCTGAACTACAAAACCGTCATCCTGATCGTAACCATCGTCGGTTTCATCCTTTCTAACATGGGTCTGAATCAAATTTTGAAAGTATCGGTACCATTCCTTGTGATGGCTTATCCGTTAACGATCGTCCTGATTGCCCTGACATTCTTCAGCCGTCATTTCAAAAACCCTAAGAAAGTATATCGTAGTGCAATGACCTTCACAGGAGTTTTCGCCTTGATAGATGGACTGAATGCATTCGGATTACAATTAGGACCCGTGCAAACATTGAGTGATGTCCTTCCCCTTTCTGCCTACGGTATGGAATGGATCATCCCTGCTCTCGCCGGTACTGCCCTTGGCCTTCTGCTCAGTCAAACCGGACAGACAGCTCCAGCTGAGGAGTTGGAAATCGAAACATTATAATAATGAAGGAAGCAGATGATTTTACAGATCATCTGCTTATTTTTTGGACGCCCTGCATTGCATTATTTTGGAAACCGACATCCACTTTTTGTTATGATGGGATAAAGGAGATGATAAGTAATATGTCTAAACAAACCCGTATTGGTAAAACAGATCTGTATGTAAATCCGATTGGCCTTGGCACGAATGCCATTGGCGGACATAACCTATTCCCTAATCTAAGCGAGGATACAGGAAGGGATGTTTTGAGAACGGCATTGGAAGAGGGAATTAACTTTTGGGATACAGCTTACATTTACGGTCCTGAGCGTTCAGAAGAACTTATCGGTGAAATCCTTAAAGAGACCCGCAAACGCGAGGATATAGTCCTTGCCACTAAGGGGGCACATAAATTTGTCGATGGCAACATCGTCTTTGATAACTCCCCGGCTTTTCTGAAAAATGCCGTGGACTCGAGTCTAAAAAGGCTCCAAACAGATTACATCGACTTATACTATATCCATTTCCCTGATGAAGGTACTCCTAAAGATGAAGCAGTAGGTGCCTTAAAGGAATTGAAGGACGCAGGCAAAATCAAGTCCATCGGTGTCTCGAACTTTTCATTCGAACAATTGAAAGAAGCGAATAAAGACGGCTATGTCGATGTCCTGCAATCCGAGTACAATCTATTCAAACGGGAGGCGGAACAAGACTTACTGCCCTATACGGCCGAGAATAATATCTCCTTCATTCCTTATTTCCCCCTTGCTTCCGGTCTACTAGGCGGCAAATATAATCAGGAATCAACATTCGAGGACGGCCGGGCAAAAAGTCCGCTTTTCCAAGGACAAGCCTTTGTAAGCAATCTGCATAAAGTGGAAGAAGTACGGGCGATCGCCAACAGGAAGCATGCCGATGTCGCCGATGTGGTACTAGCTTGGTATTTAACTCGCCACTCGATAGATGTCCTGATTCCCGGAGCGAAAAAGCCAGAACAGGTGTCACGCAACTTACAAGCATTGGATGTCAGTCTAACCATGGATGAAATCGCCGAAATCAGTGCCATTTTCGCTTAATAAAAATAAGAAAAGGCTGTTCAGCTCAAGTTGAACGGCCTTTCTTCATTTTTCCTGCTCCTGTGGTCCATCCTTGTACAAAAATTGACTACTAGGCTCTCTATATTGCTTAGGTACTTCTGTTTTGTTATATTTTATGAATATTCCATCAATTGAGGAAGAGGCAGTCTAATGAAAAAATCTATTGTTATTTTATTTCTTATCTTAGCAAATTTGTTTTGGGCCGGTAATTACATTTTCGGAAAATACGTTGTGACCGAACTTTCCCCGATCCAACTAACATTTACACGATGGCTAATAGCCGTTTTCTTTTTGTTTCCTTTAGCCCAATGGATTGAAAAGCCAAACTGGAAGAGTGTATGGAAAGCCTGGAAATTACTATTAGTCATGGGTGTGCTCGGAATCATCAGTTATAATTTTTTCCTTTATTGGGCTCTGACCTATACAACTTCCATGAATGCAGCTCTTGTCAATTCAATTAACCCTGCCATAATTGTTCTTTTTTCGGCTTTGCTGTTAAAGGAGAAAATTTCATCCCACCATGCACTCGGACTTATCATATCTTTATTCGGCGTTTTATTGGTCTTGACAAAAGGACACCTTCTCGATATTTTCCAGCTCAATTACAATAAAGGCGACTTATTGATGATCTTAGCGATTCTCGTTTGGACCTTTTATTCAATAATCGGTAAAAATCTGAAAAACATACCGATCATCTCAGCCACTGCCGTTTCCGTATTTCTCGGATTGATTCTCGTCGCTCCACTCGCCATTGGCTCGGGAATGAACCTTGATTTAAGCAGTAAAGCCATCACGGGTCTCTTATATATTGGAATCTTCCCGTCTGTCGGTTCCTTTATTTTCTGGAATATTTCCCTTCGCCATATCAATGTCAGCCAGGCTGGAGTTTATTTAAATCTGATTGCTGTTTTTACCGCCATTCTTAGCCTGATTTTAGGGCAACCGATTACTATCGTCCAACTCCTGGGTGGTCTCCTTGTCTTCATTGGTGTCTACCTGACAAGTAAAAAGAAAAAGGAATATCCGGCCGCTGTCACAAGGCACATGTAAAAAATGTCCAGAAATCCAAATCAACGAACGCTTTCTTGTCTTTTCCCCTTGTCTACGCAGCATGATTTACGTTATCCTTTAAAGAAGAAAATCTGAATGTAAAGGTGTGCTTTAGTTGAGGATCAATAAATATATCAGTGAATCCGGAATTACCTCGAGACGAGGCGCAGATAAATGGATAGCCGAGGGCCGCGTGACGATTAATGGCACTGTTGCTGAGCTTGGCAGTCAAGCTGAACCCGGCGATGATGTTCGTGTAGATGGCAAGCCCATTAAAGTGGAACAGCAAAATGTCTATATTGCACTGAATAAACCGATAGGGATTACAAGTACGACGGAAAAACACATTAAAGGAAATATTGTTGATTTTGTAAATCATCCGCTTCGCATTTTTCATATCGGACGGCTGGACAAAGACTCAAGCGGTCTGATCCTGCTTACAAATGACGGAGACATTGTAAACGAAATCCTTCGTGCAGAAAACAAACATGAAAAAGAATATATCGTAACCGTGGATAAACCTCTTACCGCTTCCTTCATTCAAGATATGTCATCCGGAGTGGAGATTTTGGATACGAAAACACTTCCATGCAAGGTTGAACAGTTGACCAAATATACATTTAACATCACTTTGATGCAAGGACTGAACAGACAAATCCGCCGTATGTGCTCCGCACTAGGCTATGAAGTCCGTGATTTGCATCGAATCCGGATCATGAACATCCATTTGGACGGACTGGCGCTAGGACAATGGCGCGACCTGACCGAGGATGAATTGACAGAACTATTTAAGGAATTGGATTATACTCCAAGGCAGAGATGATAATTGAGATGCCCCCAGAATTCCGGGGGCATCATTTTTTTATTTTAGAAGAGTTTTCAGCAATAATTTGCTTTTTTTTCGTAGTTTTGCACTTTACTCGTGAGTTTTGCTGATTTACTCGTGAATTCCACGCTTTTTCTCGTGAGTTTCACGCTTTTACTCGTGAGTTCCACGCTTTTACTCATGAATTCCGCGCTTTTTCTCGTGAATTTTGCTGTTACTCGTGAGTTTCACGCTTTTACTCGTGAGTTTCACGCTTCTACTCGTGAATTCCACGCTTTTACTCGTGAGTTTCACGCTTTTACTCGTGAGTTCCACGCTATTACTCATGAATTCCGCGCTTTTTCTCGTGAATTTTGCTGTTACTCGTGAGTTTCACGCTTTTACTCGTGAATTCTTCGCTTTTACTCGTGAATTTCACGCTTTTACTCGTAAGTTTCACGCTTTTACTCGTGAATTCCACGCTTTTACTCGTAAGTTTCACGCTTTTACTCGTGAATTCCACGCTTTTACTCGTGAGTTTTGCTGTTACTCGTGAGTTTCACGCTTTTACTCGTGAATTCCACGCTGTTACTCGTGAGTTTCACGCTTTTACTCGTGAATTCCACGCTGTTACTCGTGAGTTTCACGCTTTTACTCGTGAATTCCACGCTGTTACTCGTGGGTTTCACGCTTTTACTCGTGAATTCCACGCTGTTACTCGTGAGTTTCACGCTTTTACTCGTGAATTCCACGCTGTTACTCGTGGGTTTCACGCTTTTACTCGTGAATTCCACGCTGTTACTCGTGAGTTTCACGCTTTTACTCGTGAAATTGCACTTTTTCACGAGTAAGGGTCAAAATAAAAAGCAACCTGCTATAGGCTGCTCGTTATCGGCTATAAATTATATCCACCATAAATCAGTTGGGCTTTCATTGATTAGAACAGTTTTAAGGTTGGATACCGCCCGTTGAAATCCTTCTTCTACAGACATCAGCGGATCTTCGTGTTCGATGCTGACGACGTAATCGTAACCGTATGTGCGAAGGGCGCTCATGATGTCGGACCACTCTTGCAGGCTGTGACCGCATCCTACAGAGCGAAAGTTCCAGGCACGGCTTTGGACATTACCATATGGCTGCATGTCGGTTAATCCATACATATTGATGTTATCCTGATCCAAGTATGTGTCTTTTGCATGGAAGTGGTAGATTGCTCCCGCTTTTCCTAGGATTTTGATGGCACCGACTGGCTCGATGCCCTGCCACCAAAGATGGCTTGGATCAAGGTTGGCGCCTATTGCATCCGATGTAGCTTCCCGCAGTTTTAACAAGGTGTAGGGGGTGTGAACGAGAAAGCCCCCATGCAGTTCAAGTCCGATTTTTATATTGTGTTCATCAGCAATGGCGGCTACTTTTTTCCAATAGGGGATCAATTTTTCTTCCCATTGCCATTTCAGCACATCTGTATATTCATTTGGCCATGGGGCGACAGGCCAGTTTGGATATTTAGCTCCTTCGTGATCACCGGCTGTACCAGAAAAGGTATTGACGACCGGGACGTTCAGTAAGGATGCAAGCTTGATTGTTTTAATCAGTGTTTCATCACTTTCTTTAGCGAATGCTTCATCTGGAGAGATTGGATTGCCGTGGCAGCTGAATGCACTGATCGTCAATCCTCTTGTTTGAACGGATTCCAAGTATTTTTGGCGCTTTTCTTCACTTTCCAGCAGTTCATCAAGTGGACAGTGGATATTGCCTGGATACCCGCCTGTACCGATTTCAACTGTTTTTAAACCGGAATCTGCCACATAATCAAGCATATCCTCGAATGATTTTTGAGCAAATAACACTGTAAAAACCCCTAATTTCACAAGCCCCACCTCACCTTTTCTTTAATTTATGCTCATGACCTTCCCACTTGCCGAGCTTTGATAAATGGCTTCGATTATTTTCGAAACTTTCATGGCTTCCGATGGTTTTACCAATGGTTCCACCAACCCTAGGCAGCTATCAATAAAGTTTTCTGCCTGCTGCAGGTCTGGTGTATCCTCCCCTGGCATCCATACTGCCTCACTATTCAAAAGCATGCCGTGCTTAGCCTGATTCAAGACTAGCGGGAACACATCAAGTCCGCCCTGCGTTCCGGATAAACTCAAAACAGTTGCTTCTTCACGGATATTCGCAGCCCAAGATGTTTCGAATAATAAAGATGCTCCGTTGGCAAATTTGATATATGCCGTGGCATGATCATCCACTTCAAATACCGAGGCATCGAAGTTCCCCCATAGATTGACCTGATCGACACCCTTACTGACATAATTATATGTCGAACCTACGATTTCAATCGGTTCTGGGTCATCCATCAGCCATAAAGCCAAATCAAGCAAATGGCAGCCGTAGTCGATTACGCTTCCCCCGCCTTGCAATTCCTTGCTTGTAAACACTCCCCAGCCAGGAACTTTGCGGCGTCTGATTGCCTGTACACGCGCTACATAAGGCTCACCGATTTCACCGGCCTGAATCATTTTCTTTGCAGCCTGGGCTTCCTTCATGAAGCGGTAATGATAGGCAGTCGATAACACTTTACCCGATATGTTTGCAGCCTCGGTTATTGCCTTACATTCCTCAGTAGTGATTGCCATTGGCTTTTCGCATAACACATGCACACCCGCTTGCAGAGCGGCAATGGAAATCTCCGCATGGAACTTGTTTGGCGTTGCAATCGTTACAGCATCCACTTCAGCAAACATTTCTTCATAATTGGTGAAAACTTTCTCGATATGAAATTCACGTGCAACTTCTCGCGCCTTCATTTCATCTATATCATGAATGGCGTATAAAACTACTTTATCTTGAAATTTTTGAAAAGCTGGGATATGCCTTTTTTGGGCAATTCCGCCAGCACCGATAATACCCATTTTTAATTTGTACATGATGACTATTAACCCCTTTATAAGCGGATGATTTTTCGGGATGCATTTGATTCCATCGCGCCAAGAATGACTTTTAATGATTTTAATCCTTCTACTCCTGTGACAAGAGGCTCCTCATTGTCCACCACACATTTTACAAAGTGGCTGATTACTTCGGAATCATTCTGTCCTTCAGAGTCATTTGTCTGGATGCTTCCCAATTGGATGGTTTCTGTCTTTCCATTATCATGATGGATGATCAGTGAGTATTTCGGATCGTCTTCAAGACGCAATACGGCTTTTTCCGCATAAATGACCGTCGCATTGTCTTCTTTTGCATAAGACCAGCTGGCGGTAAGAGTACCGATGATACCGCTCTCCGTCCGTAGGATACAGGCAGCACTGTCATCAACGTCTGTGTTTTTCTTGGCAGTCGTTTCCACAAAGGCTCCCACTTCAACAAATTCTTCTCCAAGGATATACCTTAATAAATCAGCTTTATGAACGCCTAAATCACCCATTGCACCAATGACTGCCTGATCCTTTTTAAAAAACCAGCTTTCCCGTCCGTCCACGCTCCATGTTTCTGGCCCGGAATGTCCAAAAGCCGTCCGGAAGCTATAGACCTTTCCAAGTTCACCACTCTCAATAAGCTGTTTCGCTTTTTGATGTGAGGGAACAAAACGCTGATTATGACCAATCATTAGTATTTTGCCGCTTTTAACTGCTGCTTCATTCATTTCTTCAGCGTCATTTAAAGAAGTGGCCATCGGTTTTTCACAAAGGACATGCTTACCTGCTTCCAAGGCCGCAACTGTGATGCGTGCATGCAGGTAATTCGGTGTACATACACTGATCGCTTCTATCTCCTCATTCTTCAAAAGTTCTATATAATCAGTATATGCTTGCGCGCCATACCTTTGTGCTGCTGCATTCGCCCGGTCTGGCACAATATCACAAACGGCAATGATTTCAGTTTCCTGATGTGCATCATACTCCGGAAAATGCCTATTTTTTGCGATACTCCCGCATCCAATGACCCCTACCTTCACTTTACCCATTCTGTTCTCTCCTTCACTTCAGCTCTTTGTCGAGATGGATTCCAACGGTTCGGCTTTCCCATAGTTCGTTACCATTCCAAATTCCGGCTTGACCCAATCAACGGCATTCTTAATTACCCGTTGAATCTCTGGATTATGGTAGGTCGGATATGTTTCATGACCTGGTCGGAAATAGAAAATCTTCCCTTTTCCCCGCTGATACGTGCAACCGCTTCTGAATATCTCCCCGCCTTCAAACCAACTGACGAATATTAATTGATCTGGTGCAGGAATATCAAAATGTTCCCCGTACATCTCTTCCTTCTCAAGCTCTATATATTCTCCGATTCCATCAACGATAGGATGACTGGGATCGACAACCCAAAGCCGTTCCCTTTCATCAGCCACCCGCCATTTCAAATCGCAAGTCGTGCCCATTAATCGTTTGAAGATTTTTGAGAAATGACCGGAATGGAGGACGATGAGACCCATTCCCTCGAGTACTCGCTTGTGAACCCTCGCAATGATTTCATCCTGGACTTCATCATGTGCAACATGCCCCCACCATAGAAGTACATCGGTTCGTTTCAGTGCTTCTTCGGTTAATCCATGCTCTTCTTCATCGAGAGTAGCCGTTCTCACCTCGACCTGCTCACTTTGCAAAAAGCCGGCAATTGCCCCGTGGATTCCATCTGGATATACTTCGGCTACTTCAGGCTTTGTTTTCTCGTGGCGAAACTCATTCCATACTAGGACTCTCAAACAATCTCCTCCATTCCATATTAATTTGTCGGCAACTTACTCTGCATGTTTAACTATTACCTCTTTATTCTTAACGCAAACGTTTGCGTTGGGCATGATCAAATCTCAGCCGGTTATAAGAACATACTTAATGACTCAAGAAAGTATGAATTTTCAAAAATAATAGTGATAATCTATATTGTAAATTTATGTTAGCAAAAATCAAGCTTTAATTGGTAAAACATTTCTACATTTTTCATTTAATTTCCTTTCCAGCTACAAAATGCGACTCCCGCTTTATGATTTTCGTAGGAATCCTAATGCTCTTTTCCATCATTTCGGGATTTGCAATAAGATCGAATACGCATTTTGCCGCCTCATACCCTAACTGATACGTATGGATATCAACCGTTGTCAGTGGAGTACTTAAAAATTCTATGAATTCTGAATGGTTAAAACAGACGACGCTAATTTGCTCTGGTACTTTCAAGTTCTTTTCAGCTAGCACTCCTAGCAAAAGAACACCCAATAAAAGATCCATAACCAAAAAAGCGGTTGGAGCCTCCCTCAATTCCAGCAATTCGTCAATAGCCTTTATTCCATCCGTTCGATTTAAAGGAATCAATTTGATATATTCCTGTGGCACATCCAACCCGGCCTGTTCCATCGCTTGTTGAAACCCTGCCATGCGGGCTTGAATCACCTCAAACTCTGGACTGCCTCCTAAAAAGGCGATTCGCTCATGCCCAAGACTGATCACAAACTCCGATACTTCCCTGGCTGCTTGAACATTATCATTATCAATGAATGTAATGCCGCTCATGTTCGTACTTGGCTTCCCTATCAAAACAAACGGGAAGCCCTGCTTTAATAAATATGGCACGACTTTATCGTCCTTTTTAGAGTATAAAACAATCATGCCATCAACTCTTCTGCCCTGAACCATTTTCACGACATCCTCAAAGATGGCATCCTCCGTCTCGCCGGTTGTCAGAGAAAGACTGTACCCCTCTTTATTACAGAAATCCCCAATGCCCCGAATCACTTCTGGAAAAAAGGGATTATAAAGTGATTCCCTTGCGGAACTTTTCATGACGATCCCAATGGCCTTAGTGGACTTCGTGACTAAGTTCCGGGCATTTTCATTCATATGATAGCCCATTTCCTTTAATACCTTGCGTACTTTACGCTTTGTCTTTTCACTGATTGTCGGGCTGTTATGGATTACACGCGATACCGTTGATGGAGCGACATTAGCCTTTTTGGCAACGTCCTTTATTGTAACAGACATATTCATCACCACTTCCCGTTCACCGCACATGGTTTAATATTCCCTATATTTAAATAGTTATTTAACGGCTCCATCTGCAATTCCTTTGATAATTTGCCTCTGAGCAAAAAAATACGCAATGATGACTGGAATGATGGATAAAGTAAGTCCAGCCAAGGCTAGATGCCATTGTTTCGTATATTGTCCGAAAAAGAAGAATAATTTAAGTGGGATGGTCTCAGATCCTGCGCCACCAATAACAAGGGAGGGCAACAAATAGTCATTCCATATCCAAATGACATTTAAGATCCCAACTGTAATGGACATCGGTTTTAATAATGGAAATATGATATGCCAAAATATTTGAAACCGGTTTGCACCATCAATTTTTGCAGCCTCATCAAGTGAGATGGGAATCCCTTTTAAAGTACCATGATATAGGAATATGGAAAGGCTGCAGCCAAAACCTAAATACATGAAAATCAGTCCTGCCTTGTTCAACATCCCAAACTGTCCGAATTGGGCAACAAGCGGTATCATCACAGACTGAAACGGAATCAACATGGCTGCTACAAACACAAAGAAAAGCAAGGAACTTATTTTACTTTTGTTACGGGAAAGCGCATATGCCGCCATCGCAGAAAAGATGATGATGATGACTACACTGACGCCCGATATCAATAAAGAATTGAATAAAGTCCGGAGGAAATCCAATTGTTCGAATGCTTGATAGAAGTTTTCGAATGTCCAGGTTTCAGGCAGTCCCAGTGTGTCGGCAAATATATCCCGCTTCATTTTAAAAGCATTGACAATCATTAAATAAAACGGAGTGAGCCATAATATGGCCAAAATGAATCCGACGAATCCAATCAGCCACAATTTCCATTTTTCCCTCATTACAGCTCAACCTCCCGTTTTTTATTGATATAGACTTGTGTCAGTGAAACTACCGCCACAATTACGAAGAAGATAACGGCCTTTGCCTGTGCATATGCCATATCATTTTCAGTGAAAGCGGATTTTACGATGTTCATCGCGACCATTTCGGTTGAATTATAGGGAGCCCCGTTCGTCAAAGAAAGATTTTGATCATAGATCTTGAACGAGTGGGACAAAGTCAAAAACAAGCTGACGGTAAAAGCAGGTGCCACAAGCGGAAAGGTAATATGGCGAAAACGCTGGAAGCTGTTAGCCCCATCAATTTTTGCCGCTTCGATCAAGTCTTCAGGAACAGCCTGCAGATATGCAATATAAATGATCATGATATATCCGGCCATTTGCCAAGACGTTAAAATGATCAATCCCCAAAAGCCTGTATCTGTTGTTGATAACCATCCATTAAATGCTTCGATCCCAGTCAGATCACCAATCGCACCGAAGACTTTAATGAAAATGAACTGCCAAATAAAACCGAGAATCAAGCCGCCAATTAAATTGGGCATGAAGAAAACTGTCCGCAGGATGTTGCTTGATTTAATTTTCGATGTCACGATTAGAGCCAAACTTAATCCGATGATATTGATTACCACGATTGCAGCTACGGAAAATTTAATGGTGAACCAAAATGTATCAAGGAACCCTTTATCAGTAAACAAGTCCATATAATTCTTTAGACCGATGAAATCTGGTGTCCCTAGACCGTTCCAATTCGTAAAGGAATAATAAAATCCGTAGATGAGTGGCACGATCACCACCAAAATGAGTGCAGCAAGAACAGGTGTTAAAAACAGCCAATATGCGGCATCCCGATTCCTCAACGAAACCGACCTCCTTGAAATGATTTAATAGATAACGGGTTTTAAATTATAGAAAAATCATCGATCATGACTAAGTTAGTGATGAAAATCTTGTTGCGGCAAATTCCCTTAGAGACTTTCTTGTAACAAGGAACAACCAATCGACACACTTTTTTCATGCCGATTGGTCATTTGCCTTTCCAAACACTTATTTGCTATGAATCTTCTCCCAATTTTCAATGTTCTGTTGTACAAATTCCTCCCACGTCAATTTACCAGTTACGTATTTTTGGACACTTGCACCAAGGTCATCATTCCAACCAACCGGATATCCATTGAACACCCAACCAATCGTATTTCCTTCTTGGGAGTATTTATAAATTTCTTTTGAAATTGGATCGGCTATTTTTTCTACATCATATCCTTCATAAGCAGGAATGAATTTAAAATCCTCCAAAACGGCTTTTTTCCCTTCTTCAGATGTATACATCCAGTCGAGGAACTTCTTCGCTTCTTCCTGCACCTTTTCATCCGATTTCTTGTTCACTGCCCAATAGTTCGGTACGCCGACTGGCATGCCCGCAGAGTCTCCATTAGGAATCGGAATGATGCCAATGCCTTTTTCCGCTAACTCAGGGTCCATATCATACACTGTGTTATATACCCAGTTACCTTGCTGAATGATTGCAACCTTTTCAAGTGAGAACAGCTCTTCCACTTGTTGGGAGTAATCGAGACTTGCTGTCGGCTGGACGGAATATTTATTTTGGATATCGACCATTTGTTTAAACTTGTCACCATCAGTAAATTTAACCGTTGAGGCCTTGCTTGCTTCCAACACATTCCCATCAAACTCCGGAGATAAGAATACATTGGATAAATGGTTTCCGGTCACCCACTTCTCTTTAACCGGATACGCGAAAACTGCATCGATTTTCAATTTATCTTTCTGTGAATCCATTTTCTTAACTGCCGCCTCCAGGGCTTCATAACTTGTAATTTCATCAGGATTAATTCCGGCTTCTTTAAATATCCGTTTGTTATAAATCAAGCCGTAACCTTCCTGGTTAAATGGAAGTCCGAGAACTTGCCCGTCCTCTTCCACGCCATCCAAAGTACCATCAAGTGCCGCTGCTGCAGCTTTCGTGTCCTTTAAATCTGTTAATCTATCTTTATATTGCTCGACATCTACCGGTCCGCCAATGTTAAAAACCGCTGGCTCCTCACCGGAAGCGAACTTTGCCGTAATGGCTGATTTATAATCATTTCCACCGCCAACTGTCGATACCTTGATCTTCACATCTGGATTTTCTTTTTCATATTGTTTTGCCAATGTCTCGAATTGCGACTTGAATTCTACCTTGAACTGAAATATATCCAGCGTCACTTTATCCTTAGAGTCGCTATTTCCGCCAGTAGATGAAGAGCATCCAGCCAAAATCACACTAAAAATTAATAAAACAGAAAAGATTCCCCCGTACCATTTTTTTTGCTTCATACCTACCGACTCTCCCTTTTTCATAAGATTCACGCAATTTTAAGAAAACGTTTGCATAAAATTGTAAAATAAAAGCCTTTAATTCTGCGATAATCATAGTCTATCGTACTTCTTTTACATCACCTCCTCACAAAATCCCTTTGCAAACGTTTACATTTATGGGCTTTATATTACCACCTAATTCCATACTTTACAATAAAATTGTAGTATATTGTAAAAAAAGGATGTTAAAAACCTTCTCAACCTAATTATATGATTCAGAAACCTTTGATTATTCCTTTATCCGATTATAAAATCTAATTTATTGTACGGGCCGTTTTCTAGTATACGAAAAAGGGAAACCCAACGGTTCCCCTCTTTTCACTTCAATACCATTTTCACATTGGAAGGACCATATTCATCCTTCAATTCATAATATTTATCGCTTGCTTGTCCAAATTCTTTAAACACACCACTAATGATCAATTCATTCGTTTCCTTATCAACGACACTGTACTTGATATTACTTTTCCCAAACTTTCTGTCATCCACTTTTAAAAGGATCATCTTGGACACCTCCACAATTAATGGCTGCACTCCTCAGGGTGTGTGGTTTCTTACTTACATAATATAACAAATTATTCAGAATTCACAGATTTTTTTACAGTACAAAATAAAAAAGCCTATTAGGCCTTTTCATTTCGAACTTACGATATCCTCCTTCTGCCAAATAGCTTCAGGACTTCGAAATATCCAGGAATCCTTCACCAAATACGTCCCGTACATCATGTATGGCTATAAAAGCATTGCTATCAGTTGACTGAACAATTCTCTTTAACTTGAGTACCTCTTGCTTACTTATAACGATATACAAAATATCCTTTGATTCTTTTGTATAGTATCCATGACCGCTAAAAACAGTGACCCCTCGGTCCATCAATTCTGTTACTTGCTTTGCAATCTGGTCCGCTTCTTTTGAAATGATGGTAATCGCTTTTTTCGGGTTCAATCCCTCAATGATGAATTCCATCGTTTTTGTACCAATATAAAGCATGAGAATAGTAAGCATCAGACCTTCTGCACCAATGATGAAATAAGATGAGAACGCAACGATTAAATCGAAAAACAGAAGTCCATAGCTTAAGCTCCACCCCAAATATTTATTCGTAATTCGGGCTAGGATCGTTGTACCGGCAGTTGTACCTCCAACACGAATGATTATGCCAATACCTGCTCCTGCAAAAACCCCGCCAAATATCGCATTGATGACCAATTCATCTGAAGATATACTCCAACTTTCGGTTAAATGGAGGAAAAGCGAATTAAATGCAACGGCAATAATTGTATATACCGTTGTCATTTTCGACAAATATTTATAACCGACAATGAGCAGGAAAGCGTTAATGATCAAACTTAACAGCCCTGGTGACCATTCAAAAAGATAAAATAAAATGATGGTTATCCCCGTGACTCCTCCCTCACCAAGTTCATTGGGAATAACGAAAAGATTTATTGCCAAAGCGAAAATAAAAGCTCCTATTAATATAAAGAAAACATCTAAAGAAATCTTTTTCATATTTAATACCTTCCTTTAAGTAATGGTTAATGTGAAAAGAGATAGGTTAATTTCACTGCTCTATAGTAACATGGATTGCCATTTAATCCTTCAAAGATTTGAAGGTTTAACAAAAAGACTACCTTGGAAGTTAAATTATCTTCACTGAACTTTCATTAAGCTCTTTTAGCCATTAGCTCAAAAAAGCTGCTGCCAAAGGAAAACGCAGCCAGTCATTGTGATTACCCAACCTGGATGCACCGATGATGGCCCTCATTTCTCCCTTCACATAGAGCAGTCATTATTCCGCCTTATTATTATCGACAAATGCTAGTTTACTCATCATCCGCCCCGCTTGGTTCAAATCACAAAATTACCAACCAGCATGTTGGTGATAGTTGTCTTCTTTCGCCTCTTGATATCTCCCTGATTTATGGATAATTAATTCATTATCCGGTTCCATTTCAAAGCTTGACAGTTTCATTGAGTCATGATTAGAATGTTTTATATGTTAACTAATAGATTATTTAGTTAACATATAAAAAGGAGAATGGCCATGCACAGTGAAAAACAATTATCTTGGGAAGAAAAAATAAAGAAAGAGCTTGCTTATTTAGAAGAGATATCACAAAAGCGTGAACTCGTAACAACGGAATTTGCCGAGCAGCCATGGCTTATGATCGACGGGTGCAGAATGCTAAATCTAGCTTCTAATAACTATTTAGGATATGCAGGAGATGAAAGGTTGAAAAAGGCCATGGTTGATGCCGTACATACATATGGTGCAGGAGCAACGGCTTCACGGTTAATTATTGGCAATCATCCTCTTTACGAGCAAGCAGAACAAGCTCTTGTCAATTGGAAGAAAGCAGAAGCAGGACTCATTATCAACAGTGGCTATAACGCAAACCTTGGAATTATCTCCGCCCTGGTGTCTCGTAACGATTTAATTTATAGCGATAAATTGAATCATGCAAGCATTGTCGATGGCACTCTTTTGAGCCGTGCGAAACATTTGCGATATCAGCATAATGATTTAGATCATTTAGAAGCATTATTGAAAAAGTCATCAATTGAAGCACGTAAATTAATCGTGACGGATACAATCTTCAGCATGGACGGTGACTTTGCTTACCTTGAGGACCTTGTTCGGTTAAAAGAACGTTATAATGCAATGTTAATGACTGATGAAGCACATGGAAGCGGCATCTACGGTAAGAACGGTGAAGGTTATGCCTGTCATCTCCATCTTCAAAAAAAAATAGATATCCAAATGGGTACTTTCAGCAAAGCGCTCGGTTCATTCGGAGCCTATGTTGTCGGGAAAAAATGGCTTATCGACTATTTAAAAAATCGCATGCGCGGATTCATTTATTCAACTGCACTTCCCCCTGCCATACTTGGTGCTATAAAAACAGCGATTGAACTTGTGCAAGAAGAGCCAGAGCGCCGCACACTACTCCAAATGAATTCGGAATACTTTAGAGAAAAACTCACATATTACGGGTTTAATATTTGTGGAAGTCAATCACAAATTGTTCCCATTGTCATCGGAGAAAACGAAAAAACGATGAAATTTGCCAAACGTTTGCGGAAAGAAGGAATTGCAGCTATCGCTGTCAGACCGCCGACCGTTCCTGAAAATGAGGCGAGAATCCGGTTTACCGTGACAGCTCTCCACGATAAAAAAGATCTTGAGTGGGCAGTTAAAAAAATTTCGATTATTGGAAAAGAAATGGGTGTTATTGAATGAAAATGCCGAATTTAGTCATGCTTCCAGGCTGGGGAATGGAAAAAGGGGCGTTTCAACCGTTAATTCAACCGCTGTCTGAAGTATTTAACCTTTCATTTATAGAATGGAGAGATATGAAAACACTAAATGACTTTGAAGAAAGAGTCATAGACACAATCGCATCCATCGATGGTCCAATTTATTTACTGAGCTGGTCATTAGGATCACTAATATCACTGGAACTTGCAAGTTCGTATCGAGAAAAAATAAAAGGTTTCATACTTTTTGGCGCAACAAGTCGGTTTACCACAGCAGAAAATTATTCATTTGGCTGGGATCGACTTATTGTCGAGCGCATGAAGAAACAACTACAGCGTAATAAAGAGAAGACTTTGACTTCCTTTTATGAAGCAATGTTTTCCGAAGCTGAAAAAGAAGAAGGTTTTTATCATCAATTCAACGCGACAATTCAACGTGAATTTCATGGAGATGAGGTGTTTTCGCTTTCTATAGGTTTGGATTATTTACTTCAGAAAGATGCTAGAGTAAATCTAGACAGGATTGAAACCCCCTTTTTATTGATTCATGGGAGGGAAGACAAAATTTGTCCACTCGGAGCCTCATCTTTCATTAAAGAAAATCTGGGTGGGAAATCAGAGTTTCATATTATGGAAGGTGCAGGTCATATTCCATTTTTCACAAAACCACAGGAATGTGTGCAGCATATCAAAACATTTATTCAAAAGGAGTACATTCATGATTGATAAACAATTGTTAAGTAAGCGGTTCAGTGAACACGCGAAAACATATGATGCGTACGCCAATGTTCAAAAAAACATGGCAAAACAATTAGTGGATTTGCTTCCTCAAAAAAACACCAATCATAAAATCAATATTCTTGAAATCGGCTGCGGCACTGGTTACTTAACCAGGTTACTAGTCCAAACATTCCCTAATGCCGCTATTACCGCTGTTGATTTAGCACCAGGAATGGTTGAAGTGGCAAAAGGAATGACAAAGGATGACCGTGTTACTTTTTTATGTGCTGATATCGAAGAAATGGCGCTTAATGAAAATTACGATATGATTATCTCTAATGCAACGTTTCAATGGCTGAATAATCTTCCTGCAACCCTTGAAAAACTGTGTACACGATTAACGGCTGAAGGGAGCCTGATATTTTCAACGTTTGGAATCGATACCTTTCAAGAGCTTCATAGGTCATATGAATATGCGAAAGAAAAGCTTCACCTTTCCATTGATAGTTCACCAGGCCAAATGTTTTATACTCTAGAAGAATTATCTCAAGTTTGTGAAGAAGCACTCCCCTTTTCACCAGCATTTCCAATCGAGATAACAAAAAAAGAAAAGCTTGAACTAGAGTACTTTCAGACAGTACGTGAATTTTTCACTTCAATTAAAAAGATTGGTGCAGCTAATAGCAACAAAGAAAACTACTGCCAGCGCCCTTCCTTTTTTCGAGAGTTAATCAGCATATACGACACAGAATACCGAGATGAATCAGGTGTGAAAGCAACCTATCACTGTTTGTTCTTTAAAATAAAAAAACATGATTAATCCGAAGATAACCATCTGAGATCCAAGCAAAATATAATACATAATTGCAGGCCGTTTATATAAAGTAACGACTAGTATTTCAACTGCTTACTGTCGATTAACTAGGTTCTAATTCAAGCGATTCAGGTCGCCGCCTCCCCTAATTCCTTTGGAGAAACGGCGGCCTATTTACCGCTTATTGTAATGACTCAACTCATGAGAGTGTGTTTTACGTATAACTTTATCCAAATACCTTGCCATCTGTAATATTGACCACTCGATCACATAAATCTAACATTCTTTCATCGTGCGTTACCATGATGGCCGCTTTATTTCTTGACTTCACCTCATGTGCAAGCATTTCAACAACATCCCTGCCTCTTTTGGAATCAAGACTTGCGGTTGGTTCATCCGCTAAAATGATTTCTGGATCATTCATCAGCGAACGGGCGATGGCTACACGCTGCCTCTCACCGCCCGACAGTTCTTCTGGCAAGTGACCTGCCCGATGTCCAAGTCCAAGGTGGCTAAGCAATTCGTCCGCTTTTTTCACAATTTTTTTATCCCGCTTGCCAATCAGTTCAGAAAGTAGCAGAAGCTGATCTCGTACGGTGAGATATGGCACAAGATTCGACGATTGGAATACAAATCCGATCTTTTCAAGGCGTACTCTAGTCAATTCCTTTGGGGATAATGTTGTAATATCCTCATCATTAAGCAGTAAGCGACCTTTGCTTGGGGAAAGTAACGCACCTGCTATTGAAAGAAAAGTACTTTTCCCTGAGCCTGAAGGACCCACGATGGCGACGAATTCCCCCGCTCTCACATTCAGGGAAATATTATCAAGGGCTGTCACCTTATTATCGCCTTCCCCATAAATCTTACTGACGTTTTCAAATAATAGCTTATCCCCCATCATGATACCCTCCCTATTGCTTCGATCGCATCTATCTTCGATACTCGGTATAGTGATAGCAGCGAACCCAATACGGATACAACCAAAAGTAACACGGAATATTTAATGACCAAATCTGTACTCAATTCAAATGGCACTCCTTCTGGCATGATTAAAGTGACGCCATATGTCAGTGCAACACTGATGGCTATACATGTCACGGCAAGCAGCATTACTTGACCAACGATACTTTTTGCCAGGTAGCCCGTATTGGCCCCGAGTGCTTTAAGGACTCCAAATTGATTCGTCTTCTGCAAGGTAATCACATAAAAGAATACAGCCAAAACGAAAGCTGCTATGACAAACAAGAAGGCAATCATCATCGTCAATGTACCCTGTTCCTCTTTGAAGCCTGGTATACTCTGAAGTGATTCTTCTTTCGAAATGAGCGTTACGCCTTCAGGCAATGATTCACGTACATTTCCTTCTGCCTTCGAATCCATTTTCACAGCTATTGTGCTGATTGAATCTTTCTCTTGATTTTTCAATGCAGGATTAATCTCCTGCCACCCCTTAACATTCATGTAAACTACCGGTGAATGGCTGTAAGATTGCTTTTCAGTAAAACCAACAATGGTGAAAACCTTACCTGATAGGTCATCTTTAAGTGAATCACCCAATTTATAACCCACTTCTTTTAAAGAACGATCTGCAACGACTTCACCTTGTTTCTTATTGTCATAGTTCGTTCCTTCTATGACCTTCGGTGCTAAAATTCCACTGGCATCGGTCGCAAAAATGGTGACATCCGTTTTCTCCGATGAGCCGATTTTATTCAATGTGATCATCATTTGCCCCAGACCTTCGGCTGCTTTAACATCCGACAAGGCACGGATTTCATCTAGCTTTTCCATGGATATGATGGATCGGTTCAATTTATTTTTAGACTCATGCTCCATAACGAAATAGTCGGCCTTCATGTTTTGTATGGATGAAGCATTATCTGAAGAAAGTCCATTAGCTAATCCTGAAATGATAAAGACAAGCAAAGCGACCAATACCATGATCAGTCCAATCAGCAGATAACGTAACTTTGAATGCTTTAGTTCACGTAATGCCAAAAACATCATTTCATCTCCCATTCCTTTTGTTTACCGATCAAGTCCTACCTGAATCGGTATGACCCGATTGTAAACAATCAATATGAATGGAAGATGAACAACTGATTACATAAGGGGCAACCGTATATAAAAAGTGGTCCCTTTACTAAGTTCGCTTTGAACTTCGATCGTTCCCCCATGAAGTTCAACCGTCTTCTTCGTAATCGAAAGTCCTAATCCGCTACTTGTTTCACTCCTGTTCCTCACTTTGTCGACTTTATAAAAGCGATCAAAGATAAAAGGGAGGTCTTCTACTGGAATTCCCATGCCCGTATCCGCGATCATCACTTCAACAGCACTGCCTATTCTTTTAATCCGAATATCGATCGAACTGCCGTTTTCCGAGTATTTAATGCTATTGGTTATCAAATTCGTCCATACTTGATTTAAAAGTTTCTCATCTGCAGAAATGAAGGTTGAAGGCAAATCCATTTCGATCACCATATCCTTTTCCCGCCAATTCCATTCAAGCATGAACAACACTTGCCGTATTTGCTGTGCTAAATCGAAATTGGACCGTTGCAGCGGATCTTCTTCTTTATCCAATGAAGCAAGCAGGAGCAGCTGTTTGCTTAACAACGACATGCGCCTGCTTTCTTTTTCAATAATGGACAAGTAATGATTTCTTCGTTCCTTTGTTAATTCTTCCGATTGGAGGGTTTGAGAAAAACCTTGGATGGATGCAAGCGGAGATTGGATTTCATGAGATACATTCGATACGAACTCCTGCCTCATATCATCTAACCGCTGTATGCTTTGAGTCATTTTCGAGAAATTTTGAGCCAAATCCCCAATTTCATCACTGCGGGTAACGTTCAATTCACTACTATAATCTCCATCGGCAATCCTCTTTGTAGCTTCCGTTAATTTCGTAATTGGCTTAACGATGAAACGCGTGTTAATGATCACAAATAAAAAGCTAAGAAGGAGCGTGAGAACAAGCAAAACTGCAAGAAAAAAGCGGAATTCACCAAACTGCAGCTCTATATTCGGCCTTACAAACAGTGCATGTTTTTCGCCATTCACGTTCAATGGGACCCCAATGCTATTAATCAATACATCTTCAAAAAATCCGGTAATAAATAACCCATTATTATAATTGGCTATCCCTTGATAGGTCTTCCCGTTCAAAACTCCGGAAATCGTATCTCGATCCAAATCAGTTTCCCGAAACGGCTCACCATATAAAGTTCCTTCACCCTGCTCATTAAATAGATACATTTGATAGTGCAATCCTGCAATATGATTTAAATACGCATCAATATCCTGATCAGGATTTTCCTCATATAAGGAGACGATATCACTTGCAACTTTCTTTATCTTCTCACCATTGTTGGGTTTTTGAACCTGATGATAATAGACATTGGAAATCAAAAAGGCGATGACACTGGCAAGCACCATGATCAAAATGGTTTGAATAACTATCCTGAAATAGAGTGTTTTCACTTCTTGTTGACCTCCAGTTTATAACCTAAACCACGGACTGTCGTTATAACAAAATCATCGGTCCGCCCGGCAAAACGTTCCCTTAACCGTTTAATATGGACATCAACCGTCCGATCATCCCCTTCAAAATCAGCACCCCACACCAATTCAATAAGCTGCTCACGCGTAAAGACCTGATCAGGAAAACTCCCCAGCTGAGCCAGCAGCTCAAATTCCTTAAGCGGTAGGAGCAGCGTACTCCCATTTAGTCGTACCTCATAACTTTTACGGTCAATGACCGTTTGATTCAATGAAATGGATTCAGAATTCACCATACGGTACCTTCGTAATAGCGCTTTTATCCGAAATAGAAGTTCCCGTGGCTCAAATGGCTTTACGAGGTAATCATCCGTACCCGCAAAGTACCCCTTTTCCTTATCGATAAGTTGATCTTTAGCTGTCAATAAAATGACCGGCAGATCATATTGATCCCGGATTTCCTTACAAAGATCCAGTCCGTTTTTAAACGGCATCATAATATCAACAACGGCCAGATGGATCCGTTCCTTCTCCAGTATCAAGGAAGCTTCATTCCCGTCCTTCGCTTCGAATACCATGTACCCTTCCTTTTCCAAGTGAAATTTAAGCAACTCCCGAATATGCCGATCATCATCCGCAATTAATATATGTATCAAATAAACCACATCTCCACTTCTTTTATAGCCCTGGCTAAACATACAATAGCAATAATTAAACCTGTAAAACAACAAATACTATTTCCTACTCTAGAAAACCGGTAACTACTTTCCATATCATTAGTATGCCAATAATTTGCACCTCTCTTATTTTTCAAAAAAAGAAAAAGGATAAAAGTGAACAGAATTTCTAAAACCTTTTTCTTTGTTAACAACCGCTAGAGAATTACAGTTCAAAAAAATCCCCTATATATATGTCTGTCCATAATGAAACAACCCTAAAGGCTGGTAGAAACGTATTGATTTCAGAAAAAAGGTTTAAAATATTCTGAATATAAACTATAATTGTTTTATTTTAAAACATCTAGGAGGTCACTATGGGAGTAGTAGAGAAAATCAGCGGATTTGCTGGTAAAACATTTACCTTATGGGTCATTATATTTGCAGTTATTGCGTATATCTTACCTAATCATTTTGTATGGATTGGAGACTATATTGTTCCATTATTAGGAATTGTCATGTTTGGCATGGGACTTACATTATCAACATCGGATTTTAAAGAAGTTTTCCGACGTCCGAAAGAAGTGGCACTAGGGGTAGCAGGACATTTTATCATTATGCCATTATTGGCATTTGTATTAGCAATAGGGTTCGATTTGCCCAAAGAAGTGGCTGTTGGAGTTATTTTGGTAGGATGCTGCCCTAGTGGAACAGCTTCAAATGTCATGGTGTTTCTTGCGAGAGGAAATGTTGCGCTTGCAGTTGCCATTGCTTCTGTTTCCACTATTCTAGCGCCAATCGTAACTCCCCTGCTTATTCTGCTCTTGGCAAGTAAATGGGTCAATATCAGTATTGGGTCATTATTCATTTCCATAATTCAAGTGGTGATTATCCCACTGATGCTTGGATTCATTGTTAAAAAGTTTTTCGGTAAACAGGCAGAGGCAGGTGCAAAGGCTTTACCTCTAGTATCTGTCATTTCCATCGTTCTGATCGTATCAGCCGTAGTAGCTGGCAGCCAAGCTCAGCTGGCTAAAACAGGTTTGCTTATATTTGCAGTAGTCGTTCTTCATAATGTTCTTGGTTTTTTACTCGGCTTTTTCTTTGCTCGTTTATGCGGGATGGATTTAGCTAAACAGAAAGCTGTTGCAATGGAGGTTGGTATGCAGAACTCTGGTTTGGGTGTAGCTATAGCAACAGCCCACTTCTCACCTTTGGCCGCTGTACCTAGTGCCATTTTCAGTGTTTGGCATAATATATCAGGTTCCGTTCTAGCCTATATCTTCAGTCGTATGAAAGATAAGAAAAATGTAGGGACCGTTAAAAATAATTCGATAAAAGCAGACGCATCATAATCTTTTGGAGATGAACCAAAAACTCTTTTCATTAAATGAATAAAAAAAGCCGATTGAATAAATCGGCTTTTTTTATTGTGAATCAACCATCCGCATCTTCGAAATTCAAAGGAAATATCAATGATTGTGGTCTTAATAAGTGATTTCCCCATTCCCCACTAAATGAACTTACTACCCTCGTTAGGAGTATTTTTTTGAACTACCTGCTATACTACTAGATAAAAGTAAGACATTAAACATATAGATGATTCGTTAATAGTAATTGAATTTCATTTTAAGGATGAGAGAATATAATGTCACCAAAAATAAAATCGTCAAGAAAAATAGCTAGATATTCACTAATTATCATGGGGGCGGGTTATATTGCAACCACTCCATTTCAAGGTTCATTGCCGTTGGATTTATTACATGGAGGGTTTGAGGCCGGTTTAGTTGGCGGATTGGCAGATTGGTTTGCAGTCACTGCATTATTCCGCCATCCGCTTGGATTACCAATCCCCCATACAGCGCTTTTGCCCAACAATCGTAAAAGAATGACAAATGCACTTGTTTCGATGTTAAAAAACGACTGGCTTTCTAAGGAAAGTATTCAGGACAAAGTAAAACATATTTCTTTTACTGAGAAATTAATCCCTATTTTAGTAAAAGAGATACAAAGTGATACTTTTAGAAAAGTCCTGATTAAACTTATCAAGCAAATGATTGGTTATATAGATATTGAAAAGATCACACCTTTCGTTGCAAAAAAAATTAAAGCATCACTTTCTAACATAGACATGAGTAAGGTTCTACATTTAGTAAGTTCACAGTTACTTAACGAAGAGTTTGATAAGAAGGCTTTGGATCATGTTTTGAAAAAAGCTGAAGATTGGTTAGGAAAAAAACAAACCAGTCACCGTCTTGGCACTGTTTCCATGGATGTACTCAGCAAGATTGAACTGGAAGGTATGCTTCAGTTTGCCGTTAAATCCATTCAAAGCCTACTTAACGAAGAGAAACTTGGGAATATCATACAAAACCTGTTATTAAGTGTCGTAAATAATTTACAAAACGAGGACGAACCAAATAGAGAGGCTTTAATCTTATATATCAGGAAAGAGATACAAGGCATTAATCATAACCGGGAACTGTTAGAAGGAGTTGAAAAATGGAAAAAACAACTTCTAACAAAATGGGAGCCTGAGGCGACAATAAAGGGAAGTCTACAACAAATTCAACAAGAAGCATTGGATTTCGTCGAAGATGAACATTTCATGGATACTTATCTGACTCCAATGATTCATCACGTACTGGACAACATAAAAGAAAATAGCACCCACATCGATCATTGGATACAGAAACAAATTACTGTTCTTATTGAAAATAATCATACGCAGATCGGCAATCTTGTACAAGAAAATTTAGATAAGCTAGATAACGAAACGCTAATTGATATGATGGAAAATGGTGTAGGAAAAGATTTACAGTGGATTCGTGTGAACGGAGCGGTCTGCGGTTTTATAATAGGACTTATCCTAACAGGTGCACAGGCTCTGCTTAGGCTATTATAATTCAGGCACCTTCGGCCGATTTGGTAACGGCAGTCTACTGTCGTTACCAAATCAACTGGGGCTGATTCGTTGCCTGTAGTTTGATACCCCCCAGTAAAAAGGCCCTTAATCTTAAGGGCTTTTCAGTGAGGAAATTAATCTAATGAATAGGGTTTCCTCTCCTCAATTATCTCCACTTCATCCCATTCCACATATTTGGAGTACATATATTTATCTGTACGTTCAAAACCCATCTTTTTAGCAATTTCAGTGTTTGTTGTATCCAACAATACTTTTCCAGTTTTTCTTTCTTCAGATGCTGGAAACATCTCACCCTTATATACAGCATAGGGATTAATAGAATATAATTCTTTAACTTCATTTACACCTACTATTTTCGTGTAAATATTATTTTTGTAATAAGTAAAGTCATTGTCCATTTTATCATTGCTAATTAATTCAATAGCTTCCACTGCATCAGATTCTATGAATCTATACTCTTTACCATTATAAATCGTATACTCACCTTTTCTTATCATTTTCCCACTCCATTATTTAATTTTCCATCACCAAAAATAAACTGCTTCGCTTCCCGTTTAACATAGCATAAACTTGACTCTTGACATAAAAAACCCCTATAAAAGTCTTTTATAGGGGTTTTTTTATGTTTATATGGGTGATTTACATCAATCCCCATACTCTTCTTTAATTGCTTTATCTGCACAAAAACTATGGAATTGCTTGATTAATTCATCAATATCTTCTTTTCTTGTGATTTTCTCAAGCCATTCTTTAGGAATGTCGTCCATTTTATAGTACATACCTGCCATTGTTCCCGTAATGGCACCTACTGTATCCGTATCATCCCCTAGATTCACTGCTTTTAAAACGGCATCGCTAAACGAATCTGATTGTCCTAAGCACCAAATGGCTGCTTCTAACGTATGAACGATATAACCATCTGACTGAATTTCTTCTTGTGGTAATGAAAAGAAATCTTTTTCAAAAATTCTTGAATAGGATTGCAGCTCTTTTTGGTATATATGGTCTTTATCAAAATTCTCATCAAAAAGTTCTTTTATTTCCCTTTTTGAAACTTCAGGAGAATTATTATAATAAAGTCTATGTAAAAACTCGACATAAATAATGGAACCTACCACAGAACGCGGATGAGAATGTGTAACTTCCGTATATTTTTTAATGGTTTGGATTTTTTCAATGAAATTAAAGTTATTAAAGAGGATAAATGCTACTGGAGCGATCCTCATCAACGCCCCATTCCCATTATCAAACATGGCATTTCCGCCACATTCTTGCGCCGGCGTTCCATTTTTAAACTTGATTATAGCTTCACTGGTCGTTCTGCCAATATCGAACATTTCATGATGTGGTGTCCAATAGCCAGATTCCATATACTGGACGAATTTTTGCATTAGCTCCGCTGAATCGCTTTCTTCAATCAAGTTTTCAATTAAACATAAAGTTAACGAAGTATCGTCCGACCAAGTGCCTGGGGGCTGATTATACGTTCCATATCCCGTTATATCATTAATAGCAAAAGTCCCTCTTTTTTTAAATTCAACTGGAACACCAAGCAGGTCTCCAACAATACCGCCATACAGACTTGGTAACATTCTTTTTTTTAGATTAAATCTCAAAAAACTTTTACTATCGTCTTCCCATCTGTCTACCATTCTTCTGCCTGTCATTCATTACACCTACTTTTTGTTTAAGTACTAGTTTGTCTGCCTTCTGTAATCTACTGATTTATTAAGGTAACACTTTGGTTTTATATACACTAATACCTATACTACAACCACTATAATGTTTTTCCATTTAGATACACAAAATCAGTTTGTATTTCCAAATTACCTGCTTACCATCATAGTTTTGATACAAAAAATTTATACTGTCCATTTCATTAAAAAACCTCGAATGGCTTTAGCCACTCAAGGTTTCATTTTATTCTAGCAAAATACAGTTTTTTTCTTTTTCAATAATCTTAACTATGTTACCACGGCATGCAATGGTTTTGGTGCTTTAGATGAGTAGTCTGGTTTTCAAATCAATTGGGTTATCTCCAATAATTCTACTTTCCTATTTTCCCATCGTTATTATATATATAAATTTGAAAATTCGTTCCTCATTACCCTTTTCGATAATTGGAAAACTTTGTCTTTCATCCACATTATACAATATCCAATTTCCATCTTCAAAGTAACAACCTGTTGAAATTGGTACATTAGTTTTTCTTCCAATAACAATATTGAGTTCTTGTAAATCTATACCTAACTCTTTTATCTTATTTTCAATTCACTTCGTGTCATTTTACCTTTGGAAATAAAGTATGCTGATTCCCGCATCACTGGACCGCGGATCATACCATTGGGTAATCTTACCCCATTCAAATACATTTTCAGACAATATTCCCTCAGGATAACCAATTTGCTCTGTAAGCCATTCGCCATGCTGAGATAGTTTTTCTTCATAGTCCCATTGGTTAATGGATGGATTATTTACTTTCAGATCAATCCCCCATATTAAATTATCTTTAAATGATAATCGGACATTAAAATATTTGCTACCTAATTTAGGTGTGTTTAAAAACCTTAAAGATTCATTATGACTATCAAGGATTATAGATTTAAACTTACTTGAAGATTCTTTTGTTTTTATATCAACTAATTTACAGTTAGGAAAAATAAAAACACCATCTATTTCTAACTCTCCCTTTTTCAGATTACTCATCACTTAATCCCCCCTCCACTTTCTTCTAATAATTTTACAGCTTTTTTAATTTGTAAAACTTCTTCTTCAGTTAATTTAAAATTTTTCAATTTGATAACATTTGGATCCTCTGCTATCTCTACAAAAGTCTTACTGATTGTTTCGTATATGTACTTACCACTTTCATCTTTTTGTTGTAACAATGTTGGATTAAATTCTATTCCATTTCCTCTTAATTTTTGCTTAGTTACATCGTCCAGTACAGGATTTACTTTTCCTTCTCTAAGTAGATCTTCAAAATCAGGTGTGAATATTTGCTCTAAACCGCCTGATCCAAATTGAGGATTCGCATCTGTCATACCTCTAGCTGATGGTAAATCATCCAGTAATTCGAACTCGATGACTTGAAATTTATAATCTCCCGTTCCATCATCAAATTCTCTAGGATTAACTTGAACACCTTGAAATAATTTTTTTGAATCTCCGTCTACGCTATCTAAAACCTCTTTTGTAAAACAATAACCTGTTGGTCTTGGATATCCAGCAAATAAGATTGTGCCTTTTTTCAAAATAATATCCTCATATGTATCTATACCAAAGTAAGGATGAGAACCTTGCCATAACCTTGCTCTCTGTGAAGGTTTAAGAATGGTCTTATTTTTTAAAGTAGCTTCCTCTATTACACTCCATTTTAAATTTTCCAGTTATCTTATCGTGATATTCGGCTTAACTTCCTTTAAAACTTTTTCAACAACATCTCCATCGAGCATAACCTTAGTTCCTATGGAATTTTGTTTCTTAATTACATACTTTAGTACGTCTTCAACAGGTTTTGGATTTGGATGTTTCGCTATTTCCTTAGCATATTTTCTTACTACTTTATTTCCCTTTAATAAGTCAGTAGTTTGATAGAGTGCATTCTTTGCCTGTAAATGATCCACATACTTAGCCGCACCTGCCACACCGCCGATGCCGAGTGCCATCAACAGCCCGTTCTGGCGCTGTTCCTCGGTTAGCTGGTTACCGAACATGTCTTTGCCGGTGACGGCTTCGCTGAGGCCGTTGGCTGCGAGGAGTCCGTATATCCCGTATTCGGTTTTCTGGAGGAGACAAAAGTCCTTCAGTCATTATTATAAAAGGACCTTAACAACTTATGTTAAGGTCCTTTTATTAGCAAAAAATACTTTTGATAAAATCAAAAGTCTTTTTTAAATTCTTTTAATAAAATATCTTTTATTTCATCTAATTCGTTATTAGCAACAATTCTCTTGTCATAGTTATCATGCCAAATAAAATAATCAGATAAACCCACTCTGGGTTTATTTATATCACGATAGATGCTACTCAATTCCATCATAGTTTTACGATATTGTTCTGATGATTCACAATCCAATAAGCAAGCATCAATCAACTCAATTGAGGCTTTAGCTTGACTTATTATAAATTCTAAATCATTCTTTTCCTTTGTCAATATTTTAACCAAACGAACATAAGCATCTTGAATAACTAATAATGTTTGCTCCAAGTTTATCCCCCATATTACAATTATTTTATTGGAATTTCATTAATCACTTCTAAATCCTTAATTTTCCATGGTTCTGACACAAAAATTTGATTTCCTCCACCTGAATAGATTCCAGCTTGATGGCCCGCTGGCCCCTCATATATAGTAGTTCCTTTAGGAATTTTCAGTGTATAAACACTATCTAGTGGCGATGAACCAGTTAGTGAACCTGTTTTTGGATCAATCCACTGTGCCTTTACAGCCAAATCAATTCTTCCTTCTATTCTAGTTGAAGGTTCCCTTGTAAAATATTGGCCTAAAGCATTTCTCCCACCACCGGCTTTTCCCGCTCTATATAAAATCAAATCTTGCTTAAGTACTTCCACATTATACTTTCCGCTTCTAAAGGTAGATGCAGCTCCCGGATTAATGTCTGCTAAAGGTCCTGGATTCTCTATCATATTATACTTATAGTTATCTCCAAGTCCGCCATGACCTGCTTTATCTAGTGATGTAATTGTTCCTCTATTTATTAATGCTGGATTCTTTGCCTGTAAATGATCCACATACTTAGCCGCACCTGCCACACCGCCGATGCCGAGTGCCATCAACAGCCCGTTCTGGCGCTGTTCCTCGGTTAGCTGGTTGCCGAACATGTCTTTGCCGGTGACGGCTTCGCCGAGGCCGTTGGCTGCGAGGAGTCCGTATATCCCGTATTCGGTTTTCTGGAGGAGGCTAAAGCCTTTTATCGTTTTATAGGCATCGAGCGCGTGGTTCGCCGCGTTGAGTCCTTTGGCCGTTTTGTATAGGGCGCTGCCGCCTTTGATGGCCCGGCCTGCCCAGCCGACGACGGGGATGAATCCAGCGGCTGCCATGGCGCCGGCGGCGATTCGTTCGGCATCGGAAAGCTTACGGCCCGTTACTGGATCGACTCCGGTTGAGGCCCTGATTGAATCATAATATCCCGTGAATTCCCCTGTAAAGGTTTTTGTGGTATCCCAGGCTTTTTCATACCATGGGCGGTTTTCGAGTTCTTCCATTTCACGTTCGATTTTCTGGGCCTCGGCTTGTTGCTTTTTGAAGGTCTGATAGTCTTTCATCTGACCGGCGACTTCATCCTTCACTTGATAGACGTCACTATTCTTGAATGCCGATTGGTTGAACGTCATCGGCGAAACGTTGCCGTCCTGTTTGGTGGCATCAAGCAAGGCGCGGAAGAGGCCAACGGCCACGTTTTCCTGCCCGACGGACACATCATATTCCTCGACCAATTGCCGGTCGACATTCTCGACCTTTGTCACGGTGTCATCCAGCCTTTGTCCGGCCAGTGTGATTTTTTCATTAAAGTCCTTTTGGTTGAACATATCAAGAGGCAGGATATCGTCAATGCTATTCAGAATCCTTTGGAGATCGTTCGCTTGTTCATCGACAAGCGACTTCGCTTGGTTAATGCCGGTCGAGACTTCGCCATCTAAAAAGGGAACCTCGACCACCGTATTTCCGGATAGGTCCGCCTCTTCCAGACTGGCTGGAATGCCATCCAAAAAACTGATCTGGGTAGTGAATAGTTCCATCCAGGCGTCGGCCACCTCGATTTGTGCTTCATAAAAGCTTTTGATGGCTGCGGCACCGGCCCCTTGAAACTCGTTATCCAGGCCGACGATGCCCTGAAATTCCTTTTTCAGGGCTGTGACTTCCTTCTTTAGTTCTTCATATTGCTTGGCCCGCGACTTGGTTGCGGCCGTCAATGTCTTGGCTTCATATATTTTCATCGCGGCTGATACCCATGTGAAGACGTATGGGCGATGGCTTCATCCTGTTCTTTCAATAAGTCAATGTTGGCACGGGTATCTTCCACATTTTTCTGGACGATTTTGATATATTGCTCGAAGACCTTCTCCAGGTTCGTTTCCCGGTCAATCCATTTCGAGGTGAATTCCAATTTATTGCTGCCAAGTTCGCCTGCCGGCAGATTTCCAAGCGTGACTGTACCAAGCGCCGTCTTCACCTGATCGACTTGCTTCATTACGGCAGGATGATTCAGTTTGATCGTCGTCATTAAAACAACCACCCTTTTAAATATGATATTTTACTTTCCAGTTGATCTATGACGGCTTCTCCTTTACCTAAAAGTACATCCGCTTCATGAGCTATGGTGCCTGCTGCACTCAGAGCCTTTTTCTCTATATTAAGCATCATGATTTTACCGTCGATTTTCTCTTGATAGTCGTCATAATCATCATGAATGATCGTTGACATTGCCTTGTATGCATCACTGCGGGCATCTTGAAAGCCTTCTGCTCGGTTTCCCGTCCAGCTTTTTGCCAAGTCTGGATTTTTAATTTTAGCAATTTCCCCCAGACAAGCGTTCTGTTCGTCTTTGATTTGTCTTTTTGCCTGCTCCAAACGATTAATTTTTTCATTCACATCGGACATTTTACTGGAGAGGGCAGAGTGAATTTCACTCAATGAATTTGCATACACTTAAAAAAATCACCTCAAACATACTATTCTCATTATGTAGACTGTCATATTTTTCATATTTTTTATTATAAGGATTATAGTCTTAGAGTTAAATAGGGATAAATAAGCTATTTATGCTAGGTGTTTAGGGAATTCATCCCATTCCGAACAATTACCGCTTAGACTTTTTACCTCTTCATTTCCATTTTCAAACATAAAAAGAGAGTGCAGGCTGCACCCTCTGACTATTTACTGCATTATTTGAATTCCTTTTCGTCAAATAAATGCGGAACTTTCACCTTTTTCCCTTTTTTATGATTGAGATCAGGTTTTTCAGTTTCGATTTTAGCTTGGTCATAGACAGCGGTGCCGACAATTTCAGCAACATCTTGAAGCTTTTCTTTTGAGATTTTATCAATGGTATCATCAGGAGTATGATACCAAGGTTCTGATGGACTATGGATGAATAATGCAGCGGGAATCCCAGCCTCTGAGAAAGATACATGGTCACTTCTACCGCCTTGTCCATATGGAGTCGGCTCGCCATTCAGTCTTGCACTTGATGCCTGAGCCAGCTCGGTTACAAGATTCATTTCTCCATCATTAGTTAAAATGACCAAATCTCCTGCGTCCCGGCTTCCTACCATATCCAGATTGAAGTTGGCAAGCGTCCGCTTGATATCATCATCAGAGAGATTGTCCACATAATGCTTCGAACCTAGAAGTCCATTTTCCTCGGCCCCAAAGGTGACGAAGCGAATTTCCGTATCTGTAGGAAGATTCTTCAGCACACGTGCAAGTTCAAGGGTGACGGATGTTCCTGATGCATCATCATTCGCTCCGGGTGCTCCAGCGACGGAATCATGATGTCCAGTAATATAAATGATATCGCTCTTTTTTGCTTTGATGTTCTTGGTTGCTTTTTTCGTTGCCACTACATTATAAGAGGTTTTCTCTCCGGTATAAGCTCCTTCAATTTTTAATGATGCTGTCAATTTAGCTCCAGCATTTAATTTCTCCAGCAGGGCTTCTCCATCCTTTTTGGTTATCGTGACAGATGGAATATACTTGTCATTAACCCCTCCGAGTGTCCCGTTTAATTCCCCATCGGCATTATTGAACAGGATGACTCCCGCTGCCCCTTTTTCTGCTGCATTCAATACTTTCTCTGCAAAAGTGAGGCTGCCTCTTTGTATAAGGGCAATCTTCCCTTTAACATCGGTTTCCTCAAGTTCTTCTTTCGTTCCTAAACCGGCGTATACCACTTCACCGGATAAATTCCCATTAACTGAATAAGTTAAATGGTTCGCTTGGATTTCCCCATCAATTCCAGCAACGGACAGCTTGACCAGATTTGGGTCTGTATAAGATAAAAAATTGAACTCTTCTATGTCGGCTTCATAGCCATAAGAATTGAATTGCTTTTTGATGAATTGGACGGCCTTATACTCAGAATCCGTACCGGCCACCCGAGGTGTTTGTGAGAGGTATTCAATATTCTTGTAGATTTTGTCGACATCAATTTTCTTAACGACTTTCTTGTCCGTGGATGGCGCCTGTTGCACCTGTGATGAATGCGGCGTCGCTAAAGCGGTAGTTGTCCCAGTTGTCCCGAGTGTCAATGCTGCGATTAATGTTATCGATAGAAATTGTTTTTTCATAGATTGCCTCCCAGTTTAATAGATTACCTCCATAATTTTACAATATATAGATAATACTAACTAGGTAGGTTTTTCCCTATTAATGCATGTCTAAAGTAACGAATTTACAAATTAAAGAAATAAGCAGGACATTTGACACGTGCCTAAAGTTCTCTACCATTTGATATTTTGTCATATTATATAAAAATACCTGGAATCCAAACAGGATTTTCGCTCTTTTTCGGGAAAATAATACAGAAGAGATTGAATTTTTACAGGGAGAAGGCGCAAAGATGTCGATAACTAAATTTGTGATGCCGGAAGTGATTTTTGGAAAAGGTTCGATTGAACAAGCCGGTGAGGCCTGCTTGCGGTTGGGTGCCAAAAAGGCGCTTATAGTCAGCGACTCTGGTGTGGCCAATGCTGGCTGGTTAGATAAAGTCATTAAATCCTGCCAAGATGCTGGTCTTGCTTTTGCTACCTTCATTGATATGACGACCAACCCGAAAGACAGGGAGATTGAAGCCGGCTGTTTGACATTTAATGAACAAGAATGCGATGCCATCATTGGTTTAGGAGGAGGCAGTGCTTTGGATGTCGCCAAAGGGGTAGCCCTTTTAGCTACGAATGGCGGCATCATCAGTGATTATGAAGGCGTTGATAAAGTTCACTCCCCCCTCCCACCCATGGTGATGATCATGACTACGGCCGGATCGGGATCAGAGGTCTCCCAGTTTTCGGTGATTGTCGATTCATTCCGCGAGAAAAAAATGACGATCATTTCAAAATCACTCGTCCCCGATATTGCAATAGTCGATCCCGGTACCTTAACCACCTTGGGTCCGGATTTGACCGCGGCTACGGGAATGGATGTTTTAACCCACGCCATTGAATCCTACGTTTCAATCGCTGCCACACCATTGACCGATGTCCAAGCTAAAAATGCGCTTTCCATCGTTTCCCGTCACTTACGCCCCTCTGTTGCATCCAGGCATAATGAGGAAGCAAAAAAAGCGATGGCGATGGCAAGCCTGCAGGCAGGACTAGCTTTTTCCAATGCCATTTTGGGAGCGGCCCATGCCATTTCACATGCCATCGGCGGCAAGTACCTCCTTCCGCATGGTGAAATCAATGCGATACTCCTTCCCCATGTCATGGAGTTCAATCGAATTGCCTCACCAAGGCGATTCAGTGAGATTGCAGACATCATGGGCATCGATACTCGTGCATTGACCGAGCAGCAAGCTGGAATGGCAGCCATTCACTTCGTAAGGGAATTATCCCAGGATATAGGGGCTCCCAAGAGTTTAAGTGATGTCGGCATTACAAAGGAAATGATAGATCCCATAGGGATGACTGCCCTTGAGGATGCCTGCATGATCACAAATCCTCGTGATATGTCATTAGAACAGATTAATCATCTGCTTCTTACAGCCCTATAAGAGGTGAAAAACATGAACAAACTTGAATTGATAGATTTAATGACAGGTGTAAAATCTTCAAAAAAAACGTATTACACGGAACTTAAGAAAACTGTGGATCAGCTGAAGAAGAAGAATATGCAGCTTGAAATTATGAATGACATCACTAAAAATATGAATATGGACATCGACATCCAAGAGATTCTCCGAAATGTTATTGCAAAGCTCAAGCAGCTAATTACCTTCGATGACAGTCACTTTGTCATATTGTATGAGGAAGAACCTGCCCTGCTTCACATCTGCCCCAATGGTCACTGCGAACTTGAAATTGATTCCAATAACCTGTTACACCCATTTCAGGATTTCTCGTCTGCTCTGAAAGACAAGCAGCCCATTCAGGTGGAAGTTAAACGGTTACCGGACTTCCCAGAAAAAGAACGACTATTATCCCTTGAGATCGAAGCACTTCTATTGGTTCCTTTGTACGGAAAAAGTAAAAAAATCGGAATTTGGACTTTCGGCAGGAAGAATAAGAAAAGATGGCATAAAGATGAACTGGATTTTCTTGAGCAACTATCAAATCAGCTTGCACTAACTTTGGAGAATGCCCAGCTGTATAAGGAAGTCCTTCATTCCAAGCAGGAGTGGGAGGATACGTTCAAGGCAGTTGAAGATATGATCATCGTTTTTGATCACAAAGGAACCGTCTATCAATCCAATGATTCTGCCAGGGACTTTTCCGACCTGGTTCCTTTAATTGAAAAATCCCAAAATCTGATTCAAGATACCTTTTCATTCAATAAGCCAGGATTTCAAGAAATACTCCTTCAGCATGATACCATCTTGGAAATGCATGCCTACCCGATTCAGAATAAGGAGCATCAAGTCTATGGGGTCATTGCTTATTATAAAAATGTCACCGAAAGAAGACAGATGGAGGTCCAGCTATTGCATGCCGGTAAACTTGGGGCGATCGGTGAAATGGCAGCAGGGATTGCCCATGAATTGAATAGCCCCTTAACGGCCATTCTTGGTAACTCCCAGATTTTATTACGGAAAACTCCCCATGACAATCTGGACTATATGCTTTTGAACGATATTAAGATTTGCGGGGACCGATGCAGGCAAATAGTGAAAAGCCTGCTTACCTTTTCGAGGCAGGATGAGTATAGATTCCACTATTACTCTATTAACGAAGCCATTCATCAGGTTCTGAACCTTTTGAAGTTTCAACTGGGGAAGAAGCAAATTTCCCTTCATCTTTCCCTTCAGGAAGACCTTCCTTTCATAAAGGGCAGCCAACCCCAAATAGAACAGATCATCATCAACTTGTTATTGAATGCCAAGGACGCATTGGATGAGTCCTCTCTATCGGAAAAATCGATTTCGATCACTACCTATTCAGAAGACAAGTTCATGGTGGTACAGGTGACTGATAATGGAACGGGGATTGAAAAAGAACGCCTTCCCTTCATATTCCATCCCTTTCATACGACTAAAGACCGTGAAAAAGGTACAGGTTTGGGGCTGTCCGTAAGCCTTGGCATCGCCAAAGACCATGGTGGCAAGATTGACGTTTTGAGCAAATCAGGACAAGGAAGCACTTTTTTCCTGAGGCTTCCCTTGCAAGCAGAAGAGGAAAGGCGATGATAAAGTGATCCATTTACTTGTGGTAGACGATGAGAAAGAAGTTGGGACTTTTCTATCCCGCCTTTTTACGATGAAAGGTTACCTCGTACAAGTTGTGAATAGCGGAAAGGATTTCCATGAAATCGATTGGAATCAGCAGCGTTTTGATGTAGCACTGATAGACCTGAAGCTTCCGGATTGTGATGGCCTTTCCCTCCTGCAACATCTAAAACAACTACAGCCGCGTTGCAAGGTACTGATCATGACCGGATACAGCACCGTCAAGACCGCTGTTGATGCAATGAAACTTGGCGCGAGTGATTATATGGAAAAACCCTTTGTGGATATTGAAGTATTGGAAAAGCAAATTGACAACCTATTGAATGAAAATGAAGATTTGAATCAACATTTCATCCATAAGCTAGCCGAGGAATCAGGATTGATTGTCGGTGAAAGTACTTTAATGAAGAGTTTGATTGAAACGGCATTCAAGGTTGCCCAAAAATCAGTCAATGTATTAATTGAAGGAGAAACCGGCAGCGGCAAAGAAGTGCTTTCACGTTTCATCCACATAGCCAGCCCCCGAAACCATGAACCTTTTATCGGCATCAATTGTGGAGCGATCTCTGAATCCCTGCTTGAAAGCGAATTATTCGGCCATGAAAAGGGGGCTTTCACCGGAGCTACCCAGTTGCGAAAGGGTTTTTTCGAAATTGCAGGGAATGGTACGCTTTTCCTTGATGAAATTGCGGATGCGAGTCCCGCCATTCAAGTCAAATTGCTACGAGTGTTGGAAACACGGGAATTCATGCGGGTTGGCAGCAGCGGGACATTACGGACGAATGCCCGGTTAGTGGCGGCTTCCAATGAAAACCTGCAACAGGCAGTGGACAAAAATAAATTCCGGGAAGACCTATTTTACCGACTGAACGTCGTGACTCTGGATATCCCGCCTTTGCGCAACCGAAAAGAGGATATTCCCTTGCTTGTCCGTCACTTGATTGAGAGAAATGGTCATGGAGATATCTCTTTTTCCAATGAAGCCATTGAAAAATTACAGCAATACAACTGGCCAGGCAACATACGCGAACTATCTAATGTGGTCATGCGCACGCTAACTCTTGCAGACAATAAGTCTGAAATAACAGCCAATGATATCTCGCTATCTAACAGCCAGGTCACTCCGAAGAAGAAAGAGCGTCCGAATGAGATTCAGACAACTGAAAACCTTCTTGAAGAGTGGCGAAAAAAGCTGGTGGCCGACTTTAATGAGAAAGATGAACTGATGCTTGAAGAAATCCTTACGGAAATCAAACAGCTTCAATCCACAATTGGAAAGGAACTCGTCATGCAGGCACTGCAAAAAACCTACGGCAACCGGAATGAAGCAGCCAAACGCTTGCAGATATCCATAAGGAAATTACGCTATATATTAAATGAGAAGAACCAGACATAAAAAAAGAGGGATGCCCCGTTCCAGGGCATCCTCCTCTGTTACTATTCTAGCGTCAATACGATGCGTCCATTGATTTCTCCCTTTTCCATCATTGAAAACACATCATTGATTTCATCAAGTTTCCTCGTCTCTATATTCGTTCTGACTTTACCCTCAGCCGCAAATTGAACAGCTTCCTGTAAATCTTTTCTCGTCCCGACGATTGACCCTTTTACAGTTACCCCATTTAGTACCGTATCAAAAATCGGGATTGGAAGTTCATCATTCGGCAATCCGACTACGACCAGTGTCCCGCCCCTCTTGACTGAACTGTAAGCCTGTTCGAATGCTTTTTTCGTAACCGCTACAGAAATGGCTGCCTGCACACCGCCAACTTTATCCTTAATGACTTGTACAGGATCAGTCTTAAGCCCATTAACCGTGAAATCCGCCCCCAGTTCCGCCGCCAGATCAAGCTTATCATCTTGAATATCGACAGCAATGACATTAAAGCCCATCGCTTTCGCGTATTGAAGGGCAACATGTCCCAATCCGCCAATTCCATAAACCGCTACCCAATCACCAGGTTTTGCTTCTGATACCTTAAGCGCTTTATAAGTCGTTACGCCTGCACAGAAAATCGGTGAAACTTCCGCAAAGTCAAGCCCTTCAGGAACCTTCACCACATATTTGGCAGGTGCTTTACAGTATTCCGCATACCCCCCGTCCACGGAGTAGCCTGCATTCAATTGATCCAAGCAAAGCGTTTCCCTTCCAGTCAAACAATACTCACAATCGCCACAGGCCGAGTAAAGCCATGGGATCCCAACGCGGTCACCGACTTTCAAGGAAGTTACGCCTTCTGCCACCTTTTCTATGATACCTACACCTTCATGTCCAGGGATAAGCGGAAGTTTAGGTTTAACCGGCCAATCGCCATGTACCGCATGTAAATCAGTATGACACACGCCACATGCTTTAATTTTCACTAATATCTCACCATATTCCAATTCCGGGATGGGTACTTCTTTAATCTCAAGTTTTTGGTTAAATTCATTGACTACCGCTGCTTTCATTGTCTTGACCTGTTGTTTTGCATTCAAAGTGCTTGCCCCTTGTTTTACATTCATGATTCATATTCCTCCCTTAATTAAGTGGATATTATTTCTTACTCCACTTATACAAGATGCAAGTGCCATGCCAATGCAAAAAGGCCAAGACGACAGCATCCAATTTAAAAAAGTGCCGAAAATTCGGCGCTTTTGGACGAATTAACGGCTCAAGTTGGACGAAATCCGGTTTGTATATTGCAGAAAAAATAGCTCACCCTATAAATGGGAGGTGTCCAAAACATGGACCAATTTGAAAAAGCTTATGAATCCTATAAACAGCAGGGAACACCGCAAGCAAACCAACTTGATTCAGCAGGAAAAGAAGAAATCATCGCCGTAAGGAAAAATGAAGAGGACAATATTATCGCCATCAAGACCAACTCCGGCCGCGAACTCGACTACCCCACTGCCCTTTCGGAAGCCAAAGCAGGCATCCTGGCCAACGTTGACGTCTTTCATAAATATGGACGTGATATATTGCGGAGTGAGCCTGATGGGATAAAAGAAAATAACCTGGATCAACTGCCGGAGTTTTGAGTTTTCGGGGAAACTGCCTGATATGGGCAGTTTTTTTCTGTCTGGAGTTAAACATTAAAAAGAACCAGCATGATAGCCGGATCCTTATTTTTCATACTGATAGTATTCAGAGATTTCGAGCAGTTGCCCACAGGACTCGACAACCTCAATGATTTCCATCCACGACATGTCCAGTCCCAGTTCATTTGCATGGGAAATCTTATCCCGTAATTTCCGGATGGCATTCGCATCCTTCTTCCCTTTACTTTTCGAAGGGATTTGGAAGAAGCACCTCAATTCTTCATCCTTATGTATGATATCGAATTTATCACTGATTTGCAGGCACTCTATTAAATTGATATCCTCATTTTTATCGATTCTCCTCCTATATAATTCGGTTGCCTTTTCTAAACGGTCTTCGCTGATCATTGGATGCCAGCTTCCGTCGCCGAATCTATCCATGATGATATCGCTCATCCTCATTTCCAATAAGGTAATGTATCCAAATATCAGCATCCTGATTGGAGGCTTTTGAAGGTCGGCATGGGTAATCAACTTTTTAATTGAATTATTCTCTAATACGAAGACCCTTGTTTTATTCTTGAAAATATGGAGCAGCTGGATCAAAGGCGTTGAATCCGAAACCATTTCCCTTGGTGAAAAGTTTCTCAAATATTCCGAAATGCTCCCTTCACCCAGTTCTTCCCTTTCGATATATCCGATGATTTCCCCTTGATCTTGCACTGCCAATATATCAAAATTCTTTTTTTCCAATGCTTTCCGAATATCCAGCGCCAGATCGTTTGTATGGCAAAACTCAAGCTCCTGGGCTATGCTCTTAACCGTGATATTTTCTTCATAAAGAGTTTTAAGACTAAGATAGCTGCTATTGCTTTTTCTTTGGCTTCCATTTAACATCTTTCACCCTCCGCTCAGGAACACTTTCTACACGATTTTCCGCTTTAAAATTATAGACCGCTAAAATGCATACGGCCCCCACAAATAAAGTCCACCCAAGTGGACTTTATCCCATTCATGTGGATCTTTTTGGTACCATTAATCAAAAGCCTTCCACTGCATTGCCTGCTGCCGTTTCCTCATTCCCCTCTTCATTCCAAGCCTTGCAAACATCCACCCAATCCTTTGCTCCTGAATATTCAAATAATTCCGCGGGTGTAAGTTCTATTGCAGAGTTCGTACTGCCGCATGCCGGGAACAATGACTCAAAGCGTTTCATCGATACATCAAGAAAAACAGCTAGATCGTTTGCCAGACCAAACGGACAAACTCCTCCGATGGCATGGCCGGTCTGCTCAAGCACTTCCTCGGGTGACAGCATCCGTGCCTTGAAACCGAACATCTGACGAAATTTCTTATTATCCACTTTTGCGTCCCCAGCCGCTACAACCAAAATCGCATCATCACCTTCCCCCCTAAAGGAAAGAGTCTTAGCGATCCTCGCTGGGATAACACCGATGGTTTCTGCAGCATCACTCACCGTAGCGCTCGATGTTTCGAACTCCATTACATCGCCTTCCCGATCCCATTGTTTAAAATGGCCTTTGACACTCGCGATAGACATATTATATTCACTCCTTTGAAGTACATATAAAAATAATATCATCCTTCATTGCCATAAATCAAAATCCTATGGATGCTTGTAATTAAAACCATTCTTTACAAATTGACGAAACAAGCTTACTTGGGATACTATTAATCATCGGGCAAACGCCTATACGTGGTTCGTAACCATCCCACGATAAAAAACTAGGGAGAGAGTAAAATGAATGTTCGTACACTCGTGATAAACGGGTTATTGGCTGCCTTGTATGTGGCGGTCTCATTGGTGTTTAAACCAATAGCTTTTGAGATGTTCCAATTTCGTGTACCGGAAATGTTGAACCATCTTATTGTATTCAATAAAAAATATATCTATGGTATTGTCGGCGGCGTCTTCATATCGAATCTGCTCTTTTCACCGATGGTTCCATATGATTTAATTTTTGGGGTGGGGCAATCCTTACTCGCCTTGCTGCTTGTCATTTTTGTTTCACGTTTCATAAAAGGCATTAAAGGGCGGATGATCGCCACGATCATCTTTTTCACGTTCACAATGTTTTTAATTGCCATTGAACTGAACCTTGCCTTTGGCTTACCATTCTGGTTAAGCTGGATGACCACGGCTGTCGGTGAATTCGTTGTCCTCTTGATTGGCGCGCCAATCATTTATGGAATGAACAAAAGAATTCAGTTTGAAAAGTGGCTTTAAAGGAATCTTCTCTTCGTGAACCCACTATAATGTAAAAGAGCTGTCTGCATCATGCGACAGCTCTTTTTTCACCAATTAACTTAAAAATGATAAACTATTAGTCAGAATGGTGGTGACCCTTTGAAAAAAGTCCTGACCTTAACAGGTCTACTGGTAATCGCATTATTTATTTTTTCAAATGCAGAATTATTTACTTTGATTTGGAAAAGTGACTTGGATTCAGTTATTAGCATATTGAAGGAAAACCTTTTGCTCACTTTTATTGTGACATTCGTATTGATGTTTGTCCAAAATTCATTTACACTCATCCCCTTAATTTTGCTCCTGACTATCAATGTCACGATATTCGGATTCATATATGGCTACCTATGGAGTTGGTTTACAAGTGTCGTTGCTTCAGGATTCATTTTTTATGCAGCAAGAAATTGGTTTCAGGAACTTCTCTTAAAGAAGATGGGTGAAAAATGGCAAAAAACTGTTGTGGAGCATGGCTTCATGTACGTGTTTACAGGCAGGATTTTCCCGCTTATCCCAACAAGTTTAATTAACTTGGCAGCTGGAGTCAGCACCGTCACTTTCAAGGATTTTTTATTAGCGACGGCACTTGGCAACCTGATATACTTCTTCTTCCTATCGCTAATTCCATATGGACTCCTATCTGTTGAAATGAACCAATACACGCTAGTTGCACTCGCACTCCTCTTCTTATTATTTTTCATTATCTATAAGCGTGCAAAAAAGAAAAAGAACCTAACCTTATTCAGAAAAAACAGGTGACCTACATTGGCCCCTGTTTTTTTATTTAGGATTCTGCATATATTTTTTTCCGATAGTTTGTTAAAATGTGTATGTAATTTTACCTTTGAAATGTCTTAAAATCAGGGAGAATCTCCATGTCCAAACGCTCCATCTTAGCAATATATATCCTATCCGGGATTCTTACACTAGTCGTGTTCGACTTTTTTTTAACTACAAATATCCATAACAAAGAGGTCTTCATTCAACTTCAGAGAGTGGAAGGCATTGTTTTCCTTTTATCAATAGGCTTGATCTTATATCTTTATTTAGCTAAAAGGGAAGAATTCAAACAATTAAAAGAAGCGGAACAACGCCGGCGCACACTCATCAATTCAATGGTGGATTTCGTTAACTTCAAGGATGGTGATGGCCGATGGCTTGAGTCCAATACCTTCGGGCTGCAATTATTTCAGTTGGAGCATGTAGACTATAAGGGAAAAAAAGACAGCGAGCTCGCAGAATACTCCGAATTTTATAAAGAGTCGTTGATCTACTGTGAAGGTTCCGATGAAGAAACGTGGGTAAAAGGGGAAATCACAAGGTGTGAGGAAATCATCCCTCTTCCCGACGGCAATCACAAGACCTTTGATACGATCAAAGTTCCCCTGTTCAATGAGGATGGTTCACGAAAAGGCTTAGTAGTCATCGGCAGGGATATTTCTGAAAGGGTTGTCGCTGAGAATCAATTATTCGATAGTGAACAACGCTATAAATCATTGTTTGAACACAACCCTTATCCGATGCTGATGCTTGATTTAAACGGAATGATCACGACCGTAAATCCTAGGTTTGAAACGGTAACAGGCTTTCAACAGGAAGAAATACATGGAGCCTCATTCATTAAATTGAACTTTTCAACAGAAGATGCGGAACTGATTCGTACATCTTGCCAATATGTCATCGAAAACCATAAGGGGATTAAGAAAGGGAAAGATATAGAATTCCTAACGAAGTACGGGAAGTCCATCTTACTTTCTTGTACGTTTGTCCCGATGATGGTTGGCGAGGATTTGGTCGGGATCATCACTTATGCTAAAGAAGTCACTCAAATTCGCGAAACCGAAGCACGCTTAAGAAGAACAGAAAAATTGTCGATAGTCGGCGAACTTGCCGCAAGTGTAGCCCACGAAGTACGAAACCCGTTGACTTCTTTAAAGGGTTTCGTCCAGCTACTTAAAAAGAGCGACCATCCCTATGAACAATACTACACGATTATGTTAAGTGAATTGGACCGGATCAATCTTATTGTAAGCGAGTTACTCGTTCTGGCAAAACCACAGGAACTCCCATTCAGCAAGCATCAAATCATCGAACTGATGAATGATGTCAAAACCTTGTTGAAACCAGAGGCGGACTCGTACCCCACCCAAATATCAATATCTGTAAAAAACGAAATACCGCTTCTATTATGTGAGGGAAACCAATTAAAACAAGTATTCATAAACATGCTCAAGAATTCAATGGAGGCATCCGCCGATCACATTTGGATTGATTTTGAGCGCAAGGACAATAACCTTTCCATTACCATCAAAGATAATGGAAGCGGAATAGAAAAAAAACGGTTAAAGCATCTTGGAGAACCTTTCTATTCCTCTAAAGAAAAAGGAACAGGGTTAGGATTGACAGTCAGTTGCCGAATCATTGAGGCGCATCGGGGAAAGGTCCGCTTTAACAGCGAACCAAACCATGGAACCGAGGTCCAAATCCTTTTGCCCATATGAATATAAATCGGAGGACAAGTCCTAATCTTGTCCTTTTTTTTGCGATTCAGAACCATCCCTTGATAAAATTAAAATAGAGAGGTGAAGAAATCCTTTATATTCCCAAAGAATGACACGGTCTCAACAGGCTGTTTCCCATTAACCTGGCCTCCTGTATTATTGGATGTATCGCTCAACGTCTTGCCAGCTGTACTCATTTGCGTTGCCTCAACTTCCGCCTCTTTTGTTTTGACATCATCCACGGTTTCTTCCTCATCCATTTCCACATCCATATCCTTTTCGAAAACAAGGACGTAAGTACGGCGCTCCCCATCCTTTGAAACAGTAACGGAAATGGCCGTCTTCGCTTTATCCTTGATCTTCACTTTTTTACTGCTCTCACCGTCATATTCAATCGTCGCTCCACTGGCATTTGTCGTTGCATACATTTCGACTGAAGAAACGTCATTATCGACCTCGATATGATAGGTATGCTCATTAGTATCAAAAGACTTGTTCCATACTCCGGATGATACAGTCAGATTGTTCAACACTGGTGCATTATTGCCTTCCTCGCCTAAAGAATCTGCTGACGCTACCTTCACTATAGAATCCGTTTTCGGTTTCTGTGTTGAAATACTTTCAAGTTGCTGTGCTTTCGGTACTTGGCTGACACCACTGGTTGGTTTTAGATTATTGGAGGATTCAGCTGATGTTAAAGATGATTTATTCCCCTTATCGGATGGAGGTTGAGCTTTACTTGTTTCTGTTGAAGGCTCCTTTTGTACTTCACCCTCTTTAGGGGCATCTTTCGATTCGGTTTCCTTGGCAGCTGCCCGTGTAATCGTAAGCGTATATGTTTTTTCATCTCCATTTTCTGCTGTAACGATAATCTTCACCGTTGTCTTACCGACTGGAAGGGTAACCTTTACACCGGCACTGGTTGCATTCTTTCCATTCACCTTTACAATTGCGGTACTGTCACTCAATGTCGGTGTTACTGTAACGGACTGGACTTCATTTCCAACAGAAGCATTATAAGCTGTCACTTTAGAATCGAATGTTAATGAGCCTTTTGATAATCCAATCGATGTTAAAAGGTTATCATCACTTTCAAGTTTTTCGACCTTGAGAGTATAGGCAACCGTTTCATTTTCCCCATCGCTGACAGTGATTTCAAACGTATTCATGCCAGTTTGAAGAGTTAAATCCTTCACTTTACCATCTGTCATTTTGATATCATTCACGTATATGGCTGCAGTCTCACTAGGACTTCCTGCAAGCAAGGTGATCTTTTCCACATCATTTCCCACTGCTGCACTATAGTCGTGTACACTTTCTGAAAATTTTTGATCCAGTGCTATACCCTCTATTTCTAGCCTTGAAAGACTATTTACCGTTTGTGCCTCTTCCTGCAGAACAGAAGGGCCCTCCGCAGCCTCTACCACGGGCATATAAGTGGATGCTCCCATCACCACAAGGGAACCAACCAAAATCACCTTCACACTTTTTTCTTTTAACCCCTTATTTAGCAAAGCCTATCCCCCCTATAATTCCTGTAAACATGATAGGGTCAGGTTACCAAATAAATCTTAATTATTTCTTAATGAGGTTTATAGCTTGTTTCTTTAGGTAACAACTTGTGCAAGGGGGTTACCAACCAATATTTCCCATCTATTGTTTTAATGGCTATAATGGTGGAAGCCAGACCAATCTAACCTTATGGTTATCACTTTTCTAGCGAACCTCTTAAACTGCCTTTAGATAACTAATTTATTTTCACTGTTTTTTCACATTTTCCTTTTATAATAAGCTTACATAACCTGATGAAAGGGTGATGGCACACCACGATGAAAAATTATTTATGGCTGGTATTCAGCCTATTCAGTTTGCTTTTATACCCAGCAATGGCTTCTGGTCATGCTACTGTAATAAGCTCTAATCCTAGCCCGAATGAAGCGTTGGATACTCTTCCTGAAAAGATCAGCATTCAATTCAGCGAGAATATACAACCAGCTTTCCATTCGCTTGAGGTATTCAGCCAAGATGGGGACAAAATTCAAATTCAAGACAGTACAATCTCGGAACAAAGTGAAAAAATACTGGAAGCTAAGTGGAAGGGCACTATCAATGAAGGGATTTACTACATTAAATGGAGAGTGGTCTCGAGTGATGGCCATCCCATTGAAGGAACCATTCCCTTTCAATTCGGAGATTCAGCTGGCCTTTCAGACCAAGACAATTCCGAAGTGAATGCAAGTTTTCCGAATTCCATCAATGTTATCCTGCAAAGTCTTCAATACATATGCTTCGCTGCCCTAACCGGAATCCTTTTTTTTAGATTATCGTTAATGAAGGATTCTCGACTTTTTGAAGCCAGCAGAAGAACCCGTCTATACCTTTGGCTTTCATATACAGGTTTAGCATTTTCCATCTTCTGCAGTCTGCCTTTAAAAGTTACGATTGATGCTGGCGTAGGTTGGACTGATGCATTTAAAGTGAATTATATGAAAGAAGTATTGAATGCTACAAACTTTGGAACCATCTGGATCATTGAAATTCTAATATTGCTCCTTCTATTTTTAGTGATTTATTTCATGCTCGAGAACTCCTTGAATAAATCACTACCTTACCTTTCTTTCATCATAATTGCCAGCTTGATGATTTGTAAGGCTTTCACTGGACATACAGCAGCCGTTCCTAATCAGGTTCTGGCCGTTTTGATGGATTTCCTTCATTTATTGTCCATGGCTTTATGGCTCGGCGGCCTTATGGCCTTATTGGTGATTTTGCCTGGGCTTGCTGATCGGCAGGCAGTCCAAGAAGATAAGAAAACATTTTACTGGTCGATCATTCAAAGGTTTTCCAAATGGGCATTTCTGTTTGTAATCATACTGATTGTTAGCGGGATATATAGCAGTTTACAGCATGTACCGACTATCCATTCATTGTTTAACACAACATATGGCCAATTGTTACTAGCGAAAATCGGTCTCATGTTAATCATGATCGTTTTAGGAGGCTTTCATTTTCTCAGAGGGAAAAAGCAAACGAAAAAACTTGGTTATAGTGTGGTAATGGAGTTTGGTTTAGGAATCATCATACTTCTCGTTGCAGCTCTATTGACAAATGTCCAAACTGCCATGTCTTCTCCCGGGCCAATAGAGAAAACGTTACAGACTGACGAAAATAATGAGGTCACATTAATGGTGACTCCCAATGAAGTCGGGGATAACCTGATTCAAGTAGATCTATCCAATGGTGGCAAGCCGATTGCTGAAATAGAACAGCTTACAATCACCATGCAGTCAGTCGATACGCCAGGCGGTGAAATAAAGCTGCAAATGCAGGAAAAAAATAAAGGTACATTTACATCAAAGTCAATATTAACCATGCCAGGAAAGTGGAATATCCATGTTCACGGATTAACTGAAAGCCTGGATTCAATCAATGCTGATTTTATAATATTCATAGGGAATTCATAACAGGAGGGATTTATACTAATGAAAAACATTTCAAAACTACTTATTTTTACATTTGCTGCATTATTCATTTTTTCCGGATCAGCATATGCTCACGTTACAGTCAAGCCTAGTTCATCTGCACCTGAGGCGTGGGAAACTTATACACTCAAAGTACCTGTAGAAAAAGAAACTGCCACTACAAAGGTAACCTTAAAAGTACCTGAAGGGGTTACCTTTGAAAGCTATCAGCCTGTACCAGGATGGAAAGTAACAACGGAAGGTGACAAAGATGGCCATGTAAAAACGGTAACTTGGGCAGCAACTGATGAAGGAATAGCTGCTGGACAATTCCAGCAATTCTCTTTCGTAGCACAAAATCCTAAAGAAGAAACGAAAGTTGCCTGGGATGCATTTCAATATTACGAAGATGGTGAAATTGTTGAATGGAGCGGTGATGAAGGCTCAGACCTACCGCATTCTGTAACGGAAATTACGGTTGCGCCCAAGGCTGATGCAGAACCTGCGGACCATGGTCACAAAGATGAAGCTGACACTAAAGATTCCACGACAACTGACAATTCAAAGGATTCAGCAACAACAGAAGGTGATAGCAATCAAACGCTAATCATCACTCTGGCTGTCATATCACTAATTCTTTCCATTGTAGCGCTTTTTGCAGCTCTAAGGAAAAACAAAAAATAATCATAACATTATGGAAGGTGCCCCATATTTCTCCCGGGGCACCTTTTTTAACTTCTAATATTCCATGACCACCGATTTACTCGGTAACTTAAGGTTTTCTGATTCTATGGTAATCTTAATCGATTTTTCAATTCTTTGTTCCCCTATCGTTAAGTTAAGCAGTCCATTTCCCTGTGCTTTTTTGCTGATTCCCAGATCTTCGGTATTTTTCACTAACTGTGCGTATAATTCCGCTTCGGTTAACTTACGGTCAAACTCCTTTTCAGCAATCACTTTCAAGAGAGCTGCTGCACCGCTTACATGAGGCGTAGCCATTGACGTTCCGCTCAGCCTCGCATACTTATTCCCTGGATACGTAGAGAGAATATCGACCCCTGGCGCCACCAAGTCAATTTCATCATTTGTATTTGAAAAATCCGCTAAATTCCTGCTTAAATCCACAGCTCCGACTTCCACTACTTCGGGATATGCTCCTGGATAATCCAATTCATCCGTTTCATGACGCCCATCTCCACTATTTCCAGCTGCGCAAACAACAAGGATATCGTTCTGAAGGGCCTTTTGAATGAGTTTATGTTCAGCCTCATCCGGAGGTCCGCCAAGTGAAAGAGAAATAACCGAAACCTTTTCTTCATTAGGTCCCCGCCAATTGATTGCATACTCTAGAGCTCCATTAATCCAATCTATATCGCCTTGTCCTTGACCATTTAGGGCCTTTAACGCTAATATGCTTGCTTTCGGAGCCACTCCCACTACACCAGCATTATTAATGGCAGCCAAAACCGTACCGCTCACATGTGTCCCATGTCCGTTATCATCTTGAAAATCCCCGGTATTGGTAAAATCCTTCCCACCGATGATTCTTTCTTTGAGGTCTGAATGCCCCTTATCAATGCCTGTATCGATGACGGCAATTACCACGCCCTCACCATAATTGCTTTTTTCCCAAATTGCCGGTGCTTTCACAAGCTCGACACCCTCAGGAATCTTCTCTTTGACCGTTTCCATTACTTCAAGAACTTTGTAAGGTATTAATCTTTTTTCTCTTGTCATTTGATTACCCCTTCCTTCGTTCATAAGTTAAACTGCCATCAGTGTAGGAATTTTCATCCCGTCTGGTTGCCGTCTACCGTTGAAAGAGATGAGATCAAAAAACTCTTCTCTCTTATATATACCAGATTTTTGAAAATAAAAAAGAAGTTTTCCGAAAATTCCGTCTAAATAACTACTTTTTATTTCTTTTTAAGTTATTATCTGGTACTCTTATTATAGAACAAACGTTCCTGTAATTCCACATTTTTTTAGTCATTACTCAATTTTTTTCCAAACAATTTATCGCAAATAAAAAAGAAGCGACTCCGAATCGAGTCAGCTTCCAAGATGTTAAGCTGCACCGCAGCATTTTTTGTATTTTTTCCCGCTTCCGCATGGGCAAGGTTCATTTCTGCCAATGACCGGTTCTGTATGAACATGCGGCATTTTAGCTGCCTTTGCACTTTCCATGATAATTTGCGTGCCTTTTTCCTTCATTTGCTGATACCGCTGTTTAAATAACTCCATTACATCTTTACTGTACTTTAATGTATCCTCCGCGATATCCATCGCCTTTTGTTTGGAAATATTATAATCCTCAAGGACAAATTGATTATCCCCGAAAGAAACCCTCACTCCAAAATGCTGTCCTGCCTGTTTATTGCCTTTAAGCTCCTCAACGAACTCAAGGTATACTTCCTGGCAATCACAAGTCTGATGCATGCAATAATAATCATATATCCAATACGATTTATCTTCGTACTTACTCTTTAAAGCAATTCCATCATCAACGCCAAAAACATCCAAATATTTTATCGCTTTTCCATCGAGTATCTCAAATGGATCAATCGTTCTCATCTATAGACACATCCTAATTCATCAAAATTTATTCTTCCTATGTATTGTACAACCTAATTCATCAATCGTCACTTGAAACGAAGCCTGACGAAGCCAAACCCCTTACATTAAAAGCCCAATTGAAGGCAATAAAAAAAGCTGCAGCAGTGTGTATGCACTGCTGCAGCTGCCCCTCAATCCTTCATCCGATCCATGTGGTCAATTCATCGATCGGTGTTTTCTTAGCAGGTTTCGGCTCCATGTCAGGATAACCCAAGTATATGAAAGCCAATACTTCTCCCTTAGAGGATAAATTGAAAAATTCACGGACCTTGTCATGATATGTTATTTTTCCCGTTCTCCATACTGCTCCCAGACCTAGGGAATGTGCTGCAAGAAGCATGTTTTGAATGGCACTGTTCACTGCCGCATATTCTTCTGCCACAAGGACATTATTCTTATCACTAGGCTCTATGCCCACTGCGATGATGACTGGAGCCCTTAAGGGATTCTTTTTTTGCCTTTCTATCTTGCTGATTAGACTTTCCGGGGTATCATCAGCATTTTCGATTCTTGTTATTTCTTCGAAGACCTGCCCAAGTTTATTTCTTCCTTCTCCTGTCAATACAAAAAAGCGCCAAGGCTCCGTTCGGTGATGATTAGGTGCATATGTTCCAGCTTCGATGATTTGCTCGATCATTTCTTTCGGTATCGGATCTTGCTTAACGATTCCAATGCTTCTTCTCGTTTTTATAGCCTCGATAGTTTCCACGTTATCTCCCCTTATCCCTTTATCTCCAATAGTTTCTGTTTCAGTTCATTTTCCATTGACGCCAATTCCTGCTCGGCTTGTCGGCGTTTATGCCTGCCTTCTTCCTGTATCCGCATGGTTTCCTCAAGCGTCGAAATCAAGTTGGCTTGAGTATTTTTTAATGTTTCGATATCGACAAGCCCCCGCTCATTTTCTTTAGCCGTCTCAATGGTATTCGTTTTCAGCATCTCAGAGTTCTTCAGTAACAAGTCATTTGTAGTCTTGGAAACCTGCTTTTGCGCTTCTACAGCATGCCTTTGCCTGATTAGCGTCAGTGCAATCGCAACCTGGTTTTTCCAAAGAGGAATGGCCGTCATGATCGAAGATTGTATTTTCTCGACTAGTGCCTGATTCGTGTTTTGAATCAGCCTGATTTGCGGTGCGCTTTGAATCGTGATTTCACGACTCAATTTCAAATCATGAAGCCTTTTATCCAACCGTTCAGCAAATTGGCGCATATCATTGACTTCTTGAAACTTCATTTGATCATTGCTTAATTCAGCTGACTTCCTTAGCTCCGGAATCGTTTTCTCATGGATTTCTTCGAGTTTTATTTCCCCTGCTGCAATATAGACATTCAACGCCTGAAAATATTCCTTATTCGTTTCATATAGCTTTTCAAGGATTACGATATCCGATAACAGGATATTCTTGCTCCGATCTAGTTTTACACTGATTCGATCAATCTGGGCCCCAGTTTTCTGATACTTGGAGAGCACCTCCTGTACAGATCCCGAGAGCTTCCCGAACATACGCGCAAAAAAAGAGGGCTTATCCGGTTTAAGCTCATCCGGGCTCAGCTCATTTAACTTCTTCATTAAATCACTGATAATGTTGCCTACTTCACCCACATCTTTTTTCTGGACATGCTCAAGCATGGAATTAGAAAAGGTCAGGAGTTTTGATTGGGCTGGTGTACCATAGGATATCATTGCCTGATGATTCGTTGGGTCGATTTGTTCGGCAAGCTGATAAGCCTTTGCCCTGTTCTCTTCAGGAATGACATCGATTAGTTTAACCGGTTTCGCTTCCTGGGAAGATACTTTCTCAAGCTCCTGCACCCCATCAAATGGATTGGCTAAAAGGTCATCGATCAAACTGGCATTATTCGTTTTATTCAACAGGTTTGGATCATTGTTATTCATTTTAACCTCCTGCTTTCATCAATTACTTGTGACTCTTTTCCAGTGTTAATGGATTGCTTAGCAACATCCAATTCGAAGTTAAGGTTATCGATATCATCGGCAATCACTTTATATAAATCTTTTTCTATCGTTTTAGTGAGTTCCTTTAAGGTTTTACGAGTTTCCGTTAAGGAAAGTTCGAGTTCCTTATTCTTTTTTGGCTGCTGTGATAAAAAAACATATTTCTCGGCGAGCTCCGTAGCCGAATCCAGATGCGAATAATAAAATTGCTCCGCATGGTAAAACCGCTTCGGTTCTTTTTTCGTCAGACTATATATTTTCCTGATCATTTTAATCATATCCTTCCTCTGTTTAAAAGAAGAGATATGCCTAACCGAGATTAGTGCCTTTTGCACCCGCCATATCTTTGGTTTTGCCTCAATTAAATTTTTCTTTATAAATTGGTATTCTTTTCTCGTCAATTCATGTTTTTTTAGGAATCGCGAGGAAAAATAAACGGAACTTAGCCAGTATGCAAGCGCCCCTCCTGCTAAAGATATGACAACAGACAGGACAAACGGTTGATTCAATACAAAATAGCTAATCAACCAAACCGGAAAAACCATTGGAAATGCAATCAATATCGGAACAATATCAGCAAGAAATCTATTCATTATCATTACACTCCTGACTTACACTCTTTTCTATATATACGGATTATCATTAAGATTGGTTTCAAGATGGATAAAAGAATTTCTCCTATCCTAAACGATATAGGAACCGGATGGTTTCTGCAAATTTATTGAAATTTTTTCTGTAAATTACCTCTTCTTCCCCTAATTATGGGCTAACGCCTAGTCACTTCACCGGAACTTACATAAGTTATTACGTATCCATCCCGATTTAAAAAAGGAGAGTTGACTATGAATTCATACGGATTTTATCCTTTTCCACAACAAAATGGAAATCATCAGTACTTTCAGTCTAATTATAACCCATATTTCCAACAGCCTGAACGATTTGAATATGTGCCACAGCAAGATTGGGACCTTCAGCAGGTTCAAGAGAATCCATATAGCCAGGTGCCCGACCAATTCGATGTTGAAAGGCAGCCTCAACAACTTGAAAGAAGAGTCCGGGAACTTGAGCGTCAAAACGAGCGTCAAACGAGGGAACTCAATCGGCAGAACCAAGAAATCACGCGGATAAATCGTGAAGTGAACCGCATTAACCAGGAAATCACCAGGCTAAGTCAAGCGGACCAGCGACATACGAATAGGTTAAACAGGCTTAATCAAAGACTCCGGGCCGTGGAAAGAAACCTAAACATCCCCTTCACCGCAACAGATGATGGTTTTTAATGAAAGAAATAGCTGGAGCTCATTATGGGCTCCAGCTTTTTTATTTTCCCATGCTTTTTTTGAGGTACTGATAGTCAGTACATGAGGTTTAATCAAACGATTGATTAAACCTTTAAAGGTTTACTAAAACCTTGTCCGCGTTACTTAAACTGATTAATCCATTTTAAAGGAACACCATTTCGGTTACAGAGCTTTACGATTTCTCTACTATCATGTGTAATATTATACACAATTGTTTTTAGCCCTTTAAATGTGAATCCTGCTATCTTCTTTAAAAAAGTAGTTACAATTACTGATACGCCGAATAAAAAAGAAAATTGGAGTCAGCCACATTCCCGCGGATTCCCTTAAATCGTTTAAAAGAAGATATTCCTTAATGGAAAAAAACAAAAAAAGAACAGGAGTCATGCCGCACTCCCGTTCTTTCTCATTTACAAAATTATTTGTTTCAACTTTTCGTTTCTTGATTCCTGTTCCTCCTGAGTAGACAAGTCATACTTCTTCAATAGATGAAAAAGTTCATTCAATGTTTCCTGCGAATTCGCTTTTTCCAGATAACGATCCAATGTTTGACTCAAAACCGTTGGTAAAAATGCCTTTTGACTCTCAAATTTCATCCTGACATCATGCTGCGAATGATTAAGATTGCATGTACCCATATAAAATTCACCTCTCACTTGATTCTACCATGAGTATTATTGACATTACCTTGTCAATTCTTCTTCCTGCTTATAGTAGTCCTCTACCTTGATGAACTCCGGCGAGGTATGTGTGGCCATTATGCCATGATAACTGATATCCAACCCGAGTTCTTCTTCTTCTTCAGTGGATCTTATAGGCAGCCAAACATTTATAACTTTAAAAACAAGCCATGTCAATGAAAAGCCCCAGATGCATAACACCACTAATCCTAATGTTTGAACTCCGAGCAAATGCCATCCCCCACCTGCAAACAATCCGTTTTCAGTGGAGAAAAGCCCTACTGCTATCGTACCCCACATGCCTGATGCCGCATGAACAGGAAAGGCGCCAACCGGATCATCGATTTTTCGGGCTTCCAACCAATTTGTCGCAGCTAACATAAGCATTCCAGAAACTGCTCCAATCAGTAACGCCGCCAGATCACTAACGAATGCACAGCCTGCTGTAATCCCGACAAGGCCTGCAAGTGAGCCATTGATGACGGAAGGTGCATCCGAACGACCATACCTAAATAGTGTATAAAGCAATGTCGCCGCCCCCCCTGATGCAGCTGAGAGCATCGTGACAATGGCAATATGGCCAATGCGTCCATCTGTAGCTTGCAAGGTGCTTCCTGCATTAAACCCAAACCAGCCAAACCATAAAAGGAATGCCCCAACAGATGCCAATGGGAGATTACTCGGCAGCGAAATGGAACTAGTCCCCCGTGAAGTGAATTTACCTGCTCTCGGCCCGATTACAATGGCAGCCGCAAGTGCAGAAAAACCGCCTAGCGCATGAATGACCGCCGACCCTGCGAAGTCCTGCATACCCAACTCGCTTAACCAGCCACCTCCCCATACCCAGTGACCGGCAATCGGATAGATGAATGCCGTCATCATTACGACAAAAATAAGGTACGCCCGAAAATTTATCCTTTCCGCAACTGCTCCCGAAACGATGGAAATAACGGCGATGACGAATGCGCCTTGAAATAACCAAAATGCATCCATGGAAATCGTAAGGTCGATGTGCGACAAATCACCTTTCAGCAGAAAGCCGCTTGCTCCGATAGTTCCAAATACATCCGTTCCGTACATTAATCCAAAACCAACGATGAAATAGCAAAGCGTTCCGATCGTAATATCGGCAAAAACCTTCATGATGATGTTCACATTATTCTTCGTACGGACGAACCCTGCCTCCAATAAGGCAAACCCGCCCTCCATTAAGAGAATCATGGCTGCTGTCAGAACCACCCAAACCGTATCCAAGCCAGCGTTTAACGTTTCTAGAGTCATCTTGGTGTTCCCTCCGCTTTCTGCCAGGCCATTATTTCTTTAATGATATCTGATGGCAAATTCATTTCCCGTTTTTCCGGTTCAGCTTCAAGTAAACCGATCACCTCATTTAAAAAAGTGACCTTCTTTTTTATTTTCTCGATTTGTTTATATCTATCTTTAACATTCACCAAATGCTCAACGGCCTGGTGATGACTTGGAGCACGCCCTGTAAAAAAACGTTTAAATGGTGATAGGGATTGATACCAAGCTTCCTCAGCTCTTCGTTTTTGCTCATATTTATGTATTTTACTTTTTATCGCTTCAATTTCCGATTCCTGTTTGCTTTTATGAAATAGCAGTCCTTTTATCACTTCTTCAGATGAAATTTCAAAAACAACTCTACTATACAAATCGTCCCTAATATAAATGTTATATCACCTCACGTAATCACGTTATGTTATCTATAATTATATTAATAATTCTGAATTCAGTCAATAATTAAACAATAAAAACGATTTGTACTACGAATAAATCCGATTTTAACTATACTTCTGCCTGTTCCCATTCCATTAATCAAACGTTTGATTAATGGAATGAGCTAGTTAAACTCTTGATTTGAAAAAGAATTTAATGCGCTTAATTTCCTAGATAAATTTGGAAGGTATAGATAATCATTTTTTCCTCACTCTAATAAGGCAGTTACAAACTAAGGAGGTTCATATATGACAGTAATAAGCGATGTCAAAACAACTATAGCAGGGCTGAAAAGCGCTCAAGCAAGCTTTGAAACCTTTGCCCTTTCCACAGATAATGAGCAAGCCAAACAACTATACCAACAAGCTGCCCAACAAACACAATCGATTGTGGACAGCATCACCCCTCGCATTGATGAGATTCAAAACGAGGAACCTCAATATAAACAATAATCATTCATATAAAAAAGGTTGGTTAAAGCAACCAGCCTTTTTTATATCTTTCAATCCATATGGGGAATAAAATTCCCCTTCCTTTTTCTATACCATCGTTTTTAAATGTTATTCCTTGTTTTTATCACAACACTGGTAATGACAATACTCATACAATGGGGTGGTTTATAATGCTTACGGGGCATCGCACATGGGTGTTTGATCAAAAGCCTGTCATCGTCTCCACAGGAACCGTTGGCGGTCCATTTGAAGCAGACGGTTTGCTTGCGGATGATTTCGATCTTCTCCATTCCGATTTATGGATAAATCAAGATACTTATGAAAAGGCACATAAAGTCTTATTGGAAGAAGCCAGTACAAAAGCAATCGAAAAGGCGGGTCTTCAAAAGGAACGGATTCAATTTTTCCTTGGAGGCGACCTTATCAATCAAATAACCCCTACGAGTTTTGCCTGCCGAACACTTGGAACACCATATCTCGGCTTATTTGGCGCTTGCTCCACCTCGATGGAGGGACTGGCTCTTGGTGCATACCTTGTCAATACCAAAGGGGCAGAATACTTATTGACAGGAGCATCCAGTCATAACGCTGCAGTAGAAAAGCAATTTCGCTACCCAACAGAATACGGAGGGCAAAAACCTCCAACAGCCCAATGGACCGTTACGGGGGCCGGCGTGGCTTTATTAAGCAGTGCCGGGGAAGGCCCAAGGGTCACTTCAGCTACGATAGGCCGTGTCATCGATATGGGATTGACTGATCCTTTCAATATGGGAGGCGCCATGGCCCCGGCCGCTGTGGATACGATTGAAGCCCATTTAAGAGAACGGAACCTCGATCCATCCTATTACGATTTAATAGTGACCGGGGATTTAGGAAAGATTGGACATGAAGTTTCTCTGGAATTATTTAAAAAACATGGTACTCCGATAAAAGAGGAGCAATATAAAGATTGCGGTTTAATGATTTACAGGGATGGTCAACCGGTCCTGTCAGGAGCAAGTGGCCCTGGATGTTCCGCAACCGTTGTTTATGGTCATTTATTAAATCGCATGAAAAAGGGAGAGATAAAACGATTGCTCGTCGTGGCTACCGGTGCTTTGTTATCTCCCCTATCCTTTCAACAAAGTGAGACGATTCCATGCATTGCCCATGCCGTATCGATTGAATATGAGTGAACGAAAAACATGATCTACTAAGGTTTGTGGTTCCAAACACAAGACTGCTCATACTGGATGAACACTCGTGGCTGCTAAGGTTGTTTCGGTAGCTTTAGCGGATACGGAAAGGCATGGATTGTTCCTGGCATGTTTGAAGTAACCATGCCGGGATAAACAGCCTAGGAGTGTTCCAAGCCATTATTTTTAGACCTAAAGGATAAGGAGGATGCTGCATGACGATAGCTTCTGATGTAAAACAATGTGTCTCTAGCCTGAAAGGAGTTGAAGCAGGCTTATCCAGCTTAGCACTCCGGACTCAAGATGAAGAATCTAAACGCATCTTGCATGAAACGATGCTGGTGGTGAATGAAGTTATGAAGGATGTAAAGAAGCGCGTGGGCGAGTTAGAACGGGAAGAACCACAATATAAAGGTTTTTAAAAACAATAATCAAGCAGGAGGTGTTTGGTAATGCCGGATTGGATAGAAATTCTTTTGCGTTCATTATTCTTTTTAATTGTTCTTTTTTTAATCACAAAAGTGTTAGGAAAAAAACAATTGTCCCAGCTCTCCTTTTTTGAATATGTAACGGGTATAACCATCGGTAATGTTGGGGCAGAATTAGCTACGAAAGTGGAGGGCAATATTATACATGGCTTACTGTCCATTCTCGTTTTTGCCATAGCACCCTTCATTGCAGGATTAATATCCCTAAAAAGTAAAACTTTTCGTGATCTTGTGGAAGGAAAAGCATCGGTTTTCATCAAAGATGGGAAAGTCATGGAAGATAATTTAAAAAAAGAGAAATATACCATTGATGAATTGTTAGGGTTGCTCCGTAAAAAGGATGTCTTCGATATCTCTGAAGTTGAGTTTGCCTTATTGGAAGCCAACGGGGATTTTTCCGTAATGTTAAAAAAGCAAAATCAACCTGTAACACCTAAGGACCTTAACCTGTCAGTGGCTGCAGTAAAGGAGCCACAAACCATCATTATGGACGGCAGCATACTCGATGAACCACTTTCCACGATTGGACTGAACCGAAATTGGCTTCATACTGAACTGGATAAGTTAGGGGTAATCCTCGAGAATGTTTTTCTTGGTCAAGCCAATTCTAACGGAGAATTAACTGTGGACCTTTTTGATGATAAACTTAAAGTTCCTTCTCCTCAAGAAAAACCTCTTATGCTCGCGACCTTGAAAAAATGCCAAGCGGACTTAGAGTTGTTTGCACTTGGAACTGAATCAAAGGAAGCTAAAGAGATGTATAGCAAAAATAGCGAAAAGTTGCAAAAGGCAATAGATGACGTAGCCCATATCTTACGGAACTGATTATATATTCATTTCCTCACTTTCATAAGCGAAGTGATCAGTCCAATGATGACGATCGTCACACATGAAAAAAGAAAAATTTCGATACCTAAAGTGAATGCTGCAGCTGAAATGATGAGTGTATCTATGATGATAATGGCCAAAGCAATATCTATGTAGGAAGATTTGGAGATGATTTTGGCTAACATATCCGTTCCACCGCTGCTTGTCTCATATCGAAGCATGAGCCCTATGCCCATCCCAATGATGGCTCCGCCAATCAAAGAGCTAGTTAGTATCGAAAGGGAAAAGACTTTTCTCAATGGATTTAGCCAATCCATAAAAAGGGATGTCAAAAGTAAACCGTGAATGCTGCTATAGAAAAAGGACCTTTCATAGTACCAGGCATATAAAAATATAGGAATACTTAGGATCAACATGGATAGCCCTGTTTGAAAACCAAAGAAATAATGAAGAATGAGTGCAATTCCAATAACGCCGCCATCTATTAAATGATGAGGCACTAAAAAACCATTGATTCCAATAGCCACCAAAAAGCTACCAACAATTACAGCCACTGCTTTTTGAAAATTAATAAAATCACCTTACCTCCCAATCATATATTCCTTAATATATGTCCAAGTCAGAGCGTCAAGAATATACATGCAAAAAAAAAATCCCCCTCACTTTACTTCAATTTAACTACGTGAAAAAGGTCCCGGTCATTTAGACCGAGACCTACAGTTTGTAGACAAGGGGTTCGGAAAACATATCTTTCATTATTCCCGAACAAACTGACCCAAAGCAACACCTTCTACTCCTCAGGAACGGATTCTATCTAAACGTTATTACAAAGTTGATTGGAGAGAAAGGTGCGAGACTCCTACGGGAAAAGCGCGTCTAGGGAGACACAGGCGGAAAGCAAGTGCCTGGAGCGGAAAGCAACGTCCAAATTGTACAAGCCCTAAAAAAACTGTAGGCAAACTCGATTTTCATTGAGTTTGCCTACAGTCTAAAGGGCCCGGTCATTTAGACCGGGCCCCATTTCCTTATTTCAACTCTAATAACACTACATTTTCAACATGTGTCGTCATTGGGAACATATCGACAGGTTGGATATCAACTGCTTTATATCCGCCTTCTTCCAAGATATGAAGATCACGTGCTAGAGTGCCTGGGTTGCATGATACGTATACGACTTTGTTAGGTTTCATCTCGATGATCGTATTCAGAAGGGATTCCTCACAACCTTTGCGAGGCGGATCCACTACGATGACATCCGCAGTGTTGCCCTTTTGATACCATTCAGCAATCACGTTACCTGCATCGCCAACAATGAATTCGGCATTTGAAATTTCATTCAATTCAGCGTTGCGGCGTGCGTCTTCTATCGCTTCTTCCACTACTTCGACACCGATAACTTTTTTCGCTTTTTTAGCTAAGAATAAAGATATGGTTCCAATGCCGCAATAGGCATCTATCACCGTCTCTTCACCCGTTAGCCCTGCATAGTCAAGGGCTTTATCATAAAGGACTTTCGTTTGGTCTGGATTGATTTGGTAGAAGGATTTTGCTGAAATCGCAAATTTCACATCACCGATCATATCATGAATCACTTCGTCGCCCCACAGTAAAGTCATTTTATCGCCTAAGATAACGTTCGTTTTCTTGGAATTCACGTTTTGAACAATGGATTTCACTTGTGGAAGACGTTCAACGATTTCCTTAACGATGGTTTCGATGAAAGGGATACTATTCGTTCTTGTAACGAGAACAATCATCAATTCACCTGTTTGCTTGCCATAACGGGCCATGATGTGCCGCAATACACCTTTATGTGCCTCTTCATTGTAAGCAGGGATACCAAGTTTACTGAAGATCTCTTTAACAACTTGAACGGCTTCACTGATCACTTCATTTTGGATTATGCTTTCTTTCGTTTCAACAATTTCATGTGTCCGCGGTTTGAAGAATCCTGCTATTAACTTGCCATCCTTTTCACCAACAGGCACTTGCGCTTTATTGCGATAATGGGTTGGATTCTCCATCCCGATGATCGGGTGAACCTTTACATCCTCAAGCTTCCCGATGCGTGTCATCACTTCACGTACTTGCTTTTCCTTGAATTTCAACTGTCCTTCATAGCTCATATGCTGCAGCTGACAACCACCGTATTTATGGAAATCTTCAGTCGTGACCTCAACCCGGTATGGACTATTTTCTATAATTTCCATCAAGCGTCCGAAGCCATACCCTTTATTAGCCTTCATCACTTTAATTTTTGCCTTTTCACCAGGAAGGGCGTTCTGAACAAAGATCGGGTAGCCATCAACTTTAGCCACTCCAGCTCCTTCATGTGTTAAATCTTCAAATAAAACCTCTATAATATCATTTTTAGCAACTGGTGCTGTTTTTTTCATATCATCTTCTCTTTTCTTTTTTATGCTAGCCTGTATTTTACCACAATCGAGGCCTCGCCACAAAACCACTCACCAATTTACATTAGTTTTCATAAAATATAGTGGAAGGAATTATTGATTTTTCATAGTTCCATGTATAAAAGTTCAATAAAAAAAGAAAAATAAGGAAAAATAGAAGAGGTGAGGAAATGGGTTTATTTAACTCTATATCAGCCTGGAACGCAACAAGGTTAGAAAAACATCGAGCAAGTATGGAGGAAAAAGGCCTCTGTCCCGATTGTTACGGACGAGGATATAGCTCCTTCGTACCTACGGAATATCATTTTTCCGATATACACGACTGTCCCGGCTGTAATGGTACCGGTGATTACTCTGATTGGGCCGCCATGAATGGGCAGCAAATGTAATCGCATACAGTACCAAATTTCAAATCAATAAAAAGGACCCCCTGTTAAACAGGAGGTTCTTCTATTTCCTTTACCATATAGCCAAATTCATGGCCGCCAATCGTAATGGTTTTCATTTCTTTATAACCTAATCTGCTATAGAGACGATTTGCCCCTTCATTTTCATTTTCAACGACTAAAGAAACCCTTGGATATCCCTTATGTCTAGCGTATCCCTCAACATATTGAATCAGTGCACTACCAATTCCTTTTCCTTGAAAATCCGGGTCAACGCATAATGTATCCAAATAAAAGTCTTTCATTTCCGCTTCTTTATCGAGCGTAACGCTTGGGTCTTTCATTTTCATCCTTAATTGTTTCACTATCGGTTCATCCAAGCTTTCTGCATCCTTACCATGGTAAGCAATGATCAATCCAGATACTTGTCCATCATGTTCACTTACGAACGTATTTTCAAAACTGATCCGATTTCCACTTTTTCTGAACAACTCGGCCAGAACGGTAAGGATTCTTTCTTCTTCCGTTTCACCTGTCAAAACCTCTGCAATTTCCTTAATCGCTAACCGGGTCAAAACGGCTGCCTTGTCCGCATCTTCCGGTGTCGCTTTCCTGATATACATGTTTATACATACTCCTTGATCTATTAAAATGAAAAGGCCACCAGATTCAGTGGCCTTTTCACCCTATTTATTTGCCGGATCGTCCGGCAGTATTCCTTGTGGGATGAATACATCAAAATGGCGGTACTGATTTACGAATTCAGCTGGGGCCATCCCGCCAAATTCCCCATCCAAATTAAGCATCATGTCATTTTTGGCCTGTACTTTAATCCGATTGGCTTTTACATAAATGACGTTTTTATCATGGATATGTTCACCGCGCATTGCCAATGTTGCGACACGGACAATATCAGCGAGGTTGGCCTTTTTCAAAATAAGCAACGTGAACATACCATCATTCAGAGAGGCGTCAGGAGCCAGTTTCTCGAAGCCGCCGACCGAATTCGTGTTAGCCACCAAGAAAAGCATGATCTCCCCTTCAAAAAGCTTCCCATCATATTCAATTGAAACTTCCGTCGGCTTAATTGAAGGAAGCATTTCAATTCCTTTAATATAGTACGCTAGCTGACCAAGCATGGTTTTCAGTTTGATCGGCACGTCATAGGTCAATTCGGTCAATCTGCCCCCGCCAGCAATATTGATGAAATACTTATCGTTCATTTTCCCAATATCGACCGGCATCGTATGCCCACCGGCAATAATTTCGGCTGCCCCTTCAATTGACTTCGGTAAATGCAGCGCCCGCGCGAAATCATTGGTCGTTCCCGTCGGAATGATTCCTAGTTTCGGACGTTTCTCTGCAGTGGCCAGTCCATTAACAACCTCATAAATCGTACCGTCGCCCCCTGCTGCAATAACTATATCATAGCCGCGTTCAATCGCTATCTTAGCCGCTTTCGTTGCATCCCCAGCACCGGTCGTCGCATGTGCAGAAGCTTCATAACCAGCTTCTTCAAGTTTTGCTAGCACACCTGGCAGGCTCTTCTTAATGGCTTCCCGGCCCGAAGTCGGGTTGTAAATCAACCTTGCTCTTTTCATTTCCCATCATCCTTATACATATTGATTCCATAATTTACATCTTAATCCTTCGTTGCATGAAAAGCAATATTCGAAAAAAAGAGGACCGTATTTCGGTCCATATCTTTTATGCACTTTACAAGAAAACTTATCAGGGAAATTATAATGCTTTTTACAATTTTATTCTAGTAAATGATTTCAATCATGGATATTGTACATTCACGTTAAATGTATCGGTAACGGTTAAAGTATGATTCCCTTTACCGGTATTGAATATCCCATTCTTTTTTACAATGCCATCATCACTTGTTTCTTCTTTCACTTCAGTCATCTTCCAGCTATTCTCAGGGCCTTCCAGTTCCTCGACCCCTCTGGCATCTATCTTGATATCGCTATTATCCTGAAGGAATACACTAAGATTCCCACTATCCTTCACACTCCAATCATTCAATAGCTTTCTAGGCTTCAAGACAAGATCGGTACTTTGTCCATCTATTTCCAATGCCAACTCAGCAGGGATTATAAGAGTGGCCTTAAGATTCATCCTACCACTGTCCAAAATTCCATTTTGAATCGGCAAATCCTTGAAGCTTATGTAAAGTGTATCACCATTTCTCTCAACCATTAGATAATCTTCCGCCTTCTTCAACACAGAATCAGCATCTTCCATTACCCGCTCACCATATGTTCCAAAAATGGATACTTCCCCATCCTTGCCACTTTCAATCGTCAATGGGTATGAGCCAGAATCCAGAACAACTCTCTGTATGTCTTTCCCGGCCTTTTCATTGAAACCAGGCAAATTGACCGTTTTTTCTTCACTATTCACGGCAGCCCTAACTTGATCCATCAATCCGCTTGATGTTAGCAGAATTAAAACGATCCCTGTCGTTCCTAGCAATCCTACGAAAAGAATGCTAAGAATATCATACTTTACAAAAGAACTTTCTTTTCTGGAAAAATAAATATAGAAGAGAATCTCCACACCCAAGATAATGAACAGCAACGGCCACCAAGATAGCATAATCGTCGTCAAATTCATATCCGTAATTTGAGAAACCAGTAAAACCAAACCCAAACCAACCAGGGAGATACCCATTGAAATCGTTCCGACTCTCCATGTTCTCATTTTGTCTCCTCCTTGACTCTCCCTTTTTTACTTCCCGACAGCAATTTGATTCCCCCACCTATAAGAAGGATGCACACCAGTCCTTTTTGAAAATAATCTCTAAACCAATATTCCAAGTTACTTCCAATCCATTCATCTAAATGAGGTGCAATTGCAGGGATGATTATATTACTAGCCAAGAAATAGATTCCAAGCCCCACCAACCCAAATCCTACCCATTTTTGGTGATTGACTATTCCAGAAATGATGGGCGTATCTTCAACAGGACCCTCTTCCATTTTCGAGGCTTTTTGCAATCCATCAAAAAAACTATAAAACCAGATGATCGGAATTAGGAAAAAGAAGAAACCTAAACGAAGTAAATCCAAAATGTAAATGGCGAATAAAAAGCCAGCCATCAATTGAATCCCACGTTTTTGCAGCCCCAAATATAAGTGACCTGCTCCAGGAAAAATGGCGAATAAAGTCGCGACCGATTTACTCTTTTTCCCGGATTCCCGCCTCTCCTCGAAATCTTCCAAAACGGTCCGATCGATAAGCTCCTCCCCTCTTTGCTTTTTATTCAGCTGTTGAACGGAATCAAAAAAACTGTAAATCCAGATAACAGGCAATAGTGCCATGAATATTAACAGACCTTCCATATGTGTCATCACACTAATGAATACCACCATAATGCCAAGGCCTAAAAAGCCGATCAAAAAAATGAGTCCCCGATTCATGAGGCCCAACTGAAAATGCCCTAATCCTGGAACGAATGAAAGGATGATTACATAGAATCTTTCCGCTTCCGGCTGATCTACCATCCCCTCTAAATTCTCTTCACTTTTAGGATTCCTCAGTGAGGTGACCACCAAATCAAATATACTGATGAAATAAAACACCATTCCAATAATGGAAAAAGCCAGAAACTCATCCGCTTGACTGATCAATGAAAGAAAAAGACCTCCAAGTCCCAGTCCAGCTGCGGCAAGAAAATAAAATAAACCTTTATATTTCCTTCCTAGGTAAAAATGTCCAAAACCTGGCAGAAACGATAATAAAAAAGCTAATACCGGACTTTTATTCATTTCTAAACCCCTCCTTATTTTTCTTTTCGATTGTGTCCATCCAATTAAATGTTTTATCAATAAGCCCTTCGGTTAAGGACTGAGTTTCCTTTACACTGCTGGATTCCACAGAATCCACGTATTCTGTCAATGATTGAAATACTCCGCCTGCCATTAATAGGATCGTAAACCCGGCCGCGATCAGATAATGTCTCGTGATGGTCCGAAGGGATTTCTCTTGTCGGAGTTGCTTAGCCTCTTCAATAGACCCGCCTTTCAATCTGCTAATCGAGTCCATGACAGGACCTGCAATATCAAATCCTTCAATGTCCAGTCTGGATTCTTCTTTTTCCATCGCTTCCATATAGGCGGATAAACACTTGTCACAGGAGTATAGATGATTTTCATATTCAATTTTTAGAGCCTCTGGTATTTCATCTGCCAAATATGCAACCCATTCTGCTTCTGGAACATGATTCATGAAAAATCCTCCTCTTTCCAATGTTTTCTCATCCAATTTCTTGCCCGATATAGCTTTACCTCCACAGATTTCACTTGAATCTGCTGTTCCTCTGCAATTTGCTTGAATGTCTTTTCCTTTATGTAATAGCCATATACAACGTCCCGGTATCCCTCTGGAAGGTCATTCAGCTTCCTTAATACTTGCTTTCGCCTTTCATTCCGAAAAAATACTGCCTCGACATCATCAGTTAAGCCCAAATTAGCTTCCGATGAATGTTCGTCCTGCAATTCTTCCTTTTGGCGTTCCCTCTTTCTCTTTAAATCGATTGCATGATTGACAGCAATTCGGGTAATCCAAGTCTTGAAACCTTGGTTCTTATATTGAGGAAGAGAAGTATAGATTTTGATAAAGACTTCCTGGGTAACATCTTCTGCATCCTTTTGATTCCGCAAGACGGAATAGACGGTTCTATAAATCGTCTGTTTATAAGTTTCAATTATTATTCGGAATGCATGATCATTCCCAGCCCTTACCTTCTCAACTAACTCATCGGTCACTTCTCTTCCTCCTTTCCTGTTAAACATTCATGTAATAGACGACACAAAAAGGAGTTACCCCTACAGATAACTCAAAAAAAATCAAAAATTAGTTTCCTTTTTCTCAATAAACTCTTTCCTTAATCAAGAGAAAACCGTACCACTTTAAAAGTGATACGGTTAATATTAACGTTTATTGATTTCTTCCACCAAAATTTTATTAACAAGCTGCGGATTGGCTTGTCCTTTTGTCGCTTTCATAATCTGTCCGACAAGGAAGCCGATTGCTTTTTGTTTACCGGCTTTAAAATCTTCAATTGATTGCGGATTATTATTCAATGCTTCTTCAACTGCTGTACGCAACGCGCCTTCATCGGAAATTTGGACTAGTCCCTTCTCCTTGACGATCGTTTCAGCGTCTCCACCGTTTTCAATCAATTCTTTGAAAACTTTTTTAGCTATTTTAGAAGAAATCGTACCATCTTCGATCAGCTTGATCATTCCAGCCAACGATTCGGCAGTCAATTTGACTTCATGCAGCTCTTTTCCTTCTGCATTCAAGAAAGCAGAAACCTCACCCATGATCCAGTTAGATGCTAGTTTCGCATCCGCACCTGAAGCCACTGTCGCTTCAAAGAAATCAGCACTTTCCTTCGTTACCGTTAAAACGGCTGCATCATATTCCGGTAAGCCAAATTCTTCGACATAGCGTTTTTTCCGGGCATCCGGAAGTTCTGGAATCTCGGCAGCGATGCGTGCTTTCCATTCTTCATCGATATGGATTGTCAATAAGTCCGGCTCTGGGAAGTAACGGTAATCATCGGAACCTTCTTTAATTCGCATTAGTACCGTTCTGCCTGTAGCTTCATCGAACCGGCGAGTTTCCTGTTCGATTACGCCGCCTTCATTCAAGATTTCCGCTTGTCGGATTTCTTCATGCTCCAACCCTTTGCGAACGAAGTTGAATGAGTTCAAGTTTTTCAATTCGGTCTTCGTACCGAATTCTTTTTGGCCGACAGGTTTCAAGGAAATGTTAGCATCACAGCGAAGTGAGCCTTCTTCCATTTTACAATCGGAAACGCCTGTGTACTGAATGATGGATTTCAACTTTTCCAAATAAGCATATGCTTCTTCTGGGGAAGTGATATCCGGCTCGGATACGATTTCAACAAGTGGCGTACCTTGGCGGTTATAATCACAAAGAGAATAGTTCCCTTTATGTGTCAGCTTTCCAGCATCCTCTTCCATATGAATGCGGGTAATGCCAATCTTCTTTTTCTTGCCACCGACTTCGATTTCAATCCAGCCATGCTCACCGATCGGTTGATCGAACTGTGAAATTTGGTATGCTTTAGGATTGTCCGGGTAAAAATAGTTTTTCCGGTCGAATTTCGTAATTTCAGCCACTTCGCAATTTAGGGCAATTGCAGCCTTCATTGCAAAATCAACAGCCTTTTTATTGACGACAGGCAATACGCCTGGGTAGCCTAGGTCAATTACAGTCGTGTTACTATTTGGAGCGGCACCAAAATGATTTGGGCTCGCAGAGAAAATTTTAGAATCCGTTTTTAATTCTACGTGTACTTCTAGACCAATCACCGTTTCAAAGTCCATTTATTTCACCCCTTACAGCTTAGGAAATTGTTTATGAAAATCTGTTGCTTGCTCAAAAGCGTGAGCTGCGCGGTAAATAGTGCTTTCATCAAAATGCTTTCCAATCATTTGCAGTCCAAGCGGAAGCCCATTCGCTGCGAATCCACATGGCACGGATATACCTGGTACACCAGCAAGATTGACTGGAATCGTTAAGATATCATTCGCGTACATCGTTAATGGATCGGCGACTTTTTCACCAATTTTAAATGCAGGCGTAGGTGTAGTCGGCCCGACGATGACATCATATTTTTCAAAGACATCTTCAAAGTCTTTTTTGATTAAAGTACGGACTTTTTGAGCCTTTTTATAATAAGCATCATAATAACCTGAACTTAAGGAGAAAGTTCCAAGCATGATACGGCGTTTCACTTCGTCACCGAATCCTTCTGCACGAGTTTGCTTATACATTTCTATAAGAGTTTCTGCATTATCTGTACGATGTCCGTAACGCACACCGTCAAAACGCGAAAGGTTAGCCGAAGCTTCCGATGAAGATAGCAGATAATAGGCAGCTAAGGCATATTTGGAATGCGGCAAGGATACCTCTTCCCATTCAGCTCCAAGTCCTTCTAATACTTTTAAAGCTTCAAGAACGGAATTACGTGCCTCTTCGCCAACACCTTCACCAAGATATTCTTTAGGCACAGCTATTTTCAATCCTCTAACATCGCCTGTTAACGAATTCACAAAATTCGGCACATCAACGTTTGCAGAAGTCGAATCCATTGGATCTACTCCTGAGATCGCTTCAAGCAAATAGGCATTATCTTCGACCGTTCTTGTAATCGGACCGATTTGGTCCAATGAAGAAGCAAACGCTACAAGTCCGAAACGGGAAACCCGTCCATATGTAGGTTTTAAGCCGACAACACCACAATATGCCGCTGGTTGGCGGATCGATCCACCCGTATCGGAACCTAAAGAGAAGAGGACTTCTCCTGAAGCGACAGATGCAGCCGAACCACCTGAAGAACCGCCTGGTACATAATCCGTATTCCACGGGTTGCGTGTCGCCTGAAATGCAGAGTTCTCATTTGATGAACCCATCGCGAATTCATCCATATTCAATTTCCCGATCGTCACCGTTTCTGCCTGCTGCAGCTTTTGAACGACGGTTGCATCATAAATCGGATCAAAGTTCTCCAAGATTTTGCTTGCACAAGTCGTTCGTAAATTTTTAGTGACAATATTATCCTTCACTCCGATTGGCATACCAAATAAAGCGCCTTCGTTCTCGCCTTTTACCAATTGATCATCCAATCGTTTTGCTTGATTGCGGGCGTTTTCTTCATCAAGTGTCAAAAATGCCTTCACCTTGTCCTCTACCTGTCCAATGCGCTCATACGATTCGTTTACAAGATCAGTGACACTGATCTCTTTCTTATGTAAGCGTTCATGAAGCTCAGAAACCTTTTGTTCGAACAACGACATCATTGTCCCCCCTTATTCAATTATAGATGGTACACGGATATATCCTTCTTTGCTATCCGGTGCATTTTTAACTACTTCTTCTACTGGCAATCCTGGTTTTGCGACATCTTCGCGCATAACATTTTTCATATCCAAAACGTGAGAAGTCGGGTTTACTTGATCCGTATCAAGCTCATTCAACTGCTCCGCAAATGAAATCATTTGGTCAAGCTGATGTTGAAACTGTTGTGCTTCATCTTCCGTAATTGCCAAACGAGCCAAATGGGCAACGTGTTTAACTTGTTCCATAGAAATACGTGACATTCTCTTCACCTCCGAAAAAATATCCAAATCGACTGAATTTCGTCGCTATTCTCCATAAAATCATCGTTTAAATCATATCAAACTATTACACAGTAAAGCAACTAGAGATACCATGTCGAAATTCAATTATTTCTCAAGGAAAAAGAGATATTTTCCGGGAAATATGGGAAAGTTGTCAGAATTTCCGGGGAAATGACAAGAAAGCCTTTAATATTCGACATATGTTCCCCTTTTTAAGCATTCACTTTCTCTTTTGGAAGGGTTTACTTTCTACTATATGTGTCTGTTCCTGCTTAAAGGTTATTTTGAAATTCACCTTATCTCCGTAAGAATAACTTATGAAAAGTGGATTTCAGAGATTGTCCCAAAAAAAGATGAAGCCGTTAAGCTCCATCTTTTTTCATTCATATATATGCACGGTAGGTTCGTCCTGATTTGCTTCTCGGACAATGAGAGCTTCAGGTCCATTTACAGAGGTAATGGATACTTGTACGGCAATATAGTTAGGGAAACGCTCCATTACAAGCCCAGCAACATATTGGGTAAAGCCAATCGCTTCCGAGTTCCCATAAAATTGAATGGGGATATCGATGTTCAGACTTTGTAATTGATCATCCATATAGAACGCCCTGCCAATGACTCCGTTAAAGTTAGGGAAAAATTCTTCGACATCTTCTTTAAAGTTCGTGAAAGTATTGACGTCATCACGGTATTTTTTTTCAGCACCAGCAGAAGGAAATAGGAAATACTCTTCGTCCAAGTTCGTCCACTTTCCAATATTGTCAGAGTTTTTATCAATATTCGTATAGGAAATGAAATTCCCAGGAACTACTGAGGATTTTTCATTTTGCTCGAATAAGGCAATCGTAATCGGAACATTTTTCAGTTTGTCCATTTTACGCAGCCTCTTTAAGACTTCTGCAGCAATTTTCTCCCCTTCTTGCTTTAACTTTTTACTATCGATTTTCTTTTCATAGGTGGCACCGTATGCCTCTTTTTGATAGTAATGCACTGAATTCAACGCAAGACCTATTACAACCCCGCCTAGGCTCACTGAATTATCTTTTGTTTTGACTAAGTAATTATGTTCTAAAATATGAGCAAGATAGATTGGATTTTCTTCATTCCGCTTATCAATGTCACCTTTACCTGGATCAACCGGATTCAAGCCAACATTGTCTGAAGCTTTCATCTTTTTTTCTTTCAACTGACTATTGGTATATTTTCTGTTCAGCCAGGAAGATATTTTGGAACTATCAAGCGTTTGCCCCTCTTGAAATAGGTATTCTTCCGGGTCGAATTGGGTTTGGGCCAACCGCATCAATCCATTTTCGAATTCTTCAATATCATATCGGGTATTTAGATTAGATACGACCAAACCGCGTGCTTTTGATGGTTCAAACGGTAGGATCGTTTGATAATATTCTTCCGAAATTTTGTACTTCGGAATAATTGCCGTCTCTTTTTTGTCTTTGGAGTCTTGAACTACCTCTTGCTTATCCTCAAAACTAGGCGCACAACCAGCAAGAAGCAGTATAAGAATCATCCCCAAAATAGAGTGTTTCCTCATAGCTACACCTCTTATTTTTTTAGTTCCTCAATCAGTCTCTCTTCATCCCATACCATGACGCCCAGGCTTTCCGCTTTTTCCAGTTTGGAACCGGCATCTTCGCCAGCTACGACCAAATCGGTTTTCTTGCTGACACTTCCAGCAACGTTAGCTCCCAGCGCCTCTAATTTTTCTTTTGCTTCATTACGTGTTAGCTGATGCAATTTACCCGTTAAAACGACTGTTTTACCGGCAAAAACGGAATCGATTTCTTCAATGGAAACAGCCCTTGGCCCTTTAAAAGTAAGATTCACACCGGCTGCCTCCAACTCATTCAGTAACGCATGAACTTCTTCCAATTCAAAATAAGCTACGATGGAATCCGCCATCTTTTCCCCTATTTCATTAATGGACGTTAGTTCTTCACGGCTCGCCTCGCTTAAGGCTTCCATTGTCCCGAACTCCCGCGCAAGTGTTTTGGCGGCTTTCGAACCGACATGGCGAATGCCTAGCCCGAATAGTAATTTTTCCAATGAATTGGTTTTCGAAGCTTCGATTGCTTGAAGGAGTTTATTGACTGATTTATCCCCCATCCTTTCCAATGCAATCAGTTGATCGTATGTAAGCTTATAAATATCAGCCACATCTTGTATGAGTTCTTCTTTAAACAACAAGCTAATCACTTTTTCACCGAGACTGTCTATGTTCATTGCTGTCCGGGATACAAAATGAATCAAGCCTTCCCGTATTTGTGCAGGACACTTCGGGTTGATGCACCGTAAGGCAACCTCCCCGTCCAGCCGAACGAGTTCGCTGCTGCATTCCGGGCACTCAGTCGGCATCTGAAACTCGACTTCTTCCCCTGTACGGCGCTCTGCCAGTACATTGACCACCTCTGGAATGATATCGCCCGCTTTTTTCACGACCACTTGATCTCCGATCCTTATGTCTTTTTCACGGATTAAGTCTTCGTTATGAAGTGAAGCTCGCTGCACAGTCGTACCAGCTACACGAACAGGATCCAAAACGGCAGTTGGGGTCAATACACCCGTACGGCCAACATTCAGCTCGATATCCCGTAGGGTTGTAATGACTTCTTCAGCCGGGAATTTATAAGCAATTGCCCAACGCGGACTTTTTGCGGTAAAACCTAATTCATCCTGCTGTTCAAGGGAATCCACCTTTACTACAATCCCATCAATATCATAGGCTAAGTTCGGACGTTGTTCCGTCCATTCTACTATATAGGCTAGTACTTCCTCTATATTCGAGCATGTTTTTCTTTCCCGGTTCGTCTTAAAGCCAAGTCTATCCAACAAATCCAGACCCTCACTGTGGGAGCGGACCCCGGTTTCTCCTACATCGGCAATCGCATAAAGGAAAATATCCAAGTTCCGTTTAGCAGCAAGTTTCGGGTCAAGCTGCCTTAACGAGCCAGCAGCTGCATTCCGTGGGTTTGCAAATGGTTCCTCCCCACGTTCTTCCTTAGCCTCATTCAAAGATTCAAACGATTTTTTTGGCATGAATGCCTCACCGCGCACTTCTATCGCAACCGGCTCCCGCACCTTCAATGGAATCGACTTGATCGTTTTCAGGTTAGCTGTAATATCTTCACCGATCGTTCCATCTCCACGGGTTGCCCCTCGTACGAAATATCCATTCTCATATTGAAGTGTGACGGCTAGTCCGTCAATTTTCAATTCACATACATAGGAGAAATCGTCACCAACAGATTGTCTGACCTTTCTGTCGAAATCCCGTAAGTCACTTTCATTGAAAGCATTGCCTAAACTAAGCATCGGCGTGGTATGCTCTACTTTTTCAAACATATCCAAAATGGCCCCACCGACCCGTTGTGTCGGAGAGTCAGCCGTTTGCAGCTCCGGAAATTTTTCCTCATACTCAATAAGTTCACGGAGTAGCCGATCATATTCAGCATCAGGTACTAATGGCTGGTCCATCACATAATATTCATAGCTGTATTGGTTCAATAAAGTTTGCAGTTCTAGAACTTTCTTCTCTGCAGCTTGTAAGTCCATACGTTCAATCCTTTCTAAAGAAGACTCCACCGCACTTCTTATAGAAGAGCGGTGTCTAAAGTCAGATATCCCTATTCTTTACCAGTAGAAGCATATTAATAGCTTAAGCTTTTTCAACCGGTGCAAATTTCGCCAGTAGGCGCTTGATGCCGATTGGACTTGGAAAAGCAATATCCAATTCCTTCCCTTCGCCTTCCCCTTTTACGCTCACCACGGTTCCTATCCCCCATTTTTTATGGGATGCACGGTCACCGACAGCCCAGCCAATCTCTTCACCGCCCGTTGCGGATGGTGCAGAAACAGCTCTTCCAAAGGCAGGAACTTTTCTTGTGGAAGCTGTTGAAGGAGATCCAGTTCTCGAAGAACTGAAAGGTGTTTGCCTAGCTCTAGGAGCCGGTTTCGGTTTTAGATCTTCAAGAAGCTCCTCTGGTATTTCACTGATGAACCGTGAAACTGGGTTCATACTCGTCCGTCCATACAATGTCCGCATTTGGGCATTGCTTATGAATAGCTCATTTTCAGCCCTTGTAATTCCCACATAAGCCAGACGGCGTTCTTCTTCCATCTCCTCTTCATCCATGAGCGAGCGGCTGTGAGGGAAAACCCCTTCTTCAAGGCCCAATAAAAAGACCACCGGATATTCCAGTCCCTTCGCGGAATGCAGCGTCATCAACGTTACCGTATTTGTAGCTTCTTCGGAATTCTCATCAAGTTGGTCTATATCGGCAACCAACGCCAGGTCAGTTAAAAAACCAACCAATGACTTGTCCTCGCTGTTACTTTCGAATGCCTTCGTTACAGATAAAAACTCATCTATATTTTCAAGCCTGCTTTGTGATTCAATCGTTTTTTCTGCCTGCAGCATCTCACGGTAACCGGTTTTCTTAATGACTTCCTCCACCAGTTCCGTCACGGATAGGTACTCCTGCTGATTTGTATAGTTAGTGATCAGCGTATGGAATTCCCTTGCCGCTTTGGTAGCCTTACCGCTTATCCCTACCATTTCCACGGATTCAAGTGCTTTATAAATGGAAACATCATATTGATCTGCATAATCTGCCACTTTGTCCATTGAAGTTGCGCCAATTCCGCGTTTTGGTACATTGATTACACGGCGAAGGCTGATGTCATCATCAGGATTCGCAATAAGGCGCAGATAGGCAAGTAAATCCTTAATCTCTTTACGGTCATAGAACTTAGTGCCCCCGACTATTGCGTAGTTTATATTGGATTTAAGCAGAACTTCCTCCATGACACGTGATTGTGCATTTGTTCTATACAGAATTGCTATATCGGAATATTTCCTGCTGCCGGCCTGAGCTAACTCATTTATCTTTCCGGCTACAAATTGCGCTTCCCCTTGTTCATTGTCTGCACGGTAATAGAATATCTTATTACCATCTGCATTCTCGGTCCAAAGATTTTTCGGCTTTCGGTTTTGATTGTTATCGATGACCTTATTCGCCGCTTCTAGAATCTTTTTCGTCGAGCGGTAATTCTGTTCAAGGAAAATCATGTTGGCATTCGGGTAATCTTTTTCAAATGAAAGGATATTCGCAATATCCGCACCGCGCCAGCGATAGATCGATTGATCGGAATCCCCGACAACACAAAGATTACGGAAGCGTGAAGCCAGTAGTTTAACAAGCATATATTGAGCCCTGTTCGTATCTTGGTACTCATCGACATGAATGTATTGAAATTTGCGCTGGTAGTATTCAAGCACTTCCGGTACCAGTTGGAACAATTGAATCGTCATCATGATCAAATCATCGAAATCGAGCGCTGAATTTTTCCGTAACCGCTTTTGGTATTCCGTATAAACATCGGCAGTTACTTTAGTGAAGTAATCAGACGCCGTCTTCAGGTACTCTTCCGGCCCGACCAATTCATTTTTAGCTGAACTGATGCTACCCAAAATGGCACGGTAATCATATTTCTTCGTATCCATATTGCGATCTTTCATAATTTGTTTAATGACCGATTGCTGATCAGTCGTATCCAATATCGAGAAGTTCCTATTAAAACCGATACGATCGATATCCCTTCGTAAAATGCGGACACACATCGAGTGGAAAGTCGAAATCCAGATATCTTCGGACGCACCGCCAAGTATGGCACGGATCCTCTCCTTCATTTCACGTGCAGCTTTGTTGGTGAACGTGATTGCAAGGATATTCCAAGGTGCTATTTCCTTCTCGACCATCAAGTAAGCTATTCGGTGAGTCAGCACACGCGTCTTTCCACTTCCTGCCCCAGCCATGATTAAAAGTGGACCATCAGTTGATTTAACTGCTTTTTGTTGCTGTTCATTCAAACCTATTAGTAATTTTTCCGCTAAATATTGCATTATCACACCACCTATACGAACATTCGTTTCTGTTTTAGTATACTATATTTATTCCAAGTTTTCATTTAACTGCCGTAACTGTTGCTAGTGCCACTTTCAAATCTTCATAAATTACATTTCCGACAACGATAACATCCGCAATCTTAGACATCTCTTTGGCCTGTTCAACCGATTTAATCCCACCGCCATAGAATAATACTGTATTCTCCAGACTCTCTTTGGCCGCTTCCACCATCTGAACATCGCCATAATCACCGCTGTATTCCAGATAAAAAATCGGCAGGTTGAACATCTTTTCCGCCATCATCGCGTATGCTCCCACATCATCCATATCCAAATCGGTATTGGCTTTCGTCAATTGGGCCGCCTTGCACTCAGGATTCAGGATACAGTACCCTTCAACGAAAATTTCATCCCAATTCAAAAGGTATCCGTATTCTTTGACTGCTTGCTGATGCAGTTTCATCATCCAATCCGGGTTGGTGCTATTCAGGACACTCGGAATGAAATATAAATCAAACCCTGGCGTCACCGTTTCAACTGAAGAAATCTCCATTACACATGGGACGGTATATCGTCTGACCCGTGCCATTAAATGAAGCACATTCTCAAGCGTGATTCCATCCGTTCCCCCGACCATGATTGCATCAGTACCCGATTCACAGACTTTTTCAAGGGCTTCATCACTTATTTCTTTATTTGGATCGAGTTTGAAAACATGTTTCCACTCGCGAAAATCGTACATATTAATCCTCCATTCACACTTCCCATTAACCATTATAGCATTAAGATTTTTCATTAAAAATGAGAAGTATTGATAAAATGTTTACCAAATGGAACCCCCTGAATCTAAAATCCAATATAACATGGATATGGCTGAAAGACAGCCGACAAAGAAAGCGCTAAACTCAAAATAAAAAGCCGGGAAATGAATTCCTCGGCTTTTTCTAATTCACCATATAAAAAATCTAAAGCATTAAGATTCAGTTGTTTCCTCAACGTTATCCTTAATCCGGTTAAGAGCCATTGAATAAGCGTCATTTCCGTAATTCAAGCAGCGTTTCACCCTGGAAATCGTAGCCGTACTTGCACCCGTTTCCGTTTCGATTTTATGATAGGTCTTACCTTCTTCAAGCATCCGGGCTACTTCAAGACGCTGTGCTAATGATGAAATTTCATTAACTGTGCATAAATCATCAAAAAATCGATAGCATTCGTCCAAATCACGCAAGGAAAGGATCGACTTAAACAGCTGATCCGTTTCTTTTCCCCTTAACTTATCAATTTGCATGTTACTCCCCCTCAATTTCATGGGTATCAAAATGTGACGTCTCCTACTAAACCAGGTTCATTCGGAATAATATTGACCCAAGTTTTCCCTGGAATCAACCCTACTTCTTTATCGTTTTTCACTGGTGTAATCCGACCATCCTTATTAACCCATTCTACTTCATTCGCTTTTCCTTTTTGAAGTAAATAACCTTTCCCACCACTTTTCAAGTCGATTGTACGACGTCCTTTTTCGTCAATCACTTGATGAGTGGCCTCAATGATCAATATATTATCCAGTAAAATCGGTTTATTCGATTTATGTTCGACTGTTTGCTCACCATTCGAATAACGTTTATATTTCTCTTCCGTGGCTTCGTATTCATACTTTACATCATACTCGTCTGATCCGTAGGATATCTCGGTTTTCACTGCCGGTTCCCCTTGAAGGCCAGCCGCCTCTTCCTTTGTAAGGAAAGCATAAGGCTCCGGTGCACCATTCATCTCAAAGCCCTTATCCTTCGCGCCTTTTTGGATATCCTCAAAAGAGATGTAGGAATTATGCGGTGCTTTTCGATCTGCCGAACGTTGAAACAAAGTACCATCATAATATAATCCGTTCAAGTTATCAATATACCCTTTGTCCAGCATGGTCTTTGCCTCGGGGCTATACCCATGACACACATAGATGCAATCCATGCCTTTAGCCAATTCGATATAATAGTCCCTTGCACTCCGAATCGGACCGATTTGGCTTGGCATTTCACTTTGGAAGATAGCTAAAAATCTGGTTATGTCACCTTCTGCGAGCATTTCATAGACGATATCGGCTTCTGAGAGGCCCGATTGCGGGCGTGCTTTTGGATGATTATTAATCATCACTGCTACAGCCCTTTGCTCACTGACTTCTTCGGTGGCTATACCTGTAAGTGGAAACTCATTGGAAGGTTCATTTTTCACATCTGTATTTTTGATGACAGCCTGATCTTTCGGTTTACTGTCATCCGATGCAGGATCTTCTTTCGTCGAACAGCCTGCCAGCAGTAAAATAGAAATAACGATGAAAAGAATTCTCTTAAAATTCATCTTTCCACTCCTCTGATTTATTAGCCATTTCTTCTCTTATATTTTAACGCATTATAGTGGGAAAGAGTATAGTTTTATTCATAACATCATACACTCCCCGCTGGGTCAGCCTTATATATGGCAGATGGGTTGTCGAAAAGAATGAAAGGGTATACACAGGATCGGCGAAGCGATAACCTCTGTCACGCAGCAAATTTTTCAATTCATTTTCCTCTTCTATCAGTTCAGGAACCTCCTTGGTGGACATGACCCCCTTTAATTTCAGAGGAAGTTCATGGATCACCTTTCCGTGTTCCGTTAAAATGATTCCACCGCCAATCTCCTTCAGCCGGTTAAATGCCAAATGCATATCCTGTTTCCTTTTACCAATCAGTATGATATCACCGGTATTCGTATAAGAGCCGGCAAAGCCACACAACTTATCCGCAAACCCTTTTAATATCGTATTGATGCGCCATTTACCTTCCCGATCGATAAGCATGAAAAAGCATTCATCATCCTCAAAGTTCAGCTCTTCATGCCCAACATCATTGGAAAGGGAGTAAGGTTTAGTAATTACATTATTGACCAATTCAATTCCAAACGGCATGGAAAATTCAAAATCTTCCTTTAAACTAAGATCCCAGTCAAGATCAAGTGGTTTAAAATCGAAATCACTCCATTCGATTTCCTGTGAATCGGGTATGATTTCACCATCCCTTTTCACCCATTTCCCTTTTGCCATTACCGACACCGGTAAGGGTTCCTTTACATCGGTCAGGAAGTTAATGTTCGCTACCCTTCCAGTGGCAATATTGCCATGAAGGTATTCAATATTATAATAGCGTGCGATGTTTATAGTTGCCATATTGTAAGCATCGATGACCGGAACGCCATGCTCTATCGCTATTTTGATCAAGCAGTCTATGAAACCACCTTCATAAAAGGACGGCGGCGAACCATCTGTCGTATAAAAGAATTTGTCATAATGATCGATGCCCAGTTCATGGATTTCCTGTATCATCTTTGGAAGATCCGGCCGGATCGAAGAATGTCTTAGCGAGACATAATAGCCCTGTAACAAGCGCGACATGACTTCATCACCTGTCATTGCCTCATGATCACAATCGGCGCCGAACAGTGTCATTTTTGCTAAAGTCTTCTCTGAAGCACCTGGAAAGTGTCCTTCAATTTTCTTCCTCATTCGCTTTGCTTCCTGAATCCAGTGCAGCATCATGTCATCCCCATCGAGAAGCTTCGGCCATCCAGTTAGTTCCCCACCCTGTAATACGGCATCATGCTCCAGCCAGGATTTTACGGCCCCATGCGAAAATACCATATCTTCATCAATCAACTCCGTTTGTCCGTCAAAACGGCTCCACCAATACATTGTTACAGGAATGTTACGTAATTCTTTCAAAAGAGAAAACGCTTTCTTTTTATCTAACTGCAATAGAAACGGCAAGTTATCATTGATCAATGTCGTTGTGCCAAAATGAGATGCATAACGTGAAAAAGAAAGGGGATTATATAATTGAGAAGGATGTGAATGCGGCTCAATATAACCCGGGACTAAGTACTGGTTTGTGCAGTCAACCATTTCACAGCGGTCTATATTATCAGGAAGCTTTTCGCCAACATATACGATGCGATCATCATATATCCATATATTCGCTTTCACCCATTTTCGTAAAGCCTGATTTAAATATGTCGTATTTTTAAGCAGAATGTGTGGTGCCCTATTGCCATCCAGCACATCTATATGTTCTCTTAGATGTTTATTTTTCCATCTATAGCGCTGTTCAAGCATAAACATTCCCCCATAATTTTATAGAAACAGATGTATGAAAAAAACCATTTTCAATCCAATTTTATTTCATAGTAACATACTTGCCTCATTAGAACAGTAATGTTATCCAGAATATTGTTAAATTTTTGTGAAGGGATGGACTTAATATGAATTTTAAACAAAATATCAGTATAATAAATGCCTTAATGCGAATTACCTGTGGTTTTACCTTTCTAACATGGGCAACGGCTAAAATGGTAAAAAAACCCTGGAAAAATCAATCTTATATAATAGTGGTCATGCTTTCTGCCATGAAAATTGGCGAAGGCATTCTCCGCTATTGTCCTGTCGTCGATGCAATGGAAAACGGGCAAAGCTTTATGAAAAACGAATCAAAACAGGAAAATGAATCCAGACAATCTGATTCATATTAAGTTTTTTCTAAAGAAGAAGCTGACTCCGCTTAGAGTCAGCTTCTTTATATTATGATGAAAAATTGTATTTTATTGCACGGTATCCAATATCCGTTCGCCAGAATAAGCCATCTTTCTCAATATGCCCTAACTCTTTATATACTTCAGCTTGGGCAGAGGCCAAATCTTTCCCTTTTGCAGCAACCAGAAGTACACGTCCGCCATTCGAGATGAAATTCCCCTCACTATTGAGAGCCGTTCCAGCGTGATAAACATGGGCATCCGGATCAATCTTTTCCAAGCCTTTAATGATGGAACCCTTTTTATAATCCCCTGGATATCCATCAGCTGCGACGACCACTCCAAGAACGGCTTCTTCATGCCACTCAAGTTGTAAATCCTCTCCAGAAAGAACCGCTTCAAGCGTATCTACGAAATCTGTTTTCAGGCGTGGTAAAACAACTTGCGTTTCCGGATCGCCAAAACGTGCATTGAACTCAATTACTTTCGTACCTTTTTCAGTAGCGATCAACCCGGCATATAATATCCCTGTAAAACGCCGATTTTCCGAAATCATCGCATTTACTGTAGGCTGAAGAATTGTTTCGACTGCGGTCTGAATCATTTCATCGGAAATTTGCGGTACCGGTGAATATGCACCCATTCCACCTGTGTTCGGGCCCTGATCTCCATCAAAAACTCGCTTGTGATCTTGAGCTATGACCATCGGATACACTTTTTCCCCATTCACGAATGCCATCAATGAAAATTCCTCGCCATCGAGAAATTCCTCAATAACGACTTTGGCAGAAGCTTCGCCGAACTTTGCTCCGACTAGCATGTCATGGATGGCATCTAACGCCTCTTCCATCGTCATCGCAACTACGACACCTTTTCCTGCAGCCAATCCATCCGCTTTTATGACGATGGGGGCACCCATTTTTTCAATATATGCCTTTGCTGAATCATAATCAGAAAATGTTTCGTATTCCGCTGTCGGAATGCTGTAGTTCTTCATTAAATCTTTAGCAAAGGATTTACTTCCCTCAATGACTGCAGCACGGCCATTAGGGCCAAACACCTGTAAGCCTGCCTCCGTAAAGTCATCAGCAAGTCCATTCAACAATGGGGTTTCGGGCCCAATCACCGTTAATGAAACTGCATTCTTCTTGGCAAAGGCAACCAATTCCTCATGATTGTTTTCATCAATTGGAACAAGAGTCGCAACATCGATCATTCCTGGATTTCCCGGTGCTGCAAAAACTGTCCCCACCCGTTTACTTTCAAATAGTTTGCGGGCAATGGCATGCTCCCTGCCGCCCCGGCCAATTACTAGTACATTCATTATCGCACCTCATTTTGATTAATGTTTAAAGTGACGAATTCCTGTAAATACCATGGCAATTCCATATTCATCAGCTTTCTTGATTGAATCCTGATCTTTTACAGATCCACCAGGCTGAATGATTGCCGTGACGCCCGCTTTCGCTGCCGCTTCTACGGTATCATCCATTGGGAAGAAGGCATCTGATGCCAACGCACTTCCTGTCGCTCTTTCCCCAGCTTGTTCCAGAGCAATTTTTGCAGCTCCCACACGGTTCATCTGCCCCGCGCCAACACCTAATGTCATTTGACCGTTACTTACCACTATTGCATTCGACTTAACATGCTTCACGATTTTCCAGCCAAGTTCCAAGGCTTTCCACTCTTCAGGAGTAGGCTCACGTTTCGTTGCCACTTTTACCTCTGCATCCTTTAAGCTATGTGCATCCCGATCTTGAATAAGTAATCCGCCTTCAATGGAAGTCAATTTACGTTCAGGTTTTTTAACCGCGTCGAAATCGATCGTTAATAAACGAAGGTTTTTCTTGCTTGTTAATACTTCCACTGCCTCATCCGTAAACCCAGGAGCAATGATGATTTCAAGGAAAATTTCATGAAGCCTTTCCGCAGTCGCCTTATCAACTTCACGGTTCAAAGCAATGATTCCGCCAAAAATGGAAGTGGCATCTGCCTCATAAGCTTTTTCATATGCTTCTAAAATGGTCACCCCGACACCGACGCCGCAAGGATTCATATGTTTGACAGCTACAGCAGCCGGCTCATTGAATTCTTTAACGATTTGAAGTGCTGCATCAGCGTCATTAATGTTGTTGTATGAAAGTTCTTTTCCATGTAATTGCTTCGCTTCAGCAATTGAGAAGACGGAACCAAGCGGTTTTTTATAGAATGCTGCTTTTTGATGTGGATTTTCCCCATAACGAAGCGACTGTTTCAATTCATAGGTAACAGTCAATGATTCAGGGTTTTCTTCATCGGCAAGCTCTGTCATATACTCCGAAATAACAGCATCATATGCTGCTGTATGGCGGAAGACTTTTGCAGCCAGGCGGCGATTCGTGGTTTTAGATACTCCGCCGTTTTGTTTCAGCTCAGCCAATACGGTAGGATAATCTTCGGAATCAACGATAACAGTTACATATGCGTGGTTTTTAGCAGAAGAACGAAGCATAGTCGGTCCACCGATATCGATGTTTTCAATAGCATCTTCCACAGTGACTTCCGGTTTGGAAATAGTGGCTTGGAAAGGATATAGGTTTACACAGACAAGTTGAATGGGTTCAATATTATGCTCTGCAAGCTGTGCTGCGTGATCCTTGTCATCATGTTTTGCCAACACTGCTCCATGGACATTTGGGTGAAGCGTTTTAACACGTCCATCCAATATTTCCGGGAAACCGGTGACATCACTGATTCCAATTACATCAACGCCATTATCCTGCAGCGTTTTTTTGGTACCGCCTGTAGAAATAATTTCAAAACCTGCCTCAATTAAACCTTGAGCAAATTCTACGATCCCTGTTTTATCCGATACACTGATTAAAGCACGTTTCTTCATGTTATGTTGGTCCCTCCATTAAGTAAGTTTCTTGTGGCATAGCTCCTGCAAAACTGACGGATACATGTCATGCTCCATTTCCTGAATCCTTTTTTGAAGGATGTCTTTCGTATCCCCCTCAAGAATTGGCACTGCCTTTTGGGCAATGATCGGTCCTGTGTCCATTCCATCATCAACAAAATGAATCGTTACCCCCGTTACCTTCACTCCGGCATCAAAAGCCTGGCCAATTGCATCCTTGCCTGGAAAACTAGGCAAAAGTGAAGGGTGGATGTTCACAATCCTCTGTGAAAACTTTTGTAATAATGTCGGACCAATCAAACGCATATAACCAGCCAGAATGATAAATTCTATCTCGTGCTGGCGCAGTTTCTCCAGGATTTCCGATTCATACTCAGTCTTGTTAGAGTAATTCTTAGCTGAAAAGGAGAAAGACTCAATATTCTCAAGATTAGCTCTCTCAAGCACATATGCGTCTTCACGATCGCAAACGACAAGACAGATTTCCGCCTCCAACTTTCCACTTTTTATTGCGTCAGCAATCGATTGGAAATTACTACCGTTACCTGATGCAAAGACAGCAAGGCGCTTCATTATTTAAACGACACTCCATTTCCATCCACAATCGTTCCAATAACCGATGCTTCTTCACCGCAAGACCGTAGATGGGATAGTACATCGGATGCCACTTCTTTTTTCACGACAGCAGTCATTCCAATACCCATATTGAAAATATTGAACATTTCCTCTTTTACAAGGTTCCCTTTTTCTTCAAGGAATGAGAATATAGATGGAATTTCCCAGCTTCCAAGCTCGATCTCAACACCGCATCCTTCAGGTAGAATACGCGGTATATTTTCGATGAACCCGCCACCCGTGATATGGGCAAGACCATTAACATCAAATTTTTCCAATGTCGATAAAACGGACTTCACATAGATTTTTGTCGGTTTTAATAATTCCTCGCCCAACTTGCAATCCAATTCCGGTACGAAGTCATGAAGCCCCATACCCGAGTCTTCAAGAAGGATTTTACGAACAAGTGAATATCCATTACTGTGGATGCCGCTCGAAGCAAGTCCAATAACGACATCACCCGCCGAGATTGCCTCACCCGTAATTAGACGGGATTTTTCAACTGCACCTACAGTAAAACCTGCCACATCGTATTCTTCCGTTTCGTACATGCCTGGCATTTCAGCCGTTTCTCCACCGATTAAAGCACAGCCCGCTTGCTCACAGCCATCTGCAATTCCTTTGACGATCATTTCAATTCGTTCTGGATCTGCTTTACCACATGCAATATAATCTAAAAAGTATAAAGGTGCAGCACCTTGAACGACAACATCATTGACGCACATCGCTACACAATCCACTCCAATTGTATCGTGCTTATCCATCATGATTGCCAACAATAGTTTCGTACCCACTCCATCCGTACCTGAAATGAGCACAGGTTCTTTAAGGTTCAAGGAAGATAAATCAAACATGCCCCCGAAACCGCCCAGACCATTCATTACTTCTGGACGAAATGTGCGTTTTACATGTTTTTTCATTCGATTTACCGCTTCATAACCAGCCTCAATATCAACACCAGCCTGCTTATATGCATTAGCCATTTGAAATCCTCCTCCGAAAATCAATCATCATTGCCGACTTGATTAACATTTTGTTTTTTCTCGTTCGTGCTCAAAAATTTCAGTCGGATAATTTCCGGTGAAACAAGCTAGGCATGAACCGCGCGTTTCTCCAGGAAACGGTCGTCCAATTGCTTCGACCATACCTTCGACGCTTAAAAAAGTTAAGGAATCAGCTTCAATGATTTCTCTTATTTCCTCCACCGATTTAGAGCTAGCAATCAGTTCTTCCTTTTTAGACGTGTCTATGCCATAAAAACATGGATTCTTGATCGGTGGTGAGCTGATTACAACATGCACTTCTTTGGCTCCAGCATCTTTTAACATGCGGACAATCCTTCTGCTTGTTGTCCCACGGACGATTGAATCATCAACCATTATGACCCGCTTACCTTCCACGACCCCTCTTACAGGTGAAAGTTTCATCTTCACGCCTTGTTCACGCAGACTCTGTGATGGCTGAATGAACGTCCGTCCAACATACCTATTTTTTATCAAGCCCATTTCATAGGGAATGCCGGCCGCTTCAGCATAGCCTATCGCAGCCGAAATGCTGGAATCGGGTACACCTGTAACTACATCCGCTTCAATTTTGGTTTCCAGTGCCATTTGCTTGCCAAGGTTTTTTCTTGCCGTATGAACATTGATTCCATCAATGTTGCTATCCGGACGGGAGAAATACACATATTCCATCGTGCACATTGCCTGTTGACTGGAAAGCGAGAAGTACTCGGATGTGATTCCCTCATCATTAATGACAACGAGTTCACCCGGCTCAATATCGCGGATGAATTCTGCACCTACAATATCAAGGGCACATGTTTCTGATGCGGCGAAATATGCATCGCCTATTTTCCCCAAGGAAAGTGGACGGAAGCCATGCGGATCCCTTGCCATGATCATTTGGTTTTCTGTCATGATGACAAAGGCGTAAGCTCCCTTCAGCATGCTTAAACTGTTCTTCACGGAATCTCTGACATCCGAGTAGCCGGACCGTTTAATAAGATGGGCCAGAACTTCCGTATCCGATGTCGTTTGAAAAATGCTTCCCTGTCCTTCAAGCTGTGCTTTTAACTGATGGGCGTTGACTATATTCCCATTATGAGCAAGCGCCAGCCCTCCTGTATGTGAATTGAACAAGAAAGGCTGAACATTTTGATACCCGCCGCCGCCTGCCGTTGTATAACGGACATGGCCGATTGCAGCTTTTCCTGAACCGGAAAGTGACTGCATTTTTTCGGCCGTGAATATCTCTGTGACAAGACCTTCACCCTTGGAGATGGACATCTGCTCACCGTCAGTAACGACGATGCCAGCTCCCTCTTGACCACGATGTTGTAAGCTATGCAAACCGTAGTAAGCCAGCTGTGCTGCATCGGGATGTCCCCAGACTCCAACAACACCACACTCTTCGTTTAGGCTTCTTATTTCAGCAAGCATGGTATGGCTCCCTTCCAAGCTGTTTGTAAATCTTCAACGTCCGCTTCCAATACTTTGCTATCACTGTCTGTTGCCACGAATAATTTATTATCTCCCGTTACTGATCCAATGCATTTCGCATCTTCAACTAGCGCTTCGAATGCCGTTTTGTTTTCAGGCTTGATGGATAGTAGGAATCGAGATTGCGTTTCACTGAATAATTCCGATACCGGTTCGCCGGCTACATTCACTTTTGCCCCAAGCTTGCTAGCCCCGAATAAAGATTCAGCTAAAGCCACTGCCAAACCGCCTTCCGAAAGGTCATGGGCTGATGCAACAAGTCCTTTTTGGATTGCAGTGAGGATTTGCTGCTGACGTTTTTGTTCAACGGCCAAATCAAGTTCCGGTGCGCGTCCGAAGATTTTACCTTCGAGCATTTTTTGTAATTCACTGCCTCCAAATTCAACTTTCGCTTCGCCTACCACATAAATCAAATCGGCTTCACTTTTAAACGTTTGTGTAGTGATGTGCTGAAGGTCATTGATAAGACCAACCATCCCAACCACCGGTGTCGGATAAATCGCTTCACCGTTCGTTTCATTGTATAGCGAGACATTTCCACCAATTACAGGAGTGCTTAAGCTTCTGCATGCTTCACTCATACCGTCTGCCGCTTTTTCCAATTGCCAAAATATTTCAGGTTTTTCTGGATTCCCAAAATTCAAGCAATCCGTAATCGCTAAAGGTTCCGCACCCGAGCAAATAATGTTACGGGCTGCTTCAGCGACTGCGATTTTACCTCCCGTTTCCGGATCTAAATAAATAAAGCGGGAGTTGCAATCCGTCGTCATGGCAAGGGCCTTATTTGTGCCCCGGACACGTACCACCGCCGCATCAGATCCAGGTGAGACGACTGTATTCGTACGGACCATGTAATCATATTGGTCGTAGACCCATTCCTTACTCGAAATCGTCGGTTGCTTCAATAGTGATACCAGTGTTTCTTTATAATCTTCAATGACTGGCACTTCAGCCGTCATGCTTTGGAAATCGCGGAAATATTGCGGTTCTGCAGATGGCTTATGATAAATCGGAGCTTCTTCAGCCAATGCATCAACCGGAACCTCTGCAACGATTTCACCTTGATGCGATAATGTTAGATTTTTGTCATCCGTTACTACACCAACGGAAACAGCCTCTAAATCATATTTCGTAAACAAGTCAACGATTTCTTGTTCACGTCCTTTAGTGACAACGATCAGCATCCGTTCTTGTGATTCAGAAAGCATCATTTCATAAGCAGTCATTCCAGTTTCACGCTGCGGTACCAAATCAAGGTTCATTTTAATGCCTGAGCCCGCTTTACTTGCCATCTCGGCAGATGAGCTTGTAAGACCCGCTGCTCCCATATCCTGAATGCCAACAAGGGCATCATTTTGAATCAATTCAAGGCATGCTTCCAAAAGCAGTTTCTCCATGAATGGATCTCCCACTTGGACGGCAGGTCGTTTTTCTTCTGAAGACTCTGACAGCTCTTCAGATGCAAATGTTGCTCCATGAATACCATCGCGTCCTGTTTTGGCTCCCACATACATGACTGTGTTACCTACTCCATGAGCCTGGCCTTTTTTAATGTCTTTATGATCGATCAAGCCGACACACATCGCATTTACCAGAGGGTTCCCTTCATAAGAAGGGTCGAATTGAATTTCGCCTCCGACAGTCGGTATTCCGATACAATTGCCGTATCCAGCAATCCCGGCAACCACTTCTTTAAATAAATATTTAACGCGATCATTGTCTAACTCACCAAAACGAAGCGAATTCAGCATCGCAATCGGACGAGCACCCATGGAAAAGACATCACGGATAATTCCTCCGACACCAGTAGCGGCACCTTGGTAAGGTTCGATAGCAGATGGGTGGTTATGACTTTCAATTTTAAAAACGACAGCCTGATCGTCACCGATATCAACGATACCAGCTCCTTCACCAGGACCTTGAAGAACTTTCTCCCCAGTTATCGGGAATTTTTTTAAGATGGGTTTTGAATTTTTGTAGGAACAATGCTCTGACCACATTACAGAAAACAATCCAGTTTCCGTATAATTAGGCAGTCTGCCTAAGATTTTCTCAACCATTGCAAATTCTTCATCGGACAGTCCCATACTTGCGTACAATCGCTCCGATTTAATTTTTTCCGGACTTGGTTCAAGCTGTAATAACATGTGATTCCCTCCAGTTTTTTACGATGGATTGAAAAATCTTTAAGCCGTCTTTACTGCCAAGCAGTGAATCAACAGCACGTTCGGGATGAGGCATCATACCGAGGACATTTCCTTGTTCATTTGTAATTCCCGCTATTTGTTCCAAGCTTCCGTTTGGATTTTCACCATCATAAGTGAATAAGATGCGGTTATTTCGTTTTAATTCAGCCAATGTTTCATTATCACAGTAATAATTCCCTTCACCATGGGCAACCGGGATCGTAATCGTTTCATTTACTTCATAACCTGTCGTGAACATCGATTGATTATTTGCAACCTTTAATCCTACATTGCGGCAAATGAATTTCAAGCCTTCATTACGGCGCATCGCTCCAGGTAAAAGTCCTGCTTCAAGTAAAATCTGAAAACCATTGCATACACCCAAAACAGGCTTTCCTGCTTGTGCAGCTTTTACAACTTCGGCCATTACATTCGAAAATCGGGCAATCGCTCCAGAGCGTAAATAGTCTCCATAAGAGAAACCTCCAGGAAGGAGAATTCCATCATACTGATCTAGATTGTCTGTGGAATGCCAAACATACTCCACTTCTTCCCCTAGTGCATCCTTGATCGCATGGTACATATCGACATCACAATTGGAACCAGGGAAAACTATGACAGCAAATTTCATTTGGTGATAACCTCCTCAACATCATAACGGTAAGCTTCAATTACCGTATTGGCCAATAGTTTTTCACACATTTCCTTCACAAGTTGATCTAAATCACGATCCGTATCCTTAATTGTAAGTTCAATGTATTTCCCCACTCGAACATCACTGACTTCGTTATAAGTCAAACTATGAAGTGATTGTTGCACTGCTGCTCCCTGTGGATCTAGTACACTTTCGCGTAGTGTGATATATACTTTAACCTTATACATGTTGAGTGCCCTCCAACTTTGCTAGTATTTTTTCGTAAGCATCTGTTAAACTGCCTAAATCACGGCGGAATACATCTTTGTCTAACTTTTCGTTCGTGTTAATATCCCATAATCGGCAGGTATCAGGTGAAATTTCATCTGCCAGCAGAATGTCTCCATTCGGGGTCTTACCGAACTCTAATTTGAAATCAATCAATTTAATGTCCAATTCTTTAAAGAAGGAAGTTAAGACGATACTGATTTCTTGTGCCTTTTCTTTTAAAATGGCTACATCTTCCTTGCTTGCAAGTTCCAATTCTTCAATATGGTCTTCCGTTAACAGAGGATCGCCGAGCTCGTCGTCTTTATAGTAAAACTCAATCAGCGTTTTCTTGAGCGGCTGGCCTTCTTCAATGCCAGTTCTTTTAGAAAAACTGCCGGCAGCCGTATTTCTGACAACGACTTCAAGTGGGATGATAGATACCTTCTTGACTAACTGCTCCCGGTCGGAAAGCATTTCAATAAAATGGGAAGGGATATTTTCTTGGGCAAGCTTTGAAAATAGTAAGCTAGTAATTTGATTATTCAACTTACCTTTTCCGGCAATCTCTGATTTCTTCTCACCATTAAACGCTGTTGCCGAATCCTTGTATTCCACCCATACTATTTCACTGTTGTCCGTTGCAAAAATCTGTTTCGCTTTTCCTTCATACAACAATTCTCGTTTTTCCATCTGTCCAGACCCCCACATTGTGAATATTACGAATCTTCCTGTCATTGATCAGGCTTGGCAAACATATCACCTTTTAGAGGTGCCATGTTTGCCGCCTTCATTTTTATAAACCTAAACGATCAAAGATTACATCAACATTTTTCAGGTGATGTGTAGGATCGAAACAATCATCAAGTTCTTCTTTCGTAAGCAAGCTTGTGATTTTATCATCCTTTTCGATCAGGCTTCTGAATGGAACCTGAAGCTCCCATGCTTCCATCGCCTTCGGCTGAACCGTATCATAAGCTTCTTCACGGACAAGTCCTTTATCGATAAGGGAAAGCAGCACACGTTGGGAGAAAATCAATCCCAGCGTACGGTCCATATTGCGTTTCATGTTTTCTGGATAAACGGTCAAGTTCTTAACTATGTTGCTGAAACGGTTCAGCATGTAGTTTAAAGCGATCGTTGCATCCGGTAAGATGATGCGCTCAGCAGAAGAATGCGAAATGTCACGTTCATGCCATAACGGCACATTCTCAAAAGCTGTCATCATGTAACCGCGGATTACACGAGCCATTCCCGTCATATTTTCAGAACCGATTGGATTCCGTTTATGAGGCATTGCCGAAGAGCCCTTTTGTCCTTTTGCAAAGAATTCTTCCACTTCACGTGTTTCACTTTTTTGCAAGCCGCGAATTTCCACTGCGAACTTTTCAATTGATGTCGCAATTAAAGCCAAAGTGCTCATATAATGTGCGTGACGATCGCGCTGCAATGTTTGTGTTGAAATTGGTGCTGCTTCAAGGCCAAGCTTTTCACAAACGAATTTTTCAACGAACGGGTCGATGTTTGCGTACGTTCCGACAGCTCCAGAGATTTTCCCAACCTCTATGTTCTTTCTGGCTTCATCAAAACGTTCGACATTGCGTTTCATTTCTTGATACCAAAGTGCCAGTTTCAATCCAAAAGTAGTCGGTTCCGCGTGAACTCCATGTGTACGTCCCATTTGTACCGTATATTTATGTTCTTTCGCTTTATTTTTCAGAATCTCAACGAAGTTATTTAAATCCTTGGAAAGGATATCATTCGCTTGCTTAATCACATATGAAAGAGCTGTATCGACAACATCAGTTGAGGTCAATCCGTAATGAACCCATTTCCGTTCTTCACCCAACGTTTCAGATACCGCACGTGTAAAAGCAACAACATCGTGTCGTGTATCTTTTTCGATTTCATTGATACGCTCCACATCGAACGTAGCATTTTCACGAAGAAGCTTCACATCTTCTTTTGGAATGACACCTAGTTCAGACCATGCTTCACAAGCTAAGATTTCAACTTCCAACCACGCATTAAAGCGGTTCTTTTCTGTCCAAATGTTTCCCATCTCTGGGCGGGTATAACGTTCAATCATTTTACTTCCTCCGTTTCAACCTGTTGATTCCATATTTTGCTTCGATCACTTTCCAAAAGAGCTTCCTCAATCGTTGGACGTAAAATATTAACATGACCCATTTTCCGCTTAACCTTGGCTTCTTTCTTACCGTAAAGGTGAACCTTCCAATCTGAAAGCGTCGGAATTTCATCCATTAAGGGTCCGATATGCTCACCAAGGATGTTTATCATTACCACAGGCTTCAATAACGCCGTATTTCCGAGCGGCCAATTGCAGACAGCCCTTATATGCTGTTCGAACTGTGAAGTCTCACATGCTTCCATTGTATAATGCCCTGAGTTATGAGGTCTTGGCGCTAATTCATTAATGATGATCTCATCCTGAGCGGTTAAAAACATCTCTACAGCCAATGTCCCCACTAAATCAAGTTTCTCTGCAAGCTGCAAAGCTTCATTAATAGCCTTCCGTTCAGCTTGTTGACTAATACGGGCGGGAACAATACTTTTATGAAGAATGTTTTCGATATGAATGTTTTCCGCTATCGGAAAATGACTTGCCTCGCCATTTGCCTTACGCGTCACGATGATGGAGATTTCTTTTACGAAAGGAATCCAGGCTTCCAGCACACATATACCTGTTTTGAGCAGGGATTCAGCCTTTTTGATATCGGCTTCTTCCTTAATGACCAACTGCCCTTTTCCATCATAACCGCCCCGCGTCGTTTTTAACACACTAGGGAACCCTAATTTCTCTATATGAAGGTAAATTTCTGAAATATCCTGTATTTCCCGATATGGAGCAACAGTAGCTCCTGCATCAGATATCGCTTTTTTTTCAGTTAGTCTATCCTGTGTCAGCTTTAATAATTCTGAGCCCTGTGGTAGAAAAGCATGTTGCTTTAACCAATCCAGGGCTTCTGAACTGATATTTTCAAACTCATAGGTTATTACGTCACTGACCTTAGCTAACCTTTTCAATGCTTCGATATCATCATAAGCACCAATGATTTCAATATCCGCCACTTGCGCACATGGACCTTCTGCAGTCGGCTCAAGGACCGCTATCTTAAAGCCCGATGCCTTAGCCGATAAGGCCATCATCCTTCCCAATTGCCCACCGCCGATAATTCCAATGGTCTGTCCCGGTAAAATGATTGTATTATTTAAGTTGTTCACTGCTCTGTAACACCTTTTCTCTGGTTTCGTCTCGTAAAGCCACTAACCTATCAGCAATGTCAGAATCGAAAGCTGCTAATATTTGGGCCGCAAACAAACCGGCATTGACTGCGCCCGCTTTTCCGATCGCAACCGTTGCAACCGGTACGCCACCAGGCATTTGAACAATCGATAATAACGAATCCATCCCATTTAATGCCTTCGATTGTATTGGCACGCCTATCACAGGGACAATGGTCTTGGCTGCTGTCATACCTGGAAGATGTGCCGCCCCGCCCGCTCCGGCAATAATCACTTTAATGTCTCTCTCTTTTGCACTCTCTGCATATTCAAATAGTAAATCCGGCGTCCTGTGGGCGGAAACGACTCTTTTTTCATAGGGAATCTCAAGCTGTTCCAATGATTCACAAGCGTATTTCATCGTTTCCCAATCCGAGACACTTCCCATAATAACCCCAACTTGCGGTTTCATATCATCTTTCCCTCCAACACTCATATTAAGGCGTCCCGAGTATCCAGATGGACGCTTATCATTATCTATAACATGTAAAATATAAAAAACCGGACAGGTTGCTTCCTCATCGAGAAAGCAACCTGTCCGGAAAAGAAAGCCCTTTTGAAAAATACAAAAAGACTTGGCTAGTTTCCGAATTAGTCAGATGCTTTTCTCATAGTCCGATGATTTACGGTCATCAGGTAGAAACTTTTGGGCCATATCCCCATGATTATATGAGATGTATTAATGTAACTTCATCTTACCTTCCGGACATTTTAATGTCAAGTTAAAATCGAATATTTTTACATGATATGAATAAATCGTTCGTGTTTTACTCAATTAATTTTGCTTCGAATACAATTTTTCGATCAACTGGCACATATTGGACTTTACCATTCTCGATTCTCTCGGCAAAGATGGGTTCTTCCGTTCGCCTTACAGGAAAGTATCCTGCTGCTTTAATTCGATCTAAACATGCATCGATTGTCTCGCCCTCGATAACTTCAAACTTTTCCTTACTCTTTTTACTCACAATACCGATCCCTTCCATAATTCTATTTGGCTTCATTTCGCTTAGTATCCAACTTACATTATTATCATTAATAAATTCTTCCTAGTATAATGAAAAGAACCAATAAAGACAAGAAATTCATTTTTCAAAAAATCCATTCCAGTATAAAAATCCGTTCTATTGTAAAGGCACCTACCCTCATGAATTTACATACCTTCAATATCCTAACCTTTCTCCCTTTCGAATTACTAAAGCCTGAATCAAGAAATTAACCTCTGCTCCTTGATTGGTACATAATCGTATCTTGCTCTCATGAATTATTTCAATTCACTTGGGCCGTATAAATAAACGGCAGTTTGAATTTGAGGGAATTGACGATAGGACGGATTAATTAGGTTTTGGTCGAATTAGATAGGCTGCGGCTCGAATTATTTCCTTCTAGGTCAAATTAGATAGGAAACAGGTCGAATTGAAGGCAAATTCTTCTCCAATTCGACCTGAAATATGGGAATTTCTTAAAAAACGATTTCCATTCAAATCATTGAGAC